>CP159586.1:0-4800000 GCA_046523935.1 Massilia sp. SR12 | reverse complement strand
GCCGCGCGGCGGCTGCGGGCCGATGAACACATTGCCGAACACCAGCCCCGGCACCAACAGCTTGCCGCTGTCCACCATGATCTTTCCCGGCGCCGGCCCCCAACCCTTCAAGCCCTCGATGCGATAGGTCGCCAGGCGGCGCTGCAGGGGCGCCAGGGCGCCGCAACGGCGCGGCGCGCGTTCGTTCAGGCAGGCCGCATAGCCTTGCGCCAGCGCCTCCAGGTCGCGTATCGCCGCCTCGCGCTGCGGATGGTCGGCGCCCTCCACCAGGTGCTGCAATTCCTTGATCACGACTTCCGCCTGCTTGCGGCCCAGTGCCCACTCGCGCGCGCCTTCCGCCTGCAAGACGTCGGCATGCAGGCGCCCCAGCAGGCCGCTGGTCATTTCGCCCTGTACGCGCGGCGACAAGGTGGCGAACCACTTCGCATAGTCGGCGGCGCTCACGCTGTTGACCGACGCGGCCAGCTCGCGCAGTCCGGCGCGGTCCTCCGGCAGGTTGACGCCGTGCGCCATGATGCGGTCCAGCAGCGCCTCCGGCGTGGCAGGCAACTGGCCCACGTTGTAGCCGGCGCCTTTCAGCGCATGCAGCATGTCGAACAGGGTCGCCGGCACGTCCAGGTTGTCGGCGCCGATATTCTGGCGGCCGGGCGGGTGGTTGTAATAGACCAGTGCCAGCCGCTTGTCCTTATTGGATTTGGCGCGCAGCGCCAGCCAGCGCTCCACGCGCGCAGCCAGGCGCTCGGCCTCCGCCTCCAGCACCACCGGCGGACGGTTTTCAATGCCGGTCTGCTTGTCGCGCTGCGGCTCGCCCAGGGCCGCCACCACGATCGGCTGGCCGATGCCCTGCAGCTCCGGCAGCGCCACGCGGTATTGCACCGAATCCGGCGGCAGGCCGTCCGGCGACAGGCGCCATTGCATGGCCGTGCGGTCCGACAGGCGGATCGCCTTGAACAACGGGATGTCGAGGCGCTTGAAAGCCTCGCTCACCGCCTCACGGTTTTCGGCCGCGCCCACCACAAAGTCCTGCAGCACCACCAACGCCGCCGGCACGGCCGGCGCGATCAGTTCCGGCAAGCGCTCCAGCGCCTCGCGCGAAGCGCCGCCCCAGCGCGGCAGCACCTGCACGCATTGCTGGCCGGTGCGCTCGATCTGGCGGCACAGGGCCGCCGGCACCACGCCGTCCATATTCGACAAGTCCAGCACCACCACGGTGGGGCGCGCCTGCACGCCCAACTGCGCCGCGCGGCCCCAGGCCGCCGCGTCATGCAGCTCGCGCTCGCCCATGCGCAGGCGCAGCGTCGGTTCCGGCAGCGGCGCGTCCAGCGCGCGCACCGGATCAAGCAGGTGGGCCAGCAGCGCCGTGGTGTTGTCGCGGCCACCGGCCTGCCACACCTGGCGTGCCGCCAGCCACTGGCCGGCAGCCGGCACATCGCGCGCCGCCTGCAGCGCCGCCGGCGGCGGCTGTTCGCTGGAAAGCTGGCGCAAGGTCTCGGGCGAAAAGCCCTGCAGGCTGCCCTGGCGCCCGCGCGACAGCAAACTCAGGGAAGCTTCGCCGTTCAGGGCCAGCACCGTGGCCGCAGCGCGCGCGTGGCGCGGCAAGGCATCCTTCAAGCGCCGCGCCGGGTCGCCGAAAAGCGACACCGCCAGGATGCTGTCGGCCTGTGCCAGCCACTGGGCGGCCTGCTTGTCGTCCGCCGCCATCCACTGCGCCGGCGTGCGCAGGATGATGCGGTCCTTGGGATGACTGGCCAGGTGGCGATGGGCCGCTTCTATGGCCGTCGGGGCGGCGCGTTCGGTCACGATGGCGAACAAGGTGGCAGCGTTGACACGCGCACAGGCGAACGCACATAGCAGGACCGCAATGATCCGAGCAAAGGTAAAGGTAGGCACAGGAAATCCGAGCACGCAAAACCTCACCCCGGGTTTTGCACAATCAAACTTGACTGGCCGGTCTTCTGGCTCGCCTTCATCCTCCCCTGGCCTGGCCTTCCCGTGCGTGTGCACAGTGGCGTTGGTCAGCTTTGTCTGGCTTACAGCAGCGGGGGCTGCGCCGGAATGGCGGGGGATGGTTATCCCGCGCGTCACCGGCTTCCCGTTTCACCTCCCTGCAGGCTTGCAGAAAGGCACCAATCAAGTAACGGGCGCCATTCTAGCATGACAGGAAAACATGGCCAGACAGGCAACAGGTGTTGTTATGAGGATGTAATTCGCCAGAATTATTGGCAAATCAAAGAGAAAAGGTATTTACTGGTAATTGCGCGTCAACGAACGCGTCTGGGAGAGAAAAAATGCATAACAAGACAACTTTGCAAGTCCTGGCAGCCGCCTCGGGACTTGGGGACGAGCGCATACAGGAATTGTGGGAAGGTGCCGACATGTATGCCCGTGCGCAGGCCGGCAACCCCGAATCGCCCCTTTACCAGCGGGTGCTGCATGAACGCATGGCGGTGATGGTCGAACGCGAAGTGGCCAAACGCCGACCGCCGAACGGCCAGGCGGCCTGGGTCATGGCGGACGCCCACCTCGGCCAGATCGAGGTCACGCTGACCGATGCGCTGAAAGCCTTTGGCAGCCGCTCCCAGCACGTCATGCACTAAGGCGGCCAGCGCAGCGCGCTCGCCATGAACCGCGACCCGATCCCGTGCCGCCCGCAGTGCGGCGCCTGCTGTACGGCGCCCGCGATCGGCAGCCCGCTTCCCGGTATGCCGCAGGGCAAGCCAGCTGGCGTGACCTGCCTTCATCTCGACGCGCAGCGGCGCTGCAAGCTGTATGGCTTGCCGGAGCGGCCCCAGGTCTGCCTCGACTTCACCGCAGACGAATTGATTTGCGGCGAGTCGCGCGAGCAGGCCATGCGCTGGCTGGGCTGGGGCAAGGCGTGAACGGGTAAAATACCGCCCCATCATGAGTTTCCAATGCCGCCCCGCCTGCGGCGCCTGCTGCAGGGCGCCCTCCATCACCTCGCCGATCCCCGGTATGCCAAACGGCAAGCCGGCGGGCGTGCGCTGCGTGCAACTGGGCGAGAATGACCTGTGCAAGATCTTTGGCCGCCCCGAGCGGCCCGCGTTCTGCGGCGGCCTGCAGCCGTCGGCGGAAATGTGCGGTGCAACGCGCGAGCAGGCCATGCTTTGGCTGACCACGCTGGAACGCGCCACCGCGCCGGAGTGAGCGCAGCGCGGCCCGCGCGCGGCTCGGTTAAAATGTTCAGCTATGAACCAAGTTATTGATCACCGCCACCGCCTCTCCACCCGTCTTGCCTTTTTGACAGCCGGCCTGGCCATGTCGGCCTGGGCGCCACTGGTGCCGTATGCCAAGGAGCGCCTGGGGCTGGCCGAAGGGCCGCTCGGGCTACTCCTGCTGTGCCTGGGCGCCGGCTCGCTGCTGGCCATGCCGCTGACCGGCGCGCTGGCGGCGCGTTTTGGCTGCCGCGCGGTAGTCTTGTGGTCGAGCCTGATCGTGTGCCTGGCCCTGCCCGGCCTGGCGCTGGCGCCGACGCCCATCCTGCTTGGCCTGGTGCTGTTCGTATTCGGCGCCTCGCTCGGCACCATGGACGTGGCCATGAACGTGCAGGCGGTAATGGTGGAGAAGGCCAGCGGCGGCGCGCTGATGTCCGGCTTCCACGGCATGTTCAGCCTGGGCGGTTTTGCCGGCGCGGGCAGCATGGCCCTGCTCCTGTGGCTGGGCAGCGGGCCGCTGGGCGCCTGCCTGGCCGTTGTGCTGCTGGCGGCGCTGCTGCTGTGGCGCGCCAGCCCTGACCTGCTGCGCGAACCGGAGGCGCGCGACGGCGCCGCCCCGGCCTTCGCCATGCCGCACGGCGCGGTGATCTTCATCGGCGTCCTGTGCTTCATCGTCTTCCTGGCGGAAGGCGCCATGCTGGACTGGAGCGCCGTCTTCCTGACCGCTGAACGCGGGCTGGAGGAAGGCCGTGCCGGCCTGGGCTACGCCGCTTTCGCCGTCGCCATGACGGTAGGGCGCCTGACCGGCGACCGCGTGGTGGGCCGCTTCGGCGCCCGCCCGGTGCTGCTGGCCGGCGGCCTGTGCGCGGCGGCCGGCTTTTTCACCGCCGTGGCGGCGTCCAGCGCAGCCCTGGCCCTGGCGGGCTTTGTGCTGGTCGGCCTGGGCGCCTCGAACATCGTGCCTATCCTGTTTACCGCAGCGGGCAACCAGAAAGCCATGCCGGCCAGCCTGGCCATTGCCGCCATCACCACCATCGGCTATGCCGGCATCCTGGCCGGACCGGCCCTGATCGGCTTCGTGGCCCACTTTTCCAGCCTGACCCTGGCCTTTGCCGCTCTGGGCGGCGCCCTGCTGCTGGTCGCCGCCAGCGCACGCCTGGTGCGCGTGCATTCCTGATCCAGCGCAAACCACGCCACGGCCAGGAACGTTAATCTTGCATTAAGTCCTTCGGCCCGGGCGCTCATGGTAAGCTTCGTGCCCGCGTAGCATCCCGCCACCGACACATTTAGCAAACTCACAATGGATATCGTTCTCGCACTGAAGGCTCTGATCATGGGTCTGGTCGAAGGATTTACCGAATTCCTGCCCATTTCTTCGACCGGCCACCTGATCCTGGCTGGCAGCCTGCTCGATTTCACGGGCGAGAAAGTCAATACGTTCGAGATCGCCATCCAGGGTGGCGCCATGATCGCGGTGATCTGGGAATACCACCGCAAAATCCGGGATGTGTTGTGCGGTATGTTCCGCGACGCGCGTTCCATGCGCTTCGTCCTCAACCTCGTGATCAGCTTCCTGCCGGCGGCGACCCTGGGCTATCTGTTCCACGACGCGATCGACAGCCTGTTGTTTAAACCGGTCCCGGTCGCGCTGGCCTTCATCGTCGGCGGCATCATCATCCTGTGGGTTGAAAAAAGGGCGAAAGCCAATCCGGTCGCTGTGCGCATCCATTCGATCGACGATATGTCCATGCTGGACGCGCTCAAAGTCGGCATCGCCCAGTCCTTCGCACTGATTCCCGGCACCAGCCGTTCCGGCGCCACCATCATCGGCGGCATGCTGTTCGGCCTCTCGCGCAAGGCGGCCACCGAATTCTCCTTCTTCCTGGCCATTCCGACCCTGCTGGCAGCCACCTTCTACAAGTTGTGGGAGGCGCGCCATATCCTGACGGTGGAGGACATCCCCTTGTTCGGCATCGGCGCTTTCACCGCCTTCGTTTCCGCCTTCCTGTGCGTGCGCTGGCTGCTGCGCTATATCAGCTCGCATGACTTCACTGTTTTCGCGTGGTATCGCATCGTATTCGGGCTGATCGTGCTGGGCACCGCCTTCACCGGAACCGTGAACTGGGTTAAGTAAAAGATGGAACAGCAAGACACCAGCCAGCGCGCCCTGCACCTGCTACAGACCGTCTTCGGCTATCCAGCCTTCCGCGGCCACCAGGGGCAGGTGGTGGAACATGTCGGCAATGGCGGCGATGCCCTGGTGCTGATGCCGACCGGCGGCGGCAAGTCGCTGTGCTACCAGATCCCGGCCATGCTGCGCGACGGCGTGGGCGTGGTGGTTTCTCCCCTGATCGCGCTGATGCAAGACCAAGTCGACGCGCTGGCCGAAGTCGGCGTGCGCGCGGCCTTCCTCAATTCCACCCAGACTTATGAGGAAGCGGCGCGCATCGAGCGTCTGGTGCGCAGCAACCAGATCGACTTGCTGTACGTGGCGCCCGAGCGCCTGCTGACGCCACGCTGCTTCGACCTGCTGCAGGATTCGAAGATCGCCCTGTTCGCCATCGACGAGGCGCACTGCGTCTCGCAATGGGGACACGACTTCCGTCCTGAATACATCAAGCTGTCGGTGCTGCACGAGCAGTTCCCGAATGTGCCGCGCATTGCGCTCACCGCCACCGCCGACCAGCAGACGCGCGACGAAATCATCCACCGCCTGGCGTTGAACGATGCGGCGCAATTCGTCTCATCCTTCGACCGCCCGAATATCCGTTACCAGATCGTGGAGAAGACCAATGGCCGCAAGCAGCTATTGGACTTCATCGCCGCCGAACATGCGGGTGATTGCGGCATCGTTTACTGCCTGTCGCGCAAGAAGGTTGAAGAGACGGCGGAGTTCCTGAACGAGCATGGCGTACGCGCCATGGCTTACCACGCCGGCATGGACCATACCAAGCGCGCGGAAAACCAGGCGCGCTTCCTGCGCGAAGAAAATATCGTGATGGTGGCCACCATCGCCTTCGGCATGGGTATCGACAAGCCGGACGTGCGCTTTGTCTGTCACCTGGACTTACCCAAGTCGATCGAGGGCTACTACCAGGAGACTGGCCGCGCCGGCCGCGACGGCATGCCCGCCAGCGCCTGGATGTCCTACGGCTTGCAGGACGTCGTGCTGCAGCGGCGCATGATCGACGAGTCGGAAGCGGACGAGAATTTCAAGCGCGTGCTGTCCACCAAGCTGGACTCCATGCTCGGCCTGTGCGAGACCCTGAGCTGCCGCCGCATGCGCCTGCTGGAGTATTTCGGCGAGCCGGCCACGCCTTGCGGCAACTGCGACACTTGCCTGATCCCGCCGGTCTCCTTCGACGGCACGGTGCCGGTGCAAAAGCTGCTGTCGGCCATCTACCGCTGCGACCAGCGCTTTGCCGCCGGCCACGTGATCGAAGTGCTGCGCGGCGTGGAAACGGAACGCATCCAGACCTGGCACCATGACAAGCTGTCGGTGTTCGGCATCGGCGCCGACCGCAGCGAGCAGGAATGGCGCGCCATCCTGCGCCAGGTGATCGCGCTGGGCCTCGTCACCGTCGACCACGAGCAATTCAGCTCGCTCAAGCTGACCGACGCCGCGCGTCCGGTGTTGAAAGGCGGCCAGAAAGTGCAGCTGCGCCAGTACCAGAAGCCGGTCAAGCAGAAACGCAGCTCGGCGCCGAAAGGCTATGTCGAAACCAACCTCGATGGTGACGAACAGCGCATCTTCGACCGCCTGCGCTCTTGGCGCATGGGGGCGGCGCGCGAACACAATGTGCCGGCCTACGTCATCTTCAACGACGCCACCTTGCGCGAGATCGCCAAGGTGCGCCCGTCCTCGCTGGGCGAGCTGCGCGTGGTGTCCGGTGTGGGCGAGAAGAAACTGGTGTCCTACGGCGACGAAATCGTGCGCCTCATTTCCGAACTCGCCTGACGCGCAACGCGCCCAACAGCGCCAGCCCCGCCAGCAATTGCGCCGCGCGGGCCGGTTCGGGCACCGGCGAGAGCAGGACAGTCATATAGTCCCAGTTGCCGCCCCGGTTCTGCGCCTTGGCCACAATCAGGCCGTCATTGTTGATGCCTTCGGCGGAGACCAGCTCCCAGCCCGGCCAGTCCGCCGCGTTCCATAGGGTATTCAGGTCGTAGGAATGGCCGCCGAACCACAGCCAGGCATGATCGGCGTACAGGTAGCCCACCGCCATGCCGGCATCGTTGATGGAGCGCGCGTAGCCGGGGCTATAGGTTTCCACGGCGTCGCCGCGCCAGATGGCCGCGAAGATGGGCGGCACATCCTCGCCGCCGATGCCGCCCGCCACCCAGCCTTGCTCATTGATCGCCCCCGCCCACGAGTAGCCGTTGTCAGGCAGCCCATGCAGCATCTCGTCCTGCCACACCGCGCCACCACCGGCGGAGCCGCGCAGGTTGCCGGCGACCTGGTCTTGCTCGTTGATCGCCCACGGAAACAGGCCATAGATCGGCGTCCGTTGGCCCCCCTTCTTCTGCAGGTAGTACTCATCTTCGAAGCCGGTTTCCCCCAGCCGGCCACGCGCCTCGATCAGCATCGAGCCCCGGTTATTGATGGCCAGCGCCCTGCCGCCAAGTTCACCGGCGTCGAAGCGCGTCACCGGCTGGCCCAACTGCCATAAGGTCGGCTGCCAGCCATCATCGCCGACCAATTGCCCCAGGTCGTTCATGCCCCAGACATTGGCTTCCTCACCGCTGGCGGTCAGGTAAGTCAGCCCGCGCCCGCGCTGCCAGAGCGCCACGCGGCCGCCGACCTCGCCCGCCACTGCGCCAGCGTTGTTAAGGATCGAACGCCCGCTGTCAAACGGCAGCACGGTGGCGTGATAGGCGGCGGGCACCTGCGCGCTTGCAAGGCAGGGCAACAGCAATATAGCCATCAGGAATTGGGCAAGGCTGGGCATGGCGGACTCCGGGCAAAGACGCAGAAGCCAATGCTGCGCCTCCCCCGGCGACGCGGCGCGCGGCGTTGCCAATCGTGCGCGATGGGCCGATAGGGTCAGGACTTGAGGTCGCTCAGCACCTGGCGGAAGCGGCCGGGCGGCACGCCGAGCGCGGCGCTGAAGCGGTGGCTGAAGTGGCTCAGGTCCGCGTAGCCGCACGCTGCGGCCACCTGCTGCAAGGGCAGGCGCCCTGTCCGCAGCAGGCCGCGTGCGCGCTCGACGCGGCGCGCCGCGATCCAGGCCGAGGGCGGCATGCCGAAGCTGATGCGGAACATGCGCGCCAGGTGGAATTCCGACATGCACGCCAGTTGCGCCAGCATGCCGAGCGTGATGGCCCGCGCCAGATTGGCCTCGATGTAGTCATGTAGCTGGCGCCGCACCTGCGGTGCCAGGCCGCCGCGCAGGCGCAGGCCGGACTTGCTGGTGGATTGCGCGTGCAGCAGTTCGCTTAAGGCTTCGTGCGTAATTTCGTTGGCGCGCAATAGCTGGTCGTGGTCCTGCCACGGCTGCTCAAGCAATGCGCCGCACAGCCGCACCAGGCGCTCGTTCTCGAAATAGGTGCGGTCCTGCAGCGTCAATTCGCGCGGCTCGCGATCCAGTTCCGCCACCGCCCTTTGCGTGAAATGCTCCGGCATGAAGTAGACATGCAGCATGCGCAGCTGGCCGCGCACCACCCACTCCGACTCATGCCAGTCGGGCAACGAGCAAAGCCGCTGCGGCGCGCCATACTGTCCCGGCAAGCCCTCACGCTCCACGCTGTAGCCCCCGCCCAGATAGCAGGACAAGGTGTGGTGGCCCGGCTGACGGTATTCGGTCAGCGCCTCCTCCGTGTTGCGCTGCCAGACCGCCGCCGCCAGGCCGTCGCCCAGCCAGGCGAAGCGCTCCAGCGTGGCGTCGGTGCCGGACATGGTGCGGAACACCGCATGCGACATCGCATCACCCGGCTGCGCCGCCAGTGCCGCGCGCGCAGCCGCCACCACACGCTGGCGCGGCGGTTTGGCTGGCTCGGTTTGTGCGGTTGAAGGCTTCACGCCGAAAAGTCTAGCACGCGCCCCAGCCGCCTGCCGGTGCCCGCCGACAAATGCGCAAGACCAGACAATGCGCGTGATGCCTGTCGGGAAAATTGACAGGGCCGGCGAGCCCGGAACAAATTGCTGAGACGAATCAGTGACTTGTGGCCAGGGGCACAAAACTTGCGTCTTGCTGCCACGGCAATACTGCCGATAAGACTATTCATCTGAAAGGGGAACGTCGAATGAAAAAGCTTGCTTGCCTCGCGGCCTTGGCGCTTTGCTTCTCCACCGCCCACGCGGCACCGATTACGCTGGACATGACCAGCGGCGTGCACGCCAACCTGAACGGCTCGGTGGTCTACGACACCTACACCGAGGATGGCTTCCGCCTGCGCATGGTTCGCGCCGGCGACCATTACGACCCCAACTTCATCGGCGACATCGGCATCCACAACGGCTTCTCGAATCCCAATGATGTGAGCTGGGTTCTCGACTTCTTTGGCGCCAGTTTCAGCCTGCTCAACATCAACATCGCCGGTTTCGTCGATGGCGCCGCCTCGCTCACGCTGACCGGCTCCAACGGCGCAAGCCAGGTTCTGTCCGGCGTCGGCAGCCTGGTTGTGGCGGGCATGGGCAACGTAAGCTCGGTGGTCTTCAATATCGACCAGGATGGCGGCATACAAGGCGTCGGCATTTCGGAAATCAATGTCGACAACGCGCCTGCCGCGCAAGTACCGCTGCCCGGTAGCCTGGCCCTGCTTGGTTTTGGCCTGTCTGCATTAAGACTCGCGCGCCGCCGCAGGGCGTAGAATAGCGCCTTTGAAAAAAGGAGTGCGACGTGAAGAAAACCGACCTGGCCAAGAACGATGCCAAAAAAATCATGAACAAAATGGCCCAGGGTGGCCCGAGTTTCGGCAATGCGGCCAGCGCGGGCGTCGACAAGCGTGAACAGCGTAAGCGCGACCAGGCCCTGGGCCTGGTGCCGTTCGCGGTCAAGCTCAATAGCGACCTGGTGAAACGCCTGCAAGCTCTGGCAACCGAGCGTGGCGTTGATATGAACACCCTGGTCGCCGAGGTCCTGGTCAAAGGCCTGGACAACTAAAGCGCAATCCTGGACAACGCATACTGCGTCCGGGCTGGCATGCTGGACGCACTATGAATATTGCCCTCTACCTCAGCACGGTGCTCATTTGGGGCACCACCTGGATCGCCATCAAATTCCAGCTCGGCGTGGTCGCCGCGCCGGTGTCGATTGCCTACCGTTTCTGGATTGCCGCGCTGGTATTGGTGCTGATCCTGCTGGTGCGTCGCCAGCCGCTGCTGCCACCGCGTTCGGCATGGCGCTACCTGCTGGCACAAGGCCTGGCCCTGTTCTGCTGTAATTTCCTGTGCTTCTACTACGCCACCATGTGGGTGCCGAGCGGCCTGGTGGCGGTGGTCTTCTCCACCGCGCCGATCTGGAACGCGATCAACGGCCGCCTGTTCATGCAGCGCCCGATCCGTCCGCAAGTGCTGGGTGGGGCGGTGCTGGGACTGGCGGGTATCGTCATGCTGTTCCTGCCCTCGATGCAGGGGCACTGGAACGACAGCGGCATGCTGGCCGGGCTGGGCCTGGCCCTGCTTGGCACGCTGTGCTTCTCGACCGGCAACCTGCTCTCCAGCCGCATGCAGGCGCTGGGCATGCAACCCTGGCTGACCAACGCCTGGGCCATGCTGTGCGGCGCTACCATCCTCACGCTCGGCGCGCTGGCGCTCGGCATGCCGTTCAATTTCGACCCAAGCCCGCGCTACGTCGGCGCACTGCTCTACCTGGCGGTACCGGGGTCGGTGGTGGCCTTCACGGCCTATCTGCTGCTGGTGGGGAGGATCGGGCCGGACCGCGCGGCTTATTGCACGGTGCTGTTCCCGGTGGTGGCGCTGACGGTGTCCACCTTCTTCGAAGGCTACCAGTGGAGCAGCCTGGCGCTGGCCGGACTGCTGCTGGTGATCGGCGGGAATTTGCTGGCCTTCATGCCAGCGCGCAAATCGGCGGGCGCACCCGCCGGGGAGAAGATCACTTCTTAGTGAACACCAGGTCCCACACGCCGTGGCCGAGTTTCAGGCCGCGGTTTTCGAACTTGGTCAGTGGGCGGTAGGCTGGCTGCGGGGCGTAGCCTTCGGCGGTGTTCTGCAGCGCTGGTTCGGCGGACAGCACTTCCAGCATCTGCACGGCGTAATCTTCCCAGTCGGTGGCCAGGTGGATGTAGCCGCCCGGCGCCAGGTGGTCGCACAGGGTCTTCACGAATGGGGTCTGGATCAGGCGGCGCTTGTTGTGGCGCGCCTTGTGCCATGGGTCCGGGAAGTAGATATGCACGCCAGCCAGCGAGCCCGCTGGGATCATGTCGCGCAGCACTTCCACCGCGTCATGCTGGATCACGCGCAGGTTGGTAATGCCTTCCTCGCCGATGATCTTGAGCAGGCTGCCCACGCCAGGCGTGTGCACTTCCACGCCGATGAAATCCTTCTCCGGCATGACCTTGGCGATATGCGCGGTGGTGCCGCCCATGCCAAAGCCGATCTCCAGGATCACCGGCGCCTTGCGGCCGAAAGCCTGCTCGTAATCGAGCGCTTGTTTCGTGTGTTCGATCAGGAACTGCGGGCCGAACTCTTTCAGTCCACGTTCCTGGCCCGTAGACAGGCGGCCAGCACGCGTAACGAAGCTGCGGATGCGGTGTTCGGTCGGGTCATAGAGCATTTTGCCCTTTGGCGTGGATTCGGAAGACATGGCTAAACTTGCAAGGAAAAGGGGCGATTATACCATTCCAGCCTATTCGCCCTTTGCGCGGCGGCCTGCGATAATAGCGGGTCACGCAACCCTGGAAGCCCCTCTTATGGCCCTCGCACTGAATATCGTCATCATCATCCTGGCATTGGTAACGCTGTACTTCCTGCTCAAGGGCGGCCGCGAGGCAGTGCCGGCGCCGACCGGCAAACCGGCGGGCGGCTCCTATACCCCGCTGCCGCAGGGCGAGCCGGTGCACCACTGGAGCGATGAGGGCCGCTTCGCGCTGGAAGTGCTGGGTGAATCGCGCTACTCCGATACCATCCACGCGCTGGCGGGCCAGCATGGCGATGCGCCGGCCGACGTCCATCACAAGGCACTGCTGCTGCCGGACGATAACAATCCCTACGAAGACAAGGCGGTGGCCGTCTTCCTCAACAACCAGATGGTGGGCTACCTGGCGCCGAAAGACGCGCAGGCCTTCCGCGCTATGTTGGCGCGCCAGGAAATCACCGGCCAACTGACCTCCACCGATGCTGTGATTCGCGGCGGCCACCTGTATGAAGGCAAACGCCTGTCCTACGCGGTGCTGCTGGATATCAACCTGGCCTAAACATCCGGCGCCGCCACCATGTGCAGCATGGCGCGGGCGGCGCAGTCTTCATCCTTGCGGCAGTAAGCCAGCAACTGCTTGCGCGCCGTCTCCAAGCCTGCAAGTGGCGCCTGCGGATCGCAGGCGCCGGATTGCCAGCACAAATAGCGTAGCGCCGCTTCGCGCACGGTGCCGCCCGTCGCCAGGTAATGCGTGTTGATCGCTCCCGGCCTGGTGTTCAGGAAGCGCAGTTGCGTGTCCGCCAGCGGCCGTGTGTCGTCCAGATAGCGAAAAAGGTAGCCCTCACCCTCCCCTTCTAACAAGGCCAGTTTATCGAGGGCCGCTTGCTGGCGTTCCGCCGATGCCGTCACGTCATCGATCCAGCCGCGCACCTGGCCGGCAATGTAGGCCGAACGGGGACTGTATTTGCACGCCACCTCCGGCTCGTCGGCGCCCCGAATGCTGATGATGCGCCAGCCGCGATCATTGTCGACATCAAGGCGCATGGTGACCTGCAGTAAGCGGTGCGCGCCCTCGCCTTGCGCATAGAGGTAGTAGCGACGACACCCGTTCACCTTCTGCTCACGCTCGTTCGAGGACTGACTCACCTTGGAGCTGTATCGATAAACCAGCAAAGTATGTATGCCAGCGACGTATTGGTCGCCGATGCGGGGATCGAACAGCGCCTGCTCAACCGACTGGAAAGCGGGTGCCCGCACCAGGGACCAGTAAGACGCCGCCAAAAGCGCTGCGGCAGCGATTGCCGACAACAGTGTTTTCATTGCATTCCCATCTGCTTTCTGCTCGCGAAGCGCCGAGGCTAATGGAAATTCCATGCCAATTTCTCTCCAATAGTCACATTGATGCGCAAATTGATCGCAACGCACTGCGCACAATTGAATGGTCGAGGCATTTGTGCCAAGATTTCATGGTTGTTGTTTTAATAATCAAAAAGGGAAGCCATGAACGCCAAGTACGCCATGCTCCTGCCAGCCCTGTTGCTGGCAGCCTGCGCCAAGAAAGCACCTGCACCGGCACCAACCACGGAAGCCGCGCCTGTCGCCGCCACACCCGCCGCTACGCCAGCGCCAGCGCCAACACCGGTTCCTGCGCCAGCTCCTGCGACCGCAACCACCGCTACCGCGTCCTCCGGCGGCGGCCCGTTGCAAACACCGCAAATGGACACGGCGAACCTGAGCGACGAACAGAAAGAAGTGGCCAAGCGCCAGGCCAAGCTCGATTACTCGAATATGGAAGACGGCTATATCAACGACGCCAGCGCCCAGTGGGCCAGCAGCGCCACGGCGACCTCCAACTACGGTTCGGTCTACGAGCCGGTGCGCGCCACCGGCAAGGTGGATGGCAAGTACTGGTCCACCAACAACTCCGACGTCGGTTTCGACACGCTCGAAGTGTCGTTCGAGAAACCAGTCAACGCCACCCAGCTGCGCGTGGCGATCAGCGACGGCTTTGGCCTGGAAGGCGTCACCAAACTGGAACTGCAGGATACCGACGGCAAGTGGAATACCGTCTGGAGCGGCGTGCATACGGTGAAAGCCGACAAGCGCGGCACCCGCACCTGGCTCGTGCAGCCAATCGAAAAGACCAGCTACAAAGCCAAGGCTGCGCGGATCACCAAGTCCAATAACGTGACCACGGAACGCCTGGAAGTGGACGCCGTGCAGTTGGTCGGCAGCTGAGCCGCAGCGGCTTCTTTCGCGCGCGCCCTGCCGACGCCAAGCGGCGTATCATGGCCTCACTGCTTGCAGGAGGCAATCATGGAACGCGAACGGGCAAAGGCGGGCGACGCGGTGCGGCCGCTGGGCTGGCGCCATAAGATGCTGGTGATCCGCACCACGCCGGGGCGCACCGGCCTCGGCGATGATGAGGATGTGCTGTGCCGCTGGCGCGACCGCGATGGGGAGCACCAGCAAACCTTCAAATCCGGGCAGCTGGAAGTGTTGAATTCCGCCGCCCAGGCGCACAATCCGCGCCGGCGCACCCTTATTTGAGCAGGCCGAATACCTTGGCAATGGCCTTGCTGCCGTAGGACACCGGGTTCTCGCGGATTTTCTTCTCTTCCTCCCCAATCATCAGGTACAGGCCATCCAGCGCGCGCTGGGTGACGTAGCTTTCCACCGTGGCCTGCTCTTCGCTGGCCAGGCCGAACTTGGTGGCCTGCCCCATGGCCGTGTTGAACTTGGCCGAGAGCTTGGATTTGTCGGTCACGCCTTTCACAATCGGCTTGAACTTGGCCGCCAGCGGCACCGAAGTTTTCTCTTTGAAGAAGTCGGTCACCGAGGTTTCACCACCGGTCAGGATCTGTTTCGCGTCCTGCACCGTCATCGACTTCACCGCGTTCACCAGCAACGGCTTGGCCAGCGGCACGGCTTGCTCAGCAGCGCGGTTCATGGCGGTTTCCAGCTCATCCAATTGCTCGGCACGGCCGGTCATGGCCAGCAGCGGGCGCGCTTTCTCCAGCACGCGCGGCAGCTTGATGCGCACCGCGTCATTGTTCAGGAAGCCGCCCTCGACACCCAGCTTCCCCACCGCCGCCACCGAACCGGCTTCCAGCGCCGCCTTCAGCCCGCCGCCGGCTTCCTTCTCGGTCAACGCCGCCAGCGGGTCCGCATGGGCACTGGCAGCCAGCACCATCCCGGCCAGCACGGCCGACAAATTCTTGATGACGCTCATGGCGCACCTCCTTATCAAAACTCCACCCTACCATAAGCCAGGCGTTGCCAGGCAAGGCTGGCCACAGCCGCCAGCACGCAGGCCAGGCCGGCAAGCTGGTTGGGCATGATCGGTTCGCGCAAGATGGTGCTCGCCAGTATCGTGGCAGACACCGGCGCCAACGCGGTGAACAAAGCGGCTTCCATACCGCTGACGCGCGAAGTTCCCACATACCAGAGCAGGAAACCCAACACCGTCGGCACCAGTGCGTAAAACGCCATCGCCTTCCACGCAATGGCGTCGATCTCCAACTGCCACGGGTGTTCGGCAAACAGCGCCACCACGCCCGCAAAAAGGAAGCCCATGGCACACATCAACGTCGACAGCGGCAAGGCATCGATCGGCGCACGCAAGCGCTTGTGCAGCAAAATGAAAAAGGCCTCGCAGGCCACCGCCGCCAACATCAGCGCCGAGCCAAGAGCCTGCTGAACATTCAGGCCGTAATCCGCTACGCGCCCATCGGGCATCGCGCTCGCACCTGGAACCGTAACCGCTACCGGCCACATGACCCCACTCGCGACAATCACCCCAATGGCGGCGAGCCCAATCGCAGCCAGCAGGCGTAACGAAGGGCGCTCGCCCAGAACCAGCACCGCGAAGGCTCCCGATACGATCGGCAGCGTGCCAAGCAGCACCCCAGCGGTGGCGGCAGACGACAGCGTGGTACCCGATATCAGCAGCACCGTATAGCCAACGCTCCCCGCGCAAGCCTGCATCACCAGCAGCGCCGCATCACGCAAATCGACGCGCGGCATGCGCGCCCGCAGCAACCAGCACAGCGCCAGGAATACCGGCAAGGCCATGGCGAACCGCAACGCCGTCGCGGTGAACGGTGGCAGCGTAGCCCCGATAATTTTGCTGACCACCACCGTGCTGCCGACCGTCACCATCGCCAGCGCGCAGTATAGATATCCCGCCATTTGTCGTTCTCCGCAATAGAAAACGTCAGGCTAAGGCGGGCAGGAATTCAGGTCTTGAACGAAATTGCAAAGGCACCCGGTGAGATACCGTACTTACGCACAAAGACGCGGGTCATATGGCTCTGGTCTGCGAAACCGCTGGCGGCGGCGGCTTCTGCCAGCGACGTGCCGCCTGCGATCAGCTGGCGCGCCAACAAAATACGGCGATGCAGGAGGTAGGCGTGCGGGGTGAAGCCTGTGTTGCGGGCGAAGGAGCGCACCAGCTGGAAGCGGCTCATGCCGCATGCTTGCGCCAGTTCGGCCAGCGACCAATCGGAGAGCGGGTCGTCCAACATCATGGACTGTGCCGCACTGGTCGGCGCTACCGTGCCTGCCTGGGCATGTCGATGGCGCAGGAGTGACTGCGCCAGCAGGTTCAGCAAATACTGTTCGGCCGCCAGGCGTGCCCCGGGCAGCGTCGAAGTAGCGCTCTCATAGGCGCGCACGAAAGCCCCCGCCAATACCGCGTCGCGCAGCACTGGCGCGTGGAATTCCAAGGCGCCGGGCGCCGTGACCCCGCCGCCCGCCATATCGCCGTAGCCATCACGCAGCAACTCCGCCGCCAGACCCGGATCCAGATACAGCATCTTCCAGCTACGCCCGGCATCGCCCAGCGGGGCGCCGTCGTGTACTTCGTTGGGGTTGACGGTGATCAGGTCGCCGGCAATGGCCTCCACCGTGCCACGGCAGCTAAAAGACTTCTGCGCACCACGCGTGACCAGGCCGATGCCGAACTGTTCGTGAGTATGCCGGGAAAACGTTTGGACGCTATGCGCATCCACTGCCTTGATGCGCGCATCGCCACACAGCAACACCTGGAAGTTAGTCGTGGCCATGGCGAGTGCGAGAGGGGGGGATTGGAGCGGGTGAAGGGAATCAAACCGATATATTAGGCCATCTCGCACGACCCAACTGGGAATTGTGCGTGGAATATGGATGGATTCCGTTAGCCTTACTCTTACGGACAACGGAGGGGCAAAGGAGCTGCAAATCAAGTAAGCCCTAAGGCTAGCGGATTTGCAGCATGCACAGCCAATCAAATTCCGTTGGAATCGAACCCTCGTTTGGCGTCTTCTCTACATTGCGAGCCAGAGACTCCTGCAGCCAGCGTCGCACGCCCGCGACGGAGAATCTATTTGCGGCTCTACGATCGCGACCACGCGTCACTCTGGAATCACCGCGAATCCATCCTCTTATTCCAAAACCTGCGATACATTTCGGCCTCGAAATGGGTAAAGCGCCCAATTCGAGCAGGTCTGGGTAGTGAATCTCTTGTCCTTCAACCTGCCATATGCCACGCCCAACGGCTTTGTACACTGGCATCCTTTGAAGAACGTTCAATGCGTGAAAGAGAACACAAGTGCACTGTTATTTTATACAGTATATTGAATTCTTCAAGAGGAATGTAAAGCTGATAATTGAAATGCAGCGTGGAGCGGGTGATGGGAATCGAACCCACGTCTAAAGCTTGGGAAGCTGCCGTTCTACCATTGAACTACACCCGCGTGCCCCGCATTCTATGCGGCTTGGAGGGAGTTGACAAGATCGCACGCTGATCGCGCTTCGTGGCATCATGTTGCCATGATTTCAAGTCAACTCTTATTTCTGTTCAGCGCCCTGGGTTCGGTCAACGGGATTTTCCTGGCGGGCTACCTGTTCAGCCGCAAATCGCAGCGCCTGGCGAACACTCTGTTGGGGGCTTTGCTGCTGGCGATTTGCGTACGCACGGTCAAATCAACCTTCTACTATTTCAATCGCGACCTGGCGGTCGAATTCCTGCAGGTCGGCATGTCGGCCTGCCTGTTCATTGGGCCGCTGACCTACCTCTACGTGCATTCCGCGCTCGCGGACCTGGCGCAGCGCGCTGTGGGCAAATACTGGCGCTGGCACATCGCGCTGCCGGCACTCGTGGTCGCGATTGGCGCCATTTTCCCCTATTCCGGCTACCCGCAAATCTGGCGCAAGGTCATGTTCGGGATTCATATTTACTGGGGATTCTATTTGGCCCTGACCGCCCGCCAGCTTTTGCGTTCGCCCGGCTTTTCCCGCCACACAATATTGGCCTACAGCGTGTATTTCAGCAGTAGCCTGATCCTGATCGCTTATGCCAGCACGCGTTATACCTCGTATATTGTCGGCGCCCTGTCATTTACCTTTTCCATTCACCTCACGGTACTGATGTATTTTATGCAGCCTGATAAGAAGGAAAAGTACCAGAACCGGAAAATGAGCGAGGACGATGCGCGCGCCATTTTAAGTTCCCTGAATGAGGCCATGCATGAGCAGAAACTGTATTTGAATCCGAATTTAACCCTCGCCTTATTGGCCAAGAAAATCGGCAATTTACAAACGACCGTCTCCCAGGTGATTAATGACAACCTGGGCAAGAGTTTTAACCTCTACATTAATGAATTCCGCATCCAGCACGCGAAAGGCCTGCTGGTGAACGAGTCCCACCTCAATATGGAGCTGGTGGCCGAGCGTAGCGGCTTCAACTCCAATTCGACGTTCTTTGCGGCCTTCAAGAAGATCACCGGGCAGACGCCGGCCAGCTACCGCGCCGAATTCACCGCATAATCACTGCGAAATTATGTATCTGGAGTCCGGAATCATGCTGCGCGACTCCAGATCGCCGCATTCCCTCTAAGTTGGTGTTCGTATCCACAACTTGAGGTCCCTTCATGATCAAACATCGCATCCTCGGCGCCATCCTCGGCGTTTGCCTCCTTTTTTCCGCGCCCGCCCAGGCCCAGACTGATACTGAACTGGTTACGCGCACGCTAAACGACTATATGGAGGGGACGGCGAATGGCGAACCCGCCAAATTGCGGAATGCCTTCCATCCGGATTTCAACCTGTATGGCGTGAATGCCGCCAATGAGCTTCTTGTTCGCTCAGGCGAGCAATACATCACAGGTTTCACACCGGGCAAGAAAAACGATCGCATCGGCCGCATCCTCGCGATTGATATTGAAAACAATGCGGCTTCGGCGAAAGTGGAGATTTTGGCGGCCAACCGCTTGTACACCGACTATTTCCTGCTTTTGAAATACCAGGGCTCCTGGAAGATTGTGCATAAAAGCTATACCTGGAAAGAGGTTTCAAAACCCGGCAAAAAGATTTTAATCGTCACGTCCAACCAGCATACCTATGGCAATACCAAACTGAATACGGCGAATCATTTCGAGGAGATTGCCGTCGCCTACGACATCTTCATCAAGAACGGCTATGTGGTGGACTTTGTCAGCCCGGACGGCGGCGCCATCCCGCTCGGCTACATCCAGACGTCGAACAACGTCCAGAAAGAGCACCTGTACAACCCCGCCTTCATGGGCCTGCTCAAGAACACGCTCAAGCCGGAGCAGGTCAAGGCTGGCGACTACAAGGCGGTGTATTACAGCGGCGGCGGCGCGGCCATGTTTGGCGTGGCGGAGAACAAGGGCATCCAGGAAATCGCTGGCCGGATTTATGAAGGCGGCGGTGTCATATCCGCCGTCTGCCATGGCACAGCCGGTATCGCCCACCTGAAAGGCCGCGACGGCAAGCCCCTGTTTGCGGGTAAGAAGGTGACCGGCTTCCCCGATATTTTCGAGGACACGAAGGCCGAGTACTACAAAACCTTCCCCTTCTCGATCGACAAGGAAATCAGCAAGAACGGCGGCAACTTCGTCTACTCCAAAAAGTTCGGCGACAGCTTCCACGTGGCGGACGGGAACATCATCACGGGACAAGACCCTTCGGCCACCGCTTCGGTAGCGCGCAAGGTCATCGACACCATCCAGGCCAACTAAAGGAGCGGTCATGAACAATAAGCTCGCAAAGTACCTGGCACTTTGGTGTGTCGCATCGCTCCCGTTCACTGCCAACGCGGAGGGCGCGCTTGATCCGGCGTCGACGCTGGCGATTGAGAAGATCCTCAGCGACGTCAACTCCCCGGACAAGCCGGCATTGGCAATCGTCGCGCTGAAGGATGGCAAAGTCGTCTACGAGAAAGCCTTCGGCAGCACCGATCTCGAATACAAGATCCCGGCTACTGTCGACACCAAATTCCAGGTCGATAAGATGGCGTGGGAGTTCATCGCTGTCGCCACCCTGATGCTGGAGGAGCAGGGCAAGATCCAGCTTGATGAGGACGTGCGCAAGTACCTGCCCGAACTGCCCGACTTCGGCGCGAAGATCACCGTGCGGCATTTGCTCAGTTCGACGGATGGCCTGCACGGCTACAGGGTGTTGAAATCGCTGGCCGGCTGGGAATCCAAAGAGCCCGAGCAGCACAACACCATCCTGCAACTCATCCGCAACCAGAAGGCGTTGAATTTCCAGCCCGGCAAAGCGTTCTCCCCTGGCGGCGACACGCGCCTGGTGCTGCTGGCGAAGATCGTGGAAGCCGTGTCGGGGCAAGCGTTCGATGTGTTCTGCAAGAACCAGATCTTTACGCCGCTCGGCATGTCGAACACGGTCTTCGTGTACGACGGCAACTTGCCACTGCCCAATACGGCGGTGCCCTACAGGGCCGGCGAGAATGGCGCCTACAAAAAGGACTACGGCAGCGGCATCGCAGGCCCGATGAACTTGTATTCATCCGTGCGCGACTTGTCGCGCTGGCGCGCGCACCTAGCATCGCAAGCGCCGGGCACCAAGGCTATTGCCAGCAAGCTGAATACGCCTATTCGGCTCGATGGCGGCCCGATCGTCAAGGATATTTCCAGCATTTCCAACTACAGCCAGCACCACGTGGGCCAGGAACGGGGCATCCCCAAGGTCTATATGATTGGCGGCTACGGTGGCTATGCCAGCTCGATCTTCAGCTTCCCGGCGCAAAACTTCACCGTCATCACCTTGAGCTCCGGCCTGGCTTACAGCGGCAGCTATGGCATGCGCCTGGCGACCGTGCTGCTGGAGGACCAGTTCCCTGAACCATCGAACATCGAGTACGACAAGATCAAGGGTGCGAAGCTGAGCCGCCAGCAGTTGCAGCAGTACGAGGGCAATTACTGGAACCCGGTGCGGGCATTGGCCGGCAAGGTCTACCTCAAAGATGGCGCCCTCTATTTCAGTCGTGCCGATGGCGCGGAAGGCCGCGAGATGATTCCGCTGGGCGATTCGGCCTTCCAGGTGAAAATCGAAGGCGACGACAAGTTCATGATCCGGTTTGTCGATAAGAGCCTCCACTACAGCATGAGCGGCAGCGACCCGCTGGTGTACGAACCGTACCAACCAGCGCCTTATACGCAAGGCGAATTGGCGCAGTTCAGCGGCACCTTCCATAGCGAGGAGTTGGACGCGTCGTACGTGTTCAGCGCCGGGCAAGGCGTCCTCACCGCCAGCAATGTGCGCGCCGGCAGCGTGACCTTCAAACCCACGCAGCGCGACCGGTTCGCGGGTGACAAACGCTTCATGGCCGGCATCAAATTCATGCGCGGCACAAACCAGGAAGTGACCGGCTTCCTGGTGGTCGTGGACGAAGTGCGCAACTTGCTCTTCAAGAAAATGTAATTGGCGTTCGCCGTGCCATGCCAGGTGCTACCAATAGGAACAATTCATTATCCTTTCGTTTGCCTGCTGCCTATACTGATCAGTCCGCAAGGCCGATCTTTACAACAAAAACGAGAGGCTAAAAATGAAAAAGACAATCTTGCTTTTCCTGTTGTTTCCCTTGTTCGCCATGGCGCAAACCCCACCCGCGGTCGTCCTGACCAGCGACCGTGTGTGGGTCAAGGATGGCCATATGGCCGCCTTCAAAAAAGCACTGGCGGCCCACGTCAAGGAGTACCACAGCGGCCAATGGAAGTGGCGCGTGTACGAAGTGCTCAGTGGCCCCGACTCCGGCGCCTTCCAGATTAACGAAGGCCCCAACGGCTGGACCGCGCTGGAAGGACGCGGAGACCTGTCGGCCCAGCACACCAAACACTACGAAACCATGATCCTGCCGCACATTTCCAAATCGGCGCCGACCATGTACGTCACCTTCGATGAAAAGCTCAGCACCTCGCCAGCCGGCAACTGGTCGAACAAGGCAGTGCTGACGCGCTTCTACATCAAGCCTGGGCGCAACGTTGCCAATACGGCGGCACTAAAAACCAACAAGGCCGTATGGGAAAAACTGGGGCGCAATGTCGCGATATGGCGTAGCTGGGCTTCGGGCCCGACACAGGTCATCGTGGCCGGGCGGCTGAAGGAGGGATTCAAGGACTTCGACAACGACACCAGGATGTATAGCCAGGCATACGATGAAGTCAACGGAGCCGGCTCCTACGACAAGTACCTGGAAGATGTGGCGCGTAATGCGGACAGCATTGTGGGCGAAATCATCGAGTACAAACCGGAGCTCAGCACCCAAAAGTAGTGCAAGGCGGAGGCCTGGCGTCGTCCTTGCGGAACGCCTGCCCCCGCTGCATGTAACAGCCGCGCAACAATTCTCTGCTTTCGCCAGCCCGCAAATCTGCCATCATCTTCGGCATTGTGACATTCCGAGGATTTCTGATGACACCTACCCCACGCCGCAGCGCCGCCAGCATGGCGCTGGCCCTGACCTTTACCGTGGCAGCGCCGCACGCCTTTGCGCAGCAACAGCAGCCAGCCGCAGCCCCGGCGGACCCGATCACCGTGCTGGTCGGGCAACTGGAGCTGGAAAAGTACAAGGCGACCATCAAGAGCCTGACCAGGTTCGGCGACCGCCGCCAGGGCACCCTGCGCAACCGCCAGGCTCTGGACTGGATCGAGGCCCAGTTGAAGGCGTATGGCTGCGCCAACGTGGAGCGCCTGCAGTACCAGTTCACCGAACCGGCGCAGCGCGGCAAGCCTGCCGTGGCGTCCGGCGGCGGCGCGGGCGGTGCGCCGGGCCAGGGCGGCAGCACCCTGTTCGGCAACCGGGCGCCGACGGGCGTCAATAACGATCCGATGAAACAGCCGGACGAGCGCCTGCGCGCGTTGAACGCCGAGCCGACCCCGACCGGCACCTCGCTGCGCGAAAACGTTTACTGCACCAAGGTCGGCAAGACCCGCCCGGACGAAATGTATATCGTGAGCGCGCACATGGACGGTATTGGCTTTGGCGAGGCCGCCAATGACGACGGCTCCGGCACCGCGCTGGTCATGGAACTGGCGCGCATCTTCAGCCAACCGGGCGTGGAGACCGAGCGCTCGATCCGCTTCGCCCTGTGGAACAACGAGGAAACCGGCCTGAATGGCGCGGCGGCCTACGTCGAGCAGCGCAAGGAATTGCAGGGCATTGAATCGCCCAAAGGCTCGGGCAAATATCCTGAGCCAAAATGGCTCGGCATGATCCAGCACGACATGATGCTGTTCGACCACGGCATGCCCTTACCGAAGCTGGATGCGGGCGGCAAGCCGGTGCTGGATGCGAAAGGCCAGCCGATCTATGAACTGCCGAAAGAGCAGCGCCTGGAGGCGGACGTGAACATCGAATTCCAGTCGCAATCGAAACAGTCCGAAGGTTCGGCCAAACTGGCCTGGGCCTTCCGCGCCGCGAACGACCGCTATGCCACCAACTATCCAGCGGCCGTGGGCTTCCACATGACCAATACCGATTCCACGCCCTTCATGGACCTGGTGCCTTCGATCTCGTTGCGCGAGAACGAGCGCGGGCAGCAAATCGGCGCCGGCTGGAACCCGCACTGGCACCAGCCGACCGACCTGTACGCGAACTATTCGGACAAGGATTTCCTGCTTGGCCTGAATGCGGCGCAAACCACCTTGGCCGGGGTGGCTAAGCTGGCGGGCGCCAAGGTCGCCAAATAGTCACAATTTTATTAACTGCGAATCAACGGTTTTGCGAAAATACCACGGAAAGGCCATGCTTAGAGCATGGCCTCGTCCCGGCCAAAAGGCTATCTGCTAGTATGCTCGGCGATCCTTCCACCCTGAAGCAAAGTCTCCCACATGCGCAGCACAGCCGAACACGAAACCCTCCTTGAAGACGGCAAGCCGATCGTCCTCACCATGGATTTGCAGGGCCGCCTGACTTACGCCAACTCGACGTTCGTTGCTACCAGCGGTTACTCCGAAGAAGACCTGCAAGGCCGTCCGCAGTCTGCACTGCACCACCCCGACATGCCGGGCGAAGTGGATCAAGACATGCTGCGCACTACCATGTCCGGCGAGCCGTGGCGTGGCCTGGTCAAATACCGCTGCAAGGAGCGCGGCTTCTTCTGGTGCATCGCCAACGTTACGCCGGTGATCGAGAAGGGCCGTACCACCGGCTTCATGTCGGTTTGTACCAAACCGAAACGCGAACAGGTGCAAGATGCAGAGAGCCTGTATCGCACCATCAAAGGCCCCAATCCGGACGGCGTGCGTATCCAACGCGGCGCTGCCGCCGCACGCGGCCGCCGCAAGCTGGCCAAGGCGCTGCGCGACATTTCGCTGTCGCAGCGCATGGCCTTCACCTTCGGCAGCATGGCCCTGCTGGCACTCTCCATGGCGCTGCATGCGGTGCTGCCTTATCCGGATAGCGCGCTGCACGTGCAGGCCGTGCTGCTGGCGGCGCTGGCCCTGTACGGCTGGTACAACCTGCACCGCGCCATTGTGGCGCCGGTCCAGGCCTGCATCAACGCCACCCGCATCCTGGCCGGCGGCGACCTGACCACCCGCATGGCGGTGGACCGCAACGACGAACTGGGCCAGCTGCAAGCCTTCGTGCGCCAGTTGAACCTGAACCTGGCGTCGATCCTGGGCGACATTCGCGGCAACTTCGCCCTGACCCGCAGCACCACCACGCAAGTGCGCACCGCCAATTTCGACCTGGCGGCACGTACCGAAGCACAGGCGGCCAACCTGGAGCAGACCTCCGCCCACATGGGCCAGATCACCGGCACCGTTAGCCAGACTGCCGACAACGTGAACACCGCCAACAGCGTCGCCAGCGAAGCGACGGCGCTGGCCGGCCGCACCGGCGTGGCCGTGGCGCAGGTGGTGACGGCGATGGACGATATCCGCCAGTCTTCGCGCAAGATCGTGGACATCATCGGCCTGATCGACGGCATCGCTTTCCAGACCAACATCCTCGCCCTGAACGCGGCGGTGGAAGCGGCACGCGCGGGCGAAAGCGGCCGTGGTTTTGCGGTGGTGGCGAGCGAAGTGCGCAACCTGGCGCAGCGCAGCGCGGCGGCAGCCAAAGACATCAAGGCGCTGATCGACGCATCGGCCGACAAGATTGAAGCCGGCGCCAGCGTTGCCACTTCGGCCGGCACCGACATGGATGCGGTAATTGCCGCCATCGGCCAGGTGGCTGACATCATGGGTGAAATCAGCGGTGCCACGCGCGAGCAAAGCAACGGCGTCAACCAGGTGAAGGACGCCATCGTGCAGTTGGATGAAGTAACGCGCCAGAACAGCCAGATGGTGGAAGAAGCCTCCACCGCCACCGGCGTGCTGGACCTGCAGGCGCAAGCCGTTGCGAAAGCGTTGGAAGTATTCAAGCTGCCGCCGCAAGCGGGCGCCAAAGGCAAGTCTGGCGCCGGACTGAAGCCGGTGGCATCGAGCCACCAGCAGGTGCGCCTGGGTGGCGCGCCAGCCCCGCTGGCCAAGCGCGCCTGAAACGGCGCAGCGCCCTTCCCGGGCGCTCGCCGCGCACCTTATTCGGGTGCTTCCACCTTATAGCCCTTGGCCCTCAGCTCGGCCAGCGGGCCCTTCGGATCGAGGATGCGCGCCAATGACAGCACGGCAAACGTGGTGCTGTTGGCATCCAGCGCCCGCTCTGCATTGGCCAGCCACTTGCTGGCAATCGTCTTCTCCGCCCGCACGAATTTTTCGTTCGATTTGAACGCGTCGTTCTTCATGACCGCGTCCTTGCAGGCCTCTTCGCGCTCGGCGAAATTGAGCGAAGCGATCTTCGACATATCCCCGATAGCCCAGGCATTGGCGCGCACACGCATGGCGTCAAGATCAGTTTCCAGGTTGTCGACGGTCTTGGCGAAGCAGCTGGTGTCGGCGCCCGGCGATTTCTTGAACGCCTTGAGCGCCTGGGCCGGATCTTCCAGCTCCATATACACGCTGCTGGAGGTGGTTTTCACCTTGTACTGCTGGGCGATCTTGTAGATCTTTTCGGAGACGCCGGTGCGTGTGGTCAGGCCATTCTTTTCCAAGCCGTTCTTGTACAGCGTTTCAGCGACGAACATGGGGCGTTCGCTTTCGATGCCGGAATTCTTGCCGATGTATTTGGACTTGAGCACCTGCCAGCGGTCATAGGTTTCCGCCGGCAGCACATCGACCAGCTTGGCGCCATCCGGGTTGTCCTTGAAGCCGATGGCGAAAGGCAGCATCTTCAGCCCGCCCCACCAGCCAACGGAAATGCCAAAGTCCGGCTTCGGCAGGTATTCCTGGGACTTGGCAAGGATCGCTTCCACCTCGTGCGAGCGCCAGTCCATCTTGGTCGGCAGCGGCGCGTAGTCGCCAAAGACGTACAGCACATGCTCGCCTTTGCTGACCTTCCACAAACCGGGGCCGGGACGCTGGCCGGTGATAACTACCTTCTCGCCTTCCGGCGCGGGAGCTTCCTCCTGCGCCCAGGCGCTTGCCGCCAGCAAGCTCAATGCCACTGCCGGTACTGCGTGCTTCACTTTCATTGTCGTCCTCTTATTCTCTGGTAATGGTTAAGAGAACGGCAATACTACAACAACTACTGGCGGACGGGGATGACCAGTTTGTGGACCTGGCTGCCTTTGTCGGTAAGCACGCGCACCGTCAGCTCGCGCTCGGAGGCATCGACCTGCGCCAGTTGGTCCTGGCCGAGCACCAGGCGGTGGTAGCCGTGCGCCTTGTCGGGCGGGGCGTAGGAGAAAGCGTGGTCATGCCCGGCGAGCACCAGGTCGACGCGCGCCTGGTTGGCCAGCGCGGTCCACGCCGCGCCGTTGTCGGGCAGCCAACCCCAGTCGCCCTGGTGCATGGCCACCACGCGGAACGCGGCGCTGGCGAGGTGCCGGCTGTTGGCAGCGTGCGCGCGCAGCCAGGCCAGTTCGGCTGCGCGGTAAGGCACGGTGCGGTTCAGGCGCGCATACACATTGGTGTCGTCCGGCTTGTCCTCGCCGGTGTCGAGCACCAGCAGGTGCACCGGCCCCATACTGCGGGCGTAGTAGTAGCTGCCTTCCGGCGTCGGCACATAGCCGGCCAACTGGCGCGCATAGGCGCCGCGCAGTTCGTGATTACCGCGCGCGAACAGCAGCGGCTTGCCGGGGCCCATGGCGGCCACGGTGGGCCGCAGCCACTTGGCCCACAACTGTTCCTCCGAATCGATCCAATGGAAAGCGTCGCCCAGGTGCAGCAGCGCATCGGTGCCGGACCAGTCGATCATCTTCATCAGGCGGTTGATGCGCGCCGTGTCTTCGTGCGTGTCGGTGACCACGCTGAAGGAAACACGCTTCTGCTGCGGGCTAAAGGTGGTGAAGCTTGCGGGCGCGCTGTTGGTGCTCAGGCCCTTGTCCGGCCAGTAGGGCTTGAGCTTAACCACGCGCGTGGCGACCGCCTCATAGGTGTAACGCTTGCCGGGTGCGAGTCCTTCGAGCGTGACCACGTGGCGTTGGCCGACCGGCACCAGGCCATCGACTTGCGGCTCGATCTCGCGCACGGTGTCGCCATCGCGCAGGATCACCTTGGCGTGGCTGGGCGCATCCGTCATCCACACCACCGACACCGAGGTGTCGGACAGCGCGGACAGGAAGGGGCCTTCGGTGAAGACGGGCCTGGTGTCGAATACCTTGTACGGTTCGGACTGGGCGCCGGCCGCCCCCTGCACGGCCAGCACCGCCAGGCCGAGGCAATGGGAAGCCAGGGCCGAGCGGGTGGCCGGCCTTTTCATCAGTAACGGTCGTCGAGGGCGAAGATCGGCTTGCGCTTGCTCCACAGGCCCCGGGTGAAGTCCGGGAAGTCCACGGTCTGGAAGTTCTGCGCAATCGACTGCTCGGACAGCGGCGTGATCGCACTCCAGGTCACCGCGTCGTAGATATCGATCGGCATCGGCGCGCGCGCCTTCAGTGCTTCAACGAAGGCATGGATCACAAAGTAGTCCATGCCGCCATGGCCGGCGCCGGCCGCCTCGCTGGCGTACTTGCGCCACAGCGGGTGGTCGTACTTCTCCTGGTAAGGCTGGAAGTCTTCCCACTGGTGCGGCTTGCTCTTGCCCTCAATGTGGATGGAGTGGTTCAGGTCCATCCACAGGCCGTCGCTGCCCTGCACGCGGAAGCCCAGCGAGTACGGGCGCGGCAGCGAGGTATCGTGCTGCAACAGGATGGTTTCGCCGTTCTCGCACGACAAGGTGGTGGTCACGATGTCGCCCAGGCTGAACTTGACCTTGCCGCTCGGGTGGTTGGCGCCGCCCTGCTTGACCACGTAGTCGTGCAGGCCGCGCGCCTTGCTGGCAAAGGCGTTGATGCGGGTGAAGCGGTTGCCGCGATTGATGTTGGTGTACATCGCGCACGGGCCAATACCGTGGCTTGGATACAGCTCGCCGTTGCGCTGCACCGAGTGCTCGGTGCGCCATTTGGCTTCCGACCAGCCCTTGGCGCCGAACTCGATGCCGCTGCCGTAAGGCTTGGCCGGATCGCCGTTGTTGAACTTCACCGCGCGCAGGTCGTGCTGGTAGCCGCCTTGCAGGTGCACCAGCTCGCCGAACAAGCCGGCGCGCACCATCTGCAGCACCGCCATCACATCGCGGCGGTAGCACACGTTCTCCAGCAGCATGTAGGGCGTGCCGGTCTTCAGCTGCGTATCCAGCACGTCCCAGTGGTCCTTCAGGGTAATGCCGGCCACCACTTCGCAGCCAACAGCCACTTTGGCCTGCATGGCGTCGATCGCCATCTGCGCATGCCATTCCCATGGCGTGGCGATAATCACGCCGTCCAGCTGCTTCGAATCCAGCATGCGCTTGTAGGCGTTCTTGTCGCCGTCCTCGCCGTAGGTGCGCGGCTTGGGTTTGCCACCCTTCTCCACCATGGCCAGGGCCTTGCCGAGCATGATTGGTTCGATATCGCACAAGGCCGCCACTTCCACATCGTCGCGGCGCACCAGTTCGCGCAGCAGCACCTGGCCGCGCATGCCGGTGCCGATCATGCCGAGGCGCAGCTTCTCGCGGCTACCGGCCGCAAAAGCGGTCGGCAGCAGCAAGCTGCCCGCCAGCGCGGCGCCGGCGGTGAGGAAGTGTCGTCGATTGAATTGCTTGTCCATCTTTTTCAAACCTTATGTGTTGATTCGCAGGTTACCAGAACTTGTAGCTGGCCGAGAGCGCGAAGGTGCGGCCGAACAGGTTCTGTGCGTGGTTATAGCCTTCCCAGCCGTTCGGGTCGTAGTAAGGCATTTTGTTGGTCACGTTCTTGATGTTCAGGTTCACATCGAGCTGCTTGGTCGCCTTCCAGTTGAAGCCCAGGTTGGCGGTGGTGTACGAAGGCTGGCCGCCGCACAGGTTTTCCGGCATCGACACACCCGCTGCGGTGCACTTCTCCGGCGTGTTGTCGGTGTCGTGCGGATCGTAAGCCCACTTGGACTTGCCGGTGTAGTTGATGAACAGGCTGGTGACAAAGTTCTTGTAGCTCCAGTCGGCGTTCAGGGTGCCACGCAGGCGCGGCGAGTCGTAGTAGCCGACGTAGTTGCCGGAGAAGCCGTCGCCGTCTTCGTAGTTATAGGTCTCGCGCTTGCGGATGGTAAGCGCGGCGCCGGTGCCCAGCTTGCCGTACTCGCCCAGAGACCAGCGGGCGCGCGCGTCGATATCGAAGCCGTCCAGCAGGGTGCGGCCGCGGTTCGAGTAGGAGTTGATCAAGCCGCCCAGGTTGCCCACCGAGTATTTCGGCAAGGTGCCGGTGCAGGCAGCGGCGTTGGCCGGGTTGGCGCACATGGTCGCCACGGCGGCCATATTGGCGCGGTCGGCGTCGGACAGCGGGTTGCGGATCGCCTGGTTGGTGCCAACCAGCGCCGGGCCGTGTTTTTCCACCAGCTGGGTAAACAGCTGGTTGAAGTCCTGGCGCACGATTTCGTCGCGGCGGTAGACGAACCAGTAGTCGAGCGAGATGCTGACATCCTTGGCCGGCTGCAGCACCAGGCCGAAGGTGGAGATCTTGGCTTTCTCAGGCTGCAGGTCCGGGTTTGGCGGGGTCAGGCCGCCCACGGTGGTCGAGCAGTTGGAGTTCAGCAGCGCCTTGCCCAGGTCTTGTTCGGTCGTGGCGACAGACTTCTGCAGCAGCTTGGCAATGGCATTGGTTTCGTCGCAGCGCACGGTGTCGCGGATGCCGCCCACCTGGGCGAACACGCCGCCGCTGCCCGCTTCGGCCAGGTTTGGCGCGCGGAAGCCTTCCGAGTAGGTGCCGCGCACCATCAATTCCGGACGCGCGCGCCAGGTCACGCCCAGCTTCGGCGCCAGGTTGGCGGAGAAGTTCGGGTATTTGTCCAGGCGTGCCGCCGCGTTCACTTCCAGCTTGTCGGTGACCGGCACCACCACTTCGCCGAACAGCGCGCTCACGGTGCGGCGGCCGTCGAACCAGGAGCCGCCCTGTTGGGTAATCAGGCCATTCGCTGCATCCGCATTGCCCGGCGTGTTGAAGCTTTCGCGCATCAGGTTGGTGCCGACGGCGGCGCGCACCTCGCGCTCGCCCAGTTTGAACAAGGTGCCTTCCAACTTCGCGTCGAAGGTAATCAGCTTGGTCCAGGACTGGATGTCAAAGGTTGGGTAAGCCTCGCGCAGCAGCGCTGCATTGGCTTCGCTGATCTCGCCGAACTTGTAGGCGGGATTGTCGGAGATATAGGTGCGGCCAGTGACCGGATCGACACGGGTCGGGCCGAAGGCCTTCTCAAAGCCCTTGGTGTTGATATTGGTGGTCTGGAACAGCGTGGAATGGCTGCCTGCTACGCCGAATGCGGTCTCAAAATCCCAGCTGCCGGTCAGGTGGCCTTTCAGGCCGGCCAGGACGCGGTAGTTGTCGTCTTCGTTCTTCTGGCCGAAGTGACCTTTGGCATCCTGCAGGATGTAGTTCAAGCCAGCGGCACCGCCCATCTTTGCTGCCATGTCGGCATCCAGCTTGCCCTTCAGGTACACATTGTCCGGGCCCAGGTAAGGCTGGGTGAAGGTAATCAGCTTGTTGCCGGTATTGCGCGAGAACCAGTTGTTGACGCTACCGCTGTTAAAGCTGCGTGGGCCGTTTTCGCCGCGCAGGCGGATGTGGGTGAAAGCCGCTTCGGCGAACGCTTCCAGGTCGTCGCCGAACTTCTTGCGACCGGACAGGAAACCGGTCACGCGATCGGACGTCGGGCCGGTGTCCAGCGAGTACGGCAGGTTATTCCAGACGCAGCGCGTGCCGGATGCTTCGGTGATGGTGGTGGAGCAGCCCGCCACCGCACGCTGGGTACGGGCATTGCCCTTGGTCGGGTCGAACACGAAGAAGGTGCCTGCATTCGGTTGGCCTGGTTCGCTGCCGACGCCGATACGGAAGTTCGGGATGAAGTTCGGGTTGTTGACGTAGAAGTGCGCCGGGCGCTTGTTGTAGGTGTCTTCCAGCGCAATGCGGTCGCGCTGGTAGACGTTCAACGAGGCCATCACGTTGTAACCGTCGCTACCTACATCGCCTTTGCCGTACACCAGGCTGGCCTGGCGCTCGCCGTAGGAGGAGATTTCTTTCGAACGGTCGATGGTGGCGCGCGCTTCCAGGCCCTGGTAGTTCTTCTTGGTGATGACGTTGATCACGCCAGCCACCGCGTCCGAGCCGTAGACGGCGGAGGCGCCGTCGGTCAGGATCTCCATGCGCTCGATCGCCGCCGCCGGAATCGCGTCGATATTGACGAACATAGTCTGGAAGCCGGCCGGTGCGCCGTAGAAGGACAGGCGGCGGCCATTCAGCAGCACCAGGGTGCCTTGCGCGCCCAGGCCGCGCAGGTTGGCCTGCGAGCCGCCGTCGGAGCCGGTGAACATGGAACGGAAGTCTTGCTGCGCAGGACGCGCTGCCGGCAGGTTGTCGAGCACCTGCATCAGGGTGCGGGCACCCATGTTTTCGATTTGCTTGGCGTCGATCACCTGCACTGGCGACGCGGTTTCGGCGTTGATGCGTTTCAGGCTCGATCCGGTGACTTCGACGCGATGGATCTTTTCACCCTTCTCGTCTTTCTTGTCATCGCCGTCGGCCGCATGCGCGACCAGGGCACCGCCAGCCAGTCCAACTGCTGCCAACGCAGCGATCAATTTCTTCAGTTCCACATGCCTCTCCTTATTTTAGTTTGCAAGACACCCTCCCCGGTCCGAAGAGGGGTTCGTTCTTTTGACGAAAATTGTGCGGTCAGCGCGTTCGGACGGTGGCGCCCTCGGTGCCTAGCAGTACGGCATTGGCCCAGTTACCGCAAACCTGGGCGGCTTGGGCGCCGCGCGCACCCAGGGTCCGCAGGCTGAGTTGCCTCAACCCGCGCACATCGATTTCCGGCTTGACGACGGCGGGCGCGTTGACCAGGCCGCTGTCGTACAGCAGGCGGTCGCCGCTCCAGACCTGGAACTGCAGGCCGCCGGCGCTACGGCAGCTGTCGTCCACGCCAAGGTCGGCGCGCAGCAGGTTCCAGTTGCCGTCCAGCTGCAGGTCGATGCGGCTGGCGGCGCCGACGCCCAGGCCCTTGCGGAACCAGAGGCCGTTCATGCGCATTTCCTTGCCCTTGCCAGCGGGGCGGTCGCGTCCCACGCCTTTTGGCAGCGGCAGGTCTGACAGGAAGCTTTGCTGTTCGCTACCTTCCTTGGCGCGGTGCTCAAGGATGCGGAAGGTGGACAGCGCGATCGGGCCGACTTCCAGCGGCTGCAGGGCGTTGACGGCTTTGGCCGGCGCACTGCCTGGCTGCGCTGCGGTCACCATCGGGTCGGTGGCGGCGGCGCCTTCGCCTTCCGGGTTCTGCGTGCTAAGCACGCGGAAGCGCAGCAGCCGGCCGGCGGTGGCCGGGAAGTTGATGGTTTGCGTTTCCTTTTGCAGCTTCAGGCGGCCAGTGAAGCTTGGCTTGCCCCATTCGCCGTTGGTGTCGGCGATATAGATCTCGTAGTCGCGCACCTGGCCGTGCTTCCAGTGCTCGTCGCTGCGCGGAGCGATTTCGATGCCGTCCACCAGGCGGCGCTCGGTGAAGCCGATGGTCCATTCGTGCGCGCCGGTGCGGATCGATTGGTTGCGCGTGGTGCGGAACCAGGTTGTCGCTTTATCGTCGAAGGCGTTTTCCAGTGGGTGGCCGGGCTCCTCGGCCGGGCGGTTCACCACCAGCAGCGCATCCGGTGGCAGGGCGCGGCCCAGTTCCGGCGCGGAGGGGAAGTCGCCATCGGCTGCCGCCACGGTTTGCGTGCCCTGCACGGTGATGCTGAGCGGCTGACGGATGTCCTGTTGCGCCGTCTTCACATACAGCGTGCCGGTACGCTCGCTCGGGTCGAAGAACCAGCCTTCAGCCGCAGCCTCCCATGCAGCCTTGTCCGCGAACGCCTGCAGCGTGCGGCCTGCCTGCGCTCCGGTCGCAGCCGATGCTGGCGCCGATCCTGCCGCCGAGGCCAGCGACACGTCCACGCTGGCTGGACGCTGGCGCGTCAGCATGCGCAGCGCATAGCTGCGGCGCGCCTCCTGCCCGGCATAGCTGCCCTCCACCGGTGCAATATCGACCGTCACGCGCGCAGCGCCTTCGCGCACACGCAGCAGCTGCTGGCTGAACGCGCCCTTCTGGTACTGGCGCGTATTGCCGTCATCCTCGTACAGCGTGAAGGAAGAATCGCCATGCGGATACAGATCCAGCGTCAGCACATCCTTCGCCTTCTCGCCGTCATACAGAGCCTCCGGATACATCGGCAAGATCGCACCGGCCCGCACGAAGACGGGCAGCTTATCGAGGGAAACCTGCATATCCAGATCGCGCCCCGCAGCCGTCGCGGCGGTGGCCTGGCGCCCGTCCCAGTAATCAAACCAGGTGCCCTGCGGCAGGTGGATCGCCTTGCGCCAGCCCTGCGACACCGCCTGGCTGCGGTACACCGGCGCCACCAGCATGTCGCGCCCCAGCAGGAACTGGTACTTGTGCGCCTCGGTGAACGCCGCCGGATCGGTCGGGTAATCCCACATCAAACCCCGCACCAAAGGCGCGCCGGTCTGCTCCGCCTCGCGTCCCAGCGTGTACATATACGGCGTCAGGCGCAGCTTGAGTTTCAGGTACTTGCGGTTGATGCTGCGATACGGTTCATCGAACCACCACGGATGCTTGCGCGCATTGGCCGACCAGCCCGACATCCCCATCAGCACCGGTGTGAACGCCTTCCACTGCAGGTCGCGCGTGAAGGTCTCCGCGCTGCCGCCGAAGATCGCATCCACATCGCCCGTCGCATACGCCTGGCCCGACAAGCCCGAGCCCACCAGGGTCGGAATATGCCATCGGATGTAATCCCAACTCGCGCTCTGGTCGCCGGTCCAGGTCACCGCATAGCGCTGCGTGCCGGCCCAGCCCATCACCGTCCACAGGAAAGGACGGCTGTCGGAATTATTCAGGATGCCGTCGTAGGCCGACTTGTTCGCATCCAGCGAGAATTGATAACCCTTGCCGGTCCACGCCACATCCAGCTTCTGCGCGCGGCTGCCGGCGGTGCCGACCTCCCACGCAATCTTGTCGACACCGTTCTCGGTCCACAGCCCGGTGCGGAAGCCGTACTTCGCCAGGCCCTGCACAGTATGCGGCAGGTCGGTATAGCCGCAGCCATAACCGTCGTTCGGCAAAATCCAGCCGCCCGGCATATCGTGCTCGCGGTACTTGCGCGCCACGCTGTCCACCACGTCGGGCGTCTTACCGCTCGGGCCGTCGCTCCAACCCTTCGGCACCGTGCCCGGCTTCTTCACGTTATCGCCATCGTTGTAACAATCCGCATCACCGTACTCCAGCGCCCAGCGCGGCAGCATTTGCGCGCGGCCGGTCCATTCGGTGTAACGCGCCAGCACATCGCGCACGTCCTTGCCGACGAAGTAGTAGGCATCGAAGCGCGGCTCCGCATGCTGCAGCGCCACCACATCGTGCTGGCGCAAATCGTAGCTGCCGTCGGCCCAGGTATTGCGCAGCATGCCCCAACCGCGCGAACTCATAAGGAAGGGCGCCGGGCTTGGACGGTCGCCCTCTTCCCAACCGCCGGAATAGGACACGTCCAGCTGGCGTCCCTTAAATTCATAGCGCCCATTCTGCTGGCCGCCGCCGAAGAAGCGTTCCGCCTTGTCGCTGGAAAGGGTCTGTACGCTCGCCTTCTCGCCCAGCTCCAGCGGCTGCACCTCGCGCCACAGCGGCTGCGCCTCGCCGGCGCGGTACAGCGAGAAACGCAGCGGATTGCGCTCGATGCGCAAGCTCAGTTTCGCCGTGCGCAGCAAGATATGGTCGGCCTGCTCGCTTAGGCTATGCTCAACACGTTCGGCCGGCGTGCCGACCACAATGGCCGCAGCCTTGTCGCCGCCATCGGTCAGCTTGCCTTTTGGGCCGGCCCAGATCCGCAGCACATCGTCGCGCAGCAAACTCACACGCACGATGGCGCCCGACTCCGTCGCCAGGTCCCAATGCTGGCCGCTGGCGGCAAGCGCCGGCGCAGGGCTCATGCCGCGCAGCTTGCCCAATGGGGCGGCCAGGGTAGAGCCGGTGGCCAGGGCCAGCGCGGCGGCAGCGATTGCAGTGCGGGTGAGTCTCTTCATAAGCCTGCCTTGCGTGCAAGGTTTTTTCGTTTTGATGAACATACTTTAGAAATAAAAGCAAAAAAGGTCAACAAAAAGAAAGAAAAACGCATGTACAGGGCAATTTATCGCATTTTTAGCTTTCGTTTGACGAATATTGCAGCGCAACAGCTTTCACTTGGTAGTGTAAACGCAACAATAGATGCCGTTTAAGCTCCCATCAGCGCGCTTTCCGGCACAGATTGCGACGGTACGCATCTTTCGTTTTGCTTTCGTATTTGACTTTTCGAAATATGTTATTTATGCTTCTCCTAACTTAAAACTTTCCATTTTTCGATGACTACCCTCCTCCAGCGTGACGCGCAAGACTGGCGCAAGATCAGCGGCCTTGACACCGCAGAAGAGATTGCGCAGCAGCCAGCCCTGTGGCGAGAACTGGGCGCCAGCCTGCAAAGCCGCGCCGCCGATGTCGCCGCCTTCCTCGGCGGCTGCCTGCACAATCCGCAGCAGCGCGTAGTCCTGACCGGCGCCGGCAGCTCCTGCTATGTGGGCGAAATCGTCGCCGATGAACTGAACGCCGCCTGGCCCGCGCAAGTGCGCGCCGTGGCGACCACCAGCCTGCTGACCCACCCCGAGCTGTATCTCGAACCGGGTGCGCCAACCCTGCTGGTGTCCTTCGCCCGTAGCGGCAGCAGCCCGGAAAGCCTGGCCGCCGTGGAGCTGGTGCGCAGCCTGGTGCCCGAATCGCGCTTCCTGAATATCACCTGCAACCCGCAAGGCCAACTGGCACGCCAGGGCGACACCGATGCCCGCACCTTCAATATGCTGATGCCGGCCGCCAGCTGCGACCGCGGCTTCGCCATGACCAGCAGCTTCACCTGCATGCTGCTGGCGGCGCTGTGCATGCTGGGCAAGGGCAACTGGGAAGCACGCCTGGCGGCACTGGCGCAAGCCGGCGACAGCGCCCTGCGCGACTGGGCCGCACCGGTCGCCGCGCTGGCGGCGCAGGCGGTGCAGCGCGTGGTCTACCTGGGCAGCGGCCCGCTGGAAGCACTGGCCAAGGAATCCGCCCTGAAGATCCTGGAACTGACCGGCGGCCGCGTGCTCGCCATGGCGAACACCGCGCTCGGTTTCCGCCACGGCCCGAAATCGGCGCTTAACAAACAATCGCTGGTGGTGCTGTTCCGCAGCAGCAAAGCGCTGTCGCACCGCTATGAGGAAGACCTGCTGCAGGAGCTGCGCCGCGACGGCGTGGCCGGCAGCATCGTCACCGTCGGCTACGGCGCCGATATCGGCGTGGCCGCGCCCGCGCCGTCGGCGCAACTGCCCGACGCCTGGCTGGCGCCGCTCTGGTTGTTGATGGCGCAGCAGTACGCGCTGCACCAGTCGGCCGCCCTGGGCCTGACTCCCGACAATCCCTTTGCCGACGGCACCGTGAACCGCGTCGTGCAAGGCGTCACCATCTACCGCCATGACCAGTTCTGAAGCACACGGCTACCACGGCGTCGACATCGGCGGCACCAAGATTGAACTGGTGTCCTGGCGCGATGCCGGCGGCGAACTGCAGGAAGTCTTCCGCGAACGCGTCGCCACGCCCGGTACCGACTTCGACGAATTCATTGCCGCCATCAGCGGCCTGGTGGCGCGCGGCGATGCGGCGCTGGGCGCGCTTGCGCCGGCGGCACCGCCAGCACCGGTCGGCATTGGCCTGCCCGGCGTGATCGACAGCGCCAGCGGCCGCCAGCTCAGCTCCAACGTGCCGGCCCTGAACGGCCGCCTGGTCGCCGCCACCCTGCAGCAGGCCCTGGCGCGCGCCGTCATCATCGGCAACGACTGCCAATGCTTCGCCCTGTCGGAGGCGCAAGGCGGCGCCGCCGACGGCCTGCCAAGCATGTTCGGCGCCATCATCGGCACCGGCGCCGGCGGCGGCTACTGTGTGGAAGGACGCCTGCAGCGCGGCCTGAACGCCATCGCCGGCGAATGGGGCCACTGGACCGTGCCGGCTCCGCTGCTGGCGAAGTACGGCCTGCCCGTGCTGGACTGCCCGTGCGGCAAACAAGGCTGCCTGGAACGCTATGTGTCCGGCCCCGGCCTGTCCAAACTGCACGCCCACCTGGGCGGCGACGGCGCCGCGCCGCTGGCCATCGTGGCGCGCGCCAACGCCGGCGAAGCGATTGCCGCGCACGCCCTGTCCATGCACCTCGACCTGCTCGGCCACGCCATGGCCGGCCTGGTGCTCAGCTACGACCCGCACGCGATCGTGCTGGGCGGCGGCTTGTCCAATTTGTCGCACCTGTACCAACAACTTCCGGCAGCCATCCAAAGCCACCTGTTCCGCGGCGTGCAAGCGCCGCCCGTCCTGCCGCCACGCTTCGGCGATGCCGGCGGTGCCCGCGGCGCCGCGCTCCTGGCCCGCCAACAAACCACGTGATGAAGATGACTGCTTCCATTTCCTCCGCCGCTTCCCCCGCCGTTTCCCCTGTCCTGCAAATCGTCCAGGCGCACCGTCGTGGTGAACCGGTTGGCTTGTACAGCGTGTGCTGCAGCCACCCGACCGTGCTGCGCGCCGCCATGCAAGTGGCCACGCAATACGGCACGCCACTATTGGTGGAAGCGACCTCCAACCAGGTCGACCAGTTCGGCGGCTACACCGGCATGACCCCGGCGGAGTTCCGCGACTACGTGCACCGCCTGGCGCATGAACAGGAATTCCCGCTGGAGCGCCTGGTGCTGGGCGGCGACCACCTCGGCCCCAACGCCTGGCAGGCGCAGGACGCGGCCAGCGCCATGGCCCACGCCGACGTGCTGATCGACACCTACGCGGCGGCCGGCTTCCACAAGATCCACCTCGATTGCAGCATGCGCTGCGCCGACGACGCGCCGCTGCTGAGCGACGAGACCGTGGCCGCGCGCGCCGTGCGCCTGGCCGCCATCGCCGAGCAGGCGGCGGCGCGCGCCGGCCTGCCGCCGCCGGTCTATGTGATCGGCACCGAAGTGCCGGTGCCCGGCGGCGAAGCTTCGCTGGAGCAGGCGCTGGCCGTCACCGCACCGCAGGCGGCGGCCCGTACCCTGGACGTGCACCGCCGCGCCTTCGCCGACGCCGGCCTGGGCGAAGCATGGAAGCGCGTGATCGCCATGGTGGTGCAGCCGGGCGTGGATTTCGACCAGGCCAATGTGCAGCACTACGACGCGGCCGCCGCCGCCGAACTGTCCGAGTTCGTGGCCGACCAACCCGGCCTGGTGTTCGAAGCCCACTCCACCGACTACCAGCGCGAATCGGGCCTGCACGAGATGGTGCGCGACCACTACGCCATCCTCAAGGTCGGCCCGGCCGCCACCTTCGCCCTGCGCGAAGGTTTCCTGGCGCTGTGCCAGATCGAAGAAGCCCTGTGCGGCCAAGGAAAAGCCTCGCGCCTGATGGACGTGCTGGACGAGGCCATGCTGGCCAAGCCCCAGCACTGGCAGAAGCACTACCTGGGCAGCGCCGACGAGCAGCGCCTGATGCGCCGCTACGGCTTGTCCGACCGCTGCCGCTACTACTGGGGCGAGCCGGCGGTGGCCGCCGCCGTCAGCCGCCTGTTCGCCAACCTGGCCGGGCGCGCCATCCCGCTGCCTTTGCTCAGCCAATACCTGCCGCAGCAATTCCGCGCCGTGCTGCAAGGCGAACTGTCGGCCGCGCCGCAAGCCCTGCTGGAGCACAAGATCGGCCTCCTGCTGGCGCAGTACGCGCGCGCCTGCAGCGCCAATCGCGCCGGGGCCGCCCGGCCGCACGCCGCTGCCGTCATCTGTTAAGCTCGACGTTTTTGACTTTCAGCGACAGACGACATGCGAAATACCAGCCAACGCCGCGAAACCATCCTGCAGGCGATCGTACAACATGGTTCGGTCCAGGTGTCCGACCTGGTGGACAAGCTTGGCGTGTCCGCCGTCACCATCCGCAGTGACCTGAGCGTGCTCGAGTCGCAAGGCCTGGTGCAGCGCAGCCACGGCGGCGCCCTGCTGGCGCGCACCCCGCCCACCGAGCACACCATCCGCCAGAAGGATTCGCTGAACCAGGCGCAGAAGGAACAAATCGGCCTGCTGGCGGCGCGCATGGTGCAGCCGGGCGACAACGTCATCATCGATTCCGGCACCACCACCATTTCGCTGGCGCGCCACCTGCGCGAGGCAAGCGACGTCACGGTGCTGACCAATGGCCTGAACATCGCGTGGGAACTGGCCGACGCGCCGGGCGTGGACCTGATCCTGACCGGCGGCCGCTTGCGCAAGCAATCGCTGTCGCTGCAAGGCGCGCAAGCCGAGGCCTGCCTCTCGGCCTACAACTTCGATAAGCTGTTCCTCGGCGTTGACGGTTTCGACCTGCAGTTCGGCATCACCACCCACCACGAGGCGGAAGCGAACCTGAACCACAAAATGGTGGAGCGCGCCAAGAAAGTCATCGTGCTGACCGACGCCTCCAAGTTCGGCCGCGTCTCCCTGCACCGCATCGTGCAGCTGGACCGCGTGCACAGCGTCATCACCGACGCCAGCATCAATCCCGAGTACCGCGAAGGGCTGGAAAAGCGCGGCATCGAAGTGATCATCGCGGAGTAAGGCATGGGTAACAACAGCATGCTGCAAGGCCGCATCCTCACACCAGACGGCTGGATCAACGGCAGCATCGCCTTCGGCGAGCGCATCACCGGCATCAGCGAAGGCCATGCAGGCGCCGGCCTGACCATCATCCCCGGCTTCGTCGACCTGCACGTGCACGGCGCCAGCGGCGTCGACATCATGGAAGGCGGCGCTGCCGGCGCGGTGGTCGCGCGCAGCCACGCCCGCCACGGCACCACCGCCCTGCTCGGCACCACCCTGACCGCCAAGGAAGATTCGATTCGCCACGCCCTGAAAGGCCTGGCCGGCGTCATCGCGCAGCGCCCGCAGCACGGCGCGCGCATGCTGGGCGTGCACCTGGAAGGCCCGTTCCTGAACCGTCGCCGCCTGGGCGCGCAGCCGCCCGACGTGGTGACCGGCAGCCGCGCCCTGGTGGAGAGCTACCACGCCATCGCGCCGATCCGCGTGCTGACCATGGCGCCGGAATTGACCGGCCACCTGGAACTGATCCCGCACCTGAAAGAGCTGGGCATCCGCGTCCAGATCGGCCACAGCGCCGGCAGCTACGACGACGGCGTGGCCGCGCTGCAGGCCGGCGCCGCCGGCTTCACCCACCTGTTCAACGGCATGAGCGGCATGAGCCATCGCGATCCGGGCATGGTGGATGCGGCCATGGCGCACGCCGAATACGCCGAGATCATCCCGGACCTGCTGCATGTGCACCCGGGCGCCATGCGCGCCGCGCTGCGCGCCATCCCGCGCCTGTACGGCGTGACCGACGCCACCTCCGCCACCGGCATGCCGGACGGCGAATATGCCCTGGGCACCCAGCGCGTGTTCAAGTGCATGGGCTGCGTGCGCCTGTCCACCGGTTCGCTGGCCGGCTCCGTGCTGACCATGGACCAGGCCCTGCGCAATTTCGTCAGCCTGGGCATGGACGTGGCGGAAGCGTCGCAACGCCTGTCGCTGTTCCCCGCCGACTACCTGGGCGAGACGCAGCGCGGCCGCCTGGCGCCGGGGGCCTGGGCCGACATCGTCGTGCTGGACCAGTCTTTACACCCCGTGGCCGTCTTCGTTGAAGGCGAGGCCATTCCACTCTCATAAAAAATCAAGGAGATCCGATGCAGGCCTTATCCATGCGCTATTTATTATTTATTGCCGGGATGGGCGGCCTGCTTTACGGAATCGACATCGGCATCATCGCCGGTGCCTTGCCTTACCTTGAATCCACTGCCTCCGTGGCGTGGAAGCTAAGCGCGCAGCAACTGAGCTTCATCGTGGCCGCCGTGCTGCTCGGCTCCGTGCTGTCTTCGCTGTTCGCCGGCGCGCTGGCCGACGCCATCGGCCGCCGCTGGACCATGGTGCTGGCCGGCGCCCTGTTCACCGCCAGCATTCCCCTGATCGCGCTGTCGGATGGTTATGTACCGCTGCTGCTGGGTCGCCTGCTGCAAGGCGTGAGCGGCGGCCTGATTGGCGTCGCCGTGCCGCTCTACCTGGCCGAATGCCTGCACGCCGAAAAACGCGGACGCGGCGCCGCCCTGTTCCAGCTCCTGCTGACCATCGGCCTGGTGGCCGCTGCCGTGATCGGGCTGGTGCAAGCCAACAGCGTCGACGGCGCCACCCAGGCCGCGCAAGCCCTGCCTGAAGCCGCCCGCGCCGACGCCATCTTCGCCGCCAAGGACCACGCCTGGCGCAGCATCTTCTGGATGTGCCTGGCCCCGGGCCTGGTATTCACCTTCGGCAGCCTGCTGCTGGCCGAATCGCCGCGCTGGCTGGTGCAGCGTGGCCGCATCGAGCAAGCCCGCGCCGCCCTGCTGCGCACCCGCGCCCCGGACGAGGCGGAGGCCGAACTGCGCGACATGCAGGCCGCCGCCGGCACCGCAGCCGCGCGCCGCAGCCAAGCCGCCGCCCAGCGCGCGGGCGCCGCCCCGGCCTACGCCAACGCCGGCCCCAGCGCAGGCGACATCGCTGCCGCACGCGGCGTGGCCGCACCGCGCAATGCCGCAATCGGCAGCGGCGGCTCCAGCGCAGGCGCCGCTACCGCCCTGGCGGACGACAGCCTGATGAACCGTCGCTACATCCTGCCTTTCCTGCTCGCCTGCCTGGTGCTGGCCTGCACCCAGGCCACCGGCATCAACTCGGTGCTGGCCTACGTGGTCAACATCCTGAACCAGGCCGGCCTGCCCGGCGCCACCGCCAATATGGCCGACGTCGGCCTGAAAGTGCTGAACGCCGTGATGACCGTGGTGGCCGTGCTGCTGGTCGACCGCAAAGGCCGCAAATTCCTGCTGATGCTGGGCAGCGCCGGCATCGTCGTGGCCCTGTTGGCGGCAGGCCTGCTGTTCCGCAACGCCGAGGCCGAACAACGCGACGTACGTGCCATCGTCGCCGCCCAGGCGCACAGCGACACCCTCACGCTGCGCCTCGACGCCCCCACCTTGCAGGCACTCGGCGCGCCCGCCAGCGGCGCCGCCCAACTGCTCACCGTGTCCTACTCCTACGGCCCCTTCACCAACGTGCAAACGCGCCGCAGCGACGACCCCGCGCTGGCCCCCATGATCCTGTCGCGCGACAGCGCCGTGCAGGAAGACAGCGTGATCGGCACCTTCTTCCGCCGCCTGCACCTGAACCCCTTCGCCGACCCGGCCGAGGGCCGCAACGCCCCGCTGCACATCGAGCAAGCGCGCATCGGCGCCCTGCCGTCCGAGGCCCACGGCTGGCAGGTCACCCTCGCCATCTGCCTGTTCGTCGCCAGCTTCGCGGTCGGCCCCGGCGTCTGCGTCTGGCTCGCCCTGTCCGAGCTGATGCCGACCCGCATCCGCTCCAACGGCATGAGCATCGCCCTGCTGGTGAACCAGTTCGTCTCCACCACCATTGCCGCCGTGTTCCTGCCGACCGTGGGCCAATACGGCTACGCCGCCATGTTCTTCTTCTGGGCCGGCTGCACCGTAGTGTACTTCCTCACCGCCACCTTCCTGCTGCCGGAAACCAAGGGCAAGACGCTGGAAGAAATCGAAGCCCACTTCGCGCGCTGAGCGCTACGGCTCCGGCAACTGGTAGCGCCGGCGCAGCGCCGGCAAGGCGCCGGACGCCTGCAACTCGCGCAGGCCGGACGCCAGCGCCGCCTGCCACGCCGCCGCCTGCGGATGGTCCGCCGCAAAGCCCACCGTCAGCGGCAGGCTGCGCTCCAGGCAACCCGCCCGGCGCAGGCGCGCCAGCGCCTGCTCCATATCGGCCAGGCGCGCCATCACCGCCTCATGTTCCAGCACCACCGGCAAGCGCCCGTGCAGCAGCATGCGCAGGTTGCTGCTGCCGGCAGCCTGTCCGTAGGCCGGCTGCAGCACAGCGGGCTGGCCGCGATGCCGCGCGATGTAGTCGTCCATCGGACCGTCGTCGTAACCATATTCAGCGATGATGCCAAGCTGCTGGCCGTCCAGCGACGCCAGGCCGCTGTAGCGCCAGTGCGAATCGTGCAAGGTATAGAAGCAAGCGCGCGAATACGCCAGCGGCACGCTCAGGCGCAAGCGGGCGTCCACCGCCGGCGCATACACGCCATCGATCCGCCCACGCAGCGTCTCCTGCAGTGCGCGGTTGAGCGGCATCAGCAAGGGCGCCACCCGCACGCCCTGCGTCGCCAGCGCGCGCGACGTCAGCTCGACCAGGTAACCGCCCGCCACGTGTTCGCCGCTGGCGCAGACAAACGGGCACCAGGCATCCGACGCCAGGCGCAGTGGCTCGGCGGCGTGCAAGGGGCTCGCCGCCGAAAGAGAAGCGCAAAGGAAATAGAGTGTTCGCATAGGCCGCCTTATGATACGGCGACCGCCGGGCGCTGGCGCCCGCCTGGCGTGCGTCAGCGCAGTAGTTGCAGCACCAGGCGCGGACCCGCCGTGGCCTGCGACATCATGGCGATGGCCGCCTGATGCAGGATCTGGCGCCGCGCCAGTTCGGCTGTTTCGGCCGCGTAGTCCACATCCATGATGCGCGAACGCGCCGCCGCCAGGTTCTCGGTCATGATGTCGTTATGCGCCGCCGCGTAGCCCAGGCGGTTCTGCGTCGCGCCAAGCATGGCGCGCATATTCGCAATGCCGGCCATGCGCGCATCGACCTGCTTCATGGCAGCCGTGGCCTCGTCGTGGCTCATCATGCTGATGTCGCCCGCCTCCTTCGACCACAGCGCCGGCACCGCCAGCGGCAAGGTGTCGCCATCCTTCGGCCCCAGCTGCAACTGCACCACCGCGCTGCCATCGAGCAGGCGCGTGCCGTTGAAATTGGTGTCCTCCGCCACGCGCTTGATCTCCAGCAGCAGCGCGCTGGTTTCCAGCTGCATCGCCATGCGGTCGTTGGCGTTGTAGGTATCGCTGGCCGCCTGCACCGCCAGTTCGCGGATGCGCTGGTAGCTCTCCATCACGCTGCCCAGCGCGCCCTCGGCCACCTGCGCCATCGAGATGCCGTCATTGATATTGCTGGCGGCGGACCGCCGCCCGCGCAACTCGGCAGTCATGCGTTCGGCAATAGCCAGTCCCGCCGCGTCGTCGGCGGCGCTATTGATGCGCAAGCCACTCGACAGGCGTTGCATGCTTTTGGCGATTGCGTCACTATGGCGCTGCATATTCAGCGCTGCGCGTAACGCATCGATGTTGGTGTTGATCCTCACGTTATCGGTTACGGTTGCGCAGCGGCAAACTTAATATCCAAAACTCACATCATTGATGAATATTTCCATTTTGCTGCTGGCTACCGCGCTGTCCTCCACGCCGCCCGCCACACAACCCTCCGCCCCCGCCGACGGCCTGTTTGAACCGGGCCTGGTATCCGACAACGGCGTGTTCGGCTTCACCCTCGCGCCCGACGGCCAGCACGCGCTGTGGGTGCAGTCGGGCGGCGCCCGCACGAAACTGGTGATCGTGGAATCGCGCAAGGTGGGCGGCAAATGGCAGGCGCCGACGCCGGTGCCCTTCTCCGCCAGCGACGGCTCGCGCGACATCGACCCCGCCTTCGCGCCGGATGGCAAATCCATCATCTTCCAGTCCAACCGCCCGGTGCCCGACAAGCCGGAGCGCAAGGGCTTCGACATTTACTCGGTCGCGCTGCAGGACGGCCGCTGGGGCCCGGCCCGGCACCTGGGTCACGAGATCAACGGCGACGACTCCGAATCGTCCGGCGCCATCAGCGCCGACGGCACCATCTACTTCATGAAGAACGGCGCCGAAGGCAAGTCCGACCTGTGGCTGTCACGCCGGGTGGATGGCAAATACCGCGCCCCCGAACGCCTGCCCGAACCGGTCAACAGCGGCCCCTGGCGCGAGTCCAACCCCTACATCGCCGCCGACGAAAGCTACCTGCTCTATTTCTCCGACGCCCCCGGCGGCGCCGGCGACGTCGACCTGTACATCAGCTTCCAAGGAAAACACGGCTGGAGCACCCCGCGCAACCTGGGCGCCCCCTTCAACAGTGCGCAAGCCGAATTCACGCCCTGGGTACACGGCGGCCGCCTCTACCTGGCGCGCCAGGTCAAGCAAGGCGAACGCTTCATCGAGAACATCTACTCCTACCCCTTCGACCCCGAACGCTACCGCGACACCATGCCAGCGGCCATGCAACAGGCCGCGACCACCCTGCTGCAGGACAAGCTGCTACACGCCACCTCCATCGCCGTGGTCCACCGCGACCGGGAATTCATCCTGCACCAGGGCGAGCTGGAAACCGGCAAAACCAACCCGCCCACCGACGCCACGCTGTACGAAATCGGCTCCGTCAGCAAGACCTTCGCCGGTCTGCTGCTGGCCGACGCCGTGCTGCAAGGCAAGGCGGCACTCGACGACCCGGTTCAAAAATACCTGCCCACCGCCTATCCCAATCTGCAATCGCACGGCCAGCCGATCCGCCTGCGGCATTTGATTACCCACACCAGCGGTATGCCGGGCATGCTGCCGCTGAAAGTGAACACACTGCTGAAGGACTTCCCGCGCCACGCCACGCCGGCCAAGCTGAATCGTGCCTACGCCGGCTATGACCAGCGCCAATTCTGGCACGACCTGCATAGCGTCCGTATCAAAGGCCCGCTCGGCAAGGACTACGCCTATTCCAGCGCGGGCACCGAACTGGTCGCGCACACGCTGGAAAAGATCCACGGCGTTCCCTATGAAACCCTGCTCGCCGGCTTCCTCGCGCACACAGCCGGCATGCACGACACCAGGCTGCACCTGCCCGCCAGCGAGGCCGCGCGCCTGGCGCCCGGCTACCACAGCGACAACCCGGTCGCCACCACGCCCATGCCGCAACTGCCCTGGGGCGCCGCCGGCAACCTCAAGGCCAGCATGCCCGATATGGCGAAGTACCTGCGCCTGCAACTCAGCGCCCACCCCGCCGTGCAGGAATCGCACCGGCCCCTGGTCCGCTTCGCCGACGATTTCAGCATCGCCTACTTCTGGAATATTGGCGACAGCCCCCAGCTCGGCAAGCACTATGTCCACCACGGCGGCGTCCCGCGCGCGCAAAGCTTTGCCTTTGTCGTACCAAAGTACCAATTAGGCGTCTTCATCGTCACCAACCAAAGCGGCACCGGCACGGCCAAATCCATGGAAACCGCCCTGGCCCCCATTTTCAATGCCGCCGAGTCGTCAGAGGGGAAGGCAAAATAAATTTGTGCGACGCACAAAACCTGTGCTACAATTCTCTTTCTGGTGGAGCACTCGAGAACTTCGCCTTGTAGCACCAAACATTGGTCACAGGCTGGCACCTTGCAGATAGCATGGGCTGACCGTTCCGCACCGCACAGATAGCGCGGGCTGGGGCAGAGATTGAATCATTGGCATTACATTGAAACGAAGCCCGCAGCAAAGCGGGCTTTTTTTTCGTCCCTCGTCCCCAATCGCACAGGAAAAATCCCATGGCAAAAGAAGAACTAATCGAAATGAGTGGCGTGGTCACCGAAATCCTGCCAGAGCAACGCTTCCGCGTTGATCTGGACAATGGCCACAAAATGATCGCCTACACCGCTGGCCGCATGAAGAAGAACTTCATCCGTATTATCGCCGGTGACAAGGTGACGCTGGAACTCTCCCCCTACGACCTGACCAAAGGTCGCATCGTCTTCCGCCACATCGAAAACCGCGGCACCTCCGCCCCGCGCGCCCCACGCCGCCGCTAAAACCAAATTCGGGGTCAGGTCTGACAATCGGACAAAACTTGCGCTGCGCGCAAGTTTTGTCCGATTGTCAGACCTGACCCCGAATCTTTTGGCCGTTGCGGGCGGCTTCGCTCAGCCAGCGCTGGGCTTGCTCGGCGTCGGGCTCGGTGCCCTGGCCGGTGCGGAACATCAGGCCGGCGTTCAGTTGCGCGCGGGCGTGGCCCTGGCGCGCGGCGGCTAAATACCAGGACAGGGCTTGCTTGAAGTCGCGCGGTACGCCCTGGCCGTTGTCGTAGCGCAGGCCGAGCGTGAAGCAGGCCAGCGTGTGGCCTTGCTCGGCGGCCTTGCGGTACCAGGCGTTCGCTTGCGCCAGGTCGGGTGCCGGGCCGTCGTCGCGGTCGTGCACCTGGCCCAGCATGAACTGGGCGGCGACATAGCCTTGCTCGGCGGCGCGGCGGAACCAGGCCAGCGCCTTGCGCGCGTCCTGCGGCACCCCTTGTCCATGTTCGTAGCGCAGGCCGAGGTCAAACTGGGCCCGCAAGTGGCCCTGGTCGGCAGCCTTGCGGTACCAGAAGATGGCTTCCTGCTGGTCGCGCGGCACTCCATGCCCTTGTTCAAACAATAGCGCCAGGTGGTATTGCGCGGCCGGAAAGCCTTGTTCGGCGGCCTTGTGGTACCAGTGCGCGGCTTGGCGGAAGTCCTGCGCCACGCCTTGTCCATGGTCGTAGCGTTGCCCCAGATTGTTCTGCGCGGCGGCGTGTCCCAGTTCGGCGGCGCGCCGGTACCATTTCAGCGCCTGCTGCTCGTCGCGCGGCACGCCGTGGCCGTTGTCGTAGATCAGGCCGAGGTTGAATTGCGAGCTGACGTGGTCCTGCCCGGCGGCCAGCGTGTACCAGTGGATGGCCTTGGCCGGATCGGCCGCCACGTCCTGCCCCTTGTCATAGCGCAGCGCCAGGTTGAACTGGGCGGCGGCGTAGCCCTGGTCGGCGGCCTTGCGGAACCAGCCCAATGCCTGTTTGGCGTCCTGCGCCACGCCCTGGCCATTGTCGTAGCGCAGGCCGAGGTTGAACTGGGCGCGCGCGTAACCTTGCTCGGCGGCCTTGCGGTACCACATGATCGCTTGCGCGTAATCCTGCGGCACGCCTTTGCCGGTGTCGTACATCATGCCCAGATTGTTTTGCGCGCCGGGATCGCCCTGTTCGGCGGCCTTGGCGAACCAGTGGCGCGCCTGCTCCGTGTCCTGCACCACGCCCTGCCCTTTGGCGTACAGCCAGCCCAGGTTGTACTGCGCGGCGGCATAGCCTTGCTCGGCCGCCAGCTGGTACCAGTGGGCCGCTTCGGCGAAGTCGACTTCCACCCCCTGCCCTTTCTGGAACATCACACCCAGGTTGTACTGCGCATGTTCCAGGCCGGCGTTGGCGGCCTGGCGATACCAGGCCACGGCCAGCTCATAACTTTGCGGCACGCCCTGGCCATTGAAGTACATGAAGCCCAGGCTGTGCTGGGCATTGGCGACGCCGCGTTCGGCCAACTGGCGCACGCGCAGGAATTCGGCGGTGAAGCCGGCCGTGGAGCCAGCACTGGAGCCGTCTTCCTGCACCGGCGCGCCGGCGTCTTCCACTGCGGTGGGAGTGTAGCGCTGCATGCCGCCCTTACGCCTGGATCGCCAGGCGCGGCACGACGGTCAGGGTCGGCAACTCGGCTTGGTTCTGTGCCGCCAGCACTTCCATGAAACTGGTCAGCGCGATCGGGCGGTAGAACAGGTAGCCTTGCATGGTGGCGCAGCCGTTGGCGGCCAGGTAGCGCGCCTGCACCTCGGTTTCCACGCCTTCCGCCACCAGGTGCAGCCCCAGGCCACGCGCGATCGAGATAATGGCCAGGATCACCGGATAGTGGCCATGCTCGTCGTGGATCTCCTTAACGAAGCTCTGGTCGATCTTGATGGTGTGGATCGGGAAGCGGTGCAGGTAGGACAGTGAGGAGTAGCCGGTGCCGAAATCATCGATCGCCACCGAGACACCGAGCTGGCACAGCTTGTTCAGTTGTTCGATGGCGTACTGCGGGTTGCGGATACAGATATTCTCGGTGATCTCGACCTCAATCTGGGCCGGTGAAATCTGGTAGCGCAGCAGCGCGTTGCGCATCTTCTCGAAGAAGTCGCCGCGGTCCAGGTATTGCGGCGACAGGTTGAGCGACAGGCGGATATTGTCTGCGCCGGCCGCGTTCCATAGCAGCAGGTCGCGACACAGCGCGCCGATCATCCAGTCGGAGATCGGCAGCATCAGCCCATTTTCCTCCGCGAACGGCAGGAACTCGCCGGCCGACAGCAGGCCGCGCGTCGGGTGGTTCCAGCGCATCAGCCCCTCGGCGCCGATGATGCGGCCGCTGGCCTGGTCGACCTGCGGCTGGTAGTACATTTCCAGCTCGTTGTTCTCCAGCGCCTTGCGCAGCGACTGTTCCAGCGCGATCTTCTGGTGCGACATGTCCTGCATCGAAGCGTGGTAGAAGCTGTGGCCATTCTTGCCCTGCGCCTTGACCTGGTACATGGCGATGTCGGCGTGGCGCAGCAGTTCCTCGATGGAGTCGCCGTCGGTTGGATACACCGCGATGCCGATCGAGGCCGAGATATGCACCACGTGGCCGTCCAGGTCGAACGGCTGCTGCAGCACTTCCTGGAACTTGTCGGCGATCGCCTTGGCGTCGGCGCGGTCGCGCAGCTCCGGCAGCACAATGGTGAATTCATCGCCGCTATGGCGCGCCAGCGTGTCGCCCTTGCGCAGGCAATCCTTCAGGCGGCGCGCGGCTTGCTGCAGCAGCTCGTCGCCCTTCACATGGCCCAGGGTGTCGTTGACCAGCTTGAAGCGATCAAGGTCGATGAACATCACCGCCAGCTCGGCAAGCTTGCGCTTGGCCTGGATCACGGCCAGGCCCAGGCGGTCCTTGAACAGGATGCGGTTCGGCAGGTCAGTCAGGATGTCGTGGTAGGCCTGGTAGGAGATCATCTCCTCGGCGCGCTTGCGATCGGTGATATCGCGCGCCACACCGTAGGTGCCGAAGAATTCATGCTTGGCCACCACCTCGCCCGGCACGTGCATGCCGATCGCGTTGAGCGAAATCGTCATCAGCGTGTTGTTGAAGGTGCGGTCGCCGGCGGCGCTGTTATTGCACTTCAGGCGCAGCTCCACATTGCGCGAGGCGCGTTCATCGACGCGGCGCTCGTTGAAGACGTAGCGCGCACGCTCCTGGTCTTCTTCATGCACCAGCACCGAGTAATGGCGGCCGATCAGCTCTTCGCGCGTGTAGCCCAGGATCTGGTAAGCGCGGTCGTTGATGAAGGTGAAGCAACCTTCGTGGTTCAGGGTGTAGATAATGTCGGGCGAGCTGTCCACCAGGTAGCGGTACATCTTCTCCGAGTTTTCCAGGCGCTGCGCGATGCGCGTATTCTCCACCGCCAGGCGGCGCTTCTGCAGCGCGTTCTCCACGGTCTTCAGCAGCTCGGGCGGGTTGTACGGCTTACGCAGGTAATCGTAGGCGCCGCGCTTCAGGGCGCCGATGGCGGCCTCGATGCCGGCTTCGCCACTCATCACGATCACGTCGCAGTCGATCTCGCGCGAGTTCACGAAGTCCATGATGTCGTGGCCGCTCATGTCCGGCAGGCGCAGGTCCAGCAGCAGCAGGTCGAAATGCTGGCGGCTCAACGCGGCCAGCGCTTCGGCGCCATTGGTGGCGGTCACCAGCTGGTAATGGTCCTGCACGCGCAGCAGCTCGTACAAGGAAGTGAGCAGGCGCGGTTCGTCGTCTACCAGCAAAAGGCGGGGCTGGAATTCCGGTGCCGGGGTCTGGGGCGTCGGGATGATCGGGTTCATGGGGCCTTATACGGAGTCCACCACGCCGCGCGCCTGCACTGTGGCGAGCTGGCTGGTGCTGCCGCGAGCCGGCAGCAGGAGTTCAAACGAGGTGCCGTTGGCGCCACTGCGGCAGCTGATCATGCCGTTCAGTTTTTTGACCAGGCTGTGGACGATGGACAGTCCCAACCCATGGTGCTTGCCTTCCTTGCTGCTCTTCACGGCACTAAACAAGTTGGCCAGCACTTCCTGCGACAGGCCGGGACCGGCGTCGCTTACCACCAGCTCGACATACAGCCGGCGTTCGCGGTTGACCAGCCCGCGATTGGCAATCTCAATGCGCCCGCCCTGCGGCTGCGCCTCGATGGCATTCTTGACCAGGTTAACCAGGATCTGCTTGAGCAGGTCGGCGTCGCCGTCGATCTCCTGCGGGCCGTCCTGCATGCGCGTCACCACCTGCACCGAGGCGGGCAGGAAGTCGGTGGCGCGGAACAGGCGCAGCACGTCCTCCACCACGCGCGCCACGTTGGTCACGCAGCCGGCGTCCGATGGTTGCAGGTCGGCCAGGCCGTTGATCAGCTGGCCGACGCGGTCGATCTCCTCATTCAGGATCGACATCTCGGAAACAACAGGCTCACGGCGCGCCAGCTTGGCGTCCAGCACGGAGAGGTAATTCTTGATGATGGAGAGCGGGTTGTTCACCTCGTGCACCACGCGCCGCGAGGCCTCGCGGTATTCCTCCGCCACATGCGCCACCTGGCGCCGCGCGTGGCCGCGCTCGGACAGCGCGGTTTCCAGCGCGTTGGCGGCCTGGTTGCCGAAGGCCTGCAGGAAGCGCTCCTTCTTTTGCAGCAGCGGCAGCTGCCAGGCCGGCACCCCGCCCACGATCATGCCCAGGCAGCGCTGGCCGGCCACCAGCGGCAGGCAGACCAGGGCTTCGCTGCCGACGATGCGGAACAGCTGCTCTTCCACGATGCCAAGGCCAGGGCCGGCGCCGCGCGCGGCGAAGGCCAGGGTGCGGCCATTGGCGGCATCGGCCAGCATGCCGGGCTTGTTCAGGGGGACGGCGAATTCGGCCAGGCGCTGCTGCGCTTCGCCGCTGCCGGCGCCTTGCAGCGCGTGGCCGGTCGGGCTTTCCAGCAGGATGACGGTGGTCTCCAGGTCGAACAGGATGCGCGCCGAACGCGTCATGGCGTCCAGCATGCCCGGCTCGCCCGACTGGCGCGCAAAGCTCTGGCCCATCTCCTGCACCAGCACCATATTGCGCACTTCCTCTTGCAGGCGCGCCTGCACCGGGTCGACCGGCTTCAGCGCCGCCGCTTGCGCCAGCGCCGGTGGCGCCGGGATCTCGTCGGCGCCGGCCAGGTCGATGCCCAGGTGCTCGGCGGCGCGCGTCACCTGGCGCGCGGCCGACTTCACGAAGGCGTCCAGCTTGTCGTCCTCGATGCCGCACAGGGCGGCCGCCGCCACCGCCGCTTGCGGCGTGTCGGCGTGGTAGCACAGCTGGTGCGCCAGGCGCACGATGCGGATCAGGGGGTGCGCCGCTTCCAGGCGCGGCACCGGCTCGTGGTGGTACAGCACCGAATCGGCCAGGAAGGAATCCAGGTTCCAGCGCTCGATCAGCCAGGCGCCGGCTTCGGCGTGGGTGATTTCCAGGGTGCGCTGCTCCACCGCGCACAGGTCCTCGTCGTCGCGCGCGGTGAAGTTGTAGGCGTATTCTTTGGGCGCGGTGGCCAGCAGCGCCAGGCGGCCCACATTGTGCAGCAGGCCGGCCAGGTAGGCCTCCTCCACCTGCGGGTAATCAAGCACGCGCGCAATGTCGCGCGCGATCACGGCGGTGGTCAGGGAGCCCTTCCAGAAGGCGCGCAAGTCGGTGCTGCCGCTGTGCGGGAAGTTGTTAAAGGTCTGGAACACCGATTCCGAAATCACCAGCGTCTTGATCATGTCGGTGCCGAGCGACACCAGGGCCTGCTCCAGGCCCACCGTGCGGTTGTGCCGCTGGTAGGCCGAGCTATTGGCCACGGCCATGATCTTGCTGGTCATGCCCGCATCCTTGGCGATCAGCGCAGCCAGCTCCGGCATGCCGGCATCGTCGGCTTGCAGGAGCTCAATCAGCTTGATCAGGATCTGCGGCATAGCCGGCAGGCGCGCGATCAGCAAGCGATTGCGGATGTCTTGTTCGGGGTGTTGCATTTCAGGGTGGTCCAAATCCTCGAATTGCGGGTGTATATCCGCTCTGTTCTCGCTTGCAATCCACGGAGCAAATTGGCATAAATATACTATAACTTAATAGCAATACAAATTTCTGGCGGCAATATGTTGCATTTGTGTAGAAACAACTACACTATTAACAGAAATTTACTATTTGCCAACAAGATTTTCATTTAGGCACTTATCTTGCGCCGCAAGACGCGCGCCGTCAACCATAGCCCCAGCGCGCTCAGGGTCAGGGCCAGTTGGCCGCACGCCAGCCACAGCAGCGAATGCGACGCCAGCGGCGCCAGCACCCCGGCCACCAGGGCACCCAGCAGGGTGGTGGCGAACGATTGCACCGACGCCACGGTGCCGCGAATATCCGGGAACAGGTCGAGCGCCAGCAGGGTGGCGCCGGGCGCCGCCAGCGACATGCCGAAGGTGTAGAAGAACAGCGGCAGCACGCTCCACGGCAGCGACGGCGGCAGCAGCGCATGCAGCAGCACATTGGCCAGCGCCGCCGTCAGCAGGAAGCAAAAGCCAAAGCCGATCTGGCGCATGAAGCTGATCTTGCCGGCGATGCGGTTGGCCGCCAGCGCGCCAAGGAAGATGCCGCTCACCGCCGGCACGAACAACCAGGCGAATTGGTCCGGCCCCAAATGCAACTGGGTCGGCAGCGCCACCGGGGCGGCGGTAATGTACAGGAACAGCCCGGCGAAATTGAAGGCGACGATGCCGGTCTTCAGGTGGAACAGCGGCGAGGACAGGATCTGGCGGTAATTGCGCCACAGGGAGCGCGGATTGAACGGCTGCCGCTTCTCGCGCGGCAGCGTCTCCGGCAGGCGCCGGTAGCAGACGATGAACAAGACCACGGTATACCCGGCCAATGCCAGGAAGATGGTGCGCCAGTCCGAATACTTGACGATCACGCCGCCCAGCACCGGCGCAATGGCCGGCGCGATGGCGAAGATCATGGTCACCATCGACAGCAGCCGCGCGGCCGCCGCATCGGCATACAGGTCGCGGATGATGGCGCGCCCCACCACCACCCCGGCGCCGGCCGAAACGCCCTGCAGCACGCGGAAGAACCAGAGGTAATGAACGGTATGCGCGGACGCGCAACCGATAGTCCCGACCAGGAACGCCACCAGCGACACCAGGATCACATTGCGCCGCCCGAGCGCATCGGACAGCGCCCCATGCCACAGCACCATGCCGGCAAACGCCAGCATATAAGCCGTCAGCGACTGCTGCACCTCCAATGGCGTCGCATGCAGCGAAGCCTGGATGCTCGGAAAAGCCGGCAAATAAGCATCAATCGAAAACGGCCCCAGCATCGACAAGCTAGCCAGCATCGCCGCCAACGCCCGAGGTCTAGGGGTCAGGTCTGTCATTCGGACATTTGGCGGCCCGCGCCAACGCAGAAAATGGACACTATACCCGCCAAATGTCCGAATGTCAGACCTGACCCCGAATTTCACTCACCCGCCGGCGGCTTCCGATTAAACCCCGCCACCATATCAAACCTGAACAGCCGGCACTCCAACGCCCCATTAAAGAACGGCGTCTTCCGCGACTCCTTCAAGCGCAGCAGCTTAGGCAGCCCCAAATCGGCGGTGAACAGATAAGCCGTCCAGCCACTGAAACGCTGCTTCAAAGTAGTCGAAAACGCGCTATAGAAACTACGCGCCAGCTCATCCTCCTCCAGGCTCGCATCCCCGCGCACCCCAATCCGCTCGCCATACGGTGGATTGGTCAGCAAAATCCCCGGCTCCTTGGTCGGCGCCTGCACCTGCTGCGCCTCGATCTGCTTCAACGGCACCTCGAACATGATGCCGGCGCAGCGCAGGTTATGGCGCGCCATCGCCACCATATCGCCCGAAATATCCGAACCAAAAATGGTCGGCTCGGTCGGCAGCGGATTCGGCGTGAAATCGGTCTTCATCTTATTCCACGGCTCCGGATCGAAGTCGTGGAATTTCTCGAACGCGAAACGGCGCCGCGCGCCGGGCGGAATGCCCTGCACCATCTGCGCCGCTTCGCACAGGATGGTACCGGAGCCGCACATCGGGTCGAACAGCGGCATGCCCGGCTTCCAGCCGGATACGCGCAGCAGGCCGGCCGCCAGGTTCTCGCGCAGCGGCGCGTCGCCGGTCTCCTCGCGCCAGCCGCGCTTGAACAGCGCTTCGCCGGAGGTGTCGAGGTAGATCATGAACTGGCGCTGGTCGAGGAAGCCGAAAATGCGCATGTCCGGTTCGCGCGTGTCGACCGACGGGCGCTTGCCGTACAGGTCGCGGAAGCGGTCGCACACGGCGTCCTTGATCTTCAGGGTGGTGAATTCGAGCGATTTGAGCGGCGACTTGATGGCGGTGACGTCGACCCGGATGGTGTGGTCGATGCCGAACCATTCTTCCCAGGCCTGGCCCAGGACCAGGTCGTAGATGTCGTTTTCGTTCTGGTAGTGGCACACGCCCATGCGCATCAGCACGCGCGAGGCGATGCGCGAGTGCAGGTTGATGCGGTAGGCGTCGTACAGGTCGCCGGAGGCGTGCACGCCGCCGGGGACTTGGTTGTGGACCTTCAGGGTCGGGCTTTGGGCCGCGATTTCGGTCAGTTCTTCTGCGAGGGCGGCTTCAAGACCGCGCGGGCAGGGGCAAAAATAGGATGGCATTGTGGGGAACCCTTTATCCGTTGTTTATAGCAAAACCGCTGAAACCGGGAAACCAGGGTACGACCCGAAGGGTCGGACCCTGGCCTGCGGCGGCCGCGGGCGGGGTCCGGCCCTTCGGGCCGTACCCCGGTTTCCTGGTTTTCCAGGTTTAGAAAGGCTTGACGACCACCAGAATCACAATCGCCAGCAACATCAACACCGGCACTTCATTGAACCACCGGTAAAACACATGACCACGCGCGTTAACGCCGCGTTCAAATTTCTTCAAGAGCGAACCGCAAGCATGGTGGTAACCCACCAGCAGCACGACCACGCCCAATTTCGCATGCAGCCAGCCCGGCATCTTGGCGCCGTACTGCAACACCACCAGCCACACCCCGAACACCAGCGCCGGCAGCGCCAGCATAGTGGTGAAGCGGTACAGCTTGCGCGCCATCGTCAGCAGCCGCTCGGTGCTCGGACCCGAGGTGTCCATCGCCAGGTTGACGAAAATACGCGGCAGGTAGAACAGGCCGGCCATCCAGGCCACGATGAAGACGATATGCAGCGCTTTAATCCAGAGCATGGTCACTTTCTAATTTCGCCGTGGCCGAACACCACGTATTTAAGGGAAGTCAGCCCCTCCAGGCCAACCGGGCCGCGTGCGTGCAGCTTGTCGTTGGAGATGCCGATCTCCGCACCCAGCCCATACTCGAAGCCGTCCGCAAAGCGGGTCGAGGCATTGATCATCACCGACGACGAATCCACTTCGCGCAGGAAGCGCATCGCGGCGGAATAGTCCTCGGTCACAATCGCCTCGGTATGCTTGGACGACCAGGTATTGCAATGCTCGATCGCAGCGTCGAGGCCGTCCACCACGCGCACCGCCAGGATCGGCGCCAGGTATTCGGTGGCCCAGTCTTCCTCGCTGGCGTGCGCCAGGTGCGGGTAGCCGGCACCGGCCAGGATGGCGTATGCCTCGGCATCCGCGCGCAGCTCCACCGACTCGGTGGCGTAGCGCGTGGCCAACTGCGGCAGCACTTCAGCGGCGATACTGCGCGCCACCAGCAAGGTTTCCATGGTGTTGCAGGTACCGTAGCGGTGGCACTTGGCGTTGAAGCCGATGTCCAGCGCCTTGGCGATGTCCGCCTTGCCGTCGATGTAGACGTGGCAGATGCCGTCCAGGTGCTTGATCATCGGCACCGTGGCCTCTTCCATCAGGCGCGCGATCAGGCCCTTGCCGCCGCGCGGCACGATCACGTCCACGAACTGCGGCATGGTGATCAGGGCGCCGACGGCGGCGCGGTCGGTGGTGTCGACCACCTGCACGCCATCGGTCGGCAAACCGGCACCGGCCAGGCCCTCTGCCACCAGCTTGGCCAGCGCGCGGTTGCAGTTGATCGCCTCAGAGCCGCCGCGCAGGATGGTGGCGTTGCCGCTCTTGATGCACAGGCCGGCCGCGTCAACGGTGACGTTCGGGCGCGCTTCGTAGATGATGCCGATCACGCCCAGCGGCACGCGCATCTGGCCCACCTGGATGCCGGACGGGCGGATTTTCACGTTCGAGATTTCACCCACCGGGTCCGGCAGCGAAATGATCTGGCGCAGGCCTTCCACCATGGTGGCGATGGCCTTGTCGGAGAGCGCCAGGCGGTCCAGCATGGCCGGCGCCAGGCCGGCGGCGCGCGCAGCGGCCAGATCCTGCTCGTTGGCGGCGCGCAGCGCGTCGGCTTCGCGCTCGATGGCGGCGGCGATCAGCTCCAGCGCGCGGTTGCGCGTGGCGCTGTCGGCGCGCGCCATGCCGCGCGAGGCGGCGCGGGCGCGCTGGCCGATGTCCTGCATATACTGCTTGATGTCCATACTCTTTATCCTCGTGCGACCTTCAGCGCCAGCTGCAGCATGGCATCCCACTGGTCGCCGGCGAACGCTTTGGCGCGCAAGCCTTTCACCATGCGGTCGACCTGGGCGGCCTGCTGCAGCGCCGCTTCCAGCGTCGGCAGCGAGATGCGGCGCAGCGCCGGCTCCATCAGCCGTTCGCGCGGGCCCCAGATGCGGTACTCCTTGAGCAGCGCCGGCAGCGGTCGGCCTTGCGCCATGCCTGCCTTTAATTTTAGCAGCGTGCGGATTTCTTCGGAGACGGCCCACAAGACCAGCGGCAGCGCTTCGCCCTCGCCTTTCAAGCCTTCCAGCATGCGAATCAGGCGCGCGATGTCGCCGGACAGCATGGCTTCGGACAGCTTGAACACGTCGTAGCGTGCGACATTCAGCACGGCGTCCTGCACCTGCTCGTGGGCCAGCTTGCCCGGCTCGTGCAGCAAGCCGAGTTTCTGGATTTCCTGGTGCGCGGCCAGCAGGTTGCCTTCAACGCGGTCGGCGATGAAGTCCAGACTGGCGCGGTCGGCGCTTTGCCCTTGTGCGGCAAGGCGGTGCGCGATCCATCCCGGCAGCGCGTTGCGCTCAATGGTCGGGATGTCGATATACACGGCGGCCTGCTGCAAGGCCGCCACCCACGCTGCTTTTTGCGTCTGCCAGTCCAGCTTGGGCAGCGTAATCAGCGTGAGATTGTCGGGGGACAGGTCCTTGGCGTAGGCCTGCAGGGCGGCGCCGCCATCCTTGCCCGGCTTGCCGGACGGGATGCGCAGCTCGATCAGCTTCTTGTCGCCGAACAGGCTCATGGCCTGGTTGGCTGCCAGCAGCTCGCCCCATTTGAAAGTGCGTTCCACCGTCAGCACGTCGCGCTCGGAATACCCTTGCGCGCGCGCCGCGCGGCGGATTTTGTCGGCCGCCTCCAGCGCCAGCAAATGCTCGTCGCTGGTGATGACGTACAGCGGCGCCAGCGTCTTCGTGACGTGGACGTCCAGGGCGTCGGCGCGCAACTGCATCGGCCGGCCTTAGCGGACCACGGGCGCGGCGGACATGCCGCTACCGCTGCCGGTGGCGTCCGGGGTGCCCAGCACGCCCGGCAGCACGCCGGACGGAGTCGGTGCCGGGGCCGGCGCGCCCGGCTTGATGGCGGCCATGCGGCGCATCATCTGCTGCACCAGGTCAGTCTGCATGTCCTTGTACAGCAGCGCCTCTTCCTGCTCTTTCGCCAGCAGTTGGTCTTCCTTGAACTCGATCGGGCGGCCCAGGGTGATCTGGGTCGGCGCCAGCAGTTCGTTGCCGGCCTTGTCGACCACGCGGAACACGATGTTATACGTCAGCAGGTACTCGCGCACACGGCCATTGGCGTTCAGCGACAGGATGGATTTGCTGCGCGTTTTTTCCGGGTCGGTAATCACTTCGATCACGCCGTCGGCGTCGGCGGCGCGCGCCGCCACCGCCGTGTGGCCGTTGGCGCGGATATTGCGCTTCAGGTCAATCGCCAGCGGCGACGACTCCGGCATGGCCACATACAGGGCGTTGAACGGCAGCGTGAAGTTGCCGCTCGAACCGCGCAGGTGGAGGCCGCAACCGCTGGCGGCGGCCGCCAGCACGCTGGCCAGCACCACGTTGCGCAAAGTTTTCAGAGTCGTCGTCATGGGTTCCTTACACCACGATGTTAACCAGCTTGCCAGGCACCACGATGATCTTCTTCGGCGCGCCTTCCAGGAATTTCTGCACGCTTTCCTCGGCCAGCGCGGCGGCTTCGATGGCGGCCTTGTCGGCGGCCTTCGGCACCTTCACCGAGCCGCGCAGCTTGCCGTTGATCTGGATCATCAGTTCGATCTCGGACTGCTCCAGCGCGGCTGGATCAACCTGTGGCCAGGCGGCGTCCAGGATGTCGCCGGCGAAGCCCATTTCCTGCCACAGCACGTGGGTGATGTGCGGCGCCACTGGGTTCAGCAGGCGCAGGAAGATCGAATAACCCTCGGCCAGCACCGCCGGCTCCACGGCCTTCGCCGATTCCAGGGTGTTCAGCATCTTCATGCAGGCCGACACCACGGTGTTGTACTGGATGCGCTTGATGTCGTAGTCGGCCTGCTGCAGCACCTTGTGCAGTTCGCGGCGCAGGGTCTTGCCCTCGTCGGTGGACGCGGCAACGGCCAGCGGCGAACCAGCGGCGCGGATTGCCTCGCGTTGGGCGTAGCCGAAGTTCCACACGCGCTTCAGGAAGCGGTTGGAGCCTTCCACGCCGGAGCCGGACCACTCCAGGGTCTGTTCCGGCGGCGAGGCGAACATGGTGAACAGGCGCGCGGTGTCGGCGCCGTATTGCTCGATCTGGGCGGCCGGGTCGATGCCGTTGTTCTTCGACTTGGACATCTTCTCGGTGCCGCCGATATGCACCGGCGCGTTATCGGCGCGCAGCAGGGCGGAGACTGGGCGGCCACGGTCGTCGGTGGTCAGGTCCACGTCGGCCGGGTTGAACCAGGTCTTCTTGCCGGCCGCGTCTTCGCGGTAGTAAGTCTCGTTCAGCACCATGCCCTGGGTCAGCAGGTTGGTGAATGGCTCGTCGAATTTGACCAGGCCGAAGTCGCGCATCACCTTGGTCCAGAAGCGCGCGTACAGCAAGTGCAGCACGGCGTGTTCGATGCCGCCGATGTACTGGTCCATCGGCATCCAGTAGTCGTTGCGCGCGTCCACCATCGCGGCATCGCTGCCTGGCGAGGTATAGCGCATGTAGTACCAGCACGAGTCGACGAAGGTGTCCATGGTGTCGGTCTCGCGGCGCGCCGGCTTGCCGCATTTCGGGCAGTCGCACTTGAGGAAGGCTTCATGCTTGTTCAGCGGGTTGCCGGTGCCGTCCGGGACGCAGTCTTCCGGCAGTACCACCGGCAGGTCCTTCTCCGGCACTGGCACCGAGCCGCAGGACTCGCAGTGGATCATCGGGATCGGGGTGCCCCAGTAGCGCTGGCGCGAAATGCCCCAGTCGCGCAGGCGGAAGGTGGTTTTCTTCTCGCCCAGGCCTTTGGCAGCCAGGTCGGCGGCAATCGCTTCCAGCGCATCGGTGTAGCGCAGGCCGTCGTACTTGCCGGAGTTGGTCACCACGGAGATCGACTTATCGCCGTACCAGTCCTGCCAGGCCTCGTCGGAATACGACTGGCCTTCGGCGGCGATCACTTGCTTGATCGGCAGATTGTATTTTTTCGCGAAGGCGAAGTCGCGCTCGTCGTGCGCCGGCACGCCCATCACGGCGCCGTCGCCGTAGGTCATCAGGACGTAGTTGCCGATCCAGACTTCGACTTGTGCGCCGGTCAGCGGGTGGGTCACGAACAGGCCGGTCGGCATGCCCTTCTTCTCCATCGTTGCCATGTCGGCTTCGATCACGGAGCCCATCTTGCATTCAGCGATGAAGGCTTGCAGTTCCGGCTTGTCCTGCGCGGCGTGGGCGGCCAGCGGGTGCTCGGCGGCCACGGCGCAGAAGGTCACGCCCATCACGGTGTCGGGACGGGTGGTGAACACATACAGCTTGCCGTCGTTGATCAACTGGCCATCCGCGCCCTTGATGTCGTGCGGGAAGGCGAAGCGCACGCCGGTGCTCTTGCCGATCCAGTTGGATTGCATGATGCGCACGCGCTCAGGCCAGCCTGGCAGCTTGTTGTCGACATATTCCAGCAGCTCGTCGGCGTAGTCGGTGATGCGGACGTAGTACATCGGGATTTCGCGCTTTTCGATCAGCGCGCCGGAACGCCAGCCGCGGCCATCGACCACCTGCTCGTTGGCCAGCACGGTCTGGTCGATCGGGTCCCAGTTCACGGTACCGGTCTTTTGGTAGATGATGCCTTTTTCCAGCATCTTCAGGAACATCCACTGGTTCCACTTGTAGTACTCCGGCTTGCAGGCAGCCATTTCGCGCGACCAGTCGATCGCCAGGCCCATCGACTCCATCTGCTCTTTCATGTGGTCGATGTTGGAATAGGTCCATTTGGCCGGCGGCACGTTGTTGGCCATTGCCGCGTTTTCCGCTGGCATGCCGAAGGCGTCCCAGCCCATCGGCATCAGCACGTTGTAGCCGTTCATCCGCAGGTAGCGGTACATCACGTCATTGATCGTATAGTTGCGCACGTGGCCCATGTGCAGCTTGCCCGATGGGTAAGGCAGCATGGAGCAAGCGTAATACTTGCCTTTTGGGAAACGCGGGTCGTTTTCGACTGCTTTGTAGGCGTCGATCGCCTTCCAGTGCGATTGGGCGGCTTGTTCGACTTCTGCTGGACTATATTTTTCTTGCATGATGTGGCGCACTAAAATGGTGGAATATGAACCCTTCATTATAACAATGCATTTGGTGCGGCGCGTCAGAATGAAAGCAATATGAGATATCAGGAATTTCCGCCCCCGCCGGGGCTGGCCGGGCTGGTCGATTGCCTGTGGCTGGCGGAGACGGCGGGCGGCACGGCCGGACCCGGCGCGCCCGCGCCCGTCGCGCACCGGGTGCTGCCGGATAACCGGACCGATATCCTATGGCAGGACAGTGGCGACGCTTACTTTGTCGGCATGATGAGCGCCTGGTTCGATGTGCCGGCCGACCGGCCCGTGCGCACGGTGGCGGTGCGCTTTCGGGCCGGTGCGGCAGGCTTGTTCCTGGGCGGGGTGCCGCTGGAGTCCCTGACCGATGGGAAGGCTGAGCTGGAGCTGTTGTGGGGGCGTTCACATGCCGAGCGTTTGGGCGACGCCTTGTGGTCGGTGGCGCGCAATGATGCCGAGCGCTTGGCCTTGCTGGCCGATGCGCTGTACGCCCGCCTTGCACTCGCCCCGCCTGGTGCGCGTACCGCCACAGCCATCGCCAGCCGCGTCACTGCCGCGATCGCGCCAACGGCTACCGGCCAGGCACTGGCACTACGGGCGGTGGACGAGCTGGAGGCTCGTGGCGGCGCCGTGCGCGTCGAGGAGCTGGCCAACGCGCTGGGCGTATCGCGCCAATATCTGGCCACCCAATTCCGTGACCATGTCGGCCTGTCACCCAAACTGTTCGCCCGCGTATGCCGCTTCCGCGCCGCCCGGGCCGCCGCATTGGCGGCTGAGTCCGGTACATACGGCCGCGACTGGGCCGGCCTCGCCCTCGACAGCGGCTACTTCGACCAATCCCACCTGATCCGCGACTTCCACGACTTCACCGGCACTTCGCCCGACGCCTATGTAGGCAAGGGGTGAGCCGGCGCGCTGCGTCGGGAGAAAGTGGGATTTTGGGCCGATTTTGGCCTGACCACTCCGGGATTTTTATCGAGAAATCGGGAACAAATGGGATTTTGCGGGTCTAACTACAAAAATCCCACTTTGAGGCCCGAAAATCGTCAGAAATCCCGGAGTGGTCAGGCCAATTTTGGCCCAAAATCCCACTTTCTCCCGACGGAGGCAATCGTGACACCTACTGTATGCATCGCCATCACCCCCCGCACTTTGCGCACCTTAATGGACTTCCAGCACGACCATTGCAAAGAAAACGAGCTTGGCCAGCTCGCTGACCTGGCCATCCACGAATGGCTCGAGCGGCAACTCGAACTCGCCAAGCCTTCTGGGCAACGTGGCTACTTCTGGAAAGCGCTCTTCCTGCCCGACGGCACGCGACTCCGGATTGCCAACCATGCCGCCACGCGTTACGCCGCCATCGTGGGTGACGACCTGGTCTACAACGCCATGTGCATGTCGGCCAACCAGTTTGCCCAACAAGCACTCGGTACCGTCCACAATGCCTGGAGCGCGATCTACATCCAGATGCCGGGCGAGCGCGGCTGGGCACAGGCACAGCGCCTGCGCCGGGCCCAGCAAGAAACTGAGCGCCTCGCGAGCTTGCCGCACTTCAAGCCGCGTAGCCAGCCATCCACCCCGCCAAACCCCACGCCGGACGCGGAGCGCCCCTCGACGGCACGTCCGCTGCCCCAAGATGTGCTGCTAGCCCCGCAACGCCGGTACGACCGGGCGGAGCGGCGGCATGCCTACCGGCGGGCGGAAGACCTGCTGCTCGACTGAGTTTCCATTTTTCCAATCACGCCGCAGCAGGGCATGGCAAGATGCGGGCATCAACAACGCCATAGAGGAGAACAGCATGATCAAAGGTTTGCGCACCGCCACCTACCCCACGCCCGACCTGCAAGCCGGCAAGGAGTGGTACAGCAAGGTCTTCCAGAAAGAACCCTATTTCGACCAGCCGTTTTACGTCGGCTTCGAAATCGGCGGTTTCGAGCTGGGCCTGCTGCCGGATGGCGTGCCCGGCAAGACCGGCACCCAGGTCTACTGGGGCGTGGATGATATCGAAAAGGAAGTCGAACGCATCGTCGCACTGGGAGCGAGCGCTCACTCCAAAATTGAAGACGTGGGGGAAGGGATCCGCGTGGTCGACCTGGCCGACCCGTTCGGCAACATCCTCGGCCTGATCCAGAACCCGCACTTCGACCACGCCAAGGTCGCCTGAGCCGGGCCGGGGCGCCTGTGATACCATGCGCCCCTTCCGCCCTCAGAAAGACCCGCCATGCGCAAGCGTAACAACAAAGCTATCCTGATCAAGACACCCGACCAGGTGGAAAGCGCGCGCGTGGCCGGCCAGTTGGCGGCCGACGTCCTCACCTTCATCGCCCCGCACGTCAAGCCGGGCGTCACCACCGCCCAGCTGGACCAGTTATGCAACGACTACATCGTCAATGAGCTGAAGGTGATCCCGGCCAATGTTGGTTACGGCGGCTTTACCGGCACCGTCTGCACCTCGGTCAACGAGGTGGTGTGCCACGGCATCCCGACCCCGAAGAAGGTGCTGAAGGATGGCGACATCATCAACATCGACGTGGCCGTGATCAAGGATGAATGGTTTGGCGACACCAGCCGCATGTACTACGTCGGCACCCCGTCGAAGGCGGCGCAGAAGCTGTGCGAAGTGACGTATGACGCGATGTGGGCTGGCATCCGCGCGGTGAAACCGGGCGCGCGCCTGGGCGACGTGGGGCACGCGATCCAGAAGCTGGCCGAGGCGGCCGGCTATAGCGTGGTGCGCGATTATTGCGGGCATGGCATTGGCATGGTGTACCACGAGGATCCGCAGGTGCTGCACTATGGGAAACCTGGGACCGGGATGGTGCTGGAGCCGGGCATGGTGTTTACCATCGAGCCGATGATTAACGCGGGTAAACATCCGACCCGCGCGCTGCCGGATGGGTGGACGGTGGTGACCGCCGACCGCTCCTTGTCGGCGCAGTGGGAACATATGGTGGCGGTGACTGAGACTGGCTTTGATGTGCTGACGTTGGCGCCGGGCGAGCAAAACCGCTAAACCGGGAAACCAGGGTACGACCCAAAGGGTCGGACCCTGCCAGCGCCAGCTGCGCGCCGGGGTCCGGCCCTTCGGGCCGTACCCCGGTTTCCTGGGTCTCCGGTTCTCAGCGCAAAATCAACTTCAACGCCGGCTTCTCGCCGTAGTCCTCGTAGCGCTCATTAATGCCGCCCACGCAGTAGCTGACTTCTTCCAGCAAGTGCGCCGGCATCGCCTTGGCATCGGTGATCACGATTTCCAGCACTTCATTCGGCTTAAGCTTGAAGCGCGTCATATTGTCATCATCGCGCAGGTAGGACAGGCAGTCGACCCACGCATCAATGGTGTTGCTGTACGACGCTGGGAACCCCAGCTCCGCCTGGCACGCCGCATGGAATGCAGCCTCATCGCCGATCACGGCGCCGTTCAAAGTGGCAATGGCCATTATTTCTTTTCCTTCGGATCGGTGACAAAACCCAGGCGAGTAAGGCCGTGCGACTGCGCCGCTGCCATCACCTGCGCCACCACTTCATAACGGGTATCCTTATCCGCCCGCAGCTGCAACTCCGGCTGCGGCGAAACACCCGCCGCCTGCGCCAGGCGCTGTTCCAGCGCTCCCGGCGGCAAGGCATCGTTATTCCAATAAATCGTCCCGGCGGCATCGATCGCGATCGACACCGTCTCGGCCTCCTGCGGCACCGCCTTGGCCTGCGCCTTCGGCAGTTCCAGCTGCACCGCATTGGTAAACATCGGCGCGCTGATGATGAAGATCACCAGCAGCACCAGCATCACGTCCACCATCGGCGTGACGTTGATGTCGGCCATGGATTCGCGTTGCCGGTGATGGTTGAAGGCGCCGAAGGCCATGGCCCTACCCCTTGGTCAGGTAAGCGTGCAAATCGTGCGCAAACGCATCCAGCTCGGACAGCGTGATGCGGTTGATGCGGTTAAAACCGTTATACGCCAGCACCGCCGGAATCGCCACCACCAGGCCGACCCCGGTCATGATCAGGGCCTCGCCCACCGGACCGGCCACCTTGTCGATCTGCACCGTGCCCGACGACGACACCGCCGCCAGCGCATGGTAAATGCCCCACACGGTGCCCAGCAAGCCGACAAAGGGCGCGGTCGAGGCGATCGACGCCAACAGGGTCAGTCCGGTTTCCAGGCGCGTGGTCGAAGCGTGGATGGCGTCGCGCAGCACGCGCGTGGCCTGCTCCTTGTGCCCCATCTCGGCGCCGATGCTGCCGGACCTGGCACGCGCCAACTGGCCCGCGCCGGCTTGCGCCACGGTCGCGAAAATGCCCTCGCGGTCGCGCGCCGCCATCAGGGCCACGCCGTCGGCCACGGTCGGCGCTTCCCAGAAGGCCTGCACCGCCGGCGCCGCGCGCCGGGTGCGCCAGGAGGCCCAGCCCTTCCACAGGATGAAGAACCAGGACGCCAGCGACATCGCCAGCAGCAGGTAGGCCACGCCGTGGCTGATCGCGTCGCCGCGCTCCCAATAGCTGGCGAAGGTGAAGTGCTCCATCAGCCCTTCAGGCCCAGCACGTCGTACATGTCGTACAAGCCGGTCTGCTTATCGGCCAGCCATTGCGCCGCGCGCAGCGAGCCGTTGGCGTAGTGCTGGCGCGAAGAGGATTTGTGGCTGATCTCGATGCGCTCGCCCTCGGTGGCGAACATCACGGTATGGTCGCCGATGATGTCGCCGCCGCGCACGGTGGCAAAGCCGATCTGCGACGGGTCGCGCGGGCCGGTCACGCCTTCGCGCGCGAACACGCCGACCTGTTTCAGGTCGCGCCCCAGCGCGTCGGCAATCACCTCGCCCATTTTCAGCGCAGTGCCGGACGGCGCGTCCACCTTGTGCCGGTGGTGCGCTTCGATGATCTCGATGTCGTAGCCGATGTCGAACTGCTTGGCAGCGAACTCCAGCAGCTTCAGGGTCACGTTCACGCCCACGCTCATATTCGGCGCGAACACGATGGCGGTCTTCTCGGCCGCCTTGGCGATGGCCGCCTTGCCCGCTGCATCGAAGCCGGTGGTGCCGATCACCAGCTTCACGCCATGCTCGGCGCAGTAAGCCAGGTGCTCCAGCGTGCCCTCGGGGCGGGTGAAGTCGATCAGCACGTCGGCGCCGGCCAGGCCGGTCGCCAGGTCGGCCGTCACGACCACGCCGGCCGGCCGGCCGGTGAAGGCTGCCGCGTCCTGGCCCAGGGTGGGCGCGCCCACGCGGTCCAGGGCGCCGGCCAGGCGCGCATCCGGCGCCGCCTGCACCGCCTCGATCAGCATATGGCCCATGCGGCCGCTGGCGCCGGCGATGGCGATTTTCAATTGCGTCATGCTCTGTCCTTTATTGCTTCTGGCCCGATTCCTGGCCGCCCGGCAGCGGGGCCCGGCCCGGCGCGGCGTTGCCCTTGGCGTTCTCGGCGCGCTTGAAATCCTTGATCGGGCCGGCGATACGGGCGATGTACTCCTGCTCGGTCGGCAGGTTGCCACCTTCAAAGCGCGCCACCTTGTCGTCCTTGTCGAAATACACCACCACCGTGCTGGTGGTCAGCTCGCCATTGCCCTTGGACAGGCGGAACGGGTAGTCCCAGCGCTGGGCATGGAAGGGGTCGGCCATCAGCGGCGTGCCAAGCAGGAATTTCACCTGGTCCTTGGCCATGCCGGTCTTGAGCTGGGCCAGCATTTCCTGCGAGACGAAGTTGCCCTGCTGGATATCCGGCCGGTACGGCGAGAAGAACCACAGGAATTTCTGCACCTGGGTGATGGTACTGGTTTGGGCGCCCTGGGAAGCCTCGACCGGGGTCACCGTGGCCGGCTTGCTGGCGCAGGCGGCCAACAGGGCGGCGGCCAGCAGAGGAGTGCTACGTTGCAACAAAGACAGCGGGGTGGAACGCATGTTATGAAACCTCAATTCCGTGAGCAGAAGTGCCTAAAACGCTATATCATAAAGCACTTCCCGCAACTGACGTTAGCAAACATGAGTAACAGCCCTACCGACCTGAAGGCGTCCGGCCTCAAGGCTACCCTGCCGCGCCTCAAGATCCTCGATATTTTCCAGAGCAGCCCCGTACGCCATTTGACGGCGGAGGACGTGTACAAGCTGCTGCTGGCCGAGAATATGGATGTCGGCCTGGCCACCGTGTACCGCGTGCTGACCCAGTTCGAGCAGGCCGGCCTGCTGCACCGCAACCACTTCGAAAGCGGCAAGGCGATCTTCGAGCTGAACGAAGGCTCGCACCACGACCACCTGGTGTGCCTGGACTGCGGCCGCGTAGAAGAATTCGTCGACGACGAGATTGAAAAGCGCCAGCAGCGCATCGCCGCCGAGCGCGGCTTCAAGATCGCCGAGCACGCGCTGGCCATCTACGGCACCTGCACCAAAGAGCAGTGCCCGCATAAGCACTAAAAAAAATGGGGACGTACCCCATTTAATTGGCAATTTTTTCCCCTGCGGGGAAAAGTTGCAAATTAAATGGGGTACGTCCCCATTTTTTTCGTCCCCATTTTTTTACTGGTTGCTCAAAGCATTCGACAGCAACCGCGACGTAATATCCACAATCGGAATCACCCGCTCATACGCCATGCGGGTCGGCCCGATCACCCCCAAGGTCCCCACAATCTTACCGTTCGCCTCATAAGGCGCGGTGACCACGCTCATTTCATCCATCGGCACCAGCTGCGAATCGCCGCCGATGAAGATCTGCACGCCCGACGCCTTGGACGATACGTCCAACAACTGCACCAGCCCGGTTTTCTGCTCGAACAGGTCGAACATGGCGCGCAGCGAAGACATGTTGGAGGACAGGTCGCTCACCGACAGCAGGTTGCGCTCGCCCGCGATCACCATATCCTCCGACGATTCGGCCATGGCTTCGCTGCCGGCCTCCACCGCCGCCTGCATCAGGCGCCCCATGTCGTCGCGCAGTTGACGCAGCTCGCCTTGCAGGCGGCCGCGCACGTCGTCGAACGACAGGCCGGAATAATGCTGGTTGATGAAATTGGCCGATTGCTGCAACTGGGCCGGCGTGTAGTCGACGTCGGTCAGCAGGATGCGGTTCTGCACGTCGCCCGAGGGCGCCACGATCACCAGGAGCAGGCGCTTTTCGCCCAGGCGCAGGAATTCGATTTGCTGGAACACCGACTCATGGCGCGGCGCCAGCACCACGCCGGCGAACTGGGTCAGCGAGGACAGCATCTGCGCCGCGTTGGCGATCAGCTTGTGCGGTTGCGGCGAGGCGCTGCGCAGGCCAGCCTGCATCGCGCTCTCGTCGATGTGCTGCACCGTCAGCAGGGTGTCGACGAAGATGCGGTAGCCGCGCGGGGTCGGGATGCGGCCGGCCGAGGTGTGCGGGCTGGCGACATAGCCCTGCTCCTCCAGGTCCGCCATGACGTTGCGGATGGTGGCGGGCGACAGTTCCAGGCCGGACAGCTTGGACAGGGCGCGCGAGCCGACCGGCTGGCCGTCGGCGATGTATCGCTCGACCAGGGCTTTGAGCAGGGTTTGGGCACGGATATCGAGATGCATAGGTCTATTCTGCCAACTGTTGTTCCAACCACGCAAGCAGTTCATCGAGGGTGGCGCACATCGCGTCCGGCACCGGGGCGCCGTCCGGCAGGGCCGCGCCGCGCCGGTTCATCCACACCGCACGCATGCCGGCCGCCTGCGCCCCCGCCACATCGAGCGCCAGGTCGTCGCCGACATACACCGCATCGCGCGGCGCCACGCCCAGCGCCTGGCAGGCGGCGCGGAAGATGCCGGGGTCCGGCTTGGCGGCGCCGAAATGCGCCGCCGCCAGCGATACGTCAAAATGGTGGGCCAGGCCGATCACTTCCAGGTTGGCATTGCCATTGCTGATGGTGCCCAGCTGCACGTGCTGGCGCAGTTTGAGCAGGCCGGGCAGCACGTCGTCGTAGGGCGTGACGGCGTTGCGCGCGGCGAAGAAGTGGGTCATGGCACCATCCACATGATGCTCCGCCTCGCCCACCGCCGCGAAGGCCGCCTGCAGGCTGGCGCGGCGCAACTGGCCGAGGTCGATCAGCAGCTCGGGCCGGGCCGCCGCCAGTTCGGCGCGGTGCGCGCGCAGGGCCTCGATCGACCACGCCGCCGCCACTTTCGGCGCGTGGGCGCTGAGCCAGGCATGCAGGGTCACTTCCGCAGCGGCGATCACGGGTGCGATCGGCCACAGGGTGTCGTCCAGGTCAAACAGGAGGGCTTTCGGCTTCATGCTGGCCATTGTACCAAGCCCGGTTGCAAGCTGTTACAAGGGAAAAGCAGGCCAAAACGGCTAAAGATGTGGCAAATGCACTAAAATAGGCGCCGATTTGAACGGCGCCGACGCGCGAAACCGACTGGAGAATGTGGAATGAAGAGTAAGTATCTGTCTGCCGCCGCAGCCCTGCTGTGCGCCGCCGGCCTGGCCGCCTGTGGTGGCGGTGGCAATGGCAGCATGCCCCTGGTGGTCCAGGTGACTGGCCTGGACCGCACCGGCCTGGTGCTGCTGAACAATGGCGGCGACGAGCTGGTGGTTACCGGTTCCGGCACCGCCACCTTCAAAACCCTGATGGAGCCGGACGCCGCCTTCAACGTCTCGGTCAAGACCACGCCGCCCGGCACCGAGTGCAAGCTGGCCAACAACACCGGCAAGATCAACTACTACTCCTACCAGCAAACCGTGGTGACCTGCACCCCGTTTACGTACGAGCTGGGCGGCGAGGTGAGCAACCTGAGCACCAGCGGCCTGGTGCTGGCCAACGGCCCGCTGACCGTGGCCGTGCCCGCCAATAGCAAGCACTGGGAATTCGCGACCAAGATCAACAACATGGCCCCGTACGGCGTCACCATCCTGTCGCAGCCGACCGGCCAGACCTGCAGCCTGGTGAACGCCACGGGCGTCATGCCGCTGGCGCAAAAGGTTGCCAACGTGAACGTCACCTGCCAATAATTTAGGAAACCCGATGAAAGCAAAACTCTTTGGCGCCGCCCTGCTGGCGGTGGCCCTTGCCGGCTGTGGCGGCAAGGCCAGCTTCACCATCAGCGGCACGGTGTACGGCCTGACCAGCGACGGCCTGGTGCTGGAAAACAATGGTGCCGATCCGCTCAAGGTGCCGGCCGGCGCCACCAGCTTCAGCTTCCCCAACAGCATTTCCTACGGCACCATGTACAACGTGACCGTCAAGTCCAGCCCAGCCTACATGCTCTGCGACGTCGCCGGCACCAGCGGCCAAGGCTCGGCCGGCCACACCACCAGCATCAACGTGGTGGTCAACTGCAACCAGAAGACCTTCGCCCTGGGCGGCACCATCAGCAACCTGACCGGCGACGGCCTGACCATCATCAATGGCAGCTTCGGCACCCCGCTCAGCATTGCCAAAGGCACCCCGACCTTCACCTTCGCCAACATTCCGGTCGGCCAGACCTACGGCCTGACCATCAAGGACCAGCCAGCCGGCCAGGTCTGCACCCTGAGCAACGGCACCGGCGTGATGAGCGACTACGAGCGGCGCGACGTGAAGATCGACTGCGTGACCAAGATATAAAGAAATGGAATGACTGGGATTCCAAAAATAAATTGGAACAATATGCCGCGACGCAGCATACTCAACCCGTCTCCTCCACTTCTTAACAAGAAATGGATTTAACCCGCTCCCTGAGCGGGTTTTTTTTTGGACGGAAATTCGGGGTCAGGTCTGGCAATCGGACAAATGGTGCCCTAAGGCACCATTTGTCCGATTGCCAGACCTGACCCCGAATTTCACACTGGCAGGTTGGCGAGGGCGACGTAGGCTTCGACCGGGACGGTTTCCGGGCGGTCGCCGGGATTGATGCCGACGGCTTCCAGTTGTTCGGGGGTGAACATGCCGGCCACGCAGTTGCGGATCACCTTGCGGCGCTGGGAGAAGGCTTTCTGCACCACCGCTTCCAGGCGGGCGGCGTCGCAGGCCAGCGGCTGCGCGATCGGCACCATGCGCACGATGGCGGAATCGACTTTCGGCGGCGGGTCGAAGGCTTCCGGCGGCACGATGAACAGCATGTCCATGCGGTAGCGCCATTGCAGCATCACCGACAGGCGGCTGTAGGCCTTGGTGCCGGGTTCGGCCACCATGCGTTCCACCACTTCCTTTTGCAGCATGAAGACCTGGTCTTGCACCAGCGGCGCGAATTCAGCCAGGTGGAATAGCAATGGCGAGGAGATGTTGTACGGCAGGTTGCCGACCACACGCAGCTTTTGCCCCGCCGGCACCGGGATCGAGCCGAAGTCGAACTTCAGGGCGTCGCCGGAGTGGATGGTGAGCTGGGTGCGCGTGAAGCGCTTTTCCAGGCGCGTCACCAGGTCGCGGTCGAGCTCGACCACGTGCATATGCGGCAGGGATTTCAGCAGCAGGTCGGTCATGGCGGCCAGGCCGGGGCCGATTTCCACCATGGTGTCGCCGGGGCGCGGGTCGATGCCGGCGATGATGTTGCCGAGCACGTTGGCGTCGTGCAGGAAGTTCTGGCCGAAGCGTTTGCGGGCGATGTGTTTCATGTGTTGTCTTTCTTATGGGCGGCTGGCCTGCACCATCTGCAGGGCCGCTTCCAGGGCGGCCTGCATGCTGGAGCAGTCGGCGCGGCCAAGGCCTTGCGCGGCCAGGTCGAGCGCGGTGCCGTGGTCGACCGAGGTGCGGATCAGCGGCAGGCCGAGGGTGATGTTGACGCCGTGGCCGAAGGTGGCGTATTTCAGCACCGGCAGGCCCTGGTCGTGGTACATGGCCAGGACGCAGTCGGCGTCTTGCAGGTATTTGGGTTGGAACAGGGTGTCGGCCGGGTACGGGCCGCGCACGTCGATGCCGCGCTCGCGCGCTGCTGCCAGGGCGGGGGTGATGGTGTCGATTTCTTCGCGGCCCAGGTAGCCGTTTTCGCCGGCGTGCGGGTTGAGGCCGGCGACCAGGATGCGGGGGGCGGTGAGGCCGAACTTGCGGCGCAGGTCGGTGTCGAGGATGTTCAGGGTTTGCGTCAGGCTGTCTAGCGTCAACGCTGCGCTGACGTCTTTGAGCGGCAGGTGGGTCGTGGCCAGGGCGACCCGCAATTGCTGCGGCGCGGCGTTCGGCGCGCCATGCGCGCTGGCCGTGGGCGCGGCGGTTCCGGCGGCGCTGGCGGTCGGCCAGGCAGCCGTGGGCGCGGCGGCGCTGGACGCGAGGGCGGAGGGCGTGGCGGTGGACGTGGCGGACGCGGTGGCGCTGGCGGCGGCCGGGGCGGCAGGCGCGGCGGCGCTGGCACCGATAGGCGCGGCGACATTGGACGCGACGGCGGGCGCGGTGGCGTTGGCGGCGGCCGGGGCGGCAGGCGCGGCGGCGCTGGCACCGATAGGCGCGGCGGCGTTGGACGCGACGGCGGGCGCGGTGGCGTTGGCGGCGGCCGGGGCGGCGGTGTCGGGCCAGGGGCTGTGGGGCTGGCCGGCCAGCATCATGACCACGCGCGGCGTGCCGGTTTGCTCGGCGAAGTATTCGGTGTGGCCGGTGAAGGCGACGCCGACGTCATTGATGGTGGATTTCTGCACCGGGGCGGTGGCGACGGCGTCGAACCAGCCGGCTTGCACGCCTTCGATGGCGGCGTCCAGCGTGGCCAGCACGTAGCGGCCATTTTCCTTGTCCAGCACGCCCGGCTGCACGTGGGCGCCAAGCGGGATATCGAGCGCGCACAGGCGTTCAGGGCCGAAGTGCGGCAGGCCGGCGTTACGCGCCGCCATGGTGCTGACGGCGCTGATGCGGATCTCGGGGTCGATCTCCGCCGCCGTCATGGCCAGGAAGGCGGCGTCGCCCACCAGCACCGCGTTGACCCGGTGCCGCATGGCCCATGCCGCGCGGATGGCGATCTCCGGCCCGATGCCGGCCGGTTCGCCGGTAGTGATGGCGACGCGCGGTCGGCTCATGCTGTCTCCCTTTGGCTTACTTCAGCGACTCGTCGCGGAACTCGACGTAGGCGCGGTCGCGCACCTGGCGCTGCCAGTCCTCAACCGCCTCCACCAGCTTGCGCTCGCGCAGGGCGTTGCGCGCGCCGGCGCGCTGCTTCTCTTTCGAGACGTCGTCGGCCTTGCGCTCCAGCACTTCGATCAGGTGGTAGCCGAAGGCGGTTTCCACCGGCTCCGACACCTGGCCCACTTTCAGGCCATCGACCGCGCGCTCGAATTCCGGCAGCGAGTCGCCCGGCGCCAGCCAGCCCAGGTCACCGCCCTTGGCGGCCGAATCCTGCGAGTGCACGCGCGCCAGCTCATCGAACTTGGCGGCCTTGTTGTCGATGCGCTCTTTCAGCTCGAGCAGCTTGCGCTTGACTTCAGCGGCGTTTTGCGTCGGCGTGACCTTGAGCAGGATGTGGCGCACGTGGGTCTGCTGCACGGTTTCCGCCGCCTGCGCGTCGGCCATGCTGCGCTTGTCGACCAGCTTCAGGATGTGGAAGCCGGCCGCGCTCTTGATGATCGGGGTCACCTGGCCCGGCTTCAGCTTGGACAGCGCCTCGGCGAACAGCGGCGGCAGCGCGCTGCTCGGGCGCCAGCCGACAGCGCCGCCCTGCAGCGCGTCGGAGGCGTCGGAATAGGTGGCCGCCATCTTGGCGAAGTCGGCGCCGGTGCGCAACTGGCGCGCCACTTCCTCGGCGCGCTTCTGGCGCTGGGCGATCACTTCCGGCGACGCGTTTTCCGGGATGCGCACCATCAGCTGCGAGATGTTCAGCTCGAACTGGTCGGCCGCCGCTGCCTTCTCGGTGGCGATGAAGCTATCCACTTCCGCTTCCGAGATATTGATCTTGTTGTCCACCTCGTACTCGCGCAGGCGCTGCATCACGATTTCCTCGCGGATCTCCTCGCGGAAGGCGGCGAAGGTGGTGCCTTCTTTTTCCATCTGGTTGCGCATCTGCTGCACCGTCATCTTCTGCTGCTCGGCGATGCGGCCGATGGCGCGGTCCAGCATATTGTCGTCCACCCGCACGCCCATTTCCTTGGCCAACTGCAGCTGGGCGCGTTCGATGATCATGCGTTCCAGGATCTGGCGGCGCAGGTCGGCGGCGTCGGGCAGCGCCATCTTCTGCTGCTGCATGCGGGCCACGATCGTGCTGACGCGCTCATTCAGCTCGCGCTGGGTGATCACTTCATCGTTGACGATGACGGCGATGGCGTCGATCGGCTTGTTGGCCGACTGGCCCGGTGGCGTGAAGCCCTTGGACGCCGGGGCCGCGGGTGCAGCGGGTGCGGCCGGCTTGGCGTTTTGCGCCAGGGCCGGGACGGCAAGGGAAGCACACAGCAGGGCAGCAGCTAATTTGATCGGGTGCATAATCTGAGACGCTCTTGTATCAGTGTTGGAAAAGTGAAGGCTTATCGGATGCCGTCATTCACGCGACGATAGCCGGGAATGCTGTTTTTCAGCACCTCCAGCGGGTTGCCGATACCGAATTTGGACAGACCGTTCAACTCCAGTTGGAAGAAGAACTGGGTCGAGGTCTTGTTGGCGGTGGTGACGAAACGCTGCGCGCCGGTGCGGAATACCCAGCAATCGCAGTTGTACTCAACGCCGACCACGCTCTCCAGGATCTTGTGGTCGCGCAGCGAATACGACACGCGGCCCACACCATACCACTTGGCCGAAATCGGCCACTGGGTCGACAGGTCGGCGTTCTTGAAGCTGTCGCGCACATAGCGGTAGCCGGCGTTGATCACCTTGTAGGCGCCCGGCGTGTATTGCAAGGTCATGTTCGAGGTGGTGACCTTGCTGGTGCTCGGGTTGTACTGCACCGCGCTGTCCACACCCCAGGATTCGGAGATGCGGCCGGTGGCGGCCAGCAGCATGTCGGAGCGGCTGCTGTTGACCGGCGTGCTCTTATCGATCTGCACGCGCTGGTCGGAGAAATAGAAGCGCTGGCCGAACGCCAGGCGCAGGCGCTCGGCGCCGCTACTCTCCAGGAAGCGCGACACCACGGCCGCCGTCACCTGGTTGGCGTCGCCGACGCGGTCGGAGCCGACAAAGCGGTTCTCGCGGAAGATCTGGGCGAAGTTAAAGGTCGACACCGCCGTGTCGAAGTTCGGGAACTGCTCCTGCTCGCGGTACGGCGTGTAGACGTAGAACAGGCGCGGCTCCAGGGTCTGGGTCAGGGTGCGGCCGCCAAGCTTGGCGTCGCGCTCGAACACCAGGCCCGAGTCGAGCGAGAAGGTGGGCACCGCACGGTCCAGCGAGCGCGACGCGTCCTTGCCGTGCGCGTCGAGCTGGTAGGCGCTGGCGTTCAACATCAGTTTCGGCGTCACGAAATAGGACGGGCCGATGATCGGATAGCTCACCTGCGGCACCGCCACCAGGCGATTCCCTTTTGGCAGGTCCGGGTGCCAGAAGCGGGTCAGCTCGGAATCGAACTGCCAGTCGAAGCCGCCCACGTCGTAGCGCGCCGCGTGCAGGTTGATGGCCGGCAGGCGGTCGTACGGGCGGGTGACGAACAAGTCCTTGTCGCGCACCGAATCGGGATCCTGCAGCACGTGGTACTTCTGCGCGCGCACCGTCATGGCCCAGTACTCGCCACGGTAATCGGTGCGCAGCTCTTTCAGCAACTGGCGCTCGGAGGAGGACGACACCGTCTTCGAAAAGTCGTTCGGGTAGTTGTCGTCCGACGCCGCGCGCAGGTTCCAGCCGTAGGTCCAGTCCTTGGCCAGCGCCTGGGTGTGCACCGAATGCAGTTGCCAGCGGTCGCGGTTGGCCGCCTTGTCGTTCGGCAGGTACTCGACGAAGGTGCGGCCCTCGTAGTAGTTGCCGGCGTCGGTTTCGCCGATATAGCGGCCCACGGCGCCCATCTGCAGGCCGCGGCGCGAGATATAGCGCGGGTACAGCGTCAGGTCGCGGTTGGGCGCGATATTGAAGTAGTACGGCACCAGCAGTTCCGGGCCGCTCTTGGTCGAATAGGCGGGCGTCGGCGGCAGCCAACCGGAGCGGCGCGCGCCCGACAGCGAGAACGACAGCGCCGGCGTGCCCAGGAAGGGCACATCCTTGAAATACACGATGGTGGCGCCGGCGGTGCCGACGTCGCGCCCCTGGTCCAGGTTCAGCGAGCGCGCCTTCAGGTACCAGTCCGGATTCGGGCCGGGGCAGGTGCTGTAGGTGCCGTCCACCACCTGCGCCTCGTCCTCGCTCAGGAAGTTGATGCGCAGCGCCTTGCCCTGGGCGTTGTTCATTTCCAGCTGGTAGGTCGGTTGCAGCATGAAGCCGCGCCCCGTTTCCATATTCAGCTTCACTTCATCGGCGGTGTAGTAGTCGCCGAAGCGCCACATGCGCACATTGCCCTTGGCTTCGAGCTCCTGCTCCACCTGCTGGAAGGCGGCGCCGTCGGCGGTCACGCGCAGCTTGTCGCGCACCACCTCGACGTCGCGCAGCAGGCGCAGCTCGCGCTCCGGGCGGCCGGCGATATCCTCGGCGCGCACCGTGGTGACGGCGTTTTTATCTTCCACGCGCGGCGCGCGCTTGGCGGCGGGCGCCTGGGCATGGGCCGGCAACGCCGCGACGGCGGCGGCAATGGCGGTCAAGGCGAACGCCCAGCGTTTCGGGTTGGGTGGAGCCAGGAACCGGGTCATGGAAGGTACGCGTGAAACACCATAAAGGCGATTTTTTAATGTGAATCCCTTATTATATGGGAATCTTTACCTTCAACCGGATTCCGCAGGCTGTTTCAATGTCTTTAATGTCTAATTTATCATCCCCAGCCGCCGATCCACGCCTCGCCGAGCTCAAAGAATGGCTGCAAGGCCTGGACCTGGTGGACGTCGCCTCCGCCCGTCCCGCCTCCGTGGACGCCAGCTTCCGCCGCTATTTCCGCGTCGACGTGCTGCCCGCACAACGCGCTGCGCACGGCGCCACCCTGGTCGTCATGGACGCCCCGCCCGAGCGCGAGAACGTGCCCGCCTTCGTCAAAGTGCAAGGCCTGCTGGCCGATGCCGGCGTCTCGGTGCCGGCCATCGTGGCGGAAAACATCGAACGCGGCTTCCTGCTGCTGTCCGACCTGGGCAGCGTGACCTACCTGCAGGCGCTGAACCCCGATTCGGCCGCCACCCTGTACGCCGAGGCCCTGTCGGCCCTGGTCAAGATCCAGCAGGCCAGCCAGCCCGGCGTGCTGCCGGAATTCGACCGCGCCTTCATGCTGCGCGAGCTGAATATCTTTCCCGAGTGGTACATCGGCAAGCACCTGGGCCTGACCCTGAGCGAGGCGCAGCAGAAGGAGCTGGACAAGGTCTTCGAGGCGATCCTGGCCAACTGCCTGGCGCAGCCGCAGGTCTATATGCACCGCGATTTCCACTCGCGCAACCTGATGTGGATGGACGCCGACAATCCCGGCATCCTCGACTTCCAGGATGCCGTATACGGCCCGATCACCTACGACGCCGCCTCCCTGCTGCGCGACGCCTACGTGTCGTGGGACGAGGAGCTGGTGCTGGACTGGGTGATCCGCTACTGGCAGCACGCGCGCAGCGCCGGCCTGCCGGTGAAGAAGGACTTCGACGATTTCTACAAGGACTTCGAGTACATGGCGCTGCAACGCCACCTGAAGATCCTGGGCATCTTCTGCCGCCTCAACTACCGCGACGGCAAATCGCTCTACCTGGGCGACCTGCCGACCGTGATGGACTACGTGCGCAAGACCGCCAACCGCTACCGCGACCTGAAGCCGCTGATCAAGCTGCTCGACACGCTGGAAGGCGCCGCGCCGCAAGTCGGCTACACCTTCTAAGGGGCCGCGCATGAAAGCCATGATCCTCGCCGCCGGCCGCGGCGAACGTATGCGGCCCCTGACTGACACCTGCCCCAAGCCGCTGCTGAAAGTGCGAGGCCGGCCGCTGATCGTGTGGCACATCCTGAACCTGGTGCGCGCCGGGATCACCGAGATCGTCATCAACCACGCCCACCTCGGCCACATGATCGAGGAGGCGCTGGGCGACGGTTCCCAGTTCGGCGCCCGGATCCAGTATTCGCCGGAAACGGAAGCGCTGGAGACGGCGGGCGGCATTGCCAACGCGCTGCACCTGTTGGGTGAAGAGCCCTTCCTGGTACTGTCGGGCGATATCTTCTGCCCGCATTTCGATTTTGCCGAGGCGCTGGACGTGTTAAAGGACAAGGACCACCGTGGCGCCCCTTACCCGGCCGAGGTGCGCGACATCGCCTGGGTGTGGCTGACGCCGAATCCGTGGCATAACCCGGAAGGCGACTTCGCACTGAACCTGTACACGATTTCCGGCCAGGGCTCGCCCAAGTGGAACTTCGCCAATATCGGCGTGTACCGGCGCGAAATGTTCGACAGCATCGCGCCGGGCCAGAAGGCCAGCCTGGGCAAGCTGCTGTTCCAGTTCGCCGACCAGGGCCGCATCGGCGGCGAGATCTATGAGGATGAATGGGTCAACGTCGGTACCGTGCAGCAGCTGGAAGAGCTGAACCAATGAGGCCCGCATGAAGCCCTATGCCGACCGCCGCGCGCGCCTGCTGGCCCGGATGGAGCCGGGCAGCGTGGCGGTCATCGGCACCGCGCCGGAAGTCACGCGTAACGCCGACAGCGAATACCCCTACCGCCACGACAGCTCCTTCTACTACCTGACCGGATTCAGCGAGCCGGAAGCGGTGCTGCTGCTGGTGGCGCCGCGCGGGAGCGCCACCGCGCAGGCTATCCTGTTCTGCCGCGAGAAGCACCTGGAGTCCGAAATCTGGGACGGCTACCGCTACGGTCCCGAGGCCGCGCGCGATGCCTTCGGCTTCGACTTCGCCTTCTCCATTGGCGCGCTGGACGAGCACATGGTGCGCCAGTTGTCCAACGCCAGCGCCCTGTACGGCGCCCTGGGCCGCAGTGCCGACGCCAGCGCCCAGCAGCAACGCTGGCTGGAAGGCGTGCGCAAGCTGGGGCGCAGCGGCATCAGCGCACCGCCCGTGCTGCGCGACCTCGCACCTATGGTCGATGAAATGCGCCTGTTCAAGGACGACCACGAAAGCGCCATCATGCTGCGCGCCGGTGAGATTTCCGCCGGCGCCCATGCGCGCGCCATGCGCTTCGCCAAGCCCGGCGTCCACGAATACGAATTGGAGGCAGAGCTGCTGCACGAATTCCGCCGCCACGGCGCCCAGTTCCCGGCCTACACGCCGATCGTCGCCTCCGGCCACAACGCCTGCGTGCTGCACTACAACGCCAATAACCGGCGCGTCGAGGACGGCGACCTGGTGCTGATCGACGCTGGCTGCGAGCTGGACGGCTACGCCGCCGACATCACCCGCACCTTCCCCGCCAACGGCCGCTTCAGCAAGCCGCAGCGCGCGCTGTACGAATTGGTGCTGGCCGCGCAGCAAGCCGCCTTCGCCGCCATCGCTCCCGGCCGCAAATACCACGACGCGCACGACGCCGCCGTGCGCGTGCTGGCGCAAGGCATGCTGGACTGCGGCCTGCTGCAGGGCAGCCTGGACGAGGTGCTGGCCGAGAAAAAATACACCCAGTTCTACATGCACGGCACCGGCCACTGGATCGGCATGGATGTGCACGACGTCGGCCTGTACCGCGACGTGGCGCACGACGACAAGCCATCGCGCCTGCTGCAGCCCGGCATGGCCATGACGGTGGAACCGGGCATCTACGTGCGCCCGGCCGCCGGCGTGCCGCAGCAATACTGGAACATTGGCATCCGCATCGAGGACGACGTGATCGTGCGCGACGGCGGCTACCAGTTGCTGACGGGCGGCGCGCCCAAGGCGGTCGCAGAAATTGAAGCTTTGATGAAATGATTGATTACGATATCGCCATCTGCGGCGCCGGCCCGGCCGGCATGGCGCTGGCCGCCCTCCTGGTAAAGCGCGGCGCCGACCCGGCACGCCTGGTGCTGGTCGACGCCAAACCGCTCGAACATGCCATGCAGGACCCGCGCACCCTGGCCCTGTCCTACGGCAGCGGCCAGATCCTGGAGCAAATCGGCGCCTGGCCGATCCACGCCACCGCCATCCACGAAATCCATGTCTCGCGCCGTGGCCAGTTCGGCCGCAGCATGATCACGCGCGACGAGCACAAGGTGCCTGCGCTCGGCTACGTCACCCGCTACGGCGCCATCGTCGAAGCCCTGGGCCGCCGCTGCAACGCGCTCGGCATCGCCGCCCTGCGCCCGGTGCGCGTCACCGGCAGCGACGAAGCGGACGATAGCGTCACCCTGCACCTGGAACAAGAAGGCCAGCCCGCACGCGCGCTGCGCGCCACCATCGTGGTGCAGGCCGAGGGTGGCCTGTTCGGCGAACAAGCCGCCAAGGCGCAACAACGCGACTACCAGCAAAGCGCCATCATCGCCCAGGTCAACACCAGCGCCCCGGTCGCGCACCGCGCCTACGAACGCTTCACCAGCGAAGGTCCACTGGCCCTGCTGCCGCAGGACGACGGCTATTCCCTGGTCTGGTGCGCCCGCCCCGCCAGCGCGCAAGCCTTGCTCGCGCTGGACGACGCCGCCTTCCTGGCGCGCCTGGGCGCCACCTTCGGCGAGCGCCTGGGCCGCTTCACCCACGCCACACGCCGCCTCGCCTTCCCGCTCGGCCTGAACGCCGGCGCCACCGGCAGCGCGCGCACGGTCGCCATCGGCAACGCCGCACAAACCCTGCACCCGGTGGCCGGCCAGGGCCTCAACCTGGGCCTGCGCGACGCCAGCGAGCTGGCGCGCCTGCTGGCCGGACATGCCGGCGCCACGCCCGAAGCCCTGGCGCAGTACGCCGCCCAGCGCCGGCAAGACCGCGGCCTGACCGTGCGCCTGACCGACACCATGGCCCGCGTCTTCGCCAACGAATCCCCGCTGCAGCCCCTGCTCGGCCTGGGCCTGGCCGCCATCGACCTCGCCGCCCCGGCCCGCAGCATGCTGGCCGAGCTGATGATGTACGGCCGCCGCTAAAAAGACCCCGCAAAAGAAAAGCCCGTGTCAACCTTGGGGTCTGACCCCAAGGTTGACACGGGCTCGGCCGTAGTGGCTTTTCCGGCGGCGTTACTCGACGGCCTTCACCATGTCTTCCAGCACCTTCTTGGCGTCGCCGAAGACCATCATGGTCTTATCCATGTAGAACAGCTCGTTGTCCAGGCCGGCGTAGCCGGAGGCCATCGAGCGTTTGTTGACGATGATGGTTTTGGCTTTGTAGGCTTCCAGGATCGGCATGCCGGCGATCGGCGATTTGGGGTCTTTCGCCGCCGGGTTCACCACGTCGTTCGCGCCCAGCACCAGTACCACGTCGGCTTGCGCGAATTCGCTGTTGATGTCCTCCATCTCGAACACCTGGTCATACGGCACTTCGGCTTCCGCCAGCAGCACGTTCATATGGCCTGGCATGCGGCCCGCGACCGGGTGGATCGCGTACTTCACCGTCACGCCCTGGTGCGTCAGCTTTTCCACCAGTTCCTTCAGCGCGTGCTGGGCGCGCGCCACCGCCAGGCCGTAGCCGGGGACGATGATCACGGTTTCGGCATTCTGCATCAGGAACACGGCGTCATCGGAGGAGCCCGATTTCACGTTGCGCTGCGGCTGGTCGCCGCCACCCGTTGCCGCCGCCGCGTCGCCGCCGAAGCCGCCCAGGATCACGTTGAAGAAGGAGCGGTTCATCGCCTTGCACATGATGTAGGACAAGATGGCGCCCGAGGAACCCACCAGCGAACCGGCAATGATCAGCATCGAGTTGTTCAGCGAGAAGCCGATGCCCGCCGCCGCCCAACCGGAGTAGGAGTTCAGCATCGACACCACCACCGGCATGTCGGCGCCGCCGATCGGGATGATGATCAGCACACCGAGCACGAAGGCGATAGCCGTCATCAGCAGGAACGGGGTCCAGGCTGGCGCCACGCCGTCGTTCAGCACAAACGCCACGCCCAGCCCGATCATGAGCAGCGCCAGCACCAGGTTCAGTATGTGCTGCCCGCCAAACACCACCGGCGCGCCCTGGAACAGGCGGAACTTGTATTTGCCCGCCAGTTTGCCGAAGGCGATCACCGATCCGCTGAAGGTGATGGCGCCGACGAAGGTGCCGATGAACAGTTCGATGCGGTTACCAACCGGCAGCGCTGCGCCGCGCGCCGCAATGCCAAAGGCCGACGGCTCGGCGACGGCGGCAATGGCGATGCACACCGCCGCCATACCGATCAGGGAGTGCATGGCGGCCACCAGCTCCGGCATCTTGGTCATCTCGACGCGCTTGGCGAGGAAGGCGCCAATACCGCCGCCCACCAGCACACCCAGCGCCACCAGGCCCAGTCCCAGCGGTCCCGAACCGAGTTTCGGCGCCACCGCATTCATGCCCTGCGCGCGCGCCAGTTCAACCGCCACTTCGGCCAGTTGGTTGGCGTGCGCCAGGTCGGCCTTGATGCGCAGGATGAGGGCGAAGGTGGTGATGAAGGCAATCGCCATCCCCAGCTTGCCGAAGGCATTGCCGCGGCGTGCCGTGGCCGGCGACGACAGACCCTTCAGCGCCTGGATGAAGCAGACCGATGCGATCAGGTACATCATCGTGACAAGGTTCATGGTGACGAAACTCATGCCTTGCCTCCTTCCGACGTTTTCTTTTCCTTCTTCTTGAACATCTCCAGCATGCGCTGCGTGACCATGAAGCCGCCGACCACGTTGACGGCGGCCAGCGCCACCGCAACGGTGCCCATGATTTGCCCGACCAGTCCCTCGGTCAGCGCCGCCGCCAGCATGGCGCCCACGATGATGATGGCCGATACCGCATTGGTTACCGCCATCAGCGGCGTATGCAGCGCCGGCGTAACGTTCCAGACCACGTGGTAGCCCACATACACGGCCAGCACAAAGATGATCAGGTTGATGATGGTGTTACTGACTTCCATTCCGATCTCCTATTTCCGCAACTGCTCGCCGCCGTGGCAGACCAGCGTTGCTTTGATGATTTCATCCTCGCGGTCGATGACCAGTTGATCTTCCTTGTCGAAGACCAGCTTGAGGAAGTCGAGCACATTGCGCGCATACAGGGCGGAGGCGTCCGCCGCCACCTGGCAGGCCAGGTTCGGCTCGCCGACGATATGCACGCCGTGCTTGATGACCGTTTTGCCCAGTTCGGACAAGGGGCAATTGCCGCCCTGCTCCACCGCCAGGTCGACGATGACCGAGCCCGGCTTCATGGCCTTGACAGTCTCTTCGGAGATCAGCACCGGCGCCGGGCGGCCCGGGATCAGTGCCGTGGTGATGATGATGTCGGCCTGTTTGGCGCGCTCATGCACCAGGGCTGCCTGGCGTTGCATCCAGGCGGCCGGCATAGGGCGCGCGTAGCCGCCGACGCCCTTGGCGATCTCGCGTTCTTCATCGGTCTCGTAGGGCACGTCGATGAATTTGGCGCCGAGCGACTCCACCTGTTCTTTCACAGGCGGACGCACGTCGGACGCTTCGATCACGGCGCCCAGGCGCTTGGCGGTGGCAATCGCCTGCAGGCCGGCTACGCCGACGCCCATGATCAGCACACGGGCAGCTTTCACAGTGCCGGCCGCTGTCATCAACATGGGCATGAAACGCTGGTAGGTATTGGCGCCAACCATCACGGCCTTGTAGCCCGCGATATTGGCCTGGGAGGACAGCACGTCCATCGACTGCGCGCGCGTGATTCGCGGCACAGCTTCCAATGCAAACGCGGACAGGCCGGAAGCCGCCATGGCCGCAGTGTTTTCCCCATCAAATGGATTCAGCATGCCGACCAGCACGGCGCCTGTTTTCATCAGGCCGCGCTCCTCGGCAGTCGGGGCCCGGACTTTCAATACCATGTCCGCGCCCAGCGCCTCCGCAGCGGTGCCAATGGTGGCGCCGGCAGCGGCATATGCTTCGTCCGTCACCGAGGCTTGAATGCCGGCTCCCGCCTGCACAATCACCTGGTGTTTGACCGCTAGTTTCTTGACCGTTTCGGGTGTTGCTGCCACCCGGGTCTCCCCCGGCCTAGACTCGGCCGGTACGCCAATCTTCATAATGCCTCCAATAGTGGGAAAAACTGACTAAAATCTAACATGAAATGTTGATAAGTTAATGTTCCCCGCCGACAAATGTTGCGCCGCACAAGAAAAGTCATGGGGCTGTCACAACGGAAAGTCGAGATCAGGCTACAATGTCGGGTCTTCTAAGGATGGACCAACATGCCGCGCACCTGGAAACCGAATGTCACAGTCGCCGCCGTGATCGAACGCGACGGAAAGTTTCTCCTGATTGAGGAAGAAACCAGTGACGGCATTCGCCTGAACCAGCCCGCCGGCCACCTGGACCCGCTCGAATCCCTGGAACAGGCCGTGATCCGCGAAACGCTGGAAGAAACGGCCTACGATTTCACCCCGACCGCCCTGGTGGGCATGTATATGAGCCGCTACCGCTCGGCGCGCACCAACCAGTTGGTGACGTTCCTGCGCTTTGCCTTTTGCGGCCAGGTGGGCGACTTCTACCCGGAGCGCCCGCTGGACGAAGGCATCCTGCGCACGCACTGGATGACGCGCGACGAAATCGCCGCCTGCCGCGAACGCCACCGCAGCCCCCTGCTGCTGACCTGCGTGGACGAGTATTTGGCGGGCAAGCGCGCGCCGCTGGAAATCCTGCACACCCACGTGTCGGTATTCGAAGAAGTCTGAGGACTTCTTCCAATTTGGACGAAAAACAACATCTCGCAGTATTTTGACGGGGCGCGCTGCGCCCCGGCTTGATTGGAATCGCAACATGACTAAGAAAAAAGTGGTCATCGGCATGTCCGGTGGCGTCGACTCTTCCGTATCCGCCTGGCTGCTGAAAGAACAGGGCTATGAGGTGATCGGCCTGTTCATGAAGAACTGGGAGGACGACGACGATTCCGAATTCTGTTCCAGCCGCCAGGACTGGATCGACGCGGCCAGCGTGGCCGACGTGGTGGGGGTGGACATCGAAGCGGTCAACTTCGCCGCCGAATACAAGGACCGCGTGTTCGCCGAATTCCTGCGCGAATACCAGGCCGGCCGCACGCCCAACCCGGACGTGCTGTGCAACGCCGAGATCAAATTCAAGGCCTTCCTCGACCACGCCATGCTGCTGGGCGCGGACCTGATCGCCACCGGCCACTATGCGCGCGTGCGCCACAACACCGCGAGCGGCCGCCACGAGCTGCTGAAAGCGGTCGACCACACCAAGGACCAGAGCTACTTCCTGCACCGCCTGAACCAGGCGCAGTTATCGAAGACCCTGTTCCCGCTCGGCGAAATCCCGAAAACCGAAGTGCGCAAGATCGCGGAAAAGCTGCAACTGCCGAATGCGGCCAAGAAGGACTCGACCGGCATCTGCTTCATCGGCGAGCGCCCGTTCCGCGAATTCCTGAACCGCTACCTGTCATACCAGGCCGGCCCGATCAAGACCCCGGACGGCAAAGTGGTGGGCGAGCACGTCGGCCTGTCCTTCTACACCCTGGGCCAGCGCAAGGGCATCGGCATTGGCGGCGTCAAGACTTACCAGAAGTCCGACGGCTCCAGCGATGCCTGGTATGTGGCGCGCAAGGACGTGGCGAATAACACCCTGTGGGTGGTGCAGGGCCACGACCATCCGTGGCTGCTGTCGCAAGCGCTGCAGGCCGGCCAGGCCAGTTGGGTGGCCGGCGTGGCGCCGGAAGCGGGCCGCATCAGCGCCAAGACGCGCTACCGCCAGAACGACGTGGCGTGCGACGTGGCCGCCAGCGGCGACAGCGAGTTTGCTTTGAAATTCATGGATGCCCAGTGGGCGGTGACCCCAGGCCAGTCGGCCGTGCTGTACGACGGCGACGTGTGCCTGGGCGGCGGCATCATCAACGGCTCAGACTTCGTCTGAGCCTTCGGCCGGGGCGGCGCCTGATTGCGCCGCCTGCTGCCGCTTCACGGCCGCGATGACCGTGTTGCGAATCGTCTTCAGCACCGTACCGGCATTGAAAGGCTTCACAATGTAGCCGTTCAGGCCCATCGCGTGCCCCTTCTGGATGGTGGCCTGGTCGAATTCCGACGACACCATGAAGATCATGGCCTTCGGCCACTCCCGGCGCATGGCCAGCATGGCCGGCTCGTCCGCCTCGATGCAGTCGCGCGCCACGCAAATGATCTGGGGCGTGTGCTTGATCAGCAAAACATTGCCCGCCAGGCAAGTGTGCGCCTGGCCGACCACGTCGTAGCCGCCGTCCAGCAGGACGGTGTTGAGGAGGCCGCGCGCGATGGCGCTACTATCGATAATTACCGCTTTTAACATCAGCTTTTCTTAACGGTGGTCCCAGGCCAGCATGTTCCAGCTCACGCCGATCTTTACATCCGTTTTTAGTTGTACCAATTGACGAGAAAGATACAACATCTCGCGCTCTTTTCGTAGGCTTTCGCCCACTTTGTCCTTCAGGATACCCGCCCCGGCCATGATTGCGTCCAGAGTGCCGTAAGTTCGCAACAGTTTGGCGGCGGTTTTCACCCCCACATTCGACACGCCGGGAATGGAATCGGTCTCGTCGCCCATCAGCGCCAACAGGTCGGGCAGCATGCCGGGCGTGACGCCCCACTTCTTCTCGACCCAGTCGCGGTCGTGCCATTCCGACTTGAAATGGTCCCAGACGCGGGCGCCCTCGGCGATCAGGCAGTGCAAGTCCTTGTCGGTGGTCGCCACCACCGCCTCGCCCCGGCCCTCGGCCAGCCAGCGCGTGACCACGGTGCCGATCACGTCATCGGCCTCAACATCGGGGATGGCGATCGGGCACATGCCGAGATTGGTCAGCTGCATATAAAACTGGGGCAGCGCCTCGCGCAGCACCTCCGGCATCGGCTGCCGGCCCTGGCGGTAACCCTGGTACAGGGTATGGCGCCAGGTGCTGCCGCCGTAGTCGAAGGCGGGTAGGATATGAGTCGGCTCATGGCCGTTCACCAGACGCTGGAAAGCGCTGAACGCATGGCGCATGGCGATCTCGGCTTTGAGGTCGGAATCCGGCTCCGGACTCGCCTCATACACACGCCGCACAATATTTAAACCGTCAATGGCCAGAAGTCTACCTGTCATAGGCGGCATTTTACCGTACAGCTACTTGCTCTCAACCTTTGTATGGTTCTTCATTGGATTGCCGAATCGTCCAAGTTGCTTGATCTGCTCCCAGTCCTCTTCCGTCAGTGGCAACGCATCCGGATCCTTGAGTGCTGCATCAGTCACACGTCGATCCTCCTCGTCGGAGAGCAATTCAATCTTACGGCCATCCTTAAGCGTGAGGTACTCCGGCATAGTTTTTCCTTTCCGTGTTCCGAGCCTTGCGGAGACTAAAAACAATACAAGCTGCCTCCTTTCGGAACCAACCCGTTCATGCGCAGCTCATCAGAATGAAACCTGAGATCCAGCCAGCAAAAGGCGAGATCCCAGTCCAGCTCACTTGCAAAGGCAAGTGAATAACCATGCTCGCGCTTGTTTTCGCGATCCTTATTGGGGTCGTATTCGACTTCCACACTATGCCCTCCCGCAGTACTCGTCAAGCAAGCTTAGCCGGGCCGGAAAGGGCGGTTTTGACTTAGCGCAGCAGTTCGTACGGGCCGCCGCGTTCGAGGGCGCGTTGGTAGGCGGGGCGGGCGTGGATGCGTTGCAGGAAGGCTTGCAGGCGCGGGTGAGCGGCGCCGAGGCCACCGCGCGAGGCGGCGGCTTCGAGCGGGAAACTGATCTGGATGTCGGCGGCGCTGAACTCGCTGCCGGCGAACCAGTCGCGTTGCGCCAGCTCGGCTTCGAGGAAGGCCAGGTGGCGGTCGATATTCGGCTGGACGAAGCTCGCCATGACCTTCTGCGCGATGGCGCGCTTGATCGGCCGCACGAAGAACGGTGCGGGCGAGGATTCGACCTTGTCGAACACGAGCTTCATCAGCAGCGGCGACATGAGCGAGCCTTCGGCGTAGTGCATGAAGTAGCGCCAGCGCAGCTTGTCGGGCGTGCCGGCCGGCGGCACCAGGCGGTCGTTGCCGTGTTTCTCGACCAGGTATTCGATGATGGCGCCCGACTCGGCAACGATGGTGCCTTCGTGTTCGATCACCGGCGACTTGCCAAGCGGGTGCACCTTCACCAGCTCGGGCGGCGCCAGCATGGTTTTCGGGTCGCGCTGGTAGTGCTTGATCTCGTAGGCCAGCCCCAGCTCTTCCAGCAACCACAGCACGCGCTGCGAACGAGAGTTGTTGAGGTGGTGGACGATAATCATGGGCGCGCTCGCGAAAGGATAAAATGGAGCCATGACTTTACCACTGACCCAGGAATCCATCACGACGCTCGTGTACGAGTTCTATGATGGCGTGCGCGCCGACCCGGAACTAGGACCGGTGTTCAATGCCGCCATCGACGATTGGGAGCCGCACCTGACGCGCATGGTGGAGTTCTGGAGCACCACCATGCTGAAGACCAAAAGCTTCCAGGGCAATGTGTATGGCAAGCATATGGCCTTGCCCGGCGTGCAGCCGCAGCACTTCGAGCGCTGGCTGGCGCTATTCCAGGCAACCGTCGAGCGCCTGTTCGAGCCAGCCGTGGCGGAGGAATTCCGCCTGGTGGCCAGCCGCATTGCGCAAAGCCTGCAATACGGCTTCTTCGGCCAGGTGCATTTCAGCTGAAGGCGTCGGCCGCGCTCATCACCGCGTAGCTGGCCTGCCAGCGGCGCAAGGTGGCGGGCAGGATATGCACCGGTTGCGGGGTGGCGATGAATTCGCCGGCCGCGTGGGCGCAACTGGCGTCGCGCGCACGCAGCCAGTCGAGCAGGTCCGATACTTCGCAGCAGGCGGCAGCCCCTTCCCCTTCTTCCTGTGCGCCGGGGCCGGCGGCGCTATGCAGCGCCAGGCGCGCTGCCGGGAGGCCGGCCTGGGCCAGCAAATCCGCTATCGCATGGCGCGTGGCCGGAGCATCCAGCACGGCGTGCGGCAAGGGCAGCTCCAGCACCAGATCCAGTTCGAAGCCGTCGGCACTCCACATGCGCAGGGCAGCCAGGGCGTCGCACACCATATGCAGTACGAACAGCTCCTGCGTGGCAGGGCCGGCGAAGGCAGCGGCGATCCCCGCCGGCGCGGCAAAGCTGCCGTCCTGGCGGCGCCAGCGCACTTCGGCCTGCACGCTGGCGATGCTGCCGTCGTGCGCTGCCACGTGCGGGTGGCACCATAGTTCGAACTCGCCGAGTTCGAGTGCGTTACCAATCAAATTTCACCTCCACTGAGTAAGCGCGCTGTGGGTATGGATGGAAGTTCCAGTACTTGTAGTTGTTGGCATTGTCGATGCCGAAGGCGGCACTCCAGTGCTTGTCGATGCGGTAGCGCAGGCGCGCATCGACCGTGAAGTATTTGCTCGCGCCCTGGTAGGCGAAGCCGTTGATGTCGGTGTTGTCCAGCGTGGAGTACTGCTTGCCGCTGTAGCGCGCCGCCAGGGTGGCCGACAGCTTGTCATTCACACGGTAGGTCGCCACGGCGCTGGCGCGCCATTCAGGAATGCGCGGCTGCCATTTGCCCACGCTGGCGGGGAAGTTGGCGTTGCGCTGGATCTTGGAGTCGGTCCAGGTCAGGCTGGCCTGCAGGTCGAGGCCATCAACAAAAACGTTCTCGTTCGACCAGGCGGTTTCCAGGCCGTGGGTGCGGATCAGGTCTACGTTCTGCACATTGGTCACGTTCGGGGTGACCAGCACATTGGTCTGCGAATACAGCGCGTCGCGGTTGCGTTCGAAGAAGGCGGTCAGGCGCAGCGCGGAACTGCCCACCAGGCGCTCAGCGCTCAACTCTGTGGTCCAGGAGCGCTCGGCTTTCAGGTTCGGGTCGTTGTTGATCAGGGTGCCGGCGTTGTTGACGCCGCCCTGGTACAACTCGGACACGGTCGGCATGCGCACGGCGCGGCCGGCGGAGGCTTTGATGGTCCAGTCATCGCCGGCCTGGTAGGCCAGCGCGGCCTTGGGCGAAACGTAGTTGTCGCTGCGCCGGGCGTGCTGCACGACCTTGCTGGCGTTGGCGGTTTCACCGTCGCGCCCTTCCCAGTGTTCGAAACGGGCGCCGAGCACGGTCTTCCAGTCCGGCGCCAGGCGCCAGGTGTCCTGCACATACAGGCTGTCGATGCTGGTACGGCCGGCGAAGGACTGGTTGCGCGCGCCCGGCGCGCCGTTCAGCCAGTCGCTGGTGGCGCGCTCGATGGTGGACAGCTTGTACGCCGCGCGCTGGTAGCCGAAGTCGACGATGTGCGCGCCGCGCATGCCGCCCGGACGCCAGACGCCCTTCAGCGACAAGGTGTTCCAGCCGGTGCCGCTTTGGTCGACGATGCGGCCGGCGCCGCCGTTCGCCGCGGCCGGGCGCGCGATGGTCGGTGCGCGCAGGAGGTCGCGGCTGTAGTCGTACAGGCTGGCCGCCACTTCCCAGTCAAACACGCCCTTGGTGTTGCTCTTTACGGTGAGGCCGTGCATCAGGTGGCGCAGTTCCTCTTTCGAGGAATTGAAGTCGGATGCGGCCAGCGTGAAGCTGCGGCCATTGATTGTCACCGGCCCGCTGTACACCGGCTTGCCGGCAGCGTCGCGCAGGTAGCTGTCGGGCGTGCCGTTGGAATCGTTCTGCCACCAGCCCAGCGAGTAGCTGGCGCGTACGGTCGGCGAGAAGTCGTAAGCGACCTTGAACTTGGCGTGGTCCTGCACCGTGCTGTATTGGGTGGCCGTGCCGAGGATGTAGATATCGCGGTCGGTACGGTCCTTGTCGGCCACGGCGCCGGTGACCGGCACGCCAGCGGCGGCGGTGCCGGCCGCGATGGCGCGCGTGGTGTAGGTCTGCGGATGGCCGTCGCTATCGGTGCGGTTCACGCTCAGGAACCAGGACCAGGCGCCATGCCGGCTGCCCAGCGACATGCTGGCCTGTTTGGCGCCGAAGCTGTCGCTGGTGTTGTACAACTCGAATGGCTGGTGCACATAGGCCACGCGGGCATGGGCTTCAAACTGCTTCGGCATGCGGGTCTGGTAGTCGACCACCGCGCCCACCGAGTTGCCGCCGTAGGCCGCCGAGAATGGGCCGTACAGCACATCGACCCGTTCGATTTCCTCCGGCGCCACCATGCCCCAGCGCGGCGCGAAGGTGGCGCCGTTGCCAAGGTAGTTCGAGAGCAGCACGCCGTCCGCGTACACCGCCGAGCGCGCGCTGTTGCCGGTGCCGGAGGCGCGGGTCGAGAGCACGGCGTGGTTGTAATCGCCGATATAGCGCTTGCGCACCAGCAGGCTTGGCAGGTACTTCAAGGCGTCTTCGGCATCGCTGGCGTTGATCTGGTTTTCGATCTGCAGGCGGGTGATGCCTTCGATGGTGGTCGGGATCTGGGTCGGCAGCGAGGTCGGATTGCTGCCAGCGATGACCACGGTGCCCACCAGCTTGAGTGGCGATTCGGTTTCGTGGTCGGCCAGGGCCGGTGCGGAAAACACAGCCAGCACGGCGGCGGCCAGGGGGATGAGACGAGTGTTCATGATGCTTCCTTTTTCCAGGACGCGTGCAACGCAAATCAAAGCAAAGATGGGTGGCGCGGAACGGTCAGGCGGAAGGCGGGGCGCGCGGGGGCGGCGCCAGTTGCCCGTGGTGGGCGTCCGGCGCTGCGGCATGCAGTTCGGGCACGGCGCGTTGCGGCAGCAGCAGGGCCAGCACCGGCGCGGCCGGCAGCGGCGGCGCGGCGGGAAGGTCGGCCTGCACGCTGCAGTAGCCGCATTTCTGGGCCAGGTGGTGGGCCTTGGGCTGGGCGTGGCAGTGCGCGGCAGTGGCGTCACCGCAAGCGGCCGACAATAGCGTGGAAACGGTCGGCGCGGACACCGCCATCAGCATCGCAAACAATGCGATCCTGACTATATTGGCGATTTGACTGCCGCTCCAGGCCACGATGACTCCCACAATGCAACTTTCGATAAGTCACATTGTAGATACCCCTTTTAGGGGCCGACATGCCTTAGATCAAGTTTTGGAGATATGCAGTTTGATGACGCGGCGCGCCGGGCCGCCGTCGCCTGGCGGTGGCGCTGGCGGCGCCGGGGAATCGCCGCAGCTATTGCAGGAACCGCAACCGCTGCCGCAGCTCGATTCGGTGTTGAAGAAGCGCGCCAGCTTGTCCTGCGACAGGCCGCGACGCGCCAGCGCATAGACGATCCGCTGGCGTAGCGAGGCAGGCAGGTATTTCCTCGCCGCGTGCAGCGCGGCGCCTGCCACGATGATGCCGACGATGATTTCCTGCCACATGGTCAGGCTCCCAGCGCCAGGGCGACGCGGTAGGTGATGAAGGTGGCGACGTAGGCCAGGGCGAACATATAGCCGGCCATGATCAGCGGGTACTTCATCGAATTGGTTTCGCGGCGCACCACGGACAAGGTGGACAGGCACTGCGGCGCAAAGACGTACCAGGCCAGCAGCGCCAGCGCGGTCGGCATGCCCCAGCCGGCGGCGATCACCGGCGCCAGCGAACTGGCCAGCTCGTCGCCGGTCTGCGACAGGGCGTACACGGTGCCCAGCGCGCCCACCGCCACTTCGCGCGCAGCCATGCCTGGCACCAGCGCGATGCAGATCTGCCAGTTGAAACCGATCGGCGCGAAGATGACTTCCAGCGCGCGGCCCAGCATGCCGGCCACGCTGTAATAGATCGGCGGATGGGTGGCGCCTTCCGGCGCGCCCGGGAAGCTGGACAAGGCCCACAGCAGCACCATCAAGGTCAGGATGGTGGTACCGACGCGCAGCAGGAAGGTCTTGGCGCGCTCGTACAGGCCAATCGCCAGATTGCGCAGATGCGGCCAGTGGTAAGCCGGCAGTTCCAGCATCAGCGGGCGATTGCGCTTGGTGCCCATGGAGCGCTTCATGACCCAGGCCACCGCCATGGCGGAAATGATGCCGGCGAAGTAGAGGCAGAACAGTACCAGGCCTTGCAGGTTGAACACGCCCCACACTTCGCGATCGGGAATGAAGGCGGCGATCACCAGCGCGTAGATCGGCAGGCGCGCGGAGCACGTCATCAGCGGCGCGATCATGATGGTCACAATGCGGTCGCGCGGGTTCTGGATGGTGCGCGCCGCCATGATGCCGGGAATGGCGCAGGCGAACGACGACAGCAGCGGGATGAAGGCGCGGCCCGAGAGGCCGACGCCGCCCATCAGGCGGTCCAGCAGGAAGGCGGCGCGCGGCAGGTAGCCGCAGTCTTCCAGCACCAGGATGAAGAAGAACAGGATCAGGATCTGCGGCAGGAACACCAGAACCGCGCCCACGCCGCCCAGCACGCCGTCCACCAGCAGGGAACGCAGCACACCGTCGGCCATATGCTGTTTCAGCATGGCGCCCAGGTGCTCCACGCCGCCGCTGATCATGTCCATCGGCGTTTCGGCCCAGCTAAACACGGCCTGGAACACGCAGAACATCAGCACCGCCAGGACGATCGGGCCGATCACCGGGTGCAGCACGAAATGGTCGATCTTCTCGGAGCGGTTGCCGCGGTCGTCGGCGTCCTTCACGGCCACCGACAGGATGCGGCGCACTTCGCGCTGGGTCTCTTCCACCGACACGGCGTCGATCGCCGACAGCGGGTTGGCCTGGCTCTGGTGCACCGGCCACAGGGCGTCCAGCGCGTCGACCAGGGCCTTTTCGCCGCCGGATTTGACGGCCACGGTTTCCACCACCGGCATGCCAAGTTCCTGCGACAGGCGGGCGGTGTCGACCACGATGCCGCGCTTTTGCGCCACATCGACCATATTCAGGCACAGCACCATCGGCAGGCCAAGGCGCTTGATCTCCAGCACCAGGCGCAGGTTCAGGCGCAGGTTGGTGGCGTCCACCACGCAGGCCACCACGTCGGGCGAGCGCTCGCCGGCGCGCAGGCCGGCCACCACGTCGCGCGTGATTTCTTCGTCAGGGGTGTGGGCCGACAGGCTGTACGCGCCCGGCAGGTCCAGCAGGCGGAAACTGTTGCCAGCCGTGGAAGTGAACAAGCCTTCCTTGCGCTCGATGGTCACGCCAGCGTAGTTGGCGACTTTCTGGCGCGCCCCGGTCAGGCGGTTGAACAAAGCGGTCTTGCCGCAATTCGGGTTGCCCAAGAGGGCGACCATTGGCTGCTGCGCGACAACTGGCGCGGCCTTTTCTACTGCACCCATTATTTATTCCGGTTGAATCGAGATCAGCGCAGCCTCGAAGCGGCGCAATGCAAAAGTGGCGTTGCCTACTTTGATGGCAAGCGGTTCGCCGCCAGGCATGCCACGTTTCAGCATGCGGATGCGCTCGCCGGGCACGAAGCCCAGTTCCATCAAGCGACGGGCCAGGTCGGCGCCGTCTTCGGTATCTTGGGGGTTTCCCGGGGCTAGATGGACCACGGTTCCGCTCTGCCCCACCGGCAGGGAATCAAGCTTTATCAGGGTAGGAGCAAGGGTCATGGCGAACTTTCCGGGGCGTAACAACCGCGTCATTATAAATGAGAATTGTTTTCGAATACGGCTTGCATTGTAGTCCGGTTCGGGTAGAATGGGAACCGTAATGATAATGATTCTCAATAACGGAATCGCAATCTTAGCCAGAAGGTAATTTCGAAAATGATCGTTTGTGTCTGCAACAACATCTCTGATCGAGAAATCCGTCAAGCCATAGATATGGGTATCAGCTCCATGGACGAGTTGCGCGAAGCGCTCGGCGTGGCCACCTGCTGCGGCAATTGCCTCAGTTATGCCGTGGAAGTGCTGGATGAACATCTGGGCAGCGGACTGCAGGAGACTGTGCTCAAGCGCCCATCACTGACCGTGTAAGGAGCGCTGTATGCAATCGATGACCTTCCCGAGCGGCGGCACTTATGGCCGCGCCAGTGGCAGCGACAAGCTGACCAAGATCGCGGTTGTCGTCGCCCTGCATGCCGTCCTGGGCTACGCCATTGCCAACGGCACCATGCATCGCCTGGTTGATCGCATGCCGGAAATCGTTGAAGTCAAGTTCGTGGCGGCTCCGCCACCGCCCCCAGCCTCGCAGCCCAAGACGGTAGAAGTCGCGCCGAAAGCGCCTTCCATTACCCCGCCGCCGCTGCCAATGCTGCCGATCGTTATTGAAAACACCATCACCCCACCGCCATCCCAGGCGCGCGTGGTGGAAGCCGCGCCAAGCACGCCTGTGGCTGCGGCACCGGTGAGCAGCGCACCTGCCGCGCCGCCGGCTCCATCTGGGCCGCGTGTGATTTCCGCTGTTGAATATGTACGGGCACCGCAGCCGGTGTACCCGTCGGTGTCGCGCCGCATGGGCGAGACCGGTGTGGTGACCTTGCGCGTGCTGGTCAATGAGAAGGGTTATGCGGAGCAGGCTTCGGTGCAGAAGTCGTCCGGCTCGTCCAACCTGGATGAAGCGGGCCGCGCGGCGGTGATGCGCGCGCTGTTCAAGCCTTATGTGGAAGACGGCAAGGCACAACCGGTGTATGTGGTGGTGCCGATTAATTTCCAGATCTCTTAAAACCTGTAAAACCGGGAAACCAGGGTCCGGCCCTTTCGGGCCGTACCCTGGTTTCCCGGTTTGCTGGTTTGCTGGTTTTAAAGGTCCGCCCACATCCGCAGCAAATTGTGATAATGCCCCGCCAGCCCCACGGTCGCCTCGCCATCCCCATGCTGCCCGCGCAGCTTCTGGATATTCTGGTCCAGCTCAAACAGCATCGTACGCTGCCAATCATCCCGCACCATCGACTGCGTCCACAAGAACGACGCCACGCGCTCACCTGAAGTCACCGGGTTCACCCGATGCACGCTACTGGCCGGATACACAATCGCATCCCCCGCCGGCAGCTTCACCTCATGCGCGCCGTAGTTATCCATCACCGTCAGCTCGCCGCCCTCGTACTCCTCCGGATCGGACAAGAACACCGTGGTCGAAACATCCGAGCGCATCACATCCGAGCTACCGACCATATGCCGGATCGCCCCATCGATATGCAGCCCATACGTCTCACCGCCCGCATAGCTATTAAAGTAAGGCGGCAGGATCTTGCGCGGCAAAGCCGCCGAGTAAAACAGCGGATTCGACGCCAATGCCTTGATGATGATATCCCCGAGTTCCAGCGCCAGCGGCGTCCCTTCCGCGATCTGGCGGTTGCGCTTGACTTGCGCCCCCTGCGATCCCACGCTGGCGCGGCCATCGACCCAGTCGGCGGCCGCCAAACGTTGGCGGAAGTACTTAACTTGTTCCGGCGTCAGCACGCCGGGGATATGCAGCATCATGATTAGTAGCGGAAGTTCGCGGTCAGGGTTGCGGAACGACCGGCAGCCACTTGCGCGTAATGGCTCGAGACAGATTTATCGAAGTAGAACTTGTCCGTCAGGTTCTGCACATTCAGTTGCAGGCTGACGTTCTTGTTCACATCGTAGCTCGCCATTGCATCGAAGCGGGTGTAAGCCGGCACGTGCTTGGTGTTGTTGATATTGGCCCAGATCTTGGCGGAGTAGTTCACGCCGCCGCCGATGGTCAGTCCTGGCAGCACGGTGTAGGAAGTCCACACCGATGCGCTGCTCTTCGGCACGCCCGGGAATTTGTTGCCATCGTATGGCGACTTGACCCACACCGGCGCAGCGGTAGTGCCGGTATTGGTGTAGCCGTTGTCGCCCACTTCCGCGTCCAGCCAGGTGGCGCCGCCGAAGATCTGCCAGTTGTTAGTGATCGCGCCGCTCACGCCGAATTCGGCGCCGCGTACGTTCTTCTTGCCGGCGTTCTGCGAGGTGCCATTCGGGCCCGAGATGCGGGCGTTGTTCATCTTGCTTTCGAAGATGGCGGCGCTCAGGGACAGGCGGCGTGCCGACACTTCCCACTTGGTGCCCAGTTCCCAGTTCTTGCTGTCTTGTGGCTTCAGGTCCTGCACCGCCACAGTCAGGCCGTCCACGCCTTCGCCGCCGTCATTGCCCGCAGGGGTGGACGAGGTGCCGTACGACAGGTAGATGCTGCTGTTGGCGGCCGGCTTGTACACCACGCCAGCCTGGTAGTTGGTGAAGTTGGCTTTGTTCTCGGCGCGCACAGCGGCGGTGGCCGGCGTCACGGCCGTATTGGCCTGGGTGAACAGCGAGGAACGGTAATCGTCCCAGCGCAGGCCCACGTTCAGCAGCCACTGCGGGTTGAACTCAATGGTATCGAAGCCATACACCGAGCGGGTGTTGGTGTGCACATTGGTCGCGGCAGGCGATACGCTGCGCACCTGGCCGGCTGCCCACGGGTCATGCGGGTTCGGGTTGACCAGGGTGGTGCAGTTGTACAGGGTCGCCGCGCCGGAGGTCGGGCAGGTGGTGGTCTTGGTCAGCGGGTTGTTGGTGCCCGGCGAGAACAGGTAGGTGCTGCGATCGGTCACTTCGCGCCCGATTTCCATGCCGGCGGTGAAGCTGTGCTTGATGCCGGCGGCGGTGAAATCGCCGCTCAGGCTCGATGCGTTGGCCAGCGCGTCGGTTTGCGCGACGCGGGTATTGGCGCGGCGCCACAGGGTGCCGTACAACACCACGTTGCCCTTGGAGTCATCCGGCTGGGTGTAGACGTAATCGTTCTCGGTCTTGCTGAAACGGGTCACGTTACGGAAGGTCAAGCCCGGACGGAAGTCGTGCTTGATGTCGATGGTGCCGATATCGGACTGGGTGTCGCGGAAATCGCGGTCGACCAGGCCGTAGAAGGTGTTGCGCGGCACGCTCATCGGGGTGCCGTTGCCGTTCTTGGCGACATTGGCGCCGCTGGTGAACGGGTTGTTGAAGGCAATGCCGCTGTCCGGCAGCTCGCTCGACTCCATATGGTAGTACGACAGGCTGACCTTGGTCGGGCCGGTCAGGCCGAAGGTCACGGTCGGCGCGATACCCCAGCGGTCGCCGTGGATTTCGTCGCGGCCGGCCACGTGGTTTTCATGGGCCATCACATTCAGGCGCACGGCGGCGTTGTCGCCAATGGTGCGGTTCACGTCGGCGGTGGCGCGGCGGTATTGCGCGCTGCCGATGCCGAGCGAGGCGTTGGCGAAGTTTTCCGCCTTGGCGGTCTTGGACACCAGGTTCACGCCGCCACCGGCGGAGGAACGGCCGCCGTAGGCGGAATTCGGGCCCTTGACCACTTCGATCTGTTCCAGCGAGAAGATCTCGCGGCTCTGCGAACCGGTGTCGCGAATGCCGTCGATGTAAGTGTCAGTCTGTGCGTTGTAGCCGCGGATCAGCAGGTTGTCGCCCACCGGCTGGCCGCCTTCCGCCGCGCCCACGGTGATGCCCGGCACGGTGCGCAGGGCGTCGGTCAGCGAGGTGGCGCCGGTCTGCGCGATCACCTCGGTCGGGATCACGGTGACGGCTTTCGGGGTGTCGAGCAGGGTGGTGGTGAATTTGTCGGAGGCCGACTTTTTGACCTGGAAGTCGTTGCCGTTCTGGCCGGTAACGATCACTTCCTGCATTTTCTGCTCAGGGGCGGGTGGGGTGGCATCAGCGTGGGCTACAGGCATCGCCAGGGTGGCGGCGATGGCGGCGAGCGTGGCTGGCGTATGCTTGCGGCTCTTAATGTAAGACATTGACAACTCTTGACAGTTGGAATAAAACGCAAATGATAATCGTTTTCATTTACGTTAGCAATCTTATGTTTCCCGCTTGACTAGGTGGCTGGCGTCCTTCATGGCAAAATGGTCAGTATTCAAAACCTGATAAGAAGGATCCCCCCATGAAGGGCGACAAAGATGTTATCCGTCTGCTGAATGCACAGCTGACCAACGAGCTGACTGCGGTCAACCAGTACTTCCTGCATGCGCGCATGTACCGCCACTGGGGCTTCGACAAGCTGGGCAAGAAAGAGTACGAAGAGTCGATCGGCGAAATGAAGCACGCCGACCGCCTGATCGACCGCATCCTGATGCTGGACGGCCTGCCGAACCTGCAAGCCCTGCACAAGCTGCTGATCGGCGAGAACACCGAGGAAATGCTGGCCGCCGACCTGAAGCTGGAACAAGGCGCCCACGTGACCGTCAAGGAAGGCATTGCCCAATCCGAGAAAGTCGGCGACTACGTGTCGCGCGACCTGCTGCTGGATATCCTGAAGGATACCGAGGAGCACATCGAGTGGCTGGAAACCCAGATCGACATCATCGGCAAGATCGGTATCCAGAACTACCTGCAATCGCAGATGTCGGAAGCCGAGTAATCGACATCCCAAGCCAAAGTCCGGAACTCCTTCGGCGCCTGTTGCGCGCCAAGGACCGGATGGACGCCGCCTCGCACGAGGAATGGCCGGTCAGCCGCCTGGCGCAAGTGAGTTGCGTCTCCGAGGCGCACTTCGCCCGCTCCTTCAAGGAGGCTTTCGGCCTGCCGCCCCACCGCTACCTGCTCACGCGCCGCATTGAACGCGCCGTGACGCTGCTGCGTGAAACCGTCCTCCCCATCACCGACATCGCCTATAGCACCGGCTGGCGTAGCCTGGGCACCTTCGGCCGCACCTTCCGCGACATCACCGGCAAGAATCCGGGCGATATCCGCACCCATCAACGCGCCGCCGAGAGCAACCCCGCCCCGGTGCCGGCCTGCGTGCTGAGCGCCGCCCAGCGCCCCCACCTCACAACATCAGTTTCGGAGAAGCGGCGCGAGGAAGAGCTCCCTACAATGGAATCTCACTTAAGCAAGGAGACACCATGACCCAAGGCATTCAAACCGCAGGCATTTATGTACGCGACCAGAACGAAGCGCTGGCTTTCTACGTCGACAAGCTGGGCTTCAAAGTCCACACCGACGTGCGCAACGGCGATTACCGCTGGCTCACCATCCAGCACCCGGAGCAGCCTTCGTTCCAACTCGGCCTGTATGTGCCGGGTCCGCCGGTGCATGACGCAGTGACCGCCCAAGCCCTGAACGCACTCGTGGCCAAAGGCGCCATGCCGCCGCTGGTCTTGGAAGTAAAAGATTGCTTCGCCGCGTACGACAAGCTGCACAACAAAGGCGTGGAATTCACCCAGGAACCGGCGGAGCGCTACGGCACGGTGGATGCAGGTTTCCGCGACCCCTCGGGCAACGGCTGGAAGATGATCCAGACGCGCGGCTAAGCGCGCCGCACTACAGGCCCCAGGCGTCGCGCCACTGCGCATAGAACTGCGCGTCCGGCGCGAGCGCCCCGGCAAAGCCGCACACCGCCCCCGCATACGCATTCGCGCGCTGCAAGGTCAGATGCAAATCCCAGCCGCGCGCACGCCCCAGCAGGAAGACGGCGGCAAAGGCATCGCCGGCCCCGACTGAATCGACGAAATGGGACGGCTTGAAGTCCTGCGGTTCCAGCACGCGCGTACCGTCGGCGCCCAAATACAGGGCGCCGCGCGCACCCAGCGTGACCAGCAAACCCTGGATCGAGAAGTTATGCATCATGGCGCGCGCTTCCGCCTCGACGGCGGCGCAATCCATATCCACGGTATCAGGGCAGGTGTGGCAATACCAGGCAAACAGCGCTTGTAGCTCCTGCTCATTCACCTTGACGATGGCCGCCTGCTGCAGCGAGTTGAAGACCAGCGCCTCGTCCACTCCATCACGCAGGTTCAGGTCGAGGAAATGCCCGGCCCCGTCCGCCCCCGCCAGCACGGCAGCCAGCGCCGCGCGCGAGGCCGGCGCACGCTGGGCCAGGGTGCCGAAATACACGGTATGGGGCGAAAACGCGCGCATCACATCGACCGCCGCAGCGGCCTCGATATGGTCGTAGGCCTGTTCGGCCAGGATGTGGAAGCGATGCCCGCCCTGCCCGTCGCGCTCCACCACCACGCGGCCGGTCGGCTCGGCACCATGCTGCAAGCCCTCGGCGCTCATGCCGAAGCGGGCGAACTCCTCGCGCAGCAGCTGGCCCGGCGCGTCATTGCCGACGCGCGTCACCATCAGGGTGGGATTGCCCAGCGCCGCCAGGTTGCGCGCCACATTGAAGGGTGCGCCGCCGGGGATCTGTTGGTCGCCAAAGTCATCCAGCAGGGCTTCGCCAAACACGAGGACTCTGTCTGCCATGGCAACCTCCGGATCAGGCTTGGGGAACGGTGTCTTTAAAGGAAGGGCGTTCAGACAGCTTGTCGTGCAAACGCGCCAGGTTCGGGTGGGCGCCGCGCCAGTCGATTTCCGGGAAACGGAAACTGAGCCAGCCCAGGCAGCAGCCCACCGCCACATCCGCCAGCGAGTAATGGTTGCTGGCGCAGAAGTTGCTGTCGCCCAGGCGCTCGGCCATGGAAGCCAGGCCCAGCTCCACCTTCTTCATCTGGCGCGCGATCCAATCCTCGCTCTGCAAATGGGCCGGGCGCTGGATGCGCTCCAGGCGCACCAGCACCGCCGCGTCCAGCACGCCGTCGGCCAGCGCCTCCCAGCACTTGATGTCAGCGCGCTCGCGGCCGTTCGGCGGCAACAGCTTGCACACCGGCGACACCGCATCCAGGTATTCAACGATCACGCGCGAATCCTGCATGGCATAACCGTCTTCCATCACCAGGCAAGGCACTTTGCCGAGCGGGTTCAGTTTCTGGATGGTGGTTTCCGGCGCCCAGACGTTTTCAAGTTCCAGGTGGTAGTCGAGCTTTTTTTCCGCCAATACCACGCGAACCTTGCGGACATAGGGACTGGCGAGTGAACCGATTAGTTTCATAAATGCTGAAAGTAGAGAATTAGACAACAGTATAACATCGGCCCCGGGCGGCATGGCGCAGCGCAGGCGCGGGCGGGTGGCGGGCGCGCCAATGGTAGAATCTCTCTTTTTCCCGCCTCTCCTTCCAGCATCCTCATGACTACTCCTTACTCCACCCTGTCGGCCCTGTCCCCGCTGGACGGCCGTTACGCTTCGAAAACCGACAAGCTGCGCCCGATCCTGTCCGAATCCGGCTTCATGCACCACCGCGTGAAGGTTGAGATTGCATGGCTGCAAGCGCTTTCCCTGGCCGGTTTCGCCGAAATCAAGCCGTTCCCGGCTGCGGCCAGCGCCCTGCTGGACCAGTTGGCCGCCGACTTCAGCGAAGCCGACGCCGCCCGCATCAAGGAAATCGAAGCCGTCACCAACCATGACGTGAAGGCCGTGGAGTACTGGCTGAAGGAAAAAGTGAAGGACGTGCCGGAGCTGGTGGCCGCCTCCGAGTTCATCCACTTCGCCTGCACCTCGGAAGACATCAACAACACCTCGCACGGCATGATGCTGAAAGCCGCGCGCGACGGCGTGATGGTGCCGGCGCTGCAAGGCCTGGTCGCCAAGCTGACCGAGATCGCCCACACCAACGCCGACCTGCCGATGCTGAGCCGCACCCACGGCCAGACCGCCAGCCCGACCACCCTGGGCAAGGAATTCGCCAACGTGATCGCGCGCCTGCAGCGCGCCATCGAGCGTATCGCCTCGGTGGAAATCCTGGGCAAAATGAACGGCGCCGTGGGTAACTACAATGCCCACCTGTCTGCCTACCCATCGTTTGACTGGCCGGCCTTCTCCAAGAACGTGATCGAGCAGCGCCTGGGCCTGGTGTTCAACCCGTACACCATCCAGATCGAACCACACGACTACATGGCGGAACTGTTCGACGCGTTTGCGCGCGCCAACACCATCCTGCTCGACCTGAACCGCGATATCTGGACTTATGTGTCGCTGGGCTACTTCAAGCAGAAGCTGAAAGCGGGCGAGATCGGTTCGTCGACCATGCCGCACAAGGTCAACCCGATCGACTTCGAAAACTCGGAAGGCAACCTGGGCCTGGCCAATGCCGTGCTCAAGCACCTGTCCGAAAAGCTGCCGGTATCGCGCATGCAGCGCGACCTGACCGATTCGACCGTGCTGCGCAATATCGGCGTGGGCCTGGGCTACACCCTGCTGGCGTATGATTCCTGCCTGCGCGGTTTGAACAAGCTGGAAGTCAATCCGGCCCGCCTTGCCGCGGATCTGGATGCGTCGTGGGAAGTGCTGGCGGAGCCGGTGCAGACTGTGATGCGTCGTTATGGCATTGAGAATCCGTATGAGCAGCTGAAAGAGCTGACCCGTGGCAAGGGCATTACCAAAGAAGCGCTGCAGGTGTTCATTAACGGCCTGGCGATTCCGCAGGATGCCAAGGATTTGCTGCTGGCGATGACGCCGGCCAACTACACGGGTATTGCGGCTTCTCTGGCCAAAGCGATCTAAAACCGTAAAACCGGGAAACCAGGATACGGCCCGCAGGGCCGGACCCTGTCGTTGCCGGTGACCCGGCGGGGTCCGGCCCTGCGGGCCGTACCCCGGTTTCCCGGTTTCAACGGTTTTAAGTAAGCCGTAAGCAACAAAAAGCGCGCTCTGGTATATTTAGTCCTAACACGTACTAAATCACAAAGGCCCGCAATGGACCGCTACACCAAACCCGCCATCCTGCTGCACTGGCTGATCGCCCTGCTGATCATTGCCGCCTTCCTGCTCGGCGTGGTGATGACCGACATCCCCGGCCTCACCCCCACCAAGCTCAAATACTATTCCTGGCACAAATGGCTGGGCATAAGCGTGCTCGCCCTGGCCGCCATCCGCCTGCTGTGGCGCCTGAATCAACGACCACCCGCGCTGCCCGTCAGCATGACCCAGAGCCAGAAGAAAGCCGCCGAAGCCGGCCACTGGTTCCTCTACATCCTGATGTTCGCCGTGCCGATTTCCGGCTACCTGTACACCACCGCCGCCGGCGTGCCCGTGGTGTATCTGGGCCTGTTCCAGATCCCCTCCCTGTTCGAAGCCAGCCCGGCGCTCAAAGCAGCCCTGAAACCGGTACATTACTGGCTGAACATGCTGCTCGCCGCCGTCGTCATCGGCCACGTGCTGGCAGCCCTGAAACACCAATTCATCGACAAAGACGGCCTGCTGAAACGCATGCTGCCCTAACCTGGAGCCACACCCATGAAGAAAAGCGTAATCCTGGCCGCCCTGCTGGCCGTGGCAGCCGCCGCCAGCGCCGCCGTGTTGAAAGCCGATCCCGCCAAGAGCAGCGTCTCAGCCGTGTTCAAGCAAATGAACGTGCCGATCGAGTCCAAGTTCAAGAAGCACAACATCGTCATCGACTACAACGCCGCCGCGCCCGACACCTCCAAAGCCACGGTGGAAATCGAGACCGCCAGCCTGGACCTGGGCGACGCCGACATGAACAAGGAAGTGGCCAAGAAAGAATGGTTCAATTCCGCCCAGTTCCCGAAAGCCACCTTCACCTCCAGCGCGATTAAAAGCGCCGGCCCGGGCAAACTGAACGTGACCGGCAAGCTGAGCATCAAAGGCAAAGTCAGCGACGTCACCTTCCCGCTCACCGTGAAAGCCGAAGGCGGCAAGCAAGTATTCGAAGGCGCCCTGCCGATCAAACGCCTGGCCTACAACATTGGCGAAGGCGAATGGAAAGACACCAGCATGGTCGCCGATGAAGTGACCATCAAGTTCCACGTAGTAGCTCAATAAGTCGCTCAATAACCCTTGGATGGAGACTCAATGAAACTGAAGTTCATCACCGCCGCCCTGCTGGCAGTTGCTGCAGTCGGCGCCAACGCCGGCACCTACAACATCGACCCGACCCACACCTACCCAAGCTTCGAAGCCGACCACAAAGGCATTTCGTTCTGGCGCGGCAAGTTCGACAAGACCTCCGGCGTGATCCAGATGGACCGCGCGGCCAAGACCGGCAGCATGGACATTACCATCGACGCCGCCTCCATCAACTTCGGCCTGGACAAGATGAACAGCCACGCCAAGGGCGCCGACATGTTCAACGTCGAGAAATTCCCGACCGTGACCTACAAAGGCAAGAACTTCAAATTTGAAGGCGAGCAGTTGGTCGCCGTGGAAGGCGAGCTGACCATGCTGGGCGTGACCAAGCCGGTCACCCTCAAGGTCAACAAGTTCAAGTGCATCATTGACCAGCGCATGAAGCGCGAAGTCTGCGGTGCCGACGCTTCCGCCGAGTTCAAGCGCACCGACTTCGGCCTGAACTACGCCACCCCAGCCTTCGCCCCCGAAGTCAAGCTCGCCATCCAGGTCGAAGCCATCGCCGCCCAGTAAATGTCCACCTTGGGGTCAGGAAGAAAAGTGGACATTTCCTTGAAATGTCCACTTTTCTTCCTGACCCCAATTCAGACATTTTGGCGGGCCGGGGCTTATGAGACTTCTTTCTCGTAGGCGGCGCGGACTGCGTCTTTGGAGTGCTCCCACTCCATGCGTGATTTGCCTTTGACTGATTCCCAATCCCGTTCCAGCTGGTCGCTCACATCGTCCCACGAGCCGCGATAGCGTTGCTGCGCGGTATATCCAAGCATGTAGGCTGGCTCGTAGTCGTCATAGTCGTAGTTGGGGTTGAAGTAGGTCTCGTTGCGGTAGTGGTCCTGCCAGTACACGCGTTCGTCGCTTGGGTTGAGCAAGGTGCCGATGCCCTGTCCCGCCATGCCGCCGGCCAAGGCACCGATGGCGCCGCCTGCGGCCATGCCAACCGGGCCGCCGATCGCACCTGCCGCCATGCCAGCTGCCGCGCCACCGCCGGCACCGATACCGGTGGCCAGGTTGTGCTCATCCTCGTCATCCTCCAGCTTCGGGTTGACGATTTCTGCGGTACCCTTGCCAACATAGGCACCCGCCACGCCGCCGATTACGGCGCCCGCCACCATGCCCACCGGCCCTGCCGGCGAACCCGCTGCGGCACCGGCCAGCGCACCGCCGGTAGTCCCGACGCCAACGCCAATCACGTGCTCGCCTTCGTGCTCTTTCCAGCCGCGCTCGATGTCGGCCGCGTCGGCATCGTCACGCGCATGCACGCCCATCAGGATGCCGCCGCTGCGGATGCCTTCTTCATATGGCTTGATGCGTTCTTCCGGCATGCCGGCGCCGATCAGCGCGCCGACCAGGCCGCCCGTCACGCCACCGGCGCCAGCGCCAGCCAGCGCAGCGGCCAGCGGCCCGGCCACCACGATACCCAGGCCCGGCAGCACCAGCGTGGTGCCCACGGCAGCCACCGCCGCCAATGCAGCGCCGATCGCGCCGCCCACGCCGGCGCCAATGCCGGCGCCCTCCCCGGCTTTGGAACCAAGCTCGGTTTCCACCCCGCCGCTGAAATGGCGCTGGCGCGTTTCGTCGCTCATGACGACGTTGATATCGTCCTTACCATAGCCGCGTGAAGCAGCGTGTTCCCAGGCACGCTCGGCCGTGCTGCGGTCACGGAACAGGCCCGTCACCATGCGGGATTGCTTGTCTGCAGTGTTCATGCGATTTCCCCTTTCTGGATGAAGTCCTGGACACGATAGGCCGCTAGGCCCGTCATATCTGTACGTTCGCGCACGGAGTATCGGCGTGCGCGTGGCCTACACTGAAATCACTCACAAAGGGGGGCTGAATATGAACTTCATTATCTGGATAGTTATTGGCGGCATTCTTGGCTGGCTGGCCAGCCTCGTGATGAAAACGGACGCACAGCAAGGCATGTTCCTGAATGTGGTCGTGGGTATCGTCGGCGCCCTGCTGGGCGGCTGGCTGCTGTCGCCGCTGTTTGGCGCCGGCACCATCAATACGGACGATTTCAGCGTGCTGTCGCTGGGGGTGTCATTCCTCGGCGCGGTGATCCTGCTGGCCATCGTCAACCTCGTTTTCCGCGGCCGCGTTCGGTAGCGCCAACCGGTTCCTCACAGCCAACGCTGCGGCGTTGGCTTTTTTTTGCGCGCGGTGGGAACACGGCGGCGCGCGGACTGTCCAAGCCTCACCAACCGACACGGAGGCTGCCATGGCACAGGGACCGATGGATCACGACCGCATCGGCAGCGTGCAGAAGGCGCTGGATGAACACAAGGAGCTGACCCGCGAGCAGTTTCGCGAAATCCTGCGGCATATGGATGCCGACCGGGCGCGGCAGGATGAAATGGCGGCAGAGCAACGCGCAGCCATTGCAGCTGAGCAAGTCCGCTCCGACCTGCTGCATGCCGAGGCCCGGACGCGCTACGAGGCCCTGATGGCACGCTGGGACCGCAAATTCGACCGCCTCACCATCCTGATCCTGACCTGCTGGCTGTCCACCCTGGCAACCGAACTCTACCTTCATTTGCGCTGACAACACGCCCCATGCTGCGCCGCAACAATCAGCAGCCCCATTCTTGTTGCCAAATAATCTTCAGTTTTGCGCCACATTTTTAGAGTTGACGGCAGCCGCCGGCATGCCGATACTCTAGGTCGCCTGCCGGCCTAGCCCGGCGGGCCACCACTTCAACCCATACAAGACACATGAAAAAATCACTCCTCGCGCTCGCCGTCCTGAGCACCACCTCCGCCGCCTTCGCAGACGAAGGCATGTGGATGCCGCAACAGCTGCCACAAGTAGCCAAGCAACTGAAGGCCGCCGGCCTGAAGCTGGACCCAGCTTCCCTGACCCAGCTGACCTCCTTCCCGATGAACGCCATCGTCAGCCTGGGCGGCTGCTCCGCGTCGTTCGTGTCGCCGCAAGGCCTGGTGGTGACCAACCACCACTGCGTCTACAACAGCATCGCCGTCAACTCCACCAAGGAACGCGACCTGCTGGCCAACGGCTTCGTGGCGCACACCCTGGGCGAAGAGCTGCCGGCCGCACCGGGCAGCCGCGTGTTCGTGACCAAGGAAGTGCTGAACGTCACCGACAAGATCATCACCGCTGACGTGGCCAAGCTGCAGGGCAAAGCGCGCGTGGACGCGATCGAGAAAAACCAGAAAGCCCTGGTCGCCGAGTGCGAAAAAGATGAAGGCCACCGCTGCACCGTGTCGTCCTTCTACGGCGGCCTGGAGTTCTACCAGATCAAACAACTGGAAATCCGCGACGTGCGCCTGGTGCACGCACCGGCTGACGGCGTCGGCAAATTCGGCGGCGACACCGACAACTGGATGTGGCCGCGCCACACCGGCGACTACGGCTTCTACCGCGCCTACGTGAGCAAGGACGGCAAAGCCGCCGACTACCACAAGGACAACGTTCCTTACGAATCGAAGTCCTTCCTGAAGCTGGCTAAAGAAGGCGTGAAAGAAGGCGACTTCGTGATGGTACTGGGCTACCCAGGCCGCACCAACCGCCACCGCCTGCCATCCGAAGTGTCGAACACCTTCGGCTTCGAATACCCGGCCTTCATCCAGAACTCGAACGAAACCCTGTCCATCATCGACCGCGAAACCAAGGGCGACCGCGACGCGGCCCTGAAGGTGGCCGGCCAGGTAGCCAGCATCAACAACTACTACAAGAACCGCAAGGGCATGCTGAACAGCTACGAAGGCAGCGACATGCTGGACCGCAAGTCCAAAGAGCATGACGCCCTGAAAGCATGGGTCAACAGCGACGCCAAGCGCAAGGCTGCCTTCGGCGCCGACCTGGAAGCCGTGGAAAAACTGATCGCCCAGCGCGACGCCGAGAACAAGCGCGACTTCCACCTGGACCGTTCCTCGCCGACCCTGCTGAACGCAGCGCGCATGATGTACCGCCTGGCCAACGAGAACCAGAAGCCGAACGTCGACCGCAAAGCTGGCTACCAGGAACGTGACGCCAAGCGCATCAAGCAGTCGATCGACGGCGTGAACAAAACCTACGTGGCCAAGGTCAACAAAGCCATCGTGCTGAACAACCTGAAGCACTACGCCGCGCAACCGGCCGCCGAGCACAATGCCGTGTTCGACAGCGTGCTGGGCATCAAGGCAGGCGCCAGCGAAGCCGAACTGTCCGCCGCACTGGACAAGCTGTACGCCGGCTCCCAACTGGAAGACGGCAAAGTCCGCGCTGAATGGCTGGGCAAATCGGTGGCCGACTTCAAGGCCAGCAACGACAGCTTCATCAAAGCCGCCGTCGCCCTGTACGACGACGCCATGAAGCGTGAAGCCGAAGCGGAAGAACTGGGCGGCAAAATCCAGCAAGCCTACTCGAGCTACATGAAAGCCAAGATCGCTTACATGAACTCGAAAGGCCAGGCTGTCTACCCTGACGCCAACAGCACCCTGCGCGTGACCTTCGGCAAGATCGCCGGCCGCGCGGAAGGCGCCGACGGCACCACCGGCTGGAGCGCATTCACCACCCTGGCCGGCGTGAAAGCCAAAGCCACCGGCGAAGGCGAGTTCAAGGCCCCGCAAGCGCAACTGGACGCGATCAACGCCAAGCAATACGGCAAGTACGCCGATCCGAAGCTGAAATCGGTACCGGTGAACTTCCTGGCGACGCTGGATATCACCGGCGGCAACTCCGGTTCCGCCGCGCTGAACGCGAAAGCCGAGCTGGTAGGCCTGGCCTTCGACGGCACCCTGGACTCGATCATTTCCGACTGGGACTTCAACAAAGCCAAGACCCGCGACATCCAGGTCGACCTGCGCTACATGCTGTGGAACATGAAGTACATCGACAAGGCGCACAACCTGATGAAGGAAATGGGCGCCGAGTAATCCTCACCGCCCAGCTCGCACCCCACCGGGTGCGAGCACCTGCATTACACGGCCGAGCCCGTGTCCCCATGGTGGGACACGGGCTCGGTTACTTTCAGGGATGGGTGAGCTTGAGGCCGGCGATGCTGGCAATGATGAGGGCGATCAGGAGCAGGCGCAGCGGGGCGGCGCTTTCGCCATAGGCGATGATGCCGATCAGGGCGGCGCCGGCGGCACCAATGCCGGTGAAGACGGCGAAGGCGGTGCCGACCGGTAGCTGGCGCAGGGCCATCGTCAGCAACACGATGGCGCCGTTGGCGCACGCCAGGCCGGCGAGGCTGGGCCAGAAGCGGGTCCAGCCTTCGGCGTGCTTGAGGGCGACCGCCATGGCGATGTCGACCAGCGCGGCGGCCAGCAGCAATCCCCAGGCGGCGATCATGGCTTGGCGACGGCCAGGCCGCGCTGCACGGCGGGGCGCGCTTCAATACGGGCGACCCAGTCGGCAACCGCCGGGTAGTCATGCAGCGTGATGCCCAACTCGTGGTGCGAACGGATCCAAGGGAAGCTGGCGATGTCGGCGATCGTGTAGTCGTCGCCGGCCAGGTAGGGTGTGTCGCGCAGGCGTGCTTCGAAGACGCCCAGCAGGCGCAAAGTTTCGCGATGGTAGCGCTCAAGGGCGACCACGCTTTGCGTGCCGCAGGCATGGCGGAAGTACCAGAGCTGCCCCAGCATCGGGCCGATGCTGCCCACCTGCAGGAACAGCCATTGCAGCACCACGCTGCGCGCTGCGCCGGATGCGGGCAGCAGCTTGCCGGCCTTGTCGGCCAAGTGGATCAGGATGGCGCCGGATTCGAAAATCGGCGTGCCGTCATCCACCAGCAGGGGGACTTTGTGGTTGGGGCTCATTTCGCTGAATGGCGCCTGGTGCTGTTCGCCGGCGCCCAGGTTGACGTGCAGCACCTGGTGCGGCAGGCCCAGTTCTTCCAGGGCGATGGTGATCTTTTGCCCGTTGGGCGTGTCGGCGGTGTACAGGGTGAGCATGGTGGTTCTCCTTGGTGGGTTGATGCCGGCCAGTGTACGTCCCGCAAAAACGCATTAAAATTCCCAAAAACAGCGGAACGGTTACGCAAATATGCAGAAACTCGATTGGGAAGACTTGCGCTACTTCGCCGCCGTGGCGCGCGGCGGTTCCATCTCGGCGGCGGCGCGCGAGCTGGGGGTCAACCATTCCACGGTGCTGCGCCGGCTGGATAGCCTGGAGCAGTCGCTTGGCGTGCGCCTGTTCGAACGCCTGCAGTCGGGCTATGTGATGACCGGCGCCGGGGAAACCCTGCGTGGCCGCCTGGGCCCGATCGAGGAAGGAATCGGCAGCGCCCAGCGCGAGGTGGGTGGCCTGGATGAGGAGCTACGCGGCCCGATCCGCCTGACCACCACGGACACGCTGGCGCACGGCCTGCTCATGCCCCATCTGCAGCGCTTCCAGGAGGCGCATCCGGCGGTGCAGCTGCAACTGGTGGTCAACAACAGCTTCCTCAACCTGACGCAGCGCGAAGCCGATATGGCGCTGCGCCCTTCCAACACGCCGCCGGCCAACCTGGTCGGGCGCAAGGTAGGCGCGGTGGCGACGGCGCTCTACGCTTCGCGCGCTTACCTGCGGCGCGCGGACCGCGCCGGTATCGCGCGCGATGATTGGGCGGCGCACCGCTGGGTGGCGCCGGACGAGAGCCTGGCGCACCTGGCCGCAGCGCAGTGGCTGGCCGAGCGCGTGCCACCGACACAGGTGGCGGTGCGCGCCGACAGCCTGCTGACCATGGTCGACGCCGCGCGCCATGGCATGGGCGTGGCGCCCCTGCTTTGCCTGCTGGCCGCGCGCGAGCGCACGCTGGAGCAACTGGCGCCGCCCGACCCGCGCTTCCACACCCAGCTCTGGGTGCTGAGCCACCGCGACTTGCGCAACGTGGCGCGCATCAAGGCGCTCAGCCAATTCCTGTATGACGCACTGCGCGAGGACGAGCATATTCTGCCCGCATGATGTACATTGTCCGTTTTACAAGGAGCCCCTCATGACCAAGAAAATCGCCCTCATCGTCGGCAGCCTGCGCAAGGATTCGCTGAACCGTAAGTTCGCCAACGCGCTGGTGGAAGTGGCGCCGGCCGACCTGCAATTCGAGTTCGTCGAAATTGGCGACCTGCCGCTCTACAACCAGGACCTGGACGATGCCGGCACTCCGCCCACCGCCTGGACCGCCTTCCGCGACAAGCTGCGTAATGTGGACGGCATCGCCATCGCCACACCGGAATACAACCGCTCCATGCCGGGTGCGCTGAAGAACGCGATCGACGTCGGCTCGCGCCCATGGGGCAAGAGCATCTGGGCGGCCAAGCCGGTGGGCGTGATCTCGGCTTCCGTGGGCGCGGTGGGCGGCTTTGCCGGCAACCATAATGTGCGCCAGACCATGGTGACCTTGAACGCGCCTGTCATGCCAGGCCCGGAGGTCTACATCGGCAACGGCGCGGCCTTGATCGGCGAAGACGGCAAGGTCAATAACGAGAAGACCAAGGAAGTGCTGGCCGGCTGGGCGCAAGCCTTTGCCAAGTGGGTGGAGGCTAATGGCCATAAGGGCTAATCGCTTGGCGAAATGGTAAAATCGCTGACCTCCCCCCACATGCAGAAGACTGAGATCCAGACCATGCAAGAAATGCTCACGCCTTACGAAAAAGGCAATAAAAACCAGACTACCCTCTGGACCGAGTGCATCGCCTTTTACGAAGAACTGGCACGCCGCTTCCCGAACATCCTGAAATTTGAACAGGCAGCCGTATCGGACGGCGGCATCCCCCTGCATGTGGGCGTGGTCAGCGCCGACGGCGTTTTCGACCGCGAACAAATCAAACGCGAAGGCCGCACGGTCTTCTTCAACAACAACGGCATCCACCCTGGCGAGCCGGAAGGCATCGACTCCTGCATGGCCATGGTGCGCGACTTCTGTTTCCAGCCGGAGCTGCTGGCGAGCCTGGGCAAGACGGTACTGCTGTTCGTCCCGGTGTACAACGTGGACGGCTGCCTGAATCGGCAGAACACCTCGCGCGCCAACCAGGACGGCCCGGAGCTGTTCGGCTTCCGCGGCAACAGCCGCCACCTGGACCTGAACCGCGACTTCGTCAAATGCGACACGCTGAACGCGCAGTTCTTCAACCAGCTGATCACCGCCTGGGACCCGGACGTGATGGTGGACACCCACACCTCCAACGGCGCCGACTACAGCTACACCATGACCCTGATCCACACCCAGTGCGACAAGCTGGGTGGTGAGCTGGGCGCCTATCTGCGCGACACCATGCTGCCGCAGGTGTACACCGATATGGAAGCCGCCGGCTGGCCGACCTGCCCTTACGTGAACCCTGTGGTGGAAACTCCGGACGACGGTATCGCCGACTTCCTGGAAACCGCGCGCTTCTCAACCGGCTTCACCGCGCTGCACAACATCATCGGCTTCATGCCGGAGACGCATATGCTGAAGCCGTATGCCGACCGCTACGACTCCATGCGCGCCCTGGTGGACACCGTGCGCAACTTCACCGTCAAGCACGGCGAACAAATCAAGGCCCTGCGCGCCGCCGCCAAGGCGAGCCAGCGCAAGCAGAAGGAATGGGCGGTGACCTGGCGCATGGATGAAGAGCATCCAGGCGTCTTCCATTTCAAAGGCTACGAGGCGCAGCGCAGCCCGTCCAAGCTGGGCGACTATGTGCGCCTGTCCTACGACCGCAGCAAGCCGTGGGCGCGCGACATCAAGTGGTACAACAGCTTCCCGGCCGACACCGTGATCAAGGCGCCGAAAGCCTACGTCATCCCGCAAGCCTGGCGCGAAGTGATCGAGCGCCTGCAATGGAACGGCGTGCAAATGACCCGCATCGAGGCGCCGACCACGGTGCAGGCGCAGTACTACCATATCGCCGATGTGGTTTCGCGCCCGACCGCCTACGAAGGCCATATGTTCCATGACGAAGTGAGCGTCGAAAAGCGCGCAGCGTCGTTCGAGCTGGCCGCAGGCGACTACTACGTTTCGCTGGACCAGGACAACGCGCGCTACGCCGTTGAAACCCTGGAGCCGCAGGCGCACGACTCCTTCTTCCGTTGGGGCTTCTTCAACTCCGTACTGGAACGCAAGGAGAACATCTCCGACTACGTGTTCGAAGACCTGGCGGCCGACATCCTGGCCACCGAGCCGGAAACCAAGGCCCTGTTCGAGAACTGGAAAGCCGCCAACCCGGCGCTGGTGAAGGACAAGGACGCAGTGCTGCACTTCATCTTCCACAACTGCCAGCGACAGCGCGAGCCGGAATGGCGCCGCTACCCTGTCCTGTCGATTGTGTAAGACGGGGATCATGCACTACGCACTAGACCCCCGCACCTTCTTCTACAGCCATTACTTCCACCTGGGCCTACGCTTCGGCGCCGGCCTGGTTGGCATCGTGTCGCTGTTCATGTGGCTGGCCGATACACATGTGGCCATGTCGATCGGCATCGGCGCGCTGTGCACCGCGCTGATGGACATGCCAAGCCCGCTGCGCCACAAGTTCAACGAGATGATGGCGTCGGTGCTGCTATGCAGCGCCGTCACGTTGTTGATCAGCCTCTGTGGTCCCTACTACTGGCTGCTGATGGCGATGCTGGTCGCGGTCAGCTTCTTCGCCAGCATGATGGTCGTGTATGGCAAGAAGTCCATGCCGCTGCAACTGGCGACGCTGTTCATCATGACCATGTCGACCGAGCATGTGCTGACGCCGGCCGAATCGTTCCGCCACGCCGGCCTGTTCATGGTGGGGGCGCTGGCCTACCTGGCTTACGCCATGGGCGTGGCCTGGCTGCTGCGCCACCGCATCAAGCAGCAGGTGCTGGCGGAGGCACTGTTCGAGCTGGCGGCCTACATCGACATCAAGGCCGACTTCTACGACACGCGCTACAACCTCACCGAGCAGTTCAACAAGCTGGTGCGCCACCAAGCTTTGCTGGCCGACCGCCAGCAGGCTTCACGCGACCTGATCCTGCGCGCGCACAACAACCGCAAAGACGCGGTGGTGGTGCAGATCCACGTCTGCATGCTGGACCTGTACGAGCAGATCCTGGCCACGCACACCGACTACGCCGCGCTGCGCACGCACTTGCTCGATTCGCCCGCGCTGCGCACCTTGCACGACCTGGCGTACAAAGCGGCGCGCGACATCGAGTCGGTGGCCTATGCTGTCACGCGCGACCGCGCCTCCTATCCGGAAGTCGACTACACGCCGCAACTGATGGCGCTGGAGCAGCAGATCGCCGGCCTGCAGGACGACCTGGACGCCGGCAAGCCGCGCCGCGAGGCGGTGACCGTGCTGCGCGCCCAGCGCAACAAGATCATGGCCATCATCCGCATGATCGGCGAGCTGCACGTGTCAAGCCAGAAGGTGTATGAAGACACGCCGTTCTGGCGCGATATGGACATGCAGCCTTTCCTGTCGCAGCAGAAGTACGAGCTGCAATTGATGCTGTCGCACTTCCGCATGGATTCGCCGGTGTTCCGCTTTGCGCTGCGGGTGTCGATGGCGATCGCGGCCGGGCTGGCGATCGGCGCCATGTTGCCGTACAAGGCGCACAGCTACTGGATCGTGCTGACCATCGTCATCATCCTGAAGCCGTCGTTCAGCATGACCAAGCAGCGCCGCTCAGACCGCATTGTCGGCACCGTGATCGGTTGCGTGATTACGGCCCTGGTGCTGAAGTTCATGAACCACCCGGCGGCCATCCTGGTGACGCTGGTGCTGGCCTCGATCGCCACGCCGACCTTCATCTACCTGCGCTACCGCTATGCCGCGATTGCGGTGTCGGTGATGATTTTGCTGTGGATGTACCTGGTGGCGCCGAGCAGCAACCTGATTTCCGAGCGCCTGATCGATACCTTTGTCGGCGCCGCGATTGCGACCGCCTTCAGCTTCGTGCTGGCGAACTGGGAGTACCAGTCCTTGCCGCGCCTGATCAAGCACGTGCTGGATGTGAACCTGAGCTATATGGAGGCCAGTTTCGACCTATTGCAAGGCAAGTACCGCAATGACTTCATCTACCGCATCCAGCGCAAGCGGCTGATGGACGCTCTGGCGGCGCTGAGCGCGGCGCTGGTGCGCATGCTGGACGAGCCGGAAAGCAAGCAACGCGCGGCCGAGGACATCAACCTGTTCATCGTACAGAACTACCTGCTGGTGGCGCACGTGGCGGCCTTGCGCGCCATCCTGCGCCGCCACGAGCGCGATATCCCGAGCGACGCGGTGAATGCCATGCTGGACACCAGCCACGCATCAGTGTGCCGCACGCTGTCGGTGGCCCTGTCGCGCCACACCGGCTCCGCGCCGCCCGCTGCGCCGCTGCGGCGCGAGCCGGGTGCCGAGCCGGCAGTGAGCTGGTCGGGTTGGCCACTGGTGCAGCGCCGTATCCGCCTGCTGCAGGCCGACGCGGACAAGATCATCGGCCACAGCGACGCCATTGTCCGCAACGTCGCGAACGAAAGCTAACGAGGTCCCATTGCCAGCACGGTGGCGCGTGCTGCGCAAGTTTCGGTGTTCGTTCTATTGGAGTGAAGAAGTGCCGGCGCAGCTGACGGTGCCGATCACTCCGCACCTTGCCGCCATACGCGGCACAAAGGCCCGCCGCGCACGGGCTGCCGCCCATTTAGTTCGCTGCGATATACAGCTTGCCGCCCGCCACATCGAAGACGACGCGGTAGCTGCGGAAGAATGGGGAGCCGAGAATGCCGTCGAACAGCGCTCCGGCCAGGTCGATACGCTCGGCATCCTGCATCAACAAAGGCTTGCCGACGGCATCTGCCAATGCGGGCAGGCGCGGGCGTGGGCATTTGCTGGCGCATTTGAACTTTGCGGCATCGATCAAGTTGACCTGCGCACCCGTGTCCAGCACAAATTTCTTAGGCTTACCGGCCACACGTAAAGTCACGTACGGCCCGTCCTGGCCGTAGCCTAGCGGCAGCGAGCGCCATTTCTTCCACTCCGTACCGGAGTCCTGGCCAGCCGCGTAGATCGACATCGTTCGGCGCCGGTAGTCGAACATCACGGGGCGTTTGACGAACGGCTCCAGCCCTATCGCTCCGCCCTGCAGCGCTTCCGCCAGCTTGGCATCATCGCTTTCGCCGCCCCAATGTGTATCGACCCGGCCGCCCATGTCGGCGAAACGCGTTTTTCCCACGACGACGTCTTGCGCAACCAGCTTGGCAACTTCATGCACCTGGCCCTGCAGATCTGCGAAACGCTCCTTCTCATCGAGCACTTTGACTGAGCCCGAGCGTGCAATTGTGGACTGCGGCACGGAGATGCCGATCATGCCGCCAGTATCGAAAATCATGCGTTCGGGCGGCGCAGCGCCCACCGTCACTTGGATGAATGGGATGCCGCTGACGAATTCAAGGGGAATTGTGTCCATGGGCACTCACTCGACAGAGAGTTTGTAGATTAAATTACGGGACGGGTTAAGCTCCGGCCGCCACGGCGGGTTGATCACCTGGATGTTCGACACGCCGAGCGCTGCAAAGTCCTTGATCGAGTAGGTCCAGCCCTGTGCATCTTTGGGCGCGGATTTTCTTGACTCTTCAGATTGCCCTAAAGTGGTAATTCGTTGCTGGACTCCGATCAGTGCGAAGTACTTGGTTTCGAGTTCCAACTGCGGTGCAAACATCTTCTTGATGGTCTGCAATACGTTTTCACGCGTGATCTTCTCACCGTCCTTCTGGGCGGCGGCAAGGGCAGCAACCGATGCGTCATCGATCTTGAAGCTTATGCTGCTTAACCCACCGTGGTAGCCGATATGAGCGAAGTTGCTGACGATCTTGTGTCGCCCGGCGGTGAAGACATAGTTGGCGCAGGACGAATAGCAGCCTTCCAGCACTTTTACATCCAGCTTGTTCACATGCACCCACTGGCCCAGTTCAATGCCGACGACCGTGTCGCCGCCAGGACTCCGGATCGAAAGCGTGTTGGGCTTTGTTTGCTGGCTGCTGTATAGGGCAAATAGCTTGGCATTGGCTTCAGCCGAGAGCGAGCCAACGTAATTCAGTTCGCCATCTGCAAGATAGACGTGGGTTTCGTCTTCACTGGCGAGAGCGCAGAACGGATACAGTGCGATAGCCAGCATGGCTGGCAGTATGGAACGGTACCGCATGCGTCAACCTCCTACCTGCGCAACCGCCTGTGGTGGTGGAATCTCGGGTAGCTTGCGTTGCTTGCCATTGACGTAAAGCGTGCGGCGCTTACCGTCAACGATATATTTGATCTCGCATACGTTCGGGACTTTGGCGACGTGCTTGCCGTTGATGCGAACAGCGCCATGCGCGAACTCCAGCATGTCACCTTGAACACCCAGGATAGCGGCGGCGCCGCGAATGCTTCCGACGACCTTTCCATCCACCGGTCGGACGGATGCGTGGTTGTAGGGCTGCGGTCCGGCAAGGGCCGGTGCGGTGCAAAGCGCGAAGATGAGGGCCGTGACGATTTTCATGGCCGGGAGCATAGCACTCCCGGCCCGGCTCAAATTGCGCTAAATGTCACGCGAAGCAGACCCGGTTGCGGCCGGATTCCTTGGCGCGGTACAGCAGCGCGTCGGCCTTCTGCAGCATGGTTTCGGCGCTGCCGGCGGCAACGTCGGCGAACACGCCCATGCTCATGGTGACCTTCAGGTCCGGGTGGACCTCGTGCCACGGATAGCTTTCGATCAGGTTGCGCAGCTTGTCGCACAGGGCGGCGGCTTGCGGGCCTGGCGTTTCGGGGAAGGCCATCACGAATTCCTCGCCGCCGTAGCGGGCCACCAGGTCGGACAGGCGCATGTGCTTGCGCAGGATGGTGCCGACGTGGCGCAGCACCACGTCGCCGGTGGCGTGCGAGTAGGTGTCGTTGATTTTCTTGAAGTGGTCGATGTCGCAGATCACCAGCGCCAGCGGGCGTTTGTGACGCACGGCTTGGTTGAACAGGGTGTTGGCCTGTTCGTCGAAGTGGCGTCGGTTGTAGAGCTGCGTGAGGGCGTCGCGGATGCTGAGTTCGCGCAGTTGCTCGGCCTGCTGCATGATCGTGGCGTGCGAGGCGTTTAGCTCGTCGTGGCTTTGCGCGAGTTGTTCGCTCATTTCGTTGAAGGCGGTGGCGAGGGCGGCTACTTCATCTTTGCCCCGCACCGGGACTTGCTGGCGCAGTTCGCCTTTGTGCATGCCTTTGACGGCTTTCATCAAGCCGCTCAGGCTGCGCGACAGGCCTCGGCTGAGCAAAATGCCGAGGAGGGTCGCCAGGCCGGCTGCGGCGCCGATGCCCCACCACAGGGAGTTGTACAGGGCGTCGATGTATTTCTGCTCCTGCGCGGTGGGCGTGGGGGCGCCGTCACTGTAGACGTAGGCGACGGTTTTATCTTTGACGATGATAGGGCGGGCGCTGGCAAGCGCGCTTTCCGGCAGCGCGTCACCAACGCGGAATTGTCCGCCACCCAGCAGCACTTTGCGGTCGGCATCGGCCAGCACGAAGCGGAACGGGGGCGGACCGTCGCCACGATGCGGTGGAGGGCGGTCGCCGCCTGGGCCGCCTGGACCGCGCTCTTGGCCGGGGCCTCGGCCTTCCGGCTGTCCGTCGGCGCCGAAGCGCGGCTCGCGGTCGTCTTGCAGCGAGCCATTGCCATCGCGAGGAGCACGCTGCTCACGGCCACCCGCCAGCAGCGCGCCATTGCCGTCGCGCGGAGGGCGCTGTTCGTGGCCTTCCGGCAGCGGAGCGCCGTTGCCTTCGCGCTCGCCTCGCTGGTCGCGGCCTTCCGGCGGTGGAGCGCCGTTGCCGTCGCGCAGGCCTCGCTGCTCGCGGCCTTCCGAAGGCGGCGCGCCGAAGCCGTCGCGGGGGCCACGCTGATCGCGGCCTTCGGGCGGTGGTGCGCCGTGGCCGTCGCGTGGGCCTCGCTGGTCGCGGCCTTCCGGTGGCTGTGCGCCGAAGCCGTCGCGTGGACCACGCTGATCGCGGCCTTCGGGCGGTGGTGCGCCGAAGCCGTCGCGGGGGCCACGCTGATCGCGGCCTTCTGGTGGCGGTGCGCCGTAGCCGTCGCGTGGACCACGCTGATCGCGGCCTTCTGGTGGCGGTGCGCCGTGACCGTCGCGTGGGCCACGCTGATCGCGGCCTTCTGGCGGTGGAGCGCCATAGCCGTCGCGTGGACCGCGCTGGTCGCGGCCTTCTGGTGGCGGGGCGCCGTGGCCGTCGCGTGGGCCACGCTGGTCGCGGCCTTCTGGTGGCGGGGCGCCGTGGCCGTCGCGTGGGCCACGCTGGTCGCGGCCTTCTGGTGGCGGGGCGCCGTGACCGTCGCGCGGGCCACGCTGGTCGCGGCCTTCTGGTGGCGGTGCGCCGTGACCGTCGCGCGGGCCACGCTGATCGCGGCCTTCCGGTGGCGGTGCGCCGTGGCCATCACGGGGAGCGCGCTGCGCGCGGGATTCTGGCAGTGGGGCAGCGTTGCCTCTCGACAGCGGTGCGGCGGCATCGTTGGCCACGGGAGCACTGGCAGCGGAAGAGCGCCGAACCGTCGGCAACGTCAAGTCCGGCGGTGCATCGCGGTACTCCGGCCGAGGAAGGCCGCCATCCGGCGCACCAGTCCCGCTGCTACGCCGAACCGACGGCACGGTAGGATCAGCCGGCGCGCCCGCAGCATCACGCGGCGGTGGCATCCCATTCGTCACAGGCAACGCCGCACGCGACTGCCCATCAATGCGCGGCGGCATACGCGCCAGCATCTCGCTGGGCAGCTCACTCCCGCTCTGCCGCGTCCCTTCCTGGCGCCGCACAAAGCGGTCAAACGATTCCGTCCTGATCGCCGTCGCCCAATCGCCATACTCGGCCAGGTAAGCCGTCATATAGGTATGGAAGTGCTCCGCCGCCTGCTGCCTGCGCAGCGAGTCGACCTTGTAATTCACGCTGACATAGGCCACCCCGCCCACCAACGCCACCGAACCCAACCCCGTCGCCAACAGGGCAGCCATCAACTTAAGCCTCAAACGCATGCTACTTACTCGCCCAGATAACGTCCAAACCACTCAATCGTGCGCTTGCGCAGGTCGCGCTGGTGATCCGGCTTGCGGATGCTATGCCCCTCGCCCTCATAAATCACCAGCGAAGTCGGCACCCCCATCGCCTTCAGGCCGTGCCAGAACTCCATCGACTGCGCCGGCGGGCACTCGACATCGCGCTCGCCGACGTAGATCAGCGTCGGCGTGCGCGCCACCTTGATCGACTCGATCGGCGACAGGTGGCGGTAAATGGCCGGGTCGTCGTAAGCCGAAGCGCCGAAGAACGGAATCATCCACTGGTCGATGCCATTTTGCCCGTAGTACGAAATCCAGTTCGCAATGCCGGCACCGGCAACAGCCGCCTTGAAGCGCTGCGAATGCGTCACGCCCCACATGGTCATGAAGCCGCCATAGGAATGGCCGATCAAGCCCATGCGGTTGGCATCGACCGGCGCCACAGCAGCCACCGCATCAATGCCGGTGAGGATATCGCGCAAGTCGCCGCCGCCGAAGTCGCGCCGGTTGGCGCGCGCAAATGCCTGCCCCTGGCCAAAGCTACCGCGCGGATTCGGCAGGAACACGTAATAGCCCTTCTCCACCAGCTCGCGCACCAGCGGGTTGCCCTGCTCGCCCGGCGCCACATAGCGCGGCGAGGCAGCGGCGGCAGGCCCGCCGTGTACCTGCACGATCATCGGATATTTTTTGCCAGCCACCTTGTCGCGCGGCCCCAACAGCCAGCCCTGCACATTGAAGCCCTCGTTCTGCCAGCTAATGTTCTGCACCGCCACCTGCGGCTGAAAATGGGCGTTGTCGTCCGTGATCGCGCGCATGGCAGCGACGGGGCCCGCCATGATGGCGGACGCCTGCTCGAAATCCTCCTGCGCCGCCGCAGCCTTGCTGCCATCGGCACTGAAGCTCATGCGCCCATCGCCGGCGCTGGTGGAGGCGGCCACCGCGCGCAAGGTAGCGAAGCGGCCGTTGGCCGGGTCGACCGACAGCACGCTCGACTTCTCACCCACCAGGGCATTGGCCAGCAAAGCCTTGCCGCGCCAGGCGATGGTGTTGAACGTGCCCTTGAAGCCGGGCGTCAGATTGGCCGGTTCGCCACCCGCCAGCGGCACCGTGTAGATATCGCCGCCGACCGAGCCGAAGTCGCTCATCAAGCCGCCGATGTAGGCCACCGTGCGCCCGTCCGGCGACACGCGCGGCGTGTTTAGTTGGGTGCCGGGATGCGCCACGATGCGCAGCGCGCCACTCTCGGCGTCGATATGCGACAGCTTGGCCACCCACCAGTTGTTGTCGCCGTTGCCCTTGGCGCTGGTGGCGATAAAGCCCTTGCCGTCCGGCGTCCAGTCGTATTCGTAGATGAAGGTATCGTCCGGCGACAGCAGCCGCAGCGCCCCGCCCTCGGCCGGCACGGTGGCGATGCGCTGCGCATCTTCCTGCATGCCGATTTCGCCCACCAGGCGCTCGCCGGCGGCGGTGGCCCCGGTTTCCTTGCGCGCGTTGGGGGTGGCCAGCAGCGCCAGCGTGCGGCCGTCCGGCGACCAGCGCGCGCTGCTCGCCACGCCCTGCACCGACGCCAGCACGCGCAGCTTGCCGCCCGGCGCCGCTTGCGCCACCTGCAGCGCGGCGGAACCGGCGCGGCTGTCGCTGGCGATAAAGGCCAGCGCCTTGCCGTCCGGCGACCAGGCAGGCTTGTCGTAACTGCATGTGCTGCACGGATCGAATTCCGCAACAATGGCGCCGCTGGCCGCGTCGCGCACCACGACAGTCGGATGCGGGCGCTTGCCATTGCCTGGATCGATGGATTCCAGCGACACCACGCGGTCGCCGGCGGGAGAAATGGCTACCGAGCGGTAGTCACGGATGGCCGTGCCCGAAGGCCCGGCCTGGGCAACCGCCCCAGAGATTATGGCCGAGGCCAGGAAAACTGTTTGGGCGATTGCTTTGGCCTGCATTCTTTACACCTTGTTAAGCCGGGAGTTTCGGATACCGTAGATAAAGTAGGTTAGCACCGCTACGACCATCCAGATAGTGAAAATCATCTTGGTGGCATGCGAAAGGCTGAACATCAGGTAGGCGCAGGCCAAAATGCTCAGGCCCGGCACGACATAAGGGCCGAACGGCACGCGGAAGCCGCCCTTGGTGACAATGCCCGCTGCACGCTCTTTGGAGCGCAATACCGGCACCGCGATCGACACCACGATAAAGGCGGTCAGGGTGCCCATCGACACCATATCCCACAGGAAGGTGGAGTCCACCAGGCCCGCCACCACGCCCACCACCAAGCTGACGATCACGGTGTTGATGACCGGCGCATGCGACTTCGCGTTGACGCGCTGGAAGGCTTTCGGCACCAGGCCGTCTTTGGCAATCGCGTACAGGATGCGGGTCTGGCCGTAGATCGTCACCAGGGTCACGGAGAACACGGAGATCACCGCGCCAGCCGACAGCACCAGCGCGGGCCACGCCTTGCCGGTCACGTTTTGCAGGATCACCGACAGGCCGGCGGCCTGGTGTTCGAACATGTGCGCAGGCTGCGCGCCCATGGCGGCAATGGCCACCAGCATGTAGAACACGGTGACGATGATCAGTGCGGCGATGATGCCGATCGGGACGTTGCGTTTGGGGTTGCGCACTTCTTCACCGGCGGTGGCAATGGTGTCCAGGCCGATAAAGGAGAAGAACACCGTGCCTGCGGCGGCGGCAATACCGGCCGCGCCGGGCATCCACTCGCCGGCGGTGGGCTTGGTGAACGGCGTGAAGTTGGCCGCGTCGAAACCGCTGAAGGCGATGACGGCGAAGAAAATCAGGATCGCCAGCTTGATCATCACCATCACGGCGTTGGCGGTGGCCGACTCCTTGGCGCCGCGAATCAGCAGGAAGCAGCACAGCACCACCAGGATCACCGGCGGCAGGTTGAAGTGGCCCACATTCCACACCGTGCCGTTGGCCGTCGAAACAATCATCGGCGAGCGCAAATGCTCGGGAATCTGCCAGCCGAAGGCGTTGACCAGGAAGTTATTCAAATAATCAGACCAGCCGATCGCCGTGGCGCTGGCGGCCAGCCCGTATTCAAGCAGCAGGCAGAAGGCGACGATGAAGGCCATGAACTCGCCCAGCGTGCGGTAGGCGAAGGAATAGGCGGAACCAGCGGCCGGCACTTTGAACGACAGTTCGGCGTAGCACAGCGCGGTCAGGCCGGCGGTCAGCGCCGCCAGCAGAAAGGACAGCACCACGGAGGGGCCGGCCTTGGGCACCGCTTCCACCATGGTGAAGAAGATACCGGTGCCGATCGTGGCGCCAACGCCGATCATCGTCAGCGAAAACAGGCCGATGGAGCGGCTCAAGCCCTCCCCGTGCAGGCTCGTGCCGCCATCGGTTTCGACAGGGGCCGGCTTGGTACGGGTCAGCTTCTGGACCAGCGATTGATTCACAGGCATATCCTTCAGGACAAAAAAACCTCACGATTATAAGACCTCGCAGTTTTTGAGCCTAAAGGATTTTGATGCAGGAAAGGCAAGCGTGGCGGGCGCCCCACGGCGCCGCGCCAAAGGCCGGGTTTCAGCGCTGTCCCAGGCGGGTGGCGCCGAACAGACTGGCCAGCTCGCGCGGCTGCGAGCGCCAGTATTGCGGCGGTGCCGCGACCTGCGCCCCGAGCGCCGCCGCCGCGTGCCACGGCCAGCGCGGGTTGTACAGCACGGCGCGCGCCAGGCCCACCATATCGGCCTGGCCATTGGCCACTATCGCCTCGGCATGCAGCGGCTCGGTGATCAGGCCGACGCCGATGGTCGGCAGGCCGGTTCCGGCCTTGATGCGCTGCGCGAAGTGGATCTGATAGCCGGGGCCGAGCGGGATTTTCTGCAGCGGCGAGACGCCGCCGCTGGAAACGTGGATAAAATCGGCGCCGCGCTGCTTGAGCGCCTGCGCCAGGGCCAGCGTCTGTTCGATATCCCAGCCGCCATCCACCCAGTCGCTGGCGGACACGCGCATGCCCAGCGCCATGGCGCGCGGCACGGCGGCGCGCACCGCGTCGTACACCTCAAGCGGGAAACGCATGCGATTCTCCAGCGCGCCGCCGTACTGGTCGTCGCGCTGGTTGGACAGGGGCGACAGGAACTGGTGCAGCAGGTAGCCGTGCGCGCCGTGCAGCTCGATCGCCTCGATGCCCAATTCGTGCGCGCGCTGGGCGGCGCTGACGAAGTCCGCCTTGATGCGCGCCAGGCCCGCCTGGTCCAGCGCCAGCGGCAGCGGGTCGCCCGGCGCATGCGGCAGCGCCGACGGCGCCACGGTCGGCCAACCGCCCTGCTCCACCGTCAGCGCCTGGCCGCCCTCGAACGGCGGCGCGCTGGACGCCTTGCGGCCGGCATGCGCCAGTTGCACCGCCAGTTTGATCGGCGCGTGGCGGCGGATGGCCTGCACGATGGGCGCCAGCGCCTGCCGCTGTTCATCCGACCACAGTCCCAGGTCGGCCGGCGAAATGCGGCCTTCCGGCGCCACGGCGGTGGCCTCCAGGATCAGCAGCGCGGCACCGGACAGCGCCAGGTGGCCGTAGTGGATCATGTGCCAGTCGGCAGCCAGGCCGTCGCTGGCGGAGTATTGGCACATGGGGGCAATGGCGATGCGGTTCGCCAGTTGCAGCGATCCCAGTGCAAAGGGAGAGAATAAGTGGCTCATGTTACATGTGCTTACTATTGATACAGGCTGGTGTCTAGCTTGGCGCCGCCGGCGTTGATACTCTGCCACTCATGCAAAACCGCCACTGAGAAGGAGCCAAGCCATGTACAAAAAGATCCCTACCGTTTCGTCCCGTTTCCATCCCATGGCGGCGACTGCAGCGGTTTCACTTGGCCTGGCGGTGCTGGTCGTGATGGCCACCTACGCCTTGCGCACGGGCCTGGTGAGCTGATTAACCTTCGTAAGGACCCAGGTAGTCGATCTTGCCGATCTTGACTCCCTGGTTCCGCAGGATGTCGTGCAAGGTCACGACATGGAAATAGAAGTTCGGCAGCGCGAACGTCAGCAGGTAGCTCTCGCCTGTGAAGGTTGGCTTGAAGCTGCCGAAGCTTAGCGCCACCTCGCGCGTTTCGCTATCCGCAAAATACTCCTCCCCTACCCCTTCGATATAGGCGATCGTGTCCGCGATGCGCTGCAACAGCTGCTCGAAACTGGCTTCGTTGTCGGTGAATTTCGGCGCGGCGATGCCGGTCAGGCGTTCAATCGAGAGTTTGCTGGTATCGCTGGCGCGCTGCACCTGGGCGGTCAGCGGCAGCATGTCGTCGGCCAGGCGCGCGCCGAGCAGCGTGCCCTCGGGCTGGCTGCCAGCCACCGCGTGGGCTTGCGCCTTGCGCAGCGCTTCCGCCATCACTTTCAGGCCGCGCACGAAAACCGGCACGGAGACTTTGTACATCGACAGGGACATGCGCTGCTCCTTTCGGGGGCTTACCTCACGCGCGTGACCATCATGCCGGCGCGCAGGCCAATTCGAACGTCTGGATTGGGGAATACTACCAGTTCTTCGTCATGCTGCACGGTGTACACGGTGTCGCCGTCGCGCGCGATCTCATCGCCCTTCTTTAGCGACGTGAAGTTCTGCGTCTCTTTGCCGAAGGCCATCTTGAAGCTGTCGCTCAGCTTGATGATGTTCTGCGCCACCTTGTAGACGTGCGGCGCTTGCGCTGGGGCGGCTGGCGTGGTGCCGCGCAGCAGGCGGTTCAGGGCGACGCGGGCGGCTTCGAACTGGGTCAGGTCGTTCTGGCCCAGGGTGCCGATGCGGCCCAGCTCCACCGTGGTGCCGGCGGCGGCGTGGTGCTCGGCGCTGTAATAGCTGTAAGTGCCGGCCGAGGCTGGGTTCATGATGATGGCGCCGATGGCGGCTTCGCCCATCCAGCCGATCAAGTCTTCCTTCGCGGCGTCGGCGATCAGGTCGGGGACGATGGCGAAGGTGGGGTAGACGCTGGGGCGGATCGCGGTGTGCAGGTCGAGGTGCCAGCGCTCTTTGCCTGCCGTGGCGAAGAAGGCGCTGGTGGCGGCGATCATTTCGTCGGCGCGCGCGGCTTCGGCAGTGCCGGCCAGGGTGCCGCGCTCGGCGCGGAACATGCGGTTCAGGTCCGCGTCGATGAAGCGTTTGGCCTGGCGGATGGCGCCGATGTTGCCGACGCAGAGCATCAGGTCGACTTTGAGTGCGTTGGGTGTTTGCGCCAGTTCGTCGAGCAGGTAGGCGACCAGTTCGATCGGGCCGGTTTCGTCGCCGTGGACGCCGACCGATACCAGGACGGCGGGGCGTTGTTCGCTCTGTGCGTTTTCGCGGCGGATGGTGAGGATGCCGTCGGCGGGTTGGCCGACCGTGAAGCCGGCGTCACCGAAGCTGCGCGCGACGGCGCTGAAATCGGCTTCGGCCAGGGCTTTTACTGCGGGGGGGATTGCTGTCATGCTTTCTCTTTGCTTTGCTTAGAACCGGGAAACCAGAAAACCAGGGTCCGGCCCTGAGGGCCGTACCCTGGTTTCCCGGTTTCCCGGTTTAACGCTTTCAGGCCGCCAAACCCACGGCGTTAACCGCCTCCGACAATGCCCAAACATCCAGCATCGCCTGCTCCAGGTCAGCCGATGCCGCGTAGCCGGACAGGCCGAGGGTGCAGGTCACAACCTCCACCGCCTCCACCGCGTCATGCCCATTGGTGGCACGCGCCAGCACCTGCGCCAGCAGCTTCTGCTGCGTGCGGCGCAAGGCCGACTGCGCATAGCTGCGCAGTTGTTCCTGCGACTTGGAAGTCGCCGCCAGCTTCAGCCCGCGCTCCAGCGTATCGATACCGGCCTGCGAACGCAGCGCCATGCCCACCGCCAGGAAGCCCGGCAGATCCATACCCGCCGGACGCTTGACCGACAGCGCCGCGAACACAAACGCCGCCACGCCTTCCAGCGCATCCACCGCATCCCACGCCTGCGCAAACTCCGCGCGCAAGCCGCTATTGGTCGCCGCCTCCGACTGCACGTCCGCCGCCATCTTGCGCACGGTCGCCGGATCGGCAAACAGCTTGGTCAGCTCCGCAATGCCGGCGCCGCGCAGCTGTTCCTTCGGCACGCCCAGCACGCCCTCGATCACCGCCTTCAGCATGGAGCGGGTGCGCGCATCCACGCGCATCGCCACATTGCGCGGCACCACCAGGGCGTCCGCATCCAGGGTGTCGAAGATTGGCGCCAGGTCCAGCGCCGACCAGGCCTGGCCCCAGGCCAGGATGACATCCTGCTCGCTGCCGTTATGCGCCGCCGCCAGCTCGCGGATCATCAGCGGACCGCAACGGTTCACCACTTCGTTCGCCAGCACGGTCGCCAGGATGGCGTTGGCCAGCGGGTGGTTCAGCGCCGGACGGGTCGCCACCAGTTGCTCCGGGAAGTAAGGACGCAGCACCTTCTCCGCCCAGCTTTCATCCGTCAGCGGCAGGGCCGACAGCAAGCGCTTGTAGCGGTTCTTCACGTTGGCGATCACCACCGCCAGTTCCGGCGTGGTCAGGCCGCGGCCATCGGCCTTGCGGCGCGCCAGTTCGGCCACGCTTGGCAGGTGCTCCAGTTCGCGCGACAGCGCGCCCTCCTCTTCCAGGTCGGCGATCAGGTCGGCATAGCCGTCCTGCACCGCCGCCTCGGACTGGGCCTGCTGCTCGCGCACCAGCAAACGGGTTTGCTGGATATTGTCGCGCAGGACCAGGCGTTCCACTTCCATGGTCATCTCGTTCAGCAGCTGGTTGCGCTGCGCTTCCGAGGTCTGGCCAGCGTTCACTTCCACGTCCAGCCACATCTTGCAGTTCACTTCATGGTCGGAGCAATCCACACCGGCCGAGTTGTCGATCGCATCGGTGAAGATGCGGCCGCCTGCCAGCGCGAATTCGATACGGCCGGCCTGGGTCGCGCCCAGGTTGCCGCCTTCCGACACCACCTTGCAGCGCAGCTCACTGCCGCTGACACGGATATTGTCGTTGGCGCGGTCTTTGACTTGCGCATGCGTCTCGGTCGAGGCCTTGATGTAGGTGCCGATACCGCCGTTGTAGAACAGGTCCACCGGGGCCAGCAGGATGCGGTGCATCAGCTCCTCTGGCGCCAGCGCGGTTTCTTCGATATCCAGCGCGGCGCGGATTTCAGGCGACAGCTCGATCGAACGCGCGCTGCGCGGGAACACGCCGCCGCCCTTCGAGATCAGGTCCTTGTTGTAGTCTTCCCACGAGGAGCGCGGCAGCGCGAACATGCGCTCGCGTTCAGCGAAGGACTTGGCGGTATCCGGATTCGGGTCGAGGAAGATGTGGCGGTGGTCGAACGCCGCCAGCAGCTTGATCTGCTTCGACAGCAGCACGCCGTTACCAAACACGTCGCCCGACATATCGCCCACGCCCACCACGGTGAACGGGGTGGTGTTCATGTCGTGGCCCATCTCGTAGAAGTGGCGCTTGACCGCTTCGAACGCGCCCTTGGCGGTAATGCCCATCTTTTTGTGGTCATAGCCGTTGGAGCCGCCCGAGGCGAAGGCGTCGCCCAGCCAGAAGCCGCGTTTGACCGCGATGCCGTTGGCGATGTCGGAGAAGGTCGCGGTGCCCTTGTCGGCCGCCACCACCAGGTACGGGTCGTCGTTGTCGTAGCGGACGGTGTCTTCCGGCGCCACGATCTTGCCCAGCACGCGGTTGTCGGTCACTTCCAGCAGGCTGGCGATGAACAGGCGGTAGCATGCTTCGCCCTCGGCCGCCACCACTTCACGCGCGGCGCCCTTCGGCATCTGCTTGCAGATAAAGCCGCCCTTGGCGCCCGCAGGCACGATCACGGCGTTCTTCACCATCTGCGCCTTCACCAGGCCCAGCACCTCGGTGCGGTAGTCTTCCATACGGTCGGACCAGCGCAGGCCGCCGCGCGCCACCGGGCCGCCGCGCAGGTGCACGCCTTCAAAGCGGCGCGAGAACACATAGATCTCGCGGAACGGGCGCGGCTCAGGAATCAGGTGCAGGTGGCTGGTGTCGAGCTTGAAGATGATCTTGTCGCCCTGGCCGGCATTCTGGTAGTAGTTGGTGCGCAAGGTGACCAGCATCAGGTCGATCATCGACGCGAAGATCACTTCGGTGTCGGCATGGTTGATCGAAGTCAGGCGGCCTTTGATGGCTTGCAGCTTTTCCTTGGCCGCGTTGCGGGTGGCTTCCGGCTGCTGCGGATCGAAGCGCTCTTTCCAGGCATCGACCAGCTCTTTGACCAGCGCCGGATGGCGGCGCAGGGTTTCCGCCATATAGCGCACAGTGAACTGGCTGCCGCCCTGGCGCCAGTAGCTCATGTAGGCGCGCACCAGCTGCACTTCGCGCAGGCTCAGGCCACCCTCGACCACCAGGCCGTTCAGGCGGCCGTCTTCGGCCTCGTTGTTGAACAGGGCGTTGAACAGTTCCTCCGCCACGGCTACCACGCCAGGGCGCGCCAGTTCGATCGCGCTTTGCGCGTCAACCGCCAGGCTGGTGACGTAGTGCTTCTTGCCGTCGCTGGTGCGGATGGTGTGCGCCGATTCGCGCTCGATCGCCACGCCGGCATTGTGCAGCGCAGGCAGGATGGAGGACAGCGCCGGTACGCGGTCCACCGAGTACAGGCGGATGCTGGTGCCGGCATTGCCGTCGGACGGCAGTTCGACGCGCACCGCGACGCGCTCGCCGTCGCCGTTGCGCAGGATCTTGTCCAGGTCATGGAAGGCCACGCCCGGCGGGGTGGCGGCCACGTAATCGACCGGCAGCGTGGAGCACAGCTTGCGCAGGCTGTTGCGCAGCGGCTCTTCGCTCACCTTGTCGGCCAGCTCGGAGAAGCTGTCATGCCAGCCGTCCAGCACCGTCAGCAGCGGACGCTGGATATCGCTTTCCAGGTCCAGCGGATAGCGCGCGGCGTGGGCGATCAGGTACAGGCGGGCCAGCGGGCCATCCGACACCAGGGTTTGCGAGCTGACATGGGTGGCGCCCGAGCTTTCCTGCAGGGCGCGCGCCAGGGCGTGCGCCACGGAGGCGGAATAGCGTTCGCGCGGCAGGTAGACCAGCACGTTCAGGTGGCGCGCGTACACGTCGCGGCGCGCGAACACCTTGGCGCGCGGCTGCTTGTACAGCGACACCACGGCGCCGCACACTTCGGCCAGCCATTCCGGTTCCGCTTCCAGCGCTTCGGTGCGCGGCAGCGATTCCAGGATCTCGATGAATTTCTCGGCGCGGAAGCCGGTTTCGCGCACGCCGGCAATCTTCAGCACTTGCGCAATGCGGCCGCGCGCGAACGGCAGGCGGGCCAGCGGGGTCAGGGTGGCGGCGCGGGTGAACAGGCCGACGAAGCAATGCTCGCCCAGGATGGCGCCCTTGCCGTCGGTGTGGCGCACGCCGATGAAGTCCAGCGACTGGTCGCGGTGCAAGGTGCCGCCCACGTCCGCCTTGACGATGGACAGGGTGTGGCCGCGCTTGGACAGGGTGTCGAAGTCGCCCGGGATATTGGCCAGGCAGGTGCCGTAGACCGGGTGCGCGGTGTCTTGCAGCACGCCGCTGCGGCTAGGGATGTCGCGTTCCAGTTCGCGCGCGCCCGGCTTCACCTGGTAGTAGGCGTAGCCGTGCACCTCGAAGCCCTCGTCGCGCGCCCATTGCAGGAAGGCGGCCACTTCCTGGCCTTCTTCGCCCAGGGCGGCGGACTCGGTGGCGACGGCGCCCAGGCGCTCCTTCATGGCCGGCAGGTCGCGCTTCACGACGGCGGCGTCGCGCGCCACCATCTCAATGCGGTCGGTCAGTTCTTTCAGGTCAGCGTCGTCCAGTTGTTCGGACAGCAGGCACAGGACCATGGATTCCGGCTGGTCGCCCTGCTGGCCGACCGCTTCCACGCTGCCGTCGGCGGCGCGGCGCACCGGGAGCACGGCGTTCAGCACGCCGTTCGAGCCGACGCGCAGCTTGCGCAGGGTGATCACGATGGAGTCGACCAGGTAAGGCATGTCGTCGTTGACGATCAGCAGCGCGGTGGCGTGACCGCCGCGTGCTTCCTGGTACTGCAGCTTGGCGATCTGGCAGCCGTGCGCGGTGCGCTTGGCCAGTTGCGTGAAACCATCCACAAGCACTGGGGCGAGGCTGCCGGGCGACAGGTCGGCCAGGTCTTCATCGTCCAGGGAGCCAAGCCAGGCTTCGATCAGTTGCGCGATCGGGCCGCTGGCCTTGACCAGTTCCAGCGTCTGCTTGCGCAGCTCTTGTGGCATTTGTTTCATCTGCTTCTCCAATACGTTGTAGGTATCTTCTTTTCTTGAACCGGGAAACCGGAAAACCAGGGTACGACCCTGAGGGTCGGACCCTGGTTGCCTGGTTTGCCGGTCTTAAATCACAGGTCGTACAGGCCAGGTAAGCCCAGGATCTGTTCCAGCTCTTTGAGTGCGGTATGCACTTCGACAGCCAATTGCGGATCTGCTAAATCTTTCGGTTCCAGATGGTCACGGTAATGCTTTTCCACCCACGCGACAAGCGTATGGTACAAGTTTTCAGTCATTACCACGCCCTGGTGCATGGCCGACGCCTCTTCATCCGTCAGTGCCACGCGCAAACGCAGGCAGGCCGGGCCACCGCCGTTGCGCATCGACTGGCGCAGGTCGAAGTGGATCAGTTCGTCGACCGGGCCGCCAGAGGCCACCAGCTTCTCCAGGAAGGCCGCCACAGAAGGAATCTCCTGGCACTCATGCGGCGTCACCAGCGCCATCTTGCCATCCGCTTTGGACAGCAGCTGGGTATTGAACAGGTAGGACGACACCGCGTCCAGCACCGACACTTCCGCCGTCGGCACGCGGATCGCCACCAGCTCCGCCCCCACGCCATGCATCGCCGCGCGGATCGACGCCAGCGCGGCCTGCTCGTCGGCGAACGCCTGCTCGTGGTAGAACAGCACATTGCCATTGCCCACCGCAATCACGTCGTTGTGGAACACGCCCTGGTCGATCACGTCCGGGTTCTGCTGCACGAATACGCAGCGCGCCGGGTCCAGGCCGTGCAGGCGGGCCACCGCCTGCGACGCTTCCAGCGTATGGCGCGCCGGGAATTTCTTCGGCGCCGGCGCGTTCGGATCGAACTCCACGCGGCCGTACACAAACAGCTCCACGGCGGCATTGCCATGCTGGTCGCACAGGCGGGTATGGTTGGCCGCGCCCTCGTCGCCGAAGGCCGAAGTACCCGGCAGCGCGTCGTGCACCGCAAAGAAGCGCGGATCCTTGAAGATGGCGCGCAGCGCGCGCGCCGACTGCACGTGCTCGAAGGCGCGGTGCAGCTTGTTATTCAGGTTGGCGGCGGTGAAGTGTACGCGGCCATCGGCGGTATCGGCCGACGGGCTGACCGTCGCCGCGTTGGCGGTCCACATCGGCGACGCCGAGTAGGCGCAGGCCAGGATCACCGGCGAATCGGCATACACCTTGGCGATCACGTCGGCGTCAGAACCGCTGTAGCCCAGGCTGCGCAGCAGGCGGAAGTTGGGACGGTCCTGCGGCGGCAGCAGCGCCTGCGCGAAACCGCGCTTGGCCAGCTCGCGCATCTTGGCCAGGCCCTGCAGGGCGGCCTGCTTCGGATTCGAAGCGCTCTTGACGTTGTTGAAGGAAGCCACATTGCCGAACGACAGGCCGGCGTAGTTATGCGACGGGCCTACCAGGCCGTCGAAGTTGTATTCGCGTGCTGGGCGCATGGTCATCCTCAGAAGTTCATGCCAGGCGACAGCTTGGCCGGCATTTCAAGGGCGCTGTTCTCGATCGAGGCGACCGGGTAGGCGCAGTAGTCCGCCGCATAGTATGCGCTAGGACGGTGGTTGCCGGACTTGCCGACGCCGCCGAACGGTGCCGAGCTGGCCGCGCCAGTGGTCGGGCGGTTCCAGTTGACGATGCCGGCGCGCGCGCGCAGCTGGAATTGCTGCCACAGCGCTTCGTCGGTCGAGATCAGGGCCGCAGCCAGGCCGTAGCCGGTGTTGTTGGCGGCTTTGAGCGCCGCGTCGAAATCGTCGACGCGGATGATCTGCGCCAGTGGGCCGAACCATTCTTCGTCCGGAATGCCTTGCGCATCGGTGGTGTCCACGATGCCGGCGGAAACGAAGCCGGTACCCGCTTCAACCTGGCGCATTTCCAGCAGCAGCTTGCCGCCCTTGGCGACCAGCATGGCTTGCGCCTCCAGCAGCTTGCCAGCAACGGCAGCCGAAACGACCGGGCCCATGAACGGCGCCGGTTCGGCGGCGGGCGCGCCGATGCCCAGTTTGGAAGCGACTTCCACGAAACGCTGCACGAAGGCGTCGCCTGCTGCGCCCTTCTGCACGATGATGCGGCGCGCGCAGGTGCAGCGCTGGCCGGCGGAGATAAACGCCGACGATACGGCCATGAACACGGCAGCGTCGATATCGGTTGGATTCCAGACCACCAGCGGATTGTTGCCGCCCATTTCCAGTGCCAGCAACTTGCCTGGCTGGCCGCCGAACTGCTTGTGCAGGGCGGCGCCGGTCTGGCTGGAACCGGTGAACAGCACGCCGTCGATGTCCTCATTCTGGCCCAGGGCGATGCCGGTATCGCGGCCGCCGTTGACCAGGTTGATCACGCCGGCCGGCACGCCGGCTTTTTCCCACAGCGCCACGGTTTTGATGGCGGTGCGCGGCGCGTATTCGCTTGGCTTGAACACCACGGTGTTACCGGCGATCAGCGCCGGCACGATATGGCCGTTCGGCAGGTGGCCCGGGAAGTTGTAAGGACCGAACACGCCAAACACGCCGTGCGGGCGGTGGCGCAGCACGGCTTCGCCATCCGCTATTTTGGACGACACCACGCCGGTGCGCGCGCCGTAGGCGGTGATCGAAATATCCACCTTGTTGGCCATGGTGGTCACTTCGGTGCGCGCTTCCCACAGCGGCTTGCCGACTTCTTCGGAAATGGTTTGCGCCAGGTCTTCCGCGTTCTCTTTCAGCAGGTCGCGGAATTTGGTGACGATGGCGACGCGCTCTTCCAGCGGGCGGTAGGCCCAGGCGTCAAAAGCTGCGCGCGCGGCTTGCGCGGCTTGCGCCACGTCGGTGGCGGTCGATTGCTGCGAAGCGTAGGTCTGCTGGCCGTTGGCCGGGTTCACCGTCACGATGGTCTCGCCGTGGCCAGCTTGCCATTGGCCGTTGATGAAATTGCTCAGTGCTTGTTCAGACATTCTGGTTCTTCCTCACGTTGAGAGACAGGGTGCGCACGGTTTCGCCGGAATGGCAGTGCAGCAGGGCTTGTTCTTCGGACGACAGGTCGATGCCGCCGTTTGAAGGGGAGGCGTCGGTCAGGATCATGCGGAAGTCCTGCATGACCGTGTTCGACACCAGGTATGGTTCGCTGGTATGCAGCGCGCAGGCGTGCGCGGTATCGGTATCGCGCTCCACCACGGCCAGTTCGCTGTCGCGCATGGCGCGCAGTTCGGAAACGCGCGCCTGCAGCACCGGTCCCGCGTCGAAGATGTCGACGTAGCCTTCGTAGTGCATGCCCTCCTGCTCCAGCAGGCGGCGCGCCGGCACGGTGGCCTGGTGCACCTTGCCGATCGCCTCGCGCGCATCCTGCGGCAGGTAATCGACGTACAGCGGCTGGCGCGGCATCAGCTCGGCGATGAAAGACTTCTTGCCCAGCGCGGTCAGGTCGTCCACGTGGTGGAAATCCATCTTGAAGAAGTAGCGGCCCAGGCCCTCGTAGAACGGCGAGCTGCCGTCCTCCGCCTGGTAGCCGCGCATCTCGGCGATGATCTTCTGCTCGAACAGGTGCGGGAACTGGGCGATGAACAGGAAGCGCGATTTCGACAGCAGCTTGCCGTTATTGCCCTGGCGGTAGTCCGGGTGCAGGAACAGGGAACACAGCTCGGAGCAGCCGGTCAGGTCGTTCGACAGGTACAGCGTGTCCATGCGGGTGAACACGTTCAGCTCGCGGCTGGAGTGCACCAGGGTGCCGATGCGGTAATTGTAGAAAGGCTCGGTCAGGCCGACCGCGCCCTTGATGGCGCACACGCCGGCCAGGCGGCCGGTCGCGGTGTCCTCCATCACGAACATATAGTCGCGTTCTTCCGGCGGGATGGTTTCGTTGAAGGAGGCGACGGCGATGGCGAGGCGGTCGCCCATCATCTTCATATCCGGCTTGAGCGTGGTCATGCCGGTGCCCACCTGGCTGGCCAGGTTGAACAGACCGTCCAGGTCACTCGCTTTGATGGCGCGTACAACTAGCATAGGTATTCTCGTTCTTAAATGCGGACGCAGGTCACGGTGTCGCCTTCGGTCACGCCCAGTACGTCCTGGGCTTCCTTCGGCAGGCAAACGGTATCGCTGCTTTCCAGCGGCGCGCAGTTGATCGTCACCGCGCGGAAGCGCTGGTCAGGACCGGTGGAAACAGCATAGGTGGCGACAGCGTCGCTGGCCGGCGTGCCGCTGGCGGCCGCCACGCGGCGCGGCATGGACGCGGTGAAAGTGCGCAGCGTGTGCTTGTGCGCCTGCAGGATCGGGCCGCCGTCGAAAATGTCGATGTACTCGTCGGCTTCGAAGCCCTCGGAGGTCAGCAGGTTGAAGGCCAGTTCACCGCTCGGGTGGATCTGCCCCATCACGGCTTGCGCATCGCCCGGCAGCAGCGGCACATACACCGGATAGTGCGGCATCAGCTCGACGATCAGGGTGCGGTTGCGGGCGCCGCCGATCACGCGCTCGGCGTCCAGGAAGTCCATCTTGAAGAACTTGCGGCCCAGCGCATCCCAGAACGGCGAGCCGCCGTTTTCATCGGTCAGGCCGGCCAGCGGCACGAAGAAGCGGTCGCCGAAACGGTGCGGCGCCTGCACCGCGTACAACAGGCGGGAGCGCGACAGCAAAGCCGCTTCCGGACGCTGCGCCACGGCGGCGTCGACATAGAAGCCGGACAGCTGCGAATAGGCGGTCAGCTCGGAGCACAGCGTCAGCGCGTGCACACTATGGCTGATATTCAGGTCGCGCGACACCTGCTGGATCACGTCGTTGCGGAAGGAGAAATAGGTACCGTTCGAACCTGCGGAAGCGTGGATGGCGGCGATGCCGACGATCTTCTTATCGGCCAGCGACTCCATCACGAACATGTACGACTCTTCGCTCGGGATATCGACGTGGGCCGCGAAGGAAGCGATCGAACCTTCAACCGCCTGCTCGATCTTCTCGCGCGTCTTGGGCAGGGTATGGACACCCGGCATGCTGACAGCAGCCAGTGATTCGAGGGCGGCGATGTCGGCGGTTTCCACCGGACGGACTACATACATGGGGTGCTCCTCTTATTCTAAATAAATCGCCCGGCGCGCTGGCGCCGGGCGTTGGCGCCGCTGGCGCGGCGCAGCCTTATCTTAGGCCTTGGTCAGATCGGCAATCGCCAGACGGATAATGCGGTCCGCCTCATCGATCTGCGCATCCGACACGATCAGCGCCGGCGCCAGGCGCACCACATCCATGCCCGCGATCAGGATCATCAGGCCATGCGCTTCAGCAGCGCGCTGGATATCCTTGGAACGGCCCTTGAACGGCTCGGCCACCACGATGCCCAGCAGCAGGCCGGCGCCGCGCACGGCGGAGAACACTTGCGGGAAATCGCGCACCAGCGCTTCCAGCTTGCCGATCAGCTTCTCCGACGCTTCCTTCACGCGCGCCAGGAAGGCCGGCTGGTTGATGGTGTCCAGCACGGTCAGCGCCACGGTCGCGGCCAGCGGGTTGCCGCCGTAGGTGGTGCCGTGGGTGCCGACGGCCAGGTGCTTGGCCAGCTCCTCGGTGGTCAGCATGGCGCCGATCGGATAGCCGTTGCCCAGCGCCTTGGCCGAAGTCAGGATGTCCGGGGTCACGCCATAGCCCTGGTAGGCGAACAGGGAACCGGTACGGCCCATGCCGCACTGCACCTCGTCGAAGATCAGCACAGCGCCGACCTTGTCGCACAGCTCGCGCAGGGTCTTCAGGTATTCAGGATTACCCGGCATCACACCGCCCTCGCCCTGCACCGGCTCCACGATCACCGCGCACACGTCATCGCCGATGGCAGCCTTGGCCGCTTCGATATCGTTGTAAGGGATGTGGTCGATCGACGGTGGCAGCGGCTCGAAACCTTCGGTGTACTTGGCCTGGCCGCCGACGGACACGGTGAACAGGGTGCGGCCGTGGAAGGAATTCAGGCAGGACACGATGCGCGGCTTCTTGTCGCCGAACTTGGCGTGGGCTGCTTTACGCGCCAGTTTCAGGGCCGCCTCATTGGCTTCCGCGCCGGAGTTGCAGAAGAAAGCGCGGTCCGCGAAAGTCGCCTCGGTCAGCGCGCTCGCCAGGCGCAGCACTGGCTCGTTGGTGTAGCCATTGCCCAGGTGCCACAGGGTATTGGCCTGCTTGGTCAGCGCCTCCACCAGCACCGGATTGCAATGGCCCAGGGACGCCACCGCGATACCCGAAGTGAAATCCAGGTAATGCTTGCCGTTCTGGTCCCACAGGTCCAGGCCCGCAGCACGCACCGGCACCATTTGCGCAGGTGCGTAGGTTGGGACGATGACTTCGTCAAACGTAGCGCGGGTTACAGGGCGGGTGGTAACAGAAGAGTCAAGCTTGGCGTTCATGGCAAATCCCCATCAATAGTAAGGTGTACTGCATTGTAAAAGCGGGGATGCTAAAACTCTTTTGAATCTGCGACAAGGTTTTTCAAATTCGGGGTCAGGTCTGGCAATCGGACATTGGTATAGACCAATGTCCGATTGCCAGACCTGACCCCGAATTTTGCTGCGGAACTTAGCCTTGCAGCTTGCGCTGGCGTTCTTCGCGGGGGGTGTTGCCGAACAGGGTGCCGAAGGCGGTGGAGAAGTGCGAGCCGGAGGAGAAGCCGCACATCAGGCCGACTTGCACAATGGAATGATTTGTTTCTAAAAGTAATTGGCGGGCGCGCTGCAGGCGCAGTTCGAGGTAGTAGCGCGATGGCAGGGAACCTAAATATTGCTTGAACAGGCGCTCCAGCTGGCGGCGCGAGAGGCCGACCAGGCCGGCGATGTCGTCGGTCGAGAGCGGTTCTTCGATATTGGCTTCCATCAGGGTCACCGCTTCCGACAGCTTGGGCTGCAGCACGCCGAAGCGGGCTTGCAGGGCGACGCGCTGGCGTTCGTCCTGCGAGCGCACGCGGTCGATGCACAGGGCTTCCTTGATCTCGGCCTGCACATTGGCGCCGAACAGGATCTCCACCAGGGTCAGCGAGAAGTCGAGCGAGGCGGCGCCGCCGCAGCAGCTGAGCAGGCGCCCGTCGAGCTCGAACAGGTGCGGCGTCAGGATGGCGCGCTCGGTAATGTCCTCGGTTTCCGCGTACAGGGACCACGGCAGGGCGATGCGGGTATTGCCGGCGGCGCCGGCCTGGGCCAGCCACAACACGCCGGCGCCGACCCCGCCCCAGAAATCGGCCTCGCGGCAACGTTCGATCACGGTGCGCAGTTGTGCTGCGGGCAGGCGTGGCGTGCCTTCGTCGGCCACCAGCAGGGCCAGTTGCCAGCCGCCGGCCGCGCCGGCCACCTGGGCCGGGGCCAGCACGTCGAGCTGGAAGGCGCCGTTCAGGATACGCTGGGCGAGCCGCATGGGCTGTACCAGGCCGCACCAGGCCAGGTTGTCCGGTTCGCCCGCATTCACCAGCAGCACGCGCAGCGGCTGCGCCTGGGTCAGGCGACTAAGTTGAGCAAATGACATCTTCTATTCGGGGACCAGCGCCGACGCCGGGCGCTCCGGGGTATTCCATTGACTGACAATCATACCGGAGATCAACAATGCCGCGCCCACCAGCTGCATCGGCCCCAGCACTTCGCCCAGCCAGAAATAGCCGAAAATCGCGGCGGCGCCCGGCTCGAAGGCATAGATGACCGCCGCCTCGTTGGCCGTGGCGTGGCTCTGGCCCCACGTTTGCAGGGAAATGATGGCCGCCGTGGCGACCAGGCCCAGGTACAGCACATTCCACTTGAAGGCCACCAGCTCGGCCCAGATGTAGTGGTAGTAGTCGGTCGCGTCATGCGGCACGTCGATCACGCCGCGCGGCACTTCGCGCAGCAGGATCCAGAGGCCGGCCAACAGGGCCACGGTCCAGATCTGCGCCACGGTCAAGGTCATCAGGCGCTCGACCTTGCGCGAGAATTGCTCCATCACCTTGATGTAGAGGCCGAACAGGAAGGCCGCCGCCAGCGCCAGCCAGTCGCCCCGGCTCCAGGCAAAGCTGCCCTCCCAGCACAAGGCGAACAGGCCGCCCACCGCGAGCAGCAAGGCCAGCAGGATGCGCTTGTCCGGCCACTTGCCCATGGCAATGCCCAGCAGCGGCACCACCAGCACGTTCAGACCGCAGATGAAGGCGTTGCGGTTGGACGAAGTCAGGCTCAGCCCCTCCACCTGGGTCAGGTAGCAGAAGAACAGCAGCACCCCGGCCAAAAAGCCGTAGCGCAGGTCGCGCCAGCGCGCGCGCCACAGGAAGGGCGAGAGCAGCACCCCGGCCAGCGCAAAGCGCGACAGCACGATCCAGTTGGCCGACAGGCTGTCGGTCATGTCCTTCATGGCGGGGAAGGTAGTACCCCAGACCAGGGTTACCACCAGCAGGGCCAAAATACCGCGCGCGTGTTGGGGCATGGCGAAAACTGCATATTGTTATAAGTTTGCATATGGTAACCGATGCAGTGCGAGGCGAGCGGGCGCTATAATCCTGTGTCATGGGCGAACGGTATTTGAAAAGCATCCGGCTGCTGGCCGAATGCATGCAGGGGTTTGAGAGGTGGTCTGGCGAGCATGTGCGCCAGCTTGGCCTCACCCACGCGCAATTCGATATCATCGCCACATTGGGCAACACCCCCGGCATGAGCTATAAGGAGCTGGGCGAGCGCACCCTGATCACCAAGGGCACCCTGACCGGCGTCATTGAACGCCTGGAGCAGAAGGGCCTGGTGGCCAGGGAACGCAACGCCGGCGACAAACGCTCCTTCTTCGTCCGCCTGACCCCGGCGGGCGAGGCGCTGTTTGCCCAAGTGTTTCCCGTAATTGTCGCCCAAGGAGTACAACTGTTCTCCGATTACAGCGACGCCGATTTTGACGCCCTGGAACGCACCCTGGCCGGGCTGAAGGCCACGATCAGTGCTGGTACACCACTATAAAGAACGAAAAGAATGCTGAAAACTGCCCTGCTGGAAGGCGTAACGCCTGCTGAATTCGACAAACAGATCACCGGCAACCTGCTGCTGGAGAGCTCCACGGCTGACACCGTGCGCAAGGAAAAACTGCTGATTGGCATCCGCAATGAAGACGGTGAAATCTACCGTCTGATCGGTGCCACCAAGCACAACAGCTTCACCAATGCGGTGGAGGAACTCGAAGACCTGGAACTGGTCGACGAATTGGGAGATGTCGAAGGCACCGTAGAAGGGTGCGACGCCATCTTCGGCGAAGGCTGAGCCCAAGGCGCATAGCGTAATTCAATGGCGTCCGGCACGGCCTGCGGAAAAATTCATCGAAATAATTGCTGTGGGATAGTTCCCTGAGGCAATTTTCTGCTTATAATTTTCGCATGGACAGACTGGACGCCTTTAAAGCAATTGCCGCCCAAGCGGGCCGCGGTGAGCTTGCCTTCCCCACCAATATCGACGCGTCGATGAAGCTGCAGCGCGCGCTGAACGACGACAATTGCCACATCGACCTGGCAGCCAAGCTGGTGCAGGCCGACCCGCTGCTGGCGGCGCGCACGGTGGCCATTGCCAACTCGGTGGCCTACAACCGCTCCGGCATGGAGATTTCCAGCGTGAAGACGGCGGTGCAGCGCCTGGGCGTGCGCACCCTGCAATCGTTGGTGGCGTCCGTGATCGTGCGCCAGCTCAGCAGCAAGATCCGCAATCCCCTGCTGAAAGCCAAATCCAACCAGTTGTGGGAGCACACCGCCCACGTGGCGGCGCTGGCGCAAGTGATTGCGCGGCGCGTGACCCATGTCGATCCCGACACCGCCATGTTCGCCGGCATCGTGCACGAAGTGGGCGGCTTCTACATGCTGTCGCAGGCCGAAGCCTATCCCGAGGTGATGGAGGGCGACCCGGAAGACTGGGTCACCCACGGCGAAGTGCAGATCGGCCGCGGCGTGCTGCAAAAGCTGATGATTCCCGAGAACGTGATGAAGTCGGTGGAAGCCATGTGGGAAGGCTTGCGCGCCCTGCCGCCCGAGAACCTGGGCGACACCCTGCTGCTGGCCAACGACCTGTCGCCGGTCGCCTCCCCGCTGCACGCCCGCCCCGGCGCCACCTCCCTCTCCGCCGCCGCCACGATCGACTTCGCCATCGGCGACGGCACCCTGACCGCCATCCTGGAAGAATCTGCAGAAGAAGTGAAGTCGCTTACTTCGGCCCTGCTGCATTAAATTCGGGGTCAGGTCTGACAATCGGACAAAGCTTGCGCTACGCGCAAGTTTTGTCCGATTGTCAGACCTGACCCCGAATTTCTCCCAAAAAAATGCCCACTTCGAAAAGTGGGCTAAGTCCAAAACTAGGGATGTCCTGAAAGAGACGGCTCCATCTTATGTCCTGGACTGGACGCACTCTGTGCGTCATTTCACATAAACTTAATATGGCCAGGGCGTTTCCGTTTGCTGCCAGGCTGGCAGTTGCCTGATGCGCTCGAACCAGGCCAACAGGTGCGTGTATTGCTCGACCGGGATGGGGGCGCGTCCCAGGTACATCAGCGGTGCGGCCAGCGCGAAGTCGGCCAGGGTGAGGTGGTCGCCGCTGGCCCATTGGTGGTGGGCGAAATGCTGGTCGAGCACGGCGGCATGCTCATGCACGAAGGCATCGCCTTTCGCCACTTCCACCGGGTCCGGCCCCTGGCCGGTGACCAGCTTCTTCCACAGGTATTCCCAGGTCAGGATGCCGACTGCCGGCGAAAAATGCTGGGCCGCGAAGAACATCCAGCGGTTCACATCGGCGCGTGCTTTGAGCTCCTTCGGGTACAGGGATTCGGCGCCGGCCTTGTCGGCCAGGTATTGCATGATGGCGTTGGATTCCCACAGCTGCAGGCCGTCGTCTTCCAGTACCGGCACCTTGCCGCAGGGGTTCACTTCCTGCAGGCGCTTGCGGTCGGCTTCGCTGCCCAGGTCGATCAGCACTTGCTCGATTTCGATATCGAGTTGGCTTGCAAGCAGCAAGACACGGCGGGCGTTGGAGGACAGGGGATTGTGATACAGGCGCATCGTTAAACTCCATGTGGGTTGATCGAAGACGCCCATGGTAACCAAAATCTCCTGACAGTTCCTGTCAGTAGTCTTCGTTGATGGCGTTCTCTTCGCGCCAGAGCTTGAGCAGGGCATGGCGCGGCGTCGGATAGCGTTCGGCCAGCGGCTCGGCCTGCGCGATGCGGTCGATGCGGAAGTGGCGGTTGGCCTGGCGCATTTCGCACCAGGCGGCCAGCAGGCGGCGTCCTTCGTAGAAAGCCAATGCGAACGGCCACACGACGCGCTCCGAGGTGGCGCCGTTCTCGTCGCGGTAGTGGATACGCATCTTATGCTGGCGGCGGATCGCCTCGCGCGCCGGCTGCACGAATGCATCATGCTCGGGCGCGTCGCTCGCCAGCGGCACCCACAGGCTGGTGTCGGCCATATCGTCGCGCAAATCGTTGGGCGTAGCGGTGGCGATTTTGGCGAGCGCATTGGCGGCGGCCTGTGCCAGCACCACATCGCCCTGGCGCCGCACCCAGCGCGCGCCCAGCACCAGCGCTTCCAGTTCATCGGCATCAAACATCAGCGGCGGCAGGAAGAAGCCGCTGCGCAGCAGGTAGCCCAGGCCGGCCGAGCCCTCCACCGGCGCGCCCAGTTCGGCCAGGGTTTGCATGTCGCGGTAGATGGTGCGCTCGGACACGCCCAGTTGCGCGGCCAGCGTGGCGGCGGTCACCGGGCGGCGGCTGCCGCGCAGTGCATCCATCAACTGGAACAGGCGGCCGGTACGGCTCATTGACGCTCCTTTTTTGAGAGGCCCGCAGCTTAACATAGTTATAATTCCGGCATGAGCAAGAGCCCCACTACCAAGAGCCGAGCACTCGGCAAGGTCACCCTCTCACAAGTTGCAGCGCACGCCGGCGTGGCGCCGATGACCGCGTCGCGCGCGATCAACCAGCCGGAGCTGGTGTCCGCCATATTGCGTGCGCGGGTCGACCAGGCGATCCTGGAACTGGGCTATGTGCCCAATCGCGCCGCGCGCGCCCTGGCATCGGCGCAATCGAAGGTGATTGCGGTGCTGGTGCCCTCGCTGTCCAACGCCGTGTTCACGGCGGTGCTGGCCGGCATCCAGGACGCGCTCGATCCCTGCAACTACCAGATCCTGATTGGCAATACGCGCTACTCGGACGCGGAGGAAGAAAAGCTGCTGTTCGCCTATATGCAGTCGAACCCGGACGGCATCCTGCTGTCCGGCCTGACGCACAGCCCGCGCGTGCGGCAGATGCTGGCCACCTCGCGCGTGCCGGTGGTCTCGATGATGGACCTGTCGCCGGAGCCTGGCGCGATGTCGGTCGGCTTCTCGCAGGTCGACGCCGGCCACGCCATGACGCGCTACCTGCTGGACAAGGGCCGCCGCCGCATCGGCTATATGGCCGCCCAGCTCGACGAACGCACGCTGCGCCGCGCCGAAGGCTACCGCAAGGCGATGCGGGAGGCCGGCCTGGCCGATCCCGCGCTGGAGCTGCTGGTGCCCGCGCCCTCCACCATCGCCCTCGGCGCCGAACTGCTGGGACGCATGCTGGCCACGGTGCCCGACCTGGACGCGATCTTTTGCTGCAACGACGACCTGGCGCACGGCGCCATCTTCCAGTGCCAGCGGCGCGGCATCAGCGTGCCGGAACAACTGGCCATTTGCGGCTTCAACGACCTGCCCGCCTCGGCCTGGATGAAGCCATCGGTGACGACGGTCGGCACGCCGCTATACCAGACCGGCTTCGACGCCGCCAGCCTGCTGCTGGCCAGTATTCGCGGCAGCGAGATAGCGGCGCAGCGCATCGACCTTGGCTTCACCTTGATGGCGCGGGAGAGCGCGTGACCATGCGCTGGGTGGTGATGGGTGTGAGCGGCAGCGGCAAAAGCTCGGTCGGCGCCGCCCTGGCCGACGCGCTGGGCGTGCGCTTCGTGGAAGGCGACGACTACCACTGCCCCGCCAACATCGCCAAGATGCGCGCCGGTGTCGCCCTGACCGACGCCGACCGCGCCGCATGGCTGGCCAGCCTGGCCGCCGAAATCAGCGCCGCCGTTGACGCCGGCCAAGGCCTGGTGCTCTCCTGTTCCGCCCTGCGCCGCCGCTACCGCGACCGCCTGCGTGTCGCCGATCCCGGCCTGCGCTTCGCCCACATCCACGGCGCGCGCGAATTATTCGCCCAGCGCATGCAGGCGCGCGCCGAACACTTCATGCCGGTCGCCCTGCTCGACAGCCAACTGGCCTTGCTGGAACCCCTGCAGCCCGGCGAAGCCGGCCTCACCCTCGACGCCCGCCACCCGCCCTCCGCGCTCGTAAACGAGATTCGGGGTCAGGTCTGACAATCGGACAAATCGTGCCCGAGGGCACGATTTGTCCGATTGTCAGACCTGACCCCGAATTTTTGCCGGCTTAGACTACGGCGCCGTCGGTGTCGTCTTTCTCTTTGATCGGCTTGATCAGGTCTTCGCGCTTCACGCCCAGCCACATGGCCACGGCGGCTGCCACGAACACGGAGGAGTAAATGCCGAAGCAGATGCCGATGGTCAGCGCGATCGCGAAGTAGTGCAGGGTCGGGCCGCCCAGGAACAGCATCGACAACACCATCAGCTGGGTGCAGCCGTGGGTGATGATGGTGCGCGAGATGGTGGAGGTGATCGCGTTGTCGATTACTTCGTGCACGGTCATCTTGCGCTGCTTGCGGAAGTTCTCGCGGATTCGGTCGAAGATAACCACCGATTCATTGACCGAGTAACCCAGCACCGCCAGGATCGCGGCCAGCACGGTCAGCGAGAATTCCCACTCGAAGAAGGCGAAGAAGCCGAGGATGATCACCACGTCGTGCAAGTTCGCCACGATGGCGGCCACTGCGAATTTCCATTCGAAGCGGATGGCCAGGTAGATCATCACGCCCACGACCACCATGATCAGGGCGTTCAGGCCGTTTTGCGCCAGCTCCTGGCCGACCTGCGGGCCGACGAATTCCACCTTCTGCAGCGCCACGCCTTCGCTGCCGTCGGCGTGGATACAGGCGCTCTTCAACTCGTGCGCGCCCTTGTCGGTGACTTTGTCGATCTGCTTGACGGTGCCTTGCTCGGCCTTGCACAGCTCGCCGAACACGCGCGCTGCGGTGTCGGCGGCGCTGGTGCCGGCCGCATTCGGCAGGCGGATCATGGCGTCACGCGCGGTGTCGATGGCCGACACTTCAGGGTGGTAGCCCAGGCCGTTCAGGGTGGCGCGCACCTTTTCCAGGTTGGCGGCCTGCGCGTACTTCACTTCCATCACGGTGCCGCCGGTGAACTCCACCGAGAAATGCAGCTGCTTGGTGACGAGGAAGTACACGGCTGCCACGAAGGTCAGCGCCGACACGATGTTGAAGATCAACGCGTGCCGCATGAACGGGATGTCTTTACGGATGCGGAAAAATTCCATCTCTATTTCCTTAGTTGGCTGGTTTCCATACGGTGCCGATAGAGAGCGACTGCAGCTTCTTCTTACGGCCGTACCACAGGTTCACCACGCCGCGCGAAACGAAGACTGCGGAGAACATCGAAGTCAAAATACCCAGGCTGTGCACCACGGCGAAGCCGCGCACGGCACCGGAGCCGAACACCAGCAGCGCGATACCCACGATCAGGGTGGTCACGTTGGAGTCCAGGATGGTGTGCCAGGCGTGCTCGAAGCCGGCGGAAATCGCGGCCTGCGGGTTGGCCCCGTTGCGCAATTCCTCGCGTATGCGTTCATTAATCAGCACGTTGGCGTCAATCGCCATACCCAGCGCCAGCGCGATCGCGGCGATACCCGGCAAGGTCAGGGTGGCCTGCAGCAGCGACAGGATGGCGATCAGCAGCAGCAGGTTGACGGCCAGCGCCAGCACCGAGAAGAAGCCGAACATCATGTAGTAGATGATCATGAACACCGCGATGGCGGCAAAGCCGTACATCGTGGAGTGGAAGCCCTTCTTGATGTTCTCGGCGCCCAGTGCAGGACCGACGGTGCGCTGTTCGATCACTTCCATCGGGGCGTACAGGGCGCCGGCGCGCAGCAGCAGCGCCAGTTCAGCCGAGTTTTCCATGCTGCCCATGCCGGTGATGTTGAAGCGGCTACCCAGTTCTTCCTGGACGGTCGCCACCGACAGCACTTCCGCTTTCTTCTTCTCCCACAGCACGATCGCCATCTTCTTGCCGACGCGGTCGCGGGTCGCTTCGCGCATCTTGCGGCCGCCGTCGCCGTTCAGGTCGATGCTGACCGCTGGCTGCTGGTTGGAGTCGAAGGAAGCGGTGGCGCTGGAGATGTAGTCGCCGGTCAGCACCACGTCCTTGTACAGCACCACGGGGGTGCCTTTGCCGGCGGTGAACAGCTCGGAGTTGTACGGGATGGAGGCGGACAGTTCGGTGCCCGGGGTCACGCTCTCGTCGACCATGCGGATTTCCAGGGTCGCGGTGCGGCCGATCAGGTCCTTGGCGCGCGCGGCGTCCTGCACGCCCGGCAACTGCACCACGATGCGGTCGGGGCCTTGCTGCTGGATGATCGGTTCGGTCACGCCCAGCTCATTCACGCGCTTGCCCAGGGTGGCGATATTCTGCTGCACGCCGTTGTCCAGGGTGGCTTTCAGCGCGGCTGGCTTCAGGTTGGCGATCAGGCGCAGTTCTTCGCCATCAGCGGCGTCCACCACGTTCAGGTCCGGCTGCTGGTCCTGGATGATTTTCTTGGCCTGCTGACGGATCGCGTCTTCGCGGAACTTGACCACGATCGAATCACCCGCGCGGTCGATGCCGGCGTGGCGCACGTTCTTGTCGCGCAGCTGGGTTTTGATCGCGGCCTGCATGCCTTGCATGCGCTTGTTCAGCGCAGCCTTGGTGTCCACCTGCATCAGGAAGTGCACGCCGCCGCGCAGATCCAGGCCCAGGTACATAGGCAGGGCGTGCAGCGATTGCATCCATTGCGGGGTATTCGACACCAGGTTGACCGTGACGATATAGGTCGCGTCGTTCGGATCCGGGTTCAGGCCCTTCTCCAGCGCCAGGCGCGCTTTGAACTGGGTATCGGTATCGGCGAAGCGGGCGCGCACGGAGGCGTGCAGGCCGGAGCCGTCGACGGCCACGCCGTCGGATTTGATGTTGTCCTTCTTCAGCAGCTCTTCCACCTGGGTGGCGAGGGCGCTGGTCACTTTGACAGTAGACTTACCGCTGGTGACCTGCAGCGCAGGCGTCTGGCCGAAGTAATTGGGTGCCGTGTACAGGGCGCCAAGCAGCACCACCACGACAATAAGGATGTATTTCCAGACAGGATAGCGATTCATAGTCTTGAATGTTCAGGCAATACAAAAACGGGCAGCATTAGCCGCCCGCGCCGGTCATTACAGGCCCTTCAGGGTGCCTTTTGGCATCAGGGAGGACACAGCATGTTTTTGCACGACGATCTCGGTGCCGCTGGCAACTTCGATGGTCACGTGCTGCTCGGTCACCTTGGACACTTTGCCCAGCATGCCGCCGATGGTGACCACTTCGTCACCCTTGGCCAGCGCTTCCATCATGGTTTTCTGCTCTTTCGCGCGCTTTTGCTGCGGGCGGATCATCAGGAAGTACATGACCACGAACATCAGGATCAGTGGCAGGAAGGTGGTCAGGTTGCCCATGACGCCAGCGTCGGCGGCGGCTGCGGATTGGGCATATGCGTTGGAAATGAACACGGTGACTCCAAATTCTTTAAGTTAGGTAAAAATCAAGCGGTGTATTCTAGCACCGGCTTGGTCGCCCACCTATATATAGGCGACCTGCCGGGATTTAAATACCACGCGCGCGGTCGGCGTGGAATTGCTGCACCCAGTCCGGGAAGCGGTCGGCATCCAGGGCGTCGCGCATCTGCTGCATGATGTCGAGGTAGTAATGCAGGTTGTGGATGGTGTTCAGGCGTGCGCCCAGGATCTCTTGCGCACGGTGCAGGTGGTGCAGGTAGGCGCGGCTGAAATTGCGGCAGGTGTAGCAGGAGCAGGTCGCGTCCAGCGGCTCCTTGTCATCCTTGTAACGCGCATTCTTGATCTTGACGTCGCCGAAGCGGGTGAAGATCCAGCCGTTGCGCGCATTCCGGGTCGGCATGACGCAGTCGAACATGTCGACCCCGTTGGACACGCCGTTGACCAGGTCTTCCGGGGTGCCGACGCCCATCAGGTAGTGCGGCTTGTTTTCCGGCAGGCGCGGGCCGACGTGCTGCAGGATGCGCATCATGTCTTCTTTTGGCTCGCCAACCGACAGGCCGCCGATGGCCAGGCCCGGGAAATTGATCTTTTCCAGCCCTTCCAGCGATTCATCACGCAGGTTTTCATACATGCCGCCCTGGACGATGCCGAACAGCGCGTTCGGGTTTTCGCCGGCCTTGAACTCGTTCATCGAGCGCTGCGCCCAGCGCAGGGACATGCGCATCGACTTGGCCGCTTCGTCCAGGGTGGCCGGGCGGCCTTCGATTTCGTACGGGGTGCACTCGTCGAACTGCATCACGATGTCCGAATTCAGCACGCGCTGGATCTGCATCGAGATTTCCGGCGACAGGAACAGCTTGTCGCCGTTGATCGGCGAGTTGAAGGTCACGCCTTCCTCGGTGATCTTGCGCATTTCACCCAGCGAGAACACCTGGAAGCCGCCCGAGTCGGTCAGGATCGGCTTGTCCCAGCCCATAAAGCCGTGCAGGCCGCCGAACTTGGCCATCACGTCGTTACCCGGGCGTAGCCACAGGTGGAAGGTGTTGCCGAGGATGATCTGGGCGCCGATTTCCTTCAGCTCCAGCGGCGACATGGCCTTGACCGAGCCGTAGGTACCGACCGGCATGAAGATCGGGGTCTGCACCTCGCCGTGGTTCAGCTTCACGGTACCGCGCCGCGCGTGCGTCTTGCCGGTGGTGTCTTTTTTGATCAGTTTAAATTCAAGCATGGGTGTTCCTTAAGCGCGGTTCTGCGTCGTCAGCAGCATGGCGTCGCCATAGCTGAAGAAGCGGTATTCGTTCGCGATCGCGTGCTGGTAGGCGTGGCGGATCTCGGTAAAGCCTGCGAAAGCGCTCACCAGCATCAGCAGGGTCGATTTCGGCAGGTGGAAGTTGGTGATCAGACGGGTCACCGTCTTGAACTGGTAGCCCGGCGTGATGAACAGGTTGGTGTCGCCGCTGCCCGCTTCCAGTGCGCCGCTCTGCGAGGCCGATTCCAGTGCGCGCAGCGAGGTGGTGCCCACCGCCACCACGTCGCGGCCGGCGCCGCGCGCCGCGCGCACCGCATCCACGGTTTCCTGCGGCATGGTGTACCACTCGGTGTGCATTTTGTGCTCGGCCAGGTTCTCGGTGCGCACCGGCTGGAAGGTACCGGCGCCCACGTGCAGGGTCACATAGGCGAAGTTCACACCCTTGGCGCGCAGTTTGTCCAGCAGCGCTTCATCGAAGTGCAGGCCGGCGGTCGGCGCGGCCACGGCGCCCGGCACCTTGTTGAAGACGGTCTGGTAGCGGGTCTCGTCCACCTCGCCCGGCGCGTGCTCGATGTAGGGCGGCAGCGGCAGGCGGCCGTACTGCTCGATCAGGTCGAACACGTCGGCGTCGAAGTGCAGGGTGAAGAATTCACCGGCACGCTCGCCAACGGTGACGTCGAAAGCATCGGCCAGGCGGATCTTCACGCCCGGGCCAGGGGATTTCGACGCGCGCAGCTGCGCCAGCACGGTGCGGGTATCCAGCACACGTTCCACCAGCGCCTCCACCTTGCCGCCGCTGTCTTTCACGCCGAAGAAACGGGCCTTCAGCACGCGGGTATTATTCATCACCAACAGGTCGCCAGCTTGCAGTTGGTCGATGATGTCGGTGAACTGGCGGTCGTGCAGGGTCTTGCCGTCCACATGCAGGAGGCGCGACGCGCTGCGGTCCGGCAGAGGGAATTGCGCAATACGCTCTGGCGGCAGATGGAAATCGAAATCGGATAGCGAGTACATTGACGGACTACTAAAACTGTTGGGCAACCCTCTATTTTACGGCATTTGCCCAAATTTCACGCAAAAAGCCCCTATTTGCCCGTCACGCCCGCCAAACCCGCCCGGAACCGTGCCGCCCGCTCCGGCGTGGCCCTTTCAACTTCTGCCAGCAAACGCTCAATTTCTCCGGCATCTCCCGGCTGCTGTCCCTCGTACAAGTACATCCCGAGCAGCATCTCTTTGTGGAACAGGTCCGGGCATTTGGCGGCGGTACGCGTCCACCTCACGGCGGCGCCGTAATTCAATGTGATATTCCGGTGGAACCGCGCCAGGTGGCCAGCGGCCTGGCAGTTACCCTTGCCAGCCATAGCCTCGAGCACCCGGGCGTCACTCGCGGCGATCTCATATTGCGACGCTGGCGATATCACGCCGTCTGGCAGCGCGGCATCGCCGGCAAGCACCAATACACTGGTCAGGCAAAGCAAACGCCAATCTGGTCTCATCGTCTTTCAGTTAGAATCCAAGCCTGGTGTTTATACCATCTCCAACATGCCGGAAACGAAGCAAAAGAAGCCTGCCGCAGCTAAAAAACCCGCCGCCACCGCCGAGAGCAAGCTCGCCAAGCTTGGGCTCCGCTCGGACATGGACCTGGCGCTGCACCTGCCCATGCGCTATGAGGACGAAACCGAGGTCCTGACCGTGCGCGAGGCCTGCCTGCGCGGCGGCGAGGTGTCGCAGGTGGAAGGCGTGGTCACCTCCAACGAAATCGCCTACAAGCCGCGGCGCCAGCTGCTGGTGCATATCGCCGACGAAACGGGCGACATCCAGCTGCGCTTCATGAACTTCTACGGCAGCCAGACCAAGCAACTGGCCGAGGGCACCCGCGTGCGGGCGCGCGGCGAGGTGCGGCACGGCTTTTTCGGCGCCGAGATGGTGCACCCGGCCTACAAGATCGTGAACGAAGGCGCGCCGCTGCCGACGGCCCTGACGCCGGTCTACCCGTCCGGCGAGGGCCTGTCGCAACTGGTGCTGCGGCGCGCGATTGCGGACGCGATGAAGCGCGTGGACTGGACCGATACCCTGCCGCCGGAAATCCTGAAATCGCTGCACCTGCACCCGCTGGAAACCGCCGTGCGCACCCTGCACTACCCGCCCGCGCAAATCGACGAGAACGCGCTGATCGACCGCACCCACCCGGCCTGGACCCGCGTCAAGTTCGACGAACTGCTGGCGCAGCAGCTATCGCTTAAGCGGGCGCAGCGCGCGCGCCGCGCCAAGGGCGCCGCCGTGCTGGGTAAAGCCGGCACCTTGTCGGCCGCCTTCGAAGCCTCGCTGCCCTTCAAGCTGACCAAGGCCCAACAACGCGTGCTGAAGGAGATCCGCGCCGACATCAAACAGCCCTACCCGATGCAGCGCCTGCTGCAGGGCGATGTCGGTAGCGGCAAAACCATCGTCGCCGCGCTGGCCGCCGCGCAGGCGATCGACAGCGGCTTCCAGGCGGCCCTGATGGCGCCGACCGAGATCCTGGCCGACCAGCACTTCCGCAAGATCGCGGCCTGGCTGGAACCGCTGGGCGTGAAGGTCGCCTGGCTGACCGGCAGCCTGAAAAAGAAAGAGAAGGAAGCCGCCTACGCCATGGTGGAATCGGGCGAGGCGCAACTGGTGATCGGCACCCACGCCATCATCCAGGACGCGGTGCAGTTCGCCAAACTGGGCCTGATCATCGTCGACGAACAGCACCGCTTCGGCGTCGGCCAGCGCCTGACCTTGCGTAACAAGGGCAACGGCGACAACGTGCCGCACCAGTTGATGATGTCCGCCACCCCGATCCCGCGCACGCTGGCCATGACCTACTACGCCGACCTTGAAGTGTCGGTGATCGACGAACTGCCGCCGGGCCGCACGCCCATCGTCACCGCCGTGGTGGACCAGAACCGGCGCGACGAAGTGATCGCACGCGTGCACGCCGCCGCGCTGGAAGGGCGCCAGGCTTACTGGGTCTGCCCGCTGATCGAGGAATCGGAAGCGCTGCAGCTGCAGACCGCCACCGAAACCTACGAAACGCTGGCCGCCGCCCTGCCCGACTTGCGCGTCGGCCTGGTGCACGGCCGCCTCAAAGCGTCCGAGAAAGCCGAAGTGATGGACGCTTTCGCCGCCGGCGACATTCACGTGCTGGTTGCCACCACCGTGATCGAGGTCGGCGTGGACGTCCCGAATTCCTCGCTGATGGTGATCGAGCACGCCGAACGCTTCGGCCTGTCGCAGCTGCACCAGTTGCGCGGTCGCGTCGGCCGGGGCTCAGCGGCCTCGGTCTGCCTGCTGCTGTATCAAAGCCCGCTCGGCCCTATCGCCAAGCAGCGCCTGATGACCATGCGTGAAACCACGGACGGCTTCGAGATCGCGCGCCGCGACCTCGAAATCCGCGGCCCCGGCGAGTTCCTCGGCTCGCGCCAGTCCGGCCAAGCCATGCTGCGCTTCGCCGACCTGGAAACTGACGGCTGGCTGGTCGACCAGGCGCGCGACGTCGCCCACGCCCTGCTGCACGAAGCCACGCCCGCCAACAAAGCCACGGTGGAAGCCCACCTGGAACGCTGGCTCGGCGGCCGCGAGGAGTTCCTGAAGGTTTAGCAGGGCCAAGCCCCACACGGGGGATTAGCGTGTGGGACACTGACTTCTTCACCCGCGAAGCCTGTCAGAAATCATAGCGAGCCTCAATTCCACGCCACCCACACCCGTCTAACACATTCCTTGCGAGGGCCACTACGTCATTCCATTCCGACGAATTCAACAGCGCGTCTAAGGTGTCAGGTAGAACGACGACTCGCCGCTCGTAGTATTCGTTGAAATTGGCTAACTGCGCTAGTTCGTCATTTGAGAATTCGCTTCGGAATGCCTTGTCAGATGGGTGATAAAAGTCATTGAACCATTGATTCACCAACTCATTCGCCACGTTCACCGGGGCTAATCGCTGATACTCGATTTGATCCTCCCGCGTAGCGATCAGGTTAAGGAGGTTAATGACATTCGCGCGATGTGGCCCCATAAATGTCACCGATATCTCGCCGACTTTGGCATGAAGCTCACTTGCCTTGCCCTCGTATATTGAGAAAGCCGATCCAGTAGTACCCTTTCCCCAAATGGCGCGGCTGAGCAAGGTGACACATGACTTGACCTAAGGGTTCGACCCTGCATGTCAGATTGGTGCCCTTGCTCATTTCCATTTGAAAGTCCGGACAGTATCTGAGGCTGCCGCTGGTCGTGCAAGCCTGCATACGAGGAGGGAAAACCATGGACACGGAAGCTCCTGCCGTTGGGATCGACGTCAGCAAGCATAAGTTGGATGTTGCACTGCTGATCGGTGGCAAAGTGCGCAGCAAATCGGTACCAAATTCACCAACCGGTTACCAGGAACTAAAGATTTGGATGACGAAGCAGAAGGTCGCCTTCGATCAATGCCTGGTTTGCATGGAATCGACGGGAGCGTACAGCGAACCAGTTGCCATTGGTCTGCAGGCTCTTGGATTTACTGTAAGCGTTGTCAACCCAGCTCGCATTAAAGGCTTCGGGCAAAGCGAACTTGTGCGCAACAAGAACGACGGAATTGATGCAGCATTGATTGCACGGTACTGCGCGAAGATGAATCCCGCCCCATGGAAAGCACCGTCGCCTGAGCAACGGCGCCTTCGCGCATTGTGTGATCGTCTAAGAGCATTGAAGGACATGCGCCAGCAGGAAGAGAACCGAATCGAAGCATGCCGGACCGTCGAGAGTTCTGAGATGGCGGCGCATATACATCAGCATGTGGCCTGGCTTAGCTTGCAGATCAAGCAGCTAGAACATGAAATTGACGAACATATCGAGCATCATTCGGGCCTGAAGCGGGATGCCGACCTAATGGCCAGCATTCCCGGTATCGGACGAGCTACGGTCGCGGTCATGCTTGGATATATCGGGGACTTGCATCGATTTGGGAGTGCGAAGGCTTTGGCCGCCCATCTTGGAGTAAGTCCGCGCCAGCGCATATCTGGAACTTCTGTGCGTGGACGTACTACCATGAGCCGAACAGGGAACCGGGTCACGCGCAGCGCACTTTACATGCCGGCCGTTGTGGCTAGCCGCCACAATCCAGTGCTCAGGGCGTTTTCGGAGCGCCTTCATGCAAACGGCTTGCCGAAGAAGGCAGTGATTGGCGCCGTTATGAGAAAGCTAGTCCATCTGATGTATGCGGTGGTGCGATCCGGTGTCGCCTTCGAGCCGAATTACCAGGAAGCGCCTGCAAGACGTGGGACTTCGTCTGGGCCGTGACGCTAAGCTGCAGCCTCTGGCTTGGAGAGCTCACGCAGGATAGCGCAGTCCGAGGACGTTGAACGGGCATTGCAGCGCCCCCGAATTGTCAGCAGTTCTTGGCGCAGCGACGTGAGCTGCGCAATGCGCTCAGCGACTTGATCTATATGCCTGTCTATCAGCGCATTAACACTGCCGCAATCCTCTTCGGGTGCATCACGCGATGCCAGGAGTTGGATAATCTCATCAAGGCCAATGTCCAGGCTGCGACAGTGTCGGATGAATTGAATGCGGCGGACCGACGACTCGCCATACGAACGGTAATTCGACTCACTTCGACTCAAAGCATCAAGCAAACCACGCCGTTCATAAAACCGTAGTGTTTCCACCGTGCAACCAGTTAGCCGAGCCAACTCTCCAATCTTCATGACAGCTCCCACTAAATCTCTTGACCCTATAGTAGGTACAGGGTCTCTAATTGGCAAGACCGAATAAATTGGAGATTTGTATGTCGGATTGCTGTTCTGGAGGCTGCAGTACCCAACCGCCGGTGGACCCGCGCTACCGGCGCGCCCTGATGTTCGCACTAATCATCAATTCGATCATGTTTATGGTCGAACTCGCGGGCGGCATCAAAGCCGATTCGGTCTCTCTACTTGCCGATGCAGTGGACTTCCTGGGCGACGCGGGGAACTATGCGTTATCGCTTTACGTACTTTCAATGGGGCTCGTATGGAGGTCCCGAGCAGCGCTGTTTAAGGGGCTGACGATGGGTGCGTACGGTGTGTTCGTATTGGGTAAAGCCGCATGGACCTTGAAATCCGGCACTGTGCCCGAGGCCGTCACCATGAGTGCCATTGGTGCTCTGGCGTTTGCGGCGAATGGCGCAGTAGCGGTCATGCTGTACACCTTCCGCAGTGGCGACGCCAACATGCGGTCGGTTTGGCTCTGTACTCGTAATGACATGATCGGCAACGTGGCAGTCATACTAGCGGCCGCTGGGGTGTTCGGAACGCAGTCCGCTTGGCCGGACTTATTGGTTGCGGGCGTGATGGGTATTCTAGGATTGACTGCAGCAACCGCCGTTATTCGTCAGGCGCTATCGGAGCTTGCTAGCACCACAAACCAGCAATCTCGTGAGCTGCGTCGTTGAAAAGCAAAATCCTTGGACCAAGGATTGAAAATCAAGACAGAATCTGACGGGCAGTGTCCGTTCTGCCGGGGGAAGTCCAAAGACACCACACGCCAGCTTATTTATTGCGGGCGCAGCAGCCACCGTCAGGGTTTTGCATTGGCGGACAAACGACCGTGCCATATGAGCAGTATACGCAGCAGTCACCTTGCTTTGGTCGAAGCACAGTATGGCAGCCTTCGCATTCGTAATGCCACTGACAGGCGTCAACGGGCATGGTCTCTGATTTGGAATGCCTGCATACTGGGCATGTCAGAACTGAGTCAAGTACGACATTGCTCATTTGGCAGCTCCAATAGGTTTCGATGGATAGCCGGCTTGCTCGGTCGCATGAGTCAGGGCGGCGACATTCGTCTTTGCGTCGTCGAACGTGACAATAGCTTCGCGCTTTTCAAAGTTCACTTCAATTGCGCTAACGCCAGGCACCTGTCCTAACGCCTTCTTTACCGTAATCGGACAGGTCGCACAGTCCATACCAGGCACTGACAACGTAATGGCTTTTGATGCCGCCAAGGATGCGCTACTCAGGGCAAGCAAAGCGGTTGCTACAACAATCTTCTTCATGGGTATGTTCCTTTTGTTAGTAAAACCAGGGAGCTATCCAGGGGAAGCTGATAGCAACGAATAAAAGCAGGACGACCATGACGTACAAAATGCGATACGACCACTTGACTTCAGGCTTTGCGCAGAATTGCCCTGGGATGCAATCCTCGGAAGAACGCCAGACGTGACGCCACGACAACGCCAAAGCTATGAAAGAGAGTCCAATGAAGAATGGTCGATAAGGCTCTAAGAGCGTCAATGTGCCAATCCATGCGCCGGAAATCCCCAGCATAAGCAAAAGCAGAGGCCCTAAGCAGCACGCTGATGCCAGGATGGCAGAAACTCCCGCCGCGAGAAGCCCTACGCGCCTTGGAGCGTGGCTCGCATTGGTTGGAAATTTTAAGTTCATAGCGTAAGATTACTCCCGTACATAAGTACGGAGGCAAGGAGAAAAATGGACAGAGAAAATAGCGAAATGACAATCGGCGTTCTAGCCAACTCTGCTGGGGTGAACGTCGAGAGTATTCGTTTCTACCAGCGCAAAGGGCTAATGCTGGAGCCTGACCGACTACACGGAACTATTCGGCGTTATAGCGATTCAGACCTGGCTCGATTGCAATTCATCAAGGCTGCACAACGAATCGGCTTCTCGCTCGATGAAGTTGCCGAATTATTGCGACTAGATGATGGCACGCATTGTGGAGAGGCGCGCCAGCTCGCTGAGCAGAAATTGCTGGATGTACGTGGACGAATCTCCGACTTACTGCGGATCGAAAAAGCCCTTGACCAGCTTGTGGCCAGCTGCGGCAAAAAGTCGGGAAACGTAAAATGCCCGCTAATCGACTCGCTCTACCTTCGGCAGTAGGCTGCGATCCACTTTGCACGACAACTGGCACCTTGAAAAGCAAGACAGTATCTAACAGGGATTGTCAGTTGCGAGCAGCTTTCGCCTGAAAGCGAAGTTGGAGCACCGAACACAAGAGTCAAGGCACTCACCGTGTCTCACTTCGTCGTTCCGTTGGCAAGTTTAGCTCAAGGGCTCGTTCGCGGGTCTGATGGAGCGGGCGGCTAAACACCGCCATGACCAATCCTAGCGCTAGACCAGCAATTCGGGCGGTCTGGTATGCATGACGGTCACCAAACGCCGCACGGGCTGCCAGAGCTGCGTGGACTTTTCCTGCGGTCGCAAAGTCAGTTCGCCTGGTCATCTTCGTACCCTACTCCCAATTCAGGTAACCAGATGCTCGTTACGCCAAACACGTAGCTCGGCGCGTGCAGCCAAGGTGAAATGCGAGAATCCGCCTGATGGGGGGCAACGCAGAGTTGGTCGAACAGGCATATGATGATTAAGTACGAAAGTGGAAGTTGATTTCCCATGAATACCCTAGCCATCGTTGGTATCCTTCTGATGCTTCCATTCGCTTACGGCGCGCTATTTCAGTCCCGTCCGAAAAACTGGGTGCCGGAACATGCGTCCATCGCAATGCTGGAGATCGCAGGGCTAGTCATTGGCCTGATCCTGTTTCTAATCGGTGTGTTTGCATGACCCGCCATTTTGCGAGATGGCGGACAATCGGGTTCCTGGCGACTTGAAAAACAAGACAGTATCTGACATCATCTCTGCTCGCATTGCCTCATTCAAGCCATTAAATTCCCGCACCAAATCATCGCATGCGCTCTTGGTGGCCCCACATTTCACACCCATTTCGACGAAAACAGTACCATCTCGCTCAACGATTCGTCGTTTTACTACTGACGGAAATGACGCATGTTTTTCGGGCGCGAACGACCAAACTACGTGTGCGGTGCGTTCGAAGGCGATAGTCCAGCCATTATTCACGTCGATTTCCACACCCGGTTTTGTGCGCAACGCTTTCAATGCATCGGCTGGAGACCTGTACTCAATGCTCGAACGTTCGACTTCTGGTAACGGAGCCTCCTGGGCAATTGCGCTTGCACAGATAAAGTAAAGCACCACGGCAAATTTCTTCATAATTTTCCTGGATATTCTGTTCGACGCCCGACGGATTCCGAAGAGTCAGCTATCAGCAAACGCATGCCCCGGCTGCCCGCGTTCTGCAGGTTCCACCAACTTGATTGTGGTGCCAGGATTCATGGAAGCCGTCAATCACTGTCATGGCAGAACCGCCTTCTTCATTCTTTAACCCCTGCTTCCCTCGAAAATGCAGCCGACGTAAACCTGCACGATCTCCTGCATGCGGTCTGTATTCCCAATCTGCCCAGGGAATTTGGAGGCCGTCTTGTTCGCGCAGAGATCTCCACGCTGGCGTACGCGGTCAACGCATGCCGACTCGGATAGACCGTACTTGTTGCGCGCGCAGGAGGCTTCAAGCTTGCCGCCAATATCCCTCAGCATGCCGGCATCCGCCCCCGATACCTGCAAGGCGGCATTCGCAAGAGCGACGCCAGCACCAGGCGCCTGATCCGCCTTAGGCTTCTCAAGCGCGGTAATCAGCGCTTCATAGTTCAAGCCCTCGTGTAGCCTTTCCCCTTTCACGACAAAGAGGGGAACGCCTGTGCCATTCAGCGCAGAAAACTCCCGGGCGCAGCGCGGGTCGGTTTCGGTGTCGCAGTTGGTATAGGGGATATTGTTGGCCGCGAAAGTCTCCTTGGCCTGCTTGCAGTATCCGCACCATTCTGCGGAATACAGGATCAAATCGTTTGCGCTGGAGCCGGCAGCAGCGGAGCGCAGGCGTTCGTCAACAGTGCCCGCTCCGCCATTGCGCGCACCCTGTATGTAGTGCGTAATTCCCCAGCCCACCAGAACGAACAAGATGATCTTGAATAGTGTCCCCAAGTCCCACCCTTGTTTTACGATGATCGGTTGGGCACGTACCGGATCTGGCGCAGAACGAGGGCTCGTATCGCCCGCCTTGGCATAACAAACTCCGCAAGCAGGGCACTGCCATTCGGGATTAGTCGCATCTTTTGGGCGCACGTGCGAACACTTCGGGCAAATAATCGTCTTATCCATTTTTCCGTGCAAGCTTGAATTTAATCAGGAAGCTCAGTTCTTGGCCGTTGGCGTGGCAGTCAGGGACTCCACCTCCGCCGTCAGCGAGATAATGCGCGGCACGCCGTCGACCAGGGCGATCTCCGCCTTCTGTTTGCTGAGCGACTCCATGCGCTCGCCCGGCAACAGCACGACTTCCTTCGCGATATCGCGCGCGGTGGCGCTGCGGCCGTTGGAGGACAGCGCGACCTCGCGCTTGCTGACTTCATAGCTGGAATGCAGCTGCACCTTCCACAACCCTTCCAGCATGGTCTTGTATTCACCCACGCTCATGCGGGATAAACCGCCTCCGCTGGTGCCCGGCATGGACACCATGATCATGGCGTTGGGCGCGAAGTGGGCCGCCAGGCTGTTGGCGTCATGGCGTTTGACCGAGGCTTCCACGCTGCCCATGACGGCGCGTACGTCCGCCTCCGTCAGGCGCTTGCCACCGCATGCAGTGAGGGCGGCAAGCGCTGTGATGATGATTGCAAGTTTCTTCATATAGTCCAATGATAACCCATGTGACATGTGTCGCATAAACTCCTTGCAATAGTGCGACACATGTCGCATACTGCCGTCAATCGTCGCAAGGAGCCCCTATGGCCATTCCATCCATTACCGAACTGACCCTGCTCAAAGCCCTGTGGAAGCAGCATCCGCTCAGCGCCCGTGAAATCCATGAACGCGTGGAGGAAGAACTGGCCTGGTCCTATTCCTCCACCCGCAAGACCCTGGAGCGCATGCTGGAAAAAGGCATGATCAGCCAGCATTCGGCCCACGGTATGAACGTATACGCGCCAGTACTCGAAAAGGTTGAAACGCTGGCAGCATTTGCCCACGATTTTTCGCACCGCGTGATGGAAATGAAGGCGCCGCTGCCGGTCAATATGTTCACCGGCTCCAAATTGGTGAACCAGCACGAGCTGAAAGAGCTGGAGCAGCTGCTCAGCGAGTGGCCGGAAGACCAGGAGTAAGCCAATGTTCCCCTTGGTTTTCCTGCAGGCCTGCCTCGCCAGTTTGCTGGCCGGCGCCGCTGCCTGGCTCCTGCTGCGTGGCGCGGCCCGCGTCTGGCCCGCTTTGGAGGCGCGCCGCACGCCGTGGCTGCTGGCGGTTGCCGCCGTTGCCGCCAGCCTCGCGCTGGGCTTGCTGCCGCAAAATTGGCGCCCCAGCGTGGTGCCGGCGCTTGAACTGCCCGGGGTGGTGGCTACCGGCGCCGCGACCAGTCCGGCGCTGCACATGGCGCCGTCGGCAGCCGGCCAGATGGATGCTGGCGACGATGCGACGGACGAAGGCAGCACGCCGCTGGCGCCGGCACCGCTCCTGCGCTGGCTTGGTTACGCCTGGCTGGCAGTCTACGGCGCGGGCCTGGCTGCGGCATGCGGGCGCTGGCTAAACGCCTGGCGCCACCTGAACGCCCTGCTGGCCGCAGCCCAGCGCCTGGACCGATTTGATCTGGCGGCGCACCCCGGTTTCGCCAACCTGCACCGCAAGCTGCCGGAAGTGCGCGAGATCGATGCGCCGATTGCCCCCATGCTGGCCGGTTTGCTGCGCCCGGTCCTGCTGCTGCCACGCCACCTGCGCGATTTTGACCCGGCCCAGCAACGCCTGGTGGTGGAGCACGAACTGACCCACCTGGCCCGCCGCGATCATCTGTGGATGCATCTCTGCTTTCTGCTGCAAGCGGCGCAGTGGTTTAACCCGATGGTGGCGCGCCTTGGCAAGCAGATGGCCTGGGCGCAGGAGCTGGGTTGCGACCGCACAGTGCTGGAAGGCCGTCCCGCCGCGCAGCGTCGGGCCTATGCCGCTGCGCTGGTGACACAGATGCGAATGCAGGCTGTGCCCGACCATGGCACGGCGCTGGCCTTCGGCGGCCGCGTGGTGGATGCCGTGGCAGCCCGCATCGGCATGATCCGGGATGGCGTGCCTGCCATGCCACGCGCGGCGGCTGCGATGCTGGGGTGGGCTGCGCTGCCGGCCGTGCTGCTGGCGAGCGTGCTGCTGCAACCGGCGCTGGCCTGGCGGCCGGACGGCAGGCCAGGCATTGCAGCCAGCAGCGCCACCAGCACTGGCGGCGCCGCACAAGCACCGGCCACGAACATGGACGCTGCTAACGGCGCGCCGAACGTGTCGTCCCCGACGCTGGCACTCGCCTCTGCCCCGGACGCCGCAGCCGTGGCCGCAGCCGCGACGGCCACACTGGCGAATGCCGGCGCGGTGGGCGTTCCGGCAAGCGCTGCTCCGCTTTGGCAAGCTCCGATGGAACGCCTGCGTGTCAGCGCCTTCTTCGGCATCCTGCACGCGCCGACCGGGCGCCGGCATGGCGGCATGGACTTCGCCGCGCCGCGCGGCACGCCGATCGTGGCGCCGGCCGATGGCGTGGTGACTGTCTCGACCAACCGCTACATGGGCGAAACCAAATGGGGCGAGGTCATGGTCATCGAGCACGCCAACGGCCTGCGTTCCCTGTACGCCCATATGGAGAAGCGCCAGTTGAAGGAAGGTGCGCGTGTCGCGGCCGGCCAGCAGATCGGCACTTCCGGTGCCAGCGGCAAGGTCACCGGCCCGCACCTGCACCTTGAGGTCAGCCGCAACGGCGACCACATCGACCCGCAAACCCTGCTCGGCAACCTGGAAGCAAACGCCACCAGGACTGCGCTGCAACGCCTGCACACCAGCCGCAGCAACTAAATAACCCCGCCGCCGTCCCTCCCCCTGCCGCGCAACTGCACGGCAGCGGCGGCGCTCACCCTGAGGAAACGCATGAAGAAAACTGCTTTAATGCTGGCCACCGCGCTGGCAGGCCAGGCTGCGTCCGCGCAACCGGTGGTAGAGATCAAAACCGCCCGCATCGACCAGCGCAAGGACGATACCGCCAGCACCCTGGTGCTGACCCGCGATGACCTGGCCGCCAACGGCGACCGCACCCTGGCCGACGCGCTGCGCCGCCTGCCAGGCATCACCATCAGCGACAGCGCCGGCATCAAGATGCGCGGCCTGGGCAACGGCTACACGCAAGTGCTGTTGAATGGCCAGCCCGCGCCGCAAGGCTTCGCGCTGGATAGCCTGCCGCCAGAGGTGATCGAACGCGTGGAAGTGCTGCGCACCGCCTCCGCCGTGTTGGGCACGCAAGGCATCGCCGGCACCGTCAACATCGTGCTGCGCAAAACCATCCGCCGCAGCATGCAGGAAGCGCAGGTCGGGCTGGACGGCCTGCACGGAACATGGTCACCGCGCCTCAGCGCGCAAAGCAGCGGCAAGGCCGACGGCTGGTCGCACAGCGTCAGCGCGGTGCTGGCGCGCCCCAGCACGCCCGCCGGCCGCATCATCGCCGACAGCGAGCCGGGACTGCAACGCACCACCCGCAGCCATGAAGACAACGCGGCCCGCACGCTCAACCTCGCCCCGCGCCTGAACTGGAGCGGCGCCAACGGCGACAGCTTCTCGCTGCAGAACCTGGCCACCATCACGCGCCGCAACATCGACTACCGTTCGCAGGAGGAGCTGCTGCTGGGCGAATCCGGCGACTTTGCCGATGTGCACAGCGGCTTCGGCACGCGCGCCTACTTCCTGCGCAGCGAACTCACCTGGCAGCGCAAGCTGGCCAACGAAGCGCAATGGGAACTCAAGCTGGGGGCGAACACCGCGCCGCGCAGCAGCGCCTTCGATTTTGCCGGCATGCCGCTGGCCGGCGCCGGCCCGACCACGCGCCACGTCGACGGCAGCATCCGCGAACATGGCTTCAACTACGGCGGCAAATACTCCCACCCCTTCGGCAACGGCCACGCCCTGGTCGCCGGCTGGGACGGCTCCGCCATCCAGCGCATGCAAACGCGCGTCGAGCATGAGTACAACCATGCCGGCGCGCTGAACTTCCTGCGCGACGACCGTTACGATGGTCGCATCGAACGCCTGGCCGCCTTCGCGCAAGACGAATGGAAAAGCGGCAGCGACGCCTGGTCCGCCGGCCTGCGCTGGGAAACCATGCGCACCGCAGCGCATGGCCGCAATACGGCGGCAGTGCGCCAGCGCAGCACGGTCTTCAGCCCGGTGCTGGAATGGATGCGCCAACTGCCCGGCGACAGCCAGCTGCGCCTGGGCGCCAGCCGCAGTTACAAGGCGCCAAACATGCTCGACCTGATCCCGCGCCGCTTCACCTCGGACAACAACAACAGCGCCACCAATCCCGACACCCAGGGCAACCCCAGCCTGCGCCCGGAACTGGCGTGGGGCCTGGACGCCGGCATCGACTACTACTGGGCCAAAGACAGCCTGCTCAGCGCCAGCGTGTATGCGCGCGATATCGACAACGTGATCCTCACCACGCTCTACCGCGAAGGCAAGCGCTGGATCGCCATGCCCGCCAACCATGGCGGCGCGCGCACCTACGGCCTGTCGCTGGAAACGCGCATGCCGCTCACGCCGACGCTGTCGCTGCGCGCCAACGCCACTTTCAACCACTCGCGCCTGGACCGCGTTCCCGGTCCCGACAACCGCCTGGACCGGCAAGCGCCCATGAGCGGCATGGCAGCCCTCAGCTACAAGCACGGCGCCTTCAGCCTGGAAGCCGAGTACAGCTACGAAGCGGGCGGCCCAAGCCGCGAGTCGGACATCAGCAGCACGCTCTCGCCCTACCAGCGCAAGCTGGACCTGCGCGCCAACTGGAAGCCGTCGCCGCGCCGGGAATGGCGCATCGCCCTGAGCGACCTGCTGCGGCCGGACAGCACCACCACTTACCGTTACAGCGACAGCGCAAGCGGCGCCTGGCGCCAATCAGCCATCACCACGCGCGGCGGCACCACCGTGCGCCTTAACTTCACGCAGCACTTCGAATAAGGAAAGCAAACCTTGTCAGTTACTTACGTATTTGCAACTTTTCATTCGGTATGCGACACTCGTCCGCTTATGGCAAAGATCACCCACATCCTGTTACTCGCCGTGCTGGCTGGCGCCAACTTCGCGCAGCCCGCAGCGGCCATGCCCGAGCCGCTCGACTTGCCGCCGCCGGAACAGCCGAAGGACCAGCAATGGCGCCTGCCGCTCGAATCGGGCCGGGTCAGCAGCTTCTTTGGCGCCGCGCGCGGCGGCCGCGCGCATGGCGGCATCGATTTCTCGGTACCGCACAACACGCCGGTCATGGCCACCAACGACGGCACCGTGGTCGCCTCCAGCATGGGCTACAAGGGCGACAGCAAGTACGGCAACGTGGTGGTGATCGAGCATGAGGGCGGCCTGCGCTCCCTGTACGCGCACTTGAACAAGCGCCATGTGAATGTGGGCGATAGCGTGGCAGCGGGTGAGTTGATCGGCCTGTCCGGCGCCACCGGCCGCAGCACCGGCCCGCACCTGCACCTGGAGGCCTACCAGGACGGCACGCGCATTGATCCCAACCGCTTCCTGCTGGCCAACCTGGAGAACGGCGCCCTGCCGTCGGCCATGCGCGCCAAGCGCACCGGGGTGGAAGAAGTCCCGCCCACCCCGCGCAGTAAAGCCGGTAACAGCGCCGGCAAGAAATCCAAAGGCAAGGCGACACGCCTCGCCAGCGCCAAATCCTCCAACAAGAAAACCCAGCTGGCGCAAAAATCCGGCAAGTCGCGCAAGCGCGCCTGAGCGGCGCGCCTGCAGCGATCAGGCCGTGCGCTTGCGGCGCGCGAAAGCGGCGCCGGCCAGGCCAAGGCCCAGCAGCGCCAGCGAGCCTGGTTCCGGCACGTCTTGCGGCGCTTGGCGCTCGCCCACCTGGATAGTGATGAATTCATTGCTGCGGTTGTCGGTCACGGTGTAGGTGCCGGCAGTCAGGCCGAGGCCGGCCAGGGTGCCGTCCGCAATCCACGACACATCCGGCGTCCACAGGCCGCCCACCAAGTCGGCCGCCGAGATTGCGATGCCGGGAATGCGCTCGTCGCCATCCTTGGTGAAAGTGGCGAACTGGGTGTTGCCGCTGCTGGCCCAGTTGAAGAAGGTAATGCTGAACAGATTGTCGATCCACGCGCCGTGGTTGCTGCCCGCGCTGAAGCGGAAGGCCAGGTCAAGGTCGCCCGCGCTGGTATCGCCCATGATGTCCGATTGCGGCGCATGGTTGGATTCAATACCCGTGCCGCCCCAGCCGAAGACGTCGGCGCCAATCAGCTTGGACGTATCAAGCGCGCCGGACGACTGCATCAGGACATTGCTGCCCGACTGGGTGAAAGTAAAGGTGACGCCTGCGTGTGCCTGGCCCATCAAAGCGCCGAGCAGCGCTACCCCGAACATTTTGGAACGAATCGACATTATTAGCTTCCTATAGTGATGTGATGAACGATGAAACGCGATCGTCTAAGCACACAACATGCCACCGTCTAAGCGATTGATTCGACTAGAAGTGGATTTCAAGATGCTAATTTCTGTAAAGATTCCCGACTAGAAACAAAGGTAGACGCGGTTGGCCAGGTCCAGCATGAAGGCCGGCCGCAGGTAGGCCGCGAATGCCAGCGCAAGCACCAGCACGATCAGGGCCCACATGCCAAAGCGAATCAAGCGATGCTTCATCTCAGGCCGCCTTTAAGCCCGCTGCATTGCGCACCAGCGGGCGTTCATCGATCGGCAGGTTGGCCAGGCCGGCGACGATGCCCAGGCCCAGCGTAATGCCCCACACCACGTCATAGCTGCCGCGCAGGTCGAACAGGTAGCCGCCCAGCCACACGCCAAGGAAGCTGCCCACTTGGTGCGACAGGAACACCACGCCGGCCAACATGGACATGTGCTTCAGGCCAAACACGCCAGCGATGATGCCGTTGGTGAGCGGCACCGTGGCCAGCCACAGGAAGCCGATGGCCGCCGCGAACAGGTAGACCGACAATTGGGTCAAGGGCGCCAGCAGGAACAGGCCAATCACCAGCGAGCGCGCGAAGTAAATGGTGGACAGCAGGTAGCGCTTGGGCAGCTTGCCGCCCAACTGGCCAGCGGTAAAGGAGCCGAAGATGTTGAACAGGCCGATCAAGGCCAGCGCCATCACCGCCACGCCGGGCGTCGCGATGCCTTTGTCCAGCAGGTAAGCCGGCAGGTGGGCGCCGATGAACACCAGCTGGAAGCCGCATACGAAATAGCCCGCCACCAGCAGCAGGAAGGAGCGGTTGCCAACCGCTTCGCGCAGGGCTTCGCCGATGCTTTGCTGGGCGTCGCCCGCCGCCACCGCATGCTGCGGCTCGCGCAGGAAGGAGGACATGGGGATCATCAGCAGGAACACCACGCCGGCCAGAGCGTAGAAGGCATTCTGCCAGCCGATGCCGGAAATCAGTTGCTGCTCGATCGGCATCATCAGGAACTGGCCGAAGGAACTTGCGGCGCCGGACACGCCGAACGCCCAGGAGCGTTTTTCCACCGGCGCCGCGCGGCCAATAATGCCACTCACCGCGCCAAAGGCGGTACAGGCCAAGCCCAGTCCGATGAACACGCCGGAGCCGATGATGAACAGCGCCGGCTGCGTGACCGTTGCCATCCACAGCAAGCCGGCCACATAGGCCAGCGCGCCGGCGATCACCACGCGCTGGGTGCCGTAGCGGTCGGCCACCATGCCGGCCAGCGGGCCGAAAGCGCCCCACAACAGGTTTTGCAGCGCCAGCGCCAGCGAATAAGTTTCGCGGCTCCAGCCGTTGGCTTGCGAAATCGGCTGCATCCAGAAGCCGAAGCCGTGGCGCACGCCCATCGACAGCGTCAGCACGACGCCGGTCGTGATGAGGATGGTCTTGAGGTTCGGGTGGCGGTCGTTGTTGAGCATGGCGGGCATCCCGGCTGGCAAAGGGCCAGTGTAAAGGATGCCGCCGATTCCTGCAGGCGAGCGCCCGCAGCAGCTAAATTACCGGGCCCAGTAGCTGATGCGGCCGGACAGCTTGATATTGCCGACGCCTGTCACCATGTCTTCGCCGCCGGTCAACTGGCCGCCGCCGGTGGCGAACATGAACTGGCCGGTGCCGCCCACGATGCGGAAGGAAGAACTGCTGAACACATAGTTGGTGCCCTGGCCGGTCGGCACGAACTGGCCGCTGTAGTCGGCAAAGAGCTGGTCGCCGGACTGGGTCATGATGATGAAGCGGCCACGGTCGAAGTTGTAGATCACGCCATTCGGGGTGATGCAGTCGCTGGCGACAAACGCCACACGGCCCAGCAAGGCACTGGCGCCATGGCCGGTCACGGTGCCGCCGAATTTCGACGGGCAGCGCGCCGACGGGCCTGGTACTTCCAGGATCGGGCCGGCGATTTCAAAACTGGCGGTGGTCCAATGCGCCGATGCCGCGCCAGATGCCAATGCCAGCGCTACGCCGCCTGCCAGCTTCAGGATTGCTTGATGCATGAAACCCCCTCCAAATTTAGTTAAAAATATGATAATAGCTTTTTAGCAATTGGAGGGCTACGAATTTTTTGTAATGAAGTGTCCGCTGTTAATCGACTTCGTAACGCACCCCGATTTGTGCGCGCAACTGGTCCAGAACGCCCATCAGTTCAACCGATTCGCCCAGCGGCATGGTCGCACTTTCCAGCAAGCCCTCGCGCAGGCAGCGCACCACTTCCATCGCCTCATGCGCATAGCCGTTACCAATGCGCGGGAAGTGGAATTCACGTTCGCTGCCATCATTCAGGCCAATGGTGAAACGCTCCGTGTGGTGGAAGCGCCCATGCAGGCGCAGGAAGCCCTTGTCGCCGCAAATGGTCAGCGTGGTCGGGGTGCGGGTGTTCAGGCTGCAGGTGCATACCGAGAGTGCGCCGCCCTCGTGCTGCAGGGCGAAGCTAGCTTGCATGTCGACCCCGGTCGGCGCCAGCTCGCCGTAACCTTTCACGCCCTTGACCGCGCCCAGGAAGAAGGCCGCCATCGACAGCGGGTAAATACCCAGGTCCAGCAGTGCGCCGCCGCCCAGCGCCGGGTTGAACAGGCGGTGCTCGGGACCGGCGTCGGCCGGGAAGCCGAAATCGGCCTGCAGGTTGCGCACATTGCCGATCTCGCCCATGTCGATCATGCGCTTGGCTTCCTGCATGGCCGGCTGGAAGCGCGTCCACATCGCCTCCATCACGAACAACCCGCGTGCGCGCGCCAGGTCGGCGATTTCCTGCGCCTCGCGCCGGTTCAGGGTGAAAGCCTTTTCGACCAGCAGCGCCTTGCCTGCTCGCAGGCACATGAGGGCGTTCTCGTGGTGCATGGCGTGCGGCGTGGCGATATAGATCGCATCGATGCCCGGATCGTCGGCCAGCGCCTGGTAGCTGCCGTGGGCGCGCCGGGCGCCATATTCCGCAGCGAATTTGGTAGCGCTATCGAGACTGCGCGATGCGACCGCCGCCAGTTCCACATCGGGCACCTCGCGCAGCGCGCTGGCGAAGGCCTTAGCGATCTTGCCGGTGCCGAGGATGCCCCAGCGGATAATCTTTTCCATTCACATGCTCCTGGTTAGGCGGCTTGCCGCTTGGGGCGGAACACCGTCACGTCGTCGTAAAAAGCTTCATCCTGCTGCGGCCACCAGCCGGGAATGCCCAGCACCGGCAACGGCGTGAAGCCGCCCTTGGCCAAGCCTTCGCCCGCCAGGCGCTGCGCCTCGGCGCGGTCGATCCAGGCGCGCCGGCCTACGTCGTCCAACGCCCAGTAATCGTCACCCGCCAGCACCACGCGCGTATGGGCGGTGATGGCCTTGTACGGCGCCACCAGCTTTTCCATCAGGGCGTGGCCGAATAGCCAGACCTGGGCGCTGGCGCCGAATTGCGCGGCGCGCTCCACGAAGGCCTCGCGCCAGCGGTGGTTGCGCAAGGCATCCACCAGGGCGGCGCCGTCGGCGTCTTCGCGCACCACCAGCAAGGCGGCATTTTCATCGTAAATGGTAGCAGCATCGCGCGCGGGGCCGCGCGACTTGCCCACGCCGGCCAGCGCGATCTGCGCCGACTGCAGCGCGTTCAGCTCGCGCTTGATGGCGGGGAAGGTCAGCCAGATCAGGCCGTTGAAGAAATCGTGCAGGTTGTCGCGCGTTGGCACCTGGCCGGTGGCGCCGATGAACTCCTCGTACGCGCTGCCTTCCGGCAGGTCAGCCTGCGGCACGAAGCGCAGCGGCTGGCCGTCATGGTTGACCAGCGCCAGCGCGGCCGCCTGTTCGCAGAACGGGACGACCACGCTGGGCAGGGAGAGGTCGATACGGGAGGCCGCGTCCCGCACCGATGCAAACCAGTGGCGGGACCAGTCGATCTCTGAAAACACTATGATCCTTAAACCATTTTCCAGTTGATCGTTTCGCCGGCGTTCAGCGGGATCAGCTTGGAATCGCCGAACGGCAGGTCCAGCGGCAGGGTCCACTGCTCACGCTTCAGGGTGATCTTGCCCTTGTTCGGTTCCAGGCCGTAGAAGGCCGGGCCGTTCAGGGAAGCGAAGGCTTCCAGCTTGTCCAGCGCACCGGCGCGGGCGAAGGCTTCGGTGTACAGCTCCATCGCGTGCAGCGCGGTGTAGCAGCCGGCGCAGCCGCAGGCCGCTTCCTTGGCGCCCTGCGCGTGCGGTGCGGAGTCGGTGCCGAGGAAGAAGCGCTCGTCGCCGCTGGTTGCCGCCGTTACCAGCGCCAGGCGGTGCTCTTCACGCTTCAGCACCGGCAGGCAGTAGTAATGCGGGCGGATGCCACCCTTGAAGATCTCGTTGCGGTTGTACAGCAGGTGGTGGGCGGTGATGGTGGCCGCGATCGGGCCTTCCGCTTCCGCCACGTACTGCGCCGCGTCCTTGGTGGTGATGTGCTCGAACACGATGTTCAGGGCCGGCAGGTCCTTGCGCAGCGGGCGCATGACGCGCTCGATGAAGACGGCTTCGCGGTCGAACAGGTCGATGTCCTGGTCGGTCACTTCACCGTGCACCAGGAATGGCAGGCCGACTTCCTGCATGGTTTCCAGCACTTTGTAGCACTTGGCCAGGTCGGTCACGCCGGCGTCGGAGTTGGTGGTGGCGCCGGCCGGGTACAGCTTGACCGCGTGCACAAAGCCGCTATCGGCAGCGCGGATGATCTCGTCCGGCGAGGTGTTGTCGGTCAGGTAAAGCGTCATCAGCGGCTCGAAATCCACGCCAGCCGGCAGGGCCGCCAGGATACGGTCGCGGTAAGCGGCCGCCTGCGCCACGGTGGTGACTGGAGGTTTCAAATTGGGCATCACGATGGCGCGGCCAAACTGGCGCGCGGTGTCCGGCAGCACGCTGGCCATGGTGGCGCCGTCACGCAGGTGAAGGTGCCAGTCGTCTGGACGGATAATGGTGATGCTTTGCGGGATCTCGAAGTCACTCATGGCGGCAGGCTTTCCTATAAAACGAATCCCGCCATTTTACCTGTTGGACAGCTCGCGCCGCGAGAATGTGCGATATTGGCGTCTCCCGCCGCACTCATTGAGGAGGCCAGCCATGCCCAGCAAGAACACGATCTGCCTGTGGTACAACGACGGAGCCCTCGACGCCGCCAAATTCTACGCGGAAACCTTTCCTGACAGCTCGGTGGGCGCCATCCTGCGCGCGCCGGGCGATTTCCCGGACGGGAAAGAGGGCAATATCCTCACGGTGGAATTCACCGTGGCCGGCATTCCCTGCGTGGGATTGAACGGCGGCCCCCAGTTCAAGCAGAGCGAGGCCTTCTCCTTCCAGATCGCCACCGAGGACCAGGCTGAAACCGACCGCCTTTGGAACGCCATCGTCAACAACGGCGGGCAGGAAAGCGCCTGCGGCTGGTGCAAGGACCGCTGGGGGCTGTCGTGGCAGATCACGCCGCGCGTCCTGCTTGAAGCCATCACCGATTCGGACCGCGTGGCCGCCAAGCGCGCCTTCGATGCCATGATGACGATGGGGAAAATCGACATCGCGGCAATCGAGAAGGCCTGGCGCGGCTAGGACTTATTCCGTCGGCGGCGCCGGGTGCTCCTCGGCGTAGCGGCGCGCCGCTTCCAGCATGGCGTCCAGCTTGGCGCGCTCGTACACCTTGCCTTGCGCGACCACCAGGCGCACCTTGCGCGTGTTGGCGATATCCTGCAGCGGGTTGGCGTCCAGCACCAGCAGGTCGGCTGCCTTGCCTTGCGCTACGGCGCCGTAACGTTCCTGCTTGCCCATGAAGCGCGGGCCGTTGATCACCGACGCTTGCAGCGCCTGCTGCGGCGTCAGGCCGTTCTTCACGAAGATGCCCAACTCGTCATGCAGGCCCTGGCCTGGGTAATCGAAGGAGTTCAGGAAGCCGGCGTCGGTACCGGCGATGATGTTGACGCCTTCCTGCTGCATCAGCGGCAGCAGCGAGGCCGCCTTCTCGTAGGAAGCGTGGCGGTAGGCGATGGCCGCCGCGTCGTCCTTGGCGGCGCGCTGCACGCGCCATTCATAAGTCTTGCGCAAGCCCTTGCCGATGTATTTCAGGTAGTCGTCGTGGGCGTGGTCGTCCTGGTCCAGGTAGGCGGTCACTTGCGAGCCCACCAGGGTCGGCGTGATCGACATGCCGGCGGCGGCCATGCGGCGGAAGGTGGCGCGCGCGGTCGCTTCATCGAAGCTCTCGATGCTGGCGCGCATGGCTTCGCGCGAGGTCAGTTTGCCGGCCGCGACTTGCGCGGTCAGCTCGGCTTCGCGCGGGGTCGCTCCGCGCAGGGCGTAGGACTGGTGCTCGATGCTGCCCAGGCCGGCCTGCATCACCTGGTCCAGCGTCAGCTGCACCGGCAGGTGGCCGGAAGTCTGCATGCCGCGCACTTTCGCCTGGCGCAGCGCTTCCAGGAAGATCTCCGGCTTCATCGTGTTCTCGGTGATCTTCACAAAGTCCACGCTGCGCGATTGCAGGTAGTCCAGCGCCTTGCTGACTTCCTCCGGCGTGCCGACTTCGATGGTGCCTTTCCACAGCGGCTTATAGCCTTCCAGTTTCGGGCCGGATGCCAGGATCTTTGGACCGACCAGTTTGCCCTGCCGGATCAGGTCGCGCCAATCGAGCACGGTGTCCGACAAGTCGCCAGCGCAATCGCGCACCGTGGTGATGCCGTGCGCCAGGTAGAGGCCCAGCAACTGCTTGTTCTCCTCGATCAGCGCGGGGCCGCCGCCGAAGTGCACGTGGGTGTCCCACAGGCCTGGCATCAGGTACTTGCCCGGCAGCTTGACGGTGCGTTTGGGCGCGTAGTCTTTCAGCTTTGCGTTGTCGACCACGGCCAGGATATCGCCGCCCTTCAGCAGCACGGCCTTGCCCTGCACCAGTTTGCCGTTTGCCACATCGACGATCGTCGCCTGTGTCAGCGCCACATCCGCCACCACGCGTCCCGCAGCATGCGCGCTGCCGAAAGCCCCCAGCACCATCAAGGCGCCAACCGAAAGTTTAGTGATCTTCATAGCCCAACATGGTACGCCCGCCGGCGCCTGTTCACTAGCAACGAAAACAATGTGCTACACCCCCGCTACATCCTGAAACAATACGTAAGCAGTACGAGGGACTTTCTTTCGCATTGTCTTAATGCAGGATGCGCGCCAAAAAGTCCCGTGCCCGCTCGGAACGCGGGGCGCCGAAGAATTCGTCCTTGCCGCAATCCTCCAGGATGCGGCCCTGGTCCATGAACACGACGCGGTTGGCGACTTTGCGGGCAAAGCCCATTTCATGGGTCACCACCATCATGGTCATGCCCTCCTGCGCCAGGCCGACCATCACATCCAGCACCTCATTGATCATTTCCGGGTCGAGCGCGGATGTCGGTTCGTCGAACAGCATGGCAATCGGATCCATCGCCAGGGCGCGCGCGATCGCCACGCGCTGCTGCTGGCCGCCGGACAGCTGGTTGGGGTACTTATCCTGGTGCGCCAGCAGGCCGACCCGGTCCAGGTACTTCAGGCCCTTGTCATTGGCCTCCTCCTGCGAGCGGCCCAGCACTTTGACCTGGCCCAGGGTCAGGTTCTCGCGCACCGACAGGTGGGGAAACAACTCGAAATTCTGGAAAACCATGCCGATGCGGGCGCGCAAGGCCGATAAATTGGTGCCTTTGGCGCCAACTGATGTCCCATCGACAACAATTTCGCCCTTCTGGAAAGGTTCCAACCCATTGACCGTCTTGATCAGGGTCGATTTGCCCGAGCCGGACGGCCCGCAAATCACCATGACATCGCCCTTGGCCACCTCGGTACTACACTCTGCCAGCACCTGAAAGTCCCCGTACCATTTGCTTAAGTCTTTAATTGCGATCATCTTTTTAGCGTTTCAGCAGGTTTATTCTCGCTTGACAGTGGCCCGGCACCGCAAGGATACTTCGGGACTTGCTTAATAACCCATCATTAAGCGCCTCATTCTAACGGCAAATCCGCCTCACTTCAGGAACCTTGCTTATGGCCAATAAAAACCGCCTGACTACCTATATCATGGTGGGCCTCGTGCTCGGCATCATCGCCGGCTACGTCATCAATGTATCGCTCGACAAGACTGGCGCCACCAGCTTTGCCGATTACATGACGCTGATTACCACCATGTTCCTGCGCCTGATCAAGATGATCATTGCGCCGCTGGTGTTCTCGACCCTGATGGTCGGCATCGCGCGCATGGGCGATACCAAGGAAGTAGGTCGCGTCGGTATCAAGACCCTGGGCTGGTTCTTCGCCGCTTCCGTCATGTCGCTGGCCCTGGGCCTGGTCATGGTCAACCTGTTCCGCCCTGGCGATGCCCTGGTCGGTCATATCCCGACCGACGGCGCCGCCGCTGCCGCCTCGCTGCAAACCGCCAGCCTGTCGCTGAAAGAGTTCATCACCCACCTGGTGCCGGCCTCCATCGTTGACGGCATGGCCAAGAACGAGATCCTGCAGATCGTGGTGTTCTCGCTGTTCTTCGGTACTGCTGCCGCCGCAGTCGGCGCCAAGGCTGAACCGCTGATCGAAGCGGTCGACGGCGTGGCGCACATCATGCTGAAGGTGACCGGCTACGTGATGCAGTTCGCGCCGCTGGCGGTGTTCGCCGCCGTTGCCGGCACCATCGCCAAGAGCGGCGTGGGCGTGCTGCAAACTTATGGCGTGTTCATGGCGGAGTTCTACCTGTCCATCGGCGTGCTGTGGGCGCTGCTGATCTTCGCCGGCTTCCTGTTCTTGGGCAAGCGCGTGCTGAAGCTGATCTCGGAAGTGAAAGAGCCAACCTTGCTGGCCTTCTCCACCGCGTCCTCCGAAGCGGCATTCCCGAAAACCCTGGAAGGCCTGGAGCGCTTTGGCGTGCGTAACCGTATTGCGGCATTCGTGCTGCCGATCGGCTACTCCTTCAACCTGGACGGCTCGATGATGTACTGTACCTTCGCAGCCATCTTCATCGCTCAGGCGTACGGCATCCAACTGGATATCGGCACCCAAATGACCATGATGGCGGTGCTGATGCTGACCTCCAAGGGCATGGCCGGCGTGCCGCGCGCCTCGTTGGTGGTGATCGCCGCGACCCTGCACCAGTTCAATATCCCGGAAGCGGGCCTGGTGCTGCTGTTCGCCATCGACCACTTCCTGGACATGGCCCGTTCCGCCACCAACGTGGTTGGCAACTCCATCGCTACCGCAGTTGTCGCCAAATGGGAAGGTGAACTGACCAACCCGGACGATCGCGACCTGGCGAATCGCCCGCTGCCATAAACAGCGCGCGCCCCCAACAAAAACCGCCCACCCGGGCGGTTTTTTTTCGCCCAGCGGGAACTGCGGCACGGCCTCCAGGTCAAACGACATCGAATCACCACGCTGGAGGTCAAAATGGAAGCGCGGCATCAGGATCTGGTCTTGTTGAAGCCGCATATCGACCACAGCCTAAACCAGTTGGAACTGCGGATTCGCAACGAAACCCTAGTCACAGTGCATGCCGCCGAACAGCGTCTAAGCGACCAAATGACTTCGCGATTCGAGGCATGGCAAAAACGGCAGGACGAGCAATTCCGCTGGATTGTCGGCCTGCTCGTCATTGTTCTTCTTAGCAATTCTGCCGCGATTCTGACAGCTGTGAATCTTCTGCTGAACCGCTAACCCCGATCAGGCACTATTCTTCAACAGCCGGTGATAGAACCGGATCATGTCGGCGTAGCCTTTCACTGACATGCGCTCATTGGTGCCGTGGAAGCGCGGCAGGTCTTCCGGCTTGGCGCGCACCGGGCCGAATTTCAGCACGCTGTCGCTCATGCCGTCGAAGTAGCGCGAATCGGTGGCGCCGATCATCAGGCTGGGCGCCACCACCACATCCGGGAACACTTCACGCACGGTGCGGTTCACGGCGGCATAGGCGGCGCTATCGGTGCGCGCCACGCGCGATGCTTCGGTGTTGGACGGGCCGTCCGGCGTAATGTGGATCTTGTCGTTGCCAATCACCTGCTGCATATGCTGCTCCACCCCGGCCAGCGTGTCGCCCGGCAGCAGGCGGAAATTCACGGTGGCGCTGGCGGTGCCCGGCAGCACATTGTCCTTCACGCCGGCGTTGACGATGGTCAGCGCGGTGGTGGTGCGCATCAGTGCATTGGTGCTGGGCGACTTGGCCAGCATGCGCTCCAGCATGGGGCCAAACAGCCAGAAGTTGGACAGCGCCACGCGGTTGAAGCCGCCCATCTCCGGCGCCAGCGTTTCAAAACTATGCTGCGGCAGGCCCGACATACGCACCGGCATCGGGTTCGCCTCCAGTGCGCTGAGCGCGCGGCTCATCATGCCAATGGCGGTTTGCGGCGGCGGCATGGAGGAATGGCCGGGCGGGACTTCCAGCGACAGCTTGTAGCTGGCGTAGCCCTTCTCCGCCACGCCGATCATGGCCGCTGCCGGCTCCAGGCCTGGCACCATGCCCTGCAGGATCATCAAGCCTTCATCCAGCACGTAGTCGAGTTTGACCTTGCGCGATTTAAGCAGCTCGGCGATGATGGCCGCGCCGCGCTTGCCGCCCACTTCCTCGTCGGCGCCGTAGGCCAGGTACAGCGTGCGGCGCGGCTGGAAGCCGGCGGCCAGCAGCATTTCAATCGCCTCCATCTGCGCGTATAGGTTGCCCTTGTCGTCCCAGGCGCCACGGCCCCAGATGAAACCATCGTGCACCGCGCCGCCCCAGGGTTGCTGCTGCCAGTCCTTCTCGGTGCCGGGCGCGATCGGCACCACGTCCTGGTGCGCCATCCACATTACGGGCGCAGCATTGGCGTCGCTGCCCTGCCAGGTGTAGAGCAGCGCCTTGCCGTTGACGTTCTCGCGCTTGAGCGCCGCATGCAGGCGCGGGAAGCTGGCTTGCAGGTGGGCGTGCAGCTTGTCGAATTCGGCGGCGTTGGCCTCGGCATCCTTGGCGTCTGAAATGGTGACGAAGCGCAGGGACTCGCCCAGGCGCTGCGCCACGGCGCCTTCATCCACCTGCAGCGGCGCGGCAGGCGCCACGGAAAGCTGCTTGCTGCCGCTGCGCGCCGTGTTCACGCCCACCGCCAGCGCCAGCACGCCAATGCCCGCCAGGGCGACTGCCAACACCTTTTTCACCGCCATTCTTATCCTCCTTGAGTGACCAGCTCTCCATCCAGCGGCGAAGACAGCTCCTGATCGCCGCGCGCCTGCTGGCGCTCCCACATCTGCGCGTACAAGCCTTCGCGCGCCAGCAGCGCGGCATGCGTGCCGCGCTCCACAATCTTACCGTGATCCAGCACGATGATCTGCTGCGCGTCGGCGATGGTCGAGAGGCGGTGCGCAATCACCATGGTGGTGCGGTCCTTCGCGATCTCCTTCAACTGCGCCTGGATCGCCTGCTCGGACTTGGAGTCCAGCGCGGAGGTGGCTTCGTCGAAAATCAGGATGGCCGGGTTCTTCAACAAGGTGCGGGCAATCGCCACGCGCTGCTTCTCGCCGCCGGACAGCTTGAGGCCGCGCTCCCCCACCATGGTTTCGTAGCCGTCCGGCAGGCTGGCAACGAAATCGTGGATCGAGGCGGCGCGCGCGGCGGCAATGATCTCTTCCTTGCTGGCGCCGGGGCGGCCGTAGGCGATGTTGTATTCGATGGTGTCGTTGAACAGCACCGTATCCTGCGGCACGATGCCGATCGCATGGCGCAGCGAAGCCTGCGTCATGTCGCGTAAGTCATGACCGTCGATCGTGATGCTGCCGCTGTTCACCTCATAGAAGCGGTACAGCAGGCGCGACAAAGTGGATTTGCCGGAGCCGCTATGGCCGACAATGGCGGTGGTGGTGCCAGCCGCGATGCTGAAGTCGACATCGAACAGGATCTGCCGCTTCGGGTCGTAGCTGAAGTCGACGTGGTTGAAGCGCACTTCCGCGCCTTGCGGCTGCAGCGCTTTGGCATGCGCGGCATCGGCCACTTCGCGGTTCTCGTTCAGCAGCGAGAACAGGCGCTCCATGTCGGCCAGGCTTTGCTTGATCTCGCGGTAGATCACGCCCAGGAAGTTGAGCGGGATGTAGAGCTGGATCATGAAGGCATTCACCAGCACCAGGTCGCCCAGGGTCATGCTGCCGTCGATCACGCCTTGCGTGGCGCGCCACAGGATCAACGTCACGGCGATCGCGATGATGGCCGACTGGCCGGTGTTCAACAGTGACAGCGAGGTTTGCGATTTGACCGCCGCCTTCTCGTAACGCTGCAAGCCTTCGTCGTAGCGCTTGGCCTCGTAGTCCTCGTTGCCGAAGTATTTCACCGTTTCATAATTCAGCAGCGAGTCGATGGCCTTGGTGTTGGCCTTCGAATCCAGGTCGTTCATAGTGCGGCGGAAATGCGTGCGCCAGTTGGTCACGACGATGGTGAAGGTAATGTAGGTCACCAGCGCCGAGAAGGTGATGACCGAGAACCACACGTCGTAATGCAGCACCAGGTAGGTCAGCACCAGCGTGATCTCAACCAGGGTCGGCAGGATGTTGAACAGCGTGTACGAAATGAGCGAGCTGACGGCGCGCGTGCCGCGTTCGATATCGCGCGTCATGCCGCCGGTCTGCCGGTTCAGGTGGAAGCGCAGCGACAGTGAATGCAGGTGGCGGAATACCTGCAGCGCAATGGTGCGCACGGCGCGCTGCGTGACGCGCGCGAACAGGAATTCGCGCAGCTCGGTAAACACCGTGGTGGACAGGCGCAGCAAGCCGTACGCCACCAGCATTGCCACCGGCAGCACCAGCAGCGCGTGCGGGTCGCCCGGCTTGATCGTCATGGCATCGACTAGCTGTTTCAGCACCACCGGCACGCCGACATTGGCAGCCTTGGCGCCGACCAGCGCCAGCAAAGCCGCCAGCACGCGCCACTTGTACACCCACAGGTAGGGTAGCAATGTTTTCAGAGTGGCAAGGTCGCCGTTTGACTGGCCGGCTGGCGGCGGTGGGGAATTCGAATTGCGGCGCATACGTGCTTGGGCTGGCTGGTTTAAAATTCCGTCAATTGTAGTCCTTCATGAGAATTCGCGATGAGCACCCCACAACAAGAAACCCCACGTAACAGCCTCCCGCCGGGCAAGATGCCGGAACTACGCGTGATGCCCGCCCCGTCCGACGCCAATGTGTACGGCGACGTTTTCGGCGGCTGGATCATGGCCCAGGTCGACATTGCGGGCTCGCTGCCCGCCACCCGCCGCGCCAATGGCCGTGTCGCCACCATCGCCGTGAATTCCTTCGTGTTCAAGAACCCGGTCTTCGTCGGCGACCTGCTGTCCTTCTACGCCGACATCGTCAAGGTCGGCAACACCTCGATCACCGTCAACGTGGAAGTCTATGCGGAGCGCAACCGCCTGCAAGCGAACATCGTCAAAGTTACCGAGGCCACGCTGACCTACGTGGCCACCGGTCCGGACCGCAAACCACGCCCGGTACCGCCGCTGGAATCGCTGCTGTAATCCCATGCAAGACGGGCGCCGCCTCCTGCTCCAGACTGCGGCCCGCGTGGCCGCCCTGGCGGCGCTGGCGCCCCACCTGCCCGCGCCAGCGCGCAGCGCCAACGGCGCCTACCCCTTCACGCTCGGCGTCGCCTCCGGCGCACCGCTGCCCGACTCCGTCATCCTCTGGACCCGCCTGCTGCCCGATCCGCTCAACGCGGCATCGATGCCGCCCATTGCCCAGCAGGTGCGCTGGGAAGTGGCGCACGACGAAGCCTTCACGCGCATCGCCGCGCGCGGCAGCGCCGTCGCCACGCCGGCGCTGGCGCATTGCGTGCATGTGGACGTGCGCGGCCTGGAGCCGGACCGCTGGTACTGCTACCGCTTCATGCTGGGCGACGCCATCAGTCCCATCGGCCGCACCCGCACCGCGCCGGCACCCGGCGCCATGCCCGGCGCGCTGAAGCTGGCCGTCGCCTCCTGCCAGCACTGGGAGTTTGGCCACTACGCGGCGCACCGCCATATCGCGCGCGCCGCGCCCGACCTGGTGGCCTTCCTCGGCGACTACATCTACGAGTGGGGCCCCTATAGCCTGCAGCACCCGGCCAGCGCCCTGCGCCGCGATGAGAGCTTTACCCTGGCCGAGTACCGCGCGCGCTACGCGCAGTACAAGAGCGATGCCGACCTGCAGTCGGCGCACCATGCCGCGCCCTGGCTGGTGACCTGGGACGACCACGAGGTGGCGAACGACTACAGCCCCAATCGCGACGAGCTGCTGTCGCCGGACTTCGCGCAGCGCCGCGCCGCCGCCTACCAGGCCTTCTTCGAGCACCAGCCGGTGCGCGCGCAGCGCATCTACCAGCGCTATGACTGGGGCCGGCTGGCGCGCTTCCACGTGCTCGACACGCGCCAGCACCGTTCCCAGCATGCCTGCCAGCCGGCGGGTCGCGGCGGCTCCACCTCGGTCTACCGGCGCGCCTGCGCCGCCCTGGCCGACCCGCGCCGCACTATGCTGGGCGCGGAGCAGGAACGCTGGCTGGCGCAGGGGCTGAAGGAGTCGAAGGCGAGCTGGAATATCGTTGCCCAGCAAACGCTGGTGGCGCAGATGTCGCAAGTGCCGCTGGCCAGCGACAGCGACGGCCGCTTCTGGACCGATGGCTGGGATGGTTACGCCGCCGCGCGCAAACGCCTGCTGGACGCCATGCAGGCAGCGCGCAACCCGCTCGTGCTGTCGGGCGACGTACACACCTTCTTCGCCGCCGAACTGCGGCGCGACCCAGCGCGCGCAGCCGGCGCCGGCAACCCGCTGGTCGCGACCGAATTTTGCGGCACCTCCATCACGTCCAGCTCGCGCCCTCAGGCGCGCACGCAGCAATACGTCGACATGAACCGCCACCTGAAATTCGGGCAAAGCGACAAGCGCGGCTTCATGCTGCTGGAATTGCGCCCGGAGCGCGCCACGGTGGCTTTCGAAGGACTGGAGAATGTGCGCGACGCGCGCAGCGCCAGCACCACGCTGGCGCGCTTCAGCGTGGCGGACGGCGTGGCGGGGCCGAAGCGCGAGGCCTAGGCGCCGTGGCGGAACGGCGCGCTTTCTTCCTGGCGGCGCGCCGCCAGGCCGGCCGGCAGCGCGTGGTGGCGCAGCATGGCGTCGGCCGCACCATCCAGGTCGCCGACATCGATTCGCCGCAGCACCATCATGGCGCCGCCGGTGCCCAGGTTGTAGGTGTAGCTGACCAGCGCATCGAACTGCGCTTGCGTGAGGGGATGGTGCCGGACCTGGCGCTGCACCGCGCGCTCGGAACTGCGCACGGCAAGATCGAATGCCGCCTCGACCTGGTCGGGCGTCATATCGGGCAGGCTGGTTTCGTAGTAGGCGCTTAAGCCCTCGCGCTGTCGCAGCGCGCGGCGGCCTTCGGTGGAGAGGGTGAGTGCGAAGTTATATAGTTGGCCCATAAGTGGCTTCCGGTGGCTGCGCAGGTGGTTCTTTCCACTTTACAGCCGGCCCGGAGCCCTCGTTTGAGCCAGGTCAGTCGTGCCGGCTTATGCTGCCTTCTTTTCGTCTCGCAGCTGACGGCGCAGAATCTTGCCGACGTTGGTCTTCGGCAGTTCGTCACGGAATTCAATATACTTCGGCTTTTTGTACGCGGTCAATTCGTGCTTGCAGAATTCCTGCAAAGCTTCCACCGTCAGGTTCGGATCTTTGCGTACAACAAACAGTTTGACCGCTTCGCCGGAGTTGGCATCGGGTACACCTACGCAAGCCACTTCCAGCACGCCAGGGTGGGCCGCTACCACGCCTTCCACTTCGTTCGGGTAGACGTTGAAGCCGGACACCAGGATCATGTCCTTCTTGCGGTCGACGATGCGCACAAAGCCCTTGTCGTCCATGATGCCCACGTCGCCGGTCTTGAAGTAGCCTTCCGGCGTGATCGACTTGGCGGTATCGTCCGGGCGGTTCCAGTAGCCGGCCATGACCTGCGGGCCGCGAATCGCGATTTCGCCGGCGGAGCCGATCGGCACTTCCTTGCCGTCGTCGTCCAGGATCGCCACTTCGGTGGAAGGAATCGGGATGCCGATGGTGCCGGTGAATTCCTTGATGTCGACGCGGTTGGCGGTGGCTACCGGCGAGGTTTCCGACAGGCCGTAGCCTTCGATGATCGGGGTGCCAGTCACCTTCAGCCAACGGTCGGCCACCGACTGCTGCACGGCCATGCCGCCGCCGTTGCAGATCTTATAGCTGGAGAAGTCCAGCTTGGAGAAGTCCGGGTTGTTCAGCAGCGCGTTGTACAGCGTGTTCACGGCGGGGAAGACGGTCACGCGGTACTTGGCCAGCTCTTTCACGAAGCCCGGGATGTCGCGCGGGTTCGGGATCAGGATATTCATGCCGCCGGTCTTCCACCCCATGAAGCAGGAAATGGTCAGCGAGTAGATGTGGTACAGCGGCAGCGCAGCCACGAACACCATCTGCTCGTTGCTCGGCTTCATTTGCAGCCAGGCTTCGTTCTGCAGCATGTTCGCCACCACGTTGGAGTGCAGCAGCACGGCGCCTTTCGAAACGCCGGTGGTGCCGCCGGTGTACTGCAGGAAGGCGATATCGCTCGGCTTCTGGTCGGCCGACTGCAGCGGCAGGCGCGAGCCTTCCGCCAGCACTTGTTTGAAGCTGGTGTGGCCGGGGATATTCCAGGCCGGCACCATCTTCTTCACATGACGCACCACGAAGTTGACGATAGTGCCTTTCAGGCCGCCCAGCAGGTCGCCCATGGACGCCACCACCACATGCTTGACGGCGGTGGAAGCGACCACTTGTTCAACGGTAGTGGCAAAGTTCTCCAGCACGATGACGGCTTCCGCGCCGGAGTCATTCAGTTGGTGCTGCAGTTCGCGCGGGGTGTACAACGGGTTGACGTTGACCACAACGTAGCCGGCGCGGATGATGCCGGCCAGCGCCACCGGGTATTGCAGTACGTTGGGCAGCATGATGGCAACGCGCGCGCCCGGCTTCAGGCCTTTGGATTGCAGCCATGCGCCGAATTGCTTCGACAACTGGTCCACTTGCGCGTAGGTCAGGAACTTGTCCATGCAAACGTAGGCGTTGCGCGACGCGTACTTCTGGAAGGACTCTTCCATCAGGTGCGTCACCGAACGGTACTGCGAAATATCGACTTCCGCAGGAACGCCTTCGGGATAGGACTTGAGCCAGATTTTTTCCATCATATTGCCTTTCGTATGCAATGGCAGCCTTAAGCCGCCTTCTTGTCGTCGGCAGGCTTTTCGTCGCGCAGCATACGGCGCAGGATTTTGCCAACGTTAGTTTTCGGTAGCTCCGTGCGGAACTCGATATATTTCGGCTTCTTGTAGCCGGTCAGGTTTTGCTTGCAGTGCTCCATCAGCGCTTCGGCGGTCAGGTTCTGGTCCTTCTTCACCACGAACACTTTGACCGCCTCACCGGAATGCTCGTCCGGCACGCCGATGCAGGCGCACTCCAGCACGCCCGGATGCGCCGCCACCACGTCTTCGATTTCATTCGGATAGACGTTGAAGCCGGAGACCAGGATCATGTCCTTTTTGCGGTCCACGATCTTGACGTAGCCGCGCTCATCCATCACGCCCACGTCGCCGGATTTGAAGTAGCCGTCGGCCGTCATGACCTTGGCGGTTTCCTCCGGACGGTTCCAGTAGCCGGCCATGACCTGCGGGCCGCGAATCGCGATTTCGCCCGGCGTGCCAAGCGCCACTTCCTTGCCGTCGTCATCCAGGATGGCCACTTCGGTGGACGGGATCGGCATGCCGATCATGCCCGAGAAGTCGGTGCTGTCGAAGCGGTTGGCGGTTGCCACCGGCGAGGTTTCGGACAAGCCGTAGCCTTCCACAATGGTGACGCCGGTCAGCGCCAGCCACTTGTCGGCCACCGCCTTCTGCACCGCCATGCCGCCGCCGTTGGCGACCTTCAGGCCGGAGAAGTCGACGCTCTTGATGTCCGGATGGTTCAGCAGCGCGTTGTACAGCGTGTTCACCGCCGGCAGCATATTGAAACGGTACTTCTGCAGCTCCTTGATAAAGCCGCCGATGTCGCGCGGATTCGGGATCAGCACATTCAGGCCGCCCTCGCGCATGCCCCACATGGCGCACACGGTCAGCGCGAAGATGTGGTACAGCGGCAGCGCGCAAATGATGGTGCGCTCGTCCGGCGGCAGGTCGGCCAGTTTCGGCGCCGACCATGCCTGCATCTGCAGCAGGTTGGCGATGATGTTCTTGTGGGTCAGCGTCGCGCCCTTGGAGACGCCGGTGGTGCCGCCGGTGTACTGCAGGAAGGCCACGTCCTCATGGCGCAGTTCGACGGCGGTCAGCTTCATGCTCTTGGCATGGCCCAGCGCATCTTTGAAACGCACGGCATTCGGCAGCGAGAAGGCGGGCACCATCTTCTTCACGTTGCGCACGACGAAGTTGACGATATGGCCCTTCAGGCCGCCCAGCATCTCGCCCATATTGGCGACGATGATGTGCTTGACCTGGGTGCGCGGCAGCACCTGTTCCAGCGTGGTGGCGAAATTCTCAAGGATGATGATGGCTTCCGCGCCAGAGTCGTTCAGCTGGTGCTCCAGCTCGCGCGGGGTGTACAGCGGGTTGACGTTGACCACGCTGTAGCCGGCACGCAGGATGCCGGCGATGGCGATCGGGTATTGCAGCACGTTCGGCATCATGACGGCGACGCGTGCGCCCTTCTTCATGCCACGGCTTTGCAGCCAGGCGCCGAGACGTTTGGAATGGGCATCCAGGTCGGCGTAGGTGATGGCCTTGTCCATGCAGACGAAGGCATTGCGCGACGCGTACTTCTGGAACGATTCTTCGAGCAGGTGAACCAGTGAGCGGTATTGCGTGGCGTCGATTTCACTCGGAACGCCGGGGGGATACGACTTCAACCAGATTTTTTCCATCCTGTGCCTCTTTGTCTCGGTTTTTTATATATTATTTGCGAAAATAGAACGGCCGTGCTTTCCCGCACTCTAGATGCTATCGTGCGTGCGCGCACAGTGGCAAGCTATTTTCTGGAATTGGAACGCGTACTCTAGCAGGCCTTTCTGCTGCATAGCAGCATCAATTCACTACGCCCGCCTCCTTCGGTGCCGCAGCGGTGGCCGGGTCGCTGGCCTGGGCCATAGTGCGCGCCAACTCATGCAGCCGTTCATGCCGCTCCACAGAGGGCAGGTTGCTCATGTTGCGCACCGCAGCATAGAAATGCGGGAATCCCTTTTCTTTCGCAAGCAAGGCGCGGAAGCCTGGCAGCAGGTCATTATAGGTGGCAACAGATGCTAAATGGGCGTTATTGAGCGGTTCTGCAAAGAATCGGTCGTAGCCGTTATAGCCGCCCCAGTTCGCCTTGAGCACCTTGTACTCGGCCTGCAGGGAGGCGAACACGCGCAGCTTTTCCTCGCGCTTTTTCTTCTTGCTGGCTTTGCTGGCGTAATTGTCGGCCAGCATCTGCCGGTGCCGGACCAGCAAGCCCATGAAATCCTGGCGCCGCGCGTTGTAGCGCGCAAAGGCTTCGCGCATGGCGTCGTTGCCGTACAGCTCAAGCCAGCGGTGCACGCCGGCCTCCTCCACCGCCGAGGCAAAGGCTTCGTTGAATTTGGAGTCGCCCTGCACATACACCACCTGGTGCGCCAGCTCGTGGAAGACCAGGCGCGCCAGTTCGGCGTCGGAGTGGTTGATGAAGGTCGAGAGCAGCGGGTCGCTGAACCAGCCCAGGGTGGAGTAGGCCGGCACGCCGCCGATCTGCACGTCGTTGCCCTCCTCGCGCAGCTCTTCGGCATAGGCTTCGGCATCGGCCTTGTCGTAATAGCCGCGATAGCTGACGCAGCCCGCGATCGGGAAGCACCACTGCACCGGGCGCAGCGACAGCTCCGGCGTGGCGACCACATTCCACAGCACATACTGGCGCGTGAGCGGCGCGTAGTTCTTGTAGCTGGCATTGTCCGGCAAGCCGAGTTCCTTGACCGCGAAGCGGCGGATCAGCTTGGCCTTTTCCAGGCGCGCCTTGAGGTTGGGATCGGTGCTGGGGTCGCCGATCCAGTCATCCACCGGACGGGCGTCGGACCAGAGCGCGTACTGGCCCTGGGCCGCCTGGAAGTAATATTTGAATTGCGCACACCCCGCCAGGAAGGCGGCGCACACACCGGCTGTCACCAGATACCTGGCGCGCAGTTTCAGGTGTGCTAACGTGGGCATAAGTCATTCCCGGGCGGCTTTCTCGACTTGGACCAGTGTATCGTAAAACGTTGGTGCGCGGCCCATGTCGGTTAGCCGCTGGCTGGTGACCTGGTTGGCGTTCTTGCCATCCCGCGCCAGCTTCTTCCACCAGATCGACAGCCCCACCACCAGGCCCGGCCGGGCCTTCGGCGTCACCCGCGCCTTGCACACGAAGGACCCGCGATCGTTGAAGATGCGCACCATATCGCCGTGGTTGATGCCACGTGTTGCCGCATCGTCAGGATGGATGTCGAGGTGGGGTTCGCCCTCGGTGGCGCGCAGGCTTTGCACATTCACAAAGGTCGAGTTCAGGAAGTTGCGCGCCGGCGGAGATATCATCGCCAGCGGGTATTTTGCCGCCAGTTCGGGGGCAGATGCCGCAGATTCGTAGTTGGGGATGTAGGCCGGCAGCGGGTCCAGGCCATCCTTTTTCATGCTTTCCGAGTAGAACTCACATTTTCCGGAAGGTGTGGGGAAATTGCCGCATGCAAAGGGTGCATCGGAAACTTCCAGTTTCTGCCAGCCCTTGCGTTTGAGTGACTCCCAGTCGAACTGCACAAAGGCCACCGATGCCAGCTGGTCATCGCTGTCCTGGAAGCACGCATCCTGCAAGCCCATGCGCGCCGCCAGCAGGCGGAAGAACTCCGTGTTCGACTTCGCTTCGCCGAGCGGCGCGATGGCGGCGTTGTTCGCCATCATGTACAAGTGGCCATAGGCGCTGTGCGCGTCCACGTGCTCCAGTTGGGTGGTTGCCGGCAACACAATGTCGGCATAGTCGGCGGTGTCGGTCTGGAAATGTTCAAGCACCACCGTGAACAAGTCTTCGCGCGCAAAGCCGGCCTGCACTTTCGCCGAGTCCGGCGCGATCGCCACCGGATTGGAGTTGTACACGACGAGCGCCTTGATCTGCGGCCCGAACTCGGGCGAGGCCGGACGCAGCAGGTCATCGCCGATGGTGGTCATATTGATGGTGCGCGGCTGTTTGCTCAGCAAGTCGGGGCGCTGCAGCGCGGCCAGATTCTTCTTGAAGGTGCCGGACGAGGATAGCTGCACGCCACCCGCCGCGTGGCGCCAGGCGCCCACCAGCGCCGGCAGGCAGGCGATATTGCGCACCGCCATGCCGCCGCCGTGCACGCGCTGCACGCCGTAATTCATGCGGATGGCGACCGGTTCGCCGCGCTGGGCGGTTTCGCCATACTCGCGCGCCAGGCCTTCCACTTCGTCTACCGTGATACCGCAGGTGGCGGCGGTGCGTTCCGGCGTCCATTCGGCGGCCCGCGCGCGCAGTTCTTCAAAGCCGAGCGTGTAGCCGGCAATGTAGTCATGGTCGAGCAGGTCGTCGCGGAACAGGATATGCATCATGCCCAGCGCCAGCGCCGCATCGGTGCCCGGCAGCACGGCAATGTGCTGGTGGCATTTGTCGGCCGTCAGCGAACGGTAGGGGTCAATGGCGATCAGTTTTGCGCCGTTGCGCTTGGCTTCCTGGGCACGGGTCCAGAAATGCAGGTTGGACGCGATCGGGTTGCCGCCCCAGATGATGATCAGCTTGGCATTCTGGAATTGTTCGAGATCGGTGCCGATCGAAGCGCCGATGGTGTAGCGGTAACCGGTGGCGCCGGCCGTGGCGCAAATGGTGCGGTCCAGCAACGAGGCGCCGATCTTGTGGAAGAAACGCGCCGACATGGAATCGCCCTGCACCAGGCCCATGGTGCCGGCGTAGCTATAGGGCAGGATGGCTTCCGGCTCGCTCTCGGCCAGCGGTTTCAGGCGCGCCGCGATCTCATCCAGCGCCTGGTCCCAGCTAATGGGCTCGAATTTGCCCTCGCCCTTCTTGCCGACGCGGCGCAGCGGGGTCAGCAAACGGTCCGGCGAATAGGTGCGTTCGGTGTAGCGCGAAACCTTGGTGCACAGCACCCCGGCCGTGGTGGGATGGTCGGGATCGCCCTTCACTTCGGTCGCCACGCCGTCTTCGACGGTCACCAGCAGGGCGCAGGTATCGGGGCAATCGTGCGGGCAGGTGGCGCGGACTTGTAAGCTAGACATCTTGATATGGATTAGCGACGGCTGAAATCGTTATCGTAAACGATTCCGGAAAATCGTACCGGGAGGCTAGAATGGCACGATCCATGGAGAACAAGCATGAAACTGATCGACCCGATTATTGCGTTTCAATCCGAGCTGCAGCAGATCCGACGCGACCTGCATGCCCACCCGGAACTCTGCTATGAAGAAGTACGCACCTCCGACGTGGTCGCCGCCAAGCTGACCGAATGGGGCATTCCCGTGATCCGGGGCCTGGGCAAGACCGGCGTGGTGGGCATTATCAAGAACGGCACGTCCGAGCGCGCCATCGGCCTGCGCGCCGATATGGACGCCCTGCCTATGCAGGAGATCAATACCTTCCCGCACGCCTCCACCCATGCCGGCAAGATGCACGCCTGCGGCCACGACGGCCACACCGCCATGCTGCTGGGCGCGGCCCACTACCTGGCACAGCACCGCAATTTCGACGGCACCGTCTACCTGGTGTTCCAGCCGGCCGAAGAAGGCGGCGCCGGCGCGCGCCAGATGATGCACGACGGCCTGTTCGAGAAATGCCCGATGGACGCCATCTACGGCATGCACAACTGGCCCGGCATGGCACAGGGCACGCTCGGCGTGTGCGAGGGGCCGATGATGGCGTCCTCCAACGAATTCCACGTCACCGTGCGCGGCAAGGGCGCCCACGCGGCGCAGCCGCACAAAGGTATCGACCCGATCATGATCGCGGTGCAGATTGCGCAAGCCTGGCAAACTGTCGTCACGCGCAATAAGAGCCCGCTCGATACCGCCGTGCTGTCGATCACCCAGATCCACGCCGGCAGCGCCACCAATGTGATCCCCGACGACGCCAAGCTGGTTGGCACCGTACGCACCTTCACCACCGACGTGCTGGACATGGTGGAGAAGCGCATGCAGGCGCTGGCCGAAGGCATCGCCACCGCCTTCGATGCAGAGGTCGAATTCACCTTCCGCCGCAACTACCCGCCACTGGTGAACCACGCGCGCGAAACGCGCTTCGCCGTGGAGGTGATGAAATCCGTAGTGGGCGACGCCATGGTGGACGACAACATCGAACCCACCATGGGCGCCGAAGATTTCGCCTTCTTCCTGCAAGAGAAGCCAGGCTGCTATATCTTCATCGGCAATGGCGACGGCGAACACCGCGACGGCGGCCACGGCCTCGGCCCCTGCGTGCTGCACAACGGCAGCTACGACTTCAACGACCAGCTGCTGCCAATAGGCGCCAGCTTCTGGGTCCAGCTAGCCGAAGCCGCCCTGCCGAAGTAGGGTCCGGCCCTGTGGGCCACGCGGCCGGCTAGGCCCTGGTTTCCCGGTTTCCCGGTTTCCCGGTTACGGCAGCCGATCCTCAAGCCCCCCCAAGCGCACCCCGCGATTAAGCAACTCCAGCGAGAGCAAAGCTGCCGCATGATCCGCGCGCGGATAAACATCCCTGATCGCCTCAAACCGCTCCGTCACCAAACTGGTGACGGGCAGCGCCACCCCCGCCGCCGCAGCAGCCGCCAGCACATTATGCTGATCCTTCAACTGCGTCAGCACCTGCCCGCCTGGCAAGAAATTCCGCTCCAGCATGCGCAGCCCATGCACCTCCAGCACCCGGCTCTCCGCAAACCCACCGCGAATCGCCTCCCGCACCGCCGCCGGATCCGCGCCCGCCGCCTGCGCCAGCAGCAGCGCCTCCGCCACGATATTGATGGTGCCGCCCACAATCAGCTGATTGCACAGCTTCGCCACCTGTCCGCTGCCCGCCGGCCCCACCAGCTTGGGCCGCCCCATCGCCGCCAGCAGCGGCAACGCCGCCTCGAAATCCGCCGCACTGCCGCCCACCATAATGGCCAGCGTGCCCGCCTGCGCGCCGCCCACGCCGCCCGACACCGGCGCATCGATAAAGCGATGCCCGCGCGCGCTGAGCAAAGCGTGGAAAGCCTGCGCCTCATCCTGCCGCGTCGAACTCATATCGATCCACAGCGTGCCCGGACGCAGCGTATCGAGCGCCGCCTCGATCACGCTCCCCACCGCCTCGCCCGCCGACAGCATGGACACCACCACGGCCGCATCGGCCACCGCATGCGGCAGCACATCGTCCGGGTCCGCCCCTGCCTCGGCCAGCACGGCGGCCTTGCCCGGCGTGCGGTTCCAGGCCGTGACCGCGAAACCGGCGCCCAGCAGGCGCCGCACCATCGGCTCCCCCATCAGGCCGATACCGAGAAATGCAATTCGCAGTGGATGGCTCACAATTGGCTCCAGATATGACAATGTTGCGATGATTTTAACAATTATGGCGGGGCCTGAAATAAATTCAGAACGAAAGTAAAATGTCCGGTACTGCCGCAGCAAATAGAGAGACTGTGGCAAGGACTAGAGAGAAAAATAATGCACGTTAAAAAACTGTTCGCAACTGCTGCGGCATTGCTCGTGGCCCAATCCGCCTTCGCATTCGACGTCAACTCCGCTTACGTGGAATACGGTTCCGCCTCCAAAGTACGCATGGTGCGCCTGGGCGCCACGCAGGACTTCAAGCCTGAATGGAGCTGGTTCAATTCCAACGGCACCCACCTGACCGGCTACTGGGACGCCAGCGTCGGTTTCTGGGAGGGCCGTCAATGGAACAATGTACCAGGCGCCAAGAAAGATATTATCGACGTCGGCTTCACTCCGGTATTCCGCTTTGAGAATACCAACAAGAAGGGCTTTTATGTAGAAGGCGGCATCGGCGCCCACGTGCTGTCCCGCACCTACAACAATAACGACGACGGCCTGTCGACCGCCTTCCAGTTTGGCGACCATATCGGCGTCGGCTACGTGTTCGACAAATGGGAAGTGGCGGCCAAGCTGCAGCACTTCTCCAACGGCGGCATCAAGAAGCCGAACAGCGGCGTCGACTACGTCGTGCTCAAAGCCTCCTACCGCTACTGATTCATTTCTTGCGGTAGCGCTGCAATCCCTTTGGCAGCAGGTTAAACAAGCGCACCATCGCGTGCAGCTGCCAGGGGAAGATGCAGTGCGTCTCGCGCCCGGCAATCGCGCGGGCGATGCGGCGCACAGCCTCCTGCTCGGTTTGCAGGAAAGGCTTGCGCTGCGCACTTCCCCCATTCAGTTCCCGCAGCCGCGCCGTGTCGACATAGCCCGGCACCACAGCCGTCACGTGCACACCGTGCGGCGCCAGCGCCTTGCGGTACGCATCGCTGATCGCAATCGCCGCGCGCTTGCTGGCACTGTAGAGCGAGCCGTTCGGATACTCGCGCAGCAAGCCAGCGATCGACGCCAGCACCACCAACTGCCCCCTGCCCTGCGCCAGCATGGCCTGCGCGCCCGCATCGAAAGCATGGCATAGGCCGGACACATTGGTGCGCACCAGCGGCAGGCTGCGCATACGGTCCTGCGCGATGGCGCCAGCATCGGCGTACTCGCCAGCACTCACCACCAGCAGGTCCAGTCCCCCTTGCGCAAAATCGGCCACCGCATCGAACACCGCCTGGCGGTCGCCGATGTCGAAACCGTAACGCTGCAGGCCCGGCTGCGCCGCGACCGGATGCCCGTCCAGCCGCGACGGATCGCGCCCGCACAGCGCCAGCACGGCGCCCTGCTGCGCATAGTGCGCGGCCAGCGCCAGGCCAATGCCGCTGGTGCCGCCGATAATCATTACCCTCATCTGCCTCCCCTGTTAAACATGGTCGCGTGGCGCAAACGCAATCCCGCCCCTGCGGGCTGGGCATACGCCTCCATGGCGCGCTGATAGCCGTACTGCCATTGCGCCTCCACTTCGCGCAGGTACGCTTCGAAAGTCGGAGGCCCTTCCAGCTGCAGGCGGTTGCCCAGCCAGTCGACGCGCTTGCGCATGCCGTTGCCGCGCAAGGCGCTGGAAATATCGCTGGTGTCGATCCAGGCGTGCGCATGCTGGCCATGTACATGGCGCAGGCGCGCGTTGCCATCGAGTCCCAGCACCGCGCGCAGGGCCGGAATCGCCAGCGCCTGCCCGAAGGCCGGCTTGGCCTCCATCGTCACGTGGCGCGCCAGGCCATGCGCGATTTCAATCGGGAACAAGTCGATCACGCCGCCCAAGTAGTGTTCGCCGCCATGCGCGTGGCAAGCGAAGTAAAGCATGTCGGTGATCGAACTGCGTACCGCGTCGGCGACCGGCATGCGGCTATCGGCCAGCAGCTCCTGGGCCACCGCGCCGCCACTCCAGGCCGGATCGCTGGCAGGCGCACGCCATCCTTGTAGCAGGCGGCAGGCGCGCTCAGGCCCGAACACGACCTCGGCGAACAAGGGGCGGCCGGCGCGAGGCTGGCCCACCTGCGCGCGGCCAAACAGCAGCTTGGCAGCCACGATGGCCAGTGCCGCGTGCGGCATTGCGCCCGCAGCGGGCACCGGCAAAGGCAGCGCCGGCGGCAGTTCGAACAGGTAGTCGTCGAACACGTCCGGCACACGCCGCGCGCGCCCGCGCGACAAGCCGCGCAACAGGGCCGCGCCCAGCACCGGCAACGGCCGCACATGCGGCGCCACGCGCAAGCCGCGCAGGAACTGGTACATCTGCTGCGAAGCGAGCCACTGCCTGCGCTGCGCGGCGTCCGGCAAGGCGTGGATGATGGCGGCTGCCAGCGAACCGCCGCAACTGGCGAGGATGATGTCGGGCGCCATGCCGCAGTCTTCCGCCGCAGCGTGCATGCCGAGGTAATAGCCGAAGCGGAATCCTCCGCCCGCCATCACCATACAGCGCTGGTACTTTTGCTCTTCACTCATGGCGTGACATAATGCCATGAATGCAACTCGTGCACCTGATCATCAACGCCGTGGTTTTCGGGCTTTGCTACACGCTCACCAACCACGCTGCCCACACCGCCCTGGTCCAGCGCTCGCTGGCCTTGCCGTTCGAGCAGGCCATGCCCTTCCTGCCATGGATGATCATCCCCTATGCCAGCTCGGGCCCGCTGCTGGTGCTGGCGTTTTTCATGGTGGGCAAAGGAGAAGCACTACGCGTGTTAAGCAGGCGTCTGATGCTGGCCACCGTCGCCGCCGGCCTGGTGTTCGCCTGGTTCCCGGCCCGCTTTCCCGCGCTGCGGCCGGTGCCGGACAACGCGCTGCTGCAGTTCGCGTACGCCCTGCTGGATGCGACGGACCGCCCCTACAACCAGTTCCCGTCGCTGCACATTGCCTACAGCGTGCTGCTATGGGCCGCCTTGCGCCCAGCCATCGCCAGCCGCGCATGGCGCGCCCTGCTGGCCGGCTGGCTGCTGCTCCTGGCCGCCAGCACGCTGCTGACCTGGCAGCATACGCTGCCCGATGTCGCCGGCGGCATCGCCCTCGCCGCCCTTGCCTGCCGGCTGGTGCGCCCCGGCGCGACAGCCCGCCATAGCGTCGCCTTTTACTACGCCATCCTGGCCGGCATGGCGCTGCTGGCGGCAGGCATCGCCACGGCGGCATGGCAATGGCCCTGGCTCTACCTCGCCGCCAGCCTGGCGCTGGTGGCACTGGCTTACGCGCGCCGCAACGCTGCCTTCCTGCGCAAGGAGCAAGGCCGGCATCCCGCGTGGATCTGGCTCCTGTTCTGGCCCTACCTGGCCGGCTACGGCCTCACCTGGCTGCTGGTGCGCTGGCGCCATCGCGGCCAGCCCGCGTTCAAGCCCGCCGCTGACGGCTTGCTGATCGGCCGCCGCCTGAGTACCGGCGAAGCGCAACAACTGCCGCCCGACTGCTGCATCATCGACCTGAGCGCGGAGCTCGGCGAAACGCCAGCGCTGCGCCGTGCGCGCTACCAGCACTTCCCTTTGCTGGACCTGCACGCGCCAACGCGCGCGCAAATACGCCATATCATCGCGGCCATACACGCCGAGCGCACGCAGGGCCGTCCGGTCTACCTGCATTGCGCCATGGGCTACAGCCGCAGCCTTTTCATCGCCCGGATCTACCTTCACGCCTACACGCCATGAGTATTTCGATCTACCAATTAAAGCCACGCTTCCAGCAACTGCTGCGCCCATTCCTCAATTTCCTCACACGCCTGGGCGTCACGCCGAACCAGGTCACGCTGCTGGCCATGCTGCTTTCGCTCGGCTACGGCGCGGCACTGGCGCTGGCGCCGCAATGCGCGGGCCTGTGGCTTGGCCTGCCCTTCTTCCTACTGCTGCGCATGGCGCTGAATGCAATCGACGGCATGCTGGCCAACGCCACCGGCAACAAGACCGCGCTGGGCGCCTTGCTTAACGAATTGTGCGACCAGGTGTCGGATGCGGCGCTGTACTTGCCGGTGGCCCTGCTGGCCGGCATCTCGCCGCACCTGCTGGTATTGGTGGTGGTGTTCGCCCTGCTGGCCGAATTCGCCGGCGTGCTGGCCAGCAGCATCGGCGTGGCGCGCCGCTTCGACGGGCCGATGGGGAAAAGCGACCGCGCCTTCGCCTTCGGCCTGCTTGGCTTGCTGGTCTGGGCCGGCGTTGCGCCGCTGTGGCACAACGCCCTGCTGGCCGTGGTCCTGCTGCTGTCGCTGGTGACGGTGTTTAACCGCCTGCGCCAGGCGCTGCGCCTTTCTCGGCAAGCGACACAGTAAAGATCCCCTCCAGCCCGATCATGGTCTGCTGCTTGCGGCAGCCTGCCAGCGCCACCAGAGCATCGATTTCAGCCTGCGCGCGCGGACGCATGCGCCATGGCTCGCCGCGATGGTTATTCAGGGTGTAGGCGATCATATCGAGCTGCGGGTGCCATGGCTGGCCGGTGTACAGCAAGGCACCGCCGTCGCGCAGGCTGGCCGCCATGCCGCGCAGCGATTGCAGCACCAGCGCGTTATCGCTGAACAGCTCATACAGGCCGGACACCACCGCGATATCGTAGCGCCCTTCCTGCCCGGCATAGCTGTCAGCGCTGAAGGCATCGCGCCGGCAGTACTCGATGCGTGCAGTAATCTGCAACTGCGCCGCCAGCTTTTGGGCCTGGTCCAGGTTGTGCTGCTCGAAGTCGCACAGTGTGATTTCGATTTCGCGGTCCTGGAAGCGCTTGACCGTCTCCAGCACATAACGCGCCGAACCTGCGGCAACGTCGAGGATGCGCAGCGGGCCCGGTCCCTGGTGGGCCGCAATGCGCTGCGCTAGCATCTGTTGCAGCTGCACCTTGCGCAGGCGGATGCCGCGCCAGCCCACGGCATCCAGATAGCCACGGTCCATCATGGCGCCGAAGCCGAACTTGCCGCCGGCCTGGTTGCGATACACGTAATCCAGCGATTCACCCGAGTCGAAGCCATGGCGCAGGCCGATCGCCATGCCGTCGCTGACGGGCCCCATGAGCTTGAGCATATTGCGCTGCACGGCGTACCAGCCGCGCACCAGCGCGTTGCCCGTCTGGTTGCCCAGCAGGGCGGCGTAGTGCCGCGCCCCCGCGCCTTCACGATGCGCCGTCGCGAAGCGTTCAAGCGGCGCCGGCGGCGCTGCGAAGCAGTCGTCAATAAAGCTGCGGCTGGCCTGCATGGCGGCCTCGGTGTCCTGCTCGTAGAAAATCGCATGGCGGCACTGCGGCAGGCGCACATAGCGCTTCAGCGGCGACGACAGGCGTTCGAAGAATAGCTTCTGCGGCGCCTCATGGACGACATAGTCCTGGTCAGCCGCCAGCATCAGCACCGGCGTATCGATCACTGCGGCGTCGTGCACGATGCGCTGCGCCGTATCCGCCAGCTCCAGCAGGACCTGCGCCGAAATGCTCTTAGCGATCAGCGGATCCGCGTCGTAGGCGTGCGCCTGCTCCGCAGAATGCGTCAGCATGGTGGGGCGGATATAACTGGTCACGAACAACTCAGGCTTGAAGCGCCGCGCGAAACGCAGGCCGGGCTTGGCCAGCGGCACATAGAGCTTGATCGCAAAGGCGGCTGCGGCCATGACCAGGCCGCGTATGCGCGGCGCATAGTCGTGCAGCCAGGTGGCTGCCACCACCGCGCCCACGCTGTTGGCGACGACCAGCACATCCTCGATGGCGAATCCATGCGTGTCGCAGATATGGCGCAAGAAAGTATCCAGGTCTTCGACCATCGTTGCGAAACCCGGCGCTGCGCCGCGCTCGCCCGGCGAATAGCCGTGGCCGCGCGCATCGTAGGCAAAGGCCCAATCGCCGTGGAAGCCGAACTGCTCGACCAGGGTACCGATGCGGCCCGAGTGCTCATGTCCGCGATGCAGGAAGACCAGCGCGCGCGGTGTGCCGCTGCGCGGTGCCTGCGGTTTCCAGCTGCGGTAGAACAGGCGCGTGCCATCGCGCGTATCAAACCCGGACTGGCTCTCGCTCCAGGCGAGGCCTCGATCAATCTTCATTCAAGTCTTCCTTATCGAAGGTGCAGCAACAGGTAAAGCAGCGGCGCCGTCAGCACCAGGCTGTCGGCCCGGTCCAGCATGCCGCCATGGCCCGGGATCAGCCGGGAAAAATCCTTGATGCCAAGCTTGCGCTTCGCTGCCGAGAACATGACGTCGCCCGCAAAGCCGCCCACCGACAGCAGCAAGGCAATCGCCGCCAGCCAAAGCGCCGGCCCCAATCCAAGGTAGCTGCCGAGGGCGAGCGACAGCAGGACCGATACCAGAACGCCGCCCAGCAAACCTTGCCAAGTCTTTTGCGGGCTAATCTGGGGAACGATCTTCTGCTTGCCGAATAGTTTGCCGCTGGTGAACTGGGCGATATCGTTCAGCGCGGTCACAATGAACAGGTAGAACAACCAGGACAGGTTGCCCTTCGGCCCGAACGGCAGTTGCACGAAGGCCGGCACAAAACTGATGCCGCAACAGGTCACGGCGAACAAGAGCCAGGGCAAGGCGCCGGGCGCGCGCGACCGCCACAGGTGGCCCGCAGCGGCAACGCTGACCAGCGCAAACGCCGCAGGCACGGCCAATGGCGCAACGGTGCCGCACAGCACCGCAGCCAACAGGCTGGCGAGGGCGATCTGCCGGAAGCGCGGCGCCGCCGTGCCGCAATACGGCGCCAACTCGCGTGCCGCCAGCACGCAAATGATGAGCGCCAGGAGAGGTGCGCCCAGCGGGTAGAGGATCAAGCCGCAGCTGACAACCGGGAAGATGAACCACCAGGCATTCACCTGGTCGCGCAGCTGGCTGGTGCGCGAGCCCAAGGCCAGGCCGACGCCCGTCGATACCACGCCCAGCAAGATGTACAGGGCGGCCATTGCATACGCCAGCTGTGCAGTGAAAGTGCCATTCATACTTGCATTTTGCCAACAACTAGCCTGCACACTATCACCAATTGTCACGAGCCGTAAAAAAACCGCCGGGGTATCTTGGCGGTTACAGTTGGGCTGTAATGAACGTCCAGGCGTTTCAGAGTGGACTTCGAGGTATCGGCTGACTTGCCGTCCTTGCTTGATAGATGGGGGTGTTTGTCCCGAATGGGACATTTTCAAAAGCAGAACCGGAAAACCGGAAAACCAGGGTCTGACCCTGCAGGGTCAGACCCTGGTTTCCTGGTTTCCCGGTTTTCTTGGCTTCCGTAGTTTCCCGGCCCGAAAATGCAAAAAGCCCGCTGACACATGTCAGCGGGCTTTTCTAATAAGAGCCTGACGATAACCTACTTTCACACTGGTTGCAGCACTATCATCGGCGCAAAGTCGTTTCACGGTCCTGTTCGGGATGGGAAGGGGTGGGACCGATTTGCTATGGTCATCAAGCATAACTTGTAGGCAGCACGCCAGGCGCGCTGCGCAATCTGGAAGAAGTAAAGTTGGGGTAGTGTTCTCAAACACGAGTAAATGCTATATAACCGGCAAGGTTATAGGGACAAGCCGTACGGGCAATTAGTATCAGTTAGCTTAATGCATTACTGCACTTCCACACCTGACCTATCAACGTCCTGGTCTCGAACGACCCTTCAAAGAGCTCAAGGCTCTGGGAAATCTCATCTTAAGGCAAGTTTCCCGCTTAGATGCTTTCAGCGGTTATCTCTTCCGAACTTAGCTACCCGGCAATGCCACTGGCGTGACAACCGGTACACCAGAGGTTCGTCCACTCCGGTCCTCTCGTACTAGGAGCAGCCCCCTTCAAATTTCCAACGCCCACGGCAGATAGGGACCAAACTGTCTCACGACGTTTTAAACCCAGCTCACGTACCACTTTAAATGGCGAACAGCCATACCCTTGGGACCGGCTACAGCCCCAGGATGTGATGAGCCGACATCGAGGTGCCAAACTCCCCCGTCGATATGAACTCTTGGGAGGAATCAGCCTGTTATCCCCAGAGTACCTTTTATCCGTTGAGCGATGGCCCTTCCATACAGAACCACCGGATCACTATGTCCTACTTTCGTACCTGCTCGACTTGTCGGTCTCGCAGTTAAGCACGCTTATGCCATTGCACTATTAGCACGATGTCCGACCGTACCTAGCGTACCTTCGAACTCCTCCGTTACACTTTGGGAGGAGACCGCCCCAGTCAAACTGCCTACCATGCACTGTCCCCGATCCGGATTACGGACCAAGGTTAGAACCTCAAACAAACCAGGGTGGTATTTCAAGGTTGGCTCCATAGGAACTGGCGTCCCTACTTCAAAGCCTCCCACCTATCCTACACAGATTGGTTCAAAGTCCAATGCAAAGCTACAGTAAAGGTTCATGGGGTCTTTCCGTCTAGCCGCGGGTAGATTGCATCATCACAAACACTTCAACTTCGCTGAGTCTCGGGAGGAGACAGTGTGGCCATCGTTACGCCATTCGTGCAGGTCGGAACTTACCCGACAAGGAATTTCGCTACCTTAGGACCGTTATAGTTACGGCCGCCGTTTACTGGGACTTCAATCAAGAGCTTGCACCCCATCATTTAATCTTCCAGCACCGGGCAGGCGTCACACCCTATACGTCCACTTTCGTGTTTGCAGAGTGCTGTGTTTTTATTAAACAGTCGCAGCCACCAGTTTATTGCAACCTTTTCGCCCTCATGGAGTAAACCAATCAAGCTACCGAGGCGTACCTTATCCCGAAGTTACGGTACCAATTTGCCGAGTTCCTTCTCCCGAGTTCTCTCAAGCGCCTTAGAATACTCATCTCGCCCACCTGTGTCGGTTTGCGGTACGGTCTCGTATGACTGAAGCTTAGAGGCTTTTCTTGGAACCACTTCCGATTGCTTCGTGCACAAGTGCACTCGTCCCAGTCCCTTGAATTACGTGCCCGGATTTGCCTAAGCACCTTCTATGAACCAGAAACTGACTATTCCAACAGTCAGACAACCTTCCGCGATCCGTCCCCCCATCGCATCATACGACGGTGCAGGAATATTAACCTGCTTCCCATCAGCTACGCATCTCTGCCTCGCCTTAGGGGCCGACTCACCCTGCTCCGATGAACGTTGAACAGGAAACCTTGGGCTTACGGCGTGCGGGCTTTTCACCCGCATTATCGCTACTCATGTCAGCATTCGCACTTCTGATACCTCCAGCATCCTTTACAAGACACCTTCGCAGGCTTACAGAACGCTCTCCTACCATATGCATAAATGCATATCCGCAGCTTCGGTGACTGGCTTAGCCCCGTTACATCTTCCGCGCAGGACGACTCGATCAGTGAGCTATTACGCTTTCTTTAAATGATGGCTGCTTCTAAGCCAACATCCTGACTGTTTTAGCCTTCCCACTTCGTTTTCCACTTAGCCAATCTTTGGGACCTTAGCTGGCGGTCTGGGTTGTTTCCCTCTTGACACCGGACGTTAGCACCCGATGTCTGTCTCCCAAGCTCGCACTCAACGGTATTCGGAGTTTGCAATGGTTTGGTAAGTCGCGATGACCCCCTAGCCATAACAGTGCTCTACCCCCGTCGGTGATACTTGAGGCACTACCTAAATAGTTTTCGGAGAGAACCAGCTATTTCCAAGTTTGTTTAGCCTTTCACCCCTATCCACAGCTCATCCCCTAATTTTTCAACATTAGTGGGTTCGGTCCTCCAGTGCGTGTTACCGCACCTTCAACCTGGCCATGGATAGATCACTTGGTTTCGGGTCTACACCCAGCGACTGGCGCCCTGTTCGGACTCGATTTCTCTACGGCTCCCCTATTCGGTTAACCTCGCCACTGAATGTAAGTCGCTGACCCATTATACAAAAGGTACGCAGTCACCCCTTGCGAGGCTCCTACTGTTTGTATGCACACGGTTTCAGGATCTATTTCACTCCCCTCCCGGGGTTCTTTTCGCCTTTCCCTCACGGTACTGGTTCACTATCGGTCGATTACGAGTATTTAGCCTTGGAGGATGGTCCCCCCATGTTCAGACAGGATTTCTCGTGTCCCGCCCTACTTGTCGTACGCTTAGTACCACCGTCTGAATTTCGTGTAAGGGGCTATCACCCTCTATGGCCGGAGTTTCCAATCCGTTCCACTATCCAGTCGACTATCACGTACAGGCTCTTCCCATTTCGCTCGCCACTACTTTGGGAATCTCGGTTGATTTCTTTTCCTGCAGCTACTTAGATGTTTCAGTTCGCCGCGTTCGCCTTGCATACCTATGTATTCAGTATGCAATACCCTAAAAGGGTGGGTTTCCCCATTCGGAAATCTTCGGATCAAAGCTTGTTTGTCAGCTCCCCGAAGCTTATCGCAGACTACTACGTCCTTCATCGCCTGTAATCGCCAAGGCATCCGCCATGTGCACTTATTCACTTGTCCCTATAACCTTGACGGCTATAAGTTCAAGCATTTACTACATTGTGTTTGATGAGTTTTACTACTACCCTAAGTGATATCTTGCGATATCGCTTAATAAAACTTTACTTCTTCCAGATTGTTAAAGAACGGTACTACTTAAACCTAAGCGTCTGCGCTTACGTTTAAGTATTTTGGTGGAGGATGACGGGATCGAACCGACGACCCCCTGCTTGCAAAGCAGGTGCTCTCCCAGCTGAGCTAATCCCCCGTATTGGTAGGGCTGGTTGGGCTCGAACCAACGACCCCCGCGTTATCAACACGGTGCTCTAACCAGCTGAGCTACAGCCCCAAAATACTGCTCTTTAAATTACAACAGCCGATAAGTGTGAACGTTTGAGTCAGATACCGACTCTAGAAAGGAGGTGATCCAGCCGCACCTTCCGATACGGCTACCTTGTTACGACTTCACCCCAGTCACGAATCCTACCGTGGTAAGCGCCCCCCTTGCGGTTAAGCTACCTACTTCTGGTAAAACCCGCTCCCATGGTGTGACGGGCGGTGTGTACAAGACCCGGGAACGTATTCACCGCGACATGCTGATCCGCGATTACTAGCGATTCCAACTTCACGCAGTCGAGTTGCAGACTGCGATCCGGACTACGATACACTTTCTGGGATTAGCTCCCCCTCGCGGGTTGGCGGCCCTCTGTATGTACCATTGTATGACGTGTGAAGCCCTACCCATAAGGGCCATGAGGACTTGACGTCATCCCCACCTTCCTCCGGTTTGTCACCGGCAGTCTCATTAGAGTGCTCTTGCGTAGCAACTAATGACAAGGGTTGCGCTCGTTGCGGGACTTAACCCAACATCTCACGACACGAGCTGACGACAGCCATGCAGCACCTGTGTGATGGTTCTCTTTCGAGCACTCCCAGATCTCTCCGGGATTCCATCCATGTCAAGGGTAGGTAAGGTTTTTCGCGTTGCATCGAATTAATCCACATCATCCACCGCTTGTGCGGGTCCCCGTCAATTCCTTTGAGTTTTAATCTTGCGACCGTACTCCCCAGGCGGTCTACTTCACGCGTTAGCTGCGTTACTAAGTCAATTAAGACCCAACAACTAGTAGACATCGTTTAGGGCGTGGACTACCAGGGTATCTAATCCTGTTTGCTCCCCACGCTTTCGTGCATGAGCGTCAGTTTTGACCCAGGGGGCTGCCTTCGCCATCGGTGTTCCTCCACATCTCTACGCATTTCACTGCTACACGTGGAATTCTACCCCCCTCTGCCAAACTCTAGCCTCGCAGTCTCCATCGCCATTCCCAGGTTAAGCCCGGGGATTTCACGACAGACTTACGAAACCGCCTGCGCACGCTTTACGCCCAGTAATTCCGATTAACGCTTGCACCCTACGTATTACCGCGGCTGCTGGCACGTAGTTAGCCGGTGCTTATTCTTCAGGTACCGTCAGCAGTCACGGATATTAGCCGTGACCTTTTCTTCCCTGACAAAAGAGCTTTACAACCCGAAGGCCTTCTTCACTCACGCGGCATTGCTGGATCAGGCTTGCGCCCATTGTCCAAAATTCCCCACTGCTGCCTCCCGTAGGAGTCTGGACCGTGTCTCAGTTCCAGTGTGGCTGGTCGTCCTCTCAGACCAGCTACTGATCGTTGCCTTGGTGGGCCTTTACCCCACCAACTAGCTAATCAGATATCGGCCGCTCCAGGAGCACAAGGTCTTGCGATCCCCTGCTTTCATCCTTAGATCGTATGCGGTATTAGCGTAACTTTCGCTACGTTATCCCCCACTCTTGGGTACGTTCCGATATATTACTCACCCGTTCGCCACTCGCCACCAGGCCGAAGCCCGTGCTGCCGTTCGACTTGCATGTGTAAAGCATGCCGCCAGCGTTCAATCTGAGCCAGGATCAAACTCTTCAGTTTAATCTCTGTTTTTCCGATATTACTACCGGAGGTCACTCACTCAAAATACTGACGAATCTCTTTCGAGATTACGTTTAATATATTTTGTGCGAGCGTATAACTATAATTTGAGTATCGAACCATAAAGGCTCGGGCAAATTCGTCAAACGCCCACACTTATCGACTGTTGATTTTTAAAGATCGCTGCTTGGTTATCGACAAAGCGTTGTGTTTGTCAGCAGCAGAGAAGCGAGATTATGCAGCACTTCGGAGATTTCGTCAACCCCCTCATTTTTGCAGTACGGCTTCACTTATAAGCAAAAAGCCCGTCGGCAATATGCCAGACGGGCTTTGGAATAATAGCTTGACGATAACCTACTTTCACACTGGTTGCAGCACTATCATCGGCGCAAAATCGTTTCACGGTCCTGTTCGGGATGGGAAGGGGTGGGACCGATTTGCTATGGTCATCAAGCATAACTTGTAGGCAGCACGCCAGGCGCGCTGCGCAATCTGGAAGAAGTAAAGTTGGGGTAGTGTTCTCAAACACGAGTAAATGCTATATAACCGGCAAGGTTATAGGGACAAGCCGTACGGGCAATTAGTATCAGTTAGCTTAATGCATTACTGCACTTCCACACCTGACCTATCAACGTCCTGGTCTCGAACGACCCTTCAAAGAGCTCAAGGCTCTGGGAAATCTCATCTTAAGGCAAGTTTCCCGCTTAGATGCTTTCAGCGGTTATCTCTTCCGAACTTAGCTACCCGGCAATGCCACTGGCGTGACAACCGGTACACCAGAGGTTCGTCCACTCCGGTCCTCTCGTACTAGGAGCAGCCCCCTTCAAATTTCCAACGCCCACGGCAGATAGGGACCAAACTGTCTCACGACGTTTTAAACCCAGCTCACGTACCACTTTAAATGGCGAACAGCCATACCCTTGGGACCGGCTACAGCCCCAGGATGTGATGAGCCGACATCGAGGTGCCAAACTCCCCCGTCGATATGAACTCTTGGGAGGAATCAGCCTGTTATCCCCAGAGTACCTTTTATCCGTTGAGCGATGGCCCTTCCATACAGAACCACCGGATCACTATGTCCTACTTTCGTACCTGCTCGACTTGTCGGTCTCGCAGTTAAGCACGCTTATGCCATTGCACTATTAGCACGATGTCCGACCGTACCTAGCGTACCTTCGAACTCCTCCGTTACACTTTGGGAGGAGACCGCCCCAGTCAAACTGCCTACCATGCACTGTCCCCGATCCGGATTACGGACCAAGGTTAGAACCTCAAACAAACCAGGGTGGTATTTCAAGGTTGGCTCCATAGGAACTGGCGTCCCTACTTCAAAGCCTCCCACCTATCCTACACAGATTGGTTCAAAGTCCAATGCAAAGCTACAGTAAAGGTTCATGGGGTCTTTCCGTCTAGCCGCGGGTAGATTGCATCATCACAAACACTTCAACTTCGCTGAGTCTCGGGAGGAGACAGTGTGGCCATCGTTACGCCATTCGTGCAGGTCGGAACTTACCCGACAAGGAATTTCGCTACCTTAGGACCGTTATAGTTACGGCCGCCGTTTACTGGGACTTCAATCAAGAGCTTGCACCCCATCATTTAATCTTCCAGCACCGGGCAGGCGTCACACCCTATACGTCCACTTTCGTGTTTGCAGAGTGCTGTGTTTTTATTAAACAGTCGCAGCCACCAGTTTATTGCAACCTTTTCGCCCTCATGGAGTAAACCAATCAAGCTACCGAGGCGTACCTTATCCCGAAGTTACGGTACCAATTTGCCGAGTTCCTTCTCCCGAGTTCTCTCAAGCGCCTTAGAATACTCATCTCGCCCACCTGTGTCGGTTTGCGGTACGGTCTCGTATGACTGAAGCTTAGAGGCTTTTCTTGGAACCACTTCCGATTGCTTCATGCACAAGTGCACTCGTCCCAGTCCCTTGAATTACGCGCCCGGATTTGCCTAAGCGCCTTCTATGAACCAGAAACTGACTATTCCAACAGTCAGACAACCTTCCGCGATCCGTCCCCCCATCGCATCATACGACGGTGCAGGAATATTAACCTGCTTCCCATCAGCTACGCATCTCTGCCTCGCCTTAGGGGCCGACTCACCCTGCTCCGATGAACGTTGAACAGGAAACCTTGGGCTTACGGCGTGCGGGCTTTTCACCCGCATTATCGCTACTCATGTCAGCATTCGCACTTCTGATACCTCCAGCATCCTTTACAAGACACCTTCGCAGGCTTACAGAACGCTCTCCTACCATATGCATAAATGCATATCCGCAGCTTCGGTGACTGGCTTAGCCCCGTTACATCTTCCGCGCAGGACGACTCGATCAGTGAGCTATTACGCTTTCTTTAAATGATGGCTGCTTCTAAGCCAACATCCTGACTGTTTTAGCCTTCCCACTTCGTTTTCCACTTAGCCAATCTTTGGGACCTTAGCTGGCGGTCTGGGTTGTTTCCCTCTTGACACCGGACGTTAGCACCCGATGTCTGTCTCCCAAGCTCGCACTCAACGGTATTCGGAGTTTGCAATGGTTTGGTAAGTCGCGATGACCCCCTAGCCATAACAGTGCTCTACCCCCGTCGGTGATACTTGAGGCACTACCTAAATAGTTTTCGGAGAGAACCAGCTATTTCCAAGTTTGTTTAGCCTTTCACCCCTATCCACAGCTCATCCCCTAATTTTTCAACATTAGTGGGTTCGGTCCTCCAGTGCGTGTTACCGCACCTTCAACCTGGCCATGGATAGATCACTTGGTTTCGGGTCTACACCCAGCGACTGGCGCCCTGTTCGGACTCGATTTCTCTACGGCTCCCCTATTCGGTTAACCTCGCCACTGAATGTAAGTCGCTGACCCATTATACAAAAGGTACGCAGTCACCCCTTGCGAGGCTCCTACTGTTTGTATGCACACGGTTTCAGGATCTATTTCACTCCCCTCCCGGGGTTCTTTTCGCCTTTCCCTCACGGTACTGGTTCACTATCGGTCGATTACGAGTATTTAGCCTTGGAGGATGGTCCCCCCATGTTCAGACAGGATTTCTCGTGTCCCGCCCTACTTGTCGTACGCTTAGTACCACCGGTCTGATTTCGTGTACGGGGCTATCACCCACTATGGCGCCTATTTCCAGAGGCTTCCACTATCAGTCCGACTATCACGTACAGGCTCTTCCCATTTCGCTCGCCACTACTTTGGGAATCTCGGTTGATTTCTTTTCCTGCAGCTACTTAGATGTTTCAGTTCGCCGCGTTCGCCTTGCATACCTATGTATTCAGTATGCAATACCCTAAAAGGGTGGGTTTCCCCATTCGGAAATCTTCGGATCAAAGCTTGTTTGTCAGCTCCCCGAAGCTTATCGCAGACTACTACGTCCTTCATCGCCTGTAATCGCCAAGGCATCCGCCATGTGCACTTATTCACTTGTCCCTATAACCTTGACGGCTATAAGTTCAAGCATTTACTACATTGTGTTTGATGAGTTTTACTACTACCCTAAGTGATATCTTGCGATATCGCTTAATAAAACTTTACTTCTTCCAGATTGTTAAAGAACGGTACTACTTAAACCTAAACCGCGAAGGCTTACGTTTAACCAGTATCTAACAACAGCCGATAAGTGTGGACGTTTGAGTCTGATGCCGACTCTAGAAAGGAGGTGATCCAGCCGCACCTTCCGATACGGCTACCTTGTTACGACTTCACCCCAGTCACGAATCCTACCGTGGTAAGCGCCCCCCTTACGGTTAAGCTACCTACTTCTGGTAAAACCCGCTCCCATGGTGTGACGGGCGGTGTGTACAAGACCCGGGAACGTATTCACCGCGACATGCTGATCCGCGATTACTAGCGATTCCAACTTCACGCAGTCGAGTTGCAGACTGCGATCCGGACTACGATACACTTTCTGGGATTAGCTCCCCCTCGCGGGTTGGCGGCCCTCTGTATGTACCATTGTATGACGTGTGAAGCCCTACCCATAAGGGCCATGAGGACTTGACGTCATCCCCACCTTCCTCCGGTTTGTCACCGGCAGTCTCATTAGAGTGCTCTTGCGTAGCAACTAATGACAAGGGTTGCGCTCGTTGCGGGACTTAACCCAACATCTCACGACACGAGCTGACGACAGCCATGCAGCACCTGTGTGATGGTTCTCTTTCGAGCACCCTCAGATCTCTCCAAGGTTCCATCCATGTCAAGGGTAGGTAAGGTTTTTCGCGTTGCATCGAATTAATCCACATCATCCACCGCTTGTGCGGGTCCCCGTCAATTCCTTTGAGTTTTAATCTTGCGACCGTACTCCCCAGGCGGTCTACTTCACGCGTTAGCTGCGTTACTAAGTCAATTAAGACCCAACAACTAGTAGACATCGTTTAGGGCGTGGACTACCAGGGTATCTAATCCTGTTTGCTCCCCACGCTTTCGTGCATGAGCGTCAGTTTTGACCCAGGGGGCTGCCTTCGCCATCGGTGTTCCTCCACATCTCTACGCATTTCACTGCTACACGTGGAATTCTACCCCCCTCTGCCAAACTCTAGCCTCGCAGTCTCCATCGCCATTCCCAGGTTAAGCCCGGGGATTTCACGACAGACTTACGAAACCGCCTGCGCACGCTTTACGCCCAGTAATTCCGATTAACGCTTGCACCCTACGTATTACCGCGGCTGCTGGCACGTAGTTAGCCGGTGCTTATTCTTCAGGTACCGTCAGCAGTTGCGGATATTAGCCGCAACCTTTTCTTCCCTGACAAAAGAGCTTTACAACCCGAAGGCCTTCTTCACTCACGCGGCATTGCTGGATCAGGCTTGCGCCCATTGTCCAAAATTCCCCACTGCTGCCTCCCGTAGGAGTCTGGACCGTGTCTCAGTTCCAGTGTGGCTGGTCGTCCTCTCAGACCAGCTACTGATCGTTGCCTTGGTGGGCCTTTACCCCACCAACTAGCTAATCAGATATCGGCCGCTCCAGGAGCACAAGGTCTTGCGATCCCCTGCTTTCATCCTTAGATCGTATGCGGTATTAGCGTAACTTTCGCTACGTTATCCCCCACTCTTGGGTACGTTCCGATATATTACTCACCCGTTCGCCACTCGCCGCCAGACCGAAGTCCGCGCTGCCGTTCGACTTGCATGTGTAAAGCATGCCGCCAGCGTTCAATCTGAGCCAGGATCAAACTCTTCAGTTTAATCTCTGTTTTAAGTCATTGCTGACTTGGTCACTCACTCAAAATACTGACGAATCTCTTTCGAGATTACGTTTAATATATTTGTGCGAGCGTATAACTATAATTTGAGTATCGAACCATAAAGGCTCGGGCAAATTCGTCAAACGCCCACACTTATCGACTGTTGATTTTTAAAGATCGCTGCCTTGTTTTAGCGACGAAGCGTTGTGTTCGTCAGCAGCAGAGAGGCAAGATTATGCGGTACAGCGTGCATCTCGTCAACCCCTTCTTTTTCTCGCTTCACTCTGCAGTTTTGTCTGCGGTGCGTTGCGAGGGACAGAACTATAGCAAACGGATTCCGACTCCGCAAGGGGGAATGTATAGTCTCGCCCATGCCTTACATTCCATTACCCGAACCATTGCCTGTTGTCGTGGTCAGCGCATCGCGTATCGAGCGCGCCAGCTTCGACGTTCCCGCCGCTATTGATGTACTGGATGCGGAGCGTATCCGCGACGGCCAGCTGCGCGTCAACGCATCCGAGGCGCTGGCCGCCGTGCCCGGCCTGGTGGCGCAGAACCGGCAGAACTACGCGCAGGACTTACAAATCTCTTCACGCGGCTTCGGCGCCCGCTCTGCTTTTGGCGTGCGCGGCGTGAAGCTGATCGCCGACGGTATCCCGGCCAGCATGCCGGATGGCCAGGGCCAGGCCGCAACCTTTAACCTGGATATGGCCGAACGCATTGAGGTGCTGCGCGGACCTTTCTCTGCACTATATGGCAACCACTCCGGCGGCGTGATCCAACTCTTCACGCGCGAGGGCCAGGGCCGCCCAACGCTTGAGAGCAGCGCCAGCGCCGGCAGCGATGGCCTGTATAAGCTTGACCTCGCGGCGCAGGGCGAATCCGCCGGCATCAGCTACGCGCTGGATGCTTCGCGCTTCCACACTGATGGCTACCGCGACCACAGCGCGGCCACCCGCGCGCAGGCGCATGCGAAATTGGCAATGCGCACCGCTGGCGGCGGCAAGCTGACACTGGTCGCTAGCGGCTTGCGTCAGGAGGATACGCAGGACCCGCTCGGCGCAAGCTGGGCTACCTGGCAACGCGATCCGCGCGCGGGCGAGACTGATGCGGCGGATACACTGTCGCCCAAGCGCCCCCTGGCCGAGCGCTACAACACACGCAAGAGCATCGAGCACCAGCAAGCAGGGCTCACCTGGCAGCAAGCGCTCGCCGGCGATGCCAACCTGCGGTTCACCGCGTATGCCGGCAACCGGCAGGTGATCCAGTATCAAGCCTTCTCGCGTGCCTTTCAGGGCCCGGCCACGCACGCCGGCGGCGTGGTGGACTTCGATCGCGATTTCCAAGGCGGTGAAGCGCGTTGGCAGCGCACTCTCCCGCTGGCGGGCGGCAAACTGACTGCGACTGTGGGCGTTGAGTATGCGCGCGCCACGGATGATCGCAAGGGCTATGAGAATTTCGATGGCGCGGCGCTTGGCGTCAAAGGCAAGTTGCGACGTGACGAAGAGGATACGGTGACGAGCGTGGATCCGTACGCGCAGGCCGAATGGCTGGGCGAGCGCTGGCAGTTGACGGCTGGCTTGCGCCATAGCCGTATGCGCGTGTCGGTGGCCGACCGCTTTACCGGCAATGGCGACGACAGCGGCAAGCTGCGCTTCAGCCAGAGCACGCCGCTCGCTGCGGCACTGTACCGCGTGACGCCGACGCTGAACATCTATGCCAGCGCGGCGCATGGCTTTGAGGCGCCGACATTGAATGAGCTGTTCTACTCCGCCGGCGGCGCAGGCTTCAACTTTGGCTTACAGCCGGCCCGCAGCAAGCATGCCGAGGCGGGCATCAAGGCAGTTCTCGCGCCCGGTGTGCGCGTGGATGCCGCGCTGTTCGAGGTGCGCACGCGCGATGAGTTGGTGGTCGATACCTCGGCCGGCGGCCGCACCAGCTACCGTAATGCAGGGCGGACGCAGCGCAAGGGAGCGGAGTTGTCGCTCGATGCGGCGCTCGGCGCCGGCTTCAGCACCCGCGTGGCGCTGACATCGCTGCGCGCCACCTACGACAAAGGCGCGCGCCTGCCTGGCGTGCCACGCGCGAATGCCTTCGGCGAGCTGGCGTGGCGCGACAGCGCTGGTCGCTGGGGTGCGGCGCTGGAGGCGGTCGCCAGCGGCAAGGTGTATGCGGAGGACAGCAATACCGAGCGCGCGGCGCCGGGTTACGGCGTGCTGAACCTGCGCCTGATGGCAGCACAGGAGCTGGGCGGATGGCGGATCAAGGAATTCGCGCGCCTGAACAATCTGGCCGATAGGCAGTACATCGGCTCCGTCATCGTGGGCGACGCCAACAAGCGCTATTACGAGGGCGCGCCTGGCCGCAATTGGGCGGCGGGCATCAGCGCGCAGTACCAGTTTTAAGGATAGACGAAGGATTTCACCAGCGTCAGCTCGCCCGCCGCGCGCAGCGGCACCTGGAAGGTTTGCTGCCGCTCGCTCGGCGTATTCTCGTTGCTGATGATGGAGACAGTCGCCAGGGTGATGACCTGCTGCTCGGAATTGCCGCCGTAGTAGTTCACATAGACGTGGTAATTGCCTTTAGCCGGCGCCGGGCTGGAATAAATTTCCGGCCCGTAGCCGGTAGTCACATCCACATCCAGGCCGCTGCCGTCCGGCAGGATGCGATTGCCGTACCAGGAGTGGCCGCCGGTCGGCGTGACCACGTGCAGGTCAACATCGGTGCCGGGACTATCCCACGACAGCACAACACGCAGGCGCGAACGGGTCTTGCCGCTATAGCCGTCGTAGAACTGCGTGCGGGCGCGGCTCCTGCCGTCCGGCGAGCGGACTTCGATGCTGTTGGAGCCGGTGCCAAAACTATAGGGGCGCGCAAACCTGCCGTCTTCCTGCAACTGGATCGGCATGGCCACGCCATTCACGATCAACTTACCGGGCTTCGATTTATCGGCGGCGACGATCCTGCCGCGGATCTGTGCTGTCTCGCCCTGCCCCCGCTGCAGATTGACCGAGGATGCCGGGTAGTTGACTTCCTGGCTGTATTGCTCGACGCTGCCGGCGGAGTTGCGCCAGCCGCTCTTGGGCGAATCGATGCTTACCTGGGCCAGGGCGCAGGCGGGGAGCAGCAACAGCGGTAAGCAGAAATTCTTCATGTGCTCAATAGACAAAGGATTTAACTAAGGTCAGGTCGCCAATCTTGCGCAGCGGGACGACAAAGTCCTGCCGCTTCTCGCTCGGCGTGTTTTCGTTGAAGACCAGGGTGATGCGGGTCGTGATGATGGGCTTCTGGCGTGTGGCCTCGTCGAAGTGGTAGCCGGAGCCGCCGAAGTTGCCCCAGTAATTCACCCACACCTGGTAAGTGCCGCGCTGGGGCGAGGCCATGGTGAACATTTCCGGCCCCGGACCGTCCACGCTGTCGGCATCCAGCCCGCCGCCATTGGTCAGGAAGGGATGGCCGAAATAGGCGTGTTGCCCGTCCGGCGTGATGATGTGCAGGTCGATCTCGGCCTGGTTGTCGTCCCACGCGCCGATGATGCGCAGGCGCGGCTGCGGGCGGCTGCGGTCCGCTTCGTAGAACTGCATGCGCTTGAGCGACTTGCCGTCCGCCCCGCGCACTTCGACGCTGTTCGAGCCGGAGCCGAAGGCGTAGCCGCGCGCATAGCGGCCGTCATCGTCGGTATAGAGCGGCGTCGGGTTGCCGTTCACCACCAGCTGGTGGAAGGGCCGCTTGTTGCTGGCTTGGGCCAGCTGGCCGCGAATCATGGTGCGGTTGCGCTGCGCGCCACGGTCGATCAGCGAGTAGGGATAGCTGACGGCCAGCTCGCCCGATTTATCGGTCGTGCCGGCGCGGTTCCAGCCGCCCACCGGGCCGCCCAGGGTCTTGTCTTGCGCCAGCAGCGGTGCGGAGCACAGCGCCAGCAACAATGCGGTAGCGATTTTAGTCTTCACAGAGCCTCCAGTGACAGGTCGTTCAGGCGCCGTGCCAGGCGCTCGACGTAGTCTTCGTCCTGGCCGCGCGGGTGGCGGCGCAGGCCGATGTGCAGGTATTCATGGGCCAGCGTGATGCGGTCTTCGCGCGTGGCGAGCGGCCGCATGAAAATGCGGTTGCGCGATTGCTCAGAGTACGGCGCGCCGACCGCCAGTGCGCACACCTGCGGGCGCTGGGACGGCGCTTCGTAGCCCTCTTCGCGGCGCAGCAGCCGCTCCCAGCGCGGCAGGGCATAAGCCAGCCATTCTTCGTTCTTCGCCAGGCGCTTGCAGGTGGTGCCGGAGTTGCCCGCCGTGGCCAGCGCGCTGCCGGGATAGGCGGCGGCCAGGATGGCGTCGAAACTCATGCCGGAGCGCGCTTGCGCCAGGGCCTGGCTCCAGGCCATGGTATTGGCGCCCGGTTTGTCGCGATGGTATTGCACCGGCGCGCCGTCCAGCACCAGTTGGTCGGTCCAGCGCGCGGCGGCCAGCGCGGCCTCGCTGGCCGGACTGGCGCTGACGCGCTGGGTGGCGCTGCTGTCGGTGATGTGCTGGCAGGATTCGGCGCGCCGCGCGTTCTGCTGCAGGTAGCTGCGGGCCGCGATGGCGAAGGCGCGCGCGGCTTGCGGCTCGGCGGCGCTGGCTTCGCGGTCGATGACGCGCGCCACATAGTCGTTGACGCCCAGGCGCCCGCGCACTTGCAGCTTGCCGCCCGGCCCGCGCACCAGCGCCAGCTCGCCGTTGCTGCGGATCGGCAGGCTTTGCCCGTTTTCGAACTGCACCACGTAACGCCCGTTCAGGGGCCCCGGCGCCGCCGCGCCGCCCGTGCCGCTGACCGCGCGCACAGGGTAGCGCGTGAAATAGTCGACCACCACGCAGCCGCTGTCTTCCGCCGCATGCGCGGGCGGCAGGGCGCTGGCGATTTGCTGCCCCCATTTCTGGAAGATGCCGCTGCTGCTGTCGCTGCCGCCGAACCAGAGCGGCGTGCCGTCGGCCAGCCAGCCGGCGCCGCCGCCCAGCCTTTCCTGCGGGCGTTTGGCCTGGTGCCAGGAGTAGGTTTTGACGCGCAGCTGGCTGCCGAACCAGCGCACACTGCCGGCGCCGCGCCCATCGAGCACGACGCGCAGCAGCGCGGCTTCCGCTTCGACGCGGCTGGCGGCGGGCACGCTGGCCAGCACGCGCAGCAGGCTTTCCAGCGTCACCAGGCGCGCCGGTTCCAGCCGCGCCGGATCGGCCAGCCAGGCGAACTGGCCGGCGGGGGCGGTGCCGAGGCGGCGCGTCCAGTATTCCTGCCATGGCCGCAGGGCGATGCCCAGGCGCGCCGGGGCGTAGAACGGGCCGCAGGATTGCGCCAGCGCCGCGTCGCGGCCCACGCTGCCGCCGGCGTCGCAGCAGTACACCTCTTCCTGCTTGCCGCCGCCGCAGTGGTAGTCGGGCGTGGGCAGCTTGTTGTCCACAGCGTAGACGTAGACCAGCAGCTTCCACAGGCTGCCGAGCGGGATTTCCGCGCCGGCTGCCAGCGGCTGGCCCGGTGTGGCGCTGCCCTGCTGCAGGCGCAGCGCTTGCACTTTGCCGTCACGCCACCAGGCCAAGTCGAGCGAGCTCGCCGCCGCCACGGGGGCGAGGCAAGCCAGCAGCAAGGCTGGCAGGCATGATGGGCGTAGCGGCAAAGGCAGTGGCAAGGCCATTTACTCGACCTTCAGCGCGCGCAGGGTTTTACCGCCGCCTTCAAAGGCCTTCTGCTCCGGCTGGTACATGCGGTGGAAGCGCGTCGGCGGCAGGGTGTAATTGCCCTTCTGGCCGAAGCGCAGCAGGTGGCGCACCACGACTTCGCCGTTCAGCGGCTCGATCGGCACGGCATAACCGTCACGCCGCTCCACATGGCGCGCGCGTTCCAGCGCAACCGGCGTGTCGCCGGCCAGCACCATGCCCCAGGTGCTGGCTTCCACCATGGCACCCGGCGGCAGTGCGACTTCCAGCAGGCCGAAACGGTGGCTGCCGGCGCCCGCTTTCAGCTTGATTTCGTCCATATACAGTTCGTCCGTGCGCAACGCCTCGCCCGGCTTGACCAGCTCCATGGTGTAGCCCTTGTCGCCCTGCTTCATGCGCAGGATGCGGCGTTCGATGGCCACGTCCAGCGCATGCGCTTCGGTCGCGCGGCTTTCGTACTGCACCACGGCGACGGTACCGGCCGGTACCGCCTGCGCCACGCGCAGTTGCTCCGGCAGCGCCTTGGCGTCGGCCCAGCGCCAGACCGGCTGGCCGCTGCGGCTGTCCACCTTCTGCCAAGCGCCGTCCAACGCCGCCACCGGCGGCTTGGCGGACGGCGAGCCGCCCAGCTTCTTCTGCACCCAGACCAGCGTCAGCGCGCGGTCCAGGGTCGGCATGTCGGCGCGCACGGCGGACAGCACGGCGTCGGCCTGCGCCACCGGCACTTCACCGGCCAGCATCAGCAGGGCTTGCGCCACCGGCGCCGGCGATTCGCGCAACGTCTTCCAGGCTTGCGGCAGTTGTTTTTGCAGCGGCTCCGGCAAGGCGACGCCGTTCTGCGCGGCGACCACAGACAGCAGGCCAACCGCCATGGAGCGGGTCACGCTGTCCTGGCCATCGGCCAGCAGCACACTGCTGGCCGCGCCCTGGCGGCGCGGCGCCGTGCCGACATCCAGCGCGGCGGCATCGTTGACCAGGCCTTCGGCCAGGGTTTTGGTCGGCAAGCCCATTTCATGCATCATCCACAGGCCCATGGCGCGCTCCAGCGGACTGCCTTTGCTGCCATGCTCGGTGTAGACGTTGACCAGGTTGTTCCAGTGCTCCGGCGGCAGGTCCAGGCGCAGCGCGCGCGAGGCGTACCAGTCTGCGTAATAGGCGTAGGACGTCATCAGCGCATCGCCCTGGGTCGCCGGGCCCCACCAACTGAACACCGCGTTCGGGCCGGCCATGGAGACCAGGCGCAGGCGCTGCGCCTGCATGATCGCCAGCAGGCGTTCGCGCACCGCGCCGGCATCCGGCGGCAGCGACTGGATGGCCAGCGCCAGCGGCACCAGGCGGCTGGCGGTCTGCTCCACGCAGCCGTAAGGGTACTCGATCAGATCGTCGGCAATGCGCGCGAAGTGCCCGGCCGCGCCGTGCGCGAACGAGACGCGGATATTGCGCGCGTCCGCCGGCAGTTTGAGGGCGCCTTCCGAACCCTGCGCCGCCGCAGCCAGCGCCACGTTCACGGTGCGCGGGCTGCTCCAGGCCACCGGCTGCTCCTGCACCTTGGTGTCGAGCGCGTCGACCAGCTTGCCGTCCTGCTTCACCTCCAGGCGCAAGGTGCCGCTGCTGGCTGCCAGCAGGAACTCCACGTAATTGATGCCCGGCTTGGCCGACAACTTCTCGACCTTGGTTTGCGGGCCGCCGCTCAACGCCACCTCCAGCGCCTGGGTGGCGCTGGTCTGGTTGAACACCGCCACCGAGGCGCGCGGCGCATCGCCGGTGCGCAGCCAGTCCGGCGAGGTCCACTTGGCGTAGAACTGCTTGTCCGAGCGCAGGTAGCCGGTGCGCTGGCCGACGCGGCCCTGCGCATCCATGGCGCGGCCGGTGATGCGCCAACGCGTCAGCGCGTCCGGCATGGTGAAGGTGACGCGGGCCTGGCCGTTGGCGTCGGTCTTCAGCGACGGCGCCCAGAAGGCGGTGTCGATATTGTCGCGGCGCGGGCGTTCCAGCACTTTCACGCCGCGCTCATTGTAGTTGTGGCGCGCCGGCACGTTCTCGCGGCGGCCCTGCGCCATGTCGTAGCTGATGAAGGACAGGCTGGCCGTGGTCCGCACATTGTTGCGGCGCGGGTGGTAGAAGAAGTCCGCGATGTCCGGTGCGATTTCAGGCTGCAGCACGTAGATCATTTCATCCACCACGCCCAGCGCCACCAACGTGGAAATCGGCTTGCCGTCCAGTTGCGCGGTGACGTCCAGGGTCACCTTCTCGCCCGGCTGGTAGACCTCCTTGTCGGTCTTGAAGCTGAGCGCGATGCGCGGCTCGATCACCTGCAGGCCGGCATTTTGGAACACGAAGTCGCCCTTGCGGGTGTACGCCACCGAGAAGGTGACGTTCGGGCCGTGCTCCTCCTTGACCGGAATGCGCACGCGCCACTGGTTTTTCGCCACGCGCTTGGCCTGGTACCAGCCGGCGCTGCCATCCAGCAGGCCGTATTGCTCCACCTTGTCGCGCTCCATGGTCAGCAAGGCCTGGTCGACCGGGTCGGAGAAAGTCACCAGCGCCTCGGCCGTTTCGCCCGGACGGTAGCGCGCGCGGTCGAACACGATCTCGATACTGCCCGGCGCCGCCTGCAGGCCTTCGCCGCTGACCCAGTGGCTGGCCGCCGCCAGCAGGTTGCCGCGCTCATCGCGCAGCATCAGCTGGTAGGAGCCCGGCTTGTCGAACTTGACGTCCCAGTTTTTAGCGGCCGGATCGAATGCGCCCGACGTTTTTTCCTGCTTCTCCAGCTGCACCATTTCCCAGCGCACCGGACGCGCCGCGCCCTGGCCGTCGGCCACCAGGTCAAAACGCACTGGCTGGCCCGGATCGGAGAAGGAGCGCGCGGCTTTCAGCTGGTAGCTGCTGGTGGAGCGTTCGATCATCAGTTCGCGCGTGGCCTTGACACGGTAGGCCGCGCCGTCCGTGGCAAGGATGGTGAGCACGTAGCGCGACGGGTCGGCTGCCGCCGGCAGCTTGAAGGCATAGTCGCCGTTGCGGTCGGTCTCCGCTTCCTCGTTCTTCAGCTGCACCGGGAACAGGCCGCTGTAACGCAACTCGCCTTCCACCATGGTGTTCTGCTGGCCGCGCAGGGAGAGCGACAATTTGGCATTCTTCACCGGCTTGCCGTCCGGGTAGCGCAGCGCAATGGTGCCACTCACCTCTTCGCCGGTCTTGAACTCCGGCTTGGATGGCTGGACGCTGATTTCAAAGTGCGGTTTCACGTACTCCGCCACGCGGAAGGCGGCGCCGTACAGGCCATCCTTATAGCTGAAGCGCAGTTCATAGCCGCCGGCGCTGGCCTGCTCCGGCAGGCGGAAACGCGTTTCGGTGCCGGTCTCGCCGCTCAGTTGCAGGGTTTGCGCCAGCACCGGCGTGCCGTTCGGGTCGTACACGGTGAGGCCGATCGGCGCGGCGGCTGCCGCCTGCGACAGGCGCGCCGATTTGAATTCGCGACCCAGGAACTTGACATTCACCTCGTCGCCCGGACGGTACAGCGGACGGTCGGTCACGGCGTAGATCTTGGTGTTATAGATTTCGCTGTCGTAGTAGAAATTCTCCGACACGAACACGCCGCCGCTGCGGTCTTCGCCGATCACATAGGTGTGCTCAGGGCTGCTGCGTTCCATGGCAACCACGCCGTCGTCGCCGGTCTTGCCCGATTGGAGCACGCCGGTGCCGTCGGTCCACAGCACATTGGCCGCGCCCACGGCGGCGCTATTGTCGCGCCGCGCCGCCCATACCAGCATCTGGCCGGAGGAGACCTTGGTCACCGCCATGGTGTCGGACACGAACACCAAAGTGGTGGCACGGTGCTCGCCGATAATGGCTTCCACCAGGTACAGGCCCGGCTTGCGCTTGCCGACCGGGATCATGATATTGCCGCTGTTCGGCGCGATGAACTCGCTGCTCGAACCGTCCATCTTCACGTCCTTCGGCGGCTGCACCGACTTGGCGTGCCAGATCGGATAGCGGAAACTGTCCACCATCTCGAAGCCCTTGATCAGCTTGTACTGCGGATGGTTGGCGAACACGGTCGGCCGCTTCATGGCCTCGCCGTTGGTGGCCAGCTTGGGCTGGGCCTCGGTCACGGCGCTGCGCGCGTCGGCCGAGAAGATGCGGCGCCAGGCCAGGCGCGATTGCTTCCACCAACTGTCCCACAGGTAGCTCAGGGCGTTCGCCAGACCCTCGCCCTGGTAGTTCCCCTCCACCTGGATGCGGTGCAGGTTGCGCTGCTTCTTGAGGAATTCGAGCGGCTGCGGCACGCGGTAGACCACGATGTCGGCGCCGGAATAGGCCTCCAACTGGGCGCGGCCGAAGTCGCGCCCAGGCACTTCCAGCCGCACACGCGCTTCATCGGTGCTGCCGTAGCTGGCGTCCGACAGCAGGAAGAACGGCTCGCCCTTGAACGGCGTGTAGCCGCTGGACGGTGCCTCCTGCGCCTCGGCGCCGGCCAGCAGCGACAGCGTCAAAACGCTGGCCAGGCACAGCTTCAGGACAGAAAAGATAGCCGGAACACGCCGGCGAAATTCGGATTGTTGGACGCTGGTTGCCACCGCGTGTCCTTCCATTTCGTTAGTTGTTGAATATCGACGGTACGCAGACCGTTATCTGTTGGGGTGACGGTGCCCGTGTGGTAAGCGATATGCGCCCCCATCCACACCATCAAATGCTGTTCGTCGCCCTGGTCGTAAAACAGCAGGTCGCCGGGCAGCGCCTGGCTGATTTCGCGCGCCACGAAACGGCTGTTGTGCTGCACCAGCGCCAGCGCCGTGACGAAGTGCCCGACCTGGCCCTCGCCCTGCACCCAGCGGTTGCGCAGGGCGGCCTGCTGCGGCGTGAGGTTCAATTCGGGCGGCAGGCGGCGGTCGCTGGCGATGCCGTTGGCGCGCATCCATTTGGCGTCGTGTACGGACAAGGCTTCATTCACGGCAAAGCGCACCAGGCCCGCGCAGTCGCGATGCTGCCAGCGCGGCGAAGGGCCGCGTTCGACCTGGGCGCTGATAATGCGCAGCATCCAGGCCTGGAAGGCACGCGACTGCTCCTGCGACAGGCGCGCTTGCGCGTCCGGCGCGGCCGTCAGCGCCAGCGCATGGCGGCCGCCCAGCGCCGCCAGTGCGGCGGCGCAACCGGTCAGCAGCCGCAGTGCACCGCGCCGCTTCATTTGCCCGCAGCCTGCCATTCCAGCGGCTGCCAGGAAACGCCCTGGCCCGGCACCGATTTCAGCACCATGCGGTAAGGCGGATACTTCTTCAGCGCCTGCAGGCGCGGCACCAGGTGGGCGTCGACCGCGCCGCGCAGCACCGGTTCGCGCTGGCTTGGCAGGGTCTTGAAGCTTTCGTCCTCAATCAGCTTGGCCAGCGCCGCCGGCGCGATCAGGCCCACGGTGTGCTTCGCATCCGGCAGCAAGTCGGAGGCGGCCGGGCGCTCCTTGCGCTTGACCGCCAGCACCTGGTTGACCAGCGCCTTGTCAGCCGAGAACACCACGGTGTTGCCGCTGATGGCCAGGGTGGGCGCGGTGCCGCCTTGCGCCGTTTTGACGCTGCTGCTCCACTGCACTTCGCCCTTCTTGCCCTGCTGCGTTTTCGCACCCTTGGCATCGCGGATGGCGGCCTGGAACAGGCTGGCGAACAGCGCCTCGTTGCCGCCCGCGCGGTTGGCCACGAACACCGGCGTATGCAGGCGCGAATTACCGTACCAGCAGGCGGCGGCGGGGCCGCTCAATTCAGTGGCCAGCGGCAGCACCGGCTGGCTGGTCTGGCCGCCGATGTTCTGCAGCACCGGCTGCATGCTGGCCCAATCCACCGGCAGCGTGAAGCAGGCGCTCGGGTTGTGCGGCAGCGCGGCCCACAGGGCGGCGCTGTCGTAACCAGCTTTCGGCAGCTTGGCCGCGTCCAGCAACACCTGCGAACGCCAGGCGCCCTTGCTGAAATCGAAGCGCAGCGCCTCCAGGCCGGCGAAGAATGGCTGGTAGCCGAAGGACAGGAAATCGGCCTTGACGGCGATGCTGTGGCCGTCCTGCTCCGTTTTCTCGAAATGGAACTGCGGGTGGAACACCTTCTGCTGCGCCGGATCGGCCATCAGCAGTTTGGTCACGGTGCTTTGCGCCGTATCGTCGCTGAGTTTGCGCTCGGCGTTGTACAGCATGCCGGGATGCGACAGGATCACCATGCGCTTGCCGTGCGCGGCGAACAGCATGGTGCGCTTGTAAGCGTATTCCAGCGCGTACACGGTCACCTTCTCGCCGTCCACGCGCAGGTCGCCGGCCACGCTCAGTTGGCTGTCCTTAAGCGCCACCTTGCCTGCCTCCGCCAGGAAGCTCGCCAGCTTGCCGCGCGAAACCGCGATCATGTAATGCTTCAGCGAGCCATCGGCGTCGCGCCACAGCGCCACTTCCGCCGGTTCATCCAGCACGGTGCGGATCAACTGGTCGCCCCAGCCCAGTTCATGCTCGTAGGCGATGCGGCGCAGGCTGCCCTTCAATCCCAGGCGGTCTTCGGTCTGCTCGTAATAGAACAGGAAATCCTCGCGCAGCACGTCGCGCGCCAGCGGCACGGTCAGCAGGTCGCGCGGCAGGCTGGAAAGGCTTTTGGTGACGACCAGGGCGTCCGGCTTGGACAGGTCGAGCTTCAGGCTGTTGATGGGGCCATTCATGGCGCCCCAGCCGAAGGCACGGTAGGCGACCAGGGCGCCCGCGGCGACAACGACCACCGCAGCGACCTTGGCCAACGTCTTTTTATTCATGGCGGAATCCGGCGTAGTTATATTTAATACAACGAGGCCAAATTTTGCCATGTAGCAAGTAGATTAGCTAGCGAATTTCGCAATCGTGCGCGTGAATCCGGCAAATGCTGGCCTGCGCGCCCTGGTTGAAGGTGGCGCTCACTGGCAGGAAGCGGCCAATCACTTCGGCATTGGTGCGGGTGTGCTGCGACACCACGTCCAGCGTGAAGCTGCCGCCGCCGGCCAGGGCCATCGGCACCAGCAACTGGTCGGCCAGATGCTCGCTGACCGCCGCGCCGGACGCGATATAGCGGCGCGCCTGCGCCACCGCGTCGCGCGCCACCTCCTCCGCGCGGCGCGCCTTTTCGCCGAAGGCCACGAAGACTTCCGTCACATGTTCGTACTCCAGCGTGAGCAGCAAGGCGTTGCCCGGGCCCCAACTGTCCGGCAGCTTGTGGAAGCGCAGCTGCTCGCCGGACCAGCCCATGGCGCGGGCTACGCAATCGAGCTCGCGCTCGGCCACCGTGCCCGGCACTGCCGCCACCAGGCTTTCCGCATACGCCGCGCGCCGTTCGCCGCGCTCGACCAGCGCCAGCTGGCGCCAGGCCTGCAAAGGCTGGACGGTCGCGCGCATGATGCCGCCGCCGGCCGGGTAGAAGCCGGCGCGCGCCATTTCGAACTCTACCCGCGCGCCCATGGACGCCAGGGCGCGGCCGTAAGCGCGCTGCAGGAACTCGGCCGGCGGCGCCTTGGAGTTATGGGTGCCGCCGCTGACGCGCACCGTCGACGGCCCCGGCGCATACAGCAAGGCCGGCACCACCGTCTGCAGCACCAGGGTCGAACTGCCCGCCGTGCCGATCTGGAATTCATACTCGCCCGCCTTGATCGCGCCGGGTTGGAACTCCAGCGCGCACGAACCCAGCTCGGCGCCGATGACGCGCGCGCCGCACACTTCCGCCGCCGCCTTCACCGAAGCCAGGTGCTGCCGCATCAGGCCCGGTTTCGGGCGCTTGGCGCGGATATTGGATACCCGGAACGGCTGTCCGGTAATCATGGAAAGCGTCAGCGCCGTGCGCAGCACCTGGCCGCCGCCCTCCCCCTGCGAACCATCAATCTCAATCATCTTTGCTTCTTATCCTTTTACGCACACTACTTGCTTCAGGGTGTGCACGACTTCCACCAGTTCTTCCTGCGCCTTCATGACCGCGTCGATGTCCTTGTAAGCCATCGGAATCTCATCGATCACGCCCGCGTCCTTGCGGCACTCCACGCCTTCGGTCGCCTTCACATGGTCCTCCAGCGAGAAGCGGCGCTTGGCCTCGTTCCGGCTCATGGTGCGGCCCGCGCCGTGGCTGCAGCTATTGAAGCTCTCAGGGTTGCCTTTACCGCGCACGATGAAGCTCTTGGCACCCATTGAGCCCGGAATGATCCCCAGCTCGCCAGCGCGCGCTGACACCGCGCCTTTGCGCGTCACCAGCACATCCTTGCCAAAGTGGCGCTCCTGCTGCACATAGTTGTGGTGGCAGTTCACCGCCTCCACGTGCGTCTGGAACGGCTTGGTGATCACGGTGCGCACCGATGCGATCAGGTTCTGCATCATCACTTCGCGGTTCATGCGCGCGAACTTCTGCGCCCAGCCCACCGCCTCCACGTAATCGTCGTAGTGCTGGGTACCTTCCTCCAGGTAGGCCAGGTCCTTGTCCGGCAGGTTGGCGATGTGGGTCCGCATATCCTTTTGCGCCAGCTCGATGAAGTGGGAACCGATGGCATTCCCCACGCCGCGCGAACCGGAGTGCAGCATAAACCACACCGAACCCTCTTCATCCAGGCACACTTCCACGAAGTGGTTGCCCGAGCCCAGCGTACCAAGGTGGCGGTAGTTGTTGGTGTTCTTCAGTTTCGGCGTCTTCTGGCAGATCAGGTCGAATTCATCCTTCAACTGCGCCCACGCCGCATCCACCGGTGTTGGCGGATTCTCCCAGGAGCCGCGGTCGCGGCCGCGGAACTTCGGGGTCAGGCCATGCGGGATCGCCTTCTCGATCGCGCTGCGCAGGGGCCCCAGGTTATCCGGCAGGTCGCGCGCATTCAGTGTGGTCTTGGCGGCCATCATGCCGCAGCCGATATCCACACCCACCGCCGCCGGGATAATCGCGCCCAGCGTCGGGATTACGCTGCCGATGGTCGAACCTTTGCCCAGGTGGACATCCGGCATCACCGCAATGTGCTTGTAAATGAAGGGCATCCTGGCGGTGTTGGCTAACTGCTGGCGCGCTTCCGGCTCCACCGGCACACCCTTGGTCCACATCTTCACCGGGCTACCGCCCTGCACATCCATCACTTCGAATTCTTGATCGTTCATCATAAGTCTCATCTTCTGTTATTCACTCTGCGCCGACAAGGGCGGAGACCACGCCATTCCAAACCATCCGGCCTTTGCCCGCGTCAGGCTCGTTATGCCAACTGACGGTGGTGTGGCGACGGCTGCTCGAAATATTCATCGCCGCGTTCACGCCGCCATAGCTGCGCTTCATAGGTTTCTTGCCGACTGCGCCGGCGCTGATGGTCCAGGCCCTGGTTTGGGATACCGCCATTTTGATCTCCTTTCGTCTTTGCGTAACTCATCTATTGCAAGGGGTGTGCCAGCTTGCTAAGTCATTGATAAATATGAATATCGCGAAATAGCACCTTGTGATAAATTATCCGTAAAGATAAATTCCTATCCAACAATGAAAAAGAAGATCGTCATCCTCGGCTTCCTCGGCACCCAACTCGACGGCGGCCCGCGCACCAGCGCGCGCTGGGAGAAATGGCGCCCCAGCATCTCCTTGCTGCAGCACGAAGACTTGCTGGTCGACCGTTTCGAGCTGATGGCAAGCGCCCACCACGAGACCCTGGCGCGCCAGGTCGAGCAGGACATGCGGGCCGTGTCCCCCGAAACCGTGGTGCAGCGCCACACGCTGCCCGTCAGCGACTGGTGGGATTTCGAGGACGTGTACAGCCGCCTGTTCGACTTTGCCCGCAGCTACCCCTTCGATACCGAAAACGAGGAATACTGGGTTCACATCACCACCGGCACCCACGTGGCGCAAATCGGCCTGTTCCTGATGACGGAAGCGCGCTACTTCCCGGGCCGCCTGCTGCAAACAGCGCCGCCGCGCCGCGTGGCGCCCGGCAAAACCGGCGACTACGCGCTGATCGACCTGGACCTGTCGCGCTACGACCAGATCGCACAGCGCTTCTCCACTGCGCAGCGCGAGGGCGTGGAATTCCTGAAGTCCGGCATCGCCACGCGCAACGCGCACTTCAACCTGATGATCGACGAGATCGAGCACGTGGCGGCACGCTCGAAAGCGCCGATGCTGCTCATGGGGCCGACCGGTGCCGGCAAGTCCTTCCTGGCGCGGCGCGTCTATGAACTGAAAAGGGCGCGCCACCAAATTGATGGCCCCTTCGTCGAGATCAATTGCGCCACCTTGCACGGCGACGGCGCCGGCTCCACCTTGTTCGGTCACGTGAAGGGCGCCTTTACCGGCGCGGCGGCGGACCGCCCCGGCTTGCTGCGCACGGCGCACAAAGGCTTGCTGTTCCTGGATGAAATCGGCGAACTGGGGCTGGACGAGCAAGCCATGCTGCTCAAGGCGGTGGAGGAAAAGCGCTTCCTGCCGATGGGCGGCGACCATGAAGTGCGCAGCGATTTCCAGCTGATCGCGGGCACCAACCGCGACCTGGCGCGCGAGGTGGCGGCAGGCCGCTTCCGCGAGGACTTGTTCGCCCGAATCAACCTGTGGACTTACTCCCTGCCCGGCCTGGGCGACCGGCCGGAAGACATTGAACCGAACCTGGATTACATGCTGGGCCAATTCGGCGCGGAAAACGGCGCCATGGTGCGCTTCAATACCGAGGCGCGCCAGCAATACATGCGTTTCGCGGCCTCGCCGGACGCGCCCTGGAATGGCAATTTCCGCGACCTGTCGGCTTCCGTCACGCGCATGGCAACGCTGGCCGACGCCGGCCGCATCACCACGCCGATCGTGGCGGCGGAAGTGGCGCGCCTGCAGCGCCAATGGCGCCCGCTGGCGCAGGGCGCGCTGCCCGCGAGCGGCGGCGCTGCTTTGGCGCGCTTACTGGGGGAGGAAGAACTGGAGCAACTCGATTTGTTCGACCGCATGCAGCTGGAATCGGTCATCGCCGTTTGCCGCCAGTCCAAATCACTGTCGGATGCGGGCCGCAAGCTGTTCGCGGCATCGCGCCTTGGCAAAGCCAAGCCGAACGATGCCGACCGCCTGAAGAAATTCCTGGCCCGCTTTGGCCTGGCGTGGGAACAGCTATAAGGACTTAGTAGCTGCTCAGGGCCTTGGAGAACTTGATCAGCCACAGGCGGCTTGGACGTTCGCGGTCGTCGCCACGCGCCACGCGGATGCTGTTGGCGACGTTGCAGCCCGCCGCGCTGCTGGTGATGATGGCGCCAGCCGCGTCCACATTGCACTTGGTGACATCCGCATCGGCCACCACCTCGCCGGCCGGGTTGTAGATCTTGGTCTTGAGGCCAAAGTCGTTGTCATTCACCAGGGCCAGCGTATTGCCATCAACCAGGGTCAGGCCTTCCGCCTTCTCGGCCAGCCAGCCGATGGCGTTCAGGTCCAGCAACTGGGTCTTCTTCAAAGCCACCACTTGCGTCCAGTCCGCGCCGTTGACGGCGGCCGCGCCCATCGAGCTCTTTTCCAGGTCGGACGTGGCTGGATTGAACGCCGCGCCGTTAATGTCGGTAGCGCCGGCGATTTCCACCAGCATCAGCTTATTGAATACCTTGCCGTTCGGTGCTGCGCCCTGTTCGATCACGATGAATTTACCGTTGCCCAGTGCGACCATGTCGCCCAGCTTGGCATTGCCGGTGCGGCCGTCGGCATAGTCGGTGCCGTTCAGCGGATAGGCGAACATGCGGCCGGTGCTGCCGCTGACCGGATCAAATTCGATCCAGCGCGTAAAGCGCGCAAAGCGTTCGACCTGCTCGTTCTTGCCGGTCACCGAGTACGGCGCGCTGCCGTCGGACAGGGGGCTTTGCAGGAAGCCGTGCAGTTTGTCGGTTGCGGTGTCGAGCGCCATGCCTTCCATGCCGCGATTGGCGCGGCGCTTGGCGAAGATGGCCGGCAGGCCGCTGCCGGGCGCGTAGCGCGACTGGATCACGCCAGTGGCGGCGTCGATCTTCACGATGAAGGGGCCGTATTCGTCGGACACCCACAGCGCATTGCGCTTCTTGTCGAAGGCGACGGATTCGGTGTCCAGGCCATTGGCGTTGAACACGGCTTTGCCGTTCGCGTCATACTTCATCGCGTCGAACACCGGCACCTCGGCCGAGTTGCCCAGCGTCCCGGCGGGAATGGCCAGGCCGGAGCTGTTGACGCCCGCCGCCACCTTGATCGGCATGCTGGAGTTCAGCACCGCACCGGCTTTACCGACCGTGATGACGCCGATCGCCGGCACGAAGCTCGGCGCCGGGAAGATCTTGGCGCCCATGGTACCGGTGCCGTTCGGGTTCGGCACATTCGGGCCGTCGCCGTTCGGGCCACGGTCGGTCAGGCCGTAAAACTCCAGATCGCCGTTCGCGGCAACGCCTTTAAAGGCCAGCGCGGAGCCGTAGGATGGCAGGAAGCCCTGCGGGAATTCGGCTTTCACCTTGGCGTTTGTGCCTTCATAGGGGATGTAGAAGCTGTTGGCAGCCTGGATCTGGTAGCGAGTCACGCTGACGCTGGCCGCAGCCTGGGTGAAGCTCTCCACCGCCGGCGTGCCAACCTTTGACGCCAGGGTGTCCTCAAAGTGCTCGCGCACCAGCATGCGGCGGTCGTCGTCGATGCCGCGCGCGCCGTAAGCAGCGCCGGCGGCAACCAGGTTGGCGGTCATGGACTTGTTGAAGTCCGCAGCGGCGGCGTTGAAATCGGCGCTCTTGCCGGCCAGGGCGGCCTTCACGTCGGCGGCAATCTTGATGCCGTTGGACGGATCGTTGTCTTCATCCAGCAACTGCAGGGCCAGCAGGCGGTTGACCACCTTCGCATCCTTCACGTCCGCCACGCCGGCCAGTTGCAGCGGCGTGATGGTGGCAGCGCAAGCCGCGCTGCCCAGCGCAATGCCGCCCACGCTGAAGGCAACCGTCTCGCCTTCCTTGCAGCTGAACTCACCCTTGGCGCCAGTGCTGGCCTTGGCCGCCGTGCCCGCAACATAGTCCGCGCCCTCCACCGCGCCATCGATAAAGACGCCGCTCACGCTCGGCTTGACCGGGTCAGGATTGCTGCTGCCACCACAGGCGGCGAGAGCGAGAGCAAGGGGAAGCAGGGACAGGGTTTTCATGCGGGCCTCGGAATCGGAAAAGGCCCAGCATAATCAGCCGGCGTGACAGGCCTATGACAAGGTGCGTGCCACCAGGCGCGGCCAGCCCAGGCAGACCAGCAAGGCCGCGCACGGCAGCAGCGCCAGATGCACCTGCACCACCCACATCGGCACCAGCGCCACCGCCAGCAAAGGGTTGCCCTGCAAGCCAAGATAGGCCAGCACAAAGATCGCCATTTCCGCCGTGCGCGCGGTACCCGTGGCCACTGCCAACAGCAAGGCCCAGGTGGCAAGCGACAAATTGACCGACAAGGTCGCCGCCGCCATGGCCGGCGCCGCGATGGCAAAGCGCAGCAGCGCCGGCAAGGTGCCGATGGTTAGCAGCAGCGCCGCCGCAACCCAGCGCGCCAGTAGGACGCGCTGCACCGCATGCGGCGCTGAGAACAGCAGCGGGCCGGCGCCACTGTCGGCTTCGCGCGTGGCCGGCGTCGCGGCTACCTGCGCCATCAAAACCCAGGTTGCCAGCAAGGCGTAGCTGGCCTGGAGCGGCGAGCCGGCCACAAGCTGCATGACCATGGCGGCCGCCAGCGCGAGCCACCACCACAGGCTGCGCCCATGCAGCGCCAGGCCCATCTCAGCCTCCAGCAACACCCCGCTGCGCGAGCGCTCCAGCACGGCCGACAGCGCGCGCGGCAAGCCCGGTTGCCAGCGCGGTGCGTCCGCTGCGGCGGAGCGATTGCGGGCGGCGCCGAAGCGGTCCAGCAAAGGCGCGGCCAGCATAACGCCCAATACGGGTATCGCCAGCCAGGCAAGCCGCCCCAGCACCTGCATCGCCGGCATGCTCCACGGCGCCCAATCAAAGGTGCCCAGTTCGCGTGCGCCCAGCACACACACACCGCAACCGCTCAAAGGTTGGCTCAACTGGCCCGCCAGCCGCTCCTGTACCAGCTGCTGGAAAATCGTAATCCCATACGGGTCGCTGAGCCAGCCTTGCAGCGGTACGGTGCTGAAGCTGCGCACCATCGAGATCGGGATCGCGATCCACAGCATGAAGTAGGCGAAGTTGCCCACGGTGCGGCGCAGCGGCGGCAGCAGATCGAACCAGATCGCGAACATGGCGGTGATGGCGATGGTCGGTACGCCGATCAGCAGCATCGGCCCCGCCATCGCAGCGAGGCGCAGCACCCCATCCTCCGCGCGCCATAGCTGCGCGCACACCCCGGCTAGCAACTGCACGCCCAGCACCGCCAGCAGCACGGCGAAATTGCCGCACCATTTGGCGGCCAGGTAGTTGCCGCGCTTGAGCGGCGTCGCCTCGACCAGTTCCCACACGCGGGTATCAAAATCACGCGCCAGGCTGCCGCGCACCAGATAGAAGCCCACCAGCGAGGTCCAGATCGAGAGCATGGCCAGTACCATGCCTATCCATGCGCTGGAGTAGAGGCCGCGGTGGTGACCATTAATTCCCAGCACGATGTAATTCGCGCTGGCGGAGGGGAAGCACAGCCAGGCCAGGCCGGCGGTGGCGGCCAGCGTCAGCCAGAAGCGGCGCGAGCGCGTGCGTTCGCGCCAGTCGGTGGCCACAATGGAGAGGAAAACATAAAAGCCTTGCATATCAGGCCTCGTGCGCCAGGGCGACCATATAGGCTTCCTCCAGCCCCGGCAACGCCGGCACCGCGTCGCTGTGCGGCCGCTGCTCCGACACCACGCGCAGCTGGATGCCGCCCGCGCTGCGCAGCGCGTTGCAGACGCGGTAGCTGGCGCGCGCGCCTTCCAGCGCGTGTTCCGGCACGGTCCAGTCCCAGACCTTGCCAATGGCCGCGCGTAGCAATGCCTGCGGTGGGCCGGCAAAGCGCAACTGCCCCCTCTGCATCACGACCAGGTCGGTGGCAATGGCCTCGACATCGGAAACGATATGGGTGGACAGTATGACCAGGCGCTTGCCTGCCAGCTCGGTCAACAGGTTGCGGAAGCGCTGGCGCTCGCCGGGATCGAGGCCGACCGTCGGCTCGTCGACGATCAGCAGCGCGGGGTCATTCAGCAGCGCCTGGGCGATGCCGACACGCTGGCGCATGCCACCGGAGAAGCTGCCAATCGGGCGGTCGCGTCCCGCCACCAGTCCCACCATTTCAATGCACTCGTCCACGCGACTGGCGATCGACGCATGCCGCAGCCCCTTCACCGCCGCCAGATAACACAGGAACTCGCGCGCGGTCTGGGCCGGATAGACGCCGAACTCCTGCGGCAGGTAGCCCAGCTCATGGCGCAGCACCTCCGGTTCGCGCGCGATATCGCGCCCGCGCCACAGGATCGTGCCTTGCGTCGGCCGGTTGAGGGTGGCAAGCATGCGCATCAGCGTTGATTTGCCGGCGCCATTCGGCCCCAGCAGGCCCACGATGCCGGCGCCAAGCTGGAGCGACAAGCCGGCCAGCGCCTGCCGGCCGCCGGGATAGGCGAAGCTCACGCCGGATAATTCCAACAAGGCTGGCCTCGCCTCCGCGCCGGCCTGCGGCACAGGGTGCGGCGCCATCATTGCGCGCTCCGCCGTTGCAGCACGGCGTAGCTGGCCGGATCAATGCGGCGCCCGCCGCGCTTGGGCTGCAAATCGCTATCCAATTCCACGCCCGCCGGGTCGAAGTGACCGCGCACGTAGCGTGTCGCACAGGCCTTGAAGTCGGGCGCACCGCCCTTACACAGCACTTTCTCAAGCACCAGCAAGCCATCGGCATCACTACGCGCCGCGACCAGGTCGCCCGTGCTGCCGAACAGCTCCCCAGCTTTGGAGACAAAGCCCACCGCATCCACGTCGGCCAGGCGCACCGCTGCGGGACGCTCCAGCTTGACCAGGCCGGCCATACCGAACGTCTCAATGCTGGTCAGGCCGCCCAAGCGCGCCGCGAAATCATCGGCGCTGCCACTCCTGGCATAGGCCCTGTGCAGTGCGCGCAACTGCGCGCCATCGAGCGCGCTCAAGGCGCCGACATCGCCCACCACCAGCACGCCCGGCGCTGCCACACGCGCCCACTCTTTTGCCAGTTGCTCGAGCTGCGGCGCCACCTGCTCCGTGCGCGGCGTTGCGCCTTCGCCGACGAAGAAACGAACGCCACTGCCGGTCGTTGTCGAACAGGCGCTGAGAGCCAGCGCAATGGCCGGCCAGATGTACTTGGTGTGCATGACGCCCCCTTGTTTTGATGGCCGCATTTAACCGTGCGGCCCAGGGACGGGGCTAGCTGTCAGACCTGACAGTAGTCAGATCAGGCGCAGCATGGCAGCCTTGATAGTGCAGGCAGTCTTGTTCACTGCACCCATTTTATCCATGCAATTATTGATATGGAAATTCACAGTACGCTCAGTTACGCCAAGGATGTCACCGATCTCGCTGGAAGTCTTACCGTCGGCAGTCCAGCGCAGCACATCGCATTCGCGCTCGGTCAGTTGCGGCAGTTGCTGCAAGTGCGGCGCCAGCACGCGCGCCGCATTCTCGTGCACCGCGTGCACCAGCCAATGCATGCGCAAGCCATTGGCCTGCAGTTCATCGCCGCCAATGCCGTCGCCCGAGCGGGCCAGCGTCAGCATGCCGACCGCGCCGCTGGCATTCACCGCCGCCTGCGCCCAACCTACATGCAGGCCGTGGCCCTGGGCGTCTTCCCACAGGTGGCGCGCCGACGCGAACAAATCCTCGGACCACTGTACTGGCGCGGTGGAGCGCATGGCGTGGGACACGGAGGGATCGACGGCCAGGTAGGACTGCTCCGCATAGCGTTGCTGCCACTGCTGCGGATAATTATTGATCATCAGCGTCTGCGGACGCGAAAGGGGTAAGGGCATGCGGATGCCATAAGCGAAAAAATCATAGCCCAGGCTGCGCGCCGCATCGCCCGCTGTGGTCAGCAAACTATCCGCGTCCGAGGTGGAGGAGAGCGCTTGCGCTATCGTTTGCTGCCAGTCTGTTGTCATGGCAAGAACGATAGCATAAAAGCAAAAAGGCCCGCTAGTTAGCGGGCCTTTAGGCGTTGTTACTTAGTCTGACGATAACCTACTTTCACACTGGTTGCAGCACTATCATCGGCGCAAAATCGTTTCACGGTCCTGTTCGGGATGGGAAGGGGTGGGACCGATTTGCTATGGTCATCAGACTGACCGGTACATGGTTCGCGCATGGCGCGTCACCAGGAATTAATAGCTTGACGATAACCTACTTTCACACTGGTTGCAGCACTATCATCGGCGCAAAATCGTTTCACGGTCCTGTTCGGGATGGGAAGGGGTGGGACCGATTTGCTATGGTCATCAAGCATAACTTGTAGGCAGCGCGCCAGGCGCGCTGCGCAATCTGGAAGAAGTAAAGTTGGGGTAGTGTTCTCAAACACGAGTAAATGCTATATAACCGGCAAGGTTATAGGGACAAGCCGTACGGGCAATTAGTATCAGTTAGCTTAATGCATTACTGCACTTCCACACCTGACCTATCAACGTCCTGGTCTCGAACGACCCTTCAAAGAGCTCAAGGCTCTGGGAAATCTCATCTTAAGGCAAGTTTCCCGCTTAGATGCTTTCAGCGGTTATCTCTTCCGAACTTAGCTACCCGGCAATGCCACTGGCGTGACAACCGGTACACCAGAGGTTCGTCCACTCCGGTCCTCTCGTACTAGGAGCAGCCCCCTTCAAATTTCCAACGCCCACGGCAGATAGGGACCAAACTGTCTCACGACGTTTTAAACCCAGCTCACGTACCACTTTAAATGGCGAACAGCCATACCCTTGGGACCGGCTACAGCCCCAGGATGTGATGAGCCGACATCGAGGTGCCAAACTCCCCCGTCGATATGAACTCTTGGGAGGAATCAGCCTGTTATCCCCAGAGTACCTTTTATCCGTTGAGCGATGGCCCTTCCATACAGAACCACCGGATCACTATGTCCTACTTTCGTACCTGCTCGACTTGTCGGTCTCGCAGTTAAGCACGCTTATGCCATTGCACTATTAGCACGATGTCCGACCGTACCTAGCGTACCTTCGAACTCCTCCGTTACACTTTGGGAGGAGACCGCCCCAGTCAAACTGCCTACCATGCACTGTCCCCGATCCGGATTACGGACCAAGGTTAGAACCTCAAACAAACCAGGGTGGTATTTCAAGGTTGGCTCCATAGGAACTGGCGTCCCTACTTCAAAGCCTCCCACCTATCCTACACAGATTGGTTCAAAGTCCAATGCAAAGCTACAGTAAAGGTTCATGGGGTCTTTCCGTCTAGCCGCGGGTAGATTGCATCATCACAAACACTTCAACTTCGCTGAGTCTCGGGAGGAGACAGTGTGGCCATCGTTACGCCATTCGTGCAGGTCGGAACTTACCCGACAAGGAATTTCGCTACCTTAGGACCGTTATAGTTACGGCCGCCGTTTACTGGGACTTCAATCAAGAGCTTGCACCCCATCATTTAATCTTCCAGCACCGGGCAGGCGTCACACCCTATACGTCCACTTTCGTGTTTGCAGAGTGCTGTGTTTTTATTAAACAGTCGCAGCCACCAGTTTATTGCAACCTTTTCGCCCTCATGGAGTAAACCAATCAAGCTACCGAGGCGTACCTTATCCCGAAGTTACGGTACCAATTTGCCGAGTTCCTTCTCCCGAGTTCTCTCAAGCGCCTTAGAATACTCATCTCGCCCACCTGTGTCGGTTTGCGGTACGGTCTCGTATGACTGAAGCTTAGAGGCTTTTCTTGGAACCACTTCCGATTGCTTCGTGCACAAGTGCACTCGTCCCAGTCCCTTGAATTACGCGCCCGGATTTGCCTAAGCGCCTTCTATGAACCAGAAACTGACTATTCCAACAGTCAGACAACCTTCCGCGATCCGTCCCCCCATCGCATCATACGACGGTGCAGGAATATTAACCTGCTTCCCATCAGCTACGCATCTCTGCCTCGCCTTAGGGGCCGACTCACCCTGCTCCGATGAACGTTGAACAGGAAACCTTGGGCTTACGGCGTGCGGGCTTTTCACCCGCATTATCGCTACTCATGTCAGCATTCGCACTTCTGATACCTCCAGCATCCTTTACAAGACACCTTCGCAGGCTTACAGAACGCTCTCCTACCATATCCTTGCGGATATCCGCAGCTTCGGTGACTGGCTTAGCCCCGTTACATCTTCCGCGCAGGACGACTCGATCAGTGAGCTATTACGCTTTCTTTAAATGATGGCTGCTTCTAAGCCAACATCCTGACTGTTTTAGCCTTCCCACTTCGTTTTCCACTTAGCCAATCTTTGGGACCTTAGCTGGCGGTCTGGGTTGTTTCCCTCTTGACACCGGACGTTAGCACCCGATGTCTGTCTCCCAAGCTCGCACTCAACGGTATTCGGAGTTTGCAATGGTTTGGTAAGTCGCGATGACCCCCTAGCCATAACAGTGCTCTACCCCCGTCGGTGATACTTGAGGCACTACCTAAATAGTTTTCGGAGAGAACCAGCTATTTCCAAGTTTGTTTAGCCTTTCACCCCTATCCACAGCTCATCCCCTAATTTTTCAACATTAGTGGGTTCGGTCCTCCAGTGCGTGTTACCGCACCTTCAACCTGGCCATGGATAGATCACTTGGTTTCGGGTCTACACCCAGCGACTGGCGCCCTGTTCGGACTCGATTTCTCTACGGCTCCCCTATTCGGTTAACCTCGCCACTGAATGTAAGTCGCTGACCCATTATACAAAAGGTACGCAGTCACCCCTTACGAGGCTCCTACTGTTTGTATGCACACGGTTTCAGGATCTATTTCACTCCCCTCCCGGGGTTCTTTTCGCCTTTCCCTCACGGTACTGGTTCACTATCGGTCGATTACGAGTATTTAGCCTTGGAGGATGGTCCCCCCATGTTCAGACAGGATTTCTCGTGTCCCGCCCTACTTGTCGTACGCTTAGTACCACCGCTTAGATTTCGTGTAAGGGGCTATCACCCTCTATGGCCGGAGTTTCCAATCCGTTCCACTATCTAAACGACTATCACGTACAGGCTCTTCCCATTTCGCTCGCCACTACTTTGGGAATCTCGGTTGATTTCTTTTCCTGCAGCTACTTAGATGTTTCAGTTCGCCGCGTTCGCCTTGCATGCCTATGTATTCAGCATGCAATACCCTAAAAGGGTGGGTTTCCCCATTCGGAAATCTTCGGATCAAAGCTTGTTTGTCAGCTCCCCGAAGCTTATCGCAGACTACTACGTCCTTCATCGCCTGTAATCGCCAAGGCATCCGCCATGTGCACTTATTCACTTGTCCCTATAACCTTGACGGCTATAAGTTCAAGCATTTACTACATTGTGTTTGATGAGTTTTACTACTACCCTAAGTGAATATCTTTCGATATCCGCTTAATAAAACTTTACTTCTTCCAGATTGTTAAAGAACGGTACTACTTAAACCTAAACCGCGAAGGCTTACGTTTAACCAGTATCTAACAACAGCCGATAAGTGTGGACGTTTGAGTCTGATGCCGACTCTAGAAAGGAGGTGATCCAGCCGCACCTTCCGATACGGCTACCTTGTTACGACTTCACCCCAGTCACGAATCCTACCGTGGTAAGCGCCCCCCTTACGGTTAAGCTACCTACTTCTGGTAAAACCCGCTCCCATGGTGTGACGGGCGGTGTGTACAAGACCCGGGAACGTATTCACCGCGACATGCTGATCCGCGATTACTAGCGATTCCAACTTCACGCAGTCGAGTTGCAGACTGCGATCCGGACTACGATACACTTTCTGGGATTAGCTCCCCCTCGCGGGTTGGCGGCCCTCTGTATGTACCATTGTATGACGTGTGAAGCCCTACCCATAAGGGCCATGAGGACTTGACGTCATCCCCACCTTCCTCCGGTTTGTCACCGGCAGTCTCATTAGAGTGCTCTTGCGTAGCAACTAATGACAAGGGTTGCGCTCGTTGCGGGACTTAACCCAACATCTCACGACACGAGCTGACGACAGCCATGCAGCACCTGTGTGATGGTTCTCTTTCGAGCACTCCCAAATCTCTTCGGGATTCCATCCATGTCAAGGGTAGGTAAGGTTTTTCGCGTTGCATCGAATTAATCCACATCATCCACCGCTTGTGCGGGTCCCCGTCAATTCCTTTGAGTTTTAATCTTGCGACCGTACTCCCCAGGCGGTCTACTTCACGCGTTAGCTGCGTTACTAAGTCAATTAAGACCCAACAACTAGTAGACATCGTTTAGGGCGTGGACTACCAGGGTATCTAATCCTGTTTGCTCCCCACGCTTTCGTGCATGAGCGTCAGTTTTGACCCAGGGGGCTGCCTTCGCCATCGGTGTTCCTCCACATCTCTACGCATTTCACTGCTACACGTGGAATTCTACCCCCCTCTGCCAAACTCTAGCCTCGCAGTCTCCATCGCCATTCCCAGGTTAAGCCCGGGGATTTCACGACAGACTTACGAAACCGCCTGCGCACGCTTTACGCCCAGTAATTCCGATTAACGCTTGCACCCTACGTATTACCGCGGCTGCTGGCACGTAGTTAGCCGGTGCTTATTCTTCAGGTACCGTCAGCAGTTGCGGATATTAGCCGCAACCTTTTCTTCCCTGACAAAAGAGCTTTACAACCCGAAGGCCTTCTTCACTCACGCGGCATTGCTGGATCAGGCTTGCGCCCATTGTCCAAAATTCCCCACTGCTGCCTCCCGTAGGAGTCTGGACCGTGTCTCAGTTCCAGTGTGGCTGGTCGTCCTCTCAGACCAGCTACTGATCGTTGCCTTGGTGGGCCTTTACCCCACCAACTAGCTAATCAGATATCGGCCGCTCCAGGAGCACAAGGTCTTGCGATCCCCTGCTTTCATCCTTAGATCGTATGCGGTATTAGCGTAACTTTCGCTACGTTATCCCCCACTCTTGGGTACGTTCCGATATATTACTCACCCGTTCGCCACTCGCCGCCAGACCGAAGTCCGCGCTGCCGTTCGACTTGCATGTGTAAAGCATGCCGCCAGCGTTCAATCTGAGCCAGGATCAAACTCTTCAGTTTAATCTCTGTTTTTCCGATATTGCTACCGGAGGTCACTCACTCAAAATACTGACGAAATCTCATAAAGAGATTTACGTTTAATTTTGTGCGAGCGTATAACTATAATTTGAGTATCGAACCATAAAGGTTCGGGCAAATTCGTCAAACGCCCACACTTATCGACTGTTGATTTTTAAAGATCGCTGCCTTGTTTTAGCGACGAAGCGTTGTGTTCGTCAGCAGCAGAGAGGCAAGATTATGCGGTACAGCGTGCATCTCGTCAACCCCTTCTTTTTCGCTTCGCTGCTTCGTCGTTGACGTTGCTGCGTTGCGAGGGACAGAACTATAACGGAGCGGCGCCCTTCGCGCAAGGGTAAAATGCGAGGTTTCGCGATTCCGGTTTCATCATGACGATCCTGCTCACTACTCTTAACGCCCGATACACCCACGCGTCGCTCGGGCTGCGCTATCTGCTTGCCAATATGGGTGAGCTGCAGGCGCAAACGCGCATCCAGGAATTCGTCATCGGTGCGAAGACGACCGAGATGGTGGAACGCATCCTGGCGACGCAGCCGAAGATCGTGGGCTTCGGTGTCTATATATGGAATGTGGAGGAAACTTGCCGCCTGGTGGCGACCCTCAAGCGCGTGGCGCCGCACGTGGTGGTGGTGCTGGGTGGGCCGGAAGTGTCTTACGAAACCGGTGAGCAGGAGATTACGCGCTTGGCGGACTATGTGGTGACCGGTTGGGGGGATGTGACCTTCCCTAAACTATGCGGCGAGATCCTGAACGGGCCGAAACCTTTGATGAAGGTGCATGCGGGCGTGCAGCCGCCGATGGCAGAGATCAAGTTGCCCTACTCCCTTTACTCGGATGAGGACCTGGCGCACCGCACCTTATATGTAGAGGCTTCGCGCGGGTGTCCATTCAAGTGCGAGTTCTGCCTGTCTTCGCTGGATAAGACGGCGTGGCCGTTCAATATCGATGCTTTCCTGGCGGAGATGGAGGCGCTGCATGCGCGCGGCGCCCGCACGTTCAAGTTCGTTGACCGCACGTTCAACCTGAATATCAAGACCAGTCTGAAGATCATGCAGTTCTTCCTGGATAAGCTGGCGGCGGCGCCGGATGATCCTGTGTACGCGCACTTTGAGCTGGTGCCGGACCATCTGCCGGATGCACTCAAGGAGGGTATCGCCAAGTTCCCGGCTGGCGCGCTGCAGTTTGAGATCGGTATCCAGAGCTTTAACCCTGTGGTGCAGGCGAATATCTCGCGCAAGCAGGATAACGCCAAGGCGGCGGACAATATCAGTTGGCTGTGCGAGCATTCGAGCGTGCATATGCATGTGGATTTGATCGCGGGCTTGCCGGGGGAGACGGTGGAGAGCTTTGCGGAGGGCTTCGATAAGCTGTGGGCGCTGGGGCCGCATGAAATCCAGTTCGGTATTTTGAAGCGCTTGCGTGGCACGCCGATCATCCGCCATACCCAGGAATTCGGCATGGTGTACGACCCGTACCCGCCTTATACGATCCTGGCGAACCGGGATATTGATTTTTCGACCATGCAGCGGCTGGTGCGCTTTGCGCGCTATTGGGATCTGGTGGCGAACTCGGGACGCTTTACCCATGCCGTGCCGGTGCTGCTGGGGGCGGCGCCGTTCAAATCGTTTATGGCGTTTTCGGATTGGCTGTATGCCAATACGGATGCGACACATCGTATTGCGCTGGATAGGCTGGCGGTGATGGTGGGGCGCTGGCTGACGGAAACCGGGATGCAGGCGGGGTCTGTTGCGGAGCTGCTGGCAAGCGACGGGCATGGGGTGCGGCAGAAGGTGGCGGCGCAGGCTTCTGCGGCGCCGGCGCGACAGGTTAGGCATTTGGCGGCTTAGAACCGGGGAGCCCGGGAAACCGGGGTACGACCCGGAGGGTCGGCCCCCGGTCGGACCCTGTCGCGGGTGGCGCGGGAAACGAATCTCTTTTACACTGGCGGCATGCCTATTGCTCAAGAGCCAACGTTATCTGTCAGCCCAGACGGGCGCACGGTATTCGCCCGGGGAACCTGGCAAGTGCATGCGCTTGCGAGTAAGCGGGTGATGAAGGCTATTTCCGGCTGCCTGGACCAGGTGCGGGACATCAATGCCGTCGAGTGGGACTTGAGCGAAGTTGAAATGCTCGACCACGTCGGCGCGCAGCTTTTGTGGGGCGCCTGGGACTACAAGCGGCCGGCCACGCTGAAACTGGTCAACGGCCAGGACGAGATCTTCAAGCGTATCGAGGCGACCGGCAAGCTGGAATGCCCGCGCCCGCGCAAGGAGCATTTTGGCTGGGTGACGTCGCTGGGCTTCGGCATCCTGCACTTCATGGAGCATATGCAGGGCTTCCTGAAGCTGATTGGCTCCGTGGTGCAGGACTTGGGGCGCTTTGCCGCCAACCCGATGCGCGGGCCGTGGCGCGAAATTTCTGCAAATATTTTCCATGCCGGTTTCCAGGCACTGGGCATTACCGCGCTGGTGGGCTTTTTGATTGGTGTGGTGCTGTCCTACCTGTCGGCGCAGCAGCTGCGCAATTTCGGCGGCGATATCTACCTGGTCAACCTGCTCGGCATGTCGGTCATCCGCGAACTGGGGCCGCTGATGGCGGCTATCCTGGTGGCGGGCCGCTCCGGCTCCGCGATCACGGCGCAACTGGGCGTGATGCGCGTGACGGAGGAACTGGATGCCATGCTGGTGATGGGCATTTCACACGGCTACCGCCTGATCTTGCCGAAAGTGATTGCGCTGGCGGTGTCGATGCCCTTGCTGGTGATATGGACCGATGCGGCGGCACTGATCGGCGGCATGATCGCGGCCAAGGTTGAACTGAACCTGTCCATGCGCTACTTCGTGCAGAAGCTGCCGGATGCGGTGCCGCTGGCGAACTATTACATCGGCTTGCTCAAGGGCGCGGTGTTCGGCATGCTGATTGCGATGGTGTCCTGCCACTTCGGCTTGCGCATCAAGCCCAATACGGAGAGCCTGGGGCACGGCACGACCACTTCGGTGGTGACGGCAATTACGGTGGTGATCCTGGCGAACGCGGTGTTTGCGATCGTCTTCAATGGAGTGGGCTACCGATGACCGAGCTGTCCGACGAAAATTGCGCTTGCCCGGAGGGCGAAAGCGGCCTGACCCTGGATGGCAGCGTGCCGGTGGTGGAAATCACCAACCTGCAGACCAAGTTCGGCCGCACGGTCATCCACAATGACCTGAACCTGACCATTGAGCAGGGCGAGATCCTGTCCATCGTGGGTGGCTCGGGCACCGGCAAGACCGTGCTGCTGCGGCAGATGCTGGGGCTGGAGCGCCCGTCCAAGGGTTGCGTGCGCATCTTCGGCGAGGACATCACCACGGCGTCGTCCGGCCACCTGCAGGAGCTGCGCAACCACTGGGGCATGCTGTTCCAGCAGGGCGCGCTGTATTCGGCGTTGACCGTGTTCGAGAACATCGCGCAGCCGATGCAGGAGCTGGGCACCCTGCCCGCGCGCCTGATCCGCGATGCGGTACTGCTGAAAATGAATATGGTGGGCCTGGGGCCGGAGCATGCGAACAAGATGCCGAGCGACCTGTCGGGCGGCATGATCAAGCGCGTGGCGCTGGCGCGCGCCCTGGCGCTGGAGCCGAAGCTGCTGTTCCTGGACGAGCCGACCGCCGGCTTGGACCCGGACCTGTCGGAGAGCTTCGTGTCGCTGATTAAGTCGCTGCACCGTGAGCTGGGCCTGACGGTGGTGATGGTGACGCACGACCTGGATACGCTGTTTGCGCTGTCCACCCGCATTGCGGTACTGGCGGAAAAGCATGTGCTGGCCATTGGGCCGACGCGCGAGGTGATCAAAACAGATCATCCGTTTATCAAGGAATTCTTCCTGGGCGACCGCGGCAAACGCGCGCTTGAGGCCCTGGAATAAGGAGCAAGGCATGGAAAACAGATCGCACGCTTTGATGACCGGCTTGTTCACGATCACGCTGCTGATCGCGGCGGTGCTGTTCGGCATCTGGTTCAACCGCGACCGGGTGCAGTATGAGCCTTACCTGATTGCGACGACGCAGTCGATCCCGGGCTTGAACCCGCAGGCGGCGGTGCGCTACCGGGGACTGGAAGTGGGCAAGGTGGACGACATCGACTTCGATCCGAAAATGGCGGGCCAGATCCTGATCCACCTGAGCATCGATCCGGCCACGCCGATCACTAAGACGACGTATGCGACGCTGGGCTACCAGGGCGTGACCGGTATCGCCTACATCCAACTGGATGATGAGTCGATCGGTTCGCCGCGCCTGGCGACTGCCAAGGGCAATCCCAGCAGCATTCCGCTGCAACCGGGCCTGTTCGACCAGATCGAGAAGCGCGGCACGGCGATTCTGGGCCAGGCCGAGGAAGTGACCAAGAAGCTGAACACCCTGCTCAGCCCCGCCAACCAGAAGGCCATGGTGGGGGCGTTCAGCGATGTCAGCGAGGCGGCGCGTTCCTATAAAGACCTGGCGGCGCAACTGGAACCGGCGGTGCAGAAGGTTCCTGCGCTGGTGGAGCGCGGCGAGCATGCCCTGCGTTCGGTGGATACGCTGGCCAGCGAGGCGAGCAAGGTGGCGCGCACCTTGCAGGGGCCGGACGGCGCGGTGCAGCGCATTACCGCGTCGGTGGACCGGGCTGCAACTTCGGTCGAGGCGGTGGCCAGCGGGATCGAGCTGGAGACGCTGCCGGGCGTGACCGGGCTGGCGGATGAAACCAAGTCGTCGATGCGGGCAATTCGCCGCACCATGAATAACCTGAGCGACCGGCCGCAAAGCATCCTGTTCGGCGCGCCGGGCACGCCGCCGGGGCCGGGTGAACCGGGCTTTGATCCCAAAGGCAAATAAGGAACCAGCATGCAGAAGACACTCCTCATCGCCGTTGCCGCAGCCGCTGTGCTGGCGGGATGCGCCAGCAAGGGCCCGCAAGCTAGCGCATTTGATTTCGGGCCGCTCGGCCAGCCGCTGCCGATGGCCGCCCCGGCGGCGCTGCCGGCCATCGTGGTGGCGGACGTGAGCGGGCCGGCGTCGCTGGATTCGCAGCGCATGTTCTACCGCCTGATGTACGCGGACGCGCGCCAGTCCCGCCCTTATGCCTACAACACCTGGACGGCCACGCCCTTGCAGTTGATGTCGCAACGCCTGAAGTCGCGCTTCGCGCAGGCGGGCGTGAAAGTGGTGTCGACCACCGATTCCGCCAGCGGCCTGCCCCTGCTGCGCCTGGAGGCAGACGAATTCTCGCAGAACTTCGACAGCGCCACGCAGAGCAGCGCCAGCATCACCCTGCGCGCATCGGTGTTCCGCAACCACAAGCTGGTGGACCAGCGCACCTTTACCCGCACCGCGCGCGCACCGAGCGCCGACGCGGCGGGCGGCGCCAGCGCGCTGGCCGAGGGCAGCGACGCCATTGCCGCCGATATCCTGTCCTGGCTGGCGACCCTGCCGAAGCCGTAATCAATGAAAGAAGACGCGCCCGCCCCAGCCCCGGCCCCCGCGCCAGCGCGCCCGCAGGAAGCGAAGCCGCCCGCGCGCACCGGTTCGCCAGTGGCGCGCGCCACCCTGCTGGCGTATACGGTGCTCATCGTCTATGCCAGCTGGTTCCCCTTCTCCGGCTGGCAGAACCAGGGCCTGTCGCCGCTGATCTTCCTCGAATGGACTTCGCTGCCGCGCTACTGGACGGTGTTCGACGCCGGCATCAACGTGATCGGCTATATCCCGTTCGGCATGCTGCTGGTGTATGCCATGCGGCCGAAGGTGACCGGCTTCTGGGCCTTCCTGCTGGCCGGCCTGGCCGGCATGCTGGTTTCCGGCGCGATGGAGGCGGTGCAGACCTACCTGCCGACGCGCGTTTCCTCGAACCTGGACTTCTACACCAATAGCGCGGGCGCCATCGTGGGCGCCTTCATCGGCGCGCTGACCGCGCGCAAGCTGATGGACACCAGCCATTTGTACAAGCTGCGCCAGCGCTGGTTCGCCCAGCACGCCAGCCAGGGCCTGGTGCTGGTGGCGCTCTGGCCGCTGGCGCAGATCTACCCGCAAAGCTTCCTGTTCGGGCTGGGCCAACTGCTGCCCATCCTGTCCGAGTGGCTGAGCGAGCTGCTGGACATGGAGATCGACCTGGCGGCCCTGGTGCGGCCCGACGTTTCGCTGACAGTGGAGCAGTACTGGCTGTCCGAAACCATTGTGACCGCCTGCGGCATGGTGGGCGCGGCCCTGGCCCTGCTGTGCATCCTGCGCAAGCCGGCCCCGCGCGCGCCGCTGGTGGCCCTGCTGGTGGCGGCCGCCGTGCTGGTGAAAACCCTCTCCACCGCCCTGCAATTCGGCCCGGACGATGCCTTTGCCTGGATCACGCCCGGCGCCCAGGGCGGCTTCCTGATCGGCGTGATCATGCTGGGCGGCCTGATTTTCGCGCCGCAAGTGGCGCAGCGCCGGCTGGCGGTGGCCACCCTGCTGCTCAGCCTTTTAATCGTCAATACCACGCCCGTTAACCCCTACTTCAGCGAGACGCTGCAAAATTGGGTGCAAGGCAAATTCCTTAACTTCTACGGCGCGGGCCAATTCCTGTCGCTGGCGTGGCCACTGGCGACCCTCTGGTACCTTTGCCTGCCATCGCACAAGCTGAATAAGGAAACCCCGGTAAAATAAGCGCCTGCATTCCATACGAGGCACCACATGAGCGACAACCAATACTTCAAACATCACGTGTTTTTCTGCATGAACCAGCGTGATGACGGCCGCGAAAGCTGCGGTCCACGCGGCGCGGAAGCGGCGCAGAAGCACGCCAAGAAGCGTTGCAAGGAGCTGAACCTGAACGGCGCCGGCAAAGTGCGCATCAACCAGGCGGGCTGCCTGGACCGCTGCGAGCACGGCCCGGTCGCCGTGGTTTACCCTGAAGGCACCTGGTACACCTATGTTGACACCAGCGATATCGATGAAATCATCGACAGCCACCTGGTCAACGGCAAAGAAGTCGAGCGTCTGAAAATCAAATGATGAATAAGTTTTCCGAGAAGTTTACGCTGCAGGGCGGCGCCGGCCTGATGGAAGGCCTGCTCGATCTGCCCGCCGGCGCGCCGAAAGGCATCGCCCTGGTAGCCCACCCGCACCCGCTGTACGGCGGCACCATGGAGAACAAGGTTGCGCAAACGCTGGCGCGCACCTTTGTGACGCTGGGCTATGTGGCGGCGCGTATCAACTTCCGTGGCGTCGGCGCGTCGGAAGGCGTGCATGACCACGGCCTGGGCGAAACCGACGATATGATGATCCTGTACCAGCACATGGTGCAGCAGTACCCCGGCCTGCCGGTGTCGCTGTCCGGCTTCTCTTTCGGCACCTTCGTGCAGTCGCACCTGGCGCAGCGCCTGGCCGCCGCCGGCACCCCGGCCGAACGCCTGGTGCTGGTCGGCACCGCCGCCGCCAAGTGGCAGATTGCCGACGTCCCTGCCGACACTATCCTGATCCACGGCGAGAATGACGAAACCATTCCGCTGATCGACGTGCTGGATTATGCGCGCCCACAGGACATTCCTGTGATCGTGATTCCCGGCGCGGACCATTTCTTCCACCGCAAGCTCGGTCACATCAAGAACTGGGTGATCGCCTTGTGGGGCCAGAAAGCTTAACTATTTTTAACCCCCCTAAGAAATAAGCACCAATGAAAAAGATCATCGCTGCACTGGCAACCAGTGTGCTGCTCATGACCTCCGCAGTGGCACAAACCCTGCCGCCGCCGACCATCGCCGCCAAATCCTGGCTGCTGCTGGATTCCACCAGCGGGCAAGTGATTGCCGCCCAGGACCCGGACTCGCGCGTGGAGCCGGCCTCGCTGACCAAGATCATGACCGCCTACCTGACCTTCCAGGCACTGCGCGACAAGAAGCTGGCCATCGACCAGAAAGTGAACGTGTCGGTCAAGGCCTGGAAAGTGGACTCCAGCTCGTCCAAGATGTTCATCGACCCGGCCACCCCGGTATCGATCAACGACCTGCTGCACGGCCTGATGGTCCAATCCGGCAATGACGCCGCCGTGGCACTGGCGGAAGCCGTGGCTGGCGACGAGGCGGCCTTCGTCACCCTGATGAACCGCGAGGCACAGCGCATAGGCATGAGCAATTCGCGCTTCGCCAATCCGCACGGCCTGCCGTCGCCGGACAACTTCACCACCGCGCGCGACCTGTCGATCCTGGCGCGCCATGTGATCCAGGACTTCCCCGAGTACTACAAGATCGATTCGGTGAAGAGCTTCACCTACAACAAGATCACCCAGCAGAACCGCAACCGCCTGCTGTGGCTCGACCCGACCGTGGACGGCATGAAGACCGGCCACACCGAGTCGGCCGGCTACTGCATGGTGGCTTCCGCCAAGCGCCCGGCAGGCAACCTGGAACGCCGCCTGGTCTCGGTGGTGATGGGCACCAACTCGGACAGCACCCGTACTGCGGAAAGCCAGAAGCTGCTGAACTGGGGCTTCCAGAACTTCGACACCGTGAAACTGTACTCCAAAGGCCAGGCGATCGATTCGCCGGAAATCTGGAAGGGCTCGCAGTCGAACCTGAAGATCGGCTTCACCAGCGACGTGCTGGTGACCGTGCCGAAGGGCGTGGCGGCCAAGATGAAGCCTGTGCTGGAGCGCAAGGACCCGCTGGTGGCGCCGATTGCGGCCAATACCCGCGTCGGTACCCTGAAGATGATGGTGGACGGTAAGCCGCTGCTGGAACTGCCGGTGGTGGCGCTGCAGGCCGTTGACCAGGCTTCGATCTTTGGCCGCGCATGGGATTCCGTGCGCCTGTGGCTGAAATAATGGCGCAACTCAACCTCTCCCGCGTGGTGGCCGGCATGTGGCGCATGTCCGAATGGGACATGACGCCGCAGCAGCGCCTGGGGTTCATCGAGCAGTGCATGGCACTGGGCGTGACCTCCTTCGACCATGCCGATATTTACGGCGGCTATGGCGTGGAGGGGTTGTTCGGCGAGGCGCTGGCGTTGCAGCCGGCGCTGCGCGGGCAGATCCAGCTGGTGAGCAAGTGCGGCATCAAACTGGTGTCGGGCCGCCGTCCGACGCACACTGTTCAGCATTACGATACCAGCGCTGCGCATATCGTGGCGTCGGTGGAGAATTCGCTGAAGGAGCTGCGCACGGATTACCTGGACCTGCTGCTGATCCATCGTCCCGATCCTTTGATGGATTTCGATGAGGTGGCGGCTACCTTCGAGCGCTTGCGCGCGGAGGGTAAGGTGAGGGAGTTCGGCGTGTCGAACTTCTCGCGCCACCAGTTCGAGGCGCTGCACAAGCGGATTCCGCTGGTGACCAACCAGGTGGAGTTTTCACCGCTGCACCTGGCGCCGTTGTTTGATGAGACGTTTGATGGGCTGCAGGATCTGGCTGTGCAGCCGATGATCTGGTCGCCGCTGGGTGGTGGGCGTTTGTTCACCGCCGGCGATGAGCAGGGCGAGCGTTTGCGGCTGAAGATCAAGGAGATTGCGGATGAATTGAATCGTCCGTTTGCGAGTGTGGTGCTGGCGTGGATTATGCAGCTGCCTTGCAGGCCGGTGCCGTTGACGGGTTCCGGTCGTATTGAATCGATCAAGGTGGCGGTGGAGGCAACCCAGTTCCAGCTTAGCAAACCGCAGTGGTTTGAGATTCTGCGCGCAGCGCGCGGGCACGAGGTGGCTTAAAACCGAAGAACCGGGAAACCGGGGTCCGGCCCTTCGGGCCGTACCCTGGTTTCCCGGTTTCCTGGTTTAGTCGTCGTTAAAGACCTGCGGCGGCGCAATCCCACGCCACCCCGCCCGCCAGCCCAGATTCAACGCCACCGTCACCGCGATATACACCACAAAGAACAGCACAAAGTAATACGCCCGCAGCCACACCATCAGCCCCACATTCACCGCCAGCAGCACCAGCGCCGCCGCGCTCTTCTTCTGCTTCGAGCTAGGGAAGCGAATGGTGGACACCATCAAGCTCCCCACCACAAACAGCAGCGCCACCACCAGATACCCCTCCAGCTTCGTATCCGGGAACTGCGGCCACGCCACCACCACCGACGCCACGCAGGCAGCACCCGCCGTAATCGGCATGCCCACGAAGTACTTGGGATCCGTACGCCCCACGTTCACATTGAAGCGCGCCAGGCGCAGGGCGCCGCAAGCGACAAAGAAGAACGCCGCAATACCGCCAATGCGCAGCAAGGTCGGATCCGCAGGCCCCATCTGCACAAAGCCGTAGCAATACAGCAGCACCGCCGGCGCGCAGCCGAAGTTCATCACATCGGCAATCGAATCCAGCTGCACACCAAACTCGGAACTGGTGCCGGTGGCACGCGCCACGAAGCCATCCAGCGCATCGAAGATCCCCGCCAGCACCAGCAGGAAAGCGGACAGGCGGTAATCCTGCGCAAAGCCATAGTGGGCGTTATCCACCGAGATCACAATGCTGGCAAAGCCGCAGGCGATGGAAAGCAAAGTCACCGAACTCGGTAACGCAAATTTGGCACGCTGTAGGCGCTGTTGACGTGGAGTATTCAAATTCTGGCAATGATAGAGAAATGGTATGCCTATTTTAACCCGCCCGAAAAGAAACGCATCCTGCGGGAAATTGGCATAGAATCGGCCCATGAAGGAGACCATCATGCGCTCGCTCACGCTCTTGCTGGCCGCCCTGCTGGCAGCATGCGGCGGTGGCGGCGGCGGTTCCACCACGGTCACCCCGCCGCCCGTCACGCCACCGGTCACGCCGCCCGGTGCGCCCGTCGCCACCGGCGATACCGCGCTGGATGGCTTCAACTGGTTCAATTACCGCCGCACCGGCATTGGCCTGTCCACACTGGCGCGCAACGCGCGGCTGGACGCGGCGGCCGCCGGCCACTCCAACTACCTGCGCCTGAACAACACCGTGTCACACGACCAGGTGCCGGGCAACCCGGGCTACACCGGCGCTACGCTGCAGAACCGTATAACAGCGGCGGGCTACACCCTGTCCAACCCCTACGCGTTCGGGGAAGTGATTTCCGCCGCAGGCGACCGCGCCGGCTTCTATCACGCGGAAGAACTGATCACGGCGATCTACCACCGCTTCGTGATCCTGGAGCCAGTGTTCAGGGAGATGGGCACCGGCGCCTCCACCAGCTCCGGCAACTACACCTACTTCACCACCGACTTTACCGCCAGCGGCGGCTTTGGTCCCGGCCTGGGACGCGGCCGCATCGTCACCTATCCGGGCGATGGGCAAGTGATGGTGCCAACCATCTTCCTGAGCGATACCGAATCGCCGGACCCGGTGCCGAACCAGAACGCGGTGGGCTACCCGGTGAGCGTGCATGCCGATATCTCATCCAGCATCACGGTGAACAGCTTCACGATCAAGCCGCGCAACGGTGGCGCGCTGACCACGCGCCTGCTGTCCAGTGCAACGGACTCGCACACCAAAGCGCAAGTGGCAGCCATTGTTCCGCTGACAACCCTGCTCGCCAACACCACCTATGACGTGAGCTACAGCGGCACGGTGGACGGCGTGAGCGTGTCGCGAAACTGGTCATTTACGACAAAATAAGGCCCAGCCCCTAGCCCGCGCCAGGCCGGAGTGCTAAATTCTGTCCTGATGAGCAACCTAGTTTCCAGCGCACCAATACGCCACTGCCTCGATACCGAGGAGGGGCTGGATCGCCTGATGGGCGAGCGCGCGCTCTACCTGCAGATCCTGCGCCGCTTCCTGCAAGACCACCGCGACTCTTGCACCCGCATCCGCGCCCTGCTGCTGCAAAGGCTGGAAAGCCAGGCGCAACTCGCGGCGCACTCCCTGAAAGGATCGGCCGGCCTGATTGGCGCGCAGCTGGTGCACGACCATGCGGTGGAAGTGGAGAACGCCATCGCGGCGGGCGCCGACTCCGGCGCGCTGCTGCCGCAGCTCGATGCCCTGCTGGGCGCAGCCTGCGCCAGCATCGACCAGCTATTGTGTGAACAAGGCGACACGGTGGTGCCGGGCGAAGCACCCGTCATCGATGCCGCGCAATTGCGCGCGCTGATCGAGGAACTGGTGGGACTGCTGCGGGATGGTGATGGTGCGGCGATCGACCTGGTGGAGAAATCGGCGCCGGTGCTGGCGGCGGCCCTGGGTGTGCCTACCTTCCAGATGGTGGCGGCGGCGACCCATGCATTTGATTTTGAGACGGCGCTCGACGCGCTGGAGATGGAACTCTAACCGGTGTAATTCGCTTCTTCATCGAAGGCATCGGCACACTCTTTACCGCAGAAGCGGCGCACCGCATCCAACGGTTTTTCGCAGTACCAGCAAGAACCCTTGGGCGGCAATGACTGGCGCACGCCGCTCGGGCGCGTGACCGCTGCGACATTCTCAGCGGGCGGGATTTCCTGTTGCGTCTCCACGATATTCCCCTTTACAGGCAAGCCTTGGTAAAACAAGGTTACTGCATTGGCAGGACAAGAGCATGACCTGCCTCAACAAAATAATAGCAGGATTAAATCCGTGGCATAGGTGACGCAACGTGCGTCAGCACACCAAATGAAACAAAAAAATTCCAATTGGATGTGCTGGCGCGATAGCTGCCTATTTGCCGATACAGAAGCGCGAGAAGATCACGCCCAGCAGGTCGTCCGACGAGAACTCGCCGGTGATGGTGGAGAGTTGTACCTGCGCCAGGCGCAGTTCCTCGGCAAAGAGGTCAAGCGACTGGTCGGTTTGCGCGGCGTGCTGGCCGGCGAAGTCCAGGTGGGTGGCGGCGTTGCGCAGCGCGATCAGGTGGCGTTCGCGCGCGAGGTAAAGCGACTCGCCGGTCTGCTGCCAGCCGGCGATGCGCAACAGCTCCGCGCGCAGCAGGTCGATGCCGCTTTTCTCGTTGGCGGACAGGTAGATGTGGGTGGCGTCGCCCCTGGCGTCGACCGACGGCTTGTGGCCTGACAGGTCGATCTTGTTCCAGATGCGCAGCACCGGCACGCCGGCTGGGAAGTTGGCGACAATCGCTTCGTCGGCGCGGGTCGGGCCGTGGTCGGCGTCCAGCAGGTGCAGGATGACGTCGGCCTTGCCCACTTCGCCCCAGGTACGCTCGATGCCGATGCGCTCCACCACGTCCACCGCCTCGTCATGGCCACGGATGCCGGCGGTGTCGATGATGTTGAGCGGGATGCCTTCGATCTGGATGGTCTCGCTCACCTTGTCGCGCGTGGTGCCGGCGATGGGGGTGACAATGGCGACATCGGCGCCGGCCAGGGCGTTCAGGAGTGAGGACTTGCCCACGTTCGGTTGGCCCACCAACACCACGTTCAGGCCTTCGCGCAGCAAAGCGCCTTGCGAGGCTTGCTTGAAGACGTGGTCGAGCGCTGCGACGATGCTTTTGAGCTGGCCGCGCGCGTCGGACTTTTCCAGGAAGTCGATTTCCTCTTCCGGGAAGTCGAGCGTGGCTTCCACCAGCATGCGCAGGTGGGTGACGCGCTCCACCAGGGCGTGGATGGTTTGCGAGAAGGCGCCGCTCAGCGAGGCGGACGCGGACTTGGCGGCGGCTTCGGTGGAGGCGTCGATCAGGTCGGCCACGGCTTCGGCCTGGGCCAGATCAAGCTTGTCGTTCAAGTAGGCGCGACGCGTGAATTCGCCGGGTTCGGCCAGGCGCAGGCCCAGCTCGTGGCCGGCTTGCAGCACGCGCTGCAGCAGCATTTGCAGCACGATCGGGCCGCCGTGGCCTTGCAGTTCGAGCACGTCTTCGCCGGTGTAGGAGTGCGGGCCTTTGAAGTAGATCGCGATGCCCTGGTCGATGATGCTGCCGTCGGCCTGGGTGAAGGGGATATAGGTGGCGTGGCGTGGTTTCAGTTCGGCGCCGTTGAACAGGGCTTGCGCCAGGGCTTGCAGGTTCTTGCCGGAGGCGCGCACCACGCCGATGCCGCCGCGCCCAGGGGCGGTGGCGATTGCTGCGATGGGGGAGGAGTCTAGGTTCATTGGTGTTCTTTTCCTGGAACCGGGAAACCGGGGTACGGCCCAAGGGCCGGACCCCGTCTGCTCAGGGTCCGGCCCTTTGGGCCGTACCCTGGTTTCCCGGTTTTCCCGGTTATAAAAAAGCCCGCGTCTGGCGCGGGCTTCTATGCGTTACTTGGCGTCGCCAGTTTCAAATTTTTTGGTGATGACCCACTGCTGCGCAATCGACAGCAGGTTGTTCACTACCCAGTACAGCACCAGGCCGGATGGGAAGAAGAAGAACATGACCGAGAAGGCGATCGGCATGAACATCATCATCTTGGCCTGCATCGGGTCGGCCGGCTGCGGGTTCAAACGGGTGGTGATGTACATCGAGATCGCGTACAGGATCGGCAGGATCGCGTAAGGATCGTGCTGGGTCAGGTCGGTGATCCACAGCGCCCATGGAGCGCCGCGCATTTCAACCGACGCGTTCAGCACCCAGTACAGGGCGATAAACACCGGCATCTGCACCAGGATCGGGAGGCAGCCGCCGAGAGGATTGATCTTCTCGGTTTTGTACAGCTCCATCATGGCCTGGTTCATCTTTTGCGGGTCGCCCTTGTAGCGCTCGCGGATGGCGGTCATCTTCGGGGTCACCAGCTTCATCTTCGCCATGGAGCGGAAGGACGCAGCCGACAGCGGGAAGAACAGCAGCTTGATCGCCACGGTGAAGGCGATGATGGTCCAGCCCCAGTTGCCCACCACGGAGTGGATCGCATCCATCGCGGCCCACATCGGACGCGCGACGATGGCCAGGAAGCCGTAGTCTTTCACCAGGTCCAGGCCTTCGGTGACTTGCTTCAGGGCGTCGGTGTTTTGCGGGCCGGTGTACAGCTTGGCGTTGTTGGTCACGGTCGCGCCGGGAGCCAGGGCGCCCAGCGGCTGCACCACGCCGACCGAGTACAGGTTCTCGCCTTCCTTCTTGGTGAAGATATCGCGCGGCAGTTTATCCTGCGGCACGAAGGCGGAGACGAAGAAGTGCTGCGCGATCGCGATCCAGCCGTCGTTGGCCTTCTTCACGTGGTCCGCAGGGGAATCCTTGCCTGGGTTTTCAGCCAGCCACTTGGCATCTTTCTCGATGTGCTTGAACTCGTACTTTTTGTACTTGGTGTCCGAGGTGTACATGGTTGGCGCGATGAACGAAGGGTTCATCCACGACGAACCTTCCGGCTCCCAGCCGTCATGCTTCAGCTGCATGTACAACTGCGGCGACAGCGGCGCCGCGCTGGTGTTGGTGACGGTGTGCTGCACGTCCACCAGGTAATTGCCCTTCTTGAAGGTGAAGGTCTTGGTCAGCTTGACGCCGCCCTGCTCCGCTTCCAGCACCAGCTGGATCTTGTCGCCATCGGCCAGCATGCGCGCGCCCGGCTGGGCCACGAACGGGGTCTGGTGGTTTGGCAGGCCAGGAGCGCCGACCAGGCCGGTTTCACCCAGGTAGGTATGCTTGCCTTCCTGGCGGAACAGCACTTCGTTGGCGTTGCCGCCCTTCGGCTTGCAGAACTCGAACAGGCCGAAGCAGCCGCCCAGCCAACCCGGATCGGTACGGCCTTTGTGCTGCAGCAGCTCCAGGCGCTGGATCACACCGCCCATGGTGTTGATGTCGACGCGCATCACGTCGGTGGTGATGGTTACCACTTCGGTCTTGATCTGCGCTGGCGCGGCGGCGTCGCCAGCCGGTGCTGCGGCGGTCGCGGCACCCGCAGCGCCAGTCACGGCGGCAGGCACGCTACCAGCAGCAGCGGTGGCGGATGCCGAAGCCACGGCTGGCTTGGCAGGCGCCGGAGCGAACATGGACGGCTTACCAGTCGATACCATCCAGTTATTCCACAGAATAACCAGCGATACGGCGAAGACGATCCACAGGATTGAGCGTTTATTGATATCCATTCGGTTCTTCAGGAGTGGTTGAAGTGCTTGGGCGGCACGGGATCGACCCCGCCCGCATTCCAGGGATGGCAGCGGCATACCCGGCGCGTGGCCAGGTAACTGCCTTTAGCCGCACCGTGCACGCGCAGGGCTTCCAGCGCATAGTTGGAGCAGCTAGGGTAAAAACGGCAACGAGGGCCCATCAGCGGGCTGAGGGCCACTTGATATACGCGAATCAGGAACGTGAGCAGCGCTTTCATTTCGCCGGCCTGGGCTTGTTGGCATTGGCGAACAGGCGCGTGAGTTCCTGGCGCAGTTCGGCCTTCAACTTGGCGGTGGTCGCCGGGCCATCTTTGCTATTCACGGGGCGCGACAGGCGCACCACGCAATCGATGGCGGGCAGGCTGGTGACGCGGAACAGCTCGCGCGTAACGCGTTTGATGGTGTTGCGGGTCACCGCGCGCGGTGCAAAGCGTTTGGCAACGACAATGCCCAGCCGCGCGTTCGGCAGCTGGTTTTGGCGGGTATAGAGCACGAAGTGCGCGCTCTTGTGCGTTGGGCGCAAACTAAAAACGGATGAAAATTCATCCGTTTTTATGATGCGCCGAGCGCGAGCGAAGTCGTGTCTGCCTTCGCCTGTCGAGCTGTTTTGACAGCTGTCCACGCGATCAGCGTACAAGCGGGCTTAAACTACAGCCAGACGCTTGCGGCCTTTTGCACGACGTGCGTTCAGGACTTGACGGCCACCACGGGTAGCCATACGGGCGCGGAAGCCGTGGGTGCGCTTGCGACGCACAACGGAAGGTTGGTAAGTACGTTTCATGTTGGTCTCGCTAAAAAATACAAAATCGGGACGGTGCTGTCCCTAAAAATGTTGGTGCCAATGACATTTCGCGCACTGCGCCAATCTCACTGCCCGCTAAAATCCGCGCATCGTATCTGCAAAAACACGGACTACGGGCGGGGAACCCAGAATTATCAGGATTTTTGGGGTGGATGTCAACCACCAAAACCGGGAAACCGGGGTACGACCCAAAGGGTCGGACCCCGCCAAGGCATGCAGCGTAGGCAGGGTCCGGCCCTGTGGGCCGTAGCCTGCTTTCCCGGTTCAAGAAGGTTTGGTTGCAGAAAAGCCAACCATAGCACGCTTGTGCAAAAATTCTGGTTAACCTGTGGATAACTTCCGACTTAGCGGCTAGAATAGCGCGTTACGTGTGGCGATTCGAACGCCCTCCCACACCTTTTGCATATAGAGATTCATGGAAACTTTCTGGCAGACCTGCTCCGCGCAGTTGGAGCTTGAGCTGACGCCGCAACAATTCAGTGCCTGGATTAAGCCGCTTGTCCCTCTCGACTTCGAGAATAACAAGCTGCGCGTTGCCGCGCCTAACCGGTTCAAGCTGGATTGGGTAAAAACCCAATTTGCGAGCCGCATCACGGCCCTGGCCTGCCAGTATTGGGAAACCGTGATCGAGGTGCAGTTCGTGCTCGATCCGCGCACCCACGCGCTGAAAAAGCCCGCCGCACCGGCTGTGATTTCCGGCCCACTGAGCGACGTGCGTCAGGAAACCCCTGCCGCCGCCGCCGCGCCCACCGCCGCCGCCGAATACTCCAACCCGAGGGGCCGCGAGAACAGCCGCATCAACCCGGACCTGACTTTCGACTCCTTCGTTACCGGTAAGGCCAACCAGTTGGCGCGTGCCGCCGCGATCCAGGTAGCGAACAACCCTGGCGTGTCGTACAACCCGCTGTTCTTCTACGGCGGCGTAGGCCTGGGTAAGACCCACTTGATCCACGCGATCGGCAACCAGGTGATGGCCGATCAGCCAGGCGCCCGAATCCGCTACATCCACGCGGAACAGTATGTTCGCGACGTAGTGACCGCTTACCAACGCAAGGGTTTCGACGACTTCAAGCATTACTACCACTCGCTGGACATGCTGCTGATCGACGATATTCAGTTCTTCGGCGGGAAGTCCCGCACGCAGGAAGAATTCTTCTATGCGTTCGAAGCGCTGATCGCGGCCAAGAAGCAGATCATCATCACCTCGGATACGTATCCGAAAGAGATCACCGGCATGGACGACCGCCTGATCTCGCGCTTTGACTCCGGCCTGACGGTGGCGATTGAGCCGCCGGAGCTGGAAATGCGCGTGGCGATTCTGCTGAAGAAGGCAAAGTCGGAAGGCGTGACCCTGAACGACGACGTAGCCTTCTTTGTGGCCAAGCACCTGCGCTCCAACGTGCGTGAGCTGGAAGGCGCACTGCGCAAGATCCTGGCTTACTCGCGCTTCCACGGCAAGGACATCTCGATCGATATCGTGAAAGAGGCGTTGAAGGATCTGCTGTCGGTGCAGAACCGTCAGATTTCTGTGGAAAACATCCAGAAGACCGTGGCCGACTTCTTCAACATCAAGGTCGCCGACATGTATTCGAAGCGCCGCCCGGCGAATATCGCCCGCCCGCGCCAGATCGCCATGTACCTGGCCAAGGAATTGACCCAGAAGTCGCTGCCGGAAATCGGCGAGCTGTTTGGCGGGCGTGACCACACCACGGTACTGCACGCGGTGCGTAAGATTGCTGCGGACAGGACCAAGAATCCTGAGTGCAACCATGAGCTGCATGTGCTGGAGCAGACTTTGAAGGGCTAAGACCTGATAAACCGGGAAACCGGGGTCAGACCCTGAGGGTCTGACCCCGGTTTCCCGGTTTCCCGGTTCCTGACTGATATACTGCGAAGTTAACAAAAGAACTAACGTAACAACCCATTAACTGAGGATATTTATGCAACTGGTCAAAACCACCCGAGACACGCTTCTCCGGCCACTGCAGATTGTGAGTGGTATTGTCGAGCGTCGGCACACTATGCCGATTCTGGCCAATATCCTCATCCGCAAGGAAGGCGAAAGCGTCTCTTTCCTCTCCACCGACACGGAAGTGCAAATCACCACCAACGCGGAAATCGGCTCGGGTGCCGATGTTACCGGCACCACGGTGGCGGCACGCAAGCTGTTGGATATTCTGCGCGCGCTGCCGGAAGCCGGCGACGTGACCATGACCCTGCTGAACAAGCGCCTGACCGTCCAAAGCGGCAAATCGCGCTTCGCCCTGCAAACCCTGGCCGCCGAAGAATTCCCGACCGTGCAGCAAGCGGAAAGCTTCAACGCCAGCTTCCAGCTGCCGCAAAAAACGCTGAAACACCTGTTCAACATGGTGCACTTCTCCATGGCGCAGCAGGACATTCGCTACTACCTGAACGGCCTGCTGCTGGTCTTGGACGGTAACAAAGTGATCGCCGTGGCGACCGACGGCCACCGCCTGGCGTTCTGCCAGGTCGAGACCGACCAGAGCTTCGCCCGCGAAGAAGTGATCATCCCGCGCAAGACCATCATCGAACTGCAACGCCTGCTGGAAGAGTCGGACGACGCCGTTTCGCTGGACATCGCCGCTTCGCAAGTGAAGCTGCAGTTCGCCGACATCGAACTGATCTCCAAGCTGGTGGAAGGCAAATTCCCTGACTACACCCGCGTGATCCCTAAGGGCTACGTCAACAACTTCACCATCGGCCGCGAAGAGCTGCTGCGCTCCCTGCAGCGCGCCGCGATCATGACCAGCGATAAGTTCAAGGGCGTGCGCTGCATCATCACCCCGGGCTCGCTGAAGATTTCCTCCACCAATGCGGACCAGGAAGAAGCGGTCGAAGAACTGGAAATCGACTACGGCGGCGACAGCGTGGACATCGGCTTCAACGTGACCTATTTGCTGGACGTGCTGAATAACCTGAAGTGCGACCAGGTGAACGTTGCCCTGGGCGACAGCAACTCGTCGGCCCTGATCTCGATTCCTGAGAATCCAGACTTCAAGTATGTAGTTATGCCGATGCGCATCTAAAACCGAGCAGGGTCCGGCCCTTTGGGCCGTACCCTGGTTTCCCGGTTTAAAGAAAAAAGAATTCGTTAAGAGAGAAAGCAGTCCATGTCCGAAAGCCACAACGAACAACCAAAGGCCAAAGCAGAAGAATACGGCGCCGCCTCGATCCAAATCCTGGAAGGCCTGGAAGCAGTCCGCAAGCGTCCCGGCATGTACATCGGCGACACGTCCGACGGCACCGGCTTGCACCACCTGGTATTCGAGGTGCTGGACAACTCGATTGACGAATCCCTGGCCGGCCACTGCACCGAAATCCACGTCACCATCCACAGCGACAACTCGATCTCCATCACCGACAACGGCCGCGGCATTCCAGTCGGCCTGAAGATGGACGACAAACACGAGCCAAAACGCTCCGCAGCCGAAATCGTGCTGACCGAGCTGCACGCCGGCGGCAAGTTCGACCAGAACTCGTACAAAGTATCCGGCGGCCTGCACGGCGTGGGCGTGAGCTGCGTGAACGCACTGTCCAAACTGCTGCGCGTGACCATTCGCCGCGACGGCAAAGTGCACCAGATGGAATTCGTGCGCGGCGTACCGCAGAACCGCGAACTGGAAATGCGCGACGGCGTGCAAGTCTCCCCGATCAAAGTGATCGGCGAATCCGACAAGCGCGGCACCGACGTCCACTTCTGGGCCGACGAAGAGATCTTCACGCACGTGGAATTCCACTACGAGATCCTGGCCAAGCGTATCCGCGAGCTGTCCTTCCTGAACAACGGCGTCAACATCAAACTGACCGACCAGCGCAACGGCAAGGAAGAGATCTTCGCATTCGAAGGCGGCACCCGCGGCTTCGTTGAATACATCAACAAAGCCAAGACCGTGCTGCACCCGACCGTGTTCCAGGCCACCGGCGAACGCCAGTCCGACCAGAACACCACGATCTCGGTCGACGTTTCCATGCAATGGAACGACGCCTTCAACGAACAAGTACTCTGCTTCACCAACAACATTCCACAGCGCGACGGCGGCACCCACCTGACCGGCCTGCGCGCGGCAATGACCCGCGTGATCAACAAGTACATCGACGAGAACGACTTTGCCAAGAAGGCCAAAGTTGAAATCGCCGGCGACGACATGCGCGAAGGCCTGACCTGCGTGCTGTCCGTCAAAGTACCTGAGCCAAAGTTCTCCAGCCAGACCAAAGACAAGCTGGTGTCGTCCGAAGTGCGTGGCCCGGTCGAAGAGATCGTCGCCAAAACGCTGACCGACTTCCTGATGGAAAAGCCGAACGACGCCAAGATCATCTGCGGCAAGATCGTGGAAGCAGCACGCGCCCGTGAAGCCGCGCGTAAAGCCCGCGACCTGACCCGCCGCAAAGGCATCATGGACGGCCTGGGCCTGAGCGCCAAGCTGGCCGACTGCCAGGAAAAAGACCCAGCCCTGTCCGAACTGTACATCGTCGAGGGTGACTCCGCAGGCGGCTCCGCCAAGCAGGGCCGCGACCGTAAGTTCCAGGCAATTCTGCCACTGCGCGGTAAAGTGCTGAACGTGGAGAAGGCCCGCTTCGAAAAGATGCTGTCGTCCGAGCAGATCACCACCCTGATCGCCACCCTGGGTACCAGCATCGGCGCCGACGAATTCAATATCGAAAAGCTGCGCTACCACCGCATCATCATCATGACCGACGCGGACGTCGACGGTGCCCACATCCGCACCCTGCTGCTGACGCTGTTCTACCGCCAGATGCCGCAACTGGTCGAGCGCGGCCACATCTACATTGCACAGCCACCGCTGTACAAAGTGAAGGCCGGCCGCGATGAGCGCTACCTGAAGGACGACCTGGAAGAAGCCGGCTACATGATGAACGTAGCGCTGAACACCGCCGTGCTCACCCCGCGCGAAGGCGCCGACGTGGTGCAAGGCGAAGCGCTGGGCGAACTGGCACGCCAGTACAACATGGCCAACGCCATCATGACCCGCCTGACCCGCGTGATCGACCGCGCCGCGCTGACCGCCATCATGACCGGCGTAACGCTGGACCTGTCCACCATTGACGCAGCCCAGGCATCCGCCAAAGCACTGGTCGACAACATCAACGACAGCGCCGTCACCGTCCACGTGACCACCGACGAACTGTCCGAGAAGCACACCCTGCGCATCGAACGCCTGCACCACGGTAACGTGAAGGTCTCCGCGATCGACGCCGACTTCGTGCAAGGCGCCGACTACCGCGTGCTGGCCGATGCCGCTGCTACCTTCACCGGCTTGATCGGCGACGGCGCCGTGATCCGCCGCGGCGAAGGTGAGCGCACCAAGGAAAGCGCCGTGGTCGACTTCCACCACGCCATGCAATGGCTGCGTGAAGAAGCCGAACGCACCGTCTCCAAACAGCGCTACAAAGGTCTGGGAGAGATGAATCCAGGGCAGCTGTGGGAAACCACCATGGACCCAACCGTCCGCCGCCTGCTGAAAGTGCAGATCGAAGACGCGATTGCTGCCGACCAGATCTTCACTACGCTGATGGGTGATGATGTGGAACCACGCCGCAACTTCATCGAAGCCAACGCCCTGCGTGCAGGTAATATCGACGTATAAAATATACTGTAGGCGTACCCAAAATCTGGCAGTTTGGGTACATAAACTGGCAAAGATCCCAGCGGCCCATGCAACGTTGCATGGGCCGCTTTCATTTTTATAGTGCTAAGTGGAGATTCTCAGTGCAGAGTGATTGCTTGAAAGATGAACATAGTGAAAACCAATTCTTATTATTTCAAGATTTTTCAACTTACGATTCGCCATGCCTTACATTAAAAACCTATGTATCAACATGCCGCCAGAATTTCCAGCTGTGCCATTCACGCAGCTTCGGAAGTTGCAACAAACTGTCTTAGTTACAGACGGAGTTCAGTCCGCTCAGTGCAAAGAGTTTGGACTGGCGTCGAACACGATCGCATGGCGATACAAGGCGGCACACGAAGAATTGAGCTTACTTCGAGGACACTATAGCCAGAAGAATGCGCCCGTCGATCACGAAGACCTATACAAACGTGAGAAAGCAATGTTCAATTTTTTCACAGCGGGCGTGTCGTGCATAGAGACGACTATCTATGCTATAGCTGCATACACAAGCAAGGTTCTTTCCTTTGATTTCACAGAAAAGCCGCAGCGAGCCTGCTCCCCAAGCGCTCTGAATAGGTGGTTAAAACCGTATCCCAAGGCAGAAAAATTGGCACTGGAGACTGCTGAACTGAGTAACTCAGCAGAATGGGGCTTTTTGTTAGAGGTGCGAAACCGGCTTTCTCACCGAGGCAATCTGCCTGCAATCGTTTGTGCTTCGGTGGGGGAGGCGCCGCGAGAAGTGAACCCCCTTCTGTTTGACCGAACTACCAGCACTGACCCTATCGATATGAATTTCGAAGAGCTGAGCGGACACTTTGACTGGATCACTACGACACTAGCAAGCTTGCTTACAACAACGCTTGAGGTGTAAAACTGCAGGCCCCGTAAAACGGGGCACAATGTACGGCGCTGGTACGGAAGTCTCCAATCTTCTTTGACTTAGGGCCAGCTGTCGTGTGCAGGCATAGCTGGCAGTGGGGCCAACAAAATAATTGCGCGGATAGCAAAGTGCTGGTCGTGAGAGTTTGCGCAAACCACCGAGTAAATCCGAAAAACCTTCGATGGCTTGGCATGGGAGTCTTAGTGATAAAGATTATTACTTATTGGATACGCAATAATTTCCTTGTGCGCTATATCCGGAAGGGCAAGACCCATTTTTTGGAACTACAACTTTGGGATTCGCAGTATTTGCAACGCAATAATTCCCTTGGGAACTCCAGCCACTCGGGCAGGATCCATTCTTTGGAATTGCCGGTTTCGCATTTGCATTGGGGACACACATATTTCCTTGCGTAGAATACCCCGAAGGGCATGTTCCATTTTTCGCGATAGGCATTGCAGGCATTGACATAAGCTCTCCTTTTAAAAACAAAAATAGTCATAACGCTAAATGACGGCCGTTGGCCGAATTCGCACCTAGCCTTACAGAATGATATTCAACTCATCAGAAAAATACGCGCTTTGGCACGAACGCCTTCTACTTAGCAAAGCGCATCTTTGTAAAGTAATTCCGTCAACAACTTTTCGCATCCTTAAACTCCAGGGCAGTGCCTTTTAGACAGCCATTAATTTACGATTACCGAATAAGTGGGAATCATCTCGAAACGCTGCGAACGAACGAGATCAACAATTATAACCAAGCTACAATCGGCTTCGAGGTTTCGACACTTTGATTTCTCGCATCAAGAAATTGGGTTAAATTTTCTGAAATCAGTGAAACTTTGATGAACGGTCCTTCTGCTCAGGCAAAGCTGCTTTCTGTCTTGCCGATAATTACGCCAAGCGCTATGATGCACGGCTTTCTTCCATGTCTTAAGCGCAACTCACTCACACCGAGATGGGACTTGCGAGGCTCGATTCACTCGACGCCGGGACACCACAAGACTCTCAAAAGATGACGAAACACAAACCCGTTAAGGTGATAGATTTGTTCGCCGGCCCAGGCGGCTTAGGCGAAGGTTTTTCGTCTTTAACCGACCAGGACGGAAATAAAAGTTTCTCGCTTGGAGTCTCGATTGAAAAGGACCCGGTCGCGCATAGGACCTTGTCGCTACGCGCGCTGTATCGCTATTTCCCGAAAGACGAAGTCCCGCAATGCTATTACGACTACGTGCAAGGCATGATCACGCGCGAGGCTCTTTTCGCACATCCCGATGTTCCAGAAGAAGCAAGGAGTGCCGCAAATGAAGCCAGGAACGCGGAGCTGGGCAAGGTCGAGCCGACTGAAGTCGATGGATGGATTCAGGCGGCTTTAAACGGGGAGAATGAGTGGGTTCTGATTGGCGGCCCGCCGTGCCAGGCGTATTCGCTGGCCGGCCGCGCTCGGCGCACCCGTGAAACCGTTGAGCAATTTGAAGGCGACGAAAAGCACTTCCTCTACAAGGAATATTTGCGCATCATCCGACGATTCCGCCCGTCGGTATTTGTCATGGAAAATGTCAAAGGTATCCTGTCTTCGACCCATGGCGGCTCTCTAATCTTCGAGCGCATTCTCGCCGACCTATCCGCACCTGCTGACGGACTAAGATATCAGATTCGCTCCTTGGTGGTGCCCGGCACTGGAGATGAGCTCGCGCCAAAGGACTTCATTATCGAATCCGAGCGCTATGGCGTACCTCAAAACCGTCACCGTGTGATTCTCTTTGGGATTCGCTCTGATCTGGCGGATAGAACGCCCGAACTCAAAACCCAGCCTCGACGTTTCATCATTAATCCTTCGCGCAATCCTGTCACAGTGAAGCAGGTATTGAACGATCTGCCTCCGCTGCGAAGTCGAATTTCCAAAGAGCCCGACTCCAACGAAACTTGGCTGTCCGCTGTTAGCGAAGCAAGCAAGCTGCTGGCGGGATGGGATGGTATTCCCAAGGAAAAGCTGATGGCCGCGATGAAGGCGGAAGCCGCCATAGCTGAAAAGCATCAGGACACTGGAGGCCGCTACGTCACTAGCAAGGGAGATGTTTGCCTACTGTCGACAAAGCACAAGTCCTGGTATCTCAACAAAAGACTCGGTGGGTATCTGCAACACGAGACCCGCAGCCACATGCGATCCGATCTGCATCGGTACTTGTTTGCTTCGTGCTACGCGAAAGCATTTGAGCTCTCGCCAAAGCTGGCGCACTTTCCGCCCAATCTGCTTCCTGCGCACGAAAACGCCAAGAACGAGAACGCGCCATTCACAGACCGATTCCGAGTGCAACTGGCAGAGAAGTCGTCTTCCACGGTGGTGGCGCATATCGCGAAGGATGGGCACCATTTCATTCACTACGACCCCTCGCAATGCCGCAGTTTGACAGTTAGGGAAGCGGCTCGCCTGCAGACTTTCCCAGACGATTATTTCTTCGAAGGCAACAGGACCGAGCAATACACGCAAGTGGGTAACGCCGTGCCGCCTTGGCTGGCGAAGAAAATTGCTGCGGTAGTGTTTGATTTCCTGAAGGCTTCTCGCCCGAAATCTCCCCAAGTCGCTAAGACAACCCCGCAGAAATCTCCCCGGAAGAAGCAACGCCATTGATCCAGGATGCGAGCGTAGAGGGGAAGTCGACTTGCATCTGTTTGTCTCTAGCGGCGCACTCCCACACGACGAGCACCCGCCAACCTAGCGAGAGAAGCGCTTCGATCGCCAGTTGATCGCGCAGCGCATTGCGGCCGAGTTTATCGCGCCAAAACTCCGGCCGGGTGGCGGGCAACTTCGCGTAGCGGCATCCCTGATGAAGATGCCAGAAGCAGCCATGAACAAATATGGCGACTTTTCGACCTGGCAGGACGATATCCGGCGCGCCAGGCAAGTCGCGCCGATGAAGTCGAAAGCGGAATCCAGCGGAGAACAAGGCGCGACGGACAATGAGCTCTGGCCTTGTATTCTTCCCCTGGATTCCTGACATCATTCGGCTGCGGGTCGCCGCGTCCACTACATCCGCCATGCCGAGTCCTTATTGAAGCTCGGGAATTCCCGAGGCTGGTGCCGAGTATCGCGCGGCGAAAACCGCATCGCGACACTCACCCTTTTTCGCCCACTCCGACACCATTCGGCCCGAGGATGTCTGGTGCAAGACGTCATGCACCTCCCGCGCCCACACCGCCAGTTGCTCAAGCAATTCTGGCGACACCGATTGCCGGTCCCACACGCGCGCCAAGTCAAAGCGCTCTCCAAGCTTCGTGGCCAACAAGGAGACCGTGTAAGCGGCGACATTCGCTTGGAACGCCTGGAACATCGGCCGCACAAGGCTTTGCGTTTTCTTGAACACGATCGCCTTGGCGACCATCTCCTTGAAATTCTGAACCGTCGGCTGCTGAGGCTCAACGCCCTCAACCATGGTCATTGAAGACATGAAGCGGTCAAAACATTTTTGCGAGCCCAAGCTCACGACATCGGGCTGCCCGCTCCAAGCCGTCAAATACTTCGCTAGGTCCGTTTTGGTGATTTTACGCGCAGGTGGCACCGCGTCCTTCAACGCTCGTAATTTGGCCGGCGTAGAGCCCTCTCTAGCGAGCAACGTGTTGTAACTTCCTGCCGCCCGCTCGTAGAACCAGCGTCCAACGCCATCCGGGCAAACGATATTCAGCGAAAGCCGCTCAACATCTACATGGAATGGCTTATTGGCCGACAAGTCGGACTGGCGCACCACGTTTTGGGTGTTGGCGAATCTGGAAATGTCGGAGATGAGCGCTTCCTCTCGCGCGGGATCCCGCTCCTTCATCACAATGATCTTCGCCGGAACGCGCACCCTTGATAGATCGGTGTCAGGGAATTTCTTTTTGGCGAAGTAAATCGACGCGGTAGTCTGTCCGCCGTTGACCACTTGCAGCCCTCGTAACCACGCAATGCCAGGCGCTCCGCCCACCACCTCGCCCAATCGCATTTCATCGACTATCAGCACAATGCCGTTGTTGTAGGCCATGAACCGTCCCGGCGCCGAGCGCAGCGTCCCTTGAATGCCCGCGTTGACGCCTTTCCCTTTGACACTCAGGAAGGAGCGCACGTTAGCCTCAAGCAGCCTTGAGCCAAAACGCTCATAAAGGAAGTGGAGCGCCTCGCCAGGGATCGCTGTCAAGGCGTAATCGTATTCCTCAGTCGTGCCAGGCACAAAAACGCATGGCAAAGGAGAGCCTGAAACCTCGGAAAAATCCACCACGAGCTCATCACGCGGCTTGCCCTCAGACCAGTGACGATAGAGCCGCTCAATATCCATCACCTCAAGACGGACCGACTTGCCTCCGATCTCGCGAGTCTTAAAGCTCTTCGCCTTGGCGACGCAGTCTGTCAGAACAAACACTCTGACTTGCTCCAGTTCGTTGTAGATCGCGTGGATCGTAAGCGCAAGAGAATGCGCATCATTGGCGGGGTCCACCAACTGCGCCATCTTTCCTTCCGCGCAAAGGGTCAGGAACCTCAAACACTGCTGCAATGCGGTCAGATTATCCGCGTCTGGAATCGGCGTAGGCTCATCCACGCCTTTATAGAGACTCACGAACAAATCAAGCTGATCGGCGTCCTCGGACATTGCATAGCCGCTCAATCGCAAGATGGCGTTGCCAACCTTACCTGGGAAATGACACACCACCGGCTCGAAAGTCATGCCGACCTCCGCCATGTGGTGCATCACCACTTCTGAAAACACCAGTTCCGCGTACGGCGCCCCTTCGCTCATCTGAGCTCGGACGTCAGCCTGCGTTTCCCTCAAAAATTCTGCCAAATCAATGCTCATACCACTCCAAGTTTTATTAAAGCCTCATTGAGGCTAATGCTCACACCGTTTGCGCGATCGAGATCAATTTCGTATATCGCCCGACGGATGCCGTCAGGAATGCCGCCAGGAACCAGTCGAGGGAAACCTTCAGTGACTTCTTGAATGCGAAGTTCGGCAAGAGCGAATTGCCGGACATACCGGTCGGCATGGTCATCCTGATAGCTCGCGGCGATCAGCCTGTCCTCAAACGTTCGACGAGCGTCCCCATCGCCCTCAATCAACACACGCAGCGCGCCTACGATTTGCGGCAAGGCCAAGCCAGAGTCAATTTGAACAAACCGTGCTCCGGCAATGAAAAGCGGCTGACGAACGCTGTCATCCAGTTGCTCTAATGAACCGATCTTCGCAACAAATCCCTTCGAGGAAAGGCTGGACTTGACCTCAATCGCGCCCATGCCAAGCTCAAAATCCTGAACGCCATCCAACGGTCCCATCCACCCCTCGATCGCATCGATCGAGGGGACGCCCGCGTCAATCAACTGGATGAGGATAGACAACTCTCCCGCCAAGCCGATTTCAGCTTCGGCTGACATAGGTTGCTGTCCCTTGCGCATAAACTCCTGCCATGCGCGCAAACGCGACAGCATCGCCCTCAGAATTTTCTCTTCACCCAATGCCCCGACTGCGTCCATGGCTGCGACGACATCCGCCACCATCTGGGTGAAAATGTCTGCGCTGCCAAACGCCTTGCGTGTCAACGCCACCCATAATTTCCCATCATTGTAGGGATTCACCTTCGACACGGCGAAGCCCAAGCCGTCTGGCAAGTTTTCAGCAACCGGCAACGAGAGGCTGGAAAATCCGGCGAGCAACGACTCCTCGTTATTCGGGAAGTATCGGCCCGCCCTCAGCGCGCACTGTCCGGCGGAGTCCACGGCAATGGTCCGCCATCCCTGCCCCTCCGAGCCACCAGACAGAGCCTTCCACGCCAGTGTAAATTCATCAATCCGCCGAGCCATACTCATTTTCCCAAAGCAGATGGTCCACACGATACTCAACCACGGTGCCGGAAGAGCTCTTAGGGAAGCTGGCGCCGAAGGCGATCACCGGGATTGTCTGATTCTCAGCGCCCGTGTCCTTTGGATCCAATGGATAAATCAGAAGCAGTCCACGCTCCTTCGCGGCCGGCACGCCATCAGCACCTTCGCCGCGAACGCGGCGAATGGCCGGGCCATTAGGAACCGTGGGGGGAACCGGAGGTGCGTTGTCCTTCTGGCGCGCGGGGTCAGGCGTCCAGGTTTTGATCGTGAGGTCCAATGCAGCGGTCCAGGCTTGATCGTCCAAATCAATGGCCTCGTCTCGCGGAGAAAGAAGCCTGCCAATGGCATAGCGGTCCGGTTGACCGGCGTCCGCTCGTGTCGGCATATTCTGAATGCTAACACCTTCTGCAAAATCAAAAGGCGGGCCTTTGCCGCCCCCAAGCAGGGCGACCGTCCAGGACGTCAGTTCGCCCACCCCATTCATTTTCCGGACAAACTCAGCCAACAGCGCGCTGTTGACTTTCCTTGCCTTCGGATGTGTCACATACGAGATAAAGAAGTCAATGATCGCATCGGCGGAGACATTGATCCACACATGGGAGCCTTGCCAGTCGTTTTGCGTTCCTTGACGCCACCGCTTCGGATCGCTCTCGGTGGGAGCGCCCATCGAACCGATCAGCCTGTTGACGGCGGTGAGATTGCGCTTCTGAACGGTGTCCGAGCGATGCAGCGAAACCGTTTCAAGCGAATCGCCACTGAACGACAGTTGCAAATTTTTGGCCGTGCGCATTTTGAGCGGCGACGTCACCATCAGAACCGGGTGCGATTGAACCTTCAGGCCATATTCCTTGGGAGTCGCGCCGCTCTCCGCCATGGTGTCAAATTCTTCCCGCAGCTCTTCCGACGCGTCCGCAATATGTCCGAACCACTCAATCAGGTCGTCCGGCGTATAAAGACGGCACAAATCGATATAGCCCGGACGATACCCGAACCAACGCCCCATTTGCATTAAGGTGTCATACATCTTGGTGGTCCGGACAAAGTAACTGACGCACAAACCTTCCAGCGTAAGGCCTCGCGCAAGCTTGTCGCCGCCCACAGCAATCACTCTCAAGCCTTTGGGGCGCTCCTCCGAATAATCGAGAGCGTCTTTGGCCGTGCCATTGATCATGCGGACTTCGATGTCCGAAAGCACATCGGGAAGAGCCTCCAGGATCTGTTCCCACGAGGGGACAACCAACGGGCCATCCTGATCCTTGATCGTAGCTTTGATTTCCGCGCAAGTCGGCTCGAAGTCTTGCGTCCAAAGCGCCCGCAATTCAGCCAGGATCTCCTGGTCATCCACGCGTCGTGTAATCCTCTGACGCAAATGCTTGACAACGTCCTCAACTTGGCGGTGGACCTCTTTCTGGACCATGTTAAAGCGAGTCACGTGTACCAGCATGGACGAATGGTCTGCGCTTTGCCCTCGAATATCCCTAACCGCGCAAGACAAGACAAACGCACAAATCGCCTCCTTGAGGGATGGAGGGACCTGATCGTCTCCACCATGCAATGGGGCGTGGTCTTTCTTATGCTTAGAGGGCATCCATCCCGCCAGCATGTCTTTTGTCGTGTGATCGGAGATCACGCGGGTTAGCGGCAATCCGCCATCTCTCCCTTCAGGCGATCTTAGGCCAAATACTCGCGCCGGCCCCACATAATTGGAAGGAGCTGCCAGGTTAATGATGAAGGATTGTGGGAAGAGATCCGGGCCCTCATCTTCCGTGGCGTTCCGGCGGTGGATGAAAATGTTCGCGAACGGAGTCGCTGTATAACCGACATACGCGGACTTAGCAAACGAATGCAAGATCTTGCGAATACGACTGTTGATGGCCTTGGGCTCATGCTCAGGGTCTGGCTTGCCGTCGCCGTCGAACACTTGCTCTCCAGTGTCCACCGAAGCATGGTCGGCCTCGTCGTCAATCAGAAGAAGCGGCAGGTTTGACACAAAGCGACGCCCGGTTTCTTTCTCGGTCGCGTCAGCCACGTGATTGCGAATCCATTTGAGCAAACGATCAAGGATGGTCTTGTTCTTTTTGACTACGAAGAGCCAGGGTTTCTGTTCCGGAGAAATCGAAACGTGTTGAGCGGCCTTGGTGTTGAAATCGCCATTGTTGGAGCGGTTTGTGGCGCAATTTGGCCGAACTTCGACATCGCTATCAATCTCGCCCACGCCAATCAGCTTGACGCTCTCGCCCGTGGCCGACGTCTCATAGCCTAGAAAACCTTCTTCCAAGCGAATCTGCGTTTGGGAGCGAAGGTTGTTATGAAGCCCGGCGAGAACGATGATGATCTTATATCCCGCGTCCGCAGCCTTGCAAATCAAGCCCGAATAGTTCGCCGTCTTGCCAGACTGGACGTGGCCCACCACCAAGCCTCTTCGATCCCACGAGCCCTCGCGCTCGGGATCCTCCAACATCCCCAAGATATGGTCGGTGGACTTGTCAAGCGCGTCTACGGCCACCGCCGACATCTTCCTCTCGCTCATGGTCTGATAACGCTGCCAATGGCGCCACTCGCGTTTACGCTCAGCGACCAGCCACGCCACATGGCCCTCGTTGTCCATCATCGTGGAATCCTGTCCGATCCAGTGGCTGAATCGACGAATCAGCTCAATCACGGCAGCGGAAGTGTCAGTTGTGCCATCCGGGTCCAGGATGCCCGAAGCGACCGCAACCTTCTCAGCGACAAGGCCCGACGTAATCTGAACGCCTTTGTCCTTTTCTTTTCTCAGAAGCGTCTGCGCGATATTTATGAGTCCCAGCAGGCTGCTATCGTCTAACGGCATATTGTTCCTTATGTTTACAGTGTTTTCTCTGAGCTGTTCTCAGGGAGCGATGCGATCAAATCCAGGAAATTCTGAAACGGATCCGTGGTGGAGAGAGCTTTTTTCGCCAAGGCGGGAGACATGCCTCTTCGACCGATCATGTCCTCGTAAAGAGTTGAGAGTACTTCTCGAATTTCTTCGGGCGGCTCCCCCGAAAAACTTCCTCGTGGCGTCTCTTTGTTCTCGGCGGTATCCAGCCAGATGCGCTGAACCGGCACGGTTTCCTCCACAACTCTTAGCATGGCTTTGACCAACGGCAGCGCGGCGCCGGCCGCCTCCAACGCAGCAGCCACGGCGGGATGTCTGTCGTCAATACGGTAACGCATCCCGGCCTTCGAGCGATCGGCGCGCCAAGCCTGTTCAACAGGAGCGCCTTTCGGCCCCAACGTTGGAAGTCCCCTGAACGCAAAAACGCGTCGAGCGCGCTCGCGCGTGTCCTCGGCAAGCTTGGTGAGCCAAGGGCGCAGCGCCACTGGTATCCGCGCGGTGGATTTCCGAATGTCGATCTTCCAATCAGCATCAGAGGTGTTGGGAATGTCCAGGCGGATCCTCGCTAGACGATGAGCCTCTTCGCGATTCCATGCGCGTCCTTGACCAAGCCCTAACCATCCGCCCGCCAGGAGCAATCTCTCGTTTCGGTAAACATAAAAGCCCTGCTGCGAAGTCCAGCCTTCCGGGCCGCCGGCAGCATCGTGTACCGCCAGCGAGAGGCGATCCCGATGAGGTAGCACATGACACTCAACCTCCACACGCCCGGTCGGAGTGGACTTGCGCTCAACGGGCGAATTCCATAGCTTTGCAGGATGCCCCATCATGAATGGATCCCATGGTGCAACCAGCCTGCCGTTTAAGTAAATATTCAGTCGTGCGCGCGGCCCCTCAAGCAGCCGATGAAAAACCATCGCCAAGTGCTTCTCAACCAGGTCGATCAATTCTACAAAGTGATCGGCGGTGTAACCGGCCGTCACGACGCGGTCCAGCGACTCCCAGAGGACCAGAGTGCCTGATTCCAGACCTTCAAGAGGAGCCAGATGCGTCTCCGACCCCGATGCGGCCCCTTCGAACAGAAGCCAGCCATCATCGGGACGCCTCAGCAAGGCATCCAAATCCCAGCGTAAACAGCAAGTCGCGCCACCAGCTTCTCGTGACGCCACGGTGAGCCTTCGGCATTGAGAGAAGGACGCTGTTTTCAGGCCTAAGCCAAAACGTCCCAAGTCGAGCGGTGATCGCTCATCCAACGGGCTCTTGTCGCCAAGGCGCATGGCGCTTTCAAGTTCGGAGTCGTTCATCCCCTTGCCGTTATCCAGCACTGAGACTCGGCTCTGAGCACCATCCCAGCAAAAGTCGATGCGAACCTCGCTTGCCTGCGCAGAAATACTGTTATCGACGATGTCGGCCAAGGCGGTGGCCGTTGAATAGCCCAGTCCTCTGAGCGCCTCCATCATCGCGCCAGCTCTGGGCGGAGCGCTCCTGGTTCCATGTATCATTTACGAAATTCCATTCCACCATGTTGAGCAAAGCCGGCGCCCAGCAAAGTCCGAATGAGGGCGCGAATTTGAGACGCTTCGGATGCCAAAGTAATCACGACTTGATTGCCACCCTCACGACCGTCTGCAACTTCGGCCCCTGCCGCCATCGCCATCGCGATGGCTCTGTCGAGCCGAGCCAAATCACTGGACTTTGATTCATCCGCTTCTTCTGAACCAGCGTCATCCTTGACTTTGGGTGCGCGAGGCTTGCGTAGCTTGATCGGCAGCGCTATCGGTGGCCTCCCCACCATCGGAGGAGCAACAGGGAACTGCTTTGTAATTGCGGCACCTTCAAGAAATGTTCGGAGCGCGTTCGAACGTGCAGGGTGAGACAACGCCTCCAACATCGATCGCTCAATCTGCCGGATGCGCTCTCGGGTAAGGCCGAAATGAATGCCAGTCTCTTCCAATGTGCGCAAGTCGTTGCCATCGAGTCCAAATCTGATCGTCATGATATCGACCTTGTTGGGCGGTAGATCTTTCAACATCTGGTCCAACGTCGCGATCAGGGAGACGCGCTCCGTCAGAGCATACGGATCAGACAATGAGGATTCGTCCACAAGGTAATCCATGGGCGCAATTCCAGCGGCATCCGCATCATGCAATGAGATAGGCTCGCTGAGCCGTTGCATGAGAGCCTCGACCTTCTTCAGAGGCATCTCCAACTTGTCGGCAAGGTGTTGAGAGGATGGCGCGCGGCCGGTGATGCGCTCCAAAGCGTCGGCCGCCCTAGTCAATTTCATCAAGCTATCATGGAGGTGCACTGGGGTTCGGATTGTGCGGCACTGATCAGCGATGGCGCGAGTCACGCTTTGCCGAATCCACCAAGTGGCATAGGTGGAGAACCGATTCTCCCTTCGCCAATCGAATCGGTCAGCGGCCTTCATCAAGCCAAGATTGCCTTCCTGGATTAAGTCCTCCAGGGGCAGCCCGGAAGCCATATATTTTTTGGCGTTCGAGATCACCAGTCGAAGATTCGCGCTAACCAACCGTTCTTTCGCTCTGCCATGAATTTCCAGGGATTCTCTAAAGGCTGTGGAGACAGCGCAGCTTTCGGACTTACAGAGCTCCGCGACTCCAACGAGAAACGCATAGGTCGGACGCGCGGCGCGAAGCGCTTGCGTTAATTTCTCTTCGCCCTCGCCACCCGCGCCCGCCATATGAGCAAGTTCCTTGATCGCACCGGCACCGGAAATGAAATTTTCATTTCCATCGTTTATTTCGGATCGGCCTGAGTCCAGGTCCACGAGCTCTTCCGGGCTCGCATGCGAAGTGGGCGCAATAAGTGCAACGGAGTCGTCCTCGTCGCCATCAACAGGCGGCTCAAGCTCCGCATCAACGAGCTCAACCTGCGCGGACGCGGCCAAAAACACTGCGATGCCGGCCGGCCACGAGGCAAGCGATTTTATTGCGCCCAGCAATCCGCTCTCCATCTCCTTTGCGAGCGAGATTTCATCGGCGGCAGTAAGAAGTTTTCCCGCCTTGTAAACCTCTCTCATGTAATGGCGCATCGGCAGATTGCGATTTGCACGAAGCTCTTCGAAATGAGTCATCGCTTCCGCCACGTCATCCTCGTATGCGGGAGACTCAGCCCATTGATCGCGATGCCTAGACACTTCGAATCGCTCATCAGTCTCCGCGCCAAGATCAGACAGCACCAACTTCAAGAGCGGCTCGTCAGTCCCGTCATTCTCGCCGCCCTCCGCGCCGAAGAAGTCAGCAAGGTCTCGATCAGGAACGCTGGCCTCGCGCAAAGCCCTGCAGAAAATTTGCCGCAGCCTTTCAAGCGCTTCTTCTTCGCCAATTTTTGGCAAAGGCCTCGCCAGCTCAGGAAGAAACGCGTCGAAGTCTTCCCAATCCTCAGCCGTGTCGATTGGAGTGTGCGCGGAGATGCCGGTGTGCAACGCGTCGGCGGCAACGACCACCGCCATATTAGCGACAGGAGCGGGACCGTCCTCCTCCGGCTCCCAACCCTGAAGGTCAAAATCCGAATCCCCATCATCGAGAAGCGGCACCTCTGGCAGCGGAACGTAATCCTGATTAGGCAATGGGGGCTGATCCATTGAGCTGTCAGTATCCTGGTTACCTGGATACCCTAAGTGGGAGCCAGCCGGTTCCGAGTTCCTCACGAATTCTTCGATAACCGCGCATGCGCCTCCAGCCCGCGCAAGCTGAGCCAAGTGCAAGGCGTCATGTCCTTCTGCGTTTACCAGAGATGGATCCGCGCCAGCCTGCAGCAGCATCGAGCAAATGGTGCCTTTATTCTTGGCGGCGGCCAACATCAACGGAGTCAGGCCATGGGGGTCTCGAGCATTCAGATCGTCCCCGCGATTGATATGATGGCACACAGTGACCTCAACTCCTGCCAGGAGGGCCATCTTAAACAGGCTATTTAGAGGTTTAACGGGTTGGTCAAAGGAGCTCAAACGATTCCCTTACGCTTAGCCTGCCCATGTTGCTGCGTTGGTCGGGATGTACTATGGCCTGGATCACAGAACCGAAGATGCCAGGATTGATTTCTGACCAAACCAAGCTTCCACTCTCAATGAGCATGGCTCGCGACTTCTTATTGAATGATGGGGTAGGTGTGGCCATTGGCTGCCTTGCAAGCGGCGAGAATCGTTTTATCCCAGCCCACAGATGTTGGGATTCCTTGTGCCGCAATGAGACCTTTACCAAGCAAGAAGTCGATTCGGCCAGCTATGCGACACAGGAGCGCGTCCAGTTTCGGGACAGTTGCTACCAATTGCAATCCTTTCAACACTTAGTGACAGTCTGATATTTTACAGTTGTGAGCATTTAAGATTCTCAACAATTGTCACAGTTCCTTTTCATAAGTTGCATCAGATGTTGTTCGATCACAAATCGCTACCAATAAGGATGGCGACGAAGGCGAGCAGCATAGTGCTTGCAAGCGCCCATGCCGATCGAGATGTTCAGGATGTTTGGTGTTTTGCGCCAAGCGTAAAATGCACCAGCCGTTCCAAGCAGTGCGCACTCATTCAATCCGGATGGCTGCTCACGATTCGCCCAAGGCGCGGCTCCTCATGCGAGACCTCTGCGAGCAAGGTGTGCCAATCATCAGGCGGATGCCCATCCTCAAGCATTTTGCGGAAGGCACTATAAGCATCATCATCGCTTTCGTAGGCCCTTTTGGTGTCTTCGTCGTTGCCCCACTCCAGCACGATCACTTTGCTGGCGGCGTGATATCGAAAGAAGAGCCGGTATTGCTGGAAGAATTTGGCACCGAACCAGTGCTTCTGATCTTCGCCTAGCGAGTCACCCTGCCGATATTCGGGCCGCGTAGGGTCTTGAGGGATAACGTCAAACGCTAGCTTCGTGATGGCCGCTAGGCGCTTTGCCGCGTTCTTCTTTACGTAACCAGTTGGATCTTTTTGCTTCAGCGCCTCAACCTGCTTGGTCAGAATTTCAAGCTGGGTAAGGAATGGCGGATGGGCAAATACTGTACAGCCATGTACTTGCATCATTCGTCATCCGGCGACAATGGCGCATCAAGGTCGATTTCTACACCTTTAGTCAGTGCGCGTAGGTGTCGGACCAGCTGGGCATCCACCAGCTGCAAGCGCTCTGGCGAACCGGCTATGTCTTTTGTAAGAAAGCGCAGGAATTCACCCAGGACCGGATCGTCACCCTTAGCATTTTCTGCACGCGACAGGACTACCTCGCCATTGGAACCAATGGTGTATTTGAATTTGTCGCGCTTTCCTAGCCCCACGGCGCGACGTACCGGTTCCGGCACCGTGGTCTGGAATCGGTCAGTCAACGTTGATTCGGCTTTGAGGATGGCTGCCATGGAATTTTTTTACCCGTGGAGAGTAGGTGATTTTATGGTAATGCAAGTGCATTATCTCGTAAAGTTCAGCATCGTTTGAAGGCGGCCACCTACCATGGCTCGGCCGCCACACCTATGCCCCTATTCGATCAACATCCGCTTGCCTTATGGTAGGCTGTATTAACCTTCTCACAACTCCGCTCCAAGCACCGCAATGGCCAGCAATCCAGCGAACTTGAACGACAACGCGTTTCAATGTACGGGACTCGCAGTTTGAGCACGACTGTCGCTAGTCAACGCGACCCGTGGCGCCTAAGCATGGCGGTGCTGGTCTCTATGCTCGCGCATGCGCTGTTTTTGAGCATGGCTATCGGCGGCCAAGGATTCGGTCTTCCGGGTCTGCACCTTCCATGGCAGGAACGTCGCCTGCAGGCTAACGACCTGGAGATCGTGCTTCTGCCGATGCGATCCTCAGCGCCAGAGTCACCGCTGCCACTGCCTCCCTCAGAGATCCCCCTGCCAATAGTGCAGCCCACGCCAACAGTCGCAGCGGAAAAGCCGCCAATCACCAGCCGTGTGGCATCGGCACCCCACCCTATGCCAGTTGCGTCACCTGCTCAAGCAGTGGCACCTGCGCCGCCCACCACTGCGGCGAAAACGCCCGATATTCCTTTACCTACCGCTCCAGCCGCGCCGCCAGTCGTCCTGCCTACCGTAGCCGAGAGCAAACAAAAACAACTCGAGCAGGAAACCCGCGAACGCGCTATCGAGCAGGCGCGCCTTGAGCAGGAGAAGCAGGTCGCAGAAAAGCTCCGGCAATCGGAACTCATCGCAGAAGCCCAACGCGATGCGGCGCGCCAGGATCTGCTGCGCCAGGAGGCCGTCCGCGCCGAGGCTGCGCGCGCGGAGGCGGCTCGTGCGGAAGCTGCGCGAGTCGAGGCCGTGCGAATCGAAACCGCACGGGCCGAAGCCACGCGCATCGAGCTCGCCCGGCAGGATGCGGCGCGACGTGAGGCGCTTCGCTTGGAACAAGCGAAGCAGGATGAAGCGGTCCGTGCTGAGCAAATAGCAAAGGCGGACGCGGCGCGGAAGGAGGTGGAACGTCTCGAACAAGCGCGCCAGGAGAACTCGCGGCGCGAAGCACTCCGCCAGGAGCAGGTGAGGCAAGAAGAAAAGGCGCGTCAGGATTCTGCTCGGCAGGAGCTGGAGCGAATCCAGAACGCGCGGCTGGATGCCGAACGAAAGGAAGCAGCGCGGCAGGAAACCGCCAGGCAAGAGGCGGCACGACTGGAGCAGGCGCGCAAAGATCAGGTGCAGCTCGATAAGGCTAAGCAGGAGGCCGAGCGTGAAGAGCGCCTGCGCGCCATTGGCAGGCAGCTCAATGAAGAAGCTGCCCAGCGGGAAGCAGCATTAAAGAATCCATCGCGCTCACTGCTGCCAACAGTCAGCGGTCTGCGCCGGGGATGGCTCTTCGGCCGGGCCGATCCGAACGCTGAACTGGTTCAGTATGCAGATGCCATCGGCAAGAAGTTCGAGCTCAATATGGCGTTCGATATGGTTCGCGAGGTAGTGAAGCAGCGTCACGTCTCACCGATGGTGACGATCGCGGTCCGGGCCGACGGCTCGGTGGAGAAGGTGACGTTCGTGGTCTCCAGCGGCGTGCCTGCGATCGACGAGGCCATTCGGAAAGTAGTGACGAGCCATGCGCCCTATTCCGCCTTTCCGCCGGCACTGGCGCGTCAATATGATGTAATCGAGATCCGCCGTACCTGGGTGTTCGATACGGCCATTCGGCTGCAGTAATTGCGCGTTAGGGGAACTAGCACCGCATTGGCCGGTCCAACAATCCTCTAGTTCTTTGAGGAAGGATCGGCCATGTACACCATCATTCCATTCCGCTACGTCGACGCCTCGCACTTCAAACAGTATGAGGAAATTGTCCTTGACGGTGGCTGGGACCTGCCTGCGGCAACAGTTCGCTTAGGGCTAGTTACGCGCTAGCGTGCCAGTGCCTCGCCGCGAATTGATTTTTAGCAAAGCATTGCTGCATGCATATGGCAGCCTCCCATAAGAAGACTAGGCAACTCAGCGTCAAGAAATACAACAAATATGTTGTAAAATTCAGGAGGGGGGAAGCGCATGAAGTACAGCGAGTTCCGCCGATGGCTTGAGCGACAAGGCGCAATCTTCACTCCTGGTAGGGGTAGTCACTTTAAAGTGAGGCTGAATGGGCTGACATCAGTGTTTCCCGATCATGGAGCTAAGGAAATGGGCAAAGCGCTTTCAGAAAAGATAAAGAAAGACCTCGGACTGAAGTAAAGGAAAACTGGCATGTTGAATTACCCCATCACTTTGACTCCCGACAGCAATGGCACCTTGCTGGTTGGCTTTACCGATTTCCCAGAAGCGAACTCTGTTGGCGACTCCATGGATCACGCCCTCACTGAGGCTGTCGATGCGCTGATTACTACCTTGGAGTTCTATTTCGACGAGCGCCAGCCAGTGCCCCTCCCATCCAAGCCGACGCCTGGTCAACAAACGGTAGCCCTGCCAGCCTTGGAAACTGCGAAGGTCCTGCTGTGGAACGAGATGCAGCGGCAAAACCTAAGGAAAGCAGATCTGGCCCGCATGCTGAATGTCCACCAGCCGCAGATCGATCGACTGTTCGATCTGCGACATTCCTCCAAGCTGGATTTTGTGGAGCAAACCGCCTTGGCACTTGGTCGTCGGCTCGCGATTACCCTGCAATAGAGCGAACTGCGCCAGCACATTTCCTATAGTCTCACCGCATTTCCCGCGTAATGTCACTTGCTTCGCGCGCCAGTGCCTCCAGTCGCTCAGACTGGGACAAGGCAAATTCCGCAATGGCGCGCACCAGACGCTTTTCCTCGGCCTCATATGGTTGGCTTTCAACCAGGTCTATAGCATGTTTGCGCATCCCATCCCGGATACGGCGGCTTTCACGCGCCAGCAGCTGCCGATCAATTCCGCAACGCTGGGCAAAATCAGCGATTGAGAACGGCGTGATTTGATCGAGGTTGAACTCATCGCCAAACGCCATGGCCATATCACGCGAAAACTGGGGGTACTGGACCACGCTCACCAGGTCGTACCAAGGGGCTGCTTGCAGGCCCGAACGGTGAACATGGAATGAGAAGTTTTTCCCGTGCGCGTCGCTGTTGCCTATCACGAACTGGAATAGCGCCCAGCGCAGCATGGCGAGCTTGTCCGCAGCTTTGCGGTTCGCATGCCCAAGCAAACCGAAGAGCCGGGGGAAGCTGACTCCATCGCGGTACAGCGCAGCCTCGCCTACGCTGCCGATATTGCGCTCATATTTGTATGCTACCGGCAGGTCGCTGGCCTGGCACGCATCGATGATGTGCCTGCGCTCCACCCGCACGGCTTCTGCGTCATTGTGCACAACGCGGTCAAACCGGGCGACTGCGAGCACAGGCCGGGGCGTACGTAGAATGCTAACGTGGGCAGCTGGCAAGCCCAAGCGCTTTGCGAGCGTCATGCAGAAGTGTTCGTTGGCCACCATATGGGGCAAGCGTACGTCCGAAGGCTCCGGTTTGAGGATGTGCGTGGACGCTAGCGGAAAATCAGGCAGGAACAGCGACACATTGCCAGGCTCTCCGTTTGCATAGACCAGCAGTTTGTCCTGAAAGCCGGCCACCGACATCCGCACCTTCCCGTCCCATTCAACGAAGGGACGGGTTTCCCGTTCGCCGATGCGTTGATCCAGTTCCGCAAGGGAGATCTCGCGCAGCTTGGTTGGCGCAGGTTCTGTGGCGCCGTCTTCCCCGGAAGGCAGGAAGCGGAAGGCGCCCGTCGTTTCGGCACCCAGTGCACGGATCAGCCCATAGACGTTACTCTTTGCGACACCTTGGGTCGATGCCACGATATCGAGGGCTCGCCCTTCAGGTAACAGGTTCTCGATAAAGCGGCGAATTGAGGACGAGCTGCAATCAGCATGGAGCGGTAACGATGGGGATAATGCAAATGCCTGGCTGTCCGCCTGCCATGCTGCGGTATAACGTAACGACCAAGCTTCGTTAAGCGGATCGTAATCAATGTCCGCCACATGGCGCCGGTGCAACCACAGGCTTAATTGATGAACCGCCATGTTCAGGTCGCCTCATCGTCGACCAGCTTGCCCTGCGGCAGACGTTGTAGCAGCTCGTGATCCTTCGGCGCAATGACAAGGGCAAGGCCAAGGCCGTCCAATACTGCTAGCAGCTTGTCGGTGCGAATACCACCGGCTCCGTTTTCCAGGCGTGACAACAGGTCGACGGAAACACCGTTCAACGCGGCGGCATCGTCTATCCGTAAGCCTTGCAGCTTACGGTGCGCTCGCACGTGCCTGCCAACATCGGCTAAGTCATGCACCACCTGCGCAGCTGGTAGGACTGATAGACTCTTCATGTTTCGAGGTTTCAGAAATTTCTGGGTGAAAGTCTAGTTTATACCAATAATTTCTGATTTACCGAAATATCCATGAATGCTTGGCCAATTTGGTATAAAGTTTCTGATATTCCGAATATATATTCGACTTACGAACCACGCCAACCTTCCCCCATCAAAATCTGTAGCTTTTTTCGCAACTCCATTGCGCACTTGTTGAAAAACGTTGTTTTTTTCTAAGTTCATCGTTACTCTCACTTGACCTTATCCCATTTGATGAAGGGGTGTCGATGCGTGCATTGTTGGGGGTTGCAGTTTTACTCGCTGCCTGTTCGGCAGCCAAACAGGAGCCAGGGGCGGCAGACCTACAATGGGCCGAGTCCTCACGGCCAGCTAGCGCGCAATTGGCCGAGCGCTACGAGCGCTCATGCATGGCCTGCCATTCCGTGAACGGCACCGGCGCCCCGCTGACCGGCTTTGCCCCGCACTGGAAGCCGCGTCTGGACAAAGGCATCGACCAGCTGGTGCGCCACGCCAGTGAAGGTATCAACGCCATGCCTGCCATGGGCGCCTGCAACGACTGCAGCGCGGACGACCTGCGCGCCCTCACCCTCTTCATGGCAAGGAGCGGAACATGAAGCAGCGCCGCCTATTCCTGAAAGCCGGCGCCATGGCTGCGGCAGCCGGCCTGCTGGTTGGCCGCACGCACAGCGCGCAGGCTCAAACCCGCACCATCCGCTGGAAGAACTGGTCGGAGGTGCAGCAATGCCAGGCCAAAACGCTGGCCACGCCAGCCGACGAACAAGCGCTGGCCGACCTGCTGCGCAACGCCTCCGGCACGGTACGCTGTGTAGGCGCGGGGCACTCCTTCACGCCCCTCGTGCCAACCAACGATACGATCGTTTCGCTTGAGCGCATGCATGGCGTGCTATCGCACGACAAGACCGCCATGACCGCCACCCTGCGCGCCGGCACACGCCTCTCCATGCTGTCGCGCCAGTTGGATGCCCAAGCCGTCGCCCTGCGCAACCTGCCGGATATCGACATGCAGTCGCTGGCGGGCGCCATCAGCACCGGCACGCACGGCACCGGCGCCACCATCCAGGCCATGCATGCGGACGTAACGGCGCTGCGCCTGGTCACGCCACAGGGCGAGGTAGTCGAGTGGAACCAGGAGCGTCACCCGGAACAAATGGCCGCCGCGCGCGTTTCCCTCGGCAGCCTGGGCGTGATCACGCAGGCGACTGTGCGGGTAGTACCAGCCTTCAGCCTGCACCGCAAGGTATGGTTGCGCCCCATCGGCGAAATGCTAGAGCGCGCCAGCGAGCTGGCGGCCAAGCACCGGCATTTCGAGTTCTATTACCTGCCCTTCACTGGCTACGCAGCAGCCATTGCACACGACGAGTACAAGGGCAGCGACGTGCTGGTGCCGCACTCGCAAGACGAGGAGATGCTGAGCGACTTGCGCACACTGCGCGACTGGCTGGGCAGGTTCCCCGACCTGCGGCGCTGGACTGCGGGCAAACTGATCGACCCCGACCTGACCGAGGAAGCGAAGAATCGCTCGTGGAAGCTGCTCTCCACAGTGCGCCCAACCCGCTTCAACGAAACGGAATACCACGTGCCGCGCGAAGCGGGTATTGCCTGCGTGCGCGAGATCATCGCAGCGCTGGAGAAGCGCAACGAAGTATTCTTCCCCATGGAGTTCCGCTTTGTGAAGGGGGACGATGCCTGGCTTAGCCCCTTCCACAAGCGTGACAGCTGCTCCATTGCCGTGCATGCGGCGCACGGTGAGGCATACGATTACCTTCTGTCCGATCTCGGGCCCATCTTCCGCAAGCATGGCGGCCGGCCACACTGGGGCAAGCTGCATAACCTGGGTGCGAAAGAACTGGCCGCGCTCTACCCGCGCTGGAACGACTTCCTCGCATTGCGGCAGCAGATGGACCCCAAAGGCCGCATGCTGAACCAGCATTTGCGTACGCTGTTCGGGGTGGCGTAATGGTGGCGCTTAAACGACGCACAGTGATCACAGCAATCGGCGCCGGTCTGGTTGGCGCCACTGCGCTGGCCCTACGACCTCGCGACAAAGGCGCGCCGCATGCGGAGTACTTCGCGCGCGCGTCACAAGCCTTGCGCACGGCCGGCATTGCCACACCAACCATGGTGATCGATAAGGACAGGCTGCTGGCCAATGCGCGCCAGGTCATGAGCAATGTGAATGGCCGCCTGCCATTGCGCCTGGTCGCCAAGTCCCTACCCTGCCTGCCCATGCTGGACTTGCTGATGCAAACCATGCAGACGCGCCGGCTGATGGTGTTCAACCTGCCCTACCTGCAGCAACTGGCTGCGCAGCGCGGGGATGTGGACCTGTTGCTGGGCAAGCCTCTGCCTGTGGCGGCAGCAGCGGAGTTCTATCGCAGCTTCCGGGGCGGGCAGTTCCAACCCGGCCAGCAACTGCAATGGCTGGTGGATTCACCGCAGCGCCTGGCCCAGTATCGCGACCTGGCGCGGGCGCAGCAACTGGATATGCGGATGAGCCTGGAGATTGATGTGGGCCTCCATCGCGGCGGTGTGGATAGCGCGCAGATGCTGCAAGAGATGCTGACCATTCTTAAGGCGGAACCACGCCTGCATTGGAGCGGGATGATGGGCTACGACGCGCATGTGTCCAAACTGCCGCTGGCGAGCATGCGGGAGAAGGCGCAAGCGGATGCCAAGTCCATCTACCAGGAGTATGCAGGGTTAGCTACGCGGACAATGCAGCAGGCTGGCACCGCAAGTGCGCTGGTCTTCAATGCCGGCGGTTCGCCAACATATCGCATGCATGACGGTAGCGGAGCCGCAAATGAAATCGCGCTGGGGTCCGCCCTGGTGAAGCCAAGCGACTTCGAAACGGAGGCGCTGCACGACCTTTCCGCAGCGGCCTTCATCGCCACACCGGTGTTGAAGGCGGAGCGTCGCTTCCAAATGCCGCGCGGCGTGGAAGCCCTGGGTGATGCGGCGCGGGCGTGGGACGTGAACCAGGAGCGCGTCTATTTTGTCTATGGCGGCAACTGGATGGCGGACCCCGTGTCGCCTGCCGGCTTGGCACCAAGCGGGCTATATGGCAATTCGTCCAACCAGCAGGCCTTACTGGGTTCCGGCGCGCAGCAGCTGCAGATGGACGACTACATCTTCTTCCGGCCGCGCCAGAGCGAGTCGGTTCTTCAGCAATTCGGCGACATCGCCTTGATGGAATCGGGGCGCATCATCGAGCGCTGGCCCGTCATGCCCGCAATGCCATAAGTAGGAGGGCGCGCGGCAAGGAATTCCGCGTAAAATGGCTGCGCCCTTCAATTGGACAATGCCAATCATGAACATTCCACCGCGCTATTCGATCAACCGTTCCGCGCTTTTCCTGCTACCGAAACAGCCAGTTCTAGACTGGATCCTGCAGGTTGATTCCAACCCCTTGGACATTTCACTGGAAGATCTGCGAAAGGAGCCAGAGGTCTTCTTGGTTTCACAAAAGCTGGAGACCCACGAAGATGCTGTGCGCTGGGTCAATCAGCATTGGAAGGCCATCCTGGAAAACTATCTCATGGGCTGGTTCACGGTTGAATCCATGTGGCCAAAGTCGCGCAGCCGAAAAATGCTGCACGAGTGGTTTGACATTCATATGTCTTCCATGGTGTGGGATCTGGCCAAGGAAGAAATCGAAATCGAGGACTGGGAGCCGGATGACGAATAACTACGCCCTTGGCTACCAAGAACTGGGTATCCGGCTATGACTGCGCAGTTCCTTGAAAATCTGGTTTACGAAGGCGTCGCGATGGGAATGTGCTCCGCACCACTCTCTGGCTTCTTTGCCTTGGGTGGGCAGCCAGTTCGGCTCGCAGGTCCGCGCAATACGGCGCTTTGGCGTGGCTATGTCGGTAGCTGGGAGGTTTTGGACGGCCGCCTTTATCTGGTAGGCATCAGCGCAACTATGGAATGCGGGAGTAAGGCAACGCTGGAACACTTCTTCCCTGGCTACCCAAAGCGCGTGTTTGCGCATTGGTTCAGCAGCGACCTACGTATTCCTACCGGGGAGCTGCGCAAGTATGTGCACATGGGCTGGGGCAGCGAGTATGAAGACGAGATGATCGTTTCCCTGCACCGTGGTGTGGTATCAAGCGTAAGAATGCGCTCCGGCTTGCCAGTTTCGATCGACTCCGGTGTTGGTGCGACGGTGGTCGGCCCATGAAGTACCTATATGGGTATCTCGCCATTGGCGCGCTAGTTGCGCTGTTCCTTTACATTTACCAGCGTTCGACGAAACCGAAGGATGAACGCAAGGCTGAGTGGTTCACACTTTTTCTCGTCCCGCCGATTTGGCCACTGGCACTCGCGCTGGTCTTTTGCGAGGCACGCATCAAGGAGCGGGCACCGCGTACGCTTTTCCGGGACGAGCTTGCATTCGAGATTGAGACTGGAGAGCTTGAGCGTGTAGTTACCATTGAGGAGGTTGAACAATACGAATTGGTAGACGATCCGTTAAACGCAGCGCCGCGCCTTCCGTTCGGACACCTGAACCATCTGTGGGAACGGTTCAAGGCGGTGATTGAACCGGGTATGGAGCTGCATGCCTTTAGCGCACATTACCGTGGCTGGTTTGGGCATACCGAATGCACGAAACGCGGGTACGTTATCGTCATCGATGGAGTACCCGGGCGTTACCATTTGACCGAGATTTCAAGCCGGCCATCCCCGGAAGAACAGCATGAACAAACCCAATTCCATTGAACAGCGCAAGGCGCGCGAATCAGGGCAGCGCCGCAAGGACATCATCAAGGCAGTCCGTTCCCTCATTAGAACCGGCGGTGCGCGCGAGATCACCTTGCGCAAGGTTGCGGAGAAGGCGGGCTTCTCGACCACCGTGGTCTATAACCTGTTCCAGAACAAGGCCACGCTGATCACGCAGGCAATGGACAGCGACTTGCTCGATCTGGTCAAGGCTATGCGCAATTCGATGGATGCCAAGTTGCAGCTACTGGAGAACATCCGCCGCGTGGGCCGGGCGTATGTCACCTTTGGCATGCGGCATCCGGACCAATATGCGCTGGTGTTCATGGAGCGGCGCCCACATGCGCCAGTGGAAAGCTCGCACGTTGAGCATGGCAATTTGACGCAAGATCCTTATGCCTTTGCTTGCCAGCTTTTCGTCGACCTGGCTGCTACAGGGGCGATTCCGGCTGACCAGGCGGAAGCCATGGCTCAGATTTACTGGGAAGGCTTGCACGGCATGGTGTCGCTACGCCTGGTGTTCGGCGATGGGGAGGCTTGGTTTGAGCATGACGAGTTCAATCGGCATTTGGATGCGCTGATTGATGTGCTCATGACCGGTATCCTCCATCGATTCCAGCGTTGAGGTTCGTCCAACTCAATTGGGTACTTACTCGACGGTTACTGCCATTTGCGATGCGATCAGGCTTGCGCCGCAAACCGTTTTCAGGCCCTGAAAGCTTGGGGTAAAGATGTGTGGGCAAATGTTCTAAGCTGGAAGAAGCTAAGCAGGGCGCTATCCACAGCGGGCTCCGTTCGTCTGGTTGACGCGAGAGCGTATGGTGGAACGCATTAATTTTTCCGACGTTGAGGTTAAGCAAAGGCCGCGACTGTTGTACACGTTCACACAACACGCAAGGATGCATGCTTTCGCTTGATGCTTATCAAAGGCCACTTCCATCGCTGCTGCCTACAATCGCTGTCACACCCTATCGACTGCGCTTGGGAGCCTGCCATGGAATTCAAGGTCTTTGAAGACAAGTCTGGAGCGTTCGTCTTTAACGCTCCCGGTTCAAAGGAAACTGCAGACAGGTTTGAGCTTTTGGTGGAAGCATTCGTAGACGGACGCATTCAGCACAAACGCATGGTTTCCATCTGCGAGAACATGATGCGCGATTTCCCTCCCTTGCTGCGGCCTTACCACATACTTGCGACTATCCACCTTTCAAAGGGCAAGCATGGCAAGGCGTTGAGCACGGCGGTACGCGGGCTTGGTGCGGTCAACGAGATGTTCCCGGATGATTTCTGCGGCCCCATCCCTTGGCATCACGACGGCAACCGCCCTTACCTGGACCTGCTGAAAGTTATCCTTCTGTGCCACATCGCCAGCAAGGATTTCGGCAAGGCCGCCGAGTGGTGCGGCATGATCCAGCGCGCCGATCCGGACGATAGCTGCGGCGTGCGCTTTGTCATGGGTCATGTGTTGCTGCGCTCTGGAGAACAGGGGAAAGCGCAAACATGGTTTGTCGACCATGGCACCGAGTACGCGCCCTACTATTACGAGTTGGGTCTATGCCACTTTCGCGACGAGCAGTACGTGCAGGCTGCTACCGCATTCCGGCGCGGCATTGCGATCAATCCCTACATCGCGGAGATGATCTTTAACGGCCATGTGCCAAATCCCTACGCGGTCATGCATTTCTGGGCCAACGAAATGCCGCCGCTGGCCAAACAGTATCTCGGCGCCTATGCCGACCTTTGGGAAGAGGCCTTGATTGAGCAGCGCTTCCTGTATTGGCTCTTTAACCATTCAACGGTGCTGGTGGAGCGCGCGCACCTGATGGCGTGCCGGGAACGGCGCTCGATCAATTCGGATCTTCCACAACCTAAGGAGCAGGTGGCTGAGTATCGCGAATTGATTCAAGCAATAGACGACGAGCTGTCCTCTGAAATCGTGCGACGCCGGCCAAATGGCGACGGTGGCATGGAATGGCCCTGGGAGGTCTACAGCTAAATCAAGCCAACCTGCGTGTGCCGGGTTGCGGGTCGGTACAGTGCAGGATTGAGCCAGCTTCATTTGCTATCCGCAGTTGCGCAAAGCGGTTCTCGCGCAGCTTGTCGGCCAGTGTCCGTACCAATAGCCTTGCAAAGATGTAAATGCTATGTTCACGAAGGCTGCCTTCATCGATCACCAACGTGAATTCAGTGCCGTGCATGTGCACGCGCCCCATGGGGTGTTGGAGCCAGGCGGTGACTGGTTTGGCGACCAGTCGCTTCAGGCTGTCTGTGTACTTGCAGCCGTGGAGCTCAAGCATCTTGCTCATGGCTGGCAGGGAGGTGTCTTCGCCAAGCAAGGCATCGCACAGCGATCCAGGGTCGGAAAGGTGATCGCTAACGACGGGGGCGCATAGGAATCGCATCGGGAAGCCGCAGCTGCCGTTCTCACTCGTCAACTCATCGGAGATATGGCGCGTATCCAGATTGGTGCATAGCAGCTGCACGCTGACCGTTCCCGTTTCCAGCCTGGCGGGGCGCTGGTCGCGATCCACAAATCTGAGCGCGCATCCGTCATGTACGTCATGCTGCCAGAACGATCCTGGCCCTGCATGACAGATACCATGGTACGGCAGGATGGGTCTATCCCCCTCCCTATCCATGCGTGTCACTACTTGAATGCGATAGATCTTGCAGCCTGGCTTTCGCGGTACAACGGGATAAGCGTCGCTACGCCCATCCAGCAAAATGGATTCGGCGGATTGCGGGAATAGATTAATCACGGGCGTGCAAGCCAGCTGGAAATTCTTCGCATTCGCCTGGCAAAGGGGCGCCGCGCCGCTTGGCAGCACAATGTGCAACGTCATCATTCGACAGCCGCTGGGACACAGGGCGGCCAGTTGGCCTAGGTTGATGTCGATGAAGCTGAATTTCTCCGGCAGCAGGTAGAGCTCCAACAGGAGGCGCGGGCTTTGCGCGCCTTCTTCACACGGCAGCATGGACTCTTGGCTCGCGGTACCGGCAGCAGTGAACGGCGATTGGGCTAGCACACGCCACGTGGAACCTGCCTCCAGATAAACGCACAGGCTTCGCATGAGCAGAGCATCCAGCAGCATGGCGCGAAGTGCAGGTTCGGCTTGGACGAAGAGGCGCAACTCAGTGATCGGCGGCTGGTCGAAGGAGATGCTGCTGGCCGCTGATTCGATGGTGATCGCAAGATTGCTGGTTGCGTTGCTCGGCAGGCGCAACGTGGTCGGGAGATTGAGCGTTGGCTGAAACTGTACGCTTGCGATTGTGAAGGGGGCAATGCACACGTCGTATGCGGTGGTGAATTTATGTTCCCCTGCGCGCAGTAGCGCGCCGCGTACAGTCTGGCTGACAGAGCTGATTGCATTCGCGCTTGCGGCTGATGTATCCACTTGCACAATGCCGCATGCTGGCATGGGCCTCATGCTCCCTGGCTGCAGCGTTTGCAATAGCGCGCTGTGAAACTCGCGTTGATTCTCTTCTATGCACTTCTGCATGGATGCATTGAGCAGGGCCACCGATTGCAGCAGACGCTCGACTTCCGGGTCGGTGCTGGCATCCGTGCCAAGCTCCAGGGCGGCTGCCGTGACGGGGTGCGCTTCCGCGTACAGGCGCGTGGCGTGACGCAGGCGGCCTAGCTCTTGCTCGTAGTGCGCCAATAATTTGTCCATGGTCATTGGCGTATGTTGACGACGATTTTGATGCCGACTTCGCGTTCGAATCGGGCCAGGCGGAAGATCCATAGGTAGGTGTGCACCACCAGGCGCGAGATGGTATGCGCGGCCATCGGTGTGGTGATCAGCGCGCAGAATGCAAGGCTGGAGCTGGATTTGTCGTAGCTGATGTTGGCCAGCAGGATCGGTGCGCCAAAGATGATGGCGGCGGCCATTGACCAGCCATCGATGCGGGTGGGGCCAATGGCGTGGCGACCGACGTGCGTCAGCAGGGTATTGATGGAGTGGGTGGTGATGACGTTCTCTTTGAGTTCGTCCGCCAGGAAGATTTCGAAGCGCCGTCCGGTATCCTTGTCGGTTGCGATGCTCCAGATGCGAATCAAGCCAAGCAAACCTCCCGCGAGCAGCATGAGCATGGCGACTGCCTTCCACGCTGGCGACGGCAAGGCGTATGCGGCCAGAATGATCGCGGGCGCGACCAGCATGCAAAGGGGAACCAGGAAGATGAAGACCATGGTGACCAGCGCGGTGTCCAGCAAGCGCTTGGGATTTCCGCGCCGTGACGCTATCCGCCAAAGGTAAAGCACGCCGGCGAAATGCGCGAGCGTCAGGCAAAGCTGCAGGCGCAGGCCAAGCGGGTTGAACGAGATCGGCATGGCGAACAGCGAGAGCAGCAAGTTGCATGTGCCCCATGACAGGGCGGAGACATGCCAAAGGTTGGGTCGGGCCTGTGCGCTGGGTCTGGGGTTACGCATGGTGTCACCATTGGTCAGGGCTAGCCCGACCAATGGTGGCACTTACGAGCACAGCAGCATTTGCGTTAGCACAAAGGTGGTGCTGGCTGCCGTGGGGAAAATGTCCACTTTTCTTCCTGACCCCAGGACGGACATTTTTTATTAGGTGAGCATGTCGGACCAGATGTTTTGCGCCCAGCTGTTGGCGTAGTGGCCTTCTAACACGGTGGGGGCGGGGCTGACGCCGCCGGAGCCGGGGACGATGAGGAGTGTCTTTTTCTCTGCACTGTAGGCGTGTACGCTGGCGACGTGGATCACTTCTTTGTCGCTGACGTAGCTGTAGCAGGTGTTGGTGAGCAGGGGGGACTGTTCGGGGATGCGTCCGGCCAGCAGGTCTACTATCGCGGCGGCGCACACTTTGCCGTGCTGGTTGGCCATGTGGCCGGATTTTGGCATCTGCGGCGAACCCTGGATGGCGTCGCCTATCACGTGGATGTTTTTCGCTTGCGTGGATTCGAATGTGATGAAGTCGACTTCGCACCAGCGCTTGTTCATGTTGGCCAGGCCGGTTTGTGCGGCGATGGCGCCGGCGCGGTGCGGTGGCACCACGTTCAGTACGTCGGCTTTTACCTTGTCTCCCAGCTCGGATATGGCGGTGCGGCTGGCGACATCGACTGCGGTGGTGTGGAAGCTGGGGCGGTATTCAATGATGCCGGCGTAGCGGTCCTTCCATACCTTCTTGAATAGCGGTCCTTTGCTGACAACGTCTTCGTTGGCGTCGAGCAGGAGGACTTTGGATTTCGGTTTGTGCTGGCTGAAGTAGTGGGCGACCTGGCAGGCGCGTTCGTATGGGCCGGGCGGGCAGCGGTATGGCGCCAGCGGGATCGCCATGGCGAAGACGCCGCCGTCGTGCATCGCTTCAAGCTGGGCGCGCAGGGCGGTGGTTTGCGGGCCGGCTTTCCATGCGTGGAGAATTTTGTCCTGGGCGCCGGCGACGTCCATGCCGGCGACTTCGCTCCATAGGAATTCGATGCCGGGGCTGAGGACCAGGCGGTCATAGCCGAGCACTTCGCCGCTTAGCAGTTTGATGGTGCGCTTTGCAGGGTCGATGCTGGAGGCGCTGTCGTGCAGGATCTTTACACCGTGCACGCGCTTTAGATTGTCATAGCTGCGGGTCAGGTCTTGCAACTGGCGTGAGCCACCCAGCACGAGGTTGGAGAGCGGGCAGCTGACGAAGTTGGCGTTGGGTTCAATCAGGGTGACGTCGATGCTGCCTTGGCTCCACATGCGGATGTATTTGGCGGCTGTGGCGCCGCCGTATCCTCCGCCGACGATCACTACGTGGGGCCGGGCTTGGGTGGCGATGGTGGCACAGCCGGTGGTGGCGGCCAGCACGGCGCTGGCTTGCAGGAAGTCGCGGCGTTTCATTTGGCGTCTCCTTTGCGTTGGGCGGCGAAGTAGCTTGCCAGGGCTTCCAGTTGTTCGTCGCTGTAGCCCTTGGTGAGCTGGGTCATGATGGTGGCGGGGCGTTTGCCGGTCTTGAAGTCCTTCAGCGCGGCCAGGAGCTGGTCTTTCGGCTGCCCTGCCAGGGGCGGTAGGGCGTTGCCTTGGGTGGCGCCGTTGGTGCCGTGGCAGCCAGTGCAGCTTGCGGCTAGGCGGGCGCCGGTCGGGATGCTCTCTGCGGCTTGGGCGGCGTTCGTTGCGGCTGCGATGAGGCAGGCGCCGGCCAGCACGCTGCGCAGGGTTACGGGGACGGGCGCGGACGGGCGCGGGGCGGCGGGTGTCTTCTTCATGGTCGGACTCCTGGCGTTTCCATGGGCATGCCTTGGGCGCGTTGGGCGAGGTAGGCTTCCAGGTCTACCAGGTCGGGGGCGCCGTAGGGGGGAACTTCGGCTCGTACTCCGCTCATGCAGTTGCGCAGGCGGCGTTGCAGGCTTCCTACGCCTTGCCATTCAAGGCGGTAGATGGGGTAGGCGTTGGCGTGTCCTTGCGGGATCAGTGCGCCGGCCAGGCGTTTGCCGGCGTTGTTGTCGTGGCATTGGGCGCAGCTCAGGTTGAGCTGGCCGATGCGGGTGGTGAAGAGTTGTTGGCCGCGGGCGGCGGCTTGCCTGGTCTGCGGGTCGCGTGAGGGGGACATGGGCAGGCTGCGGCTTTGCAGGGCGACGTAGGCTTCCAACGCTAGCAGGTCGGGGGATTCGGGCTGCAGTGCGGGGGCTTGCTGGGCGCTGCTGCGGCATTGGTTGATCTGCTGGCTTAGGGTCATCACCTGTGCGGCGGCGGCGCTGAATTTGGGGAAGCTGGCGGCTTTGCCGCGCATGCTTTGCGGGGCTTCGCCGTGGCAGGTGGCGCAGGATGTGCCGTTGCCGCCGTTTGGCGCGGTGTGCCATAGCTGTTGGCCGTTGGCTATCCAGAGCATGGCGGGGTTTTGGGTGTCGTCGTGCTGCATGGCCTGCGTGGCGGGGCTCATGTAGTCGGCGCCGGACTTTTGAACCGGGAAACCGGGGTACGACCCGGAGGGTCGGACCCCGTCTGTGCGGCAGCTGGTGGTTAGCAGGAGCATTAGCAGCAATGCGTAGGGCGGCTTCATGACTGCACCGTGATCTGCTTGCGCTCTGTTTGGGTGAAGCTGTTGTCGCCGCTCCAGGTGAAGTCTAGCGCGCCACTTTCGCTTGCTTTGAGGAAGAAGGCCAGGTAGGGGTTGGCGCTGATGGCGGGGTGCAGCTCGGCGCTGAACACCATTTTCCCGTTGTACTGGCATTCGAAGCGGCGGATGATGTCGCGCGCTAATGGCTTGCCGTCGCTGCCGGGGCGGTAGCCGGTCTCCATAGGGTGGGCGATCAGGGCGCGTATTTCGAAAATCTCGCCGGCCTTGGCGCTCGCGGGCATGTGGATCAGGGCGGTGGCCATGTCAGAGCGCCTCGCCTTCTATGCAGGCGGCCAGGGTGACGATCACGTCGATCGATTGCTGCCACCATTGGCCGTCGCTGCTGCGCGCGAGGGCGGTGATGCTTTGGCTGGTGGCGAGGCGGATGCGGGTGCTGATTTCGGCTTTGCCGCTGGCTACGGTCAGCTGGAAGCGGACCACGTCCGGCAGGGGGTTCTTTTCGTTGAAGATGGCGATGTCGGTGACGTGGTCTTGCTCGGTCATGGGACTTGCCACGCGCACGGTGATCGGGACGGCGTTGCCGTTGTCGATCAACTTGGCGATGTCGATTGCTACGCGGGCTTTTTGGGGCTTGGCGTTTTGCGTATAGGCGGCGATGGCTTGGGCCATATCCTCCGGCATGGCCAGTGCGGGGCGCACGATGGCCAGGAGCGGCAGGGCTGCCAGCAGGCGGCGGCGGGTGGTCATTTTCCGGCCTCGCGCAGGGTGGACAGGTAGGCGACGACGTCTTCTATTTGCTGTTCACTCAGGATCGGCTTTCCACGCTGGGCGGGGGCGACGCGGGTCAGGCCTTCTGTCTTGTGGTACGCGGGCATGATGGTGTCGGGGTTTAGGGCGCTGCTGTCTTTTATGCGCTGGCGCAGTTGCTCTTCCGTCCAGCGGCTGCCGGCGCCTGCCAGGTCGGGGGCGAGGTTGCCTTGGAAGCGTTCTTCGGGGATGGGGGCGCTGTGGCAGAGGAGGCAGAGGCCGACCTGGCGGTTGGCGACTATTTCGCGGCCGCGCTGTGCGTCGCCGGGGGCGGCATGGGCGCTTGCTGTTAGGGCTGCGGCTAGCAGGAACCGGGAAACCAGGGTACGGCCCTTGGGCCGGACCCTGTCTGTTCTGCTGCCGCTGGGTGCCATTTCTTTACGCCTTCTTCAGGCTGTGGTTCTTTAGCGGCAGGTCGCGGATGCGCTTTCCGGTGGCGGCGAAGATGGCGTTTAGCACTGCGGGAGCGGCGACGGCGATTGTGGGTTCGCCTACGCCGCCCCAGAAGCCGCCGCTGGAGACGATGTGCGTTTCGACTTTCGGCATCTCGTCCATCTTCATCACTTGGTAGGTGTCGAAATTGGTTTGCTCGGCGGCGCCGTCCTTCACCGTGATCTCACCGTACAGGGCGGCGCTCAGGCCGTAGACGAAACTGCCTTCGACTTGCGCTTCGATCTGCTGGGGATTCACGGCGTAGCCTGGGTCGGTGGCGGCGACGATGCGGTGGATCTTCAACTTGCCGTCTTTGTTCACCGAGACCTCGGCCACGGCGGCGACGTAGCTGCCAAAGCCCATGGTCTGGGCGATGCCGCGATACACGCCTTTCTTCAGCGGCTTGCCCCAGCCGGCCTTTTCGGCGGCGGCGTTCAGCACGGCGAGGTGCTTGGGGCTGTCCTTCATCAGTTTTCGGCGCAGGGCCAGCGGATCTTGTTTGGTGGCGTGTGCTACCTCGTCGAGGAAGCATTCGAGGTAGATGGCGTTCTGGTTCAGGTTCACGCCGCGCCAGAAGCCGGGCGGCACCGCCGGGTTGCGCATGGCGTGGTCGATCAACAGATTCGGGAAGGTGTAGCCGATCGAGGCTTCCGGGCCGGGCGGGTTCAGGCCCTGGAACACTGCGGGGTCTTTACCGTCCTTCACATTCTGCGGGAACAGCGCGGCCAGGATCGACTGGCCGGCAATGCGCATGTGCAGGGCCGTAACCTCCCCTTTCGCGTCCAGGCCAGCCGTCAGCTTGCACTGGGTGATCGGGTGATAGCGGCCGTGCTGCATGTCCTCTTCACGCGTCCAGATCAGTTTGACCGGGATGCCCGGCATCTCCTTGGCGATCTTCACCACCTGGGTCACCCAGTCGTGCGTGGCGCCGCGTCGGCCAAAGCCGCCGCCCAGGTGCAGCTTGGTCACATCGCACTTGGATTGCGGCAAGCCGGCGGCTTCGCTGGTGGCGGCCAGGGCGGCTTCGCCGTTCTGCGTCGGCGTCCACACTTCGCAACGGTCCGGCGTCCACACGGCGGTGGCGTTCATCACCTCCATCGTGGCGTGGTTCTGGTGCGGGTAACTGTATATAGCTTCGATCTTGCGGTGCGCGCTGGCCAGGGCGGACTTGGCGTCGCCGTTCTTGTTGCCGACTGCGGCATCGTCGGCGTCCAGGCCCGCCTTGATCCAGGCGGCGGTGTCCTTGCTGTTCATGCCGGCGTTGGGGCCTTTGTCCCATTCGATCGGCAGTGCATCCAGCGCGGTGCGGGCGCGCCACCAGGTGTCGGCCACCACGGCCACGGCGCTGTCGCCCACCTGCACCACCTTCTTCACGCCGGGCTTGTTGGCGATGGCTGCCGCATCAAAGCTCTTTATCTTGCCGCCAAAGACGGGGCAATCCTTGATCGCGGCGTTCAGCATGCCGGGCAGCTTCAAGTCCATGCCGTAGATTTGCTTGCCAGTAGTTTTGTCCACCGTGTCCAGGCGCGCCAGGCGTTTGCCGGCCAGCGTCCAGTCTTTCGGGTCTTTCAGTTTGATGTCGGCGGCGACGGGCGCCTGCAACTTGCCGGCTGCGTCGGCGACCTTACCAAAGGTCAGCGTGCGGCCGCTCGGCGTGTGGGTGATCACGCTCTTCGCTACCGTGCATTCGGCGGCGGGCACGCCCCACTGCGCGGCGGCCGCCTGCACCAGCATCATGCGCGCGGCGGCACCGCCCTTGCGTACATAGTCGTGCGACTCGCGCACGCCACGGCTGCCGCCGGTGGAGAAGCTGCCCCACACGCGGTTGCGCGCCAACTGGCGGCCGGGGGATGGGTATTCCGTGGTGACCTTGCTCCAGTCGCCATCCAGTTCTTCCACTACCAGTTGCGCCAGGCCGGTCAGCGTGCCTTGTCCCATTTCGGAGCGGGCAATACGCACCACGATGGTGTCGTCCGGCTTGACGACCACCCAGGCGTTGATTTCGGGCGCGTCTGCGGCGGCGGCGCTCGGTGCTTGCTGCGCTTCCGCGAACGGTACGTGGAAGCCGAACATCAGGCCGGCAGTGGCGCCAAGCGATCGGCCCAGGAAGCTGCGGCGTGCGGTGGAGGCCGGGGCGCTCATGCTTTGCTCCCTTCCACAATGTCCAGGCCCGCCAGCTTGGTGTCGCCGCCTTTAGCGATCACGTGGATCGCCTTGCGCACGCGGTTATAAGTGCCGCAGCGGCAGATATTGGTCATGGCGGCGTCGATGTCCGCATCGGTCGGCTTCTTCTTTTGCTTGAGCAGCGCCGCAGCGGCCATGATCATGCCGGACTGGCAGAAGCCGCATTGCGGCACATCGAGCGCGGCCCAGGCTTTTTGCACCGGATGGCTGCCGTCCTTGCTCAAGCCTTCAATGGTGACGATCTTCTGCGCGGCGGTCACGGTGGAGACCGGACGCACGCAGCTACGGGTAGGTTCGCCGTCAATGTGCACGGTGCAGGCGCCGCACTGCGCCACGCCGCAACCGTACTTGGTGCCGGTCAGCCCCAACTGCTCGCGGATCACCCACAACAGCGGGGTATCTTCCTCGGCCTCGAACTCGCGGACCTGGCCATTGACGTTCAATTTCATTCCTGCCTCCGGGGATGTGGGTGGGGATGTAGGTGGGGTGTGAACCCGCGTGATCTTACTCCCGTTTTTGACAACTAGTGTTCGTTCAGCCAATTTTGACATAGGTCAAAGATTTTGCTGCGTCGCGTCAATAGACTTACACCTGTCGAATATCGATGACCACATGAAAGAGGTAGTGAAATGAAGAAAGCGATTCTGGCAGTTATCCTGGGTGGCCTGGCACTGAATGCAATGGCGGTCGACAATCCATGGCAAGTGCGCGCACGCGCCGTGCATATCAACCCAGCGGACAAATCCGATCCAGTAGGCGGCGTCGGCGCATCCGACCGCATTGGCGTTAGCGACAAGACGATTCCGGAAGTGGATATCACCTATTTCGTGACCCCGAACATCTCCGCTGAACTGGTGTTGACCTACCCACAGAAGCATGACGTGTACCTCGATGGCAAGACCGTCGGCACCTTCAAGCACCTGCCGCCGACCCTGCTGGCGCAGTACCACTTCAGCCCATCCTCGCAATTCAGCCCGTACGTCGGCCTGGGTGTGAACTGGACCACCTTCTCCAAGAACAAGATCCTGGACGGTGCCGGCAGCCTGGAGCACGATAGCTTCGGCCTGGCCCTGCAAGCTGGCGTGGACTACAAGCTGGACAAGAACTGGTCGCTCAACCTGGACATCAAAAAAGTCCAGATCCGCAGCGACGTCCTGCTGGCTGGCGTCAAAGCCTCCAAGGTCAAAGTTGACCCAGTGCTGCTCGGCGTAGGCGTAGGCTACCGCTTCTAATTGTTGAACAAACCGCCCTGCACTTCCGCGCGCAGCTCCTGGGCCAGCGCGCGGCGGCGCGGGTCGGTGGCGAAGTAGCCGACATCCACGGCCACGCCATTCGATTCAAGATGGATCAAATCGTTGGGATGCCCGGGCATCTGTAAGCGCAGGAAATGAAGTTCCAGCTGCGTCACGCTGGTCCTGCCAGCCGACACTTGCTCCACCAGCAAAGTGCCATTGCCAAGGACGATGTGTTCATAGTCCGTCGCATGCCGCGCGTAATACAGGAAAGCCGCCGCCACGGCCGACATTTCCAGCGCGGTGAACAGCAGCACCTGCCACATCCCCACCAGCACAAAGCCGGTTGCCACCGCAAACGAGAACAGGCACAGCAAGCCGTAAGCCATCCCCATCTGCCGGGGAGACATGGAGCAATTACGCCGCAGAAGCCACTCCCTGCGTTCGCTGAGCAAGTCCCGGTTCATGCAACCATTCTACGCAAGAAATGTCCACATTGGGGTCAGGAAGAAATAGGGACATTTTCTTCGGAAATGTCCCTATTTCTTCCTGCCGGCCCGCCGTACCGCCCCAAACTGGACATTTCTCCGGCAGGTCGTCAATCAGCGCCTCGCCAGCATCAGCAACAGTTGCGTGATTTGTTCCAACGGCAGCACCAGGTCGGGCTGGCGCGCGCGGATCGCTTCCGCCGGCATCACGCTGGCATTGGCTTCTTGCGGATCCTGCACGATGGTGAAACCGCCTGCCCTGCCAATCGTGGCCATGCCTGCGGCGCCGTCTTCATTGGCGCCCGTGAGCAGGATGCCCACCAGGCTGGCGCCGAAGGCATCCGCTGCGCTCTCCATCGTGATATCGATGGCCGGGCGGGCGAAGTGCAGTGGCGCGTCGCAACTGAGCGAAAAGCTACGCTCCTTTTCGATCAGGAGGTGGTAGCCGGCTGGTGCAAAGTAGAGCGTGCCCGGAACCAGGTCTTCCTTGTCAGCCGCTTCGCGCACAGGTATCGCGACCCTTTGCTGGAACACGTCCACCAACTGGTTGGGACGGCCGCTCACGTGCAGCACCACCACAATTGGTAAGCGATAGCCGCTCGGCAGCGCGGGCAGCATCTGCAGCAGTGCGTTCACGCCCCCGGCCGAGGCGCCGATCACCACCGCCTCCATCGTGCGGCCGCGCATGGCCTGTTCGAGTGCAAGGCGGCTGTCCATCATCTTTTCCTGAACACGCGCTCGCGCTTGGCGAGCGCTTCGAAGCGCGGGCCGTAGCTGGAAAAATCGATGCTCTCCTTAGTGCCCAGGCCCAGGAAGCCACGGTGGCATAGCGATTCATGGAACAAGCCGAGGGCGCGCTCCTGCAGCCGCTTGTTAAAGTAAATCATCACGTTGCGACAGCTGATGAACTGCGTTTCGGCGAACACGGAATCGGTCGCCAGGCTATGGTCGGTAAACGTCACGTTCTCGCACAGGGCACGATCAAACAACGCGGCGTTGTAGGCCGCAGTGTAGTAGTCGGAAAATGCGCGCTTGCCGCCGGCCGCCTGGTAGTTGGCGGTATAGGTGCGCATGCTCTCCAAGGGGAACACGCCTTTGCGCGCCTTCTCCAGCGACTCGGGGTTGATGTCGGTGGCGTAGATGATGCTGCGCTCCAGCAGCCCTTCTTCCTTCAGCAGGATGGCAAGCGAATACACCTCCTCGCCGGTGCTGCAGCCTGCCACCCAGATCTTCAGCGAGGGATAGGTACTAAGCACCGGCACCACGTGTTCGCGCAGGGCGAGGTAGTAGCCGGGGTCGCGGAACATTTCGGTGACGGGGATGGTGATGTACTGCAGCAGTTGGCTGAAGGCGTGCGCTTCGTGCAGCACGCGCGATTGCAGCTGCGATACCGTGCCGCAGCCCATTTCGCCCATGGCGTGCAGCACGCGGCGCTTCTGCGAGGCGCCGGTATAGTCGCGGAAGTCGTAGCTGTACTTGAGGAAGATGGCTTCCATCAGCATGCGCAGCTCAATTTCAACGCTGCTGATCGGGGCGCCGTCGTTCATGCCACGGTATCCATGGCTGGCATCCATACCCGCAGCAGCGAGTGCAGTCCGTCGCGGGTGATTTCCACGGTGGCGCCTTTCGGTTCGATACAACAAAGTGACTTTGTCCAGTATAGACGATCACTATCGGCAAAGCGTGCGCCAAGGCTATAATCGATTGCAAACCAATTACCCTCTATCGTCCATGCGCAAGATCCTGTCTGTGGCGCCGGTCCTCCTGCTGGCTGGCTGCGTTAATGATTCCGCAACCTTCTACGCCGACCCTACGCGTGAACATACGCTGACCGTGCGCCGGCAGCAGGAGTTCTTTTGGAAAGAGGACGCGCAGTACACGCTGATGGCGGCGCGCCTGCCGGACTGCCAGCGCGCGATTCCCTTGGGTGAAATGCCGCTGGAAGACCTGGACTTTGAACTTTTCGCCAGCGGCGACAATGTCTGGAGCCTGCGTGCAGGGAAGTATGTCTGGCAGATAGAGACCCAGGGCTGCACGCTGGTGGCGGAAGGCGGCAACACCGTGGCCACCGGCGATAAGCTGGGTACCTTCGCTATCGGCAGCAAAAAAGAAAAACTGCGTTTCGATGCCGAGGCAGCGCCGGCGGGGCCGGCAGCACCAGCGCCAGCACCCGCCACCACAAGCGACGCACCGCCAGCCGGCCAGTAAGCCGGGGCGCAGCGCCCACCGCACGCCGCTGGCCAGGCCTCAGGCGGCCTTCTCGCTGTCCAGGTGCGACAGCTGGTAATCGTTGTAACGGCCACCCGCAGCCGCGCCATGCGGCACGATCAGGTCCAGCGCGGCCAGGTCGGACTGCAACAGCGTGGCATCCAGCGCGCCCAATGCCTCTTGCAAGCGCTGGCGGGTGCGGGCGCCGACCAGCGGCACAATATTCGCCCCCTGCGCCGCCCCCTGCGCGATCACCCAGGCAATCGCCAACTGCGCCATGCTGATGCCCTTGGTTTGCGCCACCTCACGCATGCGTTCCACCAGCCCCAGGTTGTGCTTCAGGTTCTCGCCCTGGAAGCGCGGCGAATACTGGCCACGGAAGTCCGCCTCCCCCTCACGCTGCGCCGTCCAATGCCCGCTGATCAAACCGCGAGACAGCACGCCATACGCCGTAATCCCCACGCCCAGCTCGCGCGCCGCCTGCAGCAAGCCGCTCTCGATCCCGCGCGAGATCATGGAATACTCGATCTGCACGTCCACGATCGGATGCACGGCATGCGCCCGGCGCAAAGTCTCGGCATTGACTTCGGACAGGCCGATATGCCGCACATGCCCCTTGCGCACCAGCTCCGCGATGGCGCCCACGGTATCCTCGATCGGCGTCGCCGGGTCCACGCGCGACGGGCGGTAGATATCGATGTAGTCCGTGCCCAGGCGGCGCAGCGAGTAGGCGGCAAAGTTGGCCACCGACTGCGGTCGCGCGTCGTAGCCGACAAAGCCGCCATCCGGATCACGCACGGCGCCAAACTTCACGCTCACCTGCACCTGCGCGCGCGGCACGCTGCGCAACGCTTCGCCCAGTAGCATTTCATTGTGGCCCATGCCGTAAAAGTCGCCGGTATCGAGGAGGGTGATGCCGGCATCCAGCGCGGCGGCGATGGTGGCCAGGCTTTCGGCGCGGTCGGCCGGGCCATACAGGTCCGACATGCCCATTAGCCCCAGGCCAAGCTGGGAGGTGTGCGGGCCGGTGCTGCCAAGTTTGCGGTGTTCCATTTGATGACTCCAATCAGGGTTTCGACAGGAACCATTGTGCTATTATCGAAATCAACAATAAATGCAGCATTCGCTACATCTTTATTCGATATGAGCTAACAATGGACCAGCTGAAATCCATGCAGGTCTTCCTGGCGGTGGCCGACAGCAAAAGCTTCACGCTGGCCGCCGAACAGCTTGACCTGCCCCGCCCCACCGTCACCAATGCCGTGCAAGCCATCGAACAGCGGCTCGGCGTACGCCTGCTCCAGCGCACCACGCGCAAGGTCAGCCTGACGGTGGAAGGCCAGCTTTATGTCGAACGCTGCCGCGCCCTGCTGAACGACCTGGAAGACGTCAACGCCCTCTTCCTCGCCAGCGGCCGCAAGCCCTCCGGCAGCATCCGGGTCGACCTGCCCGAGCGCATTGCGCGCCTGAGCGTCATTCCCGCCCTGCCCGACTTTTTCCAGCGCTACCCGGAGATCAAGATCCGCGTCGGCGCCAACGATCGCATGGCCGACCTGGTAGGCGAAGGCATCGACTGCGCCGTGCGCGCCGGCGTGCTGCGCGACTCCACCCTGATCGCGCGCCCGTTAGGCGCGATGGAACAAGTGAACGTCGCCGCGCCCGCCTACCTGGCGGCGCACGGCACGCCGCACACGCTGGACGACCTGCGCGAGCACTGGGCAGTCAACTACTTCTCCAGCCAGACCGGGCGCGACCTGCCGTGGGAATACGTAGTGGATGGCGAGGTGCGCACGCTGCCGGTGCGCAGCCGCTTGTCGGTGGGAAGTTCGGAAGCCTATCTTGGCGCGTGCCTGGCCGGCATCGGCCTGGCGCAAATCCCGCGCCCTGGTATCGAACCGCTGCTGGCGGCGGGTGAGCTGGTGGAAGTGCTGCCGCAATGGCGCCCCGCGCCACTGCCGGTCTCCATCATCTACTCGCACAACCGCCAACTGTCACCCCGCGTGCGCGTGTTCGTCGACTGGCTGGCGGAAATCCTGAAGCTTGCTTAGGTGGGAATGACTTCGATGCCCGGCAGCTGCTTGCTGTACTTTTCCAGCGCGGCGTTGATGGCGTCGAGCGAGATGGTATAGAGGTAATCGAGTTCGGTCTCGCCGGAACGCACGGCGCCGAAGCGCTCGTGGAAACCCCATACCGCCTCGTTGCCCTTGCGGACATCGAAGTGGCATTGGGTGAAGCCGAGCGTCAGCGCGAAGCGGTACACCATCAGCGCCGATTCGTAGGCGAAGCCGCTCGGACGGCCCTCGCGCAGAATCCAGGAACCCCAACAGAACGAAGCGCCCTGCTGGTCGTACAGCCTGACGGTGCCGAAACGCTCGCCGTGCTTGTCTTCGATGATGAAGTAGACCTGGCTGTTGTCGCCGGCGTACTTCGCCAGCCAGGCCTTCTGCGCGGCCACATCGTTGGCGGTGGCGGACAGGAAGCGACCCTTGACCGGGTCGGTGCGCAGGCCGAGGATGAATTCCGCGTCCTCCACTGCGGCATCGCGCAGCACCACGGTCTTGCCGATTACCTTGGCTGGTTTGACAAAACTGGCGCTCATAGCTTCTCCCTCAGGGTTGCTGCCAGCGGCAGGTCCTGCGGCAGCTTGGCCAGCAGCTTCTGCGCTTGCGACAGGTTGCGTTGCTCGTATGCGTCCGCTGCGGCGGCGAAGTCCTGCGCCAGGCCGGCGGCAGCGGCTTCAATGCGCGCGGCGTCGCCCGGCGTGATGTCGACCAGCGCCAGCAGGTAAGTGCTGCCCCACTGGATGCGGGTGGCCGGGCCTACGGCGGCGCGCCAGGCCTGCTCGTACCAGTTCAGCATGCCCGGCAAATCGCCGCGCCGCTTGGCCGAGGAAGCAAGACTCAACATGAAGTAGTACGGCGCGTACGACTCGGCCAGCGAAGCTTGCAGCAGAGCCTCCGCGTCGGCCGGTAGGCCGGCGTCGTTCAGCGCGCTCACGGCGGTATTCACCAGGGTGTGGCGGCCGTACTGGTCATCCACCAGCGCCAGCGCCTGTTCAACGCGGGTGCGCAGCAGTTGCGGCAGGTTGGCGTCAGCGTAGCCCAGGCGCAGCATGCGCACTTGCAGGCGCACGGCGGTCAGGCGGTCCGGCGCGGACAGCCACATGTCTTCCGCCCACACCTGCGCGGCCTTGGCCATGGCGGCCGCCAGTTCGGCATGGCGCGCCGGCGCGGCGCGCACCAGCAGGTGGCCGTTGTTGCCGAAGATATCCATATTGGCGCGCGCCACGCGCGCGTCGGCCAGCACGGACAGCAGGAAGTCTGGCGCGCCGGCATCGGCCACGCGGCCGGCTTGCGCCAGCAAGGCATGCAGGCGCAGGCGCGTGGCGGCGTCCTGCACCTGGCGCGCGGCGGCAAGCGCCTCGCCCGCCACTGAAGCGGAGGCCAGTTGCGCCAGGGTGGCCAGGGTCACGCCCAGGTCGCGCCCTTGCAGCAGCACGCCTTCGTCGGTGTCCCAGGAATAGTTCGCGAGCAGCGTCCATTCCGACGGCGCCAGCGTGCGCGTGCCATCCAGCGCGGCGGCCATCGATTCGGCAGCGGAGTTGCCGGCGAAGCGCGCCGCCATCAAGGCTTCGCCAAACAGCTCGCCATCGAGCTCGCACGGCAGGCGCGTGATTTCGCTGCCATCCGGGCGGTACATCACCGTGCTCGGATAGCTGCGCAGCTTCAGGCGCGCCGCCAGGGCCTGCGCGTTCGGGCTGTCGCCATCGAGCTGGATCGCCAGCATGCTTTGCAGCCTGGCCGGGAATTCCTCGCGGCGGAAGATTTCGTACTTGACGCGATTGCAGGGCGGGCACCACGCCGCGCCCCAGTACAGGAACAGGGGGCGGCCAGCCGCGCGCGCCGCCGCCAGGGCGGCATCAAAGCCGCCGTCGAACCACTCGATCGCGTCGGCCATGGGTCAGGACTCGCGCGCCAGGGCCAGGAACTCGGTGCGCATGGCCAGGTTGGGCTGCAATTCGCCCAGCATGGCGGAGGTCACCGTCTCTTCGCCGGCGGTGCGGATGCCGCGCGACTCCATGCACAGGTGGCGGCACTTCACCACCACGCCCACGGCCTTCGGCTCCAGCACGGTCATCAGCGCCTCGGCGATTTGCATGGTCATGCGTTCCTGCACCTGCAGGCGCTTGGAGAACACGTCCACCAGGCGGGTCAGCTTGGACAGGCCGACGATCTTGCCATTCGGGACGTAGCCCACGGTGGCCTTGCCGAAGAACGGCGCCAGGTGGTGTTCGCAATGGCTGTAGACCGGGATGTTCTTCACGACGATCAGCTCGTTGTACTGCTCCGCGCCATCCTCGAACGCCTTCAGCACTTCGGCCGGCTCCTGGCCATAGCCCGATACCCAATGCTTCCACGCCTTGTGCACGCGGTGCGGGGTTTCAACCAGGCCCGGACGGTCCGGGTCCTCGCCCAGGTGCTCCAGCAAGCGGCGCCAGTCGGCTTCGGTGAATACTTCTTTCGTCATGATGTCAGGACCGTGAAAAGTTGAATCTAATCCACGAGTATACAGCGAAAAAAAATTCGGGGTCAGGTCTGACAATCGGACATTTTTCTACGAAAAATGTCCGATTGTCAGACCTGACCCCGAATTTTCACGGCCGGTTGGCGGCCAGCAGCGCGCTGGCGATGGAAACCGTATGCGACAGGGTGGGCCACTCGTCGCCGGGGCCGAACCAGCGCGCTTCGCTGATCTCGTTGGCGTCGGTGACGATCTCGCCCTCCAGGTATTCGGCGGTGTAGGCAATCATCAGGGAGTGCGGGAAGGGCCAGGACTGGCTGCCGAAGTATTGCAAATTATGCACGCGCAGGCCCACTTCCTCGAACACTTCGCGGTGCACCGCCTCCTCAATCGATTCGCCCGCCTCCAGGAAGCCGGCCAGCGCGGTGAAGCGCTTGTAGGGCGAATTGGCGTGGCAGGCCAGCAAGCGCTGACCTCCCTTTTTGATCAGCACCATCATGGCCGGCGAGATGCGCGGGTAGGCCAGGTGGCCGCAGGCGCCGCAGCGCATGGCGCGTTCGCCCTCGGCGCGCGCCATCGGCCCGCCGCAGGCGCCGCAGAAACGGTGCGTGCGCGCCCATTCGGCAATCTGGTAGGCGCGTCCGGCGACGGCGATAAAACCGTCATCCACCTGCCCGAACAAGCCGCGCAGGCCGACAAAGACGTGGCCGGGCGGCGCTTGCTCGTCGTCGGTCCAGGCCACCTGGCAATGACGGCCATCCCACGCGCCCACCGGCTGCAGCCGGGCGGCATCGACCTGCATGGGCTCCGGCAAAGTCAAGTTGCCTTCGCGCAACAAGAGCCGGTCGCGGTGGAATAAAAAGGTCAGGTGCGCGCCGTTTTCTGGCGCCCTCAGCAATGGCACGAATGAGGCGGGAGTTTGCAACATGGTCTGATGGCATCAAACAGTTAAAAAAGTGATATTACCTTGATTCCAAGATTACTTATTGCTGAGTCGCTTTCCATCTCTAAGTCATTGTTTTAATGGCTAGATTTACGCGGTATTTACCCACTTTTTCTGCAAATCAACACTTTCTCCATTAATATAGAGTGTCGAGTGGAGCCCTTTTTATACTGACATCATGAGCCTGATCATATCTTCCCTGACCTCCGACCAAGTCGCGTCGATCACCACCACCCAGATGGCGGCGCTGACTACCGCGGAGCTTGCGTCGATCACGACGAATCAGTTCCTCGTGCTGAACAGTACCCAGTTGGGCGCCCTCAGCGCTTTCCAGGTCAAGTACCTGCCCACGGTTGATCTCGCCGTGCTCACCAGCGGTCAACTGCCGGCCTTCAACACCCACCAGTTGCAGGCCTTGACCACGGCCCAGGTGCGCGCCTTGAGCACCGACACCATCGTGGCCCTGAGCACCCGGCAAGCGGCGGCCCTGACCTCGACCCAGGTCGGCGCGCTGAGCGAGGCGCAGTTCGATGCCATGGAGTCGGAGGACTTCGCGGTGCTGAACAGTAGCGCCATCAATATGCTGACCACCACCCAGGTCGCCAAGCTGGTGACCGACCAGATCGCCCAACTGACCACGGCCCAGGTCGCCGCGCTCAGTACCCGCACCCTGCGCGCCCTGAACAGCGACCAGATCGCCGCTTTCGGCACGCACCAGATCGTCGCCCTGAAGACGCAGCAGTTGATCGGTTTTGACAGCGCCCAGATCGGCGCGCTCCGCACCGACCAGGTGGTGGCCCTGACCACCGCCCAGGCCGCCAGCCTGGGCACCCAGCATGTGGCCGGCCTGGACGGCACCCAACTGGCGGCCATGCAGACCGCCGACCTGGTCACCTTGCGCAGCCAGCACCTGGCCGTGCTGGCCGGCGAAGGCCTCGACTTGCTCACCACCGACCAGTTCGCTTCGCTGACGACCCTGCAGATTTCCACCCTGTCCTCGAACCAGTTCGCGGCCCTGGACAGCGACCACATCGTCGCCCTCAGCACCCTGCAGGTGGGCGCCCTGAACACGCGCCAGGTGGCAGGCATGGGCACCGATCAACTGGCCGCCATGCAGACGGCCGATATCGCCGCGCTCAAGACGCAGAACCTGAACGTGCTGAGCAGCGCGCAAATCCAGGCCCTGGGCACGCAGCAAATCCTGGCCCTGACTTCGGTCCAGGCCGGCGGCCTCGGCACGCGCCAGCTCGACGCCATGAGCTCGGACCAGATGGCGGCCCTGGTCAGCCGCAACCTGAATGTGCTGAAAACCCAGCAAGTCGCCGCGCTCAGCAGCGACCAGTTGGCGGCACTCACCACCGCCCAGTTCGCCACCCTGAGCACGGCCCAGATCCAGGCCCTCAGCAGCGCCCAAATCAGCTGGCTCGGCACCGACAAGATCGCCGCCCTCAGCACCCTGCAAGCCTCGGTGCTGCGCAGCCACCAGTTGGCCGCCCTCGACAACAACCAGGTCGCCGCGCTGGAAACAGCCGACCTGGCACGCCTGGCCACGCACGCCCTGCCGAGCCTGGCCACCGACACGATCGGCAGCCTGAGCAGCGACCAGGTCAAAGCCTTGGGCACGGCCCAGGTATCCACCCTGGCCACCCAGCAACTGAACGCCTTCAATAGCGACCAGTTCGACGCCCTCAACACCAGCCAGTTGCAGGCGCTCGGCACGCGCCACCTGGCGGCGCTGTCGACCGACTTGCTGAACGCCCTGACCGCGTCTGATTTTGCCGCCCTGCGCAGCAACCAGGTTTCCGCCCTGCGCACGCACCAGGTGGTGGCGCTGGAAACCGGCCTGATCGCCGCCCTCACCACGGCCCAGGCCCTGGGCCTGACCACCTTGCAGCTAAGCGTCATCAGCACCGAACAACTGGCCGCCTTCAGCACCGCCACCTTTGCCGCGCTGAAGAGCCACCAGGTCGCCGCCCTCGGCACCAGCGCCGTGCTGGCCCTGGATACCGAGCAGATCGCCAGCATGAGCACGCTGCAGATCGCCCAGCTCTCCACCGGACAGCTGACTGCGCTGAAGACCGATCAGATTGCCGCCTTCACCACGGCCCAGGCCGCCGCCATGACCACGGCCCAGATGGTGTCGCTCAAAACCGACCAGTTGCTGGCCCTCGGCACGCGCGATTTCGCCGCCCTGCGCAGCAACCAGGTCAATGCCCTCAGCTCGCAGCAAGTGCAAGCCCTGAGCGACGCCCAGTTGGTGGCGCTGACCACGGCGCAAGCCGCCAACCTCGGCACGCGCCAGCTGCAAGCACTGACCACCGACCAGTTGCTGGTGCTGGAAACAGCCGACCTGGCGGTACTGCGTGCGCCGCAAATGGCCGTCCTGAGCAGCATCCAGTTGCGCGCCCTGGGCAGCCAGCAATTGCAGGCCCTGGGCAGCCACCAGGTCGCCGGCCTGACCACCGGCCAGCTCGACGCGCTGACGGCCAGCCAGTTCGCCGTCTTCAGCGGCCTCCAGTTGAGCGGCCTGAGCAGCGCACAACTGAACAGCCTGGACACCAGCCAGATCGCGTCCATCAGCAGCAGCGCCTTTGGCGCGCTCAAGCAAACCCAGGTGGCCGCCATCGGCACCGCCCTGTTTGCCGCCCTCACCAGCGACCAGATTGCCGCCCTGACCACCACGCAAGTATTCGCCCTGGGCAGCCGCCAGTTGATGGCGCTCGACAGCACCCAGCTGCGCGCCCTGTCCACGCAGGACGTGGCGGTGCTGCGCCAGGTGCAAGTGGCCGGCCTCGGCTCCGACCAGTTCAGCCAGCTCACTACGGCCCAGGTGCAAGCCCTGAACGCCGGCCTGATGTCGGCCCTGAACAGCAACCAGGTCGCCGGCCTCAGCACCGACCAGGTGGTGGCGCTGCAAACCAGCCAGGCGGCCGCCCTGAACGCCGCGCAGGTGCTGGCTTTCAGCACCGCCCAGCTGGACGCCATGGAACTGGCCGACTTCGCCGCCCTGAAAGCGGCGGCCATTGGCGGCCTCTCCACCGACCAGGTGGCATCGCTCGACACGGCCCACCTGGCCGCCCTCACCACGGCCCAGGCCGGCCTGATCGCCGGCGGCCAACTGGGCGCGCTGTCCACCAACCAGGTGCAGGCGCTGGAAAATGAAGACCTGGCCGCCCTGCGCACCAGCCAGCTGTGGGGCTTCCGCACCGAACAACTGGCCGCCCTCACCATCGCCCAGCTGCAAAGCCTGCCGGGCGCCTGGATCGCGGCCCTGAGCAGCAGCCAGATCGGCGGCCTGACCACCAGCCAGGTGGCAGCCTTGACCACGGCGCAAGCGGTCAGCCTGAGCGCCGTGCAACTGTCCGGCATGAGCAGCGACCAGTTCCAGGCACTCAGCCCGGACGCCGTGGCGGCCCTGCGCAATTCGCAGCTGACCGGCCTCAGCACCGCCGTCATCGCCACCTGGACCACGACCCAGATCGCGGCCCTGACCACGCTGCAAATGCAAAGCCTGACCGCGACCCAGTTCAACGCCTTCAACTCGGACCAATTGCTGGCCCTGGAAACCCAGGACCTGGCGGCCCTGCGCACCAGCCAGTTCGCCGCCCTTGCCACCGAGCAGGTGCAGCGCCTGGGCGATTGGCAAGTGCAGGCCCTGACCAGCGCCCAACTGCGTTCGCTGACCAGCCGCCAGGTGCAGGCCCTGTCGACCTACCAGGTGATGGCCCTGACCAGCAGCCAGGTCGGCAGCCTGGGCACGGCCCAGGTGCGCGCCCTGACCAGCGACCAGATCACCATGATCGAGCTGGAAGACGTGGTGGCCCTGAGCAGCACCCAGTTGAACACCCTGAGCACGGCGCAACTGGCCGCCCTGAACCAGGCCCAGCTGGCCGAACTGCGCACCGCCCAGACCAGCAGCCTCAGCACCGCCCTGCTGTCCGCCCTCAGCACCAACCAGCTGTCGGCCTTCACCACCGACCAGGTGGCGACCCTCGCCACCGGCCAGGTGGCCGCGCTCACCTCGGACCAGGCCGCCTCGCTCAGCCTGGACCAGTTCGCCCAGCTCTCAAGCGCCCAGGTGCAAGCCTTGTCCACCGCCGTGGTGGCGGCCCTGACCATTGAGCAGATGGCCGCGCTCAGCACGCGCCAGGCCAGCGGTTTCTCGACGGCCCAGGTGCAGGCCCTGACCAGCGCCCAACTGCAAACCCTGAACACCGACGTGGTGGCGGCCCTGAACTCGGCCAGCCTGGCCGCCCTCAGCACCGACCAGATCAACTACCTGGGCACCGACCAGTTCATGGCGCTGACCACCCAGCAAACCTCGGCCCTGTCCACCAGCCAGGTGGCGGCGCTCTCGACCGACCAGCTCACCCTGCTGAGCACGGCGCAGGTGGCGAGCCTGGGCACGTCCCAGCTGGGCGTGCTCAGCACGGACCAACTGCACGCCTTCGGCACCGACCAGGTGGCGGCGCTCAAGACCAACCAGCTCAACAGCCTGCACAGCGACCAGCTGGGCAGCCTGTCCAGCGACCAGATCGTGGCCCTGAGCACGCGCCAGGTGGCGTCCTTCGGCACCGCCCAAGCCGCCGCGCTGGGCAGCGACCAACTGAATGCGATGGAAACCGTGGACTTTGCCGCCCTCGGCACGGCCCAGGTGCAGGCGCTGGCCACCGACGCCATGGCCCACCTGGCCACCGACCAGTTGCAAGCCATGGCCACGCGCCAGCTGGCCGCCCTCACCACCGACCAGGTCGGCGCACTGGGCAGCGACCAGGTCGCGGCCCTGACCACCAGCCAGGTGCAAGGCCTGGCCACCCTGCAACTGGGCGCGCTCAGCAGCGACCAGTTGGCCGCGCTGGCCTCGGACCAGGTGGCGGCCCTGAAAACCAACCAGCTCAACAGCCTGGGCTCCGACCAGCTCGGCGCCCTGGGCAGCGACCAACTGGTGGCCCTGACCACGCAGCAGGCGGCGGCGCTCGGCAGCAAGCAGTTGCTGGCCCTCTCCAGCGACCAGCTCAATGCGCTGGAAACCGTCGACCTGGCCGCGATTGCCACGGCACCCTTGACGGCCTTGGCCACCGACGTTGTGGCCGGCCTGTCCACCGACCAGGTGGCAGCCCTGGCCACGCGCCAGGTGGCGGCCCTGACCACCGACCAGGTGGCGGCCCTGGGCAGCGACCAACTGAACCACCTGTCGGCCGGCGGCATCGCCGCCCTGACCACGCGCCAGCTCGCGCTCGGCCTGGGCACCGCGCAACTGGCGGCCCTGGCCACCGGCCAAGTGACCCTGCTGGCCAGCCGCCAGCTCGGCGCGCTCAGCTATGAACAACTGGGCAGCCTCGATACCGACCAGTTCGCCTCCCTGTCCACCGCCGCCCTGCAAGGCTTGCGCGGCGACCAGGTGGCCGGCGGCCTCAGCACCGCGCAAATCGTGGCCCTGACCACCGACCAGGCAGCCGCCCTGACCACGGCCCACATCGCGTCGCTGCTGGACGCCCAGGCGCAGGCGCTGGAAACGGCCGACCTGGCGGTGCTGGCCACGCGGACCCTGGCGGCGCTCGGCACCAGCCAACTGGCCGCCCTCACCACCGACCAGTTCAGCGCCCTCTCCACCAGCCAGTTGGCGGGCTTGGCCCTGGGCCAGGCCGGCGCCATCACCGGCACCCAGCTGCATGCCCTGTCGAGCGACCAGATGAACGCCTTCGGCAGCCTGCAGGTGGCGGCCCTGAGCCTGAGCGCGCTGGACGCCCTCACTACCGACCAGGTCAGCCGCCTCGGCACCGCCCAGTTGGCGGCCCTGACTGCGGCGCAGGTGGTCTCGCTCAGCACCGACCAGTTGCGTGCGCTTGACTCGGCGCAAATAGGCGGCCTGGGCAGCGTGCAAATCAGCGCCCTGAGCGCCGACCAGATGTTCACCCTCAGCACCTTGCAACTGTCGGGCCTGAGCGCGACCCAGATCGGCTTCTTCACCAATACCCAGTTGCCGCTGCTGACCAATGCCCAGGTGCAGTCGCTCAGCACCGACCAGGTGGCCGGCATCAAGCTGTCGCAGATCACCTCCCTGACCGGCGACCAGGTCAGCGTGCTCAGCACCGACCAGGTGCAAGCCCTGAGCACCAGCCAGATCCAGACCATGACGGCCAGCCAGTTCGCCATGTTCAGCGTGGCCGGCGTCGGCGCCCTGGAAACCGGGCAGATGCAGGCGCTCAAGAACACCCAGTTGGCCGCGCTCGACATCGACCACATCGGCGCCCTGGCCACCAGCCAGTTGGTGGTGCTGGGCACCAGCCAGATCGGCGCCTTCACCGCTACGCAGATGAGCTACTTCAGCAACGCCCAACTGGCCGGCTTCAGCACGACCCAGGTGGCGGCGCTGAAGAACAGCCAGCTGCTGGCCCTGACCGGGGCCCAGCTGCAAGCCTTCGATGCGACCCAGGTGCAGGCCCTGACCACGGCCCAGTTGGCGATCCTGACCACCAGCCAGATCGCGGCCCTGAGCACGACCCAGTTCGCGGCCCTGACGGCGACCCAGGTGGCCTCGCTCGGTACGGCGCAGATCGCCGCCCTGACCACGGCCCAGGTCGCGGCCCTGACCACGGCGCAGGCAGCCGCCCTCACCACCGCCGAGATCGGCGCCCTGACCACGGCCCAGGCCCAGGTCCTGACCACCGAGGCGCTGGCCGCCTTCAGCATCACCCAGGTGGGCGGCTTCACCGACGCCCAGGTGGCGGCGATGACGGTGACCCAGACCATGGCCTTCGTCATGGGTTCTTCGCGCTACGCCACGCCGCTGGTGCTGGACCTGGATGGCGACGGTATTGAGACCCTGGCCATGGCAGATGGCGTGCGCTTCGATATCCGCGCCAGCGGACAGCAGGTGCGCACCGGCTGGGTTGGCAAGGACGATGGCCTGCTGGCCCTGGACCGCAACCGCAACGGCCGCATTGACGATGGCAGCGAACTGTTCGGCGAAGCCAGCCAACTGGCCGACGGCAGCCGCGCGCGCGACGGTTACGCCGCCCTGGCCGCGCTGGACGACAACCAGGATGGCCGCATCGACCAGCAGGATGCCGCCTACGGCGAGCTGCGCGTGTGGGTTGACCGCAATAGCGATGGCCAGAGCGATGCCACCGAATTGCTCGGCCTGCAGGACTTGCACATCGCCTCTATCGCGACCGGCGCCCAACTGGGCAGCGGCTGGCAAAACGGCAACGTGGTCGGCCTGCAGTCGGGCTATACCCGCACTGACGGCAGCCAGGGCGGCACCGCCGACGTCTGGTTCGCCACCGAAGCGAGCAGCATGAGCCGCGCCGTCAGCGCCCTGACCCATGCGCTGAACGGCTTCGAGGCGGCGGCCACGCCGCCCGCGCCGAACGCCCTGCCGGCCGTACCGGGCTCGGCGGGCAGCGCCAGCAGCCCGCTCGCCCACGCCGCCGGCGCCATGGCCGACGCGATGGCGCACTTCTCGGCGCAAGGCAGCGCCGGCCTGGCCGGCAGCGAGCTGCGTCCGGTGCAGCAACGCAAGGCCGACGAGTTGCTGCTGGCGGTGCCGCGCTAAGCCGCGCCGCCCCGCGCGCAATGTTGCGCGGTGGATAAAAAACACCGCCGAAGCGGCGGGCAACAGGGTATGATTGTGCCCTGCGGCCCGCCGCGCCGCTGCGCCGATTTGACCAGAAAGACAAGGAATGACTGCACCTTCCGCCGCTCCGCTGCCCAACCTGTCGCAACTGAAGGCGCTGGCCGCCCGAGGCCAGTTGCCAGTACCGGAACTTTTCACCGGCGCCGCCGAACTGGCCGCACGCGGCAATACGCCGCAAGCGATCGCGCTCTACCGCAGTTGGCTCGACAACACCAAATCGCCGCTGGCTTACGCGGTCTGCTTCAACCTGGCGGTGATGCTATCCGATACCGGCGACACGGCCGGCGCCGAGCAGCACTACCGCCGCGCCATCGCCCTCAACAAGAATTTCATCGAAGCGCGCCTGAACCTGGGCACCTTGCAGGAACGCCTGGGCCGTCCCGACGATGCGCTGGCGATCTGGCAGGACATCCTGGATAGCGTCAGCAACGTCGCCGAGCAGCGCGCCCTGCATTTGCAGACCCTGAACAACCTGGGTCGCGTGCTGGAAAACCAGAAGCGCCTGCCGGAAGCGGCCGCGCGCCTGACCGAGAGCCTGCGCCTCGACCCCAGCCAGCGCAACGTGATCACGCACTGGGTGCACCTGCGCCAGAAGCTGTGCATTTGGCCGGTGTACGACAGCAGCGTGCTCGGCATTTCGGAACAGCAGCTACTGGACGGCACCTCGGCGCTGGCCATGCTGAGCGGCTCGCCCGAGCCCGAGCAGCAGTTGGCCGCCGCCCGCCGCTTCATCGAGGAAAAGGTCAACACCAAGGTGGAGCGCATGGACACCGCCGCCGGCTATGCGCACCGCCGCATGCGCGTCGGCTACCTGTCGTCCGACTTCTGCTCGCACGCGGTGTCGATCCTGACCGCCGAACTGTACGAGCTGCATGACCGCGCGCGGGTCGAGGTGTACGCCTTCAGCTGGAGCCGCGAAGACCACTCGCCGCTGCGGGCGCGCGTGGTGAGCGCCATGGACCACTACATCCGCATCGACGGCATGAGCGACCAGCAGGCCGCGCAATGCATCCGCGAACACGAGATCGACATCCTGGTCGACCTGCATGGCCTGACCCTGGGCGCGCGCCCGGCCATCCTGTGCCACCACCCGGCGCCGGTACAGTTGACCTGGCTCGGTTTCCCCGGCTCCACTGCGATTCCGGGCGTCGATTACGTGCTGTCGGACCGCTTCCTGGTGCCGCCCGAGCTGGAGCCGTACTTCACGGAAAAGCCGCTGCACATGCCGCACACTTTCCAGATCAACGACCGCCAGCGCGCCATCGGCCCGACCCCGACGCGCGCCGACTGCAACCTGGCGGACGGCGCGATGGTGTACTGCTCCTTCAACAACAATTACAAGTTCACGCCGGACGTCTTCGGCGCCTGGATGGAAATCCTGAAGCAGGTGCCGGACAGCGTGCTGTGGCTGGTGTCCGACTCCGAGACCACGCGCGAGAACCTGGTACGCGAAGCGGAAGCGCGCGGCGTGCCGGGCACGCGCCTGGTGTTCGCCGGCCGCGTGCCGCCGGCGCAGTACCTGGCGCGCTACCAGGTGGCCGACCTGTTCCTCGACACCGCGCCGTTCAACGCCGGCACCACCGCCAGCGACGCGCTGTGGGCCGGCCTGCCGGTGCTGACCTGCGCCGGCAAAACCTTCAGCGCGCGCATGGCGGGCAGCCTGCTGCACGCCATGGACCTGCCGGAACTGGTGACCCATACGCTGGACGACTACATCGCCAGCGCCGTGGCGCTGGGCAAGGACCGCGCGCGCCTGGCGGGCATCCGCCAGCGCACCATCGACAACCGCGCCACCTCGGCGCTGTTCGACACGCCGCGCTTCGTGCGCGATTTCGAAAACCTGCTGGAAACCGTGTGGGTGCGCGCGCCGGGCGAACCGACCGATGCGCTGCCCGATGCCGAGCGCGCCAAGCCTGGCGTGCCGGACCCGGGCCCGCTGCCGATGCAGCCAAGCGTCATGCTGCGCATGCTGCGCGCCGGCCAGCACAGCGTGGCCGAAGTCGGCCCCGGCGTGCTGGCGCAGGCGGTGCGCCACCAGCGGCCGGGCGTGCGCTACACCACGGTCACGCCGCAGCACGATCCGGAAGGCTGGGCCAGCGCCGTGGTGGCCAGCGATATCGAGCAGCTGTCGCCATCGGACTGGCAGAACCTGGCCGCCAGCCAGACCTGGATCTTCCCCGACACCCTGGAGCGGCTGCAGGACCCGCGCGCCGTGCTGCGCCGCATCCGCGCCCTGGCGCCCGGCCAGGTGGAAGTGATCGCCTGCGTCGCCAACGGCCGCCACTGGATGCTGCAGGCCGCGCTGGCGGCCGGCCAGCTGAACTTGACCGAGGGCGCCATCCCCGGTCCGCGCCCGATGCACTGGTTCTCCAGCGCGGCGCTGATGGAGCTGTTCGGCAGCTGCGGCTTCGCGATCCTGGAAATGGTGACGGTCAACCAGGGCCCGCCGCCGCCGGCCACCGCCGCCGCACTGCGCGCGCTGGCCGTGGCGCAGGGCGCCGACCCGGAGCAGGCCGAAACCGAGGCCATTCCTTACCAATACATTGTGCGCGCCATCGCGGCCTGAGGCATGAATCCACACCAGATCCCGATCGTCGTCGTCTCCTACAATGCGCCGGACCTGATTGCCGCGCTGTTGCGCTCGCTGCGCCAGTTCTATCCGAATCCGGTGTATGTGATCGACGGCTCGCACCCGGAACGGGCGGCGCAAATCCAGCCCATCGTGGCGGCCTACGCCAACACCCAGTTCATCCCGTTCGGTTACAACATCCACCACGGGCCGGGCATGGCCTGGGCCATTCGCCACCTGCCGCTGGCCGGCCCGGTGCTGTTCCTCGACTCGGACGTGGAGCTGGTCAACAACGGCATGCTCGAATCGCTGCTGGCGCAGCTTAAGCCCGGCATGTGGGGCGTGGGCAGCATCCACCAGGTGACCTACGCCGGCGACGACCAGCACGACGACGGCCCGGTGGCCTACCTGCACCCGGCCTGCATGCTGGTGAATATCGAGGTGGTGCGCCAGTGGCCGATGCCGATCAAGCATGGCGCGCCGATGATCCCGACCATGCTGGCCCTGCATCACGCCGGCCGGGGCGACCTGATCGGCCACGTGCCGTGGGTGCGCGAGGATTTCGGCCGCAACGAGACGCGCCACTTCATCAAACATCCGTGGCAAGGCACTGTGCTGCGCACCGGCGGCTACCACTACGACCTGCCGAGCGCCGGCAGCGAACTGAATAGCTACCTGCTGCACTTTGCGCCGCAGGCGGCGCGCGTGGTGGAGGTGGGCTGCGGCGACGGCACCTTCGCCAAGGCCTACCGCGCCCGCTTCCCGATCTGCAACTACACCGCCATCGAGCGCGATGCGCGCCTGGCCGGCCTGGCGCGGCCGCACTGCGACTTCGTCTACGCCGAGGACGTGGAGCACCCCAGCACCGATTTCCTGGCCCACGTGCGCGGCGCCGACTTGTGGATACTGGGCGATGTGCTGGGCGAAGTGGACGACCCGTGGGCGCTGCTGGCGGCGATCCGCAGCGCGCTGGCGCCGGGCGGCAAGCTGGTGGCCTCGGTGCGCAATTTCCAGCACTGGCGCATGCAGGCGCGCCTGGCGCTGGGCGACATCAAGTACGGCAGCGACCGCGCCCTGACGCGCGCCGACCGCCACGTGTTCACCCGCGGCAGCGTGCTGGCCCTGTTCCAGGAATGCGGCTTCCAGGTGGTGGGCGGGGCGCCGATGATCCACGAGGAACCGGAACGCGAACGCTTCCTGCCGGCCATCGCCGCGCTGGCAGCCGCCTCCGGCAACCCTTCCGAAGCGGCAGTGCAGGATGCGCTGCCATGGCAATATGTGCTGGTGGCGCAAGCCGCCGCAGCGGAGAACGCATGAATCTGCCCAAAGTCAGCATCGTCATTCCTTCCTACAAGGCGGAGCATTTCGAGCAATGCCTGCGCTCGGCGATCGGGCAAACCTACCCGAACACCGAGATCCTGGTCAGCGACAACTGCCCGAGCGATGCCATCGAACAGATTTGCGCCCGCTTCCCCGGCGTGATCTACCAGCGCAACAGCGTGGTGCGCGAGGCGAACGTGCTGTCCTCCATCTATTCCGGCAAGGGCGAGTACATCAAGCCCCTGTTCGACGACGACATCCTGCACCCCTTCTGCGTCGAGCGCATGGTGGCGGCCATGCAGAACCGGCCGGAGGTGGAACTGGTGTTCTCGGCCTCGCAGGTGATCGACGCCGCCAATATGCGCACCGAAGTGCGCCGGCCCTACGAAGCCAGCGGCTCGCTGAGCGGGCGCGACCTGCACCGCATTTGCGTGATGCGCATGCAGAACCTGGTGGGCGAATTCAGCACCATCATGTTCCGCCGCAATAAGTTGTGGGAGATCGGCTGGCACCGCCTGTTCCAGGTCGGCAGCCACGACTGCACCAAGGGACTGGCCGACCTGGCCGCCTACCTCAACCTGACCGAACAGGGCAGCGCCTTCTACATCGACGAGGAGCTCAGCTACTTCCGCCAGGACCAGCGCCTGCAATCCAATTCGAACTACTACGCCAACCCCAACTTCGGCTACTGCTTCTCGGACTATATCGACCTGCTGCCGGCCAGCTACGAGCTGGGCGTGATCAGCCGCGACGAGCTGCTGGCCAGCCAGGACATGGTGTTCGGCGCCCAGGCCCGCCTGCGCGAAGTGTTCAGCCAGGTGGTAGAGTCGTACGACCGTTACCAGGCCTACCTGGCCGCGCTGAAAGGATAAGCATGCTGGACGAATGCCGCCTGATCGAGCTGCCGCGCCACAACGACCCGCGCGGCAACCTGTCCGTGATCGAGTCGAACGTGCAGATCCCGTTCGACATCAAGCGCGTGTACTACCTGTATGACGTGCCGGGCGGTTCGGCGCGCGCCGGCCACGGCCACCGCGAGCTGCAGCAGTTCATCGTCGCCATGTCGGGCAGCTTCGACGTGATCGTGGACGACGGCCACGGCCGCAAGAAAATTTCGCTCAACCGCTCCTACTACGGCCTGTACATCCCCAAGCTGATGTGGCGCGAGGTGGAGAACTTTTCCTCCGGCGCGGTGTGCATGGTGCTGGCCTCGACCATGTACGACCCGGACGACTACTTCCACGACTACGACGAATTCAAGGCCCAGGTGGCCCGTCCCCATCCGTAACCAGGGCTATCATGAGCGTCCCCTTCCTCGACCTTAAAGCAATCAACCACAGCCAGGCCGCTGAACTGCAGGCCGCCTTCCAGCGCGTGCTGGATTCCGGCTGGTACATCCTCGGCCAGGAAGTCGAGCAGTTCGAACAGCGCTTCGCCGCCTACTGCGGCGCGCCGCACGGCATCGGCGTGGCCAACGGCCTGGACGCCATCATGCTGGTGCTGCGCGCCAGCGGCATCGGCCCCGGCGACGAGGTGATCGTGCCCTCCAACACCTTCATCGCCACCTGGCTGGCGGTGTCGCAATGCGGCGCCACCCCGGTGCCAGTGGAACCGGTGGAAGCCACCTACAACCTGGACCCGGTGCGCGTGGCCGCCGCCATCACGCCGCGCACCAAGGCCATCGTGCCGGTGCACCTGTACGGCCAGCCGGCCGATATGGACCCGCTGCTGGCCCTGGCCGCGCAGCATGGCTTGCTGGTGCTGGAAGACGCGGCGCAGGCGCATGGCGCCAGCTACCGCGGGCGCCGCACCGGCGCGCTGGGCCACGCGGCCGCCTTCAGCTTCTACCCGGGCAAGAACCTGGGCGCGCTGGGCGACGCCGGCGGCATCACCACCGGCGACGCCGCGCTGGCCGAACGCATCCGCACTTACCGCAACTACGGCTCGCAGAAGAAATACCACAACCTGGTGCAGGGCTTCAATTCGCGCCTGGACGAGATGCAGGCCGCCTTCCTCAACGTCAAGCTGGAGGCGCTGGAGGCCGGCAACGCCCAGCGCCGCGCAATTGCCGCGCGCTACACGGAACTGCTGGCCGGCAGCGGCCTGCTGCTGCCGCACGTGCCGGAGTGGGCGGAGCCAGTGTGGCACCTGTACGTGGTGCGCCACCCGCAACGCGACGCGCTGGCCGCCAAACTCGCCGAGCAGGGCATCGGCACCATCGTGCACTACCCGATCGCGCCGCACATGCAGCAGGCGTACGCCGAACTCGGCTTCAAGGAAGGCGATTTCCCGCTGGCCGAAGCGATCCACCGCGAAGTGCTGAGCCTGCCGATCGGCCCGCATATGACACTGGCGCAAGCCGACCAGGTGGCCGCCGCCGTGCGCGCCGCCGTCGCCGCGCTGTAAGGAAGCCCATGTTCAATATCATCATCCCGACCCACGACCGGCCCGCCCTGCTGCGCCGCACCCTGCAAACGCTGGCGGCCCAGACCTTCACCGACTTCCACGCCATCATCGTCGACGATGTGGCGCCCAGCGCGCCGCCGCTGGACGCCCTGGCCGCCCTGCAGGGGCGCTACACCTATGTCACGCGCAGCAGCAAACCGGGCCCGGCGGAAAGCCGCAACGCCGCCCTGGCGCTGTGCGACCGGCCCTGGCTGCTGTATATCGACGACGACGACACCATGGAGCCGGGCCACCTGGCCGCGCTGGCAGCGCAGGTCGCGGCCAGCCAGCCGGACATCCTGTTCCACGATTTCAAGGTGCAGAACGAAGACCGCACCGTGATGCCACCGCGCCTGCTCGAGGCCGCCACCCCAATCACGATTGCCGACGCCAGCGCCGACAGCGTGCACGTGCTGAACCGCATTCCCAACAGCTGCCTGCTGTACCGGCGCGAGCTGATCGCCGACCTGCGCTTCGACACCGAAATGATTATTTACGAGGATTGGGATTACCTGCTGGCCTGCCTGAAACGCGGCAAGCTGCAGTACGCGCCCGGCATCCACAGCGTGGTGATACACAAGAGTGCGGCCGGCGTGGCGGAGAATATGCGCCGCGGCAATTCGCGCGACGACTTGATCGTGCCGACCATGCTGCAGTTGTACCGCAGCCATCCGGCCCCGAGCCCGGCGGTGCGCCAGGCGCGCTTCACCCTGCTCAGCAATGCCGGTATCCCGGTCACGCTGGAGCAGTGCTGAAACGACTTAGACGGCGCCCGGCTTGATGCCGGTGACCCGCATATCGCGCGGGTCGCGCATCTTGAACTGGGCCGGCTCGCGCGCCAGCTGCTGCAGGCCGGCCTCGTGCATCACCTGCGCCAGCGACTCCGGCGTGTACAGCCAGCGGTGGCACATCAGCGGGTCCTGGTGCACCGGGTCGCCATACAGGCACCACATGGAACGCTGGCCTTCCGGGCCGGGACCTGCCGCCGCCAGCGGATTTTTCAGCAGCTCTTCACAGGCGGTGATCAGGTTGGGGCATTCCAGGATCATCTTGCCGCCCGGTTTCAGCACGCGTACCCACTCCTTCAGGATAGTCGGCAATTCCCAGCGCCAGAAATGCTCGACCACGTGCACCGACAGGATTTCGTCCGCGTAATTGCTTTCGAACACGCTCAAATCGCGCACATCGGCCACCACATCCGGCACCTGGCCGCCGCGCTCGGGCGCCACGTCGACGTTGATATAGCCTTGCAGCGGTACGCTGCCGGAACCCAGATTCAGTTTGATCATTTGTCCATTCCAAAGAGTCAAGCGAGGGCGCGCAGCAACTGGCGGCGCCAGGTGCTGGGCAGGATGGTGCCGGCGGCCTGCATTGCCAGGGCCTGGGCCTGGCGGTAACCGCAGCGCCGCACCTCGTCGCCATTGGCGGCGCACCACTGCAAGGCCTCACGGAAGGCCGGCGCGGTGGCATCCACCAGCAGGCCCGATTCGCGGTCGCGCACCAGCTCCGCCAGCTCGCTGTGGCGCGGCGCGATCACGAACACGCCGCAGGCCATGGCGGCCGTCGCGGTGGCCAGCGCCGCGCCCTTGTCCGAGGTCAGCATCAGCACATCCACCGTGTTGAAGAAGACAGCCGCGTCGGCCGCGCTGACCTGCTCGCCCAGCAGCGAGACCTGGAAGTCGCTTTGCATGGCGGGGATCAGCAAGCCATGCACCTCGTCACGGCGGTTGGGCACATCGCCCACCCAGCCGAAGCGCACAGCGCCGCTGCGGTAGGAGTTGATATGGTAGGTGCTGAAGTCGATGGCGGGCGCGCGCAGGGCGGGGTCGTCGTGCTGCAGCACGCGCGCCGCACCCACCACCTCGGCGGCGCCGAAATTCACCACCAGGTCGCCGGCCGGCAAGCCACCCGACTCGTTGCGGTACACCGTGGTGAAGACAAAGTCGTCGGCGAGGCTGGCCGCCAGGGCGCGCGCCGCCGCCTCGCGCGCATCGCCGCGCTGCGGCAGCAGCAGGGTGATGCGCGGCAGCGGGAAGTGCTGCTGCAGCACGGCCACGAAGCGACGTGCAATCACTTCCGGCGAGAAGTGCTGCCAGATGGTCGGCTGCGCCCGCGCCAGGTAGTGCGCGCGCTGGGCTGGCGTGGCCAGCGCCGCGATGCAGCGCGCCAGGTCCTGCTCGCCCTGGAAGATGGAATACTCGGCGCCGCACAGGCGCGCCGTGGCAGCATATTCCGGGGTGTCCGAGACGATGGCCGGCACGCCCATATTGATGCTGCAGATCATCTTGTTATTGCTCTTGGAGCGGTCGATATCGGCGCCGTCGTGCATCAGCACCGTCAAATGGCAGCTGCGCAGGATGGCCGGGAAGCCTTCCAGCGTCCAGGGCTGGAATTCGATATACGGGTATTGCTGCGCGTATTGCGGGATGGAGGGCGGGTTGATGGCCACCACCAATTGCACGCCTTCGATATCCTTGAGCGCGGCCGCGTAGCGTTCGAACATGGCGATGTTGCTGACGCTGCCGAACCACAGCAGGCGGATCGGCTGCTGTGGCAATTGCTCGGGCGCCTGCCAGCCAGTCGGGTAGTAGTCGATGGTGTCGGGCACCACCTCGATCGGCGCCGGCACCGTGTAGTGCTGGCGCACATGGTCGGCGTGGCCCTCGGTATCGGCGGTCACCAGCGCCGCCTCCTGCAGCACGCGGCGGATATACGGGTCGGGGGCCCAGTAGTCGAGCGCCGGGCCCAGGTCGTCGATATCGTAGACCACCACTTTGCCGCGCGCCTTCAGGTGCAGCGCCAGGTTGACCAGTTCGTAATCGAGCCGCTTCTGGAACACGAAATAGTGCGCCGACGGATCGTAATACGGCACCGCCTCCACCCCCAGCGCTTTCAGGCTGGCGATCATGGTGAACACGCGGATGCGCGAACTGGCGGTGTTCGGGCCGCCGGCCGGCAGGAAGCTGATTTTCATCGGTTCGGTGACCAGGGTCGCATGCAGGCTGTCGGCGGCGGCCGCCATGCGCTGCACCAGCGCCGGCGCCGGGCCGAACGAGCGCTGTAGCTGGCCGTGTTCGATCAGGTCGATCCAGCCTTGCAGCACGACCGGCCAGGCATAGCACTGTTCCCAATGCTCATGGCTGATCTGGCCCAGGGTGCGGCGCAGCTCGGGTTGCGCGGCCAGGCGGCGCAGGCGCGGCATGAAACCGGACAGCGGGCAGATAAAGCCGCCCAGGTGGTCGTTGGCGGCGCCGCAGGTGGGCGTGGCCAGCCACGGCTTGCTGTGCGACATGGCTTCCAGCAGGGTGATCGGCGAACCCTCGCCGTGCGAGGCCAGCACCACCACGTCGGCCGCCGCCATGGCGGCCGCCACCCAGTCGGCGCGCAGGCCGGGGATGTACAGGATTTCCGGACGGCTGGCCAGCTTGGCCTTGACCTGCTCCACATACTCCGGCGTGCCGGACGGGGTGCCGATCATCACTACTTGCCAGTCGGCTGGCAGGTCGGGCAGCGCGTCGATCAGGCCGATATGGTTTTTCACCGGGTACAGGTTGGCCACATGCAGGATCATGAAGCGCTCTGGCGCGATCTGGAACTGGCTGCGGAAATCGCCGGCCGCCTCGACCCGTGCGTTGGCGTTCGGCAGGTAGGTGTGGGCCAGGCCCGCCTCGCGCATGAAGCGGTCGTCGGGGCCGCTGCGCGTCATGGTCAGGGCCGCCGTGGCATTGCGGAAAATGCCGGCCAGGCGGCGGCGGAAGTCCAGGTTGTCCTTCCAGCGGCCGTAACCATCTTCGTTGATGATGGGCTGGATCAGCAGGCGCGTCTGCGGCGGTACCTGCAAGCCCTCCACGCTCCAGACAATGGTGCCGAGCGGGTCCTGCACCAGGATGCAGGCGGCATACTCGCCGCTGGCGACGGCAGCGCGGATCGCTTGCGGCAGCTCGCCGATCGGCACGCTGGCAATTTTCACGCCGCGCTGCACATCGCTGTCACGGCCGGGGTAGGCCATGGTCAGCACGGTGACATCGTAGCCAGCGGCCACCAGGCCGCTGCCGAACTGCAACATACGGGTTTCCAGCCCGCCGATGGATGGCCAGAAATGGCTGCACCCGATAAGGATTTTTTTCTGGGCCATATTCGGTATGGTGGTTGCCGCTTACTTCTGGTAGAACGCCTTGATGCAGCTGACCACGTATTCCAGGTCGTCGTCGCTCATCTTCAGGTGGCAAGGCAGGGAAATGATTTCGCCATCGATGCGGTCGGCCACCGGCGTCGCGTTATGCGCGTACATCGGGTACTTGGTGTTGGAGCGGTAGTGCACGCCGGTGCCCACGCCCAGCTTGTCGAGATGCTCGATCAGCTCGTTGCGCTCGGGGCAGATGAACTGCACCAGGTGGCGGCTGCTTTCGCTTTCGTTGGCGTGCGCGATGTAGCGCAGGCTGCCGACGCCGTCCAGTTTTTCGCGGTACTGGCGGGCGATTTCGCGACGGCGCGCATTGCCTTCGTCCAGGGTCTTCAATTGCACGATGGCGATCGCCGCCATGATGGAATTGCCGTTGTACTTGTAGCCGACTTCATCGACCGAGTACAGCCACTTGTAGCCGTCCTGCGAGCGCGAATAGGTGTCCTTGTTGATGCCGCACCAGCTCAGGTGGCGCACCAGTTCGTTCTCTTCCGCCGTCTGCACGGTGATCAGGCCGGAATCGGCGGTCGGCAGGTTCTTCACCGCCTGGAACGAGTAGATGCTGTAGTCGGCGTAGTGCGACAGCGAGCGCCCGTGCAGGCGCGAACCGGCCGCGTGGGCGGCGTCCAGCACCAGCACCAGGCCGCGCGCCTTGCACAGCGCCTGCACCTTTTCCAGGTCGGCCGAATTGCCGCCGATCGCAACGAAGATCACGGCGCGCGTGCGCGGCGTGATCTTGCTTTCGATCAGTTCCACCGGTGTGCACAGCGTGTCGTCGACATCGGCAAACACCGGGGTCAGGCTGGCGTGCAGGATCGAGTGGTTGGTCGAGACAAAGGTCATCGCGGTGGAAATCACCTCGTCGCCGTCGGCCCAGCCGCGCGTCTGCTTCAGCAGCTCGAAAATCAGGTGGATGCCGCTCGTGTTGGAGTTCAGGAAATGGCAGTACTGCTGGCCGATGTAATCGCCAAACTGCTTTTCAATTTCCAGCGTCTTGAAGCCGATGCCGGTCCAGCCGCGCTCCAGGCAAATGCGGATTTCAGCCAGGCAGGCATCCACATCGAAGGCTGGCGTAAACAATTGAACGGTTCTTTTTTCCATGGGAAATCCTTATCGATTCGCGAAATGCTGCGGGGCAGGGCCTATCGTAGCGCACGGCGCGTCTATCGTGGTGGAATTTGAGGTACAGCGGAGGGAGGCGTACATGTTTACGGTGCGCTGACAATCGTTGCCCTTCACATTGCGCTCCGGAAACAGTGGAAGCCGATTCTAGCATGCGTGTTAACGTGCCGCAAGAACGCCAATTGGGGGCGAAAGCTCCGCTTGCCCGACATTTACAATGCCGGGGAATCCATCGACAATACGCTGGTGCCAATATGCAGGGGATGCAGAATGAAAGCAGTGATACTCGCCGGTGGCCTGGGCACGCGGCTCAGTGAAGAAACCTCGCTCAAGCCCAAGCCAATGGTAGAGGTGGGCGGCAAGCCCATCCTGTGGCACATCATGAAGTCCTATTCGGCGCACGGCATCAACGAATTCGTGATCTGCTGCGGCTACAAGGGCTATATCATCAAGGAATTCTTCGCCAACTACTTCCTGCACACCTCGGACGTCACGTTCGACATGCAGCAGAACAGCATGCAAGTGCATGAGCGCCATGCCGAGCCGTGGAAAGTCACCCTGGTCGACACCGGCGACGCCACCATGACCGGCGGCCGCCTGAAGCGCGTGCGCCAATACGTCGAGAACGAGGAGGCCTTCTGCTTCACCTACGGCGACGGCGTGGCCGACCTCGACATTGGCGCCACGCTGGCCTTCCACCGCAAGCACGGCCTGCTGGGCACCATGACCGCAGTGCAGCCGCCGGGCCGCTTTGGCGCGGTCGACCTGAACGGCGAGCGCATCACCGCCTTCCGCGAAAAGCCGCAGGGCGACGGCAGCTGGATCAATGGCGGCTACTTCGTACTGTCGCCCAAGGTGATCGACTACATCCAGGAAGACGCCACCATCTGGGAACGCGAGCCGATGGAAAGCCTGGCGCGCGACGGCCAGTTCGCGGCCTACCGCCACGCCGGCTTCTGGCAGCCGATGGATACCCTGCGCGACAAGCAGCATCTGGAAGAGCTGTGGCAAAGCGGCAAGGCGCCGTGGAAGCAATGGCCATGAACCCGGCGTTCTGGCGCGGCAAAAAGGTCTTCCTGACCGGCCATACCGGTTTCAAGGGTAGCTGGCTCAGCCTGTGGCTGCAAAGCCTGGGCGCCCAGGTCAGCGGTTTCGCGCTGGCCCCGGCTAGCGAGCCCAGCCTGTTCGCGGCGGCGCGCGTGGCCGACGGCATGCAGTCGGCTATTGGCGACATCCGCGACGCCGCCGCCTTGCGCAGCGCGCTGCAGGCGGCCCAGCCGGAAATCGTGATCCATATGGCGGCGCAAGCCCTGGTGCGCTATTCCTACGCCAACCCGGTCGAGACCTACGCCACCAACGTCATGGGCCTGGTGCACCTGTTCGAGGCGGTGCGTGCCACGCCCGGCATCAAGGCCGTGCTCAACGTCACCAGCGACAAGTGCTACGAGAACAAGGAGTGGCCGTGGGGCTACCGCGAGAACGAGCCGCTGGGCGGCTACGATCCATATAGCAACAGCAAGGCCTGCGCCGAACTGGTCACCAGCGCCTACCGCAATTCCTTCTTCAACCCGGCGCAGTACGCCCAGCATGGCGTGGCGCTGGGTTCGGCACGCGCCGGCAATGTGATCGGCGGCGGCGACTGGGCCGGCGACCGCCTGGTGCCGGACATGGTGCGCGCCATCGCGGCCGGCCAGCCGGTGCGCATCCGCAGCCCGCACGCGATCCGGCCCTGGCAGCACGTGCTGGAACCCTTGTCGGGCTACCTGGCGCTGGCCGAGCACCTATACAGCGGCGGCGCGGCCTTTGCCGAAGGCTTCAACTTCGGCCCGCACGACACTGACGCACGTCCGGTGCAGTGGATCGTCGAACGCCTGTGCGCCCAGTGGGGCGACGGCGCCGCCTGGGAACTGGATGGCGCGCCGCAGCCGCACGAAGCGACTTACCTGAAACTGGACTGCTCCAAGGCGCGCGCGCGCCTCGACTGGCAACCGCGCTGGCAGCTGCCGCGCACCCTGGATGAAATCGTCGCATGGCATAAGGCCCATGCGCGCGGCGACGACATGCGCAGCTTTACCCTGGCGCAAATCGCCACCTACCAACATACTGAGATAGCACCATGAAGACACAAGAACAATTGCGCGAAGAGATCATCCAGCTAGTGGCCGAATACGCCGCCGCCGCGCAGCCGCCCGCCTTTACGCCGGGCAGCACGGTGATCCCGCCCGCCGGCAAGGTGGTGGGCGCGCCGGAAATGCAAATGATGGTGCATGCCTCGCTCGACGCCTGGCTGACCACCGGCCGCTTCAACGACCAGTTCGAGCAGAAGCTGGCCAAGTTCATCGGCGTCAAGCACCTGATCACCGTCAACTCCGGCTCCTCCGCCAACCTGGTGGCCTTCAACACCCTGACCTCGCCCAAGCTGGGCGAGCGCGCCATCCTGCCGGGCGATGAAGTGATCGGCGTGGCGGCCGGCTTCCCCACCACCGTCAACCCGATCCTGCAATTCGGCGCGGTGCCGGTCTTCGTGGATGTGGAACTGGGCACCTACAATATCGACGTGAGCAAGCTGGAAGCGGCGATCGGCCCGAAGACCAAGGCCATCATGCTGGCCCACACCCTGGGCAACCCGTTCAACCTTGACGTGATCACCGCCCTTTGCAAGAAGCACAACCTGTGGCTGATCGAGGACTGCTGCGACGCCTTGGGCTCGACCTACAAGGGCCAGATGGTGGGCACCTTCGGCGACATCGGCACCATGTCCTTCTACCCGGCGCACCACATCACCATGGGCGAAGGCGGCGCGGTGTTCACCAATAACTACGAGCTGAAGATGATCGCCGAGTCGTTCCGCGACTGGGGCCGCGACTGCTACTGCGCGCCGGGTAAGGACAACACCTGCGGCAAGCGCTTCTGCCAGAAACTCGGTTCGCTGCCGGAAGGCTACGACCACAAGTACACCTACAGCCACCTGGGCTACAACCTGAAGATCACCGATATGCAGGCGGCCTGCGGCCTGGCCCAGATCGACCGCGCGCCCGGCTTCATCCAGGCGCGCAAGGACAACTTCGCCTACCTGACCGAACGCCTGCAATCCTGCGCCGAGTTCCTGATCCTGCCACAGGCCACCGAGCACTCCGACCCGTCCTGGTTCGGCTTCCCGCTAACGCTGAAGCCGGCGGCCAACGCCTCGCGCGTCGACCTGCTGACCTACCTGGACCAGCACAAGATCGGAACCCGCCTGCTCTTCGCCGGCAACCTGACGCGCCAACCCTACATGATCGGGCGCCACTACCGCGTGTCGGGCGAACTGACCAACACCGATCGCGTGATGAATGACACCTTCTGGATCGGCGTCTACCCGGGCCTGAGCCGCGACATGCTGGACTTCGCGGCCGGCAAGCTGGAACAGTTCTTCGGCGTCGGCTTCGACTAAGCATGCAGGCCGCCGACTTCGCCCAGGCCCGCATCGCCACCCTGGCCGGCACCCTGCCGCCCAACGCGCGCCAACTGGTGCTGGCCGGCGCCGGCGACGGCGCGCTGGCGCGTCACTACCAGGCCATCTACCCTAGCAGTGCGCTGCTGGTGGTGGAAGGCGAGCCGGCCGCCGCGCAGCGCGCCACCGCCGTGGCGGCGCGCGTGATCCAGGCGCGCCTGGACGGCGTGGGGCCGGACTTCTATCGCCACCTGCAATGGGCCGACTGCTGGCTGTTCGACGGCACCCTGGAGCAGCTCGCCGCACCGGCGCAGGTGCTGGCCAGCATCCGCCAGGCCATGCAATTCGACGCCTGCATCGTCGCCTGCGTGGAAAACCCGGCATTCGCCGCCGTGCCGCCGCGCCACCAGTGGGACGTGGCGGCGCTGCAAGCCCTGTTCACCGGCGCCGGCTTGCGCGTCGTCAGCGCCATCGGCCTGTGCCCCGGCGTGCCGGCACCCGGCCAGACCCTGCCCCCCACCCACTTCCTGCTGAAGGCCATGCCCGCGTGATGAAGCCCTTGTACTATTGCATCGCCCATGCGCCGTTCGCGTGGAAGATGCCCGAATTCATGACCATGCTGGGCTCAGGCGACTATGTGCCGGAGACCGGCCTGGCCATGAGCCAGCTGCTGGCGCCGGAGGACGCGCTGCGTAACCGCTACCTGGGCGAATACCTGGCCCTGTTCCAGGTGCGGCGCCAGTTGGAACTGCAGCAGGCGCACGGCTTTGTCGGCTTTTGCCACTACCGCCGCTTCGCCCTGACGCGGCCCATCGGCCACCTGCGCGAGTTCAACCACTGGGCCCATCCGGACGACTTCGCACGGGTGCAGCCCGAGCATTTCGTGGGCGACGGCGCCACGCCCATCGTCCCGGTCAGCTACACCTTTGCCGGCAGCGTGCTGCAGCAGTACGCCGCCAACGCGGTTGGGCGCGACATCCTGATGTTCTTTGGCGACGCCATCGATTGCGGCGTGATCTCGGACTGGGAAGCCAGCCAGTTCCTGAGCGGCGACACCTTTATTCCCTGCCCCACCGTGGCCTACATCCCGGTCAGCTGGTTCATCGATATCGCGCGCAAGCTGGAGCTGGTGATGTCGCGCCACTACCGCTACCACTACATCGAACGCGAGGGCTACCTGGCGCGCAGCATGGCATTCAGTTGCGAGCGCCTGCACGCGCTGCTGCTGGCGCGCTACATCACCGCCATCGGCAAGGACCAGGTGATCGCCACGCCTACCGTGGTGCTGGACGATAAATACCCCCGCATGTAAAGGAGCGCCATGCGCATCTCGCCTACCGCCATTCCGGGCTGCCTGCACCTGGCGCCCGACCTCCGCGCCGACGAACGCGGCAGCTTCGTCAAGACCTTCCGCGCCGACCTGTTCCAGGAGCACGGCATGGCCACGGTGTTCGCCGAGGAATACTATTCCCTGTCCAAGCGCAACGTGATCCGCGGCCTGCACTTCCAACTGCCGCCGCACGAGCATGCCAAGCTGGTGTACTGCGTGCAGGGCGCGGTGCTGGACGTGGCGCTCGACTTGCGGCGCGGCTCGCCGACCTATGGCCAGCACCTATGCTTCGAACTGAGCGCGCAGAACGGCCACATGCTGTACCTGCCGCCCGGCCTGGCGCACGGCTTCTGCACCCTGGGCGAAGAGGCGGTAATGCTGTACAAGGTCACCAGCGCCTATGCGCCGCAGCACGACAGCGGCGTGCGCTGGGATTCGGCCGGCATTGCCTGGCCCGCCGCAGCGCCAGTGCTGTCGGCGCGCGACCAGGGCTTCGCCGGCCTGGCCGAGTTCGACTCGCCCTTCGTCTACCAGGAGCCGGCATGAGCGCGCGGCGCGCCCTGCTGACCGGCGCCAGCGGCTTCATCGGCGCCGCGCTGACGCGCCGCCTGCTGGCCGACGGCTGGCAGGTGCACCTGGTGCTGCGCCCCGATTCCGCCACCGACGCCCTGCCCGTGGGCGCGCCGGACCTGCACCTGCACCGGCATGACGGCAGCACCTTGCAGCTGGTCGAAATCATGCGCGGCGCGGCGCCGGACGCGGTGTTCCACCTGGCCTCGCTGTTCCTGGCGGCGCACCAGCCGCAGGATGTGGAGCGCCTGGTGCAGGCCAACCTGCTGTTCTCGACCCAACTGGCGGAAGCCATGGCGCAATGCGGCGTGCGCCTGCTGGTAAATACCGGCACGTCCTGGGAACACTACGAGGATGCCGACTACGACCCGGTCTGCCTGTACGCCGCCACCAAGCACGCCTTCAGCGCCCTGCTGCAGTACTACGTCGCCTGCCACGGCCTGCGTGTCGCCACCCTCAAGCTGTTCGACACCTACGGCCCGGGCGACAGCCGGCCCAAGGTGCTGAACCTGCTCAAGCGCCTGGCCAACGAGGGCAGGAGCCTGGCCATGTCACCGGGCGGGCAGTTGATCGACCTGGTGTATATCGACGATGTGCTGGAGGCCTATGTGCAGGCCTGGGCCATGCTGGCCGAGGGGCGCCAGGCGGCGCCGCTGGCCGAGTACGGGGTGTCGAGCGGGGCGCCGCTGCCGCTGCGCGAGCTGGCCGAACTGTATGGCCGGGTCAGCGGCAAGACGCTGGCGATCGACTGGGGCGGCCGGCCCTACCGGCCGCGTGAAGTGATGCTGCCGTGGACGCGCTGCCAGGCGTTGCCCGGCTGGCGGCCACGGGTCGCGCTGGCCGACGGCCTGGCGCGCTTCCACCAGAGTTAAGGTTCGCGGATCGCTTCGTCCAGCGCCTTGGTGAGCGGCCACAGCAGGTAGGACATCACCGTGCGCTTGCCCACCACCACTTCCGATTGCGCCGTCATGCCGGGCAGCAGGCCGGCCTTGTCCTGCGTACCGTGCAGTTTGGCCGGGCCCAGCTCGATGCGCGCCACATAGTAGGCGTTGCTGGCGGCGCCCGGCTGCGACTGCTCGCGCTTGAAGGCGTCCTGGCTGACGCTGCGCACTTTGCCTTCCAGCATGCCGTGCTGCTGGAACGGGAAGGCGTCGACCTTCACGTGCACCTCGTCGCCGGGCTTGACGGAGCCGATGTCGGAGGCGTCGATATTGGCTTCCACTTCCATCTTGGCCGAGAGCGGCACCAGCACGAACATCTGTTCGGCGGCGCGCGCCACCGAACCGGGCGACACCTTGGCCATTTCCAGCACCACGGCATCGGCCGGCGCTGTCATCTGCACCAGCTGGTTGCGCTTGTCGGCCTTGGCCAGTTGCTCCTTGATGCTGTCGCGCTCGCGGGTCGCGGTCAGCAGCTCTTCCATCGACTTCTGGCGCCAGCCCTTGTTGAAAGCGGACCGCTCGGCCTCGGCGGCCGCCAGCTCGCGCGCCTGTTCGATGTCGCGATTGCGCGCATTGACCAGGGTGCGCTCGACTTCCAGGCGGCGGTCGCGCGCTTCCAGCAAGTGCATCTTGGCGCCGAAATTCTCGGCCAGCAGCTTTTCCTGCATGGCTTCGATTTCGGTCAGCGATTTCAGGCGCTGCGCCAGCACCACCTGGTCGCGCTTATTGGTTTCCATCGTGGCTTTCAGGCGCTCGATATTCTGTTCGAGGCGGTTCTTCTGCGCCTCGAAATTAGCCTGGCGTTCACCCGACAACTGGGCCTGCAGGATATCGTCCGCGCTGGCCAGCTTGCCAGGCTGCAGGGCCTGGCCGGTCAGCTCGGCACGCAAGCCCTTCTCCTGGTTCTCCAGGCTTTGCAGGCGGGCCCGCAGTTCGGCCTCGTCGGCCTGGGTGAAGGTCGGGTCGAGCGTGGCCAGCAACTGGCCCTTCTTGACCACCTGGCCCGGCCGCACTTCGATCTTTTGCACCAGCGAGGTGTCGAGCGGCGACAGCACGATGTTCGGCACCGGATTCACCAGCTTGCCCGGCGCCATGACGATCTTCTCCACCTTCGAGACGCTGGCCCAGACCAGGAAAATGAGCATGGCCGCCGCCAGCACGTGCACGGTGATGCGCAAGTAGCTCGGCAGCGGGCTGCGTTCGATGGCGTCGGCGTCGGGCAGGTAATCGAGCCGGGTTTCGTCGCCGCGCTTCACAGGTGACTTGTTTGCTGGTTCCATAAATGCTGGTAAGTATCGCTACGGGTGAGCAGTTCTTCGTGGCGGCCCATATCGACCAGGCGGCCGCGCTGCATGACCATGATGGCATCGGCGTTGACCAGGGTCGACAGGCGGTGGGAAATCATTACCACGGTGCGGCCGACGGCAATGCGCGACAGGTTGCGGATAAAGATGGCTTCGCTTTCCGGGTCGAGCGCGGAGGCGGCCTCGTCGAGCACCAGGATGCGCGGCGCGGCCAGCAGCGAACGAGCAATCGACAGGCGCTGCTTCTGGCCGCCGGACAGGTTGGAGGCGTTTTCTTCGAGCATGGTGTCATAGCCGTGCGGTAAGCGTTCGATGAACTCGTCGGCGCCGGCGGCGGCCGCCGCTTCCGCGATTTCCTCGAAGGTGGCGTCGGGCTTGGTGACCAGCAGGTTTTCGCGCACGGTGCCGCGGAACAGGAAGTTCTCCTGCAGCACGACGCCGATCTGGCGCCGCAAGTGCGACAGCTCGATCTCGCGCGCGTCGATGCCGTCAAAGCGCACCATGCCCTCCTGCACATTGTAGAGCGCCTGGATGACCTTGGTCAGCGTGGTCTTGCCCGAGCCGCTGCGGCCGACGATGCCGACCACCGAACCGGGCTTGATGGTGAAGGCGGTGCGGTCCAGCGCATTGTTCTGCGAGCCGGGGTAGCGGAAGGTCACGTCCTCGAACTTGATCTCGCCCTTCAGTTGGGGGCGCAGGCCGCCGGCGCCGGCGCGGCCTTCCGGCGCGCGGTTCATCACCTCGCCCAGCATCTTCACCGACAGCGCGGTTTCCTGGTATTCGTTGACCAGGCCGGCCAGCGCGATCAGCGGGCCGGTGACGCGCTGCGACAGCATCTGGAAGGCGATCAGGGCGCCGACGGTCAGGCTGCCGTCGAACACTTGCTGGGCGCCGATGATGATCAGCATGACCGGCATCAGCTTGCCCAGGAAGTCGGTGGCGGCATTGCCGGTGATCGAGATCTGGCCGACACGGAAGTGCATATTGATCGACTCGGCCGAGCGCTGGTCCCACTGCCGGCGCTGGGCCGGTTCCAGCGCCAGCGCCTTGACGGTGCGCATGCCGTGGATGGTTTCCACCAGCATGCCCTGGCGCGCGCCCTCCGCCGCGTACAGCGCGTTCAGGCGGCGCTGGAAGGTCGGCACCATGGCCAGCACGATGCCGCCGATCAGCAGCGCGAACACCAGCACCACCAGGGTCAGCTGGAAGGAGTAGGAGAACAGGATGGGCAGGAAGACCACCAGGGTGATCAGGTCGAGGCCGGTGAAGAACAGGCGCCCGGTCAGGAAGGAGCGGATGCGCTCCAGCTGCTGCATGTGGCGCGTGATGACGCCGGCGGTGGTGGTCTCGAAGTAATCGATCGGCAGCGACAACAGGTGGCCAAAAGTGCGCCGGGTCAGGCGCATGTCGATCTTGTTGGAGGCGGCCAGGATCAGCATCTGGCGCAGGAAGCCGAACGCGGCGTCGAATACCAGGGCGATGATGATGCCGACCGACAGCACCCACAAGGTGGTGACGCTCTGGTGGTTGAGTACCTTGTCGATCACCAGTTGGAAGAAGATCGGCGAGGCCAGCGCCAGCATCTGCATGGCGATGGCGGCGATGAAGATGTCGCGGAAGGCGGCCTTCTGGCGCAGGATTTCCGGGATGAACCAGCGCAGGCCGAACGGCTGGTTGGGGTCGGTGAGCTTGTGCTGGCGGCGGGCGAACACCACCTCGCCGCCCCAGCGCGCGGTGAAGGCGGCGCGCGCCAGCATCTCCACCTGGGCATTGCCGGCAGCCGGATCGAGGATGGCCACCTGGCCATCGCCTTCGCCGCTGCGGGCGCCGATCACGATCACCATATTGCCGTTGTTCAGGCGCGCCAGCAGGGGGAACACGCCGTCCTGGTTTTGCAAGCCTTCCCACGTCAGCGTGCCGGCCGTGGCTTTCAGGCCGATGTCGTTAGCCATCCGCAACAGCAAACCGTTGCCCGGCTCCTTCGCGCCCAGGGCATAGTCGTCAATCAATCGCTCGGGATTGATTTGCAGGCCGTGGTGCTGGGCGACGGCGGTCAGGCACTGCACCGCGGTGTGGGGAAATTTTGATTGCGTCATGGAGCTGGGGCTTGCACCTTTTCCAGAAGAGTGTTCAGCGATTTTACCGCAGGCGCCGCAGCGCCAGCACAGTTTTTAAAGCCGAAAAAAAGCGGCAAGTCCATAGGAGCTTGCCGCTTTTGGGGAGGGCGGGTGCTGAACCCGCCCTCGCTATTGCTTGCTACTGCTTACTTCGGTGCAGCCAGGAAGCCGGTGCCGCTGCTGTTCTGCTGCAGGGCCTTCAGGCGACGGTTGTCGTCGTCGGTGTTGGCCAGCTGCTGCGCAGGGTTCAGCTTGCTTGCATCGAACTGGGCAATCGCGGCGGCCATCAGGGCTGCGTTGCTTGCCGCGTTCAGGCCTTGCTGCGCCGCTGCCACATCCAGCTTGACGCTGCCGCCGGCCGGGGTGGCGGCGCTGTCGAAGCCCGACATCGCTTGCACCAGGCTGCTGACCGAGGTACGCAGGTCGGCTTCGCCGGCCAGGAACCAGACGTCGGCTGCGCCGTGCGACTTGCCGTCGGCGGTCTCGTAGGTCGATTGCAGACCGTTGATGTTGCCGTTGCTGCCGCCCTTGCCGCGGGTCACGTCCAGGTTCAGCTGGGTGATGCCCAGGTCGTTCAGCGACTTCAGTTCACCGGCTTGCGAGACGCCGTCACCGTTGTCCACCCACACCTGCAGCTTGCTGAAGTTCGCATCGGCTGCGTTGATCACGCCGTCGCCGTTGCTGTCGAGCTCAGCCATTGCCTGGTAGCCGGTGTTGGCTTTCTGGCCGTTCGCCAGGGTGGTGCCGGAGCCGAACAGTTCGGAACCGTCGTTGATGTTGCCATCACCGTTGCGATCCATGACCAGCAGGCCATCCTTGCCGCCGACCCAGCCGGTGCTCAGCTTGGTGCCGTTGGCCTTCAGGTCGAACTGCACGCCGGCCGTGATGTCCAGGGTGTCGATGCCGTTGTCGTCCAGGTCCAGGACCACTGGGGTCAGGCTCGACAGCGCCTGGATCTGGTCGGTGGTCATCGCACCTTGCTGGTCGGTCGTCAGCGCATGGATCTGCTGCGTGGTCAGCTGGTGCACCTGGGCCGTGGTCAGCGCCTTGATCGCATCGGTCGTCAGGCCCTTGATCGCGGCAGTCTTGATCGCTGCGATATCGCGGGTTTCCAGCGCGGCGACCTGGTCGGTCGACATGACCTTGAACTGGTCGCTGGTCAGGACGGCCACGTGCTGGCTGCTCAGCGCCACCACCTGGTCGGTGGTCAGCACCGCCAACTGGTCGGTGGTCAGGCCGGCGATCGAGGAGGTCTTCAGGGCGGCAACGTCCTGGGTGTCCATGGCCTTGATGGCGTCGGTCGACAGCACGGCGATCTGCTGGCTCTTCAGCGCGGCGGCGTCGGAGGTGTCCAGTGCCTTGACCTGGTCGCTGCTCAGGACTTTCGCCTGGTCAGTGCTCAGGGCCGAGACCTGGGCCGAGTTCAGGGCGCCGAACTGGTCGGACGACAGCGCCTTGATCTGGTCGGTGGTGAAGCCGGCGATGGCGCTGGTCTTCAGTGCGGCCACATCCTGGCTGTCCATCGCGTTGATGGCGTCGGTCGACAGCACGGCGATCTGCTGGCTCTTCAGCGCGGCGGCATCGGAGGTATCCAGTGCCTTGACCTGGTCGCTGCTCAGGGCCTTGGCCTGGTCGGTGCTCAGGGCAGCGACGTGGGCCGAGTTCAGGGCGGCGAACTGATCGGACGACAGGGCCACGATCTGGTCGGTGGTCAGGCCGGCGATGGCGCCGGTCTTCAGGGCAGCGATGTCCTGGGTGTCCATCGCAGCAATCGCGTCGGTGGCGATCACGGCGATCTGCTGGCTCTTCAGCGCGCCGGCATCGGCGGTGTCGAGGGCTTTCACCTGGTCGCTATTCAGGGCCTTGGCCTGGTCGGTGCTCAGGGCAGCGACGTGGGCCGAGTTCAGGGCCGCGAACTGGTCGGACGACAGCGCCTTGACCTGGTCGGTGGTCAGGCCGGCGATGGCGCCGGTCTTCAGGGCGGCGATGTCCTGGGTGTCCATCGCGGCAATCGCGTCGGTCGCGATCACGGCGATCTGCTGGCTCTTCAGCGCGCCGGCATCGGCGGTGTCGAGGGCTTTCACCTGGTCGCTGTTCAGCACTTGCACCTGGTCGGTACGCAGGGCCGAGATGTGGGCCGAGTTCAGCGCGCCAACCTGGTCGGACGACATGGCCTTGATCTGGTCGGTGGTCAGGCCGTTGATCGCCGAGGTCTTCAGGGCAGCGATATCCTGGCTGTCCATCGCGTTCAGGGCGTCGGTCGACAGCACGGCGATCTGCTGGCTCTTCAGCGCGGCGGCGTCGGAGGTATCCAGTGCCTTGACCTGGTCGCTGCTCAGGACGCTAACCTGGTCGGTGCTCAGGGCCGAGATGTGGGCCGAGTTCAGGGCCGCGAACTGGTCGGACGACAGCGCCTTGACCTGGTCGGTGGTCAGGCCGGCGATGGCGCCGGTCTTCAGGGCGGCGATGTCCTGGGTGTCCATCGCGGCAATCGCGTCGGTCGCGATCACGGCGATCTGCTGGCTCTTCAGCGCGCCGGCATCGGCGGTGTCGAGGGCTTTCACCTGGTCGCTGCTCAGCACTTGCACCTGGTCGGTGCGCAGGGCGGAGATGTGGGCCGAGTTCAAGGCTGCGAACTGGTCGGACGACAGCGCCTTGATCTGGTCGGTGGTCAGGCCGTTGATGGCGCCGGTCTTCAGCGCGGCGATGTCCTGGGTGTCCATCGCGGCAATCGCGTCGGTGGCGATCACGGCGATCTGCTGGCTCTTCAGCGCGCCGGCATCGGCGGTGTCGAGGGCTTTCACCTGGTCGCTGCTCAGCACTTGCACCTGGTCGGTGCGCAGGGCGGAGATGTGCGCCGAGTTCAGGGCGGCGAACTGGTCGGACGACAGCGCCTTGATCTGGTCGGTGGTCAGGCCGTTGATGGCGCCGGTTTTCAGCGCGGCGATGTCCTGGGTGTCCATCGCAGCAATCGCGTCGGTGGCGATCACGGCGATCTGCTGGCTCTTCAGCGCGCCGGCATCGGCGGTGTCGAGGGCTTTCACCTGGTCGCTGCTCAGCACGCTAACCTGGTCGGTGCTCAGGGCCGACACGTGGGCCGAGTTCAGGGCCGCGAACTGGTCGGACGACAGCGCCTTGATCTGGTCGGTGCTCAGGCCGGCGATGGCGCCGGTTTTCAGGGCGGCGATGTCCTGGGTGTCCATGGCGGCAATCGCGTCGGTGGCGATCACAGCGATCTGCTGGCTCTTCAGCGCGCCGGCATCGGCGGTGTCGAGGGCTTTCACCTGGTCGCTGCTCAGCACTTGCACCTGGTCGGTACGCAGGGCGCCGATATGGGCCGAGTTCAGGGCGGCGAACTGGTCGGACGACAGCGCCTTGATCTGGTCGGTGGTCAGGCCATTGATGGCGCCGGTTTTCAGGGCGGCGATATCTTGGGTGTCCATCGCGGCAATCGCGTCGGTGGCGATCACGGCGATCTGCTGGCTCTTCAACGCGCCGGCATCGGCGGTGTCGAGGGCTTTCACCTGGTCGCTGCTCAGGACGCTAACCTGGTCGGTGCTCAGGGCGCCGATATGGGCCGAGTTCAGGGCCGCGAACTGGTCGGACGACAGGGCCTTGATCTGGTCGGTGGTCAGGCCGGCGATGGCGCCGGTCTTCAGCGCGGCGATGTCCTGGGTGTCCATCGCGGCAATCGCGTCGGTGGCGATGACGGCGATCTGCTGGCTCTTCAGCGCGCCGGCATCGGCGGTGTCGAGGGCTTTTACCTGGTCGCTATTCAGCACTTGCACCTGGTCGGTACGCAGGGCGGCGATATGGGCCGAGTTCAGCGCGCCGATCTGGTCGGACGACATGGCCTTGATCTGGTCGGTGGTCAGGCCATTGATGGCGCCGGTTTTCAGGGCAGCAATGTCCTGGGTGTCCATGGCGGCAATCGCGTCGGTGGCGATCACGGCGATCTGCTGGCTCTTCAGCGCGCCGGCATCGGCGGTGTCGAGGGCTTTCACCTGGTCGCTGCTCAGGACGCTAACCTGGTCGGTGCTCAGGGCCGAGATGTGGGCCGAGTTCAGGGCGGCGAACTGGTCGGACGACAGGGCTTTGACCTGGTCGGTGGTCAGGCCGGCGATGGCGCCGGTCTTCAGGGCGGCGATGTCCTGGGTGTCCATCGCGGCAATCGCGTCGGTCGCGATCACGGCGATCTGCTGGCTCTTCAGCGCGCCGGCATCGGCGGTATCCAGTGCTTTCACCTGGTCGCTGTTCAGCACTTGCACCTGGTCGGTGCGCAGGGCGGAGATCTGGGCCGAGTTGAAGGCGGCCACCTGGTCGGACGACAGCGCCTTGATCTGGTCGGTGGTCAGGCCGGCGATGGCGGCGGTCTTCAGCGCGGCAACGTCCTGGGTGTCCATGGCGGCGATCGCGTCGGTGGCGATCACGGCGATCTGCTGGCTCTTCAGCGCGCCGGCATCGGCGGTGTCCAGTGCTTTCACCTGGTCGCTGTTCAGGACGCTAGCCTGGTCGGTGCTCAGGGCGGAGATATGGGCCGAGTTCAGGGCGCCGAACTGGTCGGACGACATGGCCTTGATCTGGTCGGTGGTCAGGCCGGCGATGGCGGCGGTCTTCAGCGCGGCCACGTCTTGCGAATCCATGGCGTTGATGGCGTCGGTCGACAGGACGGCAACTTGCTGGCTCTTCAGGGCGCCGGCATCGGCGGTGTCCAGGGCTTTAACCTGGTCGCTGCTCAGGACGCTAACCTGGTCGGTGCTCAGGGCCGACACGTGCGCGGAGTTCAGCGCAGCGAACTGGTCGGAGGAGAGGGCTTTGATCTGGTCGGTGCCCAAGCCGGCGATGGTGCCGGTCTTCAGGGCGGCGATGTCCTGGGTGTCCATGGCGGCGATCGCGTCGGTGGCGATCACGGCGATTTGCTGGCTCTTCAGTGCGGCAGCATCGGCGGTATCCAGGGCTTTGACCTGGTCGCTGTTCAGGACTTTCGCCTGGTCGGTGCTCAGGGCCGACACGTGGGCCGAGTTCAGGGCGCCGAACTGGTCGGAGGCCAGGGCTTTGATCTGGTCGGTGGTCAGGCCGGCGATGGCGGCGGTCTTCAGCGCGGCCAGGTCCTGGGTGTCCATGGCGGCCAGTGCGTCGCTCGACAGGACGGCGATTTGCTGGCTCTTCAGGGCGCCGGCATCGGCGGTGTCCAGGGCTTTAACCTGGTCGCTGCTCAGGACGCTGGCCTGGTCGGTGCTCAGGGAGCCAATGTGGGCGGAATTCAGTGCGGCGAACTGGTCGCTGGTCAGTGCCTTGACCTGGTCGGTGCTCAGGCCGGCGATCGCGCCGGTCTTCAGTGCAGCCACGTCCTGGCTGTCCAGCGCTTGTACGCTGTCGGTCGACAGGGCGCCGACTTGTTTGCTGCTGAGGGCAGCGGTGTGCTTGGTGGTCAGGGCTTTGACCTGGTCGGTGCGGATGGCACCCAGCTGGTCGGTATTGAATGCGGTAACTTGGGCGGAAGTGAAAGCGCCAACCTGATCGGTGGTGAAGGCACGGAACTGGTCTGTGTTCAGACCAGCGATATCGGCCGTCGCCAAGGTCGTGATTTGCTGCGTGGTAATCGCAGCGATTTGATCCGTTGTCATGTTGGTGACGAAGCTCATTTCCGTTCTCCTGTTGGCACTACTAAATTCCTGGACAAGAATGGGAGCCATGGGCTCCCATTCAAAAAATCTTGCTATACCGCTAATTCGTGGCTATATTGCTAAGTACTTAGCTTTTGGCCCCATCCGTTTCCTGTGGGATCCGCCTTTTCATTCTTAACGTCAACAAATTTGTTAACTTTAGGGAAGAAACGTGCGGCAACGCACAGACAGCAGGGCGTTCCAGCATGGTAAAGCGACCGTAAACTTCGTTCCATTAAGCATTTTTTTCGTTTTCTTACGGAAACAGTGCTTAATTTTTAGAAATTAATTTTCGCGCAGATCAGGCATGATTTTACCTGACTACGTTGCCGCATGGCATCTTCCAGTTAAACAATTTCGACTTAAATCGGGGTTTCCACAACCTGATTTTTGAGAAACATTTCGTTAACTTCATGTAAACATTCATAAGCTTGTTTACAACGCTAGGCGTGGCGGAAACATTACCGCCCAAATTTGACGTGTTGATGAAAAAACGGTCAGAAACGCGCCAAATACGCGCACAGCATGTCGGCCAGGGCGTCGGCGTAGCGGCTGATTTCCTCCCCCGTGCGCGGGGTCTCCGAAAACTCCCGACCGACCTCGGTCAGGGTCGCCAGGAGCAGATCGCCGGCCAGGGTGCGCTCCGCAAGCGTCGCATTTATTAACACTTCATCAACAAAATCACGGAACATGTGCGTCCCGGCTGCCCGCGCCGCGACCGCCTCCGGCGCATCGCGGTAGATCGGCGCCGCATCAGACAGCGCCATGCGCACCGCCGCCTCCTCGCACTCCGAGCGCACAAAGGCATGCACCAGCCGGCGCAGGCGCACCAGCGGCGGTATTGCCTGGTCGCGCAATATGGTTTCCAGCAAGGCGGAGGTCTGCTGCCACTCCTCGCTCTGCAAGCGGAACAGGATGGCGGCCTTGTTCGGGAAGTACTGGTAGACCGAGCCCACGCTCACCCCGGCCCGCTCCGCCACCCGCGTGGTGGTAAAGCGCGGCGCGCCCTCCCTGGCCAAAACTTGAATAGCGGCCTGCAGGATGGCGTTGACGAGCTCGGTCGATCGGGCCTGTTTTGGCTTGCGGCGCGAGGAAATACGGGGGGCTGGGCGATCAGTCATGGCAGGGTCTGGGAATGCGAATATGAAATATGAAGGATTCTTCATATTATTCCTGCTCTTACTTCAGAAAGGAATCACCCGATGACAACCCTGACCAGCCACCCCGTCTCCGCCCTGCTGGAGCGCCTGTTTGCCGAAGCCGACCATGCCACTGCCCCGGCGCTGGCTGCCTTTGCCGGCATGCCGCAGCAGGAACGCGCGCGCCTGCTGCGCAGCAAGGAGGATTACCGCGCCCTGTACGCCCAATTGAAGGATGTGGCGCTCCCGGTCTCGCCCGAAACCGGCACCCTCTTATATATGTTGGCGCGCGGCAGCCGGGCCAAACTGATCGTCGAGTTCGGCACCTCGTTCGGCCTATCCACCCTGCACCTTGCCGCCGCGCTGCGCGACAACGGCGGCGGCCACTTGATCAGCACCGAGTTTGAGCCGTCCAAAGTGCAGCGCGCGCGCGACAACCTGGCGGCCGGCGGCCTGCTCGACCTGGTCGAGATCCGCGAAGGCGACGCGCTGCAGACCCTGCGCCAGGATATTCCCGGCCCGATCGACCTGCTACTGCTGGACGGCGCCAAGGCGCTGTACGCCGACATCCTGCATTTGCTGGCGCCGCATCTGCGCCCGGGCGCCCTGATCCTGGCCGACAACGCCGACTACTGCCCCGACTACCTGGCCCTGGTGCGCGCCCCCGGCAGCGGCTACCTTTCCCTGCCATTCGGCGCCGATGTGGAGCTATCGATGAAGTGTTGACATACGCCAGGTCTCGCTTTTCGATTCAGATATCAAAGTATCGAATTTCTTTAAATCGATTTTAAAGTATTCGATTATTGCGTTGAAATGGATACTTAAGTATCATAAATTATCAAACCAGATAATTAAGTATCAACATGAAGATCGCTCAGAGGATTGCTGAAACCCTGAGATCAGCCAAGCGTGAGCAAAAGCTTTCGACCGCAGAGCTTGAACGGCGCACAGGCCTCACGGCTGTATCCATTCGTGCCGCGCTGTCCGGATTAAAGGACTCCAAGCTCTCAACCATCATCGCAATTGCACATGAGCTAGAACTGGACCTGGTTCTGCTGCCGGAGGCGGTGTCCGCCAGCATCGCGCCCGCCCCACATCCCGCCCCGCAGGTCAAAACGTTGGCCGATGCTGTACGCGAGCGATCCAGGGGATAAAAAATGAAGCTCAGTGTCCTGGAAATCCTGCTGGGCGAGAGAAAAGTTGGCCACCTCTTCAAGTATGGCGACATCGTCCGCTTGGCAGTCGAACCTGGCTATGCAAATGATCGTGCGCGCCCAATATTCTCGCTGTCCTTTCAAGCGGCTGACCCGGAACAGACGCCAGCGCTGTTATTGGACCCCTTCTCCTCGATCCTGAATTCGCCTGGCAACGGACGGCTGCCGCCGTTCTTCCAAAACCTTCTACCCGAGGGCGTTCTTCGCAAACACATCGCAATGGAGCGCAAGTGTGATGAAGATGATCACTTCGAGCTCTTGGCGGCATGTGGCGGCGACCTGCCTGGCAAGGTGTATGCAAGGCCGGCCAAAAACGATAAGTCATTGACCGCCCGGCTCGTGACCCAGCATTACGATTCCGTGGAAATGTCGGTCGTCGATGAACCGCTGCACGATGGCATTTCCCTCAGCGGCGTGCAGCCAAAGATAGCCCTTGTACAAGAAGGGGGGCGCTTTGCCGCCGCGCGGCATCTGGACTCCGGCCATATTATTGGCAAGCTGCCAACTGCCCAGTACGATTTATTGCCGCAGGTCGAACTTTTATCCCTGCAATTGGCCAAGGCCGCCGGCGTTACCGTGTGCGAGGCCACGCTTGAACCGATGGAGCTGATCGATGACACCGGGCAGTTCGCGTTAGGAAAATCCAAACATTTCCTGGCTGTGAAGCGCTTCGATCGTGATTGCCCGGGGAGGATGCATGCGGAAGACTTTGCCCAAGTGCTGTCCGTCGATCCGCAAAATAAGTACAGCGGCGGAAGCTACGCCGACATCGCCGCGATGATGCTGGCCGTCGACGGCTTAGGAGAGCCGGCAGTACTGGAACTCATGCGACGCATTGTCGTTTCTGAACTGCTCGGCAATCACGACTTCCATTTGAAGAACATCGGTGTTTTGCACCACGATGATGGCCGCATCGAGCTGTCACCCGCCTACGACATCGTGGCTTATTGCGTCTATGTGCGAGGCTCCGGCCATGCCCTGCGATTCTCGCCCGAACAGAAGGTGCGCGAAGGCCTGACCCCGCAGCAGTTACGTGCATTTGCCAATGACATCGGGCTGCCGGAGCCCAAGCTGCGCAAGGAGGTCTCGAAAGTATGCCAGCTCGCTTTACAGCGGTGGCCGGACTTGATTAAGCGCAGCGATCTCCTGGATGAGCAAAAGGCCAAACTGCTGGAGCACCTGTATTCACGCCCAATGGTACTGACTTTGATGCGGCGCCTGGCCGCGAAGGCTTGAGCAATTATTGCGTATTGAACTGCATCGTCTTTAGTTAACCCAAGGTCAATGTATAAACTGCACTAGTGTCCAGGTCGATGTCGACAAGTCGGCCACAGGCATCCCATACCAGCAAATGCCCGTCCACCAACCGTGCGGACGCTTGGCGCGCGTCGGGAAGGTTGATTTCGGCGAGCACTCGACCATCCATGGTCAGCAGTTTTCCTCGCCAGCCTTCTGGCTGCTCCGCGTGCCAGAACCACATGCCCTTATACACGAGGACTTCCGGCATGGCACGCACGCTATCCAGCACGATGCCTGTGCGGCGGCCGCGCGCACCAGCCGGCACTACCAGCGCCGCCTGACCATCGGCGTTTGCCCGCAAAGCCAGTTGGAACGGTTCCTCGCTATCGCAATCAGGGAACGCAAAACTGGGGGCCGCTTGCAACTGGAACTGATCACGCTGCAGCAAGCGGCGCTGCGGCAGGCTGTAGCGCCATTGTTCGACCGTCGTTTCGTCCACGCGCAGCAGCAGTGCCTGCTTGCCATCGCACTCGTTGAAGCCGGCGATATGCCCGGGAAAATCGGCGACTTGCCACAACACGGATTGCCCGGTCGCCATCGCATCCAGTGCCAACAGTCGGTCGCCAGCCACCACGTTCCAGCTGCTACCGTCGTACCCCTGCGACCAGTACTCGAGCGGTGCGCTGAACCAGTCTGCGACCTTGCGCGTCATTAGGTCGATGCGGCTGACTCGAACCACTTTTTCCCGGTGCGCCAGCGCCAGCGCACGCTGGCCATTGTCCGAGACGACCAAGCTGTGCGCAGGAACCGGGAACAAGGCAAGCTGCTGGCCGTCACGCCGTACGTGCATGACGCCGGCATCGCCCAATGCCAGCAGGTAGCCACCATCAGGCACACGCCGTACGTCCCGCACCGGATGCAAACCGCGCTCTGCAAGAGTGACCTGCAAGGGCGTACTTCTTTGACTCAGCGCCTGCACGCGGGCAGCGTCCGGCAAACGCTCGGTTGGCTGGTCTGCATTGAGCACTGGGTCGGCCGCCAGCGCCAGCAATTTGCTCAGTTCATCCCGCGCTATGCCGTTTGCGCCGTCGATTCGCTCGACTACCAACACCCGCCACAGTTCGCCCGACAATCGGCGCGTCAGCGAGCTGTGCTCATCCAGCGCGGAGAGGCAAGCGGCAGCGCGCATGCGCAGTTGCGAGGCCTCAGGGCCCTCGCCTTCAATTAACGACTGGACGGCATCGCCACTTTCCGCCATGGCGTGCGGGTCCAACGCCAGCCGGTAAACCAGCGCCTGGATGCCGACCGTCCCGCCCGCCTGGAGCGCTAGGTTTAACCATGTCAGGGCACGCTGGCGCTCCTCCTTAAGTGGCCATACAACACGGGCCGCCTCTCCTGGTTCGCCGCGTTCCGCCAGCTCCAGCGCCCATTGCAGGCGCAGCGACGGGGCCGCCTCATGCTTGCGGCGCTCCAGCTCCGCCACCGCTTCCGCAAAGCATCCCGCCAGGCGAGCCAGCAGCACGGCGCGCTCTGTGTCGCCGGCCATGCAATACAAGCGCACCTGCTGAGCCGGCGCCAGGTCCAGGGTTTCGGCCATTTGTGCGGCCTGGCGCACGCGCCCCTTGCGCTCAAGGTAGTCGACGGCTTCAGCGCGGCAATTCAATAACTCAGCGAGCACGAAGACGGCTTCCTCGATACGCCCGGCGCGGTCCAGCGCCTCGAAACTGCGGCGATACACGGCGCGCAAATGGTTGGTAGTGTCATTGTCCAGCCCAATTCCAGCCGCGCTGCCGGCCGCACCGCTAATATCCAGCGAATCGCGGCGTCCCGGTAGCCCGTAGGCGCGCCGCGCGGCAGGTGTCGGATCGTCCAGCGGGATCGCGTGGCGCAAAGCTTCGGCCAGGTCGCCCTGTTCAAACTGGTCGAGCATCTCACGTAAGTAGCTGGCCTGGCGCCAGCCGATAGCGTCCGACACTTTGCTCATCATCAGCAGGCTATCCAGCTGCCGCGACAACCATTGGCGCAAAGGCGATGCGCCGGCAGGCGGTGCCGCCGCGGCCCGCGCACCGGCTCGACCGCCCTTCACAGCCGGAGCAGGTCCTGCGCCATCGCGCGGGAGGAGCGCGCCAAGCCAACCGACAACACCCATTGCCGCAACGCCGCCCAGCAGGGCAGCCGCACCCAGTAACTTCAAGGCACCGCCGCCCTTCGGCGTGGACTGGCCGGTGCTCACGTTGGCCGCGCGGCGCAGGAACTCAGCACGGCGCGCACTAGGCGGCGGCACTGCATCGCCCAACAAGGCCCGCACGTCAGCCGGCGCCTCATCCAGTGCGACCACGAAGTCCCCCTGGTGCTGTGCCGGCATCGCCAGCGGCGCGTGCAAGGCCAGCGCAGACAGATCGAGCCAGCGCGACGGGTCAATGCGCAACTGCGGCCCCAGCTCGAAACTATGCAGTGTCGCACCTAGCACCAGAACAACATGGCCCGGCGCAATGCTTGTGCTTTCGCCGGACAGCAGGGGCGCGCTGGCCAATCGGCCGCCGTGCTCGCAAAGCGGCAAACCATCTACCTGTTCGCAAAGCAGGCGGCGGGGAGCGCGCCATTCCAGCAAGTAGCCGTTGTTCAGCGCATAGGCGCGTGCCCCGGTTTCCCAATGCGCCAACACGCGTCGGCGCGCCGCGTCCTCGCCTTGCAGCGCGCAATCAAACCACAGCGCGCGCACCGGCTGGCTACCACTGTAAAGGGGGCGGCGGATATCAGTTGCCATTATTGGCTCCAGCGGAGATTGTTTGCAGGACAGGTTTCTCCTGGTCGATGCCGCGCACCGTCAAGCTGCCGCTCTTAAAGCCCAGCCAGGCCAGCCGGTTGCGCACCGGGTCATAGCTTGCCTTGGCAATTTTCTCGGTCGACTCAACCAACGTGCGGCGCTGGTTCGCACCGATCAACTCAATGCGGGTGCGGCTAGGGCTCAATACGACAAGTCCCTGCAACCCGGCTGCCTGGCTGAATCCAACACCCAGTACTTCCACACCCTCACCCGCCATGATGTGCGCGCCACCAGAACGATCGCCCACCAGCCAATTCCCGACTTCTATTTCCAGCGCATACAAACCACCGCCATCGCGCCAATGGTCCACGCTGCCAAAGAGGAACCTGCCGCCCTTATGCATCAGCGGCATCACATGTTTCTTGACGACGTCCCCCGGGCCCAGCTCGTAGATGTCAGTCCGCCCGTCCTTGGCGACCGCGAACAGGAGGCAGCGGCTGGTCTGGTACGCACCGATAACGTGGTTCGCCACCAGGCTGATTGTCGCCGGCGGCACCTTTCCTCCTGGATTTCCGGTCCGCATCCAACTCACCAGGACGCCCATTCTATCCAGCACCAGCACCCGCTCCGTTGCGGTCATGGCGTCAACCCGGTGTTGCAGGTGGAACGCCTGAACCGGCCGCGCCGCGCCCGGCATCAAATTTACCAGCTCGCTTAGTGGCTCAGGCGCGGCCGGGTAGGCGGCGTTGAAAAAAGTGCCAGGGAAGTTGGAAAAATAGAGTTCCTGTCCGAAGCGGCTGACCGTTCCCATGGATTTCCCCACCAGCCCCAGCGCGACGCGGGTTGAGGCCTGCTTGGAACCGCTAATTTTGCGCGGACGGCCCGGTTGCACATTGGGCGAGTCGGGCACGTGGTAGAGAGTGATGCTGCCGTCCACCATGGCCACGGCCAGCCATTGGCGTATGGTGCCGAAGTGCGGCGCTTGCTTGAGCGAATGGGCCCCAGCGGCGGCGGTCTGCATCACGGTTGGCGCGACCTGCGCCTCAAACGGTTTGCGCAACAGGCGCACACCGTCCGCAGGAACCGGCATAGCCAACGCCACCGTGGTGCTGCCTCGACGCTGCGCCAGCGTGACATCCAGCTGGTTGGATAGCCACGCGCGGCGCGTCGTGACCAGCGAACGGATTTGTGCGGGGCGCGGGGAGCGGGCGTCACCTACCAGCCAACAATCGGATACGCCATCGCCCAGCGCATTTTCCCAAGCCGCCAGACCAGTATCGTCTAGTGCGACAAAAGTGCGCACATTTAGCAGGTGCTGCAAGGCTTCCATACCCTGCACCGTAAACAGAACGTCAGGCCGCTGCAGGATGCCCCATTTGAACGCCGCGCCTGCCATCTCGGCGCGCCGCGACAGCAGGATAAACATCGCCAGGTGCACTAGGCGCGGCTCGCCCAGCTGAAATGGGCCGGCGTCGAACAAGGCGACGCTGGAGAGCGGCTCGTTGCTGTTGGCCGGCTCCGGTCCGGAGAACAACAACTCGCCATTGGCGGCGCGGCGCAGGAATTCGTCCGGTACCGCGTCGGCATAGGCCCACTCACTGATCAGCAAACGGTCGTAACTACCGCGCATGACGATATCGCCGACACCGGCCGGGTCGACCGCGACCCGTGCCGCGTGGCGCTGCAAGGGCGTCAGCAGAGGATTCAGCCGCAGCAGCAATTCGCCCATTGTTTTGGCCAAGTCGGGCGGGAAAAGCGACAGCCAGTCGACCCATGGCCGAAGCATTGCAGGGAGCTGCATCAGTCCAACTCCTGCTCGAGCCAAGCCAGCAGCGTGGCATCGACCGGTGTGGCGCCATCGAGCGGCAGCGCCAGCTGCGGGGCGTACCACAGCAACAAACGCGCCTGGGGCGCGCGGCGCTGCATGGCGCCCAGAACCAAGTCAGGGGGCAAGGCGGTCTGAAGGTGGGTCGGCATCCATAAAGCCGGCACATCCGGCTCCGGTGCACAGTAGCGTACGCCATCCAGCCATGGCAGTTTGCCTGCATCCCCCAGCAGGACCAGCATGTCGCGCGTCGCTACCAAAGACAGGCCCTGCAGGGCCGCAGCATCGCGCTGGCCAAGTTCACGCAGCACGGCGCGCGCCAACGGCCCGGTGGCCACCAGTCCCGCCGGCGGCAAGCCGGGCGTGCGCTCATGCCAGTCCAGCATCGCGTCCCTCAAGCCCAGCTGATACTGCCGATCAGCTGGCTGCGCCGTTCAGCGAGCTCGTCTGGAATGCTTCCGGCGTCAAAATTAGCGTCGATTTCACGCAGCAAGGCCTCTACCAGTTCGCGCGCGGGTTTGCCTGCGGCGCCCAGCAACAGGCGGTCGCTCGCCTCGACCAGGCGCGCCACCCGGGCTTGCGGTGTTTGCGCAGTCTGCTCGGTGACCGCTTGCAGCAAGGGATGGCTGGCTTGCGCCAGCACGTCGCGCAGCACTTCGCGGGCGCCCTGTTGGCCAGCCTGGGTCGGGATCGCGAAAAGCAGAGGCCACAAGTCTGCCACCGAGGCCGCCTGCCGGCCCGCCAGCACGGCGGAGGCGGCAATCAAGCGCTGGGCGCGCACGAGACGGCGGTCCGACAAGGGTATGTTGACTTGGCGCAGTTGGCGGATGGCATGCGCCAGCGCAGGGCGCACACCATCCATGTCCACCTCCGGTACGGCTGCATTCAAGACGTCAAGGCAGGCCAGGTCGGCGCGCGCCGCGATACGCTGGCGGCCCACCTGCCAGCCACCTGCCAGCAACTCCTCCAGACGATTATCGGCAACCGGCTCGACAAAAGTATGGAGCAGGAAGCGATCGGCGAACGCTGCCAGGCCTTCGTCATCTGGTAAGCCGTTGGCAGCGCCCACGCACACGCGCAGGGGCACGCGCAGGCGTGTGTGGCCACGGCGGAATTGGCGTTCATTCAGCAATCCCAACAAGGTGTTCAGGATAGCGGTCGAGCCGAGGAAAACTTCATCGAGAAAGGCAATTTCGGCTTCGGGCAACATGCCGCCAGTATCGGTCTCCACCAGCCCTTCGCGCAGCTTGTTCAGGTTGACGGGACCGAACAACTCTGACGGTTCAGTAAACCGGCCCAGCAGATATTCGAAATACTTGCCACCAAGGCTGGCCGCCACGCGGCGTACCACAGCACTTTTGCCTGTACCGGGTGGACCAATTACCAACAAATGTTCCTGCGCAACTGCGGCTAGCACCATCAATTCCGCCAACTGGTCGCGCTCGACCAACCCTTGGGTCGCTTCGCGTATCGCTTCGCGCAACCGCAGCGAAGCCTCTTGCACTGTCAGGCTCATTATTTACTAAATTTACAAGGAAGAAGATGATGACTGGTGCGCAAATTAAGCCCCAAGGCACCATGCGCATGGTTCTGCCAGAAAGCGACGACTAATCGGGACGTAGGCATAGCATTGGTGCGTACCCACGACCAATCATCATTAATTTTTCCCAAGTGTAACAGGCAGTGAGCAGGGTAACTTGCACACATTGTCACTCAGATCCAATACGCCTGAGATGGGCTCCGCCGGAGGTACGGGGCTCGGCGAGAGCGAGAGCCATCTGATAAACAAAAACCCCATAACATCAAAGAGTTATGGGGTTCTAATTAACTACCTTACAGCAGGTATATTGTTAGAACGGAATATCGTCATCCATATCGGAGAAGTTCGGTGCCGGACGTGGTGCCGGGCGTGGTGCCGGGGCCGGTGCGGCCTGTGGGCGCGGGGCTGGACGTGCTGCAGGCGCGTCGTAACCCATGTCGTCGCCGCCACCCATGCCACCGCCCATACCGCCACTCATGCCGGCGCCATCGCCACGGCCGCCCAGCATCTGCATGTTTTCAGCGATGATGTCGGTGGCGTACTTCTCGATGCCGTCTTTGTCGGTGTACTTGCGGGTTTGCAGGCGGCCTTCCACGTAGACCGAGGAGCCCTTTTTCAGGTACTGGCCCACGATTTCAGCCAGGCGGCCGAAGAAGGAGATACGGTGCCACTCGGTCAGCTCTTTCTGCTCGCCGGTGTTGCGGTCTTTCGAACGGTACGAGGTCGCGACGGCGATGTTGGCAATCGCGTCACCGCTAGGCATGTAGCGGATTTCCGGATCGCGACCCAGATTGCCGACGATGATCACTTTGTTGACTGATGCCATTTATGAAACTCCTGAAGGAATGGGGGCCGATTCGGCCAGCCCCAAAACCACGGAGTTTACCCTAAATTAATTTTCCATCAAATATAGGCGGGTCTGACGCAGCTCAATTTGTTGTCGCGGGACGTTGCAGCAAGCGCAAGGCAATCAACAGGGCGCAGGCGACGGCGCCGCAGCCAGCCAGGTAGACCGAAGCGACGCCGTGCCGGCCCGCCAGCGCACCAGCCAAGGGGCTGGTCAGGCCGAGCGAGATGTCGAGGAAGGCGACGTAGGCGCCCATCGCCGCGCCGCGGCTTTGCGGCGGGCTGCGCTTGACGGCTTCCACGCCGAAGCCGGGGAAGGCGAGCGAGTAGCCGAAGCCGGTCAGGGCGGCGCCGGCGTAGGCCAAGAGCGGCGCCGACGCTTGCCAGATCAACCATTGGCCGGCCGCCTCGATCAATACGCACACCAGGGCCACCCGAGCGCCGCCGATGCGGTCCGGCAGGTGGCCGAACAGCAGGCGGGCGCCGATAAAGGCAAGGCCGAAGGCGGTAAACGCGAACGCCGGGCTACCCCAGCTTTTAGCGGCGAACAGCAGCGATATGAAGGCGGTGATCACGCCGAAGCCGACGCTGGAAAACGCCAGCCCCATACCCGGCCACCAGACCGCGCCCAGTACTTTATAGAAGGGGATGCGGCGCTGGCTGGCGGGCGGCAGGCCGGCAACGCCTGCCAGCAGCAGGAAGGCCAGCAGCGGCGCCAGCATCCCGGCCAGGGCGATGCCCTGGAAGCCGTAGGCCTGGTATACGGCCATGCCGGCCGGGGCGCCGGCGGCGTAGGCGCCGTACATGGCGATGCCGACCCAGGCCATGACCTTGCCGGCATTTTGCGGGCCGACCAGGCCAACACCCCAGCTCAGGGCGCCGGTCACGACGAGGCTCTCGGCGCAACCCAGCAGGATGCGGCCGGCGACCAGCACCGCCACCGATGCGGCGGGTTGCGCCAGCAGGGGAAGCGAAGCCAGGTAAGCCAGCGCGGCGGCGAGCGCCAGCACGAAGCCGGTCAGCACGGCGCGCTTGGCGCCGCGCGTGTCGGCCATGCCGCCGGCCCAGGCGCGGCTCAGCAGGGCGGCGCCGAACTGGGCGCCGGCCACCACACCCACCATCAGGGTGCTGAGGCCGAGCTGGCCGTGCACGTGCAAGGGCAGCACGGGCAGCGCGATGCCGATGGCGAGGAAGCTGGCAAACACCGCCAGCACGATGGGGAAAATACGCGGCACCACACTGGTGCCCGCCGCCGCAGGCCCTGCGGCGGCAACGAAATCTTTTGGAGGACTCATGGGAATTCTTTCAAAATAATCAACGGTTGACGAATGCGAGCAATTACTCGCAAACTGTGAAAATTCTAAAATCAATGGCATCGCGCGAAAACTCGCATTCAGGACGCCCCATGGACCAGATCCCAAGCCCGCGCAAAGCCCCGCGCCAGGCGCGCTCCCGGCATACCGTAGAGACCATCCTGCAGGCCACGGCTCGCATTTTTTCCGAGCACGGCTACGCCGGCACCAACACCAACCTGATCGCCGAGAAGGCCGGCATCAGCGTCGGTTCGCTCTACCAGTACTTCCAGAACAAGGACGCGCTGATCGCGGCGCTACACCAACGCCACGCCGAACAGGTGCAGGCCACGGTGGAACAGGTGCTGGCAGCCGAGCCCACCGCGCCGACCCTGGCCGGCCATATCGGCGCCCTGGTGCAAGCCCTGCTGGCGGCGCACTTGCTGGAGCCGGAGCTGCACCGCATGCTGGAGCTACAATTCCCCTACTTCGACGCGCCGCAGGCGGACAACGCGCCCGACCTGGGCATCTTCCGGCGCGTGCGCGCCCTGCTGGGGGAATGGCGGGCGGACATCGTGCCGCGCGACCTGGACCTGGCAACCTGGGTCATCCTGCGTATGATGGAGTCCATGGTGCATGCGGCCGTCATTGAGCCGCCCCGTTTTCCCACTACAGATATTGAAGCTGCGATTGTCGATGCGGTCATGGGCTACTTGACGTACCAAGCCCGGCCGATCACTGGTATTATGTACAGTATTTGACGCCAGCTTCCCGAAAGGCACACACGCAATGGAAGAAATCCGCATCCGCGGTGCACGCACGCACAACCTGAAAAACATCAACCTCGACCTGCCGCGCAACAAGCTGATCGTGATTACCGGCTTGTCGGGCTCCGGCAAGTCGTCGCTGGCGTTCGACACCCTGTATGCGGAAGGCCAGCGCCGTTATGTGGAGTCGCTGTCGGCTTATGCGCGCCAGTTCCTGCAGCTGATGGAGAAGCCGGACGTCGATATGATCGAGGGCCTGTCGCCCGCCATCTCGATCGAGCAGAAGGCCACCTCGCACAACCCGCGCTCCACCGTGGGCACCGTGACCGAGATCCACGACTACCTGCGTTTGCTGTACGCGCGCGTCGGCACCCCTTACTGCATCAATCACCCGGACCACGCGCTCGCGGCGCAGTCGGTGTCGCAGATGGTGGACGCCGTGCTGGCCATGCCCGAGGGCACCAAGCTGATGATCATGGCGCCGGTGGTGGCCAACCGCAAAGGCGAGCACGTCGACCTGTTCGAGGCCATGCAGGCGCAAGGCTTTGTGCGCTTCCGCGTGCAGAGCGGCACGCACGAGGCCAAGATCTATGAAGTGGACGAGCTGCCAAAGCTGAAGAAGACCGAGAAGCACACCATCGACGTGGTGATCGACCGCGTCAAGGTGAACGCCGAGATCAAACAGCGCCTGGCCGAATCCTTCGAGACCGCGCTGCGCCTGGCCGACGGCCGCGCGGTCGCGTACGAAATGGATACCGGCGCCGAGCATGTCTACTCCAACAAGTTCGCCTGCACCACCTGCGGCTACTCGCTGCAGGAGCTGGAGCCGCGCCTGTTCTCCTTCAATAACCCGATGGGCGCCTGCCCGGAATGCGATGGCCTGGGCCATATCGAATTCTTCGACCCGCGCCGCATCGTCGCCTTCCCCAACCTGTCGCTGGCGTCCGGCGCGGTCAAAGGGTGGGACCGCCGCAACCAGTTCTACTACACCATGCTGGCCGCGCTGGGCGCCTACTACGACTTCGACCTCGACACGCCGTTCGAACAGTTGCCGGCCAAGGCGCAGGAAGTGGTGCTGCACGGTTCGGGCAAGGTCGCCATTCCGTTCACCTACATGAATGAGCGCGGCAAGGCCGTGGTCAAGGAACACACCTTCGAAGGCATCGTCAACAACCTGCAGCGCCGCTACCGCGAAACCGATTCGATGGCGGTGAAGGAGGAGCTGGCGAAGTTCATCAACGAGAAGAAGTGCCCAAGCTGCGAGGGCGCGCGCCTGCGCGTCGAGGCACGCCATGTGAAGATCGGCACCGGCAAGCAGCAACGCGCGATCTACCAGATCGCCGACAAGCCGCTGCGCGAAACGCTGTCCTACTTCGAGCAACTGAAGCTGAAGGGCGCGAAGAAGGACATCGCCGACCGCGTCATCAAGGAGATCGTCTCGCGCCTGACCTTCCTGAACAATGTGGGCCTGGACTACCTGTCGCTGGAACGCAGCGCCGACACCCTGTCCGGCGGCGAGGCGCAGCGCATCCGCCTCGCTTCGCAGATCGGTTCCGGCCTGACCGGCGTGATGTACGTGCTGGACGAGCCGTCGATCGGCCTGCACCAGCGCGACAACGACCGCCTGATCGACACCCTCAAGCACCTGCGCGATATCGGCAATTCGGTGCTGGTGGTGGAGCACGATGAAGACGCGATCCGCACCGCCGACTATATCGTCGACATGGGCAAGGGCGCCGGCGTGCATGGCGGCGACGTGATCGCCTCCGGCTCGCTGAAGGAGATCATGAAGTCGAAGGAATCGCTGACCGCGCAGTACCTGAGCGGCAAGCTGGGCATCGCCGTGCCGAAGCAGCGCCATGTGTCCGACCCGCAGCGGCAGCTGACCATTACCGGCGCCACCGGCAACAACTTGAAGAAGGTGTCGCTCAACCTGCCGGTCGGCCTGATGACGTGCGTGACCGGCGTCTCCGGCTCGGGCAAATCTACCCTGGTCAACGACACGCTGTACCCGGCCCTGTCGCGCCACCTGTTCGGCTCCCAGACCGAACCGGCGCCGCACGACTCCATCAGCGGCCTGGAACACTTCGACAAGGTGATCTCGGTCGACCAGGCGCCGATCGGCCGCACGCCGCGTTCCAACCCGGCCACTTACACCGGCCTGTTCACGCCGATCCGCGACCTGTTCGCCACCGTGCCGGTGGCCAAAGAGCGCGGCTACTCGGCCGGCCGCTTCTCGTTCAACGTCAAGGGCGGCCGCTGCGAAGCTTGCCAGGGCGATGGCGTGATCAAGGTCGAAATGCACTTCCTGCCGGACGTGTACGTGCCGTGCGACGTATGCCACGGCAAGCGCTATAACCGTGAAACGCTGGAAGTGCAGTACAAGGGCAAGAACATCACCGAAGTGCTGGACATGACGGTGGAGGACGCGCACGAGTTCTTCAAGGTGGTGCCAGTCATTGCGCGCAAGCTGCAAACCCTGCTCGATGTGGGCCTGGGTTATATCAAGCTGGGGCAAAGCGCCACCACCCTGTCCGGCGGCGAGGCGCAGCGCGTCAAGCTGTCGCTGGAACTGTCCAAGCGCGACACCGGGCGCACCCTGTACATCCTGGATGAACCGACCACCGGCCTGCACTTCCACGATATCGACCTGCTGCTGAAAGTGATCCACCGCCTGCGCGACCACGGCAACACCCTGGTCATCATCGAGCACAATCTTGATGTGATCAAGACCGCCGACTGGGTGGTCGACCTGGGGCCGGAAGGCGGCGCCGGCGGCGGCCAGATCATCGCCAGCGGCACGCCGGAAGACGTGGCCGCCAACCCGGCCAGCGTCACCGGCAAATACCTTGGCCCGCTGCTGAAGAAGAAGTAAGCAGCACCAGGCCGCGCAGCGTCACGCTGCGCGGCGTGCGGCGGCCAGCCAGCGCTCCAGTTGCGGGAAGCGGTCGTAACCCCAGAACGGCTCGCCGTCCGCCAGCACAAAGGGCACGCCGAACACGCCCTGCGCCAGCGCGTCCTCATTGGCCTGCTTGAACTGCGCCTTGAGCGCCGGGTCTTCCAGTCCCGCCAGGAAGGCTGCGCCGTCAAAGCCCTGCCCTTCCGCGATCCCCAACAAAACCGCCTTGTCGGCAATGTCCACGCCGTCCGCGTAATAAGCCTGGAAGCAGGTGCGCGCAAACGACACCGCGGCCTGCTCGCCATGCACGGCACGCACCCACAGCATGGCGCGCCCGGGCGCCACCAGCATTTGCGGGAAGGCGCTGGACGGGTTGAAGGGGATGGCCTCGTCCTGCGCGGTGCGCGCCATATCGCGCGACACGTAGCGCCATTTGGACGGCACCAGCGGCGACGGCAGCACCTTGGTCACTTCCGTCAGCGCCGGCAGCAGCACCGGGTGCCAGCGCACAGTGGCGCCGTTGGCCGCCGCCAGCCATTCGATGCGGCGCGCCGCGAAATAGGAATAGCCCGAGGCAAAGTCAAAATAGAAATCGAGAACCATGGCCGCTCCTTAATAGTGTTCGCCAAAATCGCTGTTGTTCTTCGGCAGTCCGCGCAGGATGCCCCACAGGCTGCTATGGCTCATGAAGTAAATCCCCACCGGCAGCAATAAAAGTAAGTAGCGCATTTTCCACTCCATTTCGCACACCCGTGCGAATTAAGTTCAAAAAAAGGCCGCAAGCGAACCCGCGGCAACCCAAGGTCACAAGTCGTTAAAACTCTTGTACGTCGAAATCAGGCGGTTGAAGGCGCGCCGCGCATGGCGCGGCGACTGTTCGTCGTGCAGGAAGCGCGCGTCGTGCAGCAGGCCCACCACCATGCTGTTGATCTCGAACACCAGCTGCTCGGGATCGGTGTCGGGCCGCAGTTGGCCCGCCTCCATCGCCTGCAGCACGGTCTTGCGCAGCGAGGCGCGCCAGGCCAGCACGCCCTGCACCAGGCGGTCGCGCACCACGCTGCCGTCGAAATCATCGAACTCGAAAGCGCCCGCCGTGTAAAGGCAGGAAGTGCGCAAGCCCTCATCGGCGGCGCGTTCGAACCAGGACGACACTTGCGCGATCAGGCGTGGCAAGCCGCGCGGCAGCGCCAGCGATGGCATGAAGACGTCGGCCGCGAAGCGGCGGTCATACTCGTCCAGCACCGCGCATTGCAACTGCTCCAGCGAGCCAACGCGCGAAAACACCCCGCTCTTGCTGATGCCGGTGCGCTTGGCGATCTCGCCCAACGACAGTTGGCCGATACCTTCCGCCGCCGCCATTTCCAGGGCGGCATCGAGGATGGTGGCGAAAGTCGCTTCGCTCTTGGCGGTCGGGGTATCCATGGGCCTCACTTTAGCACACCTGTGCGAAATAGCAAGCGATTCAATACGGGTCCGGCGCCCAGACGGCATAGATCTCGCCATCCTCCTCCACCCCGGCCTCGGTGAAGCCGCAGGCAGCGTACAGCTCGCGCGCCACGGCATTGCCGGGCTGGTAGCTGGTCCAGATGCGCTGCACGTCGCCGTGCTTGCCGATCTCCGCCAGCGCCAACTCCACCGCGCGGCGACCGTGGCCACGACCCTGGTGGCGTCGGTCCACCATCAGGTGGTAGATCGAATAATCGCCCGCCTCGTCTTCCAGGCCCGGCGCGGCGTACATCAGGAAGCCGACCACGCCATCCTTGTCGGCAATGGCGCGGCAGTGGTAGTTCGGGTGGAAGCTCGCCTGCGCGATCGCATACAGGGTGCTGGCGGCCTGCTCCTGCTGGTGCGCGTACAGTTCCAGTTCAGCGATGTTGGCGAAATTTTCTTTATTGACCACGTGCAGGTTGGTCGTGATCCACTTCTTCAGGAAGCGTTGATATGGTCTCATTGTGGACTCCTTCTTCTTCGTTATTGCTGCAGGACGGCGACCATCTCGCCGCCCTCGTCGATTTCCGTTTCGACGAAACCGATGCTGGCGTATAGCGCGCGCGCCAGCGCGTTATTCGGCATATAGCTGATCCAGATCTTGCGGACACCGCCGCGCGCGCGGATTTCCGCCAGTGCCGCCAGCAGCGCCGTGCGACCGTAGCCCTTGCCCTGGTGGCGGCTATCGATCATCAGTCGCCACACGCCGAACTCATTGGGGTGGCCTTCCAGCTCCAGGTCGACATACATCAGGAAGCCGACCAGCTCCTCGCCGGCATAGATGGCGCGCGTCTGCATGTGCGGGTGGAAGCTGGCTTGCGCTATCGAATAGGCGTTGCTGGCGATCAAGTCGCGTTGCGGGTCCAGCAGCTGCAAGTCGGTGATCGCGTCGAAGTTGTGCCGCGTGACGGCTTTCAGTTGAATCTCCATGATTCCTCTCCTCATTGCGCCGGGACCAAAAAACAAAAACCCCGGCAAGTTTCCTTACCGGGGTCTCGTCGTGGGGACGTCCGGCTCGGGGGGTGGCAGTTCGCCAGCAGCCCCGAGCGCACGCGCACGGGGCTATCTGGTGTTAATAAACTTGATAGCCGTACGTGGCATAGTCGTCCTTTCTTAATCTGGTTAATGAAAAACTAATGAGCGCTGATTCTGCGCTCTTCAGGAATGTAGTGTCAAGAAAAACTTTGTATAAAAATCTACTCAGCTCGCCTTGTACAGGACATCGATGCGCTGGATGATCTTCTCACTCAATTTGGCCGTAGCGGCATAGCGCTCATACACCTGCTTATAGGTGACCGCATTGCGCAACAGGCGCTTGCCATTCACCGTGTTCAGCACGCGGTAACGCTGCTCGATGCTGTCGCCCGACTCCAGCGCCACGTCCAGGTAATTGCGCAGCTTGTCGTGACTATTGGTCCAGCCCCGCTCGGAATACGAGATTGCGCGGTGGTTCTCCTGGTACAGCGTCATGATGTCGTTCAGCAGCTCCTGGTCTTCGATGTTGATCAGCTTACCGCTCGACTTGAAGCCTTCGAAGCGGCTGGTGACCGGGCCGAAGAAACGGTTGGAAAAAGTCATCTGATAGGCGCCTTCGAATTTTTCCGCATCGGGTGCGCCTTTCGGATCGAGTTCGGCCAGGTAGTGGAAGCCCTCGTCGGAAGCGCGGTAGGCCTCATCCAGCCAGGCCAGTTGTTTGATGTCGCGCGACAGGTCGGCTTTCAGGCCCAGCAGGAATACCTGCACCTGCTTCTGCTCATGGCGGTGCTCGCTCATGCTGTGGAACCAGATACTGATGCTGACCGCAAAAACGATGATCGCGATTTCCAGCGCGATTTCCTTCAGCTTATGCGCCAGGCCATGCTCCTTGCTGGCGGCCATATTGACGACGTTCTTGCCGTGCTTTGCTACTTCGAGTTCTGCCATTGCTCATCCCGGGGTTGAAGAGCAGGCATGATAGCGCCCGCACCCACTGTGAAAAGTCACGCATTCTCACCGCCCCCATCCGTGCTCCACCCTCGCCCCGCCTTTGCTACTGTTTGTTTATGTTAAGCATCTGCAAAATTGTGCCAGTCATGCTGGCGGCTGCCTGCTGCGTTGCCACCGCTGCGGAGCCGAGCCGTATCAGCGTGCATACGCTGGCGGCCGGCAAAGAAGTCGCGCGCATCCAGCTGCCGATCGGCCCGCCGCACAGCCTGCAGGTGGATGCCAACCAGGTGGAGCAGGAAAAGGGCGGCCTCACCCACGCGCGCGGCAATGTGCGCGTGACCATCCGCAACGGCGGCAATGGTAGCGGCAGCACCACCATCACCGGCGACGAAATCATCATCAAACGCAAGGTGCTCGACGCGCGCGAACTGGCCGCCATCCGCGCCCTGGAAGGCATGGGCGCGCCCGGCAAGCGCGACGCCGCGCGCGACCGCAAGGAACTGGCGCGGCTGAAGGCCATCATCGCCTCGCACGGTTGGCCTGGCGCGCGCTTCGCCGGCCCCGAGCTGGCGGCCAACGCCTTCGCAGTGCTGATGCGCACGCCGCCGAAAGACATGGAAGCCCTGCTGCCCGCCCTGCGCGAAGCCCAAACCCAGAACGACGTGCCGGGCACCCAGCTGGCGCAGGCCGAAGACCGGCTGCTGGTGGCGAAAGGCCTGCCGCAGCGCTACGGCACCCAGCTCGCCAGCGGCAAACCCGTCATCATCGAAGACGAAAGCGCGCTCGACATCCGGCGCAAGATGCTGGGGTTGCCGCCTATGCACACCAGCTCGGGCCAGTAGCAGCTAATCATCCCAGCGCCGCCGCGCCAGTTGCTGCTTCTGTAGTTGGCGCGAGGGCTCGCTGCGTTTGTGGCTGCCGGCCTTGCGCTGGCGCGCCGGCACCGCCAGCGGGTTGCGCGGTTTCGGAAGTTTGATCGTTACCTTCATTGTTTATCCTTTCACGCACACGACTTGCTTCAGCGTGTGCACGATGTCGACCAGGTCGGACTGGTGCGCCATGACCTGGTCGATGTCCTTGTAAGCGGCGGGGATTTCATCCACCACGCCGCCATCCTTGCGGCACTCGATGCCAAGCGTCTGTTCGGCCAGGTCGAAGCGGTTGAACTTGCGCTTCGCCTCGCTGCGGCTCATGCGGCGCCCGGCACCGTGCGAGCAAGAGCAGAACGATTGCTCATTTCCTTTGCCGCGCACGATGTAGCTGCGCGCACCCATGCTGCCGGGGATGATGCCAAGCTCCCCTTCGCGCGCCGATATCGCTCCTTTGCGCGTGACGTACAGCTTGTGGCCGAAATGGGCCTCCTGCGCCACGTAGTTGTGGTGGCAGTTGATCGCTTCGCCATCCAGCTTGAAGGGCGGCACGTGCGGCTCCAATGCCGCCACCACCCGGCGCATCATTTCGCGCCGGTTCAGCATGGCGTAGTCCTGCGCCCAGTCAACCGCTTCCACGTAATCGTCGAACAGCTCCGAACCCTCGCTGAAATATGACAAGTCGCGGTCCGGCAGGTTCACCTTGTGCCGCATCATTTCCTTGCGCGCGGCAGAAATGAAATAGCGCCCGATCACATTGCCGATGCCGCGCGAGCCGGAGTGCAGCATGATCCAGACGCGCTGCTCCTCATCGATACAGAGTTCAATGAAGTGGTTGCCGCCACCCAGTGTGCCGAGCTGGCAGATCCAGGTTTGCGCAAATTTGTGCTGCATCTTCATGATGCCTTTGTGGCGCGCGACGATGCGGTCGAGGCGGTCGTTCAGTGGACGGCCGACGCGCGCATGAGCCGAGCCGCGCACCTTGTCGAAGGCATGCTGCTCGAAGCCGACCGGCACCATGGCTTCAATCGCGCTGCGCACGCGCGCCAGGTTGTCCGGCAGCTGGCTGGCCGTCAGCGTGGTGCGTACTGCATTCATGCCGCAGCCGATATCGACCCCGACGGCGGCCGGGATGATGGCGCCGCGCGTCGGGATCACGCTGCCCACGGTGGCGCCAATGCCGGCGTGGACATCCGGCATGGCCGCCACGTGCGGATGCACGATGGGCAGGTTGGAAATATTCAGCAGTTGCTGGATAGCCGAATGATCAATGTCATCCGTATAGATGTGCACAGGCACCAGGCCTTTGTGCAGGCTTTGCTTGATTGGCATAACGTCTTTCGTTATGCCGGGGCTGAAGAAACAAAAACCCCGGCGAGTTTCCTGGCCGGGGTTCGTGTTGGAAGAACGACCGGCTCGGGTGGCAGTAGTGCCGGCCCCGAGCGCGTGCGCTGGGGGCTATCGATGTTGCTGCGATGTGATAGCCGTACGTGGCATGGTCGTCCTTTCCTCTAAATTGGGTTAAACAAAAATCAATGGGCGCGATTCTGCGCCCATTCCAATTTTGGTGTCAAGCAAAAAATGTCCACTTCGGGGTCAGGAAGAAAAGTGGACACTTTCGAAGAAATGTCCACTTTTCTTCCTGACCCCGAAGTGGACATTTCGTTTAAGTAGCGGGACTTAGCCGTTCAGGCGTTGCTCCAGCTTGGCCATATTGTCTTTCAACTCTTGCGGCAGGTGGTAGGCCAGCTTGTCGAACAGTTCTGCGTGCAATTTCAGTTCGGCGCGCCAGGCGTCCTTGTCGATCGAGGTGATGGTTTCGAACTCTTCGGCGGTGAATGGCAGGCCGTCCCACTGGATGTCGCCAAAGCGCGGGGTGGTGCCGAAGATGTTTTCGACGCCGCCGCCGGTGCCTTCCACGCGCTCCAGCATCCACTTCAGCACGCGCATATTGTCGCCGAAGCCTGGCCATACGAAGTGGCCGTTCTCGTCGGTGCGGAACCAGTTGACGCAGAAGATCTTAGGCAGGGTGGCGCCCTTGCCTTCCAGGCGCTTGCCCATGTCCAGCCAGTGCTGGAAGTAGTCGCTCATGTTGTAGCCCATGAACGGCAGCATGGCGAACGGGTCGCGGCGCACGATGCCTTGCTGGCCAGCAGCAGCGGCGGTGGTTTCGGAGCCCATGGTCGCGGCCATGTAGACGCCTTCGATCCAGTTGCGCGCTTCGGTCACCAGCGGTACGGTGGTGGAGCGGCGGCCGCCGAAGATGAAGGCGGAGATCGGTACGCCGGCCGGGTCGTTCCAGGCTGGGTCGATCACCGGGTTCTGCTCGGCGGACACGGTGAAGCGGGCGTTCGGGTGCGATGCCTTGGTGCCGGACGCCGGGGTCCAGTCCTTGCCTTGCCAGTCAACCAGGTGCGCCGGGGCTTCCTTGGTCAGGCCTTCCCACCACACGTCGCCATCGTCGGTCAGCGCGACGTTGGTGAAGATGGTGTTCTCGTTCAGGCAGGACATGCAGTTCGAGTTGGTCTTGGTGTTGGTGCCCGGTGCCACGCCGAAGTAACCCGCTTCCGGGTTGATCGCGTACAGGCGGCCATCCGCGCCCGGTTTGATCCAGGCGATATCGTCACCAATGGTGGTGACTTTCCAGCCGTTGAAGGTTGCCGGCGGGATCAGCATGGCGAAGTTGGTCTTGCCGCATGCCGATGGGAAGGCGGCCGCCACGTAGTGCTTTTTGCCTTCTGGCGATTCAACGCCCAGGATCAGCATGTGTTCCGCCAGCCAGCCGTCGCCGCCGGCCTGGGCTTCCTTGTAGCCCATGGTGGACGCGATACGCAGCGCGAAGCACTTCTTGCCCAGCAGCGCGTTGCCGCCGTAGCCGGAGCCGTAGGACCAGATTTCGCGGGTGTCCGGGAAGTGGACGATGTACTTGGTCGGGTTGCATGGCCATGGCACATCCTTCTCGCCAGCAGCCAGCGGCTTGCCCACGGTGTGGATGGCCGGCACGAATTCGCCGTCGGTGCCCAGCACGTCGTACACAGCCTTGCCCATACGCGTCATGGTGCGCATATTGACGGCCACGTATGGCGAGTCGGACAGTTCCACGCCGATGTGGGCGATTGGCGAACCCAGCGGGCCCATCGAGAACGGCACCACGTACATGGTACGGCCGGCCATGCAGCCGTCGAACAGGCCGTTCAGGGTGCCGCGCATTTCTTGCGGGTCGATCCAGTTGTTGGTCGGGCCGGCCTCTTCCTTGGTCTGCGTGCAGATGTAGGTGCGGTCTTCCACGCGAGCAACGTCGGATGGGTCGGAGCAAGCCAGGTAGGAATTCGGACGCTTGGCTTCGTTCAGCTTCTTCATGGTGCCGGCGGCAACCATTTCTGCACACAGGCGGTCGTATTCTTCCGCCGAGCCATCGCACCAGTAGATGCTTTCAGGCTTGGTCAATGCGGCGACTTCCGCCACCCAATTGATCAGCTTTTGCTGTTTGATGTAAGCTGGCGCGTTCATTGTTGCGACGCCTCCCATAACGGGCTGATTCATAGTACCTCCAATGCCAATAAAGAATTCTGTCTTGTCCCGGCACGGCAGGAATCGTCGTCAGCTGATAGCTTGCGCGCTGAAGACAGGATGCTTCGGCGGAGTACGGCGGTTCTGTCGATGCGCCCGATTTCTCGAGGGCGCGCGCGCCTGGCGGGGGTGGGCTCAGGCGCTGGAACATGTGCTGCTGGAGCCGGTTTGGGCTCCCTGAATTGGGCCGATTGTACACCTGCGTCCCGGCCTTTCCGACAAAAATGTAGGAATAATTGTTGACTAAAGTAGTATGCTATTCGAGATATTCACAATCACGTTATTTCCCTACCATTTTCATCACAAAATCTGCTAACTGCCATGAAAATCGCCATCCTCGATGATTACCAAAATGCAATCAGTGGCTTGAAGTGCACTAGCCTGCTGGATGGGCATGAGGTCAAGGTGTTCACCAATTCCGTGCGCGGCATGGGCCAGTTGGTGGCGCGCCTGGCGCCTTACGAAGCGCTGGTATTGATCCGCGAACGCACGGCCTTCAACCGCGCTTTGCTGTCCAGGTTGCCGAACCTGAAAGTCATTTCGCAGACCGGCAAGGTGAGCGGGCATATCGATATGGAAGCGTGCCGCGAACTGGGCATCACGGTGCTGGAGGGCGTCGGTTCACCGACCGCGCCGGCGGAGCTGACCTGGGCCCTGGTACTGGCGGCGCGGCGCAAGCTGTTCCCGTACGCCGGCAAGCTGCGCGACGGGCAATGGCAGCAGGTGTCGATCCGGCATGAGCACAATACGCTGGGCAAGGTGCTGGCGGGCAGCACGATGGCGATCTGGGGCTACGGTAAGATTGGCAAGCTGGTGGCAGGCTACGCCAAGGCCTTCGGCATGCGCGTGCTGGTGTGGGGCAGCGAAGCCAGCCGCGCCGCCGCCGTGGCCGATGGCTACCAAGCCGCCACCTCGCGCGAGGTTTTCTTCGCCGAGGCCGATGTGCTGTCCCTGCACCTGCGCCTGGCCGACGGGACACGCGCCATTGTGACGGGCGACGACCTGGCGCGCATGAAAGCGGACGCCCTGTTCGTCAACGTCAGCCGCGCCGAGCTGGTGGCGCCCGGCGCGCTGGAAGCGGCCCTGGCCGCCGGCAGCCCCGGCTACGCCGCGCTCGACGTCTTTGAAACCGAGCCGCTACCCGAAAGCTCACCCCTGCTGCGCATGCCGAACGTGCTGTGCACACCGCACCTCGGCTACGTCGAGCAGGACAGCTACGAGCTGTACTTCCGCCACGCCTTCCAGAACCTGGTTGCTCACATCAACAGCTAAGCCCAGGTCAGCCCGCAGTGGGCACGGACTGGGGCGTTGGGGGGAGGACGTGGGGCTGGCTCCAGAGGCCGGCCCAGCCGGGCGGCCAGGTAAGCGTCGGGCCGCTGTAGGGCTTGAGGTTGGCGCGCACCGGGATGACCGGGACCGGCGGCATGTCGGTCAGCGGGGCGCCCGGGGTGCGGGCCATGTCAAGGCTGTACATATAGCCGGGCAGCAGGGCGTCGCACACCTGGGCGAACCAGGCGGTGTGGTCTTCGTCGCGGCCGAGCGCTTGCGCCAGGCCTTGCGGGTCGAAGCGGGCCAGGGCGTGCACCAGGTCTTCCGTGCTGGCGCCGGGCTGGTCGCCCCAGCCCATCACCGGATTGAAAATGTAGTCGGCGCCGGAGCCGTACCAGCCTTCGCGCCAGGAGCGCTGCATCCAGTCGCGCGGGCCGGTGAACAAATGCCAGCGCCAGTGCAGGCCGGAGGGCTTGGGCCAGGAGTATAGGTAGAGCTTTTGATAGCCGGCCCGGTGCAACTCGCGCACCACGGCCATCAGCCTGGCGTGCGGCATGCGGTCGGGCGGAGCGCGCCGGAACAGGATCGCTTCGCCGTCCGCGAATTGCACTTCGTCGCTGGAGAGATTGAGGTCGAGCGTGCGCGCTTCGTTGCCGAAGCGGGCGGAAATCCAGCCTGTGAGCAGGTTCACTGCGGTGATGACTCCGTAGCCGCGGTAGCGGTGGAAAATCACGGTTCCGGGGGCGAGCGCTTTCATGGTATTGCCGGGCAAAGAAGCCAGTGTAGTCAACCGTTGGGCGGAATGCCAGCCGAAGTGCGCAAACTTTTTCGGCTATCATGCTCGCCATTCATCGATTCCATTTTAATTCATCATGACCCTGCGCATCATTGCCACCGGTGGCACCTTCGACAAGCATTACAACGAACTGAACGGCACGCTGGCGTTTGCCGAGAGCCACCTGCCGGCGGCCATCCAGCGAGCGCGCATCACCACGCCTTGCGCGCTGGAAGTGGTGTCGCTGCTCGATTCGCTGGATATGGTCGACGCCGACCGCCAGCGCGTCCTGGCGGCCTGCCAGGCGGCCAGCGAGAAGGCGATCGTCATCGTGCACGGCACCGACACCATGCCGCAGACGGCGGCGGTGCTGGGTCCGGCGATCAAGGACAAAACCATTGTCTTCACCGGCGCCATGATCCCTTACGAGATCGACAATTCGGATGCGTTCTTCAATATGGGTTTTGCCTGCGGCGTGGCGCAAGTGCTGCCGCCGGGCGTGTATGTGGCGATGAACGGGCAGATCTTTGCCTGGGATAACGTGCAGAAAAACAAAGCGGCTGGAGTGTTCCAGCCGCTTTGATGGTGCCCGCCCGCGTCAGGACTTGTTCGGCATCGCCAGCAAGTCGTGGCGCGCTTTCGGTTCCAGCGCGTCCAGCCTGGTGTGGCTGCTGGCGGCCGACGTCGCCGCTAACAGGCGCTGGCCGTTGGCGTCGTAGTCTTGCAGCACGGCCGCCATGGCGCTGGCCAGCGTGGCGCTGCCGCGCGGTTCCGACGGCATGCTGAGGCTGGACGGCGAAGGCGGGCTGGCCGGCACATCCGCCGCGCGCATTGCTTGCGCCAGCTCGCTGACCGCTTTGCTGAGCGGCGACTGGGCGAACCAGACATCGACCATTTCATGCCGGCTGCCGTCGGTGGTGCTGTAACCCGACACCAGGCCGATGGTGTTTTCCTGCTGCTGGCGGTTGGCGCCTTGCGCCGCCAGGTCGAGCTCACTGATCTTGCGCTCGGCCAGGGTCGTCAGCTCGCCAGCCTGGGTCAGGCCGTCGCCGTTGGCGTCGACCCACACGCGCAGTTCGCCAAAGGCGCGGTCGGCAGCGCTGATCACGCCATCCTTATTGCTGTCCAGTTCGGACAAGGCCTGGTAGCCGTCCAGCGCTTTGCTGCCATCGGCCAGGGTGGTGCCGCTGCCGAACAATTCGCGGCCGTCGTTAATCACCCCATCGCCGTTCAGGTCGCGCACCAGCAGGCCGTCGCCGCCGGCAACCCAGCCGGTCCGGAAATTCTGGCCGATGGCACCGACATCAAACTCCACGCCGGCCGCCAAGCCCAGGGTTTGCACCCCGCCGCCATCCAGGTCCAGCGCCAGCGGGGTGAAGCCGAGCGCCGCGATCTGTGGGCCGCTGAGCAAGGCGCGCTGCTCCTGGGAGAACACTTTCTGGGCGCTGTCGAAGGCGCTCAGTTGCGCGGTGGTCATCGCGCTCAATTGCTGGGCGCTGAGCAGCTTCAATTGCCGCGTCGTCAGCGCTTTGATCTGGACGGTGGTGATCGCCACCACCTGGCTCGTGCTCAGGTACGAGATCACGGACGTATTCAGGGCCGCGATGTCCACCGTTTCGAAGGCGGCGATATCGTCGGTCGACATGGCGCTGATCTGCCCACTACGCAAGGTCGCGACCTGTGCCGTCGTCAGCGCGACGACCTGGGTCGTGGTCAGGGCGGCCAGCGCTTCCAACTCCAGGCCGCGGATGGCTGCGGTCTTGATGGCCTGGATATCGGCCGTGTCGAGCGCGGCGATGGTGTCGGTCGCCATGGCCGCCAATTGCTTGCTGCCGAGGGCCGCTACCTGCAGCGTCGTGATACCGAGGGCCTGCGCGCTGTTCAGGACCGAGATGGCCATGGTGCTGAGGGCGCCAAACTGGCGCGAGCTCATGGCGCCGATCTGGGCGCTGTTGAGGGCGTGCAGTTGCGACGTGGTCAGGCCGGCAAGCGCGCCAGTGCTCAGCATCGCAATGCTGTCCGTCTCGAGCGCGGCGATGAAGTCGGTCGACAAGCCGGAAATCTGACGGCTGCCCAGGGAGCGGAACTGGTCCGAGGTCAGCGCATTCAATTGCGCCGTGGTGAACATGGCGAAGCGCTCGCCGCTCAACGCCGCGATGACGGCAGTGCGCAGGGAGGCCAGGTCGCCCGTTTCGATCGCCGCCACCGCAGCGGACGAGAGGGCGTTCAATTGCGCCGCACTCAGGCCGCCGAACTGCACGCTGCTGAAGCCGGCAATCTGCTCGGTCTTGATGCCGGCCATGGTGGTGGTGGACAGCGCGCTGATCTGGCGGGTGCTGAAGGCGGCCAGCTGGGTGGTGCTCAGGCTGGCGATATGCTCCGAATTAAGCTGGCGGATGACGCCGGTGTTCAGGGCGCTGATCTGGGTCGTGGTCAGGTCGTCCAGCTTGTCCTCGGCCAGCGCCATGAACTGGCGGGTCGTCAGCGCTGCCACCTGGGCCGTCGTCAACGCCACCACGTGCTGGGTGCCGAGCGCGATGATCTGGTCGGTGGTGAGGCCGGCAATACTGCCGGTGCGCAGCGCCGCCAGGTCGGCCGTTTCCATGACGGCGATATCCTGGGTCGAAATCATCGACAGCTGGGTCTTGCTCAGCAACGCGGCCTGGTCGGTGCTCAGGCCCACCATTTGCGCGGTGGTCAGGCCGGCCATGGCGCTGCTGCGCAGGGCGGCGAACTGGCCGTCGGTCAGGGCGTCGAGCAGGCTGCCGGCGCCGGCGCCCAGCACCGGAATCTGTTCCGAGGTCAGGGCGGCGATCACCTGGGTGCGCAGGCCGGCCACGGCGTTGGTGCTGATGACGCTGATGTTATCGGTCGACAGGGCGGCAAACTGGGTCGGCGAGAGGCCGCCCAGCTGGACCGAGGTGAGGGCCTTGAACTGGGCGGTCTGCAGGCCCTGCAGGCCCTTGGTCGAGAGCGCTTCGAGCTGGCGCGTGCCGAGGGCGCGCAATTGATCGGTGCTGAGGCTGGCCACCTGGCTGCTGTCCAGCGCGTTCAGCACATTGCGGCTCAGGCCGGCGATGCTGGCGGTGCTCAGTTGCGACAGGGCGCTGCTGGACAAGGCCTCCAACTGGCGCGTGCTCAGGGCCGCCACCTGCTTCGAGGTCATGGCCGCGATCTGGCTGCTGGTCAGCAGGCCGGCCTGGTTGGAACTCAGGCCGGCGATGGCGCCCGTGCTGAGCGCGGCGAAGTCGGCCGTTTCAATGGCGGCCAGGGCGGCGCTGGACAGGCCGTTCAACTGGACGGCCTTGAGCGCGCTGGCTTGCTCCGTGGTCAGGGCGGCAATCTGGCTGCTGGTCAGGCCGAGCAGCGAGCTGCTGCGCAAGGCGGCGATCTGGCCCGTGCTCAGGCTGGCGATCTGGCCGGTGCTCAGGGCGCTCAGTTGCACCGAGCTGAGGGCGGTCATGATGCGCGAGCCAAGCGCGGCCAGTTCGTTGGTCGTAAACGAGGCGATCATGTCGGTCGGCAGCGCCGCCAGCTGGCGGCTGCTGAGGATGCCGAACTGGGCAATGGTGAAGGCCTCCAGCTGGGCGCTGGTCAACACCGCCAGCTGGGCCGTGCTGAGGCCCATGATGGCGCTGCTGCGCAGGGTCGCCACGTCGGCGGTGGACAGGGCCAGGATATCGTCGGTGCCGAAGGCCTTCATCTGCGCCCCCACCAGGGCGGCAATCTGGCCGCTGGTCAGGGCGTCGATCTGGGCGGTGCTGAAGGCGGACAACTGGGCCGTGCCCAGCGCGCGCACGAAGTTGGTGCTGAGCACCATCAGGTCCTGCAGCTCCATGCCGGCAATGGCGTTGGTGCTAAGGGCGGTGGCCTGGCGCGACATCAGCGCGGCGGCCTGGTCGGTGGTGACGGCGCGCATCTGGTCCGACGTCATGCCTTTCAGGGCGTTGAGCGATACGGCGCGCAAATCCTCGATTTGCAAGGCGGCGATATTGGCCGTGCTCATGCTGGCGAAACTGCGTGAGCTGAGGCCTGCCACCTGGAGCGAGGTCAAGGCGACCACCTGGGCCGTGCTCAGGGCGGACAGGAAGCCGGGGTTGCTGGCGGCGGCCCCGTTCACGTTGGGCGGCCTGAGCGCGGCAATGACTGCAGGCGTCAGGGCGCCGAGATTTGCCGTGGAAATGGCCGCCAGGCGCACGCCGGCGACGGCCGCCATTTGCGTCGGTGAAAATGCAGCAATCTGGCTGGCATTCAGTGCCGCCCAGTCCGCAGTGGAAATCGCTGCGACTTGCGTAACAGTCAGCGCCGCCAGCTGGGCGGTGGTCATATCTGTGATCGTGCTCATGGTTCACCCGCCATGCCTTAGGACTGCTTAGGTTACCACAAAACGACCCCGATTAATTCCAGACGGCAATAGATTGCCTAAAAAAACGACAGTAGCTATGCCGCCATAGGGGGAACGGCCGGGCGTTGCCCGGCCGCAATACTTTCAGGATGAAAGGTTCAGGCTTTGGCTTCGCCGCCCAGGGCTTCCACCACATCATTGAGCAGCTTGTTCAGCTCGCCCGTCATGAGCATGAAGTCGCCGTCGAAGCGCTCCTCGTCATTGCGGGTGACGGCATCGTTTTCCTTCATCACGTCAAGCGGCTTGATGCTCTTGATGGCCAGCGCCTCGGTCAGCACGAAGCTGATCTTGCTGTCCCAGGTCATGGCCAGGCGGGTGCACTGCTTGCCGGCGGCAATGTGGCGCCGCACTTCCTCCGGCTCCAGGGTGTGGCGCACATAGCGCACGGCGGCCTTGCTTTCGCCGGTGGCGCGCAGCTCGGTGTCCATGTCGACGGTGAAGCCGGCCGGCGCTTCGTCATCCTGCAGCCAGGCGGTCATGACGCCGACCGGGGAGCGCTGCACGCGCAGGCTTTCGATCGGCATGCGGTCCACGGCTTTCAGCAGCAGCTTGATGACGTCGTCGGCCTTGGCCGGGCTGGCGGCATCGACCACCAGCCAGCCATTGACCGGGTCGATCCAGCACCAGGTGTTGCCACGGATGGTGAAGGCGCGCGGCAGCAGTTCGTCGTGCACGCGTTCCTTGAGTTCTTTCATGGCTTTCTTGCCGGGGGCGAAGCCTTGCTGCTCTTCCAGCTCGGCGGCACGGGCCTTGGCCACCTGGTTGACCACGGTCGATGGCAGCAGCTTTTTCTCGGTGCCCAGCACCAGCAGCATCTGCTTGTTGACCACGTGCACCAGGCCGCCGTTCGGGCGCGGCTTGTCCCAACCCTGGCGCATCAGCTCATTGCTGCTGGCGGGCGAGAAGGCTTGCGACTGGAGGGCTTCTTCGAGTTGTTCTGGAGTAAATGCCCAAGGGGCAGGCAGGCGGTAAACCTGGAGATTCTTGAACCACATAAACGTTATCGACCTTGATCAGCATATTCCACGGGAACGACATTCTACATGCCACATCAGGGGCAAGTCATGACCTTTGTCTTATTGCCGTCACGGAAGGGGTCCTGGCCCCGGGCGCCGACCAGGTTGGTGTACTCGCAATACTCCTGCTTGCCTTTGCGGTAACGTTTCATGGTCACGCGGTCGCCCTGGTCAGAAGTCTGCTCCAGCACCCAATCCTTGTTCTGCGCCTTGCTGATGGCCATGCCCAGTTTGGTGTCGGGCTGGATATAGGTGGCGAACTTGTTCAGGCTTTCCTTGCGCAACTGGCGGTCGACGCCGGCGGCGGCGTGGCGCGCGCGGTCCAGGGTGGTGTCCGGCGCCTTCTCCGGTAGCGCAAAGGGGTCGGGCGCGGCGGACGGGGCCGGCACGGTCACCGCTTCGGCCACGGGCGTGGCGTGCTCGGCGGCGGCCGGCGCGCCGGCACTACGAATGGCGGGCGCGGGTGGCGCAGGGCGGGCCGGCGCACGGGCGGACGGCAGGGCCGTGGCCGGAGCGGCGGCAGGCGCGGCGGCCACAGGGCGGGCTGGCGGCTGCAGGTAGACCACTTCGCTCTCCCGCTGCGGCGCCGGCTGGTGCGCCGGCGGGCCGCCGCGCCAGCCCAGGAGCACGGCGGCGTGCAGGGCGGCGATGGCGAGCAGCCAGGCCCGGCGCTGGATGCGGTTGGCAGGCGCGTTCATTTGGGACACCTCACCGGCCGCGCACGGCTACCCGAATGCAGGGCGAGGGCGCTGACATGGTCCACTTGTTCGCACACCATCCTGCCACGCACCATATAGCGCTTATGGACGATGCCGCGCCCATCGGCGAAGGATTCGTCCGGCGGCGGGCGGTAGGCCGGGCCGTTGATGGAATAGCGGTCGGCCTTGTCTTCATCGACCAGGGTGGCGAACTTGTTCAGGCTTTCCTTGCGTAGCTGGCGGTCGACGCTGGCGGCGGCCAGGCGTGCGCGCGCCAGGGTTCCGCTGGCCGGGGCTGGCTGGCGCGCGAAGGGGTCGTCCGGCAACGTCGGCGCGGGGGCCGCAGCCAGCGTGCCTGGCGCCTCGGGGCTGGCGGGTGAGTCCGGGCCGGAGGCGCCGGCCTCGGGGAGCGGCAGGGTGATCGCGGCGGGCGCGGCGCGCGCGATGGCGGCCGGGCGGGGGCGCGCTGCAAGGCTCGGCGCAAGGTTCAGCGTCGGGGGCAGCGCTGCGGCGGCGGGGGCCTGGATGAATACCAGCGCGCTGTCGCGCTGCGGCACGCCGTCGGGGCGTGCCGGTGGCGCGTCATGCCACGCCACGAGGGCGGCAAGGTGCAGGCCAGCAATCGCGGCCAGGCAGGCATGCCGGTAAGACCGCCCGCGCGCAGTGTGAAGAGTCATAGTGGTTCCAGATGGAACCGGCGTCATGGATTCCCGGTTCGCGCCGGAACGGTATCACACATTAGCAAAAAGATCACCCTGCACCGGCCCGCTGCGGGCCGCCTCCTCCAGCGGGCACAGGGCCGACATGCGCACGCCCAGCAAACGCAGGCGCTCGTCCAGCGGCACCCGGCGCAGGCATTCGCCGGCGGCGCGGCGGATGGCGCCGGCGTCGGCGGTGGGCGACGGCAGGGTGACGTCGCGCGTGACGGTGCGGAAATCGGCGTAGCGCAGCTTGATGCCCACCGTGCGCCCGGCATAGCGCTTGCGCGCCAGGTCGTCCGCCACCTTCTGGCACAGGCGGGTGAAGATCTCCGACAGTTCGTTGCGGTCGCGCTTGGCGTGCAGGTCGCGCGCGAAGGTGGTTTCGCGACTGACGCCCTTCGGTTCATGCGCGGTGCTGATGGCGCGCTCGTCGCGGCCGTGCGCGATGCGCTGCAGCCACTCGGCGTAGTTCAGGCCGAAATGGTGTTGCAGCAGGGCCGGCTCGGCCGCCGCCAGTTGGCCCACGGTATCGATGCCGAGCGCCACCAGCTTTTGCTCGGCTTTCGGGCCGATGCCATTCACCTTGCGCACCGCCAGCGGCCAGATGCGCGCCGGCACCTCGTCGTAGCCGACCACGGTCAGGCCGTTCGGCTTGTCGAGGTCGGAACAAATCTTGGCCAGCAGCTTGTTGGGCGCCACGCCAATCGAACAGGACAGGCCGGTGGCTTCGCGCACCGCGTCCTTGATGCGCTGGGCCAGCGCGCGCGTTTCGCCTTCCACCTCGCTCAGGTCGATATAGATTTCGTCGATGCCCCGGTCCTCGATCTGCGGCGCGATGCGCGCCACGGCGGCCTTGAACAGGCGCGAATACTTGCGGTAGGAGTCGAAATCGACCGGCAGCAGGATGGCATCGGGCGCCAGCGCCGCCGCCTTCATGGTGCCCATGGCGGAAAACACGCCCAGCGCGCGCGCCTCGTAGGTGGAGGTGGTGATCACGCCACGCCCCACGTAATCGCGCAGGCGGGAGAATTCGCGCGTGCCATCGGCCAGCTGGCGCGGCTGGTGGCGCCCGCCGCCGCCGATCACCACCGGCAGCCCGCGCAATTCGGGATAGCGCAACAGCTCCACGGAGGCGTAAAAAGCGTCCATGTCGAGGTGGGCAATGCGGCGGGGCCAGTCCATAGGGCTCGGGTTCGTAGTCGGGTTCGCTTATGATACTGTAATTATATACAGCATTTTGCGCAAGGTGCGGGATGGCTATACTGCAACACATGCGCCTCCTTCCCGTGCTGATGCTGCTATTGCTACCGCTGGCTGCCGGCCCCGCCGCAGCCGTCCCCTGCCCTGCCGCTTTGCAGGCCGGCGCCAGCGACCTGGGGCTGGCCTCCTTCCGTGAAGACGGCCAGGTGCAAGGCGCCGCCAACGATGTGCTGCGCGAGCTGGCGCGGCGCACCGGCTGCCCACTCACTATCGCCTGGTACCCGCGCGCGCGCCTGTGGGCCGAATACGCCAGCGGCCACATCAACCTGACCGGCAGCTCGGCGCGCACGCCCGAGCGCGACCGCCTGGCGCATTTCGTCCCCTATGTCACGACCCGTTTCGACCTGGTGCTGGCGCGCCGCGTGCCCGGCCAGTACAAGACGCTGGCCGAGTTTGTCGAGCGCAGCGATGCGCGCCTGAACCTGGTGCGCGGCATTTTCTACACGCCCGGCGTGGAAGCCCAGGTGGCGCGCCTGCGCGCCCAGGGCCGGGTCGAAATGGTCAACGATTTCGACGTCGCCTTCCGCAAGATGGCCTCGGAGCGGACCGAGGCCACGCTGGCGCCGATGATCATCTATGCGCGCTACCTGCGCAGCAACCGCTTGCAGGAGCGCGTCACGGTGCAGCCCGTGCCGGAATCGGCGCAATTGCTGGCCGGCGCCTATTTCTCGCGCCAGGGCATGACACCGGCTGCACACAAGGTCTTTGCCGACACTTTGCTTGGCATGGTGGCCGACGGCACGGTGGCCCGCATTTACGGCAAGTACGTGGGCGAGGCCAACGGGCGCGCTTTGGTGCCGGAGCATGGCAAAGGCATCATCGCCGCCTACCCGTCAATCCCCTGAACCGGTTGTGGCGAACGCGCCACGCCGCCGCCGATCGCTGCGCCGCGCCGTGGTGCCTATGCCATCATCGGGGAGAAACCACTTTCTAGCGAGGCATGGAGATGGGCTTTTCGAACATGAATATCGGTATGCGTTTGGCCATGGGGTTTGCGCTGGCGATTGCCATCCAGTTGGCCATGTCGCTGACAGGCATCAGCCGCCTGCGCCACAACGCGGAATTGACGGAGCGCCTGATCAGCGACCGTTACCAGAAGGTCCTACTGACCAATGAAATGCGCAGCTTCTCAAACCGCTCGGCGCAGGCGCTGCGTAACGCCATGCTGGCGCCGGACAAGATCAGCAGCGACGGCTTCCTGACTGGCATGGCGGAATCAGAGAAGACGGCCGCCGCCGCCGCCGCCAAACTGGAACCGCTGCTGCATATGCCGGAAGGCAAGCAGCTGTTCGCCGACCAGCGCGCCGCCTTCGAAGCCTTCCGCGCCAAGCGCGACGCGGCGCTGGCCCTGTTCCGCGAAGGCGACCAGGACGGCGCGGTGCAAGCGCTGTTCAAGCAGGTGGTGCCGCTGCAGAACGCCTACTTCGGCAAGCTGGATGCCATCCTCAGCTACCAGAGCAAGCTGATGACCGACGACGGCGAGCAGGCTACCAAGTCGGCCAACAACGCCACCATGCTGATGCTGGGCATGCTGGTGCTGGCGACCATCGCTTCGGTGGTGGCGGGCTACCTGATCACACGCTCGGTCACCGCGCCGTTGTTACAGGCGGTTGCGGTGGCGGAGACCGTGGCGCAGGGCGACCTGACCGGCGACATCACGGTACGGCGCAATGATGAAACGGGGCGTATGCTGCATGCGCTGAAGGAGATGGTGGCGTCGCTGACGCGCACCGTGGGCGCGGTGCGCGGTTCAACCGACACCATCAACACGGCGGCCTCGGAAATCGCGGCTGGCAACCTGGACCTGTCGCGCCGCACCGAGCAGCAGGCCGCCAGCCTGGAGGAAACCGCCTCCTCGATGGAGGAGCTGACGTCCACCGTGCGGCAAAACGCCGACAATGCGCGCCAGGCCAACCAGCTGGTGGTGTCGGCCGCCAGCCATGCCAACGAGGGCGGCAAGGTGGTGGGCGAGGTGGTACAAACCATGGGCGGCATCAAGGCCAGTTCGGCGCGCATGGCCGACATCATCAGCACCATCGACGGCATTGCGTTCCAGACCAACATCCTGGCGCTGAACGCGGCGGTAGAGGCGGCGCGCGCGGGCGAGCAGGGGCGCGGCTTCGCGGTGGTGGCGTCGGAAGTGCGCAACCTGGCGCAGCGCAGCGCGGGCGCGGCCAAGGAGATCAAGACGCTGATCGACGATTCGATCCAGAAGGTCGACGCCGGCGGTGCGCTGGTGGACCGCGCCGGCGCCACCATGCAGCAGATCGTCACCTCGGTGCAGCAGGTGGCCGACATCATGAACGAGATCACGTCCGCCAGCCAGGAACAGTCGTCCGGCATCGAGCAGGTCAACCTGGCCATCGTGGAAATGGACAATGCGACGCAGCAGAATGCTGCGCTGGTGGAACAGGCGGCAGCGGCGGCGCGCAGCATGCAGGAGCAATCGGAGCACCTGGTGCAGGCGGTGGCGGTATTCCGGCTCGACGCGGCGGCCAGCGCGGCGCAGTCCTGGGCGCCAAGCGCAAGCGCGCCGGCGAGGGCGACGGCGGCGCCAGTTGCGCCAGTTGCGCGCGCCAGCGCACCGGCGCTGCGCCCCGCCCGCAGCGGTTCGGCGACGGCGCGCGCGGTGGCAGCGACCAAGTCCGGCGGCACTGCTGCCGACGCGGCAAAGCGCCCGGCCGCACCGGCCAAGGCCGCACCGTCCGGCGACGACTGGGAAGAATTCTAGGCCGCCGGCAGGAGTGTTGCTAAATTCTTAATGTCGTGCGAGGATGGGCTTTTGCCCATCCCGCGCCAACCATGAAACTCGCCCTCCCCCCTGCTGCTGGCGGCCCTGGCCGCCAGCAGCGGCGCCAGCGCCGGCTGCACCACCACCCTGCCCGTGAAAGGCTCGCTCAGCATCGCAACTTGCGCGCCGGGCAAGGACGGCTGCGTGCCCGCCAACGAGGCCTTGAACGCCTATATGACGGCGCAGCCGGATACGGGCGATGCGGTGCTGCGCATCGGCCTGCACGGCAGCCCCTGGCACCTGTACGGCCCGGACTACCGCATCCTCGGCATCGAGCAACTGGCCGACATGGTGCGCGCCCAGGGCGCGAAAATCCAGCGCGTGGTGCTGAATGCCTCGTGGAGCGGGGTGGCGCCGGAGCGCCAGCGCCAGCCGCTGGCGCAGCAACTGTCGCAAGCGCTGGGCGGCATGCCGGTCGAAGGCCGGGACGGCTTCCTCTGGTTCGACAGCAAGGGCGGCAGCCACACTACGCGGCAAGCCGTCTCCCTGTTCAGCAGCGGGCCTTATGCCGTGGCGCAAGGCAGCCCGGTCATGGCGTCCCTGGTGGCCGGCTGGCCCGCCATGCTGGAAGCCCATTTCGCGCAGCAAAAAGATGGCGCGGCCCTGCTGCGCGCCGGCGCCGGCCACGAAATCTTCCACCTGTGCCCGGAGCGCGCCCTGGCCACCTTTGAGGCGGCAGCGGCGCTGGCGCAGCCGGTCGCCGCGTATAATGCGGCCATCCTGCGCCTGGAGCGCAATGCCAGGGGCGACACGCAGGCGGCGCACGCCTTGCTGCAACAGGCCGCCGCCCAGGGCGACCAGCCGTCGGCCAGCTTACTGGCCAGCTTAATGGCCAGCCTTGGCCGCAAATAACACACGGAGGAGTAACTATGAAATTCATGCACCTGGCCTGCTTCGCCACGGGTCTCGCCGCCAGCATCGCGGGCTATGCTGCCGAGCCGGTGCAAACGCGCGACATACCGCTCGAGAATTTCATGGGCGCCGGCCGCCTGCCGCTGCCGATCGACCTGAAGGTACCGGTGCCGGTCGAGTACCTGCCGGCCAAAATCAAGAAGATGGGCTACCAGTACTGGATGCGTCCAGCCGACGCGGTCAACGCCAACGCCAGCAACCTGCCTAACAGGAATGGCTATCTCTATGGTTCGACCGCCACCAATGTCACCTATGAGGTGCGCACCAAATTGTTCTACGGGATCGACGACCCGGGCTCGCTGAACAAGCTGAAAAGCGCCGCCACCAATATCAAGGTAACGCCGCTCAAGGATGGCAAGCACCCGGCGGTGCTGGTGTCGATGATCAGCAATACCACCGGCCAGCCAGCCTACTTCATGTACATGGCAACCGGCGTCAAGAACCAGGTGTTCTTCCTGTCCTTCCGCGCGCCGGACGGCCGCCCGGATATCGGCGACGCAGTGTGGGCCAAGCTGGCCGCCAACATCAAGTAATCAGGATTGCGCGGAAGTCGTTGACATTGGTGCGGGTGGGACCGGTCACCACCAGGTCGCCCAGCGCCGCGAAGAAGCTGTAACCATCGTTGTTATCCAATAGAGCGCGCGCGTCCAGGCCCTGGGCGGCGGCGCGCTGCAGCGTGTCCGGCGCCAGCACGGCGCCGGCATTGTCTTCCGTGCCGTCGATGCCGTCCGTGTCGCAGGCCATGGCGTGCACGCCGGGCGTGCCTTGCAGGGCCACAGCCAGCGCCAGCAAATATTCCGCATTGCGCCCACCGCGCCCGCTGCCGCGCAGCGTGACACTGGTTTCCCCGCCGGACAGGATGACGCAGGGCGGCCGCAATGGGCTGCCATGTTCGATCACGCCTTGCACCAGGGCCGCATGCGCCTGCGCCACCGTGCGCGCCTCCCCTTCCAGTCGGTCGCTCAAGACCAATGGCCGCAGGCCTTCCGCGCGTGCGGCGTCGGCCGCCGCCTGCAAGGCCTGGCGCGCGCTGGCGATCACCGCCACGCTGTTGCGTTCCAGGCGCGGGTCGCTCGGCTTGGGCGTTTCCTGTGCCGGGTCGTCCAGCACGGCACGCACTTCGGGCGGAATCGCGATGCCGTATTGTTCAAGAATCCTCAGCGCGTCCTGCGCCGTGCTGGCGTCCGGCAGCGTGGGGCCGCTCGCCACCACGGCCGGGTCGTCGCCCGGCACGTCCGACAGCACCAGCGTTACCACGCGCGCCGCGCCGCAAGCCAGCGCCAGGCGCCCGCCCTTGATGGCCGACAGGTGCTTGCGCACGGTGTTGATGGCGGCGATCGGCGCCCCGCTGCGCAGCAAGGCCTGGTTGATCGCGCGCTTCTGCTCCAGGCTGATATCGCCGGCCGGTAGCGCCATCAGCGCCGAACCGCCGCCCGACATCAGGCACAGCACCATATCGTCCGGGCCCAGGCCGCGCACGGCGGCCAGCATGCGCCGCGCCGCCGCCGCGCTGGCATCGTCCGGCACCGGGTGGCCGGCCTCGATCACCTGTACCTGCCTGGTCGGTGCGCCATGGCCGTAGCGCGTCACCACCACGCCGGTTAGCGGACCTTGCCAGCGCCGCTCCACGCCCTGCGCCATCCGCGCGGCAGCCTTGCCGGCGCCGATGATGACGGTGCGGCCTTTGGGCGGCGGCGGCAGGTGGGCGCCGATGGTTTCCAGCGGATCGGCCGCATGCAAGGCCGCGTTGAACAAATCGGCCAGCAGCGCGCGCCCGCTCTTCACAGCATTTCTCCTCTGCGGCCGACGCAGGCCAGCACCAGCACGCCTCCGGCCGCCAGGCTGGCGGCCAGCAGCAGCATGCCGTTGGCCGTGCTGTGGGTGGCGTCCCTGATGGCGCCCACCAGGTAGGGGCTGACGAAGCCGGCCAGGTTGCCCAGCGCATTGATCATGGCGATGCCGGCCGCCGCCGCCGCACCGCCCAGCAGGGCGGTCGGGATGCTCCAGAACACCGGGAAGGTACTGAGGATGCCGGCCGTGGCCACGCTCAGCGCCAGCAGCGCCAGTTGCGGGTTGTGCGCGTAGTGGGTCGAGGCCACCAGTCCGGCCGCGCCGACAAAGGCCGGCAAGGCCGCATGCCAGCGCCGCTCGCCGCTGCGGTCGGAGTGGCGCGCCACCGCGATCATGGTCACTGCAGCCACGCCGTAGGGGATGGCCGTCAACAGGCCGATGTCGAGCACGTCCTGCACGCCCGCGTTGCGGATCAGCTGCGGCAGCCAGAAGCCGACGCCGTACAGGCCCATCACGAACAGGAAGTACATCAGCGCCAGGAGCCACACCCGGCTGCTGCCGAAGACGTGGCGCAGCGACCATTGCGCGCGCGGCGCACCGTCGCGCGCCAGCTCGTGCTTGAGCAGCGCCTTTTCCTCGTCGTCGAGCCAGCGCGCGTCGTCGATGCCGTCGTCCAGCACGGCCAGCGTCAGCACGCCCAGCGCCACGGCGGGCAGGCCCTCCAGCAGGAACAACCACTGCCAGCCCGCCAGCCCGGCGTGGCCGGCGAAATGCGACATGATCCAGCCGGACAAGGGGCCGCCCACCACGCCCGCCACCGCCACCCCGCTCATGAAGACGGCGACGATGCGCGCGCGCCGCTGCGCCGGATACCAGTAGGTCAGGTACAGGATCACGCCGGGGAAGAAGCCCGCCTCCGCCACGCCCAGCAAAAAGCGCATGGTATAGAAGCTGGCCGGACTGCCGGCGAACATCATGCAGGCCGAGAGCAGGCCCCAGCTGGCCATGATGCGCGCGATCCAGCGCCGGGCGCCGACGCGCAGCATGAGCAGGTTGGCCGGCACCTCGAACAGGAAATAGCCGAGGAAGAAGATGCCGGCGCCCAGGCCGTACACCGTGTCCGACAAGTGCAGGTCGGCCTGCATCTGCAACTTGGCAAAACCGACGTTAACGCGGTCCAGGTAGGCCACCACGTAGCAGGCAAAGAGGAAGGGCAGCAAGCGCCAGCCGACGCGCGCATACAGCTTTTCGGTAGTGATCATTCTATTGTTGTAATTCTAATTATGACGCCCTAGAATCATTGCACATTTTTTCCCGAGGAGTACAAGAAGTGAAGAAACGTTTCGTAGCAAGCCTGCTGCTGCCCATGCTGGCCGCGCCGGTCCTCGCCGCCGATGTGCCGCAACCGCCCATCGCCGCCAAGACCCAGTGGATGGAGACCCGCCACGGCGAACAAGTAACCGACGATTACCGTTGGCTGCACGATAAGAAAGACCAGGCGGTCATCGACTACCTGAACGCCGAAAACGCGTACACCGCCGCCATGACCGAAAGCATCAAGCCTTTCGCGGAAACCCTGTACAAGGAATTCAAAGACCGCACCATGCCGGCCGACCTGTCGGTGCCGGCGCGGCGCGGCAACTACTACTATTACACCCGGGTCGAGGCGGGCAAGCAGTACCAGCTGAACTGCCGCCGCCTGGCCGCTGCCGATGGCAGCTACGACGCCAATGCGGCCGAAGAGATCATGCTGGACCAGAACGCCATGGCCGAAGGCCTGAAGTTCTTCAGCGTTGGCATGATGCAGGCCAGCCCGGACGACAAGCTGCTGGCCTACACCACCGACAATACCGGCTTCCGCCAGTACGAGCTGCATGTGAAAGACCTGGCCAGCGGTAAATTGCTGTCGATCAGCATGCCGCGCGTGACCTCCGTCGCCTGGGCCGCCGACAACCAAACCCTGTTCGTGGTGCAGGAAGACGCCACCACCAAACGCTCCGACCGCCTGTTCCGCGTGACGCTGGACGGCCAGCAGGAACAGGTCTATCACGAGGCGGTTGAGCAGTTCAACCTGAACGTGGGTGGTAGCCTGGACCGCAAGCACATCTTCCTGGTATCCAGCGCGACCGATACCAGCGAAGTGTTCATGCTGCCGGCCGACCAGCCGAAGGGCAAGTTCAAGTCCGTGCTGGGCCGCAGCAAGGGTCACCGCTACTTTGTCAGCCACCGCGAGGGCCTGCTCTACATCCGCACCAACAAGGATGCCAAGAACTTCCGCCTGGTGAGCGCGCCGCTCGCCAACCCGAAGAAATGGACCGTGGTCGTCCCGCATGACAAAGCCACCCTGCTGCAAGGCGTGACCGCCTTCAAAGGCTTCCTGGCGGTGCAGGAAAAATCGCAGGCGCTGGGCCGCACCCGCATCTACGACTTCGCCAGCAAGAAGTGGCTGAGCGTGAAGTTCGACGACGAGGTGTACGTCAGCATGCCGTCCACCAACCTGGAATACGGCCTGACCAAGTACCGCATCAGCTACCAGTCGCCGCTGTCGCCGCCGTCGACCATCGATGTCGACATGAAGACCGGCGCGCGCACTGTGTTGAAGAAACAGGAAGTGGCAGGCGGCTTCGATTTCAGCCAGTACGAAACCAAGCGCCTGTGGGCCACCGCGCGCGACGGCGTGAAAGTGCCGCTGTGGGTGGCGTACAAAAAGGGCGTGAAGCTGGACGGCTCGGCGCCGCTGCTGCTGTACTCCTACGGTTCCTACGGCATCCCGCAGGAAGCGAGCTTCTCCCTGATCCGCCTGAGCATGCTGGAGCGCGGCGTGGTGTACGCCTCGGCGCATATCCGTGGCGGCAACGACCTGGGCGAACAATGGCATGACGACGGCATGCTGATGAAGAAGAAGAACACCTTCAACGACTTCATCGACAGCGCCGAGTACCTGGTCAAGGAGAAATGGACCAGCCGCGAGCGCCTGGCGATCCAGGGCGGCAGCGCCGGCGGCCTGCTGATGGGCGCGGTGGTGAATATGCGTCCCGACCTGTTCAAGGCGGTGCATGCGGCGGTGCCTTTCGTGGACGTGATGAACACCATGATGGACGCCAGCCTGCCGCTGACCACCGGCGAGTACCTGGAGTGGGGCAACCCGAATGAAAAGGCGGCGTACGACTATATGCTCAGTTATTCCCCTTATGACAACATCTTGCTGAAAGATTACCCGGCCATGCTGGTGACCACCGGCCTGAACGACAGCCAGGTCATGTATTGGGAACCTGCCAAGTATGTGGCCAAGCTGCGCCGCCACAAGACGGACAACAACCCGCTGCTGCTGAAGACCAATATGGGCGCCGGCCACGGCGGTGCATCCGGACGCTTCAACGCATTGCAGGAGAAGGCGTTCGAGTACGCCTGGATCATGTCGCAGATCGGGGTTTCCAAATAATTTGCGGATTTTTTGGAAAAACTCTTGCACAGGATTTTAAAACCATCCTATAATGCGGCCTCTTCTGAACGTTGCGACAAACGTTCGACAGTGAAGGCAGGGGCGCTTAGCTCAGTTGGTAGAGCGGATCCCTTACAAGGATTAGGTCGGGAGTTCGAGCCTCTCAGCGCCCACCAGACACTGTGATGAAGAATTGGAGTGGTAGTTCAGTTGGTTAGAATACCGGCCTGTCACGCCGGGGGTCGCGGGTTCGAGCCCCGTCCACTCCGCCAACATTCAGAGAGAAGCCCGGCTAGTCCGGGCTTTTTTCATTTCCGAGGCCCGGAGAGCAATGCATCCCTACCTCCGCTACCGCACGCGCATGGCACGCCACTCCTTGCGGCAGTTCCTTTCCAGCATCGTTAATTCCCTTGAAATACTTGGACTGGTATTCGCACCGGTCATACTTGGTTTGCTGGCGTTCCTGTCTATGCCGGTCATGATGGCGGCTTCGCGCGGCACCGCCAGCGCGCTGGCTGCCGTCGCAGGCCAAGCGCTGCTGGTGGCGCTGCCGGTGTTCTTGCTGCGCAAGCGCCTGCATCCAGCCGACGCTGTGGCCTGGGAACGCTCGCTACCGGTGCCACCGGGGCTGGGCTGGCGGGGCGACTGGCTTGTAGCCGGCCGCCTGGTTGGCTGGATGGCGGGTGCCTGCGCGCTGTCCGCTACGCTCTGGCTCTACCAGTGGCCGGCGTGGCTGCAGCCCGTCTGGCTCCGCTCGCTGGGCGCCCTGGCAGCCTCCATCGCGCTCGGCTGGGCCCTTGGCGCCGCCATCCTGGCGGCGCGCCGCCTGCGCTTGCACCAGCGCGGAATTCCACACATATCCGGCCTGCAGCCTGGCGCTGACGGGGCATGTACGCGCGGCGCCGTGGCCTTGCCGGCGAACTCCCTGGCCTCCCAGGCCGGCTACGCTGCGCGCCCTTTGCGGCCGCGCTACCTGGCGCTCTGGCACCGCTTGTTCTGGCTGCCCTTCTGGCGCGCCGAAAACGCGGTCGGCATCCAGCAGTGCGCGCTGCTGCTGGCGGCGCTGGCAGCAGCAGCCACCTGGGCCACGCACACGCTGCCCTTGCCACGCGCAGCGTTAGGACTATTCACCAGCCTGGCCCTGGTGCTGCTGGTGGACCGCGGCGACAAGGCGGTGCGCGAGCAGGCTGCGGCGATGGCGCTGCCGTTGGCCATGTGGCCGCTGGCACGCAGGCCGCTGCTGCTGGCGGCGCGGACTTTTACCTTGCTGCCTGCGTTGCTTGTGCTGGCCTGCCTGGCAGGCCTGCTGGCATCGCCATTCGCTGCCGGCGCCAGCATGCGCGCCGGGCTCGCGTTGCTATGGTTCGGCATTGCCGCCAGCGCTGCCGTGGCAATTGTCGTGCAGCCTGCGGCACCGCGCGGACGCGTCGTGCTGGTGGCTTTGTCCATCCTTCTCCTGACCGCGATTGGAAGCGAACTATGGGCCTGATCATCGAGTCCCTGAATTTTGAGTACACCGGCCGCGTGCTGTTCCGTGGCTTTGCCATGCAGGCCGGGCAAGGCATCACCTGGCTGCGCGGCGAAAACGGCGCGGGCAAGACGACGCTGATGAAATTGATCGCTGGCGCGATGGCGCCGCATTACGGCAGCATCCGCCTCGGCACGATCGAGCAGGCCGCGCAGCCGCTGGAGTACCGCCAGCAATGCTTCTACTGCGGCGGCGATACGCCGCAACTGCCATGGCTGACCGTGCGCGAAATGCTGGACTTGCACGTGGCGCTGTATCCCGGCACGGATGCGTCGCTGCTGGAGGAGGAGTTACGGGCGATGCGCCTGATGCCGGTATTAGATCAAGCGGTATCGTCTCTTTCGTTGGGGCAGCACAAGAAGATGCAATTGGCGCTGGCGTTTGCCCTGCCAGTGAAGCTGCTGCTGATCGATGAGCCGTTTAACGGGCTGGATGCTGAAGCGCTGGAATACGCGCGTGCCAGGCTGGCTGCGCGGCAGGGGATTGTTGTGCTGACCAGCCATTTGGAGCCGCAGGTTCCGATCGCGCAGGTGGTACAGCTTTGAGCGTGGGCCGATTTGCTTTATAATTCGGCCTCTTCCAGCAATGCTGAAGAACTGGAGCGGTAGTTCAGTTGGTTAGAATACCGGCCTGTCACGCCGGGGGTCGCGGGTTCGAGTCCCGTCCGCTCCGCCAGTACATAGAGAAAAGCCCCGAGATTTCTTCGGGGCTTTTCTCATTTCTAAACCGGGAAACCAGGGTACGACCCTGAGGGTCGGACCCCGCCTTACCGGGTTTAAGCAGCGATCGCCGCCGGTTCATCGTCCGCACTGGAGCGGATCAGATAATCGAAGGAACCCAGCGCCGCCTTGGCCCCCTCGCCCACCGCAATCACAATCTGCTTATACGGCACGGTGGTCACGTCGCCCGCCGCAAACACACCGGTCATCGACGTCTGGCCCTTGTTGTCCACCTCAATCTCGCCGTGCTTGGACAGGTCGATATCGCCCTTCAGCCATTCGGTATTCGGCACCAGGCCGATTTGCACGAACACACCTTCCAGGTCGACACGGTGCGTCTGGCCGCTCTCACGATCGGTGTAGCTCAGGCCATTCACCTTCTTGCCATCGCCATGCACCTCGGTGGTCTGTGCCGACTTGATCACCTTCACATTGCGCAGGGTGGCCAGCTTACGCTGCAGCACCGCATCTGCGCGCAGTTCGGCGCCGAACTCGATCAGCGTCACATGCTCCACGATGCCAGCCAGGTCGATCGCCGCTTCCACGCCCGAGTTGCCGCCACCGATCACCGCCACGCGCTTGCCCTTGAACAGCGGGCCATCGCAGTGCGGGCAGTACGCCACGCCGTGGTTACGGTATTCCTTCTCGCCCGGCACGTTGATTTCGCGCCAGCGCGCGCCGGTGGAAATAATCACCGACTTGGCCCTCAGCACCGCACCGCTCTCGGTGTGGACTTCCTTGATCTTGCCCGGCACGATCTTCGATGCGCGCTGGGTGTTCATGATGTCGACTTCGTATTCCTTGACGTGCTGCTCCAGCGCGACTGCGAATTTCTGGCCGTCGGTCTCTTTCACCGAGATGAAGTTCTCGATCGACAGGGTATCCAGCACCTGGCCGCCGAAACGGTCGGCGATCACGCCGGTGCGGATGCCTTTACGCGCCGTGTAGATGGCCGCAGCAGCGCCCGCAGGGCCGCCGCCGACGATCAGCACGTCGAACACGTCTTTCTTGCTCAATTCAGCCGCAGCGCGGGCCGAGGCGCCGGTATCCAGCTTGGCGAGGATTTCCTCGACATTGGTGCGGCCCTGGCCGAAATGCTGGCCATTCAGGTACATCATCGGCACCGCCATGACCTGGCGCTCTTCCACTTCTTTCGGGAACACGCCGCCGTCCACCGCCACCACCTTGATGCGCGGGTTGATCACCGACATGGCGTTCAGCGCCTGCACCACTTCCGGGCAGTTATGGCAGCTCAGGGAGATGAAGGTCTCGAAGACGTAATCGCCATCCAGGTTGCGGATTTGCTCGATGACTTTTTCATCCAGCTTGATCGGGTGGCCGCCCACTTGCAGCAGCGCCAGCACGAGCGAGGTGAATTCGTGGCCCATCGGGATACCGGCGAAGCTGACGCCGATATCGGTGCCTTTACGGGTGATGTCGAAAGACGGCTTGCGGGCGCGTTCGTCGCTGCCTGCCACCACCGTGATCTTGCCGTGGCCTGCGGACACGATGTCTTGCAGCAGGGCCGACATTTCTTGCGCTTTGGCGGAGGCGTCGGTATGCGCCACGATCTCGATCGGGTGCGTTACGCGCTCCAGGTAGGAGGAGAGTTGGGCTTTCAGGTCTGCGTCCAGCATGGCAATTCCTTTCTGATTAGTCTAGTGCGGCAGGTACCGCTTCAACGCCTCAAGGCGGCCCCGTAGGGCCGCCGGCTGCCTTCAGCAAAGCTGAATGCGGACTAGCTTAGATCTTGCCGACCAGGTCCAGCGATGGCTTCAGGGTGGCTGCGCCTTCGGTCCACTTGGCTGGGCACACTTCGCCTGGGTGGGAAGCGACGTACTGGGCAGCCTTCACTTTGCGCAGCAGTTCAGCAGCGTCACGGCCGATACCGTTGTCGTGCACTTCCAGCACTTTGATGAAGCCTTCCGGATTGATCACGAAGGTGCCGCGCAGTGCCAGGCCTTCTTCTTCGATCATCACTTCGAAGTTACGCGACAGGGTGCCGGTTGGGTCGCCGATCAGTGCGTATTGCACTTTTTTGATCGCGTCCGAAGTGTCGTGCCATGCTTTGTGGGCGAAGTGGGTGTCGGTCGAAATGCCGTACACGTCCACGCCCAGCTTGGCGAATTCTGCGTGGTGGTCTGCCAGGTCTTCCAGTTCGGTTGGGCAGACGAAGGTGAAGTCGGCTGGGTAGAACACGAATACGGACCACTTGCCTTTCAGGGATTCTTCGGTCAGGTCAACGAACTTGCCGTTGTGGTATGCGGTGGCCTTGAACGGTTTTACTTGGGTGTTAATCAGGGACATTGTGGTTTCCTCGTGGGTTTGTTAATCAATGAGACGCCAGTTTAAGGCTTCCTCTTAGATTTGGAAATTTGATTGTTCAAATAGACTCAATAGTCTTTGCCTATCAGAACCGCGAAGCGCGACCATTATTATCCCCTTTTGCAGCGCAAGCGGTTGTCTCCTCGACAGACTTGCCATAAAGTAACAATATGACTGAAACTGAACTGATAATCCGGCGCAGCAAAGCGCTGTGGCAGGACCGCGCGCGCAAGTACCAGGTGCTGCTTGACGGAAAATTCGTGGCCGAAATCGGGCACGGCCAGGAAGAGCGCATCGCCATCCAGCCCGGCCGGCACAAGGTGCAAATGACAATCGACTGGTGCACCTCCCCCGCGCTGGAGTTCGATCGCGCCGCAGGCCAAACCACCACCTTTACTTGCGGTCCGAATGCCAACCCCTTCACAGCCCTGCTCTACATCACCGCCTGGAAAGGCCGCTACCTCTGGCTGCGCCCCGCTCAGTCGGACGCGCGCAGCACCGCAGCGGCTTGAGCCGCCAGGCCGTCAACATCGGCGGGGTCGTAATCGGTATGCATTTTCTTGCGCACGCCATGCTCGTTGAGCAGTAGGTGATGGTCGGGCGTGACGCCCTGCCGTGCCAGGCATTCGCGGGCGCAGGCCAGCGGGCAGCCGTCGATGGCGAGGATGGTGCGGCCCGATTGGGCCAGTTTGACCAGCGGGGCGACGCCGCCGCCCACGCCGGCAATGCAGGACATTTCAGCGCTGCCGTCGCGGTCCAGCTTGAGCGCAACGGCATTGGCCAGTTGCGCGGCACTGCTGCAGCCGGAGCAGGAATACACCAGCGGCAGCGTCTTGTCAGCCATGGCGGGCGCCGGGCGGCATGGGGATCTTGGGCAGCAGGCGGCGCCAGTCGAAGGCGCTGGCGTCCAGCGCGTCCAGCGTGTTCTTGAACAGCAGGCCCAGTTCCGTGTCGCCTTCCAGGATCAGGCGGCGGCAGAAGAACAGGGTATCCGGGTCTTCTTCGCGGCGCGCCATCAGCAGCAGGTCGTGCGCGCAGGCGCCGATGGTGAGGTCGGGATCGGCGCCATGCCGCCCCATCTCGAAGGCATTGCCCTGCCAGCTGAAATCAATCGCCAGGCCGGCGTCTTCCACCCGCAGGCGCAGGCGGCGCGCGAACAAGGCTTGCTTCACGTCCTCCGGCAATTGCGGCGCCAGCAGGCGGTTCAGGCCCTGCACGAACAGCCAGGCCGGCGGTTGCGGCGGCAGGCGGCCCAGCAGGCGGCCGATGGCGGCCGGGATGCGCAGTGCGGCGGCGCTCATATCGCTTCCTCCAGCGCGGCACTGCGCTCCATGCCGGGTTGGCCGGTCCAGAATCCATCGCAGCTGCCGCCGGGAGCCAGCGGCTCCAGCACGTGCGCCGCGTGGGCCGGCTGCCATTCGCCGCGCCGCACTTTGTCGAAGGCGGCCACCACTTCCAGCGTGTCGCGCGCTTGCGGCGAAATGCGCAGCACGTCGATGCCCATGTCCGCCATGTCCGGCATGGCCAGCACCAGGTTGCAGCACAGTGCGGACTGGGTCTGGATGCCGTTCAGCACCAGGAAGGCTTTCTGTTCGCGGGTGTCCATGACCAGGCCGTCGGGATAGTCGATGCAGCTGAACTGGCAATCATCCTTCGGCAGGTTGCGGTTGCGCGCGGTCATGCAGCGCGCGGAGAATGCCAGCGGCATGCGGCCCCAGGCAAAGACTTCGCTTTCCATGCCGGCCGGCTGCGTATCGAGCAGGGTGGCGATGGCGCTGCGGTCCATTTCCAGCGGCGCCACCCAGCGCCGCGCACCCTGGCGCGCCAGCACGGCCAGGGTCGGCTCGCTGTAGATGTTCAGGTGCGGGCCGGCGATGAAGCCGGCGCCTTCCAGGTTGCGCACCGCGCCGAAGTCGTTGGCCTCCACCAGGAATTCGCGCGCCTCGCACAGCTTGCGCATGGTGGTCAGCTCCGCGCCGGACTCGATCAGGGCTTGCGTGGACAGTACCACTTCCTTGCCGGCGTCGCGCAACATGGCGGCGATATCGAGCCAGTCCGCCAGGCGCAATTCATGGCGGCGCGAACAGACTACTTCGCCCAGGTAGACGATATCGACCGGGCTTTCCGCAACCTGCTGGTAAAACTCGAACATGGTCAGGCGCGGCCAGTAGTACAGCACCGGCCCGAGGGCTAATTTCAACATACTCATTTCCATTTGCGGTGATAGGCGCCCAGGGTGTGCTGCTGGCCTTCCGCCACGCGGTCCAGCGCGGCGCTCCAGCTCGGGTGGATGGCGAAGCGGCGTTTGCCGTCGCCGCAGGCGTCGATCGCGGCGCGCCAGGCTTGCGTGACTTGCGCCACATAGGCCGGACTGCGTTGGCGGCCTTCGATCTTGATCGCTTTCACGCCCATCTGCACCAGCTGCGGCAGCAGCTCCATGGTGTTCAGGCTGGCCGGTTCTTCAATCGCGTAATAGGTTTCGCCTTCCACCTCGAAGCGGCCCTTGCACAGGGTCGGGTAGCTGGCGTTCTCGTTCGGCTGGTAGCGGTCGATCAGCACGCCGTTCAGGCGCGACTCCAGGCCTTTCGGCGTTTCCTGCCAGCGCACGGCCTTGGCCGGCGAGCACACGCCCGCCGTGTTCGGCGACTCGCCGGTGGCGTAGGACGACAGCGCGCAGCGGCCCTCCACCATCACGCACAGGCTGCCGAAGCCGAAGACTTCAATCTCGGTCTTCACATGGCGCAGAAGGTGCTCGACCTGCTGCATGGACAGCACGCGCGGCAGCACGGCGCGCGAAATGCCGAACTGCTCGTGGTAGAAGTTGATCGCTTCGTAATTGGTGGCCGAGCCTTGCACCGACAGGTGCAGGCGCAGGCCGGGATGGGTGTTGCGGGCATATTCCATCAGGCCGGGGTCGGCCAGGATGATGGCATCAATGCCGGCATCGGCGGCACGGTCGACCGCGCCGCGCCACAGCTTCCAATTGGCCGCTTGCGGATAGGTGTTCAGCGCCAGCAGCACTTTGCGGCCGCGCGCGTGGGCGTAGCGGATGCCTTCGGCAATCGCGGCTTCGTCGAAATTGAGGCCGGCGAAGTTGCGCGCGTTGGTGGCGTCGCGGAAGCCGAGGTAGACGCTGTCGGCGCCGTTGTCGACGGCGGCTTTCAGGGCCGGCAGGCTGCCGGCAGGGCAAACGAGTTCGATCATGCCTTAGCTCCCTGCAGGCGGCGTACGCCCTGTACAAAGCGCGTCAGCGTGTCGGACTGGCTGCCCGGCGGGAGCATCACTTCCACCAGCTGGAAGCGGCCACGCCGCTGCATGGCGCTTTCGAGCGCCGCCGCCAGTTCGCCGCGCGTGCTGACGCGGTAACCATCACCGCCCAGGGCCGGCGCCATGTCGGCAAAGTGCCAGTCGCTCAAATCACAGAAGCCCGATTGCGGCTGGAAGGCGCGCAGCATCTCCCAGCTACAGTTGTTAAATATGATCACGATCGGGTCCAGGCCGTAGCGCTGGCAGTTGCCCAGCTCCCAGCCGGTCATCTGGAAGGCGCCGTCGCCCACCAGCACCAGCGGACGTTCGCCACCGGCAGCCTGCAGGCCGAATGCGGCCGGCACGCCATAGCCCATGGTGGCGTAGTAGCCGGGCGCCAGCAGGTCGGTGTTCTCGATATCCAGCGCGGTGAACAGGCAGTCGCCGATGTCGGAGGCAATCGGCATGCGGCCGTGCTTGCGCATCAGGTCATTCACGGCGCGCGCCACATCGGTCGGCACCAGGGCCGCGTCGTCGGCTGGCAGGTCGCATGGATAAACGGTGCGCTCGCCCGCCGGAACAGGGCCGGTGCGCAGCAGCTTGGCGTTGGCCAGCAGGCCATCGACCAGCGCCTCCAGCGGAATGTCGTGGTAGGTGTGGTAGCCGAGCGTAACGTCGCCATCCAGCGCCAGCATGCACTTGCGCAGGTCGATGCGTTCGCGCTGCACGCCGAAGTTGGTGTCGGACAGGATCACGCCCAGCATCAGCAGGGCATCCGAGCCCTCCACCGCGTCGGTCACTTCCTCCGCACCGGCCACGCCCAGGTAGGTGCCCAGCAGCGGCGCTTCGGGCTCGCTGGCCAGCAGGCCGCGTCCCATGAAGCAGGTCACCACTGGCACTTGCAGTTTGGCGGCCAGTTGCGCCACCTTGCTTTCCAGGCCGAAGCGGCGGATTTCGATATCCACCATCAGCACCGGGCGCGCGGCGCGCTCCAGGCGGCCCAGCACTTCATCCACGCAGGCGGCCCGCGCATCGGGGTCGTGGCCAGGCGCAGGCAAGGCCACCACCGGCGCGCACGGCGCATGCACCATATCGCGCGGCAGCTCAATATACACAGGGCGCGAATGCGTGATCGCGCTGCGCAGCACGCGCGCGATATCGGCAGGCGCGCGCTGCGGGTCGTCCAGCACGCACTGGTCGCAGGTGATTTCGCGGAAGATCGCCATTTGCGAATCCAGGTGCTTGACCTGGTGGTGCAGCAGGAAGCCGTTGCGTCGCTCATTGGTGCCCGGCGCGCCGGAAATCACCACCATCGGGACTTTCTCCGCATAAGCGCCCGCGGCGGCGTTGACCATATTCAGCGCCCCCGCACCGTAGGTCACCGCCGCCACGCCTATGCGCCCGTGATAGCGTGCCGCCCCATCGGCCGCGAAGCCCACGCCCGGCTCATGGCTCAGCGTGTAGAGGGGCAGAACGCCGGAATTCTCGATTTGCTCGAAGAAGGCCAGCACAAAGTCTCCGGGGATACCAAAGACTTCACGCGCCCCATGGTCATGGAGCGCGTGCAATAGTGAGTTTGCGAGATTCATAGCGCGCATGATGCGCGCGCGCCCCCGAAAAATCCTTGAGCCAGGTCAAGTTTTCAAATGTCCACTTCGGGGCGGTACGGCGATCCGGCAGGAACAGAAGTGGACATTTCCCAAAAAAATGTCCACTTTCGTTCCTGACCCCAAAGTGGACAATTTGCTGGCATTCCAGGGGTTTATGCCGCCTTGACCAGGGCCGCCAGCATGACTTCCAGCGACTTGTCGTGGCGCTTGATCGGCGGGATTGCACGGTCGATGCCAAGCAGCTGGTAGACCGCCATCTGCGCCGCGCGCACCGAGTATTCAACGGTGAAGACGACGTCGTCCGGCACTTCGACAAACTGGCTCACCAGCGCCAGGTTGCGCGAACCGGGCGGCACCGGCAGCGGGCGGTCGCTGTGCAGGCGCGGCATGAACATGCTGGTGATGTAGGGCATGCGGCATGGAATGCAGTTGGCCTGCGCGAAGACGTCCATCTCGAAGTTCAGGTGGCCGGCCAGCTCGCGCAGGATCTCGGCGCCGCTGCACTCTGCCATCGGCTTGGCGACGAAGTTGCCGACGCGGTCCGGATGCAGGGCGTAGCCCCAGAACACGCGCACCCCTTCCGGCTGGTTATCGAAGTGCGGCTGGTGCGCCAGCACCACCGACATCAGCCAGTTGGAGTCTTTGAACGTGACCAGGCCGCCGGTGCCGGCGACGTTGCCGCTGAACGCCTGCATCTGGTCGAAGAACTCCGTGTCGTGCAGGGTGACGGTGAACGATTCCCACCACGACTGCGCGATATTGCGGTTGAAGGCGGCGGGATTGCCCAGTTGCGGGCGGTCTTGCGCCAGGCGCTCCCACAGTTGCCAGCCGCCGCTCTGGTGGCGGTCCAGCTTGGGCGGCGCGGCCTGCATGCTGCCGAAGCTGGAGGCATCGGTCATGGAACCGTTCTGGAAGAACACCAGGTCGTCCGGCGCCACTGGCAGCAGCTCGTGCGCGCCGTTGCGATCGAGTTCGATCGCCTCCACCAGCAGTTCGTCGCCGGTCCGCTCGGCCAGCTTGATATCGCGCACGGTGCAGCCGTTTTCGATGCGCACACCCTGCTGCAGCAGCCAGGCCTGCAGCGGCTTGACCAGGGAGTCATACTGGTTGAACACCGTGCGCTTGACGCCGGCCAGCGTCTCGATGCGCGAAAACTCCTTCATGAAGCGGTGCAGGTAGCGTTTGAACTCCACCGCGCTGTGCCAGGGCTGGAAGGCGAAGGTGGTGGCCCACATATACCAGAACGGGGTATCGAAAAATTCCGGCGACAGGTGGTCGGTGATCGGGCTGTCGCCCAGCACCGCCTCGTCGGCCTCGTGCAGCTTGAGCAGCTCCATGCGGTCGCGCAGGCTGAAGCCCATCGACTTCACATCCACCTTGTGGCGGTTGCGGTCGACCAGGCGCGCCTGGGAATGCGATTTATGCAGCTCGTTGAAGGCCAGCGTTTCATCCAGCACCGACTGGCCAGGGTGGCGCAGCGAAGGAATGGACTGGAACAGGTCCCAGGTGCATTCGTAATTGTCGGTGGTGAGCATGCGGCCACCGCGCAGGCGATAGCCGTCTTGCGCGTTGCCGGCGCCATCCAGGCTGCCGCCGCTGATGCCGAGCGCTTCGAAGATGTGGATCTGGTCGCCGCGCATCTTGCCATCGCGGATCATAAAGGCCGCTGCAGCCAGGCTGCCAATGCCGGCGCCTACCAGGTAGGCTTGTTTTTCTTTTTCCATGGTGGTTACTCCCTTGTTAAGCTGAGAGTAACTATAGGTTTTTTCCAATCAAACCCGCTTTGACCTGGGTCAAGAAGCCCAGACATCCATTTTGTCCGCTTTGGGGTCAGGAACAGAAGTGGACATTTTCCAAAAGAAAATGTCCACTTTCGTTCCTGACCCCAAAGCGGACAAAATGGCGGCGCGGTGGTTTTAGGCGGCGGTGGCGACGCTGGCTTGCTGGCGCAGCAGGGTGTCAAAGTCGGCGGCGGGCAGGGGGCGGGCGAACAGGTAGCCTTGGCCGTAGTCGCAGCCGGCGCCGGCCAGCAGGTCGCGCTGTTCGGTGGTTTCGACGCCTTCGGCGATCACGCTCAGCCCCAGTTTGTGCGCCATCACGATGATCGCGTCCGACAGCGCCATGTCGCTGGAGTCGGGCGCCAGGTTGCGGGTGAAGCTGCGGTCGATCTTCAGGTAGTCGATGTCGAACTTCTTCAGGTAGGACAGGGAGGAATAGCCGGTGCCAAAATCGTCCAGCGCGACCTGGATGCCGGCATCGCGCAATTGCAGAAGCTTGTCGGTAACGTCGGCGCTGGCGTCCAGTAGCAGGCCTTCGGTGATCTCCACCACGATGCTCTCGCCCGGCACGCCAATCTGCTGCAGGTGCACCAGCCATTCGGCATAGCTGCCGCGCTCGCGCTGGAATTCGAGCGGCGACTGGTTCAGGCTGACCTGGAAGTTGGGATGCACATCCTGCCGCCAGCGCTTGACCCATTGCGCCGATTCGCGGAACACCCATTCGCCGATATCGACGATCAGGCCGCTGGCCTCGGCCAGTGGAATGAACTCCAGCGGGCTGACCATGCCGCGCTGCGGGTGCTCCCAGCGGATCAGGGCTTCGGCCTTGTGCACTTTACCGGTCTGCAGATGCACGATCGGCTGGAAATACAGTTTGAGCTGGTTGCCTTTCAAGGCGCTGCGCAAGTCATTGGTCAGGCGCATGCGGTTCAGCGCGGCCACCTGCAAGGCCGGCGTGAAGTAGCTGAAGCGGTTGCGGCCGGCGCCCTTGGCGGCATACATGGCCTGGTCGGCGTGCTTCAGCAAGTCGTCCATATTGCCGGCGTCGTCCGGGTAGATGGTGATGCCGATCGAGGCCGAAATGAAGGCCTGCTCCTGCCCCAGTTGGAATGGCATGCGCAGGCTGTCGATGATGTGCTGGGCGATGCCTTCCACCCGGTCCACCTCGGCCAGTTCGGGCAGGATCACGGTGAATTCATCGCCGCCCAGGCGCGACACGGTGTCGGACTGGCGCACACAGGCGCCGATGCGGCGCGCCGCTTCCACCAGCAGCACGTCGCCCTGGTGGTGGCCCAGGGTGTCGTTGACTTCCTTGAAGTGGTCCAGGTCGATGAACAGGATGGCGATGCGGGTGCCGTCGCGGCGCGATTTCAAAATATCGTGCTGCAGGCGGTCGAGGAACATGCGGCGGTTCGGTAGCTGGGTCAGGGTGTCGAAGTTGGCCTGCTGCCAGATCAGCGCCTCGGTTTCCTTTTTCTCGGTGATGTCCTCGATCATGCACAAGTGGTGCGGCTGGCTCTCGGTTTCCACCGCGTTGATCGACGCCTCCACCCACACGATGCGGCCATCCGGGCGCACCAGGCGCGTCTCCATCTTGAAGCCGTTGATCTGCTGCGCCGCCAGTTGCGCCATCTTTTCCTGCTCCGGCCCGACGTCGTCCGGGTGGCAGATTTCCAGCCAGCGGCTGGCGCGCATTTCCTGCGCCGAGCGGCCGGCGATTTCCGCATAGCGCGGATTAACGTCGCGGAATTGGCCGCTGCCGGAATCGATCAGCGCAATGCCCATCGGCGCCGCTTCGAACATGGTGCGGAAGCGCTGCTCGCCCTTGCGGATGGTTTCTTCGGCGCGCGTGCGCTCGCGCGTCAGCAGCGAGAAGTGGATCACCGCGCCCAGCACCAGCAGGCCGGCCGCCACGCCCAGCACGCGGTAAAGCCAGGTCAGGTCGGTGCCGGGATCGGTGTTGTACAGGAAGCCGTTGAAGTTGGCGCCTTTCGGCAGCATGCCCAGTTCGGTGTACACGTCGGCGATGTGCTGCCAGCGGTCCGGGTTCATGTAGCCGATTTCCACCAGCACCGGCTGCACCAGCGGCACCATCTGGCGCGCCTCGTACAGCAGGTGCATGCGGTCGTGCTGGCGCGAGTACTTGTTGAGGATCAGGTCGACGATTTCTTCCTGGTGGCTCATGGCGTACTGCCAGCCGCGCATGCTGGCGGCGCGGAAGGCGCGCACGCGGTCGGGGTGGTTCTTGACTTCCGCTTCGCTGGTGAACAGGTTGTCGCCGTAAAAGTCGATGCCGGCCGCGCGCGGGCTGTAGATATCGTAGGGGAAGCCGAGGCGGTCCAGATAATCCGGCTCGTTGCTGACGAAGATCGACATGGCGTCGACCTTGCCCTTGACCAGGTCGTCCGGGTTGAAGCTGTGCTCGACCCGCACCAGTTGGCTGGTGGAGATGCCTTCCTTGCGCAGGTAGGCCATCACCTCGTCGGCCTGGGTCAGTTCATCGGTCAGGGAGCCGATCATCACGCGCTTGCCGGCAATGCTGCGGATGTCGGGCGCGGGACCGGTCTGGCGCATGGCCAGTGCGTAGGGCGAATGCTGGAAGACCACCGCCAGCACCACCATCGGTTTGCCCGACATGCGCGCCAGCAGCAGGCTGCTGCTGCCGACGCCGTACTGGGCGCGGCCATCGAGCACGGCGCGTTCCGGCTCGTTGCCGTCGCTGCCTTCCAACAGCTGCACATCGAGGCCGGCGTCGCGGTAATAGCCCTTTTCCAGCGCGGCGTAATAGCCGGCGAACTGGAATTGGTGGCTATGTTTCAGCTGTAAGGTGACGCGTTCCTGCGCCCGCGCCAAGGGCGCCTGGAACAGCAGCAGGATTGCGCACAGGCCAGCCAGGAAAAGGGGCACGTTTTATCCGGATACAGAGTTGGCAGAGTCTACAAACCGATTGTATCCGCTTCGGCGCGGCCAGCGCGCCGAGTGTGGCTTTCCTGCTGCACAAATCCTATGGAAGCTGGGCCGGCGATAGCGCGTTGGCGTTATCGCCCTTGGCCAGCTGGCCTTCCGCATTCCGGCCCCAGACCCAGACCGTGCTGTCGGTCTGGATGCCGTAGGCATGACGCAGGCCGGCGCTCACGGCGCGCCAGGTCATGCCCACGCCGACCTGGGTTGGTTCGCTCTTGTCCTGAGTCGAGCCGAGGCCCAGCTGGCCGGCGCTGTTCGAACCCCACGCCCACAGGGAGCCGTTGGATTTGACGGCCAGCGAGAACGCTTCGCCCGCCGCCAGGTTGGCCCAGTTGGTTTCGGTACCGACCTGCTTCGGCTCCAGTTCATCCAGCGCGGTGCCGTCGCCCAGTTGGCCGGCAGCGTTGGCACCCCAGGCGAACAGGGCGCCGTCGGCGCGGATGGCCATGCTGTGTGCGCCGCCGGCCGCCGTGGCGACCCAGGTGGCGGTGCCGATCTGCGCCGGGGCGGTGGCTTCCGTGGTATTGCCGTTGCCCAGTTGGCCGCTTTCATTGGCGCCCCAGGCCCAGATGGTGCCGTCGCTACGCAGGCCGATGGTGTGGGTGGCGCCGGCCGATACCGATTTCCAGCCGACGGCGGTACCGACGCGGGTCGGCGCCAGGCGGTCGATCTTGGTGCCGTCGCCCAGTTGGCCGTTGAAGTTGCGGCCCCAGGCCCACAGCTGGCCGGTCTTGTTCACCGCCAGCGAATGCGCCTTGCCGGCGGCGACCGAGGTCCAGTCCTTGGCGGCGCCAACCTGCACCGGCACGGAGCGGTCGATGGTGGTGCCGGTGCCCAGTTGGCCGTTCTGGTTGAAGCCCCAGGCCCACAGCGTGCCGTCCGAGCGCACGGCGACCGTATGGAACTCGCCCACGGCGACCTGCTTCCAGGTCAGCACATTGCCGTTGACGATGACCAGCTTGTTGCGATCGATGGTGGTGCCATCGCCCAGTTGGCCCCAGCCGTTGGAGCCGCTGGACCACAGGCTGCCTTCCTTCTTCAGCACCACGGCGTGGTTGCCGCCGCTGAAGACCTCAGCCCAGGGCTGGCTGATGGTGATGCCGGTGCTGCCGCTGACTGAACCGACGGTGGCGGTCACGGTGTCGCTGCCCAGCACGGTGGCCGTGACCAGGCCGCTGGAGCCGATGGTGGCGTTCTTGCCCTTGATAGTCCAGTTGATGCCGGCGGTGATGGCGCTGGTTTTGCCGTCCGAATACAGGCCGCTGGCCGCCATTTGCAAGGTGCCGCCAAGCGGGATGGTCTGGTTGGCCGGCGTGACGGTGATCGACTTCAGGGTCGGCGTCTCAGGCGTGCTCGGGCTGGAATCGCCGCCGCCACCGCCGCAGGCTGCGAGCAGTGCCAGGACCGGGACCAGCAACAGGGACTTCATATTCATATGCTTGTTCCAAAGGGAGTTAGTGCAGGATACGGCTAGTGTAGCCGCTCAGCGCACACCGCGTTGGAACGAATAGGAGGGAAAATGCCCCTCAAATTCGGGGGCAAGATTCGGCAAAGATTCGGGGTCAGGTCTGGCAATCGGACATTTTGCGCAGCAAAATGTCCGATTGCCAGACCTGACCCCGAATTGTGACCCCGAATTGATTACTTGCGGCCGGGGCGGGCGCTGGTTTTGGCGGGGGCGGCTTTGGGCTTGACCTTGATCGTGTCGAGGATCGAAGGACGGGCCTTGGTCTCGACCGTGGCGCGGGCGGTCATGGAACCGGTGAGCGCGTTCGGCTTGCCGCCGCGGGCGATGTGGGCCGGCGGTGGCAGGCCGGCGCCGCGCTTCTGCTGGCCCGGGGCCAGCGTCGGCATGGCGCGCTTGCCTTGCGATACCTTGAAGTTCTCTTCGCCGACGCGGTACGGCGGGATCAGGTGGCGCTCGCCGTCGCCAATCAGGTCGCCACGGCCCATGCGGCGCAGGGTGTCGCGCAGGATCGGCCAGTTTTTCGGGTCGTAATAGCGCAGGAAGGCTTTGTGCGCCTGGCGCTGCTTCATATTGCGCGGCGTTTCCACCACTTCCGAGGTCTCGGTGACCTTGTGCAGCGGGTTGCGGCGCGAGTGGTACATGGCGGATGCCATCGCCATCGGGGTCGGCATGAAGGTCTGCACCTGGTCCAGGCGGAAGTTGTTCTTCTTCAGCCACAGCGCCAGGTTCAGCATGTCCTCGTCCGAGGTGCCCGGGTGGGCCGCGATGAAGTAGGGGATCAGGTACTGCTTCTTGCCCGCTTCCAGCGAGTACTTCTCGAACATCGCCTTGAATTCGTCGTAGGCGCCGATGCCCGGCTTCATCATCTTGCTCAGCACATTCGATTCGGTATGCTCGGGCGCGATCTTCAGCAGGCCGCCCACGTGGTGCGTCACCAGCTCTTTCACATACTCAGGCGAACGCACGGCCAGGTCGTAGCGCAGGCCGGACTGGATCAGGATCTTCTTCACGCCCTTGATCTCGCGCGCCTTGCGGTACAGCTGGATCAGCTTGCTGTGGTCGGTGCCCAGGTTGACGCAGATCGACGGGTAGACGCAGGACAGGCGGCGGCAGGTGGTCTCGATTTCCTTGTCCTTGCAGGACAGGCGGTACATATTGGCCGTCGGGCCGCCGAGGTCGGAGATGATGCCGGTGAAGCCCTTGGTCTTGTCGCGGATATGCTCGATCTCGCGCAGGATGGACGGCTCGGAACGGCTCTGGATGATGCGCCCTTCGTGCTCGGTGATCGAGCAGAAGGTGCAGCCGCCGAAGCAGCCGCGCATGATGTTGACCGAGAAGCGGATCATTTCCCAGGCCGGGATGTTGGCGTTGCCGTAGCTCGGGTGCGGGGCGCGCGAGTACTCCATGTCGTACACGCCGTCCATTTCATCCATGGCCAGCGGCAGCGGCGGCGGATTCATCCACACGTCGCGGTCGCCGTGCTGCTGCACCAGTGCGCGCGCATTGCCCGGGTTGGACTCCAGGTGGAACACGCGCGAGGCGTGCGCGTACATCACCGGGTCGTCCTTCACCACGTCGTACGACGGCAGGCGCACTACGGTCTTGTTGTGCTTTTCCTTGGCGGCGGCCAGGCGCTCTTCGCGGCTCATGATGATGACCGGCTTGATCACCGGTTCCGGCGCCGCGTTCTCGGTGGCGCATTCCTTCTTGTCTTCCTTCGCCATGGCGTAAGGATCGGGATGCGGGTCGACCCGGCCCGGCACATCGACCCGGGTCGAGTTGTGCACGGCCCATTCGGCCGACGGCATCCAGCCATGCGGCACCAGGAAGGCGGTGCCGCGCAGGTCTTTGATGTCCTTGATCTTTTCGCCCATGTCCAGGCGGCGCGTCAGGTCCACCAGCGCGCGTTCGGCGTTACCGAAGATCAGCAGGTCGGCCTTGGACTCGGTCAGCACCGATTTGCGCACCTTGTCCGACCAGTAGTCGTAGTGGGCGATGCGGCGCAGCGAGGCTTCGATCGAACCGACGATGATCGGCGTGCCGGGATAGGCTTCGCGCGCGCGCTGGGCGTACACGGTCACGGCGCGGTCGGGGCGCTTGTTCGGCTCGGCGTTCGGGGTGTAGGCGTCGTCGGAGCGGATCTTGCGGTCGGCCGTGTAGCGGTTGACCATGGAGTCCATATTGCCGGCGGTGATGCCGTAGTACAGGCGCGGCTTGCCCAGCACGCGGAAGGCTTCGGCCGAATTCCAGTCCGGCTGGGCGATGATGCCCACGCGGTAACCTTGCGCTTCCAGCAGGCGGCCGACCAGGGCCATGCCGAAGCTTGGGTGGTCAATATACGCGTCGCCGGTCACCAGGATGATGTCGCACTGGTCCCAGCCCAGAGCTTCCATCTCCGCGCGGGACATGGGCAGGAAAGGGACGGAAGAAGCACGCGCAGACCGCTTGGCGACGGTCGCGAAAAGATTAGCAGGGGGATTCATCCCGGCATTGTACCGGAAAAGACTGGCTTTCGCCCGCCATGGTCTGCAAAAAACCTTTAAGTTTCAGTAACTTGTGACGTTCCGGCAATCTGTTCAGGGTAAATACATATTGAACATCGTGCCTTTTTTGCTATAACGGGTATACAACGTCTTCCATGGAGTGTAGATCATGCGACGCAGACTGTATTACATGCTTCCCAATGTTAAGGCCGCCCGCGCAGAATTGGACGAACTGCTGTTGGCACGCATCGAAGAACGGCATATCCACTTCCTGGCCAAAGAGGGCTCGCTGCCCGATGACATGCCAGATTGCAATTTCCTGCTGAAAACGGACTTGATCCACGGCGCCAAGCTGGGGATCGCCATTGGCGGGGTGGTGGGGCTGTGTGCCGGTCTCTTCCTGGTGCTGTTCCCACCCGAGGGGCTGACACTGCGCGCCATGACCATCTTGCTGGTCATGCTGGGCGGTGCGCTGTTTGGCGGCTGGGCCAGCGGCATGAATGCGGCGGCGATTCCCAACAAGAAGCTGGAGCAGTATTCCGAACGTATTGAACAAGGTCAGGTTTTGATGATGGTGGACGTGCCGGTGCGGCGCATGAAGGAGATCGAGGAAATGATCGCCAAACGTCATCCTGACTTCAGTTTTGGCGGTGAAGAACCGCCCTTGCTGGCCTTCCCATAAGGCCAGCCTCCCGGGGGCCGGCTGGAAAGCCGGCATAACCCCGGGTTCTACACGGAAGGCGGGCTGCGGCCCGCCTTTTTATATGCCCAAATTCCCCAGGATGCGCGTCAACTCGCGCAAGGTCGGCTCCAGCGCCGGGTGCTTGGCGGCGAATTGGGCGGTGATTTCCTGGGTGCGCTCGGCCAGGCCGTAGGTGGAGGTGCCGCCGTCCGGCTCGGGCGGCTGCTCGAGGATCTGCTTGATGTCGCCATCGAGCTGGCGCAGCAAGTCTTGCAATTCCTCATCGACCGGGACGTGGTGGGCCAGCGTGGCGTGCAGTTGGCGCAAGGTCTCCTTCAGCTTGGTTTCCATGATTCCTTTCCTTGTTGAAGTGGCTATACCCCATTTATACACCCATCCGTCACGACGAGCCACCGCGCTTGATCGGTTGCGCAAGGGCCGAACATGCAACACGCTGCGCGTGCTGCACCTCCGGACCTGAGCCCCAGGAGTTAGTTGAGCCCGCGGCGCTCCAGCAGCGGGTCGATCTTGGCGTCGCGGCCGCGGAATTCGCGGTACATCTGCATCGCATCCATGGTACCGCCTTTGGACAGCAGGGCTTGGCGGAAGTGGTCGCCGTTCTTGCGCGACAGGCCGCCGTTTTCGGCGAACCATTCCACGGTGTCGGCATCCAGCTTTTCGGACCACAGGTAGCCGTAGTAGCCGGCCGAGTAGCCGCCGGCGAAGACGTGCGAGAAGTAGGTGGTGCGGTAGCGCGGCGGCACCGGTGCAAAATCAATGCCGGCGTCCTTCAGCACGGACGATTCGAAGCCCAGCACGTCGGTCGGGATCTTGTCGGCCGGCAGTTGGTGCCAGCGCTGGTCCAGAATCGAGGCGGCCAGGTATTCGGTGGTGCGGAAGCCTTCGTTGAACTTGGCGGACGCCTGCACCTTGTCCAGCAGTTCCTTCGGCATCGGCGCGCCGGTCTGGTAGTGCTTGGCGTAGTTGTTCAGGATTTCCGGCCAGGTCATCCACATCTCGTTGACCTGGGACGGGAATTCCACGAAGTCGCGCGGAACGCGGGTGCCGGCGAAGCGCGGATATTTCACGTCGGAGAACATGCCGTGCAGGGCGTGGCCGAATTCGTGGAACAGGGTGCGCGCTTCGTCGTAGGTCAGCAGCGTTGGTTCGCCCGAGGATGGCTTGGGAATGTTCAGGTGGTTGGCCACCACAGGCTTGGTGCCCATCAGCTTGGACTGCGACACGTAGGCATTCATCCAGGCGCCGCCGCGCTTATTGCTGCGCGCGTAGAAGTCGCCCAGGAAGATGGCCAGCTGCTTGCCGTCGGCGTCGAACACGTCCCACACGCGCACGTCAGGGTGGTACACCGGCAGGTCCTTGCGTTCCTTGAAGGTGATGCCGAAGACCTTGGTGGCGGCGAAGAAGACGCCGTTGTTCAGCACATTATCGAGTTCGAAGTACGGTTTCAGCTGGTTCTGGTCGAAGGCGTATTTGGCCTGGCGCACCTTGTCGGTGTAGTAGGCCCAGTCCTGCGCGGCGTTGCTGAAGCCGCCCTTTTCGGCGTCGATCACAGCCTGGATGTCGGCCGCTTCCTTGCGCGCGTTGTTCACGGCCGGCTTGGTCAGCTCGGCCAGCAGCTTGTTCACGGCATTGGTGTCGTGCGCGGTCTGGTCTTCCAACTGGTAGGCGGCGTGCGACGGGTAGCCGAGCAAGGCGGCGCGTTCGGCGCGCAGCTTGGTGATCTTCAGCACGACGTCGCGGTTGTCGAAATCACCACCACGGCTGCCGCGCGCCAGCGAGCTTGCCAGCAGGCGTTCGCGGGTGGCGCGATTGGTCAGCACTTCCAGCGGCGCCTGGCCGGTGGTGTTGGAGACGGCGATCAGGAATTTGCCGTCCAGTCCTTTGGCCTTGGCGGCGGCAGCGGCAGCGTCGATGGCCTTGTCGGACATGCCGGCCAGCTCGGCGCGGGTGTCGACCACCAGGGCGGAGGCATTGGCTTCCTTCAGCACGTTCTGGCTGAAGGTTGTGGACAGGCCGGCCAGCTGCGAATTGTAGGCTTTCAGTTTTTCCTTGTCGGCGGCGGACAGCTTGGCGCCGGCGCGCACGAAGTCGGTGTGGTAGCGCTCCAGCAGGCGCTTGGACTCAGCGTCCAGCTTCAGCTTGTCGCGCTTGTCGTACAGGGCCTTGATGCGGGCGTACAGTTTTTCGTTCAGGCGGATGGCGTCGCTGTGGGCGGACAGCTTGGGCGCCAGTTCACGGTTCAGGGCTTCGAATGCGTCGTTGGTGTTGGCGCCGGACAGGTTGCCGAAGACGGAGCTGACGCGGTCCAGCAGGCGGCCGGAACGTTCCATCGCGACGATGGTGTTGTCGAACGTCGGCGCGGCCCTGTTGTTGGCGATCTTGGCGATTTCAGCGGCCTGCTGCTTCATGCCTTCTTCAAAGGCTGGACCGTAGGTGTCGTTGCTGAACTTGTCGAAGGACGGGTAGTTCAACGGCAGCTTGGATACTTCGGCGAAGGGATTGGACGCCGGCAGGGCGGCATTGGCAAGACCGGCAACAGCCAGGCTGGCGGCGAGCACCAGCAGTTTTGGACGGAACATTCTCTCTCCTGTTATGTAATGTCTCGAGCGCCAGATAATAGCAACCCTGCAGGGCAAAGTCATGCTGCGCTGCGTATCGAAAAGTAGCGGGATTAGTAGTGTGGCGGGCGCTCATTGAGCGGGGCCTGGTTGGCCAGGGAGGAGTTACGGACGCGCTCGGCGAGGGCGCGCACCAGGTCTTCCAGCATGTCGATCTGCTTTTGTTGCTCGTAGACGCGCTGGTTGAGCGCTTCCACCAGGTCTTCCTGGTGCACCAATTTCAGTTCAATATTGACAAAACGTTCTTCGCTGTCCACAACCGGCTCCTGCTTTAGGGGTAAAGCGGGCATTTTACCGGCTAGCGCAGGACGTTGACGATGATGAAGCCTTGCAGGGAGCAAATGGCGATGACAATGCCGATGGTCCAGCAAATGGTTTCCCATTTCGCTTTCTGAATCATGGCTTCAAGTTCAACCCGCGTTTGATCAATTTTGGCATCAAGCTCAACCTTGGTTCGGTCGATCTTGGTGTTAAGCTCTGCCAGACCAGTTTCGATCTTGGTATTGAGCTCTGCCAGGCCGGTGTCGATCTTGGTATTGAGCTCTGCCAGACCGGTGTCGATCTTGGTATTGAGCTCTGCCAGGCCGGTGTCGATCTTGGTATTCATCGCGGCAAGATCCGCTTCGATCTTGGTGAACCCTTGATCAACCTTATTTTCAATGCGCGTTGCTTTTGCCCGCTCGTCGAGGGCCTCCAGCTCGGTCTTCACCTGGCCAATCGCCCCGGCATGCACATGCGCCTGCTCGGCCGGCACCCCGGCCTGGGTCAGGCGTTCTTCGTAGTCGAGCGGATCGATATTGTTTGGCATGGCGGCTCCCGGAGCCACCATTATCACGCCGGCTGGCGTGCGTGGGACGCACGCCAGTTTGATCCAGCGCAGCCTTACTTCAGATAGACCCCGCCGCAGAGGATCAGGTCGTCTTCCGGCACACAGTACATGGTTTTGGGCTCGATCTTGTTGGTGACCGGGTTGTTGAACTTATAGTCCTGCCAGAACGGGACTTTTTTCTTCGCCATCTCGACGCGCTCTTTGACGAAGGCTTTGCCGTCCACGTCTTTCAGTTCCATCAGGTTCTTGCCGATCATCTTGGCATTGGCGCCATGCGCGCGCACCACGCCGTCGCTGCCGTACACGGTCAGGTACAGGTCGCGGTCGACGAACTGGCCGTCTTTCTTATTGATTTCAGCGAAGGTCTTGTCCGGGCCGTTGGACTTCAGGTAGCCCAGCGCTTTTTTCACCATGGCCTCGGCTTCAGGCTTGGTCACCACATCCGCTGCGGAGACTAGCGGCGCTACGCTCACCAAGGCGGCAAGCAGGCAAGTGCGTACAAACATTGGAGCCCCCTGTTCTAAGGAAGAGGCCCCATCCTAGCACCAATTACGTCGCGTTGATGTCGCGCGGAGCCGACAACAATTCCTTCATGCGCGCCAGGCGTTCACGCGGGGAGATGATCTCGGTTTCCTTGGGCGGCGCGTCGCCCACGTCGAGCGCCATCTCGGCGATGAAGCGTGACACGTCGCACTGCACATGTTCGCCGCCGCGCTTGCGCTTCTTGCACCAGGTAAGCTGCAAGGTGCGCTGCGCACGCGTGATGCCGACGTACATCAGGCGCCGCTCTTCTTCGATGCGCTGGCCCAGGGTTTCCACCGGCGCGTCCGGGTCGCCTTTGTGCGGCAGGATGCCTTCCTCCACGCCGACCAGGAACACGTGCGGGTACTCCAGCCCTTTCGATGCGTGCAGGGTGGACATGCGGATCGCGTCCGGCTCCTCGTCCTTCCCCTCCAGCATGGACATCAGCGCCACCATCTGCGTCAGCTCCAGCACGTTTTTCTCTTCGCCGTCGCGGTCCTTGCCGCCACGGCCGCGCTCCTTCAGCCAGTTGACGAATTCCAGCACGTTCTGCCACTTGCCTTGCGCGGCGCGCTCCTCGAACGCGTCGTACAGGTAATGCTCGTAATGCATGCCTTCCATCAGGTCGTCCAGCACCTGCGCCGCGTTGTCGCCGCTGCCCGACGGGCCGGGACGCGTGGCGCGCGACTCCAGCTCCAGGATGAAGTTGCAGAAGTCCTGCAGGGGCTTGAGCTGGCGTTCCTGCAGCACCGCTTCGATGCCGCCTTTGAACACGGCTTCGAACAGCGAGCATTGCCACTTGCCGGAGAAGGAACCCAACGCTTCCAGCGTGGACTGGCCGATGCCCCGGCGCGGCGTGGTGGCGGCGCGGATGAAGGCGGGATCGTCGTCCGGGTTCGCCATCAAGCGCAGGTAGGCCATGATGTCCTTGATCTCCGCCTTGTCGAAGAAGCTCTGGCCGCCCGATATCGTGTACGGGATGCGCTGCGTACGCAAGGCTTGCTCCATCACGCGCGCCTGGTGGTTGCCGCGATACAGGATGGCGTAGTCGGCCCACTTGTTCTTGCGCTCGAAGTGGTCGGCCGAAATCATGATCGCCACCTGCTCCGCCTCCTGCTCCTCGTTCGGCATGGCGTGCACCTTGATCGGCTCACCGATGCCCAGCTCGGACCACAGCGTTTTCTCGAACAGCTTGGGGTTGTTCTGGATCACCGCGTTGGCCGCCTGCAGGATGCGGCTGGTGGAGCGGTAATTCTGTTCCAGCTTGATCAGTTTCAGGTCGGGAAAGTCGACCTGCAGCAGCGCCAGGTTTTCCATGGTGGCGCCGCGCCAGCCGTAAATCGCCTGGTCGTCGTCGCCGACGGCGGTGAACATCGGCTTCTTGCCGATGCCGGTCACCATCAGTTTCACCAGTTCGTACTGGCAGGTGTTGGTGTCCTGGTACTCGTCGATCATCAGGTAGCGCAGGCGTCGCTGCCACTTGTCGCGCACATCGCCGTGGTTGCGGAACAACTCCACCGGCAGGCGGATCAGGTCATCGAAGTCGACCGCCTGGTAGGCCGCCAGCGTCGCGACATAGCTGCCGAAGATGCGCGCCGACTGCGCTTCGTCTTCGGTCTGCGCCTGTTTCAGCGCCTCTTCCGGCGTGACCAGGCCGTTCTTCCAGAGCGAGATATCGTTCTGGATGCTGCGGATCAGGTGCTTGTCGGTGGTGATGGCCAGGTCCTGGACCAGCGAATAGCAATCGTCGCTGTCCATGATTGAAAAACGGTCTTTCAGCCCCAGATGGTTACATTCCTGGCGCAGGATGCGCACACCGAGCGAGTGGAAGGTGCAGACGGTCAGCTGCTTGGCCTGCTTGGGCTGCTTCAGCATTTTGCCGACGCGTTCCTGCATCTCCATCGCGGCTTTATTGGTGAAGGTCAGCGCGGCGATCGTGCGCGGGTCATAGCCGCGATCTTCGATCATGTGGGTGATTTTCTGCGTGATGACGCGCGTCTTGCCCGAGCCGGCCCCCGCCAGTACAAGGGCAGGGCCGTCGAGATAGAGCACGGCTTCGCTCTGGGGGCCGTTCAGGCCGAACTGGGGTGCATTGGACATCCCGGCATTGTACAGAATATAGTGGTATCAATCCCCGAATACGCCCCAATTCCAGCAGGACATAGTGTTATGAAATTTGAACATTTGATAGAAGTGAATGACCTCCTCAATCCGCTGGCCGACACCGTCAGCCACCAGCAATTGTGGCGCGGCCTGGTACTGCGGGCGGAGTCGCCCAAGCTTTTCGTGCCGCACCTGGACGAGGCGGAAATCGGCGCGCGCAGCGAAACCGGTTTCTCACGCCGCCTGCGTTACGGCGAAGTGGTGGTCGAAGACGTGGTGGAGCTGCATGCGCCGTACATCGTGCGCTACAACGTGCCGGCGCAGAAGGACATCAGCCCTTCCAGCCTGACCATGACGATTGAGATTCCGCAGCCGGATCGCCTGTACGTGCGCTTCCAGTACGACGACGGCCACGACGCGGCAACCGACGCCGCCAACCAGATGTACGACGATTTCCGCCGCTCCGCCTACAAGGAATCGGACATCGACACCATCCGCGTGCTGCGTGAGCTGGCCAGCCAGGGCCGGCTGGACGCGTCGCTCAACTAATCAGCAGCCGGGCGTGCAGTCCGGCACCGGCTTGGGCGGCGGCGGCGGCTTTTGCAGCTCCTGCGCCAGGTCGCGCAAGGCGGTGCGCAAGCCTTCTTCCACCACCGGGTGGTAGAACGGCATGTCCAGCATCTGCGCCACCGTCAGCCCAGCCTGGTGCGCCCAGGCCAGCAGGTGGCCGATATGCTCGGCGCGCGGCCCCACCATCTCGGCGCCGAGGAAACGCCCGCTCCCATACTCCGCATACACGCGCAGCATGCCCTTGTTCTGGCGCATGACGCGGCTGCGGCCCTGGTCGTCGAAACCCACCGCGCCGATAGCGAAGGGCTCGCGGGCATTCGACAGCTCCTTGTAGCCGCGGCCCACGGTGGCGATCTGCGGCTCACAGAATGTGATGGCCAGCGGCGTGCGGCGCAGGCCGGGCTTCACGTCGGGATAGCTGGCGGCATTGGCACCGGCGATCTTGCCCTGGTCGGCCGCTTCCGGCAGCACAGGCAATTCGGCATTGGCGTCGCCCGCAATGAAAATGCCGCTGTCGCCGCACTGCATGGTGTGGCGGTCGAATTTGGGAATGCCGCGCCGGTCCAACGCCAGCCGCGCATGGTCCAGGCCCAGGCCGTGCACATTGGGCGTGCGGCCGGTGGCCACCAGCACGTAGTCGAAATGCTCGCTGCGTTCGGCGCCGTGCGCGTCGCGCGTGCGCAGCTCGACGCCGTCGCCGGAACGCGCCATGCCCGCCACCTCGGTGCGGAAGCGGATATCCAGTTCATCGCCCAGCGCCTGCGCGGCAGCGGCCAGCACCTGCGGGTCCTTTAGCTGCGCCAGGCCGTTGCTGCGCGCGACCACGGCCACGCGCACGCCCAGGCGGTGCAGGGCCTGGCCCAGTTCCAGCCCGATCACGCCGGCGCCGATCACCGCCACGGAGCGCGGCAGGTCGGTCCACTCGAACACGGCCTCGCTGCTGATCACGCGCGGGCCGGCCGCCGCCCATTCGGACGGGATGTCCGGGCTGGAGCCGGTGGCGATCACCACGGCGCGCGCCGCCACTTCCAGGTTGGCGCCGATCTGCAGGCGGTCGGGGGCGGTGAAACGCGCGCGGCCATGCAGCTTGTCCTGTGCCGGCATGGCGGCCACGTTCTCCAGCACGAAGCCGACAAAGCGGTCGCGTTCACTGCGCACGCGTGCCATGACAGCCTTGCCGTCGATCGCCAGCGGGCCGGGATTGACGCCGAAGCCGGGCGCCTCGCGCACAGCGTGCGCCGCCTCCGCCGCCGCGATCAGCAGCTTGCTGGGCATGCAACCGACGCGGGCACAGGTGGTGCCGTGCGGGCCGTCCTCGATCAGGACCGCATGCTTGCCCGCATTGCGCGCCGCCCGGTAGGCGCTTAGCCCGGCCGTCCCGGCCCCGATCACCGCCACATCGCACTGGATGGTTTCCATCTTGCCTCCGACATCAGAATTCATTAGTATGACTTATCTTTTCAGGCATGTATAAGCACACCTTATGGAAAATCTGGACTACCGCGCGCTGGCGGTGCTGGATGCCGTTGCCAGCCAGGGCAGCTTCGAAAAGGCGGCCCATGCGCTAGGCATCAGCCAGCCGGCCGTATCCCAGCGTATCAAAGCGCTCGAGGACGCGGTCGGACGGCTGCTGATCGTGCGCGGCTCGCCCGCCGAAGCGACTGGCCTGGGCCAGCGCCTCATCTCGCATTACCGTAACGTCAAATTGATGGAGTCAGCGCTCGACATCGACCTGGGGCACCAGACCAGCATGCCGGAAATTGCCATGGCTGTCGATGCCGCCAGCCTGGCGACCTGGTTCCCGCTGGCCCTGCGGCCCTTGTTGTCGCCACCGCGCTGCCAGCTCGATGTGGAATGCGCCGGGCGTGAAGTGGCGCTGCACCTGATGCGCGAGGGCGCGGTGTTCGGCTGCGTGGCGGCGCGCGGCGAGCTGCCGCTGCCGGCGGCGGCTGGGTCCTCAGCCACGGCGCTGGGCGCCATGCGCTATGTGTGCGTGGCGGCGCCGTCGTTTGCGGCGCACTGGTTCGGCGATGGGGTGGGCGTGGAAGCTCTGGCGCTGGCGCCGGCGGTGGTGCACGAGCGCGAGCTGATGGCGCGCTTCCTGGCGCGCGAGGTGGGGTTTGTGCGGGCCTTTCCGCACCATACCATGCCTTTGTCGGCGGCTTTGAGCGATACGGTGTTCGGTGGGCTGGCTTACGGCTTGCTGCCCTACCTGCAGGCGGCGCAGGCCCTGGCGCAGGGCGCGCTGGTGGATCTGCTGCCGGGGCGCTTTATCGATGTGGAACTGGACTGGCACGCGTGGGAGCTGGATACGCCGTTTACGCATGCTTTGAGCGAGCAGGTGGTCGGGACGGCGCGGCGGTACCTGGTGCAGCCTTAGAACCTTAGATCCTTAGATCCTTAGAACCGGAAAACCGGAAAACCAGGGTCCGACCCTAAGGGTCGTACCCTGGTTTTCCGGTTTTATGGTTTTATGGTTTCCCGCCACTGGACCTAGATGTCCACCGGATCCACCTCCAGCGACCACTTGAGCCGCGTCTTCTGCTCGCGCAGCGCCTGCATCCACCCTTTGAGGAAAGCCTGCAGCGCCGGCCGCGAGGCCGACTCCACCAGCAGCTGCGCGCGCTCCATATTGTGCACGCGCGCCATGCTCATGGGGATCGGATCATTGACGGTGATGCCCTCGTGCGCCACCAGCCCGCGCGCCGTGCGCAGGAATTCCAGCGCCTGTTCCAGCTCGCGCGCCTCGGCGCGCAGGATGGCCTGGTACAGGTAGGGCGGCAAGCCCGCCACCTCGCGCTCGCCCAGCAACGAGTTGGCGAAGTAATCGTAGTCATGCGCCACCAGCGCCGAGAACAGCGGGTGCTCGGGATAACTGGTCTGCACCAGCACCTCGCTCTCACTGCCGCCCTGGCGCCCGGCGCGCCCGGCCACCTGCATCAGCTGCGCGAACAGGCGTTCGCTGGCGCGATAGTCCTGCGAAAACAAGGAGCTGTCCGGATTCATGATGCCGACCAGCGTCAGGTTCTTGAAGTCGTGCCCCTTGGCGACCATCTGCGTGCCGACCAGGATATCCACCTCCTGCCGGTGCACGCTGTCGAAAGCTTCCTGCGCGCTGCCCTTGCGCCGTGTGCTGTCGGCGTCGATGCGCAGCACGCGCGCCTGCGGGAACAGCTCCTGCAGGCTTTCCTCGATGCGCTGGGTGCCGCGCCCAAGCGGCTGCAGGTCGATATTGCCGCAGGTCGGGCAATGGCGCGGAATGCGCATCTCCAGGCTGCAGTGGTGGCAACGCAGGCGGTAATCGGTTTTGTGCAGCACCATCAACGCCGTGCAGCGCTTGCATTCGCTGACCCAACCGCAGGATTCACAGGTGATCACCGGCGAATAACCGCGCCGGTTCAGGAACAGCAAGGACTGTTCGCCGCGCTCCATGCGCAGCTTGATCGCCTCCACCAGTTGTTCGCTCATGCCCTCCTGGCCACGCCGGCGCGAGGTGTCGATCAGCTTCACCGACGGCAGCACCGCCTGCTGCACCGCGCGCTCGCGCAGCTCCAGCTTGCGGTAGCGCCCTTTGAGCGCGTGGTGCCAGCTCTCCAGCGAGGGCGTGGCGGAGCCCAGCACCACCGGCAGTTGCAACTGGTGCGCGCGCCACACGGCCAGGTCGCGCGCGGAATAGCGCAAGCCTTCCTGCTGCTTGTAGGACGGATCGTGCTCCTCGTCGATGACGATCAACTTGAGGTGCGGCAGCGAGGCCAGGATGGCCAGGCGCGTGCCCAGCACAATGCGCGCCTTACCCTCATGCGCGGCCAGCCAGTGCAACATGCGCTCGCCTTCCGACAGGCGGCTGTGCAAGGTGGACAGCATGACGCCCGGGAAGCGGGCGCGGATATTCGATTCCAGCTGCGGGGTCAGGTTGATTTCCGGGACCAGCACCAGCACCTGGCCCTGCGGCTCGCGCGCCAGCACCTGGGCGCAGGCTTGCAGGTAGACCTCGGTCTTGCCGCTGCCGGTCACGCCATACAGCAGGAAGGGCGCGAAACCCTGGGCGCCGGCGATGGCGTCGGCCGCCACCTGCTGTCCCGGGTTCAGCGCCGGCGAGGCGACCGGTGCCGGATCGTGCGGCAACGCCATCTTGTCCAGCTTCTTGATCGCCCGGTCGAGCGCGACCGTGCTCACCACGCGCAGGTTCTTGGGCAGGCCCGGCAAGGCGACTTCACCCAGCGGGCGCTGATAGTACTCGGCAGCAAAACCGGCCAGCGCCAGCCATTGCGGCGACAAGGGGGCCAATTGGCTGCGCACGGCCAGGGCGTCCTTCAGCTTTTCCTCGGGAACATCGGTCGCGTCCAGCACTTCCACCACCAGCCCGACCACCTCGCGCGGACCGAAGGGCACCATAGCGAGTTGTCCTACATGCGGTCGCCCTGCACCACCGGTATTCCAGCGGTAATCAAAGACCGCATTCAGCGGCGTATCGAGGGCAATTCGAAGAATGCAGTGCGCCATCCAGGCCTATCAGTTGAAGTATTTTAACTATCCACAGAATCTGGGGATAACTTTGTGAACAAAGCGGCTAGAATCCAGAGCAAGCACTAACCTCTAGCTTGCAAGCCGGGAAAACTCAGCAGAAATCCATGTTTTTTCCCGTTTAAATTCAAGCACTTGCAATATCCGCCCTAGGAGAGCCAGAAAGCGCATATTTTTCCGCGCTCTGTGCATAAGTGCCTTATTTAAGGACCAGATTTCCCCTGAAATCAAGCTTTTTTTACGGTGCGCGCGGTGGAAAACGTGCCTGGTGCACCACAACACCGAGCCAGGCATTGTACACAGGCGCTAGCTGCAAGGTTTGTGTTTCCGCAACAGATTTCAGCGTCAAAAATCTTGGTGAAAAATTATGCAATGCAACATAAGACTCGGAGAAATCCTACGTAATTTCACTAAGTGCCGGTTTACTAAGCGCTTTTAGGTTTTTTCCACAGTTTTTGTGGATAACTTTGTGGAGAATGGGCCAACAAGCCAGTTCCCCCCTTTGGATAAGGTTTACAAAAGCCAAAACATTGACAAAATCAGAAAAAATTTTGAGCTTTAAAATCAACAACTTATGAGCGCCGTGAGAGGGAGGCGTTTGCAACTGCCTGTTATTTCCGCAGCTAAAAATTTTGTGCATAAGTCGCCTTGCACAAATTAAAAAAGGGCGCCGGAGCGCCCTTTCGCTAAGCCGTGAGGGATTCAGGCGCCGCGCAGCTGGCGGCTGTAGCTGTGCACGGTATCCACCAGCACCGACACCGATTCCGGCGGGGTGAACTGGGAAATGCCGTGGCCCAGGTTGAAGACGTGACCAGTATTGTGCGGGCCGTAGCTGTCCAGCACGCGGCGCACCTCAGCGGCGATCTGGTCCGGGTTGGCGAACAGGATGGCCGGGTCGATATTGCCCTGCAGGGCCATCTTGTGGCCCACCAGCTCACGGATCTTGCCGATATTGGCGGTCCAGTCCAGGCCCATGGCATCGGCGCCGATGGCGGCGATTTCCTCGGCCCAGTGGCCGCCGCCCTTGGTGAACACGATGGCGGGGATCTTCACGCCATCTTTCTCGCGCTTCAGCAGGCTCACGACACGCTGCATGTATTGCAGGGAGAACTGCTGGTAGGCGCCATCCGCCAGGGCGCCGCCCCAGGAGTCGAACACCATCACGGCCTGCGCGCCAGCGTCGATCTGGGCGTTCAAATACTCGGCCACGGCGCGCGCGTTGATGTCCAGGATGTGGTGCATCAGGTCCGGGCGCGCGTACATCATCTTTTTAATGGTGTGGAACTCGCGCGAGCCCTGGCCTTCCACCATATAGCAGGCCAGCGTCCACGGGCTGCCGGAGAAGCCGATCAGCGGCACGCGGCCATTCAGCTCGGTGCGGATCTGGGTCACGGCCTTGAATACATAGTCCAGCGAGCCGGCCGGCGGCAGCTGCAGGGCTTTCACGTCGTCTTCCGTTTTCAGCGGGCGCTCGAATTTCGGGCCTTCGCCTTCCACAAAGTACAGGCCCAGGCCCATCGCGTCCGGCACCGTCAGGATGTCGGAGAACAGGATGGCCGCGTCCAGCGCGTAGCGGTCGATCGGCTGCAGCGTAACTTCGGTGGCCAGGTCCGGATTGGTCGCCAGGCCCATGAAGGAACCCGCCTGCTGGCGCGTAGCGCGGTATTCAGGCAGGTAGCGGCCGGCCTGGCGCATCAGCCATACCGGGGTGTAGTCGGTCGGCTGGCGCAGCAGCGCGCGCAGGAAGGTGTCGTTCTTCAGCTGGGCAAATTGTGGCATGAAAGACAATCTAAAGCAGGTAGAAAGGCGTTATTATCGCATCCCTGCCCCGTTTTTATGCGTTTTGGAGCCCTCATGACATCCACCTCCGCCGCGCCTTATGGCGCCTGGCCTTCCCCGATCAGCGCAGAAGTGGTCGCCGCAGGCGCCACGCCGCTATCGTCGGTCGTCCTGGATGGGGCGGACATCTATTGGCTGGCGGGCCGCGCGGCGGAGGCGGGCCGCACCACCATGCTGCGCCAGCGCGCCGCAGCCCCGGCGCAGGAGCTGACGCCGCGTCCTTTCAATGTGCGCAACCGGGTTCACGAGTACGGCGGCGGCGCCTACGCCGTGGCGGACGGCCTGGTGGTCTTCTCGCACCACACCGACAACCGCCTGTACCGCCTGCCGTCGGACGCCGGCGCGGCCAGCACGCCCGAGGCCTTCACTTCGCCGGGCCGCCAGCGTTTCGCCGACTTCGTGATCGACGCGCGGCGTGCGCGCCTGGTCGCGGTGCGCGAGCAGCACCCTGAGGACGACGGCTCGCACGCGCAGCCGGTGAACACCATCTGTGCCGTGGGCTTCGACGGCGGCGAGCGCGTGCTCGTGATGGGCAACGATTTCTATTCCTCGCCGCGCCTGTCGCCGGACGGCAGCCGCCTGGCCTGGCTGTGCTGGGACCATCCGCGCATGCCGTGGCAGGGCACCGAACTGTGGGTGGCCGAGGTGCAGGCCGACGGCCGCCTTGGCACGCCAAGCCGCGTGGCCGGCGGGCCGCAGGAATCGGTCTGCCAGCCCGAATGGTCGCCTTCCGGCGTGCTGCATTTCGTGTCGGACCGCAGCGGCTGGTGGAACCTGTACTGCCTACGCGGCAGCGCAACCGAGGCGCTGTGCCCGATGGAAGCGGAGTTCGCCACCCCGCACTGGACCTTCGGCAATTCCCTGTACGGCTTTGGCGCCAACGGCGACATCATTGCCAGCTATATCGAGCAGGGCGTCAGCAAGCTGGCGCGCCTGCGCCCGGGCGGCACGGCGCTGGAGCCGATCGCCACGCCCTACCAGGAAATCCGCGAGCTGCGCGTAGGCGCGGGCTGCGCGGTGGTTTTGGCCGGCAGCCCGACCATCGCCGCCGAGATTGCCCGCATCGACCTGGTGACCGGCGAGCGCCAGGTGCTGGAGCGCTCGATTAGCGAACTGCCCGCGCTGGGCTACCTGTCCGTCCCGCACAGCATCAGCTACCCGAGCGCCAACGGCCGCACGGCCTACGCCTTCTATTATCCGCCCGCCAACCAGGACGCACACGGCGCGGTGGGCGAACAGCCGCCGCTGATCGTCATCAGCCACGGCGGCCCGACCGGCATGGCGGCCAGCACCCTGAACCTGAAGACCCAGTACTGGACCAGCCGTGGCTTCGGCGTGCTGGACGTGAACTACGGTGGCAGCACCGGCTTCGGGCGCGCCTTCCGTGACGCGCTCAAGGGCCAGTGGGGCGTAGTCGATGTGGAGGACTGCATCGCCGGCGCGCGCCACCTGGTGGCGCAAGGCCTGGCCGACGGCGAACGCCTGATCATCCGGGGCAGCAGCGCGGGCGGCCTGACCACGCTGTGCGCGCTGACCTTCCACGACGTGTTCAAGCTGGGCGCCAGCTATTACGGGGTGTCCGACCTGAAAGGCCTGGACGACGATTCGCACAAATTCGAATCGCATTACAACGAATACCTGATCGCGCCCAAGGCGCAGGCCGACGCCGTGTACGCCGCGCGCTCGCCGATCAACCACACCCAGCGCCTGTCGCGCCCCATGATTTTCTTCCAGGGGCTGGACGACAAGGTGGTGCCGCCGCAGCAATCGCAGGCCATGGTGGCCGCGCTGCGCCAGCGCGGCATCCCGGTCGAATACGTGGAGCTGGAGGGCGAAGGCCACGGTTTCCGCAAGGCCGACACCATTGTGCGCACCTTGCAGGCGGAACTGTCCTTCTACCAACGCATGTTCGGCCTGGCTGCATGAGCGACACCCTGCTCGCCGAGTTCGAGTCGCTCGGACCGGCCGAAAAAGCCATCCTCGCCCTGCTGGCACTGGTGGGCGACCCGGTCGGGCGCACCGCCATCCTCGACCACATGGTGGCGGCCGGTGTGACAGACCCGGAAGGCCAGGCCTTCACCGCGTTGACGCTGGACGACCCGCTGCTCAAACTGGAGCGGCTGGCCTTCACCACTTCGGTGGTGGGGCGCGGCTATGTCTGCAACGCGCGCCTGCGCTGGCCGGCCATCCGCGCCGCCATCGGCGCCCACCTGCTGGACGATATCTGCAAGGCGTACGAGGCGCTCAATCCCATGCGCCAGAACTGGAACGGCGCCTACGAGCCGCGCAGCTACCGCCACGGCGTCGCGCGCCTGCGCATGGCATTGCTGCGCGGCCGTCCGCCGCAGGACGTGATGCCGCTGCTGGCGGCCTGCATGGTGTGCTACGAGGCGGCGCAGCTGAACCCCATCGTCGATATCTTCTCGCGCCCCTTCGAGGCCGGCATGCTGCTGCTGGTGCACCCGCTGCTGCAGGACGAGGTGCTGATGCTGCTGGTCATGCACACCCAGCGCGAGCCGGCGCTGGCGCCGGTGGTGCGCGGCTATGCGGAGCGCCACCTGCAGCGCCGCCAGGCCGCCGAGCAGGGCGTCAGCCCCGCGCTGTGCCTGGCGCTGGCGGAACACGCCATCCTGTGCGGCAAGCTGGCCGAGGCGGCGCGCTTGCTGCAAGGGCTGGATGGCGCGCTGGCGCAATGCTTCGCCAGCGCGATCCAGATGCTGCGCGGCGACGTGAACGGCGCCATCGCCGGCTTCGAAGCGGCACTGAAGTCGATCCGCCGCGAGTCGGGCAAGCGCAAGCACCTGTTCCAGGGCATTGCCGGCCACCTGTACGTGCTGGCCCTGCTGCGCAACGGCGACCCGAAACACCTGAAAACCGCCGAGAGCTACCTCGACCTCGCGGTGCATGCCCAGCACAACGCCGACAGCGCGGTGTACCAGCAACTGAGCATGCTGCGCCAGATCCGCGCCGGCACCATGCAGGCCGACATCGTGACCCAGCGCGCGTGGGAGGCGCCGTTGCAGGCGCAAACCTTCCAATGCCTGCTGTATTACTGGCTCGCGCTGCCGCAACTGAAACAGCGCCGCGCCGAGTTGCAGGACTTGTCGCAGGCCGCCGAGTCGGCCGGTTTCCTGCTGCTGGCGGCGGGGGCGGAAAGCCTGCTGGGCCACCTGGGCGACGAGGGCGCGGCGGCGCGCGCGGCGGCCTGGCGCGAGCAGCTTGGCTTCGGCGACATGGCGACCTGGTTCGAACGCCAGGAAGCGTGGCAGCGCCAGCTCGCGGCCCTGATCAACCTGCAGCAGGGCGGCGCCGCGAGCGGCGGCGAAATGCGCCTGGTATGGGCCATCAGCTACAACGAGCGGCAGGGCATTGCGGAAATCGAGCCGCGCGAACAGAAGCGCGACCCGCGCGGCGGCTGGGGCAAGGGCCGTCCGGTGGCGCTCAAGCGCCTGCGCGACGACGCGGCCCAGATGGAGTACCTGACGCCGCAGGACCTGCGCATCAGCGGCACCATCATGCCGGCGCGCCAGGCCTATTCCTCCGGCCTGCGTTACGACATCGAGATCGACCAGGCCGTGCTCGCGCTGGTCGGCCACCCGCTGGTGTTCTGGATGGATGCGCCGGACACCCGCGTTGAGCTGCTGGCCGGCGCGCCGCAACTGCTGATCCGCAGCCACCAGGGCCAGTTGCAGCTGTCGCTGCAGCCACCGATCGACAACCTGCAGGCCGACGTGATCGTGGTGCGCGAGGCGCCCAACCGCCTGCGCGTGCTCAGCGTGCAGGACGAGCACCGCCGCATCGCCGCCATTGTGGGCGACGGCCTGTCCGTGCCCGAGCATGCGAAAGAGGAGGTGCTGAAGGCCATCGGCGCGGTGTCGTCCATGGTCACCGTGCAGTCGGACATCGGCGGCGGCGCGGCCAATGCGGAACTGTGCGACGCCGACCCGCGCCTGCACATCCACCTGCTGCCCTACCAGCAGGGCCTGAAGATGCAGATCCAGGTGCGGCCGCTGCGCGACGCCGGCCCATACTACGCGCCCGGCGCCGGCGCCGAGAACGTGATCGCCGATGTGAACGGGCGCCCGGTGCAGGCGCGCCGCAGCCTGGCCGGCGAACGCGATGCCGAGCGCCAGTTGGTGCTGAAATGCGAAGTGCTGGAACAGGCCACCGAGGAGCATGGCGAGTGGCTGCTGGGCGAACCGGCGCTGTGCCTGCAACTGCTGGCCGAACTGCAAGCACAGGAAGCCGACAAGGTGGTGCTGGCCTGGCCCGAGGGCGAAACCTTCCGCCTGACCAAGCCGGTCTACAGCAAGCAGCTCAAGCTGAACATCAAGAGCAAGAAGGACTGGTTCGCCGCCAGCGGCCAGTTGGTGGTGGACGAGGACCGCGTGCTGGACCTGCGCTCACTGCTGGAGATGATCCGCGCCGGCAAGAGCCGCTTCATCCAGCTGGGCGACAAGGAATTCCTGGCGCTGTCGGAAGAGCTGCACCGCCGCCTGTCCGAACTGGCGGCCTATGGCGAGGATGACGACGCCGGTATGAAGGTGCACCGCCTGGCCGCCTTCGTGCTGGAGGAGCTGGCCAACGACGTCGGCACGCTGGAGGCGGACGCCATGTGGCGCGAGCACCTGCTGCGCATCGAGTCCAGCGCCGCCTACACGCCGCAGTTGCCGAGCACCCTGCAGGCCGAGCTGCGCGACTACCAGCTGGCCGGCTTCGAATGGCTGGCGCGCCTGGCCCATTGGGGCGTGGGCGCCTGCCTGGCCGACGACATGGGCCTGGGCAAAACGCTGCAGGCGCTGGCCCTGGTGCTGCTGCGCGCGCCGCGCGGCCCGACCCTGGTGGTGGCGCCGACCTCGGTCTGCCTGAACTGGGCCAGCGAGGCGGCGCGCTTCGCGCCGACCCTGAACGTGAAAATGTACGCCACCGGCGAGCGCGATGACATCATCAGCAATGCCGGCCCGTTCGACCTGGTGATCACCAGCTACGGCCTGCTGCAACTGGAGTCGGAGCGCTTCACCAAACAAAAATGGCACACCATCGTGCTGGATGAAGCGCAGGCGATCAAGAACGCCGCCACCAAGCGCTCGCAGGCGGTCATGGCGCTGCAGGGCGACTTCCGCATGGTGGCCACCGGCACACCGCTGGAAAACCACCTGGGTGAGCTGTGGAACCTGTTCCGCTTCATCAATCCCGGCCTGCTGGGCAGCCACGAGCAGTTCAACCTGCGCTTTGCGGGACCGATCGAGCGCCAGCAGGACCACCGCGCCGAAGTCGGCGCGCGCAACCGCCTGCGCCGCCTGATCGGACCTTTCGTGCTGCGCCGGACCAAGGCGCAGGTGTTGACGGAGCTGCCGGCACGTACCGAGATCGTGCTGGAAGTCGATTTGTCGGCGGAGGAAACCGCGCTGTACGAATCGCTGCGGCGCGAGGCGCTGGAAAACCTGGCCTCCATCGAGGGCCCGGCCGACCGCAAGTCGATGCAGATCCTGGCCGAGATCATGAAACTGCGCCGCGCCTGCTGCAACCCGAACCTGGTGGCGCCTTCGCTGCGGCTGGAGTCGAGCAAGCTGGCCGCCTTCGCGCACGTGCTGGAGGGCTTGCTGGAGAACCGCCACAAGGTGCTGGTCTTCAGCCAGTTCGTCGACCACCTGTCGCTGATCCGCGCCCACCTGGACCGCAACGAAATCCGCTATCAGTACCTGGATGGGAGCACACCGATGATTGCGCGCAAGCAGGCGGTCGATGCCTTCCAGGCCGGCGAAGGCGATGTGTTCCTGATCAGCCTCAAGGCGGGCGGCGTCGGCATCAACCTGACCGCTGCCGACTATGTGATCCACATGGACCCGTGGTGGAACCCCGCCGTGGAAGACCAGGCCTCCGACCGCGCGCACCGCATGGGGCAGCTGCGGCCGGTGACCATCTACCGCCTGGTGGCACGCAATACCATTGAAGAGGGCATCGTCGAACTGCACGCGCACAAGCGGGAGCTGGCCGACAGCCTGCTCGATGGCAGCGATACCGCCGCGCGCATGACGGCGCAAGACATGCTGGCGATGCTGAACGAAGGCTTGCGCCGCTTCTGAGGGGAGACATGATGCACACGATCACCCGTGCCGTCGTGGCCGCAGCCGCAGCAGCGGCAGCCATGGCCACGCCGGCCCTGGCGTTGGCGAACGCTGGCAGTCCAAGCCAATGCCCCGCCGCCGCGCTGCGCGAGGCCAAGGCCGCCCAATGGCAGGTGGCGGACGACACGCGGCGCCAGGCGCTGGCCCTGGAAAGCCTGGCCTGCCTGCGCTCACCCAATCCGGTCGAGCGCGACGAGCTGGCATTCGAAGGCCTGCAAGCGTGGATGCGCGCCGACAAGCTGGACGCCGCCACCGTGCAGGAGCTGCGCACGCGCCTGTCGGCGCAACTGGAAGCGCCCGACCCGCAGGGCTTTGCCCGCCCCTTCGCCGCCCTGGTACTGGCCGATGTGGCCCGCGTTGACCGCGTCAAGCCCTACCTGGCGCCGGAACAGCGCGCGCAGCTGGTGGGTGCCGCCAGCGCCTACCTGCGCGCTGTGCGCGACTACCGCGGCTTCGACCAGAAGCAGGGCTGGCGCCACGGCGTGGCCCACGCGGCCGACATCATGTTGCAGCTATCGCTCAACCCGGCGCTGACGCGCGCCGAGCATGAGCAGATGCTGGCCGCCATCGCCAGCCAGGTGGCGCCGGCGGGCGAGCACTTCTACCACTATGGCGAAGGCGAGCGCTTGATGGCGCCGGTCTTCTACCTGTCGCGCGCCAAGACCATGGAATGCGGCGACTGGGAAGCCTGGTTCGCCGCGCTCAGCGCCAAGCCGGCAGCCGGCGGCAGCAGGCAGGCCGCCCTGGCGCGCAAGCACAACCTGAACGGCTTCCTGCAGCCGCTGTACGTCAACATCAGCGAAAGCAAGGACGAGGCGCAGCGCGCCTGCCTGAAACCGCTGGTGCTGCGCGCGCTGCGGCAAGCAGCCGAATGAACGCAGGGCAGGCACTGGCCTTGGTCGAACAGCACGGCGTGATGCTGCTGTCTGCGCGCGGCAAGGCACCCACCCTGACGGAAGCCATTGCCGGCGCGCCGATCACGGGCAGTTGGTGGGGCCATCCGGAGGGCAAACGCATTTTTGCCGTGCTGGGCGAAGTGCAGGAGCACGACGACATTCTGGTATGCCGCCTGCTGGCCGGCAAACTGACGCTGGTGCACCGCCGCCTGTGGCCTGCCCTGGCAGCGCTGGCACATAGCGGCGAATTGCCGGCGGCCGCCATCGCCCGCGTGCGGCAAGTGCACAGCGCCAGCGGCAAACATGTCAACGCAGAGATCCCGTTCCCGCAATGGCTGCCGCCCGATGCGGCGACGGCCGCCGCCGCCCTCGACCCCGACCGGGCGCGGGCGGCACTCGGCTTGTGATAATCTCGCACGCTGCACTACGAAGAGGTTGAATATGATGAAGACCAAGATCGCTCTCGCCGCGATGATCCTGAGCCTGGCGTTCGCGCCGGTGGAAGCGGCGACGACGCAAAAGAAATCCGGCACACCGGCCAAAACCGCCGTGGCCAAGAAGAAAAGCAGCAAGAGCACCAAGGCCACCAAAAGCGGCAAATCCAGCAAATCCAGCAAGGACGCCAAGCCCGGCAAAGCCAAAGGCAAGGCCGCCAGCACCGGCAAATCCAAAGCCGAAAAGGCCAAACCGGCAGTCGCCAGCACACCGCTGCCGTCCGAGCGCCGCCAGGACAAGTCCTTCGACAACCAGGCCAACCAGTTCCTGGGCGCGCTGTGGCGCATCGAGCCGGAAACCGCCATCTCGGTCGGCAAGTACGACACCGCCGCGCAACTCACCGTCCCCGACGAGGAAACGCGCGCGCAGCAGCTCGCCTTCATCGACCAGTGGCTGGAAAAGTTCAACAAGATCGACGCCAAGCAGCTGTCGCCGAAACAGCGCACCGACCTGGGCCTGTTGCAGAACAAGCTCAATTCGGACCGCTGGTACCTGACCACCTTCCGCGAATGGGAGTGGAACCCGGCGCTGTACAACATCGCCGGCCCGATCGACTTCGTGCTGAACACCGAATACGCGGCCAAGCCGCAGCGCCTGCGCACCTTGTTGCGCCGTATCGGCGGCGTGCCGGCCTATTACGAAGCGGCGCGCAACAGCATCAAGAATCCAACGCGCGAACACGTGCAGCTCGCCATCGCCCAGGCGCCGGGCGTGCTGGCCGTGCTGTCCGACCTGGATAAGCAGGCGCAGGATTCGATCCTGAACGAGAACGAGAAATCGCTGTTCGCGCAGCGCGTCGTGGCAGCCAAGATGGCCGTGGAGGCTTATGCAGCCTGGCTCGGCGAGCTGGATAAGTCGCAGGCCGTCAGCGGCGCCCGCCCTTTCCGCATCGGCAAGGAGCTGTACGAGGCCAAATTCGGTTTCGACATCCAGTCCGGCAGCAATGCCGAACAGACCTACCAGAAAGCGCTGGCGACGCGCGAACAACTGCTGTCGAACATGGAGCGCATCGCCGACGAGCTGTGGCCCAAGTACCTGGCCGACAAATCCAAGCCGTCCGACCGCATCGCCAAGATCGGCATGATGATCGACAAACTCTCGGCCAAGCACGTGTCGCGTGAAGAGTTCTTCCCCGAGATCCGGCGCCAGATCCCGCAGCTACAGGACTGGGTGATTAAGAACGACCTGCTGACGCTGGACCCGAACAAGCCCCTGGTGGTGCGCGAGACGCCGGTTTACCAGCGCGGCGTGGCCGGCGCCAGCATTGAAGCGCCGGGCCCATACCGCCCGCAGGACCGCACCTACTACAACGTGACGCCGCTCGACGACATCACGCCGGAGCAGGCCGAATCGACCCTGCGCGAGTACAACCACTGGATCCTGCAGATCCTGAACATGCACGAGGCGATCCCGGGCCACTATGCGCAGCTGGTGTACGCCAACAAGTCGCCCTCGATCGTGAAGTCGATCTTTGGCAACGGCGCGATGGTGGAAGGCTGGGCGGTCTACAGCGAACGCATGATGCTGGAATCCGGCTACGGCAATAACGAGCCTGAGATGTGGCTGATGTACTCGAAATGGAACCTGCGCAGCGTGACCAACACCATCCTCGACTACAGCGTGCACGTGCTGGGGATGACGGAGCCACAAGCGATTGACCTGCTGACGCGCCAGGCCTTCCAGACGCCGGCCGAAGCCAAAGAGAAGTGGCGCCGCGCCACGCTGACCTCGGTGCAGCTCACCAGCTACTTCTCCGGCTACTCGGAAATCATGGAGTTGCGCGAGCAGCGCCGCGCCGCCTTGGGCAGCAAGTTCTCGCTGAAAGACTTCCACGAAGACTTCCTCAGCTACGGCAGCGCACCTGTGCGCGTTATCAAAGAGCTGATGCAGTAATTGGTCTAGGCTGCTTCCATACCCCGCGCGCGGCGCGGGGCGATTCTGCTAACATGAATCCAGGGAGTGGCCATGACCATGCCGATCCAGTTTGACACAGCTCAATACATTAAACGCCTCGTTGAGGCAGGTATTTCGCGCGAACACGCCGAAGCGCTTGCCGATGCCCTGCAAATTGCCCTGAGCCAGCCGGTCGCCGGTGAAGCCGACCTGGCGATCTGGCGCGCCGAAGTGCAGGCCATGTTCACGCGCTCGGAAGCCGCAATGAAGGAATGGGTGCGCGGCGAGTTCAAGCGCTCTGAAGCCGAAATGAAAGATTGGGTGCGCGCCGAGATCAAAGCCAGGCTCAGGCCGATTCATTGGCTGCTGGGCGTGAATATCGCCATGTCAGCCATCATCCTGGCCAAGCTTTTCCTTTAATCAGCCTTCTCTTCCGGCGCGGTGGTGGCTTTGACGAACATCGGCGACACCATCACACCAATCTCAAACAGCAGCCACATCGGAATCGCCAGCGCGAATTGCGAGACGATATCGGGCGGCGTCACAATAGCGGCGATCACGAAAGCAGCCACGACCACATAGCCGCGCCACTCCTTCAGCTTGGTCACGGACACCAGGCCCATGCGCACCAGTACCACCACCACCACCGGCACTTCGAAGGCGCAGCCGAAGGCCAGGCACATCGACATGACGAAGTCGAGGTAGTTCTCGATATCCGGCATCACCGCAATCGAGGACGGCGAGACCTGGTTGATGAATGCGAACACCTTGCCGAACACCAGGAAGTAGCAGAACGCCACGCCCGTCATGAACAGTCCGGAGGACGCGATCACCAGCGGCGCAATCAGGCGCTTTTCATGCGTGTACAGGCCGGGCGCCACGAAGGCCCACATCTGGTACAGCACCCACGGCAGCGACAGGATGAAGCCGAACAACAGCGTCACCTTCATCGGCACCAGGAAGGGCGAGATCACGCTGGTGGCGATCATCTTCGAGCCGACCGGCATGGCGGCGATCATCGGCGCGGCGATCAGGTCGTAAATCTTGGAGGGGCCCAGGCCGAAGCCCAGCAGGGCCGTCATCACCGCAATGCCGATGCTGGCCTTGACCAGGCGGTCGCGCAGCTCAACCAGGTGGCTGATGAATGTCTCTTCGGCGGGTTCTTGTTGACTCATTTAGAAAAACGATGCGGTTTTGCGGCTGCCGGGGCGGTGGCGCTTCATGCGCGCCGCGCCGGAGATCACGTGGCTACGGACGCCGGCCTGCTGCTTGTACCACAGCGGCACAGCGGAGGAGCGCACCACGCGCTTGCGGCGGAAGTCCTTGGCCTTGCGGGCCAGGTCGTCGGTGGAAGGGGTGTACAGGTCCAGCGCCGGCGCAACGGAAGGATCGTCGTTGCGGAAAGCCGCTTCCACTTCGGCGATATCCTTGCCGATGGAATTGTCCATCTCGTCCTTGAAGGTGCTGGCCGCTTCTTCCGCCTGCTTGCGCAGGTTCTTCAGCTCTTCCAGCTCCATCTCGCGCGAGACTTCGGATTTGACGTCGTGCAGGTAGCGCTGGGCGCGGCCGTACAAAGTCCCGGCCATGCGCGCCACCTTGGGCAGCTTCTCCGGACCGATGACGACCAGGGCCACTACCCCGATGACGGCGATTTTGGTAAGACCGAGGTCGATCATCTCAGCTTACTGCTTGGTCTTTTCCTTGGCGTCGACTTCGATCGTGCCTTTGTCGGTCACCTGGGCGGCTGGCGGCGTTGGCTGGCCGGCCTTTTCTTCCTCTTCCGAGCCCTTCACGCCATCCTTGAAGCCCTTGACGGCTTTGCCCAGGTCGGAACCGATATTGCCCAGCTTCTTGGTGCCGAATACCAGCATGACGACTACCAGGACGATCAGCCAGTGCCAAATGCTCATAGAACCCATTACAAAACCCCTAAAAAAATCATTCGTTTAGACAGTATACGCGAAGCGCGCCTGTCATGTGCTTGTCATAATCTCAAGTCCGCATGCCGCGCCAGGGACGCGGGCCGCCGACCAGATGCATATGCAAGTGGTACACCTCCTGGCCGCCATCCGGACCGCTGTTAATCACGGTCTTGTAGCCGCGCGCCGGCGTGCCATCCGCCTCGTACGCCACGGCGATGTCGTGTTGCTCAGCCAACTGCGGCACCAGCGCCAGCATTTTGCCCAACAGCGGCGCATGCTCCGGCGTGCAGTCGGACAAAGTCGACAGGTGCAGCTTAGGGATGATGAGCAAGTGTACCGGGGCTGCCGGGTTGATGTCCTTAAACACCATCAAGTCATCGTCTTCGTGCACGACCGTCGAGGGGATCTGTTTTGCTGCAATCTTGCAGAACAGGCAATTTTCCACGTTTATTCCTTGCGAGATGCTTTTTCTTCCAGGCCGGACAGGCCTTCGCGGCGCGCCAGCTCATCTAGTACCTGCTGCGGCGTCAAACCGAATTGCGCCAGCAGCACCAGCGAATGGAACCACAGGTCGGCGCATTCGTACAGCACTTTCGACGCATCGCCGCTGGCGCGCGCATCTTTGGCGGCCATCACGGTCTCGGTGGCTTCCTCACCGATCTTCTTCAGGATGGCGTCATCGCCCTTGGCAAACAGCTTGGCGACGTAGGAGGACGACGGGTCGCCGCCCTTGCGCGCTTCGATGGTGGCCGCTACCCGGTCCAGTACATTGCTCATTTCTTAGCTTCCGCGTAAATCTCTTCGGGGTCTTTCAATACCGGCTCGGTGTTCTGCCAGTCGCCGTTTTCGAACTTGTTGAAGAAGCAGGAGTGGCGCCCGGTGTGGCAGGCGATATCGCCGGCCTGCTCGATCTTCAGCAGCACCACGTCCTCGTCGCAGTCGAGGCGGATCTCCAGCACCTTCTGCACGTGGCCGGATTCCTCGCCCTTGTGCCACAGCTTCTTGCGCGAGCGGCTCCAGTAGACGGCCTCGCCCAGCTCCACGGTTTTGTAGAGCGCGTCCCGGTTCATCCACGCGAACATCAGCACATCGTTGCTGCCGGCTTCCTGGGCGATGACCGGCACCAGGCCGTGCTCGTCCCACTTCACCTTGTTCAGCCATTTGGCTTTGGCGACTTGCGCTGCAATTGCGGTAGCCATTCTGTGTTCCCCGAAGTTTAAGAAAGGCGCACGGGAATCCCCTGCGCCGCCATGAATTGCTTGGCTTCCTGCACGGTGTGCTGGCCATAGTGGAAGATGCTGGCCGCCAGCACCGCGTCGGCATGACCCAGCTTGATGCCGTCGGCCAGGTCCTGCAGGCCGCCCACGCCGCCCGAGGCGATCACGGGGATGCTGACCGCATCGCTCACGGCGCGCGTCAGGCCCAGGTCGAAGCCGGACTTGGTGCCGTCGCGGTCCATGCTGGTCAGCAGCAGTTCGCCGGCGCCCAGTTCGGCCATCTTCTTCGCCCACTCCACCGCATCCAGGCCGGTGGCGTTGCGGCCGCCGTGGGTAAACACTTCCCACTTGCCGGGCGCTACGTTCTTGGCGTCGATCGCCACCACGATGCACTGGCTGCCATGCTTCTGCGAGGCCTCGTACACCAGCTGCGGGTTGGTGACGGCGGTGGTGTTCATGCTCACCTTGTCGGCGCCGGCGTTCAGCAGGCGGCGCACGTCTTCCACTTTGCGCACGCCTCCACCCACCGTCAGCGGGATGAAGACCTGCGAGGCCACCGCTTCGATGATGTGCAGGATCAGGTCGCGGTTGTCGCTGGAGGCGGTGATGTCGAGGAAGGTCAGTTCGTCGGCACCCTGCTCGTCGTAGCGGCGGGCGATTTCCACCGGGTCGCCGGCGTCGCGCAGCTCGGTGAAATTAACCCCCTTCACGACGCGGCCATCGGTCACGTCGAGGCAGGGGATGATGCGTTTAGCAAGCATGTGATTACTCTGAAAGTTCGTCGGCGCGTTCCTGGGCCGATGCCAGGTCGATCGTGCCTTCATAGATGGAGCGGCCGCAAATGACGCCTTCGACGCCTTCGTCCTGCACCGCGCACAGGGCTTCCACGTCGGCGATGGTGTGCAGGCCGCCGGAGGCGATGATCGGCACGCGCACGGCTTGCGCCAGGCGCACCGTGGCTTCGATATTCACGCCGCCCATCATGCCGTCGCGGCCGATGTCGGTGTAGATGATCGATTCAATGCCGTAGCCTTCGAATTTTTGCGCCAGGTCGATCACTTCGTGGCCGGACATCTTGCTCCAGCCGTCGGTCGCCACCTTGCCGTCTTTGGCGTCCAGGCCGACGATGATGGCGCCGGGGAAGGCGCCGCAGGCGTCCTGCAGGAAGCCGGGATTCTTCACGGCGGCGGTGCCGACGATGATGTAGCTGATGCCGTCATCAAGGTAGCGCTCGATGGTGTCCAGGTCGCGGATGCCGCCACCCAGTTGCACCGGGATTTCGGGCAGGTCGAATTCGGCGGCATAGTCTTGCACCGCCTTGACGATGGCCTTGACCGCGCCTTCGTTCTTCGGCTTGCCGGCGAAAGCCCCGTTCAGGTCCACCAGGTGCAGGCGGCGCGCGCCTTGTTCCAACCAATGTCGCGCCATCTTGCCCGGGTCGTCCGAGAAGACGGTGGCATTTTCCATATCGCCTTGTTTCAGGCGAACGCAGTGACCATCCTTCAGGTCGATAGCAGGAATAAGCAGCATGATATTGTTCTTGAGGTTAAGGATTCCAGTGGATGAAGTTTTTGTACAGCTGGAGGCCGCTGGCGGCGCTCTTTTCAGGGTGGAACTGTGTGGCAAAAATATTGTCGCGGGCGACAGCGCAGCAGAAGGGCTGGCCGTACACGGTTTCCGCCGCGCTGTGCGCCGCGTCCGCAGGCTGCGCGTAGTAACTGTGCACGAAATAGAACCAGGCGTTGTCAGGAATGCCTTCCCACATCGCATGTGGCGCGCGCTGGCGCACCTGGTTCCAGCCCATCTGCGGTACTTTGAAACGCGAACCGTCTTCCTGCAGCATGCCGTCCAGCTGGAAGCGCACTACCTTGCCCGGCAATAGCCCCAGGCCCGGCGTGTTGCCGCCTTCCTCGCTCACGTCAAACAGCATTTGCTCGCCCACGCACACGCCCATCATCGGCTTGCTCGCCGCCGCGCGCAGCAGCGCGTCGCGCACGCCGGACTCGTTCAGGCTGCGCATGCAGTCGCGCATGGCGCCCTGGCCGGGCAGCACGATGCGTTCGGCCGCATCGATGGCGGCGGGGTCGCCGGAAATCAGCACTTCGGCTTCGGGGGCGACAGCGCGCAATGCCTGCGCCACCGAGCGCAGGTTACCCATGCCGTAATCGACTACTACGATTTTTTTCATGTCAGTCAGCCAGTGTGTCGTTTACAGGCTTCCTTTGGTGGACGGGATGGTCCCGGCGGCGCGCGCATCAAGCTCGGTGGCCATGCGCAGGGCGCGGCCGAAAGCCTTGAACACGGTTTCGCACTGGTGGTGGGCATTGGTGCCACGCAGGTTGTCGATGTGCAGCGTGACGCCGGCGTGGTTGACGAAACCGCGGAAGAATTCCAGGGTCAGGTCCACGTCGAAGCTGCCAATCATCGCGCGCGTGAAGGGGATGTGGTACTCGATGCCCGGGCGGCCGGAAAAGTCGATCACCACGCGCGACAGCGCTTCGTCCAGCGGCACGTAGGCGTGGCCGTAGCGGCGGATGCCCTTCTTGTCGCCGACGGCTTTGGCAAACGCCATGCCGAGCGTGATGCCGACGTCTTCCACCGTGTGGTGGTTGTCGATATGGGTGTCGCCGGTGGCTTCGATATCCAGGTCGATCAGGCCGTGGCGGGCGATCTGGTCCAACATATGGTCGAGGAAAGGCACGCCCGTGTTCAGCTTGGGGGCGCCGGTGCCATCAAGGTTGATGGCGACACGGACCTGGGTCTCGCTGGTGTTGCGAGTGATTTCTGCGGTGCGGTTCATGGAAAGCTCTTGGGTTTCGCTTAGGCTGCCAGGGCGGCTTTCAGGCCGTCCAGCATGATTGCGTTTTCCTCGGGCGTACTGACAGTAATGCGCAGACAGTTGGCCAGTACATTGTGCATTCTACCCACATTTTTGATCAAGACCTTGCGTTCGAGCAGGGCGGCATGCGCGCTGTCGGCGTTTGGTACACGAATGAGGATAAAGTTGGCCGCCGAGGGGAAAACATTAACACCCGGCAATTTCGACAGTGCTTCAGACAGCACGCTACGCTGTTGGCGCAGCAGGGCAGCCTGTTCGTTCAGCACCTCGAGGTGGTCGAGGCAGAATTCGGCGGCGGCCTGGGTCAGGACATTGACGTTGTAGGGTGGGCGGATCTTGTCGAATTGCTCCAGCAGGGCTGGCGCGCACGACATATAGCCCAGGCGGATACCCGCCAGGCCAAGTTTCGACAGCGTGCGCATGACGATCAAATTCGGGAATTCGGGCAGGCGGCCCATGAAGCTTTGTTGCGCAAATGGCTCATAAGCTTCGTCGACCACGCACAGGCCCTGGTCGCCCAGGGCCGCCAGCACGCGCTCGATATCGGCCGCGTCGAACAGGTTGCCGGTCGGGTTGTTCGGGTAGGCCAGGAATACCAGCGCCGGCTGGTGCTGCGCGATCGCGGCCAGCATGGCGGGCAGGTCAAGCGTCAGGTCGGCCTTCAGCGGCACGCCAACGAAGTCCATGCCGGCCACCATGGCGGAACGCTGGAACATGACGAAGCTCGGCGCCGGCGCCATCATCACGGCGCGGCCCTTGCCTTCAGCCGGCTGCAGCGCGCAGGCCTGGGCCATGATGGCAATCAGCTCGTCCGAACCATTGCCCAGCATGACGTCATACCCGGCAGGCACGCCCAGCTTGGCGCGCATGCGTTGCTTGACGGTTTCGTAGCTGGCGACCGGATAGCGGTTCAGCGCAACACTGGCAATACGGTTGGCCAGTTCATGATGCAGGTGGCTCGGCAGCACATAAGGGTTCTCCATCGCATCCAGCTTCACAAATCCGCTGGCATCCGGCACATGGTAGATGTGGTCGGAACGCACATCAGAGCGGATCGTATTGGCGATAAGGCTGTCGAGGGACATCTGCATTACTCCTGTTCTAAAGCCTCGCTAGGGACCGGCGCATCCTTGGCCTTGCGCCCCTTGCGAGTCGGGGTCCGGCCCTGCGGGCCGTACCCCGGTTTCCCGGTTTCGGCGAGCGCGTCAAGACGCTGCCGAGCTATGTCGCAATACTCAGAATTCAGTTCAAACCCCACGAAATTGCGCCCGCAGCGACGCGCGGCAACAGCGGTGGTCCCGCTGCCCATGAACAAATCCATCACCACCCCGTCCGGCGGGCAGCTGGCCTTGACCATGCGTTCAATAATTTCGAGAGGCTTCTGCGTCGGGTGATCGACCCGCTCCGCGTGTTCCCGATGCAGGCGCGATACGCTCCACAGGTCTTTCGGGTTGTACCCCACTTCCAGCCACTTCGCGCCGACAAAAATGGAACGCGTACGGGCCTTCTTGGTCTCGGCGTCGTACGCGATACGCACCGCATCGAGATCAAAGTAATAATCCTTGCGGCGCACGAAGAAACCAATGGTGTCGTGCACCGAGCTGAAACTGCGGGTACTCCCGCCCATCGAAGGCACGCGGCGATCCCAGATAATCTCGTTCATCATCGTCATGCGCTTTTTCAGCATGACGAAGATCTCCGGCGAAAAACGCCAGGTCAGGAAGATGTACAGGCTGCCGTTCGGCTTCAGCTTGGGCAGCGCCGCATCGATCCAGGCCTCGGTCCAGGCCAGGTAGTCTTCAATCGACTGCTGGTCGGAGGTGTTGCCGTAATCCTTGCCCAGGTTATAGGGCGGATCGGTCAGGATCAGGTCGACGCAACCGTCCGGCACGCGCGCCAGTCCGGCCATCGCGTCCTCACAGTAGACCTGGTTCAGCCAATCGGTCATTTCAGGCGCAGCTCCGCGCTGCGGGCGTGGGCTTGCAAGCCTTCACCGTAGGCCAGTTCGGCCGCGACTTTGCCCAGCGTTTGCGCGCCGGCTTCACTGACCTGGATCAGCGAGGAGCGCTTCTGGAAGTCGTACACACCCAGCGGCGACGAGAAGCGCGCGGTGCGCGAAGTCGGCAGCACGTGGTTCGGGCCGCAGCAATAGTCGCCCAGCGATTCGGACGAGAAGCGGCCCAGGAACATGGCGCCGGCGTGGCGGATCTGGTCGGCCCACTGTTGCGGGTTCTCGGCCGAGATTTCCAGGTGTTCGGCGGCGATGCTGTTGGCGATGACGCAGGCTTCCGCCATGTCGCGCACTTTCACCAGCGCGCCACGGTCGCGCAGCGAGGTTTCGATGACTGCCTTGCGCGGCATGGTTGGCAGCAGCTTGGCGATGCTGGCTTCCACTTGCGCGATGTAGCCAGCGTCTGGGCACAGCAGGATGGCTTGCGCCAGCTCGTCGTGCTCGGCTTGCGAGAACAGGTCCATCGCCACCCAGTCAGGTTCGGTAGTACCGTCGCAGATCACCAGGATTTCGGACGGGCCGGCGATCATGTCGATGCCGACAGTGCCGAACACGCGGCGCTTGGCGGCGGCGACGTAGGCGTTGCCCGGGCCGACAATCTTGTCGACCGGCTGGATCGTTTCGGTGCCGTAGGCCAGCGCGGCCACAGCCTGCGCGCCGCCGATGCCGATCACGCGGGTCACCCCGGCAATCGCGGCGGCTGCCAGCACCATCTGGTTCTTCACGCCGTCCGGGGTCGGCACCACCATGATGATTTCTTCGACGCCCGCGACTTTGGCCGGCACAGCGTTCATCAGCACCGACGACGGGTAGGCAGCCTTGCCGCCCGGGACGTAAATGCCGACGCGGTCCAGCGGCGTTATGCGCTGGCCGAGGATGGTGCCGTCGGCTTCGGTGTAGGTGAAGCCTTGCAGCTCCTGCTTCTGGCGCTCGTGGAAGGCGCGGATGCGGTCGGCGGCGGTTTGCAGCGCGGCGCGTTGCGCGCCCGGCAGGCCCGCCAGCGCGGCGTCCAGCTCGGCCTGGCCGATATCGAAGGCGGCCATGCTGGCGGCGTTCATACGGTCGAAGCGGTTGGTGTATTCCAGCACCGCGTCGTCGCCGCGCGCACGCACGTCGGCGATGATTTTGGCGACGGCGCTTTCGATGGCGTCATCGGTTTCAGCTTCAAAAGCCAGCAGGGCGTCGAGCGTTTCCTGGAAATCGTCTTGGGTGGAATCGAGTTTGCGGATCATGACTGTGCGGCCTTCGCGATGGAGGCGCGTTCGAATGCTTCGATAATCGGTTGCAGGCGGGCGCGCTTCAGCTTCAAGGCGGCCTGGTTCACCACCAGGCGCGAAGAGATCTCCATGATCTCTTCCACTTCCACCAGGTTGTTGGCGCGCAGGGTGCTGCCGGTCGACACCACGTCGACAATCGCATCGGACAGGCCGACCAGCGGCGCCAGCTCCATGGAACCGTACAGCTTGATCAGGTCAACGTGCACGCCCTTCTTGGCGAAGTGCTCGCGCGCGATCGAGGTGAACTTGGTCGCCACGCGCAGGCGCGCGCCCTGGCGCACCGCAGTCTCGTAGTCGAAGCCGGCGCGCGCCGCGACCGACATGCGGCACTTGGCGATATGCAGGTCGACCGGCTGGTACAGGCCTTCGCCGCCATGCTCCAGCAACACATCCTTACCCGCCACGCCGAAATCCGCCGCGCCATGCTGCACATAGGTCGGCACATCGGATGCGCGCACGATCAGTACGCGAATGCCAGGGTCCGAGGTAGGCAGGATCAGCTTGCGGGAGGTTTCCGGATTCTCGGTGACGGTGATGCCGGCTGCTTCCAGCAGCGGCAAGGTGTCTTCGAAGATCCGGCCTTTCGACAGGGCGAGAATGATGTTCATGACTTGATACGGGTGATGTTTGCGCCAACGGCGGACAGCTTCACTTCCATACGGTCGTAACCGCGATCCAGGTGGTAGATGCGGTCCACCAGGGTTTCGCCCTTGGCTGCCAGGCCGGCGATCACCAGCGAAGCGGAGGCGCGCAGGTCGGTTGCCATCACTGGCGCGCCGATAAGCTGGTCCACGCCGTCGATGTAGGCGGTGTTGCCGTCGATGGAGATCTTGGAACCCAGGCGGTTCATTTCCTGCACGTGCATGAAACGGTTTTCGAAGATGGTCTCGGTCACCTTGCTGCTGCCGTTGGCGATCAGGTTGACCGCCATGAACTGCGCCTGCATATCGGTCGGGAAGCCCGGATACTCGGTGGTGCGGAAAGAAACCGGCTTCGGACGCTGGTCCATGCGGGCACGGATCCAGTTGTCGCCCACGGTCAGCTCCACGCCCATTTCGCGCAGCTTATCCAGCGCCACGTCGAAGATGTCGGTGCGGGTGTTGCGAATCGTGATGTCGCCGCCGGCCGCCGCCACAGCGCACAGGAAGGTGGCCGCTTCGATACGGTCGGAAATCACGTCGTGCTTGGCGCCGTTCAAGGAGGGAACGCCCTGGATCACCAGGCGGTCGGTGCCGATGCCGTCGATCTTGGCGCCCATGGCCACCAGCAGGTTGGCGAGGTCGGTTACTTCCGGCTCGCGCGCGGCGTTTTCCAGCACGGTCTCGCCTTCGGCCAGGGTGGCTGCCATCAGCAGGTTCTCGGTGCCGGTCACGGTGATCATATCGGTCACGATGCGGGCGCCCTTGAGCTTCTTGCACTTGGCGTAGATGTAGCCGCCGTCGATGGTGATGTCGGCACCCATGGCGCGCAGGCCCTTGATGTGCTGGTCCACCGGGCGCGAACCGATCGCACAGCCGCCTGGCAGCGACACCTTGGCTTCGCCGAAGCGTGCCAGCAGCGGGCCCAGTACCAGGATCGACGCGCGCATGGTTTTCACCAGCTCGTACGGCGCTTCACACTTGTCGATCTTGGAACCGTTCAGCGTCACCTTCTCGCCGTCCTGCGCCACCGACAGGCCGGTCTGGCGCAGCAGCTTGAGCATGGTGGCCACGTCGTGCAGCAGCGGCACATTGGTCAGTTCCAGGTCGCCGGCCGTCAGCAGGCCCGCGCACAGGATGGGCAGGGCAGCGTTCTTGGCGCCGGAAACCGTGATGTCGCCGACCAGGCGCTTGCCGCCGGTGATGAGCAATTTGTCCATGTTGGTCTTATCCTTGGAATTCTTCTGGGGTCAGGGTTTTCATCGACAGTGCGTGGATCTCTTCACGCATGCGGTCGCCCAGCGCGGCATACACCAGCTGGTGGCGCTGGATCAGGCGCTTGCCGGCGAAGGCAGGCGACACGATCACAGCCTGGAAATGCTGGCCGTCGCCGTCCACTTCGAGGTGGGTGCATTCAAGGCCGGCGGCGATATAGCTGTGGATAGCTTCTGGAGTAGTGGTCACTTTGTATTCCTCAATAAATCAGTGGCGCAAGCGGTAGCCGCTGCGCAAAAGTCGGATGGCGAGCAGCGCCAGCACCACCAGGAAGGCGGAGACGATGGCGAGGCTGACCCATGGGTTCACGTCGGACTGCCCGAAGAAGCCGTAGCGGAAGCCGTCGATCATGTAGAAGAACGGGTTCGCGTGCGATACGGCCAGCCAGAACGGCGGCAGCGATTTGATCGAATAGAACACGCCGGCCAGGAAGGTCAGCGGCACGATCAGGAAATTCTGGAAGGCGGCCAGCTGGTCGAACTTCTCGGCCCAGACGCCGGCGATCAGGCCCATGGTGCCGAGGATTGCCGCGCCCAGCAGGGCGAATACGAGAATCCACAGCGGCGCGGTGAAGCTCAGGTGCGCGAACCAGGCGGTGATGGCGAACACTCCCAGGCCCACGGTGATGCCGCGCACCATGGCGGCCAGCACGTAGGCAGAGAAAATCTCCCAGTGCGACAGGGGCGTGAGCAGCACGAACACCAGGTTGCCGGTGATCTTGGACTGGATCAGCGAAGACGAGGAATTGGCAAAGGAGTTCTGCAGCACGCTCATCATCACCAGGCCGGGCACCAGGAAGGCGGTGTAGGACACGCCGGGATACACCTGCACATGGCCCGACAGCACATGGCCGAAGATCAGCAGGTACAGCATGGCGGTCAGGATCGGCGCAGCGATGGTTTGCGTGGCGACCTTGTAGAAGCGCAGGGTCTCTTTGTAGACCAGGGTACGGAAGCCGGTGGTGATCATACGATGTTCTCGTCCATGATTTGCAGGAAGATGTCTTCAAGGTCAGCCTGTTGCAGCTGCATCTCGTCGATGCTGATGCCGCTTTCGCGCAGGCGCGCCAGGATCTTCTCCACTTCCGAGTATTCGTTGATGCGCAGGCTGTACTTGTTGTCTTCCGGCGGGTGGTTCAGCAGCGTGTGCAGGTCGGGCGGCAGCTGGTTGTGCGGCAGGTGCAGCACCAGCTGCGAGCCCGATACGCGGCGGATCAGCTGCGACATGGTGTCCAGCGCCACCACCTGGCCCAGCTTGAGCATGGCGACGCGCTTGCACATGGCTTGCGCTTCTTCCAGGTAGTGCGTGGTGAGCACGATGGTGTGGCCTTCGCGGTTCAGGCGCGCGATGAACTTCCACAGCGTCTGGCGCAGTTCCACGTCAACGCCAGCGGTCGGTTCATCCAGCACGATGACGGGCGGCTTGTGCACCAAGGCCTGCGCCACCAGCACGCGGCGCTTCATGCCGCCGGACAGGGCGCGCATATTGGTGTCGGCCTTGTTGGTCAGGCCCAGCTCCTCCATCACCTCGTCGATCCACTTGTCGTTGTTGGGCAGGCCGAAATAGCCGGACTGCAGGCGCAGCGTTTCGCGCACGGTGAAGAAGGGATCGAACACCAGCTCCTGCGGCACCACGCCCAGCTTCTTGCGCGCGGCGCGGAAGTCGGACACCACGTCGTGGCCGTGGATCTTGACGCTGCCGGAGTCGGCGCGGATCAGGCCGGCGATGATCGAGATCAACGTGGTCTTGCCGGCCCCGTTCGGACCAAGCAAGCCAAAGAACTCGCCTTCTTCAATTTTCAAGGACACGCCGCCAAGCGCCTGCAACGCCTTGTAGCGCTTCTGGACGTTGCTGATTTCGATTGCTGTCATGCTTACTTGTATAGATAACTGGGACAACGATGACCGTTGCAAAGGCGCGCGCTCATCAAGCGCGGTAGACGGTCAATTATATTGGAAATTTGGTTCGGGCTCGCCGAGTCCACGATTTCAGGTGTCTGGTGCTGGCAGGCGCAGCCTGTTAGCACCGGACACCGCTAACTATGAGCGGGGGGGTGGGGCGGGGGTCAATGATGATGCAGGTCAGCGGGCGACACGAGGGTGCACACGCCGTAGAGCTTGGTCAAGCTCTTGAGCTGGTCTGGCAGGTTGCGCAGTTCCAGTTTGCTGCCGCTTTGAACGGCAGCGCGCTGCCATGCCAGCAAAACTGACACGGCAGCGGAGTCCACGGTTTCCACCTGGCCCAGGTCGAACACGGTCTGGCCGGCGCGCAGCGCAGCCAGGCCCTGCGCCAGCGCTTCCGTGGCGTTGTCCACGGTCAGCGACTGCAGGGACAGTTGCTTGGAAACGGTGGTATCAGACATTATTTGCTTGCGGCTTTCAGCGGCTTGGATGCCAGCTTCTGGTTCTTGGCAGCCAGGGTCTTGATCAGGCCGTCAATCCCGCCCTTCGAAATTTCCGAAGCGAAGGTGCCTTTGTAGGCTTCCACCAGCCACGCGCCCAGCACGTTGATGTCGTAGATTTTCCAGCCGGCATCGGTTTTGGCGACGCGGTATTTCAGCTGGACCGGCTCGCCACGCTGCACGTTCACCTGCGACGCGACTTCCACTTCGGTGTCGCCCGGGGAGGCGCGCATCGGCTTGAAATCAACGGTTTGGTCTTTCACCTGGGACAGGGCGCCCGAGTAGGTGAAGATCAGCAGGGTGCGGAACTCAGCCGACAACTGTTTTTGCTGTTCCGGGGTCGCTTCACGCCAGTAACGGCCGGCGGCCAGCGAGGTCATGCGCTGGAAATCGACGTAAGGCAGGATCTTGGTTTCCACCAGGTCCATCACCTTCTTCTGGTTGCCAGCCTGGATGTCCTTGTCGGCCTTGGCGGTTTCCAGCACTTCGGTGCTGATGCGCTTCACCAGGACGTCCGGCGCTTCATTCGCTGCCGGGGTTGGTGCGGCCAGCGCGCTGGTAGCCAGGGCTACCGTGGCGACCGCGATCAGTTGTTTAATCAATTTCATTGTTCTTTACCTATGTTGGTTAGCTTCCGGGTCACAGGCTGCTAATTTTTTCAGCCGGTTCCGCGATTATAGCCTGAGGTGGATTTTTGACCTCGTCCTCCTGCTCGGCTTGCTTTTCCTTCGCCTTCGGGCCGTCTTCGCCATCGTAGACCTGGCTGTTGCGGCGCTGCATCCAGCCGTCGCGCACGAACTCATAGCGGTCGAGGGCGGCGTCTTCCAGCAGGGAAGACGCATCCAGCAGGGAAGCGCGCTTATCCACGACGCGCACCACAGTGCCGACATTGCGCACGTGGTCAGGACGCTTCTGGCGCCATGGATCGCCGGCGATGTCCAGCGGCAGGGACGCGGTGTCGCGCACGGTCGACGGGCCCAGCAGCGGCAGCACCACATACGGACCGGATGGCACACCCCAGGAACCCAGGGTCTGGCCGAAATCTTCATTGTGTTTTTGCAAACCCGCTTCGGAGGCGATATCGAGCACGCCCAGCAGGCCGAAGGTCGAGTTCAGCGCCACCCGCATTACGTCAGACATGCCATCGCCGACTTTGCCTTGCAGCATGTTGTTGGCGGCGGTCCAGATGTCGGACAGGTTGCCGAAGAAGTTGCTCACGCCGGTCTGGAAGAAGCCCGGGGTGACGTTTTTGTAAGCGGTGGCAACCGGTTTCAGGGCCACTTCGTCGACTTTGTCGTTGAAGTTGAAGACGGCGCGGTTATAGCCTTCGAACGGGTCGCGCGGATTGCCGGAGGTGGCGCAGCCGCCCAGTGCAACGGCCATCGCAACGGCCAGGGTCAACGTACGGAATTTGCTCATTGGGAGTCCTTTCCTTCTGCTGCCTTGCTATAGATGAACTGGTTGATCAGGTCTTCCAGGACGGTGGCCGACTGGGTGCGGGCGATACGGTCGCCTGCCACCAGGTTTTTCTCGTCGCCACCGGCTTCAATGCCAATGTACTGCTCGCCCAGCAGGCCGGCGGTCAGGACCTTGGCCGAGCTGTCTTTCGGGAACTTGAAACCTTCTTCCATGTCCAGCGTAACCACCGCTTTATATACCTTATCGTCGAAACCGATCGACGCGACACGGCCAACCACCACGCCGGACGCCTTGACGGCCGCCTGCGGACGCAGCGAGCCGATATTGTCGAAACGGGCTGTGACCTGGTAGGTCTTGCCGAAGGCCATCGAGCCCATATTGCCAGCCTTCAGCGCCAGGAACATCAGCGCAGCAGCGCCGATAACGATGAACAGGCCAACCCAGATGTCGAGAGATTTACGTTGCATTTCAAAATTCCTTAGTCATGGCGCGGAGCGCCTTACTTGCTAAACATCAGCGCCGTCAGCATGAAGTCGAGCCACCAGATCATCAGGGAGGAGATGACCACGGTGCGCGTCGTCGCGCCAGACACGTCTTCTGGTGTCGGCTGGGCTTCATAGCCTTGGTACAGCGCGATATAAGTGATGGCGATACCGAACACCACACTCTTCACGAATCCATTAAATACGTCTTTCCACACATCCACGCCGCCCTGCATCTGCGACCAGAACGCGCCCTCATCGACGCCGATCAGCCCAACGCCGATCAGGTAACCACCCAGGATGCCGACCGCGCTGAACATGGCAGTCAGCAGCGGCACCGAAATCACGCCGGCCCAGAAACGCGGCGCCAGCACGCGCTGGATCGGGTTCACGGCCATCATTTCCATGGCCGACAGCTGCTCACCCGCCTTCATCAGGCCGATTTCCGCCGTCAGCGAGGTGCCGGCACGGCCGGCGAACAGCAGGGCGGTAATGACCGGGCCGAGTTCGCGGGTCAGGCCCAGCGCCACCAGCAAGCCGAGCGACTCGGAAGCACCGTATTTATTCAGCGTGTAGTAACCCTGCAGGCCCAGCACCATGCCGACGAACAAGCCGGACAAAATGATGATCAACAGCGAATAGTTACCAATCACATGCAGTTGCTCGACCAGCAAGCGCGGACGGCGCAGCAAGCCCGGCGACACACCCAGCATGGTAAAGAAAGTACGGGCGGAAAAGCCAACGCTTTCCACATAATCGCGTGCGCCACCACCCACGCTCAGCAGGAAACGGCGCATCATGCGCGTGCTCCCAGGCCCAGGTCTTCGGCCAGCGATTTGCCCGGATAGTGGAACGGCACCGGGCCATCCGCTTCCGCATGCACGAATTGCTTCACATAAGGGTCGGTCGACACCAGCATGTCCGCCGGCGTGCCGTGGGCCACGATCTTGCCCTGCGACAGGAAATAAACATAGTCAGCGATCATGAACGACTCTTTCACATCGTGCGAGACGAGGATGGTGGTCGAACCCAGCGCATCATTCAGGTTGCGGATCAGGTTGGCGGCCACCCCCATCGAAATCGGGTCGAGGCCGGCAAACGGCTCGTCATACATGATCAGTTGCGGGTCGAGCGCGATGGAGCGCGCCAGCGCCACGCGACGCGCCATACCGCCGGAAATCTCGCCCGGTTTCAGCTTGGCGGCATTGCGCAAGCCCACCGCGTGCAGCTTCATCAGCACCAGGTCGCGGATCAGTTCTTCCGGCAAATCGGTATGTTCGCGCAGCGGGAAGGCCACGTTTTCATACACCGTCAGGTCGGTAAACAGCGCGCCATGCTGGAACAGCATGCCCATTTTGCGGCGCAGCAAGTACAGCTCACGCGTTTTTAACTTATGGACGACCTGGCCGTCCACCGTGACCGTGCCTTTTTGCTGGCGCAGTTGGCCGCCGATCAGGCGCAGGACGGTGGTCTTGCCGCTGCCGGAACCGCCCATGACCGCCACCACCTTCCCGCGCGGGAAGTCCATCTGGAGGCCGGACAGGATCGCCCGCTTTCCATAGCTGAAGTGTAAGTCACGGATTTCGACTAGATTTGGCACTGGTGTCGCTCTTTGTTCTTTGAGGCCACATTGTAATTCAGAAACGTCAATCTCTGCTCGGAGCCGGTCCAGCTCCCAGTGGCAATATAAAGAGGGAAATAATACAACACTACTAACCCCAAGGTCAGCAATTTACAAAATGAAACTGCTGTAGCCTGCTGCACGGCAGCAAATTCCTGCTATTTTAATAACTTTGGCTCATAAGAAGGGAAAAAGGCATGAAAATTCGTCGGACGGTCCTGGCTTGTTCCCTGGCGGCCATCTCGGCCCAGGTTTTTGCTGAAAGCGACAAGATCGACGTCGTCACCGTGACTGCGCAAAAACGCAAGGAAGACCCGAACAAGGTGGCGATGAGTATTTCCGCCATCAGCGGCAACGCGCTGCAGTCACAGCAGGTGGACGATTTCACCGACCTGACGCGCGCCATCCCGAATATTTCCTTTACCGCCGCCACCGGCAACGGTGGCGCCGGGCCCGGCACGTCCAATATTGAGATCCGCGGCATCAGTTCGTCGGCCGGGCAAGCGACGGTCGGCATCTACCTGGGCGACGTCTCGCTTACCGTGGGCAACCTGTACACCATGGGCACGGTCGAGCCGAAATTCTTCGACATCGACCGGGTGGAAGTGCTGCGCGGCCCGCAAGCCACGCTGTACGGCGCCAGTTCCATGGGCGGCACCATCAAGTTCGTGCCGAATGAGCCGGATTTGAAAGAGCGCGAAGTGTCGGCCTTCGCGGAAGCCGCCGCCAACAAGGGCGGCAGCGCGAGCTTCTCGACCAACGTGGTCGGCAACTTCCCGCTGGTGGCGAATGAACTGGCGCTGCGCATCGGCGTACAGGCGCAGCGCGCGGGCGGCTTCATCGACCAGGTGGATGGCGAGGGCAAGGTGCTGGCCGGCGATATCAACAAGATCAACGACCAGGAAGTGCGGGTGGCCCTGAAATGGGCACCGACGCGCGACCTGACCATCACGCCGTCTGTCTACTACCAGCGCGTGGATGCCAAGGATATCGCCGCCTTCAGCCTGGATCGCCCACGCTACCAGGCGCAGAAACAGGTGCGCGAGCCATCCATCGACAAGCTGCTGACGCCAAATGTGGCCGTCAACTGGGACCTGGGCGGCGCCGACCTGACCTCCAGCACCAGCTACTTCCAGCGCAAGTTCGACCGCCAGCAGAATGGCTCCGCCTACAACAGCTACTCGCTATCGACCTTCCTGACCTCGACCGAAGACGGCGGCAAAGCGCCGCCGGAATTGATCGAGGCGATTGCCGGCCTGCCTTCCACGGTCTACCTGAATAACGCCGTGCGCCAGATTTCGCAGGAATTCCGCCTCGCCTCCAAGCCCTACGATGCGGCGCGCTCGTCCTGGACCTGGCTGGGCGGCTTGTACTTTTCGAACCAGCACACCAACCTGAATGAGAACGACCCGATCCACGGCGTGACCGAAACGTTCAAGAAATTCGGCTTCTCGATTGATGATCCGGAGCTGCTGCCGGACGCCTATCCCGGCGCCTTCCCGAACGATAACTCCTTCGCCGGCGAATTCCACTACCGCGAAAAGCAAAGCTCCATCTTCGGCGAAGTGAATTACTACTTCTCGCCGACCCTGCACGCCACAGTCGGCGCGCGCTACCTGAAGGGCAAATCCAACCTGGCCCAGCGCAACAGCAACTACCTGGCCGGCGCCGGCAACAACGCCAGCACCGCGCTGTCCTCGCACGCCTTCACGCCGAAGTATGCGGTGACCTGGGAAGCAAGCCCGGACCACACCTTCTACACTTCCGTCGCCAAAGGCTTCCGCCTGGGCGGCTCCAATGTCTTCGTCCCCACCACCACCTGCGGCCCGGACCTGGAAGAGAACGGCCTGAGCGAAGGCCCGGCCACCTACGCGCCGGACAGCCTGTGGAGCTATGAGGTTGGCAGCAAATCGCGCTTCCTGAGCGGCCGCGTCGCCGTTAATGCCGACGTGTTCTACGTGAAGTGGAAGAACATCCAGCAAGGCGTCTACCTGCCGACCTGCGCCTACAGCTACAACGCCAACGCCGGCAACGCCACCAGCAAAGGCTTCGAGTTCGACATCAAAGCCAAACCGATGGCCGGCCTGACCCTGAGCGCCGCCGGCGGCTACGTCAAAGCCGAACTGGCCAACGACGAAGGCAGTTCCAACGGCGTGCTGGGCGCAGTGAAGGGCGCGCAAGTGCAGGGTGTGCCGAAGTACAACGGCACCGTGACGGCGCAATACAACTTCTCCACCGCCGGCGGCCGCAGCGCCTTCGTCATGGGCGGCGTGCAATGGGTAGGCTCAAGCAAAGGCTCGCTCAACCCCGAGTCCACCGACTACAACCGCCCGGCGTACCACACCACCAACCTGAGCGCCGGCATCACCCTCGACCGCTACCAGCTTACGGCCTTCATCAAGAACGCTTTCGATGAAGACAAAGTGATCCAGCACCCGCAGGTTGCCTCGATCGTGCAAGGCTACCGCCTGGCGCCGCGCAGCATCGGCGTAAGCGTGGCCGCGAAGTTCTGATACATGGCGAAAAGGGAAGCAGCGCCAGCGTGCTGCCTGCAGGGGACGAATCCCAGCACCAGATTCTCCTGCATACGGCAGGCACATTCATGACACAAGCTATTTCCCTGGCCGGCAAAATCGCAGCGACGTTCTTGCTGCTCGCTTTCGGCGCCGCCATGATCGGCGTCGGCATACTGGGCGGGATCGCACCACTGCGCGAGCAAGCAAAAAACTGGACAGCGGCACAGGGATATATCCAGGTGCCCGCGCGCGTCGAATCCGCCTATCTGGACACGATCCACGGCAGCAAAGGCAAGGTTTCCTACCGCGCCAAAGCGCGATTCAGCTATGACTACGAAGGGCGCCGCTACACCAGCGATCGCATCAGCTTTAGCAGCATGGCCGACAATATCGGCAGCTTCCAACACCGTGCCGCCAACGAGCTGCGCCAAGCCATGGAGCGCGGCGAGAGCATCGAACTGTGGATCGACCCGCACGATCCAGCGACAGCGGTGTACGACAGGACTGTCCGGCCTGAGATGCTGCTGTTCCATCTCACGTTCGGCGTCCTTTTTCCCTCCGTCGGCCTGGCAGCGTTTTACCTGCTCTTTCATATCGTGCGCGGCACACGCCAGGAGAAATCCCTGGCTGCGGCCATCCGTGAGGGACGCTTGCCGCTGGTACGGACGAAGGGAAACCACTTCGGCTTGATGCTGTTCGCCACGCTGCATGTAAATTTCTTCGCCTGGCTTGCCGCGCTGCCCGCGATCGGGCAATTCCTCAGCGGCCGGCCAGCGCCGCCTGTACCGCTCATGCTATTGCCGCTGGCTGGCGTGGCGATGATCTTCTTCACCTGGCGCCGCTGGCAGCGGCCGCGATGGACCGGGGTGCCGGTACTTGAGATCACAGGTGTCGGCCCCTTACGTTGCCGCATACTCTTCCATCCACGCAGCGGGCTACCATCAACGTCCGGCCAACCCATCGTGCCAGTTGCAATCGACGCCGCGCAACTACGGGAGCGGCGCGTCGGCAAAAAACTGGAGTACGAAACGGTATGGCAACAACGCGTACTGGACCGCACATTCCCGCGTGGAACGGACATGCTGGAGTTTGAAGTCGACGCTCCGCACTTGGGTGATAAACGCTGGCGTATTACACTACACATGGCCGCGCGTGCGGTGGCGTTTGACCTGCCCAACACGATTTAGATTGACCTTGCCATGCCAACACAGATTATTGATGGCTATGAAGTCGAGTTCACCGGCGAGCTGCTCGAAGGCAGCGGGCAGTGGGGTGCCTACGTCTCCATCTTCGCGCCCTCCGCCAATCCCATGCACCTGACGCACATCGTCCCCAAACGCCGCGTATCCGCAGATCAAAAGTTTTCGGACCAGCATTCGGCTGAAGCGGAGGCGGAGCGCATGGCGGCAATCATCTTGCAAGAACTAGGTTCATGACCATGCCCACACTTAAGGGAAAAGTCGCAGGCATCGTCGCCAGCCTAATGACGCTGGGAAGCCTGCCTTTGCTAGCTTTCATCATCGTTTTCTGGCGCTTGGTGTCGGCAAGCGCACAGGGGCAGGCCGTGGAGGGGGACGTTGTGGGGCTGGCAATCATGGCTGCGCTGGCATACGGTCTCGCGTTACTGTGTTTTCTGGCTGGTGCCGCATACTTTGGCTACCAGCGCTTTCGCCACCAGAAGCGACCTGGAACCTGGCACGCGACCATGCTCGCCGGCGTCACCATCTTGCTGGTGACACCACCGCTCTATTTCCTTCCCTGATCGTATGCCTGCAGATGGAATCACCTGACTACCCAGCGCCACCGGCCACCGGCCCTCGCATCTCCGTGTGGAAATCGCCAGCTGCAACCCAAAGAGCAATGCGAGCGTACTTCGCGGCCGGCGCAGCGATGGCTTTGGCGATCGTCATCTTCTTCCAGAATTGGAAGGAGATTATGCCAATAGCGATTGTTATTGCACTTGCCGGCCTGGCCCAAAAATCCTGGAACTCTCGCTTTCTTGTAGAAGTCTACGACCTGGGCACCGGATTCCTCATTAAGGAGCCCAATACTGAGTTTTATGTAGATCTGACCCATATCCATCATATCGACGCGCAAACGCACGATGGTGGCCATTTCGAGGTGGTTCTTAAATTAGGCTACCCGAGCAAGGGCGGGGAAAAGATCGCCTTCTTCCCTACCCCAGAGGTCATGCTGCCATCAGGCAAAAGCGCTTACTTGGAGCATCTACGCCAACGCGTAGTAGCAGCGAAAGCACAATTGTGCGCAGCAATTCCCCAAGCGTCACAGTAGAATTGCTGTTTTTTAACTCGAAGCATGAACGAAAACACTGGGAAAGCACCCGGCCTTTTATCGGCCATCACAGTCTTCGCCAACCTGGCGCTACTCGCTGTCATCATCCTGTTCTTAAGCATCGACTCGATACCTGGTGCGCACGAAGGGCACGCAATTGGGCTGATATTAGCGGGCATGTATTCCTATGGATTTGCGCTGATTTGCTTTGTGGTTGGTGCCGGCTACTTCGGATTCAAATCATTCTTCCTCGACCAGCCGGCGAAAGGATGGCATTGGCTCGTTCTCGCTTGGTCGTTCATTGAGCTGCTGATACCTCCCGCCCACTTCCTGATTTAAGAGTGAAGCGGTGGCCTGGACGAGGGCAGCACGTTCACGCCGTCGACCTGCACCGCCGCGCGCAGCGCTTCGTCATATTGCAGCACCGCGTCTTCAAAGCAGACATCGAAGATGCACAGCTCACCGCTCGCACGCAGTCGTTGTGCACGGAAGTAGTGGGCGCCCTTCAATGCCGCTTCTGCGGCCCGCCAGCCGAGCGGTTGGCCCCAGCGCGTTACCTGGAAACCGCGCGCTTCGAACCAGCGCGCCAGTTCGCACAATAGCTCCACCCTCTCCGGCACCAGCAAGTCGACATCGGAAGGCAAGCGTTCCGCGCATTGCCCCGCCAGCCAGCGCGCGAATCCGCCATACACAATCGCTTCGGGAAAATCGGCGGCCAGCTCGCGCAGGCAATGCAAACTGTCCTGAAGATCCACCGGCTTACGGTCGTTGCGGGCAATCAGCGCGTATTCGTGGGAGCGGTTGCTGCCAACCTCCATTGCTGCCAGCGGCGCCGCAGGACGCTCGTACAACAGGATGCGCTCATCGACCAGGTTGAAATGCTCGGCCAGCATGCGCCCCAGGTCCCATGCCATCGGCACGAAGTGCTCGCCAAGACGGAGGTTCTCCGCCATCACGATCAGGTGGCCACCCTCGCGTAGCACGGGTTTCAGCGATTTCAGCACACGATAGAACATGTCGAGGAAGCCGGCGTAATTGCTTGCGCTATACAGTTGACCGTCGCCTTCGCGCACGGCCTGCCAGCGGCATCCGAAGTAAGGCGCATTGGTCAGCACCAGGTCCGCCAGCGGCAGCGATGGCGCAACATCGACGAGGTCACCCGCCAGCACCGTTTGATTGCGCGCGTCGAGCCGACGCAGGCGTTCTTGCGCAATGGCGGCACGTGCGGGTTCCAACTCCACACCAATGCCGCGCCGTCCTTCCAGCGATGCCGCCACCAGCGTCGTGCCAAAACCGTTGAAGGGATCAATCACCAAACCTGCCGGTGGCGAGAAGTGCCGGATGAACGGCCGCATTTGCTCCACCCAGCCGCAATCGCGCGCGCCCAGTGCATCGCCCACCGCCAGGTCGGACGGCAATTGATAGGCGGGGTCACTCTCCCGTAGCAGGAGCCAGCTGTTGTTATCCAATTGAGGTTTCCCCTGAAAATAGAACGTGCCGCTCCGGGTTCCAGTCTGCGCACAGATTGCCGTTGGCGTGGAAGACCAGTTTGTAAACATCACCCGAGTTGTGCTGGCGGTGCATTTGCGAATAGTCGGAGGCTTCAAACGTGACCTGCATATCGCCGAACTTGCCGACCAGGTTCCAGAAGTAATAGCCTTCGGTCACCTGCTGGAACTGGAAGCTGTCCGAAAATTCCGCTGTGCCCAGGCATTGCGCGAGCAGGCTGTCCATCGCGATGCGCGCCTTGCCGATGTAGCGCGCCGTCACGTTGTCTTTGTAGCTGTCATCCAGCTTCGAAAATTCGCGGAAGATCACGGAGCGCACTCCCAGCGCATGTGCCCATTCCAGGTAGCGCAAGACTGCTTCGGCTTGCGCCACGCCGCCGTCCTGGATGATGCATACCAGCTTTACGTTAAGGCGATCTGCCAGGCGCCGCACCATAGCACTGAACGCTTGCTGGTGCTGCACCTGGACGCCAGGCCTGAATCGCATGATGGACTGGTTGGTCGCTTCGTCGAAATGATGCCGCGACAACTCCAGCCAATCCAGGCCGAAACCGGCCAGACGCTCCGTCAACAGCTCGCCTTGCTGCGGGACGGCGAGGCCGGCGCCGTTTGTGTACAGTACGCGGTTCAGGACGGGCGATACCGCAGCATGCTGGGCAAGGATGTCGAGCATGGCGCCCATCCAGCTTGCGTCGTCGGTCGTCTCCAGGCCGGACAGCGAGTACGACAGCGGCAGTCCCCGCAACTGTTCAAGCGCGCTTGTCAGGGCCTTGAAATAACCTGGCCCGGGGCGCAGCGCGCTCGAAGGTCGGCCGCCGCCGGATTCAAGCAACGTCTCGGAGCAGAAGCGGCAGCGCGCGGAGCAAGGCTGCGCTGAGGCGTAGGGTGTGAAGGTGACCGGCTGCGCAATGCGGTGAACGCGCCCGCCGATGGTGTGCCTGCGCCAGCGCTCCTCGTCGGTGGGATCGGGCGCGCGGAATGCGACGGTCGGTACGGATTGGCTTAACGCTGCCAGCACTGGCGCCGCGAACAAACTTGCGGAAATATCGCCGGTGAGGGGCTGGATCGGGATGACGTTTCGTTCGCTCATGAATCCAGTTTAGATTACTTAGGATAGTTTTGCAACTAAGCTGAATCATAGGGTATCTGGAGCTGGATCGAATTAGTATAATCTTCGTACTAAGACCGTCCGATTCCCATCCCGCCCATGCAACAAGTAATCTGCACTGTCGACGTTGTCCTGCTCACGTTGCAGGAAGATGTCCTGAAAGTCGCGCTGCTCAACCGCAGCCATGAGCCCTTCCAGGGCGTGGCGGCGCTGCCGGGCGGGTATATCCATCCGCAAAGCGATGGCGATGCGCAGGATGCTGCCTTGCGGGTGCTGCGGGAGAAGACCGGCATTACGCCGCCCTACCTGGAGCAGCTGGCCACGTTCTCCGGCCCGGCACGCGATCCGCGCGGGTGGTCGGTGTCCATCGTCTATTACGCGCTGGTGCCAGCCAACGTGGTGGCGGAGAATGTCCACCCTGGCGTTAAACTCACCAGCGTGGACAAGCCGCTTAAGCTGCCGTTCGACCACTTGGAAATTGTCCGCGCTGCGGTCGCGCGCTTGCGCAGCAAGAGCCAGTACTCATCGCTGCCGTGCTATCTGGCAGGCGAGACCTTCACGCTGCCGCAGCTGCAGCGCGTGTACGAATCGCTCATGGGCGAGGCGATCAACAAGGTGAGCTTCCGCCGCAAGATCACTGAAATGGATATGCTGGAGGCGGTGGAAGGCGTGTTTTCCAGCGGTGTCGCGCACCGGCCCGCGCAGCTTTACCGGCTCAAGCCCGAGGTCCACGAGCACCTCGCGCTGCTGGAGCGGGGCATGTAGGGTCGCCAGGAGCTAATTGCCGCAGCCACGCTCACGGTCAAGCTCCGTACACTTTCGCCAGGAGTGCGAAAACACCGATCATTACCGTAAACAGTATGCCAGTGAGGATGCGAATTTCCGTATGAACGCGGTCAAAATTCCTGCGCGTTTCGTCTTTAAAATCTCTCAAGGCTTCCGCTTGATGTGTAGACGTAGATTCGATTCGCACTACACGACATTCGAGATCACCGTTCGGCTTATGGTTATTGTCGCTGTTCATTTGGCAGCCTCACTTTGAAGTGCGTACTGCCAGTTTACGCTGATGGGCAGGGGCGTCAAGCGCACTGGGCAGTGCGCTCGATGCCAAAACCGGTGCCAGGTCTGTCATTCGGACAATTGGCACTCCCGTACGACTACTTCACAGTGATTTTTCCAGTGCCGGCATTGCTCAACACGGACGCCTTCACCGCTGCGGTATCCAGCGGGCTTACCGCGTACGGCGGTGCCCAGCCGACCTGGTTGCTGAAGCTGCACTTGGTCGACAGGTTCAGCGCTGCGCCATTCAGCAGCGAGCCCACATCCGCGATTGCGCCCGTCTTGCTGGAGGAGCCTGGATTGGTCACGATATTCGAGCAGCTGCTGGCACCGGCGATATCAAAGGCATTGTTGTGCGAAATAATCTTAGCCTTGTAGCCGACACCGATGCTGTATTTATGGCCGTACACCGGATGCGAACGCGAGCCTTCGAAGTAGTTGTTATACAGGTGCACTTTGCCGAATCGCACGCGCGGCCCGCGCTCGGCTACGTTCAGGAAGTGGTTGTCGTGGAAGGTCACGGTCAGGTGACCATCGTCCGTGGTGCGGCTATCCGATGAACCGATCAAGTTGTTCTTCTGGTGCAGCTCAAAACGGTTGTTGGAGATCGTCACGTAGTCCGAGCCGTTCTTCACATCCAGTGCGCCATCGTGGCACTGCCGAATCTTGCCGTTCTCGGCCGGCAGCTTGTCATCCGTGACCGAGCCGTCGGTGAAGACGTTGTGGTCGATCCAGACATTGCGCGAATTAGCGACAGTGATGCCGTCGTATTCCGAATTCCAGTTGCCGCTGCTGCCGTCGTTCGGGTCCCAAACCGGGTAGAGCGAGCAAGGATTCTGGATGGTCAGGTTGCGCACGATAACGTTCTGCACACCGTTCAGCACAATATTGCCGTTGACCAGGCGTGCATCGCTGCCGACGCCGATCAGCGTGGTATTGCTGCCTGGCTTGATTTGCAGGCGCAGGCCTTCATCCGTTGCGCTCTTGAACGCGCCGCCGTTGTCTGCGGCCGCCATGTCGATGGTTCCCTGCAGTTTGATGATTTTCGGATTGTCGCCTTGCGTTTTCAGGGCCGCTACCAGTTGCGAGCCGCTGCTGACGAGGTAAATCGCTGATGCAGGCGCACCGCTGCCACCGGTAGTGCCACCGCCTTGTCCGGCCCAGCCGGTGGATGGTGCAGCCTGCTTGCTGGCATCAACGGTCGGCGTCGGGACTGGAGTCGGTGTCGGAGTGGGTGTCGGGGTGGGTGTTGGTGTTGGGGTTGGTGTTGGGGTAGGCGTCGGGCTGGTGCCGGAAGCTGGGCCAATAGCGCACTTCTTGTTCACACCAGGGAAGGGATCGCTACCGAAAGTTTCGGTACTGCACACAACAGCGCCCGACACGGTCTTGATGACCCATTTATCCTTGATACCGTAGGAAACCAAACGGGCGGTGGCGCCAACCTTACATGTGCCACCCTGGTCCGCACACTTGGAATAGCCGGCAGGCCAGTCAGCAGCAAACGAGCTAGCGGAATACATCAACATGAGGGCACCGCAGAGGAAGCTTTTCTTCATAGCCAGGAGTTCTCCGGAAAGTGTTTATAGATGAATTAGCGACAAATTGCTTCAATCAAGCAATGTCATCAGACATCCTATAACAATACCTAAAATTACATAAACACATTTCCAAGAGGCAATACTCTAGCGCATTTTGTGTGAGGAATTGGGCAATAGGCACCGGTCAAGTCATATGATGACCGGCCAAATGAAGGAGTCTCAATACGCCGAAACAGAGCTTCGGCGTATTGAGAAATATCAAAAGGAGATGAACCGGTGTCCGAATGACAGACCTGGCACCGGTTTTGGCACCGGTTTTTAGCGGGGGAGGACGGAGCTGCCCATCAGGTATTCGTCGACGGCGCGGGCGCATTGGCGGCCTTCGCGGATGGCCCATACCACCAGCGATTGGCCGCGGCGCATGTCGCCGGCGGCGAAGATGCCTGGCTTGCTGGTCTTGTAGCTGTTCTCGCCTTCCGTTGCGGCGCGGACGTTGCCTCGCGCATCTTTGTCGACGCTGAAGGCGTCCAGCACTTGGGCGACCGGGGAGACGAAGCCCATGGCCAGCAGCACCAGGTCGGCTTTCATTTCGAATTCGGAGTTCGGCACTTCAGTCATCTTGCCGTCTTTCCATTCGACGCGGCAGGCGATCAGCTTTTCGACCTTGCCGCCCTTGCCTTCGAGGCGTTTGGTGGCGACGGCCCAGTCGCGCTCGCAACCTTCTTCGTGCGAGGAGGAGGTGCGCAGCTTGGTCGGCCAGTAAGGCCAGACCATCGGCTTGTTCTCTTGCTCGGGTGGCATCGGCATCAGCTCGAACTGGGTGACGCTGGCGGCGCCGTGGCGGTTGGAAGTGCCGACGCAGTCGGAGCCGGTGTCGCCGCCGCCAATCACGACCACATGCTTGCCGGTGGCTTTGATCTGGTCTTTGATTTTGTCGCCGGCGTTGACTTTGTTTTGCTGGGGCAGGAAGTCCATGGCGAAGTGGACGCCTTTCAGTTCGCGGCCTGGTACCGGCAGGTCGCGCGGGGCTTCGGCGCCGCCGGCCATCACCACGGCGTCAAAGTCTTTTTCCAGGTCTTCGGGGAAGATGGTTTCCTTGGAGCCGTTGGCGACGCTGGCTGGGAAGTCTTTGCCGATCAGGACGGAGGTGCGGAATTTCACGCCTTCGGCTTCCATCTGTTCGACGCGGCGGTCAATGTGGACTTTCTCCATCTTGAAGTCGGGGATGCCGTAGCGCAGCAGGCCGCCGATGCGGTCGGCTTTTTCGAAGACGGTCACGTCGTGGCCGACGCGGGCTAGTTGCTGTGCTGCGGCCAGGCCTGCGGGGCCGGAGCCGACCACGGCGACTTTCTTGCCGGTCTTTTGCGCTGCTGGCTGCGGTACCACCCAGCCGTGCTCCCAGCCTTCGTCGATGATCTTGTGTTCGATCGATTTGATGCCCACTGGCAGTTCGTGGATGCCGAGGGTGCAGGCGCTTTCGCATGGCGCGGGGCAAATGCGACCGGTGAACTCGGGGAAGTTGTTGGTCGAGTGCAGGACGTTCAGCGCTTCGCGGTAGTGGCCGCGATACACCAGGTCATTCCAGTCGGGGATGATGTTGTTGACCGGGCAGCCCGAGTTGCAGAACGGGATGCCGCAGTCCATGCAGCGGGCGCCTTGCACCTTGGCCTGGTCGTTCGTCAGGTGGAGGACGAATTCTTTGTAGTTCTTGAGGCGTGCCTCGGGGGCCAGGTAGCTTTCTTCCTGGCGCTGGAATTCCATGAAACCGGTGATCTTACCCATTTTTATGATCCTCTCTTACGCTGCGATTGCTTGAGTTTCCGCTTCGATCGCGGCGTTGTCTGCCATTTCCACCAGGGCGCGTTTGTACTCGCTCGGGAACACTTTGACGAACTTGGCGCGGCTTTCCGTCCAGTTGTCGAGCAACAGGCGCGCGCGCGTGCTGCCGGTGTGTTTGAAGTGGCGCTCAATCAGGCGTTTGAGGATGGTTTCGTCGGCCTCCGGTTCTCCGTTGCGGTGCTGGCTGTGCCAGGTGGCTTTGTCGATTTGCTGGTCGGCGGCGGCTTTGACTTCTTCCAGGCTGACCATGGACATATTGCACTTGCTGTGGAATTCGCCGTCCGGGTCGTACACGTAGGCGATGCCGCCCGACATGCCGGCGGCGAAATTGCGGCCGGTGGCGCCCAGCACGACCACGGTGCCGCCGGTCATGTATTCGCAGCCGTGGTCGCCCAGGCCTTCGACAATGGCGGTGGCGCCGGAGTTACGCACGGCGAAACGTTCGCCGGCCACGCCGTTGAAGAAGGCTTCGCCGGCGACGGCGCCGTACATGACGGTGTTACCAACAATGATGTTATTCACAGCCCAGCCACGGAACTCGGTGTTCGGGCGCACGATGATGCGGCCGCCCGACAGGCCTTTGCCGACGTAGTCGTTGCCTTCACCCACCAGGTCGATGGTGATGCCGGCGGCCAGGAAGGCGGCTGCCGATTGGCCGGCGGTGCCTTGCAGCTGGATGTGGATGGTGTCGTCCGGCAGGCCGGCGTGGCCGTATTTCAGGGCCACTTCGCCGGACAGCATGGTGCCGACGGTGCGGTTGACGTTCTTCACCGGCGAGATGAAGGAGACGCGCTCGCCTTTTTCCAGCGCAGGTTTGGCTTGGGCGATCAGCTTCAGGTCGAGCGCCTTGTCCAGGCCGTGGTCCTGTTCTTCGCTGTGGAAGATGGACATGCCGTCGTTGGTCTTCGGCTGGTAGAACACGTTGCTGAAGTCGAGGCCTTTGGCTTTCCAGTGGGTGATGGCTTTGGACTTGTCGAGCAGGTCGGCGCGGCCGATCAGTTCCTGGAAGGTGCGGATGCCCAGTTGCGCCATTAACTGGCGCGCTTCTTCGGCGACGAAGAAGAAGTAGTTCACCACGTGTTCCGGCTTGCCCTGGAATTTCTTGCGCAGTTCGGGATCTTGCGTTGCGACGCCGACCGGGCAGGTGTTCAGGTGGCACTTGCGCATCATGATGCAGCCTTCCACCACCAGCGGTGCGGTGGCGAAACCAATTTCGTCGGCGCCCAGCAGGGCGGCGATCACGACGTCGCGGCCGGTGCGCATCTGGCCGTCGGCCTGCACCCGCACGCGGCTACGCAGGCCGTTCAGCACCAGGGTTTGCTGGGTTTCGGACAGGCCCAGCTCCCATGGTGTGCCGGCGTGCTTGACGGAGGACAGCGGCGAGGCGCCGGTGCCGCCGTCGTGGCCGGCCACCACGATGTGGTCGGCCTTGGCTTTGCTGACGCCTGCGGCGACGGTGCCGATGCCGACTTCCGACACCAGCTTGACCGAGATCGAGGCGCGCGGGTTGGCGTTCTTCAGGTCGTGGATCAGCTGGGCCAGGTCTTCAATCGAGTAGATGTCGTGGTGCGGCGGCGGCGAAATCAGGCCGACACCCGGCACCGAGAAGCGCAGCTGCGCGATGTATTCGGACACTTTGTGCCCTGGCAACTGGCCGCCTTCACCCGGCTTGGCGCCTTGTGCCATCTTGATCTGGATCTGGTCGGCGGAGCTCAGGTACTCGGCGGTCACGCCGAAACGGCCGGAGGCCACTTGCTTGATGCGCGAACGCAGCGAGTCGCCTTCCTGCAGCACGATGTCGGCTTCCACCTGGCCTTTGCCGAGCACGGATGCCAGGGTTTCGCCGAACTTGATCGGGATGCCTTTCAGTTCGTTCTTGTAGCGTAGCGGGTCTTCGCCGCCTTCGCCGGTGTTCGATTTGCCGCCGATGCGGTTCATCGCCACGGCCAGGGTGGCGTGCGCTTCGGTCGAGATCGAGCCGAGCGACATGGCGCCGGTGGCAAAGCGCTTGACGATGTCCTTGGCCGCTTCCACTTCTTCCAGCGGGATCGCTTTGCTCGGGTCGATCTTGAATTCGAACAGGCCGCGCAAGGTCAGGTGGCGCTTGCTCTGGTCGTTGATGAGCTGGGCGTATTCCTTGTAGGTCGAGAAGTTGTTGGAACGGGTCGAGTGCTGCAGCTTGGCGATCGCGTCCGGCGTCCACAGGTGGTCTTCGCCGCGCACGCGGAAGGCGTATTCGCCGCCGGCGTCCAGTTGGTCGGCCAGCACCGGATCATCGCTGAAGGCCAGCTTGTGCAGGCGCATCGCTTCCTCGGCCACTTCGAACAGGCCGATGCCTTCGACATTGGTCTGGGTGCCACGGAAGTACTTGTCGACCAGGGATCGGTTCAGGCCCACGGCCTCGAAGATTTGCGCGCCGCAGTAGGACATGTAGGTGGAGATGCCCATCTTGGACATAACCTTCATCAGGCCTTTGCCGACGGCCTTGGTGTAGTTGTAGACCGCCGCCTCCGGGCTCAGGTCGCCCGGCAGGGAGTGCGCCAGTTCGGCCAAGGTTTCCATCGCCAGGTAGGGGTGGACCGCTTCTGCGCCGTAGCCAGCCAGCAGGGCGAAGTGGTGGGTTTCGCGGGCGGAGCCGGTTTCCACCACCAGGCCGGTGGAGGCGCGCAGGCCTTTGCTCACCAGGTGCAGGTGGATGGTGGAGGTGGCCAGCAGCGCAGGAATCGCAACACGGTCCGGTCCCACCGAGCGGTCGGAGACGATCAGGATGTTGTGGCCGGATTTCACGGCGTCGACCGCTTCCGCGCACAGCGATGCGAGCGATGCTTCCACGCCTTCCTTGCCCCAGGCCAGCGGGTAGCAGATGCTCAACTCATAGGACTTGAACTTGCCGCCGGTGTGCTGGCTGATGATGCGCAGGCGCGCCATGTCGTCGAAGCTGAGCACCGGCTGCGCCACTTCAAGACGCATCGGCGGGTTGACGTTGTTGGTGTCGAGCAGGTTCGGTTTCGGGCCGATGAAGGACACCAGCGACATCACCATCGCTTCGCGGATCGGGTCGATCGGCGGGTTGGTGACCTGGGCGAACAACTGCTTGAAGTAGTTGTACAGCGGCTTGAGCTTGTTGGAGGTGACGGCCAGCGGCGAGTCGTTGCCCATGGAGCCGACGGCTTCTTCACCGGCGGTGGCCATTGGCGCCAGGATGAAGCGCATGTCTTCCTGGGTGTAGCCGAACACTTGCTGGCGGTCGAGCAGGGAGGCGCCCTGCTTTTCGCCGGCGGCCGGGCCGTACTTGGCCACGTTGGCGGCGTTCTGGCTCTCGCTCATTTTCAGCTCGCCGAGCTTGATGCGCACGGCGTTGATCCAGGCTTTGTAAGGCTTGGCGTTGGCGTAGGTGTCCTTCAGTTCCTTGTCGTCGATGATGCGGCCGGCTTCCAGGTCGATCAGGAACATTTTGCCGGGCTGCAGGCGCCATTTCTGGATGATCTTCGATTCAGGGATCGGCAGCACGCCGGATTCGGACGCCATCACCACCAGGTCGTCGTCGGTCACGATGTAGCGCGCCGGGCGCAGGCCATTGCGGTCCAGGGTGCCGCCAATGTAGCGGCCGTCCGTGAAGGCCATGGCGGCCGGGCCGTCCCATGGTTCCATCATCGACGCGTAGTATTCGTAGAAGGCTTTGCGGTTGTCGTCCATCAGCGTGTGGTTTTCCCACGCTTCCGGAATCATCATCATCATCGCTTGCGCCAGCGGGTAGCCTGCCATCAGCAGCAGTTCCAGCGCGTTGTCGAAGCAGGCGGTGTCGGACTGGCCTTCATAGATCAGCGGGAACAACTTTTGCAGGTCGTCGCCCAGCACGGCGGACTTCATCACGCCTTCACGCGCGCGCATCCAGTTGAAGTTGCCCTTCACGGTGTTGATCTCGCCGTTGTGCGCGATCAGGCGGTAGGGGTGGGCCAGCGGCCATTCAGGGAAGGTGTTGGTCGAGAAGCGTTGGTGCACCAGCGCCAGCGCGGAGATGCAGCGCGGGTCTTGCAGGTCTTTGTAGTACACGCCCACCTGGTCGGCCAGCAGCAGGCCTTTATAGACGACGGTACGGGCCGACATGGAGGGCACGAAGAATTCTTTGCCGTGGATCAGTTTCAGCGCCTGGATCGCGTGGCCGGACGATTTGCGGATCACGTACAGCTTGCGTTCCAGCGCGTCGGTCACCATTACGTCCTGGCCGCGACCGATGAAGATCTGGCGGATGACCGGTTCTTTTTCACGCACGCGCGGCGACATCGGCATTTCGGCGTCGATCGGCACGTTGCGCCAGCCCAGCACAACCTGGCCTTCGATGCGCACGGCGCGCTCGATCTCCTGTTCGCAGGCGATGCGGGACGCGTTTTCCTTCGGCAGGAAGACCATGCCGACGCCGTATTCGCCGGGCGGCGGCAGTTCCACGCCTTGCTTGGCCATTTCGTCGCGGTAGAACTGGTCCGGAATCTGGATCAGGATGCCGGCGCCGTCGCCCATCAGTTTGTCTGCACCGACCGCGCCCCTGTGGTCGAGGTTCTTCAGGATCAACAGACCCTGTTCGACGATCGAGTGGCTCTTGTTGCCTTTGATGTGGGCGACAAAACCGACGCCACAGGCATCGTGTTCGTTGGCTGGGTTGTACAAACCTTGCGCTTGCATGCGTTTCTCCGCTGAATTTTTGGTCAAGAAAATCCAGAGTAGTGCAATGCACAAAAACGCGCAACAAAAACAATTAGGGTCGGAGTGGGATTAATTTGGCGACAGTTGCTGGAAAATTTAATTGGGGACAGAGTGGGGCTAGTTTTGGTTCGAGGCCACAGAAAACCGCTTAATCCCGTCCAAAACCTGTAAAACCAGAAAACCAGGGTCCGACCCTAAGGGTCGTACCCTGGTTTTCCGGTTTTCTGGTTTTCTGGTTTCCCGCCCCCCTGCTCCCAGGTTTAAAGGTTCTGCTCCTTAACCTTCGCCGGCCGCCCGCGCTTCGCCGGCAGCACCTGCCGCTTCATGCGCCGCTCCAGCTCCGCTTTCCACTTATCGCTGCCCAGCGGCCAGCCTTTCAAAGCCGCCGCCTCGATCGCGCGCTGCTCCGCCCCCGCCAGCCCCTGCGCCGCCAGTTCTATATAGGCAGCCTCGCGCTGGAACGGCGTATTCCCCAGCGCCCAATAGATCGGATGGTCATTCACCGCCCCATCCTGCCGAATGCCAGCATGGTGCGGGTAGCTCGACCATTGGTAATGCTCCAGCCCCTCGGCCAGACGCGCCCGCAGCGCAGCAAATTCAATATATTTAGAACAAGAAATGAAATACCGCTCAGCCTCGATCACCGAGGTTTTATAACGCCCCTGCCACAAAGTCCCCGCCCGGCCGTACTTTTGATTGAAATAAGGGACATAGTGCCGCCCAATCCACTGCATCATGCCCCCCAGCCCTTCCTCATCGGAAGGCGAGGCTAAAAGATGCAATTCGCCCGGCAAAAGCGTGTAAGCATGCACCGCCACCTTATATAGACGGGCGGCAGCGCGCATCCAGGCGATGAAACTGCTGAAATCTTCAGCATCCTGGAACACTTCCTGGCCATTCAGGCCGCGCTGGATGATGTAATGGGGCTGGTTGGGAACAACGAGACGGGGCAGGCGAGCCATAAAAACAAAAGGGTAGGATCGGGAAACCCCGATTCTACCCAGTTCGCGCGACTCTGTCCCTAATTAGGAGATATTGAAGCTGGCGGACAGGCTGTAGCCCTCGCCATAGGCCGAACGCAGGGGAAGATCCTGGCCCAGGCCGCTGCGCGCCTTTTTGCGTAAACGATACACCAGCATATCCACCCGGCGGCCCGCATCCGGGTCGTCGCCGCCGATACCGGCCACAATCACCTGGCGTGGCACGGGACGGGTATTAATCGTGAGCAGGTGCAGGAAATTGCACTCTTTCTCGGTCAGGGTAATCGCCTGGCCCTGCAGCTCCAGCTGGCGCGCAGACACTTTCAGGGTCCACTTGCTCGGCACGGGAATCGCTTCCTGGGGGCCGACACGGCGGTCCAGCGCCTCGATATGGGCGGCCAGTTCCGGGAATTTGATCGGCTTGGTCAGGTAGTGATCCGCGCCCAGGCGCAAGCCCATGATGCGGGAATCAAACGCGACACGCCCGGTCAGCACCAGCAAGCCAATCTGCGGGTAAAGCTGACGCATGCGCGGAATGACATTAAAGCCATCCTCATCCGGCAGGCCGAGGTCGAGCACGACCACGCCTACATTGCCCTGGCTCAGGGCGGACCACATTTCTTGGGCGTTATTTGTTGTGTGTACGACATGGCCGAGCTCAGCCAGGAAGTCCGCCATTTCTTCGGCGTACTCCAGGTTGTCTTCCACGATCAGTATTTGCGTCATTGATGCGCCATTTTTCTATTCAATCGCAGCCGGGGGTTGGGGCTTGCGTCAAAGAATTATCACGGTTGGTCACTGGCTGCGCAACCCTTAAGCAGCGACTGGAAGCCAAATCCGAAATTTCTTGCCGCTTTCAGGCAAATTTTCCACAGACAATGAACCGCCGTGGACCTCGATAACATTCTTGGCCATATACAGGCCCAAGCCGGAGCCAGCATGCCCTGCGGCAGCCTTGCCTCGGTAACCCTTGTCGAAGAGTTTGCCTAGCTCATCATCCGGAACGGGAGTGCCGCGATCGATGACGAGGAGTTCCACCCCGCCTTCGCTAGCCTTCCTACCATGCAATTCTATCGCAACGTTGTCATTAGTGTACTTGAGGGCATTATCTAAAAGTATATCGAGACACAAACGCAAGCCTTGCGGGTCGCAGCGCATCCACTGCGGCAAGCCATCGGCACGCACGGTAATGTCGGCGCGGCGCTGGCGCGCCTGCTCGGCCGCTGTTTCCAGCAAGGCTTCCGGCGACACTTCATCGGCCTGGCGCTTACGGCCAATGCTGGCCATACGCTCCGGGCTCAGGTATTCGTTGATCAGCTCCAGCAGGCGGTCGACTGCGGTCTGGATTTTGCGGTAGCGCTTTTTGGTATTGTCATCGGCGTTGGCCGAGGTCATTTCCAGGCGCTGGATGGCGCCGTCGATGGTCGACAGCGGCGTGCGGAACTCGTGCGACACCATGGAGGCGAACTTCTTTTGCTGTTTTTCGCGTTCCACACGTTCGCGGATGTCGCGCACCGTGCCGACCAGGCGCAGCACGCCGCTATCGACATCCGGCACCAGGACGGATTCGATTTCGACCGGGATCAGCACGCCATCTTTGCCCGGCATTTCCGTGTCGCGCACGGTGTGGCGGCGGGTCGTGTCGCCCGAGGCGTAGGCTTCCAGCCGCTCGGGCAGCTCGGCCATCAGATGGGCGGCCACCTGCTGCGCACGCTCGGGCATATAGCCGAACAGCTTTTCAGCGGCCGGGCTGACGTACAGCAGCTGGCCACTATCGCAGTCCAGCATCCAGTGTACGTCGCTACTGTGGTCGAGGATCTGGCGATAGTGTTCAGCACTCAGCATGGGCAATCCTTAGTCCTGTAATGGCGCGAAGATTTGTTGCAAGTCTTCCTGGGTCAAGGCCATCTTCTGCGATTCGCCTTCCGCCAGCACGGATTGCGCCAGGTCCGATTTCTTTTGCTGCAGCAGCTGGATCTTTTCTTCCAGCGTGCCCTTGGCGATCAGCTTGTAGACGAAGACCGGCTTGTCCTGGCCGATACGCCAGGCGCGGTCGGTGGCCTGGTTCTCGGCCGCCGGGTTCCACCATGGATCGTAGTGGATGACCGTGTCGGCCGCCGTCAGGTTCAGGCCCACGCCGCCCGCTTTCAGCGAAATCAGGAAGATCGGCACCGCGCCTTGTTGGAAGGCCGCCACCTGGGCGCCGCGGTCGCGCGTTTCGCCGGTCAGGATCGCATACGGAATATCGCGCGCCTCCAGCTCCTCCTCGATCAGCTCCAGCATGGAGGTGAATTGCGAGAACACCAGGATCTTGCGTTTCTCTTCCAGCAAGTCCTCGACCATCTGCATCAGGTCGATCAGCTTGGCCGAGCCGGTGGCGGCAGCCTTCTTGGTGGACTTCACCAGGCGCGGGTCGCAGCAGACCTGGCGCAGCTTGAGCAAGGCTTCCAGGATCACGATCTGGGAGCGTGCCACGCCCTTGCGGTCGATCTCCTCACGCACTTTCTGGTCCATGGCCAGGCGTACGGTTTCGTACAGGTCGCGCTGCGGGCCGGACAACTCCACCTTGCGCACCATCTCGGTCTTCGGCGGCAGCTCTTTGGCCACGCTGTCCTTGGTCCGGCGCAGCAGGAATGGCCTGATGCGGCGGTTCAGCAGCATGCGGCGCTGCGGGTCGTCCTGGCGCTCGATCGGGTGACGGAAGCTGCTGTTGAACGTTTTCTCGTCGCCCAGCAGGCCTGGCAGCAGGAAATGGAACTGCGACCACAGCTCGCCCAGGTGGTTTTCCAGCGGCGTGCCGGACAGGCACAGGCGGTGGCGTGCACGCAGCAAGCCGGCGCTTTGGGCCGCCTTGGATCGGGTGTTCTTGATGTAGTGCGACTCGTCCAGGATCACCAGGTGGAAGTCGTGCTCGCGCAGTTTTTCCTCGTCACGCGGCAGCAGGGCGTAGGTGGTCAGCACCAGGTCCGCTTTCGGGATTTCGTCGAACAGCTCGGCGCGGTCCTTGCCTTGCAACAGCAGCACTTTCAGGCTGGGCGCAAAGCGCGCGGTTTCGTCCTGCCAGTTGTTCATCAGGCTGGTCGGCGCGATGACCAGGGCCGGGTGGTCCAGGCGACCGGCCTCTTTTTCGACCAGGATGTGGGCAATGGTTTGCACCGTCTTGCCCAAGCCCATATCGTCGGCCAGGATGCCGCCAAAGTTGTATTCGCGCAGGAACTGCATCCAGCTCAAGCCGTCGGTCTGGTAGTCGCGCAGGGTAGCGCGCAGGCCGACCGGGGTCGGCACCCGCTGCACCGAGGAGAACTGGTTCAGCTTGCGGCCCATGTCGCGCAGCGCTTCGCCGCCGGTCCACTGGAAGTCGACATTGCGCGCCAGCTCGTCCAGGCGCGCCGCATCCAGCGAGGACATGCGCACCGCATGGCGGATCTTTTCGCTGAAGTACAGCTCGCCGATCGTGGCCAGGATAGGCCGCAGGCGGTTCCATGGCAGCGCCACGCGGGTGCCATCCGGCAGGACGGCCAGCATCTGGTCCGACTCGCCGTGCACGGCCAGCGCTTTCGGGCCGAAATCGTTCGGGAAGTTGCGGATCATCTGCACCAGCACCGGCAGCAGCGGCACACGCTCGCCGTTGACGGTGATGCCCAGCTCCAGGTCGAACCAGGCGCTGCCGCTCTCAGTGGTGTCTTCCTCCACCTCGGCGTACCACTGGTCCACCACCACCATGTCGTAGCGGTACTTCGGCGATTTTTCCACGCGCCAGCCAGCAGCGACCAGCGCCTCGATGCCGGACTCGGCAAAGCGAATCCAGTCTGCCTGGTGGGCTAGCAGCAAGCCGCCGCGCACGCTCGACAGCGGCAAGGCGGTGGGTTTCTTGAAGCCGAGCTGGGTCAGGGTCTCCAGTGCTGCCGCCTCCAGTTCCTCGTTACGCTGGATGATCTCGGTCACCTCGCCGCGCTGGCGCACCACGCGCTGCGACGGGTCGAACGAGACGCGCTCGCCATCGTAGTCATAGGACAGCACGGCATAGTCGTTCCAGCGCTGCAGTGAACCGTCGGCCAACTGGGCCGAGTCGAGCACCAGGATCGGACGCGGCTTGACGTCGGTGCGCACGCGCTGCGGCAAGGGCTGCGGCAGCGGCATCAGTTGCTGCAAGCCATGCGCCAGCAGCAATTGCGAGACGCGCATCTTATCGTTCGGCATCAGCAGCGGCGCCTGCGCCACCAGGGCTTGCAGGTCGGCCAGCGGAATGGTGGTGCCGCCCTGGTTCAATTGCAGCTCGCCAGTGGACAAGTTGTCGATATACCAAGGCGGATCGGTCGGCAGCATGTAGTCGATCTGGTCGGCGCCGTGGTGCTTGGCGCCCTCCGGCACCTCCACCTGCCATCCCAGGCGCAAGCCTTTGCCTTCTTCGCGCCAGGCCAGGCTGGCATTGCGCAGCGGGCCCGGCTTCATCGGATAGAGCAGGCCATTGCCCACGTCCGACCAGGAATTGGCCCACAGCAGTTTTTCCTGCTGGGACAGCATGTGCAGCAGGGCCGCGCCAATCTTGCCGCGCGGCTCCGTCGCACTGCCGGTCTGGGAATTGGGGCCGCTGCGCATGGCTACGAAGAAACGCACCAGGTCCTCGTCGCCCGGCGCCAGGAAAGCCGGCGGGGCGGACAGCAGGGAAAACACCTCGCTGACCGGGCTGGCCGCCGCCACGTCGCCGTTCGGCTTCAGGCGCGCCTTGTACAGGCACAGCGCCACGTGGCGCCCGCCGCTGGTGGGCGCCAGCACGTAGATCAGTTTGTAGCTAGTCTGTTTCGGGTCGATATCGACCGGGGCCAGTTTAGGCTTGGGATGCGCGGCTGCATCCACCCTCTGCAACCACGTCGCCACAGCATAGGGGAGCTGGTTGGGCGGAGCGGTTGGCGCAGGGGCCGGTGCGACTGGAGTTTCGCGGAGTTCGTCGCGGGTAATATCCATTGGGCGCATTCTTTTAAATCAGCGGTTCAAAAACAGCAACATGCAATATTATCCGCCTTCCACAGTTTCGTGTTTGTGAAAATCCTAACTTAGCGCAACTAGAGGCAGGACGGGCAACATTAACTAATTCATAATAATCTATATCGGGTCCCATTGGCGATGCGGGCGTTGTATGATTTCGGCCTTCACAGTTTGGAAACACCGTCATGCTGCCTTCTATCGAACAACGCCTTGCCATTGAACTGGCCGCCAAGCCGGTCCAGGTCGCCGCCGCCGTCGCCCTGCTGGACGAAGGCGCCACCGTCCCGTTTATCGCCCGCTACCGTAAGGAAGCGACGGGCGGCCTGGACGACATCCAACTGCGTTTGCTGGAAGAGCGCCTGCGCTACCTGCGCGAGCTGGAAGACCGCCGTGCAGCCATCATTAGCTCGATCACCGAGCAGGAAAAAATGACGCCGGAGCTGCTGGATGCCGTCACCCATGCGGAAGACAAGACCCGCCTGGAAGACCTCTACCTGCCCTACAAACCGAAGCGCCGCACCAAGGCCCAGATCGCCATTGAAGCCGGCCTGGCCCCGCTGGCCGAGGGCCTGCTGGGCGATCCGACCCAAACGCCTGAAGCCGAAGCCAATAAATACCTGCGCGAAGCCTTCGAAACCGCCGACGGCAAGAACGCCGGCGTGCCGGACATCAAGGCCGCGCTGGATGGCGCCCGCCAGATCCTGATGGAACGCTTCGCCGAAGACGCCACCCTGCTGCAATCCTTGCGCGAATATGTGCAAGAGCATGGCGTAGTTGAGTCCAAAGTTGTTGACGGAAAACAAGAAGAGGGCGAAAAGTTCGCCGATTACTTCGATTATTCCGAGCCGCTGGCCGCCGTGCCCTCGCACCGCGCCCTGGCACTGTTGCGCGGACGCCGCGAAGGCATGCTGGACGTGACCCTGCGTTTGGACTCGGAAGAGGAAAAACCGAAGTGGGACGCGCCGCATAACCCGTGCGAAAGCCGTATTTCGGCCCGTTTCGGCATCAAGCAAGCCGGTCGCCCGGCCGACAAATGGCTGGCCGACACGGTGCGCTGGACCTGGCGCGTGAAATCCTTCATGCACCTGGAAACCGAGCTGATGGGCGCGCTGCGCGAAAAAGCCGAGCAGGATGCCATCAATGTATTCGCTACCAATTTGAAAGCTTTGCTGCTGGCGGCCCCGGCTGGCCCGCGCGCCACCATGGGCCTGGACCCGGGCCTGCGCACCGGCGTGAAAGTGGCCGTGGTGGATGCCACCGGCAAGGTTGTGGATACCTCCACCATTTATCCACACCAGCCGCGCAATGACTGGCACGGCTCGCTGCACACCCTGGCGCAGCTTGCGGCCAAGCACAATGTGTCGCTGGTTTCCATCGGCAACGGCACCGCCTCGCGCGAAACCGACAAGCTGGCGCAGGACCTGATCAAGCAGTGCCCGGAGCTGAAGCTGACCAAGATTGTGGTGTCGGAAGCTGGCGCCTCCGTGTATTCCGCCTCTGAATACGCCTCGCGTGAGCTGCCCGAGCTGGACGTCTCGCTGCGCGGCGCCGTTTCCATTGCCCGCCGCCTGCAGGACCCGCTGGCCGAGCTGGTCAAGATCGACCCGAAATCGATTGGCGTCGGCCAATACCAGCACGACGTCTCGCAAACCCAGCTGGCGCGCTCGCTGGACGCCGTGGTGGAAGACTGCGTGAACGCCGTTGGCGTTGACGTGAATACCGCCTCCGCCCCGCTGCTGGCGCGCGTGTCCGGCCTGTCGTCCAGCGTGGCGCAGAGCATCGTCACTTACCGCGACCTGAAAGGCGCCTTCGCCTCGCGCGCCGCGCTGAAGAGCGTGCCGCGCCTGGGCGACAAGACGTTTGAGCAAGCCGCCGGCTTCCTGCGCGTGATGGGCGGCGAAAACCCGCTCGACGCCTCCGCCGTGCACCCAGAATCCTACCCGGTGGTGGAAAAGATCCTGGCCGACATCCAGAAGGATGTGCGCGGCGTGATCGGCGAAAGCAAGCTGCTGAAAGGCCTGTCGCCCGCCAAGTATGCTGATGAGAAGTTCGGCGTACCGACCGTGACCGACATCATCAAGGAACTGGAAAAGCCCGGCCGCGACCCGCGCCCAGAGTTCACCACCGCCACCTTCAAGGAAGGCGTGGAAGAAATCAGCGACTTGCGCACCGACATGATCCTGGAAGGCGTGGTGACCAACGTCGCCGCCTTCGGCGCCTTCGTCGACATTGGCGTGCACCAGGACGGCCTGGTCCACATTTCCGCGCTGTCCAACACCTTCGTCAAAGACCCGCACACCGTGGTCAAAGCCGGTCAGGTGGTGAAGGTGAAAGTGCTGGAAGTCGACGCCAAGCGCAAGCGCATTGCATTGACCATGCGCCTGAACGACAGCGCCCCGGCCGCCGGCGCCCGCCCGGAACAACGCAGCGACCGCAACGACCGCCGCGCCATGGGCCAGCAGCAGAAGCAGCAGTCACGCGAACCGGCAGCCCAAGGTTCCATGGCCGCCGCCTTCGCCAAGCTGCGCGGCTAAAAATTCGGGGTCAGGTCTGACAATCGGACAAAAGCTGCCGAAAGGCAGCTTTTGTCCGATTGCCAGACCTGACCCCGATCTTTCAAATTTCTTGCATGCGGCGCCAGATGCGCAGGGAGCCGTAGGCGCCGATGGCGAAGCAGCCGAGGCCCATGGCGATGATGCCGGCGGCGGCGATGGCGGGGCGGCCGCCGGCGGCCATGTCGGTCCACAAGCTACGGTTGACCAGGATCAGTGGCAGCAGCGGCAGGGAGGTGATGCAGAGCGCGGTCAGCAGGCCGCGGTATTTATTGCGCAGGGAGACGCGGTCGGTGAAGATCTCGGCTTGCTGGCCCGCAGGCGCTGGTTTGCTCCAACAGAGCCAGCCGCCGGGGATGTCGCCTACTAACTGCCAGCCAGCGTCACTGAACAACTGGCGGTAGTCGCGCTTGCCGCCGTCGCTCTGGAAGTCCCAGCGGTAGCTCACTTCACCGGGCGCGCCCAACTCGAAGCGGTGCAGCAGGCCCAGCATTGAGACGCTGCGCAAGTGCAGGCCGCGCCGCGATTGTGCTGTCAGCCATTCTTCGTGTTCACGGTCTTGCCACGCCCACCACAGCTTGAGCTTCCACACATCGTCTTTCATGCCGACCTCCCAATGTTGAGCGCCGCCTGGGCGCCTTTTACCATGATTTCCAGCCGGCGCACCTGCTCCGCCAGCACCTCCTTGCCTAAATCAGTCAACGCGTAAATTTTGCGGCGGTCTTCTTCGGCCACTTTGAGGATCAGCTTCTGCTTTTCCAGTGTGTTGAAGGCGCCGTACATCGTGCCCGGGCCAATGGTGACGCTGCCGCCGCTCATGGCTTCTACCTTCTGCATGATGGCGTAGCCGTGCGAGGGCTGGTCGAGCGCTGCCAGCATGTAAAAGCTGGCTTCCGACAGGGGCAGGTATTTTGAGTAGTCCATATATCGAGTAACGCTATATCGAGTGTCGATATAGTCGCATCGAACATGACCTGTGTCAACTGGCAAATCACCAAACCTTGGTAAAATGGTGGGATTCCAATCCTTAGCAGCGAGAATGTAATGAGCGACGTACAAACCTGGATCAAAGAAACCGTGACCAACACCCCGGTCGTGCTGTTCATGAAGGGCACCGCCCAGTTCCCGCAATGCGGCTTTTCCGGACGTGCCATCCAGATCCTGAAAGCTTGCGGCGTTGAGAATATCGCCACCGTGAACGTGCTGGACGATGCGGAAGTGCGCCAGGGCATCAAAGAGTATTCGAACTGGCCAACCATCCCGCAGCTGTACGTGCGCGGTGAGTTCATCGGCGGTTCCGACATCATGTCCGAGATGTACGAATCCGGCGAACTGAAGGCCCTGCTGGACGGCAATGCCTGATCGCCCGCAGCGGCTGGTCATCGCCATCACTGGCGCCACCGGCGCCGTGTACGGCGTGCGGCTGCTGCAGCATCTCCGCCATATCCCCACGGTCGAGACCCACCTCGTCGTTTCCGACGCGGCGGTGCTCACCCTGCACCAGGAAACCGGCCTGCAGCGCAAGGAAGTCGAAGCGCTGGCCGATGTGGTCCACAAGCAGAGCAATATCGGTGCCGCCATCGCCAGCGGCTCGTTCCAGGCCGACGGCATGGTGATTGCCCCGTGTTCGATGAAGACCCTGGCCGCCGTGGCGCACGGCCTGTCGGATAACCTGATTGCGCGCGCCGCCGACGTCATGTTGAAAGAGCGCCGCCGCCTGATACTGATGGTGCGCGAAACGCCATTCAACCTGGCGCACCTGCGCAATATGACGGCCGTCACCGAAATGGGCGGCATTATCTTCCCGCCCCTGCCCAGCTTCTACCACAAGCCGCAAAGCATCGATGAAATGGTCGACCACACCGTCGCCCGCGTCATCGATTTATTCGGCATATGTCACAATCTGGCCCCTCGCTGGACTGGTATGAATCCCTGAAAACATGCGCCCTGAGGGGCTAATGTATCAAGCGCGTTACAAAGTGGTATGGTCGTTTGTGACATGACGCCTTGCCATCGCCGGCGCCTAAAAAAACATCGCCCGGCATCCTGTTGCAGGGTGCCGGGCGACGGTGCGCTAAATGTGGCGGGAAGGGCGTTCGGACAGCCCTTTGCCCCGCTCTTGCGCAGGACAAAATAGTGTCGAATTGTTACTTTTGGTAGTTGATCCGGACAAGCATGCGAATAAATTCGCGCGCGATTTGCTTGTGATGGTCATCCAGCCGTTGCAAATCGGCGATCAGTTTCACATCCGCCGATTCGAAACGGGTCACGTTGCTACCGTTCGTGTCACCATTGTGGTGCTCGCCTTCCGCGCCACCGAAGCGCAACCATTCGGCGGGAACCCCCAGCCACTGCGCGATCATGCGCAGCTTCTCCTGGGTCGGAATCGCCTCTCCAACCAGCCATTTCCGGGCTGCGTGGACCGTAATCGGTCTTCCCTCGAAACGGATATTGAACTCCCGCGCCAGCCGGGTCGGGCTGTCCGGGGAGTAGTGGGCGTTTTTTAAAGCCTGCTGAAGTCGCTGGCTAAAGCTTTCACGTTCGTTTGAAGAATTCATAGTTGCACTATTTCATGTCAGAACATGAATGTCAGTCTCTAGAATCATCAGACCAATTGTGACAAAGATGAACTATCACAATTAACAATTGACACTACAGACTGCCCGATTTCTTACTCTGCAGACCCGAATTTTTTTTGGCGTAAGGGATCGAATCTAGCAGAATCAACTTGTCAGGACGACAATGAATCGGAATGCAACTTTCTTAATGGAAGTTGATTTACGACCACAAACCCTGGATGGGGAGTGTTGCCAGCCGGTCGGCTGGTATTAAGGACCGGCGGTAACTTTTATACTTTCATGAATTTGATGATGCCGCCATTGTCGGTGGCCCGGCGCACGATACCATCGCGCCACAGCTTGTGCAGGTGGGCCAGCGCCTCGCCCAGCGCGAAGCTCAGCTGGTGGGCGTCGAGCGGGCGGCGGAACATGATTGGTACTATCTCGGCGGCCGAGCGCGGCATGTCGGCGCAGGCCGCCAATACCTCGGCCAGGCGCTGGGCGTGGTGTTCGCGCAGTTGGCCGATGCGGGTGTGCAGGCCACGGAAAGGGCGGCCGTGCGATGGCAACACCAGCACATCTGGTGGCAAGCCGGCAAAGCGCTCGAGCGAATCGAGGTACTGCTGCAGGGGATTGGCTTCCGGCTCGACCGCGAACACCGACATATTGGTGGAGATGCGCGGCAGCACCATGTCGCCCGACACCAGCACGTTCAGTTGTTCGCAGTAGAGGGCGGCATGCTCCGGCGAATGGCCGAAACCCGTGATGACGCGCCAGCCGCAGTCGCCGGCCGTCAGCTCTTGCCCGTCCTGCAGGCGCACGTACTCGCTCGGCACGGCGGGCACCAGGGACGGGTAGTAGTTCTTGCGCGAGCGCATTTTCTCCAGCATGTCCGGGTCAACCAGGCCGTGGCGCTCGAAATGCGGCACGGCGGACGGGCCATCCACGCCCGGCAGGCCGGCCGACATCATGCGTGCGAAGCCGTACTCGCCGGCCGTCATCCACAGCCGCACGCCGAAGCGCTGGCACAGCCAGTCGGCCAGGCCGACGTGGTCGGGATGGCAATGGGTGGCGATCACGCGCTGCAGCGGCTGGCCCGCCAGCGGCCCGGCCAGCACCGCGTTCCAGGCCTCCTTGCTGGCGTCCAGCGCCACGCCGCAATCGACCAAACTCCAGCCGCCAGCCTCGCGCAGCAGCCACAGGTTGATGTGGTCCAGGGCGAAGGGCAGCGGCAGGCGCATCCACGCCACGCCGGGCGCGACTTCCAGGACGGTGCCGCTGGCCGGCAGGGTGTCGCCAAATGGATAGTCAAGCTGGGATTCGAGCGGATTCATAGGCTAGAATGTGGTTAACGTTACGTAAACGGAAGATCCATTGTAAGCCATGCCGACCTACACCATCACTGAACTCGCCCGCGAATTCGACATTACGCCGCGCGCCATCCGTTTTTATGAAGACCAGGGCCTCCTGGCGCCATCGCGCGAAGGGGCAGGCGGCCGCAACCGCGTCTACACGCCGCGCGACCGCACCCGCCTCAAGCTGACCCTGCGCGGCAAGCGCATCGGCCTGTCGCTCAGCGAAATCAAGAGCCTGGTCGACATGTACGAGTCGCCCAAGGATACCGCCGCCCAGATGAACCGCTTCCTGGGCGTGCTGGCGCAGCACCGCGAAACGCTGGAACAACAGCGCGAAGACATCGAAATGTCCCTGCAAGAGATCGGCACCCACGAGGAAGAATGCCGGCGCCTGCTGGCTGCTCTTGCCGAAAAGCAAGCTACGGCTGGTTGACGTTTACGTTTAACGTAAGTCAGGCGTATCATTTGCGCTTCAATACCTAACACTAATAGAGGAAGACATGCTCCATCTCCCAGGCCTGACCTTTGACCACGGCGAGGACATCGCCGCCTTGCGCGAAGCGGTGCAACAGTTCGCCGCCGCCGAAATCGCCCCCCGCGCGGCTGAAATCGACCGCAGCGACCAGTTCCCGATGGACCTGTGGAAGAAGATGGGCGAGCTGGGCCTGCTGGGCATTACCGTCAGCGAGGAATACGGCGGCGCGAACATGGGCTACCTGGCCCACATCATCGCGATGGAAGAGATTTCGCGCGCCTCGGCCTCGGTCGGCCTGTCTTACGGCGCGCACTCCAACCTGTGCGTCAACCAGATCAAGCGCAACGGCACCGAAGAACAGAAGAAGAAATACCTGCCGAAGCTGATCTCCGGCGAGCACATTGGCGCGCTGGCCATGTCCGAGCCGAACGCCGGTTCCGACGTGGTGTCGATGAAGCTGCGCGCCGACTTCAAGGGCGACCGCTGGGTGCTGAACGGCACCAAGATGTGGATCACCAACGGCCCGGACGCCGACACCCTGGTGGTGTACGCCAAGAACGACCTGGAAGCCGGCCCGCGCGGCATGACCGCCTTCCTGATCGAAAAAGGCTTCAAAGGCTTCTCCATCGCGCAGAAGCTGGACAAGCTGGGCATGCGTGGTTCGCACACCGGCGAACTGGTGTTCGAGGATTGCGAAGTACCGGCCGAGAACGTGCTGGGTGGCCTGGGCAAGGGCGTCAACGTGCTGATGTCGGGCCTGGACTTCGAGCGCACCGTGCTGTCCGGCGGCCCGCTGGGCATCATGGCGGCCTGTATGGATGCCGTGGTGCCTTACATCCACGACCGCAAACAGTTCGGCCAGCCGATCGGCGAATTCCAGCTGATGCAGGGCAAGCTGGCGGATATGTACTCCACCATGATGGCGTGCCGCGCCTACGTCTACGCCGTGGGCCAGGCCTGCGACCGCGCCACCAACCCGGAACAGGTGCGCGCGCTGCGCAAGGACGCCGCCGGCGCCATCCTGTACTCGGCCGAGAAGGCAACCTGGATGGCCGGCGAGGCGATCCAGACCCTGGGCGGCAACGGCTACATCAACGAGTACTCGGTCGGCCGCCTGTGGCGCGACGCCAAGCTGTACGAAATCGGCGCCGGCACCAGCGAAATCCGCCGCATGCTGATCGGCCGCGAACTGTTCGCCGAGACCAAGTAAGCGCATCGCCGCAAGGCCGCCATGATCCACGCCGCCTTCCCCAAGCTGCTGTCGTCGCAGATCGCGTTCGACATCGCGCGCACCATCCGCGAGGGGTTCGACAAGCACTACCGCCTGTTCCGGCAGGCGGCGCAGGCGGCCAAGCGGCATTTCGAGCAAGGCGACTGGGCCGTGGCCCAGGTCGCGGCGCGCGAACGGATCGACTTTTACGACAAGCGCGTGCAGGAATGCGTGCACCTGCTGGAGGACGAGTACGACCCGTCCGAGCTGACTGATGAAGTGTGGCGCGAACTCAAGCTGCACTACATCGGCATGCTGACCGGCCACCAGCAGCCGGAGCTGGCGGAGACTTTCTTCAACTCGGTCTGCTGCAATATCCTGCACCGCTCCTACTTCAACAACGAATTCATTTTCGTGCGCCCGGTGATCTCCACCGAGTACATTGAAACGGCGGAAGCGGCGCCCATCTACCGCGTCTACTATCCGGCCAAGGACGGCCTGACCTTCACACTCAAGCGCATCGTCACCAACTTCCAACTGGCCACGCCTTTCGCCGACCTGTCGCGCGATATCGGCCTGGTGGAAGCGCGCCTGGCCAGCCTGTTCGGCGAGCTGGAACCGAATGCCCAAGTCCAGGTCCTGGCCAGCCTGTTCTTCCGCAACAAGGGCGCCTACATCGTGGGCAAGGCCGTCAACGGCAGCCGCGAACTGCCCTTCGTGATCCCGGTCCTGCACAACAAAAACGGGCAGTTGGTGCTGGACGCGATCCTGACCGAGGACGAACATATCGTCACCCTGTTCTCGTTCACGCGCGCCTACTTCATGGTCGATATGGAAGTGCCGTCGGCCACGGTGCAGTTCCTGCGCAACCTGATGCCGCGCAAGCCGCGCAGCGAGATCTACACCATCCTCGGCCTGCAAAAGCAGGGCAAGAACGCCTTCTACCGCGACTACCTGCAACACCTGAAACACTCGTCCGACCTGTTCACAATCGCGCCCGGCATTCGCGGCCTGGTGATGCTGGTGTTCGCGCTGCCGTCCTTCCCTTACGTGTTCAAGGTGATCAAGGACTTCTACCCGGCGCCGAAGGATACCACGCGCGAGCAGATCAAGAGCAAATACCTGCTGGTGAAGCACCACGACCGCGTTGGCCGCATGGCCGACACGCTGGAATACTCCAACGTCGCCTTCCCGCGCCACCGCTTCTCCGACGAGCTGGTGAAAGAGCTCAAGCACTTCGCGCCCTCGCTGGTGGAGGAGGAGGGCGAGCAGATCGTGATCCGCCACCTGTACATCGAACGGCGCATGGTGCCGCTGAATATGTGGCTGTCGCACGCCGACGAAGTGGGCGACGATGCGGCGCTGGAGCACGGCATCATCGAATACGGCAACGCCATCAAGGACCTGGTGGCGGCCAATATCTTCCCGGGTGACATGCTGTACAAGAATTTCGGCGTCACCCGTCACAAGCGTGTCGTTTTCTACGACTACGATGAAATCGAATACCTCACGGACTGCAACTTCCGTGTGATTCCGGCGCCGCGCAACGAGGAGGACGAAATGTCCGCCGAGCCGTGGTACCCGATTGGCAAGCACGACGTCTTCCCCGAGCAGTTTGGCAGTTTCCTGCTGGGGAACGCGAAGATCCGACAATATTTTATGAAGCACCACGCCGATCTTCTCACCCAGTCCTGGTGGGCCGGGAAAAAAGAGCGGATCGCCAGTGGCGTCATCGAGGACGTGTTCCCGTATCCCCAACACGTCCGGTTCTGCAATCAAAGCCTGCCGCCATCGGCGGCGGCACCCCTGACACCATCCCTTTTGGAGACCTTTGAAAATGAATGACCCTATCGTAATCGTTGGCGCAGCCCGCACCCCAATGGGCGCCTTCCAGAGCGACTTCTCCAGCCTGAGCGCGCACGACCTGGGCGCCGTGGCGATCAAGGCCGCCGTCGAACGCGCCGGCATCAAGCCGGAAGCGGTTGAACACGTCTACTTCGGCAACTGCCTGATGGCGGGCCAGGGCCAAGCGCCGGCGCGCCAGGCCGCGATCAAGGCCGGCCTGCCGGTATCGGCCGGCGCCGTCACCCTGTCCAAAATGTGCGGCTCCGCCATGCAGGCGGCCATCTTCGCCTACGACACCATCGCCGCCGGTTCCGCCGACGTGATCGTGGCGGGCGGCATGGAGTCCATGACCAACGCCCCTTACATCATTCCTAAAGCACGCGGCGGCTACCGCATCGGCCACGGCATGATGTTCGACCACATGATGTACGACGGCCTGGAAGACGCCTACACGCGCGACGCCAAGACCGGCGCCGGCCGCTCCATGGGCACCTTCGCCGAGCAATGCTCGAGCGCCTACAAATTCACCCGCGAAGCACAGGACAACTTCGCCATCGAATCCGTGAAGCGCGCGCAAGCGGCGCAAGCCTCCGGCGCCTTCGCCTGGGAAATCACCCCGGTCACCGTCTCCGGCCGCGCCGGCGACGTGGTGATCGACAAGGATGAAGGCCCGCTGAAAGCCAAGATCGAAAAGATCCCGTCGCTCAAGCCAGCCTTCGCCAAGGACGGCACCATCACCGCCGCCTCGTCCTCCTCCATCAACGACGGCGCAGCAGCCCTGGTGCTGATGCGCGAATCGACCGCCAAGCAGCTGGGCGCCAACGTGATCGCCAAGATCACCGGCCACGCCACCAACTCCCTGGTGCCGGAACAGTTCACCACCGCACCGGTCGGCGCGATCCAGAAGCTGCTGGCCAAGACCGGCTGGAAAGTCAGCGACGTTGACCTGTGGGAGATCAACGAAGCCTTCGCCGCCGTGCCGATGGCCGCGATGCACGACCTCGACATCCCGCACAGCAAAGTGAACGTGCACGGCGGCGCCTGCGCCCTGGGCCACCCGATCGGCGCCACTGGCGCGCGCATCATCACCACCCTGATCGGCGCGCTGAAAGCCAAGGGCGGCAAGAAAGGCGTCGCGGCGCTGTGCATCGGCGGCGGCGAAGCCACCGCCATGGGCATCGAGCTGGTGTAAGCAGAATGGCGCTCGCACTCATCATCGGCGCCTCGCGCGGCATCGGCCAGGAACTGGTACGCCAGTACCTGGCCGACGGCTGGCGCGTGATCGCCACGGCCCGCAAGAAAGAAGATGTCGCCATGCTGGCCGAGATGGGTGCCGAAGCCCACAAGCTGGATGTAACGAATGTGGAAGCGGTGGCCGGCATGGGCTGGAAACTCGATGGCGAAGAGCTGGACATCGCCATCCTGAACGCCGGCGTGTATGGCCCGCGCAGCGACGGCTTCCCGATGCAGACGGATTTCGACGCCGTCATGCACACCAACGTCCTGGGCGCGATGCGGCTGCTGCCGATCCTCGCCCCGCTGGTATGCGACGCGCGCGGCAAGCTGGCCGTGATGTCCTCCCGCATGGGTTCTTTAAGCGAACGCAATGGCAGCAGCGGCTCCTTGTACCGCGCCAGCAAAGCCGCGCTGAATTCCGTACTGATCGACACCGCCCACCAGTTCGCCAACAAAGGCGCGAGTTTCGTCGCCCTGCACCCGGGCTGGGTCCGCACCGACATGGGCGGCGACAGCGCCACATTATCGGTCGAAGAAAGCGCCACCGGCCTACGCCGCGTGCTGGCCGAACTCCCCCCCTCCGAACAACCCGTCTACCGAGACTACGACGGCACCAATATCGGCTGGTAACAATTGTCCACTTGGGGGTCAGGAAGAAAAGTGGACATTTGTTGCAGCAAAGCAGAAAGAGAATAATGATCCTTAACGAACAACACGAGATGATCCGCGACGCGCTGCGTGCGTTTTCGCAGGAGCGCCTGGCGCCCAACGCAGCGCGCTGGGACAAGGAACACCACTTCCCGAAAGAAGAGCTGAAAGAGCTGGCGGCTCTGGGCGCCTTCGGCGTGGCGGTGCCCGAGGAGCTGGGCGGCGCCGGCCTGGATTACGTTTCGCTCGCGCTGGTGCTGGAAGAAATCGCTGCCGGCGATGGCGGCACCTCCACCGTCATCAGCGTCAACAACTGCCCGGTGTGCAGCATCGGCATGATGTACGCCAACGAACAGCAAAAGCAGCAGTGGCTGCGTCCCCTGGCGCAAGGCGAGATGCTGGGCGCCTTCGCCCTGACCGAGCCGCATACCGGCAGCGACGCCGCCGCCCTGCGCACCAGCGCCACCCGTGATGGCGACGACTACATCATTAACGGCACCAAGCAGTTCATCACCTCCGGCAAGCATGCCGACGTGGCGATCGTGTTCGCGGTGACCGACAAGGCGGCCGGCAAGAAGGGCATCAGCGCCTTTTGGGTGCCGACCAGCGCGCCCGGTTACATCGTGGCCGGCATCGAGCACAAGATGGGCCAGCATTCCTCCGACACCGCGCAGATCCTGTTCGAGAACTGCCGCGTGCCGGCCGCCAACATGATCGGCGAACCGGGCCAGGGCTACAAGATCGCCCTGTCCGGCCTGGAAGGCGGCCGCATCGGCATCGCCTCGCAATCGGTCGGCATGGCGCGCTCCGCCTTTGAGGCCGCGCTGAAGTACGCGCGCGAACGCGAATCCTTCGGCAAGCCGATCTTCGAGCACCAGTCGGTGCAGTTCAAGCTTTCCGAAATGGCGATGCAACTGGAAGCCGCACGCCAGCTGATCTGGCACGCCGCCTCCCTGAAGGACGCCGGCCAACCCTGCCTGAAAGAAGCCGCGATGGCCAAGCTGTTCGCCTCCGAGATGGCCGAGCGCGTCTGTTCCGACGCCATCCAGATCCACGGCGGCTACGGCTACACCGCCGACTTCCCGGTCGAGCGTATCTACCGGGACGTGCGCGTGTGCCAGATCTACGAAGGCACTAGTGATATCCAGAAACTGCTGATCGCCCGCGCGCTGTAAGGCAATTCGGGGTCAGGTCTGACAATCGGACAAATGGTGCCCAAAGGCACCATTTGTCCGATTGTCAGACCTGACCCCGAATTTCACTAGATGTATCGCTTTGTCGGATTTCAAGTGCATATATGCCATGAGGTTGTAGCTCTTATAAAATGTCCGCCACAAGGAGATAGTCATGGTTCATGTGATGTTGGTGGAAGACGATGCGCGCCTGGCCGAGCTGGTCACGGAGTATTTGGCGGGCTATGAGTTCAAGGTGGATGTGGTGCCGCGCGGGGATGAGGCGCTGGCGCGCTTTAAGGCGGCCAATCCTGACATCGTGGTGCTGGACCTGATGCTGCCGGGGATGGATGGCATGAAGGTCAGCCAGCAAATCCGCGAAGTCAGCGATGTGCCGATCCTGATCATGACCGCGCGTGAGGATTCTTACGACGAGGTGTCGCTGCTGGAACAGGGCGCGGATGATTTCATTAACAAGCCGGTGCAGCCGCGCGTGCTATTGGCGCGCCTGCGTGCGCTGCTGCGCCGCCGCCAGGGCAAGCCGGAGGCGGATCTGCTGAATTTCGGCCAGCTGAGCATCGCGACCAGCGATCGTTCGGTTTCCTGGCGCGGGCAGCCTTGTGCGCTGTCGAATACGGAGTACAAGCTGCTGCTGGTGCTGGCGGAATCGGCCGGTACCGTGCTGTCGCGCGATGCGCTGCTGAAAACCATGCGCGGGATTGAGTTCGATGGGCTGGATCGCAGTATCGATAACAGTATCTCTAAGCTGCGCCGGAAGTTCGATGATACGGATGGGGAGAAGATTAAGACTGTTTGGGGCGAGGGCTATCTGTTTTCGCCTTCGGCTTGGGGTTGAAACCTGAAACCGGGAAACCAGGGTACGGCCCGATAGGGCCGGACCCTATTCGAATAGCGGGGCGATGGCGAGCGGGGTGTTCTGGCTGACGACCTGGCCTTGCACCGACCAGTCTGCAAAGCGGTAGGTGGCGGTGCGGTAGCTGCCCAACGTTTCACCGTCGAAGGCGGGGCCGTCGAGCACCGGCAGCGGGGCTTCGCGCTGGCCGTATTTCACTTGCACCAGGGCGTCGGAGCGGTTCACAAAGACGAAACGCACGCCGGCGCATTTCTTCGCTCCATACGAAACATCCACGTGGCGCTGATAGGCCAGTGCCTGGTCGCATGCCGCGCGCAGGTCGGCCGACTCATAGATGCCGTCGTTGCGCGCCATGATCGATACGCGCGGCACAAAGCGGTAGTGCAGCAGCTTGCGGTTCAGCGCCAGCACGGCGTTGTCGTCGTAGGCCGCCTTCAACAGGGGGAACACGGCGCGGCCGGCCGCGTCGAGCGGCAGGTTCAGTTGCGTGTTCTTGCCGGTCAGCGTCAGGTGCAGGCCTTCCAGCGTGCCCGAGGCATCGCGCGGGGTGACCTGGTAGTGGATCTGCAGGAAGTTCTTCGGCTTGCCATATTTGGCGAACACCACCATCTGCTTATAGGCGTCGCGGTAGCTGACCCACTCTTCCTGTGCCTGGACGGCACAGGACACCAGCGCCAGGCACAGGGCCGGCAGCGTGGTGCGGAGCAGGGTCATGGTCTTCATCAGAATCGGTAAGCCAGGGCAGAGGAAACGGAAACATTGGTGGCCCGCTCAACCAGCGGGCTGGCTTTGGCATCGCCGCTCAGGCGGTTGACGTGCACGCCTGAGGTCAGGATCCAGCTCGGGCTCAGCGCCCAGTTCCAGCGCGCGCCCAGGCGCACATCCTGCACGCCGCCGCCCGGACGGTAGTAGCCCAAACGGGTGCGTTCGCCTTCTGCCTTGGTCAGGCCGAACCAGGTCTGGTTGTAAGCGCTGTTCACCAGCGAGACGCCGGCGGAAAGCACCACCGTGTGGTGCGGCGCCACCTCCTCCATCATGTATTGCAGCGAGGTGTGCAGGCGCGCGCCGTCGTGCCCCTGGCCGGCGCCATAGGTCAGGCTATTGGTCAGGCGCAGCTTGGGCGTCAGGTAGTAGTTCAGGAAACCGCCATAGGTCAGGCGGCGTCCGATCACGTCCATGCCGGACAACTTGTTGGCCCGCGCATAGCGGTCGTCGCCCGGCAAAATGCCACCCGGCTGCTCGCCGGTGAGCGTGGCGTGGGTGGTCGAAGCCTCGCCCATGCTGCCCACACCCTGCGACAGGCCATCCTTGTCGCGGCGCGGGGCCATGGCCAGCAGGGGGCCGTATTCCAGCGAGGGCGTGTTCGACAGGTGCATGCCGACGCTGGTGCCAGCGATGAAAATCCCATTGCTCCATTGGACCTGCAGTACCGGCAGCGGCAAAGTACGGCTGTCGCGCGCGCCATCGAAGCGCGGCACGTTCTGAACGCCCACGCCAATATACATATCCCGACTGCCGTCAGGCATCGGGTTGGTGGCCGGTGTTTGCGCAACTGCCGTGCCGCAAACGCCTGCGAGGGCGAGGAACAGGTACTTTTGCATATGACACTTCAACGTGTGGGAATGTGCAATATTGTAAATGCATTACATCCCCACACCGTCAAATCGCTCAGCCCTTAATGAAATCGACCTTCCCGTCGATACGGTCCAGCACAAGCATGGCGGCCGGATAGGTGATCGACGTGGTGCAGGCGACATCCCCCGCCGCTTGGGTCACATGGTAGTTGACCAGCAGGGTTTCGCCGCTGACCGCTACCTTGTCGATGACCAGGGCGTTGCAGCCGTTCGAGTAAGCCCCGACGGCGACCGCGATCACCATCTGGCGATTGAAATCGAGGGTTGGCACAGGCGGCACCGACGTTTGGTTCCGGTAGAAGGTGCTCCAGAACTTTTGCAGGCTGGCGGCATCGCGCAGCACCAGGTTCTGTGCGTCGTACACGCCGCTGTATTGATTTTGCGCCAGTTGCTTGTAAGCGACCGCGCCTTCCTTCGGCATCACGCCGATGGTTTCCACCTTGCGGCCGGTGCCCAGGTCAGGCTTGTCCAGGTTGCGGGTGATGGTGTCGAACAGGGCGCGCTGGCTCTCATCCTTGCAGCTGGTGCGTGGGCCGGCGATGCTGTCGCTCACCGCACACTGCTCGTTTTGCGGGGTCAGGCCGTACAGCACGTGGCGGTAGGAGGCATCCGGGCAGTTGCCGGTACGCTCCCAGAACACTTGCTTGCCATCGATGATGTACAGGCGATTGGCGATGTCCGAGCAATCCGCCGCGCGTGCCTGCTTGATGAATTCGTCTTTGGCGGGAGCGCCTGGCGCTGGTTCGCCCACGGCGATCTGGGAACCGGTTCGGTTCGTTTCCGACGTGCCACCACCACAGGCGGCGAGAAACAGGGTCGCCACCACAGCGCTGCAAGTTGCAAATTTGTTCATTGCCTAACCCTCCATTTGATAGGGTGATCTTAGGCACAGCTGGCCGTAAAATCCCCCGCGAGCTGTACACTCTTTGTCGCAAATTTGTACGACATTCAACCGCCGTTGCTTGATTCTTATACAATGCCCGCAAATGAATCGCCTGTTCTTCCGCTTCTTCATACTGGTGATGCTGTCCATCAGTGCGGCGGCATTCATTGTCTATTTTTCAATTAATCGCCTGTTCGGCGATCCCCTCGACTCGATTGCGCGGCGCCAGGCAGCGGCCCAGATCTTCCTGCTGGAGCAATACATCGACCAGGCCCCGGCCGACCAGTGGCTGGACCGGCTGAACAAAGTGCGTGAAGTGTCGGGCGTGCGCTTCGAGCTGGTGCCGCTGGGCGAGGTGCGCAAGCAACTGAGCGGGGTGGATGCGGCGGGCTTCGAGCGCGGCGATGTGGTGCTGGACATCGGCCGCAAGGCCTTCTACCGGCGCGTCGACCTGGGCGGCGAGCGCTATATCGGCAGCCACGAGGAAGCGCTGGTGGCGCAGGACCTGCCGATCGATATCAGTTTCGCCCTCTCGATGGAGGCGGTGCGCTACCTGATCGTGGCCCTGGTGCTGCTGATCCCCATCGCGGCCTGGTCGCGCGCGCACTGGCAGGGCTTGCAGCAGCTGTCCGGCGTGGCCGACCGTTTTGGCGGCGGCGACCTGGCCGCGCGCGCCCATATGCAGCCGCGCGACAGCATCTACCCGCTGGCCGAGCGCATCAACCACATGGCCGACCGCATCGCGCGCCTGCTCGACTCGCAGCGCAACCTGCTGCATTCGGTCGGGCACGAGATCCGCACCCCGATCGCGCGCCTGGAATTTGCACTGGAACTGCTGCGCGACGCGGCCGACAATCCGGCGCTGGACAAGCGCATCAATGCCATGGAAGGCGACCTGCGCGAGCTGAAAGTGCTGGTCACCGAGCTGCTCGGTATGACCAAGCTCGATGCCGAACCACACCTGCAGCGCCAGCCCTTCGACATCGGCGCCGCGCTGGCGCACTGCCGCGACAGCCTGCCGCCGGCCGAAGGCATGGTGCTGGAAATGGAGCTGCAGCCCGGCCTGGGCCAGTACAGCGGCGACCAGCGCCTGCTGGAGCGCGCCATCGGCAACCTGCTGCGCAACGCCCTCAAATACGGCACGCGCGCGGTGCGCCTCAGCGCCATGCGTGGCATGGGCGCGCTGCAAGTGGTGGTGGAAGACGACGGCCCCGGCATTCCGGAACACGAGCGCGAGCGCATCTTCGAGCCCTTCTACCGCCTGGACCGCAGCCGCGACCGCAACACCGGCGGCTTCGGCCTGGGCCTGTCGATTGCCAGCAAGGCCGTGGACCTGCATGGCGGGACCCTGGAAGCCGGCAGCTCCGCCCTGGGTGGGGCGCGCTTCACCATCACCCTGCCGTTGGCCTAGCAGGCGGTTTTGGTATGTAGCCGGTGCGGCGGCTTGTGCTGCTCACCCCGCAGCACGCGCTCGAATTCCGAAATCACCTGGGCGCCGAAGAGCAGCAGCGTGGCGCCGATCTCCAGGCTGAACATGACCACGATGGCGGTGGTCATCGAGCCGTAGACCAGGTTGACCTGGGACAGCGTGGAGAAATACCAGACCAGCACATGGCGCGCCACCTCCCACAGCGCAGTCGCCGTCACGCCGCCGATCAGCGCATGCGGCCAGGACAGGCGGCCGACCGGCATCACCAGGTAGATCGAGCTCAGCATGAGCACCTCGCCCGCCAGCCCCAGCATATACAGCAGCACGCCCGACAAGCCGTGCAGCGACCAGACATAGCCGAACAGGCGCACGCTCTCCTCGCCGATGACTTGCAGGCTGCCCGCCACCAGGGTCATGACCAGGGCACCGACGCCCAGGAACAGGATGTAACAGTACGGCAATAGGGCCGAGACGATGAAATGGCGCCGCCGCACCGCCACCCGGTGCAGGAAGATCACGCACATCGCGTTTTCCAGCACGGTGAAGGCCAGCGAGCTAAAGAACAGCATCACCAGCACCAGCGCCCAGCCGACCAGTTCGCGGTGCGCCAGGAAGTGGCCGACCTCCGCCACCACGGCCTGCGACTGGCCCGGGATCAACCACTCCAGGTAGCGCCCGATAATCTGCAGCAACTCCTGCTGCGGAATGAGATGCGACAGCGCCACCACCACCAGCATGAGCAGCGGGACGATGGAGAGCAGCGAGTAATAGGCCACGGCGCCGGCCAGCAGCAAGCCCTGGTTCGCCCGGAAGCCCCGCAAGCACTGGAGCGCGAAATCCAAGGGATGCGCCAGCACAAAGGCCACCGCCCTGTGCTTGAGCATACGCATCGCCCCATTCTACGCGTAAGTCCGGGAATCTAGGTGACGGCCGGTTCGAGCAGGGTGAGGGTCTGGCGCTGGGTGTCGAGGCGGGCGCGGATGCCCATGGGGAGGGTGAACTGGTGGCGGATGTGGCCGAAACTGTAGCCGGTCACCGCCGGGGCGCTCAGCGGCTTGAGGTGCTGGTCGGTGGTTTCGTCCAGGGTGAGGGAAATGTCGCTGTCTTGCGGGCCGCAATTCTCACAGATGCCGAGCATGACCCCGGCGGCGTGCTGCAAGCCTTGGTTGAGGTGCAACTGCATCAGCATGCGGTCGATGCGGTAGGGGGCTTCATTCACTTCTTCCAGGAACAGGATGCGGCCTTTGTAGTCGGCGGCATATTCGGTGCCGGCCAGGGCGCTCACCAGGCACAGGTTGCCGCCGGTTAGTGGGCCTTCACTCACACCAGGAACCACTGTCCTCAAGGCGAAGTGCGGCTCATCCAGCGCTTTGCGGCTGTTTTCCACGGCCATGGGGATGACATATTCCGGCTCCGGGTGCATCAGCACATTCAGCAGGTGGGTGCTGGAATAGTCGGACAAGGTGGAGGACGCGACCGGGCCGTGGAAGGTAACCAGGCCGACCTTTTTCTGGATGGCAAGGTGCAGCGCGGTAATGTCGGAGTAGCCGAGCAAAATCTTGGGATTGCGCCGGATCAGCCCGTAATCGAGGTGGGCCAGCAGCTGGATACAGCCGGAGCCGCCGCGAATGGCCCACAGTGCCTTCACTTCCGGGTCGGCGAACATGGCGTGCAAGTCGTCCAGCCGCTGCTGCGGCAGGCCACCGTAGTTGCCGTACACGGCTTCCAGGTTCCGGCCCAGTTTGACGCGGAAGCCGAGCGTTTCAATATTCTTGATGGCCTTGGCGATGGCGGGGCCGTCGGTGTGGCCGCCGGGGGCGATCAGGCCGATGGTGTCGCCCTGCTTCAGCCGCGGCGGTTTGATCAGCTGCATGCTGGACTTTCGGGAAACGGGACGGCCGCCCGCCGCCACCGCCGGCAAGGCGGTGGCGGCCAGGGCGGCCGTCACGATTCGGCCAAAACTGCGCCGAGTAATCAAATCAGAAGAACTTGTATTTGATGTTGAAGGCGAAGGAACGGCCACGGCCGTCCGCAACGCGCGGATCCCAACCAGCGCCCACCACTTCGTCCACATTGTGGGCGGTGAACGGCGGGTTCTTGTCGAACAGGTTCTGGATGCCGGCCGTGATGGTGGTGTTCTTGAAGCCGGTGTACGTGCCCGAGACACCGAAGATGCTGTAATGACGCACCATCGGGTCAAAGCCTGGCGGCGGGGTGCTCTTGCCGCCGTTCGGTAGCTGGTCGGCGTAGTGCGAGGCGAACTTGTTGGTGAACAGTACGCTCCAGTCGCCGCGCGCCACGCTCACGCTGGCGTTGTGCTTCCAGCGCAGGTAGACGTCGCGGGTGGCGAACTTGCCGACCTGCTCCTTGTAGGGCTGGCCTTCGAATTCGGCGAACTTGAAGGACTTCATCCAGGTGCCGTCCAGGGTGGCAACGGTCTTGTAGGTGCCCACCTTGTAGTCGCCGCGCAGGCCGATGTCGAGGCCACGGGTTTTCAGGCCGGCGGCGTTGATCCAGCCGGCTTCGACGTGGTCGATGGCGCCGGTCTGCGGATTGCGGATGATGTAGTCCTGCAGGAACTGCCAGTTGTTCAGCACCACTTGCGGGGTGCGGTTCAGGATGCGGTCCTGGATGTTGATGGCCCAGAAGTCGAGCGAGGCGGTCAGGCCTTCCACCGGCGACACCACCATGCCCAGGGTGCCCTGCTTGGAGGTTTCCGGCGTCAGGTTCGGGTTGCCGCCGGTGTTGTAGTTCAGGCGCGGAATGGCGCAGAAGGCGGGATCGCCCGGGTGCTTGGGACAGCCTTCCTGGTCGATGATGCCGTTCGGCAGTTCCTGCGACAGGCGGCCCGAGTACAGCTGGACGAAGCTTGGCGCCAGGAAGCCTTCCGAGGCGGAGCCACGGAACAGCAGGTTTTGGGTCGGTTGCCAGCGGAACGCAACTTTCGGGTTGGTGGTGGCGCCGATCACGGAGTAATCGTCACGGCGCACGGCCAGCTGCACTTCCAGGTTCTTGATGATCGGGATCAGGGCTTCGAAATACACGGCGCGCACATCGCGGCTGACCTCTTTCTGGTTGGCCAGGCCCGGCGCCAGCAGGATCTTGGTGGCATCCACCACCTGGGTGAATTCATAGGTTTCGCGGCGCAGGTCGACACCGGCCGCCATCGACACGGCACCGGCCGGCAGTTGGAACACCTCGCCCGAGATCGATCCATCGAGCTGGGTCATGGTGGTCTTGCCGTTCTGCAGGCGGCCTTTGAACTTGGTCGATTCGACCAGGCTCATGGCGTCCGCAGTCTGGCTTTGGCCCGGCTGCAGCCATGGGTTGATCTTGCCCGAGCCGAGGGCCTTGTAAATCAGTTCGCTATAGCCATAACCATCGATCAGGTCGGTCTCGGTCTTGCTCTGGGCGCGCGACAGGCCGACTTTATAGTCGTACTTACCAGCCAGCATGCCTTCCAGCCCAATCAGGCCGCGCAGGTTGTCGGTGACGTTCTTCTGGGTCCGGTTGCCCCACGGTGTGGTGCGCCATTTGTAGGCGATCGGCTTGGTCTTGTCGAAGCTTGGGATGTACTGGCTCAAGTCCTGGTAGTACGGGCCATTGACCGGGTAGGCGCTGCCATTGCTCAAGGCCGTGGAAATCTGTACCGGGGTCAGCTCGGCGGTGGCTTCGCTGCGCGAGGCCAGCAGTTCGACGAAGAGTTTGTGCTCAGGGTTGAGCTGGAAGCTGGCGCGCGACACGGCATTGGTGCGCTCGACCGGGAAGCTCATCACGTAGTCCGCGCCATAATCATAGGCACAGGAATACTTGCTGCGCGTGACCGGCGTGACATCTTTCCACAAATCGGACACGTACTGCGACATGCCCTGAATGCTGTCGCACTTGCCCTGGAAGCTGAGCAGGTTGGCTTGCAGGTAGGCGGTGTTGTCGCCCGGGACCTTGAAGTTGGCGCCGAGGGCGGTACCCACGCCCGGCAGGATGTTGGCGAACGGGGTGCCGGTGGTGTCCGGCGACAGGCCGCGCGCCGGCTGGTAGCCGTTGGCGAAGTCGCGCTGGCTGGAGGACAGCTTGTCGTTCACGTCGTGCGTCACGCTGGCCATGACATTCCAGCCCTGGTCGGTCAGGCTGCCCCAGCCGCCCAGCAGGGAGTAGCGGCGCTGCATGCCGCCGCCGGCTTCGGTGGCGTTATAGCTGGCGTCCACTTCCAGGCCGGTGTAGTCGGTGCGCAGGATGAAGTTGACCACGCCGCCAATGGCGTCGGTACCGTAAATGGCGGAGGCGCCGTCTTTCAGGATTTCCACGCGCTGGATGGCGCCTAGCGGGATCGAGTTCAGGTCGACCGCCTTGCCAGAGGCGCCATGGTTGCCCACGCGGCGGCCGTTCAGCAGCACCAGGGTGGCATTCGGGCCCAGGCCGCGCAGCGAGGCAAACGAGGCGCCGCCGGACACGCGGTCGGCATCGGCGCCGAACACGTTGTTACCGGAAGTCATATTGTCGGCGCCCGAGCCGTTGGCGGAAATCGTGCGCAGCAAGTCCTCCGTGCTGGTGATGCCGGCCTTCTTGATGGCGTCCATGGTGATGACCTGGACCGGGAGGGCGCCCTCGGAGGCGACACGCTTGATGCTGGAACCCGTGATCTCCACGCGCTGCATGGGCTGGGCGGCTTGTTGCGCCATGGCCGGGCTTACTACACCGATGAGCGCAATCAAATGCGCCAGCTTCTTTACCTTCACGGGTCTCTCCCCAATAGAAATAGTTATCTCAACGCAGGGTAGCGTTATAGAAATCTTGTCATCCAATGAAAATTACTGTTGCGTCCATAACTTAATGTAATGAAGGCGCTATATTACTTTTTCGATCAATGTCGAGGTAGCGCCAATTGGTCAGTTCGACCGGATGGCGCTTGTAGTTTTTTAGCCACGGTTGCTGGATGTCGGCCGAAATCGGGTGGATTAGCAGCACCCAGGGGTTGTACGCGTGGATCAACTGGTTCATCTCGCGGTACAGCTGCTGGCGTTCGGGGCCATCGACCAATAGGCGCGCCTTCTCATAGCGGCTGTTGTAGTCGGGCAGGTTGAAGCGGGCATAATTGGCGCGGCTGCTGTTGGGTCCATACAACAACTGGAAGAAGTTATCACCGTCCGGGAAGTCGGCAATCCAGTTGGTTTCAAACATTTGCACCTTGCCCAGGCGGCTGGCTTTGATGATCTCGGTCTTCTTGTCGGTCTTGAAGCTGACACGGATGCCGAGTGCGGCCAGGTTCTTGCGCCACAACTCGTCGCGCAGGCGGCCCACCATGGTCGGTTCACTGTGCATGAGCAGCGCCAGCGGCTGGCCGTTGGGCTGGCGGCGGTAGCCGTCCTTGCCCAGCTTATAGCCATAGCGGTCAAGCAGGGCGCGCGCCAGCTTGGGGTTGTAGCTGATGGGGCTGCGGTAAGCCGGGTCGTAGCCCAGCACATTGGGCGGCAGCGGACTTTGCGCCGGCAGCGCCAGGCCCTTCTTCAGCAGGGCGATGTCTTCCGGGCTGTTATAACCCAATGCTATGGCCCGGCGCAGGGCGACCTTGTCCTTGCCGTAGCCGCCGATGACCGGGTCGTCCATGTTCATCCACATGTAATAGGTCTGCAGCACGGGGAAGGGCGACAGCACCATGCCGCGCCCGGCCAGCTCTTTTTTCAGCAGCGGCTGCGCGCTGGCGGGGTCCAGCACCATGTCGCGCATCGACTCCGGCACCTGCTCGATAAAGTCGAATTCCCCGTTCAGGAAGCCCAGCACGCGCGACTGGTACTCCTCCATGATCTTGACTTCGACCTTGTCCACCAGGGGCAGGCGCTGGCCCTGCCATACCTGGTGGTAGTCCTTGTTGGCGGCCAGGGTGATCTTGTCGCTGCGCTTCCACTCCTCGATGACGAAGGGGCCGCTGCCGACGGGATGGTTGCCCATCTGGCTGCCATAGGCTTCGGCCACTTCGCGCGCGACGGCGCCGGTGGCGGGCAGGGCCAGGTAAAACAGGAAGCTGGGATCGGGCGCCTTGAGCGTGATGCGCAGCGTGTATTTATCCAGCACGCGCATATCGGCCAGTTTGCCCTCGAACATGAACAACCAGGGCGACTTGAGTGCGGGGTCGAACAGGCGCTCGATGGCATATTTGTAGTCGGCGGCGGTGACTTCGCGCTTTTTGCCCTTGAAGGCGGGATCGTCGCTGAAATGCATGCCCGGCTTGAGGTGGAAGGTCCAGACCGTGCCGCTGGCGTCGCTAACCGGCATTTCGCGCAGGCTGTTGGGCACCAGCTTGACCGGGCGTGCCGCGTAGTCGTAGCGCAGCATGGGGTCGAACAGGTTTTCCAGCAGGCTCAGACTGGCCAGGTCGGAGGCCACGGCGGGGTCCAGCCCGGTTTCGCCGGTGGAGAGGAAGGCGTGCAGGACTTTTCCGGGCACTGGCGAGGCTACCGGTGCGGCTGGCTGCGCGGCGAGCGCGCCAACGGCGCTGGCCGTGGCGCAGGCAAAGGCGGTGGCGAGAACGCGAAGTTTTTTCATGCGGCAGAAGCATAAGCCAGAGTGTGGCGATGCGCCAGCTTATAACTTTTTTACATGCCAGCCCCGCATTCTTTCATCCGCTGGCCCTATACTTTCGCTGCAAAATTGGTCATCACATCAGAAGAAGCACATCCATGTCCCTTAATTACATCTGGTCCGGGTTTTTCCTCGTCGGTTTCGCCGCCGCCATCATTCAATGGCTGTTCATGGGCGATACGGAAATCTTCAAGAAGATTATCGACGGTACGTTTGAATCGGCCAAGATGGGTGTGATGGACATTGCGCTGCCGCTGGCCGGCGTCATGACGCTGTGGCTGGGCATTATGAATATCGGCGAGAAGGCCGGCGCCATCGGCTGGCTGGCCAAGGTCATTTCGCCCTTCTTCTCGCGCATCTTCCCGGAAGTACCGAAGGACCACCCGGCCACTGGCCACATGGTGATGAACTTCTCGGCCAACCTGCTGGGCCTGGACAATGCCGCCACCCCGTTCGGCCTGAAGGCGATGGAAAGCCTGCAGTCGCTCAACCCGAACAAGGACACGGCCAGCAACGCGCAGATCATGTTCCTGGTGCTGCATACCTCGGGCCTGACGCTGATCCCGCTGGCGATCATGGCGCAGCGCGCGATCCTGGGTGCGGCCGACCCGTCGGACATCTTCATCCCCTGCCTGATCGCCACCTATGCCGCCACCATAACCGGCATTATCGCGGTCGGCATCCGCCAGCGCCTGAACCTGTTCGACCCGGTCCTGCTGGGCTGGATCGGCGGCATGACCGGCGCCATCATCGCGCTGATCTGGTACTTCACCGCCTTCCTCACCCGCGAGCAGATCGAGGTGGTGTCGAAAGTGTCGTCCAACCTGATCCTGATTTCGATTATCGCCATCTTCATCATCGGCGCGCTGCGCAAGGGCGTGAACGTGTACGAGGCGTTTATCGAGGGCGCCAAGGGCGGCATCCAAACTTCGCTGACGGTGATCCCCTACCTGGTGGGCATGCTGGTGGCGATCAGCGTGCTGCGCAATGCCGGCGTGTTCACCCTGGTGATGGAGGGCTTTAACTGGCTGTTCACCGCGCTCGGCCTGCGCACCGACTTTGTGCCGTCGCTGCCGACCGCGCTGATGAAGCCTTTCAGTGGCTCCGGCTCGCGCGCCATGATGATCGATGCCATGACCACCTACGGCCCGGATTCCTTCGTCGGCCGCCTGGCGTGCATCTTCCAGGGTTCAGCCGATACCACCTTCTACATCGTGGCGCTGTACTTCGGCTCCGTCGGCATCCGCAAGACCCGCTACGCCATCTCGTGCGGCCTGATCGCCGACCTGGCCGGCGTGCTGACCGCGATTGCGGTGGCCTACGTCTTCTTCGGTTAAGGAGCCCGCATGCGACGCCATCTCCTTGCGACCCTGCTGGCCACAGCCTGCAGTGCCCAGGCCGCGCTGCCGGAACCCATCGCCCGCATCGCCGCAGAAAAAGGCATCCCGGAGGAGGCCATCGGCGCGCTGGTGCTGCGCGGCGACCAGGTGCTGGTGTCGAACCAGGCGGCGCGCGCCTTCAACCCCGGTTCGACCATGAAGCTGTTCACCACCGTGGTCGGGTTGGACACGCTGGGTCCGCAATTCCGTGGCCGCACCGAGCTACGCACCAACGGCGTCGTTGACGGCAGCGTGCTGCACGGCGACCTGGTGCTGCGCGGCGGCGCCGACGGCGACCTGACTGCCGACGCTTTCACGCATATGCTGGAAAAGCTGCGCACCAAAGGCATCCGCAAGATCGAGGGCAACCTGGTGCTGGACCGCCAACTGTGGCAACCCGCGCGCAGCGATGTCGGCGTGCCGCCTTTCGACGAAGCACCGGAAGCCTATTACAACCTGATCCCCGATGCGCTGCTGCTGAACATGAACCTGCAGACGCTGGACATTACTTCCGACGGCAAGTCGGTCAAGGCCAGCGCGCTGCCCGAGCTGGCCAATGTGCGCGTGCGCTCCGACCTGACGCTGGTCGATACCGATTGCGCGAAATGGGGCGAGGGCTGGCAAGTGCCCGAGTATGAGCGCAGCGGCGCGCGCCTGACCCTGGTGTTGAAAGGCAGCTTCCCGCGCAATTGCAGCAAGACCAAAGTGGTCAACGTGCTGGATCGCACCGACTACGCCGAACGCCTGTTCCGCGCCACCTGGGAAAAACTGGGCGGACGCTTCTCCGGCAAGGCGGTGGAAGCCTCCGCCGAGCAGGCGCGCGCCTTCAATGGCGCCGCCTCGACCCTGCTGGCCGAACACGTGAGCCGCGTGCTGCCCGAGATCGTGCGCGACACCAACAAGACCTCCGACAACGGCCTGGCGCGCACTGTCTTCCTCAGCCTGGGCAGCCTGCAGGGCGACCCGGTGCTGGGCAGCCGCCCGCTGTTCGACGGCGGCAACGAGGCAAGCAGCCTGGCCGAAACGTCCGGCGGCGCCGACGCTCCCGCCACGCTGACGACCACCCAGGCGCGCGCCGAAATGGTCATCCGCAACTGGCTGCGCACCCACGGCATCGACGATGCCGGCATGGTGTTCGAGAACGGCTCGGGCCTGTCGCGCATCGAGCGTTCCAGCCCCGAGCAAATGGCCGGCTTGCTGAAAGCCGCGCAAAAGTCGCTCTGGATGCCGGAATTCCTCACCAGCCTGCCCATCGCCGCCATCGACGGCACCATGAAAAAGCGCCTGGAGAAAAGCCCCGCCGCCATGCGCGCCCGCGTCAAAACCGGCACCCTGAACGGTGTGACCGCCCTTGCCGGCTACGTCCCCGACGCCAACGGCCAGTTGTGCATCGTGGTGGTAATGATCAACCACGAGCGCAGCGGCAACGGCAACGGCCGCGCCATCCTGGACGACTTGATTGACTGGGTCGCCCGTAGTAATTGACTTTTGCGCAAGGCATCGCCACACTCCGGGACACCTAGAGCTACCGGAGTGTTACCTTTATGACCCGTCTGAACCGCGCCTTGCCTATCGCGCTGGCCTTGCTGGCCGCCTTCCCTGCCGCCCACGCTGAATATTCCATGCCGCCTGCGGCGCTGCAGGCCATTGTTGATGCGCCGCGCGCACCTTCGCTGTTCATCGGTCCGAACCGCGATGTGGCGGGCCTGGTGCAATCGCCTTCGCTGCCAAGCATTGTTGAAGTGGCGCAGCCGGAACTGAAACTGGCCGGCGTGCGCATCAACCCGCGCACCTACTCGGCCAGCCGCTTCTCGTTCGGCTCGAACCTGATGCTGATGAACGTGGCCGACGCCAAGCAAGTCCAGGTCACGGGCCTGCCCAAGCAACTGCGCCTGGCCGATGTGGCCTGGTCGCCCGACCAGCGCTACCTGGCTTTCACCAACGTGTCGGTGGGCGATGCCAACGGCAAGGGCGCCGGCGTGGAACTGTGGGTGGTGGACGTGGCTGCGCACAAGGCGCGCCGTGTGGGCACGCAGCAGCTGTCGGCGGTGTTCGGCCGCGGCTTCTCCTGGCTGCCTGACAGCAAAGGCTTTATCGCCACGCTGCGCACCGGTGGCGCCGCTCCGCAGCCGGCCGGCATCCCGACCGGCCCGGTCATCCAGGAATCCAAAGGCGGCCCGGCGCGCCAGCTGCGCACCTACCCGGACCTGCTGAAGAACGAGGAAGACTCGAAGATCTTCGAGCACTACGCCACTTCGCAACTGGCCAGCATCGACCTGCAAGGCAAGGTCAAAACGATTGGTGCGCCGGCGATCATCGCCTCCGTTACCGTTTCGCCGAACGGCGCCAACCTGCTGACCACCACCGTGCAGCGTCCGTTCTCCTACGCGGTGCCGGTATCGGGCTTTGCGCGCCGTATCGAAGTGCGCGACTTTGGCGGCAAGGTGGTACACCTGGTCGCCGAGAAGCCGGTGGAAGAGGGCCTGCCGCCTGGTAACGACGCCGTCTCCGTCGGTGCGCGCAGCGTGAGCTGGCGCGCGGATGCGCCGGCCACCCTGGTGTGGGCGGAAGCGCAGGACGGCGGCGACCCGTCCAAGAACGCGGACATCCGCGACCACGTCTATACCCTGGCCGCTCCATTCAAGGCGCAGCCTGCGCTGCTGGCCAAGCTGGGCGCGCGCTACTCGGGCGTGCGCTGGGGCCGTGGCGACCTGGCATTGATCACCGAATACTGGTGGAAAACCCGCGCCCTCAAAGAATGGCGCGTGCGCCCGGACCAGCCAGAAGCGGCGGCCGACCTGGCCTTCTCCTATTCCTCGGAAGACCGCTACAACGACCCGGGCGATCCTGTCACCAGGCCGGATGCCGCCGGCAACCAGCGCCTGGTGATCGGCGCCAACGACACCCTGTTGCTGAAGGGCGAGGGCGCATCGCCTGAAGGCGACCGTCCATTCCTGGACCGCTACAGTCTGGCCACCAAATCGAAGGAGCGCCTGTTCCACAGCGCCGCGCCGTATTACGAGAACGTGATCTCCGTGCTGGATGCCGACGGCAAGCGCATCCTGACCACGCGCGAAGCGCCGACCGAGCGCCCTAACTACTATGTGCGTGAAGGCGAAGCGCTGCGCGCCATCACCAGCTTCGCGCACCCGCTGCCGCAACTGAAAGAAGTGCAGAAGGAGCAGATCCGCTACAAGCGCGCCGACGGCGTCGACCTGACCGCGACCCTGATGCTGCCGCCGAAGTACGACGTCAAGCGCGACGGCCCGCTGCCGATGCTGATGTGGGCCTACCCGGCCGAATTCAAATCGGCCGCCGCCGCCAGCCAGACCACCGGTTCGCCGTACCATTTCAACGCGGTCAGCTACTGGGGCCCGGCGGCCTTCCTGTCCATGGGTTACGCGGTGCTGGACAATCCGTCCTTCCCGATCGTGGGCCAGGGCGATTCCGAGCCGAACGACACCTACGTGCCGCAACTGGTGGCCGATGCCGAAGCGGCGGTGGAAGAAGTGGTGAAACGCGGCGTGGCCGACCGTCACCGCATCGCGGTCGGCGGCCACTCCTACGGCGCTTTCATGACCGGCAACCTGCTGGCGCACACCCGCCTGTTCAAGGCCGGCATTGCGCGCAGCGGCGCCTACAACCGTACCCTGACCCCGTTCGGCTTCCAGTCGGAAGAACGCACTTTCTGGAAGGCGAAAGACATCTACCAGACCATGTCGCCGTTCAACAATGCGGAGAAGATCAAGGATGCGCTGCTGCTGATCCACGGCGAGCAGGATAACAATCCGGGCACCTTCCCTGTGCAGAGCGAGCGCATGTTCCATGCGGTGAAAGGCCTGGGCGGCACCACCCGCCTGGTGATGCTGCCGAACGAAAGCCACGGCTACCGCGCGCGCGAGTCGATCATGACCATGCTGTCCGAGACCAACGCCTGGCTCGACAAATACGTCAAGAACGCTAAGCAGTGATGACGCAGGGCAGCGGCGCAAGATTCTTCCTGCTGGCCGTTGCCGGCCTCCTCCACCTGTCAGCCACGGCGCAGGAGGAGGAGCCAATGCAGCGCGTTGAAGTGCCGGGCGAGTTCAGCTCGGAGCAGTCCTACCGCCGCATGCTGCGCGGCGTGGAGAAATTCGAAAGCCTGCGCGCGCAGGCGCCGAATGCGGTGCTGCGTTTCCGCATGCACGGCATGGAGCGCGAGGTGAAGCCGCAAACTTTGCAGCTCGCCCTGCAGGGTGAGAGCTTCAAGCTGCCGCTCACCCACGACGACAACGCCTCTTTTGCGCTGCCGGTCAACGAGACGGCGCAGCGCGAAGATGCAGCGTTGGTGGCGAACCGGCGCACCGGCTCGGTGTACTGGAAGCCGCAAGTCGCCACACCCGGCCTGCCGGCGGATACCCGCCGCCTGGGCGACTTGCGGGTGCAATGCCAGGTGACTTACGCCTCGGGCCTGCAGCATGGCGGCCTGGGTTTCCTGAGCAAGATGATCGGTCAGTGCGGGCCTCGGCTGCCGTTCTTCTTCCTCGCCGAACGGGAGATCTTCGCGGTGACGGTGCAGGCGCCGGGCCGTGAGCGCCACCTGTTCGGGCCTGCAATGCCGGAGCATGCCGTCACCAAGGGCACGCTGCAGCGCAACCGCTACTTCCTGCCGCCCATCGCGGAGGAGCAATGGCCGGATGACGCACTGGTACGGATTCATTACGTCGACAGCGACGGCCTGCCGCCCTCCGATTCCGCCGCCGTCTTCGAGCAGGATGTTGCGGGGCTGGTGGCGGGGCAGACCCGCAAGGCCGATTTGCAGCCGCTGCTGGCGCGCGGCAAATCACGCGCTCTCTCGCAGGGCCGCGAGTTGTGGTCGGTGCTGGAACGCGCGCCGCTGCCAGGCAAGGAGAAGATAGACTCCGTGGCGGAACTGGCGCTGTTGTTCGATAGCGAAGGTGTGCTGCGCAAACACCAGGTGCGTGCAGCGTTGGTTGATCGCGGCGACTTGAGGATCATTGCAGATGGCAAAACAAAGTAAACGTCTTCCTGCGGCAGCACTGGCAGTCGCCACCGCCATCGCGGCGTATTGGTACTGGTCGCCGTTAATCGTGGTGCACCAGATGAAGGAGGCCGTGCGGGTACATGACGCGGCGGCCTTCAACAGCCACGTGGACTACCCGGCGCTGCGGGAAAACATGAAGGACCAAATCGCGGGCAAACCAGACGCCGACGCAGCGCTGGGCGGCATCGGTCGCTTATTGGGCGGCGTGGTGGTGGACACACTGGTGCAGCCGGCAACCGTGATGTACGTGCTCGAACACGGCGATTTCGCGAAGAAGCACGAGCGCGGTGGGCATAACGGCAGCGGCGAAGGGCGCGGCGACGGCGGCTCGCAAGGCGAGGATTCCGATGCGCGGCACGCCTGGGTGACCGAGCGCGAAGGCGTCAACCGCTACATCATCCGCAACGACAAAACCGCGCTGGTGTTCGTGCGCGGCGGCTTCGCCGACTGGAAGCTGAGCGAACTACGCTTTTGACGGCAGCAGCGCTTTGCGCCTTGCTCATTTGAAGCGGTCACGGTTCGCCTGGATCTGGCGGCTCAGTTGATTCACTGAGGCTTTGCTGTTCGCATTTTGCGCTAGAGGACGCGGGTGTAGTCGCGGCGCACCTGGACGCGGTCGCCGTAGTCGAAGTGCCACCATTCGCTGTTGATGCCGTGGAAGCCGGCCTGGAACATGGCGTCGCGCAGCAGTTGGCGGTTGGCGACTTGGGCGGCGCTGATTTCACCGCTGGCGAGGTGCTGCGCTTCCAGCGCGGGGTGCGAGAGCACGGTCATGTCGTCGAAACCGGTGCCCATGTCCAGCTCGCGGCCGGCGGCGTCGAGCAGGGTGATGTCGACCGCCATGCCGAACGAATGGATCGAGCCGCGTTCGGGCGGCGCCAGGTACATCTGCAAATCGGTGCCGGCCAGCGCGTCCCACAACTGCTCTTGCACGCGGTGCGGGCGCAGGGCGTCCAGCAGCAGCACCTTGTGATCGGGCGCGCGCTGCGCCAGCCAGGCCACCACGCACTCGATGGCGGCGGCAGCTTCGCGGTGCAGCCAGGCGCAATCGAGCGGGGAATACAGGTCGCGGCCGACGAAGTTGTCCGGGCCTGCGTAGCGCAGGTCCACCGCAATGCCCGCGATCGTGCCCAGATGGCGAAAGTCGGGGCTGGCGGGGATCTCTTCGCTGCGGATGGTGTTGCCCATTACGCTCCTTGTGCGAGGCAGGTGCGCGCCACGCTGGCGATGGATCCGGCCAGCTGGCGGGCGCAATGCGACAGGGGCGCGTGGCCGTTCGTCAGCAGGAACAGCTGGATCGGGATGGCCGGCGCCCACAAGCGCCGCTGAACCTTGGCCGGGTCGCACGATGCCGCAGTAAGCGGGTCGACCACGGCGATGCCGCCGCCGGCTTCGACCAGTGAACGCGCAATCTGGTAAGTCTGCACTGTGGTGCGGAAGAAGGGCTGGATGCCCTGTGCTTCGCAGGCCGCCACCACCATTTCGCCCAGCGGGTCGTTGTCGGCGTGGCCGATCAGCTCTCCGGTCAGTCCGTCCGCCGTCAGCGGCTGGCTTAGTTCTTCGGGGCGCCAGGTGCCGGCCGGGGCGATCACCGTCATCACGCCCTGCGCGATTGGCTCGGCGATGATGCCGGGATGGCGCGGGTCCTGCAGCGACAGGGCCATGTCGGCTTCGCCCAGGCGCAGGGTGTTGACGATTTCCGAGGTGTGGTGGGTGGCCAGTTCGCAGCGCGTGTCCGGGAACTCCTTGCGCCATGCGCTCATGGCTTGCGGCAGCACGCTGATGGCGATGGTCGGCGTCGAGACCAGGCGCACGGTTTCCACGGCGCGCCCTTTCAGGCTGGCAGCCAGGCGGCGGATCCCTTGCAGGTCGCGATGCAGCTTCTCGGTTTCGGCGAACAGGCGGTGCGCTTCCGGCTTGGGATAGAGCTTGCCGCGCACGCGCTCGAACAAGGGCATGCCCAGTTGCAGTTCGCAGTGCTGCAGCACCTTGGTCACCGCCGGTTGCGAAATATGCAGCACCTGGGCGGCGCCGCTGATGGTGCCGACCTGCATGATGGCGTGGAAAACTTCGATATGGCGCAGCCGCATAGTCCTGGTTCCTCTCCCTGGCGCCGCAGGCCCTCCCCCGCAGCATGATGGCAGGATAGGGGAAAGCCGGCGGGCGTGCAATGAAGCTTAAGGTTTGGCCTTGGGTGCGGTCAGCACGTCGAGGATGGCGGCGGATTCGGCGTCGGGCACGCCATCCCATTTGCTGTTGCGGTATTTGGCCTGGAAGGCCACCAGCACATTGCGGGTTTGCTCGTCCAGCACGGCGGTTTGCGGCGTGGCGTAGCCGTGCTGCGCCAGTTTTTGCTGGAACCAGGCGATGTCCGGCAGTTGGGCTTCGTACTGCGGCAGCGCGGCCGCCACGGCGTTCGCGTCCGGCCAGGCGATCAGGCCTTCGTCCGCCAGGCGCTTCCAGGGGAACAGCGGGCCGGGGTCCTGCTTGCGCTGCGGCGCAATCTCGTTATGGCCGAGGAAATTCTCCGGCGCGATCTGGTGCCGTTCCTTGATCTGTTTGAGCAAGGCTACGATCTGGTCGACCTGGCGTTCGCTGAAGCCGAACCAGTGGCGGCCATCGGGCATGTCCTTGAAGCCGGGATTGACGATTTCGATGCCGATCGAGCTGTAATTCAGCGCCGTGTAGTTCTTCCAGCTGCTGATGCCGGCGTGCCAGGCGGCGCGGTTTTCATCGACCAGGGCGTAGACGCGCGGCTCGTCTTCGTCGGTGACGAGATAGTGAGCGCTGACTTCCTTCTCGGTCAGCAGCTTGATCGACAGCGGCAGGTCGGACACGGTGTAGTGCAGCACCACAAAGCGCACCCTGCTGCTTTGCCCTTTGGCGGTGAGCGAATTGTCGATGCGCGGCACTTGCGTGGCGCAGCCGGTCAGCAGGGCGATCAGGGAGGCTAACAGCAGTTTTTTCATTGTCTCGTCGTCGTTTTAATTGCGCGGCCTGGCGGCCATGCGCGCCGCAGCGTGATGCGGGCGGGCGCTGTGTTTATCCAGTTTAAGGCCAGGCGGCAGTTCGGCGCGCATGGCTTCGTAAATCAGGGGATGCAGTTCGGCGGCGCGCCCGGCCAGCACGATCGGGCGCTGGCCGAAGCGGGTCACCAGGGCCAGCGCCAGGCGCGCCAGCTCACGCCCGGCCTGCAACAGGATATGGCGGGCGGCCGGGTCGGCGCCGGCGCTCATGGCGACGGCCAGCGCCAGCTTGCCGATTTCGCCGCGCTCCTGGGTGTACATGAAGGCGCGCGAGAAGGACCAGTCGCTGCCGCCCACGTGGTCAAACACGGCGTGCGCCATGGGCGAATCCTGCCAGGCGCCGGGTTCCTCGTCTTCGCGGCGCCAGATGCGGCGCATGGCTTCGCGCGCGATCCAGAAGCCGCCGCCGGCGTCGTCCAGCATGACGCCACGGCCGCCGGCGCGGTGGAATTCGCCTTGCTCGTCGATGAAGGCGGCGATCGAGCCGGTGCCGGCGTAGACCAGGTAGCCCTGGCCCGGCTCAAAGGCGTCCAGGTAGGCTACTTCGATATCGTTGCAGAGGGTAATGGCGTCCAGCCGTACATCGAGCAGGTCGGACAGCCAGCCAAGCAGCACATTGCCGTCGCCGCCGAAGCCGGTCAGCCCGGCGCACACGCGCTGCGGCTGGCCTGCTTCCAGCACCTCCCGCGCCAGGCGGGTGAAGGTGGCGTGGACTTGTTCGCGCCCGGCGGGCTTGGCCATCAGCAGGGCGGACAGGCCGGCCACGCTGCCTTCGGCCACGATCTCGCCGGCCGGGTCGGACAGCGCCCAGCGCGTCTCCGTGCCGCCGGCGTCGATGCCCAGCCCCAGGGTGCGGTCAGATTGTGGTTTGCCCATGATCAAATGAGTGTACGGTGAAACCCTGTCATCTTTGCATGAAAGGCTGTTCGGCACTCATTCCAAAAAGTTATAACGCTGCGGCAACTCTCGGGCTTTCGTTGCCAAGGCGGTCCACCGCCGACACCACCACGCCGCGCGCCGGCACGCCGTTATCGTCGGTCAGCACCACTTCGGCGCGGTGCGACGGCACCACGTTGAAGCGCCATTCCTCGCCGTAGCGGGCCCAGATCGCGACATGGGTGGCGCGCTGCACATTGCCCAGGGCGAGCGCCAGGCCGCTGGCGTGGCGCTTGACCGTGACGGTGGGCGCGGGCGGCGCTTCGCTGCCCAACCAGGGCGAGGCCGGCACCAGGGCCGGGCCCTGGTAGCTGGCGGCTTTCAGCTGGTCGCTCACGCCTTTGCGGTTTTGCATCAGGGCCGCCATGCTGAAGTGGATATGGCCGTTCACGTTCGGGCGGGTGCGCGTGACGGCGACCTGCTGCACGATTTCCTCCGCCGTGAAGGACTTGGCGCTGTCGTCGATGCGGCTGGTGTACAAGCCCGGCCAGATGTGGCGGCCGCGCTTGTTCTGCCCCAGCCAGTAGTCGAGCAGCACGGGGAAAGCCTGCGGCTGCTGCGCGATCGGCCAGTAAAGCTGCGGCGCCAGGTAATCGAGCCAGCCGTTTTGCAGCCACAGTTCGGCGTCGGCATACAGTTTGTCGTACTGGCTGAAGCCCTGGATGCCGGGCGGGCGGCGGTCCGGGCGGCCAATGCCGAAGGGGCTGATGCCGAAACGGACCCAGGACTTTTCCTTGCGGATGCCGCTGTAAATCGCTTCGATCAATTGGTTCACGTTCTGGCGCCGCCACGATGCGCGGTCCAGCGTGCCGCCGCCTTGCTGGTAGCGTTGCCAGGCGGCGTGGTCGGGGAATTCCAGCTCCGACTTGCCGCCGCCCGATGGCGCGTCCAGCGCTGCCTCGCCGCCATTGGCGCCGGGAGCTTCGATCGGGTAGGGGTAGAAGTAGTCGTCGATGTGGACGCCGTCGATATCGTAGCGGCGCACCACGTCCAGGATCACGTCCAGGGTGTGCTGGGCGGCGGCCTCCTCGCCCGGGTCCATCCACTGCATCTTGCCGTACTGGCGCACCACCTGCGGCTTGGCGTTGGCAACGTGGCCCGGCGCGTTCGGCGTGCGGGCGGCAGAGTGGCGCGCACGGTAAGGGTTGAACCAGGCGTGCAGCTCCATGCCGCGCGCGTGGGCCTGGCTGATCCAGAAGGCCAGCGGGTCCCAGGCAGGTTCCGGCGCCTTGCCCTGCTGGCCGGTCAGGAATTCCGACCAGGGCTCCAGTTTGGAGGGATAAATGGCGTCGGCGCTTGGGCGCACCTGCAGCACGATGGCGTTCAGGTGCAGCGCCTTGGCACGGTCCAGGATGGCGATGGCTTCGGCCTGCTGGCGCGATGGCGGCAGGCTGCTCTTGCTGGGCCAGTCGATATTGGCCACCGTCGATACCCATGCGGCGCGGAACTCGCGCGGGGCGGCTGGCGGCAGCTCGCCCAGGAGGTTCGGGTTGGGCGACTGGCCGGCCTGGCCAGCGCCCGTAATGGCGCCGGCCGCGCCGGCGCCGGTCACGGGCACACCGCCCGCACCGCCGCCGGCGGCAGTGCCTTGGGCCGGTGCCGTTGGGGTACTCGAACACGCCCCCAGGAATGCGGCCACGCCGGCCGCGGCTGCGGCTATCGTCAGCCGCCTCTTCGCATTAAAAACCAAAACCAGACCCTCACATCAGCAGGAGCCGTATTCTACCCATTCCTGCTATTCCCGGCCGAACTCCGGATCAATCTTGATCAGCGCGGTGATGATAAAGGCCGGAATGGTCGCCGTGCAGACGTAGATAAAGAAGTTCTGGTAGCCCAGCAGCTCCTGGATCTTACCGCTGGCCATCTGCGGAATCATCATGCCGAGGGCCATAAAACCGGTGCAGATCGAATAATGCGCCGTCTTATGCTCGCCCTGGCTCACCATGATCATATACATCATGAACGAGGTGAAGCCCAGGCCATAACCGAACTGCTCGACCGCCAGGCAGGTCGAAATCCAGAGGAAATTCTGCGGCTGCGCCTGCGACAGGTAGACAAACACCAGGTCCGGCACGTGGATCGCAATCGCGAACGGCCACAGGCAACGCTTCAAGCCAAAACGCGAAATCAGCCAGCCGCCCGCCAAACCACCCAGGATCAGGCCAATGATGCCGATGGTGCCGTAGGCAATGCCGACATCGGCCGTGCTCATGCCCAGCCCGCCCTTTTCCAGCGGATCTTTCAGGAAGGGCACCACCATTTTCAGCAGCTGCGATTCGCCCAGGCGGAACAGCAGCAGGAACAGCAGGATGAGCACGATGCCATCCTTGCGGAAGAAGGCGGCGAAGGTCGCGAAAAATTCTTTCATCGGCGCCGACGAATGCGCAGTCGGCATGTCCTCCGCCGGGCGCGGCAGGGCAAACTGGTGGTAGATGGCCAGCGCCAGGAACACCGCGCCCGCCGTGCCGAAGGTGATGGCCCACGCCATATGCGGGTTGCCGTAGTACTTGATGATTTCGCCGGCCAGGAACAACAAGCCGCCATTGCAGGCCACGTTGGCGGCCCGGTAGAAAGTACTGCGCACGCCGACAAACTCCGCCTGCTGCTTCTGCCGCAGGCCGAGCATGTAGAAACCGTCGGCGGCGATATCGTGCGTGGCGGAGCTGAAGGCCATCAGCCACATCACGCCCAGGCTAAGCTGGAAGAAGTTCGACAGCGGCAGGGTAAAGGCCACGGCGGCCAGCGACACGCCCAGCAGCATCTGCAGGATGGTGACCCAGGCGCGCTTGGTGCCGAACATTTCGATCAGTGGCGACCAGAGCGGCTTGATCACCCACGGCAGGTACAGCCAGCCGGTGTAGAAGGCCATGTCCGTGTTGGAAATGCCCAGGTCCTTGTACATCGCGGTGGACAGGGCCATGACCGCAAAGTAGGGAATGCCCTGGTTGAAATAGAGGGAAGGTACCCAGCCCCAGGGGCTGCGTTGCTGCGCGCGATCCATTACGTCCTTTCTTATGGGCCGGGACGCGCGCTGGGCAAATCAGGTATTCAATGCGCCGCGCACGCTGCCCCGGGCCTGGTCCAGCAGGTCTCCCGCTTGCTGCACCGTGGTTTTCTTCAACAGGGCGACCACCGCCACTTTGACGTGGAAGCCGCACTGTTCCAGCGCTGTGCGGGCTGTCGTTTCATCGGCACCGGTGGCGTGCATGGTCAGCCGCACCGTGCGCGCGAACAGCTTCGCATTGGTCGGCTTCAAGTCTACCATCAAGTTTCCATAAACCTTGTGCAGCCGCACCATGATCGCGCTGGAAATCGTGTTCAGCACGATCTTCTGCGAGGTGCCGGCTTTCAGGCGCGTGCTGCCGGAGATGATTTCGTTGCCGGTATCGAGGGTGATGCCGTATTCCGCCTGCGCCGCGACAGGCGCGCCGGGGTTGTTGGCGATGCCAATCGTGAGCGCGCCCACTTCACGCGCGGCCTGGATGGCGCCCAGCACATACGGCGTAGTGCCCGATGCGGCCAGCGCCAGCACCACGTCGCGGCGGCTCGGTTCCAGCGCCAGCAAGTCGCGCGCGCCCTGGGCGCGATCGTCCTCGGCGCCTTCCACGGCCTGGAACATGGCCTCGACCCCGCCGGCCAGCACGGCGACGGCGCGCTCGTGCGGCCAGGAGAAGGTGGGGTAGAGTTCAACGCTATCCAGCACGCCCAGGCGGCCCGAGGTGCCGGCGCCCACATACAGCAGGCGCCCGCCGGCTTCGATGCGCGGCACGGCGGCGTCAACCGCCCGCGCAATGGCCGGTACGGCGGCGCGTACGGCATGCACCGCCGTCAGCTGGTCGTCGGCGAAGGCGGCGACCAACTGCTCGGTGGGATATTGGTCCAGCTCACGGTGTTGCGAACTGGGCGTTTCGGTATTCAGCATAAAACCAGTTTAATGCCAAAATGCCGGGCCAGCCCATGACAGGGCTTGCGGGGGTCATACCCCCAGGTTATGCAGCCTACGCAGCGCGCCGCATCTCGGCCACGAAGTCGTAGTGGTCGCTGCGGCAGTAGGAATGCGTGAGCTCGATCGCCTGGCCCGACTCCAAGTAGGCGATACGGGTAATAAACAATACGGCCTGGCCTTCCGGCACTTCCAGCTGGCGCGCCAGTTCGGCCGAGGCGTTCATGGCGCGGATGTGCTGCAGCGCGCGCGCCGGTCCCCGGCCCACCGAATCCAGGTATTGGTAGAGCGAATCGCCGATCAGTTCCGGATTGGGGACGATGGTTTGCGGCAGGATCGACACTTCATAGGCCATCACCACATCGTCCGCCAGGCGCAGGCGCTCCAGGCGCGCCACGCGGGTGTTGGGCGACAGGCCCAGGCTCAGTTGTTCATCGGCGGTGGCGGCCACCAGGCCGCGCTTGAGCCAGCGCGAGCCGGGCTTGTAGCCGCGCTGGGCCAGTTGCTCCGAGAAGCTGGTCAGGTTCGACAGCGGTTGTTCAATACGCGGCGCGATGTAGTTGCCGGAACCGCGGCGGCGCACCACCAGGCCCTGGTCCACCAATTGGTCGATGGCTTTGCGCGCGGTCACGCGCGAGACATTCAGTAATTCCGACAGCGTGCGCTCGGAGGGCAGTGCCTGGTCTACCTGGTACCGTCCGTTGCGTACATCGTCGCTCAACTTACGCGCAATCTGCATGTACAGCGGCGAATTGTCTTGTAGATCTGGTTTAAATTCAGCGCCGGCGAGGCTCATTGCATTTCTCCTATAGTTGCTAGTGTAATAGCGAAAGGAAAAACCTGCTGCTCTTTTCATTTGCAATACACGCCGGTTATGGCCGGATAATCAGTTTTCATTGGCAGGCCGCAAGCCCCGCGCCGTATGCTGGATGCCAAAGGAGATCGCATGCAAAAAGGTGTGCGCGCCCTCATGGGCGCAGTATTGATCAGCGGCGCCAGCCACGCGGTTGCCGGCAAACTGGATGCGGAACTGGCGGCCATCGTCAACGACCCGCAGCGGCCGCTGTCGGGCTTGTCGGTGCTGGTGGTGCGCGATGGCGCGGTGGCGTATCAGCAACAATTCGGCCAGCGCCGGCTTGATACGGCGGGCAGCGGCGTGACGGCGCCGGTAACGCCGCACACCCTGTTCCGCATCGCCTCCATCTCGAAAATGGTGACGACATTGGGGCTGATGAAACTGGTGGAGGAAGGCAAGCTGTCGCTCGATGCGGATGCCGGCGGTTACCTCGGCTTCAAGCTGCGCAACCCGCACTATCCAGCGCGCCCGATCACCTTGCGCCATTTGCTGAGCCATACCTCGACCTTGCGCGACGATGCCGGCTATTCCTGGGGCGCTGCCACGCAGTTGCGCGACGTGCTGGTCGCCGACGGCAAGATGTGGGCGCGCGACGGCGAACCGGGTGCCTGGTTCACCTATTCCAACCTGAACTGGGGCCTGATCGGCACCATCATGGAACGCGTGACCGGCGAGCGCTTCGACCGGCTGATGCAGCGCCTGCTGTTGGCGCCGATGGGCTTGAAGGGCGGCTATAATCCGGCCGAGTTCAGCCAGCAGGAAGTGGTGGATACCGCCACCCTGTACCGCCGCCGCACGCGCGATACCGAGGTGTGGGACAGCAAAGGACCGTGGATCGCTCAAGTGGACGATTTTGGCGTATCGGCGCCCTTGGTGCCGCCCGGCCTGGACCAGTATGTGGTGGGCAGCAATGGCACCCTGTTCAGTCCGACCGGCGGCGTCCGCCTGTCCGCCGCCGACCTGGGCAAGATCATGTTGATGCTGATGAATGATGGCCGCCACGAGGGCAAGCAAATCCTCCAGCCGCAGTCCTTGGCGGCCATGTTCAGCGAACAATGGCGTTTCAACGGCCATAATGGCGATACCTTGAAAGGCCTGTACCACAGCTGGGGCCTGGGCACGCAGCGTTTTGCCGATGTGCGCGGCAATATGGGCGGAATGCCGGCGGACGGGCGCTTCCGCGCGGTGGGCCATCTGGGCGAAGCCTACGGCCTGGTGTCCACCTTCGCCTTCGACCTGGATAAGAAACAGGGCATGGTGTCGCTGATCGGCGGCTTTGCCAGCGATCCCGATGCCGACCCGGGCCTGTATTCAGCCCATACGCGGGCCGAGGAGAAGATCCTGGACGCCCTGTATCAGCGCGTCATCCTCGGTCGCGCGGACTAGCACTGCTGCAAGCGCATGAATCAAGGTTATGGCTGCAAGAATACGTTTCATTGGCTCGGGCGCAACCCTGCCCCTTAAGCTCTATCACCAGTGAAATTCGGAGGTGGCATGCAGGAAGCACAGCAAGTGGTGGTGATTGGCGGCGGCGTGGTCGGCCTGACGTCGGCATGGTGGCTGCTGGAAGCGGGCTACCGTGTGACCCTGCTCGAACGTGCCCCCACCGTTGCCAGCGCCGCCAGCTACCGCAACGGCGGCCAACTGAGCTACCGCTATGTGTCGCCGCTGGCCGATGCCGGCGTGCCGAAGAAGGCCATGCAGTGGCTGTTCGAGCGGGATGGCCCGCTACGCTTCCGCCCCGAGGCGGATATCCGCCAATGGCGCTGGATGACGCAATTCCTGGCCAATTGCAATGCCGCCGCCAATGCGCGCACCACCGCCAAGCTGCTGCAGCTGGGTGAGCTGAGCCGCGAATCGCTGGCCCAACTGGAGCTGCATTTGCCGCTGTCCGAGTTCAACTGGCGCAACGCGGGCAAGCTGGTGGTGTACCGCAGCGAGGAAGCCTTCAAGGCCGCGCTGGACAAGCCGGATACCGATGAAAACCGCGCCATCCTGTACGGCGCCGATACGGCGCGCGTGGAGCCGGCCCTGGCCGAGCTGGCGCCCCAACTGGCGGGCGGCATCTTCAACGCCGGCGAGGCGGTGGCCGATTGTTATGCCTTCTGCCTGGCCTTGGAAAAGCGCATTTACGCCCATCCGCGTTTTGAACGCTGCATGCATACGGCGGCGCGCACCGTGTTTGTCGAGCACGGCAAGGTGTCGGCGATTGAAACGGACGCCGGCTGGATTACCGCCGACCACTACGTGCTGGCCGCCGGCATCCAGAGCCGCGACCTGGCCGCCACCGCCAACCTCGACCTGCCGATGTATCCGCTGAAAGGCTACAGCCTGACCGCGCCGATCCGCGCCGAGCACGTGGCGCCGAATATCAGCATTACGGATTTCGAGCGCAAGACGCTGTACGCGCGCATCGGCAAGGAGCTGCGCATTGCGGCCATGGTGGACATGGTGGGCGAGGACACCGGCATCGACCGCCGCCGCATCGCCAGCCTGACGCGCCTGGCGCGCGAATCGATGCCGAACGCCGCCGACTACAACCAGGCCGAAGCCTGGGCCGGCCTGCGCCCCGCCACGCCGAACAGCGCCCCCATCATCGGCGCCACGCCTTACCCCAACCTGTGGCTCAACGTCGGCCACGGCCCGCTCGGCTTCACCTTCGCCTGCGGCAGCGCCAGCCTGCTGGCGTCCCTGATGCGCGGCAAGGAGTCGCCCTTCGCCCTCGACTGCCTGGCGTACAAGCATTGAGCTAAGTCCTGCTGCGGTTTTCCCATTGATGTAGGATGGTTTGGTAAGTCAATGGGAGGGTACCGTGCGGACTACATTAAAAATTGATGACGATATCCTTGAGGTCGCAAAATCTCTTGCGCATTTCGAGAAACGCAGCGTTGGCGAGGTTATCTCAAGCCTGGCTCGCAAATCACTTGATCAAGAGCATCCATTCGTTACGAAGAATGGCATTCCCCAGCTTCCTAAACGCGGCGCCGGGAAACCTGTCACCATGGAACTCGTCAATAAATTGAGAGACGAGATTCCAGAATGACCTTCCTGCTCGACGTCAACGTGCTAATAGCGCTGGTTGATGACGACCATGTTCATCACGACGCTGCACACAGATGGTTCGAAACAGAAGGCTGGCAATCATGGGCGACATGCCCGCTGACCGAAAATGGGGTTTTACGAATAGTAGGCGACCCACGGTATCCCAACTCTCCCGGTTCACCAATCGTCGTAGCACCGTTAGTGAAACAGCTTCAAATCGCACCGGGCCACGCCTTTTGGGCGGATGACATAAGTCTACTCAACCTGGCGGATCTGGATCATCGCTGCCTCCTGCACTCCCGCTACATTACAGATACATACCTGCTAGCTCTGGCCAAATCACGTAATGGCACGCTGACAACGTTTGATCGCCATTTGGTCACAAGTGCCGTAAAAAATGGCAGGCGCCATTTACGGCTATTGTCTTAGGCACATCACGTCCCCCGCCGATATGGCGGATAATGGCGGGATGTCCAAATCGAAGACCCCTGTCGGCTGCCCTTGCGGCGGTCCTTCTTACGAGACTTGCTGCGGGCCGTTTGTCGATGGCGCCGAGGTGCCGCAGACGGCCGAGCAGCTGATGCGCTCGCGCTATACGGCCTATACGCTCAAGAATGAGCCGTATTTATTGTCAACCTGGCACGAATCCACGCGCCCAAGCGAAAAAATAGTACGCCCGGACGAAAAGCTCCAATGGCTGGGACTTGAGGTAAAATCTGCTTTACGTTTACGTCAACGTAAAGCAGAAGCCCAGCCGAACGAGGATTTCGTCGAGTTCGTGGCCCGCCTGCGCGTGGATGGGCGTGGCCAGCGGCTGCATGAGCTGAGCCGCTTCCTGCGCGAACCAGGCGATGGCGGCTTGCGCTGGTTTTACGTCGACGGCGAATTTCCAGAATAAGAGACTAGAGGACGACAATGCCGAGCATCGATAGCAAACTCAATCCGCGCAGCGAGGACTTCAAAGCCAATTCCGCTGCCATGCAAGCCCTGGTCGATGACCTGCGCGCCAAAGTCGCCAAAGCGGCGCAGGGCGGCGGCGAAGCGGCCAGCGCCAAGCATGTGGCGCGCGGCAAATTGCTGCCACGCGACCGCGTCCAGATGCTGCTCGATCCCGGCACGCCCTTCCTCGAATTCTCGCAGCTCGCTGCGTTCGAAATGTATGACAACGCCGCTCCCGCAGCCGGCGTGATCACCGGCATTGGCCGCGTCTCCGGCCAGGAATGCGTGATCGTGTGTAACGACGCCACCGTGAAGGGCGGCACTTACTACCCGATGACGGTGAAGAAGCACCTGCGCGCGCAGGAGATCGCGGAGCAGAACAACCTGCCATGCATCTACCTGGTGGACTCGGGCGGCGCCAACCTGCCGAACCAGGACGACGTGTTCCCGGACCGCGACCATTTCGGCCGTATCTTCTTCAACCAGGCCAATATGTCGGCCAAGGGCATCCCGCAGATCGCGGTGGTGATGGGCTCCTGCACCGCCGGCGGCGCTTACGTGCCAGCCATGTCGGACGAGTCGATCATCGTGAAAGAGCAAGGCACCATCTTCCTGGGCGGCCCGCCACTGGTGAAGGCGGCGACCGGCGAAGTGGTTTCCGCTGAAGACCTGGGCGGCGGCGATGTGCACACCCGCCTGTCGGGCGTCGCCGACCACCTGGCACAGGACGATATGCATGCGCTGTCAATGGCGCGCACCATCGTCTCGAACCTGAACCGCCAGAAGCCGCAACAGGGCGTGCTGCGCGAAGCCGTGGAACCAAAATACGCGCCGGAAGAACTGTATGGCGTGATCCCGGTCGATACCCGCAAGCCTTTCGATATCCGCGAAGTGATCGCGCGCATCGTCGACGGCTCCGAGTTCGATGAATTCAAGGCACGCTACGGCACCACCCTGGTGTGCGGCTTCGCCCATATCTTCGGCATGAAGGTCGGCATCATCGCCAACAACGGCATCCTGTTCTCCGAGTCGGCGCTGAAGGGCGCGCACTTCATCGAACTGTGCTGCCAGCGCAAGATCCCGCTGGTCTTCCTGCAAAACATCACCGGCTTCATGGTCGGCCGCAAGTACGAAAACGAAGGCATCGCACGTAACGGCGCCAAGATGGTGACCGCCGTCGCCACCGCCGCCGTGCCGAAATTCACCGTCATCATCGGCGGCTCCTTCGGCGCCGGCAACTACGGTATGTGCGGCCGCGCCTACTCGCCACGCATGATGTGGATGTGGCCGAATGCGCGTATCTCCGTGATGGGCGGCGAACAGGCGGCCGGCGTGCTGGCCACCGTGAAGCGCGACGGCATCGAAGCCAAGGGCGGCAGCTGGAGCGCCGAGGAGGAAGCGGCCTTCAAGCAGCCGATCAAGGACCAGTACGAAGTGCAGGGCCACCCTTACTACGCTTCCGCGCGCCTGTGGGACGACGGCGTGATCGATCCGGCCGACACCCGCATGGTGCTGGGCCTGGGCCTGTCCGCAGCGTTGAACCAGGAAATCCCGGACACCAAGTTCGGCGTATTCCGCATGTAAGGGGGATGACGATGACCTACGAGACCCTGACCGTCGAGATCAACGACAAAATCGCCACCGTCACCCTGAACCGCCCGGACGTGCGCAATGCCTTCAACGAGCATTCGATCAACGAGCTGGCGCGCGCCTTTGCGCAGCTTGGCGGCGACGAGAACGTGCGCGCCATCGTACTGGCAGGGAACGGCCCGGCCTTCTGCGCCGGCGGTGACCTGAACTGGATGAAAAAGATGGCCCATTACACCCACGAGGAGAATGAGGCCGACGCCATGCAGCTGGCGCAAATGCTGCGCACTATCTACCTGTGCCCGAAACCGACCATCGCGCGCGTGCATGGCGATTGCTATGCGGGCGGCATGGGCCTCGTTTCCGCGTGCGACATCATCGTCGCCGTGCCGGAGGCGAATTTCTGCCTGAGCGAAGTGAAACTGGGTTTGATCCCCGCGACCATTTCGCCGTATGTGATCAAGGCGATGGGAGAGCAGGCTTCACGCCGCTATTTCCTCACCGCCGAACGTTTCAGCGCCGCCGAAGCTCACCGCATCGGCATGGTGCACGAACTGGTCGCCGCCGATGCGCTGGACGCCAAAATGGCGGAAGTGCTGAAGGCGCTGGTGACCAACAGCCCGAACGCGGTGAAGGAAGCGAAAGCGCTGGTGCGCGATATCGCCGGCCAGCCGGTGAGCGACGCGCTGCTGCAGGATACGGCGGAGCGCATCGCGCACATCCGCGCCTCCGAGCAGGGCCGCGAAGGCGTGACCTCCTTCCTGGAGAAGCGCAAGCCGGGCTGGCTGAATTGAACGGAGCAGTTTTTTGGAAGTGAACCAACAAAGCGATTGGGTAGCACGTAGCCTGAAGTCGGTGTGGCACCCGTGCACCCAGATGCAGCACCATGAAACCGTGCCGCTGATTCCGGTCAGCCATGGCCGCGGCGTGTGGCTGTACGACCACCAAGGCAAGCGCTACCTGGATGCAATCAGCTCCTGGTGGGTGAACCTGTTCGGCCATGCGAATCCGCGCATCAACGCGGCGCTGCGCGAGCAGTTGGACCTGCTGGAGCATGCCATGCTGGCCGGCTTCACCCACGAGCCGGTGATCCAGCTTAGCGAACGCCTGGCGGCGCTGACCCAGCACCAGTTGGGGCATGCCTTCTACGCATCGGATGGCGCATCGGCGGTCGAAATCGCCTTGAAAATGAGCTTCCATTCCTGGCGCAACAGGGGCCAGGGCGAGAAGCAGGAATTCGTCTGCCTGAAGGGCAGCTACCACGGCGAGACCATCGGCGCGCTGGCCGTGACCGATGTGGCGCTGTTCAAGGACGCCTACGGCCCGCTGCTGCGCGCCACGCAAACCGTGATGTCGCCGGATGCGCGCCAGGCGCGCGAAGGCGAGACGGCTGCCGATGTGGCGCGCCGCGCCGCCGCCGACGTTGAGCGCATGTTCAACGAACGCGCCGGCAAGATCGCCGCCATCATCATCGAACCGCTGGTGCAATGCGCCACCGGCATGGCGATGCACGACCCGCTCTACCTGAAACTGGTACGTGAGCTGTGCGACCAGCATGGCGTGCACCTGATCCTGGACGAAATCGCGGTCGGCTGCGGCCGCACCGGCACCTTCTTCGCTTGCGAGCAAGCAGGCATCTGGCCCGACTTCCTGTGCCTGTCGAAGGGCATCAGCGGCGGCTACCTGCCGCTCTCCATCGTGCTGTCGCGCGACGAGATTTACCAGGCCTTCTACGATGCTGACGTGACGCGCGGCTTCCTGCACTCGCATTCGTACACCGGCAACCCGCTGGCCTGCCGCGCCGCGCTGGCCACGCTGGATATCTTCGCCGAAGACCAGGTGCTGGAAACGAACAAGGCGCGCTCGCGCAAGCTGACCGAGGCGTTGGCCCCGTTGGCCGGGCATGCCCGCGTGACCAACTTCCGCAATCGCGGCATGATCTGGGCCTTCGACGCGGTCAACGCCGCGCCGGGCTTCTCGCGCCGCTTCTTCACCGAGGGCACCCAGCAAGAACTGCTGCTGCGCCCGATCAGCAATACCGTGTACCTGATGCCGCCTTACATCCTCAGCGACGAGGAAATTGAAGGCCTGGCGGCGCGCACGCTGTCGGTATTTGAAAAGACGGTGGACTGATGGAACTGCTGGCAAAACTCGAACAGCAGTTGCAAGGCCTGCACGATCAAAACCTGATCCGCAAACGGCGCTCGGTGGAAACCGCCTGCGCGCCGCGCGTCATGGTCGATGGCCGCGAACTGCTGGCCTTCTGCAGCAACGACTACCTGGGCCTGGCCGCGCATCCACGCCTGGCAGAAGCCATGCAACAGGGCGTGGAAATGTATGGCGCCGGCAGCGGCGCCTCGCACCTGATCAGCGGCCATAGCCGCGCGCACACGCTGCTGGAGCAGCGCCTGGCCGCGTTCATGGCGCCGCACCTGGTGGAAGCGCAGGCGTTGTACTTCTGCACCGGCTATATGGCCAACCTGGCCGTGCTGACCGGTCTGGCCGTGGGCGACAAGGACAGCGAGATTTTCAGCGAAGCGCTGAACCACGCCTCCCTGATCGACGGTGGCCGACTGGCGCGCACCAAGCTGTCGGTCTACCCGCACGCCGACACCGCCGCGCTCAGCGAGATGCTGGCAGCGAGCAGCGCCAGCACCAAGATCGTGGTCACCGACGCCGTGTTCAGCATGGACGGCGACCTGGCGCCGCTGCCGGCCCTGCTGGCCCTGTGCGAACAGCACAATGCCTGGCTGGTGGTGGACGACGCGCACGGCTTCGGCACGCTGGGCGAAGACGGCCGCGGCGCGCTGGAGCACTTCGGCATGCGTTCGCCCAACCTGGTGTATGTCGGCACCTTGGGCAAGGCTGCCGGCGTGGGCGGCGCCTTCGTGGCGGCGCACCGCACCGTGGTGGAAACGCTGATCCAGCGCGCCCGCCCCTACATCTTCACCACCGCCGCACCGCCGGCGCTGGCGCACGCGCTGCAAGCCAGCATGGACATCATCTCCGGCCAGGAAGGCCGCGAGCGCCGCGCCCACCTGCAAGCGCTGGTGGCACAATTGCACGACAGCCTGCGCCTGAAGCGCTGGCAACTGCTGCCGTCGCAGACGGCTATCCAGCCAATCATCATTGGCGAGAACGATGAAACCATGCGGCTTTCCTCCGCGCTGTACGAGCAGGGCATCTGGGTGGGCGGCATCCGTCCGCCGACCGTGCCTGCCGGCAGCGCGCGCCTGCGCATCACCCTGTCGGCAGCCCACACGGCCGACGATGTGCGCCGCCTGGCCGACGCAATCAATGAACTAGAAAGGACCTGATATGGCACTCGAAGACCCTGTCATCGCTCCTGAACCCCAAGCCGCCGCAGCCGCCGATGGTGTGCCGCTGCGCTTCTCCTGCTTTGTGGCGGGCACCGACACCGAGATCGGCAAGACGCTCACGTCTTCCGCCATGCTGTACGCGCTGGTGCGCAGCGGCGTGCGCGCCTGCGGCATGAAGCCGGTCGCCGCCGGCGCGGTGATACGCGACGGCGCCTTGCACAACGACGACGCCGACCAGTTGATCGAAGCGGGCAATGTGCACTTGCCGCAGTCGCTGACGACCCCCTTCATGCTGAAGGAGCCGGCCGCGCCGCATATCGCCGCCGCGCTGGAAGGGGTGGAGATCGACCCGGTGCCGATCCTGGCCGCCTACCTGGAAATCGCCGCCCTGACCGACGCCACCGTGGTGGAAGGCGTGGGCGGCTTCCGCGTGCCGCTGACCGACAGCTTCGACACCGCCGACCTGGCGCAGCAACTCGGCCTGCCCGTGGTGCTGGTGGTGGGCCTGCGCCTGGGCTGCATCAACCACGCGCTGCTGACCGTGGAAGCGATTTTGGCGCGCGGCCTGAAGCTGGCGGGCTGGGTCGCCAACACGCTGGAATTTGAAATGAACTTCGCCGACGAGAATATCGCGGCGCTGGCGGCGCGCATTCCGGCGCCGCTGCTCGGTCGCATCCCACGCCTGGCCCAGCCAAGCGCCGCCGCCGCCGCCGAATACCTGGACTTCACGTCCCTGCCGAACTGGCCGGGCCGCCGTAACACGTAAGAGAGGAAGAATAATGTCCCTGCAAGAACCGAAAGCCGTCCAACTGCACCGCCCAACCGCCGCCATCAAACTGTCGGAAGCCGCCACCTGGCCGCTGGAAGACGTGATGGCGCTATATGAACTGCCATTCAACGATTTGATGTTCCGCGCCCAGGAAGCGCACCGCGCCAACTGGCCGGACGGCGATGTGGAGCTGGCGACCCTGCTCTCGATCAAGACCGGCGGCTGCGAAGAGGATTGCGGCTACTGCCCGCAAGCCGCGCGCTACGACACCGGTGTGGAAGCCAAGAAGATCCTGGACCTGGACACCGTGTTGGACGCCGCCAAGCAGGCCAAAGACAACGGCGCCACCCGCTTCTGCATGGGCGCCGCATGGCGCAGCCCGAAAGAGCGCGACATGGACAAAGTCGAAACCATGGTGCGTGAAGTGAAGGCCCTGGGCCTGGAAACCTGCGCCACCCTGGGCATGCTGGAAGCCGAGCAAGCGCAGCGCCTGAAGGACGCGGGCCTGGACTACTACAACCACAACCTGGACACCGCGCCGGACTTCTACGACAACGTGATCTCCACCCGCCAGTACCAGGACCGCCTGGACACCCTGGGCCACGTGCGCAGCGCCGGCCTGAAGGTCTGCTGCGGCGGCATCGTGGGCATGGGCGAATCGCGCGAACAGCGCGCCGGCCTGATCGCCCAGTTGGCCAACCTGAACCCGTACCCCGAGTCGGTGCCGGTCAACCACCTGGTGCAGGTGGAAGGCACGCCGCTGCACGGCCTGGACAAGCTGGACCCGCTGGAATTCGTACGCACCATCGCCGTCGCCCGCATCACCATGCCGAAAGCGCGCGTGCGCCTGTCGGCTGGCCGCCGCGAGCTGGGCGAGGCGGTGCAGGCGATGTGCTTCATGGCCGGCGCCAACTCGATTTTCTACGGCGACAAGCTGCTGACCACCGACAACCCGGAAGCGAACGACGACCGCGCGCTGCTGGCGAAACTGGGCCTGCAGACGCGCGGCGCGGTGTTGGAATCGGTGCAAAAAGAAGCCTGCGGCTGCTAAGAACACATCCGAATAAGAATAGAGAGAGACATGTTCAAAAAAATCCTGATTGCCAACCGTGGTGAGATCGCCTGCCGCGTAGCAGCTACCGCACGTCGTTTGGGCATCAAGACCGTGGCCGTGTATTCGGAAGCGGATGCCAACGCCAAGCACGTTGCCGTCTGCGACGAGGCGGTGAACATCGGCCCGGCCGCCGCCAAGGAATCCTACCTGTGCGGCGACAAGCTGATCGCCGTGGCGCTGGCCACCGGTGCGGAAGCGATCCACCCGGGCTACGGTTTCCTGTCCGAGAACGCCGAGTTCGCGGACGCCTGTGCCGAAGTGGGCCTGGCCTTCATTGGCCCACCCGCTTCCGCCATGCGCGCCATGGGCTCCAAGTCCGCTGCCAAGCAGTTGATGGAAAAGGCCAATGTGCCGCTGGTGCCAGGCTACCACGGTGACAACCAGGATGCAGGCTTCCTGCAAGAACAAGCCGACCGTATCGGCTACCCTGTGCTGCTGAAGGCTTCGGCCGGCGGCGGCGGCAAAGGCATGCGCGTGGTCGAGTCGTCCGAAGCGTTCAAGGACGCGCTGGCGTCCTGCAAACGCGAGGCGATCAGCTCTTTCGGCGACGACAAGGTGTTGGCAGAGAAGTACCTGCTGCGCCCGCGCCACATCGAAATCCAGGTGTTCGCCGACACGCACGGCAATTGCATCTACCTGTTCGAGCGCGATTGCTCGGTGCAGCGCCGCCACCAGAAAGTGCTGGAGGAAGCGCCGGCGCCGGGCATGAGCGACGAGCGCCGCGCTGCGATGGGCGAGGCCGCCGTGGCGGCCGCGAAAGCGGTCGGCTACGTCGGTGCCGGCACCGTGGAGTTTATCGCCAACCAGGACGGCAGCTTCTACTTCATGGAGATGAACACCCGCCTGCAGGTTGAGCATCCGGTGACCGAAATGATCACCGGCACCGACCTGGTGGAATGGCAGATCCGCGTCGCCGCCGGCGAGGTGCTGCCTAAGCTGCAGTCGGAATTGACCATCAACGGCCACTCGATCGAAGCACGTATCTACGCCGAAAATCCTGAGAAGGGCTTCCTGCCGTCGATCGGCACCCTGCGTCACCTGGAGACGCCAGGCGCGGTGAACTTTGAGCTGGGCGGCGTGCCTGGCCATCCGTCCGCCGTGCGTATCGATTCCGGTGTGCGCGAGGGCGACGCCATTTCCCCGTTCTACGACCCGATGATCGCCAAGCTGATCGTGTGGGGCGCGGACCGCAAACAGGCGCTGGCCCGCATGGCGCAAGCGCTGGCGCAGTACCAGATCGTGGGCCTGGCGACCAATATCGCCTTCCTGAAGCGCCTGGTGGAAGGCGACGCCTTCGCCACCGCCGACCTGGATACGGGCCTGATCGAGCGTAATCACGAGGCGCTGTTCCCGCCCGCGCGCTCGGTGCCGGTGGCCGCCATCGCGCTGGCCAGCGTGGCGCTGATCGAGGAAGAGAAAGACAAATCGGCCGCCCAATCCGGCGCCAACAAAGGCGACCCATGGGGCCAGGCACTGGGCTGGCGCATGAACTTCCACTACGCGCGCAAGCTGGCCTTCAGCGATGAACACGGCAAGCAGTACGCGCCGATGCTGACCTACCTGCCACACGGCTGGCAGTTCGAGATCAAAGGCCTGGAAGTGGACCTGTCGCTGTTCAAGCAGGACGGCGTGGACCTGAGCATCAAGCTGGGCGAGACCTCGGTGCATGGCACCGTGCGACGCGAGGCGACCCGTGACGGGGTAGTGCTCCACGTCTTCACCGGCGGTGGCCACTATGTGCTGGACTACAACGACCCGATGGCTCACGCCGGCGAGTCGGAAGCCGAAGGCGGCCGATTGACCGCGCCGATGCCGGGCAAGGTGGTCGCCGTGCTGGCTGAGAAGGGCGCGGAAGTGAAGAAGGGCGATGCCCTGGTCATCATGGAAGCGATGAAGATGGAGCACACCATCTCCGCCCCGCACGACGGCGTGGTCGAAGAGATCCTGTACGCCGTGGGCGACCAGGTGGCAGACGGCGCGCCGCTGCTGGCCTTCAAAACCGCAGCCTGAGGAGGCCGCATGCGCATCCTCCTGTATCGCGCGGATAACAATACCGCGCCCTGGATCAAGGACTTCGCCGAGTTCCTGCCGGAAGCCGAAATCGTGGTGTGGCGCCCCGGTGTTGAGGTGGCGCCGTGCGACTACGCCGTGCTGTGGACGCCGCCGCAAGACATGCTGGCCGACCTGGCGCACGTCAAGGCGATCTTCCTCACCGGCGCGGGCGCCGATGCGATCATGAAGTATGCGCAGGTGATCCCGCCGCACATCCCGATCGTGCGGCTGAACGATGCCGGCATGGGCATGCAGATGGCGGAATACGTCACCTATGCCGTGCTGCGCTACTTCCGCCGCATGGACGAATACGAGGCGCAGGCCCGCGCCGGCGCTTGGCTGCAATTGGAAGCGCGCGACAAGAGCGATTTTTCGGTCGGCGTGATGGGCGTGGGCGCGCTCGGCTCGCATGTGATCGAGGCGCTGCGCCCGTTCGGCTTCCCGCTGCGCGCATGGAGCCGCTCGGCGAAGGCGCTGCCCGGCGTCGAGTGCTTCCACGGTGCGGAAGGGCTGGATGGCTTCCTCGGCTCGTCGCGCGTGGTGGTGTGCATGCTGCCGCTGACGCCGGAGACCAACAACATCCTGAACCGCACGAATTTGCAAAAGCTGCCGCAAGGCGCTTACATCATCAACGTCGGCCGCGGCGCGCATATTGCCGACCCGGACCTGCTGCCCTTGATTAAGTCCGGCCATATCGCCGGCGCCACGCTGGACGTGTTCCGCAACGAACCGTTGCCGGCGCAGCACCCGTTCTGGCAGGAGCCGCGCGTGACGATCACGCCGCACATTTCCGCGCTGACGTTGCGCCGCGAAAGCGTGGAGCAGATCGCCGCCAAGATGCGCCAGCACATGCGCGGCGAAGCGGTCGCCGACACCATCAACCGAGACAAGGGATACTGAAATGAGTTTGCCAAAGAAGGTCAAGATTGTTGAAGTGGGTCCGCGCGACGGCCTGCAAAACGAAAAGGGCGAGGTGCCGGCCGATGTGAAGATCGAACTGGTGAACCGCCTGACCGAAGCGGGCTTCCCGAATATCGAAGCGGCGTCGTTTGTGTCGCCGAAATGGGTGCCGCAGATGGCGACGTCCAAGGAAGTCATGGCCGGCATCACCCGCAAGCCGGGCGTGATCTATTCCGCGCTGACGCCGAATATGCAGGGCTTCGAGGCCGCGCTGGCGGCAGGCGCCGGCGAGGTGGTGATCTTCGGCGCCGCGTCGGAAGCCTTCTCGCAAAAGAACATCAACTGCTCCATCGCCGAATCGATCGAGCGCTTTGTACCGGTCGCCAAGGCCGCCAAGGATGCCGGGCTGCGCCTGCGCGCCTCGGTCAGCACCGCCTTCGGCTGCCCGTACCAGGGCGAGGTGCCGCTGGATTCCGTGGCGTATGTGGTGGGCCGCATGCGCGACCTGGGCTGCGATGAGATCGATATTGCCGACACCATCGGCGTCTCCACCCCGCGCAAGACGCAGGCGGTGATGGAGCGCGCCATCCAGGAATTCCGCGCCAACGGCTTGGCGGGCCACTTCCACGACACCTACGGCCAGGCGCTGGCGAACATCTACGCGGCGATGGAAATGGGGATCGAGATCTTCCACTCCTCCGTGTCCGGCCTGGGCGGCTGCCCATACGCCAAGGGCGCGACCGGCAATGTGGCCACGGAAGACGTGATCTACATGATGAATGGCCTGGGTATTGAAACCGGCGTGGACCTCGACAAGGTGGTCGACGCCGGCCAATTCATCTCCAACTTCCTCAACCGCAAAGCCGCCAGCCGCGCCGGCAATGCGATTGCCGCCAAGCGCGCCGGCTGATCAATGCTCGTCTGAACGGCCGCGCAGCAGGAATACTGCCAGCAGCGCGGCCGCGGCACGCTGCAGCGACTCCCAGTTCGGCGTCGCGAACAAGATTTCCAGCGACGGCAGCGGATGCGGCGCGCCGTCCACGATAGCCCGCCAGACTGCCGCGAACTGCGCGATGCCGTTGCGCTCCTCCGCCGAAAAGACCGGCTCCACGAACTGCTGCTTCCAGTCCGGCGTGACCCAATCCTCCCATTGATTCAACACCTCGTCCGCCGCCGACATGGCCGGCGCCGCATCCTGCAACTGGCGCTGGGCCGCGAAGGAGCTGGCCAGCTCCAGGTACTCGATGACGCGGTTGCGCACGCGGCGCAGGCCGATCGGCTGCTCCGGCACGGACGCGCGCGGTGAACGCAGCCAATAATAGAGGTCATAAGTCGTCACCTCGGCAGGCATTGGCGCGGACGGCAAATCCGCCTTCTGCTGCCAAAGTGGGAACCAATGCGGATCATGCACATGCGTGCCGCTGGCTGGCGCGCCGAACTGCACGTGGCGCACTTGCGCCTCCGCCAGGCTATGCGGGTTCGCGCCGCTGGACAAGAAGGGGGAATAGAGTTGCATCAGATCGTCCTGCCAGCCGCATTCGGCGCAGGTGGCGAGCGAGCCGGGCAGACCGGCGAAGGTGGCGAATCCGCAACAAGGGCAGGTGTACATGGCGCAGATCTTAAAACAGAAAAAAAAAGACCTGCACGAATGCAGGTCTTTTTTCTGAAACTTGGTCGGAGTACAAGGATTCGAACCTTGGACCCTCTGCTCCCAAAGCAGATGCGCTACCGGGCTGCGCTACACTCCGAAGAAGCAAGATAATACAAGCTGGGCCAGGGGTCGTCAACCCCCAATTTAAAAATGTCCGTCCTGGGGTCAGGAAGAAAAGTGGACATTCTGCAGAAATGTCCACTTTTCTTCCTGACCCCAGGACGGACATTTACTGCTTGAGCTCGAGGGCGCGGTCGTAGAGGGCGTTCTTTTTCTTGCCGGTGATTTGGGCGGCGAGGGTGGCGGCTTGTTTGACGGGCAATTCGGCTAACAGGATTTGCAGGATGCGGTCGGCTTCGGCGTCCTGGCCTTCGTCGGCGGGCGGGGCGCCTTCGATCAGCACGACGAATTCGCCTTTTTCGTGGTTGGCGTCGGATTTGAGCCAGGCCACCGCTTCGCCCAGCGGGCAGCGGTGGATCTGTTCAAACAATTTGGTGACTTCGCGGGCGAAGACGACCTGCCGCTCAGCGCCGAAGACGTCGGCCAGGGCCTGCGCGCATTCAATAATGCGGTGCGGCGCTTCGTAGAACACCAGTGTGGCCGGGGCAGCGACCAGGCCTTGCAAAACCGTTTCGCGCTGCTTGGCTTTGGATGGCAAAAAGCCAACAAAGTGGAATTGGTCGTTCACCAGGCCGCTGGCCGACAGCGCGGCAACAACGGCGGAGGCGCCGGGCAGCGGGATCACGCGCAGGCCGGCGGCGCGCACGGCGTCCACAATGCGGGCGCCGGGGTCGGATACGGCGGGCGTGCCGGCGTCGGATACCAGGGCGATGCGCTGGCCCGCCTGCAACCGGGCCACCAGGCCTTCGGCCGCTTCGCGTTCATTGTGCATGTGGGCGGCGATCAAAGGCTTGTGCAGGCCGAAGCGGTTCATCAGCTGGGCCGTGTTGCGCGTGTCTTCGCAGGCGATGGCGTCGACCAGCGACAGCACATGCAGGGCGCGCAGGCTAATGTCGGTAACATTGCCAATTGGCGTAGCCACCACGTATAAAGATGCCGTAGGATAGGTCTGGTGGACGGTCTCGCCGAGGATGGGCAAGCCGGCGAGCGGGCTGGAATCTTGTGCTGTCATTGGGGGTAGGATGCTGCCAAATAAAATCAACAATTTATTACTCTGCGTTGCGGCCATGCTGGCCAGCGCCTGCAGCGCGCCTTGCGGCACGCCGGGCCGATTGTGCGCGCCAATTACGTCGGTGACAAGTGCGGAACCTGCCGCGCAGCCGCTACCGAAGCCAGTGCCGCCGCCGAAACCGGCGGAACCGGAGGCGGTGGTGGAAACCTTTGCGGTGCCGCCGCAGGATGCGCCGCGCCCTTCCGGCATCATGCAGGTAATCCCGCAGCCGGCCGGGGAAGCGACCGGCCAGCAGCCCTACCGCATCGCGTTGCTGTTGCCTTTGCGCTCGGATGCCCTGGGGCGGGCGGCCGATGCGCTGCGCGCCGGCTTCATGGCGGGTCTGGAGCGCGACAGCAAAGGATTTGCCGTCACGGTGGTGGAGACCGGCGACCAGCCGCAGGATGTGCTGGCGGCCTACGCCGCCGCCCAGCAACAGAACGATATGGTGGTGGGCCCGCTGGCCCGTTCCGCCGTTACCGCCATTGCGGGCAGCCAGCAGGTCAACAAGCCAACCATCGCCCTGAACCATCCGGAGCTGCGCGGCGAAGCGCGCCTGCCGCCGCAATTGCTGGTGATCGGCCTGTCGATCGAGGAGGAGGCGCGCCAGGTGGCGGAATGGGCGGCGCGCGAACACCCATCGGCGCGGGCGCTGGTGGTTTCCGGCAATTCGGCCTGGCAGAAGCGCATCGCCGGCGCGATTTCGGCGCAGTGGCAGCGCCTGGGCCTCACTGCGCGCAGCCAGGAGCTGAACCCGCTGAACGGCTACCTGCAGGATGCGGAGATGGTCGCCCTGCGCGCGCGCTTGCAGAACGAACCGGCCGGCGTGCTGTTCGCGGCGCTCGATCCGGACCAGGCGCGCCAGCTGCGCACCGCGCTGGCCACGCCGCCGCTGAACGAGATGCCGATGTACGGCACCTCATCGCTCAATCCGGGCCGTAGCACCATGCTGCCCGGGCCGGAGATGGATGGGGTGCGCCTGCTCGACCTACCCTGGCTGGTGCAGCGCGACCACCCGGCGGTGATGGTTTATCCGCAGCCGGTGCCGCGCGATGAGGCGCGCCTGGGGGCGGACATGGAACGCATCTACGCGCTGGGCATCGACGCCTTCCGCATTGCGCGGGAAATCGCGCGCCAGCCGCAGCGCCGTTTCCAGCTGGACGGGGTGACGGGCCAGTTGACCATCGATTTCGGCCAGGGCCAGCCTTGGTTTGAGCGCATCGAAGTCCCAGCGGAATACCGCAACGGCGTGCCGACGCCGCTCCGCTGATGGCGCGCACCGAGCTGCAGGAAATCGGCCACGGCGGCGAAGAACGCGCCCTGGCCTACCTGCAGCAGCAGGGCCTGACCCTGGTCGAGCGCAATTTCCTGTGTAAGGTGGGGGAGCTGGACCTGATCATGCGCGACGGACCAAGCCTGGTCTTTGTCGAAGTCCGGGAGCGCAATAATCCGCGCTATGGCGGCGCCGCCGCCAGTATCACCCCCGCCAAGCGGCGCCGCATTGTGCGCGCCGCCCAGTTTTACCTCTTGCGTTGCAAACCGTCGCCCCCATGTCGAATTGACATTGTCGCCATCGATGGCGGGCGCATAAACTGGCTGCGCAACGCCATCATTGATCAAATGTAAGCATTTTTAACAGCGCTTGTGAGGCGCGGCAGGCCGCTGCACTATAATTACGCACACTATGACTAATCAACGCATCCTCTCGCACTTCCACGAAAGTGCCGAAATCAAGATCCAGTCCGCAACCGTCCTGGCGCAGCCTATCGCGCAAGCGGTCGAACTGATGTTCTCCGCCCTCTCGAACGGCAACAAGATCCTGGCCTGCGGTAACGGCGGTTCGGCTGCCGACGCCCAGCACTTCGCGGCGGAACTGGTGGGCCGTTTCGAGCGTGAACGCTTCCCGCTGCCGGCGATTTCGCTGGCAACCGACACCTCCATCCTGACCGCTGTGGCCAACGACTACAGCTACCGCGAGATCTTCTCGAAACAGGTGCAGGCGTATGGCCAGGCTGGCGACATCCTGCTGGCGATTTCCACTTCGGGTAATTCGGCCAACGTGATGGCGGCCATCGAAGCGGCGCTTGAGCGTGAGATGCGTGTCGTGGCGCTGACCGGCAAAGACGGCGGCGCTATCGGCAAGATGCTGACCGACGCCGATGTGCATATCTGCGTGCCGGCGCAACGTACTGCGCGTATCCAGGAAGTCCACCTGCTGACCATTCACTGCATGTGCGACGGCATCGACGTCGCCCTGTTCGGAGGAGATGTAAATGAGTAAAACGCGTCCACTGACGCTGGCGGTTGCTGCCGCCGTCCTGGCCAGCACCACCCTGTCCGCTTGCGCCCCGCTGCTGGTTGGCGGCGCTGTCGCCGGCACCATCGCGGCCACCGACCGCCGCACCTTTGGCGCCCAGACCGAGGACAAGTCGATTGTCGTCAAGGCGGAGCTGAAGCTGCCGAACGTCGCCGGCAAGAGCAGCCATGTGAACGTGAACAGCTTTAACCGCCGCGTCCTGCTGAGCGGCGAAGTGCCGGATGACGAGACCAAGGCCAAGGTGGAACGCGAAATCCGCGCTATCGAGGGCGTGGTGAATGTCACCAATGAGCTGGAAGTGGGCTTCTCCTCCAGCTACACCTCGCGCTCCAACGACGCGCTGATCACCTCCAAGGTGAAACTGAGCCTGGCTGATGCCAAGGATATCTCGGCCAACACCTTCAAGGTCGTCACCGAGAAGGGCGCCGTTTTCCTGATGGGCCGCGTGACCCAGCGCGAAGGCGCGCAGGCAGCCGATATCGCGCGTGGCGTGGCCGGCGTGACCAAAGTTGTGAAAGTGTTCGAGTATATTACCGAGGACGAGTGGAAGCAGTACCAGCCCGCCCCGGCAACGCAAGGCTAAAACATCATGAGTACCGGCTCCCGGGCATGGATTAAACCGGTGGTGGCGCTGGCCGTTATCGCCGGCATCGGCTTCACCGCTTACCAGTCGCTGAACAAGCACCAGGCCGCGCCTGCGGTCACTTTCCTCGGCATCAAAGGGGAAAAGATCACGCCTGAAAGCCTGAAGGGCAAGGTATTCATGGTCAACTTCTGGGCCACCTCGTGCACCACGTGCGTGGCCGAGATGCCGGACATGGTCAAGACCTATGAGAAGTACAAGGGCCAGGGCCTGGAGTACGTCGCTGTGGCCATGCAGTACGACGCTCCCAATTACGTGGTCAACTTCACCGAAACCCGTCAGCTGCCCTTCAAGGTTGCGCTGGATGTGAGCGGCGAAGCCGCCAAGGCCTGGGGCGACGTCAAAATGACGCCGACCGTCTTCGTCGTCGACAAAGACGGCAACATCATCAAGCGCTACCTGGGTAAAGTCGATTTCCCCAGCCTGCACGCGCTGCTGGAAAAGAACCTGAAGAGCTGATCAAAGTAGTTCTTCAGCCTGCCGCAGTAGCTGGGCAAACTGCGGAAGTCCCTGCGCCTCCACTGTTGCGATCAACTCGTGCGCATTGCGTGGCGGGCGCCTTAGTCTTTGGCGCATCGCCTTGACTTCACCCAGCACTCGTATTTGATCGAGTCCGTATTGCGCCATCAGAAAATCATCCGGGTGCAGGATTTCGATACCGTGCACATCAACAATGTCAGAGGGGAAGTCCTTCAAATTGAAGGTAACGATTGCATCGGCATGTCCGGCAATTGCCGCCGCGAGCACATGGCGATCATCAGGATCTGGCAAAACCAGCGACTCGATAAGCCACTCGTATCCACGAATGAGGCAGTCTTCAATGGCTTCATTCATTAGTTTGGCAGTACGCGGGACCAAGTCCTTTAGTTCAGGGCGATTCTTCAGCAAGTTGCGCTGCCACTCCTCCTGAATACGATCTGTCCAGCGCGCGCCGTACATTCCGGCTGCCGCGAGGCTCAGCAGCAAATCCCGCAACGGTGCTGGATAGAGCACGCATGCGTCCAATACCACCGTATAGCGGAGAAAGCCTGCCATCAGTAGCCCATATCGAGGTCCTGTGCCTGGTCTGCCAGTTCTTGCAGCGTTTTTTGCGATCGCTGGGATCGCTGTTCCTTGTATTGCTTGACGTCTTCGAAGCGCACACGGCGGTGCGCTCCGACCTTATGGTGCGGAATCGCGCCAGAGTCCAACAGCTTGACCAGATATGGTCTGGACACGTTCAGGTACATTGCTGCTTCCTGGGTTGATATGTCGAGTTCCTTAGGCATCACAGCAACCGCTTTACCCTGTGCCAACGAACCCAAGACCTCGGCAAACAAACGCAGGACTTTCGGCGGCAAAGTCAAAACGGGCGCATCAGACAAGTCATTTACGCCATCCGCAACCAGCGCGATCCGAACCGCTCGTGAGTGGTCCAAGGCGGCGACGAGGCAACGCTGCGCTTCCTTGGCCAGCTCAACGTCTTCCTTGCTGTCCAGCCGATCGATAACGTTCGACAATTTTTCGCCTCCTTGAACATCTTGTTTAACTCATTTTAAACGAAATATTCAAAGCAAACGAAATATTCGAAACACCAGCAATCAGAACGCGGCCTGCGCGGAGATGTAGGCGCCGCGCTGGTTTTTGGGGTTGAAGACCGTGATCGTTCCCAGGTCGGCGTAGGCCGCCGTTAACGAGAAGTGACGGTTCGGCACCCAGGCCAGGAAGATGTCTTTGTAGGCCTTTTCATTATCCACACCCAGGTTATGCGGCTTGCGGCGGTATTCGGCGCCCAGCAGCAGCTTGCGCGTCAGCAGGTAGCCTACCGACAGCTCGGGCATGATGCGGCGGCTGCTTTCCTTGTCGCCGCCGAAACCGAGGATACCCATCTGGTTGGCCTTGGTGGAGCGCAAGGTGCCGTTCACCAGCAAGCTTTGTTCGAACAACACCTTGGTGGCGGCGATGTAAAAATCGGTGCCGCGATCGGACTTGGCGCCCAACTGCTTGACGTTGCTGACGCCGAGCGCGCCCAGGCCGCCGACGCCCTTGTTCTTCTTGTGCTGCAGGCCGATGGCGATCTGCGGCAGCCAGCTGTCCTGGTCGTAGACCGCGTCCCCTACCAGTTTCAGTTTGACGCCGAAGATGTCCTGCTTGATATTCAACTGGTCGAGCGGCGCCAGGTCGCCTTTGAATTCCTGCCGCGCCAGCGATACTTCGACCCGGTCGCCGATGCCGATGGCGGCGCCGAAGGTGTTCAGGCTGTAGTCCTGGGTGTCCACGCGGGTGGCGAAGGCGCTGGCGCCCCAGCTGTCGCGGGTGCCGTAGCCGGTGATCAGGGCCCACGGCACGATGCCGCCGCCACCCGCGCCTTCCACCGTGCTGACGCCGCCGGTGGCGATGAATTTGCCGTGGTCGGGCTGGGGTGCGGGCGCGCCGCCGCCAGCCGTCACGATATCGCGCTGCATGGGCGCCAGCTTGGCGATCAATTTGTTGGAGACGCTGGTCGGCACGTTGTGGCGTTCCATCGCGATCTGCAAGTCCTCCGCCAGCGCGTTGAAGTGCATATTATTCAGCTTCAGGTCCTCGTGGACCGTCTTCATGTCGCGGTCCTTGTATTTGCCGGTGTACTTGCACGGGCCTCCGGCGAACTCGCAGACTTGCTCCACCAGGCGGGCCTTGACCACGGGGATGTCAAAGCCGTCGAACGTTTCCTTGATGCGCGGGTCGGCTAATGTGATCTCGAACAGGGTATCGATGATCTTCACAATGCCGTCTGTGCCGCCCAGGCCGCGATAGACCGCGTCGTTGGTATAAGGAGTCTGAGCGACAGCCGGCGCCATGAAGGCACTGGCGAGCAAGCTTGCACCAAGGAGTTTTCGCATGTTCAGCCTTTCGGGTAAAGGATCATTTGCGTGCAACGGAACAGGGCAATGGCTTTGCCGGTTGCCTTGTTGGTAACCGTGGCGTCCCACACCTGGGTGGTGCGGCCGCCGTGGACCATCTTGGCGGCGACGGCGATCGTGCCTTCGCGCGCGGTGCCCAGGTGGTTGGACTTGAGCTCAATGGTGGTGAAATTCTGCGCGCCTTCGGGCAAGTTGGCAATGCAGCCAAAACCACAGGCGGTATCGGCCAGGGTGACGACGGTCCCGGCATGCAAGTAGCCGTTTGGCGCCAGGTGATGCTGGACGATGTCGATTTCGGCCTGCAATTCGCCTTCGGACGCGCCGGTGACGCGCACGCCGAGGTGGCCGGTCAGGTTGTTGTGGGTGAGCTGGTTGAGTTTGTCGAGGTCGAACTTCATGGGGGCATGGGTCTCCGTTACAGTTGGTGAATCATAGCAGCCGGAAACAGGGTATGCTTATGACTGCGCGACCTGCCTCACAAGGGCCAGGTCTGCAGGCTAGACCAGAAGCTCACAAGGTGGATTCAACCGATTAACTTACGGAGAATGACCTATGAACGAACGAGAGCAACTGTCTGCCATCGTGCAGCGCATGGAAGTGAAGCTGGCGCAGGGCCATCAGGAAGACTGGGCCCGCCTGCTGCACCGTGCCCGCACCTTGAGCGCCTTCGATTGCTCGGCCGCCAAGGGCGAAATCCTGCACTACTTCGGCGGCGCCGGATCGATCAGCGACTTGCAGCTTGACGAAGAATTCAGCGACTTGCGTACCCAGCTCTACACCCTCTGCTACGGCAAGCGCACCACGCACTGATCACATTTGCTTGACTTCGATTGCCTTGCGGGCGATGGCCTCGCGCACCTTGCGCATGTGCTCATCGTCCGGGGCCAGGGTCAGGTAGTGGTCGACCTGCTTCAGCGCTAAGTCCATCTTCTGCTGGACCAGGTAGGCAAACACCAGGCTGCGCTCAATATCCGGATTCGCGTGCGTCTTCATCAGTTCGCGCAAACGCATCAAGCTTGCTTCGCCTTTTGGTGCGTATTGCGGGTTGATCGAGAGGTAGAAGTAGGATGCGGTCAGGTGGCATCGGACCGAGTCGGCATAGCGCGCGAGGCACCTGTCGAGGGCTTCAATGGCCTTGCGATCAGCACCGGAAACATCCAGGTTGTGGCCTTGCCGATAAAGGTCTGCCAGCAGCGCCAGCGTTGCTTCATCCTGCGGCATCTGGTTCTCGATTTGCCAGGCTTGCCGCAGGGCTTCCGTCCATTGCCCGTATACTTCTTCGCGCTGGCGCTCGTTCTCAATGCGCGGCGGGTAACTGCCGATATAGCGATGCAGGTCATCGGCACGGCCCCGCAACTCCGTCATGGTGCCGGGCTTTGAGGGTTCCGTCCGGGACGGCATTGGCAGCGGTGTCGCGGCGCTGGCGGAGAACGCAGCGCACAGCAGGCCTACGGCCCAGATGGTCTTCATGCGCATATCAGTCATCCAGCCCTTTGCCGGCCAGGATTTGCGGCATGCATTTCTCTACGCGCGATTCACGGGTCTTGGCTTGTTTGGCAGAGGAGAAGTGCAGCAGGTAGCCGCGCTGGCGGCCTGGGGTCAGGGCGTAGAAGGCTTCGGCCAGGGCCGGGTGCTCGTCCAGCTTGTGCAGGAACTCTTCGGCCATGGGGAAATCGCTGGTGTCCTTGAACTCCACCTTGGCGCCGGACTTTTCGATAGCGATGGCTTCTTCGATGTAGGCTTTAATGATCTTGGCTTGACGCTTGATATCGGCGATGCCGCTGAAGCGCAGCTGGCGGCCGGCTTGGACGTTGGCGGTCTGCTGCACCAGGATGTTTTCCGGGTCCTGCATCAGCGAGCCCTTAAAGAACAGCAGCGCGCAGTATTCCTTGAAGCCGTGGATCAGCACCACATTGCTATCGTTATAGGTGAAGCAGGCGCAGCCCCACTTCGTCTCCTCGTTCAAATGCGTAGCGAGGACGATCTTGTGTAATGCTTCAAACTCCTCGTGCCACCGATGTTCAGCCATGTCCGCCTCCGTTTTTTTGTTGGCGACAATGCTACTTCAAAATGGCCGAATACGCCTCACGCAATGGTCGAGGCAGCGCCTGGATCGAAATCCGCTGGCTGCGCAGCGCGGCCCTCAATTGGCTTGGCCCATTGAAAGCGTGCGCCATGCGCAGTGCGTGATCATTTGCCAGCGCCAGCACGATTGGCTCCGGTATTTCACCTGCGAGGTGTGGCTCGAACATGGCGCGTGCAGGTGCCTCGAACACGACGCAGCTTTCGCCGGAGATGCTGAATATGACGCCAGCATCATCATGCTCGTAGCGAGGAATCCCCGGCACGAATGGAGGCGTACGAACCGAGTAGCCGCCGACAAGATAGTAGGTCTCTGCGTTCGCCGTCCGCGCCATGGCGAAAACGTACCAATTGCTCTTGATGCTCTCACGATCAACCAGCGTCGGACATGGCGCAAGCAGGCGTGGTGATACGCGTTTGAATTTGGCGAGCGTGCGGTCGAAGCGCAAGCCGAGCAACGGGTCGCGCAGCAGCCGAGGCGACCGCTCCGCCGCACTCGCCACGCTAGCCAACAGCAAGCAGTGGAGTGCGGCCATCAACTTGCAGAAGACAAATCGCATAGCTTGGCTATTCCCAGGTATGGCGAAAAAGCCAGTATCGATGGGGACCGGATGGGGGGCAATGACTTTCCTCAATACGTGCATCCTCCTCACGCCGGAAAATCGAACTGCTGCATCCCTTAACCAGTGTTCGAGGAGGCGTTATGTCATACGTTTATTCCAATGCTCACAACCTGGACAAGCAGGAAAAGGTCGGGACTTTCGAGTGCGTGGCACTTGTCCAGCACTTCGCCAATGCACCCATCACCTCTGCTTGGCGCAAAGGCGATCAAGTCATGGGTAACAAAAGCCTGTCGCCAGGAACGGCAATCGCCACCTTTGTGAATGGTCGCTATCCGAACCTCCCGCATGGCAATCATGCAGCTTTCTATCTCGGGCAGGATGCGGGCGGCATCTACGTGGTTGACCAATGGAGGGACATGCAGAATAAGCCGACGATCTCAAAGCGCTTCATCCGCTCAAAAGGGAAAAGCAAGTCCGGTGGGTACATTGAGCCAAGCAATAATGCGGACGCGTTCTCGGTTATCGAATAGCGCGCCCATGAATTCATCTCCTTCCATCCTCATGAAATGCGCTGGTGCTGCATTGCTGGCGTGGGCCGGGTCGTGCCATGCAAGCTGTCCGGCGCAAATCTCGCAACCTTCGGTCGCCATTACGGACGTGGCCGATGGCTGGCGACCGTACATTGCCGCGCCGCTTTACCTGCACTCCGTTGCGATAAGCGATGGGCCGCCGGAACGGCTTGGCCAGCTTAAGGGCAGACAGGTAAGGAGCGACAGCAACGCGTGGACCGACACGTACGATTTGCACGGGCCTTATCCTGAAGGGAAGTGGCTTCAATGCAGTTACGGAATGCTGAACGAGATTGTGCTTTCCAGGCGGCTGGATGACAGCATTACTGCGTGCACCATCGAGGGAAAGAAAGGCGGTAAGGCGGGACAGAACGTGTTCAGCGTTGCATGCCGCTGAACACGTTCGATGAGGGGATTACGCCTGCTCGAGGACGTTATGCGCCTGCACGTCGGCGTGGTACGAGGAACGCACCATGGCGCCGACTGCGGCGTGGGCGAAGCCCATTTTGTAGGCTTCGTCTTCAAACATCTTGAACACGTCCGGGTGCACGTAACGGCGCACCGGCAGGTGGCTGTTGGACGGCGCCAGGTACTGGCCGATGGTCAGCATGTCGATATCGTGCTCGCGCATGTCGCGCATCACTTGCAGGATCTCTTCGTCGGTCTCGCCCAGGCCGACCATCAGGCCGGACTTGGTTTTGACGTGCGGGTAGCGGGCCTTGAAGTCCTTCAGCAGCTTGAGCGAGTGCTCGTAGTCGGCGCCTGGGCGAGCTTCCTTGTACAGGCGCGGCACGGTTTCCAGGTTGTGGTTCATCACGTCCGGCAGGCCGTCGGCGAAGATGTCCAGCGCTTTTTCCAGGCGGCCACGGAAGTCCGGCACCAGCACTTCAACCTGGGTCTTAGGCGACAGTTCCTTGGTCTTGGTGATGCACTCGACGAAGTGGGCGGCGCCGCCGTCGCGCAGGTCGTCGCGGTCAACGGAGGTGATCACCACGTAGGACAGGCGCAGCTTGGCGATGGTGTTGGCCAGGTTTTGCGGTTCCTGGGTATCCAGCGGGTCAGGACGGCCGTGGCCCACGTCGCAGAACGGGCAGCGGCGGGTGCACTTGTCGCCCATGATCATGAAGGTAGCAGTACCCTTGCCGAAGCATTCGCCGATATTCGGGCAGCTCGCTTCTTCGCACACGGTCACCAGCTTGTTTTCGCGCAGGATGTCCTTGATCTCGTAGAAGCGGGAAGAGGCCGATGCCGCTTTGACGCGGATCCACTCCGGCTTCTTCAGGCGCTCGGCCTGCTCGATCGGGATGATCTTGATCGGGATGCGGGAGGTTTTGTCGGCGCCTTTTTGCTTGTCGCTTGGGTTGTAAGTCATAAGCTACTTTCAGGTTAATTCGGGTTCGGCCACCTGCAGCTGGAGGACCAGTTCGTCCGCCAGTGCCTGCTGCACATCGGCCAATGGGGCGATCACGCCCACGGTGCGCATGTCGACCGTTTCCAGGCCGGCATAGCCGCAAGGGTTAATCCAGCTGAATGGCGCCAGGTCCATGTCCACGTTCAGGGACACGCCGTGATAAGTGCAGCCATTGCCGCGCACCTTAAGTCCCAGCGCGGCGATCTTGGCGCCTTTTTTCGGGCCGCCGGACATATAAATGCCAGGCGCGCCTTCCACGCGCTCACCGGCGAGATTATACGCGGCCAGCACATTGATGATCGCCTGCTCGATTTTGTTGACGAACTGGCGGGCGAACAGCTTGCCGCCGGGCTTGTTGCGGCGCAGGTCCATCATCAGGTAGATCACGACTTGGCCGGGGCCATGGTAGGTCACTTCGCCGCCGCGGTCGGTCTGCACGCAGGGAATCGATGTAGCGCCGGCCAGCAGGTGGCCACGGTCGGCGCCCAGGCCCAGGGTGTAGACGGGCGGGTGCTCGACGATCCAGAGCTCGTCGGGCGTGTCTTCCGTGCGCGCGTCGGTGAAGGCGCGCATGGCTGCGAACGTTGGCTCGTATTCGGCTTGGCCGAGATGGCGGATCACCGCCGGCTGGATAGGCATAGGGCTACAGGTCGGGAAAAGCCCCGCCATTATACCGGCCCAGCTCTTTCACTGCTTAATGACTAAGCAGTTTTATGCCGATTTCCTTAAGCTGGCATCAGGTTAATGTTCTTTAGCCAATCTTGCAGCGAGTCGCGCTGCCATTGGTGGGCCACGTAATCCTTGAGCTTTTGCGGCACCGGGTCGCCGTTCATCACCAGCCGGCTCAGCATGATGGCCAGGTCGGTATCGGCGATGCACCAGCGGCCGAACAGGTAGGGGCCGTCGATCACACGCTCAGCCAGGTGCACCAGCTTGTCCGCCGCCGCCTGGGCGGCGGGGGATAGCGGCTGGTCGGCACGTTTGTAGAACACGGTGTAGGTGCTGCGCTCCTCCCGCAGCGCCCCCAGGTCGCTGCGCACCCAGGCCTGGATCTGACGGGCGATGGCGCGTTTCTGCGGCAGCACCGGGTACAAGGCGCGGTGCTCGGGGGCGGGGAACATCTCTTCCAGGTATTCGGTGATGGCGCTGGATTCGGTCAGCATGAAGTCGTTGTGCACCAGGCAGGGCACGCGACCGGTCAGGGCTTTGCCGGTATAGGGCAGCTCCTTGTTCTTGCCGGCGTCCAGGTCGACCGTCTCCAGCTCGAAATCGAGGCCTTTTTCGCGCAGGGCGACGAAGGCGGAAATGGCGTAGGGGCTGGTGAACTGGCTGTCCACATATAGTTTGAGGCTCATGGCGCGGCTCCGGCTTGGTTAGGTTTTCTCACATGGTATGCCTTGCACTGTGCTTGCCAAAACGATATATTTTCATTGGACTTGTTACTTTTCCTCACATCGATATGCGTTTGCCGAACTTATCCGCCCTGCGCGCCTTTGAGGCGGCGGTACGCCACGAAAATTTCTCGCGGGCGGCGGCGGAGCTGTGCCTGACGCACGGCGCCATCAGCCACCAGGTGCGAGGGCTGGAGGAGGAACTGGGCGTGCAGCTGTTCATGCGCAAGGGCCGGCAAGTCGCGGCCACGCCGGAGGCGCGGCGCTATGCAGCCACGGTGGCGCGCTGCCTGGCGGAGCTGGCGGCTGGGGCGGCGGAATTGCGGCCGGCGGAGGGCGTGCAGCGCTTGAGCGTGACCGCCATCCCTTCGTTTGCGGCGCGCTGGCTGGCGCCGCGGTTGGGGCAATTCATCGAACAGAATCCGAATATCGAGGTGATTTTGCAGGCCAGTGGGCAGCTGCAGGACCTGGTGCGGGAGGGGATCGATATCGGCATCCGCTTCGGGCGCGGCAAGTATCCGGGGCTGGATGTGGAGCGGCTGATTGGTGAGATTTACTATCCGGTAGTGAGTCCTCGCTATCGCGGTGGACAACTGCCAGCCTATCCACAGGACCTTGCGAACGCCACTTTGCTGCGTTCGAACGAACCCTGGCTTCCTTGGTTCCGGGAAGCCGGACTGGCGCTGCCGGAGCCTTCCGGCGGCGTGATGTTCGAGGATTTGTCGATGCTGATCCGCTCCGCCGTCGATGGCGATGGAGTGGCGCTGGTGCGGCATGTGGTGGCGATGCAGGAGATTGCGTCGGGCCAGCTGGTGCGGCTATTCGATATTGCCACGCCCTGCCCGGATGATTACTACCTGGTCAGTCCGCCCGGCGCCCTGCAGAAACCACAGGTGCGGGCGTTCCGTGATTGGCTGAAGGCGGAAATCGCCCGCAGCCAGCTGCTTACAACACCATCTTGACCATCGGGTGGCCGGACAGCGCGCGGTAGATGTTATCCAGCTGCTCACGGCTGGTGGCGCGCACGGTCACGGTCAGGCTGGTGTAGGTGCCTTTGGTGGAAGGGCGCGTTTCCATTTTGCCTTCGTGGAAAGTCGGGTCGTGCGCGAGCACCACTTCGATAATGGTCGCGGCGAAGGCGTCGTGGGTAGCGCCCATCACCTTGATCGGGAAGTCGCTCGGGTACTCAATGAGAGACTCTTCAGGTGGGATGGGATTCGTCATGTTTATTCCAATCTTGTAACAAAAAAAAGACCCGGCGCGGTGCGAGTGCGCCGGGTTCCATTTTACCTCGTTACGTATATGGCTCCGTGGGGCTACTTTTCAACCCGCGAGCTGACGCGCTGGACAAAGCGCAGCCCAGGTTCCGGGTCTTGGTAGTGGATAAGGCCGAATTTAGAGAAGTTCACCAGGATGCCACGGTTCAGGTACTGCCAATCCGCCTTGGGATACTCTGGACTAAATTCCTCTGTATCAATCGAACACACGATCTCGCCTTCCGCGCTATTCCCCAGCGCTACCTTGTCGCCCAAGTGGGCTTCTTCCCCGTTCAAGTACCTCATCCTCCTCCTCCGGTAACCGCAAACGGCTCGATAAGTATGCACCCGGTTGCAATAAAGCGGCGCGGGCGGCGCGCCGCTTTCGGGGCATTGGTCAGGCGGTGGCGGGGGCCTTGTTGGACAGGCGTTGCAGGCGATCCAGGGCGGACTCGTTGCCGTTCGCGGGGTTGGTGACGGATTTGCGGATCGCGTCGATTTCGGCAGCCTGGTCGTAGGGGCGCTGGCCGATGTCGGAGACGATTTTCATGCCTTCGGCTTCGTTGGCGATCGACTGGGCGCGCTTGGTCAGGGCGTTCAGGGCGCTGGTGTTGCCGCGCATGCCGGACAGGCTGGAGAGCTGGCTCTGGCGCTCGGCGCGCACTTCCTGCAGGTCGCGCTGGGCCTTGGCTTGGGCCAAAGCCTGCATCGCTTTCTTGGCGGCGGCGTCGAAGTCGGCCAACTGCTGCGACAAGGCGTCGACGATCTTTTGCAGTTCTTCCATATAGGCCTGGGCGTCGGCTTCTTCCTGGATTTCCTGCGGCAGGCGGGTCTTGTTAGCTTCCAGCTCGTCGCAGAACAGGTTGATGGTCGCTTCCGAAATCTGGCCGGCGGCGAGGCGGTCGGCCAGGGTGCCGGTGGCCTGTTCGTCGGTGGCGATCAGCTGGCGCAGGCGCACCACGTCGTCGCGCTCCTTGTTGAAGGCGGCGCGGGCCTGGGCCAGCTTTTGCGCGGCGCTGCGCAGGGTGTCTGCCAGGCGGTCGCGGTCGGCCTCGGTTGCCGTTTCCGGATCAAAACTGGCGATGGCTTCCGAGACGCGGTTGCCCAGGGCGCCAAAATGCTTGGAAATCAGTCGTGCAGTCAGGGACCAGCCGTTCGAGTTGCTCATTTTTTCTATCCTTTCAATGGTTTATATGCGGCGGCCATTTACTGGATGACCAGCCGTTCCTGCTCAACCGGAATCGCCACGACGAAATCGACGTGTATTCCGCGTTTCCTTGCATCGCCGTTCACGCTTTGGAGGATCTCCGTCGTGACCAGCAGATATTCCTTGCTGCCATCGCCCAGGCGGCGGGCGTAGGGCATGAAGTACAACTCCTGCCTCAGGCCCTGCATGCCGCTCGCTTCGTCGATGCGGGTTTCGGTGCCGGTGAAGGGCGGGACGAACGCGGCTTCGGGGTCGCCCACGTCGCGCTCGAAATCAAGCGCTTCCTCGGCGCCGAAGGCGGTGGCTACTTCAGCCGCGTCGTAGCCGCTGTCTTCCAGTTGGGCGCGCCACAGGGCGAAGTTCAGGTCGCCCAGGCCGCAACCGGCGGCGCCGGTGTAGGCCTCCTGCTCTTCGGCGGTGGTGGGGATCACCCGTACCAGCTGGGTGCAGTACAGGATTTCCTGCACGGCGCCGTGTTCATCCAGGTAGAGCTGGAGGAACTTTTCGCGCTGGTCTTCGTCGCCTTTGGCCAGGTAGTAGCGGTAGAGGCGGCCAGCCATCGACAGCTTGAACTGGGAAATGGCGAGGATGCGCGTGTCCTCGGCGTCCGGCAGCGCCACCAGGGAACCGTTGGCACTGGCGCGCAGCAGGGGCGACATTTGCAGGCTCACCAGGCTGCCGATGCGGGCGCCGAGTGGCAGGGCGCGGTCTTCGGCTTGCGGCGCGTCGCCCTCTGCTCCATGGCGCTTGGCGCCGCTACGCAGGTAATCGATGGCATCTTTCCAGCCCATTTCCTTAATTCCTTTCGAACGAGTAATTGGCATGCTTTTTTACTGCTTGTGCCCCGGACATCAGGCGGAAGGCTTTCCATGCCAGCCATACCAGTCCGCCAATCAAGAGCAGCACGGCGAGCTTGGCGATGATGCCGGCTTCACTGGACTTGGCCGCCGGGGCTGGCGCCGGGGCGGCACGGGCGGCGGCGCTGCCGGCTTCGCTGTTCCCGGTCATGACTGCGATGTCGCCAGCGCCAGCCGCGTCCGCCATGGCGTCGACGTTTCCGGGAGCCGGTGCTGGCGCCGGGGCCGGTGCTGCGGCGGGCGGCGCGGCGGCGTGGCTGCCAGCGGCCTGGCCCAGCATGAAACCGCCAATGCCCCACAACCAGCCGTTATTGCCGTCGCGGACGATCACCGGGGCCGGTGCGCTGGTGGCGCTGCCCACCGGGGCGCTGTGGCGGGTATAGCCGCCACCACCGTTGCCGCCCTGGCCGGGCAGGACCGGGTTGAGCGGGGGCAGCGCGGGTGGCGCGCCAGCGGCAGCCGTGGCACCAGCGCCAGCGGCCCCGGCCATTCCGGCCGCGCCAGGACGGCTGGCGTTATTGGCGTTGCGGCGCGCGTCGTAGGTGTGCAGCGCCTGGTCCTGGGCCGCTTTACGGTCAAGGTCGCGCGACATGGCGGAGTCGCGTTGTGGCGCGCGCGCCGCAGCGGGCGGCTGCGCCGGGCGCTTGCCGAAGCTGCCAAACGAAGGCTGGCGTTGGCTGCCGACGCTGCGCGACACATTGCTTTTGCCTGAAAAACCGCTGCGGAACGAGCCGCTGGGCCGGGCGTAGGCAGTGTTGGCGACCATAATTGCCATCATGATTGCGGCGATGGCCGCGCTGCGAGTGCGCTGGAACATGAAATTCACCGTTGTCAGGTAGTTAAACTTTCGATGAAAATCAGGATATCGTTCAAACAATCACACCGCATCGGTAAAAAAAGGCTAGCTTCACCATGACTAAGAAATACCTCGACATGAACCAACACGACGCCCTGTACAAAGTGGCACGCACTTTCCCCGGCGGTATCGAGGCGCTGGCGCAGCAGATGGGCGTTTCCTCCAACGTGCTGCGCAACAAGCTGGCGCCGACCATCGCGTCGCATTACCCCTCGTTCGAGGAAGTCTCGACCATCGTGGATCTTTGCCATAAGGCGGGCGTGCATGAAGCCATGCTGCCGCTGCATGCGCTGCTGACGCGGCATGGCATGGCGGCCTTTGTCGTGCCGATGCCGGATGAGGTGAACAACGACGACCTGTCGCAGACCGTGTGCAAGGTGATGGCCCAGGTGGGGGCGGTGGCGGAGGCCGTGTCGATGGCCCTGATGGATGGGAAGGTGACGGAGCTGGAAGCGGACCTGATCGAACGCGAGTTCCACGGCGCGCTGTCGGCGCTGGGCGAGTGGCGCGAGCGGATACGCCAGCGCACCCGGGGCGGGAAATAAAAAAAGCCCGCCGAACCGGTCAGGTTGGGCGGGCAAGGGCTGATTGATTAACGGCGGTTCTCGTCTTCGCGGCCGCGCGGTTCACGCGGTTCGCGCGATTCACGGCGCTGCTGCGGTTGCTGCTGCGGTTGCTGCTGGGCTTGCTGCTGGGGCTGCGCCTGTGGTTGTGGCTGGGCTTGCGGCGCGGGCGACATCTGGGCCGGACGGGTCGGTGCCATTTGCGGTTGCTGGATTTCGCGGCGGCCGCGATCTTCCCGCACTTCCCGCACTTCGCGCTCCTGGCGGGCCTCCTGGCGCGGCTCGAAGCGTGGCTCCGGGCGCGTTTCGGTGCGCAGTTCCGCACGCGGCTCGGGGCGCTCCACGCGTGGCTGCGCTGGCGGCATCGGCTGCATCTGCTGCATCTGCTGCGGCTGGGTGCTGGTCACCGAGCGGCGCTGCTCATTGCGGTTGCGCCAGGCATTGCGGTCTTCCTCGTCGCTGCGGGTGATGCTGGAGCGCGGCTGCGGCATTTGCTGCGGCTGTTGCGGCTGTGCCTGCAATTGCGGCAACTGGCGCGGCTGCTCCTGGCGCTCCTGGCGCTCCTCACGGATCAGGCGATCCGGGCCACGCAGCTCGGGGCCGCGCTCCACGCGGTCGCGGTCGCGGTTGCCGCGCTCGTCGCGCTCGCTGCGGTTCTGCCATTCCTGGCGTCCCGGGCGCACCTGGGAGGCGGTGACCTGTGGCGGGGTCGCCATTTGCGGAACGTTGCGCACATCCTGCGGCGCCACGCGCGCCACGTTGCTGACGGAGATGCGGCGGCCACGGTCGAACTGGTCGCGCGGCAAAGCGGTGACGCCGTCGCGGCGACCGTCGTGGTCGCGGTCCTTGTAGCGGTCATGCCAGCGGTCGTTGGTGCGGTGGTTCCAGATCAAGCGGCGCTCATAATCGGACGAAATACGGTAACCCGGCACATAGCGGTCGCGCGGGGTCAGCGGGTACCAGCCAACAGCGGGACCCGAGCGGCCGGAACCGAAACTGACGCTCCAGTTGTTGCCGCCCACCCAGCCCACCAGCGCCGGCGACCATACCGGACGGCCCACGAAGCGGCCCGGCGTCCAGCACCAGCGGCCGCTCACCACGACCCAGCGGCCATAGTGGAACGGCGCATAACCCCAAGGCGAGTTGTCGATCCAGGTCCAGCCCCACGGCGAAATCCAGGCCCAGCGGCCATCGCGGTAGGGCGCCCAGCCCGACGGCACGGCGCGCGGGAACCAGACATTGCCGTATTCCCGGTCTTCCACCCAGTTGCCGTAGTGGTCCAGGTCTTCGTAGCCGGTCATGTCGGACGGCACATAGCGCGAAGCGACCAGGCCTTCTTCGCGGCGGTCGCGGGTGGTGACCCAGTCATCGAAACGGTCGCGCACGGCCAGGGCGGTGAAAATATCGTCGCCGCGCACTTCCACGCGCTTACCGGAACGGGCGGCCAGCATATTGCCGCCGCCTTCCACCCGCACATTGCCGGCGAAGACGTTGACCACGGTGGTGTCGGGCGCGCGCTCGCTATCAACGCGGAAGGCGCCCGGCTCGGTCAAAGTGATGCGAGCCTGCGGCGTGGTGAACTCGAACTCGCCGAGCATGGCCGGATCGCGCAGGCGCACGCTGGCAGTGCCGTAGTTGAGCCGCAGGCGCAGGCGCTCGTCATCCAGCTGCTCGATCTCGATGTCGGAATCGCCATCGAGGCGCACGGCAGCCGAGCCGATGCGGAATTCCGCGCGGGCGCCGGGGGCGGTGGTCAGGTGGTTCTCGGTGGTGACCGGCCAGTTCATCAGGTTGCCGGATTCTTCCTCACCATTGACCAGCATGGTCACTTTACCCTCGGTGACGGTGACACGCCCCACCCGGGCAGGCGGGTCGGCCAGGGCAACCGAGGATACGGCAACCAAGGCTGCCAGCATCAGGAAATGCACGATCTTGCGGCTCATTCTCTTCTCCAAAGGGAACTACTTAGCGTTTTTTTGTTTTTATTTAACGCTTGAGGCCGGGAAGCGACGACGCAAGTTACAAAGATTTTCAAATAGGCGTAAAGCGCTGCACCTGCTTGCCATCGACTTCGATCAGCTCGAAGAACACTTCGCGCGGGCGGCACCAGATCGAGCCGTTGGCGGCCTTGTACACGATCATGGTGCTCAGGTCGGACTCCAGGGTGGCTTCGCACACCAGCTCGTACAAGCCGCCTTTGTAATGCCGGAATTGGGTGGTCATGCTTGCGCGCCTCCCCGCTTGACGAAGAACAGGGCGCCGCCAATGAACATCAACAAGCCGCCAAATATACGATTTTGCAGCTTGATGGCGGCAGCTTCGCGGAAGAAGCGCTGCATTGACGACGCCAGGAAGGCGTAGCCGTGCATCACCACCAGGTCGATCACGAACATGGTGGCGGCCAGGATGGCGAGCTGCGGCAGCACTGGGGAATGCTGGTTAATGAACTGCGGCAGCACCGCCACCATGAAGATGATGCCCTTGGGATTGGTGGCATTGGTCAGGAAACCGGTCATGAAGCGCTTGCGGAAGGACGGCAAGGCCGCCTGCGCGGCCTGGATGCCGTCGCCGGCGGCGGCTTTGGCGCGCCACTGGCTCAGGCCGAGCCAGATCAGGTACAAGGCGCCCACGGTTTTCACGACGCTGAAAGCGAATTCGGAGGCAATCAGCAGCGAGCCAACCCCGGCGCCGGCGATCGCCAGCACCAGCAACAGCCCCAGTTGCAGGCCGAGAATGGTGGCCGAGGTGCGTTTCACCCCGTAGGACAAACCATGCGACATTGACAACACCGCACCCGAACCGGGCGAAACGGCGATGATGCTGGCCGCGATGACGAAGGTGATCCAGGTGGTGAAAAGCATGGCCGATTACCGACGAAAAAGAAGCCATTGTAGCCTTGAAGACGCCCGCCGGCTGCGGTGGCATGTTAGATTGTCGATCCTGTAATTATTTCTTTGGAGTTATACGAATGGCCGGTTCCAGCCTGCTTGCACTGATCGACGATATTGCCACCATCCTGGACGATGTGGCTGCCATGAGCAAGGTGGCAGCCAAGAAGACCGCCGGGGTACTGGGCGACGACCTGGCGCTGAATGCGCAACAGGTGGCGGGGGTGCAGGCCGACCGCGAATTGCCTGTTGTTTGGGCAGTTGCCAAGGGTTCCATGGTGAACAAGGCCATCCTGGTGCCGTCCGCGCTGGCCATCAGCGCCTTCGCGCCGTGGGCCATCACGCCGCTGCTGATGCTGGGCGGCGCCTATCTGTGCTTCGAGGGTTTTGAGAAGATCGCCCACAAATTCCTGCATTCCGAGGCGGAAGACGAGCAGCACCACAAAGAGCTGGTGGAGGCGGTGGCCAACCCGGATATCGACCTGGTGGCCATGGAAAAGGACAAGATCAAGGGCGCGGTGCGTACCGACTTCATCCTGTCGGCGGAGATCATCGTGATCGCGCTCGGCACGGTGGCAGCGGCGCCGTTCATGCAGCAGGTGGCTGTGCTGGTCGCGATCGCCGTGGCCATGACCGTGGGCGTGTACGGCCTGGTGGGCGCCATCGTGAAGATGGACGACGCTGGCCTGTACCTGACCCAGCGCGCCAGCGGCGGCGCCCAAGCCCTGGGCCGCGCCCTGCTGAGCGCAGCGCCCAAGCTGATGAAGTTCCTGTCGGTGGCCGGTACCGCCGCCATGTTCATGGTCGGTGGCGGCATCCTGACGCACGGCATCCATTCCCTGCACGAGGCGATCCAGCACGCAGGCACGGCGGCTGGTTCGGTGGCAGGCATCGGCCCGCTGCTGGGCGCCATTACCCCAACCGCGCTGGACGCCATCGCCGGCGTGGTGGCCGGCGCCCTGGTGTTGGCGGTGGTTATGCTCGGCAGCAAGCTGTTGAGCGCGCTCAAACGCTAAGCACCTGGAATCGGTTCTGATTCCCCATGGCGGCCGCCCGGCCGCCATTTCATTCTTATCAAGGAGACAATATGACTACACCCGCCCGTCCTTCCGGCGCCTTCGTCGGCGCCTCCTGGGTTGCCTTGCTGTCGGGTTCCGTTGCCTTCCTCGCCGGCCTGTGGAATGCGAGCATGCAGCTGAACGAGAAGGGTTATTACCTGACCCTGCTGCTGTATGGCCTGTTCGCCGCCGTTTCCCTGCAAAAGTCGGTGCGCGACCGGCTGGAAGGCGTCAAAGTCTCGAATATGTATTTCAGCCTGTGCTGGGTCTCCCTCGGTTCCGCCCTGCTGCTGATGGGAGTGGGGCTGTGGAATGCCACCCTGGCGCCGAGCGAAAAAGGCTTCTACGGCATGGCTTTCGCCCTGGCCCTGTTCGCCGCTGTTGCCGTCCAGAAAAACGTGCGTGATGTCGCGGCGGCAAGCCTTGGCGACCAACCCAGCCAGATTTGATCTACATCATTAAAAAAGCGCGCCTAAGTCCCTAGACTGTTCCCTGTGATCTTGCGTCATGGCAAGAATTTCAACAGGGAGCGCGCGATGCGGAAGAATTTACCGGTAAGCAATAACGAAGTCGAACTGGACGAGGACCAGGCCATTGTTTCCAAGACTGACTTGGAAGGCAATATTGTCTACGTTAATCCTTACTTCGAGCTCATCAGCGGCTTTTCCGCTGCGGAGTTGCTGGGCCAGCCGCAGAACATCATCCGCCATCCGGACATGCCGGTGGAGGCGTTCGCCGACCTGTGGCACACCATCCGCGCCGGTATCCCCTGGACCGGCCTGGTGAAGAACCGCTGCAAGAACGGCGACTTCTACTGGGTCAAAGCGAATATCACCCCGATCAAGGAAAACGGCCGCACCATCGGCTATATGTCGGTGCGCACCAAGGCCGAACGGCACCAGGTGGCCGAGGCGGCCGACGCCTACCGCAAGATCGTGGCCGGCGCCACCAACCTGCGCATCAAGAACGGCCAGATCGTGCGCCTGGGCCTGGCCAATGTGGTGGCACGCCTGAGCCATGTGTCGCTGGCCATGCGCATCTGGCTGGCCACCAGCGTGGTCAACGTGCTGCAGATCGGTGTCTGCGTGGCCGCCCTGTTTGCCGACGGCACCAGCGATGCCACCCGCTACGGCATTTTCGGCGCCACCGCTTTCGGCTTCCTGATCAACGTCTTCCTCTGGTACACGCTGCGCACCGGCATGCTGCAGCCGCTGGGCCGCGCGCTCGACGGCGCGCGCCTGATCGCGGCCGGCGACCTGACCGGTTCCTTCGAAACCGACAGCACCGATGAAGTGGGCCAGTTGCTGCGCGCCCTGCAGCAAATGAACAACAACCTGATCGCCACCATCCGCGACGTGCGCTTCAATATCGACGCGATGGCGGTGGCGACCAAGCAGATCGCCGCCGGCAATTCCGACCTGGCCGGCCGTACCGAATCGCAGGCTGCCAGCCTGGAGAAGACCGCCTCGAGCCTTGAGGAATTCTCCTCCACCGTGAAAGCCAACGCGCAAAACTCGATGGAAGCCAACGAGCTGGCCGTGAATGCCTCCGACGTGGCGGTGCAGGGCGGCGAGATCGTGTCCGAAGTGATCGCCACGATGGACGAGATCAACGCGTCCTCCAAGCGCGTGGTCGATATCATCGGCCTGATTGAAGGCATCGCCTTCCAGACCAACATCCTGGCGCTGAATGCCGCCGTGGAAGCGGCACGCGCCGGCGAACAAGGCCGCGGCTTCGCCGTGGTGGCGGGCGAAGTGCGCAACCTGGCGCAGCGCTCGTCGGCGGCGGCCAAGGACATCAAACAGCTGATCGAAATTTCGCTCGGCAAGGTAAGCACCGGCATGGAGCGCGCCCAGCGCGCCGGCGCCACCATGGATCAGGTGGTAACCTCGGTCAAACAGGTCACCACCATCATGCACGAAATCTCCACCGCTTCGAAGGAACAGAGCATCGGCGTTGACCAGGTCAACCAGGCCGTCAACCACATGGACCAGGTCACACAGCAGAACGCCGGACTGGTTGAGGAAGCCGCCGCCGCCGCCGTCAGCCTGGCCGATGAAGCCGGCCACCTGCGCGACGCTTTCAGCCTGTTCAAATTCGAACGCAACCGCCATGCGCGCCTGGCGGCTGTCACACCGGCACGCGGCGCGCAACCGCGCCAGGCCCCGAAACGCCTGGCTGCCTAACCCCTGATCGAGACCATAATGAACACCATCGCAGAGCCATCCGTACAGTTTGATGCAGAGTTGATCAGCCGTTTGAGCACGTCCGGCCCGCGCTATACCTCCTATCCGACCGCCGACCGTTTCAAGACCGACTTCGGCTACTCCAGCTTCCTGGAAGCACAAGCCAACCTGCGCATGCGCGGCGCCCGCGCTCCGCTCTCGCTGTACGTGCACATCCCCTTCTGCAACGTGGTGTGCTACTACTGCGCCTGCAACAAGGTGGTGACCAAGGACCGCAGCAAGGCCGTGACCTACCTGGGCTACCTGAAACAGGAAATCGACATGCAGGGCAAGCTGTTCGCCGGCATGAACCGCGTCGAGCAGCTGCACTTCGGCGGCGGCACCCCGACCTACCTGGATGACGACCAGATGGGCGAACTGCTGGCCCATATGCGCAAGCAATTCGAGTTCGCGCCCGACGCGGAAGGCGAATACTCGATCGAGATCGATCCGCGCACGGTGGATGCGGAGCGTATCCGCACCCTGCGCAAGCAAGGCTTCAACCGCGTCAGCATGGGCGTGCAGGACTTCGATCCGGACGTGCAGAAAGCGGTCAACCGCATCCAGCCGGCGCACGAAACGCTGGCGGTGATCCAGGCCGCGCGCGACGCCGGCTTCCGCTCCATCAGCGTGGACCTGATCTACGGCCTGCCGAAGCAGAACCTGACCACCATGCAAGCCACCATGGACAAGGTGATCGAAGCCGATCCGGACCGCATCGCCCTGTACAACTACGCGCACATGCCGCACCTGTTCAAGCCGCAGCGCCGCATCTCGGAAGACGAGCTGCCATCGCCGGCCATGAAGCTGGACATGCTGGCCCTGTGCATCGAACGCCTGACCGGCGCCGGCTATGTGTATATCGGCATGGACCATTTCGCCAAGCCGACCGACGACCTGGCCGTGGCGCAGCGCCAGGGCCGCCTGCACCGCAACTTCCAGGGCTATTCGACCCACGCCGAAACCGACCTGGTGGCGCTCGGCGTGTCGGCCATCAGCTCGGTGAACGGCACTTACAGCCAGAACGAGAAAACGCTGGACGAATACTATGCGCGGCTGGACGAGGGCCGCCTGCCGATCGCGCGCGGCTACGCCATGGACAATGACGACCGCCTGCGCCGCATGGTGATCCAGAACCTGATGTGCAACTTCGAGCTGTCGATTTCGGCGCTGGAGCTAGGCTATCCGATCCGCTTCAAGCAGTACTTTGCCAAGGAGCTGGACAAGCTGCGCGAGTATGAGCGCGACGGCCTGCTGTCGATCGAAGAAGACTGGATCTCCATCTCGCCCAAAGGCCGCCTGCTGATCCGCAACATCTGCATGGTGTTCGACCGCCACCTGGCGCAGGACCGCGCCGCCGGCACCGCGCCGGGCCAGGTGCACCCGCTGCGCTTCTCGCGCACCATCTGAGGAGGTCATGAACCTGCTGCCCATCCTGCTTGCCGGCCTCGCCGGCAGCGTGCATTGCGCCGGCATGTGCGGCGGCATCGTCAGCGCGTTCAGCGTTGGCGCGCCGCGCACCGGCGCTGCACGCGCGCGCGTGATCCCGATCGCGCCTGCGCGCGCGGGCGCGGGGATGGCGGCAGCGCTGGCGGCGCCGGACGCAGGCGCCATGCGCGCGGCGGTGGCGGCGGCCGGGCATGTGCTGGCGTACAACGCCGGCCGCATCGGCAGCTATATGCTGGCGGGCGCCATTGCCGGCGGCCTGGCGGGCAGCGTGGCCAGCCTGGTGCGCATCTCGGCCTTGCAGGTGGCAGGCTACTGGATGGCCAACCTGATGCTGGTCGCCATGGGCCTGTACCTGATGGATGCCTGGCACGGCCTGGCCCGCATTGAAGCAGTGGGCGGCGTGCTGTGGCGCCGCGTGCAGCCGCTGGTGAAACCGCTGGTGCCGATGGACACGCCGCTCAAGGCGCTAGCCCTGGGCGGCCTGTGGGGCTGGGTGCCGTGCGGCATGGTGTACAGCGTGCTGCTGACCGCCATGCTGAGCGGCTCGGCGCTGGATGGCGCGCTGGTGATGGGCGCTTTCGGCCTGGGCACGCTGCCGATGCTGCTGGCCATGGGCATGGCCGGTGCGCGGCTGCGCCAATACCTGCAACAACGCGCCGTGCGCGTGGCGTGCGGCCTGCTGGTGCTGGGCTTCGGCCTGCTCGGCATGGCGCGCGCCGTGAGCGGCAGCCAGCACGGCTGGCTCGACATCCTTTGCCTGACGGTGCAGCCATGAAGATGAATGAAGTCGCCGCATGCTTCCATTGCGGCCAGCCGGTGGCCGCCAGCGCCAACTGGCATGTGAATATTGAAGGCGTCGCGCACGCCATGTGCTGCCCCGGCTGCGCGGCGGTGGCGCAAACCATCGTCGATATCGGCCAGGCCAGCTACTACCGCGAACGCAGCGGCTACGCGGCGGCTCCCGGCGCGGCGGCGGATTCCGCTATGGATGCCGCAACGCTGGTGCCGGCCGCCCTGGCGCTGCCGGAGGACGACCCGAACATCATCAACGACGGCGATGCGCGCGAAGCCACGCTGCTGGTGGAAGGCATCCGCTGCGCCGCCTGCGTGTGGCTGATCGAACATCGCCTGCGCAAGGTGGAGGGCGTGCAGCAGGCCAGCCTGAACGTGGCCACCGAAAAGCTGTTCGTCCGCTGGCACAAGGACAAAACCACCGCTGCCGCGCTGCTGGAAGCAGTGCGCAGCATCGGCTACAACGCCTGGCCATACGACACCACGCGGCACGACGCGCAACTGCAGAAAGCCAGCCGCACGCTGGGCCGCCAGTTGTTCGTGGCCGGCCTGTCGATGATGCAGGTGATGATGTACGTGGCGCCCGAATACATGGCCGGCGACGACGGCACGCTGGACGCCGGCATGGCCAGCCTGATGCGCTGGGCCAGCCTGCTGCTGACCCTGCCGGCCATCGCCTATTCGGCGCAGCCCTTCCTGAAAGGCGCCTGGGCCAGCCTGAAAGCGCGCGCGCTGGGCATGGACGTGCCGGTGGCGCTGGGCATCGTGGCGGCCTTCGTCGGCAGCGCGGTATCGACCGTGCGTGGCGAGGGCGAGGTTTATTACGACTCGGTGACCATGTTCATCTTCCTGCTGCTGGCCAGCCGCTACCTGGAAATGGTGGCGCGTCGCAAGGCCGCCAGCGCGCTGTCGCGCCTGCGCCATGCGGTGCCGGAGATGGCGATGCGCCTGGCCTGCTGGCCGGAATCGCGCGCGGCGGCCGCCGTGCCGGCCAGCGCCCTGGTGGCGGGCGACCATATCACAGTCAAAGTGGGCGAGGCGGTGGCAGCCGATTGCGTGCTGGTCGAGGGCAGCACCGCAGTCGACCTGTCGCTGCTGACCGGCGAAAGCGCGCCGCAGCACAAGGCCATCGGCGATGTGATTCCCGGCGGCGCGGTGAATGCCGGCAGCCCGGTCGTGCTGCGGGTCGAAAAGCCAAGCCGCGACAGCACCCTGGCCGGCCTGTTGAAACTGATCGAACGCGCCGGCAGCACCAAGCCGCAGATCGCGCAGTGGGCCGACCACACCGCCTCCTGGTTCGTGGCGGCGCTACTGCTGTTCGCGGCGGCCAGCTTCGGCTTCTGGTACTGGCACGACGCGGCGCGCGCCTGGCCGGTAGCGATTGCGGTGCTGGTGGTGTCCTGCCCTTGCGCTCTGTCGCTGGCCACGCCGTCCGCGCTGGCGGCGGCCACCGACCGCCTGCTGGGCAAGGGCGCGCTGGTGGTGCAGCCACATGTGCTGGAGACGCTGCACCGTACCACCCATATCGTTTTTGACAAGACCGGCACCCTGACCGAGGGCCGGCCGACGGTGCAGAGCGTGGACGCCATCGACGGCGCCCGCATCATCGGCATCCTGCGCGTGGCGGGGGCACTGGAGGCGGGCAGCGCGCACCCGATCGCGCGCGCCATCAGCGCGGCGGCGGCGGCGCATGGCGCTGGCGCAGCCGGCGCCAGCGGACTGCAGGAGCTGGCCGGGCAGGGCATGCAAGGCTTGGTGCATGGCGTGCAGTACCGCCTCGGCACCGCCGCCTACGTGGCCGGCCTGACCGGCAGCGCCGCGCCGCGCATGCGCGCCGACGACGCGGCCGCAGGCACGGCGGCGACCCCGATGACCACAGTGTGGCTAGGCATGCAGGGACGCTGGCTGGGACGCTTCCAGGTCAGCGATGCGCTGCGCGCCGACGCACGCGAAACGGTGGAATTCTTCCAAAAGCAGGGCAAGCAAGTGGTCCTGCTGAGCGGCGACCAGCAGGCGCTGGCCGCCAGCGTGGCGGCGCAACTGGGCATCCGGGAAGCGGTCGGCGACTGCCTGCCGGACGCCAAACTGGCCTACGTGCAGGCGCTGCAAGCCAAGGGCGCGGTGGTGGCAATGGTGGGCGACGGCATCAACGACGCAGCCGTGCTGAGCGCGGCCGACGTCTCCTTCGCCATGGGCAGCGGTGCAACGTTGGCACAAGTGCACGCCGACTGCGTGCTGCTCGACGCGCGCCTGCCGCTGCTGGTGGACACCGCCCGCAGTGCCAGCCGCACCATGCGCGTAATCCGCCAGAACCTGGGCTGGGCCACGCTGTACAATATGATTGCCATTCCGGCAGCGGCCTTCGGCCTGCTGAACCCATGGCTGTCGGGTGTCGGCATGGCGCTCAGTTCCGCCATCGTCATCCTCAACGCGCTCCGCCTCCGCAGGAGTTAAGAAAATGGAATCACTTTACCTGCTCATCCCCATCAGCGTGGCCCTCGTGTTTGGCGCGCTGTGGCTGTTCTTCAAGGCCTCGGACGACGGCCAGTTCGACGATATGGAGGGTCCAGCCCTCAGAGTTTTGCAGGACAACGACCGGATTTGACCCAAGTCATGTTTTTTTGAAGTGCTCCTAGGTAACCTTTGACATACCTCATCAAAGTGTCCTCCCTGGAGAATTCAAAGTGGATCAATCACTGGACTACAACTATAAGGTCGTGAAGCAATTCGCGATCGCCACCATCGTGTGGGGCGTTGTGGGCATGCTGGTCGGCGTCATCATCGCCGCCCAGCTGGCCTGGCCCTCACTCAACCTCGACATTTCCTGGCTGACTTACGGCCGCCTGCGTCCACTGCACACCAATGCAGTGATCTTCGCCTTCGGCATCAGCGGTTTGTTCGCCACCTCTTACTATGTCGTACAACGTACCTGCCAGGTACGCCTGTTCTCCGACAAGCTGGCCGCCTTCACCTTCTGGGGCTGGCAGGCCGTGATCATTTCGGCGGTGATCACCCTGCCCATGGGTTTCACCCGCGGCAAGGAATACGCTGAACTGGAATGGCCGATCTCGATCCTGATCGCCGTGGTGTGGATCGCCTACGCGGTGGTGTTCTTCGGCACCATCATCAAGCGCAAGGTCAAGCACATCTACGTCGCCAACTGGTTCTTCGGCGGCTATATCCTGGCGGTTACCCTGCTGCACGTGGTGAACTCCATGTCGATGCCGGCCTCGCTGTTCAAGTCCTACTCCATGTACACCGGTGTGCAGGACGCGATGATCCAGTGGTGGTACGGCCACAATGCGGTGGGCTTCATCCTGACCGCCGGCTACCTGGGCATGGTGTACTACTTCATCCCGAAACAGGCCGAACGTCCGGTCTACTCCTACAAACTGTCGATCGTCCACTTCTGGGCCCTGATCTTCACCTATATGTGGGCCGGTCCGCACCATTTGCACTACACCGCGCTGCCTGACTGGGCGCAGTCGCTGGGCATGGTGTTCTCCCTGATCCTGCTGGCGCCAAGCTGGGGCGGCATGATCAACGGCATCATGACCCTGTCCGGCGCATGGCACAAGCTGCGCACCGACCCGATCCTGAAGCTGATGATCGTTTCCCTGTCCTTCTACGGCATGGCGACCTTCGAAGGCCCGATGATGTCGATCAAGACCGTCAACGCACTGTCGCACTACACCGACTGGGGCATCGCCCACGTCCACGGCGGCGCGCTGGGCTGGGTTGGCTTTATCACCATGGGCTCGATCTACTACCTGATCCCGCGCCTGGCCGGCCAGGACAAGATGTACTCGACCAAGCTGATCGACCTGCACTTCTGGGTCGCCACCATCGGCGTCGTTCTGTACATCGCCGCGCTGTGGATCGCCGGCGTGATGCAGGGCCTGATGTGGCGCGCAGTGAACGCCGACGGCACCCTGACCTACACCTTCGTGGAAAGCGTGAAAGCCAGCTATCCGTACTACGTGGTGCGTGTGATCGGTGGCCTGCTGTACCTGGGCGGCATGTGCGTCATGGCTTACAACGCCTGGATGACCCTGAAAGGCCGCGAGACCCCGCGTGCCCGCATCCCTGAACTGAGCATGGCTGCTTAACGACGCAAATCCGGAGCAAATAATGAAATTTTCCCATGAATGGATTGAGAAGAACCCCTGGCTGCTGATCGTCCTGGTCACGCTGGTGGTATCGGTGGGCGGCGCGGTGGAAATCATCCCGCTGTTCTTCCAGAAGTCGACCACGGAGCCGGTGGCGGGCCTGAAGCCCTACTCCGCGCTGCGCCTGACCGGCCGCGACATCTATGTGCGTGAAGGTTGCTACACCTGCCACTCGCAGATGGTGCGTCCGTTCCGCGCCGAAACCGAGCGTTACGGCCACTACTCGGTGGCGGGTGAGTTTGTGTATGACCGCCCGTTCCAGTGGGGTTCCAAGCGCACCGGTCCCGACCTGGCGCGCGTGGGCGGCCGCTACTCCGACGAGTGGCACCGCACCCACCTGAACAACCCGCGTGACGTGGTGCCGGAATCGAACATGCCGAACTACCCGTGGCTGGCCAAGACCAAGCTGAAGCCGGAAGACGTGGTGCCGAAGATGCGCGCGCTGAAGCGCATGGGCGACCCGTACTCGGAAGAGGAAATCGCCGCCGCGCCGGCCGAACTGGCCGACAAGACGGAAGAGGATGCGCTGGTGGCTTACCTGCAAGGCCTGGGCACCCTGATCAAGACGAGGAATTGAAATGGAAAACTTTTTTAGCAATGCGAGCAATGTGATGACGGTGATTTCCTTCATCACCTTCCTCGGCATCGTCTGGTGGGCCGCGCGCGGCCACTGGGACGAGGCCGCGCAGCTGCCGTTCGCTGACGAGGAGAAGAAAAATGGCTGATTTCACCAGTGAATTCTGGAACCTGTACATTGTCGTCCTGACCGTGATCGGTATCGCGGGCTGCGGCGTGCTGCTGTGGTCCCAGTCCTCGGTCAAAGGTTCGGCCCTGAAGTCGGTGGACGGCAAAGTCGGCACCACCGGCCATATCTGGGACGAGGACCTGACCGAACTCAATACTCCGATGCCGCGCTGGTGGATGTGGCTGTTCTACCTGACTATCGTGTTCTCGATCGGCTACCTGTGGCTGTATCCTGGCCTGGGCAGCTACAAGGGCTCGCTGGGCTGGACTTCCTCTGGTGAGCACAAGGAAGAACTGGCCAAGGCCGAGAAGCAATACGGCCCGCTGTTCGACAAGTACAAGGGCCAGGACCTGCAGGCGGTAGCGGCGGATCCGCAGGCACACGCCATCGGCGAGCGCCTGTTCCTGACCTACTGCGCGCAGTGCCACGGCTCCGATGCGCGCGGCAACAAGGGCTTCCCCAACCTGGCCGACAAGGACTGGCTGTACGGCGGCGAGCCGAACACCATCAAGGAAACCATCATGAAGGGCCGCCACGGCATGATGCCGCCGATGGGCGCCGCAGTGGGCTCGGAGAAGGATATCGAGAACGTTGCGCAGTACGTCCTGAGCCTGTCGGAAAGCACCCACGACCCGATCAAATCGGTGATGGGCAAGTCCAAGTTCAGCGCATGTATGGCCTGCCACGGCGCCGGCGGCAAGGGCAACCCTGCACTGGGCGCGCCGAACCTGTCCGACAAGACCTGGCTGTACGGCGGCAGCGCCGAGACGGTGATGGAAACCATCCGTAAGGGCCGCAACAACACCATGCCAGCATTCGAGGACTTCCTCGGCGAAGGCAAAGTGCATGTGCTGGCAGCCTATGTATGGGGCTTGTCCAACCCGCCAGTGAAAACCGCGATGAAGTAACCAGCAGAGCACCATCATGAACTCCCCCGCACCACAAGTCATCAAGATGTACGCCAAGCGCGAGGATATCTTCCCGCGCGAGGTGAAAGGACATTACACCCGCCTGCGCTGGATCTGCCTGATCCTGACGCAGCTGGTGTTCTACGGCACCCCATGGCTGCAATGGAATGACCGCCAGGCCATCCTGTTCGACCTGGTGCAGCGTAAGTTCTACATCTTTGGCCTGGTCTTGTGGCCGCAGGATTTCATTTACCTTGCAGCCATGCTGATCGCCTGTGCCTGGGGTCTGTTCCTGGTCACGGCGGTCGCTGGCCGCGTCTGGTGCGGGTATTCCTGCCCGCAAACGGTCTACACGGAGATGTTCCTGTGGATCGAACGTAAATTCGAAGGTTCGCGCAGCGCGCAGATGCGCCTGAAAAAGGCGCCGCTGTCGTTCGACAAGATCTGGCGCAAGGGCGGCAAGCACACCGTCTGGATGCTGCTCGCGCTGTGGACCGGCTTCACCTTCGTCAGCTATTTCTCGCCCCTGCACGACCTGGCCAAGGAGGCGCAAACCTTCAACTTCGGCCCGTGGGAGACGTTCTGGGTGTTGTTCTACAGCGTGGCCACCTACGGCAACGCCGGCTGGCTGCGCGAGCAGGTGTGCAAGTACATGTGCCCTTACGCCCGCTTCCAGAGCGCGATGTTCGACCGCGACTCGCTGATCATCACCTATGACGAGAAGCGCGGCGAGCCGCGCGGCCCAAAAGCGGAAGGCTCCTGCATCGACTGCTCGCTGTGCGTACAAGTGTGCCCGGTCGGCATCGACATCCGCGACGGCCTGCAATATGAATGCATCGGCTGCGCCGCCTGTATCGACGCCTGCGACATCGTGATGGACAAGATCGAGCAGCCGCGCGGCCTGATCCGCTACAGCACCGACCGCGCCATGACCCAGGGCCTGGGCGCGAAAGAAATCCGCAAGCGCGTGATGCGTCCGCGCGTGCTGTTGTACACCGGCGGCCTGATCCTGTTCATCATCGCCGTCTTCGCCACGCTGGCCATGCGCACGCCACTCAAGATGGACGTGATCCGCGACCGCGGCTCGATGGGCCGTGAAGTGGAGAACGGCATGATTGAAAACGTGTACCGCCTGCAGATCATGAACACCACAGAGCAAGGCCACACCTACCGCGTGCGCGCCAGCGGCATCGATACGCTGCAGGTGGTGGAACTGGGTGACGTGGTCATGGGTCCGACCGAAACCCGCGCCGTGCCGGTGCGCTTGCGCGTGGAGCACGGCAAGGGCGCAACCGGCTCCAACAAGATTGCCATTGAACTGACCGCCGTCGACGATCCGTCGCTGACGGTCAAGGAAAAGGCGGTATTCATCGTACCGCGCTAAAGGAGCAAAACATGAACGCAAGCGCCAATGCAGCAGCCGTCGCCGCCGCCGGCCCCTGGTACACCCACCGCTGGCCATGGCTGCTGATGCTCGGCCCCGCCGTGGTGGCGGTGGCCGGCATCGCCACCAGCTATGTCGCCTTCACCAGCCAGGATGCGCTGGTGGTGGGCGACTACTACAAGAAGGGCAAGGCCATCAACCAGGACCTGCGGCGCGACCGCGCGGCAACGGCGCTCGGCCTGTCGATCGAGCTGCGCTACGACGCGGCGGAAGGCCAGTTGCGCGGCCATATCGGCAGCAAGCAGGCACTGGGCGAGGAAACGCTGTCGGTGCGCCTGCAGCACGCCACCCAGCCGACGCGCGACATGGTGCTGTTGGCCCGTCCCGACGCGGAAGGCAATTTCAGCGTGGCGTTGCCGATGCTGGAACGCTCGCGCTGGCAGGTGCTGGTGGAAGGCAAGGACCGCAGCTGGCGCCTGGAAGGTGCCTGGCAATGGCCGGCCGAGCGCCAGGTCGCGATCCGCGCCGACGCCGACCCAACCCCGCTGGCCGCGCGCTAAGCATGCCAGCCGCCGCCGCGACGCGCAGCCCGCTACGCGATCAAGTACTCGCGCGCCAACGCGCGAGCGCGGTGCAGGCGGCTCTTGGTGGCCGCCGTCGTCAGGCCCAGTTCCTGCGCGATCTCCGCAATGCTCAACTCCTCGAAATCGCGCAGCAGCACTATCTGCAAATAGTCGCGCGGCAGCGACTCCAGCGCCTGCACCAGCTCCGTGCGCAAGCTGGCGTCATCGTGCGCGGCTAACCACTGCTGCGCGCGCTCCTCGTCGTAGGGATCGTAGTTCAGGGCCAGGCGCCCCAGGCGCCGGCATTCGCGCTGCACCACCTTGAACAGCCAGCCGGAAAACGCCGCCAGCACCTTCAGCGACGATAGCCGGCGCGACATCACCAGCAGCACCTCCTGCACCGCATCATCCACATCACTGACCAGGCAATTGCGCTGGGCATAGCGGCGGATGTCGTGCTGGCACAAAGCCAGCAAGTTCGCCAGCGCCGCCGGGTCGCCGCCATGCGCGGCCGCCAGCACCGGCTGGTGCTGTTCCTGTAATGCCATCCTATTTCCTCGCCTTATCCAGTGTGCGGCCCACCATGGCACAAGCCGGGCAGAAGCCAAACAAGCCCGAAAGCAGCATGCCGGCCGCCGACAGCGCCAGCACCGTGCCCCACAGGCCGCCCAGGGACAGCAGGCCCCACGCCGCCACGGCCAGGCCGGCCATCACGCGCAGCACGCGCTCCCAAGTTGGTAGATTTTTAACATAGAACATTTTGCCATTCCTTTAGCGGTTGAAGGGAAATTCCCCACCCACTAAGAGGCGCGCGCCGCGCATTTGGATTCGCGGCCGCAAAAATAAATTACACTAGCCAGGCAGCCCCTCGCCCAAAGGACATGAATGAAGCCTCTCGGGATCAAAGTGAAGGTCGCCCTGGCCACCAGCATCACGTCCATCGTGATGATCGCCGTGGTCACCGTGCTGCAAGCGCAACGCCTGCGCGAAGACTTCACCAAGGTGATGTTCGCCCAGCAGAATGCCATCGTCACCCGCACCGCCGAGGAACTGGACGACAAGCTGACCGCCCTGCTGGACGTGATCAGCCAGACCGCGCGCAAGCAGCCACCGCGCCTGCTGAACGACCCGGCCGCCCTGCGCGACTGGTACGAGGAGCGCGCCATGCTGTCCATGTTTGACGATGTAGTCCTGCTGGACGCCAAGGGCACCGTGGTGGCCGACATACCGCTGATGCAAGGGCGGGTTGGCGTTTCCATCGCCGAACGGGAGTACTTCAAAAGGGTGGTGGAAACCCGCAAACCCCTGATCGCCGGCCCGGTCAAAAGCAAGGTCAGCGGACAACCCATCGTGCAGATGGTGGCGCCGGTGCTGGACGACCAGGGCAAGGTGGTGGGGGTGCTGGCCGGCGTGCTGCGCCTGTACCGGGACAATATCCTGGGCCACTTGCGCACCGCCAAGGTGGGCAAGACCGGTTACTTCTTCGCCGTCACGCTGGGCGAGCCGTCGATCTATGTGGTGCATCCGGATGCCACCCGCATCCTGCAGCCGCGCGCCGCCAACGCCAACGTCGCCACCACGCGCGCACTGCGCGAGGGCTTTGAAGGCACGGTGATCAGCACCAGCGCCGCCGGCACCAAGAACCTGACCAGCTACAAGCGCCTGAAATCCACCGACTGGCTGCTGGCCACGGCGCTGCCGGTGCAGGAGGCCTTTGAACCGTTTGAAGGCTTGCAGTTGCACTTGCTGGCATGGGGCATCGCCGCCTCCGTCATCGCGGCCCTGTTGATTGGCTGGATCACGCTGCAGTTGCTGGCGCCCGTGGCGCGCCTGCGCAACGCGATCCAGGATTTGCGCGGCGCGCCCGGCAATTTCTCGCCCATCCCGGTCACACGCAAGGACGAAATCGGCGAGCTGACCGAGGCTTTCAATAGCCTGATGCAGGAGCGCCTGGCGGCCGAAGCCCATTCGCAGGCCCTGATGGCCGAAGCCGGCCTGCGCGCTGAAGAACTGGAGGTGGAACGCGACCGCGCCGAGGCGGCCAACCGCGCCAAGAGCGATTTCGTGGCCAATATGAGCCACGAAATCCGCACTCCGATGAATGCGGTGCTGGGCATGGTCTACCTGCTGGGGAACACCTCGCTCAGCGCGCAGCAGCGCAAATACCTGACCATGATCCGCTCCTCCGGCCAGTCGCTGCTCGGCATCCTGAACGACGTGCTGGACTTCTCCAAGATCGAGGCGCGCCGCATGGAGCTGGCGCCGGTCGATTTCGACCTGGACGACAGCATGGCCACCCTGGCCACCACCATGACCATGAATGCCGGCGACAAGGAGCTGGAGCTGGCCATCGTGGTGCATCCTGAGGTGCCGACCCTGCTGCACGGCGACGCGCTGCGCCTGCAGCAGATCCTGACCAACCTGGCCAGCAATGCCATCAAGTTCACCGAGCAGGGCGAGGTGGTGGTGATGGTGACGGCGGCGGTGCGGGTGGCCGACCGCGTGCTGCTGTGCTTTGAGGTGCGCGACACCGGCATCGGCATGACGCCGCAGCAGACCACGCAGTTGTTCAATGCCTTTTCGCAGGGCGATGAAAGCATTACGCGGCGCTTCGGCGGCACCGGCCTGGGGCTGGCCATCACGCGCCGCCTGGTGGAGCTGATGGGCGGCCAGGTCCAGCTCAAGACCGTGCCGCATGAAGGTAGTTCCTTCAGTTTCGAATTGTGGTTCGGCGTGCTGCCGGAACGCAGCGAGGGGCGGCGCAAGCCCGCCCTGGGTCCACTCAATGTGCTGGTGGCGGACGATAACAGCACCAGCCGCAAGCTGATCGTGCAACTGCTGCACGCCTGGGGCTGGGATGCCGACGAAGCGCACTCCGGCGCGTCCGCCCTGCGCCTGTTCCGCGAACGCCTGGACAGCGCGCACCCATACGACGTGGTGCTGGCGGACTGGCATATGGCCGGTGCCGACGGCCGCGCCGCCGCGCGCGAAATCCGCCAGGCGGCCGAGGGCCACCGCCAGCCCATCGTGGTGACGATCAACGCCTTTGCCCGGGCCCAGGTGGACGATATCGCCAGAGCGCCGGAGGTGGACGTGGTGCTGGTCAAGCCGATCACCTCGTCCAGCCTGTTCGACGCCATGCACCAGGCGCTGGCGGCCACCGGCGGCAGCGAGGAAGCGTCGGCCGCCGCCAACGCCCTGGCCAATCGCCTGCACGGCGTGCACTTCCTGCTAGTCGAGGACAACCTGCTGAACCAGGCGGTGGCGCGCGGCATCCTGGAGGCGGCCGGCGCCACGCTGGACGTGGTGGGCGACGGGCAGCAGGCGGTGGATATCCTGCGCGTCGGCGCCAGCCGCTACCAGATCGTGCTGATGGACATGCAGATGCCGGTGCTGGATGGCTTCAGCGCCACGCGCATGATCCGTGACGAACTCAAACTCACGCTGCCGGTGATCGCCATGACCGCCGGGGTGCTGACCTCGGAGCGCCACCGCTGCACGGAGGCGGGCATCACCGACTTCATTGCCAAGCCGGTCGTGATCGAGGAAATGATGGCAGTGATCGAGCGCCACCTGCCGCCGCAGGAAGGGCGCACGCCGGCCGCCGCCAACGACGCCCACGCCGCGCCGCCGGAGCAGGCGTCGGAACAGGTGTTCAGCATGGATAGCCTGATGCGCGTCATGGGCAAGGATCAAAAGGGCCGCGCAGTCATGTTCAAAATGGTGCGCGGCGCGCTGGAGGGCGGCATGCAGCCGATGGACGATGCCGACGCTGCGCTGCACTCGGGACGCCCGGGCGAGGCGGCGCGCATCCTGCACGGTTTGCGCGGCGCGGTCGGCGTGCTGGGCGCCAAGCGCCTGGTGAAAGCCACGCTGGACGCAGAATCGGCCATCCGCAGCGGCAACCCGGACACCTTGCAGGGCATGCTGGCGACGGTGCGCTCCGAGCTGGAGCAAGTGCTGGCGCAGGGGCGGCGCTGGCTGGAGCAGGAAGACGTTTAGCGGCCGCTATCAGGCGCGCCGGTTGAGCCACGCGCCAGCCGCCAGGCCAACGCCGAATGCCGTGTACACCAGCAGCAGCGAAGGGCGCGACAGGCGGTCTTCGAAGCCGGGCTGCAAGCGCTTCGGCGTGAGCTGGTAGTCGGTGAAACAGGCCACCGCCGTGGCCGCAGCGGCGGCCGTGACGGTGCCGCCAGGGTCGCGCTGGTCCAGCGTCTTGCGGCAGGTTTTCTCGAACAGGACAGCCCAGAACATGGCGGCCGCATGATGGATCAGGTAGCCCACCAGCGTGTACTTGAGCGAGGCTGCGTCGGCGCGGGTGGCCTGCTGGCCCCATACCCAGTGGCTGACGGCGTTGACGCCGGCGAACATGCTGCCGGTTTCACGCTTGCCGCAGGCGGCCAGCGCCAGCGTGGACGCCAGGCTGGCGAGGGCGCCGGGCCATAGGCTGCGGCTGAGTGGTGTGCGCCAGCTATCCATGCCATTCCTCCCGTCTCGTCGAGCCCCACTTTAGCGGGGAATCGCGGGCGGCGGCGCTTACTTGGCGGGGGTAAAGCCGTCCTGCGGATGGATCGCCGCACCGCGCGCCAGCATGGCGACGAACTCCGCGATGCGCCTGGCCCGCGTTTCCGCCCGCTTGGCCTGGTGCGTGCGGAACAGGATGGCGTAGCGGTTCTGCGCACTGAGTTTGGCGAAGTTGGCGCGCGCCTCGGCGTTTGCGGCCAGCGCGGCCTGCAGGTCGGGCGGCACTTCGGCCACGCTGGCGGATTCGTAGGCGGCGTCCCAGCGGCCGTCCTGTCTGGCGCGCTCCACCTCGGCCAGCCCGGCCGGCTGCAGGCGGCCTTGCTCGGCCAGCACCCGCACCTTCTCGCGATTGATCTTGGACCAGATGCTGCGCTTGGCGCGCGGTGTGAATTTCTGCAGCCAGTAATGCTCGTCGATGCTCTTTTTCTGGCCGTCGATCCAGCCGAAGCACAGGGCGGCGTCCAGCGCCTCCGGGTATTGCACCGAGCTTTCCGGCGCGCCCTTCTTGGCGATTTTCATCCAGACGCCGGGCGAGGCGGCGTGCTGCTGTTGCAGCCAGGTCCACCATGCTTTGCCGTCCGCGAACAGTTGCTGCTTCAATTGCTGCTTCAATTGCTGGTCCATTACAACCTCACTTTGCGCGCCACTTCGACGAAGGCCTTGGCGGCGGGCGAGGCCTGCGCCAGGTTGCGCAGCGCCAGCCCGACGCGGCGCCGCACCGGCGGCGAGAACGGCCGCACGGCGATGCCGGGATGGCTGCTGGCCAGGTCGACCGGCAGCGCCAGCTCCGCCATGCCGGACACGCCGTCGCCGCGCGCCACCATGCCCAACACCGTCAGCACCTGCGACATGCGGTAGCGCACTTGCGGACACAGGCCCTGCGCCGCGAACAGCGGTTCGATCAGGGTGGAGCAGCCGGCGTCGGGCATGATGAAGGGCTCGTGGGCCAGGTCGTGCGCGCTGATGGACTCCTTGGCCGCCAGCGGGTGGCCGGCGGGCAGCAGGGCCACCATCTGGTCTTCCACCAGCTCGATCGTGTCGAAACGGTCGTCCGGCTGCTGGACAAAGCCGATATCGACGCGCCGGTCCAGGATCCACTGCAGGGTATCGCCATCGGTGCCTTCGTCGATGCGCACTTCGATGCCGGGATAACGCTGGCGGAACACATCGAGGATGGCCGGCAGCAGCTTGAGCGAGGAGGTCGGGCCGAAGGAGCCGATGCGCAGCAAGCCCTTGTTCAAGCCGCTGGCCAGCGCCACCTCCTGCCGCATGGATTCGGCCAGACCGAGGATTTCGCGCGCGCGCACCAGCAGGCGCTGGCCCAGCTCGGTCACGTCGGCCACGGCGCCCTGGCGCTCGATCAGTTGCACGCCCAGTTCGTGCTCCAGCGCCTTGATCGCGTGCGAAACGGCGGACTGGCTGATGCCCAGGCGCAGGGCGGCGGCGGTGAAGCCGCGCAGTTCGGCCACCAGGGTGAAAATTTCCAGTTGGGTGAATGTCATAAATTTGTCATGAGCTTTTCCTCATTTCCACATGAATCTACATTAGCATTAATGTATAAGCTCCTTCACTGACACGCAAGGCCCGCTACCATGATTTACCTGAAACTTATCGCCTGCACCCTGATCTGGGGCGGCACCTTCATCGCCGGTCATATCGTGTCGAATGCGCTGCCGCCGCTGACGGCAGCCGCCATCCGTTTCTCGATTGCGGGCGCGCTGCTGCTGGTATTGGCCTGGCAGCGCGAGGGCGGCTTGCCGCGCCTCTCCCTGCAGCAGCTGGGCGCCACGGCGGCGCTGGGCCTGAGCGGCATCTTCCTGTACAACTTCTGCTTCTTTTCGGCGCTGGGCCAGATGGAGGCCAGCCGCTCGGCCCTGTTCATCGCCATCAACCCCATCGTCACCGCGCTGGCGGCGGCCGCCGTGCTGGGCGAGCGCCTGAACTGGCGTAAATGGGCCGGCATCGGCATCGCCTTCGTCGGCGCCACGGTGCTGATCACGCGCGGCGAGCCACTGGCGGCGCTGCATGACATCAGCCAGTCGATCGGTGTCGGGGAATTGATGATGCTGGGCGCGGTGACCTGCTGGGCGGCCTACACCCTGGTCGGCCGCTCCGCGCTGAAAGGCTTGTCACCGATCGCCGCCACCACCTACGCCTCGCTGTGGGGCCTGGGCTTCCTGCTGCTGGCCGCCGCGCGCGAACTGCCGAACGTGGGCTGGACTACGCTGGGCTGGCAGGTGTGGGCCTCGGTCAGCTACCTGGGCGCTTTCGGCACCGTGGTGGCCTTCGTCTGGTGGTATGAGGGGGTGAAGGCGCTGGGCCCGGCACGCACGGCCGTGTTCAACAACCTGGTGCCGGTGTTCGGCGTGTCGCTCGCCGCCGTGGTGCTGGGCGAGCAAGTGCTGGCGTCGATGGTGGCCGGCGGCGTGCTGGTGGCGGCCGGCGTCACCATCACCAACCGTTAAGCGTTCATTTTGAGTTGCAGGGTCAGCACGCTGCCCAGCACCACGGCCAGGCCGGCCAGGGCGGTGCCGCCCAGGGCCTGGCCCAGCAGGGCCCAGCCCAGCACCACGGCGGTGGCCGGGCTCAGCAGGCCGAGCGAGGAGACGGCCACCGGCGGCAGGCGGGTCAGGCCGCGGAACCAGAGCAGGTAGGCCAGCAGGGCACCGACCAGGGACAGATAGGCGTAGCCCATGATTTCGCTGGTGGCCAGCGAGCTTGGGAAGGGCGGATCGGCCAGCAGCGCCAGCGGCGCCAGCATCAGGCCGCCCAGCAGCAGCTGCCAGCCGGCCAGTTCGATCACGGGCAGGCCAGTCTTCCAGCGGCGCGCCAGCCAATTGCCGGTGGCCATGCTGAGGGCACCGACCAGGGCGGCGGCGACGCCGATGGCGTCCCATTGCGCACTGGGCGACAGCAGCAGGGCGGCCATGCCGGCCACGCCGGCGACAGCCGCCACCATGGCCACTAGCTGCGGGCGGCGGCCGTCCCAGCCCCAGGCCAGGCCCATGATCACGATCGGCTGAATGGCGCCCAGCACGGCGGCCAGCCCGCCCGGCAGGCGGTAGGCGGCGACAAACAACAAGGCCTGGAAAGCGCCGATATTCAGGGCGGCCAGGGCAGCGACCTTAGCCCACAGGTGGCGCGGCAGCATGCGGCCGGCAAACAGCACCAGCAGCAGGCCGGCGGGCAGGGCGCGCACGGCGGCGGCGGTAAAGGGCCGCCCGGCAGGCAGCACTTCGGTCACGATGACATAGGTGGAACCCCAGATGGCGGGGGCCAACGCGGTCAGGGCGGTGTCCAGTAAAGGGAACTTTTTCATAGCAACAAGATTTATCTTGAAATCGAGATATTCAGAAGTGTAGCAGATTTATCTTGAAGTCGAGATAAATGGTTATAATCGTCCCCATAGCCTTTTCGGAGACCGCTGTGGATAAAGTCGATTTTTTCCTGGAGCAATGGGCGCGCGAAATGCCCGACCTGGATGTGGGACCGATGGGCGTGATCGGGCGCCTGAACCGCTGTTCGGCGCTGATGCACCGGCGGCTGGACGCCACGTTTGAGAAATTCGGCCTGAGCACCTGGGAGTTCGACGTGCTGGCGTCGCTGCGCCGCTCAGGCGCGCCCTACCAACTGGCGCCAACCGCCCTGTTTTCGCAGTTGATGGTCACCTCCGGCACGATGACGCACCGCCTGCAAAAGCTGGAAGCCGCCGGCTGGGTGCGGCGCATGCCGAACCCGGACGATGCGCGCAGCATGCTGGTGCAACTGTCGCCGTCCGGGCTGGAACTGGTGGAACGCGCCTTGCTGGCGCATGTGGAAAACGAGAAGAACATCATGGCCCCGTTAGAGGCCGATGCCACCGCCTCGCTGGATCAGCAACTGCGCCGCTTGCTGGCGATGCTGGAAGCCGGGGCTTAAGCGGGTACGCTTAAGCCGGCGCCTTGAAAGCGCCAACCTGGGCCCCGATGCGCGCACCCATGGCCTCGCCCAGCGCCTGCAGGCCGCTCAGCGGGCGCACCATCACTTCAAAGTCGACGATCTTGCCCGCCTCGTTGAAGCGGACAAAGTCGATGCCCTTCAGCTGCTTGTCGCCGACATTGGCGCTGAACTCCAGCACCACGCTCAGGCCGTCGTCGGTGGCCAGTTCGCGGTGGTAGGTGAAGTTCTCGAACACCTGGTAAGCGGTGTTCAGCACCAGCACCACCGCCTGCGCGCTGGCATACGGCTTGTTGGCCACCGGCGAGCGGAATACCGCGTCCGCATCCACGATGGAGGGCAGGCTGGACAGGTCGCCGCTGGCGACCATGCGGTGCCAGCTTTCGAGCGATGCTGCGACGGCGGGTTGCAACTGCATGGGCTTACTCCTTAAATGGCGGCAGCCAGTCGGGTGCCTTGGTTGATAGCGCGTTTTGCATCCAGTTCGGCGGCCACGTCGGCGCCACCGATCAGGTGTACAGTGCAGCCAGCGTCCAACAAGCCTTGCTGCAGTTCGCGCAGCGGCTCCTGGCCGGCGCAAACAATCACATTATCCACAGGCAGCACGTGCGACTGGCCTTCCACCGTGACGTGCAGGCCGGCGTCGTCGATGCGGTCGTAGCTTACACCAGCGTGCATGGCCACGCGCTTGGCTTTCAGGCCGGTGCGATGGATCCAGCCAGTGGTCTTGCCCAGGCCGTCGCCGACCTTGCTGGTCTTGCGCTGCATCAGGTGGATGGTGCGCGGCGATGGATGGATCTCCGGCGCGCGCAGGCCGCCGCGATCCTTGTACTGCGCGTCGATACCCCATTCAGCGAAGAACTTCTCCGGTACCAGGCTGGCGCTCGCGCCTTCATGCGCCAGGAACTCGGACACGTCAAAGCCGATACCGCCGGCGCCGATCACCGCCACGCTCTTGCCCACTGGCGCGCCATCGCGCAGCACTTGCAGGTAGCCCAGGGCTTTCGGATGCTCGATGCCTTCGATCGGCGGGGTGCGCGGCGTGACGCCGGTCGCCAGCACGATGTCGTCAAAGCCGCCGTCGGCCAGGGTGGCCGCATCAACGCGGGTGTTCAGGTGTAGCTTGACGCCGGTCAGCTCGACCTGGCGGCCGAAGTAACGCAGGGTTTCGTTGAATTCTTCCTTGCCCGGCACACGCTTGGCGACGTTGAACTGTCCGCCGATTTCGCTGGCGGAGTCAAACAGGGCCACCTCATGGCCGCGCGCAGCGGCGGTGGTGGCGAAGCTCAGGCCTGCAGGACCGGCGCCGACCACGGCGATGCGCTTTTTCTGCTGCGCCGGGGCGATGACCAGCTCCGTCTCATGACAGGCGCGCGGGTTCACCAGGCAGGAGGTGATCTTACCGGAGAAGGTGTGGTCCAGGCAGGCCTGGTTGCAGCCGATGCAGGTGTTGATTTCGTCGGCGCGGTCTTCACGCGCTTTCTGCATGAAGAAGGAATCGGCCAGGAAGGGGCGCGCCATGGACACCATATTCGCCGCGCCTTCGGCCAGGATGCCCTCGGCCACTTCCGGCGTGTTGATGCGGTTAGTGGCGACCAGCGGGATGCCGACCTTGCCCATCAAATTCTTGGTGACCCAGGCGAAGCCGGCGCGCGGCACCTTGGTGGCGATGGTCGGGATGCGCGCTTCATGCCAGCCGATGCCGGTGTTAAGGATGGTGGCGCCGGCCGCTTCGACCGCTTGCGCCAGCTGCACCACTTCCTCCAGCGAGGAGCCGCCCTCCACCAGGTCCAGCATGGACAGGCGGTAGATGATGATGAAGTCGGGGCCGACGCGCTCACGCACGCGGCGCACGATTTCGACCGGGAAGCGCATGCGGTTCTCGTAGCTGCCGCCCCATTCGTCCGTGCGCTGGTTGGTGCGGGCGGCGATGAATTCGTTGATCAGGTAGCCCTCGGAGCCCATGATTTCAACGCCGTCGTAACCGGCTTCACGCGCCAGCACGGCGCATTGGGCGTAGTCTTCGATGGTCTGCACCACGTCGTCGGTGGAGAGTTCGATCGGGGTGAACTGGTTGATCGGCGCCTTGATCGCGCTCGGAGCCACCAGCTTCGGGTGGTAGGCGTAACGGCCGAAGTGCAGGATCTGCATGGCGATCTTGCCGCCCTCCGCGTGTACGGCGGCGGTCACCTTGCGGTGCTGCGCCACTTCCTCGCTGGTGGTCAGCTTGGCGCCCGCTTTCCACGGACGGCCGGCTTCGTTGGGGGCGATGCCGCCGGTGACGATCAGGCCCACTTCGCCGCGCGCGCGCTCGGCATAGAAGGCCGCCATGCGCTCAAAGCCGTTTTCCTCCTCTTCCAGGCCAACGTGCATGGAGCCCATGATCACGCGGTTTTTCAGGGTGGTAAAGCCCAGGTCGAGGGGGGAGAGAAGGTGTGGGTAGCGGTTCATTGGCGTCCTCATTATGCAACTAGTTGCAGAAATATAGCCCGAGCGCGGCGTCTATGCAACTGGTTGCATAAAGATTTGTTGCGGCCCGGCTGCACGCTCAGGCAAGATGGTGGCAACTTCATCATGTTTCCTTGCCATGTCTTTGCCTCACGCGCTGCTGACCTCCCTGTCCGAACGAGCCGGTTCCGGTTCGGAACTGGCCCGGCGCTTCGATAAGTCCATCGGTTTTTTCTGGGCCGCCACCCACCAGCAGATTTACCGCGAACTGGCACGGCTGGAGGAAGCCGGCTGGATTGCGTCCCTGCCCGCCGAATCGGGCCGGGGCCGCAAACGCGTCTACCAGGTTCTGCCGGCCGGCACGGAGGAGCTGCGGCGCTGGGTTGCCGAGAGCGAGGAGCCGCGCCCTCAGCGCGATGCCTTGATGGTGCGCATCCGCGCCGAGGCGGCGGTCGGCCCGGCCGGGCTGGCTGATGAAATGCGGCGCCACCTGGTCCTGCATGAGCAGAAACTGGCCCAGTACCGCAGTTTCGAGGAGCGCGACTTTGCCACCGCGTCCGATTCGCGCGAACGGCGGCTGCAATATGTGCTGCTGAAGGGCGGAATCGCGCAGGAGGAGCTGGCGATCAATATGGCGCGCGAGGCCTTGCGCGTGCTGGAGGACTAGGCCATGCGGCGCCGCGCCTTCCTGGCGAGTGCGGTGCTGGGGATGCTGTCCATGCCCGCCTCCGCGCAGTCCTTGCCAGTGATGAACCTGTCCACCCTGGACGGGAACGACCCCGCCGCCACCGTCGCCGAGCTGGTGCTGCGCGAGGCCTACCGGCGCCTGGGGCGCACGGTCAAGGTCCAGCGCCTGCCCGGCGAGCGCGCACTGATGTATGCCAATGACGGCAAGACGGACGGTGAGCTGTACCGCAAACTGGGCCTGGAGCGGCAATACCCAAACCTGGTCATCGTGCCCGTGCCGTTGCTGACGTTCGAGCTGGTGATTTTCTCGCGCGGTACCAGCTTTGTGGTCAACGGCTGGGAGAGCCTGCGTCCTTACACCCTCGGTTTCGTGCGCGGCAATAAGATCGCCGAGGAAAACACCAAGGGCATGCGGGTGGAGCCGGTGCCCAACCTGGAGCTGGCGTTCAGCAAACTGGTGAAGGGCCGCACCGACCTGGTGCTGAGCCACCGCGCATCCGGCCTGGCGGTGGTGCGCAGCCTGAAGCTGGAAGGTGTGACCATGCTGGAACCGCCCTTGGCGTCGTTCCCTGCCTATCACTATGTCAACATTAAACATGCGGCCCTGGTGCCTGAGCTGACGCGCGTCCTCAGGCAAATGCAGGCCGAGCGCACGATTGAACGCATCCAGTCCCGCCATACCACTCAGTAACTAGCCTGCTGGTGGTATTCACCGTTTAACAAAATGTCTCATTTGAGACATCGCCCCTACACTCTGGCGCGGTGCTTTCGGCACCCGCTTTGCCGCACATTCCAAAATGCAACTGGTCTTAGATTGGAAGTACTTTCTAAAACCACTTGACTACCAATTATCCCCAGCCCAACCTGAAAAAGGAAGGCAAACCACAACCACGACGATGGAGGAGACAAATGGAACGGAAAGTTTCGAGAAGCTTCCTGATAGCAGGTTTAACGGGCAGCTTGCTGGCCGCCTGCGGGGGCGGCAATGAGGGCGGGACCACGACGCAGCAGCCAGCGCGCATGAAGGCGGCAGCGCCGGCGCTGGCGGAATCCTGTCCGGCCTGGAGCAGCAGCGCGATCTACACGGCAGGCATGTGCGTTATCCATAACGGCGCTACCTACAAGGCGAAATGGTGGACGCAAAATAATGTGCCGGGCACCGAGCAATGGGGGCCGTGGGAGCTGCAGGCGACGACGCCAACGCCGACTCCGACACCAACGCCTACTCCCACACCGACCCCAACTCCGACACCTACGCCCACGCCAACGCCGACGCCCACGCCAAACGGCCGCGAGATCGGCTCCTACTTCGCGCAGTGGGGCGTGTACGGCCGCGATTACGAGGTGGCCGACATCCACACCACCAAAACCCCGGTAGACGGCGTGCAGACCAGCGTTGCCGACCAGCTCACCTTCATCAACTACGCCTTCGGCAACGTGTACCAAAAGAACGGCGGCTATGAATGCGACATGGTCACCCGCACCGAGGTTGGCAACGACAACCCCACCTCGCCGCAAGCCGGCACCGGCGGCGATTCCTATGCCGACTACCAGCGCCAGCCGCGCCGCACCGTCAACGGCCAGGCAGTGCCATGGAATGCCCCGCTGTCCGGCAACTTCCTGCAACTCAAACTACTGAAGCAGCAGCATCCGAACCTGAAAGTCTTCATCTCGCTGGGCGGCTGGAGCTGGTCCAGATTCTTCTCCGCCGCCGCCAAGACCGACGCGCTGCGCAAGCAGCTAGCCAAATCCTGCGTGAAGCTATTCATTGCAGGCGACTTGCCGATCCAGGATGGACGCGGCGGCCCCGGCTCGGCGAAAGGCGTATTTGACGGCATCGACATTGACTGGGAATACCCGGGCGGCGGCGGCCAGGTCTACAACACGGTCGATACCGTCAACGACAAGCGCAACTTCACCCTGCTGATGGCCGAATTCCGCGCCCAGTTGGACGCGCAAGGCGCCATCGACGGCAAGCGCTATCCGCTCACTGCGGCCATTGGCGCCGGCGTGGAGAAGATCGCCAACACCGAACCGGCCCAGTACGCGCAGTACATGGACTGGGTCAACGTAATGACGTACGACTTCCACGGCGCATGGGAATCAAGCACCAATTTCCACGCGCCGCTGGTACGCGATCCGGCCGATCCATCCACTGGCAACCTGAGCAAGTACAACATCAGCGACGCCGTGGCGGCACTGGTGGCGGCGGGCATGCCGAAGGATAAGATCCTGCTCGGCATACCGTTCTATGGGCGTGGCTGGAAGGGCGTGACGGCCGGTCCGAACGGCAACGGCTTGTACCAGGCCGCCACCGGCGCCGCACCCGGCACCTGGGAGCCAGGCAACGAGGACTACAAAACCCTGCGCAACAAGACCGGCCAGCGCTGGTACCACCCGGTGACCAAGCAGCTCTTCCTCTACACCAGCAGCGGCGAATGGTGGAGCTATGACGACCAGACCGTCGTCAACAGCAAGATGCAGTACATGCGCGACCAGGGCCTGCGCGGCGCCTTCACCTGGCAGTTGGATTCCGACGCCAACGGTGCGCTGACCAGCGAGGTCTGGAAAGGGCGCTAGCCCTTTGTCCCAATGCCGGTGGCGCCCCCTACGCCGCCGGCATTCTTTTCCTGGAGACTCTCATGAAACGTCGTGCGACGGTGCATCACATCGGCATCAGCGACGAGTGGCGCCGCTGGATCGCAGAAAACCTCATGCTGGGCCACTCGCCGGAAAAGCTGGCCGGCATCCTGGGCCAGTCCGGCATCGCGCCGCAGGTGGCGCAGGCCGAAATCATGGCGGCCATGCAAAGCCCTTACTTGCATGGCGTGCAGCGCCTGCATAACCGGCTGGCCAAGCGCGACTGGCTGCTCGGCATCCAGGCACGCCTGAACCGCATGGCGTCGCAGGAAGTGCCGCGCCGCCAGCGGCTATCGAGTGCGGCATTCCTGCAGGAGCATTACTTGCTCAACCGGCCCGTCGTCATCACCGGCATGCTGGATGACTGGGGCGGTAGCCAGCGCTGGTCGCTGGACTGGTTGGGCGCGCAGTTCGGCGAGCGTGAGGTGGAGGTGCAGTTCGGCCGCAACGCCGATGCGGACTACGAAATGAACAGCATCGCGCATAAGCGCCGCATGCGCTTTGGTGAATATGTTGCGCTGGTGCGAGGCAGCGGCGCCACCAACGATTTCTACATGACGGCAAACAACGATGGCTGCAATCGGCAGGCGCTGGCCGAGTTATGGCAGGACATGCCTTTGCTGCCGGAGTATCTGGATGGTGAACGCAAGGGCTTCTTCTGGCTTGGCCCGGCGGGAACGGTCACGCCTTTCCATCACGACCTGACCAACAATTTCATGCTCCAGGTGATGGGGCGCAAGCGCGTGCGCCTGATCGCGCCTTGCGAGACGCCGAAGCTACAGAACCAGCGTCATTGCTTCACCCCGGTCGATGGACGCGCCATCGACCTGCAACGTTTTCCGTCGATGGCGGGCGTGCCCGTTATCGACTGCGAACTGGCGCCCGGCGAAATCCTCTTCCTGCCTGTCGGTTGGTGGCATTTCGTGCAGGCGCTGGATGTCTCACTGACTATCTCGGCGACGCACTTCCGCTGGGATAACGATTTTTACAGCAGCTATCCGAACAACCACGATTTCTAAAATACGGAGACAGCATGATGAATCGACCCAATTTACTGGTGCTTGCGCTGGTCGGCAGCGCCATTGCCGGCTGCGGCGGTGGCAACGACAGCGCGGACGTCAGCGCCAAGCCGCGCGCGATGGCGGCCGCCGCACCTGCGCCAGCGCCATCAGCCGCTGCGGCCTGCGACGCCTGGAGCGCCAGCGCGGTCTACACGGCCGGCGCCTGCGTGACGCACGGCGGCAAGACTTATACCGCCAAGTGGTGGACCCAGAATAATGTCCCCGGCACAGAGCAATGGGGCCCGTGGGCGCTGCAGGATACAACGCCTACTCCGACACCAACTCCGACACCAACGCCGACGCCCACGCCGACCCCGACGCCGGTCGCGTGCCGTCCGGATGGCCTGGTTTCGCCGGTGCCAAACGTCTCTTACTGCGGCGTTTATGACGTGAACGGCCGCGAAAAGCTGGCCAACGGCTTGAATCGCCGCATAGTCGGCTACTTCACCAGCTGGCGCGTGGGGGCCAACGGCCAACCCGCCTACCTGGTCAACAATATCCCGTGGACCAACATCACCCACGTGAACTACGCCTTCGCCACTGTCGGCAGCGATGCCAAACTGCAGATCGGCAGCGGCGCCAACAACCCCGACACCGGCCTGACCTGGCCCAACAACCCCGCTGCGGCGATGGACCCCACGCTGCCCTACAAAGGCCACTTCAACCTGCTCGCGCAGTACAAGCGAAAGCACCCCGGCGTGAAGATCATGCTGTCGGTCGGAGGCTGGGCCGGCAGCGGCGGCTTCTACACTGCCACCACCAATGCGGACGGCAGCATCAACACCAACGGCATCAACACACTGGCCGATTCGATGGTCGCCTTCCTGCGCCAATACACCTTCTTCGACGGGATGGATATCGACTACGAGCACCCGACCACCAACAACGAAGCCGGCAACCCGCTCGACTTCCCGCTCTCCAAACCGCGCCTGGCCGGCTTGATGAAGAGCTATAACGTGCTGTTGAAAACCGTGCGCGAAAAGCTCGACACCGCAGCGGTGGCCGACAACAAGTACTACATGCTCACCATCGCCGGCTCGGCTTCCGGCTGGGTGCTGCGCGGCGAGGAAAACCTGTCCGGCCTGAAGTACCTGGACTATGCCAGCCTGATGTCCTACGACCTGCACGGCGGCTGGAACCAGTACGTCGGCCCCAACGCGCCGCTGTTCGACGATGGTAATGACGGTGAACTGAAAGCCGGCAACGCCTACCAGTACGGCGGCATCGGCTACCTGAATGTGGACTGGGCCTACCGCTATTACCGGGGCGCGCTGCAGGCAGGGCGCATCAATATCGGCGTGCCGTTCTACACGCGCGGCTGGAAGAACGTCACGGGCGGCAGCAACGGCCTGTGGGGCACCAGCCCGACGGTCAGCGACACCGTGGTCTGCGCCGGCGTGCGCACCTGCGGCATGGGCGCCACCGGCATCGACAACGTCTGGTACGACCTGGACGCCAACGGCAATCCAACACCAGGCGGCGGCAACCCGCTGTGGCATGCGCTCAACCTGCAGAACGCCATCGTGCCGTCCTACCTGGACGCCTACGGTGTGACCGAGAAGACCCTGACCGGCACCTACACCGCGCAGTACAGCGCCACCATGGCCGCGCCGTGGCTGTGGAATGCCACGCGCAAGGTCTTCCTCTCCACGGAAACCGCGCAATCGATTGCCGCCAAAACGCAGTACGTGGTGAACAACGGCATCGGCGGCATCATGATCTGGGAACTGGCCGGCGACTACGGCTGGGACGCGGCCAAGGGCGAATACGGCATCGGCTACACGCTGACCACCAACGTGGCCAACGCCTTCCGCAGCGCCGGCGCATACGGTGCGCTGCGCGCCGAAAACGCCATGCCGGAAAGCAGCGCGAAGGTCAGCATCTCGCTCGGTGGCTGGAAGCTGGGCGACAGCAACTACCCGATCAATCCCGTCATGACGGTGACCAACAACACCAGCGTCGCCATTCCGGGCGGCTCGGTGGTGGAGTTCGACTATCCGGTGTCGGCGCCGGCCACCATGAGCGACCAGTCGGGCTATGGCCTGAGCGTGATCAAGGCCGGCTACACGGGGCCGAACAATATCGGCGGCTTCAAGGCCAACTTTAACCGCGCCCGCTTCACCATCCCGGCCTGGCAATCGCTGGCGCCTGGCGCCTCGGTGTCGCTGACCTTGAACTACACCTTGCCGATCAGCGGACCGTCCGCCTACACCATCACGGTGAACGGCGTGCGCTACGCGCTCAGCGAGGAGTATCCCGAACTGCCGGTCGTCCTCAAATAGGGAGCGCGATATGCGAGCAAACAGTGTTTCAACACTGGCGGCCGCGCTGCTGCTTGCCGCCTGCGGCGGCGGTGGTGGCGCACCGGATAGCGCCCCGGCGCTGCGCACGGCAGCCGGCGGCAGCGTGCCGGCCGCCGCCGCCGCTTGCCCGGCATGGCGCACAAGCCAGGTCTACACGGCCGGCATGTGCGCCATCCACCAGGGCAAGCAGTACCAGGCCAAGTGGTGGACGCAGGGGAACGCGCCGAGCCAGGCCGACACCTACGGTCCCTGGAAGTACATCGCCGATGCCAGCGATCCGCCGACGGACCCGGGCGATCCGGGCACCCCGCCGGGAGGTGTGCCGACCAAGGCCGCCGCCGAGGCGCGCGAGCGGGCCTTGACCGACAATGACTTCTTCCGCAGCGTGAAGGCTTCCATCCGCACGCTGGACAACGCTGCGGTGGATGCGGTGGCTCCCGGCGCGGCCGGCAATCCGGCCAACGTCAAGCGCGTGGAGCGCCTGCTGCCGGCTGCGAAATGGGAGCACTACTTCCCGCTGCGCGAGCCAAGCTACGCGTACCGGCGCTTCCTGCAGGCGGTGGCGAAATTCCCTGCGGTGTGCGGTGATTACAGCGACGGCAGGAATGCCGACGCTATTTGCCGCCATTCGCTGGCCACCATGTTCGCCCACTTCGCGCAGGAGACGGGCGAGCACAATGCCAGCCTGCCGCTGCCGCAGTGGCGCCAGGGCCTGAAGTACTTGCGCGAGCTGGGATGCAACGAAGAGGGGCCGGGCTGCGGCTACAACACCGAATGCAGCGACCCGGTGTTCAACTCGGTCTGGACGTGCGGGAAGAACGCCGACGGCAGCTTCAAGAAGTACTTCGGACGCGGCGCGAAACAGCTCTCGTACAACTACAACTACGGGCCGTTCTCGCAAGTGATGTTCAACGGCGACCAGTCGGTGCTGCTGAAGAATCCGGACCAGGTGGCGTCGACCTGGCTGAACCTGGCCTCGGCCACGTTCTTCTTCGTCTATCCGCAACCGCCCAAGCCGTCGATGCTGCACGTGCTGGATGGCAGCTGGGTGCCCAATGCCAGCGACCTGGCGGCGGGCGCAGGCAACAACTTCGCCACCACCATCATGATCATCAATGCCGAATGCGGCACCGGCAGCGAGAAGCCGGCGGCGCAAAACCGCATCGATTATTACCGGCAGTTCGCGGCGGACCTGGGATGGGATGCGGCGGGGGAACAGCTTTCATGCGCCAGCATGCAGCGCTTCGGCCCCGCCAGTTCCGCTTCCTACAATATCTACTGGGAGAAGAACTGGAACAGCGGGGGCGACTACCAATGCCAGTTGGTGAGCTACCAGACGCCGTACAACGCGCTCATTGCCGGCAACTACGTGAAGTGCGTTGAGCGTAACTGGGGCGTTACGCTCAACTAGGGCAGGTCAGCGCTGGCTCACCGAGCCAGCCTGGCCGACCTGGCCCAGCGATTCGGCCATGCGCACCATCTTCACGAACTCGGCGCGGTAGCCGTCCGGATCGGCGCCGCGCGCGCCATCGGCCAGCTTGGCGATATCGGCGTAGCTGAAGTCGGCCAGTTGCTGCTCGCCGCGCAGGCGCTGGCCGAAGGCTGCCACGGCGATGGCGAAGCGCTGGTCGTCCGGCGCCGCGTTCAGCGAGGTGCGCGCCGTGTCGGCCAGCACTGCGTGCTCAAGCTGCTTGCTGGACGACTGGCCGGGCAGCTTGTAGCGCACTTTCACGAAGCACAGCTCATCGCCTTTAGCGCTTGCCGCTTTCGGCTTGGCGGCCTGCTCGTAGCGCAGCGGGTCGACCAGCTTGCCGGCGTTGGCGGCAGGCGTGATTTCGTAGATGGCGGTGACGGTGTGGCCGGCGCCCATATCGCCTGCGTCCACCTTGTCGTCCTTGAAGTCCTGGCGCGCCAGCATGCGGGTTTCGTAGCCGACCAGGCGGTAGGCGCCGACTTGGGCCGGGTTAAACTCGACCTGCACTTTTACGTCGTTGGCGATCGGGAACATGGTGGAGCCGAGTTCTTGCGACAGGGCTTTGCGCGCTTCCAGCAGGGTGTCGATGTAGGCGGCGTTGCCGTTGCCGGACTGGGTCAGGCGCTGGATCAGGGCGTCGTTCAGGTTGCCCAGGCCGACACCGAAGACCGACAGGTAGATGCCGGACTTGCGCTTGTCGACGATGAATTTTTCCAGCTGTTTAGGATCGGTGATGCCGATATTGAAGTCGCCGTCGGTCGCCAGGATGATGCGGTTGACCGCTTTCGGGTCGAAGTTGCGCTCGGCCTGTGCATAAGCGCGCTGCAAGCCGTCGCCGCCGGCCGTGCCGCCGGACGCCTGCAGCTTGTTGATAACGTCGAGGATCTTGTTTTTGTCCTTGCCGCTGGTCGGCTCCAGTGCGACGGAGGTGCCATTGGCATAGGTCACGATGGACACCATGTCGTCGTCGCGCAGCTGCTCGGCGAACAGGCGGAAGCCTTGCTGCAGCAGCGGCAGGCGGTCGCGCGGGCCCATGGAGCCGGAGACATCGACCAGCAGCACCACATTGGCGCGCGGGCGTTGCGTGGCCTGGATGTCATAGCCTTTCAGCGCGATGTGGACTAGCTGGTTGCCCTTCTGCCAGGGGCTGGGCATGACTTCGGTGGTCACGGCGAAGGGCTGGCTGGCCTTGGCCGGCGCGGCGTATTTGTAGGGGAAGTAGTTGACCATCTCTTCCACCCGCACGGCTTGCAGCGGCGGCATGCGGCCGTCGGCCAGCATGCGGCGCACGAAGGAATAGGAGGCGGTGTCCACATCGACGCTGAAGGTCGATACCGGCTGCTCGGCGGTCAGGACGGACTTATTGCCTTCCTTGTCGGGGAATTTGTCGGCAGCTTGCGGTACTGGCGCCAGTTGCATGATCGGTGCCGGGCGGACCGGCATCCCTGCCGTCGCGTAGGCGTGCGGTGCGGCGCGCTGCAGCTCCTGCATCTTGATGCTGGAACCGGAGACCACGACATTGCTGGCCGGCGCCGGCGGTGGCGGCGGCGCCGGTACGACGCTCGGTGCGGCCTCGTGGGCCGGCATCGGGCCCTGGCCCGGCACGCTGCAAGCGGCCAGAGCCAGTGCGCCAATGGCGACGACAGGGGCCAATACGGTGGTCTTTTTCATGGTGGACGTCCTTGGAAATTATTGTCCTGCTAACTTCCTCTAAACGCCCGCGCCGTGCAACCAAGGTTACATTTGGTATCAGCCCAGGAAGCCGAGGTTGCGCGTCGTGTAGTTGGCCAGGTTGGGCAGCAGCGCCAGCAAATCGCTGTCGCTGGCTCCCAGCCATTTGCCCAGCGTGGCCGCGTACTGGTCGACCGAGGTGCTGGGCAGCAGGCGGCCCTGGCCCACGTCGTCCGGCCCGTTGTTGGCAAACACCGGCGCCGTGCCGTAGAAGCGCTGGCCTTTGACCGCGCCGCCCATCATGAAGTGCGTGCTGCCCCAGCCATGGTCGGAGCCGTCGTTATTGGCCACCAGGGTGCGGCCGAAATCGGAGGCGGTGAAGGTGGTCACCTTGTCGGCCACGCCCAGCTCCTGGGTCGCCTTGAGGAAGGCAGCCATGGCCTCGCCCAAGCGGCCCAGCAGCACCGGATGGGTGGCGGCCAGGTTGTCGTGCGTGTCGAAGCCGCCCATGGAGACGAAGAACACCTGGCGCTTGGCGCCCAGGCTGCCGCTGGCAGAAATCATGCGCGCCACCATCTTCAACTGGTCGCCCAGCGAGTTAGAGGCGGGGAACGCGGTCTGCAAGGGCGGGGCCGCCGCGAAGGCTGCGGTCAGCGCCGTATTCGCATCCACCGAGCGCCGCGTGACGCGGTTGTATTCATTTTCCAACTGGTGGGTGCGCTGCTGCGTCACCAGGGTCCGCAGGGCCTCCGACGCCGCCGAGGAGCCGAACAGCGGCGCTTTCAGGCCGCTGAACTGCATGGAGCCGCTGGCCGACACCTGGTACTGCACCGCCGATTTGCCGACCATGAAGACGGCGTTACCGGAGACGTTGACGCAGGTGAAGGTGGCATTGCCGTTGCCGGATTCGAACAGGTCGCCCAGGCGTCCGCCCCAACCCGAGATCGCGCCTTCCGGCCGCGAGGACTGCCAGATCGACTGCTGGTCGTTATGCGAGAACAGCTTGGGCGGCAGCGGCACGGTGCGGGCCTGGTACTGGGCCTTGGCGGTGGGCCGCACCAGCGGGCCGACGTTGAGCATCACGCCCAGTTGGCCGGCGTTGAAGACCGGCAGCAGCGGGGCCAGGGCCGGCGCCAGCGCGAACTCGCGCGCGGCGCCGCTGGAGTCGAGCATCGGCGCGCTGGCTGCCAGCGCGGTCGCCGCCAGCGTGTCGCGCCCGTAGGCCAGCGTGGGCCGCAGCAACTGATAGGCGGCGTAGCCGTTGGCGTCATACGGGACGACGGTATTGCCGTTGTCGTTGCCGCCGTACAGGAAGATGCAGACCAGGGCCTTGTAGTCGCTGGCCGTGGCTGCCGCTGCTTCCGCGATCGAGAGCAGGTTGATCGCCCAGGGTGCCGCCACGCCTGCCATGCCGAGTGCCGATGCGCGCTGGAGGAAGGCGCGGCGCGATGCTTGCTTTGTCATGCTGGGGGCCTCTATTTCTGGACGATGAATTCGGGGGACGCCATGACCAGGGTCAGCGCAGCATAAACGCGGTTGGCGCGCGCGGCATCGGTGCCGGTGGCCATGCTGGTGATGGCGTTGCGCACCAGGGTGAGCGTGTCCGCGCTGAGCTGGCCGGCCGCCAGCACCAGGTTGATCTCGTCCAGCAGGGCCGGCACGTTGTCGGCCAGCGGCAGCAGGCTGGCGTAATCGGCCTTGACGTCGCCCACGCCCTTGCTGATGGCCGTCTGCATGTAGTTGGCGTAGCCAACCACGCTGGATTCATTCACGATCTGGAATTCCGGCGCGACCACGCCCAGCGCCGGCGGCACATAGCCGGGGCGGAAGAAATTAAACACGCTGGACGAGCGCAGCGGGCTTTGGCCCAGGCGCGTCGAGGGATCGCTGGTATTGCCGATGGCCCAGGCGTCGCTCGGCGAAGCAGCGTTGAAGGCGCGCGCCCAGGCGGCGAAACGCAGGATCGGTTCGCGCACCTTGCCGAAGCTGGGCGAGGCCAGGCCGGCGGCGGAGCGCGCGTCCTGGTCCAGCAGGATGGCTTTCAGGACGGCTTTCAGGTCGCCTTTGACGCCGCTGCCGTTGTCGTTGAAGACCGCCGCCACGCGCGCCACATAGGCCGGCGCCGGGTTGCCGGTCACCAGGCGCTGGATCAACTGGCGCGAGATGAAGGGCGCCACGTTTGGGTGGGCGAAGATGGTGTCCAGCGCCTTGCCCAGGGTGGTGGCGGCGTCGGCGCCGCCAACGGTGGTGCCGAGGAAGGTCTTGTCGCCGCTTTCGTATTTGCTCGCCACCTGGATCATGGGGCGTTTGCGGTATTCCGGCGTGTCCGTGTTGGCGCCGGCCAGGTCGTAGTCCCAACCGGTGAAGACGCGCGCCAGGCCGGAGATATCGGCCTGGGTATAGGTTTCCTGCTCGGTGGGCGTGCCGTCCGGATTCAGTTTCAGCAGGCCGATAGTGAACAGCTGCAGGATTTCGCGCGCGTAGTTCTCGTCCGGCATGGAGCCGGTTTTCGGATTCGCCTTGGCGTTGCCGCGATAGGTCAGGTACTCGCCCATCGAGGACGACAAGGTGATTTGCTGTAGCAGGGTGCGGTAATTGCCGAAGGCGTTGGCTTCCAGGATGTCCATGTAGGCGGCGCCGGTGAAGGAGCGCCAGGAACCGGTAAAACCATCCAGCGAGGCCACCACGATTTCGGACAGGGCCAGGGTCATACGCTGGCGCAGGGTGTCGGGCGAGGCGAGCAGCTTGCGCCACAGGGCGGCGTCGATGCCGGCCTGGCTGTTCTTGTGTTCCAGGGCGTTGAAGCCTTTCGCCACCAGCCAGTCCCAGCGCGATTGCGAGGGCGGCAGGGCTATTTGCTCGTCCAGCCACTTGCTGTAGCCGATCGCCTGCACGCGCGTGAGCTGCTCGCGCGTGGCCCCCATCGAGGCCTGGGCCAGGAAGCGCGCGGCCTGGCTGGCCGACACCGTCTCCACCGGCACCGGCGGCACGGGCGCGGTGCCGCCGCCGTTGCCGGGGGCGCTAGCGCCGCCACCGCCGCCGCAAGCGCCCAGCAGGGCCGCTGCCGCCAAACCGGCCGGCACCTTGGGCAAGCTCGCACATTCCGTCGAATCGTCCATCCCGCACTCCTGAATTATTTCCCTCAGGAATTCTATCGCTTAGCAGTCGCGCTTGCTGTGCCAATCGTGCGCTGTATCCGGTCTGCCACATCGCGGCCCGCTGCTTGGATGCGCCAACCCGGAACAAGCAGACAATCCCCATTGCTGACTGCCTTGCCGAAGGCTATGCTGATAGGCAAGGTGGAGGGATCAGCATGGTGCGTCGTCGCATACTGGTGGGTCTGGCGCTGGCGGCAGTTTTGCCGTCCGTGGGCAGCCAGCCATTGCGCGATATCAATATTTCAACGCTGGTCGGGACCGACCCGGCCACCGTGATCGCGGAACAGATAATGCGCGAGGCCTATCGCCGCCTGGGCATCAACCTGGTGCTGCACCGCCTGCCAGGCGAACGGACGCTGATCCAGGCGAATGAGGGCAAAATGGACGGTGAGCTGTACCGCAAACTGGGCATGGAGCGCGAGTACCCGAACCTGGTCATTGTCCCGGTCCCCCTGCAAACTTACGAAATCGTTATCTTTTCGCGCGGCACCTCCTTCGTGGTGAACGGCTGGGACAGCCTGCGGCCGTATACCCTGGGCTTCGTGCGCGGCATCAAGATCGTGCAGGAGAATACGCACGGCATGAAAATCGAGGCCGTCGCCACCATGCCGCAGGCCTTCGAAAAAATGATGATGGGGCGCACCGACCTGGTGCTGGGCAACCGCAGCTCCGGCATTGCGGTGATCAGGGCATTGAACCTGGAAGGCATATCGGTCCTGGAGCCGCCGCTGGCCTCCTTCCCCGTCTATCACTATGTGCACAAGAGGCACGAGGCGCTGGTGCCGGAGCTGACGCGCATGCTGCGCCAGATGCAGGCGGACAAGACCATCGAGCGCTTGCAGAAGGCCATGCCGCCTTAAGGCGCGGCATGGCTGGGTACTGGCCCGGTCAGATCTCCGCCAGCACCTCGCCCGCCGGATCCAGCAGGCGCACCTTCATCACTTGCAGCTTGACGCGGCGATTGCTCGGGTCGGCATCCTGGACGTAGGCGTAAGTTTGCAGGCGCAGTTGCGCATACTTGCTCAGGTAGCCTTCGATCTGGCGCGCCTTGGCTTCATCCTGCACCCGGAAGCTGGTGAACTGGCCATTGTTGGTGGTGGCCAGGGTGTATTTGCTGTTGTCGGAGAAGTAGGTGTAGCGGCCGCTGTCGGCGAATTCCTTGATCGCAAACGACTTCTTCTCAAAGTTGTAGCGCTCCAGCAGGCTGTTGTCCTGCTGCTCGGTGAAGATGTAGCGGCCGCCCTTGGCGCCCGCAATTTCCTGGTCGATGCGCGGCTTCAGCGCGCTGACGATATCGTTGCGCTTGAAACTGTCCGAAGTGCGGCCATAGTCGCTGGAAAAGTCCTGCGCAATATCCTCATACGGCACCGGCAGGTTGGCCATCGCAAAGTACAGGAACATGACCTGGTGGCCGCTATCGACCTTGCGATAGTTGCTGGTCGGGATAGCGGCGTCGCCCTTGGGCAGGGCCGCCTCCGCCACTTTGGCCACGGCTGCCGGATCCTTCAGGTCGGCCAGGCTGGGCGCCGGCGCGGATGCCGGGGTTGCCTGCGCTGCCGGGTTGTCGGCGCTTTTGCCGCATGCGGTCAGGGCCAGGGCCAGGATTGCCGGCAGTGCCAGGCGGGCGATAGGGTGTTTGCTGGTTGCGTTCATAGTGGGTTCTCCTTGGATTAACGTTTTTGTTTGAGGGCACGCACGCCCAGGTAGGCCAGGTAGGCTGCTGCCGCCAGCGAGAGGTAGGTGCCAAAGCCGAGCGAGACCACTTGCGACACGCGCTGCATCATGGCGTCGGCCACGTCTTCCATGCCACGGCCGCCGAAGGCGCGCATGCTGTCGCGGGCGGCGCTGGCCATTTGGTGCATCTTCAGGTAGATCCCCAGGCCGGTCAGGACCAGGAACGCCAGCGGCGCGCAGTAGCCGAGGGCGGCGTACTTGTGGCGCGAAAACACCGGCAGCAGGGGTGCGGCCATGGCCAGCACGCACAGCACGCCATACAGGCCGCTGCTGCCACCACCGAGCTGACCGAAGCTTTCCAGGCTGGCGCCCATATTGGCCAGGCGCAGCACGTCGAACAGGGTGGCGCTCTGCTGCATGCCGGCCATGATGGTGACGCTAATGGCCGGCAGCCACAGCCAGCTGACGAAAATGGCGAGCATGGCGCCCACCACCGGCTTGCCGATGCGGTCGATGTAGGCCAGCACGACCGGCGCGCCGTCATCCACCGCCTTGCGGGCCAGGGCTTTGTATTTTTCCAGGTCTTCCGCTGCCACGTTCACCGGCACCACACTGCTGATTTCGCCTTGTTCATCGAAGGTGACGTCCACCTGCATCTGCACTTGCGGCGCGTCGCTACCGATCCAGTGCTGTTCGAGGGTGAAGGGCTTCTTGGCGCCATTTACGGCGATCAAACCGGAACCGGCATTGGTATCGCGCAGGATGGTGCCGCGTGCGGTGGCCGGCAGGGACGAAGGGTTGGCGGGTGCTGCGGACATATTGACTCCTTTGAAAAGGTTCTTGGGGACAAATTTGAGCTGTTGCCGAAAGAGAAATTCAGATAGCATGTAGATAATTTATTTGCTCACCAACAATTTCGTTTTTGCTCGCCTTTGCCCCTTAATCGCGCCTTCCCCCATTCAGGTTCAATCTTTGTGGAAAAATTTTTGAAAGAAGATGAAAAACCTTCCGCGTAACGAAGTTAAAAATTTATTGAACCTGGCCGCCCGGGGCGATCATTCAGCGTCAAGTCGGCTCTACGCCTTTTATCAGCCGGGGGTGTACGGCTTTATCCGGAAAAGCGTGTGGGACGAGGGCGCCGCCGATGAATTGACGGTTGAAACGATGGATACCGCCTTCCGCAAACCGGATGCCTACAACGGACTGGCGGAGTTTTCCACCTGGCTGTGCGGCATTGCCCTGAACAAGGTGCGGGAATGGAAACGGAAAAATGCCAAGTATTTGCGCGAAATCAGCGTGGATGACCCGCATATCCTGGAGGCGGCGCTGGACCCGGTGTGGGACGTGCTGTCTTCGATTGAGGAACGCGAACTGGGCGACGCCATTCTCGAATGCATGGATCGATTGCCCGACACGCAACGCGAAGCGATTTACTGGACTGCCGTTGAAAACTGCAGCCTGGAAGAAACCGCATTGAAGATGGAAGTCGTGGGCGGAACCATCAAGTCGCGTTTGTTTTACGCAAGGCGCGCAATTCGGAATTGCCTGGAACGGGCGGTAGGCGACGACTACCTGGGAGGAAAAATTGGATGATGTAAGCCGCAGGCGCGAATTCCGCACCTTGTTGCCGTTCTATATCAACGGCACCCTGGATGAAACCCAGGCGAAAATGATGGAAGAATACCTGGCTGGGCACCCACGGGCGCGGGACGAGTTCCTGTTCGCCCAGCGCATGGCGGAAGCCGCCAGGCTGCCGATCGAGCGGCGCGATCCCCTGGCCGGCTATGACACCATCAAAGCGCGCATTGACGCCCGCCTGGCGGCCAACGCGCCGACCCTATGGGGCCGCTGGCGCGAGCAATTCCGCGCCTGGGGCTTTACTCCGGCGCTGACACTGACCCTGGCCTTCTGCAGCGTGCAGCTAGTGCTGTCCGGCGCCTTGGTCCTGCCGGCCCAGAAACCGGAAGCCAGCCTGACACGCGGCGTGGCCGCGCCGCAGCAGCGCGTCCACCTCAAGGTGACCGTCAAACGCAACGCCGCGTACGGCGAGGTGGTCGCCTTGCTGACGCGCGAGCGCAGCCATATCGTCTGGGGCCCGACCCCGGCAGGCGAGCTGTGGCTGTCGCTGGACGATCCACGCGACGCGCCGCGTGTGCGGCAGGCACTGGCCCAATCGGCACTGATTGAGGACGTGCTGGAAATGCCGCAGCCATGAGGCGGCGTGACTTGCTCGCCCTGGGCACCTTGCCCTGGTTACCGGGGCTCAGCCTGGGCGCAGCCGCCCAGAGCCAGCCGGCTGGACGCTTTGCGCTGGTCATCGGCAACGGTGCTTACAACACCAATTCCTTGCCGAACACACGGCCCGATGCCCAACTGATCGCATCCACGCTGGACAGGGCGGGGTTTACCGTCAGCCTGAAGAAGGACCTTGACCGCAGCACCATGTTCGAGGCCGTGCGGCGCTTTGCGGCCGACTTGCCGGCCGGCGCCACGGCGCTGGTGTACTACGCCGGCCACGGCATGCAAATCAGCGGCAATAACTACCTGCTACCGGTCGATATCACGCCGACCAGCGAGGCCGGCCTGGCGCAGCGCGCCTTTCCCCTGCAGGCCCTGCACGAACGCCTGGCACTGGCGCGCTCGGCCGTCAACATCATCATCCTGGACGCCTGCCGCAACAATCCTTTCCAGCCCGTGCCGGCGGTGCGCCTGCGCAATTACGCCAACCTGGGGCTGGCCAACAGCGGCGCCCCGCGCGGCACCCTGGTGGCCTACTCGACGGCGCCGGGCCAACTGGCGGAGGACGGCAGCGGCCGCAAACACAGCATCTACACCGAAACCCTGGCCGCCCTGCTGGGCCAGCCCGGACTGAGCGCAGAAAGCCTGTTCCGCAAGCTGTCGGACGAAGTCCGGCGCCGCACGCTGGAGGACCAGCAGCCGTGGTACGAGTCGTCGCTGGCGGGCGACTTTTACTTCCTGCCGCCGCCTGGCTGGCGCCCGCCAGCGCCGGGCACGCCCGCAGCGGCACCGGCCCGCAGCAGCCCGCGCTATCGCGGCGCCGGTTCGATCGGCAGTACCGGCGAGGCCAGTTGGTACCGCGACATGGATGAGCGCGCGTGGACCGAACTCGATATCGCGATCGAACAGCGCGCCCAGCAGGCCGATGCAGGCGACCTGGCGCGCCTGGAACAGCAGGCCGTCAAGGGCAATGTGGTGGCGATGACGACGGTGGCGCTGGCCAAGCTGCAGGGACTGCCCAAAAACGCGCGCAACCGCGCCGCCGAAACATGGCTGCGCAAGGCCGCCAAGCTGGACTTCCCGGTGGCGCAGACCGAGCTGGCCGAGCGCATGTACAAGGGCCGCGTGGAAGGCGGCAAACAAGAGGCGCTGCGCCTGTTCGAGCGCGCGGCGCAGGCCAACTACCCAAGGGCGCGCATCGACCTGGCGCAAGTGCGCTACCAGGCCAATCCAACTCCGGAGGGGATGCAGGAGTTGCTGGATAGCCTGTCCGGCAATACCAGCAAAATGCTGAAACAGTCCGGCAGCGACGCCTTGCGTGGCAAGCCATAACGAACACAAGATGGACAACGACAATACAAACGACACCGGCCGTGTCAGCGACACCCTGGCCAAAATCCGCGCCCTGGTGCGTGACAAGACCCGCTTCGAACCCGGCGATATTCAAGCCGTGAGTGAGGATGACGCCGAATACCCTTACGAGATGGAGGTCGGCTACGCATTTGATGCGCGCGTGGAGGAGCGCAATATCAACGGCCATTTCAAACCGCTCAGCACGGACGTGCGCGGCGCGACTATGCTCGATAACTGGGGCAGCGCTGCCGAGCAAAGGCCTGGCATGTTGCGGCAAGCGATGGCGCAACTGGAGCATCAGCTACGCGATCCGGAAACCGTCTACCAGCAGGTGGAATCCGGCCTCTACCTGGGCGCAGCGGTCCGCTTTTACGACCTGAACACCTGCTCCGGCTGCGCCGGCCATGGCAAGAACCAATGCCATAACTGTGCCGGGCGCGGCAGCGAATGCTGTCACCATTGCCATGGCAACCAGCAAGTCAATTGTCCGAACTACAGCTGCACATTCGGCAAAGTCAATTGCAATACCTGTTTTGGCAGCGGACACGTCAGCAGGAACGAGTACTACACGGAATACGTCACCGAGTACACCAGCAATGGCCCGGTACAGGTCAGCCGGCAGAATTCCCGCATCGTGCACGAGCACTGCAGCTATTGCCATGGCGGTAAAGTCACCTGCAGTACCTGCCATGGCGCGTCGCGCATACGCTGCCCCACATGCGCAGGCTTGGGTGAGATACGCTGCGGCACGTGCGCTGGCAGGGGCGAACTGACATGCTCCCCCTGCGATGGTTCCGGTGAGATTGGCGGCCTGGCGTGGAGCGACGTACATGTGGCCGTTGCCCATTCTGTCGCAAGTGGGGATGGCATGGCGGACGACGCGTGCCGCATCGCGACAAGGGAAGGCCCGCACCCGCTCGCGGCCCAGTCCTCCGGCCTGCGGCTGCAAGCGCTGCAGCGCATCGGCAGTGACGAAGGCCTCGCCGTCCGCTACAGCATGCCGGTACGCCTGGTCCGGCTGGCAGCGCAGTGCGGCGAAGCCTGCTACCAGTTGGTGGCCTACGGCCGCGATCTGCGCTGGCTGACCCTGGACAATATGGTGGAAGACCTGCTGCAACGCGACTTGCAGGCCTTGAACCAGGCACTGGCCAGGATGGCCGACGATGGGCTCTTCGCCAGCGAGGTGCAACAGTTGCTGGAGCCCTTGCAGCACGTGGCCGCCTCCGAGCTGAATGCCGATGTGGTGGAGGCAGTGCTGGACGGCGAGGCCGCCACCGCCCACGCCGGTATCATTTCCCTGCAGTATGCGGAAGCCATTGAGAAGGCCGTACTCGGCTCCCTGCGCCACGTCTACACCCGCTTCGCCAAGCGCAACTGGTGGCAAGGCATGCTCGCTGCCGCCTTGCTGCTGCTGGGTGGATGGTGGTGGTCGGGCGTGCTGACCGGCCTGCTGCTGGGCGCCCTGGTACTGCCCGCCAGCCTGTGGCTGTTCCGCCATCGTCTGCGCCAGGTCCTGGCCGCCGCCCTGGGCGGGGAGGCGAAGGCGGAACGTGCCATGGCCCTGGCGCGGAAAGGCAAGCGCGACCGCGCCGCGACTTTCCTGGTCCTGGCACCGGTGCTGCTGGCGCTGGCGGGCGGCGCCTGGCTGCTACCCGCACACGTCCCGCATAGCGGCGCCACTTTGGAAAACGGCGCTGCCATAGTGCCGTGAAAGTGATAATCTTTGCGGATATCACTTTCAAAAGGATCAGGTATGCGCATTTTCTCCACCAAGGCGAAGTCAATCGGTTTTGCGGTTGCCGCCTCTGTTCTTTCTTTCAGCGCCATGGCGCAGGGTTGGCCAAGCGGGAATGTGAACGTGGTCGTGCCGTGGCCACCGGGCGGCCCATCGGACATCGCCGCCCGTCCGCTCGGCAAAGGCTTGAATGAAAACCTGGGCAAGCCGTTCATCATCGACAACCGCGCCGGCGGCGGCGGCAATATCGGCACTGCGGCCGTGGTGCGTTCCAAGCCGGATGGCCAGACCTTGCTGGTGACCTCCAGCGCGCCGATCGTCATCAATCCGAGCCTGTACAAGAACATGACGTTCGACCCGCTAAAGGATCTGGCGCCGGTCACCAACCTGCTGCGCGTGCCGCTGGTGCTGGTGGTCCACCCGTCCATGCCGGCGAAGAACCTGAAGGAGCTGATGGCTTACATCCAGGCCAAGAAGGGTGATTTCTCCTTCGCCTCGTCCGGCAACGGCACGCCGCAGCACCTGACCGGCGAGCTGTTCTCCAGCACCACCAAGCTGCAGATGAACCACGTGCCGTACAAGGGCTCGGCGCCAGCGATTTCCGACCTGCTGGGCGGCCACGTGCCGATGATGTTCGACAGCACCATCGCAATCATGCCGCACATTAAGAGCGGCAAGGTGAAGGTCATCGCCATCACCAGCGCCCAGCGCTCGCCATTGCTGCCGGATGTGCCGACCTTCGCCGAATCGGGCGTTCCCGCCATCGAGTCCTACGCCTGGTACGGCCTGTTCGCACCGGCCGGCACGCCGAAAGACGTGATCGCCAAGATCAATGCCGAAGCCCAGAAAGTGATGAAAGGCGCCGACTTCCAGAAGGTGCTGCACGATACCGGCTCGGCGTATGTGGGTGACACGCCGGAGAACTTCAGCAAGTTCGTACACGCCGAACATGCCAAGTGGGGCAAGGTGGTGAAGGATAGCGGCGCGACCGTTGACTGATCCTTCCCGCCCTTATCGGCGGTAGCTACTTTAGCCACCGCCGATTCCGTTGCTTCAGCCATGCTGTTGTCACAGCAAGCAGATACTGTATCTATCGAGATAGGCCACCATCTCTGGTGAATCAAGCAGCTTTATCGATAGCCCATCTTGCGTAAGCAATGTGCGATCGAAAATGGCTACAGATGCCTGATTTGCATAGCGAGAGATGAAGTAGATTCCATCGACACCTTCAGGATGGCCTTCAATTGCCAAACTCCACCTATTTGGAATCAAGTAGTTTGGATCACTTAGTATTTGCGCACTGCCACCAAGGTGCACTAGTGGCTGATTGACATCCTCCGCCACCTCGGCCTCCGGCCGCCGCTTACGCGAGAAGGAGGGGGATTCGGCTTCTTTTATAGGAGTGCTTCCTTTTAGGTAACTCTGACCACTAAAAATACTTAACGCAACGTAGGGTTTCCCATAATTTCATTATTGATACTGTGTTGCTAAAGCAACAAAACAAAAAGTCGTTAAAATTACTTGCAAAAAAAACATATCGACATTTATTATTTGTTTCGCAATACTGCACAACGCGCTGAAATGCGCCAATTTAAATTAGGATGATTATGAAATCGATTCTGCTTGCATCGCATTCCCAAGCTCGCGTAGAGAAAAAAGAAATGCTGGAATTGGAGCCAAATCTGCTGGATATGATCTCCGGTGGTGCCGATTGCGGCTGCGGGGGGGAAAATCACGATTATCGATAATTGTGACGGTACCCAAACTTGGGTCCGGGATCCAAAGTAAGCTAGTTAAAGTCTGGCTTTAATGTTTTAGTCGCAGTAGATCAGGAAGCTGAAGTTTTTTTGCAGCGTTAGCTTCCTTATCCCCATAGTAAATCTTAGAGACGTGGAAGCACTTTTCTGAAATGGCAAGGTTGAGTAAATGACTTGGTCAGTTTTAAAGGTAGTCGTTGCTGGTGCCCTTCTAATGTCAAACACTGCAGCAATCGCCTCTGCAAATGAATGCCATCGATTCCTTCCGGAATCTAAATACTTGGCTTACTACACCTGTCTTAAAGATAAAGCCGACCCTATTGCGGATCAGCTAAGAAGTACTGCGCTTGCATTTTTAGGACGTGAAAGGGCATCTCAAGAGCTTTTTGATAAAGAAGATGCTGCTCAAGTGCCGAGCACAAATTCGCCTTCAAACTCCACGCTCGAAATCAAAAATGTTAAATTCGAAGAGGCGATCCCATCAATTGCACGTCTAGTGCAGGGCCGCCGAGTCGTGATGCTCAACGAAGCACACCATGTATCTCATCATCGAATATTTGGACTAGAGCTGGCATCAGAATTAAGGAAAGTGGGCTTTAACTATCTTGCAGTTGAAGCGCTGACCGAATCAACAAAGATCCAGTCGAATGGTTACGCCACGACTTTTGATCCTATTTCAGGTCATTACATTAGGGATCCGGAATTCGGCCACTTTTTACGCGAGGCTATGGCGTTAGGGTACTCACTTGTCGCCTACGAAGCCAAGGGTTTCAAGAGTGAGGCCGAACGTGAAAAAATGCAAGCCACTAACCTCGCAAGACTTTTGCAAGCCCATCCAGAAGCAAGAGTCCTGATCTACGCTGGGTATGGACATATAAGGAAAAACAAAGCTGAAGAACATGCGTATATGGGAAAGATCCTCCGCGACGAAACGGGAATAGATCCCTTTGCGATCGATCAAGTAGGAGGAACGTCAAGCCCTTATGAGCAACTGACCGATAGCGTGCGAAAACAGTTGGGCTCCAGCCTGGGTACGAAGTCAGTTGTCGTGAAAAATCGCGACGGAAAATACTTGAGTTCAGCATCCTACCAAGACCAGGTTGACCTTACCGTATTTCACCCGGATGAGAAATTAATATTCGGTCGTCCAGATTGGCTTGTCAAAGGACGGCAGATGCATATCGTTGAACCTAACAAGATCGGCCTTAAACGTCCAGTGGTGATACGCGCTATCCGCACCGGCGAGAAAAATGGTATCCCAATTGATCAAATAATGCTTGATGAACCGACCGACAATGCAAGTCTTTATTTACCCCCCGGCGAATACGATATTCAACGGGAAACGTTAGCCGCAGGGGTGGAAAATTTGTATAGGATAAAAATTTCCGGGGGATCGAGCAAGTGATACTGATTCTCGGATCCGATAATTTCTACCAGTCGAGCTGTGTCTATCAAGCATTGCTGAAGCTTGGTCATGACGCTTGTTTCATCAATTGCGATGGTGAAAGTGACCTTCAGATTGAGTTTGATGACTCGAAGTTCAGCGTGCTGGAGGGCAACAGACAGTTGCTCGGTGCCCGGGTGATATGGCGAACGGCCAAATTTATGTACCGCAAGTATGGTCATGACCAGGCGTGGGCCAATGAACATGTTACGGGGGTCATGCGCCGGACTAACTATGAAAACTTGATTTCGATTTTCCCTGGCATCGTAGTAAATCCCCAAGTTGTTGATAGACTTTCAGAAAGCAAACTCCTCCAACTGAAAATTGCCCAGGAAGTGGGATTCAGAGTGCCAAGATCATTGTTGTCATCCAACGTCAAACTGATAAAAGATTTCCAAGACAGTATTGGAAAATGTGAGGAAAAAGTACGAGCATCGGGTAGTTTATATCCACGGTAGCGTTTTCAATTTCCGAATTGACCCGAGCCAGCACCGTATCATGGAAATTGATTATCGGAATGGCGGAATGGCGGAATGATGGTGGATTACGTGCCGTATCAGTTGCCAGAAAAGATCGAGACAATGATTCTCGCGTTTGCCGAGCGAACCGGACTTTTTACTGGATGTTTTGATTTGATCGAAACGGAGGGCGGTGACTTCATTTTCCTTGAGGTAAATCCCGAAGGTGTGTGGGGACTACACGACGACATCATTGGCGGCGCCATTTCCTCGTGTGTCGCCGAGTCGCTTGTAGAACTTGATCGTGGAGTCACCCGGTCAGATCAAGTGCGCCGCCAGGCAGCCTATAGCTAGGTGATTAGGCATAGTGAGCTAAATGAAAAACTTGTTAGTTAATACCGTTATCCATCGTGCTTAGCGCAAATTCTGGAGCCGAAAGGGTTGAAGAGCGCAACGTTTCCCAAACTCTGCTCTACCGTAAGGAAGCCCTCGATTATTTGAGTCAGCGACATTACGGAACAGTACACATTTCACACCCGCTTAGTCATAAGCTGTTGACGATTTGTTTCGCTTTCATCGCAGCATTGTTGATTGCGTTCTTCCTCTTTTTTAGTGTGCCTCGAAAGGTGGAATGCCAAGGGATCCTGCTGCCGGCCGCTGGTGCTTTGCGAATCACTCCCCTTCAAGGTGGAACCATTGTCCACGCAAAAGTCGTTGGGGGGCAGCACGTTCGCGCCGGTGAAGAAATGTTTGTACTGTCCAGTGATCGCAGCAGTACGAACACAAAATCGGCGGAAGAAGCTGTTACGAAACTGCTTGAGGGGAGACGCGACAGTTTTGATGCAAAAACTACTCCAAGCATAGAATTTCGCGATGTCAGTTTCCGCTATGCCGACAATGAACCGTTCATACTAGAAAACCTATGTCTTACGATCAGCGCGTTAGCCCTCTTGCCCAGAAACGGCTTGAATAGTGGAAGAAGCGTATTTTCCCTAATCAGGGTCGAGAAATTAATGGCCGCGTCGCCAGGCAGGCGCGAAGCCATGACTTCAAGATATGGCGAAACAATGTGATCTATCGCTCCCACAGGAAAACCCAATTGCTTGAAGGTGGCCGTGTATGTTCGATTACCGGAGAGTATGTGGTAGCGACCAATTCGTGAGCTAACCGTTTCGTTCGCGAGACTCTTTGGAAAGAATGGGGCTGTAACCATTATTACGTGGGTAAAAAATAGCCTACAACCATTTTGGGGATATCGATGTTCGAGTTGGTAACGATTGAACCTCGCCCTTGCATCTTGGCGATAGTCAACGGGGAAGCGATTGTACTGGCATCTCCATGACTTGGCGAGTTTCGCCTTTAGGTAAAGCGGCTTTGCTGACTATAGTCAGAAATCTGGAGGCATTCTGATATTGCGTTTTAGATTTCTCGCCTCCAGCAATCGGCACAAATGCGCCGATTAAGTCCGCTTTTGCGATTTAAGCGGCGAAAATGCGCCGCTTATAGTAAACATCTCTAGGGGCTTGTGCACCCTCCCAAAAGCGCCCACATTTTCGAACACTTGACTGCCCCATGCGTAGAGCGTGAACGCCCACGATCTATGGAGTTCGATCCTGTTTTTGACCTGCCCCACCGCCCGTGCCGAGCAAGAATCGACAATGCCGCGTGAAAAATCGAGGCGATCCGCCATGCGCAGTTGGTCACCAACAGCATATAGAGCTGCTCCCAGAAGCCGGCCTCCCGCCTGTCGCGCAGGCGTCGCCAGCAACTAATGCCCGCGCCGCAGGCCATCTCCAACGGCATTCGGTTCCAGCGGATGCCACCCTGCAGGGCAAACAGAATGCTAATCAACGCCGAGCGATTTGGCACCCGCTTCCTGCCGGGGTTGTGGAAGCGACGAGGCATCGGTGACGGAAGCAACGGCTCGATCAGCGACCACCGTTCGTCATCAAGAATCTACTTTCCAATTCTCCTTGCTTCCGTTGCCAGAATGAAGAAAGCAAGCAGAACTCTTGATGAGTTATCGGCCTCTTGTCGCCATTTTGAAGCGTCCTTTTAATTCAAAATCCCCGCGTGAAGGCCTGAGGCGGACTTTATTATTTCGTGGTGGACTTTATTATTTCGTGGTCGATTTTATTATTAGTCACATTAGTTGTTGGCCGTAAATAGAAGCGTTAGTTAGCTAGAGTTAAATTCAGCCAACCTGTTGATACTTATGACTTTTCTTTTGTAAACAAACTCTTCTCCCGAAACGAACAGCCTCTAAATCGATGGCTATTCACCGTGCGGAAATAGAAGTGTGCGTAGCACCAATGAACTCCAATAAAATCAGTAACTTACAACTGAATTCCCCTTCGAAGTACACCTGATTTCGTAATACGGACTATCTTTGCCACTTGCCTTAAACTGTTCATGCACTGGCGCCAAAAATAGCGTCCGCTCCAGGGACGCAACAATTGGCAGTCGCGCCAGCTTTTGGCACTTTATACCGAGCCAGGATAATGCGGTATAACGCGGGAATGCTTGGATGTAGAAGTGCGCTCTACTAGCCAAGCAGAGCTATGTCCTGCAGTTTGCGGCCCAACTTATCATCCCGCGCCACAGAATCAATATCGTCATCCAAACCAAGCACACGTAATGCACGGAGATACGTTCCGATAGCAATGGTAGGGTCGCCTTTTTCCAGCCGCCGCAGCGTTTCGCGTGATACTCCCATCCTTTCAGCGAACAGCACCGCGGTAATCTTTCGTCGGCGCCGGGCCAAGCGAAGCCGTTCGCCCAAGTTAGCAAGCTGTTTGAACGCAATCGGAAACGTTGGTAAAGTGGCCTTTGGCATGCCCCATATATTGGCGTATTGGACTGAATTTGACTAGTTTATGTGGCGTTTCTGCTCGCCTGATTTACATTTTAGCAATTCACAGGTACCGAGCCCGGCACTGGTCACTAAACACAAAGGTGTTACTAATCGCCTGATGCGCTAGGCGCGACACTACGGAAATGCAAGTTTCTTTCCTTTCCACAACATGCTTGGCGGCTGGTATAGTTCCTTTATGTAATTTTTGGTACGAATGTTTCCCATTAGGAAATTCGGTAGTTGCCAATAGCCCTGCTCTATTTTGGGTGACATTTCAGCCAAGCTTTATTGGACGGGGCCAATTTGTTCTGCTCTTCTAAAACCGATAACAGTGCGCATAAGCACTATACGAGCTGATGTTTAATTCAAAGTTTGGAGCGTTTGACGGTCCTAGCTGGGAGGCTTTGTGCCAACAGGTCTTTAAACGAAAGTACCTGCTCGACGACTATCAGCCGTTCCCAGCTTCTCCAGGCGATTACGGTCTGGAAGGTGCGACATTACGCACGGGATGGGGATTCCAGTGCTATTGCCCGAGTAAGCACTATGCCCGCCCAGAACTCTATGAAAAGCAGCGCGATAAGATTACAGAGGACTTAGGTAAGCTTCGCACTTATCAAGGACAAATCCAGAAACTCCTGGGTAGCACTAAGCTAACTCGCTGGATTTTCGTTACTCCCGAGTTCGATAGACACGCTCTTATCGCTCATGCTCGTACAAAAGAAGTTGAAGTACGAGCGTGGGGGCTGCCGTTCATCGAAGATGACTTTACGGTGCTTTTGTTTGATGGGGACCAATATCTCATTGAGATAAATGAGATACGTTCAGCATCTGGACAATGCATAGTCTTTGATGAGGCTGCTCCGGAACTGGCGAAACTTGTTGGGGACCCGGAAGAGTATGAAGGCAATGTTCTCAGAAAAAGCCGCAAGCGCCTAGCTCACAAGAAGAGCGTTGAAAATTTTGATGAACGCGTTCAGCGCTTACATCAACGAACACTTGAAGAATTTCTTGAGGCTGACGGCCTGTTCCGGCGAATTGAGTCTGCGTCGCCCCTCGTCTTTCTGCGCCTCGTGCGGCTAATAAATGAGTTCGAAAACTTTGTTGTCTCTACTGCTGACACTTGGGAAGACACTCCTGAAGCGCTGACGGTAAAAATCAGAGACACATTAGAGCAACGGATTGTTGCAGACCTTTCCCCTGAATTTGACCAAACGCACGCGAGCTCTGTCGCGAGGCATATGGTGGCGCGTTGGTTGGCGATATGCGAGCTCGACTATGACTGAGTACGCTGCGAAACTCCGGTTTCGACGGAGACCATCCCCTGTGTTACCGGACCATCGTCCTCTTTACAAGGTCGGGCAAGTCTTATTGATACTTCATTTAGCCTCGCACGGCGGTAAATCGAAGCTTCCAAGGCTTCACCTTTTCAACTGGGCACTGAAGCTAAAGGAGCGGCAGCTGCAGTTAATTGAGGCGGCGAAGAAGAAGGTGCTTAGCGTGGAAGCTTGGGGTTTCGACCCTGCGTTAGCGATTGCCTTGCGATTCGCTCTGGCGGAAAAGCTGTTGGACGAAACCAGCACGGGCTACAAAATTTCGGAGTCAGGATTAGACATGGCAAGACAATTGGTGCAAGACGCAGAGATTCTTAGCCAGGAGAAGAGATTCTTGAGCGCCGTTGGTAAAGGCATTACCGAGACCATGGTTGAGGCCGTGTCAAGCGGTTGGGAGAAATCATGATTATTCGCGCAATTCGGTTTAAAGCTGTTACCGAACAGGGAGACTTTGGATTTGCTTTTTCTTTTGCCCGTAACCTGACAGTAATCCGCGCTGGAAATTCCGGGGGGAAGAGTACGTTCGTAGGATGTCTCCTCTATGCGCTAGGGATGGAAGAAGTCATTGGAGGTAAAGGCGAAAAAGCGCTGCCATATGCCGTTCGAGACTACATTGAGAACGATTCCGCGCGCCTTCCAATTTCCTCCTCCGAAGTGCTTCTTGAAGTAGAAAATCGGACCGGGAACGTCATTACCCTTCGTCGAGCCGTGAAGGATGACGAGCGCAGTACTAAGTTAATCGAAGTATTCGAAAGTGCCCACCTTACAAAGGCAGAGAGCCTTGGCCGAGCAAAACCGACATATCTTCACGACTCTGGCGGCGCTCAATTGGATGAGGGCTTTCATCGCTATCTCGAGTCGTTCCTGGAGTTGAAGCTACCTAAAGTCGCACGCACAAATGGCCAGGAAACGAAGCTCTATTTGCAGATGATTTTTGCAGCGCTGGCGGTCGAGCAGAAACGAGGGTGGACTGATTACATAGCGAATATCCCGTTCTATGGCGTACGAGACGCGAAGACTCGAGTAGCAGAATTTTTACTTGGCTTGGGCGTGTTTGAGATGGTCGCCAAGCGGAATAGGCTTAATCTTGAATCGGTTCAAATCGATACAGACTGGCGAGGCAAGCTGGCCGAGCTTAAATCGGAGGCCTATCGATACGGAATGGCACTCGATGGAATTCCGGCAGGACCAAGCTCGGAATTTGATGCAACTAAAGCGTCGGTCGTGAAAAGCGGGACGCCAGGCGTAAGTTTGACTGAGTACATCCTGCAACTCCACGAGGAGCATCAAAAACTGTCTCGCCGTGCAGAGGAGTCTCATCGGAAGACTGGAGCAGAGACCGTTCAGGAAATCGAAAAGACGACCGAAGAACTGCGGTCACTAAGTGTGCTCCATGAGCGCGCTTTGTCGTCACTGACTTCTCATCGCTCGTCGCAGCGAGAGTACGAGGGACTGCTGAAGGAAACTCAAGAGGACCTCGAGAAAAATAAAGCCGCTGCAAAACTCCGAACTCTTGGGGCCAAACTCGACCTTGAGCTCGCGACTGGCCACTGCCCGACATGTCATCAAGCAGTTGACGACAATTTGCTAAGTGACGCAGACTCCGGCCCGACAATGGACCTGGATATGAACATCTCATATCTGGACAGTCAAAGCCGCATGCTGAAGCGCCAAATAGCTGGGCTCGGCGAGGCGATTCGCGAGCTTGAAGGACGAACCACCGAACTGGGGCAGCGACTGGCCGGAAAGCAGGACTATTTAGCCGCGCTGCGTGGAGACGTAAGTTCGGGGACGGTTGAATCCAAGGCACTAGTCCGTCGACAGGTCCAAATTGAGATTGACGTGCATGGGCTGGAAGGGCTTGCTCGCAGGTTCTCAGAAGATTCTGAGATGCTGGCGAAGTTAGGTGAACAACTGAAAGCGAATCAGCTTGCCAGGAGAGGCCTCCCCCATTCAGCTTACTCAGCTGACGATGAGAAGCGCATTGCTGCGTTTCAGATGCACTTTAGAGCGAATGCAGGCTCATTTGGCTACAAGAGTGCTCCAATCAATGAAATTGAAATAAGTCGAGAAAATTTAACTCCGAGCTTTACACAGATGGAGCTACGCGAAATCATCCGCAAATCTGATGTAGTAGCCGACTCTAGTGCGAGTGACTTTGTTCGACTCATCTGGAGCTTTTTGCTCGCGTTGTATCAGACCTCTGCAAACAGGAATTTTGAAGGCAATCACCCTGGGTTGCTGATTCTTGATGAACCCGGACAGCATTCTATGCGCGTGGAAAGTCAGCATGCTCTCATCCAGCACTTGGCAGGGGAAGCCGGCCTCCAAAGCATTGTGGCGGCTTCGTTCGACGAATCGGACACAGTGTTCAAAGAGGCGACTGAAGGCGTGAAATACCATTTGATTCGTTGGGATGGTAAGTTGATTCAACCACTCAAAGCCACCAACTGAAGACTTTCCGCACCTTTCGAAGGGAATGCACATGCAGGGAATTCAAAAGAAGAAAATTATCGAGCTGAAATTCGTCAAGGGGCGAGAACCGAAGCCCACTTTGGAGGTTCAGGCGGAGAGCCTTGATGCCCAAGGGATTAACCTTGGCGTTGTAGTTTCGAAAGCCCTTGCTGAATTTGCTAAAACGCACCCCAAGTGTGTGACTACGGTGTATTCGTACGGCACCATGAGCGTCAACTTCTTTGAGCAAGGTTGGTCGGAATTTCTCATTGTGGCTGGTGATATCAAGGTCCTTAAGGCACTTGGTGCCGCCTTCTCTCAGCTCAAAAACGTTAAGTCCCGATACAGTGACTACATCTCGCCATACGATGGACAGGCGACTTATCACGTTGAGGATGGGCGCTTGTGGCAAGTTGAGGACGCGGTTACCTGGTTCTCACTCGACCATGAGGCAGCGAAGGATGTCGCCGGCACCGACGCTGTAGTCGACGACGATTTTGGCGAGGACGAGGATGAGATAGATGGTCCGCTATTTGATGACTTCCTCGCAACCCTAGGAGATGAACCTAACGGAGAAGCTGATAATTTGACCTCGTCGAATGGCAACCGCAGGCGCGCACGGACGAATGCCGCACGGTCGGATGCAAGCGTTGCAAAGATTCGGCAGACGATTGAAAACTTGTTTGGACTTCCAGAGGGGTCCGTTGCGCTTTGCGGCCCCGATGGCCGCGCGCTTCGTGGGGATGCGCTAATCAAGACTCTGCGTCGCAGATGGGAAGCGAATTAAAGTTGAGGGATAGCGCGGGCAGTCCATATGAGGCCGTGGGCATTTCAAATTGGTAAAATGCAGCGCCAATTTCATCAACTCTAGGAAACGTAATGCTTACAGGCGAACTTCGCAGCCAAATTAATGCCATCTGGGATTCGTTCTGGTCGGGCGGCATCTCAAATCCGCTGGAGGTGATGGAGCAAATTACTTACCTGCTGTTCATCCGCAGGCTTGACGATTCCCATACCCTCGAAGAGAGCAAAGCGTTGATGCTGAAACGTCCGATGGCGAATCGCATCTTCCCAGAAGGTTCAGACCCAAAGGGTCGCAAATATGATGACCTTCGCTGGTCGCGGTTCAAGAACTTCGCCCCGGCCGAGATGCATATCGTGGTAAGCGAGCATGTCTTCCCTTTCCTGCGCAGCATGGGCGGCGATGGCTCGACCTACTCTCATCACATGAGGGATGCTCGATTCACCATCCCGACGGCGGGCTTGCTTGCGAAGGTGGTCGATTTGCTAGACCACGTACCGATGGAAGACCGCGATACCAAGGGCGACCTTTACGAATACATGCTGGGCAAAATTGCCAGTGCCGGTCAAAACGGCCAATTTCGTACGCCACGCCACATCATTCAGTTAATGGTGGCTCTTACGGCGCCGACACCCAAGGACACTATCTGTGACCCAGCCAGCGGCACTTGTGGCTTCTTGGTGGCGGCCGGTGAATACCTGCGCGAGAAGTACCCTGACTTCTTGAACGATGCTGCGGCCCGCGAACACTTCCACGATGGGATGTTCCATGGCTACGACTTCGACAACACTATGCTTCGCATTGGCTCCATGAACATGGCGCTGCACGGCGTGGACAATCCAGACATTAGTTACAAGGACTCGCTGGCGCAAGACCAAGCTGGCGACGAAGAGAAATATTCGCTGATTCTGGCAAATCCACCTTTCGCTGGGTCGCTGGATTATGAGAATACGGCGAAAGACTTGCTGGCAATTGTAAAGACCAAAAAGACCGAGCTACTGTTTCTGGCACTTTTCCTTCGTCTGCTGAGGTCCGGTGGCCGCGCTGCGGTTATCGTGCCGGACGGAGTGTTATTTGGTTCATCAAAGGCCCACAAAGAACTGCGTAAGGTAATTGTGGAAGACCAGAAGCTCGATGGCGTCATCTCCCTGCCCGCTGGGACGTTCAAGCCCTACGCGGGTGTCTCTACGGCAATCCTGTTGTTCACGAAGACCAATTCAGGCGGCACCGACAACGTGTGGTTCTACGACATGGAGGCGGAGGGCTGGTCACTGGACGACAAACGACTGCCGCTGCTGGGGGAAGACAAGCTTGGAGTTTATCCCAAGATTACATTGACTGATGTAGAGCACCTCAAGAACAACTTACCCGATGTGCTGGCTCGTTGGGCACAGCGCGAAGGCGCTGAACGCGAACGCTCCCGCACGGCGCAGAGCTTCTGCGTACCCAAGGCCGAAATTGCAGCACAGGGCTACGACTTGTCCATCAACCGCTACAAGGAGGTGGTGCATGAAGTCGTCGAGCACGAATCTCCGCTTGCGATACTTACGAAACTAAAAACTCTGGAGGTAGAGATTCAGGCCGGAATGCAGGAACTGGAAGGGATGCTGAAGTGAGCACATTCCAATCAGTCCAACTAAAGGAAGTTGTTCGGAGTGTCGAAAATTGGAACCCATTGAAAGCAGGGACTGACGAAACCTTTCACTATATCGACCTGAGTGCGATAGACCAAGATTCAAAGAGAATTACTGGGGCGCGGGAAATTTCGTGCGTCGACGCTCCTAGTCGCGCTAGACAATTAGTCGAGCAAGATGACGTGCTGGTTGCGACCGTCCGCCCGAATCTTAATGGCGTGGCAATGATTTCTTCAGAACTTCACGAAGCGACAGCATCGACTGGCTTTTGCGTGATTCGTCCTGACCAAAAAAGACTTGACCCGAGCTACCTGTTTCACTGGGTGAAGACTGAGAAATTTGTGTCGGAGATGGTTAGACAAGCGACAGGTGCAAGCTATCCGGCTGTGTCGGACAAAATCGTGTTGGGTTCTTCGATTCCACTGCCGTCACTCCCAGAACAACATCGCATAGCAGCGATTCTGGACAAAGCTGACGCGCTGCGCGCCAGGCGTCGCGAAGCTTTGAAGCAGCTTGAAAAGCTCGAACAGTCGATATTTGTGGAAATGTTCGGTGACCCCATAAGCAATCCAAAGGGGTGGCCCAAAGTGGCATTGCAAGAGTTATGCGAGCACCCTGACGACATCAAATGCGGCCCATTCGGTACGCAACTCGCCAAGAGCGAATTCACAACGAAAGGAGTTCCGCTCTGGGGTATTAGGAATGTGAATGCAAAGTTCTTACGGCCCACCGAAGAATTTGTAGCTGCACGCACAGCGGAACGTCTTCGTGCGTACTCCGTAATTGGCGGTGACATCGTGATGACGCGCAAAGGCACAGTTGGCAATTGCGCAATCTATCCCCACAACTTTCCAAGTGGCATTATGCATTCCGACTTGCTTAGATTGCGCTCCAGTAGCAAGAAGTGTTCGCCGGAGTTTCTCTCGCATCAATTACATCATAGTCAAGATGTAGAGCGGCAACTTGCATTGATTAGTGGGGGGGCGGTCATGCCCGGAATTAATGTTTCGAGATTGAAGTCACTGATGGTGCTCAATCCCCCTCTTGAACTACAAACTCGATTTGGGCAAGCAGTTGAAAAAATTGATACCCAAAAGGGACTGCAACTGAGTGCGCTGAGGGAAATAGATAGTTTGTTCGCTTCCATCCAAGACCGCGCCTTTCGAGGAGAACTTTAAGCATGCAACAACAAAATATCCCCATCGGAACCTTGGTTGACATGTACAAGCGCGGGGAACTGCGCCTGCCAGAAATTCAGCGCCATTACGTGTGGCAGGCTACTAGGGTGCGCGACCTGCTTGATTCTTTATACAGGGGTTACCCTAGCGGTTCCATTTTGATGTGGGAAACCGACGAGCCGGTGCCCACGCGCGACTTTGCAATTGCACAGGAGTCCAATGCATTTGCTGGACGTAAACTCTTGCTAGACGGTCAGCAGCGTCTGACCTCGTTGACGGCTGTACTGAACGGTGAGGCAGTTTCGGTTCGTGGTCGCAAGCGCCCAATCGATATTCTGTTCAATCTCGAGCACCCAGATGGCCCGCCAACCGACATAGTTGAAGTGGAGAGCGACGAGGTATCGCCTGTGACGCCCGACGACGAACTGAACGACGATTCCGATGAGACAGATGACGGAGAACAGGGGCTGCAGGAAAAATTGAATCGCCGCACGTTCGTAGTCTCCAGCAAGAACTTGGCTTCCCTTCCACAGTGGGTTTCTGTAAGCGAAGTCTTCCGGACTGCCAATGATGCCGAAATATTAGAGAAGGCAGGGATTGAGTCTTTTAGAGACCCGCGCTTCCAGAAGTATTCCGACCGGCTGAAAAAGCTGAGAGCTATTAAGGACTACCACTACGTGGTTCATGTGCTGGAGCGCGCAATGAGCTACGAAGAAGTTACGGAAATCTTCGTGCGGGTGAACTCGCTGGGAGCTAAGCTTCGTTCGTCTGACCTTGCGCTTGCGCAAATTACTTCCCGCTGGCCCAATCTGCTTAAGGAGCTTGAAGCTTTTCAGGAAGAATGTGAGCAAAGCTGGTTCACTATTGAACTCGGGCATCTTGTACGAGCTATCGTTGTATTTGCAACGCAGCAGTGCTTATTCCGCACTGTAGCAAGCACCCCAGTGGACAGACTGAAGGACGGCTGGAAACAAGCTCAAGAAGGGCTTCGATTTGCCATTAACTTCTTGCGTACCAATGCTGGAATTGAAGACGAATCGCTGCTCTCTTCGCCGATGTTCATCCATGTGTTAGCGGTAGTCAGTCGTATCAAAGACAACAAGCTCACTGCGACCGAACAAAGCGCGCTTTTGCATTGGCTGCTGGTCGCGAATGCTCGTGGTCGCTACTCGCGCGGTTCAACAGAAACCCTACTAAACGAGGACCTGGCGATTCTGTTCCGGACCGGCGATATTGCGGCTCTCATTGAACCCGTGTATCGCCAATTTGGCCGTCTTCATGTAGAGGTAGGGGATTTGGAGAAGCGTGGGGTGAACAGCCCGCTTTTCTCGCTGGCCTACCTTGCCTTAAAAGCGTCGGGAGCGAAGGACTGGTACAGCGGGCTTGGACTGTCGCTGACCCACCAAGGAAAACTCCATTTCATTCAGTGGCACCACGTAATTCCCAAGTCACTGCTGAAAGAGCGTTACGAAACCGGTGAAATCAACGAAATCGCAAATATGGCGTTCATTACCGGACAGACAAATCGACGTATTAGTAACAAGGAAGCTACGCAGTACTTGGTTGACATCGTGGAGAAGCAAGGCCAGGAGGCGCTCGAAAGCCAGTGCGTGCCTGTCAGCGCTGAGTTATGGTCAACTGAGCGCTACAGAGATTTCTTGGCTTACCGGCGCGAGGCGCTTGCTAAGCGAATGAATGACTTCATTAGGGAGAAGGCCAAGTTATGAGCAATTTCTCGTTCCTTCAGCCTGAATGGGGTGCCCTCCATGAGGCTGCTAATCGCGCGGAGCATTCAGTATTCGGTGACCCACGTACTGCATGTTTCTACGCTCGGCGCGGTCTGGAACTTGCAGTTGCTTGGCTTTATGCCCATGACAAGGCGTTTAAGGTGCCCTATCAGGACAACTTAAACGCCTTTATTTTCGAACCGACTTTTCGCAAAGCTGTCGGTGATGCGCTCTTTACCAAGGCTAGGCTTATCAAAGACCTTGGTAACATGGCTGTGCATAGCAATAAGAAGGTTCTTGAAACTGACTCCATCAGCGCCACTCGTGAACTGTTTCACTTCTGCTTCTGGCTGGCGCGGAACTACGGCCGTAACACCCGTCCGGCCCCTGACCTTACCTTCTCTCTCAAACTAATTCCGAAGTCGTCTGCTGTGCCCGCGCTGACGCAAGGTCAACTTCAAAAGCTGGCAGATGAACTGGCAGAGAAGAACGAAGCCCTACACGTACTGCGAAATGAAAAAGCGGAACTCGATGCTGAATTGCAGCGTTTAAAGGCTGAGGTTACAAAGGCAAAACAAGCAAATTCTGCCGAACCGGATACCCACGACTACTCGGAGGCCGACACCAGAAAAGCGTACATCGACCTTTTGCTGCGTGAGGCAGGTTGGGTACTTGACTCGACCAAAAACTTTGAAATCGAAGTCAGTGGCATGCCCAATGGCGAGAACATCGGTTACGTGGACTATGTTCTATGGGGGGACGACGGCAAGCCTCTAATGCTGGTTGAAGCAAAGCGCACTACCCGCAGCCCCAAAGTGGGACAGCAGCAAGCAAAGCTATATGCAGACTGTTTGGAAAAGATGTACGGTCAGCGCCCGGTCATCTTCTACTCGAACGGCTATGAGCATTGGATTTGGGATGACTTGTCCTATCCACCTCGCCCAGTTCAGGGCTTTTACAAAAAATCTGAACTCGAGTTACTTGTCCAACGGCGCAGTAGCCACAAGAAGCTGGCGGAGACCACCATCAATGGTGACATCATCGAGCGCTATTATCAAACTCGCGCAGTTCGACGTGTCGGTGCGACATTCGAGCTCGATAACCAGCGAAAGTCCTTGTTGGTGATGGCGACCGGGTCAGGCAAGACCAGGACCGTCATTGCATTGGCTGATGTGCTCATGCGTAGTAATTGGGTCAAACGAGTGCTGTTCCTCGCAGACCGGGTAGCCCTGGTTAATCAAGCGGTAAACGCATTCAAGACACATTTGCCCGATGCGGCCCCGGTCAATCTTGTGACCGATAAACATGCCGAAGGGCGTGTCTTTGTCTCGACTTATCCTACTATGATGGGCCTCATTGACGAAGCTCAAGATGGGCAGCGCAGGTTTGGCGTTGGCCACTTTGACCTCATTGTCATCGACGAGGCTCATCGCTCCGTCTATCAAAAATACCGGGCGATTTTCGACTACTTCGACTCATTACTTGTGGGACTTACCGCCACCCCAAAGGATGAAATTGACCGCAATACTTATGGCCTCTTCGACCTTGAATCCGGAGTGCCAACTGATGCTTATGGCCTCGATGAAGCCGTCGCCGACCGGCATCTGGTGCCGCCGGTCCCAATCTCGGTACCTCTGAAATTTCAGCGGGAGGGAATCAAGTACAGCGACTTAAGCGAAGATGAAAAGGAGCAGTGGGATGCCCTGGAATGGAATGAGGAAGGTACCGTTCCGGACGAAGTTGACGCAGCGGAGCTGAATCAGTGGCTGTTCAACATTGACACTGTGGACAAGGCTCTTGAACTGCTAATGACCAAGGGCCATAAGGTGGCTGGCGGGGATAGACTTGGCAAGACCATTGTATTCGCCAAAAATAATGACCATGCCAATTTCATCGCCGAGCGATTCAATATTAGCTATCCGCAGTACAAGGGCCATTTTGCGCGTGTTGTGACGTACAAGACCGAATACGCGCAAAGTATTATCGACGACTTCTCGAAGAAGGAGAAGATGCCGCACATTGCTATCTCGGTGGACATGCTTGACACCGGTGTCGATGTTCCAGAGGTAGTCAATCTTGTTTTCTTCAAGGTTGTGCGGTCTAAGACAAAATTCTGGCAAATGGTTGGGCGAGGCACCCGTCTCTGCAAAGACCTGTTTGGCCCAGGTGAAGACAAACAGAATTTTTACATCTTTGACTTCTGCCAAAACCTTGAGTTCTTCGCTCAAAACCCGGACTTCGCCGAAGGCGTATCGTCTGAGCCACTGAGTACGCGTTTGTTCAAAGCCAGATTAGACGTCATTGCAGAACTGGATAGGAAACTAAAGGCGGGAGTGCAAATTGACGATGAAGAAGGTCAGTATGGTGACACTTTAACCGAGGCTCAACTTCGTCGCGATGTGGCGGCAATGTTGCACGCCAAAGTGGCGGCGATGAACCTGGATAATTTCGTCGTGCGCCCCCAGCGCAAGGCAGTTGAGAAATTCGCGGACGCCAAGTCGTGGAGTGTACTTGGCCAAGAAGAGTTTCACGAGCTGGTCAGCAGAGTCGCAGGACTGCCGTCCGAGTTGATGGACGACGATGAGGAAGCAAAGCGCTTCGATATGCTAATGCTTCGTACGCAGCTTGCTGTGCTTCAGGCAAAACCAGACTTTGCAAGTCTGAGAGAAAAAATCCAAACCATTGCAAGCGCATTAGAAGAACAGATGGCCATTCCTGCTATCAAAGCGGAAATGGTGCTGATTCAATCGGTAGCCAGTGACGATTGGTGGCAGGATGTGACAGTGCCGATGCTGGAGATTGCCCGTCGAAGGTTGCGTTCTTTGGTCAAACTCATCCCGAAAGAGCAAAAGAAGGTTGTCTACACTGATTTTGAAGATGAATTGGGGGAAGCTGCCACCGTTGACTTGCCGCAGGTGACTGCCGGACTGAACATGGGCAAGTTTCGTGAGAAGGCAAGACAATTCTTGAAGGCGCATGAATCTCATCTTTCGCTGCAACGATTGCGACGAAATCAGCCATTGACGAAGACGGACCTGTTTGAGTTGGAAAAGATGCTCGTCGAGGCTGGCGGTACTAAATCACAAATCGACGAGGCCAGAGAACAGAGTCATGGTTTGGGTATCTTCATTCGTTCATTGGTCGGGCTCGACCGAGAGGCTGCTATGCATGAATTCAGCGAGTTCATCAACGGCACAACCGTGTCTCCGGACCAAATCGAATTCGTGAATCTTATCGTCCAGGAATTGACTCAAAACGGCACCATGGATGCGGACAGGTTGTTCGAATCACCGTTCACGGACCTTAACGGGCAAGGGCCGCTCGGTATTTTCCCGGCGACTCGAGTTTCACAAATCGTCGATGTTCTGAACCTAATTCGTGAGCGTGCTGTGGCCTAGCGTTGACAGGCGCTGTCCCCTAAGAGACAGCGTGTTGGAGCGGTTGGGTCATCCGATTGTGAAGTGCCGAAGGAACTACGTGCGACATGAATGAAAGCCTGATTACCCACGAGGAGCGGGTACGGCGAATGAAAGCCAAGGAGCGAGAGCTGCTTGCTGAATTGCGCAAATGGCTCCAGACGCGAGCTCTAAAGCCCGAGTGTGAAGAAGCCCGGAAGAAGGTGGAAATCTACAGTGAGCTTTGCAAGCGCATAAGGTCCGAGATTAAATACTCCAGACGGCGAGCCAGGAAGCCTGCGGCTCAACCCAAAGGGCGCTGGTCGCCAGTACTTTTAGGTTCATTTGAATCTGGGAAGAGGCGCTGAATTATCAAATCCAACGAAGCTCGCTTGCTTCAGTGGACAGTCCTGTGGCTCTCACTCGGGAATTCATGACGGATGAAGTTAACGCATTCGACCTCATACCAGGAGACTACAGCATTGCACAGGTCCAGACCTCTTACGGCGGTCGTTTGAGTTGAGCCGGAAAAATTGGCTCTTGAGTTGTTCAACTCTTGACTGTGGGCTGAGATAAATCCATGGATTGCGTTGTTACGTTCCTTCCGCCACGCATCTAGGTCCCGAAGCAGTTCACTTGGAAACCCGTAGGCAGACGAAGAGTCTGCACCGAGCTCCTTGAGCAGGGTGTAAAACGTTGGACCCGATAGCTTCTTACCTTTAGCGTCCAAGAAATTAAAGAGGCAGTTACTAATCAAGCACTCTTCGAGTGCAATTGCCTCGAGGTAGTAAGCATCGTTAAGTGCTTTTGATACTTGCCCCAATGCAGATAGATACGAGTCATGTCGAGCCTTTAAAGCGCTCGCAGCGCTATCGAAGTCAATATCTTTCTTGTACGCGAGATGCAGTGCTTCGAACATTGAGAAACCATTTTTCTGAATGCTGTCCCGGTCGAACTGCTTTTGAAACGACATGAATGCGTTGTGATACCCGTTAATGAAGGTGTGAACGGCCAGCCATTCTTCCTTAGCCCAGGCAAAATACTTCCCCGGCGTTCCGGGCTCAGGGATTCCCATGAGCGTGTGGCCGATTCCGTAAATCCAGTCATGTGAGACCATGACCAAAGCGCCAACGTGAATGCAAGTCATCTGCCGCTCGGGAAAGATGTAAGCCAGTTCAGGCCTCCAGTCCTTAATGTCTTGGGTCTGAATCTTCGTCGAAGCTTCCTCCTCGCCGATGCGCTCTCGAATGAGTTCAATCAAGAGCATGTAGATTTCTCTTGGCTTTGGCGATATCTCGAGAATGCTATCGAACCCAAAGCAGTGCGACAGATAAACGCAAAACGGTTCTAGCACTAGCCGCCCATCTTCGCGAATGAACTGATAGTTCACAATATCGTCGAAGAATGCTTGTCTCTTCTGTTGCTCCGAAATTTCCATGGATTTGCTTACCTAAATTGTTGAATAGGCCAATTGCGGCTTGCTAGCGTTTGCGGTATGCCTATCCGTTCGGTTCCTTTGGCATCCGCTGATTTCAATTCTGTATCTTTCACGACGGCGGGACGTGCATCGCAACAATGTCCATTTTTATTGCAATAATACAATGCAAATTTGCGTAATGGACATTACTTGTGTTCCAGTAATTTTTTGACGATTACAGTAATGTGCAATATCTTGCGAGTCGCAGCGGCGTTAATCGAGTGGTTTGATAGGTATGCGTAACGCCCCCAATTTGCAGGTTTTCAGACATGCGGGGTACGAATCAAACATTTTTCAGACATCACCCGTAAGGACGAGCGCCGATTCCGCATTTTTCAGATAGAGCACCTTTTCATGCGGCGTTTTTTTGCGACCCTCTTCGTGACTCTGCCTCATTCTACTGAGGCCAGGTCAGGAGCGGTATTCACTATGAAGAGCGCGAGCCAGTATAGAAGCTTTAGAGACGAACTCAGGCGTAGTCCTCAATTGAAGACATTAGGTTTGCTAATGCCCGACTGGCCGAGTGATACCCTTCGCCTACATGACAACCTGGTTCATTGTAGCTAGATTGTGAATGCCAACTGACCTCTTGATGTTGATATGAATGAGACGACAAAGTCTGTTGACCGCGAAGCCCTCTATCACGAAGTGTGGTCAGAGCCTGTGGCAGTCGTTGCTACTCGTTACGGCCTATCGGACGTCGGACTAGCGAAGATTTGCCGCGCTTGGGCCATTCCGCTACCAAGCAGGGGCTACTGGGCGAAAGTCAAAGCAGGCAAAATTATGAGACAAGCACCTCTCCCAGTACTTGAACAACCGCTTCGACGCTTCCCTAAGTTGGTCAGAATCCCCCCTGGGCAGCTAGCTGCTCGAACGGCCGCTAAAGAAGAAAATGCACGCGTTCGAGAAGAGGTGCTCGCTTTACCACTGGAGGAACTGGCTGCATCTCCCGAACATCCCCTAGTCCGTGCCGCATCCAAGCGCCTGCGTCTAAGAGATGGTTGGCCTGCTGATGCTTTGGTTCGCTCGGCGCCAAAAGAAGTTCTCAACATTGCCGTGACCCGGTCGGCCCTCGACCGAGCGCTGGGGTTAATAGATTCGCTTCTAAAGACATTGGCCATGCAGGGGTTCGAAGTTGAACTTGACGAAGCTCGAGGCGCATCATTGTTTCGTAGAGTTGAGACTGACACCAAACTAGACTTCACTTTGGTCGAGCATATTCGTCGAACTAGGCATGAAGCTACTCCCGCTGAAGAACGCGCACAAAAACGCTATTGGGAGCGTTCGCGATGGGACGTAAATTCGACCTTCCCGCACATTCCAATGTATGACTACACGCCCACCGGCGTGCTCACTATCCAAGTCGGACGCTGGCCTCAGCGCAAATGGAAGGACACTCCGAACAAAAATCTTGAGCAAAGGCTTGCCGAAGTGGTTGCTGGTATTGTGGTGCTGGCCCAGGAGACCTTCGCCAAAGAACAAGAAGAGATTCGTCGACAAGAGGCTCTTCGTCGGGCTCTGGCTCGCTTCGAGTTCCTTATGAAACGACGTGCTTCTGAAACTGCACGTTTCAAGTCATTAGAAGCTGACGCGACCAATTGGGAGCGAGCAGCCAAACTGCGCGCGTTCGCGGACGCGTTTGAGCGCAATGCCAATGCCGCTGGCCCGCTATCCGAAGAGCAAGTGACCTGGCTTGCCTGGACACGTGCAAAAGCTGATTGGCTTGACCCATTTGTCCAAGTTTCGGACGTGATACTTGACGCTCCTGAACCTAAGCGGCCTCTGTATTAGCTTAACGCCTCACTTAACGCCTCACCAGTCCCGCATTCGCGCGGCTTCTTTTTTCAATCGTGCGTGGCATAGATTGTGGTCGAATTTATAATTACTTATTAGTAACTATCTTTACGAATAGTTGGAGGGCTCGTGACCCAGCCTATCATCGTATTTGGCGACAAAACTACCCATGGTGGAACGGTAATCAGTAGCTCCATGGTTTCCGATACCAATGGAAAGGGATGGGCGCGTGTGGGAGATATGGTTTCCTGCCCTCGTTGCAAGGGTGTGTTTCCTATCAGCCAGGGGGACCATAGCCTCATCGATGAGGGAAAGGCTGTGGCCTATCATGGCTGCAAGACCGCGTGCGGTGCCACGCTCATTTCTGGCCAGTTCGTGACCACCACCAAGCCCTCCGCCGGCGCGGCGCCTAAGGCGGAGAATAGTGCTGCTCCGCAGGGATTGACCCAGGGTTTCGGGCTAATTGGTCCGACTCTTCTGGGTAAGTACCATGATGAAGCCATCGTCGATGTCGATAGCGACAACCCCAAGTTCCGCGGCCGGTTCCAAGTTGTAGACGCGACGACTGGCGCGCCCATTCGCAACCAGGCGGTTCGCCTGCGCTCCACCGGCGGTCAGTACGTCACCGGAAATACTGACGCTGACGGCTACACGCAATGGGTCGAACGAGACGCGCAGGAATCGTTGGCATTCGATTTGATTCAGGATTCGGCTACATGACCACACCATCTCAACCGCCACTCGCAACCGGCCCAACGAGCCCTCAAGGTTCAACAACTGTAGTAAAACTTAATACGCCCCAATTGGATGCTGCAGATAAAAAGGTGCTTTGCAGCGCGGTATGCCATTGCAAGAATACGCCTGGGACCGGTAAAGACGGCCGCTCGCTGAAACAGGTCTGTGTATCGAACCAGTTGAAAGCGCTTGATGAAACGCTTCAGCACCGGAGCCCTTACAAGCCCGAGATTAGTTACGACATGACGAAGCGGCCCCCAGAACCTTTCATGGACAAGGAGGTTGACACCAAAAGCCGAGACCTCTGGCCCGGGTGGACGAAGACACTGTGGCCAAAAGACCCTGCACGACCCGTACCATACAAACCTGGCAAAGGATACGTCCGGCGCCCGGATGTCGTTATCGTAAACGACCCGACAAAGCCGCCAACGCAGGACAATATCAAACAGGTCGTCGAAGTAAAATTCCCGCCTGATGAATACGGATTCCAGCAGCGAGAAGACTACATCACCATCGCGGGAGACGAAAAGAAGATGGTGCCGCTGACCCCAGATAACTGCGACTGCGATAAGTCGGAGCCAGACGGGCCAAAGGTACCTGTTGAAGACGCAGGTAAGGTTGGAGCTATCCTTGCGCTGCTGTACATGATTTTGACCAAAAAGCCGCCTCCTCGCGGTCTGGCCTATTGAGAAGCGACTATGAGTGAACTACCTTTTGACCCAATTCAGTTGATGCGTGAGCATCCGGAACGATTGGAATTTCCAGGCGGCCTTCTGTCCAAGAAGGGGGCGCAAGCATACGTCGGAAGTGTGCCCGCTGTCGCGGGAACCTTGTTCTTTACTGATGCTCACCTCCCCGCAGTTCGCGAGGCAATTTGCGGGTGTTTCGATGAGTTCAAGGACATCGCAGGGGGACATTTGACTTGGCTGTTCCGTGAGGACCCTCCGGAAGGACGTAGTGCCGGCAAGCTTGCTTATGAAAAGACGAAACCAATGCGGGCCATGATGGCCGATTTGGACGAGGACGATTCAGTTAGCTTCCACTACACCAGCGGAGAGCGCGATAAGGATGCTGGGCCTTGGGAGTTCCAGGCTTTTGGCTTGCCGGGCTGGCGCGCGCAAGCCGGGGGCTGGGGCTTGAGCGGATTGCGCTTCAGCTTCCCGCTGCTTTTCGTAGAAGAAAACCCGCGAGCATTCCAAACAATTTTCGTGAATTTCGCCAAGCGCCTTCGCGCTGTCCATGGTTACGGTGGGTATAGTCTGATGCTGTCGGCCCTAAAATATGATGAGAACCAGGCGTTCGAAGCAGTCATTGCCTCCAAAATGAATGGGTTCGACGCCGGCGGGTTAGTAAGCGGGGCAGTTAATGCCCACGCTGGAATCAAGACCGTATCCTGGCTCACCGCAGTGAATTACGAGCTTCTCGATAAAGTGGGAGGCATGAATGCGCTTCGCTCCGAGCTTCCGATGGACTGGTTTGCGACCTATGACTATGGGCAGGGCGTAGTCGTCCAAAGTGGGCCAAAGCCTGAAGCTGCACCAATCGAAGAATCGGGCGAGAAACCAGCTCGGCTGGTGCTTCCTGACATGCTATTCAAGCCGTTACGCGCGCCGCAGGTCAGGCTGCACTATGCTTCGTCGGAAAGCGAATTCCGGCTCATCGGCCTGGCTGCGGAGGAATGGTTGCAGCGTTTGGATATCGATGAATCTAAGTTGCTCGACTATAAAGCCAAGCTCTTGCGTGAACCAAAGTTGACTAAAGAATCAGTGCTGACTTCTCCGAACTGAACTACGTTTGACTTTTATCTGAAATTCGGATAAAGAATGCTTTATCTGAATACCGGATAACTCGAACATGACTTCCTCACCCACCTCCGTCCCTTTTTTTACGGCATTACATCTTGGGCAGCTGCTCAAAACGACTCGCAAGCAGCGCAAGCTTTCCCAAGCTGCGGTAGCCAGCCGTGTAGGATTGAGCCAAAACCGCATCTCGCATCTGGAAAACCATCCGGACGAAATCAGCATCAAGCAATTGCTCAGCTGGTGCTCAGCACTTGAGCTGGAGCTCTGGCTGGGTGAGCGAAATACTTCAACACAAAGCAACTCGGCGGAGTGGTAAGGATGGTGTCCCACAAAGTGGTGTATGAAGACTGCGCCGGAATCGGCGTTTAGGAAGGCGGCCTGAAGGGCGGCCATTGTGACTCTTAAGGTAAATTTGGGTTTGCGAAGACTCAACTCAACCAGTAGGAGGCCACAATGACCACCGCCACTATCGCACTTTCTGAGCTTGCCGAAAAGGGAGCAGATGCAGATTTCATCCGCCAGACGCTGCAGCATGCTTTACAGCGCCTCATGGAAATGGATGCCGAATCACTTTGTCGGGCTGCTTACGGTGAGCGCACCGACGAACGTGTCAACAGCCGCAATGGCTACCGTGACCGGGTGTACGAGACCCGAGCCGGCAAGGTCGACCTGAAAATCCCCAAACTGCGCAGTGGAACCTACTATCCAGGATTCCTAGAGCCGCGTCGCACCGCCGAGAAGGCCCTGACGGCCGTGATCCAGGAGGCCTACATCCAGGGTATTTCTACCCGCTCGGTTGATGAGTTAGTGAAGGCCATGGGTATGAGCGGCGTGTCAAAGAGCCAGGTGTCACGGCTATGCGAGGAAATCGACGAGCGCGTTCACGCCTTCTTGAATCGACCCATCGAGGGCGACTGGCCGTACCTCTGGATCGATGCCACCTACGTCAAATCCCGCGAAGGTGGGCGCGTCGTTTCCGTTGCCGTGATAATCGCCGTTGCGGTCAACACCGACGGTGTGCGCGAGATCCTTGGCGTTGCCACCGGCGCCTCCGAGGCTGAAACCTTCTGGACCAATTTCCTGCGGAGTTTGACCCGTCGCGGACTGCGGGGCGTGAAGCTGGTCATTTCGGATGCGCATGAGGGGCTTAAGGCGGCCGCCAGCAAGGTATTGAAGACGAGTTGGCAGCGGTGCCGCGTTCACTTCATTCGCAATGCCCTGGCGCACGCTGGCAAAGGGCAGCGCCAGGCGGTGCTAGCGATGATCAACACGATCTTCGTGCAGGAGACGGCGGAGGCGGCAGCGAGCCAGTGGCGCACGGTTGCAGACCAGCTACGCGCCAAGTTTCCGAAGCTGGCCGCCATGATGGATGACGCTGAGAGCGAGGTATTGACCTTCATGAGCTTCCCGCGTGCACATCGAACGCAGATTCACAGCACAAATCCCTTAGAGCGCCTGAATGCGGAGATCAAGCGGCGCACCAACGTGGTCGGTATTTTCCCCAATGACCGCGCCATTGTGCGCCTGGTGGGAGCGATGATGCTGGAGCAGAACGACGAGTGGTCGCTGCAACGGCGTTACATGCAGCTTGAAGGATTGCAGAGCTTGAGCGACAATCAGTCCGCACGGCTCTCCGCCGTGATCAACTAGCCGGGGACCCAGCCCCTTGAGAATCACATCTCATACACCACTTCTGGGGACACTATCGTGGTAAGCTGAGGAAGGCTCGTGAACGATTATCTGGTGAAGCCGTAAACGGCATAACGACTCTGAGAGCCGCTGCCAGAGAACTTCTCAACTCCAAGTGAGACAGGGCAAAAAGTTCTTTCTGAATCATTCTCACATCTTGGTGTTTGATACTAAGATATGTAAATGATTCAGGATGACTTGCCTCCCTCTCAAATTGTGGCTCAGCCTCGAAGTAGAGGGGCTGCACAACGTTTTGTGGAATCCCGCCAGGAACGAGGACAAGTCACCTTTACCTTGGCAGAGCTGCAAAGGGCTACCGGTTTATCCTTTACTGCAGCGCGAGACCAGGTCAAACGCTTGGGCAAGCATGTCGCAAGGCTATCACCACGACAGGACTTCTTTCTGATTGTTAGACCTGACCAAGTCTCAATGGGGGCCCCTCCGGCCTTCTGGTGGCTTGACGCGTATTTTCAATCGATTGGTCAGCCCTACTACGTAGGCCTGCTTACCGCAGCCGCCGAACATGGCTCATCTCATCAAGCCGTGCAGGTTACTCAAGTCTTGACCAATAGCCCACTAAGGGAACTGAAGGTCGGCCGCATCCGCGTCCAATTTTTCGTAAAGAAGACAGCGGTGAAAGTCCCCACTTCTGATTTGCCGATGGCCTACGCCCCCTTAAAAATCAGCATGCCTGAAGTGACTGCACTTGACCTGATGCGCTATGCCCACCGTATCGGAGGAGTAGGCCGCGCGATAGAAACGATACGTGACCTATTGCCTAAATTTTCCAAGAAACGGCTCCAATGCGCCATAGCCACTGAAGCCGAAATATCTAACCTCCAACGGCTCGGCTTCATTCTTGACGAACTCAAGCGCCCAGACCTAAGCGGGTTGGTCCGAGCGAGGCTCCCATCAAAGCTTAACTGGGTTTATTTGCAGCATCACAGTGCGCATCAGATAGGGTTGTATGCCATGCGCGACAACCCTTGGTTCGTCCTAATAAATTCAGAGCTGTAAACGGCACAACGGCCGCCTGTGCGACCGTTGCGTGCGGGATTCTCTGAACCACTCCAGGTGGGACCTCAGCAAAACCTATACCAAGGTGGCACTACGTTTTGCGCACCCGCTCAATACGTAGCTTTCCGGTCATCGTAGGCTCCAACGGCGCCTCAGTCAATATCGCATGCCATCCGAGTCACCTGCAATAAAATGCAAAATTTTGCATTTTAAAGGCCATTTTCAATCATAATAGGCAAAATTCTGCCTTTTATTGCAGATGCTTCTATTTGAAAGTGACCCAAATGGCAAACTTCAGGACCGCAGAAGAACTTGAGGTCGAACTGGGAACTCACTTGAAAAGGCTCCGGATTCGTAAGAACCTCGACCAGAAGACGCTCGCGGCTCAAGCTGGGGTCAGCCAGCGCTCAGTAAGTAACCTCGAATTAGGGATGGGTTCGTCGTTGCGCACCTTGGTGCTAATTGTAAAGGCGCTCGGAAGGGAGTCCTGGTTTGACTCGATTGCCCCAGTCGCAACCATTGACCCTTTGATGTTGACGCGACAGGCTCAGCCTCGACAACGAACGAGCAAGCCAAGAAAAAAGAGCAATTTGGATTAATTCGTTTCGTGGGCGCGGCCAACTAGCGCCCGCCTGCCGCTCGGAAACCCGCCACGCGTCCGAACGGCCTCCGTCATGATGCGCAGGATTCGTGATATCAGCACACCGTGGTCAGGGCTGAGCCTTCGCTGTCGAACTCGAGGCCCTACGGGTTGATTTGCTCTTGGTCAATAAACCTTCCGTGTGTCTGCAGGGCAGGTATAAGATGGGCGTCAGCGTAGACACATCCGGAAGTGCCTAGCACCTTCTGTCCTTTCTTGTCAGCGGCTTCTGGCGTGTGCCCCTTGCCTTCCATGAGCGCGGCCAGCATAAGGGAGTAGCCCGGTTCCCAAGCCGTGAGACCGAGAAAGCTGGTGCGCATAGCAGATAGGATACGCATGCCGGACCAATCTAGGTCGCCCCAGAAGAAGACCGGATTGGCATCCTCACCAAAGAGCCAGGCCTCGAAACCTTCTCGAAGGTTTTGGGTGATGCCGCCACGCGCGGCATAGAAGAGAGAGCAACCATCCGGGGTACGAAGCCGCTGAGCACTTCCCTTGAAGCCTGACGCGTAGACCAGTGCCAGCCCATCAAACGCCGAGCTCGTCGAGCGAATGGCACGCTCGAAACTCACGAGGTTCTCAATAAACAGCACGCCCCTGCAGCCCGCCGGCGGCAGAAACACCTGCAGCTGAATCGGAGACTCCGGAAACGGGCATTCGTCGACCCCCATGACAGCGGCAACGAGGCCTTGTCGTTTGTCCAGAACCTTCGACATACCCCAGAACAGCTGAGAGGAGACTTCGCGGAGCAGCATGGGCTTACCGGCAAACGCGGGGAGCTCGTTCAGCCGCTCGACAACCTCGGCCATGGTGCGGTCCGGCATGTCGATGCAGAATTCTGCGACAGCTGCCTTGACCTCGGGGCCCCCATGAATTCCGTTGCGGACAGCCTCGCGCCAACGCTCAGCTGCGGACTTGAAGCGCTGTGCGCGACCAACCGCGTTCCTCACCTCGACCTCGTTGGCAACCGTGACGCGAGGAGAATCGGCATAGCCCGAAGGGGAGCTGATAGCGCCGGCTGGCTTGACCGTGAGCCACCCCCAACGCACCAACTCGACGGCATAGCCCCAAAGCTCTTCCTTTTCAGACTCCCGCTGAGCTTTGTAGAGAGCTGGCCAAGTTCGCTCCAAGAGCGCGACCGACTGTGTACGAGCGCTTCCCCTTTGCTCGGCCGAATCCATTCGGTCCACGAGTAGGTTCAACAGCTGTTGAACAGGCGAAGACTGAAGCCAAAGCGGTTGCTCTGTCATTTCGCGACCTCCGTGACCTGTTCAGGTTCTGCCGCATCAAAGAGCAGCTTGGCTTGTTCGCGAACATCTTGACGCTGCGCTTCCCATACTTCACGCATGCGGTCCTTCTTGAAGATGCGCTCGTCGCACTCCGAGACGAAGTCAATTTCACCGTTGTTGGGAACGGTCATCCGGCTGAAGCTGAACTCGCGGTCGAATTCAGCGCGCAGCGCGCCGGCGTGCTTGGTCGGCATGGCGCTGACCAACTGCAAACCCATGCTATCTCGCAGATATCTTAGAACGGCACGTGCACGCGGCTCGTCCATGCGAGAGAAGGACTCGTCGCTAACAAGCAATTTCAAGCTGGCGCCTTTCTCGAAGAGGCGCAGGCGATTGGTCACAACGGCGGCGCGCACAATGTACGCAGGCGTCTCCAATTGACCACCCGAGCCCGTGCCCCATGTCGACAGGGCAATGCGACCGCCGCTGTCCGAGTCATTCCAGATTTCATAGCGTCGGTAGTTGCGGTAGTCAGCGATGCGCAAGAGCTCGCGGCCTGCACTGTCCTGGTCTTGGTCTAGGAGTAGCTTGACCAGTCGGTCACGGACCTGGATATGCTTAGGCGAAAGTTCCGTTTCACCAAACAGGTCCACCACTTCAGGCGAATCAGCCAGCTCCGCGACGGCGGAAAAGAAGCCGTAATACTCCTGGTATTCGGGCTCCCAGTTCGACCAATCGATGCTGAAGCGGTCGGTGCCGAACTTCAGCTTCTCGAGCTCGATGTTCAACTGGCGCAGCATTCGCACGCCATCGTCTACCTTGCTCTTGATTTCAACACAGAACTGCTTGGTGAAGACGTCGTGAAACGAGCGTTCCGCCTCCTCGACCTTGGCGCGGTTGTTGTACAGGCCGATACTCTCGAGCGAGTTGTGAAGCGTTCTGACCGAGCGCCAGAGCAGAACCAAGGGGCCGTAGTAGGGGTCAAAGCACAGCACGTCAGTCAGGTGCGGTAGCGCAGACTGAAAGCGTTCTTCAGTACGAACAGCAGCGTTGTACTCCGCCAGCATCTCGCGCACGTCACCCAAGAGCTTTTCGGGTTGTGTACGTAGATGAGCAAGCCGAGCCTGGATGGCAGGGACTTCGTACGTATGAGACGCGATGAGGTCATCCACCTCTTGGGCCATCACCGTGTACGTCTTCTCTGAGTTCGCTTCGCAAAGGTGCGTCAGGCGGCGAATCTGATTTCCGCGCTCTTCGAAACGAGCGTCCCGGCCCTCGTTGATGCGCTTGATGATGCCCTCCGCAGTTATGATGCGCTGTTCGGCCAGCGTGACGGTCCTCTTGGCAGCCTCGATTTCCGAATCATGTACTCGGATGAGTTCTTCCAGACGAGCCAGCTCTACCGTCAACTGTTCGACCTCGGTCAAGTCAAGTTGCGAAAGCATCCGACGCGTCGCGTCCAGGTCGCCGGCATGCTGCGTCAAGGGCGCTGCATCAAAGGACGGTTCCTTCAGCGAAGTGAGCATTTTCCGGAAGCCGTCTAACGTGTCTTGGGATTGTTCCAGCGCCAGGATGTCACGGTCAATGGATTCCAGTTTCTCGGTCGTGGTCAGCAGCGCCCGCTCACGAGCCTTGCGACCAAGTACAAAGTCGCGTCGTTCGCAGATGAACATCGTCATTGCGCCGCTACCCTTGCCATCCTTGGTGAGGCCACGCGGGGTCCGCCGCAGCTCCTCGGAGTCTGTCACCTTCACGACAGAACCGAACTGCTCGATGAGGTAGGCCCGCGCAATAGGATGGTCGGTCCGCAACTCGTGGATGATGGAAGTCCCGGGCACACGAGACTGGTCGGCACGCTCCAAGCATCGCTTGCCTTGAACGACCTTCGAGCGTGAACCCCAGGACTGCAGGAAGTCAATCGTGCGGGCCTCCCAGTCCGGCTTGACGATGAGGTTGAAGCGCGCGCCGTCCATATAGCCCTCGATTGCGCCTTGCCACTCCTCAGACACCGGCTCGACGAGGTCGCACAACACCTGGACGCCCGCGTCGGGCAGCATCTCTCGGATACGCTCAAGCGCGAGGACTGTGTCGCGGTTGTAGTTGCCCGCCCCAGCCGCAAGGCGTTGCTTACGGTCAGCCAGTTCGCCGCGTTCCTTCTTAGCAGCCTCGACGCGCTGGCCGAGCGATGCCGATTCAGCAGCAATCGCCATGAGTACACTACCCTCGGTACCGACCAATGAGTTGTGCAGCTGGCTCAGGCCGGTGTCGATACCGTCAAATGCAGGGGCCAACTGAAACAGCTTCTCGACTGACAGGACGTCATCAGCGTTTGCATCCGCCACGGAATTGAGCAGCCCGGCCAACCGGTCCATATTGGTGGATGCAAGGGCGTTGGCCACAACATCGACAGACCCGCGCAGTTTCGGGAACTGTTCCGGAACGGGCCGCTTGACGATGGCATCGCCGGTGTTCTTGATGTGAGCTGCGGCAAGGAGGCCTGCATGCAACTCAACGAGCTTGCCGCGCGCGGTCGACGTCGCCCGCTCAAGGCGCTCATCAAGCGTCTTCTTCTCGGTGTGCGCCGGAATGCCGCTCAACTTCGCTGCGATATTAATGCGGCTGCTATCCACATTGCGCTTCAACTGCGCTTCGCTCTTGGCCTTGAGCTCGTGTTGGTCGACCAGTGCACTATCGTCCTTAATTTTCTTCCGCTCGGAAGCGATGCGCTCCTCGTCTGCGGCCAGCTGCATCTTCGCCAACAACAAATCATATTGGACCTGCTCCTCGAAGGCGGCAGTGGTCTTGCCTATGGCCTCCTTCAATTCGCGAAGTCGAGTGACGGTCGCTTCAATGCGCTTGCCTTCAACTTTCAAGCTCGTCACCTGGCGCATCAGGTCACTGATGCGGCTGATGCTTTCCTGCAGCAGCTTTCCATCGAACTCGAGGATGTCGTCCCGAACAAGGTCATGAACCGAGCCGATTGGCTTGTAGGCAATCGACTGCGACCATGCCCGGGCCGCATTCTGAGCCTCGTCCCACGGGATGGACACGCGCCCGCGGAACCTGCCATAAAGCCCGCTAAGGTAATCGCGCTTATGGTCGTCGTAGGTGATTACCCTTGGGTACTTGACCTTCAACCGCCTGACAATGTCTTCGACCGGTATGCAGATACCTTGGTCGAGGTCTTCGAAGAACTGCTCCACCGACAACGCTGCGTCTTCTACGATGACCAGGACGAGGCGTTCCAGCTTCGCGTCCCTTCGGTCTCCGGTACCGTCCACGCGTGCGGAGGCTGCTACGAGCGCAGTGAACATCTTGGCCGAGCCGTCCTCTGGCCCTGGTCGAAATACCGCCGCGAGGTAGCCCTGAGCACCCGCAGGCCGAGAGAAGAGGCTGTACTCGGCGCCGACAACGAAGGATTCAAGGGTGCGCTTGGACTTGCCACGGCGATGGTTTTGTTGGACTTCCTCTTGGCCAGGGTTGTAGGCCACGATACCTTGGTAGGCTGCCGTCATGATGGTCTGAAGACCATCAAGCATCGTCGATTTTCCCGCACCCGTCGAGCCAGTGAGCAGCGTCATGTTTCCTAGCTCGTAGTTGCCGGGCTGCAGCTGTCCCCAGTTCACAAGCACCAAGCGGTCGAGCTTCATTGGTCGGCCTCCTCGGCGGACGTTTCTTCGTCAATCACGCCCTCTGCTTCCAGAGCTGCACTCAGCGCGTCGTTAGACACGATGCCCAAGATGGTTGGTCGGATAGCGAGCAGCGCGTCCTCATCCGAAATCGAAAACTCGGCCGTGTAGCTGAGCAGGCGATGCCGCTTCAGCTCGGCCAGCAAGGCCATTTTTTCGCCGATGCCGTTCGGCAGAGGACGCCTCAATTGCGTCTGCATGGTGGCCGCGATTTCCTCGAAGTTCACGAGCGCTTCGCCCTGTGGCTGGATGTCGCCCGTGTTGAGCTTGTTCTGGTACAGGAAACGCAGAGCAAGGGCCACCGCAACGAAGTCGGGAGACACCCGGGCCCGCAGCGATGGCGTCGGCTCCAAGTTGTCCTCTGGCAGCCCATCGACCACGGCGCCCGCGACATAGAGGCGATAGAATTGGTTATTGCTGTCATGGTGCAAACGGAAGCCAGCGATGTCGAAATAGTCCTCTAGCAAGCCCTCGACGCGCCTTGCGTCGTCATACAGCAGCTGCTCAACCCGGTCCTCCTCGCGGACGATGGCACCGTAGGCCATCAGGCGGTTGATGATTTCCCGGAACCGGTCTGGCTTGATGTTGGCAAGTGCGAGTTGTTCGTTGATGTGCGACAGGAGGCTCATTTTTTGAGGTCAATCTGATAGTCGTTGCCGCTGTAGAGCTCGTTCTCGAAGCGGGTGGGTAGTTTCTTGACGGACAGGTCTGCGCCGACCTCGCTTCGAACGGCCTCCACGGCCTGCATGGCTCGGAGGGTGTCGCGGGCAGTGGCCGTTGGGAGCGCGGAAACGCGAATGGGATGCTGAAAGATGCGCAGGTCACGACGAAGCAGCTGGGCAACCTCTTCGTTGGGGATGGAGAAGGCCTCCGCCTCGGCACGGGCCATGGCTGCGGCCAGCCGCTCGTCACGGGAGGGGCGCGGCCGAACGGAAATTGTGACCGCCTTGCGGCGCTGGGCGGCTGTTCGGAGCTTGAAGCTCGCAGGGTCCAGCAACCGCACCTTCGCCGGCGCCAAGAACTGCCCAATGTGCGCGAGCAGCAGGTCCTGTTGTTCCTTGGGGGACTCGGCTACCTGCTGAATCGCAGCAAGGTAGGCATGCCGGGTCTGGCCCGCGCGCAGCATCATAGACTGCAGCGCCAAACCATTGACTCGCTTGAGGTACGTTTCCATGGCCTTCAGGAAGCCGGGCTGCTTCGACTGGCACGCAGCATCAACAATGTCTTCGATGCGGGTCAAGAGCCAGTCATAGACGGATGTGCCCACGTGTTCCTTCACGGTCCAATGGGCGACATCTCGCAGTTGCTCGTCCATCCGCTTGAACTTGCCCTCAGGGACGAGGCGAAGCCGCTCCAGCTTCTGCACGATGGCCTGCCGGTTGAGCGTTGCGTTGTCGGCAGTGAGCTGCTTGGAATAATCACGCTGAAAGCGGTCGAGGAACTCGACGAAATCGCTCCATTGCGTTTGCACCGAGGCAGTCTGCAACAGATGCCGGACCAGCTCTTGGAAGTAGTCGATGCCATCGGTCAAATCCTCGATGACTTTCTCGGCATACTCGTAGGCGTCAACGAGGTCGTGCGCATCACCTCGCTCGGACAGCGCCGCTTCCAGTGCATTGCGACAGCCCCGCATGTTCCGTTGCCGGCTTCGGCTCGGGCGGTCCAACGACCAGAGGGCCTCCGCAAACAGCTTTCCTGGCCGAGAGAATCGGAAGGCGGTGACGAGGCCGGTGCGGTCGGCGAACTGCTCTAGCCAAGCATCCGTTAGTAGTGCCTTGATGACCATGCCAACAAGCGCCTGCGGGTCATCGCCTTCCGCACCGCTCAGCTCATCGTCGCCACCTTCTTGCGCCTTGACGCTTTGGTACTGTCGAACGACGGGCAGCAGGAGCTCGCGCAGCGCATCCCGCGTGAGATTGTGTGCATAGTCGGCCGTGGGGCCGTGCAGTCGGTCATAGAGTGCCCGCAGGCAAGCAGCCACTAGCTCCCGGCGCGAGCTGTTCAGGGGACGAAAGAACCGCTGACGCTCAGCCTCAAAGAACGCATGGCGACCCTCTGCTGGGGGCAAAGGTTCCGGCAAAAGGACAGACGCTGTCAAGGCTGACGGCCGACCGCGAGTCTTGCCACCAAGCGATGGGGCGCGCCGTTCATTTCTTCTCCTTACGGACGCCTTTGAAAGGGGCGCCATCCTTCTTCTGGTCCATAAATTTGCCAGTGTCAGCGTCGCGCTTGGTCCAGCTTTCTGTGTGTGGGTTGAAAACCTGCGAACGGTTGCGTACGGCGCCACGCCGCGCGTTATCGCCAATTGGGGCATTCTTTGCCATGTGTAGTCCCTTTCAAAGAATCAAACTTCGATGGTGTGGGTCCAGCCCGTGATGCCGGTGTTGGACAAGTAGTCCACCAGCGGAGGGCTTCCGAAGAACTCAGTGCGTCCGCTGGACATGTAGGCCAAGACGGATTGGTCTATTCGAAAGTTCGCCGCCCTAGCCCGGGCAGTCAACTGAGCCAAAAGGCGTGAATTGTCTTCGTGTGTTCCACTCGATGACCTTGCGTCGAACACAGCAAAGTTAATCCAGCCGCCGCTACGGCCGCGTTCGCGAAGGTGGGCCATGTTTACTCGCATAACAATCTCCTTGCCTGGACCAATTCCAAGCTTGAAGGTCATTGTGCAGAGGTTGGTAGCTCAGGAGATGACCGACTGGCGCGCTTCGGATTGTTTTTTTCAACCGCAGCGCGCAGCGCAGCATGGAGCTTTGCGCGAAGCTCCGGTGGCTCTAATACCTCGACCTCCGGACTGTGACGTAGGAGGTCCATGACCAGTTCCTGGTCATGCGAATAGGGCACCTCGAGGATGTAGGTCCCGTCGGTCTCGGTGGCGCTCGTTTGGTCGTGATGCCAAGTCTCCTTACTCACCCACTGGGCCCGTTCGGCGGTGAACTTCAGGCGGGCACGGTGTTTCGCCGGGCCTGCAAAGATGCCATATCCGGCCTGGAAGTGTTCGGCCAGCTCCTGTTCATCGACTTCGATGGCGGGTTCATCAACCACGCGAACTTGTTCGATTGCCTCAAGCGCGAAGTAACGCAGGCCCTTGCGGAGGTGGCACCAAGCATCAAGAATCCAGTTTTCTCGGTAGTGCACCAACTTCTGTGGCGAGATGATGCGCTGTGTTTGCTCTCTGCGGTCGCGATTCCAGTAGGTAAGTTCAAGCTGGCGGTTCTCCATCAGCGCACCCACAATGACATGGAAATGCTTGGGTTCGACCTTTCGAGGGGCGAAATGTATTAGGCGGAGCTTACTCTCTAGCGGCCTTGCGGACTTCGTTCCTGCGGCCAGCATGGTTCGCAGGCGTGCCTTGAGCGGGCCGACGTGTTCTTCCAGAAGGCCCGGCTGAACCCCTTCGACCAGGTGCAACATGGTTAGCAATGCGAAAACCTCAGAGGAGTCGAACCAGATTCCTGGAAGTTCGAACCGCCCACCGCCGGCCAGCTCATCACGAATAACATAGCCACGCTTGCTCCGGTCCCATTCGAGCGGGCACCCCATGCGGTCACGTAAGAACTCCAAGTCTCGCTTGACTGAGGCTTCCGAGACTTCAAGTTCGCGCATGAGAAATGCCATTGAAATTGAGCCACGCTTACGTATGAAGCGCACGATTTTCGTCATGCGCTCGATGCTGTACTTTGACATTCCGTACACTCCGTTTTCGCGCCCCTCTGGGATACGGTCGGGCTGAATATCATTTTAGCAAGATATCCTGCCCAATTGCAAATCAGTCACACATCCGAAGCGCTACGCAAGCCGGCAGTAGCCAGCCTCGTCGGATTTGCCAAAACCGTATCTCCCACTTGGAAAACCACCTCGAAGAAATCAACGTCAGGCAGCTGCTCAGCTGGTGCTCAGCACTTGAGCTGGAGATTCGGCTGGGAGAGAGATGCATCTAGTGGAAGCAGCTCGGCGGAGTGGTAATCACGCGTCGCGGGCAGGCCTCCATCTTTGGGCCGCAGGGACAACGCGTATACATGCACATGCTCATCAATCAATAAGTAAATCCTGTTCATCGTCAATCCAACTAGGCATTTCGTCGACGCTGCCATCACGCTCGGGGAGCGTAAGTTCCTTTTGCGAAATCTGAGCAAGCTCCGAAATCATCGCATTTGCGTTACTTGGTGACACATCTGGCAATTTGGCCGCCAATTTGGACGCTGCGTTACGTTCGACGTCATCAATCCTACTTTGCGTTGCCTTGGAAACCGCCCCGGTTGATGAACTGCCGGAAGTATTATCGGATAATTGAATCGGCTCGCGCGCCAGCCACCTCGCTTCCGCAAGCAGGTGATTTCGGTACATGTTCTGAAACTCAATTAGGAAACCGAATCCATCCTCAAAATACTTTTTAGTGGCTTTGGTCGCATCTAGCAGCCCAAGCCCATGACCAGGGAGCTCCCACAGCAAGATGTATGGTGCGTCTGGAATCTGGTATGTCATGATTTCCACCGAGGCGCCGTTGTTCATGTTTGCGTGAGAACGCGCGTGGTGCTGCAGCTCTAGTGAGGTGTATTCTTGTTGGTCTATCGTGACGATTCCCTTAGGAGCTTTTTTCATGCGCTTTGCGCATAGCTTTCTGAAGATGTCCTCAGATGCCCAATCCCACGCGGCATCGCCTCGCCTCCTACTTTTGTAGTACTGGAAAATCGCTGCTGGACTCGCAGGTATTTTCTGCTTCATCATGTCCGGCGTTAAGAGATGTTTTACTTTTAGCCCAAGATTGCGAGCACTTATGGCTTTTAGGAGTTCTTGCATGAACTTCCGGAAGGGCACAGCACCTTGTTTAGCAATCCGCCGTTTAATCCAATCCGCCTTTTTATTCCCGGTGGTATGTGTCGACCCTGAAAGGTTAGTCAGGGCCCTTTGAGTGGAGCCTATAACCTCTTCACCATGGCCTTTGCCTTGTCCCTTTCCTGGTTCCGCAAACATTGAAGCGCTACGGCAGGCGCCTACAATCCTGTCTTGAGCTTTAATCCCGCCTCCAGGTCCCCGGTCGATGAAGATTTTGCTCGCGCAGCCATAGACCATTCCCCGCAAATGTGGCACGCCCCACCGGTAGAGCTCGCGGGTCTTGTCAGTACATGCTGAGAAGTAGCAGGCGATGTAGGCATCTGCATTTTCTGGTTTAAAGCTCACATGCCAACCAACTATCGCACAGCTGGCTCTATCGACCGCTAACACAACTGTCGGCTTTTTCTGGCCATTCCTTGTGATTACATCGTTCCCGAACAGAACATAATTATCGAACGGAGTCCCGTCCATATCCATGACTGGAAGCTGGTCGTAGACAATATCTTGGGCGCTACCTCCATTGCTACCCGCGCCCAGTCTTTTTGTCCTGTCTCGAACCTCGCGATGCTTCTTCAGAAGTCGACGGCCTAATCTCTTCATGTAGTCATCAGTGGGATAATTCATGGGGTTCACCTGATAGACCTTGATGTTCCCGTCCTTATCGCGATTAGATGCTACATGGCTTCCTAGCCAACGGCGGAAGACTTCAGGAAACGCAACGTCGTTATCGTAGGCTTCTTTCCTGATGAAACTTTCGAACTTCGCGAGCATCTGTTGAGTCAGTCTCTTCCGCGGGTGACCTTTCTCTCCAAACAATTTCTCACTGTCTGTGCGCCTCCCCAATAGCGCCGGCTTCCCATTCTTGTCCCGCAAATCTCTGCGGCCGACTCCAGGCGCTCCCTTCCTCCAATCATGGTCAATAAGCGCGTTCTCATGCTTGCCGTAAAACAGATACATCTCGAACCATTGCCTCGCCGCGTTATCAGAGACGTTATAGAGGTGCGCAGCGTTCCTCACTGCACTTGCGTAAATTGCCCTGTCTTCGAACATTGCTTCACCACCATGCTTCTCAATGTGAGTGACAACATTTCTTCGTACAGTCAGCCGTGGACATTTTGGCGAGGTACTGCGGAACCGGGCCATTTCATCGGGAATGCCATGTTCTGCGACATGCCTGAGGGTTCCCTCTTCGAATAAAGCATATACATGGCGCCTTGCCCACTTCTCCCGATTTCTTGCCTTCTTTGATGGCGGATTCGGCGTGAAAATCCTAGCCTCCAAGGCCCCAGTCCTTTCCCGCCTTGCAGTTCCAAGCTCAACAACATGCACAAACGATTCGGTGATAGCCAGGACCCGGTAAATACGCTCCTTTCCACGCCCCTCCGTGCGAGACAAGTTGCTCCAGCGGACGATTACCGTCTTATCAAAGTCTTCCATTTTACTTACCAATGAGGTTCTCTCTCGCCCGCGCCAGTACTACCAGCGGCTTGTCCAGTATCAGCTCATACTCGTGGTTCAAGGTGATGTATCCGAGGAAGTTTGCAATTGCGAATACTCGATAGCCTTCGTTCAAAGTCCAGCCAAACTGTCTGGCGACAGAGCCAATCTTTTGGTCGCACGTTCGAACAGTCGGGTCGTTAAGAAGTGCTGTCGCCATATCCGATGCGAGTTTCGCATAGCAGCCAATGTCTTTGACTTCTCGCATGTACTCGAACAGCCTGCAATTGTTTATTGCTTCCATATCGGTAACTGAATGCTGCGTCATCACTTCATGTGTACAGCCCCATACCGCCAAGGAAGCCACTTCACGTCTATGCCGGCTTTGCACTTTGGGGTCCGTTAACAACTCGTACGGCTTAGTGGACACCGCGTGATAGTGAAAATCTGCACGTCCGGGAATCTTCAGCGTAAGAAGAAAATCAATTGTCATCAGCGCCCGTTTGGGCATGCGCATCCCTTGCCTTTCGTATTCTCGGTAGAGGCTGCTGCGCCACTCCGCATACTGTGTGCGAATCTCGACGACAAACGGATTCATCTCGAAATGACTGAGATGGCGGTATTCCAATGCGGAGTGACAAGGAATTAGGCCGCCGCCTTTGAAACTAAAGTAGTTTCCAGGGATTCCAACCTTGCTGTCCTGCGCCTTCTTCCAATGCACGAATGAGCCAGCGGAGCGATGTCCGCGCGGGTCATATTTGGGCAATGCAGGCGGCCAAGAAAGTATGGGGTTGCCGGTCAGGTCCGCCAAGTAGAAACCCGTTTCGTTTTCCGGCCGCGGAATGACCGGGACGTGCTGCAATTGGCCCGTTCGACGAATTCGAGCTGCATCCTCAGGCGTGTACGGGAGAGGGATGGAATAGCTGTCTATTTTCCGTTTTTGGTTAGCCATTTTCTCGCTCGTGAAATGCGTGACGCAAAATTGTTATCGTCCAGGTGCAAGTACGTCGCTTCGTCACCCAACGGGTGGTTCGGATATCGCTTTCGCATCTCGAGACAAACCATCTGCATTACGCGTTTCCGGCGTTGAGCAGGCGTCTCAGAGTAAGCGTCGAGCAGCAATTGGATATCTTCACTTTGAAGCGCAAGATTTCCCTTTGACTCGCATCGGGCGTGCGACATTAGGACGGTCTTCGTTATTCTCTTCATGGGTTGCGTTTGCAACGAAAGCTCATATCGCTTTCGAATGTGTTTCGTCAGTCGAGCTACTTCCTGCAGCAGGTTCTGTTCGCGGACAATGCGAACTCGTACCGACTCTGATGGCGGTAAGATGTCGTCAAACCATGCCGCATCAATATGTTTTAAATAGAGCAGATGTCCCTCACTTTGCGGGATTCGATACAGGTCTGTTCGCCGAATGGCAGGGGAGTCATGCATGCGCTTAAGCAGCCAGCTTCGAGCTTCCATCTTGAGCGCGCTTTTTTGTTCCGGCGTAAGACTCATCACCCATGCGCAGTAATTGATACGTGTACGACGCCGGTTTTTTGGCTTTTTTTGGGGGACGTCAATTACGCCGCTACGTGCGGCGTTCTCTTGCTTGGCCAGGGCAGCGGTGAAGCCATCGAAGTCACCAAAGACCGCATGAATTGCCGCCAGATGTTGGATGGGATTGCGAATGAGGCCTTCAGATTTGAGCGAGCCTACTAGACGCCTCAACGTGGTTTTGCCGATGCCCATAGATGCAGAAAGATTTGTCCCCATGGTCTTTCCAAAGGCATCTCTCAGAAGCTCATAAAGATGTGTGCCCGGCCCCTTAGTTCTTGAGAACTGGTGCTCAAGAGCCGCCGTCACCGCTTCGGCAGAAAGTACCTTTGGGCCAGTTCCTTGGAGAATTTGGCTGGCCATGCTTGCGACCGCTATGGCCATCGCATGTTCGCTATCATTCAACTCTGCGATTGCCTTTAGGCTACCACCACATAAGCACCGCTTCGTAGGGCTCCAGTTCGTTCGGTAACGCCGATGGGCAGCCTCACAGGCATCGCAGAACGTGAGGAGAAGTCGCTTATGGATGGCACATGCGGAGATGCCAGGTGTTAGATGGAGCCGTCGCCAAAAGGTGTATCCATTGTCTTTGATATCGGCCTGCATACAATCTGGACACACTGCCATTCTGCTTCTAAAGGCTCCGCTTGTCATTCCGACGTGAGCGGCCACCCCTTTCATTGCAAACCCTTCGTAATGTTGCCGCAATGCTTTCGCATTTTCCGGTGAGAGGAAACGGGCATAGAGCGGAAAGCGAGTGTGCTTAGCTATTACGCCATCCGTGTCCGGCAGCGCGATTTTGATTTCATCTGCGAGAGAGCTAAGTCCAGATGGAAAAGCCCATCCGAGCCTTTCTGTGGACGCTGCCAAGGTAGTGGGCTTCATAAGCGTTCGTCCTTGGTTCCGGTCAAATGACTGCCTAATTACGAATCCGGTGATATCTTCTTCAGGCAGAATGTTCATAGTGAACAGCTGCTGGCCTTTTACGCGTGCTGACAATTCTTTCCTACCTATCGAATTTTGCTTTCACTACTTCTTCGTGACCTTGCGAACGGTCTCAGTGCGGAGTCCTGCTTCCTTTGCGATAACGGATACGCTTTTAAGCGGGCGTCCTACCGCCTTTGAGAGTCGCGAAATGCGTGCCTTTGCAAAATCAGCGCAGGACTCCTCATGCTTATCAACTGAACCATCGTTCTCACACCGCTTCAAGGCGTAGGGCGTGACACCCGTGAGGTTCTGGAGTCGGTAACTAGACATGTGCATCCGCTTCCGTTGCTCCGACGTACAAAGTTCTGCTGCTTCGCTCAAAGCAGCATTGAGTTTGCAGCTCAACTGTTCAGGAGGACGAGCTCTTGGCGCCGGACTGGGTGGAAGGGGCGCAGGAAGCGTGTCCTCTAGCCAAGCCCCTTCGTTCCGATACAAGCGCATCCAAAGCGCCGGCTGCATACGTCTTAGCGCATGCCGAGACGCATTTGGGTTTTCCTGTACAACCTTCAGCCATTTCGCCTTGTCGGCTACCGTCCGCAACGATTTCTCCTTAGCAGAAGGAAGTGGCAAACCTGAAGCCGCAATCTGACGATAGACGGAAGTCGCCGATATATTGAATTCGTTCGCTACTTCGTTAGGGTGCAACCCTTCTTTTAGTGCCTTCTCAATTTCGGAAGCTCTTTGTTCCGTGAGGACCTTTGGGCGCCAATAGATATTGATGCCATATCGTTTGCAGTACGCCGTGAGCAGCGGAACGCTTAAGCCCATTGCCTTTGCGGTTGCTCGCAAATTCCGCGTCTTGGCGAGTTCTACTTCGATTTCTCCGCGTAGCGGCACAAGTTTTGAGATAATCGTTCGCCTGCAAAGTGGTGAGCCCACGTTGGCATCTGCTGTACGAGGTGACATCGAGAACGACTGTTCTTCAACGAACCACCTGAACAGAACGCACCACTCTGGATGGAGGGCTTTGTCGGCGCGTGTCAACGCACGTACTGCTGTCTCCACTCGTTTTTCCGACTGGCACATAAGGCTTAAGCGAGCATCACCGAATGCGCCATTGAAGAAGCTTGTGAATGATTTTACGAACGCTGTAACGTGGAATCTCTGGTCGCATCCAATCCAGTTCGCGTCCTTCATCAGGAGCAGTAGGTCGTCTTTATGATATTGCGATTCAAGAGCTGGAGTTTCCATACATTGTTCAATTCGTCTGCCGAGTTCAATGGTCATATTGCGTTGGTGCGTTGAGAGTCTTGATTGACACTGCCCGTCGAAGAGAAGCGGGTGGCCCATCTTGGGTCGCAGTTCGAGACCGTGGAGTGGGCAGACGTTCACGAATGGCGCGGCCGTTCGTCTATGGACGAAGGCGAATCCGAATTCCTTCTTCTGCTGTTCTTCACACTCGCTGCATTGCAAATAGCTGGCTTCAGTCTGGCTGAAAAGGAGGGGAAGTCTGGCCAATCTGACTGGACCTCGATGCATCTCAATCAGTCGTGCCCGTTGTTCCGCAAATCGAGAACGCGGCAGACCACAGCAAAAGAAGTTGTATTCCGTGTGCTTGTCGATGAGCGTGTCGATGTCACCATAAAGATGCCCAACTTCCTCGTGGAACTTACCGAGGAAACTAGGCATTCCATCCAGGCCGGGTTTTCGCCTTAGCAGCTGACGGCATGCCATAGTTAGCGAGTGTGAACCGCTATAACTCGACATACGAATCAGGAAAGCGTTCACGACTTCCCCGTCGGGAAAATGCGGGGCCACCAACAGGTTATTGTTTATGGGCTTCATACTCGACGCAACATTGCCTCATCGAGCCAATCGTGTACTTGCGGCTCATCGAAATCATGGGTTGAGAGGTGGTCAAGGTTCTTAAGAAATGAGGTACGCCCCTTGGCGGACAGAGGACCAGTTCTTGCCGCTTCTCTTCGAGCGCTGTTGTGCAACTGCAGCTTCATGTCGAAGATATCCAGCACTCGCTTTTCGGTCAGCATTCCCGGGCTTTGCAAATCCGGTTTCGTGATAAGCAAGGTGTGCAGAGCCTCGAAACCTTGGACAAGCCAACCTGGTCGACCATATGCGGCCTTATAGGTCCATGCAGGTAAATCGTCAGGCATTTGGGTCGACTGGTCGAAAAGACCTTGCCTCCAGAGCCAGGTATTTAGCTGCTGCCACACGCCGCCCTTTACCTTAACTGTGCCATTGCCTTCGTTCGATTGTGAGGGTGCTCTGAGCGGGTTCATTTGTAGACAGGGTCCGTTGAACAAGTTGGATGCCAAATTTCCCATATAACTGGCCGAATACATGAATGCACTTGTGCCGGAGATGAGCACCGGAACTCCCGTAAATTGGCGAAGCTTCAGAAGGAACCGAAAGATGTGCTCAGTTTTGCCATTGACGTTCGCAAAGCCACCACCGTCCAGCACAACCACCCCAACGTTCATCAAGGTGCAGAGAGCAATCGCAACATTCTCGCCGTTTATGCCCTCCAGCTCCGATAGCGCATTGGTGTCCATGTCATACCGTCCGACCTCCGCAAGTATGCGTTCACGCATGTCTCGAAATAGCCCTCGTAACGTTCCGCATGTGGGGTAGGACAGGTAGAGAATGGGTATTACCCACATTTGCCGCGGTGCAGGGTGGTCACCTTCAACGATGAAGGGTTTGCCCAGGAATTCGACAACGCGCTGTAATGTGGCTGTTCTTCCCATGAGCGATGGGCCTGTAAGCGCAAAGCCAGTCCCGGTAATCGAAGAGAGGCATGGAGGTAGTGGCCGCAATCGCTGACCGTTCATAACCTCCGCAGTTGCATGAAAATATGTGCGGAACTCTTCTCCGCCGAATCGCTTCGCGCGATATACCTCTCGAATTTTTGCTAGGAGCGTTGAGACGAACGTAAGTACTTCGAACGTAGGTAAATATGCTCTACCAAAGTTGGCAAGCGCATTTAGTTTTTGCTCGGGGCTTGCGTCGCGAAGTGTTGGGTCATTTGGCACGCCCAGTACCCTCATCTTGTCGCGTAGTTCCTCGGTCGTCGGAATACGCATTACATCGACCATGCGTGGACTTCTGAGGTCACTAACTGCTGCACCACGTGTGAGCGGGATAACGGATTTCGATGGCGCTTCTGATTCGACGAAGTCGACTGTTTGCAGCTCGCTATGCATGGCTGGCTCCCGCACACGAAGCGCGATGCGAGCGCGTGCAATGCCTGCAGCTAAAGGTGGGCCGAGATGCTTCGCACAAGCCTACGAGCCTCGATGCATTCGAAACGGCCCGATAGAGGATAGGGTGCAGGTGTGGCCTGCCATAGATACTGACGCGAGTAGACATTTCCATGGTGCTTGTCCTGGATTTATTGCCCCGCCCGGTTTTTGGGCAGGGGTTGACATTGCACACCATGCATGAGACCATCCGCGCGTGATTGTTTGGACAGCCATTTAGATGGCGTGCAACAAATTCGATGGAGGAGTCTCGTTGGCGCGGGACTTCTCCATTTTCATTTCTGAGCCTGCAAACAGCAGGTATCAGGCTAAATTCGGTTTACATGTTCGTTCTCCGTTTTACGTGAGCTTGAAAAAAGCTGTAACGTCACAAACTTGACAAAAGCGCGATTAACGCTATACTTCGTTATCTTGGTACTAGTGTGCCTATACAGTTAAATTTCGCAAGTTGCGGAGTGTAACTTGAGACCTTTCTTTTGGCAATACTGTCCAGTTAGTCTGCTTCTCAAGTCGTCTGTCTTGGGCGTCAACTCTCACCATCTGCGCATATCAATCCGCCACCGTGGCCTCGCAATCGCATTGGCAGAGTTCCTGCTTCTCAATACAATGTACAGCAAGCCAAGAATCGGTTTATCACGGTTTTCCTAACATTTTGGTGGGCGATTCGACCTCTTAAATTGTTGGTATTTACTGTGGTTTACGATAGGCGTCCAACCACAAAAATCAAGGAAATTCGTGGGAGAAAACAATTCTCCGTGGGTTAGCCTGGCTGCTCGCGTTGTGCGTGTCGCACTTATGCGAAAAGATGTCGGCTATGCTGAGCTCGCAAGGCGCTTGACCAGGTACGGGCATCGCGAAGACGAGAAGGCGCTGGCGTCACGTGTGGCCGTCGGCCGCGTGAGGCTCGAGCTCTTTCTACAGATACTTTCCGCTATAGACGCCGAACCACCGACCATTTGGTGTTCGCTTATGGAGTCCCCGTCATCTTGGGAGGCCTGCGCAAAAGACGTCATGTTGAGCGAAATCAATCAGATACCGCCTTTAAGCGTAGATGAGGTCGCAAGACGTCTGGCAGTCCTCGGTGCCAGCTTTACGCAGAAGACTCTCGTCGCTCACATTTCATCCGGCAATCTGTTTCTTCCTGACTTCCTTAAGTGCCTCGTCATCCTTCGCAGTAAAAGCCTGGATGCATTCGTCGAGTACAGAGACCTGGTTTCGGCAGCTCATCTGCAAGCCGAGAACAGGGAAAATTCCGACGCGTAAGCCAGCTTTCCCTCCTTAAAACATCAGTATTTACTGGCATTTCTTTTACCACTTACTACCGTTGAATTGCCGGCGCTTGGCTAAAGGCTTCGTCCGTTTTTTATCTTCTCAACAAGAGCAAACTGGGGGGTTGTTTGCCCTTTGGCGCTTAAGAAATGTGTCACGGTAAATAGAAGCGTTTCTGACCAAGCTGCATATGGGCTCCTTGAGCTTTTAGGTACCGCAAACCCATGTTTCTAATTGCTTGGAAACGTACGCTTCTATTTACCGCCGACATTAGTTGTCGTCCATAACAAAGTCTGACAATCGCACATTCCTAAAAACAAGGGGTTAGCTCAATATGCCTCTTCAGTCCACCTGCTCAAAGCTTGACATACTCAACCATGTCCGGGTTTCGAGACGGCTTCTTGCAATAATAAAGTCTGACATTGTGCACGCATCCGCCTTAACTGCCAAAGTGACAATGTGAGATTATCTTTACGCAACGAGCTGCTATCCTCAAAAGGTTTGGCTGCTCGTTGCTGTTTGCCAATTTTATCCTATAATACTGTATAAATAAACAGGTGCTAAATTGCGAACAATAGGAATTCGTGCGGCGCCCACAGCGGTGACGTTTGCAGTATATGACTCCGGCAACAATGAGATCATCAATGTCGAAGACATTCTGATTCCAAAAGCTTTTGCCGTGCCAGAGGCCCTGAAGTATGTCCGAAACAACTTCTTGGATGTGTTGCGGGAGTTCGAGATCAAACGAGCTGGCATAAGGGTCACTGAGTCGAATAGCCAGACCTTGAACATCGGACGGATCCAGCTCGAGGGAGTTATTCAGGAAGCGTTCGCCAGCAGTACGCTCGACTACTACTACATTGGCCAAATTGCCTCGATTTCCGCGCGCATCGGAATTGATCGAGCAGATTTTAAGCTGTACGTCGATGGATCGAAGACGTGGCACGTCGATAACTGGGACGGCCTTAAACCTGTTCAACGTGAGGCAGTCCTTTGTGCGATCGGAGCTGCTCATGCTTAAAGCTTTCAACAAAGCTGAGCTCTCCTTCGACCTCACGCAAGAGATCGGTCACCAAGGGGCAAATTCGAACGCATTCGTTGCGCATGATCATCAACTGGACGCCGACATTGTCATCAAGCGGATCGCAAAGAGCAGTTTAGATGACATGGACCAGTTCTTTGAAGAGTCCAAGATTCTGTACCTCAGCACGCATCCTAATGTTGTGCAGATCCACTATGCTTGCCAAGATGCCGAGTACATCTATATTGGGATGCCGTACTACAGCCGTGGTTCACTACAGACCCTTATCGATTCGCGTTACCTGACGGTGCGTGAGATCGTTACGCTATCCTGTCAGATTATCAGTGGCCTTCACAACATCCACTCAAAAAAACTAATTCACTTCGATGTGAAGCCGGCGAACGTGCTGCTATCTGAACGCGGTGAAGCGTTGGTTTCAGACTTCGGATTGGCACGGCGGCAGAACACTGCAGGCCTTGCTGGTCAAGACCGCATTTATCATCGCATGATTCCACCTGAAGCGTTTAATAACCAAGAGTTCGACGTTCGATTTGATATTTATCAGCTTGGCTTAACTATCTACCGCATGTGCAACGGCGATGCGATGTTCAATGAACAGTTCAGTCAGTATGGAGCAGGTAACCAATTCGACCGCGACAGATTCAGGTTCGATGTCAGAAATGGGCGGTTCCCTGAGCGACGCACGTACATGGAGCATATTCCCACTCGGTTAAAGAGGATTATCAAGACTTGCCTTGAACCCGACCGAGACAATCGATACAAGGCAGTTATCGAAGTCGCGAATGAGCTGGCTAAGGTGGATGCGTCCTTCGACTGGCAATTCACACTGGATGACCATTCTCGTAACTGGAAGCGAGCGGTAGACGGACGACTCTATGAGCTTTCAGTTAATCAAGGTGGCGCTTCGGTCGCCTATAAAACAGTAGGCTCTGGAAATCGAGCCAGGATCACGAAGTACTGCAAGGCACAGATCACTGCAGATGACATACGACGCTTCTTGCAGGAGAACGAAACATGAATACTCGGATAAAAAATGACTCTTCACGGTACGTTTCAAGGGCGAACCTTGCCGGAACCGCTGTGCTCAAAAAGTCACACTCTTCCGCCCCCTCTGCAAAGAACGATAAAGCTCGAGAGGAGTATTTTGAACGGCGTGCGCGCGAAGGGGTGATCGACGAGCGGTGGTACATTAAATTCAAGAATTGATGCCGCGGTCTATTGGACTTCCCCGAGAAGCTGCCGCAACCTTAACTCCAGATGCGAGTTCAAAGGCTCCTTAAGCCCCGCCCGCCTTAGGATTTCCCATCGCTTCAGGACTTGGCCTTTACCGTTCATTTCGCTAACGATCTGCTCCACGCGGCGATGCTGGAAATCTTCCACCGATTCGGCCGCGGCGCCCAATGCCGCTAACGTCAAAGGTAGCTTGCTTGCGCACTTTTCGACTGTTGCAACCACGCCAGTCTGTAGCGCCAGGTACGATGATGTAATACGTTGTTGATGATGGCCAGCGATGAGCTCTTTGGCCAACTGGCCGATCTTATCGGCCAGAATTTCGTCCCGTCCATCCCAATTGAGCCGGTTCTGATGAGGCGTCGACAGTACTTTGCGCTGAGCAAGCGCGTCTAAGTGCCATTCACGATCATTCCGGTAGAGCCACATATAGTCCGGAGCCTTTCGCAAAGAAGTGCCGGCTGGCGCCGCGAGAAAGCGCGAACGACGTGCGTCACGGTCCTGTAGAAACCCGGGCCAGGAGTTCAGCTTCCACTTCGACGGACGAAGGTTGTTCTCGGCCGCGACATTTTGTACCAGCGACAGTGCCTCAATGGGCAGCCCGAGCAGCTGCATCAAGGCCAGGTGCTTGAGTGGATGCATGCTCTTTCTGTGTTTTCGCAGCAGCTGCAACGGCCATTCATCGTTGGTCAAAAACTGAAAGTCCGGCTCGCCCTGAAAGGCCATGGCGTATTGGGCAGCGCATTCACGGATAGGTGGCACAATAAGGCGACCATGGCGATCGACCCAATCAACTTCGTGTGCGCGGTTCCGGTAGCACGCTTGCAGTGCGGCGCGCTCGATTCGCAGCGGTCCTTGAGAAAGTAGTGCATGACTTCTTATGGCAAGCTGATCGTGTATTTCCACTCCTGTGGGTGTTATCGGCCGACGGCTTGCAGAAGCCATGACGGAAGGTGCATCCGGCAAAAAGAGTTCATGCCGAAGTTCCTGGACTTGGGCAGGCGGCAGGTTCAGCAGAGGCGTATGGTGCTGGAAGCAGATCTGCACCCCTGGCAGACAGTGCGCGCGATGCCAATACGCACACCCATACTTTGCCTCGTCTTCTTGCATGCAAGCGGCACATAAGCGAAATTCGTTGCGGGCGCCGATCCTGCTGGCTACCGCACCGATGCCAATCTTCGCTGCACCCGCAGTTTCGCCACTCATACAGCTCTCGCAAAGTGTCAGCTGGTGCCGGCTCAGAAAAGGACGGAAGTAAGGAAGGATCGTGCATTGTTCGATCAGGCGCCTCAACACTGCTTCCGGTTCGCCTGGAAGACGCGATGCGAGAGCGGTAAGGTGGCTTGGCAGATTGTTTGTCGCTACCACCAAATGGGTCCCGAACACCTCCGATAGCGTTTGCCGTGCAAAGCGATGCCCGGACAGGCGATGCAGGCGCGACAGTACGCTGTGCAGGGTCTCGTCAGGAAATGGCGAGGGAAATAGGTGCAAGGCTCCCATATCGGCACTGTCCCACGAAATACCTTTACTTCATGCTGCGCGCCGGTACGTGTCGGAATATTCCAGCACATCCTCTACCAGCCAGCCTTCCTTTTTTAGCAACTCGCCCACCGCAACGCCATCCGTGATGCGCCCGGCCACACTTTCGTTGTTGGCCACCTGTTTCGGAGTCCTTTGCCGCGGCGCGGCTTTCTCCACCTGTCTATCGGAAGCAGCGCTGACAACCGATTCATCAGGCGCCAAGTTTGCCAAGGACGTGAAACTTACTTTCGTATCGGGCTCGTTCATCAGCGCCTCCAACTGGAAGTCAGCCGGCAACAGATCCTCAAAGCGGCTCATCTTTGCGGCATTCTTGCTCCGCAGCGCTGCTAAGGCCGGCTCCAGCAGCTTAAGCTTGGTGCGTGCAATATGAGCAAATACATCCTTGTTCAATGTCTCAATATTGGCCCGGATTGCATACTGTTGTCCCAAGATCATGAACTTGGCTAGAAAGTCAGTCACGCCCTGGGTCATGTCGTACAACGCCGCGCGCAAGTCATCAGTTAGTGGTGCCGGATTCCTGACCCATTGATACTTCCAGATCGCCTGAATTAACAAATGCCACGCATCGTCGTTGGGCTTCGGCTGGCGGAAGTCATACATGCCAATGCCACATGCCCTGCGCGCGTTACGCAGTACGTCCGAGAACAGGTTGATCATCGAGTTCGTGCCAACAAAGACTACCGGTATGCCGATGCTGTTGATGAGGTTGACGAAGAAGTTGAGCATATTGTCTTTGCCCCCCGTCTTTGCTGCGTTCAGGTGTTGCAGTTCGTCGATCACCAGCACGCCGATGAAGTAGGTCGCAGCCAGCTGCTGCATCAGCTGGATCATCTCCAGGATTCCGGCCTTGGACCGAAAGCGCGCCGCATGGCGTCCCGGGTCGTCCAATGCCTTATCCAAAGCGCGGAAGAACGCATGGCATAGCCCCGACAGTGAGCCGTCAAAAGGGCATTCCAGCTTCAACCACGTTATCTGGGTGTGGATAAATTCCTGTCCACGGTATCTGCTATGAACGATCTTTTGCGGGTACGTGCGAAGGATCGCCTCAAGCGCCGTTGTCTTACCCATCCCACTTAAGCCCACGACGCTGAAGGTGGAAGCGGACGATGTGTAACCGCTGTCCACCCGCTTCGTGGACAGATTATGCAGATGACGCCAGGTCGCAGCATCCATGGGATTGCGGCTCTGATAGCCCGTTCGGATGATGCTCGATACAGCACTCTCGAGCTCCATATGAATGAGCAGCGGCTGAACTACGGTGCGCAGGCGGTGGATGCAGTGCAGCCTGAGCTCACTGGGCAAATGTCGCTCTTCACCCGGGTAAGCGGGGAACGATGCGATCGCCCTTGCCGCCTCTTCCTCACTCATGATCGCCGGTAACGCCTCGATCAGGGGATTACCGCGATAGTCTGCAATGGGCGATTCCGTATACACCGCTGCGTTACTCATGCTCACCTTTGCTAAGCCTGCTCAAAATACTGATCACCTCGCCTCTTCGGCTACCGAAACCATCATTGCCGGCCTCATCCATAACCGGCGCAACCATCTCTGGCGTGCGGGGCGCACCCCGCAGTTCCCGGCGCAAGCTCTCTTTTTCTACAGCTCGGTGCATCCGGATATCGGCCACTCTTTCAGCCTTGGACGCAGGTACTGCACCTTCCATACGCTCCGCGGTGGCGGTGTTGACTGCGGCCTCGATGCTCGCGTCCAGCCTTACTTCGCTCTGTAGGGCGGCATGCCTACGCTCTGGTGGACGATGTCGGGTGAGCAAGTGCATGTCCAAAATCTCTTCAAGCCGCACATTTGCATATTTCTCGGTGGAGTCCCGCAGCACATAGCGCACCAGTTGACGCTCACGCGTGCGCATCCATACCTGCGACGGATCGTTGTTCTGATACCAGACATCGACCTCTTCACTGCCACGATAGCGGGCGCGACTGTAGCGCGCATCTTCCTCACCTGAATCTAACGTGTAGTACATGCCTTCGAAGTACAGGCCACCGGCTCGAATCGATGCCCGCGCCTTCCCCATCAGATTGAGCTTAACTAGCTCCTCAGGCTGATCGTTCGCCATTGCTGCTCCCTGGTCGAATCCCCAATTCCAGATGGCGGCGGGCGTCGGAGCGATTTCGGCTTGGATCATCTCGCGCGTCAGCAAATCCGGATATTCATGGAAGCGGTTGTGATGCAAGATGCCCTCGACCACGATTTTGGAAAACTCGCCGACATCGAATGTCGCGTCAAGCCTGTAATCGCGTTCGCCGCGCTCACGCACTCGTGCTGCCACACCACCAGGTATCCAGTGAATCTGGGTGAGATTGTTGAGGAGCCGGAACCGTGATTCAACGATTGATTTCCAGTCAGGCCTGTACGGCGGGGGGTAGGCCATATTGATGCCAAGGGCTGCAGCGCTCGCCTCAGCCTGCTGCCCTAACAGTTCTGCGCGGTCAGCACATAACTCTTGCGGAAGATGCGCGCATGGCCAGTCATGCTCGTCGATGACAATCCCGAGCGAGGCGCAGAATGCAGTTTTCTCGGTAAAAGCGTTAAGGAGGGCCTGGCGCGCGCCCTCCCAGCTCGGCCCCTCCAGGCCAATGTAGGTCCCCACAATCATGCGGGAGAACACATCGATTACCACGTACACGACGGGACGGCCGATGATCCAGTTGCGGTTATAGCGACTGACCAGGTAGATATCAGCAATCGTTGCGTCGATTTCGAAGCGATGGGCCGGTCCCATAAGGCCATCGGCTGCGCGGCCTTTCTGTGCGCGATGGTCTTTCGCCCACTTTCTCTCCCCCTGGCGGCTTCGCAGCACTACCATGTCATCAAACGCCTTCTTGCCCCAGTATTCAAACTGGCTTTGCGTCGGCAGCTCAGACAGCGGTTTAAGTTTAGGCTCCGCATCCGGAAACCCTGGCACGCCGATCGATTCGCAGTAAAACCTTCGGAGCATGCGAATGTAAGCCTGCTTCACCGTCCCCGTCTTATTGTCCTTGTAGAGGGCGAAACCTGCCCGCAGCACGGCCTTATCGTCTTCGGACAGGATCTTCGACGTTCGCTCGTCGCCTGCCATCACCACGTTAGGCGGCCGTCCACGCGCGCCGGTATAGTTTCGTTCCTTCCCGCGGCCACCGCATTTGACGAACTGCGGCAGCAGCGCGTTTGGCACGGCGCCAAACATCCAATACCGGTACAAAAGGCGATAGAGCGTTTTCTTCTCCACACCAATGCGCGCCGCATGCGCAGAGATCGCCGGGCCCATGCTATGAGGCATATGGGTCTCGTGTCGTTGGGAAGGCGCGACGAGGTCCCGGATTCTTTGCCATTGCCGATCACGTATCAATCGGTATTTCTCCGGGATCTCCTCTTCCAGCGCCATCATGAACTCCGGTATCCTGAGTTCGGTACGCACGATTTGATGGTCTCGAATCATTTGCTGCAGCACCGCCCTGTCGCATAGCCACGGCTTTTTGGGTTTCTCTTGAACGTCTATCAGCACGCAGGTATTGCTCTGCTGGTCGATGTAGATCACGCGGAAGACGTTCGTCCAGGGGCACTGCGCCTGCGGCTCGAAGACGGCATTGTTCACGATCTCTTTCATTTACGCGACTCTCTGGTTGTGCGGCTTGCCAGTGAAGTGCGCCTGGGGGCACTGCGCAGTGAGCTTGAGCTCAACGTTTCGGATATCGAGCGTGATGAATTTGAACCAGCACAAATGCTTGAACAGGTGAACCCCATCCATATAGGGAAGCTGCATCGTTGTTGCCGCCGACCGGATCACTGCCGACAACGTCCGCTCAGAACTCCAGAAGTAAGCCAAATGATCGCGGAAGTTCTCACGCATAGACACCGAAACTTGACGCGACTTGTTGGCGCCACCGCGTAGAAATTCGAGGTTCCTTGGCAAGGCCGTCCCCAAAACCTCGGGCGTTACAAGCGCCCAGTCAGTCACTCCCTGGCTGGACCATATAGCGCGCTCAAGTTCCAACTTCTCGACCGTACGCTTAAGCTTCGCGGAGTTCGTTTCGTCGAGTTCAGGCTTTACAGTTCGCACCGCAAGCCTTGGGGTGCCGTCTTCTCCTTTGATTGTCACTACGAAGTCGCTCGTCATCACATAGTTGACCGTCGTCGAGGGATACTTGGGATAAACAATGCCCAACTCTGCAGCGATCTGCAGAGCACCCTCAGTGGGGAACAGCGGATACTGTTCCCTGATATCGATGACCGATTCAGAGAATTCCAACACATTCAGGTATCGATACTCCAGATCGGAGAGAAGCTCGAAATGCCGATCGACTTTTATCCCGGCCACCTTGCGCGACCTTCCATGGGAAGGCACGTCTTGCACCCGTAGCCATGGCCGGTAGTTCTCCAGTTCGCCACTACCATGGCCTTCTTGGATATAGCGGTTCACGTCCGCCTGCGTCTTGAATTTTCGCCCGCGCATACTGGGCCTCTTACATCTTTGCCGCAGACGCGGCGTTATCCACGCCAAGGGCGGGGCGCAAAAGCGAAGTGTCCCGGTTATGACGCCGGCTGGTCTGGTGCTCATACGACCTGCCGCCGACTTCCGTGGATGGAGCATTACCTGGTCCTTGCCAGGAAACGGATATGCCAACACATGCAAGCTCTGCAGGGATATTAATGTCCTTGCGTGCCAACGCATCAATATCCCATCGGGTAAACGCGAGAATTCTCTTCACAGCATAGTAAGAAACGGACGAAAGGGAAGGGATCGCGCTCGCTGGACTCATGCCCAGTTCCCGGGCTTGGCCAATCGCCCATAAGATGCGCCGGGCGCGCAAACACCAGGTCGTTTCCCGGCATAACGCAATCTGCTCGCTAAGGAGCGGCAGCTCTTTGCGCCGGAGATAATAATGGCTGCTTGAAATCGGCAAGGCAGTGAACAGGCGCTCTATCGTGATGCACTCTGGCCGGCCTTCCTTACCCAATAGCTCGCGGCAGCGCTCCTCAACCTGCAAGGCGAACTGACGATCCTTGATGTCAGGATCGCCGTCGTCTTTGGCAATTGTTGGAGCAGGCTTCGGTGCGGCGATGGCCCTTTCAAGCCACTTCCGGTCGTTCTCCATCAGCCAGGACGTTGAGCGCAAGGCACTGCGCCACAGATCTTCAAGCTGCAGGTCACCTTTTCTCCTAATCTCTTTAGCAATACGTGCGCGGTGTTGGTCGCGTAGCGCAATATCTTCCTCGGCCAGGCGAGCCTTTTTTGTGGCAGCGGGAATGCCCTCCTGTTGCGCGTTCAGTACTGCATCACGAAAACGCGCTGGGTTCCCAAACAGGCGCATTCCGAGCAGAATATGCCGTGGCAATGGCATATCCATCACGCCATCGACAATGGAGAAGCGGATCCAGAAGCTGGTACGCCCTTGCGCATAGGCGCGGTCGACCTTGGTAATGAAGTCCACCCCAAAGCGTTCGATCAGATCGTCTGTGAACTTAGTCATCGCTGTCGCGTGAGGTGGGCGACCGGCAGATGTGGTGCGTGTTTTGCGGGCAAAGCCGATTTCCTGAATCCGCTTTCGATACAGAGTACTCAGGAGATCCGGGGCGATAGGTTCGATATCGAGCTCGAGGAGTTCATGAACATAGCGCGCATAGCTGCGCTCATGCTCCGGTGCGGCATAGACCGGCATACTGTCGATTTCAAGAGCGCAGTGTTCACAAGGATGCCATGGTGCCGTCAGGCACTTGCCACGGCGTTGGAATGGGAAATGACATTGGGTACAGCTACTGATTAACTGGCATCCATGCTTCCAGCAGGCCGTGACCCCAGGCGCCTGATGCGTCCTCATCCAGTAACCAAAGCCAAACTCTACTTTGGCTTCCTTGACGCATTCAACGCACAGGTGCGACTCACCCTGGCTGCCCACCACGCGCCGCGGTAGACGGCTGATGATATCCCCGCCATCAGGCTGGCTCCTCTTGCCCAGGAAGGGCTTAAAGAGCGGTAGCAGGGTGTTTTGCTGGATCAGCGTAGTGAAGTTCGTCTGTGGGTCCCCGGGCAAGCTTCGCGCCAACGCTTCCAGGTAGGGCGAGACAATGTGTTCGACAGCTCCGACCGGAAACCCTAGCTGCGCAAAGGTTGCGCCCGGGGTACGGTTGCCTGAGACGATATGAAATCGCCCAATGCGGGAACTAATCGTTTCGTTTGGAAGACTGCGTGGGAAAAATGCAACTGCGGCCATGCACAACTGTTATGACTTTAAGGGAGCCGAATTGTACTGATACGCTATCGCCTAGCCTAATGGTTTTCCGATCTGCGCTGAAAATTCTGGATATATGCTGCAAGAGCTGTTGGATTTTCGCCAATTGCTCTACTTTTCCTTTCTCTTTTTTCAGCGACCTCTCTGTCGCGCAGCGCATATTGCAAAAGCGCTGATCTCATTGAGGCTCCCGTTCATCCCCATGATGCCGATGGCGATGATGCAAATCTGGCCAGTGTGCGTGTGTATGCGTCATCGGCTCGTGATGATGCGGATGCGCATGCGGCTCCTTGCCGTCCCACTCGAAGTCATGCTGATGTTGGTGATGGTCGTCATGCCGGTGCATGTGATGGTGGTGCATCGCTTCGTGCGTATGTTCATGCCCGTGCCGCTCCGTCAGGTGCAACCACACACCAGCAGCCATCAGAGCGCTGGCCAGCCAGAACATCGCCGCAGGCGATTCCTGGAGCAGCACCAAGGACAGCATCGCGCCGACGAATGGGGCGGTTGAAAAGTATGCGCCGGTGCGGGCCGTGCCCAGGTGACGCAGGGCCAGCACGAAACAGACATGGCTCACGCCATATCCTATGAATCCGACCGCGCCTGCTGCCAGGGATAACAGCGGCGCGGGCATGCCTTGCCCTGCTGTGAGTGCAAGCATCGCACTTACCGTACCGGCAGAAAGTCCCTTAATGGCCGCGATCTGCATTGCGTCACTGCCGGACACCTTGCGAGTGAGATTGTTGTCGATCGCCCAGGACAAGCAAGCGAGAGCGATCAACACTGCACCCCAAGCATCGCCTTCGGTGTTGCCTGACTGCCAGCCAAGAATGGCGCCTCCCGCAACAATGAAGAGCATGCCCAGCACCAGGCGCCGATCGGCACTTTCGCGAAATACCCACCAAGCCAGTACCGCCGTTAGGACTGCCTCAAGGTTCAGCAGAAGCGAGGCCGTGGAGCCTGATGTCCTGGCCAGCCCATACATGAGAAGTACAGGCCCGGCCACGCCGCCAAACAGCACAGCGCCCGCCATCCACGGCGCATCTTGCCGCGTTAAGCCGTCTTGCGCCGTGGCGCCGCGCCGATACAGCCGGCGCACCGCAATACACAGCGCAAGTCCGCCCCCGCTGCCAAGATAGAGTAGCGCTGCCAGCGACAGTGGCGGTGCGCTCCCCAGGAGCAGCTTGGCCACAGGGGTGCTGGCGCCGAAGCTGGCGGCAGCGAGCAAGGCGAACAGGACTCCCTGGTACATGCTTGGCTCGCCGCTTATCGGACCGAGAAGCGCACGCTCATGGACTTCTTGTCGGCGAAGGTGATCGAGGCGACGACCTTGTTGCCCGCTTCCAGCTTGACGCTGTCCTTGGCCACCAGCGTATTGCTCCCCCCCGGCGCCAGTGCCGTTTCAGTTTTGCTGCTGCCTTTGAGCACCGTCAGCGTGCCGCTGGCGCCGGTCATCGGCACTTCCTTGCCGTGGTCCTCCACATATAGGGTGGTTTTGCCGTCCTTGTTGACGAGTTCGAACGACATGTCGTCGGCCGACTTGACGATGCCGCCATGCTTGGCCGGGCTCTCGTGGGCAATGACAACGTTTGAGGCGATCAGGCCGACGACGGCCAGGCTTGCGAGGATTTTTTTCATTACAGCTCTCCAGTTTTGTGCGGCAGCTTATCAGGGCGCTGCCGCCTAGCCCACAGATTTTAGTAGCTATCCTGGCCGTTGTCGGCAAGGATGCGCTTGAGCGGACGCTCACCCACGCGCCAGAAGATCAGTGGGGTGATCAAGGTGTCGAGCAGAGTCGAGCTGATCAGCCCGCCGAATATCACCACCGCCACAGGGTGCAGTATCTCCTTGCCCGGCGCATCGGCCGCCAGCAGCAGCGGGATCAGCGCGCAGGCGGCGACTAACGCCGTCATCAAGACCGGCGTCAAGCGCTCCAGCGAGCCGCGCACAATCATCGGCCAGCCGAATTGCTCGCCTTCGAACTTGCACAGATTGATGTAGTGGCTGATCTTGAGGATGCCGTTGCGGGTGGCGATGCCGGCTAACGTGATGAAGCCCACCATCGAGGCGACCGAGAGCGATACACCTGCCAGCCACATGGCCAGCACGCTGCCCACCAGTGCAAATGGGATATTGCCCATGATGACCAGCGCGAGAACGGACGAGCGGTAGCGCGTATAGAGCACCAGGTAGATCAGGACGAGCGACGCGAGCGAGAGTCCAACGATCAGCCGTTGCGCCTGCTCCTGGGCCTGGAACTGGCCCTCGATGCTGACAAAATAGCCGCCTGGAAGCTGGGTGCGCGCGACCGCGCTTCTAACGTCGCCGATGATGCGCGACATGCTGCTGCCATCCGTGTTGGCATAAACCACGATGCGCCGCCGCCCGTTCTCGCGCCCGATCTGGTTCGGTCCATCGCCTTCCTCTACACTCGCGACACTTGAGAGCGGGATCGGCCCAGCCGGGCTGTCGATCATCAAACGCGCCAGGTCCTGCGGCGTGCGGCGCTCGTCAGCCAGGCGCAAGACGAGGTCAAAGCGGCGCGCGCCGTCGATGACCTGCGTAATGCGTGTCCCCTCGGCCATGGCCTGCAGGGCAGCGAGGACCTGGCCCGTGGCCAAACCATGCTGGGCTGCCTTTCGGTAGTCCACGCGCACATTGACCTGCGGGATCAGTACCTGGCGCTCGACCGACAGATCGACCAGACCCGGCACGCCTGCCAGCTGGCCGCGCAACCCGTCCGCCAGGCCGCGCAGGGTATCCACATCGTCGCCATAGATCTTCAACGCGATCTGGGCCCGCACGCCGGACAGCAAATGGTCGAGCCGGTGCGAAATTGGCTGTCCGATGGCTACCGCGGCCGGGATACTGGCCAGCTGGGCACGAATATGCGCCATGACTTCTTCGCGTGTGCGCCCGGAAGGCTTCAGGTCGACGTCGATCTCCGACGAATGCACGCCCTCGGCATGCTCATCGAGCTCGGCGCGGCCGGTGCGGCGCCCCACTTTCGTCACCTCCGGCACCTGGCCGATCAGCGTCTCGGCAAGGGAGCCCAGCCGGTTGGCTTCTGCCAGCGAGGTGCCTGGAGTGACGGTCATGCCCATCACCAGCGAGCCCTCATTAAACGGCGGCAGGAAAGACCGGGCAAAGAACGGGACCGACGCCGCGGCGATGACTACCGCCGCCAGGGCGACGGCCAGCACGCCGCGCCAGCGCGAGTAGGACCAATGCAGCAGCTGCTCGTCCCAGCCTTTCAAGCGGCGCACCAAGGGGCTGTCGCCGTGTCCCAGGCTTTTCATGCGCGGCAGCAGGTACAGCGACAGGGCCGGCGTAACCGTCATGGACACCAGCATTGACGCGAGGATCGAAGCGATATAGGCAATCCCCAGCGGCGCGAACAGGCGCCCTTCGATGCCCGGCAAGGCGAACAACGGCACGAACACCAGCACGACGATGATGGTGGCATAGACGATCCCTGAGCGCACCTCGACCGATGCGCGCCAGATGGTCTCGAGCACCGAGACGCCCGTGGCACGCTGCTTTAAACGGCGCACGATGTTCTCGACATCGACCACCGCATCGTCCACCAGCTCGCCGATCGCAATGGCCAGGCCGCCCAGCGTCATCACGTTGATCGACTGGCCGAAAACCCTGAAAACCAGCGCGGTCACGCCCAGCGACAAGGGGATGGCGACCAGCGAAATGGCGGTGGTCCGGGCCGAGAGCAGAAAGGCGAACAGCACGACGGCGACCAAAATGGCGCCGTCACGCAGCGCCTCGGTGACGTTGCGGATCGAGGCGTCGATGAAGTTGCCCTGGCGGAACAGGATGACTGGCGCCGACAAGCCGGGCGGCAGACCTTGTTTCAGTTCACCGAGCGCCGTTTCGATATCCGCGGTCAGGCGCACGGTGTCACCGGTGGGCTGCTTCTGCACGCTGACAATGACGGCAGGCTTGCCGTTCAGGCCCGCATCGCCGCGCTTGAACGCTGCGGCATAGCGCACCTTGGCCACCTGCTCCAGCAACACGGACTGGCCGTTACGGTAGGCCACAGCCAGGCCTTGCAGGTCCTCCAAGCGCGTGGTGCGGCCCAGGTGCCGGATCAGGTATTCCCGGCTGTTCAGGTCAATGAAGCCGCCACTCGTATTGGCAGCAAAGCCCTGCAGAGCATTTTTGACCTGCTCCAGCGTGATGCCGAACTGCGCCATGCGCGCCGCATCGGGCTCGACCCGCAGTTGGCGCACCTCGCCGCCAATCGGAATCACCTGCGAGACACCCGGAATAGACAAGAGGCGCGGGCGCAGCACGAAGTCGGCATACTCGCGCGCCTTCATCGGATCGGTACGCGTGGCGTCGATCGGCAGCGCGATCAGCATGATTTCACCCATGATGGACGATACGGGGCCCATGACCGGCGAGATGCCGCCGGGCAGCTGCTCCTTGACGAGCGCTAGGCGCTCGGCCACCAGCTGCCGGTTGCGGTAGACATCGGTACCCCAGTCGAACTCGGCATAAACAATCGAGAGGCCCACTCCGGAGACCGAGCGCACGCGGGTGACGCCGGGCATGCCGTTCAGGGTGGTTTCGATCGGAAAGGAAACCAGTTGTTCGACCTCTTCGGGCGCCATGCCGCCGGCCTCCGTCAGCACGGTCACCAGCGGCTTGTTCAGGTCCGGGAACACGTCCACCGGCGTGCGCCAGGCCACGTAGCTGCCGTAGGCCATCAGCATCAGCGCGGCTGCCAGGACCAGGAGCCTGTTGTTCAGGCTAAAACGAACGATTGCGTTAAACATGAGCTTACCTGATCTGGTTGATCAGCGCAGCGCCTGCCACCACGACACGGTTTTCGGGGCTTAACCCTTGCGTGACGACGATGGTGTTCGCATTTAACGGCCGCGCCTGGACCGGCTGCGCGATAAAGCGCATCGCCCCGGACTTGATCCAGACCACCGGCTCGTTGGCCGCATTGCGCACCAGCGCCTCGGCCGGCAGCGCAATGCCCTTGATCGAGCCCTTGAGGGTAGCCAGCACCGTGACCGGTTGTCCCACCGCCAGCGGCAGGTCCGGCCCCTGGGCCCGGAAGCTGATCGGCAAGGCGCCGTCACGCAGGCTGCGCGCGCCGCCGGCAAACTGCAGCGTTGCCATCGGCGCAGCAGGGACATTGGCGCTAGCGATCCTGCTGGCAAGCGTGACATCCGTTGAAACGGCCTCGACCAGCAGCCGGTTGGGGTCCACCACCTCAAACAGCAGCTCGCGCGCATCGACCACCTGGCCTGCCAGGACATGGCTGCTCGCAATGACCCCATCTGCCGGGGCGACAATGCTCTGGCTGCCACGCACCGACGCGCGTACCGCACGCTCGCGGCCGGTGATGCTTTGCAGCTCGGCGCGCGCTGCTTCGATGTCCTTGGCCGGCACCGTGCCTTCTAGCGATTCAAGCCGCTTGATGCGGCGCTCGGCCAAAGCGCGGTTCGCGCCGAGATCGGCCAGCATGGCCTCCTGGTTGCCCAGATCCACGGCGCTTGCCACCGGCGCCAAGCGTGCCAGCACTTCGCCCTTGCGTACAACCTGGCCCGTCACCGGCAGTCCCTTGGCGCCGGCTTCGATGCGTCCGGCGAAGCTGGCCTGAACGCGTCCCCCGGCATTGGGATCGATAGCGACACGACCATTGAGTTCCACGGTTTGGGGATGCAGCGACTCGGCCGCCAGCACGGTGCGGATGACCATGCGCCGCTGCGCCAGTTTCGGAACGTTGACGCTGCCGTCGGGCAGGCGGGCCAGGCCGCTGGCGGTACCGACCGTTTGGGTGTCGAGATGTTCCCCGTTCGGGCCGTGGGCGCCGGGCGAGGCCTGCACCAGTGCATTGACCGCCGCCGCCGCGAGAATTGCGGCAATCAAGGCCATTTTTGCGATGTATTTCATGTTTTTATCCTTGACGTTGGCGAAGACGCAAACCAACAGCGACGAGTGCTGCGATGACCAGAATGCAGATAGGTGGCCACCACCACCAGCCCATACGCTGTTCCGGTTCGTGGGGTGCGGCGGCCACATTGAGCGTCCCTTCTAGAAGGTCGCTTTCCCCGTCGGCGATGACGGTAAAGAGCAATGCGTGTTTGCCCGGCGTGGACAGCGCTTTCAGGAATTTTTCGTCGTCGATGGCGTAGTCGCCGATATCGGCGTGAAATTTCGCACGCGCCTTCATGTTTTTGTACTGCACTTCGACGCTGCCATTTAACACTGGCGCATTGGTGTCGTATCGGTCGATCAGGATCGACAGTTCGCCGCCGGACAGGTGGCCAACGAGTTCAAACAGTTCGCTGAAGGTTTCCACGCGCGGCACGGTCGAAGCGGTGCCAGCGGCCGAGGCAGGTGCATCGAGGTGCTCGCCATTGGGGCCGTGAGCGCCCGGGTTGGCCAGCGCCGCCCCTGTTAGGGCGAGGCAGAGCAGATAGGTGATCAGTTTTTTCATGGGAGGGTTCCAAGTGCTTGATTCAGTTGGGCGTGGGCGAGACCGATGGCCACGCGCTGCTGGCGCAGTGCCACCTCAGCTTCATGCGTCAGAGCGCGCGAGCGCAGCAGCTCAGCTAAGGACCGTTCACCCTGGGCGAATGCCTTTTCGAACAGTGCCGTGTGTTCGCGCATAGCCTCTGCCCGGCGCACAGCAGCCTGAAGGCCGGCGCGCACGTTTTCCAGCTGCAGCCGAGCGAGGCTAAGCTCAGCGGCAACTGCTGATTCGGCTTCCTGACGCTCGGCGCTGGCGGTAGCAAGCTGGGTTGCCGCCAGCGCTGCCGCCGGGCGGTTGCGTGTGGCGCCCACAATGGGAATCTGCAGGGCGACGCCGATACTGCGGTCGCTTTCGGCAAGGTAAGCGCCACGCTCGCGACGCATCGACAACGCTACCGTGGGCGAGGACTGGGTGCCGGCGCTTGCCAGCTGGACGGCCGCCTTGGCGCGTTCCTCGCTGGCTTGGGTAACGCGCAGACGAAGGTGCGGTGCTGCCGGCGCATCGGCCAGGGGCTCGGGATCGAGTTCTGGCAACTCGGACAGGCCGGTCAGGATCGCCAGGCGCGTCATGGTTTCGGCGGCGCGGCCCCGGGCCAAGGTCACCTCGTTTGCGGCGGCCAGAACCTCTTGCTCCGCAAGCAAAGCGTCGCTGCGCGCGAGGTCGCCCGCCTTGACGCGGCGCGCTACGTCGTCCCGCAGTTCTTCCAAATGATGCCGGTGATCGGTCTTTTCGGCGAGAACCTCGCGGGCGGCGGCCGCCTCCCACAGGCGCTGCCTGACTTCGCCAGCCACCGCCAGGCGCGCGCGGTCACGCAGCAAGGCAAGCTCCTCGCTGCTGCGCGCTGCGTGCCGCTGGCGCGCGGTGTGCTGCCCGGGCAGCAACACCTGGGCCGCGAGCGACACTTCGGTCTCGCGCTGGCCGCGCTGATCGGTCCAGCGGTCGGAGCGCTCCGACAGCCCAAGGGTGGGCGCCGCGGCCAGCCAGGAGTTGGCCAGGGCACTCGCCGCGGCCGCCTCTTCCTGGCGTGCTTCGAGCGCGCGCGCCAGGGGCGAGCGCTGCCACGCCTGCTCCACGGCTTGACGTAAGGCAGCTGTGCTGGTGATGGGATCAGCCGTTGCGAGCAGGGGGAACAATAATGCCGCGCCGGCGGCAATGCCGGGCAGACGAATGGTACGCATGATGAACTCCGTCGGTTAAGTCAGTACTTGGCCGAGGGGCGTGCAAGGCAATGCCGGGTGCAGCTAGGGGCGTGCCGAATCTCCCTCGGTGATCAGCCGAGGGTTGGTGACGGTGGCCGGAGAGGCGAGTCTAGATTCGGATCAGGGATGAAGGTAAAGACGTCGGCAGATACCTTGCCGATCAGCGGCTGGCTGGCGGCGGCAACTTGCGGCACGGCCAGTACAGCTGTCTGCGGCGACACTGCATGATCCTGGATATGCTGGGTCGATTCGTCCGAGTCATCGTAATGAACCGAACCATCATCTTCATGATGGTGCTGAACGTGGGCATCGTGCACCACTTCATGCGAGAGTGTAGTGACTTCTCCGGATAGCATGCCGCCCCACTGCATGGCAAAGCTATGCAGCGGCAGGCACATCAGCAGGAATATGCAGAGGAGTCTTCGCATGGTGGCCGATTATATCAGCGTCGCTGCTCAACCACGCAGAATCGGGTACAGCGCCAAGCCAGCGCGGGCAGTAGCCCTTTCCAGCTTTGCAAAACCGCTGATGAAGTCGCCCGTCACTGAAGGACAACCAGCATTACACGGTCGGAAATGCCTAAGGTTGAACCGTGATTTTCAGCCGAAATGCCCTTTTCATTGCGCGTTGAAAGCTCTGATCCTAATGAAAAGCTGCTACAAAGTGTGGGCACATGCCCTCGCCCGTAGCGCCTGGCCATCCACCATCTGGCCGTTGTCAGACTTTATTATTTTTTGTCAGACTTTATTATTTTTTGTCAGACTTTATTATTTTTGACATTAGTCAGATCTAAATCAGCTGAGCTTATTCCACCGTCACTGACTTGGCCAGGTTACGCGGCTTGTCCACGTCGGTGCCGCGTGCCAGGGCGGTGTGGTAGGCCAGCAGCTGCAGGGCGACGACGTGCAGGATCGGCGACAGGTGGCCGTAGTTTTCCGGCAGGCGGATCACGTGCAGGCCGTCGCCGGAGGTGATGCGGGAGTCGACGTCGGCGAAGACGTACAGTTGGCCGCCGCGTGCGCGTACTTCCTGCATATTTGACTTCAGCTTCTCCAGCAGCGCGTCGTTGGGGGCGATGGTGACCACCGGCATTTCGTCGGTGACCAGCGCCAGCGGGCCGTGCTTCAGCTCGCCGGCCGGGTAGGCTTCGGCGTGGATGTAGGAAATCTCTTTGAGCTTGAGCGCGCCTTCCAGGGCGATCGGGTAGTGCATGCCACGGCCCAGGAACAGGGCGTTCTCTTTACGGGCAAATTCTTCGGCCCAGGCGATGATCTGCGGTTCCAGCGCCAGCACGGAGGCGATGGCTGACGGCAGGTGGCGCATGGCTTTCAGGTGGGCGGCTTCTTGCTCGTCGCTCAGCAGGTCGTTCACTTGCGCCAGGCTTAGGGTCAGCAGGAACAGGGCGGCCAACTGGGTGGTGAAGGCTTTGGTGGAGGCGACGCCCACTTCCACGCCGGCGCGGGTGATGTAGGCGAGTTTGCACTCGCGCACCATGGCGCTGGTGGAGACGTTGCAAATGGTCAGGGTGTGCTCCATACCCAGCGAGCGCGCGTGTTTCAGGGCGGCGATGGTGTCGGCGGTTTCGCCGGACTGGGAGATGGTGACGACCAGGGTCTTGGGATTCGGCACGCTGTCGCGGTAACGGTATTCGGAGGCGATTTCCACATTGACCGGCACTTTGGCGATGGATTCGATCCAGTACTTGGCGGTCAGGCCGGCGTAATAGCTGGTGCCGCAGGCCAGGATCAGCACGCGGTCGATTTCCTTGAACACTTTGTAGGCGCCGTCGCCGAACAGCTCGGGCATGACGCCGGTGACGCCTTCCAGGGTGTCGCCGACCACACGTGGCTGCTCGAAGATCTCTTTCTGCATGAAGTGGCGGTACGGGCCCAGTTCGGCGGCGCCGGTGTGGGCGTGCACGGTCTTTACTTCGCGCTGCACTTGCTTGCCGTTGACGTCGACGATCCAGGTACGGCCCAGTTGCAGGTCGACCACGTCGCCTTCTTCCAGGTAGATGATCTGGTCGGTGGTGCCGGCCAGCGCCATGGCGTCGGAGGCGACGAAGTTCTCGCCCTGGCCGATGCCGACGATCAGCGGCGAGCCCTGGCGCGCTGCGACCACGCGGTGCGGCTCTTCGCGCGAGAACACGGCGATGGCGTAGGCGCCGTGCAGGCGCTTGACGGCGTGCTGCACGGTGTCGAACAAGTCGCCGTTGTACATATGGTCCACCAGATGGGCGATCACTTCGGTGTCGGTCTGGCTGGTGAAGACATAGCCCAGCGCGGTCAATTCGGCGCGCAGTTCGTCGTGGTTTTCAATGATGCCGTTGTGGACCAGGGCGATGCGGGCCGCGTCTTCGCTCGGGGAGAAGTGCGGGTGAGCGTTGTGCGAGGCGGGGGCGCCGTGGGTGGCCCAGCGGGTGTGGGCGATGCCGGTGAAGCCGTTCAGGCCGCTTTCGTCGATTTGCTTTTCCAGGTCGGCCACGCGCGAGGTGCTGCGCGAGCGCTGCAGCTTGCCGTCCAGGTGCAGGGCGACGCCGCAAGAGTCATAGCCACGGTATTCCAGCCGCTTCAGGCCCTCTACCAGGATAGGGGTGATGTTGCGCTGGGCGACAGCGCCGACGATACCGCACATATGAACCTCTTCTGAAAAAGTTAATTGATTGGATCGTAGAGCAGGCGCAAAGAAATTTGCTTTCTCAATTGACGCTACAATGAAATAATATTTCTTACCGCGCTTAGCGCGAAATATTCTTTCAAATTATGGACTTTGATGAAATTGATCGTCGCATTCTGAATGCTTTGCAGAAGGATGCCTCACAGACTAACGCGGAATTGGCGGCGGCGGTCCACGTTTCGGCACCGACTTGCCTGCGCCGGGTTAAGCATTTGCGCGAGAGCGGGGTGATTGAGCGCGAGGTGGCGCTGGTAGCGCCTGAAAAGGTGGGGGCGCAGCTGACGGCGGTTGTGGAAATCTCCTTAGATATCCAAGCTGCGGAACGCATGGTGGAATTTGAGGCGCTGGTGGCGCCGGAGCCGGCCGTGCTGCAGTGCTATCGTGTTTCGCCAGGGCCGGATTTCGTGCTGATTGTGCAGGTGGCGGATATGCCGGCCTACCATGCGCTAGCCCACCGTTTATTCGCTGGCCAGGCCAATGTGCGTAATGTGAAGGCCTACTTTTCCACTTTCCGCAGCAAGTTCGAGACCAGTATTGCGGTGTAAAGTGGTTATCCCCGGTTATACCGGGGTAAACACAGGCTTATACACAAACTCATCCACAGGCTCTATTGGCGGCTGAACAGTTCTCCCAAGTTTCCCACCTACTTTCCCAGCGTTTTCCGCAAGGTTTCCCACATCTTTATCCACAGTTTTAAGTTATTCAAACTTGTTAGCTGGTATTCCCCAGGCTTTTCCACAACAAGCACATAGCCGCTGCTTGTGTGGATAAGTTGTGCATACCACTTGGGGTTTATCCCATACCTGTACAGCTGTTTTCACGCGGTATTGCACGGGCTTTTACACATCTTTATCCACAGCGCTAGAATGGGACGATGAACTACCTTGCGCACATCTACCTTGCCCGCCATAGCGAAGCCGCCATGGTCGGCGCCATGCTGGGGGATTTCGTGAAAGCGAATGGCGGCGAGCACTATGCGCCTGAGATTGCGAACGAAATCGCACTACACCGCTTTATCGATTCCTTCACAGATAGCCACCCTGTGGTGACGGAGGCCAGGAGCCTGTTCGGCGAGGGGCGGCGGCGTTATGCGGGGATTGTGCTGGATGTGTTCTACGACCACATCCTGAGCCAGCGCTGGGATGAGTACTGCGAGGAGCCGCGCAGCGAACTGATCGAGCGCTTTTACGGCGCGCTCATGGCGCATGAAGAGCAATTGCCGGAGCGGCTACGCGAAATCCTGCCCAAGCTGATCAAGCAGGACTGGCTTGGTGCATATGGGGAATTCAGCGGGGTCGAGCTGGCGCTGACCCGCATGTCGGACAGGCTAAGCCGCAACGGCCACCTGCTACGGGAGGGCATCGGGGAAGTGCAGCAGCACTACGAAGCGATCGCCGACGGCTTTAACCGCTTCTTCCCCGAACTGGTGAAATTTACCTACCAGCGCCGCCGCCAGTTTTCACTGGCTTAGGCTTTCTTGACCTTAACCGGGCGCTTCCAGCCTTCGATGGTCAGCTGTTTTGGACGGGAGATGGTCAGTTTGCCGGCTGGCGCGTCCTTGGTCAGGGTGGTGCCTGCGCCGATGGTGGCGCCGGCGCCGACGGTCACCGGGGCGACCAACTGGCTGTCGCTGCCGATGAAGGCGTCGTCTTCGATCACGGTCCGGAACTTGTTGGCGCCGTCGTAGTTGCAGGTGATGGTGCCGGCGCCGACGTTGACGCGTGAGCCGATGGTGGCATCGCCGATGTAGGCCAGGTGGTTGGCCTTGGAGTGCGCGGCAACCTGGCTGTTCTTGATCTCGACGAAGTTACCCACATGGACGTCTTCGCCCAGTTCGGTGCCGGGGCGGAGGCGGGCGTAGGGGCCGATCTGCGAGGCGGCGCCGACCACGGCGTCTTCAATATGAGTGAAGGCTTTGATGTTGGCGCCGGCGCCGATGCGGGCGTTGATCAGCACGCAGTTCGGGCCGATGGTGGCGCCGTCGGCGATTTCCACTTTGCCTTCGAAGACGCAGCCGACGTCAATGGTGACGTCGCGGCCGCAGCTCAGCTCGCCGCGCACGTCGATGCGGTTCGGGTCGGCCAGGGTCACGCCTTTATCCAGCAGCACGTTGGCGACGTTGCGCTGGTAGATGCGCTCCAGCTCGGCCAGTTGGGCCTTGCTGTTGACGCCTAGTACTTCCCATGGGGCGGCCGGGTGGGCCGAGACGACTTGCACGCCTTCTTCCACCGCCATGGCGACGATGTCGGTCAGGTAGTACTCGCCTTGCGCGTTTTCGTTCTTCAGCTTGCCGAGCCACTGTTTCAGCTTGGCGGTCGGGATCACCATGATGCCGGAGTTAATTTCCTTGATCAGGCGCTCGGCTTCTGTGGCATCCTTCTCTTCAACGATGCGCTGGATGGCGCCGCCCACGCGGACGATGCGGCCCAGGCCGAACGGGTTGTCCTGCACCACGGTCAGGATGCCCAGCTTGTCCTTGCCGGCCGCGTCGGCCAGGCGCTTGAGGGAAGCGGAAGAAGTCAGCGGCACGTCGCCGTACAGCACCAGGGTTGGCTGGTCGTCGTCCAGGTGGTCCAGGCCCTGCTGGACCGCGTGACCGGTACCCAGTTGCGGCTCCTGCAGGGCGGCGGAAATTTCGGTGCCCGGCACCGCCTTGTGCTGCTCCAGCGAAGCCAGCACCGCTGCGCCGCCATGCCCATAAATAACGCACAATTTGGCCGGGGACAGGCTGCGCGCGGTGTCGATAACGTGGGACAACAGGGACTTGCCAGCGACGGGATGGAGGACTTTTGGCAGCGCCGACTGCATGCGCTTACCCATGCCAGCGGCGAGGATGACGACGTTCATAGGACCGTAGTTTCTTGTGTGAGTTGAAATAATGAAAAAGTTTAACACGTGGATCGTGCTGGCTTTTGCCATTCTGCTCGCAGCGTGCAGCTCCCTGCGGCTGGCATATAACAACGCCGATACCCTGCTGTACTGGTGGTTGGACGCGTATGTGGATTTCGACAGCACGCAGAAGGCGGAGGTGAAACAGGACATCGGCGACTTCTTCCGCTGGCACCGCAAAACCCAGTTGCAGGACTATGTGCACCTGCTGCAACGCGGCCAGCGCCAGCTACAAGGCGAGATTTCCCAGGCCGAACTGCTGGCCGATTATGTGGATATCCGCGACCGCACCGAAGCCTTGCTGCTGCGCTCCGCCCCCGACATCGCGGAAATGGCGCTCTCGCTTAAGCCGGACCAGCTGGAATCCATGGAGAAGAAGTTCAACAAGAACAATACCGAATTCCGCAAAAAGGTGATGAAGGGCGACAGGGACGACCAGAACAAGTTCCGCTATAAAAAGTCGATGGAGCAGTTTGAACTCTGGTTCGGCGATTTCAGCGATGAACAGGAAGCCATCATTCGCAAGGCATCCGACGCACGGCCCCTGAATAACGAGCTCTGGCTGGACGAGCGCATGCGCCGCCAGCAAAAGGTGCTGGCGCTGGCGCGCAAGATCATGCTGGAGCAGCCAGGCAAGCCAGTGGCCACGCAATGGGTGGAAGAGTTGATACGTTCCAGCTTCGACCGGTTTGGCATTTCCGCGCGCAAGACATTCTTTGACAGCTATACGCAAGGCACGGTGGAACTTGTCCACACCGCGCTGCGCATCGCCACGCCGGAGCAGAAAGCCCACGCGCAAAAGCGCATGGCGGGCTGGATACGCGACCTGAATACCCTTGCGGCGCAGGCGCAATAAGCCTTGGCGCGTGGCCGGCATGAGATAATGCCGCCCATGCAAAAGAAGAAAGTCCCCAACCAGGTCCGCATTATTGGCGGCGACTGGAAGCGCACCCCGCTGCCCGTGCTGGAAGCCCTGGGCCTACGCCCAACCCCAGACCGCGTGCGCGAAACCGTCTTCAACTGGATCAACCACCTGCAAGATGCCGCCTGGAGCGAGGCCCAGGTGCTGGACCTGTTCGCCGGTAGCGGCGCGCTCGGTTTCGAGGCTGCTAGCCGCGGCGCGGGCAAGGTCACCATGATCGACGCTAACAGCGCCGTGGTGCGCCAACTGGAAAGCAACCGCGAAAAGCTGAGGGCGACCAATATCGCCATCCAGCGTGGCGACGCCCTGGCGTCGGCCCAAGCGCTGGCCGGCCGTGGTGCGCGCTTTGACCTGATCTTCCTCGATCCGCCTTATCAGCAAGGCCTGCTGGAACGCGCGCTGCCGCTATGCCGCGCGCTACTCAAGGAAGGCGGGCTGGTGTATGCCGAAGCCGAGACGCCGCTGGCCTTCGACGGCTGGGAGGTGGTGCGCGCCGACAAGGCGGGCATGGTCTACTTCCACCTGCTTCAGGCGTTGCCTGAAAATGAGGCATAATCCTTCTTTATCCTTCGCTAAACGCATGGAGTCGTAATGGTTGTAGCAGTTTATCCGGGTACTTTCGACCCGCTGACCCGGGGTCACGAAGACCTGGTACGCCGTGCATCGGGCCTGTTCGACACGCTGGTGGTGGGCGTGGCAGACAGCCAGAACAAGCATCCGTTCTTCACCGTCGAAGAACGGCTGGAAATTGCCAACGAAGTGCTGGGCCATTATCCAAACGTCAAGGTTGAGAGTTTTTCCGGGCTGTTGAAGGACTTTGTGCGCGAGCACGATGCGCGCGTGATCGTGCGCGGCCTGCGTGCCGTATCCGACTTCGAGTTCGAATTCCAGATGGCGGGCATGAACCGCTACATGCTGCCGGATGTGGAAACGTTGTTCCTGACCCCATCCGACCAGTACCAGTTCATCTCGGGCACCATCGTGCGCGAGATTGCCGAGCTTGGCGGTGATGTTTCCAAGTTTGTGTTCCCCTCCGTTGACCGCTGGTTGCGGAAAAAGATCGCCGCACGTAAAGGCGAGTAAGAAAGTACCGTTATGGCTTTAATGATTACCGACGACTGCATTAATTGCGATGTATGCGAGCCCGAGTGCCCGAACGACGCGATTTACATGGGTCCGGAGATCTACGAAATTGATCCCAACAAGTGCACCGAATGCGTCGGTCACTTCGACGAACCGCAGTGCCAGCAAGTGTGCCCGGTTTCTTGCATTCCATTCAACCCAGATTGGCGGGAAGACAAGGAACAACTGATGGCCAAGTTCGAAAAGCTGCAAGCCGAAAAGGGTTGATGTCTCCCAAAATGGGTAGCTCTGCGTTATATTGCAAACGGCTACCCATACCCACGGAGACAAAATGAGCTTTACCCGCCGCAAAATCATGCAAGGCGCAGTTGCTGCCGCCATCCTGGCTGCCAGCAGCCTGCCCGCGTTCGCCGCCGAAGTGAGCGGTATCAAATTCCCGGACACCGCCACGGTCGCCGGGCAGGAACTGGTGCTGAATGGCGCCGGCGTGCGTACCAAGCTGGTGTTTAAAGTCTACGCGCTGGGTTTCTACCTGAAAGAGAAAAAAACCACGGTAGCCGAAGTGCTGGCGTCGAGCGGCCCACGCCGCATCCGCATCATGCCGATGCGCGACCTGACTTCGGACGACTTCGGCATGGCCTTCATGAAGGGCCTGAACGACAACGTCAGCGCGGACGAGCGCACCAAGCTGCTGCCGCAAACCAAGGCTTTTGGTGAGATGTTCGCCCAGTTCCCGGGCCTGAAGAAAGGTGACGAGCTGATCGTCGACTGGACGCCGGGTGTTGGCTCGCAAGCCACACTGAACGGCAAGAAGGTGGGGGAAGTACTGCCGGATGTGGCGTTTTTCAACGCCATCATGCGGATCTGGATCGGCGACAAGCCCGTGGACGCATCCCTGAAGCCTAAGATGCTGGTTGCGCCACAGTAATTGCTGCGCTGCGGAAGGCTTATGCGCGGCAGGCCATGGCGCGCAGTTCGGCGACGTGGCTCGGCGAGCCTTCCATCGAATTCAGCATACGCTTGAACATCATGGTGTCGCGCATCAGGCGCCGTTGCAGGCGTTCCTCTTTGCTCAACTTTGGCTTAACGACAAGCAGCGCAGCGCGGGCGATACCACGCAGCATGGGCTTGAACACGATGGCCAGCGCCAGCGCCAGGATCACCAGCGGCAGGAACTGTGCGAGTTCGATGATGTTAATGTAAGTAGACATGGCAGTTTGCGAACCTATAGAATCTGTAGACACTATAGTGCGGCGCAACATATAACGCCAATTCCCTTTCCCGATAACAATTATTATTGCGGTGAATGACCGATGAGCTTTCTGACCCTCGACCTCAACCTGTTGCGCGTGTTCGATGCCGTGATGACGGAGCAGAACCTGACGCGCGCTGCCGGCCATTTGGCTATGACGCAGCCGGCGGTGTCGAACGCCATCAAGCGCCTGCGCGAAAGCCTGGGCGATGATTTGCTGATCCGCACCGCGTATGGCGTGAAGCCGACCCCGCGCGCCGAAGCGCTGTGGCCGCAGGTGCGCAGCGCCCTGGCCTCGCTGGAGGCGGCGGTAACGCCGGGCACGTTCGACGTTTCCAAGACCCACGCCACCTTCCGTCTGGCGATGGCGGACGCGACGGCGGCGTTTTGGCTGCCCAACTTGATGCGTTCAATTGAACGCGAAGCGCCGGGCGTCAACATTCGCATGGTTCCTTTGACAACAAGGGAACCACGGCCGATGCTGCTGCGCGGCGATATTGACCTGGCGGTTGGCTTCTTCCCGGGCGTGGCAGCCCAACTGATGAGCGAGCCAAGCTCGCCGATCCGCCATGAGCGTCTGTATTCCGGGATCTATGTCGCCGTGATGCGGCGTGGCCACCCGCTGGCCAAGCAAGACCTGACGCTGGATAACTACTGCGCCGCCAACCACCTGCTGGTCAGCTTCTCCGGCCGCGCGCACGGCCTGGTGGACGAAGCCCTGGCCCAGTTGCAGCGCGAACGCCGCATCTTGCTCACGGTGAACCAGTTCTTCACCGCCGGCCGCGTGGTCGCCAATAGCGACCTGATCACCGTGCTACCGAAGCACTTGGTGGCCTCCACCGGCATGACCGACGCCCTGATCTACAAAGAGCTGCCCTTCCAATTGCCGGCTGTCCACCTCGACATGCTCTGGCACGAACGCGACGCCCGCAGCCCCGCCCACAAATGGCTACGCAGCCACCTGGAAGGCATGAACACCGTCGCCCAAAAAACCGCCCCCGGCACCTCCCCCAAGAGCGACACCTACTAAAAATGTCCGTATTGGGGTCAGGAAGAAAAGTGGACATTTCTTTGGGAAATGTCCACTTTTCTTCCTGACCCCAATACGGACATTTTGGCTTTTTAGGCGTCGAGGGTCATCAGGCTGGCGTTGCCGCCGGCGGCGGTGGTGTTGACGCACAGGGCGCGTTCGGCGATCAGGCGCCACAGGGGGATGTCGCCTTCTTCGGAACTGTCGATCACGGAGACGATCGCGCCGTCGCGGGCGGCGAGTTCGGGACGCAGCTTGGCGCCCAAACTGCTTTCCACCAGGGCGATCTGGAAGTCGGCTTTTGCCAGGTCGGCATTGCTGACGGTCTGGATCGCGACTTTGACTTCCGCCGGCAGGTCGGCTGGCATGCTGCCTTCCACCACTAGGGCACGGTTGCCGGTGGCGAGGACGGCGGCGACCTGGTTCAGCAGTACGTCGGCGTTCGTTGCCACGCAGGCGATGTTACCGCGTGGGACATAGGCGAGCGTATTGCGTTCGCCCGTTGGGCCCGGCAGGGCGGTGAAGCTGCCCACCGGGGTGGTGCGTACGTAGTTTTCGATGTGGGCGCCCAGGCGCTCTTTGCCCATTGCTTTGGCCCAGGCGGCGAGCGAGTCGATCGCTGGCAGGGCAACGCGCTCGTGGCGGTCGAGGACGACGGCGCTGCGCTGCAGGCGCTTCAGGTACAGCGGACCGCCGGCTTTCGGGCCGGTGCCGGATTTACCTTCGCCGCCGAAGGGCTGCACGCCGACCACGGCGCCAACAATGTTGCGGTTGACGTAGATATTGCCGACGTGGGCGCTGGCGGTGATGTAGTCGATGGTTTCATCGATACGGGAATGCACGCCCAGAGTCAGGCCGAAGCCGCTGCCGTTGATCTGTTCAATCACTTTCGGCAGTTCCGCACGCTTGTAGCGGATCACGTGCATCACGGGGCCGAATACTTCCTTGGTCAGCTCGTTCAGGGAGCCGATTTCCAACACGGTCGGCGGCACGAAGGTGCCGGCGTCGGCGCCCGGTACCTCGATCGAGAAGCTGGACTTGGCGTGGGCGCGTACTTTTTCAATGTGCGACAGCAGGTTTTGCTGCGCTTCTTTGTCGATGACGGGGCCGATATCGGTCACCAGGCGGTCCGGGCTGCCGACTTTCAGTTCTTTCATCGCGCCTTTGAGCATCTTGATGGTCTTGTCGGCGATGTCTTCTTGCAGGAACAGCACGCGCAGCGCGGAGCAGCGTTGGCCGGCGCTGTCGAAAGCGGAGGAAATCGCGTCGCCCACCACCTGCTCCGGCAGGGAGGAGGAGTCCACGATCATGGCGTTCTGGCCGCCGGTTTCGGCGATCAGGGGAATATCGGCGTTTTCCGCTGCGGAGCGTTTGGCCAGGGTGCGGTTGATCAGCTGCGCCACTTCGGTGGAGCCGGTGAAGATCACACCTTTGACGCGCGCGTCGTTGCACAGGCCTGCGCCGACTACTTCGCCGCGGCCTGGCAGGAACTGCAGGGCCGCGCGCGGTACGCCGGCTTCGTGCAGCAGTTCCACGGCGCGCTGGGCGATCAGCGGGGTTTGTTCGGCTGGCTTGGCCAGTACCACGTTACCGGCGGCCAGCGCGGCTGCGGCCTGGCCGGTGAAGATCGCGAGCGGGAAGTTCCATGGGCTGATGCAGGTGACCGGGCCCAGCGCCAGGGTGTTGGTGGCACCGCGTACCTGCACTGCGTAGTAGCGCAGGAAGTCGACGGCTTCGCGCACTTCGGCGATCGCGTTTGGCAGCGATTTGCCGGCTTCGCGCACGGCCAGGGCCATCAGCTCGAGCTTGTGTTGTTCGAACAGGTCGGCGGCGCGTTCCAGGCAGGCGGCGCGCTGCGATGGTTCGGTGGTTTGCCAGTCCATGGCGAAGTGGCTGGCGGCGTTCAGGGCGTTGTTGACGTCTTCGGTGGTGGATTCGGTCACGGCGCCGACGATATCGTCTTTACGGGCCGGATTGACTACCTGGGCAGCTACCTGGCCGGCGCTGGCTTCCACGGCCAACAGCGGGCCTGCGGTCCAGCTACGCGGCTGCGCCAGGATCAGGGAGACTTCGCGCAGCACGTCTTCGTTCGACAGGTCGATGCCGGCCGAGTTCTTGCGCTCGGCGCCGAACATGTCCAGCGGCAGGGCGATGGCGTTGTGCGGCACGCCGTTCAAGCTGCGTGCGGCTTCGATCGGGTTGGTGATCAGGGAGTCGACCGGGATGCTTTCGTCTACGATCTGGTTGACGAAGGAGGAGTTGGCACCGTTTTCCAGCAGGCGGCGTACCAGGTAGGCCAGCAGGGTTTCGTGCGAACCGACCGGGGCGTAGATGCGGCAGGCCTTGTCCAGGTTTTCCGCGCCAACGACCTGGTCGTACAGGGTCTCGCCCATGCCGTGCAGGCACTGGAACTCGTAGCCGTTGATGCCGTCGCGCTTGGCCCAGGTGTAGATGGTGGACAAGGTTTGCGCGTTGTGGGTCGCGAATTGCGGGTAAATCACGTCGGTCGCGGCCAGCAGGCGCTGGGCGCAAGCCAGGTAGGAAACGTCGGTGTAGACCTTGCGGGTGTAGACCGGGTAGCCAGGCATGCCGTCCACCTGGGCACGCTTGATCTCAGCATCCCAATAGGCGCCCTTCACCAGGCGCACCATGAATTTGCGGCCGCTGCGTTTGGCCAGGTCGACCAGGTAGTCGATCGCGAACGGGCAACGCTTCTGGTATGCCTGCACCACGAAACCGATGCCGTCGAAGCCTTCCAGTTCAGGGTTGAAGGCCATCGCTTCCATCAAATCGAGCGACAGCTCCAGGCGATCCGCTTCTTCCGCGTCGATATTCAGGCCGATGTTGTAGCTTTTTGCCAGTTTGACCAGGGCGGTCAGGCGCGGCAGCAATTCGCTCATGACGCGATCACGCTGGGCGCGGCTGTAGCGCGGGTGCAGGGCGGACAGTTTGACGGAAATGCCTGGACCATTGCGGATGCCACGGCCATTCGAGGCTTTGCCAATCGCATGGATCGCTTTTTCGTAGGCGGCGTAATAGTGGGCGGCGTCGGCTTCGGTCAGCGCAGCTTCACCCAGCATGTCGTAGGAGTAGCGGTAGCCGCGTGCTTCGTTGTCTTTGCCGTTTTTGATCGCTTCTTCGATGGTCTGGCCGGTGACGAACTGGTTGCCGAGCATGCGCATGGCCAGGTCGACGCCTTTGCGGATCAGCGGTTCACCGCCTTTGGCGATCAGGCTGGTGATGGCCGAGCCCAGGCCGTCTTCGCTGGAAGAGCTGACCAGTTTGCCGGTGATCAGCAGGCCCCAGGTTGCCGCATTGACAAACAAAGAAGGGGATTCGCCCAGGTGTTTGCGCCAGTCGCCTTTGGAAATCTTGTCCGCGATCAGGCGGTCGGCGGTGGCAGCGTCGGGTATACGCAACAGTGCTTCGGCCAAACACATCAGCGCAATACCTTCTTCGGAGGACAGCGAGAATTGGTGCATCAGCGCATCCACACCGGACGAACGGGTACGTTTTTCGCGCACCGAAGTCACCAGGCGCTTAGCCAGGGACTGCGCATCCTGGGTGGTTTCCGGCGAACCGATGTTAATTTGCGACAGTAGCCATTGCACTGCAGATTGTTCATCGCGGCGGTAAGCAGCAGTAACGGCGCTGCGCAGCGGGCTCGGATCGCGCAGGATTTCGGCCTGCAGGGCGGCGAACGGCGTGGTATTGAGATGCATGAAAGTCTCTATTGGCTAGTATGTAAAGAATTGTTTGGCACCTACGAAAACACGCCCGGCAAACCACGTTTGCGCGGGCGTGTTGTGCGGTGCAACTAATGATTCGATTGTATGCCGGAATCTCTCGGATTAATTCTGGTAATACTTTGTACTAGCAATAGATAGTTTTTGGTGCGAGAATTTGACCAAATAAAATTAATCGTGGGGAAGCAATGCTGGACAAAATCAGTAAGAAAATTCTGGCCGAGCTGCAAAGCGATGGCCGAATTAGTAACGTTGAACTGGCTGCACGAGTAAATTTGTCGCCTGCTGCCTGCCTGGAACGTGTGCGGAAATTGCACGAGGCTGGTTACATCATGGGTTACACCGCGCAGCTAAATCCTCAGCTATTGGACGTTTCGCTGCTGGTGTTCATCGAAGTCGTTCTGGACCGTACAACGCCGGAAGTTTTTGATGCTTTCAAACACAGCGTGCAGTTAATTCCCGAAGTGCTCGAATGCCATATGGTGGCCGGTGGTTTTGACTACCTGGTGAAGGCGCGCGTGAAGGATATGGCGGCTTACCGCGAGTTTCTGGGCAAAACCTTGCTGCAGAAGGGTGTGCGCGAAACCCATACCTATGCGGTGATGGAAGAAGTGAAGAATACGACCAAGCTGCCCATCAAATAGGCAGTTTCCACTGCATCCACCAAAATCCAAGGACGGCGAGCATCATCACAAGGGCGATGCTATGCCAGGCTCTGCGAATACCGTCCTTCGGGTTGCCTCTTTTTTGACCATCAATCATGGCGCGAACCAGGTTTTCGTCATGCATCCAGCTGCTAAGCAAAACTCCTGCAATGTGAATGGCGACGATCAGCAGCATCGTATTGGCCAGTCCTTCGTGCAGCTCTTCCAGTAGTTCCCCTCCGAATTCCTTATACGTGGCATAGCCAGTGGTGGCGACCAGGATAGTCATTCCTAACATGGCGACAATGGCTAGCGCTCCAGCCGGGTTGTGCCCTACGTTATTTTCTGGCTGCCTATTCAGCAGGCAGCGGAGATAGGCCAGAACCTGTCCAGGTCCGCGAACAAAGGCTGAAAAGCGGGCATAGCGCGTGCCTATCAATCCCCATACGATGCGAAACACCACTAAGCCAGCCATGGTGTAGCCAAAAGTGATGTGCAACTGGCGCCAGCTATCGTGTTCGGCCGTCAGGTAAGCTCCGGCGAAGTTCAAGGCTATCAGCCAATGAAACGCGCGAACTGGAGCATCCCAGACCAGAATTTTTTGTAGAGGTTTCGTGTTCATGGGCACATCGTGTGCCCGGCTGGTTAAGGCGTCGTTAACTCTTTGCAAAAGTTCTGGATGACGCCATACGCGTAGCGGGCAGCGACAGTTTGCACAAAATGCATGAAATCAGTCGCTGCTTCTTCATTGGCGTTGTCGGAAATCGTGCGCATGATGGCAAAAGGGACTCCCAGCTCATAGCAAACCTGGGCGACTGCCGCACCTTCCATTTCCACTGCTAGTAAATCAGGCAGTGCGTCTTTCAGGGCAGACAGATGCGCCCTGTCGTTAATGAATTGATCTCCACTGCCAATCAGACCGCGATGCACTTGTGCGTCGTTTTGCAGGAATTCGCGCGTAGCGACGCTGAGTTTCAAGCTCATTTCGCGGTCGGTAGGCATGTGCGAGAGGCCTGTCAGTGGGATTTCGAAGCGAGGGAACAAGGGGCTGGCATCAAAGTCATGTTGAGCCAGGGAATCCGCGATGACTACGTCGCCAACTTGAACCCCCAAGTCTGCAGAACCGGCAACGCCGGTAAAGATGATGTGGGTAACGTTGAACTTCTCCACAAGAGTTGCAGCTGTCACTGCTGCAGCAACCTTGCCAATTCGCGATAAAACAGCCACAGAATCGATTTTCCAGAGTTTTCCAGCCGTGTACTCGCGTTTACCGTGGATGAGCTTGTAGGGGCTCTCCATGGCTTCCAGTAGACCCTGTTGTTCTTCTGCCAAGGCAGAGATGATTCCGAGACGCATGTGCGAGTTGTCCTCTATTTATTTAAAGTTGTATACGAATAGATAGTAGTAGATAGTAAACGCGTCCTTGTCTGTGGATAAACCTGTTAACATCCACAGAATCAGAAGTTTACGAATTGTAGAACCGGATGGACAAGAACTGGGTCTAAACCGGATGAGTTCTGAACAAAATTTGTGCGTGAACTCAAAAATGGGGTTTACGCACATTCGATCCTGTGGATATTCATCAGGTTATCAACAGACGATGTAGGTTTTGAGCGGAAATTGGCTCTCCAAACAGGAATCCCTGGCCAAAATCGCAACCAGCGCTCATCAAAATCTTCAGTTGGTCCTCGGTTTCGACTTTTTCGGCAATGACTTTGATGCCAAGCTTGTGCGCCATGGAGACGATGGCTTCGCAAAGCGCCTGGTTTTCGGTAAAGCTGGTGTCCAGCTTGAGGTAGTCGATCCTGAAACGCTTCAGGAAGTTCAGGGACGAGTAGCCGTGGCCAAAATCGTCCAGTGAAATCTGCATATTGGCGTCCCTGAGCGACTGGATTCGCTCCACTACTTCCCGATTTGCTTCCAGCAGCAGGCTTTCAGTCACTTCGAAGATGATGGAACGCGCTGGTAGTGCCTGTTCTCTGAGCAGCGCCAGCCAATGCTCGACGCCGACGGCTTCGTGCCGGAATTGCCAGGCTGATTTGTTCACGCTGACCTGGAAGCCTTCGCCAAAAGTGGCGGCTTGGGTTGCCGCTTCCTGGAAAACCCATTCCCCAATTGATTCGATAACGCCGGTGTTCTCGGCCACGCCAATGAATTCCGCTGGTTTAAGCAGGCCTCGCTGCGGGTGTTCCCAGCGGATCAGGGCTTCGGCCATTTGTACTTTGCCGGTTGCCAGGTTGCGGATTGGCTGGAACAGCAGCCTCAATTCCTTGTTTTTCAAGGCGTTACGTAACTCATTGCAAAGCTCGATGCGTAGCTGGCTGGCTTCCTGCATGAAGGGGGCGAAGAAGTTGAAGCGGTTCCGGCCTTGTTGTTTGGCCAGGTACATGGCTTGGTCGGCGCTTTTGATGAGGGTTTCGGCATCGTTTGCATCGTCTGGGAATAGGGCAATGCCGATGCTGCCCGAGATGTCGGCAACTTCATGTTTTAGCTGGAAGGGCCTGGCCAGGCTGTGGAGAACGTCTTGCACGATCCTGACCGCGTCTCCGGAGTCTTTCAGCTCGCTGAGGATGACCGTGAATTCATCGCCGCCAAGACGGGCTACGGTGTCCGTATTGCGGACGCATTGCAGCAGCCTGTCTGCAACTTGTTTCAGCAATAGGTCGCCAAAGTCGTGGCCAAGGTTGTCGTTGACGGCTTTGAAGTTATCCAGGTCGATGAAAATGAGCGCCATAGGTGCGTTGTCGCGGGCTGATTTCTTCATTTCCTGACGCAGGCGGTCGTTGAACATGCGCCGATTGGGCAGGCTAGTCAGGGCGTCGAAGTTGGCTTGCTTCCAGATCGCTTCTTCCGTGGCTTTCTTCTTTGTAATGTCGCTGAATAGCGCGACGTGGCGTAGTGCATTGCCTTTGTCATCGAATACGGTGTTGAAGCGCAGTGAAACCAGGTAGTGGTCGCCATTTTTATGCTGGTGCCAGATCTCGCCTTCCCAGTAGCCGGTATGGGTAATGGTCTGGCGCATGCGGCTGAAAAATTTGATGTCCTGCTGGCTGGAAGTCAGTTCGTAGGCGAGGTGGCCTATGACTTCATCGGCTGGATAGCCGCTAATGAGGGAAAAAGCGGCGTTGACGGACAAGATGCGGCCTTCGGCGTCAGTCACCATCATGCCTTCGCTGGCATTTTCATACATGAGGGTGGCCAGTTTGCTTACTTCTTCATGTTTTTTGCGTTCGCTGATGTCTTCCGCCATGACGAAGAGGCCGATGACGTTGCCGTTTTCGTCACGATCCGGCACGTAGGTAATTGCGTCGCAGCAGTCCTGGCCTTCACGTTGAATGTGGCGTTCGAAGTAGACCGTTTCTCCAGCAAAAGCTTGTTCAAGGTAAGGCCTGGTCTCTGCGTAAATTGCGGGCGGAAGTACTTGCTGCAGGTTGTCGCCATCACTGTAAATTTGAGCAAAACGGCGATTTTTGAAGGTGTAGGTCTCGTTGCGGTCGATATGGGCGATGACGATGGGCAGGTTGTCAGCAATCAGGCGCAGGCGCTGCTCGCTTTTGGTGAGTTTTTTTTCGGTTTCGGTCGATGTGACATACAGGGCGTGAAAACGCCGTTCCCTTTCTTCCGCAGCGGCAAAGGAGTGCAGTGCGTAGGTCGTTGCGACGGCGATCAGCATGAAAATCAGGAATAGGGCAAGGCCGGCGATGATGAAATGCCGTTGCGAGATCAATGCCAGGCCGACGTTAGAACTGCCGACTGTCACCACCAGGGGCAAGTTGGGTAGTTTGCGATAGCTGGCGATGCGTGATTTGTTGTCGATCGGGCTGACTGAGTTGACAGTTCCAGTAGGGGATGTCTGCAATGAGCGATACACGTTCGAGGTGCTGACACTGCGGTTAAAGGTTTGTTCGAAGTGCGGTGCGCGAGCAATGACGTTGCCGTTGGTGTGGAACAAGGTAATGGCGACGTCGTCGCTTAGGCGTGAGTTTTCAAAGGTTTCAGCGAGTGTGCGGGCGTCAATCGGGGCCACGATTACGCCAAGGAATTGGCCTTTAGCGTTTTCAACTCGCCTGCTCAGAAAGAACAGCCGGCTTTTTGAAATGCGCCCGCGGGTTGGTTCTCCAACGAACAGCGTGTCTCCAGGCTTGAGCTGGGCCTGGAAGTAGTCCCGATCCCGGTAGTTGATGCCTTTGACGGGAATATCGCGCGAACTTGCGATTGCGAAACCATTCGGGTCGATAAAGGTAATCCAGAAACTGTTGCCGAAGGTTGCTCCTCGCGAAGTGAGCAGGCCATTGATGGTTTCTGGTGTGTAGGGCGCGACCTTGATGGCGTTGGCAAAGCCTAGTAATGCAATGTCGGATAGTTGGATGGTGCTTAAAACTTGGGCTTCGATGGCCCGCGTGTAGTGCTGGGTTTGCTGACGGATCGCCTGTTCACGATCGCGTGTGGACGAAAATAGTTGCCACGCGACGACTGCTGTAGCGAGCAGTGCCAGCATGGACATGGTGACGAGTAATCTCCGGCGAAAGCGTCGATAGGCGTCGGTGGTTGACAAGAGGTTCTCCAGCTGGGTTGCATGGAACAACTTGCTTGTTCAGTATAGTTGATCGCGTCGGAGAGTTTTGTTTACGTTAGATTAGTGTGTATACAAAATAGTAGTGATTGTTAACAACCTCCACTTTCTGTGGATAAGTCTACCTTGCGGAAAAAAATCAGGGGTTTACGAGCTGTATAAGGAGGCGCGTAAACCTTGCGTGAGCCATTAACTGTTTTGGGACAATTTTTGGGCTTTTGTCGGAAGTTTGGTTTACTCACAATCGGTGCCTGTGGATATTCATAGCGTTATCCACAGCCGAAGAGGGGGTGAAAATGGGTTTTGAGGCGATTTTTCCCGTTCCGATCATCCAGGGTCCGATGGCTGGAGGCGCCAATACGCCGGCAATGGTCGCAGCCGTTTCGAATGCGGGCGGCTTGGGTTCGTTTGGCGCGTCGATGCTTTCGTTAGACACGATTCGCGCCCAGGTTGCCGAAACCCGGCGACTGAGCTCGCGTCCGTTCATGTTGAATTTCTTCGTGCAGGGCGTGCCGGCGCCGTCGCAGCAGGAAGTGGATCGTGCTGCGGACTTGTTGCGCCCTGTCTGGAGTTCTTTGGGCTGGCCAGCACTGCCGATGCCTGCAAAATGGTGTGAGGATTTTGCTGCGCAGTTTGAGCTTTTGCTGGAATTGAAGCCTGCGGTGGCGAGTTTTACCTTCGATATTCTTTCAGCCGCGCAGGTAAAGCGACTGCAAGATGCGGGCATTTTCGTGATTGGAACCGTGACGACGGTGGAAGAGGCGCTTGCCTGGCAGGCCGCCGGGGCGGACGCGGTTGTTGCTTCGGGCGTGGAGTCGGGCGGCCATCGCGGGACGTTTATTGGCGCGCAGGCGGCAGCCACGATGGAGTCGATTCCCCTGTTGGCAGCGGTGTTGCAGGCGGTGCGGATTCCCGTTATCTCCGCCGGGAACATCATGACGGGCGCGGACATTCGCGAACGGCTGGCGCTGGGAGCGGCTGCCGTGCAAATGGGGACGGCATTCCTGGTGACCGAAGAATCGGGCGTGCCGGCGGTGTACAAGGAGCGCTTGCTGGCAGCGCAAGGCAATCCTACCCGCCTGACGCGCGCCTTTTCCGGCCGCCTGGCGCGCGGTGTCGTGAACCGTTTTATGCAGCAAATGGCAGGGGTTGAGGCGGATGTCCCCGCTTATCCCGTGCAAAACGCCCTCACCGGCAGCATTCGTGCGGAAGCTGCCAAGCGTGGCGACCCCGAATTGTTATCGTTGTGGGCTGGAACCGGCGTTACGCGCGCGCGCGTCATGCCGACAGCAAAATTGATGGAAATTCTGATCGCTGAAATCGACCAATCCTGACGCGGAGAACCCTTGGAATCTGCTGGCCAGTTTGACTACATTATTGTCGGTGCGGGGACTGCGGGTTGTGTGCTCGCCAATCGCCTGACGCAAAATCCGAAAACCCAAGTGCTGCTGATTGAAGCAGGAGGAAAGGACGATTACGCCTGGATCCATATCCCTGTTGGCTACCTTCACTGCATTAACAATCCGCGCACGGACTGGATGTTCCGCACCGAAGCGGAAGCCGGCCTGGGTGGCCGCAGCCTGATTTATCCGCGCGGCAAAGTCCTCGGCGGCAGTTCCTCGATCAACGGCATGATCTATATGCGCGGGCAGGCCGCCGATTATGACCATTGGGCCGATTTGTGCGGCGACGCGAGCTGGCGCTGGTCGGAAGTGCTGCCCTTGTTCCGCAAAAGCGAAGACCACCACGGCGGCGCGAGCGATTTTCACGGCGCCGGCGGCGAATGGCGCGTCGAGAAGCAGCGCCTGCGCTGGGATATCCTGGACGCCTTCCGCGACGCTGCCGAGCAGGCGGGCATTCCCAAGGTCGATGATTTCAATCGCGGCGACAATTCGGGTTGCGCGTATTTTGAAGTGAACCAGAAGCGCGGTATCCGTTGGAGCACGGCCAAGGCCTTTCTGCGCAAGGCGGCGCAGCGCCCCAACCTGACGCTGATGACCGGCTGCCACGTTGAGAAACTGGTGCTGGAAGAGGGCGTTTGCAAAGGTGTGATTTTCACCGGCGGCGACACGCGCTGGAGCGCCGAGGCGCGCGAGACATTGCTGGCGGCGGGCGCGATCGGCACGCCGCACATCCTGCAGTTGTCCGGCATTGGTCCGGCCGATGTGCTGGCCCAGGCCGGCGTGCAGCCGGTGCTGGATTTGCCGGGCGTCGGCGCCAACCTGCAGGACCACCTGCAACTGCGCATGGTGTTCCAGGTCGAGGGCGCGCGCACCCTGAACACGCTGGCGCGCAACTGGTTCGGCAAAGCCCGCATTGGCCTGGAATATGCGCTGTTCCAAAGCGGGCCGATGTCGATGGCGCCTTCGCAACTGGGTGCCTTCGCGCGCTCGGGACCAGAGCAGGCCAGGCCCAACCTGGAGTACCACGTGCAGCCACTGTCGCTGGAGCGTTTTGGCGAACCGCTGCACGACTTCCCTGCTTTCACGGCCAGCGTTTGCAACCTGCGCCCGACCTCGCGCGGCCATGTGCGCATCGCGAGCGCCGATTCCTACGCACCGCCCAAAATCAAGCCGATGTACCTGAGCACGGATGAGGACCGGCGCGTGGCAGCGGCCGCGCTGAACCTGACGCGCAAGATTGCGGCGGCGCCGGCGCTGGCGAAATACAGGCCGCAGGAATGCAGACCCGGTGTGCATTTTCGCACCGACGAGGAGTTGGCCGAGGCGGCAGGCAGCATCGGCACCACGATTTTCCATCCGGTCGGCACCTGCAAAATGGGCCGCGCCGACGACGTTTCGGCCGTGGTTGACAGCGAATTGCGGGTCAGGGGCGTGCGCGGCCTGCGCATCGCCGACGCTTCGGTGATGCCAACTATCACTTCCGGTAATACAAATTCCCCGGTGATCATGATTGCGGAAAAGGCAGCGCTTTTGTGTATGATCTAGCAAAACCCGGGAGACGCAATGTCCGACTTCATCTTGGAAACAAAGAGTTTGACCAAGGAGTTCAAGGGATTCACCGCTGTCGCCAACGTGGACTTGAAAGTCCAGCGCGGGCATATCCACGCCCTGATCGGCCCGAACGGCGCCGGTAAAACCACCTGCTTCAACCTGCTCACCAAATTCCTGGTGCCGACCTCGGGCCAGATCCTCTTTAACGGCAAGGACATCACCTCGCACAAGCCGGCGCAGATTGCGCGCATGGGCGTGATTCGTTCCTTCCAGATCTCGGCGGTTTTTCCGCACCTGACGGTACTGGAAAACGTGCGCATCGGCCTGCAGCGCAAGCTGGGCAACACCTTCCACTTCTGGCGTAGTGGGCGCACCCTGGACCAGCTGAACGGGCGCGCGATGGAGTTGCTGGCGGAGGTGGACCTGGCGTCGTTCGCCGATACCGTCACAGTCGATATGCCCTATGGCCGCAAGCGTGCGCTGGAAATCGCTACCACCCTGGCCTTGGAGCCGGAGCTGATGCTGCTGGATGAGCCGACCCAGGGCATGGGCCATGAGGATGTGCACCGCGTGACCGAGCTGATCAAGAAGGTGTCGGCCGGCCGCACCATCCTGATGGTTGAGCACAATATGAACGTGGTGTCCGGCATCAGCGACCGCATCTCGGTGCTGCAACGCGGTGCCGTGCTGGCCGAAGGGCCCTATGCGGAAGTCTCGACCAACCCGCAGGTGATGGAAGCCTATATGGGGACGGAAGCCGGGGTGGGCTCATGAGCGCCGCGCTGGAAATCAGCCAACTGCAGGCCTGGTATGGCGAGTCGCACATCCTGCACGACGTGAACCTGACGGTGAGCCCGGGCGAGGTGGTGACGCTGCTAGGCCGCAACGGTGCCGGCCGCACCACGACGCTGCGCGCCATCATGGGCCTGACCGGTGCGCGCAAAGGTTCCATCCGCATTAACGGCCAGGAAGCGATTGGTTTGCCCACGCACAAAGTGGCCCACCTTGGGGTCGGCTATTGTCCCGAAGAGCGCGGCATTTTCGCCTCGCTCACGGCGGAGGAAAACCTGTTGCTGCCGCCGGCCCTGAAAACGGGGCAGGGCATGTCGGTCGAAGAAATCTACGAGATGTTTCCCAACCTGGCGGAGCGCCGCAGCAGCCAGGGCACGCGCCTGTCCGGCGGCGAGCAGCAAATGCTGGCGGTGGCGCGCATCCTGCGCACGGGCGCGCGCCTGCTGCTGCTCGATGAGATTTCGGAAGGGCTTGCGCCAGTCATCGTGCAAGGACTGGCGCGCATGATCCGCACCTTGAAAACGAAGGGCTACACGATCGTCATGGTCGAGCAGAATTTCCGCTTCGCCGCACCGCTGGCGGACTGGTTTTACGTCATGGAGCACGGAAGGATAGTTGAGAGTTTTGCGTCATCGGAACTGGAAGCCCGCATGCCGGTGTTGACCGAGCTGCTGGGCGTTTAAACCCACATACTGAAAACGGAGACAACATGAAACGCAAAGTCATCGCCCTTGCAGCAGCATGTACCGCCTTTGGCGCGCAGGCCCAGATCTCTGGCGACACCATCAAGATCGGCTTCATCACCGATATGTCCGGCGTCTACTCCGATATCGACGGCCAGGGCGGCGCGGAAGCGATCCGGATGGCGATTGCCGACGCTGGCGGCAACATCGCCGGCAAGAAGATCGAATTCGTGTTTGCCGACCACCAGAACAAGGCCGATATCGCCGCCTCCAAAGCGCGCGAATGGTTCGACCAGCAGGGCGTGGACATGCTGGTCGGCGGCACCAACTCCGGCGCCAACCTGGCCATGGCCAAGATCGCGGCGGACAAGAAGAAGATCTTCATGGTGGTCGGTGCCGGCTCCTCGCGCCTGACCAACGAGGATTGCACGCCCTACACCGTGCACTACGCCTACGACACGGTAGCACTGGCACGCGGCACCGGCAGCACCATCGTCAAGCAGGGCGGCAAGAGCTGGTATTTCCTGACGGCCGACTACGCGTTTGGCCACTCGCTGGAAAAGGACACGTCGGAGGTGGTGACCAAGGCCGGTGGCAAAGTGACCGGCACCGTGCGCCATCCCTTCCCTGGCACCGATTTTTCGTCCTTCCTGATGCAGGCTTCCTCGTCCGGCTCGCAGGTGCTGGGCCTGGCGAATGCGGGCGGCGACTTTATCAATTCGGTGAAGGCCGCGAACGAATTCGGCGTCGCCAAGAAGATGAAGATGGCCGGCCTGCTGGTGTTCATCAACGACATCCACTCGCTCGGCCTGAACGCCACCGCCGGCATGTACCTGACCGACGGCTGGTACTGGGACATGAACGAGCAGACTCGCGCTTGGTCCAAGCGCTACTTCGCCAGGATGAAGAAGGAGCCTTCGATGCTGCAGGCTGGCGACTACTCCGCCGCGCTGCAGTACCTGAACGCCGTGAAGGCCGCCGGCACGGACGACTCGGACAAGGTGATGGCGAAGCTGAAATCCACCACCATCAAGGACGTCTTCACCAGCAACGGTGTAATCCGCCCGGACGGCCGCATGGTGCACGACATGTACCTGATGGAGGTGAAGAAGCAGTCGGAATCCAAATACCCATGGGACTACTACAAGGTGGTGGCGACGATTCCGGGCGACCAGGCCTACATGTCCAAGGCCGAAACCAAATGCGCCTTGTGGAAGTAGGCTAAATGGAGATCTTTGGCCGCCCGCTACCGATGATGATGTCCCAGCTCCTGCTGGGGCTCGTTAACGGCTCCTTCTACGCCATGCTGTCGCTCGGCCTCGCCGTGATTTTCGGCCTGCTGAATGTGATCAACTTCGCCCACGGCGCCCTGTACATGATGGGCGCCTTCCTGGCGTGGATCGGCATGACCTACTTCGGTATGAGCTACTGGAGCATGCTGCTGCTGGCGCCGCTGATGGTGGGAATTCTGGGCGTGCTGATTGAACGCACCATGCTGCGCTGGCTGTACAAGCTGGACCATCTTTACGGGCTGTTACTGACCTTCGGCCTGACCCTGCTGATCGAAGGCGCTTTCCGCTCGTTTTACGGTGTCTCCGGGCAGCCGTTTGAGACGCCTGAGGCCCTGCAGGGGGCAACCGACCTCGGCTTCATGGTGATGCCTAATTACCGCGCCTGGGTGGTAGTCGCCTCGCTGACGGTTTGCCTGGCCACCTGGTTCGTGATCGAAAAGACCAAATTGGGCGCCTACCTGCGTGCCGGCACGGAAAATCCGAAGCTGGTGGAAGCGTTCGGCATCAACGTTCCGCTGATGGTCACCCTGACCTATGGCTTCGGCGTCGCTTTGGCGGGCTTTGCAGGGGTGCTGGCGGCTCCGATCCAGCAAGTGACACCCCTGATGGGGTCGAACCTGATTATCGTCGTATTCGCCGTTGTGGTGATCGGTGGCATGGGGTCGATCCTGGGCTCGATTGTCACCGGCCTTGGGCTGGGTGTGATCGAAGGCCTGACCAAGGTGTTCTATCCCGAGTTTGCCAACACCGTGGTGTTTTTGGTGATGGTCATCATCCTTTTGCTGCGCCCCGCCGGCCTGTTCGGCAAGGAACGATAGATGAACAAAAAGCTGGGCTACTCCATCGCGTTTGCGCTGGCGCTGGTGGCGCCGTTTATCGGCTACCCGGTGCTGTTGATGAAACTGTTGTGCTTCGCCCTCTTCGCTTGCGCCTTCAATTTGCTGATCGGCTTTACCGGCTTGCTATCGTTCGGTCACGCCGCCTTCTTCGGCGCCGCCGGCTATGTGGCCGGCAACGCGATGAAGAACTGGGGCCTTCCCTTCGAAGCCAGTGTGTTGGTCGCTGTGCTGGCCGGTGCCGCGCTGGGCGCGCTGATGGGCGGGCTGGCGATCCGGCGGCAAGGGATTTACTTCTCCATGATCACGTTGGCGCTGGCGCAGATGGTGTACTTCGGCGCGCTGCGCTTTACCGATTTCAGCGGCGGCGAAGACGGCTTGCAGGGCGTCCCGCGCGGCAAGTTGCTCGGCGTGCTCGACCTGGGCAGCGACCTGGCGATGTACTACGTTGTGCTGGGGATCTTTATCGCGGGCTTCGCATTGATTGTGCGCATCGTGCATTCGCCGTTCGGCCAGGTGTTGAAAGCGATCAAAGAGAACGAACCGCGCGCGATGTCGCTGGGTTATGACGTGGACCGCTACAAGCTGGCGGCGTTCGTTTTATCTGCTTCCCTGGCCGCGCTGGCCGGCGCCACGAAAACGATCGTGCTCGGCTTCGAGACGCTGACCGATGTGCACTGGACCATGTCGGGCCTGGTGATCCTGATGACGCTGGTGGGCGGCATGGGTACCCTGGTCGGCCCGATCATCGGTGCCATCCTGATCATCGTCTTGGAGAACAAGCTGGGCGATTTCGGCAATATTATGGCGGCCAGCACCGGCATCGAATGGTTCACCACTTTGGGTGAGGCCGTGAGCCTGGTGACCGGCTTGATTTTTGTTACATGCGTACTGCTGTTCCGAAAAGGAATTGTGGGCGAGATCCTCGCCCGCTCAAAGCTTAGTTCGAAGTGAACTTGGCGAACCACTGGCGGAAGCGGCGCGGTGGCTTCTCGGCAACCGGTTCTGCGGCGGGCGGAGCATCGCCCGCGTCGGCGCTCACGCTGCGTGCCTTGGCTTCCAGCAGTGCAAAGCCCAGTTCGCGCGTGTCGGCGCTGCCATGCATGGCGGCCGGCGTCCAGGTTGGCGATTCGAAGTCGAGGCGGTACAGCTTGCCCGCTTCCAGTTGCAGCGGCACGTTGACCTCGGTGACGCTGTTCTGCACGCCGTGGAAGGTGTGCGTTGTGGGGGCGCCAAAGCTCTTGCCGATGTCGTCGTAGGGCGTGGCACTGACCTTGAATGTGCTGCCCGAGTCGAGCACGCTGAAAAATTTCAGTCCCAACTCTTGCACGTCGCCGCGCGCGAAGTGGTAGCAGGTGGCGTGGCCGGATGACCAGCGGCCGCCAGTGCCATTCAGTTCGGCTTCGTAGGGATACCAGCCTTGGCCGAACTTGGAAACCGGGGTTTCCACCACGGCGGATGGGCGGGTGTCGAAGACATAGAGGTTGCCCTGGCAGCGGCGGCAGACTTCCGTCTGCATGGCATTCTTGGCAATCTCCATGCGCTTTGGATGTTCCAGCAGTTCCTTCAGCGAGCTGTCGCGCAGGTTGGGCAACTCCATTTCGCCTTCATAGTCGAGGCAGCAGAGCGACAGTTGGCCATCGGCCAGCATGGAGACGTTGTGCGCCATGGCGCAGTCCATCGGCTCCTGGCGCTCCTCCACATAGACCAGCGATTCCTTGGGCAGGAAGGTCTTCATGAAGGATTCTTCCTTGGTCCACATGCCAAAGGACTTGAAGCGGATGAAGCAGTTCGGGGCGAACATATAGCCCCAGAAGCGGTCTTCGGTCAGGTCTTCCGCATTCGGCGGCACATCGGCACGACGGCCGGCCAGGTGGCCGCGTTCCAGTTGCGGCCCGTATTTGTCTTCGCTGCGTGCCAGCTCGGTGGCGAAGGCATCGGGGTACTCGGTCCGTAGCTGTTCTGCATAACCGTCGAAGCGGTCCAGTAGCTGGCGTACGAATTCGCCTTTGTCTTCGATCTTGAACGGGTCCCACATATCCAGTTCGAAGTCGGACTGGAGGGTGGAATCGGCGCGCATATTGGTGGTCGAGGTCACGTGGATCTCGACGCGCGATTCGCTGCCGCTGGCGAATTTCTCGCGCAGGGCGGGCAGGATACGGGCGAAGTACTCTTCAAAGTCCAGCTTGTCGTAACCGCGCAGGCGATCGTAGGAGTCCTTATTTGGGGTCTGCAAGCTCATCACCAGCGCGATATTGTCGTGCGCGAAAATCTTGCGCGAGCGCTCTTCGTCCAGCAGGGAGATGTTGGTGATCAGATAGACTTCAATGCCGTACTGCTCACACAGGTCGATATAGTTGAAGATCTTTTTGTTGAGCAGCGGTTCGCCAAGGACGCTGAACTGGATCGGGCGATTCAGGTTCAGGTCGCGTACTTGTTCGATGTAGCGGATTGCCAGTTCGTCATCCGCCAGCGCCCGGTCCTTCTTGATGTAGTCGGAAGGGCAGAACGTGCAGTGCATATTGCAGTGGTTCGTCATCTCCAGGAAGAAGACGTCAGGCACGATCTCTGGGGTACGGGCTGGAACGGGTGCGGTCATGGCGGGCTAAGTGATTGGGGCTAAGGCATTTTACACGAGGCGAAGATGGGGCTTCTTCCGTAAAATGTAAGGATTTGAATCGCACGGGAGTAGGGTGATGGTGGAGTATGGCTTGTTGGCGGGCGCTGCGTTCGCGGCTGGATTTGTGGATGCGGTGGTGGGCGGCGGCGGTTTGATCCAGATTCCGGCCCTGTTCTCGGCCATGGGGAATACGCCTCCGGCGACGCTGCTGGGGACCAATAAGGTGGCCAGCGTATTCGGTACCAGCGCGGCGGCAGTGAATTATGCGCGCCGGACGACTATCGCCTGGTCGACGGTAGCGCCGGCGGCGCTTGCGGCTTTTCTGTTTGCCTTCCTTGGCGCCTATACGGTAACCAGGATTCCGCCGGACTTCTTGCGCGGCTTACTGCCTTTTGTGCTGCTGGCGGTGGCGGGCTATACCTTCTACCGCAAGGATCTTGGTAGCGTCCATGCGCCGCTGCATTCGGGTACCAAGGAGCGGGTGCTGGCCGTGCTGGTGGGGGCGGGCATTGGTTTCTATGATGGCTTTTTCGGACCGGGCACGGGTAGCTTCCTGGTCTTTCTGTTTGTGCGTAGCTTTGGCTTTGATTTCTTGGGGGCGTCGGCGGCGGCGAAGGTGGTGAATGTCGCGTGCAATGTGGCGGCGATCTGCTTGTTCGGAATCACGGGCAATGTCATTTGGCTGCTGGGTTTGACCATGGCCGTGTTCCAGGTGGCGGGTTCGGTGCTGGGCACCAAGCTGGCGTTGAAGCATGGCAGTGAATTTGTGCGGCGTTTATTCCTGGTCGTGGTGGTGCTTTTGATCATCAAGACCGGTTACGACGCGTGGTTCAAGTAATATTGTTTCACGTGAAACAGCTGAGGCCGGGTGATCCCGGCCTCTTTTTTTGTTCCACGTGAAACATTGCTCGCAAAAATATCCTGCCCAAAAAATTCGCAGCGACGAAAAAACTCTATAATCTCGGTTGATCCCACGCTTTCCCCCATTTTTCACCATGCTATTTCCTACTGAATTCGACGTTATCGTTGTCGGCGGCGGTCACGCCGGTACCGAGGCGGCCCTCGCGTCGGCCCGGATGGGTCAGAAGACCCTCCTGTTGACCCACAACATTGAGACCCTGGGCCAGATGTCGTGCAACCCATCCATCGGCGGTATCGGCAAAGGCCATCTGGTCAAAGAAGTCGATGCGATGGGTGGCGCCATGGCCATCGCTACCGATGAGTCCGGCATCCAGTTCCGTATCCTGAACTCGTCCAAAGGCCCTGCCGTGCGTGCGACGCGCGCGCAGGCCGACCGTATCCTGTACAAGGCAGCGATCCGCCATCGCCTGGAAAACCAGCCGAACCTGTGGCTGTTCCAGCAGGCGGTGGATGACCTGATGGTGGAGGGTGAGCGTGTAGTCGGCGCCGTCACCCAGATCGGCCTGAAGTTCCTGGGTCGCGCTGTCGTGCTGACGGCGGGTACCTTCCTGGACGGAAAAATCCACGTTGGCCTGCAAAACTTTTCGGCTGGCCGCGCTGGCGATCCGCCGGCCATCTCGCTGTCGGCGCGCTTGAAGGAATTGAAGCTGCCGCAGGGCCGCCTGAAGACCGGCACGCCGCCGCGCATCGATGGCCGCAGCATCGACTTTTCGCAAATGACCGAGCAGCCGGGCGACCTGGATCCGGTGCCGGTATTCTCGGTGATGGGCAATGCGTCCATGCATCCGCAGCAGCTGCCGTGCTGGATAACCCACACCAACCAGAAAACCCACGACATTATTCGTGGCGGCCTGGATCGCAGCCCGATGTATACCGGCGTGATCGAGGGTGTCGGTCCGCGCTATTGCCCGTCGATCGAGGACAAGATCCATCGCTTTTCGGCCAAGGAGTCGCACCAGATTTTCCTGGAGCCGGAAGGCCTGACGACCCACGAGTTCTACCCGAACGGTATCTCGACCAGCCTGCCTTTCGATGTGCAGATTGCGCTGGTACGCTCGATGAAGGGTATGGAAAACGCGCACATCCTGCGTCCGGGCTATGCGATTGAGTACGACTATTTCGATCCGCGCGGCCTGAAAGCGTCGCTGGAAACCAAGGCGATCAACGGCCTGTTCTTCGCTGGCCAGATCAACGGCACCACCGGCTATGAGGAAGCGGCGGCGCAGGGCATGCTGGCGGGTATCAACGCCGCGCTGCAAACCAAGGGCGAAGAAGCCTGGACCCCGGCGCGTTCGGAGGCTTACCTGGGCGTGCTGGTGGACGACCTGGTAACCCAGGGCGTGCAGGAGCCGTACCGCATGTTCACCAGCCGCGCGGAATATCGCCTGAGCCTGCGTGAAGACAACGCTGACATGCGCCTGACAGAAATCGGGCGTAAGCTGGGTGTGGTTGGCGATGCGCAGTGGGAAGCTTTCGACCGCAAACGCGAGTCGGTGGCGAAGGAACTGGAGCGCCTGAAAGCGACCTGGGTCAACCCGCGCATCTTGGCGGCGGCTGAGTCGGAGCGTGTGATCGGCCAGGCTATCGAGCGTGAATATTCGCTGGCGGACTTGCTGCGCCGTCCGGGTGTCGAGTACGCGAAGCTGATGACCATGACCGGGAACGAGGGCCAGGCGCTGGCCGGTCCGGGTGTGGAAGACGAGGCGGTAAAGGAGCAGATCGAGATCACCCTGAAGTACTCGGGCTATATCGATCGCCAGCTGCGCGAAGTGGAGCGTCACGAGCATTACGAAAACCTGAAGCTGCCAGAGGGCTTCAACTACGCCGACATTACGGCGCTGTCGATGGAAGTGCGCCAGAAATTGCAGAAGCATCGTCCGGAAACACTGGGCCAGGCTTCGCGTATTTCGGGCGTGACCCCGGCCGCCATTTCGCTGCTGCTGGTGCACCTGAAGAAGGCCGGTTACGGCGGTTTTGTGTCCCTGAAAGATGAGGCTGCTTGATGGCGGTGTTTGATCGCGCCGCACTGGCGCTGGTGTTGAAGAATGGTGTTGCGCAGTTGGACCTGGGCCTGAGCGAAGCACAGCAGGAAAAACTGCTGGACTACCTGGCCCTGCTGAACAAGTGGAACAAGGTGTACAACCTGACGGCCGTGCGCGACCCGATGGAGATGATGACCCTGCATGTGCTGGATTCGCTGGCGTCGCTGCCGGCCTTCCGCAACGCGCAGAATGTGCTGGACGTTGGGGCAGGGGGCGGTTTGCCGGGCATGGTGCTGGCGATCGCGCGGCCGGACATGAAGGTGTCGATGATCGACATCGTGCACAAGAAAACGGCCTTCCTGAACCAGGTGAAGGCGGAACTGGAGCTGGGCAACGTTACTGTGTACACGAAGAAGGTGCAGGAACTGCAGGTCAAGACGCCTTACGACGTCATCACCTCGCGGGCGTTTGCGGACCTGAGCGATTTTGTGAACTGGTCGGGGCACCTGCTGGCAGAGGGCGGGCAATTCATCGCCCTGAAAGGCACGGCGCCGGCAGAGGAACGCGAGCGACTGCCTGACCCCTGGAAAGTGAACGAGCTACAGCCATTGAATGTGCCGGGGCTGGATGCACAGCGTCACCTGGTTTTCATCGGCAGGGCATAACGGTATAAACGGTATAAATAATATGAACCGTTTATATGAGATAAACAGTATAAACGGTTTAAACAATATAAAACTTTTCGACCATACATGGCCAAAATTTTCTGTGTAGCAAATCAAAAGGGCGGCGTAGGTAAGACTACCACGACAGTTAACCTGGCCGCCGGCCTGGCCAAACTTAATCAGCGAGTGTTGCTGGTTGACCTCGACCCGCAGGGCAATGCCACGATGGGTGCGGGCATCAACAAAGCCGGCCTCGCATCATCCACTTATGAAGTCTTGCTCGGCAGTGCCGACATCGCCACGGCGCGCCAGCGTTCGGAAGCAGGGCGCTTCGACGTGCTGCCTGCCAACCGCGAGCTGGCAGGTGCCGAGGTGGAGATGGTGCAACTGGAGAACCGTGAGCGCCGCCTGCGCGATGCGCTGGCCCTGGTCGCCAAGGACTACGACTTCGTGCTGATCGACTGCCCGCCTGCGTTGTCGATGCTGACTTTGAACGGCCTGTGCGCGGCGCATGGCGTGATCATTCCGATGCAGTGCGAGTACTACGCGCTGGAAGGTTTGTCGGACCTGGTGAACACCATCAAGAAGGTGCACGCCAACCTGAACCCGGACCTGAAGATCATCGGCTTGCTGCGCGTGATGTTCGATCCGCGCATGACGCTGTCGCAGCAAGTGTCGGCCCAACTGGAGCAGCACTTCGGCGACAAGGTGTTCAAGACGATTATTCCGCGCAATGTGCGATTGGCCGAGGCGCCGTCGTACGGCATGCCGGGCGTGACTTTCGACCCGACGTCGAAAGGTGCGCAGGCTTACATCGCCTTCGGCGCGGAGATGGTTAAACGTATCAAGAAAATGTAATCGAGTTATCCACAATGGCAACTAAAAAAATGAAAGGCCTCGGTCGCGGCCTGGACGCGCTGCTCGGCGGCGACGAAGACCCGTCTAATCCGACTTCGCATCCGACTCCGAACGAGATGTCGGTGCGATTCCTGCAAGCCGGTAAATACCAGCCGCGTACCCAGATGGATGAGGGTGGCTTGGGGGAGTTGGCAGCGTCGATCAAGACCCAGGGCATCATCCAGCCGCTGCTGGTGCGTCCGGTGGGCATCGACAAGCCGACCGGTCATGTCAAATATGAAATCATCGCGGGCGAGCGCCGTTTCCGTGCGGCGCAGCTTGCCGGTTTGGAAACGGTGCCGGTCCTGGTCAAGGATGTGGACGACACGACCGCGGCGGCGATGGCCTTGATCGAGAACATCCAGCGGGAGGATTTGAATCCGCTGGAAGAGGCGCAGGGTATTCATCGTTTGATTACCGATTTCTCGTTTACCCACGAGCAGGCGGCGCAGGCGGTGGGGCGTTCGCGTTCGGCGGTGTCGAACCTGCTGCGTTTGCTGAACCTGGCGGAGCCGGTGCAGACCATGCTGATGGCAGGTGATATCGATATGGGCCATGCGCGTGCATTGCTGGCGGTCGATGCGGCTTCGCAGATTGCTTTGGCGAATGTTGTAATTTCGAAACGCTTGTCGGTGCGTGAGACGGAAAAACTTGTCCACAACCATATGGAGGAGGCCAAGGCTAAACCGGTCGCCCGCGCCAAGGAGAAGTCGGGGGATATCAAGCGGCTGGAGGAGGAGCTGTCGGATACGCTGGCGACCTCGGTCATCTTCAAGATGGGGACCAAGGGGAAGGGGCAGATGATTATTGATTTTGCGGACCTGGATATCCTGGATGGGGTGATTGCGCGGCTGCGCGGCTGAACCTTGAAACCGGGAAACCAGGGTACGGCCCAAAGGGCCGGACCCTGGCCAGGCGCGGTACGACCCTTTGGGTCGTACCCTGGTTTCCTGGTTTCACAGCTTTCAATGACCCTGCAAGTAATCGCCAAATGCCTACCTTTTAGGCAGAATACCTTGTTGTTAGAGGTGCTTTTTGCAATGCACCATGTTTGACCTTGGTCATGTAAACCAACTATAATCCCGTGTCTTTGGGTCTTAAGGAATGCGGCAAGTGAGTGATTCTTCAAGAAGTATCGCCTGGCCTGTCTTCCGAGTAGTTGCCCTGCAATTAACAATCGCCGTCCTATTTTCCGCTACCGTGGCGCTTTTCGCCGGGGTGGAGAGAGGCTGGTCCGCAGCCGTGGGCGGCGGTATGGCAGTAATCGGTAGCCTTGTGTACGCCTTGATGGTGATGCGTGGCAACGATGATGCAAAGAAAGCATTTCGGTCGCACTTCCGCGCCGAGATGCTGAAGGTATTTGTAACGGCAGTGCTGTTTATTTGCGCACTGGTGCTGTTTAAGTCAGCCGCCTGGATGTGGCTGATCCTGGGATTCGTAGTGGCTACCCTGGCTTATTGGCTGTCACTGCTCAAGATTTAACCATTTAGAAGATTCGGACCTATGACTACTGAACATGGCGGCCACGCGGCCCCGGCGAATGCCACCGAGTATATCCAGCACCACCTTACCCACAACTCCAACGGCACCATCAACCTCGATACCTTCTGGATCTCGCTGATCCTGGGCTTCGTGTTCCTGGGCCTGTTCTACATGGCATCGCGCCGCGCCACCTCCGGCGTGCCGGGTAAACTGCAGAACTTCGTTGAGTGGATCATGGAAATGGTCAACGAGACCGTCAATTCCGCATTCCACGCCAAATCCAAAGTGATCGCACCACTGGCCATCACCATCTTCGTATGGGTCTGGCTGATGAACGCGATGGACTTCCTGCCGGTCGACGCACTGCCTAAGCTGCTGAGCTACGCTGGCGTGAACTACCTGCGCGTTGTGCCTACCGCTGACGTGAACCACACCTTCGGCATGTCCTTCGGCGTCCTGATCTGCATTATCGGCTTCTCGATCAAGGCAAAAGGCGTCGGCGGTTGGGGTAAAGAGCTGTTCACCGCGCCGTTCCACGCGCACAGCCCTGTCGCCATCGCCCTGCTGGCACCTGTGAACTTCATCTTCCAGATGCTGGAACTGTTCGCCAAACCAATTTCCCTGTCGCTGCGACTGTTCGGCAATATGTACGCCGGCGAACTGATCTTCATCCTGATCGCACTGCTGCCATGGTGGGCACAGTGGATGCTGGGTGGACCATGGGCAATTTTCCACATTCTGATTGTTACCCTGCAAGCGTTTGTGTTTATGGCGTTGACGGTTGTGTACCTGGCCCTCGCGGTTGAGAAGCACTAATCAGCAACTTATTCGTAGTAATTGGTTTTAGTTTTTTAGTTTTTTGGTATTTTCGTTTTTTTTAAATTAGGAGAAATCTAATGCAAGCTCTGATCGCACAAGTACAAGGCATGACCGTTCTGGCAGTGGCAATCATCATCGGCCTGGGCGCCATCGGCACCGCACTCGGCTTCGCTATCCTGGGTGGTAAGTTCCTGGAAGCTTCGGCACGTCAACCTGAACTGATGCCACAACTGCAAACCAAGCTGTTCGTTATTGCTGGTCTGCTGGACGCGATCTCGATGATCGGTGTTGGTGTTGCTCTGCTGTTCACCTTCAACAACCCATTCCTGACCGCTATCACCGCTGCTGTTGCTCAGTAATCTTTCTCCTGAATTTGGAGAAAATCTCTTAGGAGCAAGGTATGGACATCAATGGATCTCTCATCGGTCAGATGATCACCTTCGCGGTGCTCGTCTGGTTCTCGATGAAGTTCGTATTCCCAGCGCTGAATACTGCGCTGGATGAGCGTGCCAAGCGAATTGCAGATGGTCTGGCTGCGGCCGACCAAGGTCAGGATGCCATGAAGCGCGCTGAAAAAGCCGCTGCAGAACTCCTGACCACTGCCCGTAACGATGCTTCGTCGCTCGTTTCGGACGCTGAAAAGCGTGCACAGCTGGTCGCAGAAGAAGTCAAAGCAAACGCACAAGCCGAAGCTGCCCGTATCGTGGCACAAGCTAAAGCCGAAGCTGAGCAGCAAGTAACCCAGGCCCGCGAAGCACTGCGTGGTCAAGTGGCTGACCTGGCTGTGAAGGGCGCGGAGCAAATCCTGAAGCGCGAAGTCAACGCGTCGGCTCACGCTGACCTGCTGAATCGCCTGGCAACCGAGCTCTGATTATGGCAGAGCTCGCAACCGTCGCCCGTCCTTACGCGGAAGCTGTCTTCCGCGTAGCCCAGGCTGGCAACCTCGCGCAGTGGTCCGATCTGGTGTCCGAACTGGCCCAGATCGGTTCGCATGAAGAGGTGCTGGCATATGCCCGCAATCCAAAAGTTCTGGATAGCGATGTCATCGCAGCCATCAAGGCCTTGCTGAAATCGCCGCTGAACGCGGAAGCGAACAACTTCCTCTCGATGCTGATCGAAAACGGTCGTATCGCACTGTTGCCGGAAATCGGTGCCCAATTCGTGCTGCTGAAGAATGCCGCCGAAGGTGCGGCAGACGCCGAGATCACGAGCGCATTCGACATGAGCGAAGCCCAGGTGGCCGAGCTGATCAAGACGCTGGAAAAGAAATTCAGCCGCAAGCTTAAACCAATCGTCAGCACTGACCCGGCCCTGATCGGCGGCGTGCGTGTCGTGGTGGGCGACGAAGTGCTCGACACTTCGGTCAGCGCCAAGCTGCAGCAGCTGCGTTCCGCGCTGGTCGCTTAATCGCACCGCGACAGCTAGAGAGAAAACATTTAGGAGTTAGTATGCAACTCAACCCATCCGAAATCAGCGAGCTGATCAAGAGCCGGATCCAAGGCATTGACGGCGGCGCTGAAGTGCGCAATCAAGGCACCGTAATTTCCGTAGCAGACGGTATCTGCCGCATCCACGGCCTGTCGGACGTGATGCAAGGTGAGATGCTGGAATTCCCAGGCAACACCTTTGGCCTGGCAATGAACCTGGAGCGTGACTCCGTTGGTGCCGTTATTCTGGGCGCCTACGAGCACATCTCCGAAGGCGACACCGTTAAGTGCACCGGCCGTATTCTGGAAGTACCAATCGGTCCTGAACTGTGCGGCCGCGTCGTTAACGCACTGGGTCAGCCGATCGACGGCAAAGGTCCTGTTAACACCAGCCTGACCTCCCCAATCGAAAAGATCGCTCCAGGCGTTATCGCCCGTGAGTCCGTCGGCCAGCCTATGCAGACCGGCCTGAAGTCGATCGACGCGATGGTACCAATCGGCCGTGGCCAGCGTGAGCTGATCATTGGCGACCGTCAGACCGGTAAGTCCGCCGTTGCAGTTGATGCCATCATCAACCAAAAAGGCCAGGGCGTTACCTGTATCTACGTCGCTATCGGTCAAAAAGCATCGACCATCAAGAACATCGTGCGTTCCCTGGAACAGCACGGCGCGATGGAGTACACCATTGTTGTGGCCGCTTCCGCTTCGGAATCCGCAGCAATGCAGTACATCTCGGCTTACTCCGGTTGCACCATGGGCGAATACTTCCGCGACCGCGGCGAAGACGCTCTGATCGTATACGATGACCTGTCCAAGCAAGCAGTTGCTTACCGTCAGATCTCCCTGCTGCTGCGCCGCCCACCAGGCCGCGAAGCCTACCCAGGCGACGTGTTCTACCTGCACAGCCGTCTGCTGGAACGCGCAGCTCGCGTGAACGCCGACTACGTCGAAGCCTTCACCAAAGGCGCTGTCAAAGGCAAGACCGGTTCCCTGACCGCCCTGCCAATCATCGAAACCCAGGCTGGCGACGTTTCGGCGTTCGTTCCAACCAACGTGATTTCGATTACCGACGGCCAGATCTTCCTGGAAACCTCGCTGTTCAACTCCGGTATCCGTCCTGCGATTAACGCAGGTATCTCGGTGTCGCGCGTTGGTGGTGCTGCCCAGACCAAGGTCATCAAAAACCTGTCCGGCGGTATCCGTACCGACTTGGCACAGTACCGTGAACTGGCTGCGTTCGCGCAGTTCGCTTCCGACCTGGACGAATCGACCCGTAAGCAGCTGGACCGCGGTGCCCGCGTGACCGAACTGCTGAAGCAGGCTCAGTACTCGCCACTGTCGATTTCCCTGATGGGCGCCTCGCTGTTCGCAGTGAACAAGGGCTTCCTGGACAGCGTTCCAGTCAAGCGCGTGCTGGCTTTCGAAGCAGAACTGCACTCGTTCCTGAAGACCAAGCACTCCGCTCTGCTGGCCAAGATCGAAGAAACCAAGCAACTGGACAAAGACGGCGAAGCTGCGCTGTCGGCCGCCATTGCTGATTTCAAGAAATCCTTCGCAAACTAATACCTGGTGGCCCGGCAACGGGCCATCCCGCAAAGGAGAAGGATCATGGCAGCAGGTAAAGAGATACGTGGCAAGATCAAGAGCGTAGAGAATACGAAGAAGATCACCAAAGCGATGGAAATGGTCGCAGCATCGAAAATGCGCAAGGCGCAAGATCGTATGCGCGCCGCCCGTCCTTACAGTGACAAAATTCGTAATATCGCTGCGAACTTGGCGAATGCCAACCCCGAGTACACGCACCCGTTCCTGGCTGAAGCCAAGACGGAAGCCAAGGCTGTGGGCTTTATCATCGTAACGACCGACAAAGGTCTGTGCGGTGGTATGAACACCAACGTTCTGCGTATGGTGACCAACAAGACCCGCGAGCTGGAAGCTGCAGGCAACAAGATTGAAGCAGTCGCAATTGGTAACAAAGGTTTGGGCTTCCTGAACCGCATCGGTGTACCAGTGGTCGCACAAGCTACCCAGATCGGCGATACGCCGCACCTGGAAAAGCTGATCGGCCCAGTGCAAGTGATGCTGGAGAAATTCCAGGAAGGCAAACTGGACGCCGTTTACCTGTGCTACACCAAGTTCATCAACACGATGAAGCAAGAACCGTTGGTCGAGCAGCTGTTGCCGCTGACCGCGGACAAGATGAAGGCCGATGACAAGTCCCACAACTGGGATTACATCTACGAGCCGGACGCTGCTTCCGTGATTGACGAACTGCTCGAGCGCTACATTGAAGCGCTGGTGTACCAGGCCGTTGCAGAAAACCTGGCGTCCGAGCAATCGGCGCGTATGGTGGCGATGAAGTCCGCTTCGGACAACGCCGGCAACGTGATTGGCGAGCTGAAGCTGGTCTACAACAAGACCCGCCAAGCGGCAATTACCAAAGAACTGTCTGAAATCGTCGCCGGTGCGGCAGCGGTTTAAACGAATTTAACTATATTTGAAGGAACGAACATGGCTGATGGCAAAATCGTTCAGTGTATCGGCGCAGTGGTGGACGTTGAGTTCCCACGCAACGCGATGCCTAAGGTTTTTGACGCGCTGAAAATGGAAGGCTCCGAGCTGACCCTGGAAGTGCAACAGCAGTTGGGTGACGGCATTGTCCGTACCATTGCTCTGGGCTCGTCCGACGGTCTGCGTCGCGGCATGACCATCCAGAACACCGGCAAACCAATCATGGTCCCAGTAGGTAAAGCTACCCTGGGCCGTATTATGGACGTGCTGGGCAACCCGATCGACGAATGCGGCCCTGTCTCCCACGAGCAAACCGCTTCGATCCACCGCGTGGCTCCTGCTTACGACGAACTGTCCCCATCCCAAGACCTGCTGGAAACCGGCATCAAGGTTATTGACCTGGTCTGCCCATTCGCTAAGGGTGGTAAGGTTGGTCTGTTCGGCGGTGCAGGTGTAGGCAAGACCGTGAACATGATGGAACTGATCAACAACATCGCTAAAGCTCACTCGGGTCTGTCCGTGTTTGCTGGTGTTGGTGAGCGTACCCGTGAAGGTAACGACTTCTACCACGAAATGGCTGACGCCAAAGTGGTTGACCTGGAAAACCCAGCCAACTCGAAAGTGGCGATGGTCTACGGTCAGATGAATGAACCGCCTGGTAACCGTCTGCGCGTTGCGCTGACCGGTCTGACCATCGCTGAATCGTTCCGTGACGAAGGCCGTGACGTTCTGTTCTTCGTGGACAACATCTACCGCTTCACTCTGGCCGGTACCGAAGTTTCCGCACTGCTGGGCCGTATGCCTTCCGCAGTGGGTTACCAGCCTACCCTGGCTGAAGAGATGGGCCGTCTGCAGGAGCGTATTACCTCCACCAAGACCGGTTCGATCACCTCGATCCAGGCCGTGTACGTTCCAGCGGATGACTTGACCGACCCGTCCCCAGCGACCACCTTCGGTCACTTGGATTCGACCGTCGTTCTGTCCCGTGACATCGCTGCTCTGGGTATCTACCCAGCAGTTGACCCACTGGATTCGACCTCCCGTCAGCTGGACCCGCTGGTCGTGGGCGATGAGCACTACGCTACCGCACGCGCCGTACAGGGCACCCTGCAGCGCTACAAAGAACTGCGTGACATTATCGCGATTCTGGGTATGGACGAGCTGGCTCCTGAAGACAAGCTGGTCGTTGCTCGCGCACGTAAGATGCAGCGTTTCCTGTCGCAGCCGTTCCACGTTGCTGAAGTGTTTACCGGTTCCCCAGGTAAGTACGTTTCGCTGAAAGACACGATCAAGGGCTTCAAAATGATCGCTTCCGGCGAACTGGACCACCTGCCAGAACAGGCCTTCTACATGGTTGGTACCATCGACGAAGCCATCGAAAAAGCCAAGAAACTGGGCTAATTCGATTGTCGTAGCGGCCTCGCAAGGGGCCGCTATAGCTACAGAGGATAAACATGGCAAACACTATTCACGTTGATGTGGTTTCGGCCGAAGAGCAGATCTTCTCGGGCGAAGCGACTTTCGTGGCGTTGCCGGGTGAGCAGGGCGAGCTGGGTATCTACCCGAAGCACACCCCGCTGATCACTCGTATCCGTCCAGGCGCGGTGCGCATCCAGATTGCTGGCCAGGCTGAAGAAGAGTTCGTCTTCGTCGCCGGCGGCTTGCTGGAAGTGCAGCCAAACGCTGTGACGGTCCTGGCTGACACCGCGATCCGTGGTCATGACCTGGATGAAGCCAAAGCTGAAGCTGCCAAGAAACTGGCAGAAGAAAGCCTGGCTAATAAACAGACCGGCATCGACTACGCGAAAGCACAAGCGGAACTGGCAGCGGCTATCGGCCAGCTGGCAGCAATCGCAAAACTGCGCAAGATCAAGGGTTAATCCTTTTCTTTGCGTCGACAAAAAAGGCAGCCTCGGCTGCCTTTTTCTTTTGGTGCACGCTATGGGCTAGGCGAGTACTTGCTTTAGCGATTGCGCTTCCAGCATGGCATCACTCCAGGCTTGCAGCTGCTCCATGCTGGCTTTACTGATCCTTTTATGCGCAGCTTGCGATAGTGGGCCGAAGCGTTGCGTCAACTGCCGTGCCAGCAATTCTGCCGCGCCAACCCTGCACCCTTCCTCCCGGCCTTTCTCCAAACCTTGCTCCAGGCCGTGCTGCAAGCCTTTCTGCCATCCCTTATCCATGAATGATTGTTCCAGCGGAGTAATCAGGTCCATTTTGCGCTCCTTCTCCAACTTGAGGATGGCGTGCCAGTAACGCGCCTCCTGCGGTTCCGGCAACGCCATCATCCAATTGATTACCTTGAACACGGTGATTATGCGCTGTTTGCTCCATCCAGGTTCGTAAAGCAGTCTTGTGAGCTGCCACTTTGCTGCAAGCAATGCATCAGCATCATGCCGGTTCCGCTGGGACTGCAAATGCGCCAGTGTGATCAGGGCAAATGGGTTGTCAGACGCCAGCAGATTGCCGTCATCAAAATCCAGCAGCTTTGCTGTCGCAAACGAGATACCCATCACAGTACCGAGCACCTCGACGTGGAAATCATGGGGACGCCAGGTCGGATCTTCATCCGCCAGCAGGACCAGGCTGGCTACCGGCTGATGGTGTTCCCGGAAGATGCGGAAGTTGTAGTCGAATATGCGTCGAGGCAAATTGGCGTCGTGCTGCGACTGAACCTCTACATGCACCAGCACCCGTTGCTTGCTGTCACGCAGGCAGACTTCCACGAGCATGTCCGCCACCATGCCGCCCGGTGCATCGCCAAAGCCAATTTGCGCCAACTCTTTGTCACGGAAGCGTGGCCGCTGCGACCAGTCGATCAAGGGGTAAAGCTCGGGAAAGTAGAAAGCCATGAACGCGGGGAAGGCGTGTCTCAGCGCGAGCTTCCAAGGCGCGTCGTAACGGGCGGGCGGCAGTGTGATCGGCATGTATTGAGTCTAAGACGCAGTCATATATGACTGCGTTGAGCAAACTCAAAGTCATGGCGTGTCAGCGGTTACAAGCGTGGCAACCACATGCCCATTGTGGCGCCGAAGATACCGACGCACATGAACAGCGTCGCACCGGTCAGTAGGGCTGCGGTGGCACCCTGAAGCAGGGCGTTGGCGCTGCTGCGTGCGCGCAGGTAAAGCTCCAGCACGGCGAGTGGCAGCAAGTACTGCGCAAATGCCAGCACGTCCACGAAGGGGCCGCGGAAAGTCACCGGGTCGAAACCTGCGGGGCCGCCGTTGAGCAGCAGCCAGCCCATCAGGCCGATGCGGAAGAACCAGACGGCGCTCACGGCCATAAACAAGCGCAGCGCCCAACGGCGATGGCTGTCGAAGCGCTTTGCGCGCGCTTCACGTACTGCCAGCCAGGCAAACAGCAGCACCAGCAGGGCGTCGAGCAGCATGCCCGCATGCATGACCGGGCCGCCTATGGTGCCGCGTGTCAGCAGCATCAGCGCGCCCGCCATGCTGGATACGACGGCCAGCATGACATAGAGGCGGCCATTCCAGCGGTGCAGTCGTGGCGCGAAGGTGCGGAACTGCGGCACAAGCTGTAGCAGCCCGCTGCAGATAATCACCGCGGCCAACAACACATGTATTGCCAGCGCCAGGTTGCCGGCCGTGTCGCCAGGCACGTAGCCTTTGGGGAGAACCTTGTTCATCAGTTCCGGCTGACCCAGCGCGATGGCGCGGCCATGAAAGCCCAATACGTAAAGCACGAACATGACTTGCCCAAGTGCCGTGACGGCGAACCAGAAAACGGCTGCGGTTTTCAGGGCGCGCATTGCATTGGGGCGGGCGAGACGAGGGAAGGCGGCGGTGGCGGTTGTCATGCAGGCTCCTTTCGGGATGGGTTGTTTGATCCACCATATGCGCGGGAGCGCAGGCGCGAAGCATTCGCGCGGGAATCTTGCGACGGACGACGGTTTGCGGGGCTTGAATGACGGACGTGAAGCGACTATCGTGCTCGAATGCCAATCCAAACTGCCGCACCGGCCCCGAACCTGCCGCGTCGATTACCGACCCTGCGGCAGTCCGCTATCGCCTTGTTCATCGTGCTGCAATTGTCCTGGGGATTAAAGGCCCTGTTTTCCACAGCCTTCCTGCCGGTACTCGCCCGCATCGGCTTTATCGGCGCGGTCTTCCTGTTCGCCTTTTACGCCACCGCACGGCGACATTCGGCGCTGCGCTTGCTGGCGATCGTGCTGCTCGCACCGGTAGCGTCGATGCTCACCTTTATCGTCGCCGAGTGGCCAAACATTGGACCCTACCTCGCGAAAACGGCGGGCGCAGCAGCCTTCGTCGTCTTAACGGTGGTGGCGTGGATATGCGGCCTGACCTCGGCATCGATCGCGCTGCGTTTCGAGCGCAAGGCCCGTGAACGCGCCGAACGCGCCCTTGCGGAAAGCGAGAAGAATGCGCTGGAACGTAGCCTGCTGGACGCGCGACTTCGCTTGCTGCAGGCCCAGATCGAGCCGCACTTCCTGTTCAATACATTGGCCAATGTCCAGGCCTTGGTGGAAGCGGGATCGCCCAACGCAGCACCGGTCCTGCGCCACTTGATCAATTACTTGCGCGCCGCCGGGCCACACCTGGCGGATGCCGACGCCACGCTGGGGCGCGAGTTGCACCTGGTCGAGGCCTACCTGGCCCTGATGCGGATGCGCATGCCGGACCGCCTCGACTACACGCTATCTGTCGCCCCCGAGCTAGCCGGCCTGCGCTTCCCGGCCATGGCCTTGCTGACGCTGGTGGAAAACGCGGTACGCCACGGCATCGACCCAACGACCGATGGCGGCAGGATCGATGTCGGAGCCACTCACGATCGCGCCACTGGAGCCGTCACTGTCTGGGTGGCCGACACCGGCGCCGGCATGCCGGAATCGGCGGCCCCTGGCGCGGGCCTTGCCAACGTGCGCACGCGCTTGCGCGCGACGTTCGGCGAGACCGCCCGCCTCGACCTGCACGAAGTCGCGCCGCATGGCGTGCGTGCCGAATGCCATTTCACAGCAAGGGACACCGAATGCAGCCCATCACTGCCCTGATCGCCGACGATGAACCATTGCTGCGCCAGCATCTGCGGGCGCAGTTGCAGCAACTGTGGCCCGCGTTGCAGATTTTCGACGAGGCGCGCAACGGGCACGAAGTGCTCGAACTGTTCGAGGCGCATCATCCCGACGTCGTGTTCCTCGATATCCACATGCCTGGCCTGAACGGCATTGAGGCAGCACGCGCGCTGGCACGCCGCGCCCACCTGGTCTTTGTCACGGCCTTCGAACAATACGCCATTCAGGCATTCGAACAGGGTGCCATCGACTACCTGGTCAAGCCACTCGATCCCGCGCGCTTGGCCGACACCATCGAGCGCCTGCAGCAAAGGCTGGTGCGCCGCGAGGTGGACCATGCGGCGCTCGAACTGGCGCTTGGCCGGCTTGCCCAAACGATGGGCAAACCTGCGACGCGCGCGTGGCTGCAATGGATCAAGGCGTCGGTCGGTAGCAGCGTACGCCTGATCCCGGTTGACCAGGTCGCCTTTATCCGGGCCGAGGAAAAATACACGCTGGTAGCCTGGGATGAAGGCGAGGCCCTGATCCGCAAAAGCATCCGCGAGCTGGCCGAAGAACTGGACCCGACGCATTTTGTGCAGACCCACCGCTCAGTCATCGTCAACCTGAAGTACGTCAGGGAGATGGTGCGCGGCGTGAACGAAACGGCCGAACTCCACCTGCATGGGCGTAGCGAACTGCTGCCGGTGAGCCGCAGCTACCTGCATCATTTCAGGCAGATGTAAGCCAGACCGTATTTTTGGCATTCTGGTATCGCAAAGCTGCGGGCTGTCGGAGTATGTGGTTGCTATTAAAGCATTCTGGATAAAATGGTAACTTCACTATCCTTGGCCAGACTGTCCCGTGCAAAAAGTCATCTTCTCCGCTCTCGCCTCGCTGGCGATGTCCGCAACTTACGCCGCCGGGCCCGAAGTCCGCAATCTTGCCCCTGCATTTACGGCGGCGTATGACGCCTCCGCGCAGTTGCCGATGCCCGAGCGCGTGGCAGCGATGAAAAAGGTCCTGCTGGCGCAGTATCCCGAGTTTTATGGTCGCGGTACGCCGGAAAAGCAGGACGCTTCCATCGCTTATGCCATTGAGACCTTCCCCAAGCTGCGCGAGGCGTACACGGACAAGGCAGAAAAGTTCGGCGGCGCCATGCAGCAGCACCTGGCGACGTATAACAAGACCTTCCCCGAATTCCGCCTGACGGTGCCGACCTCCGTCATCCATTCGCTGTATGAGATGGACGGCGGCACGCGTGAGTTGAATGGCAAGCTGCACCTCATTTTTGGTGCGGATATGCTGGCCTATGTCAATCCGAAAGGGAACGCCGCACCGCTGTTCCACCACGAGCTGTTCCACGTCATGCATGCGGAGCGTTTCGAATGCGATGCGGGCAAAGTGTGGCCGCAGTTGTGGCGCGAGGGCTTGGCGACGTATGTGTCGCACGCCATGAACCCGGGCGCGAGCGAAAATGATCTCTTGCTCACCTTCCCGAACGATATGGCGGCGAGGACCCGCGAGAAGTTGCCGCAGGCGTGGCGCCATCTGGCGGCGAAGCTCGACAGCGCCGAACCAGCCGTGTATGGTGAGTTGTTCATGTCGAACTCCGGCCAGCCTGCCGAGCTGCCGCGCCGCCGTGGCTACTACCTCGGTTATCTCATCGCCCAGGACGCAGCCAAGACGCGTGACTTGCCGACGCTGGCGGCGATGGATTGCCAGCAAGTGCGTGGGCTGGTCGAATCCACGCTACAGAAACTCTCGACGCAAGGGCTGTAATGACTACGATCTTCATCACCGGCGCCGCTGGCGCACTGGGCAGCGCGGTGGCGCGCGCCTTTGACGCCGCTGGCGCCAACACCGTGCTGCTCGGACGTGACCTGGCGCGCCTGGAAGCGGCCTGCGGGCCGGCCAGTGCGCGCCGCATGCTGGCCGTCGCCGACTTGCGCGATGCCGCGTCGGTGGCGGCGGTTGCGAACACGGCCATCCAGCGCTTTGGCCGCATCGATGCGCTGTGCAATATCGCGGGCGGCTTCGCCATGGGCACGCCGGTGCACGCGACCAGCGATGCGCAATGGGATGAATTGTTCGACCTGAATGTGCGCAGCTTGCGCAATGCGCTTGCCGCAGTCGTGCCCGGCATGTTGGACGGGCAGGGTGGCAAGGTGGTGAACGTCGCTTCCGGCTCGGCGCGCCAGGGGCTGGCCAATATGGGCGCTTACTGCGCCAGCAAGGATGTGGTGATCCGCCTGACGGAGTCGATGTCGGCCGAGTTGCGCGGCCAGGGCGTGAACGTCAATTGCGTCCTGCCGGGTACCATCGATACGCTGGAAAACCGCGCCGCCATGCCGAATGCGGACCGCAGCAAATGGGTCGCGCCAGAGGCGCTGGCCGAAGTTGTGCTGTTCCTTTGTAGCCCGGCGGCCCGCGCCATCCACGGCGCCGCGATTCCATGCACCTGAATCAGGCGCCTGCTAGCCCTGGCCAGTAGCTTCAGGACTTCGCTTTGCTGCTGGATATCTCCCGTCGGGCCAGTCGTCAGCGGCACATGCCGTAGGACTTCTTGTCCTCGAACCAGCGGTAGGTATAGGTGCGCGAAACATAGCGCTTGTTACCGATGATGACGTCCGGCGGCGTAAGGTCGAAGCGCGGCGGCAGCTTGCCCTTGATGAGCAAGCGGTAGCGCAACTGCGTGTGGTCGCTGGTGCCGACGGAATTCATGGTCATCGGCATGCCGTTCACGATTTCCACCAGATCGGCTTTGCCATTGGTCGGGCGCTGATATACGGCTAGCACTGTGGCATTTTCCAGCAGCGCGCCCTTCGGCTGGCTCACCTGGAAATATTTGGTGGCGAATTGCACCTGGGTCGTGCGCGGCAGCATGTAATTGACGCCGATTTCAATGCCGGGTTCCGGGGACGGAACGATATTGGTCGCAGAAACAGTAATTCCGCGCGGCAGTTCGAACGTGTCGCCGTCAACGGCGGTGCCACAGTCGGCGGAAGTGGCCTGGTAGAGCGGGCCCGGCGTGTACGAGTCACCGCAGGCGGAGAGGGCGAAAAGCAGGGCGAAAGGCGCGTAGCGGCGCATGATGAGAACCTCTTGTTGTCAGTGATGACAGTTTACCCGACTGGCTTGCATTGGCGTGCCAACTGCCTCTTACAAATCCTTGTTGTTTTGCAGAAACAAGCGGTTGCTTCGTGCGAAGTTTCCGTACAGAATCACTCTATTCCTTTCGCCGCCAGCCCACATCTGGCTTTGCGGCATCCCAGATGGCCCCATCCACCGCCGTCTACCCAAATTCCCGCCGGCCTAAATTCCGCCTGCCCCAACCAATCAAAGGGGTCAGAAGTGGCTAATTCCACCGTTTCCGTATCGTTCGCCAATGGCTTTATTGGTGATTACTCGAAGAATAACGAGTCCACTAACGCCTCGCTGCTCACTACCCTGGGCTGGAGCAACTTGCAGTTCGTCCAGACTACGGACAACGGCCAGTTTGGTGGCACGCAGGGGAATGACTATTCTGGCACCATTCTGGTCACGGATGCGAACGGTGTGCAGCATGCCATTGATGGTGTGATTAACTGGCGCGCGCCGAGCGGTTCGGTGTCCACGATCGTGTTTTATGCCACCGGATCGTCGCATACGCTGGCAACCAGCAGCGGCACCTACCTGGTTGATCCGTTCACCGAAGCGAACGGCGACCCGCATAGCTTCATTGGCCTGACGTTCAACGGGCAGGCGCTGACGATTACTGGCGGTAAGGTAAACGGCAATGCTGCCACCGCTGGCCTGCTATCCACGCTGAATACCTACCTGGCAAACCAGCCGCAGGTTTCTGTTGCGGATGTCACGGTGAATGAAGGCAGCGGTATGGCGACCGTCACGGTCGTCCTCAACAAGGCAACGGCGGATACCGTCACAGTCGATTACGTGACTGGCAACGGTACCGCAGCAGCGGGCACTGACTACACGGCAGCCAGTGGCAAACTGACCTTCGCGGCGAACCAGACCAGCAAAACTTTCCAGGTGCCGATTACCGATAACCAGGTTGTCGACGGCGCGCGCAGTTTCAACGTTGTCCTGTCGAACAGCACCTTGGCGGCGATCACCGACAACACGGCGACGATCACGATCACCGATAACGATTCCGCACCGCCGCCGGCGCCAACGCCGACTGTCAGCGCGGTCGTGGCCGATGGCGCGGTTGTGGAGGGTAACAGCCTGTCCTTCACCGTGACTATGAGCGCGGCAGGCGGCAGCAGCCAGGAATTTGCCTTGTCACTCGGTGGTACGGCCAATGCCGGTGATCTCGGCGCGGTTTCCTTCAACAATGGCGTAGCGTGGAAAAACGGCGATGCGGCCACTGGCATTGTGGTGCTGCCGGCAGGCGTGGCGAGTTTCAAAGTGACGGTTGGCACGGTGGATGATGCCGCTATCGAGTCGGCCGAAAGCCTGGTGTTGACTGTCGGCGGCGTAGCGGCCACTGGCAGCATTGCTGACAATGACGCGCCCAGCGTATCCGTTGTACTGGCGGAAGATGCTGCCAATACCGGCGCCAACCCGACCGACAGCACGGTGGTTGAAGGCGCGTCCCTGCAATACACCGTGACCCTGAGCGCGGCCGGCGCATCGGCCGCTGAATTCACGCTGGCGCTGGGCGGCACCGCTGCGGCGGGCGACCTGGGCGCGCTGTCGTTCAGCGATGGCGTAGCGTGGAAAAATGGCGATGCGACTACCGGCATCATCGTGGTGCCGACCGGTGTGGCGAGCTTCAAGGTCACCGTTACGACGCTCGATGATGTGGCCATCGAGTCGGCGGAGAGCGTGGTGCTGACCGTGGGCGGCGTGGCGGCGACCGGAACGATCACGGACAACGATATCCAAAGTGTGTCTGCAGTGCTGGCGGAAGACGCGGCCAATGCGGGTGCCACCCCGACCGACAGCGCGGTGGTGGAGGGCGCGTCCCTGCAGTACACCGTGACCCTGAGCGCGCCAGGTGCGTCCGCCGGCGAATTCACGCTGGCGCTGGGCGGTACTGCGGCGGCGGGCGACCTGGGTGCGCTGTCGTTCAGCGATGGCGTGGCGTGGAAAAATGGCGATGCGAACACCGGCATCATCGTGGTGCCGGCCGGTGTGGCGAGCTTCAAGGTCACCGTTGCTACGCTGGATGATGCGGCCATCGAGTCGGCGGAAAGCCTGGTGCTGACCGTGGGCGGCGTGACGGCGACCGGCACGATTACCGATAATGATGTGCAGAGTGTTTCGTCGGTCGTGGTCGAGGATGCGGCGCACGCTGGCGCCAGCCCGACCGATTCCAGCGTCGAGGAAGGCGCTACGCTGCAGTACACCGTGGCGTTGAACAGCAGTTCGCCGGTTGCCACGGAATACACGCTCAGTGTCGGCGGCTCGGCGGCTGGCGCGGATATTGGCGCGCTGTCGTTCAGCGACGGCGTGGCGTGGAAAAATGGCGACGCAGGCACCGGCATCGTCGTCGTGCCGGCGGGCGTGGCGAGCTTCAAGGTGACGGTGGCCACAGTCGATGATCTTGTAATCGAATCGGCCGAGAGCCTGGTGCTGACGGTGGGTGGCGTGGCCGGTACCGGCCATATCACGGACAACGATAGCCAGAGCGTCGTCAGCGTGACGGCGGAGGATGCAGCAAATACCGGCGCCAATCCGGCCGACAGCTCGGTAGTCGAGGGCGCGAGCCTGCGCTATAGCGTGGTGCTGAACACGGCCAATCCTGTGGCTGCGGAGTTGGTGCTGGGGATGGGGGGCACCGCTGCTGCCGGCGACCTGGGCGCGTTGTCGTTCAGCCATGGCGTGGCGTGGAAGAATGGCGATGCGGGGACGGGTATTGTGGTCGTACCGGCCGGCGTGACGAGTTTCTCGGTCACGGTCGCCACCGTGGATGATGCGCTGATCGAGTCGGCCGAAAGCCTGGTGCTGACGGTTGGCGGTGTGGCGTCGACTGGGACCATCACGGATAACGATTCGCAGGCGGTGGCCGCCGTTACGGCGTCCAATAGCGTGGTGGAGGGCGATAGCCTGGCATATGTCGTTGCCTTGAACGCGGCCAGCCCGGCCAGCACTGAATTCAGCCTTGGCGTTGGCGGGACTGCCGGTGTCGGCGATCATTCGGCTCTGGTGTTCAGCCATGGTGTGGCGTGGAAGAATGGCGATGCGGGGACGGGGATTGTCGTTGTCCCGGCCAATGTGACGTCGTTCACGATTACTGCGGCGACTATCGACGATGCGCTGGTCGAGTCGGCGGAAAGCCTGGTCCTTACCGTGGGCGGCGTGGCTGTTACCGGCACCATCAACGATAACGATGTTGCGCCGCCGGTCGTCGTTACCCCGCCAGTGGTGGTGACGCCGCCGGTCGTCGTAACCCCGCCGGTGGTGGTGACGCCGCCGGTCGTCGTGACCCCGCCGGTGGTGGTGACGCCGCCGGTCGTCGTGACCCCGCCGGTGGTGGTGACGCCTCCTGTCGTCGTGACCCCGCCAGTGGTGGTGACGCCGCCTGTTGTCGTTACCCCGCCGGTAGTGGTGACGCCGCCCGTCGTGGTGGAACCACCGGTCGTGGTGCCGCCGGTCTTCGGCGCGGTGCTCGATCCGGCAACGGATGATGGCAGCAGCAATGCCGACCTGGTGACCAGCGTCATTGCGCCTGAGTTCACGCTGTCTGGTGCCGGCTTCTTCAGCGTCGGCGGCAGTGCGCGCCTGCTCACCAGCGACGGCAAGCCACTGGCCTCGGTCGCCCTGAACGAAGCGGCGCTAAAAAGCGGCAAGGTCAACCTGGAAACCCCGAACCTTGACGATGGCGAGTACACCTTCATCTCCCAGGTGCTGGATGCCAATGGCAAGGTGGTGGCCGAATCGCCCGTGAAAGTCACCATCGTGACCGACATCGACGGCGTCGCGCCATCGGTCGAACTGGCCGCCAACGGCGGTGACTTCAACAAGGACGGCGTCATGGACTGGCAGCAGCACGCCGTGGCGCAGATGCCGCTCGCTTCCCTGGCTGAATTCATGCTTGGCAAAAATGCATCGCAAGCCAGCTTTGGCGCCATCATGGCCGGCACGCCGGACGCCGCCGCGCCCGGCGCCGCCGTCAAGCTGACCGCCGGCGCGCAATTGCTCAACCTGAGCCTGACGGCCGCGCCAGCCCCGCTGGACGCCAATACCGTTGCCGCCTCACCCATGTTCAACTTCTCCGTCAAGGCGCAGGATGGCGGCGCACCGCTGGCCGACATGTCCGCCGACATCGCCGGCCTGCAAACCCGCGTCGTGATCGACCTGGCAGCCGGTGGCGTGCAAGCAAACGACTTTATCAAATGGGACCAGGCCAACCAGCGTTGGTACAGCTTCCTGGACGACGGTCGCCTGGACACCTTCGACAACGGCGCCACGCTGGTGGACATCAATGGCGACGGCAAGATTGACCGCGTGGTGATCACCCTGACCGACGGCGGCTGGGGCGACGAGGACGGCCTGGCCAACGGCGTGATCGTCGATCCCGGCATGTTGGCCCAGCACGTGGAACCGCCGCGCGTTGAAGACCCGGTTTATAGCGTACGGCTGGCCAACGGGGACCGCTGCTACACTAACAACGCACAGCAAGCCGCCGCACTGGCGAAAGGGACTGGCAATGTCTTCGAAGGCGCGCGTTTCGATAACCTCGACGCAGGCGACGGCGGACGCCAGATGAGCGCCTACTATCAGCCTTATACGAAAGACTGGTACTTTGCCGCCGCCGGCGACAGCATGCCGTATGCATGCTTTGAACTGGCCACCGGCTCGGGATTCAGCGCTGCCGCTGCAGGTTCCGGCGTTGGCATCAATATTCACTTGTACCAGAACGGCATGGGGCAGACGCAATTGCTGTCGCAAGCGGATGCCCAGGCCTTGGGCCTGGCCGGAAAAGGTTTCAAGGACCTGGGCGCCAAGTTCAGCAGCACTGTGGAAAGCGCTTTTGCTTTCGATGTGGAAGGCTTCCTTGTTGCAAACCGTGACAATGTTGGGGTGAAGGCTTTGGTACAGTCACTGGCAGGCAGTTATCACAACACATCCGATGCTGCCTTTGTGGAGGCGGTTGAACAGCATTACCTCGCGCAAGTCAGCCTGGTCGGCATTGCGCATGGCGGTGCCGCATCGGCGGCAGATGTGAACGCGGCATTCGGCACCGGTTTCGGAGTCTGACTTGCATAAGGAGCGGCGCATGAAAGCAATCTGCGGTCTGGTGATGTTGTTCGGTGTTACCGGGGGCGCGGCGGCAGCGGAGCCGCCCGCCTGGTATATGGCGGGCCATATCGGCGCGAATACGCTGGACGACTGGCCGGCCAAAGTGGATTTTGGCGGGGTGGAGGTAAGCGGCAAACTGGGGCTCAAGCGGGGTAGCCATGCGGGGTTGATGGTGGGCCGTGAAACCGCCCATTCCCGCCTTGAACTGGAGTTCGGCCATGGCCGTATCAAGATCGATTCGATCGAATTGAGCGGCGTTGCAGAACCGGCTGGGCAACGTGGGCATTACGATGTGGTGCTCGCCAATGCTTATCGGCACGATGCGTTGACTGAATCGCTGAGCGCTTTTGCCGGTATTGGCGCGGGTTGGGGCCGGGCCACGCTGCCTACCCTGCGTTTTAATAGCGGTTGTGAATGTCTCGGGCCGGCGTCGCGTAGCGGGCTTGCTTATCAGGGGCGGCTTGGCCTGGCATATAAAATGTCGCCAAGAAATACTTTCTCCATTCAATATAGTCATTTGAGCCTGGTTGGTCCTCGACGCAGTGGGGCGCCAGCGGTGGAATATGGCCGGCGCAGCTTTGGTGCACTTTCCGCCGCCTACGCTCGATATTTCTGAGGTGCGCCGCACACCATGCGGCAGTGATACGCTGGTTAAAAGCATTTAGCCAGCGGAGGTACCATGATTCATCATCTTGGAATGGTGGTATCTGATTTCGTGCGCAGCGCGGCATTATTTGACGCGTGCCTGGCGCCGCTTGGAATAACACGCCGGGTTAGCGATTTAGACTGGGCAATATATGCCCCAGCCAGCGGCCATCCATTTATCTGGATTGGTTCGGAAATTCCCAGTTATTGGCAAGGCGGCCATGAAGCTTCTCGTAGCCCCATTCATTTGGCATTTAGCGCTCCCGACCGTGCTGCGGTGAATGCATTTTATTACGCTGCAATAGACCTGGGGGCCCAGGACAACGGCCCGCCAGGTCCTCGCGTGAGCGAGGTGAACTTCTATAGCGCTTTCATTCTCGATTTCGACGGCAACAACATCGAAGCGACTGTGCAGGAAAGCTAAGTTCTGGTGCAATCAAGCCAAGATTTGGCTTGCGGCAAGCTAACCGCGCTTGAGCTTGCTACGCACGGCGGCTGATTTCATCAGGGATTTCCACTTGTTGCGCTCGGCGATCCGATCCAGCGCGGTCTGCTGGTTGCGGCGCACTTCGCGTTGCAGCTTGTGGTAATTGCGCAGGCGATCGGGGTCGATATTTCCGGCCACCGCACATCCTGGCTCACCGTCGTGGCGGCAGTCGCGGAATTGGCAGTTAATCGCCAGCGTATCTATATCGTCAAATGCGGACGATATTGAATCCGGACTCAGGCTCCTTAATCCCGGGGTATCGATAATGCACGCGCCGGACGGGCATATATGCATGGAGCGGGCCGTTGTGGTATGCCGGCCGCGATTATCTCCCTGCCGCACGCCGCCGGTTTCTTGTATTGCTCCAGTTAATGTATTGGTTAATGTCGATTTACCGGCGCCGGATGAACCGAGCAGGCAAATCGTTTGGCCAACGCCGAGCCAGTTATTTAACTGGGCAACCGAATCCAGATCGGTGCCATTCACTTTAATAAAATCCGTTCCGGGTGGTATACGCGCGATAAGGGTGGCGATTTTTTCGTCGGCATCGGTAGAAATATCCGGTTTGCTGAGGATAATCAACGGCGTTATTTCGGCGCTGGCAACCAGGGCCAGATAGCGTTCCAGCCGGCGCAAATTGAAATCGCCGTCCAGCCCCATTACCAGCAATGCTGTATCGATATTGCTGGCGATTGGCGGCGCGTCGGCGCGTGCGATTTTATTCATTGGGGATAAGCGCTCGCTTATCCACACCTCATTCAGCGCATTGCTTTCGGCAATAACCCAGTCGCCCACGCAAAGCGGGGTCTCGGCCAATAGGCGTGGCAAGGCGCGCGCAGACAATTCAGCGGCGCCGTCGTGCAGGGTAATGCGGTCGCGCTGGTATTCGGTAATGCGGCAAAGGCGGCTGCCGGGATTGCTGACGCTAATATCCGCCAGGCGGGAAATAAGGGTGTTGTTCAGGCCGATACGGCGCAGTGCTTCGTAGTCGAAGTCGATCATGATGAGCTTTTTCCAAGGGTGAACACAGCCAGCCGCGCGGTGCGTGGCAAGCGAAACAGGTTTGGAAAGGTCGGCGCCTGGTCAGGCGCACAAGCTCAGTTCAGGATCGAGCGGGGACGCTGGAGGTCAGGCAGCCGACAGGAGGGCAATATCCAATTTACGCATGGCAATACTCCTGAAGGTTGTTGAAAGAGCCACTAGTGTCGCATTGACGGGCTGGCAAGTCAATTCGGCGGTTGGCGCTCAACCGTGCGCACTTCCGAATACTCCGGCTGCAGGGCGTCTTCGATTACATCCAGCGCGACGTGCGGCTGGGAGGCGCCGCACATGAAGATATCGGCGGCGGCAAAGCCGTTCTCCGGCCAGGTGTGGATGGAGATGTGCGATTCCGCCAGCAGCACCACGCCGGTCACGCCCAAGCCGGCGCCAAAGCTGTGGAAATGGCTGTGCAGCACCTGGGCGCCTGCCGCCGTGGCGGCCCCGCGCAGCAGTTGCTCAATTTTTGCGCAATCCACCAGCAAACCGGGCTCAATGCCGGCCATGTCGGCCAGCAGGTGGATGCCGTTAGGTTGGTGGGCGCTCACTTGTGACCTCCGCCGCCACCGCCGCTGCCCCAGCTGCCGGAGCTGGAGGACCAGCTGCTGCCGTGATAGCCGCTGCTGGTGGATGGGCCGGTGGCCCAGCTGGTCCAGCTGCTGATGACGCTGATGGCGCTGACGAACAATGCGTAGCCGAAGAATTTGTTCATTTTTTCTGTTGATCGTCGATGGCATCCAGCAGCATGGCTGGCAGGTAGAGGGCCGCCGCTGCAAACAGGGTGTAGCCCAGGGAGCTGCCGAAATTGAACAGCAGCGGAATCGCGTTCAGCGCCACCATGCCCATGATCCAGTTTTTGGCGGAGCGCTTGTAGCGGTCCTTGCCGGCTTCCTCCGGCCCGAAGGCGCGGTTTGCTGGCGATTCACCTTTGAGGGCGTCGCCGAACCAGGCTTTTAGCTGGTCCCAGGCGACCGGCGTGGAGCGCGACCAGCCCACTTCGCTGGCGGTCGCTTCCGCCGCTAATACCACTTGCTGGCGCTTGTATTCGTACACGTGGGTGTGGTCGCCGACCTGCACGCGCCAGTTGAAGGCGCCAGCGGCGTAAGTCACCACGGAGTTGTAGTCGTACAGCTTGTTGTAGTCGGCCTTGTCCAGGGTGACCTGGGGCGCGCCCAGGCCGAGCGAGGTGGGCCACTGGTCCAGGACGTTGGCGCGTGACCAGCCGTCCGCCGTTTCGACCAGCCAGGTAAAGCCCTGGCGGCTGCCGTACAGCAGATACTCGGTCCAGCCAGTGCCTTCATCGTCGGCACGGCGCATCACGCCGATGACGGTGAATTCCTGGTTGCCGAGCTTGCCGGTGGCGCCCAAGGGCAGGGTGAAGTGCTCCTTATCGTGCCGCTCGCCCTTGGCGATGACTTCTGCTTTGGGGCTGGAGGCATCAACCTGGGTCTGGCAGGACTGGCACACCAGGCTCGCGGTCAGGCCGGGCAGGTATTTGATCTGGGTGCCGCAATTCGGGCAGTCCAGCGCATCGAGCTTGCCGCGATAGCGGCCGGCCGCGCGCTTGATTGCGTCGTCATCGCGCAGCAACTGGCATTGCAGGCTGGCCAGCGTGACGCTGACGCCGGTGTACAGCAGGGGCGGACCCTCGTCGGAATAGTCGACTGTGAAGAAATTGCTGCCGTGGCGGAAGTCGGCCACCTTCGCCTGCCAGCCGTCGCCCACCTTGAAGGGCAGTTCGCCCTGGCCGCCGATGCACTCGGCAGTGCGGACGTCGGCCACCATGGTCGGGGCACCCACCAGGGTGTAGCGCTGGCCGGCGCGCAGCTCGTCGAACGCCGGCAACTGATTGACCGGGTCGCGCAGCATGGTGATGCTGTACTGGCCGGAGGCGTCGCCCAGCCAGCCGCAGGTGGCGTCGTCGAAGACGATGTACCACTCGTTCCACATGCCAGCGTCGTAGCGCAGCTGGATGCGGCCCACCACATTGAAGTTACGGCCGCCCAGCACACCGCTGGTGCCGATCTGGATCGGGGAATAGTCTTCCAGTACGGCGGAGATCTTGCCCAGGTCTTTGACGGCGCCGGCTTCCTTCAGGACGCGCGTGTTGCAGTACTCGCACACCGCCATGACGGAGGCGTGCGAGCGGAAATTGACTTCTGCGCCGCAGCTAGGGCAGGAAACTGTTTGCATGCGGCCTGGCTTATCCGATCAGCTTTTTCAGCAGTTCGGCCTTGGTGGCGTCGTAATCGGCGGCCGAGATCAAACCTTTGTCGAGCAGGCCTTTCAGCTTGCCCAGGCGGTCTTCGATCGATTCCTGCGCGGGAGCGGCCGGTGCCGCCGGTGCAGCTTGCGGGGCGGCGCCCGGCTGCAGGGCCTGGCCCATGGCTTGGCCCATCACCTGGCCAACGGTCAGGCCGGCGCCCAGGCCAGCGCCGATGCCGGCCAGGCCGCCTTCGTTGCCGGCCGCCAGCGGGATTGCTTGCGCCACCTGGTACTTGGTGTAGCCTGCCATCTTGTCGGCGCCCATGCTGCCCTTCATACCGGCCGAGATACGCTCGTCCAGCGCGGCTTGCAGTTCTTCCGGCAGGCTGACGCTGGCCACATTGAATTCATCCAGGCCGATGCCGTAGCGCGCGAATGCGTCTGCCAGGCCGCCTTTGACTTCCTGCGCCATCAGGGCCTGGTTGGCCGCCATGTCGAGGAAGGCGATCTGCGATGCGCCCAGCGAGCTGGCCATGGAGGCCAGCAGGATGCCGCGCAGCTGGTCTTCCACGTCGTCGCGGGTATAGGCCTCGCGCGTGCCGCTCAATTCGGTGAAGAATTTGCGCGGGTCGGTCACGCGGTACGAGTACATGCCGAAGGCGCGCACGCGGATCATGTCGAAGTCTTTGTCGCGGATCGTAATCGGCTGCGGGGTGCCCCACTTGCGGCCGGTCTGCACGCGGGTGCTGAAGAAATACACATCCGATTTGAACGGGGAGTCGAACAGTTTGTCCCAGTTCTTCAGGTTGGTCAGCACGGGCAGGGTCTGCGTGGTGAGCTTGTGCGTGCCGGGGCCGAACACGTCGGCGATCTGGCCTTCATTCACGAACACCGCGATCTGCGATTCGCGCACCACCAGCACGCCGCCGTTCTGGATCTCGAAATCCTGCATCGGGTAGCGCCAGGACAGTACGCCTTCCGTCTCCTCATTCCACTGCAGTACGTCGATAAACTGCTTCTTGATAAAGCTGCCGATACCCATGATGTGACCTCTTTCAGGTTCAGGAAATGCAAGCGGCGTTGATACCGCCGATGGAAAGCGAAATAGTGCCGAGCAGGCCGCCGAAGGCGCTGTTGTCGGCTTCGATCTGGTCTTGCGCCATTTTCAGGCAGCGCGTGGTGATGGCATAACCCAGGGCTTGCACAATCATCGCACCGAAAGCCCAGCCGACAAACTGCTGCACCGTATTGGTGTGCAGGATGCTGGAGCCGATCGTCAGCGAAAAGCCCAGCATGGCGCCGCCCAGCGAGAAGGCAGCGGCATGGTTGCCCTGCCGGATCAGCGTTACTTCATCGTATGGCGTGAGCCAGGTGTAGGCCTTGAAGAACACTACCAGCAGCAATGCGGCCAGTCCCAAGTGGACCAGATAATTTAGGATGGCGTTCACGTCGATCCCCGGTTAAAGTGACAAGCTTGTTCCAAAAGAAACATATTAAAACAAAAGCACCGAAATGACCAAAAAGATTCTCATTGTTTCAGTATTCGTCGTCGCTTCGTGCGGGCTTGCCTACGAATTAATCGCCGGCGCGCTTTCAAGCTATCTGTTGGGCGATTCGGTGCTGCAATTCTCCACCATCATCGGCTGCTACCTGTTCGCGATGGGTGTGGGCGCGCATTTCTCCAAGTATGTGAAGGATGAAGATGTGCTGGCGCGCTTTGTCGATATCGAGCTGGCGGTGGGCCTGATCGGCGGCCTGTCGGCGGCGGTGCTGTTCATGACCTATGCCTGGGCGGCAGCGCCGTTCCGCACCATGTTGTACACCACTGTGTTCCTGGTGGGCGCGATGGTGGGCATGGAAATCCCGCTCGTGATGCGGGCGCTGAACGCGCGCCAGACGGAGTTCAGCGAGATTGTCAGCAAGGTGCTGACCTTTGATTACCTGGGCGCGCTGGCGGTGTCGGTGCTGTTCCCGCTGGTGCTGGCGCCGCAGCTTGGCCTGGTGCGCACCGGGTTCCTGTTCGGCATGCTGAATATCGCCGTGGCCCTGTGGACAATTTATGTGTTCCGCACAGAGCTGGCGAATGTGGCGGGCCGCTTGCTGCGCGCCAGCGCGGTGATGCTGGCGCTGGTGATCGGCTTTATCGGCGCCGACCGCCTGACCGGCTGGGGCGAGCATGGCCTGTTCGGCGATGAGATCGTGTATTCCACCAGCACGCCCTACCAGCGCCTGGTCATCACCAGGTGGAAGGATGACCTGCGCCTGTATATCAACGGTAATTTGCAGTTTTCCTCGCGCGATGAGTACCGCTACCACGAGGCCTTGGTGCATCCGGTGATGGAGGCGCTGCCGTGGGCCAAGCGGGTCTTGGTGCTGGGCGGCGGCGACGGCCTGGCGCTGCGCGAAATCCTGCGTTATCCACAGGTGGAACACGTGACTGTGGTGGACCTGGACCCGGCGATGACGGCGGCGTTCACCCAGCGAGACGAACTGGTGACCCTGAACAGGGGGGCCTTCCGCGACAAACGGGTGCGGGTGGTGAATGCGGATGCGGCGGTGTGGTTGCAGCACAACCAGGATATGTTCGATGCGGTGATTGTCGACTTCCCCGATCCTTCCAGCTTCGCGCTGGGCAAACTGTACTCCGTGCCGTTCTACGGCGTGCTGAAAAAGCATGTGGCGGCCAACGGGCTGGTGGTGGTGCAATCGACCTCGCCCTTCTTTGCGCCGCATGCCTACTGGACGGTGGACGCGACCTTGCGCGAAGTGGGCATGCGCACCTGGCCGTACCACGTGTACGTGCCGTCGTTCGGCGAGTGGGGCTTTATCCTGGCCTCGCCGCAAATGGATTACAAGCCGCCGGCATCGTATCGTCTGCCGATGCGCTTTTTGAATGCGGATACCACGCGCGAGATGTTCAGCTTCCCGCCTGATATGCAGCGCTTGCCGATGGCGCCGAACCGCCTGAACACGCAGTCGCTGGTGAATGAGTTCGAGCAGGATTGGCGCAGGGTGATTCGCTGATGCTGCGGCGTTCTTTCCTGGCCTGGGCCGGCGCCAGCGGGCTGACTGCGGCTGCCAGCGTGGCGGGCTATATGCAGTGGCGCGAGATCACGCCGGTGGTGCATGCGCCGGGGCGCGAGGAGGGGCATTTCCTGCGCGACCGCAAGCCGCTGCCGGCGCCTTCGCAGGCGTTGACGACCGATGTGCTGATCCTGGGTTCCGGTGTCGCGGCGCTGACGGCGGCGTGGCAGCTGCGCAAGCAAGGGCATGACGATTTCCTGATGCTGGATGGGCCGGAACCGTATGGCAACGCGGCGGGCGGGCGCTTCGGCGACCTGTCCTATCCAACCGGCGCGCATTATTTGCCTTTGCCGACGCAGGATTCCTTCCACGTGCGGGAGTTGCTGGCGGACCTGGGCGTGATCGTGCGCGGGGCGGATGCGCGCAAGCCTTACTACGATGAGCGCTATGTGCTGCATGGGCCGGAGGACCGCTTGCTGTTCAACGGCGTCTGGCAAGAAGGCGTGCTGCCGCATGAGGGCGTGCCGGCGGCCGAGCTGGCGGAGCAGAAGCGCTTTTTTGCGCAGATTGATGCCTTGCGCGGAGCGCTCGGCGCGGATGGACGGCGCAGGTTTACTTTCCCCAGCGAGCGTTCGTCGATGGATGCGGAGGCGCGGCGGCTCGATGCAATGAGCTTTGCGGCCTGGGTGGCGGAGAACGGCTATCGTGCGCCTTCCCTTCTGTGGTACCTGGACTATTGCTGCCGCGACGATTACGGCGCCGGGACCGGCGAGGTGTCGGCCTGGGCGGGTTTGCATTACTTCTGCGGGCGCGGTGGCGAGGCGGAAAACGCGCAGCAGGGCGCCTGGCTGACCTGGCCGGAGGGATTGCAGGCGCTGGCCAGCGGCATGGAGCGCTTGGCACGGCCGAAACGGCTGGCCGGCAGCGCAGTGCGGGTGCGCGTGGACGCAGGGCAGGGCGTTGAGGTGCTGTGCTTCGCGCTGGAGCGCGGCGTGGCGCGCACGTTCACGATCCGGGCGCGGCGCGTGATTTGCGCGATGCCGCTGCATGTCGCCGCAAGGGTTGTGGAAAACATGCCGGATGTCCACAGGCAAATCCATGCGCCGTGGATGGTGTCGAATTTCGTGATGAAGCGCTTCCCGCGCGAGCTGCCATCGGCGCCGCTGTCGTGGGATAACGTGGTGCATGGCACGCCGGGCCTTGGCTATGTGGTGTCGACGCACCAGGATATCCGCGTGGCGCCGCCGGAAAAAACGGTCTTCACCAGTTATGTGGCGCTATCCGGGCGCGACCCGCGCGAGGCGCGCAAGTGGATGACGACGGCGAGCGGTGAGGAGTTGCTGGCGCTGGCGAGCGCGGACTTGCGGGCGGCCTATGGGCTGCAGTTCGAGAGCTGTGTGGAGCGGGTGGACATCACGCTGCGCGGGCACGCCATGGCGGTGCCGGTGCCGGGCTTCCGTAGCGATACGGGCTTGCTTGCATTGCGGGAGATGGATGGGCCGGTGCTGTTTGCGCACTCGGATTTGAGCGGCTTCTCGGTGTTCGAGGAAGCGTCGTGGTGGGGTTACCGCGCAGCGCAGCGGGCGCTGCGCGGTTAGCAAGGATTACTTGGCTGCTGCTGGCGCTGCGGTGGCAGTTGCTGCAGCCGGTGCAGGCGCCGCGGCCGTGGTCGGGGCCGGGCTCGCCTTCACTTCGGACTTGGTGTCAGCCGGCTTTTCGGACTTCTTGTGCGCGGCCTTGTGGGTGGACTTCTTCTTCTCTACTTTGGTATCGGCTTTCACTTCCGGCTTGGCTTCAGCTTTGGCGCTGCTGCTGGATGCCGCTGCGGCGGCGGCAGGAGCTGCGGCTGGTGCCGGCGCAGCGGCTGGCGCCGGGGTGGTTGCGAAGGCTGCGGTTGCGAACAGGCCGGCGATCAGGGTAGCGATGGTCTTTTTCATGGTGTAGTGTCCTTGTACAGTTAAGAGAATTACTTGCTTGCAGCGGTGGTTTGTTTAACTTCTTGCTTCACTTCTTGTTTGGCTTCAGCCTTCACTTCCTGCGCTACCGGTTGCGGCGCCGGGGCGGTTGCTGCCGGCGCCGGTGCGGCGGCTGGCGCTGGGGCCGGGCTGTTGGCGAAAGCTGCGGTGGCGAACAGGCCGGCGATCAGGGTGGCGGTAATCTTTTTCATGGTGCGTCCTTTATTGGTATAAATTGTTTAGCTGGTTACTTCTTTTCAGCGGCAGGCTTTTGTGCTTCTTGTTTTACTTCCTGCTTCACTTCCTGTTTAACTTCAGCCTTTACTTCCTTGGACGCTGGCGCTGCCGGAGTGGCCGGAGCAGCTGGTGCAGGAGCTTGTTGTGCGAATGCGGCGCTTGCGAACAGACCGGCGATCAGGGTAGCGATGACTTTTTTCATTTTTCAATCCTTACTGTTAGTTGATCTTCTGTAGCGCACTGTTTCCTGTGTCACTGAGCTGAAAACGGGCTCACTCAGCAATGTGTTGACGGTCATTACAAACCCTTACATTTGTCACCGAAAAGTAAAAACCCGCCTTGCGGCGGGTTTTGGTGGGGCTGGTGTCGACGGTGCTCAGGTTCCGCTGGTCAGGCGGTCGGCCATGCGCTTGATGGCGCGCAGTTGGCGGCCGCTTTGCAGGGAGTAATCGGGATCGTCGTAGCCCCACCAGTCCCAGCAAGCTTTCGGGTTCGGCATGGGCGCGATGGCGGCGGCTTGCGGATACAGGACCACGATGCGGTTGCTGTCGGCCCACGCGTTGTAGCCGGCGTTGCGGGCGTAGGTGTCTTTCAGCGTGCCGATATCCTGCACGCAGCCGTGCAGGGCGATGTGCAGCTTGCAGCCGGCGCCGCCCGCTTCGCAGCCGGGCGGTATATACACGTAGCCGGTATCGGCCATGCCGTGGGTGGTGGGGGCGGCCAGGAATTCGGACTGGTCGAATTCGACCAGCTTGCCGGCAGTGGCTGCGTTGGCGCGGCGCGGCTGTAGCGGGCCGTAGATCCATTGCAGCAGTTGACCGGCGGCGTCGTAGCCACAATTGCTGATGAAGGGCGGCGCCAGCGCATCGCACTTGTTGCCGTAGGAGTCAGTCGGCATGGCGTGGCCTGCCGCCAGGTCCTTCTTGAATTGTAGCTGCGCGGCCGGGATGAAGGCGGCGTAGTAGCGCGCCAGGTCGTTGACCGTGGCGGGCGGCACCAACGGGTCGAGCGTGCCGGAGAACAGCCAGACGCGGTGCGTGGTCAGTTTGGCCACCGGGTCGATCTGGCCGGCTTCCGCACGCTGGCGGGTCAGGGCCGCCAGCTCGGCGGTGTCGGCACCTTTGCAGCCGCCCACGGCGCTCAGCATGCTGCCGCGCGCGCAGTAGTAGGTGCCGCCGGCGATGATGCCGGCGCCTACCACGCTGGCGGAATAGGCGACCTGGTATTGCACCGCCATATAGCCGCCGGACGACAGGCCGGAAATCGATACCTGCTGCGCTTTCATGGCCGGCAGTGGGGCTGCCGCCGCTGCCGTGGCCAGCGCGCCGGCGAACACGCCAGCTGATGCCAACGTGCGCGCACCTTTTGTCTTACAATCGGAAATTCGAATCAAACGGAAGAGACTACCCATGCCATCTATCCTCACCAAATTTGCCGCGCTGTCCGCGCTGAGCCTGAGCGCCGCCGCCGCCTTGGCACAGGCGCCTGCCGCGCAACCTGCAACCGCCGCCGCCGCCGTGGCGCCAGCAGCGAGCTGCCCCGCTATCCTGAAACAGTCCTTCAACCGCCTGCAGGATGATGCGCCGCAGGACCTGTGCCAGTACGCCGGCAAGGTGGTCCTGGTGGTGAACACCGCCAGCTATTGCGGCTACACCCCGCAGTACAAAGGACTGGAAGCAGTGTATGCCAAATACTCCGCAAAAGGGTTGGTCGTGCTGGGCTTCCCGTCGAATGATTTCGGCAAGCAGGAGCCGGGCAGCAGCAAGGAGATTGCTGACCTGTGCTACAACACTTACGGCGTGAAGTTCCCGATGTTCGCCAAGTCGCCCGTGTCGGGCAGCGCGCCGAATCCGTTCTACGCGCAGCTCATCAAGGCGACTGGCAAGACGCCGGCCTGGAACTTCCACAAGTACCTGATCGATCGCAAAGGCAATGTGATCGAGAGTTACCCAAGCAAGGTCAAGCCGGAAGACAAGGCCCTGACTGAGGCGATCGAGAAAGCCCTCGCGGGTTGATTACCCTGTGGCGAGGGCAAAGCCCTCGTCCAGCCAGCCGGTAATCCCGCCGCTCATGATTTTCACCGGCCGGCCCAGTTGCGCCAGGCGGATGGCGGCGCGCGCGGCGCCGTTGCAATGCGGGCCGGCGCAGTAGGTCACGAACAGCGTGCCTGGCGGGTAGTCCGCCAGCTTCGAACCGATGATCTTGCGCTGCGCCAGGTCCACCGCGCCCGGTACGTGGCCGGCCGCGTATTTCTCTGTCCCCCGTACGTCGAGCAGCACGAAGTCCTGTTGCGGCGTGCCCAGCACGCTGTGGACATCCCAGCAGTCCGTTTCAAAACGCAGCGAATCTTCAAAGTAGGCCAGCGCTTCGGCGCTTGGCGCGGCGGCGGCTTCGGTGACGATGGATGGCATGCTGTATCTCCTGTGGCGGTTGAAAGTACAGCCATTGTCGGGTGGTGCCGGGCGGCGCGGCAGTGGCGCAGAAGCCATATTGCGTTAAGATCGCGCCATGAAAGCGAAAAAGCACCTGGTTGTGGCGCTGGCCTACGACGGCCTGTGCACCTTTGAATTCGGTTGCACCGTCGAGTTGTTCGCGCTCGAACGTCCGGAGCTGGGCGTGGCGTGGTACGACTTCGCCGTGTGCGCCGTCGAGCCGGGGCCGATCCGGGCGGCGGGCGGCATCACCGTGCAGGCGCCATACGACCCCGTGTTGCTGGAGCGCGCCGACACCATCATCATCCCCGGCTGGCGCGATGCCGACGAGGTACCGGCGCCGGCCTTGCTGGCGCACATCCGCGCCGCCCATGCGCGCGGCGCCCGCCTGTGCAGCATCTGCTCCGGCGTGTTCGTGCTGGCCGCCGCCGGCTTGCTGGATGGGCGGCGCGCCACTACCCATTGGCGTTATGTCGAGCGGCTGCAGCGCCGCTATCCGCGCGTGCAGGTGCAGGCGGATGACCTGTACGTTGATGCGGGACAAATCATTACTTCGGCCGGATCGGCGGCGGGGCTGGATATGCTGCTGCACCTGGTGCGGCGCGATTACGGCGCGCGGGTCGGCAATATGGTGGCGCAGCGGCTGGTGGTGGCGCCGCACCGGGAGGGCGGCCAGGCCCAGTTCCTGCCGCGTCCCATGGCGCATGATGAGCAAGGCAGGCTGTCGCGTTTGATGGACTGGCTGCGCAGCCATCCGGGCGGGCCGCACACGGTGGCCAGCATGGCCGAGCGCGCGGCCATGAGCGCGCGCACCCTGCAGCGCCAGTTCCAGGAGGCGACCGGCATGGGCGCCATCGAATGGCTGGCGCATGAGCGGGTGGCGCTGGCCAAGGATTTGCTTGAGGCGCCGGATATCGCGCTGGCCCAGGTAGCTGAGCGTGCCGGTTTCGGCTCGGAGGAATCGCTGCGCCACCACTTCCGCCGCATTGCCGCCACCACACCGGGCGCCTATCGACGGGCCTTCCTTGGTAAGCTGTAGCTCTTTGAAAAAGGAGACGACCATGGCATACGTAGACGGCTTTCTGGTACCGGTTCCCAAGGACAAAATGGAGGCATACCTGGACATGTCGCGCAAGTGCGGCAAGGTCTGGCGCGAACACGGCGCGCTGCAATATCGCGAGACCGTGGCTGACGATGTGAAAGTCGGCGTCCACACCTCCTTCCCGCAGGCGGTCAAGCTGGAGGAGGGCGAGGTGGTGGTGTTTTCCTGGATCGTTTACGAATCGCGCGCGGAACGCGACCGTATCAACGAGGCGGTCATGGCCGACCCGCGCCTGAAAGAGATGATGGACCCGGCCACCATGCCCTTTGATGGCAAACGGCTGGTCTTCGGCGGCTTCGAGATGCTAATCGATATGTAAGGTGGCGCGCATGGCGCCGCGCAGGGAATTGCACACCACGATTTCTTCTGCGGCGAGCAGCATCTCGCGTGTGATGGGGCGCTCTTGGGCGCCCCAGGCTTCCAGGATCACGGCGCGCATCACACCCGGCAGCATGCCACTGGATAAAGGTGGGGTTATCCACACCCCATCCCGGCGGATGAAGACATTGCTGCGCCCGCCCTCGGTCAATTCCCCTTGCTCGTTGAAGAACAACTGGTCGAAGGCGCCTTGGGCGTCGGCTGCTTGCCACGCGGCGTCGTAGCGCTCGCGCAGGGTGGATTTATGGCGCAGGAATAGCTCGCGGCTGTCGGTGGCCTCGCCGGCCAGCAGCACGCGCACCGGCTCCTGCAGCGGCGCCAGCGCGCCGCTTTGCACGGCGAAGGCGCCGGCAGCATTCATGGCCAGGCGCAGGCGGTGCGGCTGGCCGGGCGGCAAGGCCTGGCAAGCCAGTGTCAGGTAGGCGCGGGCCGCAGCTTCGTTCCAGGCGAAACCAAAGTAGCGCGCCGATGCGGCCAGGCGCTGCAGGTGCCGCTCCAGATGGCGCGGGCCGGTTTCGCGCGTGGCATGCATGGTTTCGAACAATTCGAAATCGTTCGACAGGCCGGTGAGGAAGCGCGCCTTGAGCTGGCATTCGGCGAATTCGTCGTGCGCTTCGCTGTCGTAGACGATGCCGGCGCCGACGCCCATCACGCCCTGGCGCACGCCGTTGCGCGGCGCTTGCAGGGTGAGGGTGCGGATTGGGACGTTCAGGCAGAAATCGCCGTCCGGCGCGAACCAGCCGATGGCGCCGGTGTAGATGCCGCGTGCTTCCGGCTCCAGCTCGGCGATGATTTCCATGGTGCGCTTCTTGGGGGCGCCGGTGATCGAGCCGCAGGGATAGAGCGCGTCGAAAATCGCGTGCAGCGTGGCGTCCGGGCGCAGGCGGGCCTGCACGGTGGAGGTCATCTGCAGCACGCTGCTGAAGCGCGTGACGTCGAACAGCTTGGGCACTTCCACGCTGCCGGTGGCGGCAATGCGGCCGATGTCGTTGCGCAGCAGGTCGACGATCATCAGGTTCTCCGCGCGGTTCTTCGGGTCGGCGGCCAGGGCGGCGGCGCGGCGGGCGTTTTCCTCGTCGTCGCCGGCGGCGGGAGCGGTGCCTTTCATCGGGCGCGCGGTGAGCAGGTCGCCTTCCTTGCGCACGAACAGCTCGGGCGAGAGCGACAGCACGCCGCGCCCATCTTCGAAGCCGACCAGGGCGCCATAAGGCACCGGCTGGCGCGCGCGCAGGCGCTGGTAGAGGGCGAACAGCGAGCCGAAGGCGTCGAAGTGCAGGCGGTAGGTGTAGTTGACCTGGTAGGTGTCACCGGCCGCGATGTAGTCGCGGATGCGCTGGATGGCGTCCACGAACTGCGCTTGGCTCACATTGGCGCGGATGTTGGCGACGCCGGCCACGCTGGCGGCAGCGTCATCGCCGCTGCCGGCGGCTTCGGCGGCGCGCGCGGCAAGCCAGTCGGCCACCCCGGCCTGGGTCAACTCGTCGCAGCGCTCGAACAGCAGCACCTGCGCCAGCGGCGGGGCGCCGGCATCAGGCGCGCGCGGCGGCACGCCGACGATATGGTGCCCCAGCTCGTAGCTGAGGAGCGGTACCGCGTGCAGGCCGCGCGCCAGCGCCGCCTGCAGTTCGGCCAGCACGCCAGGCCAGCCGGCGAAATCGCGGCAGGCGAGGGTGGCCTGGTGGCCGGTGTAAAGGCGGGAAGACCGGCCAGCGCCGGTGGCTGGATCGACGCTCGCGTCGTCCAGCAAAGCAAAGGTCAAGCAGTTCAATTCAGCAGCAATGCAATCTGTACGGCGGCGTCTTGCGATGGATTCGCCTTGAAGCCGCTCTTGGCGTATCGGTGCCAGCGCCCCAGCACAAAGCTGACCAGCAAGCCCGCGCGGGCCGCCACGTCCGCCTCATGGGCCTGGCCTTCGGCCGCTGCGGCACGCAGCGCCTGTTTCAGTGACAGCTCCACGCGGTCGTAGAACTGGTTCATGCGCTGCTGCAGGCGCTCGTCCTCGTTGACCAGCGCATCGCCGATCAGCACCCGCGTCATGCCCGGGTTGCTGCTGGCGAAATGCAGCAGCATGCCCAGGATGTCGCGCGCCTGGGCCATGCCGTCCGCCTGTTTGTCGGCGATCTGGTTGATCAGGCCGAACACGGTGGATTCGATAAATTCGATCAGGCCCTCGAACATCTGGGCCTTGCTGGCGAAATGGCGGTACAGCGCCGCCTCGGATACATCCAGCTTGCGCGCGAGCGCAGCCGTGGTGATCTTTTCCCCTTTTGGATGCTCCAGCATTTCTGCCAGTGCCTGGAGAATTTGCAGCTTACGCTGTCCGGGCGGTGTACTTGCCATAGTTTTTATGATTTGACAGATGTTTGACAGATTTTACTTTGACATCGAGCCAGGCCGGTCTTTTCCCCGGCTTGAGCAGGTACTGCGTCACCCACACGGTGCGCATGCCCAGCGCATGCGCCGAACGCAGGTTGTCCAGCGTGTCTTCGACAAGGATACACCGGCGCGGGTCGAGCCGCTCCCGGCGCATCAGCCGCCGCAGCATCAGGCGCGAAGGCTTGGGGCGCAGCTGGCGGTGCACCACCATGGATTCGATCGTGACCTGGCCGCTGAAGGCGCGGCCAATGCCCATATGCCCCACCACTTTGCGCGCGTAGTCGCGCGGCGCATTGGTCAGCAGGATTTTGCGGCCGGGCAGGCGGCGCAACAGCTGGCCCAGGCCGCGTTCGTGGCGGATCATGGCTTCCAGTCCCGGCAGCTCATGCGTCTCGCGCAGGAAGTGGGCCGCATCCACACCGTGGTGACGCACCAGGCCAGGCAGGGTGGCGCCGTAGCGCCGCCAATACAGTTCGCGCGCCGCGCTGATTGCCTCTGCGCTGGCCGGCGTCCCACCGTTGGCCAGCACGCGCGCCATGTACGCATTCATCTTCTCCACCATGGCGGGGAAGATGGCATGCGATGCATTGTGCAGGGTGTTGTCCAGGTCGAACAGCCAGACCGGTGCCAAAGGTTTAATATTCACGTTCAACGAGGAGGAACTATGCGACGCATGATTATAGTGATGTTTTGCCTGCTGCTTGGAATGGGCACTGGCGCCAGCGCGGCGGACGCTGCGGCCCCGGCGCGCGGCGCCCTGTACAAGCTGGAATACGCGGGCAACACGTCCTGGCTGTTCGGCACCATCCACGTCGGCAAGAAGGACTTCTACCCGCTCGAACCGCGCGTGACGCAGGCGCTGGAACGCGCCACGGCGGTGGCACTGGAGATCGACCCCACCGTTGACCCGGCCCGTTCCATGGGCGTCATGCGCGAATTCGGCCTGTACGCGCCGGGCAGCGGCAGCGCCATGGGCGATATCCGCGCCGAATACCGCCCGCGCCTGGAGCGCATGCTGAAAAAACACGGCCTTACGCCGGAGGCGGTGGCGCCGATGAAACCCTGGCTGGTGGTGATGATGCTGACCATCGGCGAATACCGCAGCCTGGGTTACGGTCCCGAGCAAGGCGTCGACCTGCAACTGGCGCGCCTGGCGCACGGCCAGAAAAAACGCGTGGTGGAACTGGAGTCGATCGGCGGCCAGGCCGCGCTGTTCGGCCGCCTGACGGCGCAAGAGCAGGCGCGCTTCCTGGAAGACAGCCTGGATACGCTGGAAAACCCCAAACAAGGTGTGCAGCCGCGCGACCTGCTGGATGCGTGGGCCTCGGCCGATGCCGCCGGGTTCGATGCGCTGGCGCGCGAAGTGGAAAGCGACCAGACCTTTTCCGGCAAATTCATGCAGCGCGTGCTGCTGAACGAGCGCAATCCCGTGCTGGCCGACGGCATTGTGGAAATGATGAAAAAGGAACAGCACAGCTTTGCCGCTATCGGCACACTGCATTTGGTCGGATCGGGGAGTGTTGCGGAACTGCTGCGCCAGCGTGGCGTGAAAGTAGAGCGGATCTACTAAGGAGAATGGTGCCCTTGACGTGGATTGAACACGTGGCCTCTCCCTTACCAAGGGAGTGCTCTACCACTGAGCTACAAGGGCATCTACATATTCTTGGCGGTGAACAAACACCGCCAAAAAATCAGTGAGACCGGATCATAGTGCCAAAAGCTTGTTCCGTCAAGACTTCCAGCAACAAACTATGTTCGATACGGCCGTCGATGATGTGAACGGTGTTCACGCCCGACTTGGCGGCGTCCAGCGCGGACGAGATTTTAGGCAGCATACCGCCGGAAATCGTACCGTCTGCGAACATTTCGTCGATTTCGCGCGCCGACAGGTCGGTCACCAGGTTGCCGTTCTTGTCCTGCACGCCGGCGATGTTGGTCATCATGATCAGCTTTTCAGCCTTCAGGATTTCCGCGATCTTGCCCGCGACGACGTCGGCGTTGATGTTGTACGCCTGGCCGTCCTTGCCGAAGCCGATCGGCGAAATAATCGGGATAAAGGCGTCGTCCTGCAGGGCTTTCACCACCGCCGGGTTGATCGCCTCGATCTCGCCGACGAAGCCGATGTCCAGGAACTGGCCTGGTTTTTCCTTGTCCGGCATGGCCATCTTGCGGGCGCGGATCAGGCCACCGTCTTTGCCGGTCAGGCCCACGGCCTGGCCGCCGTAGTGGTTAATCAGCATCACGATATCCTGCTGCACTTCGCCGCCCAGCACCCACTCCACCACTTCCATGGTTTCCTCGTCGGTGATGCGCATGCCCTGCACGAAGGTACCCTGCTTGCCGATCTTCTTCAGCGCGTTGTCGATCTGCGGACCGCCGCCGTGCACCACGACCGGGTTCATGCCCACCAGTTTCAACAGGATCAGGTCGCGCGCGAAGCCGTGCTTCAGGCGCTCTTCGGTCATGGCGTTGCCGCCGTATTTGATGACGATGGTTTTGCCGTGGTAATTGCGGATGTACGGCAGCGCCTCGGCCAGGATCTGTGCTTTGACCTGGGGCGTTACGCCGCTCAGGTCAGTGGACATATCCGGGTCGGAGGCAGGCAGGTTGGTCATGGCGGGGTCCCACAAAAATTAGTTTAAGGTCGATGGTGCGCATTATAGGGCCAATCGAGTTGTAATTTCCTGTTTGATCCGTTAGGCTGGACTTGATCCTTACGCATGATTGCAATGATTATATGAGCACCTGTGAGCGTTGCGGCGCCGAATTCCACTGCGCCATGGCCGATGCGGCGCCCGGCCAGGAGCCGACCGGCGCCCCTGGTGAAACGCCATGCTGGTGCACGTTCTTGCCGCCGGCCGTGCCGCTGCCGGGCCAGGCCGCCGTCGGCTGCTGGTGCCCGGACTGCCTGCGCGGCCATATCGGCACCCTGAAAACACCCTGAATACACCTAAACACTGCGCGCCGCGCTGAAGAAACGCATCATCTCGCGGCTGGCATCCGGCCCGCGCGGGTCGGTATAGCTGCCTGCCGCGCTGCCGCCGGACCAGGCATGGCCGGCCCCATGAACCACCCAATGCTCGCCCAGCGGCGAGCCATCATCCAGCCAGTGCGCCTTCAAGGTGAAGGCATGGCCGTCCGGCACCCGTCCGGCCAGGGTGGTCGGATTGGCGCGCTCGCCCTGCGGGTGACTGCGCAAGCCCTGCGCCAGGACTTCCTCGCCATTGGCCGGATGCACGGTGTGGTCCATATCGCCATGGAAAACGATGATCGGCTGGCCCGCCGTTTGCGCCGCCCGCGCATTGGCCGCACCCAGGCGCATGGCATACAGGGCAGAGGGCAGGTCGCGCGCCGCCGCGAACGGCAGGCCGGAATGCACGCCGACCGCCGCAAACAGGTCGGGATACAAGGTGCCCGCAATCACCGCCATGGCGCCGCCGGCCGACAGGCCCGCCACGTAGACCTGGCTTTGCCGCACCGGGAAACGCGCCATGATGTCGCGCGTCATGGCGGCGATGATGGCCGGTTCGCCCTGGCCGCGCTCCTGCTCCAGGGCGTTGAACCAGTTCCAACAACGGGATTGATTGGCCTCGGGCGACTGGGCCGGATACAGCACCAGGCAGCCGCGCTCCTCCGCCACCGCATTCATTTGCGTGCCGGCGGCGAAATCGTCGGGGTCCTGGGTGCAGCCGTGCAGCATGACCAGCAAGGGCATCGGCTGGCCCGCATAGCAGGAGGGAACGTACAACTTATAGGCGCGGCTGCCGGCGCCGCAATGAAAGACGCCGCTGCTGAATTGCGGCAGGCCGGCGCCGGGGCGGCCCAGGCGATGGCGCGCCAGCAAACCCAGGGCGCGGGAAAACCAATGGCGATCGAGCTTCATAAAGCACCTCGGCGGCTGGTTGGTCGGGTGTCTCCTGGCCTTCTAGTTGTGGTGCTGCGCCGCCAGTATAGCAAGGTTGCCGAATTTGCCATTCAGCGGCCTTTTACCGCACTGCGGTAGAATGGCGGCCATGAGTACTGAACTGCCGCCAGGCGCGCCGGAACTGGCGACGCCCGTGCCATCCCCCTGCGTAAGCCTGTGCAAAATGAACCGCGACACCGGCTTTTGCGAAGGCTGTATGCGCACCATCGACGAAATCGTGGCCTGGTCGCGCGCCGACGACGCTTACAAGCGCGCCGTGTGGGCCGAGCTGCGCCGCCGCGAGCAACTGATCGACTTTGACTGACGCAATGAAGCTACACCCCTCCATCCACGTTTTCGAACGCGGCTGGCTCTCATCCAACAATGTGCTGCTGTTGGGCCGCCACGATGCGGCCCTGATCGACAGCGGCTACGTCACGCACAAGCAGCAGACGCTGGAGCTGGTGCGCCACGCCCTGCGCGGGCGCCACCTGGACCGCCTGTACAACACGCACCTGCACTCCGACCACTGCGGCGGCAATGCCGCGCTGCAGGCGCATTTCGGCTGCGACACCTTCATCCCCGAGGCGGAAGCCGACAAGGTGCGGCGCTGGGACGAGGCAGCGCTCAGCTTCAAGGCCACCGGCCAGCAATGCGAACGCTTCACCTTGGACGGCGTGGTCACGCCGGGTGAAACGCTGGTGCTGGGCGACCTGGAATGGCAAGCGCTGGGCGCGCCCGGCCACCACGCCCACTCGGTAATCTATTACTGCCCGTCCGAAAAGGTGCTGATTTCCGCCGACGCCTTGTGGCAGAACGGCTTCGGCGTCATCTTCCCCGAACTGGAGGATGACGGCGGTTTCGAGGAAGCCGGCGCCACGCTCGACCTGATCGCCAGCCTCGACGTAAAGGTAGTCATCCCCGGCCACGGCGCTGTGTTCGACGATGTGGAAGCCGCCCTGGCGCGCGCCCGCCGCCGCCTCGACTTCCTGTCGGCCGACCCTAAGCGCAACGCGGAATACGCCGTCAAAGTGCTGCTCAAATTCCTCCTGCTCGAACGCCAGAGCATGCCGCTGGCCGACACCGGCCCCCTGTTCGAATCGATCCCCCTGATGGTCGAAATGGGCCGCCGCCACTTCGGCATGAGCGCCACCGAGCTCGCCGCCTGGGCCGTCAAACAGTTGGTCCGCGCTTGCAGCGCACGCATCGAAAACGACCTCCTGCTGAACGACGGCTGAGTCCAAGAGCTCGGCTATACTGGGCGCATGAGCGCCCAATCCCCGCATGTGAAGCATGTCCGGCAGGTTCTGTTATGGCCTTTGCGGCTGATGCCGCCGGAGGGGGCTGAGCGGGCGCATGCCCGGCCTTGGGAATTGTTGGGGGCGGACTCGCCCTGGCGCGAGGTGACGTCGGCGCAGGATGCCAGTGTGGCTTTCCAGGAGCGCTATTACACGGAATTCGTCAGCTTCCTGCCCTATGTGCAGCGCTTCCTGTTCGGGGCGGGCCAGCGGCGCATCTTCCGCCGCAAGGATATCGCCCAGGTGCGCGTGACCACCCAGCCGGGCACGGCGCCGCGCGTGCTGGAGGTGCACAACCTCTGCCTGCATTTCTTCTTTGATGTCGATATCGTGCTGCTGGTGCTGGAAGTCGGTACTGGCGACCTGCCATTCGAGGCGGCCCAGGACCTGCTGTACCGCTTTGGTCGCGCCTACCCCGCCGGCTGGGATGACGAGGGCAGCGCGCTGCATTGCATGTACGGTGTCGAATGGCTGGATGCGCAGGGCGGCACGCTGGCGCGCTCGGATGCGCAGGAGCGCCAGGCTTTCATCGACCAGGTGGTGCGCCATCAGTCGCCGCGCATCGCGTCCCATTGGCGTTACCTGCTGGAGCCGATGGCGCCCGATGCGCCGGGAGCGACGGCGGCCCTGCGCTATCGCCAGGTCGAGTACTACCGCATGCCGATGATGGCCTACCTGGCGGTTGAACGGCCGGGCGAGCTGCAGCCGCAGCACTTCGCCGCGCTGGGCACCATGGCCGGCACCCTGGCGGCGCCGGCTGCGGCTTCCGCCACCAGCGCGGGCGAGCCGGCGCGGGTGCAAGCGGACGGCGTTGACCGCCGCTTCTTTTACGACCGTTTCTGGTGCAACGCGGGCGCGGCGCCCTACACGCGCTATCTTTGCAGCGGCTATGCCCTGGTGGTGGTGGGCGATGCGGACTCGCAGTTCTTCTGTTGCAAGGAGCGCGGCGTGCTGTCGCAGTTCCGCCACCAGCACTTCCTGCTGTTCATGATCGCGCACCTGCAAAAGGCGTCGCTGCTGATGTTCTCCGACCGCCTGGCCGAGGCGCTGACCGAGCTGCAAGTGGCGGATGCCGACAGTGTGCGCGCTTTCAAACGGCGCATTCGCTACGCTTTTGAAGCCTTCCTGCGCTTCACCCACCGCTACTGGTTCACCGAAGTGTCGGACCAGCAGCAGATCCGTGCCCTATTCCGCATGTGCGGCCAGCACCTGGACCTGGAACGTGCTTACGGCGAGGTGAAGACGCGCGTGGCCGATATGAATGGCTATCTGGAGGCGGACAGCCTGCGGCGCCAGGCCAACACCGTGGTGCGGCTGACCGTGGTCACCATCTTCGGCATGATCGGCACCATCACCACCGGCTTCCTCGGCATGAACCTGCTGGGCGAGGCGGATGCGCCGATGTCGCGCCGCCTGTGGTTGTTCATCCTGGTGTTCGGCGTGACCACGACGCTGACCGTGTACACCATGGCCAAGTCCAAACGCCTGTCCGATTTCCTGGATGCGCTGTCGGACGAACGCCTGTCCGTCTGGACCAAGATCAAGTCGCTGGCGGCGGTCTGGAAACCCTGAGCCGGTTTAGAGCGCGGCCTCGGAAAATGCGCGCCGGGGCTGGCCTATAATCTTTTGACCATCTCCTCATGCGAAGGCCGTGTCATGACCCTGCCAGCCGTATTGCAAAACCTGTCCCTCCCCGTTATCGCTTCCCCCATGTTCATCGCCAGCGGCCCGGCGTTGGTGGCGGCGCAGTGCAAGGCCGGCATTGTCGGCTCGTTTCCGGCGCTGAATGCACGGCCCAAGGAGCTGCTCGATACCTGGCTCACCGATTTGCAGAAAGAGCTGGCCGACTACCAGGCAGCCAACCCCGGCGCGCGCGTCGGCCCCATCGCGGTGAACCAGATCGTGCATCACTCGAATGAGAGGCTGGAGCATGACGTGGAAGTGTGCGTGCGCCACAAGGTGCCGATCATCATTTCTTCCCTGCGCGCGCCGCCTGTGGAAATGTTGGATGCTATCCACAGCTACGGCGGCATCGTGCTGCACGATGTGGTCAATATCCGCCACGCGCAGAAGGCGCTGGAAGCGGGCGTCGATGGCCTGATCCTGGTGGCCAGTGGCGCCGGCGGCCATGCGGGCACTTTGTCGCCATTTGCGCTGGTGGGCGAGGTGCGGCGCTTCTTCGACGGCCCGGTGGCGCTGTCCGGCTCCATCGCCACCGGCGATGCGGTCCTGGCGGCGCAGGCCATGGGCGCGGACTTTGCCTATATCGGTTCGCGCTTCCTGGCGGTGCGCGAGTCCAATGTCACCGACGAATACCGCGACGCCATTGTGGAATCTTCGGCAGCCGACGTGGTCTATACCAACCTGTTCACGGGCGTGCATGGCAATTACCTGAAGAAGTCCATCGTCTCGGCCGGCCTCGATCCAGAGAACCTGCCGGCATCGGACAAGTCGAAAATGAGCTTCAACAGCGGCACGGCCAAGGCCTGGCGCGACATCTGGGGCGCGGGGCAGGGCGTCGGTCTGATGCATGACGTGCCGACCACCGCCGAAATGGTGGCGCGTTTGAAGTCAGAATACAACGCTGCGCGCGCGCGTCTGGGCCTTCCTGCGTAATAAATGCGCGCGTTTCGTAATGTTTTGTAAGCGCGCCTTCCCGGGTGCGCACCGCAATGCCGGGCCTTGGCCGCCGCTCTGTAAAGTTTTGTAAGCGCGGCCCCCATCTTCATAAAAAACCCTCATAAGAATCAACGATTTGCGCTGCGCCTTGTCTTGCAGGGCGCGCGCTGGCGTCACAATTTTCACGGTGCTAGCATCAATTTACTGATCGACAACACACCGTGGAGGCGTCATCGTGCCAACCCGCCGTATCTTGCGTACCGTATTGTTCCTGGCGCTGTCCTGCGCCGGCGCGGCGCGTGCTGGCACGCTGGTGCTGGAGAGCTGGCGGGTGGACGACAAGGCGCTGTGGGAAACCGTGCTGCTGCCGGCCTTCGAGCGCAAGCACCCCGGCATCACGGTAAAGTTCTCGCCCACCGCGCCCACGGAATACGACACCAGCCTGGCGGCGCGCCTTGGCAACGGCACCGCCGGCGATGTGCTGGCCTGCCGCCCCTTTGATACCTCGCTGCTGCTGTACCGCCGGGGCTACCTGGAAAAGCTGAACGGCAGAGCCGGCATGGAGAACTTCGCGCCCGGCTCCCTGGTGGCGTGGCAGACCGACGACGGCAAGGATATTTTCTGCATGCCGGTGGCCTCGGTGATCCACGGCTTCCTGTACAACAAAAAGATCTTTCGCAAACTGAACCTGCAGCCGCCTGCGACCGAGGCCGAGTTCTTCGCGGCGCTCGATACGGTGCGCAAGAGCCAGTACGCGCCGCTGGCGCTGGGCACGGCCGATGAATGGCTGTCGCACCAGACCGTGTTCACCAATATCGGTCCCAATTACTGGGGCGGCGAAAGCGGGCGGCGCGCGCTGATCGCCGGTAAAGCGAAATTCACCGATGCGCCCTTCGTGGCGGCCTTTGAATTCCAGGCGCGGCTGGCGGCCTACCTGCCGAAGGCTGCGCCGCAGCAAACTTACCGCGATGCGCAGCAGCAGTTCGCGCAGGGCGGCACGGCAATCTACCCGGCCGGTTCCTGGGACATCTCGTATTTCAACCAGTTCCCTGAGCTGGAGCTGGGTGTCTTTGCGCCGCCGCTGCAGCATGCGGGCGACCGCTGCCAGATTTCCGACCATATGGACATTGGTATCGGCATCAACCGCAAATCGCGCAACAAGGGCGACGCCTACAAATTCCTGGCCTGGCTCGGCTCGCAGGAATTCGCCGACCTGTACACCAACCGCGTGACCGGTTTCTTCACGCTGTCGAACCACCTGATCGCGGTGCGCGACCCGCTGGCCAAGCAGATGGCGGCCTGGCGCAACAGCTGCGATTCGAACTTCCGCCTCAACGCGCTGATCATGAACCGTGGCTTGCCGAATATGGAAAGCGAACTGTGGTCGGTGAATGCGCAAGTCCTGAACGGCAAGCTGGGCGCGCGCGAGGCGGCAGCGCGCATCCAGAACGGCTTCTCGAAATGGTATCTGCCGCAGCAGGAAAGATCACACTCCCCCTAAAAGTGTGTTGGCCCCGGCATGGGGAGTACGCCGGGGATTTTTTTGCATCGCTTTGAAAAAGATAAGGAAAAAGAAATGAGTGGAGCACGGCTTGGAATGAAGAGACTACCGCAGCTGATAGCGCTGATGTTCGGCACGCTGGTGCTGTCGCATGGTCAGGCGGCGGACGACAACGATGCGTTGCAGACGGTGGAAGTGCGCGGCATCCGCGAGACGCTGAAGCGCAACCTGGCTGAAAAGCGCGATTCGCTAAACGTGGTGGACTCTGTCAGCGCGGAAGACCTGGGCAAGTTCCCGGACAAGAACGTGGCTGATTCCTTGCAGCGTGTGCCAGGCATTTCGGTGGACCGCACCTGGGGCGAAGGCCGTGATATTTTCGTGCGCGGCACCGACAAGAACCTGAATATGACGCAGTTGAACGGCCAGTCGGTGGCTTCCGCGTATTGGTGGAAAAACGATGCGCAGAGCCGCGGCTTCAACTACGACATCCTGCCGTCCGAGCTGGTGGGCAGCCTGGATGTCTTCAAGAGCCCTTCGGCCGACCTGGACGAGGGCAGCATCGGCGGCCTGGTGATTGTACGCACGCGCAAGCCGCTGCAATTCAAAAAGCCTTTCACCGCGCAGGTGTCGGCGGAGGCGACTTACAGCGACCTGCCGAAGAAGACCGACCCGCAGTTCTCCGGCCTGGCGAACTGGATCAACGAGGCGAAGACTTTCGGCGTGCTGGTGGCGCTGAGCCGCCAGGAGCGCACCATGCGCCGCGACGGCCTGGAGAATTTCACCGACGCCACCAAGTACAACATTATCGACCAGAACGGCGTGGCGACGCCGAATGTCTACGCCTCCTGGGGCGGCGGCACGCCGATCTTCCGCCAGGACCGCGAGCGCACCACCAGCAACATCACGCTGCAACTGCGTCCAACGCCGCAATCCGACATATCGCTGAATTACATGAATTCCGATATGAGCATGGATAACAGCAACCAGAATTACCTGTGGCAGATCGGCGGCCTGGCCGATGCCAAGAACAATATCCGCATCGACAATCCGCGCTTCATTTCCAATTCGGATGGCGGCAAGTCCGTGGTGGGCGGCACGGTGGGGCCGGTGACCGGCGTTTCCTTCGAGCCGATTTACCGCGAAGCCTATGTGAAGTCCAAGGTGCTGGACCTGGAAGGCAGCTACGACGGCGACAACTGGCGCCTGCACGTGCAGGCTGGTACCACCTCCGGCGCCGGCGGCAGCGAACATGACCGCAACTTCTGGTTCACCGGGAATACCCGCGCCACCATCAACATCGCACCGGATACCTATGAGGTGAAATACCTCGATATGAGCCCGCTGGACGGCAGCAAGTTGACCCTGCAAGGTGCGCGCGACTGGATCCGCCGTATGGAGAGCAAAGAGAAGTACGCCCAGGCCGACCTGACCCTGGACCTGGATAACTCCTTTATCAAATCGGTCCGGACCGGCCTGAAATTCCGCGACAACAAAGTGCAGAACCGCCGCACCATCGGTACCGTGGGCCCGGGCAGCCCGGGCTGGATTTCCTACACCCTGGCCGACCTTTCCACCGGACCGTCGCCCCAGATCAGCCAGGAAGCCGCCACCGTAGGCTCGCTGACCCAGTTCGCGTGGGTGAATGACGCGCTGGCATCGAGCAAAGGCTTCGCCATGTACGACAAGGGTATGGTCTACAAGGAAGCGAAAGGCGAGTACTACCGCATCAAGGAGAAAATCTCGGCCGGTTATGTGCGCGCCGACTTCGCCAGCGGCCAGTGGCGCGGCGACTTCGGCGCGCGCCTGGTGCGCACGCAGCAGACTTCGGAGGCCTACCAGGACCTGGACGGCAAGGGCAACTACGTGCTGGGCAGCGTGAAGCGCAGCTACTCCGACGTGCTGCCGAACGTGAACGTGGTGTACGACTTCCGCAAGGACCTTCTGCTGCGCGCCGCCGCCGCGCGTGTCATGGCGCGCAACACCTTCAGCGACCTGAGTGCCAGCACCGAGGTGAGCGGCACCACCAATGCCGCCAGCGCCGGCAATCCGCTGCTCAATCCTTACCATGCGAACCAGTTCGAGATCGGCGCGGAGTGGTACTTTGCCGAAGCCTCGCTGCTGTCGGCCACGGCCTTTGCGAAGAAGCTCGATACCTTCATCTACACCTCGACGGCGATGGAGAACGTAGCGGGCGTGCAGCGCCCGGTGACCCGTCCGCATAACGCCGACAACGGCGCCACCGTGAACGGCATCGAGCTGCAGTGGCAGCAGGCCTTTGGCAGCAGCGGCTTTGGCACGGTGGTCAACTTCACCTTCACCGATGCCAAGGCCGGCACCTTGGCGGGTGGGCGTCGCCTGAACGTGGTGGGCAACTCGAAGAACCAGCTGAATGCCAGCGTGTTCTACGAGAAGAGCGGCTACAGCGCGCGCCTGTCGTACAACTACCGCTCCAAGTCCTACGGTGGCCTGAACCAGGGCGGGCAGGATGTGAACAGCGCCTACGGCCAGTGGGACGCCACCGCCAACTGGGATATCACGCCGCAGTACAGCATCTATGCCAGCGCCGTGAACCTGAATAATGAGCTGATCCGCACCAACACCACGGACGGCTTGCCGGTCGGGGTGTACGAGAACGGCGCCCGTTACAGCGTCGGCCTGCGCGGCAAGTTCTGATCTGCCGCAACGCCTCCCTCCGGCCGGAGGGGGGCTTTTCCTTCTTCGCTTTTGGATTCACATGCAAAAAGAACAGACCTACGAGATGGACGGCTTGGCCGCTGCGCCGGCCGTTGCGGGCGGCAGCGTTGTCGTTGCCATGAGCTTCATCGGCCTGATGTTTTTCATCCTCGGCTGCGCTACGTGGCTGAACGGATCGCTGATCCCCTTCCTCAAGATCGCCTGTGAGCTCAACAACTTCCAGTCACTGTGGGTGACGTTCGCTTTCTACATCGCTTACACGCTCATGGCGCTGCCTTCCGCCGCCGTGCTGCGCCGCACCGGCTACCGCGCCGGCATGTCGATCGGCCTGGGCGTGATGGCGCTCGGTGCGCTGCTGTTCATCCCCGCCGCGCGCGCCACCTCCTACGGCATGTTCCTGCTGGCGCTGTTCACCCTGGCCAGCGGCATGACCCTGATGCAGACGGCGATCAATCCCTACATCGTGTGCATTGGCGCGCGTGAAAGCGCGGCCATGCGCATCAGCATCATGGGCCTGTTCAACAAGACCGCGGGTGTGCTGGTGCCGCTGGCCTTTAGCGGCATGATGCTGAAGGACTTCGGCAGCTATTCCGACACCGCGCTGGCGGCCATGAGCGCGGCCGACGGCGCGCTGCTGCGCAGCCAACTGGCGCAGCGCCTGGTGCTGCCCTACGGCCTGATGGCGGCGGGCCTGCTGGCCATGGCCGCCGTTGTGCGCTTCTCGCCCTTACGTGAGATCCCCGAACAGCAGGCAGCCGAGGAACCCGGCACTTCGCGCTGGGGCGTGCTGCAGTTCCCGCAACTGGTGCTGGGTGCGCTGGCGCTGTTCGTCTATGTCGGGGTGGAGGTGATCGCGGGCGACACCATCGGCCTGTACGGGCATAACCTGCATGTTGAGAATTTCGGCGTGCTGACCTCCTACACCATGGGCTTCATGGTGGCGGGCTATGTGGTGGGCATTGTCGCCATCCCGCGCTGGCTGTCGCAGAAGCAGGCCTTGCTGCTGTCCGCCGTTTGCGGAATGATCTTTTCGCTCGGCGTGATCCAGGGTTCGGCGACCGCCCACGGTTTGTCGCAGGTAATGCTGGGTTGGGCCGGCGTGCCGGCGGTGCCGGACACCGTGATGTACCTGGCCATGCTGGGCTTTGCCAATGCGCTGGTGTGGCCCGCGATCTGGCCGCTGGCGCTGGAAGGGCTGGGGCGCTACACCGCCAGCGGTTCGGCGCTGCTGATCATGGGCATTGCCGGCGGCGCGCTGCTGCCCATGTTGTACGGCCACTTTTCCGACAGCGTTGGTTCGCAGGCGGCGTACTGGCTGCTGCTGCCTTGCTATGCCGTGATCCTGTTCTATGCCGTAAAAGGACACAAAATGACGTCATGGAGATAGAATTGCCAGATCGTTATCTGCTGGAGTAGTAGGTGCCAACGTTCCACCGGCGTTTGCAGCTTGCACGCCTGGCGTGCCTGCTGACACTTCCCTTGCTGTTGCTCCCCTTGCCGGGCCGCGCGTCCGGCACGCCGTCCTTGCAGGTGCTGCACTGGTGGACTTCTGCCGGCGAACGCCATGCCGCCAAGGTGCTGGCGGCGCGCCTGGCTGATGAGGGCATCACCTGGCAGGACGCCGCCATCCCCGGCGGCGCCGGTCTGGGCGCGGGCAAGGTGCTGCGCAGCCGGGTGCTGGCGGGCGATGCGCCGGACGCCACGCAGATCATCGGCGTCTCCATCGGCGAATGGGCGGAGCTCGGGTTGTTGCTGGAGCTGGATAGCGTGGCCAATGCCGGCAACTGGAACAAGGCGCTATTCCCCACCGTGCGGGACCTGGTGCGCCATCGCGGCCACGTGGTCGCCGCGCCGCTCGGTATCCACCGCATCAATACCCTGTTTTACAACCGCAAAGTGTTTGCGCGCCTGAACCTGGCGCCGCCATCGACCTGGCCGGAGTTCGAGCAAGTGGCAAAGAAGCTGCGCGCGGCGGGCGTGGCGCCCCTGGTGCAGAGCAGCGAGCCGTGGCAAGTCGCCACGCTGTTCGAAAACCTGCTGCTGGCGACTGGCGGCCCTGACTACTACCGTGAGCTGTTCGTGCGCCAAAGCCCGCAGGCCGCCGCCGACACGCGTTTGGCGCAGGCTTTGCAGCGCTTGCGCGGCATGAAAGCCCTGATGCTGAATCCTGGCGAGGAGCAGCCCTGGACCGAAGCGGTGAAGCGTTTTGGGCGCGGCGAGGCCGCCATGTTCGTGATGGGCGACTGGGCCAAGGCGGAACTGGGCGAGCTGGGATACGCCATCGACAGCGATTTTTCCTGCGTGGCGCTGCCGGGCACCGACAACTACCATTTGTACAGCGTGGACACGCTGGCCATGTTCGTCAACGACTACGCGCGCCAGGGCGCACAGGAAAAGCTGGCCAAGGCCGTGATGTCGCCGCTGGCGCAGCAGCAGTACAGCGCGGCCAAGGGCTCGGTGCCGGTGCGGCGCGACGCCAGCCAGGCCACCATGGACAGTTGCGCGCGCTCCTCCTGGCGCGGCTTCGCCCGCGGCGCGGCGGCGCAGGCGCCCAGCCTGGTGCACCGCATGGCCGCCGACGAGGAAAGCCGCGACGCCATCATCGCGGAAATCCACCGCTTCTATATGGACGACAGCATGGCGCCGGCGGAAACGCAGCGCCGCCTGGCGGGCCTGCTGCGTACCCTGAATTTCAGATCACACAAACAAGGAAGCCAACATGGCGCGCAAGATCCTGATCGTCGATGATGACCAGAAAACCCGGCTGCTGCTGAAGGCCTACCTGGAAAAGAACCAGTACGAGGTGATCCTCTCGCACAATGGTGAGAGCTTCCTGGCCGAGTTGCAGGCGCACGCCGGGCAACTGTCGCTGGTGATCCTGGATGTGATGCTGCCGGATACCGACGGCTTTGCGCTGTGCCGCATTGTGCGCAAGCGCTCCAACCTGCCCATCATCATGCTGACCGCCAGTTCCGATGAAACCGACCGCGTGGTGGGGTTGGAGCTGGGCGCCGATGATTACATCGCCAAGCCCTACAGCCCGCGCGAGCTGCTGGCGCGCATCAAGGCCATCCTGCGCCGCGCCGGTGCCGAGGCCGCGCCAACGATACGCTCCTACCAGTTCAACGGCTTCACGCTGGACCTGGCGGAACGCACGGTGGTTGATAGCGCCGGCGCGCCGCTGGCCCTGACCGGGCTCGATTTCCAGCTGCTGAAGTACTTCGTTGAACATCCCGGCATTGTGCTGGACCGCAGCCTGCTGTGCGAAGAAACGCGCGGCCGCGACGCCGGCCCGCTGGACCGCTCGCTCGACGTGCAGATCAGCCGCTTGCGCCTGCGCCTGAACGACGACGGCAAACAACCCATGCTGATTAAAACGGTACGCGGCGCCGGCTACGTCTTCTCCGCCACGGTCGCGGTGACGCATGCGTAGCCTCTGGCCGCAGTCCTTGCTGGCGCGGCTCTCGCTGGTGATGGTGGCGGGCCTGCTGCTGACGCAGGTGGCCGGCAGCGTGCTGTGGACCATGCAGCTGCGCGATAAGACCGAGGCCGACGTGAAGTCGGCGGCACAGTACCTGGGGCAGGGCGCCGCCAGCTCGATCCGCTTCTTCCGCAGCCTGCCGCCCAGCTACCGCAGCCTGCTGATCCAGCAATTCCGCGAAATGGGCGGCACCCGCTTCTATGTCGCGCTGAATCGCGGCGAGGTGGCGGTGCAGCAGATCGCGCCCCAGCCGCTGGCGCAAACGGCGCTCGGCGCGCTGGAAGCCACGCTGCGCAACGACCTGGCCGGCGAAAGCCGGCTGCACCTGGCGTTCGCATGGCCGGAGCAGTTGGCGGTCGCGCCGGACGGCATCCGTGTCGGCGACCTGCCGGAGGCCTGGGTGCGCCACATCCTGCTGTTGAAGCCTGATCCGGCGCCGATCCTGGTGATCCAGACCGAGCTCGAACCGGGCAACTGGCTCTATCTCGCCACCTTGATGCCCAACCCCTATTTCCTGAACAGTAACGACCCCCTATCGCGCGACAAGCTGGTGGTGCAGGGCGTCTCGCTGGCGGTGCTGCTGCTGTTGTCCTTCCTGATGGTGCGTTCGATCACGCGCCCGCTGGCGGCGCTGTCCGATGCGGCGGAAGCCTTCGGCAAGGACGACCACGCGCCAGCGCTGCCCGCATCCGGCAGCCGCGAGATCGTCAGCACGGCGCGCGCTTTCGGCGCCATGCGCGAGCGTATCGCCAAATACATCAAGGACCGCGAACGCCTGTTCATCTCCATCTCGCACGACCTGCGCACGCCGATCACGCGCCTGAAACTGCGTGCCGAACTGCTGGACGACGACGCGCTGCGTGAGGAATTTGAAGAAGACCTGGATGAACTGGACATGATGGTGAAGGGCGCGCTGCAATGCGTGAAGGACAGCGACATCCACGAGAACCCGACCGAGGTGAAGCTGGACCCGCTGATTCGGCGCATGGTGCGCAGCGCGCAGCTGGCGGGCCACAACGTGGCGTATGAGGATGGCGGCGTCGCCGTGCGCGCCAAGCCGCTGGCCTTGAAACGCGCCATCGGCAACCTGCTGGACAATGCCTTGTACTACGGCGAGCGCGCCGAAATAAGCGTGCGCGCGTTGCCGGCCTGGATCGAGATCGCGGTGCGCGACCACGGCCCGGGCGTGCCTGAGGAGGCGATTGCGAGCTTGTTGGAGCCGTATGTGCGCCTGTCCCACGGCCGCGCGCACAACGACGCGGGCCTGGGGCTGGGACTGGGCATTGCGAACGGCATCGTGGAAGGGCATGGCGGCCAGCTGCTGCTGGCCAACCACCCCGATGGCGGCTTGAACGCGGTGATCCGCTTGCCGGTGTGAGCGCGCGCCTTGGCGTGTGCTTAGCGCGTGCTCAAGTCGTCCGGATTGAGGGCCCACAGGCCCGGCAGGTTGCGCCAGTAGCCGTACGCGTCCATGCCGAAACCGACCACGAAGCGGTTCGGGATCGTAATGCCCACCAGGTCGGCCTTCACCGGCTTCACCTTGCCGATATCCTTGTCGCAGAAGACGGCGATGATGACTTCCTTGGCGCCCATCTCCAGCAGGCGTTCCTTGACGTGGGCCAGGGTCTCGCCTTCGTCCAGGATGTCGTCCAGCACAATCACGGTGCGGCCGGAGACAGTCGGTCGCGGCACCACCTTCCACACCACTTTGCCGCCCTGGTCATCGTCGCCGTAGCGGCTGACGTGGATGTAGTCGAATTCGAGCGGGAAGGTCAGTTGCGGCAGGATGTTACCGGTGAAGACCACGGCGCCGCCCATCACGCCCAGCACCAGCGGGAATTCCTGCCGGGATGAATCGCCGTATCGGTCGTTCAGCGCGGCGGCCATGCGGCTGACCGCTGCCTGCACCGTTTCCTGGTCGTAGAGCTCTTCCGCATTGGCGAGCAGGGAGCGCGCGCGGTTGTGGTGAAAATCTTGCATGATGTTTCTGCGGCAGGTCAAGAATGGCTCAATTATCCCGCCATTCCGCCGCCCGCCCTAGAAACAGTTGGATTTACGCCACACGCGCCCTGATCTCAACTGTAATCGCGCACATCGTCGATGATCTTGCCGTCATTTGGCAAACTGCCGCGCGGCGCAAACTTCACTTCGCCGCGCAATTTGGTGATGTCGCGGATGGTCGCGACGATGTCGGCGGCCTGCGTTTCGATGGCGGGATCGTCGGTTTCGCAGTGCAGGGTCATGACCTCGTCGGCGATTTTTCCCGACACGACCAGGCGCGCCTTGCCCAGGCCGGGGTGGCGGCGCGTGATTTCGTGCACTTGCGACGGGTGGACGAACATGGCGCGCACCTTGGTGGTCTGGTCAGCGCGCCCCAGCCAGCCCTTGATGCGGGTGTTGGTGCGGCCGCAGGGGGATGGTCCGGTGTCGGGCAGCACCGCCGACAAGTCGCCGGTGGCGAAGCGGATCAGCGGATAGTCGGCATTGAACAGGGTCACCACGACCTCGCCCACTTCGCCCGGTGCCACCGGTTCACCCGAGCCGGGGCGCACGATCTCCAGCAGCACGTCTTCGTCCAGCACCATGCCGGGATTGAGCTTGCCGTTGCTGCGCGTTTCGTAGGCCATGCTGCCGACATCGGCGGAGGCATAAGTTTGCAGCACTTCGGGCACGCCGTGCGCGGCGAACCATTGGCGCAGCGATTCTGGCAGGGCTTCCGCGCCCATCAGCGCGCGCTTCACGCTGCTGATGTCGGCGCCCATTTCGGCGGCCTTTTCGATAATCAGCTTGAGGAAGGAGGGCGTGCCGATATAGGTGTCCGGCTTCAGTTCCGCCATGGCCTGCACCTGCAACTCGGTCTGGCCAGAGCCGGCCGGGATCACGGTGCAGCCAATGCGTTCGGCGCCGCCTTCCACCATGAAGGCGGCGGGCGTGAAGTGATAGGAGAAGCAGTTCTGCACCAGGCCACCGGGACGCACGCCGGCGGCGTACATGGGGCGCGCAAAGCGCCACCAGTCGCTGCCGCCGCCTTCCGGGTCGAAGATCGGGCCGGGCGACATGAAGATGCGTCCCAGCTTGCGCACCGGGGTGCTGTTCAAGCCTCCGAACGGACGTTCCTGCGCCTGCAGCGCTTTCAGGTCGGACTTGCGCGTGACCGGCAGTTGCGCCAGGGCGGCGCGGCTGTTGATGCTGGCCGCGTCAATGCCGGACAGGATGCGCGCCCAGCCGGGCGCCGTCTGCGCCTGCGCCACCAGCAGCGGCAGGCGCTCCATCAAATCGCGTTCACGCTCGGCATGCGGGCGCGTTTCCAGGCTGTCGAGGGTTTCCGCCATCATGCCGCTCCTTCAATTTCGCGTTGCAGTTTTTTGGTCAGTTTGGCGAAAATCAGTTCGTGCGAGCGCTTGACCATGGCCTTGGCTTCGGCTTCCGGCAGCCTGGCCAGGTCCTCCACCAGTACCCACTTCATGCGCGCGAGGTAGGGGGCGGGAATGATGCCGGGGCGGTCGGTCAGTTCCAGGAAGCGGTCGTCGTCCACTTTGAGGGCGATTGCTTTTGCCTTGTCGTTGTCATCCATCACAGCGAACATCTTCATGCCGACCGAGAAGACCAGGTTGTCGCCCCATTTGATATCTTCGGTAACGCCGGGCAGGCTGCGGCAAAGGTCTTTTGCTTTGTTCAGGTTCATAGGTCAGGCCAGCCAGCGTTTGCGGCGGCGATAAAATTTCATGTCGCGGAAACTCTTGCGCCCCGCGCCCGACATGCCAAGGTAGAACTCCTTGACGTCCTCATTGTTAGCCAGCTCGCTGGCAGCGCCTTCCATCACCACCCGGCCGTTCTCCAGGATGTAGCCGAAGTCGGCGTAGCGCAGGGCTACATTGGTGTTCTGCTCGGCCAGCAGGAAGGACACGTTCTCTTTCGCATTCAAGTCTTTGACGATGCCGAAGATCTCGTCCACGATCTGCGGCGCGATGCCCATGGAGGGCTCGTCCAGCAAGATCATGGAAGGCTTGGCCATCAAAGCGCGGCCGATGGCGCACATCTGCTGCTCGCCGCCGGAGGTGTAGCCGGCCTGGCTGTTGCGACGTTCGCGCAGGCGGGGGAAGTAGTGGTACACCTTGTCCAGCGACTCTTTCAGCTCGCCGCGCGTCAGGCTGCGCGTATAGGCACCTGTCAGCAAATTCTCCTCGATCGTCAGGTGGCCGAAGCAATGGCGTCCCTCCATCACTTGCGACAGCCCGCGCTTGACCAGCTCATTGGGCGTGAGCTGGTCGATGCGTTCGCCTTTGAATTGCACCTCGCCCTTGGTCACGTCGCCGCGCTCGCCGCGCAGCAGGGTCGAGATGGTCTTCAAAGTGGTGGACTTGCCGGCGCCGTTGGCGCCCAGCAGGGCGACGATCTTGCCCTGCGGGACCTGCAGCGACACGCCTTTCAGCACCAGGATCACGTGGTCGTAAATGACCTCGATGTTATTCACCGACAGGTAGCTCATTGGCTTCTCACTTCAGGCAGGCCGGGGTGATTTTCTTCTCGGCGGCATATTTGCCGGACGATTCATCCACCAGTTTGCGCAGCAGGGCTTTATCGCCAACCACCCAGTTCGGGGTGACGGCCTTCCACGCCTTGCCGTCCCATTGCTGGACCTTCACCGCGCCCGAACCTTCATGGTCTTCGCACGACGTTTTCACGGTTGGGAACATATTGTGGACGCCCAGTACCTTCTGGCGGGCCTCATCGATGTTCAGGTTTTCCAGGCCCCAGCGCAGCTGCTCGCCGTTGACCGCCTTGCCCTTGCCGAACTTGTCCTGTGCGGCACGCATGGCTTCCACATACATCACGCCCGCAGTCAGGCCGCGCATGTGGTACACCGAGCCAATGCGCGTCTGGTCGGACAGGTTGCCTTTGCCGCCGGCATACACCTTCTTGCGCAGTTCATCCAGCAGCGGGTAATTGCCTGGGGTGTTGAAGGTCATCGAGGTGTAGCCTTTGGCGGCGTCGCCCGACGGCACGGTGTCCTCCTCCGAGCCGGCCCACCACACGCCCAGCATTTTGTCGCGCGGGAAGCCGTTGCGCTGCGCGGTCTTGATGGCCACCGAGTTCATGACGCCCCAGCCCCACAGGATCACGTAGTCAGGCTTGGCCTGGCGGATTTGCAGCCATTGCGACTGCTGCTCGCTGCCTGGCGGCGCGACCGGAATCTTGACCAGTTCAAAACCATATTGGCTGGACATGGCTTCCAGCACCGGCAGCGGCTCCTTGCCGAAGGCGGAGTCGTGGTACAGGTGCACGATCTTTTTGCCTTTCAGCTTGTCCATGCCGCCGCTCTTGTCGCCCAGGTATTTGATCATGCCGGCGGCCTGGCTCCAGTAGTTGGAGATCAGCGGGAAGACGTAGGGGAAAACTTTGCCGTTGGCCGCATCGGAACGGCCGTAGCCCAGGGTCGTCATCGGGATCTTGTCCTGCGGGATGCGGTCCAGGATGCCGTAGGCGATACCGGTGGACAGCGGTTCCACCACCGTGGCGCCGCCGTTCTTGGTTTTCAGGCGCTCATAACATTCCACGCCGCGCGAAGGGTTGTACTCGGTTTCACATTCTTCCCAGCTGATTTTCACGCCGTTCACGCCGCCGTTGGCGTTGACCAGGTTGAAGTAGTCGATGATGCCGCCGTAAAAGCCGGAACCGCCCGCCGCATAAGGGCCGACGCGGTAGGAGGGCAGGGCGACGAACTGGTCGCCTGGCTGCGCCCATGCGCTGCTGGCGGCGATGCTGCTTGCTACGGCAAGTCCAAGTACAAGCGATTTCATGTGATGTCTCCAGGTTTATAGTTGCCGCTCAGTGCGGGAAGGGCCACAGGCGGAGTTTCTCTTTACCGATTTGCCACAAACGCGCCAGACCGTGGGGTTCCACGATCAGGAAGAAAATGATCAGGGCGCCGAACACCATCAGCTCCAGGTTGGAGGCGACCGTGGTGGGCAGGGCCAGGCTATGCGCCAGGATGTTCAGGAACACCGGCAACAAAATGATGAAGGCCGCGCCGAGGAAGGAGCCCAGGATCGAGCCCACGCCGCCGATGATGATCATGAACAGGATGCGGAAGGACAGTTCCAGGTTGTAGGCCTCCGGTTCCACGGTGCCGAGGTAGGCGTAGGCATACAGCGCGCCGGCAACGCCACAGTAGAAGGAGCTCACGGCGAAGGCCAGTAGCTTGGTGCGCATCAGGCGGATACCGATCACTTCAGCCGCCACGTCCATATCGCGCACCGCCATCCAGGAGCGGCCCACATTGGAGCGGATCATGTTCTTGGCCAGCAGGGCCATGAGCGCCACCACGGCCAGCACCAGCAGGTATTTGCGGGCCGGGGTGTCGAAGGCATAGCCCAGGATCTCCATCTTCTGCGCGGTGATCACGCCGGAGGAGCTGTAATTCGTGAGCCAGCCGATTTTGGTCAGGCACCACACCACAAAGAACTGGGTCGCCAGGGTGGAGGCGGCCAGGTAGAAGCCGCGAATGCGCAGCGAGGGCAAGCCGAACGCCATGCCGACCATGGCCGCGCACAGGCCGCCCAGCACAAAGGCCAGCAGCAGCGGGATGCCGGGAATGCGCAGCACGAAGTTATACGAGGCGAACGCGCCCACCGCCATGAAGGCGGCCGTGCCGAGCGAGAGCTGGCCGGCGTAGCCGGTCAGGATGTTCAGGCCGAGCGCCGCCAGCGAGAAGATCAGGAAGGGAATGAAGATCGCCGACAGCATGTACGGCGAAGCCACCATGGGCAGCACCAGCAGCGCGATCGCCAGCGTCGCGAGCAAGGCGATGCGGTCCTGGCGGATCGGCAGGATCTGGCCGTCCGCCTCGTAGCTGGTTTTGAATTGTCCTGCTTCGCGGTAGAACATCGCTCAAATCCTCCGGATGATTTTTTCGCCGAACAGCCCTTCCGGGCGCACCAGCAGGAACAGCAGCGCCAGCACATAAGGGAACCAGCCCTCGATGCCGCCGCCCACGAGGGGGCCGATATAGACCTCGGCCAGCTTCTCCGAGGCGCCGATAATCAGGCCGCCCACAATGGCGCCCGGAACGGAAGTGAAGCCGCCCAGGATCAGCACCGGCAGCGCCTTCAGTGCGACGAAGGTCAGCGCGAATTGCACGCCATTGCGCGCACCCCACAGCAGGCCGGCCACCAGGGCCACCATACCGGCCACGGCCCACAGGATGCCCCAGATGCGCTGCAGCGGAATGCCGACCGCCTGCGCCGCCTGGTGGTCGTCCGCCACCGCGCGCAGGGCGCGGCCAACCTTGGTCTTGGCGAACATCAGGGCCAGTGCCGCCACCAGCACAAAGCAGATGACGGCGGCCACCAGGTCGAAATTGGAGAGGTTGATGTTGAACTTTTCCATCAAATACTCGCTGGGCACGTCCTCGATCGGCAAGTTCAGCTGGTGTACTTGCGAGCCCCAGATCAGTTGCGCCAGCCCTTCGATAAAGTAGGCAAGACCAATCGTCGCCATGAACAACGAGATCTCGTGCTGGTTCACCAATGGCCGCAGCACAACGCGCTCGATGGCAAAGCCCAGTACCACCATCACGAGTATGGTGGCCGGTATCGCGAGCCAAAGTGAAAGGCCGAATTTCTCCATGAAGCCAACGCAGGTCAGCGCCGCGAAGAAGACCATGGCGCCCTGGGCAAAGTTGAACACCCCGGACGCCTTATAGATCAGGACAAAGCCGATCGCCACCAGCGCATACATCACGCCCGACAGCAGGCCGCCGATCAGGGTCTCGATGAAAAAGGTAAATTCCATTAGTGGGCCACTCCGAGATAAGCGTCGATCACATCCTGGTTGGTGCGGACTTGGTCCGGCGTGCCGTCGCCGATCTTCTTGCCGTAGTCCAGCACCACCACGCGGTCGGAAATGTCCATCACCACGCCCATATCGTGCTCGATCAGCACGATGGTGGTGCCGAACTGCTCGTTCACGTCGAGGATGAAGCGGCACATGTCCTGCTTCTCTTCCACGTTCATGCCCGCCATCGGCTCGTCCAGCAGCAGGATCTGCGGCTCGGCGGCCAGCGCCCGGCCCAGCTCCACGCGCTTTTGCAGGCCGTAGGGCAGGCGGCCCACCGGCGTTTTGCGGATATGCTGGATCTCCAGAAAGTCGATCACCTCCTCGCACTTGCGGCGGTGCGCGATTTCCTCGCGCCGTGCCGGGCCCCAGTACAGGGCTTGCAGCAGGAAGTTCGACTGCATCTTCAGGTTACGGCCGGTCATGATGTTGTCCAGCACCGTCATGCCCTTGAACAGCGCGATGTTCTGGAAGGTGCGCGCGATGCCGGATTTTGCCGCCGCATAGCAATCCATATTCTTGCGGTGCTGGCCGCGATAGATGATCTCGCCCTGCTGCGGGCGGTACACGCCGTTGATCACGTTCAGCATCGAGCTCTTGCCCGCGCCGTTCGGGCCGATGATGGCGCGGATTTCATGCTCGCGCACATCGAAGGAAATACTGGTCAGCGCCTTCACCCCGCCGAAAGACAGCGAGATATTGCGCAGGTCCAGGATCACGTCACCGACCTTGCGGCCGGCGCTGATCGCACTCGGTTCGTTCATTTGCATGGTGCGCACTCCGCTCAGGCTGCCTTGAGGTCCATGATCCGCAGGTCCGCCGCCACCATGCCGGTGCGGCCATCCTCGAACTTGACCTGGGTTTCGATGTATTGCGACGCTTTACCGCCGTACAGTGCCTCGATCAGCACAGCATATTTCTCGGCGATGAACTTGCGCCGCACCTTGCGGGTGCGGGTCAGCTCGTCGTCGTCGGGGTCGAGCTCCTTGTGCAGCACCAGGAAACGGTGCACCTGCGTATCCGCCATCAGCGCTTCCTGCGCCAGGTCGGCGTTGACCTTCTCCACGCATTCCTTCACCAGCGCATAGGTTTGCTCATGCGCGGCAAGGTCGGTGTAGCCCGAGTAGGCGATGCCGCGCCGCTCGGCCCAGTTGCCCACCGCCTCCATGTCGATATTGATAAAGGCGGTCACGCGGTCGCGCTCATGGCCGAAGGCCACGGCCTCTTTGATGAAGGGGAAGAACTTCAGTTTGTTCTCGATGTAGTTGGGCGCGAAGATGGCGCCGTTGTTCATCTTGCCCACATCGGCCGCGCGGTCGATGATGCGCAGGTGGCCGTCGTTGTCGAAGATGCCGGCATCGCCGGTGTGGAAATAGCCATCGCTGTCGATCGCTTCCGCTGTCGCATCGGCGCGCTTGTAATAGCAATGCATCAGGGTGGGCGACTTGACCAGCACCTCGCCGTTCGGCGCCAGCTTCACCTCCACGCCCGGCGCCGGCTTGCCGACCGAATCGAACTTGATCTCGCCGTCTGGCTGCAGGCAGATGTAGGCGCAGGTTTCGGTGGAACCGTAGAACTGCTTCAGGTTCACGCCGATCGAGCGGTAGAAGCGGAACAGGTCCGGCCCGATGGCGGCGCCCGCCGTATAAGCCACGCGGACGCGCGACATGCCCAGCACATTGCGCAATGGCCCGTAGACCAGCAGGTTGCCGAGTGCGTAGCGCAGGCGGTCGCCGAACGCCACCGGCTTGCCATCCAGGATGTCTGAGCCGACGCGGCGCGCCACGTCCATAAAGTGGTGGAACATCGTGCGCTTGATGGTGCCTGCGTCCTCCATGCGGATCATCACCTGCGTCAGCATGTTCTCAAAAATGCGCGGCGGGGCGAAGTAATAAGAGGGGCCGATTTCGCGCAAGTCCGTGGTCACGGTATCCGACGACTCCGGGCAATTCACGGTAAAGCCGGCAGTTACCGCCTGCGCAAACGAGAACAGGCAATCGCCGACCCAGGCCATGGGCAGGTAGGACAACACGTTCTCCGCGTCGGTCAGCTTGTCGAAGCTGATGCCGCCGATTGCGGCCGACAGCAGCGCCTTGTGCGTCTGGCACACGCCCTTCGGTTTGCCGGTGGTGCCGGAGGTGTACAGGATGATGGCGCTGTCGCTCTCCTTGCCTTCCGCAATCGCCGCCTCGTAGAAGCCGGGATGCGCCTTGTCGTACTCGCGCCCCAGCTCCTGCAGGCTGGCATAGGACATGAGTTGCGCATGCGTGTAATTGCGCATGCCCCGCTCGTCTTCAAAGGCAATGTGCTTGATGTTCGGGCACTGTTCGCACAGGTCCAGCAGCTTGTCGACCTGCTCCTGGTCCTCCACGATGGCGTAGGCGATTTCCGCGTTCTCCAGCACGAAGGCCATGTCGGCCGCCGGCGCGTCCTGGTACATCGGCACCGGCACACCGCCCAGGCATTGCGCCGCCAGCATCGACCAGTACAGGCGCGGGCGGTTGTCGCCGATAATGGCCAGGTTCATGCCGCGCTGGAAGCCGAGCGCTGCCAGGCCGCACGCCAGCGCCCGCACTTCGGCATTCACTTGCTGCCAGTCCCAGGTCTGCCAGATGCCCAGGTCTTTTTCGCGGAACGCAGGCTTATGCGGCCGCTCCTTGCCATGCTGAAGCAGCCTGCGAGGGAAGGTCGTCAGATTATCCTGCACGGTGTCTCCTTGGGTTTTTAGTTGCGCCTTTTAGTTGTTATGCGCTTTTTGTGTGATGATATTAGCGTGAGCTAGTTCGCAAGGTTGTCATTTCAAAGACAATTCGGCGACTTTTGATGGTGCGACGCAACAACAATGAAAAACGAACCTAGCCTGATTCAAGCCATCCGCAGTTCCACTTGGGCGCCTGCGCTCACAGCGGAGCAACTGGCGCGGGTAGTGGCCACCTGTTATGAGGAATTTATTCCCAAGGGCGGTTTCGTGTGCCGCAAAGGGGAAGTGGTCGAAAATTGGATCGGCATTATTTCGGGCATGGTGAAAATGAATAATTTTTCGCCTAGCGGGAAAAGCGTCACATTTACCGGCGTGCCGCCCGGCGGCTGGTTTGGCGAAGGCTCATTGCTGAAGGATGAGCACCGCAGGTACGACGCCATGACCCTGCGCGACAGCCGCATCGCACGCATGCCCGCTGTCACTTTCCACTATCTGCTCGAGAATAGCCTACCTTTCACCAAGTTCCTGTTGATGCAGCTCAATGAACGGTTAGGTCAGTTCATTGGTATGGTGGAAAACGAACGCTTGCTTGATCCTGATACCCGTGTGGCGCGCTGCCTTGCGTCACTATTTAATACCCATCTGTATCCAAGTAACGACCGCCTTGTGCAGATTTCCCAGGAAGAGGTCGGGCTGCTGTCCGGCTCCTCCCGCCAGCGCGCCAACCAGGCGCTGCAAGTGCTGGAGAAGGAGGGCCTGTTGCGCGTCGACTACGGCGGCATCCGCATCCTCGACCTCGACGGCCTGCGCCGCTTCGAAGCCTGAACGAGCGTTCCCTAACAGACCAGCTTGCATGACGGGAGCAAGCTGAAGGCATCTGTTATGGGAGGACATCATGCATACCCAATTCAAATTCGCAGCGGTCGCCGCTGCCGCACTGCTGTGCAGCCAAGCCTGGGCACAAGTCACGCTTTATCCACAGGAAGGTTGGCGCGGCAGGCCAGTTAATGTCAGCAATTCCATCCGCGACATGCGCGCCGCAGGCTTTGACGACCGTGCCTCGTCCATCGTGGTAGAGCGTGGCCGCTGGGAAGTGTGCGAGCACCCCAACTTTCGCGGCGGCTGCCGCATCCTGCGCCGTGGCAGCTACGAGTCGCTGCGCGGCATGGGCCTGAACAACAGCATCTCTTCCATCCGCGCCGTGCCGCGCAACCGCCGGGTTGACCAGATGGCGTATGCGCCAGCGCCGGCGCCGCAACCGGCGTACGAATACCGCATGCGCCCCAGCGAGCGCACCTTTGAAGCGCCGATCACGTCGGCGCGCGCCGTCGTCGGCCCGCCAGAGCAGCGCTGCTGGGTGGAACGGCAGCAAGCGGCCGAAATGTCCGGCGGCAGCGGCACAGCGGGTGCCATCGCTGGTGCGTTGATCGGCGGTGTGCTGGGCCACCAGGTCGGCGGCGGCTCCGGCCGTGATTTCGCCATCGTTGGCGGTGCCATCGCCGGTGCCGCAGTCGGCTCCAACGTTGCGCGCAACAACGGCAACCAATATGCCCAGGACGTGCAGCGCTGCGAAGCCATCCCCAGCCGCACACCGCAATACTGGGATGTGACCTACGAGTTCCGAGGCACTCCGCACCGCGCCCAATTAGCCTCGGAACCCGGCCGCACCATCACCGTTAACCGGGATGGCGTGCCGCGCATGTAAGCGTTGTCTACCCCCGCTCCAGATTGGGCAGGGTGGAAATGAGTTCGGCGCCGCAACTGGTGAGGTGGGATTCCAGCGCAATTGCGCGGCCATCGATAATCCAGTTGGGATCGCCCTCGGCGATGGTGCAACCGCTATGACCAGGACGTGGACAGGAAACGGTATCGCCCACCCTGGCCACAGCGATGCCCATGATGGAATAGTTTTCTGCCGCGCTGGTGACCGAGCCACCATGACTGGTGGGATCGCCTAAACGAATGACGCGCTTCATCGTCGACTCTTTCCTGGTTAAGTTGTTGGTTGGGGAACGGTGAAGGCAAGGGCGACGCTATCCGCTTCGGCAAACTCGGCGCAAAGCACAGGCGCCTGCTTGCCTTGCGCCTGCGCCAGTGCCACTGCCAGCATGCCAAAGGAGCTAGCGCGCCCAAGGTCGCCAAGGTGCCAATAGCTAGAATCAAAATCAAAAAACCAGATAACAGGCACCGCATCCGTCACATCCTTTTTTACAACTGTTCAGTATGGTCACTCGTCATGCTTCAACATATCCAGAGTCGCGCACATACGGATCCTTCTTTGTGATCCAGCATTCCTGCTCCACCCACTCAGGCCAGCGCGGGATTTTGCTGGTGCGCATGGCAAACACGCGGGCAAAGCTGACGAAGAAATAGAACGGTTTGGTAATCCAATTCTGCGGCAGGCTTTCAAAGCCTTCCCTCCTCCGTGGGCAGACCAACGGGTAAAAACTTTTTGGATTGGCTAAGCTCGAAGTACATTTTCCTAATTTGAACGTATTGGTGCGGTTCGTGCGCGTCGACAAGACACTGCGAGGATTGCGTGACGACTCATCACGCGACTTACTCCCGCGACGCCTCGTACCCAGACTCACGCATGTAAGGATCGTCTTTCGCTACCGCACATTCCTCTTCCACCCAGTCCGGCCAGCGAGGGATTTTGCTGGTGCGCATTGCAATTAGACGCCCTAAGCTTGCAGGCAGGTTGAAGGGCAGCAGCATCAATTGCATTATTACGCTGCCGTGCATGAGTAGGTTCAGACGCATGAAGCCTTCCCACCAGGTCTCTCGACGTTTTGCTATTGGAAGACAAATACTAAGCATCTTGTGGGGTTGTTGAGGACCTACCTCCATATATCTGCGGAAATATTCCCAATGCAGTTGCAGGTCGATCGCGTCACTTGATGTGTAACTGCTTAGGGTGAAAGAGTCCAGGACGGTCTGACCATCTTCGGACAGTCTATGGCCGACAATGTCCCACATATGGACTCCACTTTTTTTGTAGCAGCGTACAAAGAAGTAAGTCTTATCCCAAGGTACGGTGAAAATGACCCCACTACGGCTCCAGACATAAATTTTTCTGTTTTTTCTATTTAGACGGACAGGGAAGTGCGTATAGCAGAACGCCTCTCTCAAAAATCCGTAGAGTGAGAATGCGATAATGGGGATCGCGATAGCTGCAACGAAGTAGATTGTTTCTGTCGCAGTATCACGTTGAGTCAATTCAAAGGAGTCCCATTGTGCAAATGTTGAGAAAATCGTTCCAATGAGGAGCCAGGACATTAAAGAGATTGCAAAAATTGCCATCAAAGTCATGACGCCGCGGATGGGATAGTCCCGATCAGTTAGCTCAACAAATGTGCTATTCAGTTGAATAACTGAAAGCTGGTAATGAGGAACTTTTTCATCAAAGCCATGCTGTGGTATCTTTTTTTGAAGTTCAGCATTTTTTTCATCGTCTTGTAATAGACGGTTCACTTTGGAACATTTCGGCCTGATAAACTCTGGAGAATACATTCTTTCTTGTTCGCTGTTTTAATCGTTTCGTCGTAGCTAGGTCAACAGAGGCCCACTTTGCGTGGGGCACGCCATGCTGCATGCTCTGGTGTACGTTAGGCAACCTTTGCGTATTCGTGCGGCGCCTCGTATCCGGACTCACGCACGTAAGGATCATCTTTCGCTATCATGCATTCCTTTTCTACCCAATCCGGCCATTGAGGAATTTTGCTGGTTCGCATTGCAATTAGTCGGCCTACGCTTACCGGTAGGTTGAATGGCAACATCATCAGTTGCATCACGACACTGCCGTGCATGAGCAGGTTCAGGCGCATGAAGCCTTCCCACCAGGTTTCTCGACGATTGGCGAGAGGGAGGCAAATTCTCAGCATCTTGTGAGGTTGTTCGGGCCCTTCCTCCATATATCGGCGGAAGTATTCCCAGTGCAGTTGCAGGTCGATTGCGTCACTTGAGGTATAACTGCTCAGCGTAAAGGAGTCGACGATTGTCTGGCCATCCTCAGATAGGATATGACCGACGATGTCCCACATCTGGATCCCTGTTTTCTTATAGCAGCGTATGTTGAATAACACTTTATCCCACGAAGCGGTTTGAACTGTGCCATCGCGTCTCCATACGTAGATCTTCCTGTTTTTGCGGTTCAGACGTAAGGGCATGTGGGTATAGGAAAATGATTCACGTAGCGCCGCGTACCCTGTAAACGAAAAGAACGCCAGCCACACGAGAAAGGCGGCTCCTAAAAACCAAAGGTCGCCTGATCGTTCGGCGTCAGTAGATTCGTTCCAGCGATTTACGGTAGTCGAGATTATGGATGCAAGGAACCAAGACAATCCGGTTATCGTAAGGAGGGACACCATGGTGGCGACACCCCGTATCGGATAGTCTCTGTCAGTAAGCTCAACAAAGGAGCTATTTAATCGAATGACTGATAATTGATAGTGAGGAAGGTTCTCATCGAAGTCTGCTGACTTCTCTCTGATTTTAAGAACTTTTCCAAGATTCTCTTTTTGCAGAGGGCGTTTTACTTTAAGGCCCTCTAGACTCAGAAATTCCGGTGAATACATCTGTGCTCCTCAATTTGCTGCATTGCTAAATTCAGGCGGCTTTCGCTTCGCTTCGTGGTGGCGCAATGTAGCCGGATTCGCGTACGAAGGGGTCATTTTCAGCTACCGCACATTCCTTCTCAACCCATTCAGGCCATTGAGGAATTTTGCTGGTTCGCATTGCGAACATGCGTCCGATGCTAGCGGGCAGATCGAATGGGATGAAGGAGGTCGCTTGCATGAAAAGACTGCCGTGAAGATTCAAGGAAAGGCGCATGCAACCCTCCCACCAGGTTTCGCGCCGCGTAGCAATGGGTAGGCACACCTCTAACATTCGGTGCGGTTGTTCTGGCCCCTCCTCCATGTAGCGACGGAAGTATTCCCAGTGCATGCGTACTTGGCTTACGTCGCTAGAACGGTAACTGCTAAATGCGAAAGTTTCCTTTACCGTGGTTCGGTCCGCGTCCAACACATGGCCAAGGATGTCCCACATTTTGGTACCGCTAAATTCGTAGGAGCGCAGACAAAAGACCACGTCGTCCCAGGATTCGCTTAACACGGTACCATTTCTTCGCCAAACGTAGATTTTTCGATTCTTCCTGTTGAATCTGTTTGGAAAATGCGTAAAACAAAAGGACTCACGAAGTAAAAGGAACACCAGGATGGATGATAATGTTAAACATAGCGTAAGAGCAAAGGTCATGAACCATAAATCTTTGATCGTTGTCTCTGTCGAAACATCCCATCGATTAGTGGTGATCATCCCTATCTTTACCAGGTACCATGCCAGCCCTAATATAAATACAAGGGAAAGAGTTGTAATAATTCCCCTTACAGGATAATCACGATCCGTGACTTCGGCAAATGTGCTATTTAACTGGATCACTGATAATTGATAGTGTGGAGTGCGATCACAAAAACCGCAGTTACTTTCCGCCTTCTTCAACGTGTTATTTTTTCTTTCTCAGTTAACGGGCGATTAACTTTAAATCCTTTAAATTTAAAAAACTCTGGAGAATACATTAATTTTCCTTAAGTCAAAGCTTTTTCGAGTTCGTTCATTTCCAACTCACCATTTTTGAATGTGTTGCCGATGCCAACTATGCAGTTCTCTATCCAGCTCTGAACTGGGTTATCTTTCACTTTTTCAGGACGATTGGATTGAAGCCACTTGCCATCGCGATAGCTATATAAATACCAAGGGCTGCTGAGGTTATGTATAGATTACCGGTGAAGTAATTTCCTTTTTGAATTTGGCTAAATTCGAAGAACATTTTTTAGGGGAATCAGGCAGCCTTCCTGCCCTCGCGCGGTGCCTCGTATCCGGATTCACGCACGTAAGGATCATCTTTCGCTACCATGCATTCCTGTTCCACCCAGTCCGGCCAGCGAGGGATTTTGCTAGTGCGCATTGCAATTAGGCGGCCTAAGCTTGCAGGCAGGTTGAAGGGCAGCATCATCAATTGCATTATTACGCTGCCGTGCATGAGTAGGTTCAGACGCATGAAGCCTTCCCACCAGGTTTCCCGACGTTTTGCGAGAGGAAGGCAAATTCTTAGCATCTTATGGGGTTGTTCGGGGCCATCTTCCATATATCGGCGGAAGTATTCCCAGTGCAATTGCAGGTCAATCGGGTCACTTGAGGTGTAGCTGCTTAACGTAAAGGAGTCGATGACAGTTTGCCCGTCATCAGACAGGACATGGCCGACAATGTCCCACATTTTGACACCGGAATTTTTATAACAGCGCACGTAAAAGAACGTCTTATCCCATGGCGTGCAAAGTGCTTCTCCATTGCGGCGCCAAATGTAGACCTTGCGATTCTTTCTATTTAACCGGATAGGGAAGTGAGTGTATCGGAAGGCTTCCCGAAGCAGTCCGTACAGCGAAAAAGAGATGAAACCGATCGCTATTGCGGCAGCGATCACCAAGTTTTCTGCCATGCCCTGTTTGTTGTGTTCCTCGATGGAATCCCATCTGCTAATGGTATCAAATGTAATTGATGCCCAGAACCACATCATTCCGAGAGTAATCAGTAATCCCATTGCTGTGAAAACTCCTCTCACAGCATAATCTCTGTCCGTGATTTCCACAAAAGTGCCATTCTGCTGAATTACCGACAACTGATAATGTGGAACGGTATCGTCAAAATTTTCTAACTTATAATTTTTTTTGAGCTCATTCGTTTGCTCTTCAATTTGCAAAGATCGATTAACTTTGAAGGCTTTCGATTTGAGAAATTCTGGTGAATACATTGATAAATATCCTAGGTGAGGGCCTTACTCAGTTCATTCATTTCCATATCGGAGCCTTTTTATGAATTTCCGATGCCAAATATGCAATTCTCAATCCAAGTGTGTATTGCCTGGTCTTTACTTTTTTCTAAAAAATAAACGATTACCAAGTACGCTATTACAAACACTAATGTTACAAAGTAGAAGCCAAAACATAAGGCGACTGCGATTCCTAAACCTAAAGTGCCGGATGCCATGTAAAGACGAGATGTCGTGATGTTGTCCTTCGTTGATTCTTCATCGGCTTTCATGAAATCCCATGCTGCCATAATAGCCGCTCCAACTAGTCACAAGGCTTGTCCTGCAAGCTGCGTTCTCGCGGCCCATTTAGCCGTTACGCCTTGCGCCCATCTAAAGCCTGTACGGCCCATTGCCTTGATAGCCTCACCCACCGTTTCGCAAATTGTTCCAGTGCTTCCAATCAAGCCCGCTGCAAGGCGCGAGGTTGCTTCAGCCAAATCACCCTCCAATCACTTTGCATAATCTGCAATAGTCTTTGTAAGGCAAATATACTGAAGTATCCCGACACACACTCCACGAACATTCGAATTTATAACTTGTTTAAACTTGTCGAATCGGATGTCGTTCAACGTTCGGGAGGCCTTTAGTGTTGTGCTTCCTGATTGACGCATAGCGACCCACTTGAAAGTCCTCCGGCCATCCAGTCTTTCCCCCCGAATGACTGCGAGCTTAATCTCACGGTCGACCGCAACTTTGATTTGTGCTTTGGTGAGGCCTGTATCGCTGGTCTCAATGATTTGGCGCACTAAAAATGCACGAAAGTCCTTCCGGCCTCTTTCAAATGCAAGGCGCTCCCACCCTAATCCGCTATGCATACCTAGTATGGTAAAGGCTACTTTAGCCGCGCCATCCATAAACTGTGAGCCAGCTTTCGCCAACGGGCCCATCATTCTTCCCAAGAGTACTGCCCCAAGCGAAGTTTTGCCCTCGTCGAGGACCTCTACCGACTCTTTATAGCTTACAGCTTCGATTAACGCGCCATCCCATGGGATGCCCATTTCTCATACTGAACGAAGCAAGGTTTAATTCCCTCAGTCCCCTTGGTGAAGTTCAAAACCGCTTGAAGGTAAGCCGCACCTGACCTTATGTCTTTTGGATCATAGTTGCAGCTCATGCAATTTTCCATGTGTGTACTAGTGACCCAGGCGACGTGTGCTTTACAGGCATCAGCTTGTCCTTTGCGGATTTCAGCTTGGCTTCGCGTGCCCAGAGCTTCGCTTCGACTTAGCTGCTTCTCACTGACGTATCCGGAGTTTGCTGTGAAGCTTAAGTTGATATCAATTGCAAGTTCGGCAATCCAGTTTCAACGACATCTATAGAGAGGCAATCGGGGTATGATTGCGCTATGAAAGAATCAATCCGCACCAGACTCGAAGCCATGCGCGCGGCGATGCGGCGGCACGAAGTTGCCGCCTGCATGGTCCCTTCCTCCGACCCCCACTTGTCCGAATACCTGCCGCCGCGCTGGCAGGGGCGTGAATGGCTGTCGGATTTCACCGGCTCGGTCGGCACCTTCATCATTACCCAGGATTTCGCGGGCGTCTGGACCGATGGCCGTTACTGGACCCAGGCGGAAACCGAACTGGCCGGTACCGGCGTGCAGCTGATGAAAATTTCATCAGGCGCCAGCGTGCAGTATGTGGACTGGCTGGCGGAAAAGCTGGAACCGGGCCAGGTGCTGGCGGTGGACGGCGCGGTGCTGGGCCTGTCGATTGCGCGCCTGCTGCAGGCACGCGGCATCACGCTGCGTACCGACCTGGACGTGCTGGACGAGGTGTGGAGCGACCGACCCGGTCTGCCACAGGCTCCCGTCTATGAACATGAGCGCCCTTACGCCGACAAGACGCGCGCCGCCAAATTGGCCGTGCTGCGGGCGGAAATGGCACGCCAGGGCGCCAGCCACCACGTGATCTCGACCCTGGACGATATCGCCTACCTGTTCAACCTGCGCGGTTCGGACGTAAATTACAACCCGATCTTCCTGGCGCATGCCCTGGTGGAGCGCGAGCGTGCCATGCTGTTTGTGGCGGCCGGCAAGATCGAGCCGGGCCTGGCCGGCCTGCTGGCTGCGGACAACGTGTTTGTTGAGCCTTACGAGGAGGCAGCCGATGCGCTGGCCGCCATTCCGTCCGGCAGCATACTGTTGCTCGATCCGCGCCGCATCACCTTCGGCACGCGCCAGGCGGTGCCGGAAAGCGTGGCGGTAATCGAGGCGATCAACCCGACCACCTTCGCCAAGTCGCGCAAGACCGCGCACGAGGCGGACTATGTGCGCGCCACCATGGTGCAGGACGGCGCCGCGCTGTGCGAATTCTTCTCCTGGCTGGAAGAAACCCTGGCCGACCCGCAGCGTGCACCGCTGGATGAATACGCGATCGGCCAGCACCTGCTGGAAGCGCGCCGCCGCCGCCCCGGCTTTGTCAGCCCGAGCTTCGGCACCATTGCCGGCTTCCGCGCCAACGGCGCCATCATGCATTACCGCGCGCCCGCGCAGGGCAGCGCCGTGATCGAAGGCGACGGCCTGCTGCTGATCGATTCCGGCGGCCAGTACACCGGCGGCACCACCGACATCACGCGCGTGGTGCCGGTCGGCGCCATCACGCAGGATCACAAGCGCGACTTCACCCTGGTGCTGAAAGCGATGATGGCCTTGTCCGTCGCCCAGTTCCCGCGCGGCGTGAAGTCGCCCATGCTGGATGCGATTGCGCGCGCGCCGCTGTGGGCGGCCGGCATCGACTTTGGCCACGGCACCGGCCACGGTGTGGGATTCTTCCTGAACGTGCACGAAGGACCGCAGTCGATTTCCCCGTCCACCCCGCCGGAGCCGCATACGGCGATGGAGCCGGGCATGATCACCTCCAACGAACCGGGCATCTACCGTCCGGGCAAATGGGGCATTCGCATCGAGAACCTGGTGCTCAACGTGCCGGCTGCCGATTCGGAGTTCGGCGAGTTCCTGCGCTTCGAGACCTTGACCCTGTGCCCGATCGATACGCGCTGCGTGGACAAGTCGCTGCTGCGCGAGGACGAGGTGCGCTGGCTGAACGATTACCACGCCACGGTGCGCCAGCGCCTGCGCCCGCACGTCAGCGGCGCCGCCCAGCGCTGGCTGGAGCAAAGGACGGAGGCGCTATGAGCCGCTCGACTAGAGCATCCAACGCCCTGGCGCGCCTGAAGGAGCGCTCGGGCAACCAAGGCTATTCCCTGACCATCACCGGCAGCGGCCACTTCTTCCTGACCGAAGGGCCGGGCCAGCCGCCGCTGTGCGCGCCGATGGAGCTGGACGATTTTGTCGCTTTCGTCAACGCGCAGGGACCGCAAAAGGTCAAACGCGTCAGCAAGCTCGATGTAGCATTCGAAAAGCAGCTCGCAGCCAAGAAAGTAGTAAAACCATAAAGTGAGGCAGCCATGCCCAGCATAGATTTCCTGCGTGCGTACTGGTCGACCGGAGAATTGGCGACCAATTTAGTGATCCTGATGAATCTTGTCGGGGCGCTGTTGCTTGGCCTGCTGGTCGGTTACGAGCGCTCTTACCATGGCCGAGCGGCGGGCATGCGCACTTATGGCTTGGTGTGCATGGCATCGGCGGCGCTGACCGTGGTGTGCGGTTATCCCTCGCTGTGGTTCGGCGGCCATATGTCGGAGTTGATCAGCACCGACCCGACGCGCGTCATCCAGGGCATTGTCACCGGCATCGGCTTCCTCGGCGCAGGCGTGATCATGCGCGAGGGCTTCAATATCTCCGGCCTGACGACGGCGGCCTCGATCTGGGCCTCGTCCTGCATTGGCGTGGCGGTCGGCCTGGGCTTCTACCTGGGAGCCATGGGGCTGGCGTTCCTGTGCGCCATGTCGATGATCTTCCTGTCCAAGGTGGAGGCCTGGCTGCCGTCGCGCCATGCAATTGCGATCAGCATGCGTTTCAAGCAGGGCTTTGAGCCGAAGGAGGACCAGTTGCGGGCTATGGCGCTGGAGCGGGGATATCAAATCGCCGGCGGTTCGCTCACCATCGGCATGGAGCAGGGCAAGCAGGAGTGGCGGTTCGTCGCGCTGGCCCTCAGCAAGCGTAGCGGTTCGCCGCTGTCGCGCATCGCCGAGGAGATGGTGCATTTCGAAGGCATCGACAGTTTCCAGGTCACCCATGCACGCAATTAGGAGGCAGGTTTGCTGATCCATTCGCAAGACGTACTTGATTTCTGGTTCCTGCCGATCGGCGCCAAGGGACACAATATGCAGCGCCCGGAATGGTGGCGCAAGGACGATGCGTTCGACCGCGCGATCTTCCAGCAGTTCGGCGATGTGATCGAGCAGGCGCTGGTGGGCGGCCTGCGTCAGTGGGACGACGAGGGTACGCAAGGTACCCTGGCGCGCATCATCGTGCTGGACCAGTTCACGCGCAATGTGTATCGCGGTACGCCGAAGGCGTTTGCCGGCGATGAGCTGGCGCTGGAGGCGGCGCGCGCGCTGGATGATTCCGGTGCCAACCAGACCTTGCCGGTGGCACAGCGGGCGTTTTCGTATATGCCGCTGGAGCACTCGGAAAACCTGTCGATGCAGATGCGCTGCGTGGACCTGTTCGCGATGCTTGCGGCGGATGCGCCGGCATATGCGGGCATGCTGGATTTCGCCAAGAAGCATTTTGAGGTGATCCGCCGCTTTGGCCGCTTCCCGCACCGCAATGCCATCCTGGGGCGCGAGTCGACGCTGGAGGAGATCGAGTTCCTCAAACAGCCAGGGTCGAGTTTCTGATGCGTCGTTTGACGGTTGTCGGCGGCGGCCATGTGGGGCGCGTGTTGGGGCGGCTGTTGGCCGGCGCCGGTGCGTTCAGCGTGCAGGATGTGGTGGCGCGCTCGGCCGACAAGGCGGCGCAGGCGGCGGCGTTCATTGGCAGCGGTACGCCTGCCGTGGCCGGCGGCGCGTTGCGTGCTGCCGATGTTTTCATGCTGTCGGTGTCGGACGACCAGATCGTGCCTGCTTGCGAGGCGTTGGCTGCGGCGGTGTCGCTGCAGGGGGCGGTGGTGTTCCATTGCAGTGGGGCGCTGGCGTCCGATCGGCTCGCTGTGGCGCGCGCGGCTGGCGCGTATGTGGCTAGCGTGCATCCGATCCGTAGCTTTGCGGATGTGGATGCGGTGGCTGCGGGTTTTGCTGGCACTTTTTGCGGCGTCGAGGGCGACCAGCAGGCGTTGGATGTGCTGCTACCGGCGCTGGCGGCGATTGGCGCGCGGGCGGTGCAGATCGACCCGGCTGCCAAAACGGTGTATCACGCGGCGGCGGTTTTCGCGAGCAATTACCTGGTGACCGTGATCGATGCGGCTTTGCGCGCCTACCAGGCGGCGGGTATTCCCGAGGCGGTGGCGCGCGAGCTGGCCAGGCCGCTGGCGCTGGAGTCCATGGAGAATGCCTTCCGCCTCGGCGCGGCGCCGGCGCTGACCGGCCCCGTCGCGCGCGGCGATATGGCGACGGTTTTGCGCCAGCAGGACGCGGTGATGGCGTGGGATGCCGCCACCGGCCAGCTGTATCGCGCCCTGGTACCACCCACTATCGAACTGGCCGACCGCAAGCGCGCCGGCAAGCCCTGATCCCTGCGCCGCGCAGCCGGCGGGGCGGGCACGGCCTCGTTCCGGCCATGCCGCCGTCCGGCCAAGCCGCCATTGCCCCGGCCTAAAAGCCGCCTTCCTGGGGCGGCCATCGCCGTCCAGCCGTGACGTCGCTAGCCCGGCCACGTTATCGCCGCCGCAGCCACGCCACCGCCCCACGCAACTACAGGCGCCGCCATCAACTCGCTGCACGCGGAGGACGCAGGGCTGGTGTCAGGCTACGGCTAGCGCGGTAGGGGGCAGCCTTCCTCGCTGCAGACTGAGTCACCACTTGCTGGCGTGCTGCCGGACGCGCGATGTGCGGCGGCGTCCGCATGGGCGGTGGCTGCGGCGGGCTGCTCGGCGAGCAGGCGGCCGATCACGCCGCCCAGCACCATGTCATCAATCCCGCCGAAATGGTTCAGCCGTAGCTGCCCTGCGCGGTCGAACAGCAACAGACTGGGCGTGCCGCGCAACTCATAGTGCCGCATGGTGGCCGGCACCGGCGAACCGGGTAGCGCCCGATCAACCGCCACCGGAAACGGCAGCCGGTACTCGTGGATGAACGCCTCCAGCGCGCGCGGCGTCATCACGTCATGGTGCTCAAACACGCTATGCAGGCCGATCACCACCAGTTCGGGAAAGGCCTGCTGCAGCTTGACTGCCTGCGGGATGCCGTGCGCCACGCAAGCAGGGCACAGCATCTGGAAGGCATGCACCGCCACCACCTTGCCATCGGTGGCAGGCGCGGCTCCGTTGAGCCACGCCGAGGCGTCGAGCCGTATCATTTTGCGCGCAGTTTCACGCCAGGGAAATCGACCGGCACCTTGAACGCCACGTTCACGTAGTTGGTGAACAGGTTCAACGCCACGTGCGCCATGATTTCTACGATTTCCCCATCGCTAAAACCGACCGTGCGCAATTCCTCCACCTGTTCGTCATCGATCTTGGCGCGATTGGCGACCACGGCCACTGCGAAACGCAGCGCGGCAGCGGTTTTCGGGTCGCTGGACTGGCCCGCCTGCGCCGCGTTCATTTCGTCGGCCGAGGCACCGGCTTTGCGGCCCAGGGCAGTATGCGCCGCCAGGCAGTATTCGCAGTCGTTGCGGTCGGCAATGGCGACCGCGATCTGCTCGCCCAGTTTGGCGCCCAGCGTGCCGCTGCCCAAGGCGGCAAAGCTGCCCCACATGCTCTGCAAGGCCGCCGGGGAATTCGACACCGCCTTGAACATATTCGGGGTGGCGCCGAAAGCCTGGTGGATCTGGGCCAGCAGGCCGGTGCTGTCATTGGTGTTCAGTGGAACGCGCGACATGGTAATGCTCCTTTTTTAAGATTAAAATAGGACTCCTAACTATTAGGGTCCAAAAAAAGGCCGGCCTCAAACGAGGGCCTGCCAATTCTTCACCTGCTGCAGCGCATCGGCCGGTTCATGCTCCGGGCAATCCAGACGCAGCATCGCCACCGGCAAGGGTGCACCCACCAGCCCGCAATGATGGGGCGCGGCGGCATCCGCATGCCGGTTCGGCTGGAAATGCTTACACGACAAACAAGCGCGCAATTCCGGGAAGCGCTCAGCCTTTTGCAACCGTCCGATCACCTGCAGCAAGCCACCCAACAACTGCTGCTGCGCCTGCGGCGACAACGCTGCCGCCGCGTCGTCCGCGAAGCTGGTGGCGCCGGCAATGCGCTCGGCGACCAGCCGTCCCTCATCGCTCAAGTGCAGGTCAGTGGCGCGGCCATCGTCCAGCGCGCGTGCCTTGCGCACCAGGCCTTTCGCCACCAGGGCCGCCACCGAATCGCTGGCGCTGGCCGCCGAAATCGACAGCTGGCGCGCCAGCCACGACAAGCGCACGCCTTGCGGCGCACGGTTATGCAACAGTTGCAAGATCTCGGCCTGGGCTGGATTCAGGTTTTCGCTGGTCGCAAATTCCCACATGCCCGAACGCAGTACGCTGCCGATACGGGAGATTGCGGAAATAATACGGGCGGAAGTCGTGTCCATGTGCCAAGTATAAGGCCGAAACAGAAATTGTCAAGGACTCCTAACTATTACGAAAGCCTTGCAAATCGGCAGGGCAAAAAATATAGTTGAAGAGCAGCTAAAACCTTTTTGCCGGACTTTTTTTGTTGGAATGGAGCAAAAAGTTAGCCCCGACGGGTGACAAAATTGGCCGTTAGCAATAAGCTAGCTCACTTGGGAAAAGCCACACACAGTTCTAGGGGAACGCTATGTTATTTTTGAAATCCACGTCTGTCACCAAGGCGCCTGGCATCTACGAAGTCGATATCGCTGCCAAACCGCCAGGCAAGACGTTCGGCGTATACATGGCAACCGACCCGGATAATCCGCCGACCGCCGTGCTGGAAGCGCTGGCCGCTGGCGGCTTCAAGCAGGTGCACAGCTCCGGCTACACCCACAAGGACCGCGGCAAGGTGCTCGACCTGCACTTCCAGAAAGATGGCACCGACCTGTTCAACGGCTGGAAAGTTGACGAGGCCGAAGCCAACATGGCCATCATCAACAAGATCTTTGGCGACATCGGCGTCGGCATCACCCCACGCGTGATGTCGCTGGCCGAAGCCTACGCCTGAACGTCGATGTGATACAGCGCCCAGGGGCAAGTGCTGAAGCGCTCGCCCACGGGCCGGCTTGCCATTTCCGGCACCCGATCCGCATCGTAAATCGCCCATAGCGGGCCGAGTCCACCCAGCGCCATGGGCGCGCCGTCCAGGTGCGTCGCCACGATGTAGCGCTGCGCGCTGGCACGTGCCAGCGTGACCGCCACCGCATAACCATCCACCGCGCGCAGCACGATATTGCTGCTCTCGCTCACTTGCGCCCCCGCCGCTTTCAGCACGTCCACCAGCAGGGGGCCGGCCAGGGTATGCGGCCGCGCATCGTATTCCAGGGTGGGTTTGATGGTCACGGCGGGCAGCGCCGCCAGGGCCGCGAAATCGAAGACGAAAGCCTTTTCAAAGCTCAGCCGCTGGCGATGCATCATCTGGTCCGCCACGCGGTCGAAGCGACCACGGTTGGGGCGCGCAATGGCGCCGGTCACGGTCAGCAGGGTCGGGCCGCGTTCGGCCGTTTTAGGGGCGGCGGCGCCCAAGGCGGGAAGGGCGCCGGCCGCTGCCACGGCGCCGAGGAATTGACGTTTCTTCATCCGCGTATGATAACGCCTATGGACCTGTTTACCGCCGAGCCCGAACTCTTGCCCATCCCGATTGATGATGGCGAACTGTACTTCATGCGGCAGTTGCCGCTGCCTGTGGATAATGCCGAAGTTATGCAACGGCTGTTGGCCGAAACGGCGTGGAAGGCGGAAACCATCTTCCTGTTCGGTCGCGAAGTCGCCCAGCCGCGCCTGAGCGCCTGGTATGGCGAGGCGCGCTACACCTATTCCGGCCGCACTTTCGAGCCCTTGCCTTTCACGCCGCTGCAGTTGGCGATCAAGCGCGCGGTGGAGGCGGCCAGCGGGCGCCGCTTCAACAGCCTGCTGCTCAACTATTACCGCAACGAGCAGGACAGCATGGGTTTCCACAGCGACGACGAGCCGGAACTGGGGCCGCAGCCGGCCATCGCCTCGGTCAGCTTCGGTGAAACCCGCACTTTCATCCTGAAGCACAAAAAGCAGGCAAAAACTGTGAAACTGGACCTAACTGACGGCAGCTTCCTCCTCATGGCGGGCAAGTTGCAGCACTGCTGGCGGCACGGCATCAACAAGGAACGCAAGCCGCGCGGGCCACGCATCAATCTCACTTTCCGCCTGATCTGAGCGGTGCAATTAATGTCAAGTTCGGCCATTTTGGGGTGAACAAGGGCAATTCAAGGTCACTTACAAACTCATACAAATCTTACGAGTTGGTCTCCCCCTTGATCTTTTTGCAGTGTTATCGTGCTTTCCATCGCACTTCCAAAGACGAAGCGCGATCCAAAGCAATACAACCTTAACTTTGCTGAAAGATCACGAAAATGAAGAAAATTGCATTCGCCCTCATCACTTCCGCCCTGGCCCTGGGCGCCGCTTCGGTCCAGGCGCAGGAACTGAAACCTTACGTCGGCGTCGGCGTGGTTTCCAGCCAGCACAAGTACAACGCAGCCAATGACACCACCAACGGCGACCGCAAGTCGAACGAATGGGGTGGCAAGATCTACGGCGGCGTCCAGCTCGACAAGACCTGGGGCGTGGAAGCTGGCTACACCGACTTCGGCAAATCCGATTACAGCTACACCGTCGGCGGTGCGAATGGCCGCATCGAAAGCGATGCCAAGTCCTTCTACCTGGCCGGTAAGGGCAACTTCCCGATCAACCAGCAACTGTCGCTGACCGGCAAGCTGGGCGTGGCACACAACAAGAACGATGTGAACGCCACTGGCCTGGCCGTTGCATACCGTGGCGATAGCAGCCGTAACGCGTTGTTCGCGTCGGTTGGCGCCGAGTATGCGTTCACTGAGAAACTGTCTGGCGTGGTGGAGTACGAACACTACGGCAAGAACGACAACGAGCAGGGCCGTCGCAAAGGCGCCGTCAACCTGGGCGTGAAAGCCAGCTTCTAAGCCGAGGGGGAAGGGCAGCTTGCCTGCCTCCCCCCGCAAAGTGCCGATCGAGGCCGGGTGCGACCGCGGCAGCTTAGCGCTGCCAAGGTCCTTGTGCCCGCCTCACCTTCCAGCCGGACATTGCGTCCGCGTCAGCGGGTAATCGAAAGCTTTTTCCTTGCCTTTCGAGACGCCTTCAATCCGTGCCTTCAGGCCGTCTGTTCCATCGCGTTGGTAGATGATCCGCTGCGGGAAATCGTGCTGCGGGTTTTCGAACACGACTTCATTGTCGCTAATTGATTTGATGGGAAATGCCGCTTCCGGCTGACGGCTGGGCTTGGCCACGTAGGCCCATTTGCCAGGTTCCGTTTCGCGGATCATGGTGTGTTCCCATTCGACGGTTTTGCCGTTTTTGACAGTGCGGGCAATGCCGAGCATGGTGCCACCGGCGGGCAAGGTCCACATTTCCACGGAGCCGGGTTCGGCGCCCGTGTGCGACCAGCAGCCGGCTAACCAGCTGAGTTTGTTGAGGGGGGCTTCCTGGGCAATCACGCCGGCGCTGGCTAGCAGCAGGGCGCAGAGGAATTGTTTGCGCATTTTCTCTCCTTTAAACCCTTTAAACCCTTTTAAACCGGAAAACCAGGAAACCGGGGTCAGGCCCGCAGGGCCTGACCCCAGTGTGGCAGGGTCCGGCCCTGTGGGCCGTACCCTGGTTTCCCGGTTTTAGCCGTGCAGCGGCTTATAACGAATACGCTTCGGCTTAGCACCTTCCTCGCCCAAACGCTTCTTCTTATCCGCTTCGTATTCCTGGTAGTTACCCGCAAAGAAGGAAACCTGCGAATCGCCTTCAAACGCCAGGATGTGGGTCGCGATACGGTCCAGGAACCAACGATCGTGCGAAATCACCATGCACGAGCCAGCGAATTCCAGCAGCGCATCTTCCAGCGCGCGCAGGGTTTCCACGTCCAGGTCATTGGACGGTTCATCCAGCAGCAGCACGTTGCCGCCCATCAGCAAGGTTTTGGCCAGGTGCAGACGGCCACGCTCACCACCGGACAGGTTGCCAACGATCTTCTGCTGGTCCGCGCCCTTGAAGTTGAAGCGGCCGCAATACGCACGCGACGGCATTTCGAAACGGCCCACGCTCAGGATGTCGGCGCCGCCGGACACCGCCTCGAACACGGTTTTATCGTTGTCCAGCTTATCGCGGCTCTGGTCCACCAGCGAAATCTTGGCGGTCTTACCGATTACCACTTCACCGCTGTCCGGCTGCTCCAGGCCGGCGATCATCTTGAACAGGGTCGATTTACCGGCGCCGTTCGGGCCGATAATGCCGACGATGGCGCCCGGCGGGATGATGAAGGACAGGTTGTCGATCAGCAGGCGGTCGCCAAACGACTTGGTGACGTTCTTGAACTCGATCACATCGTTACCCAGGCGCTCGGCCACAGGGATGAAAATCTCCTGGGTTTCATTGCGTTTCTGGTATTCGTATTCGCTCAGTTCATTGAAGCGCGCCATACGGGCCTTGGACTTGGCCTGGCGTGCCTTCGGATTCTGGCGCGACCATTCCAATTCCTTCTGCAGCGCTTTCTGGCGTGCCGACTCGGTGGCTTCTTCCTGCTTCAGGCGGTCCTGCTTCTGGTCCAGCCAGGAAGAGTAATTGCCCTTCCAAGGAATGCCATGGCCACGGTCCAGTTCCAGGATCCATTCGGCCGCGTTGTCCAGGAAGTAGCGATCGTGGGTGATACCGACCACGGTGCCCGGGAAGCGCACCAGGAACTGCTCCAGCCATTCCACCGATTCCGCATCCAGGTGGTTGGTTGGTTCGTCGAGCAGCAGCATGTCCGGCTTGGACAGCAGCAGCTTGCACAGAGCCACGCGGCGCTTTTCACCACCGGACAACACGCCGATCTTCTGCTCCCACGGCGGCAGGCGCAGCGCGTCGGCGGCCATTTCCAGTTGCAGGTTCAGGTTGCCGCCATCGGCCGCAGCGATGATCGACTCCAGGCGCTCCTGCTCTTTCGCCAGCGCGTCGAAGTCCGCGTCTTCTTCCGCATAGGCGGCGTACACGGCTTCCAGCAGCGCTTGTGCATTGAAGGCTTCGCCCAGGCCGGACTCGACTTCTTCGCGCACGGTTTTTTCAGGATCCAGTTGCGGTTCCTGCGGCAGGTAGCCGATGTTCAGGCCCGGCATCGGGCGAGCTTCGCCCTGGATATCGGTATCGATGCCCGCCATGATCTTCAGCAGGGTGGATTTGCCGGAGCCGTTCAGGCCCAGCACGCCGATCTTCGCGCCCGGGAAAAAGGACAGCGAGATGTCTTTAAGGATCTGGCGTTTCGGTGGGACGATCTTGCCCACGCGGTTCATGGTATAGACGTAATTGGCCACGGTATGTGTTCTTGTCGATTCGTTTGGAAGGGCGACAGCATACGTTAAAAGCCGTCGTCGCGGTAGTTTAGCGCATTGCGCGCGGCGATAAAAAAACCCGGCGCCAGGCCGGGTTTCTTGTGCTTGCCGTGTTGGCCTTAAGCCTTGCGGCGGCGGCGCACGGAGCCCAGTGCCGCCAGGCCCAGGCCGGTCAGCAACAGGCTGGTCGGCACCGGCACTTGCGTCTCGGCCGGCGCCAGCGGGGTGGCTTGCGCGGTCAGGTTCAGGCCGTAGCTTTTCACATCGAACTGGCCCCAGCCGCCATACACGAAGAAGCTCAGGATGCCGTCCTTGCTCAGGTCGGTGAGGGCCTTGGCATCCAGGTCCAGGGTCACGTCCAGGTTGCCGCTATACGAGGAAACCGAGGTGCGGATGCTGTTGAACTGTTTGTACCAGCCCTGGCGGTCATTGCCGGACTTGGCGTAGGGATTCTTGTCGGTCACGTAGTCCGACAGCGAGGTTTGCTGTTCGGTCACGTCATAGCCCCAGGTATTGCCAGCCAGGACCCACATCGTGTCAGCGACTTCATCCTTGTAAGACTTGGTGAACTGGTAGGTGGTGGTCACATCGACTGGTGCGCAGTTGACGTTGTTGCAATTGCCCGGCTTGGGACGGGTTTCCGTGGTCGTGGTCGAACCATCGTAGGTGTAGCCGTCAAACGCCAGCGCCGCCTGCGAGTATGCCGAGACGGTCAGCTTGGCGCCGGTCACGTCCTGGCTGCCCAGGCCTTTGCTCAGCAGCAGGCTGTTCACGTCGATATTGAACGTGGTCCACTGGCCAAAGACCGAGTGGCTGTTGGCCGCCGTATTGGCGCTCAGCGAAACTGGTGCGGCTTGGGCGCTCGCTGCGAAAACGAGGGTGGCGATACCAGCCAGAAACTTGTTGCTTGCCATTATTTTTTCTCCCGAGATGAAGCTTGAAATGATGCAAGGACCATGCCCAGCAGCAAACGCTGTTGCCTATGGCCTTGATTCTAGGGAGAAAAAATCCTTTACATTATGCAATTGATATTTGCAAACTGGCAATGACTGTAAAATTTTTCGACAGTTATGCGCGGCGTTGGCGGCGGCGCGCCACGCCCAGCGCGGCCAAGCCCAGGCCGGACAACAGCAAGCTGCCCGGCAATGGAATGTCGTTCGCGCCACCGCCCGACTTCTCCACCGTGAAATCAAGGCGTATGCTGCTCAGGTCGAAGCGGCCAAGGCTGGACCAGATATTCAGCCCCAGCAGGCCGTCGCTGCTCAAGTCTCCCAGTGCCGCAGTGTCCAGGGCCAGATTGATGCTGAGCGCGCCGCTGTAGCCGCTGTTGTGGTGGCGGCTGCGATGGCGGTAGACGCTGTAACCCGTCACATTGGTGCCAATCGCAAAGTCCTGCTGCGGAGTGCCGAAATCGCCATAGCTGTCGTGCCAATCCACACTGTCGGACGCAACGCTATTGCCAGCGCGCACGCGCATGGTGTCCGCAATCAGGTCCAGGTAGTTTTGCGTGACGTCGGCCGTGTTAACGGTGTCGGTCACGCTGCGATTGCCGCACCCCAGGAAGGGCAGGCAAACGCGCACATTGCGCTGGCTGCTGCTGGTTTGCTGGTAGCCGGTGGAGTTGAAGCCGGCGTAGCCGAACGCGCCGCTCGAGTCGGCCAGCACCGTCAGGGTACCGGACTTGATGGCGGAGCTGCCAACGCCCAGCCCCGCCAGCAGGCTGTTGACGTTCAGTTGCAGCGCTTTGTTCTGGCCCAGATGCAGGTGCTCGCTCAGCGCCAGGGTGGTGGATAAACTGACGGGGGCCGCTTGCGCCGAGGAGGCACACACCAGGACTGCGATACCCGCGAAGAACTTTCTCAGCGCCATTGATTACCCCTAGTCAATTTAGTGTAAATAGCGACAACAAAGCAATTCACGTGCCGGAACCGTAGCCTCCTGATTCTATGAAAGAAATTACCTTATGGACGAGAATTCAATATATTGCATTTGGCAAGTTGTAAAAATTCCCGACTTTAAGTGCTGGAAGATTTGCGGCTGCTGAGCCAGCCTTCCAGCATGTAAATTGCCAGGGCACCCCAAATGAACAGGAAACCCACTAGGCGGTCGGCGGAAAACGCCTCGTGGAAGACCCACACGCCCAGCAGCATTTGCAGCGAAGGCGACATGTACTGCAACATGCCCAGCACCGACATGGGAATGCGGCGCGCGCCGGCCGCGAACAGCAGCAGCGGAATCGCCGTGGTCGGGCCCGCCGCCACCAGCAGCCAGCGCGTGGTATCGGATTCGGTGTTAAGGAAGACACTCTGGCCGTGGAAGACCAGCCAGCCGAGGTAAGCCAGCGCCAGCGGGAACAGGATCAGGGTTTCGAAAGACAGGCCCTCCAGCGCCGCCAAGGCCGCCGTTTTACGCAGCAGGCCGTAGGCACCAAAACTGAGCGCCAGCACCAGCGCGATATACGGCACCTGGCCCCCCTGCCACGTCAGCCAGGCCACGCCCGTCGCCGCCACGGCGATGGCCAGCCACTGGCCACGGCGCAGTTTTTCCTTCAGCACCAGCATACCGAGCAAGACATTGACCAGGGGATTGATGAAATAGCCCAGGCTGGCATCCACCACATGGCCATTGTTGACCGCCCAGATATAGACAAACCAGTTCGCACTCAACAGGAACGCGCTGGCGACAAAGCTACCCACCACTTTCGGCTGGCGCAGCACTTGCGGCAGCCACTTCCACTGGCGCCGCACCAGCAATACCAGCATCAGGAACACCAGCGACCAGGCCATGCGGTGCGCCAGGATCTCGGAAGCTGGCACATCCTTAATGGCGTGAAAATACAGTGGGAACAGACCCCAGGCGAGGAAGGCGCCGGCAGCGTACAGCATGCCGGTCTTCACGCCGGCACCAAGGTCAGTTGGGGGAGGGCAGGAGCGGCGGCAACGCACGCCGCGCAGAGCTGTGGCGCGACAGCGCTACGGGCTTTACTGATTTGCATGATTTTCTTTCCGTAAAGGAGGAAAATAGCACATTCGCGGTGTTTACACCGGCCACTGAAAAACTTGCAATTAGCCAAAGCTTGGCCTATTGTGCGATGCACCAAAACCTCTTTGGGTGAAATCTTGTCTGAACAACATAAGAAAAGCAGCGTCGCGGCACTGACGCTCGCGGCGATTGGCATTGTCTACGGCGATATCGGCACCAGCCCGCTATATACCCTCAAAACCGTTTTCGACCCCTCCCACGGCCTGGCGCTGAATCAAGCCAACCTGCTGGGCATCATCTCGCTGATTTTCTGGAGCCTGGCGCTGATTGTCTCGCTCAAGTACGTCAGCCTGGTACTGCGCGCCGACAACCGCGGCGAAGGCGGCATTATGGCGCTGATGGCGCTGGCGCTCAACTCGGTGCACAAGGCGGCGCCGAAATGGCACTTCCCGCTGCTGCTGATCGGCACCTTCGGCGCCACCATGTTCTACGGCGACTCCGTGATCACTCCCGCCATTTCCGTGCTGGGCGCGATCGAAGGCCTGGAAGTGGCCGCCCCCGCGCTGGAAAAATACGTGGTGCCGCTGACCATCATCGTGCTGGTCACCCTGTACTCGGTGCAGCGCCACGGCACCGCCGGCATTGGCCGCTTCTTCGGCCCGGTCATGACGCTGTGGTTCGCCGCCCTGGCCGTCATGGGTGTGATCAATATTGTTGAAACCCCGGCCATCCTGGAAGCGCTGAATCCTTACCACGCCGCCATCTTCATGCGCGAAAACGGCTTCATCGCCTTCGTCGCCCTGGGTGCCGTGGTGCTGGCCATTACCGGCGCCGAAGCGCTGTACGCCGATATGGGCCACTTCGGCAAACGCCCGATCCGCCTGGCCTGGTTCTGGATCGCCTTCCCGGCGCTGGTACTGAACTACCTGGGCCAGGGCGCGCTGCTGATCCGCAACCCGGAAGCGATTGCCAACCCCTTCTACAACCAGCTCGGCGCCTGGAGCATCTACCCGCTGGTGATCCTGTCCACCGCCGCCGCCGTGATTGCCTCGCAAGCCACCATTTCCGGCACCTTCTCGATGACCAAGCAAGCCATCGCGCTCGGCATGCTGCCACGCATGCGCGTGCAGCACACCTCGGAAAGCGAGATGGGCCAGATCTACATCCCGGTGGTCAACTGGCTGCAGCTGATCGTGGTGCTGATCGCCGTGGTCGGCTTCCAGAACTCCGACGACCTGGCTGGCGCCTACGGCATCGCCGTGACCGCCACGATGCTGGCCACCACCATCCTCACCTTCTTCGTGATTCGCTACCGCTGGCACCTGCCGCTGGTGGTGTGCTTCGGCGCCACCGGCTTCTTCATCCTGATGGACATCATGCTGTTCTCGTCCTCCGCGCTGAAGCTGTTCCACGGCGGCTGGTTCCCGCTGCTGCTGGGCACCGCCCTGTTCACCACCATGCTCACCTGGCGCACCGGCCGCGAGCTGGTGTTCAAGAACCTGGAAAAGCACGCCATTCCGCTGGAAGACTTCCTGAACTCCCTGTTCATGGCCCCGCCCACCCGCGTGCCCGGCACCGCCGTCTTCCTGCGCGGCGAAAGCGACGGCGTACCGCACGCCCTGCTGCACAACCTGTCGCACAACAAAGTGCTGCATGAACGCGTGGTCTTCTTCACCGTGCACATTGTGGAAGAGCCTTACGTCGCGCCGGAAGACCAGGTGCGCGTGACGCCGCTCGGCCACGAGTGCTACCAGTTGAATATCAACTACGGCTTCAAGGACGAACCGGACGTGCCCGCCATCATGGCCCTGTGCGAAGAAAAGGGCCTCAAGTTCGAGATGATGGAAACCTCCTTCTTCATCGCCCGCCAGACCGTGATTTCCGCGCCCGGCGCCGGCATGGCCCCATGGCGCGAGCACCTGTTCGTCGCCATGTCGCGCAACGCCCGCGCCGCAGCCGACTACTACCAGATTCCACCCAACCGCGTCATCGAACTTGGCACGCAGGTGGAAATTTAATGTAACCGAGTATGTCTGCTGGAGAGGAGGGGTGTCGGTCTGATAAACTTCCGAACCGTTACTCCCGACTCACCTGACAAATAGGCAAGACCGAGATGAAGAATTCGATGTACAAAGTAATGGCCGCGATGGCCTGTGCAGCAATCCTCGCTGCCTGTGGCGGTGGCGCCAACGATTCCACCACCACCACGCCGCTGCCACCGCAGCCGGCCTACGCCCAGAGCGATATTGCTGCAGGCGACGGCACCAGGGTGGCCTCCGTTGGCGACGTGGTCACGGTGGAATACACCGGCTGGCTGTATGACGCCGCCTCGGCCGATAAAGATAAAAAATCTGCGAAATCCTTCGAAACCAACGTCGGCGGCACTCCGGCAGCCATGTCGCTGGGCTTTGGCACGGCGCGCCTGGTTGGCTGGGACAAAGGCCTGCTGGGCATGAAGGTGGGCGGCAAGCGCACCCTGACCCTTCCTGCCAGCATGGCGTTTGGCGAAGCTGGTTTTGTGAAGGATGGCGCCACCCTGGTACCGGCCAACACCGCCGTGGTGTACGAGGTGAAGCTGCTCTCCATCAACGCGCTGATCCCGCCACAGCCAGTCTTCACCGCGACGGACATCGTAGCCGGCACCGGCACGGAAGCCGCCGCCAAGCACCTGGTCGGCATCCATTACACCGGCTACCTGTACGACGACACCAAGGCCGATAAAAAAGGCGCGCAGTTCGAAACCTCGCGCAACGGTGCCCCGTTCGCCTTCCTGCTGGACGTGAGCAGCCGTATCGTCGGCTGGGACAAGGGCATTCTCGGCATGAAAGTTGGCGGCAAGCGCACCCTGCTGATTCCAGCCAGCCTGGCCTACACCTTCCGTGGCTACAACGACGCCCAAGGCAACGTCCTGGTTCCGCCGCACACCGCCGTGGTGTATGAGGTCGAACTGACCAGCCTGGTGACCACCCCACCTGTGCAGTCCGTACAGCCAGCATTCACCAAGATCGACACCCAGACCGGCACCGGCACCGTCGCAGTACAAGCCAAAGACAAGGTGACCGTGCACTACAACGGCTACCTGTACAACGACAGCGTGACCGACAAACGCGGCGCCAAGTTTGACAGCTCGATCGACAAAGGCAGCCCATTCACGTTCGAAGTTGGCACGGGCGTGATTGAAGGTTGGAGCCAAGGCGTTGTCGGCATGAAGGTTGGCAGCAAGCGTACGCTGATCATCCCAGCCAACCTGGCATACGGCGCGACTGTACAAGGCAGCATTCCAGCCAACTCCCCGCTGATCTTCGATATCGAAGTACTGTCCATCACCCGCTAAGCGGGCTGGCGTGAAAAAAAAGCGGCCTTCACAGGCCGCTTTTTTATTTAGCGCAGCATATCCAGATGCTGAATGCCATCCTCATCATACGGCTCCCCGATGGCGCGGAAGCCGAAGCTGCCATAGAACTGCTCCAAATGGGCCTGCGCCCCGATGCGGATATGGTGGCCCGGATGCAAGGCTTCCGCGCACCGAATCCCCTCCGCAACCAACTGCCGCCCCAAGCCGCCACCGCGCGCCGCCGGCGACGTGAGCACCCGGCCCAGCGACATTTCAGGATACTTCACGCCCGGCGCGATGCAGCGCAGGTAGGCCGCCAGGGAACGCCGGCCCTCGACCTGCATCCAGCCCAGCAGATGGTACGCCCCCTGGTCAAAGCCATCCATATCCGAGTAAAAGCACTGCTGCTCGATGACAAAGACCTCCTGCCGCAGCCGCAGCACCTCATACAGATCCGCGCCCGGCATACTCCCAAAATCCACCCACTGCCACTCAACCATATCCACCTCAAAAATTCGGGGTCAGGTCTGACATTCGGACAGCCAGACCAATTCCTTGATATTTCTCAATACGCGAATTCTACCGATTTTGCGTATTGAGAATTATCAAACAAGTTGTTTGGCTGTCCGATTGTCAGACCTGACCCCGAATTTTTACCGCAGGGCGGTGGCGAGTTCGGCTTGAACGTCGGCGCGGGTTTTGGCGCTGCCGGGGAGGGTGACGCTGCGCGGGTATTCTTCACCGTGCAGTATCTCGCCGCGCTTCACGGCGGCGATGGTTTCGGCCTTAACTTCGGCGCGCGTCTTGGTGGAGACGAATCCGGTGTCGGCTTGGTAACCTTCGCCGCTGTTCGGGGCGGCATATGCGGTGGTGCTAAGGGCCAGGGCGGCGATGACGGTGGCGATTGCTTTCATGATCTTGCTCCTTGAAGGTGGGCACGGTTGCTTTGGCTGCCGTGCCCTTGCTTGCTTATACGATGGTCAGGGTGACGTCGATGTTGCCGCGGGTCGCGTTGGAGTACGGGCAGACCAGGTGGGCGGCGTTCACCAGTTTTTCCGCAGTGGCGCGGTCCAGGCCCGGCAGGGAGATCTTCAGTTCTACTTCAATGCCGAAGCCGCCTTCAATCTGGCCAATGCCCACCGTGGCGTTGATCGAAACGTCGGCCGGTACGGCGATCTTGTCGCGGCCACCCACGAATTTCATCGCGCCGATGAAGCAGGCCGAGTAGCCGGCTGCGAACAACTGCTCCGGGTTGGTGCCGAAGGCGCCGTTGCCGCCCAGCTCTTTCGGGGTGGTCAGCTTGACGTCCAGGGCGCCGTCGCTGGAGACGGATTTGCCTTCGCGGCCGCCGGTGGAGGTTGCGTTAGCGCGGTACAGAACGGTGGAGATCTTTGCCATGATATATTTCCTTTATAGTGAGCGATTAAGTAGTGTGCTATCAATCTATAGTTTCCGGGGCCATTTGTGCTGCCCATGTGCACACTATAGATAGTGCGCGATTCAATTGCAAGCGATATTTAAAAATATTTTCCCTTATCCCGCCCTCACGGGTTTTCTAATCCGTGCAAATAGAGTCGAAAAATAGCAAATAAAGTCGAAAATAATGAAATATAGTCAAAAAAAAGTTTCTGAAAACTTTGCTGCCAATCAAGCGGCCCAACTGGCGCCAATTGAAGGAATCGTATTGGCTTGGCAAGAAGGTGAGAGCTTTTACAGCCTCCTCGCTCGTAATCATCAAATACGCGGTGCAATGGCGCCGTGGCACACGATCAAAGCGTTTTTTGGAACCGCCAGTGGGGGAAGCCTACACGAAGACCACAGTGAGCTTGATGTCTTTGTCGCCAAGACGGAGGGCGTGCTTGGTACAGCAGATCACATCCTCAAGACGCATACACTTTTCCGCTACTTTCGTCTGTTCATGAGCAGTAGCCAGCGGAAACAGGTTGAGTCGGGTAGAAGGTCGGCGAAGAAAATGCTGAACTTTCCATTGGCTCTGTCCCTTGGAGGTTTTCGCGGAGTGCAGCCGTTAAAAGGGTGCGCCGCTTGCTGCCTTGCTGACATGGAAAAATCAGGGATGCCATACTGGCGGTTGACGCACCAGTATCCAGGCATTTGGATATGCCCGGAACACGATCTTCCTTTGCAGCTAAGCGCTCAGGAACCTGCTAATCAAACAGGATTCCATTGGCTGACACCTGCTCCCGAGGACTTTGCACCGATACATAGTCATTTGACCAAGTCCGAATTCTTCGAGAAATTTCAATGGCTCTCCGAGTTGATTGCGTCGCTGACCCTGGATTGCGATGCCGGTGCTATGCGCGTGGCTGCAGAACGTAAAAGGCTCATTTCATACGCACAATCGCTGCGAGTGCTGACACCGCGTGGCAGGTTAAGAAGTCAGCGTACAGACGGGATACCAGAGCTTGTCGCCAGCTTTACCCAGTTCGCGGATACCTATCGAGTATGCAAAGAATTTCACCATTTGCCAGTAGATCCAGAGCCCACATACCGGCTATTGGCTCGTCATCTCAATGGCAAGAGCGAACTGTGTCCGTCAGAACGAATAATACTGACTGCATGGAGCGTGTCTTTGTTGGGACCGGCGGGAGCGACTGCCTAATCGATGCTGAGATAATGAGCATGGCAATCTGTAATTGGCATATACTGCCGCTCCTCTATTCGATGTGTCAGTATGGGCGAGCATCTGTCTTTTTGAAGTTGTCTTCGTTCAGATTTGCGACGAAAAAAATTGGACTGCAGATTGTTTTACCCTGTTCCTCTGCCCGACGAAATTCACGAAGGTTATTACGGCCGTCTCGTCAGGATCAATGCCTTTCCAGAGAAATCCCATCTCCTCTTACCCATTGTCCGCTCGCATTTCCCGGCTGACCTATTTCCCAAGGGCCGGATATCTTTGATCGAGTTGTTGTCCTACTCGGCCAACATGCCGTTGCCTGACTTTGTTAGAGGTCATACCTTGCTACCATATCGCCGTGCGGTCGCATCGCATAAGCCAGAGTTGGCTCATGGTGACGCGAGTGACCGTGCGATGATACTAAGCGCGGGGCCTCGACTAGCGCGTCCAGGTGCCTATTTCTGTGTCGCATGCATCGAGGCAGATCACAAGACAATTGGCATGAGTTACTGGCGCCGGGCTCACCAGCTACCAGGGATGTATGTGTGTCCAGAGCATGATCAAGCCTTGCGCTACATGGACAAGGTGAACGCGTTTCTCCAGGCACCATCGAGCTGCATGGACGCAGCTCATTTAATCAATGAAAAGTGGGCGCTCGAAAATCATTCCAACGCTGCTGTGAGTCGTTTTCTCACACTGTCTCTGACGCTCGCCAGTAGCAAGCTTCCTTTTCACGTCAAGAAGATTCGACTGGTCTTGGCGCAGCACGCCAGAGAGCAGGGATTAAACGTCAGTGCGAAGACCGGCACTGAGTTCTTAAGTGATAGGATAGTCTCGACCTTTCCCGCGCAGTGGTTAGAAACAATTTTCCCAGGTTTAACGAGTAAGCCAGTCGGGGAGAGGATCAACCAGATCGATGGCGTTCTTTATCTATCTACGTGCTCATCGTCGGTCGCCGCATATCTGTTATCTATCAGTGTACTTTTCGATTCCGAGCAGATGGCATTGGCTGCACTTGCAGGTTCGGAGTTTCTTCAGCCAGTGTCACGCAAGACCTCCCGAGGCCAAACACCGGCACTTAACATCTGCTTGAAGGAGGAGTACATCCGCACACGTGGAAACCATTTACGCATTGCTCGAGAAAATGGGATCGAACTGCACGCGGTAACTAGTAGCCTGCGTGACAGCGGCTTCCCCAACTTGACTGTCAAAGGCAACAGCAAGGAACGTATGGTCGAAGCAGCAGTGAATTTCTACGTGCGTGAGCATGCGTTGGCAAAGAGCGCCGAACTAGCCGGCGTCAATCCCGAGGACCTTGAACGCGTCGTCCGGAACGCAGGCTCCGGATTGACCTTGGCACTGAAACGCATGATCCGAATACTTGGCTCAACAAAAGCCGATGCTCCGCTCGGCAGCAATCGGCTTCCGCATCTGATCGCGGGCCCGACAGAATAGGCATTTACGGTTTAGCTTGCTATCCAGACCGCCAGAAAGAAATCCAAAATTCATGATCCCCCTGCATCATGTCCGAGAACTGTCGGATCTTTGCTGGGTCGCGCGAGCGAATGGCCTCAATGGCTGGTTTGAGCGGAGCGAGTAATGTGCTTGCCGCCTTTTTAAAATCTGCTTCGCCTAGTTGATCATCATTACGGCCCAGGGCTACCCTGTGCGCCGCGACCCACAGTGCAACGATGATACGCATGATGCCACCGGATAGCTCCAGTATGAGCGAAGCGATCGCGTCACTGAATTGAAGCGGCCTGGCGACGAATTGATATCGCCAAAGTTCCTTGAGGAATTCAATATAAAATTTGTCACCTACACTATCGATTGTTTTGAATAGGTGGAACCCACCGCTTAAGATGCGTTGCGTGGTTGCAAACCGCGACGTCAGCGCCGATACCCCGTCAGGCGTTCCGGATGATATAGTTGCTGTAGGCCCGTTCATAAAGTTCAGATACCAACGTAGACACTGATCTTCTACAACCGCTAATTGAGGACGTTCATTGCTCTGAGACTTAGACCTGCGATTAGCAAGCGTCGGGAGTTTGAACAGGTTCTGAATTTCGTCGAAATGTACGATGGCCAAAAAGCTGCTCCGCGCGACTCTTTCCCATTCGTCTAACATCGCCAACCCGCGCATCTTGGTTCTTCCACCGGATAGGCTTTCTGTGAACCGATTGCTCCCACATACGCGATCCGTTTCATACATGAGTGCCGCAGCCAGGTCTGCGGCAGTTCCTGATGAGGGAACCTGACAGTATAGCCACACGAGCTGTTGAACGGGCCTGGCAGCGTAAGGAAAGTTCTCGTGAACTATTGTCTGTTGCAGCGTAGAGAGAACGTTGAGTGAACTCGAAGACTTCCCGGTTCCAGAATCACCTCCAACTAGAGCAGATAGGGCCGACGGGCGTGGCCTACTCCCCGGCCTTTCTCCCCGTAAGAATGCCCAGGTAGCAGCATCGCTGGGGTTCTGAAGGCGCAGGCTGTCCATTGTGAGCAGATCGACAGTATCAAGGAGCTTGCGTTCCTCTGGTGATGGTATGTGAAGCTCTCGTAGTGCCATCAAATAGAGAAGGCGCAGTTTTTTTGGTATCGCACCTATATCGCTCGGCATCGGTGGAAGATAAGTCAGGGTCGCAAGCGCTTCAGGTACAGAAAGCATTGGCCGCAAACTGTCGACCAGGATATTTTCCCCGAATGGATACTTGAGCTCATCAGCCATGTGATTCTCCCTGAGTACGCATTGCAATTAGGACTGCCTTGAGCATTTCCATGTGTGATGACTCCTCGTCATCCACGCTCGTTTGGCCTGTCGTTGGTGGTGGCGCTTGCATGACGGGCGCCGGCAGTACCGTGCCAATTTGGGCTTCTATTACTCGGGCCGATGACGGTGACGGACGAGGATCGATAGCGGCTGCAACAACCTCCTTGGTTCTTGTCTTGGCCGCTTCGTGAAGTGCTTTGTTCGCGTGATGGAAATTCATCTGTATCGTCACGCGATCGTGCTCTGCTTGTTCCCTGCTCAGCCCTCTGTATGTGAAGGCGTCCAGTGCTTCCTCGTAAGTGTTTGTGGCTGCTGTGTTTGCCTGGTCCGATAGGGCCAATTCTAATAGACCGGAACCCGTTATCGTGTCCGGAGTCCAGATACGGGAAACGGAGCCAGGATAGTAGTGACACGGGACTTGCCAGCTACCGTAATTGCGTGCGAGTGCCGTCCATTGAGCATCGGAGATAGCGTCGGATTTGTAGTCGAGATTTTCAAATTTGAGGCCATCACGGTTGATTGACATGAGCGAACACGGCAGTAAGTCTTTAATTAACGAGGTCTCGCTGAATTCGCGCGATGTCCCGATTCCAACGGCGTGGCCCCAGCGCCACAACCCCGCCGGCGTAGGTAGAACCCCGTCAGCAATCATCTCTGTGTCTAGTCTATTTTTTCGATTGGCAGTGAGGTTGTATTCGCTACAGATGTTATACAAGTGAGCTACATATTCTCGTACGGTATAAACAGCTTTTGTGGGATCGAATTTGCGCAATTCGAATTCCTTCTTACGCGCGTCAATGGCGCCTTCAACCCAGAATTGATGATCTTTGGTGATGCGGTGAAGGACTTCAACTAATCCTTTGAGGTCAGGACGGTAGGGCGGTGTGAGACTTAGCCGTTCGAAATACTTGAATGCGGTTTCTTTCGCGGCAAAGCTTTTGTATTCGCCGTTGTCGCCGAGAATAACTGCAGGCAATGTTGGGAGGGGACTTAATGTCGCCTCTGCTTGAAACCCCCAAAGTTCGCTAAGCAACCCGGGCGAAGCGACCGCGTTGAACAGCGCGACCTTGGCCATTTCCCAGCTCGGGCCACGCAAGCAGACATAAAATCCGACAATGGCGGTCGACCAGATATCAACTATCATGTAGACGATAGGGCGACCAATGACCCAGTTACGGTTCACGCTTGAACGAAGATAGATGTCGCCAATGGTAGAATCAATTCCCCACGTGTGTCCTGGCCCAGAAACGCCTTCCCAGCTACGACCGGTAACAGCGCGCAGGTTGCGTTTAAAGTGTCCACAGGTAGTTTTTTGCAACAGGTGCTTTAGTCGAGGGATTTCGATTTTCAGAACGCGGCGAACTTGCTCTCGATTTGGATACGCTCCCTTCTTCAGGGGGGCAGGTTTCAAGTCCCCATTCTCGTCTTTGTATGTATCCGTAAAGCCAAGACGCAGCACTTCTTGGAATCGCTCTTTGAACCGTGGTTTCGGCGAAGGAATTTGATTATCCGCCCGCATAATCCTACGGCGCCAATCAGAAGTCATGCCTGGCTGTGCCGCGACGACTGGTTGGCCGACGGCTTTCGACAAGCGCTCAAGTCCTGTCTTTCTCCCCGATTTGGCTCTCGCTCCCTCTTCGCAATCGCGGAGGACGCCAGGTGCTCCGCAGCGATCACGGCGCGGCCTTAAGCTATCCACTGAAAAACCATAGCGGCAAAGGAGAGACCAGCACCGGTAGATCAGGCTGGAGCTGGCGCTATGTTTTTCTTTAGCTTGAGCTATGAGCGATGCGACAGAGCCATGATTGACGATCGTGCTTCGCAGGACGTCAAAGTCTAAGAAGTCAGCCATGACTTTTTTGCGGCGCTCGAATTTTTCGAGATCAGCTTTTGAGTCGTTGAAGTTTTCGCGCTCTATGCTGATAACGTTCAACATGCCTAACCCATCCATCTGGGTCAGTACAGTATTATTGAATGTAGTAATCTCACCGCATAACGGCATTGGTGCCTTGCGACTGGTATTTGCATCGGGGCGGCTTCTCTGCCGTCCTCGGGGCTCAGTGGCGGCCGACTTATCCAGCTGCACCATGAATACCTGATTCCGGGAAATGTCACTAATGACTACGCGGTAAATCCCTTGGACTTCTTCGCTGGAGATACGCACCGTTTGATTGTGCCTCAGTGGCTCCATGATGATCTCTCCGATACGATAGGATTCTGCTTCCAGAACTGGCTGGGAGAAATCAGGACGAACGGTGCTGATGGCCGCCAACTGCGGCGCAGGTCAAAATGAAGACGACCGGTCCATATGCCGCGCCAAAATGTGTCCTGGGCAACTTGCATAGATCCGCACTGAGTGACTGCACTGTCGAGAATCTGGGTTAGAGTTCTTCGATCGAAACGGTGCTTTTGCTCGACCATCCAGTCGAGCAATGATGCATTGAAGGCGTCACCCCAAGCCCAATCACTTGTGGCACGTAGTCTTTCGCCGACAAGGGAATCATAGAGATTTGACGTGATGAAAAGCCAAGGCACACCACGATGAGCCCAATACTCCCGCTCTAGGCTCAGAAGTTCCATGCTGCGGCATTTTTCAGGCGTCAACTCAGATGGTTTGACGGAAATTGCCAACAAGCGCATGTTGCCAGAGGCATTTTTCAGTGTCAGAAGAAGATCAGTGGTCATCACCCAATGTGCCGTTTCGGCGCGGTATCGCACGATCGGGTGCTTGATACCCATTTGCTCTGCGATTTCAATCGTGCCGGGAAACGAGGAAGCCGGTGTATCGATGCAATAAGCGGCAAGCTCGTGCCGGCCCGCTTCAAGTTGAAGAGGCATCTGTTCTCTAATATCGACGACTTCAGGATGCATTGTCGAGAATAGGAATGCCATCAACTCTTGATCTGAAAGTAGGTCGTGCTGGCGTCCGCGCCAGTTCTGTATGTGCGAACGGCCCATGCTTGATGGGTCGCTTCGTCTTACTTGGTGCCATGCAATGTAGTTCGTATAAGTGCCATGTCCACGGCCTTCAGTTGTAAATCTTTGCAATATCTTTGGAGTAAAACGAGGTGTCTTGCGCATTTGATTTCCTCTTACCTTCATAGTTAGTTTTGGACGCACGGCAGCCAACCTCGGAGAAAGATGGAGCAACTCATCTGTGTGAACGAAGTAAAGCGTGCCCATGCCTGGTCGGAGCAGGCGGTGCGATGCATTGACAGTGGAAGGGGGAAGGAAGATACTGGTCATGTAATTGATCTACCAAGTACCTAAAACCCGAGAGTTCTCAGCTCTCGGGTTTTTTCTTTCCTGACCTATTTTAGCTAATGAATTGGGGTGGTCGGCTAGGCGTTCTCCTGGGTTGTTTGTTTGCTAGAGTTGCAATTGCGGGCGCGCGTCCTTTGTTGTGCAACCCATGTCGCTACATCTTTTGTTAGCGCGAATTTTCCACGACGTTTTTCGATATCAAAAATTGGCACGGGTAGAGTTTTGCGGGCCAGAGCCTGCCGGAAGGCCGCGAGTGATGGGTATCCCAACGCTCGTCGCAAGGGCTCTCCAGTCATCATCGGCCCATGAAGTATTGTCAGGTCGCGCTCAAGCAGCATTGCTAACACACCTACTGACGCATTCTCTGCGCTCATGAGTCACATCCAGTCACACTAAAACAATAGTTAATTTTAGTAAGCGTTCATGCCACTTGAAAACCTAAATCTTTCGGCTTAAAGTTGCTCTTTTACGGTGTGTGAAAAGTCAGTAATACATTGATTTTATTGAATTTTTTCCAAAAATGTATCATATATGTTACTTAACTCGATATTCAATTATCAGGAGGTTGATTTATGCTGCGCGCGGCAAGACGTGACGAAGCGATTGATTCGATTCGAACGATGTTTTGGTTTTACTATCTGGCGAGGGAGTTGTTGACCCAGAGTGCACGAGATGTCCAGCGAGCTATCTCGCCCATGTCGGATTTTGATGCATTTGGCCACAGAATTAAAAATAACAAATTCCTGTCTTATTCTCGTGGCTCTCACGTTCCTAGTAAGAAAATCATTGAACAGGCGGCAGCTCTCTTTCCGAAGTCGGCATGGATACTTGACCATGTCCTTTGGAAAATTCTGCGGTCTCTCTCTGTTGAGGAGAAGAGCGCTCGCCAGTGGGCGGGACATTTAGCTCATCATATTCAAAAGGCAATTGTTAGGCCCAACAATGAATTCGGTGAGAACAATCGCACCGTTGACATGTTGATGAAAAGGCCCTGTCTGGATAGCTTGGCTGCGCTGACAATCATGTTTCGCTTTTACAACGAAAATCCTCGTGCGCGAAGCGATACCAGTTCGTACGACGCTCATCAGGCATGGTGGTATGCAATTGCTATTTTCCGGATGTTGCTGATGCTCGGTGGGCAGTTTCTTTCTGACAAAGTAAGGGCTGCAGTTTTTATGCTATACACGGAGAAGGTATTTCATTTGGTGGACTGGTCGAGGGGCAGGCGTTTCGATTGCAGTGGTTATGACTACTGTGCGATGTCCGCACAGTTACTCGTCAAGACTGCTGAGAAAGGAATCTATCTTCAGCGGGAACTGCGCCAAGACGAGGTTGATCAGGTTATGGATCTCATCCAAGTTTCCTTGCAATAGCAATAGCAATAGCTTGTTGTTGCATTGAAAAATGAGCCTCCTCCCTCGCAATTTTGCAACGGTATCCTCTTCTCAAGGAGTAGTTGGTCAGCGAGACTGCCTATGACTATCATCAAACTAGTAGCGCCGCTAATGTCTTCGCGTCGCATACCCGTGTACGGGCCACGGCAAGGGCCTATGCGTCAGGATAGGATGTTGCACAGGCACCCGATTTTCATAAGGGGCTGGTGGAGATTTATGCGCTAGAATGAATTTGGGCTCTGATAGGTAAGGAGCAATCTTGGCAATCTCACCTGACCAGAATATGTCTACTGAGCATTTGCGGGCGGCCGCCCGCAAGGGGCGAGGAGTGCATGGCAAAGTGGATGCATGACGGCACCTTGCTCGAAGTTGATAAGATCGAGGCCGCATGGGACGCCAACCGTCAAGCGGTTGATGCCGCACGCGAGCGTGGTGACATTTTTTCCGTTTACCTTAGCGGTCGTCATTGGTATCCGAGCGAAGCCCTGAAGTTCGAACGAACAACGCTTGCGGCGATCAACTATGCCCTGGCGGGGATCGATCCTTCACACAAGTTCCTTTTTCTGCTCCGAAAGCATGGCGGATTGGGTGGGCAGACGCCGGCCAATGCTGTCACTAGATCCATAACTTTGCCGCGGTCGGCCCCATAACTTTGCCTCCGACGCTCATTTCTCTACGATCTGGCCCCGAAAAGAACCAGTGGACAAAGTCAGCGACCGATCTTGTGGAACCATAATCTTGCCATCTCGCTGCTGCGGAAGCATAAATTTGCCAAATAAAATCCGTTAAATAACAATGAGTTAGAGATTCAGTTGGACCTGCAGCTAATGTTCAGCGAGTACAACTTCCCATGTAGACTCATATGGAGATATCTTGAAAGCTCGAAGGGAGCGCAACATGTCCAAAACCCGCATCGCCGAGCCCTTGATTAAGCGCGCCATGTCCGCATCCAAAGCAAGGCGCCACAGCAGTGTTTCAAGCACCGCCGTAGAATTTTCTGCTGTTCATTCGTGTTTGGGCTGGTACCAGATGAGCGCCACTGAGAAGATCAGAGTGATTCGCTCCGGCCTGCCGGCGCAACTTGTGGTCGAGTTATCGTCAGTCATGGGCGTACCTAAAGTGACACTGATCAATGCACTGCGTCTCTCGCGCGCGACTGTCAATCGCAAGATACAACTCCACAAGCTGCTCTCGCGCGATGAGTCAGAAAGAGTCTTGGGATTACAGTCATTGATTGGCCAGGTTCAGTCCATGACCGATGCAGAGCGCAAGATGGACTTTGATGCCGCTAAATGGCTGGGCCATTGGCTAAGGGAGCCATTACCTGCCTTGGGTGGCAATACTCCAGCCAGCTATCTGGACACCGTCTTGGGTGGCAAGTATGTCGGCGATTTACTTGCCATGGCCGAAGGCGGCATCTATGCATGACGGAAACATTTGGAAGATCGCTATCGTCCATCGCTAAATGTGCCGGCGCATGTTCTTCACAATTGCGACTCGGGTATCCTTGCCGCCATCGTGCAGGTGCCTACAATCAACGTAGCGGCGACACAGGTGCCCTTTCCTTGGTATGTCGTTACGGTAGAATAGAGCCGAGTAGGCTCGCGGCAATCAATTCGCGCTACAACTGATTTTTACCAATTTCTTTCGTTTTCCCAGTGATGATGTGCTACCGGCTAAGCGGGACAAGACCTGCGAGGACTGCGAACTTTCGTATCCCAATCAGCTTGCGTCCCCACCTTTTCGACTCACGCGGATGCCTAGCATGGCACTCCGCGCGAGTCTGCCATCGTGCACACACAGGTCAGGGGGCGGAATCATGAGCATCGATTTGAGTGTTGCGTTCCACAAACTTCACCAACTTCAGTCCGAAGATGGAGACCTTGGTGCGGCATATTGGCTGGACGTTGCCAAATATTTGCGAGAAGCTGAGACGTTACGAAAACGTGCAGAAGCTGCTGAAGCCAAACTCGAGCAGATTTGTGAGATTATCCAGCTTTGATTAACCCTCAAGTGGCCCTCAGATCTCGTCCAACGCAAGATCTGATGAGTTCCTAACTGCTGATTTCACGCTGAGGTCGCCATCCGGGGAGGCCTCGAGATAGGTTCACGTTAAGATTTGCAGCACCGTCCGCATCCGCCCCAAAGCGGACTTGACGCAGCATTTAGCTAACTTGCGGAGCCCACTAACAACTTTCTTAGTACTCTGTTCGAATTCTGTGGTGTAGTGGTCATTCTTTGACATCAGTCCAGACATTGAATCGTAACCGGTAACTCTACCCATGAATGCTTGTTATTGGTGAATATCGACACTGACGGCATAGCGAATTCTTCATCGGCAAATGCGCCCACAGGAACAGCAATAATATCGGCCAGGCTTGCGATTTCATAAAAAACAGTCGCTCCGCACTGCGGACAAAAACTAAATGTTACGTTGCCGCCGGAATCACCTGTACGAACATACTTAGTGTGGGTTCCTGTGATGGTAATACTTTCGCGAGCAAATCGTGCTTGATAGCCGAATGCGCTACCTGTACGCTTCTTGCATGCTTGGCAATGACAAAGTGATACGCGGACCGGATCGTTAGCTGCGCTCAGATTCAGTTGGCCGCAACTACAGGCTGCATTGTGTTTGCTCATGATTTTTTCAACTTAAAATCGGACAGAGTAACAGCAATCGTGACTTAAATCAGGCTTGAGCCATGAGCGCACTTTGATCACGAAGGTGTATCAGGAAGCGACTGGCATAATCGTCCATGACAGCACTCTTGACGCTAGGTCGCTCAGCGAGCGCTGTACGCCACGCTGAAATACGTGGAAGACCTTCGAACACCTGCTGCGCAAGCAATGCATCCACGATTCCGAAATAACGAAAAAGCGGGGCATAGGTCGCATCAACCATGCCAAAAGCACTTCCCGCAAAAAACGGACCTTTACCTAATTCGGACTCCTGACCTGCTTTGAAAATTTGTAGCCACCGCCAAAGTTAGTCTTCGACTTCAAGCCGCCAGTTTTTGCCGCCGTAGATTGCCGACTGATGCCGGGGTACGGTTGCCGAGCGCTGAGTGCGGCCGCTCATTGTTATAGAAGTGCCGCCATTTTTCAATTACGAGCTTGGCCTCTTGACGGCTAAGGAACCATTCCCGGTTCAGGCATTCGTCCCGTAGCTTGCCGTTAAAGCTCTCGACGAAGCCATTCTGCCAAGGGCTGCCTGGGGCAATATAGGCTGGACCGACATTCCGATCACGCAGCCATTTCATGACCGCCGTCGCTGCGAACTCGGGGCCATTGTCAGAGCGAATGTAAGCCGGCTTCCCATAGATTCTCATTAGCCGCGACAGCGTCAGAATGATGTCCTGGCTGCGCAAAGACTTCCCGACTTCAATCGCTAGGCATTCTCGGGTGTCTTCATCAAGAACGCACAGCAGCTTCAACACGCGACCATCCGCTAACCGGTCGTGAACAAAGTCATAGGTCCATACGCCATTCGGCGCAGTAGCGGCAGGAATGCGGATATCGCTGCCACAGCGTCTCTTCCTCGGCCTTCGCTTCGGTAGATTCAGGCCCAGGCGGCTCCAAAGCCTCCATACCCGGCTTTCAGACATATCCGTCATCACGGCAATCCGTCGATAACCGAAACGTGGATATCGGCCAGATGCATCGATCAAGGTGGAACCCAGCGTCTGATCTTTCGCGGGCTGCCTCAACTCATATTGTGCGACGCGCCTACTTACCCCGGCATATCGGCACGCAGCGCGCTCAGAAAGTCCTTTGGCTTTCAGGATCTCGAGGGCTTGGCGCTTCGCTACCGGGGTCACCATTTTTTTCCAGCGATCTCCTTCAATCCATCGATCGCCAGCAACTGTTCTGCCAGAAGCTTCTTCAGCTTGGCGTTCTCGACCTCCAAATCCTTGAGCCGACGCGCTTCCGGCACGGTAAAGCCGTTGTACTTAGCACGCCACCGGAAAAAAGTCTGCTCAGTGATGTTGTGCTTCTTACAGAGATCCCGGATTACGACGCCATCGGCATCGGCCTGGCGCAAAATTCCAATGATCTGTTCTTCGGTAAATCGTTTCTTCATCTAGCCTCCATGTTCAAAAATAACATGAAGACTAACCAAGCGGCTGGCTACACATTTTCCAGCAGGTCACTCCAGCTTAATCAACCGTTCACGAAATGACGCACGTTTGCCATCAGCGGTGAATGAATCTCGTGCATGAAGGAACTGCCAGCCTTCAGCGTAGGTCTGAACGGCGAATTCAATCCATGCGCGATGCCGCGCACGAGACAGTGCATCAACAGGATACATCGGAGTCTGCTCTTGCGTTTCGTTGAGGTATTCACAGATAACGGCGCTTTCAAACAGAATCGCGTCTTCCGAATTGTCCTGGCTCACCTTAAGCAGTGGCACCTTTCCAGTCGGTGAAATCGCCAAGAACCAATCTGGCTTCGCGGACAAATCGACGTTTATCCGATCAAATGCCACGCCTTTTTCAAGAAGCACGATTGCTGCGCGTTGAACAAAGGGACAGAGCGGGTGGCTGATCAGGGTAAGGGCAGTCATGGTGCGATCACATTCAATGGATTAATGAAAAAGAAACAGTGCGCGATAAGTCAGCACACCGTTTCCTGTTTTCTGCTTGGGTAATGCTTAGCCGTTCAGCAGCCGACCACCGTCAAGAACGATTTCAGAGCCTACCGTCCAGCGCGACTCGTCCGAAGCCAGGTAGATGACGGCTTTTGCAACTTCGTCGGAGGTACCGAAACGGCCCAGTGGGATGCTGGCCGCGATTTCCTTGTTAACTTGCTCGCGGTATGCGTCGGGAATTCCGAGCTTGTCGTACAGTGGCGTATCAACTGGGCCAGGGCTGACCGCGTTGACACGGATGCCACGTGCCAGCAGTTCAGTCGACAGCGTCTTCGACATGTTCAGGAATGCGGCCTTGGAGGCGGCATAGACGGAAGAACGGTCTGCGCCTGCGTGTGCGCTAACGGAAGTGGTCAGCACGACCGAAGCCGGGTTGGCGAGCACCGGCAGCAGCGCTTGCAGCAGGAAATAGGGGCCCTTGACGTTCACGTTGAAAGAATGGTCGAACATTTCTTCGGTCCACTGTTCGATGGGTTGCCACACCGAGACTCCCGCGTTGAGAAAAGCCACGTCCAGTTGGCCGAAGTGCTCTTTGACAGCTTGCGCCAGTTCCTTTTGTGCAGCAACGCTGGCGGAGTCGGCGCGGAGCACCAGAACTTCAGGGCCCAGTTCGGCTTGTGCTTTTGCGATGGACGCCGGGTTCACACCCGTAACGATGACACGAGCGCCCTCGGCCAAAAATTGTTTTGCTGTTTCCAGACCGATACCGCTGGTACCGCCAGTGATGAGAGTACGTTTACCTTGCAAGCGTGACATTGTGTTCTCCATTAAGTAGTGACCGGGGCGGTCAACGAAACGAAGTATGCGGATATGCCAAAAAATAGATAAGATGAGAAATTTGAATATAATTCATTCTGATTTAACATGAATGAAGGCACGGTATGGACCGATTTCTACTGATGACTTGCTTTGCGCGTACGGTCGAAACTGGCAGCTTTTCGGCTGCGGGCCGAGACTTAGGGCTGGGCCAACCCAACATCAGCCGTTATGTAGCGGCGCTAGAAGAGCATTTGCAGATTCGCCTGCTTCACCGATCCACGCGAAAGCTGTCGTTGACGCCCGAGGGAGAGCGCTACTACGCTGACATCCGGCGCATTCTGGATGCGGTGGATGAATCCGAATCCTCGTTTAGAAACAACGTCGAACCATCGGGGCTGTTGCGTGTTGCCTGCCCAACAGCGCTTGCGCACGCATTCGTCATGCCTCACATACAAACTTTTCTGGAACGCCATCCGCGATTAACAGTCGATCTTCAGCTCAATGACCGCTACGTTGACCTGGTAAACGAAGGAACCGAACTTGCGATTCGTATCGGCCATTTGGAGGATAGTGCGTTGCGTAGCCGCCGTCTGGGTATGTACAGCCGGGTCTTTGTGGCGAGCAAGGATTACTTGGCCAAGCGTGGAGTCCCGCAGACACCAGATGAACTGCGCGACCATGATTGCATCATATACACCCTACTGTCTTCCGGGGCGAATTGGCGTTTCCGAGATGCTGATATTCCTGTCTCTGGCAGGTTTCGGGTTAATTCACCTGACGCAGTCAGCGCTGCGGTCACGGCGGGTTTGGGCGTGGCGCACGGCCCTGCCTGGCTATTTGCTGACGGATTGAATAGCGGTCATTTGCAGTACATCTTGACTAACCACGATGCACCACCGGTTCCCGTACAGATAGTTTATGTTGCCAACAGACTGCTACCTACACGGGCCATCGTATTTATGGAATTCATTGCTGAAGTATTTTCTAAGATTCCAGCCCTGAACGGCAACACTCCAGTGCCGCAGTAATCCTAATGACGCCGGGGAGATCGAACATCGCAAGAGTATGCGATAGGTCTTCGTCGATTTGATGGCTGTCCGGAGTTGGCCGGGACGCGACCGATGCCACGCAGGGTAGCATCTTGCTTGTCCGAAAAGTTCACACTTTGTCACCCAAGGCATGGTTCCGCCCCAAAGCGGGCATTGGAAGTTCTGACGCGCAGTTAACGTGGAGCTAACCGGCCTGAGAGGCCTTTTGCGCAGGTCCGGTTGAGCGCAGGGTTATACGTTTCGGCTTGATACAGCATTGTCGAAGTTTTGAAAGCACTGTTTCAGAGTTTCCGAAAACTCTGAAATTGCTCGATCTCTTCTTTGGCTGAGCGTTCGGGTTGCTCTGTTAATCATGTCCGAGGTCATCATATGGATTACGCCACCCTCAAATTCTTTCTCTGCATCTTTCCAGACGATTGTTGTCCAGTAGGTAATTACACTGCCATGGACTATGCCCGCATCTTTCAGGCTGTTTGAAAGTGGAATCTTTTTGCCATTAAAGACCACTGCATGCGAAAGAGAAACGTCTATCCCCTCTGAGGAAATGTTCGCTGACTCAGGCAGCTTAAAGAATTCGCGGAAAATCCCAAGAAGATCTCTACAACTGAAGCTTTCCGAAACTGGGATGCGGTATGTGGTGTCGTGTCTGTTTGAGTAAAGAAAAATATCAAATGGCGATACTTCGATCTTATCTTTCAGTTGCACCGAATAGTGGTCGAGGAATCGATTGTGAATTGCATCAATAACTTTAGCGCGTGGCACTTCCACTAGTTTTCTGAAGTTACGCTCAACCTCAACTGGATGGGTTTCGCAAAGTTGTGTCCAGTGCGAATTCGGATAGATTTGAATGTCAGGCAGCGCTTTCTTGAGTGCAGCTTCCGCGGTGCCACTAATAGCGACATTGACGCACAGAACGTATGTTTGCCAGCCTAGCTCAGTTTTAATTCGCTTGGCTGCTTCTATCGATTCAACCGCCTTGGCTGTGTTGAAGTCACCTGACTTGCCTGATTCAACGCTTTTGCACTGATAGGCAATCTTCTTGGATGGATAGTAAATGTCTACACCCTGCTCTGGCGGGTTACGGACATAAATCTCTGTCGTCTTGTTGCTGAGGTTCAGGAGCTTGCAGCAAAAGTGTTCCCATGCTTTTGAGAAATCTTGCTCTTCTGCAACATATAGAAACGGCGGTTCAAGTCGGTAGTGTGTGCTCATTTGAAAACGTATAACGTTGGAGGTAACGTGCGGCCGGAACGCCGCAGTCGTGGAGGGAACCCAAAGCGGAGCTTTGGGTCGTCACGTTGACCGAAAGGTTAGAGATTGTAGTGCTAACGCTTGCCATTAATTTGCTGCCGCAACATTTCGCCGAGCTTGGCGTTTGATTTTTGAATCTCAACTCTTGCCTTCTTCATCGTTTCCGGATCAATCAAAACCTCCCTGTAGATTGGCTCAGCTGGATGGTTAACGATGAATTTCCCAACAGGCTCTCCATCAACGAGATCAAACGTTTCAAAGGCATACAGCCCCTTGGTTTCTGTCGATAGCAAGACCTTGTACTTTCCGAAAATTTGGGTGCGGTGTTAGGCCTTCCGCGATGAATACTCTTCCATGATCCCCATTAGCCAAAAGTCGTTTTTCCGAAATAACCTTTGGCTCTCCAGCCACTGCACTGGCGGCGGGCGCAATAAGTAAGAACATGGCTGCGATTCTTGAGAGTAGCGACATGTATAGCTCTAACGTAAAAAATCACTGGCGGCCGGAACGCGCAGCGTGGAGGCCGTCCAGTGGACTGCAGGGTAAAGCATCTTCGGCTTCAGTTCCGACTAACGACAAGAAAGATTCGAAGTCCCGTGCAATGAGCATGACACTCTCCGAAAGGTCGATGTTTGTCATGTCAATTGAAACTATTGGCCAAGGCTGTCCTCCGCGCAAATCAAAGCCTATGTATTCGCCACCGCCATTACCACCAAACATAAGGAAACCTGGAAAATATTCTTCAGTTAATGCGCTCGCCGTACGCTCAATCACGTACTCAGCCGAATCAAGACAAAAATTATAGGGCTGCACTGAAAGTGGGCCTTCTCCGCCATTACTGTAGCTTAAGAGATTGATGTATTGAACGGGCAGTTCAACACCAACAATCGCTTGAAGCTCCTGTAGCGACTCCGTCGATGCTCCAGGACGTTTGTGCCAAATTTGATTGCTCTGAAACATAAAGCGGCCTAACGTTTCAGTTCAGCGGGCGCCATAGGCGATCCGCTGAAACGCATTGTTGGGCGATTTTCTTCATTAACGACGCTCCACACACACCTGCTGAAACCAGGCTGCAAACGTCGGCCAGTTTTCATTTGCAGTGCCATTGTGAGACCAGAAGCGAACCTCACCTTTCGCCGAAACCAGGAAATAGTCGCCATTATCCTCGATAAAGGGAAGCCAGTCTCGTGGCACTCCGCCTTCGTCCCACGCCGATTGAGCGATGTTGAAGATATTCAAGTAGTCGCAGCCAGGCAAGACCAATGCAGGTTCGAAGACCGCGTTCGCGACATCTCCACCGCTCTTCAAAAAATCAATGTACGAGGGAGGAAACACAAAGTTCAACTTGCGTTCCGCGGCAGCGATTTCAGCGTCCGTTGGAATTCGGAAGGCGTCTTCAATGTTCATGTGTGTAAGTCCCAACGTGTTATATGCCGCAAAATTGCGACAGAACATGGGCGCTTGCGATATAACAACCCATGTCTAAAATCCTCTTAGCCTAGCAGCAGAGGGGTTTCTGAGTGACGCGCCGTGTTCGCATCCAGGTATAACAAAATCGGGAAATATCGCAGCGCCCAAACGCATCAAGTTTGACATATTTGCAATCATGGTGCGAGAGAAATTCCGACCGGGAATGTCCGTTTCTGGCCGTCAGCGGCAAACCCCAGATCCAAATGTTAAATGTGCTCGTGGCAGTCCACTATTTCGGAGGAAAGACAGCGCATTCCTTGAGAGAATAATAGTCAAACTCCATTGCCACCAAGTTACTTTCACGCCCGTTTCTCATGCCAGCATTTGCAGTGATCTTAGCGAGTACTCCCTTCTTGCAGAACTTAGTGGAATCTTTTTGGATCCAGCCTTTATCCAGCAGAGAGTCTTGATATTTCTCCATCAAGCTACGGCTCCAACCTTCGACATCAATCACCCGAACTACACGAGCACGATCCGGCTTTAGCACGTCAACAGACTCCACTACCTTTCCGCCATTCTTCAATAAAAATGCTATATCTTGCTTCATCATGCTATAGCTCATTCCGGCGTGCCCAGAGCGCGGCTGACGCGCCAATCCGATGGCGAGGACGAAGATCCACGATGCAATCGCAACAACAACGATACTTTTCTTATGCTGTCTGAGGAAAATCATTCGCTAGGCATGATTGAATATAAGATGCTGATTTCCGGTTATGGCCGGGACTCGACCGATGCCACGCAGGGTAGCATCTTGCTTGTCCGAAAAGTTCACACTTTGTCACCCAAGGCATGGTTCCGCCCCTTTGCTGACTGTTGAACTTATGTCATTGTTTTTAGTCCCAATACATAGATACTGGTCCGAACGACAATGTGATATTCCCCATGCGACGGCCTGATGGCTCCTGTTGCCAATTAGCCGAATAGATCCGGCTCGAAGGATAGAAAAAATCGCTTACAAGGTTGGGATCCTTCAGTAAGTCCCCGATCAAATACCAGGCTTGCTGCGTACGGTCTTTGGCGCCGTACAGCCAGATCTCGCCAAGCGCCGTCGGCATTTTCAGCTCCGCAGGATGAAGGTCCTTCACATCTCGATTAATGTGAATGGCGACGACCAGATCTTTCGAATCTGTTAGTTTCTCATCTAGCTTATCCAAAATATGTTGTAGTTGAATATTTGGATTGACCTCTGACGGAGGAAATTCTTTTAACTGAACCGGCACCATTGTTGTAACACCGTTAGCGTCGAACTTGGCCACGATGTCATAATCCGCTGACTCGAAAAGAGCGAAAGACACCTCTCTGCCGATCCGTGCACTCATGCCTTGACAAAAAAGTGCAGCTTGACGCCCCTCCAAATAGGGCTTCAATTTGTGAGTACGTAGTGCCGCAACCTTATACGGCAAATTGTCTAGTAGTCCGCTGCTCTCAATTCGCCTAAGCCCATCTAGGATATGTCTAGGCCGATAGTAGGTGAGCCTAAGCCATTCCCGCGGCACTTTTTCATTGCGCATAGCTATGATAAACCCAATCTGAAGGCGAGTAGGCTGGTTTCATATTACATTTGAGGGGTGGGTTGTGGCTGTTATCGCCATGCACCGACCGACGTTCTAGTCCAATGTCAGGTCAAATTCTTTGGGTGAATGAACGCTCGCGGTTAATCGAGCACCATCCTGCAACATCTTCAACGCCTGGCTGCCAAGCCAAAACGCATTCACCCTAGTGAAGTTCTTAGTCATCGCTGCACTGAAGGCTCGCTGCAGCTTTAGGGCTGCGGAAGTGTTCGACGTTGTCGCAATTCTCCCCGATATCAATACGTCGGTAGAAAAAAGCCCCCCATGTTGAATGACCGTACTATCAGGGTTGATTAACTGGTCGATTGCATATTTTTTGATACCGGTAATCTGTTGAATTGCACGATTACGAACAACGAACTCGCGCTCCGTGACAAGGTACGCTGGGCTTGCTACGGCATTATCGACGTCTAACCAACTGGCGAGAGTTGGCAAACTGGCGCCATTGAAAAAACTTGTCTGCGAGTCTTCGTCAAAAAGTCCCGTCAAAGTATAGGCAAGAAGGAGCTTCTTCTCAACTTGCTCAAGCACCGGAAGCAGGTCATTGCTCGTCGCGTAAAAATGTCGCTGCATATTTTATTAATTCAAGATTCTTCGGCGGCTTTTGGCCGATAACGACAATATTAATGAGGGCCAGCTGCCGGGAATAATCGGAATTTTGCCTCACTCCATGCACGGTGCAGCCAACGATCCAGCTCGCAATTTTGGCTTGTCAGTACCCAATCAGCCAGTGAGACTAAGAAACCGTCAGGACAGGTGCCGTTAAGGAGCTGCGACAGACAAGCCGTAACCCTGCGCTGAATTTCATTCACTCGTCGAAGCTGCCGAGGATGAACTAGATCTTCTGTGCCGGCCTCATAGCTGCAGCGCCCGACGATTGTTAACTCAAAGCTCAGCCGCGCAAGAAAGCGCAGCAGGTATTCATGTGGAAGGCCACCAACCCATGTCCGTTCTTCAGAAATTAATAGCATGAATTCCGCTCAGAAAAATTGGGCAACCGTCAGCAGTTGGCCGTTAGTCGCATTGACGGTCATTGGCCGCGTTGCCCAAGAATTCGTAGCAAGCATCCAAGATTTCACCCACGCAATTGGCCTTCGAGATTCCAACATGTTCGTGGCCAGCTTGGTCATGTGCTAAGGCAGCAAATGCTTCAAGGGATTCGGGATAGCGAAGTTTGGCCGCAATAGACGCAATGAGGGCGCAGCCTACATTCGCATCCAGCGATTTTGCCAGGATATCCTGAGCCAATAGCTTCGCGTCATTTAGGGTTTCGTACGTTCTCATATTTCTTAATCCGTTTCCACATCCAAGCTCATTTCCGAGGTCCGCATCTGGCCGATTATGCTCGTTTGGTCGACTCTTCATTCATAGATGCTGAAAGTGTACTCCCCAGGCGGCAGCATGAAGTGTGGCGCAGGCTTGTTGGCTTCCAGAGTCAGCACATCAGCGGGGATGCTGTCGTCGGGCTGCCCCGGCAGGCGCGCCGCGACGATGCGCCTGCCCTCACTGGGCAGTAGCGCAGCCGGAACCTGACGCGGCGTGTAGCCGGACAATGACGCGAGCCAATGCGGACGGCCGGTTTCCGGATCGATGGCGTAGCGCGGGTGCACCACCTGCATGTCAACGCCATAGCGAAATTGGCCAAACACCTGGTAGCCGCCTTGCGCTGCACGCAGCACGAAAGGTTCGCTGCGGTCAGCACGCGTCAGCGCCTTGGCATAGATGGGGTGTTCCGATTCGGTGCGAGTGTGAGCCATCATGCCAGTCTGGTCGATGGTCAGCGGGTCGATGCCGGTGCGATGCTTCAGTTGAGCCGCCATCAAGGCGGTGCCTATGCCGTGGCCGACGGCGGGCCTTTCCCGCACATGGCCATAGCCGACGTAGATGAAGACTTTGGCTTTCGGATCAACGGAAAAAATGCGCTCGGCCAGTTTGCGGGCTTGCCCCGCTTCACGGTTTTCGATTCGCCGCTCCCAGGGCTGGTCGTCGTCCTGCTCGATGTGTTCATACGGCATCAGCTTCCAGCCCGCCAGCGCGGCGTCGCGGATGAAATTGGCAAACGCAGGTTCCTGCGTGTAATAGCCGCTCTTTCGGCCAATGTAGCCGCCAGCCATCGGCGTCTCGCTGAAGCCTTCGCAAGCTAACCAGGCATAGCCGATTTTGCGCAACTCACGCGCCAGGCGCATGGCAAAAGCACGGTGCAGGGGAACGTGATGGGCTTCGTTGAGGATCACCACCTGGCGCTGGCGCGCTTCGGCCACAATGGCCTGGATCGCATCTTGGGCGCTGGCCTCGGCCAGGCGCTCAAAGTCGTCGTTATCAGCGCGCAGTTGCGTTTTTTCCATCGCATCCTGCTCGTCGAATGCTGCCATTGCGCCTTCGGTGTCGCCGGCAAACGACGCAAAGTTACCGGCCATCTGCAGCATGCCCGAAAGCGCGTCCTGCGTCTGTTCCAGTTGCTGAGCTTGCGGCGCCAGCACCTTCAACTTGCCGCGTTCCGCCGCCAGTTGCGCGTCCATCTTTTGTTTGGCCGGCAGCCAAGCGGGCGCCGAGCCCGTGGCCATTGCCTGCCCCGCGCCCAGGACGAGCGCCAACCCCACTACTATCCGCATGCCATATACTTATTGAAGTTAATATAATTGCAATATAGCATGAGGCAAATGAGTAAATCTAGGCATCGCTGCCTGGCTTTACTACTCATACTGGGCTTTCAAGCAGAAGCACTAAAGGGATGCTAACGGTGCTGACAGGCGAACACTCAGTACAAACGAGTGTTGTTGATAGTCCGCAGCTGGCCGGAGGCGGAATCTGCATCACTCCGCTGGTCCCGCAGATCGATGAATGAACGAGCAGGTGCCGTTGTCGTGATGTCGCCACCGAAATGGAATTCCTAACCACCCGACACGGAAACAGATACCGAAATGGGTGTTGAGTTGCAATTTTGAAAATTCATCAGGAGGTACAATTAGTCCATAGTCTTTCGTGTACTTCGAATTGCGAACGTATACCCAACTTCCGCTCTTTCTATTAGCCTCCAACTTTGTTACCGTTCCTTCTATCACCAGACGCTGGTCAGTGACGAATACTGCATTTATCCATCCAATGGCAGTAATGCTAACAAAAAGAAGAACAAGGTAGTTGCCCAAAATTTTCATGGCGGAAGTCAATGGACCGCTGTACGAGCGGCGATCACGTTCCCAATAGTAGACTGCGATTGCAATCGGCAATGCGACAAATTTACATGTAAACAATAATGCTTCTGGACCAGGCACTATTATTTCAGAAAACAGATAAAGGCCCAGAAAACCAATCACGAAAACGAGTGGCCAAATTGCAATGGAGGTTATGAGATCAATTGCGCGGCGACTATTCGTTGGGTTTGGCAGTGCATTCGCGCCCTCCCAAAGCAGGCCGTTGCAGTTCGAACACCGTTCGCTTCCGAAAGTATTGTTAGTCCCGCATTTTGAACACAGCATTATGCTATCCGTTGACGCTCGCGATCAGCGACGTCGATAAGAGTCCGATGAGTTGAATGATTGTGCCATCAGAAGCTCCATAAATCCAAACTGAGACAGCCTTACCAAGAAAAGGCTGGCATAAGCTGGGCAAAATTATAGACTGCTTTTGGCCGATCACGGCAGTGCTAGTCAAACTGCTTAACGCCTAACTTTCCCTATTTCCAGCTGTAGAGGCCACCGCTGCTGCAATGGCGGAGCGAATCTGCTCTTCCAGCTTCGAATCAACATCAACAGTAATCCTCGACCCATGAGTCAGGTAAAGCCATACCTTCAGCTCACGAGGTTGATACGTGCTCGTCTGCGCTGCCAGTGACCGCCCCATATCATCGGCCAACTTATGCACATCAAACGCAACCTCAGTAAGGTCGCCTTCAGAGACCAATAATTTGTCCGTCTTCAAGAGATTTGCTGAATAGCTATATTCAAAGTATCCCAAAGGACGCATGAAGGTCTCAAACCCGATCTTCTCAATCTTCACCTGTCGCGTATTTTTATTCGTAACGGTTAGAGTGAAAGGACGCCTTGAATCGATGTAGCACCAAGGCGGTCTCGCAACCGCCGTTATGCGCAGTCGACGGGGGAGGATGTAGAAAACAAACATCAGAGGCAAGCCTAGCAGCGTAAGCAATGCGCTAACAATGCCAACTAGTATCTCTGGCTGTGAGAGTTTGGTTATCAGTTCAGGGCTCATGCAAAGATTTAAGTATTAAATGGCAACAGCGCCCGAAAGAGCCCGAGAGCTAACTTGACCTTTTCCATTCTGCAACTGGACTGTCCACGCTCGCCTTGCGTTGACAGGCGGCTGCTGGCCGTTATCGCCATTGGCCAATACTGCCGTTAAATCGCCGCACGCCACCTCGGCTAAGTTAAGCTTCGCAAACGTTATGAGGGATTTGTTATCAGGTGCCGCGCCGTGGCTTTGGCAGTAGACAAGGTCAAGCAACTCTACGCAGCACCGATTCCTCTGCTGCTTGAATCGCAGCGGAAGGCATCGTCATCCGCAGACTCTCACGATACTGCTCTGCAGGTGCATCGTGAACGACCTCGACAACCGAATCATAGTTCTGGCGAATAACAGCCTCAATTTCTTTGATGTCGGCTCGGAAAAACTCCTTTCGCCCATTTACCTTATTCAATCGACCGGCAGCGAATCGATCATGAAGCTTCGCCTCTAGTGCCGGTGCATTTTCAGAGAAGACCAGCGCATGGACATCGAACCAGAACGGTACTGATGCGTCACCAAGTTCATCCACACGTTCCATTGGATCCAGACGACGGGTCATGCCGATCTTATATACTCCCTCACCGAATGCGCCTACATTTGAGATTACGTAGACATAGCCGGCTTTGGCGTTCTGCTCGCGATAGTCGATTACTTTTTCTTCCTGATCAAGCTCATCACGCTTAACTTGCACCTCATCGATTCGGGCTTGTAGTTCCGCACGCTCTTGATCGTCCGTGGCAAGGACAAGTCGAGAATGCAGGTTCTTTAGCGCAGCTGCAAAGTGCTTCCGCTCTTTGGCAATTTTGTCGCGTGCAGCGCGGATTTCTTGTTCGAGTTTTTGCTGTTCACGCAACTCCTCTCTGGCTCTCTTAGCTTCTTCTTTTTCCTCGTGCTTCTTAAGTTGGAATTCATGGGCAAGGTGCAGCTCATCTATCTTCAGGGACAAGTATTTGCTTGCGAGTGATACGGTCATTACACGCCCCAGCTTATTACAGGCTTCGAACGACTTTCGAATACGAGCCTCGCCCAGTTCGATATTGTCGAATTTCACATTATCGACACAATAATCGCACTCGTTGTTGAAAGATCTAATCAGCAATTTCATCATGTCGTTAACGAGTTTTTTTCGTAAGCGTAAATCCAGCACCGTCTGGACGTAGGAATCGCCCCCAGCCATGATCGAATTTTGGCACAGCAGTTGTGCCCACAAATTCAATTATGGACACAAATTTTCAACCAGTCATTGAGCGCGGACTGCGTGGCAAGTACCGCCAGCATTCTCTGGAGTTCAAGCGAACGCTCGTGGAAATGGCCATGCAGCCCGGTGTTTCTGTAGCGCGCCTCGCGCGCGAGCACGGCGTCAATGCAAACCAGGTGTTTAGCTGGCGCAAGCTATACGAGGCAGGGCAGCTTGTAGGCGGCGCAGCGGCGCCGGGGAATGAGTTGCTGTCAGTGGTGATGACGACGCCGGCGCAGCAGCCTGAGGTTGAAGCTGCCCCTGCCGGAATCATCACGTTGGAAATTGGGCGTGTGCGGCTGCGTATCGAAGGCCAGGCCAATGCCGCCACGCTGGCACAAGTGTTGGAGCGAGTGCTGCGATGATCGGCCTGCCGGCAGGTACGAAGGTCTGGCTGGCCGCAGGCACCACCGACATGCGCAGTGGCTTCAATGGCCTGGCAGCGAAAGTGCAAACCGCGCTGGAAGAAGATCCGTTCAGTGGCCACGTGTTTGTATTCCGCGGCCGGCGCGGCGACTTGATCAAGCTGCTGTGGTGGACCGGCGACGGCTTATGCTTGCTAGCCAAGCGCCTGGAGCGTGGCCGCTTTATCTGGCCGCAGGCCAGTAGTGGCAGTGTGGCGCTGACACAAGCACAATTGTCGATGCTGCTGGAAGGGATCGACTGGCGCCGACCAGAACGCACCTGGCGACCGCAATCGGCCTTGTAAACATGGCACGATTTGCGTAAACTTGGACGCATGCTCAACGCCGCCAATCTGCCCAACGATATCGAAGCGCTTAAAGCCATGCTGCTGGCGCGCGATGCAGCGTTGTTGGCGAGCGAAGCGAAGGTGGCACACTTGAGCGCCGAACTGTCTACGCGCACCGCCGAAATCGAGCACCTGAAGCTGGTGCTGGCGAAGCTGAAGCGCATGCAGTTCGGACGCCGTTCGGAAAAGCTGGACCAGCAGATCGAACAGTTGGAGCTGCAACTGGAAGACCTGGAAGCCGAAGCAGCCGTGGCGGAGGCGCAAGCGCCGGTGGAGGTTGCGCCCCGCAAGAAGGCCGAGCGCAAGCCACTGCCAGCCCACCTGCCACGCGAGGAGCGAGTGCAGATGCCCGCCAGCGAAGCATGCCCGGCGTGCGGCGGCAACCTGAAGCAACTAGGTGAAAGCGTGTCGGAGCAGCTGGAATATGTGCCGGCTAGCTTCCGCGTGATTCGCCATGTGCGCCCCAAGCTGGCATGCGCGTGCTGCGACGCCATCGTGCAGGCCCCGGCAGCCAGCCGCCCAATTGAGCGCGGCCTGGCCGGTCCCGGCCTGCTGGCGCATGTGCTGGTGGCTAAATTCGCCGACCACATTCCTTTGTACCGCCAAAGCACGATGTACGCGCGCGAAGGCGTGGAACTGGAGCGCGCCTTGCTGGCCAACTGGGTCGGCGGCGCCGGAGCACTGCTGCGCCCATTGGTCGATGCGTTGCGCCAGCATGTGCTGGCGGCGACCAAGCTGCACGCCGACGACACGCCGCTGCCGGTACTGGCGCCAGGCAATGGCAAGACGCGCACGGCGCGTCTTTGGACCTACGTGCGCGACGACCGTGCCAGTGGCGACAGCACACCGCCAGCGGTATGGTTTGCCTATACGCCCGACCGCAAAGGCGAACACCCGCAGGCACACCTGGCCAACTTCAGCGGCGTCCTGCAAGCAGATGCGTATGCCGGCTTCAATGCCATTTACGAAAGCGGCCGAGTGCTCGAAGCCGCGTGCTGGGCACATGCCCGGCGCAAATTTTATGACCTGCATGCAGCGCGACCATCGGCCTTAACGACCGAAGCGCTACGCCGGATCGGCGAGCTGTATGTCATCGAGGACAGCATACGGGGCAAACCGCCCGACGAGCGGTGCACCGCTCGCCAGCAGCATGCAAGACCGCTGCTCGACGACCTAGAACGATGGCTGCACGCCACGCTCGCTACGCTGTCGCGCAAGTCTGATACGGCGGCCGCCATCCTCTACTCGCTCAAACTGTGGCCGGCGCTGGCACGCTACTGCGATGACGGCCGCATCGAGATCGACAACTCCGCCGCCGAGCGAGCCTTGCGCGGCGTGGCCCTGGGTCGTCGCAACTTCCTGTTTGCAGGTGCAGACAGTGGCGGCGAACGCGCTGCCGCCATGTATGGTCTGATCGGAACGGCCAAGCTTAACGGTGTCGACCCCGAGGCTTGGCTGCGCTACGTGCTGGCCCATATCGCTGACCATCCGGTGAATCGGGTGGACGACTTCCTGCCCTGGAACTGCGCTGGAAAACTCGCCGGCGCTTGAACTCCGCTTCCCAGCGGTGTTGGGAACATCATCAGTTAAAGTGGCGTGGCGCTCAAGACGGCGCTGCTTTGACGCTTACTTTTTTTCCCTCTGACTTCTTGCCGTTAACTTCCCAGTTCATATTGCCTGTCGCGGCGTCGCCACTCTTGATGAGAGATTTTTGCTGAGTGCGAACCTTCTCAAGACGTTCTTTGTATTCAGAACTGTTGGTCAGTTTGAATTTCGGAACATAGAGTGCAAAGGACTCAAGTTGCACAGATTCCTCAAAAACCAGGACCTGTTCGCGCAATGCCAGCAATTTCTGCTCGATGGCGTGTAGCTCGGCGGTCGCATCCAGAATGCGAGATCGAACATTCTCAAGAGAGCTCTCTTCGGCCTTGACCTTATCTCTGACAATTTGCACTTCCAAGGCGCCGCATTCGAGAGCTAATCGCTCGAGTTGCTCGTACTTCGCTTGGAGAGTGCTAAGCTCACTTTCAAGCCGGCTCGCGTTTTCCTTGTGTGCCGGTCCCTTAATATAGTCCATCAGAGACATTTTTATACTCCCCCAAGTTCATAGTACGCATTCGAACTAAAGGATTAGCATAGCATCTTGCTTAAACGAAAAATTCACAAATTATCACTGACGCGACGTGGATGTAGGCCGGCAGTTATTGGCCGATCTCGGGGGGCCTCCAGCTCGTCGAAGCTGTCGCGGCGCGGATCGTATCTGTCAAATTAACTGACACATTTTAACGCTTCCGAAACGACTGAATTAAGTAGCCTTGTTCTCCTGAAGATACAGCTCACCCGCTGCAGTTGCACGAAAGCTGGTCTTATCAATGAGCGCGACACCTGGTACCGCGTTACTGAATGGCCACGAATCGCCCAGCTTACATTCAACCAAACCAAGCTGACTTAAGCGATCAAATACTGCTCTAAGCTCAGAATTGGGGATGCTTTTGACGAACCAACTTTCGAGAATTGCTCGCCCGGTCGCGAATTCGATGAACTCTCCCTCGGTCATTGCTAGCGCTCGGTCTTCAAGTTCGGTCAATCGCATAGTCGAACAATCTCCAATGCTCGTCTCTGTCTTTCAAGTCGACTTGCTGGCGATGTTTAAACTGAGCCGCAGCTCTTGGCCGACGGCGGTCTCAGTCGCAATCATCGCCGATACCATTCCAATGGTTCTTCAAAGACCTTGGAATTGAATGGGTACAGGTCAGCCTTCACATAACCGTACATAAGTCCAACGTTAAACTGGCTGCTTGAGATCCGAAACTCGTTTTCAAATCCAAATGATGCGGACACTTCGAGATTGCCCTCATGTGCACCACCAGTAATGATTAGTTTGGTTAAGTCGTAGAAGGATAGCCTCAACTGTACACAGTCGTTGCCATTCTCAGTCCACCGCTTCGGGCTGTGTGGGGGCAGTTCGAAGAAGCTCAAACTCACGTGCAAAGCCCCTGTTTGGCCCATTACAACCTGAGCCAAACGCAAACGATCGAGAGAAGGAGATTTCCCTTCGAATGAACTGTTCAGCGCCACCTTGTTACTGAGATGCTCGATCCAGTTTGATCTGTCTTCGTTCATGTTCTGTAGTTCTTCAGAATCTATATTTATATCGGCACCTGGAGGACCGGTTGAATCCGCAGCCGAACTCCGTCGGCTCTCATTCTGCAGAGCTCATCCGAGAAGCGATAACAACTCATCTTGAAGGTCGTTGTCCAAATCCATTTGCTTCTGAGCTTTGCCCAACAGGGTTAAACATTCTTTACGCGCCGTTTCGTCCGGGCTAATGCGTTGTTCACGCAAGATCGAAAGAGCTTCATGAGAAGCTTCAAAGCCACCTTCAATCGCCCATCGAAATAGTTGCGAAAAACGGGAAGTGCAGTCGAAGCCGGAAAGTGCATATATCAAAGTTCCACGCGCCTCCCGATATGCTGCTATTTCGATTGCAGCAACAAGCGCGTCGACAGCCTCCGGATTTCCTGAATCCATCAACGTGATGGCTGCCGCGTTCCTAATCCTGGCATCAGGGGACATAATTTCTGCGAGTGCCACCGCGAATTTTTCGTCTGGATTCAACTCTATTTTCTTTTAGCGACAGTCTGCTTGTGGCCGGGACGCGACCGATGCCACGCAGGGTAGCATCTTGCTTGTCCGAAAAGTTCACACTTTGTCACCCAGGGCATGGTTCCGCCCCTTTGCGGAAGTTCGCATGCCTAAATACGCCGCCAGTAAGACGTCACTTCGACTCGCGGTCAGCAGCACGAAAAATGCTAATTGCCCTCGATAGCGAAGGAGCAATCATAGAACTATGATCTCCGCCTACGATCTCGTGTCGGCAAAGTGACGCCTTTGCAACCATCAAGCAAAACTCTGCATTGGTCGACTTCACGTACTGATTCTGACTTTCAGAAAAAAGGTATAACGGAATTCGAACGCTTTCTGTGTACAGATATGGGTTGCGAATTTTGCGTTCCAACTCGTTACGCGCGTCAAATGGAGCAATCTGATTGTAGTGATCGATCCATTCAAGCAAACGCGGATAGCCGCTAAGTGCAGCACTCGCTTTGTAGGGCGACTCCATCTGAGCCACCAAGATTGCAAGGCTTGCGCCAACGCTGTGACCTATCAAGAATATTCGGTCTTTGTCGACGCCTGGAATTGCGGCGAGGTAGCGTCCCGCCGCAATGGCATCATCTACCTCGCCACCGAAAAACTCGAAATTGCCGGGGTTGCCGTTTTCACCGCGCAACCGTGGCATCATCAGGATATATCCGGCATCAATTAGTGATCCGGCAGCGTCCCAGTCTTCCTGACTAAAAGCAAAGCCCCCATGCAAAAAAACTACAGCGGGTACGAGTTTTGTTCCCTTATTTGAAGCTGTTATCCACGCTTTCAATTGAAGCTTCCCAGATTGATAGGTGACCTCCCGGACCCCTTTAGGCGCGGTCAACGGATCGTATGCTTGGGGAGCTTTCACAGCTTTGAGGGGCCTTGTTGAATACGCGTTCCGAGCATCGCTTAAGCTACCAGCCAACGTTCCATTCGTTACTGCAAAAAAACATTAAAGCAAGGCTTAGCTTCTTAATCAATTTGAATGTCATCCTATCTAATTAAATTGCGGCGCGGTCACCGACCTATGCCGATGTACTTATCTGAAATGACGCGCCAATGGCCACATATGGCCGAAATCGGCATCTACACATCGCTTATGACTTGATCGCGATAGACCGTCCAGCTCTCAAGTCCTACGGCCGGCGCCATTGCCTTTTCCAAAAACACACCCTCGCTACAATCAAGAGCCTGCCAACGTTCCGACAGGCACATGGCTACGATCAGTGGAATAACTTGACTGGAGGCGCGCACGTGCATCATGAAGCCACTATTTTGTTCGTCCGATCCCATGTTGAATTCCACAGAACCGTAATCTGATTCGAAGACGCCCCAGGCACTATCAGTCCAATCGACTGCAGGGAAAAATCGACTTATCGCAGCACGAACCTCCGCGCTGCTTCCAAGAACTGAACACTGCTCGTCTTCGGGGATTTCGGCAATGTGTGCATACTCCTTGCCAAATCGTTGGACAGTTATGTCCCAACTCATAACTACTCCCTTTCTGATCCTCGTTGACCGGCGGCTACTGGCCGAAGTCGGCCTCCTACGTACAGCCTAATTTCGATAGGTGTCGATATCAATCTCCGCGCCGACGGTATGGATAAAGTTCATTACCGGAGATTCAAAACCTATCGCAGGCATTGACGCCTCCTCATTTTGGTCGATCCAGAGCACCACTTGGAAAACGCATCGCAGATTGAACTTAGTCTTCGCCTCGATGATCCTCGCTGAAAAGGGTGCAAGCTGAGCTACAAGCGCTCCCGACATCTTGTACACGTCGATCACGTCACTTTCAACTCGACCTGTGGAAACTTCCCAGGATGAGTTTCTGGGAAGCGGCACTTCAGGCCGACGTTCCCCTTTTCTTCGAACCGAGGTTGCGGAGAGACCGACGTGGGCCGAAATTTCATCTGGATCAAAATCACCACCATGCATCGCGAAATAAACTTCACCCCTACTTGTCATGTTTCCCCTAAGTTCAAGCTTTCCGGTAATGGCCGGAACGCGACCGAGTCTCATCAGGGTTGCATTTTGATTGTCTGAGGTGACTACTTCCTAGTTAAAGCAAATATCCCAGTCCGTTTCATTATCGGACGATATGGTAGCCAACATGTCGCCTGTAGACAGGGAGATCTCGAGTTCGTTGGTGCTTTCAGATAACGTTGCCGACTTGATCGTCGCACCAATGACCTTCTCGGTAAGTGCGTTTAGATCAGCCTCATGCATATGAATTTCTTTGCGTGATTTCTGATGGCCAGCGCTCGTTACAAGCCAGTCATAGCCTAGAAATACGGTTACTTCACCTCGTGGATTGCCAACCGTACCATTCGGCCTAATTCGCCCTGGTTCTAGGCCCCCGAGCTCAAGATAGCAAATCGAATGGTCCGAGAACCAAACATGCGACACGCGCATTCCCGGCAGACGTTGAAGATCGATGGGCAAGGGTGAATCCTTCGATGAATTGGAAGTGGCTGCTGATGACCGAGTTCTGTCTGCGGCTTCAACGCTTCGGTTCAGCGGTGCCGTCAGGCGTCCGCTGGAATAGATTGTTAGGAAATAGGTCCCTCAACACGACAGATCCTCCACACCATTGAATGTCTTTTGATCCTTCTTATGTTTAACGATTACTCGAACTCTATTCCAGGTGCATTCACAGCATTCTGCCGCGTCAGGCTTAGAGAAAATTGTTCCTAGATGAATGATTCTGACGCTCGTTTCTCCGCTCGAATAATACGAAATGTTTCTTGAACTTTTCGCTTTTAGTAGGGGTAGCTCTAGACCAATTCCGTTAATCCCAATGCGAAGAGGATCCTCCTCCGTGCAAGGGAGGCCAATCAATGGTCGAGGACTCAGCTTGCGCGGCTGGCCAGAAACGATACGAGAAATCTCCTGAGATGGCAGATCTTTGGCTTTGTAAATTACGCCAGGAATACATTCATTCCCACCGGAGCCCGTAAGACGAAAGTCAGCAATCGCGGGAAGTGAACACGTTGCGATCGCAAACGTGACCGTAAGAAGACAAAAGTTTCGCGCACTCAAAATGTTCCTCATCCCTAACGTTATAGATCGCAAAACACCGAGTTAACATGGGCGTCTGCGATATAACATCCCTTGTCATTGACCAAGAAAATCATTCAACTGCGGGGTTTCTTTAGGACTCACTGCGTTTCCATTCAGGTTTAACAAAATCGACAAAAATCGCAGCCACCTGATATGCACCGATTTTGACATATTTACAACTAACTAGGGAGGGACGCCGAGAAGACAGCGGCAGCTTCTGGCCGAATTCAGTTCTCAAGTGGTAAATTATGCCACGCATGTGCGCATCCATCTTTGCAATGCGTTGCACGACGCCGCGTATCAGCGATGCGGAAAAGTGCGATGAGCAAACGAAATGCCTTTTCGTACTCAACGACCGGCAAAGCGATTATTTTATTCAACGCGAGTTCAGGTCTGATAGCGCTTTCCAACAATACGCACGGCGTAAACGATCGCTTCAAGCCAGCGTGCCAAATTGCTTGCGGTACTTCCATTGCAAGAGGATGGGCTTGCTGGCATAACCTGGCAAGCACTCCAAGCGTATGGGTTTGCTCCTCCTTCAACTGCGATTCGAACCATGAATACCCGTCGCCATCTGATACTTGGCCTTGGGCTATTCGGTTGAGTTGAAGCTCAGTGTGAGTCAGCATTCGTTCTATCGTGTCTATTCCCGGATTGACTGGCGGCTCATGGCCGGGACGGGACCGATGCCACGCAGGGTAGCATCTTGCTTGTCCGAAAAGTTCACACTTTGTCACCCAGGGCATGGTCCCGCCCCAAAGCAGACAGATAAAACTTGTCAAATAGGATCATGCAGATCCTTCTATTTTCGAATGAGTTTCCTTCTATCTGCCGCGTAGTCAGTTCCCGAAGCTTCGATTCGAACGTTTGACAATGGGCGTTCAAAGACCGCCGCAGTAAGCAATGCTTGGACACCGTAAAATAACGCCACACGCAACCCGGCCTCAGTTCCGAACGCAGCTCGAGTAAGTAGCGCAACGGAAAGTCTCTCAGCCGTGAGGGTGTCAATGCGCCGTGTCATGAACTGATACTACTACCAGTCACCAACTTTGCTTGCACGGTTGGTCAAAGGAATTCCTGCTTGCCAGGCAATCCTCAAAATTTCGAGCAGCCTCTACTCGTGCCGATGATCACGCAGCCATTCCCATCACGATGGGCCACATAGTTACTTTCTTGCCCGGTAACAAACTCGTCAGCAGGACGTGGTAGGGCAGCTGTAACATACACGGTTGGATCTGAGAAGCCAGAGGACCCGCATTCGACAAGAAACTCGTCCTCGTCCCCGAATGCAGCTAGGATCGCTAGTAGCTCTTTCTTCTTCATGATGAGCGCATGCTACACGGTATTCGCCAGTCAAGAAAAGATCTCTATTGGCATCGTCCACTGATCGAAGATCATGGCCCTACCGGGTTGAGTTTCGTCGGTCAGGGAGACGCCCCAAACCTTGAACATCTTTTCGAGTTTTTCCGTATTCCCGTGCGAAGACTTGACCAACTAGTGCCGTACTCAAACCAGCGATTCCCGCATAGCGCAGACCAGCTTCCAACCCGAATGCTGCTTTAGTCAGGAGAGCTACCGAAACTTTCTCGGCCGTGAGATGGTCTATGCGCCTTATCATACCTACGAGGTTAACCTGATGCCTCAGTGAGTATGGTTAACCACCGTACCGTGATCGGAAAGCCGCGCCAAAGTCCTACAAGGATTCGTCCAACTTCTGATTCTGGCCGAATCGGGCCAGCGCTTTGCAGGGTAGCATCTTAATCTTCAGAAAGGCTCTCACTTAGTCACGCCAAGATGCCACTCCATTGCGGCCCGTCAGCTCATCGACTGTGTTTTCCAGCCTCACCAGTTTCGCTTTAATGAGGAACGAGCGTGAAAACACCGACCCAAGAATAGCGCGGTGGGACGTTGGGCATGCACTCGCCGGACGACCATAAACGTGCATTCGGATTCGAGAAAACTCGCCGATCAACGGAGTGCCCCATTCGGACCAGAAGATGTGCCGCAGCCAAACGCCGCCAGCGCAGGCGTGGGGCAATGCGCCTCAAAAATTCGCCGCTGATGCACTTACGTTCCGCCACGATTAGCCGACGGATATACAAGGCCAACTCATCACGACCAAGCATCTTCCAGTGGATGGCCAAGAGCAATTCGGGGGGCAGGCTCGCAGGAATGTAAGTTCGATTGCGACGCATTGGGATGATTAAGGTGGTTAAATTATCCGGCGAGTTCTATCGAGTCGGCGTCCAATAGATGGCTACTCCTCGCCGCTATGAACTAGCGCCAAAGTATATGCTCGAAAGCACTTGTACAGAGCATGCCAAACTAAGCCTGGACGAGCAACTGGTTACCGATAAAGGGGTCTTTAAGGGCGCTATCGTTTGCTGGCAGCCTCGGCGATTTGCTTGCAAAGGAGCCTCATTGACCTCGAGCATTGATTCCTGGCGAGGCTTTCGATCTGTTCCAACTCAGACGTGGGGGCAGAGGCGTCAATGTGTCGCAATATGAAGGCATGGAAATGGGGATCGCTGAGGAGAAGTGTTTGAGCTCTTTCGAGCGACTCCCAGTGTGTGGCAAGCAAGTGAACTACCTTGTCAGTAAATCCTTCGGCGATGTAGCCGTCATCGCAATGGCCATACTGCCGGTAAGCGACATAGATGGATGACCACGAATCAAGCGAAACTATAGAGCGATCAGCGGCTTCAGCCTCAGTAAAAGAGCACTGGCGTGCCGAAACAGAGGAGGCGGATAAGAGTAGAAAGATGATAGTTATTATGTGCATCATCATATGGGGCCGTGAATCGCCACCAGTTTGCTAGACACTTCCGAGCCGTTCAAAATGCCGTCTTTCAAACTCGACCGGCGATAGTTTTTCATTGAATCCGTGACGACGCTTTGGATTGTAGAACATCTCGATGTAGTCGAAGATGTCTTGCCTGGCGTCGGCCCTGGTCGCGTAGATTTTTCGTTTAATTCGCTCCCTCTTTAACAGCTGAAAGAAACTTTCCGCTACGGCGTTGTCGTGGCAGTTTCCGCGCCGGCTCATGCTGGAAACCAGTCCATGTTCTGCCAAGAAGTCTTGCCAGTCATGGCTCGTGTATTGGCAGCCCTGATCCGAATGCACCAGAACTTCGCTCGATGGCTTCCTTCGCCAAACCGCCATCAAGAGCGCCTGCATCGCCAAGTGGGCGTCGATCCGTGAGCTCATCGACCATCCTACGACCTGCCGCGAGAATAGGTCGAGAACCGTTGCCAGATAAAGCCACCCTTCATATGTTCGGATGTAGGTGATGTCTGTCACCCATACCCGGTTTGGCTCGTCGACGTCGAACTGCCGTTGAAGATGGTTTGGTGCGACGATAGAGGGCGCTCCACCACGCTTCCATTTTCGCTTGCCGTAGCCGGCCTGCGAGCGAATATCGTTGGCCTTCATAATTTTGTGCACGCGGTTTGGACCACAACCTTCACCAGCCTCGCGCAAATCAGTGTGAACCTTGCGGTAGCCATACACCGTGCCGCTTTCTAGCCACGATTCCTTGATAGGCATCAGCAGTCGCCTGTCTTCTTTGGTTCGTTTGCTCTCCGGTTCAATGCACCAAGCGTAAAAGCCGCTTGGATGGACATCCAATATTTTGCATAGCCGACGAACGGAGTAATCGTTTCTTTGATCGCGAATGAAGGCGTACCTTACCCGGACGTCTTGGCAAAGTACGCCGCGGCCTTTCGCAGGATGTCGCGTTCCTCAGTCACGCGCTTAAGTTCTGCTTTCAAGCGCCGCATTTCATCAGCCTGTGCATCGGCCTCTTGCCGCTCGGCCTCAGGAACTCCATAACGCTTCATCCAGGCGTATACGCTGTGAATGCTCACGCCAAGGCGTTCGGCAACTTCGCTGACCGGATGTCCCCGATCAGTTACTTGCTTGATCGCCGCAATCTTGAACTCTTCGGTGTACCTTTTTCCGCTCATGACCTCTCCTTTGCCTAAATTATGGCTCAGGAGTGTCTACAATACTGGTGGCGATTCACCGTAAGTGATCGCCACAGTCTTAAGAAACCACCGAATCACGATTCTCTGTCGGCGGTGGGCGATTGGAGCCAGCGAACAAGTTCTTTCTTCTCACGATTTTTTAAGGGCATCCATGGAGAAATTTTTCGCCTCATACTCCTGAACAAGTTTAGCCAAGCGCAGCAAACACTGTCCCTCTGCAGTACCCGCTTGGGCTGACATTAGCGCATCGATCTCTTTGAGGGCCGCTGCGTAATCCTCTGGAGTTTCTATTTTATGAATTTCCATCTCTATCAACCTTGTCAAGCTGCATCACCTAACCGGTACCGATCTAACAGGGGAAGATGGCATGTTGCCCTGAACGAAAAAACACGCATTATCACACCCTGAGCTGTGCGTTCAGGCCTGCAATATGACCGCGCGCCAGCGCATAGTGGAACTCCTAACACGGAGGTCCATCATGAATACTTTAGCGCAAACACCAGCACCACACACCCCTTGGAACAAGGGGAAACTAGTTGGGCAAAAAGCTCCACTTCGAATCAGCGAAATTTGGGCTATTCGTGTCCGTCTCGAGATCTTCGGGCGCCTTCGCGACCTTGCACTGTTTAACCTGGCAATCGACAGCAAACTACGCGGCTGTGACTTAGTCCGAATACGCGTACTTGATGTTTGCCATGGTGGTCAAGTAGCTGCTCGCGCAAGCGTCGTGCAGCGGAAGACGAAGCAACCTGTCCAGTTCGAGTTGACCGATGGCACTCGAAAAAGTATCGCCCGTTGGATGGGCGAAGCGGGACTCAGGACCGGTGACTTCCTGTTCCCAAGCCGCGTCACTCTTTCGCCGCACATCTCAACAAGGCAGTACGCTCGAATTGTTCATCAATGGTTCGAGGAGATTGGGCTTGATTCGACGGCATATGGCACCCACACCATGCGACGCACGAAGCCGACTCTCATTTATCGACGAACCCATAACTTACGCGCCGTGCAATTGCTGCTTGGGCATACAAAGCTTGAAAGTACCGTGCGCTACCTCGGAATAGAAGTTGATGATGCACTTGAAATGGCCGAACAGACAGATGCCTGAAATCGGTCCATCGCAGTGACATTCTAGATTGTGGGTCGGTCTACAATCACGCCGGCCGCCTTGGTGCATTGATGAACATTCCCAATGCTGAGTGTCCGCAATACTCCTGGCGACTGGCGATATATATAACCGCCGAATTACTAAATAATGGGCGAACGACTCCCCGCTAGCTGGTTAGCGTGGTAGATTCACATTCCACTACTTTAATACGGGAACAGAAGAATGAGCACTTATGCAGAGATTCAGGCCCAGATCGCAGAACTGGAAGCTAAGGCCAAAGAAGCACGTGCGGCGGAACTGGCAGGCGCGAAGGCAAAAATTGCTGAAATCATGACTGCATATGGTCTTACCCTCGATGACCTGCGTGGAGTTGGGGCAAAGGCTTCGAAAGCACGCCAGCCAGTACCTGCCAAATACCGAAATCCGGAGAACGGCGATACCTGGACTGGTCGAGGGCGCGCCCCATTGTGGTTGGCGGGAAGGAACAAAGACGACTTTCTAATCAAGTAAGTGCTGGCCCAGATCGGCCAGCAGCGGACCTTTCAAAAATAAAAGCCATTGATCAATGAGACCAGAGTTCAATACGCATCCTGATTTATGGGCCGATGACGGGTCCCTTCGAGACGTATACGTTCAAGGTATGCAGCTCCAAAGTTGGGATCATTTCGATTCGCTGCTCCGCCAATATGAGCTGTCATACAGCTTCGATGGAAAGCCGACACACTTCCCTGGCAGCAGGGCGATTTTTAGTAATCGCGACGGGAGTCATCTGCTGTCGGTGATGCTTGGCCAAGTAAGTATCAATTGCCATTTCTTCGTCGAGTCGCAATTGGAGTTAGATATCTCACCCAGAGAGATTTTCGGGAATGCTGAGCATGTTGCTGTTTTGGACTTCATCGAGCAGCTAGCACTTGGATTAGAACTACCTGCGGATGTATCACCAGAAAATGCCGAGGCTCGGCCGATGCTAAGTTATTCGCCCACAGTACGGTGTTGGACGGTACACTCGCGCTAACCACCTTCGTTTCCGGCCAAAACTGGACACCGGGTTTGCCACCTCGAAATGGAACGGACTCGCAGTGAAGATACTTTCAATAGCGTTGCTCCTCTCAACGGCTGCTGCGAATGCTGAGTCGGAGCTAATGCCTGCGGAATTGGTAGCGCGGGTTAAGGCTTTGGGGGCCAAAGTAGTTGTGCACGAAATTTGGCAATCGGAATCCAAGACACAAGTATTTCTTAGTGGGGTCGGCACAGGAAGTAATGAGTGGCTCCGGGTTGCACGAGCAATTCAACCCGATACCGATGCCGCCTCGGCTGAAGAGCTCAACTATGCCTTGGCAGAAGCGTTGGTAAATAATCCTTATGCAGTTTTGCCCTGGCTGCAAGAACTATGGTGGAACGATAAGCAATTGGTTTGCCTTTTCGCTTATGACAGTGAGTTACCAGGCGGGGTATCTGCGTATATCGTTAGGCTTGAGAATGCGTTAAAAAATCATCCGCCGGTGGGATCGAAGTCGATCCGGCTACAATGTTTACGAGGCATCAAAAATACAAAATCTGCCCTCGCCACAACTCAGCAAGAGTAGGTCTGATCTCAGCCATAACCAGACGTAAGGTCTACAAGGAAAGTTGAACCAAGGTGGCTGCACGCATGTACATGAAAAGAGCACTGTAAGTTTATGGCGGCATTTCAACGGCTTGAGTGGAACCATCCCGATGTTCATGGCATTGTTCAAGGGCGAGGCATTCTGTGCGTAGAAGCTCAGGCAGTATTCGATTGTGAAGCGTGGCTGCGCTCGCATGATTACCAAATTGTTGAGATCGACTTTTCCCACGGAATTTCAGCTGCCGTATCTACACTTGGGAGTCTTTTACGCTGGGAGGAGCAATTCGGATATACCCTTGCTGCCAATTCAAGAAATCTCGATGCGCTTCGCGACGGATACGATGCTGTGATGCTGGGCGGGAAGAACGTTGTACTTCGCTTAAACGGTCTGGTGTTTGCTTGGGCGGAAGATGAAATGTGGTGTAAGGGATTGCTTTCGATTGTGTCGGAGCATAGCCTACAGCAGTTGGCTTGCGGAGTTCGCCATTTCGCCATTGTGGTGGTGGACGCGGAATCTCCACTTATTGGACAGGGTATCGATGAGATCACGATCTCCTTTCCGTTTCGCCTCCGCAGTAACTCGTCCTAGCATAAGAAGCAGGGCGACTAGCGGCCAACAGCAGACCTAACAAGGAGTCTTGGTGATTCAGAGATTCATGTTGAGTTTCTTCGTCGCGACGGCCATTGGCCTGTTCAGTTACGTATTCGTGCTGTCGGCAATGCGGCCATTTACTCCGCTTCTTCAGAGCGTTCGCGTTACCTTGTCCGAAGACTATTTGGCGGTGCTAATATCTCTAGTAGTTTTTATCGCCGTCTTTGTGAGGTTGTTCCGAGGCGCCAAGGTGAAAGAAGAAGTCGATAGAGTGTTGGATCTCGATGGCGAGTAGGTTACCGCCGACGTCCACGAGCGGACCGTAAATACATTAGATTATGAAAAACGAACCTCCAGGCATTGGAATTAGCATTTTGGTTTTCTTTGCAGTATGGGGATTGTTACTCTTGCTGGTTGGAGGGGCCGTCTGTTCTGATGGTTGGGCGTCTGGGTCAATAGGGCGTGCGGGTGCATGTTCGCACCATGGCGGTGTTAGAACTTGGCCGAATGTTCTGGTATTTTTCATAAGTGCAGTTGTAGCTTTTAAATTCCACCACAGTCGGCAACTGAAGTACCAAAAAGAACGATTGATTAAACGACCGGAGCCGATTTGTTCGGTGGCAACGCCCGTCGAGCCAGAACTGAAACCGCCTTCTCCAGTTTCAAAAAGAAGGCAAACACGTAAGGAAAGAAATCTTTGTCCCAACTGCGGGGCGTCAATGGTCTTAAGAATTGCTGGAAAGGGGCGTAACGCAGGAGGGCAGTTCTGGGGGTGTAATCGTTTCCCTCGATGTAAAGGAACCAGGGCGGCGAACCTGGGTCCGGAGTAGATAGCTCGACAGCCATCGGCCAAGTGCGGTCGTTCAGTTAAGTAGAGAAATGAGCATGTATCGAAGCTTTTTGGCGTGGATGCCTATTTTGTTCCTTTTGGCTTTACAGTGTATTCCTGCGGCACATTGGTGTACCCCGATAAATCCTGGTGGAAGAGAACTTGCGTGCGGTTACGAGTATGCCGAAAAGGCGGTTAGATTCACCGTCGACTTGATGCAAATCTTCGGAGCGTGCGCATTTATTGCGACTGGCTGGCACGCGGTTCAGCGGCGACTTTCCGTGTTGGGACTATGTGGATTTGCTCTGTCGATCGTATTGGTTGGATTGATGATCTTCTTGAAGGTTCGATACGGCGTAGATGATTCGCCGTGACAGGTCAAAATCGGCCAGTTGCAGACGGTCTTAACTTGAAGGCTGGGATGAAGTGTTTCTGTTATGCAGAAAATTGATCGGGCTATGAGCTATTTCATGACTATTTCGGGCGCTACTTCAGATATTCCGACGATCTTTGGCATAGGGTTGATGTTGGCTAGCGATGCGCAGGACTACGTAAAGTCGTTGGCCAGTGAGTTGGAAACCCTCGACGGCGCTCCCGTTCATCTCGTTCATGACGGCGAAACGGGCACTAGCGATCTAATTATTGCGGATCTCGAAAACTCGCTTCTAGTTGGCGACCCTGTCAACGATTTACCAGCAGCCCAACTTCTGCAAGCTTGCTTCAAAAATGGATTGAGCTTTCGGATTTGGTGGGCAAATAACGACCTGCGCGCACATATTGCCAATGCCTTATCAGTAACCGATCTGGCGGAAGCATACGAGGCTATACGGGTACGACGCGGCGCAACTTGGCCGGGGGCCGCTTGAGAGCGACTTCAACAATCTGGAGGCAGGCAGTAGCCCGCCAGGAGCAGGCAGTCAAGATATGAGAACCTATGAATGAGGTAACCTGACTTTTTCGGACACTCCCGTTTGTTAAACTTAGCAACGGGAGAAGCATTTATGAAATCGAAGACATACACGCCGGAGTTCCGGGCCGAGGCCGTCAAGTTGGCACTCGCGCAGGGACTGACATTGGAAGAAGCAGCGCAACGGCTGGATATTCCCAAGGGAACACTGGCGAACTGGGTTAGCGCGGCTAAACGCAGCAATGATTCTGGTGCTGCGCCCGGTAGTCGAAGCGTGGCCGAACTGGAAGCGGAAGTAGCGAAGCTGCGCAAAGAACTGGCCGTTGAGCGCATGGAAAAGGAAGTGCTAAAAAAGGCAACGGCGTACTTTGCGAGGGAGTCGCTGCCAGGTACGCGTTCATAAGGTCGGTGCGACTCGAAGGATACCCAACGGGGCTGCTTTGCCGGGTTTTCGACGTTTCTCGTAGCGGATTCTATGCGTGGCAAGAGCGCAAGCCGTCGCGTCGCGCCCGGGAAGACGTCAAGCTGAAGGTGGCGATCCAGGCCGTACATCAGCAGTCGCGCCAGACCTACGGCACGCTGCGGGTTCATCCTGAGCTTCACGCGCAGGGATTTGAGGCCGGACGTGATCGCATCGCCAGGCTGCGAACGGAACTCGGCCTGCGCTGCAAGCAGAAACGCAGGTTCAAGGCCACGACCAATTCTGCGCATGATTTGCCGGTGGCGCCGAACCTGCTGAATCAGACGTTCTTGCCGACGCGGCCGAACGAGGCCTGGGTGACCGACATCACCTATGTCGCGACTGAGGAAGGCTGGCTTTATCTGGCAGGCGTGAAGGACGTATTCACCTGCGAACTGGTGGGGTATGCGATGGGCCCACGTATGACGCAAGGCTTGACGGCGCAGGCGTTGTGGCGAGCAGTACGCAATAAGAGACCTGCAGCCGGATTGATTCATCATTCGGATCGCGGTAGCCAATACTGCGCCGAGAAATACAGGAAACTGCAGGAGCAATTTGGAATGGAGACCTCGATGTCGCGCAAAGGAAATTGCTTCGACAACGCGCCGATGGAAAGCTTCTGGGGCAGCTTGAAGAATGAGCTGGTTCATCATCGCCGCTTCGAGTGCAGAGCCGAAGCGCAGGCGGCCATCACCGAATACATCGAGATCTTCTATAACCGCCAGCGGCGCCACTCGCGCCTTGGCTATAAATCGCCAGCTCGCTTCGCGGCGGACTTTAGCCAGGGAGCGTTGGCAGCTTGAGACGAGAGTGTCCACTATTGTCAGTACACCTCACTCAACTTAACCCACTTTCTTGATTGCATCGGCTAACGTGCCGCGCAGCAGGTGCGCATAGTGCTCGGGTGTCTTCTTGTCCTTGTGACCGAAAATGCCGCCCACGGTGAATAACGCGACACCGTTGTTCACCATCTCGCTGGCCGCGCTGTAGCGCAGGTCGTGGAAGTGCAGGTGCGGGAATCCGGACTGATTCATCGCCGCACGCACATGCTTCGCCAACCGAGCCTTGAGGGTGGCCGGCGACCAGGTTGTCTCAGTGCCGATGATTTCTGCGACGACGGCCGCCAGTTCATCCAGGTATCGGCTACGAACTGTACCGAGAAGTCTGCCAACAGGCTGGTCACGCTGAGTTGGAAGCCGTCGGCATCGCCAATGGCGCGACGGCATACCGGGAAGTTCTGCTGATTGCGCCACATGCACTTCATGGCAGACAATCTTGCGGCTGAAAACATAAAGCACCATGTACCAGTTGTAGTAGTAGTACTGGCTCAGTGGCGCCGTCGAGTGTTTGTTGGGAGCAGAGGCTAAGATAATATTTTCGAAAGTGACAATCCGAGAGTTTTAAGCTCGTATTGGTAATGTATATTGCCGCCCGGAACTTACATTGTTGCGGAGGGGCACTTACAATTCTCTGGCGTGCTTAACAGCGTTTTGGGAAACACCCCTCGGATTCTGTCTGTTTTCGCTTGGTACTTCATAAACGTAATTTATTTAGCATTGGAAACATTATGCAAGAACTGTCCATTGAGCAAATTGAAGAAGTAAATGGTGGCGTGCGCTGGGCTCTCTCGAGCTTGGCTTGGGACTGCATTAAGTCGGTGGGTGAGTGGGTCGCCGATAATTCATCGGATTATAAAAGCTCTACGCCATCTCGCGGCGACATGGCGGCAGGCGTATAATATTTAGTTTATTTAAGCGCAACGAAATGTTGCGCTTAATGAGAATTAGCTCCACGGAAGGAAAACTGCAAGTGTACAAGGCCAATGCCAAAGCGCCTCGAACATCGTACAGCCGAGCTTGTATCTATTATTCGCTTTGTGCTGCTATTCCAGTAATTGCAGTAAGTCGAATGATGATCTTATTCATGGGTAAAGAATCGATTGCCCCCGATAGGCTTCTACAACTTGACGCACTTTATGTCATTGGTGTTATTTTCGTTGCGCCTTTAATAGAGACTGTTATTCTTCGTTATGCGCTGCCGTGGTTAGCGCGCAAAATGGGGGGCGTTAATCGTGCAACCCTCGCTGCGGCGTTGGCTGCTGGAGTATTGCACGGGATTACGGATTGGAAGCATTTTTTCGCCCCTTTTTGGGTCTTTGGGGTATGTGCCTTTTCTTTCTATTCTCAAGAAAAAAATGGCGCCGATCGCGCATTTCTTGCTGCACTAATTCCACATGCATTTACTAACGCTTGCGCATTATTTTTCTTGAGTTAGCCCGTATTTTCGCGCGACTTACAGATTTCACAAAGTACCTTATGCTAAGTTCTATGATTGCCCTTTTGACTTGCAGCCCGATATTAATGCATTCGAAGTCCACTGGAGCGTAGGGCGCATAGGTAAAGCAGGTCTGCAAGAAACTCATCTGCATGATTTAAATTTCTTAGCCAGCAACTATAAACAACGCTAAGATCGGTCGTTGCAAACATTGAAGGTAGTTCCATAGCAACGCACAAGTGGCGGCCCTTATCACTCCGAGCCATTTCATTCGAGTTGTCCGTTGCTGGATGCCTCATAATTCGGTTGCTGAAGTAGTAGTTAAAACTTCCAGATGGGACTGCGATACAGGGAGGGAGCGTATAACCACGATTCGAGGAACTATTGCTTGAGCATTCTTGGAATTGGTTGAGAATCGCTTCAGATGATCGCCATGCGAAATTTTGATATATTTCTTGAGATATTCAAAAATTGTGGTAGGACGGGATGTGAAATATTAACCGATTTAAGAGAATTTCTATAATCGTTGATTCAATGAATTGGACCATTTACCGCATGACTCGGCTTGATTTGATCAAGCTGGCGTTCGGCGAGTTCGTGTTCTTAGATGTAAATCCGGAAGGTGTGGGCAGGCACAATGGTATCCTCGAAAGTACTATATCTCGTCACCAATTCAAGATCAAGTTCAAAGTTCGAATGTTCGGCTTGAGCATCTCCTGAAAATCACCACACCGATACCCCACCTCAGAAGCAAATCATTGTGCGCGACGATAACTCTTCTAGCAAAAGTGCAGAACAAAGCAAAACTAGACAAACAAGCTTATTTCGGAAAGAGGCCACCGAGTACCTCGGTACGCGACAATATGGCTCGGTGTTATTAACTCTTCCGCTAAGCCATAAGTTGCTGACGTTCTTTTTTTTCGCGGTTGCGATGGCGATCATTGCATTTTTTGCGGTTTTCGGCGTTTCGCGAAAAGCAGAATGCCAGGGAACTCTTGGGCCAACTGCTGGTGTCCTTCGTATAATTGCTATTCAAGGCGGCACAATCGTAGAGGTTAAAGTTAAGGAAGGTCAGCGAATTCAAGCGGGTGATGTAATGTTCGTATTAACCAACGAACGAAGCAACACGGGTGCAGACTCCTCAGAGCGAGCTGTAACAAGACTCCTTGAGATACGACGAAAAACCTTCGGTACGGAAGCGAAGCAAGTTCGGGTTCAGAATCAACTCAGAATGAAGGCTGTTTTGGAAAAGGCAGCCGATCTCGAAAACGAAAGCTTGCATCTTAGAGAGCAATTCCAGTTACAAGAGGAGCGACTCGAACTCGTTGAGCAGTCTCGCAGACGTTATGCTGATCTCCGTGCAACTGGTTTTATCTCCGATGCTCAGCTACAGGAGAAGCAAGCAGAGGTTTTGGATCAGAGGCAACGCTTGGCAGACATCCAGCGATCTCAGGCGGCCATCAAAAGAAGTCTCACCGAGGCACGATCGAACGTCGCTGATCTACGTATACAAGCGGAACGTGACCAGTATTCGATTGAACGCGAGGCAAATGCCATTGGCCAAGATATCTTGGAAAATGAAGCCCGTCGGGAGATTATAGTACGTGCACCAGTCGATGGTTCTGTCGCAGCGGTCAACATATTTAGTGGTCAAAGTGTGTCGGTGAATTCGACGCTCGCCTCAGTTTTGCCCGCGGGGGCTGAGTTGGAGGCCGAAATATTTGCGACTTCCAAAGCAATCGGCTTCATCAGGCCGGGAATGAAGGTCCTGCTCCGCTACCAAGCATATCCATATCAAAAGTTCGGTCAGCATGGCGCAGTTGTACGTGAAATTTCCCAAGCCCCACTAACACCACAAGAATTGTCGTCACCTATTTCAGGCAACTCGACAAGTGAACCAGTGTACAGAATTCGACTTAAACTGGACTCCCAGACGGTGCGTGCGTATGGACAGGATGTTTCTCTTAAATCTGGTATGCGATTAGAGGCCAGTGTATTACTTGAGCAACGCAAGCTTTACGAATGGATTCTTGAGCCGTTATACAGCATTTCTGGCCGTCTTTGATACATCAGTTTCATAATGATATGTACGAATCCTACCTTAACAATATAAAATTTTGGCAAAGCCGCACTTTACCCGTCCTTTTACAAGCTGAAGCCGCTGAATGTGGGTTAGCGTGCTTGGCAATGGTCTGCAGCTTTTGGGGTTATAAAACTGACTTGGCAAGTATGCGACGACGATTCTCAGTATCACTCAAAGGAGTGACGCTTAAGACGTTGATGACAATGTCTAGCGCCATTGGGATGAACGTTCGACCGTTGAGATTGGATTTGGATCAATTGAACCAACTTAAATTGCCGTGTATCTTGCACTGGGATATGAATCACTTCGTTGTCCTTAAGTCCGTATCGGGACGGTCACTCATGATTCATGACCCCGCAGTCGGTGAGCGTCAGCTAGTCATTTCGGAGTTCTCAAAGCATTTCACGGGCATTGCGTTGGAAATTGTGCCGGGTGCGGGATTCAAGAAAGGAACTGAGTTACAGCAGTTTTCACTTTTCTCTTTGATGGGCCGAGTGGTGGGGCTTAAGAGAGGTTTGCTACATTTCCTGCTGTTAGGATTAGCGCTACAGGTTTGCTCGCTGCTTGCGCCGTTTTACATGCAGTGGTTAGTCGATGATGCAATACTAACGGCCGATCGCAACATGGTAACTGTGTTGGGTGTTGGCTTTTTGTTGCTTGTGGTTCTGCAAACGTCTATTAGCGGTGTGCGATCTTGGGTCATCACGGTGATATCTACGAATCTCAATATTCAATGGCAAGGCAATACGTTCTCGCACCTGATGGCCCTACCGCTGCGATACTTCGAGAACCGCCATATCGGGGATGTGGTGTCGCGCTTTAGCTCTATTCAAGAGATGCAGCGTGCATTAACAACGAAGTTCGTCGAAGCAATAATTGATGGTCTACTAGTAATTAGTACTTGGATACTATTGGTAGTATATAACGCTCGGCTTGCTGCTGTTGCCATCGTTGCGACCTTGATGTATGTAGCTATGCGTTGGACTATCTTCCGCTCGCTGCGGGATGCCACCGGCGAACAGATTATTCATGCGTCAAAACAATCAACGCATTTCCTTGAGTCGATTCGCGGCATCCAGAGCATCCGTCTTTTTGGACGGAATGAAGAACGGCGCGCTGGATGGCTTAATGCACTTGCCGATCAGTACAACGCTGACTTACGCATTGCGAAGCTTTCGATTTCATATCAGACCGTAAATGCGCTGATATTCGGGGCTGAGCGGGTCATTATAATATGGCTCGGTGCACTTTCTGTACTTTCTGGACAGTTCTCAATAGGAATGCTGTTTGCGTTTATTTCCTACAAAGATCAATTTAGCCAGCGTATTGCAAGTCTCGTCGATAAGATATTCGATTTTCGGATGTTGCGTGTCCACGGAGAGCGAGTAGCGGACATCGTCCTTACCGCGCCAGAGCAATCGAACAACTTTGAGCTCGATACGACAACAGTTGCCCCAAGTGTTGAATTTCGTAATGTCTGCTTTCGCTACTCGGATGGAGAGCCGCACGTTTTAGACGACATCAATCTGAAAATTGAAGCCGGCGAATGTATCGCTGTGACAGGTGCTTCAGGATGTGGGAAGTCTACCCTGATCAAACTAGCGCTCGGCTTGCTTGAACCAACTTCAGGAAGCATCCTGGTCGGCGGCGTAAAACTCGACACCCTAGGAGTTTCAAATGTGCGAGAGATATTTGCCACCGTCATGCAAGAAGATGGACTGTTCTCCGGGTCTATCCAGGACAATATATCGTTCTTCGCCGCCAACATGGATGTCGAGCTGGTACAACGTTGTGCGATGATGGCCGCTGTACATACCGAAATTGTGGCTATGCCAATGGGCTATAACACATTGGTTGGTGATATCGGCAGCGGGCTTTCCGGTGGCCAACGTCAGCGAATCTTGTTGGCCAGAGCCCTTTACAAGACACCAAAAATTCTCGTTCTTGATGAGGCCACTAGTCACCTTGATGTCATGAACGAGCACGCCGTCAATACCGCCATTAAACAATTAGATCTCACCAGGATTATCGTTGCGCATCGACCGGAGACCATAGCAATGGCAAATCGAGTGGTCGTGCTACAACATGGGAAGCTTATTCAAGATTCATTGCAAATTACCAATCAAGCAGCCTAGAAGGTCACACCTTCGGCGTTCCTGCCATATTCTGGCTGAGTGAACCGTCGCGAAATTGCGCAAAAACTGAAGGTGGTATCGTTTTTAACTACGATATTTGGGAGCGACGCGCCGGTTAGAATGCTATTGGCCATTATACGGATTGCATCGAAAGGAATTTGAGATATCAAATGAGAGTGTCGCACTAAAACGCAATGCGAGACTATCGACCGAGGAATTTGCGGCCCTCGAACCGATTTGCAAGAGGCTTTAACTTCGAAGTCTGCAAAGGGGCGTCAGCTGCCGGTCACACGCACGCCCTTAGCGGTCGCGCCTCACCAGGCCATCAAGTGGTGGTTTGGCATGCTAATCGCTGGCGGGCCTACGACGCTAATTGGTGGCGGGGGTCTGATGCTAAATGGTGGCGGGTTGGATGCTAATACTCACTGAGCTCGTGTTTTCACACAGCCTCGGGCGATAGCCGAAGTCGCTGAGAGTAGCATCTTGGTCGCCTGAAAGGCTCACACGCTCAACGCGGACGACCTATACATTGGCCCGGAGCGCACCACGACGGCTAAGGTCCGGTGTAAAGGTAAGCCAGTAGTTCATGAAGCCGTGAGCTCCTTTCATTTCCGACTTTAATTGCAAACGACGCCGGGAGCTTTTGCCGAGGACGAGACTTTTTTCGACTTTAGCGCGCTCTGCTCGGTACGTTAAGCTTGCTGTAGCCCCAGAACTATTTTTCGACTCTATTTGTCTGGATTATTTTCCGCCAGCAGTTGCAGGATCTTGGCCTCGGTCTGCTCGTAGCGCCCTTCGCCGAAGTGGGTGTACACCACCTGGCCCGACTTGTTGACAAGATAGAAAGCCGGCCAGTAGCGGTTGCCGTAGGCATTCCAGGTTTGATAGCCGTTGTCCTGGGCTACCGGAAAGCGGATGTCGAAGCGCTTCAGGGCGGCGCGCACATTGTCGGTCTTGCGTTCGAAGGCATATTCGGGCGTGTGCACGCCGACCACGACCAAGCCCTTTTCCTTGTATTTGTCGTGCCATTTCACGACATGGGGCAGGGTGTTGATGCAGTTGATGCAGTCGTAGGTCCAGAAATCAACCAGCACCACTTTGCCGCGCAATTGCTGCATGGTCAGCGGTTCGCTGTTCAGCCACTGCTTGATGCCGGTGAATTCGGGGGCTGCGGCTGGTGCGGCGGATGCGCTGCCAGCCATCGCGCCGGCTAGCAGCGTGGCGGCGGTGAGGAGTTTCAGATACGGGCGCATGGTTACAGTCCTTTCAGGTTGGGGAGGTGTTGGGCGGCCCAGGCAAAGGCCAGGGTGTCGTATTGCAGGTAAATCGCGGCGGCGCTCAGCACCACCAGCACGCCGAAGCCTTGCTGCAGGCGCTGTGCGTGGCGGGCGACGGCGCGCAGGCGCTGGGTGGCGTACTGGCCGCCGTAAATAATCCCCAGCATGGGCACGGCGGCGCCCAGGGCGTAGAGCGTGAGCAGCAGGGCGGACCAGGCGGGATCCTGCGCCTTCACCACCAGCACCAGGATGGAGGCCAGCACCGGGCCGGCGCACGGCGTCCAGACGGCGCCCAGCGAGACGCCGAGCAGGAAGGCGGCGCCATGGCTGCCGTCGTCGGCGCGCGGGGCGCTGGCTGCGTGTCCCGGCAGGCGCGCGACCAGCCATGCATACGGCGCGGGCCAGGCGCGCAGCAGGCCGGATAACGCGAGCAGGACGAGGGCGGCGTTGCGCAATACTTCCTGCGCGGCGTCGACGGCGGAGGAGACCACGCCCAGCAGCATGGCGAAGCTGGCAAAGCTCACGACAAAGCCGGCGATGATCAGGAGCGGGCGCCGGTGGTCGTGTTGGTCGCCTTGGTGAATGCCGTTGCCCAGCAGGATGGGCAGCACCGGCAGCACGCACGGCGAGGCGATGGTCAGCAGGCCGGCGAGGAAGGCGAGCGGTGTGTCGAGCGGGTTGATCATGGCGGACTCTGTGAAAAGGTATGACGCTATTGGACCGCCCGCAGGTATCCGGCATATGTCGCGCCGGGGGGCTTTGTGCAATGTTTTGTGTCCCCGTCCAGCCTGTACACACTGGGATACAAATCCCTGCCCGGCATTGGGTATCATGGGTTCATGGAAAACCCTGACCACATCCTGATCGTCGATGATGACCGCGATATCCGCGAATTGATCGGCGCCTACTTGCAGAAGAACGGCCTGCGCACATCGCTGGCGGCGAACGGGCGCCAGATGCGCAGTATCGTGGAGGACGACACGCCCGACCTGATCGTGCTGGACCTGATGCTGCCCGGCGAGGACGGCCTGACGTTGTGCCGCGACCTGCGCGCCGGCAAACACAAGGCGATTCCGGTGCTGATGCTCACGGCGCGCAACGAGGAAACCGACCGCATCATCGGCCTGGAAATGGGCGCAGACGATTACCTGCCCAAGCCCTTCGCCGTGCGCGAGCTGCTGGCGCGCATCAACGCGGTGCTGCGCCGCACGCGCATGCTGCCGCCGAATATGCAGGTGAATGAAGCGGTGCCGATGCTGGCCTTCGGCGACTGGCGGCTGGACACGGTGGCGCGCCACCTGCTCGATGCCGACGGCACGCAAGTGGCCCTGAGCGGCGCCGAGTACCGCTTGCTGCGCGTTTTCCTCGACCATCCGCAGCGCGTGCTGACGCGCGACCAGTTGCTGAACCTGACCCAGGGCCGCAATGCCGACCAGTTCGACCGTTCCATCGACCTGCTGGTGAGCCGCGTGCGCCAGCGCCTGCGCGATACGGCGCGCGAGCCGCGCTATATCAAGACCCTGCGTAGCGAAGGCTATGTGTTCTCGGCGGCCGTCACGCTGGCGGCGGGCGCGCCATGATGCGCCTGCGCTGGCCGCGCAGCCTGTTTGCGCGCCTTGGCCTGCTGCTGTGCCTTGGCGTGGCGGTGGCGCAGGGCCTGTCGTTCTGGCTCACCATGCGCGAGCGCAACGAGGCCACCACCAATATGATGATGGGCTATATCGAGCGCGAGGTGGCGACGTCGGTGGCGCTGCTGGATGCTTTGCCGGCCGCGCAGCGTGCGGCGTGGCTGCCGCGCCTGCAGCGCCGCAGTTACGAGTTCCGGCTGGAGGCTTGCGATGAATCGCTGCCGCACCTGGATCAGCTGCAGGCCAATGCGGTGCGCTCGTTTGAGGAGGGCATCGGCAAGCAGTACCAGCTGACCGTGCATGCGATCCCGGGCGCGATGGAGCGCTACCAGGTGCATCTCGCGCTGGGCGACGGCACGCCGCTGACGATCGATTTCCGTCCCATGCGCAGCGTGCCGATGTCGCCGTGGTTTGGTGCGCTGATGGCGGCGCAGCTGGCGGTGTTCGCGCTGTGCTGCTGGCTGGCGGTGCGCCTGGCGACGCGCCCGCTGCAGCAGCTGGCGCTGGCGGCCGATGCGCTGGGGCCGGATATGCAGGGCGCCCACTTGCCGGAAAACGGGCCGTCGGAAGTGGCGCGCGCGGCGCGCGCCTTCAACGCCATGCAGCAGCGTATTGCCGGCTATATGGCGGAGCGCATCCAGATCCTGGCGTCGATTTCGCACGATTTGCAAACGCCGATCACGCGCATGCGCTTGCGCGTCGATATGATGGACGACGAGCCGCAGCAGGCGCGCTTGCGGCAGGACTTGCAGGCCATGGAGCAGTTGGTGAAGGAGGGCGTGGCCTATGCGCGCACCCTGCACGGCACCAGCGAGGCGCCAACCCGCATCGATCCCGATGCGCTGCTGGACAGCATGGTGCATGACTACACCGACGCCGGCCAGGAGGTCAGCCTGCACGGTGCGGTCGGCCGCGCCATGGAGTTGCGGCCGCAGGCGCTGCGGCGGGTGCTGGGCAACCTGATCGACAATGCGCTTAAATTCGGCGGCAGTGCGCAGGTGCACGTCGCACAGGCGGGCGGCGCGGGCGGTATCGCGATCAGCGTGCTGGATCGCGGGCCGGGCATTCCGCCGGAGTCGCTGCAGGCGGTGTTCGAACCTTTTGTGCGATTGGAGTCGTCGCGTAGCCGCGAGACGGGCGGCACCGGGCTAGGGTTGGCGATCGCTCGCCAGCTGGCGACCGCCATGGGCGGCACACTGACATTGCACCCACGCGAGGGCGGCGGCCTGGAGGCGCGGCTGGCGCTGCCCGGCTAGGCGGTGGCGCAGTCGAAGCCTTCCAGCACGTTGACGATATTGGTGCCCAACTGCCGCAGCGGCGTTCCGCCTTCCAGTTGGAAGGTGGTGGGAACACCCAGCCAGGCCAGGCGTTCGCCCAGGCGCAGGAAGTCGGCCGGCGCCAGTTTGAAGCCGCCATGCTCTTCGCCCTGGAAGATATTCCCGCCCAGCGCCACCACCAGCGCGTCCGGGCGGTAGATGGAGAGCCGCAGGCAGGCCGTTTCCAGCGCGGCGAACCAGGTTTGCGCGTCGGCGCCGCGCGCCAGCGGCAGGTTGACGTTATAGCCTTGCCCTGCGCCGGCTCCGGTTTCGTCGGCGTGCCCGCAATAGAAGGGGAAGGCTTGGCGCGGGTCGGCATGGATAGACAGGCATAGCACGTCGGCGCGCTCGTAGAAGATGCCCTGCGCGCCGTTGCCGTGCTGGTAGTCGAGGTCGAGGATGGCAACCTTGTGCAAGCCGTCGTCCAGCAAGTGTTGGGCGGCCAGGGCCGCGTTATTCAGGTAGCAGTGGCCGCCGAAAAAGTCCGCGCCGGCGTGGTGTCCTTGCGGCTGCGTCAGCACAAAGCTGGCGCGCTCGCCCACGCGCAGGGCGTGCGCGGCGTTGACCGCGCAGTCGGCGCCGCCTTTGGCCGCGCTCCAGGTGCTGGCGCCGATTCCCGTGAAGGTATCCATCGCATACAGGCCAAGGCGGGCGAAAAAATCGTCCGGCTCGATATCGCTGCGCATGGTGCGCACGGCAAGCTGGTTCGGCGTGACGGTCGCACTGGCCGGGGCGGCGGCCTGCGCCTCGCTCCATGCATTGCGCAGGAAGGCCAGGTAGCGCGGGCTGTGCGTGCGCTCCAGCGCGGTCAGCGGCACGCTTTGCGGTGTCACGATCTGGCCCAGGCCGCGCCGTTCCAGCTCGGCCTGCACCGCGCTGACGCGATGCTGCAGGCCGGCTTCCTTGGTGTGCTGTTCGTTAAAGAAGGTGAGCAAGGGTCAGGTGCACTGGTTCGGGCACAGGTTGCTGGCGCGGTAGGCGGCAACGTAGTCGTCGAAGCTGCCGGTCTGGGTGCGTTCCAGCTCTTCCTGCTGCGCGATCGACACGCGCGCCATCTCGTCGAAGCACGCTGTGTCTTGCGCGCTGGCCGGATGGCTGCGGAAGTACGCTGCGTGCTGCTCGCTCTGGTGCAGGCCGAAGGCGGCGAAGGACTTGCCGTTGTCGCGCAGCGCCTGCAGCACGCGTGCCGACGGGGTGCTGTCCGGATCATGCAGCTTGGCGACCTGCGCCTCCAGCGCCGCCATGTGTTCGCGGCCGCCATGTTCGCGGTCCAACAGCTCGGCCACCGGCTTGAAGCGCTCCAGCAAATCCAGGCCCCACTGCTTCAGCGTGACTTCCTGGCCGTCGCGGGTCAGGGTCAGGCCCGGGCGGCGGCCGTCCTTCACGGTGTGCGCGAAATTGCGCGCCAGCAGCGCGCCATGCTCCGGCGTGATCAGCGGGCTTTCCTCCAGCGCGCTAAAGAGCAGGAACACGTCGAGGAAGCGGCCGGCCTGCACATTGATGCCGACCGGTTCGAACGGGTCGACGTCCATGCAGCGCACTTCGATGTACTGCACGCCGCGGTTGCACAGCGCCTGGATCGGGCGCTCGCCGGTGTTGATCACGCGCTTCGGGCGGATAGTCGAGTAGTACTCGTTCTCGATCTGGATCACATTGGTGGACAGCTGCACCCATTCGCCATCGACCTTGGTGCCGACCTTGGCGTACGGCTCGTAAGGCTGGTTCACCGCCTTGGTCAGCGTGGCGACATAGGAATCCAGGCTGTTCTCGTGCGGGTGCAGGCCGGATTGCGCCTCGTTCTGGTAACCCAGGTCGCTCATGCGCAGGCTGGTCGCATACGGCAGGTAGAGCGTATCGCCGGACAGCTTTTCCAGCTTGTGCGGGCGGCCGCGCAGGAAGCCTTCCGCCAGCGCCGGCGAGGCGCCGAACAGGTACATCAGCAACCAGCTATAACGGCGGAAGTTGCGGATGGTGGCCAGGTAAGCTTCCGACTGGTAGGCCTTGGGCGCGATGTGGGTCGCACCCTCATGCTCGGCCAGGATGCGCCACAGGCGCTCGTCCAGCGAGTAGTTGTAGTGGATGCCGGCGATGCACTGCATCGCTTTGCCATAGCGCAGGGCCAGGCCGCGCCGGTAGACGTGCTTCAGCATGCCCAGGTTGGACTTGCCGTACCAGGCGATCTCGATCTGGTCTTCGGCCGGCAGCTCGCACGGCATGGACTGGCTCCAGATCAGCTCATTGCCCAGCTTCGCGTAGCTGTAGCGGTGGATCGCGTCCAGGCGCTCCAGCGTCACGGCGATATCGTGTTCGGCCGGGGTGATGAACTCCAGCAGCGTCTCCGCGTAATCGGTGGTGATATGCGGGTGGGTCAGGGCGGAGCCCAGGGGCAGCGGATGCGGCGTGTGCGCCAGGCGGCCATCGGGCTGCACGCGCAGGGTTTCTCGCTCGATGCCGCGCAGGCCGCCGCCCAGCACCGCACGGTGCTTATCGTCGGCCAAAAGGGCCAGGCGGCGCGTCAATAGATTGGACAATTTGCTCTTCCTTTCCGCTGCAGCAAATCAAGATGGGTGCGAGATTAACCGAAAACCGTGAAGTGCGTGCGCGGCCCCCCAAAACCGGGCCGGAAGCCGCATTTTACCGTGAGCGACCGCCGCTCACCCGTTCGATGCCGGCCAGGTCCTTCCAGCTTTGCACTTCAGTGTAACCCGCCGCCGACAGCAGCTCGCGGACCGCCGCCGCCTGGTCGTAGCCGTGCTCCATCAGCAGCCAGCTGTCCGGCGCCAGGCGGGCCGGCGCGCCGGCGATGATGGTGCGCAGGGCGCTCAGGCCATCGGCGAAGTCGGTCAGGGCGCCGCTCGGCTCGAAGCGCAGGTCGCCCTCCGACAAATGGCGGTCGCCGTCGGCAATGTAGGGCGGGTTGGAGACGATCAGGTCGAACTGCTCGCCCGCCACCGCGCCGTACCAGTCGCTATGCAGCAAGCGCACCTTGGCGCCATTGCGCTGCGCATTGCGCGTGGCTACGGCCAGCGCTTCATGGCTGACATCGAGCGCGGTGACGCCGGCATCCGGACGCTGGTGCGCGATGGCCACCGCGATAGCGCCGCTGCCGGTGCCCAAATCCAGCACCTTGCCGCGCGGCGGCAGGCGCTCCAGCGCCAGTTCCACCAGCAGCTCGGTATCCGGACGCGGGATCAGCACCGCCGGCGTGGTTTCAAACGGCAGGCCAAAGAACTCGCGCTGGCCGACGATGTAAGCCACCGGCTCGCCTTCATGCCGCCGTTGCAGCAGCGCCGCGATGCTGGCCGCTTCCTGCGCGTTCAGCACGCGGTCCGACTGCGTGATCAGCGCCGTGCGGCTGATGCCCAGCGCATGGCAAACCAGGATGCGCTGGTCGACCGGGTCCAGCAACGGCGCGCGTTGCAGCGCGCCCAGCGTGGTTCCGGTCGCGATGGCGATACTCATGCGCGCTTGCGCAGCAGCGCCCAGGCGGTGACGAGCGCCAGGATGCCAAACCAGATGAAGGCCCAGACCGGCACCTGCAAGCCCATGAACTTTTCCTTCGCGTCCTGGCACAAGCCTTCCGCATAGAACAGCCAAGGCAGGTATTCGGCGGTCGGCACCTTGTTCAGCATGGTTTCCATCGGGTCGATACCGCAGGACAGGCTAGGCTGCGACAGCACATACAGCTGCTTGCCCGCCACGCCCAGACCGCCCAATGCCGCCAGCAAGCCCGCGCCCGCCCCCAGCTTAGGCTTGCTGGTAAACGCCCCCACCAGCGCCGCCAAACCGATCGCGATGAACAAGTAGCGCTGGATCACGCACAGCGGGCACGGCATCAGGTACAGCACATGCTGCAGATACATGGCGGCGCCGATCATGCCAAAGCTCACCAGGGCAATAGCCAACAGAACGTTACGGTTGCTCATCGTCATATAGTTAACAGGTTATAAATCCGGCCAATTCTCGCACAAATGTCCAAAAAATGGGGACGTACCCCATTTATCTAGAACCACGATAAATGGGGTACGTCCCCATTTTTTTGGCTTAGTCGCCGAGGGCGGCGAGCAGCTCGGCTTGGTGTTCGGTGGTCAGGGAGGTGGTCAGTTCGGCCAGGTCGCCATCCATGATCATGTCCAGCTTGTACAGGGTCAGGTTGATGCGGTGGTCGGTCATGCGCCCTTGCGGGAAATTGTAGGTGCGGATGCGCTCGCTGCGGTCGCCGGAACCGATCAGGCTCTTGCGGGTGGCCGCTTCCTTCGATTGCTGTTCGCGCAGCTGCACGTCCTTGATGCGCGCGGCCAGCACTTTCATGGCGGAGGCTTTGTTCTTGTGCTGGGAACGGTCGTCCTGGCATTCCACCACGATGCCGGTCGGCAGGTGGGTGATGCGCACGGCGGAGTCGGTCTTGTTGATGTGCTGGCCGCCGGCGCCGGAGGCGCGGTAGGTGTCGATGCGCAGGTCGGCCGGGTTGATGTGCACGTCTTCCACTTCGTCCGCTTCCGGCATCACCGCCACGGTGCAGGCCGAGGTGTGGATGCGGCCCTGGGTCTCGGTGGCCGGCACGCGCTGTACGCGGTGGCCGCCGGATTCGAACTTGAGCTTGGAGTAGGCGCCGTTGCCGATGATGCGGGCGATCACTTCGCGGTAGCCGCCCAGGTCGCTCTCGGAAGCGGACACAATCTCCACCTGCCAGCGCGAGCGCTCGGCAAAGCGGGTGTACATGCGCAGCAGGTCGCCGGCGAACAGGGCCGATTCGTCGCCGCCGGTGCCGGCGCGGATTTCCAGGAAGATGTTGCGCTCGTCGTTTTCATCCTTCGGCAGCAGCATCTTTTGCAGGTCCAGCTCCAGGCCGCCCAGGCGCGCCTTGCCGGCTTCGATTTCTTCCTGCGCGAATTCCTTCATGTCCGGGTCGGACAACATGGCTTGCGCGTCGTCGATGTCGCCCAGCACTTGCTGGTAGTCCTTGTATACCGCCACCAGCGGCTGCAGCTCGCTGTGCTCGCGCGTCATCTTGCGGTAGCTGTCCATGTTCGACGTCGCGCCTTCGGACATCAGCAGTTCGTCCAGTTCGACCAGGCGGTTTGCCAATTGGTCCAGCTTGGCCAGCATTGATGGTTTCATACGTTCCTGTATTCGAGGGGGATGGCACGGGGCGCCGCGCGGGAGGCGGCAGGCAGGGCAGGAGGCGCCGCTAACGGCGGCCGCGGAACAATTGCGGCAGCAATTCGGCCAGTTGGGCGCGCTCGTCGCCCTGGGCGCGGTGCAGCGCTTGCTGCGGGCCGTGCATGAATTTGGCGGTCAGGCCGCGCGACAGCGCTTCCAGCACCGCATCCACCGATTCGCCCTTGGCGAGCAGCTTGCGCGCCCGTTCCAGTTCCAGCAGGCGGATGGTCTCGCTGTTTTCCTGCAGGCCCTGGATCACCGGCACCACGGCGCGGTCGTCGATCCAGTGCATGAAGGATTGCACGCGGGTTTCAATAATCGCTTCCGCTTGCGCCACGGCGGCCTGGCGGTTTTCCAGGCCGGTTTGCACCACCTTGCCCAGGTCGTCCACGGTGTACAGGAAGATGTCGTTCAGGCGGCCCACTTCCGGCTCGATGTCGCGCGGCACGGCCAGGTCGACCATGAACATCGGCTTGTGGCGGCGTGCCTTGATGGCGCGTTCCACCATGCCCAGGCCGATCAGCGGCAGCGACGAGGCGGTGCAGGATATGACGATATCGTATTGCTGCAGCTGGTTGCCCAGGTCGGCCAGGCGCATGGCCTTGCCGTTGAAACGGTGCGCCAGCGCTTCGCCGCGCTCCATGGTGCGGTTGGCCACCGTGATGGTCTTTGGATTTTGCGCCGCGAAGTGGGTGGCGCACAGTTCGATCATTTCGCCGGCGCCGATGAACAGCACGTTCTGCTCGGAGATCTTGTCGAAGATGCGTTGCGACAGGCGCACAGCGGCAGCGGCCATGGACACGCTGTGGGCGCCGATTTCGGTTGTGCTGCGCACTTCCTTGGCGACCGAGAAGCTGCGCTGGAACAGTTGGTGCAGGTAGGTGCCAAGGCCGCCCGCTTCATCGGCGGTGCGGATCGCATCCTTGATCTGGCCCAGGATCTGGGTTTCGCCCAGCACCATCGAGTCCAGGCCGGATGCCACGCGGAAGGTGTGGCGCACGGCATCGTGCTGCGGCAGCATGTACAGGTGCGGGCGCAGCTCGGCGTAATTCAGTTTGTGGAAATCGGCCAGGAATTGGGCGCCGGCGTCGAGCGGATGGGCCGCATTGCTGGCCGCGTACAGCTCGGTACGGTTGCAGGTGGACAGGATGGCCGCCTCGTCGTCGCCCTTGGAGTCGGCGCGCGCAAACCAGTTGCGCGCCGCCGTGACCGCCGTGCCCAGCTGCTCAGGCGCGAACGCCAGCCGTTCGCGCAAGGCGACAGGCGCAGTGGTGTGGTTGAGGCCAACGGCGAGGAGTTGCATTTCGGTATAGGCGGACGATTCCAGACGCCATTATACCTTGATGTGGGTGGGGTCTCGGCGGGTCTCAGGAGCCCAGCTTTTCCAGGCGGTAGCCGTAGCTGTAAACCGGCACCAGGCGGAAGCCGTTCTCTGGCTTTAATTGCAACTTATTGCGGACGCGGGAAACGTGGGTATCCATGGTGCGTGATGGCACGTCGGTTTCGCGGATCCACACCGCCTCGTGGATGTAGGCGCGCGACAGTGGACGGCCAATGTTGCGGAAAAACAGCAAGGCCAGGTAGAACTCTTTGTGGGTCACGTCCAGCACCTGGCCATCCATCAGCAGGCGCCCCGGGCGGGTTTCGAACACGTATTGGCCGAACTGCAATTGCTCGGCGCCATTCTGGCTCGGATAGGCCAGGCGCAGTTGCGCTTGGACGCGCGCCACCAATTCGGCCCGGCGCAGCGGTTTGACCAGGTAGTCTTCGGCACCGGCCGAGAGGCCGGCCACGATATCGTCTTCACCGGAACTGGTGGTCAGGAATAAGACGGGGCCATTCTCCGGCAGCTTTTCGCGCACCTTGCGCAATAGCTCACCCGGCTCCATATCAGTTACCTGCCAGTCGAAGACCAGCATGTCGCAACTGTCTTTGCGCAGGTTGGCCAGCAGATCCTTGGCCGACTGGTAGCCGTGGCAGGCATGACCGGCAGAAGTCAGCACTTGGCAGATCAGATCCGCCTGGCTGCGGTCAGCGTCAAGGACAACGATTCTCATGGTTCTTTACAGCAAAATGTTAAGAAGCAGTCACACGAATATAACAGAGTTTTACAAGAAATAGTTACCAATTTACTAAATATTGCCAGATGGTACTACCCTTTGCTTGCCGTGCGGGGCTGCCTTCCCGTCACACGGTACACTGCTTGGGCGGCTAGCACAATGGATGGGCTGATCTTTTGCAAGTCGATGAAGAGGCGAAAACCATGACAAACGAGTGGACCGTAATGCCGGCGACGGCAGCCGATATTGATGCCGTGCGCGAACGTTGCCGCCGCCTGGTGCGGCGCCGCGCGGCCGTGTCGGCCGGGATGGCGGCCGTGCCGATCCCGGGTGTGGACCTGGTGACCGACCTCGGCCTGTTCACCACGCTGATCGATGAGGTGAACCGTGAGTTCGGCCTGACGCCGGCCCAGATCGAGCGCATGCAGCCGAAAATGCGGCTGATTGCGTATGAGGCGGTGGTGAGCCTGGGTGGGATGCTGGTGGGGAAAGTGGTGACGCGCGAACTGGTGGGTACGGTGCTGAAGCGCAGCGCAGGCAAGCTGGCGGCGCGGCAGGCGGGCAAACTGGTGCCGGTTGCCGGGCAGCTTGCGTCAGCGACGATCGGGTTTTTTGCCTTCCGCCAGATTGGTTACCAGCATGTGGAGGCTTGTGCCAAGGTGGCGAGGCAGGTGGTTACTGGGGGGCAGAAACCGTAAATTCTAAAACCGGAAAACCAGGAAACCGGAAACCAGGGTACGACCCTCAGGGTCGGACCCTGGTTTCCCGGTTTCCGGGTTTAAGCGTCCGGTAAAACGACGTTAACGTCCAAAACCTCCAAATTCCCCTGGCGATCCAGTGAAATCTTGATATCGTCGGCCGACACCTTGGTGTACTTGGAGATCACATCAATCAGCTCTTTATGCAATGCCGGCAGGAAGTCCGGGCCGGCGCGGCCGCTGCGCTCGCGGGCGATGATGATCTGCAAGCGCTCCTTGGCCGCCACCGCCGTCTTAGGCTTGTTTGGGAACAGGAAAGAAAGCAGCGCCATTATTTCGCTCCAAAGATACGCTTCAGGAAACCAGGCTTTTCATAGTCGGTAAACTTCAGCTCAATCTCTTCACCCAGGAAGCGCGACACCACATCGGTGTAGGCTTCGGCCACATCGGTTCCCTTGAAGTGGATCGCCGGGTTACCTTGGTTGGAAGCATGCAGCACCTGTTCCGATTCCGGGATGATGCCGATCAACGGAATGCGCAAAATCTCCTGCACGTCGGTAAAAGACAACATCTCGCCCGCTTCCACGCGCTTCGGCGAGTAACGGGTGATCAGCAGGTGCTCCTTGACCGGCTCGCCGCCAGATTGGGCGCGGCGCGATTTGGCCTGGATGATGCCCAGGATACGGTCGGAGTCACGCACCGACGACACTTCCGGATTGGTTACGATCAGGGCCTCGTCGGCGAAGGTCAGCGCCATCAGGGCGCCGTGCTCGATACCGGCCGGCGAGTCGCAGATGATGAAGTCGAACTCCATCTTGACCAGCTCAGCCAATACGGCTTCCACGCCGTCTTCGGTCAGCGCATCCTTGTCGCGGGTCTGGGACGCCGGCAGGATGTACAGGTTGTCGCAGTGTTTATCCTTGATCAGGGCCTGGTTCAGCGTGGCTTCCTTGTTCACCACATTGATCAGGTCATACACAACGCGTCGTTCGCAACCCATGATCAGGTCCAGGTTGCGCAGGCCGACGTCAAAGTCGATAACGACGGTTTTGTGGCCGCGCATGGCGAGGCCGGTGGAGAAGCTGGCGCTGGAAGTCGTTTTGCCGACACCGCCCTTGCCGGACGTAACTACAATAATTCGTGCCACAAAGAATCCTTTACTGAACTATTATTTTGCGGTTTATTTTGCTGGATTGACAGATTGTATATCCAGTCGGTCACCACTCAGCCGGATTTGTGTCGGCTGGCGTGCGTGGGCCGCAGGGAATCCGTCTTCAAACGTGCTGTAGACACCGGCGATCGAGACCAGTTCCGGGCTCATCGACAGAGCGAAAATGCGGGCATTGGTATCGCCGGAAGCACCCGCCAGGGCGCGGCCGTTCAAAGTGTTGTAAACGTGAATACTGCCATCCGCGATGAGCTCGGCGCCGTTGTTCACGACCGCCATCACGATCAAGTCGCCGCCGCGCGCGTAAATGCGCTGGCCGGCGCGGACTGGGGTATCGATGATCATGGTGCTGCTGAAAGCTGGTGCCGCTGGCGCCGCCGCAGGGGCGGCGACCGGGGCCGGCGCGGGGACCGGAGCAGGCGCCGCTTTGGCAGGGGCGGGCGCTTCGTCGCGCTTGCCGCTGTCCAGTTGCAGGCCGTGTTGCTGGATTTCATCCACCATATCCGGCGTGGCATTACGCACGGCCACCGGGTTCAGGCGGTATTTTTTCAGGAGGGCGATGGTGGCCGCCCAGTCGATGCGCGCGCAGCCTGGCGCCAGGTCGCCGATGTCGATCACCGCCAGGTCGCCCTCGAAAAAGTCCGGCACGCCGCCGGTCATTTCGTGCATGGCGGCGTCAAGGGCGATCAGGTCGCTCGTGTACATGATGGCGGACACGGCGACAACGGTGGAAATCTTGATTTCGATAGGCTTTTGGAACGTGCTCTTAGGCATAACAATCGCAAGGTAACGGGCTTCGCCCAGGCTGGGTGCATTGTACTTTGCTAAACGTTGCTTGGGGAGGGGAGCCCTGCATTTATGCGGCTTGCGACCCGGGGCGGGATGCAATGTTGCCGTGATAAAATTACCAAAAATATAATTTCACTTCCATGAGTTCAAAAATCGAAATTGGCAATATCGTGTTCGAGGTTCCCGAGGGCAGTTCAGCTTCGCATTCCCGGAATTCCGAACCAGAGGCCAGCAAACCGGAAACGCCTGAGCCCCTTGAGGAAACGCCTTATATCTATCGGCCGAATGACGCTTTTCAATCGGCGGTCGACGAGGCACGCGCCATCGCCAGCATCTCTTCCGGCCACAAACCCTGGGTGCTAAAGACTTGGTTTGTGCTATTTGTAATCGGTCCCTTGGTGTACGCTCAGGTGTTCGCCCTCGCGCTCGCCCAACATAAGCATGGCTGGGACTGGATGCGAACGGTTGCTGGCGCCAACTTGTTTATATTGCCGATCTGGTCGATCTATTACGCTATTTGGCGGCGCCGCGTTAAAAAGGCAAAGTCGAATCGACGCCTGTTCCTGGCGCTTGCCCTGGTGGGCCTATGCGGAGGGCTCTTCATTTTTGGCAGCTATGTTCGACCGGTTCCAGAGCCTGCATATCCGGATGCTGCCTTGGTTCAACAATTGCGCAGAGCCGGTTCCGACCTGACTCAGGTTCATGGCATCAATTTTTACCTGTACTTTCCAAGTGAGAGCGGCGCGCGCTGGGCGGCAGGACGTTTGGGGGCGATGGGATTCGGAATTTCGCTAGCCGCCGCCGAGGGCGGAGTTCCTCAATGGCAGTTGATCGCCTCGCGCCGCATGGTTCCGAATCCAGAAGAACTGGCAAACTTGCGTGCATACCTTGGGGACCTGTGCTCGAGCCAGGGTGGTGCCTATGATGGCTGGGATACGGAAATAGTCCGTGAAGGAATGCACTGATGCAGATCAGTGTCGCCCTGGAGCAACTGAGCTCAGACGAATTGCGAAGTCTGGCCGAATCGAAATCAATCGTGCGCTTCGCTGGCGCGGCGGAAGGCGCGCTGCCGCCGTCCCATGTGGCCGCCCGCGCACTGGCGCAAATCGAAGCCGGCGTGCCAGCGTTCTGGTGCGTGCCTTTCCTTATGGTGGATGCTCACGAAGGTGCGCTTCTGGGCGGCTGCACGTTTAAAGGCTTGCCGATCGAAGGCGAAGTGGAAATTGCCTATGGTGTGGCGACGCCTGCGCGTGGACGCGGGATTGCGACGGAAGCGGTGAGGCAGCTTTTGCGTTTGGCTGCTGATGAAGGCTCGGTGCGAACTGTGATTGCCGAGATCCTGCCTTCAAATATCGCCTCGTGCAGGTTGGTGTCCCGCCTTGGATTTTCCGAAGGCGAGACATTCGTTGATGAGGATGGTGAAACCGTGGTGCGCTGGACCTACCCGGTTCTCTAATAGAGGCCAAAGAGACGACCATACAGACCCAGTATCATTACTGTGTTAGCGAGGGTAAGACCGACTAGCCAGCGCGTGTTGACGGAAATCTCTCTACGGACTTCGCTAAACCCCTTGTCCATATGCTCGCGCAACCGATCAATTGCGCCATACAGGCGGTCGATTTCCTTTTTCACGTTGTCCACCTCAACCTCCACTTTCGCGATGCGGGCTGAATTTGAGGTTGGACAGGAAAGGCCTAAGAAAGTTCCAACTCCTTGCGCAACTGGCGCGCGGCGCTGATCATATTTTGTAGGGCGGCGGTGGTTTCCGGCCAGGCGCGGGTTTTCAGGCCGCAGTCGGGGTTGACCCAGAGCTGGGCCGGCGGCACCACTTTCGCGGCCTTGCGCAGCAGGTCTGCCATCTCATCGCTGCCCGGCACGCGCGGCGAGTGGATGTCGTACACGCCGGGGCCAATCTCGTTCGGGTAACGGAAGCTGGCGAAACCGCCCAGCAATTCCATGGCCGAGCGGCTGGATTCGATCGTGATCACATCTGCATCCAGCGCGGCAATGGCCGGCAGGATGTCGTTGAACTCGGCGTAGCACATATGCGTGTGGATCTGCGTGGCATCGGCTGCGACGGCGGCGCTGATGCGGAACGCTTTGGTGGCCCAGGCCAGGTAGGCATCCCAGCGGCTGCGGCGCAGCGGTAGACCCTCGCGCAGGGCCGGCTCGTCGATCTGGATTACGGCAATACCCGCCTTCTCCAGGTCATGCACTTCGTCGCGGATGGCGGCGGCGATCTGGAAGGTGGTATCGGCACGCGGCTGGTCATCCCGCACGAAGGACCATTGCAGGATGGTGACCGGGCCAGTCAGCATGCCCTTCACCGGCTTGTCAGTCAGGCTCTGCGCATACTCAGCCCAGGCCACCGTCATCGCTTGCGGGCGCTGCACGTCGCCGTACACCACAGGCGGCTTGACGCAGCGCGAGCCGTACGACTGCACCCAGCCATTGGCGCTGAAGGCAAAGCCGTCGAGCTGCTCGCCAAAGTACTCCACCATGTCGTTGCGTTCCGCTTCGCCGTGCACCAGCACGTCGAGGCCGAGGTCTTCCTGCTGGCGGATGGCATGTTCGATTTCATCGCGCATTGCCTGTTGGTAGGCTGGCGCCGCCAGCTCGCCGCGCTTGAAGGCGGCACGCGCGGCGCGGATTTGCGCCGTTTGCGGGAAGGAGCCGATGGTAGTCGTCGGGAAGGCCGGCAATTTCAGTCGTGCTTGTTGCTCTGGCTGGCGCTCCACGAAGGGCGAGCTGCGGCGATCGGCCGCCGTGTCGCCCACCAAGCCGGCCACGCGGGCCTGGATGGCGGCATTGTGCACACGCGGGCTGGCACGGCGGCTGGCCAGCGCCTCGCGCGCTGCAGCGAAACCGCGCGCAGCCTGGCCGGACACGCGTTCATCGGCAGAGAGCGCCGTCTTGAGCAGGGCCAGCTCGCCCAGTTTTTCTTCCGCGAAGGCGAGCCAGGAACGCAGCTCTTCGTCCAGCGCCGGCTCAGCGGCCAGGCTGTACGGCACATGCAGCAGCGAGCAAGAGCTCGACAGCCAAACCGGGCCGCTGCGCTTGGATAGCACCGGAATCAGCACCGCCAGCGCCGCATCCAGGTCGGTGCGCCAGATATTGCGCCCATCCACGATGCCGACCGACAGCACTTTATGCGCCGGCAGCCAGTCAGCGACACTGGTCAGTTCGCTGCCTGCGCGCACCGCATCCACGTGCAGGCCGGCTACCGGCAGGCGGCAAGCCAGGCTGACGTTTTCTTCCAGCGGCGAGAAGTAGGTGGCCAGCAGCAGTTGCGCGCCGCTCTGGTTGAGCAGCCAATAGGCTGGTTCGAAAGCATTGCGCCAGGCATTGGGCAGGTCCAGGCCCAGGATCGGCTCGTCCAGTTGCACCCACTCCGCGCCAGCCTCACGCAACTGCACCAGCAGTTGGCTATAGAGCGGCAGCAGGCGCTCCAGCAAGTCCAGGCGGGAACCGTCGGCACCGGCTTCCACGCCGCGTTCTTTGCCCAGCCACAGGAAGGTCAGCGGCCCAAGCAGGACTGCTTTGACCGGATGGCCGGCAGCGCGCGCCTCGGCCACTTGTCCCAGCAGCGCCTCGCTGTGCAGCGAGAACGCGGTATCGGCGCTGAACTCCGGCACCAGGTAGTGGTAATTGGTGTCAAACCACTTGGTCATTTCCAGCGCCGCACCATTGTGACCGCAGCCGCACGATTTGTGTGCGCCGTCGCCCCGCGCCATGGCGAAGTAGCGCGCCAATGGTGCTTCCGAGCCGTCAAAGCCAAAGCGCTCCGGTTCGCAGCCGAACAATTGGATATGGTTGGCCACGTGGTCGTACAAGGTGAAATCGCCCACCGTCACGAAGTCCAGGCCATGTTCGCGCTGGGTTTTCCAATGTTGGGCACGGAGATTGCGAGCAGTTTCCTGCAGCGCTGCTTCAGATTGCTCGCCGCGCCAGAAGCGCTCCAGTGCGAATTTCAGTTCGCGCGCCGCGCCGATTCGTGGGAAGCCAGGGATATGAGTTTGGATTAGTTTCATTTTTGTCATGCTTAAGAAATATTGATGCAGTACAGTTTGCGGCATGGAGGCTTATAATAAAAACGAAACTTTTTGCGCATTCACTTGAAAATAATTCATAGCCATGCTCGAGATTCGTCATTTACGTACACTGTCGGCACTACGCTCCTCCGGTAGCCTGGTCAAGGCCGCCCAGTTGCTGAACCTGACCCAGTCGGCCCTGTCCCACCAAATTAAATTGCTGGAGGATCGCTACGGTTCGCCGCTTTTTGAGCGCAAATCAATACCGATTGGATTCACCGCCACCGGTGAGCGCCTGCTGAAACTGGCCGATACGCTGCTGCCCGAAGTCGAGCGCGCCGAGCGTGACATGGTGCGCCTGTCGCAGGGCGATACAGGCCAGTTGCGGGTCGCCCTGGAGTGCCACACCTGCTTCGACTGGCTCATGCCCGTCATGGATGAATTCCGTACGCGTTGGCCGGACGTCGAAATCGACCTGGTATCCGGCTTCCACAGCGAGCCAGCCGACCTGTTGCGCAATGGCGCGGCCGACTTGGTGATCGGCTCCGACTACAGCAGCGAGTACTCGACTTTCCCCTTGTTCCGCTTCGAAATCATGACGGTGATGGCGCAGAAGCACCGCCTGGCCGCGCAACGGCGCCTGGTAGCGCAAGACTTTGCCGGCGAAACCCTGATCACCTACCCGGTTCCCGAGTCGCGCATCGACCTGATCCGCGAGGTATTGCGTCCTGCCGAGGTCGACTTCCAACGCCGCACGGCGGAACTGACGGTCGCCATCCTGCAATTGGTGGCCAGCCGGCGCGGCGTGGCAGCCTTGCCGAACTGGGCGATCAAGAATTATGTGGATTACGACTATGTCGTGGCGCGCCCGATCGGCGATACCGGATTGTGGAGCGACCTCTTCGTTTCGGTGCCGCCAGCCTTGCAGCACAAGGCTTTTGTCACCGACTTTGTGAACGTGATACGTGAACAGTGCGCTGCTGCGCTGGACGGTATCAAGTTATTGTCGTGACATCGCTTTGGTATTTATGCAAAATGAATTTGCCTTGATGTTTATCAAACGTGCGTGAGGAACTGCAAACTAACATGAGAAGTCTTGCGGTATCTCATCCAACGATCGAACTGAGGAGTAAGGCATGGACGCATTTACAGACGGTCTCTCGCGCGCCGCGCAAGCCGCGTTTGACGCACAATTTGCAAGCTTCGCCAGCATTTGCGACTGGCAGCGCGATGCAGCCTGGGCCTCCATGGCTGCGATGACGGCCGTCTCCAATGAGTTCCTGCCTCCAACACCCGCAAGACTTACTGCAATTTGCCGCCGACCATGGCATGCATGCCATGGATCGGGCGCAAGCTTTTAGCCGTGAGGCAACGGAAGTAGCTTTGAATAAGCCCCTATTCCGATAGGCCATTGCTGGCCGCGCGACGTACAGTTAGCTAGAATGCATTGAAACATTTTCATACCACCCCCGGAGAAGCAGAATGGATGATGTAGTAATCGTTGCAGCAGGCCGCACCGCCGTCGGTAAGTTTGGCGGCTCCCTGGCCAAGATCCCGGCAGCAGAGCTGGGCGCGCATGTCATCAAGGGCTTGTTGTCCAAGACTGGCATTGATCCCAACCTGATTAGCGAAGTGATCCTGGGCCAGGTACTGACCGCTGGCGTCGGCCAGAATCCGGCGCGCCAGGCGGTTGTCAAAGCGGGCCTGCCACACGGCGTGCCGGGCTACACCATCAATAAAGTGTGCGGCAGCGGTTTGAAAGCCACCCACCTGGCAGCGCAAGCGATCAAGTGCGGCGACGCCAACATCATCATTGCTGGCGGCCAGGAAAACATGAGCGCCTCGCCGCACGTGCTGAACGGTTCGCGCGACGGCTTCCGCATGGGTGACGCGAAAATGGTCGACACCATGATCGTGGATGGCCTGTGGGACGTGTACAACCAGTACCACATGGGCATCACCGCCGAGAACGTCGCCAAGAAATACGATATCTCGCGCGCCCAGCAAGACGAATTCGCCCTGCAGTCGCAGCTGAAAGCCGAAGCCGCACAGAAGGAAGGCAAATTCAAGGACGAGATCATCCCGCTGGAAATCGTGCAGAAGAAGGGCAGCATCCTGTTCGACCAGGACGAGTACGTCAAAGCTGGCTCCACGCTTGACGCGCTGGCCGGCCTGCGCCCAGCCTTCGACAAGGCTGGTTCGGTTACCGCTGGCAATGCTTCCGGTCTGAATGACGGCGCTGCGGCCGTGATCATGATGTCCGCCACCCAGGCCAAGCAACTGGGCCTGACCCCATTGGCACGCATCAAGGCTTACGCTTCGTCCGGCCTGGACCCGGCGTACATGGGCATGGGCCCGGTCGCGGCTTCCCAGCTGTGCCTGAAAAAAGCCGGATGGTCGCCGCAAGACCTGGACCTGATGGAAATCAACGAAGCGTTCGCCGCGCAAGCGTGCGCCGTGAACAAGGAAATGGGCTGGGACACCAGCAAGATCAACGTCAACGGCGGCGCGATTGCCATCGGCCACCCGATCGGCGCTTCCGGCGCCCGCATCCTGGTGACCCTGCTGCATGAAATGGTCCGCCGTGACGCGAAGAAGGGCCTGACCTCGCTGTGCATCGGCGGCGGCATGGGCGTGGCACTGGCAGTAGAGAGGGAATAAGCTTTCGTTAAAAATCGATTAGGGGAACATTAAATGGCACGAGTTGCATTGGTAACGGGCGGCATGGGTGGTCTGGGCGAAGCGATTTGCATCAAGCTGGTCGCACTGGGCTACAAGGTGGTAACGACGTATTCCCCGAGCAATAAGACGTACGAGTCGTGGCTGGCCACGATGAAGGACCAGGGCTATAACTTTGCCGCCTATCCTTGCGACGTATCGGACTACGATTCGGCGCAAGAGTGCATCGCGGCGGTCGAGCGCGACATCGGCGTCGTGGACGTGCTGGTGAACAACGCCGGTATTACCCGCGACATGACCTTCAAGAAGATGGACAAGGTCAATTGGGATGCTGTGATGAAGACCAACCTGGACTCCGTGTTCAATATGACCAAACCGGTCGCGGACAAAATGGTTGATCGCGGCTGGGGCCGTATCATCAACATCTCCTCGGTCAACGGCCAGAAGGGTGCTTTCGGCCAGACCAACTACTCGGCGGCCAAGGCTGGCGTGCATGGCTTCACCAAAGCGCTGGCGCTGGAAGTGGCGCGCAAGGGCGTCACCGTCAACACCATCTCGCCAGGCTATATCGGCACCAAGATGGTGATGGAGATCCCGAAAGAGGTGCTGGATTCGAAGATCATCCCGCAAATCCCGATGGCGCGCCTGGGCAAGCCGGAAGAAGTGGCGGGCCTGGTGGCTTATCTGTCCTCGGAAGAAGCCGCCTTCGTCACCGGCGCCAATATCGCGATCAACGGCGGCCAGCACATGTCCTGATCGCTGCACAGAGCAACGCAACGCGAACGCCGTCCGGTCCCCGTACCGGCCGGCGTTTTTTCCATGGAGCCGACATGAAAACAAACTCCCGCCGGTCGCTGCCGCTGGCCCTGGCCCTGGTTGCCAGCGCCTGTAGCCGTGACTTGCCACAGGACAAGCTGGTGGCACTGATGAACGAGCGCGCGCCGCTGGTCGCCCATGTCGGCCAGGTGACCCAGGTCGACGTTCTGAGCACCGCCAAGGCCGCCGCCGGCAGTGGCGGCGAACGCCATAGCTGCGAGGTGCGCCTGCTCCACGTCAAGGGCAAGAAGGGCGCCACTTACGTCAGTTTCCTGCGCCGCGAAGCCCCCGCCGCCACCGAGTCGGCCATCACCTGGGCCGACGACCGCCACACCGCCGCCGGCAAAATGGGGGAGATGCTTTCGTCCCATTGCAACACTTGATTGACCGCGCGCTGCGGCTCGCATATCGTTCCTTCTCAACAATAACTAGTTGGGGAGATAACGATGGAACTGTGGCCATTGAATTATTGGGCTGTGCTGCTGGCGGCCGTTTCGAGCTTCATGCTGGGCGGCCTGTGGTATTCGCCGGTCCTGTTCGGCAAGCTGTGGAATGACGAAAACGGCGGCGTTAAACAGGACGGCCACCCGGCCAAGGTGTTTGGCATCGCCTTCCTGTTCTCCCTGTTGGCCGCGCTCGCCTTCGCGCGCTGGATCGGCCAGGCGCCAGCGCTGGAATACGCCATCAAGCACGCCCTGCTGGCAGGCGGCGGCATGGTGGCGGCCTGCTTCGGCATCAACTACCAGTTCGCCCAACGCAGCTTCAAGCTGCTGCTGATCGACGGCGGCTACCACACCGCCCAGTTCCTGGTCTTTGGCCTGATCCTGGGCCTGTGGCATTAAGCCCGCGCAGCCGGGCTAGCCGATGGCCCGGGAACCCTGGTTCCCGGCCTCATCATCGTGCATCTTCTGGAGGTTCAGCCATACTTCCGGGCCGGTCCCGAAAGCCCTGCTGATCCCCTCAGCAATCCGGACGGTGACTGGTGCGAGAATACGTCGCCACTGCGCATTTAGCCGCATTGAATATTGTCCCGCGCGATTATCAACAAGCGTCGGGAAGTGGCGTTGAGAAAACTTTAGGAAACAGAGTATGCATACCTTGCCTGAACTCGAAGAACAGACGCTTCTGCCCGGCGTTAAGGGCTTGCCGATCGTCGAACCCCTGCGCCAGCACATGATCGGCGCGCAGCACTGGAATGTGCTGGCGGCGGATACCAGCCTGCCGGTGGCGGTGCTGAAGGCGTCCGCGCTGCAGCACAACCTGGACTGGATGCGCGGCTTCTGCGAGCGGCATGGCGTGCTGCTGGCGCCGCACGGCAAAACCACGATGAGCCCGCAACTGTTTGCGGCGCAGATCGAGAACGGCGCCTGGGGCATCACGCTCGCCACCATCCCCCAGGTGCAGATCGCGCTGCGCTACGGCGTGCGGCGCGTGATCCTGGCGAATGAGCTGGTGGCGCCGGCCGATATCCGCGCCGTGCTGCACCTGATGCAGGAAGATCCCGGCTTCGAGTTCTACGCGCTGGTCGATTCGCTGCAGGGCGTGGCGCGCCTGTCGCAGGCGGTGCAGGCGTTCGGGTTGCAGCGACCATTGCCCCTGCTGGTCGAGCTGGGCATGAAGGGCAAGCGCGCCGGTTGCCGCGAGCCGGAAGAAATATTGGCCGTGGCGCGCGCGGTGGCGGCTGCGCCAGGCCTGCAACTGGCCGGCATCGAAGGCTACGAAGGGCTGGCGTCGGATGTGGACACCGTCAACGTCTTCCTGGACCGCATGGCGGCGCTGCTGCAAGCCGCAGCGCAGGAGGACCTGTTCGCCGGCGAGCAAGTGATCATCTCCGCTGGTGGCTCCTCATACTTCGACCTGGTGGCGCGCGGCTTCAAAGGGCTGGCGGTGGCGGGCAAGACGGTGCTGCCCATCCTGCGCAGCGGCTGCTACCTGACCAACGACCACGGCCACTATTTCAAGCAGATCGCCGAGCTCGATGCGCGCGAAGGCGGCAAGGCCGGCGCCGGTTTGCGTCCGGCGCTGGAGGTCTGGAGCACCGTGCTGTCGCGGCCCGAGCCCAACCTTGCCATCCTGTCCATGGGCAAGCGCGACGCCGGCTTCGACCTGGGCCTGCCAATGGCGATTGCCGCCCACCGCCCCGGCGGCGCGTCCCTGGCGTTGCCACAGGGCGCCGTCATCGACAAAATGAACGACCAGCACGCCTATTTGCGCTGGCCGGAAGGGGGGGAAGCGAGCTGCAGGTGGGCGACCTGGTCGGTTGCGGCATCTCCCACCCCTGCACAACTTTCGACAAATGGCCGCTGCTCCTGCTGGTGGATGACAGCTACAACGTGCTGCAAGCCGTGAACACCTTCTTCTGAGCAGGTACAATCTTGGCTTCACGCAATGAGGATAGCCATGCCTGACGCCCTGCCACACCTGTTCCCCCCGATCCAGCCCCGCCACAGCGGCATGCTGGCGGTTGATGACATCCATACCATTTACTGGGAAGAAGTCGGCAACCCGAACGGTATCCCGGTGGTCTTCCTGCATGGCGGCCCGGGCGCCGGCATGTCGCCCCAGCACCGCCGCTTCTTCAATCCGGAACACTACCGCGTAGTCCTGTTCGACCAGCGCGGCGCCGGCAAATCGACCCCGCTGGGCGAAGTGCGCAACAACACCACCCAACTCTTGATCGAGGACATCGAGCGCCTGCGCAGCATGCTCGGCATCGATAAATGGCTGGTGTTCGGCGGCTCCTGGGGCTCCACCCTGGCGCTGGCCTACGGCCAGGCCCATCCGCAGCGCTGCCTGGGCTTCGTCCTGCGCGGCATCTTCCTCTGCACGCAGAAGGAAATCGACTGGTTCCTGCAGGGCTCCGAATGGTTCCACCCCGAGGTGTACGACGAATTCATCGCCGCCATCCCGGCCGAGGAGCGCGGCAACCTGCTGCAAGCTTACGTCCAGCGCATCATGGACCCCGATCCGGCCGTGCACCGGCCCGCCGTACGCGCCTGGAGCAAGTTTGAAGGCCGCCGCGTCTTCCTGCTGCCGCAGCCGGACGAAGCGCCCTCCGACACCCTGGACCTGGGCGTGGGCCGCATGGAGTCGCACTATATGGCCAACCTGGGCTTTTTCAGCGACAACCAGTTGCTGGCCCATGTCGACCGCATCGCCCACTTGCCAGCCGTGATCGTGCAAGGCCGCTACGACGTGATCTGCCCGCCGGTCTCCGCCTGGCGCCTGCAGCAGGCCTGGGGCGATCATGCCGTGATGAAGATGATCCCCGACGCCGGCCACGGTGCCATGGAGCAGGGCATCAGCCGCGCCCTGGTCCATGCCACTGAACAATTCCGCCAGCAAGGACGCTTCGCATAATGAATCTCCAGCTCGGCGATATCGCCCACATCATCCAGCTCGCCATCGCCCCGGTGTTCATGCTGTCCACCGTCTGCACCAACCTGCTGGTGCTGCTGAACCGCCTGGCGCGCATCATCGACCGTTCGCGCGTCCTGGAAGAACGCCTGGATGTGGCCTATAACGACACATATATCAACGAGCTGGACGTGCTGTACCGCCGTTCGCACCTGATCAATGTCGCAATTGCCCTGTGCACCGCCTGCGGCCTGTTCGTCTGCCTCGTGGTAGCCCTGCTGTTCGTCGGCGACGCCGCCAACGTCGCCCTGGATAAGTACATTGCCGGCCTGTTTATCGCCGCCATGATCTGCCTGATCGGCAACTTCGGCTACCTGCTGCGCGAGATCTTTATCGCCTCCACTTTTATGCGTGCCCACCGCCATGTGCGGCACATTGAACGCAACCAGAACTAAGAAACATCATGCACGACTACCAACGCCCACCCACCCTGCACCGCTACGGCCCGCGCAGCGAACTCGAACAAGCCCTGAAAGAGGGCCAGTTCGTCCTGCGCCCTGTGGGCAGCTTCCTGACCCTGAGCTTCTCGCAAGCCTGGAAACCTGAGCTGTTCGACCATTTCGGCGCCGGGAGCTGCCTGATCATCCATAACACGGAAGAATTCGGCGAGCGCATCCACCGCGCCGTGCAGCGCACCCTGCCCAACTGGGCCGGCATCGACGGCGCCATCGAGTACGGCGGCCGCGCCGCCCTGGGCGCCGCCTTCACCAAGACGCGTGAAGATGCGATTGAGAAAGAATGGCAATTCGCCTGGCGTTCCATGCAGAGCAAGGCCAGCATGAACCAGGTGATGATCCGTGTCGGCAGCCTGGAAAACTTCGCCGAAGTACGCGACCGCGACCAGCGCGCCTCTTAAAGGCCGTTGCAAAATGGCCGTGGCGTTGTTGCAGCTCCTTGCCGTGCAGGCGCGCGCCTCTTAAGGCACCTGCGCCCCGGCGGCCAGGCCGCGCGCCAGCTCCGATTGTTTCGGCAGCGCCGGCTGGCGCTCCAGGTGGGCCAGCACCGCGTGCATCATGCGCTCGATATCGCCACGGATGATGTTGGTGCCCAAGAGGCCCGGCACATAGAAATTCGGCATCAGGCGCCCGCTGTAGATCACGCGGGTGCCGCCGGTTTCCGGAATGGGAATCAATTCCCAGCGTGCCTCGTAATGTTTCATATCCCCCGAGACCAGGGCGATGTCGATCGACGACATCGGCTGCTCCGTCGCGCGCACCACCAGGTGGATGGAGCGTGACATGAACAGGAAACGGGCCGTGCCAAATTGCTCAATAATGACTTCGTTGCCATTGCGCGAGAGCACCCGGCACGAGGCCAGGTCCGGCACGAATTCCTCCATGCGGTCATAGCTGGTAAGGGCGCGCCAGACCGTGGGCAGCGACGCGTTTACCGAACCGCTGGCGTTCACTTCGTAGAGTTGCTGCGCATCTGCCTTGACCCGATGGACGTTCACTTCCAGCTTGGGCAATTCCAGTCGGGACGCCTGACCCGCGCCCATTGCAGGCGCCGCAAAACCGAGGAACAGTACTAATAACAGTTGCTTCATCCTTCCAGCGTAAGGGAACTGGTGGCAGAATACAAGCGCCGCGCGCTTCCATCGTTAGACAGCGCACGAAACTCCAGCCATAGCGCCATGACCACCAATTTCCCGCATCTCCTCTCGCCCCTCGACCTGGGTTTTACCACCTTGCGCAATCGCGTCATCATGGGTTCCATGCATACGGGACTAGAGGACCGCTTCTATAACTATGACAAGCTGGCCGCGTTCTACCGCGAACGCGCCAGGGGCGGCGTCGGCATGATCGTCACCGGTGGCATCTCACCCAATCGCCAGGGCTGGCTGCTGCCCTTTGGCGGCACCATGAACTTCATCGGCGACGTCTTCAACCACCGCAAGGTGACCAACGCCGTGCACGAAGAGGGCGGCAAGATCCTGATGCAGATCCTGCATGCGGGCCGCTACGGTTACCAGCCTTTCGCTGTCTCCGCCTCCGACAAGAAATCGCCGATCTCGCCCTTTAAGCCGAAGGCGCTGACGGAAGGCGGCATTGAAGCCACCATCAAAGCCTACGTGCGCGCCGCCAGGCTGGCGCAGAAGGCCGGCTACGACGGCGTGGAAGTGATGGGCAGCGAAGGCTACCTGCTGAACCAGTTCCTCTGCGCGCGCACCAACCTGCGCACCGACCGCTGGGGTGGCAGCATCGAGAACCGCATGCGCCTGCCGGTGGAAATCGTGCGCCGCATGCGCGAAGCGGTGGGCCGCGACTTCATCATCATGTACCGCCACTCGCTGCTGGACCTGGTGGACGGCGGCAATACCTGGGACGAGGTGGTGACAGTGGCCAAAGCCTTGCAGCACGCCGGCGTCACCATCCTGAACACCGGCATCGGCTGGCACGAAGCCCGCGTGCCGACCATCGTCACCTCCGTGCCGCGCGCGGCCTTCGCCGAAGTGGCGGGCCGCCTGCGCAAGGAAGTCACGATTCCCGTGGTCGCCTCCAACCGCATCAACATGCCGGCCGAAGCGGAAGACATTGTGCGCCGTGGCGATGCCGACATGGTCTCGATGGCGCGCCCCTTCCTCGCCGACGCCGAATTCGTCAACAAAGCCGCCGCCGGCCGCGCCGACGAAATCAACACCTGCATCGGCTGCAACCAGGCCTGCCTTGACCACACCTTCCAGAACAAGCGCGCCAGCTGCCTGGTCAACCCGCGCGCCTGCCACGAGACGGAATTGGTGTACCAGCCCGCAGCCGCCCGGCGTAAGGTCGCCGTGGTCGGCGCCGGCCCGGCCGGCCTGTCGGCAGCCACCGTGGCGGCTGAATGCGGCCACGACGTCACCCTGTACGATTCCGGCGACCGCATCGGCGGCCAGTTCAACATCGCGCGCCAGATCCCCGGCAAGGAAGAATTCAACGAAACCTTGCGCTACTTCGGGCGCAAGATCGAACTGACCGGCGTCAAGCTGCGGCTCAATCAGCGCGTCACGCGCGCAGAGCTGCTGGCTGGCGGCTACGACGACGTGATCGTCGCCACCGGCATCCGCATGCGCAAGCCGAAGATCGATGGCATCGACCACCCGAAAGTACTGTCCTACCTCGACGTGCTGCGCGACAAGAAACCAGTCGGCAAGCGCGTTGCGATTATCGGCGCCGGCGGTATTGGCTTCGACGTTGGCGAATACCTGCTGCACAACCCTGAGCACGCGCTGCCGCTGGCGAAAGAACACTGGACCGCAGAATGGGGTGTCGACCTGCACGCCAACAGTGGCGGCGGCCTGGTGCCAGCCAAGGTGGCCGAACCGGTGCGCCAGCTCTACCTGCTGCAGCGCAAGACGACCAAGCTGGGTGCCGGCCTCGGCAAGACCTCCGGCTGGGTGCACCGCGCCGTACTGGCCCGCAACGGCGTGGTCATGATCCCCGGCGTGCAATACAAGCTGATCGACGACCAGGGCCTGCACATCGTCGTTGGAGAAGAAGAGCGCCTGCTGGCGGTCGACAACGTGATTATTTGCGCCGGCCAGGAAAGCCTGACCGAGCTGATGCCGCCCGAAGGTGAAGCCCCGGCCGCCGGCGGTCCCCGCTTCCACAAAATCGGCGGCGCCGCCCTGGCCGCCGAGCTCGACGCCAAACGCGCCATCAAAGAAGGCGCCGAACTCGCCAGCCGCCTGTAAGAAATTCGGGGTCAGGTCTGGCAATCGGACATTTTGCTGCGCAAAATGTCCGATTGCCAGACCTGACCCCGAATTTAGACCCCGAATTTATTTGGCGATAGCAGCAGCGACGTGGGCGGCCATGGATTTGGCCAGCTCCTGCTCGCCGATGAAGATGGCGCCGGCGCGTTCCTTGCGCAGCAGGGCGGCTTCTTCTTCACTGTGCGTGCGTACCGCGATCTGGATGTCGGGATTCAGCGCGCGCGCCGTTTCAATCATGGCGCGCACATGGAAGGTGTCCGGCGTGGCCACCACTAGCATGCGTGCTTTGTGGATGTGCGCCTGGATCAGCACGCCCGGTTCCCCGGCATTGCCCGCCACGGCGGCGATGCCTTGCTGGCGCAACTCGTCCACCAGCTCGCGGTTCTGCTCGGCCACCACGTATTCAATCCCTTGCGCGGCCAGCGCCTCGGCGATGTTGCGGCCGACCCGGCCATAACCCACCAGCACCACCTGGCCCTCCAGCTTGGAAGCAGCGGTCGTCATCGGCAGCTCGGCCAACGGGTCGGCGCTGCGGGCGTAGCGTGCGGCCAGTGCCTTGTTCCTGCCCAGCACGCGCTCCAGCCAATCGCTCAGCAGGAACATCACCGGGTTGAGCGCAATCGACAGGATGGCGCCGGCCAGGATCAGGCTTTGCCCTTCCGGCGGCAGCAAGCCGAGCGAAATGCCGAGCGCGGCCAGGATGAAGGAGAACTCGCCGATCTGCGCCAGGCTGGCCGAAACCATCAGCGCCGTGCCGGCCGGATAGCGCAGCACCAGCACCAGCGCCAGGGCGGCCAGCGATTTGCCGAACAGGACCACCAGCACCACGGCCAGCACGCGCAGCGGCTGCTCCACCAGGATGGAAGGCTCGAACAGCATGCCAACCGAAACAAAGAACAGCACCGCAAACGCATCGCGCAGCGGCAGCGATTCGTGCGCGGCGCGGTGGCTCAGCTCCGATTCGCGCAGCACCATGCCGGCGAAGAAGGCGCCCAGCGCAAAGGAAATGCCGAACAGCACGGTCGCGGCATAGGCAATACCGACCGCCGCCGCAATCACGCACAGCGTGAACAGCTCGCGCGAGTTGGTGCGCGCCACTTGCCACAGGATCCACGGGAACAGCTTGCGGCCCACCAGCAGCATGAAGCCGACGAACAGGCCGACCTGGCCCAGCGTGATGGCCAGCGCCTTGAGCAGGCCGCCTTCCGCCGCGCCCTGGCCGTGCGCGGCGTCCGGCGCATGGCCGCCCAGCGAACCGGCGACCGCCGGCAGCAGCACCAGGACCAGGACGGTGACCAGGTCTTCCACCACCAGCCAGCCAACGGCAATGCGGCCGTTGAAGGAATCCAGCGTGCCGCGTTCCTCCAGCGCCCGTAGCAGGACCACGGTGCTGGCCACCGACAGCGCCAGGCCGAACACCAGCCCGCCGCCCAGGCTCCAGCCCCACCAGTGGGCCAGGGCCATGCCCATGCCGGTGGCGGCGCTGATTTGCAGGATGGCGCCGGGCAGGGCGACTTTGCGCACTTCCCACAGGTCGTCCAGGGAGAAGTGCAGGCCGACGCCGAACATCATCAGCATCACGCCAATCTCGGCCAGCTGGCCGGCGAGGGCGGTATCGGCAACAAAGCCGGGGGTGGCGGGACCGATCAGGATGCCGGCGGCTAAGTAGCCAACCAGGGCGGGGAGCTTAAGGCGGGTGGCAATGAAGCCGAAGACGAGGCCGAACCCGAGGGCTGCGGCAATAGTGGTAATCAGGCTGACGTCATGGGGCATGCGGGTTCCTTTCGCATGCAGTATAAACCGGAAAACCTTGGAACCGGGAAACCAGGGTCCGGCCCTGCGGGCCGTACCCTGGTTTCCCGGTTTCCAGGTTTTAGGCTTTGCGAACGACGACCGAGCCGATCGAGTACCCGGCGCCGAAGCTGCAGATCACGCCATACGCGCCGGATGGCAAATCATCCTGGTGCTTATGGAAAGCAATGATCGAACCGGCAGAAGAGGTGTTGGCATACGTATCCAGGATCACCGGCGCTTCCAGCGGCTCTGCATCACGGCCCAGGATGGTGCGCGAAATCAGCTGGTTCATGCTGAGGTTGGCCTGGTGCAGCCAGAAGCGGCTCATCTGCTCCACTTGCAGGCCGGCGCGCTCGATCGAATCCTTGATCATCTGCGCCGCCATCGGGCACACGTCCTTGAACACCTTGCGGCCCTGCTGCTTGAACAGCTTGTCGGAAGCGCCGATGCCGCTTTCGTCGAAGCGGTTCATAAAGCCGAAGTTATTGCGGATGTTGTTGGAGAAGCTGGTCTTCAGCTTGGTGTCCAGGATGTCCCACTGGTGCTTGGACACCGCATCTTCCTTGGCTTCCACGATCACCGCCGTGCAGGCGTCGCCGAAGATGAAGTGGCTGTCGCGGTCGCGGTAATCCAGGTGGCCGGAGGTGATTTCCGGGTTCAGCATCAGCACTGCGCGCGCCTGGCCGCTTTGCACGGCCGATACGGCTTGCTGGATGCCGAAGGTGGCGGAGGAGCAGGCCACGTTCATGTCGAAGCCGAAACCGTCGATGCCCAGCGCCTGCTGCACTTCGACCGCCATGGCCGGGTAGGCGCGCTGCATATTCGAGCAGGCCACCAGCACCATATCGATATCGGCCGGAGTGCGGCCGGCGCGGTCCAGCGCCTGGCGCGCGGCGGCGACGCAAATCTCGGCCTGCAGCGACAGTTCGTCGTTGCTGCGCTCAGGAATGCGCGGAGTCATGCGTTTTGGATCGAGGATGCCGGATTTTTCCATCACATAACGCGATTTGATGCCGGAAGCCTTCTCAATGAAGGCGGCGCTCGATGCTTCCAGTGCGGTCACGCTGCCAGCGGCGATGGCGGCGGCGTTTTCGGCATTGAACAGTTCGACGTAAGCGTTGAAAGCGGTGACCAGTTCCTCATTGCTGATCGAGTTTTCTGGGGTGTAGAGGCCGGTACCGCTGATGACGGCTTGTTTCATGATCAATCTTTCTTATTTGGAAATGGGTCAGGCGACCGGTTAGCCGGGCGATTTTACCGCATCTGCCAACAAAAACGGCGCCCCTGGGGGCGCCGGCTTGATCCGCGTCAGCTTATTTCTTGGGCGGCGGGTCTAGTTTGACCAGCTTGGATTCGCCCTTGGCCAGTTGCACCGGCGTGCCCTGCAGGTGGTTCAGTGCCTGCTTCAGCTGGAAGTCCTCGCCGCTGCCGTATTCCAGCGGCTTGCGCTTCTTCTCGGCCGCCAGGACGCGCATTTGCTCCTCCAACTCGTCGCGCTGGGACTTGCCGCCTTCCTGCTCGCGGTCGTTGGACAAGTGCTTGGCCAGGTCGGCCTCGCGCATGCGCAGGCTGTTCAGGCCATCGCCGTCCTCGTTTTCATCCACCGCCAGGTCGGGCGCGATGCCCTTGGCCTGGATCGAGCGGCCATGCGGGGTGTAGTAGCGCGCGGTGGTCAGCTTGACGGCGGTGTCGGCCGTGAGCTGGCGGATGGTTTGCACCGAGCCCTTGCCGAAGGTTTGCGAGCCGATGATGGTGGCGCGCTTGTAGTCCTGCAGGGCGCCGGCCACGATTTCCGAGGCAGAGGCGGAGCCGGTGTTGACCAGCACGGCCATCGGCACATGCTTGACCGCCTCCGGCAGCTTGGCCAGCGGGTCGCCGTCGCCGCGCAGCGAGTAGTATTCGGCGCGGCCGTAGAAAATCTGTTTCGAATCAGGCAGTTGGCCGTTGGTCGAGACGATTGGCGTGTCCTTCGGCAGGAAGGCCGCCGCCACCCCGATCGCGCCTTGCAGCACGCCGCCCGGGTCGTTGCGCAGGTCCAGCACCAGGCCTTTCAGGTGCGGGTCCTGGCGGTACAGCTCGGTAATCTTGGTGGCCAGGTCTTCCACCGTTGGTTCCTGGAACTGCGAAATGCGGACCCAGGCATAGCCCGGCGTCACCATGCGCGCTTTCACGCTCTTCTGGTGGATTTCTTCGCGGTTCAGGGTGAATTGCAGTGGCTGCGGCTCGTCCTTGCGCATGATGGTCAGGGTCACCTTGGTGCCCGGCTCGCCGCGCATCTTCTTGACCGACTCATCCAGGCTGAGGCCCTTCAGCGAGGTGGCATCCAGGCGCGTGATCATGTCGCCCGCCTTGATACCGGCGCGGTAGGCCGGCGAATCCTCGATCGGCGCCACGATACGGATGTAGCCCTCGTCGCTCTGGCCGATCTCAATGCCCAGGCCGACGAACTTGCCCTGCGAGCCTTCGCGCAGCTCGGCATAGGCCTTCTTGTCCAGGTAGGCGGAATGCGGGTCGAGCGAGGCCACCATGCCCGAAATGGCTTCGGTCAGCAGCTTCTTGTCTTCCACGGATTCGACGTAATCGGATTTGATCAGGCCGTACACATCGGCCAGCTGCTTGAGCTCCTCCAGCGGCAGGACCGGGTCGACCTGCTTTTGCGCCATCGCGGAAAACTGGAGGGATACCGCAACCCCTGCCACCACGCCCAAGCCGATCAGGCCGGCGTTCTTGAGTTTCTTGCCCATGTGTCACCTGTTCCGAATACAGCGGTTAACTCGACCGCCATTGGAATTCAGTATAAACCTGATTCTCAGCAATCGTAGCTGCCAGCATGGAATAAATGCGTGGGAATGCCACGCAAAATACATAACTTGATAGGTGTTTGCCAAGGTTTTAACCGGAGTAAGTATTTGTAAGAAAGCCGATTGCGCCGGCATGCCGCCCCTACACTGGATCTCGCAATTTCTCTCTACCCTGAAGTGGTCTTATGCCTGCGTCCTGCGCAGGCATCTTTTTTTCTGGAGCATGCAATGAGACTGATCCGTTCCGCCCGCGCCGCCTGGCTGGTGTTGGCCATGGCCGCCGCGCCGGCCTTTGCCGTGCCGCTGATGGAGCTGCGCAGCGAAGACCTGGTGCCGATGGCCGCCGAATTCCGCAAATCGCTGAACCTGAATGCCAACCAGTCCACCCTGTGGTCCAAAGTGGAAAGCCAGAGCAAGGCCTTGCTGCGCGAGCGCAGCGCGCGCCGTGACCGCCTGCAGGAGGCGACCCGGCAGCGGCTGCAGGCGCAAAACGTCGAGCTGCGCGAGTTGCAGGCCGGGCTGGAGGCGGAACAGGCCGCCAGCGCCGCCGAAGACCGCCAACTGCGCGAATGGTGGTTGGGCATCAACGATGCCCTGGATGACAGCCAGCGCCAGGCCGTGGCAAAGTTTCTCACTGATCAACTGGTGCGCGTGGAAGGCGCCGGCGGCACGCGCGGCGAGCGGCCAGCCGGCGAACGCGGGGAGGGCGGCCATCGCGGCGGACCGGGTGGGCGCGGCAGCATGGGCGGCCCGGGCGGCGGTGGCGCGGCCGGCGGCCGGGGCATGTAGTTCCCGTATCAAAAAGTAAAAAAACGCCCGGCGGCACGCCAGCCGCCGGGGCGGGGATTACAATGCCTGCGCGGCGCCAACCGGCCAGCCGCGCGGATCATTGTCAAACCATGAAGAAGTTACTCCCCCTCGCCATCGCCAGCCTCGGCCTTGCCACCGCCACCGGCGCCGCAGCGCAAAGCAAGCCCGCCGACCCCGTCATGCCCCAGGTCACCGTCAGCGGTGGCCGCCAGGACGATATGGTCGAGCGCCGCAATTCGACCGCCAGCAAGCAGGTCTATGGCCGCGAGGAGCTGGACCGCAATGGCGACAACAATGTCGGCGATGTGCTGAAGCGCCTGCCCGGCGTGACCCTGGGTGGCCGCCCGGGACGCGGCGGCGAAGTGCGCATGCGCGGCCTGGGCAGCGGCTACACCCAGGTGCTGGTCAACGGCGAGCGTCCGCCGGCCGGTTTTTCCATGGAATCGCTGTCGCCTGACCAGGTCGAGCGCATAGAAGTGATGCGCGGCCCGGTGGCCGAGCACAGCGCGCGCGCCATCGCCGGCACCATCAATATCGTGCTGCGCGACGGCTACCAGGTGCGCGACGTGCAGGTGAAGGCCTCCGACCGCCTGGAGCATGGGCACCACTCGCCGGAAGTCTCCGTCACCATCCCGGGCAAGCAGGGTGCGTTGAATTACACCTTGTCGGCCTCCTTCAACGTCAGCCGCCAGCACGACCGCAGCCAGACCCATAACCTCGACATCGAAGACGACGGCGACCTGGCCAAGGAACAATTCCTGCACAGCGAAAGCGCCGGCACCAACAAAGGCCTGCACCTGGTGCCGCGCCTGTCGTACAAGTTTGAAAACGGCGACACGCTGAATTTCCAGACCATCCTGATGCACCAGCAGGGCCGCAGCAACGCCACCACCACGCTGGACCAGACCGTGCCCCTGCTGGCGGCCGGCGAACCGCGCGGCCCGGAATACAACCTGGCGCAGCAGGGCAGCGAGAACGAGCTCACCTTCCTGCGAGGCTTCGGCAATTGGGTGCACCGCCTGCAAGGCGCCAGCAAGCTCGATGTGAAATTCGGCTTTGGCCTGGGCAAGCGTGACAGCGACTCGCTGCGCTACCAGTACAACAACAGCGGCACCCTGCTGGACCGCTTCACCGACACCGACCGCACCAAGGACAAAAGCATCAACACCGGCGGCAAATACACTTCGCCGCTGGGCGAAGGCCATTTGCTGGCCGCCGGTTGGGACCTGGAAGCGAGCCAGCGCGATCAACTGCGTGTATCGCTGGACAAGAACGGCAAACCGCAGTTCGCCGACTCCGGCGAAAACCTGGCCGCCGACACGCGCCGCGTCGCCCTGTTCGCACAGGACGAATGGGATATCACGCCGCAGTGGTCGGCCTCCATCGGCGCGCGCTGGGAAGCCATCCGCACCACCTCCGACCGCAGCGCGGGCACCATCGCCAACACCAGCAAGGTATTCAGTCCCTTGCTGCACGCCGTATGGAAAATTCCCGGCGCCGAGAAGGACCAGGTGCGCGCCAGCCTGACCCGCAGCTACAAGTCGCCCACGGTGCAGGACCTGATCGCCGCGCCGGCGCAATCGCGCCAGAACAGCGCCACCAGCCCTGACCGCACCGGCAATCCGGACCTGAAGCCGGAACTGGCCACCGGCCTTGACCTGGCCTATGAACACTACCTGGGCCGCAACGGCATCGTCAGCATCAGCGGCTTTGTGCGCAAGATCGATGACCTGATCCGGCGCGACCTGGAGCTGCGCCAGACGGAACTCGGGCTGCGCTGGGTATCCGCGCCTTTCAATGTGGGCAAGGCGCGCACCAGCGGCATCGAACTGGAAGCCAAGTTCTCGCTGGCGGAGTTGATGGAGGACGCGCCGCAGATCGACTTCCGCAGCAATTACAGCCGCTTCTGGTCCAAGGTGGACGGCATCCCCGGCCCGGACAACCGCCTGGACCAGCAGGCCAGGCAGACGGCCAACCTGGGCATGGACTACCGCCTGAAAGACATTCCACTCGCCGTGGGCGCCAGCTACAACTGGACGCCGCTGGTCCGCACCCGGGTCAGCGACAAGCAGCGAGTGGAAACCAGCCGCAAACGCGTGCTGGACATGTATGCGCTGTGGCGTTTCGACAGCCGCACGCAGCTCCGCCTCAGCGTCAACAACCTGCTGGCGGATGATGCAACCGGGTACAACCTGGTGTACGCTAATGGGCTTGCCTCACAAGCGGCCTCGCTGAACCCCACTTACACCCAGTGGAGTGTTCGACTTGAAACCAAATTCTAAAGGGACAACAGAGTGAAACGTTTTATCCTGAGCACCATTACCCTGAGCGTGATGGCGGCTTTCGCCCACGCTGGCGGCCACGAAGGTCATGACCACAACCCAGCCCCGACTTCGGGCATCGACACGCAATACATCGACAAGAGCGTGCGTGCTCAGGACGATTTCTTCCAGCACCTGAACGGTGAATGGCTGAAGAACACCGAAATCCCGGCCGATAAGTCGAGCTGGGGCTCCTTCGCCAAGCTGCGCGACGACACCCTGTTCCACCTGCGCGACCTGATCCAGGACCTGCAAAAGCAGAAAGGCCTGAAAGGCGATGAAGCCAAGATCGCCGCGCTGTACGCCTCCTACATGGACGAAGCCAAGCTGGAAAAAGCCGGCATCAAGCCGCTGTCCGGCGAGCTGTCCAAGATCCGCGGCCTGAAAGACAAGAAAGGCCTGCCAACCCTGATCGCCCACCTGAACAAATCCGGCGTGCCGGCGCCTTACGGCGTGGGCGTGAGCCAGGACGCGCGCAACTCGACCCAGTACGCCGCCTACATGGGCCAGTCCGGCCTGGGTCTGCCTGACCGCGACTACTACCTGAAAAAAGACGACACCAAGATGGCCGACGTGCTGGCCAAGTACGAGCAGCACGTTGCCAAGGTGCTGGGCATGGCCGGCAACAAGAACGGCGCCGACATGGCCAAGGCCATCATCGGCCTGGAAACCGAACTGGCCAAAGCCCAGTGGACCCGCGTGGAAAACCGCGACCCGGTCAAGCGCTACAACAAGATGGACATCGTCAAGCTGGCCGAAATCGCGCCCGGCTACGACTGGAAAGCGGCGCTGGGCGCCGTCGGCATCGCTGCCAAGACCGACAGCGTGATCGTGGCCCAGCCAAGCTACATGACCGAATTCGGCAAGCTGGTGGAAAGCACCCCGCTGGAAACCTGGAAAGCCTACTTCGAATGGCAGCTGCTGCGTGACGCTTCGCCTTACCTGAGCAAGGAATTCGACCAGGCCAACTTTGCCTTCTACGGCACCGTGCTGACCGGCGTGACCGAACAGCAGCCACGCTGGAAGCGCGGCGTGGGCGTGGTGGAAGGCGCCATCGGCGAAGGCCTGGGCAAGCTGTACGTGGCCAAGTACTTCCCGGCCGAGCGCAAAGCGCGCATGGAAGAACTGGTGAAGAACCTGCTGGTGGCCTACAAGCAGAGCATCGACAGCATCGACTGGATGGGTCCTGAGACCAAGAAACAGGCGCAGGAAAAGCTGGCCAAGTTCACCCCGAAAATCGGCTACCCGAACAAATGGCGCGACTACAGCAAGCTGCAGTTCAACGCCGGCGACCTGGCGGGCAACCTGCGCCGCGCCACCGAGTTCGGTTACAACCGCAATATCGACAAGCTGGGCAAGCCGATCGACAAGGATGAATGGGGCATGACCCCGCAGACCATCAACGCCTACTACCGCCCAACCGCCAATGAGATCGTGTTCCCGGCCGCCATCCTGCAGCCGCCGTTCTTCGACATGAAGGCGGACGACGCGGTGAACTATGGCGCCATCGGCGCCGTGATCGGCCACGAAATCTCGCACGGCTTCGACGACTCCGGCTCGCAGTACGACGGCGACGGCAACCTGCGCGACTGGTGGAGTGCGCAAGACCGCGCCGCCTTCAAGATCAAGGCGGACGCCATGGTCAAGCAGTACGGCTCCTACGAACCGGTGCCGGGCTACCCGATCAACGGCAAGCTGACCCTGGGCGAAAACATCGCCGACAACTCGGGCCTGGCGATCGCCTACAAGGCCTACAAGATCTCCCTGGGCGGCCAGCCGTCCCCGGTGATCGACGGCCTGAGCGGCGAGCAGCGCGTGTTCATGGGCTTCGGCCAGGTATGGCGCACCAAGATGCGCGACCAGCAAGCCATTGTGCAGGTTAAAACCGACCCGCACTCGGCCGGCCGCTTCCGCGCCAACGGCACCGTGGTCAACCAGCCAGCCTTCTACGAAGCCTTCGGCGTGAAAGAAGGCGACAAGATGTACGTCAAGCCGGAAGACCGCATCATCATCTGGTAATCAATCCGGAGACAAAAAAGCCACGCTCAGCGTGGCTTTTTTTTTAAGTTTGCACGGGCGGCGTGCTAGAGTCGCGCGATACCGTCACACATACCTAGGAGGGTAACCTTGAAACGCAAGATCCTGAGCGCCATCGTCATTGGCCTCTTCACCGCCAACGCAGCAATTGCTGCCGGCAAAACCCCACAGAAATCCGGCATCGAAGTCCAGCACATGGACAAGGCAGTGCGTGCCCAGGACGACTTCTACCTGCACACCAACGGCGCCTGGATGAAAAACATCCAGATCCCGGCCGACCGCTCCTCCTGGGGCACTTTCGCCGTCATGGCGGAAGAGCTCCAGCCGCGCCTGCGCGCCCTGATCGAGGAAGCCGCCGCCAAGGGCGGTAGCGCCGACGCCAAGCGCGTGGGCGACCTGTTCGCCTCCATGATGGACGACGCCCGCGCCGAGCAACTGGGCATCACCCCGCTGGCCGGCGAGCGGGCCCGCATCGCCGCCCTGAACGATAAAAAGCAACTGGCCGCCCAGTTCGCCCAGTTCTCGCGCATGGGCGTGAGCAGCCCGTTCGACGTCGGCATCCACCAGGACAACAAAGACTCGACCCGTTACGTGGCCGACCTGGCGCAATCCGGCCTGTCCATGCCCGACCGCGACTACTACCTGAAGAAAGACGACGCGAAGCTGGCCGACACCCTGGCCAAGTTCGAAGCCCACGTGGCCCGCATGCTGGCGCTGGCCGGCGACAAGAATGCCGCCGCCACCGCCAAGGCCGTGGTCAACGTGGAAACCCGCATCGCGCAAATCCAGTGGACCAAGGTCGAGCTGCGCGACCCGGTCAAGGCCTACAACAAGTACGAAGTGGCCAAGCTGAAAGAGCTGATGCCGGGCTTCGACTTCACCACCTGGCTGGACGGCGTGCACCTCGGCGGCAAAGTGAAAGACGTGATCGTCAGCCAGCCGACCTACCTGCAGGCGCTGGACAAGGTGATCGCCGAAGTGCCGCTGGAAGACTGGAAGGCCTACCTGGACTACCGCCTGCTGGCCACCTACTCGCCGCAATTGTCCAAAGCCTTCGTGGACGAGAACTTCGCCTTCTACGGCACCACCCTGAGCGGCGCCACCGAACAGCGTCCGCGCTGGAAGCGTGCCGTGACGCTGACCGAAGGCGCCATGGGCGAAGCGGTCGGCAAGCTGTACGTGGCCAAGCACTTCCCGCCGGAAGCCAAGGCGCGCATGGAAGTGCTGGTGAAGAACCTGCTGCTGGCCTTCAAGCAAAGCATCGACACGCTGGAGTGGATGGGCCCTGCGACCAAGAAGGAAGCGCACGCCAAGCTGGCCAAGTTCACCACCAAGATCGGCTACCCGAATAAATGGCGCGACTACAGCGCGCTGGACATCAAGCGCGACGACCTGGTGGGCAATGTGATCCGCTCCAACCAGTTCGAGCACAATCGCAACGTGGCCAAGCTGGGCAAACCGATCGACCGCGAAGAGTGGCTGATGCCACCACAGCAGGTCAACGCCTACTACAACCCGGAGATGAACGAGATCGTCTTCCCGGCCGCCATCCTGCAGCCACCGTTCTTCGACATGAAGGCCGATGACGCGGTCAACTACGGCGGCATCGGCGCCGTGATCGGCCACGAAATCTCGCACGGCTTCGACGACCAGGGCTCGCAGTTCGACGGCAACGGCAACCTGCGTAACTGGTGGACCGAGGAAGACGGCAAGCGCTTCAAAGAGCGCACCGCCATCCTGGTCAAGCAGTACGGCGAATTCGAAGCGCTGCCGGGCTATATGGTCAACGGCGAGCTGACCCTGGGCGAAAACATCGGCGACAACTCCGGCCTGGCCGTGGCGTACAAGGCGTACAAGTTGTCGTTGAAGGGCAAGAAGGCGCCGGTCATCGACGGCTTCAGCGGCGAGCAGCGCTTCTACATGGGCTGGGCCCAGGTATGGCGCACCAAGTTCCGCGACGCCGCATTGATCTCGCGTGTGAAAACCGACCCGCACTCGCCCGGCCCATTCCGCGCCAACGGCACCCTGCGCAACCAGCCAGGTTTCTACGACGCCTATAGCGTGAAAGAAGGCGACAAGCTGTACCTCCCACCAAAAGACCGCGCCATCATCTGGTAAAACTCGCGAGTTTCGCAAAGACCGGGAAAACCGGAAAACCGGGAAACCGGGGTCAGACCCTAAGGGTCTGACCCCGGTTTCCTGGTTTCGCGGTTTCCCCGGTTTTAACAGTTTCCCGGTCCCCGGTTAAAAAAGAGAACCCCCCATGAAAAAACATCTGTTAGCCCTCGCCGCAGCCCTGATCGCCGCCAGCGCCGGCGCCGCCGACAAATCCGGCATCGAACTGCAATACATCGACCCGGGCGTACGCGCCCAGGACGACTTCTTCAAACACCTGAACGGCAAATGGCTCGCCAGCACCGACATCCCCGCCGAAATGAGCAGCTGGGGCGTCTGGGAAAAGCTGTACGAAGACATCCAACCGCAACTGCGCAAGATCATCGAAGACGCCGCCCAAAGCGCCGCCAACGCCGACCAGAAACGCATCGGCGACTTCTACGCCGCCTACATGGACGAAGCGCGCCTGGAGCAACTGGGTGCCGCCCCGATCCAGCCCGAGCTGGCGCGCATCGCCGCCCTGAACGACAAGAAGCAACTGCCGGCCCTGTTCGCGTACCACAACCGCCACAACTTCCCAGCCCCGATGGACCTCGGCATCCACCAGGACAACAAAGACTCGACCAAATACGTGATCGACTTCGTGCAGTCCGGCCTCGGCATGCCCGACCGCGACTACTACCTGAAGAAGAACGACGCCAAGATGGCCGAGACACTGGCCAAATACCAAGCCACCGTTGAAACGATGCTGGCGCTGGCCGGCGACAGCAACGCCACCGCCAATGCCAAAGCCGTCGTCGCCTTCGAAACGAAAATCGCCCAGCTGCACTGGGACAAAGTCGCCCTGCGCGATCCGGTCAAGGCCTACAACAAGGTGCCCGTCGCCAAGCTGGGTGCACTGATGCCAGGTTACGACTGGAACGCCTACCTGTCCGGCCTGGGCGTGGCCGGCAAGGTCGATTACGTGATCGTCAGCCAGCCAAGCTACCTGAAAGCGCTCGACAAGCTGCTGGCCGACACCCCGCTCGACACCCTCAAACCCTACTTCGCGTGGAGCGTCATTCGCGCCAACGCGCCATACCTGTCCAAAGCCTTTGTCGACGCCAACTTTGCCTTCTACGGCAAGCAACTGGGCGGCGCCACCGAACAGCGCGCCCGCTGGAAGCGCGGCGTCAGCGCCACCGAAGGCGCGCTCGGTGAAAGCATCGGCAAGGCCTACGTCGAACAGCACTTCCCGGCCGCCAACAAGGCGCGCATGGAAGAACTGGTGAAAAACCTGCTGGCCGCCTACAAGGACAGCATCGACACGCTGGCCTGGATGAGCCCACAGACCAAGAAGGAAGCGCAAGCCAAGCTGGCCAAGTTCACGCCGAAGATCGGCTACCCGAACAAGTGGCGCGACTACAGCAAGCTGGTGATCGACCGTAACGACCTGGTAGGGAACATCACCCGCGCCACCGAGTTCTCGGTGCAGAAAGAACTGGACAAGCTGGGCAAGCCGATCGACCGCGATGAATGGGGCATGACACCGCAAACCATCAACGCCTACTACAACCCGGAGCTGAACGAGATCGTCTTCCCCGCCGCCATCCTGCAGCCGCCGTTCTTCGACGCCAATGCGGACGATGCCGTCAACTACGGCGCGATCGGCGCCGTGATCGGCCACGAGATTTCGCACGGTTTCGACGACCAGGGCGCGCAATACGACGGCGACGGCAACCTGCGCGACTGGTGGACTGCGCGCGACCACAAGAACTTCAAAGCGCGCACCAAGATGCTGGTCAAGCAGTACAGCGCCTTCAGCCCGGTCAAAGGCTACAAGGTCAATGGCGAGCTGACGCTGGGCGAGAACATCGCCGACAATTCCGGCCTGGCGATTGCTTACAAGGCCTACAAGCTGTCGCTGGGCGGCAAGCCGGCGCCGGTGATCGAAGGGTATAGCGGCGACCAGCGCTTCTACCAGGGCTGGGCGCAAGCGTGGCGCGCCAAGGCGCGTGAAGCGGCGTTGATCCGCCAGGTCACCACCGACCCGCATTCACCCGAGGAATACCGCACCAACGGCACCCTGCGAAACCAGCCAGGGTTCTACGAAGCGTACGGCGTGAAGAAGGGCGACCAGATGTACCTGGCGCCGAAAGAGCGCGTGATTATCTGGTAACGCGCTAAACCGGAAGCCAGCGAAAACCGGAAGCCAGCTAAAACCGGGAAACCGGAAAACCAGGGTCTGACCCTCAGGGTCAGACCCTGGTTTTCCGGTTTTCCCGGTTTCCCGGTTTCCCAACAAGTCCAAACAGGCAAAAAAAAACCGCTCTAACCGAGCGGTTTTTTATCATCCAGCAGAAATCAGCCCTTAGGCTCCGCCGCCGGCGCATCAGCCGCCGGAGCCGCCTGTTTAACCTCAGGCTCCTTGAACTTACCGCCCGACTGGTTCGCCATGAACACCACAGCGCGCGCCACTTCCACATCATCCAGGTCAGGATTGCCGCCCTTGGCAGGCATCGCCCGCAGACCCTCGACCGCATGCTTCACGACAGTGTCATAACCCTGCGCAATACGAGCACCCCAAGCACCGGCATCGCCAGTCTTAGGTGCGCCAGCCGCGCCGGTACCGTGGCAAGCTGCGCAAGTCGCGGTGTACACCGCTTCGCCAGTCTGCAGCACCTTCGGCGCATTTGCATCTTTCAGGGTAAAGCCATTGTCAGCCACTGGCGCCAGACGGGCAGCAATCGCTTCCGCGCTTTGGCTCTCGGAACCCGCACCAGTCAGCTTTTCCTGGGTCACATATTGCACCAGCAAAACGATGCCGATGATAGTGATAGCGAAGAAACCTACAACGGCAGCGACCAGCTGCTTAGGCGTTCTGATAGCGGATTCGTGGCTCATGATTTCCTTAGGACAGTTTTTTGAAAGCTGTGGAGGGTTGTTTTTTTAGTAATGAAAGCGCCAGGCCCTCGTCAAACCTGCGATTATAGACGGAAACCCCTAGCTATGGAATGGATTTCCGGCTATCCTTCGGGTCTCTTCAGTATCACATGCGGCTGTAGCTCAGTGGATAGAGTATCGGCCTCCGAAGCCGAGGGTCGTGGGTTCGATCCCCGCCAGCCGCACCATATTTGCCTCCTGCAAGCCCTCTGCGGCAAATCTCGCAAATTGTCACAATAGCAATATTCCCTGAATGAATGATAGGATGCAGCTTTCCTTTAAAGCAATTGCATCGTGACATTCAAACCTCAATACGCCGCACTGCCAGCCTGTCTTCTGCTGGCCGCCTGCGGTGGTGGCAGCAGCACCGACAACTCCAAACCTGTTTTACTGGCAGCGCAAGCGTCGATCAGCCAGGAGCTGTCTGCTGGCGATGAAGTAGAGATCAGCTTCGAGACCACGATCACTCGCGAGAATGCCGCAGACCCCGTCTATATCAAAGTGAGCGAAGCCGCCGGCCGCTTTGTCGCGGTGGAAACCAGCGCCGCAACGGGTTCCAACCACAAAATCAAGTTGGCTACGCGCGGTGATGTCGCTGCCGGCAGCCATAGCGGAACCATCGAAATTCGCGCCTGCAAAGATGCCGCGTGCGCACAGCCCTATCCTGGCGCCTTGGCCAACCTGCCCTACACTTTGAAGGTTGCAGCAGTAGGCGATTGGGCCATGCACCAACGTGATGCGGCGCACAGTGGCTACGTGCCGATTACGTTGAATCCGGCGCGCTTTGCCAAGGCATGGGAGTGGCAATATCAGTCCAAAGATCCGATCGGCGGCATCAACGCGGTGGCAACCATGGCTGGCAAGGTGTTTGTGACTGGCGACGTTTACTTTGGCAGCGGCAATATCTACGCCTTGTTCGAAGCGGACGGCAAGCTGGCATGGCAACGTTCGCTGGGTGCGGTGCCTGCCATGGGACCGCCAGCCGTCAGCAATGGCAAGGTCTTCGCGCCTGTCACCGGTCATGAGCAAACATTCGTCTGGACGGTCAATGCCGCCGATGGCGCCGTAATGTTCAAGTCACCATTCGGTGGACAATGGCCACACGTATTGGCGCCAACGGTGATTGGCGATCAGATGATGGTTGGCGCCGGCTACCAGGGCGGCATCACCTATTCTTTTAACACTGTCACTGGTGCAAGCAACTGGAGCCACAGTGCGGGCGGCGCATGGGATATGTTCGCCCCGGCGGCAGACGACGTGAATGTCTATCATCACAACGGCCATGCCCTATATGTGATTAATCGTGCGACTGGTGTCACGGAAGCAAAAATTGATGATTTGCTGGGGAACGGTTCCGGTGATGGCTACTTTGGTGGCCCGCTTCTAGGCAGCAAGAAAAACGTGATCTCTTTTGCCGGAACCGCTTTCAGTGGCCGCGCAGCGTCCAATGTCGAGCACTACGGCCAGCGCGTGTTGTCCGGCTTCGACATCGCTGACCGGAAGTACCTGTGGAGTACCAACGCCGCCTACCTGACCGCGCCTGCGCTGGCGAATGGCGTTCTGTATGCTGGCCGCAATTCACCTGCATCGCTGGATGCGATGGACGAAGCAAACGGCAAGGTGCTGTGGAGCTGGACTCCACCAGGCGCCGGAGAGACCTTCCACCGTAATATCATCGTCACGCGTAACCTGTTGTTCTTCAGCACCAGCCAGAAAGTCTATGCCATGGACCTGGCAAGCAAGAAGGTGGTGTGGAGCCACAACGAGCCAGGCATGCTGGCCTTGTCGGCGGATCGCACGCTGTACATTGCCGTTGGTGCGACGGCAAGTAACGGGAAGCTGGTTGCCATCCGCCTGAAGTGATGTTGTAGCGCGATCATTGCGCGTGCGCAAAGTCTCCCCGGCCTTGCTCGGGCAGACTGGAAGTCCCGCTTCCAAGCTGCGCCTGCGCAATGCTCAAGCCGAACCTCGATTTCCTGCGCGCGTTGGCCGTGCTGCTGGTGCTGGTCGCCCATGTGGCCGGCTATACCATCCGCACCAATGCCATCTCGTTTGCCCTCGGTCAGCTGGGGGTGATGCTGTTTTTCGTGCATACCAGCCTGGTGCTGATGCAGTCGCTGGAGCGCCAGCAACTGGCCGGGGCGGCCCTGTTTCGGGCGTTTTATGTGCAGCGCGCCTGCCGCATTTACCCGCTGTCGGCGTTCATGCTGCTGGGGATTTACCTGTTCATGGATGCGCAGTGGACGTCGTTCGAGTTGCTGGCGAACCTGCTGCTGGTACAGAACCTGGTGTATGCGCGCTATATGTCCACCGTGCTCTGGTCGCTGTGCCTGGAAGTGCAGATGTACCTGCTGCTGCCGGCGCTGTTCCTGTTGTTCCGGCAGCGCCCGCTGCGCTGGCTGTTGGCGCTGTGGGTGGTCTCGATTCCCATCGCCATCGTGCAGCCGCTGGTCAGCCCGCGCCTGAGCCTGTTTGAGTTCGCGCCCTGCTTTCTGGCCGGTGTGCTGGCGTGGCGCATGCAGGGCAGGGAACTTTTTCCGGGCTGGTTGTGGCCATTCTTCCTGGCGCTGGCGTGCAGCGCGTTCGTCTTCCTGGCCGAACCGCGAGCCAACAATTACGGGCGCTGGCTGGTGTGCCTGGCAGTCGGCTTGGCGCTTCCCTACGTGCGCGAAATGCGCGCGCCGCGCTTGAACAGCGCCTGCAAATTCATCGCCAAATACAGCTACGGCATTTACCTGTTCCATCCGCCGCTGATGTGGCTGGCGTTCCGCACGCTGGAGGACTGGCATCCGCTGGCGCAGTGGGCTCTGTTCCTGTCCTTGCTGCTGGCGCTGACCGGTCTGGGTTACCACCTGCTTGAGCTGCCGATGATCCGGCTGGGCTTGCGTTGGAGCGCGCGCAAAGAGAGCCTCAAGCCAGCGGGCGTGCCGCCAGTTGTTCGGGTGTGGCGTAGATGGTGATGCCCTGGCTGGCCAGGCGCTCCAGGTGCGTGTAGAAGGCGGGCGCGGGAATCCACCAGCACGCCGCTGCGCCGACCTGGCCGGTGTGCAGCAGGCCGGCCCGTGTGAATTCCGCCGTGAAGTAGGCGCGCAAGTCGTCGCGCGAGCGGTGGTCGATGCGCTGCTGCGCCAGCGCGGGGGCGAACGGCCGCAGCGGCACGTCGTGGCGCTGGCCGGCGTGGTCGAGGCAGGGCAGGCGGTGGGTCGGCTCGTCCCAGACCGGCAGCGGGAAGTCGGCGCCCATGGCGTCTTCCAGCACGTGGTAGAAGGTGACCGGGCCCATGGAGACGCCCAGGCCCAGCACCTTGGCCTGCTCCAGGCCGAACAGGCGTTGCCATGGCGAGCCGTGGCCGAACACCGATGGCGCCAGGTGGTGCGCTTCCGTCAGCCAGGCGGCGTGGCTGCCCCAGGCTGCCACCGAGTGGGTGGGGTGGATGCTGCGCTGGATGCCGGCGCTGGCGAGGAAGGCTTCCGGCAGGCGGCCCATGTGGGTGCCGTGGCGGCGCACGTCGAACACGTAGCCGTCCTGTTCGCAGGCGGCGCGGATGGAGCCGCCGGGCATGTGGTAGGCCGGCAGCAGCAAGGTGCCGCTCGGCCCTACCGCTTCCTGCAAGGCTTGCAGCACGGTGGCGGCGCCGCCTTCCACATAGCCCAGGCTTTTCAGCGAGGAATGGACGAAGAGCACGTCGCCCGGCAGGATGCCGAGCTGCTTGAGACCGGCCGCCAGTTCTGCGCGTCCGATATGGCGTTGCGCCTGCCGCACGGCGCGGGCCCCCTGGTGGCGGCGCAGCGTTTCCTGCAGGGCGCGGGCCAGTTGTCGGGCGCGCTTAAGCATGTTGCACCTGCAGCAGTTCGTCTTCCAGCAGGTTGGCATCGATGCAGAACTTGGCGGCCCAGTTGAGGTATTCGTATTCGCCATAGGCACCGTCGACCGGGAAGGCGCCTTTGACGCCGCCGCGCGTCTCCGGCGGGCCATCAATTTTGATGGTGCGCCGCACGTACTGGTTCAGGCGGCGCCCGGCATCGAAGAAGTCGTGCGCGCCGGTTAACTGGTAGAGCAGGAACAGGCAGTGCGCGATCTGCGCCGAGCCGGTCAGGCAGGCGAAATCGGCGGCGGGGCGCCACTGCCTGTCCAGGCGACCGGGCAGGAAGCCGTCGGCGCCGATGACGGCACGCAGCGCGTCGCCGGTGCGCATGGCGGCGGCCAGCAATTCCGGCACCTGGGCCAGGCGGTAGCTTTCCAGCACGCCGCGCAGCACGTAACCGATGGTGTGGCTGAGCGGCTGTTCCGGCTGGTTCAGGCAGTTGGCGGCAAACCAGCCGTTCGGGCTTTGTTTGGTGAGCGCCCAGGCCACCTGGCGCAGCCCCGCTTCGCCATAGCCGTGGCCGGGCGCCAGGCGGTCGGCGGCGAACAGGCCCCAGGCGACATGGGTTTCGTAGGCCTTTTCGCCGGGCGCGGCGAACGGGGTGGGGTGCTTGTCCCAGTAGCCGTCCGCCTCCAGCGAGTCGCGCAGCCAGGCGGCGGCGCGGTGCATGGCTTGCAGGTAGCGCGCGTCGTCGTATTCCTGCGCGCCGGCGGCCAGGCCCAGCAGGATCTGGCCGGTGTTGAAGGTGACCGGCACGCGCGGCGTGGAATCAATACGCCCACCCTGGAAACCGCCGTCGGCGAACTGGATCGCGACCAGCCAGTCCAGCATGCCGCGCGCGCGCTGGTGCAGGTCGGCGCGCTGATCGCGGCGCGCCAGTTCGATCATGGTGGGCACGATATAGCCGGTGGTTTCGGGATAGGACGTGGCCCAGCCTTTGAGCAGGCTGTAGTCACGCGCCACGCCGCCATCGCGCGAGGCGGAACGGTCCTGCGCCGTGCACAGCCAATCGGTGCAGGCGGCCAGCACGGCGCCGATGCCCGGGTCCTGGCGCGGCAGGCCGCTGCGGTCGGCGCGGCGCTCCTGGCGCGCACGGTGCGGCAGCAGCGGCATTCGGTGCCTGATCGAACTGAGGAGTTGGCGCATCATGACCTCCAGGCAAAGCTGATCGTTCCGCAATGTTGGCGCGCCGGCCAGGCCGGCGTTGTGACGCCGCGCAACGCTGTGGCAGATCGTCCCATTGATTTTTTCTATTGCGATTTTTGGTGAGTTTCTCGCTTGCATTCAGTTTCTATACTCGAACGCATGACCTGGCATGGCGCGCCCGACTGCGCGCCTTTCACGCCTTGCGAACCCCAATTCCCGGTTCGTGACTCCGTTTCCTAATAAAACGACTAATCACCAAACTGGGAGCACCGCCATGCGCCTCAATACCCCTGTCTCGAACCAGGAATACGTGCTGGACGACGGTAAGACCATCGTCTCCACCACCGACATGAAGGGCAAGATCACCTATGCCAATCCGTATTTCATCGAAGTCAGCGGCTTTACCGAGGACGAGCTGATCGGGGCGCCGCAGAATATCCTGCGTCACCCCGACATGCCGGTGGAAGCCTTTGCCGACCTGTGGTCCACCATCAAGGCCGGCATGCCGTGGACCGGCCTGGTGAAGAACCGCTGCAAGAACGGCGACTTCTATTGGGTACTGGCGAACGTCACCCCGGTGATCGAGGCCGGCCGCCATGTCGGCTATATGTCGGTGCGCACCAAGCCCAGCCGCGCACAGGTGGCGCAGGCCGACAGCCTGTACCGTGAATTCCGCGACGGCAACCCGCGCCGCCTGCGCCTGGAGCGCGGCCGGCTGCTGCAGCGCGGCTGGCGCAACTGGGCCGACCAGCTGCGCAACCTGTCGCTGGCGCGCCACATCGGTATCGGGATGGCGGCGCTGACCGGCTTGCTGGCCTTCCTCGCGATGTCCGGCGCCATGCAAGGCGCGCCCGTCTGGCTCACCACTGCCAATGGCGTGTTCATCCTGGGCGCCCTGTATTTCTGGTACTCCCTGCAGCGCGCCGTGGTGCAACCGCTGCGCCGCGCCACCGGCTTTGCGCGCCGCATGGCGGGCGGCGACCTGACCGGGGTGATCGAGGTCGGCGCCGACAATGAAATGGGGCAGTTGCTGGCCGCCTTGCGTCAGACCAATGTCAACTTGCACAGCATTATTGGCGACGTGCGCAACAACTTCGTGGAAATCCAGACCGCCACCAGCGAAATCGCCACCGGCAACCTGGACCTGTCGGGGCGCACCGAATCGCAGGCGTCCAGCCTGCAACAGACGGCGGCCAGCATGGAGCAGCTCACCAGCAATGTGCAGCAGAGCGCCGCCAGCGTGCAGAACGCCAATGACCTGGCCGGCCGCGCCTCCAGCGTGGCGGCGGAGGGCGGCACCATCGTGTCGCAGGTGGTGCAAACCATGGACGATATCAGCCAGTCCTCGCGCAAGATCCTGGACATCATCGGCATGATCGACGGCATTGCCTTCCAGACCAATATCCTGGCCTTGAACGCGGCGGTGGAAGCGGCCCGCGCCGGCGAGCAGGGCAAGGGTTTCGCCGTGGTGGCGTCGGAAGTGCGCAGCCTGGCGCAGCGTTCGGCGTCCGCCGCCAAGGACGTGAAAACGCTGATCGACAGTTCCATCGCCAAGGTTGACGCCGGGGCGCGCCTGACCAGCAGCGCCGGCAGCACCATGAGCGAGGTGATCGCCTCGGTCAGCCGGGTCACCCATGTCATGGATGAAATCCAGAATGCCACGCGCGAGCAAAGCCGCGGCATCGGCCAGGTCAACCAGGCCGTGGTGCACATCGACGACATCACCCAGCAGAACGCCGCCCTGGTGGAACAGGCGGCGGCCGCCACCGCCAGCCTGGCGCGCCAGGCGGACTGGGTGGCGCAGGCCTTTGCCGTGTTCAAGCTGGAGCAGAACGGCGGTGCACGGGCACGCCCAGTGTTGCAAAACTGTACATAGTGTGAAATCATGTGGCGCTACCGTCTTTCACTCCGCCTTCCGTATGCCACGTGTTGCCGTCATTACCGCCACCCACAATTCGGCAGCCTTTATTGAACACACGGTGCGCTCGGTGCTGCAGCAAACCATGGCGGACCTGGAGTACATCGTGGTCGATGACGGCTCCACCGATGGCACCCAGGCCTTGCTGCAGGAGTTGGCCGCCGGCGACGCCCGCTTGCGCCTGGTCTTGCGCGCGACGGCGTCGGGCGGACCGACCGTGCCCAAGAACACCGCCCTGGCCATGGTGCGCGCGCCCTATGTGTGCTTCCTCGACCACGATGACTACTATGCGCCGACCCGGCTGGAACGCCTGGCCGACGGCCTGGACCGGCAGCCGGACTGGGTGGCGGCCTTCCACGATGTCGAACTGGTCGACGGCGCGCTGCAGGCGCAGCCGGGCAGCTACCTGAAACGCGTCGGTTTCCCCGCGCGCGCCGGCAGCGCGCTGCAGGCGCAAGGCCAGGGCTGGTATCACTGCGGGCCGGCATTCTACAATTTCATGTGCCTGCACTACGGCGCCCTGCACACCGTGTCGGTGATGCTGGCGCCGGGCCGCATGGCCGCCGGGCTGCTGGCCTACCGCGCCGAATTCAAGGGCTGCGACGATACCGACCTGTGGCTGCGCGTGGCGCGCCAGGGCAGCATCGGCTATCTCGACGAAATCCTCTCCAGCTACCGCCTGCACGGCGCCAACCTGAGCGGCGACACCGTCACCATGACCGCCAACGCGGTGCGCGTGCACCAGGACAACTGGCAATATGCGCGGACCCGCCTTGCGCCGGCCGAGCTGGCGCGCTACCGGCGCAAAATCGTGCAATACCAGCTCGACCTGGCCTACCAGTTGAGCGAGCAGCGCCGCGACCGCGAAGCGTGCGCGGTGTACCGCCAGGTGCTGCGCGGCGGCACCTGGCTGGCGCCGCTGCAGCGCATGGCACGCCTGGGTTTGAAACGGGCCCTGGGCCATGGCGCGCGCTGAGGCGGCCACGGCGCTGCCGGTCTACCTGTTCGTCCTGCCCTGGGGCCTCAAGCACCGCGGCGGGGTGACCCAGGTCGTGCTCAGCCTGGCGCGCGAGTTGCAGGCGGGCGGCCAGTATGAGCCGGTGGTGCTGGTGTCCGACTGGAACGCGGCCGAGCCGGTGTGGGACGCGCTGGATGGTATCCGTATCGTCTATTGGCGCCTGCAGGGCTGGGTGCCGGGCATGGGATGGCGCGCGCGCCTGGGCGCGGCCCGCTGGGCCTGGCGCAATGGCGCCGTGTTCCGCCGCCTGTGCCGCGAACAGCGGGTGGCGGCCATCAATGTGCACTACCCGGGCCTGAACGCCTTCGCGGTGGCGCCGCTGGCGCGCCGCTGCGGCGGCCTGCCGCTGATCCTGTCGTTCCATGGCAGCGATGTGGTGCAGGTGGCGCAGGCGGCCGCGCCGGAGCGGCGCGCCTGGCGCGGCCTGCTGCGCCATGCCAGCGCCACCACCACCTGTTCCGGCGACCTGGCCGGCCAACTGCGGCAAGTGCTGGGGGACGATACGGCGGTGACCGCCATCCACAACGGGGTGGACGCGCCGGATTTCCGCGCCACGGCGCTGGCGCCGCCGGCCTTGGGCGGCCGCGTCTTGCTCAGCGTCGGCCGTTTCGATGACATCAAGGGCCAGGATGTGTTGCTGACGGCGTTCGCCGAGCTGGCCGCGCAGGATCCACAATTGCAGCTGGTGCTGGTCGGTGCCAGCGGTCCGCTGCTGCCGGCGCTGCGCACGCAAGCGGCGGCGCTGGGGCTGGCGCCGCGCGTGCATTTCCTGGCCGACCTGACGCACCGCGAGGTGGCGGGCTGGATGCGGCAGGCGGAGCTGTTTATCCTGCCCAGCCGGCGCGAGGCGTTCGGCATGGTGCTGCTGGAGGCGGGCGCCTTCGGCGTGCCGGTGGTGGCCTCGGCGGTGGGCGGGGTGCCCGAAGTGATCCGGGACGGCGCCACCGGGCGCCTGGTGCCGCCGGGCGACGCCGCCGCGCTGGCGCAGGCCATGCGCGCCATGCTGGACGCGCCACAGGCGGCGCGCGCCATGGGCCAGTCCCTGCAGCGCGACGTGGACCAGCACTTTTCCTGGCGCGCCGCCTGCGGCCGCTACCTCGACTTGCTGGCCTAGTCGCGCAGCCAGCCGATTTTCTTCAGCAGGAAGGCTTCGGCCCCGTCCGGCCGGCCAGCCAGCCGCCACAGCAGCAATACCGTGGCAGGGTAGGCCAGCGCGCCGGCCAGGCACAGCGCCGCCAGTTGCAGCGCGGCCGGCGCCGCAGGCAGCAGCGCCAGGGCGCCGCGCACCGCCAGCCACATGACCAGCACGCCCAGCAGAGGCCGGTACAGGAGCGCCCCGATCGCGCCCCAGCGGAAGCGCAGCAGTCGTTGCGTCAGCACCATGCCGGTCGGCAGGTACACGGCACAGGTGGCCAGGTAGGCGTAGCCCACCGCCTCTAAGCCGCCATACGGCAGGGCGATGTACAGCGCCGGGAACAGCACCGCCACGAAGATGGCGCCGATCAGGGTCGTCATGCGCGGATGGCCGGCCGCCAGCCACATGGTGCTGTTATTGCCCTGGGTGGCGGCCAGGGCGCCATAGATGGCCAGGCATTGCAACAGCGGGATGGCCGCCAGCCATTGTGCGCCCAGCATGACGGTCACCAGTTGCGGCGCCACGGCGGCAATGCCAAAGCCGACCGGCAGGATCAGCAGGGTGATCATGGCGAACAGCTTGAGGTAGACCGCCGTGGCCTCGCTGCCCGATTGCAGTTTGGACAGGGCCGGGAAGGTGGCGCGGTTGATCGGCGCCACCAGCTCGGTCGAGGGCAGGCTGGCGATCTCGTTGCTGACCGTGAACAGGCCGAGCGCGCGCGCGCCCAGCAGGCGGCCGATGACAAAACTGCTGCCATTGTTGAGCAGGTAGAACAGGAAGTTATTGATCAGCAGCCACTTCGAAAAATGGAACAGTTCGCCGGCCGCCGCCAGCGACAAGCGCGGGCGGTAGCTGTGCATGGTGTAGCTGGTGATGCAATTGACGATGCGCCCGGCCAGGGTGCCGATCAGCAGGGCCCAGTACGATTGCAGGTACCAGGCTGTGCCGAGGGTGACGCCAAAGGTCACCAGGCGCCGGATCAGGATGAACTGGAATTCCTTATGGAATTCCAGCTCCTTGCGGAACGCCACCACGCCGACATTATTGAAGGCGCCCACCACGTAGCTGAGCGCCATCACGTACATCACGCTCACCAGGCGCGGCTCGTGGTAGAAGGCGGCGGCGGGCGCGGCCAGCAGCAGCAGCAAGGCGGCAAAGGTCAGGCCGAACAGCACGCCGAAAGTCCAGACCGTGTCGTAATGTTCGCGCCGCGTGTCGGTTTTCTGGATCAGCGCCAGGTCGAAGCTGAAAGCGCCCAGCAATTCCAGCAAGCTAGCCACCGCCGTCGCCATGGCCACTAGGCCGAAATCGGCCGGCACCAGCAGCCGCGCCAGCACCAGGGTGCTGACCACGCCAAACATCCGGTCCAGCAAGCGCGCGGCCACCATCCAGGCGATGCCCTGGGTCATGCGGCGGACAATATTTTGTATTTCTGGCATGATGATGGTCGCTTGCAAAATGACAAGATTATAACGTGGTCAAGATGGAAATGCGCCGCTGTATTAAATTGGCAAGTATATTAACAAAACTACATGTTATACTGTCTCAGTCTGCCAACAGAATCGTTGTGTGACTGGCGCCCGGAGCGAAAATCCCATCAAATGAGGGAACGCCATTGAAGTGGCCAAATGCATCAACTATAGTTATCATAGTGGTAATTTTTGATACTCACAGGAACCTGATATGAACGAGAGCAAGGTTGTAGCCGTCGTTGGCTTGGGCTATGTCGGCTTGCCGCTGGCTGTCGAGTTCGGTAAAAAGCGCAAGACCATTGGCTTTGACCTCTCGCAGGCAAAGATTGAGAACTACCGCAACTTCTGCGATCCGACCGGCGAAGTGTCGGAGCAGGAGCTGCGCGCAGCGACCCAGTTGAGCGTCACCTACGACCCGGCCGCGCTGGCCGAGGCCGACATCATCGTGGTGGCCGTGCCGACCCCGGTCGACAACGCCCACGTGCCCGATTTCAGCCCCCTGGTCGGCGCCTCGACCACGGTCGGCAAGCACATGAAAAAAGGCGCCATCGTGGTGTACGAATCGACGGTCTACCCGGGCGCCACCGAGGAAGTCTGCATCCCGGTGCTGGAACAGCATTCCGGCCTGAAATGGCTGCAGGACTTCAATATCGGCTACTCCCCGGAGCGCATCAACCCGGGCGACAAGTTGCACCGTTTGACCACCATCCTGAAAGTGGTGTCCGGCGATACGCCGGCAACCCTGGATCAAGTGGCTAAACTGTATGAGTCGATCGTGACGGCCGGCGTGTACCGCGCTTCCTCCGTGAAAGTGGCGGAAGCGGCCAAGGTCATCGAAAACACCCAGCGCGACCTGAATATCGCGCTGATGAACGAACTGGCCATCATCTTCGACAAAGTCGGCATCGACACGCTGGAAGTGTTGCAGGCGGCAGGCACCAAGTGGAACTTCCTGCCGTTCCGCCCGGGCCTGGTCGGCGGCCACTGCATCGGCGTCGATCCCTACTACCTGACCCACAAGGCCGATATGATCGGCTACCACCCGCAGGTGATCCTGGCGGGGCGCCGCATCAACGACGGCATGGCCAAGTTCGTGGCCGAGAAGACCGTCAAGCAGATGATCGCGGCGGGCAGCCATATCAAGGGCGCGAAAGTGAACGTGCTGGGCCTGACCTTCAAGGAAGACTGCCCGGACCTGCGCAACTCGAAAGTGGCGGACGTGGTGTTTGAGCTGCAGTCCTACGGCCTGGACGTGCACGTGCACGACCCGGTGGCCGATGCCGAGGAGTCGGAACACGAATACGGCATCCGCCTGGAAGCATGGGACAGCCTGCCGCAGGCCGATGCGCTGGTGGCGGCGGTGTCGCACAAGGAGTTGCTGGCCTTGTCGCTGGGCGAGCTGTCGGCCAAGCTCAATCCTGGCGGTTGTTTCATCGATGTGAAGTCGGCATTCAATATGGCAGGCCTGCAAGAAGCTGGTTACAGCGTCTGGCGCCTGTAACAAAAAAGAAGTAATCGGGAGCCTGGGAGGGCGGTAGTGGGCAAGTTTGACGACGTACGGCTGCATTTGCGTGGCCAGCGATACCATTGGCTGGTGACGGGTGCTGCCGGTTTCATCGGCTCCAACCTGGTGGAGGCGCTGCTCAAGCTCGGCCAACAGGTCACGGGCCTGGACAACTTCGCCACCGGCCACCAGCACAACCTGGACCAGGTGCGCGAGGCTGTCGGCGCGCAAGCCTGGGACTCCTTCTCCTTTATCGAAGGCGATATCCGCGACCTGGCCAGCTGCCACGCGGCCTGTGCCGGGAAAGATTTCATCCTGCACCAGGCCGCGCTGGGTTCGGTCAGCCGCTCGATCGACGATCCCTTGCTGAGCAACAGCACCAACGTGACCGGCTTCCTGCACATGCTGGTGGCGGCGCGCGACGCCAAGGCCAAACGTTTCGTGTATGCCGCGTCCAGCTCCACCTATGGCGACCATCCGGGCCTGCCGAAAGTGGAAGACACCATCGGCCGGCCGCTGTCGCCGTACGCTGTGACCAAGTACGTCAACGAGCTGTATGCCGACGTCTTTGCGCGCACTTATGGCATGGAGACCATCGGCCTGCGCTACTTCAATGTGTTCGGCCCGCGCCAGGACCCGGAGGGCGCTTACGCCGCCGTGATCCCGCAGTGGGTTTCTGCTTTGATCCGCAACCGTCCGCTGTTCATCAACGGCGACGGTGAAACCAGCCGCGATTTCTGCTTTATCGACAATGTCGTGCAAGCGAACCTGCTGGCAGCCCTGGCCGACCGCCCCGAAGCGGTCAACCAGGTGTACAACGTGGCGCTCAATGAGCGCACCAGCCTCAATCAGCTGTACCTGATGATGCGCGAGCTGCTGCAGGAGCGTTTCCCGCATTTGCGCGAGCACCAGGCCCAGCACCAGGGATTCCGTGCCGGCGACGTGCGCCATTCGCAGGCTGATATCAGCAAGGCGCGCGAGCTGTTGGGATTCGAGCCCACCCACCGTATCGGTGAGGGCTTGCAAGAGGCCATGGACTGGTACGTCCGCCACCTGGCCCCGCAAAACCAGGGATAAAGAAAGGACGCGAGGGTACCGCCAGCCTTCGCATCCTGCATAAGAAGTAAAAGCGGGAGGGATTAAAAATGCTAAGAATTTCCAACCACTACATCTCCAAGGTCGTGTTCAGCCTGCTTTTCATGGAAGTGTTCATCCTGATTGGCTCGTTTTACGCGGGCGCAGGTTTGCGCTTCTTCGACGGCGAACAATTCGTGGTCCCGCAGCTCGACCACTTTTTCATGTCGGCCTGCATTTTCGCCGCCGCCATCGTGTTCAGCATGAGCGCCCTGGGCATGTACCAGATCAACTTCCAGGAAGGCTTGCGCAATCCCTTCTTCCTGCAGTTGATGCCCTCCTTCGCCATGGGCTTTTGCATCCTGACCCTGGTGTTCTACCTGGCGCCGGACCTGTATTTCGGGCGCGGCATCCTGGTGCTGGTGTTCCTGATCGCCGGCACCGGCATCCTGCTGGCGCGCGCCATGTTCCTGAAAACCTCGCGCTCGCATTTCCTGGCCACCCGCATCATCTTCCTCGGTGGCGGCGGCATGGCCAAGGAATGTGGCGAACTGGCCACGCGCGACACCAATTACCGCAAATACGATATCGCCGGCTACGTCGCGATGCCGTCCGAAGAGGTGTGCGTGCCACACAGCAAGCTGTTGCACCTGCCGGAAGGCGGCTCCCTGGTGGCCCTGGCCAATGCCCAGCGCGTGTCGGAAATCGTGGTCTCGGTGCAAAACCGCCGCGGCGGCGCCTTCCCCATCAAGGAACTGCTCGACTGCAAACTGTACGGCATCCAGGTCACCGACGCCGCCACCTTCTTCGAACGCGAGACCTACCAGATCCGGGTCGAGTCGGTGCAGCCGTCCTGGCTGGTGTTCGGCGGCGGCTTCGACCAGAGCTTCATGCGTACCTTCATGAAACGCGCGGTGGACCTGGTGGCCAGCCTGAGCCTGCTGGCGGTGACGCTGCCGGTCATGATCATCACCGCCATCGCCATCGTGATCGAGGACGGCGCGCCGATCTTCTACTCGCAGGAGCGGGTCGGCAAAGACGGCCACGTGTTCCGCGTGCTGAAGTTCCGCAGCATGTTCAAGAACGCGGAAAAGAACGGCACGCCGCAGTGGGCGTCCAAGGACGATCCGCGTATTACGCGCGTCGGCAACATCATCCGCAAGCTGCGCATCGATGAACTGCCGCAGATCCTGAACGTGCTGAAAGGCGAGATGTCCTTCGTCGGCCCGCGCCCGGAGCGTCCTTACTTTGTCGAGCAGCTGACCGAGCGCGTGCCTTACTACAATGTGCGCCACAGCATCAAGCCGGGCATCACGGGCTGGGCCCAGGTGCGCTACGGCTACGGCGACACGGTGGAAGACGCGCTGCAGAAACTGCAGTATGACCTGTATTACGTCAAGAACAACAGCCTGTTGCTCGACGTGCTGTGCCTGATCGACACCGTTAAGGTGGTCCTGTTCAGGGGGGGCCGTTAAGGACATGGGGATCTGATGCCGACCAGCACCGCTGCTTTCAGTTACGCCAGCGCCGCGCTGGCGTTTCTGTTCTTTAGCCTGATGCTGGTTCCCGGCTGGCGCCAGCGCCCGCACCGGCGCCCGCTGGCGGCGGCTTCGCTGCTGAGCGTGCTGTGGGGCCTGGTCATGGCCAGCGCCACCGTGGTGCCGTGGGCGTCCTGGGTGGTGCATGGCGCCGAATGGCTGCGCAACGCGGCCTGGAGCGGCCTGCTGCTGTCCATGCTTGGCCTGTGGCAGCGCAACTCGCGCATCCTGCAGGCCAGTGTCGCGGTCTACCTGGCCATGGCCCTGGCCAGCCTGCTGGCCTCGGCGCTGCCGCAGTCGCTGGCCTTCCACGTGCAGGCTGTCGGCCGGCTCGGCCTGGCGGTGCTGGGCATGCTGCTGGTGGAGCAGCTCTACCGCGACCGCAGCGTGCAGGTGCGCTGGGGCATCAAATTCTTCTGCCTGGGCCTGGGCGCCCTGTTTGCCTACGACTTTTACCTGTACAGCGACATGCTGCTGCTGCGCGAGCTCGATCCCGAACTGTGGGCGGCGCGCGGCGTGGTCAATGCGCTGACGGTGCCGCTGCTGGCGGTGTCCCTGCTGCGCAGCGCCTCCTGGCCGACCCAGTTGGCCGTGTCGCGCCGCGTTGCCTTCCATTCGGCCGCCTTGCTCGGCTCGGCGGTCTACCTGCTGGCCATGAGCATGGCCGCCTACTACCTGCGCTTCGTGGGCGGTTCGTGGGGCGGCCTGATGCAACTGGCCTTCCTGCTCGGCGCCAGTTTCCTGCTGGTGGGCGTGCTGTTTTCCGGCACCTTCCGCGCCTGGCTGAAAGTCTTCATCAGCAAGCACTTCTACCGCTACAACTACGATTACCGCGAAGAGTGGCTGGCCTTCACGCGCACCCTGTCGGCCACCGGCCCCCACCTGGGCGAGCGCAGCATCTCGGCCCTGGCCGAGCTGGTGGAAAGCCAGGGCGGCGCCCTGTGGCTGCGGCGTGAACAGCGCTTCGAGCCGGTGGCGTCCTGGCATGTGCAGGGGCAGCAGGCCAGCGAGCCGGTCGATTCGCCGTTTTGCCAGCTAATGGAAAGCAAGCAATGGCTGGTGGACGTGCCGTCGCACGTGCTGCACGACCCCGAGGTACCGCTGCCGGCCTGGCTGCAAGCCTTCCCCAAGGCATGGCTGGTGGTGCCCCTGCTGCTGCAGGGCCGCCTGGCCGGCTTCGTGGTGCTGATGGCGTCGCGCAGCCAGGTCAAGCTGAACTGGGAAGTGCTGGACTTGCTGAAAATCGCCGGCACCCAGGCCGCCTCCTACCTGGTGCAGCAGGAAGCCGACAATGCCCTGATGCTGGCCAGCCAGTTCGATTCCTTCAACCGCCTGTCGACCTTCGTGGTGCACGACCTGAAGAACCTGGTGGCGCAGCTGTCGCTGATGACAGCCAATGCCGAGAAACATGCCGACAATCCCGAGTTCCAGCGCGATATGATGGAAACCGTCACCTTGTCGGTGCAGAAAATGAAACTGATGCTGCAAAAACTCAGCCGCACCGCCTCGCCCGAGCGCGCCACGCCGCAGGACGTGGGCAAGCTGCTGGCGCAGGCGGTGGCGCTGAAAGCCGCCTTCGACCCCAAGCCGCAACTGGAAGTGCTGCAGCCGGGCCTGCGCGTGCTGGCCGAGGCCGAGCGCCTGGAGCGCGTGCTGGGCCACCTGGTGCAAAACGCCATCGAGGCCACGCCGCGCGAGGGCAAGGTCACGGTGCGCCTGGCCCAGGCTGGCGAGCAGGTGCAGGTGGAGGTGAGCGACACCGGCATCGGCATGAGCGAAGATTTCATCCGCGAGCGCCTGTTCAAACCGTTCGACTCGACCAAGTCGGCCGGCATGGGCATTGGCGCCTTCGAAAGCCGGGAGTACATCCACCAGCTCGGTGGAACGCTGCAGGTGCGCAGCGTGCCGGACCAAGGCACCACGTTTACGGTCAGCCTGCCGCTGTACCGCCAGCAAACCATTGAACAAGCCGCCTGACGGCGCAAGGACACGTTGTGAGCCAGAGTAAACCGAAGCTGTTGATCATTGAAGACGACCCCGGCCTGCAAAAGCAGCTGAAGTGGAGTTTCGACGACTATGAGGTGGTGGTGGCCGGCGACCGCGAAGCGGCGCTGGCGCAGTTGCGCCGACACGAACCGGCCGTCTGCACCATGGACCTGGGCTTGCCGCCCGACCCGGATGGCGCCACCGAAGGCCTGGCCACCTTGCAGCAAATCCTGGCGCTGGCGCCGGAAACCAAGGTGATCGTGCTGACCGGCAACCAGGACCGCTCGCACGCGGTGCAAGCCATCGCCATGGGCGCCTACGACTTCCACCAGAAACCGTGCGAGCCGGAATTGCTGTCGCTGGTGATCAAGCGCGCTTTCGTGCTGCACGGCCTGCAGCAGGAAAACCGCCGCATGCAGCAAGGTAACGCCGACAGCCCGCTGTCCGGCATCATTTCGCGCGACCCCGGCATGCTGAAAGTCTGCCGCCAGGTGGAGAAGGTGGCGCCCAGCACCGCCACCACCATGGTGCTGGGCGAGTCCGGCACCGGCAAGGAAGTCGTCGCGCGCGCCCTGCACCAGGGCAGCCCGCGCGCCAAGGAACGCTTCATGGCGATCAACTGCGCCGCGATCCCGGAAACCCTGCTCGAATCCGAACTGTTCGGCTATGAGAAGGGCGCCTTCACCGGCGCCGTCAAGCAAACCAAGGGCAAGGTGGAAGCGGCCAATGGCGGCACCTTCTTCCTGGACGAGGTGGGCGACCTGCCGATGCCGCTGCAAGCCAAGCTGCTGCGCTTCCTGCAGGAGCGCGTGATCGAGCGCGTCGGCGGCCACGAGGAAATCCCGGTCGACGTGCGCATTGTCTGCGCCACGCACCAGAACCTGAAGGAGCTGGTGAAGGCCGGCCGCTTCCGCGAGGACTTGTACTACCGCTTATCGGAAATCGTGCTGACCATCCCGCCGCTGCGCGAGCGCCAGGGCGACGCGGTGCTGCTGGCGCAGCACTTTAAAAACCGCTTCTGTTCGCAGGAAGGGCGCGCCAACCTGCACTTCAGCCCGGACGCGCTGGCCCAGATCGCCCACCACGACTGGCCGGGCAATGTGCGGGAGATGGAAAACTGCATCAAGCGCGCCATCATCATGGCCGACGGCCCGGCCATCACGGCCGATGACCTGGGCCTGTCCGGCGCCCCGCTGGAAGAGGAACCGTTCAACCTGCGCCAGGTGCGCGACGAAGCCGAATACAAGGCCATCGTGCGCGCCCTGGCGCGGGTCGAAGGCAATATCGTCAAGGCCTCCGAACTCTTGGGCGTGTCACGCCCGACCCTGTACGACCTGCTCGAGCGTCACGCCATCAAGGCATCGTCGTCCTGATCGGACGGTTGCAGGAAAGCACGCAGCGGATGCTGCTGCCCGGCCGCCAGGTCTGCGACCTGGCGCAGCTTGTCCTTCGCTACCGGCAGGGGAAAGCTGCCGCAGCAGGCGCGCCCCTTGCCATGGACTTCCTGCATCAACGTTTCCGCCTCTGCCGGCGATTTGGCGAATACCGCCTGCAAAACGTCGACCACAAAATCCATGGGGGTGAAGTCGTCGTTCAGCAGGAACAGCTGGACCGCCGTATCGGCAGGCAGCCCGGCAGTTGCCGCAACCGGCAGCGGGTGCGCGCAACGGGTCAATTGGCATACCAGCGCGTAGCGCGACACACCGTGCCGCCCCAGGATTTCGTTGGCCAAACCAGTGCTGTTATCGAGGATGGAGAGCAGCACGTCGGTAAGCTCGACGGACTTGGGCGGCGCCCCGCGTGGGGAGGCGTGTGCCAGCACATGCTCGACCTCCTTATCGAATTGCGGGCATCCTTCCCGCCATTGCAGCCGGGAGACGGCGGCGCGCGACAAGCCGATACGCGACAGTGATTTCAGCATCCTGTCCAGACGGCAGCTGAGGGTGTTTCGCCTTGCTGTCTGCAGCGTTGCGTCGCGCTGCAGCATGCCACTCAGTTCGGCGCGCAGCGCTGCGAGCTTCTCCCGCCCCGGGCCGGCGTGCCAGAATGCGGCCATGCCGGGCTGCTCCAGGAGCGCCGCCAACAGGTATTCCAGCGTGATCGTGGGCAGGTGTTTGTCGTACGCCGTGTTGAGCACATCCTCCAACAGTCTTTCTATCGCGGGGGCAAACCACGGCGTATCGGTCATGGCCGGCGATCAGGCCAGGCTGGTGGCATCGGCATCGAGGTCGGCCTGGTCCCTTTGGCGCCGTACCTTGATGCGCTTGCGCGCCGGCTTCAGGCTGCCGGCCAGCGCGATCAGCAGGAACAGGGTGCTCAGGCGCGGCACGTCGGTGATGGAATCGAACAGGCCCACCATCATGCAGCCGGTCAGCGCCGCCAAGCTCACGGTGGCGAAGTGGTCGCCGCCCAGGCCGCGCGCCACCATTGGCGCGCCCACCGCCAGCAGCAGGAAGGCGGTGGCGGCCACGCCCACCCAGCCCAGCTCGAAGAGCTGGTTCACGGCGAAACTCTTGACGTGCCAGGGCATGTGGTTGCGGTCGCTGCTGAAGAACCAGTAATCGTGGCCGGCGCTGAAGCTGCCGTTGCGCAGCAACTCCTGCCCGCTGCCCGCCTCGCGCAGGCTGACATTGTCGATTTCGAGCGGCGCCTTGTGCGAACGGTTGTACAGCTCGAATACCAGCGGCGCGCCCCAGCCCGTGGCTTGCTGGCGCACCGGCAAGTCCACCGTCACGTTCTGCCACTCCTTCACCAGCGGCGTGCGCGGCATGCCGGCCACGCTGCAGTTCATCGGGTAAATCAACCAGCGCGCGCACACCATGGCGGCCGGCGCCGCGTCGGCATCCTGGCGCCGCATGTCGAAACTCAGGGTGTAGCGCTGGCCCGGCTTCAAGTCCACATGCTGCAGCATGCGCAACACTTCGCCGTAGCCGATCGCGTATTGTGCCGCGCCCAGCAACAGGTAGCGGTTGCCGGGTTCGTCCACGTACTTGAAGGTGCCGGGGATTTCGCCGTGCGTGTTCTGCCACACGTATGCCTGCGGGAAGCGCCCCAGTCCCTGGCCAAAGGCGCTGCTGAGCGCGCTGTCGTCCATCATGCTGAGCGCCTCGCTCCAGTGCGCCAGGCGGGTGTCCATATCGCGCCCCACGGTGGCGAAACGGGTGCCGGTGTAATAGCTGCTGGAAATCGGGATCAGGGCGGCAAACACAATGGCGCTGAAGAAGCTCACGGTCAGGGTACCGCGATCCAGGGTCCAGGGCGGGCGCGGCAGCAGGCGGCTGGCGGCCAGCGCCACCGCCAGCAGCAGCGCCATGCTAATGGCGGGCAGGGTCTCGTTGCCGCCGTAATGGCGCGCCACCAGGATGGATGCCAGCGCCTGCGCCGGCAGGGCCGCCGCCAGCAGCAGCACGCCCAGCGGGCGTTGGGCCGGCGCACCGGCCGCCAGCAGGCCGGCGCCGCCCGCCGCGCACAGCAGGGCCAGGCCATAGGCCAGGTAGGAACCCTTGGCGGCGGTAGCGCCGGAACCGAGCAGGCCGAGTGCCGCCACCAGTAGCAGCAGGCCGAGCGCCAGCGCGGCCGCCAGCAGCGGCCGGGCCAGGCGCGGTGCCGCTCCGCCCAGCAGCAGGGCGGTGGCCAGCAGGCCGAGCGCGGCGCCCAGGCCGCGGTAGCCGCTGCTCTCAAAGACCTGGCCCAGGATCCAGTAGGCCAGCACCAGGACCAGCAGCGAGGCGGCCATGCTGCGTCCGGACAGGCTGCCGCCGCGCAAATGGTGCACGGCGCCCAGGCCGGCGATCACGCCGCCGGCGGCGGCATAGGCCAGGTAGATGTCGCGCGAGAAGGTGGTCAGGCCGGCAAACAGGCCCAGGCCCAGGACCAGCAGGCCCAGCACCAGGCGGCGCGGCGGCGGGTGGTTCACCAGCCACAGCGTGACGAAGGGGAAGGCCATGGCCAGGTAGGCGTCCAGCGCGGCGCCGCCGGTGTGCATGGCGGAAAAGGGCGCGGTGGGGCGGTAGTCGCTGGCGAAATTGAACAGGCCGGGGAAGGCCAGGCGCTCCCACACCACGGCCAGGCTGCAGGCGGCCAGGCCGAGCAGCATGCCGGGCACCAGCAGGCGCTGCAGGTTGCTGCCCTGCTCGCCAGCCGTGGCGCGCAGGAGCGGCAGCAGGAGCAGCGGCCACAGCACGCCTTTCAGCACGCGCAGGCCGTTATACGGGCTGGTGTAGTTGGCGAAGGAATTGGCGTCGAGCGGCGCCAGCGGCATCAGGCCGCGCCAGGCGGCGACCAGGTAGCACAGCAGGAACAGGCCGAGGGCGACGCGCGCCGGGCCCGGCAACTTGGTGCTGGGCGGCTCCGCGCCCAGGCGCCAGTAGCCGGCGGCGCAGGTGGCCAGCAGCAGCAAGTCCAGTTCTTCCAGGAAGAACCAGCCGGTCCAGGGCGCGAAGTCGAGCACCGGCAGCAGGGCCGGCACCGCCACCAGCCAGGCGGCCGGGCGCCACAGTAGCAGCGCCATGTAGGCGCCCAGCAGCACCGCCAGCAGCAGCTTGGGCGCCGGGTAGACGCTGGCGGCGGCCAGCAGCAGGACAGCGGCCGCCAGTGCGGTGCTGCGCCGCGCCAGCAGGCGCATCATGGTTTGACCGGCGGCGTGGCGGCGGACGCCGCAGGCTCAGGCTTCACGGCGTCGGCGGGTTCGGGCGCCGCTTCCGGCGGCGCCGGCGGTTCCACCCACTTGCCGGCATTGACCAGCATTTGCTTCAGGCCCGGCAGCGGAAACTTCAGGAGGTAGGCTTTTTGCGCATGGGGCAGGGCCAGGTCGAACTTCTTCTGCTTGGCATACACCAGGCCCAGGTTGTAATTGATGCTGACATCGTCCGGCGCCAGCGCTACCGCTTTTTCCAGCATGGTCTGCGCCTGCGCCTCGCGGCCCAGCATGTATTGGTAGCGCGCATACATGAGCCAGGTCTTGCTGTCGTCGGGGAAGAAGCGCACCGCGCGCTCGAAGAAGCACTCGGTCGGGATGCTGGCGCCCGGCAGCACGCCACTGGGATAGCGCGGCGCCATGCGCAGCGCTGTTTCCAGCGCGCGCGGATGGTTGGGGTAGTGGTTCAGCGTGTATTCCAGGTCATCGGCGATGGTGCCGGTGACGCCCTGGATGGCCTGCTCCACGTCTTCCGTGAAGTGGCGCCCCTCCACCGTATTCAGGTGCAGCATATCGTTGGTGGCCGTGCGGTAGTCCCGGTAATTATTCAGGCTACCGCACACGGGCTTGGCGAGGGCCGGCAGCGCGGCGGCGGACAGGATGGCGCCCAGCGCCAGTAAACGAATCTTCATGCTTCCTCCGTGGAGCCGGCCGGTGCCGGCACAGCCTGGGTTTGTGGCAGCACGCTGTCGAGCATGCGTGCCAGTTCGATGGTGCGCGCCTGGCGCGAGGCCCCGGCCACGGCGGCCGGGGCCGGCAGTGGCGCCTGGCCGGCGCGCGCCAGTTGCAGGAAATGCAGCAGGCCGCGCTTGATGCCCTCGCTGTCGTCGAGCGGGGCGATGGTGTCGACGCCGGCCGCGCGCAAGGTGGCGGCGGTGTCGCCGACGGCATCGGTCAGGGCCAGGATCGGGCGTCCGGCGCGCAGGTATTCATACAGCTTGGCCGGGATCTGGTGGTTGCAGTTGCTGGCCTGCAGCACCAGCAAGCCGTCGGCCGTCAGCATTTCCGCCAGCGCCACCTGGTAGGGCACGTGCGGCGCCAGGCTGACCAGGTCGCTGATGCCGTGTTCCTGCAACAGGGCGTTCACATAATCGTCGTGCGCGGTGGCGCGCAGCACGATGTGCAACTGGCTGGCGTCGATGGCGCCGGCCGCCTTCAATTCACCGAGGGCGCGCATCAGCGGCACCGGGTCGCGTTCGGACGGGTAGATGATGCCGCTGTGCACCAGGGTGAAGGGCTGGCCCGGTGCGCGCGGCGCGGCCGCCTGGGCCCCGGCGCTGCGGAAGTTTTCCTCGTCGTAGCCGTTCTCCAGCATGGTGAAGCGGCTGCGCGGCAATTCCGGGTAGCGCGTGGTGTAGGTCACCACGGCGCTCGGCGTGTTGCACACCACCAGGGCCGCGTTGTGCACCGCCTTGCGTTCGATCCAGCGCCAGATGGCGCGCACGCGCGGGTCGCGCGGGTAATCGGTGTCGGTCATCGGGTCGCGGAAATCCACCACCCACGGCAGGCGCGTCAGCTTATGCAGTACCAGGCCGATCAGGATGGCGCTGGCGATCGGGTGCGTGCTCCACAGCACTTGCGGGCGGTACTGGCGCACCATCGACAGGCCGGCCGGGATGGCGCCCAGGCACCAGCCGACAAAACGGTCGGGCCAGGCGGTAAAGCCCAGGTAGCGGCCGCGCCAGGACAAGTGGCGCCCGGAATCGAGGGCGAAGGCGCGCCGCACGATCGCCTCTGGCGGGATTTCCGCCAACTGGTCCGGCCCCTGGTTGACGTAGGCGCGCGGGTGGGCCGACAGCACCAGCGGCTGCCAGCCCTGGGCCGGCAGGTACTGCGCGAATTTCAGGGTGCGCTGGATGCCGCTGCTGCCGCGCAGCGGCGGGAAGTGGAAAGCCACCATCAGCACGCGCTTCACCATGCCTGCACCCAGTCCGCAGTCCAGTCGGCCACCTGGTCGCGCCAGGCGCGGGTGGAGAAGGTGTGGTCGGCGCCGGCCAGCGTGTGCTGCTGGACGGTGGGAGCCGCCAGCAATTGCTGCCAGGGGCGCGAAGCCTTGGTCATGTCGAGGAACTCCTGCGCCGTCAGGTCGGCGCCACTGAAAATGAACAGGACGCGGCCCGGGAAGCGCCGCATGGCGTCCAGCAGGCGCGCCGGCAAGTCGGCACTGAGCGGCGGCGCGCTGCCGTCGCGCGGGCAGGGCGCCAGCGCTGCGGCGCCATGGGGGGCGCTGGCGCCACCGTTCGGCGCAGCCGCTGCGTCGGCGCCAGGCTGGCGCGCCGCGCCCAACAGGCCGAGCAGCGAGCGCAAGGCGGCGCCGGCGGCAAAGCGCCCGCTGAACAGCTTGCGCCACAGGGCCGGGTCGCGCAGGCGCTGCCAGTAATAGTGTTTCAGGGTGCTGCGCGCCAGCCCGGCGGCGGTGCGCGCCCAGGGGTTGAGCAGCACCAGGCCCTGCACGCGCGGGTCGCCCGGGCCGTAGAACAGGGCCGCGCTGGCGCCGTCGCACAGGCCCCACAGCACCACTTCCTGCAAGCCCGGCACGGCGGCCTGGAAGGCGTCGATGGCGGCGCCCACGTCCTCGCGCACGTCTTCAAAGGTGCGCGCGGCGCCGCCGCTGTCGCCCAGGCCACGGTAATCGAAGCGCAGCACCGGAATGCCGCGCGCCGCCAGGGCGCGCGCCAGCAGGGCGAACTGGCGGTGGCTGCCGGCGCGGTACTGCGGCCCGCCGACGATCACCAGCACGCCGCGCCGCGCCGCGCCCGCTTGCGCGGAGGGACTGAGGATGCCGACCAGGGTTTCGCCGTGGCAGGTAAAGCTGAGGGCTTGGTCATCAGGCATGGCAGGCCTCGTCCAGCAGGGCGGCGGTGGCGGCCAGCAAAGCCGGCGCTTCGGCAATTTCCTGCGTGGCCCAGAATTGCGGGCCGGGCGCGCTGCGCGCCTGCACCGCCACGCCGGCCGCCTGCCAGGCTTGCAGCACGCGCGCGCCGGCCGGCGGCAGCGGGCGGCCGGCTTCCGCCACCACTTCGCACCAGTGCACCGGGCAGGGCGGTGCCAGGCGGCTCGCGTCCAGGCCGTCGAAACCCAGGGCCAGGGCGGGCGCCAGCGTGTAGCCGGCAATCTCCAGCGTGTCGCCTTGCGCCAGCGCGGCACGCAGGGCGGCGGTGCCGCCCTCGGCGCTGCCTTCGCCCAGCATCTGGGCTGCCACTTTCAGGCGCAGGAATTGGGTCAGGTGGGCGCTGCCTTGCAGTACCGGTTGCCACAGCAGCAGGGCCGATGGCGCCACTGCCGCAGCGTCCGTGCCGGCGCGGCTGGCGTAGTCGAGCGCGAGCAGGGCGCCCAGGCGCAAGCCCCACAGGCCGGGCGCCTGCGGCAGGGCAGGGCCGAGGGTGGCGCGCAGCCACTCCAGGCCGCGCGCCACGTCGGCCAGCCAGCTATCCCAGCTGGCGTCGCCAAAGTCGCCGGCGCTGTCGCCGCAGCCGTGCAGGTCCAGCTGCAGCACGGCATAGCCCTGGCGTGCCAGCGCGGCCGCCTGCAGCGCGGCCATGCGGCGCGCCTTGTTCATTTCTTCGCCCAGGGGCGGCAGGTACAGCCAGGCGCCACGGCAGGGCGCGGCCGGGGCGTGGTACAGCCCGAAGCGGGCCGCGCTGCCCTGGCCCAGGAACAAAGGCTGTACCGGCGCAGGCATCATGCGGTCAGCTTATGGCGCACGAAGGCGGCCAGGCTGCCCAGGGTGGCGAAGGTGGCGGCGTCGATTTCATCGTCGTCGATGCTGAAGCCGAATTGCTCTTCCAGCGCGCCGATCAACTGCACCACCGCCATCGAATCGAGTTCCGGCAGGCTGCCCAGCAGGGCCGAGTGCTCATCCAGGTTGCGGCCGGCGGCCCCAAGGGCGAGGACATCGGTCAGGATGGTTTTGACTTCTTCCAAATACATGCATAACTCCGTGGCTGCAATAAAAATGACATGGTACATGGTCCGGATTTGGGCGGTCCAGTGCGCGCGCCGGCGCGCCGGGCTCAGCCCGCTTCCGCAGCCAGCTCGGCGTCGGGCTGCTTGCGCTGGCGCAGGCGGGCGCGGGTGGCCTGGTAGAGGCGCAGCAGCGGCGCCAGCACATGGTGCTGGTTCAGCACTTCCACTGTGTAGACGGCGTCCTCCTGCTCCATCCATAGCCCCTTGTAGGGGTCGCCGCCCAGCAGGAAGTCGATGCGCTCGACCTTATCGTGCTGGTAGACATGCTCGATCAGGTGGGCGGTCAGCAGGCTGCCGGGCGACAGGCGGTCGGCGCTGCGCGCTTGGGCCAGCTTGAAAATATGCGCCACGCCGTGTTCCACCAGCCACAACTGGCTGGCCACCACCTGGCCGTCCAGGTACAGCAGGCCCAGGCGCAGGTGGCCGTTGGCTGCGCTCCAGCGCATCAGCCAGTCGATGAAGGAGCGCGACGGCTCCTGCCCCTTCCAACTCTGGCCGTAGGTGGCCCAGTAATGCGCGATCTGCTCCGGCGTTGGCGCGGTCGCCACTTCGAAGCGGTGGGGTTCGCGCTGCAGCACCTTGCCCTTGCGCTTGAGGGTATTCAGCAACTGGGACGGGCGCTTGGCCCAGTAGCCGGCCAGGTCCGGCGCGTGCGCCGAATAGTTGGCCGAGTACGGCACGCGCACCACCTGGTGGCCGCCCGGCGCCAGGCCGCAGCCGATATGCTCGGCCTGCTGCGCGCTGACCGGTGCCGCGCTCAGCTTGAGCCAGCCCTTGTCGAGCTGGTCGAGCGCGTGGCGCAGCAAATCCCAGCCCTGGGCCGGCGATAGCTGGTCGCGCTCGCGGAACAGGTCGACCATCGGCGAATAGAAATTGCTCAGCAGGCGCACTTCCAGGCTGCGCAGCAAACCGGCCCGGCGCTCGATGGGCGCGGCCAGGCAGGGCAGGCCGTCGCGCGACACCACCACCCAGCTGAAGCGGCGGCCCGCGTTGTTGGGGTCGATTTCGCGCTCGAACTGCACCAGGGCCTGGTACCAGTCGAAGGTGCAGAACAGGGAGTCCGGCTGGTGTGCCCGCAGCCAGGCCGCCAGTTCGGGCGGCAGCGGCTGCTCCATCGGCCATTCGCGCACGCGCAGGCCGGAATCGCGCTGCTTGCGGCCGAACGGATTCAGGCGCACCAGGCGCGCTGCCAGGCGCCAGGTCACGGCGTTGACGCAGGCGCGCAGGAAGGGAAGCTGGTCGCCCCGGCGCCAGAAGGTGAAGGCTGGGTATTTGCCGCCATACGGGCGCAAGGTGCGTTGGCGCAGGGCCGCCTGCCAGTAGGCCAGCACGTCGCGCTCGCCGTCGAACCAGGTGGCCGGGCGCAGGGACCCGGCCTGGGCCGGCTGGCCCAGGGCCAGTTGGAATTCCTGGTGGACCTGGTTGAAACCGGCCGCCACGCACAGTTCGAGCCAGAAATCGGTACGGCCGACGGTCGGTTCGATGACCCAGAAGCTGCCGTCCGGCGCTTTTTTCAGTTCCAGCGAGACCGGGCCCGACATCTTCAGGCCGGCAAAAAACTGGCGCGTCAGGGCCAGCACTTGCGGCTCTTCCACCGATTCGGCCACCGTGGTCTGGCCGCGCGCCGGCGGGTAGGAGGCGATCTTGCGCCCCACCATTTCCTGCACCACCTCGCCGTGGTCCAGCACCAGGGCGCCGAAATACAGGCTGTCGTCGCCGCCGGCAATGTATTCCTGGGCCAGGATCGGCAAGTCGCCCTGGAAGCGCTGCAGCACCGACAGCAGGTCCGGCAGCGATTGCGCCAGCGCGGTCTTGAAGGAGGACAGCGGGCGCGCCGGCTTCAGGATCACCGGGTAGCGGAAGCCCGCCACCGCGACGGCGGCGCCGGCCACATCCACCAGGGTGGCCGAGCGCGGGTAGTGCAAGCCTTTGCTGCGCGCCGCGTCTTCCAGCTCATTCTTGCGTTGCAGGCGCAGCACGTCGGCCGCGCAGTGGCCCCAGCTCAGGCGGTAATGCGGCAGCAACTGCGCCACCCCCTCGCCCATCAGGCGCACATGGGTGTCATTGGTGGGGAACAGCACCACCTCGCGGTCCAGCGGCAGGCGTGCGCGCAGGGCGGCCAGGGTCGGCACCAGGTTGGCCAGTTCCGCTTCGCTGCACAGGAGCAGCTGATGGATGGCATTGCTGCGCGCACCGGGCACGCTGCCATCCTTTTCCAGTGCGTAGACGGCGACGCCGGCGTCGCGCAAGGCGCGCACCACGGACAGCCCATGGCTGCACAAACCGACGACCAGGGCGATGGGCGGCTTGGCCGACTCGGGGGAACTAGCAGGAATTTTCACAACGCGGATTGATTTTACGCAGAAAACCATATAATAAATGCAATACTATGACTTGTGCGTGGATTGTTGCGACAATCCCGCACGGCGGGCCCTCGGGCTCAGGTATTCTATCAGTTTTGCAATATAATTAATGCAATCACTATTGACTAAGTAACATGAGCGACCTGATCCAACAATTCATCTTTGCCTCGGCCCAGCGCACCCCGCAGGCGGAAGCACTGGTCTACGGCGAACAGCGCCTGGACTATGCCGCCTTGGCCGGCGCGGTGCAGGGCGTGGCCCACGGCTTGCTGGCGCGCGGCTTGCAGCGCAGCGAACGGGTCGCCGTTTACCTGGAAAAAAACATTGAAAACGTGGCCGCCATGTTTGGCGCGGCCCAGGCCGGCGGCGTGTTCGTGCCGGTCAACCCGCTGCTCAAGCCGGAACAGGTCGGCTACATCCTGGCCGACTGCAATGTGCGGGTGCTGGTGACTTCGGCCGACCGCCTGCGCCAGTTGGGCGACACCCTGGCCGCCTGCCCCGACCTGCACACGGTGATCGTCACCGGCCGCGCGCAGGAATTGCCGAGCCTGCCACAGCTGCACGTGCTGCCGTGGGCGGCCGCCATGCAGGACGCGCCACCGGCCACGCCGCACCGTTGCATCGATACCGATATGGCCGCCATCCTGTACACCTCGGGCAGCACCGGACGCCCGAAGGGCGTGGTGTTGTCGCACCGGAATATGGTGGCGGGCGCCGTCAGCGTCTCGACCTACCTGGAGAACACCCCGGCCGACCGCCTGCTGGCCGTGCTGCCGCTATCCTTCGACTACGGCCTGTCGCAGCTGACCACGGCCTTCCGCGTCGGCGCCACCGCAGTGCTGATCAACCACCTGTTCGCCAACGACGTGCTGAAAGCCGTGGTGGCCGAAAAGATCACTGGCCTGGCCGCCGTGCCGCCGCTGTGGATCCAGCTGGCGCCGCTGGCCTGGCCGGCCGACTGCACCTTGCGCTACCTGACCAATTCCGGCGGCGCCATGCAGCGCGCCACGCTGGACGCGCTGCGAGCCGCCCTGCCGAAAGCCAAGCCCTTCCTGATGTATGGCCTGACCGAGGCCTTCCGCTCGACCTACCTGCCGCCCTCCGAACTGGAACGCCGCCCCGACTCGATGGGCAAGGCCATCCCGAATGCGGAAGTGATGGTGCTGCGCCCGGACGGCAGCGAATGCGCGCCGAACGAACCGGGTGAGCTGGTGCACCGCGGCGCCCTGGTCTCGCTCGGCTACTGGAACGACCGCGCCAAGACCGCCGAGCGCTTCAAGCCCTACGCCTCGCCGCAGTACGGCTTGCCGCTGCTGGAAATGGCGGTCTGGTCGGGCGATATCGTGCGCCGTGACGAGGAGGGCTTCCTTTACTTCATCAGCCGCAACGATGAAATGATCAAGACTTCCGGCTACCGCGTCAGCCCGACCGAAGTGGAGGAAGTGGTGTATGCGCGCGACAAGGTGGGCGAGGTGGCGGCACTGGGCGTCAAGCACCCGGCGCTGGGCCAGGCCATCGTGCTGCTGGTCTACCCGCGCGACGGCGCCGAACTGACCGACAGCGAGCTGCTGGCCGCCATCAAGCCGCATTTGCCGGCCTATATGCAGCCGCAGAAAGTGCTGGTGTCGGCCACGCCGCTGCCGCGCAACCCGAACGGCAAGATCGACCGCAAGCTGCTGTCGACCCAGTACGAAAACATCTTCGCGGAGGGTGCATGAGCATGGACGCTCCGCGCCGCCCGCAACACGCGCCGCTGCTGCAGTTCGCGGTCGAGGATGACTGCCTGCTGATCGGCGGCATCCCGCTGCCGCGCCTGGCGCAGCGCGTGGGCCAGACCCCGTTCTATGTCTATTCACGGGCTGCCATGACGGCCCGCGTGGCCGAGCTGCGCGCCGCGCTGCCGCCCGAGGTACACCTGCACTACGCCATGAAGGCCAACCCGATGCCGGCCGTGGTGCAGCATATGGCGACCCTGGTCGATGGCCTGGATGTGGCCTCCGGCGGCGAGCTGCGCGTGGCGCTGGACACCGTGATGGACCCGGCCCTGATCAGTTTTGCCGGCCCCGGCAAGGGCGAGGCCGAGTTGTCCTGCGCCATCGCGGCCGGCATCGTGCTCAACCTGGAGTCGGAAGGCGAAATGGAGCGCGCCGCCGTGATCGGCCATCGCCTGGGCATCGTGCCGAAAGTGAATGTGCGGGTGAATCCCGACTTCGAGCTGAAATCGTCCGGCATGAAGATGGGCGGCGGCCCCAAGCAGTTCGGCGTCGACGCCGAAAAAGTGCCGGCCATGCTGGCGCGCATCGGCCAACTGGGCCTGGATTTCCACGGCTTCCACATTTTCAGCGGTTCGCAGAACCTGAAAGTGGCGGCCTTGCAGGAAGCCCATGAAAAAACCTTCGCCCTGGCCTTGCGCCTGGCCGAGGCGGCGCCGCGTGCGCCGCGCATCCTGAATATCGGCGGCGGCTTCGGCATCCCGTATTTCCCGGGCGAAGAGCGGCTCGACCTGGCGGCGGTGGGCGCCAACCTGGCGCGCATCCTGGATGAAGTACGGCCGCGCCTGCAGGGCGCGCAAGTGGTGATCGAGCTGGGACGCTACCTGGTGGGCGAGGCGGGCGCCTATGTCTGCCGCGTGGTTGACCGCAAGGAGTCGCGCGGCCAGGTCTTCCTGGTGACCGACGGCGGCCTGCACCACCACCTGTCGGCCTCCGGCAATTTCGGCCAGGTGATCCGCAAGAATTATCCGGTGGTGATCGGCACCAGGGTGGCCGGCGGGCCGCGCGAGCTGGCCTCGGTGGTCGGTCCCCTGTGCACCCCGCTCGACCTGCTGGCTGACCAGATGGAACTGGGTCAGGCGCAGGCCGGCGACCTGGTGGTGGTATTGCAATCCGGCGCCTATGGCGCCACGGCCAGCCCGGCGGCGTTCCTCAGCCACCCGGCGGCGCTCGAAGTGTTCGTGTAAGCAAAGGGAAGCGTATGAGCGGGATCTGTGGGTGGATGGGGTTTGCCGGCGCGCCGGAATTGCTGGACTCGATGGCAGCGCCGCTGTCCCGGTTTGACCAGAGCCCGCTGCACGCGCGCAGCGGCCAGCGCAGCGGCGTCGTCGTGGCGGCGCGTGCCGGCGCGGCCGAAGTCTATCAGCGCGACGGCTTGCTGGTGGCCCTGTGGGGGCAGCCGCGCCTGGACGACCCGGCGCTGGCGCCGCAAGTCGCAGCGCAGGGCGTGGCCGCCACCGTCGCCACCCTGTGGGCGCAAGGCGCGCAGCGCACCTGCGCCCAGTTGCAGGGCTGCTTCACACTGGCCATCCTGGATGAACGCAGCGGCGAAGCCCTGCTGGCCACCGATCGCATGGGGGTGCAACCCCTGAGCTGGCAACTGGCCGGCGAAACGCTGGTGTTCGGTAGCTCGGCCGACACGCTGCTGCGCCACCCGCAGACGCCCGGCGTGCTGGATCACCAGGGCTTGTACAACTACGTGTATTTCCACATGGTGCCCTCGCCCGGCACCGTGTACCAGGGCCAGCAGCGCCTGCTGCCCGGCCACTACCTGCATTACCGCCAGGGCCGCGTCGAGCAGCACGCCTACTGGCGCATGCAGTTCGAGGAAAATGGCCAGCGCTCGTTCGGTGAGCTGAAGGAGGAATTCCTGGCCGTGCTGCGCCACAGCGTGCAGGAAGCGGCGGGCGGGCGCAAAGTGGGCGCCTTCCTGTCCGGCGGCACCGACAGTTCGACCATCGCCGGCATGCTGACCCAGGTCGGCGGCGTGGCGGCCGATACCTATTCGATCGGCTTCGAAGCGCAAGGCTACGACGAAATGGAATACGCGCGCACCGCCTCGCGCCATTTCGGCACCAAGCACCATGAATACTATGTGACGCCGGACGACGTGGCCGCCGCCATCCCGCAGGTGGCCGCCGTGTTCGACCAGCCCTTCGGCAATGCCTCGGCGGTGCCGGCCTTCTACTGTGCGCGCATGGCGCAGGCCGACGGCATCGAACGCATGTTCGGCGGCGACGGCGGCGACGAGCTGTTCGGCGGCAACGAGCGCTATGCCAAGCAGCATGTGTTCGAGCTGTACGAGCGGGTGCCGCGCCTGCTGCGCAAGGGCTTGCTGGAACCGGCCGTGTTCAACTTCCCGGGTGGCGAACGGGTGCGCCTGCTGCGCAAGGCGCGCAGCTATATCGAGCAAGCCTCGGTCGGCATGCCGGCCCGCCTGGAAACTTATAACCTGCTGGGGCGCTATGGCCCGCAGCAAGTGTTCACCGACGATTTCCTGGCGGCGGCTGATATCGGCAACCCGCTGGCCACCCTGGAGCGCAACTACGGCCGCAGCGAGGCGCGTTCCCTGATCAACCGCATGCTGGCGCTGGATTTGCAGGTCACCCTGGCCGACAACGATTTGCCGAAAGTGATGAAGGCCTGCGAGCTGGCCGGGGTGGAAGTGGCCTTCCCCTTCCTGAACGATCGCATGGTGGCCTTCTCGGCCGGCCTGACGCCGCAGCAAAAGCTGAACGGCACCCAGTTGCGCTGGTTCTTCAAGGAGGCGCTGCGCGGCTTCCTGCCGGACGCCATCATCAGCAAGCAAAAGCACGGCTTCGGCCTGCCGTTCGGGGTCTGGCTGCAGCAGCACCAGGCCTTGCAGCAACTGGCGGCCGACAGCCTGAACGACCTCAAGGCGCGCAAGGTGGTGCGCGGCGAGTTCATCGAGCAACTGGTGGGTACCCACCTGAAAGAGCACGCCGGCTACCACGGCACCATGGTGTGGGTGCTGATGATGCTGGAGCAGTGGTTCCGCCAGCACAAGGTTTCCTGAGATGCGCACGCGGGTTTGCATCACCATCGACACTGAGTTCAGCATCGGCGGCGCCTTTGCCGACACCGCGCGCCAGCCGGTGGGCGAGCCCATGGTGTGGTGCGAGGTGGGCGGGCGCTCGGAAGGCCTGGGCTTCATGCTCGAGCAGTTCCAGCGCCACCAGATCGGCGCCACCTTCTTCGTCGAAGCGCTGCAGCGCCAGTATTTCCGGCACGACCCGATGGCCGCCATCGCCCAGCGCATCGTGGCCGAGGGCCACGAGGTGCAGTTGCACGCCCACCCGTGCTGGTCGGTGTTCGGCCATGCCGACTGGCCGCAGCGCGTACGTGCCCAGCCGCGCCAGGATGATTTTTTCGGCCGCCCCGAGGACGATTCGGTGGCCCTGATCCGGCGCGGCCAGGAAGCCTTCGGCAACTGGGGCGTGGCGCCGCCCACCGTGTTCCGCAGCGGCAGCCTGCAGCATGACGCCACCCTGTACCGGGCACTGGCGCGTTGCGGCATGCCTTACAGCTCCTGCGTCGGCCTGGCCATTTTCGATTCCGGCGACGCCGACTATGCGCTGTACAGCGGCGTGCATGAACGGGCCGGCGTGCTGGAGTGCCCGGTGCTGACCTTCCAGGACTGGCGTGTGGGCGCGCGGCGCCACCTGAAGACCCTGACCATTGCCGGCACCAGCTTCGCCGAAACGCGCACCCTGCTGGAACAGGCGCATGCGGCCGGCGTGCCGCTGGTGGTGCTCTTGACCCATCCCTTTGAATACGTGCAGCGCAGCGACAGCGGGGCCGAGGTGCGGCGCCATGCCGTCAACCAGGAGCGGCTGGCGCAGCTGTGCGCCTGGCTCGACGCCGAGCGCGCCCGTTTCGACCCCTGCGGCATGGGCGCGGCGGCGGCGGCCCTGGCCGACAGCCCGGCGGCGCGCCGCAATGTGCTGCTGCAAGGCCGTCCATTGCAAAGCCTGCGCCGCATGGCGACTCAGGTGGCGTACGACTGGTACGGCGGGCGCCAACTGGCGCGCCAGCGCGGGGTGGCGGCATGAAGGCTTACATCGATCGTCGCTTCGGCACCTGGCGCGGCCTGGTGCGCCTGCTGCTGGCCTATGGCGAGCTGGCGACCGGCCGCCTGCGCCCCTTCCAGCTGCGCCAGCCGCAGCAGGTGCGGCGCCTGGTCTTCGTTTGCCTGGGCAATATCTGCCGCTCCGCCTACGCCGAGCAGGTGGCGCGCGCTGAGGGCCTGGCCTGCGCCTCCTTCGGCCTGTCCACCACCACCGGCGTCGGCTCGCCGCAGGAGGCGGTGGCCGCCTCGGACCGCGCCGGCCTGCCGATGGCCGCGCACCGCGCTTGCGACTGGAAGGATTTTGACCTGCAGCCGGGCGACCTGCTGCTGGTGATGGAAGTGCGCCAGGCGCACGAGCTGCGGCGCCGCCTGGGCGGGCGCGACGATGTGCAAGTGGCCCTGCTGGGCAACTGGTGCGCGCCGCCGGTGCCGCACCTGCACGACCCCTTCACCCTGAGTCCCGGCTATTTCGACCAATGCTTCGTGCGCGTGCAGCAGGCGGTGCGCCGCCTGGGCGCCGAGCTGCCGCAATTGCGCGCCGCGTCGGCGCAGCGGGCCCAGGGTTGATGGCGGCTGGCATGAGCGCAGGCGCCGGTCTGCCCGCCCTGGTGCTGGGCATCGACACCCCGATCGGCCTGGCCATCGTGCGCGACCTGGGCCGCCATGGCGTGGCCGTGACCGGCATCGCGCGCAGCACGGGCGCGGTCGGCCTCGGTTCGCGCTACCTGGCGCGCGGCGTGCTGCGCGCGGCCGGCGAAGAGGCTGTGATCGCCCAGTTGGAGCAACTGGGCGGCGAGCTGGGCGAAGCCTGCCTGTTCGCCATTTCGGAAGGCGATATCAGCATGCTGAACCGGCACCGGGCCCGCCTGGCGCAGCGTTTCCGCCTGATGTTCCCCGACCAGCGCCGCATGGACAGCGTGCTCGACAAACAGCAAACCTATGCCGCCGCCGCCCAGGTCGGCGTGCCGGTGCCGCGCACCTGGCAGCCGGACGGCGCCGCCACGGCGGACGCGCTGGCGCAGGGCGCGGCCGGGCTGGACTACCCGGTGGTGCTGAAATGGGCCGACCCGAACGGGGTCGGGCCGCGCGTGCGCGGCGCCGGCCTGGCAATGGACAAGACGCGCTACTGCCACAGCGCCGCGGAACTGCTGGCCTACCTGGCGCCGTATGGCGCCGTTGGTTGCTACCCCTTGGTGCAGGAGTATTGCGCCGGCTACGGCCTGGGCCAGTTCATGCTGATGCGCGACGGCCAGGCCCACTGCCTGTTCCAGCACCGCCGCCTGCACGAATGGCCGCCCGAGGGCGGCGTCTCGACCCTGTGCGAAGCCCTGCCGCTGAGCGAGCACAGCGCCCTGATGGCGCAGTCGGTGGCCCTGCTGCGCGCGCTGGAGTGGGAAGGCATCGCCATGGTCGAGTACCGGCACGACCCGGCCAGCGGCCGCTCGGCCCTGATGGAGGTCAACGGCCGCTTCTGGGGCAGCCTGCCGCTGGCGACCGCCGCCGGCGCCCACTTCCCCTGGCAAGCCTACCGCCTGCTGGGGCAGGGCGCCGCGCCCGAGCCCTGGCACTACCGGGCCGGCCTGCGCTGCCGCTTCATGGTGCCGGAAACCAAGCGCCTGCTGCGCCTGCTGTTCCGGCCGCAGGCCGTGGCCGACCGCCGCCTGGCGCGCCGCCCGCTGGCCGAGCTGCTGGGCTACCTGGCCGATTTCCTGCGCCCTTCGACGCGCTACTACGTGTTCGACTGGCGCGACCCCGGACCGTTCTGGCGCGACCTGCGCCAAATGTTGCGGCGCTGACGCAGGCGCTTGCCGCTAGCGCGCCGCTATGCCACCATCTGACCACCTTTTTTACCACTCGCGAGCTCCCATGGCACACCGTATCCCCCACCGCATCCCGGCGCTGCTGCTGGCCCTGATCCTGGCCGCCGGCCTGGCTGGCTGCAAATCCGACACCCCGGAAAGCCTGCTGGCCGACGCCAAGCAGTTGCAGCAGAAAGGCGATCGCAAGGGCGCCCAGATCCAGCTGAAAAATGCCCTGGCCAAGGATCCGAACATCGGCGAGGCGCGCCTGGCGCTGGCCCGGCTGTCGCTGCAGCTGAACGACCCGGTGTCGGCGGAAAAGGAGGCGCGCCGCGCGGTCGAGCTCAAATACAAGCCGGCCGAGAGCGAACTGGTGCTGGCGGAAGCGCTGCTGCGCATGGGCGAGTTCCAGAAGATGCTGGACGAGAGCGCCAAGTTCCAGACCAGCCCGGGCCTGATGGCGCTGCGCGGCGACGCCCTGATCGGCCTGCGCAAGCTGGATGACGCCAAGCGCGAGTACCAGGGCGCGCTGGATGCCCAGCCCGACAGCGCCGACGCCCTGACCGGCATGGCGCGCCTGGCCGCCATCGGCAACGACCTGGAGGGCGCGCGCGCGCTGGCCGAGCAGGCCATCGCCAAGGATGGCAGCCATATCGCGGCGCTGACCTTCAAGGGCGAGCTGCTGCGCGCCCAGCAAAAGCCGGAAGAGGCGCGCGCCGCCTTTGCCGAAGTGCTCAAGCTGGACCCGACCAATAGCAGCGCCAACCTGGAACAGGCCTATCTCGACATCGTGGCCGGCAAGTACGACGCGGCCCAGGCCGCCATCGACGCGGCCAAAAAATCGGCGCCGCGCGGCCTGCCCACCCTGTACACGCAAGCTTTGCTCGACTATTCGCGCGCCAATTACAAGGCGGCGCGCGACAGCCTGCAAGCGCTGGCCAAGGGCGCGCCGAACCACCTGCCGAGCATGCTGCTGTCGGCCTCGGTCGATTTCCACCTGGGTACGCTGAAGCAGGGCGAAGCCAAGCTGCGCACCTACCTGGAAGCCCAGCCGAACAACCCGTACGCGCGCAAGCTGTTGGCCGCCACCCTGCTGCGCGCCAATAACGCGGCCGAGGCGCTGCAAGTGCTGGAACCGACCCTGAAGGGCCAGGTCACGGACGGCAGCCTGCTGGAACTGGCGGCCCAGGCCCATATGCTGCAGCGCGATCCGGCCAAGGCCGCCGCCCTGCTGGAGCAGGCCGTGGTCCTCAGCCCGAAACGGGCGCCGACCTATATCGCGCTGGGCGGCGCCCGCCTGGCACTGGGCGAGCGCGACAAGGGCCTGGCCATGCTGAACAAGGCGCTCGAGCTGGAACCCGATTCGCTGACCGCCGCCACGGCGCTGGCGCGCACCCGCCTCGGCATGGGCGAGCACGCCGAGGCGCTGGCCGTGCTGGCCAAGCAGGAAGCCAAACATGCCAAGGCGCCCGCCCTGCACATCCTGAAAGGCCATGTGCTGCTGGCCAAGCAGGACAATGCTGGCGCGCGCGCCGCCTTCAGCAAGGCGGTGGAGCTGGACCCGGCCAGCTACCAGACCGTGGTCAACCTGGCGCAGCTGGAACTGGTCGAGAAAAAGCCGGAGGCGGCGCGCGCCCACCTGCTCAAGCTGCTTGAACGCGACAAGGGCAATGTGCAAGCCATGACCGCGCTGGCCCAACTGGCCGAGCGCGACAAGAAGCCGGCCGAGGTCGTGCAATGGCTGGAGAAAGCCGCCGCCGACGCCAGCGAGCTGGCGCCGTCGGTACGCCTGGGCAATTACTACCTGCAGTCGCGCCAGTCGACCAAGGCGGTCGAGCACATGCGCAAGGTGCAGGTGGCGCACCCGTCCGAGCCGATCGTGCTGGAACTGATCGGGCGCGCCCAGCTCATGAGCGGCGACCTGGCCGGCGCCAATGAATCGTTCTCCAAGCTGGCCAGCGCGGCGCCGAAATCGGCGCAGGCGCAGTTGTTCCTGGCCAGCGTCCATGTGCAGAAGAAGGACGCGGTGGCGGCCCAGGCCAGCGTGAAAAAAGCGCTGGCGCTGGAGCCGAACTACCTGCCGGCGCACCTGATGCAGGCCGACCTGGCCATGCTGCTGGGGAAACCGGAGGAGGCACTGGGCGTGGCGCGCGCGTTGCAGAAGGCGCAGCCCAAACATGTGGCCGGCTACATGCTGGAAGGCGAACTGCAGCAGCGCGTCGGCGAGGCGGCGGCGGCGGTGGCGCCGTTCCAGCAAGCGTTTGCCCTGGCACCGCGGCCGGAACTGCTGGTCAAGCTGGCCGGCGTGCTGCGCGCCGCCAACCGTGGCAACGAGGCCGACGCCCAGGTCGCGGCCTGGCGCAAGGCGCACCCGGACGAGCCGCTGGGCCTGCTCTACGTGGCCGAGCAGAACATCGCCGCCAAACAGTACAAGGCCGCCATCGGCCAACTGGAAAGCGTGCTGACCAAGCTGCCGGACAATGTGCTGGCGCTGAACAACCTGGCCTGGTGCTACCAGCAGGACAAGGACAAGCGCGCCCTGGCCACGGCTGAGAAGGCGCAGCAGCTGGCCGGCGACAACCCGACCGTCATGGACACCCTGGGCTGGATCCTGGTGGAACAGAACCAGCTCGAGCGCGCGCTGCCCATGCTGAAAAAGGCGGCGGAACTGTCGCCGCAAGCGGCCGATATCCGCGGCCACTATGCGCTGGCGTTGTTGAAGAAAGGCGACAAGGCCGGCGCCAAGAAGGAATTCCAGGCCGCCATGGGCGACGCGCGCTACGCGCAGAGCGAAGAGGCGCGCAGCCTGCAAAAGCAGCTGGAGTAAGCCGGCGGCGCGCCATATTGTTGCGTTATTGAAAACTCTCCAGTCTTTTTCGCAACATTTGCAGGCAGGGTATTGTGTGGCGGCCTCGGGCGTGCCACCATGTAGAAGTTATTCTTTTTTACATTACCCTGCTTGCATTTTGCAACGTACATGCGACATTTCAATCGTGCGCGCATTGCCTCAGCAGGGGGAATGCACTATATTTTTCACTGATGAGCACGGTGTATGCGCCGCTTGCCGTGCTCACGGGTATGTTGGCCGCAAGGCCAGCGATGCCAAAGGAGGATAGAGCCATGAATGCAATTACCGCCCCCCTGCTGGAAGGTGAGACGGTCAGGCCTGCTCCCGCCGAGTCCCATGCGCGCGCCACCATCGAAGACCGGCTCCCCGAAAATATGGAGGACCTGGTTAAAGATGAGAAATCGTTTGGTATACGCATGATTGATACAGTCGAAGGTCGTAGCAAGGCCAGCCTGTTAATAAACAAGATGTACTCCTGGCGTGGCTATGCCGGGACCCACAAGCTGAGCGACGACCCGAACCGGATCACGCTCACCGCCAGCGACAAGGGCGAAGTGGTGGGTACCCTGACCCTGGGCCTGGACTCCCCGATCGGCATCATGGCCGACGAAATCTTCAAGGATGAAGTCGATGCCGTGCGCCTGCAGCCTGGCGCGCGCGTGTGCGAAATCACCAAACTGGCTTTCGACAACGGCGGCAGCAAGGCGCAAATGGCGTCGCTCTTCCACCTGTCGGTGATTTATGCGCGCGACCTGCACCACTGCACCCACATCTTCATTGAAATCAACCCGCGCCACCGCCGCTTCTACGAGCAGATGCTGGGCTTTAAGCGCCTGGGCGAGCTGAAAACCAATCCGCGCGTGGACGCCCCGGCCTACCTGCTGGTGGTGGACCTGGCCTATGTCAGCGAGCAAATCCAGAAACTGGGCGGCGGCGGCATGGCGGACGCCATGGCGGCGCGCTCCTTCTACCCCCTGTTCTACTCGCCGCGCGAAGAATGCGGCATTATCCAGCGCCTGCGCAACCTGCAATAGTCGTTTGACAATTCTTGCTGTATTATCAATAGCCTGTTTACCGCGCAGGGATTCCCATGCCACGTCGTCGATTCCAGCGGGCGCCGCGCGCCCTTGCCCTGACCTTGCTGAGCAGCCTGATGCTGGCCGCCGGCCTGTCGGGTTGCCTCAAGAACGAAAGCAGCGCGACCCTGCTCGCGCAAGCCCAGCAGCACATCCAGGCCGGCGATAGCAAGGCGGCCCTGATCCAGCTGAAAAACGCCGCCAGCCAGAGTCCGGACGATGCCGAGGTGCGTTACCAGCTGGCGCGCCTGTACAACGACAACAATGATGCCGCGGCGGCGGAAAAGGAAATCCGCAAGGCGCTCAGCCTGCACTATGAGCGCGCCAAGGCCCTGCCGCAACTGGTGCGCGCCCTGCTGGCGCAGGGCAAGGCCCAGGCCGCGCTGGACGAAACCGCCGCCGACGCTGCCACCGCCGGTCCGGCCCTGCTGGCGGCGCGCGGCGACGCCCTGCTGGCGCTGGGCCAGCGCGAACCGGCGGCGCAAGCCTATGCCCAGGCCTTGGCGGGCGACGCCAACCAGCCCACCGCCTTGCTGGGACAGGCGCGCCTGGCCTTGCCGTCCGGCGACCGCGCGGCCGTGCTGGCCCTGCTGGACAAGGCGCTGCAAGCCCATCCGCGCGATGTGACGGTGCTGCGCCTCAAGGCCAGCGTGCAGCGCCAGTTCGAGCAGAACGACGCGGCGCTGGCGACCTTGGGCCAGGCCCTGGCGGTACAGGCCGACCACTTGCAAGCGCGCGTCGAGCGCACCGACCTGGAAATCGCGCTCAAGCGCTTCGACGCCGCCAAGGCCGATATCGCGGCGCTCAACAAGTATGAGCCGGGCGGCCTGCACGGCATCTACCTGCAAGCCCTGCTCGAGCACAGCCAGGAAAAATACACCGATGCCCAGGGCAACCTGCTCAAGTTGCTGAAAGCTGCGCCCGGCCACCTGCCGACCCTGCTGCTCACCGGCGCCAACGAGCTCAAACTCAACAATGCCACGGCGGCGCAGGGCTACCTGAACGCCTACCTGGAGCAGCGCCCGGACGACCTGTTCGCGCGCAAGCTGCTGGCGCAGGCCCTGTTGAAAACCAATTTGCCGGCCGAGGCCGCCGCCGCCCTGGCGCCCATGCTGCGCAACGGCACCAAGGATGCCCAGGCCCTGGTGCTGGCGGGCGAGGCGAATTTGCGCAACAAGGATTTCAAGACCGCCCAGCAGCATTTCGAACAGGCGGCCGCCATCCTGCCCAAGGAGGCCACCCTGCACCTGTCGCTCGGCCTGGCCAAGCTGGGCCAGGGGCAGTACGCCAAGGCGGTGGATGAACTGGAGCGCGCCACCGCCCTCGATCCCTCTTCCGAGCAGGCCGTGCTGTACCTGGTGCGCACCGAGATCAGCCTGAAGCGCTACGACAAGGCGCTGGCCGCCATCCGCCAGTTCCACGCGCAGAAGAAGGACAGCGCCACCGTGCGCAACCTGGAGGGCAGCGTGCACCTGTTGCAGAGCAATCCGGCGGCGGCGCGTGCCGCCTTCGAGCAGGCGCTGGTGTTGCAGCCGGGCCAGTTGACCGCCCTGATGAACCTGGCCCAACTCGATTTGCAGGAGAAACAACCGGAAACGGCGCGCAAGCGCTTCGCCAGCGTGCTGGAGCAGGACAAGAACCATATCGGCGCCATGCGCGCCCTGGCCGAGCTGGCGAGCCAGCAGGGCAAGGGCGAGGACGCCGTGCGCTGGCTGGAGCAGGCCAGCGCCCTGCAGCCCAAGGACACCGACCTGCGCATGCGCCTGGCGCACGCCTACCTGCTGGCCAAGCAGAACGCCAAGGCCACCAACCTGGCGCGCCAGTTGCAGGTGGACGGCGTCAGCAGCGCCGCCCTGTCCGGCCTGCTGGGCCAGGTGCAACTTGCTAACCACGATGCCTCGGGCGCGCTGGAAAGCTACGGCAAGATGGTGCAGCAGGAACCGAAAGCGGCGCGTGGCTGGCTCGGCATGGCGGCCGCCCACCTGATGCTGAAAAATGTGCCGGCCGCCAGCGCCGACCTGAAAAAGGCGCTGGCGCTGGAACCGGCGTCGCGCCCGGCGCGCCTGGCACTGGCCGAAATCGCGCAGCAACAGAACCGGCCGGCCGAGGTGCTGGCCATCGCGCGCCAGATGCAGAAGGAGACGGGGCAGCAGGGCGCCGGCTATGTGCTGGAAGGCGACCTGCTGGCGCGCCAGCAGAAATACAAGGAGGCCGTGGCGCTGTACGAGAAGGCCTATGCCGCCGACCGGGAGGGCGGCATGGTGCTGGCCGTCCACCGCACCCTGCTGGCGGCCGGCCTGCCGCGCGACGCCGACCAGCGCCTGGCGCAGTACCGCAAGGAACAGCCGGGCGACCTGGCGGCCGCCATGTACGCCGCCGAGCTGGCGCTGTCGCGGCGCGAGTTCAAAGCCGCTGTGCAGGACCTGGAGCTGGTGCTGAAGGCGGCGCCGGACAGCCCGGTGGCCCTCAACAACCTGGCCTGGGCCTATGGCGAAATGCAGGATCCGCGCGCCCTGGCCACGGCCGAAAAGGCACTGAAGGCGGCGCCCGACAGCCCGGCCGTGCTGGACACCACCGGCTGGCTGCTGGTGGCCAAGGGCGACACGGCGCGCGCGCTGCCGCTGTTAAAACGCGCCGCCACCTTGCAGCCGGCCAATGCCGTGCTACGCTACCACCTGGCCGTGGCATTCAACAAGGCTGGCGATAAGAAAGCCGCCAAGGCTGAACTGGAAAAACTGGTGGCAGCCGGCAGCGCCTTCCCGCACCTGGACGATGCCATTGCCTTGCTCAAAGCCCTGAACGGCAGCTAAGCGCGCATGAACGGTGATTTCATCTACGACAAAGCGTTCGCCCGCAATATCGGCTGGGTGACCGAAGCGGAGCAGGCCACCCTGCGCGGCAAGCGGGTCGCCATTGCCGGCGCCGGCGGCGTGGGCGGGGTGCACCTGATGACCCTGGTGCGCCTGGGCGTGGGCTCCTTCCATATTGCCGATTTCGACAGCTTCGACCTGCCCAACTTCAATCGCCAGGTGGGCGCCATGCAATCGACGCGCGGCCTGCCGAAAATCGAGGTGATGGCGCGCATGGCGCGCGACGTCAATCCCGAACTCGAGATCAAGCTGTTCCCGGACGGCATCAACGACGGCAACCTGGAGGCGTTTTTCGAGGGCGTCGACATCTATATCGACAGCCTGGATTTCTTCGCCTTCGACATCCGGCAAAAGACCTTCGCCCTGTGCGCGCGGCGCGCCATTCCGGCCACCACGGTGGCGCCGCTGGGCATGGGGGCGGCGCTGCTGAACTTCCTGCCGGGCCAGATGACGTTCGAGGAGTACTTCGGCTGGGGCAATCTGCCGGAAGCCGACAAGGCGATCCGCTTCGTGGTCGGGCTGGCGCCGGCCGGCCTGCACCGGCCCTACCTGGTGGTGCCCTCGGCCGTCAATTTCGCCGAGCGGCGCGGGCCGTCCACCATCATGGCCTGCCAGCTGTGCGCCGGCATCGCCGCCACGGAGGCGCTGAAAATCCTGCTCGGGCGCGGCGCGGTCAAAGCCGCACCGCACGGCATGCAGTTCGACGCCTACCGCAACAAGCTGGCCCGCACCTGGCGTCCGGGCGGGCACAAACATCCGATCCAGCGCCTGGCCATTATGATCGGCAAGCGCGCCTTCGCCAATATGGCCCAAACCCCATGACCACCATCGAACAAATCCTCGACCTGGCGCGCTGGGCGCCCAGTGGCGACAACACCCAGGTGTGGCGCTTCGAAATCGTGGCGCCCGACCAGGTGGCCGTGCATTGCCACGACACGCGCGACCATGTGGTGTACGACCTGGACGGCCATCCGAGCCAGGTGGCGCATGGTGCTTTGCTGGAAACCCTGGCCATCGCCGCCAGCGCGCACGGCTTGCGCGCCGACGTCGCGCGCCGCCCCGGCCAGCCGGATACCCATCCCGTGTACGACGTGCGCCTGGTGCCTGACGCGACCATCACGGCCAGCCCTTTGTTGCCTGCCATTACCACGCGCAGCGTGCAGCGCCGCCCGCTCAGCACGCGCGCCCTGACGGCGCCGGAAAAGCAGGCGCTGGAAGCGGCCGTCGGCCCCGGCCACCAGGTGCAGTGGATCGAAGGCTTCGGCGGGCGCTGGGCCGCCGCGCGCCTGATGTTCAACAACGCCAAGCTGCGCCTGACCATGCCGGAAGCGTATGAGGTGCACCGCAGCATCATCGACTGGGGCCAGACGCACAGCGCCGACAAGGTGCCGGACCAGGCCCTGGGGGTGGACAACGGCACCCTGGCCCTGATGAAGTGGGCCATGGTCAGCTGGGAGCGCGTCAATACCATGAATACCCTGATGGGAACCTGGGCGCCGCGCCTGCAAATGGACCTGGTGCCCAGCATGGCCTGCGGCGCCCACTTCGTGATCCGGGCGCAGCAGGCGCCGGCCGCCATCGACGACTATGTGGCGGCCGGCCGCGCCACCCAGCGCTTCTGGCTGACCGCCACCACGCTCGGCCTGCAGTTGCAGCCGGAAATGACGCCGCTGATCTTTGGCCGCTACGTGCGCAACCAGCTGCGCTTCACCCGCCTCGACGCGCTGCAGGAACGCGCGCGCCGCCTGTACGGGCAGCTGTGCCGCGTGACCGGGCCGGACCCGACCACGGCCATGTTCATGGGCCGCCTGGGGGCCGGCAAGGCGCCCACCGCGCGCTCGCTGCGCAAGCCGCTGGCTGAACTGATGAAGTGATGAAGTAAGCCGGCCCCGTGTCGGTTTACTTTACAACAAGCTTGATATGACGCCACGCAAGAAAATCCTCTTCATCGCCGAGGCGGTGACCCTGGCCCATGTCGGCCGCCCGCTGGCCCTGGCCGGCAGCCTCGACCCGGCGCAGTATGAGGTGACGTTCGCCTGCGCCGCCGGCTATGACTTTTGTTTCCGCGACAGCGCGCTGCAACGGCGTACCATCCACAGCATCCCCAGCGCGCAATTCCTGCAGGCGCTGGCGGCCGGCCAGCCGGTGTACGACGCCGCCACCTTGGCTGGCTATGTGGAGGAGGACTTGCGCCTGCTGCGCGAGTTGCAGCCCGACCTGGTGGTGGGGGATTTCCGCCTCTCGCTGTCGGTCAGCGCGCGCCTGGCCGGCGTGCCGTATGTGGCCCTGAACAATGCCTACTGGAGCCCGTATGTGCGGCAGCAGTACACGGTGCCCAGCCTGCCGCTCACGCGCTTCCTGCCGATCGCGCTGGCCAACACCCTGTTCAAGCTGGTGCGTCCGCTGGCCTTCGCCAGCCACACCATGCCGATGAACAAGGTGCGGCGCCAGTACGGCTTGCCTTCGCTGGGCAGGGACCTGAACCGCGTCTACACCGACGCCGACTACACCCTGTACGCCGATGTGCCGCAACTCTTCGCGGCGCACGGCATGCCGCCCAACCACGCCTTCATCGGCCCGGTGCTGTGGTCGCCGCCCTTGCCCTTGCCGGACTGGTGGGCGCAGTTGCCGGCCGACCGCCCGCTGGTGTACGTCACCTTGGGCAGCTCGGGCCAGGCGGCCTTGCTGCCGGGGGTGCTGCAAGCGTTGGCGGATCTGCCGCTGACGGTGCTGGCCGCCACCGCCGGCAAGGTGGCATTGGGTGCGCTGCCGGCCAATGCCCATGCCGCCGACTTCCTGCCCGGCGAACAGGCCGCTGCGCGCGCCGCCCTGGTGCTGTGCAATGGCGGCAGCCCGACCAGCCACCAGGCCCTGGTGGCCGGGGTGCCGGTGCTGGGCCTGTGCGGCAACCTTGACCAGTTCCTGAATATGCAGGGCATCGCCGCCGCAGGCGCCGGGGCGCGCCTGCGTGCCGACCGCTTCGATCCGGCGGCGCTGCGGCAGGCGGTGCAGGCCTTGCTGGCCACGCCGCAGGCGGCCACGGCGGCGCGCCGCGTGGCGCAGGATTTCGCGCGCTACGATGCCTTCCAATTATTTAGCAAGCTACTGTCGGAAATTCTTACAAAGCCCTCGGTGTAAACTATCCGCTTACAAGGCGACTAGCATTAAAGCATTGATTTGCAATGGCTTTCACTGAGGTGGCATGACTATTGCTCATAGAAGTTCGTGCCCGCTGCAATCGGCCGGTCAAGCAAATATTGGTCTGACAGCCCTACTCAACTCAGGAGTCATAATAATGAAGATTTTCCGCAAACTGCTCCCGCTCGCTACCGCAGCCGGCCTGCTGTTCGCTGCATCGGCTGCGCAAGCAGACGTGATCACCCCATTCACCATCAAGGACGGCACCAATGTGCTGGCCACCAATGTCAATTCGCTGGACTGGGCTGAAACCGGTAGCGGCCTGGCACGTGGCATCGGTCCATTCGGCTCGCCACTGTCGGTTGGCACCAACTTCCAGTTCCTTTACCAGGCCACTATGGCGGTCAAGGCGGGCGGCACCGGCAGCCCATCGATGGGTGGCCGTCTGGACGGTGAAGCCAACGGCGTGGCCGATGGCGGCCCTAACGGTTTCGAGTTCACCATCGCGGCCAAGATGACCGAAGTCGTCACCAGCGTGGTCGGCAATACCGCCAATTTCCAACTGGGGGGCACCCAGGCCACCAATAAAGTGGCGATCTACTTTGACACGGCCCAGAACGCCAACACCGCGACCGGTACCGGTTTCGATGATGGCATCATGGTGGCGCTGCTGACGATCGACACCAATACCTCGGTATTCTCGTTGCTGGCAGCGAATAATGGCCAAGGTTCTGCACGCCTGCACGCAGGCATTCTGGCCGCTGGCGACTTTATCAATCCAGCATACCTGGATGGCGTGACCAAACTGCTGTTCGGTATTGACTTCCAGTCGAGCCTGAACTACCCGGCTGACACCTCGACGACCACCGGTTTCCACCGCAACGGTTCGAGCAACAACGGTGACCCGTTTGATACCGTGAATGTTGATTTGCAAAACGACATCCTGTTCAAGGTTGACGGTTCCAACCGCTTCACCCGCGTGCCGGAACCAGGCACCATGGTGCTGATGGGCCTGGGCCTGCTGGGTCTGGCTGGTCTGCGTCGCCGCAAAGCCTGATCGGCCTGGTGTAAAAAAACCGCGCCACGGCGCGGTTTTTTTATGCCTGCGCGTTTTACTGCGGCGGCTTGAACATCTTCGCCACTTCGCGGATCACCATGCTGTGCGGGAACAGGCCGGCGAAGAAGCGTTGCTTGTAGGTGCCCTTGATTGAGGCCACCACCGGGTCGCCCTTGGCCAGGCCGGCCAGCGAGGCTTTCACCACCTCGGCCGTGGTGCCGCGCGTGGTGAGGGCGCTGTTGTAGGCGCCGGCCTTGGCATCGAACTCGGTGTCGGTCGGCCCCGGCACCAGGGTTTGCACCAGGATGCCGCGCTCCTTCCATTCGCCGTGCAGGGCCTGGCTGAAGCTTTGCACGAAGGCCTTGGAGGCGGCGTACACCGCCATATACGGCACCGGCTGGTAGCTGGCCTGCGACGAGACATTGATCACCGCGCTGCTGGGGTAGGACGCCAGGTCGGGCAGGAAGTGGTAGCACATCTCCACCACGGCGCGGTTGTTCACTTCCAGCATTTCGCGGTAGTCGTTCAGCTCCCAGTGCTCGAGCCGGTTCCAGCGCCCCATGCCGGCGATATTGCACAGCAGGCGGATGCGGATGCCGGCCTGCTGCAGATGCTGCTTGACCACGTCCACCGCGCCCGGCTGCGCCAGGTCGACGCGCACCACCTCGGCCTTGACACCCAGTTCGTGCACCACGCGCGTGGCCAGTTCCTGCAGCCGCTCGGCGCGCCGCCCCACCAGCACCACGTTGACGCCGCTGCGCGCCAGCTCGCGCGCGAACTCGGCGCCGATGCCGCCCGAAGCGCCGGTCACCAGCGCCCAGTGGCCGCGCAAATCTTCAAGCTTGATCATCATGGATTCCTTGGTTGGTATCGAGCGCCGCAATGTGCTGCGCCACGCGCAGGGCGTTGGCGGCGATCGTCAGGCTGGGATTGGTGCCGCCGCTGGACGGGAAGAACGAGGCATCCACCACATACAGGTTGGCCAGGCCATGCGCCCGGTTGTTGGCATCGAGCACGCTGCTGCGCGGATCGTCGCCGAAGCGGCAGGTGCCGCACACGTGGGCGATGCGCTGGTTATTGTCGGCCTGCTTCACCAGGTCATAGGAGTAGGGCTTGAGCGCGTCGCGCATCAAGCGGCGCATGGCCTCGATGCGCGTCGTGTCGTGCGGCCGCACGCGGTAGTCGATGGCCAGGCGTGCGTCGCCCTCGGCCGGCGTGACGCGGTTGTCGGCATAGGGCAAGTCTTCCAGGGTGCTGGCCAGCACCAGGCGCTGCTCCACGAACTGGCGCAGCACCGGCTTGATGAAAGGCTGCACCAGCTTGAACAGCGGCGCCAGCCAGGGCAGGGCGCCTTGCCGGATATCGTCGGCCATGGAGGCCGCCAGCAGCGGCACCGGCGGCAGGCGGCCGAAGGATTGCACCGAACCGAGCTTCATGCCGGCGTGCTGGTAGAAATCGTTGAAGCCAAATTCCTTTTGCCGGTTGTCGAAGCCGGCCGCTGTCTTCGGCTTGATCACGTACAGGTCGATATGGTGGCGCATCAGGTTGCGCCCCACCAGGCCGGAATCATTGGCCAGGCCTTGCGGCCAGTGCGGTGAGGCCGACTGCAACAGCAGGCGCGGCGTTTCCAGCGCGCCGGCCGCCAGGAAGATGCGTTTGCCGCGCAGGGTCAGGCGCTGGCCGCGCTGTTCGCACACGACGCCGGTCACCGCCTCGCGCGTGGCCTCCAGCTGCAGCACTTCGCATTCATCCAGCAGGGTGGCGCCATGCTGCGCCAGCGCCGGCTGCAGGCAGACGCGGTTGGCGTCGTTCTTGCATTGGCGGTCGCACAGATAGCCCTGGCAGGCGCCGCAGCCCGGCACGAACTCGCAGGCCAGCGGCACGCGGTAGGGGTGCAGGGCGCGCCCGGCAAAGAAGTCGAACAGCTCGCCGGAGGCCGGGGTCAGCGGCGGCGGCGCCTTGAAGTGGCCGGCCCAGCCGGCGGCGCCGTCATGGCGCAAGGGGTCGGGCGTGCCGCGCACGCGGAACAGCGTTTCGGCCTGCGCGTAAAACGGTTCCAGTTCGGCGTAGCTGATGGGCCAGGAATCGGGCAGGGCGGCGTCGGCGGCCTGCGGATGCTGGGCGCGCGGCGCGAAGTCGGCTGGGAAAAAGCGTTCCAGCACCATACCGTACAAGGCGCTGGAACCGCCGCCGCCGCTGCCGATGAAGGGTACGAAATGCTGGGTGCGCGGACCGGCGTTGGTGCGCACCGTGTCGCTGTAGCGGCCGGCGCGCTGCAAGGTGGCGCGGTGTTCTGGGCCAGGCGCGGCCGGGGTTGGAAAGTGGCTCTCGGCGTAGCTGTTGGCGAGCGCGCCGGGCTGCTGCGGCGACTTGCCTTTCTCCAGGAACAGCACACGTTGTCCGGCGCGCGCCAGGGCGTAGCCAAGGGGGGCGCCGCCCATGCCGGTGCCGATGATGATTGCGTCCCATTCCATCGGGCAAGCATATCACCGGCGGGTGCGAATTGCCACCTGGCGCACACAGCGTTCCGGCGCTGCGGCGCTGGTCGGATGGCTGGCCTTGCCGTACAACTGGCCCAGGCGCCGCACATAGGCGCGCGTCTCCTGGTAGGGCGGCACGCCGCCGTATTGCTCGACCGCGCCTTCGCCAGCGTTGTAGGCGGCCGCCGCCAGGCGCACGTCGCCGTTGAAGCGCGCCAGCAGCCAGCGCAGGTAGGCCAGGCCGCCGCGCAGGTTTTGCTCGGCGTCGAAAGCGTCCTGCACGCAAAAGCGCAGCGCCGTCTTGGGGATCAGCTGCATCAGGCCGCGCGCATCCTTGGGCGAGACGGCGCTGCGGTTGAAGCCGGACTCGATGGCGATGATGGCCAGCGCCAGGGCCGGGTCGATTTCGTATTGCGGCGCCAGGCGTTCTACCAGGGCGCGCAGCTGCGGCGTGGCGCCGAAATAGTCGGGGATGGGCAGGGCGGTATCGACTTCCAGCGCCGGCTCGGGCGCCATGCAGCCGGGCAGGTCGGCGCCGGGCGCGGCCGGCAGCAGTTGCAGCATGCGCGCACCGGCCGCATGGCCTTGCTCGGCGGCCAGGGTGAACAGGCGCCAGGCCTGGCCATCGTCGCGCGCCACGCCGCGCCCGTTGGCCACCATCCAGCCCAGCGCATACTGGGCCTCGGCGGCGCCCAGGCGGGCGGCGCGGCAGTACAGCGCGGCAGCCTGGCCCATGTCCTGGACCACGCCTTCGCCGTGCTCCAGGCGCTGGGCCTGGTCGAACAAGGTGGCGGCATTCTGCGCGCAGGCAGCGTGGGCCAGCAGGCTGGCCGCCACGGCGGCAAGGAATCGCATGCGCTTTCCCTAAACGGGTATGGACCCAGCCATTGTAGCGAGGCCGGCGTGGCAGGTGCTGCCGTTATGCGGCCGCTTGCTGCGGGTTTTTGGGCGACAAAAATGCCTTGTGGAACAGGTGGCGCGCCAGGCGCAGTGGCGGCATGCGCAGCCAGTTGCCGCGCACGTAGAGCAAGAAGTTGGCGGCGCCGCTGCCGGCGCGGCGGCAGCTCGGGTGGTGCGGCAGCAGGGCGCGCAGGAACAGGGCGTCCATCACGGCCAGCAGGGCGCGGTTGGGGCCGGCGCTCGCCATGGCGGCCACGGCGGCGGGCGGCACCGGCGTGCCGAGCAGGGCGGCGCTGTAGCGCAGGCCGTAGAACAGGAAGCGCTGCAGCTGCATGGCGTGGGCGCGCGCCGGCAGCGTCTCCCAGAAGGCGGGCTCGTGCTGGCCGAAGTACTGTAGCAGCAGGTGCAAGTCCCACAGGTCGCGCAAGCCCTTGTCGAACTCACCGTCGGCGAACAGGTGGGTGGCGCTGTGCAGCACCATGTCGGCCGGGGCCAGGATGGCGGCGCCGGGCGGCGCATCGGGGCCGGCCAGCGGGCGCGCGGCGGCGCGCAACTGGGCCGGGTCGGGGCGCTGGGCGGCGGTGCGCGGCAGGATGGTGTGGTGCACGTCGATGCTGTTCTGGCGCTGGAGGTGGGTCATGGGCGGCAGCTCGTGCATCCACTCGCGGTAGTAGCGCTGGTCGTATTCGTCCAGCTTGGTGCCGGCCCAACCGTGCAGCATGAGCGCCGCCTCCACGTGCGCCAGGCTGGCTTCCGGCACCAGGATGTCGATGTCGGAAAACAGGCGGCCGGCGGCGGGCGGCAGGCCGGCGGCGGCGTAGGCGCCGCCTTTCAGCAGCAGTAGCGGCAGGCCCAAGGGGGCCAGGGCGCGCCCGATCATGCGCATTTCCCAGTAGGTGGCCTGGCGGTGGCGGCGCGCCTGCACTGCCGCCCAGGACAACTGTTCGCGCGCCTGCGGCAGGGCTTGCGCCAGCAGGCCATGCTGCTCCAGCCAGCAGTGCAGGGTGGCGCTCAGGTTGGCGCATTCGGCCTGGCGCAGCAGCGTGTCCCAGGCGGCCGGCGCCAGCGCCGCGCTGCGCTGCGGCGCGCGCAGCACTTGCAGCAGCAGCGGCAGCGCCGCCAGCGCATCCGGCGAATCAGGCGAACGCATCGAGGCGGGCAAAGGTGTCCAGGGCTTCATCCAGCGCACTATAGCGGAAACGGAATCCGGCGGTGTGGTCGATCAGGCGCCCCAGCGCATCGAAGCCGTCGGCGCCCAGCACGCTGTAGTTGAAGCTGTTGCCGGCCAGTTCCATGAAGGTGGCGGCGCGCGCCAGCGGTTCCAGCGACGTGGCGGCGCCGGCCGCGTATTGCGGGAACACGATCCAGGCCGGCACGGCGCTTTCGGCAACGCGGCGCACGGCGTCGGCCGGCGCGCGCAGGTGCGCCACCGTGCCCTTCAGGGTGTCGTGCACCGGCGTGCTGAAGACCGCATCCGGCAGGTAGTTGCGGATGATATCGATGGAGGCGTTCTTCAGGCTGATGGGGCGCGGGTTGGGCACCAGCAAGCCGGTCGACAGCTCGACCAGGGTCAATTCGTCCGACAGCAAACGCCAGCCGCCCTTGCCGGCCAGGGCGGCGGTCAGGGTGCTCTTGCCGGAGCCGGGCGGGGCCGGCAGGATCACGGCGCGGCCCTGCCGTTCCAGCACGGCGGCATGCACCATCAGGTAACTGTGGGCGCGGTTCGAGATGCACCAGTTCATGCCGCCTTCCAGCAAGGGGTAGGCGTGCAGCTGCGGCATGGGCTGGAACATTTCATAGCCGTCGCATTGCAGGCGCACTTGCGGGCGCAGCCAGCGGCGCAGGTAGCGCGGGCGTACCAGCTGCAGGTGGAATTCGGCGAAATCGTCGTCGGCCAGCAGCGGGTAGTCGCCGTACAGGCGGCCGATGCCTTGCGTCACCTGGGGCAGGTCGGCCTGCAGGCGCATGGTGAAGCGGCCGGTGCGCAGGCGCAGGCCGGGGCCGGCCAGGCGCGCATGCAGGGCGCCGGGCGCCAGGCTGGCAATGGTCAGCATCGTTCCACCAGATTGGACAGGCCCAGTTCGCTGAGCGCCTGCTGCACGTCAGGGTCGGCCCAGTCGGCGTCGCTCAGGGTGCCGTCCCGTACCGCGTGCAGCAAGTCGAGGGTGAGGCCATCCAGCAAGTGGGTGGCGCCCGATACTTCGTTGTAGAGCACGCTTTGGCCGTCCCAGCTGCGGCTGCGCAGCGCCTGGCCTGGCAAGATGCGCCAGCGCGTCAGATCTTGCCCCCGTGCCAGGTGCTGGCCAGGTAGTCCTTGACCTCTTTGACATACCAGACAGGTCCGCCGCCGTTCGGGCTGTACTTGCCGTTATCGCGGATGCCCATCCAGATCTGCACCAGGGTCGCATAGTCCGGTACCGGCGACAGCTTGGCCATGGTGTTGAGGTAGGTGGCCACCATGTAGGCGCCGAAGTTCTCCGGGTCGAAGCCCTTTTCCTTGTTGTTCAGCACGTAGCCCAGGAAGGCCCGGTCCTCGCCCAGGTGGCGGTAAGGACCGGTGGCCAGGGTCACGAAAATGTCGCGGAAGCGCACCTTGTCGGGGTCGACCGGCCAGCCCAGGTGGCCCGGCGTGTTCTTGTTGTTGCCGCGTGCTTCCAGCGATTCTTTCCAGACGCCCGGCGAATTGCCGTCGCAGGTGGTGACGCGCGGGTTGTGCGAGCCGTAGGTGATGGACTGGAAACCCGACGGGGTGCTGCAGGCGCTGGCCGCCATGCCAGGCTGGCTGTGCACCGTCAGCAGCACGCCGGAGGCGGCGACACCGGCGCGCGTGAAGCGGCGGCGCGTGGTGCCATGGGCGCTCAGTTGCTGCTCTGGCTGTTGTTCGTTGGCCACTTGGTCATCCTTGCAAAGTTGTGTTGGGCAGCCGGCTGCCCGCAATACTTAGTGGACAAGCAAGTACCGTTCCCGATACTAGTTACGTCCCTGAAATAGCTTAAAAATCAGCTGCTTAGCCGAGCCGGCAAGGGGGCACGGGCCCCCTTCTATTTAATGATAGCGTGAACTGTAAGAATTCTCGACATTGCTTCAGAAGAAGCTCTCCGGAATCACCAGAATGTCGCCCGGGCGCATCGGAACATTGGCAGAAATATCGCCATCCTTGATCAGGTCGTTCAGGCGCACGGTGAATTGCTGCTGCTTGCCGTCGATGTTGCGAATGATGCTAGCTTTGTTGCCAGCGGCAAACTCGGTGACGCCGCCGACGGCGATCATCACGTCCAGGATCGACATGTCGCGGCGGTACGGCAGCGACTGCGGCCGGGCCGCCTGGCCGATCACGCGGATCTGCTCGCCATAGGTGCCGACAAAGCCGGTCACGATCACGGTCACCACCGGCTGCTGGATGAACTTGGCCAGGGCTTTTTCAATATCGCGCGCCAGTTCGGTCGAGGTCTTGCCGCTGGCCGGCAAATCTTCCACCAGCGGGGTGGTGATCTTGCCGTCCGGGCGCACCGGCACCGATTGCGACACTTCCGGGTTGCGCCAGACGATGATGCTCAGGTTGTCGCCCGGGCCAATCAGGTAGTCGGATTGCGGCACGGCGCCGGCGTCCACCGGGGCGCCGCTGCGGCTGGAGGCGCAGCCGCCCAAGCCCAGCGCACCGAGGATGACGGCACCCGCGGCGAACAGTCGGATCAGCTTGGTGTGTGTGTTCAATTTATTCTCCTTGTTTGCTTTTTAGCATTGCCTGTTATACCACGACTCTTGCTTTCCTGTCCGGCATTATTTGGCGGCGCCACCTTGCTGCAACAGCTCGTGCACATGGCGCACCGGGATCGCGTAGCTGATGCCGGTCGGTGCCGTGATGGCGCTTTCCTTGGTGCCCTTGACCAGGGTCATGTTGATGACCGCCAGCACATGGCCGGTTTCGGGATCATACACGGGGCTGCCGCTATTGGCGGGATAGGCTGTACCGTCCAGCTGGTAGAGGGTGAACGGGGCGCCGCGCTGCAGGGCCGCCACGGCGCGCGGGTTGAGGCCGCGCGTGGTCGGGGTCGGCAGGATGGCCGGGGTTTGCGCCGACAGCAGGGCGCGGTGGGTGACCGGGTTCAGGCCGAGCTGGATGCCGAGCGGGTAGCCGGTGAACGCCAGGTCGCGCCCCTCGTCCACCAGTTCGCTGCCCGCCAGGGCTAGCGCCGGCAGCGGCGCGCCCTTCAGGCGCAGGTGCACCAGGTCGTGCACGCGGTCGATGGTCACCACTTCCGCCTCGCGGAACTCGAGCCGGTCGCCCTTGCCGGTGACGATGCCCAGGGTTTCCATGCGCTCCGAATCGAGGGTGGTGATGGCGTGCGCATTGCTGATCACGGACAGGCCGTCGCCCACCACAAAGCCGGTGGCATGGAACACGATGGCCGGGCTGCGCGTGCGCAGGTGGGTGCCGATGCCGACCACGCTGGGTTTCACGGCGGCCACCGTGCGCGGCAGCGGGGTGGCGCCGGTGGCGCCGGCGCACCACAGGCAGCCGGCCAAAAAGAGTGAAATCAGCGTGCGCATGCAGCCTCCAGAGGGTTGAATTGCCATGTGGAAATGTTAAATTCTTTTCGTCAGTAGAGCACAACAGAGATAAATTAATAGTAACAGTAGCGCGTTCTGCTGTATGATAGTGATTAGATGTTATTTAGGCAATATTAGAAGTAGGCATTGCGGGAGTTTGCCTGCCAAACATGGGATAAGTGATCGAAAATGGCAGAATTAATGTCCTTGCTGTTGAACTTCCTGAAGGCCATCGGGAAGTATCGCTGGTATGCAGTGGCAATTACCTGGGTAGTGGCCTTGGTCGGCTGGGCCGTGGTGTACCGCCTGCCGAACGATTACCAGGCCTCGGCCCGGGTGTATGTGGATACCCAGAGCATCCTGAAACCGCTGATGTCGGGCATGACCACCACCCCCAACGTGGAACAGCAAGTCATGTTCATGCGCCGCACCCTGATCAGCCGCCCCAATGTGGAGCGCGTGCTGCGCATGGTGGACCTGGATATCAAGGCCAAGGACAGCAAGGAACATGAGCGCCAGGTCGATGAGCTGATGAGCGCGATCAAGGTGATCGGCACCGAGCGCGACGACATCTACACCATCTCCTACAACAACGAGAATCCCAAGCTGGGCAAGGACGTGGTGCAGTCGCTGCTGACTATTTTCGTCGAGGGTTCTTTCGGCGGCAAGAAGCAGGATTCGGAAAAAGCCGTCCAGTTCATCGACGACCAGATCAAGATGTACGAGGAGCGCCTGGCCGCCGGCGAGAACGCGCTGAAGGATTTCAAGATCCAGAACATGGGCCTGCTGCCGCGCCAGGGCGCCGATTACACCTCGACCCTGACCGACCTGTCGGACAAGCTGAACCAGGCGCGCCTGGAGTTGCTGGAAGCCGAGCAGGCGCGCAATGCCATCAAGCGCCAGATCGCGGGCGAAGACATGGCGCCCGCCGCCGCTGAGCCGCCGGCCGTCAGCAATCCGGAAATCGATGGCCGCATCTCGACCCTGGAAAAACAGCTGGACAGCCTGCGCCTGCAATACACCGAGGAGCATCCGGACATCGTGGCCACCAAGCGCCTGGTCGCCTCGCTGCAGCAGCGCAAGAAAGAGGAAGCGAAGAAGCTGGCGCGCAGCGGCGACCCGGGCATGAATTACAGCCCGATGCTGCAGCAGATGAATGTGGCGCTGTCGGTGGAGGAGGCGCGCGTGGCCTCGCTCAAGGCGCGCGTGGGCGAGTACACCACGCGCATGGCGCGCATGCGCTCGCAAAGCACGCAGGCGCCGGAAGTCGAGGCGCAACTGGCGCAGCTGAACCGCGACTACTCGATCAACAAGGATAACTACGAGAAGCTGGTGCAGCGCCGCGAGTCGGCCAAGCTGTCGGGCGACCTGAGCTCGGCCACCGACATGATGAGTTTCCGCGTGATCGATCCGCCGATTGTGCCGCAGACCCCGGTCGGCCCCAACCGCATGCGCTTCTACTCGCTGGTGTTCGTGTCGGCCCTGATGGCCGGCCTGGGCGTGGCTTTCCTGATGAGCCAGATCCGTCCTACTTTCCTCAGCCAGCACAGCCTGCGCGAAGTCACCGGCGTGCCGATCCTTGGCAGCATCGGCATGAACTGGACCGAGCAGCAGAAGTCGTCGCGCCGCCGTCGCCTGTACGGCTTCGGCCTGGCGGTCGCCTCGCTGTTTACCGCGTTTGCGGGCGTCATCACCGTTACCTTGCTGCGCGCTGCTTGAGCGGCGCCACACCCAGGGAGTTCTCTCGTGAGCATTATTGAAAAAGCTGCCAACCGCCTCGGGCATGCGCGTCCCGCCGACGCTGCAGAAGAGGCCACCACTGCGGCGCCAGCCGCCGCCGCCACCGAGGTAGTAGCCGAGGTGGCAGCCGCCACCCCGGCCGCACCGGCTCCAGCCGCAGCAGCACCAGCACCAGCACCAGCAGCGGCGCCGGCCACGCCGGCGGCGCCTGTGCTGGCCACCCTGATGACGGCCCCGGCCAGCGACGCCAACCGCCGCACCACCCACACCGTGGAGCTGGACCTGGCGCGCATGCATGAAGTTGGCCTGGTCACCGCTGCCGGCGGCCGCACCTCGCTGGTGGAAGATTTCCGTATCATCAAGCGTCCGCTGATCAAGCGCGCCTTCGCCGCCCGCAAGCCGGGCGACAACCCGGGCAACCTGATCATGATCACCAGTTCGCTGCCGGGCGAAGGCAAGACCTTCTGCTCGATCAACCTGGCGATGAGCATTGCCATGGAGCTGGACCACACCGTGCTGCTGGTGGACGCCGACGTGGCGCGCCCCTCGGTGCTGCGCACGCTGGGCATCCCGGCCCAGCGCGGCCTGATGGACATCCTGCTGGACGAGCATGTGGACATGGCCGACGTCATGCTGCGCACCAACGTCAACACCTTGTCGATCCTGCCGGCCGGCACCAGCTCGCCGCGCGCCACCGAACTGCTGGCCTCGCATTCCATGAAGAACCTGGTCAACGAGATCGCCAACCGCTACCCGGACCGTATCGTGATCTTCGATTCGCCACCGCTGCTGCTGACCTCCGAGTCGCACGTGCTGGCCTCGAACATGGGCCAGATCGTGCTGGTGGTGGAATCGGAACGCACCACCCAGCACGCCGTCAAGGAATCGCTGCGCCAGTTGGAAGGCTTGAGCAACGTCAACCTGATCTACAACAAGTCGCGCGAGTTCCCGGGTACCGAAACCTATGACTACCACTATGGTTAAACGCGGCGGGCTGGTCCTGCTGCCGCTGGTGGCGGGCTTGTGCGCAGCGTTCCCGGCCCAGGCGGCCTGGGATTTCACGCCGCTGGCGGCCGCCCGCGTGACCTGGTCGGACAATATGACGCTGGCGCAGGATGACCGCGCCGAAAGCGGCTTCGTCATGGAAGTATCGCCGGGTTTCCAGTTGAGCAACCGCTCGCAGCGCTTCGATCTCGACCTGACCTACTCCTTGCGCCAGTACAAGTACTTTGGCACCAAGCCCAATAATGCGCAAAGCCGCAGCCAGGATTTGAACGGCAGCCTGAAATCGCGCCTGCTGGAAGATATGCTGTTCCTGGATGCCAACGCCCAGGTGCACCAGCAGGCGGTGTCGGCCTTCGGCCCGCTCGCCAGCGGCAACGGCTATGTGCGCGACAACCAGAATGAAGTGCGTTCGATCAGCATCAGCCCCTACCTGCGGCACCGCTTCGGCGCCTTTGCCAACGGCGAGCTGCGCTATATCTACGACACGGTCAGCAGCGACAATATCGGCTACCAGCGCAGCGACGGCAATACCGTGCGCGCGCTGCTGAGCAGCGGCCCGAGCTTTCGCCGCGTTGGCTGGAATGCCAGTCTCATGCGCGCCGTGTACGATCAGGATATCCTGGGACCGAAGGGCGTCGAAGCACAAACCAGCAGCACCAAGACCGCCAACCTGGAGCTGAATTACGCGGCCACGCAGCAGCTCAATATCGGCGTATTCGGCGGCTATGACGATTTTGATTTCAGTGGCCTGGGCGGGGCGCAGGGCGGCGCGGCCTATGGCGCCAATGTGAATTGGGCGCCGTCGGCGCGCACCTCGCTCAGCGCCTCGGCCGGCCACCGCTTCTATGGCCCGAGCTACAGCCTGGCGCTCGCGCATCGCAGCCGCAGCACCTCGTGGAACATCACCTATAGCGATTCGGTCAGCAGCTCGCGCAACCAGTTCGTGTTGCCGCAGGCGCTCGATACAGCCTCCATGCTGGACAACCTGTTCCGCGCCCAGATCAGCGACCCGGTCCTGCGCGCGGCGGCGGTGCAGGCGTATATCCGCGCCACCGGCTTGCCGCCCTCGCTCAACACCAGCATCAACTTCCTCAGCAACCGCTACTCGCTGCAGAAGCAGTTGATCGCCTCCGCCGGCTGGCAGATGGCGCGCAGTACGGCCGTGCTGAGCCTGACCAAGGCGCGCCGTGAAATGCTGTCAAGCCAGGCGTTCGACAATGTTTTGCTGGGCAATTCCCTGAGTACGCTGAACGATAACACCGACCAGGTGGGCCTGACGGCCAGTTACAGCTACAAGCTGGGACCGCGCAGCGTGGCCAGCGTGAGCGCTAGTGCGCTCAATGCCAAGTCGCTGAGCGGCGACCTGAGCAACAATTACCGTAACCTGCGCTTTTCCCTGACGCGCAGCTTTGGCGCCCGTTTCAATGGCGTGCTGGAAGCGCGCCATGTGCGTGGCTCGCGCGGCCTGGGCAGCGACCAATACACCGAAAATGCCGTGACCGCGACGCTGTCGGCGAAATTCTGAGGTAAGTCATGTATGAAAGCTATTATGGGCTGAGCGATAAGCCCTTCCGCCTGCGGCCCGATCCGCATTTCTTCTACGGCAGCAAGGGCCACAAGCGCGCCATGGCCTATCTTGATTACGGCCTGTCGCAGGGTGAGGGCTTCATCGTCATCACCGGCGAAGTCGGGGCCGGCAAGACCACCCTGGTGCGCAACCTGTTCAACCATATGGCGTCCGAGCGCATCGTCACCTGCCACCTGGTGAACACCCACCTGAATTCGGACGACGTGCTGCGCGGCGTGGTGGGCGGTTTCGGCCTGCCGTGCGAAGACACGGCCAGCAAGACCACCCTGCTGGCGCGGCTGGAAGTCTTCCTGCGCCAATGCGAACAGGATGGCAAGCGCGCGCTGCTGGTGGTTGACGAAGCGCAGAACCTGACGCCGAAAGTGGTGGAAGAATTGCGCATGCTGTCCAATTTCCAGACCGACGAGAAGTCCCTGCTGCAGACCTTCCTGCTGGGCCAGCCCGAGTTCCGCCACACCCTGCATAGCCCCGGCATGTCGCAGTTGCGCCAGCGCGTGATCGCCACCTACCACCTGGGCCCGATGGACAGCGCCGAGAGCCAGGCCTATATCGAGCACCGCCTGCGCACGGTGGGCTGGAGCGGCAACCCGCACCTGACCCCGGCCGCCTACGCCGCCGTGTTCGAGTACACCGGCGGCATCCCGCGCAAGACCAACCATTTGATGGACCGCCTGCTGCTGATGGGCTTCCTGGAGGAGATGACGGAATTCACCGATACCGACGTGGACACGGTGATCCGCGACATCCAGCAGGAATTCCAGGCGCCGCCGGTGGAAGCGGCGGCCGAAGCGCCAGCCGCCAACGGCGCGCCGCAGCCGGGCTTTGAGCCGGACCTGATGTTCGGCAGCCAGTACCCGGCGGTGCTGGACGAGCGCATGATGCGCGTCGAGAAATCCCTGACGTCGGTACTGTCGATCCTGAAGAAGATCGTGCGTTCGCCGACGTCCTACAATATTCACCAGGACAGCAACGAATGAGCACCTTCCGTATCCTGTGCGTCGTGGGCGCGCGCCCGAATTTCATGAAGATGGCGCCCATCATGGCCGCCTTCGCCCAGCTTAAGCCGCAAGTCGAGGCGCTGCTGGTGCACACCGGCCAGCACTACGATGTGGCCATGAACCACCAGTATTTCGACGCGCTCGGCATCCCGAGCCCGGACATCAACCTGGAGGTCGGTTCCGGCAGCCACGCCCAGCAAACCGCCGACGTGATGAAGCGCTTCGAGCCGGCCATGGACGAGGTGCAGCCGTCGGCCGTCTTGGTGGTGGGCGACGTCAATTCCACCATCGCCTGCGCGCTGGTGGCGGCCAAAAAGGGCGTGCCGGTGATCCACGTGGAAGCGGGCCTGCGCTCCTTCGACCGCGCCATGCCGGAAGAAATCAACCGCGTGCTGACCGACCAGTTGTCGGACCTGCTGTTCACCACCGAGGAAAGCGGCGCCGCCAACCTGGCCAAGGAAGGCATCGGTGCCGAGCGCGTGCACTTTGTCGGCAACGTGATGATCGACACCCTGCGCGCCAACCTGGCGCGCGCCATCCCGGCGGCGCAGATCGCGGCCGATGCCGGCCGTCCCGACTTCAAGGCCGGCAAGGGCGAATACGCCGTGCTGACCCTGCACCGCCCGTCCAATGTGGACGACCAGGCCGTGCTGCAAGGCTTGCTGGAAACGGCGGCCAAGATCAGCGCGCAGACGCCGGTCATCTTCCCGGTCCATCCGCGCACCCGCGCCACCATCGAGAAGTTCGGCCTGAGCCACCTGCTGGACCGCCCGGAAGTGCTGCTGCTGCCGCCGATGGGCTACCACGAGATGCTGGGCCTGATGCAGGACGCGCGCGTGGTGCTGACCGATTCCGGCGGCATCCAGGAAGAGACCACCGCGCTCGGCACCCCTTGCATCACCCTGCGCAACAACACCGAGCGCCCGATCACGGTCGATGAGGGCACCAACACCATCGCCGGCAACGACCCGGTCGCCATCCTGGCGGCCTACGACGCGCTGTTGGCCGGCGCCGGCAAGTCCGGCCGCATCCCGCATTACTGGGACGGCCGCGCCGCCGAGCGCATCGCCGCCATTGTGCTGGACTGGCTGAAAGCCCGGGGCTGAGACCATGGAGAAGCCGGTGCGCAATGCGATGACCATCGACGTGGAAGACTACTTCCAGGTATCGGCCTTTGCGCCGCACATCAGCCGCGAAAGCTGGCCTGAGCGCGAGTGCCGGGTCGAGGCCAATATCGACCGCATACTCGGCATCCTCGATGCCGGCAAGGCGCATGGCACCTTCTTTACCCTGGGCTGGATCGCCGAGCGCTATCCGGCCATGGTGCGCCGCATTGTCGACGCGGGCCACGAGCTGGCCAGCCACGGCTACGGCCACCTGCGCGCGTCGGACCAGACGCGCGAGCAGTTCATGGACGATATCGCCAGCAGCAAAAAAATCCTGGAGGACCTGGGTGGCCAGGCGGTGCTGGGCTATCGCGCGCCGAGCTTCTCGATCGGTCCCGGCAACCTGTGGGCGCTGGATGCGCTGCAGGAGGCGGGCTATCGCTATTCGTCGTCGATTTACCCGATCGCGCACGACCATTACGGTATGCCGGATGCGCCGCGCTTTGCTTTCCACCCGAATGGGGAGCAGGGGTTGCTGGAGGTGCCGATCACCACGGTGCGTGTCGGTCAGCGTAACCTGCCAGCGGGCGGCGGTGGTTACTTCCGCTTGCTGCCGTATGCGGTGTCGCGCGGCTTGATGCGGCGCGTGAATAAGCAGGACGGGCAGCCGGCGATCTTCTATTGCCATCCGTGGGAGCTGGACCCGGGCCAGCCGCGCATGCAGGGTGTGGGGCTGAAGACGCGCTTCCGCCATTATGTGAACCTGGGCCGGATGGAGGCGCGGGTGCGCGCGCTGACGCGCGATTTCGCCTGGGATCGGATGGATCGTATTTTCCTGGGGCAGCCATGACGTCCATTATTGAGGCGGCGGCGGAGCGGCGCGCAACCGGAAAACCGGGAAACCAGGGTCAGACCCAAGGGTCTGACCCTGGACAGGGTCCGGCCCTTGGGCCGTACCCTGGTTTCCCGGTTTCCGTACAGCTGCTTGGGACGAACGCAGAAGAACGCGCGCGCTGGGACGCCTTTGTCCAGCAATGCCCGGAGGCGACCTTCTTCCACCTGAGCGGCTGGCAAACCGTCATTGAAAAATGCTACGGCCACCCGACCTGGTTCTTCTACGTGGAAGAAAACGGCGTGATCACCGGCGTGCTGCCGCTGGCGCGCATGAAAAGCCGCATGTTCGGCCACTACCTGGCCTCGACCCCGTTCTGCGTCTACGGCGGCGTCGCGGCCACTACGCCTACCGCGCGCGCCGCGCTGGACAAGGCCGCGCAGGAACTGGCCGTCTCGCTCGGTGTCGGCCACCTGGAGTACCGCAACTACGCGCCAGCACATCCGGACGACCCGAAGTGGCAGACCAAGGACCTGTATTACACCTTCCGCAAGGCCATCAGCGCCGACGACGAAGAGAATATGAACGCCATCCCGCGCAAGCAGCGCGCGATGGTGCGCAAGGGCATCAAGCTGAACCTGCAAGGCGAAGTGGATGACAACGTCGAGCGCTTCTTCACCTGCTACGCCACCAGCGTGCACCGCCTGGGTACGCCGGTCTTTGCGAAAAAATACTTCGCCCTGCTGAAGGACGTGTTCAAGGACGATTGCGAAGTGCGCGTGATCGTGCAGGACGGCAAACTGGTGGCCGGTGTGCTGAGTTTCTTCTTCCGCGACGAAGTGCTGCCGTATTACGGCGGCGGCATGGACCTGGCGCGCGACGTGGCCGGCAATGACTTCATGTACTGGAACCTGATGCAGGCCTCCGCCGCCAAGGGTTACCGCGTGTTCGATTTCGGCCGTAGCAAGAAGGGCACCGGCGCCTTCGACTTCAAGAAGAACTGGGGCTTCACCGCCCAGCCGCTGCCGTACGAATACCAGCTGTTCGCCGGCGATGCGCTGCCGGACGTGAACCCGCTGAACCCGAAATTCCAGCTCTTCATCAAGGTCTGGAAGAAGCTGCCGCTGCCGCTGGCCAATCTGCTCGGCCCCCACATCGTCAAGCACTTGGGGTAAGCCGTGGAAGACCTGCTGCTACTCGTGCACCGCATGCCTTATCCGCCCAACAAGGGCGATAAGATCCGCTCCTGGCATTTGCTCAAGCATCTGGCGCAACGCTACCGCGTGCACCTGGCCACTTTTGTCGACGACGCCGACGACTGGCAGCACGTGCCGGCGGTGCAGGCGGTGTGCGCCTCCAGCCATTTCGCGGCCCTGTCGCCGCGCGGCGCGCGTGTGCGCAGCCTGGGCGCGGTGCTGCGCAACCGCTCGCTGTCCTACGATTACTACCGCGACGCGGGCTTGCGCCAGTGGGTGGATAACACCATGCGCCAGCATGGCATCGAGCGCATCGTGGTGTTCTCCTCGCCCATGGCGCAGTACGCCGAAGCCTGGCCGCAGGCGCGCCGCATCGTCGATTTCTGCGACGTCGATTCCGACAAGTGGCGCCAATACGCCGAGCGCAAGCCGTGGCCGGCCAGCCTGATCTTCGATTACGAAGCCAAGCGCCTGCTGCGCTACGAACGCCAAATTGCCGCCGCCTGGGACGCCTCGCTGTTCGTGTCGGCACCTGAGGCGGAACTGTTCCGCAGCCTGGCGCCGGAAAGCGCGGCGCGCATCGGCTGCTTCAGCAACGGTGTCGATACCGCCTATTTCACGCCGGGCGAGTACGCCAATCCCTATGCCGCAGGCGAACTACCGCTGGTGTTTTGCGGCGCCATGGACTACTGGCCCAATATCGACGCCGTGCAATGGTTCGCGGCGGACGTGCTGCCGGCGCTGCGCGCGCGCCATCCAGCGCTGCGTTTCGTGATTGTCGGCGCGCGCCCGGCGCCGGAAGTGCAGGCCCTGGCCGCGCAGCCCGGCATTACCGTGACCGGCACCGTGCCCGATGTGCGCCCCTATGTGGCGCATGCAGCGCTGTCGGTGGCGCCGCTGCGCGTGGCGCGCGGCATCCAGAACAAGGTGCTGGAGGCGATGGCCATGGCCAAAGCCGTGCTGGTCACGCCACAGGCACTGGAAGGGATCGAGGCGGAACCGGGGCGCGAGCTGCTGCTGGCTGACAGCGCGCAGCAATGGATCGAGGCCGCCGCCGCCGCGCTGGCCGGGCCGGCTGCCGCGCGCGAGGCTTTGGGCCAGGCCGCGCGCCAGCGCGTGGAAGCGGCATACAGTTGGGACGCCCGCCTGGCGCCGCTGGACCGCATGATTGAAACCCCGGCTGCGCGCAACGGCGCGCCAGCCCCTGCCCAGTGGACCACGGCATGAATACTGTTCCTACCCAAGACGGCCCGGTGACGGCGCCGGCCCCGGTGCCGCTGCTGGCGGGCATGCGCAATGCGCTGCTGGTGGCGCTGGTCATGCTGCTGCCGTTGCTGGTGTTCCATGAAACGGCGCTGTCGATCGCCGCCATCTGGGAGCGTTCGGAAACCTTCGCGCACGGCTACCTGATCCTGCCGATCAGCCTGTGGCTGGTGTGGCGTCAGCGCGCCGTGTTGCAGCAGCTGCCGCTACAACCGTACTGGCCCGCCTTCCTGGCGTTGCTGGCCTGCGGCGCGGCCTGGCTGCTGGCCGAACTGGTGGAAGTGGCGATCGTGCGCCAGTATGCGCTGGCCGCCATGTTGCCGCTGGCCGTGCTGGCGGTGTTGGGCAAGCGCATCGCGTGGGCCCTGCTGTTCCCGCTCGCCTTTATCCTGTTCGCGGTGCCGGTGGGCGAGGGCCTGGTGCCGCCGCTGATCGACCTGACTGCCGACGTGACGGTGGACGCGCTGCGCCTGACCGGCATCCCGGTCCTGCGCGACGGCAACAACTTCTCCATCCCGAGCGGCAACTGGTCGGTGGTGGATGCCTGTAGCGGCTTGCGCTACCTGATTTCCTCGGTCACCCTGGGCGCCCTGTTCGCTTACCTGAGCTACCGCAGCACCTGGCGCCGCGCCGCTTTCGTGCTGGCCTCCATCATCGTGCCGCTGGCCGCGAATGGTGCGCGCGCCTATATGATCGTGATGATGGGCCACCTGAGCGGCATGACCATGGCGGTCGGCGTCGACCACCTGATCTACGGCTGGCTCTTCTTCGGCGTGGTGATGCTGCTGCTGTTCTGGATCGGCAGCTTCTGGCGCGAGGACCACCGCGAGGCGGCGCAGGCGGTGGCGCATGCGCACGCCGCGCAGCCGCTGGCCTGGCGCTCCCTGCTCGGCACTTCGGCCGCCGTGTTGCTGGTGCTAGTGGTCTGGCCGCTGCTGGCGGCGCGTGCCGAGCATGGCGCCGATAGCGCGCCGCCGGTGCGGCTGGCGCTGGCCAGCAGCGCGCCGGCCGCGCCCGAATTCAGCCGGTGGCAACCGTCCTTCGCACCGGCCAGCAGCACCCTGCGCCAGAGCTTTGCCGGCCAGCCGCCGGTCGGCCTGGCGCTGCTCTACTACCGCGACGTGCCGGGCGGCGAGAAAATGATCAGCTCGACCAACCGCCTGGGTGAGGAAAAAGGCGAGCTGCGCGAAAACAGCGTGGCGCTGCGCGATGAGCGCGTCGGCGAGCGCACCATGGCCGTGCGCGAAGCCATGCTGGGCGTGGAAGGACGCCGCTTGCTGGTGTGGCAGTGGTACTGGATCAACGGCAACATGACCAGCAGCAACTACGTCGGCAAGCTGTTACAAGTCAAAGAGAAATTGATCGGCGGCAGCGGCGATGGCGCGGCCGTGATGGTATTCTCGCCTTACGATGAAGACCCGGCAGTGGCGCGGGCCGCCATGCGCGCCTTCCTGGACCGCCATATCAAACCCCTGGACCAGGCCCTGGCCAGCAACCAGCGCCCCTGATTCCCAGCCATGAACGACATCCCACTCATCGTCCACCTGACGTATGCGCTCGATTTTGGCGGCATGGAAAACCTCATGGTGGAGCGCATCAACCGCATGCCGGCCGAGCGCTACCGCCACGCCATCGTCTGCCTGACGCGCGTCAATCCCGACTTCGTCAAACGCATCAACAAGTCCGGGGTGAGCGTGCACACCCTGGGCAAGCAGCCCGGCCTGTCGCTGGCCACGCACGGCGTGCTGTGGCGCCTGCTGCGCGAGCTGCAACCGGCCGTGCTGCACAGCTATAACTTCTCGGCCATCGAATACGCGCCGACCGCGCTGCTGGCCGGGGTGCCGGTGCGCGTCAACGGCGCCCATGGGCGCGACCACACCGACCCGCACGGCAGCAACCGCAAGCACAATTTCCTGCGCCGCCTGATGCTGCCGTTCTACGACGTGTGCTACGCCAATTCGGCTGCCATGGAAGTATGGAACCGCGAGGTGATCGGGGTGCCGGCCGCCAAGAGCCGCCTGCTGGCCAACGGCATCGACGCCGAGCGCTTCCGCGTGCGCGCCGAGGGCGAGGCGCGCCCCTTCTTCAACGCGGGTGAGATCGTGATCGGCAGCGTGGGCCGGATACAGGACGTGAAGGACCACGCCACCCTGGTCGACGCCTTCCTGCTGCTGCGCGAGCAATTGCCGCAGCTGCGCGAACGCCTGCGCCTGGCCATCATCGGCGACGGCCCGCTGCTGCAGTCGCTGCGCGACAAGGTGGCCGCTGCCGGCGCCGCCAATGCGGTCTGGCTGCCCGGCGCGCGCAACGACGTGCCGGACATCCTGCGCAGTTTCGACGTGTTTGCCATGTCCTCGATCGCCGAGGGCACGCCGGGTTCGGCGCTGGAGGCCATGGCCTGCGGCCTGCCGGTGGTGGGCACGCGCGTGGGCGGCATACCGGAAGTGATTGAAAACGGCGTCACCGGCCAACTGGTGCCGCCATCCAACGCGGCGTCCATGGCGGCGGCGCTGAAACACTATGCGGAGGCGCCGGAACTCGCGCGCCGCCACGGCCGGGCGGGCCGCGACCGGGTGCTGCGCAAATACAGCATGCCGGCCATGGTGGCCGCCTACCAGGACATGTACGACAGTTTGTGCGAACGTAAGCTCAAAATCAGGAAGCCAGTAACATCATGTGCGGAATAACAGGGATCATGGATGCGCGCGGTGGGCGCGCGGTGGATGAGGCGCTGCTGCGCCGCATGAACGACACCCAGCACCATCGCGGGCCCGACGAGGGCGACACGTATATCGAACCGGGCATCGGCTTTGGCCACCGCCGGCTGTCGGTGATCGACATCGCGCAGGGCCAGCAGCCGCTCGGCAACGAGGACGGCAGCGTGATGGTCTGCTACAACGGCGAGATCTACAACTACCGCGAGCTGACGGCGGAGCTGAAAGCGCTGGGCCACACCTTCAAGACCAAGAGCGATACGGAAGTCATCGTGCACGCCTGGGAGCAGTGGGGCGAGGATTGCGTGCACCACTTCCGCGGCATGTTCGCCATCGGCCTGTGGGACCGCAAGCAGCAGGTGATGTTCCTGGCGCGCGACCGCCTGGGCGTGAAGCCGCTGTACTACGCCATGACGCCGGACGGCTGGTTCGCCTTCAGTTCGGAACTGAAAGCGCTGCGCATGCACCCGTCGCTGCCGCGCGAGATTGACCCGCTGGCGGTGGAGGACTACTTCGCCTACGGCTACGTGCCGGAGCCGAAGACCATTTACAAGGGCGCGCTCAAGCTCTCGCCTGGCTTCCGCCTGACGCAGAAAGTCGGCGCGCCGCTGGCGCAGCCGCAGCAGTTCTGGGACGTGCCGTTCAAGCTGCACGAGAAGATGACCGAGAGCGATGCCCAGGGCGAGCTGGTGGAGCGCCTGCGTGAAGCGGTGAAGATCCGCCTGGTGGCCGAAGTGCCGCTGGGCGCCTTCCTGTCGGGCGGCGTCGATTCCTCCGCCGTGGTGGCAATGATGGCCGGCCTCGACGAGGGCGCCGTGCACACCTGCTCGATCGCCTTCAAGGACAAGGCCTTCGACGAATCGGAATATGCGCAGCAGGTGGCGCAGTTGTACAAGACCGACCACTTCGTGGAAACCGTCGACACCGACGATTACGGCCTGATCGATACCCTGGCCCACCTGTACGACGAGCCCTACGCCGACAGCTCGGCGATCCCGACCTACCGCGTGTGCCAGCTGGCGCGCAAGCGCGTCACGGTGGCGCTGTCGGGCGACGGCGGCGACGAAAACCTGGCCGGCTACCGCCGCTACCGCTACGCGATGGCGGAGCAGAGCGTGCGCGGCCGCATCCCCGATTTCCTACGCAAGCCGGTGTTCGGCACCCTGGGCCGCGTCTATCCCAAGGCCGACTGGGCGCCGCGTGTGTTCCGCGCCAAGACCACCTTCGAGGCGCTGTCGCGCGACCTGGTCGAGGGCTATTTCCACGGCGTGTCGATCATGTCCGACGCCATGCGCGCGCGCCTGTTCTCGGACAAGTTCCGCGCCGGCCTGCAGGGCTATAGCGCGATTGAAGTGATGCGCGGCCACGCCGCCAACTCGCCGACCGACGATCCGCTGTCGATGATCCAGTACCTGGACATGAAGACCTACCTGCCGGGCGACATCCTGACCAAGGTCGACCGCGCCTCGATGGCGCACGCGCTGGAAGTGCGGGTGCCGCTGCTGGACCACAAGCTGGTGGAGTGGATTTCCGGCCTGCCGCCGGACATGAAGCTGAAGGGCAGCGAAGGCAAGTACATTTTCAAGAAGTCGATGGAAAAGTACCTGCCGCACGACATCCTGTATCGCAAGAAGCAGGGCTTTGCCGTGCCGCTGGCGTCCTGGTTCCGTGGCCCGCTGCGCGAGCGCGTGCAGCAAGCCTTGCTGGGCCCGACCCTGGCCGATACCGGCATGTTCAACATCGGCTTCCTGCGCGAGATCGTGGAGCAGCATTTGAGCGGACGGCGCGACTACAGCGCACCGATCTGGACCCTGCTGATGTTTGAAGCCTTCCTGAAAAAAGAGATGCAGGCATGAGTATCCGTATCCTGCACGTGCTGGACCACTCGATCCCGCTGCACAGCGGATATACCTTCCGCACGCGCTCCATCCTGCAGGCGCAGCGCGCGCTGGGCTGGCAGACCTTCCACATCACCAGCCCGAAGCAGGGCGCCTGCGCCGCGCCGCGCGAAACGGTGGACGGCCTGGAGTTCTACCGCACCCCGGCCGCCAGCGGCGCTCTGTCCAAGCTGCCGGTGCTGAACCAGGTGGCCGTGATCAACGCGCTGGCGGCGCGCCTGCTAGAAGTGGCGAAGGAAGTGCAGCCGGACGTGCTGCACGCCCACTCGCCGGCCTTGAACGCGGTGGCTGCGCTGCGCGTCGGCAAAAAGCTGGGCATCCCGGTGGTGTACGAGATCCGCGCCTTCTGGGAAGACGCGGCGGTGGACCATGGCACCAGCAAGGAGTGGGGCCTGCGCTACCGCCTGACGCGCGCCATGGAGACGTGGGCGCTGCAACGGGTGGACGCCGCCACCACCATTTGCGAAGGCCTGCGCACCGAGATCATCGGGCGCGGCATCCCGGCGCGCAAGATTGAAGTGATTCCGAACGCGGTCGATATCGGCGACTTCTCGGTTGGCGGCGCGCGCGACGAGGAACTGGCGGCCAAGCTGGGAATGCAAGGCAAGACGGTGCTGGGCTTTATCGGCTCCTTCTACGCCTACGAAGGGTTGGACATTTTGCTCAACGCGCTGCCGCAGATGCTGGCCCAGCGGCCCGACATCCGCGTGCTGCTGGTGGGCGGCGGGCCGCAGGACGCGGCGCTGCGCGCGCAAGCCAAGGCGCTCGGCATCGACGGCCAGGTGGTCTTCACCGGCCGCGTGCCGCACAGTGAAGTGCAGCGCTATTACAACCTGGTGGATGTGCTGTGTTACCCACGCCACAAGATGCGCCTGACCGACCTGGTCACGCCCTTGAAGCCGCTGGAAGCCATGGCGCAGGGCCGCCTGATGGTGGCGTCCGACGTGGGCGGCCACAAGGAACTGATCGAAGACGGCCGCACCGGCGTGCTGTTTACCGCCGGCGATGCGCAAGCCTTGTCGCAGCAGGTGCTGGCACTGCTGGAAGCGCCGCACAAGTGGCAGGAGTTCCGCCTGCTGGGGCGCCGCTTCGTCGAACAGGAACGCAACTGGACCGCCAGCGTGGCGCGCTACCGCAACGTCTACGGCAGCATCACGGAGAAGGCGCTGGCATGAACGCGCCGCTGTACGCTTCCGCGCCCGCATCCGCATCCGCATCCGCACCCGCTGCGCTGGAGGTACGCCACATCGCGCTGGTCGGCCCGCTGCCGCCGCCCTCGGGCGGCATGGCCAACCAGGCCTTGCAGCTATCGGGCCTGCTGCGCGAGGCCGGCATCGAAGTTGATTTCGTCCAGACCAACGCGCCCTACCGCCCGGCCTGGGCCGGCCGGCTGCGCGGCGTGCGCGCGCTGTTCCGCATGCTGCCCTACCTGGCCGCGCTATGGCGCGCCGCCGGCCGCGCGCAGGTATTCCACGTGATGGCCAATTCCGGCTGGTCCTGGCACCTGTTCGCCGCGCCCGCGATCTGGATCGGCCACCTGCGCGGCACGCCGGTGGTGGTGAACTACCGGGGCGGCGAGGCAGCCAACTTCCTGCAGCAGGCCGCCGCCTGGATGCGCCCCAGCCTGCGCCGCAGCGCCGCGCTGGCCGTGCCGTCCGGCTTTCTGGCCAATGTCTTCGGCCAGCACGGCATCGCCTCGGTGATCGTGCCCAACGTCATCGACCTGGAGCGCTTCAGCGCCGACGCCGCGCCGCGCGCGCCGGGCGGCCTGCGCTTGCTGGTGGCGCGCAACCTGGAGGACCTGTACGACAACGCCAGCGCCCTGCGCGCCTTCGCCCAGGTGCGCCAGGCGCAGCCGGACGCGCAATTGACCGTGGCCGGCTCCGGCCCGCTGCGCGGCGCACTGGAACAGCTGGCGCGCGAACTGGGCGTGGCCGATGCGGTGCGCTTCACCGGCCGCGTCGACACCGCCGATATGCCGGCCCTGTACCGCCATGCCGATATCATGCTGAACCCCAGCCTGATCGACAATATGCCCAATTCCGTGCTGGAAGCGCTGGCCAGCGGCACCCTGGTGGTCAGCACCAATGTCGGCGGCGTGCCGTATATTGTGGAAGACGGCGTCAGCGCGCTGCTGGTGCCGCCCGCCAATCCGGCCGCCATGGCGCAGGCCGTGTTGCGCCTGGCCGGCGACCCGGTGCTGGCCGACGCGCTGCGCGGCGCCGGCCGCGCCAGCGTTGCGCAATACGCATGGAACAGTATCAAACCGCGCCTGCTGGAAGTGTACGGCCAGGCGCTGGCAAGCAAAGGAGGGCGCCGCCCATGATTTACACCGCCCTGGTAGCCGGCGTCCTGTTCCCGCTGCATGAGAGGCTCAAGAAGCACAGCAGCGTCGCCGTGCGCCGCCACATGGAACAGACCCAATACTGGCCGCTGCCCAAGCTGCAGCAGCTGCAACAAGAGCGCCTGCGCGCCTTGCTGCTGCACGCGCAGCAGCACGTGCCCTATTACCGCGACGCGTTTGCGCGCATCGGCTTTGATGCCGCGCGCGATTTCCACGGCATTCCCGACCTGGTGCGCCTGCCACTGCTGGACAAGGCCGTCATCCGCGAGAATATCGAGACCCTGAAAGCCGACAACGCGCAGAACCTGGTGCGTTACAACACCGGCGGCTCGACCGGCGCGCCGCTCACCTTCTACGTCGGGCGCCACCGCATCAGCCACGACGTGGCCGCCAAGTGGCGCGCCACGCGCTGGTGGAATGTCGATATCGGCGACCGTGAAATCGTGATCTGGGGCTCGGCCATCGAACTCAGTGCGCAAGACCGCGTGCGCATGGTGCGCGACACCCTGATGCGCACGGAATTGCTGTCGGCCTTTGCCACCACGCAAAGCGGGCTCGATGGCCACGTCGCGCGCATCCGCCAGCGCAAGCCGAAGATGCTGTTCGGCTACCCGACCGTGCTGGCGCGCATCGCCGCCCATGCCGAAGACAAGGGCATTCGCATGGACCAGCTGGGCATCCGCGTCGCTTTCGTGACTTCCGAATGCCTGTACCAGCCGCAGCGCGAGCAGATCGAGCGCGTGTTCGGCTGCCCGGTGGCCAATGGCTATGGCGGGCGCGATGCCGGCTTTATCGCGCACCAGTGCCCGGCGGGCAAGCTGCACATCACGAGCGAAGACATTGTGATCGAAGTGCTGGACCCGGAAGGGCGCCAACTGCCGCCCGGCGAGTCGGGTGAGATCGTGGTCACCCATTTGCAATCGGGCGACTTCCCCTTTATCCGCTACCGCACCGGCGATGTCGGCGCGCTCGATAGCGAAGCGTGCAGCTGCGGCCGCACCCTGCCCGTGCTGAAGGAAATCCACGGCCGCACCACCGACTTCCTGATCAACCAGGACGGCACCCTGATCCACAGCGCCGCGCTGGCCTACATCATGCGCGACCTGCCGGAAGTGCGCGCCTTCAAGGTGGTCCAGGAAACGCTGGACTGGACCCGCGTGCAAATCGTGTACGACGGCCAGTTCAACGAGCGCGCACGCCAGGACATCGAAGACGGCTTCCACGCCCGCATGGGCAAGGCGGTCAGGATCGATGTCGAACTGGTGCCCGAGATCCTCCCCGAAAAGAGCGGCAAATACCGCTATTGCGTAACCAAGCTGGAGACCCCATGGAACGCCTTGACCAAGTAAGCCCGGAGGCGCCATGCGCGACATACTTGTAACGCTGATTGTCTTCGGCTCTCTGCCGTACATTTTCAAGCGGCCGTTCATCGGGGCCGTCATGTGGATCTGGATCAGTGTGATGAACCCGCACACCCAGGGCTGGGGCTTTGCGGCGAGCATGCCGTTTGCCGCCATCATCGCCGGCACCACGATCGTGGCGATGCTGACCAAGCCGAAAGATATCAATTTCCCCAAAACGGGCCTGAGCTGGATGCTGATCGCGTTCACCCTCTGGATTGGCGTGACGACGGTCTTTGCGCTCGGCCCGGAGAATCCGCTGCCCCTGCTGAACAAGGTCGTGAAGATCATGGGCATGACGATCGTCGTCTCCATGCTGGTGCGCACGCGCAAGGAGATCGAGACGCTGGTGTGGATCGTCGTCATCTCACTCGGCTATTACGGCGTGAAAGGCGGTTTGTTCACGGTCCGCAGCGGTGGCTCTAACCGTGTCTGGGGCCCGGCCGGCACCTTCATCGAAGGTAACAACGAAGTGGCGCTGGCCCTGATCATGGTGGTGCCGCTGATGCTCTACCTGGTCTCGCTGATCGCCAACAAATGGGGCAAGCGCGCCATGTGGGCTGCGGCCGGGCTGTGCGCGCTGGCGTCGCTGGGCTCCTATTCGCGCGGCGCGGCGCTGGCGATGGCCGCCATGCTGTGCTTCCTGTGGCTGAAGAGCCATAACAAGATGGTGATGGGCACGCTGCTGGTGGTGATGGCACCGCTGGCGCTGGTGTTCATGCCGGAACAGTGGCACAGCCGCATCGACACCATCAACAACTACGAGCAGGACGGCTCGGCCATGGGCCGCATCAATGCCTGGATGATGGCGATCAACCTGGCGGCGGACTACCCGCTGACCGGCGGCGGCCTGCAGATTTACAACGCCGAGATCTTCTCGCGCTACGCGCCCAACCCGGAAGATATCCACGCCGCCCACAGCATCTACTTCCAGGTGCTCGGGGAGCACGGCTATGTCGGCCTGCTGCTGTACCTGGCGCTGTATTTCGTGGTCTGGCGTAATGGCAGCTGGGTGATCAACAACGCCGGCCGGCTGCCGGAACTGGAATGGGCCGTGCGCCTGGTGCGCATGCTGCAGGTCAGTATCGTCGGCTTCCTGGTCGGCGGCGCCTTCCTCAGCCTGGCGTATTTCGACGTACCGTATTACATCATGGTGATCATGGTGGCGACCCGCTTGCTGGTGGAACGCACATTGAAGGAACAAGCCGGGCAAAAGGTTCCGGCGCAGGAAAAGGAGGCCGATAGTGTGGCTTAAGCAGCAATTGGAGCGGGGCGCCTTGTCCCTGCTGTCCGGCGGCGGGCGGCGCGCCCCTGCCATCCTGATTTACCACCGCGTGCTGCCGGAGCAGGACAAGCTGTTCCCGAGCGAAGTGCACCGCGCGCAATTCGAGCGCCAACTGGCCTGGCTCAAGACCCGCTTCAACGTGCTGCCCCTGCTGGACGCGGTGCAGCTGGCGGCGCAAGGGCGGCTGCCGGCGCGCAGTGCCTGCATCACCTTCGACGACGGTTACGCCGACAACGCCGAAGTGGCGCTGCCTGTGCTGCAGAAGCACGGCCTGCATGCAAGCTTTTTCATCGCCACCGGTTTCCTCGATGGTGGCCGCATGTGGAACGACACCGTGATCGAATCGGTGCGGCGCGCGCCGGGTGAGGTGCTGGACGCGACCTCGCTCGGCCTGGGCCGCCATGCGCTCGGCAACTGGGAGCAGAAGCGCCAGGCCATCAGCGCGCTGATCGGCCAGCTCAAATACCTGCCGATGGCGCAGCGCCTGGAGCAGGTCGGCAAGGTGGCGCAGCTGTCGGGAGCCACCTTGCCGCAAGACTTGATGATGACCACCAGCCAGTTGCGCAAGTTGCACGCGGCCGGCATGGGCATTGGCGGCCATACCGTTAACCACCCGATCCTGGCGCGCCTGGACGGCGCCGAGGCGCGGCGCGAAATCGCGCAAGGCAAGGCGGCGCTGGAAAGCGCGCTCGACGCGCCGGTGCGCGTGTTCGCCTACCCGAACGGCAAGCCGGGCCAGGACTACCTGGCCGAGCACGTGTCCATGGTGCGCGAGCTGGGTTTCGAGGCTGCCGTCTCCACCTCCTGGGGCGCCAGCCGCAGCGCGACGGACTGGTTCCAACTGCCGCGCTTCACGCCGTGGGATGAAGGCATGGGCAAGTTCGGCCTGCGCATGGCGCGCAATATGCTGCAACCGGCCGCGCAGGTTTAACCGGGATCGCCGCTGTCGTCCTTGCCCTTGCGCAGGCGCGACAGCAGGGCGGCGGTCTGCTCATTGAGCGGCAGGCCGTGGCGCCGCAGTAGCTGCACATGGAGCACCAGGTTTTCCAGCACCAGCTTGGCCGCGACGGCCAGCAAAGTCAGGCGCCGGTCCTCCTCGCTGAAGGCTTCCATGGCGTCGGCCATCTCGCACAGGTGGTTGGCCACCAGCTGGCGCAATTCCTGGTCATCGAAGGGCAGGTCGGCGAAATCGATCGGGTCTTCCTGCTCCACCTCATGCATCAACAGCTCGAGTTCCTGCGGGGTGATACCCATGCGTAGCTCCGGTCATGCACATGAGGCCATTGTAGGCCAAAGCGCGCTAGAATGGCCCTTCCCATGGCCCAGATCATCTTTACCCAGCAGTTGGCGCGCTTCCTGCCGGTTCCGACACTGGAGACGCAGGCGGCCACCCTGCGCGCTGCGCTGGACGGGGCCTTTGCCGCCAACCCGCGCCTGGGCGCCTATGTCCTGGACGAGCAAGGGCGGCTGCGCGCCAACGTCGTGGTCTTCATCGATGGCCGGCGCAGCGAACTCGAGGCGCCCGTGCGCGGCGATTCCAAAATCTATGTGCTGCAAGCCCTATCCGGAGGATGACATGGCAGACCGCGCTTACCTGGCAACTCGCAAGGGCTTGTTCGAACTGGCCTACCGCAACGGCGAATGGAAGCTGGAGCAGGACAAATCCTTCTTCGGCGACCCGGTCTCGATGGTGCTGCACGATGCGCGCGACGGCGCCACCTACGCCTGCCTGAACCTGGGCCACTTCGGCGCCAAGTTGCACCGACGCGACGCCGGCAGCGAGGCCTGGAGCGAAATCGCCGTGCCCACCTATCCGCCCAAGCCGGAAGGCAGCAGCGATAGCGTTGACTGGACGCTCAAGCAAATCTGGGTGCTGGAAGCCGGTGGCCCGGACCAACCGGGCGTGCTGTGGGCCGGCACCCTGCCGGGTGGCCTGTTCCGCTCCAACGACCGGGGCGACAGTTGGCAACTGGTGGAATCGCTGTGGAATGCGCCTGAACGCCTGCAATGGATGGGCGGTGGCTACGACGTGCCCGGCATCCACAGCATCTGCGTCGACCCGCGCGACAGCAATGCCGTGCTGGTGGCCGTTTCGTGCGGCGGCGCCTGGCTCACGCAGGACGGCGGCGCTACCTGGCAACTGCGCGCCAGCGGCATGAAGGCGCGCTACATGCCGCCCGAAATGCAGGACGCCGGCGCGATCCAGGACGCGCACCGCATTGTGCGCTGCGCCGCCGAGCCGGATGTGCTGTGGTGCCAGCACCATTGCGGTATCTGGCGCTCGCGCGACAACGCCCTATCGTGGGAAGAGGTGACCGCCCCGCTATCGAGCTTCGGCTTCGCCGTCGCCGTCCACCCGCGCGACGGCAACACCGCCTGGTTCGCCCCGGCGGTCGCCGACCAGCAGCGTGTGCCGGTCGACGCCGCGCTGGCTGTCAACCGCAGCAGCGATGGCGGCGCCAGTTTCAGCACCTTGCGCAGCGGCTTGCCGCAGGAGCACTGCTACGACCTGGTGTACCGCCACGGCCTGGCGGTGGCCGACGACGGCAAGACATTGCTGATGGCCTCCACCACCGGCGGCGCCTGGCTCTCCACCAACGGCGGCGAGCACTGGCAAACCATCTCCACCACCTTGCCGCCGGTGTACGCGGTGGGCTTCAATGCAGCTTAGCTACGCATGAGGCATTTTTCCAACCGCTACCTCATTTGCTCCGGCCTCGCGACGCTCCTTGGGGCGCTGATCCATCTTGGCGCCATCATTGGCGGCCCGTCATGGTACAGCTTCATCGGCGCACCGGATTCGATCGCGCGGCTCGCCGCGAATGGCCATCCTTACCCCGCTGTGCTGTGTGTTGCCATTGCCTCCGTCCTATGCGTCTGGGCCGCTTATGCCTTCTCGGGCGCCGGCCTGGTGCGCCGGTTGCCCTTTGTGCGGCTGGTACTCGCGGTGATTTCGGCGGCCTTGAGCGTCGCCACAGCTAGCCATCAGGGGATTTCTTGAAACTGAATTCTGGCGCTCGCGTACTGATCGGCTGCTTCGCTTTGGCATGCGCAATTGCCGGGTTTTTCGTTTGGGCGAAGGCGCAGTATGGCCAACCGGAGGCTGTCGCCGTGGCCCAGGCCTTCCTATCCCGCATGCAAAGCGGTGATGTTGAAAGCGCCTTTGAGCTGACGACGAAGAGTGGCTATGTGGGGAAGACGCCTGCGGAGCTGCGTCAGTTCGCCGCGCGCCATACTTGCCTGAGTGGTCGCCTGGCCTGGACTGCTCCGCCCCAGACCAATGGCAACCGCTTGCGCAGGATGATCCAGGGCCAGTCCATCGATATGGACGAAGTGCGCGTCGAGTTCCAGGGCACTTGCCTGCTGGGTGTCAGGTTGCGCCGCACCCCGGACAATACGTGGCGGGTGTTTTACTTCGCAAGCCACGCCGGATAATGGCTCACACGCCGTAATAGGCGAGGAACATTTCAACGGTGGTGGTCAGCACCGCCTCCTGCTCCGCCGGCGTCAGCGGCGCCTTGCCCATGGCTACCTGTGGCCATAGCGCGAAACTCTTGAGCAGGCCCTGCAGCATGTGCGACATGAAGGCCGGGTCGCCCGCCTTCAGCACTTTGTCCTCCTGCGCCGCACGCAGGAAGGTGGCGACACCTTCTTCCTTCTTGCCCAGTTTGGCCACCATATCGCCGGCGCGCTGCGGCGCGTGGATGGCTTCGGCGATGGCGACGCGCACCAGGTCGAGGAAATAGGCGTCGCGCAGCATCGCCATTTTCTGGCGCATCAGCTCCATCAACTGCGGCTTGAGCGGCTGCCCCTGGCGGTAGCTGATGGCGTTCAGCACCGCGCTGCACTCCCATAGCTGCTGCAGGATGTGTTCGAACAGGTCGTCCTTGCTGGGGAAGTGGTTGTACACCGTGCGCTTGGAGACACCGGCGGCAGCGGCGATACGGTCCATGCTGGTGGCTTCGAAGCCGCGCGCGCGGAACTCGGCGATGGCGGCCGTGGTGATGGCAGCGCGTTTGCGGTCGGTCAGTTTGTCGGAAACGTTCATAAACAATATTTTACACCCAGTAGTTTACTTTCCTCAAAACAGAAACTACACTGTGTAGTGTTATGAAAAAACTGACCCTGCTGATTGGAGCGCTCCTGACCATGACTTGCCTCGCCTACGCTGCGGATAACCGCCCCGCATTCCAGAACGAAGCTCCGCGCCAACAGCCGGGCTTCCTGAAAACGCTGAAGATCTTCTGGGACTTCACGTTCAATAAGCCGGCCAATACCGTGCCGTCAGAGACCTTGCCAGTGCAAGCGCTCACTCGCGAGCAATTGACTGCTGCGCCTGACAACACCCTGTATCGCCTGGGCCACTCCAGCATCCTGCTCAAGCTGAATGGCGAGTTCTGGCTGACCGATCCGGTCTTTTCCAAGCGCGCCTCGCCGGTGCAGTGGGCCGGTCCGGCGCGCTTCCACGCGCCGCCGATCAGCATTGCCGAGCTGCCGCCGATCAAGGGCGTGATCCTGTCGCATAACCACTACGACCACCTCGACTACGACGCCGTGCGCGAGTTGGCGGCCAAGACCGAATTCTTCCTGGCGCCCTTGGGCGTGGGCGACATCCTCCTGTCGTGGGGCGTGCCGGAGGAGAAGGTGCGCCAGTTGGGTTGGTGGGAGTCGGTCGCGGCTGGCAGCCTGAAACTGACCGCCACGCCGGCCCAGCACTTTTCAGGGCGCGGCCTGTTCGACAGTAATAAGACGCTGTGGGCATCGTGGGTGATCGAGAGTGGCGACCTACGTGTGTTCTTCTCGGGCGATACCGGCTATTTCAAGGGTTTCAAGGAAATTGGCGACAAGTTCGGCCCGTTTGACCTGACCTTGATGGAAACCGGCGCCTACGACCCGAAGTGGCCGGACATCCACATGCAGCCACGCCAAACCATGCAGGCCCATATCGACTTGCGCGGCAAGGTGATGCTGCCTATCCATAACGGCACCTTCGATTTGGCCATGCACAGCTGGGACGACCCGTTCGAGCAAATCACAGCGCTGGCCGCAGCGCGCGGCCAGACCCTGGCCACGCCCGTGATCGGCGCGCCACTATCCATTGCCAACCCCCAAGCGACTGGCGCCTGGTGGCGTCCACAGGAAAGGAATGACCATGCAACCGTACCAGCACTTCCTCAACATGTGGCGGCGCCGTGAGGCGAGCCCACCCCCGCTGCGGCAGATGCCGCCGCCCGCGCCTGCGCGTAATGAAGCAGCAGGTAATATAAGTTAATTTGTGGCAACTATTTCATGTGGTAAAGTTAGCATTTACTGTTTGCTAACTTCGCCATGAAACTGAACACTTTACTGCCCATATTGCTGGGTTTGACCTGCTTGCCTACGTTTGCTGGCGAAGCTGCCGGGATGAGCGAAGGCGAACAGAGCGTGGCACGCACCGTACCTCAACCTGCGCCGCCGGTCCAACGCAAGCCAGCCTTGGTGAATTTCGCTACTTGTGACAAGCCCATCTGGCCAAAGCAAGCCTTGCGCGAAGAACAGACAGGCACGGTGACACTGAAGTTCCTGATTGGTGCCGATGGCGCCGTGCAAGATTCCCAGGTGCTACTTACCAGTGGTTATCCCTTGCTGGACTTTGCCGCACTGGATGGCATCGAGCGTTGCCGCTTCAAGCCGGCGACGGTGAACGGCGTACCGCAACCCGGATGGCAGCGTATGCAATATGTCTGGGCATTGGAAGGTGATCCGAAAGGGGATGGCCCTACCCTGGCCGGCTTGCAACTCGGCATCGAGCAAGGGAAGGCTGACGCGCGCTTCCAAATGGCCCTTTACCAGTTAAAAGGTGGAAACAGCCTGATCGCCAAAGACGGCGAGGCCGCGTTGAAGGCGCTTCTCCCGCTTGCGCAGGATGGCATGGCGGCCGCGCAGGAAGCGCTGAGCGTCGCCTACCTGACGGGTAACGGAACCGCCCGCGACCCGGCACTGGCTGCCCACTGGTTGCGCAAAGCTGCTGAACATAATTTTTCAAGCGCGCAGTATTCCCTGGCCCGCCTGTTGCAAACCGGTGAGGGCGTGCAGCGCAACGACCAGGAAGCGATCGCATGGTATGTCAAGGCCGGACGCGGCGGCATCGAGCAAGCTTATCTGGCGATGGCGGAAATCATGCTGGATGCGGGCGATGCCGCAATGGCAGCGCGGGCCGTCGACGGGTTGCAAAAAATGACGATGCCAGCGGCGCACTATCTGCTGGGCGAGCGCTATGAACAGGGTCGGGGCGTGGCACAGGACTTGGTGCGCGCCAAAGACCTATATCGCCAGGCGCACCGTGGCGGCAATGTGAAGGCGCGCCGGGCGCTGTTACGGCTGGGCGAACCCTTGGCGCAGTAATACGCCAGTGGTAAAGTGGGCGTAGTTATTTTAATGACAATCACTCATGAACAAGCTAAAAGTACTGTCGGCCTTGCTTGCCTGTATCGCCATCGCACCCGCCCACGCCCAAGCGGAAGGTGTGGGCCGCCTGGACCAGTCGGCGCAAAAGCAGCTCTCGGTTGACCTGAAATCGTGCGCCAAACCGGTCTGGCCGAAGGAGTCGCTGCGGCGCGAGGAAACCGGCCGGGTGACCCTGGAGTTCCTGGTTGGGCTGGATGGCAAGGTGTTGGAATCGAAGGTGCTCAAGTCGAGCGGCTTCCCTCTGCTCGACCTGGCCGCGCAGGATGGCCTGGCCAAATGCCAGTTCACGCCGCCCAGCAGCATCGGGCGCAGCGAGCCGACGCGCACCCGGATGCAGTATGTCTGGACCTTGGACGGCAATGGCGCGACCGCAGCCCAAAGGCTGGCGGACTGGCAGCGATATGTGGCCGAGGCGGAGCAGGGCAATGCGGAGTCGCAGGCGCGGGCCGGCATGGGCTACCTGTATGCCTCGCCGCCGATTGAGAGGAATCCGGCGGAAGGGCTGCGCTGGCTGCGCGCTGCGGCTGAGCAGGGCAACGCGCGCGGCATGGTGGCGTTGGCGCACGAGCTACAGTCGGGGCTGAATACGGCGCGCGATGCGCAGCAGGCGTTGGATTGGCTGGAGAAGGCGGCGGCCCAAGGGGCCGATTACGCTGAATTCAGCCTGGCCATGGCCTTGATGGGGCCGGCAAGCGTGCGGCAGGATGAGGCCAGGGCGCGCACCTTGTTGGAGAAGGTGCTGGCGGGCGGGAACAAGGCGGCCAAGATGCCGCTGGCCTTCCTGCTGCAGAAAGAGGCTGGCGGCAACAGCGCGGAAGCTGTGCGCCTGATGCAGGAGGCGGCGGATGAGCATGACCGCCTCGCCCAGTTCATGCTGGCGCAGGCGCATGAAAAGGGTGAGCAGGTCGCATTGGACCGCGCGAAAGCCATTGCGCTGTACGAGCGGGCGGCGGCGGCGGGCATGCCGGAGGCGAAGCGCGAACTGGCGCGCCTGAAGCAGCAGGAAGCGAAGTAATCAGGCTTCGACGTTGATCAGCTTGCCGATCGTCTGGCCCAGGGTGTTGACAGTGGGGGCTTTGGGCAGGACGTCGGGCGGAACGCGCTGTTCGATGGCGCGGTCCAGGCGTGGAGTGGCCAGGGTGGGCGTGGCTGCGGCTTGGGCCCGGTTGCGCTCGACTTCGGTGCGGCCGAGTTCTTGCTGGTTGCGTTCCAGGGCGGCGCGACTTTGGTCGAGGCGATCTTCGTCCTGCGCGACCTGGTCGCGTCCTTGCTGGACCTTGCGTTCGGCGAAGGCCACGGCAGTCTGCAGAGAGTTGATGGAATTCAGCGAAACCACGAATCTACCCTTAGAAGCAACCTTTCAGTTAGGCACCAACCTAAGGTTAGGCCAAAATGGGCTTGAATGCTAGAGTTTAATGCGTTTTTGCCAATTCCGTCGCGCTGAACACCTGTTTTAGCGACTGAGCATTCAGCACGGCCTTGCTCCAGGCTGCGATCTGGTCCAGGGTGGCGTTGGCGAGCTTACGCTGATTCGTTAGTGAGAGTGGCCCGAAGCGCTCGGTGAGCTGCTGTTGCAGCACCATGGTCGCCCCTTGCCGCAGCCACATCTGTTCCAAGGTGCTGACGTATTCCAGTCTGAGTTCTTCCATTTTGCGCTCCTGTTCCAGTTTGCGGACGGCTTGCCAATAGCGGTTTTCCAACTCTGCCGGCAGCGTCATCATCCAGTTGATCGCTTTGAATAAAATGATTATGCGCTTTCGGCTCCATCCACGTTGGAACAGTAGTTTGGTGAGCCGCCACTTGGCGGCATAGCGGCTGGCTGCGTCGTGCTTGGTGCGCTGAGTGTACAAGTGGGCCAGCGTGACCAGGGCGAATGGGTTGCGCGATGCCTGCAACTGGTCGATGCGGTCGGCATAGTCGAGCAGCTTTACGCTGGCGAAGGTGATGCCCATCGTGGTGCCGAGCAGCTTGTTGTGGAAGCCAACTGGATGCCAGTGCGGGTCCTCGTCGGCCAGCAGGGCCAAGCTGGCGACCGGGCGGTCATGCTGCTCGAAGATGCGGTTGTTCAGGGCATGTACGCGGCGCGCGAAAGTGTCGTCGCGCTGGGCCTGGATTTCAATGTGCACCAGGATCCAGTGTTCAGTGCCGTCGCGCAGATAGAGGGCGACCAGCTTGTCGGCCACGCGGCCGGCGGGGGCATCGCCGAAGCCGGTCTGGGCCAACTCCTTGTCGAGGAAGCGCGGGCGGCGCGACCAGTCGATTTGTGCGCTCAGGTCGGGAAAATAGAAATCCATGAAGGCGCGGAAGGCGTGCGTGAGCACGAGCTTCCAGGGCGAGTCATAGCGGGCGGCGGGGGACGGCGAGGGCATTGGCCCAGTCTGGCCAAGCGCGGCGCTGGCGTATTGAGGAAACGCAAAAGGTGGCGCGGCAGCCTTTAGAAGCGGTAGGCCAGCGACAACTCCCAGCTACGGCCGAACAGCGGGCGCGCGTTGATGGGACCGCTGCCGCCGGTGGTCAGGCGGGAATTGCCCTCGGTCAGGCCGAGCTCATTGGAAACGTTGTTGGCGCTGAGGCGGATGTCGATCTTGTCGCCGATGGTGTACAGCGCGCCCAGGTCGAGCGTCTTGTAGGAAGGCAGGTATTGCAGGTTGGCCTGGTCGGCCCAGCGCGCGCTGATGTGGGTGTAGGCGCCGTACAGTTTGAGTGCCTGCAGCTCGCCGAGCGGGATGCGGTAGGCCGGCGTGAAGCGGTATTGCAGCTTGGGCTGGCGCTGCACCTGCTTGCCGGCGGTGGCCGGGTTGTCCTTGTACTGGGAATGCTGCCAGTTGCCGCTTAGGCCGAGCGACAGTGCGCGCAGCGGGCGCAGGGCCAGTTCGACTTCCACGCCGTTGCCGCGCGAGCCGGAGACCGAGTTGAGGATGCTGCCGTTGGAGAGGATTTGCTGGAAGGCGATGCCTTCGAAATCGGTGTGGAAGTAGTTGATGGTGGCGCTGCCGAACTGGCTGGCGGCCTTGAAGCCCGCTTCGTATTGCCTGACTTTCGGTGTCGGCAGGATGTTGCGGTCATCAACCTTGGCCTGGGTGCCGGCGTTGCGCAGGTCGTCGAAGGAGACAAAGGTGCGGCCCATATTGGCGCGCACGAACACGCTGGCATCCTTGGCCAGTTTGATGTTGCCGCCGATGGTGAAGCTGTTGGCGGCATCGCTGCGGCTAAGCGCGGCATTGGCGCCGGTTGGCATCGAGGTATTGTTGTTGTAGACCGTCAGCGGGTTGTTGTCGGTGTCGCCGCGCTGCAGGGTGGAAAAGGTGGCGTCGAGCGACTGCCGCTCGCGGCGCAGGCCGCCATCGAGCGTGGTGCGCGCATTGACTTGCCATGCATTGGCGATGAACAGGGCGCTCCTGCGGCCGTCATAGGCGGCAACCGGCGCGTAGAACACGCTGCCGTCCTTGCCCTGGTTGGCGACGATGACGCCGTTATCCAGCTTGACGTTGATCAGGCGCGCATTGGGCACCGCTGTCATCAGGTGGCTGCTGCCGAGGTGCCACACGTCATCCGACGAGAAATCGGCAAAATAGCCGCCGACAGTCAGGGTGTGGTCCGGCAGCCATGCCTTGCTGATGCGCAGCTCATCGGTGAAGGATTTCAGGTGTTTCCGCACGGACCACAGGCCGGCCTGCACCACTTGCTGCTCGGCGGCGACGGGCGTGCCGTCCAGGTAGGTGGCGCTGGCGAGTGTGCCGCCATTGGCTTTCAGCGCGGCGGCGTTGTAGGCGGACATGGCCAACGGGTTGTTGCCGGTGAACATGGCGATGGTGTTCAAGTCGCCGATGAAGCGGTTGAACTTGTTGGAAACCGTCCAACGGCCCAAGGCCTGGTCGAATTCCATGCCGAGCACGGTGGCGTGCAGGCCACGGCCATCGCCCAGGTCATGGTGCAGGGTGGCGCCGGGCCCGGCTTCCACGCTGAAGTGGCGCATCTCGCTGCTCATCAGCGTGCCTTTGAGCGGGTCGAAACCGGGGAAGGGGGAGATGCTGCGGCCTTCGTCGCTGGATATCAGCGGCACGCCCGTGTAGAAGGCGTTCTTGTCGTCGGTGCGGCGCAGGTAGAAGCTGGCTTCGCCTTGCTCCAGCTTGCGCGTCAGGGTGGCGCTGAGTTGCCTGCCATCGTCAGCCGGAAAGCCGGCATCGCGCACGCCGTAGGTCTTGCGGTAGAAGCCGCCGATGGTGCCGTACCAGCCCGCGCCAATTTTGCCTCCGTAGAACAGATCCAGGCGGCGCAACGCGCCAGTGCCGGTGGCGATGCGTAGCGAACCTTCGGGCGTCTCGCCGCCCTTCTTCAGAATGAAATTCAGGGTGGCGCCGGGCTGGCCGCTGGAGAAGATCGTGCTCGGGCCGCCACGCAGCACTTCCACGCGTTCGATCGTGTCATCCAGGCGGAAGGCGGAGGAGCCCTCAAAGAAGGCGAGGGTGGGCACTGGGTACAGTGGGCTGCCCTGCATCTGCACCGACACAAAGGGCGAGTCGGAGCCGGACGGGAAGCCGCGCACGTGGATGTTGGCGCCGGACTGGCCGCCGCTCGATTCGGCGAAGGCGCCCGGCACCAGCTTCATGACGTCGGCGGTGCTGAGCGGTGCGGCTTGCTTGAGCTGTTCTTCGGAGGCGGTGCTGATCGAAAATGCGGAGTCGAGCTTGCGTGCGCCGCGCGCCGAGGCCACGCCGGTGACCACGACTTGTTCGATCTCCTGCTGGCCCAGGCCCTGGCCGGCGGCCTGGGCGGCGCCGGCCAGGGCGGCGATCGACAGGGAGGACAAGTGGAACTTGCGGTGGGTTTTCACGTCTGCCTCCCCCTTTCGGTTGTTAGCGTCCCGCTGCCAGGCTTTCCCAGCGCTCCGCCTCTTTTGGGTCGACGGCGACGCCAATGCCGCTGCGGTAGGCATAGGCCATGCGCTCGCGCGACTTGGCATCGCCTTGCTCGGCGGCCATGCGGTACCACTTTAACGCTTCCGCCGGATTCTTCGGTAAACCGCGTCCGGTCCAGTAGGTGTTGGCCAGGTTGAGCTGGGCCGTCAGGTTGCCGGACAGGGCAGCCTGGCGGTATAGCTCCAGGCTGCGCGCCGCGTCCTTCTTCACGCCTTCGCCGCGTTCGACCATGCCCGCCAGGTTGTTCAGCGAGGCGGCGTGGCCTTGCTTGCCCGCTTCGCCATACCAACGGGCGGATTTGTCGAATTGCTGCATGCGCTGTAATTCTAGGGCCATGTTGAACTGGGCCAGCAAATGGCCCTGCGCGGCGGCTTTCTCGTACCAGGCCAGGGCTTGCGGGATGTCCTTCGCCACGCCCTTGCCGGATGCATAGGCGGTGCCCAGGTTGAACTGTGCATCGCGGTCGCCTTGCTCGGCGCGGGTGCGGTAAATATCGACCATGGCGCCGTGCTGGCCGCCGGCCACACCTAGGCTGGCCAGTGCCACGCGCGCGGAGTCGCTACCGGCCGCCGCAGCCTTGCTGTACCAGTGCACGGCGCGCTCCTTGTCCTGCGCTACACCCTTGCCGGCCTGGTACAGGGCACCCAGCTTGCTGGCGCTGTAGGGGTCGCCCTGTTCGGCGGCCTTGGCGTACCAACTGGCCGCCTGCGCCGGATTGCTTGGCGCCAGCATATCGGCCAGCTCGCGCTGCCCGCCCATATCGCCGGCATTGGCGGCGCGCTGGTACAGTTCGAGCGCCAGCGCGATGTCGACTGGCTGGCCTTGCCCCTGGCGCGCCATGCCGGCCAGGCCGATATGGGCGGCGGTGTCGTCCTGCTTTGCTGCTTGCTGCAACCATTTTTTCGCGGCCGCAAAATCAGGCGGCACGCCCTTGCCGTTCAGGTACATCAGGCCAAGTCCCGCCTGGGCTGGCGCGAAACCGCCTTGCGCCGACTTGGCATACCACTCCATCGCCTTTTTCAAGTCTTGCGGCACGCCTTTGCCTTCTTCCAGCGCCTGGGCCAGGTTGTACTGCCCGGCCGCGTTATCCTGGGCGGCGGATTTAGCGTACCAGGCGGCGGCGTGGCCCAGGTCGCGCGCAACGCCCCAGCCGTTCGTGTACAGCATGCCGAGACGGTTCTGCGCGTTCGGATCCCCCAGCTGGGCGGCGCGCGAAATCCATTCGAAGCCCAGCGCCAGGTCCTTGTTGGTGCCCAGGCCATTGACATACATCCAGCCCAGGGTGGATTGCGCGACGCTGTCGCCATCGCGCGCTTGTTTGGTGAAGGCTTTAAAGGCGGCGTCATAGTTGCCGCGTTGGTAGTCTTGCAGCCCGTCGGCGCTGGCTGCAACGGGCAGCGTGAGGAGGAGTAAAGAGAATATCAGGCGCATGAAGGTTCCGTGTTGGATCATTTATTCGGCCAGCGGCAGGATGGCCTGGCGATAGGGTGTTGCCTCGTGTTCGACATGCCAGTTGGCCCACAGGCGATGGCGTGAGCGGCCGTCTTCGGCGCGGTCGGGTTCCAGGCTCAGGTAGTTGCGCGCGCCGATGTAGCGGTGCGAGGTGCCCGGGAATTTGTACATCGCGGTCGTGATGCCGCCCTCCAGTTCCTCTACCTTGTCGCCCACGTGTTCCAGGTAGAACAGGGCCATGGCTGGCGGCGGCGGGTGCACCACGCCGGAGGAGGTAAGCTGGTGGATCGTGATCGGCTTGCCCTGATAGTGCTTCTGGCGCGATTCAATGGCGCCGATGGCCGCCACGTGCACGTCGCCGGACAAAATGGTGACGCGGCCACCGGTGCGCTGCGACCATTCCTGCAGGCGGTGGATCAGGCGCAGGCGTTCCCATTGGTGGGTGCGGCTGAGCCAATGGTCTTTCAGGTCGTCCTCCAGCTCCTGCCGGCCGGGCAGGGCGCACAGCAGCATTTCCAGCGTGCTGAAATCGGGGTGCACCACCGGGATGCTGGACATGAGCAACAGGTGCTTGCAGTCGGTTTGCTCGTCGAGCCAGCGGTAGGCGGCGTCCCACGCTTCCGGGCCCATGACCTGGTCGGCTGTGCGCTCGCTGCGCAGGTCCAGCACCAGCAGGCCGTAGTCGCCGATGCGCGCGGCTTTGCTGAAGCCGGGCTGCAGCGGCAGGCGCATGGGCAGTTCGTCCTGCGCGGCGCTGTGCTGCTGGAATAACAGGAAGTAGTCGCGCGCGACCTGGTAGATCATCTCGAACACCGGCGATTGCTGGAAGGCGGGCGGGTAAGAACCCCAGCCGTCGATGATGTCGTGGTCGTCCCACATCATGACCGTGGGGACCGAGGCCATCATGCGCGCAATGTGCGGGTAGGACCAGACCTTCAGGTAGTTGGCGAAGAAGAAGTCGTCGATCTCGACTTGCAGGTTTTTGCTGACCGGCTTTTTGGCCAGCTTCTTGTCGCTCGGCGCGGCGGCCCAGTCGCGCAGGGAGGTGGTGCTCCACATGGCATCGCTGTACACCTGGTCGCCGCCCATCAGCAGCAGGTGGTAGGGGCGCTGCAGGTGGTTGGCGTGCATCTTGTTCCAGACCGGGTCCTGCGGGATATCCTTCATCTTCTTGTAGTCGGAGAAGCCGTTGCAGGAGGTGTAGGCGCAGGTGGGGGCGTTGTCGCGCGCCGGGACCGTGAAGGTGTGGGTCTGGCCGTCGATGCTGTATTCGACTTCCTGGTCGCGCGTGGGGTGTTGTTCGATGCTGATGCGCCAGCTGTCGGCGTGGTGCACGCTGCGTTTATGCAGGCGGCTGCGCAAGCGGCGGCTGGTGGCGGTCAGCGCTTGCGCCGCGCTGGTGGCCTGCAAGGCGGGCTCGGTGTCGCCAGTCCAGATGACCAGCACGCTGACGGTCCATTTGCCGTCGGTGCAGCCGCAGAATTTCAGGATGGGGCCAAGCACGACTGCCATTTGCTCTCCTTGCAATATTGATAAATATTGCATAGTACATGAGCTTGGTGATTTGGCGTACCGACGGCGTGTTGGGCGGGTTGTAGGCTGCTACTACCGTTCTGTTTTCACAGGGAGGCTGTCATGGGGAAGTATTTTTTGGCGTGGCTGCTGGGCGTGCCGGGGATTGTGCTGCTGTTGCTTTGGTTGTTTTTCCATTGAAACCGTAGAGCCGTAAAACCGGGAAACCGGGAAACCAGGGTCCGACCCTAAGGGTCGTACCCTGGTTTTCCGGTTTCCCGGTTTTCAGTGGTTTCAGCGGTTATCACATATTTCGGCGATACTGCCCGCCAACCTCAAACAGCGCGGTGGTGATCTGCCCCAGCGAGCAGACGCGGGCCGCGTCCATCAGCTTGGCGAACACGTTGTCGTTGTCAATAGCGGCTTTCTGCAGCGCCGCCAGGGCAGCAGGTGCTGCGTCCGCGTTGCGGGCGTGGAAGTCCGCCAGGCGGGTCAGCTGCGACTGCTTTTCATCGTCAGTGGAACGCGCCAGTTCAATGGTGGCCGGCGCCTCCGACCCTTTCGGGTTGCGGAAGGTATTCACACCAATGATCGGCAGCGTACCGTCGTGCTTCTGGTGTTCGTACAGCAGCGATTCCTCTTGAATCTTGCCGCGCTGGTAGCCGGTTTCCATCGCGCCCAGCACGCCGCCGCGTTCGGCGATGCGCTCGAACTCCTGCAACACCATTTCTTCGACCAGGTCGGTCAGTTCTTCGATGATGAAGGCGCCCTGGTTCGGGTTTTCATTTTTCGCCAAACCCCATTCGCGGTTGATGATCAACTGGATCGCCAGTGCGCGGCGGACGGATTCGTCGGTCGGCGTGGTGATCGCTTCATCGTAGGCGTTGGTGTGCAGCGAGTTGCAGTTGTCGTAGATCGCGATCAGCGCCTGCAGCGTGGTGCGGATGTCGTTGAAGTCGATTTCCTGCGCGTGCAGCGAGCGGCCGGAAGTCTGGATGTGGTACTTCAGCTTCTGCGAACGGTCGTTGGCGCCGTACTTCTCTTTCATGGTGACGGCCCAGATGCGGCGCGCCACGCGGCCCAGCACCGTGTATTCCGGGTCCATGCCGTTGGAGAAGAAGAACGACAGGTTCGGCGCGAAGTCGTCGATGTGCATGCCGCGCGCCAGGTAGGCTTCGACGAAGGTGAAGCCGTTGGACAGCGTGAAGGCCAGCTGTGAGATCGGGTTCGCGCCCGCTTCCGCGATGTGGTAGCCGGAGATCGACACCGAGTAGAAGTTGCGCACCTGGTGGTGCACGAAGTATTCCTGGATGTCGCCCATTACCTTCAGCGAGAACTCGGTCGAGAAGATGCAGGTGTTCTGGCCCTGGTCTTCCTTCAGGATGTCGGCCTGCACGGTGCCGCGCACGTTCATCAGCACCCAGTCCTTGATCTTCTGGAACTCGTCTTCCGACGGCTGGCGCTTGTTCTCGGTCACGAACTTCTCAACCTGCTGGTCGATGGCGGTGTTCATGAACATCGCCAGGATGGCAGGGGCCGGGCCGTTGATGGTCATCGAGACCGAGGTGCTTGGGTTGCACAGGTCGAAGCCGTCGTACAGCACCTTCATATCGTCCAGGGTCGCGATGGAGACGCCGGAGTTGCCGATCTTGCCGTAGATGTCCGGACGGATCGCCGGGTCTGCGCCGTACAGGGTGACGGAGTCGAAGGCGGTCGACAGGCGCTTGGCATCCATGCCGGTCGAGACCAGCTTGAAGCGGCGGTTGGTGCGGAAAGCATCGCCTTCGCCGGCGAACATACGGGTCGGGTCTTCGCCTTCACGCTTGAAGGCAAACACGCCGGCGGTGAACGGGTAGGAGCCCGGCACGTTTTCCAGCATCAGCCAGCGCAGCAGCTCGCCCTGGTCTTCGAACTTCGGCAGCGAAACCTTGCGGATCTTGGTGCCGGACAGGGTGTGCTGTACCAGGCCGGTGCGGATTTCCTTGTCGCGGATTTTCACCACGTACTCGTCGCCGGCATAGGCTTGCTGCATATCCGGCCATTGCGCCAACAGCTTCTTGGCGCCGCCGTCCATGGCGTGCTCACGCTCGGTGATCAGGTCGTCGAAGTCGGCGTTCTTGCCGGCGGCGGCGAACATGCGCTTGGATTCCTGAAGCTGCTGGCGTTCGCGCGCCAGCTTGGCTTGCGCATAGGTCTTCTTGTGGTAGCCGCGCACGGTGTCTGAGATTTCGGCCAGGTAGCGCGCGCGGGCCGGCGGCACGATCACATTCTTGCCGGAGCTGAAGCGCACCTCCATCGGCGCCAGCACGCCGGGCTTGGTGGCCAGGCCTTTCTCGGCCAGCTTAGGCAGCAGGCCTTGGTACAGCGCGGTCACGCCGTCGTCGTTGAAGCGGGAGGCCTGGGTGCCGAATACCGGCATTTCGTCCGGGCGTTTGCTCCACATTTCGCGGTTGCGCTGGTACTGCTTGGCGACGTCGCGCAGCGCATCCTGCGCGCCTTTGCGGTCGAATTTGTTGATCGCGATGAAGTCGGCGAAGTCCAGCATGTCGATCTTTTCCAGCTGCGAGGCGGCGCCGAATTCGGGCGTCATCACGTACATGGAGACATCAACGTGCGGCACGATCGCGGCGTCGCCCTGGCCAATGCCGGAGGTTTCCACGATCACCAGGTCGAAGCCCGCCACTTTGCAGGCGGCGATCACGTCAGGCAGGGCCTGCGAAATTTCGGAACCGGCTTCGCGGGTCGCCAGGGAGCGCATGAAGACGCGGGTCTTGGCGTTCCAGGGGTTGATCGCGTTCATGCGGATACGGTCGCCCAGCAGCGCGCCGCCGGATTTGCGGCGCGACGGGTCGATCGAAATCACGGCGATGTTCAGCGCATCGCCCTGGTCCAGGCGGATGCGGCGGATCAGTTCATCGGTCAGCGAGGATTTACCAGCGCCGCCGGTGCCGGTGATGCCCAGGGTTGGCGCGGTCTTGGTTTTGGCGGCGGCTACCAGTTCGGCGCGCAGCTTGTCGGAGGCCTTGCCGTTTTCCAGCGCGGTGATCAACTGGGCCAGCGGGCGGTGGCGCGATTCGATATCGCCATCGCGCAGCACGTCGAGCTGGGTCGGGGAATAGGTGGACAGGTCGACGTCGCATTGCTGCACCATCCACTGGATCATGCCGACCAGGCCCATGCGCTGGCCGTCTTCCGGCGAGAAGATGCGGGTCACGCCGTAGTCGTGCAGGTCCTTGATTTCGCTCGGCACGATCACGCCACCGCCGCCGCCGAACACCTTGATGTGTGAACCGCCGCGCTGGCGCAGCAGGTCGATCATGTATTTGAAGTATTCGACGTGGCCGCCCTGGTAGGAGGAGATGGCAATGCCTTGCACGTCTTCGGTCAGGGCTGCGGTGACCACTTCGTCCACTGAGCGGTTGTGGCCCAGGTGGATCACTTCGGCGCCCTGCGATTGCAGGATGCGGCGCATGATGTTGATTGAGGCGTCGTGGCCGTCGAACAGGGACGCGGCGGTGACAAAGCGGACTTTGTTCGCGGTCTTGGCCTGCTCAGGCTCAGCGGACAGTTTCTTGGCGTTGGCGAGGTCGTTCATGTTTTGTGTTCCTTGGAACAGGGGATTTTTGATTATATGACGTTTACGTTAACGTCAAGTCAAGCGATTCTAGAACCGTATAACCGGGAAACCGGGGTACGACCCAAAGGGTCGGACCCCGTCTGCGGCGCCGGTAGAGGCAGGGTCCGGCCCTTGGGCCGTACCCTGGTTTTCCGGTTTCAACGGTTTCAGGCAGCGTGCGCGTGAGCGGCGCCCTTAAAGGCCGCCATCATCTTCGCCCGGTTAGCCTGATACTCCGCCACAGCCTTCTCCTTCACGTGGCCAAAGCCACGGATCTTCTCCGGCAGGTTAGCGATAGCCACCGCCTGCTCATAGTTGGCAGCGCTCAGCCCCGCCAGCAACTCAGCAACCAGCGCACGGAACTCAACAATCAGCGCGCGCTCCATCTTCCGTTCTTCGGTATAGCCGAAGATATCGAAAGTACCACCCCGCAGGCCCTTGAACTTGGCCAGCAAAGTGAACGCCTTCCACATCCACGAACCATACTCCGCCTTCACCAGGTGGCCCTTAGCATCCTTCTTCGCCAGCAGCGGCGGCGCCAGGTTGAACTTGAGCGAGAAGTCGCCCTCAAACTGCGACTTCAACTGCTCCACAAAGCGGCCATCGGTGTACAGGCGCGCCACCTCATATTCATCTTTATAGGACATCAGCTTGAACAGCGACTTGGCGACGGCCGTCGACAGCTTGTTGCCCAAGCCCTGTGCGGTCTCTTTCGCGCGCACTTCCGACACCAACTGCTCGTAAGAAGCAGCGTAAGCCGCATCCTGGTACGCCGTCAGGAACTCGACGCGCTTCTTGATCACGTTTTCCAGCGACTGTGGCATCTGCACCACGACCGCCTGGGTCGGGGTCGCGGTCTTCTCGACGCGCTTGAAGTCCACCGCAGCACGGCGGCCCCACAGGAAGGAGCGTTTGTTCGACTCAACCGCCACGCCATTCAGCTCGATCGCGCGCAACAGGGCTGCTTCGCTCAGCGGGATGCGGCCCTTCTGGAAGGCGTAACCCAGCATGAACAGGTTGGAAGCAATCGAATCGCCCATCAGCGCGGTCGCCAGCTTGGTGGCGTTGATGAAGTCCACCGCCTGCGCGCCGCCGACCGATTCCGTGATCAGGGCTTCCACGCTTTCAGCCGGGTACTGCCAGTCCGGATTCTGCGCGAAGGTGCCTGGCGGCTGCTCGTGCTGGTTGACGATGGCAAAAGTACGGCCCGGACGCATCTTCGACACCGCGTCGTAGGCGCCGGAGGTCAGCATGTCGCAGCCCAGAATCAGGTCTGCTTCACCGGTGGCGATACGCTGCGCGCGCAGGTCGGCCGGGGTCTTGGCGACCTTCACGTGCGAGGTGACGGAGCCGTTCTTTTGCGACATGCCGGTCATATCCAGCACCGAAGCGCCTTTGCCTTCCAGGTGCGCGGCCATGCCCATCAGTGCGCCGACGGTAATCACGCCGGTGCCGCCGATACCGTTGATCAGGATGTTGTACGGCTGTGCCAGGCCAGGCAGTACTGGCGCAGGCACATCGCCCCAGTCGTCGGTCTTGGCGGTGCCGGTCTTGGTTTTCTTCAGCGTGCCGCCTTCAACGGTGACGAAGGATGGGCAGAAGCCCTTGGTGCAGCTGTAGTCCTTGTTGCAGGACGACTGGTCGATGGTGCGCTTGCGGCCGAATTCAGTTTCTTTCGGCAGGATCGAAACGCAGTTGGACTGGATGCCGCAATCGCCGCAGCCTTCGCACACGGCTTCGTTGATGACCATGCGCTTGCTTGGGTCAGGGAACTCGCCCTTTTTGCGGCGGCGACGTTTCTCGGCGGCGCAAGTCTGGTCGTAGATGATGACGGAGCAGCCAGGCAGCTCGCGCAGTTCGCGCTGCACGGCATCCATCTCCTTGCGGTCGTGCAGGGAAACGATGGCCGGCAGGGCGGAACGATCTGTGTAGCGCGACAGGTCTTCGGTCACCAGCGCGATGCGCTTGATGCCCTCGGCCGCCATTTGCTGCGCGATCATCGGCACCGAGACGGTGCCGTCCACCGGCTGGCCGCCGGTCATCGCCACCGCGTCGTTGTACAGGATCTTGTAGGTGATGTTGACCTTGGCCGCCACTGCAGCGCGGATCGCCAGGTAGCCGGAGTGGAAGTAGGTGCCATCGCCCAGGTTCTGGAATACGTGCGGCACTTTGCTGAACGCAGCCTGGCCGATCCACGGCGTGCCTTCGCCGCCCATATGGGTGGTCAGCTTGTTCATCTCAGGGTAGATCGAGGTGGCCATCACGTGGCAGCCGATGCCGGCCAGCGCGAAGGAACCTTCCGGCACCTTGGTCGATGTATTGTGCGGGCAGCCGGAGCAATAGAACGCAGGACGGAACGGCGTTTCGATGGCCTTCTTCAGCACCGCATCTTTCGCCTCCAGGAAGGCCAGGCGGGCCTTGATCTGGTCCTGGATATTGGTGTCGGTGATCAGACGGCTGACGCGGCGGGCGATCACGCGCGCCACTTGCGATACGGAGAAGTCAGCCTTCGGCGGCAGCAGCCATTCGCCACGCGGTGCGACCCACTCGCCCTTGTCATCGAACTTGCCGACCACGTGCGGGCGCACGTCGTCGCGCCAGTTGTACAGCTGTTCTTTCAGCTGGTATTCGACGAACTGGCGCTTTTCCTCCACCACCAGGATTTCATCCAGGCCCTGCGCGAATTCGCGCACCGAGTCCGGCTCCAGCGGCCAGGGCATGGACACCTTGAACAGGCGCAGGCCAACCTCGGCCGCCATGGCTTCGTCGATGCCCAGTTCTTCCAGCGCTTCCAGCACGTCCAGGTAGGACTTGCCGGAGGCGATGATGCCCAGCTTGGCGTCCTTGGAATCGATGGTGGTGTGATTCAGCTTGTTCTCGCGGGCATACGCCAGGGCCGCGTAGATTTTGTAGTCCTGCATCAGCGCTTCCTGGTTGCGCGCTTGCTGGCCCAGCGGGGACGAGGACAGGCGGGCATTCAAGCCGCCTTCCGGCATCACGAAGTCTTGCGGGATCTTCACCTCAACGCGGAACGGGTCGGCATCGATCGACGCGCTCGACTCCACGGTGTCGGCCAGCGCCTTGAAGGCGACTGCGCAACCGGAGAAGCGCGACATGGCCCAGCCGTGGATGCCGAGGTCGATGTATTCCTGCACATTGCATGGATACAGGACCGGGATCATGCAAGCGGAGAAGATATGGTCCGACTGGTGCGGCAGGGTGGAGGAATAGGCGCCGTGGTCGTCGCCGGCCACCAGCAGGACGCCGCCGTTCTTCGCAGTGCCGGCATGGTTCATATGCTTGAAGACATCGCCGCAGCGGTCCACGCCGGGACCCTTGCCGTACCACATGGCAAACACGCCGTCGTACTTGGCCGGCCCGATCAGGTCGACTTGCTGCGAACCCCAGACTGCCGTCGCCGCCAGGTCTTCGTTCACACCGGGCACGAACTGCACATTGTGCTGTTGCAAATGCTTCTGCGCCTTCCACAGCGTTTCGTCCAGGCCGCCCAGCGGCGAACCACGGTAGCCGGAGATGAAACCGCCGGTGTTCAAACCATTGCGCGCATCGCGCAACTGCTGCAGCATGGGCAAGCGCACCAGCGCCTGGATGCCGGACAGGAAGACTTTACCGGAGGTGGAAGTGTATTTATCGTCGAGGCTGACGTCGTTGAGTACAGGCGAATTGCTGCCTGGCGCCGAAGTATCGGGCATGGTGGCGGTCTCCAAAATCGTGATTCGGGGGCGTGCCTGGCATAGGTGGGCGCCGGGTCAGCGCGTCCTCGCCTAAGTCACAATGGCCGCGGGTGTGCGGACCTTTTCAAGCGGGCAGTTTACGGATTACTTTACGTATACGGAAATACGGTTTGGGGATGGGGGTATAAGAAAAAATGATGGGGCGACGATCTTGGCTGGGGGCGGGCGGCTTGCTGCTGGCCTTCCCGGGGCTGGCACTGGCGGGCGCGGCACGCGTAATGCGCCTGGTCACGACCCATCTGCCGCCGCTGGTGCACGAAAGCGGGCCGCCGGGCGGTTTGCAGGAGCTGGTGGACGAGCTATGCCGGCGCGCCGGGTTGCAGCCGGCGACCGACTTTGTGCCCTGGCGCCGCGCACTGTTCCTGGCCAGCACCATGCCGGCCACGGCGATTTACCCGCTGACCCGCTTGCCCGAACGGGAAAAGCAATACCGCTGGCTGGTGCCGCTGTACGAGGAAAATTATGTGCTGCTGACGGTGCGCGGCCGGCTGCTGCCGGTGGACGAGATGAAAGGCAAGCGTATCGCCCTGTTGCGCGGCGGTGCGCAAGGCGCCGCCCTCAAAGAACTGGGCTTCACGCGCTTTGTGGAAGCGGACTCCATCGATGAGGTACACCGTTTCCTACAGGGCGGCATGGCCGACGCCGCGTTTGGCGAGCGCCGCATCATCGCCGCCTCGCTGGAGCGTCGCGCCGTCGCGGAAGGGCAGTTCGAAACCAGCGCTCCGCTCAGCACCACCACGGCATGGCTGGCCGGCTCGCGCGACTTTGACGACAGCGACATCGCCCTGTTCCAGCGCGCCTGGGACGCCATGCGCGCCGACGGCAGCCAGCGCCGCATCCTGGCGCGGCACAAACTTAACTGAGCAGTCGGGCGCCGGGCCAGGCGCCACGCTGGCAGAGGTCGGTGGCCACTTGCTGGGTCAGGGCGGCGATGGCGGTGGCGGCGTTGGTCAGGGGAATGGTGCGCGAGGCACACAACACCACGGCGCGGCTGATAGCGGGGCTGTTCAGGCGCACGCTGCGCATGTGGCCGAGCTCGATGTCGGACAGCACCGGCGCCACCGGCAGGATAGTGGCGCCCATGCCCGCCATGATGGCGGACTTGAGGATGGCGATCGAGTTGATTTCGATAACGTTGCCGATCACCAGGCCGGCGGCGCGCGCCACGGCTTCGATCCGTGGCCGCACGCCGTGTTGCAGGCCGGGCAGGATCAGGGTGGTATTCAAGGCTTGCTGCAGGGGTACCGTGTCGCGGTCGCTGAACCAGACGGCGTCGTGGCGGCAAATGAAGCGCAGTTCTTCTTCCGCCAGCGGGGTGGTGGCAAACGGGGTGAGCTGGCCGTCGTCGAATAATACGGCCAGGTTGACGCGGCCGCTTTTCAGCTGTTCGGCCAGGTTGCCGGTCAGTTCCTCGGTCAATTGCAGCGTAATGTCGGGATATTGCTCGCGCGCGGCGGTCAGCAACGGCAGGGCGAGGGCGCCCGAAATGCTGTGCGGCAGGCCCATGGTGACGCTGCCGGCGGGGCGGGCAGACTGGGTGACGGCCGAGCGGGCGTCGGCCACTTGCTTCAGGATGGCCTGGGCGTGGTCGTAAAACACTTTACCGGCGTCGGTGCTGAGGACGCCTTGCGCGCTGCGGTGCAGCAGTTGGGCGCCGAGTTCTTCTTCCAGCTGGCGTAGCTGTTGCGTCAGGGCCGGCTGGGCCACGTGCAACACCAGCGCCGCACGCGACAATGAACCGTGATCGACAATGGCGACGAAGTACCTGAGCTGGCGAAGTTCCATTTATAAATCAAATACTTTCGTCATGTGAATATTCCACCAAGATAACATTGTGTATACTCATTTTAACGCGCACTAAAGCATATTCATTCGGATTCACCCATGTTAAAGAAAGTCGATTCCTCCCAGCTCAAGGTCGGGATGTACATCCATGACCTGAGTTGCGATTGGATGACCCATCCCTTCGTTCGCAACCGCTTCGTCATTGCCAGCCAGGACGAGATCAACAAGATCCTCAAGGCCGGCATCCACGATGTGGTGATTGATGCGTCGAAAGGCCTGGATGTGCAGGATGCGCCGTCGCTGGCCGAGGCGCAGGCGGCCACCGAGCGCGAGCTGGAAGAGATCGCCAAGGCGCCGTCGCGCATCATCAAGACGTCCCTGGGCGAGGAGTTGAAACGGGCGGCGCAGATCCGCCACCAGGCGGCCGGCGTGGTGCGCAATGTCATGGCCGATGCGCGCCTGGGCAAGGCGATCGAGATCGGCTCGGTGCAGCCGGTGGTGCAGAACATTACCGAATCGATCCTGCGGAATCCCGGCGCGCTGTTGGGCTTGCTGCGCATTAAGACCAAGGATGACTATACGTTCCTGCATTCTGTCAGCGTTTGCGCGCTGTTGGTGGCGTTTGCCAATGCCCGCGGCATGCCGGAGGACGTCATCCGCGAGGCTGGCCTGGGCGGCCTGCTGCACGATACCGGCAAGGCCCTGGTGCCGGATGCCATCCTCAACAAGCCAGGTCCGCTGACCGATGAGGAATTCGCCATCATCAAGAAACACCCGATGGATGGCTTCAACATCCTGAAGGAATCGCCGGATGTGCCGCAACTGGCGCTGGATATCACGCGCCACCACCATGAGCGGCGCGACGGGACTGGCTACCCGGACAAGCTGGCCGGTGACGCTATCAGCGAAATGGCGCAAATGGCGGCGATTGTCGATGTGTACGATGCCATTACCGCCGACCGCGTGTACCACAAGGGCATGCCGGCGGCGGCCGCACTGCGCAAGATTTATGAGTGGAGCAAGCACCACTTCAACCAGCAACTGGTGCAGGAATTCATGCGCTGCGTCGGCATTTATCCGGTCGGCACCCTGGTCATGCTGGAATCGGGCCGCCTGGGTGTGGTGATTGAGCCACACGATACCAATTTGTTGGCGCCGAAAGTGAACGTGTTTTTCAACACGAAAAACAATGTGTATATCAAGCCGGAGACCATCGACCTGTCGCGCGGCCTGGGCTTTGGTGGCGGCGACAAGATCGTCGGCCATGAATCGCCATCCAAATGGCAGGTTGATCCGATGCGCTTCCTGACCCTGGCGGGTAGTTAAGCCGGATCAGAAGAATTCAGCGGTATCGTTGGATTCGACCGTCTGCAGCAGGCCGCCGCTGACCAGCTCGTCGTAGTGACAGGCCATATTGCGGCCGTGGCTCTTGGCGTAGTACAGGGCCTGGTCGGCGCGGCCCAGGATGATCACCGGCGCCTCATAGGCGCTGATGCTGACAAAGCCGACACTCACCGTGACCTTACCCACCTGCGGGAATTCGTGCTGCTCCACATTCATGCGGAAGCGCTCGATGATCTTTTTCGCATTCTCCAGCGTGGTGGAACGCAGCAGCACCACGAATTCCTCACCGCCGAAACGGAACACGCGGTCTTGCGCGCGGAACGAGGATTGCAGCAGGTTGGCGATCAGGATCAGCACCTCATCGCCGTACAAATGCCCGAATTTGTCGTTAACCGCCTTGAAATGGTCGACATCGACCACGGCCAGCCATTGCTTTTCGGTTTCCGGCGGGGCGCGCCGTTCGAGGCCGTTGGGCGGCACCGCCAGGTCGTGCTCGGCCGAGGCTTGCAGCATCTTGGCTAGCTGGTCGTCGAAGGTCTTGCGATTGAGCAGGCCGGTCAGCGAGTCGCGCTCGCTGTAGTCGAGCAGGTTCTGGAAATTCCGATAGACGCTGACGATGCCACCAATGACGTGGATGGTGTCGCTGGTGTACGGGGTCGGGTTGACGATTTCCAGGCAGGTGTCGGCCTTGTCGCCCATCCAGATAGGCAGCCAGAGTGTGTGCTCACCCTCGGCCGACATGAAGTCGGCATTCGACTCGTGATGCGCCAGGCAGCGCGCCAGCGCCGGAAAGCTGCCCACCGGTTCGCCCGGCGTGGCCGGGTCGATATTCTCTTCCATGCGCGCCGGCTGGCCGCGCTCGATCACGGCGCGCGCACGCACGTAGAGCTGGCCTCGTACATTGACGATGCTCAGCACGCGCGCCTGCGTGGCGGAGGCCAGTTCCGCAACCGCCGAGATCACCGAGATGTCGAGCATCGTGTGATCGCGGTGGCCGGTCATGTCCACCATGTGTTTGAGAAGGGAATCCATGTGAGTGTCTGGTAACTAGGCGCTCAGTGGCAAAGCAAGGGGCTTTCGAAAGGATAGCTGATCAGCATAAATCTTTTTTGCATTACAGGCAATTGTCTTGCACATATTCATGCAAAAACGCGACTTCATTGCAACACACTTTGCTGGCAGCCAGTTTGACATAGAACATCCCGCAGCGAAGAAAAGTTCTGTGCGGAAAGCTTGCGCAATATCAACTTGCTCGTAGGAATGGCTCCTATAGTGAAGCCAATGATGCGCGGCACAGGCGTCAGAACTTTCCTAGCCAAGGAGATCATCATGAAAGCACTTTGCGCAGTAGGGCGTTTTATCCGGGATGAGCGGGGCGTGACGGCCATCGAATACGGCCTGATCGCAGCAGTCATCGCGCTGGCGGTTGCCACCGCCATGGGCGACGTCCGGACCGCGCTGGAAACCGTGTTCGGCAATGTCAGCACGCGGCTGACGACCTGAGTGGCCGGCTGGCATCCCGGCGGCGGCCGGGGCGCCAGCCACTTCCCGCCATGTTGAACGGACTCGAGATTATTTTGCTGTTCCTGGTGTGCCAGGCGGCAGCTACGGACCTGGCCTGGCGCCGGATCCCCAACGTGCTGGTGCTGGCCGGCTTGCTGCTGGCGCTGGCCCTGCACTGGCGCCAGGGCGGCAGCAGCGCGCTGCTGGGCCAGGCGCTGGCGGGTGGCGCCGTCGGCCTGCTGCTGTTCCTGCCCATGTATGCGCTGGGCGGCATGGCGGCGGGCGACGTCAAGCTGATGGCCATGGCCGGCAGCTTTGTCGGGCCGGCCCAGGCCCTGCAACTGTGCGTGCTGAGCGCCCTGGCCGGCGGCGCGCTGGCGCTGTGCTGGCTGATCCTGGCGCGCTGGCGCGGTGCGGTGGGCGACGGCATGCCGTACGCGCTGGCGATCGCGCTCGGCACTTTCGCAACAATTGCGCTGGCGCATCGCTGACCTTTGCTCTGCCTCAATATCCAGGCGGAAACCCATGCCTATCATCGTTTGCAACAGGAGGTCACCATGATGGATTTCGCAGACGATGCGCAGCCGCTGTTGCCGCCCCCGCCGCGCAGCGTGCGCGATACCGGCCTGGAGCCGGCGCTGCTGGCGCAGTTGGCCGGCAAGGTTTTGCTGGGGGCGGGCAAATGCCACGTGTCGCTGTTGACCGGGCGCCTCAAGCTGTCGATCAATGTGCTGCGCGAGGTGCTGGACGGCTTGCAGGCGGAACAATTGGTGGAAGTGGCCTGGCGCGGCGATTCCGAACTCGACGTGCAATACCAGCTGACCGGCTTCGGCCGCCAGCGCGCGGCGGAGTGGTTGGAGCGCCTGCCGTATGCCGGCCCGGCGCCGGTGCCGCTGGACGCCTGGCGCGCCACGCTGCAGCGCCAGGCGGTGCAGCTGGCGCCCGTGCTGGCGGGCGACGTGGCGGCGCTGTTTGCCGACGATTGCCTGCCGCCGCGCATCCATGAACTGGTCGGCGCGGCCATGCACGCCGGCCGCTCGCTGTGCGTGTACGGGCCGTCCGGCAGCGGCAAAAGCACCTTGGCGCGCAAACTGGGGCGCCTGCTGCAGGGCGTGGTGGCGGTGCCGTACGCGGTGGCGGTGGGCAGCGCCATCATCCAGGTGTACGACGCCGCCGTGCACCTGGCGCCGCCGCCCTTGCCGGGCCGGCCGGCTGGCGCGCGCGGCGGCGATGCGCGCTGGCTGCTGTGCCAGCGGCCGGTGCTGCAACTGGGCGCGGAGCTGGACGCCTGCGCGCTCGAGCTGCGGCATGACGCGGCCGGCGGCTGCTGGATCGCGCCGCCGCAGTTGAAGGCTTGCCACGGTTTGTTGATCTTCGACGACCTGGGACGCCAGCGCCTGCCTGCGGCGGCCTTGCTGAACCGCCTGGCGCCGCTGCTCGACGCCGGCACCGACCAACTGTCCCTGCCCGGCGGCCATGCCTTCAGCGTGCCGTGCCAGCCGGTGCTGGCCTTCGTCACCAACCTGGCGCCGCACACCCTGCTCGACGGCGCCGCGCTGCGCCGCATCGGCTACAAAGTGGGGCTGGGCCCCTTGCCGGAAGCGGCCTACCGCAGCCTGCTGCGCCAGCAGTGCCGGGCGCGCGGCATGGAGGCGGACGAGAGCGCGCTGGCCTACCTGGTGGGCGAGCTGCACCGCGGCAGCGGCCAGCCGCTGTTGGCCAGCCTGCCGCGTGAAATCGTGGCGCGGGTGGCGGAGTTCGCCGGCTTTGCCGGCACCGCGCCGACCCTCAACCCGGCCACGCTGGACCAGGCGTGGTCCAGCATCTTTGCCGATGGTGTCGCATGAAGAGCCGGCGCGCCTTGCTGATGCTGGCCCTGGCCGGCCTGCTCGGGCTGGCCGCCGTGCTGCTGGCCTCGCGCTGGCTGCTGCGCCAGGGGGCGCCGGCCACCGTGCGCATCGTGGTGGCGGCGGCCGATGTCGGCCTGGGCCAGCGCCTGGGGCCGGACATGCTGGCGCTGGCCGATTGGCCGGCCCACAGCGTGCCGGCCGGCGCCCAGCACGCGCCGGGCGGGTTGGCGGGGCGGGTGCTGAAGGCCAGCGTGCAGCGCGGCGAACCGGTGACGGCGGCCAAGCTGGCGCCGGCCGGCACGCTGGGCGGCCTGTCGGCCCTGATCGCCGATGGCAAGCGCGCCATCACGGTGCGCGTCAACGACGTGGTGGGCGTGGCCGGCTTCGCGCTGCCGGGCAATTTCGTCGACATCCTGGTGTATGCCCAGGCGGGGGCCGGCGCCAGCGGCGGCGAGCCGGCGCTGTCGAAGATCGTGCTGGAGCGCATCCTGGTGCTGGCGGTGGCGCAGGAGGTGGCGCGCGACGAGACCAAGCCGCGCGTGGTCAACGCCGTCACGCTGGAGGTGACGCCGGAGCAGGCCGAACGCCTGGACCTGGCGCGCGGCGTCGGCACCCTGTCCCTGGTGCTGCGCAACCAGGTCGATCCGGCACCGGCCGCCACCGCCGGCGCCACCCGCGCCAGTTTGCTGGGCCCGGCGCCCGCCGCGCTGCCCGGCCCCGCGCCCGCGCCCGCGCCGGCGCCAGCGCTTCGGCGCGCCGGCCCGCCCGCCGCCCCCGCCGCGCCGGCGCGCTATTGCATCGGCGTCATCGACGCTAACCGCAGCAGCCAGGAATGCCTGTGAGGAGCCGCCATGCGACCCGCCCCCATCCGCCTGCTGGCCCGCGCCAGCGCCCTTGCCGCCGGCCTGCTGCTGGCGCCGGCCCATAGCGACCCGCTGCGCTGCGGCGGCGCGCCGGCGGTGCCCGGCAAGCTGGCGCTGGAGCTGGGCAAATCAACCCTGATGCGCCTGCCCGACGCGGTGGGCGGGCGCAGCATCGGCAACCCGCAGGTGCTGCAAGCCACCCTGGTGGCGCCCGACACCCTGTACCTGGTGGGCGCCGATATCGGCAGCACCAACCTGATCGTGCAGGGCAAGGGCGGCGCCTGCAGCGTAGTCGAAGTGGCGGTCGGGCTGGACGTGGCGCCGCTGCGCGCCAGCCTGGCCGAGCTGCTGCCGCAGGAGCGCGCCATCAAGGTCAGCGCCGCCGCCGACGCCATCGCCCTGAGCGGCAGCGTGAGCGACGGCGCCACCCTGGCCCAGGTGCTGGACCTGGCGCAAGCCTTTGTGCGCCAGGCGCCGCAGCCGCTGCACAAGCGCGAGGGCGGAGCGGCGGCGCCGGCCACCGGGCCGCGCCTGGTCAACCTGCTGGCGGTCAGCGCGCCGCAGCAGGTCAGGCTGGAAGTGAAGGTGGCCGAGGTCTCGAAAACCCTGCTCGACAAGCTGGAGGCGGGCCTGTCGCTGCGCCACGCCAGCGGCAGCTGGAGCGCCATGCTGCTGGCCGATTTCCTGAGCGGCGTGCTGGGCGCGCGCCTGCAGCTGGGCAAATCGAACGGCAGCCACCTCACCATCGACGCCGAACGCCAGGACGGCCAGGTGCGCATCCTGGCCGAACCGACAGTGATGGCGATGAGCGGGCAGGAGGGCAGCTTCCTGGCCGGTGGCAAGGTCATGGTGCCGGTGGCGCAGGACAACAACCGCGTCACGCTGGAGGAAAAGGAATTCGGCGTCGGCCTCAAATTCACCCCCACCGTGTTGGCCGGCGGCCGCATCAACCTGAAGGTGGCGCCGGAAGTGTCCGAGCTGTCGCGCGACGGCATCGGCGTCAGCAACGGCAGCCTCGCCGGGCGCGCCATCTTCCCCCTGATTACCACGCGCCGCGCCAGCACCACGGTGCAGCTGCAGGATGGCCAGAGCTTTGCCATCGGCGGCTTGATCCGCCACAGCCAGGTCAACAACATCAAGGGCGTGCCCCTGCTCAGCGAGATCCCGGTGCTGGGCGCGCTGTTTCGCAGCAGCGACTTCCAGAACGACCGCAGCGAACTGCTATTCGTGATCACGGCCCACCTGGTCAAGCCGGAAGGCGAGGCGGCCGCACTGGATGGCGCGGCGGCGGCAGCGGCCCAGGCGCGCTACCGCAAATCCTTCAGCGAGCCAGCGCCGGCGGCCGACGCGGGAGCGCGCAAATGAGGCGGCCGGCAGCGGCGCGCCGCCAGCGCGGCGGCATCGCCACCATGTTCGCGCTGGCCCTGCCGCTGGTGGCGGGCATGGCCGGCCTGGCGCTGGAACTCGCGATGGCGTTCCAGCGCCAGGGGCAACTGCAGCAGGCGGCCGATATGAGCGCCCTGGCCGCCGCCCAGCAGCTCGATGGCACGGCGGCCGGCATCGACCATGCCGTGCAACTGGCGACCGACCTGGCCTTCAACCGCCCGGTGCGCGGCCTCGGCCGCATCGTGTTCAATCCGGCGGCGCTGCGTTTTGCCAGCGCGCCGGGCGGCCCCTGGCTGGCCTACGGCGCGGCCGTGGCGGCGCCGCTCGCGCTGCACTATGCGCGGGTCGACATGGGGGCGCTCGACGCCTCGTACAGCAGCATGCCGAGCCTCTTTGGCGGGCTGCTGGGCGGCGCCACCAGCACCGCACTGGCGGTGCACGCGGTGGCCGGGGCGCAGGGCGTGCGCGTGCTGCCGCTGGCGATCTGCGCGCCCAGCAGCGTGGCGCAGGCCACGCGCGCCAACGGCGGCGGCGTGGACGAAATCGTGCAGTACGGCCTGCGCCTTGGCGTCGGCTACAACCTGCTGGCGCTGAATCCGGCGCCGGGCGCCGCCAGCGGCGAATTCTTCCTGGTCGATCCGGCCAGCCCGCCCGGCAGCCCCGCCGTGGCGGCCAGCACCGACGACGCCAGCGTGGCGCCCTTTATGTGCAGCGGCAAGCTGGCCTATCCCGCGCTGGCCGGCATGCTCAATCTGCGCCGCATCAGCGCGGCCGGCTTCGGCCTGTGGCAGCAGCTCAATTCGCGTTTCGGCCTGGCCGGCGCCGCCTGCAGCGCCTACCACGCGCCGCCCGACACCAATGTGCGCGAGTACGTCGGCAGTGGCGCCAGCTGGATGAACAGCGTGCCGCCGCAGGCCGCCGCTAGTGCCAGCACGCCGGCGCCCGGCCAGCCCTTGCAAAGCGTGGCCGACGGCGCGCCGCCGCTGCCGCCGCTGGCGCCGGCGCAGTACGGCACCCTGTGGGCCTACGGCCCGGCGCGCACGCCCGCCATGGCCGCCATCAACGCCAACAAATGGGGCACCCTGTACCCGGCCGCGCCGCCGCTGGCGGCGTCCGGCTGGCCGCTGGGCGGGCCCTACGCCGTGGCCAGCTACGGCACGGCGCCGCTGAACGGGGTTGGGCGCAAGGGGCGGCGCCTGCTGCACGTGCCCCTGCTGGCGTGTCCGCTCGCGCCCGGCAGCCAGGTGCAGGGCAGCGTGCTGGCGGTGGCGCGCTTCCTGCTGACGGCGCGCGCCTCGGCCAGCGTGCTGCCGGCGGAGTTTGCCGGCATCCTGGCGCCGGCCGAGATCGCGGCCCTGGCCACCGACGTGGAGCTGCTGCAATGACGCGCCGCGCCCGCCGCGCCGGCCGAGGCGCCGCCCTGATCGAGCTGGTGGCCGTGCTGTGGGTGTGCGTGCCGATGCTGGTCGCCATCCTGTACTTGGGGCGCATGGCGCTACACGGCGCGGTGCTGGACCGGGCGGCCAGCGACGCCGCGCGCTACCTGGCCACCCTGCCGCCCGAGGAGTTGCGCGACAGCGCGCGGCGCGCCGTCGCGCTGGCCAGCGCCCAGGCCATGCTGGAGCAGGCGCTGCAGGCGTCCGGCCTGCCGCTGCAGGACCTGCAGGTGGAGTACCAGTGCGGCCCCAATAGTTGCAATCTGGTGACAGCCAGCAATCCGCTGGCGTCGATGACCGTGGTCGCCGTGCTGCAGTACCGCGACAGCCTGGTCGGCGTGCCGGAGGTGGTGGAGCTGCGCGCGCAAGCGGAGGCCGGCCGTGACAACTAGCGCACCCCGCCAGCGCGGCGCCACCCTGGTCGAATTCGCCCTGGCGCTGCCGGTCTTCCTGCTGCTGGTGCTGGGCCTGATCGAGTACGGGCGCCTGATGTTCGTCTCGAATGCGTTGCAGGAGGTGAGCCGGCGCGCCGCGCGCGGCGCCGTGCTGGCCGATTTCAGCGACGCTGCCGCCCTGCAGCAGCTGCGCCTGCGCGCGCTGCTGCGCGGCGACCAGGACGCGCTGCCGCTGGCGCCCGACATCAGCAGCGCCAATATCCGCATCGAGTACCTGTGGCTGGACGCGGCCGGCAACCTGGCGCCGTTGCCGCTGTTGCCGGCCTGTCCGCTGGCCAACCGCATCAACTGCGCGCGCGATGCGCAGGGCGCCGGCTGCATCCGCTTTGTGCGGGTGCGCCTGTGCGGCGCCGGCCCCGCTTGCCCGCCGCTGCCGTATGCCGGCCTGGTGCCGTCCCTGATCCCGGTGCCGGCCAGCTTGCCGGCGGCCACCACGCTGGCGCCGGCCGAGTCGCTGGGTTACCTGCCGGGCCAGGCGCCGTGCCCGTGAAACTTGCCAGCTAAGGAGACGCCATGAAAGCCCTGTTGATCAGTCCTGACGAGCAGTTGCAGGTTGACCTGGCGGCGCAAGGCTCGGCGCGCCTGCCGCTGCTGCAGTTGGCGGCCACCCGGCGCGACCTGCGCGACGCGCTGGAGCGCCTGCTGCCGCAGCCGCCCGAGCTGGTGCTGTTCGACGCCAGCCAGGTGGCGCCGGCGCAGGCCGAGTTGCTGGAGCCGCTGGCGCGCCAGTATCCGGACGCCTCCTTCATCCTGCTGACGCGGGCGCCGCAGCACGAGCTGCTGATCCGCGCCATGCGGGTTGGCATGCGCGAAGTGCTGCCGCTGCCGCTGGTGCACCGCGCGCTGCACGAGGCGCTGGACCGGATCGAGGTGGAACGCGGCGTGACCGCGCAGCGCGAGGGCAAGGCGCTGGCCTTCATCGCCTGCAAGGGGGGCAGTGGCGCCACCTTCCTCGCCACCAATTTCGGCTACGCGCTGGCGGCGTTGGCCGGGCGCAAGGTGCTGCTGCTGGACCTGCACGGCCAGTTCGGCGACGCCACCCTGTACGTCTCCGACCAGAAACCGGCCATGACCCTGTCCGACATTTGCAGCCAGATCGGGCGCCTGGACGCCGCCTTCCTGGAGTCCTGCCTGGTGCAGGTGGCGCCCGGCTACGGCGTGCTGGCGGCGGCCGACGACCCGGCGCTGGCAACGCAGATGAAGCCGGAGCACATCGACGCCATCCTGCGCGTGGCGCGCCAGCACTACGACTATGTGCTGCTGGACGTGGGGCGCCAGATCGACGCCCTGTCGCTGCGCGCGCTGGACCAGTCGGACGCCATCTACCCGGTGCTGCAGCTGGCGCTGCCCGACATCCGCGACGGCCGCCGCCTGCTCGACATCTTCCGTTCGCTGGGCTACCCGGCCGGGCGCACGCGCCTGATCGTCAACCGCTACGAGAAGGGCGGCAAGCTGCGCCTGGCCGACCTGGAGCAGGCGCTGGGGGCGGAGGTGCTGCACACCGTGCCCAACGATTACCTGGCTGCGACCGACTCGGTCAACCAGGGCGTGCCGCTGCTGCAACTGGCGCGCAGCAGCCCGGTGGCGCGCAGCCTGGCCGAGCTGGTGGAGGCGGTCACCGCGCGCCGCCTGCCCGAGAGCAAGGGTTTGTTCGACCGCCTGTTCGGGCGCGCCGAAACCGAACACTGAAAGGAGCTTGCCATGAGTTTGCGAGAAAGCCTGGCCCTGGCGCGCGACGAGCATGCCGCCGCCAGCGCGCCGGCGCTGGCCGACGGCGCCTACCAGGAGCTGAAAAAATCCATGCACCAGATGATCCTGGAGCGCATCGACCTGGAGCGCCTGAAGCGCCTGACCCCGGAGCAGTTCAAACACGAACTGGCGCTGCTGGTGGCGCGCATCGTGGACGACGAGCGCATCGCCCTGAACCAGGGCGAGCGCCACAAGCTGGTGCTGGACATCCAGAACGAGATGCTGGGCTTCGGCCCGCTGGAGCCGCTGCTGGCCGATCCCGGCGTGTCCGACATCCTGGTCAACACCCACGCCCAGGTCTATGTCGAGCGCACCGGGCGCCTGGAGCTGACCGCCATCACCTTCCATGACAACACGCACCTGATGAAGATCATCGAGAAGATCGTCTCGCGCGTCGGGCGCCGGGTCGACGAGTCGAGCCCGATGGTTGACGCGCGCCTGCCGGACGGCTCGCGCGTCAACGCCATCATCCCGCCGTTGGCGGTGGACGGGCCGATCCTGTCGATCCGCCGTTTCGCGGCGCAGCCGCTGACGATGGACAAGCTGCTCGATTTCAAGAGCCTGACACCGCCCATGGCCGAAGTGCTGAAGGCGCTGGGCCAGGCGCGCCTGAACATCCTGATCTCGGGCGGCACCGGCAGCGGCAAGACCACCCTGCTGAACGTGCTGTCCGGCTTCATCCCGACCAGCGAGCGCATCGTCACCATCGAAGACGCGGCCGAGCTGCAACTGCGCCAGCCGCACGTGGTGCGGTTGGAGACGCGCCTGCCGAATGTGGAGGGCAAGGGCGAGGTGACGCAGCGCGCCCTGGTGCGCAACGCGCTGCGCATGCGGCCCGACCGCATCATCCTGGGCGAGGTGCGCGGGGCGGAGGCGATCGACATGCTGCAGGCCATGAACACCGGCCACGAGGGCTCGTTCGCCACCATCCACGCCAACGCGCCGCGCGACGCGCTGTCGCGCCTGGAAAGCATGGTCGGCATGGCCGGCGCCAACCTGACCGCGCGCACGGCGCGCCAGCAGATCTGCTCCGCCATCACGGTGGTGATGCAGCTGTCGCGCCTGACGGACGGCACGCGCAAGCTGGTCAGCCTGCAGGAGGTGACCGGCATGGAGGGCGACACGGTGGCCATGCACGAGATTTTCCACTTCGAGCAAACCGGGGTCGACGCCCAGGGCCGGGTGCTGGGCCACTACTACGCGACCGGCGTGCGGCCGCGCTTCGCCGAGCGCCTGCGCATGTTCGGGGTACCGGTGGCGGACGGCCTGTTCGACCCGGGCCGGGTCTACGAGTAGGCGGAGGCGGCCATGGAACTGGATGTCGCCTGGAGCGGTTTTGCCGTGCTGTTGTTCGCGGCCGTGATTTGCCTGTGCGAGGGGGCCTGGCTGTGGTGGAGCAGCCAGCACGGCAACGGCGCGCGCCGCATCGCGCTGCGCCTGCGTCTGATGTCGGGCCGCACCGACCCGGCGGGCGCGCGCATCAGCATCCTCAAGGAGCGCCGCTACGCCGCAGCGCCGGCGCTGGACCGCCTGCTGCGGCGGCTGCCGCGCATCGGCGCGCTGGACCGGCTGCTGTTGCAGGCCGGGCTGCGCTGGCAGGTGGCGCGCTTCCTGGCGGTGCAGGGCCTGGCCCTGCTGGCGGGCTGGCTGCTGCCGGCCATGCTGCGCCTGCCGGGCGCGGCGGCGGCCGTGCTGGGCGTGCTGTGCGGCGCGGCGCCGCTGGCCCTGCTGCTGCGGGCGCGCGCGGCGCGCATCCGGCGCGTCGAGGCGCAGTTGCCGGAGATGGCCGACTTCCTGGCGCGCGCCCTGCGCGCCGGGCACTCCTTCGCCAACGTGCTGCAGATGGCGGGCGACGAGGTGGCCGATCCGCTGGGCGGTGAATTCCGCGCCACCTACGAGGAAATCAACTACGGCGTCAGCCTGCACGACGCCCTGCACAACCTGGCCGGGCGCGTGCCGCTCACGGATTTGCGCTACCTGGTGATCGCGGTGCTGATCCAGCGCGAATCGGGCGGCAACCTGGCCGAGCTGCTGGACAATGTGTCGCGCATGACGCGCGCGCGCCTGCAGTTGCTGGCCCAGGTACGGGTGCTGTCGGCCGAGGGCCGCATGTCGGCCTGGATCCTGACCCTGATGCCGCTCGCCATGCTGGCCGGCATGCAGCTGACCAATCCCAGCTACAACGCGGTGCTGTGGCAGGATCCGGCCGGCCAGCGCCTGCTGTGGTATGGCGCCGGCGCCATCGTGTTGGGCGCGCTGTGGATGCGCACCATCGTCAAGGTGCGGGCATGAACGGCGTCGACATCCTGTTGCTGCTGCTGGTGTTCGTGGTGGTGGTCAGCCTGGCCTTGTGGGCCATGCTGGCACTGTCCAGCGGGCCCCTGCGCGAGCGCCTGAAGTCCTTCACCGCGCCGGCGCCGGAGGCACCGCTGGCGGGGCAAGGCGAGTGGATCGAGAAGGTGGCGCGGGTGGCGGAACCGTTCAGCCGCCTGTCGCTGCCGGAGGAGGGCTGGGAACGGTCGGCGCTGCGCACGCGCTTCATGAATGCCGGCTGGCGCCACCCGTCGGCGCCGCGCCTGTACTTCGCCGCCAAGAGCGTACTGGCGCTGGGCTTGCCGGCCCTGGTGGCGCTGCTGCTGGCGGCCATGCCGCACAACAGCAGGCAGTGGCTGCTGCTGCTGTGCGCCAGTGCCGGCATCGGCTACTACCTGCCGAACGGCCTGCTGGCGCGGCGCGCACAGCGCCGCCAGCGCGATATTTTCGAATGCCTGCCCGATGCACTCGATTTGCTGACCATCTGTGTCGAGGCGGGCCTGAGCATGGAGCGCGCGCTGGCCAAGGTGGCGGGCGAGATCCACATCAAGAGCCTGGCGCTGGCGCAGGAGCTGCAACTGGTGCTGATGGAAATGCGCGGTGGCTTTTCCAAAGAACGCGCGCTGCGCAATTTCGCCTTGCGCAGCGGGGTGGAGGACGTCGATGCGCTGGTGGCGATGCTGGTGCAGGCGGAGCGCTTCGGCACCAGCATGGGCGACTCGCTGCGGGTGCATGCCGACAACCTGCGCCGCAAGCGCGCGGTGGTGGCGCAGGAGGCGGCGGCCAAGGTGGCGCTCAAGCTGTTGTTCCCGTTGATCTTCTGCATTTTCCCGGCGCTGATGATTGTGTTGTTGGGACCGGCGTCGATCCAGCTCAAGACGGTGTTCAAGCCCGCGCTGCATGCCGGGCGTTAGGAGGCGATATGCGTACCACGATGGTGATTGCCTGCGCCGCTGCGCTGGCGGCGTGCAGCTGGCCGGCGGCGCCGCCGGCGCCCGAAACTGTGGCGGCCGCGCCGCGCGCGCCCTCCTTGCAGGCGCTGGCGGAGCAGGGGCGCTATGCGGATGCCATAGCGCTGCTGGAGCAGCGGGCCGCAGGCGGCGGGCGGCCGTCGGCGGCTTTATTGGGCGACCTGGCTTATGCCTACTACCTTGACGGGCGCCTGTTGCCGGCGCTGGCGGCGCTGGAACGCGCTTGCCTGGTGGAGCCGGGCAATGCGCTGGCATGGGAGCGCTTGGCGGCGCTGCTGGAGGCCAATGGCGAAACGGCGCGCGCGCTGGAGGCGATGCGCCATGCGCGGACGCTGCGCGAACACGCAGGAGCGGCGGCCGAGGCGGCGCCAGTGCAGGCGGCGGGCGCGCTGTGGCCGCTGGACATGGCGCGCGTCGAAGTGCGCCAGGTCGGTGCCGGGCTGGTCGAGGTGGCGCGGCTGCCCGCGTCGCAGGCTGCGGCCGGCGCGCCCGCTGCGCTGGCCACGCCGCCGTGGCCGGCGCCGCTGGCTGGCGGGCAGCGGCTGGAGGTCAGCAACGGCAACGGTGTGCGCGGCATGGCGGCGGCGGTGGCGCGCCATTTGCGGGCGCAGGGCATGCAGGTGGTGCGCTTGACCAACACGCTGCCCTTCAACGTGGCGGAGACGCGGGTCGAGGTGAGCGGCGCTGGGCGGCAGCGGCTACGCATCGTGCTGGGCCGCGACCTGGCGCCCGCCATGCCGGAAATAAAAAAGCCGCCTGCGGTTAGCAGGCGGCAAGCACCGTGAAACGAATCACGAGTTGGTGGGAAATCGTTACATCAATTCCAGGACACGCTGCCCAGGCCGCGCGCCGTTGACTGGCGGTTGGTCGGCTTGCCGTAGACCGTGGCCGAACCCATGCCGCTCAGGCGCAGGTTGGCGGAAGTTTTCGCGTTGAACGAGGCGCTGCCAAGACCGGTCATGTCGGCGTCCACGTTCTCGCTGTGCAGCTGCTTGGCATCGAGGCTGCCGATGCCGCCCAGCTTGGCGAACAGGTTCTTGCTCTGGCCGGAGATCGAAATCTGGCCGGCGCCTTTCAAATTCAGGTCGACCGTCTCAGCCTGGGTCTCGCTCACCGACAAGCTGCCCACGCCGGTCAGGCGCGCATCGACTTTCTTGAAGCGCGAGGCCACGTTCATGGAGCCGGCGCCTTCCAGGGAGAGGCGCACTTCGTCGCCGTCGAATCCCTTCACTTCCGTCGAGCCGACACCGGCGGAGACCAGCTCACGCAGCTGCGGCAAAGTCAGTTCCGCCTTCAGGTTGCGGCTGCCCAGGTGGATGCCGCGCATATTCTCGGTACCGATGCGGATGGTGTCGCCGCTCTGCGTCACCGTAATCTTTTGGATGTAGCGCTTGTCGCCGGAAACCAGCAGCGCAGGCGCGCCTTGCTTCAGCTTCAGGTCGACGATGCCATCCAGTACGACTTTCACGGCGCGGCCATCAACAGTGCGTGCTTCGGTGATGATCTCGTCCGCTTGGGCGGCGCCGCCGGTGGCCAGCATGGCGGCGGTGATCATCGAGGCGGTGAAGAACTTTTTCATGTTGGGGCTCCGTGAGTAGGACGTTTGCTGCTGCTTACAGTGCAGCTTTTTCCGCTGCGGTCAGGCGCTTGGCTTTCACCGTCACCACCGGCATCTCGGCGACGTTGGCCTTGACGATAATGGCGGCTGGGGCAGGGGCCGGAGCGACGTTTTTCAGTGGGGCGGCGGCGGTAGCGAAGCCGGTTGCGCTGATCAGGGCGACTGCGCCAAGGAAGATGAATTCCATGTTTTTTGCGATGTTCATTTTGCTCTCCATGCGGTTGGGGTTAAGTTCATTTCGTCTTTCGATGGTTGAACTATAGAGGCGTGCCGCGTCAAGCACTATCGCCTTGCGACGAAATGCTGAAAACGCGACCTGAAATGCAAGAAACGGGGTTAAAGCAGGTTTACAGCAAGGCGGCGATGGCCATGCCCATCTCGGTGGTGGAGGCGTTGCCGCCCATATCCGGCGTGCGGGGGCCCTGTACCAGCACGCTTTCGATGGCGCGCATGATGGCGTCGTGCGCCTGCGTATAGCGCGCGTCGCCGTTGCCGAGGAAGTCGAGCAGCATGGCGCCGCACCAGACCATGGCGACCGGGTTGGCGATGTTCTGGCCGTAGATGTCGGGCGCCGAGCCGTGCACCGGCTCGAACAGGGAGGGCAGGGTGCGTTCCGGGTTCAGGTTGGCGGACGGCGCGATGCCGATGGTGCCGGCGCAGGCCGGCCCCAGGTCGCTCAGGATGTCGCCGAACAGGTTGGACGCGACTACCACATCGAAACGCTCGGGGCTCAGCACGAAGCGCGCCGCCAGGATGTCGACGTGGTACTGGTCCCAGCGCACCTCGGGGTAATGGGCCGCCATCGCCTTCACCCGCTCGTCCCAGTAGGGCATGCTGATGGCGATGCCGTTGGACTTGGTGGCGGAGGTCAAGTGCTTCTTCGGCCGCGACTGGGCCAGGTCGAAGGCGAATTGCAGGATGCGGTCGACGCCCTTGCGCGTGAAGACCGCCTCCTGCAGCACGACTTCGCGCTCGGTGTTTTCGAACAGGCGGCCGCCGACGGCGGAGTACTCGCCCTCCGTGTTCTCGCGTACCACATAGAAGTCGATATCGCCCGGCTGCTTCCCGGCCAGCGGGCAGGGCACGCCCGGCATCAGGCGCACCGGGCGCAGGTTGACGTACTGGTCGAACTCGCGCCGGAACTTGATCAGCGAGCCCCACAGGGAAATATGGTCGGGCACCGCATCCGGCCAGCCCACCGCGCCAAAGTAAATCGCATCGAAACCCTTGAGCTGGTCGAACCAGTCGGGCGGCATCATCTGGCCATGCTGCACGTAATAGTCGCAGTTGGCCCACTCAAAGGTGGTGAACTCGAGCTGCAGGCCGAAGCGCGCGGCGGCGGCGTGCAGGACGCGCAGGCCTTCCGGCATCACTTCCTTGCCGATGCCGTCGCCGGCGATGACGGCGATGCGATGGGTGCTCATACAGGCTCCGTTTCCTCGACCGGCGCCGCGCGCATCCACTGCACCAGCGGCCAGGCATCCTTGAAGGCAGCCGCAATCATCGGCAGCAATTCTTCCGGCTTGTTGAGCGGCAACTTGAGTTCCTGGTAGACGAAGAAACTTTTCAACTTGATGAACTCGATGTGCTCATGTTCGGGATCGAAGCCCTTCGGCGGCCGTTGCAGCTTGTGTTCGTCGGTGATGGTGCCGTAGCGCGCCTTGAGCGCTTTATTGTTCAGGGCCTTTTTGAAGCCGGCCGCATCGTTGACCATATGGTTGCGCAGCGCCTTCAGGCGGTGCGGCGGCGGAATGTATTCGCCAGCGCCGATGCCCAGCACGCCGTCCGGGCTGATCTGGAAATACCAGGTCGGCCCGCCCGCCATGCTGGGGCGGCGCATATCGTTGGGCGCAATGGCGGCCGAGAAATGGGTCTTGTACGGGCGCTTGTCATGGGCGAAACGCACGTCGCGGTTGATGCGGAACATGGCTTTCTTCGGGTTGCAGAACTTGACCTGGGCGTCGAACTTGCCCAGCTCCCCGATCACCTGAGTCACCAGTTCCAGGAATTCTTCGCGCAGGATGTCGTAGCGCGGCTTGTTCATCACGAACCAGGGGCGGTTGTTGTTGTCGGTCAGTTCCGCCAGGTAGCGGGTCAGGTCGCGCAGGTGCATGGTTATTTCTTAGCAAGGGGGCGTTTGCCCACCGTCAGTTGGAGCTCGCTTTCGCGGCTCTTGCGCAGGATGCGCAGGGTCGACTGGCCGCCCGGCGTGAGCTGGGCGATCAGGTTCAGCATGTCATTGGTGTCCTTGACCGGCTTGCCGTCCACCGACAGCAGGATATCGCCCGGGCGCATGCCGGCCTTGTCGGCCGGGCCGTGGCGCACCACGCCGGCGATGATGGCGCCTGAATCGCGCTGCAGGCCGAAGCTGTTGGCCAGCTCCGGCGTGATCTCCTGCGATTCGACGCCGATCCAGCCGCGCACCACGTGGCCATCCTTGATGATCGCCTCCAGCACGGTGCGCGCGGTGCTGACCGGAATGGCGAAGCCGATGCCGACCGAGCCGCCGGTTTGCGAGTAGATGGCCGAGTTGATGCCGAGCAGCTTGCCCTGGGTGTCGATCAGGGCGCCGCCCGAGTTGCCGAAATTGATGGCGGCGTCGGTCTGGATGAAATTCTCGAAATGGTTGATGTGCAGGTTGTTGCGACCGAGGGCGGAGATGATGCCCATGGTGACGGTCTGCCCCACGCCGAAGGGGTTGCCGATGGCCAACACCACGTCGCCTACCTTGGCCTGCTCCACCTGGCCCAGGGAGACCGAGGGCAGCTTGTCGAGGGTGATGCGGACCACGGCCAGGTCGGTCTCGGGGTCGGTGCCGACCAGTTTGGCGGGCGCCTTGCGGCCATCCGGCAGCACCACCTGGATTTCATCGGCCGCCTCCACCACATGGTAATTGGTCAGGATATAGCCCTGCGGGCTGACGATGACGCCGGAACCCAGGCTGTTCTGGTCATCCTCTTCCTCACGCTCGAAGAAGCGTTTGAAAAACGGGTCGCGCGCCAGCGGGTGGCGCTTGCGCACGGCTTTTGTGGTCAGGATGTTAACAACGGCCGGCATGGCGCTGCTGGCGGCGGCGCGGAAGGAGCCGGGCGCGGCGGTGGCCGCGCTGGCGGCGGGCGGAACGGACGGGGCCGGGGCGGGCGCGCGCCGCCCCACGGCCATATAGACAAAATACAGTGCCAAAGCGATGGTCACCGTTTGTGCAAACAATAACCAGAGTTTTCGCATGGCTGCTGTGCTACAAAATGGAGGTTAACTCCTATTTTCGCAAAGAATCGCGAATTTCGCGCAACAACACAATATCTTCCGCCGGCGTGGCCGGTTCGGCCGGTGCGGCGGCCGGCGCTTCATCGCGGCGCGTTTTGGCGACCAGGCGCACCATTTGGAAAATAACAAAGGCCAAAATGACGAAATTCAGCAAAATCGTAAAGAAATTGCCGTAAGCCAATACCGCACCCAGCTTTTTAGCTTCCACCAGGCTCAAATTGGCGGCCTGGCCGTTGAGCGGAACATAATAATTGGCGAAATCGAGGCCGCCAAGCAACATACCAATCGGCGGCATGATGACATCGGCCACCAGCGAATCGACAATTTTGCCGAAGGCCGCACCGATGATGACACCGACCGCCAGGTCGATGACATTGCCCTTCATCGCAAACTCTTTAAATTCTTGCAACATTGCCATAACAGATTCTCCCGGAAAGTTCATGGATTTGGATCAACTTTGCGGGAAAAATATGGAACGCGCAAGGGGGCGCAAAATGGGGACGGCTTGGCGCATTGCAAGGTTTTGCTTTAAATCGTGTCTTCACTCCTTTATAATTTAAGGTTGCTAGAAGCTTTGTTAACTGTCTAATAAAGATTTCAGATTTTTGACTGATTGGGGTTAGTATGAGTAACGAAAAGCAGGTCGATTCCAGCCGTCGCGGGCTGCTCGTCGCCACGTGTGCGGCGGGTGGTGTGGTCGGTTTGGGCGCTACTGGCGCCCTGGTAAGCACGTTCCAGCCTTCCGAGCGCGCTAAAGCGGCGGGTGCTCCAGTAGAAGTGGACATTTCCACGCTGCAACCCGGCGAAATGAGGACCGTCGAATGGCGCGGCAAGCCAGTCTGGATCCTGAAGCGCACGCCAGAAATGGTCGAGTCGCTGAAGAAGACCGACAAGGACGTAGCCGACCCTAAGTCCGAGCGTACCCCGGACATGCTGACGCCCGAATACGCCCGCAATCAGTACCGCTCCATCAAGCCAGAAATCCTGGTCGCGGTGGGCATCTGCTCCCACCTGGGTTGCTCCCCATCCACCAAGTTCCAGACCGGCGCGCAGCCTTCGCTGCCGGATGACTGGGCCGGCGGTTTCCTGTGCCCATGCCACGGTTCCACCTTCGACATGGCCGGCCGCGTGTTCAAGAACAAACCTGCTCCTGACAACCTGGAGGTGCCGCGCCACATGTTCGTGGGCGACGCCAAGATCATCGTCGGCAAAGACGAGAAAGGCGAGGCGTAATTCATGGGCGCTTTCAAGGAAACCAAATTTCCGGCTGACGCACCTGCCGCGCAAAAAGCGCTGGGCTGGGTCGACGACCGTTTCCCGCTGACCAAACTGTGGAACGACCAGTGGGGCAAGTACTACGCTCCCAAGAACTTCAACTTCTGGTACATCTTCGGTTCGCTGGCCATGCTGGTGCTGGTGCTGCAAATCGTCACCGGTATCTTCCTGACCATGCACTACAAGCCGGACGCCAACCTGGCGTTCGCCTCGGTCGAATACATCATGCGCGAAGTGCCGTGGGGCTGGCTGGTGCGCTATATGCACTCGACCGGCGCGTCGGCCTTCTTCATCATCGTCTACCTGCACATGACGCGCGGCCTGATGTACGGTTCCTACCGCAAGCCACGTGAGCTGATCTGGCTGTTCGGTTTTGCCATCTTCCTGTGCCTGATGGCCGAAGCCTTCTTCGGTTACCTGCTGCCATGGGGCCAGATGTCGTACTGGGGCGCGCAGGTGATCGTCAACCTGTTCGGCGCGATTCCGCTGATCGGCCCTGACCTGTCGCTGTGGATCCGTGGCGACTACGTGGTGTCCGATGCCACCCTGAACCGCTTCTTCGCCTTCCACGTGATCGCCATCCCGCTGGTCCTGCTGGGCCTGGTGGCCGCGCACTTGATCGCGCTGCACGAAGTCGGTTCGTCCAACCCGGACGGCATCGAAGTGAAAGAAAACCTGGGCCCGGACGGCCACCCGGTGGATTCGATTCCTTCGCACCCGTACTACACCGTGCACGACCTGTTCGGCGTATCGATCTTCCTGACCATCTTCTCGGCCGTGGTGTTCTTCGCGCCGGAAATGGGCGGTTACTTCCTGGAATACAACAACTTCCTGCCAGGTGACTCGCTGAAGACCCCGCCGCACATCGCGCCGACCTGGTACTTCACGCCGTTCTACTCGGTACTGCGCGCCACCACCGCCGACTTCATGTGGGTGCTGATGGGTGCAACCGTGGCCTACGTTTCCTTCGTGTGGCTGAAATCGCGCCTGTCCTTCATGGTCAAGTCCGCGATCGCCGCGCTGGGCCTGGTGGCTGCGGTTGGCATGTTCCCTTGGGCGCTGGACGCCAAGTTCTGGGGCGTGGTGTTCTTCGGCGGTTCGGTGGTGATCCTGGCCTTCCTGCCATGGCTGGACCACTCGCCGGTGAAGTCGATTCGCTACCGTCCGCAAGGCCACAAGTACTTGTACCTGATCCTGGGCGTCGCTTTCGTGGCCCTGGGTTACCTGGGTGTGCAGGCGCCTAGCCCGGTTGGCACCATCGTGTCGCAGGTTGCTACCCTGTACTACTTCGCGTTCTTCCTGCTGATGCCATGGTGGAGCACCATGGGTACGTTCAAGAAAGTGCCGGACCGCGTCACTTTCCATCCGCACTGATCGAACGAGCAGAACGCTAAGCAAAGGACTAATAAATGATCTTTTCCAAGAAACTGCTGGCCCTCCTGGCCCTGGTACCCGCGCTGGCCTTCGCCAGCGAAGGTGGCCACCCACTGGACAAAGCACCGGACCGTTCGACCAACATGGCCAACCTGCAACATGGCGCCAAGTTGTTCGTCAACTACTGCCTGAACTGCCACAATGCGTCGAGCATGCGCTACAACCGCCTGCGCGACCTGGGCCTGACCGAAGAGCAGATCAAGAACAATCTGCTGTTCACCGGCGAAAAAGTCGGCGAGCTGATGACCACGGCGATGCCGGCCAAGGATGCCAAAGTCTGGTTCGGCACCGTGCCGCCCGACCTGTCCGTGATCGCGCGCGCCAAGGCCGGTCCGGCTGGCAGCGGTAGCGACTACCTGTACACTTACCTGCGCACTTTCTACAAGGACGACACCCGTCCTACCGGTTTCAACAACCTGGTGCTGCCGAACGCTGCCATGCCACACGTGCTGTGGGATTTGCAGGGCGTGCAGGAAGCCAAGTTCGTTGAAGTGGTGGACCCGCACAATAAGAACAAGAAGATCCACAAGTTTGACGGCTTCAACATCGTCAAACCGGGTTCCATGACCAAGCTGGAGTACGACACTGCCGTCGCCGACCTGGTCGGCTACATGGAGTGGATGGCCGAGCCAGCCGCCCAGAAGCGCAAGCAGCTGGGCGTATGGGTCCTGATCTTCATGACTATTTTTGCTCTGCTGGCATGGCGCCTGAACGCGTCGTACTGGAAAGAAGTCAAATAACTGCTTGCGCCGGATTTTCCGGCGCGTGTTTGCGCCGCCTGGCCTGTGCCGGCGGCCCAACTGGGGTGAACCGTTCGCGGCTTCGCCCCCTTTGTTTCTAAGGAACTGCAAAAAATGATGGTTCTCTATTCGGGCACCACTTGCCCATTCTCCCAGCGCTGCCGCCTGGTCCTGTTCGAAAAAGGCATGGACTTCGAAGTGCGCGATGTTGACCTGTTCAACAAGCCGGAAGATATTTCGACCATGAACCCGTACGGCCAGGTCCCGATCCTGGTCGAGCGCGAATTGATTCTGTACGAATCGAACATCATCAATGAGTACATCGATGAGCGCTTCCCGCATCCGCAACTGATGCCGGCCGACCCGCTGATGCGCGCCCGTGCCCGCCTGATGCTGTTCAACTTCGAGAAGGAGTTGTTCGTGCACGTGCACACGCTGGAAAGCGAGCGCAACAAGGCAAACGACAAGAACCACGACAAGGCCCGCGCCGAAATCCGCGACCGCCTGACCACCCTGGCACCGCTGTTCCTGAAGAACAAGTACATGCTGGGCGATGAGTTCTCCATGCTGGACGTGGCCGTGGCCCCGCTGCTGTGGCGCCTGGACCATTACGGCATCGAGCTGTCGAAGACCGCCGCTCCACTGATGAAGTACGCCGAGCGCATCTTCTCGCGCCCGGCCTACATCGAAGCGCTGACTCCGTCCGAGAAAGTAATGCGCCGCTAAGGCGGCCCCCTGCGGCGCGCCTTCCCGGCGCGCCGCAACTTATAGTTGTGAACATGGCAGAAATCTCCACCAAGCCCTATATGCTGCGCGCCATTTACGAATGGTGCACCGATTGCGGCTATACCCCCTACCTGGCCGTCAAAGTCGACGGCGCGACCCAGGTACCGATGGAATACGTTAAAAAGGGCGAGATCGTCCTCAATATCAGCTTCGGCGCCACCTCCGGCCTGAAGATGGATAATGACGCGATCCACTTCCACGCCCGCTTCGGCGGCGTATCGCGCGAAATCTACGTCCCGGTCAATAATGTGATGGCGATTTACGCCAACGAAAATGGCCAGGGCATGGCGTTCGAACCGCTGCTGGACCAGGTGCCCGCCCCGCGCGCACCGACCGTGGTGGAAGAGGTCGCGGCCCCCGCGCCCACCCTGGCGTCGGTCCCGACCGCACCCGCCCCGCGCAGCGTGGACGACAACGACCCGGACGATGGCGGCGAGCCGCCAAAGAAAGGTGGCCGCCCTACACTGACCCGCATTAAATAGCGTATAATCGCGGCGAAAGTTTCACAGCCGGCTTAGCTCATCAGGTAGAGCAGTTGATTTGTAATCATCAGGTGGCGGGTTCGAGTCCTGCAGCCGGCACCAGAATTTAGTGGTAAAAACAAAGGGTTACATGATTTCTCATGTAACCCTTTTTGTTTGTGTAGGAAATTCATCAATGCTTGTAACCGCTATGTAACCAGGTTGCTGTGCAGGCCGAATTTTGTGCGCTGGGGGACGCGATTAAACCGCCTCATCAGCTACTTAAGCGTAGTGGCTCCGACTTGAAGTATCGGCGCCAAACCGGGCCAGTGTAAGGTTAGATTGTGACTACTAAGCTACGATTTTTCTTCGATCCAGGTTTCACTTCATGACATGAGTCATCCCTCGGTTCGATAAAGACCCCTGCTGCATTGGTTGCATTTATGAATTCTTCGAATGTCAGAGCGGTCTTTCCATCCGTAATTTCTCGTATGGCGCGATCCGCAGTTGTAACACTTTACTCCATTGTTCGTACGACATTGTGGATATTTTGACCAATACTGTGAGATAGCCCCCTGAATCGCCGGACACAGTCTATGCATTATCCTTACGACTAGGAATAGGACTAGGCATATGACTAAAAGCAGGCAAACAATCGAGGTGGTAACGGTCAGCGACGAGAAGCGTCGCCGGTGGTCCGCAGCTGAAAAGGCAGCGCTGGTGCGTGAAACGTACGAGCCAGGAATGAGCGTTTCGCTCGTGGCGCGCAAGCATGGCATCAGCGCGAGCCAGTTGTTCAACTGGCGGAAGTTGGAGCGAGAAGGCGCGTTGGTAGCCGTCCATGCTGGTGAGTCAGTTGTGCCGGCCAGTGAGCTGGCGGCTGCTCGTGCCCAAATCGCGCAGCTGCAGCGCATGTTGGGCAAGAAGACCATGGAGGCAGAAATCTTGAAAGAAGCCGTGGAATTCGCTCGTGAAAAAAAGTGGATTGCGCGCGCGCCCTTGTTGCCGAAGGACGACCAGTGAAGCCGGTCTGCCAGGCCTTGGGTGTGGCGCGCTCGCACATAATTGACTTGATGGCGCGCTCTCCGGACTGGGTGGATGGCAGAACGGTGCGCCAAACTGACGTTCTTGCCGACCTTGCTCTGGTCGACGCAGTGCGAGCGGAGATTGGTCAACTGCCGACCTACGGGTATCGACGTGCCGGGGCTCTGGTGAATCGGCGACGGATGGCTGCGGGTCTGGCGCTGTTCAATCACAAGCGCTTCTATCGGGTCATGAAAGCTTACCGGCTGCTGCTCCCCAAGGCACCTAAGCGGATTGTGAGCGCACGCGTGCACAACGGTGTGGTGGCCGTACATGAATCGAATCGACGCTGGTGTTCCGATGGCTTTGAGATCGGTTGCGACAATGGTGACGTGGTCACGGGCGTCTTCCTGAAAGACTGTTGCGACCGCGAGATTATCTCGTGGCGCGCCTGGTCTAATCGAGGCCTGCCAGGTGAACCGGTTCGCGACATGCTGGTCGAGGGCGTAGAAGCCCGCTTTGGCGAGGCAAAGGTCCGCAGCGGTACTGAGTTGGAATTCTTGAGTGATAATGGCGGCGCCTTTCGAGCTAAGGACACGCATTCGCTGGCTAAGGAACTGGGCATCAAGCCAGTTCACACACCGGTGTGCAGTCCGCAATCGAACGGTATGGCGGAGAGCTTTGTGAACACATTTAAGCGCGACTACGTCAGCCAGATGGACCGCAGCAGCGCCGACATCGTGCTGCAGCAAATGCCGGCGGCGTTCAAGCATTTCAACGAGATTCATCCGCATTCGTCCTTGGGCTACAAGTCGCCAAGCATGTTTCGGAAAGAGCTAATGCGCCGGGCTCAGATCGGCGCTAACTAAGCGATAGGCTGTGTCCGGAAGTGGCGGGGCAAGATCAACTGCTCAAGCGTAGGCCACGAGAGCCATCGCTTATGCGGCAAAATCCAAATGATACAAACCAAAATGGCCACTATTGCGATTACTATCCAAATTTCCAATTTCCTCTCCTATTTATCGCCCTGAGCAATCCCGAAGCCTACCAATGGTGTCACAACTGGCGTATCGAATTTAGTCGAAGCGGCCCTGTGTGTCATGTTTTGGTTTTCAAATAAACACGATCTTCCTCTTTTGCTCATTATCGATCTGCGGTTGTGACATATTTCAGGCTGTAAAAGCCGGTACGCCGCGAAAGTCCAATCTATTTTTACAAAACCCTCTAGCAAACAGGTTTTTAGAATGCCCCAAGTTGGCGGGCGGTTATCCAACGTGGGTGCACTGCAGTTTGAAAACGAGTTTATTCCAACGTTCCTGGCCGTACAGAGCAGCCAGGCTGTTCCATCATTTTGGGTGTCATCTGCATGGGATTTTGCGCTTTCATAGACAGGCGAAGCGTTGGGCCGCTAAACGTTGCATGAGGCGTGATTGGCTCACCTTTCATGGCAAGATTCTGCGGCGTGTCGTCATAGAAGTTTGCGCCATATCGCTCACGTGCCTGTTGTACCAGCGCCTCCCACTTGCTTCCGCTATAAGGGCCTGGAAAACCTGATCGAATAACGCTCGTCAGCAGGAGCTGGGGGCGCCCATCCACCACCATAGGATTGAACGCCAGAACGATATCGCCTCCGTCGCTCGCCTTCATCGACGCACCCAGCTGAAACGACATGCTGCAAATTACTTTGATCGTTTTGGAAAACTGCCTGATCCACTTAGTATCGATCCTGCTTGGTTGACCAAACCAGACTCGCCCCCCTTGGTCGTTAAGTCCAAAAGATGGACAATCGGAGCATTGAGCAAGTTCGCCTGTTTTGAAGCCTTCCGGCGACGGCACCAGTGGCAAGACTGCTGCATCTTCTAGTGTCATACCAATACACGCATGGGCTAGGCAGACTCGGTTGTCAGCCGTTGGCAAGACCACTTTTGGGCCCGTACTGACTCTAGATTTAACGGACTCGGTTCTTTCGATTGCTTCGCTACTAACCGTCGACTCGGCCGAGCCAGCAATCTGACAGAACATATCGCGTATCGAATTTTCCTTGGAGAAAACTACACCCGGGGTCGAAAGCGATAGAGTCATTCTCGCACCCCGCTGCGATGGTTCTATTGTGACATTTAACGGCACTGGCCGATCAGGTCGAGTGCCGGCGGGCCACGCCGTGATTGTATGTGTGATTTGGTCTGTGCGTTGGATAGCCCAGCCTTCTTTGGATAAATATTGTTGCGCAGCATTGAAGGCATCGTCTGGCTGCTTGCCGGCGATTTCGGCCTGGGTCTTGAAATGCTGGCCGCTTAGGAAGTTGCCGGAAGAAACAAAGTTATTGCTGCATTCGCTAGCCGCTGCGTTTGAAACGCAGAGGTTAAGCCATATCGGCGCTAATAGGATTAGCTTGATCAATAAGCGTTGCGATTGGTTTGTTCTGGTGGTCATGATTGCTCGTGGATTGGTTGGGGCCCAATTTAGTCAAAAGTCATCCTGCGGATTTATTGATTTCAAATAGAAGATCCTATTAACAACAAACACAATATTGCGCCAGCTCTCTAAAGAGCCTCTGTTTCCTGTGCCACCATCTCCGCCACATAGGCGACATCCGAATCAAAATTCGGAACCAGGTAAATGGCGCGCGCAATTAGCTTCGCTCTGCCAGAGCCTTCTCAATCTTCTGGTCGGTCTTGTATTGGCCCAATGCGTAGACAGCCCAAATAGCAGCAGGGAGCCAACCAATAATTGTAATTTGCAGGATCAGGCAAATGACCCCAGCGAGCGGGCGCCCGATAGTGAAGAAAGAGAGCCAAGGTAGGAAAAGTGCAAGAAGGAAGCGCATTTTGTAAACTTAAAGAAGGGCTCAAGGAGTCGATTTTAGTTGCAATAGTAGCACATGCATTTTCTTTATGGAAACCATCTGGTAGGGTAATCCCCCCATTTTTGATGCGCGCCAGAAGTAGGGGTTAGGCGGCGAGAGCGAGTTTCTGTTTTGGTGTTATCCCGCCCAGGCCCATGTTGGGGCGCTCGTGATTGTAAGTCCAGAGCCAACCGGTGGCAAAGTCCTGGATCTCGTCCAGCGATTCAAACAGGTGCTGCGCAAGCCAGTCGTAGCGCACGGTGCGGTTGTAGCGCTCGATATAGGCGTTCTGCTGCGGCTGTCCAGGCTGGATAAACGCAATCTCGATGCCATGCTTCTTTGCCCATTGCGCCGTGACGCCGCTTATGTACTCCGGGCCGTTATCACAGCGTATCGTTCGAGGCTTACCACGCCACTCAATGACTTGATCCAGCGCCCGCACAACGCGTTCCGATGGCAGCGAGAAGTCCACGTCGATAGCCAGTCCTTCTCGGTTGTAATCATCGATCACGTTGAACAATCTGATACTGCGACCATCGGCAAGCTGGTCATGCATGAAGTCCATCGACCAGGTCTGGTTGATGGCCGTCGGCACGGACAACGGCACTGGTTTCTCCCTCACAATGCGCTGTCGTGGCTTGATGCGCAGATTCAGCTCCAGTTCGCGATAGATTCGATACACACGCTTGTGGTTCCAGCCGAAGCCCTTCACGTTCCGCAGGAATAGGAAGCACAAACCGAAGCCCCAGTTGCGCTGATTGTTCGTCAGGCGAACCAGCCAATCGGCTATGACCTCATTTTCGGCATTGAGCTTTGCTTGATAACGGTAGCAAGTCTGGCTGATGCCGAAGGCAACACAGGCGCTCTTGACGGTCATGCGGCCGGCTTCGACGTAGTGTCGTGCCATCTCACGTCGGCGAGATGGCTTCACCACTTTTTTGCCAGCGCCTCCGCAACGACCTCCGCCTTCAGGCGCTCCTCCGCGTACATCTTTTTCAAGCGACGATTTTCCTCTTCCAGCTCCTTCATGCGGGCCATCAGGGAGGCATCCATGCCGCCGAACTTGGAACGCCATTTGTAGAACGTGGCACTGCTCATGCCATGCTCGCGGCACAGCTCAGGAACCGGGGCACCGGCCTCGGCCTGCTTCAGGATGGCGATGATCTGGCTTTCGGTAAAACGGGACGTCTTCATGCGGTAGAACCTTCAATTTCAAAGTTAGAAAATTCTACTTCCTGCGGCGATCATTTGGTGGGGGGATTACCGCTGTTGGTCATCGGACGCCTCCTGTCAGGTGATGTTGGCGCTGCCTGAATTCTGACCCAAAACCGGTCAATTTTCGGTCAGCGTCAACAGTACAACCTCAGAAAGGAGGGAACGAGAATGAAGAAGGCAGTTTTAGCAGTATTGTCGGTAGCGGCGATGGCCGCATGCGCATCTTATTCCTATGCCCGCCCGGTGAAAGGCGTTGAGTGGGACATCGTTAATGCTAGCGGCGAGGTGATCGGCGGCGCGGAGCTGACCTGCAGCGGCCGCGTGCTGCGCTGGGGCGACCAGAACGGCACCCAGGTCGAGGTGATGCGCTACTCTTGCTATTAAGCCGCAATAAATCGAATAAAGGCCCACACCAGTGGGCCCTTTTTATTTCAGCGGCGCCGCGCTTGGAGCAGCCGGTCGAGTGCGATCGGGCCGGCGCCTTGGGCGATGATGGGCAGCAAGAGGGCGGCCCAGCTCAGGTGGGTGGGCCAGGCTTGCGGGTAGACGAAAAGCTGGATAACGGCAGTCATGCCGAGCAGGCCGAGGGCGGCGCTGCGCGTGAACAGGCCGAGCACCAAAAGCAGGGGCAGTGCGTGTTCGGCGCAGGTGGCGAGTTGTGCGGCGAGTTCTGGCGGCAGCAGCGGCAGCATGTACTCATAGCGGAAGAGTTCGATCGCCGAATCCTTCAAGGTGAACCAGCCTTCCACCTTGGTGCGGCCGGAGAGGAAGAATATGGCGGCGATGGCGAGGCGCGCGGCCAGCAGTTGTAGCGAGGCCGGTAGCAGGCGGGCGGCGAGGGCAGGCAGGGCGGCGAGGCCGGCGCTGGCGGTATTGCCGGCATTGGCCGGGGTGGGGGCGAAGCGGGTGTGCATGATGCTCTCCTTTGGAATGTTCAGGTGCGCCATTGGCCTTGCCGGGCCAGGCGGACGGCGTCGGCGGCGATTTGCTGCGGCGTGGCGTGGTCAACCCGCAGCCGGCCGAGCACGCGTGTGCGCCGCAATGCCCACGCGGCATTGATGGCGTCGGCGGCGGCGCCGGCACCGACGAAGACTGCTTCGGGCAGGTGAAGGCGGTCGAGGAAGCCGAGCAGGTCCTGGCCAAGCTTCTGCGCCGGGGCGTCGCGCAATTGAGGCAGCAGTACGTGGAAGCCTTGCGCGGCGAGCAGGGCGGCGGCTTCGGCATAGTGGGCGGCGCGCTGGCTGTGGGCGAGGGCGATCACGATGGGGTGGCCTTCGTCGGGGCCGATCGCGTGGTAGCCGGGCGCGGATCCGGCGGCGGCGACGGCGCGCAAAGCGTCGGTCGCGCTCCCCAGCGGCAGCACCGCGCCGGCGAGGGCCGGTGCGAAGGCGAGGCTGGCGCTGCCGGCGATGCCGCTGATGGCGGCAAGCAGGAAGAGGCGGCGTTTGTCATTCATGGGAGACTCCTGTAATCAGTTCGCTGCTGAGCCAATCGGCCAGCATGGTGCCGGCTGCAGCGATGCCTTGTTCTTCGCCCAGGCGGTCGACCAGCAAAACGCACAAGCCGGCAAAGCTGCCGTCCTGCTGCAGGTGGCGTAGCGCGGCGTACTCAATTGCGTCGAGCGCGCGCAGGCGCGTGACGAAGCCTTGGCGCCAGACCAGCAGGCCGCCGGGGGCGGGCAGCATTTCGCTTTCCGGTGCCGGGCCTGGCGCGGCGGCGTGCAGGATGGACCAGAGCTGGGCGGCATTGCTGGCAGCGGCGCGCAGGTGCAGGGTGGGTGTGGCGTGCAGGCGCGCGCGCTCCCAGTCGGTGTCGGCCAGGTCGGCGGCGGCGACGGGGGCGGCATCGGGGCCGATGAAGGAATGCCCCAGGGCGTGCTCGATCCAGGCCAGTTCGTGCAGGTCGGGGTTGTCGGGGTGGAGCGCTTGCAGCGTGGCGCAGAAATCGTCGGCATAGGCGTCCAAGGTCCAGGCGTGGGGCGGGCGGCGGCGGATGTGCGCTGCCGCCGCGTGCAGGAAGGCCTGCTCGCCGATGAAGGTGCGCAGCAGCGGGTAGCTCTCTTCCAGGCAGCCGACCAATTGGGCGCGGTAGTTGTTCAGGTAGACGGCGTGGCCCGGCGCGTTCGCGGCGGGGGGCGCATCGGCTGTCAGCATGGCGCGGAAACCATGCTGGAGATCGGCCAGGTTCATGCTGCCTCCCGCTGCGCGGCCAGGTGGCGCGCGATATCGAGTTCGTCCAGCAGGTCGGCCAGCGGCGGGATGTCGCCATCGCGTTCGAGCATGGTGGCGACGCCACTGCAGCGGTCGACTGTCTGCGCGTAAAGCGACCAGACGGCGTCGCTAACGGCGCTGTCGTGGGTATCGACCAGCAGGCCCTCGCCCTGGCTATGGCCGGCCAGGTGGATTTGCCGCACGTGCTCCATCGGTATGCCGCGCAGGAAGTCCTGCGCGTTGAAGCCGTGGTTGCTGGCACTGACGAAGACATTGTTCACGTCCAGCAGCAGGCCGCAGCCGGTGCGCTTTGCCATGGCGGCGATGAATTCCCACTCGCTCATGGACGATTCGGCGTAGGCCAGGTAGCTGGACGGGTTCTCAACCAGCATGCTGCGGCCCAGCGCTTCCTGCGCGCGGTCGATGTTGTCGCAGACGATGTCGAACGCCTCCCGCGTGTAGGGCAGCGGCAGCAGGTCGTGCGAATTGAAGCTGCCGATGCGCGACCAGCTCAGGTGGTCGGAGACGAACAGCGGCTCCACTTCATCGACCAGGGCGCGCAGGCGCTTCAGGTAGTCGGCGCGCAGGCCGTCGGCGGAGCCGAGCGACATCGACACACCATGCAGCGCCACCGAATGGCGCTCGCGCACGCGGCGCAGGATATCGCGCGGCTGGCCGCCGGCGACCATGAAGTTCTCCGAGATCACTTCGACGAAATCGACATCGACCTCGCTTTCCAGGAAATCGCGGTAGTGCTCGCGGCGCAGGCCGAGGCCAAAGCTGTGTGCATGCATGATGTGCCTCCGTCGGCGGTTTACTTCTTCTCGGTCAGGGTGCCGCCCAGCGCCTTGCATTCGCTGGGGGTCTTCACTACCACGCCATGGCCTTTGCATTCGTTGAGGCCCTTGCAATCGTTCTTGGCGGTGGCGCACAGGCTGGTGCCCTTGCAGCTGTTGATGCCGTAGCAGCGGCCCGGCTCCTCCTTCGCTTTTTCAGCGGCGAAGGCCGGTGCGGACAGCGCGGCGGAAGCGAGGGCGATCAGGGCGGCGGCGCCGGCCAGGCTGGCGCGCGATTTGGTGGTGATGGTCATGACATTTCTCCTTGGGTTAAAGGACGCTGAGGGCAGCGTCTTCGATGACTTTCGCAACCGCTTCCGGCTGCGAGACTTGCACTGCATGGCTTGCTGCGATTTCGGTGACCTTGGCGCCCGCGCGCTGGTACATCCAGCGTTGCAGTTCGGGGTTCAGCAGCCGGTCCTGCGTGGCGACGATGGCGTAGGTCGGCTTTTGGCGCCACATGGCGAACCAGCTGGAGGTCCCCATCAGCACATTGCTGACCGGGACTTGCGAGGCGGCCATGAAGTTGACGCGGTTCGGCGTCAGGTCAGCCGCCAGGTCGGCATGGAAGGCGGCGCGGTCGTAGAACAGGAAGCCGGCGCGGTCGGGTCGCGCGCCTTCGCCGGCGGCGGGCATGGAGGCCAGCAATTGCTGCGGGTTCTCACCCACTTCCGGCATCAGAGCGGCCACGTAGACCAGGGCCTTGATCTTGTCGCCGGTGGCGACGTTTGACATCACCGCGCCGCCAATGCCGCTGCCGACCACGACCACTTTGCCGAACTGCTGGAAGATCGCTTTACGGGCGATGGCAATGTCGTCGTCCAGCGAGGTATGCGGCAATTGGGCCACCGTGACGTTGAAGCCCTTCAGGCGCAGCGTGTCGTGCACCACGCGCCAGCTGGAGGCGTCGAGGAATGCGCCGGGCACGATGACGATATTCTTCGCCGCCGGTGCCGCTGGTGCGGCCGGTGCCGATGCCGCCGGCGCTGGGGCGGCGGCTTGGGCGACGCTGGCGAGGGTCAGCGCAACCGCTGCTGCGAGGGCGCGCTTCATTGCTTCACCGGCTTCAGCGAGCCGTAGCCTTTAGGGGTTTTGATGCTGGTGCAGCTGCCCTTTTCGACCAGGGTCCAGGCATCGCCCTGGAAGTCGACTTTGGAGGTGCCGGCGCACGAGCTGCCCGGGCCGGCGGAGCAGTCGTTCTGGCTGGCTTTCGCCACGCCATAGCACTTCTCCATTTCTTTCTTGGGTTCAGCGGCTGTGGCGGCGGAGGCACACAGGGCGATGGCCAGGGTGGCGGCAATACTTGCGTAGGTGGTTTTCATAATCTTGGTCTCCTTGGTTAAGGTGTGACCAGATTACGGGGGCAGTGTGTATCGCTTGTGTCGGCCGCGTGGGCCGTGATGGCGGGGAATGTATCTGGCGCGAGGCCAGATACATTGGCATACAAAAATGATTACGGCAGGGTGCTGACGTCCACCGTGGGCGTCTGGCCGGTGGCGGGACGGGTGAAGTACTGGTTGGTCGCGACGTTCGGGCTGAAGAAGCCGCCGTTGCGCAGGTAGAACTGGCCGCCCTGCAGGCCGCCGGCGTAGTCCAGGCGCTGGGCGTTGTTGGCGGTGGCGTCGCCGGTAAAGCGCGCCGTCACCAGCTCGCTCCAGGTGCCGCTGGTGCTGCGCGCCCACTGGTTGTTGAGCAGGACGCGCCGCTCCAGGTGGCCCTGGGTATCGAGGAAGTTCTCGAGGAAGGAGTAGACCCCGGCGTGGTACATGCTGGTGGCGGGCCGCTTCCAGGTCGCGATGAAGCGCCAGGCATTGGTCTCCGGCGCGAAGAACCAGGCCGAGAAGTCGGTGGCGCCGGCGCCGTCCGGCGCTGCGCGCGTGATGAAGCGGTAGGTGGTGCCGGCTACCCAGTTGTACAGCAGGTAGGTTTGGCCGCCCGTGCCTTCGCCGCCAAAGCCGTTGTCCGTCACGTTCGGGCCCTTGCGCACCAAAGTAGTTTTGGCGCCGTTGTCGGCGTCCCAGACCGAGAACAGCACGCGGCGCTCGGTCGGCGAATTAACCTGGATACCGAAATAGCCGCCGTTAAAGCCGTTCGACATGAAGTAGGAGCCGATCTTGTCTTCACCGGCCGGCACCGTCATCTCGTTGTAGAAATACTCGGTGTTGGCCGGCACGGTATAGCCCATATGGACCGACGGGCCGCGGCGCGACCAGTAGTAGTTGGCGGCGTCGTTGGCGTAGTTCAGCGCCGTCGCGGTGCTGACGCGCAGCGCCGCGACATCGCCGAAGTAGGCGCCGGATTTGTTGATGCCCTGCAGGTCCACGCGCACGTAGCCGGGCGCAGCGACGTTGATGCTGCCGATAGCGTAGGTCTTGGTGGTGCCCTTGCTGAGCTTGAGCTCGAATGGTGTGCCGTTGGCGGTGACGCGGATCTTGCTGCTGTTTCCGCCGGACAGGCGCGCGTCCAGCGCGAGCGTGGCGCTGCCTGGCGCCGCCATGCGGAACCACAGGCTGGTGACCGTGCCGGCGCTGGTCCAGTTGGCCAGGCCGCTGCTGTTGATGGTTTCCGTGGCGCCGGGACCAGCGCTGGTGATAAAGGCGTTGCCCGCCAGCGCCACCACAGCGCCGCTTGTGGCGGGCGTAGCCTTTTTCAGCAAGGTGTCGAAGCCGGCGGCGTGGGCGGTATGGGCGGCCAACGAAAGCGTAAGTGTGGCCAGTAAAATCCTTCGTTTCATCAATTGTCTCCTTTCAATTATCGGGTAAATCGAAAGGTAAACTACGATGATTCGAAAGTTAACGCAAGGATTTCGTAATTTGCGCGCTGTCGATCCGTTGCGCCAGCTTGCGGCCCTGGGCGCGCAGCCGCTCCAGCGCCTCGTCGATTTCCGCCGGGCGCGGTTGCAGGGGCGCCAGCGAGCGCGCCAGCTTGGGCAGCAGTTCGCGCTGCAGGAAGCGCTCGCCCATCTGGCTTAGCTGCCAGGCCACCGCCCCCAGGCTGAGGAAGAAGGCGATGATGAAGCCGCTGTCCATGTTTTCCGGCGCTTGCCGGCGCAGCGCCATCAGCACCACCACGCAAAAGGCGAAGGCGCCGCCGATGGCCCACCACACTTCGCGATCGAGGCGGGTGGCGGATTCGTACTCGTCCAGCGCATCGGCTTGCAGGCGCAAGGCGGCATCGAGCTGGCGCCGGCGCTCGCTCTCGTCCAGCAGCAGCGGCGCTTCGCGCATGCGCGCGGCGGCGGCCAGGGCATCGGCGTGGCGGATCGCCAGGTGGGGATTGGTGGTCTGCTCAAGCTGCGTTAGCGGCAGTTGCTCGGCGCTGAGCTGGCGGTAATGCGCCACTTCCACCGGCAGCACGGTGCCGCAATCGCAGCAGGTGCGCTGGTAGCCCGCCAGTTCGCCTTGGGAGACGGTGATGTAGTACAGGTGCCAGGCCGAGCCGATGCGTTGCACGGCAAAGGCGCGCGTGGCGTGGCACACGGGGCAGAAGTCGGCCACGTAGCCGGCATGGGTGTAGACCGGCTTCTTGCCCCAAACGAAAATCATGCGGTATCTCCTATGTCGGTTCGCCCGGCCATTATAGGGGCGTACCGATCAGTGATCCTCCAGCTCGTGCGGTAATCCGCCTGCAATCATGATTTCTATCCACTCTGCCAATTGCTCGGAGGACGCCTGGTCAATGCGTTCGGGGAGCTTGCCGAAAACTGGTACGCCACGGTGCTCGATCAATAGGCGCAAGATGCGGCGTCTTTCCGCAAGCTGTGCCTCGGTCTTGCCCTGCGCACGACCTTGTGCCAGTCCTCTTTCAATTGCCTGGAATTCGAGTAAGTGCTCGAAGTCCCTGAACTTGTGTTCGAACATCATATACATTTCCTCCAAGCTGCATTCGGGTGGAAGTCCCTGCATATCAAAGGTTGTGCCCAGCTGGCGCTTGACCCATCTCGCAATGGTGCGCGACAGGTCCGGGTTGTGCTGGCGGCGGGCCCAGATAGCAATCGTGGCAAGTTGGGGCACAATCTGGAACGTTCGCTCATCGGCTTGCTCGATTTCCAATATGGCGCGCATCAGCGGTGACGCATTGTGGCGATCCACCAGATGGTATTTTAGATCTGGTTGGAGCGTTTCCAAGTACGGATCCATCTGCGGACGAAGTTGCGCGAGCGAGGTCGCTGCGCTCCATGGCGAGCGGCCGCTGTACAGCACGATCGGCAGCAGCAGGGGTAGGCGGCCATGCGTAGTGCGGCGCTGCTGAATGAGGTCCTCGCACAGCAGGCAAGCGTAGGAATTCATGCGCAGCGCCATGAACTTCTCGGGCCGGGCCTGGAACTCGACCATCTCCGGGAAGGCGAACAGTTGCTTGAAATCGATGTCGCTGCCGGTGGCCATGCCCCAGTCTAAGCCTGGACACTGGTCAGGATTTTGGCGCCGCGCAAAGGCGGCGCGGGGTCAGGCGGCGGCTTTCTCCTCGCGCAGCTCGCGGCGCAGGATCTTGCCGACGTTGGACTTGGGCAGGGCGTCGCGGAACTCGATGTGCTTGGGTTTTTTGTAGGCGGTCAGCTGCTGCTTGCAGTAGTCCATCAGCTGCTCGCTGGTCAGCGCGGCGTCCTTGCGCACCACGAACAACTTGACCGCTTCGCCCGAGCCGACGTCCGGCACGCCGACACAGGCACACTCGAGCACCATGGGATGGGCGGCCACCACGCATTCCACCTCGGTCGGGTAGACGTTGAAGCGGGACACCAGGATCATGTCCTTCTTGCGGTCGACAATGCGCACATATCCGCGTTCATCCATGATGCCGATATCGCCCGATTTGAAGTAGCCGGACGCGCTCATCACGGCCGCCGTTTCGCTCGGCCGGCGCCAGTAGCCGGCCATCACCTGCGGGCCGCGGATGGCGATTTCGCCCGGCTGGCCGAAGGGCAGGGGATTGCCCTCATCGTCGAGGATCGCCACTTCGGTGGAAGGCACCGGCAAGCCGATGGTGCCGCTGAAGCCCTGCTGGTCGGTGCGGCACAAGGTGGCGGTGGGCGAGGTTTCGGACAGGCCGTAGCCTTCCAGGATCGGGCTGCCGGTCGCCGCCAGCCAGCGCTCGCTGACCACCTGCTGCACCGCCATGCCGCCGCCCAGTGTGATGCGCAGGCCGGAGAAGTCGACCCGCTCCAGGCCCGGCTGGTTCAGCAGCGCGTTAAACAAGGTATTCACGCCGGGGAAGAAATGCACCCGGTACTGCGCCAGCTCCTTGACGAAGCCCGCCATGTCGCGCGGGTTGGGCACCAAAAGGTTCATCGCACCCCAGCGCGCGCCCATCAGCATGCAGGCGTTCAGCGCCAGGATATGGTACAGCGGCAGCGCGCACACGGTCACCACCTGGCCCTGCGCGCGGATGTCCGCCAGCGCCGGCGCGGCCCAGGCGTCGTTCTGCAGCATATTGGCGATCACATTGCGGTGCGTCAGCATGGCGCCTTTCGACAGGCCGGTGGTGCCGCCGGTGTACTGCAGGAAGGCGATGTCATCGTGGCCCAGCGCTACGTCCTGCAACGCATGGCCGCTGCCGGCGCGCAGGGCGGCGCGGAATGGCACGGCGCCGGGCAGGCTGAAGGCGGGCACCAGCTTCTTCACATGGCGCACCACGAAGTTGACCAGCGCGCCTTTGCCAAAGCCCAGCAGGTCGCCCATGCTGGCCAGCACGATATGCTTGATGCGCGTGCGCGGCAGCACCTTTTCCAGGGTGGTGGCGAAGTTCTCCAGGATGAAGATCGCTTCGGCGCCGGAATCGGCCAGCTGGTGTTCCAGCTCGCGCGCGGTGTACAAGGGATTGACGTTGACCACTGTGTAGCCTGCACGCAGCACGGCCGCCACGGCGACCGGGTATTGCAGCACGTTCGGCATCATCACCGCCACGCGCGCGCCCTTGGCCAGGCCGCACTGCTGCAGCCACGCTGCCAGGTGGCGCGAGTGCTGCTCCCATGCGCGGTAGCGCATGGTGCTGCCCATGCAGGCATACGCGTTTTGCCCGGCGTAGCGGGCGAACGACTCCTCCAGCAGCGCCGGCAGCGAGGGGTATACATCGGGGTCGATGGTGGCGGGAATGCCATCCGGGTAGGAAAGCAGCCAGACTTTTTCAGTGCTCATGCGGTCTCCTCTTTTATGCGCATCAATGCGTGCGTCTTGTCGTCGGCGCCGGGGCCGGCCACCGTTGCGATGTGTTCCGGCTGCAGCGCGCGCCCGTCGGCGGACAGGATGGCGACCCCGGCCACCGGCAGGCCGCTGGCTTTTTCCACCAGCGACAGGCGTGCGCCCTGCGGGTTGGGCGCCCATTCCTCGCCCCACAGCGTCATCGCCGCCAGCACCGGCGCGAGCGCGCGGCCCTTGGCCGTCAGGCGGTAATGGACGATGCGCGCGTCGTCGGCCGAGGCCTGGCGCAGCAGGATACCGTTGTCCACCAGCTTGCCAAGGCGCTGCGCCAGGACGCTGGTGCTGATGCCCAGGTGCTGCTGGAATTCCTGGAAGCGGCTCATACCGCAAAAGGCGTTGCGCAGGATGACAAAAGTCCACCACTCGCCGACCTGTTCCAGGGTCTGGGCGATGGGGCAGTTCACGCCTTCGAAGGAATTCTTGCTCATGCATTTACTTTATGGCAATTCACTTCGGTAAAGCAAGCGATTTTTCGCAAAGAATGGCGCCGCGTGGGCGCCATGGGGCTTACTGCTTGAAGACCTTGCCGGCCGCCATCACGAACGGCACCTGCTTCAGCACTTTCACATCTTTGAGCGGGTCGCCGTTGACGGCGATGATGTCGGCTGCCTTGCCCGCCTCCAGGGTGCCGGCCACGGCGGAGACACCCAACAGGTCGGCGGCATTCACGGTGGCGGCCTTGATGGCCTCCGCCGGGGTCATGCCGAATTCCACCATGTATTCGAACTCGTCGGCATTGCGGCCGTGCTTGGACACGCCGGCATCGGTGCCGAAGGCGATTTTCACGCCGCTCTTATGCGCCAGCTTGAAGGACTTGCCGGTGATGCCGATGCGCCATTTGATTTTTTCCAGCACGCTCGGTTCGTAGGCATTCGGGTTGGCGGCCAGGCGCTCCTTGTAGCCGTTCACGGTGGACATGGTGGACACGTAGTAGGCGCCCGATTTCAGGAACAGCTTCACGCTCTGCTCGTCCAGCAAGGTGCCGTGCTCGATGGAGTCGGCGCCCATGGCCAGCGCCAGGTCGACGCCGTCCTTGCCGTGCGCATGCACCGCCACCTTCTTGCCGTACAGGTGGGCGGTCTCGATCAGTGCCTTGGCCTCGTCGTCGAACATCTGCTTGCCGACGCCGGCGCCGATCTTGCTGTTCACGCCGCCCGTGGTGGCGATCTTGATCACGTCCACGCCGCGCCCAACTTGCAGGCGCACCGCCTTGCGGCATTCCTCCACGCCGTCGCACACATTGTCGGTGTGGATGCCTTCCTGCACCCAGTCGGCGTAGCCGAGGCGGCCGTCCATGTGGCCGGAGGTGGCCGAGATCGAGGTGCCGGCATCGATGATGCGCGGGCCTTTGACCCAGCCCTTGTGGATGGCGTCGCGCAGCGCCAGGGTGATGCCGTCGCGGCTGTCGCCCAGGTTGCGCACGGTGGTGAAGCCGGCGTTCAGGGTCTTGCCGGCGTTCTGTTCCGCCTCGTAGGCCCAGGCGGCGGCGCTGGTGGTGACATTGGCCAGCGCGCCTTCGGTGCCGGCGCGGTCGGAGACCAGGTGCACATGGCTGTCGATCAGGCCCGGCAGCACGAACTGGCGGCGCAGGTCGATCACGGTGGCGCCCGGATAGCGTTCGGCGCCGACAAAGCCGTCCAGCACGGCCTGGATCTTGCCGTCTTCCACCACCACGGTGGAGTTGCCGCGCGGCGCCTGGCCCGGTTTGTCCAGCAGGGTGCCGGCCTGGATCAGGGTCGGCGCGGCGGCGGCAGCGCCGCAGGCGAGGGAGAAGGCAGCGGCAAGCGCGGTGCGCACGGCAGTCGAAGTCGGCATGGCATTCCTATCAGGGTGAAAGTTCACGAATGTAGCACGGCGCCCGGTGCGTGTGTTCCGCAGCGCAACACAATGCGCTGTTGTCAATTCCGCTATTTATCGTTAGTCTGTTTGTACAAATACTAACTGTCTGTGGAGGACAAGCATGCAAAAACTGGGTGCGGAATTCATTGGTACGTTCTGGCTGGTGCTGGGCGGTTGCGGCAGCGCGGTGCTGGCGGCGGCGTTTCCCGGCGTGGGGATCGGGCTGCATGGGGTATCGCTGGCCTTCGGCCTGACGGTGCTGACCATGGCCTACGCGATCGGCCATATCTCGGGTTGCCACCTGAATCCGGCGGTGTCGGTCGGGCTGTGGCTGGGCGGACGTTTTTCGGCCAAGGAACTGCCGGGCTATATCGTGGCGCAGGTGCTGGGCGCGATTGCGGCGGGCGGCGTGCTGTACCTGATCGCCAGCGGCAAGGCGGGCTTTGATGTGGCGGGCGGCTTCGCTTCCAATGGTTATGCGGAGCATTCGCCGGGCGGCTATAGCCTGGTGGCGGCGCTAGTGACCGAGGTGGTGATGACGGCCTTGTTCCTGGTGGTGATCCTGGGCGCGACCGATGCGCGCGCGCCGGCCGGGTTCGCGCCGATTGCAATTGGCTTGTGCCTGACCTTGATCCACCTGATTTCGATTCCGGTCACTAATACTTCGGTCAATCCGGCGCGCAGTACGGGCGTGGCGTTGTATGTTGGGGGCTGGGCGGTGGCGCAGCTCTGGTTGTTCTGGCTGGCGCCGATTGTCGGGGCGGGGCTTGGTGCGGGGATTTATCGCTTTATTGGACGTAAGTGAAATTCGGGGTCAGGTCTGACAATCGGACATTTTGCGGATTCGGGCTGCTATAGTTGTTCGGTCACGGGCCGCAAAATGACCGATTGACAGACCTGACCCCTTGGGAGGCATTATGGCGTTACCACATGCAATATCGGGACAGGCGGTGCGGGTGGGGCTGGCTGCAGGCGAGGGCTTGTCGCAGTTTTCTTCCATCGCGCTGGCGAAGACGGAGCGCCTGGAGCTGATCCGGATGACGGTGCCGGCGGGGCGCGCGCTGCCGGAACATGCGGTGCGCGGGCAGATCACCTTGCAGTGCCTGGTGGGCGAGGTGGCGTTTGATGCGCATGGCCGCACCACCATCCTGCGGGCGGGCGAGTTGCTCTACCTGGAAGGCGGCGCGGCGCATGGCTTGCGGGCCAACGCCGACTCCCTTTTGCTGCTGACTATTTTGCTGTCGGATTGAAGCTTTCATAGCGCGGGTCGCGCGCCAGCAGGCCTTGTACCAGATCGGCCGGTTGCAGGCCGTCGAACAGCACGCTGGCGACGGCATTGGTGATCGGCATGTCCACGCCCAGGCGGCGCGCCAGCTCGCGCACCGCTTTGGCGCAGGGCACGCCTTCCGCCACATGGCCCAGCTCATTGACCACGGTATCCAGCGTCTTGCCCTGCGCCAGGCCGAGGCCGACGCGCCGGTTGCGCGACAGGTCGCCGGTGCAGGTCAGGATCAGGTCGCCCATGCCGGTCAGGCCCATGAAGGTTTCGATATTGCCGCCCAGCGCGGTGCCGAGGCGGGTGATCTCGGCCAGGCCGCGCGTGATCAGGGCGGCGCGCGCGTTCAGGCCCAGGCCCATGCCGTCCGCCACGCCGGTGGCGATGGCCAGCACATTCTTCACCGCGCCGCCTACTTCCACCCCGACCATGTCATCACTGGAGTAGACGCGCATGGTGCCGCCGTGCACGATGTCCACCACCAGCTCACACAGGGCGGCATCGGTGGCGGCAATGGTCAGGGCGCAGGGCAGGCCTTGCGCCACTTCCTGTGCGAACGAGGGGCCGGACAGGGCGCCGGCCGGCACGCCGTCGCCCAGCACTTCGCGCGCGATCTGGTGCGGCAGCATGCCGGTATCGTATTCAAAGCCCTTGCACAGCCAGACGATGTTCGGGATGGCTTTCCCTTTCAGCGCCTGCAATAGCGGGCGCAGGCCGGCCACCGGGCAGGCGGCGATCAGCAGGCCGTCCTGGCCGACATGGTCCAGGGCGGCGTCGAAATCGGCTGTCACTTGCAGCGCGGGCGGGAACGGGTAGCCCTTCAGGTAATGGGTGTTATCGCGCGCCGCAGCCATCTCGGCCATTGCCGCGCGATTGCGGCCCCACAGCAGCACATCATGGCGCGCGGCCACGGCGATGGCCACTGCCGTGCCCCAGGCGCCAGCGCCCAGCACACTGATTTTGCGGTTCTTCATTAGTTGCCCCAGATTTCCGAGCTGCGCACGAAACCCACCAGGCCGTCGCGGTGGCGCACCTTGGTCCAGCCATTGCTGGTCGGTTCAGCCAGTTCCAGCAGGATCCCCTTGTCGGCAATGAAGACGACGGGCGCGGCTTCCTCGGCGCTGCCGCGCACCTTGGTGTTGGCGCTGCGCACGATCACATTGCGTTGCTTGCTCAGGCCCTTGGCTTCGGTCCAGGCCAGGTCGCCGGCCATATCACGCACCTTGACCCACTCGCCGTAGGTCAGCACGATTTCCAGCGGAGCGCCCGACGGCACGATGTACTGTTTGGCCGCGCGGGTGGACGGCGCGCCGTACAGCACGGCAGGACGGGGCCCCACCGACCGGAAGTCGAGCGCTTGGGCGCTGGCGCAGGCCAGCAGCGGCAAGGCAATGGCGACAATGCGGCTTAAATTCATGGAAAAGACTCTTAAAAATGCGCAAAGGCCCACGGGGGCCTTTGCATTTGGGGGGCCGTGCCCCCCAATAGTAGCGCAGAACGATTACTGCACGGTTGCGGTGCCTTCGACCGGGGTCGCGGCGCCCTCGGTAGCTTGCTGCTGGGCGGCGATAGCGGCCAGGCGCTGCTGGTAGAACACTTCGAAGTTGATCTCAGCCAGGTGGATCGGCGGGAAGCCAGCGCGGGTGATCATGTCAGCGATGTTCGAACGCAGGTACGGGTACACAATGTTCGGGCAGCCGATGCCCAGCAGTGGATCCAGCTGTTCGGCTGGAATGTTGCGGGCTTCGAAGATACCGGCTTGTTTGCCTTCAACCAGGAAAGCGACTTTGTCGTTGACCTTGGCGGTCACGGTCACGGTCACGGTGGACTCGAAGATGCCTTCGGACAGCGGCTCGGCGCCAACATCCAGTGCCACTTCGATCGACGGGGCTTCTTGCTCCAGGAAGATCGCTGGCGAATTAGGCTGCTCCAGGGACATGTCTTTCAGGTAGACGCGTTGGATTTGGAACACGGGTTGCAGGTTTTCTTCAGACATGGAACGCTTTCGTATCAGTTATATAGTTAATGCTTGTCCAGGGACAGCCCAAGTCAAACGCGACGGCAATTGTAGCAAAAATGATTTATTTCCAAACGTTTTGCCGACCTGTTCGTTGTATTTGGGGACGTTTAACCTTTTAACAAGGGGTCGAGTCCGCCGGCCTGGTCCAGAGCATACAAATCGTCGAAACCGCCCACATGGGTGTCGCCAATATATATTTGCGGCACGGTGCGGCGGCCAGTCTTTTCCATCATCAGCTGGCGCTGGGCCGGATCGAGGTCGACGCGGATCTTGTTGATCGTGGTGACACCCTTGCTCTCCAGCAGGCGTTCGGCGCGCACGCAATACGGGCACACCAAGGTGCTGTACATGGTTACGTTGGCAGTCATGGCCGCTCCTTACTTAGTCAATGGCAGATTTTGTGCTTTCCAGGCGTTAATGCCACCTTCCATCACGACAACGTCGGAGAAACCAGACTTTTCCAGCATGCGGGCGGCGCTGAAGGCGCTGATCCCTTTATCGCACACCACCACCAGGGTTTTGTTCTTGAACTTGTCCAGTTCACCCATGCGGTTGCCCAGTTCAGCCAGCGGAATGTGCTTGGAATCGATGATACGGCTTTCCGCCTTGTCCTTGGCGCGCACATCGAGCACCCCGGCTTTGCCGCGGTTGATGAGCAGGGTGACCTCGGCCGGCGAGGCTTTTTTACCGCGCTGCAGCAGGGCTGGGAGGAACAGGGCGCCGCCGGACAGCAGGACGATGGCGATCAGAAAAATATTGTCGAGGAAGAATTTCACGGTAATCCAGTTATTCGAATGGTTGAATTGAATGGGAGCATTATAAAATAGATGTTTGTTCGTGGCTTAGGCGGCGATTTCCACCTTTTTAAGAGAAAGCTCTATGTACAAGATTGTTTTCATGCGTCATGGCGAATCCACCTGGAATCTGGAAAATCGCTTCACCGGCTGGACCGATGTGGATCTGACGGAAAAAGGCGTCAACGAAGCTAAATCTGCTGGCAAAATCCTGAAAGATGCCGGCTTCTCCTTCGATCTGTGCTACACCTCGGTGCTCAAGCGCGCCATCCGCACCCTGTGGTTGACCCTGGATGAGATGGATGAAATGTACGTACCGATCAAGCATGATTGGCGTCTGAACGAGCGCCATTACGGCGCCCTGCAAGGCCTGGACAAGGGCGAAACCGCCGCCAAGTTCGGCGATGCACAAGTGCTGGTATGGCGCCGCAGCTACGATATCCCGCCGCCAGCATTGGAAGCGGGCGACGCGCGCACCTCCTTCAACGACCCGCGCTACGCCGGCCTGCCGCAGGATGCCATCCCGCTGACCGAATGCCTGAAAGACACCGTGGCGCGCGTGATGCCAGCCTGGAACGATGAGATTGCCCCCGCCATCAAGGCCGGCAAGCAAATCCTGATTTCGGCCCACGGCAACAGCCTGCGCGCCGTGATCAAAATGCTGGACGGTATCAGCGATGAGGAAATCGTCGGCCTGAATATCCCGAATGGCCAGCCGCTGGTATACGAGCTGGATGCCGACCTGAAGCCGATCAAGTCCTACTACCTGGGCGACCCGGCTGCAATCGCGGCCGCGCAGGCAGCCGTGGCCAACCAGGGCAAGGCCAAGTAAGCCCCGATGGCAGTCGCTTCGACCCGCCGCGCGCGCGCGCGGCGCGCTGCGGCATCCTCGGCGCTGGCTTTGCTGCTGGCGCTGGGCGCCGTGCATGGCGTCCCGACAGCGCATGCCGCGCCCAAACCGACCGAGCGCAGCAAGCAAAAAGCCGCCGCCGAGACGGAGCGGGCGGCGCTGGCGCGCAAGCTGACCAACCTGAAGGCGGAAATCGGCAAGACCGAGAGCGCCAAGGAAGACGCGGCCGACACCCTGGCCGAGTCGGAGGAAGCCATTTCCGACGCCAACCGCACCTTGCGCGAGCTGGCGGCGGAGCAAACACATCTCAACGGCAAGGTGGGCGAACTGGCCGCCGAGCAGCTGCGCCTGTCCGCCACCGTGTCGGCCCAGAAGCAGCAGCTGGCCAAGCTGCTGCGCGAACAGTACGTGGCCGGCAATGAAGACCGCATCAAGCTGCTGCTGTCGGGCGACAATCCCAACCGTATCAACCGTGAACTGCAGCTGATGGCCTATGTGTCGCAGTCGCAGGCGCGCTTGCTGGAGGCGCTGCGCGCCAACCTGAAAAAGGTCGAGGAAAACCAGGCCGAAGCGCAGAACGCCAAGCAGGAACTGGACGAAATCGCCGAGGAAGAGCGCCAGCAGAAAATCAAGCTGGAACAGGAGAAGGGCCGCCGCGCTGCCACCCTGGCCACGCTGTCGAAGAAACTGGTCACCCAGCGCAAGGAAGCGGGCCGCATGGAGCAGGATGCCCAGCGCCTGGACAACCTGGTGGACCGCCTGAACAAACTGATTGAAGAACAGGCGCGCATCGCCGCCGCCGAAAAAGCGCGCCAGGAAAAGCTGGCGGCCGAACGCGCGGCCAAGGCCAAAGCCGACGCCGAAGCGCGCGCCCTGGCCCGCGCCAAGGCGCAGGCCGAGCGCGAGCGCCTGGCGCAGGAAGCAAAAAAGGCCGGCAAGCCGGCGCCCAAGCCGCTGCCGGTGGAGGAGGAGCCGAAAGTGGCCGCCAAGCCGGAACCAGCGGAACAGCGTGATGAAAAATCGCCGCGCCCGTCCGAGGTGGCGCTGGCACCAGTGGTGGCGGACGGCGTGTTCGCCAGGCTGAAAGGCCTGCTGCCGCTGCCGGTCGCCGGCAAGGTGGAAAAGCGCTTCGGCAGCAAGAACGCGGACGGCGTGGCCTGGAAAGGCATGGTGGTGAAGGCCGGCGGCGGCGCCGAGGTGCGCGCCGTGGCGGCGGGCCGCGTGGTGCACGCCAACTGGCTGCGCGGCTACGGCAACTTCATCATCGTCGACCATGGCGGCCAGTATTGGAGTGGCTACGGCTACAACGAGGCGCTCTTGAAGCGCGCCGGCGATGTGGTCAAGGCGGGCGAGGTGATCGCCACCGTCGGAAATACCGGCGGCTACGAAGAATCGGGTTTATACTTTGAAATGCGCCACCAGGGCAAGCCGATCGATCCGGCCGGGTGGGTCAAGTTCTAGCGGCGGAAAGCAATCAATGGGCAACAAAACAAAGAGTCTGGGCCTGGTCGGCCTTGGTATGGTGGCCGGCATCGCCGTCTCGATGCAGTTTTCCGCCCTGGCGCAAAGAGTCGGCACGCCGTTGCCGCTGGATGAATTGCGCACCCTGTCCGAAGTTTTCAGCCTGATTAAATCCGATTACGTGGAACAGGTGGATGACAAAAAACTGGTGCAGGACGCCATCGCCGGCATGGTCTCCTCGCTCGACCCCCATTCCATTTATCTCGACAAGACCGCCTTCAAAGAGATGCGCGAGTCGATCCACGGCAAGTTCGTCGGCATCGGCATCGAGGTCGGCATGGAGGACGGCTACATCAAAGTGGTGGCGCCGATCGAGGATTCGCCCGCCTGGCGCGCCGGCATCAAGGCCGGCGACCTGATCACCCGCCTCGATAGCCAGCCGCTGAAAGGCCTGTCGCTGGACGAGGCGATCAAGAAAATGCGCGGCGAGCCGCGTTCCAAAGTGGTGCTGACGGTGTCGCGCAAAAGTGAAGACAAGCCGCTGCTGATCCCCATCGTGCGCGAAGAAATCCGCGTGCAGAGCGTGAAACTGAAGATGGTGGAGCCGGGCTACGCCTGGCTGCGCATCGCACAGTTCCAGGAGCCGACCGTTGAAGACATGGCGAAGAAGCTGACCGCCCTGTATGCCAAGGAGCCGAACCTGAAAGGGCTGGTGCTGGACCTGCGCAACGATCCGGGCGGCGTGGTGCAGGGCGCGGTCGGGGTCTCGGCCGCCTTCCTGCCGAAGGACGCGCTGGTGGTGTCGACCGACGGCCAGTTGGCCGATTCCAAGCAGGCCTTCCACGCCTCGGCGCCGAACTACGCCAACCGCAGCGGCGCCGATCCACTGGCCAAGCTGCCGGCCGCCTTCAAGAGCGTGCCGATGGTGGTGCTGGTGAACGGCGGCTCCGCCTCCGCCTCGGAAATCGTGGCCGGCGCGCTGCAGGACTACAAGCGCGCCATCGTCATGGGCAGCCAGACGTTCGGCAAGGGTTCAGTGCAGACGCTGCGCCAGATCACGGCCGATTCCGCCGTCAAGCTGACCACCGCGCGCTACTTCACGCCGCAAGGGCGCGCCATCCAGGCCAAGGGCATCGCGCCCGATGTGCTGGTGGACGAAACGGCGGAGGGTGACCCGATCAACGCCCTGCGCCTGCGCGAGGCCGACCTGCAGAAGCACCTGGCCAACGGCGACGGCGAGGAAGACGCGCCGGGCCGTATCCGGCGCGACGAGCTGGAAGAGGAACAGCGCTTGCTGGCGGCCGCGAAAAAGCAGAAGCCGGTGGAATTCGGCAGCAAGGACGACTTCCAGCTGGAGCAGGCGCTGCGCCATTTCAAAGGGCTGCCGGTGAAGACCGCCAAGCCCGCGCTGGCCGCCAAGTAAATGAACGACCAGCAGCTGCTGCGCTACTCGCGCCACATCCTGCTCGATGAAATCGGCATCGAAGGCCAGCAAGCCATCCTGCAGGGCAGGGCGCTGGTGATCGGCGCCGGCGGCCTGGGTTCGCCGGCCGCGCTCTACCTGGCGTCGGCCGGCATCGGCCACCTCACCATCGTCGACCATGACAGCGTTGACCTGACCAACCTGCAGCGCCAGATCGCCCACACCACCGAGCGCGTGGGCCAGCCCAAGGCCGAATCGGCGCGCACCACCCTGAACGCCATCAATCCCGAATGCCACGTCAACGCGCTGGTCGAGCGCATGGACGACGCGCGCCTGGCCACGCTGGTGGCGCAGCACGACGTGGTGCTGGACTGCACCGACAATTTCAAGACCCGCCACGCCGTCAACCGCGCCTGCGTGGCGCACGGCGTGCCGCTGGTGTCGGGCGCCGTGATCCGCTTCGACGGCCAAGTGTCCGTGTTCGACCCGCGCCGCGCTGAAGGCCGCCTGCCGGGCCCCTGCTATTCCTGCCTGTTCCCGCAAGACCAGCCGTTCGAAGACGTGGCCTGCTCCACCATGGGCGTGTTCGCGCCGCTGGTGGGGGTGGTCGGCGCCATGCAGGCGGCCGAGGCGCTCAAGCTGGTGATGGGCGTGGGCGAATCGCTGGCCGGACGCCTGCTGCTGCTGGACGGATTGCGCATGGAGTGGAACAGTATTAGCATCACCCGCAACCAGGCCTGTCCGGTCTGCGGCACATCACATCAATAACGAGGAGATCCATCAATGAAGCGAGTTTCCGCCGTCCTGGCGCTGGCGATTGCCAGCGCGTTTGCCCAAGCCGCCGTGACCCAGAGCACGCGCTACGTCATCATTTCCGAGAACAACGGCAAGCAGATGGGCGAGCAAGTGGTGGAAAGCCACGACGACGGCTTGACCAAGGTGCGCTTCATTTACAAGGACAACGGCCGCGGCCCGGAACTGAGCGAGGAATTCCGCCTGGCGCCCGACCGCACCATGAGCAGCTACCACGTCAAGGGTAATTCGACCTTCGGCGCGGTGGTCGATGAAAAGTTCGAACGCCAGGGCAACAAGGCGTCCTGGGTCTCCACCACCGAGAAGGGCGCGCAGGATGTGGCCGGCCCGGCCCTTTACGTACCCCTCAACAGCAGCTTCGAAGTCTCCTCGCGCGCCATCACGGCGCTGGCCGCCGCGCCGGGCCGCAGCCTGCCGCTGCTGCCGAGCGGCACCCTGACCCACAAAGTGCTGGACGAAGTGGAAGTGTCCGGCCCGGGCGGCCAAAAGCAGACGGTTGAACTGATCGCCCAGACCGGCATCGGCCTCAGCCCGCAATTCATGTGGGCCACCAAGGGCGCCAAGCCGGAACTGTTCGCGGTAGTGGTGCCGGGCGTGTTCGTGGCCGCCATCGAGGGCTGGCAGGACAACGGCAAGGCCCTGGCCGAGCGCCAGAAGAAGGCCGAGGCGCAGATGCTGAACGACCTGGCGGCCAAGCTGCAGCACCCGCTGCAAGGCCTGACCGTGGTGAAGAACGCGCGCATTTTCGACAGCAACAAGGGCACCGTGGGCGCGCCGTCCGACGTGTACGTGCTGCGCGGCCGCATTTCCGCCATCCTGCCAGCGGGCGCGCCGGTGCGCGGCGCCGTCAACGAGATCGACGCCGCCGGCCGCATCATGCTGCCCGGCCTGTACGACATGCACGCCCACCTGGGCCGCTGGGAAGGCGCGCTGCACGTGGCGGCCGGAGTGACCACGCTGCGCGACCTGGGCAACGACAACGCCCAGCTGCAAATGATGATCGACGAGACGGCCGGCGGCAAGTTGCTGGCGCCGCAGATCGTGCCGACCGGCTTCCTGGAAGGCGAAAGCCCGTACTCCTCCAACGGCGGCTTTGTGGTCAAGACGCTGGAGCAGTCCAGGCGCGCCATCGACTGGTACGCCGAGCATGGCTACCCGCAGCTGAAGATCTACAACTCCTTCCCGAAAGAGATCCTGAAGGAGACCGTGGCCTACGCCCACCAGCGCGGCATGCGCGTGTCGGGCCACGTGCCGGCCGGCCTGCGCGCGCAGGAAGCGCTGGACGCCGGCTACGACGAGCTGCAGCACATCAACCAGGTCATGCTGAATTTCCTGTTCAAGCCGGGCGTGGAAACGCGCAGCCTGGAGCGCTTCTACCTGCCGGCCGAGAAGGTGGCGGGCCTGGACTTCAACTCCAAGGCGGTAAAGGACTTCGTCGCAACGCTCAAGAAAAAGCAGATCGTGGTTGACCCGACCTTGGCCACCTTCGCCTTCCTCAAGCAGAAAGACGGCGACGTCAACGAGCCATGGGCCGCCGTCAAGGACAATATGCCGCCGGATGTGGCGCGCGGTTTCCACGTCGGCACCATGAAGATCCCGGACGCGGCGACCCTGGCGCGCTACGAGAAGTCCTACGCCAAGATGGTGCAGTTCGTCGGCACCCTGCACAAGGCCGGCGTGCCGATCGTGGCCGGCACCGACGACCTGGCCGGCTTCACCCTGCATTCCGAACTGGCGCTGCTGGTCAAGGCCGGCCTGAGCCCGGCCGAGGCGATCCAGGTGGCGACCCGCAACGGCGCACGCTACACCCGCACCAGCGCCGACCGCGGCAGCATTGAAACCGGCAAGCTGGCCGACCTGGTGCTGGTGGACGGCGACCCGACCAAAAATATCGAGGACGTGCGCAAGGTGGCCGCCGTGATCACGCGCGGCCATATCATCTATCCTAAAGAGGTGGACCAGGCGCTGGGCATCAAGCCGTTCGTCGAGCAGGTGCCGGCGGTGAAGCCGCTGGAGGCGGTGCCGGCCAATATCGCCGGCTCCAACGAGGGCATGTTGCGCCAGATTGGCGCGATTGGCCGCAAGCACGATTGAATCACTTATACTGATAGTTTAACTTTTAGTGAACCTTATGCAAAAGCCAAGCCGAAAACCTAGCAAGCTGCGATCGGGCGGTTTCACCCTGATCGAAATCATGGTGGTGGTGGTCATCATGGGCGTGCTGGCGGCCCTGGTGCTGCCTAAGGTGCTGGACCGCGTCGGCCAGTCCAAGACGGCCGCCGCCAAGGTCGAGATTTCGACCGTGATGCAGGCGCTGAAGATGTATAAGCTGGACAACCAGCGCTACCCGAGCACCGAGCAGGGCCTGCAAGCGCTGATGACCAAGCCGACCGCCGGCCCGGCCGCCAACGGCTGGAAGGCGCCATACCTGGAAAAAATGCCGAAGGACCCATGGGGCAACCCGTACCAGTTCCTGTCCCCGGGCGTGAAGGGTGAGATCGATGTGTTCTCCTATGGCGCCGACGGCCAGCCAGGCGGTACCGGCGACGATGCTGATATCGGTTCCTGGGAAATCTAAGGCGCGCGGCTTCACGCTGATCGAGCTGCTGGTGGTGCTGGTCATCATCGGCCTCACGCTCGGCCTGACCGTGATGAGCGCCGCGCCGACCCAGGCGCAGGCCATGCAGAAAGAGGCGGCGCGCATCGCCCTGCTGCTGCAGTTGGCGCGCGATGAAGCCATCGTGCGCAACCGGCCGATCGCCTTCGAGGCGGGGCCGGACAGCTACCGCTTCCTGGTGCGCAATGAGCGCAGCTGGGAAACGCTGCCGCAGGACGACCTGCTGCGCGAACGTCCTTTCCAGGCGGGGCCGGTGACCCTGCTGCTGGACCCGCCGGTGAATGTGCCGGGCAGCATGCGGATCGTGTTCGGGCGCGAGCCGGTGGATCGCCCCTTTGTCCTGACCCTGGCCAGCGGCGATGCGCGGGCCACCATCCGCGCCGACGGCGTCGGCCATTTCACGGTGGACTGAAGAATGCGGCAACGAGGCTTTACCCTGCTGGAAGTGCTGGTGGCGCTGCTGATCGTCGGCACCGCGCTGGGCGCCGCCCTGCGCGCCATGGGCAGCCTGACGCAGAACAGCGAGGGCCTGCGCAGCGCCATGATGGCCACCTGGTCGGCTGAGAACCGGCTGGTGCAGGTGCGCCTGGCCAAGGGCTGGCCGGCGACCGGCAAGACCACTTTCGAATGCCCGCAAGCCAATCTCCAACTTATTTGCGAAGAAGAAGTGATCGCCTCGCCCAACCCGCGCATGCGCCGGGTCGAGGTGAGCGTGTTCGAAGCCAGCGCGCCGCAGCGGCGCATCATCAAGCTGGTGCAACTGGTGCTGCAAGAATGAAGAACGCGCGCGGCTTTACCCTGGTGGAACTGCTGGTGGCGATCACCGTGCTGGCCATTGTCGCCGTGATGGGCTGGCGCGGGCTGGACGGCATCGTGCGCTCGCGCGAGCAGCTGACGCAGAATATGGAGCAGACGCGCGGCATCCAGCTCACTTTCGCCCAGATGCAAAGCGACCTGGAACAGATCGCCGACAAGGGCCTGCTGCGCCAGCGCCCGAACCTCATGGCCGATAGCAGCCGCCTGGTTTTTGTACGGACGGTGCTGGCGGAGAACGCGGCGTCGCAACTGCAAGTGGTGAGCTACCTGATTCATGAGGGCGTGCTGGTGCGCCGCGAGTCGCGCCTGACGCGCGACCTGGTGCAATTGCAGGCTTTGTGGCAGGCCGCCCTGGGCGACGCCAGCCCGCAGGGCGCGGTGGCGCTGCAGACCGGCGTGACCAGCATGGACGTGCGCGTGTGGGAGAGCGGTAGCTGGAAACTGGCCAACAATGCGTCGACCGCCTTGGGCAGCGTCACGCCGGGCGGCGGCGCTGGCGGCGCGGGTGGCGAGGGCGATGGTGGCGTGCTGGGTGGCGGCGTGGTGGGCGGCCCGGGCAGCGGCGGCGGCGGTGGCACCGGTGGCCCTGGCGGCACCGGCACCACCGGCGCGCTGACGCGCGCCCCGGGCGAAGGCCCGACCGGCCTGGAAATCTCGCTGCTGATCCAGGGCCAGTCCGTGCCCCTGACCAAAGTATTCCTGCTGGGGGCCGTATGAAACCACGCTTCCCGGCCCGCCAGCGCGGCGTGGCTGTTGTTACCGCGCTACTCCTGACCACCCTGGCCGTCTCCATCGTGGCCAGCCTGTTCTGGCAGCAGCAGGTGCAGGTGCGCTCGATGGAAAACCAGCGCCTGCATTTCCAGACGCGCTGGATTCTGCGCGGCGGCCTTGATCTGGTGCGGCTTATCCTGCGCCAGGACCTGATGGATAACCGCATGGTGACACGCGCCGACGGCATTTGGGCCACGCCGCTGGCGGAAACCCGGCTGGACCAATTTGTGGAGCGTGAACGCGTGCAGGGCGAAACCTTCGACGCTTCAATTTCAGGACAGACTTACGACGCGCAGTCGCGCTACAATCTTGCGAATCTTGCCATCGTGGGCGGCACCGGCGGGATCAACCGGGCCCAGTTGGCGGTTTTCACGCGCCTGCTGCAAAACCTCCAGCTCAATCCCGCGCTGGCGCAGGTGGTGGCAACCCAGGTTGCGCGCAGCGAAGGCGCGGGCCTGCTGGCGCAGTCCGGCCCGCCCCAGGCGAATGTGCTGCCGGTGCAGGCCGGCAATGGGCAGCCGATGAAAATGCTGCGCCCGGAGGATTTGCTCTCGATTTCCGGCTTCGACCAGAAGGCCATTGAGAAGCTGCGGGAATTCGTGGTCGTGCTGCCGCAGGCGCAGACCCCGATCAATGTGAATACTGCCCCGGCCGAATTGCTGGGGGCACTGGGGCCAAGCATGGCGACGGCGGAAGGGCAGGCGCTGCTGGCGGCGCGCAAGCGCACGCCCTATATGAACAAGCAGGCGTTCGAAGCGCAGATGACATCGCTGGGCAAGACTTTGCAGCCGGATGTTGAAGTGGATACGCGCAGCGACTACTTCCTGGTGCTGAGCCGGGTCAAGCTGGACCGTGCGGAGCTGATGTCCTGGTCGCTGGTGCACCGCGCGCAGAACGGCACGCAGATCGTCTGGATTCGGGAAATCTAAGGGAAATTAGGGAATAGGGAAGGCAATCTTTGACAACACTCTACATTCGGTATCCGGCCCGTGCCGCAGCCGCCGACAACGGCGTGCCGGCTAGCTGCCAGTTCGCCCTGGTGGGCGACGGCGGCAATGTGATGCAGCAGGGCGCAGGCGCCCTGGGCAACCTGGGCGAACTGGTGTCCGGCGCGCGCCGCGTGGTGCTGCTGCTGGCCGCCGCCGATGTCTCCCTGCTGAAGGTCAAAGTCCCGCCGCTGTCCGGCGCGCGCTTGAAGTCGGCCCTGCCGCACCTGGTGGAAGAGCAGGTGCTGGGCGATCCCGCCGACTGCGTGCTGGCGCTGGCGCCCGCCAACGGCGACAGCGATGAGCGCGTGGTGGCCGTGGCCAACCGCGCCTGGCTGGAAGTGCTGGTGAAAGCCCTGGTGGCGCAAGGCGCGCACGGCGTGTCGGCGCTGCCGGTGCAACTGTGCCTGCCGCTGGCGCCGGGCAGCGCGTCCGCCGCGCTCGGCCTGGACGACGCCGGCCTCGAACTGACCCTGCGCAGCGCCCCCTACGAGGGCCTGGGCCTGACCCTGCCGAACGCGCCCGAACCGGCGCTGCACACCTTGCGCGCGCTGGCCGGCGATGCGCCGCTCACGCTGTACGTAGCGCCGGCGCAGCGCGCCGAGTATGTCGCCGTCGCAGCCAATGTGCCGGGCATCACCGTGGAAGAAGACAACTGGGTACACCGCGTCGCCGCTGCCAAGGCCGTGACGCTCGACCTGGCCGCCAGCCTGGGCGCCGCCAGCGGCGCCACCGCGCGCGCTTGGGCGCGCTGGAAATGGCCTTACCGCATCGCCGTGGCCGTCATCGTGGTCAATATCGTCGGTTTGAACTGGGAATTCATGCGCCTGAAACGCGAAGCTGCTACCGTGCGCCAGAACATGGTGCAGGTATTCCGCGCCGCCTACCCGAACCAGCCGGTGACGGATGACCCGGCGGCGCAGATGCGCCGCAATATCGCTGTGGCGCGCGCCGGCAGCGGCGGCGGCAACGCCGATGATTTCACCAATATGAGCGCCGCCGTGGGTGAAGCGCTGGCCGTGCTGCCCAACCGCGAAGTGGTGGCCGGCATCGATTACAAGGACCGCAGCATGACCGTCAAATTCAAGCCGAACAGCGTCGACGCCAATGCGCTGGCGCAGATGCAGGCGGCCCTGGCGCAGCGCAAGCTGTCGGCCAGCGAGAGAGGTCCCGGCCTGTGGCTGGTGAAAGCGGGAGGCAAGTAATGGCGAGCCTGAACGACACCCTCAACGGCCACCGCGCCCGTGCTGCGGCATGGTGGAGCGTGCGCACCGAGCAGGAGCAGCGCATGCTCTCCATCGGCGGCGCCGTGGTGGCCTTCGGCCTGGTCTACGGCCTTTTGATCGACCCCGCGCTGACAGGCCGCGACAAGCTGCAACAGGAGCTGCCGAAGCTGAACCAGCAAGTGGCGGAGCTGCAGGCGCTGGCCGGCGAGGCGGCGCAGCTGGCGGGCACGCCGCCGGTGCAGCCACAGCCCCTGTCCAAGGATGGTGTGGCGGCCACGCTGCAAGCGAACGGCCTGACGCCGCAAAACCTTGCCGTCACCGGTGACTACATTAAAGTGGAATTCAAGGGCGTGCAGTTTGCCGGTTTGGTGAGCTGGCTCGACACCATGCGCCGTGAGCAGCGCGTGGCCGTGCAGGAAGGCCAGGTCACGCAGCAAGGCGCGGCCGGCCAAGTGGACGCCAACCTGACCCTGCGCCAGGAGACGGTTGCCCGATGAAGCGTGCAGTATTGTGGCTGCTGGCGATTGCCCTCAGCGCGGGCCTGACCGTGCTGGCCTTCCTGCCGGCGAGCTGGATGGGGCAACTGGTGGAAGCGCAGAGCGGCGGCCGTTTGACCCTGGGCGACGCGCAAGGTACGCTGTGGCGCGGTTCCGCCTTTATTGGCGGCGCCGCCAGCAGGGATGGCGCGGTCACCCCGCTGCTGCCGGGCCGCTTCAACTGGCGCCTGTCGCCGCTGGTGGTGTTTGGCAGCGTTGATGTGGAACTGGAAAACCCGGACGCGCTGACGCAGCCGGTCACGCTGCGCGGCGGCTGGAGCCGCTGGGAAGTCAGCCCGGCGGCATTGCTGCTGCCGGCCGACGGACTGGCCGGGCTGGGCGCGCCGCTCAACACGCTGGCGCCGAGCGGCCGCATGAAGCTGTCCTGGACCTCGCTGCAGATCGAGCGCGCGGGCCAGGCGGTAGCGCTGCGTGGCCGCACCACGCTGGAAATGCAGGACATGGCGTCGCGCCTGTCGCCGCTCAAGCCGCTGGGCAGCTACCAGTTGGCGTTTGACTGGCAGGGGCAGCAAGCCGCGCTGGCATTGAATTCGCAACGCGGTCCGCTGCTGTTAAGCGGCACAGGAAAGTTCGAGCATGGCCGCCTGCAGTTCTCCGGCCAGGCGGAAGCCGCAACAGGATATGAAGAGCAGCTGCTTGGCCTTTTGAACATGCTGGGCCAGCGCAAGCCGAATAGCGTTAAAAACGTCATTGCACTAGAGTTCCGATAATGAAAACACATACTGCAAGCCCAAAATCCTTCCCGGCGCTGCGCCGCCTGAGCGCCGCCGCGATGCTGTGCTGTGCGCTGGCGCCCGCTGCGGCTCCCGTCACGGCCTGGGCCCAGCCCAATGACGAAGCGGCGCTGAATTTCGTCGGCGCCGATATTGAATCGGTGATCAAGGCGGTCGGCCACTACACCAATATCACCTTCCTGATCGACCCGCGCGTCAAAGGCACCATCAGCCTGGTGTCGGAAAAATCGATCACCAAGTCGCAGGCCTTCTCGCTGCTGGCTTCCGCGCTGCGCCTGCAAGGCTACGCCATCGTCAGCGGCGACGGCTACGCCAAGGTGGTGCCGGAAGCGGAAGCCAAGCTGCAGGCCTCGCCCACCGTGGTGGGCGGCACCAAGAGCCCGCAAGGCGACCAGGTGGTGACGCAGATCTTCCACCTGAACCACGAGAACTCGGCCAACCTGGTCACCGTGCTGCGGCCCCTGATCACGCCCAACAACACCATCAACGCCAACCCGGGCAACAACACCCTGGTCATTACCGACTACGCAGACAACCTGAAGCGCCTGGCCAAGATCATCGCCTCGCTGGACGCGCCGTCGGCGGCCGACCTGGATGTGATCCCGGTGCGCTACGCCATCGCCAGCGACCTGGCGGCCATGATCAACAAGCTGCTGGAACCGGGCGCCGGCGGCGATTCCGGCCGCGTCAACCTGGTGCCGGACCCGCGCACCAACTCGCTGGTGGTGCGCGCACCGTCGGCCGCGCGCGCCAACCTGGCCAAGTCGCTGATCGCCAAGCTGGACCAGCCGACCGCGCAGGCCGGCAATGTGCACGTGGTCTACCTGAAGAATGCGGAAGCGACCAAGCTGGCGGAAACCCTGCGTTCCGTGGTGTCGGGCGACAGCGGCGCCAGTGGCGGCCAGTCGGGCGGCGGCCTGGCATCGCTGGGCGGCGCCGGCGGCACCGGCCAGATGAACCAGGGCGGCATGGGCCAGACGCCGCAGGGCAGCGGCCAGGGCAACGGCCCGACCAATCCGGCCCTGAGCGGCAGCGGCAACCGCAGCGGCGGGCAAGCCCTGGCGGGCGGCGGCCAGGCGGGCTTCATCCAGGCCGACGCCACCACCAACACCCTGATCATCACCGCACCGGAAGCGGTCTACCGCAACCTGCGCGCCGTGATCGACCAGCTCGACGTGCGCCGCGCCCAGGTCTATATCGAATCGATGATTGTCGAAGTCAACGCCAACAAGCTGTCCGAGTTCGGCGTGCAGTGGACGGGCCTGAGCGGCAATGCCGGCAGCAGCTACCGGGTCGGCGGCCTGACCAACTATCCCGGCGTGGCGGAAGGCAATGCGCTGACCAATCTGTACCAGCTGAAGCAGGGCAAGAGCACCGTCCTGCCGGGCGCCGGCCTGACGCTGGGCGTCTTCAAGCAACTGGCCAACGGGGAGCTGGGACTGGGCGCCGTGGCGCACGCGCTGGGCGCGGACGACGACAGCAATATCCTGTCGACGCCGAACATGCTCACGCTGGACAATGAAGTGGCCACCATCAAGGTCGGCCAGAACGTGCCGATCGTGACCGGCTCCTACACCACCGCCAGCAGCGGTGGCGGCAACCCATTCACCACCGTTGAACGCAAGGACGTCGGCATCACGCTGAAAGTGCGCCCGCAGATTTCCGAAGGCGGCACCATCAAGCTGGCGATCTACAACGAAAGCTCCAGCATCGACACCTCGGTGGCGTCGAACGCGAATGGCCTGATCCTGAAAAATCGCGCCATTGAAACCAATATCATCGCCGACGACGGCCAGATCCTGGTGCTGGGTGGCCTGATCCAGGACGACGTCAGCGACAACGTGGAAAAAGTGCCGGGCCTGGGCGACCTGCCGCTGGTCGGCAACCTGTTCAAGTACCAGAAACGCACGCGCAAGAAGACCAACCTGATGGTGTTCCTGCGCCCGGTGGTGGTGCGCAACCGCGACCAGGGCATGAGCCTGACCGCCGACCGCTACGACTACATGCGCGCCACGCAGCAGGCGGCCGCGCCGGAAGAAAGCATCGCCGTCAAGAACCTGGGCGCGCCTATGCTGCCGCAACTGCAGGACGGCAAACCGATGGGCGGCGGCCAACTGGCCAAGCCCATCGCGCCGGCCGCGCCCTCCGTACCCGAACAAAAACAGCAGCAACAGTAAGAGCGAGCAATGAGCAACCTCCTGCCTTACGCCTTCGCGCGCGACTTCCTGGTGCTGGCCCAGCCCAGCGCCGAAGCCGAGCACGCGGTCGATGTGATGATGTCGAACGCCACGCCCGCTTCCGCCATCGCGGAAGTGTCGCGCCGCTTCGGCCGCATCAACCTGAAACACCTGGCGCGCGCCGACCTGGAAGCGGCCATCGCCACGGCCTACGCCAGCGCCTCCGGCGACGCCTCCCAGGTGGCGGAGGAATTCGACGCCGACCTGGACCTGACCAAGCTGCTGCAGGACGTGCCGGCCATTGAGGATTTGCTGGAGTCGTCGGACGACGCGCCGGTGATCCGCATGATCAACGCGCTGCTGACGCAAGCCCTGCGCGACGGCGCCTCCGACATCCACATCGAACCGTTCGAGCAAACCTCGGTGGTGCGCTTCCGTGTGGATGGCGCGCTACGCGACGTCGTGCGCCCGCGCAAGGCGATCCATGGTTCGCTGATCTCGCGTATCAAGATCATGGCGCAGCTGGACATCGCCGAGAAGCGCCTGCCGCAGGACGGCCGCATCACGCTGCGCGTGGGCGGTAAGCCGGTCGACGTGCGCGTTTCCACCCTGCCGACCGGCCACGGCGAACGCGCCGTGCTGCGTTTGCTGGACAAGGAGGCGGGCCGGCTCGACCTGTCGCACCTGGGCATGAGCGAAAGGATGATGGGGCAGTTCAATAGCCTGATCAACCAGCCGCATGGCATCGTACTGGTCACCGGCCCGACCGGCTCGGGCAAGACCACCACCTTGTACGCCGCGCTGTCCATGTTGAACAACACCTCCACCAACATCATGACGGTGGAAGACCCGGTCGAGTACGACCTGCACGGCGTGGGCCAGACACAGGTCAACGCGCGTATCGACATGACCTTCGCCAAGGCCCTGCGCGCCATCCTGCGCCAGGACCCGGACGTGATCATGATCGGCGAGATCCGCGACCTGGAAACGGCGCAGATCGCGGTGCAGGCCTCGCTCACCGGCCACCTGGTGCTGGCGACTTTGCACACCAACGACGCCGCCGCCGCCGTGACCCGTTTGCTGGACATGGGTATTGAACCCTTCCTGCTGTCCTCGTCCCTGCTGGGCGTACTGGCGCAGCGCCTGGTGCGCAAGCTGTGCCCGAGCTGCAAGAGCTTCGATGGTGCGCAATGGAAGGCGGTCGGCTGCGAGCAGTGCGGCAACACCGGCTACCAGGGCCGCGTCGGCATTTACGAGCTGCTGCAGACCGACGACAGCATCCGCGCCCAGATCCACGACCGCAGCTCGGAAGCCGAGATCCGCGCCGCAGCGCAGAAGCACGGCATGGGCACCATGCGCGAGGACGGCGAGCGCTGGCTGCAGCAGGGCGTCACCACGCAGGCCGAATTGCTGCGCGTGGCGAAGGACTAAGCGATGCCGGCTTTCCGTTATGAGGCCGTGGATGCGGCAGGCGCCAGCAAGAAGGGCGTGGTCAATGCCGACAGCGCCCGTTCCGCGCGCGCCGACCTGCGTTCGCAGGGCCTGGTGCCGATCAAGGTGGACGCCATCTCGGCCCAGGTGGACGCCAGCGGCGCCACCGCGCGCCGCGGCTTTGGCGAAAAGCTGAACACCAATGAGCTGGCGCTGTTCACGCGCCAGCTTGCCAGCCTGCTGGAAGCCGGCCTGCCGCTGGAGCAGGCCTTCACTGCATTGCTGGAACAGGCCGAGCGCCCGTATGTGCGCGACCTGGTGGCATCGATCCGCTCGGAAGTGATGGGCGGCGCCTCGATGTCGGACGCGCTGTCGCGCCACCCGCGCGACTTCCAGGAAATCTACCGCGCCCTGGTGGCGTCGGGCGAGCAGATCGGCCAGCTGTCGCGCGTGTTGTCGCGCCTGGCCGACTACATCGAACGGCGCAACGCCCTGGTGCAGAAGGTCAAGCTGGCCTTCACCTATCCGGCCATCGTCACCGTGGTGGCGTTCCTGATCGTGATCTTCCTGCTCACCTATGTGGTGCCGCAGATCGTCTCGGTGTTCGCCAACACCAAGCAAAAGCTGCCGCTGCTGACGGTGATCATGCTGGCCATTTCCGACTTTGTGCGCAACTACGGCTTCGCCATGCTGGGCATCCTGGTGGCGGCCGGCGTGTTGGTGCGCAAGATGCTGCAGAACCCCGACGTCAAGCTGCGCTGGCACACCTGGCTGCTGACGGCGCCGCTGTACGGCAAGTTCGAACGCAGCCTGAACACCTCGCGTTTTGCCAGCACGCTGGCGATCACCACCGGTTCCGGCGTGCCGATCCTGCGCGCGCTGGAGACCAGCCGCGATACGCTGTCGAACGTGGCCATGCGCCAGTTGGTGGAGCAGGCCAGCGATTCCGTGCGCGAAGGCGCCAGCCTGGCGCGCTCGCTGTCGGCGCAAAAACACTTCCCGCCGATGCTGATCCACATGATCCGCGCCGGCGAAATCACGGGTGAACTGCCCGCCATGCTGGACCGCGCCGCCAGCGCGCAGGAGTCGGACCTGGAACGCCGCACGCTGACCATCGCCGGCTTGCTGGAACCGATGCTGATCCTGGCGATGGGCGTGGTGGTGTTGCTGATCGTGCTGGCCGTGCTGATGCCGATCATCGAAATCAATCAGCTGGTGCGCTGATATTGGAGAATTGATTTGAAACGTTTGCCTTTGATTTGCAGTGTGGCCGCAGTGGCGTTGTTGTCCGCCTCGCTGGCCTTCTGGGGCATGAAGCTGTTCACGCCGAAGCAGCGCCCGATCGCAGCGGTGCCGCTGACGCAGGCGCCGGAGGCCAGCCTGGATGCGGCGCGCGGGCTGTTCGGCGGGAATACCGCCGTGGCGGCGGTCAGCAATTTCCAGCTGCGCGGCGTGGTGGCGGATACGCGCGGGCGCGGAAGCGTGGCGATTATTTCGGCCGATGCGCAGCCGGCCAAGGCTTTCCCGGTCGGCGCGGAAGTGGCGCCGGGGGTGAGCGTGAAGGAGGTGCAAGCGCGCCATGTGATCCTGCTGGAGGGCGGGGTGCAGAAGCGTTTGGATTTGATGGCCGATGCGGGCGGTAGCGCGTCGCTGGCGATGCCGCCGCCGATGGAGCAGCCGCAGGCTGTGCCGATGCCACCACCTCCGCCTCCGCAGCAGATGATGCCGGTGCCGCCGCCGGTGCAGATGGCGCCGGCGCAGCCGCCGACCACGTCGGCACAACCGACGGGCGGGGCGCCGCAGACGCGATGAAGGGGCTGGCGTTAGCCTTGGCCTTTTGCGCGGGGTTTGCTTGCGCTGCCGAAAACCGGGAAACCGGGGTACGGCCCGCAGGGCCGGACCCCGCCATGCGGCTGCCGCAGGCCGGTTTCCCGCTTGCAGCCCGCCCCAAAATCGCCCTGGTCCTAAGCGGCGGCGGCGCGCGCGGCTTCGCCCACGTTGGCGTCCTGCGCGCCCTGCAGGAAATGCGCATCCCCATCGACCTGGTGGTTGGCACGTCGATGGGCAGCGTCATCGGCGGCGCCTGGGCCGCCGGTGCGTCGCTCAAAGACCTTGAAAAAATGGCCGCCAGCACCGACTGGGACAGCGTGGTGGCCGACCGCCCGGCGCGCGACGAGCTGCACTTCCGCCGCCGTGACGAAGACATCCTGCTGCCGTCCCGCATTGAATTCGGCATCACCCTGAAAGGCGTGCAAGGCCCGCCCGGCGCGGCCGGCAATGCCGCGCTGGAAATGGCCCTGCAACGCCTGCTGCCGCCCGGCACGCGCGACCTGCCGGTCAGCCAGCTGTCGCTGCCGTTCCGCTCCGTCGCCTCCGACCTGCTGACCGGCGAGCTGGTAGTGCTCGACAACACACCCCTGTTCCAGACCATGCGCGCCTCGCTTGCCGTGCCGGGCGTGTTCGCGCCGGTGCGCATCAAGGACCACCTGGTGGTGGACGGCGGCCTGGTACGCAACCTGCCGGTCGACATGGCGCGCGCCATGGGCGCCGACATCGTCATCGCCGTCAATGTCGGCACCACGCTGTCGCCGGAAAAGGAATTGGGCAGCGCGCTGGGCGTGGCCAACCAGATGCTGCAAATCCTGACCGAGCAAAACGTGCAGCGTTCGCTGAGCGAGTTGCGCAAGGACGATATCCTGATCGCGCCCAAGCTGGACGGCATCAGCTTCCTCGACTTTTCCACCTGGGACAAGGCCATGCAGGCCGGCGAGGCCGCCGCGCGCGCGCTGCAACCGCGCCTGGCCGCGCTGGCGCTGCCGGAGCGCGACTATATCGGCATGGAGAGCCTGCGCCTGGCGACGCCGGCCGACACCGACCGCGCGGTCAAGCTGGCCAGGGTGCAGGTGCAGGGCACGCGCGATGTGAACCCGGAAGTGCTGGTCAGCCAGTCCGGCCTGGAAGCAGGCCAGCCCACCACGCGCGAACAGGTGCGGCAAGCGGCGGTGGCGCTGTACGGGCGCGGCGACATGGCGCGCGTGGAAACCGATATCGACGACCTGGATGGCGAACGCACCGTCACCATCCGCGCCACCGAGGCGGAATGGGCGCGCAGCCGCATGCGCGTGGGCCTGGAGCTGACCAGCGATTTCCGCGACTCGAACGACTTCGCCATCAAGGTGATGCATGTACGCTCGGCGCTGAATAGCTGGGGCGGCGAGATCCGCACTGAAGGGCGGCTGGGCAATGAGCGCGGCCTGGGCGTGCAGTGGTGGCAGCCGCTGGGCGCGGGCGGCAAGTGGTTCTTCATGCCGTCGGCGCAGATTGGCAAGATTGCGGGTGACATCTTCGTTCGCCAGCAGCGCATGGCGCGCGTGTCGTACAGCGCGCGCGGCGCGTCGCTGGCGCTGGGTCGCCAGTTTGGCAACTGGGGCGAGTTCTCGTTCGGCGTGGCGCGCCAGGCGTATTCGGTGCGGCCGGTGATTCCGCAGGATCCGACGGCGGAGGTGGTGCGCAAGTACGACAGCACCACGTTTGCGCGCTTCCGCGTCGATACACTTGATTCGCTGGCCTTCCCGACGCGCGGCACCTTGCTCACCATCGGGCGCCAGCGTACGCCGGGCAGCGGGCAGGGCGTGGGCACGGCGGCTTCCAACTGGAGCGCGACGGTGCTGCAGGCCTTCCGCGTTGATAACTGGGCGGGGCATGTGTCGCTGGAGTGGGCCAAGGCGCAGGCGGGGGCGTCGCCGGTGTCGCTGGGCGGCTTCCTGCGTTTGTCGGGGACGCCGACCAATTCGATCCAGGACCCGACCATGATGCTGGGGCGGGTGGTGCTGGCGCGGCGTATTGCTTCGCTGCCGAGTGCTTTTGGCGGGACCATGCGGGCTGGGTTCTCGCTGGAGACGGGCGGCGGATTCGATCGCGCGTCGGATGCGACAGGACGGGCCTTGAAGCAGGCGGGGAGTGCGTTTTTGTCGGTGGAGACCAGGTTTGGGCCGCTGTTCCTGGGGGCGGGGGCGACGCGCGACGGCGAGCAGACGCTGTATCTTTTCCTGGGGCCGGTTTGGTGAGTTGGTAAGTCGATTAAACCTGTAAAACCGCAAAACCGCAAAACGGCAAACCGCAAAAACCGGAAAACCAGGGTCCGACCCTAAGGGTCGTACCCTGGTTTTCCGGTTTTCCGGTTTTTGCGGTTTTCTCGGTTTTTGCGGTTTAAGCGGTTTTCGCGGACTAGCGGTTCTCCTCGTCCTCGCCGCGCAACTTCTTGTCGATCAGCTTCTTCCCATCCTGCCGCTCGGCGGTAGTCCGGTTCTTATCATGCGGCCCGGCCGCGCGCGCCTTGGCAAGCGCCGCGATCGGGTTGCGCGGCTTGCCAAAATTCTGCGACGGCTCGACGCGAATCCGCATCTTCTGCCGCGTGGCCAGTGCCTTGTTCGCCATTACAGCACGTAGCGCGACAAATCTTCGTTGACCGCCAGCGCATCCAGACGCTGGTTCACATACGCCGCATCGATCACCACATGCTGCGCGCCGCTCTCGGTGGCGCTGAAGGAAATCTCCTCCAGCAGCTTCTCCATCACGGTATACAAGCGGCGCGCGCCGATATTCTCGGTACGCTCATTGACCTGATAGGCGATCTCCGCCAAACGGGTGATGCCGTCCGGCGCGAAGTCCAGCTGCACGCCCTCGGTCGCCAGCAGCGCCTCGTACTGCCTGGTCAGGCAGGCATCGGTACTGGTCAGGATGCGTTCAAAGTCGGCAATCGAGAGCGACTCCAGCTCGACCCGGATCGGGAAGCGGCCCTGCAGCTCCGGAATCAGGTCGGACGGCTTGGCCAGGTGGAAGGCGCCGGACGCGATGAACAGGATATGGTCGGTGCGCACCATGCCGTACTTGGTGTTGACGGTGGTGCCCTCCACCAGCGGCAGCAGGTCGCGCTGCACGCCGGCGCGCGAGACGTCGGCCCCGCCCACTTCCGAGCGCGTGGCGATCTTGTCCACCTCGTCGAGGAAGACGATGCCGTTCTGCTCCACATTGGTCAGCGCGATCTTCTTCATCTCGTCTTCGTTCACCAGCTTGGCCGCTTCCTCGTCCAGCAGCAGCTTCATGGCTTCCTTGATCTTGATCTTGCGCGCCTTCTTGCGGCCGCCGCCCATGCCGGAGAACATCGACTTGATCTGCTCCGTCATTTCCTCCATGCCCGGCGGCGCCATGATTTCCATGGTCGGGCTTTGCTCGGCCAGCTCGATCTCGATTTCCTTGTCATCCAGCTCGCCCTGGCGCAGGCGCTTGCGGAAGGTCTGGCGCGTGGTGTCATCGGTGCGCGGCTCGGTGCCGGTGGCGGCGAAGCCAAAATCGCGCGGTGGCGGCAGCAGGATGTCGAGCACGCGGTCTTCCGCCGCATCCTCGGCGCGCGCGCGCACCTTGGCCATTTCGCTCTGGCGGGTCTGCTTCACGCCGATCTCGATCAGGTCGCGGATGATGGTGTCGACATCGCGCCCCACGTAGCCGACCTCGGTGAACTTGGTGGCTTCCACCTTGATGAAGGGCGCGTCGGCCAGCTTGGCCAGGCGGCGCGCGATCTCGGTCTTGCCGACGCCGGTCGGGCCGATCATCAGGATGTTCTTCGGCGTGATCTCGTGGCGCAGCGGCTCTTCCACCTGCTGCCGGCGCCAGCGGTTGCGCAGCGCGATGGCGACCGCCTTCTTGGCCTTGCCCTGGCCGACCACATGCTTGTCGAGTTCGCCGACGATTTCTTGAGGGGTCATATTCATGCTGGGTCCAGGGTCTCGATGATGTGGTTCAGGTTGGTGTAGATGCACAGCTCGCCGGCGATGGTGAGCGACTTCTTCACGATCTCGGCCGGGGACAGGTCGGTATTCTGCGCCAGGGCCAGGGCGGCCGACTGGGCATAGCTGCCGCCCGAGCCGATGGCGCCGATGCCGCCCTCCGGTTCCAGCACGTCGCCGTTGCCGGTGATCACCAGGGTGGACTCCTTGTCGGCCACCAGCAGCATCGCCTCCAGGCGGCGCAGCACGCGGTCGGTGCGCCAGTCCTTGGCCATTTCAACTGAAGCGCGCAGCAGGTGGCCCTGGTGCTTTTCCAGTTTCGCTTCAAAACGGTCGAGCAGGGTAAAGGCATCGGCGGTGCCGCCGGCAAAGCCGCACAGCACCTTGTTCTGGTACAGCTTGCGCACCTTGCGGGCGGTGCCTTTCATGACGATGTTGCCGAGGGTAACCTGGCCATCGCCGCCGATCGCGACATCGTTGCCGCGACGCACGCACAGGATGGTAGTGCCGTGAAATTGTTCCATGTTAATGCCTTTGTATGGGGATTAACGCGGCATTTTGGGGCGGGAGCCCCAAAATTCAATATTTCCAAAAAAATGGGGACGTACCCTATTTTTCTGCGAAAAATAGGGTACGTCCCCATTTTTTCGGAAATGTCAGTACTTGTGCGGGAACAGCCGCGCTATATCAGCATAGCCCAGCAAACGCATCAGCGCCGCCACCAGGTGGTTCAGGTCGCGGAATTCAATGCGGCGCTCGCCGCCGTTTGAGAGTTCGGCAATCTTCGATTGCAGGGCGCTGGCGGCGCCGAATTCCATCCGTGCCAGGCGGCCGCAGTCGAATACCAGCACCGGGTACTGGCCGGCGTATTCGTCGATCGCGGCCAGCAGCTTACCGGCGTCGCCTGCAATCACGGCCGGCAGCATGAAGCGGTCGGCGGCGCTGGCCGTGGCCTGGCGCGGGGCGTTGGCGACCTTGCTCGGGGCGACGAAGGGCGGCGGCGACACTTCAAACGTGACGCAGTAGTCCATCGAGGATTCCTCGAAGTCCTTTTCGCGGTTGAGCAGGCGCAGCAGTTCGAGGTAGAGCAGCCAGGGCGCTTCGCCGTCGTCACGGTTGCCGATGGTGAGGATGGCGCGTACTTGCTCGGCCAGCTCGGTGGCGCCCACCACCAGCAGTTCGCGTTCGCCGCCCTGGACTTTCTGCAGGGCCGCCAGCAGCAGGGCGCAGCCTTCCGGATCGACACCGTTGACGCGCGAGAAGTCGAGGCGCAGCGGCAGCTTCTGGTTCATGCTGTCGAGGCGTTCCAGCTGCGCTGCAGCCGAGGCGTTCAGGATGCCGGCCAGGGCCAGGGTCGGGGCCACGCCGGAATAGCCGGCGGCCACCGGCGCTTCGCTGGCGGCGCCGGCTGGCGTACTCCAGGAGGGGGGCGAGGTTTCGTACTGGCTGGCGTAGTCGATCGAAATGTTCTCGAACGATTCCTGGCGACCCAACACCTGGTACAGGTCGAACAGCATCCACCACACGGTGCGGTCCTGGGCCGCGTCCGGCAGGCTGCCCAGCAACATCTGCTCGGCCACCTCGGCCTGGCCGTTCGAATACAGGATGGCGATCTCTTCCACGATGGGCGCGCTTTCGGCGGCGGCCGCTTCCAGTGGCACGTCCTCGTCGCCCAGCAGTTCGGTGGTGTATTGGTCCAGCATGGGCAGGGTGGCGCCATCGTTGCTGGCGGCCGCCGGCTGCAGCGGGCGCGGACGGCGGGTCCAGGCCGGCTCGGGTTCGTTGAAGATGTCGGCCGCCATCGCCGCCTCGATCGCGTCGATCTTCATGGCGGTGGCGCGCGCGATCTCGCGCTGCAAATCCGACTGCTGGGCGCGCTGGCGCTCCAGTTCGCTGTTCGCGGCCAGGCGTGCAGCGTTATCGTCCTCATTCGTGACGACTTCGTCGGCCTTGCCTTTTTTGAAAATGGAGAACAGTCCCATAGGATCACTAGTGTAGCCCAAGGGAAAAAAATAAGGGCGTACCGTAGGAGAGCGTTGCAAGAAAAAAGCACGCCGCAGCGTGCTTTTGTCCGCTTAGCGGGGAATCAATCGCCGTACAGCTTCTGTTTCAGCTCGCGGCGTTGCTGTGCTTCCAGCGACAGGGTCGCGGTCGGGCGGGCGATCAGGCGTGGAATGCCGATCGGCTCGCCAGTCTCTTCGCAATAACCGTAGTCGTTATTATCAATGGCCTGGATCGACTGCTGCACTTTCTTCAGCAGCTTGCGCTCGCGGTCGCGGGTACGCAGCTCCAGTGCGTGCTCTTCCTCGATGGTGGCGCGGTCGGCAGGGTCCGGCACCAGCACGGTTTCGCGCAGGTGTTCGGTGGTTTCGCCAGCGTTCTTCAGCAATTCTTTTTCAAGGTTTTGCAGCTTATTCTTGAAAAACGCCATCTGGGCCGGGTTCATATAGTCCTTCTCGCCCATTTTCAGAATTTCTTCTTCGGTGAGCAGGACTTCTGCGGCAGGGGTCGATTTATTTGCTTTTGTCATGACTTCGCTTACCTTCGATACGACAGGGTTTTCAGATTTGCAGCGCTCTGTGGTGCTTCAAAAAGCGCCCTAGTTTATACCAAACATTGTTCAAGGCCAGTAATAAAGATGTCTTTTGGCAGATTTTTACCAATAAACACCATTTTGCTGGCGCGTGTCTCGTTTTCGCCCCATTTGGCGCCCAGGTCGCTGCCCATCAACTGGTGCACGCCCTGGAAAACCACCTTGCGCTCGGCGCCCTGCATCAACAATACGCCTTTGTAACGCAACATGCGAGGACCGTACACATCCACCAGGCCGCCCAGGAATTCATCCAGTTTGGCCGGGTCGAACGGGCGTTCGCTCTTGAACACGAAAGCGGCGATATCGTCGCTGTGGTGGGAGTGGTGGTGGTCGTGGCTGCAGTGCTCGCCATGCTCGTGCGCATGGCCGTGATCATGGTCATGACCGCAGTGCTCGTCGTGCACGTGCTCTTCCTCGGCCAGGAAATCAGGGTCGATTTCCAGCTTTTCATTCAGGTTGAAGCCGCGCAGATCCAGCACCTCGGTCAGCGGCGCCTTGCCGAAATCGGAACGGCTGATGGGCGCGCGTGGATTGATGCGCTTCAGGCGCGCGCTCAGGGCGTCGACGGCGGCGGCGTCCACCAGGTCGGTCTTGGACAGCAGGATCTTGTCGGCGAAGCCTACCTGGCGCTGGGCTTCCTCGTGCTGGTCCAGTTGCTGCATGGCGTGGCGCGCGTCGACCACCGTAACCACGGCGTCGAGCATATAGTTGGCGCCCACTTCCTCATCGACGAAGAAGGTTTGCGCAACCGGGCCGGGATTCGCCAGGCCGGTGGTTTCAATCACCACGCGGTCGAACTGGATTTCGCCGGCGGCGCGGCGTTTGGCCAATTCGGACAAGCCGATAATCAAATCGCCGCGCACGGTGCAGCAAATGCAGCCGTTATTCATTTTCACGATTTGTTCGCGCGATTCCTGCACCAGGATTTCGTTGTCGATATTCTCCTGGCCGAATTCATTTTCGATAACGGCGATTTTCATGCCGTGCTCTTCGCGCAGGATGCGGTTCAGCAGCGTGGTTTTGCCGGCGCCAAGAAAGCCGGTCAGGATAGTGGTTGGAATCATTGCCATGGTATTACTCGCGTGTCCGCTGCATTTGGAATCGGTCGATTATGCCGGAATTCTGGAAATGCTGGCAAATGGGCAAACTTGAGCAGGATCAAGCCGCCCGTTATTTAATTTTAGCCCGTGGATGGGCCTTGTCATAGACCAGCGCCAGGTGCTGGAAATCGAGGGCGGTGTAGACCTGGGTCGAGGTGATGCTGGCGTGGCCCAGCATCTCCTGCACGGCGCGCAGGTCGCCCGAGGATTGCAGCACGTGCGAGGCGAAGGAGTGGCGCAGCATGTGCGGGTGCACCGCTACCGGGGTCCCGGCCTGGATGCCGTGCGCCTTCAGCCGTAGCTGCACTACGCGCGGGCTGACCCGGTTGCCGCGTTCATTGACGAACAGGGCGCTGCTGCCATCGGCCGGGGCCGGGCGCACCGCCAGCCAGGCCTGCAAGGCGTCCAGGGCGGCGCTGCCGACCGGCACGCGGCGCATCTTGCCGCCTTTGCCGGTCACCACCACTTCTGCGTTGTCCAGCTCCAGCCAGCCGAGCGAGGCGGGCTGGCCGGCGCCGGCCTTGCGGAATGCGCAGTCCAGGCCGGCCAGCTCGGACACCCGCAGGCCGCTCGAATACAGCAGCTCGAACATGGCGCGGTTGCACAGCGCGGCCGGTTCGTTGGCGCCGGCGCTGGGCGCGGCCGGGGCCACCAGTTGCACCGCGTCGTCCACCGACAGGGCCTTGGGCAGGGTCTTGGCACGCTTCGGCGCGCGCACGCCTTCCACCGGGTTGGCGGGCAGGCTGCTGTGCTGGCCGAGCCAGGCGAAGAAGCCGCGCCAGCCGGACAGCTTGCGCGCGATGCTGCGCGCGTCCAGGCCGCGGCTGTGCAACTGGGCCGCGTAGCGGCGGATATCGAAATGGGTCAGGGCGTCCCAGGCTTTGCCGTCGGACAGGGTGGCCAGCTCGCGCAAGTCGCGGCCGTAGGCGGCGACCGTGTGCGCGGACAGCTTGCGCTGGCTGGCCAGGTGCGTCAGGTAGGCGTCGGCCTGCTGCAGTTTGCCGTCGCCTGTGGTGCCCATGGTGGCTTAGGCCAGCACTGGTGCCAGCGCGACGCTGGCGGTTTCGCCGATATGGACCAGGAAGTCGGTCGCCATCAGCGAGGTGAAACGTTCCGGATCGGGCGAACCCATGATCAGCAGGCCGAAAGCGGGGCCTTTGCTGCCTGGCTTGCGCAGCGGCAGGATCACGGTCGACTTGACGTGCTCGGCGTCGTCCAGCCAGCGCACCGCTTCGAAATCGTTATTGCTGCCGCAGTAAGGCGCGTGCAGGCTGTTGGCGAACAGGCGCGCATCTTCCGACACGCCGCTGGCAAACCATTCGTCGGCGAATTCCGGCGCCACGTTGAACAGGCGCAGGGTGGCGGCCGGCACGTGGAAGCTGTCGACCAGGCCTTGCGCCACGGCGCGCGGCACCTCGGCGTCGCTGCGCACTTGCAGCAGGGCCTGGTTCCAGCTGTGGAAGCGGTTGGCGATGGTGGAATTTTCCTGGGCGTGGCGGGTCAGGTCGGACAGGCGCAGTTCCAGCGCCTTGTACTTGTCACGCATGACTTCCATCTGGCGTTCTTGCAGCGAGACGGCGCGGCCGGTCAGGGGACTGGACAGTTTGACGTCGCCCAGCAGGTTGGCGTGTTCTTCGAAGAAGTGGGGATTGTCGGCCAGGTACTGCGCGACGATTGCGGAATCCAGGGTGTCGGTCATTGTTGATGTCACATCGAATGTTGCAGGCGTGGACATTTTAACCGATCAAACCGAAAAACCGGGGTCAGACCCTGCGGGTCTGACCCCGGTTTCCTGGTTTAGAAGTTGTGATGAATCCCCAGCGCATAATGGTTCTGGCTCATATCGCTGCTGGCCGGCGCCGTGGTGACCGGCACCTTCTTCTGCGACAGGTCCAGGTAGAGGTAGGTGCGCGGCGACAGATTGTGCTCATACCCGACCGAGATTTCCTTGGTCTTCACCTCGCCATCGGTATCGCGCTGGCCGTAACCGAAGCGCACCAGGCCGATGCCCACGTTGTAGTTGGCGCCCAACACCCACGCCTTCATGGTGTCGTTGATGGCGCGGATATGGCTCATATCCTGGCGGCCATAGCTGCCCATCAGTTTCAGGGCCGGGATCGGGCGGTAGTAGGCGCCGAGCGAGTGCCATTTCACCTCGGTCGAGTTGCGTTCGGTACCAGCGTACACCGCGTACTGCGGCATGGTGCCCGGCGCCGAATAGGTGGCGCTGACCGAGTAAGGATAGGCCTGGGCGCGCGCGCCGACGGCATACTGCGGCGCCACGGTGGTGCCGCGGCCGACGATGGCGGTCGCCAGACCGTTGTTTTCCTTGCTGCCCAGGTTGAGGTTGAGCTGGAAGCCGTTGAAGACCGGCGAGTTGTACCAGACCGCATTGGCGAAGCGGTTGCCGGAATTGCCAGCCGCGCCCAGCGGGTCGGAACCACTGCCGGAAACAGCGGCGCGGTAGCCGGCCACCATCATGTCGGTCTGGAAGCCGGCCACGTTTGGCATGCCGGACCATGGCTCGAACTGGGTGGTGGTTTCCTGCAGCGCGGTCAGGGCGCGCCCCAGGCGCACGGTACCGAAGCCGCCTTGCAGGCCGACCCGGCTCTGGCCCTGGAACAGGGGACGCGTGCTGCGCTCGATATTGCCGGTGTCCACCTCATAGCGGATTTCCAGGTGGAACAGGGCTTTCAGTCCGTTGCCCAGGTCTTCCTGGCCACGGAAACCGAGTTTGCTGTTGTCGCGCCCACCTTCCTGGATGGCGGTGTTGGCGGAGTTGCTGGTCTTGTTGATCCCGGCATCAAGAGTGCCGTAGATGACCACGTTGGATTGCGCAAAGGCAGCACCGCTGAAAGCACCCATCAAGGCCATGGCCAATAACGATTTCTTCATGTGTTCGTCCTTTTTTATCAATGAGACCGGGGATGTGTATGGATATACGATAAGTGGATAAAGCGCCCAGTTCCGGGGACTTGGTCGTTTATCCGCACTAAAAAGGGTCAAAACTGTCCAAAGCGGGGCGTGCTGTTGTATTTTTGAAACGCTTGCTAGCCTGCTCATATAGTGCAAAGCGTGTAAGGAAGCCGCAAGGAAGGGCTGTCACATTTGCGCTATATCAAAAAGCCCCGGAGTTGTGCGCCTGCAATTTACCGCACCGCTACACTGGGCGAGCAGCTAATTCCTTGGAAACCGGATAGATCGATGGCAAATCGAGAAGAGCTGGTGATTATCAGGGGAGCGCGGTCGGGAGACGCCGCCGCCCAGCTGGCGCTGGGCAAACTCTACCTGTTCGGCGGGGCCAGCCTGCCACAGAATGTGCCGACTGCTTTGCATTGGCTGAGCCGCGCCGCGACCCAGGGCGAGGCCGCTGCCTGGCATTTGATCGGCGCCTATATTCCCTTTGAGGTCGCGCATGCCGCGCGGGCCCAGGCATTGCCGTGGATCGCGCGCGCCGCGCAGGCGGGCGTACCCGATGCCGCCCAGACCCTGGCGCGCTTGCGCGCCGCCGAGCCGCCGCCGGTGGCGAGCGTGGCGACCGGCGGCGCGGCGCCCCGGCCGGCGTGGCCAGCCGCCACACAGGGCGTTCCGGCCCAGCCGGGCAGCACGGCCCGCGCGCCCGATCCCAGCGCAGCGCACACCGCCGCGCCCGACTTGGATAGCGTGCCGGACGCCGGTGAACTCCTGCGCCAGCGCACGCTGGCTGCCCAGGCCGGCGACCGCGATGCCCAACTGGCGCTGGGCCTGGCCCTGGCGCGCATGAATAGTGAGGGCGATCGTGTGGAACCGGGCAATGGCACGGTCAACTTCAAGCGCGCCCTGCGCTGGCTGGCGCAGGCCGGCGAGCAGGGCTTGGCCGACGCCTGGTTTGCCATGTCGCGTATTTATATCCGCCCCGAGTTTTCCCAGCGCAGCGCTAGCGAGGCGCATGCCTGCCTGGAGCGCGCGGCCGATATGGGGCACAGCGGCGCCCAACTGGAGTGCGGCATCCACGCCTGGCGCGCCCGTCGCGGCGCGGAGGACAACGATGTGCGCGCCGTGTACTGGCTGCAGAAAGCCGCCGCGCAAGGCAGCCTGGAAGCGCAGCAGGCGCTGGACCGTATCGCAGCGCCGTTGCCGCCGGCCAGTTGGGCCGACCCGCTGCTGCCCATGCTGACGCGTGAGCTGCTCGGCCGCCAGCCTTTGCTGGCGGCGCGCATCGAGCTGGCGGCCATGTTCCGCCTGACCAGGGCGGAGGCTTTGCTGTTGGATGTGAAGACGGCGGACCAGGGGCATTGCCTGGTGGTGGATATCCGCGCCAGTTATGGACGCAGCAAGCGCCGGCTGGTGCTGGTGCGTACTGCGGCTGAGCGGCAAAAGCTGGACCGCATCGTGCGCGTGTTTGAGCAGGTGGGGGCTGATGTGGAGGGGAATTACCGGCAGCGCTTGTATCGCTTGAAGAGCTGGCTGGGGGCGGGGTTGATGGCGGCGGCGTGAGAAACGGGAAAACCGGGAAACCGGGAAACCAGGGTACGGCCCTCAGGGCCGGACCCTGGTTTTCTGGTTTCCCGGTTTTTAAGGGGAATTAAACGCTGATCTCGCCTTCGAACACCGTGACGGCGGGGCCGGTCAGGTAAACCGGCTGCCCTTCACCCGCCCACGCAATCGATAGCTGCCCGCCGCGCGCGTCGACCCGCACCGGCGAATCGAGCAAGCCGCGCCGGATGCCCGCTACCGCCGCCGCGCATGCGCCGGTGCCGCACGCCAGGGTTTCCCCCGCGCCGCGCTCGAACACGCGCAGCTTGACGTGCTGGCGGTTCACCAACTGCATAAACCCGGCATTGACCCGGCGCGGGAAGCGCGGATGGTGCTCGATCAATGGCCCCATCAGCTCAACCGGCGCGCTATCCACATCGGCCACCACCTGCACCGCGTGCGGGTTGCCCATCGACACCACCGACACCTGCACCGTTTCACGCTGGCCGCCCAGTTCCAGCACCAGCGGCCACAGGGTTTCACGGCCTTCCTGCAGGCCCGCCAGGCCCTCGGCGTCGAACGGCACCCGCGCCGGCTCCAGCACCGGCGCACCCATATCGACCGTCACGCTGCCATCATCCTCCAGGCGCGGCGAGATGATGCCAGCCAGGGTTTCCACGGTGATCTGGCGCGCCGAGGTCAGGCCTTTCTCCACCACGAATTTGACGAAGGCACGCGAACCATTGCCGCACTGCTCCACCTCGCCGCCGTCGTTGTTGAAGATGCGGTAGCGAAAATCGCAGCCCGGTACGCTGGACTTTTCCACCACCAGCATCTGGTCGGCGCCCACGCCAAAACGGCGGTCGGCCAGCGCCTGCCACTGGGCCGGCGTGAAGTCGATCTGCTGGTTGATGGCGTCAATGACCACGAAGTCATTGCCGGCGCCGTGCATCTTGGTGAATTTCAGTTTCATCGCTTGTTGGTATAGAAGGAAGGTTCGCCTGCCGGGCGGGTCTTGAAGCGCTTGTGGGTCCAGAAGTATTCGGCTGGCGCTTCTTTAACGCGTTCTTCAATAAATGCATTCATACGGCGGGTGGCCTCCACCATATCGGTACCCGGGTAATTCTCCCACACCGGATAAAACTTCACACGATAGCCCGCGTAATCGGGCAGGAAGGTGGCGATTACCGGCATCACCTGGCCGCCGGTGGCCGCCGCGATGCGGGCGGTGGCGGTCAGGGTGGCGGCGGGCACGCCGAAGAAGGGCACGAACTCGGCATCCTTGTCGCCAAAGTCCATGTCCGGCAGCATGAAGTAGGGCAGCTTTTCCTTCAGCGCGCGCATGATCGGCTTGATACCGTCCTGGCGCGTGAACAGCCGGACCGGCTTGAAGCGCGCGCGGCCCATGCGCAGCACATCGTCGAAGACCTTGTTCTTCTGCGCCACGTACATGGAGGAGGCGGAGGCCTCCATCGCCACGGCGGCGCCGCCCACGTCCAGGCAGACGAAGTGCGGGCACAGCAGGATGGTCGGTTTGCCGCTGAACTCCGCCACCGGCACCTGGCCCGCCGGCATGCCGTCACTGGTTTCAATCCGGATCAGCTTGCGCAGGCGTGCCTCCGATGCCCACCACAGGATGGAGCGCTCCAGTACACTGCGCGAATAGGCCTGGAAATGCTGGCGCGCCAGGTTGCGGCGTTGCTGCTCGCTGAGCTCCGGCATGGTCAGGCGCAGGTTGGTCAGGGCGATCTCGCGGCGCGCTCCCATTACGATGAACAGCAAGCTGCCGACCGCCTTCCCAATCCGGCCCAGCACCGGCAGCGGCAACCAGTGCAGCAGCCACATAAAGCCAAGCAGGAACCTCATGCTGCCTCCTGCGCGCCGGGCGCGGCCACGCCGGCTGGCACCTTGTAGCGGTTATAGCTCCAGTAATACTGGGCCGGGCAGCGCGCGATCAGCTTCTCCATTTCGCTGTTGATGGCGCGCGCCTGGGCGGCGGAGTCGCCTTGCAGCGAACCTTCGAACGGCACGAAGCGCACCACGTAGCCCTTGCCGCCCGGCAGGCGTTCGGCGTACACGATCAGGACCACGGCATCGCCCAACTGGGCCATTTTGGCCGGCAGGGTCATGGTGTAGGCGCTGCGGCCAAAGAAGTTGGCCCAGACGCCTTCGCCTTCCTGCGGCACCTGGTCGGGCAGCAGGCCGATCGGCTGGCCTTTTTTCAGGAACTTGGCCAGCATGCGCACGCCGCTCATGGTGGCGGGTGCCAGCAGCAGGTTTTTGCGCGCGCGCGCGCCTTCGATCAGGGGCTTCATCGCTTCCTTGCGCGGCGGGCGGTACATGACCATCAGCTCGGTGCGGTGGGCGATTTCCTGGGCGGTGATTTCGAAACAGCCCAGGTGCGGGGTGAGGAAGACGATGCCTTTGCCCTGGTCCAGGTACTGCTGCACCAGCTCCCAGTTTTCCACCGTGGCGCGCTGCGTTACCCGCTGCGGATCGGCGCACCAGATGAAGGGCAGCTCGGCAATGGCCTTGCCGGCTTCACCGACTGCCGCGCCGAGCTGGTCGCCAAAGCCGGCCTGGCGCATATTGTCGCGCATGCGGCGGCGGTAGGAGGGCGACAACAGATAGACCAGCCAACCCAGCCCGACGCCCAGGGCATGTAAAATTGGCAAGGGGAAAACAGAGAAAAAGCGGAATATTCTTAACAGCATTTGTAAGTTTTTAAGAGCAATTTATGCGTTGCCCTGCACAAAAATTTTTTAAGAAGCGTAAAATACCACGTTAGTAGCAGCCGCTGAGTTAACAGACAACTTGCGAAGCGGGATATAAAAGTCGCTAAAGCGTCGCAAGCTGCATTGGTTTTGCGACAATAATTTTTTTGAACCAAAGTAGGAGCTTGCGATGTCCAACGATTTCCTTTTCACCTCTGAATCCGTATCCGAAGGCCACCCAGACAAGGTTGCCGACCAGATTTCCGATTCGATCCTCGACGCAATCCTGGCCCAGGACCCGCGCGCACGTGTTGCCGCAGAAACCCTGTGCAATACCGGCCTGGTTGTGCTGGCGGGTGAAATCACCACGTTCGCCAACGTGGATTATATTCAAGTCGCGCGCGATACCATCAAGCGTATCGGTTACGACAATACTGAATACGGTATTGATTACAAAGGTTGCGCCGTGCTGGTTGCTTACGACAAGCAATCGCCGGACATCGCCCAGGGCGTTGACGAAGGTGCAGGCCTGGACCTGGACCAGGGCGCCGGCGACCAGGGCCTGATGTTTGGCTACGCCTGCGATGAAACCCCGGAACTGATGCCAGCGCCGATTTACTACTCGCACCGCCTGGTCGAGCGCCAGTCGCAGCTGCGCAAGGATGGCCGCCTGCCTTGGCTGCGTCCGGATGCCAAATCGCAAGTAACCCTGCGCTACGTGGATGGCCGCCCGGTGGCAGTGGACACCGTGGTGCTGTCGACCCAGCACGCGCCGGAAATGAGCCACTCGCAGATCGAAGAAGCGGTGATCGAAGAGATCATCAAGCCGGTGCTGCCGACCGCGTGGATCAAGGACACCAAATTCCTGGTCAACCCGACCGGCCGTTTCGTGATTGGTGGCCCGCAGGGCGACTGCGGCCTGACCGGCCGTAAGATCATTGTCGACACCTACGGTGGCGCGGCCCCGCACGGCGGCGGCGCGTTCTCCGGCAAGGATCCTTCGAAAGTGGACCGTTCCGCAGCTTACGCCGCGCGCTACGTGGCCAAGAACGTGGTGGCCGCTGGCCTGGCGCGCCAGTGCCAGGTGCAGGTGTCGTACGCGATTGGCGTGGCACGCCCGATCAATATCACCGTGTACACCGAAGGCACCGGCGTGATTTCGGATGACAAGATCGCCGCGCTGGTGGCCGAGCACTTCGACCTGCGCCCGAAAGGCATCGTGCAGATGCTGGACCTGCTGCGCCCGATCTACGCCAAGACTGCGGCTTACGGCCACTTCGGCCGCGAAGAACCGGAGTTCACCTGGGAGCGTACCGACAAGGCAGCGATCCTGCGCGCTGCGGTGGGCTTGTAAAACCATCAGAACCGCGAAACCGGGAAACCAGGGTCCGACCCTTAGGGTCGTACCCTGGTTTCCCGGTTTCCAAGGTTTACGCTACAATTTCTTCTCTCCGAGGAGCGCTGCGACCAGCTAGCCTGGCCAGGCTCGGAACATCAACACCGCGCTCACGTTACTTTTTTCAACACACTGAAAGGAGGGCGTGATGAACGCCGTACTCAAAGATTCCCAAGACTACATCATCGCTGACATCGGCCTGGCCGCATGGGGCGAAAAAGAGATCAAGATCGCCGAAACGGAAATGCCAGGCCTGATGGCGATCCGTGAAGAATTCGCTGCTGCGCAGCCGCTGAAAGGCGCGCGCATCACCGGTTCGCTGCACATGACGATCCAGACCGCAGTACTGATCCGCACCCTGGAAGCCTTGGGCGCGCAAGTGCGCTGGGCTTCCTGCAACATCTACTCGACCCAGGACCACGCCGCCGCCGCCATCGCAGCCGTTGGCACCCCGGTGTTCGCCGTCAAAGGCGAAACCCTGGACGAATACTGGGAATACACCCACCGCATCTTCGAATGGCCGGGTGAAGGCGTGTACTCCAACATGATCCTGGACGACGGCGGCGACGCAACCCTGCTGCTGCACCTGGGCGCGCGCGCTGAGAAGGACCTCTCCGTGCTGGCCAACCCAGGCTCGGAAGAAGAAATCTGCCTGTTCAACTCCATCAAGGCCCACCTGGCCAAGGACGCGACCTGGTACTCCAAGCGCCTGCCGGCGATCCTGGGTGTGACCGAGGAAACCACCACCGGCGTGCACCGCCTGTACCAGATGCACAAAGAGGGCAAACTGGCCTTCCCGGCGATCAACGTGAACGACTCCGTTACCAAGTCCAAGTTCGACAACCTGTACGGCTGCCGCGAGTCCCTGGTGGACGGCATCAAGCGCGCGACCGACGTGATGGTGGCCGGTAAGATCGCCGTCATCGCCGGTTACGGCGACGTGGGCAAGGGCTCGGCACAAGCCATGCGCGCGCTGTCGGCGCAAGTGTGGGTGACCGAGATCGACCCGATCTGCGCGCTGCAAGCCGCGATGGAAGGCTACCGTGTCGTGACCATGGATTACGCCGCTGAACACGGCGACATCTTCGTGACCTGCACCGGCAATTACCACATCCTGACCGAAGCGCACATGCTGAAGATGAAGGACCAGGCGATTGTCTGCAACATCGGCCACTTCGACAACGAGATCGACGTTGCCGCACTGAAGAAGTACCAGTGGGACAACATCAAGCCGCAGGTGGACCATGTGATCTTCCCATCCGGTAAGCGCATCATCCTGCTGGCTGAAGGCCGCCTGGTGAACCTGGGTTGCGGCACTGGCCACCCTTCGTATGTGATGTCGTCGTCGTTCGCAAACCAGACCATCGCGCAGATCGAGCTGTTCGCCAATACCAAGGCTTATCCGGTCGGTGTGTACACCTTGCCTAAACACCTGGACGAGAAGGTCGCCCGCCTGCAGCTGAAGAAGCTGAATGCGCAGCTGACCGAACTGACTGCGGAGCAGGCGGCGTATATCAATGTGAAGGTTGAAGGGCCTTATAAGCCTGAACACTACCGTTACTAAAACCGGAAAACCGGGAAACCAGGGTACGGCCCACAGGGCCGGACCCTGGCTGCTTTCCCGGTTCTGAAATGCGAGCAAATACCCATGCGTTTGGTTCTCACCTGGTTAATCAATGCCGTCGCCCTGCTGGCGGTGCCTTACCTGATGCACTCCATCGATGTCACCAGCATCGGCGCCGCTTTGGTTGCCGCCCTGGTACTTGGCCTGGTCAATACCCTGGTGCGCCCGGTGCTGCTGTTGCTGACATTGCCCGTCACTATGCTGTCGCTTGGCCTGTTCATCTTCGTCATTAACGGCTTCATGTTCTGGCTGGTGGCGAAAGTGGTGGACGGCTTCCATGTGGACAGCTTTGGCTATGCCATCCTCGGCGCCTTGCTGTACAGCGTGATCTCCTGGGCCTTGTCTACCCTCCTGTTGAAAGACAAAGATGGCTAACCACAATTTCAGTATCGAGTTCTTCCCGCCGAAGACGGTGGAAGGGGCGGAGAAGCTGCGTGTCACGCGCGCCAAACTGTCCGAGCTGCATCCCAAGTATTTCTCCGTGACCTTCGGCGCCGGCGGCACGACCCAGCAGGGTACCCTGGACACCGTGCTCGAAATCATGGCCGCTGGTGAAGACGCCGCGCCGCACCTGTCCTGCGTCGGTGGCACGCGCGAATCGATCCGCGACATCCTGCAGCAGTACAAATCGCATGGCATCAAGCGCCTGGTGGCGTTGCGCGGCGACCTGCCGTCTGGTTACGGCATGTCGGGCGAATTCCGCTATGCAAACGAGCTGGTGGAATTCGTGCGCGCCGAAACCGGCGACTGGTTCCATATCGAAGTGGCGGCCTATCCCGAGGTGCACCCGCAGGCGCGTTCGTCGCAGGACGATATGAATGCCTTCGTGCGCAAGGTGAAGGCGGGCGCGGATGCGGCCATTACGCAGTACTTCTACAATGCCGACGCTTACTTCCACTTTGTGGATGCGGCGCAGAAGGCTGGCGTGGATGTGCCGATTGTGGCGGGCATTATGCCGATCACCAATTACACGCAGTTGATGCGCTTCTCGGACATGTGCGGGGCGGAGATTCCGCGCTGGGTGCGCTTGAAGCTGGCGTCGTTCGGCGATGATAGCGCGTCGATCAAGGCGTTTGGGCTGGATGTGGTCAGCGACTTGTGCGAACGCCTGCTGGCTGGCGGCGCGCCGGGTTTGCATTTCTATTCGATGAACCAGGCCGTTGCGACGACGGCTTTGTGGCAGCGTCTAGTCTGAAACCGGCCGGGGTCCGGCCCTTTCGGGCCGTACCCCGGTTTCCCGGTTTTATAGGTTCTAATCCTCGGTAAGCACCCGATCCAGCGCCACATCATGTCCATCTGACGCAAACTCCGCCACCAGGCAGCGATACGCCACCCCAACGGTAGCCGGCCGCGGCTCACGCGCCAGGGTACGGTCATAAAACCCCCCGCCATATCCCAGCCGATACCCCTGCGCATTGAACCCCAGGCAAGGCACAATCAAAGCCGGCGGATACTCCGGCACCAGCCGCAAGTCAGCCGGCACCGCCACCCCCATCTTATCCTTCACCATCGGCTCCCCGATCTGCCACTCCGCAAACGCCAGCGGCGCATGCTTCTCCAGCACCACCGGCAGCAGCAGCTTCACCCCCAGCCCCGCGAGCTCCGCATAACAGGCATGCAAGTCAGGTTCATCGCGCAGCGGCCAATAAACCCCGACCGCACCAACACCGCTTTCACGCCACCATTGCACCACTTTCGCACCAATTTCCCGGTCCCAGCGCGCGCGCGTTTCGGGCGCCAGCGCGCGGCGTATGGAATGCATATGCTGGCGCAATTCCGCCTTGCCGGAGGCTGGCTGCTGGTCGGGGTTGCATGGTATGCTACTTGGGCTGGTCATATCGTGAATTACCTTGAGAGTCGTACATTGATTTCCACCTCGAAATGGATAGCCGGCGCACTGATGGTCGCAGTTTGCGCCGCCTCGCCACTGGCCTGGTCGCAGGATAACGCAAGCAACAGCCGCAAGGAAGATGATGCATTCCTGCTGCTGCGCGACGCCGTGCGGCGCGACGACGCTGCCAAGGCGGAGTTCTACGCCGCGCGCCTTGCCGATTACCCGATCCCCTCCTACGTCGATTACTACCGCCTGAAGGCCCGCTTCAAGGAAGTGTCGAACGCCGAAGTGCGCGCCTTCCTGAAAACTTACGAAGGCAATGCCATCGCCGACCGCATGCGCAACGACTGGCTGCTGGAGTTGGGGCGCAAGCGCGAATGGGTTACCTTCGACGAAATATTCCCGCAGTTCGTGCTGCAGGACGACACCCAGGTCAAATGCTACAACCTGTTGTCGCGCCTGACCAAAGGCCAGAACGTGGCCGCCGAAGCGCGCCTGCTGCTGGTCTATCCGCCGAGCTATGGCGAAGGCTGCGGCGCCCTGATCGCGTCGCTGGCGCAGACTGGCCAGTTCACGCAGGAAGACTTGTGGCTGCAGGTGCGCCTGGCCGGCGAGAGCAATGCCACCGGCCCCGCCAAACGCACCATCATCCTGCTCAACGGCTCGGACGCGAAAATGGGCCAGGCGGTGGACCTGCCGACGCTGGCGCTGGCCAAAGGCCCGGGCGTGACGCGCGCCGACCACGAAACCTTCCTGGTGGCGGTCGGCCGCGGCGCCCGCACCAGCATGAAAATCGCCAAAATGGCGCTGGAAAAAGCCGCGCCGAAACTGACACCGCAGGAACGCGCCATCGGCTGGGCCAACCTGGCCCTGGTGGCGGGCTACTCGGTCGCGCCGGAAACGGCGGAATACTGGGCCAAGTCGGCCGGCGCGCCGCTGACCTACGACCAGATGCAGTGGAAGACCCGCATCGCCCTGCGTGAGCGCGACTGGAAAACCGTCAAGGCCACCATCGCTGGCATGCCACAGCAATTGCGCCGCGACCCGGCCTGGGTTTACTGGAGCGCGCGCGCCAGCGCCGCCGAAGCGGGCCACAACACGCCGGAAGTGCTGGCGGCCTACCGCAGCATCGCCGACCAGTCCAGCTATTACGGCATCCTGGCCGGTGAGGAGCTGGGCCAGTTGGTGACGATCCCGGCGCCGGGTGCCGCGCCGACGCCGGCCGAGATGGCGGCCATCGCCGCCAATCCCGGCTTGCAGCGCGCCCTCAAATTCTTCGAGCTGCGCCTGCGCTTCGAAGGCACGCGCGAGTGGAACTGGGAAACGCGCCGCCTGAACGAGCGCGAACTGATCGCCGCCGCCGAATTCGCGCGCGAGAAGCACGTGCTGGACCGCATGGTGTACACCTCCGAGAAAACGCGCGTGCAGGCCGACTATACGCACCGCTACCCGGTGCCGCACGACGACATCATGCAGCCGACCACCAGCACCTTGGGCCTGGACCGGGCCTGGGTGTATGGCCTGATCCGCCAGGAATCGCGCTTCATCATGGACGCGCAATCGTCGGCCGGCGCCTCCGGCCTGATGCAGGTGATGCCTTCCACCGGACGCTGGGTGGCGCGCAAGATCGGCCTGTCCGACTTCGTGCACGGCATGTTGACCGATGTGAAGACCAATATCCTGCTGGGCGCGAACTACATGAACATGGTGCTGGGCAGCATGGACGGCTCGCAAGTGCTGGCCACCGCCGCCTACAACGCGGGACCCGGCCGCCTGCGCTCCTGGCGCACGCAGCTGGCCAAGCCGATGGACAGCACCATCTTCATCGAATCGATTCCGTTCGTCGAAACGCGCGGCTACGTGAAAAACGTGATGGTCAACGCTACCTATTACGCAGCCATGTTCGAAGGCAAACCGCAATCGCTGAAGGCGCGCCTGGGCCCGACCGTGACGCCCAAGGGCTATACCGAACAGGAACAACAGGAAGCCACTTACGGCGGACGATAGAGGAGACCGAAGGAAGCCATGCACACCACAGAACTCGACCCGAAACTCGCAGAGACCCTGGCCGCCGCGCGCGAACCTGGCCTGACCCTGGTGATCGGCAACAAGAACTACTCCTCGTGGTCGATGCGCCCGTGGGTGGCGATGAAAGCCTTTAACATCCCGTTCACCGAAGTGCGCGTGCTGCTCGACCAGCCGGACACCTCGAACAATCTCTCGCTGTACAGCGCCAGTGGCCGCGTGCCTGTCCTGCTGGCGGGCGATATGACGATCTGGGACAGCCTGGCCATTTGCGAATACCTGGCCGAGCAATTCCCCGACAAGCCGCTGTGGCCGCGCGACGTCGCAGCGCGCGCGCTGGCGCGCTCGGTGTGCGCCGAGATGCACAGCTCCTTCAGCAGCCTGCGCAGCACCATGTCGATGAATATCAAGGGTAGCTACCCTGGCAAGGGCCGCACCCCGGCCACCCAGGCCGACATTGGCCGCATCAGCGAAATGTGGGAAGAGTGCCTGAGCCGCTTCGGCCACAATGAATATCTGTTCGGCGACTTCTCGATTGCCGACGCCTTCTTCGCGCCGGTGGTATGCCGCTTCAAAACGTACGGTGTGGTGCTGCCGCCCGCCCTGTCGGCTTATTGCGAACGCATGCGCAACCACCCGGCGGTCGACGCCTGGATTGCGGGCGCGCTGGCTGAAACTGAAACCGCGCCATTGCACGACGCGGAGATGCCGGACGATTGATGGGGATGAAAACTTACGTGGTTGGCGGCGCGGTACGCGATGCTTTGCTTGGCTTGCCCGTCCAGGACCACGACCATGTGGTGGTCGGCGCCACGCCGGAAGAGATGGTGAAGGCCGGCTACCGCCCGGTGGGCAAGGATTTCCCCGTCTTCCTGCACCCACAGACGCAAGAGGAATACGCGCTGGCGCGCACCGAGCGCAAAACCGCGCCCGGCTATAAAGGCTTTGTCTTCCACACCTCGAGCGACGTGACGCTGGAGGAAGACCTGGTGCGGCGCGACCTGACCATCAACGCCATCGCGCGCGGCGACGACGGCGTGCTGGTCGACCCCTACCACGGCCAGCAAGACCTGAAAGACCGCATCTTCCGCCACGTCTCCGACGCCTTTGCCGAAGACCCGGTGCGCATCCTGCGCCTGGCGCGTTTCGCAGCGCGCTTCCCCGACTTCCGCGTTGCGCCGGAAACCAATGCGCTGATGCAGCACATGGTGGAGCAGGGCGAGGTGGATGCGCTGGTGCCGGAGCGCGTGTGGCAGGAGGTCGCGCGCGGCCTGATGGAGCAGAACCCTTCGCGCATGTTGCAGGTGCTGCGCGAATGCGAAGCGCTGTCGCATATCCTGCCCGAAGTCGGCGACGGCAGCGCCATCGCCCCGCTCATCGACCGCGCCGCCGCGCAAGAGCTGGAACTGCCGGTGCGCTTCGCCGTGCTGCTGCACGACCAGCCGCTGGCGCAGGTCGAGCAAGCCAGCAAGCGCCTGAAGGTGCCGACCGAATGCCGCGACCTGGCCGTGATGGCTGCGCGCGACCACGCCAGCGTGGGCCAGGCGCTGGCGCTGGATGCCGCTGCGATTGTGGCCCTGTTCGAGCGCAGCGACGCCTATCGCAAGCCGGCCCGCTTCGCGCAATTCCTCGACGCCGCAGCCTGCGCGGGCGCCGACGCCGGCCTGGCACCGCAACGCGCCCGGCTGGCCAGGGCATTGGAAGCGGCGCGCGGCGTCAACGCCGGCCAGATCGCGCAAGGCGCCGCCGGCCAGCCGCAAACGATCCCCGAACTCGTGCGCGCTGCACGCATTGACGCTGTCAGGAGGCTGGATTCGTGAAGAAGAACTGTATGGTGGCCGCAGCCATGCTCGCCGGCCTGGGCATGATGGCGCCAGCCCATGCGGACCTCAACGACAAGGCCTGGACGCAGTACGTCGAGTACTCGCAAGCCCGGCCAAAAGTTGTGGCGACCCGCATGACCACCAGCTTCAAGGTCTCCGACGACAAGAGCCCCGAGTCCGGCACCTACAAATCCGAGCGTGCGCCTGGCGCCAGCGGCGAAAAGCCGAAATGGGTGGTGGTGGACAAGGGCAATGTGTCGGAGTCCATGCAGAAGATGACCACCCTCGACCTGGGCCTGGCAGCCAAGGTGGCGGAACATCCGAACGACCTGTTGGAAGGCACCACCGCCGTCGAGCGCGTCGGCAGCGAAACGCTGGGTGGCAAGGAATGGGTCATCCTGAAAGCGCATACGCGCCTGAAAGAAGGCAAACGGCCGCTGCTCGCCAAGGTCTGGGTCAATCCGGAAACCGGCCAGCCGCTTAAGATCGAAGGCGCTTTTGAAAAAGTCCCGATGCCGGGCCTGAAAGACATCCGCTTTTCCATCAACTACGAAGCGGCAGGCGAAGCGGCGGTGCTGCCCAAGCTGGTCAAGTTTCATCTTGCTTTTTCAATCCTGTTCCAGTCGGGCGAGATGGACCTGGCCCAGGAACTATCGGGCTGGAAGGCCCTCTGATCGGAGTATGGCGTGGCCAGGCTGACATTTTTCCGGAATCCTTTCAGCGGCTGGTTCGGCGCAGAGCGCCCCGCCATCCCGGTCAAGGAATTGCGCGAGCGCGACCGGCGCCGCATGCTCAAGCACTTCCTGGGATTGGAGCGGCATGACCGCCTGCTGCGCTTCGGCTCCCCCGTCAATGACGAACAGGTAATGCGCTACGTCAGCAGCATCGACTTCGATCGCGACCTGGTGTTCGGCGTGTACAACCGCGTGTTCAAGCTGGTGGCGGTTGGCCACCTGGCCTTCGCCGACCGCGACGCCGACAAGCACAAATCCACCGAGAAGGACCAGGTGGCGGAATTCGGCGTCTCGGTCTCCAAATCGGCGCGCGGCATGGGCATCGGCTCCAAGATGTTCGAACGCGCCAACATCGCCTGTCGCAACAACGATGTGGACACGCTGTATATGCACTGCCTGTCCTCCAACGCCACCATGATGCACATCGCCAAAAAGGCCGGCATGGAGATCCACCGCGACTACGGCGAAGCCGACGCCTACCTCAAGCTCGGCCCGGCCGACCCGGCCAGTGTGTTGCAGGAAGCGATGGAGGAGCAGCTCGCTTCCATCGACTACGCCCTGAAAGCCAATGTGCGCGCCGCCAGCAAATGGCTCGACAAACTCCCCGGCGGCAAGTCCAGCGAATGAGCCTCAGTCCCAGATGGTGAAGAGGAATCCCTTCTTGATCGCGCCGATCACGGCCGCCTGGTTCTCGGCGCTTTCGCTGAACTGTGCCAGGACGTGGTCGCGCCCGAAGCCTAGGTTCAGCGTATTGGTCCAGTAATCCAGGCCTTCCGCATCCGGCGCGCGCCCCAGCACATTCTTGTAGAGCGCGGTCAGGAATTCATTGTCGTTGGTCTTAGCCCCGAAGCGGCTACTGAACTCGTCGCTGTTGATAAAGCTGCGCGCCGCCGACTGCAGGCTGTAGCCCTGGTCCAGCGTGTTGATCCAATAGCCCAGGCCGTCATGGTCAGGCGTGCGTCCGAATGCTGCCTGGTACAAGCGATAGGCCTGGCCCGCATTGCCATTGATGTCGAATGCCATGCCGGTCTTCTCGGCAAAATGAACCCTCTCGACGGAGGTCAGCGTGTCGTGAGCATAGCTGCCCATTTTCCACGTTACGTGGACGACATCATCGAATTTCTCGAAGCCATATCCCTCATATTTGTTTGCAAAAACTACCGTGTCGATTCCATCGCGACCGGCGAAGAAGTCGCTGTTGTTCCCACTGTAAAAGACGTCGCGCCCCGCAGTCCCGTACACCTCCAGCGGCGCATCGATCGTGCGGAACGTGCCTGAAGCGCCGTCTGCTATTGGCAGACCAGCCCGGTCCTTGACCGCACCGGCCGACAGTGTCACCACGTAATCGGTCGCGTATTGCAAGGCATGGGTTGGGTCCAGCAGCAATCCAAACTCACCCATCTTGACGCGCGGATTGCCGCCAATCTCAAACGTCTCCAGCACCGTGCCATTCGCAGTGCTCAGGACGATGGTGCCGCTTCCCAGGCTGACCGGCTCCGAAAAACTCAGGCTGAGATTGTCATTGAGTGCGCTTTTCGCACTGCTTGGCCCGTTCACAGTGCCAATTTTCGGTGCCTGCGTGTCGACGATGGGTGTCTTCTCGTCCCCCATCTTCAAGGTGTAGGTGGCGGGCGCGGTACCGTAACCGCTCGCCCCGATGCGGATGTAATAGGTGCCATCAGCGGTAGGGCGGAACTGTAGGGAAGGATCATCAAAGTGGGAGTAATTGCTCCGGACCACCTGGCGCCCTGTGCTGTCGAGCAATTCCAGCTCGGGTGTTACGCCGTTGGCGCCGAGCGTGCCGCCGCCAGTCCTGGCGCCGCTGAGATCGATGGTGTACTTCCGGTTGGCGGCCAGCTCCACTTTGACCCAGTCGATATCGCTTGAGAAATCGATGGCGCTGCGCAGCACGCCCCCAGGCAGCAGGGTGGTCGTAGTTGCTGCAGAGCCGGGAATCGTGTCGGCAAACGTCAGGCTGGAGCTAAGCTTATAGTCTGCTTGCGCTACCTGCGCATCCGAAATTGCCAGGTAGTAGTCGCCGGTCGGCAGTCCTTGCGCACTAAGCAGCGCCTCCTTGTCATGATTAAAGCGCACGCTGGGTACTTCCATTCCTTGGGCGTCGACGAGCTTGAATCCGCCATACGAGCCGCCGGCCCCGGTCACTGAGAAAGTGTATGCGCCGCCTTGCTCCAGGCGTACCTTGACCCAGTCCACGTCGTTCGGCTTTTCAAGCCGGCCAGTGAGTGTGGCGTTGGCGGCCAGGTAGCCGGCGGTAGCTGCGTTGGCGCTGTAATCGTCGACGGGCGTGGCCGCCATGTTCAGCGTCCAAGGCCCCGGCGCGCTGCTATTTTGGACTTCGATATAGAAATCACCAGTCGCTTCGGCGGTCCATTGCAAGAAGCTCTGTCTGTCGTAACTACTGTCACGTTGCAGCATCTTTCCGCTGGAATCGTAAATGGTCAGGTTGCCGGCGATGTCTGCGCCCTGCATTGAGAAACTGTACGGAGCGCCGGCTGTGGCACTGAACTTGAGCCAGTCGCGATCCTTGTTCAATTCGGTATGGCCGCTGACCGATGCGCCCACTGCAATATTTCCCGTGGTGTCCTTATTCGCGCTGAAATCGTCCTGCGCTGCCTGCACCCGCATTGTGTAGTTGCCGCTTCCCGCGTGGATGTCTTTGTCTTTGATGACAACGTAGTAGGTGCCCGAAACCCAAGGGGTGTAATTCACGACATCGCCGAGGAAATTGTAATCACTGACGCGATCGAGGCGACCGAAATCCCTCATGAAGTAGATTGAAGCGTCCGGTTCGGCCGCATTGCCTTGCGATAGGTCGCCATTGGCGGCAAAGGTGTAAGTGACGCCAGCCTGGAGTTCTATCTTGAACATGTCGGAGTCAACCCAAAGCTCCAGGTTGCCGGCCACCTGCTGGTCAAGCTGGATGGGCTTTGCACTCTCCACCTTGCCGCCCACGTCGTCGCGCGCCAGTATGCTGCTTGCGATCAGGTATTGTCCGGTTTTTGCGCCATCGACCTGCAGGAAATAGGTGCCCGCGACCATTGGCTTGATCCAGATTTTCGGATCATAGCCATACCGCCCTATGTCGTATTTTTCGAAGAGCTGATTGATGGTTGGGTCATACATTGAAAGGCGCGGCGCATCCCAATGGCCAGGCCAGCCGCCGAGCACTGCCGACGTCAGGGAAAACTCGTAAGTAGTGTTGGCCTCCAGGGTGACCGCAATCCAGTCCTCATCACTGGCAGATTCAATCCAGCCAGTCATGGGCATGCCGATGGTGAGCACCCCATGGGTGTCCGGGTTGGCGCTGTAGTCGTCGCTCATAGGTACAGAAGATAATTATGTAAGTTACTTACTGGAAATTATTGCACATAATACAATGCGACTGGCAGGGCTGGAGGCTTCACGTCAGGAAATTGACGAAACGCAATGGAGGAGCGTGGCTGTAGCTTGTGCGATACTGTCGCGATTGGGGAGGCGACTACTGATGATGCCGGGTTTGAATGCCGCGAAAATTGCCATCGCCACGATCATTGCCGGCGCAGCTACCCTGCCAGCGCAGGCCGGTGCGGCCCCGCTCAATTTCTGCATGGAGGACATCCCGCAGGCGCCGTGGACCTTGCCGGAAGGCAGCGGCTTGAATATCGAGCTGCTCAAGCGCGTCGCCAAGTTGACCGGCGACCAGTTCAACTACGTGGCGCGGCCATGGAAACGCTGCGAGGCAGAGACCCGCAGCGGCATCATGGATGGCATGATTGGCCCCTCCGACAACCCGCGTCGCCGCGCCTTCAGCCGCCCGCCGCTCAAGGCCGACGGCACGCAAGACCCCGCGCGCGCCCTGTACCACGACCATGTCGACCTGTACCTGCGCGTGGACAGCGGCGCTAGCTGGGACGGCAAGAACCTGCACAACCCGCGCAAGATGGTGGTGGCCCAGCGCGGCTACTACATTGTGGAGATGCTGCAGGCGCGCGGCCAGACCGTGATCGACACGCCCAAATCGGCCGAGGAAGGCTTACGCCTGCTGGCCGCCGGCAGCGCCGACGTGGCCGTGCTGATGGGGCGCGATGCGGAAGCCCTGCTGCGCGACGATCCGCGCTACCTGGGCAAGGTGACCCTGGCGAAGCAGCCCTTCGCCAGTTTCGATTTCCACCTGATGGTGGGCCAGAAGTCCTACGACAAGGACCCCAAGCGCTTCGAGGCGATCTGGAACGCGATCGCCAAGGTGCGCGCCACTAGCGAGTACCAGCGCCTGGAGCAGTCGCAGGTGCGCCTGCACGCTCACGACTGAGCACCGAGCGCATGCCGTAGGCGAAGGCCAGGCCGCTCACATACATCAGCACTCCGTACAGCGCGCCCGGCAGGGCGTAGGCGTCGTTTTGCAGCACGCTGCTGCCGATCACCATGGCCAAGGTGCCGTTCTGGATGGCGGTCTCGATGCCGAGCGTGACGGACTGCTGGCGCGACAAGCGGGCCAGCCAGGCCACGCCAAAGCCGCAGGCCAGCATGATCACGTTGAGCGCCAGCGCAAACGGCGCCAGCGTGCTGAAGTTGGCGGTCAGTAGCGCCCAGTTCTTGGCCACGGCGGCCAGCACGATCAGGATGAACAGCACGGAGGCGATCTTGGTGCACACGCCTTCGATGCGCTGGCCAAGGACCGGCTTCAGGTGGCGCAGGCCCATGCCGATGGCGACCGGCAGGCCAAGCATCAGCACCATCTGCTTCATCATGGCGCCGACCGGCGCTTGCACCACTTGCTCGCTGCCGGCGAAATGGCCGAGGGCGAAGGAGACGATCAGCGGCAAGGTGAAGATGGTCAGCACACTGGCCACGGCGGTAAAGCTCAAGGCCAGCGCTACGTCGCCGCGCGCGATATAGGTGAGCAGGTTGGAGGTGGTGCCGGTGGGGCAGGCGGCCAGGATCATGAAGCCGACCGCGAAGGCGCCGCCGATACCGGCCACCTTCAGCATGGCGAAGCAGGCCAGCGGCAGCAGCACGAAGTGGCACAGCACGCCGACCAGCAGTGCGCGCGGTTGCTTGACGATGCGGCCGAAGTCGGCCGGGGTCAGGCCCAGGCCGAGGGAAAACATGATGAACGCGAGCGCGGCGGGCAGCAGCAGCGATGAAACGATGTCACCTTGCATTACGAAGTCTCCTTAATATAGTAGTCTTGCGTTTTCTACCATACCTCAAACTTCGCGGATGAAGCCATTTTTCTTGATGCACAGTACCAAGCGCCACCCTTCGGCGGTGCTGCTTTTGACCCAACTGGCGGGCATGCTGCTCTACCCCTTCCTGGAATCCATGCGCGGCGGGCACACGATTTTCAACCTGTTCGGCATTGTGGTGCTGGTGGTGGCGACGCGCATGGTGCGCCGCACGCCGGGCCATGCCTGGGTCAGCGCCAGTATCGCCGGGCCGGTGGTGCTGCTGCTTTGCTTGCAGATGCTGTTTGATATGCCTTGGCTGCTGCCCTGGTCGTCCGCGTTGGAGGCGGTTTTCTACTTCTATGCGGCGGTGAGCCTGGTGGCGTACATGATGGAAGACCGGGAAGCGACCACCGACGAACTGTTCGCCGCCGGCGCCGCCTTCACCCTGCTGGCCTGGGCCTTCACCCACCTCTTCGTGCTGTTGCAGGCGGTGCAGCCGGGCACCTTCGGCTCGGCCATCAACCCGGCCGATCCGCGCACCTGGACCGAGCTGAACTACCTCAGCTTCGCGCTGCTATCGAGCACCGGCATCGGCGACGTCATCCCCCTCACGCCGCACGCCCGCGCCATCGCCAGCGTCGAAATGCTGGTGGGACTGATGTACCTGGCCGCCGTGGTCTCGCGCCTGATCGGTTTTACGCTGCAGTCCAACAAGTCATGACGTTTGTGATTTGCGTGCTAGAATTTAAATAAGTGGATTGGGGGTTCCCGGTCGGCGTCTATGCCTCGGTGGGTTCACCGGGGCTTTTCGCTTTATAGGGGCGGAAAGATTTTCAACCCCCAGTTTTCATAGCCAGCCCCAGCATTCGCACGCCCACCGCAACTGAAGAACTTCCTTTTCAATACTTCAAACGCCCGGTTTTCCTGCGCCGGGCGCACCACGCTCAAACCTATCGGCCTTGCCACAAGGTCTGCCAGCTGCAGGCCAGCAGAGTTGACCTTTTTGTCAGCGAACACTATTTCAAAAGGGAGTGGACTTTGCAAACGGTTGGCGCCACTGCAAATCCGTCGAAACTCGAGCTCCAAGTCGGAGTCCTCTTTCTTGCCACGACACTCAACGAGTACATGCGTAGTTGCCTGGCACTGCTGTTTCTCTCGCAGGAACTGATAAAGCGTTTCGAGACAGAATCCCAACGCGATGTGGCAATGAACTGTCGTTGTTCGTCGCGGTTTCTAAAGCAATTAAAGGCCCCGGTTTCCTTTCGGATTTCATGTTCATGCAAGACGACTAAGTCATGCCCAAAGTGGTTGAATTTGAACTTCTCGAGCGCAGGGACGATTTTTTCACTGTAGTAGCGTTTATGAAAAACGCAAAACGAAAGCACGAAAACAGGATAGTTGGCGTCAATCGTCGCCATTCCGTGATCGCCGCTTTCATCGACGTATACGACGAAGTCGCTAAAATTCCTGCTGGCGCTGGCTGGCGAAAGCTCTCCATCCTCAAAGAGAGGAAATTGGGGGCCTTCGCTTGGCGAGCGGTTGGTCACGAGTTTTTACACCAAGGGCAGGGCGGTGGTGTCCTTGATGCGCTGCAGGGCGAAGGAGGACTTCACGTCCAGCACGGCCGGGTGGCGCAGCAGGGTGGCCATCATGAAGCGCGAGAAGTGGTCCATGTCTTCCACGTGCACGCGCAGCAGGTAGTCCATCTCGCCGGTCATGGCGTAGCAGGCCACCACTTCCGGCCACTGCTCCACCGCCACCGCGAAGTCGGCGCGCGGCGAGGTGCCGGTCGGGTTCACGCCGAGGGCGCGCGCGTTGCTGTGGGCGGCGGCGTCGCTGTGCTTTTCCAGCCGTACGTTGACGTAGGCCAGCAGGCCGAGGCCGATCTTGTCCGGGTCGAGCAGCGCTACGTATTGGCGGATCACGCCTTCCTCTTCCAGGCGCTTGATGCGGCGCAAGCAAGGGGAGGGGGAGAGGTTGACTTGCTCTGCGACATCCTGGTTGGACAGGCGGCCGTCCGTTTGCAATATGGACAAAATCTTGCGGTCAGTTTTGTCCAGCGCAATCTTGGTCATAAATTCCTCTTTCAGTCGTGGTTCTGGCAATATTATTGCTCAATGCGAGCCTTGTTGGGAAATGTTTGCAATTAAATGTCGCACGCCGGGGACTATACTGTGCGCAATTCTAATAGGGAGACACGCCATGAAATTCACCCCATGGGAAAACCCAATGGGCACCGACGGCTTTGAATTCGTCGAGTTCGCCGCACCAGATCCCAAAGCCCTCGGTAAGTTGTTTGAAAACATGGGCTTTACCGCTATCGCCCGTCACCGCCACAAGGATGTGACCCTATACCGCCAGGGCGATATCAACTTTATTATTAACGCTGAGCAAGATTCCTTCGCCCAGCGCTTCGCGCGCCAGCACGGTCCGTCCGTGTGCGCGATTGCCATCCGCGTCAACGATGCGGCCTATGCTTACCAGCGCGCGCTGGAATTGGGCGCGTGGGGTTTTGACAACAAAACCGGCCCGATGGAGCTGAATATCCCCGCCATCAAAGGCGTGGGCGACTCCCTGCTGTACTTGGTGGACCGCTGGCGCGGCAAGAATTCGGCCGACGGCAAGCCAACCGGCGCGATTGGCGATATCTCGATTTATGACGCGGACTTCGTGGCGATCGAGGGTGCTAACGCGAACCCGGTCGGCAATGGCCTGACCTATATCGACCACCTGACCCACAATGTGCACCGTGGCCGCATGAAGGAATGGGCGGATTTCTATGAGCGCCTGTTTAACTTCCGCGAGGTGCGCTACTTCGATATCGAGGGCAAGCTGACTGGCCTGAAGTCGAAGGCGATGACTTCGCCTTGCGGCAAGATTCGCATTCCGATTAATGAGTCGTCGGATGACAAGTCGCAGATCGCTGAGTACTTGAATGAGTATCACGGTGAGGGTATCCAGCACATTGCGCTGGGAACTGATGGGATTTATCAGTCGGTGCAGGGGCTGCGTGACCAGGGCATTGTGTTCCAGGATACGATCGAGACGTACTATGAACTGGTCAACCGCCGCTTGCCGAACCATGGCGAGAATGTTGAGGAACTGCGCCGCTTGCGCATTCTGATCGATGGCCATTCGAATGAGTCGGAGCGCGAGCTGCTGCTGCAGATCTTTACCCAGAATGTGATTGGGCCAATTTTCTTCGAGATTATTCAGCGTAAGGGTGACCAGGGCTTCGGCGAGGGTAACTTCCGCGCGTTGTTTGAGTCGATTGAGCTGGATCAGATTCGACGTGGGGTGCTGGAGGATCCTTCCGCCTCCGCAGCCTGATAGCCGTTTGAACCGGGAAACCGGAAAACCAGGGTACGACCCTGAGGGTCGGACCCTGGTTTTCCGGTTTCCCGGTTTCCCCCGACAAAAAAAGTATTCCGGCAACCCCGCAAAAAGACGGGGCGCCGTTCACAATTTAAGAAGTTTTGGAGACAACCCTGATGAACGCACCCGTCAAGAGTGGCGAGCTATCGCCAGCGCACGACATCACCCTCGACGATAAATGGACCCTGGAGCGCGGCCGCGCCTTCATGACCGGCACGCAAGCGCTGATCCGCCTGCCGATGCTACAGCGTGAGCGCGACCTGAAAGCCGGCCTGAACACTGCCGGCTACATCACTGGCTACCGCGGCTCGCCTGTGACCTCGGTCGACCAGACCGCGATGAAGGCCAAGAAGCACCTCGACGCGCACCACGTCAAATTCCACCCGGGCATGAACGAAGACCTGGCGGCGACCGCCGTCTGGGGCACCCAGCAAACCAACCTGTTCGAAGACGCCAAGTACGATGGCGTGTTCGCCATGTGGTACGGCAAGGGCCCGGGTGTTGACCGTTGCGGCGACGTTTTCAAACACGGCAACAACGCCGGCTCCGCCAAACATGGCGGCGTGCTGGTGCTGGCCGGTGACGACCACGCGGCAAAATCCTCCTCCACCGCGCACCAGTCGGACCATATCCTGAACGCCTGCGGCATTCCGGTGCTGTACCCGTCCTCGGTGCAGGAATACATCGACTACGGCCTGCACGCCTGGGCCATGAGCCGCTACACCGGCCTGTGGGTGTCCATGAAGTGCGTGACCGACATCATCGAGTCGGGCGCCGTGGTGGACTTCGACCCGGACCGCGTGCAGATCCAGATGCCGGACGACTTCGAGCTGCCAGCCGGCGGCCTGAATATCCGCTGGCCGGACACCGTGCTGGACATGGAAGTCCGCATGAACACCTACAAGTGGTACGCCGCCCTGGCTTACTGCCGCGCCAATAAGCTGAACAAGATCATCTGGGATGCACCGAAGCCGAAGATCGGCATCATCACCGCCGGCAAGTCCTACCTGGACACGCGCCAGGCGCTGGCCGACCTGGGCATCGACGAGCAAGCCGCTGCCGATATCGGTATCCGCCTGTACAAGATCGGCATGACCTGGCCGCTGGAAGCGGACGGCGTGCACGAATTCGCCAAGGGCCTGGACGAGATCCTGGTGGTCGAAGAAAAACGCCAGATCCTGGAATACGCGCTGAAGGAAGAGCTGTACAACCTGCCGGACGGCGAGCGTCCACGCGTGGTCGGCAAATTCGACGACACCGGCGAGTGGAGCAATAAGGGCAAGACCGGCCACGGTGACTGGCTGCTGCCGGCGACCTATGAGCTGAACCCGGCCCAGATCGCGCGCGCCATCGCTTCCCGCATCGAGCATTACTGCAAGGACCATCCGGTGGCGGCGCGCGTGAAAGAGCGTATCGCCTTCCTGGAGGCGAAAGAGCTGGCGCTGAAAGGCTTGCCGGCCAAGGCCAATCCGGAAACCGACCGCATTCCGTACTTCTGCTCCGGCTGCCCGCACAACTCCTCGACCAAGGTGCCGGAAGGTTCGCGCGCCCTGGCCGGTATCGGCTGCCACTACATGGTGCTGTGGATGGACCGCGAAACGTCCACCTTCACCCATATGGGCGCGGAAGGCGTGACCTGGGTCGGCCAGGCGCCGTTCACCAACGAGAAGCACGTCTTCACCAACCTGGGCGACGGCACCTATTTCCACTCCGGCATCCTGGCCATTCGCGCGGCTGTTGCAGCCAAGGTGAACATCACCTACAAGATCCTGTACAACGACGCCGTGGCCATGACCGGCGGCCAGAACGTGGACGGCCCGCTCGACCCTGGCATGATCTCGCGCCAGATCGCAGCGGAAGGCGTGACCCCGATCATCGTCGTCACCGACGAACCGGAAAAATATCCGGACGATTACAACTGGGCGCCGGGCGTCACCGTGCGCCACCGCTCCGAGCTGATGGACGTGCAGCGCGAACTGCGCGACAAGCCGGGCGTGTCGGCCATGATCTACGACCAGACCTGCGCTTCCGAGAAACGCCGTCGCCGCAAAAAAGGCGAGTTCCCTGACCCGGCCAAACGCGCCGTGATCAACGAAGCCGTGTGCGAAGGCTGCGGCGACTGCTCGGTGCAGTCCAACTGCCTGTCGGTGGAGCCGCTGGAAACTGAACTGGGGCGCAAGCGCCAGATCAACCAGTCCAGCTGCAATAAGGACTTCTCCTGCGTCAACGGCTTCTGCCCGTCCTTCGTGACGGTGGAAGGCGGCGGCCTGAAAAAGCCGAAGAAGGCTGCGGCGGCGGGCGGCGGCGAAGTGCCGGCATTGCCATCGCCGGTACTGCCATCGACCGAGAATCCATACGGCATCCTGATCACCGGCATCGGCGGCACCGGCGTGGTGACCGTGGGCCAGATCCTGGCCGTAGCTGCGCACGTGGAAGGCAAGGGCGCCATCGTGCTGGACATGTCTGGCCTGGCCCAGAAGGGCGGCCCGGTGATGTCGCACGTTCGCCTGGCGAACCAGCAGTCCGACCTGCACTCGACCCGCGTCGGCACCGGCAGTGCCGACCTGGTGGTGGGCTGCGACCAGATCGTGACCGCGTCGAAGGACGCCTTGTCCCGTATGGGCGAAGGCCGCACCTGGGCCGCCATCAACTCGACCGGCGCTACCACGGCCGCCTTCGTGAAGAACCCGGACTGGCAGTTCCCGGGCACCTCCTCGCAAGGCGAGATCAAGCGCGCCTGCGGCGAAGCCAATGTCGAATTTGTCGATGCCGGCAAGATCGCCACGGCGCTGATGGGCGACTCCATCGCCACCAATATGTTCATGCTGGGTTATGCCTTCCAGAAGGGCAAAGTGCCGCTCAGCGAAGAAGCGCTGATGAAGGCGATCGAGCTGAATGGCGTGCAGGTGGGCTTCAACAAGTCGGCCTTCAACTGGGGCCGCTACTGCGCGCACGACACCGCCGCCGTGGCCAAGCTGGCCACTCCGGCGACCGTGATCGAGTTCAAACGCAGCCAGACGCTGGAAGAAATCATCGCCAAGCGCGTGGAGCTGCTGACCGCCTATCAGAACGCCGACTACGCCAAGCAGTACAGCGATTTCGTGGCGCAGGTGCAGGCGGCGGAAAGCGCCTTCGGCAGCAAGAAGCTGACCGAAGCCGTGGCCCGCTACATGTACAAGCTGATGGCCTACAAGGACGAGTACGAAGTGGCGCGCCTGCACAGCGACCCGGCCTTCCGCGCGAAGATCGCCAATATGTTCGAAGGCGATTACAAGGTGAAGTTCCACCTGGCGCCGCCGCTGCTGGCGAAGAAGGACAAGGAAGGCCACCTGGTCAAGCAGGAGTTCGGCCCCTGGATGCTGAAAGCCTTCGGCGTGCTGGCCAAGTTCAAGGGCCTGCGCGGCGGCGCCCTCGACGTGTTCGGCTACACCGCAGAGCGTAAGATGGAGCGCGCGCTGATCGGCGAATACCGCAACACCGTGGGCGGCCTGCTGGCCAAGCTGGATGCCGACAACCTGGCCACCGCCGTCGCGATTGCGCGTATTCCGGAAGACATTCGCGGCTACGGCCACGTGAAGGAACGCCACCTGAAAGCGGCCAAGCAGAAGGAAGCCACGCTGCTGGCCGAATTCAGCAAACCGAAAGTCGCATCGCACGCCGCTTAAAAAAAATGGGGACGTACCCCATTTAATTTGCAACAAAAGCCGGGGAGCAATTTTGTCCCCGGCTTTTTTCATATGTATGTACGAATTCATTCGTTCAGTAATGAATGTGGAATTGCTAAGGTGGCGCCTCGTCATCAGAGGACCACTTCATGCAACCACAATACAAACTTAACTCGCTGGCAGCAGGCGTTCTCGCCTTGTTGTGCGGCGTCACGCAGGCCCAGGAAGCCGTCACCTCGGCCGTCGTGATTACCGGCTCGCGCATCCCGCGCGCCAGCCTGGAAGGCCCGTCGCCGATCACCGTACTGACCGGCGAGGACATCACCAAACAAGGCTATAAAAACGTCTTCGACGCGCTCACCAGCCAATCGCAGAACAGCGGATTCGTGCAGGGCGCCGACTTCGGCAACACGTTCACCCCGTCGGCCAACGCCATCAGCTTGCGCGGCCTGGGCCCGAACCACACGCTGGTGCTGCTGAACGGCCGCCGCATGGCGGACTTCCCGATCGCCTACGAAGGCACGGTCAACTTCACCAACCTGGCCAACATCCCGTCCAGCATTGTGGAGCGCATTGAAATCCTGAACGGCGGTGCGTCGTCGGTGTACGGCTCGGACGCGATTGCGGGCGTGGTCAACATCATCCTGAAAAAGCAGGCGCAGGGCTTTGACATCAACCTGAAGGCCGGCACCACCACGCGCGGCGGCGGCGGCGACAAGCGCCTGCAGTTCTCCGGCGGCCAGAGCTGGGACAAGTTGAACACCGTGTTCAGCGTCGAGCTGACCGAGCGCGACCCGCTGTGGAGCGCGGACCGCGACTTCATGGCCAGCCGCACCGGCGTGGCGCCGAGCAGCATCCTGTCGCGCAAGAATGTCAGCACCGGCAAGTTCGTCGACCCGGGCGAGACCTGCGGCGCGCTGAGCGACCTGTTCGGCGGCAGCACCGTCAAATACACTGCCAAAGCCGGCAGCTACTGCGCCAGCCCGAAGGTCGGCCCAACCTACTGGACCACGCAGACCAAGAACAGCGGCCAGAACCTGTTCGGCAGCGCCAATTACGAGCTGTCCGACAGCGCCACCCTGTTCGCGGAAGCGCTGTACGGCCAGAACCGCAGCAGCAACAACACGCGCGGCCCGTCCTGGACTTCACGCTCGGCCACCGACAGCTACTTCTACAACCAGAACACCAAGACCAACGAGGCCTGGACCCGCTATATCTCGCCGGAGGAAATGGGCGGCGTGGGGCGCTACAACCGCCACTGGGAAGACCAGGTCAGCTCGCTCTCCGTCGGCGTGCGCGGCCAGATCCCGAACTCCACCTGGAACTACGAGGCCGGCTACTCCGCCTCGCTGTACAAGAGCCAGAACCACACCCAGCGCGCGCTGGCCAATATCGACAGCTTCTTCCTCGGACCGCAATTGGGCGTAGCGGCCGGCGGCATCGCCATCTACGCGCCGGACCCGGCACGCCTGGCCAAGCGCCTGACGCCGGAAGAATTCAACAGCATCACCGGCGAAGCGGTCAGTGACGACAAGGCCTGGACCAACACCCTGAGCCTGACCGCCAACGGCGAAGCCTTCCAGCTACCGGCCGGCCCGGTCAAGGTGGCCGTGGTGGCGGAGCTGGGCAAGCAAGGCTTCGCCAACCGTCCCGATGAGCGCATCAACCAGGGCTACTTCAACACCGTCACGCCGACCGAAGTCACGGCCGGCCTGCGCAAGCGCTATGCAGTCGGCGCCGAAGCCGGCATCCCGATCGTGAAAGGGCTGGACGCTACTGTCGCCGGCCGCTACGACCATTACAACTTTGCCGGTCGCGGCGACGGCCGCTTCACCTACAACGGCGGCGTCGAATGGCGCCCGGCGACGCAACTTCTGGTGCGCGGCAATTATGCGACCAGCTTCCGCGCGCCGGACATGAACTACATCTACAAGGCGCGCGGCACCGGCTACTACTCGTCCACCACCGATTACTACCGCTGCGCCAAGGCCGGCCAGCCGCTGGCCGACTGCGACTACGCCGGCTACTCGCCGGGCGCCGACTACGTGCAGACCGGCAGCAAGGACCTGCGTTCGGAGCGCGGCCGTTCGGCCGGCCTGGGCGTGGTGTGGTCGCCGAGCGCCGACTTCGACGCCTCGCTGGATTACTGGAAGGTGCGGATCGACGACCTGGTCACCAACCTGAGCGCCGACAAGCTGCTGCGCGACGAATCGGATTGCCGCATCAAGGGCGACCTGACTTCGCCGACCTGCGCCGACGCGATCCGCCGCATCGTGCGTTACGCCGAGAATGCGCTGACCCGTCCGGGCGAGATCAAGACCATCCACGTCAACCCGATCAACGCGGCGTCGACCGAGACCACCGGCATCGACATCAGCGCCAAGTACACTTTGCGCACGGCGGCCTACGGCAACTTCACCGCCAAGGTGAACGCGTCGAAAACGCTGACGCAGGAGTCGCGCCAGTTTGTCGGCGATCCGCTGAACGACGACAAGAACGATATCGACAACGGCGACTGGCGCGACAAGGTCAATACCAGCCTGACCTGGAATGTGGGCGACTGGTCGAGCACCGTGCTGCTGCGCCGCTACGGCAAGATCCCGCGCGGCGACGGTAAGGACTGGCTGACCCCGACCACCCTGGTCAACGCCAGCGTGGTATACAAACTTAGCAAGGCCACCACGGTCTCGGTCGCGGTGAACAATGTACTGGACCGTATCAAGCGCGACGACACTGGTGGCTGGCCGTACTACCCGGTCGGCAGCTACAGCCCGGCGGGCCGCCAGATCTGGCTTGAGCTGAACCACCACTTCGGTGGCTAAGGGTTGAAATAGCCTGTTACAAAATCGGCGCCCCCCGGGGTGCCGATTTTCATTGCATCCGCCCTATAATGGCGCGATGTCCAAGAAGTTTCCCCTGCTGGCCCTGAGTGCCATCCTGGCTGCCTGCGGCAGCGATTACACGCCTCCCCCGATCGTGCCGGACCCGCCGCCTGAGCCGCCGCCGGTGGCGGAGCCTTCGCTCAAGTACTTCAACAAGTGCGAGCACCCGCGCAGCGGTTCGCCGGATGGGTTCCTGCCGTATCCGGACACGCAGGGTACCCTGGGCGATGAAAAGAAATTCATGCGCCTGTTCCACGAGGAAAACTACCTCTGGTATCGCGAGCTGCCCAAGCTGGATGAGGCCAAGTACACCAGCGCCATTGACCACTTCAACGACCTCAAGTCCAACGCCGTCACGGCGTCGGGTGCGCCGAAAGACCGTTTCCACTTTACCTACCCCAGCGCCCAATGGGACGCCCAGCAGAAGGGCGCCAATATCGGCTACGGCATGTACTGGTCGCGCAATGCGGACGGCAAGGCGCCGCGCACCTGGCGCCTGAGCTATGCGGTACCCGGCACGCCGGCGGCGCTGGCCGGCATGCAGCGCGGCGACCAACTGGTGGAAGTGGACGGCATCGATTTCGTCAACGCCACCAGCACCGAGGCGGTGGCCAAGCTGAACGCCGGCATCACGCCGCCCACGGCTGGCGAGCAGCACATCCTGCGCGTGTTGCGCGGCGCGCAGACGCTGGACTTCACCCTGGTGTCTGCGACCATGAACGTGAACCCGGTGCTGCAGTCGCAGGTGCTCGACACGCCCGGCGGCAAGGTCGGCTACCTGGTCTTCAATTCGCACAACCTGGTGGCGGAGAAAGCGCTGATGGACGCCTTCACCCAGTTCCGCGAGGCGCAAGTGAAGGAGCTGGTGCTCGACATGCGCTACAACGGCGGCGGCTACCTGAGCATCGCCAGCCAACTGTCCTATATGATCGCCGGCCCGGCCGTCACCGAGGGCAAGATCTTTGAAAAGACGCTGGCCAACGACAAACTGCCGCCGGCCACGCCGTTCATGTTCCAGTCCCGCAGTGCGGGCCATGCCGGTGCGCCGCGCAACCAGCCCTTGCCCTACCTGGCACTGCCGCGCGTGGTGGTGCTGGCGGGACCGGGCACCTGCTCGGCCAGCGAATCCGTGGTCAACGGCCTGCGCGGCGTAGATGTCAAGGTTGACCTGATCGGCGGCCAGACTTGCGGCAAGCCGTACGCCTTTACGCCGCTGCCGAATTGCGGCACCACCTACTTCACAATCCAGTACCAGGGTGTGAACCAGAAGGGCTGGGGCGACTACAGCGACGGTTTCGCGCCGACCTGTCCCGCAGCCGACGATTTTGGCCATGAACTGGGCGACAAGTCCGAGGGCCGCCTGGCCACGGCGCTGGACTTTATCGCCAGCGGCACCTGCCGCGCCCCTGCCGCTTCGGCGCGCATGCGCAGCGCTGCGCCGGTGCCGGAACTGGTGCCAGTGCGGCCGGAAGTTACGGAGTTGAAGATTTTGCGATAGGATTCCCGGCATCTTCAATTTGCCGGAGTCCTTCGATGCTGCGACCTGCACTGCTGCTGTCCCTTCTTGCCGCTTTCCCGCTGGCCCATGCCACAGCGCCCGACCTGAGCACCGTGGCCGAACGCTCCGGCTACCAGGCCACCGGCCGTTACGAGGAAGTCGAGCGCCTGTGCGCGGCCTACCAGAAAGCCTATCCGAAAGCCGTGCGCTGTTTTTCTTTCGGTGAAACGCCGGAAGGGCGCCCCATGCTGGCCATGGCCGTTTCGCGCGGCGGTGCGTTGACGGCCAAGGCGGCGCAGCAGCGCAAGCTGCCGGTGCTGCTGGTGCAGGGCGGCATTCACGCCGGCGAGATCGACGGCAAGGACGCCGGTTTCTGGGCACTGCGCGAGGCGCTGGACGGCAAGGCCGCCGCCGGCGCGCTGGAAAAACAGGTGGTGCTGTTCGTCCCGGTCTTCAACGTGGACGGCCACGAGCGCTTCGGCAAGAACAACCGCCCGAACCAGCGCGGCCCGGTGGAAATGGGCTGGCGTGTCACCGCCCAGAACTTCAACCTGAACCGCGACTACGTGAAAGCCGATGCGCCGGAAATGCAGGCCATGCTGAAGCTGGTGAACGAGTGGGACCCGCTGGCCTACATCGACCTGCACGTGACCGACGGCGCCAAATTCCAGCCCGATGTGTCGATCCAGGTGGAGCCTGTGCACGGCGGCGACCCGGCCCTGCAGCCGCTCGGCAAGGCGCTGCGCGACAATGTGATCGCCGACCTGCGTAAGCAAGGCTCCGACCCGCGCCACTTCTATATTTCCTTCGACAAGACCGACCAGCCGGATTCGGGCTTCGTGGACAGCATGTCCACCGCCCGCTTCTCGACCGGCTACTTCCCGCTGCGTAACCGCTTTGCCATGCTGGTGGAAACCCACTCCTGGCGCGACTACCCGCACCGCGTCAAGGTCACCCGCAACACCGTCGTCTCGCTGATGGAGCAGTTCGCGCAGCACGGCGCGGCCTGGGCCAAGGCGGCGGCGGAGGCCGACGTGCGCGCCGCCAGGCTGGCTGAAATGCCGGTCAGCTACAAGACCACCGAGCGCAGCGCGATGATCGATTTCCCGGGCTACGAATACACACGCACCCCGTCCGAGGTGTCGGGCGGCGTTTGGACCAGGTACGACGAGAGCAAGCCGCAGCAATGGACCGTGCCCCTGCGTGAGGAAGTGGTGCCGGACCTGGTGGTGAAAGCGCCTGTCGGTGGTTACCTGGTGCCCGCCGCCCAAGCGGCATTGCTGGAGCCGAAGCTGAAGGTGCATGGCATCACCTACAAGCGCCTGGCGAACGCGCCCGGCAAGGTGGCGCTGGAGACTTTCCGCGCCGATGAAGCCAAGCTGACCGCCACCTCTTTCGAAGGCCACCAACTGGCTAGCTGGAAGGGCACTTGGAAGGCCGAGCAGCGCGAAGTGGGCAAGGGCGCCCTGTTCGTGCCGATCGCGCAGCCGAAATCGCGCCTGGTGATGACCATGCTGGAACCGCACAACGCCGACTCGCTGGCCGGTTGGGGCTTCTTCAACAACCAGCTTGAGCGCAAGGAATACATGGAGGAGTACGTGGCGGAGGAGGTGGCGCGCGCGATGCTGGCAGCCGATCCGGCGCTGGCGGCTGCCTTCAAGGCCAAGCTGGAAAGCGACCCGGCCTTCGCCAAGAATCCGCGCGCGCGCCTGGACTTCTTCGCCCGCCGCCACGCCACCTGGGACGAGCGCCACAACCTCTATCCAGTTTACCGAACGGGAATTGTTTACTAAACAATCTAAACTAACGGTGTTTCCGCCACTTTCGATTGCAGGGGGAAATCGGGTGCGGCTATAACAGCAGCACTATACAAGGAGACACCATGGGTAAACGTTCGTTCGCGACGCTTTGCGCCGCTGCGTTGTTCGCCGCCGCCGTGCCGACAGTGCAGGCGGCTCCCCCCGGCAGCCCCGCCGCCGCCGTCAATGTATTCATTGGCACCGGCGGCGACGGCCACACCTTCCCCGGCGCCAGCCGCCCCTTCGGCATGGTGCAACTGAGCCCCGACACGCAGGTGCGGCACTTCCGCCAGAGCTACCCATGGGCGGCCGGCTACCGCTACGAGGACAACTCCATCCTCGGCTTCTCCCACGCGCATTTCTCCGGCAGCGGCCACTCCGACCTGGGCGACATCCTGCTCATGCCCTACAGCGGCGAGACCAAGCTGGAACCGGGCTATCCCGAGCGCCCGTTCAGCGGCTACCGTTCGCGCTTCAGCCACGCCGAGGAGCGCGCGGAGCCGGGCTACTACGCGGTGCGCCTGCAAGACCATGAAGTCGATGTCGAGTTGACCGCCAGCGAGCGTGTCGGCCTGCACCGCTACCGCTACGCCAAGGGCGCCACGGCCAAGGTGGTCCTCGACCTGCGCCAGAGTATTTACGATTACGCCAACAAGAACCTGTGGTCCTCGCTGCGTGTGCGCGACGGCAGCACGCTCACCGGCATGCGCATCACGCGCGGCTGGGCGCCCGGCCGCCAGGTCTACTTCGCCATGAAGTTCTCGCGCCCGATCGCCGGCCGCACCTTGTTGAACCGCGAGGAGGCGGTGGAGTACAAGGGCTTCGCCGGCCCAGGCAAGACGCCCGCCGACAAGATCCACCTGGAAGGCAAGGCCCTGGTGGGCGCGCTGGAATTCGGCGTGCCGGAGGACGGCACCTTGCTGGTCAAAGTTGCGCTGTCCGGCGTGAGCGAAGACGGCGCCCTGGCCAACCTGGAAGAAATGCCGGGCTGGGACTTCGACGCTGAGCGCCAGCGCGCCAGCAGCGCCTGGAACGAGGCCTTGTCCGCCGTGGCGATCGAGGCGCCGGCTGAAATGCGCAGCATGGTCTACACAAGCCTGTACCACGCCATGCTGGCGCCAAGCCTGTTCATGGACCGCGACGGCAAGTATCGCGGCCCGGACAACCAGGTGCACCAGGCCAAAGGCTTCCGCTACCACTCGACCTTCTCGCTGTGGGACACTTACCGCGCGCTGCACCCCTTGCTGACACTGGTGCAGCCCGAGCAGCGCAACGCCGATTTCGTGAACTCGCTGGTGGCGTCGCGCCAGCATAGCCCGCATGGCATCCTGCCGGTATGGGCTTTCCATGGCCAGGAGACCTGGTGCATGATCGGCTACCACGCGGTGCCGGTGATTGCGGACGCCTACATGAAGGGTATCAAGGGCATCAACGCCGAAGAGGCGCTGGCCGCCATGACCGCCAGCGCGGAATACGGCCCTTACGGCGGCCTTGAGCACTATATGAAGCTGGGCTATGTGCCGATCGACCGCGAGCCGGAAGCCGCATCCAAGACCGTGGAATACGCCTTCGACGACTGGACCATCGCGCGCATGGCCGAGAAGATGGGCAAGAAGGACATCGCCGCGCGCTACTACAAGCGGGCGCAGAACTACCGCAATGTGTTCGACACCAGGACCGGCTTTATCCGCGCGCGCAAATCGACGGGTGAATTCCGCGAACCATTCAACCCGGTGCAGTCCAACTTCGGCAGCGATTACACCGAGGGCAGCGCCTGGCAGTATTCCTGGTATATGCCGCACGATAACGCGGGCCTGGTGTCCCTGCTCGGTGGCGACGCCGGCCTGGTGAACAAGATCGACCAGGTGTTCGACGCCAAGGTAGAGGACAACGTCTATGCCCACATGGAGGACATCTCCGGCCTGATCGGCCACTACGCGCACGGCAACGAGCCTTCGCACCACGTGGCCTACCTTTACAACTACGCCGGCGCGCCGTGGAAGACGCAGGCCCGCGTCTGCCAGATCGTCGCCAGCCAGTACAACAACAAGCCGGACGGCCTGGCCGGCAACGACGACCTGGGGCAGATGTCGGCCTGGCTCACGTTCACCGCGCTCGGCTTCTACCCGGTGGCACCGGGCAGCAATGAATATGTGATTGGCCGCCCGTTTGTCGACAAGGCCGTGCTGACCCTGCCGAACGGCAAACGCTTCACCATCCGCGCCGAAGGGCTGTCGGCCGCCAATGGTTTTGTCGGCAGCGTCGCGCTGAACGGCAAACCGTTGGCGCGCAGCTTCCTGCGCCACGACGACATTATGGCCGGCGGCGAACTGCTGTTCCGCATGCAGGCCGCGCCCAACAAAGAATGGGGCCGCGAACGCAGCGCCCGCCCATATAGCCAAACGGAGTACCAGCAATGAGCGCCAGCACCATCTTCCGCCGTGTCCTCGGCACCATCCTCCTCGCCGCCGCCGCGCCAGCCGCCTTGGCGCAATTCGTCGGCAAAGCCAGCGACCCGGTCGAGTGGGTGAACTCTTTGATGGGCACCGCCAGCAAGCCCGAAATGTCGAACGGGAACACCTATCCCGCCGTCACCGTCCCGTGGGGCATGAACCTGTGGACGCCGCAGACTGGTAAGATGGGCAACGGCTGGACCTACCAGTACGACGCCGACAAGATGCGCGGCCTGAAACAGACGCACCAGCCATCGCCCTGGATGAACGACTACGGCCAGTTCTCCGTCATGCCGGTCACCGGCAGCAAGCGCTTCACGGAAGACGAACGCGCCAGCTGGTTCTCGCATAAATCGGAAACCGCCAAGCCCTACTACTACAGCGTCTACCTGGCCGACTCCGATGTGACGGCCGAACTCACCCCCACCGAACGCGCCGCGCAATTCCGCTTTACCTTCCCGCAGTCGGAGCACAGCTACGTGGTGGTGGACGCCTTCGACAAAGGCTCCTACATCAAGATCATCCCCGAGCAGCGCAAGGTTATCGGCTACAGCACGCGCTACGCGCGCGGCCCGCTGCCAGCCAACTTCCGCCACTACTTCGTGATGGTGTTCGACAAGGCATTCACTTCCACCGACGTCTGGCGCGGCAAGGAGCTGGTGGCCGGCGCGCTCGAAATGGAGAGCGCGCACAGTGGCGCCATCGTCGGCTTTAAAACCGCGCGCGGCGAGCAAGTGCACATGAAGGTCGCCTCATCCTTCATCAGCCACGAGCAGGCCGAATTGAACCTGCAGCGCGAGCTGGCCAACGACGACTTCGACACCACCCGCGCCCGCGCCAAAGCCGCCTGGAACCGCGTGCTGGGAAAAGTGGAAGTGGAGGGCGGCAGCATCGACCAGATGCGCACCTTCTATTCCAGCCTGTATCGCATGGTGCAGTTCCCGAACAAGCTGTATGAGCTGGACGCCGCTGGCCAGCCGCTGCACTGGAGCCCCTACAACGGCAAGGTGCTGCCAGGCTACCTGTACGGCGGCACCGGCTTCTGGGACACCTTCCGTGCCCTGTACCCCTTCCTCAACCTGGTCTACCCGGCCATCAACCGTGAGATGCAGGCTGGCCTCGCCAACGCCTACCGCGAAGGCGGCTGGCTGCCCGAGTGGTCCAGCCCCGGCTACGCCGACATCATGGTCGGCAATAACTCCGCCTCGGTGGTGGCCGACGCCTGGATCAAAGGCGCGCGCAGCAACGCCGATATCGAAACGCTGTGGGCCGCGCTGAAGAACGGCGCCAACAACGAAGGTCCGATGAGTGCCGTCGGCCGCAAGGGCGTCAAGTATTACAACGAACTTGGCTATGTACCCTACGACGTGAAAATCAACGAGAACGCCGCGCGCACGCTGGAGTACGCCTACGACGACTTCACGATTTACCAGTTGGGCAAAGCCCTCGGCAAGCCCGAATCGGAAATCGGGATCTACGCCCAGCGCGCCATGAATTACAAAAAGCTGTTCGACAGCGAGACGGGCCTGATGCGCGGCCGCAACCAGGACGGCAGCTTCCAGAAACCCTTCAACCCCTTCAAATGGGGCGACGCCTTCACCGAAGGGAATAGCTGGCATTACACCTGGTCCGTGTTCCACGACATCGACGGCCTGGTCAACCTGATGGGCGGCCGCCAGGCCTTCGTCGGCAAACTCGACACCGTGCTAAGCCTGCCGCCCACCTACGACGAAAGCTACTACGGCTCCGTGATCCACGAGATCCGCGAAATGCAGGTCGCGAACATGGGCCAGTACGCGCACGGCAACCAGCCGATCCAGCACATGCTCTACCTGTACAACTACGCCGGCGCGCCGTGGAAGTCGCAATACTGGGTGCGCGAAACGCTGAACCGCATGTACCAGCCGACTCCGGACGGCTACTGCGGCGACGAAGACAACGGCCAGACCTCGGCCTGGTACGTCTTCTCCGCGCTCGGCTTCTACCCGGTCACGCCGGCGGTGGGGCAATACGTGGTGGGCGCACCGCTGTTCCAGCGCGCCACGCTGCACCTGGAGAACGGCAAGCAAGTGCGCATCAACGCGCCCGGCAACGGCGCCGACAAGCGCTACATCCGCGCCGCGCGCCTGAACGGCAAAGCCTTGCAGCGCAACTGGCTGGGCCATGACGAACTGCTACGCGGCGCCACCTTCGACGTGGAGATGTCGGCCAAGCCGAACGAACAGCGTGGCATCAAACCGGCCGACGCGCCGTATTCCTTCTCGCGCGAGGGCAAGCAGTGAGTGTGACCATCCGCATGATCGCCGAGCAGACCGGGCGCTCGATCGGCACCGTATCGCGCGCCTTGAAAAACCAGGACGGCCTGGGCGAAGACACGCGCGCCCTGATCGTCGCCGCAGCGCGCGACATGGGCTACAACTTCGGCAACCTACGCGGCGGCCGCATTCGCCGCATCGCCTTCCTGCTGCATGCCCAGCACAGCACTTTGCTCTCCAGTCCCTTCTACCTGCCGGTGCTGAACGGCGCCGAGGAAGCCTGCCGCAAGCAGGGTATCGCGCTCTCTCTGCTGACTGTGAATCCGGCCGAGCCGGTAGCCGAGCTGATACGCCTGCACCAACCGGACGCCATCCTGTGCGCCGGCTTCTTCGAGGCGGAAGTGCTGGCCGCGCTGCGCGCCAGCGGCAAACCGATGGTGCTGGTGGACATGCGCCTGGCCGGCTACACCTCCGCAAATGCCGACCACCGCCTGGGCGGCTACCTCGCCACGCGCCACCTGGTGGAGACAGGCCGCAAGCGCATCGCCATGCTGTCCGGCCCCCTGTCGCACTACAGCATCCAGGAACGCATGCGCGGCTTCCGCAAGGCGCTGTACGACGCGCGCCGCCTGGCCGACCCGGACCTGGAAATCATCCTGCCCTGCGTGGGCGACCGCGACCTCGCCGTGCGCGAGGCGGTGGCCGCGCTGCTGGCCATGACCCAGCGCCCGGATGCGCTATTCTGTTACAACGACACCACCGCGCTGGTCGCCATGCGCGCCTGCCTGGAAGCCGGCTTGAAGGTGCCACACGATATCGCCATAGTAGGCTTTGACGATATCAGCGCCGCTGGCGCCGCCGTGCCGCCGCTGTCCAGCATCAGCGTGGACAAGGAAGCACTGGGCGTCGCAGGCGTGGAGTTGCTGACGCAGACCGATCCCGGCCAGGTGCTGGAAAAAGTCCTCGACGTGCGCCTGGTGGTGCGCGAGAGCAGCCTTGACGACTAAGGAAACGCCCATGAACAGCGCCTTCCCGGATTTCTTCGAGCCCGCCACGCTGGAGCGCCACATCGCCCACACCATGGCCTTCTACCACCCGCGCTGCATCGACCCGAGCGGCGGCTTCTACCACTTCTTCAAAGACGACGGCACGGTGTACGACGCCAGCACGCGCCACCTGGTGTCGAGCACCCGCTTCGTCTTCACCTACGCCATGGCCGCGCGCCATGGACACCCGGACTACATCACCCAGGTGCGGCACGGTGTCGACTTCCTGCGCCACGCCCACCGCAATCGCAATACCGGCGGCTACGCCTGGCAACTGGAATGGCGCGACGGCGCCGCCAAAGTACTGGACGGCGCGAACCACTGCTACGGCCTGGCTTTCGTGCTGCTGGCCTATGCGCACGCGCTGATGGCCGGCCTGGGCGACGCGCGCGGCTACCTGGCCGAGACCTTCGCCCTGATGGAAGAACGCTTCTGGGAACCGCGCCACGGCCTGTACGCCGACCAGGCCAGCGCCGACTGGACAAAGCTGGAAAGCTATCGCGGCCAGAACGCCAATATGCACGCTTGCGAAGCCATGCTGGCCGCCTGGCAGGCCACCGGCGAGCAGCGCTACCTGCACCGCGCCGAGGAACTGGCCTGGAACATCACCCAGCGCCAGGCCGAACGCGCCAACGGCATGGTGTGGGAGCACTATCGCAGCGACTGGTCGGTGGACTGGGAATACAACCTGCGCGACAAGGCCAACCTGTTCCGCCCCTGGGGCTACCAGCCCGGCCATTTCACCGAATGGGCCAAGCTGCTGCTGCAACTGGAGCAGCACAAAGTGCACTTGCAACGCGACAGCGGCTGGCTGCTGCCCGCTGCCGAGAGTTTGTTCGCGCTGGCGGTGGAACGCGCCTGGGATTACGAGCATGGCGGCATCCACTACGGCTTTGGCCCGGACGGCGAAATCTGCGACGCCGACAAATATTTCTGGGTGCAGGCCGAGACACTGGCCGCCGCCGCTGTGCTGGCCGAGCGCACCGGCGACGCGCAATACAGCGAGTTGTACCAGGAGTTATGGCGCTATTGCTGGACCCACTTCGTCGACCACGAACACGGCGCCTGGTACCGCATCCTGAGCGCGGACAACCGCAAGTATTCCGACGAAAAGAGCCCGGCCGGCAAGGTGGATTACCACACCATGGGCGCCTGCTACGACATCCTGCAGGTGCTGCGCGGCGCCTAGCGTGCGCTCGAATTGACGATCCTCAAAGTGGCGGCGGTAGGACAAGGGCACATTTTTTGTGGCTGATCGGCTATCAGTCGGCCTTCTCCATCAAATGCCATGTCACATCCTCTTCTGGTAGTTTGAGGAGCCAGTCGCGTTCCGGTTGCGGGAAAGGCTGCCCCGCTTGCAGCCAGGTCTGGCGCCATGGCTGGTTCACGATGCTTTGCAAGGGATGGCCATCTGCGACCCAGGGTTGCCAGATGCCGCCCACGTTGCAGGGTTGATCGCTTTTGCATTGCACCGCCGGCGTCACTGGCGCCACCTTCCTCACCAGAACGGGGACTGCTTGGGGCGCCACGGCCTCGGGCTCTGCGGGGATGGTGCGATAGTATTCCCACACCGGGTCACCTATCGGCTTGCTGCGGTTGATGCTTTCGAACGCTTCCCCTTTAGCATACAGCCCGGGGCGGGCAAGTGCGGGCTGACGCGCCTGATCTTCCGGGCTACTTTCGATGGCGGGGCGCCAGTAACCAGCAAACGGAACCACCCGCGCGGTGGTGGATTCGCCCGTCTTGCGCAAGCGATAGGCGGGATCGAGGTAGTAGCGGCCAGCAGTGGCCGGCACGGGTGTGGATGGTAGCGGTGGCGTGGTGACGACACCCATTGCGGCGGCCAGCAGACTTTCACGCGTTCCGTCCCAGGGCGGCAGGATGGCAGGCGGCAGTGGCAGGACTTTGTCCAGGTTGGGGAAGCGACGGTAGGGGTTGTAGTCAAGGGCGTCGCCTAGCATCTCATAGCGCTCGGCGCGCGCCTCGTCGATGTGGGGGGCAATCGTTCGCGACAAGCTCCGGGGATGTCCAAATTCAATCCAGAGATCGCGGGCACAGTCGGCACATCCTAACTTGACTCCAAGATGAAGCACTCTCAGAGCACGGTCTTTCGTTTCGGCGTTTCGGTCGCCGATTACCGCTCCATCGGCACCCATCGGGGCTGCAGAAAGGTAATGCAGGCTGTATGCCACCTCGGTGTTACCTTGCCCCATTGCGCACTCCATCATCTTAAAGGCCACGGGAATGTTGCTCCAGTACCCCCGGCGATCCTCGCCAACATTCAACCTCTTGGCCAAGTAAGCCAGGGCGTCTGGGTTCCCCATTTCGGCCGCCTTTTGCCAAAATGCATATGCCCGGGTGGCGTCCTTCTCCACTCCTGTTCCGTTCATGAAGTAGGTGCCCATCCGGTCATAGGCAGCCGGGACGCCCATCCGCATAGCATCTTCCACCAGTTGCACCGCGTCGTCATCGCCGCGGTCAGGATCGATTCCTTCCAGATAATAGGTTGCCAGGTTCAGCATGGCTTTCCAGTGACGGCGCTCGGCTGCCATGCGCGTGAGCTCGGCAATCCGCTTGTGATCCCTTTTCTCATAAAAAATGCCGGGGTCTTCCAATGCACGGGCTTCTAGAAACCAGGCATTGGCTTGCGCGTCGAGCGGAGGAAGCTTGGTCGCTTCCGCTGTACACAGGAAGTCCTTCCTGTGTGGCTCGAATAGAGGCAGGTCTTGATTGCGAGGTAAGTCGTTCAGAGGATTATCCATGTGATAGCCGTAGAGGATGAGGGCGATAGCCAATGTAGCTGTTGATATTTGCAGAATGTCCCGATGTAGGCGCTTCATGCTCATCCCAGCCTCGTCAGAGAGCTGCGGCCGTCTTCAAGAGGCAGGATGAAACCTTTCAGGGCCCTCTCGTCGCCAATGCCGGACTTGCTATTTCTGTTGCTTCGGTTTTCTCTGGCGATCGATTGCCAATTTTCGAATGCGGTTTTGATGTCGCGCGCGGATCCACCCCCGCCCGTAACCTCGCCGCCGCTTAGCAGCCCCCAAACCCTCTGCCGCATATCGCGCGCGTGCGCTGCATCGCAGATGGAGATATTCAGCTCGCTATCAACCGCCATGCTGCGCTGATTCAGGTTGGCACTGCCCAACGTAAGGAACTCGTCGTTGACAATCATCAGCTTGGAGTGGATGTAGATTTCGCGGTAGCGCCATTTGCCGTTGTCGAAGCCACAGGCATTGAGCATGACGGTGGAGACTTTCAGTCCATATTCTTTTTCCAGGCGCAGCGCGCTGGGCTTGTCGGTGGCGTTGGCCTTCTGCACCACTTCCGGCAATTGGCGGGGCGCCGGCGCGGTGGTGCCGAAACCGCTCCTGACCTGGTGCGGCTTGCGCTCGTTTTCCTCCTTGATCCGTATGACTTGACCCGTCATGCGGTCTTGCTGGCCCAGCGTCGCCAGCGCATCGTAGGTGCGCGGAATCATCTGCTCGCGCTCCGGTACGGGCATGACGATGAACACGTACATGACCGGAAGGTCCTCCGCTGTCTTGTTTTCCTTCTTCTTTTGCAGCCATTGCCGGACCGTGCTGCGCCGCTTCTCCAGCAGGAATTGCAACCACTCCTCGTACTGGAAGTACTGGTTTTCAATATAGAGATAGCCGTGCGTTGTGGCTGCGGTCGCGGTTGCCAGGAAATAGGCTTCCTTGATCGTCTTGTCTGGTCCTTCTTCGGGTTGGGTTCGTACTATCTGTACGGTCGAATCGCCTGGTTCCGCCTTGCGTAGTAGAGCCGTTGGTGGATTAACGCGGGTTGACGCAGGGTGGGGCTCGCCGCCAGCGCGTGCCCATGCCGATGCAAAATTGTCATGCACGTCAATTAGCGCCCGTCCGGCGTCAATGCGGCAGGCATAGTCCTGGTACGGCTTCAATGTGCGAAAGCCAGGATCGTCGCGTAAGGCTTGTACACATTCCTCCGCTTCCTTTTTCCCGCCGCGCTCCCGCCGAGGGTCCTCCAATAGATGCTCGGTCGTGTCCCAATAGTCGGTGACAGAGTTCAACCCCATCACGTAGCCGATTGCCTGTAGGCCGCCGTTGTGGGCATAGTCGATCAGGATCGTCTTCTGGTGATGCGAACCCAAATGCTCCAGTCCCATCGCTTCGAATTCCGCCGTCGATAGCCCTGCGGGGAGGTTCTTTTCGGTGGCGAGGCTCGCCTCGATGGCGCGGCGGTTGCCCGAGCGTGTGCGCAGCTCGATGCCTTCCAATTGGTTGCGCGCGGCTGCCTGGTACCAGCTATGGCAATATTCCGCGCGCGCCAATGCCGGGATATCGCGCGCCGGTACGGGAAAGTCCTCGTAGCGGTAGCGCAAGTAGCCGGCCAGGTGGAAGGGGGCGCGCTTGATACCTGCCAGCAGCGCCATGCTGTGCGCGGCACTGATCTCGTCAGCGCCTTGCTGGTCGCGGCGGCAGTACCACGGCGTCAGGTCATGGGAGTAGCCTGGCATATTGCGGGCAAATATGCAGCCCAGCGTGTCGTACCAGACCAGCAGCCTGATTTTGACGCCGCGCTGCCCGGCCCGGATCAGCGCATCACCCACCGTCGGGCCGCGCGGCCAGTCGGCAGCCCGCGTTCGGCTTAGTTCCATGCCGGGATCAAATCCCCAGCAGCACAAGTCGATGCTGGCTTCGGCATCGCCAATGCGGGCCAGGATGTCGTTGAAGGCTTGCTGGCCGCAGATGAAGAATTGCAGCTTGTTGTTGTGCGAAATCGGATGGGTCGCGATGCTCTTCCGGTTGCGCAGCTCGAGCTGCCATTGCAAGGTGAAGACTGAGGTGCGCTTCACCTCATCGATGTGGGTCGTCTCGGTACGATGCAGCTGGTCCATAGGGCACCCCTGGGAAACGTCAGGAATGCCTATTGTTCACGTCTGGCGTAGCACGTATTTGCGATGGCGCAAGCTTGCGTTTGTTAGTCACCGCCGCTGGGGGCCGCTGCCGCTGTCGCAGGCTGGCTGGCGGCGACGTCTTGCACCATTTGTTCGGAGTAGACCGCGCCCTTTGCTTCGGTCGCCTCCATCAAGCCGCGCCACAGCGGCACGATGGCCACGCCCAGTTGGTCAAAGCGCACCAGGCCGCAAGCGTAAATGCCGTTAAAGCTTTCTACCGATTTGCCCAGCTTTTCGCAGGCCGCCGTCTGTGCCGCCCGATAGGCGTTGACCGATTCGGCGCTTGCTGCACCCGTCTGCAGAAGGGCATCAAGCGCCATGGCCTCCGCACCGCCCTCGTGAATCCACGGGTCTTTCTCGCCTACCCCGCCCCGCGCGGTATTGAGTTGCCAGATATGCGCCATCTCATGCGCCACCAGCCGCGCCAGCATCTCGCGCTTTTTCGGGTGGTCGCCGACCAGTTGCGCGCCGGAGAAATGGTAGGCCAGTTGCCCCAGCACCGCGCCACCATTCATTGACAGGCCGGGCTTCTCGTCGCTGCCGATCGACACCGTGATGAACAGCTCCTCCTTCAGCGGGCGCTGGTACGCCTTCTCATAGTATTGCGCGACTTTGGCGCCCGTATCGAGTACGGTTTCGCGCGCCCACTCCGGTGTCTTAGGATCGACCAGTACCTTTACGGCTCCTGCCCGCACCGCCTGCGCCGGGCCGAAATACGCGTAGCCGCGCTCGCCACCCGGATGCTGCCTGTTCTGCGGCGGAGCAATCACATTCTCTTGCGACAGGCCGGCCAGGCGGATGTCGGCGCGCATCTCGTGCTCCCGCTTCGCGCGCAGCACGTCGCCTTGCAAGTGGCCAAGGAAGAGCAGGGTGCCGCCGTCGCTGAAGCGGTTGAAGGGCGCATAGGCTTTGGGTGGCCGTCCGTCGTATGACGTGATGTCGATGCTGGCCGACTTGAACGGCTTGCCGTGCGCCGAGATCACGTCAAATTCGGCGCCGGGCTGCAGTTTCATGCCCGGTGTGCGCACCCTCCAAGCCTGCTGCCGGTAGTCCGCAACAGCTGGCAGCTTGATGGCGCTTACCGCCTGCGCGAAACGGTACTCCACGCGCCAGGTCTCAGCGTCCACATGACGCACCGCGATCGTTGCCGCCAAGCCGGGGAGCTCCCCGGCTTGGGCATACAGCGCAAAGCAAGCTAGGAGGAGGGCGGCATTCAGGGTAGGCAGGCGGCGCATAGAAGGAACGATGGAAATAGTAATAATGCAACTATATTACCGCGATACTTAGACGAATCACAGTCCGTCGCCGAAACACGACCTCAGCCGCTGTTTCACCGTTCTGATGGCAATCGCGGGCAGAGGTCATTCGTGCCATCGAAGTGGCGCGCGCCTAGCGAAGCCGATCTGTCCCGCCGTACCGCGCAGTTGTTGCGAACCTGCTTTCCGGCGCAAGCAACGACACTGGACCTTATGTCGGCAATCTGGATTATTGGCGCATGAACCTGCGCGACGTGCTAGGCAGGGCGCGCCAATGGCGCCCCGCCTAGCCGGCTGGATGCAGTCGATCTCAGAGCGACTGCAGCGGGATCACGCCCGGCACGGTGGCCGGGGTAGAGCAAGGCTCTTCATCGAAGGCGATATCGCCCAGCGGGTTGGCGATGCCGTCGGTCTTGATGTCCTTGAAGCCGAACAGGTCGCGGTCCATCAGGTGCGAGGGCACCACGGTGGACAGGGCGGAGAAGGTGTTCTCCACGCGGCCCGGGTTCTTCTTCTCCCAGTCGCGCAGCATGGCCTTGATCTGCTTGCGCTGCAGGTTCTCCTGCGAGCCGCACAGGTCGCACGGGATGATCGGGAATTTCTTCACCTCGGCATAGCGCTCGGTATCCTCTTCCTTCACGTAGGCCAGCGGGCGGATCACCATATGCTTGCCGTCGTCCGACACCAGCTTGGCCGGCATGCCTTTGAGCTTCCCGCCGAAGAACATGTTCAGGAAGAAGGTCTCGAGGATGTCGTCGCGGTGGTGGCCCAGGGCGATCTTGTTGCAGCCCAGTTCATCGGCCACGCGGTACAGGATGCCGCGGCGCAGGCGCGAGCACAGGGAGCAGGTGGTTTTGCCTTCCGGGATCAGGCGCTTGACGATGGAGTAAGTGTCCTGGTTCTCGATATGGAACGGGATGCCCAGCTTTTCCAGGTAGGCCGGCAGGATGTCGGCCGGGAAGTTCGGCTGCTTCTGGTCCAGGTTGACGGCCACGATCTCGAAGTTGATCGGCGCGCGCTCGCGCAGGGTCATCAAAATATCCAGCAGCGCGTACGAGTCCTTGCCGCCCGACAGGCACACCATCACCTTGTCGCCGTCTTCGATCATATTAAAGTCGCCGATGGCCTGGCCCACCAGGCGGCACAGGCGCTTGTGCAGCTTGTTGTTCTCGTAGGCGAGCTTGTCTTCGGCCTTGGTTTCCACTACTGCGTTCATGCTGCTTCCTTGATCTTGAATACTTCCACGCCAACGCCCTCGCAATCCGGGTACACATCAGGCTTCATGGTCGATACGCATGCCGCGCGCACTTTCGGGTGCGCCAGCATGGCTTGCACCACGTCGTCCACCAGGGTTTCCTGCAGGTGCACGTGGCCTTCGGCCATGCGGCGCGCGATGGTCTCGCGCATGAAGTCGTAATCGACCACTTCGTGCAGTTCGTCGGCTTTCGGGGTCGAGAACGCGAGCGGGATGAACAGGTCAACGTTGATCAGGACGCGCTGCTCGCCCTTCTTTTCGAAATCGTGCACGCCGATATTAATCAGCACTTCGTAGTTGCGCAGGAACAGCCGGCGGCAGTCTTGCAGTTGCGGGTGGATCAGGGCGGACAGCATAGTGCTAGAACTTTCAATGAAGATTATTTTGTCAGGAACATCACATCGCGCGGCGAGGGCAGCAAATGCTGGCCGCCATCGACCAGCAGGGTGGTGCCGGTCATGGCCCGCGCGCTCGCCGCATACACCACGGCGGCGGCAATATCCTCGGGAGTGCTGGAACGGCCCAGCGGCGTCTTGGTATGCGCCTTGGCGAAGCCTTCTTCGCCCTGGTCACCGGACACCATCGTGATGCCGGGCGCCACGCCCACCACCCGGACCTTCGGCGCCAGCGACTGCGCCAACATGGTGTTGGCCGCCTGCAGCGCCGCCTTGGACAGGGTATAGGACAGGAAATCAGGGTTGAGATTATAAAGCTTCTGGTCCAGCAGGTTCACCACTACGGCCTGGCCGCCCTCCGGCGTGGCGTCGTACAGCGCGCGCGCCAACTGGATCGGGGCCGCTACATTGGCGTGCATATGGGCGTCCAGGCGGGCCTGGCTGAAATTCAGGTCGCTGTCGTAATCGAACAGCGAAGCGTTGTTGACCACGCAGTCCACCCGCTCCAGCGCCTTCAGTGCCGCCGGCAGCAGGGCGCGCACCGCTTCCTCGTCGGCCAGGTCGCATTGCAGGGTGACGGCGCGCCGGCCCAGGGCGGCGATGGCTTGCGCCACATCGCGCGCCTCGTCGTGCGAGTGGCGATAGTGGACCGCGATATCCCAGCCGGCACGCGCCAGGCCGAGGGCGATGGCGCGCCCCAGGCGGCGGCCGGCGCCGGTGACCAGCGCGACCGGGGCGCCGGCGGGCGTGGCGGGCGAGGAGGGCGTTGGAATTGTCATAGTCGTAGTCAAATTGAGCAAAATGGCGCCGGGCTGCGCTGAACCGCTACAATGCCGGCATGTCTTTACCAGCACCTTCTCCCGACGCGCTGGCCGCGTCCCAAGCCTTGCAGCGCCTGATTGCCGACGACATTAGCCGTCACGGCGGCGCCATTCCATTCTCCCGCTTCATGGAGCTGGCGCTGTACGCGCCGGGCCTGGGTTACTACAGCGGCGGCGCCGCCAAGCTGGGCAAAGATGGCGATTTTACAACCGCGCCCGAGCTGAGCGCCCTGTTCGGGCAAACGCTGGCGCATGTTGCAGCCGCTATTATGGCCCAAAGCGCCCCGCGCATCCTCGAATTCGGGGCCGGTACCGGCAAGCTGGCCAAGGATATCCTGACTGAGCTGGCGGCCGCCGGCGTGGCGCTGGAGAGCTATGCCATCGTCGAACTGTCGGGCGAATTGCGTGCGCGCCAGCAGGCGCTGCTGCGCGACTTCCCGCAAGTGCGCTGGCTGGATGCGCTGCCGGAGTCATTCGAAGGCGCGGTGTTCGGCAACGAGGTGCTGGATGCGATGCCGGTCGACGTCGTGACCAAGACCGAGGCCGGCTGGGAGCCGCTGCACGTGGCGGCCCAGGCCGACGCGGTGGGCGGCGCGCATTTCGCCTGGCTGCCGGCCGGCCCGGCTGCCGCCGGCTCCGCGCTGGCGGAACAGGTCGCGCGCCAGATTCCGGAGGCGGACGCACTGCCGGTCGGCTATGTGACCGAGGTGCACGGTGCCGGCTGCGGCTTCATGGCCACCTTGGCCGCCATGCTGGCCAAGGGCAAGGGCGCCGCCTTCCTGTTCGACTACGGCTTCCCGGCGCGCGAATACTACCTGGGCGACCGCGCCACCGGCACCCTGATGTGCCACTACCGCCACCGCGCCCATCCGGAGCCGTTCTACCTGCCCGGCCTGCAGGACATCACGGCCCATGTCGACTTCACCGCCATGGCGCTGGCGGCGCAGGACGCGGGCGCCGACGTGCTGGCCTACAACAGCCAGGCCGGTTTCCTGATCGGTGCCGGGATCGGCGAGTTGATGCAGCGTTTCGACCCGGCCGACGCCCTGCAATACCTGCCGCACGCCAGCGCGCTACAGAAATTGCTTTCTCCCGCCGAAATGGGAGAATTGTTCAAAGTCCTGGTAATTGGCCATGGCATTGACCTGCCCCAGCAGCTATTGGCTAGCGACCGCAGCCACCGTTTGTAATATGATTGAGAGATGGGAAAGATACATACTCACTATGACAACCTGAAAGTGGCGCGTGGCGCGCCGCAGGAAGTCATACGTGCTGCTTACAAGGCGCTGAGCCAAAAATATCATCCTGACAAGAATCCGGGGGATGACAAGGCGGCCCGCATCATGGCGATCGTCAACACGGCGTATGGCACCTTGTCCGACCCGCAGCGGCGCAAGGAGCACGACGAGTGGATCAACCAGGAAGAGTGGGAAATCGAATGGCTGGAAAGCACCAAGCACGAGCCGGCGCATGCCGAGCCCGGCTGGTCCGACCAGCTTGACCTACCGCGCCGGCGCCGGGTGCTGACCTCCTGGCGCTTCTGGGGCACGGTGAGCGGCGCCGCCGCCGCCGGCTGGCTGGGCGGCGTGCTGACGGTGGCCGAACCGCGCGCCATGTCCAGCGTGCTGGCCGGCGCCTGGGGCGGCAAACCGCCCGCCGAGCTCACCGCCACCGCCGCCGCCACCCCGAAAATCCACCCGCCGCGCGTGGAAAAAGTCACCCCCGACGACGGCTGGGCCGTCGCCAAGCCGTATTCGCCGGAACCCTCCGCCATCGCCACCCCGCCCGCGATCAAGGTCATGGCCTTGTCGCAAGTGGTGCTGCCGAGCGCCGCCGTTGATTGCGATGCCGACGTCGCGCCGCCGGTGGCGCCCAACGGCGAACCGTGGCCGACCCAATCCGGCTATGTGGAAGGTTTCCCGGTCGCGAACAAAGGCGCCGACATGCAGCTCACGCTGGACAACAGCGCCAATGCTTCACCGGTATTCATCAAAGTGTACGACCTGGAGCGCCGCGCCAACGTGCGCTACGCCTACGTGCAACCGCACGACAAGCTGGTGGTCGAGCAGCTCTCCAACGGCAAATACGAAATCCGCTACCAAAACCTCAACCTTGCCGGGCAGAACAACTGCAAGGGATAAAAACCGGTGCCAGGTCTGTCATTCGGACACGGGCCCAGCTGTAGGCGTCGCCTACAGCTGGGCCCGTGTCCGAATGACAGACCTGGCACCGGTTTTTCCTTTTTACTCCGCAGTCAGCGTCTCGCTCAAGCCCATATCCGGGCTCGACATCAGGCGGTTGATGTCGACCAGGATCAGCATGCGCTGGTCGATCGTGCCCAGGCCGATCATGTATTCGGAACTGAAGGCGGTGCCCATGTCGGGCGCGGGCTTGATTTGCTCCGGCATCAGGGTCGTTACGTCGGACACCGAGTCCACCACCATCCCGACCACGCGGCCATTGATATTCAGGATGATGACCACCGTGAATTGGTCGTACACCGGCTCGCCCAGCTTGAATTTGATGCGCATGTCCACCACCGGAATGATGATGCCGCGCAGGTTGATCACGCCTTTGATAAAGTCGGGTGCATTGGCAATGCGGGTCACCGCTTCGTAACCGCGGATCTCTTGCACCTTCAGGATGTCGATGCCGTATTCTTCCACGCCCAGCTTGAACGCGAGGAATTCCTTGCCTTGGCTGCCGTCTTCTTGCGCAGTTGTTACTTGCATGATTTTTCCTTTAGCAAAGGTCGGTGTTGTCAAAGCGTATCAGAGTGCAAAGCGATTTACGAGGGGGCAAGTTTTAATTGCGACGTAAGTCAATTCTGATTATGCTGGATGTAAAGAATAGTCTATTTTAATCAAGGAGACTTCATGGCGGACCCCCACGCCGTCGATGATAACTGGTTGCTGGAAGAAGACGAAGAAGAGAAGCAACCACCATCGGCTGGCTCCCCTGAACAGCGCTTGTGGCGCGTGCTGATCGTGGATGATGACCAGGATGTGCATGCGGTCACCCGCCTGGCGCTACGCAATGTGAGCTTCAAGGGACGCGAGCTGGAACTGTATTCGGCCTATAGTGGCCGCGAGGCGTTTGAAATCCTGCGCGATACGCCTGATATCGCGCTGGTGCTGCTGGACGTGGTCATGGAAACCGACGACGCGGGCCTGCTGCTGGCGCGCCGCATCCGCGAGGAGCTGCATAACTCCATCGTGCGCGTGGTGCTGCGCACCGGCCAGCCGGGCCAGGCGCCGGAGCAGCGCGTCATCATCGAATACGATATCAACGACTACAAGGCCAAGACCGAGCTCACCACGCAGAAGCTGTTTACCACCGTGATCTCGGCCCTGCGCGCGTACGAGAGTCTGAACATGCTGGAGCGCTCGCGCATCGGCCTGGGCAAGATCCTGGCCGGCGCCACCAACCTGTACCAGATCCATTCGCTGCGCGAGTTCGCGTCCGGCGTGCTGAACCAGGTGTCCGCCATCCTCGATGTGGGGGCGGACGGGGTGCTGTGCCTGATGCAGGCCGATACCGGCGACACCACCGTGGTGGCAGCGACCGGCGGTTATTCGCCGCTGGCGGAAAACGAGCAGATGCCGGCCGGCCACCCGCTGTGGCCGACCATCCGCAAGGCCTTCGAGGAAAAGAAGAGCCAGTTCGACCATCCGGCCAATGTGCTCTACATCCACACCCAGGAAAACCGCGATGTGCTGATTTCGGTCACGCCGCCCTGGCCGCTGGCCCAGATCCAGCGCGATTTGCTGGAGGTGTTCTGCGAGCGCATCGCAGCCGCCTTCGACAACCTGTATATGTTCGGCCAGCTGCGCAAGGCGCAGGAGGCGACCGTGGTGGCGCTGGCGGACCTGGCGGAATTCCGCGATGGCTGCACCGGCGGCCATGTGCGGCGCGTGCAGCAGCTGTCCTCCGCCATCGCGGCGCGCATGAAGGAGCGCGGCGTGTATGACGAGGAGCTGACGCCGCAGTTGGTGGACATGATCGGCCTGGCCTCGATCCTGCACGATGTGGGCAAGGTGGCAACGCCCGACCATATCCTGCTGAAACCGGGTGCGCATACCGAGGCCGAGCGCGCGCAGATGCAAAGCCACGCCGCCGTCGGGCGCAGCGTGCTGGAGCGCGCGGCGAATATGGTCGATGGCGTCAGCTACCTGACCTACGGCGCGGAAATCGCGGGCGGCCACCACGAGCATTGGGATGGCCGCGGCTACCCGTGCCAGCTCAAGGGCAAGCAAATCCCGCTCTCGGCGCGCATTGTGGCCGTGGTCGATGTGTTCGACTCGCTGCTGCACGAGCGTCCGTACAAGGAGCCGTGGCCCTATCCGGAAGTGATGACCTATATCCGCGACCGCGCCGGCACCCAGTTCGATCCGGAGGTGGTGGCGGGCCTGATCGATGTGGTGGAGCGCAACCCGAGCCTGGGCCAGGGCTAGGGGGCGCCAGCAAGGTCCGCTTAGCCCGACTGTGGCAGCCGCGCCGCGCTGCCGCGTTCATTCTCACGAATTCTAACGGCGCGCGCCGCGCAGGCGCTAAAATAAGGGCAGCCCTTGCCCTACCGTTGGAAGCCATGAATGAACTGAAGGGCCTGACAGCGCTGGTCATCGAGCCCAATCCCAGCATGCGCGCCAGCCTGCACAATATGCTGAGCTTGTGCGGCCTGGACCGCATCGAAGATGCCGCCAGCTCCAACCAGGCGATTCGCGCCCTGGAAGCCAAAACCTACGACCTGATCCTGTGCGAGTACGCGCTGGAGGGCGGCCAGGACGGCCAGCAAATGCTGGAGGACCTGCGCCATCACCGCCTGATCAACGCCGGCACCATGTTCTTCATGGTCACCGGCGAAGGCCAGTTCAGCAAAGTGGTAAGCGCGGCTGAGCTGATGCCCAGTGACTACATCCTCAAGCCCTTTGCCGCCGACGCCATGCTGGAACGTATCTGGCGCGCGCTGGACCGGCGCAATGCCCTGATCCCGGTGCACCAACTGGTGGAGATGGGCGACCTGCGCGCGGCCATCGAGGCCTGCGAGGCGGGTGAGGCGGCGCAGCCGCGCTTTGTCTCCGACTTCAAGCGCCTGCGGGCGGAAATGCATATCCAGGCCGGCGAGCCGGAGCTGGCCGAGCCGATCTACGCCGAGCTGTGGGAAACGCGGCACATCCACTGGGCCCGGCTGGGGCAGGCCAAGACGCTTTACCTGCGCGGCCGCTACGAGGAGGCGCGCGCCATGCTGGAGGATTTGCTGGGCAAAAACAGCCGTTTCCTCGACGCCTACGACTGGCTGGCGCGCACGCACGAGGCGAACGGCGACCTGGCGGCGGCGCAGGCGGTGCTGAACAACGCGGTCGAGCTGTCGCCGCATGCGGTGCGGCGCCTGCGCCGGCTGGGCGAGGTGGCGCTGGAGGCGGGCGACATCGACAGCGCCGAGCGCGCCCTGAAGCAGGTGGTGAGCAAGACGCGCTATTCGGAATTCCGCACGCCGGAAGACCACGCCAAGCTGGCGCAAACCCTGGTCAAAAAGGGCGACCCGGTGCAGGCGGCGGCCGTGATCCGCGACCTCGACAAGTCGCTGGCCGGCACCCGCAATACCGAAGTCTGCAGCGCCATCGCCTCGGCCGCGCTGCACGAATTCACCGGCAATAGCACGCGCATGAATGCCTCGCTCGACTACGCGGTGAACGGCATGCGCCTGGCCAGCGGCCTCTCCAACGAAATGAAACTGGAGCTGGCGCGCACCTGCCTGGAGGCCGGCAAGGAAGAGCAGGCGAGCGAGGTCATGCGCGACGTGATGCGCAACGCCGCCACTCCTGGCGCCATGGCGCGCGCCATGCGCATGATGGAGCAGAACGGCCACGCCGAGCTGGCGCAGCGCCTGGCCGACGAAAGCCGCAACGAGGTCGGTGAAATGGTGGCGGCCGGCGCGGCGCTGGCCAAACGCGGCGATTTCCGCGGCGCGGTCGACCTGATGCTGGAGGCGGTGGCCAAGCTGCCGGACAATGCGCAGGTGGCCTTCAACGCCGCCGTGGCGATCCTGAAGTGCCTGGAGAACGAGGGCTGGGACGACGCCCTGGGGCGCCATGTGCTGGCGCTGGTGGCCACGGTGCGCCGGCTGGACCCGGCCAACAACAAGCTGAACGCGCTGGCCGGCCTGCACCAGGACATATTGAAGAAATACAACATCCGTCCGGCCGCCCGGCGCGAAGCCGGCGTGCGCGTCGCGGTCTGATAGCACTGGCGCTACAATGCGCTATGAGCTCTAGTCCCAACCCTGAAGACCGCCCGGTCCGCGCCTACCTGCTGAAAAAGCTTTGCAGTGACGATGAGGGCCTGTTTGCGCTGGGCGTCTCGATCGCGCGTGTGGTGCAAATGGCCGATTCGGACGACCAGGGCACGCAAAGCCTGGCCTACCACGTGCTGTCGGACGTGGCGCTGACGCAGAAGATCCTGCGCCTGGCCAACACCCCGCAATACCGGCAGGCGTCCGGCGCGCCGGTGACCACTATTTCCCATGCGATTTCGCTGCTTGGTTTCGATAATGTGAAAACCACGGCGCTGGCCATGCTGCTGGTCGATACCCTGTCCAACAGCAAGCATGCGCAAAGCGTGCGGGTGGAGCTGGAGGCGGCCCTGTGCGCCAGCCTGGTGGGGCGCGAACTGGCGCGCTACAGCCCCTATCCGAAGGCGGAGGAGGCAGCCATCGGCGCCCTGTTCAAGAACCTGGGGCCGCTCTTGATTGCCTCGCGCGAGCATGAGCGCTTCCGCGAAATCAATGCGCTGATGGCGGCCGGCCAGCATTCGCAGGCGCAGGCTTCGCAAATGATCCTGGGCAGCACCTATGATTCGCTGACGGCGGCGGTGCTGCGCGAGTGGAAGATTCCGGATGTGATCGTGCGCTCGCTGGCGCCTTTGCCAAGCGGCACCTTGCGCGCGCCGCCCGACCGGGCCGAGTGGATGCGCCAGGTGGTGAGCCTGGGCATGGAGGCGGCGCGCGCGTTGACCCGCGCGGGCGGCGTCGGCGCCGACGATGTGCGCCTGCTGCACCAGCGTTTCGGCCATGCGCTGGGGCTGGAGCGCGAGCAGATGACCAAGGTGCTGGCGGGTGCGCGCAGCAGCATGGATGCGCTGCTCAATAGCATGCAGCTGGATGGCGCGTCGGGCGGCGTGGCGAGTACGCCGGGCGATCCGTATGCGGAGGCGGCGCTGGCGCCGGGGGCGGCCGGGACCTTGCCGAGCGTGCTGGCGCTGGCCAGCCTGGACGCGGGGATCATGGAGGGCGCTTTCCCGAGCGGCAAGCCGTTCGATGCGCGCGAGCAGTTGCTGGCCGGGGTGCAGGAGTTGACGGAGATGCGGGTGCAGGGCAAGGCGCGCGTCAATGAGCTGATCCAGCAGGTGCTGGAGACGCTGTACCGCAGCCTGGGTTTCCGCTTTGCCACGGTGTGCTTGAAGGATACCAAGGCGGGGCAGTTCCGGGCCCGCATTGCGCTGGGCGATAAGGTGGATCAGCGCCAGGAGCGCTTTGTGTTTCCTTTGCAGGGCAAGGATTTGTTCCACCTGGCGCTGGAGAATGATGCGGATTTGATGATTGCGGATGCGAGCGCGGCCAAGATCCGCGATTTGCTGCCGCAGTGGCATTTGGATTTGCTGCCGGATACGCGCAGTTTTATTGTGCTGCCGCTGGTGGTGCAGGGGGTGCAGTTGGGCTTGTTCTATGCGGACCGGGCGCAGCCGGCGCCGGAGGGGGTGCCGCCGGATGAGACTTCCTTGATCCGGGCACTGAAGGCGCAGGTGTTGGCGGCGTTGTCGCCTTAGAACCGTGGAACCGGGAAACCGGGGTACGGCCCGCAGGGCCGGACCCCGCAGCGGCCGGCTCCCCGGGCAGGGTCAGGCCCTGTGGGCCTGACCCTGGTTTTCCTGGTTTCCCGGTTTCAGCAAATCCTCAAACTCCCCCACCGGCATCGGCCGCGCAAACAAATACCCCTGCGCTTCATTGCAATGCTTGCTGCGCAAGAACGCCAGCTGCGCCTCGGTCTCCACCCCTTCGGCCACCACCCCCAATCCCAGCGCATGCGCCAGGCTGATGGTGGCGGTCACGATCACCGCATCATTCGGATCGGTTTCGATATCCTTCACAAAGGCCCGGTCAATCTTGATCCGGTCGATCTCGAACAGCTTCAGGTAACTGAGCGACGAATACCCGGTCCCGAAATCATCAATCGCCACCGTGAACCCGCGCGCCCGCAGTTCGCGCAGCAGGGTACGGCTGCGCTCCGGGTCCTGCATCGCCGCCGACTCGGTAATCTCCAGCTCCAGCAAGGCCGGATCGACGCCGCTCTGCGCCATCAGCCGGTCCAGCAGCGGCAGCAGGGCGCCGCCATGGCATTGGCGCGCCGACAGGTTGACCGCCAGCCGCAGCTTTCCCTGCCAGCGCTGCAGCATGGCCACGGCCTGCTGCAACACCCACTCGCCCAGCGGCAGGATCAGGCCCGACTCTTCCGCAATCGGGATAAAGCGGTCCGGCCCCACCATACCCAGTTCCGGATGGTGCCAGCGCAGCAAGAGCTCGGCGCCGATCACGCGGCGGCTAGCCAGTTCCACCTGCGGCTGCAGGTACAGTTCAAACTGCTTGAGCTCCAGCGCCTGCCACAGGCGGTTTTCCATCAACAGCCGCTCATGCGTAGCGGCGTTCATGGCCGCCTCGAAGAACTGGAAGTTGCCGCGCCCGTGGCTCTTGGCGGCGTACATCGCGGTGTCCGCATGCTGCAGCAGGGTGGGGCTGTCGGCGCCATCCTGCGGGAACATGGCCACGCCGACACTGGTGCCGGTGTGGATGGTCTTACCGCCCAGCTGGAACGGTTCGGCCAGCGCATGCACGATGCGCATGGCGATATGGGTGGCGTCGGCCGGTGTTATGTTGCCGGAGGTGACCACAATGAATTCGTCGCCGCCCAGGCGGGCAATGGTATCGACTTCCCGCAGCAGCTCGCGCAGGCGGTCGGCCACCGCCATCAACAACTGGTCGCCGGTGGCGTGGCCGTGGGTGTCGTTGATTTTCTTGAAGTGGTCGAGGTCGAGGAACATCACCGCCGCCGCACCGTGCACGCGGCGGGTTTGCGCCAGCAACTGGTCCAGGCGCAGGTTGAGCGAAAGGCGGTTGTCGAGCCCGGTCAGCGGGTCGTGGTGGGCCAGGCGGTAGATGCGTTCCTGGGCGCGTTGCTGTTCGGTCAGGTCGTGCAGGATGGCGACGAAGATATTGCCGTCGGGGAGTTCCACTTCGCTCACTGAAATCGCGATCGGCAGCATGCTGCCATCGGCGCGGCGTCCGCTCGATTCGTGCTCGTGCGTGGCGCCATTGGCGATATTGCGCAGCAGGCGCGCGGCGCTGTCGCTTTCCGCTTCCGGCAGCAGGATCGCCAGTGGCACCCCGGCCAGGGCATCCGGCGCATAGCCGAACAGGCGGCTGGCGGCGGCGTTGGCCGACACCAGCAGGCCGTCGCCGTCGATGGTGAGGATGGCGTCGGCCGCCTTGTCCAGGATCGCTTGCAGGCGCGCTTCGCGTTCGCGCAGGCGGGCCGTGCTTTCCTTCACCTGCTGCTGGATCTGGGCGCGCTCGCCGCTGGTGAGCAGCATCAGGGCGCCCAGCAGGCCGGTCAGCAGCAAGCCCGCGCTCAGCACCAGCCAGCTTTGCCAGCCGTGCTGGTGCGCCATATAGGCGGGTGAGGGCGCCAGGACCAGCTCGTATTCGCGCCCGCCAAAGCTGAGCTTGCGCCAGTAGTCCTCGCTGTTGGGCGCGCGCGTCAGCTGGTCCACCAAGGTGGTCGGGCCAGGCTGGCTGCGGTCCACCAGGCGCGCCTGCAGGTGCGGGAAATCGGTGCCGCTCACCGCGCCATGCACATAGGAATCGATTTGCATGGCGAGCATCAACATGCCGGCGGCCGGCTGGCCGTCGCCCGGGTCCACCGCTTGCAACAGCACCACGCCGCTGCCTTCGCCCGGCTGCGACAGCAGCACCGGCGCGCTGGCCACCGGGCGCCCGCTCGCCAGCGCGGCGCGCACGGCCTGCGCGCGGACCGGCTCGGCCAGCCAGTCCAGGCCCTGGTAATGGCGGCGCGTGGCCGGCTCGATATACAGGGTCACCATGTGCTCGCCGGGCGGCGGCTCATTGTGGCTGTGCGGTTCGTGGCTGTGGGAATGGTCGGGCGTGGTCTTGGGGGCGATGATGCGGAAATCCGGGTCAATCTTTTCGCGCGCCCATTGGTCGAATTCAGCGCGCTCGCTGGCGTTGACCGGGCGCAGCCAGGCCATGGACAACAGCTCCGGCCGCTGGTCGAGATAGCCGTGCGCGATCTTGTCGAAGCCGTTGGCCGACATCACGCGGCCATAGCGGTTGATGGCGCGTGCCATGGCCAGCACATAGCGCTCGTGCTCCGAGAAGCGTGCTTGCAGCAGGTCGCCCACTTGCTGCGCCTTGAGGCGGAAGCCCTCCAGATGCTGGCGCGTTTCCCAGCGCGCCACCAGCACGTAGAGCAGCACGCACAAGGTGACCAACAATAATTGCGGCACGCCGACCAGCAGGCGGCGGCGCTGCCACAGGTTGCGCGGTTTGCCGAACAGCACCCAGCACAGCGGGGCGGCCAGCAGCACGCCGATGGCATCGCCAATCCACCAGGTGAGCCAGCTGGTCAGCCAGTCAGCACGGCTGATGGCGCCCACGGCGACCCCAACTCCATTGGATAGCGTGCTGCTGGTTAGCGTGACGCACACCGCCAGCAAGAGGAAGCGCAACACGTCGCGTCCGGAACCGATCTCGGGACGGATAGCGCGCCGGAAGTACAGCATGCCCAGCCAGGCTTGCAGGGCCGAGAAGACGCCGGCACCGGCGGCGGCCAGGCCCTGCGCCATGGTCGGCAGCGCCAACGCGCCGGACGCGCCAACGGCAGCGGGCAGCGGCAGGAAGTTGATGAGCAGGGCGCCCAGCGCCACCCCGGGCAGCAGGCGCGGCCCATAGGTCACGACAGCGGCCAGGGCAATGCCAGCCGGCAGGAAGAGTGGGCTGGCATAGCCCGGCGCCAAGGACAGGTAGAGGCAGAAGCGGCCCACCACGGCGTACACCGCCAGTAACAGGAAGTTGGCGGCCAGCGTACGCTGCCAGCCAGGGGTGGGATTGGTCACGGAAAGAGCGCTCCGGTATGCGGGGGAAGTTGACCGATTCTAAAGCAAAATGTGCAACGCAAAAACAACACTTGCATTTTTGCAGGAGTAGCCCTTACAATCTCGCCCCGAAGCGCACGTCATGCAGCGTTTGCGAAATAAGCAAATAACAGTATTGACAGTGTTGAGAAGTTGCTTCATACTCTGCGGTTCCTTCGCGGAGGGGTGGCCGAGTGGTTAAAGGCAGCAGACTGTAAATCTGCCCTCTTATGAGTACACTGGTTCGAATCCAGTCCCCTCCACCAAAGCTTGCAGGAAGCTGAGTGAAGTTGTAGTCGAATGTAGTCGGAACCTCGCGGGTGTAGCTCAATGGTAGAGCTGAAGCCTTCCAAGCTTATGACGAGGGTTCGATTCCCTTCACCCGCTCCATGCAGCACTAGTAGTAAAAATAAGCCCTTGTAGCTCAGTGGTAGAGCACTCCCTTGGTAAGGGAGAGGCCACGTGTTCAATCCACGTCAAGGGCACCAGAATTCTGCAGTAATCCATCTGATAGTCGGGCGCGTGCCCAGCAACTCAACATTGTTAGGAGTCTAAAATGGCAAAAGAAAAGTTCGAGCGGACTAAGCCGCACGTGAACGTTGGCACCATCGGTCACGTTGACCATGGTAAGACCACCCTGACCGCAGCAATCGCAACCGTTCTGTCGAAGAAATTCGGCGGCGAAGCTAAAGCTTACGACCAGATCGACGCTGCTCCAGAAGAAAAAGCACGCGGCATTACCATCAACACCGCACACGTTGAGTACGAGACCGCCAACCGTCACTACGCTCACGTTGACTGCCCAGGCCACGCCGACTACATCAAAAACATGATTACCGGTGCTGCGCAGATGGACGGCGCGATCCTGGTTTGCTCCGCAGCTGACGGCCCAATGCCACAGACCCGCGAGCACATCCTGCTGGCCCGCCAAGTTGGCGTTCCATACATCATCGTGTTCCTGAACAAGTGCGACCTGGTTGACGACGCAGAACTGCTGGAACTGGTCGAAATGGAAGTGCGCGAGTTGCTGTCCAAGTACGAATTCCCAGGCGACGACCTGCCAATCATCAAAGGTTCGGCACGTATGGCACTGGAAGGCCAGCCTGGCGAAATGGGCGAAGCTTGCATCGAGCGCCTGGCTGAAGCCCTGGACACCTACATCCCAACCCCAGAGCGTGCTGTTGACGGCGCGTTCCTGATGCCAGTGGAAGACGTGTTCTCGATCTCCGGTCGCGGTACCGTTGTTACCGGTCGTGTTGAGCGCGGCATCATCAAGGTCGGCGAAGAGATCGAAATCGTCGGTATCGTTGACACCGTGAAAACCACCTGCACCGGCGTGGAAATGTTCCGCAAACTGCTGGACCAAGGTCAAGCAGGCGACAACGTTGGTCTGCTGCTGCGCGGCACCAAGCGTGAAGACGTTCAGCGTGGTCAGGTTCTGGCGAAGCCAGGCTCGATCAAGCCGCACGATCACTTCACCGGCGAGATCTATGTTCTGTCGAAAGATGAAGGCGGCCGTCACACCCCGTTCTTCAACAACTACCGTCCGCAGTTCTACTTCCGTACCACCGACGTGACCGGTTCGATCGAACTGCCAGCGGACAAAGAAATGGTTATGCCAGGCGACAACGTCTCCATCACCGTTAAGCTGATCTCCCCGATCGCGATGGAAGAAGGCCTGCGCTTCGCAATCCGCGAAGGCGGTCGTACCGTTGGCGCCGGCGTGGTTGCCAAAATCATCGGCTAATAAGTCGAAAGAATCCAGCCAAGACTAGCGCTCCTCTGCGAGGAGTGCTAGAATTACGGATTCACTGTTAAGTTTTACGTAGGGGCGTAGCTCAATTGGCAGAGCGTCGGTCTCCAAAACCGAAGGTTGGGGGTTCGATGCCCTCCGCCCCTGCCACCGAATCTGGTGCAGGGCACCGAAAGTAAAAGTTAAATGTCTAATCAATCCGTGCAAACCGTTAGCACGACGAACGATAAGTTCAAAGTCGTGTTGGCAGTTGTGGCGTTGATTGCAGGCGTGGTCGGATTCTTCGTCCTGACCGGTAAACCAACCCTGGTGCGGGCAGCTGCGCTAGTGGTTGGTTTGCTTATTTCCGCCGGCATCGCGTACACCTCTGCAGCAGGTCGTGATTTCCTGAACTTCGCGAAAGAAGCCGTTCGCGAGACCAAGAAGGTCGTATGGCCGACCCGCAAGGAAGCCACCCAAATCACCCTGATCGTTTTCGCGTTCGTGGTGGTGATGGCGATCTTCCTCTGGGGCACGGATAAGATCCTCGAAGTAGTGTTGTACGACCTCATCCTGGGTTGGAAGAAATAATGAGCGAAATTGTACAAGACGAGCCGGGCAAGGAAGAGCCTGCGCAGGCAGTGTCGACCCCGGTCAGCAACAAGCGCTGGTACGTCGTGCACGCCTACTCCGGCATGGAAAAGAGCGTCCAGCGCGCCCTGACTGAGCGCGTTGAGCGCGCCGGTATGCAAGACCAGTTCGGCCAGATCCTGGTGCCGACCGAAGAAGTCGTTGAAGTTCGTAACGGTCAAAAGTCCGTTACCGAGCGCCGCTTCTTCCCGGGCTACGTCCTGGTGGAAATGGAAATGACCGACGAAACCTGGCACTTGGTGAAAAACACCAGCAAAGTGACCGGCTTCATTGGCGGCAAGTCGAACAAGCCGACCCCGATTCCTGCGCGCGAGATCGACAAGATCATGCAGCAGATGCAGGAAGGCGTGGAAAAGCCACGTCCAAAAGTGCTGTACGAAGTGGGCGAGCAAGTCCGCATCAAGGATGGTCCGTTCACCGACTTCAACGGCAACGTGGAAGAAGTGAACTACGAAAAATCCAAGGTGCGTGTTTCGGTCACCATCTTCGGCCGCGCGACCCCAGTCGAACTCGAATTCGGCCAGGTCGAGAAGGTTTAAATTCTTGAGCCGGGAAATCGGAAAGCCAGGGTCCGCCCCCCCAGGGTCGTGCCCTGGTTTTCCGGTTCTCCCGGTTAAATAGTAAAAGCGCCCGCCAGCGCGTCTAAGCTGGCAAAACCAAGAGGAGCCCCGCCGCGTGCGGGGCGCTACTACTCAATCCAACGATAGGAAGTGCCCAAATGGCAAAGAAAATCATTGGCTTTATCAAGCTGCAAGTACCAGCAGGTAAGGCAAATCCATCCCCTCCAATCGGCCCAGCACTGGGTCAGCGCGGTCTGAACATCATGGAATTCTGCAAAGCGTTCAACGCGCAGACCCAAGGTATGGAACCAGGCATGCCAATCCCAGTCGTGATCACTGCGTTCGCGGACAAGTCCTTCACCTTCGTGATGAAGACTCCTCCAGCAACCTTCCTGATCAAGAAGCACTCCGGCGTGCAAAAAGGTTCGGCTAAGCCACATACCGACAAGGTAGGCAAGCTGACCCGCGCTCAAGCTGAAGAAATCGCTAAACTGAAGACCCCGGACCTGACCGCTGCCGACCTGGAAGCCGCTGTGCGCACCATCGCTGGCTCCGCTCGTTCGATGGGCATCACCGTAGAGGGCATCTAATCATGGCAAAACTGTCCAAGCGCGCTCAAGCCATCAAGGCTAAAGTTGACCGTACCAAAGTGTACGCCTTCGACAACGCTGTTGCTCTGATCAAAGAACTGGCTACCGCCAAGTTCAACGAATCGATCGACGTGTCCGTTCAACTGGGCGTGGACCCTAAGAAGTCCGACCAGGTTGTGCGTGGTTCCGTGGTTCTGCCAGCCGGCACCGGTAAATCCGTTCGCGTTGCAGTGTTCGCAACCGGCGACAAAGCTGAACAAGCTAAAGCTGCTGGTGCTGACGTTGTTGGTATGGAAGACCTGGCTGAGCGCGTCAAAGCCGGCGACATGCCTTTCGACATCGTGATCGCATCGCCAGACACCATGCGTATCGTTGGTACCCTGGGTCAGATCCTGGGCCCACGTGGCCTGATGCCTAACCCGAAAGTTGGCACCGTTACCCCTGACGTCGCTACCGCCGTGAAAAACGCGAAAGCCGGCCAGGTTCAGTACCGTACCGACAAGGCAGGTATCATCCACGCTACCATCGGCCGTAAATCGTTCGCTGACGCAGATCTGAAGAGCAACCTGGTTGCCCTGATCGACGCACTGAACAAGGCTAAGCCAGCATCGTCGAAAGGCGTTTACCTGCGCAAAGTATCCCTGTCGTCCACCATGGGCGCCGGCGTACGCGTGGACCACGCTGGTCTGTAATAGCTTGGCGGCTGGTGCCGCTAGTTAAAGAATTAAGTCCCATCCGGAAGGGTGGGCGGATCTTTGGGTTGGCGGCGGTGCAAGCTGCCGCCAAACCTTCAAAGACCGTTGGGCCGGATGCATCAAGTAGGCAGCTGGTTAATTGCTGAAAAGCTCCCAACGCAGATGGTGATCCCGAACAAGTTTATGTAGTCCCTATAGACTCCTAAACCTCGGACGCCGTTGTTCGAACCGATGCGAGGCGCAAGCCAAGCATTATTTAAGGAGAAGACCGTGGGTCTCAATCTGAATGACAAAAAGGCCGTCGTAGCCGAAGTTTCCGCAAAAGTAGCAACTGCGCAAACTATCGCTGTGGCCGAGTACCGTGGCATCCAGGTTGGTCACTTGACTAAACTCCGTGCTAATGCGCGTGCGCAAGGCGTGTACATCCGTGTTCTGAAGAACACCCTGGCACGTCGTGCAGTAGAAGGCACGCAGTTCGCCGCTCTGGCCGACTCCATGACCGGTCCGCTGATCTACTCGATCTCGGATGATGCCGTTGCTGCAGCGAAAGTCCTCGCCGACTTCGCTAAAACCAACGACAAACTGGTTCTGAAGGCTGGTAACTTTGCAGGTAAACAGCTCGACGTGGCTGGCATTACCGCACTGGCGAGCATTCCTTCCCGTGAAGTTCTCATTTCGCAGCTGTTGGGCGTTATGCTGGCTCCGGTGTCGGGCTTTGCACGTGGCCTGGCTGCTCTGGCAGCCAAAAAAGAAACCGAAGCCGCTTAATCGCTGGCTTAGTTTCTTAGTCAATACCAATTCTGTAGTACTACAAACAAATTAGGAGTTTCAAATGGCAATTTCCAAAGACGACATCCTGAACGCAGTGTCCGAAATGTCCGTAATGGACCTGAACGAACTGGTCAAGGCATTCGAAGAAAAATTCGGCGTATCCGCTGCTGCAATGGCTGCTCCAGCAGCTGGCGGCGCAGTGGCTGCTGCTGCTGAAGAACAGACCGAATTCAACCTGGTTCTGTCCGAAGTCGGCGCTAACAAAGTTGGCGTGATTAAAGCAGTTCGCGAAATCACCGGTCTGGGCCTGAAAGAAGCTAAAGACCTGGTCGACGGCGCACCGAAGACCGTGAAAGAAGCTCTGTCGAAAGCTGACGCAGAAGCCGGCAAGAAAAAGCTGGAAGAAGCTGGCGCCAAGGCCGATCTGAAGTAATTGAACCAAGGCGGGCAACTGCCTTAGTTTAGGAAGCCAATGCGGCGGATCTCATCCGAAAGGGTGGGTCCGCCCTTGGCTCCTTTGTCGTCTGTGAAGTAGAAGTTGTTGTTTTATAGTGAATTGAGCTTTGCGAAGCGCGCCCGCAACGCTGAATTCTCTACCTTTTCCTGTCTCACACGGAGTGTCCATGCACTACTCATTTACTGAGAAGAAACGCATTCGCAAGTCCTTTGCGAAACGCGCCAACGTCCACAACGTTCCGTTCTTGCTGGCTACCCAGCTCGAGTCTTACGAGAACTTCTTGCAAGAGCACACTCCTGTTGCCACCCGCAAGAACGAAGGCCTGCAGTCCGCCTTCACGTCGATCTTCCCAATCGTTTCCCACAACGGCTTTGCCCGCCTGGAATTTCTGTCCTACGTCCTGGGTGACCCAGCGTTCGACGTCAAGGAATGCCAACTGCGCGGCCTGACCTTCGCGTCGCCGCTGCGCGCCAAGGTGCGCCTGGTGATCCTGGACAAGGAATCGCCAACCAAGCCAGTCGTGAAGGAAATGAAGGAGCAGGAAGTCTACATGGGCGAACTGCCCCTGATGACGACCACCGGTTCGTTCGTGATCAACGGCACTGAGCGTGTCATCGTCTCGCAGCTGCACCGTTCGCCAGGCGTGTTCTTCGAGCACGACCGCGGCAAGACCCACTCGTCCGGCAAGCTGTTGTTCTCGGCCCGTATCATTCCTTACCGCGGTTCCTGGCTGGACTTCGAGTTCGACCCGAAAGACATCCTGTACTTCCGCGTCGACCGCCGCCGTAAGATGCCAGTATCGATCCTGCTGAAGGCGATCGGCATGACCCCGGAACAAATCCTGGCGAACTTCTTCGTCTTCGACAACTTCAACCTGCGCTCGGAAGGCGCGGAGATGGAGTTCGTGTCCGAACGCCTGCGCGGCGAAGTCGCGCGCTTCGACATCGTCGATCCGAAGTCGGGCAAGACCATCGTCACCAAAGACAAGCGTATCAACGCCAAGCACGTGCGCGAAATCGAGCAGGCCGGCATCCAGCACATTTCCGTGCCGGAAGACTACCTGCTGGGCCGCGTCCTGGCCAAGAACATCGTTGACCAGGAAACCGGCGAAGTGGTGGCCCTGGCGAACGACGAGCTGACCGAGGAAACCCTGGGCAAGCTGCGCGACGCCAACATCGCTACCATCCAGACCCTGTACACCAACGATCTGGACCAGGGCGGCTACATCTCGCAAACCCTGCGTATCGACGACACCGCCGACCAGACCGCTGCGCGCGTGGCGATCTACCGCATGATGCGTCCTGGCGAACCGCCAACCGAAGAGTCGGTGGAAGCCCTGTTCAACGGCCTGTTCTACAGCCCGGATCGTTATGACCTGTCGGCCGTCGGCCGCATGAAGTTCAACCGCCGCATCAGCCGCGATGAACTGACCGGCGCCATGACCCTGTCGAACGAAGACGTGCTGGCCGTGATCAAGATCCTGGTGGAACTGCGCAATGGCCGCGGCGAAGTCGACGATATCGATCACCTGGGTAACCGTCGCGTACGTTGCGTGGGCGAGCTGGCTGAGAACCAGTTCCGCGCCGGCCTGGTGCGCGTTGAGCGCGCCGTGAAAGAGCGTCTGGGTCAAGCTGAAGCCGACAACCTGATGCCGCACGACCTGATCAACTCCAAGCCGATTTCGGCTGCGATTCGCGAGTTCTTCGGTTCGTCCCAGCTGTCGCAGTTCATGGACCAGACCAACCCGCTGTCCGAGATCACCCACAAACGCCGTGTTTCCGCACTGGGCCCTGGTGGTCTGACCCGCGAACGCGCCGGCTTTGAGGTACGTGACGTGCACCCGACCCACTACGGCCGCGTGTGCCCGATCGAAACGCCTGAAGGCCCGAACATTGGTCTGATCAACTCGCTGGCACTGTACGCCCGCCTGAACGAATACGGCTTCCTGGAAACCCCATACCGCAAGGTCGAAGGTTCCAAGGTTACCGACAAGATCGACTACCTGTCCGCGATCGAAGAAGGCCGCTACATCATTGCCCAGGCTAACGCCAAGATCAATGAAGAAGGCAAGCTGGTCGACGAACTGGTGTCCTCGCGTGAAGCCGGCGAAACCATCCTGGTTTCCCCAGAGCGCGTGCAGTACATGGACGTTGCGCCAGGCCAGATCGTGTCCGTCGCAGCCTCGCTGATTCCATTCCTGGAACACGATGATGCGAACCGTGCACTGATGGGCGCCAACATGCAGCGTCAGGCTGTGCCTTGCCTGCGTCCTGAAAAGGCGCTGGTCGGTACCGGTATTGAACGTACCGTGGCAGTCGACTCCGGCACCACCGTGCAAGCCCTGCGTGGCGGCGTGGTGGACTACATCGACGCGGGCCGCGTCGTGATTCGCGTGAACGATGAAGAAGCACAGGCTGGTGAAGTCGGTGTCGACATCTACAACCTGATCAAGTACACCCGTTCCAACCAGAACACCAACATCAACCAGCGTCCAATCGTCAAAGTGGGCGACCGTGTGGCCAAAGGCGACGTGATCGCCGACGGCGCATCGACCGACCTGGGCGAGTTGGCACTGGGCCAGAACATGACCGTGGCCTTCATGCCATGGAATGGTCTGAACTTCGAAGACTCGATCCTGATCTCGGAAAACGTTGTAAAAGACGACCGTTACACCTCGATCCACATCGAAGAACTGTCCGTTGTTGCACGTGACACCAAACTGGGCGCGGAAGAAATCACCCGCGATATTTCGAACCTGGCAGAGAACCAACTGGCTCGCCTGGACGAATCCGGCATCGTGTACATCGGCGCCGAAGTGCAAGCCGGCGACGTGCTGGTCGGTAAGGTGACCCCGAAAGGCGAAACCCAGCTGACCCCGGAAGAGAAGCTGCTGCGCGCGATCTTCGGCGAAAAAGCCTCCGACGTGAAAGACACCTCGCTGCGCGTGCCATCCGGCATGGTTGGTACCGTCATCGACGTGCAAGTATTCACCCGCGAAGGCATCCCACGCGACAAGCGCGCCCAGCAGATCATCGACGATGAGCTGAAGCGCTACCGCCTGGACCTGAACGACCAGATGCGTATTGTGGAAGGCGATGCCTTCCAGCGTCTGGAAAAAATGCTGATCAACCAAGTCGTCAACGGCGGCCCTAAGAAGCTGGCGAAAGGTGCCAAGATCACCAAGGACTACCTGGCCGACCTGGACAAGTTCCACTGGTTCGACATTCGTCCTGCCGACGAAGACATGGCCAAGGCCCTGGAAGCCATCAAGGAATCCATCGCCGAGAAGCGCCACCAGTTCGACCTGGCCTTCGAAGAGAAGCGTAAGAAGCTGACCCAGGGCGACGAACTGCAACCTGGCGTGCAGAAGATGGTCAAGGTCTACCTGGCCGTTAAACGCCGCCTGCAGTCCGGCGACAAGATGGCGGGCCGCCACGGTAACAAGGGTGTGGTATCCCGTATCGTGCCAGTGGAAGACATGCCATACATGGCGGACGGTACCCCGGCCGACGTGGTGCTGAACCCGCTGGGTGTTCCGTCCCGTATGAACGTGGGTCAGATCCTGGAAACCCACTTGGGTTGGGCAGCCAAGGGCCTGGGCATCCGTATCGGCGAAATGCTGCAAGCGCAGATCAAAGTCGAAGAGATGCGCAAGTACCTGACCACCGTGTACAACGAGTCCGGCGCCAAGGAAGACATCGCTTCCCTGTCGGACGAGGAAGTCATGTCGCTGGCGGCCAACCTGAAGAAGGGTGTGCCGTTCGCAACGCCGGTGTTCGACGGCGCGCATGAAGAAGAGATCCGCCGCATGCTGGACCTGGCGTATCCGGACAACATCGCCAAGCACCTGGGCATGACCCCGTCCAAGAACCAGGTCACCATGTACGACGGCCGCACCGGCGAAGCGTTCGAGCGCAAAGTCACCGTGGGCGTGATGCACATGCTGAAACTGCACCACTTGGTCGACGACAAGATGCACGCCCGTTCCACCGGTCCTTACTCCCTGGTGACGCAGCAGCCTCTGGGCGGTAAAGCCCAGTTCGGTGGCCAGCGCTTCGGTGAGATGGAGGTGTGGGCACTGGAAGCGTACGGCGCGTCCTACGTGCTGCAAGAGATGCTGACCGTGAAGTCCGATGACGTAAACGGCCGTACCAAAGTGTACGAGAACCTCGTCAAGGGCGACCACGTGATCGACGCCGGCATGCCGGAATCGTTCAACGTGCTGGTGAAAGAGATTCGTTCCCTGGGTATCGATATCGACCTGGAACGGAACTAAAACCGGAAAACCAGGGTACGGCCCGACAGGGCCGGACCCTGAGCCCTCGACCGCCGCGTGACGGGGTCCGGCCCTTGGGGCCGTACCCCGGTTGTCCGGTTTAAGTAAGTAAAGAATTCATCACTATCTGGAGTGATACATGAAAGCCCTGCTCGATTTATTCAAGCAAGTACAGCAAAACGAGTCGTTCGACGCGATCAAGATCGGTCTGGCCTCTCCTGAGAAAATCCGTTCGTGGTCCTACGGCGAAGTTAAAAAGCCTGAGACCATCAACTACCGTACCTTCAAGCCTGAGCGTGACGGCCTGTTCTGCGCCAAGATCTTTGGCCCGATCAAGGACTACGAATGCCTGTGCGGCAAGTACAAGCGCCTGAAGCACCGCGGTGTCATCTGCGAAAAGTGCGGCGTTGAAGTAACCCTGGCCAAAGTGCGTCGTGAGCGCATGGGCCACATCGAACTGGCGTCGCCAACCGCGCACATCTGGTTCCTGAAATCCCTGCCATCCCGCCTGGGTATGGTGCTGGACATGACCCTGCGCGATATCGAACGCGTCCTGTACTTTGAAGCATACGTTGTGACCGATCCAGGCATGACCCCGCTGAAGAAGTGCCAGATCATGTCGGAAGACGACTACGCCGCCAAGTACGAAGAGTACGGCGACGACTTCACCGCCTTCATGGGCGCGGAAGGTATCCGTGAACTGCTGCGCTCGATCGACATCCACCGCGATGCCGAAGCCCTGCGCGTGGAACTGAAGGAATCCAAGTCCGAAGCGAAGATCAAGAAGTACGCCAAGCGCCTGAAAGTGCTGGAAGCATTCCAGCGCTCCGGCATCAAGCCGGACTGGATGATCATGGAAGTGCTGCCGGTGCTGCCGCCGGAACTGCGCCCACTGGTCCCGCTGGATGGCGGCCGCTTCGCGACCTCCGACCTGAACGACCTGTACCGCCGCGTCATCAACCGTAACAACCGTCTGAAACGCCTGATGGAGCTGCGCGCTCCAGAGATCATCACGCGTAACGAAAAGCGCATGCTGCAAGAAGCAGTGGACTCGCTGCTGGACAACGGCCGTCGCGGCAAAGCGATGACCGGCGCCAACAAGCGTCCGCTGAAATCGCTGGCAGAGATGATCAAAGGTAAGGGCGGCCGCTTCCGTCAGAACTTGCTGGGTAAGCGCGTCGACTACTCCGGCCGTTCCGTGATCGTGGTGGGTCCACAGCTGAAGCTGCACCAGTGCGGTCTGCCAAAGCTGATGGCCCTGGAACTGTTCAAGCCATTCATCTTCAACAAGCTGGAACTGATGGGTCTCGCGACCACCATCAAGGCCGCCAAGAAGCTGGTCGAAGTGCAAGAGCCAGTGGTGTGGGACATCCTGGAAGAAGTGATCCGCGAACACCCGATCATGCTGAACCGTGCACCAACCCTGCACCGTCTCGGTATCCAGGCGTTCGAGCCGGTCCTGATCGAAGGTAAAGCGATCCAACTGCACCCGCTCGTCTGCGCAGCATTCAATGCTGACTTCGACGGTGACCAGATGGCAGTCCACGTTCCACTGTCGATCGAAGCACAGATGGAAGCCCGCACCCTGATGCTGGCTTCGAACAACATCCTGTTCCCATCGAACGGCGAACCATCGATCGTTCCTTCCCAGGATATCGTGCTGGGTCTGTACTACGCCTCGCGCGAAGCGGTCAACGCCAAGGGCGAAGGCATGATGTTCCCGGACGTGTCCGAAGTCATCCGTGCTTACGACAACAAGGAAGTCGAACTGGCCACCCGCATCACCGTGCGTATCGTTGAGAATCCAAAAGATCCAGCGACCGGCGAGTTCGTGCGTACCCTGACCCGTTACGAAACCACCGTTGGCCGTGCCATCCTGTCCGAGATCCTGCCGAAAGGCCTGCCATTTAGCGTACTGAACCGTCCGCTGAAGAAGAAAGAGATCTCCAAGCTGATCAACACGTCCTTCCGTAAGTGCGGTCTGCGCGCCACCGTGGTGTTCGCCGACCAGCTGATGCAGTCGGGCTTCCGCCTGGCAACCCGTGCCGGTATCTCCATCTGCGTGGACGATATGCTGGTGCCGGACGTCAAGAAGACCATGATCGCGACCGCCGAAGCGGAAGTGAAGCAGATCGAGCAGCAGTACGCTTCCGGTCTGGTCACCGCCGGCGAACGTTACAACAAGGTTGTCGACATCTGGGGCAAGACCTCCGATGAAGTCGGCAAGGCGATGATGGACCAGCTGAAAGTCGAAGACGTGATCCGTCGCGACGGCTCCAAGTCGACCCAGGAATCGTTCAACGCGATTTACATGATGGCCGACTCCGGTGCGCGTGGTTCCGCAGCTCAGATTCGCCAGCTGGCCGGTATGCGTGGTCTGATGGCAAAACCTGACGGCTCGATTATTGAGACGCCAATTACCGCGAACTTCCGCGAAGGCCTGAACGTTCTGCAGTACTTCATCTCGACCCACGGCGCTCGTAAAGGTCTGGCGGATACGGCACTGAAGACCGCGAACTCCGGTTACCTGACCCGTCGTCTGGTCGACGTGACCCAGGACCTGGTGGTGATCGAAGATGATTGCGGCACTTCCAACGGCACCCTGATGAAGGCGATGGTCGAAGGTGGTGAAGTGATCGAAGCCCTGCGCGACCGTATCCTCGGCCGCGTAGCCGGCACCGACATCGTCAATCCTGAGACCCAGGCCACCGTGTACGAAGCCGGCACCCTGCTGGACGAAGACATGGTCGAAGACATCGAACGCATGGGCGTGGACGAAGTCAAAGTCCGCACCCCGCTGACTTGCGACACCCGCTATGGCCTGTGCGCCAAGTGCTACGGCCGCGACCTGGGCCGCGGCATGCTGGTCAACTCCGGCGAAGCAGTCGGTGTGGTGGCAGCGCAGTCGATCGGTGAGCCGGGTACCCAGCTGACCATGCGTACCTTCCACATCGGTGGTGCGGCATCGCGTGCAGCAGTGGCATCGTCCGTCGAAGCCAAGTCGAACGGCATCGTGCGCTTCACCGCCACCATGCGTTACGTCACCAATGGCAAGGGCGCGCAGATCGTCATTTCCCGTTCCGGCGAAGTGCTGATTACCGACGACCACGGCCGTGAGCGCGAGCGCCACAAGGTGCCGTACGGTGCGACCCTGATCGTCAAGGATGGCATGAGCATCAAGGCTGGCACTGCGCTGGCAACTTGGGATCCGCTGACCCGTCCGATCATTACCGAGTACGCTGGTACCGTCCGCTTCGAGAACGTCGAAGAAGGCGTGACCGTGGCCCGTCAGGTCGACGAAGTGACCGGCCTGGCCACCCTGGTGGTGATCGACGCCAAGCGTCGCGGCTCGCCAGGCAAGGCCCTGCGTCCACAGGTGAAACTGTTGAACGAAGAAGGCGCGGAAGTGAAGATCGCCGGCACCGAACACGCGGTAGCGATCGGCTTCCAGGTGGGCGCACTGATCATGGTGAAAGATGGCCAGCAAGTGTCCGTGGGTGAGGTTCTGGCGCGTATCCCGACCGAATCGCAGAAAACCCGAGACATTACCGGCGGTCTGCCACGCGTGGCGGAACTGTTCGAAGCACGTTCGCCGAAAGACGCGGGCATGCTGGCGGAAGTCACCGGTACCGTTGCCTTCGGTAAAGAAACCAAGGGCAAGCAGCGTCTGGAAATCACCGACATGGACGGCAACAAGCACGAGTTCCTGATTACCAAGGACAAGCAAGTGCTGGTGCACGACGGCCAGGTGGTGAACAAGGGCGAGATGATCGTGGACGGCCCGGCCGATCCGCAAGACATCCTGCGCCTGCTGGGTATCGAAGCGTTGGCTCGTTACATCGTCGACGAAGTGCAGGACGTGTACCGTCTGCAGGGCGTGAAGATTAACGACAAGCACATCGAAGTGATCGTGCGTCAGATGCTGCGCCGTGTTCAGATCGTCAACGCCGGCGACACCGACTACATCGTCGGTGAGCAGGTGGAGCGTTCCGAGCTGCTGGAAGAAAACGACCGTATGAATGCCGCGAACAAGATCCCGGCCACCTACGAAAACGTGCTGCTGGGTATTACCAAAGCATCGCTGTCGACCGACTCCTTCATCTCGGCCGCATCGTTCCAGGAGACCACCCGTGTCCTGACCGAAGCCGCGATCATGGGCAAGCGCGACGGTCTGCGCGGCCTGAAGGAAAACGTCATCGTCGGCCGCCTGATCCCAGGCGGTACCGGTCTGGCCTTCCACCGCGCCCGCAAAGAGAAAGAAGTGTGGGAAGCCGAAGAGCGCAAAGCGCTGCTCGACGCAGAACGCGCCGCCATCGTGGCCGAACTGCCAGCGGACGAACCGCACCACAGCGACGAAGCGTAAGCTTCAGCCCGCTAGCAAAAACGCCACCCTCGGGTGGCGTTTTTTTATGGCTCAGCCCGTGTCCCACCTTGGGGTCACACCCCATGGTGGGACACGGGCTCTTCAGTGGTGTCCGCCGATCCGGGCCCTGACCAGTACCGGCAAGTGATCGGATGGAAAGCGCCCGTGGCGGGAGTCGGTCAGCGTTGCGTAGCTCAGCACCTTTACCTGCGGGCTGACAAAAATGTAGTCGATGCGGTCGGTCAGTGGGCTGTCGATCTTGAAGGCGTTGAAGGTGCCGACGGGGCCATAGGCGGGCTTGGCGCTGATCTCGAAGGCGTCTGCCAGTACGGTCTTCATGGTGCTGATCTGTTCGGTCTCCGGCTCGGAGTTGAAGTCGCCTGCCACGATCACTGCCTCAGTTCCGGCGATTTCCTTTACTTTGCTCAGCATCAGCTTGGCCGACTCGCGGCGCGCCACCTGGCCTTCGTGGTCGAAATGCACCGAGAAGAAGTAGAACTTGCGGCCGCTCTGGCGGTCCTGCAGCTGCGCCCATGAGGCGATACGGTGGCAGCAGGTGGCATCCCACCCGAGTGAGGGACGATCCGGTGTCTGGCTGAGCCAGAAGTCGCCGTTGCGCAGCAGCGTGAATCTCTGGCGTTTATAGAAAATGGCGGAGTGTTCGCCAGCGTGCTTGCCATCATCGCGCCCGACGCCGACATGCGCGTATTCGGTCATGCCATCCAGGTCGGTGATCTGGTCTGGCAGGCCCTCCTGCGTCGCGAATACATCGAAGTCGTGATAGCGCACCAGGCTCTTGACCAGTTCCTTGCGGTGCGGCCAGGCGTTGAGGCCGTCCCGCTCGGTGTTCATGCGCAGGTTGTAGGTGGCGATATTCAGCGTGGCATCCTGCTGTGCAAAGGCGGCAGGCGTTAATGCTGCCAGGAGCACGAGCTGTAGCAAACGGCGGCGTGTCGTCATCATGAAATCAGGAAGTCGGGCAGGCCAGTATATGGCAAGGCAGGGTGCCCTTCGCGCGCGGGCAGGTCAAGCGGGCTTAGTTTCGTGGCGGCTTACTAATCAATGAACGCCCGGTGGCGCGGCGTTCATTGAGCTACTCAAGAACTCATTTCCTCTCGTCGTTGATGAAGTCGAATTTGCCGTCGGAAGTCATGATGAACTGGCATTCGGCGCCCGCCGCGCAGCCGCTGATGTGCTTCGCGCCACCGGCTTGCAGCAAGTAGGAGCCGGGGCCGAGTTTGCTTTCCGTGCCGCTTTCCGTTTTATGGATGAGTGTACCGGTGACGATCACCAGCTTCAGCGCATGGGTGTGATGGTGCAAGGGATGCATGACGCCGGCATCGAATTTGACGAGCATGCCGAAGTTGCCGCTTTTTTTCGAATCGCCCCACAGTGTGGCGAGCTTGGTGCCGGCGATCGGGCCAGCTTCCCATTTGATGGCTTCCGCGGGCCAGATCACATCCTGCTTCGGTTTGTCCTTGGCCACTACGCTGCCGCAAGCCAGGGCGCAAATCGTCATTACCGCTAATGCTGAGCTCTTCATGGTGTGCTCCTTATAGGGTGATGTTATTGGATGAAGCATCTCTCAGCGTAGCAGATGCAGTGAATACTGCAGGGCTTTCGGATTTGCGTTTGCGCAAAAGTATCGGAATTGGGACGGCTAATACGGTGTAGCAACAAAGGTTCTCATGCAGGCCGTAAAGCGAAATGTCGAACGATTCCCTCTTGACTTCATGTTTCAGCTTGATGTCGATGAAGGCGAGTTTTGAGGTCACAGTCTGTGACCTCAAAACCTCAACGAGGAGGGCGGCGCCGTCAATATTGAAATTGTACGGGCCTATACGGCAATTGATGATTCCTGCGGAACCTGCCAGGAGTCGGCCCATTGGCTTTGTGAACCTCGAGGATAAGTCGGGCAAGCCTGGGAAGTCTTAGTTATGGGTTGTTTCAGCGGAGTTCACGCTGGCGGGCTTTGGGGAGGGCGGAGAAGGCTTTGTCGTAGGACCATTGCACCAGTTCGACCAGGTAGTCTTCCTGGAAGCGGCTGACGTCGACGATGGTGACCCAGTGGAAGCGGCCCATGTAGCGGGCCGGTTTCACGCCGGGCATGCCGGTCAGTTCGAGGAAGCGGTCCGGCGTGGTGCGCAAGCTGAAGCGCCACTGTTCGGGTTCGCTGGTTTTGAAGTAGGCAAAGGTTTTGCCGCCGATCTTGTAGCTTAGTACATTGACCGGCGGCGCGTGGAGCAGGCTGCTTGCGCCAGGCAGGCTGGCGCAGTGGGTTTGCAGCTGCTCCTTGTCCATCAGTTCAGCGGCTTGCCGTCGGAATCGAGGCGGATGATTTCGCCCCAGTTCAACTCGCGGATCGTCGGTTCGATCTTCTTGACGTCGCCCACCACCAGCCACACCACTTGCTCCGGCTTGATGTACTTCGGTGCGGCCGCGCCGAGTTGCTGCTCGCTCAGGGCGCGGATGTTGCCGGCGTACTTGGCCCAGTGGTCCTGCGGCAGGTTCAGGTTGATCGATTGCAGGGCGGCGTTTTCCAGTGAGGCCAGGGTTTCGAAGCGGCCAGCCAGGCGCGAGGTCATATTGCGCATGATGCTCTGGTACTCCTCGCCGACGATCGGGCGGGTGCCGGCGATGTCCTTGATCTCCTTCGCCACTTCCAGCATCGACTCCTTGGTCTTGTTGGTCTGCACCGGCGCGTAGATGGTGAATGCGCGCTGGCCGCGCACGTTGCTCAGGCTACCTTGCACGCCGTAGCTCCAGTGCTTGTCCAGACGCAGGTTGCGGTTCAGGCGCGAGGTGGCCATGCCGCCGAAGTTCTGCATCACCGGTTCCATCGCCAGGTCTTCGGCCTGGCCCTGGGCTTGCGACAGGTGGGTGGCGATGATCACCGATTGCGGTGCGTCCGGCTTGTCGACCAGGTAGATGCGCTTCGTTGGCAGGCTGCTGCCGGCTGCCACTTCCTTCTTCGGCGCGCTGCCGCCGGTCCATTTGCCGAAGGCGGCTTCCAGCATCGGCTTCAGCTTGTCCATATTGGTGTCGCCGGCGACCACCAGGGTGGAATTGCCCGGCTTGAACCAGTCGGCGTGCCATTTCGCCAGGTCGGCGCGGCCCATGGCCTCCACCGTCTTTTCGGTGCCGCTCGCAGGGCGGCCGTAGGCGCTGTCGTTACCGTAGGCGGCGAAGGCGGCTACGCGCGCAGCCATGGCCGTTGGATTGGCTTTTTCCTGGCCGATCTGCGCCATGCGGCGCTGCTTCTGCAGCTTGAACTGGTCTTCCGGGAAGCTTGGGTTCAGGGCGGCGTCGGCCATCAGCTCGAGCGACGGCTTCAGGTTCAGCGTGGTGGAGCTCAGGCGCACCAGCGACAGGTCGGCGGTGGTGCCGGTCAGCAGACGGGCGCCTTGCGATTCCAGGGCGTCCGACAGCTGGAAGGCATCGCGGGTTCTGGTGCCTTTGTCCAGCAGGTCCAGGGTCAGCGAGGCCAGGCCGGCTTTGGCGGCGTTGTCGGCGGACGCGCCGGCATCGACGGCCAGCGTGACGTTGACGATCGGGGCGCCGTGGCGCTCCATCAGGATCACTTTCAGGCCGTTGGACAGGGTGGTGCGCTGCATCGCCGGGAAGCCGACGTCAGGCGCGTCGCCCAGGGTCGGCAGCACCTTGCGGTCGACATTGGTTTTGCCAGCGGCCAGCTTGGCGCTTGGCGAGACGGTCATGGTGTAGTGGTTGGCGCGCAGCCATTTGGTGGCGCTGGCTTTGACTTCGGCCGGGGTGGCGTCGGCCATCAGCTTCAGCTTCTCCAGGTAGGCGTCCGGGGAGCCGCCGTAGGTCATGGACTGGGCCAGCACGTCGTTGCGGCCGCCGAAGCCGCCCAGGCGTTCGATGTCGCGCGAGAATTCGGCCAGGGTGGCGGTTTTTACGCGCGTCAGCTCGGCGGCGGTGGGGCCTTTGTCCAGCAGCTCGTTCAGCACGCTGTCGATGTCGCGTTCCACTTCGGCCGCGTCGGCACCTGGCTTCAGGGTGGCGGTGATGTGGAAGATGCCGGCGATCTCGCTGGTGTTGGCGCCGGCGCTGATGCCGGTGACGGTGCCTTTTTCAAACACCAGGCGCTTGTTCAGGCGCGCGCTCTTGGAGCCGGCCAGCACGTCGGCGAACAGCTGCAGGCGCTCGGCGTCGGCGGTGCCCCAGCCTGGGATATGGTAGGAGCGGTAGATGCGCTGCTGCGGCACTTGGTCTTCCATGGTGTCGCGGATATTGCGGTCCATGGTCGGGACCCAGGCGTCGGTGCGCGCCAGGGCCGGGCCCGGGGCGATGCCGTCGAAGTACTTCTTCACCAGTTCCAGCGCGCGTTCCGGGGTGATGTCGCCGGACAGCGAGATCACCGCGTTGTTCGGGCCGTAGTAGGTGCGGTACCACTCTTTCACGTCGTCCAGCGAGGCGGCCTGCAGGTCTTCCATGTAGCCGATCACCGGCCAGGAATACGGGTGCGAGTAAGGGTACATGCGCTGCACGATCTCGTTGCGCACGCGGCCATACGGTTGGTTCTCGCCCTGGCGCTTTTCGTTCGACACCACGCCGCGCTCGCGTTCCAGCATTTCCTTGTTGATGTAGTTGCCGAGGAAGCCCATGCGGTCCGCTTCCAGGTACAGCGTGCGCTCCAGCGCGGACACCGGCACGTCTTCGAAGAAGTTGGTGCGGTCGTAGTTGGTGGTGCCGTTGCGGTTGGTGGCGCCCAGGTCGTCCATCGCTTCGCGGAAGCCGTGCGGGTAGTTCTCGGAGCCGTTGAAGAAGAAGTGCTCGAACATATGGGCGAAGCCGGTCTTGCCGCGCTTCTCGTTGCGCGAGCCCACGTGGTACCACATGTTCACGCCGACGATCGGCACGCTATGGTCGGTGTGCACGATCAGCGTCAGGCCGTTCTGCAGGGTGAACTTCTTGTAGGGGATGGTGTAGGGCTTGAGGTCGAAGGCGGCGGCGCTGGCGGCGCTGGCGGCGGGCTTGGCGGCTGGGGCGCTGAACGCTGGCGCGGCGACGGTTGCGGCCAATGCGGAGGCGACCGCAAGGCGGAGGATAGAGTTCAAAAGGAGGTCCTTTAATTGGGGATGGATAAGGGCTTCACACATAAGCATGCATGCATTTTTTCCAATTGGCTAGTGGTGAAACATGCTTTATGCTGATAGTTGGCTTGTCACTCAGTCATGGCAGATCATGCTAATATCTGGCATATGATCGCCTCCGCCCTATTTACCCCTGCCCAGCAAAAGCTGCTGGGCTTATTGTTTGTGCGCGTGAATGAGGGTTTCCACCTCAATGAAATCATGCGCCTGACGGGGCTGGGCAGCGCCTCGGCCCAGCGTGAACTCAAACGCTTGCATGAATCGGGGCTGATCGTCTCGGAACGCATTGGTAATGTACGACAATTCCGCCCAAACAAAGATAATCTGGTGTACGCCGAGCTGGCCAGCCTGGTGAAAAAAACCTTCGGCCTGGTCAGCGTGCTGAATTCGGCCCTGGCGCCGATGCGCCGCCAGCTCAGCGTGGCTTTCGTCTACGGTACCACGGTCAAGGAAGCGGAGGATTCGACCGGCGCGGTCGAGTTGTTGCTGATCGGCGAGAACACCACTTATGGCGAGCTGCTGAACCGGCTGCCGGTGGCCGAACGCATCCTGCGCCGCAAGATCAATCCCAACCTGTATTCAGTCGATGACTTCCAGCGCCGCTTGCGCGAGCAGCAGCCCTTCATCGTCAAGATGCTGGAAGACCGCAAGGTGTTTGTGCTGGGCGACGACACCGACCTCGATAACATCATTAAAGATATCCACGCGGAGGATGACCATGGAGACGCGCTTCCAGACGTTTAAGGAGTTCTACCCCTTCTACCTGCAGGAGCATGCCAATAGCACGTGCCGCCGCCTGCATTTCGTCGGCTCCAGCATTGTGCTGCTGTTGGTGGCGGTGGTGATGATCACGGGGGAACTCAAGCTGCTGTGGCTGCTGCCCGTGGTCGGCTACGGCTTCGCCTGGGTCGGCCATTTCTTCTTCGAGCACAACCGTCCCGCCACCTTCCAGTACCCCTTCTTCAGCCTAATGGGGGACTGGGTAATGTTCCGCGATATGCTTACGGGCCGCATCGCGTGGTGAGGCGGTGGTGCGCGGCAGGCTGATTAAAATGCAGGTGTAGCGCCCGGGCTCCGATTCGCACGCAATTTCGCCGCCAAAGGCACTGACCACGCGCTTGCAGAACGCCAGCCCCATGCCGGTGCCGCCGCCGCGACGGCGCGTGGTGTAGAAGGGTTCGAATACATGGGGCAGCACGTCCGGTTCGATGCCGTGGCCGGTGTCCGTGACCACTAGCCAGTTCTGCGTGCCGCGCGAATAGCATTCCACTTCCACCGAGCCGCGCCCGTTGAGCTGCAGCGCTTGCAGCGCATTCTTCAGCAGGTTGTAGAGCACGAACATCAGCAGCACGTCCGAGCCGTAAAAGCTGAATTCGTTGCTGATGGTGACGCGCACCAGGCCGCGCTCCGCGCCGGAGAAGGGATAGCAGGCCATGGCCTCATCCACGCACACCCCTACCGAATGCACGGCAAACGTTTCGCGCTGCATGACGCCGTCGCGCGCGGAGGCCAGCAGCATATCCACGATAAAGTTCGAGCGCGAAACTTCGGCGTCGATGCTGCGCGCGATTTCGCCCAGGTACTGCAACTGGCGTTCGCCCAGCGATCCCTTGTGTTCCGGCCGGTAGCCGGCGATCAATTCGGGCAGGCAGCGCGACAGCATGCGGGTCTGGCTGCGGATACTGGCCAGCGGCGTGCGCATTTCGTGCGCAATGGTGGCGGCCGCCGCCATGGGGTCGGCCAGCAGGTTGTGGCGCACCATGGCCTGGGCGATCAGTCCCAGCGAGGCGAGGATGAAGGCCACCCCGGGCGGGTACATTTCCACACCGTAGTTGCACAGGTAGTCGCTGGCGGCGCCGAAGTAGATCAGGAGGCTGACCAGCACATAGCGCAGCCGCGTACGTTCGGTGGAGACGGCGCGCTGCTGGCGGCGGTATAGCAGCCAGACAGCGCGTCCGATCACCAGCCCGGTCTGCACCAAATGCAAAGGATGCAGCCAGCCGGCCTTGGGATAGCTGCCGTAGAAGTAGTGCTGCAGGCCGGACAGCACGGCCCCGCTGGTCGGCAGCAGCAGGCCCAGCAGGCAGGCCAGGCCGTAGCTCAGGTACAAGCCGGGGCGGTCGTGCTGGCTGCCGCTGAGTTCGATGACGAAATGGTATAGCGTGGTCGGCAGGAACAGGATGGGCAGGTAGCCCAGGCGCGCCAGGGCCAGGGCAGTGGCTTCGTCGTGCGTCATGAACAGCAGGGACCAACTGGCCTGCCAGAAGAAGGTGGTGGCGCAGACTGCAAAAAAGCTCAGGCCGACCCGGCTGGGGCCGCGTGAGCGCAGGACGTACAGGCCATACCCGATGAACAGGGCTGAGACCACTGCCGGTATCAGCGAGTACATTGATTAACCTCAGCTATGGTTACGATTTCTTATTAGCTTATTGGTAAAAAATGGACAAGTATTGAGGAATATCAAGAGTCCTGCGCGCCAATCGTAAAAAGTAGGGGCTGGCACTAGCCGCTTACTTTTTAGGAGAAATGATTCATGTATATGTACGCCCCGGCCTCCGACGCCTCTGCTGCCGCTGAGATGACCTTCCACCACAAGCTGTCTATCTTTCTGAAAGACTCGAACGCCTACGGCAATACCTACTTTGCGCGGTATTTCGAGTGGCAGGGCATTTGCCGGGAGAAGTGGTTTTACGAGTGCATCGCGCGTGACATGCTGCAGGCGGAAGGGGTGTTCATCACCAAGCACGCCCAGAACGACTACCTGCAGGAGACCTTTCCCTTCCAGGAGGTGTCGTGCGAGGTGAATACCTATGACGTGCGGCGCTGTTCGTTCTGGCTCGAATTCCGCTTCTACGCCGAAGGGCATCCGGTGTCGGTGGGCCGGCAGCAAATCGTGTTCGCCAACCACGCCAAGCAAATCACGCCGCTGCCCGAGCTGGTGCTCAAGCGCATCAGGCGCTATGCGCTGAAAAAGTAGCTCACTCGTAGACCGTGCCGATGCCCAGCAAGCCCGGCAGCGGCACCACTTGCGCCTGTGCCGGCCAGTCGTCCAGCCGCACCGTGGCGACCTGGTACAGGCCCATGCTGCGGTTTTCGAACGGCAGGCCGGGCTGGGCGGCGATGCGCTGGACGGCGGCGCCGTTGTCGCGCAGTTCCACCGCAGCGGCGGCAGCGCCCGGCGCGTAGATGAATTTGATGCCCTTGCAGTCCTTGCCCAATAGGCGCAGGCGGTAGCCGGAGGCGCGCTGGGCGGAAATCAGTTGTTCGCAGGCTTCGCGCAGCATGGCAAGCGGATACACGCCGTCTTCCCGCGTGCGGATCGAGTAGCGGCCGCTGAACTGGTAGTGGCCCTTTCGCCGGTTCAGGCGCAGCACGGCGTCCTCGTCGAAGGCCTGCTTCAGCAAGGGCACGGTGGCGCGGCCCAGGGCGTCGACCGCGATTTCCATATTCGTGCTTTCCCCTTGCAGCTGGATGCGCAGGCCGTCCATCGGCGTGTCCGGATCGAGCGGGCGGATCTGCATATGGGCCTGGATCAGGGGTCGCTTGGACACATACTGCGCGAAGAAGCTGGCTGCCTTGTAGGCGTGCCGATAGCTGTGCCACTCGGCGTCGGCCGGCGCCACTACCTGCACCACGGGCATTTCTTGTTCCGCGCGCACGGCGCCCGCGAGCAGGAGCGCGGCGGCTATCAGCAAGGTTCGACGTTTCATGGAGCGCCATTGTAGTGCAGGCGGCGCGCGCCACCCGTGCCGAAAGTCATGCCCATGACGAACGGCACTGCCGGCGCGCCCCGGCGCCGGGTAGAATTGCGGCGCCATTTACTTTTTGCTACCTATGCCGGCCATTCTTCCTTTCCGCCTGCGTCCGGGCAGTGCTGCCGGCGTGATCCTGCTGGCCAGCCTGGCCGGCGCCGCCATCGAAATCCTGGTGCCCTGGTATCTGGGACCGGGCAGCGCCGACCTGTTCAGCCCTGCCGGCGTGCTGGCGCGCCGCCTGGCCGACTGGTTCGCGCCGCCGGTCTCGCTGCTGCGGGCCGGTTCCGATCATGACGCGATGGCATTGCATATCTTCCTGCTGCTGGCGGCGTTGCTGTGCGCCGCTTTCGTCGCGGCGACCGCGCTGCACCTGCAGGCGCGCCGCAGGCTGGCGCCGGGCGCCGAGCGCGCCGTGCTGGCGCTGCAACTGGGCGTGGCCTGCGCCCTGCATTCGGTGGTGCTGTCGATGGTGCTGGCGGCCATGTTGGCCAGCCACCTGGCGCCGCGCCGCGCGTTGGGGGCGCTGGCCGCCATGCTGGCGCTGAACACCTTGTCGATTGGCGTGATGGCGGCGCTGGCGCTGCAAGGCGAAGTAACGGCGAACGACCGCAATGCCACCGCCATGGTGCTGTACGTGCTGCTGGAACAACTGGTGGTGCTGCTCACCTTCGCGCTGGGCTGGCTGGCGTCGCGCGAGCGGCGCAGCCGGCAGGCGCTGGCCGCCAAGCATGCGGAACTACTGGCGACCCAGGTGCTGCTGGCCGATACCATCCGCGAGTCCGAGCGCATGCGCATCGCGCGCGACCTGCACGACTCGACCGGCCACCACCTGACGGCGCTCAACCTGCACTTGGATATCGCGCGGCGCAAGGCCGGCGCGCAGGCCGACGCCTCGCTGCTGACGGCGCACGAGCTGGCGCGCGACCTGCTGGCGCAGGTGCGCACGGTGGTGGCGTCGGAGCGGGCGGCGGCGGGCGTGGACTTGCGGCTGGCGCTGGAGCGCCTGTGCGCAGGCATTCCGCAGCCGTCCATCACGCTGCGCGTGGCGCACGATTTGCCGGCGGCGGAACCGGCGGTGGCGCATGCTATGTTCTGCTGCGTGCAGGAGGCGGTCAGCAATGCGGTGCGCCACGCCCGCGCCGCCCGCCTGGTGATCGATATTTCCCTGTGCGATGGGCGGCTGCATGCCGTGATCGAAGATGACGGCGCCGGGCGCGGCGCGGCGCAGGAGGGCAACGGCTTGCGCGGCATGCGTGAACGGCTGGCCATGCTGGGCGGCGTGCTGGAGGCGGCCGACCTGCCACGGCGCGGCTTTGGCCTGCGTATTTCACTGCCGCACGCGGGAGCGCAGCCATGATCCGCGTGGTGCTGGTGGACGACCAGATGCTGGTGCGCAGCGGCATTCGCGGCCTGCTCGATATGACGCCCGATATCCGCGTAGTGGCGGAGGCGGCGGACGGCGCGCAAGCGGCGGCGCTGCTGGCGCGCACCGAGGCCGACGTGCTGCTGCTGGACGTGCGCATGCCGCACTGCTCCGGCATCGACCTGCTGCGCAGCGGCCAGGCGCTGCCGCCCGCCATCCTGCTGACCACCTTTGACGATGAGGATGCCCTGTTCGACGGCATGCGCGCCGGTGCGCGCGGCTTCCTGTTGAAGGATATTTCGCTGGAGCGCCTGGCGGAAGGCATCCGCACGGTGGCGCAAGGCGGCACCTTGTTCCGGCCCGCGTTGACCGAGCGCACGCGCGCCGCCTTCGAGAGCGCGCGCGGCGTGCCCGATGCGGCCAGTGTGCTGAGCGAGCGCGAAACAGAGGTGCTGGCGCTGATGGCCGCTGGCTTGAGCAATGCCGAAATCGCGGCGGCGCTGGCGCTGAGCGAGGGCACGGTGAAGAACCATGTGTCGAGCATCCTGGCCAAGCTGGGCGTGCGCGACCGCGTGCGCGCCGTGCTGCACGGCCTGGAAATGGGGCTGATCTGATGCGCGCCGCACGCATTCTGCTGCCCGTGCTGCTCGCCGTCGCCGGCCGGGTGAACGCCCAGTCGGCGGTCACCCTGATGCCCGAAGGTAGCAGCGAAGGCCGCTTCGGCCTGTTGTATGGCGAGGCGTGGAAGGAGCAGGGCAGCGGCAAGCGCCAGGCTTCGCTCTACCCCTGGTTCTCCATGGCGTGGAGTAACGGCCTTTTTGTGGAAGGGATGTCGGCCGGCTGGAAGCTGTCGGAAGACCAGCATTTCCAGTACGGGCCCATGTTCTCGTTCAGTAACCGCGCGCAAGGACGGGGCGGCACGCAGCCCATGCCGGGCGCGTTCCTGCAGTGGCGCGTGTTGCATGATGTGGAGTTGGTGGCGCTGACCAGCGTCGGCGCGCGCGATGGCGATGTCAAGGCGGAGCTGGCGCTGAACTGGATGCATGCGATCGATGCCGACCACACGCTGGTGCTGCAGGCCGCCAGTGCGAAGGACGAGTTGCGCAGCAACCGCCTGGGCGCCCATTGGTCGTGGCGCCTGGGACGCCGGCACACGCTGATGACATCCGTGTCCGGCACCCGCCTGGCCGGCGGCAGCGCCCGCGCGCCGCAGGTGGAGCGGCGCAGCAGCGTGGCCTGGAGCGCCGGGCTGCTGTACAGCTTTTAGAAGTTGTATTTGATACCGGCGGAATAGCCGCCGCGCCCCAAATGCTTGCCGTTGCTGTTGACATCGACGCGGCCGAAATGCTCGGCCTCCAAAGTCAGCGTCATGCTGTCGGTCAGCTTGTAGCCCACGCCCACGCCGAGCAGGGGCGAGAAGCCGCTCTTGCTGTCCGGCGCGCCGGCCAGGTTGTCCATGCGGTAGCGCTGCGCCGAAACGCCGACGCGGCCGAACAGTTCAAACGCGTCGTTCACGTGCCAGGTGCCGCGCGCCGCCATAAACAAGGTATCGGTGGAGATGCCGATGTCGGCGCCTTTGGTGGCGAAACGATCCTTGCCGAAGCGGGCGTAGCCGGCTTCCAGCGCGAGGCTGTCGCTGAAATTCACGCCGCCGTACAGCTTGAAGCGCAGCGGATGGTTCTTGCTTTCGAGGCGTCCGGCGCTGGTGTCCAGGTTGGTGTTGCCGGGGGCGATGATGGAAGCGCCGGCAAAGTAATCGTGGTCCTGCGCCTGGGCGGTGCTGATGCCGGCGGCGGCCAGTGCGATGATGGTGATGAGGTGTTTCATTGAATCCCTTTCAGTGATGGCACGCTGCGCATGCCGTGCCATCACTGTAGGGAAGGCAGGGCGCGCGCGCACCTGCCGAAAGTCATGCCGCTATGCCTTGCTTACTTGGCGCTGGCGATCCAGGCGTCGACCTTGGTGTCCAGCAGGGCCAGCGGCACGGTGCCGTCGCCCAGCACGATGGCGTGGAATTTCGCCAGCGTGAACTTCTTGCCCAGCGCCTTTTCGGCCTTGGCGCGCAGTTCCTGGATTTTCAGCGAACCGGTTTTGTAGGCCAGCGCCTGTGCCGGCCACACCATATAGCGTTCGGTCTGGTTGCGTGCAACGGCGTCATCGCCCAGGGTTTCGGTCATGTACTTGATGGACTGCTCGCGCGTCCAGCCCTTGGCGTGCATGCCGGTGTCCACCACCAGGCGCACCGCGCGCAGCATCTCGTCGCTCAGGTGGCCGAAGTACTGGGCCGGGTCTTCGAACATGCCCATTTCCTTGCCCAGGGTTTCGGCATACAGCGCCCAGCCTTCGGTGAAGGCGGTGTTGCCGCCGAATTTGCGGAACTTCGGCATGTCCAGTTCCTGCATCAGGGCGATGTGGAAGTGGTGGCCCGGTTTTCCCTCGTGCAGGTAAAGGGTGTTCATGCCGGTGTTGCCGTATTTTTTAGGATCGGTGACCACGGACCAGAACACGCCCGGACGCGAGCCGTCCAGCGCCGGCGCGGTGTAATGGTCGGACGCGGTGTCGCGGCTCAGCTCAGGCTCCAGGCGCAAGTCCAGCTTGGCTTTCGGGATCAGGGTGAACATGGCGGGCAGTTTGGTGTCCAGCACTTTGTCCAGCTTGCGGTACACGTCCAGCACTTCCTCGTCGGTCTTGAACGGGAAGAATTGCGGCTGCTGCGCGATCCAGCCTGGCAGGCCGGCTGCCGGGCCGTTGTAGCCCAGCTTCGGGCCGACCTTGGCGAATTCCGACTGGATGCGCGCCACTTCGCGCAGGCCGGTCTGGTGGATTTCCTCCGCCGTCTTGTTGGTGGTGGTCGAATCGGCGATGCGCGCCTTGTACCAGGCATCGCCGTTCGGCAGCGCGTTCCAGCCGGTGCTGGTGCGGCAGGCCGGGATGTATTCTTTCTCGACGAAGGCGGCCAGCTTGGCGATGGCCGGATTGACTTTGTCGGCCACGGCGGCGCGGTAGGCAGCGGCCAGGCGCTGCTTGTCGGCGTCGCTGAAGCTGGCCGGGAATTTGCTCACCGGGGTGAAGTAGATGTTCTTTTCCGGCGTCTCGCTGACCAGTTTCTGGAACTGCGGCAGGGCGGCGGTCATGATGGCTTTCGGCTGGGTGATGCCCTTGGCCACGCCCTCCTTCATGTTGGCGATGGCTTGCTCGACCCAGGCCGGCAGTTGGTTCAGGCGGCTCAGGTAAGCCTCGTATTCCTTGACGGTCGTCAGCGGCTGCGATGCGTCGCCGCCGGAGAAATTGGCCAGGGTGACCGGCATGCTGCCCATATGGTCGATCGGCAGCAGGTGTTCCGGGAACGGCTCGTAGGCCAGGTAGGTCTTCAGCTCGAAGGCCATGACGTCGTAGCTGATACGGTCGCCGCGATTCAGCTGCGCGCGCGGGATGGCTTGCAGGCGCTTGGCGAAAGCGCGGTACAGGTCGAATTGCTTGGCGCGCGTGGCCGGCGCGATGGCGCTGCCGATCTGGTCGTCGAAACGATTATCGCCGTTCTGGGTCGCGCCCACCGGGTCGTATTTGGCGATGGCATCGTAGTACTCGTCCGCCAGGGTCCAGAACTGCTTCTTCGCCGCCTCGTTGCTCTTGGCCGGCGCTTTTTCCACAGCGGCCGGCTTGGCAGCGGCGGCGTTGGCGTAGGCAGGGGCATAAGCCAGCAAAACGGCAGCGGCCAGCGCGCCGAGGGTAATACGATGTTTCATTTGTCGGTCCGTTTAAATGAAGGAGCGACAAGCATACGCGAAGGGTTCCGGCGCTTCAATATGGACTTAGCGCGGTGGGTTAAGCAATTGCTCAATATCACGCGCGCTGTGCAACACCCTAATAACACTGATACCGCCACTGATCGGCTGGTAAAAGATGATGTAGCGTCCTAAGGGAAAGCTTCTTATTGTTGGCGTAATGTCCGGGCGGGGGCGGCCTATGGCCGGTCTTCGAGCGAAGCACGACATAAGCCATAGCTCATTTTCCTGCTACCTTGACTGCTACTTTGTTACGTCCAAGCTTCTTCACCTTATCCGGATCCCATGGGGAATCGGGACCGCTAGCTAACCCTTCATGGATGTCGCGCCGTAGCTGTTCTAGCTTGGTCGATTGAGCCTTGTCGGCGTCGGCTAATAAATATAGAGCAGCCTGCACGACGTCACTGGCGGAAGCATACAAGCCCGATTCAACTTTTTGCCGAACGATCTCTGCGAGTTGTTGCGTAAGTTTGATGTTCAAGTCCATTTTGTTCGCCCCGGGTTGAATGTTCAGTATACGCCGCCCCAGATGCTCTCAGTTCGAAGTTTTCCTCATGGGCTTTGCGGTGAATCAAAACTGCGTTGCCTGCTACACTGTTGCGATATCGACAAATGCCAGGAATGCCGGGGGATGATGCCAACGCTTGAAGAACGCTATCGCGGTTGCCTGCTCGGTCTGGCCTGCGGGGATGCCGTGGGGACGACGGTGGAGTTTATGCCGTGCGGGTCGTTTGCGCCGGTGACGGGGATGCCGGGTGGTGGGCCGTTCGGCTTGAAGCCGGGGCAGTGGACGGATGATACGTCGATGGCGCTTTGCCTGGCGGAGAGCCTGCTGACCAAGGGCGGTTTCGATGCGCATGACCAGATGGGGCGCTACCTGAACTGGTGGCAGTGGGGTTACCTGAGTTCGACCGGCGAGTGCTTTGATATTGGCATCACGGTGCGGCAGGCGCTGGCCCGCTTCCAGGCCAACGGCGATCCCTTCGCCGGCTCCAGCGATCCGCAGTCGGCGGGCAACGGTTCCCTCATGCGCCTGGCGCCGGTGGCGCTGTTCTTTCATCCCTCCGAGGCGGACGTGCTGGAGTTCTCGGCATTGAGTTCGCGCACGACGCATGCGGCGCCGGAGGCGGTGGAGTGCTGCCGTCTGTTCGGGCTATTGCTGTCGCGCGCGTTACAAGGCATGCCGCGCGATGAGCTGCTCGATGTCGGCGCGGCGGGCTTTGAGGAAGCGAAGGTGGCGCAGCTCGCGGCGCGTGCGTATGCCGGTAAAGGCATGGGCGACGTGACCGGTTCGGGCTATTGCGTGGCCTCGCTGGAGGCGGCTTTGTGGTGCTTCGCCAAGCACGATGATTTCGAATCGACTATTCTGGCGGCTGCCAACCTTGGCGACGATGCGGACACCACGGCGGCAATCGTCGGTCAACTGGCGGGGGCATACTACGGCGTCAGGCACATTCCCGCCGCCTGGCTGGACCAGCTTCATATGCGGGATGACATTGAATCGATGGCGAGCGCCCTGTTGCGGCGCGCTGCGGAAAGGGATTGAATGAGCGAGCAATACAAGCATATCGTGAAACGCCAGCAGGCCGAGGAGGCGCAGGGCACCTTCTCGCATCCATGGAACCCTGCTTCCGAAATCACCGGCTCGCAACTGGCGCGCATGGCGGGGCTGAAGCGCAGCATGGTCAGCATCGGCCGCCTGAAGCCGGGCAAGGAGTCCTTCGCTTACCACTTGCATCACAACGAGGAGGAGTGGATCTACATCCTCTCCGGCCAGGGCGTGGCGCATATCGATGGTGAGGATTACACGCTGGAGCCGGGCGATTTTGTCGGCTTCCCGACGCCGTCCAAGGCGCATCAGTTGATCAACCGTGGCAGCGAGGACCTGGTCTACCTGATGGGCGGCGAGGATTTGCCATGCGAGGTGGCGGACTTCCCAACACTAGACCGCCGCATGGTACGCACCGGCGACAAGATCAAGATCTACAAGCTGTCGGAAGGCCAGGAGTTCGGGCCGCTATGAGCTTCGAGGCGGAAGTCGCGGCGGCGCGCTCGCGCATGGCGGCGGGCGAGTTGGCGGAGGCTATGCGGCATTTGGAGCGCGCGCACGTGATCGGCCAACTGCAGGTGTGGCCGCATGTGCTGTCGCACTGGCTGATGTTGAAGATCGAGTTAAGGCGCGGGCGTCCGTTGGCGGTGCTGGGCCAACTGGTGCGCATCGTGCTGGGCGCATTGGGATCGGCGGTCGGCGTGGTGCCGACCGGGAATACCGGTGGCAGCGATATCAGTATGTTCCAGCGCTTGCCGGTGCCGCCAGATTTGCAGGGCGAGATCGATGCCGCGCGGCGCAAGGCGGACACGCCGCCTTACCCCTAGCGCGAGGCGTCGAGCGATTCGGCGCCCGTCATCAGCGATTCCAGCGCGCGTTCGAACAGCGGCGCGTATTCCAGCGGCCGCAGGCTGCCTTCGCGCAGCGCTGCCAGCAAGGCGGCGCGCGAGTACACCAGCGGGGCCGGCGCGCTGCCTGCGGTGAACAGGAAGCCGGCATTGCGCGCGGCGACTGCGTCCAGGCGCAGCGGCACATAGTTCTCGCCAGACAGCAGTTCGAAGCCGTTGCCGGCGCGTGCCCATTGCAGCCATTCCTCGTCATGCGCAGCGGAGGCCAGCGCCGGGTCGGCCTGCACCGTTACCTGCAGGCCCTGTAGCGCAAACTCGGCGCGGTAATGGCTATGTCCTGGCAGCGCGTCAATCATAGCGCCATCGGCGGCGCCGCCAATGCCGCTAGTGCCGCTGGTGCCGGCGGTGCGCCCCGCCAGCGCCTGCGCCACCGTGGCGCCCAGGCGTTCGCGCAGGGCGGCAATGCCCAGGCGCGGCGTGGTGGCGGGCGCCAGCTTGTTCGACATGACATCCATATGCAGCGACACCAGTTGGTCCAGCGCCGCCTGCGCGCTCGCTTCCGGCATGCCGATCATGGCCAGGCCGGTGCGCAATTGGCGACCCAGCCCGGGCAGCATCTTCATCAGCGCGGCGCGCTCCTCCGGCAGCAGCTTCTCCTGCCCGCTCCACACCAGCTCTGGCAGCAACTGGCTGTGGTCAGGTTCGCGCCCCTGCGTGTGCACCATCACCTGGGCCCAGGTGCCGCTGATGAAGTCCACCATGCGGCGGTCGATGCTGACCGTTTCCAGCTGCCCGCGTAGGGCGTCGGCGATGGCCGCCACTTGCGGCGCCACCTGGGCCGCGCGCTCGAAGGCTGGCATGCAGCGGCGCACCGCCGGCTCGCACTCGCGCAGCAGGCCGGCCAGGAAGCCGTCGAACTCCAGCTCGGCGTCGGAGAATACCGCCGGGTCGTGCTCGTATTGCTGCAGCACGCGCTCGACCAGGCGCTGTACCTCGCCTTGCAGCGGTTGCAGCAAGGGCGAGTCGGCGCCGATGCCAGCGGCGGCGGAGCCGATCCGGTCCAGCAGGCTGCGCACCGGATGGTGGGCGTTCTGTAGCACCGTCTGGTCTTGCAGGGCGGCGCGCAGGAAGGGCGTATGCAGGCGACACAACTGTGTGCGCAGCGGTGGCGGCAGCAGCTCGTCGTTCAGGATGAATTCGAACAGCATGCCGGCCAGTTCCGCCACCACGCGCTGCGGGCCGGGCGGCAGGCCGCTCAGGCGCTCGCGCAGGGCCAGTGGAGCCTGGGAGGCTTGCGCGGCGGCGGCGTGTTCGCTTTGCAGCTGGCGCAAGGCGCCATCAATCTGCAGCGGCGCCGGCGCTTGCGCCGGGCGCGTGCCGCGCCGCATGCCGGCCGGGTTGAACAGGCTAAACACCAGTTCCTGCAATTCCTGGTTGGGCTCCACTTGCTGGCGCAGCGTGCCCAGCGCGGCCACCCGGCGGCGCATGGCCTGGTCCGCGTCGGCCATGCCGGCGACGGCGAGCTGCCAGTCGCGCCGCTCGCGTTCGCGCCGGCCCAGCGCGGAAGGGCGCGCCACCAGGCGCGAACGGATGCCGCGCGACTCGAACACTTCGCGCAGGCGGGTGTAGAAGTCGCCCAGCTCCGCCGTCATCGTTTGCGACAGGATGTCGAACAGCAGCTTGCTGTGCGCCTCGTCGTCCACCATGGAGCGCAGCGCGTCGTACAGGGTGCGCGCCAGCAGGTAGGGGCGGAATGGATTCTCGCGCTCGCGCACTTCGCTGTCGCCATGCATCTGGGCGATGATCAGGTTCAGGTGGCCGAGACTCAGTTCGTCGGCGTCGCGCAGGCGCAGCAGCAGGCGCTCCACCTCGATCTGGCGCGTCATCACATCGTCGTCGACCAGGGTCAGGGTGTCGGCGCGGAAGTCGTGCAGGCCGCTGCGTAAATCGGTGTGCATGGTCTGCATGGCGCGCGCCAGCAGGCCGGCATAGGAGCGCTCCATGCGCGCGCGCAACGTGGCGCCCTGCTCGCGCAGGAAGACACGGCAGGCGGCGGCGCCGCGCTGGTCGGCGGCGGGCGCGTTGCGCACGGCCTCACCCAGGACCTCGTCGGCGCGGTCGGTCATGCGCCGGCACAGGGTGGCGAATCCGGTCTGGGCTTCTTCAATGGCGAGTGCAAGCACCCGTTTCAATGTTTGCATAGGACTCGATTCTATCCAAATGTTGCATCAAAAAGGGGTAATTTGAAGAAAGATTATGTGTCAAAATGTACATTTGAATGGAGTTTTTTACATGCGTTTAGCATTGATGGCGGCAGCAATGTGCGCTGCGGCGTCGGCGCAGGCCGATGTTTCCCTGGTGGCGGCGATGAAAGAGAAGGCGCTGTTGTCGGTTAACGGCGGCGCGCCGCGCACTTTTGCGGTGGGCGCGACGCTGCCGGACGGCAGCAAGCTGGTGGCCGTGAACCCGGAATCGGCGACGCTGGAGGACAAGGGCAAGCGCTACACGGTGCGCCTGGGCGAGTTTGCCGCATCGGGTGGCGGCAACGCAGCCAACGCGCTGGTGCTGGCGCCGGACGCCAACGGCCACTATTCGGTGATCGGCGAAATCAATGGCAATCCGGTGAAAATGCTGGTCGATACCGGCGCCTCGCTGGTCGCGATTCCGGCGCCGATGGCGCGCCAGTTCGGCATCGACTACCGTCTCAAGGGCCGCCGCGCCTTTTCGCAAACCGCTGCCGGTCCGGCGGAAGTGTGGATCGTGAAACTTGACCGCGTGCGCGTCGGCGAATTCGAGTTCGCCAATGTGGAGGCCTCGATCAACGAAGCCGGGCTGCCGGTGATCCTGCTCGGGAACTCGGTCCTCAAGCGCCTTGATATGAAGACGGAGTCGGGGATGCTGACTCTGTCCAAGCGTTTCTAGCGTACAGGGCGGCTACCACGTCCGACTGCGTCACTATGCCGGCAAAGCGGTCCTCGTGGTCCAGCACGGGAATGTGGTGGAAGCCGGAATCGGCCATCAGCGGCACCAGCTCGGTGATCGGCGTATCGACGCTGGCCGTGCGCGGATGGCGCACCATGATCTGACCCACCACTTCCGGCTTCTCGGAATGGCTGGTGCCGGACGGGCGCAAGAACTCCCTCAGTTGGCGCCGCATGCCGTGGTAATCATCCAGCCCGCCATGCGTCATGAAGTCGCTGGTGGTGACGATGCCGATCACGCGCCGCACCCGGTTCAGCACCGGCACCGCCGCCACGCGGTGCTTGCGCATGTCGCGCCAGGCCTCGGCCAGGGGCGTGGCGAATTCCGCCGTCACCACATCTTTCGACATGATGTCGCCGCAGGTGATGATGCCGAAGCGGCGCTGGCAGGCGCGTTCCTCGGTTTTCAGGAACAGGGCTTCCAGGTCGTCGCGGCTGATGTCCAGCACCTGGTTGTACTGGCGCAGCACGGCGTCCAGGTCTTCCGGCTGGAAGCCGAAGCGCGCGGTCGGCAGTGCGTCTTTGGTCGCATGCGGGTTGGGGTGGGAGGGCTGCTGCTGGTGCGGGTAGCGGCGCCCGGTCAGGTTGTTATAGACCACGGCGGCCAGCACCATCAGCACGCAGTCCAGCAGCACCGGGCCGAGGGCGAAACGGTAGCCCAGTGCGTGGATGGCCGGTCCGCCGATCACCATCATCAGCGCGGTGGCGCCGCCGGGCGGATGCAGGCAGCGCAGCGCGAACATGGCGGCAATCGCCAGCGGCGTGGCCAGGGCGGCCGCCAGCGGGCCGGCGCCCAGGTAGTGCACGCAGGCCGCGCCCATCAGGCCCGACACCACATTGCCGCCGATGACGGACCAGGGCTGGGCCAGCGGGCTGGCGGGAAGGCAGAACAGCAGCACGGCGGAGGCGCCCATCGGCGCCACCAGCCAGATGGCGTGGTCGCCCAGCAGGTAGTGCGCGACCGCGCTGGTCAGGGCCAGGCCGAGCAGGGCGCCGGCACTGGCGCGCAGGCGTTCGCGTTGGGAGGTATTGCTGCGCGCGGGGAGGAGGGAGGTGAGCCAGGATTTCAGCATCCCGCCATTATCCCACGGCCGGGCCAAGCTTTCAGGCGCCGGCGCCCGCGCCGTGCGACACCAGGTCCAGCGGCAGGCTGGTGGTGTACTTGATCTGCTCCATGGAAAACGCCGAGGAGACGCCGGTCAGCTGGGCCGCCTTGATCAGCTTCTTGTAAAAACGGTCATACCCTTCGATATCCGTGGTCACCACCTTCAGCAGGTAGTCGACATCGCCGCTCATGCGGTGGAACTCCTGCACTTCCGGCAGCGCCACCACGGCGGCGGCGAACTTGGCCAGCCACTTCTCATCGTGCTGGCTGGTGCGCACGCTGACGAACACCGTCACCGGCAAGCCCGCCTTGCGCCGGTTGACGATGGCCACGCGGCGGTCGAAATAGCCATCCTCCTCCAGCCGCTTCAGGCGCTTCCAGCACGGCGTGGTCGATAAGCCAACCTTTTCCGCCAGCTCCGCGACCGACAGCGTGCCGTCCACTTGCAGGGCGCCGAGGATGGCGTAATCAAAGCGGTCGAGATCGTTCATTTTTGTTTATATTGATATTTGGAATGCTTATTCTACATTGGGGCTAGTTTGGGGTAATTTTGGCATAAGCGATTCGGCTCCATTTCGTAAACTATTCAGCATGAGCAAAGAAATCTACCTCGACGGAAATGCCACGACCTGCGTGCTGCCCGCTGCGATCGACGCGGCAGTGCAGGCCATGCGTGACTGTTTTGGCAATCCAAGCAGCACCCACGCCACCGGCCTCAAAGCCAAGGCCATGATGGACAGCGTGCGCCAGCGCGCCAAACGCCTGCTGGGCGTGGGCAGCGGCCGCATCATGTTCAATAGCGGCGCCACGGAAGGCATCCAGACCGCCGTGCTGTCCGCCCTGTGCGCATTGCGCGAACGGCGCGAGCGCGGCGAAGCGATCGGCAGCCTGTTGGTCTACGGCGCCACCGAACACAAGGCCGTGCCGGAAGCGCTGGCGCACTGGAACCGCCTGCTCGGCCTGCAGCTCGAACTGAAAAAACTGCCGGTGGACGGCGACGGCCGGCACGACCTGGACGCCCTGCGCGCGCTGGCGCCGCACGCCGCCTTCGTCTGTACCATGGCGGCGAACAATGAAACCGGCGTGGTCAGCGACCTGGCCGGCATTGCCGCCGCCCTGCAAGGATGCCCGGCCCTGTGGATGGTCGATTGCGTGCAAGGCCTGGGCAAGCTGGCCCTGGACCTGGGTGAAACCCGCATCGACTACGCGCCATTCTCCGGCCACAAGCTGTACGCGCCGAAAGGTATCGGCATGCTGTATGTGCGCGAAGGCGCGCCGTACACGCCGCTGGTGATGGGCGGTGGCCAGGAAGCCGGCCTGCGCTCCGGCACCGAGAACATGGCGGGCATCGCGGCGCTGGGTGCCGTGCTGGCCGCGCTGGAGCAGGGCGATACCTTCCGCTCGCCGGCCGAACTGCATGGCTTCCGCGAAAAACTGGCGGCCAGCCTGCGCAAGGCCTTCCCCGGCATCGTCTTTAACGCGCCGTTCCAGAAGGCGCTGCCGACCACCCTGAATTTCTCCGTTCCCGGCCTGTCGAGCAAGGAATTGCTGGACGTGTTCGACGCCGCCAATGTGCGCGTCAGCGCCGGCAGCGCCTGTTCCGCCGCCAAGGCCGCACCCAGCTATGTGCTGGACGCCATGGGCCTGCCGGCCTGGCGCAGCAGCAGCGCGGTACGCATGTCCTTCGGTCCCCTGGCCAGTGCTGCGATCATCGACGAAGCCTGCGCCCGTATTGAACGCTGCGGCCAGGCCCTGCGCGAAGCGGGCATGCTGGACGCGCCCACCTCCGGCGCCAGCGTGCCGGAAGGCGTGCTGCAACTGAGCCTGGGCGGCAACCATAGCTGGCTGCTGCTGGACGCCGCCACGCGCCAATGCATCGCCATCGACCACCAGGCCGAACTGGCCGAACGCATCGACAGCCTGCTGCGCAGCCACGGCTACCAATTGACCGCGCGCCTTACTACGCGCGATGGCGACGACTGGGCGGCGGCGGGCGACAGCATCGCCTTCGGCCCGCACACGTTGCGCCGGGTGGCGCTCGATGGCGGCCAGCAAGCTTACCTGCTTTGTCGCGGCGAAAAAGTCGATTACGCCTTCACCGGCCAGGCGCCGCTGGCCGCGCTGGAAGGCAAGGTGCCGGCCGACGCCCTGCTCTGCGCCGGGCGCGAAGAAGTGAATGCCTGTTGCACCAGCCTGCGCGCCGAAGCGCAAGCCGTGGCCGTCAGCGCCGATGTCAACCTGGACAGCATCACGCTGGCCCGCCTGCTGGAATCCTACCCGAACGCCGTGCTGGTCGATGTGCGCGAAGCCTATGAGCAGGCGGCCTGCATCCCGGGCGGACGCAGCGCGCAAAGCGTGCCCCTGAGCCGCCTGGCTGCTTTCGTGCCGGCCTGGCTGGGCGCCGCCGAACAGGCGCCGCTGGTGTTCTTCTGCCGCAGCGGCAACCGCAGCGCCAAAGCCGCGCAATGCCTGCGCCGCCTCGGCTACCGCAACGCCTACCACCTGAGCGGCGGCATCGCACTGGCTGCGCCGGGACTGGCCCTGGCTGCCTGACACCGAGTTTAAAAGTTGTATCCTGTTTGCGGCGGCCCTCGGGTCGCCGTTTTTTTGTCGGAAAACTTTACACTGGCCGGTAGCCTGATTTCAAAAAGCTAGCCAAATCAAAACGTTACTCTGTTGGCATGCTAATTGCTTAAGAGTAAATACTGTTTAATTTTGGATATAACTCAATGAAATTCCGCACCACCGTTCTCGCCCTCATGCTGGCCGCACCAACCGCTTTCGCAGCGCCAATCACCATCAGCAAGACCGAAACCATCACCCGTTCCCAGCAAGGCTTCAGCTTCTCGCTGGGCGGCCTGCCAACCGCCGGCAAGAAAGCCCAGTTCAGCGTAGTGCTGAACGGCGACTACACCACCGGCGTTGATAGCGAATTCGCGACCCTGGTGCTGGAAAGCTTTGGCTCGCTGAAGCTGGGCGGCGCCTGGGACAATGCCAAAGGCGTTGCCTCCAATACCGTGACCGGCCTGACCGTGGACAGCTACACCGTGACCAACTTCGGCTTCAGCGACGATATCCAGCGTTCGTGGGTATTCAACCTGACCGACAGCCTGTTCACGAAATTTGCTGCGGACAAAGCCTTCAACTTCACGGTTCAGAACAGCTCCCAAGTCAACAACTACAAGGACGCTGGTGCCGACTTCGTCACCGCCAGCCTGAAGTTCGAGCCAGTACCTGAGCCGACCTCCCTGGCCCTGTCCGGCCTCGGCCTGGCCCTGGTCGCCCTGGCCCGCCGCCGCCGCAAATCCGCGTAATCGGACTTAGCTAAAGATTCGGGGTCAGGTCTGGCAATCGGACAAACTATGCGCGAAGCGCATAGTTTGTCCGATTGCCAGACCTGACCCCGAATTGTTTTTAGAGCTTCATTTCCAGCATCGCGCGGAACAGGATGCTGGTGGGATTGATGCTGGTGTCGCTGCGGCGGTTCAGGCCTTCGACATAGGTCGATTGCGACAGGTTGTCCTGGTGCAGCATGTTGGAGGCGGAGATGCGCAGCTGGGTCTTGGGCGTGAATTTCCACAGGCCGTACATGTCGAGCGCGCGCTTCGGTACCGCGTAGGCGTATTGCTTGTCGGAGATGCGCACTTCGCCGCCGCCCTGGTAGCTGTAGGAGCCGCCCAGGGTCAGCGGCATGCTGTCCAGTTTCCAGTCGGCGCCGATGGTGCCGCTGATCGGTACTTGCTGGTCGAGGCGGTTGTTCGGGCCCGGCACGGTGTCGAGCTTGGACCAGCTACGGGTCAGGTTGGCGCGCATTTCCACGCCCGGTGCGTCCTTCATCAGCGAGCGCAGCGGCAGCTTGGCTTCCAGTTCGATGCCGTAGGTGTCGGCATTGCCGGCGTTCACCGGGCGCGAGACATAGGCGCCGTCGATGAAGTCCACGCGGCGGCGCGTCACGTCGTCGATGCGGCGGGCGTAGGTGCTGGCGGTCAGCAGGCCGCCGCCTTCACCCAGGAAGTGCTCGTACGCCAGGTCCAGGCCCCAGGCCAGTTCCGGCTTCAGGTCCGGGTTGCCCATGAAGTCGGGCGTGGTGGAGGTGTTGTTGTTGGAGGTGAAGCGGCGCGGGATCAGGTCGCCCACGTTGGGCGCCTTGTAGGTGCGGGTCAGGCCGAAACGCACCTGGTCCTTCTTCTTTTCACCCAGCTTGTACAGGGTCTGGAACAGCGGGCTCAGGACGCTGGAGTTGCTGTCCACGCTGCCAAAATCGCTGCCGGTGCTCTTGATGTTCACGCCTTCCCAGCGCAGGCCGAAGTACACCGACCAGCGGTCGGTGACATTCCATTCATCCTGCACATAGGCGGCGAGGCGGGTAACGTCGGCGGCGAATACCTCGTCCAGGTTCTTCGGCAGCTTGGACAGGTCGGTCGGCACGGGATTGCCATTGGCGTCGATGCGCGGCGGCGCGCGGAAGTAGGTTTCGCGCTGGATGCGGTCTTCGTCGCGCTTGCTGTAGCCAACATCCCAGCCGGTGGCCAGGGCGTGGCCCGGGATCAGCGGGCTGGAATACTTGCCGGTGCTGGTGAAGCCCTTGTCGGTGGCGGACGAGTTGATGGTGCGGCTGCGGTCCCAGTCCTTGCCGCTCTGGCGATTCGGCGCTTCGCTGCTGCGCTGGTTGTAGTTAGCACCCAGCTTCATATCGATCTTGGCGCCGTCGGCCAGCGGGTGCGCCCAGCTCAGGTCGGTGCGGAACATTTCCGCTTCGGAGCGGATGTTCTGGTCCAGGCTGCTGAACATCGGGTCGCTGCCGGAAATGGTCTGGATGCGCTCGGTATTCGTGCCCTTGAAGCGGTTGACCGCGATGAAGGTCTGCGAGGTGATCACGTCGCCCGGCTTGATCGCGTAGTTCACGCGCGGCGCGATGTTGAAGTTGCGGAACCAGCCGCGGCTGCTGTTCTCGCCCCGGTGCAGCAGCGTTTCCGTGCCGCTGGCTTCGGTGATGCTGCGCGCCGGGCGGTCGAAGTCGCCGTGCAGGAAGCCGCCGCCGATCGAGTACGACCACGGACCCTTGCGGTCGGACATCTGCAGGTTGACGCTGACGCCAGGCTGGCCATTGTCCGTCTGCACGCCGGTCTTGATTTCGGTCTGGGCGGTGGTGATGGCCTTTTTCAGGACGATATTGATGCCGCCGGCGATCGCCTGGGTGCTGAACTCGGCGGTGGCGGCGCGCATCACTTCAATGCGTTCGATCATGTCCGGGGTCAGCGAGTCGAGCGAGAAGCCCGGCGGCGCCGGTTCGCCGTTCAACATGATGGAGGTGTAGCCAGCGCCCAGGCCGCGCATGCGGATCGCACCGCCGCGGCCTTGCACGCCGTCCACGGTGACGCCCGGCAGGCGCTTCAGCACCTCGCCGATGCTGGTATCGCCATTCTTCAGGATTTCCTCCTGCGTCACCACGATCTTGGTGGCGGTGTCGTTGCGGCGGATTTCCATGGCCGCGCTGCCTTTCACTTCCACTTTCGGCATCACTTTCTCAGTGGCGGGAGCGGCTGGCTCCTGGGCATACGCGGTATTCAGGGCTTGCACGATCAACAGCAGGGGCAGGGCGATTTTCTTCATACAAATGGCGATAGCTTTTTGGAAAACGCGACAGGATACACCGGGGCGTAGCCTGCTCGTTCAGTTAAAGGGAGTTGGATACAAATAGATAACATTGGGCGACGCTCGCACTGTACACATTTGCAAGTGTTGCCGTACGTCAAATGCGACAGACGGTCAATTTCACGGGATGAACTGCAATGTTCGCAAGCGCACAGTCCGTAGTCGTGCGCCGGCATGACAATCGCTGGCACATACTGCCCGTCTCGGCGGCAGTGCCAAGAATAAAGCGAGGCCCCCTTGAAAGAGCGTTTTTTACTATGGCCGGCGGCCAATGCCGGGTTCAAGGAATCGGAATCGGGTTCCCTGCAGCAGGGCGGCGGCGAGGAAGATGATTTGCCGCTCCGTGCGGAGCTGTTCAGCGCGCAGCAAATGGAACACCATGGCCGGGCGCTGGCCGCCAGCCATGCCCTGAGCCCGCGCGGCGGTGGCGACCGCCTGCTGGCGCGGCTGAGCGAGAATGCGGCGCTGATCAGCACGACCTGCGAGGGCCTGACCGAGGCGGTGAAGGAGGGGCGCCAGGTGACGCCGGCCTCCGAGTGGCTGCTGGATAACTTCTACCTGATCGAAGACCACATCCGCACCGCGCGGCGCCACTTGCCGAAGGGCTATAGCAAGGAATTGCCGCGCCTGGCGCAGGGGGCGCCGGAAGGCACGCCACGGGTCTACCAGATCGCGCTGGAGATCATCGCCCATGGCGACGGCCGGGTCGATCCGGAAAGCCTGTGCCGCTTCGTCGAGGCCTACCAGGAGCAGGCCACGCTGAAACTGGGCGAGCTGTGGGCCATTCCCATCATGCTGCGCCTGGCGCTGATCGAGAACTTGCGGCGGGTGGCGGCGCGCGTGGCGGAGAACCGTTTCCAGCGCGACCTGGCCAATAGCTGGGCCGACCAGATGATCGAGATCGCCGACAAGAACCCGAGCGGCTTGATCCTGCTGGTGGCCGATATGGCGCGCTCGGAGCCGCCCATCACCAGCGCCTTCGTGGCCGAACTGGCGCGCCGCCTGCAGGGCCAGAGCCCGGTGCTGACCCTGGCGCTGAACTGGATCACCTACCGCCTGGCCGAGTCGGGCCAGACCATCGAGCAGCAAATCCAGGCCGAAATCCACCAGCAGGCGGCGGAGCAGGTGTCGATCGCCAACAGCATCGGCAGCCTGCGCTTCCTCGGCACCATGGACTGGCAGGAGTTCGTGGAAACCATGAGCGTGGTGGAGCAGGTCTTGCGCCAGGACCCGTCGCGCACCTATCCCGACATGGACTTCGCCACGCGCGACCACTACCGTCACTGCGTCGAGCGCATGGCGCGCTATGCGCCCGCCAGCGAACAGGAGGTGGCGCAGCAGGCGCTGGCACTGGCGCAAGCGCGCGCCGGCGACCACGACACGCGCCTGCACCATGTCGGCTACTACCTGGTGGGTGATGGCGCCTTGCTGCTGGAGCGCCAGGTGGGCGTGCGCCTGCCGCCCTTGCGTTCGCTGAAGCGCACCTTGCGCACGGCGCCGCTGGTGTCCTACCTGGGGGCGATTGGCGCGCTGTCGGTGAGCGCCACCGCGCTGATGCTGGAACGCGCCTGGCGCGACGGTGTGCCGCCGTGGGCCTTGCTGGTGCTGGCCATGCTCGGCCTGATGGGCAGCAGCCAGCTGGCGCTGGCCCTGGTGAACTGGGCCGCCACCTTGTTTGTCCAGCCGCGCCCCTTGCCGCGGCTGGACTTCCGCCATGGCGTGCCGCCCGAGGCGCGCAGCATGGTAGTGGTGCCGACCCTGCTCTTCAGCCGCGAGAATGTGGACGAATTGTGCGAGCAGATGGAAGTGCGCTTCCTGGCCAACCGCGATCCCAACCTGCGGTTTTGCCTGCTGACCGACTTCGCCGACGCGCAGGAGGAAAGCCTGCCCACCGACGCCGCGCTGACCGAACGCGCCGCCGCCAATATCGCCCGCCTCAACCTCAAATACACGGAGCAGGACGCGCCCGCGCCCTTCCTGCTGCTGCACCGCCCGCGCCGCTGGAACCCGGCAGAACGGGTCTGGATGGGCGAGGAGCGCAAGCGCGGCAAGCTGTCGGACCTGAACCGCTTTGTGCGCGGCGGCGCGGCGCACGCCTTCTCGCTGGTGGTGGGCGATATCGATGACCTGCCGTCCTTCAAGTACGTGATCACCCTGGACAGCGATACCCAGCTGCCGCGCGACGCGGCGCGCCAGTTCATCGCCACCATGTGTCATCCGCTCAACCTGCCGCGCGTCGACCAGCGCCTGCGGCGCGTGGTGGCCGGCTACGGCATCCTGCAGCCGCGCGTGGCGGTCAGCCTGCCCAGCCGCGACGCCTCGCGTTATGAAAAGCTGTGCGGCGGCGAACCGGGCATCGACCCCTACACCCGCACCGTGAGCGACGTCTACCAGGACGTGTTCGCCGAAGGGTCCTTCATCGGCAAGGGCATCTACGACATCGACGTGTTCGAGCAGGTGCTGGGGGAACGCTTCCCCGACAACCGCATCCTCAGCCACGACCTGCTGGAAGGCTGCTACCTGCGCGCCGGCTTGCTGAGCGATGTGCAGCTGTACGAGCATTATCCGGCGCGCTACCGCGACGACATCAGCCGGCGCCAGCGCTGGATACGCGGGGACTGGCAGTTGCTGCCATGGTTGCTGCGCAAGGTGCCGCTGCGCGGCGGGCGGCGCGAGCCGAACCCGCTGTCGGCCCTGTCGCGCTGGAAGCTGTTCGACAACCTGCGCCGCAGCCTGGTGGCGCCGGTGCTGACGCTGTCGCTGCTGATGGCGTTCGCCGCCTTGCCGCACCCCTGGTTCTGGACCGGTGCGGTGCTGGCCATCATCTTCCTGCCGCCGCTGGCGCAAGCACTGGTCGACCTGCTGCGCAAGCCGGACGACACGCTGTGGAGCCAGCACTTGCCCGCTTCGCTGGAAAGCAGCGGCCTGCATTGCGCGCACGCGGTGCTGTCGCTGGTGTTCCTGCCGTATGAGGCCTATGTCAGCCTGGACGCGGTGGTGCGCACCGGCTGGCGCCTGCTGGTCTCGCGCCGCCGCCTGCTGCAGTGGCGCGCTTCCGCGCTGTCGCGTGCCGGCACCAGCCTGGCCAGCAACTGGCGCACCATGTGGATTGCGCCGCTGCTGGCGCTGGGCACCGGTAGCGCGCTGGCCCTGCTGCGCCCGCGCGCCTTCGAGGCGGCGCTGATCTTCCTGGTGGCCTGGTGCGCCGCGCCGCTGCTGGCATGGTGGATCAGCCTGCCCATCGCGCGCCTGCAAAAACCGCTGGACGAGGAGCAGGGCCTGTTCCTGCACAAGCTGGCGCGCAAAACCTGGCTTTGGTTCGAAACCTTTGTCGGGCCGGAGGACAACTGGCTGCCGCCCGATAATATGCAGGAGCATCCGAGCCAGGTGGTGGCGCACCGCACCTCGCCCACCAATATGGGCATGGCGCTGCTGGCCAACCTGACCGCCTTCGACTTCGGCTATCTCACGGCCAGCCAACTGGCGGCGCGCACCGCCAGCACCCTGGACAGCATGGCGCGGCTGGAGCGCCACCAGGGGCACTTCTACAACTGGTACGACACCCAATCCATGCAGCCGCTGCACCCGATCTATATTTCGACCGTGGACAGCGGCAACCTGGCCGGCCACCTGCTCACCTTGCAGGCCGGCCTGGTGGCGGTGGGCGAGCAGCCCATCGTGCATCCGCAGTTGGCGCGCGGCCTGGCCACCACCTGTGCCTTGCTGCGCGACGCGTCGCTGGCTGCCGGTGGCACAGCGGCGGATGCCTTGGCCGCGCTGGAAAAAGCAATCGCGCCGCCGCCGCCGCTGGAGCCGGCCAGCCTGCGCCAGCAGCGCGCCTGGCTGCTGCGCGCCAGCGAAGGCTGTGAACAATTCCTGCGCCAGGCCGCCGCCCCGCTCGACCCGCAACTGGCGGCGTGGGGCGCGGCGCTGCACGGCCAATGCCGCGCCGCGCTGGATGAACTGGACGAGCTGGCGCCGTGGATCACCAGCGCGCCGCAGGACTTGTACGACTCCGTGCTGGACCGCGTGCCGACCTTGCGCGAGCTGGCCGGCTGGCCCGTAGCCGGCGCGGCGCAAAGCGACCTGGCACCGGACGAGCGCGAACGCCAGCAGCAAATCGCGGCGCTGGTGGAGCAGGGCGCAGCGCGCGCGCGCGAACGGCTGGACATGTTCAACCGCCTGGCGCACCAGGCCAACCAGTTCGCGCGGGTGGAATACGGCTTCCTGTTCAACTCGACCACCAAACTGCTGGCCATCGGCTACAACCTGAGCGAGCGCCGGCTCGACGCCAGTTGCTATGACCTGCTGGCCTCCGAAGTGCGGCTGGCCAGTTTTGTCGCCATCGCCCAGGGCCAGCTGCCGCAGGAGCACTGGTTCGCCATGGGGCGCCAGCTATGCATGGTGCACGGCCATCCGGTGCTGCTGTCGTGGAGCGGCTCCATGTTCGAATACCTGATGCCGCTGCTGGTGATGCCGACCTACCCCAGCACGCTGCTGGACCAGACCTACCATTCAGTCGTGGCGGCGCAGATCGAGTACGCGCGCCAGCGCAATGTGCCGTGGGGGATTTCCGAATCGGGCTACAACACCACCGACGCCGCGCTGAACTACCAGTACCGCGCGTTCGGCGTGCCGGGCATCGGCCTGAAACGCGGCCTGGCGGAGGACCTGGTGATCGCGCCTTACGCCAGCATGCTGGGACTGATGGTCGATCCCGACGCGTCGTGCCAGAACCTGCAGAAAATGGCCGCGCTGGGATTCATGGGACGCTACGGCTTCTACGAGGCGATCGACTACACGGCGGCGCGCCTGCCGCGCGGCCAGCAGTACGTCATCGTCAAGTCCTTCATGGTGCACCACCAGGGCATGGGCTTGCTGGCCCTGAGCTATGTGCTGAACGACCGCCCCATGCAGCGCCGCTTCGAGGCCGACCCGCTGCTGCAATCGACCTTGCTGGTGCTGCAGGAGCGCAGCCCGCGCATCGGCGCCTTCCATTCGGCCAGCGCCGAGCAGGCCTCGGTGCGCAGCGCGATGCCGGAGCAGGTGGCGCCGATGCGCATCCTGCACCAGCACACGCCGCCGGTGCCGGAGACGCAATTGCTGTCGAATGGCCGCTACCACGTGATGGTGAGCAGCGCCGGCGGCAGTTACAGCCGCTGGAACAACCTGTCGGTGACGCGCTGGCGCGAGGACAGCACGCGCGACAACTGGGGCCAGTTCTGCTACGTGCAGGACGTGGAGGATGGCGCCTACTGGTCCACCACCTACCAGCCGACCCTGGCCGAACCGGCGCGGCTGGAAGTGGTCTTCTCCGAAGGACGGGCCGAATTCCGCCGCAGCGACCGCGAGATCGAGCTGTACACCGAGATGGTGGTGTCGCCGGAGGACGATATCGAAATGCGCCGCACGCGCATCAGCAACCATTCCGAGCGCCGCCGCATCATTGAAATCACCAGCTTTGCGGAGGTGGTGATGGCGCCGGCGGCGGCCGACGCCGCCCATCCGGCCTTCAGCAAATTGTTCGTGCAGACCGAGGTGGTGCCGGACGAAAGCGCCATCCTGTGCACGCGCCGCCCGCGTGGCAAGGGCGAGCAAACGCCCTACCTGCTGCATGTGATGACGGTGCACGACGCGCAGGTGCAGCAGGTGTCGTACGAAACCGACCGCGCGCGCTTCATCGGGCGCGCCAACACGGCGCAGAATCCGTTGGCGCTGCAGGAGCCGGGGTCGCTGTCCGGCAGCCAGGGTTCGGTGCTGGACCCGGTGGTGGCGATCCGCTACCGCATTGCGCTGGAGCCGGGCCAGGTCTCGGTGGTCGACGTCGCGACCGGCATGACCGACACGCGCGAGGCGGCGCAATACCTGATCGACAAATACCAGGACCGCCACATGGCCGACCGCGTGTTCGAGCTGGCCTGGACCCATAGCCAGGTGGTGCTGCGCCAGCTCAATGCCAGCGAGGCTGAGGCGCAGTTGTACGCGCGCCTGGCCAACCACGTGATCTACCCGAATGCCGCCCTGCGCGCCGAGCCGGGCATCCTGGCGCGCAACCAGCGCGGCCAGTCCGGGTTGTGGGCTTACGCCATTTCCGGCGACTTGCCGATCGTGCTGATGGAGATCCGCGACGCCGCCAATATCGAGCTGGCGCGCCAGCTGGTGCAGGCACACGCCTATTGGCGCCTGAAAGGGCTGGTGGCGGACCTGGTGATCTGGTACGAGGACCGCTCCGGCTACCGGCAGGCGCTGCACGACCAGATCATGGGCCTGATCGCATCCGGCCTGGACGCGCAAGCGATCGACCGCCCGGGCGGGATCTTCGTGCGACCGATCGACGGCATCGCGCCGGAAGACCGGGTGCTGCTGCAGACGGTGGCGCGCGTGGTGCTGAGCGATGACCGTGGCACCCTGGCCGAGCAGCTCAAGCGGGGCGTCGCGCCCAGCCTGCGCATGCCGCCGCTGCTGGCCGAGCCGCGCGCCGAAGCGGCCGCCCGAGAGCGCGATCCGGCGGCGGGCGTGCCGCTGCCATCCGACCTGCTGCTGGCCAACGGCCTGGGCGGCTTCACACCGGACGGCAAGGAATACGTGGTCGCCAGCGGGGCCGGGCAGCGCACGCCGCTACCGTGGTCGAACGTGCTGGCCAACCCGCACTTCGGCAGCGTGGTGTCGGAAAGCGGCCAGGCCTACACCTGGCAAGAGAACGCGCACGAATTCCGCCTGACGCCGTGGCACAACGACCCGGTGTCGGACCTGAGCGGCGAAGCCTTCTACCTGCGCGACGAAACGACAGGCCGCTTCTGGTCGCCCAGCGCGCTGCCCGCGCCCGGCGCCGGCAACTACCTGACGCGCCATGGCTTCGGCTACAGCACTTTCGAGTACGCCGAGGCGGGCATCGCCAGCAGCATGACCACCTTCGTGGCGCTGGACGCGCCGGTGCGCTACAGCGTGATCCGCGTGCGCAACCAGTCGGATGTGGCGCGCAAACTGTCGGTGACGGGCTATGTGGAATGGGTGCTGGGCGATATGCGATCCAAGTCGGGCATGCACATCGTGACCGAGATCGACCCTGTCACTGGCGCCCTGTTCGCGCGCAACGCCTACAACACCGAATTCTCCGGCCGCGTAGCCTTCTTCAATGCCGACGCCTCGGTGCGCACCGTGACCTGCGACCGCGCGGAATTCATCGGCCGCAACGGCAGCCTGGCGCGGCCGGCGGCACTGCGCCGCGTGCGCCTGTCGGGCAAGGCTGGCGCCGGGCTGGATGCCTGTGCCGCGATCCAGGCGCCGTTCGAGCTGAAGCCGGGGCAGGAGCGCGAAATCGTGTTCGTACTGGGCATGGGCGGACGACGCAATGCCGACGCCACCAATGTGGTGCAGCGCCACAGCGGGCGCGGCGCGGCCATGCAAGCCCTGGCCGACGTGAACGCGCATTGGGCGCAAGTATTGGGTGCGGTGCAGGTGCAGACGCCGGAGCCCGAACTCGATGTGCTGGTGAACGGCTGGCTGATGTACCAGACCATCGCCTGCCGCATGTGGGCACGCAGCGGCTACTACCAAAGCGGCGGCGCCTTCGGCTTCCGCGACCAACTGCAAGACGCGATGGCCATGGTGCACACGCGCCCCGACATCTTGCGCGAGCACCTGCTGCTGTGCGCCGCGCACCAGTTCGTGGAAGGCGACGTGCAGCACTGGTGGCATCCGCCGTCAGACCGCGGCGTGCGCACGCACTGCTCGGACGATTACCTGTGGCTGCCGCTCGCCGCCTGGCGCTATGTCTCCAGCACCGGCGACATGTCGCTGCTGGACGAGCAAGCGCCTTACCTGGAAGGGCGCCCGGTGGCGCCGGAAGAGGATTCCTACTACGACATGCCGGCCCGCTCGGCGCAGTCGGGCGACCTGTACGAGCACTGCGTGCGCGCCATCCGCAACGGCCTGCGCTTCGGCGAGCATGGCCTGCCGCTGATCGGCTCCTGCGACTGGAACGACGGCATGGACAAGGTGGGCGAGCATGGCAAGGGCGAAAGCGTGTGGCTGGCCTGGTTCCTGATCGACGTGCTGCAGCGCTTTGCCGAAGTGGCCGAGCGCCGCAACGATGGCGCCTTTGCCGCCGAATGCCGCGCCCAGGCCACGCAGCTTGCCGCCAATATCGAAGCCCACGCCTGGGACGGCCAATGGTACCGCCGCGCCTACTTCGACGACGGCACGCCGCTCGGTTCGGCGCAGAACGAGGAATGCCAGATCGACTCGATTTCGCAAAGCTGGGGCGTGCTGAGTGGCGCCGCCGACCCGGCGCGCGTGGCCGGCGCGATGGCGCAGGTGGAAGCGCGCCTGGTGCGGCGCGACTTCGGCCTGATCCAGTTGCTCGACCCACCGTTCGACAAGGCCGACCTCAACCCCGGCTACATACGCGGCTACGTGCCGGGCGTGCGCGAGAACGGCGGCCAGTACACCCACGCCGCCATCTGGACCGTGATGGCCTTCGCCCGCATGGGTGACGTGGAGCGCGCCTGGGAGCTGATGCGCATGATCAACCCCGTGCGCCACGGCGCCGATGCCGACGGCGTGGCGCGCTACAAGGTCGAACCGTATGTGGTGACGGCCGACGTGTACGCCGTCGAACCGCACGTCGGGCGCGGGGGCTGGAGCTGGTACACCGGCTCCTCCGGCTGGATGTACCGCCTGCTGCTGGAGTCCCTGCTGGGCGTGACAAAGCAGGGCGACAAGCTGCTGCTGGCCCCGCGCCTGCCCGCCGCCTGGCCCGGCTTCACCCTGCACTACCGCCACGGCAGCAGCACCTACATCCTGCGCATCACGTGCGGCGAGCCATCCGCCGCTCCCACCGAAATCCCCCTGCGCGACGACGGCGCCACCTACGAGCTCGACATCAAGGCTTAAATTCGGGGTCAGGTCTGACAATCGGACAAATGGTGCCCTTGGGCACCATTTGTCCGATTGTCAGACCTGACCCCGAATTTGGTGTGCTATCCTCTGCGCGCTTGTAACAACAGAGAGATGCCATGTTCCGACTGTCTTTGCCTGCGGCAGCGCTGGCTGCAGCGTTCGCGCTGCCCGCCTGGGCGCAGGATCCACTGAGTTATGCACGTTATGACCAGGTGCGCACCACTGACCTCCACCTGGACTTGAAAGCCGATTTCGCGCGCAAGACGCTGGATGGTTTTGCCGAGCTGTCCTTGAACTGGCTCGACAAGTCGGCGCGCACCCTGGTGCTCGATACGCGCGAACTGAAAATCGCGCGGGTGCAGGTGCAGCGCGCCGATGGAAGTTGGGCGCCGGCCTCCTTCATGCTGGATAAATCGGATGCGAAGAAGGGCCGCGCGCTGCGCATCGCCTTGCAGGAGCAGCCGGGCAAAGTCCGTATTCATTACCGCACCGCGCCAAGCGCGAGCGCGCTGCAGTGGATGAGCCCTGCGCAAACGCTGTCGGGCAAGCGTCCGTTCATGTTCAGCCAGTCGCAGGCTATCGAGGCGCGTTCCTGGGCGCCGGTGCAGGATACGCCGGCGGTGCGCTTCACCTACAGCGCGCGCATCGACGCGCCAGCCGGCCTGCGCGTGGTGATGAGCGCGGAAGGCGACCAGCATGCGACCGGCAAGGGCGGCTGGAAATTCAAGATGCCGCAGCCGATCCCGGCCTACCTGCTGGCCATAGCCATCGGCGAAATCGAGTTGCGCAACCTGGGGCCGCGCACCGCCGTGTACGCGGAGCCGGGCCGCATCGATGCCGCCGCCTGGGAGCTGGCCGATACCGAGAAGATGGTGAACGCGGCGGAAGCGCTGTATGGTCCTTATCGATGGGGGCGTTACGACATGCTGGTGCTGCCGCCATCGTTCCCGATCGGCGGCATGGAAAACCCGCGCATGACCTTCCTGACCCCGACCATGATCGCGGGCGACCGTAGCCTGAACGACCTGATCGCGCACGAGCTGGCGCATAGCTGGTCCGGCAACCTGGTCACCAACTCTTCGTGGAAACACTGGTGGCTGAACGAGGGCTTCACGACCTACGTCACCACGCGCATCGTGGAAAGCCTGTACGGCAAGGAAGTGGCGGAGCTGAACCTGCAAGTGGAGCAGGCCGAGGCGCTGGCGTCGCTGAAGGATATTCCGGCGGCCAAGCAAGCCTTGCTGACCAAGGATGCCGACAGCAATCCCGACACCTACACCGACGAAGGCCTGGCGTATCCGAAAGGCGCCTGGCTGCTGCACACGCTGGAGCAACGCGCCGGGCGCGAGGCGTTTGACCCGTTCCTGCGCGGCTGGTTCGACCAGCACGCCTTCAAGTCGGCGACGACGGAGGAATTCGTCGATTACCTGCGCAAGAACCTGCTGGCGAAGAATCCCGCCATCATGGGCGACGCCGAGCTGGAAGAGTGGCTGCATGGCAGCGGCATTCCGACCAGCGCGCAGCGCGTCAATTCGCCGCGCCTGACCGCGCTGGACGCCAAGCGCGATGCCTGGCTGAAGGGCGAGCTGGCCACCAGCGCGCTGGAACCGCAAGCCTGGATCGCGCTGGAATGGATGCACTTCCTGAACGGCATCGACGGCAAGGCCAACGCGGCGCAAATGAAGGAGCTGGATGAAGCCTTCAAGCTGCGCGTGACCAAGAACAATGAGATCGGTTTCCGCTTCTACCTGGCGTCGGTGCATGCCGGCTACGGCGTGCGCGAACCGCTGAACAACTTCCTCATGAGCGTGGGCCGCCAGAAGTTCGTGGTGCCGCTGTATAAGGCCTTGCTGGCCAATCAGAGCGAGGCCGCGTGGGCCAAGGCAGTCTTCGCCAAAGCCCGTCCGCGCTACCACCCTGAAACCCAGGGCTCCGTCGATAAACTGATGAAGAAATGAAGATGCTGAAGAAACCACTCGCCACCTTGCTGATGCTGGCCTTTGCCGCCGGCGCAGCCATCACCGCCCCAGCCTATGCTGCGCCGGAGGGCACGCTTGCCGCCAGCGCCGCGACCGCACCGGCGTTCGACCTGGCGCGCGACGTCAACCTGGCACTGAAGACCTTCGACGTGCCGGGCATCGCCATTGCCATCGTCAAGGACGGCAAGGTGGTGGCGACCCAGGGCTTTGGCGTACGCAAGCTTGGCGACCCGGCGCCGGTCACCGCCAAAACCCTGTTCGAGATCGCGTCCAACTCCAAGGCCTTCACCGCCGCCGCGCTGGCGCAACTGGTGGACGAGGGAAAGCTGGGTTGGGATGATCCGGTCACCAAGCACCTGCCGAACTTCCAGATGGCCGACCCGTACGTGACCCATTCGATGACCGTGCGCGACCTGCTGGTGCACCGCAGCGGCCTGGGACTGGGCGCGGGTGACCTGCTGTGGTGGCCGACCACCACCTTCAGCACTGATGAAATCATCGACCGCCTGCGCCACGTGAAGCTGGCCACCAGCTTCCGCAACAACTACGCCTACGACAACCTGCTCTACATCGTGGCCGGCAAGATCATCGCGCAGAAGTCCGGCAAGAGCTGGGAAGCGGCGACCCGCGAACGCCTGCTGGCGCCCCTGGGCATGAACGGCTCCACCACTGACGTGGCGGATATGCTGAAGACGGCCGACTACTCCGCGCCGCACAGCAAGATCAACGGCAAGGCCTCCGTGGTGAAACCGATGCCGGTGCAGAACGCGGTGGGCGCGGTCGGTATCCAGACAAATGCCGAGGACGTGGCGAAGTGGATGCAGGTGCTGCTCGACGAGGGCAAGCTGGCGGACGGCAAGCAACTGTTCAGCGTGAAGCAGGCGCGTGAAATGTGGACGCAGCAGACGCCGATGAAGATCAGCGAGCCGAAGCCGCCGCTGGCCGCCACCAAGCCGAATTTCGCGGCCTATGGCCTGGGCTTCCAGCTGCGCGACTACCGTGGCCGCAAGCTGGCCATGCACGGCGGCGCGCTGCAAGGCTTCTACTCGCGCATCGTGCTGGTGCCGGAAGAGAAGCTGGGCGTGGCGATCTTCACCAACGCGGAGAACGGCCCGTCGATGACGGCGCTGCAGTGGCGCATCCTGGATAACTACATGGGCGTGGCGCCGACCGACTGGATCAAGGTCTATGCGGAGATGGAAGCGGAAATGCACAAGGCCGAACTGGCGCGCCAGGGCAAGCTGACATCCGCGCGCGCGGCGGCCTCCAAGCCTTCGCTGCCGCTGGCGGCTTACAACGGCGATTACAGCGACGCCTGGTACGGCACGGTGAACATCAAGCAGGAAGGCGGCAAGCAGGTGATGGCCTTCACCCGCACGCCGGACCTGACTGGCACCATGGAGCACTTCCAGCACGACACCTTCATCGTGCGCTGGAAGGAGCGTAATTTCAACGCCGATGCCTACGTGACCTTCTCGCTGAACCCGGACGGCAGCATCGAGCGCATGAAGATGGCGCCGGTGTCGACCGAGACCGATTTCAGCTACGACTTCGCTGATTTGTCGTTCACGCCCGCCAAGAAACCGTAAGTCACTTGCTACGTGGCAACTGTGTCGCGTAGCAGCCTCCCTTGTTTGACGGAACGTACCCGGCGCCCAGGTTTTTGGGCAAAATGAAAGCAGCCGAGTCGAGTCAACCAGGGAGGCGGTATGCTGCGTACGGTGGCAATGAAAATGGCCTTGCTGACGGCGACCGCCTTGCTTGGCCTGCTCATCCTGACTGCCCTCGGCCGCCAGCAAATGGAGCGCGTCTACGACGGCGCCAATAACGCCAACCTGAATGCCGTACCCAGCCTGATCATGCTGGACAGCCTGCGGCGCAGTTTCCTGCAACTGAGTATCCAGCTCGAGCGCCGCATCCAGGCCGTCGATGCCACGGCCGCCGCGCGCCTGGAGCGCCTGGTGGAAGCCCAGCGCAAGGCCGTGCAGGACGCGATCACCCGCTATGAGACCGACGGTTGCCTGGGCCAGGACTGCTTTGCCGACAACAAAGATAAGTCCTTCCTGGAGCAGGAGAAGGTGGTGTGGGCCAGTTACCAGGCGCAGACCGACGCGGTGCTGGCGGCCTTGCGGCGCGGTGCGCCAGCCCAGGCGCGCGAACAGTTGCTGGAGATGGAACCGCTGGCGGACCAGGTGACGCGCCTGGTGACCGCCCACATCGCGTATAACGCCCAGGTGGCGACCGAAGCCACCCGCGTCGCGGAGGAAACCAAGCGCGAGGCGCTCTACCTGACTTTGGGCGCAGCGGGCGTCATCCTGGCGGCGATCGCGGCGCTCGGCTACTACACCGCGCGTTCGGTGATCCGCCAGTTGGGCGGCGAGCCTGACCAGGCGGCGGCCATTGTGTCGCGCCTGGCGGCCGGCGACTTGTCGGGCCAGGTGGCGCTGCGCGAGGGCGATAGCGACAGCATGATGGCGCGCGTGGCCACCATGCGCGACACCATGGAGCGGCTGGTGGCGCGCGCCGAGGAGATCGGGCGCGGCAACCTGCAGGATGAGGTGGCGCTGGCGTCGGCGCAGGATCGGTTGGGGCGCGCGATCAACGATATGATCCGCATGCTGCGCGCCGGCCGGCTGGAGGATGAGCGGCGCAACTGGCTGAAGGATGGCGCCAGCCAACTGGGCGCCGCGCTGACCGGCGACCTGACCACGGAGCAGTTGGCCGAGGCGGCGATCAGCATGCTGGGGCATTACCTGGATGCGGGACGCGGCGTGTTCTACCTGTTCAATGAGCGTGAGCAGCGGCTGGACCTGATCGGCAGCTATATGTACACCGAGCGTGATCGGGTGGGCGCCAGTTTCGCGCTGGGCGAGGGGGCGGTGGGGCAGGTTGCGCGTGAGCGCAAGCCGATCGTGCTGGCCCTGGCGGCGGGCGAGGCGGTTGCGCCGATCACCACCGGCACCAGCAGTGCGGCGCCGCGTTTTACCTACACCTGGCCGTTGCTGCATGAGCGCGAATTGATCGGGGTGGTGGAGCTGGCCAGCCATGAGCGTTTCGATGAGCGCAAGCTGGAGTTCCTGTCCAGCGTGTCGGGCATGATGGCGTCGCTGCTGTACGTGGCGGAGCAGCGCGTGCATATCCGCCGCCTGCTGGCCGCGAGCGAAGCGTCGGAGCAGGAAATGCGTTTGCAAAGCGAGCAGCTGCGCAGCATCAATGCCCAGATGGAGGAGCAACAGCAGCAACTGCAGCAGCAGGCCGAGGAACTGCAGCAAAGTAATGCGCAGATGGAGGAGCAGCAGCAGCAGATGCAGCAGCAGTCGGAGGAGCTGCGCCAGTCCAATGCGCAGATGGAGCAGCAGCAGGGAAAGATGCGCTTGCAGAACGAACAACTGCTGGAGGCGCGCCGGCAGGAAGAGGCCAAGTCGCACCAGCTCAAGCTCTCCAGCCAGTACAAGTCGGAATTCCTGTCGAATATGTCGCACGAGCTGCGCACGCCGCTCAATTCCATCATCCTGCTGTCGAAGATGATGTTGAGCGATGAGGCGGGCAAGCTGGAGGGCGAACCGGCCAAGTGGGCGCAGGTAATCCACCGCTCGGGGCAGGAGCTGCTGCGCCTGATCAACGATGTGCTGGACCGGTCGAAAGTCGAAGCGGGCCATATGGAGCTGCATGCGGGCAGCGTCAGCGGCTCGGCCATCTGCGCCGAGCTGCAAAGCATGTTCGAACACCTGGCGCGCGACAAGGGTCTGACGCTGGAAATCGAGGATGCCTTGCAGGGCGAGTTCGTGACCGATATGGACAAGCTGGCGCAGATCCTGCGCAACCTGGTGGCGAATGCGGTCAAGTTCACGCGTAAGGGGGGCGTCGCCTTCCGCATCGGGCGGCGCGACGACGCGGCGCTGCCGGTGTGCCTGTCGGTGCGCGATACCGGCATCGGCATCGCGCCCGACAAGCTGGCGGTCATTTTCGAGGCCTTCCAGCAGGGCGACGGTTCGACCTCGCGCGAGTTCGGCGGCACCGGACTGGGATTGACCATCAGCCTGCGTTTCGCGCAGATGCTGGGCGGGACCATCGAGGTGGACAGCACGCCGGGCGAGGGCAGTACTTTCCGCGTGCTGCTGCCGCAGCAGCTGCCGTCGCTGGCGCCGGCCGCACTGGATGCGCCGGTGAGCAGCGTCGAGGCGGTGCCGTCGCGGCCGGACGTCGCGCTGCCATTGCAGGACGACCGCGCCAGCCTGGCGCCGGGCGACCGCGTCATCCTGCTGATCGACGACGATGCCGTGTTCTGCCGCAGCTTGCTGTCGATGAACCGGCGTCTCGGCTACAAGACCTTGCTGGCCCATAGCGGCGCGGAAGGTTTGCAGCTAGCGCGCCAGCACACGCCGCACGGCATCCTGCTCGACCTGGGCTTGCCGGACATGGATGGCGGCCGCGTGCTGCACGAGATCAAGAGCGAACACACGCTGTCGCACATTCCGGTGCATATCGTTTCCGCGCGCGACCGCGACGAGGCCTTGCTGGAGCAGGGCGCGATCGGCTTCCTGCAAAAACCGGCCGACGACCAGCGCCTGGCGGCGGCGGAGGCCCTGCTGCTGGATGCGTTGGCGCGGGCGCGGGGCAGCGCCATGCTGGTGCTGGAGAACGGCGGCATCACGGCGCAGGAGGTGGCGCAGATCGTCGGCCCGGACAAGGGCCCGGTGTTGGCGGCCGATGCCAGCAGCCCGTTGGAAGACATGCTGCGCACGCACACCTGCCGCCTGGCGATCATCGACCTGGGCAGCGCGCCGCTGGACGAAAGCCTGGCGCTGGCGCAGCGCCTGCGGCTGGCGGCGCCGGGGCTAGCCCTGGTGTTCTACGCCAGCCGCACGCCGGACGACGAGCAGTCGAACCGCCTGCACCAGTATTCGGATTGCGTGATCGTGAAAACGCCGCACAGCGAGCGGCGCTTGCTGGAGAACGTGGAACGCTTCCTGCGCCGCGTGCCGCAGGAGCGCGGTGGGCAGGCGGGTAACACGCCACCGGCCGCCAGCAGCGGGCGCGCACTGGATGGGCGCCGCTTGCTGCTGGTCGATGACGATCCGCGCAACCTGTTCGTCATCACGGCGGCGCTGGAACGGCACGGTGCGCAGGTCAGTCAGGCGGTCAACGGCAAGCGCGCGCTGGAGTTCCTGGCCACGCAGGAAGTGGACCTGGTGCTGATGGATATCATGATGCCCGAGATGGATGGCTACCAGGCCATTGCCGCCATGCGCGCCACCCCGGCGCTGGTCGACGTGCCGGTCCTGGCGCTGACGGCCAAGGCGGCGCCGTCCGACCAGGCCGACGCGCTGGCGGCGGGGGCCGATGACTACCTCGCCAAGCCGGTTGATTACGATGTGCTGGTGGCCAAGGCCGCCAAGTGGTGCGGCGGGAGGCGCGCGTGAGCGTGACCCTGCACCGCCACGGCGGGCAATACGGCATTGCCGTGCTGGGGCGGTTGGACGGCGCCGGCATGCTGGAGCTGGCACAGGCGCTGGAGCAGGCGCTCGGCCCGGCACCGCCTGCGTTGTCCGCCGCCGCCGCAGCGCCGCCGCCAGCGAGCGGCAGGCCGCCGGTGGAGGTCAGTTTCTATGACGCCGATACGCTGCCGCGCGATGCGGTGGAGCTGCTGGCGGCGCGCCAGGCCGGCGGCCAGGGGCTGCGCATCGTGGCCTACCACGCGCTGCTGGCGCACAGCTTGATGCGCCTTGGCTTGCCGGTGCGCCAGGTGGCCAACCGTCCATCGCAGGCGGCGCCGGCGGCCTGCCGCGCCCTGGCCCTGTGCGGCTCGGCGCAAAGCCTGGACAAGATCCTGCACATCGTGGCTGCCCTGCCGCCGGCTGAGGCGGCGGCGGGTGTGGGGGCGGGTGTCGCCGTCTTTGTGCTGCAGCATGTCGACGAAGGCCAGGTCAACCTGCTGGACCAGCTGCTGAAAGCGCGCACCGAATACGCCGTGCTGATGCCGCAGCACATGACCAGGGTCACGCCCGGCACCATCTACGTCGCCCCGCCCGGCTACCACATGAAGGTGGCGCATGGCCTGGTGTACCTGACCAGCGACCGCAAGGTGCAGTTTTCACGTCCCTCGATCGACGCCCTGCTGGCGACCTTGGCGGAGGAGTACAAGGCCGGCGCCCTGGCCGTTCTGCTATGCGGCTATGGCTGCGACGGCGTGGAAGGCTGCGCCGCCGTGCGCGCCTCCGGCGGCACCGTAATCGTGGAAGAGGGCAGCGAATGCGAAGGTGCGCGCGCCATGCCCGATGCCGCGCGCGATGCCGGGCACTACGACTATGTGATGAACCTGCGCGCCATCACCAGCGTGGTGGCGGCCAGCGTCGCCGGCGAAGACGCCGCGCCGCAGGGGGCGCTGCTGGAGCTGTTTCTGGACGCAGTCGCCCACCAATGCGGCTACGACTTCCGCAACTACCAGCGCGACAGCCTGCAGCGCCGCTTCCTCGCCCTGGTGCGCCAGTTCGGCTGCGAATCCTTCGCCAGCTTCCAGCGCGCGGTATTGTCCGACGCCGCCATGTTCGAGCGCCTGGTGGCCGAGCTGCCGGTGGGTGTGACCAGCTTCTTCCGCCACCCCGAGCAATTGCGCCTGCTGCGCGAAGAAATCATGCCCTACCTGGCCAGCTTCCCCATGATTAAACTGTGGTCGGCCGGCTGCTCCACCGGCGAGGAAGCGTACTCGCTGGCCATCCTGCTGGAGGAGCTGGGCCTGCTGGAACGCAGCCACCTGTTCGCCACCGATATCAGCGGCTACTTGCTGGAGCTGGCCAAGAGCGGCCTGTTCCCACAGGCCGGGCTGGAACGCAACCGGCAGAATTACCAGGCAGCGGGCGGTTGCGCCAGCGCCGAGCAATACCTGCTGCAGGGCCCCGGCTTCCTGCGGGTGCCCGAGCACCTGCGCCTGCGCGTGCTGTTCCACCGCCATTCACTGACGGGGGAGGGTATATTTAACGAATTCCAGCTGATTTTGTGCCGCAATGTGCTGATCTACTTCGATGCGGAACTGCAGCGCAAGGTGCTGCAGCGCTTTGCGCGCTCGCTGCACGTGGATGGGTTTCTGGTGCTGGGGCCGCAGGATGGGCTTAATATGATGGCTCAGGAGCTGGGTTTTGTACCCTATGAAGCGGGCAGCTTCATTTACCGGCCCGGAGGGGCATTGCATGATCGATAAGTTCAACGTGCTGGTGGTGGACGATAACCCGAGCAACCGGGTGACGCTGGCGGCCCTGCTGGGGCGCCTGCCGAACTGCCGCGTGCTGGAAGCCGGCTCCGGCGAGGAGACGTTGCTGATGACCATGCAGCAGGACGTGCACTTGGTGCTGCTGGACGTGCACATGCCCGGCATGGACGGCTTTGAAGCGGCGCGCCATTTGCAGATGGCGGAGCGGACCCGCACCATCCCGGTGGTGTTCATCACCGGTATTTTCATGAGCGAGGAATTCATCGGTCGCGGCTACTCGCTGGGCGCGGTGGATTACCTGGTCAAGCCGTTGGACGACAACCTGCTGCTGAACCGCGTGCGCCAGTACCAGCATTTGCACGAGCGCGAGCTGGCGCTGCAGCGCCGCACGCACGACCTGGAAGCGTCCAATATGCAGCTATCGGAAGCCTTGCAGCGCCTGCATATGGCGCAGGACAAGCTGGTGCAGTCGGAGAAGCTGGCGGCCTTGGGCGCGATCGTGGCGGCGGTGGCGCACGAGCTGAATACACCGATCGGCAATTGCATGACGGTCGCCTCCACGCTGGAGGACAATGTGGTGAGTTTTGAGCGCGCCGTCAGCAGTCACACGTTGCTGAAACGCTCGCAATTGGATGAATACCTGAAGGTCTCGCGCACCGCCAGCCAATTGATGATGCGCGGCCTGCAGCGGGCGGCCGAACTGGTGTCCAACTTCAAGCAGGTGGCGGTGGACCATACCAGCTCGCAGCGCCGCAATTTCGAACTGGGCGAGATCATTGGCGGCGTAGTGCTGCTGCTGAATGCCACGCTGCGCAAGACGCCGTATGTGGTGGAAGTGGAGATCCCGCCCGGCTTGTGGATGGATAGCTATCCGGGCCCGATCGACCAGATCGTCTCCAACCTGATTAACAATTCAGTGCTGCACGGCTTTGAAGGGCGCGCGCACGGCACCATGCGCCTGAGCGCGCGGCGCCAGGGCCGCAGCATTGTCCTGGTGTACAGCGACGACGGCGTCGGCATGAGCGACGAAGTGCGGCAGCATGTGTTCGACCCCTTCTTCACCACGCGCCTGGGCAAAGGCGGCAGCGGGCTGGGGATGAATATTTGCTACAACCTGGTGACCGGCCTGCTGGGCGGCAGCATCGAGGCCTCCGCCGGTCCGGATGGCGGCTGCGTCTTCACGCTGGAGCTGCCCCAGGTGGCGCCGCCATCCCTGGCCAGCGCCTGACAATTTTCATACAAAGGGGTGAGGTTCGGAGAGGCACTTTGGTGGGCGATGCCGCATAATGGCGCCAGTCCTGTACCTGGGAGTCCCAATGAGTAGCCTGATTCTGTCGATTGCCGTCGTGTGCGGCGGCCTGTTTGTCACCGTCTATGGCTTTGTCACCTTGATGAGCCACTTGCAGTCCCGCTAGGAAGTTCCAGCTCGAATACCTTGCGCTTGCGTGCCCCGATTTCCGACAGGGCGCGCCGGAAAGCAGGGTAGCCATGCAAAAGCTTGTCGTAGCTGCCGTCCGCCATCGCAAGCTTCAACCCCTTCTCCACCCGCTCCGCCATGGCGCGGTTCTCGCGGCTCATGAAGAAATAGAACGGCACTTTGTAGTGCAGGAAAATGGTCGGCTCGACCATCAAACCATCCTTGCCGTGCTGCTGCTCCTCCGCCCACGCCTCATGCACGCCGCGCGGCATGTAGTCGAAGCGCTTCGCCTTCAGCATGGGGAAGAGCGAGTTGTAGTTGATGGCGGTTTCCACCTTCAGGCCATTGTGGCGCAGCACCGCCACCGAAGGCCAGTTGACGCCGGCGCCGGCGCTCAACCGGCGCAAGTCGTCCAGCGATTGCACGGCGCGAAAGCGCGCGGCGTCTTCTCTTCGGATCAGGAATACCCGGTAGTCGTTCAACTCGCGCACCAGCGAGATGCGGATCGGCAGCAGCTCGTGTTCGCGCTGCACGTCGGTGCCGTCCCACATGATGTTGATGACGCCATTGCGCTTGATCTCCAGCGCGCGGCGAGGCGTAGTCAGTTCGTGCGGATAGAACTCGATGCTGAAGGGACCTTCGGTCTTTTCCAGCGCGAGGCGCAGCAGTTGCGGAAAATAGTTGGCCTGCGCTTCCGCGCCCGGCGCGACCGAGGGCAGGACGAAGCGCATTGGCGGCGGGGCCGCCGTGGCCAGGGCGGATGCCGCCGCCAGCAGCAAGCCGGCGGCAGCGCGTTGCAGCTTTCTTAGCACTTACGAGATGCTTACTGTGGCTTGACGAACTTCAGGGTCATGCGGTCGCTCTCGCCGATGGCGGCGTACTTGGCGCGGTCCTTGTCCTTGTTGGTGAAGGTCGGAGGCAGCGCCCACACGCCGTTTTCGTGGTTGGCGGGGTCTTTGGCGTTGGCATTGACTTCGGACTTGGCCGCTAGCTTGAAGCCAGCCTGCTCGGCCATCTTGATCACGTAGGCTTCGTGCATGTAGCCGCTGCTGGCTTTCGCATCCTGGGTCATGGCTGCCGGCAGGCGGTGCTCTTCCACGCCGAATACGCCGCCCGGTTTCAGGCTGTCGTAAATGCTGGCCATCAGCTTCTTCATGTTCTCGTCGCCGGTGCCGATCCAGTTGTGGATATTGCGGAAGGTCAGCACCATGTCGGCGCTGCCTTTCGGTGCGTAGTTGTAGACGCCGTTGCCCGGTTCGAAGGCACCCAGCACCACCTTGTCGCGGCCCGGCTGTTTACCCAGGAATTCCTGGAAGCGGGCCGCGCCCTTGCGCACGTTCTCGCTGGCCGAATCCGGCGTGGCGCCAGCGGTGATCAGCTTGCCCTGGTCGCGCAGGTAGGGCGCCAGGATTTCGGTGTACCAGCCGCCGCCCGGCGACAGCTCGACCACGGTCATATTCGGCTTGATACCGAAGAAGCTCAGGGTTTCGTAGGGATGGCGGTATTGGTCGCGTTTGACGTTATCCGCAGTGCGGGTCGGGCTGGCAACGGCCGCCTTCAGGGTGGGGTCGGCCAGGGCAGCGCCGGAAAAACTGGTGAAGCCAACGGCCAGCAGGCCGGCCAGGACGTACTGTTTCATACAGGAGTCTCCTTTATCGTTGGACGGGCGACGCGGCGAGCCCGGTCGTCCGGGCCTTGATGATCGTGCAAGCTGGCCGCCCGGTCAAGTGTCCGCGCGGACGGTGTGCGGACACTTCCCGGACAGCAAAGTCGGTGGAGAACCGGTGCCAGGTCTGTCATTTGGACACGGGCCCAGCCGCGCAGCGGCTGGGCCCGTGTCCAAATGACAGACCTGGCACCGGTTCTCCCCGCAATTGTTTCTGGTTTGTACAAGCTTTACACAATGGCATAAAAATTGCGTACGATTGGACTCCTGCAAGCTGTCTTAGGTAAAAACGATAACCCTGGAGAGACTATGGAACGACGTGCATTCCTCAACATGAGCGGCGGGGCAATGGCCGCCATGATGATGCCTTTTGGCCGCGCCATCGCGGCCGACGAGCTGATGAAGCCGGTGGAAGTGAAGTTCAAGAAGATGCTGGCCGATACCGCGCTGAGCGCGGCCACCCAGGCCGGCGCCAGCTACTGCGATGTGCGCATCGGGCGCTACCTGAACCAGTTCATCACGACCCGTGACCTGAACATCGAAAACGTCACCAATACCGAGTCCGCAGGCGTGGGCGTGCGCGTGATCGCGAACGGCGCCTACGGTTTTGCCGCGACCAGCGATATGTCGCCGGACGGCGTGGCCGGCGCGGCGCGCCAGGCAGTGCTGATCGCCAAGGCCAATTCCAAGCTGCAGGCTGCCGGCGTGCAGTTGGCGCCTACCCCGGGCGTGGGCGAGGTATCGTGGGCGACGCCGATCAAGAAAGACTGGCGCACCGTGCCGATTAAGGAGAAGGCGGACCTGCTGATCACCGCCAACAAGGGTGCGCTGGAAGCCGGCGCTTCCTTCATCCAGTCCTTGCTGTTCCAGGTGAACCAGCAGAAGTATTTCGCTTCCACCGACGGTTCCTACATCGACCAGGACCTGCATCGCCTGTGGGTGCCGTTCTTCGCGACCGCTGTCGATAAGTCGACCGGCAAGTTCCGCGCCCGTTCGGACCTGGGCACCCCGGTCGGCATGGGCTATGAATACCTGGATGGCCGCAAGGAAGACAAGGTCAAGGCGGCGGGCGGCGTGGCTACGCTGTACAACCGCAGCTACGATTTGATCGAGGATGCCAAGGCGGCTGGCCGCCAGGCCAAGGAGAAGCTCTCCGCCAAGTCGGTCGAGCCGGGCAAGTACGACCTGGTGCTGTCGCCGGAACATATGTGGCTGACCATCCACGAATCGGTGGGCCACCCGACCGAGCTCGATCGCGTGCTGGGCTACGAGGCGAACTTCGCCGGCACCTCCTTCGCAACGCTGGACAAGCAGCAGTCGAAGAAGTTCAAGTACGGCGCGGACCTGGTCAACATCGAAGCGGACAAGGTGATCCCGGGCTCGCTGGGCGCGGTCGGCTACGACGATGAAGGCGTGAAGTGCAAGAAGTGGGACATCATCAAGGACGGCATCCTGGTCAACTACCAGGCCACGCGCGACCAGGCGGCGGTGATCGGCGAAAAGGAATCGCACGGCTGCTCCTACGCGGATTCCTGGAGCAATGTGCAGTTCCAGCGCATGCCGAACGTGTCCCTCAAAGCGGGCAAGAAGAAGCTGACCCCGGACGAGCTGGTGAAGGATGTCAAAAAGGGCATCTACATCGTGGGCGCCGGTTCCTTCTCGATCGACCAGCAGCGCTACAACTTCCAGTTCGGCGGCCAGATGTTCTACGAAATCAAGGACGGCAAGATCGGCCAGATGCTGGAAGACGTGGCCTACCAGTCCAATACCCAGGAATTCTGGAATGCCTGCCATTCCATGTGCGATGAGCGCGACTGGCGCATGGGCGGTTCCTTCTTCGACGGCAAAGGTCAGCCGATGCAGGTGAGCGCGGTGTCGCACGGGTCTTCCACCACCCGTTTCAACGGCATCAATGTGATCAACACCGCCCGCAAAATCGGCTGATCCCGGAGGATAAGGAATGAAGATCCTGAACCAGGAAGAGACCAAGCGCATTACCGACAAGGTGCTGTCGCTGAGTAAAGCCGATGAGTGCATCGTGACCATCAATGGCGCGCGCACCGGCAATATCCGCTATGCGCGCAACGCGGTGTCGACCGCCGGGCTGGTGGAGAACACCCAGCTGACGGTGTCGGTCGCCTTCGGCAAGAAGCAGGGCACGGCGGTCATCAACGAATTCGATGAGAAGTCGTTGGCCAAGGCCGTGCAGCGCGCGGAGGAGCTGGCCAAGCTGGCGCCGGAAAATCCGGAATTCATGCCGACGCCGGACAAGCAGGCGTTCAAGGCCTCCAGCACTTTCAGCAAGTCGACCGACGCCATCGACCCGGAATACCGCGCGCAGGTGGCGGCCTACAGCATCGAGGCGTGCAAGAAGAAGGGCCTGGTGGCTGCGGGCTTCTTCACCGACCAGTCGTCGTATGAAACTGTGGCCAACTCGCGCGGCGTGTTCGGCCACCAGGGCCAGACCGGCGTCGACTTCACCTGCACCGTGCGCACTGAAGACGGGCGCGGCTCGGGCTGGGTGCGGCGTGATGCGCAGGACGTGACGCGCTTTGACCCGCGCGCCGCAGCGGAAGTGGCGATGGAGAAGGCGATCCGCTCGGCGGAAGCGAAGGCGCTGGAGCCTGGCCGTTACACCGTGATCCTGGAGCCGGCGGCGACCTCGGACCTGCTGGCGTATATGTTCGGCAGCTTCGATGCGCGTTCGGCCGATGAGGGCCGCAGCTTCCTGGCCAAGAAGGGCGGTGGCAACCGCATGGGCGAGAAGCTGTTCGACGAGCAGGTGAATGTGTGGGCCGATCCGTGGGATAAGGATATTCCCGTGCTGCCGTGGGATAGCCAGACCTTGCTGGCGCGCGAGCGCATGGACATCATCAAGAACGGCAAGATCGCTTCCCTGGGATATTCGCCGTTCTGGGGCAAGAAGCAGGGCCAGCGCGCGATTGGCTCGCCGGGCAATATCATCATGGCGGGCGGTTCCAAATCGACCGAGGAGCTGATTGCCTCGACCAAGAAGGGCATCCTGGTGACGCGCACCTGGTATATCCGCATGGTGGATCCGCAAACCGTGCTGCTGACCGGGCTGACGCGCGACGGCACGTTCTATATCGAGAACGGCAAGATCAAGCATCCGGTGAAGAACTTCCGCTTCAATGAGTCGCCGGTGACGATGTTGAACAATATCGAGGAGCTGGGGCGCCCGGAAGTGCTGGCGGGCGATGAGTCGCAGTTCCAGTTGTTGATACCGGCGATGAAGGTGAGGGACTTTAACTTTACCTCTTTGTCGGACGCTGTTTAAAACCGGGAAACCAGGGGACGGCCCGAAGGGCCGGACCCTCCCGTGACACCCGCCGCAAGCCGGTTCAAGTAATCTGGAGCAAAAGTGGAACGCAGATCCTTCCTGAAAGTCGCCGCCGCAACTGGTGGCACCATGCTGGTCCCCGTCTTCGGCAACGCCATTGCCGCCGAAGACCTGATGAACCCAATGGCCCGCAAGTTCAAAAAAGAACTCGCCGACGCCGCCCTGAACGCCGCCACCAAGGCTGGCGCTAGCTACTGCGACGTGCGCATCGGCCGCTACCTGAACCAGTTCGTCACCACCCGCGACACGCGCGTGGAAAACATCGTCAACACTGAATCGACCGGCGTCGGCGTGCGCGTGATCGCCAACGGCGCCTACGGCTTCGCCGCCACTAATGCGCTGACCGTGGACGCCGTGGCCGATGCCGCGCGCCAGGCAGTCGCCATTGCGCGCGCCAACGCCCGCCTGCAAACCGCCCCGGTGCAACTGGCGCCGGTAAAGGGCGTGGGCGAAGTGGCGTGGCAAACGCCTTTCAAGAAAGACTGGCGCACGGTGCCGGTCAAAGAGAAGGCCGACCTGCTGCTGGCCGCCAACAAGGCCGGCCTGGATTCCGGCGCCTCCTTCATGACCTCCAGCCTGTTCCAGGTCAACCAGCAGAAATACTACGCATCGACCGACGGCTCCTACATCGACCAGGACGTGCATCGCCTGTGGTCCCCCTTCACCGCCACGGCGGTGGACAAGGCGACCGGCAAGTTCCGCACGCGCGACGGCCTGTCCTCGCCGGCCGGCATGGGCTTTGAATTCTTCGACGCCAAGCCGGAGCACAAGGTGCGCGCGGCGGGCGGCGTGACCCAGCTTTATAACGGCGGCTACGACATCATCGAAGATGCGCGCGCGGCCGGTAAGCAGGCGCGCGAAAAGCTGTCGGCCAAATCGGTCGAGCCGGGCAAGTACGACCTGGTGCTGAGCCCCGAACACCTGTTCCTGACCATCCACGAAAACGTCGGCCACGCCACGGAGCTGGACCGCGTGCTGGGCTATGAAGCCAACTACGCCGGCACCTCCTTCGCCACGCTGGACAAGTGGAAAGGCAAGAACTTCAAGTACGGCGCCGACAACGTCAACTTCTTCGCCGACAAAACGACGCCGGGTTCGCTGGGCAATGTGGGCTACGACGACGAAGGCGTGGCATCCAAGAAGTGGGACATCATCCGCAACGGCATCCTGGTCAACTACCAGGCCACGCGCGACCAGGCCCACATCATCGGCGAGAAGGAATCGCACGGCTGCTCGTATGCCGACTCCTGGAGCAGCGTGCAGTTCCAGCGCATGCCGAACATCTCGCTGGAAGCGGGCAAGAAGGCACTGTCGCCGGACGATATGGTGAAGGACGTGAAGAAGGGTATCTATATCCTGGGTCGCGGCTCCTACTCGATCGACCAGCAGCGCTACAACTTCCAGTTCGGCGGCCAGCTGTTCTACGAAATCAAGGACGGCAAAGTGGGCCAGATGCTGAACGACGTGGCTTACCAGTCGAACACCCAGGAGTTCTGGAATTCCTGCTCCGCGATCTGCGACCAGAAAGACTGGCGCATGGGCGGTTCCTTCTTCGACGGGAAAGGCCAGCCGAGCCAGGTCAGCGCGGTTTCGCACGGTTCCTCGACCACCCGCTTTAACGCTATCAATGTGATCAACACTGCCCGCAAGATTGATTAAGGACGCGACATGAAACTCTTGAGCAAAGACGAAGCAAAAAGCATCTGCGACAAAGTGATGGCCATGTCCAAGGCCGATGAGTGCCGCATCAACCTGGGCGGCAGCCGCAAAGGCAATGTGCGCTACGCGAACAACAGCGTCTCCACCGCCGGCCAGGTCGAGGATACGACCCTGGTGGTGAGCGTCGCCTTCGGCAAGAAGCAAGGCTCGGCCACCTGCAACCAGTTCGACACCAAGTCGCTGGAAGCGGCCGTGCGCCGCGCCGAGGAAATCGCGCGCCTTGCGCCGGAGAATCCAGAGTTCATGCCGGCTGTGGGCAAGCAGGATTTCAAGGCGACCAACACCTTCAGCCGCAATTCGGATGCGTTCAATCCGGACTACCGCGCCGACGTGGCGTTCGCCAGCATCGAGGCGGCCAAGAAGGCCGGCCTGCAGGCGGCGGGCTTCTTCAACGACAGCGTCGGCTTCGACTGCATCGCCAATTCGAACGGCGTGTTCGGCTACCAGGAACTGGCGGGCCTGAACTTCACCGTGACCACCCGCACCGATGACGGCAAGGGTTCGGGCTGGGTGAGCCGCGCGGCTTACGATCCGAAATCGTTCGACCCGCGCGCTGTTTCCGATATCGCGATCGAGAAGGCGCTGCGTTCGGTGGATGCCAAGGCGCTGGAGCCGGGCCGCTACACCGTGGTGATGGAGCCGGCGGCGACCAATGATTTGCTGAACTTTATGTTCAACGCTTTCGACGCGCGCTCGGCTGATGAGGGCCGCAGCTTCCTGTCCAAGAAGGGCGGCGCGAATCGCCTGGGCGACAAGCTGTTTGATGAGCAGGTGAATGTGTGGACCGATCCGTGGGATGCCAACGCGCCGGTGCTGCCGTGGGACCAGGGTTCGATGCAGGCGCGCGCGCGCCGCGACCTGATCAAGGGCGGCGTGATTACTTCGCTGGATTACAACCGTTACTGGGCGCAGAAGCAGGGTAAGGTTGCCACGCCGCCGGCGGGTAATATCATCATGGCCGGTGGCTCGCGTTCGACCGAGGAGCTGATTGCTTCGACCAAGAAGGGCATCCTGGTGACCCGCACCTGGTATATCCGCATGGTGGATCCGCAGTCGGTGGCGCTGACCGGGCTGACCCGTGACGGCACCTTCTATATCGAGAACGGCAAGGTGAAGCATCCGGTGAAGAACTTCCGCTTCAATGACAGCCCGGTGTCGATGTTGAACAATATCGATGAATTGGGGCGTCCGGTGCTGATTGGCGATACCGATGCGCGCAAGCTGATGATTCCTGCGATGAAGGTGCGGGACTTTAACTTTACTTCGCTGTCGGATGCGGTTTAAAACCGCGTGAACCGGAAAACCAGGGTCCGACCCTCAGGGTCGTACCCTGGTTTCCTGGTTTCCCGGTTTCGACGCCGCAAAGAAAAAATGCCAGCCTACGATTTCTACTTCACCCGCCTGACCTACGAATCCGGCGACTGGGACGTCGACATCCGCATGCCGAGCAACGTGCTCAACTCCCTGGTCGAATACACGACCCTGAAAGTTGACCCCGTCGAGCGCATCGTGGCCCTGTCCGACCCCAAGATGCTGGAAGCACCGTTCTGCTACCTGGCCGGCCACAAGCTGGTGCAATTCACGCCGGCGGAACGGAAGAACTTCGAGCGCTACGTGAAAGGCGGCGGCTTCGTCTTCGTCGACGACTGCAACCACGACATCGACGGCCTGTTCGCGAAATCGTTCGAGGCGGAAGTGGCAAAGATTTTCGGCGCCAAGGCGCTGCGCAAGATCCCCAACCACCATGCGCTGTATTCGGCCTTCTTCAAATTCGAAGGCCCGCCGAATACCTCGATGGAGTTGAACGGCTGGGGCGACGACCTGGTGCACGACTACCTGAAAGCCGTTGAATTCAACGGCCGCATCAGGCTTTTGTATAGCAACAAGGACTATGGCTGCGAGTGGGACTACGACTTTCGCAACAAGCGCTGGCTGGCAATCGACAACACGCGCTTCGCAGTCAATATCATTCAATACGCGTTGGGAGCATGACCGTGGCTGAAAGCGGCTGGAGCGAGAACGAAATCGGCGTACTGCACGCCAAGGTGAAGGCCCTTAAGGCCAGCATGGGCAAGGTCATCATCGGCCAGGAAGAGGTGATCGATTCGCTGATCATCTGCCTGTTGGCCGGCGGCCATGCGCTGGTGGAAGGCGTGCCGGGCCTGGGCAAGACCCTACTGGTCAAGTCGCTGGCGCAGGCCACCGACATGGAGTTCCGCCGCGTGCAGTTCACGCCGGACCTGATGCCGTCCGATATCGTCGGCACCGAGATCCTGGAAGAAGACCACGCCACCAAGAAGCGCGAGTTCCGCTTCCAGCAAGGCCCGGTGTTCACGCAGGTGCTGCTGGCGGACGAAATCAACCGCGCGCCGCCCAAGACGCAGTCGGCGCTGCTGGAGGCGATGCAGGAGCGCTCGGTCACCTTCGCCGGCCAGACGCACAAGCTGCCGCGCCCCTTCTTCGTGCTGGCGACGCAGAACCCGATCGAGCAGGCTGGCACCTACCCGCTGCCGGAAGCGCAGCTGGACCGCTTCCTGCTGCATATCGACGTTGGCTACCCGAGCGAGGACGAGGAAATCGCCATGGTCTCGGCCACCACCCACGCCGGCCTGAAAGATGCGGAGCCGGCGATGGATGTGGAATCGCTGCTGCGCCTGCAGGCCCTGGTGCGCGATATCGAAATCGGCGAGCACCTGCTGCGCTACGCAACGCGCCTGGTGCGCGCCACCCGTCCGCGCGAAACCACGGTGGAGGCGGTGAAGAAGCACGTCGGCTGGGGCGCAGGTCCGCGCGCCGGCCAGGCGCTGGTGCTGGCTGCCAAAGCGCGCGCCCTGATGCAGGGCCGCCTCGCTGTGACGCGCGAGGATATCGGCCACATGCTGCTGCCGGTGCTGGCGCACCGCGTGCTGCGCAACTTCGAGGCGGAGGCCGACGGCATTGCCATCGCCGACATCCTGGCCGCGCTGCGCGACGCCATCAAGCCTGAATAATCCCGGTCGACCGAGCAATGTTGGAAACCCCTGCGCTGCTGGCGCATTCCGCAGACCTTGAGCTGGTGATCCGCCATGTGCTGGCGGGTCTCGGCCATGGCATCCATGCCGGCCGCGAACGCGGCGCCGGCGTTGAATTCTCCGAGTACCGTGCCTATGCGCCGGGCGACGAGTGGCGTCGCGTCGACTGGAAGCTGCTGGCACGCGCCGACCGCTACTACGTGCGCGAGGCGGAGCGCGACAGCCATGTCGCGACCTGGCTGGTGCTGGACGCCACCGCCTCCATGGCCGAACCGAGCCGCCGCGTGGAAGGCTTGAGCAAGCATTGGTTTGCGCGCACGGCACTGGCTTGCGTGGCGGCCATCGCACAGCGCCAGGGCGACGCCTTCGGCTTGCTGGTGCTGTCGGGCGGGCGCATTGAATTCACGCCGGCCTCGCGCGGGCCACGCCAGTTGCAGCGCGTGCTGGCGGCGTTGCAGCGCGCCACGCCGTCGGGCGAGCTGCCGGATACGGAGACATTGCGCGCCAGCTTGCATTTCGCGCGCTCGCCAAGCATGGTGTTTGCCGCGACCGACGCGCTGGATTGGCCGTCGCCGCTGGGCGAAGCGCTGGTTCGCCTGCGCCACATGCGGCATGACGTGCGCATGCTGGCCTTGCGCACGGAAGCCGAGGCAGAGGCGAATTTCCCGCCGGGCCACGCCTACCGCGATCCGGAGGAAGGCGCGGGGCTGCATAGCTTCAGCCGCGCCGTCCGTGATGATTACCGCGCGGCGCTCGAAGCCCACTTCGAGGCCGTGCGCACCGCCTGCCGCCAACATGATATGCCTTTGTGCGAGGCGCGCATCGAGCAGCCGCTGGTGGAAGTCCTGCGCGCCTGGCTGCGCAATCCCGAGGCGCGCCGGCCATGACCAGCATGCAGCCTTTGTGGTGGTACGCCTTGCCGGTGCTGTTGCTGCCGGTGTGGTGGCATATGCGCAAACGCGAGCGCACGCGCACCGATTTTCTCGCTACGGCGCGCTTCCTGCCGAGCGCCTTGCCGCAGCAGCGGCGGGTGTTGCGCTGGGCCGATGTACCGCTGCTGTTGGTGCGCCTGGCGCTGCTGGTGGTCCTGATCGCCTGGCTGGCGGTGCTGGCCATGCCGTGGAAGGGCGACACGGTCTTTGTCGCCGCCGCAGTGGAACGTTCGGCATGGGCCGAACAGCAAATCGCCGCCGCCGGCATGGGCAGCGCCGCGCGCCAGTCCCTGCCCGACGACGCATGGAACTGGCTCGCCCGCAACGAGCATGAATGGCGCCCCGAAGCGCGCTTCCTCATCCTCGCCCCTGCCGCCGCCATGCCCGCGCTCCCCCCGCGCCTGGCCCACCCCATCGACCTTCGCCTAGCCGCCACCGCGCCCACCACCACCGCCGGCCCCGCGCCCGCCACCGCCGGCCGCGCCGCCACCGCGCCCGCCGATCCCGCCGCCCACGCGCAAGCCGCCACCGCGCCCACCGCCACCTCCGGCCCCGCGCCCGCCACCGCCGGCCGCGCAGCCACCGCGTCCGCCGATCCCGCCGCGTACGCGCAAGCCGCTACCGCGCGCCTCGCCACCGCCGGCCCATCCGCCACCGCGCCCACCACCACCGCCGGCCCCGCCGCCGCCGCAACCTCGCCTGCCAGCGCGGCCGCACCGAAAGTCGCGGCAGCGCGTGAGCGGCAGGTGGTGCTCGTGACGAGCGCCGACCGCCTGCCGCGCTGGCAAGCCCTGTTCGCCGCCTTCAGCACCGCAGCCGACGGCGCCCAGCGCTACGTCCTCACCGACGCCCCCACCGCATCGACCGAATTGATCGTCTGGGACAAACCCGACACACAACCGCCGCCATCCTGGCAGGCCAAACTCTGGTGGCGCACCGCCGCCGCCAACGGGCAAACCCAAACCCCGCAAGGCACAGTCTGGACCGCCCCCCAATGGCCGCTGCAAGACATCGACGCCGCCCGCGCCCTGTACGAACGCTGGCAAGCCGCCACAGCACGTCCAACCCCCCACCCGCTGCCAGCGCAGCAATTCCGCGCCGAGCGCGAAAAGCCGCTGCCAACCCCGCTGGCGCGCTCACCCGAATGGCTCGCCATCGCCCTGCTAGCGCTGTTTGCAATTGAAAGGACCCTGACCCATGTCCGCCGCCGCAGCTGACCACCTGGCCAGCGTGCGCCAGCGCATGCTGCAAGCCCTGATCCGCCGCCGCGCCGCCAGCTGGCTGCTGCCGCTGCTACCCGCCATCGCGTTGGCCGCCGCCATCATCTCCGGCGCCTTCGGCCCGGCCGACAGCGCCAGTGCCGCCCGCGACGGCAGGACCATCAGCCTCACCATCCCCCTCGCCCTGGCCGCCGCAGCCCTGCTGTGGGCCGCCGCCGACTTTGCCCTCTGGCGCAAGCGCATCGAAGAACAGCTCCCGGCATGGCTGAACGCCGCCGTCCCCGAACTGGAAGACAGCAGCACCCTGCTGGCCGCCGTCCCCGCCACCCCGCTTGGCGCCCTGCAGCGCCAACGCCTGCTCACCCGCATCGACAGCGCCCTGGACGACGAACGGCTGCGTACCATCGCCAACCGGAAGGCCCGCTTCAACGCCATCCCCCTGGCGCTGGCCATCGTGGCCGCCGCCAGCGCCTGGGCCTACGCCTTCGCGCACACCCCGCAGCGCATCGCCGCGCCGGGCGGCACGCAAGCCACGCAGGCCGCCATCGCCAAAGCCGGCATCAGCCTGCACGCCATCCCCCCAGCCTATACCGGCGCCAAACCCAGCGACGGCGCCCCGCGCGACCTTCAGGTTCCACAGCACAGCAAGCTGCGCTGGTGCGCCCACGGCGCCGACGCAACGGTTGAACTGAGCGACGGCCGCACGCTGCAAGCCGCGCCAGGCGCCTGCGCCGAGATGCTGGCCAGCGACTCCGTCTTCTGGCGCAGCCGCAAGGACAGCGCGCAGCGCTACACCATCCGCGTTACGCCGGACCAGGCGCCGCAAGTCGCCATCTCTGTGCCAAACGAATCCGTGACCGTCCTCAAGCCCGACGCGCAAAGCGCGCAGATCGCAGTCAGCGTCAGCGACGACTACGCCATCGTCAAAGCGACGCTGCATATGACGCTGGCGCGCGGCAGCGGCGAGAACATCCGCTTCACCGACAAGGAAAGCCCGCTGCCCGCATCGGCCGACCCGCGCAAGCGTAGTTGGAGCAAACAGTGGATGCTGAAGGAGATGGGCATGGAGCCCGGCGACGAGCTGTACTTCTTCGTGCGCGCCAGCGACAACGCGCCGCAACCGCATATCGCCCAATCGCCCACCTACACGCTGCGCCTGCCCGGCGCGCAGGCGGAGTCGCTGGAATCGACCGCGCTGCCGTCCATGGTGAAGCCGGAAAACCTGCGCAGCCAGCGCCAGATCATCATCGACACCGAACAACTGGTGGCCGACATCCCCCGCATCAGCGCTGCCGAACTGCGTGCGCGCAGCGAGAAGATCGCCGGCGACCAGGCCAAGCTGCGCCTGCGCTACGGCCAGTTCCTGGGCGAGGAGTCGTCGCTGTTCGGCGCGGAGGAACATAGCGAAGGCGACGGCCACGAACACGGCGGCGCGGGCGCGGGTGGTGCAACCCAGGGCCCGGGCGGCTTCGGCACCGGCGATATCGCGTCGCAGTTCGGCCACGCCCACGATCAGGAAGGCAACGCCACCATCTTCGATCCCGCCACCAAGGAAGTGCTGCGGCGCGCCCTGACGGCGATGTGGGACGCGGAGAAGCAGCTGCGCGCCATTGCGCCGAAACCGGCCCTGCCGCCCGAGTACAAGGCGCTCGGCGCCATCAAGGAATTGCAGCAGGCCGAACGCGTCTACCTGCACCGCACGGCGTTCGTGCCGCCCGCGATCAAGGAAGAAAAGCGCATGAGCGGCGACATGGCCGGCGCCGCCAGCTACCGGCGCGCGCAGGGCGCGGCCAGCGAATTCGTACCGGCTGACGTGCGCGAGCTGGTGCAGGTGCTGGGCGGCGACGGCGCGCTGCCCGCGCTGTGGAGCAAAGCGGCACGCGAAGCCGTGGCGCGCATCGCGGATGAAGAACAACGCCTGGCGGCGCAGGCGGCGGTGCAGGATGTGGCCGACGGCTGCCAGCCGTGCCGCGCCCAGTTGCGCGCTTGGTTGCGCGCGACGGTGGCGCAGCCGGCCGTGTTGCTGCAAGCGCGCCCGCACGCGCAAACGCGCTTCGGCCAGGCTTTGCAAGGGAAGGGAGCGCCGTGAGCGTGGATATCAATTTGCTGTGCAGCGGTGCTGCGCTTGCCGGCGCGGCGAGCGCATTCCTGTATGCGCGCAAGAAGCGCTGGCCCGACGCCGCGCTGGCCGGACTGGCGGGCGTTTCGCTCGCCGCATTGTTGGCAGCGCCCACTGCGCCGGGGCTTGCAGGGCGGGCCATTGCACTGGACTCGGAAGACTGGCGCGCTGCCCCGGGTGGCGCATTGGTCGCGCCGGGCGATGGCCTGGCTGCGGCGCTGGCAAGCTTGCCGGAAGCGGACAGCATTGCGGTGCGCGGCCACGGCCTGCATGAGGCGCAATGGCGCGACCTGCCGCTGCGCCGCTTGCAATGGCAGCCGGCGCAAGACGGCCTGCTGTGGCTCGACTTCCCCCGTACCGTGCCGCTGGGCCGCAGCTTTGCGCTGACCGTGCGCCGCGGCGGCGGTGCGCAGGCCGGTTGGCGCTTGCAACTGCTGGCGGAAAACGGCCAGGTGCTGGCCGAGTCGCGCGCCGCCACAGCGACGCAGGCTTTGACGGTGCAATGGCAGCCGCCCATGCCGGAGTCGATGCTGCTGCAAGCCCGCTTGCTGGACAAGGACGGCAAAGCCCTCGCGCAAGGCCCGCTGCCGTTGCGGGTGTTGGATGCCGTGCCGTTGCAGGTGCTGGGCCGCTTCGGCGCGCCATCCTTCGACACGCGCGCCCTGAACCAGCTACTGACAGATTCGAACGCCATCGTCGATTGGCAAACCACGCTCGGCAAATCGCTCACCCGCAGCGAGGAAGCGCGCGCGCCGCTGGCGCAGCCGAACGCCATGGTGGCGGATGCCGCCTGGCTGGAGCGCGGCGGCTTGCGCAGCGCACTGGCGCAGGCGGCGCAGGGCGTGCCCTTGCTGGTCCTGGGCGGAAACGCGGACGATGCGGCGCTCTGGCAGCGCGAGCTGGGCCTGCGCCTTGCCGCGTTGTCGGCCACCACCGAACAGGAAGATGTGCGCCACCTGGCGCTGCCCGGCGCCACGCTGGCCTTCGCGCCCGGCGCGCAGTTGCCGGTAGCTGCGGGCGGTGCGGCGTGGCAGGTTGCGGCGCGCGACAAGGATGGCAAGCCGTGGTTGTGGCAGCGTGACTGGCAGAAGGGGCGCATCCTGTGGCTGGGCGTGCGCGACTGGCACCGGCACGTGATCAGTGAGCCGGCGCCATTGGGCGCCTGGTGGCAGCAGGTGATTGACCTGGCAGCCGTGGGCAGCGAACAGAAGATGCGCTGGCTCGACGCCGAACCGATGCCGCTGGCGGGCCTGCGCAGTGAAGTGTGTGCGCAGGGCGTGGCGACTGGCAGCGCCGTCACGGCCGGGCAGCAGGACTTGCGCTGGCAGGCGCGCGGTGAAAGGGCGGATGCGGCTTGCGTGGCGTTCTGGCCGGCCAAGGCGGGCTGGGTGCCGCTGGCCAGCGGCGGCGAGCGCAGTGACATGTACGTGTTCGGCGCGCAGGACTGGCCGGCATGGCAAGCCGCCCTGCGCCACGACGCCACCGCGCGTTACGCCGCCTTGGCGCTGCAGCCGGTCGCGCGCGCGGGCGCGGATCAAGCGGCCATGGCCGTCGGTCAGGCTTCCGGCACGGATGCCCAGTCGACTGGCGCTGGCGGCCGCCGCCCAGGTGCGAGCGGCTTTGCAGGTGCGTTGGGCATCGCAGGCGCGCTGGGCGGCGCCTTGCCGCGCTGGCTGCTCGGACTGGCCTTCGCCGCCAGCATGCTCGCGCTCTGGTGGCGCGAACGGCGTTGATGCATCAGGTTTGACGCATCACTCCTTGCTGGCCCAATCCTGCACATAGGCCGGTGCCGCCACCACGCAGGCCGGATCGGTCACCGGCGCGCCGCGCTGGTGGGTGAACGGCAGTTCGCCGACCCAGGCCGCGATGCCCATGTCCTCCTCGTCGTCTTCCGGCCCGCCGCTGCGCACCTTGCACGCCGCCTCTGCCAGCGCAATGCGCAGCACCGTCGTCGCCGCATGCTCCTTCTCGTTGCCGCCCCGGACTTCCGCATTGCGGCCTGGCGCCAGGTGCTCCATGAAGGCGTCCAGCGAGCGGCGCTGCTCCGCCTCGTCCACCATTTCAAAGCGGCCGTAGATCATGACCGAACGGTAGTTCATCGTATGGTTGAAGGCCGAACGCGCCAGCACCAGCCCGTCCAGAAGGGTGATGGTGACGCAGGCATCCTGCGCCATCAGTTGCTTCAGCATGCGGCTGCCGTTGGAGCCGTGGATGTACAGGTAGTCGCCCTCGCGCCAGCAGGCGGTCGGGATGCAATGCGCGCCATGCGCGTCGCTGAAGGCGATATGGCAAAGATAGGCGGCATCGACGATGGCGCGTACCAGTGCGGGTTCATAAACGGCATTGCCGGCGCCACGACGCACACGGGTGCGGTCGGAAGGTGGTTGTGATGTTTTCATGGCAACGGAATATAATCAGTTGATGGCCCCTGCAACAGATCCAGGGGCAAGCAAAACCATGGAGCCACGTTTTTGGATTACTCGCTACTGATCGCCAATTTCACCGCCAGCCACGGCCACCACGGCTGGCCGCGCCAACGCCTGCTGCACGAATGCCTGCGCAGCGCCATCCGCGACGGCACGCTGGCGCCGGGCGCGCGCCTGGTCGCCACGCGTGCCCTGGCGGCGGAGTTGGGCGTGGCGCGCAACACCGTGCTGTACGCCTACGAACAACTGACCAGCGAAGGCTATGTGACGACCGACCGCAGCGGCACGGTGGTCGCCGCGCTGGCCTGCGAACCGCGGCGCCAGGCCAGCAGCGAGGTACCGTACCAAGGCCTGTCGCAGCGCGCGCAGAACCTGCGCAACCTGAACGTCTCCGCCGCCATTGGCGCGCCCTTCGTGCCCGGCGTGCCGGACCTGCCCAGCTTCCCCATTGGCTTGTGGCGGCGCATGCTGGAACGCGCCTGGCGCAACCTGCCGACGGAAAAGCTGAACTACGGCGACCCGTGCGGCGAACCGGTGCTGCGCGAAGCCATCGCCGACTACCTGCGCGCCTCACGCGGTGTGGTGTGCGAACCGGCGCAAGTGTTCATCACCGACGGCAGCCAAAGCAGCCTTGACCTGTGCGGGCGGGCCTGCGCCGACGCCGGTGAAACGCTGTGGATGGAAAACCCCGGCTACGGCGGCGCCATGGCCGCCTTCCGCGCCGCCAGCCTGAAACTGGAGGCGATCGACGTCGACGACGAGGGCATCGCACCGCGCCCGCAGGACTGGCGCGAACGCCCGCCGCGCCTGATCTACACCACACCCTCGCACCAGTACCCGACCGGCACCGTGCTGTCGCTGGCGCGCCGCCTGGCCCTGATCGACGGCGCGCGCGCCTGCGGCGCCCTGATCATCGAAGACGACTACGACAGCGAATTCCGCCACGACGGGCCGCCGCTGGCGTCCATGCAGGGCCTACAGGCGGACGCGCCGGTGCTGTACTGCGGCACCTTCAGCAAGACCATGTTCCCCGGCCTGCGCATCGGCTACCTGGTGGTGCCGCCGTGGCTGGTGCAGCCGCTGGCCGCCATGCGCCAGCAATCGGCCTCGCGCGGGCGCGCCGCCGACCAATTGGCGCTGGCCGAATTCCTGCGCAGCGGCCAGTTCGCGCTGCACGTGCGCCGCATGCGCCGCCTGTACCGCGAGCGGCGCGACGTGCTGGTGCAAGCCCTGCACACCCACCTTGGCAGCATCGCCAGCGTGGAGGGTTCTTCGGCCGGCATGCACCTGTCGCTGCGCTGGCACGACCCGCGCCTGTCGGACGTGGAGATCAGCCGGCGCGCGCGCGTCAGCGAAGGCATCATCGTCAATGCGCTCAGCGTGCACGCGGTGGGGGAGGAGAGCAACTGGCGCGGCCTGGCCCTGGGCTACGGCCAGGTGGCGCCGCAGCAGATGGATGGCCTGGTGCGGCGCCTGGCAAGTGTTGTACACCTGGCAGCTTATGAAAATTTCCAGCGAAAGTTCAAATAGTTGATTAATTCGAACGACCGCTTGTTTTTAGAATGAATTAAATCTGGCCTGACCAGATGTAGTGAAAACAAAAAACATAACTGGGGCGCAATGAATCAGCATTTCCTGAAGCTGCGGCAGCATTACAAAGCCGACATGATGGCGCGTTACGGCGTCGACGAACAACTTTTTGACGAGACCAGCCAGTGCATTGCGCCACTGGCCGTTCCCTTCGCCGCCCGCCGGGGCGAGCTGCTGCAGCGCGTGGGCCAAACCACGCGCGAAGTCTTCTGGCTGACCGGTGGCGTGGCACGCGTGGGCTATGTGAGCGAGGGCGGCAACGAAGTCACGATGCGCTTCGCCACCGAAGGCAATATTGCAAACGCCTATGAGGACTTGCTGGAAGTGCGCGGCGAGCAGCCCTCGCGCTCCTTCATCGTGGCCGAGACCTCGGTGCAGGGTTTCCGTTTTGACTGGGAACAGATGGGCGTGCTGCGTAGCCAGCATCCGGTGCTGATGGCGTACATGACGCGCATGCTGGAGTTTGCGGTATCGAGCCAGGCGCGCCGCTTCGTCACGCACACCGCCTCCAGCGCCGAAGAGCGCCTGCTCAATTTCCGCGCCGAGTATCCCAACCTGGAGCGCCGCATTTCGCAGAAGGTGCTGGCGTCCTACCTGCAGATCACGCCAGCCTACCTGTCGCAGCTGATGCGCCGCGAGCAAGAGGCCGCCTAAGCAAAGTTCGGGGTCAGGTCTGACAATCGGACAAAACTTGCGCGCAGCGCAAGTTTTGTCCGATTGTCAGACCTGACCCCGAATTTCTTGCCGCAGCAGGGTGGACATGTATTGCGGGGTGATGCCGAGGAAGGAGGCGAGCGATTTTTGCGAGATGCGGTGCTCAAGGCCGGGGTATTGCTCGCGGAAGGCGGCCAGGCGGCAGTTGGCGGAGGTCATGCTGCGGATCAGGCAGCTTTGCGAGTAGCGCCGGATCGAGTGCTCGGATACCTTCAGGTAGTACTCGCGCATGATGCTGTGCTCTTCGCGCAGCCGGGCCAGGGCGGCCCATTCCACCCGCACGGCAGTGACCGTGGTTTCGGCGATGATGAACTCTTGCGCGGGCTGGCCGTCGGCGGCTGCCAGCAGGTCGTGGTGCGAGCCGCAGGAGTCGCCTTCGGCGGAAAACGCCATCGTCACGTCGCTGCCGTCGCGGGTCAGCATGCCGCGCCGGGCTACGCCGCGGTACAGCCAGTAGGCGACGCTGGCGGGCACGCCGGCGCGCTGCAGGTAGTCGCCTTTGCGGAACTGCATTTGCGTGACGTGCGGGGCAAGTAAACGATTGAACTCATCGAACAGTTCGCGCGATACGCCGATGCGGCTCATGGTGTAGGCGCTGAACTCTTCGCGCTGTTGTAGGAATACGTCGGGCATCGCGGTCTAATCTTGATCTAAATGGCAATATTGTTTCCGTTTTGAAACAAGAAACTCCGCAATATAAACTACTGGCAGGAGCGCAGCAATAGCATCCACGCAAAGTTGCGCAGTCCAGGCCTATTTTAATAAGTACCTGAAAAACTTCAACTATTTAAACGAAACGCACGGTCGTCTGTAGCAATACTACGCGACTGCGGGCGGCATGGCTATGCATGCCGGGGGTGCCGCCACGTTGCGCGGGGCGGTGTCGGTGGCAGGATAGGGGGAGGGCGGCACGCCCGGTCGCAGCGGGGCGGAGCGGGCGGGTGGTGGCGACCGGGGAGCGCCGGCGGGAATGCCGCCGGCGAGGGTGTTAATCGTTTTCCTGCGGCGCTTAGTTTTCCATCCAGTCGCGCAGGCCGTCCACCCACGGGCGGGCGTCCAGGTTCATGGTTTTGCGGATCTGGGTGGCGCGTTCGTAGAGCTCGGAAAAATCAATCGAAGGGGCGCGTTTGAAAGCGATCACCACGATGTTGGCGTCGTGTACCTCGGGCAGCCAGACCACGGCGTCGAACACCTGCTCCATATGCTCCAGGTTCTTGCCGTAGTTGTCGAAATCGCCGAAGACATTGGTGGTCATAATGCCGTCCGGACCCAGGCAGTTGGCGCAGCCCTGGTAGAACTCGGGCGTGTCGAGCACCGGGCCGCGCGCCTCTTCGTCGTACAAGTCCACTTGCAGCACGTCGACCGTGCCGTGGTTGCGCGCGTCCAGCACGAAATCCATGGCATTCATTTGCCGCACGTCGAGCCGGCCGTCGTTGGGCGGCAGGGCGAATTTCTCCTCGCAAATGGCGATCACATTGGGATTGAGTTCAATCGCCGTGACGCGCGCTTTGGGGAACTGGCGGTAGCTGAATTTGGTGAGGGCGGCGCTGCCCAGGCCGAGCTGCACAATGTGGCGCGGCGCCTGCTGGAACAGGGTCCACATCATCATCATGCGCACGTAGTCAAGTTCGATCAGGTCGGGCTTGTTGATGCGCATTGCGCCCTGCACCCAGGACGTGCCCAGGTGCAGTGAGCGGACGCCTTCGAACTCGGTGATGGTGGCGGGAGGGAATCCCGGTTGCTTAAATCGTTGGTTTGCCATGCCGGTAGTTTACCAGCCCGCCCGCGCCCACCACGGCCAGACCCGCCAGGAGCAGCAGCCAGGCCGATGGTTCCGGCACCGCGCTGATATTCAGCGTGCCGGAATAGCTGGCCGAGGCCGGCCCCATGCCGCCGGGCGTATCCACATAGCCCATCACGGTCAGCACCAGCGGGCCCATGATGGTGGTCGGCGTCAGGAAGCCGTATTCAAAGATGCCGGGGCCGGTCAGGTTCATGGCGTAACCGTTGATGGCGGCCCAGGTGAACGTGACGTCGGCGGCCGGTATGAAACCGATGGTGACCAGGCTGGCGTCGACAAAGTAGCTGCCGCTGCTGGGCGAGAAATTGAAGGTGTCGGTAAAGTTGCCCAGCTCGATGTGTGTGACGCCGAAACTGGCCGACTGGCTGCTGGCGCTGCCGCCCAGGTTGACGTTGCTGGTCAGGTCGTCGGCCTGGGCCGCCGGGGCTATTGCCAGCAGGGCTGCCAGCGCGGTCGTGGGCAGGAAGGTGCGCATCTCCATGATCGTTCTCCGGAAAGTACAGGCAGGGCGCCTGCACTCTTCAACTTATGCCGCACGCTTGGCGTTGGCGGAAGATCAGCGGCGCGGTTTGAGCGGGATCAAAGTCCGGCGACTTAGTCAGGCGACCCAGTCAGGCCAGGGGCAGGATCATGGCCACGGCCAGGCCGCCGCCTTCGCGGTTGGCGAGGGTGATACGGCCGCCGTGCGCTTCGGCGATTTCGCGCGCCAGCGCCAGGCCCAGGCCGGTGCCGCTGCGCTTGGTGGAATAGAACGGCACCAGCGCATTGGCCAGCACCGTTTCGCTCATGCCGGGGCCGCGATCCTGGACTTCAATGCGCAACAGGCCTTGCACGCGGCGCAGTTCCAGGCCCACCTGTTCCGGTGGCGAACCCGATTCGTGCGCGTTCTTCAGCAGGTTCAGCAGCGCCTGTTCCATCTGCGCCGCGTCGAAGGCGTGCGCCTCCTCGGGCACCTCGCCGTGCAGCGTGAACTGCACCTGGTCGGACAGCGCCGCCAGGAAGCTGCGCCAGTGCTGCGGGTCCAGGCGCGGCGTGGGCAGCTTGGCGAAGCGGGCGTAGCCGAGGATGAAGCTCTCCAGGTGGCGCGTGCGCTCTTCGATGGTGGCCAGGATTTGCGGCAGGCGCTCGGTCTGGCCGCGCCGCACCAGCTCGGCGCCCGAGTGGGCCAGCGAGGTCAGCGGCGCCAGTGAGTTGTTCAGCTCGTGGCTGATGACGCGGATGACTTTTTTCCAGGTCTGCACTTCCTGCCGGCGCAATTCCTGGGTCAACTGGCGCAGCAGTACCAGCTCATGCGGCCGGCTGTTCAGGCTGAAGCTGCGGCGCGCCAGGTGGAACACGTCTTCCTCCTCGCTGTCGCCGATGGTGAACAAGCCGTCGCCGCCGCGGTCCATGGCCTCGCGCAGGGCCGGCTGCACGCGCGCCAGCAGGTCGGCCAGGTGCAGGCCCTCCAGCTTGCGGCCCTCGTGCAGCAACTGGCGCGCCGCCGTGTTGGCGAAGACGATGGCGCCGCCGTCGGCCACCAGCAGCATGGCGACCGGGGTGTGCTGCACCATGGTGTCGAGCAGGAGTTCGCGCTGCACCAGGCCCAGGCGCTGCTCGCGCAGCACTTCGCCCAGCGCGTTGTGGGCCGCCACCAGGTCGCTCAGTTCGTCGTTGTGCGGCCAGTGCAGGCTGAAGGAGAAATCGCCGTCCTGGTAGCTGCTGACGGTGCCGGTCAGGGCGCGGTACAGCGAGAGCTGGCGCTGCAGTTGGGCGCGGATGGTGATGACCGCCAGCGGCACCAGGCACAGCAGAGAAATACCGACCACGATGGACGGGTGTTGCGGCAGCAGTTGGAACAGGCCGAGCGCGATCAGGATGCCGGTGGCGGTGAGCGTCCCCACCAGCGCCGACCAGCGCGTCAGTAGCGAAAGCCGCAAGGCTTTCGGGCCGTATTCGCTCATGGGCGGGCGATGCCGAGGCGTTCCATGCGGCGGTACAGGGCTTGGCGCGAGAGGCCGAGGTCGGCGGCGGCTTGGGCTACGACGCCGTTGGCGCGCTGCAGCGCGCTGCTGATGGCGTCGCGGTCGGGTTCTTGCTCGGCATGGCCGTTGCCAAGCAACGCGGGGGCGGCGCTGGCGGCGGGCAGGCCGAGGTCGGGCACGCTGATGGCCGCGCTGCGCGCCAGCAGGCTGGCGCGCGCCATGACGTTCTTCAGCTCGCGCACATTGCCGGGCCAGCCATGCGCCAGCAGGGCCGCTTCGGCGTCGGGCCGCAGGTGGCGCTCGGGGCCCAGGAAGTGGCGTGCCAGCGGCAGGATGTCGCCCGGCCGTTCGGCCAGCGGCGGCAGGCGCAGCTCGATCACGTTCAGGCGGTAGTACAGGTCTTCGCGGAAGGTGCCGGCGCGGATCATGGCGGGCAGGTCGGCATTGGTGGCGCTGATGACGCGCACTTGCACCTGCCGTTCGCGGTTGGAGCCGAGCCGTTCGAAGCGGCCGGTTTCCAGCACGCGCAACAGCTTCATCTGGCCGGCCAGCGGCAGGTTGCCGATTTCGTCGAGGAACAGGGTGCCGCTGTCGGCCGCTTCGAACTTGCCTTCGCGCGCTTTGGCGGCGCCGGTGTAGGCGCCGGCGTCGGCGCCGAACAGCTCGGCTTCGATCAGCTCGGAGGGCAGGGCGCCGCAGTTGAGCACGACAAACGGGCCTTCGCGCACGGCGGAGTTGGCCTGGATGATGTCGGCGATGCGTTCCTTGCCGGTGCCGTTGGGGCCGGTGATCAGCACCGGCACGTCGGCGCGCGCCACCTGGCAGGCAAGGGCCAGCACGCGTTCGGTGGCGGGGTCGTGCCACACCATATTGCGCAGGTTGTAGCGCTCCAGTTCGCGGCGTTGGCGCAGCTCGTCGCTGCGGTGCTGGTTCAGGGCGCGGTTGGCCTGGCCCAGCTCCAGCAGGTTGCGCACGGTGGCCACCAGGCGCTGGTCGTCCCACGGTTTGGCCAGGTAGTCGGCGGCGCCGGCCTTGATCAGGTCAACGGCGGCGTCGAGGTGGGTCCAGGCGGTGAGCAGGATCACCGGCAGGTCGGGGTGGCGCTTGCGGATGGCGCGGAACAGGGCCACGCCTTCTTCGCCGGAGGTGGTGTCGGCGGTGAAGTTCATGTCCTGTACCACCAGGTCGATCACGGCGCGCTCCAGCAGGGCCAGGCCCTCTTCCGGGGAGGCGGCGCGCAGGGCGTCGATGTCGTGCAGGGAGAACAGGACTTCGAGGGCGACCGCGACTGCGGCGTTGTCGTCGATGATGAGTACGGTTGGCATTTGGGCAAGGATACAGGAAAACCTCTAAACCGGAAAACCAGGGTCCGGCCCTGTGGGCCGTACCCTGGTTTCCCGGTGTTAGGCGGAGCGGGTCGCCAGCGCCGGCGAGATCGAAGCGGCGCGCCAGGCCGGCCCGTACACCGCCGCAATACCGAGCGCCCAGAAGGCGGCGGCGCCAAACAGCATGTACTCGGCCGGCAGGCGCGCCAGCTCCAGCTTGGACACCAGCAGGTGGTTCAGCGCGAGCGCCCCCAACAGGCCGCCGGCAATGCCGCTCGTGGTAATGAGCAAGTTCTCGGTGATGAAGTAGCGCAGGATGTCGACCTTGCGCGCGCCCAGGGCACGCCGCACGCCGATCTGCTTGCGGCGCTGCGTCACCCACAGGCTGGCCATGCCGACGATGCCGCTGGCGGTGACCATCATCAGCAGCACGCTGACCGAGATCAGCATCCATGCCAGCGCATTGTCGGCGCGGTAGCGCTTGACGCGCTCTTCGTCCTGGGTGGTGGCACGCACCACCACCTGCCCGTTATGCAGCTTACGGATCGCTTGCGCCGCATCCTGCATCACGCGGTCGCGCTGGCCCGGCTCGGCGCGCAGGGTGTACAGGGTGCGCGGATTGCCCGACAGGCGCACCGGCAGGATGGTCGACATTTCGCCGCGGATGCCGAGTGCCGCGCCCGATGTCTGCAGGCGCTCCACCACGCCGACCACGGTGACTTCGCGCGCGCCCTCGCCGGCGCCGAAGTACAGCTTCTTGCCGACGTAGCTGCTGGCGTCCGGCCACAGTTTCTCGCCGGTGGCCTTGCTGATCATGACCGTGGACGGAAACGCCTTGCTGGCGTTCTGGTCGATCTCGTGCACGTCGGCGGCGTTGAAGTCGCGCCCTTCCAGCAGCTTCAGGCCCCAGGTCTTGACCAGCGAGTCGGGCGACAGGTAGCCGGCGGCGGAGGGCAGGCGCGCGCCCGGTGTGCGGCTGCTGCCGATGCCGTTGTAGTTGCCGGAGTCCGACAGCACGATCTGATTGGTGTCGGCCACCGAGACCACGCCCGGTACCGCGCGCAGCGCTGCGGCTTGCGCCTTCTGCGTCGCGACCTGCTCCTCATGGCCGCCAAGCTTGAGCGGACGCACGCGCAGCGTGAACACTTCCTCCTCGTGCGCAATGCCGCTTGGGCGCGCCGCCACGGCTTGCCGCACGTTGACGATGTGCAGGGCGTTGGCCAGGATCGCCAGGCTGAGCGCCACTTGCACCGCGACCAGGATGGGGCCGGTCTTATTGCGCATCAGCGCGGCAAAGATAGGTTTGATTTCCATAAGTTCCTCACTGCGATTTGAGTTGCATGGCCGGGGTGACCTGGCAGGCGCGCCAGGTCGGCAGCAGGCCGGCCAGCACGGCGGCGGCGACCGACATGATGAAGGTGACGATCAGCATTTGCCAATCCATGCGGGTGGTGATTTCCAGCGCTTTCGAGACGCTGCCGATCAGCGACAGGGCGCCCAGGGCGAGCAGCAGTCCCAGCAGGCCGCCGGCCAGGCCGACCACCGCGCTCTCGATCATGAACTGGGTGAAGATCTCCTTGCGCGAAGCGCCCAGGGCGCGGCGCACGCCGACCTCCGGTGCCCGCACCGAGAATTTGGCCAGCAGCAGGCCAATGGTGTTGACCAGGCACAGTACCAGGAAGCCAAAGGCCAGCATGGCCGACAGGCGGCTGTCGTTGCCGACCACTTTGCGGTATTCCAGCCATTCCATCACGTTATACAGTTCGGCCGGCGCCTTGCGTTTCATGCGTCCCAGCTTGCCCTGCTCGGCCACGTAGGCGTCCATATACTGCTTCAACTGCGCGCGGTCGCTGGCGCTGTGCAGCTCGACCCAGGGCTGGATCCAGGTGCACTCCGAGTCGAGCAGGGCCTGGTAGCCCGGCTCGCGGTCGTCGCTGCAGCTCATGCTGCCGTTGTGCGGCATTTCGTGGCGGATCGCGTTGTGGAAGGGGATGTAGAACTCGTCCTCATCGGCAAACGCACCTTCACCGCCGATGATGCGGTGGTAGCGTGGCACCGGGGTCCACTTGGCGGTGACGCCGACCACGCCATAGTCCTGGCCCATGAAGCGCACGCGTTGGCCCACCGGGTTGGCATTGCCGAACAGTTTTTCCGCCAGCGCGCCACTCAGCACCATGACGTCGGCGCCGGCCTTGTCGTCGGCCGCGCTCCAGGCGCTGCCATGCCGGAAGGGCACTTCGAACATGGCGAAGAAGTCGTTGGTCAGCGACAGGCCGGACGAACTGAAGACCGGGATGTCCTTGCGCAGCGGCTCTATCGGGCCACCCACGCCGCGGATCACGGTGCGGCGGTCGCCCTGGCCGGAAGCCAGCAGCGCCACCGCGTCCTTGTAGGCCATTTGGTCGTCGCCGCGCTCGTCGCCGGGGCGGTAATTCTCGGCCGGCGCGTTATCGACCATCGGCACGATCAGGCGCTCGCTCTTGTGCGGGATCGGGTCGCCCGACATGATGTGCAGGATGGTCAGGGTGGCCACGCTGGCGGCCACGCCGACCGCCAGGATCAGCACCATCAGGCTTGTCAGCAGCGGATTGCGGCGCAGGCTGCGCACGCCCAGCATGAAGTAGTAGCCGAGCATCTCAAGCCTCCTTGGCGACAACCAGCGACGGCGATTTGCGCACCAGGTCGGACACCTGGCCGTCGATGATGTGGACGTTGCGCTGGGTGCGCTGGGCCAGTTCCGGGTCGTGGGTCACCATCAGGATGGTGGTGCCTTCGGCGTTGATCTCCTCCAGCAGCTCCATCACGCCGCGCGCCATCTGGGTATCCAGGTTACCGGTCGGTTCGTCGGCCAGCAGCAACTTGGGCGAGCCGGCCAGGGCGCGCGCGATCGCCACGCGCTGCTGCTGGCCGCCCGACAGCTCTGCCGGGTAGTGGCGCATGCGCGAGGCCAGGCCGACCTTGGCCAGCGCGTCCTCGATACGTTCCTTGCGTTCGGCGGCGTTGAAGCCGCGATAGCGCAGCGGCACGTCGACGTTGTCGAACAGGTTCAGGTCGGGGATCAGGTTGAAGCCCTGGAAGATGAAACCCAGCTTCTCGTTGCGCAGGCGCGAACGGCCGTTGTCGTCCAGGCCTTTGACGTTGACGCCGTCCAGAACGTATTCGCCGCTGGTGAATTCCTCCAGCAAGCCTGCGATGTTCAGGAAGCTGGTCTTGCCGGAGCCGGAAGGACCGGTGACGGTGACGAATTCGCCTTGCTTGACGTCGATCTCGAAGCCGCGCAGGGCGTGGGTTTCGATCATGTGGGTGCGATAGACTTTGCTCAGGTTTTGCATGCGCAGCATGGTGTGCCTTTCGGTGAATGTAGATGCGGGGGTTATTTGTTGATCGAGACGCGTTTGGCGCTCTCGAAGGATTCGGTACCGGCGATCACAATCTTGTCGCCTTGTTTCAAACCGCTGGTAATTTCCACTGCGTTGATGCTGGTGGCGCCCATCTGGATCGGCGTGCGCACGGCGATGCCGTCCTGCACCAGGTAGACATAGCGCCCGCCTTCCGACTCCACGAACGGGCCGCGCGGCACCATCAGCACGTTCTTCTTCTCGTCGATCAGCAGGCGCGCCGAGACGCGCTGGCTTTGGCGCAGGCCTTCCGGCTGCTGGTCGAAGCGCACGCGCGCCAGTACCTGGTTTTTCACCACTTCCGGCGACAGGGCCGACAGCTTGCCCTTGGTCTTGGTGCCGGCCACTTCGATTTCGGCGGTCATGCCCAGGCCCAGGTCGTTGGCGTAGGTTTCCGGCACTTCCAGTTCGACTTCCAGTTGCGACAGGTCGACCAGGGTCATGAGCGGGGTGTTGGGCTGCACCATGCTGCGGTTGGCGACCGACAGCGTGCCGATGAAGCCGTCCACCGGGGCGCGCACGGTCAGCTCGTCGACGCGGCGCTGGGCGTTGGCCTGCGATAGCTGCTGGCGTTCCATTTGCGCGATCTTGGTTTTCAGTTCGAGCGACACGTTGTCGTTTTCCAGTTCGGCCGCCAGCTTGGTGTGCTTGGCGCGGATGTCGGCGGCGGCCAGCGCGTCCTTGGCTTTCTGCAGGTCGATCTTGGCGATGATGCCTTCGTTCGACACGCCCTCGTAGCGCTGCAAGGTGCGCAGGGCCGACAGGCGCTCGATTTCGGCGGTGTCGGCGTCGCGCTGGGCGGCCAGCTTCTGCTTGCGCGCCAGGATTTGCTGGCGCGCGACTTCCGCTTGCAGCTCGTTGAACAGGGTCTGTTCTTTTTTCAGCGCGTCGGTCAGGTCGGGCGATTCCAGCACGGCCAGGACCTGGCCCTTTTTGACGGTGTCGCCGGCGTGCACTTTCAGTTCCACGGTGGAGGTGGAGGTGGAATACAGCGTCGGGCTGACGGCGGCCACGATGCGGCCGTTGACGGCGGCATCGCGCACCAGGGTGCCGCGCGTGACTTCGCCGATGCGCAGGCGGGCGGCGTTCACGGATTGATCGCTGCTGCTCCAGCCCTTGGCCAGCACGACGGCGGAGACGGCCAGCGCCAGGCCGACCGCCACCAGTATCAGCTTGCGGCGCGTTTTCATGCCGCGGGGGGCGGCGATCACTTGATCCTGGTGTGATGTGTCGCGAATCATGTTCTTGTCCTGGTGATGGTGATTGGTTAATCTTGCTTAATGCATGAAGTGTGCCAGCGCCTAAGTTATTGATTTGCATAGGGGTCGTGCCTGCTACATGGCTGTCCGCCACCGTCCACGGGCGTCCGCCCGGGATATCGGACTACTTGATTTTTTGGTAAGCGGCTATACTTGTCAGCTTGTGTTTATGGCAAGGAGTGTGGCTGTGGAGTATCCGTTCTCGGATGAAGCGGTGGCGCGCTATGACGCGCTGGCCGGCGCGCAGGGCAATGGCGCGGTGGATGCGCAGACGGCGCAGGACATGCTGTTGCCGTCCTACCTGGCCTTGGTCGGTGCCGGCGCCAGCATTTTCGGCCGCCAGATGCTGTACCGCCGGCTGCGGCGCGGACGCGATGCGGACGCGCTGCCTGCCGCGCGCCAGGACATCGCGGCGCTGCTCGCCGAGCGCGCCGCCTTCGAGCGGCTCCAGGCAGCCGTGCAGCCCTTGCGCCGCGCCAATGCGGAAGTGACCGAAGCCCTGTTCGTGCCGGCCGACCTTGCGGCCTCCGGCGCCGACGCGGCGGCGTCACCCTTGCCGCCCGCGCCAGGCTGGCCGTCCTGGATCTGGCTGCTGCCGCTGGCCTTTTTCGCCAGCGTGGCGGCCAGCTACTTCTGGCTACCGGCCCTGGTGGTGACCACGCTGTTGTCGATGGCCCTGATCGCCATCCAGGTCTCGCACCAGGCGCGCATCCAGTATTGGGAAGCGATTGCGGAAGCGCTGCAATTGCAGCTCTACGTCCACAGCCAGCGAATCGATGCGCCGGGCGCGCGCCAGGCAGCCGACTTGCGCAGCCAGCTCGCGCCCGGCGCCGGCGAGGTCATTCCCGGCGTCGCCGAATACGCGAACTGGCTGATGCAGGCCAACCTGAAACGCTATTACAAGACGCGCCGCCTGGTGCGCGAGCATGCCGCCTTCCTGCGTGAGAGCTATCTGCTGGTGGCCAACCTGGACGCGGACCTGGCGCTGGCGCGCCACCTGTCCGGCCAGGAGCGCTGGTGCTGGGCGCAGGAGGGCTGGGAGCAGGAGATCCAGCTGCAAGGCGTGCGCCACCCGCTGCTGGCCGAGGCGCAGGCGCTCGACCTGTCCCTGGAAGGCAAGAGCGCCTTTATCAGCGGGCAAAATGGCATCGGCAAGAGCACCTTGCTGCGCACGGTCGGCCTGAACCTGCTGGCGGCGCGCGGCTTTGGCTTCTGCTACGCGGCGCAGGCGCGCGTGCCGAACCTGCCGGTCTTTGCCAGCATGCAGAACGACGATGCCCTGGCCGACGGCGAAAGCCTGTACCAGTCCGAATTGCGGCGCGCCCACGAATTGTTGTCGCTGTCGCGCGAGCCGCAGCGCGCCGTGTACATCATCGACGAGATTTTCCGTGGCACCAACCATATGGAGTCGGTCTCCGCCGCCGCCGCCGTGCTGGACGAACTGGCGGCGCATGGCACGGTGCTGGTTTCCTCGCACAACGTGGTGCTGGCCCGGCTTCTGGAGAATAGCTGCGTGCCCCTGCTGGTGCAAAAGCGCGGCGGCAGCCTGGTGCTGACGCCCGGTGTTCTGACCGACACCAACGGCCTGACCCTGCTGGCCCAATCCGGCTTCGACCCCGCCATCGAACGCCGCGCCCGCGAAGTCTACAAAAGCCTTACCGGCCGCCTGCTGTCGGCGTGACGCGGCGCGACCGCCAGCGCAGCCAGAGTTGGGTCAGGCCGTACATAATGGCGAGCATCGCCAGCCACGCCAGGTACACCACTGCCAGCGAGGGCTCGTAGCCTGGCGGCAGGGTCAAGCCTTGCGGGCCGCCTTGCGGCAGCGCGCCGTAGCGCAGCAGGAAGTAGGGGCCGGCCATGAAGTGGATCATGGCGATGTGCACCACGTAGAAGAACATCGGCGTGGCGCCGAACAGCATCAGCAGCGGCACCGGCCGCACGCGCTCGAACCAAGCCAGCAGCGGCAGGGCGATGCCGATGGTGACGCACAGGTAGAGCAGGGAAGGCGGGTATTTGTGCACCCGCATGAAGGAGATGAAGTCCCGCACCCAGCCGCGTCCCTGTGCCGACCACGGGTCCGGGTCGCCGTAGAAATTCCCGCTGCGCAGGAGGATAAACGCCAACAGCAGCAGCGCGCCGGCGGCGAACAGGAAGCGCTGGCGCCGCACCGCCTGCCATTGGAATACCGGACCGAGTGCGTAGCCGGCTGCGATCAGCCCGAGCCACGGCATCAGCGGATAGGCGATGAAGACGCCGTAATCGCCCGCCACCGGCCAGAAGCCGCGCTGGTGCCAGAGTAGCCACAGGGGATGGTTGGATTGGATCGGGTCGAGCAGGTTGTGCGGCAGGATCAGGAGCGCGGCGATGGCCGCGATGGCCGGCCGGGGCAGCCACACCAAGGCGGCCAGGAAGATCATGCCGACGCCCAGCGCCCACAGTACCTGCAGGATGGTGACGTCGTAGCCGAACTGCCAGCTAAAACTGATCCAGGTGGCTTCCAGCACGATCAGCAGCAAGCCGCGTGTAAGGAGGTAGCGCGACAGGGCCGGTATGCCGCCCTTGGCGCCGCGCAGGAAGGCCGAGGTTCCGGCCAGCAGCACGAAGGTGGTGGCGCACAGGTGCGTGATCCAGCGCGTGGCAAACCACAGCGGCGTGGTCTTTGCCAGATCTTCCGGATCGAACAGCGCCAGGCCGAAATAATCACGCGTATGGTCCAGGGCCATCAGCACAATCACCAGGCCGCGCAGCATGTCGATGCTGGCCAGCCGCGAGCTCTTCTCCATCACCGCATCCCCCGTGGTCTATTTCCCTTGATTGTCGCGGCCTGCCTGGCCCGGGGCAAGCGATTTACTGGCCAGTTGTTGCATCGCCCACGCCTGCAAGGCCGCCGTGTCGTGGATGGCGCCCGGGTAGGGGATGTGCGGCACGTAGGCCGCGTTGTGCGCCCGCGTGCGGCCGCGATACACCTTCTGCGCCATGGAGAAGCGACCCAGCCCGCTCGGCAGGGCCAGCGGCCGCACGTCCATATAGACCGTGTCGGCGCCCGTGGTCTCGCCCAGGTGCACGGTGCCCGGCAGGGCCAGCGCGTAGTCGGCAAAGTCCAGGCATGCGCTGGCGCAGCCCGATTGCGTGATCAGCGCAATGTGCGCCTTCGACAGAGGGGCCAGCGGCGCAGCCGCCGCTTTGCCGGGCTGCGCCGACGCCGGCAGCGGCGCGTCAGCGTTCGCGTCTTTGTCCTCGTCCTGGCGTACGAAGGGGCGACCCTCGGCGATAGATTGCTGCATGCGGCGTTGCAGGGATTCCCACAGCGCCAGGTCTTTATGGCCCGCGCCGTACTGACGCGTCAGTCGCGGCAGCATGCTATCGCGCAGGTAGGCCAGGTTGCCGGCGCTGGCGCGCCATTCCGCATAATCTTCGCTGCGGGTTTGCTGTTGCAGGTACGCCTCGCCGACCAGGGCGGCCAGCACGCGCCGGCCCCACACCGAATTGCCACCGCTGTTGCCGCGCGTGTCGAACACAATCAGCTCCGCATTGCGCAGCGCAGGCATGCGCGCCGCCACATCGTTCAACTGCTTTACCTGCGCGTCGTTGGGCTGGAATTGTGGCAAGCGCACCCAGTAGGTGCCAGGCTTGACCTGCGTGACCATGCTGTCCTTGCCCAATTGCGGCTGGATCGACTGCACCAGCGTGTCGAACTTGTATTGCGCGAAGTCGCGCCATGCCAGCGCAACTTCGCGCGCCGCGCCATGTACGCTGAAGGTGCAGCGCGCATATTCCGCATGCACGTTCTGCTCCACCACCGCCAGCACATGGTTGGCCAGGTCGGATTTCAACCAATCCAGCTGCGGGTTGTTGAAGGCACCGGGAATCAGGTCCTGCTCGATCAGCGCATCGACCTTGCGGCCGTCACAGGCGAGCAGCTCGGCGCCGACCGGCACCGCGCTCTCTTCGCTGTGACCAAGCACATAGCGTTGGCCCTGGCGCTGCACCAGCATGCCGGCCCAGCGCACCGCGCTTTTCTCGTATTGGTAGGTGAGCCACATATGGCCGTCTGCAAAGCCGGCAAAGTAGCGCCGCAGCAGCACTTGTGCATCATGCAGCGAGCGCACCTTGGGTAGCTCGGCCAGCGCCTGCGCATAGCCCTGCTCGGCCCATGCGCGGAAGTATGGGTTGGCCTGGTCAACCATGCCCGGATGGTCGGCGCGCACGGTCTGGTAGACGAAGTCCAGGTCGGCCCTTGCCAGTTCCGCCCAGGGCGAGGCACTATGCGCTGCGCCGCAGACGGCCAACAACAGGGCACCGGTAATGTGCTTTAACACAGATGAAGTCCTATTGAAAAATTTGCAACCGTAATATACTGGCAAATTATCAAATCGTCATCCAGGAATCCCATGCGTCTCTTGCTTGCGTTGCTGCTGCTCACGGCCCACCTGACGCCGGCCTTCGCCCGTTGCGAAGCCGGCCCGATCCACGAAAAGCGCTTCATCGAAGCGGGCGGCATCAAGCAATGGCTCACCATTGACGGCAGCAATTGCGCCAACCCGGTCGTGTTGTACGTGCATGGCGGCCCGGGGAATCCGCTCACTCCTTACGCCGACCAGTTGTTCAGCGCTTGGCGCGAGCGCTATACGGTGGTGCTGTGGGACCAGCGCGGCTCCGGCATGACATACGGCGCCAACCCGCCACCGGAAGACACTACGCTGACCATCGAGCAATTGCGCGACGACGGCCTGGCGGTGGCCCAGCAAGTGGCGCAGCATCTGGGCCAGAGCAAGCTGATCCTGATGGGCAGTTCCTGGGGTTCCGTGCTGGCGGTGTATATGGCCAAGCAACGGCCTGAGTTGTTCCACGCCTATGTCGGCGTGGCGCAAGTGGTCGACGAGAGCGAGAACGAGATCGATGCCTACACGCGCGTGCTGGCGCTGGCGCGCCAGGCCAACGACGCCGAGCATGTGCCGCGCCTGGAGGCGCTCGGCACGCCACCGTGGACCAACCCGCGCAACTTCGGCATCATGCGGCGCGCCATCCGCAAGTATGAAAACCTGGCGACCGACGCGCCGCCCAAGCATTGGTGGAAGCCCGCTGCCATCTACACCACGCCAAAAGCGATGGCGGACTACGAATCGGGTGAGGATTACTCCTTCCTGCAATTCGTCGGCCTGCAGGGTGATGGCATGATGTCCAAGATCAAACTGCCGGCGCTGGGCCCAGCCTTCCAGTTGCCGGTCTACCTGGTGCAGGGCGAGCAGGACTTGCTGACCTCCACCAGCGTCACGCGCCGCTACTTCGACCGCATCGAAGCGCCGCGCAAAGCGCTGGTGCTGGTGCCGCGCGCCGGCCACGACCCGAACCAGCCGCTGATGGATGCCCAGTTCAAAGTGCTGGAGGAGCGCGTGCGCCCGGTCCTGTAATTTCTCTCTTGACAGAAATTAATGTAAGAATAGAATATCGGCATGGAACTGAAACCGATTGCCGAACGTTTTGTACTGCACTGGGGCGAAATGGGCTCGCGCTGGGGCGTCAACCGCACCGTGGCGCAGATCCACGCCTTGCTCTACCTGGCCGCGCGTCCGATGGATGCGGAGGAAATCCAGCAGACCCTGGGCGTGGCGCGCTCCAATGTCAGCAACAGCCTGAAGGAGCTGCAGTCCTGGAACCTGGTGCGGGTGGTGCACCTGAAGGGCGACCGGCGCGACCACTTCGAGACTTCGACCGATGTCTGGGAGTTGTTCAAGCTGATCGTGGCCGGCCGACGCCAGCGCGAAATCGATCCGACGGCGGTGGCCCTGGCCGAGTGCCTGGCCAACCCGGCCATCGCGCAGGAGGAGGACGGCACCCGCGAGCGGATCGAGGAAACGCTGAAGTTCATTGAAATCATGGCGACGCTATCCGACGAGCTGTTGCGTTACAAGCCGGAGACCTTGATGAAGACCCTGGGTGTCAGCGCAAAAATCAGCCGGGCCATGCGCGGCAAGCGCGCAGCGGGCAAGTAAGCGGCAGCGGGCGGGCAGCAATGCCCGTTTTTTTTGAAATATATATTTCTGTCTTTACAGAAATTACTGTCAGTGAGAGACGTGCTATGAAGATCCTGGTTTGCGGAGCACCCGGCTTTATCGGCAGCGCTGTGTGCGCGCGGCTGGCGGCTGAGGGGCATGAGGTGCTGCGCGGCGTGCGCCGGGCGCAAGAGCCGGGCGACGTGGCGATCGACTACAGCCGCGACCTGCAGCCCGCCGCCTGGCGCGAACGCTTGCGCGGCGTAGATGCGGTGGTGAACGCAGTCGGCATCATCCGCGAGCAGGGCGCGGCCAGCTTCGAAGCCTTGCATGCGCGCGCCCCGGCCGCCTTGTTTGCCGCCTGCGCGGAAGCCGGCGTGCGACGCGTGGTGCAGGTGTCCGCGCTGGGCGCGGCCAATGGCGACACGCCTTACTTCACCAGCAAACGCGCGGCCGATGAAGCCTTGATGGCGCTGCCGCTGGCGTGGACCATCCTGCGCCCCGCGCTGGTGTTCGGCCCCGGCGGCGATTCGGCGGCCATGTTTTGCCAGGTGGCCAGCATGCCGCTCATGGCCGCACCGGCGCTGGGCGGGGCGCGCTTCCAGCCGGTGCATGTGGACGACCTGGTACAGGCGGTGCTGGCCGCGCTGGACCCGGCCACCCCGGCGCAGCGCGTGGTCGACGTCGCCGGGCGCGACACCGTCAGCTACGACGCCATGCTCGCGACCTACCGCGCGGCGATGGGCTTTGCGCCGGCGCCGCTGCTGCATATCCCGGCGCCGTTGATGGCATGCGCGGCCCGGGTGGCGGGCAAGATCCCCGGCGTGCCGCTGACACCGGACAACTGGCGCATGCTGCGTGCCGGCAGCGCGCTGGCGCCGGACGACCGCACCGGCCCCGCCGTGCTGCGCGAGTTGCTGGGCCGCGCGCCGCGCGCCATCGCCGACTTCATCGGCCCGGCCGAGCGCGAGCCGCTGCGCCAGTGCGCCCTGGCCGGCTGGCGCAATTTCCTGCTGCGCTGGACGCTGGCCCTGGTCTGGCTGCTGACCGCCGTGGTCAGCGCCTTCATTTACCCGCAAGCGGACAGCCTGGCCTTGCTGGCGCGCGTGGGGATCGAAGGCAGCCCGGCCCTGTTGGCGCTGTACGGCGCGGCGGCGCTGGACGCGGCCTTCGGTGTGGCCTGCATCGTGTGGCCGCGCCGCGTTTTGTGGTTGGCGCAGGGCGCCCTGATCCTTGGCTATAGCCTGGTGATCGCGGCCTGCCTGCCGGAGTTCCTGTGGCACCCCTTCGGGCCGCTGCTCAAGAACCTGCCGATCCTCGCCATCCTGGCCATTTTGTATGCGGAGGAAAAATAATGGACTACCTGACCCTGAAGACCATCCACATCCTGTCCTCGGTGCTGCTGGTCGGCACCGGCTTCGGCACCGCCTTCTACCTGTTCTTCGCCAACCGCTCCGGCTCGGTGGAAGCGATTGCCGTGGTGTCGCGCCTGGTGGTGCGCGCCGACTGGTGGTTCACCACGCCCGCCGTGATCATCCAGCCGCTCTCGGGCGCGTGGATGATCCACCTGGCCGGCTATCCCCTGGACGCCTTATGGATCAAGGCTTCCCTGGTGCTGTATGCGCTGGCCGGCGTGTGTTGGTTGCCGGTGGTGTGGCTGCAGCTCCGCATGGGCAAGATGGCGCTGGCCGCCCACGCGGCGGGCGCGCCGCTGCCACCGCTGTACTGGCGTTACGCGCGGCGCTGGGAGCTGCTCGGATATCCGGCCTTTATCGCCATGCTGGCCGTGTACTGGCTGATGGTGCACAAGCCGGTGTAAGTTACTTGTCCTGCTTCTGCGGCTTGCCCTTGTCCATCACTTCGCGGCAGTCGCCCTTCATGGTGGCGTTGTCGTAATTGGTCCAGCCGTAGCTGTCCACCACGCGCTTGTGCAGCTTGAAGTCAGGGTTGAGGAAGGACCAGGCCGGCCGGTCGTCCGGGTAGCGGATGTCGGCCACGTCCAGCATGGTGTGGAAGATGTTCTCGGTCGCCAGCTTGGCCTTGCGGTTGCGGTGCAGGGCAGCCACCTTGGACGGGTAGCGCTCGCGATATTGTTCCGAGTACCACATGAAGGCCGGCACGTGGAATTCGTACTGCGTGTTGTGGCCGTGGAAGGCCAGTTTGCAGGAACCGTCGTACAAGGTCTGGCCATGGTCGGCCACGTACAGCATGGAGGCTAGTTGGCCGCTGGCCTTCAGGTCGCCGATCACCTGCGCCAGGAACCAGTCGGTATAGAGGATCGAATTGTCGTAGCTGTTGTTTAGCTGCGGCTTGATTTTCAGGTCGGTGTAGACCGGCTTGTCGATGCCGAACAGCGAGGGCTGCCACTTGTCGAATGCCTTCGGGTGGCGCTGGCTGTAGTTCCAGTGGCTGCCCAGCGAGTGCAGCACGATCAGCTTTTTCGGCGACGGGTCGGCGAGGGCGCGCTTGAGCGGCTCGAACAGCACATCGTCGAAGTTGGAGTTGTTGGTGAAGCCGCCCAGGTTGAGGAACTGGATCACGTCCGCCTCCTTGGCGAAGACCGAGACCGGGGTGTCGTACTGGCCGAAGGAGATCTGGTTCGACAGCCACCAGGTCTTGAAGCCCGCCTCTTTATAGGCGGTGAGGAAGGACTTCTCGCTGAAGCCATCCTTCAGGCTTTGCGTGGCCGGCTTGCGGGAAATGATGACCGGCACCGAGAGGCGGGTGGCGGAGACCGAGGTGATGACATCGGACAGCGCCACCAGGTTGCCCTCCTTGCCCAGCAGCGGATTGGTTTCGCGGCTATAGCCGTTCAGGCTCCAGCGGTCGTAGCGCGAGGATTCGCCGAGCACCATGACCACGATTTCCGGCTGGGCGGTGCCGTCCAGCTGGCGCGCACCAAAGCTGAAGCTGGCGCTGCGCTCGTTCAATTCGGACAGGTAGCGGCGCTCCTTATAGAAATCGTAGCCGCGCGCGGCCAGGCCGAAGGGCCAGGACTCGACGAAGGCCTTCGGCTCCAGTGGCACCCGGGCCCAGTGCGGCAGGGGCGGGCCGGGCAGGCGCAAGGTGCCAGCGCCGGCCACCGCCGCGCGCGCCGGATCGCTGTCCTCCTCCTCCTCGCTGTTGCTGGCGCTGGCGCTGGCCTGGCCGCCGCCGCTCGCCGAGGCGCCGCCGGAGGCCGCCGCGATGCCGAATTCATAACCCCAGCCCGCCACCGCCGACAACACCACCAGGCTGGCCAGGGCCACCCAGCGCGAACCATCTTGCCAATCCAGTTCACGGGTCTGGCGCGCCGCGCGGAAGCACAGCACCCACCACACCGCCACCGCAACCATGACGGCCGCCATGGTCCACACCTTCTGGCCCAGGAACTCGAGCGCCTCGCGCGGACTGGTTTCGGCCAGGATGCCCAGGTGGTGGGTCGAAATACCCTGGCCGTAGAAGACGAACAGATAGATCTCGGTCGGCAGCGCCAGGAAGGCCGGGATCAGCAGCCAATGGAAATAGGCCGGCCGCTTGCACAGCGCCCACACCGCCACCCAAGCCACCACCTCGATGCCCAGCAACTGCCAAGGCTGCTCGACCGGCTTCCCCAGCAACAAAGGCACAAACGGCACCGCCGACAGGGCCAGGTAGCTGAGGAGGATGAACAGATGGGAAGGGCGTAGCAGCAGTCGCATTGCAGTCGAAGATATTGGATGAGTCCGTATTATCCCAAAACCGGTGCCAGGTCTGTCATTTGGACAGCCATCCCGCACTTTTGAGCTTTCTCAATAGCTTGCCGGAGCACTGTGCTAGCGGAAAAGATGGCCGGGCCGGAGACGCCTAGTCTGTTCCCGGGCGAAGGGCTTGATATATATCAAAGGTGCGCCGCCGGTGTCCGAATGACAGACCTGGCACCGGTTTTGGCGCCTGCCTAAAAAATTTGCATTCTGGTTGACTGAGCGGTTGACCAGGTATATACTCGCGAGTTCTCAATTTAGTCTGCGCATCGTATACGCCTCGTTTCGAGTGACGTTCAGCGCTTCCTAAGAGATACCGTTTTAGCCCCCGGGCAGTAGTGCCTGGGTTGTCAATGTTGTAATTTTGTTGGATTTAAAACGATGCCAACCATCAACCAATTGATTCGCCAACCACGTACCAAGCTGGTCGTGAAGAGCAAATCGCCGGCACTTGAAAACTGCCCGCAAAAGCGTGGCGTGTGCACCCGTGTGTACACCACCACTCCTAAGAAGCCTAACTCGGCACTGCGTAAAGTTGCCAAGGTGCGCCTGACCAACGGTTTCGAAGTGATTTCGTACATCGGCGGTGAAGGCCACAACCTGCAGGAACACAGCGTTGTTCTGCTGCGCGGCGGTCGTGTAAAAGACTTGCCAGGTGTGCGTTACCACATGGTCCGTGGCTCCCTGGATACCCAAGGCGTTAAAGACCGTAAGCAAGCTCGCTCCAAGTACGGTGCGAAGCGCGCTAAAGCCGCTAAGAAGTAATTCTTGCAATTTAATTTGAGTTGAGCCGGTCGCGAGACCGAGTAAGTGGAAGGCTATGATGGCCTCCGCGAGTGCCACGGCACTCAACTGAAGACAAAGGAAATGACATGCCACGTCGTCGTGAAGTACCCAAGCGCGAAATTCTGCCGGATCCAAAATTCGGCAACACCGAAGTCGCCAAATTCGTAAACGTTCTGATGCTGTCCGGCAAGAAGTCGGTCGCAGAAAACATCATCTACGGTGCCTTTGACCACATCCAATCGAAATCCGGCAAGGATCCTCTGGAAGTGTTCACCGCAGCGATCAACAACGCTAAACCAATGGTTGAAGTTAAGTCCCGCCGCGTCGGTGGTGCTAACTACCAGGTTCCAGTCGAAGTGCGCCCAGTGCGCCGCCTGGCCCTGTCCATGCGTTGGCTGCGTGAAGCCGCTAACAAGCGCTCCGAAAAGTCCATGCCACAGCGTCTGGGCGGTGAGCTGATGGAAGCCGCGGAAGGCCGTGGCGGCGCGATGAAGCGTCGTGACGAAGTCCACCGTATGGCTGAAGCGAACAAAGCGTTCTCGCACTTCCGCTTCTAATACGTTTGGCCGGCCTTCCTTGGCCGGCCTTGTTCAAGCCGGGCACATTTTTGTTAAGAAAATGCTGCTCGGTTTTGTCCATTCAAAGATTTAGGATCAATTATGGCCCGCAAGACCCCCATTGAGCGCTACCGTAATATCGGTATTTCCGCTCACATCGACGCTGGTAAGACCACCACCACCGAACGCGTCCTGTTCTACACCGGCGTGAACCACAAGATTGGTGAAGTGCACGACGGCGCTGCCACCATGGACTGGATGGAGCAGGAACAAGAGCGCGGCATTACCATTACCTCGGCAGCGACTACCTGCTTCTGGTCTGGTATGGCGAACAACTTCAAGCCTCACCACATCAACATCATCGACACCCCGGGCCACGTTGACTTCACCATTGAAGTTGAGCGTTCGATGCGTGTTCTGGACGGCGCTTGCATGGTTTACTGTGCAGTCGGCGGCGTGCAGCCACAGTCGGAAACCGTGTGGCGTCAGGCTAACAAGTACAAAGTCCCTCGTCTGGCTTTCGTGAACAAGATGGACCGTACCGGCGCCAACTTCTTCAAAGTCTACGAGCAGATGCGTGCTCGCCTGAAGGCTAACCCAGTACCGATCCAGGTACCGATCGGCGCCGAAGACAACTTCGCTGGCGTGATCGACCTGGTCAAGATGAAAGCCATCATCTGGGACGACGCGTCCCAGGGTATGAAGTTCGACTACCGTGACATCCCGGCTGAACTGGCTGACGTGGCACAAGAGTGGCGCGAGAAGATGGTTGAAGCAGCTGCCGAGTCGTCGGAAGAGCTGATGAACAAGTACCTGGAAGAAGGCGATCTGACCGAAGAAGAGATCAAGACCGCCCTGCGCAAGCGCACCATCGCTTCGGAAATCGTTCCGATGATGTGCGGTACCGCCTTCAAAAACAAAGGCGTGCAAGCCATGCTGGACGCAGTGATTGAGTTCCTGCCATCCCCAGTGGACATCGACGACGTGGCCGGTACGGACGACGACGAGCAGCCAGCAACCCGTAAAGCTTCGGACGACGAGAAGTTCTCCGCGCTGGCATTCAAGATTATGACCGACCCGTTCGTGGGTCAGCTGGCCTTCTTCCGCGTGTACTCCGGCGCCATCAACTCGGGCGACACCGTTCTGAACTCGGTCAAGAACCGTAAAGAGCGTCTGGGCCGTATTCTGCAGATGCACGCTAACCAGCGTGAAGAGATCAAAGAAGTGCGCGCTGGCGACATCGCTGCGGCAGTTGGTCTGAAAGACGTGACCACCGGCGAAACCCTGTGCGATCCATCCGCAGTCATCATCCTGGAACGCATGGTGTTCCCAGAGCCGGTGATTCAGCAGGCTGTTGAGCCGAAGACCAAGGCTGACCAGGAAAAAATGGGCCTGGCGCTGAACCGCCTGGCACAGGAAGATCCTTCGTTCCGCGTGAAAACCGACGAAGAATCCGGCCAGACCATCATCGGTGGTATGGGCGAGCTGCACCTGGAAATTATCGTTGACCGTATGAAGCGCGAATTCGGCGTGGAAGCGACCGTTGGTAAGCCACAGGTTGCATACCGCGAAACCATCCGCAAAGCGGTGGTGGATTCCGAAGGTAAGTTCGTTAAGCAGTCCGGCGGTCGCGGTCAATACGGCCACGCTGTGCTGACCATCGAACCGCAAGAAGCCGGTAAAGGCTTCGAGTTCGTTGACGCGATCAAGGGCGGTACCGTTCCTCGCGAATACATCCCTGCAGTTGAGAAGGGTGTTCGTGAAACCCTGAACAGCGGCGTGCTGGCAGGCTACCCAGTGGTTGACGTTAAAGTCACCCTGACCTTCGGTTCGTACCACGACGTTGACTCGAACGAGAACGCGTTCCGTATGGCCGGTTCCATGGCATTCAAAGACGGCTGCAAACGTGCATCCCCGGTGATCCTGGAGCCAATGATGGCTGTGGAAGTCGAGACTCCGGAAGACTACGCCGGTACCGTGATGGGCGACCTGTCGTCCCGCCGCGGTATGGTGCAGGGCATGGACGAGATCCCAGGCGGCGGCGGCAAGATCATCAAGGCAGAGGTTCCTCTGTCGGAAATGTTCGGCTACTCGACCGTGCTGCGTTCCGCGACCCAGGGCCGCGCGACCTACACCATGGAGTTCAAGCACTACTCCGAGGCGCCTAAGCACGTGATCGACGCGATCATCACCGCTAAAGCGAAGTAAAATTGATATTTACCCGCGTGGGGGAGATCCTTCCACCCGGTATTGACCTTAAATCTAAAGTTCTGAGGAAGAATTAAAATGGCAAAAGAAAAGTTCGAGCGGACTAAACCGCACGTGAACGTTGGCACCATCGGTCACGTTGACCACGGCAAAACCACCCTGACCGCTGCAATCGCAACCGTTCTGTCGAAGAAATTCGGCGGCGAAGCGAAAGCTTACGACCAGATCGACGCTGCTCCAGAAGAAAAAGCACGCGGCATTACCATCAACACCGCACACGTTGAGTACGAGACTGCAAACCGTCACTACGCTCACGTTGACTGCCCAGGCCACGCCGACTACATCAAAAACATGATTACCGGTGCTGCGCAGATGGACGGCGCGATCCTGGTTTGCTCCGCAGCTGACGGCCCAATGCCACAGACCCGCGAGCACATCCTGCTGGCCCGCCAAGTTGGCGTTCCATACATCATCGTGTTCCTGAACAAGTGCGACCTGGTTGACGACGCAGAACTGCTGGAACTGGTCGAAATGGAAGTGCGCGAGTTGCTGTCCAAGTACGAATTCCCAGGCGACGACCTGCCAATCATCAAAGGTTCGGCACGTATGGCACTGGAAGGCCAGCCTGGCGAAATGGGCGAAGCTTGCATCGAGCGCCTGGCTGAAGCCCTGGACACCTACATCCCAACCCCAGAGCGTGCTGTTGACGGCGCGTTCCTGATGCCAGTGGAAGACGTGTTCTCGATCTCCGGTCGCGGTACCGTTGTTACCGGTCGTGTTGAGCGCGGCATTATCAAGGTCGGCGAAGAGATCGAAATCGTCGGTATCGTTGACACCGTGAAAACCACCTGCACCGGCGTGGAAATGTTCCGCAAACTGCTGGACCAGGGTCAAGCAGGCGACAACGTTGGTCTGCTGCTGCGCGGCACCAAGCGTGAAGACGTTCAGCGTGGTCAGGTTCTGGCGAAGCCAGGCTCGATCAAGCCGCACGACCACTTCACCGGCGAGATCTATGTTCTGTCGAAAGATGAAGGCGGCCGTCACACCCCGTTCTTCAACAACTACCGTCCACAGTTCTACTTCCGTACCACCGACGTGACCGGTTCGATCGAACTGCCAGCGGACAAAGAAATGGTTATGCCAGGCGACAACGTCTCCATCACCGTTAAGCTGATCTCCCCGATCGCTATGGAAGAAGGCCTGCGTTTCGCAATCCGTGAAGGCGGTCGTACCGTCGGCGCGGGCGTTGTAGCCAAGATCATCGGCTAAGAAACCGGTGATTGGCCTGCCCTTGCAAGGGCAGGCTGCTTCACGGGCGCGGGACTTGTCCCGCGAATTCCCCGTGGCGCTGGCGCCGGCATGTGCTATCATGTCGGCCCGTCGTAGTATTTACTTACATTGCCGGAAACAAAATGTTGCCGGTTCGTTCTTTTAAGGAAACAGCATGTCCGCTCCAAACCAAAAGATCCGTATCCGCCTGAAGGCTTTCGACTACAAGCTGATCGACCAGTCCGCCCTGGAAATCGTTGACACCGCCAAGCGCACCGGCGCCGTGGTAAAAGGCCCAGTGCCTCTGCCAACCCGCATCCAGCGTTACGACGTGCTGCGTTCCCCGCACGTGAACAAGACTTCCCGTGACCAGTTCGAGATCCGTACCCACCAGCGTCTGATGGACATCGTGGACCCAACCGACAAGACCGTTGACGCGCTGATGAAGCTGGACCTGCCAGCTGGCGTTGACGTCGAAATCAAACTGCAGTAATACTCGCCTGATACAGGCAAGTGCTAAAAAGGGCCCACATTGGTGGGCCTTTTTTCATTTCTGGAGGCTACTCCCATATGTTGAGATTTATCTTCTTGCTCTTGATGAGTTGCGTCGTTGCCGGATGCGCGACCATGTCGGACTTGCGTCCGCCGAGCAAGCAAAGCCATTTCGTATTGACGCACGATGTATATCTTTCCCGTCCAGCCAGGGTTACTTGGGTTTACGGACTGAGGCGGGGCGCATACACCTTGATGCGCGAAGATGAGGATGGGTTCTATTACCAGGGTGAAGGTGACAGCGTCTTCTTGCTGTCGGACGAGCGTGCCAAGCGCTACCTGGATGATGGCATTGTGACGCCTTGGCTGGAACGGTATGGAGTGCAACTTTCGCAGGCCGGCGGAGTTGGAGGGATCTGGTTCCCGCGTGATCCAGCCAAAGGCAAAATCCAGTACTTCTACCTACTCTACCCCAATCCCGCCGATTCGCCGCTGGCTTACAAGGCGGGGCCTGCTGCCACGATGGAGCCAGTTACTGCTCTGGTAAACGATGCGATATTGCGCAGGCCGGACACCCAGAATCCGGTGCAGGCAGGTGTAGGCGGCGCGCTTAGCCTGGGTGTGGTTGGGGCTATTAACTCGGCGGTTGCCGGGATGCCGTACAAGCAGCCAATTGAGCATATTACGGCTGATACATCGTTGTTCAAGATCATCGATGAGCCGGCCCCGCGTACGCAGTAAATGCCCGGCCCAACATGCCTGAACAAAAGAAAGAGCCCGCGTTTGCGGGCTTTCTTTTATTTTGTCAAAACTTTAATCATCGTAAGAAATGTTTTGGAAATGCAACCAATCTCCACTTTTTTGGGCTATCATGCGCGACTTTTAATTTTTTACATAAGTTAAATATTAGGGAGTGAGTAGTTGAAAAGTAAACAATGCCTGAACAAGAAAGTGATCGCTGCAGCCGTAGCCGTCGCTTTTACCACCCCGGCTTTCGCGCAGGAAGCACCTTCGATGCAACGTGTGGAGATCACGGGTTCCAGCATCAAACGCGTCAACAATGAGAGCGCGGGCTCGCTGCAGGTTCTGAACCGCACCGACATCGAACGCACTGGCGCTACCACCGCGCTGGACGTGCTGCGTTCCGCCTCGGTCATCGAAACCAGCCTGAACTCCGCCAGCACCAGCAGCGGCAGCTTCGCGCCAGGTTCGTCCGCAGTGCAGCTGCGCGGCCTGGGTAAAGTCGCCACCCTGATCCTGGTGAACGGTCGTCGCATCGCCCCGTACGGCCTGTCCGACGGCGGCCAGGACAACTTCACCAACCTGGACGCGATCGCTTCCGAAGCGATCGAACGCATCGAAGTCCTGAAAGACGGCGCATCCGCCATCTACGGTTCCGACGCGATTGCAGGCGTGGTCAACATCATCCTGCGCAAGGATTACACCGGCGCGCGCATCAAGACCAACTACACCCAAGCTCCTAAGTTCAAAGACCAGCGTACCCGCAACGTCAACGCCATCTTCGGCTTCGGCGACGTGGAAACCGACGGTTTCAACACCTACCTGAGCGTTGAAGGCTACAAGGCCGACGGCTGGACCAAGGGCGACCTGCGTCGCCAAGTGCCTGAGTGGCACGGCAAGTCCGTCGGCGGCGCGGCATGGGATGCCAAGAGCACCTACTCGCCAACCGGCAACTACTACGTCGGTAAAGACTTCTACGACACCAAGAAGAGCCTGGTTGCCGCCCCTGGCTGCCCGGCCGACATGATCGAAGCAGGCGCCTGCAAATTCGACGTGCTGCCGTACGACGGTTCCAATACCACCAATGAACGTTGGGCGCTGTTGAGCAACACCCATTTCCGTATCGGTAAGGACATCGACGCCAACCTGGAAATCTCTTCCGCTGGCGCCAAGACCGACTACGCGGTGGCACCATTCAACGTTTCCAGCCCAGCGTCGCCAAACACCTGGTACAACGCGGTGGACGGCAAAGTCGTCGGCCCGTTCTTCTACCCGTACCTGCCGGTTGGCCACGCCATGAACCCGTACAACTTCCCAGTCGAGTTCCGCGCTCGCCTGATGGATACCGGTAACGGCTTCAACTTCAACCGCACCAACTCCGAGCAGTCGCGCATCATGCTGACGCTGAACGGCACCGTGGGCAAGTACGACTGGAAGGCCGCTGCCGGCCACATGACTTCGGAAGCGACCAAGGAAACCCGTAACGCCAGCGCCAAGGGCTACACCGACGCGATCGTCAACGGCACCTACAAGTTCGGTCAACAGAACGACCCAGCGCTGCTGAACACCATGTTCCCAACCCGCAGCACCATGGGCCGTTCCAGCACCACCTTCATCGACGGCACCATCACTGGTGAGCTGATGCAGTTGCCAGCAGGTCCGCTGGGCTTCGCAGTGGGTGCCGACATCCGTCGCCAGCACTACGAAATGGCCAGCTCGGACAACGTGCTGCGCGGTGAACTGGTCGGCGTAGGCGGCCTGCAAGTGGACGACACCAAGAACCAGTACTCCATCTTCACCGAAGTTGTAGTGCCAGTCGTCAAGCGTCTGGAACTGAGCGCCGCTGTACGTGCCGACAAGACCGACAACTTCGACGCGCACCTGTCGCCGAAGCTGGGCCTGAAGTTCACCCCAACCGACAGCCTGCTGTTCCGTGCCACCGCTTCCGGCGGCTTCCGTGCACCGAACATCGTGGAATCCGGTAACGGCCTGGGCCGTGGCTCCTTCAGCACCAACACCGTCGATCCTAAGCGTTGCACCACCGCTGCTGCACTGAACAAGCTGGTGCAAAGCGCTGCCGGCGCCACCGCAGCCGACAAAGCCCGCGCCAAGCAGCTGAGCGACTACGATTGCAAAGGCAGCCTGTCGACCTTCGTGTCCTCCAACCCGGACCTGAAGCCTGAGACCTCGAAAACCTTCACCATTGGTATGGTGTGGGAGCCGATCAAGAACACCTCGTTCTCGCTCGACTACTACAACATCAAGCGTAAGGACGAGATCGCCCCACGTAGCACCGCCGACATCCTGGCTGACGAAGACCGCCTGCCGGCAGGCATGCTGACCCGTGTTGACAGCACTGCACAGGACGCTGAATTCATGGCGATCGCCAGCAAGTACGCTACTGGCATCACCGAGAAGTTCACCGTCGGTTCGCTGGGCCTGGCCTACCGTCCATACGTCAACAGCGGCAAGACCAAGGTTGACGGCTTCGACTTCGACGCCACCACCCGTATCAAGCTGAACGGCATCGGCGACCTGCGCATCAAGCTGGAAGGCGAGTACAAGCTGAACTACCAGATCTGGAACGTGGGCCTGAACGGCTACCAGCCGAACCAGATCGGTACCTGGGATTACAGCGCCGGCCGTTGGAACGTGAAACTGCGTCCATCGCTGAAAATGGGCGCCTGGGATCATGGCGTGACCGTGGCTTACCGTAGCCACTACACCAACAACAGCTTCGACGCACCGACCTACTGCACCACGCAGAAAGTTGACGCAGCGAACATGGGCGCTTGCTCGGTTGTTAAGCCACCAGTCATCACCGACTACAACCTGCGTTACACCGGCGTGAAAAACCTGGCCCTGTCGCTGTACGTGAACAACGTATTCGACCGCGAGCAGTCCGTGAAATGGCGTGACGGCTGGTCGTTCGCATCGACCGGCTTCCGCACCGTGGGTGTGAGCGCTGCTTACGACTTCTAAGCAGTCCTCGTCGTAGCACGATAGAAAAGCCAGGCAGCGATGCCTGGCTTTTTTTTCATCGCGTCAGGCACTGACGCAGGGCGATAACAGTGTAACCTCTCACTATGCGGGCCAAGGAAGCGCAACGCCTGGCTTTTGCTCCGAACCGCAGTCAGCCGAAAGCGCCCAAGCCTGCCAGCGTATAACTGCGCTATATCTATTGCTCATCTGCATTGCCATTGTCAAAAAGGAAGCACAAGAAAGTGGAATGTGTGGTGAAATAGGCGCGATTTTCGCGATTCTGGCGCAATCTACCCTTTAAAAGCTCGCAAACTATTGCTTACAGCAACGCGAAAGGGCAAATCGCAGAAATCTTCGTTTTGCATGGGTTAGCTAAAACATTCTTCGGTAACACCAGAGAGTTGCAAGATCTATATGTTGCGAAAATGGTGAATCATGTAAGAAATGTTTGGAAAAGATAACGTTGCATCTTTGAATTCCTTTATGATTGGGCGCTTTTACTTTTTTTATAAATAAGTTAAACACCAGAGGGAGTAGTTAGTGAAAAGCACACGCAATCTGAACAAAAAGGCTATCGCTGCAGCTGTTGCCGTAGCGTTCGCCACCCCAGTCTTCGCACAAGAAGCACCTGAAAAAATCCAACGCGTTGAGATCACCGGTTCCAGCATCAAGCAGACCGCGCGCGAAGCCGCCGGCTCCGTGCAGGTCCTGAACCGTGCGGACATCGAGCGCACCGGTGCCATGACCGCCCTGGGCGTGTTGACCTCGAACGCCGCCGTGGATGTCGGTAGCAACGCGGCCACCGCCAGCTCCGCCGGTTTCGCCACTGGTTCCTCGTCCGTTGACATGCGCGGCCTGGGCAAAGTGTCCACCCTGGTGTTGGTCAACGGCCGTCGTATCACGCCTTACGGCCTGGCCGACAACGCGCGCGAAATGTTCACCAACATTGACGCGATCGCCGCTGAGTCGATCGAGCGCATCGAGATCCTGAAAGACGGCGCGTCCGCCATCTACGGTTCCGACGCGATTGCTGGCGTGGTCAACATCATCCTGAAAAAAGACTACACCGGTATTAAGCTCAAGACTGGCTACACCGCGATGCCGGGCTTTGACGACTACCGTAACCGCAACGTAGGCATTCTGGCTGGTTTCGGCGACCTGGAAACTGACGGCTTCAACACCTACTTGGCAGTGGAAGGCTTCAAACAAGACGGTTGGACGCAAGGCGAACTGCGCGGCGACGTGCCAGCCTGGCACGCCAAGACCCCTGGCCGTTCGACCTGGGATGTCAAGAGCGCCTACTCGCCAACCGGCAACTACTTTGTCAACAACAAGCTGGTCGCGGCCCCTGGCTGCCCTGCCGAAGCACTGGACCCGGCTGACGGCGTCTGCAAGTTCGACACCCTGCCATACGCTGGCGCGACCACCGACAACGAACGTTGGTCCCTGACCAGTAACACCCGCTTCCGTATTGGCCAGAGCATCAATGCCAATTTCGAGATCACCGCATCGGGCAACAAGACCGACTACATCGTCGCTCCGCAAACCACCCAGCCAACCTCGTCGCCTAGCCTTTGGTATAACGCGGTAAGCGGCAAGCTGGTCGGCCCATTCCTGTTCCCTAAGCTGCCAGTTGGCCACCCGATGAACCAGCAACTGGTCAACGGCAAGTGGGTACCAGGCACCACCCCGGTTGAGCTGCGTGCTCGCCTGCTGGATGCTGGTGACGGCTTCAACTTCAACACCACCGACTCCGAGCAAGCGCGTTACATGCTGGCCTTGGACGGCACACTGGGTAACTACGACTGGAAGTCTGCCGTCGGCTACATGACCTCGGAAGCCAAGAAGGCGACCCGCGCGATCAGCGCCCAAGGCTACACCGACGCTATCGTCAAAGGCACCTACAAGTTCGGCCAGCAGAACGATCCTGCCGTACTGGAATCCATGTTCCCAGTGCGCACCACCACTGGCGCCTACAAAATCGCCTTCGCTGATGCAACCGTGACCGGCACTCTGATGGACCTGCCAGCAGGTCCACTGAACTTCGCGGTAGGCGGTGACCTGCGTCGCATCGACTACCACATGGAGTCCTCGGACAACGTGTTGCGTGGCGAACTGGTTTCTGTCTTCGGCCTGCAGGTGGATGACGCTGTAACCCAGGGCGCGCTGTTCGCCGAAGCGATCATCCCTGTGATGAAGCGCGTCGAACTGAACGCGGCAGTGCGTGCTGACAAGACCAGCAACTCCGACGTGCACTTCTCGCCAAAACTGGGCCTGAAGATCAATGCGACTGACAGCCTGCTGCTGCGTGCTACCGCATCCGGTGGTTTCCGTGCGCCGAACATCGTTGAAACCGGTAATGGCCTGGGTCGCTCTTCCGTGAGCAATAACCAGAACGACCTGAAGCGTTGCCCAACCGCGACCGCCCTGAACGAAATCATTCAGAAGTCGAACGCGACTCCGGCAGAGAAGCAGATGGCCAATACCTACCGCAACAACGATTGCCTGGGTTCGCTGGCAAGCTTCGTTCGCTCCAACGCGGAACTGAAGCCAGAGACCTCCAAGTCGTTCACCGCTGGCCTGGTGTGGGAGCCAATCAAGAACACCTGGGCTTCGCTGGACTTCTTCAGCATCGAGCGTAAGGACGAAATCGGTACCCGTGGCGTGCCTGACCTGCTGAAAGCGGAAGATTCGCTGCCAGCCGGCACCCTGATCCGTGTCGATAACACGACCCAGGACAACGAGTTCATCGCCCTGGCGAAGAAATACGGCACGACCACCATCAACGCTTTCCCTGCTGGCAAACTGGGTCTGGTGTACAACCCATACGTCAACAGCGGCAAGACCCGTGTTAAAGGCTTCGACATCGCGGCGCAAACCCGCCAGAAGCTGGGCGCGATCGGTGATCTGACCGTCAAGCTGGATGCTGTCTACAACTGGAACAGCCAGAGCTTCAACGTCGGCGATGGTACCTACGGTCCGAACCAGTACGGCACCTGGGACGCCTCGGTTGGCCGTTGGGTTGGCGTAGTGCGCGCTAACCTGCGTACCGGCGCGTTCGACAACGGCATCACCATTAACGCTACCAGCCCATACAGCAACAACAGCGAAGACTCCCCAACCTACTGCGTTACCCAGAAGGTTGCTCCGGAAAACATGGCTGCTTGCGAACGCGTGAAGCCACCAGTCACCATTGACTACAACTTCGCCTACTACGGCTTCAAGGGCGTGAAACTGGCGCTGTACGTGAACAACCTGTTCGACAAAGAGCAGGCTGTTCGCTGGCGCGATGGCTGGTCCTTCGCCAGCCCACGCATGCGCACCATCGGTGCCGCTGCTTCCTACGAGTTCAAGTAATCGCTTGATCCCCTCGTAAGATGCTAAAAAGCCAGGCAGCGATGCCTGGCTTTTTTCATTTTGCGCGTGCCATAATGTACTTATCTAAATTGCAATGGATGGGCTATGGCGCAGCGTGTGGCGGTGGCAGTTGGGGTGGCATTGTTGTTGGGCGCAGGGCAGGTGATGGCGTCGGCGCCGGCGCCGTCGCTGGCATGGCTACCGTTCAAACAGGAGGCAGACGATAAGATTGCCGCCGAGCGCAGCAAGCTGAAAGTGCTGGCCACGCAGGCGGCTGAGGTGGAGCAGGCAAAATCGGCGATCCGCGGCATGCTGCAGCAAGCCGGCACGTTTGCCTCGTTCATTGGCGACTCCGACGCGGCGATGGCGGCCTTCGATGAAATCGATGCGCTCGATAAGAAACGCACGCGGCGCGATGCGGATGACCTGGAGCGGCTGGCCACATCCAAGGCGCAAGATGCGATCCAGGCCATCGTGGCCGAAGCGCGCAAGCGCCAGATCGTCATCCTGAACGAAGCCCACCATGTACCCATGCACCGCGCCTTCGCCATGCGGCTGGCGCGCGAACTGCGCAAGATCGGCTATACCTGGCTGGCCTGCGAAACCTTCTCCGACGACCCGCTGGAGAAGAACTATGTCGGCCCGCACACTGGCTATTACACGCAGGAGCCGGTGTTCGCCAATTTCATCCGCGATGCCTTGGCGACGGGCTGGAAGCTGATGCCGTATGAGCACATCGAAGACGATGCTGACCAGCCGATCGAGAACCGCGAAAACGGGCAAGCGCGCAAGCTGGCCGAACGCATCTTTGCCAAAGATCCCAAGGCCAAAGTGTTCATCTTTGTCGGCTACGGGCACCTGACCGAGCAACCCGGCGTCGGGCATGGGCCCGGCACGGCGATGATGGGCGCGCAGCTCAAGCACCTTACCGGCATTGACCCCCTGACCATCGACCAGACCACCATGATCGCGCACACGGATCCGGCGTCTGAGCACCGTTTGTATGATAAGGCGTTGCAACATGCCAAGCGCAGCGCTCCCTTTGTGCTGCGCGCTCCGCACGGTGAGCATCACGTGTTCACCCCGTATCGTTTCGCGGTCGACATGCAGGTGGTGCACCAGCGCTATTCCGTCGATCCGCAAACCGGCCGCCCGCAATGGCTGCAAACGCTGGCCGGCTTCAGCGCGCGCGACGTCCCGGCGGACCTGCTGCCACGCGAAGGCAAGCGCGTGCTCCTTGCCCGCCCCGCCGGGCAACCGGCCGACGCCATCCCGGCCGATGTGGTGACGCTGGAAGCCGGCAAGCCGGCGCCGAAGTTCATGCTGCCGCCGGGCGAGTACACTTACGGCATTCTCGAATAGGAGCTGAAGATGAAGAAATCGACCGCGATCGTGGCCTTGGCCATGGCGACCGCGCTCGCTGCGTGCGCCAAGCAAGACAAGCCGGCCCAGCAGGCGGCCGAGGACATCAAAGCCATGGGCGCACAGCGCGATCAGGCGAAAGAGGCGCTGAAGGAGCTGGAAGCGAGCCAGCAGAAAGCCGCTGAAGCCGCCGCCAAAGCGGCCGATGGCGAGGAAGCGACCCGCTAGGGTGCCGGCGCGCTGCGGCACGCGCTATACTCGCGCGCATGGCTGAAAAAACAATTCTGATCGTGGAAGACGAGGCGGCGATTGCGGATAGCATCGCCTTTGCCTTGCGCAAGGAAGGCTTTGAACCGCTGCATGTCACGCTGGGCGAGCAGGCGCTGTCGCTGGCGCGCGAGCAGGCGCCGGCGCTGGTGATCCTGGATGTGGGGCTGCCCGATATCAGCGGGCTTGATGTGTGCCGCCGCTTGCGCCAGTTTTCGGAGGTGCCGGTGATCTTCCTGACCGCGCGCAGCGATGAGGTGGATCGTATTGTCGGCCTGGAAATCGGCGCCGACGATTATGTGACCAAGCCTTTCTCGCCGCGCGAGCTGGTGGCGCGCGTGCGCGTCATCCTGCGCCGGGCTGGCGCCGGCAATGGCGCGCCGGCTGCCGCCAGTCCAAGCGCGCCGCGTTTCGAGCTGCGCGCGTTGGAGGCGCGGATCCTGTTCGCCGGCCAGGCACTGGACCTGACGCGCTACGAATACCTGCTGCTGAAAACCCTGATCGAACACCCTGGCCACGTGATGTCACGCGCACAGTTGATGGACCGTGTCTGGACCGATGCGCCCGATACGCTGGACCGCACGGTGGATGCCCACATTAAATCCCTGCGCGCCAAGCTGCGCGCCATCGACGACAACGCCGACCCGATCCAGACCCATCGTGGCATGGGTTATAGCCTGCAGCCCAACGCATGAAGATCGGCCTGCGCATCCTGCTCGGCTACTTCCTGATCGTGGGCGTGGCGGCCTGGCTGTTGATGAATGTGTTCGTCGACCAGGTGCGCCCCGGCGTGCGCTTTACCATGGAGGACATGGCGGCCGACACTGCCTTGCTGCTGGCCGGCGTGGTGGCGGAGGATGTGCGCGACAGCCGTTACGACGACGGCATGCTGGCGCGCCTGCAGGCGGCGACACAGCGCCCGTTGGAAGCGGCCATCGGCGGCGTCGCCAAGCAGAGTGTCGGCTACCGCATCTACATCACCGACGCGCGCGGCATCGTGCGCTTCGACAGCGCCGGCAAGGCGGTAGGCCAGGATTATTCGCGCTGGAACGACGTCTACCTGACCCTGCGCGGCAAGTATGGCGCGCGTATGTCGCGCGAGATTCCCAACCTTGAATCGAGCACCGTCATGTATGTGGCGGCGCCGGTGCGCGATGGCGAGCGCATTATCGGTTCACTCACCGTGGCCAAGCCCATCTCGGGCGTGAAAGCCTTCATCGAACGCAGCCAGCGCAAGGTCATGGAGTGGGCCGGCCTGCTGCTTGGCTTGTCGCTGCTGATCGGCGTGGCCATGACCTGGCGCATCATGGGTACCTTGCGCAAGTTGATGGTGTTCGTGGCCGAGGTGCAAGCCGGCCGCAAGGCGGTCATGCCCAAGCTGGGCAGCAGCGAGATCAGCACCCTCGGCCACGCGCTGGAAGCGATGCGCGCCAAGCTGGAAGGCAAGGATTACGTTGAAACGCTGATGCACACGCTGACGCATGAACTGAAAAGCCCGATCGCCGCCATCCAGGCCACCGCCGAACTACTGGAAGAGGACATGCCGCCCGCGCAGCGGCGCCAGTTCCTGGCCACCATCCAGGCCCAGAACGCACGCCAGCGCGACCTGATCGACAAGCTGCTGGCCCTGGTGCGCGTGGAAAAGCAGCAGCGCATCGACGAGGCCGGGCCGGTCGCTATCGCGGGCCTGCTGCAAGACGTGGCCGGCGACTACCGCGCCCGCATCGACGCGCGCAGCTTGCGGCTGGAGATAGCGGTGGACGATGCGCCGCAGGTGCGCGGCGACGCCTTGCTGCTGCGCCAGGCGCTGGGCAACCTGCTCGACAACGCGATCGGCTTCGCGCCGCCGGGCAGCACGGTGCTGCTGGCGGCGCGCCGCCTTGGCGAGCAGCTGGAGGTCAGCGTTGCCGACGCCGGCCCCGGCATCCCGGCCTATGCGGAGGCGCGCCTGTTCGAGCGCTTCTATTCCCTGCCGCGCCCGGACGGTGCCAAGAGCACGGGCCTGGGCCTGCCCTTCGTGCGCGAAGTGGCGGCCCTGCATGGCGGCAGCGCGCAGGTGGTGAACGGGGAGGGGGGCGGCTGTCGCGCGTCGCTGCTGCTGCCGCTTCACGCGGAACGCATCGGCAGCACATAATCGCTGACTACACTGGCGCAACCTTAACCACAACAGGAAGCGCCAATAATGCAAAAAAGACTCCTGATCAAAGCCTTCACCGTCGCCGTGCTGATGCTCTTGCTCGGCGTGCCGCTGGCCATGATCCAATCCACGGTGCGCGAGCGCATGCAGTTCCGCGACGAAGCTGCCGCCAATATCGCCGCCGATTCGGTCGGCACCCAGTTGGTCTACGGGCCGGTGCTGGTGATACCGTACGACGAGGACTACACGGTGCAGGAGGGCGGCGCGGCCAAGCGCTATCGCAAGCGTTCGACGCACCTGGTCTTCCCCCAGCAGCTCGACGTGGTCTCCACCATGGATACCGAGCGCCGTTATCGCGGCATCCACCAGATCCTGGTCTACAACGGCGGCCATAAGATCAAAGGCGACTTCCTGCTGCCGGCGCTGGACGAGTTGCCGCATACGGTGGAGCGCTCGGACATCACGCCGCACGAGCCTTACATCGCGCTGGCGGTGGAGGATACGCGCGGTGTGCGCGATTTCCCGCAGCTGGCCTGGGGCAAGCGCCGCATCGAGTTCGAGCAGGGCGCGCGCCTGGCGTCCGAGCCGAACGGCCTGCACGCGCGCCTGTCGCTGGCCGATATCACGCCGGGCCTGGTGGCCTTCAGCTTCGACCTGAACCTGGGCGGCCTGGGCAGCCAGGCCTTCGTGCCGCTGGCCAAAAACAACCACTTCAGCATGACCTCGGCCTGGCCGCATCCGCAGTTCGGCGGCCAGTACCTGCCGGAACAGCGCAGTGTGACGGATGCCGGCTTCCAGGCCACCTGGCGCATTTCGGCGCTGGCCACCAATGCCCAGCAGCAGTTGCGTGAGCGCGAGGCGAAGGTGCAGCGCAGCGGGGCCGATGCGGCGCAGGCGCTGCATCTGGACGCGATCCGTACTACCTTTATCGAGCCGGTGAATGTGTACTCCATGGCCGACCGCGCCACCAAGTATGGCCTGCTGTTCGTGGCCCTGACCTTTGCCGCCTTCTTCCTGTTCGAGGTGATGAAGCGGCTGCCGATCCACCCGGTGCAGTACGCCCTGGTGGGCATGGCGTTGGCCTTGTTCTTCCTGCTGCTGGTCAGCCTGTCCGAGCATATCAACTTCCTGTACGCCTATCTGGCCGCCAGTGCCGCCTGTATTGCGCTGATCGGCTATTACCTGGCGCATGTGCTGCGCGACTGGAAGCGCGGCGCCGGCTTCTCGGCTGCACTGGGCGGCTTGTACGGCGTGCTGTTCGGGCTCCTGAATTCGGAGAGCAATGCCCTGGTCATGGGCGCCATCCTGCTGTTTGCGGTGCTGGCAGCCATCATGGTCGCGACGCGCAAGGTGGACTGGTACCGCCTGGGCGAGACGGCTGCCGCGCCGGCAGCGGAGGCGTCGTGATTCCCGGCGGCCTGCTGTCGCCGGCCCTGGCCGAGGGGGCCGAGCTGGTGGTGGTGTCCGGCTATGTCGCCGCGCGCGCGGCCGGGCCGGTGCGGGTGGTGCTCGACCGCTACGGTGCCCGCATTCTGCTGGTTCTGGCCAGCTACGAGGCGGTGAACTGGCAGCTCGACATACACCCCGGCACACAGCTCGCAGGTGTGGTGGTCAGTGGCTACCGCGACGTGATGGTGGCGGGGCAGGGCGACGCTCCGATCTACCGCCTGGCGCTGCCCTGCGCCACCCTGGTCGGCAGCGCGCCTTATATAGACCTGCTGCGCATGCTGGAGGCGCGGCTGGGACGGCGTGAGGTTGACATCTTCCGCGCCTACGCCCGCCTGCCGGAGCAGGTTGCCGTGGCGGGGCGGCTGGATCTTAGCCGCGCGGCTTAAACGGCTTGCCGGCGCGCCGGCGCAGCAGCCAACCGTACAGCAACAGGTTCACCGCCAGCACCACGCCCGCCAGCACATACTGCACGGCGGGCGTCAGCCCGGCCGGGTAGAGCAAAGGCAGCAGGTAGTGTTCTAAAAAGCCGCCGGAATAGCCTTGCTGACCGGCGCGCTCGCGCAAGGCCACCTCCAGGTATGTAAGCGGGCAGACGGCGCCGGCTAGTTCAATGCCGACGCCCCAGGCCACGGCAGGCAGATGCAACCATGGCGCGCGCGACCAGCGTAGCGCCAGTAGGGCGCCGCCCAACACGAACAGGATGAAGGCGCCGTGCAGCAGCAGGACAGCATCGGCGGTGAATCGGTAAGCCATGGCAATACTCATCCAGGGGGATTGGGATCAAGACGAAAGATCCCGGTTCAAAATGGCGAGGCAGGCCGTGTATTCGTAGATACGGTTGCGTTTCATGCCGGTTACTTCGCGTACCATGCCCATACCCTGCATCGCGTCCAGCACCTTGGCGACAGTATGGGGACTTTGGCTGGTGTTCGCACAGATTGCCGCAATCGTTGATACTGGGCGTTCGCTCAATGTGCGATGCACTTTCAAGGCAAATGCAGTGAGCCGGCCCAACTGCTTGAGTCGTTGACGCTCCGCATCAGCCAGTGCCAACAGGGCGGTTGCCGTTTCGATGGCCTGGTTGGCAGTCTGCCATATTGCACTGGCAAAGAACCACAGCCACTCCTCCCAGTCGCCGGTCAGGCGGACGCTTTGCAGCGCAGCGTAGTAATTGCTGCGATGCGTGCGGAAATACAGTGATAGGTAGAGCACCGGATGGTGCAGCACTCCGGCATCGACCAGTAACAGCGGGATGAGCAACCTTCCCAGTCGGCCATTGCCATCGAGGTAAGGGTGGATCGCCTCAAACTGGGCATGAGTCAATGCTGCTTTAATCAGCGCGGCATGCCGTAGGGGCACGTCGTCGATGAACTTCTCCAGGTCGGACATGCAGCCCGCGATATGTTGCGGAGGCACGGGAACGAAGACAGCGCGGGCCGGACTAGCGCCCCCAATCCAGTTTTGTATGCGCCGAAGTTGGCCAGGACCTTTCTGGGCTCCCCGGCCATGCGCCATCAACTTGCTGTGCATCTCATTCATCAGACGTATGCACAGGGGAAAGCCATTTTGCAGTCGTTGCATGCCATGCATCAAAGCATCGACGTAACTGGATACCTCCCTGGCATCGTCCAGCGGCACGCCGGGGGCGCCTGCCGCCTCAAAAAGCAGCAAGTCCGCCAGGGACGATTGCGTACCCTCGATCTGGGAAGACATGACTGCCTCCTTGCGCACGAAGCTGTAGAGCAACATCGGCGCGTTGGGCAGCAGGGTGGACAAGCTGTCCAGCCGACCCAGGGCCAGCCAGGCTTCGCCCAGACGCTCTTGCAGTGCGGTCCCGATGCGCAACTCCGGCGTTGGCGGTAGTGGCGCGGGGATGAAAGCATGACAAGATTCACCCGCCGCTGCCGAGTCCTCGTAACGTCCCGTCAAACCTCGTTCCATGCCTACTCCGCGCAATAAGAAACCAGTTTATTGCGCGAAACGATACTTTGCGCATTAGTTGGCCGTGAACAGATAATAAACCTTTGCCATACCTCGTACAAACCTGTTGCGTCAAGGGTCAATTGTGGGTACACTAGCCGGCTTCGGTATGGGTTCGTCTTTTTTATGGCCCGTATCTTTTTTTGTAGTTAAACAAAGCCCCGCCCAATCGTAGGTGGGAATGGAGAAAAAATGAGCCTTGGCCTCCTCGGTCGCAAGGTTGGTATGATGCGCATCTTCACCGATGATGGGGACTCGATCCCGGTCACCGTGTTGGACGTATCGAACAACCGTGTTGCGCAAATCAAAACTCCTGAAGTGGATGGTTATTCCGCTGTTCAGGTTGTCTTCGGTCAGCGTCGCGCATCCCGCGTGACTAAAGCTGCTGCCGGTCACTACGCTAAAGCAGGTGTTGAAGCTGGTTCCTTTATCAAGGAATTCCGCGTTGACGCAGCTAAAGCAAACGAACTGAAAGCTGGTGAAGTTATCGCCGCTTCCCTGTTCGAAGTCGGTCAAAAGATCGACGTGCAAGGTGTGTCGATTGGTAAAGGCTACGCCGGTACCATCAAGCGTCACAACTTCGCATCGGGTCGTCAAACCCACGGTAACTCCCGTTCGCACAACGTACCAGGCTCGATCGGTATGGCGCAGGATCCAGGCCGTGTGTTCCCAGGTAAGCGCATGACCGGTCACATGGGCGACGTCACCGTCACCACCCAGAACCTGGAAATCGCTCGTATCGACGCTGACCGCCAGCTGCTGCTGGTAAAAGGTGCAGTACCAGGCGCGAAAAACGGCCAGGTTGTTGTATCGCCAGCTGTTAAAGTTAAAGCAAAGAAGGGAGCTTAATCGATGGAACTGAAGCTCTTGAACGCGCAAGGTCAAGTCGCGTCGAACGTAGCCGCCGCTGACACCGTCTTCGGCCGTGACTACAACGAAGCACTGATCCACCAAGTCGTCGTTGCTTACGCTGCTAACGCACGTAGCGGTAACCGCAAGCAAAAAGACCGTGAAGAAGTCCACCACACGACCAAGAAGCCATGGCGCCAAAAAGGCACCGGCCGTGCTCGTGCTGGTATGTCCTCCTCCCCGCTGTGGCGTGGTGGTGGTCGCACCTTCCCGAACACCCCTGACGAGAACTTCTCGCACAAGGTGAACAAGAAGATGTATCGCGCAGGTATCTGCTCGATCCTGTCCCAGCTGGCTCGCGAAGAGCGCCTGGTCGTGATCGAAGATATCGCAATCGATGCTCCTAAGACCAAACTGCTGTCGCAAAAGCTGACCGGCATGGGTCTGGACTCGGTCCTGATCGTTACCGATACCATCCAGGAAAACCTGGAACTGGCTTCCCGCAACCTGCCGAACGTGCTGGTTGTTGAGCCACGTCACGCTGACCCAATGTCCCTGGTCTTCTACAAGAAGGTCCTGGTCACCAAGGCAGCCCTGGCACAGATTGAGGAGATGCTGGCATGAGCGCAGTTATCAAACACAGCGAAGAGCGCCTGATGAAGGTGCTGCTGGCTCCGGTCATTTCCGAAAAAGCCACCATGGTTGCGGAAAAGAACGAGCAGATCGTGTTCCTGGTGTCCAAGGATGCGACCAAGCCAGAAATCAAGGCCGCCGTTGAACTGCTGTTCAAGGTTGAAGTGGAATCGGTGCAGACCGTGAACCGCGAAGGTAAGGTAAAGCGTTCCGGCCGTTTCATCGGTCGTCGCAACCACACCAAGCGTGCTTTCGTGTGCCTGAAGCCAGGCCAGGAAATCAATTTCACCGAGGAGGCTAAATAATGGCACTCGTTAAGATGAAGCCAACCTCCCCAGGCCGTCGCGGCATGGTGAAGGTTGTGAACAGCGACCTGTACAAAGGTCGTCCGTTCGCCGCCCTGCTGGAAAAGAAGTCGAAGACTGCTGGCCGTAACAACAACGGTCACATCACCACCCGCCACATCGGCGGTGGCCACAAGCAGCACTACCGTATTGTGGACTTCAAACGCAACAAGGATGGCATCCCTGCGAAAGTGGAACGTATCGAATACGATCCAAACCGTACCGCACACATCGCCCTGCTGTGCTACGCCGACGGCGAGCGCAAGTACATCATCGCCCCTAAAGGCGTTGCTGTCGGCGACACCCTGCTGAACGGTTCGGAAGCGCCGATCAAGGCCGGTAACTGCCTGCCTATCCGTAACATCCCAGTCGGCACCAACATCCACTGCGTGGAAATGTTGCCAGGTAAAGGTGCCCAGATGGCCCGTACCGCTGGTGCTGTTGTGGTCCTGATGGCCCGTGAAGGTACCTACGCTCAGGTTCGCCTGCGCTCCGGCGAAGTGCGCCGCGTGCACATCGAGTGCCGCGCCACCATCGGCGAAGTCGGTAACTCCGAGCACAGCCTGCGCAAGATCGGTAAAGCTGGCGCGATGCGCTGGCGCGGTGTTCGTCCTACCGTTCGCGGTGTGGTCATGAACCCGGTCGATCACCCGCACGGTGGTGGTGAAGGTAAAACCGCAGCTGGTCGTCATCCAGTATCGCCATGGGGCCAGCAGACCAAAGGTAAGAAGACTCGCTCCAACAAGCGTACTTCTTCGATGATCGTCTCTCGCCGCGGCAAGAAATAAGGATAAACCATGACTCGTTCATTGAAAAAAGGGCCGTTCTGCGACGCCCACCTGGTGAAAAAAGTCGAAGCCGCGCAAGCGACCAAAGACAAAAAGCCAATCAAAACCTGGTCCCGTCGCTCGACGATCATGCCTGACTTCATCGGTCTGACCATTGCCGTGCACAACGGCAAGGTGCACGTGCCTGTGTACGTTTCCGAGAACATGGTTGGTCACAAGCTCGGCGAATTCGCGCTGACCCGTACCTTCAAGGGCCACGCTGCTGACAAAAAGGCTAAGAAATAATGGAAACCAAAGCTATCCTCAAAGGCGTGCGCCTGTCGGATCAAAAGGGTCGCCTGATCGCTGACCTGATTCGCGGCAAGAAGGTTGACGCTGCGCTGAACATTCTGCAGTTCAGCCCTAAGAAAGGCGCGTTCATCGTCAAGAAAGTGCTGGAGTCCGCTATTGCGAACGCCGAGCACAACGACGGTGCCGACATCGACGAGCTGGTCGTGAAAACGATCTACGTCGAAAAGGGTCCAATCCTGAAGCGCTTCACTGCACGCGCTAAAGGTCGTGGCGACCGTATCTCGAAACAATCCTGTCACATTTACGTGACTGTCGGTAACTAAGGAGCTGCGATGGGTCAGAAAATTCATCCAACCGGTTTCCGTCTGGCGGTCACCCGTAACTGGGCATCTCGCTGGTACGCAACCAACGGTAACTTCGCTTCCATGCTGAACGAAGACCTGAAGGCACGTGCTTTCCTGAAAAAGAAGCTGAAAAACGCTTCCGTTGGCCGCATCGTGATCGAGCGTCCAGCCAAGAACGCACGCTTCACCGTGTACAGCTCGCGTCCTGGCGTCGTGATCGGTAAGAAAGGCGAAGACATCGAAGTTCTGAAGTCCGCGCTGACCAAGATCATGGGCGTGCCGGTGCACGTGAACATCGAAGAAATCCGCAAGCCGGAAATCGACGCTCAGCTGATCGCTGACTCGATCTCGCAGCAGCTGGAAAAGCGTATTATGTTCCGCCGCGCCATGAAGCGCGCCATGCAGAACGCAATGCGCCTGGGCGCCCAGGGCATCAAGATCATGTCCTCCGGTCGTCTGAACGGCATCGAGATCGCGCGTACTGAATGGTATCGTGAAGGCCGCGTGCCTCTGCATACCCTGAAGGCCGACATCGACTACGGTACTTCCGAAGCCTCGACCACCTACGGCATCATCGGTGTCAAGGTGTGGGTGTACAAGGGTGACCGCTCCGCTACCGGCGAAGCACCAGTCATCGACACCCCAGCGGAAGAGAAAAAGCCACGTGGCCCGCGCCGCGACGACGGTAAGCCAGCCGGCCGCCGTCCAGCTCCAGGCGCCAAAGCCCCAGCCGGTCGCCGCGCTGCCAAGCCGGCCGCAGCTGACAAAGCAGGAGAATAAGCATGCTGCAACCTAGCCGCAGGAAATATCGTAAAGAGCAGAAAGGCCGTAACACCGGCATTTCGCACTCCACCGGCACTAACGTGTCGTTCGGTGAGTTCGGCCTGAAGGCCGTGGCCCGTGGTCGTATCACCGCGCGCCAGATCGAGTCCGCACGTCGTGCGATGACCCGTCACATCAAACGTGGTGGCCGTATCTGGATCCGTGTTTTCCCAGACAAGCCGATCTCCAACAAGCCTGCCGAAGTCCGTATGGGTAACGGTAAGGGTAATCCGGAGTACTACGTCGCCGAAATCCGTCCAGGTAAAGTCCTGTACGAAATGGATGGTGTGGGCGAAGAACTGGCACGTGAAGCGTTCCGTCTGGCCGCTGCTAAACTGCCTCTGGCAACCACCTTCGTGGTGCGCCAGGTTGGCCAATAATTGGAGTGAAATATGAAAGCATCTGAACTCCGTGGCAAAGACCAGGCTGCACTGCAGAAAGAACTGAGCGACCTGCTGAAGGCTCAGTTCGGCCTGCGTATGCAAGCTGCTACCCAGCAGCTGGGCAACAGCTCGCAGCTGAAGAAGGTCCGCCGCGACATCGCCCGCGTAAAAACGGTAATGAACTCGAAGGAAGCGAAATGACCGAACAAGTTAAGCTGAAGCGTACTCTGATCGGTAAAGTCGTGTCCGACAAGATGGACAAGACCGTTACCGTTCTGATCGAACGTCACGTCAAGCACCCTCTGTATGGCAAGATCATCGTGCGTAGCGCAAAGTACCACGCGCACGACGAGACCAACCAGGTTAAAGCCGGTGATACGGTTGAAATCCAAGAAGGTCGCCCGATCTCCAAGACCAAGGCGTGGACGGTGACCCGAGTAGTGCAAGCTGCACAAATCGTCTAAGTAAGTTGGACGCCGGGGATGCGAGTCCCCGGCCACAATTTAATTAGTTCTTGCAGGCCCGCAGGTTTTATGTAATACTTGCGGGCTTCGTTCATGTATCGCCGCTATACGTCCCCCGCGGGCGCAGTCGCGGTCAGTACTTGTATGAAGATCAAGCACCCAATCAGTCCGCATTGTGCGGCCTGGCGGGACCAAGACTGACCGAGCTCCGTGTGGGGCATTCGGCTTAAGTTGGGAAAGAGACAACTATGATTCAAACTGAGAGCCGGCTCGAAGTAGCCGACAACACCGGTGCCAAGGAAGTAATGTGCATCAAGGTGTTGGGCGGTTCCAAGCGCCGTTATGCTGGCATTGGCGACGTGATCAAAGTCACCGTAAAGGTGGCCCAGCCACGTGGTCGTGTCAAAAAAGGTGAAATTTATAACGCCGTGGTAGTGCGCACCGCTAAGGGTGTGCGCCGCCAGGATGGTTCCCTGGTGAAGTTCGATGGCAATGCTGCCGTCCTGCTGAACAACAAACTGGAACCAATCGGTACCCGTATCTTTGGCCCAGTGACGCGTGAACTGCGCACTGAGAAGTTCATGAAGATCGTGTCCCTGGCACCGGAAGTCCTGTAAGGAGTCAGACAATGGATAAGATTCGCAAAAACGACGAAGTCATCGTCCTGACTGGTAAGGACAAGGGCAAACGCGGCGTAGTGACCCAGCGTGTAGACGCTGAGCACGTCGTGGTTGATGGCGTTAACGTGGCTAAAAAAGCCGTTAAGCCGAACCCGATGACTGGTGTTCAAGGTGGCATCGTCGACAAGACTATGCCTATTCACGTGTCCAACGTTGCACTGTTCAACGCTGCGACCGGCAAGGCCGATCGCGTGGGCTTCAAAGAAGTGGACGGTAAAAAAGTCCGCGTCTTCAAGTCCTCCGGCGAAGTAGTGAAGGGGTAATCAGAAATGGCCCGTCTGCAACAACTGTACAAAGACAAAGTCGTCTCCGAACTGACCGAGAAATTCGGTTACAAGTCGGTGATGGAAGTGCCACGCCTGACCAAGATCACCCTGAACATGGGTCTCTCGGAAGCGGTGGCTGACAAGAAGATCATCGAGCACGCGGTGGGCGACCTGACCAAGATCGCCGGCCAGAAGCCAGTCATCACCAAGGCCCGTAAGGCAATCGCAGGTTTCAAGATCCGCGAAGGCTACCCGATCGGTACCATGGTGACCCTGCGCGGCGCCCGTATGTACGAGTTCCTGGATCGTTTCATCACCGTGGCCCTGCCGCGCGTGCGTGACTTCCGTGGCGTGTCCGGCAAATCTTTCGATGGCCGCGGCAACTACAACATCGGCGTGAAAGAGCAGATCATCTTCCCGGAAATCGAGTACGACAAGATCGACGCTCTGCGTGGTATGAACATCTCGATCACCACGACTGCAAAGACCGACGACGAAGCCAAAGCGCTGCTCGCCGCCTTTAAATTCCCGTTCAGGAACTAAACGATCATGGCAAAACTCGCACTGATTAACCGTGAACAGAAGCGTGCTGACCTGGTAGCGAAATTCGCTGCCAAGCGCGCCGCTCTGAAGGCCATCATCGATGACCAGACCAAGTCGGAAGAAGAGCGTTACGAAGCACGCCTGAAACTGCAGGCACTGCCGCGTAACTCGGCTCCAACCCGTCAGCGTAACCGCTGCCAGGTCACCGGTCGCCCACGTGGCACCTTCCGTAAATTCGGCCTGGGTCGTATCAAGCTCCGTGAATTCGCCATGCGTGGTGAGATCCCGGGTATGACCAAAGCCAGCTGGTAATAGGAGAATAAGCAATGAGTATGAGCGATCCTATCGCCGATATGCTGACCCGTATTCGCAACGCACAAACCGTGCAAAAGACCTCCGTGGCAATGCCATCGTCGAAGGTTAAAGTTGCGATTGCCAACGTCCTGAAAGACGAGGGTTACATTGAAGATTTCGCCGTGTCCACTACTGAGGGCAAGTCGGAACTGAAAATCGGTTTGAAATATTATGTAGGCCGTCCTGTCATCGAGCGCCTGGAGCGCGTGTCCCGTCCGGGTCTGCGCGTCTACAAAGGCAAAGGTGAAATCCCAACCGTGATGAACGGCCTGGGCGTGGCCATCGTGTCGACTCCGCAAGGCGTCATGACCGACCGCAAAGCGCGCGCTACCGGTGTTGGTGGCGAAGTTATCTGCTTCGTGGCTTAAGGAGTAACACAATGTCTCGTGTAGCTAAAATGCCGATCGTTGTGCCTGCTGGCGCCGAAGTTGCCATCTCCGCACAAGCGATCACCGTCAAGGGCCCACTGGGCACCCTGACCCAGAGCCTGAACGGCCTGGTAAAAGTTGAAAACAACGCTGGCACCCTGTCCTTCGACGTGGTGAACGACAGCCGCGAATCCAACGCCATGTCCGGCACCCTGCGTGCGCTGGTTAACAACATGGTAGTGGGCGTGACCAAGGGCTTCGAGAAGAAGCTGTCCCTGGTAGGCGTGGGTTACAAAGCCCAAGCCCAAGGCGACAAGCTGAATCTGTCCCTGGGTTTCTCGCACCCTGTCGTGCACGACATGCCAACCGGCGTGAAATGTGCAACCCCGACCCCAACCGAGATCATCATCTCTGGCGTTGATCGCCAAAAGGTTGGCCAGGTGGCTGCCGAAGTGCGTGCTTACCGCTCCCCTGAGCCATACAAAGGCAAGGGTGTCCGCTATGTGGACGAAGTGGTTAAGCTCAAAGAAACCAAGAAGAAGTAATTAGGGGCTGACGATGGACAAAAAAGAATCTCGTCTGCGCCGCGGACGCCAAACGCGTATCAAGATTGCTCAGTTGAAAGTGAACCGCCTGTCGGTCCACCGCACCAACCAGCACATCTACGCAAGCCTGATCAGCCCGGAAGCCAAAGTACTGGTTTCGGCCTCGACCGTGGAAGCGGAAGTGCGCGCCGAGCTGGCTGGCAAGACCGGCCTGGGTGGCAATGCCGCCGCCGCCGCTCTGGTGGGCAAGCGTGTCGCAGAAAAAGCACTGAAAGCGGGCATTACCGAAGTTGCCTTCGACCGCTCCGGTTTCCGTTACCACGGCCGTGTCAAGGCGCTGGCTGAAGCCGCGCGTGAAGCTGGCCTGAAGTTCTAAGGATAACGATCATGGCAAAAATGCAAGCAAAAATGGCATCCGATAAGCCGGATGATGGCATGCGCGAAAAAATGATCGCGATCAACCGCGTGACCAAAGTGGTCAAGGGTGGTCGTATCATGGGTTTCGCAGCGCTGACCGTAGTTGGTGACGGCGATGGCCGCATCGGCATGGGCAAGGGCAAGTCGAAAGAAGTACCGGTTGGTGTGCAGAAGGCAATGGAAGAAGCCCGTCGCAACCTGATCAAAGTACCTCTGAAAAACGGCACCCTGCAGCACACCGTCACCGGCCGCCACGGCGCGTCGAAAGTGATGATGTCGCCAGCTAAGCCAGGTACCGGCGTCATCGCTGGTGGCGCAATGCGCGCTATCTTCGATGTGATGGGCGTAACCGACGTCGTGGCGAAATCCACCGGCTCGAACAACCCGTACAATCTGGTGCGCGCCACCCTGGACGGTCTGGCAAAAATGAGCACTCCAGCTGACATCGCCGCTAAACGCGGTAAGTCGGTTGAAGAGATCCTGGGTTAATAGGGGAACTTCAATGAGCACTATCAAAGTCAAACTGGTGAAGGGCCTGATCGGCACCCGTCAAGACCACCGCGCCACCGTGCGTGGCCTGGGCCTGCGTCGTGTGAACTCTGTCAGCGAACTGCAGGACACCCCTGCTGTGCGCGGCATGATCAACAAGGTCGCCTACCTCGTTAAAGTCGTTTCCTAAGAAACTCTTAGGATCTGGAGAAAACAATGCAACTGAATACCATTCAACCAGCAGAAGGCGCGAAGCACGCTAAGCGCCGCGTTGGCCGCGGTATCGGCTCTGGCCTGGGTAAAACCGCAGGCCGTGGCCACAAAGGTCAGAAATCGCGTTCGGGCGGCTTCCATAAAGTCGGCTTCGAAGGCGGTCAAATGCCTCTGCAGCGTCGTCTGCCTAAGCGTGGCTTCAAATCCCTGAATGCCACTTTCAAGGCTGAAGTGCGTCTGTCCGACCTGAACGGCCTGGCTGTCGGCGAAGTCGACATCCTGGTGCTGAAACAGGCCGGCGTGCTGAATGTTCTGGCACGCGACGTACGCGTTATCGCTTCCGGCGAAATCACCAAAGCAGTGACCGTAAAAGGCCTGAAAGTGACCGCCGGCGCGAAAGCAGCCATCGAAGCAGCTGGCGGCTCGGTAGCCTGAGCCCGCTAGCTTAATCGGAGCGAAAATTGGCGAACAACCAACAGCTTGCTAAATCCGCCGCCGCCGGCTTCCCTTGGAACCGGCTGTGGTTTTTGCTGGGCGCTCTGGTGGTGTACCGGATCGGTGCACACATCCCTGTTCCAGGGGTAGATCCGGTACAGCTGGCAGCACTGTTCAAGCAGCAAGAAGGCGGCATCCTGGGCATGTTCAACATGTTCTCGGGCGGCGCACTCTCGCGCTTCACGGTGTTTGCACTGGGCATTACTCCATACATCTCGGCCTCGATCATCATGCAACTGGTGTCGATCGTTTCGCCGACCATGGAGGCGCTGAAAAAAGAAGGTGAGGCGGGACGTCGCAAGATTACCCAATACACCCGCTATGCAACCGTCGGTCTGGCTTTGTTCCAGGCGTTCGGTATCGCGGTCGCGCTGGAATCCCAGCCTGGCCTGGTACTGGACCCAGGGATGGGCTTCCGCTTCGTCACCGTGGTGACGCTGCTGACCGGCACCATGTTCGTGATGTGGTTGGGCGAGCAGATTACCGAGCGTGGTCTTGGTAACGGCATCTCGATCATCATCTTTGCCGGTATTGCCGCAGGGCTTCCGAGCGCACTGGGTGGCTTGTTCTCCCAAGTGTCGCAAGGCGCCATCGGTGCACCGTCGGCGATCCTCATCGTGCTGTTGGTGGCTGCTGTCACCTACGCCGTGGTGTTCGTGGAACGTGGTCAGCGCAAAATCCTGGTCAACTATGCCAAACGTCAGGTCGGTAACAAGATCTACGGTGGGCAGACCAGCCACCTGCCGCTCAAGCTGAATATGGCAGGCGTAATCCCGCCGATCTTCGCTTCGTCGATTATCTTGTTCCCGGCTACCATCGTGGACTGGTTTTCGAAAGGCGCGGACACCGCTAACCCGGTGGTCCGCTTCCTGAAAGATCTGGCTGCGTCGATGGCTCCTGGTGAGCCGATCCATGCACTGCTGTACGCTGTGGCAATCGTATTCTTCTGCTTCTTCTACACCGCACTGGTGTTCAACAGCAAGGAGACTGCAGAGAACTTGAAGAAGAGCGGGGCCTTTGTGCCAGGGATTCGTCCCGGTGAGCAGACAGCCCGTTACATCGACAAGATCCTGATGCGATTGACCCTGGCGGGCGCGGTGTATATCACTGCCGTGTGCTTGCTGCCTGAGTTTATGCAAGCGCAATGGAAAGTGTCGTTCTATTTTGGCGGTACCTCGTTGTTGATTATTGTAGTTGTGACCATGGACTTCATGGCCCAAGTACAAAATTATGTGATGTCGCAGCAATATGAATCGCTGCTGCGCAAAGCTAACTTCAAGGGCGGGCTTCCGACACGATAAAATGGCAAAAGACGACGTCATTCAGATGCAGGGTGAGATCCTGGAGAACTTGCCCAATGCAACTTTTAGGGTCAAGCTGGAAAACGGCCACGTGGTACTCGGCCACATTTCGGGTAAAATGCGTATGAACTACATCCGCATTCTTCCTGGCGACAAGGTCACGGTTGAACTGACGCCGTACGACCTGTCCCGGGCCCGTATTGTGTTCCGGACAAAGTAATTAATTAGCAATTTCGAACATAAGAGAGTGCAATCATGAAAGTTAACGCTTCAGTTAAGCGCATCTGCCGCAACTGCAAGATCATCAAGCGCAAGGGCGTGGTCCGCGTAATCTGCGTGGAAGCTCGTCACAAGCAGCGTCAAGGTTAATCGAGGGAATAACGAATGGCACGTATTGCAGGGGTTAACATCCCAAATCACAAGCACACCGTTATCGGCCTGACCGAGATCTACGGTATCGGCCGTCCACGTTCGCAGTTCATCTGCGCACAAGCCGGCGTTGCAACCAACAAGAAGGTCAAGGACCTGGACGACAGCGAACTCGAGAAGCTGCGTGAAGAAATCGGCAAATTCGTGGTCGAGGGTGACCTGCGCCGCGAACTGTCGATGAACATCAAGCGTCTGATGGACCTGGGCTGCTACCGTGGTCTGCGTCACCGTAAGGGCCTGCCGGTCCGCGGTCAGCGCACCCGCACCAATGCACGTACCCGCAAGGGCCCGCGCAAGGCCGCTCAATCGCTGAAGAAATAATCTAGGGAACTATTATGGCTAAGCAACAAAGCTCCGCGGCAGCAGCTCGCGTACGCAAGAAAGTCAAGAAGAACGTCGCTGAAGGTATCGCACACGTTCACGCTTCCTTCAACAACACCATCATCACCATCACCGACCGCCAGGGCAACGCTCTGTCGTGGGCGACCTCCGGTGGTGCTGGCTTCAAGGGTTCGCGTAAATCGACCCCGTTCGCAGCGCAGGTTGCTGCTGAAGCCGCTGGTAAAGTTGCACAGGAATGCGGCGTGAAGAACCTGGAAGTTCGCATCAAGGGCCCTGGTCCTGGCCGCGAATCCGCAGTGCGCGCACTGAACAACCTGGGCATCAAGATCACCGAGATCCAGGACGTTACCCCAGTGCCACACAACGGCTGCCGTCCTCCTAAGCGTCGTCGCATCTAATAGTCAGCCTGACATTGGCCGGTACGGTGTGTACCGGCCACCGTCTTCTGCACTCAAAATTGCTGGAACAGTGAACCGGAAACGGTTATACTGTCCGGCTATTTTTGCCTTCTCGCGCCACCTTTGTGGCCGCGATGGCAATGTTGAGCCACCGCCTCGGCTGAAAGTGAGCCAGGCTAGCGCCTAACCGCATCCCGATGCGGCTGGGGCGTCATTTATCATTCAAAGGAAATTACTGTGGCACGTTATATCGGACCTAAAGCAAAACTGTCCCGCCGTGAAGGCACCGACCTGTTCCTGAAGAGCGCACGCCGCTCCCTGGACTCCAAGTGCAAACTGGATGTCAAGCCAGGCCAGCACGGTGTGAAATCCGGCGCCCGCACCTCCGACTTCGGCAACCAACTGCGCGAAAAGCAGAAGGTCAAGCGTATGTACGGCGTGCTGGAACGCCAGTTCCGTCGCTACTTCGCTGAAGCTGAGCGTCGTAAGGGCAACACCGGTGAGACCCTGCTGTCCCTGCTGGAAACCCGCCTGGACAACGTTGCATACCGCATGGGCTTCGGCTCGACCCGCGCTGAAGCGCGTCAGCTGGTATCCCACAAAGCGTTCACCGTGAACGGCCAAGTGGTGAACATCCCTTCGTTCAACGTGAAGATCAACGACGTGATCGCCGTGCGCGAAAAGTCGAAGAAGCAGACCCGTATCGTGGAAGCGCTGTCGCTGGCGGAACAAGTCGGCATGCCAGCTTGGGTGTCGGTTGACTCCAAGAAAATGGAAGGCACCTTCAAGTCCCTGCCAGAGCGTAACGAAATCGCTAACGACGTCAACGAATCGCTGATCGTCGAACTGTATTCCCGTTAATCCGGGAAGCTGCACCAAGGCGGGACATGGTCCCGCCTTTCTCATTTAATGCCATCAGCCTTATCGGTGTAACGAGCCGAGGGTAATGAAAAGGACATTTACATGCAAAATAGCTTGTTGAAACCACGTATTATCGATGTTGAAGCCCTGGGCCACGGTCACGCCAAAGTCGTGATGGAGCCATTCGAGCGCGGCTTCGGCCACACTCTGGGCAACGCGCTGCGCCGCGTGCTGCTGTCTTCGATGACCGGCTACGCGCCGACCGAAGTCACCATCGCCGGTGTCGTTCACGAGTACTCCTCGCTGGACGGCGTGCAGGAAGACGTGGTTGACCTGCTGCTGAACCTGAAGGGCGTCGTGTTCAAGGTGCACAACCGTGACTCCGTGACCCTGACCCTGAAGAAGGAAGGCGAAGGCCCCGTGCTGGCGTCGGACATCGACCTGCCGCACGACGTGGAGCTGATCAATCCGGACCACGTGATCGCCAACCTGACCGCAGGCGGCAAGCTGGACATGCAGATCAAGGTTGAAAAAGGCCGCGGCTACGTTCCTGGTAACGTGCGTCGCCTGTCGGAAGATGCGAACAAAACCATCGGCCGCATCATCCTGGACGCTTCGTTCTCGCCAGTGCGCCGTGTTTCCTACGCTGTCGAATCGGCACGTGTGGAACAGCGTACCGACCTGGACAAGCTGATCATCAACATTGAAACCAATGGCGTGATCACCCCGGAAGAAGCGATCCGTCAATCGGCGCGCGTGCTGGTCGACCAGCTGAACGTGTTCGCCGCCCTGGAAGGCACCGAGACCACCGCTGAAGCGCCTTCGCGTGCTCCAATGGTAGACCCGATCCTGCTGCGTCCAGTGGACGACCTGGAGCTGACCGTACGTTCGGCCAACTGCCTGAAAGCAGAAAACATCTACTACATCGGCGACCTGATCCAGCGTACCGAAAACGAGCTGCTGAAGACCCCGAACCTGGGTCGCAAGTCGCTCAACGAAATCAAGGAAGTGCTGGCATCCCGCGGCCTGACCTTGGGCATGAAACTCGAGAACTGGCCACCGGCTGGTCTGGAGAAGTAACAGATTGGGTGACAGTGCTGGACATCGCGCAGCGATGTTCTGCCCTGTTACCAACTGATTTGCAGTACCCGCCTGAAGCATCTCGCGTTGGGCGTTTTAACTTGATAACCGGACCGCGCCATTGCTCGCATTGGCGATCGAAGATCTCGGATTTAAACATTATTGAAAGGAAGTACCATGCGTCACCGTCACGGCCTCCGTAAACTGAATCGTACCTCGTCCCACCGTCTGGCAATGCTGCGCAACATGACTGTTTCGCTGCTGCGTCACGAAGCGATCAAGACCACCCTGCCAAAGGCAAAGGAACTGCGTCGCGTCGTGGAACCGATCCTGACCCTGGGCAAGAACGACACCCTGGCCAACAAGCGTCTGGCATTCGCCCGTCTGCGCGACCGCGAGATGGTTCTGAAGCTGTTCGCTGAACTGGGCCCACGCTACGCAAACCGCAACGGCGGCTACCTGCGTATCCTGAAGATGGGTTTCCGTCAGGGCGACAACGCTCCAATGGCTTTCATCGAGCTGCTGGACCGTCCAGAGACCACCACTGCAGAAGAAGCACCAACCGCTGAGTAATCTCAGTCGGACCATTAAAAAGCCGGGCATTGCCCGGCTTTTTTTTCGCCTGTCCGCTTTGGGGTCAGGAAGAAAAGTGGACATTCCCAGAAATGTCCACTTTTCTTCCTGACCCCCAAGCGGACAAAGTCTGGTGTACTATTTGCCGTCTGCAAGTTACACCACAAAGTCTCCTATGTTCCGCATCGCGTCTCCCTTCCGTGCGTGGCTCTTGGCCGCGCTTTCGCTCTTTGTGTTCCTGTGCGCCGGGGCGGCGCGGGCGGAGGATGAATTCCTCGACCCGTTGGTGGCCTTTAAGTTTTCCGCCAAGGTGGTCGACGCCAAGGCGGTAGCGGTGACCTTCGAGATCGCGGATGGCTACTATATGTACCGCGAACGCTTCAAGTTCGCGGCAGATGGCGCCACTTTGGGCACGCCGCAAATCCCGCCGGGCAAGGTGAAATACGACGAAACCTTCGCCAAGGATGTGGAGACTTATCGGCGCCAGGTGACGATCACCATCCCGGTCGAGGCGCCGGGGCCGTTTACCCTGAAGGTGACCAGCCAGGGCTGCTCGGACAAGGGGCTGTGCTATTCGCCCATGGAGTCGTCGGCGCGCCTGATGGTGGTCGGTGGTGCGGCCAGTGCGCCGGGCGGCTTGCTGGCACTGGGCGCGCAGCAGGGCGCTGGCAACGGGGCGCAAAGCGTGCCTGGGGCGGTGGGCGCGGTGGATGTGCCGGATGCTGCGGTGGCGGCTCCTGCCACGGCTGTCGAGGTCGCCAGCATCACGACGGTGATCGCGGGCGCAGGCCCTGCTGCTGCGGAGAGCGAAATGGGCCGGATCGAGTCGGCCCTGAAGGGTGGCAGCATCCTGGTCATCGCGCCGCTGTTTATCCTGCTTGGCCTGGGCCTGTCATTCACGCCCTGCGTGCTGCCGATGGTGCCGATCCTGTCCTCGATCATCGTGGGCGATGGCGCCGCCGGCAACCGTTCGCGTGGCTTCGTGCTGTCGCTCAGCTATTCGCTGGGCATGGCCATTGTCTACACCGGGCTCGGCGTTGCTGCCGGCCTGATCGGCCAGGGCCTGGCTGCCGCGCTGCAAAATCCGTGGGTGCTGGGCACCGTCGGTTTGCTGATGGCGGGCATGTCCCTCTCCATGTTTGGCTTATTTGAATTGCAAGTCCCGGCGGCGCTGCAATCGCGCCTGGCGAGCGCCTCCAACCGCCAGTCGGGTGGCAAATTGGCTGGCGTGTTTGTCATGGGGGCGATCTCGGCCCTGATCGTTGGCCCTTGCGTGGCCGCGCCGCTGGCTGGCGCCCTGGTCTATATCAGCCAGACGCGCGACGTCGTGGTGGGTGGCAGCGCCCTGTTTTCGATGGCGGTTGGCATGAGTATTCCGCTGCTGTTGGTCGGGATTTCGGCGGGTGCACTGTTGCCGCGCGCAGGTCTCTGGATGCAGGCGGTAAAGCGTTTCTTCGGCGTGCTGATGCTGGTGATGGCGTGGTGGCTGGTGGCGCCGGTATTGCCGGGTAAAGTACAAATGATTGGCTGGGCAATTTTGGGCGTGGGTTATGCATTTTTCCTGCTGACCCATGAAAACGGTAAATGGATTCCAAAAGTTATTGCCACCATATTTGCGTTGTTCGGCCTGCTCCAAATTGCGGGTTTGGCGACGGGCAGTGCCGATCCAATGCACCCCGTTGAAAAGCTCTTGGGCCGCGCTGATCGCCACTTGGAATTCAAGCGGATTAAAACCGTAGCCGACCTGGATGCGGTATTGGCGCAAACCGGTGGTAAAACCGTGATGCTCGACTTTTATGCGGATTGGTGCGTGTCGTGCAAAGAAATGGAGAAACTGACCTTTGTCGATGCAGTAGTTCAGCAAAAGCTGGCAAATACCATTTTGCTGCAGGCGGACGTCACGGCGAATGACGATGCCGATAAAGCGATGCTGCAGCGATTTAATCTATTCGGGCCGCCGGGTATTATCATGTTTCATGCCACTGGCCAGGAAATTCCGGATTCACGGGTCATTGGATTCCAAAATACCGAGAAGTTCTTGCGGTCGCTTGAAAAGCTGAAGTAAATCCTCCGAGGGCGCCGATGGCGCCCTTTCTTTTTGTCCCGCCGGTACCCACCGGCGTCGCCTCCCGCCTTTCCCCAGCCCACTGCACGCGCGTCGCCGTGACGCAGCGCAGCTACGCCTGCCCTGGCTCCCCGTTACGGCGGAATGCGGGCCAGCGGGGCGTTTCAAACTCGGAACTAGCTAGATCATGCCAAGGTCTAGCTTGATTGGGCAATCGAGATGCGGAAAAAAGCCGAGATGGTAGGAGCCATCTCGGCTGCTTGCTGGGGCCGGCAGTTACTGCTGATGGTGCCGCATGCCGCCATGGCCGCTATGGCGGTGCGAACCATGCCGGCCAGCTTTCTCATCAAACAGTTTTTGCTGCTCCGGTGTCAGTTGGGCGTAAAAGGTTTTAGTGGCGGCCAAATTGGACTCCATGCGCTGAATACGGCTGCGGGATATTTCTATCCTTTTCTCCATGCGCTCCGGTGCCGGCATTTGTTTAAATGCAGCGTGATCGAATTGGCCGCGTTGCGGCATATTCGATTGAAGCGCACTCAAATAAGCCTGCCAGGCGCCTTCCTGGGCCGGCGTTATTTTCAACGCCTCGTGCATGCGTTTGGCGCGCTGATCCATATGCTCCTGCCTTTTGGCTGGATCGAATTTGGTGGCGGCATATTGGCGGGGCTCGCCTTCGCCGGCCATGGCTGGTAATGCGGCTGCACTAAAACCCAAGGCAGCAGCGCTAATAATCAATGCTTTATGCAAGGCTTTCATCATTAATCCCTTCAGAAACAAGTTTATGAAAATGTGCACTCGCACTGCACATGGAATCATCATGGCAGCGCGCTGTTGCGCGGAAGTGTCCTGAAGGCGGGAATTTGTATCCGGGTGTTGCAGGCCGCGAAAACTTTGATTAATTGATTGCTAATGATAGTTTATGTAAAATAATTGATTTACTTGCGAAATATCATGAGAAAAGTGATGCTCTGGGCCGCGGTGCTGGCCCTTTCGGCGTGCGGTGGCGGCGGTGACCCTGGCTCCTCTGGTGAAAGCCATCCATCGACACCGACCTATTCCGCCGAACCGGTCAGCGTTGGCGATTACTTCACACACCGATTGACGGCCAAGCAGCCTGGCTATTCTGCGGAACCGTCTTACTCAACCAGCACAGTGCGTGAGGCACGCGGCGGCTCGGTATTTGTGGATGTCGGCAGCGCGTCCCTCAGGGCTGACAGCCATTACGACTCCGAGCGGCGTCTGGTGAAAACGACTTACCCGGAGGATGGCGGTGAGTGCGTTACCACCTATTCGCCGGCGCGTGTCCTGACCCTGCCGAAGCGCGTGACGGTTGGTATGTCGTGGGAGCAAAACTCGGTGGCGAAAACAGTGTGCCCGAATCGTACTGTTGAGAGCACCTTTGTCAAAAAGACCAATGCTGAGGCACTGGAATCCATCACCTTGCCGATCGGGACGTTTACGGCCATCAGGACGGTGTCCAGCATGGTCGTGGAAGCAGCCACGCGTTCGGTCAAGGCGGATGTAACCTGCTGGGTCGACCCCGTGCTCGGCGTGGACCTGAAGTGTTCCGCTACCCGTACCACGACCATCAAAAGCAATGGCAGCGTCACCAAGGGGACCTATGAAACGGAGCTGGTCGCCTACGCCAGTGCAAAAGCTGGACGCCGTTTCGACAGCCTGAGCCGCTTTGCCGGCACCTGGAGCGGAGTGTCGCGCGTGAGCGGCAACGTCGACATTAGTTGCAAAGTGAAAGTTGCGGTTGACGGCAAATTTACCGCCGACTGCCCGGGGTGGGGCGATAAGAACGGCAGCGTCGGCCAGGATGGCGCGATCGAGTTCTGGGTGGGCAGCATTCTCCATCTCACCGATTTCGTTGGCAAGCTGGAGAGTCCCTACCAGGCCAGCGGTACCGTGACCATGGATAACAGCTTTGGCGCCCCGCGCAAAGGTGCCTGGATCCTGACCCACGATTGATTTGTAACGCCATGTTTCGACAAGCTTTTTCTAAACATGGCGATACAAACTTACTACCCGTCGGCGGCTGGGCAAGGGATAATTGTAGGTATGGAAAATGCCGCCACTATCCTTATCGTCGATGACGACCGCGATATCCGCACCTTGCTGCAGGATTACCTGGAGACTAACGGTTACCGCACCCATGGCGCGGCCGATGGCTCGGCCATGTGGAAGCTGCTCGACAACGCCAAGCCGGACCTGATCGTGCTCGACCTCAACCTGCCGGGCGAGGATGGACTGACCCTGTGCCGCAAGCTGCGCGCCCATTCGACCCTGCCGGTCATCATGCTGACCGCGCGCAGCGAGCCGCTGGACCGCATCCTGGGCCTGGAGATGGGGGCCGACGATTACCTGCCCAAGCCGTTCGAGCCGCGCGAGCTGCTGGCGCGCATCCGCAGCGTGCTGCGCCGCAGTAGCACGGCCGCCGCCAACAATGTCGAAAAGGCCAGCCGCATCCGTTTCTCGAACTGGGTGCTGGACCTGACCGCGCGCCACCTGGTCAATCCGGAAGGCACGGTCATCATGCTGTCGGGCGCCGAGTTCCGCCTGCTCAAGGTGTTCCTGGAGCACCCGAACCGCGTGCTGAACCGCGACCAGTTGCTGAACCTGACCCAGGGCCGCGACGCCGACCCGTTTGACCGCTCGATCGACATCCAGATCAGCCGCCTGCGCCAAAAGCTGGGCGAAGACGCGCGCCTGCCGCAAATTATCAAAACTGTGCGTAACGGGGGCTATGTGCTGGCCGGTTCGGTCACCGTGGAGCCGGACTGATGAAAGCCTTCTTCCAGGGCATGACCGGCCGTGTTTTCCTGGTCCTGATGCTGGGCATCCTGGCCTCGGCCGCCCTGACGCAGTACCTGGCGATCAATGAACGCCAGCGCACCCTGCAGCGCTACCGCGATTTCCACGCGCTCGAACGTTCCGAGCAAATCATTTCCACCGCCGACGTGGTGCTGCCCGAATCGCGCAACCAGTACCTGAAGGTGGCCAGCATGGGCGCCATCAAGCTGGAAGTGCTGAACCGCATCCCGGGCGTGACGCCGCAGTTGAGCGAATTCGCTGCCACCCTGGCCAATCGCCTGGGCAGCGAGTACAAGCTGCATACGCTGGCCGAGCGTCCGCCGGCCTGCGAGCGCCCGACGTCCGTGTATTCGGCCTTTACCGTGTTTGGCGCCGGCACCGGCACCTGGCGCGGCACTTGCGAATCGTTGGCGGTCACCATGCCCGACGGCCAGCACCTGAAGCTGTCGATCCTGCCGCCGCGCCAGCCGGCGCCGACCGGCCACAACGAGTACGCCACCTTCGTGCCTTTCCTGCTCAGCATCGCGGTGCTGGCCTACCTGGTGGCGCGCATGACCATGGGCCCGCTCAAGCAACTGGCCGGCGCCGCCAAAAAGCTGGGCAACGATATCAACCACACGCCGCTCAAACTACGCGGCGCGACCGAGATCCGCACCGCGTCGGCCGCCTTCAACGCCATGCAGGCGCGCATCCGCCAACACATCGCCCAGCGCACGGAAATGCTGGCCGCCATCACCCACGATTTGCAGACCCCGCTGACCCGCATGCGCTTGCGCCTGGAAAAAGTGGCGGACCCGGAGCTGCAAGGCAAGCTGCTGGAAGACCTGTCGGCCATGCAGCAAATGGTGAAGGAGGGCCTGGACCTGGCGCGCAGCATGGATACCACGGAAGCGATGCAGCGGGTTGACCTGGACGCGCTGCTCGACAGCGTGTGCGCCGACGCCACCGACGCCGGCCAGGAAGTCGACCTGAAAGGGCGCGCTTCCATGGACCTGATGGGCCGCCCGCTGGATGTGCGGCGCTGCCTGGTCAACCTGATCGACAACGCCGTCAAGTACGGCCATCGCGCCCATGTCTCGGTGGAGCGCCTGGCCGGCTCCTCGCGCGTGCGCATTCGCGACGAGGGCCCGGGCATTCCGCCGGGCCAGTTGGCACAAGTGTTTGAACCGTTTTACCGCCTGGAGACGTCGCGCAACCGCGCCTCCGGCGGCACCGGCCTCGGCCTCACGATTGCACGCAATATCGCAGAACAACATGGCGCCAGCCTGAGCCTGGCGAACCACGCGAGCGGCGGCCTGGAAGCCACCCTCGTGTTCCCTGAATTTTATGCAGGAAAGTAGTCATCCCAAATGAAGAAGAAAACTCTGGCAGTAGTGGTGGGCCTGGCCGTGATCATCGGCGGCGGCGCCTGGTATGCAAGCAAGGGCACGGCCGAGCAGGGCGCCGGCCAGGCGCAAGGCACGCCGGGGCAGGGCGGCGGCAAGGGCAAGGGCGAACAGGGCCCGACCACCGTCAATGTAGTGGCGCCGCAGCGCCAGGACGTGCCGGTGGACCTGTCCGCCAATGGCACGGTGAGCCCGATTTCCACCGTCGACCTGCACCCGCAAACCACCAGCACCATCGTTAAAGTGCATGTGAAGGAAGGCCAGTTCGTCAAGCAGGGCGAGCTGATGTTCTCGCTCGATGCGCGCACCGAGGCAGCCAATGTGGAGAAAGCCGATGCGCAAGTGGCGAAGGACCGCGCCACCCTGGCTGATTTCGAGCGCCAGTACAAGCGCGCCCAGGAATTGCGCGCGCAAAACTTCCTGGCGCAAAGCGCGGTCGATACCCTGAAGAGCCAGGTCGAGTCGGCGCGCGCCGTGCTGGAGGCCGACATCGCGGCGGCCCGCGCCAGCAAGGTGGACCAGAGCTTCACCCAGATCCGCGCGCCGCTGACCGGGCGCGTGGGCGCCATCAATGTCTATCCGGGCAGCCTGGTACAGTTGAGCACTTCGCTCACCACCGTGACCCAGCTGAATCCGATCAATGTCTCCTTCACCGTGCCCGAATCGAGCCTGGCCGCACTGCTCGACGCGCAGCGCGCCGGCAAGGTGCCGGTGCAAGCCTTCCAGAACAATTCGGACAAGCCAATCAGCGGCCAGCTCAGCTTTGTCGACAACACCGTCGACCCGGTGGCAGGCGTGATCCGTGTGAAGGCCCAGTTCGACAATGCCGACACCCGCCTGTGGCCGGGGCAGTACGTCAACACCAAGCTGACCGTCCACACGCTGAAAGATGCGCTTGTTGTGCCGCAGAACGCTATTATTACCAATACCAAGGGCACTTTTGTCTACACCGTGGCGCCCGACCAGACCGCCAAGATGAGCAACGTCAAGCGCGTGCACAGCTTTGGCGCGCTGGCGGTGGTGAGCGGCCTGAACGGCGATGAGAAGATCATCGTCGAGGGCAAGCAGAACCTGCGCCCGGGCGGCAAGATCCGCATCGCCGAACCGGCTGTCGCGCAGAGCGGCAAAGGCCAGAAGAAGGGTAAACAAGAATGAACCTTTCCGAGCTGAGTATCCGGCGCCCCGTGATGGTGGTGCTGCTCTCGCTGAGCCTGATTCTGGCCGGTATCCTGGCCTACGCCCACATTCCGGTGGCGGCACTGCCGAGCTATAACACCCCGGTCATCAACGTTAGCGCCGACCTGCCGGGCGCCTCGCCGGAAACCATGGCGTCGTCCGTCGCGCTGCCGCTGGAGAAGCAATTCTCGACCATCGGCGGGCTGTCGATGATCACCTCCACCAGCACCCTGGGCAGCACCTCGCTGACCCTGGAGTTTGACGCCTCGATCAACGTCAACGAAGCCGCAGTGGATGTGCAGGCCGCGCTGCTGCGCGCGCAGCGTTCGCTGCCGCAGGAAATGACGGACTTGCCGTCCTACCGCAAGGTCAACCCGGCCGACGCGCCGGTGCTGTTCATGGCCATGACCTCGCCCTCGCTGAGCCTGTCCGAGCTGAACGACTACGCGGAAAACCTGGTGGCGCCGTCGCTCTCCACCTTGCCGGGCGTGGCGCAAGTGTCGGTCAACGGCCAGAAGCGTTTCGCCGTGCGCGTGCGCGCCAAACCGGACTTGCTGAACTCGCGCAATATGACGCTCGATGAGCTGCAGCAAGCGATCCGCGCCGCCAACACCAACACCCCGCTCGGCACCATCGACGGCCCGAGCCAGACCCTGACTATCCAGGGCAATGCGCAACTGATGCGCGCCGCCGATTTCGCCGACCTGATCATCGCCACCCGCAACGGCCAGCCGGTGCGCCTGAAAGAAGTGGCGACGGTGGAAGACAGCTTCCAGTCGATCAAGGCGGCCGGCAGCTACAACGGCGAGCGCTCCATCGTGCTGCTGGTGCAACGCCAGCCGGACGCCAACACGGTGCAGGTGGTGGACGGCGTGCGCAAGCTGCTGCCGCGCTTCCGCGCCCAGTTGCCGGAGTCGGTCGCGATCAACCTGGTGAACGACCGCTCGGTCTCGATCCGCGAAGCGATCCACGACGTGAACCTGACCCTGGCGCTGACCGTGGTGCTGGTGGTGCTGGTGATCTTCCTGTTCCTGCGCCGCCTGGCCGCCACCTTCATCCCGGCCGTGACCATGCCGATTTCCCTGCTCGGCGCGCTGGCCCTGCTGTACGCCCTGGGCTACAGCCTGGACAACGTGTCCCTGCTCGGTATCACGCTGGCGGTCGGCCTGGTGGTGGACGATGCGATCGTGGTGCTGGAAAACATCGTGCGGCACATCGAGCTGGGCAAGAAGCCGCTGCAGGCGGCGCTGATCGGCTCGCGCGAAATGGGCTTCACCATTGTCTCGATTTCGATCTCGCTGGTGGCGGTGTTCATCCCGATCTTCTTCATGCCCGGTGTAATGGGCCTGATGTTCCATGAATTCGCCGTGGTGGTGGGCTTGTCGGTGCTGGTGTCGGCGATTGTCTCGCTGACCCTGGTGCCGATGCTGGCGGCGCGCTTCATGCCGGCCGATTCGCACGAGACTTCGGGCGACGACAGCTTTATCGGCCGCCATTTCGAGCGCGGTTTCAATGGCGTGCGCAACTTCTACGCGCGCACCCTGGACCTGGCGCTGCACCACCGCTTTGTGGTGCTGGGCATCGCCTTTGGCACCTTCGCGTTGACGGCCTGGCTGTATATCGCGATTCCGAAAGGCTTCTTCCCGGAAGAGGACCTGGGCCAGATCCGCGTCAACACGGAAGCCTCGGAAGACATCTCCACCTCCGCCATGCTGGAGCTGCAGGAGAAAGTGGCCGCCGTGATCCAGGCCAACCCGAACGTGAAGGATGTCACCTCCTTCACCGGCGGCGGCAATACCGGCCGCATGTTCCTGGTGCTGAAGCCACGCGGCGAACGGCAAAAGATGCCGCAGGTGCTGGACAGCCTGCGCAAGGAAACCAAGAAGATCGCCGGCATCCAGGTCTACCTGAGCCCGGTGCAGAACTTGCAGTTGGGCGGCCGTCCGTCCAAGAGCCGCTACCAGTACACCCTGCAGTCGGTCAGCCCGGATGCGCTGAACGACTGGGCCAACAAGTTCCAGGAGGCGATGCGCGCCGACCAGGACTTCCGCGACGTGACCAGCGATTCGCAGAACAAGGGCTTGCAGGCCTCGCTCAAGATCGACCGCGACAAGGCGAATATGCTGGGCGTCAAGCTGTCCGATGTGCGCACCGCGCTCTACCTCGCGTTCGGCGAGCGCCAGGTGTCGACCATCTACTCCTCGGCCGCCAGCTACTTCGTGATCCTGGAGGCGGCCACCGAGGACCGCCAGTTCGACGATTCGCTGACCAAGCTGTCGGTGCGCAATAGCGCCGGCCAGTTGGTGCAGCTGTCGAGTTTTGCCAGCGTCGAGCGCACGGTGGGGCCGACCTCGGTCAACCACCAGGGCCAATTGCAGGCCATTACACTGTCCTTCAACCTGGCGCCGGACGTCCCGCTGGGCAATGCCACCGCCAAGATCGAGAAGATGGGCCAGCAAATGGGCCTGCCGGCCTCCATCATCACCAGCTACGGCGGCGACGCGGCGGTGTTCCAGGATTCCCAGGGCAGCCAGCTGATCCTGATCGTGGCGGCGCTGGGCGTGATCTATGTGCTGCTGGGCGTGCTTTATGAGAGCTATATCCACCCGCTGACCATCCTGGCCGGCCTGCCGTCCGCCGCCGTGGGTGCGTTGCTGACCTTGTGGATCTTCAAGATGGACCTGACCATGATCGCCATCATCGGCATCCTCATGCTGATCGGTATCGTGAAGAAGAACGCCATCATGATGATCGACTTTGCCCTGGTGGCGCAGCGCGAGGGGGGCAAGGCGCCGATGGAGGCGATCCGAGAAGCCTGTATCCTGCGCTTCCGCCCGATCATGATGACCACGCTGGCGGCCCTGATGGGCGCGCTGCCGATCGCGCTCGGCCTGGGCGCCGGCGCCGAACTGCGCCAGCCGCTGGGCCTGGCGGTGATTGGCGGCCTGATCTTCTCGCAGGTGATTACGCTCTACATTACCCCGGTGATCTACCTGTTCCTGGATAAATACTCCGGTACCGGCCCGATGAAGGATGAGGAGCTAGTTGACGAATCCGCAACAGATGCGGCGCAGCCGGTCGAACTGAGGGCGTTCAAGGCCGCCAAACACTGATAATATGCGGGGCGGCGCTTACAAGCTGTAACATCCGTCAAGGACGAAAGCCGGTAAGCTGCCACCCCAGTATCTTCAGTTAAAAGCCATTATCTTGCATCAGTACACGCATTCCCACGCCGAGCTCGCGGCCCAAGACGGGCTATGCCCGACTTGCGGCCAACTCTGGCCGGAAGACAAGGTGCCTGAGTATGGCAACAACAAGCCTAGCCGTTGGGGCATTGCCGCCACGCTCTTCGTGCACTTGCTGGTGGTGGCCATCTACCTCTTCAAGCCAAGCGACAAGATCGTGCTGACGCCCCCGGCCAAGGAAGGCGAGATGGTCTACCTCACGCCGCCCGCCAAGCCGGCGCCGAAACCGAAGCCACAGCCCAAGGACGCGAGCAAGGCGAGCAAGACGCCGCAGCTGTCCTCGCGCGCCTACCTGCCGCCGAGCAAGACGGCGATTACCGAGGTGGTCAAGCCGCAGGAGCGGATCGTGCCGCCGGAAGAGGCCAAGCTGACGCCGCCGCCGCCGGATGCGCCGGACATGGCCACCCTGATCGAAATGCGGCGCCGCGCGCGCGGTGCCTCGGCGCAACCGGAACAGGAGCAGGATCCGGCCGCCGTGGCCAAGGCGCGCGCCATGGCCAATATCATGGGCGCCCAGGGCCGCAGCGCGAATGGCGAGCGGAATGATACGGGGGGCGTGTTCCAGATTGTGAACCAGACCTTTAATAGCGCGGACATCAAGTTCCGGGGCTTTAGCACTAACTTCAAGCGCCAGTGGTCGCAACAGGTGCGGGTGGATCAGGGCTCGGAGAAGGATATCGAAACGGCCATCGTCAAGCGCATGATTGAGATGATCCGTAAGGAGAAACCGGGCGAGTTTGTCTGGGAATCGCACCGCCTGGGCCGTAACGTGCCGATGAGCGCACATAAGGATCATGAGAAGGAGTTGGAAGCTTTCCTGTTGCTGGAGTTTTTCCCGAATTACGGGAAGGTGCGCTGAAACCTGAAACCTTTAGAACCGGGAAACCGGAAAACCAGGGTCTGACCCTCAGGGTCAGACCCTGGTTTTCCGGTTTTACCGGTTTTCCCGACTTGACCGGTTTTTTCCGCTTTGTTGGTTCCGCAGCAACTGCAACAAAATTTCCTGAAACCGGCTGGCATCTTGCCGCTATAATCGCGAAATTTGCCGATTGGAGCCGGAGCTTCCCCGCATGAACACCACCCTGATTTCCTTTGTCGTCCTGTACCTGCTGGGTACTTTGGCCCTTGGCGCCTGGGCTGGCACCCGCATCAAGAATACGACCGACTTCGCCGTGGCTGGCCGCAGCCTGCCGCTGATCATGGTGGTGACCACAACCTTTGCGACCTGGTTCGGCGCGGAAACCGTGATGGGTATTCCTGCCAAATTCGTGCAAGGCGGCATGAACGCCATCGTGGAAGACCCGTTCGGCGCCGGCACCTGCCTGATCCTGGTCGGCATGTTCTTCGCGGCGCGACTGTATAAGCTCAACCTGCTGACCATTGGCGACTTCTACCGCCAGCGCTACGGCAAGGGCATTGAAGTGTTCTGCTCGATCGCCATCATCATTTCCTACCTGGGCTGGGTGGCGGCGCAGATTACCGCACTGGGCCTGGTGTTCACCGTGCTGACCAACGGCGCCATGTCGGAAACCGCCGGTATGATCGTCGGCACCACGGCGGTGCTGATCTATGTGGTGATTGGCGGCTTCCTGGCCGTTGCCTGGACCGACTTTATCCAGATGATTGTGCTGGTGGTGGGCCTGTCCATCATCGCCATGTTCTCGGCCGACCTGGCCGGCGGCTCCGACAAGGTGCTGAGCATGATCAGCGAAGAGAAACTGTGGACCTTCCTGCCGGCTGCTAATTTCACCGATGTTGCCTTCTTTGTCGGCGCGGCAGTGACCATGATGCTGGGCTCGATTCCGCAGCAGGACGTGTTCCAGCGCGTGATGTCGGCCAAGGACGCGCCCACCGCGCGCACCGGCGCCGTGATCGGCGGCGCCAGCTACATCATTTTCGCCGCGGTACCGATGTTCATTGTCGCCTGCGCCGTGATCGTGATGGGGCAGAGCGGCCTGGAAATGGCCAAGAATGACTACCAGCGCCTGCTGCCGACCTTCGTGCTGACCAAGATGCCGCTGGTGATGCAGATCCTGTTCTTCGGCGCGCTGCTGTCGGCGATCAAATCAACTTCCTCGGCGACGTTGCTGGCGCCGTCCACCAGCTTCACCGAGAACATCCTGAAGAACCTGCGCCCGGGCATGACGGACAAGCAACAGCTATTCGCCATGCGCGTGACGATCGTGGTCTTTGCGGTGACCGTGCTGGCGTATGCGATCGCGATGCGCGGCACTTCGATTTATGAGCTGGTCTCGACGGCCTACCAGGTGACCCTGGTCGCGGCTTTCGTGCCGTTGCTGATGGGCTTGTACTGGAAGCGTGCCACCACGCAGGGCGCGATCTTGTCGGTGGCGTTCGGTATCGGCACCTGGGTTGCGTACTTCCCGCAGATTTCCTCGTGGGGCCAGGCGTTCCCGGGGCAGTTGGCAGGCTTGATGGCGGCGTTTGTCGGGATGATTGTGGGTTCGCTGGCACCGCAGGTGCTGCAGGATCGTAGGGAGTAGAACCGCGAAACCGGGAAACCAGGGTCCGGCCCGCAGGGCCGTACCCTGGCCGGGGTCCGGCCCTGCGGGCCGTACCCTGGTTTCCCGGTTCTCTGGTTTTAAGCTTTCAGCTTGCGCGCAATATCCAGCGCAAAGTAGGTCAGTACGCCGTCGGCGCCAGCGCGCTTGAAGGCCATCATCGATTCCATCATCACCTTGTCGTGGTCCAGCCAGCCGTTTTGCGCGGCGGCCTTGAGCATGGCGTATTCGCCCGACACCTGGTAAGCATAGGTCGGCACCTTGAATTCATCCTTCACGCGGCGCACGATGTCCAGGTAAGGCATGCCCGGCTTCACCATCACCATATCCGCACCCTCGGCGATATCCAGCGCCACTTCGCGCAGGGCCTCGTCGGTATTGGCCGGGTCCATCTGGTAGGTGAACTTGTCGGCCTTGCCCAGCGCCGCCGCCGAACCGACCGCTTCGCGGAACGGACCATAGAAGGCCGACGCGTATTTGGCCGAGTACGCCATGATGCGGGTGTGGATGAAACCCTTCTCTTCCAGCGCCTTGCGCATCACGCCAATGCGGCCGTCCATCATGTCGGACGGGCCGACCACATCCACGCCGGCCTCGGCCTGGCACAGGGCCTGGCGCACCAGCATTTCGGTGGTTTCGTCGTTCAGGATCGAGCCCTTCTCGTCGACCGTGCCGTCCTGGCCGTGGCTGGTGTACGGGTCGAGCGCCACGTCGGTCATGATGCCCAGCTCAGGGAAGTTCTGCTTCAGCGCGCGCACGGCGCGCGGGATCAGGCCTTCCGGATTGGTGGCTTCAATGCCGTCGTTGGTCTTCAGCGAAGGGTCGATGTTCGGGAACAGCGACAGCACCGGAATGCCCAGTTTGACGCACTCTTCCGCCACACGCAGCAGGTTGTCGATCGAGATCCGGTCCACGCCCGGCATGGTGGCCACCGGGTCGCGCCGGTTGGCGCCTTCCACCACGAAGACCGGGTAGATCAGGTCGTCAACGGTGACGGTGTTCTCGCGCATCAGCGCGCGCGAGAATGGGTCGCGGCGCATGCGGCGCATGCGGATGGCGGGGAAATCAGGAGTGATCATGCTTCGTCGCTTTCATCAGGGGTAGGCGCTTCGTCGCCACCGGTGAGGCCGGCCAGTTCTTCGATCTTGGCCGTCGCTTCCTCGATACCGATGCGCTTCAGCGCGGAAAACAGTTGCACGGTGAAGGGGAAGCCTTCGCCGTCTTCATCCACATAGCTGTCCAGCTTGGCTTGCGCCTGGCGCAGCACGTTGATGGATTCATTGCGGTTGAGCTTGTCTGCCTTGGTCAGGATGCAGTGGATCGGCTTGCCGGTCGGGGCAAACCATTCGATCATCTGCTGGTCCAGATCGGTGAACGGGCGGCGCGCGTCCATCATCAGGACCAGGGCGGCCAACTGCTCGCGGCGCTGCACGTAGTCGCCCAGCAGGCGTTGCCAGTGGTTCTTCGCGTCACCCGAGACTTCCGCATAGCCATAGCCTGGCAAGTCGGCCACCAGGCATTGCAGCTCGTCCATATTGAGCGGGTCATGGCGGTGCATGGCGACGTGGGCGCCGCCGATCGAGAAGAAGTTGATGTGCTGGGTGCGGCCCGGGGTTTTGGACGCGAAGGCCAGGCCTTTTTGGTTGCATAGAATGTTAATCGCTGTGGATTTGCCGGCGTTCGAACGGCCAGCAAAGGCGATCTCCGGCACCGTCGTACGCGGCAGGTCGCGCAGGTGGTTCACAGTGGTAAAAAAGCGGGCTTGCCAGAGTTTGGACATGGAGGAGCAACAAAAAGAAGGTAATAAGGCAGGAAAGCTATTGTACAATAAGGGGTTACGAATTGTTGTCATGCGCCATGTTGCCTGTTAATGAGGCACCGCAGGAAAGCGATTCTCACCAATTAATAACTAGTCTCAGGGTGTCTGAATGAATCGAGCGTTTTCGCCATTTGTAAAATCCTTGTTCGTTGCTATGCTGGCTGTATCGGGGGTGGCTTCGGCTTCCGCTCCGGCCCCAGCTGCCAAGGCTGACCCAGCCAAAGGCGCGACCCTGTACGCCGAAGGCGACAATGCACGCGGCATCGCGGCTTGCGTCTCCTGCCACGGCGCCAAGGGTGCTTCCACCATCACCGTCAACCCGAAACTGGGTGGCCAGGGTGAAGCCTACATCTACAAGCAGCTGGTCGCCTTCACCGAGCCAACCCGCGCCGGGACCGTGATGACCGCCTTCGCCAAAGGCTTGACCGACGAAGAAAAGAAAAACATTGCGGCCTACCTGGCCACCGAGCCAAACAAGGCCGGTGCTGCCAAGAACAAGGACACCATCGAGCTGGGCAAGAAAATTTACCGTGGCGGCATCGCTGAAAACCGCGTGCCAGCCTGTGCTTCCTGTCACGGTCCGGCCGGCGCCGGCATGCCAGCGGCTTACCCGCGCGTAGGCGGCCAGCACCAGGACTACACCGTGGCCACCCTGAAGGCATTCAAGGCCGATGCCCGCAAGACCAGCGCTGAAATGCACGCCATCGCTTACCGTATGTCCGATAAGGAAATCGAAGCGGTCGCCGACTACATGGCTGGCTTGAAGTAATTGCAATGCGTCGCCCCGTGACGGGCGGTTCTGGACATGAAAAGGGCGGCCGCGCAAGTTGGCTGCCCTTTTTGTTGTTATCTTCCTGATATCTTCACTACGCAATGAGCAACGCCCCGAGCACTTCCGGAATCCAACTGCGCAACCGGCGCGGCCCCCTGGCTGAGACTGTCGAGCTGATGTCCTCGATGCGTTTCGCGATCGCGTTGTTCGTCGTGATCATCTTTGCCTCGATCATCGGCACCATCGTGCAGCAAAGCCAGCCAATGCCGAACTACATCAACCAGTTCGGTCCGTTCTGGTTCGAAGTGTTCAGCAAGCTGGGCCTGTACGCGATTTATTCGTCCTGGTGGTTCGTCACCATGTGCGCGCTGCTGGTGGTGTCCACCACGCTTTGCATTGTCCACAATACTCCGAAGATGCTGAAGGATATGCGTAGCTGGCGGGAGAAGGTGCGCGAGGCTTCGCTCAACAACTTCCACCACAAGACGCATTGGCAGTCGGCGCAGCCGGGCGAAGCGCTGGCCAGCCAGACCGCGCAGCGCTTGGGCCATGCCGGTTATGCCACCAAGCTGGTGCCGAAGGAGGGCGGCGCGATCCTGGTGGCGGCCCGGCGCGGCGCCGGCAACAAATTCGGCTATATCTTTGCCCATAGCGCGATTGTGATCATCCTGTTGGGCGGCATGCTGGATTCCGACCTGCCGATCCGCTTGCAGCAGTGGCTGTTTGGCAAGACCGCCTTTGCCGGCAGCGGCGTGATCGCCGATATCCCGGCCCAGCACCGCCTGAGCCTCAACAACCCGACTTACCGCGGCAGCATTGCCTTGCCGGAAGGTACCGCCGGCAATACCGCGCTGCTGCCGCGCCCGGACGGCTTCCTGCTGCAGGACTTGCCGTTCTCCATCCACCTGAAGAAGTTCGACATCGAGTTCTACAGCACCGGCATGCCGAAGCTGTTTGCCAGCCATGTGACGGTGCGCTCCAACGAGAGCGGCAAGACGCAGGATGCGGTGATCGAAGTCAACAAGCCGCTGATTTTCGAGGGCGTGGCGATTTACCAGTCCAGCTTTGAAGATGGCGGCAGCAAGCTGAAGCTGCTGGGCCACCCGATGAAGGGCACCAGCACCAGCACCTTCACCATGGATGGCGAAGTCAACGGCAGCACCAAATTGAGCGACGACTACAGCGTGGAATGGAGCGATTTCCGCCCCTTCAACGTGGAGAATATCGGCGCCGAGGGGCAGGATGCGCGCGCCGTGGCCAAGGGCGAGAACCTGAACGAGTCCTTCGCCCGCAAGCTGGACAAGCAGCTCGGCTCGGCGGCCAAGACCGCCCACAACAAGGATTTGAAGAACGTTGGCCCTTCTGTCTCCTACAAGCTGCGCGACAAGAACGGCCAGGCGCGCGAGTACCAGAGCTATATGCAGCCGGTCACCATTGAGGGCGACACGGTGTTCCTGGCCGGCGTGCGCGCCAACCCGTCCGACCCGTTCAGTTTCCTGCGCATTCCGGCCGATGACGAGCACAGCGTGCGCGAGTGGATGCGCCTGCGCGCCGCCCTGCAGGACCCGGCCCTGCGCAAGCAGGCCGCCGCGCGCTATGCCGCGCGGGCCATGCCACAGACCAAGGCCGGCGACGTGTTGCGCGTGCAGCTGGAGCAATCCTCGCTCAAGGGCCTGGAGATCTTTGCCGGCGACGCCAGCGGCGCCGGCTTCTTCGCTATCAGCCGTTTCCTGGAGAAAGTGCCGCAAGCGGAGCAGACCAAGGCCGCCGAGATCTTCCTGAAGATCCTGAACGGCAGCATGTGGGAACTGTGGCAGGCCGCGCGCGAGCAGGCCGGCCTGGCGCCGGCCGCTGCCGACGAGGCGCATGGCCGCTTCCTGCAGCTAGCCACCAATGCGTTGTCGGACAGCTTCTTCTACGGCGCGCCGGTCTACCTGCAGCTCGACGAGTTCACGCAAATCAAGGCATCGGTATTCCAGGTGACGCGTTCGCCGGGCAAGACCATCGTGTACCTTGGCTGCGTGCTGCTGGTGCTGGGCGTGTTCGCCATGTTCTACATCCGCGAGCGCCGGGTCTGGGTCTGGATCAAGCCGGGTGAGGGCGGCAGCGAAGCGCTGATGGCCATGAGCACCCAGCGCAAGACGCTGGACTTCGAGAAGGAATTTACCGAGTTGAAGGAAAAACTGCCGCAACAGGCGTAAGCTGTGCCCAGGTTTTTGGAGAAAGCAAATGGAAGCAACACAAATCTACGCCCAGCAGCCGGGCTATTTCAAGCGCCTCGCTGCATTTGACTGGGCATTCGCGCTGGCCCTGTGCGCCGGCGCGCTGTACGCGTTCAACCGTTTTGGCGCGTATATGGACATCTACGAGAAGGTGATCCTGCTGGCGTCGGCGCCGTGCTTTGCCGCGCTGGGTTGGTACTGGAAGCCGCTGCGCTGGCTGATGCCGCTGTCCTTCGCGCTGGCGCTGGCCAGCATCAGCATGTACCAGGGCCAGCTGGCGGCGGCCGACACGCGCTTCTTCCTCAAGTACATGCTGTCGAGCCAATCGGCCATCTTGTGGATGAGCACCTTGTTCTTCCTGTCCACCCTGTTCTACTGGGGCGGTCTGTTCACCCGTTCCACCCTGGGCGGCGCGCTGGGCTCCAAGCTGTGCTGGGCCGCCGTGGTGCTGGGCGTGACCGGCATGCTGGTGCGCTGGTACGAGTCCTACCTGATCGGCACCGACATCGGCCACATCCCGATTTCGAACCTGTATGAAGTGTTCATCCTGTTCGCGCTGATCACTGCCATGTTCTACCTGTATTACGAAGAGCACTACGGCACGCGCGCGCTGGGCCCCTTCGTGCTGCTGGTGATTTCGGCGGCGGTGGCTTTCCTGCTGTGGTACACCGTGGCGCGCGGCGCGGCGGAGATCCAGCCGCTGGTGCCGGCCCTGCAAAGCTGGTGGATGAAGATCCACGTGCCGGCCAACTTCATCGGCTACGGCACCTTCGCCCTGGCCTCGATGGTGGCCTGGGCCTACCTGCTCAAGCACGAGGACGCGCGCACCCTGTGGTTGTCGCTGGTGCTGGCGCCGATCGGTATCGTCGCCGCCTGCTGGCTGATCGCCTTCATCGGCGGCGCGCAGGAAAGCACCACGGCGGCGCTGACGAAGACTTCGCAAATGGTGGGTGGCCTGGTGCTACTGTTCGCCGCCACCAACCTGGTGCGCGGCAAATTCGTCGACCGCCTGCCAAGCGGCGAAGTGCTGGAAGACGTGATGTACAAGGCGATCTCGATCGGCTTCGCCTTCTTCACCATCGCCACCATCCTGGGCGCCCTGTGGGCGGCTGAAGCGTGGGGCGGCTACTGGTCGTGGGACCCGAAAGAGACCTGGGCCCTGATCGTCTGGCTGAACTACGCGGCCTGGCTGCACATGCGTTTGATGTCCGGCCTGCGCGGCAAGGCCGCCGCCTGGTGGGCCGTGGTCGGCCTGCTGGTTACCACCTTCGCCTTCCTCGGCGTGAACATGTTCCTCTCGGGCTTGCATTCCTACGGCAAGCTTTAATATCGGCTTCAGCAAACTGGTGTAAGGTTTAGCTATTACCTTGCACCAGTCTGGAGCTGACCATGTTGATCCTCCCTTCGGAAATCACGCCGCGCGATGTCTACGAGTCGCGCCGCAAATTCATCAAGCTGGCGGCGGCGGGCGCCATCCTCGGCCCCGAACTGGCGCTGGCGCAAGGTGGTACGGGCGCCAAGCTGGCTGCCCGGCGCAACCCGGCCTTCGCCGTCATGGATAAGCCGACGGAGTTCAAGGACGCCACCGCCTACAACAACTTCTACGAGTTCGGCACCGACAAGTCCGACCCGGCGCAGCACGCGCATACGCTGCGCACGCGGCCCTGGACGGTGCAGATCGAGGGCGAGGTGAAAAAGCCGATGACGCTGGATATCGACAGCTTGCTCAAGCTGGCGCCGTTGGAAGAGCGCATCTACCGCCTGCGCTGCGTGGAGGGCTGGTCGATGGTGATTCCGTGGATCGGTTATTCGCTCTCCGAGTTGATCAAGAAGGTCGAACCGACCGGCAATGCGAAGTACATCGAGTTCATCACCCTGGCCGACCGCAAGCAAATGCCGGGCGTCGGCAGCCGCGTGCTGGACTGGCCATACGTGGAGGGCCTGCGCATCGACGAGGCGAACCATCCGCTGGCGCTGCTCACCTTCGGCATGTACGGCGAGGTGCTGCCGAACCAGAACGGCGCGCCGGTGCGCATGGTGCTGCCGTGGAAGTACGGCTTCAAATCGGCCAAGTCGATCGTGAAAATCCGCTTCGTGCGCGATATGCCGCGCACGTCCTGGAACCTGTCGGCGCCGAACGAATACGGCTTCTTTTCCAATGTGAATCCGAGCGTGGACCACCCGCGCTGGTCGCAGGCCAGCGAGCGCCGCATCGGCGAGGACAGCTTCTTCACCCGCAAGCGCAAGACGTTGATGTTCAACGGGTATAACGAGGTGGCTTCGCTGTACTCCGGCATGGATCTGAAAAGGTTCTTCTGATGGCTTTCGCGCCGACGCCGCGCCAGATGACGGCCATCAAAAGCAGCGCCTTCATGCTGGCGCTGCTGCCGTTCTTTGCGCTGGTGTACCTGGTGGCGACCGACCAACTGGTCGAGCCGCTGCAGTACATCACGCGCAATACCGGCTCTTGGACTTTGTACTTCCTTTGCATCACCCTGGCCGTCACGCCGCTGCGGCGCCTGACCGGCTGGAACTGGCTGCTCAAACTGCGCCGCATGGTCGGGCTGTACGCCTTCTTCTATGCGCTGCTGCACTTCACCACCTTCCTGTGGTTCGACCATTTCTTTGAAGTGCAGGAGATGTTGAAGGACGTGGTCAAGCGGCCGTTCATCACGGTTGGTTTTATCGCCTTTGTGCTGCTGGTGCCGCTGGCGGTGACCAGCACCAATGGCATGGTGCGCCGCCTGGGCGGCAAGCGCTGGCAGTTGCTGCATAAGTTGGTGTATGTGATCGCGCCGCTCGGGATCCTGCATTTCTGGTGGATGCGGGCGGGCAAGAGCGATTTCAACCAGCCGATCCTGTTTGGGCTGATCGTGCTGGTGCTGCTTGGCGCGCGCGTATGGTGGGCACGCAAGGCCGCTGTCGCCCAGCTTGCGCGCACGCCCGACACCACGGGCTGACCTGCGCCATCTCAAAGCGTCCGTTCGTGGCAGCGATATGCTGCTGGAATGGGCGTGCTACACGACACTGCGTTTCGTCAACTATTCGCGCATCGGGAATGCATGTGCGAACTGCTGACGACATTCTTCCCTGCGGACCTGGCGCCGCAGCTTGACCTCGTCACACTCGAACGCGTGAATGGCAGCTACGCCAGCGATGCCGGCAGCCAGCGGCATGGCGATATGGTCTGGCGCGTCCAGCTAGCCGGGCGCTGGCTGTACTTGTACGTGCTGATGGAATTCCAGTCGACACCGGATCCCTACATGGCTTTGCGGATGCGGGTGTATGTCGGCTTGTTGCAGCAGGATTTGGTCAAGCGCCACGAGCTGCCGGCATCCGGGCGCTTGCCTCCCGTGTTGCCCCTTGTGATGTACAGCGGCTTGCGCCCGTGGCGTGCCAGCCGCAGTATGAGTGGTTTGGTCATGGCTGGCTTGGATGGCGTCGCGGTGGCATCCAGCCAGGACGAGTATTTGTTGCTGGATTTTCCGAAGCTGTTCAGCGAGCAGCCGCAGCTTCTCTCACGGCCACTGGCGGCGTTGCTTAGCTTGCGCTTCATGGATGGGCGGCGTAGCGGCCAGGGCGCGCTGGGACTGATCGACGCTTGGCTGCGTAAGTGAGGGCTCGGAGGAATTGCGGCGTACCGTACTCGCCTGGGTGCAGTCCAGCTTGCCAGGCGGGGATCAGGGAAGTATGGTGAATTCAGGGACGGAGGAGGAACATCAAATGTTGATTATGCGCCTGCGTACGCCGGACTTCGATACGATGGAGGAGGTGCGGCGGTATAACACCACAATGAACGGGATGGAGGACGTTGTAGTCCAACTATTACGCAAGAAGTTCGGCGCCATTCCCGACGAGTATGCAAGCCGCTTGGGCATTGCCATCGATAAGGACTTCAAGGTCTACGCCGACCGCATCCTGGAGGCGAAAACCATCGTGGAAGTGTTCGAACCGGACCCGGCCGAAGATGAGTAGGGGCGGCACCGGGCGCCGCCCCGGTGGGATTTACTGGATCACCGATTCCAGCGCGAACAAGTCGGCCGGGTTCTCGCGCTGGCGCACCACGTGCACCACGTCGCCGTCCACCATCAGCTCCACCGCGCGGCCGCGCGTGTTGTAGTTGGAGGCCATGGTCATGCCGTAGGCGCCGGCCGCCTTCATCACCAACAGGTCGCCCGGGGCCACATTCAGCGCGCGGTCGCGCGCCAGCCAGTCGCCCGATTCGCAGATCGGCCCCACCACGTCGAACATGGCGCTGGCGCCCTCGGTGCGGCGCACCGGCTGCATATCCATCCACGCCTGGTACATGGCGGGACGCGCCATATCGTTCATGGCCGCGTCGACGATACAGAAGTTCTTCTCCTCGCCGTGCTTGATGAATTCGACGCGGGTCAGCAGCACGCCGGCGTCGCCGACGATCGAGCGGCCCGGCTCGAAGATCACCTTGATCGGAACGCCGCCATGCTTTTCGGCGCGCCAGGCATCAACGCGCTGGAAGACGCGCGTCACGTAGTCGCCGACCGGCACCGGGGCGCCGTCGCCGTAATCCACGCCCAGGCCGCCGCCCATGTCCAGGTGGTGCAGGTGGATGCCTTCCGCGCCCAGCGCGTCGATCAGTTCGATCAGGCGGTCCAGCGCCTCCAGCAGCGGGCCGTCGTCCAGCAACTGCGAGCCGATGTGGCAGTCGATGCCCGCCACGTCCAGGTGCGGCAGGGCAGCGGCGGCGCGGTAGGTGTCCAGCGCGTCGTCAAAGGCCACGCCGAATTTGCTGGCTTTCAGGCCGGTGGCGATATACGGGTGGGTCTTGGGATCGACGTTCGGATTGACGCGCAGCGACACGCGCGCCCGCTTGCCCATGCTGCCGGCCACCTCGTTCAGGCGGTGCAGTTCCGGGATCGATTCCACGTTGAAGCACAGGATGTCGTGCGACAGCGCCAGGCGCATTTCTTCCACGCTCTTGCCGACGCCGGAGAAAATCACCTTCTGCGGGTCGCCGCCAGCGGCGATCACGCGCAGCAGCTCGCCGCTCGAGACGATGTCGAAGCCGGCGCCCCGGCGCGCCAGCAGGTTCAGGATGGCCAGGTTGGAGTTTGCCTTCATGGCGTAGCACACCAGGGCATCGCGGCCGGCGCAAGCCTTGGCGTAGGCGTCAAAATTGCCGGTCAGCTGCGCCTTGGAATAGACGTAGGCCGGGGTGCCGTACTGTTCTGCGATGGCGTCGAGCGCAACGCCCTCGGCGTGCAATACGCCATTCTGGTATTCGAAGTTGGACATGGGAACTTACTGTTGGGATGCGGGTGGGGTGGACGGAACCGGAGCCGCCGGGGGCGCCACGCCGGGTTTGCCTGCGGTAACAGGCTTGGCGGGTGGCTTTGGCAGGTAGAGCTGGCCGGTTTGGCCGCAACCGGCCAGCAGGGCTGCCGTGGCAACGGCAGCAAGTGCGATTCGGGACTTCACGATTAAAATAGGGGCTGGATAAGAATCTTGGAGTGTAGCATGACCGAAACAGAATTTTTGGACCTGGCTGACGCCACCCTGGCCGCCATCGAAGCATCGCTGGACCGCTTGTGCGAGTTGGACATGGTGGATGTGGAGTGCAGCCGTAGTGGTAACGTGCTGGAGGTGGAGTTCGTGCACAACGGCTCGAAAGTGATTATCAACTCGCAGGCGCCGATGCAGGAGCTGTGGGTGGCGGCCCGTTCCGGTGGTTTCCACTACCGCCAGGTGGAGGGCAAGTGGGTCGATACGCGCCGGGGGACCGATCTGTACGCGGCGCTGTCGGAGATTGTGACGGAGCAGGGCGGGGCGCCGGTGGTGGTGGCGCCTTAAGAACCGGGAAACCGGGGTACGGCCCATAGGGCCGGACCCTGCTGGGGTCCGGCCCTATGGGCCGTACCCCGGTTTCCCGGTTTACCAGGTTTTAGAACAGCTCGTTCTTCACCGCATCCTTCTGTTTTTCCTCAGCCGGCGTACCACGCGTCGCGCCTTCCAGGCTGTCGACCCCCACTCCCGGCGGGTTCTCGGCGTAGTAATACTCCCCATCCTGGGCGATGATGCCAGTCGGAATCGGCCGTTCTTCAATCGGAATATTCTTCAGCGCCTTCGCCATATAGCCGATCCAGATCGGCAGGGCCAGGCCGCCGCCGGTTTCCTTATTGCCCAGGTTCTTCGGCTGGTCGAAGCCGATCCAGGCCACGCCCACCAGTTTCGCCTGATAGCCGGCGAACCAGGCGTCGATCGAGTCGTTGGTGGTGCCGGTCTTGCCGGCGATGTCCGGCCGCTTCAGCGACAGGGCGCGGGTGGCGGTGCCAAAGCGCACCACGTCCTTCATCATGGAATCCATCAGGAAGGCGTTGCGCTCGTCGATCACGCGGTTTTTCTCCTCGCCGGCCTTGTCCGGGTTGGCTTGCGACAACACCTTGCCGTTGGCGTCGGTGACTTTGGCGATCAGGTAGGGCGAGATTTTGTAGCCGCCGTTGGCGAACACGGCGTAGGCGCCCGCCATCTGCATCGGCGTGACGGCGCCGGCGCCCAGGGCCAGGGTCAGGTAGGGCGGGTTGCGCTCGGCGTCGAAGCCGAAGCGGGAAGCGTATTCCTGGCCGTATTTGGCGCCCACGCGGTGCAGGATACGGATCGAGACCATGTTCTTGGACTTGGTCAGGCCGCGCCGCATGCTCATCGGCCCTTCATATTTGCCGTCGTAGTTCTTCGGTTCCCAGGCCTGGCCGCCGGTCTGGCCGGCGTCAAACGAGATCGGGGCGTCGTTGATCAGGGTGGCGGGCGACAGGCCGCGCTCCAGCGAGGCCGAGTAGATGAAGGGCTTGAACGAGGAGCCGGGCTGGCGCCAGGCCTGGGTCACGTGGTTGAACTTGTTGCGGTTGTAGTCGAAGCCGCCCACCATGGCCTTGATGGCGCCGTCCTCGGTGCTGGCCGAGACGAAGGCCGACTCCACCTCCGGCATCTGGGTGATTTGCCAGTCCTTGTCGACCTGCATGACGCGGATCACGGCGCCGCGGCGGATGCGCTTATTGGGCGGGTTCTTGTCCGACAGCCAGCTCTTGCCCATGGCCAGGCCGGTGCCGCTGATGCTGATTTCCTCGCCCGAGGCGGTCACGGCCTGCACCTTGTCGGCGCTGGCGGCCAGCACCATGGCGGCCACGATATCGTCGCTGTCGGGATGCTCGGCCAGTTCGGTTTCAATGATCTCATCGGCTTCGGCCTTGCTGCCAGGCAAGTCGACGTAGGCTTCCGGGCCACGGTAAGGGTGGCGCCGTTCGTAATCCATCACGCCGCGGCGCAGCGCCAGGTAGGCCGCGTCCTGGTCGGCCTTGGTGATGGTGGTGAACACGTTCAGGCCGCGCGTGTAGGTTTCTTCTTTGAACTGCTCGTACACCAACTGGCGCGCCATTTCCGCAACATATTCGGCGTGCACGCCGAACTCGCTGCTGTCGGTTTTCACTTTTAGCTGTTCAATTTTGGCCGCTTCGTATTGGGCGGGCGTAATATAGCCAAGCAAGGCCATGCGCTGCAGGATGTACTGCTGGCGCACCTTGGCGCGCTTCGGGTTGACCACCGGGTTGTAAGCCGAAGGCGCTTTAGGCAGGCCGGCCAGCATGGCCGCTTCGGCCACGCTAATGTCTTTCAGGTTCTTGCCGAAGTAGATTTGGGCGGCCGACGAAAAGCCGTAGGCGCGCTGGCCCAGGTAGATCTGGTTCATGTAGACCTCCAGGATCTGGTCCTTGCTGAGGTTCTGCTCGATCTTCCAGGCCAGCAGCGCTTCATAGGCCTTGCGCTTGAACGTCTGTTCGCTCGAGAGGAAGAAGTTGCGCGCGACCTGCTGCGTGATGGTGGACGCGCCCTGGCGTGCGCCGCCGGTGGCATTGTGCACCGCCGCGCGCAGGATGCCGACGTAGTCGACGCCGCCATGCTCGTAGAAGTTGTTGTCCTCAATCGCCAGCACGGCCTTCTTCATGACATCGGGGATGTCTTTGATATGCACCAGGTTGCGGCGCTCCTCGCCGAACTCGCCGATCAGCACATTGTCGGCCGAGTAAATGCGCAGCGGCATTTTGGGCCGGTAATCGGTCAGCGTTTCCAGCGACGGCAGGTTGGGGTAGGCCAGGGCCAGGCCGAACACCACCAGCAGCACGCCGGCAAGCAGCAGGCCCAGCAGGGAAATCAGGGCCATCGTGAGGAAACCCTTGGGCTTCTTGGCCGGGGTGTCGTGGTTATTTGCAGTCATATGCAGCTTCAGTAGGTTTTATGCAAGGCATTATAAATGAGGGCCCAGCCGCCCGCCCGCACCTGATGGTTGGAAATGTTGTCTGTGAGTAACCAAACAACTTAGTTATTTGTTATGCCATGAATTGCAAGATTTAGTGTGGCTATTCGCTGACAAGTGCACGGGAGAAATACCTTTACAGTGCTCATGCAATGTTGCTAGCATCTAATGTACTGTCTCATGTTTGGCGTCTAAACACGGGTTTTTAAACGAATTTGGATATGTAAATGTCTATGGAGTTGTCAGGAGTGCATCCATGTCATTGGACCTGAAAGCCCTGTTTGGCGGCGCGCAGGCGCCTCTGGTCGGCCTTGATATCAGCACCTCGAGTGTGCGCCTGGTGGAATTGTCCGATGCGGGCAAGGACGGGGTGCGTCTGGAGCGCTGTGCCTCGGAACCGCTGCCGCGCGGCGCCGTCAGTGACGGCAATATTGAAAATATGGAGCAAGTGGTCGAGGCGGTGCGCCGCCTGATCAAGAAAAGCGGCACGCGCGCCAAGCATGTGGCGCTGGGCATGCCGCCCGCTTCCGTGATCACCAAGAAGATCGTGCTGCCGTCTGGTATGAGCGAGGAACAGCTGGAGGTGCAGGTCGAGTCGGAAGCGGCGCAGTACATCCCGTTCGCGCTCGACGAGGTCAGCCTGGACTTCGACGTGATCGGCCCGGTCGCTAATTCGGTGGACGACATCGAGGTCATGCTGGCGGCGGCGCGCCGCGAGAAGGTCGAGGACCGGGTGGCGATCGCCGAGTCGGCCGGCATGAAGGCGCAGGTGATGGATATTGAATCCTACGCCGCGCGCGCCGCGCTCGACCGCATCACGGCGCAAATGCCCGACGGCGGTGCCGGCCAGGTGATTGCCCTGTTCCAGATCGGCGCGGTGTCGTTGCAGATTTCCGTCATGCTGGACGGTGCCACCGTGTACGAACGCGAGCAGCCCTTCGGCGGCAACTCGCTGACCCAGGATGTGGTGCGTTCCTACGGCCTGGCGTTCGAGGAGGCCGAGGCGCGCAAGAAGAGCGGCGACCTGCCGGAGAATTTCCAGTCCGACGTGCTGGCCCCGTGGCTGGAAGGCGCGGCGCTGGAAGTCACGCGCGCCATCCAGTTCTTCTTCACCTCAACCCCATTCACCAAGATCGACCAGATCTTCCTGGCCGGCGGCTGCGCCGTGCTGCCAGGCCTGCTCGAGATTATCGCCAGCCGCACCCGCATTTCCAGCGCCGTTGTCTCGCCTTTCAAGGGCATGCAACTGGCCTCGGGCGTGCGTGAGCAGGCGCTGCGCAGCGATGCGCCGGCCTACCTGGTGGCGTGCGGACTGGCCATGCGGAGGTTCGGCTGATGATACGCATTAACCTGCTCCCGCACCGGGAGGAAAAGCGCAAGCTGCGCAAGCAAGCCTTTGTCGCGCTGCTGGCGCTGGGCGCCCTGGCCGGCGTGGCCATCGTGCTGATGGTGAGCGGCTACAACGCGCGCGCGCTGTCGGTCCAGGACCAGCGCAACAATGTGCTGAAGGAGTCGATCGCCGTCCTCGACAAGAAGATCGCCGAAATCTCCACCCTGCGCCAGGAAATCGATGCGCTGAAAGCGCGCCAGCAGGCGGTCGAGGATTTGCAGGCCGACCGCAACCAGCCGGTCTACCTGATGGACGAACTGGTCAAGCAAACCCCGCCCGGCGTCTACCTGCGCACCGTCAAACAGGAAAACCTGAAAGTCACGCTGACCGGCAACGCCCAGTCGCAGGAGCGCGTCTCCGAACTGCTGCGCAACCTGTCGGGCAATTCGCCATGGCTGGAGCGCCCCGACCTGCAGGAAGTGAAGTCGGGCACCCTGGGCGGGCAAGGCAAGGCCGGCGGCCACAAGATCGTCGAGTTCCAGCTGTCGGTCATGATCAAGCGTCCGCGCGACAAGGACGAAAACCCGGACGGCAAGCCGGGCGCCAAAGCCGGCGCCAAGCCTGTCGCCGACAAGTCCTGAGAGCATAACCATGGCAACTGATCTGAAAGAAATAGGGGAATCGCTCAACGCCCAGTTCCGCAACCTGAACGGCGTGCATCCGGGCCTGTGGCCGATCGTGCCGCGCGTGCTGTGCGCGGTCGGCGTGGGTGCGCTGGTGGTGCTGGCCGGTTATTTCTTCTACTGGCAAACCCAGTACGAGGAACTGGAGCAGGGCGCGGCGCAGGAGGAGAAACTGCGCGATGAGTACAAAACCAAGGTGGGCCAGGCGGTCAACCTGGATGAACTCAAGCGCCAGAAGGAGCAAGTCGACAAATACGTGGTGCAGATGGAGAAGCAGCTGCCGGGCAAAGCCGAAATGGCGGCCCTGCTGTCGGACATCAACCAGGCCGGCACCGGCCGTGGCCTGACCTTCGACCTGTTCAAGCCGAGCCGGGTGGACGTCAAGGAGTACTACGCCGAACAGCCGATCGAGCTGCGCGTGTCCGGCAGCTACCATGACCTGGGCGCCTTTGCCGGCGACCTGGCGGCCATGGCGCGTATCGTCACGCTGAACAATATCTCGCTCGACACCAAGACCAAGGACGGCAAGGAAGCCGGCGCCGGCCAACTGCAGTTGAACGCCATCGCCAAGACCTTCCGCTACCTCGATCCGGAGGAAGTGGCGGCGCAGCGCGTAGCCGCTGCCGATAAGAAGAAAAAAGGAGCGAAACAATGAAGAAGTTCGCCCCTCTGCTGTGCGCATTGATGCTGAGCGCGTGCGGTGAAAGCGATGTGGACCAGGTGCGCAGTTGGATGAAGCAGGTCGAGGCGGAGACCCGCCCCACCGTCAAGCCGCTGCCGCAACCGAAAACCTTCACCTCGTTCGCCTATGCCGCCAACGACGCGCTGGACCCGTTCAACGCCAGCAAGCTCTTGACCGAAATGGCCAAGAACCGCCCTGGCGGCGCGCAGGCGCCGGACCAGAACCGGCGCAAGGAATTCCTCGAGAGCTTCCCGCTCGACGCCATGAAGATGGTGGGCACGATGGAAAAGAACCGCGTGGTGTACGGCCTGGTGCAGATTGACCGCACCGTCTACCAGGTCAAGTCCGGCCAGTACGCGGGACAAAATTATGGCTTGATTACCGGGGTCGACGACGACGCGATCACGGTCAGGGAAATTGTTCAGGATGCGGCCGGCGATTGGGTCGAGCGCATATCGAAGCTGGAACTGCAGGAAAGTAAGGAGAGCTCCAAATGATCGCCATCAGAACCGTGAAGCGCCTATGCCGCCAGGTGGGCGTCGTGCTGGCGCTAGCCGGCAGCGCAGCCGTGGCGCAGGCCCAGCAAGGCAATGCGATCGAATCGATCACTGCCAACCAGCAGGGCAGCAATGTGATCGTGAAGATCCAGATGAAAGACGCGCCGCAAAAGCTGCCGATCGGCTTTGCCATCACCAATCCGGCGCGCATCGCGCTCGATTTCGGCGCCACCAGCAACGGCACCGGCAAGACCAGCCAGGAACTCAACCTGGGCGACCTGGCCAGCGTCAACGTGGTGCAGGCGGGCGAGCGTTCGCGCCTGGTGTTCAACCTGAAGCGCACCCTGAACTATGCCACCGCGATCGACGGCAAGTCCGTGATCCTGACCATCGACGCCTCGGGCGGCGTGGCGCAGGCGGTCGATGCGCGCGGCCTGCCGGTGGCGGCTGCCGCGCCGGCGCCGGTCGCCAAGGGCAAGCAAGTGCTGCGCGATATCGATTTCCGCCGCGGTAACAACGGCGAAGGCCGCGTCGTGATCGACCTGCCGCACAACCAGGTGGCGGTCGACGTGCGCCAGACCGTGACCGGCGTGGTGGTGGACTTCCTCAAGACCGGCCTGCCGGAAACCCTGCGCCGCCGCCTGGACGTGACCGATTTCGGCACCCCGGTGAACCGCGTGACCACCGTGCCGCAAGGCGAGAACGTGCGCATGACGGTGGAGGCGCACGGCCTGTGGGAGCAGAGCGTGTACCAGAGCGACACGCAACTGGTGGTCGAGGTTAAACCGATCAAGGAAGACCCGAACAAGCTGGTACAGGGCTCGCAGGGCTACCGTGGCGAGAAAATCTCGTTCAACTTCCAGAACGTGGAAGTGCGCTCGGCGCTGCAAGCCATCGCCGACATTTCGGGCCTGAACATCATCACCAGCGACAGCGTGGGCGGCAACCTGACCCTGCGCCTGAAGGAAGTGCCATGGGACCACGCGCTGGACGTGGTGATGCAGGCCAAAGGCCTGGACATGCGCAAGAACGGCAATGTGCTGTGGATCGCGCCGAAAGAAGAATTGCTGACCAAGGAAAAACTGGAACTGGAGCAGCGTGCCCAGATCGCCGACCTGGAACCACTCAAGTCGGAAATCTTCCAGCTCAATTACCAGAAGGCGGAAGCGTTCAAGACCGTGTTCGGCGTTGACGGCTCGGACACCAAGAACCGCATCCTGTCCAAGCGCGGCAGCGCCATCATCGAACCGCGCACCAACCAGCTGTTCGTGACCGATATCGCGGCCAAACTGGATGAGGTGCGTAAGCTGATCCAGAAGACCGACATCGCCACCAAGCAGGTGCTGATCGAGGCCCGCATCGTGGAGGCGTCCGACACCTTCACCCGCACCCTGGGCGCCAAGCTGGGCTTTGCCGACATGCGCGGCATCCGTGGCGGCGACGCCGGCTGGAATGTCGGCGGCAACAACCGCCTGGGCATCAGCGGCAACCAGAACGGCGTGGGCCAGGCCACCGGTGTGGTGCGCGTGGACGACGCCACCTCCTTCGGCAACACCCAGTTCATCAACCTGCCGGCCGCCAATATCGGCGGCGCGCAGGCCGGCAGCCTGGCGATCAGCCTGTTCAACTCGGCCGCCAACCGCTTCCTCAACCTGGAACTGTCGGCACTGGAAGCGGACGGCACCGGCAAGGTGATTTCCAGCCCGCGCGTGGTGACCGCCGACAAGACGGCCGCCATCATCGAGCAGGGTATCGAACTGCCGTACCAGGTGGCCACCTCGAGCGGCGCGACCTCGATCGTGTTCCGCAAGGCCAACCTGAAGCTGGACGTGGTGCCGCAGATCACGCCGGACGGCAATGTGGTGCTGGACGTGGACGTGACCAAGGATTCGGTGGCGCAGGAGACCCGGGCCGGCTTCGCGATCGACAATAAACACGTGAAGACCCAGGTGATGGTGGAAAACGGCGGCACCGTGGTGCTGGGCGGTATTTACCAGCAGGTCGAGCGTAACACCGTGGCCAAGGTCCCGTTCCTGGGCGACGTGCCGATCCTGGGCAATCTGTTCAAGAATAATTCGCGTACCAATGACAAGACCGAGCTGCTGGTCTTCATTACGCCAAAAATCGTTACCGACCGCCTGTCCGCGCGTTGAGACGTCATTCCAGTGTCACCAGTATAAGGGTAAGAGAAATGAGCAATGTGTTGAACAAATTATCGGGCTGGGTGGGGGCATTCGCCTGCGCCAGCCTGCTGGCCGCCTGCGGCGGCGGGGGCGGCTCGCCTGGCGCGACGCCGAACAAACCGGACCCGACTGCGCCGAGCGCGTCCAGCATCGTGGTCACCGCCAGCGAAAGCACCATCGCGTCCTCCGGCCAGGCCGGGACCGAAGTGACCCTGACCGCCATCGTCAAGGACGGCAACAGCCGCGCCGTGCCGGGCGTGAAGGTGGTGTTCAAGGCCAGCTCGGGCAGCATCAGCACCAGCAGCGCCGTCACCGATTCCAACGGCGTGATGAGCGAGAAGCTCAGCACCCAGGGCGACCCTTCGCTGCGCGACATCAAGATCAGCGCCAGCGTGAACGGCGTCACCTCCAATGAAATCGTGGTGAAAGTTGTAGCCGCCACCCAGACCCTGACCCTGACCGCCAATTCCGGCACCCTGAATTCGGCCGGTGCCAGCGGCGCCGAAGTGGAACTGACGGCCCTGGTCAAGGATTCCAAGAATATGGTCAAGGAAGGCGTGCGCGTCGACCTGTCGGCCGACTCCGGCAGCCTGAGCGTCACCAACCCGGTCACCAATGACAAGGGTATCGTGACCGCCAAGCTGAACACCGGCGACGACGCAACCAGCCGCACCATCCGCGTCACCGCCAGCCTGCCGGGCGTAGCACCGGTGGTGACCACCGTGGTGGTGTCGGGCACCAAGCTGACCGTGAACGCCAACAGCACCGTGAACCTGCGCAGCAGCAGCGATGTGACCGTCAACCTGGTCGACTCGGCTGGCGCCGCGCTGCGCGGCAAGCCGGTGACTTTCAGCTCCAGCGGCAACACGCTGGCCGTCAAGGGCGGCGGCCCGGCCGTGACCAACTCGGCCGGCCAACTGATCCTGAGCTTCACCGCCAACACCGGCACTGCCGATACCATCACCGTCAGCGCCCAGGGCGAGACCGCGACCGCGATCATCGCCATCAGCGCCACCAACTTCACGGTGCGCGGCGCGGCCGGCGACGTGGCCGACATCAACACCTGCGTGCCAGTGGCCGTGCATACCGACAATGCCAATGACCGTTCCGGCGTGGTGGTGGTGGGCAGCTCACGTGGCAGCGTCTTCGTCAACGCCCTGTGCAGCGTGCCGATGAGCAACGGCGTTGCCCTGAGCAATGGCGACGCGACCGTGTACGTGCAGTCCAGCAGCCCGGGCGTCGCCGCCCTGACCGCCAATATCCTCAACTCCACCACCACCCAGGGCAGCCTGGAATTTGTGGCCCCGCTGCTGGCCTCGTCCAACATCATCGTGCAGGCTGATCCGGCCGTGGTGGCCGCCAACGCCGCCAACAGCACGACCCAGCAAGCCACCATCCGCGCCGTGGTGCGCGACGGTACGCCGGCCAACAACCTGGTCAAGAACGCCCGCGTTTCCTTCAGCATCGTCAGCGATGCCAGCGGCGGCTACCTGACCCAGCCTTCCCTGGTGAGCACCGGCGTCGATGGCTCGGCCACCGTCAGCTACGTGGCAGGCACCTCAGCCACCCCGCTGAACGGCGTGGTGATCCGCGCCCAACTGCAGGGCGCGTCCACCGCCTCCAGCACTGCCAGCCTGACCGTGTCGCGTAAATCGCTGTCCATCACGGCCGGTACCGGCAACGTGATCGGCACCGACGGCCCGACCCGCTACCGCAAGGACTACACCGTCATCGTGTCCGATGCCAGTGGCAATGCCGTGCCGGGCGTGTCCGTCACCGCTTCCGTGGTGCCGCGCTACTACTACAAAGGTACCCTGGAATTCCTGGGTTCCGACGGCCCATGGCAACTGCCAAACGGCACCGGGCTGAAACCGGCGCCTTGGAGCTGCCCGAACGAGGACATCAACCGCGACGGTTTCGTCAACCCGGGCGAGGACGTCAACCGCAACGGCACCCTGGAGCCGGGCATCCCGGTCACGGTCACCACTGGCGGCATCACCGACGCCAACGGCACCGCCATCGTGACCCTGACCTACCCGCGCGACCGCGCCAACTGGCTGGCGGTGGACCTGACCATCCGCGGCGCGGTGCAAGGTTCGGAAGCCGTGTACCAGGCGTTCATCCCGCGCCTGATCGGCCTGAACACCGACTACAGCGACCGCAAGGTCATCCCGCCGGGCTATACCAGCCCGTACGGGACCAATAACAGCGGCGCCTACGCAGACTGTCTCGACCCGAATTGAGCTATCATGCGTGAATGCAAAATGTTTACTTAGTTGGATTGATGGGGGCGGGCAAGACGACCATCGGTCGCCAGCTCGCCCGCAAGCTGGGCCTGCGCTTCATCGATTCCGACCACGAAATTGAAAGCCGCACGGGCGCCTCGATCCCCTGGATTTTCGAGATTGAAGGCGAACCAGCTTTCCGCCGGCGGGAAGCGGAGGTGATCCGCGACCTGACCTGCCAGCAAGGCATCGTGCTGGCCACCGGCGGCGGCGCCATCCTCAACGACGGCAGCCGCGCCCTGTTAAAGGAGCGCGGCACTGTCATCTACCTGCGCGCTTCGGTCAATTCGATCCTGGCCCGCACGGCGCACGACAAGAACCGGCCCCTGTTGCAGACGGCCGATCCCCGCAAGAAACTGGAAGAACTGTTGGCGCAGCGCGAACCGCTGTATATGGAGATGGCCGACCTGGTCATCGACACCGGCCGCCCCAACGTACAATCGATGGTGCAATCCATCATCAACCAGCTCGATGCGCTGGCCTGCCAGGCCGCGCCCAACTGCGTGACCAAGGCAGAACCCGCAATGAACGAACAGACCAACATCCTGCTCAATGTCGAGCTGGGAGAGCGCAGTTATCCAATCGCCATCGGCCCGTCCTTGCTGGACGACGCCAGCCAGTTGGCCAAATACGTGGGCGGCAAGAAGGTCGCCATCATTACCAACGATACGATTGCCCCGCTGTACCTGGAGCGCGTGCGCGCGCCGCTGGCTGCCGCCGGCAAGGAAGTGATCGAGGTCGTGCTGCCGGACGGCGAAGAGCATAAGCACTGGGCATCGCTGATGCAGGTGTTCGATGCGCTGCTGGCCAACAAGGCCGACCGCAAGACCACCCTGGTGGCGCTGGGCGGCGGCGTGATCGGCGACATGACCGGCTATGCCGCCGCGTCGTATATGCGCGGCGTGGATTTCGTGCAGGTGCCGACCACCTTGCTGTCGCAGGTCGATTCCTCGGTGGGTGGCAAGACCGGCATCAACCACCCGCTGGGCAAGAACATGATCGGCGCCTTCTACCAGCCGAAAGCGGTGATCGCCGATACCAGCACCCTGGAAACCCTGCCCGAGCGCGAGCTGTCGGCCGGCCTGGCGGAGGTGATCAAGTACGGCTGCATCATCGACCTGCCGTTCTTCGACTGGATCGAAGACAATATCGGCCTGCTGATGGCGCGCGACAAGGGCGCGCTGGCCTACGCCATCGCGCGCTCCTGCGAAATCAAGGCCGACGTGGTGCGCCAGGATGAACGCGAAGGCGGCCTGCGCGCCATCCTCAATTTCGGCCACACCTTCGGCCACGCGATTGAAGCGGGCATGGGCTATGGCGCCTGGCTGCATGGCGAGGCGGTCGGCTGCGGCATGGTGATGGCCGCCGATTTGTCGCAACGCCTGGGCTATATTGACAGCGCCGCCGTGCAGCGCATCCGCGCCCTGGTGGACGCCGCCGGCCTGCCGGTACTGGCGCCCGACCTGGGCGCCGCACGCTGGCTGGAGCTGATGGAAGTGGACAAAAAAAACGAGGGCGGGGCGATCAAATTCATCCTGCTCGACCCGCTCGGCAAAGCCCGCATCACGACCGCCCCGCAGGACGTGCTGCTGCAAACCCTGGCCGCCTGCACGGAGTAAATCTTGGAAGCGACGCTCGCCCCCTACGCAGCACATTCTGACAAGGGGCGCGGCCGTCGCGTCCCGGAAACCCCGCACGCCTCGCGCTCGCAGTTCCAGCGCGACCGCGACCGCATCATCCATTCCACCGCCTTCCGCCGGCTTGAATACAAGACCCAGGTCTTCCTCAATCACGAGGGCGACCTGTTCCGCACGCGCCTGACGCACAGCCTGGAAGTAGCGCAGATCGGCCGCTCGCTGGCGCGCAACCTGCACCTGAACGAAGACCTGGTGGAAGCCATCGCCCTGGCGCACGACCTGGGCCACACGCCGTTCGGCCACGTGGGCCAGGACGTGCTGCACGAATGCATGAAGGAGCACGGCGGCTTTGAGCACAACCTGCAAAGCCTGCGCGTGGTGGACTTGCTGGAGGAACAGTACGGCGCCTTCGACGGCCTGAACCTGATGTTCGAAACGCGCGAAGGCATCCTGAAGCACTGCTCGCTCAACAACGCGCGCCAACTGGGCGACGTGGCGCAGCGCTTCCTGGACAAGACCCAGCCCTCGCTGGAAGCGCAGCTGACCAACCTGGCCGACGAAATCGCCTACAACAGCCACGACATCGACGACGGCCTGCGTTCCGGCCTGATCACCATCGCCCAGTTGGAGGAGGTGGAGTTCTTCGGCCGCCTGTGGCGCGAAGTGCAGGCCGCGCATCCCGGCCTGGCCGGTCGCCGCGCCATTTACGAAACCCTGCGCCGCCTGATCACCGCGCTGGCCGACAACCTGATCGCCACCTCGCAGGAACGCATCGCCGCGCACAATCCGCGCAGCCTGGACGAGGTGCGCGTTGCGCCGCCGTTGATCCGCTTCTCCGACCAGATGCGCAAGGACGCCACCGAGCTTAAGCGCTTCCTGATGGAGAACCTGTACCGCCACTACAAGGTGAACCGCATGCGGGTCAAGGCCAGCCGCATGGTGCGCGAGCTGTACCAGGCCTTCACCGCCGACCCCGCGCTGCTGCCGCCCGACTACCGCACCGAGGGCGGCGACGCCAGCGCGCAGGCACGCCGCATCGCCGACTACATCGCCGGCATGACCGACCGCTACGCCATCGCCGAGCACCGCCGCATCTATTCGCTGGAAGACCTTTGACCTACATCAAGCCGCATCGCGCCTGGGCTTGCTTGAATGCCGGGCGCACATCGGCAATGATGAAGGTAAGGGGAGGCGATATGGCTGATGAGCAAGACGATTTCAGGCAGAACACCGAGCGCAGGCTCTCTGCTATCGAATGCGACGTCGCAGTTATCAAGTCCAACTATGCGACGAAGGAAGATATCGCCCGCCTGGAAACGCAGATTGTGCGCATGGAAACTCAAGCGGCGCGCATGGAGACGCGCATGCTCAAATGGGTCATCGGTGCGCTGGCTGGCAGCCTGGTGGCTGCGCTTGGGACAGCCATCAATATGGCGAAGCTGTTTTCCGCTTGAGCTTGTCCTTGGCCTTGTAGTGATGCAGGATCAGCGGCCCCATCCAGGCTGAAGCCGGCCCCAGCAGGCCAAACGAAAGCAGTAGCGCCCCTGCCAGCGACTTGGTCAGCCAAAACGTCAAGGCCACCAGAAGGCACTCGCCAAGGACGCACCATGTAATGGTCTTGCCCAGCGGGCTCAGTTCATCAAAGTATCGCATGTGGCGGACTATGCCACGCACGCGGCGCCGCATCGTTAGGCCAGCCTTAAACTGGCCCATACCCTTCAAAACATGCGCGCCTGGGCGCGTTCGCCGAGCAGTTCGAGCAGCAGTTTCTTGACCGGCGCGGGCAGGGCGGCGTCGGGCAGGGCGGCTGCGTTGAGCCATACGTAGCGCTCTTCACCGGCCAGCGCGGCGCGGGCCGAGAGCGTGACCAGCAGCGGGTGGATGTGCAGCTTGTAATGGGTGAAGATGTGCACCACCGGCAGCAGGCGTTCCAGCGACTCCATGGCGCCGAAGGGGGCCACGGCCGCAGCCACGCTGGCGTCGGACGGGGCGCTGGCGGCGGCAGCACGCGCGGCGCGGCGCGGCGCCGCATCGGCGGCTGCCTCCTCCTCCTCGTCAGCGCTGGCGAGCGCCTGGTGGCCGGCCAGTTCTGGCAGCGACAGCAGGCCGCCCCAGATGCCGGTCGCAGGGCGCTGCTCCAGCAGCACCTGGCCGCGATCGACCAGCAGCAGCATGTGTGCGGCCTTCTCCGGCGTCGCCTTCTTCGGTTTGCGGATCGGCAGTTCGGCGGTGCGGCCGGTGGCGAAGGCCACGCAGCGCGCCTGCATCGGGCAGCGCTCGCAGGACGGGCGGCTGCGCGTGCACAGCGTCGCGCCCATGTCCATCAAGCCCTGCGTGTAGGTCTCGATGCCCGCGGACGGCGCCAGCGCCTCGGCGCGCGCCCACATGGCCTCCTCGGTCTTGCGTTCGCCCGGATAGGTGTCGATGCCGAACACGCGCGCGAAGACGCGCTTCACATTGCCGTCCATGATGGCGGCGCGGCGACCGGCCGAGAAGGCGGCAATCGCGGCGGCGGTGGAGCGGCCGATGCCCGGCAGCTCGGCCAGCAAGGCCGGATCGGAGGGGAATACGCCATCGTACTCCGCCACCACGCGCTGCGCGCACTTGTGCAGGTTGCGCGCGCGGGTGTAGTAGCCCAGGCCCGCCCACTGCGCCATGACGTCCTCCACCGGCGCGGCGGCCAGCGCGGCCAGGGTCGGGAAGCGTTCCAGGAAGCGCGCGTAGTAGCCCAGCACGGCCGTCACCTGCGTTTGTTGCAGCATGATCTCGGACAGCCACACCAGGTAGGCATCGCGGGTGTTTTGCCACGGCAGGTCATGCCGGCCATGCGCTTTCTGCCACGCTACCAGCGCGGCGGAAAAGGTTGGATCTTCGTACTGCACTTACGCCGCTGCCTCCAATACAACCGGCTCCGCCGCGATGGCATCGTTGATGGCCGCCGCCAGCGCCGCCAGCTTGGCCTTCTGCGCCTCCAGCGCCGCCTGGGTGGTTTCGAAAGCCTCGATCTTCTGCTCCAGCGTATCGGTCGCATCGTGGATGCGCGCGATGGACGCCTGGCGGTGCTTGAGCTGTTCCTTGTGCTGGCGGATCTGCGATTCCAGCGGCGCCATGATCACCTTCAGCCAAGCATCGGTATCCGCGTTGGCGGCCTTGAAGCAGCGCTTCACCGCCGACGCCACCGAATCAAAGAAGCGCTCCATCAGCACCACGCGCGAGGTGGTCAGCATGGTCGCGGTGCCGAACTGCTTCTCGTAGATGCTGTACGCCTCGTTGATCTCGTCGCGGTACTTGGCCAGCGAGAAGGCCATCGGCAAGGCCAGCGACAGGCCATGCTCGGCGGAGAACTTCTTGTACATGGTTTCCATCATCGAGCGGATCTCTTCGATCTTGCGCTCCGATTCATCCAGGTTGGCATGGATGCTGTCGAAATAGCCGCCGATCGCATCGCGCAGGCCGGTGGTGAAGCGGCTCGACTGCATGCCCGCGCGCGCCTTCACCAGGCTGTCGCGCAGCACATCCATCCCCAGGCTGGAATACAGCTCGGTGGACAGGCGCGTGAACACCGCGCGCGTTGCCTGCAGCTTGAACAGGCTCTCGTCGAATTCCTTCTTCTCCGCCTCGACCCGGCGCGCCATGTGCGCGATCACGCTCTGGTTCTTGCCGCGCAGGCCCTTCAACTCCAGCAACTGCTCCACGATGCCGCGCGTCTTGGCCGACAGCGCCGAATACTGCGCGCCGCTGAGCGCCGCCAGCTCGTCGCCCAGGCGGCGCCGGATGATGTCCTTGCGCGCCGGGATCAGCTCGTTGAACAAGGCGCTTTCGAGCTGCTTCATGCGGCTCTTGTGCACCAGTGCGTGGTCGCCGGTGATCTTGCCCACCAGTGCCTTCTGCGCCGACACCGGGAACACCTGGCGCGGGTCCAGGCCCAGCATATGCGCCGCGTGGTCTTGCTGGCGCAGGATCTCGGCATCGATCTCGGCCTCGGTGCGCAGCGGGTCCCACATCGAATCAATCTTGTTCAGCACCACCATGCGGCCGGCGCCGTTGCCGATATGCGTGCGCCACACTTCGATGTCGCTCTTGGTTACGCCGGTGTCGGCGGCCAGGATGAACAGCACCGCGTGCGCGTGCGGGATCAGGTTCAGGGTCAGTTCCGGCTCGGTGCCGATCGCGTTCAGGCCCGGCGTATCGAGGATCACCAGGCCCTGCTTCAGCAGCGGGTGCGGGAAGTTGATGATGGCGTGGCGCCAGCGCGAAATTTCGACCAGGCCGTCGCTGTCCAGCGTGACCGCCATGTCGGGGTCGTTCTCGTCGTACAGGCCGTAGCGCTTGGCTTCCTCCACCGGCACATGGCGCGTCAGGCTGACCTGCTTGAACACTTCCTGCATGTGCTCCGGCGAGTCCAGTTGCAGCGGCAACACGGTCCAGGCGTGCGGATCGTCGCGGTAGTCGCTGGTGGACAGGTTGGCGGCGCGCGTCTCGATCGGCAGCAGGCGGATGCAGGCCGGGTAGGCCGGGTCGTACATCAGCTCGGTCGGGCACATGGTGGTGCGGCCGGCCGCCGAGGGCAGGATGCGCTGGCCGAAATCGGCGAAGAAAATGGAATTGATGAGCTCGGATTTACCGCGCGAAAATTCCGCCACAAAGGCCACCGACAACTTGTCGTCGGACAGCTTGGACAGCGTGCGCGCGAGGCGCTGCTCCGCCGAGGCATCCGCGAGGTCGGCCTGTACGATCCAGTCGCGGTAGTTTGCGACGGCGGCGATTACACCCTGGCGCCATGCGCTGTATTGTTCGAGGTCCCTTACCATCTTCGTTTTATCTCGTTATTTCTGGCAATTTACACAATAAAAAGTGGAGCGTTGTCCCTGCTTGATCTGGCGCACAGGCGCGCCGCACAAGCGGCAAGGCACACCAGCACGATCATAGACGAAATATGACTGCTGGAAATACCCCGATTGCCCATTTACGCTGATAAAGTCGCGCAAAGTGCTACCACCCTGAACTATCGCTTCCGCCAGCACCTCGCGGATCGCCTGCGCCAGGCGGTCATAGCGCGCCGCACTGATGCGGTTGGCCGCCGTCTTGGGATTGATGCCGGCGCGGAACAGGCTTTCCGAACAATAGATATTGCCCACGCCGACCACGATATCGCCCGCCAGCAGCACCTGCTTGATGGCCGCGCTGCGCGTGCGTGTCTGCATGAACAGCAGGCGGCCGTTAAAAGCCTGGCCCAGCGGCTCCACGCCCAGGCCGCGCAACAGCGTGTGTTCTTCCAGCGCACCGTCCACCGCCGCGTGCCACAGCACGGCGCCGAAGCGGCGCGGGTCGGTCATGCGTAGCACCTGCGTGCCGTCGGCGCCTTCCACCGTCATGTCGAAATGATCATGCTTTTCCGGCGGCAGGCCGGGTGGCAGCACACGCAGGTGGCCGCTCATGCCGAGGTGGATGATCAGGGTGCCATGCTCGAAGCACACCAGCAGGTACTTGCCGCGGCGGTCGGTGGCCACGACGCGGTGGCCGGCCAGGATGTCCGGCAAATTGTCCGGGAAGGGCCAGCGCAGGCCGTCGCGTCGCAGCACCACGGCGCGCACAATGCGGCCCTCAATATGCGGCGCGACACCGCGCCGGGTGACTTCTACTTCTGGTAATTCAGGCATGGGGGTGGTTTTCTGCGGGTTGGCGTAGAATCAAGACTTGAGCCCGATTTGCAGGATCTACCTTTGAAAAACGCATTCGCCATTGTAACCCTGTCGGCCCTCGTGTCCGCTTGCGCGGTCGTGCCGCCAGAGCCTGCGACACCGGAGTCCGCCGCCCCTGCCGCCGCGCCTACGCCGGCCGCCGATGCCATCGCCAAGGCCGTGCCGCCGGGCGAAAAGCTGCCCAACGTGGAGTTGACCAGCGAACTGTTTTACAAGCTGACCAAGGCCGAACTCGATTTCAAGCGCGGCCAATGGCAAAGCGCCTACGTCAGCATGATGGTGCTGGCGCAGCAAACGCGCGACCCGCGCCTGGCGCGGCGCGCCTCGGAAATGGCGCTGTCGGCCAAGCAGGGCAATGAAGCGCTGGCCGCGATTCGCCTGTGGCGCGAACTGGCGCCCGACTCGGACGAGGCGGCGCAATACTTCCTCGGCTTCGCCGTGCTGGGCGACGACCTGGGCGAAGCGGAGCAGCTGTTCGCGCAGCGCCTGCAAAGCGCCGCGCCCACCGGCCGCCCGCTGCTGATGTTCCAGATGCAGCAATTCCTGCTGCGCGCCAAAGACAAGGCCGGCGCCTTCGCCCTGATGGACCGCGTGTTGCAGCCCTACCTGAAAACGCAGGAAGCGCACCTGGTGCTGGCGCAAGGCGCCAATGCCGCCGGCAATGCCGAACGCGCGCGCGCCGAAGCGCAGCAAGCCGTCGCCATCAAACCGGACTCCGAACTGGCCACCCTGACCATGGGCCAGATGCTGCAAGACCTGGACGGCGCGCAGCAGCTGTTCGCCGGCTTCCTGCACAAGTACCCCGCCGCGCGCGAAGTGCGCTCCGCCTATGCCCGCCTGCTGGTCGAACAAAAACAGTACGATAAAGCGCGCGAGCAATTCCAGGTGCTGCTGAAAGACCAGCCGGACAATGCTAGCACGCTGTACGCGCTGGGCATCATGTCCCTGCAAGGCCAGGACAGCAAGGCAGCGGAAGACTATCTCAAGCGCTACATCGCCGTGCTGGAAAGCCAGCCCGACCCCGAGCGCGACCCGAACAAGGCGCTGATGCTGCTGGCCCAGATCGCCGAAGAACGCGGCGACCTGGACGCCGCCCTGGGCTGGCTGGAAAAGATGGAAGCCGAAGACCCGCGCGCCATGCTGTCGGCGCGCCTGAAACGCGCCCACATCACCGCCCGCAAAGGCGACGTCGACGGCGCGCGCGCCCAGTTGAAGGACATTGCCGCCGCCGACCAGGCCGAGCAAGTGCAGATCCTGCAGACCGAAGGCCAGTTGCTGCGCGACGCCGGCCGCGCCGTCGAAGCCTTCAAGACCCTGGAGGACGGCGTGCTGCGCTTCCCCAACAGCCCGGACCTGATGTACGACTACGCGCTGGCCGCCGAAAAGCTGGGCAAGGTGGAGGCCATGGAAACCGCGCTGCGCAAGGTGATGGAATCGGTGCCCGACAACCACCACGCCTACAACGCGCTGGGCTACTCCCTGGCCGAGCGCAACATCCGCCTGGACGAAGCTTATGAGCTGATCGACAAGGCGCTCAAGATGGCGCCCGGCGACCCCTACATCATGGACAGCATGGGCTGGGTCCTGTTCCGCATGGGCAAACTGAAAGAAGCCGAGCAATCGCTGCGCCAGGCCTACACCCTGCGCGGCGACGCCGAAATCGCGGTGCACCTGGGTGAAGTGCTGTGGACCCAGGGCGACAAAGCCGGCGCCGCCAAACTGTGGCGCGAAGCGCGCGCCAAAGATCCGAAAAACGACGCGCTGCGCAGTACCCTGGCGCGCCTCAACGCTGGAATTTAATGAGCTTCAAAACCCTCGCCGCCATTGCCGGCGCGGCCGCCATCCTGTGCGGCTGCGCCACCTCCACCACGGGCAGCGCGCCGCCCTCCAGCGCCGCCGTCGCCCCCTACGCCGACACGCTGGCGCTGACCGGCCGCCTGAATGCCCGCTACCTCAAAGACGGCAAGCAGGAATCGGTCACCGTCAACTTCACCTGGAAGCAGGACGCGCAGCGCACCGACGTCGCACTGGCCACGCAGTTCGGCAACACCGTCGCCACCATTGAAGTCACCCCGCAAGGCGCCACCCTGCGCGAAGGCGGCAGCAAAGCACCGGTGCACGCGCCCAGCATCGACGCCCTGAGCGCGCGCGCCCTCGGCTGGACCTTGCCCGTCGCTGGCATGCGCGGCTGGCTGCAAGGCCACGCCATCGACGCCAATGGCAAGCCATGGTCCGCCAGTCCCGCCAACAGCGAAGTCACCACGCGCGAAGGCTGGCGCCTGCGCTACACCGGCTGGCAAGCAGGCGGCGCCGACGGCGCGCCCGCGCGCCCGCAACGCTTCGACGCCGAGCATCCCGGCAGCGGCGAGATCCAGGAAATGGCGCTGCGCGTCTTCGTCGAACAGGTAGAGTAAGAATGAAAAGTTTGCTGAATTGCCCGGCCCCGGCCAAGTTGAACCTGTTCCTGCACGTGAACGGCCGCCGCGCCGACGGCTACCACCTGCTGCAATCGGTGTTCCAGATCATCGACCGCAGCGACACCCTGCACTTCACCCTGCGCGACGACCAGGAACTGCACCGCAGCAACGACATCGAAGGCGTACCCGCCGAGCAGGACCTGGTGATCCGCGCCGCGCGCATGCTGCAAGCCGAAGTGCAGCGCCGCAGCGGCGTTGTGCCGCCCGGCGTCAACATCACCATCGACAAGATCCTGCCCATGGGCGGCGGCCTGGGCGGCGGCTCGTCCGACGCCGCCACCACCTTCATGGCCCTGAACAAGTTGTGGAACGCTGGCCTGAGCAGCCAGGAACTGATGGCCCTGGCCTTGCCGCTGGGCGCCGACGTCCCCTTCTTCATCTTCGGCGAAACCGGCTTTGCCGAAGGAGTAGGGGAAGCGCTGCAGCCGGTCACCGCCCCGGACTGTTGGTATGTTGTTATCGAGCCCGGCGTGCAATGCCCGACCGCCCAGATTTTTACTTCAGAGCATTTGACAAGGGATACACCGGCCGTTAAGATATCGGACTTTTCCAGCCACTACGCAAATCGAAATGATCTGCGACAGTTTGGAAAGAACGATTTGCAACAAGTGGCGTGCCGCTTATTCCCGCAGGTAGCAGACGCGGTAGAATGGCTGGGCGCTTACGGTGATGCCAGGATGACTGGCTCCGGAGCTTGTGTGTTCCTCGCAGTCCATAGCGAAGAACAGGCCGATGCGGTGCTTGCGAAAGTGCCAGCCGCCTGGACCGGATGGAAAGCGAAGGCACTGAAACAGCATCCGATCATCGCAAAGTTGTGAAGCGAAAAAAGATTTGGCTTTTCGTAAAATAGGCTTTATAATGTCGGCCTACTGACGGAAAGCAGTCAGTTAAGAGTAGGGGAATCGCCAAGCTGGTTAAGGCACCGGATTTTGATTCCGGCATACCAAGGTTCGAATCCTTGTTCCCCTGCCACCGTTTTTCCCTGGTACTGTCGAGGCAGCAGTCTCCAGCCAGGGTCGAAAACAAAGCTCCTGCCACGCAGGAGTGCCTCATAGAATTCAACACTACCTCTCGGGACTCCCAATGGCTTACGAAAACCTGATGGTTTTTACCGGCAACGCTAATCCTGCTCTGGCAGAAGGGGTCGCAAAAAATCTCGGCATACCACTCGGCAAAGCTGTCGTTTCGAAATTCTCGGACGGCGAAGTCATGGTCGAAATCAACGAAAACGTGCGTGGTAAAGACGTTTTCGTGCTGCAATCGACCTGCGCACCGACCAATGACAACCTGATGGAACTGATCCTGATGGTTGATGCCCTGAAACGTGCGTCCGCTGGCCGTATCACCGCTGCAATTCCTTACTTTGGTTATGCCCGCCAGGACCGCCGTCCGCGCTCCGCGCGCGTCGCGATTTCGGCAAAAGTCATCGCCAACATGCTGGAAGAAGCCGGTGTTGACCGCGTCATCATCATGGACCTGCACGCGGACCAGATCCAGGGTTTCTTCGATATCCCTGTAGACAATATTTACGCTTCGCCAGTACTGCTGGGCGACCTGCAGAAGAAGGCCGAAGAAGACCTGCTGGTGGTATCGCCGGACGTCGGCGGCGTGGTACGTGCCCGTGCACTGGCCAAACGCCTCGGTTGCGACCTGGCCATCATCGACAAGCGCCGTCCAAAAGCCAACGTCTCCGAAGTGATGAACATCATCGGTGAAGTGGAAGGCCGTAACTGCGTGATCATGGACGACATGGTTGACACCGCAGGTACCCTGGTAAAAGCTGCTGAAGTGCTGAAAGAGCGCGGCGCCAAGAAAGTAATCGCTTACTGCACGCACCCAGTGCTGTCCGGTCCGGCAATCGAACGCATCTCCGGCTCCTCGCTGGACGAGCTGGTGGTGACCGACACCATCCCGCTGTCCGACGCAGCCAAGGCCTGCGGCAAGATTCGCCAGGTGACCTGTGCACCGCTGCTGGCAGAGACCTTCAAGCGCATCATCAAAGGCGACTCGGTTATTTCCCTGTTCGTCGACTAAAATTTCTCGGCCGCAGCGCAAGTTGCGGCCGAATACGTGAAGCGCCCTGGTCGCGGGGCGCTTCTTTTTAACGACAAGGCGTGTGCCTTGTTTTATTTTTTGGAGTATTCCATGAAAGTTGTAGCATTCAAACGCGAACTGCAAGGTACGGGTGCGAGCCGCCGCCTGCGTAATTCCGGCCAGACCCCTGGCATCATCTACGGTGGCACCGAAGCCGCTGTAAACATCGCCCTGGACCACAACGCACTGTTCCACGCGCTGAAAAAAGAAGCGTTCCACTCGTCCATCCTGGACATGGAAATCGACGGCGCGGTACAGAAAGTACTGCTGCGTGACTTCCAGATGCACGCGTTCAAGCAACTGGTTCTGCACGCTGACTTCCAGCGCGTTGACGCCAACAAGCCACTGCACGTGAAAGTTGCTCTGCACTTCGAAAACGCAGAAGTGTCGCCAGCAGTGAAACTGCACTCGGCCACCATCAGCCACGTAGCCAACGAGATCGAAATCTCCTGCCTGCCAGCTGACCTGCCAGAGTTCATCGTTGTTGACCTGTCCAAAATGGACGTCGGCCAATCCGTGCACGCTTCCGAACTGAAGCTGCCAAAAGGCGTGACCCTGGTCACCCACGGTTCCGACGCAACCATCGCAACCTCCTCCGTACCAGCTGGTGCTGTGTCCGCAGAAGCCGCCAAAGAGTAATCCTCTTTCGCCGCAATAAAAAACCCGCTTCACGCGGGTTTTTTTATTTCTAAAACCGGTGCCAGGTCTGTCATTCGGACACGCGCGCGCATAGTTTGATCTTTCTCAATACCGAGAAACCTTCAATTTTCCGTATTGAGATAGATCAAAGAAGTGGTTCAGGTGTCCAATTGACAGACCTGGCACCGGTTTTAGCTGGGTTTTAGCCGGGGCGGGGCTGAGGGGCGGCGGGTGGGACGTTGATGGCGTCGTTCAGGCGCAGGAACTTGAAGCCGGCCAGGCCGTTGTTGGGGCGGGCTTGGGTGCGGCTGATGAAGGCCTCGAACGGTTCTTCCCGCACCGCCGGTTCCGCTGAGTGCAGGAAGCGGCGCTCGCCTTCTGCGCCCAGCACGACCAGGCCGACGTGGGTCACCATGTGCTGGCCCTTGCGGACCGATACCACTTCCACCAGATCGCCTTCGTTCAGCGTGCTGAACCCTTGCTGGGCGCGTGCAACCGGCAAATAGGCTTGCTCCGTGTCCTGCACCGGGATGTCGCGTTGCACGCGGTGCTGGCTGCGCAGGAATTGGGCGCGGTCAATGCGCATGGCGTAGCTGGCTTGGCCTTGGCCCGCGCCTTCCCTCGCGCTGCTGTCGGTCAGCAGCCATCGGTTGTTGATGTTCCAGTCCACTTCCATGTAGTGGTTGCGGCTGGCTACGCCGATCACGCCGTCTTTGTAGCGGATCCGCTGCAAGGTCCAGAAGAATTCTTCCCATGAGCTGCTGAGCGCCATCGCGTACGTGTGTTCGGCGAACACCAGGCAGTCGCTGGCGCTCAGGCTGTACATCGGCAGCGTGTCGTGCAGCTCGTAAGGGAATTCGCCTAGCAGGTTGAGCTTGTAGGGCTGGCCGATGTTGCGGCGGGCGATGGTGGCGATGCGTTTGCGTAGCTCGGGCTCGCTGCGCCGTACGTCGGCGATGAAGGCGCCGGCTTCCTGCGGGGTCATCTGGTAGATCTGTTTGGACTCCGCCGCAGTGCTGAGTGCGGCGGCGAGGGTGAGGCTGGCTAGAATTCCCATGGGCTTAGGCGGCGCGCGTTTTTGGCAAGGTGAAATAGGCTTGGGCGACGTGGCCCCATGGGACCGCGACGATGGCCAACACTACCCAGAGGAAGGCGTTGGTGGTGCCTTCTGCGGGCGAGCCGGCCAGGGTGCCGTTGCTCCACAGCGGGTAGGCGACAATCGCCAGCCACATGACTTTGTACAAGACCTCCAGCATGAGGATCGGCAGCATCTTGACCGGACGCAGGATGCCGAGCCCGGCCAGCGTGGCGAAGGCGGTCCAGACCGTCCATGCTACGGCTTCGTCTGGTGCCCATGGGCCTTGGTGGGTCAGGATCTCGGTCCACGTGCTTTTGCCGAGTACGAAGAACATCAGTACATACAGCAGGCGCAGCAGGTAGATGTTGATGCGCCGCACACCGTCGTGCCGGGCGTCGCGTTGCCACAGGTGCGCCAGCATCAGCCCACCTCTTTCAGCATGCTTTCGACCGAGGCCAGGCGGCCTTTCATATCAGCCAGGGTGGCTTGCATGGCCGCCAGGGCGGCGGCGTTGTCGGCCAGGGCGGCGGCCGATTTGCCGGCCAGTTCGCGGTAGGCTTCGGCGCTGGCGGCTTCGGCGCGGGCCTGGTGGGCGTTGGACCAGTATTTCATGCCGAAGATGACCAGCAGGGTGGCCAGCGGCAGGCCCAGGGTCAGCAGGTAGATGTGCTCGGACATACGTCTATTCCTTTTCCAGTGTGAGGTGCTTGGCGGCTTCCACAATCGCCGCAGGATCCAGTTGCAGGCGGAAGTCCGCCACTTCGAAGTAGTTCAGCGCCTTGCCGTCGTTGGAGAGCTCGTGCTTGCTGGTCACGAGGCCAGCCGCTTCCAGCTTTGCAAGGTGCAGGTGCAGCAGGGGGCGGCTGATGCCGACGTCGCGCGCCAATTGGCTGACGTAGTTGCGGCCGTCCGCTTTCAATGCGGCGAGGATGCGCAGGCGGTGCGGGTTGGCGAGCGCTTCCAGCACGGGCAGCAGGTTTTGCATCAGGCTTACTTCAGGAGCTGGCGGCAGCTGGCGCCGACCGATTCCGTCGCCATGGCGCCTTTGTCGCCGCGCGCGGCTTGCATGCATTGGGCGAAGGCTTCTTCTTTGCTCTTGGGGCGATCGCATTGGTCCAGCAACTGGGCGTTCTGGGCCAGCAGGGCTTTGTTTTGCTGGATGAGCTGGTCGATGCGCTCTTTGTCCGTCATGGGGGCATCGCTGGCGAGGGCGGGGGCGGTGAAACTTGCTGCGAGCAGCAGGGTGGCGAGGTATTGCATGGCACGTCCTTTCTGTTTTAAATTGAAGACACGTGTAATAAATATCTTACACCTGAAAGCCTGTGTCAAGCAGAAAGTTCGGAAAGGCTTGAATCGCTGTCTGCGCTGTGGGAATTGCAACAGGGACCGGCCGCCGCACCGCATTTCTGGGGGCCAGGGGGCGCGGGTATAATCTGCGCTTTTGCTCAAGCAAGCGCAGAACATGCCCATCCGCCTGATCGTCGGCCTCGGCAACCCCGGCCCCGACTACGAACAAACCCGTCACAACGCCGGCTTCTGGCTGGTGGACAACCTTGCGAATTCGCTGCCGAATGCGCGTTTGCAGCGCGAGTCGGGCTTTAATGCCATGGTGGCGAAGACCATCATCGGCGGCAACCAGCTTTGGCTGATCGAGCCGCAGACCTATATGAACCGTTCCGGCCAGTCGGTCGGCGCTATCGCGCGCTTCTACAAGATCAATCCGGACGAAGTGCTGGTGGTGCACGATGAACTGGACCTGCTGCCAGGTACGGCCAAGCTGAAAAAGGGCGGTTCCTCCGGCGGCCATAACGGCTTGAAGGACATCACCGCCGCCCTCGGCACGCAGGATTACTGGCGCCTGCGCATCGGCATCGGCCATCCGCGCACGCTGAACCTGAACCAGCCGGTGGCGGACTTCGTGCTGCACCGTCCGCGCCGTGAAGAGCAATTGCTGATCGATGAGGCGATCGAGAAGGCCTTGCGCATCATCCCCACCGCCGTCGCCGGCGACTTCACCAAGGCGACGATGGAACTGCACACGCCTTAAGCTTTTTCCGGCTGGCGCAGCAAGCGCCACACCATCCCCGCCACCACGGCCACGCCCAGCACCAGCACGCCCCACAGCAGCATCAGGCGACGCTGTGCCGAGGCGCTGTCGGCGCTGGTGCGTTTGGCGGCATCGGCCAATGCTGCCACTTGCTCGCGCGCGGCGCCTGGCGTGGCGCGCTGCAGGCTGCGTAGTTCGGTGGGCGTGAAGCCGGGCGCCACATCGCCGATATCGCGTGCCGCCGGGGCGGCTTTGTCGCGTCCGACCGCCAGCGTGTAGGGCGGCGTGCCGCCGGCGACGAACACCAGGGTCGCCGGTTCCCAGCTGATGCGCATGGCCGGCTTGATGGCGGGCGCATGCTCGAAGCGCAGCACCCATTGCTCGCCCAGCCAGCCCGGTACGCTGATGTCGCCCGACTCGCGCGCTTTGCCGTCCTGCTCCAGCCGGTAGAAGGTGGTGTGCACGGCGGGGTCGAAACGGTATTGATCGCTGCGGCGCTGTGGTTGGCTATAGCTGCCCAGCGTCGCCGGCAGCACGATGTTGCCGCCACTGAGCTGCAAGCCGAGCCGGGTCGGCGTGATGCCGATCGGTTTGGTGTATTGCAGGTCGCGTGCCTCGCGCCCGGGTTGGGCTTGCAGCAGCAGCGATTCGGTGGCCGGGGTGACCAGGCCGTGTACCGGGGATTCGGCGGCGATGGCGGCGAATTGCAAAGGATCGCCGGTGCGCCAGCTCAGGCGCGCATAGCGCATGGGACGCGCCGGGAATTCCAGTTTGTCGTTGGCCAGTGTTTCATCGCTGGCGTTCGACAGCCAGCTCAGTTCCGCTACCCCGACCGCTTCCCACTGCTTCAAGTCGTCGCTGGCTTCCAGCCAGACCTGGCCGGTGTAGTTGCTGCGTCCGGAGGGCAGGGTGAATTGCAGCGCATTGACCAGTGGCGGCTCGCTGGCGCCTTCCTGGCGCAGGTCGAGTACCAGGCCGGCCAGGCGTTCGCGGCTGCCGGCTTGTGTTGCCGCTTGTTTTTGCGCGCCGGGCAGGCGCACCGAAACCACGCGGCCGTCGGTGGCGGTGCTGACTTCCAGGCCGGCCAGCGGCGCATCGGCGCGTTCCGCCATGAGCGGGAAGACGCGCACCGGCAAGGTGCGCTGCGAAGTCTTGGCGGTGGCTTGCGGCTGGCGCAGCGCGAAGGGCTGCGGCGCGCCATTGGCGTCGAAAACGCGCACATCGTGCAAGCCTGCGGAGCGCGCGTTCAGGTAGGCGTCGCGCGGCAGCTGCAGTTGCACGACGCTCGGTTTGCCTTGCACCGTCAGCGGAATGACGTGCGTGTAGTCGAGCGGGGTATCGGTTGGGACGGTGGCCGCGACTGCGGCGGCCAGCAGCAATGCACTCATGCGGCTTCCTTCTGGGTTGTGTCATCGCGCGATGACGGGTAAGGCGCGAGATAGCCGATGCCCACCATCAGCGCACCAACGCCGAGGAAGGAAACAATGCGTTCAACACCGCCCACATTGGACAAATCGACCAGGAACAGCTTGGCCACCACCACGCCGAGCAGCACGGCGCCCACGATCCACAACTTGCGGTCGGCTTTGCGCGCGGCGTAGCGCATCAGCAGCAGGGCGGTCACGCTCCACACCAGGGACAGCATGGCTTGCACGAACTGCGATGCGAACATGGCGTCGAATTCATACGGCACGCCGACGTAGTGCGAGACGGTGCGCAGCAGCGCCAGGTTGAACCAGGCATAGGCGGCCAGCGCGCCGATGCCCAGCAACTGCGGGCGATACGGCGCCAGCTTTTCCTGGCGCATGCGGTAGCCGGCCACGCACAGCAGCAGGGCGAAGATGCTGGTCAGGTCGAGCGGATTGGCCAGCGGCACGTAGGGCAGGGGCGCCATGGCGCCATCCTGCGACAGGTTCCACACGGCGACCAGCAACAGCGACCAGCCGCAACCCAGAGGCAGCAGGATGTCGCGGTACCAGCCGGCGACCGGTTTCACCGGCCAGCCGTCGGCGCGCACGCGGCGCATGACCCATGCCAGGCCGGCCATCATCAGCCAGGCCGGCAGGAAGTTGGCCCAGGCCGGATCGGCGCCGCTGCCTTCCAGCCCGCGCGCAATCCACCAGGCGCCGACCGGCCAGATCATCAGCCACGGCCCGGTGCTGCGCAGGGTGTGCAGCAGAATCAGCACGGCTTGCGGCAGGGCGTTGCTGCGCATGAGCCATTCGGAGACCAGCCACAGCGCGCCGAAAGCCAGCCAATGCCCACCGGAAGGCATACGGGCGTCGATGTACAGCACGCCCAGCATCATCAGCGTTTCAAAGCCGAACAGCAGCCAGGCCGGAACCGCCGCTGCGCGCAGGGCCGGCCAGGCCAGGCGCTGCGCCAGTTGCATGATGAGCGGCGTCGTGACGGCGATCAGCAGCATGTAGGCGCAGGCACGCAAGTTGTAATCCGGGTCGTAGAACGCGAGCAGCCAGTTGGCCAGCGTCGGCGCGACCACCAACAGCCACCACATGCCGCCATAGGCCAGCGCGATGTTCGGCAGCAGGGCGGGAACCTGAGCGCTGTTGCGCATCAGGACATAGGCGCTGAACATGGCGCCGGCCAGGATCATCAGGCTGCCGAGGAACGGGGTGGCGAACAAGTTGGTGGAGACCGGCGCGATCTGCGCTTCCAGCAGCAACAGGAAGGCCAGCACCACGCCGGCCAGCAGTTGTGCCGCCAGGGCCAGCCCGCGTGCCATTGGCCAGTCCAGGCGGCGCGCGATCAGGGCCATTACGACGGCTACGCCAAGGGCGCTGGCGACCAGCAGGTTGGCCAGCAGGTTGCCGCTGGCACGCAGCAGGATCTCGGCCCAGGCGCCGCCCACCAGCCACACGGCGGCGCCGACCAGGAAGATGGCGGCCGGGATGCCGAGGCGGCTCCGGCCTTCTTCGCTGGCATGGCTGCGGAAACGCATGGCCATGATGCAGGCGCTGACGGCCAGCAGCAGGAAGCCGAGCCACAGGTTGGAGTTCACGGCCGCCGACTTATCCAGTCCGCTGACCGAGCCGATGAAGCTGACCCACGCGCCCAGTTGCACCAGCAGGCCGAAGGCCCAGGCCAGCGGTTGGCGCTGGCGCAAGCCGATCCAGACGATGCCGGCGCCTTCCAGTGCCCAGGCAGCGGAGGTCCAGCGGCCGTCCAGTGCCATTGGAATGGCCAGGGTGCCGAACACCACGGCGAGCGCGGTGAAGGCGTCCAGCATCAGGCCGTAGGTGGCGCGGCGTTTGGCCAGCACGGTGGCCAGCACGCCGTAGAACAGGCCGAGCGCCAGGGAAGAGTAGGCCATGCCAAATTCGAAGTCTTTCACCAGGCCGTATTGCAGGCTGGCGGCCAGCATCGGCGCGCCGAACACCAGGGTGCCGTCGACATAGCTTTTCAGCTTGGGCGCTTCCTTGTGGGCGTAGACGATGGCGATGCCGACGTAGTACAGGAAGAACAGGATCAGGAAAGCTTGCGCCGACAGGTAGTCTTGCGGTGTGTAGCGCAGCATGCCCCAGGCGGTGCCGATGCCGAAGGTGAAGGCGAAACCGAGCAGGTTGAGCACGCGCCAGGAGCGTTTCAGCGCAATGGCCAGGATGCCGGCGTTCAGCAGGGTGTAGTAGCTGAACAGGGCGATGTGGCTGCCCTGGCCGGTGGAGGTCATGATCGGTGCGGCGAAGCCGCCGGCGATGCCGAAAATGGCGAGCCATTGGGCGTTTTGCAGCACGGCCAGCATGCAGGTGCCGATGGTCAGCACGAATAGCATGGCGAAGGCCAGGCCGCTCGGCAGCAGCTGGTACATGCGGAAGGCGCCGAACACCACCAGCATCAGGACGGCCATGCAGGTGCCTTGCAACGGCAGGCTGACGCCGCGGTTGCTGTTGCGGATGCGCCAGGCCCAGGCCAGCGCGGCCAGGTCGGCCAGCACAATGCCGGCCAGGCGCAGCTCGATCGGGATGGTGACGCGGGCGGCGGCGTATTTGAGCAGGAAGCTGACGCCGATGAAGAGGATCAGCAGGCCAAGCTTGGCCACCAGGTTGCCTTCAAACAGCCAGTTACGGGCGGCGCTAACCCAGGCTGGCGGCGCGGCTGGTGGCAGCGATGCCGGCGCGCGCGCGGGTGCTTTGGGTGCGGCGGCTGGAGTGAACCCGGGTTGCGCCGCCTCTGGCGCTGGTGCTTGTGCTTGGGCGTGCACCGGTGCCTGCGCGGCCGCTGGCTCCAGCGCTTCTTCGGCGACTGGTTCGATGGCGTCGTTGGCGGCGACGTCCAGCACCGGCAGCGGCGTTGGCAGCGGCTCGGGCTCGGGCTCCGGCTCCGGCTCCGGCGCCAGGGCTGCGGCGGCCAGCGGCTCAAGTTCGGCGGCGGCGTCGGCAGGCGCGACGCTGGCCTCGGCCACCACGGCAGGCTGTGCCGGGGCGCTAAAGCCGGCCGCCAGCTTGCTTTGCAGGCTACCGACCTGTTCGCGCAGCGCGATCAGGTCGCTTTCCAACTGGCGCGCATGTTCGTTGGCCCGGCGCGCGTCGCGCCGGCCTAGCCAGGCCCAGCGGGCGATCACGCATAGCGCGATAAACCATAGCAATTCCATGACGATTCCCTATATTGTTTTAAAAGCATTATTTGCAATGCGCAACAATAGCACAAGGGGGGCCGCTACTCGTATCGTCAACCGTGTTCAGGGGTATCGGGATTTGATGCCGCTCAAACTTCCGCTTCCGGCACCAGGAGCAGCAAGTCGGTCGCGCCGACATCGACCCCGGCCTGGGACAGCAGGGTGGTGGCCTGGCCGCGATGGTGGGTCTGGTGGTTGAAGACATGCAGCAGCAACAGGCCCAGTTGGCGGTGATTGCTTTCGCCATTCATGCGGCGGTAGCTGATGACGGCATCCAGGTCGGCCTCGGCCAGCCCTTCGGCCCAGTCCAGGATCAGCCGGTCGAGCCAGGCGCGCCGCCCCTGCAGCGCCTCGAACGAGTCGAACAGCGGCTGGTCCAGGGCCGCCGGCATGGGCAGCGCCGCCAGCGGCGCCAGGGCGGCCGCGAACTGCGGATGGGCGGCAATCCGTTTAAGCCAGATGGTGTCGCCCACCGCGATATGGTTAAGCGTCGCCAGCAGGGAGCCGAAGAAGGCGCCGCGGTCCGCCGCCAGCGCCCCGGGCGGCAGCTGCGCCGCTGCCGCGTACAGCTTGAGGTTCATCCATTCGTTGTAGCGGGCTAGCAGGGTGAAATGGGCGGTTCTGGACATGTTCTGGGGTACAATCTCGGTCTATTTGCGGCGAATGCCGTAGCAGAACAATATCATTTAAAGGTTTTCCATGAGTCTGAAATGCGGCATCGTCGGCCTGCCTAACGTCGGCAAGTCCACTCTCTTCAATGCACTGACCAAGGCTGGCATCGCCGCCGAGAACTACCCGTTCTGCACCATCGAGCCGAACGTGGGTGTGGTGGAAGTGCCTGATCCGCGCCTGAAGCAGCTGTCCGAGATCGTCAAGCCGGAACGCGTCGTGCCCGCCATCGTGGAATTCGTCGACATCGCCGGCCTGGTGGCTGGCGCCTCCAAAGGTGAAGGCCTGGGCAACCAGTTCCTGTCCCACATCCGCGAAACCGACGCCATCGTCAACGTGGTGCGCTGCTTCGAAGATGAAAACGTGATCCACGTCGCCGGCCGCGTTTCGCCGCTGGACGACATCGAAGTGATCCAGACCGAGCTGGCACTGGCCGACCTGGGCACCGTGGAAAAAGCCATCCATCGCGAGCAGAAGAAAGCCCGCTCCGGCGACAAGGATGCGGCCAAGCTGGTCGCCCTGCTGGAAAACCTGGTGCCGCAACTGAACGAAGCCAAGCCGGTGCGCGCCCTGGGCCTGAGCGCCGACGACATGGCCCTGATCAAGCCGCTGTGCCTGATCACCGCCAAGCCGGCCATGTACGTGGCCAACGTGTCCGACAGCGGCTTTACCAACAACCCGCTGCTGGACCAGCTGACCAAGTACGCTGAAGCGCAGAACGCGCCGATCGTCGCCATCTGCGCCGCGATCGAAGCGGAAATCGCCGAACTGGACGACGCCGACAAGGCCGCCTTCCTGGGCGACATGGGCATGGAAGAGCCGGGCCTGGACCGCCTGATCCGCGCCGGCTTCAAGCTGTTGGGCCTGCAAACCTACTTCACCGCCGGTGTGAAGGAAGTGCGCGCCTGGACCATCCACGTCGGCGACACCGCCCCGCAAGCGGCCGGCGTGATCCACACCGACTTCGAACGCGGCTTCATCCGCGCCCAGACCATTTCCTTCGACGACTTCATCGCCTTCAAGGGCGAGTCCGGCGCCAAAGAAGCGGGCAAGATGCGCGCTGAAGGCAAGGAATACGTGGTCAAGGATGGCGACGTGCTGAACTTCCTGTTCAACGTCTAAGCGTCCCCTCCCGCCAGAAAAAGCCGCGCATGTCGCGGCTTTTTTCTTGCGCTGGTCTATGTCGGCAGTCTTTACACCCGTGAACTATGCATTCCTGATGTGGTAATTAAATCAATAACTTGCGAAATTGGCACGATCATTGCTGCTGTGGGGAATTTTCTAAATTCCAGGAGTAACGATGAAGATTGCAACTTTGCTGGCCAGCGCCCTTCTCAGCGCCGCAGCCACCGCGCACGCCGGCGTGATCGACAGCACCGGCCACCCAGGCACGATAGGCAACTTTGGGGAACCCGATACCGCGACCTATGGCCAGACCTTCTCGTTGGCAGGCAATCACGCGCTCAATTCCTTCTCGCTCTACCTGACCGGTGAAGTCTTCGCTCCGGTGCATTTCAAGGCGTATGTGTACGAATGGAACGGCGCCCATGCGACCGGCGCAGCCTTGTACACAAGCGCGGCGCAGTCGTTCGGCGGCGCCGGCCCGGGCAGCGCCAAAGAGTTCGCCTTCAATACCGGCAGCATCAACCTGGTGGATGGCAAGTCCTATGTCGCCTTCCTCAGCACGACCGGACTGTTTGACGGCGTGCTGTCCACCGCACGCATGCCCACCGCGCCAAACGATGCGATTGCCACCGGCTCCTTCGTCTACATGAACAATGTCAATAACTTTGACTGGTTGACGAATACCCGGTGGGAATCGCGCTCCCATGATGTGTGGTTCAAGGCTTCGTATGACGCCGGCAACGCAGCCGATGTGCCGCTGCCCGCCACCTTGCCGCTGCTGGGCGCGGGCTTGCTGGCGCTGGGCCTGGTGCGCCGCCGCAAGGCTTAAGGCTGTTTCGTTTCGTGTTCGCGGATGGCTTTGGTGAAACTGTCCATCAGTGGGTTGGGCACGGCCAGCGATAGCTGGTAGTGCTCGATCTTCAGGCCCTTGCCAGTATTGACCAGCACCCCGCTGGCCTGGCAGGTGCCCATCTGGGTGTTCAACTGTTCGTCGAACCAGACGTATTTCTTATCGGGCGAGAAGTAGACATTGCGTTTCTGCGCGGTGAAGCTCCAGGCCTTCTTGCGATCCCAGAAGCGCTTGGCCCAGGTTTTGAATTCGGTGTAGCTCCAGACTTCGCTCTTGTCGGTGCCGATGTAGACGGCGTTGGGCGTGAACTTGTCCCAGTAGTCGGGACGGGTGTGCGCGGCGTCGTCGTGCCACTGGTCGACGAAGGCGTTAACCTGCTGGCGGAATTCGGCGTCCGGGTCGGCGGCCAGGGCGCTGTGCATCATGAAGGCGGTGGCGGCGGCGATCAGCAGGTGCTTCATTGAGTGTCTCCTCGGTCATGTGTTGGCGAAATAGTATAATCGCCGGATTGTGCACAGCTCCCCTTCCAGATAAAAATTATGGCTTCACCCAACGATAACGTCAGCATGGCGCTGTTCTGCGACTTCGAAAACGTCGCCCTGGGCGTCCGCGACGCCAACTACGAGAAGTTCGATATCAAACCTGTGCTGGAGCGCCTGCTGCTGAAAGGCAGCATCGTGGTGAAGAAGGCTTACTGCGACTGGGACCGCTACAAGGGCTTCAAGGGGCCTATGCATGAGGCGAACTTTGAGCTGATCGAAATCCCGCACGTGCGCCTGTCCGGCAAAAACTCGGCCGACATTCGTATGGTGGTCGATGCGCTTGACCTGTGCTACACCAAGGCGCACGTCAACACCTTCGTCATCATCTCGGGTGATTCCGACTTCTCGCCGCTGGTGTCCAAGCTGCGCGAGAACGCCAAGCGCGTGATCGGCGTGGGCGTGAAGGATTCGACGTCCGACCTGCTGGTGGCCAACTGCGACGAATTCATCTTCTACGACGACCTGGTGCGCGAATCGCGCCGCCAGCGCCAATCGAGCAGCCGTGGCGATGCGCGCGAGCAGCCGCCTAAGCGTTCGGCGGAAGAGGAGAAGCGCCGCCGCGAGGACATGGACAAGCGCCGCAACCAGTGCGTGGACATCGCTTACACCACTTTCGATGCGCTGGCTGCGGAACGCGGCGAGGGCAAAATCTGGGCCTCGGTGCTGAAGGAAGCGATCAAGCGCCGCAAGCCGGACTTCAGCGAGTCGTACTACGGTTTCCGTACCTTCGGCAACCTGCTGGAGGAAATGAAGGCGCGCGGCTTGCTGGAATTCGGTCGTGATGAAAAATCGGGTGCTTATGTGTACCGCAGCAGCCAGCCGGTCGTGCTGCCGGTGGTGGAGCAGGAGTCGGTAGCGGTTGCCGGGGAAGGCGAGGGCGTTGAGGCGGCGGAAGCGGCACCAGCGGCGCAAGCCGATGGCGCAGCGCCGGCCGAGCGCGAAGGCCGTGATGGCCGTCGCGGCCGCGGTAACCGTGGTGGCCGTAGCCGCCGTGGCGAAGCGGCGCCGGTGGCCGTGGCTGCGGATGCTGAAGTCGCTGCCGTGGCGGTGGTGGAGGAGGTGGCACCGGTGGTGGACGTGCCAGTGGAAGTCGAGGTTGTCACTGACGACACGCCGGCTGCGCCAGCCAAACGCTCCCGCGCCGCAGCTAAGAAGCCGGCCGTCAAGAAGACTGCCGCGCGCGGCAGCAAGGTAGCGCAAGCCGCTGCCGACGCGGCGGAGGCGGTGCAGCAGGCGGAGGCCGTGCTGGCGGCTGCGGCGACTGCGGCGGTTGTGGAAGCGCCGGTGGAGGCTGCGCCTAAGCGCGCCAGGAAGCCGGGCGCGCACAAACCTTCCGCGCGTAGCAAGCTGCCGAAAAAGGCGAAGACGGAAGCGGCTTAACCTTTAATCCTTTAATCCTTTAAACCGGGAAACCGGAAAACCAGGGTACGGCCCTTAGGGCCGGACCCTGGTTTTCTGGTTTCCCGGTTTTTACATCCCTTCCCATTTTCTGCCATACTGACGGGCACCATGCCCTTCATCGCCGAACTCACCCTCTACCCCATCAAATCCTGCGCCGGCCTTTCGCTGAAAGACGCCACCTTGACCAGCGCTGGCTTGATGACCGAGCAAATCTACGACCGCGAGTGGATGCTGGTGGACGTCAACGGCGATGCACTGACCCAGCGCGAACATCCGCGTATGGCGCTGATCGTGCCGCGCTTGAAAACCGACACGCTGGAGCTGCGTGCCCCCGGCATGCTGCAGCTTGACATCCCGCTTGGCCTGCCTGACCCGGACAGCGCTCCCAGCTTGCAAGTGCAAGTGTGGGAAGACACCGTGCTGGCTTACGACTGCGATGAAACCACCGCCACCTGGTTCAGCAAATTCCTCGGCCTGGAATGTCGCCTGGTGCGCTTCCACGCCAACGCCAAGCGCCTGACCAGCGGCAAGTGGACCGACGGCGCGCAGCACCCCACCTTGTTCTCCGACGGCTACCCGATCCTGGTCACCGGCACCGGCTCGCTGCAGGACTTGAACGACAAGCTGGCCGCGCAGGGCCGCGCACCGCTGCCGATGAACCGCTTCCGCCCCAACCTGGTGATCGGCGACCTGGAGGCCTTTGAGGAAGACTACGCGGCAGAGCTGCGCATCGGCGAAGCGGTGCTGCATCCCTGCAAACCATGCTCGCGCTGCCCCATGCCCTCGGTCGACCAAGCCACAGGCGAGTTCGGCCCCGACCCGCTGGACATCCTGCAAAGCTACCGCGCCAAGCCGGAAGTCGATGGCGGCATCTGCTTCGGCATGAATGCCGTTGTAACAACAGGTGATGGCTTAAAACTAAGTGTGGGCGACCAAATCGAGGTTACACTGTCGTTTTAGTAGTGAATTTGTGGCGGGCGATGGAGATCACGCAGAAAATCACGGGCAAGCAGCCCACCCAAGCGGACTTGCTGGCCGAGAACCAGGCCCTGCGCGCCCGCCTTGCCTACCTGATCGAGCAAGCCGAGCGCAATCACTCGATCATGATGCGCCACCAGGCGTTCGACCTGGAAATCGTCGGCGCATCCAGCTTCCCTGAACTGATTGGCACCATCTTCCGCACCTTGCCGGTGATTTCCGACCTGGATGCGGTGACCCTGACCCTGGTCGACGTGGACGACGATATCCGCACGGTGATGGAAAAGCTGGGCGTGAACTTTGCCGACTTCCCCGACCTGGTGTTCGTGCCGGATGTGGAGGGCCTGGGTTTTGAACTGCAGCCGGGGCAGCAGCCCAAGCCGCAATTGGGCATGTTCGATGCGCTGAAACACGCGCGCCAGTTCGCGCAGCCGGCCGTGCGCTTGCAAAGCGTGGGCGTGGTGCCGCTGATGCGCAATAAGCGCCTGATTGGTTCGCTGAACCTGGGTAGCGCGGACCCGACGCGCTTTTCGCCCAGCCTGGGCACCGACTTTGTCGAACACATGGCGTCCATCATCGCCATCTGCCTGGAAAACGTGATCTCCAACGAGATGCTGAAGTACATGGGGCTAACGGATGCGCTGACCGGCGTGTTCAACCGGCGCTATGTGGACCGGCGCTTGCTGGAGGAGATTTCACGCGCGCGCCGGCAGGCGTATCCTGTGTCGTTCATGTATATCGATATCGACCATTTCAAGCGGGTCAACGATACGGTGGGGCATGGCGGCGGGGATGAGGTGCTGCGCGAAGTGGCGGCGCGCATCAAGGCGGAGCTGCGCTTGTCGGATGCGCTGGCGCGCTTTGGTGGCGAGGAGTTTGTGGTGCTGCTGATTGATGCGGACCTGGAGAGCGCGGCCTATGTGGCGGAGCGGATCCGGGCTGGGATCGCGGCCAGCATGATTGAGTTGTCGCATGGGGTGAAGGTGTCGATCACGGCGTCGGTGGGCGTGTCGAGCCTGTCGCAGGTGCCGGATGGCGGGAAGCCGGAGGCGCAGGCGGCGCAGTTGATCGAGCAGGCGGATGAGGCGCTGTATCAGGCGAAGGAGGGGGGGCGGAATCGGGTTGTTCGGTACGCTGCCTGATAAACCAGGAAACCGGGAAACCAGGGTGCGGCCCGCAGGGCCGGACCCTGGTTTCCCGGTTCTCAAGGTTCTAGGCCAGCAAATCATTCTCCGCCCGCGCCACCTCCTCAGCCGTGCCGCGCAACACCACCACATCCCCCGCCTCCAGCGTCATCCCAGGCGCGGCTTCCAGCCTCACCCTGCCGCGCCGGATCGCCGAAATCTCCGCCCCCGTTTCATTTAGTCCCAGCTCGCGCACGCACTTGCCGATGCAGGAAGCCTGCTCCCCCAGCGACACCGAATGCAGCCGCACCATCTCCGACTCCTCGCTGGAATCGTTGGCGCCGTGGAAGTAGCCGCGTAGTGAGGCATAGCGCTCCTCCCTGGCCCGCTGCACGCGATGCACCACGCGCCGCAGCGGCACGCCCAGCATCACCAGCGCATGGGAAGCCAACATCAGCGAGCCCTCCATCAGCTCCGGCACCACCTCCGCAGCGCCGGCCTCCTTCAGCCGGTCCAGGTCCGTATCGTCATGCGAACGCACGATCACCGGCAGCTCCGGCGCCAGTTCATGCACCAGGTGCAGCACGCGCAAGGCGGACGGCGTCGAGGCATAGGTAATCACCACCGCCGACGCGCGCTTGATGCCCGCCGCCACCAGCGACTCGCGCCGCGCCGCATCGCCGTAGGAGACATTGGCGCCGGCCGCTTGCGCCTCCTGCACCCGGATCGGGTCCAGGTCCAGCGCCTGGTAGGGAATCTTCTCCTCGCTCAGCAAGGTCGCCAGCGACTGCCCGGAGCGGCCGAAGCCCGCCACGATCACATGCTTTTGGGTCGACATCGTGCGCGCCGCGATATTGGTCAGGTTCAGCGACTGCATCATCCACTCGTTGGCGGAGAACTTCATCACGATCTTGTCCGACTGCGCGATCAGGAACGGCGCCACCATCATCGACAGCACCATGGAGGCCAGCACCAGTTGCACCACGAAGGGATCGACCAGCTTCATGCCGCCCACCACGTTCAGCAGCACGAAGCCGAATTCGCCCGCCTGCGCCAGCGCCAGGCCGGTGCGCATGGCGGTCGAGGTGGAGGCGCCGAACAGGCGCGCCAGGCCGGCAATCAGGGCAAATTTCAGCAGCACCGGCCCGGTCAGCAGCACCAGTACCAGCCACCAGTTCTCAAATACGATGCGCACGTTCAGCAGCATGCCGACGGTGATGAAGAACAGGCCAAGCAGCACGTCGCGGAAAGGCTTGATATCCTCCTCCACCTGGTGCTTGTATTCGGTCTCGGAGATCAGCATGCCCGCCACAAAGGCGCCCAGCGCCAGGGACAGGCCGGCCTGCTCGGTGATCCAGGCGGCGCCCAGGGTCACCAGCAGCAGGTTGAGCATGAACAGCTCCTGCGAGCGGCGCATGACGACGATGGTGAACCACTTGCGCATCACCTTCTGGCCCAGCACCAGCAACAGCAGCAGCACCACGGCCGCCTTCAGGCTGGCCAGCCCCAAGGTGCGCGGCAGGTCGGCCGGGTTTTGCGCCAGCGCCGGGATCAGGATCAGCAGCGGCACCACCGCCAGATCCTGGAACAGCAGGATGCCGATGATCTTGCGCCCATGCTCGCTTTCCAGTTCCAGCCGCTCCGTGAGCAGCTTGACCACGATGGCGGTGGACGACATGGCCAGCGCGCCGCCCAGGGCGAAGGAGGCCTGCCAGCCCAGTTGCACGGACGGCGGCAGCACAAAGTGGATCAGCCAGCCGAACAGCATGGTGGCGGCGATGGTCAGCACCACCTGCGCCATGCCCAGCCCGAACACGATCGAGCGCATCGCCATCAGTTTGGGCAGGGAGAACTCCAGCCCGATCGAAAACATCAGGAATACCACGCCGAATTCGCCCAGCAGTTCGGTGGCGTGGCTTTGCTCGGCCAGGCCCATGGCGTGCGGGCCCAACAGGATGCCCACGGCCAGGTAGCCGAGCATCGGCGGCAGGTGCAGCATGCGGAAGGCAACCACGCCCAGAACGGCGCTGCCAAGAAGGAGAAGGGTCAGCTCGAGGGGGGAGAACATCCGTTGTTTGTTATGTCTGGCAAGTTTTTTGCTTATCTAATTCGGCTATACTTCGGGCATGAGTGTAACCCATGAAAAAACAATGCTGAAACATTTTGATGCCAAGACCGCAACGCGTGCGCTGGAACTGGCGCGCGCGGCCCTGCAGATCGAAACCGATGCCATGGCTGCGCTGCATGCGCGCCTGGCAACGGACGAAACTGTCGGGCAAGCCGTGTCCCTGTTGCTGCAATGCAAAGGGCGCGTCGTGGTCTCCGGTATCGGCAAATCTGGTCATATCGGCAAGAAAATTGCCGCCACCCTGGCCTCGACCGGCACCCCGGCCCTGTTCGTGCACCCGGCCGAAGCCGCGCACGGCGACCTGGGCATGGTCACCCCGGAAGACGTGGTCATCGCCATTTCCTATTCCGGCGAAGCATCCGAACTGATGGCCATCCTGCCGGTGGTCAAGCGCATGGGCGGCCACGTGATCGCCATGACCGGCAAGCCGCAATCGAGCCTGGCCCAGATCGCCGACGTGCACCTGGACGTGTCCGTGGCGAAAGAAGCCTGCCCGATGAACCTGGCGCCGACCGCATCGACCACCGTCACGCTGGCGCTGGGCGACGCCATCGCCGTCGCGCTGCTGGAACTGCGCGGCTTCAAGGAAGAGGATTTCGCGCGCTCGCACCCGGGCGGCGCCCTGGGCCGCCGCCTGCTGACCCACGTGCGCGACATCATGCGCAAGGACGCGGCGATTCCCGCCGTGGGCCTGGAAACGCGCCTGCCGGACGCGCTGCTGGAAATCACCCAGAAGGGCATGGGCATGACCGCCGTGGTCGATGCGGACAACAAGCCGGTCGGCGTCTTCACCGACGGCGACCTGCGCCGCATGATCGAGAAAGTGCAGGACTTCACCAAGGTCCTCATCAAGGACGTGATGCACCTGCACCCGCGCACCATCGGCCAGGATCAACTGGCGGTGGACGCCGTGGCGGTGATGGAAGAATTCCGCATCAACCAGATGCTGGTGGTGGACGATGCCGGCGTGCTGGTGGGCGCCCTGCACATCCACGACCTGACGCGCGCCAAGGTGATCTGATGGCACTGTCCCGCGAAGAACTGCTCGCCCGCGCCGCCAAGGTGCGCCTGTTCATCTTTGACGTGGACGGCGTGCTGACCGACGGCAGCCTGACCTACGGCGCCGAAGGCGAAATGGTCAAGACCTTCAATGTGCACGACGGCCTGGGCATCAAGCTGCTGCAGGAAGCCGGCATCAAGACCGCCATCATCAGCGCGCGGCGCACGCCGATCGTCCTGGCGCGCGCCAAGGACCTGGGCATCGACTACGTGCACCAGGGCGGGCACGACAAACTGACGCCGTTCAAGGCCATGCTCGAACAGCTTGGCATCACTGAGGAGCAGGTCGCCTTCATCGGCGACGACGTGGTGGACCTGCCGATCCTGGGCCGCGCCGGCTTGGCCGTGAGCGTGCCGAATGGCCGCCCGGAAGTCCACGCACGCGCGCACTGGATCACCGAAGCTGCCGGCGGCCGTGGCGCCGTGCGCGAAGCGTGCGAGTTCGTGCTGCGCGCGACCGGCAATTACGAGCGCGTCATGGCGCAGTTCCTGGTGTGATTGGGGGCCGGCTATGCGTAACCAAAGGATGGCCCACCGCTTCCGCCTGTCGCTCGGCATGATCCTGGTGCTGGTGGCGGCGCTCGGCAGCTTCTACCTGCTGGAACTGATGAACCGCGCCGACGAGGATATCCAGGCCGACCTGAAGGCCAATGAGCCGGACTACATCATCGAGAAATTCTCCTTCGTGCGCATGTCGAAGGAGGGCAAGCCGAGCTACATCATCGCCGGCGACAAGCTGACCCACCGCCCGATCGACGATTCCTCGGACATCGACCAGCCGCGCGTGCGCAGCCTGTCGGGCGAAACGCCTCCGATGGATATCCAGGCCAAAACCGCGCGGGTGGACGATGCCAACAGCCGCGTCACCCTGAACGGCCAGGTGACCATCAACCGCGCCGCCGCGCCGAATGCGCAGTCGCTGCACCTGGCTACCGAAAAACTGGTGATCTTCCCCGATGAAGATCGCATGGAAACCGACCAGCCGGTGAAAATGAAGCTGGGCGACTCCACCGCAAGCGCCAACAGCATGCGCGCCAACAACGCGACGCGCCAAATGCACCTGGAAGGCAATGGCACATTGATGCTGCCGCCACGGGCCCAATAAACAAGGAAAGATTATGAAACGACTTCTATTGTCGGCAGCTTTGCTGCTGGGAGTTGCAGCCCCGGCCCTGGCCGAGAAGGCCGACTCTTACAAACCGATGCTGATTGACTACGGCTCGCTCGATATCGACGACGTCAAGCAGGTCACCATCCTGAGCGGCGGCGTCAAGCTGACGCGCGGCACGCTGGCCATGACGGCGCAGCGCGCCTATGTGAAGCAGACCCCGGACGGTTTCAAGCACGTCACGCTGTTCGGCGACGGCAAGAAAGCCACTTTCCGCCAGAAGCGCGATGGCGCCGGCGACCTGTGGGTGGAAGGCGATGCCGAACGCATCGAGTACGACGAGCAGGCCGAGATGGTGAAGATGTTCAGCAAGGCCACCATCCGCCGCATCGAAGGCGGCAAGCAGAACGACGAAGTGCAGGGCGAGTTCATCTCCTACGACAGCCGCAAGGAGTTCTTCAGCGTGCGCAATAGCGCCACCGGCGAGAGCAAGCCGGGCGGCGGCCGCGGCACCATGGTGATCCAGCCATCGCGCACCGAACCACCGGCTACCCCGCCTGCAACGCAAGAGAAAAAATAAGCATGGAAGCCAATACCTGCGCCAGCACGCTGGTCGTGCGCGGCCTCCAGAAAACCTACGGCAAGCGCCAAGTGGTGCACGATGTCTCGCTGCAAGTCGATTGCGGCGAAGTGGTCGGCCTGCTGGGCCCCAACGGCGCCGGCAAGACCACCTCCTTCTACATGATCGTGGGCCTGGTGGCGTCCGATGCCGGTACCATCGACATCGGCGGCACCGACGTTTCCAGCCTGCCGATCCACAAGCGCGCCAAGCTGGGTATCTCCTACCTGCCGCAGGAAGCGTCGGTCTTCCGTAAGCTGACGGTGGAGGAGAATATCCGCGCCGTGCTGGAGATCCAGCAAGTGGACGGCAAGCCGCTGGCCAAGGCGGACATCGACCAGCGCCTGGAATCCCTGCTGGCTGACTTGCAAATTGAAAAGCTGCGCGAGAGCCAGGCCCTTTCCCTCTCGGGCGGCGAGCGGCGCCGGGTGGAGATTGCGCGCGCCCTGGCCACCAACCCGCGCTTTGTGCTGCTGGATGAACCGTTCGCCGGCGTCGACCCGATCGCCGTGATCGAAATCCAACGAATCGTACGTTTCCTGAAGGAGCGCAATATCGGTGTCCTCATCACCGACCATAATGTGCGTGAGACCCTTGGTATTTGCGACCGCGCCTACATCATCAACCAGGGCGCGGTGCTGGCATCGGGCCGCCCGGACGATATCATCGCCAACGAATCCGTGCGCCGGGTCTACCTCGGCGAACACTTCCGCATGTAAGCGAAGGCCATGAAACAGACACTGCAACTGCGAACCTCGCAACACCTGGCGCTGACGCCGCAGCTGCAGCAGTCGATCCGCCTGTTGCAGCTATCGACGCTGGAGCTGCACCAGGAACTGGAGCAGCTGCTCAGCGACAATCCGATGCTGGAACGGCTGGATGACCCGCTCGACCACTCGGTGCGCCTGTTGGCCGATGGCGCCATCAGCCAGGGCGCCGGCAATGATTCGCCCGCCACACCGGAAGCCGCAGCGCCCGAAGGCGCCGAAGCTCCGGCCGCCGCCAGCGAAGGCGAGGCCTACGAAGGCGGCGACAACGAAATGAGTGGCAACGGCAACGACGACAGCGACTGGAGCGCCAGCGCCGGCAGCAAATCCGCCGACGACGAAGACAGCCGCCCGCAGCTGGAAGCCTCCGGCTGCACCCTGCGCGAGCACCTGCTGGAGCAGATGCGCGTCACCGTGCAGGAGCCGCGCGACCGCGCCCTGATGGAAATGGTGATCGACGCGCTGGATCAAAACGGCTACCTGGAAGAACCGTTGGAAGAAATGCACGAGCGCCTGCCGCCCGAGCTGGAAATCGAACTGGACGACCTGCGCTGCACCCTGGTGCTGCTGCAAAGCTTCGACCCGCCCGGCGTGGGCGCGCGCAATGCATCCGAATGCCTGGCGCTGCAAATCAAGCGCATGCCCGGCGTGCCGCTGGTAACGCGCCGCATGGCCCTGACCATCGTCGAGAAGCACCTGACCTGGTTCGCCCAGCGCGAATTCACCAAGCTCAAGAAAGCCCTCGACTGCGACGACGAAGACCTGCGCGAAGCACAGGCCGTGATCCGTCAGTGCAACCCGCACCCGGGCGCCGAGTTCGATTGCGGCGAATCCGACTACGTGGTGCCCGACGTGATCGTCAAGAAAAGCCGCGGCGGTTGGGCCGTCATGTTGAACAACGATGTGATGCCGCGCCTGCGCGTGAACGCCCTGTACGCCAACCTGCTCAAGCAAGGCAAGAGCGAATCGCAGATGAACGGCCAGCTGCAGGAAGCCAAGTGGCTGATCAAAAATATGCGCCAGCGTTTCGACACCATCCTGCGCGTGGCGGAAGCGATAGTAGAACGACAAAAGAATTTTTTCAGCCATGGCGCGGTCGCGATGCGACCCCTTGTGTTGCGTGAAATAGCTGATACACTGGGACTACACGAGAGCACTATTTCTCGCGTAACAACTCAAAAATATATGCTCACCCCACACGGTATGTTTGAGTTGAAATATTTCTTTGGTAGCCACGTCGCGACCGAAGCTGGGGGTGAAGCTTCTTCAACTGCGATACGGGCACTGATCGTGCAATTGACAGGAGCTGAAGACCCGAAAAATCCTTTATCTGACAGTAAGATTGCGGACATGCTGGGAGAACAAGGCATGGTGATTGCGCGACGGACTGTTGCCAAATATCGAGAAGCGTTGAAAATCCCTCCGGTAAGCCTCCGCAAATCTTTGTAGTGCATGGGTTCCTCTGTGCGTTTCGGCGCGCACGAACTCGAGAGCGACATCATCTTTAGGAGTGTGTATGAATCTCACCATCAGTGGACATCATGTCGAAGTGACCCCAGCCATCCGCGAGTACGTGCAGACCAAGCTGGAGCGAGTCAAGCGCCATTTCGATCAAGTAATCGATATTGCTGTCATCCTGACTGTAGATAACCTCACCGAGAAAGAAAAACGCCAGAAAGCAGAGATCAACCTGCGCATGTCCGGCAAAACCGTGTACGTCGAAAGCCTGTCGCAAGACCTCTATGCCGCCATCGACACCCTGATCGATAAACTGGATCGCCAGGTCATGAAGTACAAAGACCGTGTGCAGAACCATAGCCATGCGGCCATCAAGCACTTCCCGGACACGTACGAAGCACCACCCACGGCCCTGTAAAGGACTGGCCGTGTAGCACACCAAAGGGCGCAATTGGCGCCCTTTTTTGCGTGCGTTAGAATGCTTGCATGAGCGAACACGTCCAAACCCACATCTCGAACGGCACCGGCTTCATCACGCTGGACCGCCCCAAGGCACTGAACTCCCTGTCCCTCGACATGGTGCGCGCGATGACCGCAGCGCTGCTGGCATGGCGCGACGACGCCGGCGTGGCGGCCGTGGTCCTGCGCAGCAGCAGCGAACGCGCCCTGTGCGCCGGCGGCGACATCCGCTTCTTCCACGACGTTGGCCGCGCCAATACGCAAGGCGGCAGCGCGCTGCTGGAAGACTTCTTCACCGAAGAATACGCGCTCAATCATTTAATCCATTTCTACCCCAAGCCCTACGTCGCACTGATGGACGGCGTGGTGATGGGCGGCGGCATGGGCGTTGCCCAGGGCGGCCCCGGGTGTGGCGTGCGCATCGTCACCGGCCGTACCAAGATGGCCATGCCGGAAGTGAATATCGGCCTGTTCCCGGACGTCGGCGGCAGCCATTTCCTGTCGCACGCGCCGGGCCAGCTCGGCATGTGGCTGGGCCTGACCGGCCTTACCGTGGGCGCCGCCGACGCGCTGCACCTTGACCTGGCCGACTACTTCGTGCCGCAGACCGAACTGGCCGCGCTCACCGCCCTGGTCGAAGCCACGCCCGGCGATTCCCTGCGCGACGCGATCGCCGTCTTCGCCGGCCCGCACAACGCCTTTGCCGGCGACAGCGAACTGGAAAAACAGCGCGCCCTGATCGACCGCCACTTCAGCGCCGGCAGCGTGGCCGCCATCATGGAATCGCTGCGCAGCGACAGCACGCCGTTCGCGCAAAAGTCCCTGAAAGCCATGGAGCTGCGTTCGCCGCTGATGATGTGCGTGACCCACGAGCTGCTGCGGCGCGGCGCCACGCTCAGCGTGGCCGACTGCCTGCGCATGGAACGCAACCTGGTGCGCCGCAACTTCGAGCACGGCGAAATTTTCGAAGGCGTGCGCGCGCTCGTGATCGACAAGGACAACCAGCCGCAATGGCAGCCCGCCACGCTGGCCGAAGTCACGCCCGACATGGTGGCGCGCTTCTTCGAACCCTGCTGGCCGGACTGGGCGCACCCGCTGCGCCACCTCGCATGAGGGAGCTGGACCGGATCGACCGCGGCATCCTCAACATCCTGCAAGAAGATGCCAGCACGCCCTTGCGCGAGATCGCAGAGCGCGTGCACTCCTCGGTCGCCACCTGCCAGCGCCGGATTGAAAAGCTGCGCGCCGACGGCGTGCTGGTGAAAGCCGTCGCCCTGGTCGACCGCGCGCTGGCCGGCCGCCCGCTGACGGTCTTCGTATCGATCGAGCTGGAAAAGCAGAACACCGATATTCTCAAGCAATTCGAACAGCGCATGCGGCTGCAGCCGGAAGTGATGTCCTGCTACGAGGTGGCGGGCGAGTTCGACTTCCACCTGATCGTCACGGTGGAATCGATGGAGGAGTACAGCCTCTTCACCCGGCGCGAATTCACATCCCACCACAACGTTACCAACGTCAAGAGCCTGTTCGCGATGAACTGCTCCAAGTTCGAAACCAAGCTGACGCTCTAAGCCTCGCCGCGCACCTGCTCGAAGATGGTGGCGGGCGGCTTGGCCACGACGACCTTCCCGGGCAATGCTTGCTGGAGCAAGTGCGTCACCGCATCCTCCGCAGCGCCGTGCTGCAGTAATGTCAGGGTCAACGCCTCCCGCTGCGCCAGTGCGAAGCGGTAATAGCGATTGCCGCGTGGCCCGTAAATCTTGACTTGCTCGACCTCGGCCAGCGGAATCCGTTCCACAGCCCTGCGAAAGCCGGGATTGGCGAACAGCAGCAGGCCCGCTTCAAGCGCCACGATCGGTACCCCATCCGGCCCCGTGCTGCGCAGCTGGAAAAAGCGCGCCACGCCCATCGCCGCAATCACGCCTATGGTGCTCGCCAGCCGCCCGTCACCGGCAACATGCCACGCCACCACCAGCACAAACGCCGCACAGTGCAAACCCATCTCGCGGGCCTTGGCGACAGGCTTGAAGACGCCGTTCGAAGTGACATGGAATGGCGGCAGGCGCGTTCGCAGCCCATAGGCAGCCCATAGCGCAGACAGGCAAGGCAGCCAGACCCACAGCAGCTCCGAGCGCAGCACCGCCAAGCCGCGCGGCCCGAAGAAAGTTTCCAGCGTCAGCGGCGAGACCCGGATCGGCCGCTCCGGGAAGAACAGGCGCTGCTCGCTGAACGGCCACCACAAGGCCGCCCCCAGCCCGCCGCTGGTCAGCATATCCAGCAAGGGATGCGAGGCGCAAGCGAACGACACGAAGGCCATGGCGACCCAGCGCCGCGCGCCCAGCCACGGCGCCGCCAGCGCCGCCAAGACCCCCAGCGCAAGGGCAAACAGCAGCGAATGCGACGCCCCGCGATGGCCGAACTGGTCCGCGTATTCGACGCCGAGGCGGAAGGCGAGCACGTCCAGGTCCGGCACGATGGACGCCAGCATGCCCGCGACCAGCAACCGGCGCGGAATGCGGCCCGAACCCAGCGCCAGGCCGATGGCCAGCGGAACAGCGGGATGGGAAAGAATGGTCGGCACGTAGCTACTCGGCGCGCCCGAACACAATCACCATGACAAACCAGAGCAGCGCCGTCGCGATGGTCGGCGCCAGCAAGGCCGCGACGACCGTCTGGACCGCGCGCCGCAAAGCGGTCAGGGGCACGTGACGGCTAAGCAGATACTGCAGCGCCCCGCACATGGCAAGCGGCAGCAGCAGCACCACCGCATGCGCCGCCGGCGAAGGCTCAGCGCCACCCAGCAACAGCACCACGCCAGAGAACCAGGCCAGCGCCGCCAATGTAGCCAGGCCAAAAGCCTTCAACGGACTCGTTTGCATAGTCCCTTTTCCCCATTCAGTACGTTCAAAAAAATGCCCGCGCGGCCACAACAGCCGCGCCGCCTCGCCATAGCGCTGCACCTCAGCCGGCGACATGCCGCTCACCTTGGCCCAGACGCGCCAACGATAGACCGCCACCGACCACCACGACCACGCCAGCACGAAGCCTCCGCCCAGCGCCGCGAACTGCGGCAACGGCGGCTCGACGACGAAGAACGTCTGCATGACCAAAAAAGGGCCCAGCATCAGCGGCACCAACGGCCCATTGACCAGCACCTGGCCGACCCGCGCGATACGGTCAATATCCTGTTTGCGTTTGCTGCGCAGGTCTGGCTGGAATATCAGCCAAACATGGAGCAAGGCGTAAGCCGCCAGCATCATGCCCAGTATGCTGGTGCGGTACGATGCGTCGAGCCAGCCCGACAGCATCTCCGCCGCGATGCTGAACGCCAGGATGGCAGCGAGCAGCGGCAGGAAGGCACGCAGCTTGCGAATCACGCCGGTGGGCAGTCGACGGGCGGCAAGGGGCCGAACACCACTTCCGTGTCGGCCGGGCCGGAAGTCTGCACAATGTACACGACTTTCGCTGCGCTATCGACAAACATCATATGCGCCCGACCGCCCGGCGCGATGCCAGGCGTCGAGAGCGTGATATGGCGCGTCTCGCGCAAATGCTCCGGCAGCTTCGGTACCGTCGGCCATTGAGCGCGGGCGCCGGAAGGCGACACGAAGCCACGATAATGTGCAGCCGTGCACTGCCAGATCGGTTCTGGTGCAGGAGGTGCAGCGCCCAGCGCTGCTGCGAGCAATAGGGAGACCATAAGCCGATGATAAATCAAAAATCGGAATCGGGCCGCTCCTTGTACTCCCAGACGGTTTCCGCCTCCGTCTCATGATTTAAAGAGCGCATCTGGACGCAGATCGGATATTCGCCCTGAGTCATGACAGAGATCTTGCAGCGCGATGTGCGCCAGTCGTAAATGGAAATCCCGAAGTCCATGGAGCCGCATTCCAGCGGGCGCCCAACAGCGTCGAAGATGCGCTCGATCGGCACACCGGCAAAGTTCGCTGGGTTGCGAAAGAAGTCTTCGATATGGTCGGGGGAAAGTTGAGGCTGCGGCGTGCGCGATGGAGTTGCAATGGCCCATACAACGATTGCAGCGAGCGCTCCGCCGAGGATATAGAGCAGGGTAGTCATGGCCGGTCATCCTAGCACGTGGGAAATTTTCCCGTTGCCGTGGATGAATTCGGGAAACCGTATCGTGGCGGATGCTTAAGATGAGCGCTCGCCGTTTGAAAGGAGCACGTCATGATTGACCATGTATCCATCGCCACCCGCGACCTGCCGCGCGCTGTGGAGTTCTACAAAGCCTGCCTGGAGCCTTTGGGCTACAGCGTGCAGCACCAGGACGACGGGCAGGCCATTTTCGGCGCGGCAGGCCACTGGGCCTTCGCCATCTACCCGGCCCAGGGCGATGCGCCGCTGATTGGCCAGCGCGGGCACATCGCCATCAAAGCGCCGTCGCAGCTGGCGACGCACGCCTTCCACGCCAACGCCATGGCGCAGGGCGCCACCTCGCTGCGCGTGCCGGGCCTGCGTCCGGACGTCAACGAGCGCTATTTTGGGACGATGATCACCGATCCGGACCAGCACACGATCGAAGTGGTGCACTGGCTGACCTGATTTGGTGCAGGGGCCGGCCGCGCGGCTGGCCCGTATCTTGCAATACCGCTTGGGTCATCCACTTTATCCAAGCGCACATGACCACCATACGCTCAGCCCACCCGGCCGATGCCGCCGCCATCGCGGCGATCTACAACCATTACGTCGCCACTTCCACCATCACCTTCGAAGAGTCCGATGTCGCCATCGACGACATGGCCCACCGCATCACCAAAGTGATTTCCTCCAAGTTGCCCTGGCTGGTGCTGGAAGAAGAGGGCAAGATCCTCGGCTATGCCTACGCCAGCAAATGGAAGGAACGCTCGGCCTACCGCTTCTCGGTCGAAAGCTCGATCTACCTGGAGCGCGACGCGCGCGGCAAGGGCTATGCGCGCAAGCTGTACCAGCACTTGTTCAACCTGCTGCGCCAGAGCGGCGTGCATCTTGTGATCGGCGGTGTGGCGCTACCCAACGAGGCCAGCGTGGGCTTGCATGAAAAGATGGGCTTCCAGCCTGTCGGCGCCTTCAAGGAAGTCGGGCGCAAGTTTGGGCGTTGGATTGACGTAAGCTATTGGCAACTTCGTTTGGAGTGATTAGACTGCGGCAATGAAGAAAATTTTCCTTGCAGCATGTTTTGCGATGCCGCTGACGGTATTCGCGGCCCCCGCCACCAGTTCTTCGAAAGCCGAGTTGGCGATGCTGACGTTGACGGATTGCCCTGACGTCGCGGCGCTCTACCAGCCGGCGACTGCGACGAAGAGCATCGAGCAAGCCGCCCAGGAGCCACGCAAGGTCGAGACGCTAAAGTTCGGTGCGGCCCCGCCGCCGCTGCACAGCGCCGTGATGGCGCTGGCTTTGCATATGGCGCCGCAAGCGGAAAGCCTGCCGCCAGAGACCGGCGTGTTCCAGGCGATGGGTGCCACGGCCATGATGGACAACACTTATCGCAGCGCGGTGATGCGCTGCGATTTGTCGGAACTGTGGGTGGTGTCGCGCGGCGGCTTTGCCAATTCCACGCGCTGGTACGGGCCTTACAAGCTGGCGGACGTTATGACTGCTCGCGGTGACGCAGTACCACCGTCTCCGTAGGCTGGAAGTGCTTGGCCAGGCGTTCGGCCATATACACTGAGCGGTGCTGGCCGCCGGTGCAGCCGACCGCCACAGTCAGGTAGGAGCGGTTGTCCTTCTTGAAGTGCGGCAGCCACTTGGTGACGAAGCCTTTGATGTCCTGGAACATCTCCTCGGCGGTTTCCTGCGCGTCGAGGAAGGTGATCACTGGCGCGTCGCGGCCGTTCAAAGGACGCAGCGCGAGATCGTAGTACGGATTCGGGATGGCGCGCACGTCGAACACAAAATCGGCGTCAAGCGGCACGCCCAGTTTGAAGGCGAACGATTCAAAGAACAGCGTCAGCGGCGCGTTCTCGCTGTGCACCAGGTCCTTGATCCAGGCGCGCAGCTTGTTGGCGCTCATCTCCGACGTGTCGATCACATGCCCCAGTTGCTGGATGGCGGACAGGCGTTCGCGTTCTTCGGCGATGCATTCGATCAGGGTACGGCGCGCGGCAGGATTCTGGCCCGGCGCCAGTTCGTGCGACAGCGGGTGGCTGCGGCGCGTTTCGGAAAAGCGCGCCACCAGCGAATGCGTGTTCGCCGTCAGGAAGATGATCTTCACCTCGTGGCCATCTTCGATCAGCTTGCGGAATTCGCCGGGCAGGCTGGCCAGGTTGGAGGCGCTGCGCGCATCCACCGCCACGGCCAATGCTTCCGTGCCTTCGGCAGTCAGGCGGTCCACCAGGTCGGGCAGCAGTACCGGCGGCAGGTTGTCGACGCAATAGTGCCCGGTGTCTTCGAGCACGTTGAGCGCTACGGATTTGCCGGAGCCGGAGATACCGGTGATGAGGACGATTCGCATGCGGCCGATGATACCATCAGTCACCGCTCATAGCTTGGTGTAGCGGGGAATTCGTGGGGGCAAGCCCCCACGCCCTTTGAGTCGCCGCTCATAGCTTGGGGTGGCGGGGAATTCGTGGGGGTAAGCCCCCACGCCCTTTGAGTCGCCGCTCATAGCTTGGGGTGGCGGGGAATTCGTGGGGGTAAGCCCCCACGCCCTTTGAGTCGCCGCTCATAGCTTGGGGGGGCGGGGAATTCGTGGGTGGGGCCGAGCCCCCATGCCCCTTTAGTCGCCGCTCATGGCTTGGCGCTGGCGTTCCATGAATTCTTGCAAGGTATCGATGCCGCGCAGTTGCAGGATGGTGTTGCGCACCGCCGCTTCCAGCAGTACCGCGATGTTGCGGCCGGCCGCCACCGGGATCACGACTTTGCGGATCGGCAGGCCCAGCACGTCTTCGGTCGGGAACTGGAACGGCAGGCGTTCCACTTCTTCTTCCAGCGCGGAACGGCGCACCAGGTGCACGATCAGCTTCAGGCGCATTTTGCGGCGCACGGCGGTCTCGCCGAAGATCGCCTTGATGTCGAGCAGGCCCAGGCCGCGCACTTCCAGCAGGTTTTGCAGCAGCGGCGGGCAGCGGCCTTCGATCATATTCGGCGCGATGCGCGCAAATTCCACGGCGTCGTCGGCCACCAGGCCGTGCGAACGTGAAATCAATTCAAGACCAAGCTCGGATTTACCCAGGCCGGAGTCGCCGGTGATCAGCACGCCCACGCCCAGCACGTCCATGAACACGCCGTGCATGATGATGCGTTGCGCCAGTTTCTTGGACAGGTACACGCGCAGGAAGTCGATCACCTGCGCCGCCGGCAGCGGGGTGGAGAACAGCGGGATATTCTTTTCGTCGCAAATCGCCAGGATGTCGGGCGGCGTTTCCAGGCCCTGCGCGATGATCAGCGCCGGCGGACCGCCCGCGATCAGCTCGCCGATCACATGCGCGCGCGTCAGCGATTTAAGGCGCTGGTAGTAATTGATTTCTTGATGGCCGAAGACCTGGATGCGGCCCGGGTGGATCGTGTTCAGGTGGCCCACCTGGTCGGCCGCCGATGCCACGTCGCCGGAGATCAATCGCTCGCCGCCCGGGAAGCCGGCGAACCAGCCCAGTTGCAGCGTTTCGCGATTGTCGTCGTACAGTCTCTGGATTGTCAGCGGCGTTTGCAGCATGGTTTATCCCGCCGCTTGCAGGCTAGGCTGCCAGTTGACGATGCGGCTGTGAACTGATTTCGGGTCCGGGTCTTCCGTCAGTGCGGTGCGGAAGGCGTCGTCGGAGAACATTTCCGCGATCTCGGACAGGATTTCCAGATGCTGCTGCGTCACATGGTCAGGAATGAGCAGGAAGAACAGCAGGTTGACCGGTTTGCCGTCCGGCGATTCGAATGGAATCGGCTCGGCCAGGCGGACGAAGGCGGCCAGCGGCGCCTTCAGGCTCTTGGAACCCTTGATGCGCCCGTGCGGAACCGCCACGCCGTGACCCAGGCCGGTGGAGCCAAGGCGCTCACGCGCGAACAGGTTTTCGGAAACGGTGGAACGAGCAATGCCGCAATTGTTCTCAAAGATCAGGCCGGCTTGCTCGAACGCGCGCTTTTTACTGGAGACTTCCAGGTCGAGCTGGACGTTCTCTAGCGAAAGGATTTTGCTCAGGTTATTCATGACGCGACATTATGTGCAGGTGCGAGCGCATTATAGGCTGGTTTCTCAACCGTGTAACTCGAAATTCACCGAATGTTTCCTCGTGGAAAATGCTTTACTGGCGGGCGTTGCGCAAATTGGACGGCCGCTGGGCACCACTAAAGTTGGTGCGCCACGGATTGATATCAAGGCCGCCGCGACGGGTATAGCGGGCGTACACCGTCAAATGTTGCGGTTTGCACTGGCGCAGGATGTCGGTGAAGATGCGCTCCACGCATTGCTCGTGGAATTCGTTGTGTTCGCGGAAACCGATCAGGTATTTGAGCAGGCTTTCCTGGTCGATCTGCGGGCCGTAGTAGCTAATCTGCACGCTGCCCCAGTCGGGTTGGCCGGTCACCAGGCAGTTCGACTTCAGCAGGTGGGAGACCAGGGTTTCCTCGACCGGGTTCTCGTCGAAATTGGCTTTCAGGGTTTCCGGCTGCGGCGAGTAGTTGTCGACCTCGATGTCCAGGCGGTCCAGCAGGTCGCCTTCCAGTTCGCCCATTGCCAGTTTGGCGAAATCTTCCTGCATGGTCAGGGTGACGTGCACGCTGGCGCCGGCAGCGGCGGACAGGTCTTGCTGCAGCAGCATCTTCAGCGCGTCGGGGCCGGCCAGCTTGGTCTGGTTGAAGGAATTGAGGTAGAGCTTGAAAGATTTCGATTCGATCAAGTTGGGCGAGTCGGCGGGGATGCTGAAGCGCGCGACCGCGACTTGCGGCTTGCCGCGCATGTTCAGCCAGGACAGCTCGTAGCCGTTCCAGATGTCGACGCCGAAGAAGGGCAGGGTGCCTTGCAGGCCCAGCTCGTCGCGCTTGCCCTGGCGCGGAATGGGGAACAGCAGCTCCGGGGCGTAGTCGGTGCGGTAGGCGGAGGTTTTGCCGAGGGGGGAGTGTTCGGGGAGGTTGGACATGGGGCTTGCTGGCTTCGGTGAACAGCCTGCCAGTTTAACTGAAACCTGGGAAACCGGAAAACCAGGGTCCGACCCTAAGGGTCGTACCCTGGTTTTCCGGTTTTCCGGTTCTCTGGTTTTACAAGAACAGCTTGTACACCGGATTCTGCGACTCATCCCAATAGCGATACCCCAGGGTCGCCAGGAACTGCGCAAATTTCCCCATATCCTGCGGCGGCACCTGCAAGCCGATCAAAATCCGCCCCACATCGCCGCCTTGCGAGCGGTAGTGGCACAGCGAGATATTCCACTCCGGCTCCATCGAATCGAGGAAGCGCATCAACGCCCCCGGGCGTTCCGGGAACTCGAAGCGGTACAGCAACTCATCGCGCGCCAGCTCGCTCTTGCCGCCCACCAGATGCCGCAAGTGCGACTTGGCCAGTTCATCGTGCGTCAGGTCCAGCGTCCTGAAATCATTCTCCTCAAAGCGCCGCGCAATGGCCGATGATTCGCTGCGGTCTGCAATCTGCACGCCGACAAAGACATGGGCCGCTTCCTTGTCGCTGATCCGGTAATTGAACTCCGTCACATTGCGCGCCCCCACCAGGCCGCAGAAGCGCTTGAAGGTGCCGCGCTGTTCCGGAATCGTCACCGCGAACACCGCCTCGCGCGCCTCGCCCAGTTCCGCGCGCTCCGCCACGAAGCGCAGGCGGTCGAAGTTCATATTCGCGCCGCTACACACCGTCACCAGGGTCTCGCCCCGTACCGGGTACTTGCTCATCTCCGCGCGCTCCACATAGGCCTTGGCGCCGGCAATTGCCAGCGCGCCCGAGGGCTCCAGGATGGAGCGGGTATCGGTGAACACATCCTTGATCGCGGCGCAGATCGCGTCGGTATCGACCACGATCACCTCGTCCACGAATTGCTGCGCCAGGCGGAAGGTTTCCTCGCCCACCAGGCGCACGGCGGTGCCGTCGGCGAACAGGCCGACATCGGTCAGTGTCACGCGCTCGCCGGCCTTGAGTGAGCGGCCCATGGCGTCGGAATCCATGGTTTGCACGCCAATGACCTTGATATCCGGCCGTAACTGCTTCACATACGCTGCGACGCCGGCAATCAGCCCGCCGCCGCCGATCGGCACGAAGATCGCGTGGATCGGGCCGGAGTGCTGGCGCAGGATTTCCATGGCGATCGTGCCCTGGCCGGCGATCACTTCCGGATCGTCGAAGGGATGCACGAAGGTCAGCTTCTGCTCTTTTTCGAGTTGCAGGGCGTGGTTGTAGGCATCGGTATAGGACTCGCCATGCAGCACCACTTCCACGCTGGCGCCGCCGCGGCGACGCACGGACTCGACTTTCAACTGCGGCGTGGTGGCCGGCATCACGATCAGGGCGCGGCAGCCGAGCCTGGCGGCCGACAGGGCGACACCCTGCGCGTGGTTGCCGGCGGAGGCACAAATGACGCCGCGCTTCAGTTGCGCGTCGCTCAGATTCGCCATCTTGTTGTAAGCGCCGCGTATCTTGAAGCTGAAGACGTCCTGCATGTCCTCGCGCTTGAAGTAAATCTGGTTGCCGATTCGCTGCGACAGAATTGGCGCCAGTTCGAGCGGGGATTCACGGGCCACGTCATAGACGCGGGAGGTCAGGATTTTCTTCAGGTAGTCGATAGTCATGATTTGCAAAGGAAAAGGTTGGTGCAAAGACTGTCAACGGCGGGTAACCGGAGGGGGGTGCACGCCTGCGCCGCGGGTATGCGGGCTGCAGGATGTCTAACGTGCTTGGTAGTTAGTATGGATGATTATAATTGAGCCATGATTGAAAACGCTATCCGCTGGCTTTTGGACGTTATTGCGGCGCCTGAAGTGGGCCTGACATCGGTCTTTGTCATCAGTTTCGTCTCGGCCACGCTGGTGCCGCTGGGCTCCGAACCGGCCGTATTTGCGGTCTGCAAAGCCAATCCCGCCATGTTCTGGCCGGCCATTGCCGTCGCCACGCTGGGCAATACGCTGGGCGGCGTTGTCGATTACTGGATCGGCTATTACGCCAAGAAGGCCTTCGCCAAGGAGCGCGAGAGCCGCTGGTTCGGCTGGCTGGCCCACCATGGCGCCAAGACCATGCTGCTGTCCTGGGTGCCGGCCATCGGCGACCCGCTGTGCACCTTGGGCGGCTGGCTCAAGTTGCCGTTCTGGCCGTCGGTCATGTACATGGCGATCGGCAAGCTGGCGCGCTACCTCACCATGACCTCGCTGCTGCTGTTTGTGCCGGACGGCTTCTGGCGCTCGGTCGCCAATCTGCTGGGCGGCTAACCCGCCTTGCCAAAGCCGGCCTTGATGCGCGGGCAAAAGGCCGGGTCCTTCTGCGCCGCCGGCAGCATTTGCTCGCCCAGTTTGGCGCCGTTTTGCAGGGTCTGGTCGATTTTCGCAGGCGGCACGCCGCGCGCTTCCAGGCAGGCGCGCAGCAGTTTGACGCTGCTGGTCAGCTCGCGTTCAATGGCGACCTTGGGTACGCCGCAGGCTTCGGCATAGCGCTCCGTGGTGGCGAAGTTCGACAGCATGCCAAGGCTCATATCGGTCGGCCCGCAAGGAGGGGCCGCCGGAGCGGCGAGTGCGGCCCCAGCAACACAGCTGGAGGCCAGGAGGAGAGGGGTTAGAAGATTCCGCATAGCAGCAGTGTCGCAGAATTTCGGGCTTGGCGCTGCTCTGTCGTGCAAACGAACGTCGGATATTTTGCCGCTTTGCGGAATTATGTTCTGCTAATTGACGTTTACGGAACCCAGTCACCCTCTAAGGCTGTTTCGGTCTTGTGCGCCGCAATAAGATAGAATGTTCTGTCCTAGCGTCAGCCTCCCGTCCACGCATAATGAACGCACCAGCACAAATCCAGGCATTGCTCGCAGAATCGCCCGATGGTCACGCCCCTACCCGCTTGCGGGAAATCCCCTATAACTACACCTCTTTCTCCGATCGCGAAATCGTGATCCGCCTGCTGGGCGAGGAGTCTTGGGCGTTATTGGATGAACTGAGGGCTTCGCGCCAGACTGGCCGCTCCGCACGCATGCTGTACGAGGTGCTGGGCGATATCTGGGTGGTGCGCCGCAACCCCTACCTGCAGGACGACCTGCTGGATAACCCGAAGCGCCGCCAGGCCCTGATCGATGCCTTGCACCACCGCCTGACGGAAGTGGACAAGCGCCGCAGCACCGTCGATGCGGCCGATGCGGAATCGCAGAAGCGCAGCGGCAATGTGGAAAAGCTGCTGCGCGCGGCCAGCAAGGCGGTGGCTGACTTTGGCGAAGAATTCCGCCAGATGTACGACCTGCGCAAGCGCACCCAGAAAGTGCTGGGCAAGTACACCGAGAAGCACAATATCTGCTTCGACGGCATGAAGCGCATCAGCCACGTGACCGATGCTACCGACTGGCGCGTGGAATATCCGTTCGTGGTGCTGACCCCGGACAGCGAAGATGAAATGGCCGGCCTGGTGAAAGGCTGTATCGAACTTGGCCTGACCATCATCCCGCGCGGCGGCGGCACTGGCTACACCGGCGGCGCGATTCCGCTGACGCCACTGTCGGCCGTCATCAATACCGAAAAACTGCTCAAGCTCGGCACCGTGGAAATGAAAGTGCTGCCGGGCCTGGAGCGCGAATACGCGACCGTCCATTCGGAAGCGGGCGTCATCACCAACAAAGTCAGCGAAGCGGCCGAGAAGGCGGGCTTCGTGTTCGCGGTCGACCCGACCTCGGCCCACGCCTCCTGCATCGGCGGCAATATCGCCATGAACGCGGGCGGCAAGAAGGCCGTGCTGTGGGGCACCGCGCTGGACAACCTGGCCTCGTGGCGCATGGTGGACCCGAACGGCGACTGGCTGGAAGTCACGCGCCTGGACCACAACCTGTCCAAGATCCACGACACGCCGCTGGCGCGCTTCAAGCTGGAATGGACGCACCCGAGCGCGCGCGGCGAATCCAAGGGCCAGCCGTTCAAGACCGAGATCCTGGAAATCGAAGGCCGCAAGTTCCGCAAGGAAGGCCTGGGCAAGGACGTGACCGACAAGTTCCTGGCCGGCCTACCTGGCGTGCAGAAAGAGGGCACCGATGGCCTGATCACGTCCGCCCGCTGGATCCTGCACAAGATGCCGAAGTTCACGCGCACCGTTTGCCTCGAGTTCTTCGGCCAGGCGCGCGATGCGATCCCGTCGATCGTGGAGATCAAGGATTACCTCGATTCGCTGCCGGCACAAGGCGAACAGTTCAAGACCCTGCGCCTGGCGGGCCTGGAGCACCTGGACGAGCGCTACCTGCGCGCGGTCGGCTACTCCACCAAGTCCAAGCGCGGCGTGCTGCCGAAGATGGCGCTGTTTGGCGACATCGTGGGCGATGATGAAGGCGCGGTGGCGCTGGCCGCATCGGAAGTGGTGCGCCTGGCGAATACCCGCGTCGGCGAAGGCTTCGTGGCCGTGAGCCCGGAAGCGCGCAAGAAATTCTGGCTGGACCGCGCCCGCACCGCCGCGATTGCGAAGCACACCAACGCCTTCAAGATCAATGAAGACGTGGTGATCCCGCTGAATCGCATGGGCGAGTACACCGACGGCATCGAGCGCATCAACATCGAGCTGTCGCTCAAGAACAAGCTGCAACTGGCGGCCGAACTGCGCGACTTCCTCGGCGCCGACAAGCTCCCGATCGGCAAGAGCGACGACGCTACCGACGACATGGTCGGCTACGCGGAAATGCTGGGCGACCGCCAGGTGCAGGCGCTGGCGCTGATGGACCTGGTGCACGCGCGCTGGACCTTCATCCTGGGCAACCTGGATAAACCGCTGGCGGAGGTGCGCGCCGAACTGCTGGCGCTGGGCCTGGAGCCTTTGGCGCCGGCGCTGGAAGAACGCCTGCAACGCCAGCCGGACGCCACCCTGTTCGATGTGGCGCAGGACCGCACCGTGCGCATCAGCTGGAAGCAAGAGATTCGCGCCGTGCTGCGCCAGATCTTCAACGGCGGCGCCTACAAGCAGATCCTGGACGAGGCGCAAGCGATCCACAAGCGCGTGCTGCATGGCCGCGTGTTCGTGGCGCTGCACATGCACGCCGGCGACGGTAATGTGCACACCAACCTGCCGGTCAACTCGGACCATTACGAGATGCTGCAGGACGCGCACAAAGCTGTCGCGCGCATCATGAAGCTGGCCCGTTCGCTGAACGGCGTGATCTCGGGCGAGCACGGCATCGGCATCACCAAGCTGGAGTTCCTGACCGAGGACGAAATCAGCGACTTCCGCGAGTACAAGAAACGCGTCGATCCGGAAGGCCGCTTCAACAAGGGCAAGCTGCTCAACCTGCCGGGCATGCACGCCACGCTGGAAAACGCCTATACGCCATCGTTCGGCCTGATGGGCCACGAATCGCTGATCATGCAGCAAAGCGATATCGGCGAAATCGCCAACAGCGTCAAGGACTGCCTGCGCTGCGGTAAATGCAAACCGGTGTGCTCGACCCACGTGCCGCGCGCGAACTTGCTGTACTCGCCGCGCGACAAGATCCTGGCCACGTCGGCCCTGATCGAAGCCTTCCTGTACGAAGAGCAGACCCGCCGCGGTATCTCGATCCGCCATTGGGAGGAGTTCGAGGACGTCAGCGACCATTGCACCGTGTGCCACAAGTGCGCCACGCCGTGCCCGGTGAATATCGACTTCGGCGACGTGTCGATGAATATGCGCAATCTGCTGCGCAAGATGGACAAGCGCTCGTTCAATCCGGGCAAGCGCGCGGCCATGTTCTTCCTGAACGCGTCCGACCCGGCGACCATCCAGGCGACGCGCCAGACCATGATCGGCTGGGGCTACAAGGCGCAGCGCATGGGCCATGAGCTATTCAAGGCCGTGGCGCGCAAACAGACCAAGGCGCCGCCGCCATCGGTCGGCAAGCCTGCCGTGCGCGAACAGGTGATCCACTTCGTGAACAAGAAGATGCCGGGCAACCTGCCGAAGAAGACCGCACGCGCGCTGCTGGACATCGAAGACAACAAGATGATCCCGATCATCCGCGATCCGAAGAATACCAACGCCAATACCGAGGCGGTGTTCTACTTCCCTGGTTGCGGCTCGGAGCGCCTGTTCTCGCAAGTGGGCCTGGCGACCCAGGCCATGCTGTGGGAAGTGGGCGTACAAACCGTGCTACCGCCGGGCTACCTGTGCTGCGGTTATCCGCAGCGCGGTTCGGGCGATTACGACAAGGCCGAGAAGATGATGACGGATAACCGCGTCCTCTTCCACCGCATGGCGAATACGCTGAACTACCTGGATATCAAGACCGTGGTGGTGTCGTGCGGCACTTGCTACGACCAACTGGCGACCTATGAGTTCGAGAAGATCTTCCCGGGTTGCCGCATCATGGATATCCACGAGTACTTGCTGGAGAAGGGCGTCAAGCTGGAAGGCGTGAGCGGTACCCGCTACATGTACCACGATCCTTGCCACACGCCGATGAAGCAGCAGGACCCGCTGAAGACGGTGAATGCCCTGGTTTCCACCGTGGACAACGTGAAGATCGAGAAGAACGACCGCTGCTGCGGCGAGTCGGGCACCTTCTCGGTGGCGCGTCCGGATATTTCGACGCAGGTGCGCTTCCGCAAGGAGCAGGAAATGGTGTCCGGCGCGGACAAGCTGCGCGCCGACGGCTTCACCGGCGACGTCAAGATCCTGACTTCCTGCCCGTCCTGCCTGCAGGGCCTGACGCGCTACAACGACGATTCCAGCACCACCGCCGATTACATCGTGATCGAGATCGCGCGCCACAAGCTGGGCGAGAACTGGCTGGTCGACTACGTGGCGCGCGCCAACGACGGCGGCATCGAGCGGGTGCTGGTATGACGGCCAACTGCGACCTGTGCAAGCTGCTGGCCGCGCCGCCGGCCGAGGTGCTGGTGTGGCGCGACGAGCGCCTGGCGGTAATCCTGGTCGACGAGCCGGGCTACCCCGGCTTCACCCGCGTCGTGTGGCACGACCACGTGCGTGAAATGACCGACCTGGCACCGCAAGACCGCGACCATGTCATGCAGGCCGTGTGGGCGGTGGAGCAGGCGCAGCGCGCCACCATGGCGCCGCACAAGGTCAACCTGGCCAGCTTTGGCAATATGACGCCGCACGTGCATTGGCACGTGATCCCGCGCTACACTGACGATGCGCACTTCCCCAATCCCACCTGGGGCGCCAAACAGCGCGCGCATGACGACGCGGCCATCGCCGCCCGTGCTGCCCTGTTGCCGGCCCTGCGCGCCGCGATCATCGAGAATTTGACATGAAGAATCCAACCGGCCTGACCGTCCATAGCAAATCACGCTACCTCGAAGTCGCCTTCGACGATGGCGCCAGCTTCAACATCCCTTTCGAGCTGCTGCGCGTGTACTCGCCATCGGCGGAAGTGAAGGGCCACGGCGCGGGGCAGGAAGTGCTGCAAGTCGGCAAGCGCGACGTCGCCATGACCAACCTGGAGCCGGTCGGTAACTACGCCGTCAAGCCGACTTTCGATGACGGCCACAATTCCGGCCTCTACACCTGGGATTACCTGTATGACCTGGGCGCCCGCCAGGAGCAGCATTGGGCCGACTACCTGAAGCGCCTGGAGGCCGCCGGTTTCGCCGGCGACTCCGGCCGCGCGCCCGGCACCGTATTGCCCGGCGGCCCCGCCAAAGCAGGCGGCTGCGGCCACAAACACTGATTGTCGATCCGGCGCCGGCCGGCACGTCGTTGAGTTGCACTAACCACTTTATAGGAGGAAGTCGTGCAATTCATGCTATTGATTTACGCCGACGAAAAAGTGTACGACGCGCTGCCGGCGGCCCAGTTGGCCGAGGTGATGGCCGCTTACGGGGCGCTGGAAAATGCGATGCTGAAGGCTGGGGTGCTGGTGTCCGGCGCCGAGCTGGCGCCGGTGCGCCAGGCGCGCACGGTCCGCATCCGGCGCGGCCAGCCGCATTTCACCGACGGCCCGTTTGCCGAAACCAAGGAAACCCTTGGCGGCTATTTCCTGATCGAGTGTGCGTCGATGGAGGAGGCCCTGGAGTGGGCCGCCCGCTGCCCGACTGCGCTCGATGGCGCGATCGAGGTGCGGCCCCTGGCGCTGCCGTCCGGGGCTTAGTCCTTGTCCAGTTCCGGGTGCTTGCGCATGAAGTCCTCATATTCCTGCACCAGCTTCATGTAGCCATACTTGAACATGGCGCGGTTTTTGGCCGGCAGTTTGCGAATGAACTCGAACTTGATGTTAATCATAGCGGGCACTTCGTCTGGAGCGCGTGGGTACTGGTTATCAACGTCGGCGAACATTGCGTCAATTTCCGACTTCGTCGCTTCGTCGAGGTCAGGAAAATCGATGTCTTCAGGAAAGCGATAGCATTTCATAATTCATCTCCAATAGTTGCAACGGGGTGACGAATTCGGGTGGAGACAGTTCCATAGCGTCGAGCATCATCCGCAGGGTCGGGAGCCGCATCGCATCAATTCGGCCCCAGTCCCAGGAAGCAAAAAGATCAACTCTGAACGTTGCCGCGCACACGATTTCATCTCCCGATTCGCTTGTTTCGGCGTTTAGACCGCCACCGAGCTGTAAAAGTTTCGCCCTGCGTGAAAAATCTTTTGTCGATGGGAGAACGTGGAAGCGCTCAGTCAATGTCAGCCGGGCCGATGCAAGGTGCGGCGGGCTGGACTGGATGCGGCGCAGCGCGATTTCGGAGGTGCACAGGTTCAGCGTGTGCGGCAGGCTGCGCAGCCAGCGGCGGGTGAGGGATTGGCAGGTGCGTGCGTAGGCGCTGCGGGCTGGTGGGTCGGCCAGGGCGTACAGGATGGAGGTGTCGAGGTAAAGCGTGCAGGGCATGGAGCCAGCCTATGCTGACTCCAATTGCCTGCTTTGGGAAATATCAAGAACCGGGCAATTTATTGTCGCCCAGAAAGAATGCTCAGTTGACCATCATTTTGCGGCGCTGGAATTCCTCGTAGCGCTGCTGCTCACGTTCCCAGATGTAGCGGAAGGCGGCGCGGGCTTCGGGGGTCAGGCGGCGGATTGCCTCAACGTTGAAGGTCATTGGGTGCGGCTCGGCCGACGCCAGGGCGCGCGATTGGGCGCGGGTGGCATCGATGAACTGCTTGGTGGCTTCGTCGATATCCGGGAAAATAATGTCCGCGGGCAATTTTTGCTGAAGCTCCATCTGAAATCTCCTAAAGACTGACAAATCGTCTGAGCCATAAAACGACTCGTTGAGCATTCTGGTTGACAAGCTTCTTCAAAATCTGTGCGGCAGCCCACAAATGTATAATGCGGCAATTACAAGGCACCCTCGAATATGACCAACACTACCCATTTCGGTTATAAAACCGTCAACGAAGACGAAAAAGTCAAGGAAGTCGCCAAAGTCTTCCATTCCGTTGCCGCCAAATACGACGTGATGAACGACTTGCTGTCGGGCGGCCTGCACCGCATCTGGAAGGCGTTCACGATTGCCAACGCGGCCGTGCGCCCGGGCATGAAGGTGCTGGACATTGCCGGCGGCACCGGCGACCTGGCCAAGGCCTTCGCCAAGGCGGCCGGTCCGAGCGGCGAGGTGTGGCTGACTGATATCAATGAGTCAATGCTGCGCGTGGGCCGCGATCGCCTCTTGAATAAGGGCATGGTCACCCCCACCTTGATCTGTGATGCGGAAAAATTGCCCTTCCCGGACAATTATTTTGACCGCGTCAGCGTGGCGTTCGGCCTGCGCAATATGACGCACAAGGATGTGGCACTGTCTGAAATGCGTCGCGTGCTGAAACCGGGCGGCAAGTTGTTGGTGCTGGAGTTCTCGAAAGTGGCCCCGGCATTGCAAAAACCGTATGATTTTTATTCCTTCACGGTGTTGCCGTGGATGGGCCAGAAAGTGGCCAATGATTCGGAGAGCTACCGCTACCTGGCCGAATCCATCCGCATGCACCCGGATCAGGAAACGCTGAAGACCATGATGCAGGCTGCAGGTCTGGAGCGTGTGCAGTATTACAACCTGACGGCAGGTGTGGCCGCTTTACACACTGGCATCAAAATGTGAGACAACCTACTACGATGAACATCAAAAAATTCCTGGTCGGCGCGACCATCGTGATGACCGCTATGAGCACCATGGCTGAGCTGTCGGCCCGCCCAATGGGTGGTGGCAAGTCGTTCGGTCGCCAATCGCAGAGCGTGAACAGCATGCCAAAGCAGGCTGCTCCGGCACCGGCACCGGCAGCGCCGAGCGCTGCCCCGGCGGCCAACCGTCCGGGCGCGGCCCCGGCAGCGGCTCCGGCTGCGGCCAAGAAACCTAGTATGTGGAAAGGCCTGCTGGGCGGCGCGCTGCTGGGCCTGGGCCTGGGCGCACTGCTGTCGGGCCTGGGTATCGGTGGCGCGCTGGCCTCGGCCATCGGCACCATCCTGACCATCGCTTTGATCGGCGGCGTGATCTTCTTCATCATCGCCATGATTCGCCGTAAATCGCAGCCAGCGGGCATGCAGCCTGCGGCGGCCTTCAGCGGCGCCGGCGCTGGTTACAACCCGCAGCCGCAACAGCCAATGGCGTTCGAGCCAGTGCAGCCAGCCAGCGTAGCGCCGGTGGCCCCGGCCGCCTTCGCGCCGGCAGCGGCCGCAGCGCACACCCCGTGGGGCGTGCCGGCTGATTTCGACAGCGTTGGTTTCCTGCGCGCTGCCAAGTCCAATTACATCCGCCTGCAAGCGGCATGGGACAAGGCCGACGTGGAAGATATCCGTACCTTCACCACGCCGGAAGTGTTCGCTGAACTGCGCATGCAGATCCAGGAACGCGGCGCGCAAGCCGAGTACACCGATGTGGTGACCATCGATGCTGAACTGTTGGGCATTGAGAATGATGGCAAGGAATACCTGGCCAGCGTCAAGTTCTGGGGCACCATGAAGCCAGCCGCCGATGCGCTGCCGGAATCGTTCCAGGAAGTGTGGAACCTGAGCAAACCAGTCAGCGGCAACACCGGCTGGATGCTGGCAGGTATCCAACAAGTGGCGTGACACCGCGCTGTAACTGGTAAGATCGAGACCGCCCTGGCTTTCCGGGGCGGTTTTGTTTTGTGCAATCCGATAACAACGAATATGTTCCCATTCCCGCCCAAGCTGCCCGGCCTCAGCATGCCGGTCGCCGCTACCGTCAACCACCTGCTGGCCCAGGAACCGTGGGCGCGCACGGAGCTGAAACTGCACGCCGGTAAAGTGGCCGTGATCGACGCCAGTCCGGCCGTGCTGCGCCTGCGCGTGACGCCCGATGGCATGGTGGAGGCGGCGGCCAGCGATGTGGCGGCGGCGGTCACCATCCGCCTCAAGCTGAGCGACCTGCCGCTGATCGCGCAGAACCGCGAGCGCGCCTTCTCCTATGTCCAGATCGAAGGCGATGCCGAATTCGCCAACGCCGTTTCGCACCTGTCGCAAGCGCTGCGCTGGGAGGCGGAATACGACCTGGAAAAGCTGGTCGGCCCGATTGCCGCCGTGCGCCTGGTGCAGGGCGCCAAAGCGGTAGTGCAGGGCGCGCGCAACAGCCAGCGCAAAGTGGCTGAGAATGTCGCAGAATACTTCCTCGATGAAAACCCGATGCTGATCCGTCCCTTGGCGGCGGAAAGCTTTGCGGCCGACGTGACCCGCTTCCGCGACGACGTGGAACGCGCCAGCAAGCGGCTGGAAAAACTCGAACAAAAATTGGCTAAATGATTCGCAAATTCCTCCGGCTGTTCAAGATTGTCCGCGTCTCCGTCCGTTATGGACTGGACGAAATCGCTATTTCCGGCTTCGACAAGCCGCGCATCAGCAAATTCCTCGACACTGTTTTCTTCTGGCGCGACCTGTCCACGCCGCGCGCCGTGCGCCTGCGCCGCGCGCTGGAGGAGCTGGGGCCGATTTTCGTGAAGTTTGGCCAGGTGCTGTCCACCCGCAGCGACCTGTTCCCGATCGATATCGTGACCGAGCTGTCCAAGCTGCAGGACCGCGTGCCGCCGTTCGACTCCGACCTGGCGATCCAGATGATCGAAGAATCGCTGGGCGCCCATCCGGACGAATTGTTTGCCCGCTTTGAGCGCGTGCCGGTGGCCTCGGCCTCGATCGCCCAGGTGCACTTTGCCGCGCTCAAGGACGGCACCCAGGTCGCGGTCAAGGTGCTGCGCCCGGGTATGAAAAAGCTGATCGATGAGGACGTGGCGCTGATGCATATCGCCGCCAATTTCATCAACCGGCTGTGGGCCGACGCCTCGCGCCTGAAGATCCAGGAGGTGGTGCAGGAATTCGACAAGTACCTGCACGATGAACTGGACCTGATGCGCGAGGCCGCCAACGCCAGCCAGCTGCGCCGCAACTTCGCCGAATCGCAGTTGTTGCTGGTGCCGGAGATGTACTGGGATTACTGCTCCAGCGGCGTGATCGTGATGGAGCGCATGCACGGCATTCCGGTGTCGCAGATCGATCGTCTGATCGAGGCCGGCGTGGACTTGAAAAAGCTGTCGTCCGATGGCGTGGAGATCTTCTTCACACAAGTGTTCCGCGATGGCTTCTTCCACGCCGATATGCATCCGGGGAATATCCTGGTGTCGATCGAGCCGCAGACCTTCGGCCGCTATATCGCGCTGGACTTCGGCATCGTCGGCACACTGACTGATTACGATAAGGATTACCTGTCGCAGAACTTCCTGGCCTTCTTCCGCCGCGATTACAAACGTGTGGCGGAGGCGCATATCGAGTCGGGCTGGGCGCCGAAAGAAACCCGCGTCGATGAGCTGGAGGCGGCGGTGCGGGCTTGCTGCGAGCCCATCTTCGACCGTCCGTTGAAGGATATTTCCTTCGGCCAGGTGCTGCTGCGCCTGTTCCAGACCTCGCGCCGCTTTAATGTGGAAGTGCAGCCGCAACTGGTGTTGTTGCAGAAGACTCTGTTGAACATTGAGGGCCTGGGCCGCCAGCTCGATCCGGACCTGGATTTGTGGAAGACGGCCAAGCCTTACCTGGAGCGCTGGATGGCGGAGCAGGTGGGTTGGCGCGGGCTGGTGGAGCGGCTGAAGGCGGAGGCGCCACGCTATTCGCATATCTTCCCGCAGCTGCCGCGTTTGGCGCACCAGGCGCTGACGGTGGCCTCGGAGCGGGATGTGGAGACGCGGGCGCTGTTGGCGTTGCTGGTGGCGGAGCAAAGGCATACCAATCGCTTGATGTCGTTCTTTGCGTTCTTTGTCGGGGCGTTTGTGGTGGGTGCGGTGGCGTATCAGGTGTATGCCCGAGTTCTCTAACCGCGATCCGCGCACGCCGGAGTTTTGGGACCAGCGCTTTGAGGGGGCGTTTACGCCTTGGGATCGGGGTGGGGTGCCTTGTCAGTTGGCGGCTTGGCTGCAAACCGTGGAAACCGGGAAACCGGGGTCCGGCCCTGCGGGCCGTACCCTGGTTTCCCGGTTCACGGTGTTAATCCCCGGCTGCGGCACCGCCTACGAACTGCAAGCCTTCTGCGAAGCCGGCTGGGACGCGACCGCCATCGACTTTTCCCCGGCTGCCGTTGTTGCGGCGCAACAGAACCTTGGCCCCTGGCGCACGCACGTGGTGGAAGCCGATTTCTTCACCCACCAAGCCGCGCCGCACGTCATCTACGAACGCGCTTTCCTGTGCGCCATGCCGCGCGAGATGTGGCCGCGCGTCGTCCAGCGCTGGGCCGAACTGCTGCCCGAAGGCGGCCTGCTGCTGGGCTACTTCTTCTTCGACAACAACCCCAAGGGCCCGCCCTTTGGCGCCGACCGGCAGCAGCTAAACGAGTTAATGAGCGCTCACTTCGACCTCGAATGGGACGCGCCGGTCGAGGACTCCCTCCCCGTATTCGAAGGCAAGGAGCGCTGGATGGCATGGCGCCGGAAAAAAGGCTTATAATTCAGGGTTTTTGATGTTTTTTGCGGAGTATTAGATGCCTATCTACGCTTACCGCTGCGAGGAATGTGGCTTTGCCAAGGATGTGCTGCAAAAGATCTCCGATCCGCAGCTCACGGATTGCCCTTCCTGCGGCAAGTCCACCTTTAAAAAGCAACTGACCGCAGCCGGCTTCCAACTGAAAGGCACTGGCTGGTACGTGACCGATTTCCGTGGCGGCAGCGCCCCGGCGACCGGCGTCGCCAGTGCGCCCAAGACCGAAGCCCCGGCCGCCCCGGCGGCTGCCGAACCAGCGCCTGCAGCGGCGCCGGCCAAGTCCACCAGCGAGGCGTGATTTACCCCGCACAAGGAACCCGATGCGCAAATATTTCATAACCGGCCTGCTGGTCCTGGTACCGCTGGCAATCACGGCGTGGGTGCTGAACCTGGTGATCACCACCATGGACCAGTCGCTGCTGCTGATTCCGGAGAAATGGCTGTCGAAAGACTATCGGATTTCGGGCCTGGGTACGATTCTGACCGTGCTGATCGTGTTCCTGACCGGCCTGCTGACCAATAACCTTGTCGGCAACTTCGTGGTGCGTCAATGGGAAAAGCTGCTGCACCGCATTCCGGTGGTCAGCTCCCTGTATGGCAGCGTGAAGCAGGTCTCGGATACACTGTTCTCCGATTCCGGCAATGCCTTCCGCAAGGCCGTGCTGGTGCCTTATCCGCATGCGGGTTCGCGCACGATCGCCTTCCTGACCGGCGCGCCGGCCACGGAAGTGCAGAAGCACCTGGACGGCGAGTACATCAGCGTCTATGTGCCAACCACGCCGAACCCGACTTCCGGCTTCTTCCTGATGCTGCCGAAAAAAGACGTAGTCGAACTCGATATGAGTGTCGATGCCGCACTGAAGTACATCGTTTCGATGGGCGTTGTCGTCCCTGAATAAAATTTAACCTGAAACTGAGAACCAATATGTCCATGCGTACTGAATACTGCGGCCTCGTAACCGAAGCCCTCATCGGCCAAACCGTCAGCCTGTGCGGCTGGGTACACCGTCGTCGCGACCACGGCGGCGTGATCTTCATCGACCTGCGCGACCGCGAAGGCCTGGTGCAGGTGGTCTGCAACCCGGAGCAGGCGGAAGTGTTCTCCGTCGCCGAGTCCGTGCGTAACGAGTACTGCCTGCGCATCACCGGCACCGTGAAAGACCGCCTGGCCGGCACCGTGAACAACAACCTGAAGTCGGGCAAGATCGAAGTCGTCGCCGCCAAGGTGGAAGTACTGAACGCCTCCGTGCCGGTACCGTTCCAGCTGGACGACGACAACCTGTCCGAAACCACCCGCCTGACCCACCGCGTGCTGGACCTGCGTCGTCCACAGATGCAGAACAACCTGCGCCTGCGCTACAAGGTGTCGATGGAAGTGCGCAAGTACCTGGACGACCTGGGCTTCATCGATATCGAAACCCCGGTGCTGACCAAATCGACTCCGGAAGGCGCGCGCGACTACCTGGTGCCATCGCGCGTGAATGCGCACGAATTCTTCGCGCTGCCGCAATCGCCGCAACTGTTCAAGCAGCTGCTGATGGTCGCCAACTTCGACCGTTACTACCAGATCACCAAGTGCTTCCGCGACGAAGACCTGCGCGCCGACCGCCAGCCTGAATTCACCCAGATCGACTGCGAAACCTCGTTCCTGACCGAACAGGAAATCCGCGACCTGTTCGAAACCATGATCCGCAACGTGTTCAAGAACACCATGGACGTGGACCTGCCAAACCCGTTCCCGGTGATGGACTTCGCCGAAGCCATGGGCAAGTACGGTTCGGACAAGCCGGACATGCGCGTGCAGCTTGCCTTCACCGAACTGACCGACATCATGAAAGAAGTCGAGTTCAAGGTGTTCTCCGGCGCCGCCAACCTGCCTAACGGCCGTGTGGTTGGTATGCGCGTGCCGAAGGGCGCCGACATGCCGCGTTCGGAAATCGACGCCTACACCCAATTCGTCGCCATCTACGGCGCCAAGGGCCTGGCCTACATCAAGGTCAACGACAAGTCGAAGGGCCGTGACGGCCTGCAGTCGCCGATCGTGAAGAACCTGAGCGATGACGTGCTGAACACCATCCTGGAGCGCACCGGCGCCCAAGACGGCGACCTGATCTTCTTCGGTGCCGACAAAGCTAAAGTGGTGAACGACGCCATCGGCGCGCTGCGTGTGAAGATCGGCCACTCCGAGTTCGGCAAGAACGCCGGCCTGTTCAACGACGTGTGGGCACCGCTGTGGGTGATCGACTTCCCAATGTTCGAATACGACGAGGAAGACGACCGCTGGACCGCAACCCACCACCCATTCACCGCGCCAAAAGACGGCCACGAAGATATGCTGGAAACCAATCCAGGCGCATGTATCGCCAAGGCCTACGACATGGTGCTGAACGGTTGGGAACTGGGCGGCGGCTCGATCCGTATCCACCGCGAAGAAGTGCAGTCGAAAGTGTTCCGCGCACTGAAGATCGGTGCCGAGGAAGCGCGTGAGAAGTTCGGCTTCCTGCTGGACGCACTGCAGTACGGCGCGCCTCCGCACGGCGGCCTGGCCTTCGGCCTGGATCGTATCGTGACCCTGATGACCAAGTCCGATTCGATCCGCGACGTGATCGCCTTCCCGAAAACCCAGCGCGCACAATGCTTGCTGACCCAGGCGCCATCCCCAGTCGATGAGAAGCAGCTGAAAGAGCTGCATATCCGCCTGCGCGCGGCTGAGCCGAAGGTGGCTGGCTAAAACCAGAAAACCAGGGTACGGCCCACAGGGCCGGACCCTGGCCGGGGTCCGGCCCTGTGGGCCGTACCCTGGTTTCCCGGTTTCCCGGTTTATGACGCAATATAAAATCCCCGAATCCGTCCTGGTGGTGATCCACACCGCCGACCTTGAAGTATTGCTGATCGAGCGCGCCGGCAATCCCGGCTATTGGCAATCCGTCACCGGCTCCAAAGACGCCCTCGACGAACCCCTGCTCACCACCGCCACCCGCGAACTGTTCGAAGAAACCGGCATCGTCGCCGACGGCAAAGACATCGTCTTGCGCGACTGGGGCCTGCAGAACATCTACGAAATCTATCCCGTCTGGCGCCACCGCTACGCCCCCGGCGTCACGCACAACCTGGAACACATCTTCAGCGTGCAAGTGCCGCGCAATGTGCCGGTCGTACTGAGCCCGCGCGAACACACCGCCCACGTCTGGCTGCCCTATCTGGAAGCGGCCGACCGCTGCTTCTCCCCCTCCAACGCCGAAGCCATCCTCCAACTGCCGCAACACCTTGTTTGACTAGCATGTTGATTGCATGTTCGCCATCGCACATGCGGCTATAATCAGCCGATCGACTCTCAGAGTGGAGTGCAGGCCATGGCGGAGACTCAGGACATCTTGTTGGAGCAGCTGCAGGTCGGTATCTACGTCCACCTCGACCTGAAGTGGTTCGAGCATCCTTTTGCCTTCAGCCACTTCAAGATCAAGTCGCAAGAGCAGATCCACCAGCTGCGTAGCCTGGGCCTGCGCAAGATCCGCATCGACCCCGCGTTGAGCGACGTGCAGCCGGCCATGCTCCTGATCGATGAAGCAGGCAGCAGCGCGGCGCCCGCAGCGCCCGCAGCACCGCCGCCCGCCACCGAATCCCCCGAACTCGCCATCAAGCGCGCCATGATGGAGCGCATGCGCAAGCAGCGCGAGAATGCGGCCCGCATCGAGCACGCCTTTGTTGATACCGCACGCGCCATGCGCGAGACGGAAAAAAACATCTTTGCGCAACCGGTGCAAAGCCTGCAGCGCGCCAGTGAAATGATCGGCAAGATCGCCGACTCCATCCTGAGCGCGCCGGAGCTGGCCATCCACGTCATGGGGGACCGCCTGGGCGGCGAGGAAATCTACCTGCATTCGCTCAACGTCACTATGCTGGCGATGATGATCGCGCGCGATATCAAGCTGCCGCGCGAAGTGGCTGGCGCCATGGGCATCGGCGCCATGTTCCACGACATTGGCGTGCGCAACATCCCCGACCGAGTGCTGGCCAAGACCGAAGCCTGGAGCAGCACCGAACAGCACCTGTACGAAACGCATAGCGCGGTCGGCGCCGAGATGGGACAGCAGCTCAAGTTCCCGGCCGCCGCCCTGGCCATCGTGCGCGACCACCACGAGATGTTCGACGGCAGTGGCTACCCAGCCCACCTGAAAGGCGAGGGCATCGGCTTGCTGCCGCGCATCGTCGGCATCGCCAACTACTACGACCGCCTGTGCAACCCGGTCAACGGCACGCCTGGCCTGACCCCGCACGAGGCGCTCTCGCTGATGTTCGCCAAGCACCGCGGCAAATTCGATCCCAAGCTGCTGCAGGTCTTCATCCGCTGCCTGGGCGTGTACCCGCCGGGCACCATCGTGCAGTTGTCGAACGGCGCCACCGGCATGGTGGCCACCATCAACACGGAAAAGCCGAACAAGCCGGAGCTGGTGGTGTACGAAGCCGGCGTGCCGCGCGAGGACGCCATCATGGTCGATATGGAGCGCGAGAACGATCTGAATATCGTACGCGCCATCAAGCCGGCGCAGGTGCCCAAGGAAATCTACGCCTACCTCAGTCCGCGCAAGCGGGTCAGCTACTACTTCGACGCGACCACGCCAGGAGCGGGGGCGGCCGGGTGATATCCGAACTGCGCCAGCTCATGCTCGACCACAGCCCGCAGATGATGCTGCTGGTTGATCCCGGTGATTTGCGCATCATCGTCGTCAACCTGGTAGCCGAGCAAGTGCTGGGCTACACCGCGCCGCAGCTGACGGACATGCTGATCACCGATATCGAAAGCTCGCTGCAGGACGTGTTCTATTGGGAGGACGCGCGCGGCGGCCACTTCCAGGATATCGACGAGCAGGAGGGCGAGTACCAGCGCGCCGACGGCACGCAGATCCTGGTGATGAAAACCTTGCGCGTGCTGCGCTACGAAGAGCACTGGCTGATCCTGATCCTGGCCCGCGATGCGCGCCAGGAGCGCAAGGTGGAGGCGGTGCTGGAGCAAACCCTGTCGCAACTGCGCACCACGCTGGAGGCCACCGGCAACGGCATCCTGGTGATCGACTGGCATAGCAGCATCGCCAGCATGAACCGCCAGTTCAGCGAAATGTGGCAAATCCCGGAAGCCTTCCTCAAGAGCGGCAACGATGCCGCCATCCTGGAGTTCCTGACCGCCAACGTGGTCGAGCACGACGTATGCCGCGCACAGTTGCAGCAAGTGAGCGACCCGCATGAAACGATGGATCTGCTGCACCTGCACGACGGGCGCGTATTCGAATGCCGCTCGCGGCCGCAGTTCCTGGGTGAGCGCATCATCGGCCGCGTGTACGGCTTCATCGACACCACGGAGCGCGAGCATACCGAACGCGCCCTGCGCGAATCGCGCGACCAACTGGAGAGCCGCGTGCATGAGCGCACACTGGCGCTGCAACTGGCCAACCTGACGCTGGAAAATGAAAAGACGCGCCAGGCCGACTTGATCCGCAAGCTGGGCGAGGCGCAGAACCAGCTATTGCAGTCGGAGAAGATGGCCTCCATCGGCGTGCTGGCGGCCGGTGTGGCGCACGAGATCAACAACCCGGTCGGCTTCGTCAATTCCAACCTGAGCAGCCTGCAGCGCTATCTGCGGTCGCTGCTGCAGCTGCTCGACGCTTACGAGGAGCGCGAAGCGAACCTGCCGCCAGCCGAGCGCAGCGCGCTGCAAGCGCTGCGCAAGGAGATCGATGCCGACTACCTGCGCCAGGACCTGGGCAGCCTGCTGGACGAATCGATGGATGGCCTGGACCGCATCAAGCGCATCGTGCAGGACATGAAAGACTTCTCGCACGTGGGGGGCGGCGAAAGGCTGGTGGCGAATATCGAAACGGGCCTGGACAGCACCCTGAACGTGGTGTGGAATGAACTCAAGTACAAGGCCGAGGTGGTCAAGCAGTACAGCGGCGTGCCCGAGATTGAATGCATTCCCTCGCAGTTGAACCAGGTGTTCATGAACCTGCTGGTCAACGCGGCCCACGCCATCGAATCGCGCGGCCGCATCATGCTGCGCACGGCCTATGACGAGGCCAGCATCACGGTCTCCGTCAGCGATAGCGGCAGCGGCATTGCGCCGGAATACCTGGGCCGCATCTTCGAGCCTTTCTTCACCACCAAACCCGTCGGCAAGGGTACCGGCCTGGGCCTGTCGATGTCTTACAGCATCGTGCAAAAGCACGGCGGCCGCATTGAAGTGGAAAGTGAACTGGGCAAGGGCAGCACCTTCCACGTGATCCTGCCGCGACAAATGGCAGTCCACCACGACGAAAGTGATGTTGTAAATTGACTAAGTGCGATGTGCTGGTTATATTTCCCGCATGAAAAACCTGTTCTTCCACTTTGGCCGCCGGGCCGAGGCGCATCGTCCAGCGGCGGGTGACGCCTGCCACAATTGCCACGCCCCTGTCAGCGCGACTTTTTGCGGCGCTTGCGGCCAGAAGGCGGCGCTGCATGTCGCCAGCGCACACGAATTCCTGTACCACTTTATCGGCCACTACGTGGCGCTGGAGGGCAAGCTGTGGCGCACCCTGGGCTGGCTGCTGGCCAAGCCGGGTGCCCTGACGGTGGCCTTCATTGCCGGCCGCCGTGGCCGCTTCATCGACCCGCTACGCCTGCTGCTGACCATGTCCCTGCTCATGTTCCTGGTGATGCGCTGGCAGGTCTACCAGCTGCCGCACACGGCGCCATTGCCAGCCACCACCGCCGTGCCCACCGCCACCGCCGTGCAGGCGGCCGCAGTGCACCACCACGACGGCGTGCTGTTCGGCGCCTTTGCCCGTCTCAGCAGCAATTTTGTTCCGAATTACAGCAAGTATGCGGCGCAACCCGCGCCGGCGCAGGGCGCGCAGTTCTGGGAAGCCTGGCTGCGCTTCGGCCCGACTATCCTGTTGTGTCTGGTGCCTGTGCTGGCGCTGGCGCTGAAAGTCCTGCACCTTGGCACCGGCTGGCGCTATGGCGAGCACCTGGTCTTCGCGATGCACCTGCAGGCGGTCACACTGATGGCGCTGATTGCCGGCGTCGGCGGCATGAACCGCGTGACCAAGCCCCTCATCCTGTCGGCCATGGCGCTCTATATTGTGGCCGCCATGCGCACGGTGTATGGCGGCGGCTGGCTGGTCTTGTTGCTGCGGGCGGGCGTTTTTTGCTGGTGCATGGTGGCCGCCCTTGAATGGTCGGTGCGGATCGCCTTTTTGTCGAGGATGCTGTAATGAAGTATTTCAATCTTGGCCCGCGCGCCAGCACGATCCGCACGCAGCCGGCGGGCGCCTGCCACAACTGCCACGCGCCGGTCAGCGAGAAATTCTGCGGCCAGTGCGGCCAGGCGGCGCACCTGCATGTCGCCAGCGCGCACGAGTTCATCCACCATTTCATCGGCCATTACGTGGCGGCGGAAGGGAAGCTGTGGCGTACCCTGCTGGCGTTGCTGTTCCGCCCCGGCCAACTGACCCTGGAATTCGTGCGCGGACGGCGCGGCCAGTTCATTGACCCCTTGCGCTTGCTGCTGACGATTTCGCTGCTGGCTTTCCTGCTTTTGAAACTGATGCCCGTGCTGGATAGCTCGCCGGCACCGGAGCCCACCCCGGCCGCCGCCAGCCGTGCCCCCATGCCCTCGCACACGGAGACCTCGGGCGCCTTGAACAAATGGGCGATCAGCACCTACAAGCGATTGAGCCCCTCGTTTGCCGTGAACTTCGATAAATTCATGAAGTTGCCGGGCACGCAGCAGACGGAGGTGTTCATGAATGCCTGGTTGTCGAAAGGGCCGACCCTGGCGCTGCTCATGATTCCCGTCGTGGCGTTCTGGCTCAAGCTGGCGCATCTCGGCACCGGCTGGCGCTACGGCGAGCACCTGGTCTTTGCCTTCCACCTGCTGGCGTTTGCGCTGAGCCTGGTGTCGCTGGGCGTATTGCTGGCGGTGCTGCTGGAAATCACGCGCATCTGGCACGTCGCGCTGGCGGCGGTGCCGCTCTACATGCTGCTCGCCATCCGTAAAGTGTATGGCGGGAACTGGGGACTGACCTTGCTGCGCTGGATCGCGGTCGGCTACGCCTCGCTCATGAGCTTTAAAGGCATGCTGTGGATCGCCTTCTCCATGACTATTGCCGCCGGCATTACTTAAGGCAGGGGACGGCAAAGTCCACGTGATAATGCTCGTCGTGCCGCACCCAGGGCTTGCCCTTCATGAAGTTGAGCTTGCGTAGCGCTGGCCCGCGCGGCGTGTCGAACAGGCGCGGCAGGTAGACCGGGTCGAAGATGAGCAGGGCCAGGCCGCGCCCGCGCGCCCGGGCCGCCTGGTCGAGCTGGTACAGGTGCTCCGCCATGGCCGCGAAGTCGATGCGGTAGGCGCCGTAGCGCGCCTCGCTGTCGAATTCGATATCGTAACCAAAGCGCTGGGTAGCTGGTGTTGGCAGGCGGGCAGGGCGGCCCTTGTCGTCGCGCACCGGGACAAAGAAATCGACCGACAAGCCGTTCTGGTGCGTGCGGTGCGGGCGGAAACGGCCGCCCTGCGCGGCGCCCGTTTCGCCGTAGACGTAGAGCGCACCCGGCGCCGCGCTTTCCAGCGCGCGCCAGGCGTCGAGCATGATGGCCGCCACCTCGCTGTGCACATAGTTGCGCCCCAAGCCGGTGGCGAGCGTACTGTAGGCGCTGAAGTTGGCGCCCTCGTCCGGCAGTTGAACCGCATGCTCCAGGCTGCCGTTGCTGACCTTGCCGTGGCAGCGGCTCTCGTTTGCCGCTGCGGAGGCCGCCAGGCAGAGCGCGAACAGGGCCGCGCCGAAATGTCGAATATCCATAGGCATAACTATAAGGCAACTCAGGACACTTTTGACTGGCAGCAAGCCGGGCTGTTGGGGTTAGAATAATCCCATGAAGATCCGCGTTGCCACCTACAACATCCACAAGGGCGTTTCGTACCGCAGCCAGCCGCGCGTGCACGCCTTGCGCCAGGCCATTGAGGCCTTCCACGCCGACCTGATTTTCCTGCAGGAAGTGCAGGGCCAGCACGACCGGATCGAGGCGCGTTACGGCGAAGAGCACCACGGCCACCGCCACTGGCCGAAGAAAGCCCAGCACGAGTTTTTTGCCGGCGAGTCGCACCAGTCGGTGTACGGGCTGAACGCCCAGTACGACCACGGCCACCACGGCAACGCCTTGCTCAGCAAATACCCTATCGCGCGCTGGACCAACACCGACATTTCCGACCATGCCTACGAATCGCGCGGCATCCTGCATTCGGTGGTGGAATCCGAGGGCAGGCTGGTGCATTGCTACGTGATCCACCTTGGCCTGTTCGAGCGCAGCCGTGTGCGCCAGGTGGACTTGCTGGTCGACGCGGTGCGCAGTTCCGCGCCGGACGGCGAGCCCGTGATTATCGCCGGCGACTTCAACGACTGGCGCAACACCCTGACCGACAAGCTGCAAAGCGCGCTCAATGTGCGTGAAGTGTTCGACGAGATCGAGCACAGCCACCCGGTGGGCGACCTGGTGCGCACGCTGGCGCGGCGCAAGGCCGCCCAGCGCCCGGCCCGCACCTTCCCGGCCGCCTTGCCCTTCTTCCGGCTGGACCGCATCTATGTGCGCGGCTTCGAGGTGGAATCGGCGGAAGTCCTGCACGGTCCGCTATGGGCCAAGCTGTCGGATCACGCGCCCATTGTGGCGAACCTGAAACTGGTCTCCTGAGACATGCGCCACGTCGATTTCCTGGCCGATAACGAAGTTAAACTCCTGCACTGCGGCACCGATTACTTCCCCGCCCTGGTCGAGGCGATCGAGGCCGCGCAGTTCGAAGTCTATTTCGAGACCTATATCTTTGCCGAGGATGAGACCGGCAAGCGCGTGCTGGCCGCCTTGAAAGCCGCCGCCCAGCGTGGTGTGACGGTGCGCATGATCACCGACTGGTTCGGCACCGGCCACAAGCCGGCCAAGCGCCTGCACGCGGAAGTGACGGCGGCCGGCGTCGAGCACCGCATCTTCAACCCCTGGTTCCGGCGTGGCGTCACGCGCACCCACCGCAAGATTTGCGTGGTGGACCGCCAGGTGGCGCTGGTAGGCGGCATCAATATCAACGACGACATGTTCACCGACTACGACCACAGCATCGCCCTGGACGCACCGCGTTGGGACTTTGCCGTGGCGGTGCGCGGGCCGCTGGTGGCATCCATCCACAGCGAAGCCGAAACGCAGTGGAAGCGCCTGGGCCACATGACCTTCGTCAAGCGCCTGACCCTGTTCAACGAAGTGCGCAAGCTGAACAAGATCGCGCGCCAGAGCACCATGCAGGCCGGCTTCGTGGTGCGCGACAACCTGCGCAACCGGCGCACCATCCAGCGCGCCTACCTGCAGGCGCTGGGGCGCGCCAGGAAAAGCGTGCTGTTGGCCAACCCCTATTTCGCCCCCGGCCGCAAGTTCCGCCACGCGCTGGCTGCCACCGCCCAGCGCGGAGTGGAAGTGGTGCTGCTGATCGGCGTGGGTGAGATCTGGCTGCAGGACGCAGTCGCCCACTCCTTCTACCCCAAGCTGCTGGAAGCCGGTGTGAAGGTGGTGGAATACCGCAAGACCCAGCTGCACGCCAAGGTAGCCGTGATCGATGACGACTGGGCCACTGTCGGTTCCTCCAATGTGGACGGGCTGAGCCTGTTCCTCAACCAGGAAGCCAATGTAGTGATCAAGGACGCGGCGTTTGCCCGCTCCTTGCGCAAGCATATAGAAGATGCCATTGCCGAAGGTGTGGTGATCCACCCGCAAGATTTCGAGCACGTCGGACGCTTCCGCCGGCTCGGGTATGAAGTCGCATACATCGTGTACCGCACGCTGATGCGCATATTTGCAGTAGGAAAGTACACATGAGTGACGTAAGAATAGACAAATGGCTGTGGGCCGCGCGTTTCTTCAAGACACGCCAGTTGGCCATCGACGCCATCGACAAAGGCAAGGTCAAGCTGACGAACGGCGAGCGCATCAAACCCTCCCGCAACGCCAAGCTGGGCGAGCGGCTGCATATCGATAACGGCGCCGACGAATGGGATGTGCTGATTGTCAGCATCTCCGGCAAACGCGAAGGCGCCCCCATCGCCCGCCTGCTCTATGAAGAGAGCGAAGAATCGCTGACCCGCCGCGCCGCCCTGATCGAGCGCAAAAAACTCTTCCCCGAACCCTTCGCCGACACCAAAGGCCGCCCCACCAAGCGCGACCGCCGCCAATGGGAGCGCGCCACCGACTCGTGAGGGGAAAACCGGTGCCAGGTCTGTCATTCGGACACGGGCCCAGCCGTAGGCGTCGCCTACGGCTGGGCCCGTGTCCGAATGACAGACCTGGCACCGGTTTTCATTTGCTGCGACGCAACAATAGAGGTGGGCTTCTAGTCGTGCTGTTTGACTTTCCACATCTAGTGGATAATAGTACGAACGTTCGCAAATTTTTTCACCTGCGGCCGATCTGTTAGAGGGAGAATAAGGTTTTTCCTTCTTTCTGGGTGGGTTCAAAAGTGAGTGGCATTCTTGTAAATACACCAACTAAATTCATGCGCAAAGGCGAATTGACACGTGCGGCCATCCTTGATGTGGCCCTCGACCTGGCAAGCCGTGACGGCCTGGAAGGCCTCACCATCGGTTTGCTCGCCGATAAGATGAACATGAGTAAGTCGGGCGTGTTCGCGCATTTTGGCTCGCGGGAAGATTTGCAGATTGAAGTCCTGAAGCTGTATCACCATCGTTTCGAGCAGGAAGTGTTTTACCCGGCGATGAAGGAGGCCCGTGGCCTGCCTCGCCTGCGCGCCCTGTTTGCCAATTGGGTCAAGCGTGTCAGCGTTGAAATTGCTTCGGGTTGCATCTATATCAGTGGCGCCGTCGAATATGACGATCGTCCGGGCCCGATCCGCGAGGAGTTGCTGGCAATGGTGGGTGCGTGGCAGGCAGCGTTGCTGCGTTGCGTGCGCCAGGCCATCGACAAAAACGACCTGCGGGCCGATGCCGATGCTTCCCAGTTGGTGTACGAGATGTATGGCCTGATCCTGGCCCTGCACCATGAGGCGCGTTTCATGCGCACTCCTGGCAGCGTGGACCGGGCCGGCGTGGGCTTCAACCGTTTGATCGATAACTACCAACCATCATAAGGCTGCGCTTAGTCGCCGCCGAGACACACACAACCTTTTAGCCATCTGGAGAAAATAATGGGTCAATACGTCGCGCCAATCCGTGATATGCAATTCGTGCTGCACGAGCTGCTGAAAGTGGAAGAAAAGCTGAAAGAGCTGCCAATCCACGCTGAAACCGACGCGGACATCATCAACCAGGTGCTGGAAGAGGGCGCCAAGTTCACCTCCGAAGTGCTGTTCCCGCTGAACCACTCGGGCGACCGTGAAGGCTGCCACCACGACGCTGCGGCCAAGACCGTGACCACCCCGAAGGGCTTCAAGGAAGCCTACCAGCAGTACGTGGAAGGCGGCTGGGCTGCGCTGGCCTGCGATCCTGAATTCGGCGGCCAGGGCCTGCCTATCGTCCTGAACAACTCGTTCTACGAAATGCTGAACTCGGCCAACCAGGCCTGGACCATGTACCCGGGCCTGTCGCACGGCGCTTACGAGTGCCTGAAGGAACACGGCACCGACGAACAAAAACGCCTGTACCTGCCAAAACTGGTGTCCGGCGAGTGGACCGGCACCATGTGCCTGACCGAGCCACACTGCGGCACCGACCTGGGCATGCTGCGCTCGAAAGCCATCCCTAACGCGGACGGTTCGTGGGACATCACCGGCGCCAAGATCTTCATCTCGGCCGGCGAACACGATATGGCCGAAAACATCCTGCACCTGGTGCTGGCACGCGTGCCGGATGCGCCGGAAGGCTCGAAAGGTATCTCTCTGTTCCTGGTGCCGAAGTTCATCCCTAACGCGGACGGTTCGATCGGTGAACGCAACCCGATCTTCTGCGGCGCGATCGAAGAAAAAATGGGCATCCACGGCAACTCGACTTGCCAGATGAACCTGGACGGCGCCAAGGGCTGGATCATCGGCCAGCCGAACAAGGGCCTGAACGCGATGTTCGTGTTCATGAACGCCGCCCGCCTGGGCGTAGGCGTGCAGTCCCTGGGCCTGACCGAAGTGGCTTACCAGAACGCGCTGGTGTACGCAAAGGACCGCCTGCAAATGCGCTCCCTGTCCGGCGTGAAGAACCCGGAAGGCCCGGCCGACCCGATCATCGTGCACCCGGACGTGCGCCGCATGCTGCTGACCGGTAAGGCCTACGCTGAAGGCGCGCGCGCTTTCGCTTCCTACGTGGCGCTGCAGATCGACCGCGAACTGCACCACCCGGACGAAGAAGTGCGCAAAGAAGCCGGCGACGAAGTAGCCCTGCTGACCCCGATCATCAAGGCCTTCATCACCGACAACGCATGGATCGCTACTTCCGACGCGATGCAGGTGTACGGCGGCCACGGCTACATCTCCGAGTGGGGCATGGAGCAGTACGTGCGCGACGCGCGTATCAACCTGATTTACGAAGGCACCAACACCGTGCAGTCGCTGGACCTGCTGGGTCGTAAGATCCTGATGGACAACGGCGCCAAGCTGCGCAAGTTCGGCGAGAAAGTGCGCGCCTTCGTGGAAGAAAACGGTACCGACGAAGCGATGTCCGAATTCGTCACCCCGCTGGGCGACCTGGGCGAGAAACTGACCAAGCTGACCATGGAAATCGGCATGAAGGCCTTCCAGAACCAGGACGAAGTCGGCGCCGCTGCCGTGCCTTACCTGCGCGTTGCCGGTCACCTGGTGTACTCGTACTTCTTCGCGCAGATGGCGAAGATCGCGCTGGAAAAAGAAGCTTCGGGCGACAAGTTCTACACCTCGAAACTGGCGACTATCCGTTTCTACTTCGGCCGCCTGTACCCAGAAACCGCAACCCTGATCCGCCAGGCTCGTTCCGGCGCCGCCAACCTGATGGCCCTGGACGCCGACCTGTTCTGAAGTTGATGGTGCGGGTGGCTTGCTCCTGAAACCAGGAAACCAGGAAACCGGGAAACCAGGGTCAGACCCTTAGGGTCTGACCCTGGTTTCCCGGTTCCGGCCAAGAGAGCCCGCACCCAGGCATAGCAACGGAAATACCAACCAAAGGATATATATGAGCAACTTCAACGTGAAAAAAGTAGCGGTGCTGGGCGCCGGCGTGATGGGCGCGCAGATCGCGGCCCACTGCGTGAACGCCAAGGTTCCAGTGGTCCTGTTTGACCTGCCAGCCAAAGAAGGCAACAAGAACGGTATCGGCATCAAGGCCATCGAAGGCCTGAAGAAGCTGTCGCCTGCGCCGTTCGGCGACAAGGCTGACGCGGAACTGGTGCAGATCGCTAACTACGAAGACAACCTGGACCTGCTGGCCGGTTGCGACCTGATCATCGAAGCCATCGCTGAGCGCATGGACTGGAAGCATGACCTGTACAAGAAGGTCGCTCCGCACATCGCTCCTAACGCGATCTTCGCTTCCAACACTTCCGGCCTGTCGATCAACAAGCTGGCTGAAGGCTTTGACGATGAACTGAAAGCGCGCTTCTGCGGCGTTCACTTCTTCAACCCACCGCGCTACATGCACCTGGTGGAACTGATCCCGACCACCTCCACCAAGCCGGAGATCCTGGACCAGCTGGAAACCTTCATGACTTCCGTGCTGGGCAAGGGCGTGGTCCGCGCCAAGGACACCCCGAACTTCATCGCTAACCGCGTTGGCGTGTTCGGCATCCTGGCCATCATCCACGAAGCCGAGAAGTTCGGCCTGTCCGTCGACGTGGTCGACGACCTGACCGGCGCCAAGCTGGGTCGCGCCAAGTCCGGTACCTTCCGTACCGCCGACGTGGTTGGCCTGGACACCATGGGCCACGTGATCAAGACCATGGAAGACAACCTGCCGAACGACCCGTTCGCAGCGCTGTACAAAACCCCAGCCGTGCTGTCCGGCCTGGTCGCCAAGGGCGCCCTGGGCCAGAAGACCGGCGGCGGCTTCTACAAGAAAGTCGGCAAGGACATCCTGCGCCTGGACGCGGCAACCGGTGAATACGTTGCCGGCGGCAAGAAGGCAGACGACATCATCGCCCGCATCCTGAAAGAAAAGGATCCGGTCAAGAAGATGAAGGCGCTGCGCGAATCGACCAACCCGCAAGGCCAGTTCCTGTGGGCGATCTTCCGCGACGCTTTCCACTACATCGCGATCCACCTGGACACCATCGCCGACAACGCGCGCGACGTCGACTTCGCCATGCGTTGGGGCTTCGGCTGGAACGTTGGTCCGTTCGAAACCTGGCAAGCTGCCGGCTGGTCGCAAGTGGCCCAGTGGGTCAAGGAAGACATCGAAGCCGGTAATGCGCTGTGCAATGCACCGCTGCCAGCATGGGTGTTCGAAGGCAAAGTGGGCGAGCAGGGCGTGCATACCGCTGAAGGCTCGTTCTCGCCAGCGACCAAGTCCTACACCCCGCGTTCCGAACTGGCTGTGTACAAGCGCCAGGAATTCCGCGCTCCGGTAGTGGGCGGCGGCGGCGCCGATCCTAAGACTGCCGGCGTGACCGTGCACGAAGACGAATCCGTGCGCCTGTGGCACACCGGCGACGACGTCCTGATCCTGTCGCTGAAGACCAAGATGCACGTGATCGGCAAAGGCGTGATCGGCGGCATCCAGCGCGGCCTGGCCGAAGCTGAGAAGAACTTCAAAGGCCTGGTGATCTGGAACACCGACGCAGCCGAAGGCGGCGCCTTCTCGGCCGGCGCCGACCTGCAGGAAGCCCTGCCAGCCTTCATGGCCGGCGGCGCGAAGGCAGTCGACCCGATCATCAAGGAACTGCAAGACACCTTCATGTCGATGAAGTATTCCAACGTGCCAGTGGTGGCGGCTGTTGCCGGCATCGCCCTGGGCGGCGGCTGCGAAATGATGCTGCACGCATCCAAGCGCGTAGCGGCACTGGAATCGTACATCGGCCTGGTGGAAGTGGGCGTGGGCCTGATCCCTGGCGGCGGCGGCCTGAAAGAAGCGGCGGTACGCGCTGCCAAGGAAGCCAAAGGCAACGACATCCTGCAATTCCTGAAGACCGGCTTCACCAACGCAGCCACCGCGAACGTTTCGAAGTCCGCGCTGGAAGCGAAGGCCATGGGCTACCTGAAGGAAGACGACATCATCGTGTTCAACGCCTACGAACTGCTGCACGTGGCGAAAACCACGGCACGTGCGATGGCTGATGCAGGCTACCGCGCGCCGATCCAGCGCCCAGTGCCAGTGACCGGCCGTTACGGCTGGGGCACCATCCGCGGCCAGCTGGTCAATATGCGCGACGGCGGCTTCATCTCCGCCCACGACTACAAGCTGGGCGACATGATCGCCGAGATCGTGTCCGGTGGCGACATCGACCAGGGCAGCGTAGTGAGCGAGCAGTGGCTGCTGGATATGGAACGCAAGGCCTTCCTGGAATTGCTGAACCATCCTAAGTCGCAAGAGCGCATCATGGGCATGCTGCAAACCGGTAAGCCGGTGCGCAACTAAGGTTTATGTCCATCCTGTCGCTGGCCTTCAAAATCCTGTTGCGAGTGAAACCAAGCATGGTCTATGAGCAAATCAAGAAGCACATGACGGAGTCCCTGCCGTTCGTGCGCCTGCTCGGCATCCGCATCGACAGCATCGGCGCTGGTAGCGCCGAAGTGTCGATGCCGGACGACGGCAAGCTGCACAACCACCTCGGCACGCCGCATGCAGGTGCGATCTTCACGCTGGCCGAAACGGCGTCCGGCGCAGCCATGGCAGGCGGCTTTGCCGACCTGATCATGGACATGCGCCCGGTCGCCAAAGAGTCGCGCATCCAGTACCAGAAAGTTGCCAAGGGCGCGACGCGCGCCTCCGGCAAGGTACCGGGCGACCTGGCCGCGTTGAAAGCGCAGCTCAAGGATGAAGGAAAAGTAGCGTTCCCGGTCAACGTCGACATCTTCGACGAACACGGCACGCTGGCAGCACAAGTACAGGTGGACTGGTACCTCTCCGCCAAACGCTAACGAACACAGATACTGGAAAGCTTAAAATGAGCAAACAACTCCAAGACGCATACATCGTCGCCGCTACCCGCACCCCGATCGGCAAAGCGCCGCGCGGCATGTTCAGCAAGACCCGCCCGGACGACCTGCTGGTCGCTGCGCTGCGCGGCGCCATGGCTGCCGTGCCTAACCTGGACCCGGCCCTGATCGTCGACGCGATCATCGGCTGCTCCTTCCCGGAAGCGGAACAAGGCTTCAACATCGCCCGTAATTCCGTGGTGCTGGCAGGCCTGCCGAACACCGTGGGCGGCGTCACCATCAACCGTTACTGCGCTTCGGGCATCACCGCCCTGGCCATGGCGGCCGACCGCATCCGCGTGGGCGAAGCCGACGTGATGATCGCCGGCGGTATCGAATCGATGTCGATGGTGCCGATGATGGGCCACCACCCATCCATCAACATGGACACCTTCAAGGACGAGAACGTGGGCCTGGCCTACGGCATGGGCCTGACCGCCGAGAAAGTGGCGCAACAGTGGAAGATCTCGCGCGAAGACCAGGACGCCTTCGGCCTGGAATCGCACCGCAAGGCGATCGCCGCCCAGCAAGCCGGCTTCTTCAAGGACGAGACCACCCCCGTCGAAATCATCACCCGTACTCCTGACCTGCGCACCGGCGAGATCAAGATTGGCAAGCGTATCGTGGATACCGACGAAGGCGCGCGCGCCGACGCCTCCATGGAAGGCATGGCCAAGCTGAAGCCAGTGTTCGCCGCCAAGGGCACCGTGACTGCCGCGACCTCCTCGCAAATGTCCGATGGCGCTGGCGCGCTGATCGTGGTCTCCGAGAAGATCCTGAAAGAACACAACCTGACCCCGCTGGCCAAGTTCTCCTCGTTCGCCGTGCGCGGCGTGCCGCCAGAGATCATGGGCATTGGTCCTAAGGTCGCCATTCCAGCGGCTTGCGCCGCTGCCGGCATCACCCAGGACCAACTGGACTGGATCGAACTGAACGAAGCGTTCGCTGCACAGGCCCTGGCCGTGATTCGCGACCTGAACCTGGACACCAGCAAAGTGAACCCTATGGGCGGCGCTATCGCCCTGGGCCACCCACTGGGTGCAACCGGCGCGATCCGCGCCGCGACCGTGGTGCATGCACTGCGTCGCAACCAGCTGAAATACGGCATGGTCACGATGTGCGTGGGCGCTGGCATGGGCGCAGCAGGCATCATCGAGCGCGTATAATCCGCGTCGACTAAGTTAAGAAGGCGGGTCAACAAGGCCCGCCTTTTTTATGGGGTCCGGCCCTGCGGGCCGTACCCCGGTTTCCCGGTTTCAAAAAATTGGAGACAGCAAAAAATGGCAATCCAAACCAGTAAATCCGCCGGCATCCTGACCATCGAATTCGACCGCGTCGAACGCAAGAACGCCATCACCTCCGCCATGTACCAGACCATGGCCGACACCATCAACGCCGCCGAAGGCGACGCCGAAGTGCGCGCCATCCTGTTCACCGGCAAGCCAGAGATTTTCACGGCCGGCAACGACCTGCTTGACTTCGCCATGACCACCACCGCCAACGACGGCGTGGCGTTTACCGACCGCCCGGTACTGCAATTCATCCGCGCCCTGTTCAGCAGCACCAAGCCCGTGGTCGCCGCCGTCAACGGCGCCGCCATCGGCATCGGCACCACCATGCTGATGCACTGCGACCTGGTGTACGCCGCCGACGACGCCAAGTTCTCCGTCCCCTTCACGCAACTGGGCCTGTGCCCGGAGTTCGGCTCCAGCATGCTGCTGCCGGCCAACGGCGGCCACGCCCGCGCCGCCGAAAAGCTGATGCTCGGCGAAGCCTTCAGCGCGCAGGAAGCCTACGACATGGGCCTGATCTCCAAGCTGCTGCCCGCCGACCAGGTGCTGGCGCACGCGCAGGCGCAAGCGGCCAAGCTGGTGGCCCTGCCGGCTGAATCGATTCGCCAGACCAAGCGCCTGATGAAGGCTGGTCGCGAAGCCCTGAAAGCCCACATCGACGTGGAAAGCGAACAGTTCGGCGCCATGCTGACCGGCCCTGAGGCCAAAGAAGCCTTCACCGCCTTCTTCGAAAAGCGCAAACCGGACTTCACCAAGTTCGCCTGATGGATTCTGGAAGTTGAGATGGAGCAGCTCTCTCGGGAAGGGAGCTGCTCCGACGGCTTAGCAGAAAATTAAATTAAAGCTAGGTGAAACCCCTAAACCCGCGTATATTGCGCTTCGTACTTGCATCAAGTCGTAATCTTGTTGGTCCCAATTCCGCATGGCTGTATTTCTAGTCGTCCAGTTTTTTCCTTCGGTTTTAATTCTTGGTTTCAAGTGCCCTTTTGGCAAAGTTGCCTACTATTTTAACTAAAGGAATAAATCATGAGCATTCAACAAACCGGTATCGTCAAATGGTTCAACGACGCTAAAGGCTTCGGCTTTATCACGCCGGATGCAGGCGGCGCCGATCTGTTCGCCCATTTCGGCGACATCCAATCGAACGGCTTCAAGAGCCTGTCCGAAAACCAGCGCGTGTCGTTTGTACGCAGCGTTGGCCCTAAAGGCGAAAAGGCTGGCAACATTCAGGTTATTTCCTGATCGTTGATAGACCAGCGCGCTGTCCCCCTCTAACCGGCTGCGGACAACTGGTAGATAGCCAGGATCTGTAGAAAATGGTTTAGCGGGACAATCGCATGCCTTAACCGGTGACACCGCGCAGATAGCGCGGGTTGCAGGTGCCGATGACACCCGGCAGATAGCCGGGGTGATCGGTGAGTCATGCGTCGTACTGAATAGACAGGCCCGCCTCGCGCGGGCTTTTCTGTATCTGCATGCCGGCTTGTTTTCGCTGCTAGCCGCAGGTCTTGCCCGATGGCGCGTCAGGCCTCGGGCAGCGCAATGGCTTGCAGGCCACTGCGGCCCTGGCCCAGGAACAGCGGCAGCACGCTTTCGTGGCACACCAGCGGCGGCGAGTAGCAGCCGCCCATGACAAAGAGCAGGCGCTCGTTGAGGGGCGTGCGCGCCATCAGCTGCTGATCCAGGATGAAGGTGTAGACGGCGGCTTCCTCTTCCTCGTCCTCGCTTTCGTGGTCGGACAGCTCGCGGTCCCAGCAATCGAACTTTTCGCTGAAGCCGAGGTACCAGTAATCGTCGTGCAGCGACTTATCGTCGTGCACGTACCAGGCCGGGTGGACCTGCAGGCGGTTGACGCCGCGCGCGAGCAGGCTGTCGCGTATCGGCTTGCGCACCAGCAGGTTCTTCCCGTCGAACATGACCGCGCGCGGTTCCGGCAGGGGTGCGATGCCATGCTGGCGATTGTTGCGGCGGGCGCCGTTGAAGAAGGTCAGCGGCGGCGAATCCGGCGCGCAGGGCACCTTGCGGTAATTGCGTTCGCGCGTTTCGTGGAAACCTTCCAGGCGCGTCGGCACGTCGCTGTCTTCGCGTTTGAGGATGTAGTACTCGCGGTCGAAGCTGTTCATCGTCTCTTCCTTCACTCGTATTTCACTCGTAATTTACGGTGCCAACGGTTAGCAGTGGCGTGCTGTGTTCCGTGCTGCCGCATTCGCGGCACGACTTGTCCGCGCGGATGGCGGCCATGCGCGCGGCCAGGCCGCTGCGTTCATGGCGCGGCAATTCCAATTCGTCGGCGCGGCCATCAGCCAACAGCAGGCCGATGTCATGCACCTCGTCCGCTGCGCGCCGGAACTGCAGCAGCAGGGTGGCGAGGTCGGCGATCGCCTGGTCGGGCGGCTGGAAGTCGTCGTCGTCGCCCAGGCAGCCTTCCAGCCGTTGCAGCAGCTCGCTGGCGGCGTCCGCCGCCGCGCCGCCGGTGTCGAGCAAGAGCAGCGGCAGCAGCAGGCGCAGTTCCAGCATCAGGGTGCTGCCGCCGGTGCCGGCGATATAGGCATAGACCGAAGGCGGAATGGCGTCGAATGCCAGTTCCATATAGGCCAGCCAGGTCAGCATGCTGTCCTGCTCATGCAGCAGCTCGTCGACCACCCGCTGGTGCTGGTGCTGCTGCTGCGCGGTGCGCATGGCGGCGGCGATGTCGGGCCATAAGGTGGGCAGCACGTGTTCCTGGAAATGCGCGATGGCGGTACGGTTGCCGCCGGCCAGCAGGGCGGGCAAGGCCAGGATGGCGGCCCGCTGCTCCTGCAGTGCGGCGGAATAGGTTTCGTGCTTGCCGAAGGCGCCATAGGCAAAGGTGTGCGGCACAGCGCCGCGATGGCGGCCCGGCAGCAGCTTGATGCCGGTCACGGAAGGCATGCCGGACAGCGGCTCCTTCCACCAGCACCATTCGTCGGGCTGGGCGGATTGGGCGGCCTGCTGTGCCGCGCCGCGCTGCTGCAAGCGGTCCGCCACGTCCAGCCAGAAATCGGCCTCGAACACGCTGCGGCGGAAACGCAGCCACTTGGTTGGCGGCGGGTTCCAGCCCTGTTCCGCCGCCACCTGGTAGGCGATGGCGCCGTCGTCCTGCCACAACTCGCGGAACAGCTGCAGCGACTCTCCCAACTGCAGGAAGGCACTGTGCAGGCGCAAGATGAACAGGTCGCGCTGCTCCTTGAGCTCGTGGGCGAGCTCCTTGCTGAGCAGTTCAATTGCGACGGGGGAAGCCGGGTTCTTCATTGGTAGCGACATTAGCAAAATGCAAAGATAACATTGTGTCACTAATTGTAGAATCGTGCAGTACATTACATACAACGGTGCGCGAAGCCCGTACGGCTTTCCCGCCATCCGTTAAAATCCGGAAATGTTCAACCGCATTTCCGGGATTCCCAATGTTTAAACCCCTCCTGCGCCAGCTGGCTGGTGTCACCCTTCTTGCCGCCGTGGCGGTCGTGCCTGCGCATGCGGACAGCTTCACCTCGTCGGCCTCGAGCGCCGGCTCGGCCTCCTCGGGCAGCGTGTCCGATTCCATCAGCGGCTCCAGCAAGAGCTCCAGCGGCGATGATAAGAAAGTTGCAGCAGGTCAATACCGTGTGCTGGACGTGGCGCAAGCGCCGGGCAAGCCGGGTGCCACCCGCCTGACCCTGCGCAGCGACGAGGGCCAGCAATTCTTCCTCGACCTGCCGCAGGCGGTGCTGGCCCAGCGCGCCCTGCCGGCCGGCGCGCTGGTGCAGGTGAGCGAGCGTCCTTACGGCTATGAGTTCGCCCACGCGGACACCCGCCAGGCCTTCTTCCTGGCGCTGCACGACGCATGGACACGCGAACTGCGCTCGCACGCTATCTAAGCGTCGCCGGCCTGGCGCTCGGCGCCAGTATCAGCGGCGGCGCCCAGGCAGGGGGCATGCTGCTGTGCGAGCGCCCGGCGCAAGTGTCCGCCACCGAGCAGGACCGCGCCTTGCGCTTTGCCGCCGTGGTGAAGGATGAACTGGAGCGCTCCGGCGCCACGGCTGCCGTGGTGGCGCGCGCCGGGCTGGACCTGGCGCGCTTCGGCCTGCGCTACTCGCATGCCGGCATCGCCCTGAAATCCAATCCCAACAGCCCATGGTCGGTGCGCCAGCTTTACTATGCCTGCGACGACCAGCGTCCGCGCATTTTCGACCAGGGCATGGCCGGCTTCGTGCTGGGCGCGGAAGCGGCGGCGCAGGGCCACCTGTCGCTGGTGCTACTGCCGGACGAGCAAGATGCCGCGCTGGCGCGTGCCGCGCTGGACCAGCGCACGCCGCTGGCGCTCTTGGCCGGCGAATACAGCGCCAACGCCTACGCCTACAGCACGCGCTACCAGAACTGCAACCAGTGGCTGGTGGAATTGTTGGCCAGCGCCTGGGGCGGCGCCGTGCAGCGCGCGGATGCGCAAGACTGGCTGCGCGCGCGCGGCTACCAGGCGGAGCCGGTCAACGTGGGTCGCCTGCTGGTGATCGCGGCGCACTTCGTACCGCTGGTACATGTGGCGGACCATCCGGATGAGGATTTGATGGCGCACACCATGCGCGTCTCCATGCCCAGCTCGATCGAGCAGTTTGTGCGGCGTGAGCTCCCGCAGGCGCGGCGTCTTGAGCTTTGCTACAACGCCAGCCATATCGTGATCCGGCGCGGCTGGCAGCCGATGGGGGCGGGATGCGAAGCGCGCGACGGCGACGAGCTTGTCGTTTTCCAGTGATACTATCAAATCGGAAGTTATCTTGTATGATGACTTTCGTCTAGAATAAGGCCCATTGCGAAAAAGTAAGAGCAGAGGATTTTATGGATGGACCCGTTGCGGCGCTCTACCTGATCTCCGTCGGAGCGTTGGCAATGTGTGCTTTCCAGGCGGCGCTACTGGCGCGCAGCAGTTCCTATGTGCGCGCCTGCTGGACCTTTGCCGTCATCTGCCTGACCTTTGCCCTGTTCCAGTTTGCGAACGCGCGGCAGCAATTGGCGCCGGACCTGGTGGCGGCCATCGCGGCCCACAAATGGGTCAACTTCTTCTCGCTGATACTGGTGCCGCAGATCTGGTACCTGATCGCCTCGCTCGATGAGCGCAAGGGCGCCTATCGCATCACTTACTGCGTCGCGCTCGCCGCCGCCTGGCTGGCGGCGGAGAACTGTATCGCGCCGTATGGTTACCGCTTTGCGCAGTTGACATTGGACACACCGACAGAGCTGCCGTGGGGCGAGCGCGCCTTCCTGCTGGCGGGGAAAACCACCACCGCGTATGGTGTGAACCGCCTGCTGGCGCTGGGCGCCATGCTGTACGCGGCGCTGTTTTGCGTGCGTGCGCGCCGGCAGCGGGCGCGCTTTTCAAATGGGCTGGTGTGGTTGTCGGTGCTGCTGATCGTGATTACCACCAGCCTCGCGCCCTACAGCGATAAGGGCGTGTTGAAGCTGCCTTACCTGAGCGGCTTCGGCTTCCTGTTCCTGGCGGCGTCCTACCTGTTGCTGGTGCGGCGCGAGGCGACCCAGCGCTTAACCGAGAAGATCCGTATCAGCGCTGCGCTGGAGCGGGAGATGGAGAGCCATAAGCTGGCGAGCCAGCGTTTTGAGTACGCGCTGGCGAACGATGCCCTGACCGGCTTGCCGAACCGCGCCGGTGCGCTGGACCGGTTGCGCGCCATGTTCCTGTCCAGTGAGTCGAGCCTGACGCGGATGGCGGTGCTGCTGTTGGACCTGGACCGGCTGGCCATCATCAACGGTACGCGCGGCTACGAGGTGGGCAACCAGTTGCTGGTGGAGGTGGCGCATCGCTTGCGTGCCGTGCAAAGAAAAAATGGCCTGGTGGCGCGGCTGGGCAGCGCGCGTTTTGTGGTCGGCATTGCCGGCCATAAGACCTGGGCGGCGCTGGAGCGCGAAGTGGAAGCGGTGATGGCGGCGATTAAGCCGCCGTTCGCCATTTCCGGCGCGGTGCTTAATATGAGCTTTAGCGCGGGCGTGGCGATTTATCCGGACCATGCTTCGTCGGCGGAGGATTTGCTGGCGTCGGCGGGCCTGGCGCTGCACCAGGCGCGCGATGCGGGACCTGGCAATTTGCGCGTGTTCCAGCCATCGTTGCAGCAGTCGCTGAGCGAGCGGATCGGCCTGGAGAACGGGCTGAAGGAGGCGCTGGAGAAGGAGCAGTTCTTCCTGCATTACCAGCCGCAGGTGCGGGCGGCGGATGAACGTGTGGTGTGCCTGGAGGCGCTGATCCGCTGGCAGCATCCCTGCCTTGGACTGGTCATGCCGGACCGCTTTATCCCGCTGGCGGAAGCGACCGGCGCCATTTCCGCCATCGGCTCGTGGGTGATCGATGCCGCTTGCCGCCAGTTGGCGGAGTGGCGCGCCATGGGGTTTGCGGAGGTGCGCGTGGCGGTCAACCTGTCGGCGCAGCAGTTGCTGATGTCCGATTTGGACGATACGGTGCGCCTGGCTTTGCAGCGCTCCGGCTTGCGCGGCGAGGACCTGGAGCTGGAGATTACGGAATCGGTGCTGATGCAGGACCCGCAGCGTTCCATCGAAAGGCTGGAGGCCTTGCGCGGGCTGGGCGTGCGGCTGTCGATCGACGATTTCGGCACCGGCTATTCATCGCTCGGCTACCTGAAGCTGCTGCCGGTGCATGCCTTCAAACTTGACCGCAGCTTTGTGCGCGACATCGGTAAGAGCGAGAAGGACCTGGAGATTTGCGCTACCGCCGTCGGCCTGGCGCGCAACCTGGGGCTGGAGATTGTGGCGGAAGGGGTGGAGGATGCGGTGCAGGCGGCGCAGCTGCGCCAGCTGGGCTGCCACCTGCTGCAAGGCTACTACTTCGCGCGCCCGCTGCCAGCGCACGCGGCCACGGCGCTGCTGCTGGACGACCGCAGCGGCGCGGACGGCCTTACTGCGCTGGAGGCGGGCTAACGTCGCGTTCGCGCCGCGCCTGCATTGCGTCAAATTCACGCGCCTTTTCCGGGCCGAGGCTTCTTGCGATTCGCCAAGCATTCAAGGGCGTGGTAGATTGGCTTCCGTCTTCTTTATGGGAGTGCGCAACGTGGGACTTTTCAGCGGCATCCTGGGCAATGCGTCCAAGGTCGATATCGATGACATCAGCGAGGAGTTCGGCCGGGTGTTGGCGCCGAATGAGCGGATCGAACATGCTTACCAGCTGATCCGCGATTACTTTGTGTTCACCGACAAGCGCCTGGTGGTGGTGAACAAGCAGGGCATCACGGGCAGCAAGATGGAATTTCATTCGATTCCGTACAAGAGCGTGACCCATTTCAGCATCGAGACTGGCGGTACGCTGGACCTGGATGCGGATTTGAAGATTTGGATCTCCAGCACGCCCGAGCCCTTTACGCAAAAGTTCAACAAGCGCCTGAGCATCTACGAGGTGCAGGCGGTGCTGGCGAGCTATGTGCTGAAGTAGGGCGCATGCATGCACGCTTCGCCCGCCAACGAATTGTTGCGGGCGCGGCCTGGTTAGCATGGCGGCTTTGATGGAGCTGCGTATGCCAACGTTCGAAGTCTTCGATATCCCCAGCCACCAGCCCGCACTGGTGGCGCGTGTGCGCCATACGGCGCCAGACCGTGCCACGGGCGGCTTGCCTGTGCTGTTCGTGCATGGTTCTTCTTTCCCTTCCGCGCTTTCGTTCGATTTCCGCATGGACGGCCAGTCCTGGATGGATTGGATGGCGGCGCGCGGTTATGACATATACGCGCTGGATTTCCTGGGCTATGGCTTGTCGGAGCGCTACCCCGACGCGCCGTCGCCGGCCGGGGCGCCGGGACGGGCGCGCGAGGTGGTGCGGGATGTGGCCAGCGCGGTCGATGCGATCCTGCGCAGGACCGGCCAGCGCCAGGTGCTGCTGGTCGGGCATTCGTGGGGCGGCAGCGTGGCGGCGCGCTATGCGCAGGAGCACGCGGGCAAGGTGGCGCAGCTGGTGCTGTTTGCGGCGCTGACGCCGCGCGTGGCGGGACCGGCGGGCGCCACGCACGGCGTGGATGGCGGCGCGGCGTATGAGGAGATGACGCCGGCCCAGCGCATCGCCGCAATGGATGGCTTGCGGCCGCCGCAAGAATCCGCGCAACTGCATGCGGACGTATTCGCGCGCTGGGGCGGGGAATGGCTGGCATCGGACGCGCGCAGCGCGGGCAAGGTGCGCTTCCCTGCCGGCCCCGGCGTGGACGTGGCGCAGCTACTGCAAGGCGGTGCTTATTACGACCCGGCGCGGCTGGCGATGCCGGTGCTGCTGGTGCGCGGCGAATGGGATGCCTGGCCGGATGACGCCGACTTGCGCCGCCTGCAAGGCCAGATTCCGCACGCGCAGTATGTGGTGATCCCGCGCGGCACCCACGTCATGCACCTGGAGCATGCGCGCGGGGCCTTGTATGAGGCGGTGCGCGCCTTCCTGGATTAATTGATGCCGTAGCGCGCGCGGATGGCGGGCAGGGCGCCATTCTGTTCCAACTGGTTGATGGCCTGGTTGATGCGCGCCAACTGCGCCTGCGTGGTGCTGGCCGCGTTCAGCATCAGGTGCACCGGTGCGCGATAGGGCACGTAGGCCAGCGCCACGATCTTCACATTGTGCAAGCGTGCTGAGTGGCGCACGGCCAGTGCATCGCCCATGAGCACATCACCGCGCCCGGCCTCCAGCATCTTGACGCCTTGCTCGAAGGTGCCGAAGGTGCTGCGGCGTCCCTCCGCATTCAGCATGGGCAGCGCGCGCTCGTAGTCCTCGCCGTAATACCCCAGGCGCGGCGCCAGCAGGCTGGCGTGGCGCGCGGCAATGTCATTGAAGCTGCCCACAGTGCGCAGCTTGTCGAGCTTTTGCGGCACCGTGAAGAGGCCCACCGTTTCTTGCCGGTAGGGCAGGCTGAAGCGCGCAAAGCCGCGCCGTTCGTCGGTGGCCGAGGCGGCCGTCTGCACGTCAAGCTTGCCTTGCTGGAACAAGGCGTTGCGCCGCGCAGGCGGCAACTCTGCCTCAACCTGCAGGGTGCAGCCGGCCTGCTCGACGATGGCGCGCAGCAACTCGTAGTCAACGCCGCCGACGCCGGACTTGTTGTTATAGAAATAGGGTGGCCATTCTTCCGGCGCGATACGCAAGTGGCACGCGCCCGCGAGGCAGGCAAACTGAAAAAGCAGGGCAGCGAGCAGCAGCCTCATGACGGAGAGCATCCGAAAAGTCTCTACCCGCCCAGTGTAAAGCAACTGCGTGTGGTGCCGGTATATTTCCCGACCGCCGGCCCCGGTAGTGACGCTGCGATGCGTCAGATGTATGCATTCTGGGCGCCGAATATGACAGCCGTTTGACGGTTCCGTGACGGCTTGGTGTAATACCGGCCATGGATAACACTCATGCACTATTGCAACAAGCCGTCGGCTTGCACCAGCAGGGCGAACTCGGACGCGCGCAAGCGCTATACGACGACGTGCTGCGCGCCGAGCCCTTGAACTTTGATGCGCTGCACCTGAGCGGCGTGCTGGCGCGTCAGTTGGGCGAGCCGGAACGGGCGCTGGCCATGATCGACGGCGCGCTGGCGCTCGATGCCGGGCGCGCCATCGCCCACTGCAACCGCGGCGTGGTGCTGCAGGACATGGCGCGCTACGAGGAGGCCTTGGCCAGCTTCGAGCGCGCGCTGGCCTTGCAGCCGGAGTACCCGGTAGCGCTGAGCAACTGTGGCAATGCCCTGCGCCACCTGGGCCATATCGACCGTGCGCTGGACAGCTACGACGCCGCGCTGCGCCTGTCGCCCGATTATGCGGAAGCGCTGTGCAACCGCGCGCTGGCGCTGCAGTCGAGCGGACGGCATGAGGCGGCGCTGGACAGCTTCGGCGCCGCGCTGACGGCCAGGCGCGCCTATCCGGAAGCCTTCCACGGCGCCGCCGTGTCCCTGCTGGCGCTGGGCAAGGCGGCCGATGCGCTGGAGGGCTTCGAACGCGCCCTGCAACTGCAGCCCGAGTACGCGGAAGCATGGTGCGCGCGCGGCGCCGTGCTGTTGCGGGCGCAGGAGCACGCGGAGGCGCTGTCCAGCTTCCAGGATGCGCTGCAGGTGCGGCCGCGCTATGCGCGCGCGCAACTGGGACTGGCCAACACCCTGCGCGCCATGGGCCGGCGCGAGGAGGCGGTGTCGGCCTACCAGGCCGCCATGGCCATGGGCGCCGATGCCGACACCGTCGGCTATATGCTGGCCATCATGGGCGCCGAGCAGGCGCCGGGCGCTTCGCCGACGGCCTATGTGAAGGCCTTGTTCGACCAGTACGCCGGCAACTTCGACCAGCACCTGGTGGACGTGCTGCGCTACCGCACGCCGACCCTGCTGGTGGAGGCGTTGCGGCGCCACTTGCCACCGGGCGAGCTGGATGTGCTGGATATCGGCTGCGGCACCGGCTTGTGCGGCCCGCTTTTGCGCCCTCTGGCCTGCCTGCTGGAAGGCGTCGACCTGTCGCCGCAGATGCTGGAACGCGCGCGCGATACCGGCTTGTACGACGGGCTGTATTGCGGCGACATGGTGGGTTACCTGCGGGTGCGGCCATCCAGCGCCGACCTGATCGTGGCGGCCGATGTCTTTGTCTACGTGGGCGATTTGAAGCCGGTGTTTTCCGTGGCGCGGCTGGCGCTGCGCGGCGGCGGCCGTTTCGCCTTTTCGGTGGAGGAGCACGACGGCGCGGAGGGCTTCATGCTGCGCCCGTCAGGCCGCTACGCGCACTCGCGCGCCGGCGTCGAGGCGCTGGCGCGCAGCCACGGCTTTACCATCCTGGAAACCACGCCCAGCACCTTGCGCCAGGAAAGCGGCGAGGATATGCGCGGCTTATTGGTCGTATTGGGTACCCATGGAAATTAGCCCGCTTGAAATTGCCGGCAATGCGGTGATGGCGGTGTCCATCTTCCTCGCTGGCCGCAACAGCATCCACTCCTGGTGGCTGGGTATCATCGGCTGCGCGCTGATGGCGGCGCTGTTCTTCAGCACGCAGCTGTATGCGGACGTGTCGCTGCAATTGTTCTTCATCGTCACCTGCGTGATCGGCTGGCGCCAATGGCTGCGCGGCGAGCATGGCCATGCGCTGCACATCCGCACAACCGGCCTGGGCACGCTGGCGTGGATGGCGCTGGTCGGCGTCGCCGCGTCGGCGGCGTATGGCTTGATGCTGCACCATTACACCAACGCCTATTCGCCTTTTGTCGATTCGGCGGTGCTGATGTTCTCCGTGATCGCGCAAGTGCTGCTGATGGCGCGCCGCATCGAGAACTGGCCGGTCTGGCTGCTGGTGAACACCATCTCGGTGCCGCTGTACGCCAGCCGTGGCCTGTACCTGACGGCGGCGCTGTATGTGGCGTACTGGATCAACGCGCTGGTCGCGTGGCGCCATTGGCGGCGCCAGCGCGCGGCGGGGGGCTAGAAGGTGTGCTCGTAGCCGACGCGCACCCACGCTGGCTTGGCAATGCTGTCGGTGCTTGCCCTGCGGCCGCCGGCATCGGCATAGAGGCTGCGGTTTACGCCTGGCTGGCGCAGCAGGTTACCGGCAGTGACGCGCCACTGGCTGGCGGGCGAGCTGCGGTAGCTGGCGTAAATCTCCAGGTTGCGCTGCACGCCGTTGTAGAACGACTGCCACTCCGTAACGCGCACCCAACCGGAGTCGGTATAGGCGAGGTTGGCGCCTGCGCCCCACGGGCCGGCGCGGTACTCGCCACCAAGGTTGGCGGTCCAGCGCGGCTGGCGCGCCAGCCGATTGCCGGGGCCTGGCACGGCGCCCACGCGCGACCAGTGGCGGCCGCCGCTAAAGGAAAAGCGCAGCGGTGTGCCGCTGATCGGGCCTTTCCATTCCAGCTCCACGCTGCCGGTACGCGCGTCGCCGAAATTGGACGGCATGGAAACCCAACGCCCATCGCGCTGGCTGACGGTGGAGTAGATCACGTCGCTGATGCGGCGGGCGCCTGTGGATAGCGAGAACAGGGCGCCGTCGGCGCCGTAGGCTTCAAAGGCCAAATCGAGGCCGCGCGCCAGCTCTGGCTTGAGCGCCGGATTGCCGCTGCTGTCGGGCGCCAGTTCGCTGTTGACCAGGCTGAGGAAGCGGCGCGGCAGCAGCTGGTTGGTGCTCGGCGCCTTGTACGAGCGGGCCAGGGCAAAGCGCAGTTGGCGGCGTTGTTCGCCTGGTAGCTTCCAGAGCGCCTGCAGGATTGGGCTGGTGACGCCGGCACGCGTGCGGGCAGGGGCGAAACCGCTGCCGCTGCTGCGCGTCTCGCTGGTCTCGCGCCGCAGGCCTCCGTACAGCGACCAGCCTTTGCCAAGTTCCCATTCATCTTGCACATAGGCGGCCAGGTTACGCAGTCGCGCGAGCGAATCGCGCTCGAAGTCGATTGCCGTGGCAGCGGGGGTACCGTTGCGTGCGGTCTCATCTTGCAGTTCCTGCTCGTCCTGGCGGCTGGCGGAAATATCCCATCCCAGGCTGAAGGCATGGCTTTGCGAGGACGGCAGCGCGAGCTTGCCGATCCAACCGCTGCGCCGCCCATCCACGTCCACCAGATAGCGCCGGTCCAGGGAGCGCGTGCCGGCGTTGGCGTCGTAGCTGGAGACGCGATCGCGCCGGTCTTTGTTGCCGTTCAGGCTGAGCGTCGATTCGAAGCGGCCGCCATCCCCCCATTTGCGCGACCACGTGCCTTCCGTGCGAAGGCTCAAGTTTTCATCCCGGCGCCAGTAATCAGAACGGGCGAAGGGCAGCCGGCTGCCGCCGGTCAGTTGCACATCGCGTGCACGGTCGGCGCGGAAGCGCACGCCAGCGATAAAAATTTGCCAGCCCAGGGTTTCAGTGGCGGACCGGTTCCAGTTCACGCGGCTGTTAAGGTTGACGAACAGGAAGCGGTTGCGGCTATCGTCCCCTTCCTGGCGCTGGCTGATGATGGCGCCATCCGGTGCGGTTTCCAGTACGTCGGTATGTTCCGGAGCGTGGTTGTTCCCTTGAACCAGGCTGCCATTGAAGGTGTAGCTGCCGGCATCGCCTTTGTCGGCCAGGCCCAGGCTGGCGCTGCGCGACGGCATGCGGCCCGGCACGGTGGCGGCGGCACGCCAGTCGCGCGAGGGTTTGCCGGCCGTCTTGCGCAGCACCACGTTGATGGTGCCAGCGATTGCTTGCATGCTGTGCTCCGCCGTGGCGGAGCGCATCACTTCGATCTTATCGATCATGTCCGGCGTCAGGTTCTCCAGCGAGAAGCCCGGCGGCGGGCGGTCGCCGTTGACGAGGATTTGCGTGTAGCCGGCGCCGAGGCCGCGCATGCGCGGGCCTCCCTCGCCGACGGAGACGCCGGGCAGGCGCTTCAGCACGTCAAGCGCGTTGGCGTCGCCGAACTTGAGGATTTCCTCGCGGGTGATGGTGGTGCGAGAGGCGGTGTCGCGCTCGCGCTGGGTGTCGGCGCTGGCTTTGACCTGCACCACCGGCGGTGTTTCCTGGGCATAGGCGCGTGCGAAGGCCATCGCCGCGCAGGCGATCAGTTTGAATTTCATGTGCAGGCTTTACTTCAGGACGAAGATGGCATTCACGGTCTGTGAATAGGGGATGGAATCGGGGATGGTGTACTTGCCGCTGCCAGCGTTCGGGCCCGGCACGCCGCGCGACTCCTTGCCGGGTTGCTGCTCGATGAAGGGGGCGCCGACCTTGTCCAGCGGGCCGCGCGCGATGGCGACCACCGGGCCGAGTTTGCGGCCGAAGGCTTTGGCCAGGGAACCGGCTTTGCCGCGCGCGTCGTCGGCGGCGGCTGACATGAGCTGGGTGTTCAGGTCGTCGCCGTCGGTGCGGTCGAAGGTGGTGTTGATACTGGTGATGTGGTCCATCTCGACCAGCCTGGCCATCAGCGCCGGCCATTGCGCCAGGTCGCGCACGCGTACGTTGAAGATGCGGCCTAGTGAGTAAGCCGGCTGCTCGCTGCCGCTCACGGGGACGGATTTCTTATCCAGTTCGTGCGCTTCAATATCTGCCGGCTGTACGCCATACTCGGCCATCAGTTGCATGACGCTGGCGCTCAGCTCTTGCAACTGGGCGGCGGCGGTTTCGGCGCTGGCGTTCTGGGTGCCGGCTTCGAATTTCAACTCGCCGATGTCGGGGCGCATCCACAGTTGCGCCTTGCCGCTGGTGCTGACGAAAGGGTGGCTTGGCATGCTGGCGCTGGCCGGCATGACGCTGGCGGCGCACAGCACCAGCAATGCAAAAACACGGGTGATTCTCATTTGCTTACTCCAGGGTCCAGACGTAAAAGATTACTACTTCCGCCGCGACTGCTTTGCCGTCCTTCGTCGCTGGCTTAAAGCGGCATTTGGCAATGCTGGTGCGCGCTGCTTCGTCCAAACTGTCGAAGCCGGAGGTTTTATCGACGGATGACGCGGTGACAGTGCCGTTTTCGCTGACGTTGAGCCTGAGCGCTACCGTGCCTGTATGCTTCGCTTCCAGGTCGGCGGCTGGCCATGGTGGCTGGCTGCAAGAGTGAAAGTCGACTTTCGGGCGCTGCACAGCCTCACTGGCCTTTGCCTGGCCGCACATGGCCAATGACGCTGCGGCAGCCAGGAATAGATGTGTGTGGATACGGTTCATTCGAGGGTCCACACGTATTGCATTTGCTGCCAGGTGGCGACCGGCTTGCCGCGCAGTTTGGCGGGGATGAAGTGGCATTTCTCGATGCCGATGCGGGCGGCCTGGTCCAGGCCGGGGTGGCCGCTGGACTTGACCACGCGCGAGCCGATTACGGCGCCGCTGGTGCTGATGCTGAACGCCAGCGTGACGGTGCCGGTGTGCCCAGCCTTCAAGTCCTTTTTGGGCCAGTGCGGCTTGCTGCAGGTACTAAAGTTCACCACGGCGGGAGTGCGGGCGGCGGGCAGGCTGGCTTCGCCGCGTGCGTTGGCGTAGCCGGACAGGCAGGCGGCTGCCAGTCCGAGCGTGGCGAAAACAGCTTTCCAGTTGCCGCGTTGCTGCGCCGGCAGCACCAGTTGGCGGATGCGCTGCGTCAGGTCGCCGCCATCAGCGGCGAGGGCCAGGCGCTGGGTGGCGAACTGCATCTTCTCCAGTTCCGACAGGGCCAGCGCAAGGCGCCGTGGTTCGCCGGTCAGGTCGGCGGCGATGCTGTCCGCGACCAGCTCACGCTCGTGGCGGATGCGGCGCGACAGCCACCACACGGCAGGATGGTAGAACAGCAGGATCTCGACCACGTTCTGCAGCAGGTTGACCAGGAAATCGTGGCGCCGCACATGCGCCAGTTCGTGCGCCAGCAGGGCTTCCAGCAATTCCGGCGGCATGCGCGCTACCAGTGCGGCCGGCATCAGCACGACCGGGCGCCACCAGCCGGCGGTAATCGGGGTGGCCAGCGTTTCCACGATGCGCAAGGTGACCGCGCGCCGGATGCCCAGGCGCGCCGCCAACTGCGACAGGCGCTGTTGCCAGTGCGTGTTGCGCCCGCCGCTGTGGCGCTGGCGGGCGATCCAGGCCAGGCCGAAGGCGCTGCGTAGTGCCAGAGCGCTGACGCAGGCGAGCCAGGTTGCCACCAGCAGGGGCAGGCGATTGTCGATGCCAGCCAGCAGTTCGCTATGCGGGTAGCTGAAGTCGGCGGCCGCTTGCGCCAGGATTTGCAGCTTGCCCGGGCCGGCCTGCAGCGCCGCCGCGAATTCGTAGGCGGGCCACAACAGGCAGGCGAGCAGGGCGGCGCAGGCCCCGGCGTAGCGCGCGCGGGGGCGGGCACCGCCCATCATGCGCAGCAGGAGCGCCGCACCAAGGCCTAGCAGAGCGCCTTGCCACAGGAAGTGGATCAGGGCCCAGCCGGCGGCGTGGATGATATTACTCATTTGGCTTGTCCTCCTGTTTCAGCAGTGCTTCGATTTCAGCGCGCTCTTTCTTGGAGATGCCGCTGCGCAGGGCGGCCAGCACCAGCGCCTTGGCCGAACCGGCGAAGGCGCGCTGCAGCAGGTCCTGCAGCATATTGCCCTGCATGGCCTCGCGCGCCACGGCGGGAGCGTAGACGTGGGAGCGCTGGCTCTCGTCACGGATCAGCAGGCCCTTGCCGTGCATGATCTGCATCAGGCGCAGCACGGCGCCGTAGCCCAGGTCGGGCTTCTCGGCCAACATGGCTTCGTGCACCTGTTTGGCGGTGGCGCAACCGAGCGGCCAGATCGCTTGCAGCAGCTCCAGCTCGGCCGGAGTGGGTTTCGGAATGCTAGCCATGTTGTTTCCCTTGTAATGTTTTGCATAGAATAGTCTGTCTAGACAGAGTTGTATACTTCACCGTTCGCGCTGTGGTGAAATGTAGACACCTCTGTCTATATATCCATAATGCATATAGGTCTGAGTTTTAATTAGTTTCAGAAATGAAGGGGCGAGGTTATAGTTGCCTCATGAAAACGCATGTTGTCCACCGCCGCCACACCATCTACCTGCTCTGCATGGCGCAGTGCATGTGCCGCTGTTAAGTAATCCCTCCCTGTAATACCGCAAGCCTCGGCCGCCCCGCGCAGCCAGGGCGTCGTACACCCAAAAAGGAAGACCATGATTAAGCCGTTGAGCATTACCCTGGCTATTGCCGCCGCATTCCCGCAAGTTGCTTTCGCCCAGGAAGAACTGACCCGCGTAGTCGTTACCGGTTCGAATATCCGCACCACCCAGAAAGAGGGTGCCAGCGCCGTGCAGGTAATCACCGCCAAGGAGCTGGCCGCCACCGGCAAGGTGACCGTGTCCGACATCCTGCGCACGATTTCCGCCAACAGCGGCAATAGCTACAACGAGCAATACACCGGTTCCTTCTCCGCCGGCACCTCGGGCCTGTCGCTGCGCGGCCTGGGCCAGAAGAACACCCTGATCCTGGTCAATGGCAAGCGCGTGTCGCCTTACGCCACGGCGCAGAACCTGCAGGAAGTGTTCGTCGACCTGAACTCGCTGCCGATGGCCGCCGTGCAGCGCATTGAAGTGCTGAAGGATGGCGCGTCCTCCGTCTATGGTTCGGACGCGGTGGCCGGCGTGGTCAACATCATCCTGTACAAGGAATTCACCGGCACCGAAGTGAGCGCGCAAGTGGGCTCCTCGACCGAAGGCACCGGCCAGCTGGAACGCAGCTTCGCCCTGCAGACCGGCTTTGGCAGCCTGGATGAAAAAGGCTGGAACGTGGTGTTCTCGATCGACGGCCAGAAGCGCGACAAGCTGCAGCAGAGCGATGTGTCCTGGCTGCGCGACAGCGATTTCCGCGGCAATCCGAACGGCACCCTGGGCTGGGTCCCGACCAATTACTACGGCACCTCCGACCCGACCAAGCAACTGGGTGGCGTGCAAGGCCCGCTGCAGGTGAAGAACTACGGCGACATCACGCCGGGCAAAACCGGCAGCGTGCTGGCCTACAACGCGGCCGACTACCGCACCCTGATCCCGGGCGTGGAGCGCCTGCACACTTCGCTGCGCGGCAACCTGAAGATCAATGAAACCACCGAAGCCTACGCGGAAGCGCTGTACGGCTACTCCTGGGCCGGCCAAACCTTCGGCGCGCCGCTGACCGTGGGCAGCGGCCTGCGCGCCTGGAACAACGGCAAGCAGGCGCTGGACAACATCAACGTGCTGCTGCCGGTGGGCCACCCGAACAACAACAGCAACGCGCCGCAACCTTTCACCGCCACCCTGTTCGACCTGGGCGCGCGCCAGAAGCAGGACAAGGTGGACTTCTTCCGCGTCCTGACCGGCGTGAAGGGCAGCTGGAATGGCTGGGACTATGACGCGTCGATCGCGCGCTCCGGCAGCAAGTTGAAGGAAACCGTGCAGAACTTCGTCAACCGCTACGAGTTCGAAAAAGTGCTGGCCGAAGGCAGCTACAACTTCGCCGACCAGTCCAAGAACAGCGAAGCGGTGCGCAATCGCCTGCGCCTGTCCACCCTGCGTCCGGCCGAATCGACCCTGACCGTGGCCGACTTCAACGCCTCGACCGAGCTGGCGCAACTGCCGGCCGGCGCCCTGGGCTTCGCCTTCGGCGGCCAATGGCGCCAGGAAGAAATGGACTCCAACACCTCGACCGCCGTGCTGTCCGGCACCGAGCTGCGTCCGGCGATCAACATCATCAAGGGTCAGCGCCAGGTGAGCGCTGCCTTTGCCGAGTTCAATGTGCCAGTGCTGCAAGACCTGACCGTCAACCTGGCCGGTCGCGCCGACCGTTACAGCGACTTCGGTTCCGCCTTCTCGCCGAAGGCCAGTGTGCGCTACCAGGCCGCCCCATGGCTGCTGCTGCGCAGCACCGTGTCGCGCGGCTTCCGCGCCCCGTCGCTGCCGGAGATCACCAATTCGACCTCGGTCAGCTATGGCTCGGTGATCGACAAGCAGGACCCGATCACGCCGACCCAGCCGCGCGGCATCACCAACCTGACCGTCGCCAACACCGCGCTGGCGGCCGAGCGCTCCAACAACTTCAACGTCGGCGTGGTGCTGGCGCCGTCGTCTAATAGCAGCGTGGGCGTGGACTTCTACCGCATCCGCACCAAGGGGGTGATCGGCACCGAAAGCGCCGACACCATCCTGGCCAATGAGAAGACCCATCCCGAGAAAGTGGTGCGCGACGCGCAGGGCCGCATCCTGACCCTGTACCGCCAATACGCCAACCAGGGCGAGCGTGTGGCCACCGGCATCGACATCGACCTGCGCCACAAGCTGCCGAAAACCGCCTACGGCAACGTCGTGCTGAATGCGCAGATCAGCCGCGTGTTCAAGTTCGAGCAGCCGCTGTCGACGGGCGCCGCGCTGACCAACGGCGCCGGCACCAACTACTTCGGTTCGATCCCGAAATGGCGCGGCACCACCAGCGCCACCTGGGAGCTGGGCCAGTGGAGCACCAACGCGGCATGGCATTTTGTGGACGGCTACCAGCAGACCACCCGCGAGGGCGAGCGCGTGAAGCCGGTGGCGACCGTGGACCTGAACCTGGGCTACAAGCTGAGCGCTGCCACCAGCGTGAACCTGATCGTGAGCAACCTGTTCGACCGCAAACCGTCGTGGGATAGTTCGTTTGCCTTCTTCGACTACACGCAAGCCGACCCGCGCGGCCGCTTCGCCTCACTCAAGCTCAACCACAAGTTTTAACGATTGAGGTGCGGTAGCTGCTGGGTGTCAGCCCCATCCGTTCGCGGAAGGCGGTGGCGAAATTGCCGGCATTGGCAAAGCCCAGCAGCAGCGCGATATCCTGCACATCCATCTCGGTCTCGCGCAGCATCTGCGTGCCGCGCTGGATGCGCGCTTCGCGGATAAAGGCAAACACCGTCATCCCGGTGTGGGTGCGGAACAGCTGGTTGAGCTTTTCGCGGTAGGTGCCTACGCTGGCGGCGATTTCCGCCAGGCCGGGCAGGGCGGCCAGGTTGTCGTAGATCAGGCGCTTGGCCGCGTTGACGATGACCGAATCGGTATCTTCCGGGTCCGCCGGTGGTATTTCCTGCGGCGGGCGCCGCATCAGGTTCAGGTGCACGTGGATGCGTGCCGCCAATTCACCGGGGGTGAAGGGCTTGCTGACAAAGTCCACGGCGCCGATCTGCAGGCCCATGATGCGGTCTTCCACCGCCTCGGTGCCGCTCAGGAAAATAATCGGGATATCGCGCGTGGCCGGATTCGCTTTCAGCAAACGGCAGCAGGTATAGCCGTCCATATTCGGCATGCGCACATCGAGCAGGATCAGGTCCGGCTGGCCGGACAGGGCCAACTGGTAGCCTTGCTCGCCATTGAATGCGACCGCCACGCGGTACGGCATTTCGCTCAATAAATCCACAAGCATACGCTGCTCAAACGCGGAATCATCCACGATGAGGATATTGCGCACTTGGGCGTCGCTGGTCAGGTACATGGTCGCTTTGGGTCGGGCCTTGTTGCGTATTATGCCCACGTTTCCCTCGAAGTTGTGGTTTTCACATCTGGCAAAAGGATTGTCGCGTGCGGCAAAGGCCAGGTGTGGCATTCGTGCGCCAGATGTAAAGAAGATACCGAAGTCGCTTGCAAGAGTGATTTTTGGAGAGTCTTTTGGGCATGTTTTCGAGGTTCAATGGAGCCTGAAACATTCAACTGGTTAAATTAAACCGACTGTCTAGGAGGCAACATGAAACATACCGACTTTGGCCAAATGCCTTGCCCGATTGCGCGTAGCCTCGGCAAGGTAGGCGAGTGGTGGAGCATCCTGATTCTGCGCGACGCATTCTACGGCCTGACCCGCTTCGATGAATTCGAGAAGAGCCTGAAGATCGCGCCGAACATGCTGACCCGTCGCCTGGCTGGCCTGGTCGAGGGCGGCCTGATGGAGCGCCGCCAGTACAGCACCCGTCCGCCGCGCTACGAATATATCCTGACCAAGGCCGGGCGCGACTTCAAGCCTGTGCTGCTGGCCTTCATCGCCTGGGGCAATGAACACCTGTCGCCGGAAGGCGCCAGCCTGCTGGTGGTGAGCCGCGAAACCGGCAAGCCGGCCGACCAGGTGCTGGTCGACGCCAACAGCGGCCTGGCCATCAATGACGAGGACTATATGTTCGCGCCAGGCCCGGCTGCGCCGGAAGTGATGCGCAACCGGATCAACGAGGCCAGCCGCCGCATGCCAAACTAAGCCGAAGCCGGCTTTCCCTTCGACGGCAGTTGCCAGCGCCCGCTGGCGCTGCCGTTTGCATCTTATTGCGCAAAGGTAGCGTGTGCGCGCCGCCATCCATCCCTGTCTAGAATGATTTTCCTGACACGGAAGGAGGATGCGATGAACAAATTCATGCGTGGTGCCCTGGTGTGCGCCGCCCTGGGCGCGGGCAGCGCCTGGGCACAAGAGCTGGCCAAAGCGGATCAGAAACTGCTGGCCGAGCTGGCCGTCGCCAATATGGCCGAAGTCGAGCACGCCCGCGCGGCGCTGCAAAAGAGCCGCAGTGAGCGGGTCAAACAGTTCGCCCAGCAGATGGTGGACGACCATACCAAGGGCCTGGAGGCAGTGCGCAAGGTGGCGGCGGCGCGCAACGTCAAGCTGCCGACCGAACTCGACGCCAAACACAAGGCCATGGCCAATCGTCTCGACAAGCTGTCGGGCGAGCGTTTCGACCAGGCCTATATGGAGCAGGCCGGGGTGGCGGCGCACAAGGAGGCGCACCAGCTTGTTTCCCGCGCGGCGGCATCGGCGCAGGACAGTGAAGTGAAAGCGCTGGCCGGGCGCCTGCAGCCCACCATCCACCAGCACCTGAACAATGCCGAACAGTTGCAGGCGGCCATCAAGGGCGGCAGCATGGCGGGCAGCAGCGGCACCCAGGGCAGCAGCGGGAACAATGCGGCCGACGACGCCGGCAGCCGCAGCAGCGGCAGCACGGGCAGCAACAAGCCGGACAGCAGCAACCGGCCCGATTGGAAGCCCGATTCCAGGCCCGACACCAAGTCCGATCCCCGGCCGGAACGGCGCTAAGCGCAACTTAAGCTACTTGATCAGCAAAAAGTCCGGTCGTGCGGTATGATTCTCTGCTGCAACACCTATTTCAAGGATATCAAGTAGTGGAACTGTTAGCGCTCGATGATGAGCTGGCCCAGTGGGAAGCCGATTTGCTACAGGCGGAAGGGGAATTTCGCCTGCAGTTGCTGTCCCGCCTGGCCTGGCATTTGCGCCAGCGCGACACAGCGCGCGCGGCGCAACTTATCGAAGAGGCAAGGGCGTTCGCCTTCCTGCTGCCCGCTGCCGCGCGCCCCGTACTGGCGGCGCGCTGGGACCTGGTGCAGGCCGAAGCGCACTGGCTGGGTGGCGACCTGGATGCCGCCGCCGTCCTGGCCGAACAGGCCATGTTGGCATTCGCGCGCCAACACGACCGCCTGGGCGCGGCCGACACCCACAGCCTGCTGGCCTGGATCGCGGTCGACCGCGGCGATTCGGCTGGTTGCGACAATGAGCTGGCGCTGGCGATTGCCGACGCGCGCGCGGCGGGCGACGCCATGCGTATTGATATTTTTGAAAGCCTGGCCGCGCTGTTCGGCGTGTTCCGCAACGCGGCGGCGGCCAATCAACGCTGGAGCAAGCGCTTCACGCCCGAGCTGGGCGGCAAGCACCCGGCGGTGGCGGGCTGGATGTCCGACTACCTGGGCACGGCCGCCTTCCAGGGCGCCGAGTTCGGGCGCGCCATCCGCCACCTGATGGCGGCATTCGAAGCGGCGCGCGTTTCCGGTCAACTGCGGCGCGCCATCATCCTCGCCACCAATATCGGCAATGCCTTCACCCGCCTGAACGCGCACGACGCTGCGCTGGAATGGATGCAGCGCGGCCTGGAGCTGGCGCGCCCGACCGGCTGGCCGATGTGCATTGGCCTGTGCCAGATGCAGGCGGCGGAGACCATGCGCCACCTGGGCCAGCGCCAGGCGGCCAAAGGCCTGCTGCGCGACGCGCTGCGCATGCTGGCGCCCTTGTCCGGCTCGCGCGCCTTTGTCATGGCGCTGGAATACCAGGGCGACCTGGCGCTCGACCTGGGCGACCACGCGGCGGCGCTGGCCAGCTTCCGCGAACTGGAGCAGCGCGGCCATGCGCTGGCGCAGAGCGACTTCCACAGTTGCGCGCGACGCGGCCAGGCGCATGCGCTGGCCGGGCTGGGCCAGATGCAGGAGGCGCAAGCGGCCGCCGAGTCGGCGCTGGCGCTGGCGCGCGAGCTGAACGATCCGCTGGGACAGATGGCGGCCTTGCGCGTGCTGGCCGATATTCATGCCGGCAACTCGCTGGCGGTGCTGCAGTACCTGCGCGAGGCGCTGGCCATCACCGCCAATATCGACGGCTATATCGTGCCGGGCGAATTGCTCGACACGGTGGCGCGCGAGTACGCAGCGCTGGGCAATTTCGAGCGCGCTTACGAATTCTCGGTGCAGGCCAACGCCGCGCGCGACCGCACCCATAGCCAGGAAGCCACCAACCGCGCCATTGCCATGCAGGTTCAGCACCAGACCGAGCGCGCGCAGACCGAGGGCGAACACCATCGCCAACTGGCGGCGGCGGAAGCGCAGCGCGCGGAAGTGCTGGCGCAGACCAGCGCCACCCTGAGCCACCTGTCGGCCATCGGCCAGGAGATCGCGGCGCAGCTCGACACGACGGCGGTGTTCCGCGCGCTGGACCGGCACGTGCATAGCCTGCTCGACTCGACCCACTTCTCGATCTTCCTGCTGGAGCCGGGCGGCGCCTCGCTGACCTGCGCGTTCGGGGTGGAGGTGGGGCTGCCCTTGCCGGCAACCCGCATCGCGCTGTCCGACCCGCATTTCAACACGGCGCGCTGCGTGCGCGAGCGCAGCGAAATCCTGATCGAGATCGAGGACAAGTCGGACACGCCGAACCTGATCCCGGGCACCTTGCCGACCCTGACCTTGCTGTTTGCGCCGCTCACCATCGGCGAGCGCGTGCTGGGCGTGATGACGGTGCAGTCCATGCTGCCGCGCGCCTACGGCGAGCGTGAACGCCTGATCTTCCGCACCCTGTGCGCGTACGGCGCCATTGCGCTGGACAACGCGGCGGCGCAGGCGCAGCTGCTGGAAAAGAACCTGGAGCTGGAGCGCGCCTACAAGGCGCTGGAGGACGTCAGCCTGACCGACCAGTTGACCGGCCTGCGCAACCGCCGCTTCTTCCTGCAGCATGTGGAGTCGGATGCGGCGCTCAGCCTGCGCGCCTACGACGACCCGTGCGCCACCGCTGCGGCGAACGACCGCGACCTGGTGTTCTATATGGTGGACCTGGACCACTTCAAGGACGTGAACGACCGCCACGGCCACGCGGCGGGCGACGCGGTGCTGGTGCAGATGAAGGACCGCCTGCGCGAGGTGTTCCGCGAATCGGACTACCTGGTGCGCTGGGGCGGCGAGGAATTCCTGGTGCTGGCGCGCGCCACCGACCGCAGCGAGGCGCATGTGGTGGCGGAGCGCATCCGCCAGGCAGTGGCGGCGCGCGACTTTGTGCTGCCGGACGGCACGCGCCTGGAGCGCACCTGCTCGATCGGCTTTGCCTGTTATCCCTTCCTGCCGGCGCAACCGCGTTTGATGTCGTGGTCGCAGGTGGTGGAGCTGGCCGACCTGGGCCTGTACATTTCCAAGCATTCGGGCCGCGATGCCTGGACGGCGGTGTATGCCACCGACAGCGCGCAGCCGGCGCAGTTGTTCCCGCGCCTGGTGCACCAGTTGTCCGCCTGCGTCGAGCGCGGCGAGGCGCGCATCGTGACCAGCCTGGGGGAGCGGACTATAATTTGCCCATGAGCATACATCGCTGTTCCTGGGCCAATCCAAACAATCCACGTTATATCGCCTACCACGACCAGGAGTGGGGCGTGCCTTGCCGCGACGAGCTGCGGCTGTTCGAGATGCTGAACCTGGAGGGCGCGCAGGCGGGCCTGAGCTGGGAGACCATCCTCAATAAGCGCGAGAGCTATCGCGCGGCCTTCGATGGCTGGGACGCGCGCAAGATAGCGGCTTACGATGAGGTGAAAGTGGCCGCGCTGCTGGCTGATCCCGGCATCGTGCGCAACCGGCTCAAGGTGAATGCGGCGGTGACCAATGCGCGCGCTTACCTGCGCTTGCTGGAGGAGGGCTCCAGCCTGTCGGCGCTGCTGTGGGGGTATGTCGGCGGCGAGCCGATTGTCAACCACATTGCCGCGCAGGGCGACCGGCCGGCGCGCACCGAGCTTTCTGACCGGATTGCCAAGGATCTTTCCAAGCGCGGGTTCAAATTCGTTGGCTCCACGATTATTTATGCGTATATGCAGGGCATCGGCATGGTGAATGACCATGACCTGGCTTGCTTCCGCCACAAGGAGTGCCAGCACGGTGGTTGATTCCCGTCACGTCGTCCTCGACACCGCGTTCGGCGGCGGCGAACAATTCCTGGCAACGCTGGCCCGCCACCGCGCCGCGCAAGCCGCCACGCACAGCACCCGTCACGCGGACGGTGCAACGTCCGCCACCGTCGACTCAGTGTCCACCGCCACGCCCCACGACGTGCCGGGCGGGGGGGACTTGCATTACCTGGCGATCGCACCGGCCATACCCGCCCTGGCGGCGCTAACGGCGCTGGCCGATGCGGTCCCCGCGCTGGCTGCGCAATGGCCGCTGGATGTGCCGGGCCTGCACCGCCTGCACCTGCCGCAGGAGCGCGTGACGCTCGACTTGCTGGCCGGCCCGGTCGAAGCCTGGCTGCCGGAAATCGTTGCCCGCATCGATGCATTCGTCCTCCCCGCGCCGCTGGAACACATTCGTGCCTTGCAGCGCCTTGCCGCGCCGGCAGCCACGCTGCGCATCCATCAGCCCGACGAGACGGCATTGCGCAAGCTGCGCGCCGCCGGCTTCAGCCCCGCTGCCGACAGCGACGCCAGCGAAGGCTGGCAGCACTTCGCCTACACCAGCCGCAAACCGCAGCCGCCGCGCGCGCCGGCAGCGGAACGCCGCGCCATCGTCATCGGCGCCGGCGTGGCCGGCAGCGCCGCCTGCGAGCGCCTCGCCGCGCGCGGCTGGCAAGTTACCCTGATCGAGCGCCACAGCGTACCGGCGCAGGAGGCATCCGGGAACCACGCCGGCATCTTCATGCCGCTGCTGTCGAAGGACGACAACATCCCGACCCGCCTGGCGCGCGCCGGCTACCTTTACGCCCAGCGCGCCTGGCAGAACCTGGGCGGCATCGGCCCGCACGCGCCCGGCCCCGGCGCTGCACCACCCGCCGCAGGCGACGGCGCAGTGATTCGCGGCCACCAGTGCGGCGTGCTGCAACTGGCGCGCGACGCCGAGCACGCGCAAGTGCAAAAAGACGTGGTCGACACCTGGCGCTATCCGGAACAATACGTGCGCTGGCTGGACGCGCAGCAGGCCAGCACCATGCTCGGTGCGCCCACCCTTTACGGCGCCTGGCACTTCCCGCTCGGCGGCTGGGCCACCCCCGCCACCGCCTGCCGCGCCATGCTGCAAGCCTGCGGCGACAAGCTGCAGCGCATCTTCCATAGCGAAGCCCTGCGGCTTGAGCGCAGCGGAGTGGAAGGCGCGGAAGGCGCGGAAGGCGGCGAATGGCGCGTGCTCGACGCGGACGGACGCGTGCTGGCCAGCGCCCCCACCGTCATCCTGGCCAACGGCGCCGGCGCCACCGCGCTGGCCCAGGCCAGCGAACTCCCCCTGTACACCATGCGCGGCCAGGTCACCCACCTGCACGAAGGCGAGTTCCCCAGCCTGAAACTGGTGGTTTGCCGCGAAGCCTATATGACCCCGGTGGTGGACGGCACCATCTGCGTCGGCGCCACCTACGACCAAAGCGAGGACCGCGCGCTGTGGCAAGCGAGCCAGGACGAGAACCTGCAAAAGGCCGAGGAAATCCTCGGCACGCCGGCGCAGGCGGCGCGCCAGGCCCCGCTGCGCGGCCGGGTAGGCTTCCGCACCATGGCCCCCGACCGCCTGCCCCTGGTCGGCGCGCTGCCGGACAGCGGTGCCGCAGGCCGCACCGAACGCCTGCGCGAGCTGCCGCGCCACCCCGGCCTGCACACCCTGCTCGGCTATGCCAGCCGGGGCATCATCTGGGGCCCGCTGGCGGCGGAAATCCTGGCCTGTCAACTGGAAGATGAGCCCCTTCCCATCGAAGCAACACTCGCCGCCGCACTCGACCCAGGACGCTTCCTGCTCAAGCAGCGCCGCAAGCTATAATGACCTTCCATCCAACGGCTGGAGAATCCATGGAAGACCGCGCCGGCTCGCCAGAGCTGTTCATGTTCCTCGCCTCCACGGTGCACGACATGAAAAATTCCATCAGCGTGCTGACTGGCACGCTGGAGCACCTGCTTGTGCAGGCCGGGGATAGCGCGCAAGACAATCCAGCCTACCCGCAGATGGCGCAAATGCTGTACCAGACCAAGCGCCTGAACGACCACCTGATCCAGCTGCTAGCGCTCTACAAGGAAGTCGGGCGCCCGAATTACCCCTTCGACCCGACACCGGTGCAAGTCAGTGAGCTGGTGGACCAGTTGGCTGCCCAGCAGCGCGTGCTGCTGCAATCGCGCGGCATCCGCCTCACCACCGCATTCCCGCCGGAGCTGATCTGGACCCTGGACGAAGACCTGGTGCTTGGCCTGCTGGCGCACGCCATCAACAACGCGGTGCGCTACACCCGCGACCAGGTCGCGCTCACCATCCGCGAGCAGGACGGCTTCATGGAAGTGCGGGTGGAGGACAACGGCGCCGGCTTCCCGCCCGCCATGCTGCAGGCCGGCCAGGTGGTAGGGCAGGGCATCAACTTCCTGACCAATAGCAGCGGCCTTGGCTTGTACTTCGCCAGCGAAGTCGCCAAATCGCATAAGCACCGCCAGCGCCAGGGCAGCATTGCGCTGGAAAACGGCGGCACGCTGGGCGGCGGCTGTTTCATCCTGCGCCTGCCATGAACGCGCCAGCCGTCACCCTGCCGGTCAGCCCGGCGCCGGACGCAGCATCGGGCATCAACTGGGCCGAGAAACGCTACCTGATCGTGGACGATTTCGTCGGCGTGCGCCAGTTGCTGCGCGAAGCCCTGCGCAGCCTGGGGGCGCGCCACATCGACCAGGCATCGAGCGGCGGCGAAGCGATCGGCCTGCTCACCCGCATCCAGTACGACGTGATCCTGTGCGACTTCAACCTGGGCGAAGGCAAGAGCGGCCAGCACGTGCTGGAGGAATCGCGCATCCGCGGCCTGCTGATGCCAAGCTGCGTATGGCTGATGGTGTCGGCCGAAAAGAGCGTGGAAGCGGTGATGGGCGCCGCCGAGCACCAGCCCGACGCCTACATCATCAAACCGATCACCGAAGGGGTGCTGCTGACGCGCCTGAACCGCGCCTGGCAGCGAAAGCAGGTGTTCCAGGAAATCGACCAGGTCTACCTGGAAAAGGACTACCTGCGCGCCGCCAAGCTGTGCGAAGCCGCCGCCGCCCGCAACAAGCTGCATGAAGTGGATTTGCTGCGCATGCGCGCCACGCTGCTGCTGAAGGCGGGCGAGACGGAGCAGGCGCGCGCCGTGTACGAGAAGGTGCTGCAGGAGCGCGACTTCAACTGGGCTCGCACCGGCGTCGGCAAGATCCGCATGGCGAACGGCGACAATGAAGCGGCGCGCCAGATGTTCCAGGGCGTGATCGCCGAGAACCGCTTCTACCTGGACGCCTACGACCAACTGGCCCGCTCGCTGCAGAATATGGGTCGCCTGCAGGAATCCTGCGACGTGCTGGAACGCGCCGCCAAGCTCTCGCCCAACTCCGTGCCGCGCCAGCGCGCGCTGGGCGCGACCGCGCTCAAGCTGGGCAATATCGGCCTGGCGGAAAAGGCCTTCCGCAAATGCCTGCAGATCGGCGAGTATTCGATCATGAAGACGGTGGACGCCTACTTCGGCCTGGCGCGCGTGCTGGGCCAGAAGAACGATTCGAAGGAGGCCTTGCTGCTGCTGGCCGCCGTGCAGCGCGACTTCTCCGGCAGCATGATCGAACTGCGCTCCAAGATCACCGAAGGGCTGGTCTACCACGAGAGCGGCGACTACCGGCGCGCGCGCAAATCCGGTGATGAACTGGAGCAGATGCTGAGCGGCGAGCGCGAACGGCCCGACACGCCGACCTGCCTGGAGATGGCCACCCTGCTGTTCGCCGTTGGCGTGAAGGACGCGCCGGTCGAGCTGCTGTGCTACGTGGTGCGCAATAACGACGACAACATCATCCTGCACGACGAGGTGCAGCGCATCTTCGACAAGGCGCGCATGAGCGACGAGGGCGCGGCCCTGATCCAGACCGCGCGCAAGGAAGCGGCCGAGATGATGAACAAGGGCGTGTTGCTATGGAAGACCAACAAGCTGCCGGAGGCGGTGGTCTGGATGCGCGAAGCGCGCAAGAACCTGCCGGACAATATGCGTATCCTGTTCAACTCCGCGCAGATCCTGATCTCCCATATGCAGGCCAAGGGCTACGACGAAGCCCTGATGACGGAAGCAAACGATGTGCTGATGCACGTGGACCGCATCGCCCCGGGCCAGCAGCGTTTTGCGCAGTTGATCGAGCAGTTGCAGAAATTGATGCCGGGCCGGATGTCGGCGGAGGAAATCGAAACCGAACTGACGGCCGCCCTGAAAGTTGACCAAAACGAGGAGTGACCCATGCGCGATATCGCCAAAGAGGTCTATAACAAAATGAAGGTGGGGGCTGCGGCCTGGATTCGTCCAGTCAGCGCCAAAGGCGACACCCTGGAATCGTTCCAGGCCACGCACGACGCCGCCAAGGCCATGGAGGATGAAGGCCTGATCAATATCATGAAGGTCCAGCGCGACGAGGATGGCCTGATCGAAGCCATCCGCATCCAAAAACTGAATTAAGGCTTGGGCGCCTTCGGGGCGCGCTTGACCGCAGGCTTGCGTGCCGCCGGTTTGGCGGCAGGCGTGCTGGCGTCGTGCGCCGCGCCGTTCTTGGCGGCGCCGCCCGCAGCAGTGGCAGCAGCCGTGGACGGCTTGGCGACCGGCTCGGGGGCCATGGCCGAACTCACGGCTTGCGTGAATTGGTCCTGCAGCAGGTTCCACCAGGCGGCCGGGTTGGCCATCTGGCTGGCGGCCGCGCTGGCGGCGTCGGCTGCCGGCTTGGCCTCGGTGGCGGGCTTCGCTTCAGCCGCCGGCTTGGGCGCCTCGGCCGGCTTGGGTGGCTTTGGCTTGTCCAGGTGGGCGAAAGGATCGTTGTGCGGCGCCTGCTGCACGGCGGCGGCCAGCGACTGGCCCATCGACTTCAGCGCCGCGATGGTGCCGCGCTGGACTTCCAGCGCCTGGATGCTCGAACGCAGCATGGTGGCGTTGAGGTTGAGCCAGGACTCGACTGCCTTCAGCTCATTGATCTTCTTGTCCAGCTCATCGACCGACAAGGTCGGCGCCGCGATGCCGGGAATGCTGATGCCCGGCACACCCATGCTGCCCCACAGGGATTTGACGAAGTCCAGCGTATCCGTCATCACGGCAGCGCCGGGAATGTTGGGCATGTGTGGTGTGGTCATAGAGGGTCTCCAGTTTGTATCCGGTTAGCGTAGCACACAGCTCTCCCACACAGCAACGAACAGCAGAACCAGCACCGTGAGCCCGGCCGCCAGCAGCGGCGACAGGTGCAGCGGCACGGCCAGCGCCGCCAGCACCAGCAGCAGGCCCACGCCCAGCAGGTGCGACAACGGCGGCAGCGCGCGCGACTGCGCCAGCCACTTGAACAGCGCCGTCCCGCTCAGGAACAGCAGCGGGCCACCGATGATGGCCGCCATCGCCGCCGGGCTGCCGTGGTGAGGATGGCTCAGCACCAGTTCATCGCCCACCGCACCGACGATGATGCCGGCCACGATCGGGATGTGCAGGTAGGTGTAGCTGTTGCGCGCATGCCGGCCCGGCGTATCGGAATGGACGATGCGGTGGTGGCCCTGTTCCAGCCCGTGCTCGAAGTACAGCCACCACATCAAAATGGTGCCCAGCACCGCCAGCAGGAAAGCAGCGACGGTGGCCGCGTCGTGCGCCAGGTCGGCGAAGGTGGCGCCGGTCACCAGCAGCGACTCGCCCAGCGCGATGATGATGAACAGCGCGCAGCGTTCGGCCATGTGGCTGCCGTCCACATTCCAGTCGGCCATGGTGGAGCGCTGCAAGCCCGGCACATAGTAGAGCAGCATGGGCGCCGCCAGGTCCACCGCCAGCGCCGCCAGCCACCACGCCATGCGCGACTCGGGCGCGGCCAGGCCGCCCGCCAGCCACAGCGTGCCGCTGGCCGTCAGCCACACGATCATGCGCAGGAAATTGCGGCGCAGGGCAGGGGCGTCGCCCCGGCTGGCCGCCAGCATGGCCACCGTGCGCCCCACCTGCTGCAGCAGGATGGAAGCGCCGAACAGCCAGCCCAGGTCCGTGAACGCGCGCGGGATCGAGACCGACATCAGCAAACCCGCCACCAGCAAGGTGAAGAGGGCGGCGCGCACCTGCTTTTTCTCCGGGTCGAACCAGTTGGTGGCCCACACCGTGTAGATCCAGACCCACCATGTCGCCATGAACAGCAGGCCGGTTTGCAGCGCGCCCTGGGCATCGAGCTTTTTCAGCAGCGTATGCGACAACTGGGTCACGGCAAACACAAACACGAGGTCGAAGAACAGTTCGACCATGCCGACCTTGCCGGAATCGGCATGGCCACGTTGGCGCAAAAGGGACATCCAGGCTCCTTATCAAAATATCCAGCAAATTATGCCATTGCATGGCGTGTCAGCGAAATGACAGAGCGGCACGTTAAACTAGGGCCATGACGATCGTTTCCCTGCTCCGCCACCGCCACCGCCGCCGCATGCTTGCCGTAGGCGCCGCCACCGTGGCGCTGCACTTCCTGACGATCAGCTGGGTCGGCGGCCGCCTGGGCGCCAGCGAGCAGCCGCGCGAGTCGGTGCAGGGCATCATCAACGCCGAATTGCGCCTGGCGCCGCCGCCCGCCGCCGCGCCGGCCGCCGTCGAAGGCGCGCCCGCCGCCATACCCAAGCCCAAGCCCAAGCCGCGCCAGCCGCGTCCCGCGCCGCCGGTGGAGGACGCGCTGGCGCCGCCGGCCGAGCCGGCCCCGCCCGAGCCCGCGCCGCCCGTTTCTGGCGAGCCGGCCGCAGCGGCCCCCGTCGAACCGGTAGCCGCCCAATCGGGCGCTGGCCCGGTGCCGGCCGACGTAGAATCCGCGCAGACGGCGCCGGTGGCGCAGCAGGACGGCCCGACCAGCACCCGGCGCTGGAAGGTCGAACTGCCGCCCTCCGCCAAGCTGGAACTGGACGTGCGGCGCAAGGACCCCGACGGCACCAACTGGAGCGGCTCGGGCAGCATTAGCTGGCAGCAGGACGGCATGCGCTACCGCGTGCAGCAGGAAGTGGGCGTGAGCCTGCTGGTGGCGCGCTTCAACCTGATGGAAGTGGGCAGTGAAGGCGTGATCGACGATTACGGCCTGGCGCCTGCCAAGTTCACGCAGAAGCTGCGCAACCGCTCCGCCACCGCCACCCACTTCAACCAGCAGGAGCAGAAGATCACCTTCTCCACCAGCGAGCAAACGGTGCCGCTGCTGTCCGGCGCCCAGGACCGCGCCTCCATCCTGTTCCAACTGGCCGGCATCGGCCGCGCCGACGCCAACCAGTACGGCCAGGAGATCGACATCCTGGTCGGCGAAGACCGCAAGGCGCAGATCTACCGCTTCCAACTGGTCGGCGAAGCGGAAGTGGAAACCAAAATGGGCAAGCTGGTGACCTGGCACCTCGTGCGCCCGCCGCGCCCCGGCAGCTACAACGCCAAGCTGGAAATCTGGATCGCCCCCAGCCTGGACTGGTACCCGGTACAGATCCGCAACACGGAAGCCAACGGCGGCATCACCACCCAAACTGTCACCCGCATCACCAAGTAAGGAAGTAAAGCCATGCGCAGAATCCTGACCAGCATCACCCTGGCCCTGATTGCCGGCAGCGCCGCCGCCGTCGACTACCCCGTCGCCAAGCGCGCCAGCAGCCTGCCGCCATCGGCCGAGCTGACTTACGCCGTGCGCGGCAGCAACCACGGCATCCCCCTGTTCGGCACCGGCACCATTAGCTGGCGCCAGGCCGACGGCAAATACAGCCTGCTGACGGAAGCGCGCTCCGGCCTGTTCGGTAAAGTCCTGGAACACCGCAGCGAAGGCACGCACGACGACTACGGCCTGGCGCCCGCCAGCTATTATGAAAAGCGCCTGCGCAAAGAGCCCACCACCACCCGCTTCGAGCGCCAGGCCCAGCGCATCACATTCGAGGACGGCAAGACCAGCTACCCCATTCGCGGCGGCGAGCAAGACCGCAGCAGCGTGACCTGGCAACTGGCCGCCCTGGCCCGCGCCACGCCCGACAAATTCAAACCCGGCAGCGAATGGAGCTTCCTGGTCGCCGGCCGGCGCGACGCCGACGTCTGGACCTTCCGCGTGGTCGGCAGTGAAACCATGGACAGCGAAGCCCTGGGCGACCCCAAGGTCTTGCACTTCAGCCGCAAGCCGGTTGGCGGCCACGAGCAGCAAGTCGACCTGTGGCTGGCCCCCAGCCTGGACTGGTACCCCGCCCGCATCCGCTTCAAGGAAGAAAACGGCGATTCCTTCGAGCAAGTCCTGGAGAAAGTCAACCGCAAGTAGCCACACCCACCCTGTTATACTGTGAAATTCGGGGTCAGGTCTGGCAATCGGACATTTCCAAAAGCGAAATGTCCGATTGCCAGACCTGACCCCGAATTATTGTTGATGGAGCGCAATGATTGATTTAATGGCAAGTCCGGCCGTGACCGACACCAACCCGACTGAGCAAGAGCAGCAGGATGCCCTGCAGGCCCACTTCCAGCCCCACATTTCCGCCGACGAGATCGAGCAGGTATACCACCTGAAGCGCGCCCAGCCGCTGCTGCAGGTGTTTACGGCTCTGTTCCATGGCGGTTTCGAGGGTGTGCTGGTGCGCCTGCTGGTTCTGCGTGAGCTTGCTAACGAGACAACTTCTTCGGCGTTTTCGCGCGCCGATATCAACACGCGCCTGGCCTATCTGTTGCCGGAAAGCCTGGAAACCGTGCTGAACCGCCTGCGCACCAACGGCCTCCTGGCCTGGGATGCGCAACAAGCCGTCTACCGCGTGACGCCGATGGCGCGCAATGTGCTGGCCGCGATCGACAGCCTGCTGGCCCTGGCCGCGCCGGAGGACGACGCCGAAATGGGCTTCCTGCTGTCGCAGGTGGCCGGCGCGCAAGCCGTGGGCGGCGTCACCACCGAGCAGCTGCAGCACCTGCTGGGCCGCCTGGTCGATTTGACCGACGAATTCCGTGACGCCATCGCGTCCGGTTCCGAATTCCGCCTGCGCGAATCGCAGGCCAAATGGCACCAGGCCTGCGATTGGGTCGAAAAGGGCTCCGTGATCCTGCGCGCCATTACCTCCGATGAAAACGCGGACAGTGCCACCCACCGCGCCGCGCAGGCGATCGGCCGCGCCCAGTCGCAGTTGCTGAACATGCAGGGCATGTTCTCGCGCGCGCTGAACCAGATCGAGCGCCAGCGCGTGCACCTGGGCCAATCCGGCCTGTCCACCACCGATATCAAACGCTGGCTGCTGGCCCATGAGGACCTGGCTTCGCTGGCGGAAGACGCGATCGACCAGCCGGTGAAACCGCTGTTCATCACCCCGGCCGAAATGATCGACGTCGCCGAAACAGAATTGATGACCGAACGACCGAACGCCCTTGTCAATGGCCTGCCTGCGGGCCAGGATGCCCCGACCACCATCAACGACAGCCCCGCCATGCAGCGCGAGCTGGATGACTGGCTGGCGCGCCTGTCCGATTTTGCGCAGCTCAACAACTTCCCGGCCGTGGCGGAAGGCTCGCCGCGCGAGGTGAAGGTGCACGAGGCGCTGCTGCCGGCCTCCTTCGCGCTGGCCTCCTACCGCGCCTCCATGCTGCCGCTGCTGGGCGACGAGGCCGAAGCCTCGATGCAGGGCACCACCGCCGACCTGGCGCGCCTGCCGATCCGCTTCGCGCCGCAGGATGAAATGGTGCAGCTGCCCGACCTCGAGATCGCCGCCATCTCCCTGGCCGCGCTCACCCTCGAACTAGACAAGAAAGAAAGCGGCAAGCCAGATGAGTGATGATTCCCAAATCCTGATTGCGCGCCTGATGACGCATCAGACCCTGCGCCGCGAGGACAAGATGGTCAAGCGCGCGCTGTCGGACGAACTGTTCCGCGCCGAAGTCGACGCGCGCCTGGCCGCCTGCGGCATGAAGCTGCTGGACAACGTCTACGCCGACCACGTGACGTTGGCCCTGCAGCGCGCCATTGAGCCGAAAGTGTTCGGCGCCAAGGACACCTGGCAGAACAATAATTTCGGCCTGGCGCGCGACGGCGTGGCCCTGCTGGTGGTGCTGTGGGCGCTGATCATCCTGCCCAAGCGCGAGCGCCAGGAAACCCACCAGCACGCGGACGACGACCAGAACGATATGTTCGGCAGCGAGAAATCGGTGCCGCGCGCGGAAGACACCTCGATCGGCATCCCCTACAAGGCGCTGTTGGCCGACTTCGGCGACAAGCTGGGTAAGAAGACCCGCATGGACATGAACCTGGGCATCCTGGGCAAGCTCGGTTTCATCGAGCGCCGCGGCGACATCGTCGTCGAAGGCCCGCTGCTGGACCTGCTGATGGACACCGACCTGCTGAAAGAGCGCATCATCAACGGCGCCCTGGCCGAAGTGTTCAAGCGCGCCCCGGCGCAGATCGTGCACATCCCGCGCGCAGTGCTGGCCGCCGCCAACGACGCCGAGCCGGCGCCGGCGGCGAACGAAGAAACCCCAACGGAAGAATAATCGATGTTCCAAATCAAATCCCTTGAGCTGGTCCACTGGGACTATTGGCAGCGCATCAAGAACATTCCGCTGGATGCCAAGATCATCACCATCGCGGGCCAGAATGGCTCCGGCAAGACTACCTTGCTGGACGCGCTGCGCACCCTGTTCGGCCTCGATTGCTCGATGGGCCGCACCTATAAGCACTACGCGCGCCACAGCGGCCAGCAGACCGCCTGGCTGCGCGCCGTGGTGGACAACAAGCCGCAGGGCAAGCAGTTGTCGAACCGCCCGTTCCGTTCCAGCGGCTTCTTCGCCGAAGACGAAGTGACCCTGTTCTGCAAGGTCGAAAAGAACGGCGGCGACTGGAAGCGCCAGTACCTGATGCGTCCCGGGAACGTGGACATCGAAGAAGTCACCGAAGCCAACGACTGGCTGGGCGTAGAGAACTACCGCAAGCGCCTGGCCAACGCCGGCCTGTCGCAAGCCATGTCCAAAGTGCTGGCGCTGGAGCAGGGCGAAACCGACAAGCTGTGCGAATACGCGCCGCGCCAGTTGCTGGACCTGGTGTTCCAGGTGTTCGGCGACAAGGAAGTGCTGGATGCCTACGACGAAGCCAAGCGCCACCAGCGCGACACGGAAGAGGAGCTGAAACGCTTCGAAGCCGAACTGGAAGGCTCCAAGACCAACCTGGAAGGCCTGCGCCTGCGCGTGGCCAACTACCACCAGTGGGAAACGCTGCACAAGGAGCGCCGCAACCTGCAGGAAGAAGTGCTGCCGTCGCTGGAGTACCACGAAGCGCGCGAGAAGTCCGGCAACATCAGCAAGCAGTTGCGCGAAGCGCGCAAGCCGCTGGCGCAAGCCGACCAGCAACTGGCCGACAAGCGTAATGAAGTGGCCAAACAAGCCAAGGCGCTGCAGGATTCGCAGCAGCAGGAAACCCTGCTGGAGCAGGAACAGACCGCGCTCACCTCGCGCCTGAACCACATCAACAGCAAACTCAAGCCGCTGGAATCGCTGTCCGAACAGAAGGCGCGCCTGCAAAAGCTGGCCGCCGAGTCGGGCGCCGACGTGGCCGATGCCGCCGCCCAACTGGAAGAAAAAGAAACCGCGCTGCTGAAACTGCGTGCGCAGCGCGACGCCGTCTCCAACCGCATCGCGCAGGACAAGGCCACCATCAACGCGCTGCAAGGCAAGAGCGCCATGCCGGAGCCGGACAATGTGCGCGCCATGCGCCGTGCGCTGAACGACGCCAATATCCCGCACGCCATGTTGTCGGATATCGTCGAAGTGACTGATCCGAAATGGCAGGGCGCGGTGGAAGGCGTGCTGGGCGGCTACGCCTCCGTGGTGCTGCTGGAGCGCTCCTCCGACGCCTCCGCCGCCTACCGCCTGGCGGAGAAGGAACGCTATCGCCACTTCATCGTCAACGACTGCGTCAAAGCGCACGAGCCGAAGAATAATAGCCTGCTGTCGGTGGTCAAGTTCAGCGGCCTGGCGCCGGAATGGCTGATCGACCAGCTATCGCGCATCACCCGCGTGGAATCGGTGGAAGACGGCGCCAAGCTCGGTAACATCGAAGAATGGATCACGCCCGAGGCCTACCACAAGGAACGCCGTGGTGGCCGCTCGCTGTTCGTGGAAGCCTCGCGCTACCGCTTCGGCTCCGCCGGCAAGACCTCGCGCATGGACGCGATCCAGAAAAACCTGCCGTCGCTGGAAGCCGAGGAAGACAAGTTCACCCTGCAGATTTCCAAGCTGGCCTCCGAAACCTCCGCCCTGAAGACCCGCCTGGCCGGTGTCGACGCGGTGAAGGAGCTGAGCGCCCGCACCGAGGAATTCGACGAAGCCGCGCGCTCCGCCGTGCCGCTGCGCGCCGAGCGCCTGGAAGTGGGCTCGCGCCTGGGCGAACTGCAAGGCCTGATGAAGAACGCCACCGTGGCCCGCACCAAGGCCGACACTGCATGGCAAAGCGCGCGCATGGCCCTGTCCGAAGCCGAAGCCGGCCTGCGCCTGAACTTCAAGCGCCAGATGGAGCAGCGCTCCGACCACGCGCGCGCCATGCTGGCGCTGCGCCGCCAGTGGCGCCACCTGCCAGGCGCCTGGCGTCGTCCAGCGCGGCGCCAGGCCCTGGTGCAGCAGCACCAGAACGCGCACCAGGTCGACCTGCGCATCGCCAGCCTGCAATCTTCGCTGGCGCGCGACGACTGGGAACTCGACGCCACCGTGATCGACCAGTACGCGCGCCTGAACGAGCAGCTATCGAACCGCAAGAGCGAAACCGAAGAACGCCGCTACCAGAACAACCGCGCGATCGAAGCCACCGCCAACGCGCGCGGCGCCTACATCGAACGCCTGCGCTACACCATCAAGACCTACTCCGCGAACATCAAGGAACTGGGCGCGCTGGCCAATATCGACGTGCACGTGGAACCGGTCAAGTTGGAGAACGACGACCTGCTGCTGTCGCAAGCCGGCCTGCAGGTGCGCTTCAAGTTCGACGGCAAGGGCGCGATCGGCCTGAACGACGGCGAAGCGTCGGGCGGCCAGCAGGTGATGAAATCGCTGGTGCTGCTGATTGGTTTGCTGAAGTCGGAAGACGGCTCCGGCGGCTTCGTGTTCATCGACGAACCGTTCGCCCACCTGGACATCCGCAACATCCAGCTGGTCGGCGAGTTCCTGAAGAACACCGACGCCCAGTACCTGATGACGACGCCGCTGACCCACAACACGGACGTCTACGATCCTTCCGATTTGACGCTCATCACGAGCAAGAAGAAGAAAGACACGCAGTGGGCGCAGCCGATCTTCGTGCTGCAGCGGCGCCAGGCCGCCGCAGCGTGATGCAAGCCGCCGACTAGGCGGCTTCTTTGGAGCAGGCGCCGAGGATGGCGTCGAGCTCCTTCTTCAGGGCCAGCGCCACTGGCCGTCCCCGGATGCGGTTCACCATTTCGAAGAAGGTGATCCGCATCGCCTTCAAATCCTCCAAGGTTGCCGCCGCTTCCAGCTTGGCTTGCAAGACCTGCCCGCGCTGGCCCAGGGTCGGCTCGATGGTGCGTTCATAGAAGGCGCGCGCCTGCGTATACTGCGACGCCAGTTCCTGCTCGGTGGGCAGCACCGGTGGCGGCGGCAAGGCCTCGCCCTCCTCGATAAAGCCCTGCGCCAGCAACTCCGCCACGGCACTGGCATCCAGCCCCAGCCCGGTCACTTTTGGCAGCAAAGTATCCATGGGATGGCGGCCATCGATCATGACAAGAAGGGTACGCATCCGCGACGGCAGTCCAAAAGTCCGCGCCGCGATTTCCTCACGCCCCTTATCGGTCTTGTTATATGTCGTCATAAAAATATTTCCCCAAGGCAATGTATTTCTGGTAATCCAGAATACACGACCTCTAAGGAAATGACATCATTTACCCCATCCTTAGACCACCCGTAGTATGCCCCCACTATGACAAACTGTTGTTTTTTGTTTACAAAGAACCGGTGCCAGGTCTGTCATTCGGACACAGTCGCCGCACATTTGATTTTTCGCAAAGCATGCGTTGGATAAACAAACCGCCCACTGAGGCTATGGGCCAAAGCGGGCGGTTTGATAAAAATCAAAAGTGTGCGGTTGGTGTCCGATTGTCAGACCTGACCCCGATCTTGGGTTTGGCGCCAGCGGAGGAGGCCGATGGAGTAGGTGGCGAGGTAGCCGAGCAGGAGGCCGAAGGGGATCACCGTCGTCGGGTGCTGCATCACGGCGGTGGAGTCGATCAGCTGCGGGTGCTCGGATTGGCGGTTGATGTAGAACTCGACGCCGATCTGCAGCGCGCGCGCCGCGAACAGCATGCACACCAGGATGGCGGTGCGGCTCGGTGGCGTGAAGTGGAGCGTGAGGCCGTTGTTTTCGAAGCGGGTCTTCTTCAGCGCGAAGCGGGCGAGCCAGGCGCCGGCCAGCACGCCGCCGGCCATCATCGACAGCGCGGGCAGATTGCCCAGCATCGATTGGGCGGCCGCCAGCAGCAGCATCGGCAAGCCGGCTGCGGCAACCCAGTGGCGCCAGGCGACCGATTCCTGGCGCCGGAATACCATCTTCAGCCGCATATAAATGCGCCAGGCCAGCACGGGAATGAGGATGAGCAGGACGACGGTGGTGACAGTCAGTTGCATGGGCGCGCGTATTCGGGAAAAAGAAGGATTTTAACCGCAGGCGTAGAATAGTCTTTCGTGATCTCGCTTTCGGAGGTTCCCACCATGGAAAAACACCGTATCCACGCCCACCGCGCACCGGACTTGCCGGTGCCTGTCGATGAGTCCCAGCCGCACCCTGAGCCGGGGCATCCGCATAGTCCGCACCCGCCGCTCCCGCAGGACGAGCCGGTGCCGGACCATAATCCTGAACTAGGGCCGCGCGCTCAGTCGAAGGCCCAGCTATAGAGCACGTCCAGCGCGTTGTTGGTGCCGGTCTGCAGTTGCAGCGAGACGCGTGAGTTGATCTTGTAGCGCAGCTTGACCAGGCTGGTGGCGCTGCCGGCGCCTTGTTCGAAACTGAGGTAGGCGCGCGAGGAGAGTTTCTTGCCGACCGTGACGACGGTGCTTTCCAGTCCTTTGGCCTGGCTGACGCCCAGTTCGTCCAGGCCGACGCGGTTGGCCAGGCTGGGGCCGCCCGTGCCGCCCAGCAGGGCGCCGGCGGCGGTCCCGAGCAGGCCCATTTCGTTGCCGGCCATGTCGGCGGTACCGTGGCCGAGCACCAGCCAGGCCAACTTTTCACTGTCGGGAACCGAGGGCGTGGAGACCAGCTTGGCCGAGGGGGCCAGCGCGGTGCCGCGCACTTCGACCCCGGCTTCCACATTGTGTTCGTTCAGTTCGTCGCCTTCGGGGCGCTTGCGCACGGCGCGGATATTCAGGCCGGGGTTGTCGTAGGCGCCGGTGAAGTTCAACACGCCGCGTTCGATCGCCAGGCGCTGGCCGTAGGCGGCGTAGGTGCCGCTGGTGACGTGGATGCTGCCGTTGACGCGCGGGGCGCGCCGGTCGGTCATGCGCACGCGCACGGTGCCGGCCAGTTGCGCGTCCAGGCCCTTGCCGCGCAGGGTGAAGTCGTCGCCCAGGTCGGCTTCCAGGTCGATGTTGAGGGGCTGGCCGCTGGCGGCGGCGGCTTTCGGTTTGTCGCGGCCGAGGATCACCACGTCTTCGCTGATGGTGGGGCTGTCGAGCGATGGCAGTTCGATGCTGGCGCGGTGCGCTTTGAATTTGCCATCGAGTTCGAAGCGCTTGGCGTCGCGCACCAGGGTGCTGTTGCCGCTGACGACCAGGGTGCGGTCGGGGCGGTTGAACACTTCCAGCTTGTTGGCGGCCAGTTTCAGGTCCATCGACATTTCGCCTTTGGCCAGGCGCAGCCAGCCGTCGGCCTGCACATTGCCGTCGGCGCCGTCGAAGCGCAGTTTTTGCAGCTGCAATTGGTCGCCGGCGACCTTGGCTTGCAGGGCGCCGTTGCGCAGGCGGATGCCTTGCTCGGCCCAGTTGATGACCAGGCCTTCGCCGACCACTTCGCCGTCCAGCAGCGGGTTGGCAATGGTGCCGCGGCCGGCGGCACTGGCGCGCAGGGCGCCGTCGAGCTGCATGCCCTGCACGCCGAGCAGGGGCGAGAGCCAGGCGATGGAGGGCAGGCTGGCGCTGGCGCCGAAGGTGAGCGGGCTGTCGGCGGGAATGCGGCCGTCGCGCAACTGGGCGCTGGCTTCCAGGCGCGCGTTGCCGGCGCGGTCGCCGGCCAGGTCGAGCTGGGTGCGCAGCTGGTCGCCGGCCACGGTGAGGCGGGCGTCGAGCAGGCGCAGGCCGAGCGGGGCGGGGCGTTCGCCGCCGGTAATCGTGATGTCGCCCTTTTCGCGGAACACGTGCAGCGATCCGTCCAGCGCGGGGGCGGCGCCTTTGGTGGCGGGGCCGGCGAGGTCGAAGGACCAGTCGGCGCCCAGGGTCATCGTGCTGGCGACGTTGCTGCGCCAGGTGTCGGAGAGCTGGGCCAGGTAACTGGCGTTGACGCCGGCGGCGCTGCCTTTGCTGCGCCAGCGTTGGCCGTTCTTGGTCAGGGTGTCGATGCGCAGGCTGCCTTCGGGCATGGCGATGGTGGCGCTGCCGAGGGCTATCTGTTCCGGGCTGGCCAGGCCGGCAATGCCCTGGCCGGGGCGGCCGGTCAGGCTGAGCGTGGCGGGGGCTTGCAGGGTGAGGGCAAAGCGCCCTTTGTTTTGCAGGGCGTCGATGCTGCCGTTCCAGCTGTCGCCGGCGAAGCTGCCGCGCAGGCGGGTGCTGGCGTCGAAGTCGGGGTTGGCGGCGGCCAGCTGGATGGCGTGGTTGCCGGCGCTGCCGCTGGCTTGCAGGCGCAGGCGGTCGAGCAGGAGGCCGGGGGCGTTGAATCCGGTGACGGTGAGGTCGGCTTGCAGCGGGTCGTCCTTGCCGAGGGCGCTGCCGATGGTGGCGCTGCCTTTGATGCTGGCGATTTCGCGCTGGCCGGGCAGGCGCAGGCGGGCGCCGTCAAGCGTGATGCCGAGCGTCGGCATGGGCGCGGCGGCATTGTCTGCGGCGCGCGCGTCGTTGCGCTGGGCGGTGCTGCGGCTGTTGCGCGGAGCGCTCGCGGCGGCGGCCGACGCCGCGTTGACGGGGCTGGCCGGGTTGCTGGCGTAGCCGTTGGCGCGCAGGCTGCCGGACCAGTCGCGGCCCAGTACGGCGAGCTGCGGGGCGTCGAGCTTCCAGTCGATGCGGTCTTGCGGCTTGCCGAAGGCGCCTTTGGCTTGTAACTGGTTGGGGCCGAGGCGCAGGTCAATGTCGCTGTCTTGCACGTGGCCCGGGCTGGCGGCGAACCTGGCGTGGCCGCTCAGGGCGGCGCTGCCGAGGGTGGAGGCAGGCTGCAGGCGCAGGTCGGCGTTGGCGAGCCAGTCGGCGCTGGCGCGCACGGTGGCTGTGAAGTCGGCGTTCACATTGCCTGTCACCGGTGCGCCGAAGCTGGCGGGGTTGAGGCGGGCGGCGCTGCCAGTGAGCTTGATCTCGCGGCTGCCGCTCAGTGCTGCTTCGCCGCTGGCGCGGATGGTGCTGTCGCTGCGGGCCGGCGCGGTGTTGGCGGCGGCATTGCCGGTATTGCCGGCGCTGCGCGGCGGCTGGTAGGCCAGGCCGCGCGCTTCGGCAGTGAAGCTGGTGCGCGCTGCTGCGTAGCCGCCGCTCAGGGTGCCGCTGGCGTTGGCGCTGCCTTGCAGTTGCGGGGCGAGGGCGGCCAGTTGGGCGGCGTCGAGCTGCCATTCGAGCTTGTCTTGCGCTGCGCCGAACGCGCCGTGCGCGCTGGCGTTGTTGCGGGCGAAGGCGAGGCGGGCGTCGATGCCGGTCAGGTGCTGTTGGTCGGCGGCCAGCTTGATGCTGCCGCTAAGCGGGTGGCCGAGCAGCGTGCTGGGCTTGACGGTCGCAGCGGCTTGCGCGCGCCAGTGCGGGGCCAGTTTTCCGCTGGCCTGTAGTTCGGCATTCAGGTCGGCGACGGGGAAGGCGCCCAGCACGGCGGGGTCGAAGCGTTGCACCGTGGCTTTGGCGCTGAACGCTTTGTCGTCTTTCAGGCTGGCCTGGGCGCTGGCGGTGATGCTGCCCTGGCCGGCCTGCAGGCGGGCATGGTGCACGGTGAGCAGCAGGTTTTGCAGGGTGGCGTGGGCGTCCAGGCGTAGCTTGCCTTCGCCCAGCGCGGCGCGCAGGCTGTGTTGCTGGCCTTTGCTTTCGGCGCTGATGTCGCCGGCGATGGCGCTGCTGGCGGCAGTGCTGTGCAGTCCGCGCAGGTCGAGGCGGTCGGTGTGCAGGCGCAGGCTGGCGGTGTCGATGGCGCCGTCTTTGGCGGCGCGGCGCAGGGCGCCGCTGCCGGTGAATTTGCCGGCCTGGCCGAGGTCGAGCTGGACGCCGCTGAGCGTGGCGTTGTCGAGCGTTCCGCCGAGGTGGGCGGCGGCGCTGCGCAGGGGCAGCTTTTGCTGGTCGAGCGGGCCGACTGCGCTGCGGTTGGTGAGCGCCAGTTGGCCGCTCAGCTTGTCGCCGGCGATGGTGGTTTCCAGCGCGAGGTCGAGGGCGGCTTGCGGCCAGGCCGGGTCGAAGCGGGCGGGGTCGATGCCGCGTGCTTGCAGGCGTATGCCGCGCAGGGGGATGGCGTCGAAGGGGGCGAGCAGCAGCGTGCCGTCGCCGTTGGCGTAGCTGGAGGTGCCTTTGAGGTCCAGCTTCAGTTGCGCCAGGTCACCGCTGGCCACCAGCTCCAGCCGCGTGGCGCTGCGCTGGATGGCGCTGGCGTCCAGCGCGGGACGTGGCTTTGGCGCGCTAGCGGCGGCCGCGCCGCGTGGGGTGCGGAGATTCGGCGCGGCCGCTGCCCCGGCGTTGGCGGGCGATGCGGCGCTGCGGCCGAACGCTGCGGGCGCTGCGCTGGCGCCGGGCGTCTGCGCGCCTGAGCGGGCGGCCGGCGTGGCGGCTGTTGCGTCGTCTGTCGCGCCGGGTGGCATGGGGGCGAGGGCGGCGTTGGCGCTCAGCTTGTAGGGCCGGGCGGTGGAAATTTCGGCGCTGGCGGCGATGGCGCCGATCGGCGTTTCGGCGCTGGCGTCTTTCAGTTGCCAGCGCTGGCCGTCGCCCTGCAATTGCAGTTTGATGGCGTGCAGCTCGGTGCGGCTGCCGTCGCTGCCGACAATGGCGAGGGCGGCGACCCGGCCGTCGGCGATGCGCAGGCGGAAGGGCGGGGCAATGGCGGCGGGCATCTGGGCCGGTTTGGACGGCCCGGTGCTGCGCGATTCAATGCGCGCGACGTGCAGTTCGCTGATCGCGACGCCTTCGCTGAAATACTGCAGCGGCGACCAGTTGATGTCGATCTGGTCGGCGCTCAACACGCTCGATGCGTCGCGGTACACCAGGCGCTCGATGTGCATGCGGCCATACAGCGATCCGCTGACGCCGGTGATGGTGATCTGCCCGCCGCTGGCGCGCGCGACCTGCGCCACGATCTGTTGCAGGGTGGTTTCGCGGCCCAGGAGCCAGACAGCGCCGCCCAGCATGGCCAGCGTGAGGCCGCCGCCGATCAAGCTGCGGCGCAGCCATTTGCGGCGCGGCGCGGCTGGCGCAGTGGCCGGCGGGGCTGGCGGGGCGGGCGGGGTGTGCGGCGTATCCATCAGAAGGTGAATCCCAGCGAGAAGTGCACGCGCGCCTTGCGCGTGGCGTGGCCATACGCGACGTCGACGTTGATCGGGCCAACCGGGCTCTTGTAGCGCGCACCCACGCCGTAGCCCGATTTCGGCGCCAGGCCGCTGACCGAGTTGCCGGCGTTGCCGGCGTCGTAGAACACTGCCGCGCCCCAGGTTGGCTTGAACCAGTACTGGTATTCCGCGCTGCCGGTGAGCAGGTAGCGCCCGCCCACGGTGGCGTCGCCTTGCTGCACGCCCAGCTCCTGGTAGGCGTAGCCGCGCACCGAGTTGTCGCCGCCGGCGCGGAACAGGTAGGTGGTCGGCACGCCGGACTGGCTGGCCGAGGCCAGGGCGCCGATCTCCGCGCGCAGGATCACGGTGGATTTGGCGCTCGAGGGCCGGTAGGTGATGCCGCGCGCGGTGGCACGGATGAATTTTTCATCCGTCAGCACCGGCAGCAGCGCCCCGCCCAGGGTGGCGTTGACCACATAGCCCTTGGTCGGGAACACCAGGTTGTCGACCTTGCGCCAGGTGGCGGCATAGGTGATCGGCAGCGACTGGCTGTGGGTGGACAGCACGCGGTTGACCGTCTTGCTCTCGTTCAGGTACTCGATCGAGATGCTGCGCTCCAGCCGCGGCGTGCCCCAGGCGCGCTTGGCCGCCACCGATGCCGTGCGCGTGATCTCGCCCTCGATATCCTTGCGTTCCAGCGCCGCGCCGAAGCTGTCGTTGAAGCCGTCCGCCGTGGTCGGGAAGTAGAAGTCGCTGCGCGCCGACTGGCGTTTGGTTTCCAGCGTCAGCGCGCTTTTCATTTTCAGGCCGAACACGCTCAGGTCGTCGTAGGTGCCGGATGCGCGCGCCCCGGTATTGGTGCTGAAGCCGATACCCACGCTGGCGTTCTTGCGCTTGTTCTCCACCACCCGCACCAGCAGCGGCAAGGGCGCCATGGTGGCGGGCTGCGGCACGCCCTGCGCTTTTCCTTCCGCCGCCGCGATCTGTTCGTCCAGCAGCGCCGACTGGTCGGCGCTTACCTCCACGTTGGCGAAGTAGCCGGTCTCCTGCAGTTTGCCCTGGAAGGCCTGCAGTGCGGCTTCGCTGTAATAGTCGCCCGGCTGGACCGGGTTCAGGTTGCTCACCACCGATTCGGGATAGCGCCGCAAGCCCTCCACTTTCAGCTCGCCGAAGCGCATCTCCGGCCCGCTATCGAGCGTGATGTGCAGCAGCGCGCGCCGCGTTTCGGGATCGACTACGGCCTCGCTGGCGCTCATCTGCGCGCGCGGGTAGCGCGTCTGCACCACGGCGCGCAGGAGATTGCGCTTGGCCCTTTCCCATTCGTCCTGGCGGAACACCGCGCCGGCGGGCAGGCCCCAGCCGGCCTTCAGCGCCGCTTGGTCGAAGGGTGCGGCGGGGGTGGAGGCGAAGCCCACCAGCTCGATCGCCACCTCGCCCACCAGCACCGGCTCGCCCGGCTGCACCTCCAGCGTGACGGTCGGCGTGCCGTTTTCATCCAGACTGATATTCACCGCCGGCGTGTAGTAGCCGGCCGTCGCCACCAGTGTCTTGACCTGCTCCGGCGCCGCGCGCAGCATGCGCTGTAACTGGTCGCGGTCCATGCGCGGGTTGCTGCGAAAGCGCACCAGGTCCAGGTTGTCCTCCAGCAGCGTCTCCAGCTCGCGCGGCGCGTTGATGCGCACCTTGTACTCCCAGCCCTGGGCCGCCGCAGCTAAAGGCAGCAGGGCGGCGCAGCCTAGAACTAGGCCTTTCATTACTTTTATGCTGGTTTGTGCCAAAATTCGTGGTCTGTGATCAGGAGGTCGAAACCGAATGTTACCGGATCGGCAGCCTTGATGGCGTACCCATAAGATTTTCAAAAGAACCAGAATAAACCAAAGGAATGTAAAGCGATGCTGACAAACGACGCTGCACTGGTCCTGTTCAGCGGTGGACAAGACTCGACCACCTGCCTGGCCTGGGCCCTGGAGCGCTACGCGCGCGTTGAAACCATCGGCTTCGATTACGGCCAGCGCCATGCCATCGAGCTGGCGCAGCGCCCGTTGGTGCGCGAGCAACTGCGCGGCGTGAAGCCGGAATGGGCCGAACGCCTGGGCCAGGACCATATGATCGACCTTGGCCTGATCGCGCAAATCTCGCAAACGGCGATGACCGAGGACATCGAGATCGTGATGCAGGAAAACGGCCTGCCCAACACCTTCGTCCCCGGCCGCAACCTGATGTTCATGACCGTGGCCGCCACGGTGGCCTATCGCCGCGGACTGAGCGTGCTGGTGGGCGGCATGTGCGAAACCGATTTTTCCGGCTACCCGGACTGCCGCGACGACACCATGAAAGCGCTGCAAGTGGCGCTGAACCTGGGCATGGACACCCGCTACAAGCTGGAAACCCCGCTCATGTGGCTGGACAAGGCGCAAACCTGGCAACTGGCCGGGCAACTGGGCGGGCAACGCCTGGTGGACCTGATCCGGGCCGACACCCACACCTGCTACAAGGGCGAGCGCGGCGCGCTGCACGACTGGGGCTATGGCTGCGGCACCTGTCCGGCCTGCGACCTGCGCGCGCGCGGCTACCGTCTGTTCCAGGCGACGCTGGGTCGATAATTTGCCGCAAATAAACTAAGATGCAGGTATGGAAAGGCCGCCCGCCCCCGCGCTCCTGCAACGCCTGCTCCGTCCCCGCCTGCTGGCGGGGCTGGTGGCGACGGTCTGCCTGACGGCCACCGCCACGCTCTGGTGGGGCGCGCGCGGGGATGCCGCGCGCGACGCCAACGCCGATTTCGACTACCGGGCGCGGGAGCTGGTCAACCAGGTCGCCGTGCGCATGCAAGCCTATGTGCAGGTGCTGTACGGGGTGCAGGGCTTATTCGCCAGTTCCGATTTCGTCGCGCGCGAGGAATTCCGCACCTATATCGAACGCCTGGAGCTGAACCAGAATTTCCCCGGCATGCAGGGCGTGGGTTTTATGCGCTACGTGCCGGGCAGCCAGCTGGAGGCCCACATCGCCACCGTGCGCGCCGAGGGCTTTCCCGACTACCTGGTCGCACCGCCCGGGCAGCGCAGCCACTACAGCCCGGTGGTCTACCTGGAACCCTTTAGCGGCAATAACCGGCAAGCCTTCGGCTATGACGGCCTGTCCGAGCCGGTGCGCCGCGCCGCGCTGGAGCAGGCGCGCGATGCCGGCCTGCCCAGCATGACCGGCAAGCTGCTGCTGAAGCAGGAGACCGCCGACCCGGTGCAGGCCGGCTTCCTGATCGCCCTGCCGATCTATAACAACGGGCAGGGGCGCTACACGCTGGCGCAACGGCGCGCGGCGCTCAAGGGCTGGGTCTATGCGCCGTTCCGCATGGGCGACGTGATGGCCGCCCTGGGCCACGATGCCTTGCGCGACCTGGACGTGGAAATCTACGACGGCGACGAGATGAACGGCATGACCAGCATGTTCGACAGCTCGTCCCACAGCGCGGCCCAGGCAGCGCACCGCGCCACCAAGCGCCTCAGCCTGGCCGGGCGGCGCTGGACGCTGCAGGTGAGCGCCCTGCCCAAGGCCAACGGCGTGCTGTCCGATAAACCGCGCGCCATCGCCACCGGCGGCGTGGTGCTGAGCGCCTTGCTGGCGCTGCTGGCCTATGTGCTGGCCGAGAGCCGGCAGCGGCTGCGCCTGGCGCTCGGGCGCAGCGACCGCATGGCGGAGGAACTGCGCGAAGGCCAGCAAACCCTGCTGGCCATGGCCGACCATGCGCAGGGCAGCCAGGCGGTGTTGCGCAGCATCCTCGATTCCACGGTGGACGGCATCCTGGTCGACAACTACCGCGGCACGGTGCTCAATGCGAACCGCCGCTTCCGCCAGGTGTGGAACCTGCCGGAGCAGCTGGACTGGCAGAACGACGGCGCCATTTTGTTCGGCCACATGGCCGCCCAACTGGAACAGCCCGAACCCTTTATGCAGGCGGCCGCCTGCCGTGAACTGGAGGACGACTGCCATAGCCAGCTGCCTTTGCGCGACGGCCGCGTGCTGGAGCTGACCACGCGCCCGCTGCGCCTGGGCAGCGAGGCGGCGCGCATCTGGTCCTTCCGCGACATTACCGAACGCACCTTGAGTGAACGGCGCGAGGAGGCGCGCCACCAGGTGCTGGAGCTGCTGGCCGCCGGCGCGCCGCAGCAGCAAGTGCTGGACAGCCTGCTGCGCGGCCTGGAAGCGGCCAACCCGGGCATGCTGTGCTGTGTGATGCTGCTGGACGAGGACGGCAAGCGCCTGCAAGTGGCCGCCGCGCCCAGCCTGCCGGCCTTTTTCAACGACGCCCTGCACAACCAACCGGTCGGCTATGGCAGTGGTTCCTGCGGCAAGGCGGTCGTCAGCAATAGCCGCGTCATCGTGGCAGATATCCGTAGCGATCCGCTCTGGCTGCCGTTCCGTGAACTGGCGGCGCGCGCCGGCCTGGGCGCCTGCTGGTCGGAGCCGGTGCGCGGCGCCAACGGCAAGGTGCTGGGCGCCTTCGCCATCTACCACCGCGACCCGCAGCGCCCCAGCGTGGCGCATATGGCCCTGATCGACCAGGCGGCCAGCCTGGCCGGCATCGCCATCGAGCAGGCGCGCGCGGCGCACGCCCTGCGCGCGGGCGAGGCGCGCTTCCGCAGCTTGTACGACCACGCGCCGGTGGCGCTGTGGCAGCAGGACTGGTCGGCCGTCCAGCGCGCGTTGCAGGAGCTGGCTGATTCAGGTGTGGAAGACATCAGTCAATGGCTGCAGAACAACCCAAGCCAGTTGCAGCGCCTGGCCGCCCTGGTGCGCATCACCGACGTCAATGCCGCCGCCCTGGCCCAGGTCGGCGCCGACCCGGCCAGCAAGCAGCTCGACCGCCTTGGCCTGGCGCAGAATTTCGCACCCGCCGCGCTGCCGGTCTTCGCGCGCGCCCTGCTGGCGCTGGAACAGGGCCAGCACCTGTTCCAGGGCGAGGGCAGCTTTTTGCGCCTGGACGGCGTGCCGCGGCAGAACGAACTGACCTTGCTGGTGATGCCGGGCCACGAGCACGCGCTCGACTTCGTCATCGTTTCCACGGTCGATAGCACCGAACGCAAACGCCTGAACGACGAACTGGTGCAGTTGGCCACCACCGACTTCCTGACCGGACTGCCGAACCGGCGCGAATTCATGGCGCGTTTGGAGAGCGAGCAGGCGCGCCTGCAGCGCGATGTCGGCGGCCACGCCGCCGTGCTGATGCTCGACATCGACCACTTCAAGGATATCAACGACGCCCACGGCCATGACTGGGGCGACGCCGTGCTGCGCCACCTGGCCGGCTTGATGCGCGATTCGCAGCGCAAGATCGATATGCTGGGCCGCGTCGGCGGCGAGGAATTCGCCATCCTGCTGCCGGGCGCCGACATGGAGGCGGCGCGCACCTTTGCCGAGCGCCTGCGCCAGCGCATCGCCGACACGCCGTTGCAGCATCAAGGCAGCAGCGTCGCCGTCACAGTCAGTATTGGCATGGCCGGCATGGCCGCCGCCGATCCCTGCGGCGACGCGGCCCTGGTGCGTGCCGACCACGCGCTGTACCGCGCCAAGCGCGGCGGCCGCAACCGCGTGGAAAGCTGATTATTCGCGCCGCATGCTGAGCTGCTCGACCTGGTCGGCCTTGCCCAGTCCCAGGTCCACCAGCAGCACGCCGGTGGCATAGCTCAGGCGGTAGCTGTATTTGCGCAGTTCGCCATCGCTGCTGCGCGCCAGCGGCTCCACTTTTTGCAGCGTGCCCCATTCGCGCAAATCGCCCGACACCCTGGCAATGAACTCCGGCGACAGGAGCGCTGCCAATTTTTCGCCCAAGCCGTCCGGCTGCTTGCCGCCAGCCAGTTGGGCGAAGATGGCGCGTACGCGCTGCGCCACCGCCGGTTCGGTTTCTGCGATGGCGGGTTTGGGCTGCGGCGCCAGCGCCGGCAGGTAATGCGCCGCCACCAGGTCGCCCAGCTTGTCCGGGCGCGCCGTGGCCGAATTGGCCAGCACCACCACCGACAGCTTGTCGTCCACAAAGCGGTACAGCTGGGCGCGGAAGCCTTGCCACGCGCCGCCGTGGGCGATGGTGCGGTGGCCGTTGCGCTCGAACAGTTGCCAGCCGTAGCCATACTCGGTGGCGTTGCCGTCATTCAGTTTGGCCGGGGTCCAGCTGGCCGCGCGCACGCTGGCCGGCAGCACCTGGTCGCCGTACAGTGCCAGGTCCCACTTGGCCAGGTCGCGCGCCGTCAGGTACAGGCTGCCGTCGGCCGTGGTATTCAGGCGCGGCGCCACCCACGATTGGTTGACCAGTTGGCCGTCCTTGCGCTCATAGCCGCGCGCGCGGTGCGGGATGATGTCGGCCTCGCTGATGATGCGCGTGCCCATGCCGAGCGGCGCGAAGATGCGCTCGCGTAGCTGGTCGGCGTAGAACTTGCCGCCCGCCTTGTTGCAGATGAAGCCGAGCAGGTGGTAGCCCATATTCGAGTACGCCCACTTTTCACCGGGCGCGAACCGCACCGGAATCTCGGCCTCCAGCGCGATCAGTTCCTCATCGCTGTAGTTGCGGGTGAAGTCCAGTTTCGCGTACGGGTCGCCCAGGCCGGAGGTGTGGCTCAGCAGGTGGCGGATGGTGATGCCCTCCCACGCTTTCGGCGTGTTGGCCAGGTGGCGCGAGATCGGGTCGTCGAGCGACAGCTTGCCATCCTGCGCCAGCAGCATCACCAGTGCCGCCGTGAACGTCTTGCCGACCGAGCCGGACTGGAAAATCGTGTCCGGCGTGACCTTCACCTGGTGCTCCAGGTCGGCGTAGCCATAACCTTGCTCGCGGATGATCTTGCCATCCTTGACCACCGCGATCGAGATGCCGGGAATATGGCTGCGCTGCATTTCCGCCAGGATGGCGTCGTCCAGCTTGTCAGCGTGGGCAGGGAGCGCGAAGGCCAGGGACAACAGCAGCGGAAGAGTCGGGCGCATGGGCAGTTTTGTAAAATTATCAAAATTGCATTCTAGCACCCGAGCCGGGCCGGTCAAGCAGGCGCATGTTCCAGGGCGGGAACGGCGCTGGCCTTGCGCTGATCGCGGCGCTTCATCCACCAGTAGATGGCGAAGGGGATCAGCACCGGCAGGAACAGGGGCGACACGGCAGCGATGGTGACCACGGCCGCGAAGGCCAGGCACAGCACCACCAGCACCCCGACGCCGGCCATGACGAAGCCCATGATGACGGCCACCAGGGTCATCACCACCGCCAGCAGGGCGAACACGCCGCCGGCAATCACGGTACCCAGCAAGGTGCCCAGTGGTCCTTCGAAATCCTCGTCGCCGACGGTAATCAGCACGTCGTTGGCGTCGATGAAGAGCCAGGCTGCAACCATGCCGCAGAAGAACAGGAGCAGGGTGAGGGCGAATACCTTTTTCATGATGGGCCTCTTGGCGTTGAACATGGTGTCACTGTAGGCCTGGCGCTGCGGCCGGGCTATCGGATTGCGACGAACGGTGGTTTTGGCGTGATGAATGGAATAGATGAGATGATTGCCTTGAATTCATTGACCCTTTGTCTATACTGAATATCCAATCTCTGATTAGGAGGGGAATATGGCTTGGCTTGTAAGAGACGGGAGCCAATCGTTGCTCCTGGAAATCGATAGCGAACTGCGCCAACGTAGCGCAAGGGAATGCTCCGGCGGCGGCCCCAAAGGCCCGCCCTCCGCGCCCCCGACAATTCCACCGATTATCATCAATCCCTTTAAGTACCAGACGCCGGAGCCGGCCATCGACCCGCGCATCACACCGCTCGGTCCGCCGATCCTGCCGCCGCGGCGACCGGCAATGTCCCTGCAGTGACACGCACAGCCCGCGCCCCACGCGGGCTTTGTTTTTTCCGCTGGCTTGCCCGCGCCCCAACTGATATATTGCCCAGACGCATGTAAACCTTGGGAACAAGATGGAAAGCCGTCTGCGCCGCCTGGAGGCCGTCCAGGAAATCCTGCTTGAGATTGGGCAGCTGTCGAACAGTTGCACCGATATCACTGTCTTCCTGCAATCCGTGCACGCGGCCCTGGGCCGCATCATGTACGCCGCCAATTTTTACGTCGCCCTGAGCGAGCGCGACGCGCCGGGCAACGCCGTGCGCTTCGTCTATTTCGTCGATGAAGTGGACGACCACCCCTACAAGGACGAGCTGCTGCAACTGGCCAGCCCCGACCAGTCGCCCACCGCCTGGGTCATGCTCAACAAGCAGCGCCTGGTGATGACTGGCGACGAACAACGCGCGCGCGAAGAGAAGGATGTGTTCGGCATCGGCACCGTGGCCGAGCACTGGATCGGCTGCCCGCTGATGGACCAGAACCACGAAGCGCTGGGCGCCATGGTGATCCAGAGCTATGACAAGGAACACACCTACAGCGAAGAGGACCAGGCCCTGTTCGCCCAGATCGCCAACCATGTTTCCAGCGCCCTGCAAGGCTTGCAAAGCATGGACCGCCTGGAGCGCGCCGTGCGCGAGCGCACGCTGGAACTGGAACGCGAAGTGGCCGAGCGCAGCAAGGCCGAGCGCCTGCAACGCGCCCTGTACGAGATCGCCAGCCTGTCCGCCTCCGCCTCGGCCGAATCGGACGCCAAGGTGCTGTACGCGCGCCTGCACGACATCGTTGGCAGCCTGATCAACGCGCCCAACTTCCTGATCGGCCTGTACCACCCCAAGAGCGAAGAAATCTCGATCCCGTATTTCGTCGACGAAAAAGACATGGAGGCGCCGGTCAAGCGTTTTGAATACGGCCTGGGCATGAGTTCCTTCGTGCTCAGCAAGCGTACGCCCATGCTGCTCGACGGCGCCACCTTCGCCGGCCTGATGGCCAGCGGCGAAATCAACGAGCCGCTCGGCAACCAGGGCATCGCCAGCTGGATCGGCGTGCCCATGCTGGTGGGCGAGCAGGCGCTGGGCGTGATCATCGTGCAAAGCTACGACGCCTCGGTGATCTACACCCAGGCCGAGCTCGACATCCTGGCTTTTGTGGCCAACCACACCGCCGCCGCGATTGCCCGCACCCGCGCCGACCTCGCCATCCGCCGCGCCAAAGCCGAACTGGAAGAGCAGAACAGCGCCCTGGCCACCGCCCTGACGCAGTTGCAGACCGCGCAAGGCGAGCTGGTGCGGCAAGAAAAGCTGGCCTCGCTCGGCCGCCTGGTGGCTGGCGTCGCCCATGAAATCAACACCCCGCTCGGCATCTGCGTCACCGCCACCAGCCACCTGGTGGAAGAGCTGCGCCTGTGCAAGCTCGACATGGCCGAAGGCGTGCTCGACGAGGACGGCCTGAACCAGTTCTTCGACACGGTCGACCAGTCGCTCAGGATCATGACCACCAACACCCAGCGCGCCGCCGCGCTGGTGCGCAGCTTCAAGCAAGTCGCGGTCGACCAGAGTTCCGACAACATCCGCCACTTCAACCTGCGCAAATACCTGGATGAAGTGCTGCTGTCGCTGCAGCCCAAGCTGAAAGGCAAGCCGATCGACGTGCAGGTCGACTGCCCGGGCGACATCCATCTGGAAAGTTTCCCCGGCGCCGTGTCGCAGATCGTCACCAATATGGTGGTGAACTCCCTGGTGCACGGCTTTGAGGAAGGGCGGCAAGGGCAGATCCGCATCACTGGCAAGCTCGACGGCGACCAGATCCTGTTCGACTACAGCGACGACGGCATCGGCATGGACGCCACCACGCTGCAGCAGTTATTCGACCCCTTCTTCACCACCAAGCGCGGCAGCGGCGGCAGCGGCCTCGGCGCGCACATCCTGTACAACCTGGTGACCGGCCCCTTGGGCGGCACGGTGAAAGTGGTCAGCTCCCCCGGCATGGGCCTGCACTACCACCTCCGCTTCCCGCGCGACCAGCGCAAAACCTAGAACCGGTGCCAGGTCTGTCATTCGGACACCGAGCGTGTCCGTTTGATCTAGCTCAATACGCTTGATTTCGCGCAAAAAGAAAACGCGCCGATGTTGCACAATCGGCGCGTTTTGATTTTTCTCAAAGGAGTGGCTTGGCTGTCCAAATGACAGACCTGGCACCGGTTTTGGCACCGGTTTTAGTCGGGGAAGCGTTCGTTGATGGCGAGGGCTTGGTCCATGTTGGCGATTAGCAGTTCGACGAACTTGGGGTCGAGGTGCTGGCCGGCGACTTCGCGCATGTGCTCGACCACTTGGGCGACCGGCCAGGCGTCTTTGTAGCAGCGCTTGTGCATCAGGGCGTCGAATACGTCGGCGACGGCGACAATGCGGGCGTATTCGTGGATGGCGTGGCCAACCAGGCCTTGCGGGTAGCCGCTGCCGTCGAACTTTTCGTGGTGCTGGTGGGCGATCACGGCGGCCGCTTTCAGGATCGGGCGCGTGGAGCCGTCCAGGATCGACAGGCCGACCGTGGGGTGCTGCTTCATGATTTCCCATTCGGCCGCGTCGAGCTTGCCCGGCTTGAGCAGCACCGAGTCGGGGGTGGCGATCTTGCCGATGTCGTGCATCGGGGCGGCGTGCTTGAGCACGGCGGTTTCCTCTTCCGGCATGCCGGCGGCCGTGGCCAGCAGGTGGCAGAATTCGGCCATGCGGCGCACGTGGTTGCCGGCTTCGTTGGAGCGCGATTCCACCACGTCGCCCAGGCGCATGATCAGCTCGGCCTGGGTGTCGGTGATCTCCTGCGTCAGCAGTATATTGTCGAAGGCGATGGCGACGCCGCTGCAGAAAATCTGCAGCAGCTTTTGGTCGATTTCGGAAATGTCGTCGACGCCTTTCAGGATCAGCAGCGAGGCTTTGCCGCTGCTGTTCGGGAAGTAGCCGACAAAGGTGTCGCCGGCCATGCGCGAGATGCGGTTGCTTTCGGCGTCCTTCAATTGCGCCAGTATTTCCGGCGTCAGCAGGCTGTCTTCTTCCTGGCCGATCTGGGCCAGCACTTCATACGTGGTTTCGCCGCTCACGGCGGTGGCGCCGCGCAGGCGTACCAGCATGCTTTGCTCCAGGCGCAGCAGGGCCACCACTTGCTGCAGCAGGCCGTTGGCGAAGTCTTTCAGGTTGCGCGCCTGGAAGATGTGGGCGGAGGCGGCTATCACGCGCTCCAGCCCTTCGCGGTAGTGCAACTGCTGCTGGCGTGCTTCCTCCACCTTCATGATGTCGCGGTAGGCGCGCAGGGCGGCGAAGGTGGTGGTGAACAGCTTGGTGCGGTCGAGCTCGGTCTTCTCTTTGTAATCGTTGATGTCGTAATTGACGATCACGCGTTCTTCCGGCGCCTGGCCGGGCTGGCCGGTGCGCAGCACGATGCGGGTGAACTGGTTGTCCAGGTCCTGGCGCATCCAGCGCGCCACTTCCAGGCCCGAGTCTTCCTTCTCCATCACCACGTCGAGGAAGACCAGGGCAATGTCTTTTTCCTTCGCCAGCACTTCCTTGGCTTCGGCGCCGCTGTAGGCGTGCAGGAAGGTCAGGCCGCGGCCTTCCAGGCGGAAGCGGCTCAAAGTGAGCTTGGTGATGTCATGAATATCAGGTTCATCATCAACCAGCAGGATTCTCCACGGCGCGAGCTTGGGCGTAGCAGAAGACAAGAAAGACATATTGGCAAATTCCAAATGTGACACAAAGTCCTGGATGATGCGCAATTTTTAGGCGCATCTGACCGATTGTAGTCCGACCTATTCCTATTAACAACAGGCAATAGTAGTTTGGCTATATCTTTACAACACCAATGAACTATCGTAACGCTTCTGGCAACTTTCGCACCAAAACGTGCGGCGCTGTGTCAGGCCGAGGTGGGCCCGCTGCAGCTTGATCTGGCAACGCGGGCATTCACGACGGTTATGCACTTGCCAATGCTGTTTCAGGACGAAAGCCTGTTTCCAGGCTTTGAATTCAAAACTGTATTGGCGCGCTTGTTTCACCACATCCCGCAATTTGTTTTGAGGCAAATTAATTACTTTGGAGAGAGGGTGAATGTGTAAACGAAACAATACTTCGTTTTTGATAATATTGCCAACTCCCGCAAAAAGATTCTGGTCGAGCAGGGCGTCGCATATATAGCGCTCGGGATCGGCGCGTAGTTTCTTCAATGCCAGGCGCGGACTCCAGGCGTCCGCCATGACGTCGTCGCGCCAGTCGTAGGCTTGCTCCAGTTCGCCTTCCACCAGTTTGATGGAGCAGCTGTAAAAGTTCAGCTCACCACCTTCTTCGAATTGCAGCGACAGGCGCGGCGTGGCGCCGTCCTTGCGCTCGTCGATGCGGTAGCTGCCGAACATCAGGAAGTGGATGCGCAGCGTGTACAGCGGCAGTTCGAGCAGGAAGTGCTTGCCCCAACTGCGCAGCGAGAGGAGGGGCTGGCCGGGCAGCTCGTCGAACGGCACTGTTTTGCTGTTGCCGCTGGCGGCGGCGATGGTGCGGCCGGCGAAGCCTTGCACGGATTCGGCCAGGATGGCGATGGATGGTCCTTCGGGCATGGCGATCTCCTTTCTGCCCAGTCTCCGGCCAGTGCCGCGCCTGCGCCGTGCGCGCACGCACAAACCATGAGCCAGCGCTACAGCGTTCTGCCACTGATTTTGTACTCCGGCAGGCTTCATAAATTTAAACGATGGAGGAGCCCTCACGGCCGGGGAAGAGGATTGGCGCTGCCACGATTGATATACTGGCCGTCCATTGACGATCCGGAATTCCATGCTGATCCGCCGCACCACCGAACCAGACTGGCCCCTCCTCAAACAAGTGCGCCTGGCCGCGCTGCTGGATGCGCCGACCGCCTTCGGCGTCACCCACGCCAGCGCCGCCGCCAATACCGATGACCAATGGCGCGAGCGCGCCGCCGGGCGCGGACCGGCGACCTACCTGCTGGCCTTCGATGCGGGCGGCGCGCCGGTCGGCATGGTCGGCGGCGTGCTCAGCGCGGCGCAGGAATTCAACCTGATCGCCATGTGGGTCCAGCCCAAGCAGCGCGGCAGCGGCGCGGCGGCGGCCCTGGTCGACGCCATGCTGGCGCACGCCGTCGCGCAAGGCCATCGGCGCGTGGTGCTCGATGTCGCGCCGGAGAATGCGCGCGCGGCGACGTTCTACCTAAAGCGCGGTTTCAGCTTCCTGCCGCGTTGGGAGGCGTTGGAAAGCCATCCCCACATTCAGCTCCAGCAAATGGAATGGCGGGCGTGAAACCGGCGCTGGTGCTGCTGCCGGGGATGGATGGCACGGGCACGCTGTTCGATCCGCTGGCGGCGGCCTTGGGCGACGCGGTCGAGCTGATCCGCGTCTGCTATCCGCCGGACCAGGCGCTGGCGTATGGCGAGCTGGAGCAGCTTGCGCGGCGGGCCTTGCCGACGGGGCGGCCGTATGTCTTGCTGGGCGAGTCCTTTTCCGGCCCGATTGCCATTGCACTCGCGGCGCAGCGCCCGCCCGGCCTGGTGGGGCTGGTCCTGTGCTGTACCTTCGCCAGCAATCCGCGCCCGGCCTTGCGCGGACTGGCATGGCTGGCGCGGGGCGCCTGGCTGAAGCCGGCGGCGCGTTGGATGGCCGCGCCATTGCTGCTCGGGCGCAGCGGCAACGCAAGCTTGCGGCGCTGGCTGGCGCAAGCCCTGGCGCCGGTGACGGCGGCCGTGCTGGCGCAGCGGGCGAGGGCGGTGCTGGCGGTGGACGTGACGGCGCAATTATCGTTGGTGGCGGTGCCGATCCATTATCTGCAGGCGACGCGCGACCGCCTGGTGCCACTGGCGTGCGCCGAGGCCATCACGCGCCGCAACGCGCGCGTCATCACGCACCGCATCGACGGGCCGCACTGCCTGCTGCAGGCGGCGCCCGGGCCTTGTGCAAGCGTGCTGCGGCAACTGCTGTCCGTTGGCTGAGACGAAAAGCTGCCAGTACGTCACATTGTTGTCATCTTCGCTTCCTAGAATGGCGGGCAGTTTTAACTCCTCCTCCACCCTTGGAAAGCGTCATGGAACACAAAATCGATCACGACGATATCGGCTACAACGATACCCCGAACGAACACTTCAGCGAAATCCTCGACAAGCGCATCTCCCGCCGCAACCTGCTGCGCGGTTCGGTGGCATCGGCCATCTCCGTGATGATGGGTTCGGCCACGCTGACCGCTTGCGGCGGCGGCAATGACGATGCGCCGGTTGTCACCAAGCCGGACGTGCCAACCCCAAGCGAGAAGCTGCTGGGCTTCGCGGCCGTGGGCAAGAGCCTGGCTGACAGCGTGATCGTGCCGGCCGGTTATACCGCCAGCGTGATCTACGCCATGGGCGATCCGCTGAGCGCTTCCACCGCCGCCTTCAAGAACGACGGCAGCGATTCCGACTTCGAAATGCGGGCGGGCGACCAGCACGACGGCATGGAGTTCTTCGGCCTGGACAGCGCCGGCAAGCCTTCGGCCAACGGCAACGAGCGCGGCCTGCTGGCGGTGAACCATGAAGCCACCATCAACGAGAAATACTCGGCCTTCTTCATCCACGCCAACGGCGGCACCAACACCCTGCCACGCCCGGCGGCCGAAGTGGACCGCGAAACCGCGCTGCACGGCATCTCCGTGGTGGAAGTGCGCAAGGTCGGCGGCAAATGGGAATATGTCAAGGATTCGGCGTTCAACCGCCGCGTCACCTGCCTGACCGAGTGCGACATCAGCGGCCCGGCCAAAGGCAACGCCCTGTTGAAAACCAAGTATTCCACCGACGGCAGCAAGACGCGTGGCACCCTGAACAACTGCGGTACCGGCAAGACCCCATGGGGCTCCTTCGTCACCGGCGAAGAAAACTGGAGCGGCTATTTCACCCGTGGCGCAGCCGACGATGCGGCGCGCGGCGCCGACAAGAGCGTGGCTTCGCTCAAGCGCTATGGCCGCAGCCAGGGCGCCGCCTCGCGCCACGCCTGGGAAACCGGTGGCGCCGACGACAAGTACGCGCGCTGGAATATCTCCAAGCTGGGCGCCTCGACCGACGGCAGCGATGACTACCGCAACGAGATGAACGGCCAGGGCTACATCACCGAAGCCGACCCGTACAACAAGACGCGCGCCCTGCGCAAGCGTACCGCCCTGGGCCGCTACGCCCACGAAAGCGCGGCCTTCGGCAAGACCGTGGCCGGCCAGCCGCTGGCGGTGTACATGGGCGACGACTCGCGCAACGAGTACATCTACAAATTCGTGTCGACCGCGACCTGGAGCGATGCTGACGCCACCCCGGCCGACGTGCTGGCCACCGGCGACAAATACCTGGACGCGGGCAAGCTGTTCGTGGCCAAGTTCAATGCCGACGGCACCGGTTCCTGGATCGAGCTGAGCATCAGCAACGCCGCCATCGCCGCCTACGCCACCTACAAGTTTGCCGACCAGGCTGACGTGCTGGTGAACGCCCGCCTGGCGGCTGACGCGGTCGGTGCGACCAAGATGGACCGCCCGGAATGGTGCTCGGTCAACCCGGCCAACGGCGAGGTGTACTTCACCCTGACCAACAACAGCTCGCGCACCGCGCCGGACGGCCCGAACCCGCGTACTTACGAGGATATGAAGGGCGCCAGCAAGCAGACTGGCAACGTGAATGGCCACATCCTGCGCGTGAAAGAGAAGGACGGCAACGCCTCCGCCACCTTCAGCTGGGACGTCTACCTGTTCGGCGCCCAGTCCGACGCCAACCCGGGCATGGTCAACCTGTCCAGCTTGACCGCTGACCAGGACTTCTCCAGCCCGGACGGCCTGGCCTTCGCCAAGTCGACCGGCATTTGCTGGATCCAGACCGACGACGGCGCCTACACCGACGCCACCAACTGCATGATGCTGGCCGGCGTGCCGGGCAGCGTGGGCGACGGCAAGAAGGTGACCCTGGCCTACCCGGCCGGCAATGTCGATACCTTCGTCGGCAAGACCCCAACCGCCGACACCCTGAAGCGCTTCCTGGTGGGCCCGGTCGATTGCGAACTGACCGGCATCGCCGAGTCGCCGGATGGCAAGACCCTGTTCGTCAATATCCAGCACCCGGGCGAAGGCACGGCCATGGCCAATGTCGGCGATCCGACCAAATACAGCAGCCAGTGGCCGGCCAACACCGGTTACGGCGCCGGCAAGCGTCCGCGTTCGGCCACCATCGCCATCACCAAGAATGACGGCGGCCGCATCGGCACCTAAGCCGCGCTAGACGGGCACAGCGGGCCGGACGTTTCCGGCCCGTTTTTTTTGTGAGAAACTGTTTCATCGGCACCGGCGTCACGGCGGAGGAGTATATTGAAGGCTGTCTTTGAAAGGATCGCTATCATGAAACGCCATACCCGCCTCTGGCTTGCCGCCGCCCTGATGCTGGCCGCCGCCGGCGCTGCTTCGGCTGGCAGCGTGAAGGTTACCTACCAGGAACCGGACAAGTTCATCGATGTGCCGTACTGGGAGCAGGACCGCGCGCAGTTGCTGAAGGACGTGACTGCCCACTTTGAACAACTGGCGCAAAAGCTGCCGGCTAGCCAGCAGCTGACCATCACGGTGACCGAGCTCGACCTGGCCGGCCGTGTCGAGCCGCGCCGCAACACCATGCGCGACATCCGCATCCTGCGCGGCGGCGCCGACTGGCCGACCATGCAGCTCAAGTATGCGTTGGAAGAGGGCGGCAAGGTGATCGCCAGCGGCGAGTCCAGCCTGAACAATATGGACTATTTGCACGGCATCAACCCCTACCGTGGCGGCGACCCGCTGCGCTATGAAAAGCCGATGCTGGATAACTGGTTCAAGGCCACCTTTGGCGCGCCGACCCAGTTGAGCAAGAAGTGAGCTAGTCGATCCAGTTGACGCGGCTGAACTTGGCGCGGAAGTCGTCCGGCATCGGCACCACCTGGCGGCTCTTGTAGTTGTAGAAGACGAAGCCCTGCTTGGCCATGGCCACCTGCTTGCCGTCTTCCGGTCGGCTGACGCGGAAAATCACGTCGCCGCCGTATTTATTGAAGTCCATCACGCCCACCTCGAACAAGAGCTGGTCGCGTGCATGGGCTTCGGCGCGGTAGGTGGTGGCCAGGTCGGTGACGATGATGCCGGTGCCGTCGGCCTCGGTTTCCTGCACGCCGTACTCGAACAGGAAGCGCGCCCGCGCTTCCGAGATCATGGAAATCATGGAATCGTTGCCGAGGTGGTTGGCGGCGTTGATGTCGGTCACGCGCACCGTCAGCTGGGTCGAAAAACAGAATTGGTCTTCCGGGAACTCGAGCTTCAGTCTGGCCATCGCTTGCGGTCGGGGGCAGTGGAAAGCCCCCATTGTAACCTTGCCGGACTTACTTGCGCACAATCTGGTAAACCTTGCCGGCCCCGCTCAGCACATACAGTTCGCCCGCCGCATCCTGGCCGAAGGCTGGCACATTGCCGACGCTGGCCACGGCCCAATCCTTGGCGTCGCTGACGGCGCCGTTGGCGTAGCGGAAGCTCTTCAGGAAACCCTTGCAGTAGTCCGAGTACAGGTAATGCCCGCTCAGCTCGGGCAGGGCCGTGCCGCGATAGACGAAGCCGCCGGTGATCGAACAGCCGTTGGCATTGCCAGTGCCGTGCTCGTATTCAAAGGCGGGCAGGGTCAGGGCCTGCTGGCTGCAAGTGGCGCTGCTGTAGCAGCGCGTGCCTTCCATGATGTCCCAGCCGTAGTTGGCCGCCTTCTGGCTGCTGGACACCACGTTGACTTCCTCGCGCTGGTCCTGGCCCACGTCGGCGATGTATAGCGCGCCGCCCGCCACGTCGAAGGCGAAGCGCCAGGGGTTGCGCAAGCCGTAGGCCCAGATCTCGCCGCGCTTGCCGTCCTGCCCGGCGAAGGGGTTGTCGGCCGGCACCGTGTAGAGCGGCGGCAGTGGATTGTCGACGTTCAGGCGCAGCAGCTTGCCGAGCAGGGAATCGAGGTTTTGCGCATTATTGTCCGGGTCGCCGCCGCCGCCGCCGTCGCCGGTGCCGGCGTACAGGTAGCCGTCCGGGCCGAAGGCCAGCAGGCCGCCGTAGTGGTTGGTGTAGGTCGGGTGCGGGATGGTGATGATGCGCTTGAGCGTTTCCGGGTCGGCCAGGTTGGCGTCGGCCGACACGCGCACCTCGTCAATGGCGATGTTGCTGAACTTGTCGGTGTAGTAGATGTAGAAGCGGCCGTTCTGCGCATAGGCGGGGTGGAAGGCCAGCGACAGCAGGCCGCCTTCGCCGGTCGTACTGATCAGGCCGCTCAAATCGAGGAAGGGCGTGGCGCGCACGCTGCCGTCCGGTGCCAGGATGCGTACCCGGCCGGCACGCTCGACCACGAAGCGGCGCGGGTCGCCGGCCGGGGCGGTCAGCAATAGTGGCGCGTCCAGTCCGCTCGCCACTTCACGCAGGGCCAGGCCGAAGGTGGTGGCCGGTGGCGTGGTGGGTGGGGTGGTGGGCGGCGTTACCGGCGGGCTGCCGCCGCCGCCGCCGCAGCCGGCCAGCGTCGCGCTGAGCAGGGCGGCCGGCAGCGCTGCGGCCAGGGGCGGCCGTGGCATGGCGAACGAAGGACGGGAATCGACGTGCTTAGGCATGGCTTACCTCCAGAACGGTCCAGCGACCCAGTGTGGGGGCGTCCGGCACGCCGATCTGTGCGCCAGCTCACGCTGGCCGGCCGCCGGCAGAAGTTGCCCTATAGCATTAAGCTGCCAGCCGTGCGAGAATGGTAAGCTGGCAAGGCGAAGGCAGGGGCACGATGGACGACTCGAACAGCGCAGCACCGCAAGTATTCCGCACCCGCACGGCAGCGTTGGCGCTGCTGTGCGGCTGTGCCGTGACCGGCGCCCTATTTGCCGGGGTCAGCCGGCTGGAGGCGCAGCGCGCCCAGCTTGCCTTCGAGCAGCGGGTACAGGCGCGCGCCTTCGTCCTGCGCGAGGGCGTGGGCGGCGCCCTGGCCAGCCTGCACGCGGTCAACCAGCTGTTTGTCAGCCACCCGGCCACCAGTCGCGAGGAATTCCGCCGTTTCGTGGCGCCCCTGCTGGCGCGCTACCCCTATGTGCTGGGCACCAGCTACCTGCGCTTCATTGACCACGCCGAGCGGCCCGCTTTCGAAGCGTCGCTGCAGGCCCTGCGCCCGGGCGCCGGCGTCAGCGACACGCGCGACGGCGTGCCGCAGCCGGCCCCCGCCCGTGCGCGCTACCGCGTGATCGCCTATATCGAACCGCTGTCCGGCAACGAGGCGGCGCTCGGCTTCGACACCCTGCATGCCGGCCAGGACGAATCCGGGCGGCGCCGCGCCTATGCCAGCGGCGCACCAGGCGCCGGCCGCCTGATGCCGCTGGTGCAGCGCGACGGCGCGGGCCCACGGCAGGGCGTGGTGGTGTCGATGCCGCTGTATGCCGGCGGCCTGCCAGGCGGCCCGGTGGTGGGCGAAACCGCACTCACCCTGCTGCCGGGTGAAATGATCGAAAAGATTTTCAGCAACGCGGCGGCGGCCGGCGCTTTCACCTTGCAGGTGTATGCCGCGCCCGAGGCCGATCCGTCCGCCCTGGTGTACCAGGCGCCGGCGGCGGCGGCCAACGGCGGCCTGGCGCTGCCAGCCTGGCTCTACCCGGCGCGCCCGGCGCCGGTCAGCCTGCCGCTCGACGTGGCGGGCGCGCGCTGGCTGCTGGTGGCCACGCCGCCGCCGCGCGTGCTGGCCAGCGAGCACCTGGCCTCGCTGTTTACGCTGGCGCTGGGCGTGCTGACCACCCTGATCGGCTCGGCCTTCGTCGATTCGCTCAAGCGCCGCAAGCTGCTGATCCAGCAGCGCGTCGACACCCGCACGGCGGAGCTGAAGGCGGCCAACCAAGCCTTGCTGCTGCGCCAGCGCGCCATCGAGTCGAGCACCAACGCGGTGGTGATCACCTCCTGCGAGCTGCACAACCCCATCGTCTACGTCAATCCGGCCTACGAGCGCATCACCGGCTACGGCAGCGCCGAAGTGCTGGGCACCAGCCCGCGCCTGCTGTTCGGCCAGGACCTGGACCAGCCCGGCATCGACGAGCTGCGCGCCGCCGTGCGCGAACAGCGCGACGGCCACGCCGTGCTGCGTTGCTATCGCAAGGACGGCAGCCAGTTCTGGAACGACATCTACATGTCGCCGGTGCGCGACGAGCAGGGCGCAGTCACCAACTTCATCTCGATCCAGCACGACATCACCGCCATCAAGGCCTATGAATCGGAGCTGCACCACCAGTCCACGCACGACGCCCTGACCGGCTTGCCCAACCGCGTGCTGCTGCAGGACCGCCTGGCGCAAACCATCCAGCACTCCGGCCGCAAGGGGCACGAGCTGTGGCTGGTGTCGATCGACCTCGATCGCTTCAAATTCACCAACAGCCGCCTGGGCCACAAGGGCGGCGACCGCCTGCTGCAAATCGTGGCGGCGCGCCTGCAGGCGGCGGTGCGCCCGGTGGACACGGTGGCGCGCCTGGGCGGCGACGAATTCGCCCTGTTGCTGCTGCCCGAACACGGCGGCAGCGCGCCGCGCGCCGAACAACTGCAGCGCGTGCTGGACAGCCTGGCCGCGCCCCTGGTGCTGGACAACACGGAATTGTTCCTGACCTGTAGCGCCGGCATCGCCGTCTTCCCCAGCGACAGCAAGGAACCCGGCGTGCTGGCCGAACGGGCCGACATCGCCATGTTCCGCGCCAAGGAAATGGGCGGCAACAACTACCGCTTCTACACCGCGTCCATGAACGAGCAGTTGGGCGAGCGCCTGCGCATCGAGAGCGCGTTGCGCACCGCGTTGGAACGGCGCGAGTTCGAGCTGCACTACCAGCCGCAGGTCGACAGCGCCAGTGGCCGCATCATGGGCATGGAGGCGTTGATCCGCTGGCGCCATCCGGAAATGGGCATGGTGGCACCCAACCGCTTCATTCCGCTGGCCGAGGAGACTGGACAAATCCTGGCGGTCGGCCACTGGGTGCTGCGCACCGCCTGCCGCCAGCTGCGCGACTGGCAGGGGCAGGGGCGGCGCGACTTGCGCATGGCCGTCAACGTATCGGCGCGCCAGTTGGCCGAGCCGGACTTCGTGCAGGGCGTGGCCGAGGTGCTGGCCGACACTGGCCTGGCGCCGCACTGCCTGGAACTGGAATTGACGGAAAGCGCGGTGATGAACGACGTGGAACACGCCACGCAAGTAATGCACGCGCTGAAAAAGCTCGGCATCAAGCTGGCGATCGACGATTTCGGCACCGGTTATTCCTCGCTGGCGCACCTGAAGCGTTTTGAAATCGATGTGCTGAAGATCGACCAGACCTTCGTGCGCGACCTGACGCTGGACCCGGACGACGCGGCCATTGTCTGCACCATCATCGCGCTGGCGGAAAACCTGGGGCTGGAGGTGATCTCGGAAGGGGTGGAGACGCAGGAGCAGATCGATTTCCTGCGCCGCCATGGCTGCCGCCACATGCAGGGCTACTTCTTCGGCCGGCCGCTGCCGGCCGAAGGTTTCCTCGCCCTGCTGGAGCAGAACGAGGCGGGCGCGCTCAACGCTTGATAAAGCTGAACGGGTCGCCCTTTTTCCAGCTTGGCATGGCCTTGCCGTTGGCCACTTCGTAGCCCAGGTTCAGGGTGAACTGGGCCTGCTGCACCATGCCCGACAAATCCCAGCTGGCGTGGTACTGGTCGCTCACGCGGTGGTAGTCGTCCTTGAAGGCGACGATCTTGGCGGCCGACACATCATGCGTGTGCTCGAACTCGAAATGGCCGTCGCCCGAGAACACGGCCGAACCGACGTTGAAGGCCGGCACGCCGGCTTTGGCGAACTGGAAGTGGTCGGCGCGGAAGTAGGCGCCCGACAAGTCCGGGATCGGCGGCGCCAGTTTCAGGCCCATTTGTTTTGCTACTTTGGCGGCGCTGTCCACCAGCGAACTGCGCTCGGCGCCGGCCACGCCGATGTCGCGCGTGCGGCCGGCGAAGTTCATCGAATCGAGGTTCAAGTCGGCCAGCGTGTCCTTGAGCGGGAAGACCGGGTTGGCGACATAGGCTTGCGCGCCGTGCATGCCGACTTCCTCGGCGGCCGGCCACAGGAAGACCTGCGAACGCTTGGCCGGCTTTTGCACAGCGGCGGCGGCCATCGCCAGCAGGGCGGCGGCGCCCGAGCCGTTGTCGATGGCGCCGTTGTAAATACGGTCGGTGCCATCGGCCGGGCCGTCCACCTTGCCCAGGTGGTCCCAGTGCGCCGAATACACCACCGCCTGGCCGCGCAGCTTGGGATCGCTGCCCGGCACGATGCCGACCACGTTGAACTGCTCCACCTGGCGCACGCTGGAACGGATTTCGGCGTGGGCGCCGATCTTCAGCTCCAGCGGACGGAAGTCCTTGCGCTCGGCCGCTGCGCGCAGGGTGTCGAGGTCGAAGCCGGCGGCTTTGAACAGGGTGCGCGAAAAGTCTTCGGTCAGCCAGCCTTCCAGCAGGTTGCCGCCGCCCGGCGCGTGGAAGCGCTCCAGCGCGAAGCTGGTGGACGGCACGTTCCAGCCGTAGGCGGCGGACGGGGTGGTGTGGATCAGCAGGGCGCCTGCGGCGCCGCGCCGCACCGCTTCCTCGTATTTGTACATCCAGCGTCCGTAATAGGTGTAGCCCTTGCCGGCAAAGCGGTTCGGCTCCTCGGCGGTCGGTTGCGGATCGTTCACCATCATGACCAGGATCTTGCCCTTGACGTCAACATCCTTGTAATCGTTCCAGCCTTCCTCCGGCGCGATGGCGCCGTAGCCGACGAACACCAGCGGCGCGTCGAGCAGCACTTCGGCCCGCCCGCTGCCGGTGCCGATCAGCACATCCTGCCCCACGCGCGGGGTGAAGGTGCTGGCGCCGGCCGCGAAGCGGATCGCGCTGCCGTCCACCAGTTTCGTGCCCTGGAAGCGCACCGGCTGGCGGTACAGGCCATTGGCCAGCGGTTTCAGGCCGATGGCCGCCGCCTGGGTTTCCAGGTAGCGCACCGCCAGGTCGCCGCCGCGCTGGCCCGTGCCACGGCCCTCCAGCAAATCATCGGCGAGGAAAGAAAGGTGGGCGCGCAGCGGCGCCTCCTTCACGATAGGCGCCTGCTGCGCCGAAGCAGAAGCAGAAGCCGCCGCCAGCGCAAGACCGGCAAAGAAAGTGTACGTAGTATCCATAGCGCCGATCTTACCCCATAATGACCCGAAGTCAGGCCCCGGCGGCGTCCGGCCCTCTGGGCCGTACCCCGGTTTCCCGGTTCCCCGGTTTCGAAAAAAAGGCCCCCATGCAAATAGTGATCATCACCGGCGCCTCCGACGGCATCGGCGCCGAACTGGCCCGCCAGTTGGCCGCAAAAGGCACCGCCCTGGTACTGGCCGCCCGCAACGAACAAGCCCTGGAGCAAGTCGCCGCAGCTTGCCGCGCTGCTGGCGCCGAGACCCTGGTTGTCCCCACCGACGTCGCCCAGCAAGAGCAATGCAAGCAGCTGATCGCCGCCGCCGTCGCACGCTTCGGCCGCATCGACACCCTGGTCAACAACGCCGGCCGCTCCGCCCACGCCATGTTCGAAGACGTGAGCGACTTAAGCTGGTACGAAGACCTGATGCGCGTCAACCTGTGGGGCGCCATCTGGTGCACCCACGCCGCCTTGCCCTATTTGAAAGCCAGCCAGGGCCGCATCGTCGCCGTCTCCTCGCTGGCCGGCCTGGTCGGGGTGCCGGGGCGCACCGCCTACGGCGCCACCAAGTTCGCCATGGCCGGCTTCTTCGAAGCCTTGCGCGCCGAGATGAAAGCGCACGGCGTCAGCGTTACCACCGCCTATCCGGGCGTGGTCGACACCCGGATTCGTTATCGGGGTTACAACGCCGCTGGCGGGGAACTGGGCAAGAGCAGCCTGCGCGAAGAAGGCGCCATGCCGGTGACCGAATGCGCCCGCCGCATCATCGACGGCATGCAGGGCCGCAAGCGCGAGGTGGTCATGACCGCCAAGGGCAAGCTGGGACGCTGGCTCAAGCTGCTGGCGCCGGGGTTGATTGAGAAAATCGCTTTGCATGCGTTGAAGGATGATGTGAGGCCGCGCTCGTGAGAACCTGGAAACCGGGAAACCGGGGTACGGCCCAAGGGCCGGACCCCGGAACGCGGCCGCCACCGGCCAGGGTCCGGCCCTGTGGGCCGTACCCTGGTTTCCCGGTTCAAGGGGCCTAAAGCGGTACAATGGAGGTTTTCGCGTCACACCCAGGCGTACCAACAATAACCATTTATGAGTGCCGCCATGTCAGACACCCTGTTTACCGATTTGAACCTCAGCGCCGCCATCCTCAAGGCGCTGAAAGACGTAGGCTACGAAGCCCCGTCGCCGATCCAGGCCTCCACCATCCCGCACCTGCTGGAAAACCGCGACGTGCTCGGCACCGCGCAAACCGGCACCGGCAAGACCGCAGCCTTCGCGCTGCCGATTCTGTCGCGCATCGACACCAAGCAGGTAGCGCCGCAGGCGCTGGTGCTGGCGCCGACGCGCGAGCTGGCGATCCAGGTAGCGGAAGCCTTCCAGCGCTACGCCACCCATATCCCGAATTTCCATGTGCTGCCGATCTACGGCGGCCAATCCTACGGCCCGCAGCTGCAAGCCCTGCGCCGTGGCGTCCACGTCGTGGTCGGCACCCCGGGCCGCGTCATCGACCACCTGGACAAGGGTTCGCTCGACCTGTCCAAGCTGAAAACCCTGGTGCTGGACGAAGCCGATGAAATGCTGCGCATGGGCTTCATCGAAGACGTAGAGCGCATCCTGCAGGAGACCCCGGACAGCCGCCAGACCGCGTTGTTCTCGGCCACCATGCCGGCCCAGGTCAAGCGCATCGCCAACACCTACCTGAATAATCCGGCCGAAGTGCTGGTGGCCGCCAAGACCACCACCAACACCAATATCCGCCAGCGTTACTGGCTGGTGAGCGGCATGCACAAGCTGGACGCGCTGACCCGCATCCTGGAAGCCGAGCCGTTCGACGGCATGATCATCTTCTCGCGCACCAAGATCGGCACCGAAGAACTGGCCGAGCGCCTGCAAGCGCGCGGCTTCTCGGCGGGCGCCATCAACGGCGACATGCAGCAGGCGGCGCGCGAACGCATGATCTCCCAGCTGAAAGAAGGCAAGATCGACATCCTGGTTGCCACCGACGTGGCCGCCCGCGGCCTGGACGTGGAGCGCATCTCGCACGTGGTCAACTACGACGTGCCGTACGATCCGGAAAGCTACACCCACCGCATCGGCCGCACCGGCCGCGCCGGCCGCAGCGGCGAAGCGATCCTGTTCATCACCCCGCGCGAGCGCAACCTGCTGAAGCTGATCGAGCGCACCACGCGCCAGCCAGTGACACCGATGACGCTGCCGACCCTGCAGGCGGTGAACGACGTTCGTATCAACAAATTCAAGGACCAGATCACCGACGCGCTGTCGCAAGACGGCTTGCCGTTCTTCGAAAATCTGGTACGTGAATACGAAGCCGAACACAATGTCCCGGCGCTGGAGATTGCTGCAGCGCTGGCGTTGATGGCCTGCGGCGGCAAGCCCCTGCTGCTCGACAAGTCGCGCGAAAAAGGCTGGCATGAAGACGGCGCCGCGCCGCAACAGCGTGAAGGCCGCGAACAGCGCGAACCACGTGAACCACGTGAGCCACGCGAACCGCGTCCAAAGAAAGAGCGCATTGCGCGCGAGCCGGAGCCAGGCATGGCGACCTATCGCGTGGAAGTGGGCTATGAGCATGGCGTCAAGCCAGGCAATATCGTCGGCGCCATCGCCAACGAAGGCGGCATCGACTCCAAGTTCATCGGCCGCATCGAGATTTACGACGACTTCTCGCTGCTGGACATGCCGGCCGACCTGCCGGCGGACAGCATCGAAACGCTGCAGGCGCTGCGCGTCGCCGGCCAGGCCCTGCGCCTGCACCGCGACGGCACCACCGCGCCAGCCGCGCCGGAAGGCAAGCCGCAGCGCGCCGCCAAGCCTGAACGTGCTGAACGTGCTGAACGTGCTGAACGCCCGGAACGTGCGGAACGCCCAGCCCGTACCGAACACGCCGCACCGCCGCTGTCCGAGCGCGCCGATGACGACGAGCCGATGTTCGACGACGCGCCAAAGCGCAAGAAGAAGGACAAGGATGAAGGCGGCCCGAAACCGCTGCCGCTGCGTCCCTACCGCGTGGAAGTTGGCGCAGCCGACGGCATCAGCGCGGGCAACCTGGTGGGCGCCATCTCCAACGAAAGCGGCCTCGAATCGCGCTACATCGGCCGTATCGAGATCATGGACGACCACGCCTTCATCGAAATGCCGGAAGGCATGCCGGACGACATCTTCAAGCACCTGCGCAAAGTCTGGGTCGGCGGCAAACAGCTGAAAATGTCCCTGGTCGACGCCATGCCGCCCATGACCGGCAAGCACACCCCGCCGAAAAAGCCAACCGCTAAACCTAAGCGCTAACATAGGCAGGGTCTGATCCTTGGGGTCAGACCCTGGTTTCCCGGGTTTAAGGCCAGGTTGCTCAAACAACCACACCCGCGCTATCCTGCGAGCTATCCCGATCCTCGCCAAGGAAACGCATGCCCGAACCGACCTACCCATCGACTGAAGCCATCGTCACCCAGCCGATGGACCTGCAAGCCTATCTTGCGCTAACCGGTCCCGCCCCCGATAAACGCATCGCCTACGGCACCGCCCCCAGCCAATTCGTCGAGCTGTTCAAGCCTGCCGGCCCCGGTCCGCACCCTGTGGTGGTGCTGATCCACGGCGGCTGCTGGACCGTGCATTTCGGCGGCATTGAACAAATGCGCAATATGGCCGGCGCGTTGACCAAGCAGGGCATCGCGGTCTGGAATGTGGAATACCGTCGCTACGACGAAGAAGGCGGCGGCTACCCCGGCATGTACCAGGACGTCTCCACCGCCGTCGATCTGCTCAAGCACGAAGCCAAAGTTAGCGCCCTGGACTTGGAGCGCATCGTCGCGGTCGGCCACTCCGCCGGCGGCCACCTCGCGCAATGGGTCGTCTCGCGCCACAAGCTGCCCGAATGGAGCCCGGCTTGGGCGCCGCAGCCGCTGCCGATCAAGACCGTCATCAGCCTGGGCGGCCTGGCCGACCTACGCAACGAAGCGGAGCTGATCCGCCGCACCTGCGAACGCGAAACCGAACAAATCGCCGGCCACCCAAGCGCAGCTCGCCCCGACGTCTTCGCCGACACCTCGCCCGCCGAAATGCTGCCGACCGGCGTGCGCACCATCTTGATCCACGGTGAGCACGACGATATCTCACCGACCGTCACTGGCGAGAACTACGCCCGCCGCGCCCGCGCCGCCGGCGATCCCGCCGAAGTGATCGTCCTGCCCGGCGCCAGCCACTACGACGAAGTCTCCACCGATTCCAAAGCCTGGAACATCGTCAACGCGCAGATCCTCAAAGCGCTCAAAGTTGATGGAAACAAGTTATGAAAATGCGCGCTAGCGTATACGTGATCGCCGCCATGCTTTACGGCTTCGCGCTTAGCGCGGTGGCTGGCACGATCGAAGAAGCCAATTCACAGGCCCGGCAAACGATCCAGGCCATCATGAAGGAGCAGCGTATCCCCGGCCTGCAGCTTGCCGTGATCAAGGACGACCGCATTGTGCTGTCCGAGAGCTACGGCATGGCCAATGTTGAAAACAAGGTGCCGGCAACGCGCACGATACGCTTTCCACTCAACTCTGCCACCAAGGCCTTCACCGGTGTGGCGATGATGCAGCTGGCCGAAGCGGGCCAGGTCGACCTTGACACACCCGTATCGCGCTACCTTGACGACTTGCCGCCGGCGTGGCGCGACATCCGTGTGCGCCAGTTGCTGGCCCACACCTCGGGCCTGCCCGACATAGTCAACCAACAGGGCGATGTGGAAGGCGGTAGCGAGGCCTCTGCGTGGAAGGTCGCCCGCGCCCGGCCGGTGGCGGCGCCGCCGGGCCAGCAATTCGACTACAACCAGACCAACTATGCCTTGCTGGCCCAGATCATCAGCAAGCAAAGCAGGATGCCGTACGAGCGCTTTATCACCGAACGCCAGTTCGCCGTCGCCCGCATGCCGCTGTCCACCTTTGGCGATAGCTACGACCTGGTCCCCAACGCCGCCACCATCTACGCCTACGCCCCGCGCGGCACATCGGCGCCAGACGATGGAACACGTTTGTCGCGCTGGATCTATGCGATTCCTTACGGTCTGTGGGCCGGCGGCGGCATCCAGACCACCGCCGATGAAGTCGCGCATTGGCTGATCGCCTTGTCGAAAGGGCGCCTGGTCAGCCAGGCAAGCCTGCAGCGCATGTGGACCCCGGAGAAGCTCAACAGCGGCGCCAACGGCGAATGGGGCGCTGGATGGCCGGTGCTGCGGACCACCCCGGAATTGCAGGTCGCCAGCATCGGCGGCGCCCGCGCCGCGTTCATCGTCTATCCCGAGCAGCGCCTGGCCGTCGTGGTGCTGACCAACCTGGCCGGCGCCCACCCGCAGCGCTTCATCCCGCGCATCGCCGATTTTTACAAGTCGGCACCCGGGCAGGCTACCGCCGCCACCGCGCCCTGCGTAAAGATGCGCAGCGGCGCGGGAAGCGTGTGCATGAAATTTTCAGCGCCGGCTATCGCGAGGGCCGAGCAATATGGCCTGCACCTTGCCGATCCATTCAGCGTTGTCAAGCACAAGCTCGCGCAGCAAGGCTGGGTAATCGACCGCGCATATCTGAGCGAGGACGCTCCGCAGGCATCCGCAGCGGAGGAGATGGTTTGTGGCCGGGGCTGGGATGCGGTCTGCTCTACTGCTTTTAAGCTCGGCAATGAAACGCTTTATCTGAGCATGTCCGGTACCAATGACGGCACGCCACTCATCTCCGTGGAGACCGGCAGGCAATGAGAGCCCTGGCTTTTGCGGTTTTCAGCTTGATGCTGTTTGCGCAGCCCGCGTTCGCGCTTCAGGCTAAGGAAGATCCGCTCATGGTGACCGCGATTTGCGACGAACATAAGTCACGCGCAACCGCGTTGCGACTATTGGATTTCTCCCGTGCGCGGTTTTCACAGTTTAATCATGTGCCGCCGCGCACGGAACAGGTATCGCGAGAAAAGCTCTTTGAGGATGGCCCGGATGCCGAGTTTCATGCCGCGACCTTTAACACTTTTCGGGCTGACTTTATTCGGGAGCCAAACGGTAATCGGACATTAGTGGCCATGTCAACGAAGTCTCCAGCGTTTAAGCTCCCTTTTGGCTTAAAGCTTGGCCAATCAATGGAGCAAGTTCGGAAGATCCTGGGACCACCGAGTTTTATCAACTCTAAAATCGTGGGATATGAGGTCGGCGGGGAGGCTATCAGCGACGTGCTCTTTTACTTTGAAGCCAATAATTTGGTTGAAGTTGCTTGGAGCTTTGGCATGGCGGATTAGGCAGGCCCTGAACGGTTGGTGGTCGGCACCGGATACTTGATCGCATTTAGCTTGACCTTATCCAGCGCCGCAGCATGCAGGTCGACATCGAGTTTGTCGGCGATCTGCACCAGGTACAGCAGCACATCGGCCAGCTCCTGCCGGATGGCTTCCTGCTGGCCTTCTGCCAGTTCGGGCGCGCGGCCAGTGGGCAGCCACTGGAAATGCTCGGCCAGTTCGGCCACCTCCACCGACAGCGCCATGGCCAGGTTTTTCGGCGTGTGGAACTGTTCCCAGTCGCGCGCGGCGGCGAAGGCGCGCGTGCGTTCGCGCAGGTCGAGCAGCGAGTCGAGTGCCGCGCCGCTCATGCCGCCTTCTCCATGAATACGCTGAGGGGATCATCGCGGTAATCGCCGTAGGGGCCGCGCACGCGGTAGCCCAGGCGCTCATACAAGCCGATCGCCTCCGGCTGCGAGGGCCCGGTCTCCAGCATGAACTGGCGGCAGCCGCGCTGCAAAGCCGCCGTTTCCAGCACGCCCAGCAGGCGCTGCGCCACGCCCTGGCCGCGCGCAGCGGGGGCGACGAACATGCGCTTCACTTCACCGTAGGACGGCGTCACCACCATCGCGCCGCATGCCACCGCCGCGCCGTCGGCATTGCGCGCCACGGCGAACAGCACATTCGGCTGCAGCAGCGAGGCCATATCGAGCGCATACACGCTCTCCGGCGGGTACAGCCTCAGTTGGTAGGCGTCCAACTGGTCGATCAGGGCCACGACTTCGGGCTGGTTGGGGGATTCGAGTTTGATGTCCATGCCAGAATGGTATCATCCTTGCGCCGCCGGACCGGGGCCGGTCCGGGGCGAGACAAATACAAGGATAACCATGAAATCGTTCGTCCCTCACGCCATTGCGCTGGCCGTCAGCGTGCTTGCTGCCAGCAGCGGTATCGCCGCCGACAACATGGCGCCCGCTGCGCGCGCCGAGAACCCCTACCTGAGCCAGGCCGATGCCGCCGCCCGTTCGGCGCGCGTGTCGAACGTCGCCTATGTGCTGGATTTCACGCTGAGCGGCAAGGAAAGCTTCAGCAACACCTCCAGCGTAAGCTTCGACTTGAAGGACAACGCCCAGCCCCTGACCATTGACCTGAACAAGGCCAGCGTCAAGCGCCTGGTGGTAAACGGCAAGGCAGTCGCCGCGCCGCATTACAACAACTGGTTCATCACCCTGGCCGCCGCCGACCTGCAGCCCGGCCGCAACACGGTGACGGTGGAGTTCGAGCGCCCACACAGCACCAATGGCGAGGGCCTGCACCGCATGGTCGATCCGGTCGATGGCCGCGTCTACACCTACTCGCATTTCGAGCCGGCCGCCGCGCACCAGATGTTCGCGCTATTCGACCAGCCGGACCTGAAGGCCACTTACCAGGTCAATGTCACCGCGCCCGCCGATTGGACCGTGGTCTCCACCACGCGCGAATCGAAGGTGGAAGACGCCGCCGGCCAGTCCGGCATGAAGCGCTGGACCTTCCCGGCCTCCAAGATCCTCAGCCCGTACAATTTCTCGCTGCACGCCGGCCCGTACAAGGTGTGGGAAGACACGAAGAGCTCCAAATACCCGATGCGCCTGTTCGCGCGCCAGTCGGTGGCCGACCAGGTCGATCCTGCCCTGTGGTTCGAGTACACCAAACAGGGCCTGGCCTGGTTCGACGACTACTTTGGCATCCCTTACCAGTACGGCAAGTACGACCAGCTGATCGTGCCGGACTTCCTGTACGGCGCCATGGAGAACGCCGCTGCCATCACCTTCGCCGAGCACTCCTTCCTGTACAAGGACAAGCCGACCGGCGCCCAGAAGCACGATCTGGCCAGCGTCATCATGCACGAGATGGCGCACCAGTGGTTCGGCGACCTGGTCACCATGCAATGGTGGAACGGCCTGTGGCTGAACGAGAGCTTCGCCTCCTTCATGGGCACCCTGGCCACCGCCGAGGCGACCGAGTTCAAAGACTCGGCCTGGCAGTACTTCTACGCGGAAGGCAAATCCGCCGCCTATGTGATGGACCAGCGCGTCACCACGCACCCGATCGAAACGCCGGTGCCGTCCACCGCCAACGCCTTCGACAATATCGACGCCATCACCTACTCGAAAGGCGCCTCGACCCTGAAGCAGTTGCGCCACCTGCTGGGCGAGGAAACCTTCCGCAAGGGCGTGCACAACTACCTGGTCAAGTACCAGTGGAAGAATGCCAAGCTGGACGACTTTATCGGCAGCCTGGCCGCCGCCGCCGGGCGCGACCTGGGCCAGTGGACCCAGGACTGGCTGTACCAGCCGGGCGTCAACACCATCACCGCCAATTACAGCTGCAAGGCCGGCAAGATCGACGCCTTCAGCCTGCAGCAAAGCGCGGTGGCGCAGTTCCCGACCCTGCGCGAGCAGCGCGTGCAACTGGCCCTGATGCAAAAGCAGGGCAAGCAGTTGAACGTGGCCCGGGTGCTGCCGGTGACCTACAAGGGCGCCGTGACCGAGGTGTCGGAACTGAAAGGCGCGGCTTGCCCGGACCTGGTCTACCCGAACTACCAGGACTGGGGCTTCGTCAAAGCCAAGCTGGATCAGCGCTCCTTCGCCACCGCGCGCAAGGACGTGAGCAAGGTGCAGGACAAGCTGCTGCGCACCATGCTGTGGCACAGCATGTGGGACAACGTGCGCGACGGCGCGCTGCCGCTCAATGAATTCCTCGACACGGTGCTGATCAATGCGCCGCTGGAAAAAGACTATGTGCTGCTGGGCGACGTGCTGGGCAAGTCGGGCCAGGCCCTGCGCTACCTGCGCACCATGGCGCCGCAAGCTGCCTATACGCGCAGCGTGGCGGGCCGCCTGGAGAAGATGGCCTGGACCCAGGCCAAGGCGGCCAAGGGCGACGTCCAGCGGCGCTGGTTCGGCACCTACCTGGGCGCCGCCGGCAGCAAGGAATCGCTGGCGCGCATCGCGGCCCTGCTGGACGGCCGCGAAAAGCTGCCGGGACTGACCCTGAGCCAGGACCTGCGCTGGTCGATGATCGCCATCCTGAACGGCAAAGCGGTGCCGGACGCCGAGGCCCGCATCGCCGCCGAACAGGCGCGCGACAAGTCCGACAGCGGCGAGCTGGCCGTGGTGGCTGCGCAGGCCGCGCGTCCGGATCCGAAAGTGAAGCAGGAGTGGCTGGCGAAAATCGGCGACACCCAGACCAAGCTGCCGTTCTCGCGCATCCGCACCGCCATGTTCTCGCTCTACCCGGCGTCGCAGGTGGCGCTCAATGAGCAGAGCGCGGCGGCGCGCCTGGCGCAATTGCCTGTGCTGGACAAGTCGGCCGGCCCGGTCTTCATGCGCGACTATGCGGGTGCCATGATTCCGGCCACCTGCAGCGCCGCCAGTGTGCAGCGCCTGGCCGATGCGGCCGCCGCCAACCCGGGCCTGAACGCCGGCACCCGGCGCGCGCTGCTGGTGGCGCACCAGGAAGACCAGCGCTGCGTGGACATGCGCGCGGCGTTGACGGTCAAGCTGGATTAAGGCAGGGATTACGCCGGGCTGGTGCCCGGCGTGCGGGCCGACAGCGCGGCTTGCGCTGCCAGCAGGTCGAGCAGCGCCGGCAGCGGCGCCGGGCGGCCCAGCAGGTAGCCCTGCAGCGCGTGGCAGCCGTGCGTGGCCAGGAAGTCGGCCTGGGCCTGGGTTTCCACCCCTTCCGCCACCACCCGCAAGCCCATGTGGCCGGCCATGGCCAGGATGGCCTGCACGATCACCACGTCGTTCGGGTCGTCCGGCATGTCCATGATGAAGCTGCGGTCGATCTTCAGCTCGTACAGCGGCATGCGTTTCAAATAGGCCAGGCTGGAATAGCCGGTGCCGAAATCGTCGATCGAGAAGCGCACTCCGAGCGCGGCCAGCTCGTTCATGCGCGCCACGGTCTCCTCCAGCTTCTCCACCATCAAGCCTTCCGTCACCTCCAGGATCAGCAGCGCCGGTTCCACGCCGTGCTCCTGCAGGGTATTGCGTACCTGCTGCACGAAATCGACCTGGCGGAACTGCTGCGGGCTGACATTGACCGACAGCGGCAAGGCCAGGCCCTGGGCCGCCATGCGCTGCTGCGCCAGGCAGGCCTGGCGCAGCGCCCACATGCCGAGCGGTACGATCAGGCCGGCCTCCTCGGCCAGCGGAATGAAGATGGCGGGCGACACCATGCTGCCGTCGTCGCGCTCCCAGCGCGTCAGCAGTTCGGCGCCGTGCAAGCGGCCCTGGCAATCGAATTGCGGCTGGTAGGCCATATGCAGGCGGTCCTGCTCGATGGCCTGGGCCAGCTCGTGCTCCAGGGTCAGGCGCCGCTCGACCTCGGCCTGCATGGTGGTTTCGAAGTAGGCAATGCCGTTGCGGCCGGCGCCCTTGGCGCGGTACATGGCGGTGTCGGCCTCGCGCAACAGGTCGTCGGCGCTCTGGCTGAATTTGGGGAACAGGGTCACGCCGATGCTGGCGGAGCAGGCGTAGAACTGGCCGCCGATCTCGAAATCGCGCGCCAGCGCCAGGCGGATCTTCTCCGCCACCAGCTGCGCCGCCGCGCCGGCCGCCTGCAGGTCGGGCGCCAGGTGCGCCAGCAGCACCACGAATTCGTCGCCGCCGATGCGCGCCACGGTGTCGCTTTTTCGCACCAGTTCCGACAGGCGTTCGGCCGCCAGTTGCAGCAGGGTGTCGCCGGTGGCGTGGCCGCGCGCGTCGTTGATGGTCTTGAAGCGGTCCAGGTCGACGAACATGACGGCGCTGAACACTTGCTGACGCTCCGAACTCGCTAGTAGGTTACCCAGGCGGTCCAGCAGCAGGCGCCGGTTGGGCAGGCCGGTCAGCGGATCGTAGAAGGCCAGCTGTTCGCCCTCGGCCAGCGAACGCGCCAGGTGGCGCAGCAGCACGCCGCAGCTGAAGGTCAGGATGCCGGCGATGAACAGGTAGTTCAGGGCCACGATGGCGGCGCGCAGCACGGCGTCGTCGGACAGGCCGATCACGGCCGGGTCGGGCGCCGGCGCGAAGCCGGTCAGCACGATCGCCACCGCGCCCGCCAGCAGCAGCCAGATGGCCGGCTTCAGACCCACCAGCAGGGCTGCCAGGCAAGGCACGGCCAGCAGGTAGGTGTGCGCCACCGGGCCGACCTGCAGCATCAGCGCCAGGCCGACGCCGAAGGTAATCAGCAGGAATTGCAGGGCGCGCGCGCGGTAGGCCACCAGGCCCTCCAGCCGCCACAGCATGGCCAGCCAGCCCAGCGCGATCACGTCCACCACCACCACGCCCCACAGCCCTTCGCGCGCCGACTGCAGGATGCTGGGCACCGCCGTGCACAAGCCCAGCACCAGGCAGACCTGGACCAGGCGCGAAAAGATGGCAGCGCGCCAATGTGTTATCTGGTCCGGGCCATTCATGGATAGCATTTCCTTGCTCTTAGGAACCTTCATGGTACGCCGAAACTCTGCCCCGTGGCACATTCAGGGAGGGGTGTTGTTGTGATTTTTGGAGAGACTTTAACAGGCACCTTTCTTATAGAATCGGCAGTTTGGATATAAAACTAAGGGAAGTACTTATGAAATCGACACTGATCCTGGCCGCTGGGGCCCTACTGCTGGCCGGTTGCGCCGGCACCCAACCGACCTTGGGTGGCGCCAGCACCGTCGCCACCGGCAGCGCCGGCGGCGAGAACGCCAACAACGCCAGCAGCCAGCTGGAAAAATGCGACAAACCGCTCGGCACCCTGGCCGTGGTGGAAGATCGCAGCGCGCCGTGGTACCAGCAACTGGGTCAGTACAAGCTGGGCTCCACTACGCCGGTGTTGCGCATGATGATCCAGCAGTCGAACTGCTTCGTGGTGGTGGAACGCGGCGCCGCCATGGACCATATGATGGGTGAGCGCGCGCTGGAAAAATCCGGCGAGATGCGCTCCAACAGCAACTACGGCAAGGGCCAGATCGCCGCTGCCGACTACACCATGAGCCCGACCATCACCTTCAGCCAGAAGGGCACCCAGGGTGTCGGTGGCGCGCTGGGCGGCTTCGGCCTGATCGGCAGCGTGGCCGGCCTGGTGGCGGGCAGCATGAAGGCCAATGAAGCCTCGACCATGCTGCTGATGATCGACAACCGCTCCGGCGTGCAGTTGGCAGCGGCCGAGGGCAGCGCCAAGAACTTCGACTTCGGCATGTTCGGCGGCCTGTTCGGCGGCGGCGGCTTCGGCGGCGCTGGCGGCTACAGCAATACCCCGGAAGGCAAGATCCTGGTGGCGTCCTTCATGGATTCCTACAACAACGTGGTGAAAGCCGTGCGCAACTACCGCGCGCAGGAAGTAGCGGGCGGCCTGGGCACCGGCGGCGCGCTGGGCGTGCAGGGCGGCACCACGCCGGCCTCGAAAGAAGTACCGGCGAAATCCAAGTCCAAGAAGAAGTAATCCCCCGTTTGCCGGGCGTCGCGCACGCCCGGTAAATTGCCAGCCGCACCCTGCGTTTGCTATAGTTCCCCGCTGCAGTCTTTGCGCGGAGCTTTCCCTTTGAATACCCAAAACTTAACAGCCGGCGCCGCGCCAATCCGGGTGCTGCTGGTGGACGACCATCCCATGCTGCGCAGCGGCCTGGCGGAAGCCATCGCCTGCCAGCCCGATATGCAGGTGGTGGCCGAAGCCGGCAACGGCCTCGAAGCGGTGACGGCGCATGCCGCCTGCCGCCCCGACCTCACCATTATGGACATCGCCATGCCCGGCATGTGCGGGGTGGAGGCGCTGCAGGCTATCCGCGCCCAGTTCCCGCAGGCGCGCGTGGTCATGCTCACCACCTTTGGCGGCGACGTGCAGGTGCGGCGCGCGCTGGAGGCCGGCGCCGCCGGTTTCCTGCTGAAGAGCAGCTTGCGCAAGGAGCTGGTCACGATGATCCGCAGCGTGCACGGCGGCCAGCGCTACATCTCGCCCGAGATCGCACAGCAGCTGGCCAGCCACCTGGGCGCGGGCTTGCTCAGCGAGCGGGAAGTGGAGGTGCTGCGCTGCGCGGCGGACGGCAACGCCAACAAGCGGATCGCCATGGAGCTGGCCATTTCGGAAGAGACGGTGAAGGCGCACATGCGCAGCATCCTGGCCAAGCTGGATGCGAACGACCGCACGCATGCGGTCACCATCGCGCTCAAGCGCGGCATTATCGCGCTTTAAGCGCCGCCATCACCAACAGCGCGGCGACCGCCGGCAACAGGCCCAGGCCCATGCCCCAGGGCGCCGCTGCAGCGCCGGCCACGCAGCCGGCTGCGAAGCCGACGACGCCGGAGGCCAGCGACAGCAGGGCCGGGCGCGGCGTTCCGCCGGCGCGGTCCAGCGCGTCGATCACCAGTTGCGTCACATTGCCGGTCATGACCGTGCTGGCCGGCAGTTGCGCCAGCAGCAGCTTGCCGTAGCCGTTCTGCGCGCCCATGGCGGCGGCGCACAGCAGGCCGGTGGCGATGTCGCCGGCGCCGGCCAGGGCGCAGGCGGCGGACGCCATCATCAGCGCGGCCTGCAGCAGGTGCGAGGAGCGCAGCGCGTCGTCGCCGGCGCGCTGGCGCCGCCGCACCAGGGCGCGCACCGCCACAATGCCGGCCATGAAGGCGGGGAAGGCCAAGAGCTTGAGCAGCACGTCATGCCCGGGTGTCACCGCTTCGCGCCCGATCAGGACGAAGTTGCCCGTGACGTGGGCGGTGAACAGGCCGTGCAGGGCGATGAAGCCGAGCGTGTCGACATAGCCCGCCAAAAAACTCAGGCTGGCGCCGCGTGTTGCCATGTTTTCTCCTTGTTTGCCAGGTCGTGCCAGGCCACCAGCAGGAAGCCGCCGGCCAGGCCGAGATGTTCGTAAAAGGCGTTGGCCGCCATGAAGCGCTCGACGCCGGCCATTTCCCAATAGCGGTTGGCGATGCCGCTGGCGGCCAGCGTGAACAGGGCCAGCCAGGCCGCGCCCAGCCAGCGCAGGCGGCCCGCCAGCACCATGGCGGCGGCGCCCAGCTCACATACGATCACGGCGGCCGCCAGCGGCGCCGCCGGCTGCAGGCCGAAGTGCTGCATCTCGGCCACGGCGCCGCCGAAGTCGAGCAGCTTGTTCAAGCCGCCCTGCAGGTAGGCCGCGCACAGCATGAGCAGGGCCAGCCAGTGCAGGGCGCGCCGCGCGCGGCCCGCCGCGCCGCCGCGATCGGTGCGCAGCCGTGGCGCGCCGGGCAGGTGGGGCGCCATCGTCACACCGCCCAGCAGGAGCAGCCCAGCGCGCCCCAGAACGACTTCAGGTCGGCGATCGGCAGGGAGCGCGTCCACGCCGTCGCGTGCTGGTGGCCGTGCATGCCGCACTGGCGCGCGCAGCCGCACGCCGCCTGGGTCGCCGGCCCCGGCGCGCTGCGGCCCTGGCCGCCGGCCGCGCCGAGCCAGCCGTCGGCCGTGCGGTAGGCGCCCTGCGCCGTGCTGACCAGGGCGCCCGGCATGGCGCCCCAGGCGCCGTAGCCGCCGTAGCGCCGCACCGGCGACCAGTCCGGCATGGCCGGCGGCACGGGCGGGTCGAAGGCGCTGAATGGCCCGGCGGCATACACCACCTTGCCGCCCACCACGGTCAGCAGCGAGCTGGTGCCGGCGATCTCGTCTTCCGCGCAGCGCAGGAAGTCGCGGTCCGGCACCATGACGTCGGCCAGTTGGCCGACCGCGATGCGGCCCTTCTTGCCTTCCTCGTTGGAGAACCAGGTCACATTCTCGGTCCACATGCGCAGCGCCGCCTCGCGGTCCAGCAGGTTGCGCTGCGGGTAGAGGCGCATGCCGCCCACCGTGCGCCCAGTGGTCAGCCAGGACAGCGAGACCCACGGGTTGTAGGAGGCCACGCGCGTCGCATCGGTACCGGCCGACACCTTCACGCCGGATTCCAGCAGGTACTTCACCGGCGGCGTCGCCTCGGCGGCCGCCGCGCCGTAGCGTTCCACGAAGTATTCGCCCTGGTAGGCCATGCGGTGCTGCACCGCCACCCCGCCGCCCAGCGCCGCGATGCGGTCGATCGACTGCGGCGAAATGGTTTCCGCATGGTCGAAGAACCAGTGCAGCCCGTCCAGCGGCATCTCGCGGTTCACCTTCTCGAACACGTCCAGCGCGCGCGAAATGGTCTCATCGTAGGTCGCGTGCATGCGCCACGGCCAGCGGTTCTGCACCAGCACGCGCACCACGCCCTCCAGGTCGTCCTCCATATTGGCGGGCATATCGGGGCGCGGTTCGCGGAAGTCCTCGAAGTCGGCCGCCGAGAAGGTCAGCATCTCGCCCGCGCCGTTGTGGCGGAAATAGTCGTCGCCTTGCTGGTACTTGCTGTGCTGCGCCCAGTGCAGGAAGTCTTCCTTCTCCTGCTTCGGCTTTTGCGTGAACAGGTTGTAGGCCAGGCGCACGGTCAGCTCGCCGGCATCGGCCAGTTGCTGGATTACCTGGTAATCCTCGGGATAATTCTGGAAGCCACCGCCCGCGTCCAGCGCGCCGGTCACGCCCAGGCGGTTCAATTCGCGCATGAAGTGGCGCGTGGAATTGACCTGGTATTCCGGCGGCAGCTTGGGTCCTTTGGCCAGCGTGGCGTACAGGATGGAGGCGTTCGGCTTGGCCAGCAGCAGCCCGGTCGGATTGCCGGCGCCGTCGCGCAGGATCTGGCCGCCGGGCGGCTCCGGCGTGTCGCGCTGGTAGCCCACGGCGCGCAGCGCGGCGCCGTTCAGCAGCGCGCGGTCGTACAGGTGCAGGATGAAGACCGGCGTGTCGGGCGCGGCGGCGTTCAGCTCCTCGATGGTGGGCAGGCGCTTCTCGACGAACTGGTGCTCGGTGAAGCCGCCCACCACGCGCACCCATTGCGGCGCTGGCGTGATGGCGACCTGGGCGCGCAGCATCGCCATGGCGTCGGCCAGCGAAGGTACGCCGTCCCAGCGCAGCTCCATATTGAAATTCAGCCCGCCCCGGATCAGGTGCAGGTGGTTGTCGATCAGGCCGGGCAGCACGCGCTTGCCTTGCAGGTCGATGATGCGGGTGTTCGGGCCGGCCAGCGGCAGGATCTCGCGCGCCTCGCCCACATGGGAAAAACGGCCGCCTGTGACGGCGACCGCTGCGGCCTCGGGCTGGCTGCGCTCCAGCGTCGTGAAGCGGCCGTTGTGAAGAATCAGTTCAGGTGTGGTCATTGCTTTTCCTGGTTTTTGGCGGCACAAGGCAGCTCGCCGAAGCAGTGCGGCTTGACCTGCTCTTGCAGCCATGAGACCTGCGGCGCCTTGGGCGCCAGCCACTGGCGCACCAGCGGCGGCACCTGTTCGCCCAGCAGGATGCCGAGCAGCCCGACCAGCGCCACCACGGGCGGCGCCGGCGAGCGCACGTTCAACACGCCGTACAAAATGCCGGCCAACAGGCCGGCACCTAGCGCGAGAAGATAAATCTTCACTGGCCTTCCTTGGCGTGGAACATGGTCTGGGCGTAGATGATGCCCAGGCCGTAGGCGCCGCCGAATTTCTTGGCGATGCCGGTGGTCAGCTCATAGCTGTCGGTGCGGGCCCAGTCGCGTTGCAGTTCCAGCAGGTATTGCAGCGAGGTCATTGGGCGCGCGCCTGCTTGCACCATGCGCTCCATGGCACGTTCATGCGCCTCGGACGACACGTCGCCGCAGGCATCGGCAATCACATACACCTCAAAGCCCTGGTCCAGCGCCGACAGGGCCGGGCCGACGATGCAGACGCCGGTCCACAGGCCGGCCAGTACGATGCGCTTCTTGCCGATGGCGTTCACGCGGCGGATGACGTTTTCGTCTTCCCAGGTGTTCATCGAGGTGCGGTCGGTGATGTCGGCGCCCGGGAAGGCGTCCTTGATCTCATCGAAGACGGGGCCGGAGAAGCTTTTCTCTGCCACGGTAGTGACGATGGTCGAGACATCGAAGCCGGCGGCGGCGTGCGCCACCAGGGCGGCGTTGTTACGCAGCTGCACCGCGTCGATCGAGTGCGTGGCGAATGCCATCTGCGACTGGTGGTCGATCATGATCAGGGTGTGGTCGCGCGGCGTCAGCAGCTGGGAACCCGGGGTGGCTTTGGCGATAATGGTCATGGCAGTATTTCCTTTCAGTGGTTACCAGAGTGGCTTGATCTTGTCGAGCGCCGCGGACACGCCGGCGCCGTAGGCCTGGTCGGCCTTGTTACAGTTCTCGATATGGCGCTGCTGGATCTCCAGCGAGGCGCCTTGCAGCGAACGCGCGGTGTTGTCGAACAGGGCCTGGCGCTGCTGCTCGTCCATCAGGTGGAACAGGGCGCGCGGCTGGCTGTAGTAGTCGTCGTCGGCGCGGTGGTTCCAGCGCGCGGCGGCGCCGTCCAGGGCCAGCGCCGGCTCGGCGTAGGCGGCTTGCTGCTGCCATTCGCCCTTCGAGTTCGGCTCGTAGCCGATGCTGCCGCCGTGGTTGCCGTCCACCCGCATGCCGCCGTCGCGGTGGTAGCTGTGGAATGGGCAGCGCGGCGTGTTGACCGGGATCTGGTGGTGGTTGACCCCCAGGCGGTAGCGCTGTGCGTCACCGTAGGCGAACAGGCGCGATTGCAGCATGCGGTCGGGCGAGAAGCCGATGCCCGGCACCACATTGGCCGGCGTGAAGGCGGCTTGCTCGACGTCGGCGTGGTAGTTGTCCGGGTTGCGGTCCAGCTCCAGCACGCCCACCTCGTGCAGCGGGTAGTCCTTGTGCGGCCAGACCTTGGTCAGGTCGAAGGGGTTGAACGGCGCGTCGGCGGCCTGCTGCTCGGTCATCAATTGCACCTTCAGCGTCCAGCGCGGGTAGTCGCCGCGCTCGATCGCTTCGTACAGGTCGCGCTGCGACGATTCGCGGTCCTTGGCAATCAGCTCCGCCGCTTCAGCGTCTGTCAGGTTGACCACGCCTTGCTGGCTGACGAAGTGGAACTTGACCCAGTGCCGCTCGCCCGCCGCGTTGATGAAGCTGAAGGTGTGGCTGCCGAAGCCGTGCATGTGGCGGTAGGAGGCCGGGATGCCGCGCTCGCTCATCACGATGGTGACCTGGTGCAGCGCTTCCGGCAGCAGGGTCCAGAAGTCCCAGTTGTTCTCGGCGCTGCGCAGGTTGGTGCGCGGGTCGCGCTTGACCGCGTGGTTCAGGTCCGGGAACTTGAGCGGGTCGCGCATGAAGAACACCGGCGTGTTATTGCCGACGATATCCCAGTTGCCCTGCTCGGTGTACAGCTTGATCGCGAAGCCGCGGATATCGCGCTCGGCGTCGGCCGCGCCGCGCTCGCCGGCTACGGTGGAGAAGCGCACGAAGGCCTCGGTCTTCTTGCCCACCGCGCCGAATACGGCGGCTTTGGTGTAACGCGAAATATCGTGCGTCACGGTGAAGCTGCCGTAGGCGCCCGAGCCCTTGGCGTGCATGCGCCGCTCGGGGATCACCTCGCGGTGGAAGTGGGCCAGCTTTTCCAGGTGCCACACGTCCTGCAGCAGCATGGGGCCGCGCGGGCCCGCCGTTTCCACGTTCTGGTTATCCGCGACCGGCGCACCGGCCGCGGTAGTCAACAGACGGTCCATGGATCAGCCCTTGATGAAGGCCAGCAGGTCGGCGTTCAGCTTGTCCTTATGGGTGTCGGTCAGGCCGTGCGGCGCGCCCGGGTAGACCACCAGCTTGGCATTTTTCAGCAGCTTGGCGGCGGCGTGCGCGGAGGCGCCGATCGGCACGATCTGGTCGTCGTCGCCGTGCAGCACCAGCATCGGGATCTCGATCTTTTTCAGGTCGGCGGTGAAGTCGGTTTCCGAGAAAGCTTTGATGGAGTCGTAGGTGTTCTTGTGGCCGGCCATCATGCCCTGCATCCACCAGGCGTTGATCATGCCTTGCGACGGTTTGGCACCAGGGCGGTTGAAGTTGAAGAAGGGACCGGAAGCGATGTCCAGATAGAGTTGCGAACGGTCCTTCAGCGAGCCGGCGCGGATGCCGTCGAATACTTCGATTGGCAGGCCGCCCGGGTTGGCGGCGGTTTTCAGCATCAGCGGCGGCACGGCGGAAATCAGGCCGGCCTTGGCGACGCGCTTGCTGCCGTGACGTGCCAGGTAGCGCGTCACTTCGCCACCGCCGGTGGAAAAGCCGAACAGGGCGGCGTTCTTCACATCCAGCTTGTCCAGCAACTGCGCCAGGTCGTCGGCGTAGTGGTCCATGTCGTTGCCGTCCCACGGCTGGCTGGAGCGGCCGTGGCCGCGGCGGTCATGGGCAATGGTGCGGTAGCCTTTTTCGGACAGGAACAGCATCTGCGATTCCCAGCTGTCCGAATTCAGCGGCCAGCCGTGGCTGAACACGACCACCGGGCCGTTGCGCGGGCCCCAGTCCTTGAAATAGATTTCCACGCCGTCGCGGGTGGTGAAGGTGCCCGAGGTGCGGCCGGCGGCGCCCTTGGCGGCTGGCGCGGCGCTGGCGGCGGAAGTGCCGAGCGAGGCGCCCGCTGCAACGGCGGCGGTGGCTGCGCTCAGGAGGACATTGCGGCGGCGGTTGCTGATAGGGGATGGCATGGTAGACCCTTCTTTCTTCTTTGGTTGGGATGACAAGAAGAATAGCCAGCTACCGCCTTTTGCAAATCGCCCATCCGGGGGCGCGCCGCCTACCTCTTTTGGGGGAGGGCGTGGCGCCGCCCCCGCCGCTCAGGCGTAAGCCTGTGCCGCCGGGATGGTCAGCCGCACCTCGGCGCCGCCCTCGGCACCGGCGGCGATCTCGATGTGCCCGCCCAGGCGGCCGATGCGTTCGCGCATGCCGCTCAGGCCCCAGTGGCCGTCGCGCCCATGCTGCGCAATCGCCGGATCGAGGCCGACACCGTCATCGCAGGCTTGCGCCAGCAGGGCTTCGGCGCCGTACTCCAGGCGCACGGAAATCTGGCGTGCGCCGGCGTGCCGCACGCTATTCCACACCGCCTCGCGCAGCACGCAGCCCAGTTCCGCGCCGGCTTCCAGGCGCAAGTGGCGCGGTTGGCCGCTGACGGTCAGGCTCAGGCGCTGGCCAGCGCCCGGCAGCGCCTGTTCGGCGGCCTGGCGCAAGACCTCGAACAGCTCGTCGGCGCCGGCCGCGCGGCGCAGCTCCATCACTTCGTCGCGCGTGCTGGCCACCAGGGTTTCGGCGTAGTCGAGGGCGCTGCCCACCATATGCCGCAACTCGGGCTGCTGCACCAGCTTCTGTTCCACCAGGTGGAAGCGCAGCAGCAAGGCTTGCACCGCCTGCAGCAGGTTGTCGTGCAGCGAGCGCGCGATGCGGCTGCGCTCCTGCAAGGTCGCTTCCAGGCGCAGCGCGGCATGCTGCTCGGCGCGGCGCTGGATCACGGCCACGCGCCAGCGGTACAACTGCGCCGCCGCCAGCAGCGCCGCCAGCGCGCACGCCAGGCGGAAACCGCCGGTCTGCCACAGCGCGGGTTGGATGCGGAAGCGGAATTGCGCGCCTTCGCTGTTCCAGACCCCGTCCTCATTGGCCGCGATCACATGGAAGCGGTAGGCGCCGGGTGCCAGGTTGGTGTACTGCGCGCGCCGCTCCGGCCCCGCCTCGCGCCAGTCGCTGTCCACCCCATCCAGGCGGAATTTGAGGCGCACGCGCTCCGGCACCGACAACGCGGTGGCGGTGAAATCCAGCTCGATGGCTGAGGTTTGCTGTGGCAGCACCAGCCCGTCCTGCGCCGGGTATTCGCGCTCGCCGCTGCGCAGCGACTGCAGCAGCACGGTCGGCGCGCGCGGATTGCGCGCGATGTTGGCCGGGTCGAGCCAGCCGGTCTCGGTCATGGTGGCGTAGTACAGGCGGCCGTCGTGCGCCAGGGTCAGCGAGGGCAGGGGGCGCGACTGCGCCGCCATGCCGTTAATGCCGTCCTCGAAGTTGAACAGCTCGGCCTCCAGCGCTTGCGCCGGAGCGCGCCAGAAGCGCGCCAGGGTGTCGCCGCTGATGCGGTGCAAGCCTTCGTTGCTGTGCAACCAAAGGCTGCCCTGGCGGTCCAGCACCATGCCAGTGATGCGCTGGAAATTTTCCACTTTCCGCAGGCGGATCGGGTGCGCCTTGCCGTTCTCCAGCCAGGCGGCGCCCAGGTCGCCACCCACCAGCAGCTTGCCGTCCAGCTCCGCCAGCGTCAGCACATTGCCAACCTGCAGGCCGGCAGCGGCCGGCAGCAATTGCGCCGCGCCGCCGTCGAGCCGGGCCAGGCGGTTGCGGGTCAGGCCGACCCAGGTGCTGCCACGGCTGTCGGTCAGCATGGCGGTCGGCACCCCGTCTTCCAGCTCTTGCAGACGTTGGTCCCGGCGCCATACGCCCTGCTGGAAGCGCCACAGGCCGCTGCGGATGATGGACACCAGCAGGCCGCCGTCGCGCTCGGCCGCCAGGGCCTGCACTTCCGACACCTGGCCCAGGCCGGGCGGCAAGTCCCAGCGTTGCTGGCGTGCGCCCTGGAATTCCCACAGCGCGTCGCGCGTACCAACCCACACATGGTCTTCGCCCAGGCGCAGCAGTGCGTTGCTGGATTGGACCGGTGTGGCCAGGCGCCTGCCGTCGGCCAGCACGCGCTCCAGTGGCGCGTTGGACGCGCCCAGCCACAACTCATCGCCGAAGCCGCGTTGCGCCAGCCAGAAGTAGGCTTTGGGCGCGCCCGCCATCCGTTGCACCCGGTGGCGCCGGTAGCGTTCGATGCCGGTCGGCGTCACGATCCACAAATTGTTTTCACGGTCGATGCTGATGCGGTTGATCATCGTCTCGCGCATGGTGCCGCTGGCAAAGAGTTCGGCCACATGCAGCACGCCGTCGGCGCCGCGCGCCAGGCGCACCAGGCCGTCGCTGCGCGCGCTCCACAGCGTGCCGTGCGGTCCTGGCAGCGGCGGGCTGTGGTACAGGTCAGGCTGGTCCAGCGGCGTGGCGGGCGGCGTCGGCTGCACGTCCAGCTGACGCACATTCTGGCCGGCCGGCAGCACGAACAGGCCGTCCATCAGCCAACTGGTGCGCATGCCGTCCGCCACCGCCAGCCGCTCGAAGCGGCTGGCGCCCAGCGGCCGCACAAAGTAGTCGCGCTCGATCCGCACCCAGAGCCGGCCGGCGCGGTCGTGCCGCAGCGAGGTGATGGAGCCGTGCGGCAGCGAATCGCGCCCCACCGGCAGCCACTGGGCCCCGTGCTGCATCACGACACCGCTGGTGGTGGCGGCGTACAGCACGCCGGCCGGGTTGACGGTGACGGCCTGCAGGGTACCCTGCGGGAAGCCGCGCCCGGGCAGATGGTGGGTGGCGCCGCGCGGCGTGAAGATGCTCAGGCCGCCGAAGTAATAACCGACTGCCAGCGCGTCGGCAAACTTGTAGATGGTGGAGATATTGCTGGACTGGAGCGGCTGGCCATACACCTTGTTGGCCTGGCGGAAGCGCATGCCGTCAAAATTGTACAGGCCGAGCGCCGAGCCGAACCACAGCATGCCGTCCGCGGTTTGCGCCACCGCACTGGCGGTCTGCGGCGCGCCGTCGGCCTGGGTCCAGCGGCGACGCTCGAACGATTGGCCATCGGGCTGAGGCGGCGCCGGGCTGACGCTGTCGGCGGCGGCGGCCGGGGCGGCCGGGCCGGCATGCATGGCCAGCAGCAGCAGGCCGTGCAGCAATAGCTGCGCCCAGCGTTGTATAGACATGCTTCTTCCTTGCACGATGCGAAAACGCGCATCTTACTTGGAACTGGTGAAAGGCAGCCAGCGCCGCGCGCGCGCCAGCCAGCTGGCCTGGCGCCGTTCGACAAAGGCCAGCTGCGCCGCCAGCTGCAGCCGCACCACGGTGCCGCCTTCGGCCGGCGAGCCGATACTGCAGGTGGCGCCCAGCGCGGCGGCGCGTTCGCGCATGCCCACCAGGCCGTAGTGGCCGAGCCGGCCCGGACCCGGGCCCTGGCCTGGGCCCTGTGTCCGGCCGAGGTCCAGGCCGCGGCCGTCGTCGCGCACTTCGAGCAGGAAGAAGCTGGCGCCATAATCGAGCAGCAGGTCGACGCGCGTGGCATGCGCGTGGCGCGCCGCGTTGAACAGCGCTTCTCGCGCGATCGACAGTACCTCCTCCTGCACCCGGGGTGGCATGGCGCGCGGCTGGCCGCTGCTGGCGGCGTGGAAGCGTTCGTGCAGCAGCACCGCGCCGTACTGGCGCAGCGCCTGCGCCAGTGCGTCGGCCCCGCCGTCCGAGCGCAAATCCAGGATGTAGTTGCGGCCCTCGGCCATCAACTGGTCGGCCAGCTCCAGGGTTTGCTCCACCTTGGCTTTTTCCTCGCTGCCCGGCGCCAGGCGCGCGGCCTGGCGGTCGAAGAACATGATCAGGCTTTGCACGCTTTGCAGCAGGGTGTCGTGCAGGCCGCGCGCGATGCGCGCGCGCTCGGCCAGGCGCTCCTGCTGCAAGTCCTGCAGGCGCGCCGTCAGTTGCCGCACGCGCAGGGCATAGGCGGCGGCCAGCAGCACGGCGCCGCCCAGCACCAGCAGGGCGATGAACCACGGCGTCTGCGTGAAGGTCGGCGGGATCTCCAGCAACAGCGTGGCGCCTTCCGCATTCCAGATGCCGTCCTCGTTGGAGGCCAGCACACGGAAGCGGTACTGGCCCGGCGCCAGGTTGGTGTAGAAGGCTTCGCGCCGGCCCTGCACATCGCGCCAGCCGCTATCCACCCCTTCCAGCATATAGCTGAAACGCACACGCTCGGGCATCGACAGGCTGAGCGCGGTGAACCCGATCTCGACGTCGCGGCTACCCTTCGGCAAGCGCACCTGCGGCAGCGGCATATACGACACGCCGCCCGAGCGCAGCGCGCGGATCTGCACCGGCGGCGCCAGCGGGTTGCGCGCGATGTGCGCCGGGTCGATGCTGGCCACGTCGCTGGCGGTGGAGAACCACAGCTTGCCGTCGCTGGCCTGCACCAGCGAGGGCAGGGGGCGGAACTGCTCGGCGCCGCCCGGCAGGCCGTCCTGCGCGTCGAAGCGCTCATAGCGAACGGCCTGGGCGCCGTAGCCGCCCGCGCCGCTGTCGCCGGCCTCGCGCAGCAGGCGCTCCACCTCCGGCGCCGCGATGCGCGTGATGCCCTCCGTGCCGTGCAGCCACAGCTCGCCCTGCGCCGTGCGCGCCATGCCGGAGATGCCGCGCAGCGGCGCCTCCAGCATGTGGAAGGCGCGCCCGTCGAACCAGGCCACGCCGTATTCACCGCCGGCCCAGATTCGGTCGCCGTCGACCAGCAGCGACAGCACATTGCCGACCTGGATGCCCTCGGCCTCGCCGAACACGCGCGCCTTGCCGTTTTCAATCATGCCGATGCGGCTGCGCAAGTAGCCGACCCAGATCCGGCCGCGCGCGTCGGTCGCCATGGTGGGCGCCAGCCCTTGCGGCAAGCCCGCCACGCCGCCGTCCTTGCTCCATTGCCGGCCGTCGGCGCTGAACAGCCCATGGCGCGCCAGCGAAAGCCACATGCGGCCCGTGCGGTCCAGGGTCATGGCCTGCACATCGTATTGGGCATATTCGGGCGGGTGCGGATACCAGGACACCAGGCCGGACGGCGCCTGGCGCCAGCGCTCCTTGTTGTTGCCAAACCAGAGCGCGCCGTCTGCGGCGCGGTAGCCGGCCGTCATCAGCTTGCCCTCCCACTGCAGCGGCTCGCCCGCGCTGTTGAAGCGCTGCACGCCGCCGGCCTGGTTCGCTACCAGCACCTGCCCGTCGCTGTCGGCCAGCAGGCCGGGATGGTCCAGCGGCTGCGGCGTGGCCAGCAGGCGCAGGCGGTTGCGCCGCAGCCGGTCCAGGCCGGATGCGGTGCCGATCCAGATATTGCCCTCGCGGTCTTCGAACCAGGTTTGCGGCAGCGGCCCGCTGATGCCGTTTTCGCGCCGCAGTTGCTGGCTGCCGTCTCCACCCGGTCCACGTTCCAGCGCATCGCCTTTCAGCAGCCACATGCTGCCGTTGCGGTCGAAGTGGATGCCGTTGGCCGCCAGCGCCGGGCGCGGCGCCGGATTGCCGGGCGGCGCCTCCGGCAGCACGCGGTAGCCGTGGCGCTGGCCGTCGGTGGCCCACATGGTGCCATCCGGCCCCTCCGCCAGCGCCATCAGGTCCAAATGCGGCCAGGCGCGGCGGAAGCGTCCACCGCCGTCGCGCCAGTAAACGCCGCCCTGCACCGAGACCCATTGCCGCCCGCTGCGGCTGAATAGCACCTGGCGCGCGCCGCCGGCCGGCAGTCCGCTGTCGGGCGTCACCACGGCAAAGCGCGCGGCGCCAGGTGCCAGTACAGCCAGGCCGCCGCCGACGCAGGCCCAGATGCTGCCGTCCGGCCCTTCGCTCAGGCTCCACACGCCCGACGGCGGCAAGCCTTCGGCCGCGCCGAACTCGCGCACCTTGCCGCCCACCCAGGCCGTGACGCCGCCGAAGCGGTGGCCGATCCACAGGCCGCCATCGCGCGTGGCCAGCAGGCCCATGGTGCTGGCCGACTGCAGGCGGTGCCCGCCCAGCGCCTCCACTCGTTCAAAGTGCACGCCGTCAAAGCGGGTCAGGCCGCCCGGCGAGGAAATCCACAGCCAGCCGTCGCTGGTCTGGGCGAACTTGACCACATCGCTGGGTGCGCCCTGCAGGCGGGTCCAGGCGCTGTGGGTGTAGTCGGACAGCAGGCGCGCCGGCGGCGCGGCCACGGCGAGGGTGGCGGCCAACGCCAGAGTGGGCAGTAATAGAAATCTTTTCATTCTGGCCACAAATTGTTAGTTGCTAGTGGTAAATTATATTCTTTACAAGTGAAGGAGAGTTTCGTGTTGAAATCCACTCTGCGCCCGCTCGCTGTGGCAGCGGCGCTGGCGGTGGCCTGCAGCGCCGCCCTGGCCGCCCCGGCCAAACCTGGCAAAGCGGCGCGCGCCGATATCGCCATCCCGGACATCCCCTTCACCAGCTTCGTGCTCAAAAACGGTTTGACCGTGATTGTGCACGAAGACCACAAAACGCCGGTGGTCGCCATCAACACCTGGTACCACGTCGGTTCCAAGAACGAGAAACCAGGCAAGACCGGCTTTGCCCACCTGTTCGAACACCTGATGTTCAGCGGCAGCAAGAACTTTGACAAGACCTTCCTGACCGCGATGGAAGCGATCGGCGCCAATAACCTGAACGGCACCACCAGCAACGACCGCACCAACTACTTCGAAGACGTGCCGACCTCCATGCTCGATTACGCCCTGTTCGCCGAGAGCGACCGCATGGGCCACCTGCTGGGCGTATTGGACCAGAAGAAGCTGGACCTGCAGCGCGGCGTGGTGCAGAACGAAAAACGGCAGGGTGAGAACCAGCCCTATGGCGTGACCGAACAGCTGCTGGTGGAGAACACCTATCCGGCCGGCCACCCGTACTCCTGGAGCGTGATCGGCTCCATGAAAGACCTCGATGCCGCGTCCATGGAAGACGTGCAGGAATGGTTCAAGACCTACTACGGCCCGAACAACACGGTGATCGTGCTGGCCGGCGATATCACGCCGGCCCAGGCGCGCGAAAAGATGGAGAAGTACTTCGGCGAAATCCCGGCCGGCCCGCCGCTGGCCAAGCATGAAGCCTGGGTCGCCAAGCGCAGCGGCAGCCACCGCAGCACCGTGCAGGACCGGGTGCCGGAGGCGCGTGTGTACCGCGTCTGGAACGTGCCGGGAACGAATACCGCCGACGAACCGCTGCTGGACCTGGCCGCCACCGTGCTGGGCCAGGGCAAGTCCTCGCGCCTGTACAAGCGCCTGGTGTACAAGGACCAACTGGCCACCAGCGTCACGGCCTTCAACGGCAGCAACGAGATCGCCGGCCAGTTCGTCACCATGTTGACCGCACGCCCCGGCGCCGACAGCCGCAAGATGGAGGCCGCCGCCGATGAGGAATTGCGCGCCTTGCTGAAGACCGGCCCCAGCGCGGCTGAACTGGAAATCGCCCGCACCGCCATCCTTGCCAACTACCTGCGCATGATGGAGCGGGTGGGCGGCTTCGGCGGCAAGAGCGACCTGCTGGCCCAGTGCCAGACTTATACCGGCAATCCGCACTGCTACAAGGACTACCTGCAGCGCATCAAGGACGCCACCCCGGCCACGGTGCTGAAGGCGGCGCAGCAGTGGCTGTCCGACGGCGACTATGTGCTGGACGTGCAACCCTTTGACGAGACCCTGAGCACCACCGCCAAACTCGATCGACGCTACCTGCCCGCCATGGGCAAGGCGGAGCCGGTGACGCTGCCGCCGATGCAGAAGGCGACCCTGTCCAATGGCTTGAAAGTAGTGCTTGCGGAAAGGCATGACGCGCCCCTGGTCAACCTGGAAATGCTGTTCGACAGCGGCTTTGCCAGCGACAAGGCGGACAGCTCCGGCCTGGCGCGCCTGGCGCTGCGCCTGTTGGACGAAGGCACCCCAAGCCGCAACTCGGCCCAGATCGCCGAGCAATTTGACGCCTTGGGCGCGCGGTTCAGCACCAGCGCCAATATGGACGGCGTCCGCGTCCGCCTGGACGCGCTCAAGGCCACCTTGCCGCAGGCGCTCGACATCTACGCCGACGTGCTGCAGAACCCGGCCTTCGCGCCGAAGGAGCTGGAGCGCCTGAAGCAAGAGCAACTGGCCACCATCCTGCGCGAACAGTCGGACCCGAACGAAATGGCGATGCGCGTGCTGCCTGGCCTGCTGTACGGCCAGGGCCACGCCTATGCCCGCCCGTTCAGCGGCAGCGGCAGCGCCGACAGCGTGGAACGCATCACGCGCGACAATTTGCTGCAGCACCACCAGCAATGGTACCGCCCGAACAACGCCACCCTGGTGGTGGTAGGCGATACCACGCTGGCCGAGGTGTTGCCGCTGCTCGAGAAAAAATTCGGCGGCTGGAAAGCGGGCGACGTGCCGCGCAAGGAGATCGCCTCCGTACCGGCGCCGGGCAAATCCTTGCTGTACCTGATGGACAAGCCCGGCGCCGGCCAGAGCGTGATCTATGCCGCGCAACTGGCCATGCCGCGCAACGCGCCGGAAGCCTTGCCGCTGGAAGTGCTGAACAACGTCTTCGGCGGCACCTTCAGCTCGCGCCTGAACATGAACCTGCGCGAAGACAAGCACTGGACCTATGGCGCCGGCGCTTACCTGGAACCGGCAGCCGGCCAGCGCCCCTTCATCGCCTACGCGCCGGTGCAGGCCGACAAGACGCGCGAGTCGCTGCAGGAGATGATCAGCGAATACGCCGGCATTGCCGGCGCCAAGCCGATCACGGCGCAGGAGTTGGCGGCGGCGCAGTCCTATGAAACCCTGGGCCTGCCGGGCCGCTTTGAAACCGCCGGCCAGGTGGCGGGCGCTTACGCCAGCGTCTTGCAGTACAAGCTGCCGGAGGACTACTACAACTCCTTCACCAGCAAGGTGAGCAGCCTGACGCTGGAGCAAGCCAACGAGCTGGCGCGGCGCACCATCGTGCCGGGCCAACTGGTGTGGGTGGTGGTGGGCGATATGGCCAAGGTGGAAGCGGGCGTGCGCTCGCTGAACATCGGCGAAGTGCGCAAGATCGACGCCGAGGGCACGCTGCTGCCCTGAACTCAGGGCAGCGCTGATTCAAGGGCGGCTCAAAGGCGGCTCAGCTCCGGCCCGCTCTTGGGCCCCAGCCATGTGGCGGCAAAGCGTTTGCGGGTGGCCGCCGCAGCCGCCTGGTCGCCGCGTTTCTCATACACCGCCACCAGTCCGCGCAGCGCCCAGCCATTGCTGGGCGTTTTTGCGAAGGAGGCGCGGAACGCCGCTTCCGCCTCGTCCAGCCGTCCCGCCTTCAACAGCACCGCGCCCAGCGACTGGCGCACCGGGTAGTACCAATAGGGCGGCTCGGTGTAGGGCAGGGTGTCCTGCACCGCCACCGCTTCCGTGAAAGCGCTGATCGCGGCCGGCAGGTCCCCTTTGGCTTCGGCCAGCTTACCGCTGGCGACCAGGCGCGCCGTTTTGGCGATCAGCGGCCCCGGCACGCCCCAGTCGATGACCGCCTTGAAGTCCGCCTTCTGCTCAATGGCGGCAATCGCGTCAACCTGTTGCTGGCTCTCGGCCCACTGGCCTTTGCGCGCATAGCCCACGGCGCGCGCGTAATGCCACATGGCTTGTAGCAGCACGAACTCGGCACCCGGCTCGGGCAGGGCGAGCAGGGTGTCCGGGGCGCTGAACTGCACGTGCGCGAAGTAGGGCGCGGCGCGCACCGGCTGCATGGACGGGATCGCGCGCAGCAAATCGGGGCTGATCGATTGCTCCAGACGCTGCGTGGCGTGCAAGGTGGCCTTGGCGTCGCCGCCCATCAGCGCCGACACCATGGCGAAGTGGATGTTGTGCGGGTAGTAGGCGCCCTTGTACACGGCGTCGCTGGCCGCGCCTTTGAAATATTTTTCGTCGATGGCGATCGCGTCCAGGTTGGACTGCAGCGCATCCTTGTACAAGCCCACGCGATAGTAGATGTGCGAGGGCATGTGCACGATGTGGCCGGCGCCGGGAATCTGGCGCGCCAGCTGGCGCGCGTAGGGCAGGGCCTTGTCCGGGTGGGTGGAGGCCTCCATCGCGTGGATGTAGTAATGGATCGCGCCCGGGTGGCTGGGGTTGCGCTCCAGCACCCGCTCCAGCGCATCGACCACTTCCGCCGTGCGGCCTTTCGGGCGCGCGCCGCCCGCTTCCCAGTAGTCCCAGGGCGAGAGGTCCATCAACGATTCTGCAAACAGCACCTGCACCATGTCATGGTTGGGGAAGCTGCGCGCCGCCTCCGTCATGGCGGCGGCATAGGCCTGGTCGAGCGCGGCGCGGTCGGCCGGGGCAGGCGCCGCATAGCGCTGCAGCACGGCGCGCACCAGGGCTTGTTCCACCGGGCTGGCCGAAGCGGCGGCCGCTTGCGCGCGCGCGGCGGCAGCGACGGCCGGCGCCACGGCTTCCGGGAACATGGGCGCGTTGATGTTGGGGCCCAGCACCAGCGCCTCGCCCCAGTGGCACATGGCGCATTGCGGGTCGGCTTGCTGGGCGGCGCGGAAGGCGCGCGCCGCTTCCGCGTGGTTGAAGGCGAACAGCAGGCGCAGGCCCTGGTTGAAGTAGGCCTGGGCGCGCGGGCTGCGCGTGGTGACCGGCATCTGCAACTGGCCCAGGTCCTTGTACAGCGGCGGCGGGCCGGCTGGCTCCGGCTGGCGCGCCTGCTGCGTGGCTTTGAAGGGCGCGGTTTCCGCCTGCGCCAGCATGGCCAGCAGCGCGGGCCGCCCGGTGCCCGGATTGGCGCAGCGCGCGGCGTCCAGCAGCGGGTCGAAAGTCTGGCCAGCCTGGCGCAGCGCTTGCGAGGGGCCGGTGGCGAACAACGCGGCCAGGGTAGCGGCAGCGGCCGCCAGGCGCAGCTTGTTGGGCTTGGGTCGGGCGGTCGGCATGGTGCTCCTCCTGGTCAGTGGTGCAGCGATTTGCCGGCGGCCTGGCCGGTGGTGGCAGGATGCAGGGCGTGTTCCATCTTGCTGGTGTCGAAGTAGGCGCGCTGCGAAATCACTTTGTCGTCGCGTACTTTGAACACGTGGACGAAGGGATTATCGTACGAAATGCCGGTACTGCGCGCCAGCCAGCGCGAGTCGCCGGTGACCACCACCGTGTCGCCTTCCGCCACCATGGTCTTGGGTTCCAGTTGCAGGCACTGCAAAGCCTCATTCAAGGTGACGAAGTAAGCGGCAATCTCTTGCTTGCCGTGGTAGGTGCCCGAGACGGGCAGGTAGTCCGATTCCGGATGGATCAGTTCCGCGTCGTCCACATAGCGGTCCAGCAAACCCTGCAAGTCGCCGCTTGCAAACAGCTTGTAACCTTCAGCGATCAGTTTCTTGGTGTCCATGGCATCCCCCGTACTACGACACCCGCAGCGGCGTGCCGCAGGCTGCCGATCAGATAAGCGTAGTACCTGGAAGGCGGAACTTCAAGCTCAGCGCGGAGAGGCGAAAACCTGGGTCCAGTACGCAGTGGAACGTTTGTTGCTGCGGATGCTGTAAGCGGCGCCCATCTCGCTCATGCGGGCATCCATCAGCGAGCGGCAATGGCCCGGGCTGCTGAGCCAGCCGGCCACGGCATCCTGCGCGCTGCTCTGGCCGCGCGCGATGTTTTCCGCCACATTGCGCCAGGCATAGCCCGCCGCCACTACGCGCTGCGGCACCGCATTGCCCTGCTGGTCGGTGTGCGAGAAGTAGCCCTGCTGCGCCATGTCCTGGCTGTGCGCCAGCGCGGCGGCGGCCAGCGGCGCGCTCCAGCGCAGCGGTGGCGCGGCGGGCATGGCCACCCCGCCGCAATCACGCGGCACGGCACGCGCGGCGTTGGTGGCGGCCAGCACTTCCTGCCCCGCCTGTTCCTGGTCCGGCAGCAGCAGCGCCGGATTGGGCATGGCGCTGGCGAGCACGATGGTCCATTCCGTACCATCGCGGTGGGCGCCGATATCGCGGTAGCGTGTGCTGGACAGGGTGCTGCAGTAGCTCTCGCGCAGGATCTGGAAGGCCTGGCGCGCGTCGGCGGGACCGGCCACTTGCAGCGCGTCGGCCCGCTCCGGGTCGTAGCCGGCCCGGTCCAGTTCGGCCAGCAGGATGCCGCCCGGTCGCAGCGCCACGCGCGACAGGATGGCGACCGGCGCCAAGGCCGGCATGGCCGGGCGCGCCTGGCCCTGGCAGGTGGCAGGCGCAGTGCGCCAAGCGTTGACCAGGGTCACCAGTTGCGCGCCATCGTTGGCGGCAGCGGTGGCCGGCAGCGTCGCCGCCAAGGCGCCGGCCAGCAGGAAAAGACGGTTCATGGGAGCACTATAACGCGCTCTGCTAAACTTCTGCTGTTAAAGGAGTGATGCATATGGTTTCGTTGCAAGAACAATTGATGAAGGCGGGCCTGGTCGACAAGAAAAAGGTCAACAAGGTCAAACAGGATAAATCCAAGCAGTGGAAAGAGGAACTGCGCACCGGCGAAAAAACGGTGGACCAGTCGCGCGAAGCCGTGCTGGAACAGCAGCGCAAGCAAGCGGAACGCGCGCGCGAACTCAATGCCCAGCGCGACGCGGCCGCCACCCAGAAGGCCATCATGGCCCAGGTGGTGCAGATGGTGCAGCAGCACCGCCAGTCCAAGGGCAAGGGCGACGTGCCGTACAACTTCACCTTCGGCAGCAAGATCGAGCGCATGCACGTGTCGGCGGCGGTGCAGCAGCATTTGGTCAATGGCCGCCTGGTGATCGTGGTGCTGGATGAGGTGGCCGAGCTGGTGCCGCGCGTGGTAGCCGAGAAGATCGCCGAACGCGCGCCGGAAGTGGTGGTGTCGGTCAAGAAGGCCGCCAGCGAGCCGGTGGAAGACGACCCATACGCCGACTACAAGATCCCGGACGACTTTACCTGGTAAGCAGCACGCCCTTGTCGGCGGACACGGTAAAGCTGACCGTGCCGCCGTCGTAGCTGGCCCAGTTGCGCAGGTCGAAACTGCCGCCGCCGGCCAGGCGCTGCGCGCCCAGGTTCATATAGGTGAGCGGCTGGCGCGGCTTGCACACCTGCGGCTGGCCCACCGATTGCAGGAAGGTCACCGCCCCCAGTCCCACCCGCGTGCCCTTGCCGTCTTCCACCAGCAGGGCTGTTTCCACATCCACCCCGATGCCGCGCGCCATGCCGGCCCAGCCATCATTCACGATGCGCGCCATGAAGGTTACCAGGCGCCCCAGCCGCTCGCGCGTGTCGAAATGCGCGTCGCTGACCACGCTGCCCAGGTCCGGCATGGCCAGGTAGTCGCGCGCCAGGGTGATGCGCTTGTCGAAGGGATTGGCCAGCGCCTCGGGCGAGGTGATGCTGCCGTTCAGCGCGGAGTAGACGAAACGGCTCAGCACCATCATGCCGGCGCTGGTGCCGCCGAGCGGAATGCGGCGCCCGGCCAGTTCCTGGATCGCGGCCTGCACCGGCGTGCCCTGCCAATAGTTGATGTAGTCGGCCTGGTCGCCGCCGGCGATGAACAGTGCCTCGGCATTGCGGATGCGCTGCGCCACGAAGGGATCGTTGGCCGCCTCGCGGCTCGGGATCACCAGCGTTTCCACCGATTGCACGCCACCCATGGCGTAGATATAGGGGTTGTAGGCGTCGGTGCCACGGCTGCGGATCACGACGAAATTGCCGCCGCCGCTTTTCTGGATCATCCAGGCGAAGGCGGCATCGACATCGGGCCCGCCACCCATCAGTACCATGGCCGCCTTGGCCGGTTGCGCCAGCACGACATTGCTGCCGTTGCCCACCACAAAGTGCTGGTAGGGTTTGCCGGCCTGGGCCGGCGCCGCCGCCAGGCTAGCCAGCAAAAGGAAGAACGTCGCGCAGCGCTTCAGGCATTCCATGGCAAGGCTCCTGGCAGGACGGGCTGTCAGCCCAGTCCGGCCATTGTACGCCTGGCGCTGCCGTAACTTCAGGCGCGCGCAGGAATCTTCAGTCCGCGCGCAACAGCCGGCCGCGCCACGAAGGCGGCCAGCACGCGCTGCACATTGCCGAAACGCTCGAAGCCCACCAGTTCACCGGCGCCGTAGTATTCGACCAGGTTGCGCACCCACGGGAAGATGGCAATGTCGGCGATGCTGAAGGCCTCGCCCATGATCCACTGGCGGCCCTGCAGGCGCTGCTCCAGCACGCCCAGCAGGCGCGCCGCCTCGGCGATGTAACGGTCGCGCGGGCGCTTGTCCTCAAAGGCCTTGCCGGCGAATTTGTGGAAGAAGCCGACCTGGCCGAACATCGGACCGATGCCGCCCATCTGGAACATCAGCCACTGGATGGTTTCGTAGCGCGCCGCCGCGTCGGGTGGCAGCAACTGGCCGCTCTTCTCGGCCAGGTAGAGCAGGATGGCGCCGGACTCAAACAGCGGCAGCGGCGCGCCGCCCGGGCCGTCCGGATCGATGATGGCGGGGATCTTGTTGTTCGGGTTGAGCGAGAGGAATTCCGGCGTCAGCTGGTCGCCGCTTTCGAAATCGACCAGGTGCGCCTCGTAGGGCAGGCCGATTTCCTCCAGCATGATCGAGACTTTGACGCCGTTCGGCGTCGGCAGCGAATACAGTTGCAGGCGCTCAGGGTGTTGCGCGGGCCATTTGGCATTGATGGCGAAATCGGCGATACCGGTCATGAGTGTTGCTTTCGTGAGTGGTGAATGCCAGCGATTATGCGGCAAACGGCAATTAGATGCCGTGCTCTAATTTCTTCGTTTAACTGGTAAACGAAGTCTTGCCCCGGCATGTTCTGTTGCGATAAATGCATAGTATGATTTATTCGCAATTACCCAAAAGCAGAACAATAAAGGAGACAAGATGAAGCAGCATTGCGTATTCCGGTTCCTGAAGTTAATGCCCCTGGTCGTGCTGGCGGCCTGTAGCGGCAGCAGCGACGACGCCCCAGCGCCCACCACCCCGACCACGCCGCCGATCACCGGCAGCACCTATGTGGCCTCGATCCGCTACACCTCGCACAATGTGCCGCACGTGAAAGCCGCCACCTTCAAGGGCGCCGGCTATGGCTACGGCTATGCCTTCGCCAAAGACAATATCTGCCTGTACGCGGAGGAGATGGTGACCCTGCACGGCGAGCGCGCCAAGCACTTCGGCGGCAGCGGCGGCTACCTGGGGCAGTTGGGCGACACCTTCCCCAATGTCGATTCCGATTTCTTCTACAAGCTGGTGTTCACGCCAGCGCTGGCGGCCAAGATCAAGGCCGCCTCCAGCCCGGACGCGCAGGACCTGACCGCCGGCTTCGTGGCCGGCTATAACCGCTACCTGAAAGAGACGCCAGCCGCCAGCCTGCCGGCTACCTGCCGCAACGCGGCCTGGGTGCAGCCGATGACCGAGGACGACGCCTACCTGCGCTTCGCCCAGGCCGCCATGGCCGGCAGCTCGATGGCCTTCATCAAGGCGATCGGCTCGGCCCAACCGCCGGTGGTGAAAGCGGCGGCGCTGGCCAAGCCGGGCAAGGAACGCCTGTTGGCCGCCGCCAGCTATACCAACTCCCCGATCTTCCGCAATATGCAGGCGCTGCACGAGCACACCATCGGTTCCAACGGCTTCGGCCTGGGCAAGGAGGTGACGCAAAGCGGCAAGGGCATCGTGTTCGGCAACCCGCACTTCCCATGGTGGGGCGCGCTGCGCCTGAACCAGTTGCACCTGACCGTGACCGGCAAGGGCTACGACGTGATGGGCGCCACCCTGCTGGGCGTGCCGATCCCGCTGATCGGTTTTAACGACAAGGTGGCCTGGACCCACACCTTCTCCACCGACAACCGCTTCACCCTGCGCTACCTGGCGCTGGACCCTACCAGCCCGACCCGCTACATCAAGGACGGCAAGGCGGTGGCGATGACGGCGGTGCCGCTGACCATCAGCGTCAAGGGCGCCGACGGCGCGCTGACCCAGCTCACGCGTACCCTGTACACCACCGAGTACGGTCCGATGCTGATGGACAGCTCCTTCGCCTGGGGCAGTAGCAGCGCCTTCGCCATCCAGGACGCCAACCTGGGCAACTACAAGCTGATCGACCAGGTCATCCTGAACGGCAAGGCCAGCAGCGTGGACAGCCTGCGCGAAGCCAACGCCACCTACACCGCCCTGCCATGGGTCAACACCATGGCGGCCGACCGCGCCGGCGACACGCTGTACGCCAACTACTCGGTGGCCGCCAACGTGGTCGACCCGCAACTGGCGGCCTGCGTGCCGGGCAAGGCGCAGGGCGCGCCGTTCCAGGACATCATGGCCAGCACCGGCGTGGTGGTCATGGCCGGCACCACGGCCGCCTGCGACTGGGCGGGCGCCGTGCCGGCCGCGCAGCGTCCGTGGATCAAGCGCAGCGACTACATCCTGAACGCCAACGACAGCCACTGGTGGCCAACGGTCGGCCAGTACCTGAACGGCTATCCGAAGATCATCGCCACCGGCCCGAACGCCGAAGGCATGCCGCAGAACAATCGCACCCGTACCGGCCACGCCATCGTGCGCGACCGCCTGGCCAGCACCGACGGCCTGGCCAGCAACCGCTTTACCCTGGCCAACCTGCAGCAGCTCTACCTGCAGGCGCGCTTCTTCAAGGCGCAGAAATGGCTGCCGGACTTTACCGCCGCCTGCCTGGCTTCCAGCAGCGCCAGTGCGGCCGCCAAGGACGCCTGCAGCGTGCTGGCCGCGTGGGACAAGACGCATGCCCCGAACAGCCAGGGCGCCATCCTGTTCTATGAGCTGTATGCCGGCCTGGGCGAACTGAACGCGGCTAGCTGGTGGAGCGTGGCGTACGATCCGGCCGACCCGCTGGAAACCCCGCGCGGCGCCGCAGCCGGCAGCGTGCCGGCCGCCCTGGCCAAGCTGGAAAGCCTGGTCGCGGGCAGCCAGTTCGACACTGCTGCCAAGCGCCGTACCACGCCGGCCCAGGTGCAGACCGTGTCGCGTCCGGACGGCGCGCTGCCGATCCCGGGTGGCCGCTACACCTTCATGAACTGGCGCGGCGTGCGCAACGAGCTGTATCCGGGCATCGTGGTCTACACGGCGGACTCGAAGACCAATGCCGGCGCCTATGGCAACAGCTACATCCAGTTCGTGACCTGGGACGATGCCGGCCCGGTGGCGGAAGGCATCCTGACCTACAGCCAATCGTCCGACCCGGACAGCCCGTACTTCAACGACCAGACCAAGCTGTATGCCAAGGGCCAGTGGGCCAAGCTGCCCTACACCGAGGCGCAGATCACGGCCGACCCGAACTACAAAGTGATCGAGGTGTCGGAGTAAGGTGGCAAGCCAGGGAGCGTTATTTCCGTAGGGAAACCAACGAAAAAACGCTCTCCGGCAGTGACTAGTTTTGTTGTATCCTCAAAGCATGACTGATGCTTTACAGCGCTTGCCGGAGCTCCTGCTCGATGCCGTCTTCCTGGTGGAGGAGAGCGGGCGCATCGCCTTCGTCAATCCGGCCTGCCTGGCCATTTTCGGCTATGCGCCGGAAGAGATGATCGGGCGCCTGGTGCTCGACTTTATCCACCCCGAGGACAAGGAGCGCACTGTGGCGGAAATGGGACAGGTGGTGCATGGCCAGCCCCGCCTCGGTTTCGAGAACCGCTACCTGCGCAAAGACGGCAGCGTGGCCCACATCATGTGGTCGGCGCGCTGGTCGGCGCAGGACCGCCTGCGCATCGGCGTGGCGCGCGACATCACCGGCCGCAAGCACGCCGAGCAGCGCCAGGCCGGCATGCTGGCCCTGGCCACCGCCGCCCACGGCGCGGAAACGCTGCCGGAACTGTTCCGCACCTTCCACGACATCCTGCAAGGCCTGCTGCCGCTGCGCGGCATGGTGGCCGTGCTGCAGCCGGGCGAGCGCATCGCCTTCGCCAGCGGCGAGCTGCCGTGCCAGGCGAGCGGCTGGCACCATGTTTCCTTGTCGGCGCCCGGCATGCATTTCGGCGAAATGCAGCTCGACCTGGGCGGCCACGGCGCACTTTCGGCCGAGGAGCTCGACTTGCTGCAATTTACCGCCGGCCAGGCCGGCGCCGTGATCGAGCGCCTGGCCCTGCATGCCGACCTGGCCCACGCTGCGCGTTACGACGAACTGACCGGCCTGCCCAACCGGCGCCTGTTCCAGGACCGTATCCAGTCCGCCATTGCGCGCTGCCGGCGCGGCCAGTCGCGCGGTGCGCTGCTGTTCATCGACCTGGACGACTTCAAGCAAGTCAACGACGTGCATGGCCACGTGGCGGGCGACCATCTGCTGCAGGCCATTGCGCGCCGCATCACCTCCTGCGTGCGCGAAGCCGACACCGTGGCGCGCATCGGCGGCGACGAGTTCGTGGCCCTGCTGGAGAACGTGGCCGACCTGCAGCAAGCCGAGGCGGTGGCCGGCAAAATCCAGCAAGTGATCGCCACCCCGCTGCTGCTGGGCGGCGGCACACTCACCCCGCATGCCAGCATTGGCATCGCCCTCTATCCCGAACACGGGGAAGTCATTGACCAGCTGATGCGCCATGCCGACCAGGCCATGTACGCCTGCAAAGCCGCGCGCAAAGCCGCCGAGGCGTGAAAACTGGTTAAAATGTTATCTTTTCCCGTTGTTGAGGTTGATTTGCGTATCCCGTTGGCACAGGCGCGTCGTTGGTTGTGCGTGGCCCTGTGGGGCGCCACGCTGGGGCTGGCGCACGCCGCCACGCCTGCCGCCGCCGTCGCTCCACTCTTGGGCAGCTCGCCCGACCGCGCCCTGAGCCAGTACCGGGTGGAAGGCTGGCAGGTCGAGCAGGGCCTGCCGCAGAACGCCGTCTCCGCCCTGGTACACGCCAGCGACGGCTCGGTGTGGGTCGGCACCCTGGCCGGCCTGGCGCGCTTCGACGGCCAGCGCTTCACCACCTTCGACACCGCCGACTCGGCCGATATCGCCTCGCAGCCCGTGGTGGCGTTGATGCAGGACGCGCAGCAGAACCTGTGGATCGGCCACAACAAGGGCGCCGCCCTCTACCGCGACGGCAAATTCCGCCAGATGTTCTCCGCCGGCGCGCTGGGCGACCAGCGCGTCTGGTGCTTCGTGCAGGCGCCCGATGGCGCGATCTGGGCCGCCACCAGCAGTGGCCTGGTGCGCTGGCAGAACGGCGTGGCGCGCTATTTCCGCCAGGCCGACGGCCTGCCCACCGACCGCCTGCGCGCCCTGGCCTTCGACCGTGACGGCGTGCTGTGGATCGCCAGTTCCGGCGGCGGCCTGATTAGCTATGCCGGCGGGCGCTTCCGCAGCTATACCCCGGACAACGGCTTCCCCCACTTGCAGGTGCGCGCGGTGCTGGCCGATCCGGCCGGCGGCGTCTGGGCCGCCACCGCCGGCGGCGGCCTGGCGCGCGTGCAGGGCGAGCGGATCAAGGTGTACACCATGGCCGACGGCCTGCCGACCGACCAGTTGACGGCGCTGACGCGCGATGCCAGCGGCGCGCTGTGGATCGGCACGTGGGGCAGCGGCCTGGTGCGCATGGTGGGCGAACGCTTCAGCGCCATCGCCAGCCACGGCGGGCTGGCGGGCGACCATATCTGGTCCTTGCTGGCCGACCGTGAAGGCAGCGTCTGGGTCGGCACCTGGGTCAGCGGCCTGGCGCGCCTGCGCAGCCGGCCCTTCGCCGTGCTGGGCGTGCCGGAAGGCCTGTCGCACGACAATGTGCGTTCGGTGCTGCCGGGCCGCGACGGCGTGACCTGGGTCGCCACCGCCGGCGGCGGCCTGAACCGCATCGACGCCGACGGCATCCGTGTGCTGGGCAAGCAGGCCGGCCTGCCGAGCGAGGAGATTTCCAGCCTGCTGGAAGAGCGCGACGGCACGCTGTGGATCGGCACTTACACCGGCGGCGTGGCACGCCTGCGCGCAGGCAAGGTCAGCGTGTTCGACACGGCGCAGGGCTTGCCCAGTTCCGACGTGCGCGTGCTGTACCAGGACCGGCAGGGCGTGCTGTGGGCCGGCACCCAGTCCGGCCTGGCCCGCCTGGTCGGCAACGGCTTTGAAGCGGTGCGGGCACCCGGCGCGCCCACCGGCGGCATCAGCGCCATCCTGCAGGACCGCGCCGGCACGCTGTGGTTCGGCACCACCGGCGACGGCCTGGTGCGCTATCGGGGCGGCGCTTTCAAGACCCTGACCGCGGCCGATGGCTTGCTGTCGAATTGGATCATGTCGCTCTACGAGGACGCCAGCGGCAGCCTGTGGATCGGCAACAATGGCGATGGCCTGAACCGCCTGCGCAACGACCGCCTGGCCAGCATCCGCCCGGCGGACGGCCTGTGGGACGGCACCTGCCTCAGCATCCTGGAAGACCGCGACGGCTACCTGTGGATGACGGGCAACCGTGGCTTTTACCGCGTGGCGCGGCGCGACCTCGACGCCTTCGCCGAAGGCAAGCTGGCGCGCGTGCGCTCGGACGGTTTCGGCCCGGCCGACGTGATGCGCAGCACCACTTTCGCCGGCGGCCTGCAACCCGCCAGCGCGCTCGACAGCGCCGGCAACTTGCTGCTGCCGTCCGCGCGCGGCGTGGTGACGGTGAACCCGCGCCAGTTGCCCGATTCGGCGCGTCCGCCGGCGGTGGAGCTGCAGCGTGTGAGCGTGAACGGCGCCAGCCAGCCGCTGGCGCCGGCGTTGTTGCTGCCGCCCGGACCGCTCACCCTGTCCATCCATTACCACGCCCACACCCTGGTGCACGCGCAGCGCGTGCGTTTTCGCTACCGGATGGAGGGCCTGGCGGGCGACTGGATCGATGTCGGGCCGAGCCGCGCCGTGACGTTCCCCGCGCTGGGGCATGGCAATTACCACTTCCGCGTCGCTGCCAGCATCGACGGCCAGCGCTGGAACGAGGCAGGGCAGGGGCTGCTGCTGACGGTGCCGCCTTACTTCTACCAGACGCGCTGGTTCGCCGCCCTGCTGGGCCTGGCGACTGCGGGCCTGCTCTACGGCCTGTACCGCCTGCGCGTGCGCCACCTGCGCCGGCGCGAGGCCGAGATGAAGCGCGTGGTGGCGGAAAAGACCGAAGCGCTGAAGCAGGCCAACGAGCACCTGTCGCGCCTGTCCTTCGCCGATGCTCTGACCGGGCTGGCCAACCGGCGCCGTTTTGACGCGGCGCTGCACGACGAATGGCAGCGCGCCGCGCGCAGCGGCGCCCCGCTGGCGCTGGTGATGTGCGATATCGATTACTTCAAGGATTACAACGACGCCCTGGGCCACCAGGAGGGCGACCGCTGCCTGGCGGCGGTGGCGGGCGTGTTCCAGCAGCATGTACGGCGCGGCGGCGACCTGGCCGCGCGCTATGGCGGCGAGGAGTTCGTCTTCCTGTGCGCGAACACCGGGCTGGAAGGGGCGCTCGCCATCGCCGAGGAATTGCGCGCCGCCTGCGCCGCGCTGGCCATCGCGCACCCGGCGTCCGCCGTGGCGCCGGTGATCACGCTCAGCCTGGGCGTGGCGGTCTGCCACCCGGTGCAGGGCGAGGCGGTCGAACAGTTGGTGCAGCAAGCCGACGCAGCGTTGTACTGCGCCAAGCGCGAAGGGCGCAACCGCGTGTGCGGCCCGGCCGGCGCGGCGGCGCAGCAGTTGAGCGAGGTGTAACGCCGGCGGCTGCGCTTCAGGGGCGCAGCTTGCCTTCGATCGAGTCGTCCAGCGTTTGCCCCAGCACGGCGCCGATCAGCATCTTGACCCCGGCCACGGCGCTGCCGTGCTTATTGTCCCAGTAATAGCCGTGCTCCGGCGCGACTTGCAGCACGGTGATGCGCGGGTCGTCCTGGCCGCCGGTGAACCACGTTTTGTGCGCGAAGCTCCATAGCTGCTCGATGCGAGCGCGGTCGCGCGCAATGCTGGCCTGGCCTTGCAGCACCATGAAAGGCCCATGCTGGGCCGCCTGGAAAAACAGCTTCACCCGTGGATTGGCGGCGATTTCCTGGTTCTGCTGGCTGTCGCTGGCGCTCAGGAACCAGAGGTTTCCCTCGGCATCGACATCCAGCACGGTCATCGGCCGCTCGCCGCCGTCCGCGCCGAGTGGTGCGGTGCAGAAGAAGCAGGTCTGCGCTTCGCGCGCCAGATCGGCCAGTTTCTCAATGGCGGCCTGGCCCGCCAGATGGCTGAAATTGTGCTCCGCTTGTTGCTGGTTGATCGAGCTCATGCGTTCCCCCTGAGGTGGTGTTGTCCAGGCCAATTCTAGGGGCGCACGCCCGACGTGTTTGTACGTCAGGCCACGCAAGGGGCGCACTAGCGGAAGTAGTCGCCGGCGCGCTCGGGCTGGTACAGCACGTCCAGCACGCGCACCTGCGCCAACTGGCCATCCGGCCGTGGCCAGGTGATGCGGTGGCCCACCGACAGGCCGAGCAGGGCGGTGCCGATCGGCGTCAGGATGGAAATGCCGTCGGCCACCTGGCCCATGTCTTTCGGGTAGGCCAGGGTCAGGCAGCGCTCTTCCTGCTCGCCTTCAATGGCAAAGCGTACCGTTGAATGCATGGTGACCACATTGGACGGCATGTCCTGCGGCCGGCGGATGTCGGCGCGCGCCAGCTCGTCGAGCAAGGCCTGGCCGGCGCTGTGGCCGGGCGGCAGGGTGTCGGCCAGGGCTTCCAGCCGTTCGAGGTCGAGCGAAGAGATCGTGATATTGGGTTGCATGGGCAAACTCCTGGTTCGTTTCAGCTTGGGGGAGGGGAAAAGCTGGAGCGGCTCGGAGAGGCGAAGCAGGCCGGACTTGCGTCCGGGCTGGCCCCACCGAGCCTTAGGAAAGCCAGGTGATGACGGGCGTGCGGGCAGCGCTCCCCGGCAGGGAGACGGCGGTGCAGCGAGCAGCGGTGGCGGCCAGGGTCGTCATGGGCGCAAGTATAGCGCTTTCTCAGCGCGCGCGTGCCCGGCCGGTTTTTCTTGCTTAGAAGTAGAAGTTGCCGGAAACGCCAACGTGGTTGGCTTTCACTTCGGCCGGGTAGCGGCTGTTCTTTTCTTCAAATTTCTCGTTCACGTAGCGCATTTTCACACTCAGTTGCGGCGTGAACATGTACTCGGCCTCCACCACGCTGCTCAGCGTGTTCTTGAACTTCACGTCATCGATATCGGCCACGCCGCTGCCGCTCAGCTTGGCGCTCGTCACGTAGCGCAGGCCGGTGCCGATTTTCCAGTTCTGGTCGATATGGTAGAAGGCCAGGGCCTCGAACGGGAAGCGCTGGAACTTCAGGCTGCCGTTCTTGGCGCTCTGATCGTCGACGTGATAGCTCACGCTGGTCTGCGCCGAGAATTGCTCGTTGATGCGGAAGTCCACACCGCCGGTAAAGTACACGCCGCCCCCGGATTTGATATTGGCGCTGCGGCCGTCGGTGTAGTCGGCGGTGGCCAGTTTCTTCCCGCCGCCGGTGATGCCCAGGCCGACAAAGCCGTGAACCGTTTTGGCTGGAGCCGGCGCCACTTGGGCGACTTGGGCGTGGGCGGAGGCAGCGGTGGCCAGCATGGCCAGGGAGATCAGGGATTTCTTCATTCGATATTGTCTATTTGATAACTACAAGGGCAACAAAAAAGCCAACCGAGAGGTTGGCTTTTTCAGAAACTTGGTGGCCCGGGGCGGAATCGAACCACCGACACAAGGATTTTCAATCCTCTGCTCTACCAACTGAGCTACCAGGCCAAGGCGCGCAATTATAGCAGAGGGTTTTTCGGTTTGCCAAGGCCGATGTCGATCCTTTTCAAAATCTCTTGGAATTGGCTTTTCCATTTCATGTGCCCTGACACAATGTCGCTGCAATCGAGATTAAGAATGTGCGCATGTTGGAGCTGGATGCCTGATAGTCCTACCGGTTCGCTGATCCGCGCATTGGCCCAGCGGTAGGCCCACTCAAGGACTGAATCGTTCCTTGAGTAGCAATTGTAAATTTTGCCTTTCACTGCTGTTGTCGCCAGCCGCCAGCAATGGTCATCCTTAAGGCCCCCGCCGACTGCGCCACCCAGCAGGTAGGCGTTCTCAATGCACTGCTGCCGCTGCCGGGAAAGCTCCTTGAGCGCAAAGTGAATCACGCGGGCGCCAAGTGAGTGCCCCGCGAGGGTATAGGTCCGGCCTGGAGTTGAAACAATTGCTTTGGCCAGTAGTTTGCCGGCGGTTTCGGCGGCATTCAATGATAGATGCCAAGCGGCGATCGCTGGCCGCGACGGTCCGAGTACGGCATCAGCTATGCCTTGGAATGAGAGTAGGTTGGCGGGATTGCTGCAAGCGTCCCAGTCCAGATGATACCAGTCAGCTTGGGCGTATTTTTCCTTGATTCCGGTTTGCCAATCGTCCGTATCTGAATTGCCTGCTGACAGGAAGCCATTCACAAAAATGACGGCATGCTTTTCACCGCTACGGATCTTATTGATATCGAAGCGGGACGGTGCGAAAGCCCACTTCAAGCTGCTGCGCACAACGATACTACCAACGCCGCCAGAGATTAGTAAGAGCCCTGCCAAAGCGGCTTTTGTGATGAGTGGATTTGCCTTCGCCGCCAGGTGCAAGCGAGAAAACTGATCTATCTCATCCAGCGCAAGTCCTGCATGGCTGGGCGGTTCTCCGTTCCGTGGGAAATATTGTTCGTCCTTAAACCGAAGTCTCATGAGAGATGCCTGCCCGCCTAATTGTCTGGATGATTGTTTGGTAATGCTCCCGTACAGCTTCGCCCCGGCCAAATCGTGCAACCGCCGGATGCAGCGTGCGGAAGCAGTTGATCTTGCCGTAAGTAAAGTGCCAAAGTTCGCGTGGCTTATGGACTTGTACTAGCTTGCGAAGCGGAGCCTCGAACACTGACTTGATGATTGCGTCATGGGTGGCGCTGCAGCCGAGAATAATTGCGCTAGGCTGGAGTAGTTCAAGTTCATGACGGAAAAGGCGCGCGGAAAATTGGGTAAGCACCTTGGAGAAATTGCGCGCGTTTCTGGACTTTCCTTTGCCCCGGTAGACGTCCATTTTGAACAGGTTGTTCCAGATCACGGCGCCGCGTACGTCGTTGCAAAGTTCGCTCTCGAGAAGGCGCTTGGTACGCAGGAAATGCGAGTGGCCAGGAGCGGCGAGCAAAGCCGCCGCATATCGTTCATGCAATTCCCCCAAGCGATACTCCGGGTCACTGAGCACTTCGGGCAGGCGGCAAAGCCAGCCTTTGGTCTCCTGGCCGACGAACATGACGCGAACCGGCGCCTCAAAATAGGCCTTTGCAGCTTCAACGTTCAATAAGAACGGCGCGGAGAGTGCCGCCAATTCGTCGTGAGGCAGTTGTGCGGAGCGTTGCAAGGCCTCCAGCTCGGCGCGGTAGAAGTGGTTTAAATTGTTCTGGATCGCCGCAAAGCTAGTGTGCATTCTTTCGTGTCGCCTGAATGGTTGCCCGACCGGGCGAGGCGGCCATATTACGCTAGAATCTGGCGATGAGCGCAGCAAACATCGACCCCGGGCAAGTCGCCTTCATGCGTGGCGGCGTGTCGATCAGTGTGGCAAGTTGCGGCAGCGATGGCTTGCCGCAGCTGGTGCGCGCCATCGGCTGCCGTGTGAGCGATGACGGCGGCCGCGTCACCGTCTTTGTGCCGGAGGCGAAATCGCAGGCGGTGCAGCGCGATATCGTTGCCAACGGCGCGATCGCCGTGGCCTTCACCCAGCCTTCCACCCACCGCACAATGCAGTTGAAGAGCCGCGATGCGCGCGTCACCGCGCTGGGGCCGGACGATGTGCAACTGGTGGCGGCTTACCGCGATGCCTTCGTGGCGGAGGTGGGGGCGATGGGCTTCCAGGAGCACATGGTGCGCACCTTGCTCTCCTGCGCGCCGGAACGGCTGGTGGCGCTGACGTTCAGCCCGGGTGAGGCGTATAGCCAGACGCCCGGCCCGCACGCGGGCAAGAAGCTGGAGGCGGGCGAATGAGCGCGGTGACGCTGGATACCATCCGCGAGTGCTTTGAGGGCGTGGTCCCGGCGGTGCTGGGAACGGCCGACCTGGAGGGTATGCCGAATGCCTCCTACCTGTCGCAGGTGCAGTACATGGACCGCGAACATGTGGCGCTGTCCTACCAGTTCTTCAACAAGACGCGCGCCAACATCCTGGCCAACCCGCACGCGCGGCTGAAGGTGGTGAATCCCTATACCGGCGCCCAGTACTCGCTGGCGCTGCAATACCTGCGCACGGAAACCTCGGGCAAACTGTTTGAGAGCATGAAGGCCAAGCTGGCCGGCCTTGCGTCGCACACGGGCATGAGCGGCGTCTTCAAGCTGCTTGGTTCGGACGTGTTCCGCGTGACGGAAATCATTTGCGTGGACCGTGACGTGGCCCCGCCACCGCCGCCGCCGCGCAATATGCTGGCGGCGCTGCGCCTGTGCTCCGAACGCCTGCTGGCCTGCCGCGACCTGGCGCAGTTGTTCGACGAAACCATGGCCTGCCTGGAGCAGACGCTTGGCATCAGCCACGCCATGCTGCTAGTGCACGACCCGGTGGCGGCCTGCCTGTACACGGTGGCCAGCCACGGCTATCCGCAATCGGGTGTCGGCTCGGAGATCGCGTTGGGGCAGGGCGTGATCGGCGTGGCGGCGCGCGAGGGCACGCCGATCCGCATCAGCCATATGACGGCGGAGTACAGCTACAACCGCGCCATCCGCCAGCAGACGGAAAGCAGCGCGCTGGCGCAGGCGCTGCAAACCGAGATTCCTTATCCGGGCCTGGCCGAGTCGCGCAGCCAACTGGCGGTGCCGATCCAGGGCTGCGAGCGGCTGCTGGGGGTGTTGTACGTGGAGAGCCCGCAGGACCTGCGCTTTACCTATGACGATGAAGACGCGCTGGTTACGCTGTGCGGCCAGTTGGCGATGAGTATGCATATCCTGCAGAACGTGCCGGTGCCCGAGCCGGAGCCGGTGCAGCAGGCCGCGCCCCACTTGCAGGGTGCGCCGCTGCTGGTGCGCCATTTCGCCGACAACGACTGCGTCTTCTTCGGCAGCGATTACCTGATCAAGGGCGTGGCGGGCGCTGTGCTGTGGGCGCTGTTGCAGGATTTTGTCGCGCATGGCAAAACGGCTTTCAGCAATCGTGAACTGCGCCTTGACCAGCGCGTGCGCCTGCCCGATATCAGCGACAACCTGGAGGCGCGCCTGGTGCTGCTGGCGCGTCGCCTGTGCGAGCGCGCGGCACCGGTGCGGATTGAAAAAACGGGGCGCGGTCATTTCCGCCTGTGCGTCGAGCGCCCCTTGCAGCTGGTCGAGGCTTGATCAGGCAGCCAGTGCCTGCGGTGCCGCCAGCGCTGCTTCCAGTTTTTGCATATCGCGCGCGCTCACCAGGCCGCGCGTCATCTCCAGCACTCCTGCGAACACCGGCGGCGGCATGCCGGCGCGCATCCCCAGCAGCATGCCGGCGCGTTCGGCCGGGTTCAGGGCCGGGATCATCCAGCGCATGGTGGCTTGCATAGCCTCGGGCGGGATGGTGGCAACGATCTGCTCGTGGATGGCGTGCAGCTCTGCATCGGTATAGCAGGCCCACAACACGGCATTGTTCTCGGTTTCCTCCAGGTTCATGTGGATCAGGTTCTCGCCGATGAAGACCGACAGCTGCAAGTGCAGGTGCTCCAGGTGCGCCTGGCGCGCGCTGCCGGCTGCCGTCGCGCAGTGCTCGCACAGGGCCAGCAGCTTGTCGATGGCCCAGTCGTGGTGGTCATGGTCGCCTTGCGTCACCTGGGCGGAGCCGGGGCGGCGCGCGTGCAGCGCGGGGTGCACAAAGTCGCGCTCATGTTCCATGTGCTGGCGCATGGTGGCTAGCAGCGCGCGCACTTGCGCCAGCGTGGCCTGCAGTTCTTCGCTGTCGTCGGCATCGGTACGCGACAGGCGGCTTTCGGTATCGCTCATATAGTGGCGCAGCGCCTTGTGGATGCCGGCGTACATATTGGTTCGTGCTTGGTTCATTTCATTCGCCCTGTGATTGGTAGCAAGGGAATGGTAGTCATTGCGGCGCGGGCGCGTTCATAAAAGTTTCTTAAAAAATGGGGTACGTCCCCATATTTCTTTTTATGGCATCCTGCTGGAATCTTCGCCCTTTCAATGCTAACGATGAGCAATGACCCGACAGTGATCGAGAGTTTGTCAAATTTCTATGAACTTTTGGTCGCCAGTATCAGCGATTACGCTATCTGCATGCTCGACCCGCAGGGCCGTGTCACCAGCTGGAATGTCGGCGCCCAGCGCACCAGCGGCTACGGCGAGGAGGAGGCGCTCGGCATGCATTTCTCGCGCTTGCATACGGCGGAGGACCGGCAGGCCGGTGCGTCGCAGCGCGCCCTGGCCACGGCTTTGCAGGAAGGGCGTTTTGAATGCGAGGGCTGGCGCGTGCGCAAGGACGGCAGCCGCTTCTGGGCCTCGGTGGTGATCGACCCGGTGTATGCGCCGGACGGGCGGCATATCGGCTTCGCCAAAGTGGCGCGCGATATCACGGAAGGGCGGCGCGTGCTGGACGCGCTGCGCGAAAGCGAGCAGCGTTTCCGCCTGCTGGTGCAGGGCGTGATCGACTATGCCATCTATATGCTGTCGCCGGAAGGGCTGATCACCAACTGGAACCTGGGCGCGGAACGGATCAAGGGCTACACGCCGGAAGAGGTGCTGGGCAGCCACTATCGCCGCTTCTTCACCGAGGAAGACCGGCGCGACGGGGCGCCGGAGCGCGCCCTTACCATCGCCGCGCGCGAAGGGCGCTTCGAGTCGGAGGGCTGGCGCGTGCGCAAGGACGGCACGTGCTTCTGGGCCCACGCGGTGGTCGACGCGCTGTACGACGAGGACGGCGACTTGATCGGCTTCGCCAAGGTCACGCGCGACAATACCGAGAAGCGCCTGGCGGCGGAATCGCTGGAGCAGGCGCGCGCGGCGCTGTTCCAGGCGCAGAAGATGGAATCGATCGGCCAGCTCACCGGCGGCGTGGCGCACGACTTCAACAACCTGCTGGCGGTGGTATCCAACGGCGTCGATATCCTGCGCAGCGCACCGCCGCCGGAAGCGCGGGTGCGCGTGCTGGACAGCATGCGGCGCGCGGTCGATCGCGGCGCGGCGCTGACGCAGCAACTGCTCTCCTTCGCGCGCCAGCAGCCGCTGGCGCCCACGGTGCAGCAACTGAACCAGCTAACGGCGGGCTTCGAGGGCGTGCTGCGCCGCGCCGCCGGCCCGCTGGTGCACTTTGAACTGGACCTGGACCCCAAGCTGCGCCAGGCCTCGATCGACGAGGCGCGCTTCGAGGCGGCGCTGCTGAACCTGGTGGTCAATGCGCGCGACGCCATGCCCGACGGCGGCAGCATCGAAGTCACCACCCGCAACGCGACCCTGGCCGATAACCAAGAGGCCACGCTGGCGGCCGGCGACTATGTGCGCGTGAGCGTGACCGACAACGGCGGCGGCATGAGCGCCGAGGTGCGCGAGCGCGCTTTCGAACCCTTCTTCACCACCAAGGAAATCGGCAAGGGCACCGGCCTTGGCCTGAGCCAGGTGTACGGTTTCATCGTGCAGTCCGGCGGCGCTGTGACCATCGACACCGAGGCCGGGCGCGGCACCACCATCCACCTGTTCCTGCCGGCGCTGGCCACGGATGTGCCGGAGCAGCCGGCGCAACGCCCGCCGCGCGAGGAGCGCGTGTTGATCGTGGAGGACGACCCGCTGGTGATGGAGTCGGCGCGCGAGCTGTTCCAGGCCATGGGCTATGCCATCCTGCAGGCCAGCGACGGCGCCTCGGCCCTGCGCGCGCTGCAGCGCGACGGCGAGGTGGATGTGCTGTTCAGCGATGTGATGATGCCGAACGGGATAACGGGCCTGGACCTGGCGCGCGAGGTGCGCCAGCGCTATCCCGGCATCAAGATCATCCTGGCGTCCGGCTTTCCGCAGCCGGCCATGCAGGAGGAGGGCTGGCACGACTTCGCCTTCGTCGGCAAGCCCTACCGCCTGTCGGACCTGGCACGCCAGCTGCGCACGGGCTGAGGTACACTTGTCGCCTTTGATAAAAACCGCAAAGGGAGACAATGAAAAAACTGGTACTCGGAGGACTGGCCATGCTGGTGGCGGGCAGCGCCATGGCGGCATCGGTGCAGGACGTGGCGGAGCGCTACCGCAAGCTGGCGCTGGCCATCGGCCAGCATGACAGCAGCTATGTGGACGCCTATTACGGGCCGCCGGAACTGGAGCAGCAGGCGGCAAAGAACAAGCAAAGCCTGGCTGCCATCCGCGCCGACGTGCAAGGGGCGCAGCGCGCTATCGCGCAACAGAAGGCCGGCAATGCCGACGAGGCGCTGCGCATCGAGTTCCTGTCCAAGCAGTTGAAGGCCATGCACGCCCGCGTCGAAATGATGGAGGGCCGCAAGTTCAGCTTCGACGAGGAGACCGCGCTGCTGTACGACGCGGTGAGCCCGCACCATGACCGCGCCTACTACATGGCGCTGGTGGCCAAGGTCGACCAGCTGCTGCCGGGCGAGGGCACGCTGCCGGAACGCCTGAAAGCCTTCCGCGCCCAGTTCGTGATCCCGAAGGATAAGCTGAAGACCGTGTTCGAGGCCTCGATCGCCGCCTGCCGCGAACGCACGGCCGCCTTCATGGACCTGCCGCAGAAGGAAAGCTTTGTGCTGGAGTTCGTCAGCAACAAGCCCTGGTCCGGCTACAACTGGTACAAGGGCAATGCGCACAGCCTGATCCAGATTAATACCGAATTCCCGATCTACATCGACCGCGCGCTGGACCTGGGTTGCCACGAAGGCTATCCCGGCCACCACGTGTATAACGCGATGCTGGAGCAGGCCCTGGTCAAGCAGCGCAACTGGGTGGAGTTCAGCGTGTATCCGCTGTATTCGCCGATGTCCCTGATCGCCGAGGGCAGCGCGAACTACGGCATCGAGATGGCCTTCACCGAGGCCGAGCGCCTGGCTTTCGAGCAGAAGGTGCTGTACCCGATGGCGGGCCTGGACCCGGCGCTGGCGCCGAAGTATATGGAGCTGATCAAGCTGCTGGGTAAATTGAGCTATGCCGACAACGATGCGGCGCAAGCCTACCTGGAAGGGAAGTGGACGCGCGAGCAAACCATCGAGTGGCTGGTGAATGTGGCCCTGTCGCCGCCGGAGAAATCGGCACAGCGCCTGTCCTTCTACGAGGCCAACCGCGGCTACGTCATCAACTACAACCTGGGCAAGGACATGGTCAAGGCCTGGGTCGAGAAGCAGGTGACGGCCACCGATCCGGTAGCCGCCCGCAAGCAGCGCTGGGAAGCCTTCAAGGCGCTGCTGTCGTCGCCGCGTTTAGCAAGCGCCTTGCGTTGACGCGCAAGGCCGTCTGGCCCGGCGCTGCCGGGCCGCAGAAGCGTTAATCAGGCAGCCTTTTTCGCGCTCAGGCATTCTTTCATGAATGCCTTGCGCTCGTCGCCTTTCTTGCCGGTGGCGTCCGCGTTGCAGGTTTTCATCTTGTCCTGCTGCGTCGCTGGCGCGGCAGGCTTGTTGCTCAGGCACCCCTTCATGAACGCCTTGCGTTCGTCCCCCTTCTTGCCTTCCGCGTCCTTATTGCAGGTCGCCATTTTCGATTGCTGGGTATTCTTGGCTGGCGCCGGGTCGGCCGCAAAGGCGGCGGAACAGGACAGGGCCAGGACAGCGATGAGCAATTGTTTCATGGGCACTCCTTCTAACGGTTGAGTTGATATTCCGTTAGTAACTATACATAGATTTTTTGTCGATGTGACCTATTCTCTAAGGATGCCGTTGAGTTTAACCAGTGGTATTTGCTCGGGGGAGTGAACATGGACAACAAGAAGTTCTTCCAATCAGGGGTAGTCTTGCTGGCGCTGACAGCCTGCGCCGGGACCGATCCGAAACTCGGCGGCGCGCCGACGGTGGCCACCGGTTCGGCCGGCGGCGCTACCGCCGCCAACGCCAGTTCGCAGCTAGAGAAATGCGACAAGCCGCTCGGCACGCTGGGCGTGGTGGAGGATACGGCAGCACCGTGGTACCACCACCTGGCGCAATACAAACTGGGCTCGACCGTGCCGGTGCTGCGCATGATGATCCAGCAGTCGAATTGCTTTGTCGTGGTGGAGCGCGGCGCGACGATGGGCAAGCTGATGCAGGAGCGTTCGCTGGCGGCGTCGGGGGAAATGCGGGCCGGCAGCAATTACGGCAAGGGCCAGATGGTGGCGGCCGATTACACCATGAGCCCCAGCATCACCTTCAGCCAGAAAGGCACCAGCGGCATGGGTGGCGCACTGGGCGGGCTGGGCTTGCTGGGTAGCGTGGCCGGTGTGGTGGCGGGCGGCATGAAGTCGAACGAGGCCTCGACCACCTTGCTGATGGTGGATAACCGTTCCGGCATCCAGTTGGCGGCGGCCGAAGGCAGCGCCAAGAATTTCGATTTCAATATGGGGGGCGCCTTGTTCGGCGGCGGCGGTTTTGGCGCTGCGGGCGGCTATTCCAATACGCCGGAAGGCAAGATCCTGATCGCTTCCTTCATGGATTCATACAACCAACTGGTGAAGGCCGTGCGCAATTACAAGGCGCAGGAGGTGGCCGGCGGCATGGGCACCGGCGGCGCGCTGGGCGTGCAGGGCGGTTCCACGCCGGCTTCCAAAGAGCTGGAGAAAAAGCCGGCGAAGAAGAAAAATTGAGGCGCTTTGACGGCGGCCCGTGACAGCCTATAGTGTAAGTAGCTTTTCAATAGGGAGGCAGCCATGAGCCGTCAATATATCGATTGCCGCGAATTTCCCAGCGCTTCGCAGTGCAGCGTCGCGATCTCGGCCGACAGCGCGGAGGAATTGCTGGAAGTCGCGGTCCAGCACGCCGTCTCGGTCCACAAACATACGGACAGCCCCGAATTGCGCAGCGCGATCCGGGGCCTGATCCATGCGGGGATGCCGCCGGAGACGGTGGTGCCGCCCGGCGCCATCACCGGTACGCCGGAAGGGCTGCGGACACATTAGGCGGCAGCAGGCGGCACCAGGCGGAATCAGGCGGCGCGGATGGCGGGCTGGGCGTCCAGGTAGCGGATCAGCTCGCGTCCCAGCACACGCAGGCGCGCCGTTTCCACTTGCCGTTTCTTGTAGGCGTCATGGCTGGCCGGGCCTTCCAGGGTGCGGCTGTGGCTGGCCTTGTCCATGAGCTGGATTTCGTATTCGAAGAAGAAGCCGATATCGTAGTCCGGCCCCATGGCCGCCGGGTCGTCCGACGGCACGTGGATCATCTTGCGCACTGTGACCTGGATGCTGTTGAAACCGGCGCCGCTGTGCGGGTTGTCGGATTGCGTCTGCGGCGAGGAGATCGCCATCAGCTCGGCATCCATCTTTTCCAGTAGTTCGGCCGGGTAGCCATCGGCCGCCTCCAGCATGCAGCGGTATTTGCTGAAAATTTCCTTGGCCGCTTCCATGTCGAGCAGGGTGTTGCGGGTGCGCTGGGCATCTACATTCGTGACCGAGATGACGTGGGCGCGCTGCAGGGTGCGCAGGGCCAGCAGGCATTCAAAGCGGGTGTTGAAGATCAGGCGCACGCCCAGGTGGTCGAAGATGTCGGCCGCCAGGTAGGCGGCTTTTTGCAGCAGCTTGAGCAGGATGCTGTTGCGGCTCTTATTGTTCTTGCGGTCAAAGTGCAGCAAGGGCAGGCAAATCTCGCCATCGCTCAGGAAATGCTGCTCATCCTCCTGGCGGATCACCTCGTCCAGGCTGGCAAACACCTGCTGCCGGATGATGTTGAAATAGCGCAGCTTGAGGTTGTTTTCAATGTAGAAGATGCCGTGCATGACTTTCAGCACGGCGCACGACCACATGCGGCGCAGCTCCACCTGTTCGTTGCCGTGCAGCGAGGCGAATACCAGCAAGTCGAGCGGGTCGTCCGGTCGCGCCACATCGGACGGGATGAGGGCGGCCTGGTCGGGCGTGAGAAAGCTGCCGCAAATGAAGTCGAGTGCTTCGCCGTGGACGCGGGTGATGACGCTGCGCGCGTGCGGGTTGTCGATGTCGAAGCCGTATTCGCGCACGAACTCGCGTGCATCGTGCTTGTTGCGCAGCGCCAGGCCGCCCAGGTCGATCGCCGAGACGCCGGAGGCGATCGCGTTCAGGTACGTCCAGTTGATGGAAAACTTGCCCTGGCACTTGAGGGTGGCGTCCATGCGGCGTTCGTGTCTTTCGTGTGAATTTGCAACCGTCCAGTCTTCTCAGAAAGTATCGCAGCCCAAGGTGCACTCTGCAAGGCGGCTGTTGTATGCAAATCGCGCTTGCGCATTAGTAAAAAAATAATGTAGTATTTTCCGCTAAGTAACTTTTCAATAACCTTGTACTGCCGGAGCCCCCCATGACCAACCCGTATTCCATGCCGCAAGCCCAACTGACCGAGCCGGTCAGCAATGAAACCTATATGCCGAAGTTCTTCGCCCTGAACGGCCGCATTGGCCGCGTGCGCTACCTTGCCTATAGCACGGGCGTCAGTCTGTTGATGATGCCGCTGATGTTGCTGCTGTTTGGTGGCACCGGTTTCCTGGCCCTGCTCGGCGGCGCAGAAGTGGGCGCTAGCGCTGGTATTCTGGGCTCCTTGATCATCTACCCGCTGATGCTCGCCGCGCCCATCATTCTGGCGCGCCGCCGCTTGCATGATCTGAACAAGACCGGCTGGCTGAGCGTGCTTGTATTGATTCCACTGGTCAACGTGGTTGTCGGGCTGTGGCTGCTGTTTGGCAGCGGCGATGCCGCGTCCAACGACTTCGGCCCGGCACCGGCACCGAATACCACCGGCGTCATCATCCTGGCCTGGGCCATGCCGGTCCTGGTGGTGCTGATCGGCATTCTGGCCGCCATCGCGATCCCTGCGTACTCGAGCTACGCCGCCAAGGCCAGCGCGGCACAGATGCAGAATGGCCAGTAATTGGCGTTGAACCCCTACGCTGCACCACAGGCTGAGCTGGGGCTTGCGCTCCAGCCGGCCGGCCCGCCGCGCCTGTTGGCATGGCGCGGCCGCATCGGGCGCGTGCGGTTTTTTGTGTTTTTCCTGCTGAGCCTGCTTCTGCCCCTGCTGTATTTCTTCGTGGTAGGGACTGCGGTGCAGATGTGGGATATCAGCATTGCCGATGGTTCCCCGGCCGTGCGCTTCCTGGCAGCGTCATCCCTGGTGTTTTTTGCGCTGCTGCTGTGCGCCGCCATCCGCCGTCGCCTGCATGATTTCGACGTCAGCAGTTGGTGGACGCTGCTGCTGTTGGCCCCGCTCCTCCAGTTCATTTTCCTGATCTACCTGATGGTCGCGCCCGGCACGCTGGAAAGCAACCGCTTTGGCCCGCCGCCGGAGCCCAACGGCAAACGGGTAACGGCCGCCGCCATCGTCAGCGGCCTGCTGTTGGTCGCGCCTATAGTGCTCCGCTTTCTTTGATCTCCAGGTAGCGGTTCAGCAGGGCCCCGGCCAGCTGCTCCGGCGCCACGTCGACCAAGTGGCCGGAGCGCAGCCCAAGGCGGCGGATCGCTTCCTGGCGCTGGGCCAGGTAATGCTCGCTGGCCGCCAAGCGCAAGGCGTCATCAAAACCCTGTACCGGCGCGGCACTGGCCGCGTCCAGCGCGCGCTCGCGCAGGCTGGCGCACAGCACCAGGTGGCGCGAGGACAGCAAGTCCACCGCCTGGCGCAAGGCTTCATCATCCTCATCCCGCACATTCGTCACCAGCACCACGAAGGCGCGCCGGCCCAGGCGGTTCAGCAGGTCGTTGGCGGCGCGCAGGTAGTCGGGCGCGGCTTCGCCCGGCTGCACGTCGTAGACGCCGGCCAGCATGCGGTCCAGGCCGACGCGCCCCTTGGCCGGCGGCAGCCAGCGGTTGTCCACGCCAAAACTCATCAAGCCGACCGCGTCGCCCTGCTTGCCGGCCACGAAAGATAAGGTCAGCACGGCATACAGCGCGTGGTCGAAGTGGCTGATGTCGCCATCGCGTGCCAGCATGCGGCGGCCGGTGTCGAGCAGGAACACCACCTGCTGGTCGCGCTCGACCTGGTATTCGCGGCTGATTGGCTTGCGGTGGCGCGCGGTGGCTTTCCAGTCGATTGAGCGCAGGCTGTCGCCGCGCCGGTATTCGCGCAGCTGGCGGAAGTCGGTGCCTTCGCCGCGCTGGCGTTTCACCAGCGAGCCGCTGGTGGGCGACTGGCGGTCGGTGGCGCGCAGCGCCTGGCCCAGCAGGCGCGCCACGTCGGGGAAGACCTTGGCCACCTGTTCCGGGCCGGCGCGGTGCGTGGCCTGCCACAGGCCGAGCGGGCCGGCCACGCGCAGCCAGGGCATGCCGAAGGCGCCGTCGCCGCGTTCGTGCGGACGCACGCGGTAGGCGATGCTGGCGAAGGCGCCGGGCGCCAGGCGGGTCGCGTGCGGCATGCCCTCCAGCTCCCAGGCCGGCGGGTAGTCGTCGAACACGTCGAGCTGCAGCGCGCTGGGGCCTTCGTTGTGTACGGTCAGGCGCACTTCGTGCCAGGCGCCGACCGGCAGCACGCCGCCCACGCTGCGCTCGGCGCGCAGGGCGGGCCGGCGCCGCGCCAGCAGGGCGTCGGCGCCGGCCGCCAGTAGCACGGCGCCGCCCAGCATCTGCCAGGGCGCCTGCAACTGCGGCCACAGGCTGGCGGGCACGCCGAGGGCGGTCAGGCCCGCCAGGGCCAGGAACATGCGGCGGGTTGGCTTCATCAGTTGCGCGGCGCGGCGACCGATTCGATCAGGGCGGCCAGCACGTCGTCCGCACCCAGGCCATCGAGTTCGCTTTCCGGCGACAGGGCGATGCGGTGGCGCAGCACCGGCAGGCTGGCTTGCTTGATATCGTCCGGGGTGGCGTAGTCGCGGCCCGCCATCAGGGCCATGGCACGCGCTAGGCGGATCAGGGCGATGCTGCCGCGCGGGCCGGCACCGACCGCCACGCCCGGCCATTGGCGGGTGGCGCGCGCCAGGCGCACGGCGTAGTTGGCGACCGCTTCGTCGACCCGGATGCGCGCCACCAGTTGCTGTAGCGCGACCAGGGTTTCCGGCTTGATCAGGGTGCGCACCTGGGCCACGTCCAGGCCATCGCCCACACGCTCCTGGGTCACCGCCAGCAGCATGGCGGTTTCCTCCGCCTCGCTCGGGTAGGCGATGTGCGCCTTGATCAGGAAACGGTCCAGCTGCGCTTCCGGCAGCGGATAGGTGCCTTCGCTTTCCAGCGGATTTTGGGTAGCCAATACCATGAAGGGCGAGCCCAGGGCGTGCGCCTCGCCTTCGATGGTGACCTGGCGTTCCTGCATCGCTTCCAGCAGGGCCGACTGGGTCTTGGCCGGTGCGCGGTTGATCTCGTCGGCCAGCAGCAGGTGGGTGAAGACCGGGCCTTTGCGCACGGTGAAGGTCTGCTCCTTCTGGTCGAACACGGCGTGGCCCATGACGTCGGCCGGCATCAGGTCGGGCGTGAACTGGATGCGCGAGAACTCGCCGGAGAAGGTTTTCGCCAGCGCTTTCACCAGCAGGGTCTTGCCCAGGCCGGGCACGCCTTCCAGCAGCACGTGGCCACCGGCCAGGCAGCAGGCCAGCACCTGCTCCACCACGGCTTGCTGGCCGACGATGGCGCGTCCGACCTCTTCGCGCAGGCGCTGCACGATATCGATGGCCTGCGCCAGGCGGTCGGCCTGGATGCCGGTGGAAAGGGGGGCGGACATGCTATCGCTCATAGTGGGCTCGCAATTGTTGGAGTGTTGAAATCTGTCGTGTGAATTCGGCGGCGCGCGTGGCCGGCACGCCCAGCATGGCGTCCGCCACCTGCGCTTCCGGCAGCTTGGCCAGGCGTGCCAGGCGGCGCGCGCGTTCGTTGCCGTCCAGCGCGTGCAGCTCGGGCAGGCGGCGCAGCAGCAGCTTTTCAGTGCGTTGGCGCACGGCGGCCAGCAGCAGGGCGCGCCCTTGCGGCAGGCGCCACAGCCAGCGCCCGCTGGCGTCGATATGCTCGATCAGGGCGCGCCGTTCGGTGGCCAGGGTCGGCAGCAGCGGGCCGAAACGGCGCGAGGCGCTCCAGGCCCACAGCAGCAGCAGGGCGGCCAGGCCGCACAGCACCGGGCGCCAGTGCTGCCACAGATAGCCGGCCCAGCCCACGTTCTCGTTATGGCGCACCAGCAGCACCGGGGCTTTGGCGCCGCCTTGCGCGGCCAGCAGGAGCAGCAGCTCGCCGTGGTCGAAGCGGCGCAGGCCGTCGTTGTCGAAGTAGCTGTCGCCGGGCTCGGAGGCCAGCATGGCGACCTTGCCGCGGCCTTCGCCAAACACCATTACGGCCAGGCCGTAGGTGTCGGCCCACAGCGGCTGCGGCACCTCGCCGGGCAGGCGTTGCAGCACGTCGGACAGGCGTTCCAGCTCGATCATGTGGTCTATGCCCGGCGCCCGCAGGCAGGCCAGGCGCGCCGGCAAGGCCGGTTCTTCCGCTTCGTCCTCCTCGTCCGCTTGGTCCGCTTCGTCCGGCGCCGGGGCCGGTTCGGCATTTTGGGCCGCCTTGGCTGCCGCTGCGGCGCGCCGCTTGGCTTCCAGCGGGTCAAGGCGGCAGGTGTCGTCGATCCGCGTGCGGTTGGCCATGGCCACGCCGAAATGCTTGCCCAGCGGGTCGGCCAGCTTCTCGCTCAGGGCGCCGCCGGTGTCCTCATCCTGGCTGCTGTTTTGCACCCAGCCCGGGGTCATGACCAGGGTGTTCCCGCGCCGTACCCATTGCAGCAACAGTTCGGCCTGGCGCGCGTCGGGCTGCTGGGCCCAGGGCGACATGAGCAGCACACCGTCCGGCAATTGGTTGAGCAGCTGGTAGTTCAGCATCGGTTCCACGCGCACCTTGTGGCCGCGCGCTTCCAGCAGGCGGGTGGCTGCCAGCATCGGGTTCTTGAGCTGGGCGTCGGAATGGTACACCACGCCGCGCCAGACTTTCTGGAACAGGGTCGGCCACAGGCCGTAGCCGGCGCCCGCCAGCAGCAGGAGCAGCACGGCGATCAGGATGTGATGGTGGCGTTTCATGCGGCCTCGCGTTCAAAATGCGCGCGCCAGCGTGCGCACAGGGCGTTGACCGTGTCGGCGGCTGGCCAGCGCGCGCCGTAGGCGGCGTTCAGCCACAGCGTGGTGGCCTGCTCGGCCAGCTCCAGGCTGGCGCTATCGAGGCTGCCGCGTGCGTGGGCCTGGCGCGCCTGCGCCAGGCATTCGCCTTCGGTGGCGCCATGGTGCAGTTCCAGCGCATGGCGGCTGACCAGGCGTGACAGGGTGGCGCGGTAAAGCAGGGCCAGCGCGGCGCGCTGCTGCCCTTGCTGCCACAGGGCGCGCACGCTGCCGGCCACGTCGGCCGGCAGGCTCTCTTCACGAATATCGAGGCCGCCGATTTCGGTGGCCAGCTTCGGTGCCTGCGCGCTGGCGAAGTTGAAGCGCAGCGGCGCCGCATAGCGCCACAGCAGCCACGCCACCAGGGCCACGGCGCCCGCGATCAGGGCCAGCTTGAGCACGCCGGCCAGTATGGCGCCCAGCCAGGCGGGCAGCAGGGCTTCGGTTTTGGATGCTGGTTTCTCCCGCTGGTCGCTCTTGTAGCGCCATTCCCACTGTTCTTCGCAGCGGTAGCCGCGCAAGTCCTCCTGCGCGTACACCTGCTCCAGTTGGCGCCGGATTTCCGCCTGCTGCGGCGAGGCGTCGGCGGCGCGGCCGTCGGCCTTCTTCTGCTGCACCGACTTGGGTGGCGTGCATCGGGGCGTGTTGTCGGCCGCCTGCGCCGGCGGCGGCATGCCGGCCAGGGCCAGGGCCAGCAAAGGCGCCACCAGCAGCACGCTGGCGACGCGGCGCACGCCGGCCGGCCGGGCCGGGGCGCGTAGCTGGCGCAGCACGATTTCCAGGTCCCAGGCCTCCAGCGTGGCGCGCCGGTTCAGGTAGAGCGTGAAAGTGCAGGCGGTGTAGATCGGGCCGATGATGGCGCCCGCCAGGCCCCAGGCCACGGTGTTGAGGACGGCCTGCCACGGCGCCGTGTCGCGTGCCGTCAGCAGGGCGAACGGGTCCGGGCTATCGCTCGACATGAACAGGCTGAGGAGCGACAGCATGCCCAGCATCAGCACCAGTTCGAAGCCGAGGCATACCATGCCGAAGGTGAAGGCCGACAGGCCGCTGCCGCCGCGCGCGATGGTGGCGCGGCGCGCCGTGGCCACCGCGCCGCGCGCGCCTTCCAGCACCCACACCGGCTGGTGCAGGCCGCGCCCGGCCATGAAGGGGCGCCACCAGGTCAGCATGCGGAACCAGCCGCCGCCCAGTTCGCGCGGCCAGGCGCGCAAGGCGTCGCGCCAGCTTGCCTGGTCGCCGAACACCTGGCGCGACAACACGTGCAGCGGCGCGCGTTCGAGCAGGGGCCGCAGCCACCAGGGCAGCAGCCAGCCCAGGTCCGTGCCTGGCCAGTGCCAACTGATACAGGCGGCCGCGGCGCACAGGGGCAGCCACAAGGCGAGCCAGGCGCGCCAGACGTCGGCGCCGCCGGCGTGCAGCAGGGCGAAGCCCAGGTCCAGGCCCTGGGCATTGCTGCGCGGGCGCAGGTCGAGGCGCAGCTTATCGAGTTGCATGGGCGCCTTTCGCACGGCCGGCGCAGCCAAAGAACAGGAACACCAGGCCCCAGCACACGGCGCCGACGCTGTATTTGACGGCCGGCGCGAAATCGCTGGCCGACCAGAAGGCTTCGAAGAAGGCGGCCAGCACGGTAAGCAGGGCGGCGCCCGCCACCAGTGGATACATCTGGATGCTGGCCTGCTGCAGGGCGTCGCGCCGGCGCAGGCGGCCCGGTTGGATGAGCGACAGGCCGAGGCGGATGCCGGCCATGCCGGACAACACCAGGCCGGCCAGCTCAAAGCTGGCGTGGGTCACCACGAAGGACCAGAAATTGCTGCGGGTGGCGGGATCGAGGCTGAGCCAGGCCGCCGCCACGCCCATATGCAGGCCGTTGAACAGCACGATCAGCAGGGCCGGCACGCCGCCGAAAATGCCGCTGGCGAAGGTGCGGAAATCGATCGAGACATTGTTCCAGATGTAGTGGCCGAACATTTGCACGTCGCCCGCGCTGCCGCCGCGCCCGATCTTGATGCTGGACGGCGAATACATGCTGTGCATGCGCGCCAGGTCTTCCGGCGAGGCGAACAGGTAGGCGTGGCGCGCGTCGTGCCACACCAGCAGGCCGATGGCGAGCGCGGGGCCGAGCAGGCACACCAGCACCAGCACCAGCAGCTTCCATTCGGCGCGCACGCGGCGCGGCAGGTCGATGCGCAGCCATTGCAGCAGCACGGTGGGGCGCTCGGCCGCTACGCTGTACAGCGCGTGATGGCAGCGCGCCACCAGGTCGTGCAGGTGCGACACCAGTTGCGGCGAGTAGCCGCGCTGGCTGGCCAGGGCCAGGCACTGGCACAGGCGGCGGTATTGCTCGGGCAGGGCTTCGCGTCCTTCCTTGCGGCTGGCCAGCGTGGTTTCGATCGCGCTCCAGAGCGGACCGTAGGCGGTTTCAAACTGCGCTTGTTTCATCGTGCCAATCCTGCGGCCATGCCGCGCAAGCGTTCCAGCGAGGCCTCGCCGGCGCGGCCGGTCAGCGGTGCGGCGATGTCGGCCAGTTCCAGCATGCGGTCGTGCGGCAGGCGGCTTTCGCGCGCGAACAAGTCGGCCAGGGCGCGCTGCTGCTCGGGCGTGAGGGGGAAGGGCAGCGGCAGCGGCGCCGCGTCGGAGACCTTGCCGCGCGGCTGCGGCTTGTCGCGGTACACCACCTGGGTGCCGGCCACGATGTCGCCCAGGCGACGGAATTGGCGGTCGCACAGCATGCTGAGCAGGCCGGAGGCATAGAACATGGGCAGGAAGTCGGCCACCAGCAGCAGGTTGCGCAGCACCGACTCGCGCCAGCGCACGGGCAGGCCGTCGGCGCGCAGCACTTGCAGGCCGAGCACGAATTTGCCCAGCGTGCGGCCGCCGGCATACACCTCGCACAGGACCGGGTAGGCCCAGTAGGCGAAGAACAGGATCAGCAGGGTGATGCCGCTGTACAGTTTTTCGGAGGGGATGAGGGTGCCGAGCAGGGCGGCCAGGAGAAAACCGCCGAAGGTCCAGGCGCAAAAGTCGATGGCCCAGGCCATGGCGCGCGCGGGTGGGCCGGCTGGGGTCAGTTGCAGGCGCACGCCTTCCGGGGTGGTCAGCGCGAGGCGTCCATCGAGGAGTAATTTCATGTCTTTTATTTAACCATAAAATTTCCTCAATGAAAATGTTGCTTTATTAATAGTGTGGGCTTAAGTTGATTTCCAACTGGCGATATTCCTTGCTTTGGCGTACTGCGGCGATGGCTTGCCAGATCGATTCGATGCGCTGCGGGTCGCGTTCGTAAGTGGCGCGCGCCACCATCAGGTGCAGGCTGATGGTGGTGTACGGCGCCTCCGCCTGCCGGATGCGGCCCTTGAAGCGGTCATCGTCGCGCGCCAGCTTGCTGGCCTCGAAGCCCTGCAGCACGGCGACGTCGTAGCTGCCGGAGGCCAGCATGCGCAGCGCGTCGGCCGCCGATTTCACCGTGTCGCGCGCAATGTAGCCGCGTTCGCGCAACTGCTGCGCCACCAGGTAGCCCGACTGGACCACCACCACTTTGCCGGGCGCCAGCAGCTCGCGGCCGTCCCAGCTGCCGTTGCCGCCCACGCGCAGGAAGACCAGGGCCGAGTCCTCGAACAGGGCGCGCGCCGGGTCTTCACGGCCGTCGGGCAGTTGCGGAATGCGCGACCAGGCGCGCCGTTCCACTGCATCGGCAGCGCCGATCACGGCATCGACCTGGCCCAGCTTCAATTCGCTCAGGCAGCGCTTCCAGGGTTTGGCGGAAAACAGGAATTGTTCGTTGAGGTGGCTTTCGACGCGTTTGAGCAGTTCGAAATTCAAGCCCTTGCCGCCGGGCGTGCTCCAGGGGCGCTGGTCGACGTCTTCAAAACACAGGCGCAACGGCGGCTCTTTTGCGGCATGCGCCGCCATGCCGACCGACAGTGCCAGCAGCGCGAACAACACGCGGAAGCTTGGAGAGCGCATGGGATTGAGAGTAGCCAAAAAAAAGCGCCGTTGCTGTTGTATTTACGCGGCATAATCAGCACAACCTCAATCCCGGAAAGGCAGCGCAATGCAGGCGAGCGGCATGCGGCAGGCGATTACCAACGGTGAGCAGCACCTGCGGCCGGTGCTGGCCGAAGCGCAATTCGAGCGCTATGTGGAAGTGGGCCTGGCCCTGCGCGCGGCGTTCCGTACGCCGGCCCTGCGCGACGTCTTTATCGACCGCCTGAAACCGCACCGGCGCCTGGTGGCGGGGCCGGTGCCGGCCGGGATCCAGCGGCACGGCATGCTGCCGCCGCAAATGCCGCCGCAGATTCTGCCGCAGATACCGCCGCGCAGCCTGGCCGAGATACCCGACGCCGAGCTGGCGCAGTGGCTGGTCGATGACGGGCGCTTGATCTATGGCGAATTCACGCCGCAGGAACTTGATCGGTATTTCAGCGCCGTGGCGCCATGGCTGCCGGACCAGGGAAGGGGGGCAGGCCATTTCATCGACCTGGGCAGCGGCCTGGGAAAGGTGGTGCTGACGGCGGCGCTGGCCCTGCCAGGCATGCGCTGCAGCGGCGTGGAGCTGCTCGGCTACCGGCACGAGATGGCGCAGGCGCGCCTGGCGGCGATGCTGGCGGCGGGCGCCGCGCAGGAGGCGGCGGGCATCGCGGCGCGCGTGCGCCTGCGGCAGCAGGATATGTTCGAGGCCGACGTCAGCGATGCCTCCCTGGTGTATTTGTACAACACCTGCTTCGCGCCGCTGATGGCACGCATGGCCGACAAGCTGGCGCGCGAGCTGCCGCCGGGCGCGCTGGTGAGCACCACCACGGTGCCGCTGCCGCATCCGGCCTTTGAACTGTTGCAGCGCTTCGATCCGCCCAGTGTGGCCTGGACCAGGGTCTTCCTGTACCGGCTGCGCGGCAGCGCTGCCGCTGCCCCGACGCCGGCCGACGCTCCGTATGAACCGGATGGCGCGGTGTGGGAGGCGGCGGTGCGCGCCGCCTTCGCCGCCCACGATGCCGAACAGGGAGGCTGAGATGGAGATCCGCAGCATGACCCTGGCGGAACTGGAGATGGTGCTGGACTGGGCGGCGGAGGAGGGCTGGAATCCCGGTTGGCAGGATGCCGCCAGCTTTTACGCCGCCGATCCCGCTGGCTTCCTGCTTGGCCTGGTCGAGGGCGAACCGGTGGCCAGCATTTTCGCCGTGCGCTATGGCGAAGACTTCGGCTTCATCGGTGGCTATATCGTGCGGCCCGGCTGGCGCGGGCAGGGCCACGGCATGGCCGTGTGGCGGGCCGGCATGGCGCGCCTGGCCGGGCGCAATGTCGGCCTGGATGGCGTGCCGGCGCAGCAGGCCAACTATGCCCGTTCCGGCTTCCACCTGGCGCACCGCAATGCGCGCTACGAAGGGCGGGGCAGCGGCTTGCCCGCCGAGGACCGCGTGTTGCCGCTGACCGCACCGGACTTCGACGCGATCGTGGCCTACGACCGCGCCTTCTTTCCCGCGCCGCGCGAGCGCTTCCTGCGCCACTGGCTGGCGCAGGAAGGCAGCATCGTGCTCGGTGTACGCGATGGCGCTGGCGCGCTGCTAGGTTACGCCGTGCTGCGTCCCTGCCGCAGCGGCTTCAAGATCGGCCCCCTGTGCGCCGAGTCGCCGGCCGTGGCCGACGAACTGCTGCACGCCCTGCGCGGCCGGGTGCCGCTGGGCGAACCGGTCTACCTCGACGTGCCCGAACCGAACAGCGCCGCCATCGCGCTAGCCCGACAGCACGGCATGCGCCCCTGCTTCGAAACGGCCCGCATGTACACCGGCGCCGACCCGCAACTGCCCCTGGCGCGCCAGTACAGCATTGCAAGCTTCGAACTCGGATAGCGATTGACAGGGCGCGGTCACGGCGCGGAGAATGGTTCTTCCCAATCACCTGCTGGATAGGAGGATGCCATGAAGCTCCGTCGTGTCGCGCAGTACCTGGTTGTTGTTGCGGGATTCACCCTGGCTGGCGCTGCAACGGCGTCGGATAAGAAGAAGTCGGGGCCGCCGGATGAGAAGGCGGCCATGGAGATGATGGCCAAGGCGTCCACCCCGGGCGAGGCGCACAAGAAGCTCGACGCGCTGGCCGGAAAATTCAGCGTCAAATCCAAAATGTGGATGGACCCTTCCAAAGCACCGGAAGAAAGCAGCGGCGCTACCGAGCGCAAATGGATCATGGGCAACCGCTACCTGCAGGAGACTTACCAGGGTACCTTCATGGGCCAGGCCTTTGACGGCATGGGCATCTCGGGTTACGACAACGTGACGAAGAAGTACTTCGGCAGCTGGATTGATTCCGGCAGCACCAGCATGACGCTGTCGCGCGGCACCCTGAGCGGCAACACCATCACCTACAAAGGCATGATGACCGATCCGATGGCCGGCAAGGAAGTGCCGTACTCGATGAAGATGATCATCGCCGACAACGATCACCACAAGATGGAAATGTGGGGGCCGGGCCCGGGCGGCAAAGAAATGAAGTGGATGGAGTTGAGCTACGCGCGTGTGAAGTAGCATGTAAGCGCGGCGGCCTGCCAGGCCGCCGCGCTGGAGAGGTGTTAGCTGCGGCCGAGGCGTGGCGCCTGGCCGGAGCGGCTGGCGCGGCCGGAAGGCTGGGTCGCGCCGTCGCCATCCAGGCGGAACACGCCCACCGCCTGCAGCAGCGCCGCCGATTGCTGCTGCATGCTGGCTGCCGCCGCTGCGGCCTGTTCCACCAGCGCGGCGTTCTGCTGCGTCACCGAGTCCATTTGCGAAATCGCCTCGTTCACCTGGGCGATGCCGACGCTTTGTTCGTTGCTGGCGGTGCTGATCTCGTTGATGATCTGGCGCACGCGGTGCACGCTGTCCACCACTTCCTGCATGGTGCTGCCGGCCTGCGCCACCAGCGAATTGCCGACGCCGACCGTTTCCACCGAGGCCCCGATCAGGTCCTTGATTTCCTTGGCCGCCGCCGCGCTGCGCTGCGCCAGGTTGCGCACTTCCGACGCCACGACCGCGAAACCGCGCCCTTGTTCACCGGCGCGCGCCGCTTCCACCGCCGCGTTCAGCGCCAGGATATTGGTCTGGAAGGCGATGCCGTCGATCACGCTGATGATGTCGACAATCTTGCGCGAGGAGCTGTCGATCGAGGCCATGGTCTGCACCACCTGCGACACCACCGCGCCGCCTTTTTGCGCCACGTCCGAGGCGCTGGCGGCCAACTCGTTGGCGGTGCGCGCGCTGTCGGCGTTCTGGCGCACGGTGGCGGTCAGTTCTTCCATCGAGGCGGCGGTTTCCTCCAGCGCGCTGGCCTGGTTCTCCGTGCGCGCCGACAGGTCGCTATTGCCCGCCGCGATCTCGCTGGAGGCGGTGGCAATGGTGTCGGTGGCCGTGCGTACCGAGCTGACGATGCGCGCCAGGTCGTCGCGCATGCCCTTCAGCGCATTGACCATACTGCCTTCATCCTCGCGTTTGACGCTGATCGGCACGGTCAGGTCGCCGCCGGCGATGCTGCGCGCAATGGCGGACGCATAATCCGGTTCGCCGCCCAACTGGCGCAGCAGGCCGCGCGCGATGAACACGCCCACCCCCAGCAGCAGCGCCGCCAGCAGCACCGCGCCGATGGCGAAGTTGACTGCGCGGCCGCGCACCGTGGCGTCGACCGTGTCGACGTACACGCCGGAGCCGAGCACCCAGCCCCATGGCTCAAAACCTTTGACGTAGGAGACCTTCTTCACCGGCTGCTCGCTGCCCGGTTTCGGCCACATGTAATCGACCGGGCCGGCACCCGACTTCTTCACCGTGTTGACGAATTCGACGAAGAGGAATTTGCCGGTCGGGTCCTTGTTGGCGCTCAAGTCTTTGTTGTCGAGTTCAGGCTTGATGGGGTGCATCACCATCTTCGGCTGCATATCGTTCAGCCAGAAATATTCGTTGTTGCCATATCGCAACACCTTGATCGCTTCCATGGCCTTTTTCTGCGCTTCCGCACGCGGCAGGGCGCCGCTGCTTTCCTGCTTTTGGTAGTAGTCGAGCACACCGTAGGCGGTCTCCACCGCCTGCCGCACGTTGCTGGTGCGCTCCTCCAGGATCAGGGTGCGCTCGGACATCAGGAAGATGGCTGTCAGCAGGATGATGCCGAGGATCGCGCCTGCGTTCAGCACGGCCAACTTCTTCGCGATACTCATGGACTGCGTGAAATTCATGGTGGTCTCCAGCTGCGAATAGTATTTTTGTGAAACCAGCATGGCACGGCTGACGGAAAAAGAAAAGGCCCTCCGAAGAGGGCCTTGACATGGTTTAGTTTGCGTTTTACTTCGCGCGCTTGGCTGCGCTTTGGTCACGAATCGTGCGGAACTCGGAGTCGCCGCCCCAGTTCGGCCAGGCTTTCGATTGCGCCAGGTCGCGGCCGACGCTGTACAGCACGCCCAGGTCGCGCGCCATGCCGGTGAAGGACCACTTGGCATCCCACTCGTCGGACGGCTGGTGGTAGCTGTTGGTGGTGTAGGCCTGGTTGGCCGCCTTGCCCGCCGCCACGCCGCCGTCTTCCCAGTCCTCGCCGGAGCCGATGGAGAAGGCCGGCACGCCGCGCTTGGCCATCGGGAAGTGGTCGGAGCGGAAGAAGTAGCCGGCTTCCGTGTGCGGGTCCGGCGTGAAGCTGACGTTGTGCTGCTTGAACTTGGTGATCAGCGCATCGAGCAGGTCCAGCTTGGCGCTGCCGGAGATGGTGAAGTTGCGCGCCGGGCCGTACGGGCTCAGGGCGTCCATATTGATCATGCCGGCGGTGGTGGCCAGCGGGTAGAGCGGATTGGCCGCGTAGTACTCGGAACCGAGCAGGCCTTTCTCTTCTGCCGTCACCGCCAGGAACACCACGCTGCGCTTTGGCGCCGGTGCTTTGCCGTAGGCGCGCGCCAGTTCGATCAGGGCGGCGATGCCGGTGCCGTTGTCGATGGCGCCGTTGTAGATCTTGTCGCCCTTGGCGTCCGGCAGGCCAACGCCCAGGTGGTCCCAGTGGCCGCTGTAGATCACGGTTTCCTGCGGCGCTGCCGAACCTTCGCGCAGGCCCACCACGTTCTTCGACTTGATCACTTGCGCGTCCACCGCGTAGTGCGCGGACAGGCTCACGCCCTTCAGTTCCATCGGCTTGAAGTCGCGCGTTTGCGCCTGCTTCTTGGCCGCTTCGAAATCGAGGCCGGCGCGCTTGAACAGGTCGGCCGCCACGTCGCGCTGGATCCACGCTTCCATCGGTGCGTGCGACTTTTTCGGGTCCTTGCGCACGATGTCGTACATCACGTTGGTGTTGGAGTTCTTCACCGTCGGCCAGCCGTAGGAGGCGGGCGCGGTTTCGTGCACGATGATGGTGCCGACTGCGCCCTGGCGCGCCATCTCTTCGTACTTGTAGGTCCAGCGGCCGTAGTAGGTCATGGCCTTGCCGCCGAATTCACCCTCGCCGGTTTCGAAGTCCGGATCGTTGATCAGCACCACGGCCAGCTTGCCCTTCAGGTCCACGCCCTTGAAGTCGCTCCACTTGCGCTCCGGCGCGGTCACGCCGTAGCCGACGAAGACCAGCGGCACCTTGTCGAAGTCGACGCGCTTGGCGCCGTTCATGGCGGCACGCACGGCCATCTGCTCGCCCTGCGCGAACGGCAGGCTGTCCTTGCCGTGGTGGGCGGTCAGCACTACCGGGCCCTGGATCTCGAAGCGGCCCAGCGGCACCTGCTGGAACCAGCTGCGCCTGCCCTTGACCAGGTCGCCGCCCGGTTTCAGGCCGGCGGCGGCGAATTGTTGGGCGATGAAATCGACGGTCTTCTCTTCACCGGCGGTGTTCGGGCCGCGCCCTTCGAACTCGTCGGAGGCGAGCACTTTCACATCTTGCGACAAGCGTTGCGGATCGATCTTCGGCACGTCCTGCGCCTGGGCCGCAGTGGCGGCCAGCAGCATGGTGGCCAGCATGGCGTTTTTCACAACAAACCTCCTGGAGGGATAAATAAACCCGGCAAGTATCGGCCCTGCCACGCCGCAGGTCAAATGCCGCCCGCTGTGTAACACAGTGTTGCTATCCGGGCTGGCGTGGCCCGCGCGCGGCCGGTATGCGGCATACTTTCAGGTGACTTTTTTCCGTTGGAGGCAATACATGAAACGCACCATTCTTGGCGGGCTGATTTTCGGCCTGGTATCGATCCACGCATTCGCCGCCGATGCGGTATCCGGCATCGACGTGGCCGGCATCGACCCGCAGGTGCGCGCCCAGGACGATTTCTTCCGTCACTCGCAGGGCAAGTGGCTGAGCGGGGTGGAAATCCCGGCCGACCGTTCGAGCTGGGGCGCCTTCAACGTGGCGCAGGAAAAGGTGGAAGGGCAGCTCAACGCCATCATCGAAAAAGCCGGCCAGGACAAGGCGCGCAAGCCGGGCTCCGACGCGCAGAAGATCGGCGATTACTACGCCAGCTTCATCGACCAGGCGCGCCGCGATGCGCTCGGCCTGAAACCGCTGAAGGCGGAGCAGGCGCGCATTGCCGCGCTCTCCAGCAAGCAGGGCATCGCCGCCCTGGTGGCGCACCTGAACCGCATCGACGCCGGCGGCCCGCTGGATATGGGTGTGCGCCAGGATGCGCGCGATTCGACCCGCTATGTGGTCGGCATCCGCCAGTCCGGCCTGGGCCTGCCGAACCGCGACTACTTCCTGTCCGAGAAGGACGCGCGCCTGAGCGAGATCCGCGCCAAGTACCAGCAGCACGTGGAGAAGATGCTGGCGCTGGCCGGCCACGCCAAGGCGGCCGAGCAAGCGGCGCAGATCGTCGCGCTGGAAACCGAGATCGCGCGCGCCCACTGGTCCGCCGTGGAGAACCGCGATCCGGTCAAGACCTACAACAAGCTGTCGCTGGCCGAACTGAAAACGCTGATGCCGGGCTTTGACTGGAACGCCTACCTGAAAGGCGTGGGCATTGCCGGCAAGGTCGACGCGCTGATCGTAAGCCAGCCAAGCTACCTGTCCGCGCTGGACAAGCTGATCGCAGCGACCCCGCTGCCGGTGTGGAAAGCCTACTTCGAATTCCACATGCTCAGCTCTTTCGCACCTTACCTGTCGCAAGCGTTCGTGGACGAGAGCTTCGCCTTCCGTGGCGCGGTACTGACCGGCGCCAAGGAACAGCGCTCGCTGCAAAAGCGCGGCATCGCGGAAGTGAACCGCGCGCTGGGCGAAATGGTGGGCAAGGCCTATGTGGCCGAACACTTCCCGGCCGAGCGCAAGCAGCAGGTGGCCGAGATGGCACGGAACTTCCTGGCCGCCTTCCGCGAAGGGATTGAAACCCTGGAGTGGATGAGCCCGGAGACCAAGGCGCAGGCGCAGGTCAAACTGTCCAAGATCAACGTCAAGATCGGCTACCCGGACAAATGGCGCGACTATGGCAGCCTGAAGGTCGCGCGCAACGACCTGGTCGGTAATGTGCTGCGCTCGCGCGAGTTCGGCCACAATTTCAGCACCAGCAAATTGGGCAAGCCGGTCGACCGCCTGGCCTGGAGCATGACGCCGCAAACCGTCAACGCCTACTACAGCCCGACGCTGAATGAGATCGTGTTCCCCGCCGCGCGCCTGCAATACCCGCTGTACGACGCCAACGCTGAGCCGGCGGTGAACTACGGCGCGGTCGGCATCTCCATCGGCCACGAGATCAGCCACGCCTTCGACGACAAAGGCTCGCAGTACGACGGCGACGGCAACCTGCGCAACTGGTGGACCAAGGAAGACGGCGAGCAGTTCGCCGCGCGCGGCAAGATGCTGGTGGCGCAGTACAACGGCTACAGCCCGTTGCCCGGCTACCACGTGAATGGCGAGCTGACGCTGGGCGAGAACATCGCCGACAACGCCGGCCTGATCATGGCCACGCGCGCCTACCGCATCGCCATGAAAGGCCAGCCCGGCCCGGTGATTGACGGCTACAGCGCCGAGCAGCGCATCTTCATGGGCATGGCCCAGGCGCGGCGCGGCAAAGGGCGCGATAACTTCCTGATCCAGCAAGTGAAGTCCGACCCGCACTCGCCGTCCGAATTCCGCGTGAACGGCAGCGTGAAAAACCACCCGGGCTTCTACGACGCCTTCGGCGTGAAAGACGGCGACAAGATGTACCTGCCGCCAGAACAGCGCGTCATCTTCTGGTAAAACCAGGTTCGGGTCAGGTCTGTCAAAAAAAATGGGGACGTACCCTATTTTCCGCTAGGCGGAAAATAGGGTACGTCCCCATTTTTTTGTCAGACCTGACCCCGGATTGCCTTACAGGTAGCGCGACAGGAGCGCGCGCTCGAGGCCGGCGGGGAAGGGGATGCGGACGATGTGGCCGCTGCCGGGAGCGACCTGGATTTCCTGGCCGTCAATGTTCTGCATGCGGTCGAGGGCGATGTCGCGGTTGCCGCTCGGGTGCATCACTTCGATGCGGTCGCCGACGGCGAAGTGGTTCTTGACGTCGACGCGGGCCCAGCCGTCTTCAATCGCCAGCACGTCGCCCACGTACTGGCTGCGGTCGGTCTCCGAGGCGCCGCGCATATAGTTCTGGTGCGCTTGCGTGTGGTGGCGCTGGTAGAAGCCGTCGGTGTAGCCGCGGTTGGCCAGGCCTTGCAATTGGCCCAGCAGGCTTTCGTCGAAGGGGCGGCCGGCCACGGCGTCGTCGATGGCCTGGCGGTAGACCTGGGCGGTGCGGGCGGCGTAGTAGGCGGACTTGGTGCGGCCTTCCACTTTCAGCGAGGTGACGCCGATCTTGACCAGGCGCTCAACGTGCTCGACGGCGCGCAAGTCCTTGGAGTTCATGATGTAGGTGCCGTGCTCGTCTTCGAAGATCGGCATCAGCTGGCCGGGGCGGCCCGGCTCTTCCAGCAGGTAGACTTCGTTGGCCTGCGGGTGGCGCGGCTGCTGGTGCAGTACGGAAATGTCGCCGGTGGCGTCTTCGCAGCCGCCGCCCACCTTGTAGTCCCAGCGACAGGCATTGGTGCAGGTGCCCTGGTTGGCGTCGCGGTGGTTGAAGTAGCCGGACAGCAGGCAGCGGCCGGAGTAGGCCATGCACAGCGCGCCGTGCACGAACACTTCCAGTTCCATGTCCGGGCAGCGCTGGCGGATTTCCTCGATTTCATCGAGCGACAATTCGCGCGACAGGATCACGCGCGTCAGGCCCATGCGCTGCCAGAATTTGACGTCGGCCCAGTTCACGGCATTGGCTTGCACCGACAGGTGGATCGGCATGTCGGGCCACTCTTCGCGCACCATCATGATCAGGCCGGGGTCGGCCATGATCAGGGCGTCGGGCTTCATCGCGATCACCGGCGCCATGTCGCGCACATAGGTCTTGAGCTTGGCGTTGTGGGCGAAGATATTGCTGGCGACGAAGAACTGCTTGCCGCGCGCATGGGCGCCGTCGATGCCTTCCTGCAGCGCCTGTAAGGTGGAGAAGTCGTTGTTGCGCACGCGCAGGCTGTAGCGCGGCTGGCCGGCGTAGACGGCGTCGGCGCCGTAGTCGAAGGCGGCGTTCATCTTCGCCAGGGAGCCGGCGGGCAGGAGAAGTTCTGGTGCGGTGAGCATGGACAAAAACCGCACAGCTTAGCCAGTGGCGCGATGCGCCGCCATGACCTAGGTCAAGTGTGCAGCTCCTGGTACAAGGCCAGGAATTCCTGGCTCAGCTTGTGGCTGCGGTCGAGGTGGATCATGGGCAGGTTGCGTTCGTGCGATTCGCGGATGCGGATCGAGCTGGAGAGCTTGTTGTCGAACACCGGCAAGCCTTCGTCCTTGAGCTGGTCCACCATGCGTTGCGGCAGCAGGGCGCGCGGCTGGAACTGGTTGACCACGATGCCTTCGATCTGCAGGCTGGCATTGTGGTCGGCCTTGATCTCTTTCACGTTGTTGAGCAGGGTGTACAGGGCCTGGCGCGAGAAGTCGTCGCAGTCGAAGGGGATCAGGCAGCTGTCGGCCGCGATCAGGGCCGACTGGGTGAAGAAGTTGTAGGCGGGCGGGGTGTCGACGAAGATTTCGTCGTACTCCTTTTCCAGCTCGTTCAGGGTGTCGCGCAGCTTGTAGATCTTGTGGCGCGCTTCGAGCTTGGATTGCAGGTCGCCCAGTTCCGGGTGCGCCACCATGATCGACAGGTTGTCGAACGGGGTGGCGTGCACGTACTCGGCGGCCGGCTTGGCGAACATGCTGAAGCTGAGCATTTGCTCGAAGTAGGCGCCCAGGGTGGGCGCCGTGCCGGTGCTGGCGTCGCCCAGCACGTAGCGGCTGGAATTGCACTGCGGGTCAATGTCGATCAGCAGCGTGCGCTTGCCATGGTGCGCTGCAATAGCCGCCAGGTTGACCGCAATGGTCGATTTGCCGACTCCGCCCTTCTGGTTGAAGATGACGCGTTTCATCTGCCTGCCTTTGACGTGGCCAATATTGCAACGATTCTAGCATGATGCAGCGCAGCAAATGCAAGCCTTTCAGGCTTTTTGGCAGGAATTGGAGGCCATCACGCCACGCAGGTAACCGCGCCGCACCTGGCCGGCCAGCACCGCCGCCTGCGCCTTGCGCGAATGGCGTTCCGCGCCGGTCAGCTTGCGCAGCCAGCCACGGAAGGGGATCGCGCCTTCCACGGTTTTTTGCAGGGCGCCGGTGGCGGCATGGCCAATCGCCTTGCGCGAGGAGTCCATACGGTCCAGCTCTTCTTCCGGGGTGTCCAGGTCGGGGCCCAATTCTTCATCCAGCTGGCTCACTTGCGCCAGCAGGGCCGGGCAGCTCTTGTCGGCCGGCAGTTGGTAGGGGTTGTCGACGGCGTCGCGCAGGACGGGTGGGATCTCGACTTTGGCGATGTTCAGGTCGCGCAGCGGCGTGCTGCCGATTTCTTCAATGCGGTTCTGGTCTTTGGTGGCGCAGGCGCTCAGGGCCAGTACGGCGATGGCAAGGGTCAGGCGTTGCATAAAAGTCCAAGGTTAGGAAAAATACAAGTATAGCCGTAACGGGGACACAGGCGCGTCATAATTGATTTGCGTCAACGTCTGCTCATGCGCAGGCCACGGGTTATCATGCGGGCAGATTCAATGATCGGGATTTTCCATGCTGATAGCGACACACAGCGGCAAGTTCCACGCAGACGATGCGTGGGCGGTCGCTGCCCTCCAAGTATTGTTCCCGGATGCAGGGCTGGTACGCTCGCGCGACGCGGCCGTGATCGAAGCAGCCGACTTCGCGGTCGATGTCGGCGGTATTTGGGACCCGGCCAGCGGCCGCTTCGACCATCACCAGAAGGGTTTCAGCGGCGCGCGCCAGACCGGCGTGCCATACGCCAGTGCCGGCCTGGTGTGGCGCGAGTACGGCGCCCGCTGCGTCAGCGCGCTAGCGCTGGCCCATTGCGGCCACCAGTTGGCGGACGACAAGGCGCGCGAGCTGGCCTACAGCATCGATGCCGACGTGGTGCAGTATTTGGACTTGTCCGACGTGGGCGCGGCGAAAAGCGCGCCAGGTGGCTATGGCTTGTCCGCCGTGATCTCCGGCTTCAACCCGAATTGGCTGGACGAGCAAAGGCTGGGCGATGGCGCCGATGCTTACCGCCTGCAGCAGTTCGAACGCTCGGTGGCGGTGCTGACCGACATCATGGTCAACGCCGTCAAGTACCGCGTGGCGGCTTTGCTGGCGCTGGAGCAGGTGCGCCAGGCCGAAGTGCTGGAAGACGGCAAGGTGCTGTTCCTGAAGAATGCCGCGCTGCCCTGGAGCCAGGTGGTGCGGCGCGAAATGCCGAAGGTGCTGTTCGTGATCAGCCACAGCATCGCCGAACAGCGCTACCTGATCAGCACCGTGCCGGTTAGCCCCGACAATTTCGACGCCCGCGCCGACCTGCCGGAAGCTTGGGCCGGCCTGCGCGATGCCGAGCTGGCGGCCGTGACCGGCGTGCCGGATGCCGGCTTCTGCCACAACGGCCGCTTCATCGCCTCCGCCAAGTCCTACGAAGGCATCCGCACCATGGCCTCGCTCGCCCTGAAGGATGTCATGTAAGGTGAATTTTCATTACATATGAAACTGACGGTCGACACTAACGTGCTCATTCGCGCGCTTGTGTTCGATGAGCCTGCGCAGGCGCGGCGCAATTGCTTGAAGCTGGCGGAGATTTCGCGGACGGCGCGCCATTGCTTTAAGCGCCCCGCAGGGAGCTGCGGGATGTGCGGCTTTAGCCAAATAGCTTTCCGCGTAGCAGGTTCATGCCTTGTTCGAGCAGTTCGTTTTGCGGCACCTGGCCGTCGGGTGTGAGCTGGTCGATGATCTTCGGCAGCATTTCTGCCAGGCCGTTTGAGGCCTGGCCGGGCTGAAGGCCAGCCTGCTGGGCAATTTGCGCGATATTGTCCGACCCCAGGGCTTGTTCCAACTGCTCGCCCGACACGGGATGGTTGCCGCCGGTGCCGACCCAGGACGCGGCCTGCTCGGCCAAGCCGCCCGCCTGGAGCTGCTGCAGAAGCCCCTGCAAGCCGCCAGCCCGGTTAATCATCCCCATTACACTGCTGAGCAAGTCACCTTGCGATTGGCCGAGTACTTGGCCGGCCAGTTGGTCGAGTAGTCCCATTGCGTTCTCCCAGGGTTGAATGGTTCTTACATCATAGTCCGTCCGGTGCGCCTTACGAAAATAAAAAAGCCACCCTCGCAAAGAGGGTGGCTTTGAGCGCTAAACCCGCAGGCGGGATTAGAACTGGTTCATGGTGTTGTCTTTACCAGCCGCTTTCAGCGCTGCTTCGCCGCTGAAGTATTCCTTGTGGTCGTCGCCCATGTCGGAACCCGACATATTCTGGTGCTTGACGCAAGCGATGCCCTGGCGGATCTCTTTGCGCTGCACGCCTGCCACATAACCCAGCATGCCTTGCGCACCGAAGTAGTCCTTGGCCAGGTTGTCGGTCGACAGCGCGGCGGTGTGGTAGGTCGGCAGGGTGATCAGGTGGTGGAAGATGCCGGCTTCACGTGCCGAGTCGGCCTGGAAGGTGCGGATCTTCTCGTCGGCTTCGAGTGCCAGCGGGGTGGCGTCGTAGTCGGCGTTCATCAGTGCTGCGCGGTCGTAGGAGGACACGTCTTCGCCGGCATTCTTCATGCGGTCGAACGTTTGCTGGCGGAAGTTCAGGGTCCAGTTGAACGATGGGCTGTTGTTGTACACCAGCTTGGCGTTCGGGATCACCTTGCGGATTTCCTTGACCATGCCGCCGATCTGGCCGATATGCGGTTTTTCGGTTTCGATCCACAGCAGGTCGGCGCCGTTCTGCAGCGAAGTGATGCAGTCGAGCACGCAGCGCTCTTCGCCGGTGCCGGAACGGAACTGGAACAGGTTGCTTGGCAGGCGCTTAGGACGCAGCAGCTTGCCGTCGCGCTTGATCAGCACGTCGCCGCTGTTGACGCCGTCGGCGGTCACTTCTTCGCAATCGAGGAAGGAGTTGTACTTGTCGCCCAGGTCGCCTGGCTCGTTGGTGACGGCGATCTGCTTGGTCAGGCCGGCGCCCAGCGAGTCGGTACGGGCCACGATGATGCCGTCGTCCACGCCCAGTTCGAGGAAGGCGTAACGCACAGCGCGGATCTTGGCCAGGAAGTCTTCGTGCGGTACGGTGACCTTGCCATCCTGGTGGCCGCATTGCTTCTCATCGGAGACCTGGTTTTCCAGCTGGATGCAGCAGGCACCGGCTTCGATCATCTGCTTAGCCAGCAGGTAGGTTGCTTCGGCGTTACCGAAACCAGCGTCGATGTCGGCGATGATCGGCACGATATGGGTGACGTGGTTGTCGATCTTGTCCTGGATCGCTTTCTTGGCGTCGCCTTGGGCGGCGTCCAGTTGGCGGAACAGGCCGCCCAGTTCGCGGGCATCCGCCTGGCGCAGGAAGGTGTACAGCTCTTTGATCAGGGCCGAGACGGCGGTCTTTTCATGCATCGACTGGTCCGGCAGCGGGCCGAACTCGGAACGCAGGGCGGCGATCATCCAGCCCGACAGGTAGAGGTAGCGGCGGTCGGTGCTGTTGAAGTGCTTCTTCACCGAAATCATCTTTTGCTGGCCGATGAAACCGTGCCAGCAGCCCAGCGACTGGGTGTACTGGGATGGGTCGGCGTCGTAGCGGGCCATGTCGGAGCGCATGATCTTTGCGGTGTAGCGCGCAATGTCCAGGCCGGTCTTGAAACGGTTCTGGGCGCGCATGCGGGCGGCCGATTCCGGGTTGATGGCGTTCCAGGCGCTGCCGTTCTTGTTGCGCAGGGCTGCGATAGCTTGGATGTCGTCGTTGTATTGGGACATGGTCATTATTCCTAAAGAGAGCGGTTTAGAAAGCGAAGCACTTGGAATAATGATAGGCGATTTATTGCGTTGCACATATGTCTTATATAAGACATATAACTGAAATTTGTTCCTTGTATTTCAATGACTTAAGTTTTAGATTCCATGATACGAAATCATCTTTCGCGGGGTGAACTGCCGAGTATGCTGCCTTGAACATGTACTTCTTACATTGTGGGATACGGATTTCGCATTGTGGCAAACCAGCCTCACTCGCCCGAAAGAAATTTCACTACTGAAAGCCGGCGGTTATATAATTTATAACCTTTATTTTTTCATAGGAACCAAAAAGTGAAGCTTCTTACCGCCATCATGCTGAGCGCAGGCATTCTGTCGCCAGCATTCGTCGCCACCCCGGCCATCGCCGCTCCTGCGGCAGCCAGCAAGTCCTCCGCAGTCAAAGTCGCCTCGGTTGAAGGCATTACCGAATACCGCCTGGCCAACGGCCTGCGCGTGCTGTTGTTCCCGGACGCCAGCAAGCCAACCCTGACCACCAATATTGTTTACATGGTGGGTTCGCGCCACGAGAACTACGGCGAAACCGGCATGGCCCACTTGCTGGAACACCTGCTGTTCAAGCCAACCGCCAACTTCGGCATCAAGAAGGGCACCAAGTCGCCAGTGGAAGTGCTGAACCAGATCGGCGGCCGCTTCAACGGCACCACCTGGTATGACCGCACCAACTACTTCGCCACCTTCCCGGCCAACGACGACAACCTGAAGCAGATGCTGGCGCTGGAAGCCGACCGCATGATCAATTCGCCGATCAGCCAGGACGACCTGTGGAACAACAAAACCCAGAAGGGTGAAATGACCGTTGTGCGCAACGAGTTCGAAAGCGGCGAGAGCGATCCGTTCCGCGTCACGCTGGAGCGCACCATGTCGGTCGCCTTCGACTGGCACAATTACGGCAAATCGACCATCGGCGCCCGTTCCGATATCGAAGGCGTGAGCGTGGACCGCCTGCGCGGCTTCTACAAGCGCTACTACCAGCCTGACAATGCGATCCTGATGGTGGCCGGCCGCTTCGACGAAGCCAAGGTGCTGGCTCAGGTGAACGAGCTGTTCGGCAAGATTCCTAAGCCGACCCGCGTGCTGGCGCCAACCTACACCTCGGAACCGACCCAGGACGGCGAACGTTCCGTCACCATCCGCCGCACCGGCGGCACCCAGTTGGTAGTCACCGGCTACCACGTGGCGCCTGCCAGCCACACCGATGCCGCCGCGCTGCAAGTGCTGGGCAAGATCCTGACTGACGCTCCGGCCGGCCGCCTGCACAAGGCCCTGGTGGACGCCAAGCTGGCTTCCTCCGTGATGGACCTGGACTTCAACCACATGGAGCCGGGCTACCGCCTGTTCGCCGCCGTGGTGCCGAAAGAAGGCCAGACCGCCGCCGTGGAAGAAGCGATGCTGAAGGCGCTGGAAGACATCAAGTCCAACCCGATCACCGCAGCTGAAGTGGCGCGCGCCAAAGCCGCCATCGCCAAAGACACCGACCTGGTGGTGAACGACACCGCCCGCTTCACCATCGCCCTGACCTCGGCCCAGGCCGCCGGCGACTGGCGCCTGTTCCACCTGCGCCGCGACCAGGTGGAAACGGTCGACGTGGCCGCCGTGCAAGCGGCAGCCACCAAGTACCTGAAGGCATCCAACCGTACCCTGGCGCGCTTCATCCCGACCGACGGCGCCGAGCGTGCCGAAGTGCCGAAGACCCCGGACATCGCTGCCCTGGTCAAGGACTACAAAGGCCGCGCCGTTGTGGCGCAGGGCGAAGTGTTCGACCCAAGCCCGGACAATATCGAAAGCCGCGTGCAGCGTTCGGCCCTGGCCAACGGCATGAAGCTGGCGCTGCTGTCCAAGACCACCAAAGGCAATACCGTCAGCGCCACCGTGCAACTGCGCATGGGCACCGCCGACAACCTGGCTGGCAAGGGCACCGTGGGCGCCTTCGTCGCGTCGATGCTGACCGACGGCACCGAGCGCCTGTCGCGCCAGGAAGTTAAGGACGCCTTCGACAAGCTGAAGGCCAACGTGGGCATCCAGGGCGGTGCGGAAGGCGTGACCGCCACCGTGACCACCACCCGCGGCAACCTGGCAGCGGCGCTCGACCTGATCGCCGAATCGCTGATGAAGCCGGCCTTCAACGCGAATGACTTCTCCGAGCGCCAGCGCGAGTTCATCTCCGGCACCGAGCAGGAAATGACCGAGCCGCAGCCACTGGCCAGCAACGCCATGCAGCGCCTGACCGACACCTTCCCGGTCGGCCACGTGCGCCACGTGAAGACCCTGCCGGAGCAACTGGCAGAAGAAAAAGCCGTGACGCTGGAGCAGGTCAAAGCCTTCCACAAAGCCTACTATGGTGCCGGCAACGCCACCCTGTCGGTGGTGGGTGACTTCGACGCCGCCGCCGTGAAGGCGCAGGCGGCCAAGCTGTTCGGCAACTGGAAAGCGGAGCAGCCATACGCCCGTATCGCCAGCGCCATGAAGCCGGTGGCAGGCCAGAAGATCTCCCTGGAAACCCCGGACAAGGCCAACTCGGTGCTGTTCGCGATCCAGCCGGTGCCGCTGAAGGATGACGCCGCAGCCTACCCGGCCCTGCTGATGGGTAACTACATGCTGGGTGGCGGCGCGCTGCGCAGCCGTCTGGCCGATCGTATCCGCCAGAAGGAAGGCCTGTCCTACGGTGTGGGTTCGCAGCTGTCCGTGCCGGACCGCGATCCAGCTGGCCTGTGGCTGGCATTCGCCATCAGCGCACCGCAAAACACCGTCAAGGTGGAAGCCGCGCTGCGTGAAGAGCTGGACAAAGCGCTGAAAGACGGCTTCTCCGAAGCCGAACTGGTCGACGCCAAGAAAGCCTGGCTGCAATCGCGCCAAGTGGGCCGTACCGGTGACTCCGGTCTGGCGAGCCGCCTGGCCGGCTACCTGAGCTTCGACCGCACCATGGCCTTCGACAAAGACCTGGAAGCCAAAGTCAGCGCGCTGACCGTGGCCCAGGTGAACGAAGCCCTGCGCGCGCACCTGAAGCCGGAAGCCGTTTCCGTCATCAAGGCCGGCGACTTCGCCAAAGCTGCCGCCGGTGCCGCCGGCGCGGCCCCAGCCGCCAAGCCTTAATCAGGCTGACCAAGCCCCCTGCACTGCAGGGGGCTTTTTTTCGCCCAGTCGGCTGCGTAGCGTTTCGGCCAATTGCCAGTGTTGACTTCCATTGGTACCCTCCCTGCATTGAAGCGTCATCGTCGGAAGGTAGTTCGCCCTGCAATGCAATCCATTCTGAGATCGCACGTCCGGCGACATCGGCAAACTCCTCAGTCGAACGTCTGCCATCAAGAAAGTCACTAAGGTCGTTAAAGGTTTGGAACGGCACCGGTATGTTGATTAGCTCCCTCATTTTCGGCTCCTTGGCAAATCGTGCTTAAACCTGCTCGATCATTCATAAAGCCGACTGCGTCTGGCGCCTTAAGTTCCCGCTTATTTGGGTAGGACCGGCATGACACCATTGCTATCGGTACCGTCGTCCTCCACATTGCCGAAGTGGACTTCGAGATCCTTGGAAGGGCGGAAATTGGTCAGGCGCACCTGGTAGGTGGTGGGGTTGATCTTTTTGAACTTGCCGGGGAAGCACAGGCTGATGAGTTCGTCCGGTTTGCCCTTGATGATGTTCAGGGTGAAGTCCTCGATACCGCGCTTCCACGTGTTGCCGGTTTTGAGGATGTAGGACACATTGCGCGTGTCGATGTACTGTTTGCGCTCCTCCACCTTGGCGCGCGCGTTCAGGTAAGCATCGTCGGTGCAGTAGGCTTTCCCAAAGCCTTCATACATGACCGACATGCCCGGCCCGCCCGCGTAGAAGGGGCGGTATTCATGATGCACGCGCACCACTTGCCCGACTGGGAACTTCTGCTTCCAGACGTAGTTGACCTCCACCGTCCATGCCGCCTCGTGGCTGCCGTTGTCGGTGCCCATCAAGCCCAGCTTGGTCAACTGCTTGTATTGCTGCTCGGTGAAGTCGGGCACTTTGGTGATGCTCGTGTCGAAGCCGGTCGAATGGGCAATTTGCGCATTGCTCAAGCCGAGCTTTTTCAGCTTCGCCGTTACGTCGGTCCCGTCAGGGGCGAAGGCTACCAGTTGGCTGGTGAACGCCACCGGCTTGCCATCCACCATGATCTTGAAGCCGTTCGGCTGGCCATAGTAGCTGTCGCTCACCTGCTGCGCCGCCGGATAGGGCGGCAGAGGGAAGACGATGGTTTCCTCCACAGCGCTGCCCGACTCATTCAGGAATTCGTAGTCGACGCTGATTAGTTTGTGGCTGACGTTCAGCACTTCCTTCTTCATGGCGATGGCATCGGTCTTGCCGAATACGATGCCGCCGGCGCTGACGGAGGCGACACCGTCGTTGGCCAAGGCTGCGGAAGGGAGCAAGAGTGCTGCGAGGGCGAGGGGCAGGGTGGTTTTCATGGCGGATATTATATTGATAACTTGCTTGCTCTAGCGCACGATATGAGAACTTTGTTGACAATGGTCGCCCTCCGCTTATACTCCAATTGGAGTACGAATGGAGTATGAATGGAGTACGAACGGAGGATGAATTGATAAAAATCGTCGATACCAAGACAAAACTGCCGGACACCGACAAGGTGACAGTCAACCTGGGCCTGGTCGATCTTGCCCAAATGGATCTACTGGTCGGAGAGGGCTTTTATACGAATCGGACCGATTTCGTCCGAACGGCTATTCGCAACCAGTTAGAGCGGCATGCGGAGAGCATCCGCGAGACCGTGTTGCGTAAGCGTTTCGTGATGGGCCTGCAACGCTATTCGCGCAGCGACCTGGAGCGTGTAGTGGCCGCCGGCGAGCGATTGGAAATCCAGGTGCTCGGCCTTGCCACGGTGGAGGACGACGTCACGCCCGAACTCGCGAGGGCAGCCATCGCCTCGATCCGGGTGTTGGGCGCTTTCATCGCGTCGTCTGCCGTCAAGGACGCGCTCGCCGACCGCATCCAAGCCTAAGCAAAGGAGTGAACATGAAACCGTTTGACGATTTTCTCGGGCGGATGATGGAATCCGCGCGCCTGGCCCAGGCAAACAAGCCTGGCGAGTCCACGAAAGTCATCCAGGCGGCGCTGCGTGCCGCCGGCCTGCTGCCTGCTGCAGCACCGGATGGCGGCGACGGCGACCAGCCAGAACCGATCGACCTGAATCCGGTGCCGGACTGGGCAGCGGCCGCGCGCGCTGGCGCCGGCACCACTGCAAAAAGTAGCCCGCGTCCAGGCCGGGCCGCGCCGGGGCGCCAGCGCAGCCATACTGCGGCCCCCGACCCGCGCGCACCCGGGGAATTCGTGCAGGGATCGTTCACTGCTGCGGCGGGCACGCGCCGCTACAAGCTCTATGTGCCTTCGGTCCCGGCATCAGGACCGCGTCCACTGATCGTGATGTTGCATGGCTGTACGCAGGACTCCGACGATTTCGCCGCCGGCACCGCGATGAACGCCCTGGCAGAGCAGCACGGCTGCCTGGTGTTGTATCCGGAACAGCCGCGCGGCGCCAACGCCACGCTGTGCTGGAATTGGTTCGAGGTGCCGCACCAAGGGCGCGGTGGTGGCGAGCCATCGCTGATTGCGGGTATGACGCGCGATATCATCGAGCGCCAGCAAGCGGATCCAGCCCGGGTCTACGTGGCGGGGCTGTCGGCGGGCGGGGCGATGGCGGCAATCATGGGCGCGGCCTATCCCGACCTGTACGCCGCCGTGGGTGTCCATTCCGGGCTGCCGGTCGGCCGGGCGCGCGACATGATCACAGGCTTGGCGGCGATGAGGAAGGTGCGGCCCGTTAACGGCGGCAAAAGCGGTCAGTTGCGCCAGCGGGTGCCGGTGATCGTCTTTCACGGCGATCGTGACGAGGTTGTACACCCGGGCAACGGGGAAGCCGTGCTGGAGCAGTTTGTGCGCCCGGCGCCGGCGTCGCCCGGCGAATCACTGCGGCGCGTGCAGGAAGCCATTGCCGACGCGGGCGGGCGCCGCTATACCCGCACCGTGATGTTGGATGGCACTGGCCGCAGCGTCGCCGAACACTGGCAGTTGCATGGAGCCGGTCATGCGTGGTCCGGTGGCAGCGCGGCCGGCTCGCATACGGATCCGGCCGGGCCGAACGCGTCCGCTGAAATGCTCAGGTTCTTCCTTGCCCAGAAGGACTGAGCAAGCACGCCCCTCGCGTTTTGCTCAATTGGCTAAGGGCTTCGAGACCTGTAAGGGATTGTCCTTGGTCTCGCGGCCGAAAGTCTCCGCCAGGATCGAATAGCGCTTGCCGTCGTACAGCAGGATCAGGTTATTGATGCCGCGCGCGATCACCGGTCCGTCCGGTGTGGTGCGCGACTCGTAGGTGCTCCACACGTGGACCGAAGGGCCGAACTGCTGCACAGTGCGCGCAACTTCCGTCTCGTAGAACCCTTCCTTGAACGCCGGCGCCGAAGCGCGGTGGTATTCCTCGACGCTCATGACCTGAACGCGGGCGGGGCCGTTGCTTGGACTGCTGGGATAGTAGACGCGCGCCTCGGGGTGATGAATCGACTTGTCGCGCGCCACATCGCGCACATGGCTGCCGGGACCGGACACGATCTCGTAATAGGCCTTCATGATGCCATCGACTGAATTGACGTCGGCAGCGAGCGGGTAGGAGGGCGCGCCAGCATGCGCGAGAGTGCTCGCGAACATTGCCAGCGTCAACGACAGCGGAGCAAGAAACCGTACCTTGGACATGTGGTTTGCCTCATTGGATGTGGGAGGAAAACCAGCTTATCACCGGCACTAAAATGTTGCTCGAATATTACTTCCGCCTTTGTTTGCAAGGTGAATGGCCTGGATTTCCGCTTGCTAGACGAAAGTTGCGGTTACGCTTCCAGCGCAACGCAAAAGGCAGGGGCAGCGAAGCGCGCCCCACTTGGCTTAATTTCCCCGGTATGTCGAGTATCCATACTGGCTCACCAGCAGCGGCACGTGGTAATGCGAAACGCTGCCGTCCGCCGTGAAAATGACCGGTATTTCGGGGAAGAGCGTTGTCAGCTGGCGGTCGGCAAACCATTTTCCCGTTTTGAAGGTGACGCGGTAGGTGCCCCGTTCGAGCTTGGCATCCTGAGGAAAGAGCCCCGCAATGCGGCCTTGGGTATTGGTCACCGCCGTGTTTATCAGGGACCAGCGCTCACCGTCCAGTTTTTCCAGGGTGACCACGACCTCCTGCGAGGGCAGCCCGTCCTGCAGGTTCAATACGTGCACGCTGAGCGGATTGCTGGCAGCGCTGGCGAGGTGCGACAGGCCGCCGAAGGCAAGCGCGACGATCAGTTTTTTCATGAGATGCATTGCTACTCCTTGTTAGTTTGAGGTTTGGGGAAAGATCCGCGCGATGGCGTCCAGGGCGCATGCTTCATCCATGCCGGGTCCGCCAGCGCCGGCAATGCCGATGGCGCCGATTACGGAGGTGCCGGAAGTCAGGGCGACGCCGCCACCAAGCAACAGCAGTTCGTTCACGGTATTCAGGTTGTTCGTTTGCGCACTGGCGCGCGCGACCTCTGCCAGCTTACCGGTCGCTGTTTTCGTCGATAGCGCGGTATAGGCCTTGCGCTGCGCAGCGATGGTGTTGTGAGGACCAACGTTGTCGTCACGCTGCAGCGCGACCAGGTTGCCACTGCGGTCTACCACGGCGGCTGCCAGAGTCCTGCCGCCGGCATGGCAGGCCTCCATGGCCGCATCGAGTAGTTGTTTTGCACCCTCCAGCGTGATGTCCGGGCGAAGTGCTTGAGGCGCGGGTGCGGCGCTGGCCTGCGCCATGCAGATGGCCAGTCCCAGCGAAAACACAGTGCTTGCATGGTACTTCATCGTCGTTCATCCTCATCGATTGGTTCGAAAGAACTCATCGTACCGAGGCAAGTGCGTCAGCTCGATTGCGCGCCCATTACAGTTTTGTAATGGGCACGCCAGCACGCGTTAAGATGGGCGCTGGAGGAGGAGGCATGCGAATACTGATCGTGGAAGATGAATGCAAGACTGCCGATTACCTGCAGAAGGGATTGCGCGAATCCGGCTACATTGTTGAAACTGCCACAAATGGTTTCGACGGCAAGTACATGATCGATGAATTCGCATTTGACCTGATCATCCTCGACGTGATGCTGCCGGGCCTCGATGGATGGGCACTACTTAAGCTTGTTCGCAGTAAAGGGGCGACACCGGTCATGTTCCTGACTGCCCGCGACGCCGTCGAGGACAAGGTGCGGGGGCTGGAACTGGGGGCGGATGATTATCTGGTCAAGCCGTTCTCGTACGCCGAACTGCTCGCACGGGTTCGGACCCTGTTGCGCCGCGGTCCGCCGCGGGACATGGAAACCTTCCAGATAGCGGATTTGCAGGTGGACGTGCTGCGCCGCCGCGTCACGCGCCAGGCCGACCGAATTACGCTGACCAATAAGGAATTCGCCTTGCTGCACCTGCTGGTGAGCCGCGCCGATGAAGTCTTGTCGCGCGCCTTCATCGCCTCGCACGTCTGGCAGATGAACTTTGACAGCGACACCAATGTGGTCGATGTCGCGGTACGCCGCTTGCGGGCCAAAGTGGATGACCCCTATCCGGTCAAACTGATTCATACCGTGCGCGGCATGGGTTATGTTCTGGGGGAGGCGCCGTGATCCTGTGGCCGGGGTCGATTAGCACGCGCTTGGCTGTTTCGTTCGCGCTGGCCAGTTCGCTGTTGCTGGGGGCGATAGGGATCTACCTGTATCAGTCGCTGGAACGGGAGATTGCACGGCGCGATGACAGCGCGCTGGTCGGGCGGGTCGACCGCATGCGCGCGCTGGTGGACGATAGCGCGAGCATCGAGGCTTTGCGAAGCAGGCCGCATTTATATGGAAATATGCTGGGCAACCGGGACAGCGTGCTGTGGATGATCGACGACCAGGGGCGGTGCATCATCGAGATCAATCCAGCGCGGCTGCCGTTGCCACGGTTGCCGGCCAGCGGCGAGATCCGGCTGGCCGACGCCGGGCAAGGCCAGGCGACACGGCTAGCCTGGGTCGACGTAGCCCAGGGTGGGCGCCGCTTCACCTTGGTGGCGGGCAAGATGCTGGCGGAACGTGACCAGATATTGGCCACTTACCGCAATACTTTGTGGATCGCTCTGGCGCTGGGTGCAGCCCTGTCGTTCACCCTCGGATGGCTGATCAGTGAGCGTAACCTGCGGCCTGTGCGCCTGCTTGCCGAACGCGCGGCGGCGATCGATGTGCGCAGCCTGCATGTCCGCCTTGGGGCGCAAGGGAACGAATTGCGTGAGCTGCGCGGGCTCAGTGGCGCGCTGGACCAGATGCTGGCGCGGCTTGCGGGCGGCTTTGCGCAGCTGTCGCGCTTCTCTGAAGACCTGGCCCACGAGATGCGCACGCCCTTGAATAACTTGATGGGCCATACCCAGCAGACGCTGCGCAAGGTGCGTTCGGTAGAGGAGTACGAAACTCTGCTGGCATCGAACCAGGAAGAGTATGAGCGGCTGGCGCGCATGATCGACAGCATGCTCTTTCTCGCCCGCTCAGAGCAGCCCGGCGCGGTCATTGCCCGCGAAGCGGTCGACCTCGAGATGATGGCCATGCGGCTGGTCGACTATTTCGAAGGGATGGCGCAAGAGCGGGGTATCGTGTTCGCCGTGCGCGCCAGCGGCGTCCTGCAGGCCGACCAGGCGCTGGTGCAGCGGGCCATGGCAAACCTGGTAGCCAATGCGCTACGGTATGGTTCGCCCAATAGTACTGTGACGATAGCCGGGAGCGTTGCCGCCGGTGGCGCTGAAATCTCGGTGCATAACGTGGGTGAGCCGATCGGTGAGCAGCACCTGCCACACTTGTTCGAACGCTTCTATCGGTGCGATCCGGCCCGTGGCAAGGGCGGCGACTCCGGGGGGCTGGGGCTGGCGATCGTGCGCTCGATCATGCAATTGCACGGCGGCCAGGTTGATGTCACGAGTGGCGCAGATGGTACCCGCTTCACGCTGACTTTTGCGCCCGCTGCTGCGGAAGTGGGTGGGCCGGCGTAACAAACCATCCGAATGCGCCGGTCACGGGTCGCCAACCTGCATGGGTTGGCGTTTTGCTTGGGATATTCTTGGCCGGGGCGGAATCGAATCACCGACACAAGGATTTTCAATGATCGCGCTGCATTCAATCCGGTGACGGTGCATTCACGTTGAACCATCCCGGCGTTGCATCGATGACGGCCCACAGCTTGCCGGGGATGTGGGCGGGTGAAACGTCGCCAGCGGAAATGGAAAGCTGAATACCACGATCGTGACCACTGCGGGCATGTGCCATCCAGTCCGGATTAATCACCAGGCTTTGCCCCACCGCGACCAATGACAGCCCCAAGTCCAACGCGGTTTCCGCCTGCGCGGGTGTCTTGATGCGTCCCGCCGCCATCAGAGGGACGCGGTCATCGATGTGATCGCGCAGAATCTTGACGATCGTTGAATCATGCCCGCCAGTGGTCGGCGTCTGCTCCAGGGCAGTGCCGAGCGATGCATGAATGTAGCTTGCGCCTGCCTCGACCAGGCGTGTGATCAACTGCAGTGAATCGGCAAGTACCAGTCCCCCATCGACGTCTTCCTCGACCGAGATACGATAGCCAAGTGCGAATGGCCGGCGCGCATGCTCTGCAATAGTCCGCTTGACGGCTGCCGCTACCGCAAGCGGGAAGCGCATGCGGTTTTCAAGCGTGCCTCCCCATTGGTCGCTGCGGCGGTTTGAATGCGGAGAAAAGAAGTTCTGGATCAAGAAGCTGTGAGCGCCATGAAGTTCGACACCATCGAAGCCCGCCGTTATGGCGCGTCGCGTCGCGTCCGCAAATGCGGTGATGACATCCAGGATCTCTTCTTCGCTGAGCGCTCGGGGCAGGATGGCTGCGGCGAACGGCCCGCCATCGCCGGCTACTGCGCTCGCGGCCACTACGTCTGAGACGAGCGCCGGCAGTGTTTTCACACCTGCATGAAAGATTTGCAGGATCGCGGGTGCACCGCCACTTTTGGCCGCCTTGGCCAGTTTGCGCAGGCTCGGAATGAAATGGTCATCGTGGGCGGCGAATTCGCCTGTGAAACCAATACCGTTGGCCTGCACGTGCGTGCAGCCGGTGATGACCAGGCCGACGTCTTTCACCCGCCGTCGATAGTACGCATCTTCCTCATCGGAGACAGTGCCGTCGTCGTTGCTGGCCCAAGTGGTCATCGGCGCCATCACGACGCGATTGCGCAGAAGCAGGCCTGGTACAAGCTCCAGTGGCGAGAATAATTTGCTGTTTTTCAAGGGACTTCACCTAAAGGATGTCGTGGATTATCGAATTACGCCGTGTAGTCGATTTGGCTCATGTGTGCTTCGCCCATGCGGTCGCCGAAAATTGGATATTTGCCGAGCCTTGTATCGATCTCAAGGACTTCGGCAGGCGTCAATTGCAAGCGCTGGGCGCCGAGGTTTTCGAGCAGATGTGCCTCGGAGCGCGTCCCTGGAATCGGCACGATGTTCGGCCCCTTCGCCAGAAGCCATGCCAGGGATATCTGCGCCGGTGTCGTGCCTTTCTTTGTTGCGTAGGCACTGAGCCATTCGATGAGCGGCATATTCAGCTTCAGGAATTCTTTGGAGAAGCGTGGAAACGCGGCCCGGAAGTCGGTCTTTGCATCGAACTTTGTGTTTGTATCGATCGTGCCTGTCAGGAAGCCTGCGCCGACCGGCGACCATGGAACGAAGCCAATGCCCAGCTCATTACAGGTCGTCAAGACGCCGTTTAATTCCACGTTGCGAGTCCACAATGAGTACTCCGTTTGAACTGCTGATACAGGCAGCACGGCGTGTGCGCGGCGGATGGTTTTGGCGCTTGCTTCGGACAGGCCCCAATGCAGAACCTTACCTTGTTTGATCAGGTCCTTGAGGGTGCCGGCAACTTCTTCAATTGGTACCGCAGGATCCACACGGTGCTGGTAATACAGGTCGATATGATCGGTCTTCAGGCGTTTGAGCGATTGTTCGACCACCTTACGGATATGCTCCGGACGGCTATTCAGCGCAATCGTGCCGTCGATCGCGAAACCGAATTTCGTCGCAATCTGTACCTTGTCCCGGAACGGTGCGAGCGCTTCGCCAACGAATTCTTCGCCGATATAGGGGCCGTAAACCTCGGCGGTATCGAAGAACGTCACGCCATTCTCGAACGCGGTGCGGATCGTCTTGATGGCCTCTTCCTTCTGAACAGGCGCGTTGTAATTTCCGGCGAACGTCATGCATCCCAAGCCGATTTCCGACACCATCATCGTGCCTAACTTACGTTGTTTCATGTCTTTTCCTCGTGTGGCTTGAATGGCTTGCTTGCCCTGGGCCCCAGGCGTGGGCCCAACCGCTGCGGCCGCGCCGAGCAGGACAGCGTGCTTCATGAATCTGCGGCGCCCCTGCATTTCGAATGCGTAGCGATCAGAAGTTTGCGGCGCCAAGCCTGCATGTTTGTTGTCAGTTGCCATGGTCCTGCCCCTCGGTGAACGTATGCAGCGACTGTAACCGTGATCAACGTATATGATTAGATGCGATAATCGTCTTGCGCTTATAGGCAGAGGTTATAAATGGTAAAGGAAAGCATGGATGATCTGGTCGCGTTCACTGCGGTCGCGACGCAACAGAGCTTTACGCGCGCGGCAGCGCAGCTTGGGATTTCCCAACCCGCGCTGAGTGCAAAGATCACGGCGCTCGAAGCACGACTGGGTGTGCGTCTGTTGACGCGCTCGACGCGCAGCGTCTCCACCACCGAGGCAGGTGAACGGCTGTTCAAATCAATCGGGCCGCACTTTGAAGGCATCACCTCCAGCCTTGCTGCGTTAAGTGAGCTGCGGGACAAGCCAGCGGGAAGCTTGCGCATCACCTCAGTCGAACATGCCTCGCAGACGATCCTGCTGCCGGCACTGGCAGCGCTGCTCCCTGACTATCCCGATATTACGGTCGAGGTCATCGATGACTACGGTCTCGTCGACATCGTGGCGGAGCGATTTGATGCGGGGGTGCGCCTCGGTGAACAGGTCGCGCAAGACATGATTGCCGTACGAATAGGGCCAGACTTTAGGCAATGTGTAGTTGGTGCCCCTGCGTATTTTAAGAAGCACGGAAAGCCCAGGACGCCGCATGACCTGAGCGAACATCGTTGCATAGGATTGCGCCTCCCGACGTCTGGAGGTGTCTGGTCATGGCCATTCGAAAAAGACGGGCGTGAATTGAAGGTACGGCCCGGTGCGCAACTGGCATTCAACACAGTGAGGCTGCAACTTGACGGCGCACTGGCGGGACTTGGACTGGGGTACATGCCCGAGGATCTCGTCAAGGAACACCTAGCGGCCGGCCGGCTGGTCCGGGTATTAGCAGACTGGTCGGCACCGATGTCGGGCTACCACCTTTACTATCCAAGCCGCCGCCAGCCGACGCCGGCATTTTCTTTGCTGGTCAAGGTATTGGGACTTAAAGGGGGATTACCCCGTGACGACTAGTTCGTTCCAGAGTCAAGAGCGGGCGGGAAGCGAGCCGGGAATGGCCCTGAGAGCTGCGGAGGTGTAGGCTACAACGAAAAACGCCGACCAGCGTGGGTCGGCGTTTTCACTTTTTATTCTTGGTGGCCCGGGGCGGAATCGAACCACCGACACAAGGATTTTCAATCCTCTGCTCTACCAACTGAGCTACCAGGCCAAGAGCCAGCGATTATAGCAGGCTTCCAAAAAAATACCAGCCCTATTTTGAGATCAGGTGGGGCTGGCGCTGGCGGCCGTCCAGGTAATGCACGGTTTTGCCGTCAAACCAAGCGTCTTCCTCCAGCATGATGCGGATTGGTTTTTGCCATTCAGGCAACTCCGCTTCCGCATTCAGCTCGATGGAGTAGGCGGTAGAGGGGCGCAGCCTGGCCTCGCCGCTGCCGGGCACGCCGCCTTGCATGTCCCACATGCCGATGGCTGGGCCGGCGGCGTGGCCGTGGTAGCCGATCGGGTGGGAGTAGATGGTGGGCTTGATGCCTTCCGCTTTGGCCTGGGCCAGGGCGGCGGCCAGCACCTGGTTGCCGCTGCGGCCTTCCTGGAACTGGGCCAGCACAATGTCCTGCAGGCGGTTGGCCTGGCTGAAGGCGGACAAAATGCCGGCGGGGATGGCTGTTTCGCCGGGCCGGGCCACGTAGGCGTGCTGCTGCACATCCGTATTCAGGCGCAGGTAGCTGATGCCGATATCGACGTGCAGCAAGTCGCCGGGCTGGATCACATTGCCGGTCGCGGCGCCGGCGCGCTGGATGGTGACGGTGGGGTGGAACCAGGTCTCATAGCCCATGGCGCGGATTTTTTCGCGGAACCACCAGACCACGTCCTCGGTCGTGGTGGTGCCGGGCGTGATCACCTGGGCGGAAAAGCCTTGCGCGATGATTTTGTGGGTTTCAGCCACCAGCTCAGGGTAGAGCGCCAGCTCGCGCGGCGTACGGGTTTCCAGCCAGCCCACGGCCAGCGTTTCGGCCGAGACTACCTTGCTGCGATACGCGGCCGGCAGGGCGGCCATCAGCTCCTTGTAGTCGGTATGGTCCAGGCCATCGGCATGGCCGAACGTGGCCGAGGTGTTGATGCCGATCTTGCCGGGCTTACGGCTGCGCACCAGTTCGGCCAGTGCATCCCACTGCTTGGGAAAGCGCTGCATATCCCAGGCGGCCTGGATAGACGAGCCCACGTTGTAGCGCGCAATGGCCAGCTTCTCCACCTTGCCGCTGGCCGGATCGCGCGCGAAAACCAGGATGGTACGGCGCCGTGCACTGAGCCATTCGGCCGGCAGCATGGTGCGCAGCACCGGGTCCTCGTTGTATTCGCGTGAGACGAGTATCCACATATCGATGCCGCTGCGCTGCATCAGGCCTGGCAGCACGCTGTCGAACCGTTCGGCTGTGAGCTGGTCGATCAGGCGCGCCTGGTCGCGCAGGGGCAGGGCGTCGGCGTGGGCCGGCAGGGCCGCCATGGGGGAGGCGCACAGCAGCGCCGCGAGCAAGAGATTTTTCATAGAGCGATGATAGCAATCTATAATGGCCGGATGAACAAGTCTACGCACCACCATATGCAGACTGCTGTCTGCATAGTCGGCAATGGCGCCATTGCCAAAACGGCAGCCCTTGCGTTTGCCCAGTCCGGACTGAGTGTGACTTTGCTGGGGCCTCCCCCGGCGCCGGCCCGCCCGGATGCGGCGAGCTGGGATGTCCGCGTGTTCGCCCTCAATCACACCGCCCACCGCCTGCTCGATTCCCTGAAAGTCTGGGGCGCCCTGGACCTGGCGCGCGTCGCCCCGGTCGACGCCATGCTGGTAAACGGCGATGGCGGCAAGGCCGGCGCCCTGAATTTCGATGCTTATGGCGCCCACACCGGCACCCTGTGCTGGATCGCGGAAGACCGCAACCTGAACCAGGCGCTGGACGCGGCGCTGCGTTTCGCGCAGAACGTGCATTTCGTGCACGGCAAGGCGGTGGCGCTCAAACACGATGAAGAAGGCGCGGTGATCACGCTGGAAGACGGCTCTTACCTGGGCGCCGCGCTGGTGGTTGGCGCCGACGGTGCCCAATCGTGGGTGCGCGGGCAATGCGATATCGGCCTGGATTACCGCTCCTATAACCAGAGCGGCGTGGTGTCCAACTTCGCGTGCGAGCTGCCGCACCATGGCGTGGCGCACCAGTGGTTCACCGGTGCGCAAGGCATTGTGGCCTTGCTGCCGCTGCCCGGCAATCAGGTGTCGCTGGTATGGTCGGCGCCGGACATGCTGGCTGATACCCTGTGCCGCGAAGGCGCGGCGGCGCTGGCCGAGCGGCTGGCGCAGTTCGCGCAGGAAAAGCTGGGCAAGCTGACGCCCCTGCAGCCGGAAGATGTGAAAGCCTTCCCGCTGCGTTTGATGCGTCCCCATTCGATGGTGGCGCCGCGCGTGGCCCTGGTGGGCGATGCGGCGCACGTGGTGCATCCGTTGGCCGGGCATGGCATGAACCTGGGCTTCGGCGATGTGCAGGAGCTGGTGAAAGCGGTGGCGGAGCGTGAAGAGCATCGCTCCATCGGCGATGAACGTGTGCTGGCGCGCTATGCGCGGGCACGCAAGGAGGAGGTGAGCCTGATGCTGGCCACCACCGATGGGCTGGAACGCCTGTTCGGCACCGACCTGGAGCCAGTGCGCGCAGTGCGCAATTTCGGGCTAAACTTGCTGGATAAATTGCCGGGCGTAAAGCGCCGGCTGATTTCCCACGCACTTGGTAAGTTGTAAAAGCGGAGAACCTATGAATATGAGTAAGCTGGCATTGGTCGTTGCGACGACGACCATGCTGATGTCCTGCGCGGATGCGCAAAACGGCAAGGAAGAAGCCCAACTGCGCAAGGCATTGGCAGAGCGCCTGGGCGATGTGAAGATCGAATCGATCAAAAAGACGCCATACGCCGACCTGTATGAGATCCGTGTCGGTGGCGATATCCGCTACACCGACAAGACCGGCAGCTACCTGATGGTGGGCCACATCTTCGACCTGAAAACGTCGCAAGACCTGACCCAGGCGCGCATCGACGATATCAACAAGATCAACTTCGACGAGCTGCCGAAAGAGCTGGCGCTGAAGACCGTGAAGGGTAACGGCAAGCGCGTGATGGCGATCTTCGAAGATCCGAACTGCGGCTACTGCAAGCGCTTCCGCCAGACCACGCTGTCTACCATCGACAACGTGACCGTGTACACCTTCATGTACAACATCCTGTCGCCGGACTCCTTCACCAAGTCGCAGAATATCTGGTGCGCGGCCGACCGCAACAAGGCATGGGATGACTGGATGCTGAGCGGTAAAGCGGCGCCGACCGCGCCGAACGGCTGCACTTCGCCAAATGACAAAGTGCTGGCCCTGGGCCAGAAAATCAGTATCAACGGCACCCCGGCGATCTTCTTTGCCGACGGCAGCCGCATTGCAGGAGCAGTTGATCAGCGTACCCTGGAAGCTAAGTTCGCCACCATCAAATAAGGAGCCGGCATGGTCACATTGAATATCAACGGGCGCGACATACAAGTCGACGCCGATCCCTCCACGCCCATCTTGTGGGCGTTGCGAGACAACCTCAATATGACCGGCACCAAGTTTGGCTGCGGCATGGCCATGTGCGGCGCCTGCACGGTGCACCTGGAAGGCCAGGCGATCCGTTCCTGCGTGACGCCGATTTCGGCGGCGGTGGGGCAAAAAATCACCACCATCGAGGCCATGGCGGGCGACAAGGTGGGCAAGGCGGTGCAGGACGCGTGGGTCAGGCACGATGTGCCGCAATGCGGCTACTGCCAGAGCGGCCAGGTGATGAGCGCCACGGCCCTGCTGCGCACCAATAAGGCGCCGACCGACGCCGATATCGATAACGCCATGTCGGGCAATATCTGCCGCTGCGGCACCTATCAACGGATCCGCGCGGCCATCAAGGACGCTGCGAAGTCCATCGCTTAACGGAGGCCGCCATGCGCAAAGAATGGTTCATGGCAGCTCAAGCGGGCAGCGCAGACGATGCAGGTATGTCGCGCCGCTCCTTCCTGAAAGCGGGCAGCGGCCTGCTGCTCGGTTTCTATGTCGCCAGTGGCGGCGGGCGCTTTGCCCGTGCGATCGCTGCCGATGCCCCGGCCAAGCCGCCGGTGGCGCCCAATGCTTTCCTTCATATCGCGCCGGACAATACCGTCACCATCCAGGTCAACCGCCTCGAATTCGGCCAGGGCGTGCATACCGCGCTGCCAATGCTGATCGCGGAGGAGCTGGATGCGGACTGGTCGCAGGTGCGTTCAGCGCTGGCGCCGGCGGGCGACGCGTATAAGGATCCTGCCTTCGGCATCCAGATGACGGGCGGCTCGACCGCCGTCAAACACTCGTGGATGCAGCACCGTGAAATCGGCGCCCGGGCGCGCGCCATGCTGGTCGCTGCGGCGGCCGAGCAGTGGAAGGTGCCGGCGGCGCAGGTGCGCGCTTCGAAAGGCATGTTGCACGGCCCGTCCGGCCAGAGTGCGACTTTCGGCGCCATGGCCGACGCGGCGATGAAGCAGCCGGTGCCGAAGGATGTGAAGCTGAAGGACGTGAAAGACTTCACCATTATCGGTAAACCAACGCCGCGCCTGGACGCGCGCGCCAAGTCGAGCGGCACGCAGCAGTTCGGCATGGACTTCAAGCCGGAGGGCACCAAGGTGGTGCTGGTGGCGCGGCCGCCGGTCTTTGGCGGCAAGGTGAAGAAGTTTGATGCGTCCAAGGCCAAAGCCATCCCGGGCGTGATCGATGTCATCAAGGTCGATACCGACCGTGGCGGCAGCGGCGTGGCGGTGATGGCCAACGGCTACTGGCCGGCCAAGCAGGGCCGCGATGCATTGGCGGTCGAGTGGGATACGGCCGGCCTGGAGAAAGTCAGCAGCAAGAAGCAGATGGCCGAGTACAAGGCGCTGGCGAAAAAAGCCGGCACGCCGGTGAAAAAGGCCGATACCTCGGCGATCGCCAAGGCGCCGAAGAAGATCAGCGCCACCTACGAGTTCCCTTACCTGGCGCACGCGCCGATGGAGCCGCTGAATTGCGTGGTGGACCTGAAGGCGGATTCCTGCACCATCTGGGCGGGCAGCCAGTTCCAGACCCTGGATGCGCTGGCTGCGGCCAAGGCGGCGGGACTGACGCCGGACAAGGTCACCCTGCACACCATGATGGCAGGCGGCGGCTTTGGCCGGCGCGCGGTGCCGACCTCCGATTACATCGTGGAGGCGGTGAACGTGGCCAAGGCCTGGGGCAAGGGCCCGGTCAAGGTGATCTGGAGCCGCGAGGACGATATCAAGGGCGGCTACTACCGTCCGGTCTACGTGCACCAGGCGGATATCGGCATGGACGCCAAGGGCAATATCGTGGGCTGGAACCATGTGATCGTCGGCCAGTCCATTATCACCGGCACGGCGTTCGAGCCGATGATGGTGAAGGATGGCGTGGATGCGACGTCGGTGGAGGGTATGGGCGAGCCGTATTCGGTGCCGATGAACCTGAGCGTGCATAACGCCAAGGTTAACGTGCCGGTGCTGTGGTGGCGTTCGGTGGGCTCGACCCACACGGCCTTCGTCATGGAGACGTTGATCGACGAGGCGGCCCACGCCGCCAAGATGGACCCGGTGGAGTACCGCCGCAAGCTGATCGACGCGAAACATGTGCGCCAGTTGGCCGCGCTGAACCTGGCGGTTGAGAAGTCGGGCTACGGCAAGAGCAAGCTGCCTAAAGGCCAGGCCTGGGGCGTGGCCTTGCACGAGTCGTTCGAGACTTCGGTGGCGTATGTGGTGGTGGCCTCGATGAAGGGCGGCCAGCCCAAGCTGCACAAGGTCACGGCCGCCGTGCATTGCAACCTGCCGGTGAATCCGCTGACGATCGAGGCGCAGGTACAGGGCGCTGCCCTGATGGGGCTGGGCACCACCTTGCCGGGCGCGGCGATCACGCTGAAGGACGGCGTGGTGGAGCAGGGTAATTTCCACGACTACAGCGTGGCGCGCATGACGGATATGCCGGTGGTGGAGGTGTTCACCGTTGCGTCGACCGACAATCCAACCGGCATGGGCGAGCCGGGCTTGCCGCCATTGGCGCCGGCCTTGGCGAACGCGGTGTTCAAGCTGACTGGTAAGCGGGTGCGCAAGCTGCCGTTCGACCTGGCCAAGGCTTGAGCGGCGTGGCATTGGGCGTCGCCGGCATCCTGCTGGCTGCCGGGAGCGGCAGCCGCTTCGATCCGAGCGGCGCGCGCTATAAGCTGTTGCAGGCGCTGCCGGGCGGCGAGCCGGTGGTCGTGGCCAGCGCGCGTGCTTTGCTGGCTGCGCTGCCGCGCGTGGTGGCGGTGGTGCGCGCGCAGGATTCGGCCACGGCCGGCCTGCTGCGCGAACTTGGCTGCGAAGTGGTCGTGTGCGAGCGCGCAGGCGAGGGCATGGCGGCATCGCTGGTATGCGGTGTGCGGTATGCGCAGGACGCGGATGGCTGGCTGATCGCACTGGCGGATATGCCTTATGTGCTGCCAGCCACCATGGCGGCCTTGGCGCATGCGGTCGCACCTGTTGCCGGGCAGGGCGGGCTGCCACAGCGCGATGGTGCGCTGGCTGGCGCTGGAGCTGGCGGTGCGGATTGCGGCGGAAATTGCGGCGCGAACCCTGGCGCGGCTCACGGCGAGCATAGCGGCGAAGATAGCGGCGAGGAGCGCGGCGGGGCGGGCGACGGAGATCGCGGCGGGGCTGGCCCGGCTGGCGGCGCGGCGATTGCTGCGATAGCGGCACCAGTGCATGGCGGGCGGCGCGGCAACCCGGTCGCTTTCGGGCGCGCCCACTTGCAGGCCTTGCTGGCGCTGGAGGGCGACCAGGGCGCGCGCAGTATTTTGAAGAACAACCCGGTTAACGAATTGGCGGTGGATGATCCCGGCATCCTGCAGGACATCGACACACCGTCCGACATCACATGAACAACAAAAAAATCAGCTACACCATCGCCGCCAAGGACCTCGCGGCCCACATGTTCCAGGTCAGTGTGACCGTCGAATCGCCGGCGCCGGAAGGCCAGGTCTTCACGCTGCCCGCCTGGATCCCCGGCAGCTACATGATCCGCGAGTTCTCGCGCAACATCGTGCAAGCCCGCGCCGAATGCGGCGGCCAGGCGGTAGAGCTGGCCAAGCTCGATAAACACTCCTGGCAAGCCGCGCCCTGCAAGGGCAAGCTCACCGTGCACTACGAGGTGTACGCTTGGGACCTGTCGGTGCGCGCCGCCCACCTGGACCAGACGCACGGCTTCTTCAACGGCACCAGCGTGTTCCTGCGCGTGGTCGGCAGCGAGAACGTGCCGCACGTGGTCGATATCCAGCGTCCGGCGCACGAGGCGGCGGCCAAGTGGCGCGTCGCCACCGCCATGAAGGAGCTGAAAGCCAAGCGCTACGGCTTTGGCACCTACATCGCGCAGGACTACGATGAGCTGATCGACAGCCCGGTGGAAATGGGCACCTTCGAGATGGCCAGCTTCAAGGCGCTCGGCGTGCAGCACGACGTGGTGTTCACCGGCCGCACGCCCAACCTCGACATCACCCGCATCTGCGCCGACCTGAAAAAGATCTGCGAAACGCAAATCGCCTTCTTCGAACCGCGCAGCAAAAAAGCCCCGGTGGAGCGTTACGTCTTCATGACGATGGTGGTGGGCGACGGCTATGGCGGCCTGGAACACCGCGCCTCCACCGCCCTGATTTGCGCGCGCGCCGACCTGCCGACCCTTTCCCAGCGCGGCAAGGAGCCGAGCGACGGCTACATGACCTATCTGGGCCTGTGCAGCCACGAGTACTTCCACACCTGGAACGTCAAGCGCATTAAGCCGGCCGTCTTCGCGCCCTACGACTATCAGGTGGAGAACTACACCCCGCTGCTTTGGCTGTTCGAAGGCTTTACCAGCTACTACGACGACCTGATGCTGGTGCGCGCCGGCCTGCTGTCGGAAGAGGGCTATTATAAGCTGCTCAACAAAACCGTGGCCGGCGTGCTGCGCGGCAGCGGCCGCACCAAGCAAAGCGTGGCCGATTCCAGCTTCGACGCCTGGGGCAAGTACTACCGCCAGGACGAGAACTCGCCCAACGCCATCGTCAGCTACTACGCCAAGGGTTCGCTGATCGGCCTGGCCCTTGACCTGACGATCCGCGCCAAGAGCGCCGGCAAGCGCTCGCTGGACGACATCATGCGCGCCCTGTGGCAGCGCTATGGCCGCGACTTCTACAACGGTAAGGCGCGCGGCGTCACGCCGCAGGAAGTGGAAGCCCTGTTCGACGAGATCGCCGGCTTCAAGCTCAAGCCCTTCTTCGATAAATACATTCGCGGCACGGAAGACGTGCCGCTGGCCAAGCTGCTGCCGCAGTTCGGCGTCAGCTACAAGGACGAACGCAAATCCGCCAAGCCAAGCATGGACGTGAACCTGGGCCGCGACGGCGCCGACTGCAAGCTGTCCGCCGTACACGACGGCGGCGCCGCGCAGAAGGCGGGCCTGTCGGCCAACGACCTGCTGGTGGCGATCGACGGCCTGCGCGTGAGCGGCAATCCGGCCAATGTCGAGTCGCTGCTGGCACGCTACAAGGTGGGCGACACCGTGCAGGTGCACGCCTTCCGCCGCGACGAGCTGTTGGCCTTCGACGTTACCCTGCAGGGCGACCGCGCACCGGCCATCACCATGATTGTGGAAGACAAGAAGACCACGCCGCGCCGCCCGACAGCCGCCTGATCCAGCGTCGATGTTTTCGCTGGATCCCTTCACCGTCCTGTTCACCACCACGCTGACCTGCGTGGTGCTGGCGGCAGCCATGGCGTCGGTGCACCTGAGTTTCCGGCGCGAAGTGGCCGGGGTAGGGTATTGGGCGGGCGGCCTGGCGGCGATGGTGGGCGCCGGCGTCTTGTTCCTGTTGCGCGGCAAACTGCCGGACGCGCTGGCCCTGCCGGCCGCCAATCTCTGCCTGACCTGGGGCATCGGCCTGTCGATGATCGGCACCCGCCGCTTTTTCGGCGAGCCTGGCGGCTGGCCCATCTTCCACGCCGCCTGGGTGCTGGAGCTGGCGGCCATCCTATACTGGCTGTTGGTCGAGCCGAACTTCCCGCACCGTGCGGCGGCGTTCAGCTTTATCGTCAGCGTGTTCTACCTGGACCAATTGCGCCTGGTCTGGCGCCACCGCGCACCGCACTTCACCAGTTGGTTTTTCGGCGCGCTGCTGGCGCTGCAGTGCCTGAACACCATCACACGCGGCGTGGCCGCCCTGTTCATGGAGGCGGACGCCGCCAACCTGCTGCGCAACAGCGCGTTGGCCAATGTCTACCTGGCGATCGCCAATTTCGTGGCGCTGCTGATGACGGTGGCCTTCCTCATGCTGGCCACGCGCAAGCTGCAGCAAATCCTGGAGCAGCGCTCGACGCATGATCCACTGACCGGTGTCTTGAACCGGCGCGGCTTCCTGCAATTCTTCGGCCGCGTGCGGGCGCGCCAGCAGCGCTGCGACGCACCGCTGTCGCTGATGGCGATCGACCTTGACCACTTCAAGGCGATCAACGACCAGTACGGCCACGCCCAGGGCGACAAGGTGCTGGTGCAGGTGGCTGCGGTGATCATGCGCAGCGCACGCCAGTGCGACTTCGTGGCGCGTTTCGGCGGCGAGGAGTTCGTGGTGCTGATGCCGGAAACCACGCTGGCGCATGCCCAGCAACTGGCGCAGCGCATCCAGGCCCTGCTGCGCGACAGCCAGCAAGCCGGCATCCCTTCCTGCACGGTCAGTATCGGCATCGCCGGCCAGCACGTGGTCAGCGAATCGCTGGATAGCCTGCTGGCGCGCGCCGACCAGGCCCTGTACCGCGCCAAGGCGAATGGCCGCAACCGTTCCGAAATCGCCGGCCCGGCCCCAATGGCTGCGTAATTTTTGTTGTAAATTAGCAATCTTACTATAACGATATGCATCTTTTGCAATTAGAATTGCAAAATGAGCTATCAGTTACAACTGGCCGCCGTGCCCACTCCCGACGCCGATCTCGACGTCTTCTCGTTCATGAACAAGCTGCGCCAGGACGCCGGCACGCAGCCGCCATCGGCCTTGCTGAAGCGTTTCCATGACGCGTTGCTGGCGCTGTTCCCCGATGCGCCCTGGTCGGAGGGGCATTATGCCGGCGAGGCCGGGCGCCTGACCCTGGTCCACCGCAGCACGGAAGTGGTGCCGCATGTGCTGTACCTGGCGGCGGAACTGGGCTTGACTGTGATCGACAATAAATCCGGCGAGGTGCATCGCCCGCCGACTTACCAGGTGGTGCTGGAAGGACCGGCGCATGGCCTGGAAGTGATCGATGCCGCCTCGCGCCTGGCGGCCCTGCTGCGCAAGCCGGTGGCGGAAACGGTGGCTTTGCTGTCGGGCGGACGCCGCACCGTGGTCAAGCAGGGCGTATCGCGCTTCCAGGCCATGCAATACGCCGCCGCCTTGCGTGATCGCGGCGGCAGCCGCGCCACCCTGGCCGCCGAGCCCGGGCCGATCCCGCGCGTCAAGCCGCCGGCACCGGCACCGGCGCAAGCTGCGGCGGCCACGCCGCATTTGGAGATTCCTGCGGCGTCGCCATACCGGTCGCCGTCCGCGACGCTGGAAATGGTGGAGGAATCCGCGCAAGAGGACGTCCAGCTTTACGAGGTGGCGGAAGGCCTGCGCATCGTGTGCAGTTCCATCGGCCTGAGCTTCCTGAGCGGCGCCATGACCCGCAACGCGACGGCGCCAGTCGCGTTCATTGGCACCCTGCTGCTGGGCGTGATGTCGGTCTACGGTACCTGGCGCCTGATGAAGGGATTGGGTTTTGGCGCCTTGGCGCGCAAGGCCGCGCTGCTGCTGCCTCTTGCCACGCTTGCCGCGGCATTCGCACTGCCGTTTTATCCCCACACATCGTTGGCCGCCCTGGTCGGCCTGCTCGCACTGGCCAATTTTGTACTGGTGCTGGTGCTGGGCGTGAAAGGCGCGCGCCGCTTGAAGCAGGCGGGCATAGGCGTTGGCCTGTTCGGCGCATCCAAAGCGGATGTGCGGCGCCTGGGCGGACTGGATGACGGTGCGCGGCTGCTGTCGACGACGATGGCGTGGGCTTGCTTCATCGTGGTCGTCCTGTGCAATGCCGCCAGCCTGACGCAAAAGGCGCCGGCGCGGACGGCCGCCGCGAGCGAAGCCTCGGTGCCGTGCCGTTTTGTCGGGCTGTGGGAGTACACCAAGGGCGGACGCACTTTCAACGTCTACCTGAGCGATGACGGCAGTTACGCCGGCCTGACAGCTAACGGCCATTCGACTGGCCAGCCAGAATTCGGCGGCACCTGGCGCTACGACGGCAAGGCGATCCACTGGAATGATATGTTGGCATCGCCGGCGCGGCAGGAGGCGCAAGCGGTAAGCGCCAGTGGCGACGGCACGTTCAGCCTGTTGGAAGCGAACGGTGAAGCAACCAGTTTCTCACTGGTGCAGCGCGACCAGTCGCCGCGCTGCGGCGGACCGGCCCGCCCTTAATCGAACAGCTTGCGCAGTTCGGCGCCAGGATCGGGCGCGCGCATGAAGGCTTCGCCGACCAGGAAGGCATGCACATCGTGCTCACGCATGCGCGCCACGTCTTGCGGCGCCATGATGCCCGATTCGGTGATCACCATACGTTCCGGCGGGATGTTGGGCAGCAGGTTGATGGTGGTGTCCAGCGAAACGTCGAAGGTGCGCAGGTTGCGGTTGTTGATGCCGATCAGGCGGCTTTTCAACTTGAGCGCGGCGGCCAGCTCTTCGCCGTCGTGCGATTCGATCAGCACGTCCATGCCCAGTTCGTGGGCGCAGGCTTCCATTTCCGCCATCAGGCCGTGGTCGAGCGCTGCCACGATCAGCAGGATGCAGTCGGCGCCCATCGCGCGTGCTTCATAGATCTGGTACATATCGACCATGAAGTCCTTGCGCAGCACGGGGATGTCGCAGGCGGCGCGCGCTTGCTGCAGGTATTCGTTTGCGCCCTGGAAGAACTGTACGTCGGTCAGCACCGATAGGCAGGCCGCGCCGGCATTGGCGTAGCTGGCGGCGATGTCGGCCGGACGGAAGTCGGGGCGCAGCACGCCTTTCGAGGGCGAGGCTTTTTTCACTTCGGCGATGACGCCGGCCTGGCCGGCTGCGATCTTGCCGCGCAGGCTGGCTTCGAAACCGCGCAGGTTGGCGCGCAGGTCCTTGTCGTTTTCCACTTCGTCGCGCAGGGACTGCAGGCTGCGGTGCTTCTTGGCGGCAGCTACTTCGTCGGCCTTTACGGCCAGGATTTTGTTGAGGATGTCGGACATGATGGTTCTTTAGTGTTGTTCGGACAGGGCCAGGCGCGCGCCCAGCGCGATGAAAATGCCGCCGGTGACGCGGTTCAGCCACAGGGAGACGCGCGGCTGGACTTTCAGCCTGGCGCTGGCGAAGGCGGTGAAGAGGGCCAGGCCGTTACACCACAGCATGCCGTTGAAGTTGAAAATGCAGCCGAGGATCAGGAAGGCCAGGGGTTTGTTGGTGGCGTCGCTGTCGATGAATTGGGGGACGAAGGCGAGGAAGAATAGCGCCACTTTCGGGTTCAGGACGTTGGTCAGGAAGCCTTGGGCGAAGATGCGTTTTAGCGACGCGCGGTCTTCTGAACCGGGGAACCGGGAAACCGGGGTACGACCCTCAGGGTCGGACCCCGGTTTTCCGGTTTCCGTGGTTTTAAGGCGCGCGCGCAGCATGCCAATGCCGCACCATACGATATACGCCGCGCCCACCCATTTAACCACCGTGAACGCCGTCGCCGACGTCGCCAGCACTGCCGACAAGCCAATCGCCGCCGCCCCCACATGCACAAACGTGCCCGCGCCAATCCCCAGCGCCGCCGCGCAGCCCGCGCGCCAGCCCTGTGAAGCGCTGCGCGCCATGATCAGCAGCGAATCCGGCCCCGGCATAATGTTCAGCAGCAGACCGGAAACAATAAACAGCGTCAGGTCATGAATGCCGAACATGGCTTAACCCTCCCGCCCCAGTTCCTGCGTCACGCGCACGAACTGCTCCAGCTTGGCCACCGCCGCACCCGAGGCCACCGCCGCGCGCGCCCGCGCCAGCCCGTCCTCGATGGACGAGGCCACGCCCGCCGCATACAGCGCCGTGCCGGCATTCAGCGCCACGATATCGGATGCCGGACCCGGCTCGCCGCGCAGCGCCTCCATCACGCGCGCCTTCGATTCCGCCGAATCGGCCACCTTCAGGTTGCGCGAAGCGATCATCGACAGGCCGAAATCTTCCGGATGAATTTCATACTCGCGGATTTCGCCGTTGACCAGCTCACCCACTATGGTGCCCGCGCCCAGCGACACCTCGTCCATATTGTCGCGGCCATACACCACCAACGCGTGCTGCGCGCCCAGGCGTTGCAGTACGCGCACCTGGATACCCACCAGGTCCGGGTGGAACACGCCCATCAGGATATTCGGCGCACCGGCCGGATTGGTCAGCGGGCCAAGGATGTTGAAGATCGAGCGCACGCCCAGCTCGCGGCGCACCGGCGCCACATGCTTCATCGCGGCGTGGTGGTTGGGTGCGAACATGAAGCCAATGCCGGTCTGCGCGATCGACTGTGCGATCTGCTCCGGCTTCAGGTTGATGTTGGCGCCCAGCGATTCGATCAGGTCCGCACTGCCGGAAGACGAGGAGACCGAGCGCCCGCCATGCTTGGCCACGCGCGCGCCTGCCGCTGCGGCGACGAACATCGCGGCGGACGAGATATTGAAAGTATGCGCGCCGTCACCGCCGGTGCCGACGATGTCCAGCAGGTTGGTGGTGTCGGCCATCGGCACCTTGGTCGAGAACTCGCGCATGACTTGCGCCGCAGCGGTGATCTCGCCGATGGTTTCCTTCTTGACGCGCAGGCCCATGGTCAGGGCGGCCACCATGACCGGCGACATTTCGCCGGACATGATCTGGCGGAACAGGTGCAGCATCTCGTCGTGGAAAATCTCACGGTGTTCGATGCAGCGAACCAGTGCTTCTTGATGCGTGATAGGCATGATGCTTCCTTCTCTTATTTGCGATCGAGGAAATTCTTCAGCAAGGCGTGGCCGTGTTCGGACAGGATGGACTCGGGGTGGAACTGCACGCCCTCGATGTCGTATTCCTTGTGCCGCACGCCCATGATTTCGCCGTCGTCGGTCCAGGCTGTGACTTCCAGGCAGGAAGGCAGCGAGGATCGCTCGATTGCCAAAGAGTGGTAGCGGATTACCGTGAACGGGCTGGGTAAGCCCTGGAACACGCCCACACCCGTATGCGCGATAAGAGAAGTTTTGCCATGCATGACTTGCTTGGCGCGGATTACTTTGCCGCCAAAGGCTTCGCCGATGGCCTGGTGTCCCAGGCAAACGCCCAGGATTGGTTTCTTGCCGGCGAAGTGCTTCAGCACTTGCAGCGAGATGCCCGCCTGCGACGGGTCTTTTGGACCCGGTGAGATGCAGATGCGGTCAGGATTCAATGCTTCGATTTCGGCGATGGTGATTTCGTCGTTGCGGTGCACGCGCACGTCCTCGCCCAGTTCACCGAAATACTGCACGATGTTGTAGGTGAAGGAGTCGTAGTTGTCGATCATCAGCAGCATTTCAGAACTCCCCATCCAGGCCATCTTGCACTTGCTCGGCCGCGCGCAGCACCGCGCGCGCCTTGTTTTCAGTTTCCTGCCATTCCATTTCCGGAATCGAGTCGGCGACGATGCCGGCGGCGGCTTGCACGTACAGCATGCCGTCCTTGATCACGCCGGTGCGGATCGCAATCGCCACGTCCATCTCGCCGCCGAAGGACAGGTAACCGCAGGCGCCGCCGTAGATGCCGCGCTTGCTGATTTCCAGTTCGTCGATCACTTCCATCGCGCGCACTTTCGGCGCGCCGGTCAGGGTGCCAGCCGGGAAGGTGGCGCGCAGCACGTCCAGGTTGGACATGCCTTTCTTCAGCTTGCCCTCCACATTGGAGACGATGTGCTGCACGTGCGAGTACTTCTCGATCACCATCTTGTCGGTCAGCTTCACGCTGCCGATTTCGGAGATGCGGCCCAGGTCATTGCGCGCCAGGTCGATCAGCATCACGTGCTCCGCCACTTCCTTTGGATCGTTCAGCAGTTCTTCCGCCAGCGCGGCGTCGCGTTCAGGCGTGTTGCCACGGGTGCGGGTGCCGGCGATCGGGCGCAGCGTGACCTTCTTCTCGCCGTCTGGCAGGGTCTCGTTGCGCACCAGGATCTCCGGCGAGGCGCCCACGATCTGCATATCGCCGAAATTGTAGAAGTACATATACGGCGACGGGTTCAGCGAGCGCAGGGAGCGGTACAGCGTGAGCGGCGAATCCACATACGGCTTGCGGATGCGCTGGCCGATCTGCACCTGCATCAGGTCACCGGCCAGGATGTATTCGTGCGCCTTGGCGACGGCCTTGAGGTAATCCTCTTTGGCGAAATCGCGGATGATTTCCGTGCGTACCGACGGCGTGGTGACCGGCGCATCGACACCACGGCGCAGCAGTGCGCGCAGGTCTTTCAGGCGCTGGCGCGCTTTGGAATAGGCTTCCGCTTGTTGCGGATCGGCGTAGACGATCAGATAGAGCTTGCCGGACAGGTTGTCGATGACGGCCAGTTCCTCCGTCACCATCAACTGGATTTCCGGCAGGCCCAGGTCGTCTTTCGGCTTGGTGTTGGCCAGCGTCTTTTCGATATGGCGCACCGTGTCGTAGCCGAAGTAGCCGGCCAGGCCGCCGCAGAAGCGCGGCATGCCCGGGCGCACGGCCACTTTGAAGCGCGCCTGGTATTGCTCGATAAAGTCGAGGGGATTGCCCTCGTGGGTCTCGATCACCTGGCCGTTCTTGACGATTTCAGTCAGCTTGCCGGTGCTGCGCAGCACGGTGTTGGCAGGCAGGCCGATGAAGGAGTAGCGGCCAAAACGCTCGCCGCCCACGACGGACTCCAGCAAGAAAGTGTTCTTGCCGTAGTTCTGGGTCTGGGCCAGCTTGAGGTACAGGGTGAGCGGGGTTTCGAGATCGGCGAAAGCTTCGGCGATCAGGGGAATACGGGTATAGCCTTCCGCGGCCAGGGATTTGAATTCGAGTTCGGTCATGCGTCTCTCCAGGCTGCCCATGGCGGGCAGTGGTTACAAAAAAACCTGCCGGAACACACGCACGTGTGCCGACAGCAATCAGGACTAAGTCAGGATTGCCAGCGTCGCCACAGCCAGGCCTCAATCGAGCCCCGGTGGGTTACATTGTGTCTTTTGTTGAGAAACATTCGGTTAGTTTGCTTGCGCGATGAGTTCAGCTGCAAAAAGAAGCGTGTCAACTATACCATCGGAATCTGTTTCATGTATACCCACTCCGTGGTTATAACCATATGGCACGGTGAGCACAGGACAGCCGGCCGCGCGGGCTGCTTCGGCGTCGTTGGAGGAGTCGCCGATGGCCACCACCTGGGCCGGCGCCAGGCCGAAAAATTCGCAGGCCTTCAGCAGCGGCATGGGGTGCGGCTTCTTCTTTTCGAAGGAGTCGCCGCCGTACAGCACCTCGAAATAGCCGGCCAGCCCTTTCAGCGCGAGCAGCGGCTGGGCGAAGGCGAGCGGCTTGTTGGTGACGCAGGCCAGGCGCAGTCCCGCCGCGCGCATGGCCTGCAGGCCGGCTTCCACCTCGTCGTACACTTCGCTGTGCTGGCCGTTGATGGCGATGTAATGGCGCTGGTAGGAATCCATCGCCTGCGCGAACAGGCGCTCCACCCCGGCGTCGTCGTAGTCCAGCGCGAGCATGCGCCGCACCAGGTTCTCCGAACCCTTGCCCACCATGGGCTCGACCTGCGCCGCACTCACCGGGCCCAGGCCCAGTTCCGCGCGCACGCCGTTCAGGGCGACCACGAAGTCGCCCATCGTGTCGAGCATGGTGCCGTCGAGGTCAATGATGGCGGCCCGTACGCCGCGCAGGACCGCCGCCATGCCGTTTACAGCGAAGCCAGTTGGCCGCGCATCGCGTCGATCACCGCCTTGTAGTCCGGCTGGCCGAAGATGGCGGAACCGGCCACGAAGGTGTCGGCGCCCGCTGCTGCTGCGGCCTTGATATTGTCGATCTTGATACCGCCATCCACTTCCAGCATGATGTCGCGGCCGGATTCGTCGATGCGGCGGCGCGCTTCGGCGATCTTCTTCAGCGCCTGCGGGATGAAGGACTGGCCGCCGAAGCCCGGGTTCACCGACATGATCAGGATCATGTCGATCTTGTCCATCACGTGGTCCAGGTAGCTGAGTGGGGTGGCCGGGTTGAACACCAGGCCGGCCTTGCAGCCGTTGTCGCGGATCAGTTGCAGCGAACGGTCCAAATGGTCGGACGCTTCCGGGTGGAAGGTGATGATGTTGGCGCCGGCCTTGGCGAAGTCCGGGATGATGCGGTCCACCGGCTTGACCATCAGGTGCACATCGATCGGCACTTGCACGTGCGGGCGGATGGCCTGGCATACCAGCGGGCCGACGGTCAGGTTCGGCACGTAATGGTTGTCCATCACGTCGAAGTGGATGATGTCGGCGCCGGCGGCAACAACATTGCGGACCTCTTCACCCAGGCGGGCGAAGTCGGCGGACAGGATGCTGGGAGCGATGCGGAAAGTAGTCATGGCTGGTGGGCTGGTAAAAAAGATGCGTTATTTTACGCTGCTGTGCGGACGCTGTCCGATTGCTTGGACTAGAATTGCCCAATTGTTACCAAGGATAGTTTATGGCCCAGTATGAGTTTGCGGTGGAAGTTCGGACCCAGTACCTGCCGGAGCAGTCCAATCCGGACCGCACCAATTTTGTGTTTACTTACACAATCACCATCAAAAACACCGGCACCGTGCCGGCACAACTGATTTCCCGCCATTGGGTGATCACCGACGCCAATAACCATATCGAGGAAGTGCGGGGCCTGGGCGTGGTCGGTCACCAGCCGCTGCTGGCGCCGGGCGAAGTGTTCGAGTACACCAGCGGCACCCAGTTGCGCACGCAGCAGGGCTCCATGTTCGGCGAATATTTCTGCGTGGCCGAGGACGGCCACCAGTTCGAGACCAAGATCCCGGAATTCGTGCTGTCGCTACCGCGCACCTTGCACTGATTTATTGCCCATTTATTGCTTGTCGTCGTCCTTCTTTTTCTTGGACGGCAGCGTCCACCAGACGATGAACACCAGCAGGAAGAGCGCTACCAGCGCTTCGAGATACAGAAACCACATAGATCACACCTCATGTATTTGATACGCCGTAGTTTACCTGTTTGCGCCACCGCCGTCGCGCTGGCCCTGGCCGGCTGCGCCACCCAGCCGCCCGCACCACCCGCCAAACCGGCCCAGCCCGCGCCAAGCGCGCCCGCCACGCCCGCCACGCCCGCCGCGCCGACTGCGCCAGCGACGCCCGTCCCGCCGACCGTCCCTGCCATGCCGGCGCCGCCGGCCAAAGCCGAATTCGTCCCGGCCCGCTTCGCCGACCTGCCGGGTTGGGGTCACGACGACCTGCGCGCGGCCTGGCCGGCTTACATGCTGTCCTGCTCCAAGCTGGGCGCCAGCGCCGATTGGAAGGAGCCTTGCGCCATCGCCAGGACAGTGGACGCCAACAGCGAATCGGCCATCCGCCTGTATTTCGAATCATTCTTCGACCCGCACCAAGTCATCGCCCCGGACGGCAGCAATAACGGCCTGATTACCGGCTACTACGAGCCGCTGCTGCGCGGCGCCCGCAAAAAAGGCGGCCCGTACCAGACGCCTTTGTACAAAGTGCCGGACGATATGGTCATCATCGATGTCGGCTCCGTTTATCCCGAGCTGGCGAACAAGCGCGTGCGCGGCCGCCTGAAAGGCAAGCGCGTCGTGCCGTACCCGGCGCGCGAGGACATCGCCCGCAACGGCCTGCCGGGCAGCGAATTGTTCTGGGTCGATGATGCGGTGGAAGCCTTCTTCCTGGAAGTGCAGGGTTCCGGCCGCGTGCAACTGGCCGACGGTGAAACGGTGCGCGTCGCCTACGCCGATCAGAATGGCCGGCCCTACCAGTCGATCGGTAAGTGGCTGGTGCAGAAAGGCGAGCTGACCACCGAGCAGGCCACCGCGCAAGGCATCAAGGCCTGGATCGACGGCCACCCAACGCGCCGCCAGGAGCTGTTCAACGCCAACCCGAGCTATGTCTTCTTCAAGGAAGAAAAGCTACCGGACCCGAAAGTGGGCCCGAAGGGGACGCTCAACGTACCGCTCACGCCGCAGCGTTCCGTGGCGATCGACCGCAGCCAGCTGCCGCTGGGGGCGCCGGTCTACCTCAACACTACCTTGCCCGGCGATGACATGCCGCTGCAAAGGTTGATGCTGGCGCAGGATACGGGCGGCGCCATTAAAGGCGCCATCCGCCTGGACTTCTTCTTCGGTTTCGGTTCCGAAGCGGCCGATTTTGCCGGCCGCATGAAGCAGCGCGGCAATATCTGGGTACTGCTGCCGAAACTGGCGCGCTAAGCCCTGTACGCGCTATAAGCCCGCTCAGCGCGCGCCGGTCACGCCCAGCGCGCGCATGATCTTGGCCATATCGGCGTTATACACCTGCGTCATGGCGGGCGGACGGTGGCAGGGCAGCGCCAGTGTGGTGCCGTCCTTGAGCCCCAGCGTGACCGACTGGCGCGCAGCGCAAGCCGCGATCATGGCCGGCATGGCGTGCACGCTGCCGAATACCGCTTGGCCCTCCACCCGCAGCACTTCAATATCGGCGCGCACGGTTTTGCAGGCGGGCAGGGTGTCCACCAGCAGCCGGGCCTGCGACATGGCCGGGGTCATACTGATACGGCCACCGCAGTCATCTTGTACCAGCTTGGTCAGGGCGCGGTAGCTCATGTCATCCAACTGCGCCTGGCTCGGCGTGGCCGCTTGCGCCAATCCCGTTGCCCGTAACATCGCTGCCCACTGATCGCCCATTGGTGCCTTCTCATCAAGCACGGCCGGCAGGATAGTTGGCTTGCACGGCTTGGCCCCGCACTCCATTGCCTGTGCGAAGCCAGGCTTGCGGCCGGCGCGCAGTGCCTTGTAGAAGTCGTCGATGCGGCCAATGGCCGAACCCTTGCCTTGGCGTGCCGCCAGTGCGTACACATAGGCAGGCAGGCCGCAAGCGTACTCTAGCCGGTTCGAACCGATGTCCGCCGCAGTCAGGTCGCGCCACGCGCGGCCGCCGCCAGCCACCAGACAAGTGGCCAGCGCATCGTCCAGTTGTTTGCCGGCCTGCCCGGGCGTGAGCCAGCCCTTTTGCAGCGACACCATCCAGCGCAGGAATTCGCCGCCCCCTTCATGGATCAGGCGCGCATCTGCGTAGTCGTCCACCGCGTCGCGCATCTGGAAACGATGGGCCATTTCGTGCGCCACCAGCTTGTCCACTTGCTGCGAGTCCTCCAGCGTAGCTGCATCCGGCCAGTTAAACAGTGCGAAGTGCATCACGTCGCCTGCATTGCCGCCAATATTCGGGCCGCCCGGCTCACGCGCCAGGGTGGCGGCAATGATAGGGCGCTGGTAGTGCGCGTTGGGCATCGCCTTGCGCAGCGCAGCCTCGGTGCCGCTGACGCGCTGGCGGATCTGCGCCACCGTGGCCGCATTCAGCGCAGGATCGAAGTAGTCGTGGATTTTCCCGCCAGGTGGCTGGTGCGTCGCGAACAGCAAAGCCGGCGCATCGGCATCGACCACGGCGCTGCCCTGATGCCAGGCCAACTTGGTGGCGATGCTGCCCGGCCCCGAATAGCTGTACTGCACCGCCCCGCATTCCGTGCCAACCGCGTAATTGGACATGTGCGCATACAGCGCGGCGCCGGTCGGGAAGGAGCCGGGATAGCCGCTGACTTTATCGCTGGTGGCCGGCACGCGGAAGGACAGTGCCTGGCAGGTGGCCGGGCCGCGTGACAGTTGGTCGCCGCCGGCCGCGCCGCAATCCTCCAGCGGCTGCCAGCGTGCGCGGATCTTGCCCGCGCCTCGGCCGCTTTTCAGGAAGGATAGCCCGCTGCAGTGGGCCGGCAGCGTGTAGCTGACTTGCAGCGCATCCGGCGCCACCAGGCTGACGTTGACCTGGACATCGGCAGCAGCATGAGCGGCCAGCATTGCCAGTCCGGCAGCAAGGAATAGTCGATTCATGGCGTCTCGTAGGATTGCGGGACGCCGATCTTAGCATGTTGACAACTGGCTCGGTCAGCGCAGTACCAGCACCGGCAGATGGGTGTGGGCCAGCACTTTCTGCGTTTCGCTGCCGAGAAAAAGTTTGGTCAGGCCTGTGCGGCCGTGTGAAGCCATCAGGATGATGTCGCAGTGCCGCTCTTCCGCCGTTTTGACGATTACCTCGTACGGGTTGACCGCTTCGCCCAGCACCGCATCGCACGGTACCCCTGCGGCGGTGGCGGCAGCGACAATCTTGTCCAGCCCCGCCTCGACACTACGCCGCATTTCGCGATCATATAGTCCAGCATCCGGCAGCATAGCCGCATCCGCCAGTGGCGCCACAGGCAAGGGCAGGACCACGGACACCGCCGTGATGCGCGCGCCGTGGATTTTTGCGAATTCGATCGCAGTCTGGGCGGCGCGTTCCGACAGTTGCGAGCCATCGGTGGGCAGCAAGATCGACTTGAACATGGCGTTCTCCCGCAAGGTAACGGTCAGGCCAGTCTAAGCCCGGGGCGGGGCGGGTGGCGCACGCAAGGTGCGCGAACTGGCCGCCGCGATGGCCAGCGCCACCCCGCCGGCACCGATCCAGCCCAGCGCCGCGCGAATGCCCAGGTGCTCACCCGCGTAGCCCGCCGCCAGCGCACCCAGCGGCGCGATGGCAATCGTCAGGAAGCGCATCGAGGAGGTCATGCGGCCCAGGAATGCGTCCGGCGTCACCTGCTGCCGCAGTGCGATGTAGGGCATGAAATACATCATCACCCCGCAATCGAAGAAGAAGGTCAACACGGCGCAAGCGGCCACCGTCACCCCCTGGTTGCCCAGCATGTCGGGTCGCAGCAGCGGCATCGCTACGAAGCCGGCGGTGGTCACCACCATCCCCATCAAAGCCGCATTGCCCTGGCCGACGCGGCGCGTCAAAGGTTTCAGCAGCAGGCCGCTGGCCAGCACGCCCATGCCGCCCAACACCTGCACCGCGCCCAGCGTGCCCGCGTTCAGCTTGAGTTCACGCAGCATATACAGCGTGCACAAGGCTGCATAGCCATAGAACAGCAGATGCCAGGCGGCGGCAGTCCAGGCCAGGGTGCGTAGCAAAGGCTGGCGCCAGATGAACAGCAACCCTTCCTGCACATCGCGCAGCGGATGCTTGTCGGACGGCGGTGGCAGCGGTTCGTCAATCGGCACGCGCCGCAGCAGCAGCGCCGACGCGGCAAAACCCAGCGCGTTGATCACCAGCGCGAAGGGCGCCGTCACCCATTGCACCAGCAGACCGCCCAGGCCCGGCGCCACCAGACGCGCCACCGAATCGGTCAACGTCAGCCGCGATTGCGCATCGATCAGCCTTTCGCGCCCGACGATGCGGGTCAGCAGGATCTGCTCAGCGCCGCCGCCCAGCACCGAGCAGCAGCCTTGCACCGCACTGACCACGTAAATCCAGGGCATCGACAACACGCCCAGCGCCCAGGCGGCGGGGATGCTGGCGAGGGATAAGGTCTGCGCGATTTTGCAGGCGACCAGGATGGGGCGCTTACGATTGCGGTCCAGCCACACGCCGGCCGGCAGCGCCAGTATGGCGAAGGGAAGCGCCTGGAAGGCGCTGGCAAGTCCCATCTGGGCTGGCGTGGCATGTAGCAGGAGTACGGAGCAGAGGGGGAGGGCGAGGGCGCCGATATAGGCGCCGGAACCGGAGATGATGCTGCTCAGCCAGTACAGGCGGAAGGCGGGATCGTTAAGCAGCGCATCGCGGCGGAAGGCAGAATACATCCCGGGAACTATAGCAGCCCCGTAGGGCAACCGGCTACAATCGCCGCAGCGTCTTTAACCAATAGAGGAGATTTCGATGGAATACCAGGACTTGCTCGTCGAAGTGCACGATAAAGTGGCACTGATCCGCCTGAACCGCCCCAAGGCGTTGAACGCCCTGAACGACAATATGATGAATGAGCTGGGCGAAGCCTTCGCCAAGTTCGAGAAAGACCCGGCGATCCACGTCATCGTCCTGACTGGCAGCGAAAAAGCCTTTGCCGCTGGCGCCGACATCGCCGCGATGAAGGACTACACCTACCAGGACACCCACCGCGACAACTATATTGGCCGCAACTGGGAGCACATCCTGAAAGTGCGTAAGCCGGTCATCGGCGCCGTTTCCGGCTTCGCCCTGGGCGGCGGCTGCGAGTTGGCCATGATGTGCGACTTCCTGGTGGCAGGCGACAACGCCAAATTCGGCCAGCCGGAAATCAAGGTCGGCGTGACCCCGGGCGCCGGCGGCACCCAGCGCCTGCCGCGCGCCATCGGCAAAGCCAAGGCGATGGATATGCTGCTCACCACGCGCATGATCGACGCCGCTGAAGCGGAACGCATCGGCCTGGTGTCGCGCGTGGTCCCGGCCGACAAGCTGATTGAAGAAGTACTGGAGATCGCCAAAGGTATCGCCCAGATGCCGGTGTCCGTTGCCATGCAGATCAAGGACTGCGTCAACCGCGCCTTTGAAACCACCCTGTCGGAAGGCGTGAACTATGAGCGCCGACTGTTCCATGCTGGCTTCGGCACCCCGGCCCAGCGCGAAGGTATGTACGCCTTCCTCGAAAAGCGCTTGCCAAACTTCGAGGGCCTTTGATATAGTTCTGTCCCTCGCAACGAGACGCAGCGAAAAGCGCGAAACGAAGCGAGGAAATAGAGGGGTTGACGAGTTGCACGCTGTACCGCATAATCTCGCTTCTCTGCTGCTGACAAACACAACGCTTTGTCGATAACCAAGCAGCGATCTTTAAAAATCAACAGTCGATAAGTGTGGGCGTTTGACGAATTTGCCCGAGCCTTTATGGCTCGATACTCAAATTATAGTTATACGCTCGCACAAATATATTAAACGTAATCTCGAAAGAGATTCGTCAGTATTTTGAGTGAGTGACCAAGTCAGCAATGACTTAAAACAGAGATTAAACTGAAGAGTTTGATCCTGGCTCAGATTGAACGCTGGCGGCATGCTTTACACATGCAAGTCGAACGGCAGCGCGGACTTCGGTCTGGCGGCGAGTGGCGAACGGGTGAGTAATATATCGGAACGTACCCAAGAGTGGGGGATAACGTAGCGAAAGTTACGCTAATACCGCATACGATCTAAGGATGAAAGCAGGGGATCGCAAGACCTTGTGCTCCTGGAGCGGCCGATATCTGATTAGCTAGTTGGTGGGGTAAAGGCCCACCAAGGCAACGATCAGTAGCTGGTCTGAGAGGACGACCAGCCACACTGGAACTGAGACACGGTCCAGACTCCTACGGGAGGCAGCAGTGGGGAATTTTGGACAATGGGCGCAAGCCTGATCCAGCAATGCCGCGTGAGTGAAGAAGGCCTTCGGGTTGTAAAGCTCTTTTGTCAGGGAAGAAAAGGTTGCGGCTAATATCCGCAACTGCTGACGGTACCTGAAGAATAAGCACCGGCTAACTACGTGCCAGCAGCCGCGGTAATACGTAGGGTGCAAGCGTTAATCGGAATTACTGGGCGTAAAGCGTGCGCAGGCGGTTTCGTAAGTCTGTCGTGAAATCCCCGGGCTTAACCTGGGAATGGCGATGGAGACTGCGAGGCTAGAGTTTGGCAGAGGGGGGTAGAATTCCACGTGTAGCAGTGAAATGCGTAGAGATGTGGAGGAACACCGATGGCGAAGGCAGCCCCCTGGGTCAAAACTGACGCTCATGCACGAAAGCGTGGGGAGCAAACAGGATTAGATACCCTGGTAGTCCACGCCCTAAACGATGTCTACTAGTTGTTGGGTCTTAATTGACTTAGTAACGCAGCTAACGCGTGAAGTAGACCGCCTGGGGAGTACGGTCGCAAGATTAAAACTCAAAGGAATTGACGGGGACCCGCACAAGCGGTGGATGATGTGGATTAATTCGATGCAACGCGAAAAACCTTACCTACCCTTGACATGGATGGAACCTTGGAGAGATCTGAGGGTGCTCGAAAGAGAACCATCACACAGGTGCTGCATGGCTGTCGTCAGCTCGTGTCGTGAGATGTTGGGTTAAGTCCCGCAACGAGCGCAACCCTTGTCATTAGTTGCTACGCAAGAGCACTCTAATGAGACTGCCGGTGACAAACCGGAGGAAGGTGGGGATGACGTCAAGTCCTCATGGCCCTTATGGGTAGGGCTTCACACGTCATACAATGGTACATACAGAGGGCCGCCAACCCGCGAGGGGGAGCTAATCCCAGAAAGTGTATCGTAGTCCGGATCGCAGTCTGCAACTCGACTGCGTGAAGTTGGAATCGCTAGTAATCGCGGATCAGCATGTCGCGGTGAATACGTTCCCGGGTCTTGTACACACCGCCCGTCACACCATGGGAGCGGGTTTTACCAGAAGTAGGTAGCTTAACCGTAAGGGGGGCGCTTACCACGGTAGGATTCGTGACTGGGGTGAAGTCGTAACAAGGTAGCCGTATCGGAAGGTGCGGCTGGATCACCTCCTTTCTAGAGTCGGTATCTGACTCAAACGTTCACACTTATCGGCTGTTGTAATTTAAAGAGCAGTATTTTGGGGCTGTAGCTCAGCTGGTTAGAGCACCGTGTTGATAACGCGGGGGTCGTTGGTTCGAGCCCAACCAGCCCTACCAATACGGGGGATTAGCTCAGCTGGGAGAGCACCTGCTTTGCAAGCAGGGGGTCGTCGGTTCGATCCCGTCATCCTCCACCAAAATACTTAAACGTAAGCGCAGACGCTTAGGTTTAAGTAGTACCGTTCTTTAACAATCTGGAAGAAGTAAAGTTTTATTAAGCGATATCGAAAGATATCACTTAGGGTAGTAGTAAAACTCATCAAACACAATGTAGTAAATGCTTGAACTTATAGCCGTCAAGGTTATAGGGACAAGTGAATAAGTGCACATGGCGGATGCCTTGGCGATTACAGGCGATGAAGGACGTAGTAGTCTGCGATAAGCTTCGGGGAGCTGACAAACAAGCTTTGATCCGAAGATTTCCGAATGGGGAAACCCACCCTTTTAGGGTATTGCATGCTGAATACATAGGCATGCAAGGCGAACGCGGCGAACTGAAACATCTAAGTAGCTGCAGGAAAAGAAATCAACCGAGATTCCCAAAGTAGTGGCGAGCGAAATGGGAAGAGCCTGTACGTGATAGTCGTTTAGATAGTGGAACGGATTGGAAACTCCGGCCATAGAGGGTGATAGCCCCTTACACGAAATCTAAGCGGTGGTACTAAGCGTACGACAAGTAGGGCGGGACACGAGAAATCCTGTCTGAACATGGGGGGACCATCCTCCAAGGCTAAATACTCGTAATCGACCGATAGTGAACCAGTACCGTGAGGGAAAGGCGAAAAGAACCCCGGGAGGGGAGTGAAATAGATCCTGAAACCGTGTGCATACAAACAGTAGGAGCCTCGTAAGGGGTGACTGCGTACCTTTTGTATAATGGGTCAGCGACTTACATTCAGTGGCGAGGTTAACCGAATAGGGGAGCCGTAGAGAAATCGAGTCCGAACAGGGCGCCAGTCGCTGGGTGTAGACCCGAAACCAAGTGATCTATCCATGGCCAGGTTGAAGGTGCGGTAACACGCACTGGAGGACCGAACCCACTAATGTTGAAAAATTAGGGGATGAGCTGTGGATAGGGGTGAAAGGCTAAACAAACTTGGAAATAGCTGGTTCTCTCCGAAAACTATTTAGGTAGTGCCTCAAGTATCACCGACGGGGGTAGAGCACTGTTATGGCTAGGGGGTCATCGCGACTTACCAAACCATTGCAAACTCCGAATACCGTTGAGTGCGAGCTTGGGAGACAGACATCGGGTGCTAACGTCCGGTGTCAAGAGGGAAACAACCCAGACCGCCAGCTAAGGTCCCAAAGATTGGCTAAGTGGAAAACGAAGTGGGAAGGCTAAAACAGTCAGGATGTTGGCTTAGAAGCAGCCATCATTTAAAGAAAGCGTAATAGCTCACTGATCGAGTCGTCCTGCGCGGAAGATGTAACGGGGCTAAGCCAGTCACCGAAGCTGCGGATATGCATTTATGCATATGGTAGGAGAGCGTTCTGTAAGCCTGCGAAGGTGTCTTGTAAAGGATGCTGGAGGTATCAGAAGTGCGAATGCTGACATGAGTAGCGATAATGCGGGTGAAAAGCCCGCACGCCGTAAGCCCAAGGTTTCCTGTTCAACGTTCATCGGAGCAGGGTGAGTCGGCCCCTAAGGCGAGGCAGAGATGCGTAGCTGATGGGAAGCAGGTTAATATTCCTGCACCGTCGTATGATGCGATGGGGGGACGGATCGCGGAAGGTTGTCTGACTGTTGGAATAGTCAGTTTCTGGTTCATAGAAGGTGCTTAGGCAAATCCGGGCACGTAATTCAAGGGACTGGGACGAGTGCACTTGTGCATGAAGCAATCGGAAGTGGTTCCAAGAAAAGCCTCTAAGCTTCAGTCATACGAGACCGTACCGCAAACCGACACAGGTGGGCGAGATGAGTATTCTAAGGCGCTTGAGAGAACTCGGGAGAAGGAACTCGGCAAATTGGTACCGTAACTTCGGGATAAGGTACGCCTCGGTAGCTTGATTGGTTTACTCCATGAGGGCGAAAAGGTTGCAATAAACTGGTGGCTGCGACTGTTTAATAAAAACACAGCACTCTGCAAACACGAAAGTGGACGTATAGGGTGTGACGCCTGCCCGGTGCTGGAAGATTAAATGATGGGGTGCAAGCTCTTGATTGAAGTCCCAGTAAACGGCGGCCGTAACTATAACGGTCCTAAGGTAGCGAAATTCCTTGTCGGGTAAGTTCCGACCTGCACGAATGGCGTAACGATGGCCACACTGTCTCCTCCCGAGACTCAGCGAAGTTGAAGTGTTTGTGATGATGCAATCTACCCGCGGCTAGACGGAAAGACCCCATGAACCTTTACTGTAGCTTTGCATTGGACTTTGAACCAATCTGTGTAGGATAGGTGGGAGGCTTTGAAGTAGGGACGCCAGTTCCTATGGAGCCAACCTTGAAATACCACCCTGGTTTGTTTGAGGTTCTAACCTTGGTCCGTAATCCGGATCGGGGACAGTGCATGGTAGGCAGTTTGACTGGGGCGGTCTCCTCCCAAAGTGTAACGGAGGAGTTCGAAGGTACGCTAGGTACGGTCGGACATCGTGCTAATAGTGCAATGGCATAAGCGTGCTTAACTGCGAGACCGACAAGTCGAGCAGGTACGAAAGTAGGACATAGTGATCCGGTGGTTCTGTATGGAAGGGCCATCGCTCAACGGATAAAAGGTACTCTGGGGATAACAGGCTGATTCCTCCCAAGAGTTCATATCGACGGGGGAGTTTGGCACCTCGATGTCGGCTCATCACATCCTGGGGCTGTAGCCGGTCCCAAGGGTATGGCTGTTCGCCATTTAAAGTGGTACGTGAGCTGGGTTTAAAACGTCGTGAGACAGTTTGGTCCCTATCTGCCGTGGGCGTTGGAAATTTGAAGGGGGCTGCTCCTAGTACGAGAGGACCGGAGTGGACGAACCTCTGGTGTACCGGTTGTCACGCCAGTGGCATTGCCGGGTAGCTAAGTTCGGAAGAGATAACCGCTGAAAGCATCTAAGCGGGAAACTTGCCTTAAGATGAGATTTCCCAGAGCCTTGAGCTCTTTGAAGGGTCGTTCGAGACCAGGACGTTGATAGGTCAGGTGTGGAAGTGCAGTAATGCATTAAGCTAACTGATACTAATTGCCCGTACGGCTTGTCCCTATAACCTTGCCGGTTATATAGCATTTACTCGTGTTTGAGAACACTACCCCACTTTACTTCTTCCAGATTGTGCAGCGCGCCTGGCGCGCTGCCTACAAGTTATGCCTGATGACCATAGCAAGTCGGTCCCACCCCTTCCCATCCCGAACAGGACCGTGAAACGACTTTGCGCCGATGATAGTGCTGCAACCAGTGTGAAAGTAGGTTATCGTCAGGCTCTTATTAGAAAAGCCCGCTGACATGTGTCAGCGGGCTTTTTGCATTTTCGCTCCGAGAAAACCACATAAACCAGAAAACCAGGGTCTGACCCTGCAGGGTCAGACCCTGGTTTTCCGGTTTCCCTGGTTTTCCTGACTTCCCGCTTGGCTGGTGAGGTTGCAGGCCCGTTGACCCAGCAGTGACTTTTGGCTAGGTTCCAAGCCGCCGCCGCTGTATATAATTTCGCAACTTCGAACCTGGACCAAGATGCGACCCTCCTCCCTACCCATTCTGGCGCTGGCACTTGCCATGTCGTCTGCTATCGCTGCCACGCCCCTCAAAATTAACGACGCTACCGCACCGGGCGCAATGCTCAAGGTTGTGATTTCGCCGGACACCAAGCACTTGGCCAGCATCGTCTTTAACGGCACCAACTACGGCCTGGCCATGTTCGACAGCGAAACGCTGAAGGCCAAGCTGATTTACGACGGCTCAGGCGGCAGACTTGGCAGCTATAACTTATATCTGCGCGCGCCCAGCAACGTGGAGTGGGCTGGAAACGACCTGCTCACAGTGGACCTGGGCATCCACGTGGCGACCCTCACGCGCGAGGGAAAACTGCTCACGGAATTCGGTGAATCCCTGATCGGACCTGCGGAGCGCGGGAATCCTGAATCGGTCATGAAGCTGGTGTACACCGATCGTGAGAATGGCGAAATCGCTTTAGGCGATGCCCGTACCGGGAAAACCTGGGACATGAGCTACCCAAGTGGCAAGCCTTTGCGCTGGGCGTTTGATAAGCGCGGACAGCTACGCGCTGTCACGTTGATGAACTCCGCGTTCTGGAAAGATGTCACGAAGGTTAGCAACTGGTACCGCGCCAGTAGCGACGCGAAGTGGGAGCTGCTGGCGGAATTCAGCGTGAGTGACGAGTACTGGACGCCGGTCTATGTTCCCGAAACGCCGGGTAAGTTGGTCGTCCGTTCGCGCGAAGGCCGCGATACGTATGCAATGTTCGAGTACGACGTCGCCACCCGCTCCATGGGTGGCGTGATGGTCGGCCATCCGACCCTCGATATCATCGCAGCCCATGATGTTGCAGGCGGTAACGAAGCCGTCGACCGGGTAGTCACCTACGGTATGAAGCTGCAGCAGGTCTGGTTCGATCCGACGTGGGCGCGGCTTCAGGCCAGCGTTGATAAGACTTTCCCCGGCATGGTCAATGTCCTGAGTGGTGATCCCGCAAAGCGCATCCTCATTCACTCATACAGCGATGTCGACCCGGGTATCTGGTATTTGCTCGATATCGAGGGTATGCGTCTGCGGACGGTGGCCGTGGCCAATCCAAGGATCAATCCGGAGGAGATGCGTCCAATGGAAGTGATCAGCTATAAAGCGGACGATGGCCTGATGATTCCTGCCTATCTGACGCGACCCAAGAATGCCGCCGGCCCGCAACCGACGGTGGTGCTGATCCACGGCGGACCTATTGCGCGCGATTCCTGGTACTGGGATGCGGAGGTGCAGCTGCTCGCTAGCCGCGGCTATGTCGTACTGCAGCCGCAGTTCCGCGGGTCGAGTGGTTTCGGGCGCAGATTCGAGAAGGCTGGAATAGGCCAGTGGGGGCTCGCTATGCAGGATGACGTAACGGCTGGCGTACAGTACCTGGTACGCGAAGGTATCGCGGACCCGGAGCGTATCTGCATCTATGGCGCCAGCTACGGCGGCTATGCGGCGTTATGGGGGCTCGTGAAGACGCCTGAGCTTTACCGCTGCGGCGTCAGCTTTGCCGGCGTCTCCGATATTGAGCACATGTGGAACGATCGCTCGGACCGCGCTGGCAATAAAGTCACCAGGGAGATGATGACGAGCAGGATCGGCGATGTGAGCGCACAGAAGGAACAGTTTGCGCAGGTGTCGCCGTTGCGGCATGCGGCCAGGATCAAAGCGCCGGTCTTGTTGATGCATGGCGTGTTCGACAAACGGGTACCATTGAGCCACGGCCAAAAGATGCGGTCAGAATTGAAGCGGCATGGAAAGCAGGTGGAGTGGCTTGAATTCGACGATGAAGGGCATGGCATCGGCTACGTCCGGAACAAGCGGACGTATTACGAGACCCTGCTGGACTTCCTGCACCGGCAGATTGGCGGCTTGCCGGCCAATCTTGATGAAGCGAAGCCCAATCCATAGTCGGCCCTTAATAAAGCGCGTGCGCATGCCTCCTTACGCTCAAAGTAGCTTGCGCAGCACGATTCCCAAGAACACCGCCAGGCACATATAGCTGAAATAGCGCAGCCAGTATGCGCGGTAGTTGCGCCAGGCCGGTACGGCCAGCATCACCGCGAAGACCAGCGGCAGCGGCGTGTGATACAAGCGGCACAGGCTGAAGGCGAGGTAGAGCTGGATCAGGATGCCGAGCCACGGCCGGTCGCTGAACTTGAATGGTTCTTCCTGCTCCGCAGGCGGCACATCCGGAGCTTGCTGGCGGCGCGCTGCGCGGGCGGCCGGGCCGGCGCCCGCAGCGACGGTTTGCTGGCTGGCCGCAGGCTTGGCTTTCTGTGCCTGCTTCTGCTCCAGCTTTTCCTTTTTGACCTGCTCTTGTGTCTTCTCCAGCTCCGGCGCTGCGGGGGCTTGCGCCTGCCAGAAGCCGGCCCATGGTTCCGCGCCTTGCGCCGACAAGGCGCGGAAGCCACTGCTACGGCGCGCTGGCTGGTCGTGGGCTGCCGGTGCTTGCGCGATCCACTTGGCGCGGGCGGCGCGCACGCGCTGCAGCAGCGGCGCTCCTTTCCCGGCATCGACCATCTTGATGAACTGCGCATAGCCTTCCAGCGCATCAATCACATTCTCGTTGCCGTTCCACTGCTTGCCAGCCGGGCCGTCCTTCTCTACCTGGAACAGGGTGGCGCGGAAGCGGCGCAAGGTATCGCGCTCCAGCGACAGCTTCTGGTTGACGACGATGCCGGTGACGCTCTGGCAGTGGCCGGCGCCCATAACGTGCTGCTTTTCCGGGTGCGGCGTAAAGCCCTCGTCGGCGATGATCTGTTTGACGCGCCACAGCAGCTTGCCAGCCAGCTTGCGCGCGGTGGCATCGCCGGAGAAGGTCAGGTCATCTGCGTAACGCGTGTAGGTGAAGCCTAGCTTGGCCGCGCAGCTTTGCACGCGCGCGTCGAGGCGTCGACACAGGATGTTGGTCAGCGCCGGGCTGCTTGGTGCGCCTTGGGGGAGGGCGCGTTCGCCGGTGGCGACAAAGAATTTCTCGCCATCGACGCTGACTTCCTCCGACGGCGTCTCGGTGCACAGCAAGCCAAGCGTGGTGGCCAGTTGTTCGCTGTAGCCAAGCTCGCGGAAGACGCCTTTGATGCGCGGCAGGCCGATCGAAGGGAAGAAGTTTTTCAGGTCCAGGTTGACCACCACCGCCTGGCCGACGTGCGGCTGGGCGTTGCTGACAATCGAGCGGCCGGGTATAAAGCCGTGCGCGGCGGGATGTAGCGGCACCTTGGCCAGGATGTTGTCGAGCACCCAGTACTGCAAGCGTTTCACGCGCGGCATCGGCGCCGAGATAATGCGCTCGCCGCCGGTTTTCTTGGGCATCGCGAAACGGCGGTAATGGCTGATGCGCGATACGCGGCGCTCGAAACTGAGGAAGCGCAACTCGGGCAGCGTAACGCCCATGGCCGCAGCCAGCTCCTGCGCGTTGTGCAGGACCGGCAGCGACCAGCGCGCCAGCTTTTCCACATCGCCCTCGGCCTGGTTCAAACCGGCGGATACGCCTTCGCCCAGGTACAGCAACTCCGTGGAGCGGCGCTGGTGCCAGGCGGTCGCACGTTCAAAGCGTTCGCGCGCGCGCCGTTGGCGGGTTTCCTCGCGGCGCGCACGGGCCTTGGCCAGGCGCTCCTTGCGCATGGCTTTGAGCGCGGCTTCCGGGTCCTGCACGGTGCGCAGTTCCTGCCCGAGCTTGATCAGGGCGGAGCTGAGTTCGGCCTCGCGCTGGACCAATTGTTCCAGCTCGGTAGGCTGGCCGGTACCGGACGGCCAGAAGCCGAGGCGCTGCATTTCTTCCAGCACGACTTCCTGGCGCGAGCTGGTACGCAGGCGCTCCATTAGTTCGGCGCGCGTGGTGATTGGCTTGGATTCAGTGGCGCTCATTGCAAGGCCTCCTGGCGAGGCGAGCGCGAAAGACGCAAGCACGGCGGGATCGTCATCGAAGAGCCTTTAGGACTGGGGCGCTCCACTCGATGCCATACGGCCCCGGTGTCGCGAATGGACTGCCGGGCAGTCACACCGTCTTGCGACACCGGGGCCTGTATGGCACTGTGAAGAGCGTGCCAGTGGCGCATGGGAAGAGCTGAATACGTGAACGGCGATACGCCGTTCGGTTTGCAAGAGCCATCCCGCCGTGTTTGCTGAAACGAGTATATCAGTTCGTTTGCTTTTTTCATATCATCCATCGTCTTCATGCGGCCTGCTGCGATTGCGTCATGCGCAGCGCGAGCATGTGTGCGCAAGGGCCTTTGTGCATGCGATTGAACGTAAAGTGGTTGCATTGGCAGGCGCCATCCACGATGCGTTCGTCTGCATCCAGGCGCAGCATGACCTGGTATTTTTGGTCGCCGTGCTTGGCCTGTGCGCTGATGCGAATGCTGCCGTCGGCGACCGCTTCCACCGCGTGCTTGCTCATCGCGCGCAGCGTGACAAGCTTTTCGGCCTCCTCTTCCTGCGGGCTGGCGAAGCGCAGCGTGTCAAGCGGCAGCGGGTCGCGCGCCAGCTCGCGCAGGCGGTAGACGCCCTGCACCAGGTCGTACACCACGCGGCCAGCCTGTGTGTACAGGGTGAGCGCGCGTTCCACCATTTTGCTATCGAGGCCGGTGTCGTCGGCCAGTTGGGTAGCGCTGGCAAACCAGCGCTTGCCCAGCGCGCTGAACACTCTTTCCTTACTGTCGTTGTCGATCTCACCGCGCGGTGCCAACAGGTCGAACTGGCCAGCGTGCGACCAGTCGTTGGCGGTCCATCCCGACAGGCCGAGCGTGAGCTGCATGTCCGGCATATTGGCGATCCAGAAGCTTGGCAGGCCGCTGCCCATCAGGTGTACGGTAAAGCTTTGCGCGACCGGGATCAGGCGCTCCAGCAATAGCAAGCGGCGCCGGCCCCAGACGCGGATTTCTTCCGCCACATTGCCCTGGTAGATCGAGCGGCGGCAGACCACTTCCTCGTTCCACGGCTCGAAGACGGCGCGCACCGGTTGCCCCGGTGACAGCACGAAGCGGATCGAGCGCGGGCCTGCGCGTTCCTTCTTACGCCGCAGCTGCAGGCAGAAGTTGTGCACGTCCATCGGGTGCAGGTCGAGGCGGCGCGCCACCATATTCATGGCGCTGCTCACCTGCAGGAAGCCGCGCACCCAGGTGTCCGGCACGTCGATCTTCTCTTCGATGAATTCTGGATCATCGGCAGTCTTGACCTGGAATCCGCCCGGGTCGATCGACAACTGCGTGCGTTTGTAGTCGCGAATTTTCTGAAACTCGGCGTACAGGTTTTCCGAGTAGTCGATATTGGTGGTGCCGCAGGCAAAGTCGCCGATGCGGTCGAACACATTGTGGCTGCAACTGAGCGAGGCGTAGCTCGACTCGTCGCGGCTGAAGCACTCGAAAAAGACGCGGTCCGGGTGCACGGTGATGACCGGGTCGAGCGCGATCCACAGTTCGCGGTTGGCCTGGTAGAGGTAGTTGTAATACTTGGTCTGCGCTTCCCAGAAGGGCTTCATCAGGTGCGATTTGCGCGACTGCAGTTCCTTGAACTCGTTTTGCAGCGGCAGCAGCTGTTCCTTCAGGGTGCTGGCGCGGGCCTGGTACTGGGCCAGCATCATCTGCTCATTCTGCGCTACCCATTCCTTGTAGGCGGTTTTGTCCTTCGGCTGGTAGCGCTGGTCGGCGACGACCACGTCGTGCAGCGCGCTGATCGCCTCGCGGAAGGGAATGTGCTTGTTGATCTCGGCGACGAAGTGGGTTGGTGCGCGCAGCGTGTCGGGCACGAAGCGCATATCGGTCGACGCGGCTCCGTTGTTGACGGAGGACTCGCCATAGTAGCGGTACTGGAATCTCATGGCTTGCTTCCCCTGGCGGCGATGGGCGCCGGCGTGTGGATCGTAATGGCGGCCGGCAGCTCCGGGTAGCGGTGCTGGATAGCGCGCAATCCTTCGATGTACTGGGCCTTGTCGGCGATGGCGACCGTGACCACCTGGCGCGCAAACACGCGCGCCACAAAGGCGGCGATATCGGACGACAGCTCGGCCTGGGCGCGCAGGAAGGCTTGCACCCGCCCCTTGACCACGCGGCCGCGGTTCACCTGCGACAGCACGTTCAGGAAGTAGGGTTCAAGGCGCTGCAGCTTGGCCAGGTCGCCGGCGCAGGCGCTTTCCAGCCAGGCGCTGACGAACAGCTGCATATTGGCCGATGGGTGCTGGCTTAGTTTATCCAGCAGCTCGGTTACGTCGCCTACGTCGAAGTGGCGGGTGATCATGGCGCGGCCGAAGCGCTGCGCTGCCGGGTCCTGGTGGTCGCACAGGTTCACCAGCAGCAGCGGGTTCCAGTCGTCGCGCGTGCAGGCTTCGCTGAAGAAGGCGGCCGCGAACTCGCGGCTGTCGTCGAACCTGCTATCGAAGATGCGCAGCGCCGCCTCCATCTGGCTGCGCACGCGCTGCGGGTCGGCGCGGAAGGCGGCGAAGGCCCATTGCCGCACGCTGGCTGTGGGGTTGCGGCCGAAAGCGGCCCAGTCGGCCACGTCGAATTGGTCGTGGCGGAAGGCAGGCAGCAGGCGCGCGCCGAGCAGCAGCGCGCCTTTGCTGCGCGCCGCCAGCAAGCGTTTCAGCAGCGCGCTGTCGGCCAATTGCGCTTCGTCCTTGAGCGGGCCGCAGATCCAGTCCACGGCGTCGCGGTGCATGCCTGCGCCGGTTTCGCTGCGGAACACGGCGTCGAGCAAGCCTTCCAGCAAGGCCTGGCGGAAGGCCGGCTCGGCGGCGGCCAGGCGCTGGATGACAGCGTCGATGGCGCGCCGCACGCTGGCGTCCGCATGGGTGGCGAAGGCGATGATCAGTTCCGTTTGGGCTGCCAGTACATGGTCCGGCAGGCGGCCGAACAGGCTGACCGCTGCGCCACGCACGGCGGAGTCGCTGTCCTGCAGCAGCGTGGCCAGCTTGGCGCCGGGCAGCATGGCGGCAGGCGCCGCGTGCAGCATCAGCCATTGGCAGGCCAGCAGGCGCACGGCGGCCAGCGGGTGCACCAGAAGCTGCAGCAGGCGATCGTAAGGCGCGGCGGCAGCGGCGGCGCGCAGCGGATTTTCGATCAGCCATTGCAGGTCGGCGCCGATGGCCGGTACGCTTTGCGCCGCGTCGTCGATATCGGCGCAGTTGTCCAGCCAGTCGAGCAATTGCATCACGATGGCCGGCGCCTGGTCGGGCAGGGAGGCGGCGACCTGGCATAGCATGCGGCCCTGGCGGCGCACGCCCTCCAGCGGCGCGCAGGCAATGGCGGCGACCAGCAGCGGGTCGGCCGCGTAGTGCAGCGGGTCGCGCGCGATGCAGTCCAGCGCATATTGCGTGGCATCCGGCAGCGTTGATTGGATCAGGAGCAGCAGCCAGTCGGTGGGCGGCACGCCGCCTTCAAAGCGACGGCGCGCCACCTGGAAAGCAAAGCGCGCGGTCGACAGGTATGGGCTGCGCAGCAGTTCGCGCACTGTGTCGAGCGGCAGGGCGGTACAGAAGGCCTGGTTGTCGGCCAGTGCGCGCGCCGCGAATTCATGCACGCCGCCGCAGCGGCTTTGCTGCAGCAGCGCGAGCAGGGCTTGTGGTTGGGCGTCCCACAGTGCCGGGAAGGCTTCCTGGCGATCCTGATCGTCAGCTTGGACCGGCGCCGGCAGGTACCAGGCAGTGCCGGCGCGGTTGCTGCGCCAGTGGCCGCCGGCGCGCAGCATGCGGTTGAACACCAGCCAGAAGCTGTAGGCGTCGTAGGCGCGGCCGTTGCGGGCGTGCGGCTGTCCGGCGCTGCTGTCGTCCATGGCGCCCAGCACGCCGAGCGCCATCGGGATGTAGTCGGGATCGGCCGCTTCGCCCAGGCGGCGCAGCGTGCGCCAGCCGCGCCGGCGCAGGTAATCGCGCGTGCGCTGGCCGTAGGCAACCTGGCTGTCGGGCCGCGCAGCTTCCTCGGCAAACCTGGTGTAATTGCGGCGCACGTAGATCCATTGGCCGGTGGCCGTGTGGACATCGGTGTCAAAGCGCTGCTGCAAGAGGCCAAACAACTCGGCGTCGCAGGCCATTTCGGCCGCCTTGTAGATGTGCCGCACGGCGCGGAAGGTGCCGGCCGCCAGGGGTAGGCGCTTCAGGTGGCTTAGCAGGATGCGGCGCGCCATGGGTTGGCACAGCGCTACCTGGTGCAATTGCTCCAGCCAGTCCGCTTTGGACAGGCTGCGCCAGGCATCGTGTCCATTGCTGTTGGCGAGCGACAGAAGGCTTTGCTCGTCCTGCTGTTCCCAAGCCTGGCGCAGGATGGCGGGCCAGTCGGCCAGCAGGCCGGCGGCATGTGCCTGCATGGCGTCGTCGTCGGCCAGCATCAGCCAGGCTTGCAGGGCGATGCGGCGCACCGCGTCACTGCGCCCGCGCTGGCGCAGCTCCTGCATGGCGACGGCAGCGCCGCGATCGCCGCAGCGACCGATGGCCCAGGCCAGGCAGTAGTCCTGCATGGCGTCGCCCTGTTCCAGCAAGCCGACCATGGCGGGTACGGCCTGGCGCACGCGGCGTTCGCCCAGGCGCCAGATGACGCGGTTGCGGTGCTGCTGGTCGAGTGTTTTCCAACTGCCCGCTGCGAGCTGTTGCAGCAGCGCGGTGGCGACGGCATCCAGTTCGCGCTGGGGCGCGGCGGGTGCCGGCGTTGCCGACGGCGCTGGCGCAAGCGGCGCGCTGGGCTGTGGCTGGGGCTCGGCGGCGGGTTCGCTAAAGCCTTGCGCCGCGCGCTCCACCAGGGCCAGCTCGAATAGCGTTTCCGCTGTTTGCCAGTCCACCGGCTGCGGCGTGCGGGTGCTTTCGCGCCACTCCTCGCCGGTGCGGCCCTGGCGCAGGTTGACCAGGAAGCGGCCGGGCGATCCGGCCACTTCGCACAGCTCAATTTCGCAATGGATGGTGGCGTCTTTTTGCCTGCGATGCAGGCTGCTTTTCCGAATCAGCTTCACGGTGGGGATGGCCTTGGTTTGAAATCTGCTTACTCAACTACGCAACAGATCGATGTTAGCCAATCCCGCAAAAGTTTGCAAATTCAGCAAGACTCAATCGGGTAGTAACAGCCTTTCCATCAGCGGTGCGCAAGCTTGCGCCAGCCGCTCCAGGCTAGCCTCGCGCAAGGCGCCGCTGTCGACCATGTGCTGCGAATCCAGTCCGGCCCAGTGCAGCAGGGCGCGCCCGGCTTGCGGATGGTCGAACAGGCCGTGCAGGTAGGTGCCGAGCACCTGGCCGTCCGCGCCGATGGCGCCTTCCGGCCGGCCTTCGATATGAAAAGCGGGTTGCGCCAGCGCGCCGCCGTGCGACACGCCCATGTGGATTTCGTAGCCGCTGACGGGGGCGTCGGCAAAGGCGCAGTTGCCGGCCACCTGCGCCAGGCGCTTGTCGCGCGTCAGTTCGGTCGCCATATCGAGCAAGCCAAGACCGGCGGCGCTGCCCGCCTCGCCTTCCACGCCGTGCGGGTCGTGCACCTGCGCGCCCAGCATTTGAAAGCCGCCGCAAATGCCGATCACTTTGCCGCCGTAGCGCAAATGGCGCGCAATGGCTTGCGGCCAGCCGCCTTCCTTGAGCGCGGCCAGGTCGGCGCGGGTGTTTTTGCTGCCGGGGAGGACGATCAGGTCGGCCGGCGGAATCGCTTCGCCCTTGCGCACGAAACGCAGGTCCACTTCGGGGTGGGCGCGCAGGGCGTCGAAGTCGGTGTGGTTGCTCATGCGCGGCAGGCTTGGCACCACGACGCGGAAGGCGCCGCGTTCCGCCTGCACCGCCTGCACCGCGTCTTCCGCATCGAGGTAAAGGCCGTGCAGGTAGGGCAGCACCGCCAGCACCGGTTTGCCGGTCTGCGCTTCCAGCCACTCCAGGCCCGGTTCCAGCAGCTTGATGTCGCCGCGGAAGCGGTTGATGACGAAGCCGATGATGCGATTGCGCTCGCTCTCGGACAGGCAGGCCAGCGTGCCCACGATATGGGCGAACACGCCGCCACGGTCGATGTCGGCGCACAGGATGACCGGGCAATCGACCGCCTCGGCAAAGCCCATATTGGCGATGTCGCGGTCGCGCAGGTTGATTTCGGCCGGGCTGCCGGCGCCTTCCACGATCACGGTCTCGTACTGCGCCAGCAGGCGCTGGTGCGATTCCAGCACGGCGGCCATGGCTACCGTCTTGTACTGGTGGTAGTCGCGCGCATTCATGTCGCCGCGCACCTTGCCGTGGATGATGACCTGGGCGCCGATATCGCTGCTCGGCTTGAGCAGCACGGGATTCATGTCGGTGTGCGCCGGCACGCCCGCCGCGATGGCTTGCAGCGCCTGGGCGCGTCCGATTTCGCCGCCGTCGATGGTGACGGCGCTGTTGAGCGCCATGTTCTGCGGCTTGAACGGCGCCACCTTTACGCCGCGCTGTTTCAGCAGTCGGCACAGGGCGGCGACGATGGTGCTCTTGCCGGCATCCGAGGTGGTGCCCTGAACCATCAGGGTGCGGTAGGGGAAGCTCATTTTGCCGGGCGGTGCTTGCGTGCTTCTTCCAGCTTTTCACACAGCACGGCGGTGCCGGCCACCATGCGCGGGCCGGCGCGGTTCAGCAGGTCGCCCTGGATGGTGAACAGGTTGTCCTGGCGCGTCGCTTTCAGGGACTTGTAGGGACGCCACAGGTTAACGCCGCCGTAGTCCTTTTCCGCCGTGCCGAAGATCGCTTCGGGATCGGCTTCCAGCACCGACTCCACGCTGACCACCGGCGCGGTGACTTTTTGGTCGGCGAAGATGTTCTGGCCGCCGCAGACTTTCAGGGCGTCGCTGACGATATGCTCGCCGTTCAGGGTGTAGAGCGGCTTGTCCCATACCTGGTAGAAGGTGCGCACCGGCGGGCGTCCCGCGAACTGGGCGCGCAGGGCGGCCAGCTTCTGGCGCTGCTCTTTGGCGGCGGCATTGGCGGTGGTTTCGGTGCCCATCAATTTGCCGAGCTTTTCCAGGTTGTCAGCGATCTGGTCGAGCTTTTTCGGCTCGCTGTGGTACATAGGGATGCCGAGCTGGCGCAACTGCTCGATCTGGCGCTCGGAGGAGCCGTGGCGCCAGATCACCAGCAGGTCGGGCTTCATCGCCAGCAGGCGTTCCATGTCCACCTGGCGGTTGTCGCCCACGCGCGGTATTTGCTTGGCCGCTTCCGGGTAGTCGCTGTAGGTGACGGCGCCGACGATCTTCTCCGCGCCGCCCGCTGCGAACAACATCTCGGTCACGTGCGGCGCCAGGGCGACCACGCGTTGCGCCGGCTTTTGCAGGGTGACGGCCTTGCCGTCGTCATCCAGTACGGTGATGGCGGCATGCGCTTGCACGGCGAACAGGGCGGGGATCAGCAGGAGTCTTTTCATCGTTTGGTCCATTCATTGAATGCTTGTTCGAGGCGTTGCCAGCCTGATTCGTCGGGCGGCAGGCCGAGGCGGATGCCGCGCGCAGCTTGCGGAAAAAGGCGCACCCAGATGCCGCGCTGCGCCATGTGTTCATGGAAGGCTTCGGCCTGCGCTTCCGGCCACCATTGGAACAGGGCGGTGCCGTGGCTGGCAATGCCATGCCGCGCCAGCAATGCGCGCAGGCGCGCACCGTCGGCCTGCAGCCTGGCTTGCGCCGCTTGCTGCCAGGCGCGGTCTTCCAGCGCGGCGCGCGCCACTTGCTGTGCCGGACCGCTGACGGCCCAGGGGCCGAGCAGGTCGGCCAGCGGCGTCAGGATCTCGTCCTGCGCGGCGACGAAACCGAGGCGCACGCCGGCCAGGCCAAAGAACTTGCCGACCGAGCGTAGCACGACCAGTCCGGGGGCCTGCGTGGCGTCGCCTACGCTGTGGGCGCCGTCGGTATCGGCGAAAGCTTCGTCCACCACCAGCCAGCCGCCGCGTGCGGCCAGGGCGCCGGCCCATTCCAGCAGCAATGCGCGCGGCACCACGGCGCCGGTGGGGTTGTTGGGATTGCAGACCACCAGCACGTCGGCATCGGCGACGGCGGCGCCAAGCCCGCTGTACGGCACAGCGCTGGTGGCGTGGCCATGCTGCGACCAGTGGTGCAGGTGCTCCGCGTAGCTTGGGCTGGCCACCACCACGCGCGACGGCGCGCGCAGGCGGGGCAGGGCCTGGATCGCGGCCTGCGTGCCGGCGACGGCAAGCATGCGCGGCGCATTGTAGTAGCGTTGCGCTGCTTGCAGCAGTTCCGGGTCGTGCTCGGGCAGGCGATGCCAGGCATCGGCAGGCAGGGCAGGGGCCGGGTAGCCGTTCGGATTCAGGCCGGTCGACAGGTCGAGCCAGTCCTTGCGGCCGTAGCGTTGCGCGGCTTCGCGCAGTTTGCCGCCATGTTCAAGCATATTGCGCTCCATAGGCGATGGCCAGCATGCCGGCGAGCCACAGGTAGCTGGTGTTGCGCACCAGGCGCCAGGCGCGCGCAATGTCGGCGGCGGCGGCAGGGCTGCCCGCGCCAAGCGGCGGGCGTTGTTCGATTTCGCCGCCGTAGCTGGCGGCGCCGCCCAGTTGCAGGCCGAGGGCGCCGGCGCCGCTGGACATGACCGGGCCGGCATTCGGGCTGCCCCAGCCAGGAGCCTGGCTGCGCCAGCAGGCCAGCGCGCAGCGTGTGCCGTTGGCGCCGGGGGCGAGCAGGGCGTAGGAAATCGCCGTCAGGCGCGCCGGCAAGTAATTGAGGGCGTCGTCGATGCGGGCGGCGCTGCGGCCAAACAGGTTGAAGCGTTCGCTGCGATAGCCCCACATGGCATCCAGTGTGTTCGCCAGGCGGAACAGCACAGCGCCGGGGCCGCCGGCAATGGCGAACCAGAACAGGGTGCCGAAGACGGCGTCATTGCCGTTTTCCAGCATGGATTCGGTGGCGGCTTTGGCGAGGTCGGTTTCACCGGCTTGCTGGGTGTCGCGGCTGACGATGCGGGCGGTCAGGTTGCGCGCTTGCGCCAGGTCGCCGGCCTGCAGGGCGTGCCCGATGGGCAGCATGTGGTCGCGCAGGCTGCGCAGGCCGAGGCAGAAGTAGAGCAGGGTGGCGTGCAGCGCGGCTTGCAGCGGTGCCGGCATTGGCTGCGCGCAGAGCCATGCTGCCAAAGCGGTCCCGGGTAGCACGGCGAGCGACCATGCCAGCAGGCCGCGCGTGAATTGCGATGTGTTGGAGGCGCCGGCCGCATGGCGGGAGCCGGGCCGTAAGCGGTTCAGGCGTGCTTCGATCGCGCCGGCCATGCGGCCGAAGCCGACCAGGGGATGGAAGCGCGCGACCTCGCCCAGCGCGGCGTCGAGCAGCATGCCGCCCAGCAGGGCGGCGGCGAACCAGTTCCATTCAAGGCCCAGCAGCATCACGCGCCTTTCAGCATCAGCGGCAGGCCCGCCGCGACGAAGGCGACGCGGTCGCAAGCGGCGGCAACTGCCTGGTTCAGGCGCCCGGCTTCGTCGGCGTAGCTGCGCGAGACCGCGCCCCAGGGCACGATGCCCATGCCGACCTCGTTCGACACCAACACCACGTCGCCGCGTTCAACGGCCAGTTCGGCCAGCAGCGCCGCGCGTTCCTGGTGGAAGAGTGCGGGCAACTCGATGGCGCCGACGTCGGGATACTGCGTGCCGTCGCTGAACATCAGGTTGGAAAGCCAGAGCGTGAGGCAATCGACCAGCACCAGGCGCTGCGGCGCGCGCCATTCGGCCAGCGCCGCCGCCAGCGCCAAGGGCTGTTCGACGGTGCGCCAGTGCGCCGGGCGCTGCGCCTGGTGCTGTGCGATGCGGGCGGCCATTTCAGCGTCGCCGGCGGCGGCGGTGGCAATGTAGACGACTTCCTTGCCGGAGCCTGCTGCCAGTCGTTCCGCGTAGGCGCTTTTGCCGGAGCGCGCGCCGCCGAATACCAGGGTGCGCGTCATGCGGCGTTCCGCGTGAACATGGCTGCGACGGCAGCCGGGTTGGACGGGAAGTAGCCGTGGAAATAGGAGGCCTGCAGGGAGCCTATGCGGTACACGGCTTCACCGGCTACGCCGCTGGGGTTCTTCTGCGTGGTCGCGGCGGCTGGCTGCGTGGTTTCCAGGCGCGAGTAATGGAAGGTGTGGCCGCGTAGCGGGCCATGCGTGGTCGGCATGGCTTGTGCACCAAGGCCGGCCAGGCGGGTTTGCATGGTTACTTTACCGGGCAGCAGGCCGGCCATCGGCCAATCCTTGCCTTCTTTATCTTGCAGTGTTTCCGCCAGCGCCATCATGCCGCCACATTCGGCCACGATCGGCAGGCCGTCATTGTGCGCCGTGCGCAGCGAGGCTTGCCAGCGCTGGCCAGCGGCCAATGCGGCGCCGTGCAGCTCGGGGTAGCCGCCGGGCAGGTAGACGGCAGTTGCATCGCTGGGCACGGGTTGGTCCGCCAGCGGCGAGAAATACCTTAGCTGAGCGCCCAGCGCTTGCAGCGTCGCCAGGTTGGAGGGGTAGAGGAACATGAAGGCCGCATCGCGCGCGATGGCGATGTGCGCGCCGGCTAGCGGCAAGGCGTCCGCCGGGGCCGCCGTGGCCGCCGTAGCATCCGGCGCGGCGATTTGCGCGGCAGGTAGCGCGTCCCATGCCGCCAGGTCGAAGGTCAATTGTTCCGCCAGCGTGTCGAGCAAATCGTCCAGGCCCGCCACTTCGTCCGGCAAGACCAGGCCCAAATGGCGCTCGGGCAGCGACGCCGCCTGCTTGGGCAGGGTGCCCAGCAAGGGAATATCGCGCAGCGAGGCCGCCACCATGGCCGCGTGGCCGGTGCTGGCGATGCGGTTGGCGATGATACCCGCCATTTCGACCGGACCGTAGTCGCGCAAGCCGTGCACCAGCGCGCCCGCCGTCTGCGCCATGGCGCCGGCATCGATCACGGCCAGCACCGGCAAGCCGAATTCGCGCGACAGGTCGGCGGCGGACGGCGTGCCGTCGTACAGGCCCATGACACCCTCGACCAGGATGGCGTCGGCCTGTGCTGCCGCTTCGGCCAGCAAGGCGCGGCAACGTTCGGCACCCACCATCCACAAGTCGAGCGATTCGACCGGCGCCCCGCAGGCGCGCGCCAGCACCATGGGGTCGATGAAATCCGGCCCGCACTTGAAGACGCGCACACGACGCCCCGCGCGCACCAGCTTGCGCGCCAGGGCGGCCGTGACGGTCGTCTTGCCCTGGCCGGAAGCGGCCGCCGCGATCAGTACCGCGCGCGCTACCATTCCGTCCCCGGCTGGGCGGCGATGCCGGCTTTGAAGGCGTGCTTCACCACCGTCATTTCCGTCACCGTGTCCGCCACCTCGATCAATTCGGGCGGCGCGGCGCGGCCGGTTACCACGGCGTGCTGCATTTCCGGGCGGTCCAGCAAGTCGGCGATCACTTCATGCACATCCAGGTAGTGGTATTTGAGGGCGATATTCAGCTCGTCCAGCACCACCATGCCGTAGGATGGGTCGCGCAGGAAGGCGCGCGCCTGCTCCCAGGCCTCGCGCGCCTTGGCCACGTCGCGTTCGCGGTCCTGGGTTTCCCAGGTATAGCCTTCGCCCATGGCGTGGAAGCTGCATTCTTCCGGGAAGCGGCGCAGGAACTGTTCCTCGCCGGTCGACATGGCGCCTTTGATGAACTGCACCACCCCCACCTTCATGCCGTGCCCCATGGCGCGCATGGCCATGCCGAAACCGCTCGAACTCTTGCCTTTGCCGTTGCCGGTGTTGACGATCAATACGCCGATGTTCTTATCAGCCGCCGCGATCTTGGCGTCGATGATGGCCTTCTTGCGCTCCATGCGGTCGCGGTGGCGTTGGTTGATATCGCTCATGCTTGCGGACTCCCGGGAATAAAGATGCTGCGCTCGCCGTGGCGGACGATTTCGATTGGATGGTCTAGGTATTCGCTCAGCAGCGCAGGCTGCATCACGTCGGCGGTAGTGCCGGCCAGCCAGCGCCCATCGCCCATCAGCAGCAGGGCGTGGCTGGAAACGCTGTGCGCCAGCGTCAGGTCGTGGCCCACCATCACCACGGTCTTGCGCTGTTCGCGGCAAAGTTTGGACAGCAGTGACATCACGCTCACCTGGTGCGCCAGGTCCAGTGCATTGGCCGGTTCGTCCAGCAGCAGCAAGGGCGTGTCCTGCGCCAGCATGGCGGCAATCGCCACGCGCTGGCGCTCGCCGCCCGACAGGGTGCGCACATCGCGCGCCGCCAGGTGGTCCACCTCCATCGCCGCCAGCGACGCCAGGGCGGCGTGGTGGTCGTCGCTGTTTTCCCAGTAGCGGTTGTCGTGGTAGGGGTGGCGTGCCGAGAGCACGGTCTCGATCACGGAATACGAGAAGGCGTCGCTGCGCGCCTGTGCCAGGAAGGCGCGCTTGCGCGCCAGGTCCTGCAGCGGCCAGTCGGCCAGGGCGCGGCGGTCGATGCTGACATGGCCGCCGTCCGCATCGCGCAGGCCGGCCAGGGTGCGCAGCAAGGTGCTCTTGCCGGCGCCGTTGCGGCCGATGACGCTCCAGCATTCGCCGTCGCCGACCTGCCAGTCCAGCTGCTCGACCAGGGTGCGCTTGCCCATGGACAGGCGCAGTTGATGGGTAGCGATCATGTTTACTTCCTCAGCCGGTGCAGTTGGTACAGGAAGACCGGGGTGCCGACCAGGGCGGTCACCACGCCGGCCGGCAGCTGTTGCGGCGCGATGATGGTGCGCGCCAGGGTATCGGCCAGCACCAGGTAGGCGCCGCCCACCAGGGTGGCGCATGGCACCAGCAGGCGGTGGTCGGGGCCGAAAGCGAAGCGGCAGGCGTGCGGCACGATCAGGCCGACGAAGCCGATGCTGCCGGCGGTGGTCACGGCGCTGGCGGTCAGCAGGCCGGAACAGAAAAACAGGCCCTTGCGCATGGCGCCAACGCGGATGCCCAGCGTGGCGGAAGCTTCGGCGTGCAGCGCCATGACGTTGAAGGAGCGCGCCGCGCGCAGGGCGAAAGCGAGGCAGCCGGCCAGCACGAACCAGGGCAGCCAGCGGATCGGGGAGCCGGACAGGTCGCCAATCAGCCAGAACACCATGGTGCGCAGGCGGCTTTCCGGCGCGATGGAGAGCATCAGCGTCACCAGGGCGATGCAGCCGGAGGACAGCACCACGCCCGTCAGCAGCAGCATGGCGGTGCCGCCTTCGGCTGCGGTGCCGCCGCGCAGGTCGCGCCGCGCCAGCAAGTACAACAGCATGGAGACGATGACCGCCCCGGCGAAGGAGGCGGCATCGACCACCCAGGCCGCGCACATGAACAGCAGCGCCGCCAGGGCGCCGACCGAGGCGCCGGATGAAATGCCCAGCACATACGGGTCGGCCAGGGGATTGCGCAGCAAGGCCTGCATCATGACACCGGCCAACGCAAGCGAGGCGCCGGTGACAAAGGCGGTGGCGGCGCGTTCGGCGCGCAGGCCGATCAGGTGGCCATAAAGAGAAGTCGGCTGCCCGCTGGCCCACTCGCGCAGCGCGCCCGGCAAATCGGCCAGCGGGATGCTGACCGAGCCGATCATGCCGGCGGCCGCCAGGCTGGCCAGCGACAACAGCACCAGCAGGATGATGACGGTGGCGGCGCGCAGGCGCAGCTTGGCGGAAAGTGGATGCATAGCGGGCAGCTTATCTCATTTATTTGTAGCCGAAGCGCAGGCCGGCATACACGCTGGAACCAGCGGTGCCGTACAGGCGCGCAACTTCATACTGCTTGTCGGCCACGTTGTTCCAGCGCAGGGTGGCAGACCAGGACGGGGCGAAGTACCAGGCCGCGTACAGGTTCAGCAAACCGTAGCCGCCCAGGCGGTTGCGGTTGGCCGCGTCGTCGAAGCGCGCGCCCGATACCTGCCATTCGGCGCCGCCGCGCAGGCTGCCGGCAGTATATTCCAGCGCCACATTGCCGTGGCGCTTGGCGCGGCGCTGCAGCTGCTTGCCGGTGCTGTCGTCGCGCGGGTTCTGGAAATCGGCCGAGGCCTCCAGGGTGAAGGCGCTGCCCAGTTGCTGGCGTGCCGCCAGGGTGATGCCTTCCAGCGTGGCGTGGTTGACGTTGTAGGCGCAACCGTTCTTGAAGCCGGGCTTGGGACACGGCGTGGTGTTGAGCAGCAGGTCGGTCAGCTTATTGCGGTAGGCGGTGGCGCCGAGCGTGGTGCCATTCTGGTCGAAGCGGATGCCGATCTCGCGGTTGCGGCCTTCTTCCGGACGGTTGCTCTCCAGGCCGTAGCCCGGGTAGTACAACTCGTTGAAGGTCGGCGCGCGGAAGCTGGTGCCGTAGCTGGCGTTCAGGCGCAGGGCTGGGGTAAAGCGGTAGCCGTAGCCCAGCGAACCGGTGTTTTGCGAACCGTACTGCGAGCTGTCGTCGTTGCGGGCGGCGGCGGCCAGCAGGTGGTCGCCGCGCTGCATGGCATAGCTGGCGGCCAGCGACTTGGTGCTGCGCTCGCGCTCCATGGCGGTGGTGTTCGACTCCACTTCCTCTTTGCGGTATTCGGCCAGCAGTTGCAGCTTGTCCAGGCCCAGCGCGATGTCGTTCTGCCAGCTGTACATGGTCTGCTTGGTGTCGATGCGGCTGGCGCTGGCGGTAAAGCTGCCGGCTTTGTCGCGCGATTGCGAGGCCTGGGTCGTCATGTGCCAGGCGCTGCTCAGGCGGTTGCGCGAGGACAGGGCGAAGGTGTCCAGCTTTTGCGTATTCCAGGCGCGCACGGTGGCGCCGCTGTCGAAATCGGATTCCTGGTCGATATGCGTGAACAGGGTCGACAGTTCATGGCCCGGCGCGACTTGCCAGGACAACTGGCCGCTGGCGTGCTTGCGGTCGTAGCCGTCATCGTCCTTGTTGTAACTGCTGATGCCCGGCAGGGTGGAGGAGAAGCCGTCCGCACGCTCCTTGCCGGCGCTGAGGGCGTAGCTGAAAGCGCCCTCCTGGCCGGAAATGCCGGCGCGGCCAGCGCGCGTGCCGTAGCTGCCCGCCAGGATCGCCGCGTCCAGCGCCAGGGGACCCTGGCCTTTCTTGGTGAAGATCTGGATCACGCCGCCGATCGCGTCAGCGCCGTAAATGGTGCTGAGGGGGCCGTACACCACTTCGATGCGGTCCACCGCGCCGACCGGAATGGCGTTCCACGCCGCCGCACCGCTGGTGGCGGAGGCGATGCGCACGCCGTCCAGCAGCACGATCACCTGGTTGCCGTTGGCGCCGCGCAGGTAGACGTTGGAGTTGGTGGCGCTGCCGCCGTTGCGGGTGATTTCGATGCCGCGCTGGCGCTGCAGCACTTCGGTGATCGAGCCGGCGCCGCTGCGCGCGATTTCATCGGCGCTGATGCTGAGCGTATCGCTGAGGGTATCGCGTGCTTCCTGCGGTGTGCGGGTGGCGGTAACGACGACGGAATTCAGGACAGGGGTCTGGATTTGGGCTTGGGCTGCAGGTACGGCAACGGCCAGTGCTAGCGACGCGAGGGCCGCTTGCCGGGTGGCGGGAAAGGTCATGTCATTTTCTTCAGTGAGCCGCCGGCCCACGTCCCCGTAAGCCGGCTAGAACGGGAACGTGCGCAGGGCGCGTTCCCACCTGGTCTGGCCGGTATCCGGGCTGGCAAGTATCGCGGCCTGGCCTTCCCATGCTTGCGCACAGTGGCTATGAGACCGCTGCCGCTCCATCAGGGCGGCACTTGCTTACCGTTGCGGGGGCAGCACACGTTTGGCTGTCAAAGACAGTATCGTGTTTCCCGTTTAACTGCTTTCGAGATTTCGAATGCGAGCACCAAAACCCCGCCATTATACGGGGTTGGCCGGCTGGGCGGGCCAGGACAAGCGCAGGATCGAGCAATACTTGACCTGGTTTGGCTTCTGCGCCGCATGCAGCAAGGGTTCGCCGGCGGCCATGGCGGCCATCAGGCGCATGGTGCCGGCATGGCACACGATGATGGCGTCATGCCGCAGATCGTCCAGGAAGGATTGCACGCGCACCGCCACTTCGCGCACGGTTTCGCCGCCGCCGGGACGGTAATCGAGCAGGTCGGCGGCCCAGGCGTCGACCTCGGCGCGCGGGATGTCGGACCAGGGACGCAGCTCCCAGGCGCCAAAGTCCATCTCGGCCAGGCGCGCGTCCAGCGTGGGTGTGCCAAGGCGGGAGGCCAGGGCGGTGCAGCGTTGCAGGGGGCTGGCATACAGGCGCACGCCACGCGCCAGCAGGGGCGCCAGTTGCGGCGCCAGGGCGGCATGGCCTTCGGCCAGCGCGCCGACAGCGGCCGGAAGGTCGCTGCTGCCGTAGCAAACGCCCGGCGCGACCTCGGGTTGGGGATGGCGGATGAGGATCAGTTCCACACGCAGGCCAGCACGCACAGGTAGAACACGGCTTCCGACAGTTGCTGAACGGCGCCCAGGCAGTCGCCCGTGTAGCCGCCCAGGCGCTGCTGGAACTTGCGCGCGAACCAGAGCGTCGCCAGCAGCATGCCGGCCAGGCCCGCGCCCAAGGCCGCCAGCGGCAGCCAGCCCAGCGCCACCACGGCGCCAGCCGGCAGCGCCGCGCCCAGTGCCGCAATGGCAAACTCGCCGCTGCGCATTTCCTGCGCCAGCGGCTTGGCCTTGCCTTCGGCGCGCGCATATTCCATGCGCCAGATCAGGGTGCATGCCATCAGGCGCGACAGGGGATGCGCCGCCAGCAGCGCGCCCAGCGCCGCCAGTATGGGCAGGCTGGCCAGCGCCGCCACCTTGGTCGCCAGCATCAGGATGATGCCGATCGCGCCATAGGCCCCGATGCGCGAATCCTTCATGATTTCCAGCACGCGCTCGCGTGTAAGGCCGCCGCCCAGGCCGTCGCAGGCGTCGGCAAAACCGTCCTCGTGGAAGGCGCCGGTGGCATAAATCCCGGCGCCGGTGGAGAGCAGCACGGCGACCGGCAGCGGCAGCACCATTGCCGCCGCCGCATACACGGCGCCGGCGATGGCGGCCACCACCAGGCCGACCAGGGGGAAGTAGCGCGAGGCGTGATGCAGCCAGTCCGGCTCAAAGCCGACCCAGCGCGGAATCGGCAGGCGCGTAAAGAATTGCAGCGCGATGAAAAAGAGGCGCAACTGCTGCATCGGCGCTTACTCGGACTTCTCGCTGACCTGGGCCGACTCGAAAGTGGCCATCTGGTTCAGGAAGTTGACGGCGGCATGCAACAGCGGCAAGGCCAGGGCGGCGCCGGTGCCTTCGCCCAGGCGCAGGCCCAGGTTCAGCAGCGGCTGGGCGCCAAGGAAGTTGAGCATGCGCTGATGGCCGCTTTCGTCGGAGCAGTGCGAGAACACACAGTAGTCGAGCAGCGCCGGCTGCACGCGCGCCGCCACCAGCAGCGCGCTGGTGACGATAAAGCCGTCAATCAGCAGCACCATACGGCGTTCGGCCGCCTTCAGCATGGCGCCCACCATCATGGCGATCTCCAGGCCGCCGAAGGTGGCCAGCGCCTGCAAGCCGTCTTGCGCGTCGGCGTGCAAGGCCATGGCGGCTTCGATCACGCGCTGCTTGTGCGCCACGCCTTCGGAAGTCAGGCCGGTGCCGGCGCCCACGCAGTCGGCCACCGGAATGCCGGTCAGACGGTGCATCAGGGCTGCAGCGGCGGTGGTATTGCCGATGCCCATTTCACCGAAGCCCAGCACATTGCCCGGCAGTTCGGCCACCAGGTCCATGCCGCACGCGATCGCCTCCATGCACTGCTGCGCCGACATGGCCGGCTGCTGTGCAAAGTTGGCGGTGCCATGGGCGATTTTTCGGTTGACCAGGCCCTCGCGCGCACCGAAATCGTGCTTCACGCCCGCATCGACCACTTTCAGCAGGCAGCCGTTCTGGCGCGCGAAGACATTGATCGCGGCGCCGCCGGCCAGGAAGTTCTCCACCATCTGCCAGGTCACGTCCTGCGGGAAGGCGGAAATACCTTCCGCCACCACGCCATGGTCGCCCGCGAACACCAGGATGGCGGGCTCGCGCAGCTCCGGCCGGACGCTTTGCTGGATCATGCCGACCTTGTGCGCCAGCCGCTCCAGCGCGCCCAGGCTGCCCAGCGGCTTGGTCTTGTTGTTGATGGCGCGCTCCAGCTGGGCCGCGAGGGAATCGTCCTTGAGAGGGGGAATGTGTGGGATAGTCATCGCGGAATTATAATGCCCTGATGCGGATACTTATCATTGAAGACAATAAGGATATTGTCGCCAACCTGTACGGCTTCCTCGAGCCGAAGGGCTATGTGCTGGACACCGCCGCCAACGGCTATGGCGGGCTGGCGCTGGCCGCCGAGCAGGAGTACGACGCCGTGGTGCTGGACGTGATGCTGCCCGGCCTGAACGGCCTGGAGTTCTGCCGCAAGCTGCGCGGAGAGCTGGGCAAGGCCACCCCGGTGCTGATGCTGACCGCGCGCGACACGCTGGAAGATAAGGTGGCCGGCTTTGAAAGCGGCGCCGACGATTACCTGGTCAAGCCTTTTTCGCTGGTGGAGCTGGAAATCCGCCTGCGCGCCCTGGTGCGGCGTGCGCGCGGCGCCCAGGCCGGGGCGCCGGTGCTGCAATTTGGGGAACTGCGCTTCGACACCGTCCACTACGAAGTGCGCCGCGCCGGACACCCGCTGACGCTGACCCGCACCGGCTACACCATTCTCAAATGCCTGATGAAGGACGCGCCGCGTGTGGTGGCGCGTGACACCCTGGAACATGAAGTATGGGGCGACGAGCGCCCCGACAGCGACGCGCTGCGCACGCATATCCACGCGCTGCGGCAGGCGCTGGACAAACCTTATCCATTCGCCATGCTGCGCACGATCCCGGGCATTGGCTACAAGCTGGTAACTTCGGATGAAGAAAACTGACTCTATCCGTCGGCGCATCGTCGCCGCCTATATGACTTTCGCGGTGGGCGTTTGCGCCTTTTTCGCCGTGATCGCGGCGCTCGCCGTCGAGGGTATCGAGGAAAAGCTGGTCGATGAGCGCTTGCTGGAAGTGGCGCAATGGGCGGCCCCGCGCCATAGCGCCGGCATGCCGGTGCTGATGCCCGCCGGCCTGACCTTCCACCACGATGTCGACATTCCCACTTCCTTGCGCGGCCTGCCACATGGCGTGCGTGAGATCACGGTCGACGGCGTGGACCTGCACGTGCTGGCCGGCCGCGACCACCATGGTGAATACGTGGTGGTGGACCACGACAGCGAGTATGAAAAGATCGAGGTGGTGGTCTATTCGATGTTCGCCGCCGGTTTGCTGGTTTTCCTCACGTGCTCGCTGATGCTGGCGCGCTACCTGGCCAACAGCATCGTCAACCCGATTACGCTCCTTTCGCGCGCGGTGGAGCAGCGCGAGAAGGATATGCCCTGCCTGGAACGTTCCGACGAACTGGGCACGCTGGCGCGCGCCTTCGCCGGCCGCACCGGCGAGCTGGAACAATTCCTCGACCGCGAGCGCTTCTTCACCGGGGACGTCAGCCACGAACTGCGTACCCCGCTGACCGTGATCAGCGGCGCCGCCGAAGTGCTGATGGCGCGCACCGAAGGCGACGCCGGTCTCCATGCGCCGGCCGCGCGGATCTACCGCGCCGCGCGCGAAGCCGGCGACGTCACCGCCGTCCTGCTGCAACTGGCGCGTTCGCCGCAAGGCCGGGACGGTCCGGCGCAGTCGATGGCGTCGGTGGCGCAAGCGGAGACGGTGCGCTGCCAGTCGCTGGTCGCCGGCAAGCCAGTCACGCTGCATTTTGCGGGCGGCGATGATTTCACCGCCCATGGCTCGCGCGAGCTGCTGCAGGCGGCTATCGGTAATCTGCTGCGCAATGCCTGCAGCTATACGGAGCAGGGCGAAGTGCTGGTGCGCCTGGAGCAGAACAGCGTGGTGGTGGAAGATACCGGGCCGGGTCTCCCTGCGGCGGCACTGGCGCGTTTGCGCGGCGAAGCACCGACGGAGTCGGATGGCGTATCCTCCGGCAGCGGCCTGGGACTGGGGCTGGTGCAGCGCATCTGCAAATACCTGGGCCTGGAATTGCAAGTCCAGCAACGCCAGGGCGGCGGTACCCGTTTCGATATTCGCTTCCCCGTCACCCCGCCTTAACGCGAATTTAACGCCGGCCTCACGCGGCCTTTACAGGCTGCTGCTTATCCTGCGAGGATGAAATTTCCTTGCATTCGCTCCATCTACCTGCCGCCGGTCGCAGCGTCCTTCCTGGTCCTGGCGTATAACGCCACTTTCTGGAGGAAATTCACGGTCGCCGTCGGCGGCTTCGAGCTTGCCAAGCTGCCGGTGTATCTCGGCTCCTGCCTGTTGCTGGTCATGGTCTTTAGCGGCGTGCTGGCGCTGGTGAACTATCGCCGCCTGTTCAAGCCCGTCCTGATCGCACTGTTGCTGCTGTCTTCCGTCACCGCCTATTTCATGTCGCAGTACGGCATCGTGATCGATGCCTCGATGGTGCAAAACGTGGTGGAAACCGATGCGCGCGAAGCCGGCGAGCTTTTCAGTTGGAAGATGGTGCAGGCTTTCGTCTTGCTGGGCGTCGTGCCATCCTGGCTGGTGTGGCGCCTGCCGGTGGAATACGGCTCCATGCGCCGCACCATTGCCGCCAATAGCGGCGTATTGGCGCTATCGTTTCTGGCCGCAGTCGGCCTGCTGTTCTTACTGTTCAAGCCCTTGGCGTCGGCCGTGCGCGAGCACCGCGAGCTGCGCTTCATGCTGACGCCGACCAATGTCTTCCAGGCGGCGAACGGCTACCTGAAGCAGAAACTGGCGACGCCGACCATCGTGGCGCCGCTGGGTACAGATGCGGCCAAGGGCCGGCTGTGGGCAGCCAGCGGTGACGGCCAGCGTACCGTCACGATCATCGTGGTCGGCGAGACCGCCCGCGCGATGAACTTCTCCCTCAACGGCTACGAGCGCGACACCAATCCGCGCCTGGCCCGGGAGCCATCCCTGGTCAATTTCACGAATGTCAGCTCGTGCGGCACCGCCACCGCCATCTCGGTGCCCTGCGTCTTTTCCGATTTGACGCGCCATGGTTATTCAGAAGATAAGGCGCGCAGCAAGGAAGGCTTGCTGGACGTGCTGCGCCACGCCGGTCTGGAAGTGATCTGGCGCGATAATAACTCCGGCTGCAAGGGCGTCTGCCAGCGCGTGGGCTATGAAGATATGTCCAAGCCCGTGCCGGGCAGCCCCCTGTGCAATGAAGAGGAGTGCTACGACGAGCGCCTGCTGGACGGCCTGCCCGAGTTGATCCGTAACGCAGGCAAAGACCTGGTCATCGTGCTGCACCAGAAAGGCAGTCATGGCCCGGCCTATTGGAAGCGCTATCCTGCCGGTTTCGGCAAATTCGGTCCGGTATGCCGGACCAATGAGCTGGAGCAGTGCACGCGCGAAGAAATTGCGGCGGCATATGACAACAGCATCCTATATACCGACTATTTCCTCGACCGCACCATTGCGGTGCTGAAGGAAGCGGGCATACCCGCCTCCATGCTCTACTTCTCCGACCATGGCGAATCGCTGGGGGAAAAGAATATGTACCTGCATGGCGCACCGTATATCTTCTCGCCCGAAGAGCAACGCAAGGTGCCGATGATGCTCTGGATGTCGGACAGCTTCAGCCAGCGCTTCCATGTGAGTCGCGACTGCCTGGCCGCGCGCCGCAACCAGCCCTTCTCGCACGATAACGTCTTTCACTCCACGCTCGGCATGCTCAATATCAGCACCGCTGTATACAACCCCAAGTTAGACCTGTTCCAGGCTTGTACCCATGATGCATAAGAATTACCGGGGCGCGCTGGCGCTGGCAGCGTCGGCCACCCTGATCCTATGGCTCGGCCAGTCCACGGATATCGACCTGCGCCTGGCCGACATGGCCTACAACCACGCCAGCAGCGCATTCCCGCTGCGGCACGCCTGGTTCGCCGAACAATTCAACCATGTGATCCTGAAAGCCATGCTGACATGCCTGGCTGCGGGCGCAGTATTGCTGGCGCTGCGTGACGCCTGGCGGCCCTACCAGCACTGGGCGCCGGAGCGCCGGCTTGGCATGCGCGTCCTGGCCATGTCGGCGATCAGCGTGCCGTTGGCGACCAGCCTCCTGAAGCAGGCCAGCAGCAGCCACTGCCCCTGGGACCTCGAACGCTACGGCGGCGCGACCCCATATATACGTCTTCTGGAATGGATGCCCACCGAGGTGTTGCCCGGCCATTGCTTGCCGGGCGGGCACGCGTCGAGCGCGCTGTGGCTGGTCGGGCTGGCAGCCTTCTGGTGGCCGCGCCAGCGGAGCAAGGCAATGGTGATTGGCGCCGCCATGCTGCTGTTCGGACTGGGTGTCGGCTGGGTGCAGCAACTGAGGGGCGCCCATTTCCTTACACACACGCTTTGGTCGGCCTGGATCGCTTGCGCGATCACGACAGTGAATTATTCACTTGCAAAACGCCAGCTCATTCGTTATAGTTCTGTCCCTCGCAACGCAGCAACGTCAACGACGAAGCAGCGAAGCGAAAAAGAAGGGGTTGACGAGTTGCACGAAACACCGCATAATCTCGCTTCTCTGCTGCTGACGAACACAACGCTTCGTCGCTAAAACAAGGCAGCGATCTTTAAAAATCAACAGTCGATAAGTGTGGGCGTTTGACGAATTTGCCCGAGCCTTTATGGCTCGATACTCAAATTATAGTTATACGCTCGCACAAAATTAAACGTAAATCTCTTTATGAGATTTCGTCAGTATTTTGAGTGAGTGACCAAGTCAGCAATGACTTAAAACAGAGATTAAACTGAAGAGTTTGATCCTGGCTCAGATTGAACGCTGGCGGCATGCTTTACACATGCAAGTCGAACGGCAGCACGGGCTTCGGCCTGGTGGCGAGTGGCGAACGGGTGAGTAATATATCGGAACGTACCCAAGAGTGGGGGATAACGTAGCGAAAGTTACGCTAATACCGCATACGATCTAAGGATGAAAGCAGGGGATCGCAAGACCTTGTGCTCCTGGAGCGGCCGATATCTGATTAGCTAGTTGGTGGGGTAAAGGCCCACCAAGGCAACGATCAGTAGCTGGTCTGAGAGGACGACCAGCCACACTGGAACTGAGACACGGTCCAGACTCCTACGGGAGGCAGCAGTGGGGAATTTTGGACAATGGGCGCAAGCCTGATCCAGCAATGCCGCGTGAGTGAAGAAGGCCTTCGGGTTGTAAAGCTCTTTTGTCAGGGAAGAAAAGGTCACGGCTAATATCCGTGACTGCTGACGGTACCTGAAGAATAAGCACCGGCTAACTACGTGCCAGCAGCCGCGGTAATACGTAGGGTGCAAGCGTTAATCGGAATTACTGGGCGTAAAGCGTGCGCAGGCGGTTTCGTAAGTCTGTCGTGAAATCCCCGGGCTTAACCTGGGAATGGCGATGGAGACTGCGAGGCTAGAGTTTGGCAGAGGGGGGTAGAATTCCACGTGTAGCAGTGAAATGCGTAGAGATGTGGAGGAACACCGATGGCGAAGGCAGCCCCCTGGGTCAAAACTGACGCTCATGCACGAAAGCGTGGGGAGCAAACAGGATTAGATACCCTGGTAGTCCACGCCCTAAACGATGTCTACTAGTTGTTGGGTCTTAATTGACTTAGTAACGCAGCTAACGCGTGAAGTAGACCGCCTGGGGAGTACGGTCGCAAGATTAAAACTCAAAGGAATTGACGGGGACCCGCACAAGCGGTGGATGATGTGGATTAATTCGATGCAACGCGAAAAACCTTACCTACCCTTGACATGGATGGAACCTTGGAGAGATCTGAGGGTGCTCGAAAGAGAACCATCACACAGGTGCTGCATGGCTGTCGTCAGCTCGTGTCGTGAGATGTTGGGTTAAGTCCCGCAACGAGCGCAACCCTTGTCATTAGTTGCTACGCAAGAGCACTCTAATGAGACTGCCGGTGACAAACCGGAGGAAGGTGGGGATGACGTCAAGTCCTCATGGCCCTTATGGGTAGGGCTTCACACGTCATACAATGGTACATACAGAGGGCCGCCAACCCGCGAGGGGGAGCTAATCCCAGAAAGTGTATCGTAGTCCGGATCGCAGTCTGCAACTCGACTGCGTGAAGTTGGAATCGCTAGTAATCGCGGATCAGCATGTCGCGGTGAATACGTTCCCGGGTCTTGTACACACCGCCCGTCACACCATGGGAGCGGGTTTTACCAGAAGTAGGTAGCTTAACCGTAAGGGGGGCGCTTACCACGGTAGGATTCGTGACTGGGGTGAAGTCGTAACAAGGTAGCCGTATCGGAAGGTGCGGCTGGATCACCTCCTTTCTAGAGTCGGCATCAGACTCAAACGTCCACACTTATCGGCTGTTGTTAGATACTGGTTAAACGTAAGCCCCTGCGGTTTAGGTTTAAGTAGTACCGTTCTTTAACAATCTGGAAGAAGTAAAAGTTTTATTAAGCGATATCGAAAGATATCACTTAGGGTAGTAGTAAAACTCATCAAACACAATGTAGTAAATGCTTGAACTTATAGCCGTCAAGGTTATAGGGACAAGTGAATAAGTGCACATGGCGGATGCCTTGGCGATTACAGGCGATGAAGGACGTAGTAGTCTGCGATAAGCTTCGGGGAGCTGACAAACAAGCTTTGATCCGAAGATTTCCGAATGGGGAAACCCACCCTTTTAGGGTATTGCATACTGAATACATAGGTATGCAAGGCGAACGCGGCGAACTGAAACATCTAAGTAGCTGCAGGAAAAGAAATCAACCGAGATTCCCAAAGTAGTGGCGAGCGAAATGGGAAGAGCCTGTACGTGATAGTCGGACTGATAGTGGAAGCCTCTGGAAATAGGCGCCATAGTGGGTGATAGCCCCGTACACGAAATCAGACCGGTGGTACTAAGCGTACGACAAGTAGGGCGGGACACGAGAAATCCTGTCTGAACATGGGGGGACCATCCTCCAAGGCTAAATACTCGTAATCGACCGATAGTGAACCAGTACCGTGAGGGAAAGGCGAAAAGAACCCCGGGAGGGGAGTGAAATAGATCCTGAAACCGTGTGCATACAAACAGTAGGAGCCTCGCAAGGGGTGACTGCGTACCTTTTGTATAATGGGTCAGCGACTTACATTCAGTGGCGAGGTTAACCGAATAGGGGAGCCGTAGAGAAATCGAGTCCGAACAGGGCGCCAGTCGCTGGGTGTAGACCCGAAACCAAGTGATCTATCCATGGCCAGGTTGAAGGTGCGGTAACACGCACTGGAGGACCGAACCCACTAATGTTGAAAAATTAGGGGATGAGCTGTGGATAGGGGTGAAAGGCTAAACAAACTTGGAAATAGCTGGTTCTCTCCGAAAACTATTTAGGTAGTGCCTCAAGTATCACCGACGGGGGTAGAGCACTGTTATGGCTAGGGGGTCATCGCGACTTACCAAACCATTGCAAACTCCGAATACCGTTGAGTGCGAGCTTGGGAGACAGACATCGGGTGCTAACGTCCGGTGTCAAGAGGGAAACAACCCAGACCGCCAGCTAAGGTCCCAAAGATTGGCTAAGTGGAAAACGAAGTGGGAAGGCTAAAACAGTCAGGATGTTGGCTTAGAAGCAGCCATCATTTAAAGAAAGCGTAATAGCTCACTGATCGAGTCGTCCTGCGCGGAAGATGTAACGGGGCTAAGCCAGTCACCGAAGCTGCGGATATCCGCAAGGATATGGTAGGAGAGCGTTCTGTAAGCCTGCGAAGGTGTCTTGTAAAGGATGCTGGAGGTATCAGAAGTGCGAATGCTGACATGAGTAGCGATAATGCGGGTGAAAAGCCCGCACGCCGTAAGCCCAAGGTTTCCTGTTCAACGTTCATCGGAGCAGGGTGAGTCGGCCCCTAAGGCGAGGCAGAGATGCGTAGCTGATGGGAAGCAGGTTAATATTCCTGCACCGTCGTATGATGCGATGGGGGGACGGATCGCGGAAGGTTGTCTGACTGTTGGAATAGTCAGTTTCTGGTTCATAGAAGGTGCTTAGGCAAATCCGGGCACGTAATTCAAGGGACTGGGACGAGTGCACTTGTGCACGAAGCAATCGGAAGTGGTTCCAAGAAAAGCCTCTAAGCTTCAGTCATACGAGACCGTACCGCAAACCGACACAGGTGGGCGAGATGAGTATTCTAAGGCGCTTGAGAGAACTCGGGAGAAGGAACTCGGCAAATTGGTACCGTAACTTCGGGATAAGGTACGCCTCGGTAGCTTGATTGGTTTACTCCATGAGGGCGAAAAGGTTGCAATAAACTGGTGGCTGCGACTGTTTAATAAAAACACAGCACTCTGCAAACACGAAAGTGGACGTATAGGGTGTGACGCCTGCCCGGTGCTGGAAGATTAAATGATGGGGTGCAAGCTCTTGATTGAAGTCCCAGTAAACGGCGGCCGTAACTATAACGGTCCTAAGGTAGCGAAATTCCTTGTCGGGTAAGTTCCGACCTGCACGAATGGCGTAACGATGGCCACACTGTCTCCTCCCGAGACTCAGCGAAGTTGAAGTGTTTGTGATGATGCAATCTACCCGCGGCTAGACGGAAAGACCCCATGAACCTTTACTGTAGCTTTGCATTGGACTTTGAACCAATCTGTGTAGGATAGGTGGGAGGCTTTGAAGTAGGGACGCCAGTTCCTATGGAGCCAACCTTGAAATACCACCCTGGTTTGTTTGAGGTTCTAACCTTGGTCCGTAATCCGGATCGGGGACAGTGCATGGTAGGCAGTTTGACTGGGGCGGTCTCCTCCCAAAGTGTAACGGAGGAGTTCGAAGGTACGCTAGGTACGGTCGGACATCGTGCTAATAGTGCAATGGCATAAGCGTGCTTAACTGCGAGACCGACAAGTCGAGCAGGTACGAAAGTAGGACATAGTGATCCGGTGGTTCTGTATGGAAGGGCCATCGCTCAACGGATAAAAGGTACTCTGGGGATAACAGGCTGATTCCTCCCAAGAGTTCATATCGACGGGGGAGTTTGGCACCTCGATGTCGGCTCATCACATCCTGGGGCTGTAGCCGGTCCCAAGGGTATGGCTGTTCGCCATTTAAAGTGGTACGTGAGCTGGGTTTAAAACGTCGTGAGACAGTTTGGTCCCTATCTGCCGTGGGCGTTGGAAATTTGAAGGGGGCTGCTCCTAGTACGAGAGGACCGGAGTGGACGAACCTCTGGTGTACCGGTTGTCACGCCAGTGGCATTGCCGGGTAGCTAAGTTCGGAAGAGATAACCGCTGAAAGCATCTAAGCGGGAAACTTGCCTTAAGATGAGATTTCCCAGAGCCTTGAGCTCTTTGAAGGGTCGTTCGAGACCAGGACGTTGATAGGTCAGGTGTGGAAGTGCAGTAATGCATTAAGCTAACTGATACTAATTGCCCGTACGGCTTGTCCCTATAACCTTGCCGGTTATATAGCATTTACTCGTGTTTGAGAACACTACCCCCACTTTACTTCTTCCAGATTGCGCAGCGCGCCTGGCGCGCTGCCTACAAGTTATGCCTGATGACCATAGCAAGTCGGTCCCACCCCTTCCCATCCCGAACAGGACCGTGAAACGACTTTGCGCCGATGATAGTGCTGCAACCAGTGTGAAAGTAGGTTATCGTCAGGCTCTTATTAGAAAAGCCCGCTGACATGTGTTAGCGGGCTTTTTGCATTTTTAAACCGGAAAACCAGGAAACCAGGGTCTGACCCTCAGGGTCAGACCCTGGTTTTCCGGTTTCCCCGGTTTCGCCGGCTTTCCTGGTCGATCAACTGGTCGTGCCCTAGTGCTCCGATAGTCATTCCAGACCATGAAAAAGGCCAGGCTGCGCTGGGCGAACCTGGCTCGCCTGCGACTATTGCGGACGGTAAGTGACCTTCAGGTTATAGGTCGACGCCTTGTAACCATTCAGCATAACGTAGACATCGCCATTCGCGGTGATGCTCACGCTGCAGGTTTCAGTGGAGGTGGCGCCATCCGACTTGCAGGTATAGCTGCTGGTGGTGGGCGCCGATCCTTTGCGTACATACAGGTCAGCATCGCCGGTGCCCGTAACCTCCGCCTTGAAGGTGCCGACTCCGGCCTTGAACGGACCGAAATTGGCTTTCTGGTTTAACGCCAGGCTGCCGTTGAAATTCTGCACGGTATCGCCGATGCCCGGCCCGTCGCTGCCCAGCTCCACCGCATATGCGGCGGCCAGCTTGGCGAACTTCAGCGCGTGGTCGGCCTGGTTGCCGGAATTGGCGTAGGTGTCGTTGGCGGTGTGGATGTGCGGATTGTCCTGCCCATCCAGCGTCTCGAACGGGAACGAAGCCGGGTAGCCCTGGTTGTGCCAGGAGGCGTGGTCGGAACAGGCGTAGCCGCAGGCGCTGGTGCCTACCGTAACGGTCGGCGTGTAGGCCGAGATCAGCGAGGTGAGAAAGGTGTTCTGCTGGCTGTCGGTATAGTCGGTATAAAGCCAGATGTCCTTGGCCGAGCCGCGGTAGTTGGTCATGTCTAGCTGCAGCACACCAACCACGTTCACGTTGTTGGCCTTGAAGTTGGCGGCGATATCCTTGGAGCCGAGCAAGCCCGCTTCCTCCGCCGCATAGCCGATGATCTTGATCGTGCGGCGTGGCTTGTAGCCAGCGGCGATCATGGCGCGCGCCGCCTCGGTCAGGCTGGCGATACCGGAGGCGTCATCGTCGGCACCGGGCGAGCGCGAGGTTTCGCCATTGCCGCTCAAATTGATGGTGTCCAGGTGGCCGCCCATCACTACCACTTCGGCGCCGTTATCGGTGCCGTTGATGGTCATGATCACGGATTTCTGGTTGTAGCCCGAGTGGGTGAACTGGGCCACGCTGATATCGCTGCGGCCGGTCGCCATCGTGGTCCACTTTTGCGCCAGCCAGTTGGAGGCGTTGGCGCCATTGGTGGTGCGGTAGTAGCGGTTGGCGAAGTTCGACAGGTCGATAATGGTCTGGGCGATATTCGATGCCTGCAGCCCTGGCAGCACGCCGTTGACGGCGCTCTGGTTATCGATCGCATAGCTCGGGCGGCTCGCGGCCAGTGCCAGCGGCTGCATGGTATTCGCCTTGGCCAGCGCCTGGCGGCCTTCTTCTTCGCTGGCGTGCGCCATGAAGCCGCCGCAGCGTTTCAATTCCTTATGGATGGCGGCGGAGAGTTTCAGGAGCGCAGCCTCATCGACTTGCACCAGGTGGACTTTCTCCTTGCCCTGGCCTTGCTTGCTTTGCTTGGCAATGGCCTGCGGGGCGGCGGCTTGCAGCTTGGCATAGGCGGCATCACCAACGGTGATCCAGGTGGTGGGGTTTGCGTTTGCTGCGCAGGCGGTCAACAGTCCTGCGGCCAGTACTGCCGGGGTGAATCGCTTCATTTCGTCTCCCTTGGTCAAAGATGCGCAAAAAAAAATGCACCCGGGGCGGGTGCATTTGTCAAAAATCTTAGCAGATTGTTGGTTGCGCACGATTATGTGCAGATTTGATTTTGCTCAAGTGTCGCGCAAATGCCGCGCCCATCATGGAAATGTAGCTCTGTTCAAAGGAGGACTACCATGAGCGCACGCTTACTGGCCGCCGCTGCGGCCCTCATCCTGGCCGCTTGCGGTGACGGCGGCAGCAACGTTCCGCCGCCCGCGCCGCCGTCGCCTCAATACGTCGCCGAGCTTACGCGCACCAGCCACGGCGTGGTGCATGTCAAGGCGGACGACTTCTCCGGCGTGGGTTACGGCCTGGCCTATTCCTACGCCGAGGACAATGTCTGCATGCTGGCCGACAGCTTCCTGACGGTGCGCGGTGAACGCTCGCGCCATTTCGGGCCAGACGCCCGCGCCACCAAAGCGCTCAACGGCGAATATGGCGCCGCGCTCGACTTCATGGATTTGCGCAATGAAGACAGCGACTTCTTCTTCAAAGGCTATCTCGATATTGCACAACTGCGCGCGGGTTACGCCGCCGGCTCGGGCGAAGTGCGGCAACTGCTGCGCGGCTATGCAGCCGGCTACAACCGTTACCTGCGCGAGCATGGGGCCGACTTGCCGCAAGCATGCAAGGATGCGCGGTGGGTGAAACCGGTCAGCGAGGATGACGTCATGCTGCTGATTGCGGAGAAGGCGCTGCATGGCAGCGGCGAAGTGTTCGCGGCCGAGATCGTGGCGGCCGCGCGCGACACCACGGGCAATGTACCGCTGGCGGCGCAGGCCGGCCCGGTTGACGCGGCGCCAGCGGGCGCGCCCTACGTGCCGCGCCTGCGCGCCAGCATGGCCAGCAATGCGCTGGCCATTGGCAAGGGCGCCAGCAGCAACGGGCGTGGCATCCTGCTCGGCAACCCGCACTATCCCTGGACCAGCACCGACCGGTTCTACCAGCTGCACGCCACGATACCGGGCAGTTACGACGTGATGGGCGTCAGCCTGGGCGGCCTGCCGATCGTGGTGATCGGCTTTAACAAAGACCTTGCCTGGACCCACACCGTGACCAAGGCGGTGCACTTCACCACCTTTCGCCTGCAGCGCGACCGCGTCGAGCCGATGCGCTACATGATCGACGGCGCGCCGCAATGGTTGCAGGTGCGCGAAGTTGCGGTTGACGTGCTGCAGCCGGACGGCAGCCTGCGGCAAAAGCGCCGCGCCTTCTATTTCTCGCGGCTGGGCGCTGTGATGGCCGTGCCGGGCGCGCCGCAGGGGGCGGATGCCTTGCTGGTGCTGGGCGACCCCAATCGCAACAACACGCGCCTGATGGAGCAGTGGATCGCCATCGGCCGTTCCGCCAGCGTGCAGGAGCTGCAGCGACAACTGGACCGCGTGCTGGGCCTGCCGTGGGTGAACACGGTGGCGGCCGACCGCGCCGGCGGCGCGCTGTATGCCGATGCCAGCGTAGTGCCGCACCAGAGCGCCGACCAATTCGGCAATGGCTGCCTGTTGCTGGCGCCCTTGCTGATGTTCGACGGCGCCAACGCCACTTGCCGCTGGGGGCGCGACGATGGTGCGCCGGACGGCATTTTCGGCGCTGCCAACGCGCCGTCCCTGCTGCGCGATGACTACGTGGCCAATTCCAATGACGGCTATTGGTTGAGCAACGCGCGCCACCCCTTGCAGGGGCCGGCACCGTTCGGCTTCTCGCCGCTGTACGGCCCGGTGGGCGTGGCGCAGCACCTGCGCACGCGCAGCAGTTTGATCGGCATCGAGGAGATGCTGGCGCGCCGTCCGCAGGTGGGACCGGACGATGTGCAGGCGCTGTTGTTTGCCAACCGCATCCTGGCGGCGGAACTGGTGCTGCCCGAATTGCTGCCGGCCTGCATGGCCAGTGGCGATGCGTTGTTGCGGCAGGCCTGCACTGTGCTGGCCAACTGGGACCGCAAGGCGGACCTGGACAGCCGGGGTGCTGTCTTGTTCCGCGAGTTCTGGAATCGCGCCGCGCTGCTGCCGGATGGCTGGGCCGTCTCCTTCGATGCCGCCAATCCCCTGCATACGCCGCGCGGCGTGGCGCCGGCGGCGATGCCGGGCATGCTGGCGGCGTTGAAAGTCGCGGCGCAGCGCCTGCAGCAGTCCGGCGTGCCCTTCGACGGGCGCCTGGGCGACTACCAGGTGGAGCCGCGCAACGGCCAGCGCTTCCCCATCCACGGCGCCATCGGCGATATCGACGGCAGCTACAACTCGATCCATATGGCGGGCACCCTGGGGCCCAACGGCTATGAAGGCGTAAGCTGGGGCACCAGCTACATCCATCTGGTGAGCTTTGACGAAGGCGGTCCGTTGGCGCGCGGCCTGCTGCTGTACGGCCAATCGACCGACCCGCGCTCAGCCTACTATGCCGACCAACTGCCCCTGTATGCCGAGAAGCGCCTGCCGCGCTTGCCCTTCACGGCGGCGGCCATCAGTGCCGACCCGGGGCGCACGGTGCGGCGCCTGAGCGAATAGGGGCTGGCATTTTTGCCATGTTTGCCCGCTTGGCAATTGCGCACACCGGGCTTGCCAGCGTTCTGGCGTGGGCATACGATGGGCAGCATGAGCCCATCGCCCACCCAGACCCCGGCCCTGCTTTTCATCGAGGGAGACTTGACGATCCGCCGCGTGCAGGAGCTGAAAGACGTGTTGCTGGCGCGGCTGGCGCAAGCGCCTGCCCTGGAGGTGGACCTGGCCGGCGTGACGGAAATCGACAGCGCTGGTGTCCAGTTGCTCCTGCTGGCGCAGCGCACGGCGCGCGCCAGCGACAAGGAGCTGCAGCTAGTGGCGCACAGCCCCGCCGTCGCCGCGCTGTTTGGCCTGCTGCGCATCCAATAGAAGGCCGCCCCCATGAACCTGGACGAAGGCTTGCAGGCGTTTGTCACCGAGGCGGGGGAATTGCTGGCTGAAATGGAGGCGGGCCTGCTGCACCTGGGCGATCCGGCGGCGCGCGAGGAATCGGTCAATGCCATCTTCCGCGCGGCGCACACCATCAAAGGCACGGCCGGCCTGTTCGCACTCGACTACATCGTGTTGTTTACCCATGCCGTGGAAAGCGTGCTGGAAGAAGTGCGCAACGGCGCGCAGCCGCTGGACCCGGAACTGGTTGCGCTGCTGCTCGATTGCGCCGACCAGATCGCGGCCATGGTGCGCGACGTGGAAGGTGGCGGGCATGGTGATTTCGGGGAGCGCTGCCAGCCGCAGCTAGCGGCACTGCATGCCTACCTGGCGCCGACGCCGGGCCTGGCCGACCTGCTGCCGCAAAGCCCGCTGGGACAGGCGCCGGCTGCTGGCTGCTGGCTGGTGTCGCTGGAATTCGGGCCCGATGTTTTCCGGCAGGGCATGGACCCGGCCGCCTTCATTGCCTACCTGGCGCGCCTGGGCCGGATCGTGGCGTTGGCCACGGTGGCCGACGGCCTGCCGCCGCCCGAGCAGATGGATCCGCTGAGTTGCTACCTCGGTTTCGAGATCGTCCTGGAAACGTCCGCCGGGGCCGAAGAGATCAGTAAGGTGTTTGAGTTCCTGCACGACGAATGCACGCTGCGCCTGCTGCCGCCGGGCAGCCGCGCCGAGGACTACCAGCAACTGGCCAATGCGCTGCCCCTGCATGGGACAGCGCTGGCGGATGTGCTGCAAGCGAGCGGCCTGGGCACGGTAACTCCACCGGCACGTGCGCCGGCGCTGGTGCCGGCACCTGCTGCGGCGCGCGGCACCGAAAGCCGCACCATCCGCGTCGATGCCGAGCGCCTGGGACAGTTGATCAACCTGGTCGGTGAACTGATTATCGCCAGCGCCCGCACGCAGATGCTGGCCAGCCGCTTCAAGGACGCCGCGCTGCAGGACAGCAGCAGCGTGCTGGGCGAGCTGGTGGAACAGGTGCGCGACAGCGCGCTGCAGCTGCGTATGGTGAAAATCGGCGCCACCTTCAACCGTTTCCAGCGCGTGGTGCATGACGTAGCGCGCGAAATCGGCAAGGACATCCGCCTGGTGCTGGGTGGCGAGGAGGTGGAGCTGGACAAAACCATGGTTGAGCGCATCGGCGAGCCGCTGACGCACCTGGTGCGCAACGCCATCGACCACGGCATCGAGCCGGCCGCGCTGCGGCGTCAGCGCGGCAAACCGGTGCAAGGCACCGTGTCGCTGAACGCCTACCACGATTCGGGCAGCATCGTGATCGAAGTGGGCGACGATGGCGGCGGCCTGCAGCGCGAGCGCATCCTTGCCTGCGCCGTCGAGCGCGGCCTGCTCGATCCCGAACACCTGCCGGGCGACAGCGAACTGTTTGCGCTGGTGTTCGAGCCGGGTTTCTCGACCGCCGGCCAGGTCACCAACCTGTCGGGGCGCGGCGTCGGGATGGATGTGGTGAAGCGGCATATCGAAGCACTGCGCGGCAGCATTGCCATCGATAGTGAAGAAGGGCGCGGCACCACGGTGCGCGTGCGCCTGCCGCTGACGCTGGCCATCATGGACTGCATGCTGGTCACGGTCGGCACCTCGCGCTTTGCCATCCCGCTCGGCACCATCGAAGAATGCGTCGAGTACGAGCGGGACGGCGAGCGCGGTTTTGTCGACCTGCGTGGCGCTGCGTTGCCGACCGTGCCCCTGCGCGCGTTATTCAATGCGCATGGCGACGCGCCGCGGCGCGAGAGCGTGCTGGTGGTGCACCATGCCGGGCAGCGCGCCGGGCTGGTGGTCGACAGTTTGCAGGGTCAGTGCCAGGCCGTGATCAAGCCGCTCAGCCCAGTGTTCAGCGGCATTGCCTGCCTGAGCGGCTCCACGGTCCTGGGCAGCGGCGACGTGGCGTTGATTCTTGATGTACCGGCCTTGCTCAAGCAGTTGCAGGCAAGGCCGGCCGGAAACCTGGCGGCTTAGGAGCGAAACGATGCAGAGAAAACTCACGGTGGGGATGCGCCTTGGCCTGTTGGTCGCGGTGTTGGTGCTGATGATGGCCGGTATCGGCATGGCCGGCATGCGCGGCATGGAGTTCAGCAATGCGCGCCTGAAAACGACCTATGAGGATCGCACCGTGGCGCTGATCTACCTGAGCAAAGTCAACGAGTTCATGCTGCGCACGCGGCACCGCATGGTGATGACGGCCTCCGCCAGCAGCATTGCGGAGGCTGAGGCGGCGCAGCAGGGCGATGCCGCGCACCAGGAGATGATCCGCAAGAACTGGAATGCGTATATGGCGACCACGCTCACGCCGGAAGAACAGCAGCTAGCGGCGCAATACACGGTGGCCTGGAATAGCTGGCAGGATATCCGCAGCGGCATCGTGCAAAAGGCGCGCGGCGGCAAGCACAAGGAAGCGCTGGAAGCGGCGCGCGCCGCCGACCAGCCGTTCCGCGCCGTGCTGGCGGCGATGGCGCGCCTGATCGAGCTGCAGGAGCGCGTGGCGCGCGAGGAGTACGAGTCGGCCACGGCGCAGACGGCGCAAACCCTGCGTACCAACGCCTTCCTGCTCGGCGCCGGACTGCTGGCGGGCGTGCTGCTGTCGCTGTGGATGATCCGTAACCTGCTGCGCCAGCTAGGCGGGGAGCCGGATTACGCCGCGCATATCGTGCAGGAGGTGGCACAGGGCAACCTGTCGGTGCAGATTGCGCTGAAACATGGCGACCAGGGCAGCCTGCTGGCATCGATGAAGGGCATGGTGGAAAAACTGTCCGGCGTGGCGTCGGAAGTGAGCAATGGCGCGCTGGCGCTGGCGGCGGCCTCGGAGCAGGTCAGCGCCACCGCGCAATCGTTGTCGCAGGCGGCCAGCCAGCAAGCGTCCAGCGTGGAGGAAACCAGCGCCTCGGTCGAGCAAATGAGCGCATCGATCGGCCAGAATACCGACAACGCGCGCATCACCGACAGCACGGCGGCCAAGGCGGCCGGCGAGGCCGGCGAAAGCGGCGAGGCGGTGCGCAGCACGGTGGCCGCCATGCGCGATATCGCCAAACGCATCATGATCATCGACGATATCGCCTACCAGACCAATTTGCTGGCGCTGAACGCCGCGATCGAAGCGGCGCGCGCGGGCGAGCATGGCAAGGGCTTTGCCGTGGTGGCGGCCGAGGTGCGCAAGCTGGCTGAGCGCAGCCAGGTGGCGGCGCAGGAGATTGGCGACCTGGCGGCCGGCAGCGTGCAGACCGCCGAACGGGCCGGCAGCTTGCTGGACGCAATGGTGCCCGCCATCCAGCAAACCTCGCGCCTGGTGCAGGAAATCACCGCCGCCTCGGTGGAGCAGGCGTCCGGCGTCAGCCAGATCAATATGGCGATGGGGCAGTTAAGCCAGACCACGCAGCACAATGCGGCCGGCGCCGAGGAGCTGGCGTCGACGGCGGAGGAAATGAGCAGCCAGGCCGAGGAGCTGCAGCAGTTGGTGCGCTTCTTCCGCGTGGCGCAGGAGGAGGTCGCGCGCCGCAGCGTGGAGGTGCTGCGGCCACAGGGTTCGCGTGCGCGCCATCGCAAGCTGGCGCGCGTGCCGCCCGTGGATGAAAGCAACTTCACCCGATTTTGAGGGGCCGGTATGGATGCCGAACACCAGTACCTCAGTTTCCGCCTGGGCGAAGAGACGTTCGCGCTGGGCATACTTGGGGTGCGCGAGATCATCGAGTACGGTGGCGTGACCGACGTGCCAATGATGCCGCCGTGCGTGCGCGGCGTGATCAACCTGCGCGGGGCGGTGGTGCCGGTGCTGGACCTGGCCAGCCGCTTCGGGCGCGGCGCCAGCATCATTGGGCGGCGTAGCTGCATCGTCATCGTGGAAATGGGCCAGCCGCCGGAACAGCAGGTGCTTGGCCTGCTGGTCGACGCCGTCAACGCGGTGCTGGACATCGGCAGCGCGCAGATCGAGCCGCCGCCCAGTTTCGGCGCGGGCCTGCGCAATGACTTCATCGATGGCCTTGGCAAGGTTAACGGCAAGTTTGTCATCATGGTCAATCTTGAGGCAGTATTGAATGTGCCGGAAATCGCGGCCATGGCGGGCGAAGGAGCGGCATGCAAGTAGTAACACCCCTGACGGACAGCGAGTTCGTGCAATTCCAGCGCTTTATCCGCGATGCGGCGGGGATTGCGCTATCCGACGCCAAGAAACCACTGGTATCGGGGCGGCTCGCCAAGCGCCTGCACCAGTTGCAGTTCGACAGCTACAGCTCCTACTTCCAGTTGATCGCGAGCGGCCAGTCGCCCGAGGAAACCCAACTCGCCATCGACCTGCTGACTACCAATGAAACCTACTTCTTCCGCGAAGCGCGCCACTTCGAGCACCTGCGCGCGTTGCTGCTGGGGCGCCGGCAGGGCGATGCCGCCTTCCGCGTCTGGAGCGCCGCCTGTTCCAGCGGGGAAGAACCGTATTCGATCGCCATGGTGCTGGCCGACCTGCTGCCGCCGCAAAGCTGGGAAGTGCTAGCGACCGACATCAGCGCCCGCGTGCTCGACACGGCGCGCAACGGCCACTACCCGATGGCACGCGCCAGCCACGTGCCGCCAGAGTATCTGCGGCGCTTCTGCCTGAAGGGCATCGATGAGGAAGACGGCACCCTGCTGGTATCGCGCGTGCTGCGCGAATGCGTGGAATTCGCCCAGGTCAACCTGAATGCGGCGCGCCTGCCCGCGCTGGGCCGCTTCGACGCGGTCTTCCTGCGCAATGTGCTGATCTATTTTGACGCGCCGACCAAGCGCCGCGTGGTGCAGCGCGTGCTCGACTGCCTGCGCCCGGGCGGCCACCTGTACATCGGCCATTCGGAAAGCCTGCACGACATGGCGCTGCCGGTGCGCACCGTGGCGCCGGCGATCTACCGCAAGGAATGATATGGAAACCGGCGCCGCCATCGAAGTCTACCTGCTGCCCGGCGAGTACTTCGTGGGCGATGCGCGCTACCGCATGCGTACGGTGCTTGGTTCCTGCGTCTCGATCACGCTGTGGCACCGGCGCCTGCGCATCGGCGCCATGTCGCACTTCCTGCTGTCCGAGCGTGAGGGCGAGGCCGGGGCGGACCTGAGCGGGCGCTATGGCCGGGATGCCATGGCGCTGATGGTGAAGCAGCTCAAGGAGCGCGGCGTGCCGGTGCTGGAATGCGAAGCCAAGGTGTTCGGCGGCGGCACCATGTTTCCCGGCATTGAAGCGAGTGTCGTGCCGGGCATCGGCCACCGCAACGGCATGGCGGCCGAGCAACTGCTGGCCGAGTACGGCATTCCGGTGGTGTCGGAAAGCCTGTTCGGCACCGGCCACCGGCAAATCCTGTTCGATGTATCCACCGGCGACGTCTGGGTGCGTCAGGGCGAAAAGGGAGCGGCATGAAGCAGATCAAGGTCATGGTGGTGGACGATTCGGCCGTGGTGCGGCAGGTGCTGAGTGGCCTGCTCGGGCGCGAACCGGACATGCAGGTGACTTATGCCGTGGCCGACCCCATCCTGGCCAGCGAGCGCATGCGGCTGCAATGGCCGGACGTGGTGGTGCTGGATATCGAGATGCCGCGCATGGACGGCATCACCTTCTTGCGCAAGATCATGGCCGAGCGGCCGACGCCGGTGGTGATCTGCTCCTCGCTGACCGAGAAGAACACCCGCACCTCCATGGATGCGCTGGCAGCGGGCGCGGTGGCGGTGGTGTGCAAGCCCAAGATGGATTTGCGCCAGTCGCTGCACGACGGTTGCGACGAACTGGTGGCCGCCGTGCGCAGCGCCGCCCAGGCCCGCTGGCAGGGGACGGCGCCGGTGCCGGCACCGCTCATGGGCCATTCCAGGCCGCTTCCCTTGCCCAGCGTCCCTGCCGTGCCGGCCGCCAAACTGACCGCCGACGCCATCCTGCCGCCGATCAGCGAGGGCGCGGCGCCCATGCGCGGCAGCGGCAGGGTGGTGGCGCTGGGCACCTCCACCGGCGGCACCCAGGCGCTGGAGAAGGTGCTGACCGAATTGACGCCGGCTGCGCCGGGCATCGTGATCGTGCAGCACATGCCGGAGCAGTTCACCGCCGCATTCGCCGAGCGCTTGAATGGCCTGTGCCAGATCACCGTCAAGGAGGCGCGCAACAACGATCCGGTATTGCCCGGGCAAGCGCTGATCGCCCCCGGCGGCCGCCACATGCTGCTGCGGCGCGGCCCGTCCCAGTATTTTGTGGAGGTGGTCGAGGGCCCGCTGGTGAACCGCCACCGGCCCTCGGTCGATGTGCTGTTTCGCTCCGTGGCCAAGTGCGCCGGCGCCAGCGCACTTGGCATTATCATGACCGGCATGGGCGACGACGGCGCGGTCGGCCTGCTGGAGATGCGCCAATCCGGCGCGCGCACCCTGGCGCAGGACGAGCAGAGTTGCGTGGTGTACGGCATGCCGCGCGAAGCGGTCAAGCGCGGCGCGGTGGAGCGCAGCGTGGCATTGGACGCGATCAGTCGTGAAATCCTGCAATACGGCAGCGGGGAATGGAGGTCGAATGAAGGACTTTAGTGCAAGCACAGCCCTCATCGTCGAGGACAGCACGGTGCAGCGCGAGCACGTCATCGGCTTGCTGCGCCAGATCGGCGTTGGCACGGTGCTGTCGGCGAACGACGGCATCAACGCCCTGCGCACGCTGGAGCAGCACGGCATGCCGGTTGACCTGGTGCTGACCGACCTGGATATGCCGGGCATGGACGGCATGGAACTGATCCAGCAACTGGCCAAGCGGCGCCTGGCCGCCAACCTGATCGCCGCTTCCGCCAACCAGCCGCGCCTGCAGGAGGCGGCGCGCAGCCTGCCGCCCGATTGCGCCATGCGCCTGCTGGCCACCATCGCCAAGCCGGTGCGGCTGGAGGCGCTGCAGTCCCTGTTGCACGAGGCGCCCATGCTGGCGCTGGCGGACCTGGAGCAGGTCGATGCTGCGGACGGCGCCAGTATTCCGGAAATTGAGCAAGCCCTGGCCGATGGCCAGTTCTTCCCGCTGTATGCGCCGCGCGTGGCGCTCGATAGCGGCCGTCTGCTGGGCATCGCCGTGCAAGGACGCTGGCAACACCCGCAGCGCGGCCTGCTAGACAGCGCCGCCATATTGCCAGCCCTTGCCGGCAATACCGAACTTGCGGGATCGATCGTGCTGGCGCTGGTGCGACAGTCGGCGGCTGACCTGCGCGGCTGGCAGGAGATGGGGCTGTCCTCCATCAAACTGTCTTTGCCGCTACCGGCCGAACTGCTGGCCGACATCGGTGAGCTGGGGCGGCTGGTGGCCGGTATCCAGGCGCAGGAAATCAAACCGGCCAGCGTCAGTTGGGAAATCAGCGAAGCGGTGGTCGCCGCCTGCGAGGCCGACGCGTTGCACAATATCGGCCGCATCAGTTTGCGCGGCTTTGGCATTGGTGCCGTGCATTGCGGCCGTTATGAGGCGCGCATGCGCGACTTTGCCTGTTTCCCGCTGTCTGAGATCACCATCGATCCCTTGTTTGTGCACGAAGCGGCGCAGCGCAGCCACCGCCGGCCCCTGTTCGAGGGGCTGTTGGCCATGGCAGGCAAGCTGGGTGTGCCGGTGTGCGCCGACGGAATCGAGAAGGTGGAAGACTGGGCCCTGATGCGCGAGCTGGGATGCAGCGCTGGCCAGGGGCCGCTGGTGGGCGCGCCGATGGCGGCCGGGGAGTTCGTGGCGTGGTTCAAGGAGAGCCGCGAGCGCCTGCGCAACTGCGCCTCAAACCGCCTCAGTGACGTGGCGCCTCCAGCGGCAGGGACAGCGTAAAGCAGGTGCCGCAGCCGTCGCCGCTGGTGACGGTGATGCGGCCGCCCAGCATGTCGCTCACAATGCTGTGGCATATATGCAGGCCCAGTCCGGAACCGCCCACCCCCATCTTGGTGGTGAAGAAAGGATCGAATATGCGCTCCTGGTTGGCGTTGCTGATGCCGTTGCCGTTGTCGCGCACGTGCAGCGCGATCCAGTCGCCCTTGTCGTATTCCGCCACCAGTTCCACCTTGCCTTCACAGCGGCCATCAAAGGCATGCATGATGGCGTTGTTGACCAGGTTGGCGATGACTTGCCCAAGCGGGCCGGGGTAGCTGTCCATCATCAGCTCTGCCGGCACCTCCTGCACTACCTCGAACGGCGTGCGTTTAATCGACGGCATCAGGGTCAGCACATTCCCCGCCACCACTTCGGCCAGCAGGAAGGTGCGACGCTGGGTGCTGGTCTGGTCCACCGCCACCTGTTTGAAATTGGTGACCATATCGGCCGCGCGCTGCAGGTTGCGCATCAGGATCTCGGTCGTGGTGCCGGCATTATCCAGATAGCCCACCAGTTCCGAGCGGCGCATACTTTCGCCCTTGGCAAAGAGTTCGCGCACTTGCCCGGTTTGCGCTTCGAAGGTGCTGGCCACCATCAGGCTATTGCCGATCGGCGTATTCAACTCGTGCGCGATGCCCGCCACCAGGGAGCCAAGAGCTGCCAGCTTTTCCTGGTGCACCAGGTCTTCCTGCGCCCGCGCCAGCGATTGGTAAGCCTGCTTGAGTTCATCGTTGGCGCGGCGCAGTGCGATATGGGTATTGATGCGGGCTAGTACTTCCTCGACCTGGAAGGGCTTGGTAATGTAATCGACGCCGCCGACGGCAAAGCCGCTGACGATTTGTTTGGCATCGCTCAGGCCCGTCATGAAGATCACCGGCACGTCGCGCGTGTCGGCGCCGGCTTTCAAGCGCCGGCAAGCCTCAAAGCCATCCAGGCCGGGCATCACAATATCCAGCAGGATCAGGTCGGGCTCCGCCAGCGCGGCGCGCATGATGCCTTCGCGCGCATCGTGCGCCAGCACCACCAGAAAGCCATGCCGGCTCAGATGGTCCAGCAGGGCAAGTAGCAAGGTCGGCGAATCATCAACGACCAGGACAGTCGGTGGGCGTGATTGAACTTGTTCAGTTGGCATCCCAGACCTTTTTCACGTGCCACCCTTGCGAAAGCTTGGTTGGCTTGCTATAGTTCTGTCCCTCGCAACGCACCGCAGACAAAACTGCAGAGTGAAGCGAGAAAAAGAAGGGGTTGACGAGATGCACGCTGTACCGCATAATCTTGCCTCTCTGCTGCTGACAAACACAACGCTTTGTCGATAACCAAGCAGCGATCTTTAAAAATCAACAGTCGATAAGTGTGGGCGTTTGACGAATTTGCCCGAGCCTTTATGGCTCGATACTCAAATTATAGTTATACGCTCGCACAAATATATTAAACGTAATCTCGAAAGAGATTCGTCAGTATTTTGAGTGAGTGACCAAGTCAGCAATGACTTAAAACAGAGATTAAACTGAAGAGTTTGATCCTGGCTCAGATTGAACGCTGGCGGCATGCTTTACACATGCAAGTCGAACGGCAGCGCGGACTTCGGTCTGGCGGCGAGTGGCGAACGGGTGAGTAATATATCGGAACGTACCCAAGAGTGGGGGATAACGTAGCGAAAGTTACGCTAATACCGCATACGATCTAAGGATGAAAGCAGGGGATCGCAAGACCTTGTGCTCCTGGAGCGGCCGATATCTGATTAGCTAGTTGGTGGGGTAAAGGCCCACCAAGGCAACGATCAGTAGCTGGTCTGAGAGGACGACCAGCCACACTGGAACTGAGACACGGTCCAGACTCCTACGGGAGGCAGCAGTGGGGAATTTTGGACAATGGGCGCAAGCCTGATCCAGCAATGCCGCGTGAGTGAAGAAGGCCTTCGGGTTGTAAAGCTCTTTTGTCAGGGAAGAAAAGGTTGCGGCTAATATCCGCAACTGCTGACGGTACCTGAAGAATAAGCACCGGCTAACTACGTGCCAGCAGCCGCGGTAATACGTAGGGTGCAAGCGTTAATCGGAATTACTGGGCGTAAAGCGTGCGCAGGCGGTTTCGTAAGTCTGTCGTGAAATCCCCGGGCTTAACCTGGGAATGGCGATGGAGACTGCGAGGCTAGAGTTTGGCAGAGGGGGGTAGAATTCCACGTGTAGCAGTGAAATGCGTAGAGATGTGGAGGAACACCGATGGCGAAGGCAGCCCCCTGGGTCAAAACTGACGCTCATGCACGAAAGCGTGGGGAGCAAACAGGATTAGATACCCTGGTAGTCCACGCCCTAAACGATGTCTACTAGTTGTTGGGTCTTAATTGACTTAGTAACGCAGCTAACGCGTGAAGTAGACCGCCTGGGGAGTACGGTCGCAAGATTAAAACTCAAAGGAATTGACGGGGACCCGCACAAGCGGTGGATGATGTGGATTAATTCGATGCAACGCGAAAAACCTTACCTACCCTTGACATGGATGGAACCTCGGAGAGATCTGGGGGTGCTCGAAAGAGAACCATCACACAGGTGCTGCATGGCTGTCGTCAGCTCGTGTCGTGAGATGTTGGGTTAAGTCCCGCAACGAGCGCAACCCTTGTCATTAGTTGCTACGCAAGAGCACTCTAATGAGACTGCCGGTGACAAACCGGAGGAAGGTGGGGATGACGTCAAGTCCTCATGGCCCTTATGGGTAGGGCTTCACACGTCATACAATGGTACATACAGAGGGCCGCCAACCCGCGAGGGGGAGCTAATCCCAGAAAGTGTATCGTAGTCCGGATCGCAGTCTGCAACTCGACTGCGTGAAGTTGGAATCGCTAGTAATCGCGGATCAGCATGTCGCGGTGAATACGTTCCCGGGTCTTGTACACACCGCCCGTCACACCATGGGAGCGGGTTTTACCAGAAGTAGGTAGCTTAACCGTAAGGGGGGCGCTTACCACGGTAGGATTCGTGACTGGGGTGAAGTCGTAACAAGGTAGCCGTATCGGAAGGTGCGGCTGGATCACCTCCTTTCTAGAGTCGGTATCTGACTCAAACGTTCACACTTATCGGCTGTTGTAATTTAAAGAGCAGTATTTTGGGGCTGTAGCTCAGCTGGTTAGAGCACCGTGTTGATAACGCGGGGGTCGTTGGTTCGAGCCCAACCAGCCCTACCAATACGGGGGATTAGCTCAGCTGGGAGAGCACCTGCTTTGCAAGCAGGGGGTCGTCGGTTCGATCCCGTCATCCTCCACCAAAATGCTTTTACGTAAGCCCTGTGGTTTAGGTAAAAGTAGTACCGTTCTTTAACAATCTGGAAGAAGTAAAGTTTTATTAAGCGATATCGCAAGATATCACTTAGGGTAGTAGTAAAACTCATCAAACACAATGTAGTAAATGCTTGAACTTATAGCCGTCAAGGTTATAGGGACAAGTGAATAAGTGCACATGGCGGATGCCTTGGCGATTACAGGCGATGAAGGACGTAGTAGTCTGCGATAAGCTTCGGGGAGCTGACAAACAAGCTTTGATCCGAAGATTTCCGAATGGGGAAACCCACCCTTTTAGGGTATTGCATACTGAATACATAGGTATGCAAGGCGAACGCGGCGAACTGAAACATCTAAGTAGCTGCAGGAAAAGAAATCAACCGAGATTCCCAAAGTAGTGGCGAGCGAAATGGGAAGAGCCTGTACGTGATAGTCGGACTGATAGTGGAAGCCTCTGGAAATAGGCGCCATAGTGGGTGATAGCCCCGTACACGAAATCAGACCGGTGGTACTAAGCGTACGACAAGTAGGGCGGGACACGAGAAATCCTGTCTGAACATGGGGGGACCATCCTCCAAGGCTAAATACTCGTAATCGACCGATAGTGAACCAGTACCGTGAGGGAAAGGCGAAAAGAACCCCGGGAGGGGAGTGAAATAGATCCTGAAACCGTGTGCATACAAACAGTAGGAGCCTCGTAAGGGGTGACTGCGTACCTTTTGTATAATGGGTCAGCGACTTACATTCAGTGGCGAGGTTAACCGAATAGGGGAGCCGTAGAGAAATCGAGTCCGAACAGGGCGCCAGTCGCTGGGTGTAGACCCGAAACCAAGTGATCTATCCATGGCCAGGTTGAAGGTGCGGTAACACGCACTGGAGGACCGAACCCACTAATGTTGAAAAATTAGGGGATGAGCTGTGGATAGGGGTGAAAGGCTAAACAAACTTGGAAATAGCTGGTTCTCTCCGAAAACTATTTAGGTAGTGCCTCAAGTATCACCGACGGGGGTAGAGCACTGTTATGGCTAGGGGGTCATCGCGACTTACCAAACCATTGCAAACTCCGAATACCGTTGAGTGCGAGCTTGGGAGACAGACATCGGGTGCTAACGTCCGGTGTCAAGAGGGAAACAACCCAGACCGCCAGCTAAGGTCCCAAAGATTGGCTAAGTGGAAAACGAAGTGGGAAGGCTAAAACAGTCAGGATGTTGGCTTAGAAGCAGCCATCATTTAAAGAAAGCGTAATAGCTCACTGATCGAGTCGTCCTGCGCGGAAGATGTAACGGGGCTAAGCCAGTCACCGAAGCTGCGGATATGCATTTATGCATATGGTAGGAGAGCGTTCTGTAAGCCTGCGAAGGTGTCTTGTAAAGGATGCTGGAGGTATCAGAAGTGCGAATGCTGACATGAGTAGCGATAATGCGGGTGAAAAGCCCGCACGCCGTAAGCCCAAGGTTTCCTGTTCAACGTTCATCGGAGCAGGGTGAGTCGGCCCCTAAGGCGAGGCAGAGATGCGTAGCTGATGGGAAGCAGGTTAATATTCCTGCACCGTCGTATGATGCGATGGGGGGACGGATCGCGGAAGGTTGTCTGACTGTTGGAATAGTCAGTTTCTGGTTCATAGAAGGTGCTTAGGCAAATCCGGGCACGTAATTCAAGGGACTGGGACGAGTGCACTTGTGCACGAAGCAATCGGAAGTGGTTCCAAGAAAAGCCTCTAAGCTTCAGTCATACGAGACCGTACCGCAAACCGACACAGGTGGGCGAGATGAGTATTCTAAGGCGCTTGAGAGAACTCGGGAGAAGGAACTCGGCAAATTGGTACCGTAACTTCGGGATAAGGTACGCCTCGGTAGTTTGACCACTTTACTGTGGAAGGACGAAAAGGTTGCAATAAACTGGTGGCTGCGACTGTTTAATAAAAACACAGCACTCTGCAAACACGAAAGTGGACGTATAGGGTGTGACGCCTGCCCGGTGCTGGAAGATTAAATGATGGGGTGCAAGCTCTTGATTGAAGTCCCAGTAAACGGCGGCCGTAACTATAACGGTCCTAAGGTAGCGAAATTCCTTGTCGGGTAAGTTCCGACCTGCACGAATGGCGTAACGATGGCCACACTGTCTCCTCCCGAGACTCAGCGAAGTTGAAGTGTTTGTGATGATGCAATCTACCCGCGGCTAGACGGAAAGACCCCATGAACCTTTACTGTAGCTTTGCATTGGACTTTGAACCAATCTGTGTAGGATAGGTGGGAGGCTTTGAAGTAGGGACGCCAGTTCCTATGGAGCCAACCTTGAAATACCACCCTGGTTTGTTTGAGGTTCTAACCTTGGTCCGTAATCCGGATCGGGGACAGTGCATGGTAGGCAGTTTGACTGGGGCGGTCTCCTCCCAAAGTGTAACGGAGGAGTTCGAAGGTACGCTAGGTACGGTCGGACATCGTGCTAATAGTGCAATGGCATAAGCGTGCTTAACTGCGAGACCGACAAGTCGAGCAGGTACGAAAGTAGGACATAGTGATCCGGTGGTTCTGTATGGAAGGGCCATCGCTCAACGGATAAAAGGTACTCTGGGGATAACAGGCTGATTCCTCCCAAGAGTTCATATCGACGGGGGAGTTTGGCACCTCGATGTCGGCTCATCACATCCTGGGGCTGTAGCCGGTCCCAAGGGTATGGCTGTTCGCCATTTAAAGTGGTACGTGAGCTGGGTTTAAAACGTCGTGAGACAGTTTGGTCCCTATCTGCCGTGGGCGTTGGAAATTTGAAGGGGGCTGCTCCTAGTACGAGAGGACCGGAGTGGACGAACCTCTGGTGTACCGGTTGTCACGCCAGTGGCATTGCCGGGTAGCTAAGTTCGGAAGAGATAACCGCTGAAAGCATCTAAGCGGGAAACTTGCCTTAAGATGAGATTTCCCAGAGCCTTGAGCTCTTTGAAGGGTCGTTCGAGACCAGGACGTTGATAGGTCAGGTGTGGAAGTGCAGTAATGCATTAAGCTAACTGATACTAATTGCCCGTACGGCTTGTCCCTATAACCTTGCCGGTTATATAGCATTTACTCGTGTTTGAGAACACTACCCCCACCTTACTTCTTCCAGATTGCGCAGCGCGCCTGGCGCGCTGCCTACAAGTTATGCCTGATGACCATAGCAAGTCGGTCCCACCCCTTCCCATCCCGAACAGGACCGTGAAACGACTTTGCGCCGATGATAGTGCTGCAACCAGTGTGAAAGTAGGTTATCGTCAGGCTCTTATTAGAAAAGCCCGCTGACATGTGTTAGCGGGCTTTTTGCATTTTCGGGCCGGGAAACTACGGAAGCCAAGAAAACCGGAAAACCGGGAAACCAGGGTCTGACCCTGCAGGGTCAGACCCTGGTTTCCCGGTTTCCCCGGTTTTCCCTGTTTAACAATTTCGGATTATGATACGGATCGCAGTTTCTTTTAATTACACAAAAAAGGAATCCGATGCCTTCCCAAAAACTCCTGATCGGCGCCATCACCCTGGCGCTGGTTTCCCTCCAAGCCTCCGCTGCAACCGAGCCCGCCTGGGTCACCAAAAGCAATGAAAACGCCAAGCTCCTGCTGAAAGTCCAGGCCAAGTACGGCCCTGAAAACGCGAGCAGCCTGGGGGTGGATGGCTATGATGAACACATCACCGACATGTCGCGTGACCAGTTCGATGCCATCAACAAAGACACACGCGCGGTGATCGCCGAGCTGCGCAAGCGCCTGAAAGCCGAGACCGATCCCAAGGTCAAACAAGACCTCGAGATCCTGATTAACACGGCAGAAGACCAGCTCCGCTCTGCCGCCGTTAACCGCAAGCACCTGCTGCCTTTCATGGATGTAACCCAGTTGATGTTCGGCGTCATGCGCCTGACCCTGGACCCGCGCATCCCGAAAGAGCGTCAGAAAACCCTGCTGGTGCGTCTGGAAAAATACGCCGGCATCACCAAAGGCTACCGACCAATCACCGAGCTGGCCTACGAACGCTACGTTGAACGCCAAAAGGCTGACAAGAACCTGCTCGGCCCATACAAGGGTGAAGTAGAGCAAGCGCTGAGCGCTGCGCCGGCCATGATCAAAGGCATGAAAGACCTGCTGAGCAAGAGCGAGTTGAAAGGCTGGGAGCCGGCATATGCCGCGATCGAGAAGCAACTCACCGCATATAACGCCAAGATCAAGACCGACATTCTGCCGAAAGCGCGCACCGACCACCGCCTGCCGGCGGACGTCTACGCCGACAACCTGCGCCAGTACGGCGTGGATATCGCGCCGAAAGAACTGGTGGCGAAGGCCTTGACCTCCTTTGCTGAAATCCGCAACCAGATGACGATCACCGCCAGCCTGATTGCCAAGGAACGCCAGCTGCCGAATGCCGACTACCGTGCGGTGATGAAAGAGCTGAAGAAACAGCAAATCCCGGTCGACCAGGTGATGCCGCTGTACGGTGAACGCCTGCAGCAAATCGAAGCCGCCGTACGCCAGCAAGGCATCGTCACGCTGCCTGACCGCAAGGCCGTGATCCGCCTGGCGAGCGAGGCTGAGAACGCACAACAGCCGGCGCCGCACATGAGCCCACCGCGCCTGATCGGCAACACCGGCGAGTACGGCGAGTTCGTGCTGACCACCGGCATGCCGCCTGACGCCAGCGGCAAGAAGCTGGTGTTCGACGACTTCACCCACCAGGCCGGCAGCTGGACCCTGACCGCGCACGAAGCCCGTCCCGGCCACGAGCTGCAGTTCGCCAAGATGATTGAAATGGGCGTCTCCACCGCGCGCGGCGTATTCGCCTTCAACAGCGTGAACGTGGAAGGCTGGGCCCTGTATGCGGAAGCGGAAATGCAACCATACGAACCGCTCGATGGCCAGTTGTTCGCCCTGCAGGCACGCATGCAACGCGCCGCGCGCGCCTTCCTCGACCCGATGGTGAACCTGGGCGAAATTACGCCGGAAGGTGTGAAAGCCTTCCTGATGGAGGAAGTTGGGTTGTCGGAAGGGATGGCGACGCAGGAGATGCAGCGCTACACCTTCCGTGCGCCAGGCCAGGCGACCTCATACTTCTACGGTTACCAGCGCCTGATGGAAACGCGCCAGGCGGCGGAGGTGGCGCTGCGCCAGAAGTTCAAGCGTCAAGCCTTCAACGACTTCGTACTGGCGCAAGGCATGTTGCCGCCTGCGCTGCTGCGCAAGGCCGTGATGGAAGAGTTCGTGCCAAGCCAGCGCTAAACGCCCCACACAATGTCGTACCCGCCCGTCTGGGCGGCACGCAACATTTCCAGCAGAGGGAAGGCGCGCTGAGCGAAGCCGACCTTCTGCGTTTCGGCGAAATCGCTCTCGCCATCGTCGTCCGGCAATGCGTGGTTCGGCGTGTGGGCTGCATGCTGGGAATCGACTTCCGGATGCAGTTTGCTTAGCGCAACTTCTTTCTCAAGCAGTTGCAAGGCATGGGAAGCTTCCGCCGCAGTGATGACGCCCCGTGTGGAGTTCTTCTTCAGCAGGTCCATGATACGTTCGACGTGCTCGTGAGCCATCATGACTTCTGGCGACGATATGGATTTAAATTTGATCAACATGGCGCGCTTCCCGTAGTTTGTTGATGTGTTCCTACGATAGCACGAGTGCGGCCGTGCGCAGCGTGCTACTTAATACAATTTAAACGAACTCAAGAATGTATCAACCGTATCCGCATCAAAATGTTTCTGGTTGCCCAGCATGACCACCTGATACACGCGCTTGTCTTTCGACAGGAAACGGCCATGCATGGCCAACTGCGTGCCGTTGGCAGCGGTGCCGCGTGCCTCCACTTCGAAGGCACCGTCTTTGGTGCTCTCTTTGGTAATGGTGCCGTTGATATTGCGCACCATAGCCAGGCGCATGGCTTGCACCGCCAGGGCCGCCTTGGCCGCATCCGGTAGCTCAGCAGTACCGACGGCGAACATGGTGCCGTCCACCTCCGCTGCCGACATCGTCATCTTGACTTCCTGCCCGTCGAGGTTGACGGTGCGGGTGTGGGTGGCCGCTTTGCCCGGCAACATGATGGTGTAGGGCGCGTCGTTGCTGCGGAAGTCGCGCCAGTCGAATTTCGGGCTGCAGGCAGCCAGCGCGAACGCCGTGGCAAGCACGGCGCAGGTTCTATGCAAGGTATGTTTCTTCATACCCTCATGGTAGCACTTCGGGCCTGGCTTAATCGCCGCCGGGACCCATGCCGCCGCCGCCGGGTGGCGGACCCATGCCGGGGCCGCGCATGCCTGGCCCGCGCATGCCGTCCGGACCGCCTTCGCGCGGTGTGCCGCTGGCGCCGCCGAAGCGGTAGGACAGGCCGACGTAGATGATGCGGCCGTCGAACTGGCGCTCCGAACGCTCGCGCAGGGCGTAGGTATCGGTGATGTTGGTCATCTTGTTGCTGTTGAAGACGTCGGTCGCATTCACCATGAAGGCCAGTTGTGGCGTGAGCGCGTGGCGCCAGGTCAGGTTGAGCGTGGTGTTCGGCTCGCGGTAGCCCTGGCCGGTCAGCATTTTGCCCTGGGCCTGGACGGCGGCCTGCAGCATGTCGGTGCTGGTGGCTTGCCAGTTCAGGCGGAAGCGGCCACTCAGCGAGGACGCGGTGCGCTTGGTCTGGTCGCCATTCATTTCCAGTACCGATTGCTCGCTGCGCGCCACGTTGCCGCTCAGGTGCATGGTCAGCGACGGCACCAGCTTGCCGCTCAAGGTGAATTCGAGGCCGCCGGAACGCGTGCTGCCGGCGTTCTCGCGCGTGGTCAGCAGCACCGTGTCGCTGATGAAGTATTTGCGTTCGAGAATGGAGTCGCTCTCATCGCGCAGGAAAGCGCGCAGGTTGGTCTCCATGCCGAGCAGGCGCGTTTCGTAGCCCAGTTCCAGGGAGTCGGTCTTGGCCGGTTTCAGCTTGGGATTGCCGGACGAGACGTTGAATTCATCGCGGTACACCACGAATGGATTCAGGTCCTGCGCATTCGGACGGCGCAGGCGGTGTGCATAGGCGAAGCGCATCTGCGCGTCCTCGTTCACCTTGTAGGTGGCGAAGAAGCTCGGCACCAGGTTGGTGTAGCTGTTGCTTGCCTTGACCTGGCTGGTGAGCTGGTCGATATCCATTTCCGTGTGTTCGGCGCGCAGGCCGGCTTGCAGGCCCCATTCCTCGTTCAGGCGCATCTGGTAGGAACCGTAGGCCGCGAAAATGGTTTCCTTCATATCGAAGGCGTTGCTGCGCAGGGCGTTAGGCGAACCGGCTTGCGTGATCGGGTCGATATTGGTGTAGTCGATATCCGATTCATTGCGGTTCTGGACCACCTTGTAGCCGAACTTGGTAACGCCGCCGAACAGCGGCGCCTCGTAGTCGCCGGTGAAGTCGATGACGCCATTCTTGCTGCGGCTCTTCTGCGCGCTGTCCATCACGCCGCCGCTTGGCGGACGCACGATGTATGTGTTGCGGTAAGCGCTGTCGGCGTCGTTGGTGGCGGATGACACGCGCAAGTCCATTTTGAAGGTTTCGCCTGGAGCGTCGCCTTTGTGGTCCCAGCGCGCGCCCCATGAGAAGTTCTTGCTCTCGCCGTCGCGTTTGGTGCTGCGTTGGTAGTTGTCGGTGACGGTGCCGTCGGCATCGGTGGACAGGTAGTCGTCGCTCGAGCGCGCATCGTTGCTGCGCTGCGAGTAGTTCAATTGCGCGCCCAGGGTGTCGTTCGCGCCCAGGTTGTAGGTCACGCCGCCGTTCAGGCCTACATTGTCATTCAGGCCGTTCGATTGCGATTTCTGGATGGCGTGCGAGGTGGCGCCGGTGCGCGGGTCGATGCGGTCGCGCACCGATTCGCCGCTGGAATTGCGGCCGTCGTGGCGCACGTTGATGCCGCCCTGGAAGCCCCACAGGCCTTCGTTGTAGGTGCCGTTCAGCGCGCTGTTGTAGCGGCCCGCCGTGCCGTAGTTGGCATTGGCCACGCCGAAGCCGCCCGGCTTGCGCGAACGGCGCATCACCAGGTTGATGATCGGGCCGCCGCCGCCTTCGTTGCCGAATTGCGCGCCGGGGTTGTTGATCACCTCCACCGACTCCAGGTCTTCCGCCGGAATCGATTGCAGCGCCGGGCCGCGGTTCTCACCCTGCAACATGGCGGACGGTTTGCCGTCTACATAAATTTGCACATTGCTGCTGCCGCGCAGGGTCAGCGAGCCGTCAGGATCGACGTTGACGGAAGGGACATTGTTCAGCGCATCGGCGGCCGAGCCATTGCTGGCGGCGGCGTCGGTCTTCACGTCATAGACCTGGCGGTCGATGCGGTTGGTAGGGCGTTCGGCGGCCACCGTCACGCTTGGGACGGTGGCGGGTTCTTCTTTCTTTACCGTTGCTGGCTTGGCGTCTTGCTTAGCTGGCTGGGTGGGCTGGGCGGTTTGGGCCTGGGCGACTGCGCTGCCGCAGCACAGGAGGAGCAAGAGCGGGCCGGCGCTATAGCGCGAGTAACGGTATAAAGTTGTCATGATGGCCGCCATTCTAGCGAAAGAAGCGGCCCAGAAGTCGTTGATTTACTTGAAATTACATTTGAAACTTGGCAGCGGAATCAGGTACACGGTGTTGGATTAGGCCGCTTCCCTTAGCTGGAATTCGATGCGCAGGCCCGCTTTGGCCGCCATGTTCACTAATGCGTCAATCCCGAACAGATTGATCTTCCCCCGCTTCAGATCGCGGTAGCGCTTCCTGGCCCGGCCATTGGCTTCCAGTCATCAGGAGCTTCGCCGTGCTGAACGAGATCAATCTGGTGGCCAGCCTCTCGCCTTGCTGAACTTGGGAATGCGCGCAGATCTTTAAGCGAGCTGTCGCGAAAGACTACCGGTTTAGGACCGCGATTTGCCGAATCCGTCATAAGAAGCTATGCAATATTTTGTATATGACTGTTTAGAGTTCGCGTAAGGCCCGCCGCAGCTGGATGGCCTGTGAGATATGGCGCCCACCGACCTTTTGCTGGCCCTCCAGGTCGGCCACGGTGCGCGCCACGCGCAGCACGCGGTGGTAGGAGCGGGCGGACCAAAGCATTTTGCGCATGGCGGCGCGCAGTACCTCCTGCCCGGCGGCGTCGGGGCGGCAGTAGCGGTCGATTTCGCGCGGGGTGAGGAGCTGGTTGGCTTTGCCCTGGCGCTCGACCTGGCGTTCAAAGGCTGCTGCGACGCGGGCGGCGATGACGCCGGATAGTTCGCCGCTGGCGTCGGCCTGTAGGACGTCGGGCGGTACAGGGCCGACTTCAATATGCATGTCGATGCGGTCCAACAGCGGGCCGGAAACGCGGCCCTGGTAGCGCAGGATCTGGTCGGGCGTGCATTGGCAGCGGCCGGACGGGTGCCCCAGGTAACCGCAAGGGCAGGGGTTCATGGCGGCGATCAATTGGAAGTTGGCGGGGAAGTCGGCGTGGCGCGTGGCGCGCGCGATGGTGATGCGGCCCGATTCGAGTGGCTCGCGCAGCACTTCCAAAACGCGGCGGTCGAATTCCGGCAACTCATCGAGGAAGAGAACCCCGCAATGGGCGAGCGAGATTTCGCCGGGGCGCGGTACGCTGCCGCCGCCCACCAGCGCGGCACCGGAGGCGGTGTGGTGCGGCGAGCGGAAAGGGCGCACCTTCCAGCCTTCGATGGAAAAGCCGCTGATCAGGGATTGCACGGCTGCCGCCTCCAGCGCTTCGTCGTCGGTCATGAGCGGCAGCAAGCCGGCGAAGCGGGTGGCGAGCATGGTTTTGCCGGCGCCGGGCGGGCCGACCAGCAGCACTGAATGGCGGCCTGCGGCGGCCACTTCCATCGCCCGTTTGGCGTGCTGCTGGCCTTTGACATCGGCGAAATCGGGGATGGATGGCGGCAACGGCAAGGGTTTCGCACGGTGCCGCGCAAGGGCAAAGCTGCCGTCGATATTGGGAGCGAAATGGGCGCACACCTGCAGCAGGGTGGTGGCCGGATAGATGGCGGCATCGGCCACTAACGCCGCTTCGTCGGCATTGGCCATGGGCAGGATGAAGCCGCGCGCGCGGCCGCCGGCGGAGCGCTGCATGGCGTAAGTCATGGCCAGCGCGCCGCGAATCGGGCGCAGCTCGCCCGTCAGCGATAGTTCGCCGGCAAACTCGTAACGCTCCAGTCCTTCGCGCGGGATCTGGCCGGAGGCGGCCAGGATGCCGATGGCTATCGGCAGGTCGAAGCGGCCTGACTCCTTGGGCAGGTCGGCCGGCGCCAGGTTGACGGTGATGCGGCGGTCCGGCAGTTCAAAGCCGGCGTTGGTGATGGCGGCGCGCACGCGGTCGCGCGACTCTTTGACTTCGGTGTCGGCCAGGCCGACCATGGCGAAGGCGGGCAGGCCATTGGCCAGGTGGACTTCTACGCTGACTTCCGGCGCTTGCATGCCGGCCAGGGCGCGGCTTTTAATGACGGCGATGCTCATGGTTGCCTCCAGGGTGTCCAGTCATCGTAAAACCGTGCGCGCTGGAGGCATTGAGCTAAATCAGTTGTTCAGGTGATGCGTGGCGCAACACCCGCTTGTCACAAAGCCAGGCAATTAGCCCTTGTCGGACAGCTTGGCTTCCAGCTCTGCCAGGCGCGACTCCAGCAGTTCCAGCTTGGCGCGGGCCTTGGCCAGCATCTGAGCCTGGATGTCGAATTCTTCGCGGGTCACCAGGTCCAGCTTGGAGAAGCCCTGGGTCATCATGGCCTTGACGTTTTTTTCGATGTCCTTGGCGGGCGAGTTTTCAATGACCTGATTCACTTTTTGTTGCAGGTCGTTAAAGAAGGCATTCATGTCCATGGCGTATTTCCTGATGTGTGAGGTTCGTGCACCACAAAGGTGCGGTGCTGGCTTCAATTGGTGCGAGATGTGGGCCTAACATCCATTGTTGCACGTTCCCGGTGGTTATTGGGCTGGCACGCAATCTGCTAATAAGCAGTAAAGCTTGTCGATTGAAGCCTGAATTTTAAACCGCAATAAAAGTTCACTCAAAAGGAAATCGCCATGAATCACAAGAGCAAGAAGCTGGCCCTTACCGCTGCAGTCGCTTTGGCTATGGCAACGCTGGGGACTGGCATGGCCCAAGCGGCGGATGCCGCACCAGAGGCGAAGCCTGATAATGAGATTAGCTTTAATGCCGCCATCACCAGCGATTACCGCTACCGCGCTATTTCGCAAACCCGCCTGAAACCAGCGCTGCAAGGCGGCGCCGACTGGGTCAACAATCCGACCGGTTTCTATGCGGGCGCATGGGGCTCCACCATCAAGTGGATCAAGGATGGCGGCGGCGATGCCTCCGTGGAAGTCGATCTGTATGGCGGTAAGCGCGGCGAGATCGGACCGGGCGTGAGTTATGACGTGGGCTTCCTGGCCTACATGTACCCGTCCAACGATCTCAACCCGAGCGCGAATACGCGTGAAGTATACGGCCAGGTCGGCTATGGCCCGGCAACCTTGAAGTACTCGCACTCGCTGAGCAACCTGTTCGGCTTTGCCGATAGCAAGCACAGCACCTATCTCGATGCGTCGTATAACCAGGACGTGGGCGATGGCTATGTGCTGAACCTGCACGTGGGCCACCAGAAAGTGAAGAATTCGAGCCAGTTCAGCTACACCGACTGGAAGGCCGGCGTGACCAAGGACCTGGGCTTCGCTTCGCTGGCGCTGGCCTACATCGATACCAATACCGAAAACTATCTCGCACCAAACGGCAAGAAACTGGGCAAGGCTGGCCTGGTGCTGACCTTGTCCAAAACCTTCTGAAGAGGCACCCGTATGAAAATGATTACCGCCATTATCAAGCCGTTCAAGCTGGACGAGGTGCGTGAAGCCCTGTCCGCGATCAACGTGCAAGGCATTACCGTGACCGAGGTGAAAGGCTTCGGTCGCCAGAAGGGCCATACCGAGCTGTATCGCGGTGCGGAGTATGTGGTCGATTTCCTGCCGAAGACCAAGATCGAGGCGGCAGTGGACGACGCTATCGTGGAGCAGGCGATCGAGGCTATCGAGAATGCTGCCCGCACCGGCAAAATTGGCGATGGCAAGATTTTCGTTTCGGCGCTGGAACAAGTGATCCGTATCCGTACCGGCGAGACCGGCAACGACGCACTGTAAGGGGAACCGTGATGCATTTCATGAAGAAGTTTTTGGCTGCGGGCGCTGTCCTGCTGGCCTTTAGCGCAGCCCTGCCTGCGCTGGCGCAAGACGCCAAACCGGCGGAGGCGCCTGCCGCCACCGCCGCTACCGCAGCCGCACCGGCTGCTGCTCCTGCCGATGCTGCAGCTCTTGCTGCGGCGCCGGCTGGCGCTGCTACCGCGCCAGCTGCGGAAGCCGCCCCTGCCGCCGCGCCTGCGCCGGTTGCGCAGAAGGGCGATACGGCCTGGATGTTCGTGGCAACCCTGCTGGTCATCATGATGACCATTCCCGGGCTGGCCCTGTTCTACGGCGGCCTGGTGCGCTCGAAGAATATGCTGTCGGTGCTGCTGCAGGTGTTCTTCGTCTTCGCGCTGATCATCGTGCTGTGGTGCCTGTACGGTTACTCGCTGGCATTCACCGAAGGCAATGCCTACTACGGTGGTTTCGGCCGCGCGTTGTTGTCGGGCATTTACGATCCTGCCAAGGGCTTCGCCATGGCGGCGACCTTCAGCAAGGGCGTCGTGATTCCTGAGTTCATTTTCGTGGCCTTCCAGGGCACTTTCGCGGCCATTACCTGCGGCCTGATCGTGGGCGCTTTCGCCGAGCGTGTGAAGTTCTCCGCCGTGCTGGCCTTTATGGTGCTGTGGTTCACCTTCTGCTACCTGCCGATCGCGCATATGGTCTGGTTCTGGACCGGCCCTGATGCGATCACCGATGCGGCTACTGCAACGACCGAAGGGCTTAAAGCCGGCTTCATCTTCCAGAAAGGCGCGCTGGACTTTGCTGGCGGGACTGTAGTGCACATCAACGCTGCCGTAGCGGGCCTGGTAGGCGCCATCTTGATCGGCAAACGTGTTGGCTACGGCCGCGACTCCATGGCCCCGCATTCGCTGACCATGACCATGATCGGCGCATCGCTGCTGTGGGTGGGATGGTTCGGCTTCAACGCCGGCTCCGCGCTGGAAGCGGGCGATATCGCCGCCCTGGCCTTCATCAATACCCTGCTGGCCACTGCTTGCGCCACCGTATCGTGGGTCTTCGGCGAATGGATCACCAAGGGCAAGCCTTCCATGCTGGGCGGCGCGTCCGGCGCGGTTGCTGGTCTGGTTGCCATTACCCCGGCGGCCGGCTTCGTCGGCCCGATGGGCGCACTGGCGATCGGCCTGCTGGCTGGCATCGTCTGCCTGTGGGGCGTGAACGGCCTGAAGCGCCTGATCGGCGCTGACGACTCGCTGGACGTGTTCGGTGTGCACGGCGTAGGCGGTATCCTGGGTGCGGTCCTGACCGGCGTGTTTGCAGCGCCATCGCTGGGCGGCCAAGGCATCTTTGACTACGTTGCCAACAAGGCAAGTGTGGACTATTCGATCGGTGGCCAGGTGCTGACCCAGTTGACCGCAGTGGGCATCACCATTCTCTGGTCGGCGGTGGTTTCTTTCGCCGCCTACAAGCTGGTGGACATCGTCATCGGCCTGCGCGTGCCGGAAGAAGAGGAGCGCGAGGGCCTGGACATCACCAGCCACGGCGAGTCCGCTTATCACGCTTAAGCGCGCTGATTGGTATCAAAAGCGCCCTGAGGGGCGCTTTTTTTGTTCTAAAGTATCTTTTATTTGCGAGTTTTGCCCCAAAATGGAGGGTCTGCGAATACCAACATAAGCAAGGAAGCAACATGGTGCCCCACCTCGCTACGGCCCTGACCGGGCCGTTACTCGATCTTGAAGAAAAGATCATTGCCGCGACCCCAGCCATTGAACGGTGGTTCCGCCTGGAGTGGCAGGAACATACGCCGCCGTTCTATGCCTCGGTGGACCTGCGCAATGCCGGCTATAAGCTGGCGCCGGTGGATACCAACCTGTTCCCGGGCGGTTTCCATTTCCTGGCCAATGAAATGGCGCCGCTGTCGGTGCAGGCGGCGATGGCGGCCATCGATAAATACTGCCCGGATGCGCGCAACCTGCTGCTGATCCCGGAAATCAAGCCGCGCCATCCCACCTATTTCCAGAACGTGTCGAAGCTGATGCAGATCTTCCGCCAGACGGGACTGCACGTGCGCCTGGGCTCGCTGGACCCGTCGGTGACCCAGCCGACGCCACTGGCGCTGCCGGACGGCAATATGCTGGTGGTGGAGCCGTTGCTGCGTTCGCCGAACGGCCGCCGCTTGGGGCTGAAGGATTTCGATCCTTGCACCATCTTGCTGAATAACGATTTGTCGGCGGGTATCCCGGAGATTTTGACCAATCTTCACGAGCAGAGCTTGCTGCCGCCGTTGCACGCGGGCTGGGCGCTGCGCCGTAAGTCGAACCATTTCAATGCCTATGATGAGGTGGCGAAGAAGTTCGGCAAGCTGATCGGGGTTGACCCGTGGATGGTGAATCCTTTCCACGCCAAGTGCGGCGGGGTGGACCTGGCGACGGGGGAGGGGCAGGATTGCCTGGCTTCTTCGGTGGATGCGGTGCTGGCCAAGATCCGTAAGAAGTATAAGGAGTATGGGATCAAGGAAAAGCCGTTTGTCATCATCAAGCCGGATGCTGGCACGTATGGCAAGGGCATCATCACGATCCGCGATGCGGCGCAACTGAAGGAGCTGTCGGATGAGCAGCGTGCGCGCATGACTGTCATTAAGGATGGTCAGGCGGTGACGGACCTGAATATCCAGGAGGGCGTGCCGACCTTTGAGAGTATTAAGGAGGCGTTTGCGGAGCCGGTGGTTTATATGATCGACCGCTATGTGGTCGGGGGCTTCTATCGGGTGCATGGCGAGAAGGGGGCGGATCAGAATCTGAACGCGCCGGGCTCGCAGTTTGTGCCGCTGGCGTTCGCGCAGCAGCATGCGGTGCCGGATGTGAAGGCGAAACCGGGGACGGCGGCGCCGAATCGGTTTTATGTTTATGGGGTGGTGGCGAGGTTGGCGCTGTTGGCGGCTTCGCTGGAGATGGAACGGACTGATCCGGATCCGGAGGTCTATTAAACCTTGTAAACCGGGAAACCGGGGTACGGACCAAAGGGCCGGACCCCGACTGCGGCGGCCGCGTGGCAGGGTCCGGCCCTTTGGGCCGTACCCTGGTTGTACCGGTTTCCCCGGTTTCGGCTAGAATCAGTTGTTACATTTTTGGACTAATCCATGAAAATCGCCTTCCTCGCCGACCCTTTGTCCGGTTTTAAGATCTACAAGGACTCCACTTTCGCCATGATGGCGGAGGCGGCGCGGCGGGGGCATGAGGTGTATGCCTTCCAGCAGCGCCATATGGCGCTCAAAGAAGGCAAGGTGACGGCCCACGTGGCCCGCATCGAGCTGACCGGCGACGCCGACCAGTGGTACAAGGCCGCCCCGTCGGAAGACACCAGCCTGGCCGCCTTCGATGCGGTGATCCAGCGCAAGGACCCGCCGTTCGACATGGAATACGTCTACGGCACCTACCTGTTGCAACTGGCGGAAAAGCAGGGCGCTAAAGTCTTCAACAAGCCTTCCGCCATCCGCGACCACAATGAAAAGCTGTCGATCGCCCAGTTCTCGCAGTTCACCGCGCCGACCCTGGTCACCAGCGATGAAACCCGCCTGCGCGATTTCCAGGCCGAACACGGCGACGTGATCCTCAAGCCGCTGGACGGCATGGGCGGCGCCGGCATCTTCCGTATCAAGGCCGATGGCCTGAACCTGGGCTCCGTGATCGAGACCCTGACCCAGCTCGGCGCCCGCACCATCATGGCGCAGCGCTACATCCCGGACATCGCCAAAGGCGACAAGCGCATCCTGCTGATCGACGGCAAACCGGTGCCATTCTCCCTGGCGCGCATCCCGCAGGCCGGTGAAGTGCGCGGCAACCTGGCGGCCGGCGGTACCGGCGTGGCGCAGCCGCTGTCGCTGCGTGACCGCGAAATCGCAGAGGCGCTGGGTCCGGAATTGGCGTCGCGCGGCCTGTTGCTGGTAGGATTAGACGTGATCGGCGATTACCTGACCGAGGTAAACGTCACCAGCCCGACCTGCTTCCAGGAGATCACGCAGCAGACAGGCTTCCAGGTTGCGTCCATGTTCATCGACGCGGTGGAAGCGCGGGCCGGCCAGCAAGGATAAACATGGTAGGGATTTTATTGATGACACATGCGCCGCTGGGCCAGGCTTTCCTGGCTGCCGCAGCGCACGTGTTCCGGGCCCCGGTCGAGCGTTTGGAGGCGATCGACGTGGTGGCGGACCAGGACCTGAACGAGGTGCAGCAGCTGGCGCGCGAGGCGATCAAGCGGCTGGATAGCGGCGAAGGCGTGCTGGTCATGACCGATATCAAAGGCGGCACGCCCGCCAATTGCTGTAATAAGCTGGCCGATGCGGGCCGGGTCGAGGTGGTCGCTGGCATCAGTCTGCCGATGCTGCTGCGTGCCATCACCTACCGCACCGACACGCTGGACGTTGTAGTGGAAATGGCCCTGGCGGGCGCGCAGAACGGCGCGGTCAAGGTCGACAATCGTATCCGAGTCAACTAAACAAAACTAAAACATGATTCAGCAAGAACTTGAAATTATCAACAAGCTCGGATTGCATGCACGTGCTTCTGCCAAATTCACCCAACTGGCCGCCAAGTTCCAGAGCGATGTCTGGCTGTCGCGCAACGGCCGCCGTATCAACGCCAAGTCCATCATGGGCGTGATGATGCTGGCGGCGGGCAAGGGCGCCAAGGTCCTGCTGGAAGCAGACGGCCCCGACGAACAGGATTGCATCAACGCCTTGACCGCGCTCGTCAACGACAAGTTCGGCGAAGGCGAGTAAATGCGGGACGGCATCCCGATGGCATCGTTCTCCCTCCATGGCATTCCTGTTTCGCGCGGCATTGCAATCGGCCGCGCGCATATCCTTGCGCCGGCGGCGCTCGATGTCAAACATTACCTGGTGGCCGAGGAGCACCTGGAGGCGGAAGTACGGCGCCTGCAGGACGCGCTGGCGGCCGTGCACCGCGAACTACAGACCCTGTGGAATGAGCTGCCGAAGGATGCGCCGACCGAGTTGGGCGCCTTCATCGACGTGCATGCGCTGATCCTGTCGGACCCTATGATTTCCGAGGCGCCGCTGGATATCATCCGCAGCCGCCATTACAACGCCGAGTGGGCCTTGCTGACCCAGATCGACGAGCTGTCCGCGCAGTTCGACGAAATCGAAGACGCTTACCTGCGCGAACGCAAGGCCGATATCCAGCAGGTCGCCGAGCGCGTGCTGAAGGTCTTGATCGGCAGCGAGCAGCTGATGCCGAAACAGGGCGAGCTGGAAGGCGATGAATTCCTGGCGCAGATGATCGTGGTGGCGCACGATATTTCGCCGGCGGACATGCTGAAGTTCCGCGACCGCTCCTTCATCGGTTTCGTGACCGATGTCGGCGGCCAGAACTCGCACACCGCGATTGTCGCGCGTTCGCTGGATATCCCGGCGGCGGTCGGCATGTCGCAGGCGTCCACCCTGATCCAGCAGGACGATTGGGTGATCATCGACGGCGATGCCGGCGTGGTCATCGTGACGCCGAGCGCGCAGGTGCTGGAGCAGTACCGCGAGCGCCAGTTGGTGGCGCTGCGCGCCCGCAAAAAGCTGGGCAAGCTGAAAAAGACGCCGGCCATCACCAAGGACGGCACCGCCATCGCGCTGATGGCCAATATCGAGCTGCCGGACGATTGCGAACACGCGATGGAGTCGGGCGCCAACGGCGTTGGCCTGTTCCGTTCCGAGTTCCTGTTCATGGGGCGCGGTGCGGCCAGCATGCCTAGCGAGGACGAGCAGTACGAGCAGTATCGTAGCGCCGTCGCCGCCATGAAAGGCCGCCTGGTCACCATCCGCACGCTCGACATCGGCGCCGACAAGCCGCTGGACCAGATGGAGCACACCGCGCTGAACCCGGCGCTGGGCTTGCGCGCGATCCGCTATTGCCTGGCCGAGCCGCAAATCTTCCTGACCCAGTTGCGCGCCATCTTGCGCGCGTCGGTGCACGGCAAGGTGCGCATCCTGATCCCGATGATGGCGCACGCTTTCGAGATCGACCAGTCGCTGGCCATGATCAAGCGCGCCAAGGCGCAACTGGACGACCTGGGCCAGAAGTACGACCCGGATGTGAAAGTCGGCGCCATGATCGAGATTCCCGCTGCCGCGCTGGCGCTGCCGATGTTCGTCAAGAAGATGGACTTCCTGTCCATCGGCACCAATGACCTGATCCAGTATACGCTGGCGATCGACCGCGTCGATTACGAAGTGGCGCACCTGTACAACCCGCTGCACCCGGCCATCCTGCAATTGATCTCGATGACCATCGCCGCCGGCCACAAAGCCGGCATCGAAGTCGCGGTGTGTGGCGAGATGGCGGGCGACACCAAGCTGACGCGCCTGTTGCTGGGCATGGGCTTGCGCGAGTTCTCGATGCACCCGTCGCAGCTGCTGGCGGTCAAGCAGGAAATCCTGAACAGCGACCTGGGCACGATCGCGCCGCAAATGCGCAAGATCATGCGGGCGATGGATCCGGATGCGATCGCCGATGCGGTCATGGCACTGCAAGTCCTGTAATTTCTTATTCACTTTATTCACATGCCTTCAATCGGAATCGTCTCGCCGCAGACCATGCATTTTGCGGAACCCCTTCAGCTACAGAGCGGAGCGTCCCTGCGCGACTATATGCTGATGTACGAGACCTATGGCACGCTGAATGAGGACAAGTCGAACGCGGTGTTGGTGTGCCATGCGCTGAACGCCTCGCACCACGTGGCGGGCTACTACGCGGACAATCCGAAAAACGTGGGGTGGTGGGACAATATGGTGGGCCCGGGCAAGGCGCTCGACACCGAAAAGTTCTTCGTCATCGGGATCAACAACCTGGGCTCCTGCTTCGGCTCCACCGGGCCAATGCACATCAATCCGGAAACCGGCAAGCAGTACGGCGCCGCCTTCCCGGTGGTGACGGTGGAAGACTGGGTGGCAGCGCAGGCGCGCCTGGCCGACCAGTTGGGCATCCAGCAGTTCGCGGCCGTCATGGGCGGCTCGCTGGGCGGCATGCAGGCGCTGGCCTGGTCCATCATGTATCCGGATCGCCTGCGCCACTGCCTGGTGATCGCCTCCACGCCCAAGCTGTCGGCGCAGAATATCGCCTTCAACGACGTGGCGCGCACGGCCATCCTGACCGACCCGGATTACCATGGCGGCGATTTCTACGAACACAGCGCGGTGCCGAAAAACGGCCTGAAAGTGGCGCGCATGATCGGCCACATCACCTACCTGTCGGACGACGACATGGCGGAGAAGTTCGGCCGCAAGTTGCGCGATATCGCTGCCAGTGGCTGCGGCGACTACAAATTCGGCTTCGGCATTGATTTCGAAATCGAGTCCTACCTGCGCTACCAGGGCGACAAGTTTGCCGAGTACTTCGACGCCAACACCTACCTGCTGATCACCAAGGCGCTCGACTATTTCGACCCGGCGCGCAAGTTCGACGGCGACCTGACCAAAACCCTGGCCGCTACCCGCGCCAAGTTCTTCCTGGCTTCCTTCACCACCGACTGGCGCTTCTCGCCGGAGCGCAGCCGCGAGATTGTGCAGGCCTTGCTGGCCAACCGCCGCGAAGTGACCTATGCCGAGATCGATGCGCCGCACGGCCACGACGCCTTCCTGCTGGAAGATGCACGCTATATGAATATGGTGCGCGCCTACTACCAGCAAGTGTGGAACGAAACGAACAAGGAACAAGCAGCATGAACTTTGCAGAACTGAGCAGCGCCCGTCCCGACCTGGCCTTCATCGCGCACTGGGTGCGCGAAGGCGCCCACGTGCTCGACGTGGGCTGCGGCGACGGCGTGATGATGGACTACCTGCAAAGTGACAAGCGCTGCACCGGCTACGGCGTGGAGCTGGCGGACCAGCAGGTGCTGGCGTCGACCCAGCGCGGTGTGCGCGTGATCCAGCAGGACTTTGAAAACGGCCTGGGCATCTTCGGCGACAACTCCTTCGATACGGTGCTGTGCCTGTCTTCGCTACAGATGATGAAGCACGTGGAAGACCGGCTGCGCGACATCGTGCGCGTGGGGCGCGAGGCGATCGTCTCCTTCCCCAACTTTGCCTACTGGCCGCACCGCGTGGCGCTGCTCAAGGGCCGCATGCCGGTGTCCAAGTCGCTGCCGTACCAATGGTACGATACCCCCAACGTGCGTTGCGCTACTATTAAGGACTTCCAGGAACTGGCGGAAGAGGTCGGGCTGGAAGTGATCGAGTGCGTGGCGCTGGCGGAAGGCAAAACTGTCTCCCTCCTGCCCAACTTGCGCGGCGACCTGGCCGTGTTCCGTCTGCGGAAGAAAACATCATGAAACTCAAACGCTCTATTCTCGCATTGTCGCTGGCGCTGGCCACCGGCGTCTCGGCAGCCCAACAGCAAGCGCCAATGAATCCGAACGCCGACGGCATCCCCGTCAGCAAACTGTCGCGCCTGCGCATCTTCGCCGATGAGCAGCAAATGGACCAGCAGTCCAAGCTGCAATACACCCAGTTGCTGCAGGAAGCCAAGCAGAAGGAAGCCCTGGTGCCGGACAGCGACCCGCAGGTCAAGCGCCTGCGCGCTATTGCCGCGCGCATCGTGCCCTTTGCCCAGCGCTGGAACCCGGCCGCCGCCAACTGGGACTGGCAGGTCAACCTGCTCAATTCCGACCAGGTGAATGCGTTCTGCATGCCCGGTGGCCGGATTGCCTTCTTCTCCGGCATCCTCACCAAATTGAACCTGAGCGACGACGAAGTGGCGATGGTCATGGGCCACGAAATCGCCCACGCCCTGCGCGAGCACGCCCGCAAGCGCGCCGTGCAATCGACCGCCGTGTCGATCGCCAGCAAGCTCGGTGGCGCAGCGTTGTCGCAATACCTGGGCGTTGACCCACGCTTGATCGACGCCGGCGCCAACGTGGCCGGCCAGCTGACAGTGATGAAATTCTCGCGCGGCGACGAAACCGAATCCGACCTGGTTGGGATGGATCTTGCTGCGCGCGCCGGCTTCGACCCGCGTGCCGGCGTGGCGTTGTGGCAGAAGATGGGCGCCGTCAATGCACAACAACCAATGGAGTTCCTGTCCACCCACCCGAGCGGCAATTCCCGTATTCAGGATATGCAGAAGCAGATGCCGCTGGTGCTGCCGGTGTACGCCCGCGCGCGCAGCCTGAACGTGAACAAGCTGCCGTCTTACCAGGCTACCCCGCTGCCCAAGTCCTGACATGGCGCGCCAGCAGCACGCTCCGGGCGCGCCGCCGTTGCCGATGCGCGATGGCGTCACGCCCAGCTATCTGTGGCTGCCGGAGGGCGACTGGCCGGACATGATCACCTTCATGTCCGCCAACTATCCCGCCGTGCCGGAAGCGCAGTGGCGCGAGCGTATGGCGCGCGGCGACGTGGTGGATGGCAAGGGCGTGCCGGTGCAACCCGATTCGCGCTACGTGCGCGGCGCCCGCGTCTGGTACTACCGCGAGCTGGCGCACGAAACCCCGATCCCGTTTGAAGAAGAAGTGCTGCACCAGGACGAGCATATCGTGGTGGTAGACAAACCGCATTTCCTGCCCACCATCCCGTCCGGCCGCTTCGTGAAAGAGACGCTGCTGGTGCGTGTGCGGCAAAAGCTCGGCATCGAAGACCTGGTGCCGATCCACCGCCTGGACCGGGAGACGGCCGGCCTGGTGATCTTCTCCTGCAATGCCGCCAGCCGCGGCGACTACCAGTCCCTGTTCCAGAAACGCCTGGTGCAGAAGGAGTACGAGGCGCTGGCCGGTCCGCTGCCGGGACGCGAGTTCCCCTTCCTCTACCGCAGCCGCATGGTGGAGGGCGACAAGTTCTTTACCATGAAGGAAGAACCGGGCGAACCCAATTCCGAAACCATGATCGACGTGATCGAGCAGCGCGGCGAGCACGTGCTATACCGCCTGTGGCCGCACACCGGCCGCCAGCACCAACTGCGCGTGCACCTGTCATCGCTCGGCATCCCGATCGTGAACGACGTGTTCTACCCCGTCGCCCTGCCGTGCAAGCAGGACGACGTCTCCGCCCCCCTCAAGCTGCTGGCCAAAGCCATCGGCTTCCCCGATCCGCTGAGCGGGGAGTGGCGCCATTTCGAGAGCCGTCGGACCTTATAGGGCGTGCTTAGGAGTGACGGGGGTACAGGCCGGCGACTGCGCTGCCGCCCACTCGGCGGCTTGCTGCACGGCGTCGTGCGCGGAGGTCGGCACGTCCGGCTGTAACTTACCGCGTATGGCAGCCTGCATCCCGAATGCATAGCGCGAGGTTGTCAGCAGGAGCAGGGCATTGTCTGGCATCTGCACTGTCTGGTTCGCCGTCGTCATGCCATAGGTCTGGCTACCAAAGCTGCGTGAGCGGCCTGGTTCGCCTTGCAGCGCCATGGCGATCATTTCGCCGGCGCTGGCCGTCGAGCGAGCCAGGACTACGCCGTAATTCTGTCCGCGGAAGCGTTCCAAAGGGTTGGGCGGTACCTCGCCCACGCGCCTCTTGACGTTCTGGATGACTGCCGGGTGCGCGACCTGGAAACGCTTGTCTTCGCGCGCGACGAATTGCGCGGTATTCTGCGCGGTGAAAAGGGGCTCCAACACCAGCATCGGCGGCCAGGCGTTGCCGCCGGTCTGGCCACTCAGGTTGACCACCAGGGCGCAGCTGCGCGCCAGGCCGTCGGTGGCGGCGATGCTGTCGAAAGACGCGGTCACGTAGGCCTGCATGGCCTTGCTGTCGGAGCTGTGGATTGCTGGCAGGTTGAGGACCAGGACTGCACCCTGCGGCGTGTCGACCACCCGAACCTGCTCGGGGATCGTCTCGAGCGATGGCGTGGAGCGCTCAAATCCCTGCGTTACTTCCTGCGACCAAAGCATGGTATGACCATCGGAATCGATGGTGTGCAGCAGGTCGTTGATCACCCGGTATAACTGCGTGCGCTCGAGCTTTGCGGCATCGCTGGCGATAAAAGCCAGCACACTCTGCTTTGCGGCGTCGTAGTCCGCCTGGCTGACGGGCAGCAGGGCATGGGCTTCGACTTGCTGGATGGTTTGGGTGGCCAGCGCCTTGGCGACTGGCGCTTCAATGGTGCTCGGCGTGCGCCATCGAGGCGCTGAGGAGAAGGGCGGCAGTGAGAGCTTTCATGCCGCGATTCTAGCCGCCGTCAGGCGCGAAAAAACTCTCCAATGCTCACTTGCGCCTTAGCCCAGCCAGTGGCGTGCCAACAGGCTGATTGGGTACCACATGCCGAGTTGCGCAGCCAGCGCGATGAACACGGCCTGGTAGGACGGGCGCAGGCCGCCGTTGGCTGCGTCCTGCAGGGTGCGCGTCATGGCGGCGTGCGCCACGTCGCGCAGCGTCATGCCCGGGGTGGCCACTTCGGTGAGGATGTCGGACAGCGGGATCATGGCCGTGACGCGGCCCAGGACCCACGGCAGGGGTTTTGGCAGGTCGGATTGCAGGTTCAGGAAGTTGCGCCATTGTTCAACGAACTTTTCGGTCCGCCCGCTGCCAGGCTGGTAATTCACTTTGCGCAGGAAGCCCTCCAGGATGCCGCTGCCGGCCCTGGCGATCAAGCCCGACTGGCCTTCCACCACGCGCGCGAGCACGCCCTGCAGGCCCAGTTTGTAGGCCAACAGGATGGTCAGCCCGACCGCAATGATGAAGGGCAGGGTGATCAGGGAAAGCATGGGCATGGCGGCTCCCGGCTTTTCGCCCAGGTTGACGTCGACAAAAATGAAGACGCCCAGCGTGTTGACTGCGAGCGCAGCCAGCAGCGCCAGTACGGCCCACAGCAGGCCGGCGCCGGTACCGCGCGCTACGCCGGAGGCGAGTTGTTTGGCCAGCGCGATCTTGTCGACGCTGCCGTTGATTTCGGGTGCTGCTGTCTGGACGTAGTTCATAGCCTGCTTTGATGTTATTAAAATGGTTGGCATTTTAAACAACATCGGCAGGGACTGGCGCACAATGTGCGCCGGGCAGGGATTTAGTGCGCCGGGGCCGATTTCGGGCTGTAGCTGGAGCCGGGCGGAGCCCAGAACAGTGGGCCTTTCGGGGAGATCTGCAGGTTGTCCGCCAGGCCCTGCTTTTTCAGCTCGCGGCGCAGGCCTTCGATGCCATCTTCGCTCTCGATGATGAAGGCTTCGTCAATTACATCGCCGTAGTGGCGGTTGGTGGTTTCGGTGGCCAGGTCGACCAGGTCGCCGTCGGCTTCGATGCTCCACAGGTGCACATCTTCATCCTCGGCGAAGGTCTTGAAGCGCCAGGTACCTTTTTCAGTCTGCACGAACTGGATCGTGTCGAATTGCTCGTCGGTGGCTTCGGATTCTTCGTCGTTGATAAAGCTGCTCTTGATGGTCAGCAGGAAGAGGACTAGTACAGATTTCATTTTCAGTTCCGTGCGGTTTTTTACGCCGCTATTATAGGCTTCCACGCCGCGCGCTTGGCGGGCCATCAAGGGTGGTAGTCGATGATCAGCGGCGCGTGGTCGGAGAACTTCACGTCCTTGTAGACCGACACGCTATGCGCCTTGGCGGCGATGCCCGGGGTGGCCACGTGGTAGTCGATGCGCCAGCCCACGTTCTTGGCATAGGCCTGGCCACGGTTGGACCACCAGGTGTATTGTTCTTCGCGCGGGTCCAGGCCACGGTGCACGTCCACGTAACCCACTTCGTCGAACAGCTTGGTCATCCAGGCGCGTTCTTCCGGCAGGAAGCCGGAGTTTTTCAGGTTGCCCTTCCAGTTTTTCAGGTCGATCTCTTTGTGGGCGATATTCCAGTCGCCGCAGATCACGAACTCGCGGCCTTCGGCGCGCAGTTGTTGCAGGTGGGGCAGGAACAGGTCCATGAAGCGGAACTTGGCCAACTGGCGTTCTTCCGACGAGGAGCCGGACGGGCAGTACACCGAAATCACGGTCAGGTTGCCGAAGTCGGCGCGCACGTAGCGGCCTTCGGCGTCGAATTCTTCGCTGCCGAAACCGATTTCCACGCGGTCCGGCGCCACCTTGCTGTAAATGCCGGTGCCCGAATAGCCCTTCTTCTCCGCGTAGTGGAAGTGGCCATGGTAGCCGTGCGGGTTGAGGAATTCTGGCGTCATGTCGGCCGCCTGCGCCTTCAGCTCTTGCAGGCAGATGATGTCGGCGTCGATCGTGCCCATCCAGTTGAAAAAGCCCTTCTTGGCGGCGGAGCGGATACCGTTCAGGTTCGCGGAAATGATTTTTGGCATAGGTGTTCCGGTTAAAATACTGGCACTTTGAACAAAGATGGGTGCACTATGAGCAATTTGAGGCAAGAGTTTATCGCGTTTTCCGTACAGGCGGGTGTGCTGAAATTCGGCGAGTTTACGACCAAAGCAGGGCGCCAATCGCCCTATTTCTTCAACGCGGGCCTGTTCCATGACGGCGCGACTTTGGCCAAGCTGGCCGACTTCTACGCCCAGACCCTGCTGGATTCCGGCGTCGAATTCGACATGCTGTTTGGCCCGGCCTACAAGGGCATTACCCTGGCTTCCGCCACCTCGATGGCGCTGGCCGGCAAGGGCCGCAACACTTCCTTCGCCTACAACCGCAAGGAAGCCAAGGACCACGGCGAAGGCGGCACCCTGGTGGGCGCCAAGCTGACTGGCAAAGTTGTCATTATTGACGATGTGATCTCGGCCGGTACCTCGGTGCGCGAGTCGGTGGAAATGATCCGCAACGCCGGCGCCGAGCCGTGCGCGGTGCTGATCGCGCTGGACCGCATGGAACGCGGCGGCAAGGATGGCCAGATGTCCGCGCTGTCGGCCGTGCAGGAAGTGAGCAAAAACTACGGCATTCCGGTGATCTCGATCGGCAACCTGTCCGACCTGTTCACCTACCTGTCGGCCGACCCGTCGCTGGCGCAACACAAGGACGCGGTGGCGGCTTACCGCAGCCAGTACGGCGTGGAGTAAACGCGACTGGCGGCGGCGCCGCCTTGTGCTAGACTGTGATTGCTTCCTTACAACATTAAACCGAGGAAAGTAATGAACATTGCAACGCTCAAGGTGTACGGCGACCAAGCCGCCGTCGCGGACGTGCGGGACGGGCTCCCCAGCGAGCCCGATAGCGACTGGAAGAAGGGCGACGTCAGCCCGACCGGCCGCACCCGCATCGACCACGGCTTCTATGCCTCGCTGGGCACCGACCCCAATCCGGATACCCTGATGCGGCAGATCCGCGCTTACCTGCATGAATGCCAGGCGCGCGGCATCAACTTTGATGTGGCGCCGATCCAGGCGGAGCTGCGCCTCGCTTTCGTCGCCCCGGCTCCCGACCAGGGCGCCGCCACCCTCGATTTCACGCTGGCCGACCTCGCCCTCCTGCTGGAGATGGGGATCGCGCTGAGCATCTCCTCCTGAACGCATGAACCGATTCTCAGAAGACCGCTTCGCCACCTTCAAAGGCCGCCACGGCGCGCAACGCAAGATCCACATCTGGGAACCGGAACAGGCGCCGGCTGGCGTGCTGCTGGCGATCCACGGCGGGCTGGCGCACGCGGGGGATTATGTGACGCCGGCGCTGTACTTCAAGCAGCACCGCTTTGCCACGGTGGCCTTCGACCTGTGCGGGCATGAGAATGCGCGGCGGGTGGATATCCCGGATTTTGCGGTTTTCCTGGAGGAGGTGGAGCTGTTCCTGCATTGGGTGAAGCAGCATTTCCCGGGCGTGCCGGTGTTTATCATGGGGCATTCGATGGGCTCCCTGATCGCAACGCGCTTTGGGCTGGAGCGCTTGCAGCGCGATCCGCTGGTGCAGGGCTTTGTGCTGTCGTCACCGTATTACGTGAATGCGATCAAGTTGCCGGCGCTGCTGGAGAAAATGTCGGGCGTGCTGGCGAAACTGGCGCCGACCATGAAGGTGCCGATGGCGCCGATGACGGATGTGCTGACGCACGATGCTGCGATCACGGCGCGTCATCACCGCGACGAGGCGGATGGGGTGCGGGCGAGCGAATGCACGGTGCGCTTTGGTGTGGCGTTGCAGAATGCGCAGAAGGGGTTGGCGGCACTGATGCCGACCTGGCGCTGGCCGCTATACGCGGTGGTGGCGGGGGATGACAAATTGGCCGACCCGAAGGCGACGCTGGATTTGCTGGCGATGGTCGATCCGAAGCTGCTGGAGTGCCATGTGCAGCATGAGAACTATCACGAGAACTTCAATGAGGTGAATCGTGAGGAGATTTTTGCGGATGTCTTGCGGTGGATGTGTGGGCGGCTTTTGTCGAAACCGGAGAACCAGGAAACCAGGGTCTGACCCTGAGGGTCAGACCCTGGTTTTCCGGTTTCCCGGTTTTCAGCGCTTTTAAGAAGCCAGCTTCTGCTTCAACAACTCGGTCAACTGCGCCGGGTTAGCCTTACCTTTCGAAGCCTTCATCGCCTGGCCGATCAACGCATTGATCGCCGCTTCCTTACCCGCGCGATACTGCTCAACCGACTTCTCATTGTTGGCCAGTACTTCGTTGACGATGGCTTCCAGCGCGCCTGCGTCGGAGATTTGGCCGCCGCCCTTTTTCGCGATGATGGCGTCAGCGAGCTTCTCGTCGTCGGACTTGGCAGCCCACATGTCGGCAAAGACTTCCTTGGCCATCTTATTGGAGATGGTGCCATCGCCGATTCGTTTCAGCATGAAGGCCAACTGCACGGCCGAAACAGGCGCTTCGCCGATATCCACGCCTTCGCGATTCAAGGTCGACGACACATCGCCCATCAGCCAGTTGGCGGCGGCTTTGGCGTTCTCTTGGCCCGCTGCGGCAACCACAGCCTCGAAGTACGTGGCCATGCCTTTGGAAGCAGTCAGCACCAGCGAATCATATTCCGGAAGCTTGTACTCCTCCACAAAGCGCGCGCGCATCACAGCTGGCAGTTCCGGCATGGCGGCTTTGACGCGCTCGATCCACTCCGCGCCGATGGTCAGCGGCGGCAGGTCCGGGTCCGGGAAGTAGCGGTAATCCTGCGCATCTTCCTTCTCGCGCATCAGGCGGGTTTCCTTCTTGTCCGGATCGTACAGACGGGTCGCCTGCACCACTTTGCCGCCGTCTTCCAGCAGCTCGATCTGGCGCGCCACTTCAACGTGCACGGCTTCTTCGATGAAGCGGAAGGAGTTCAGGTTCTTGATCTCGCAGCGGGTGCCGAATTCGGCCTGGCCCTTCGGACGCACGGACACGTTGATGTCGCAGCGGAAGGAGCCTTCCTGCATATTGCCGTCGCAAATACCCAGCCACATGACCAGGCCGTGCAAGGCTTTGCAGTAGGCCACGGCTTCGGCAGCGGAGCGGATTTCCGGCTCGGACACGATTTCCAGCAGCGGGGTGCCGGCGCGGTTCAGGTCGATGCCCGACATGCCGTGGTAGTCCTCGTGCAGCGACTTGCCTGCATCCTCCTCGAGGTGGGCGCGGGTCAGGTTCACGGTCTTGGTGACGAACTTGCCGTCCTTCTCGTAGCCGAACGTCAGTTGGCCGCCTTGCACCACCGGATCTTCGAACTGCGAGATCTGGTAGCCCTTCGGCAGGTCAGGGTAGAAGTAGTTCTTGCGCGCGAAGATCGACTGCGGCGCGACTGTCGCGTTGACCGCCAGGCCGAAGCGGATTGCGCGGTCCACGGCTTGCTTGTTCATGACAGGCAGCACGCCTGGCAGCGCCAGGTCAACCGGGCTAGCCTGGGTATTTGGTTCGGCGCCGAACTTGGTCGACGAGCCGCTGAAAATTTTGGAGTCGGTAGTGAGCTGTACGTGGTTCTCAATACCAATGACGACTTCCCATTCCATTTTGTTCTCTCTTTCAAGGTCGGGAGGAAGTGAAAAATAGGGACGTACCCCATTTTCATGATTCGCGAAAATGGGGTACGTCCCCAATTTTCACTTCCTCCCGAATTTCTTAGATGCCAGTCGGGGCGCGTTTGTGCCAGTCGGTCGCTTGCTGGAACTGGTGGGCCACATTCAGCAGCTTCGCTTCTGCGAAGTAGTTGCCGATGATTTGCAGGCCGACCGGGCGCTTGGCGTTCTTTTCGCCTTCGCCGAATCCGCATGGGATGGACATGCCAGGCAAGCCGGCCAGGCTGGTGGACAGGGTGAAGATGTCGGCCAGGTAGTTCGCTACCGGGTCGTCGGCTTTCGAGCCCAGGTCCCAGGCGACAGTCGGGGCGACCGGGCCCATGATCACGTCGCACTGGCTGCCCAGCACGTTGGCGAAGTCCTGCGTGATCTTGCGGCGGATCTTCTGCGCTTTCAGATAGTAGGCGTCGTAGTAGCCGTGGCACAGGATGTAGGTGCCGACCATGATGCGGCGCTGTACTTCCGGGCCGAAGCCCTGGGCGCGGCTCTTCTTGTACATGTCCTGAAGGTCTTTGTAGCCTTCGGCGCGGTGGCCGTAGCGCACGCCGTCAAAGCGCGACAGGTTGGACGAGGCTTCGGCCGGGGCGATCATGTAGTAGGCCGGGATCGACAGGGCGGTGTTCGGCAGCGAGATGTCGACCAGGGTGGCGCCCAGCTCGACGAACTTGGCCAGCGCGGCGCGCACGGCTTTTTCCACGTCGGCTGCCAGGCCTTCACCGAAGTATTCCTTCGGTACGCCGATGCGCAGGCCGCTCAGCGGCTGGTGCAGGTCGCGCGTGTAGTCTTCGGCAGCGTTGCCTTGTTCAGCGGTCAGGCTGGTCGAATCGCGCTCGTCGAAGCCGGTCATGGCGGACAGCAGCAGCGCACAGTCTTCTGCGGTTTGCGCCATCGGGCCGGCCTGGTCGAGCGAGGAGGCGAAGGCGATCATGCCGAAGCGCGAGGCGCGGCCATAGGTCGGCTTGATGCCGGTGATGCCGCAGAACGAGGCCGGCTGGCGGATCGAGCCGCCGGTGTCGGTGCCGGTCACGCCCGGCGCCAGGCGCGCGGCAACCGCTGCGCCGGAGCCGCCGGAGGAGCCGCCTGGTACGGCGGTTTTGTCCCACGGGTTTTTCACGGCGCCGAAGGCCGAGTTCTCATTGGAGGAACCCATGGCGAATTCGTCGCAATTCAGCTTGCCCAGGTTGACCATGCCGGCGTCCAGCATTTTCTGCACCACGGTGGCGTCGAAGGGGCTGGTGTAGTTGGCCAGCATTTTCGAGCCGGCGGTGGAGCGCCAGCCTTGGGTCACGAAGATGTCTTTGTGCGCGATCGGCACGCCGGTCAGGGGCGTGGCGGTGCCGTTGGCGATGCGCTGGTCGGCTGCCTCGGCCTGCGCCAGGGTCAGGGCGCGGTCGACGTGCAGGAAGGCGTTCAGGTCGCTTTTCTCGATGCGGTCGAGGAAGTGGGTCGCCAGTTGGACGGCGCTGACTTCTTTCTTTTGCAGCAGCTCGGAGAGCTCTTTGATTGTTTTGTTGTGCATTCGTTTTCCTTTTTAAACCGGGAAACCAGGGTACGGCCCCAAGGGCCGGACCCCGGCGCAGGATACGGTCCTTTTGGGCCGTACCCTGGTTTCCTGGTTTTCTTAGTCGATCACCTTCGGCACCAGGTACAGGCCATCTTCAGTTTTCGGCGCTACTTGCTGGTATTCCTCGCGGCGATTCGGCTCGGTGGCCACGTCTTCGCGCAGGCGCAGGGCGACCTGCATGGCGTTCGCCAGCGGGTGGGACAGCGGGGCGACGCCCTCGGTGTCCACGGCCTGCATCTGCTCGGCCAGCGCGAAAATGCCATTCAGCTTGTCCAGCATATTGGCGGATTGGGCTTGATCCATCTCCAACTGGGCCAGTTTGGCGATGCGTTCAACGTCGTTCAGGGTCAGGGACATGGAATTGTCAGAAATGTAATTTATTGAATCGGTTGCCTATCACCAGTTAAATCGCGGCTAACGCCGCATAATTCAACGGTTGCGTGCTCGCACAATAGAGTGGATTTAAGGCAAATATCCTGTAGATTATAAGGTACAATCGCGGGTTAATGCGTTGCTGGTGCTGAATTCCCGCCCGGCTGCATTGAACCAGATTCCCAAATAACGAATTTTGCGCATTGCGCCCTACAGGACACTCATGTTTGGTTTTTTACGTCGCTATATTTCGTCTGACCTGGCCATCGACCTGGGTACGGCGAACACCCTGATTTACGTCCGTGGTTCCGGCATCGTGCTGGACGAGCCTTCGGTCGTCGCCATCCGCCAGGAAGGCGGCCCGAACGGCAAGAAAACGATCCAGGCCGTTGGTAAAGAAGCAAAACAGATGCTGGGTAAAGTCCCTGGCAACATCGAGGCGATCCGCCCGATGAAAGACGGCGTGATCGCCGACTTCACCGTCACCGAGCAGATGCTGAAGCAATTCATCCGCATGGTGCACGACTCCAAATTCTTCCGCCCGTCGCCGCGCATCATCATTTGCGTGCCTTGCGGCTCGACCCAGGTGGAACGCCGCGCGATCCGCGAATCGGCGCTGGGCGCCGGCGCATCGCAGGTGTACCTGATTGAAGAACCGATGGCAGCGGCGATCGGCGCCGGCCTGCCAGTGTCCGACGCGACCGGCTCCATGGTGGTCGACATCGGCGGCGGCACCACCGAGGTGGGCATCATCTCGCTGGGCGGCATGGTGTACAAGGGCTCCGTGCGCGTGGGCGGCGACAAGTTCGACGAGGCGATCGTCAACTACATCCGCCGCAACTACGGCATGCTGATCGGCGAACAGACCGCGGAAGCGATCAAGAAGGCCATCGGCTCCGCTTTCCCTGGTTCCGAAGTCAAGGAAATGGAAGTCAAGGGCCGCAACCTGTCGGAAGGCATCCCGCGCTCCTTCACCATCTCCTCCAACGAGATCCTGGAAGCGCTGACCGACCCGCTGAACAACATCGTTTCCGCCGTGAAGAACGCGCTGGAACAGACCCCGCCGGAACTGGGCGCGGACATCGCCGAAAAAGGCATGATGCTGACCGGTGGCGGCGCACTGCTGCGCGACCTGGACCGCCTGCTGATGGAAGAAACCGGCCTGCCGGTGCTGGTGGCCGAAGATCCGCTGACCTGCGTGGTGCGCGGCTCCGGCCTGGCGCTGGAGCGCATGGACCAGCTGGGGTCCATCTTCTCCTACGAGTAAGGTTGAGTAAAAGGGCAGCGCGAGCTGCCCTTCTTAATTGGAAGACATGGAATACAGTCCACCGCCACTGTTCAAGCAAGGCGCGTCCGCCCGTTTTAAGATGATGGTGTTCGCGTGCATTTCGATCGCGCTGCTCCTGGCCGATTCGCGCATGAAAGCGCTGTCGGAGGTGCGGAAGGGCGTCGGCTTTGTCCTCAATCCCTTGCAGAAGGTTGCCTTGCTGCCGCGCGATGCGATGTACGGCATGGGGGAGTATTTTTCCACCTTGTCCAAGCTGGAAAAGCAGGTCCATGCGCTGCAACAGCAACAGATCGCGGCGTCGCAGGCTTTGCAACAGGCGCAGCTCTACCAGGCGGAAAACAACCAGCTGCGCAAGCTGCTGGACGCGCAGCAGCGTGTGCCGGGCAAGTCGCAATTGGCCGAAATCCTTTACGAAGCGCGCGATGTCTTCACGCGCAAGGTGATCCTGAACCGGGGCACCCAGCATGGTGTTGCGGCCGGCTTGCCGGTGATTGACAACCAGGGCGTGGTGGGGCAGGTGACGCGCGTCTTCGCCTACACCTCGGAAGTCACGCTGCTGACCGATAAGGAGCAGGCGATTCCGGTGCAGATCCTGCGCAATGGCTTGCGCTCGGTGGCGGTTGGCCGTGGCCAGTCCGGCAACCTGGACCTGCGCTTCATGGCGCCGACTGCCGATGTGGTGGTGGGCGATATCCTGATTACTTCCGGTATCGACGGCGTGTACCCGGCCGGCCTGGCCGTGGCGCGCGTGGTGCAGGTGGAGAGCCATGCCGCCGGTGCCTTCGGCCGCGTGGTGTGCGCGCCGCTGGCGGGCATCGAGCGCAATACGGCGCTCCTGATCCTGATGTCGCTGCCGGATATGCCGCCGCGTCCACCGGAAGAGGAGCCGGTCACCAAACCGCCGAAGAAGAAGGCCAAGGATGCTGCCGCCGCTGGCGAGGCTCCGGCTGGCGCTGCGGGCGCAGCACCGGCCGCTGCCACTGCCGCCGGCCAGCCGCCGGCCGCTGGCGTGCCGCGCGCGACGCCGGCCGCTGGCGCCGCTGCCGCAGCCGCCCCGGCCACCGCGCCGACCCGCACCGCGCCGGCCGGCATGACGCCGACGCTTAGCCTGCCGCCGGGCAGCCGCGTTGCCGCCCCAGCCAACGCCGCCCCCGCACCGAAGGAGACGACCCGATGAATCGTCCACAATACATCCTGCTGCCGGTCAGCCCGCTGTTCATCATCTTCAGCATGCTGTGCGCCGTGCTACTGAATATGCTGCCTTGGGGCCGCTTCGTCGCCGCGCCCGACTTCGTGGCGCTGGCCCTGGTATTCTGGGGCGTGCACCAGCCGCGCAAGGTCGGTATCGGCACCGCCTTCTGCCTGGGCCTGCTGATGGACGTGCACGACGCCTCGCTGATGGGCGAAAACGCGCTGTCGTACACGTTGCTGTCCTACTTCGCCATCATGCTGCACCGCCGGATCCTGTGGTTCCGCGTGACCACGCAAATCCTGCACGTGCTGCCCCTTCTGCTGCTGGCGCAAACCGTGCAGATGCTGGTGCGCTTCATGGTCGCCGGCAAATTCCCCGGCTGGTTCTTCTTCATCGAAAGCCTGGTCGCCGCCTTGCTGTGGCCACTGGCCACCATGCTGCTGTTGGCGCCGCAACGCCGCGCCGTTGATAAAGACCACACCCGCCCGATCTGAGCATGACCGAGTTCAAGAACACAGAGCAAGACCTGCACCGTTTCCGGCTGCGCCTGTCCGTGCTGGGCGGGCTGGTCTTCTTTTGCTTCTCGCTGCTGCTGGCGCGCTTCATCTGGCTGCAGGTCATCAAGCATAGCGACTACATTGCCAAGGCCGAGGACAACCGCATCGCGGTGGTGCCGATCGTGCCGAACCGTGGCCTGATCCTGGACCGCAACGGCGTGGTCCTGGCGCGCAACTACTCGGCCATCACCCTGGAGCTGACGCCATCCAAACTGGCGCAGCCGCTGGAAAACGTGATCGACGAACTGGCCAAGCTGGTGGAGATCACACCCAAGGACCGGCGCCGCTTCAAGAAGCTGATGGAAGAATCCAAAAGCTTCGCCAGCATCCCGCTGCGCAGCCGCCTGACCGACGACGAAGTGGCGCGCTTTGCCGCCAACCGCTTCCGCTTCCCCGGCGTCGATATCCAGGCCCGCCTGTTCCGCCAATACCCGCTGGGCGAGGTGGCATCGCACGTGATCGGCTATATCGGCCGCATCAACCAGGCCGAAGCCAAGGCGCTGGAAGGCAGCGAATACGAAGCCAATTACAACGGCACCGAGCATATCGGCAAGGAAGGCCTGGAGAAGAGCTACGAACGCCAGTTGCACGGCATCACCGGCTACGAGGAAGTGGAGAAGACCGCTGGCGGCCGCGCCATCCGCACGCTGTCGCGCACCCCGGCCACGCCGGGCGCCAACCTGATTTTGTCGATCGATATCGAACTGCAGAAAATCGCCGAGGAAGCCTTTGGCGAGCGGCGCGGCGCGCTGGTGGCCATTGAGCCGAGCACCGGCGACGTGCTGGCCTTCGTTTCGCGCCCCGGTTACGACCCCAACCTGTTCGTGGACGGCATCGACTCGCAAAGCTGGAGCGAGCTGAATACCTCGCTCGACCGGCCGCTGATGAACCGTCCGCTGTCCGGCACTTACGCGCCCGGCTCCACCTTCAAACCCTTCATGGCGCTGGCCGCGCTGGAAACCGGCAAGCGCACCACCAGCCAGGCCATTTCCGACCCCGGCTTCTTCTACCTGGGCAGCCACAAGTTCCGCGACGACGTGGTGAACGGCCACGGCACGGTCGACATGCGCAAGTCCATCATCGTGTCCTGCAACACCTATTACTACATGCTGGGCCGCGACATGGGCATTGATTTGATCCATGACTTCATGAAACCGTTCGGCTTCGGCCAGTTGACCGGCATCGACCTGGAAAACGAAAAGACCGGCGTGCTGCCTTCGCAGGAATGGAAGCGTAGCCGCTATAAAAAGAATCCGCAGGCCGGCAAGTGGGTGGGCGGCGATACGATTTCGGTCTCCAACGGTTCCGGCTACAACAACTACACGCCGCTGCAAGTGGCGCACGCGGTGGCCAACCTGACCAACAACGGCGTGGTGATGAAGCCGCACCTGGTGAAGATCGTGGAAGACGGCGCGACCCGCAAACGCACCCTGACCGTGCCGAAGGAAAGCTACCGCATCCCGCTCAAGCAGGAGCATATCGATTTCATCAAGAACGCGATGGTGGGCGTGACCAGCGAAGGCGGCGGCACCGCGACGCGCGCCTTTGCCGGCGCCGAATACGCGGTGGGCGGCAAGACCGGTACCGCGCAGGTGGTGGCGATCAAGGCCAACGAGAAGTACAACGCGTCCAAACTGAACGAACGCCTGCGCGACAACGCCTGGTTCACCGCCTTCGCCCCGGCCGAACAGCCGAAGATCGCGCTGGCGCTGATCGTGGAGAACGCCGGCTTCGGTGGCGCCGAGGCGGCGCCGATTGCGCGTAAAGTGCTGGATTACTGGCTGCTGGGCAAGCGGCCGAAAGAGAAGGATACGACGCCGGTGCCGAAGGAAGACGCGGTGACGGTGCCGGTGGAAGATTTACCAGCGGCCGATGTGGAAGCAGCAGCCGAGCGCCGCGCCCAGCAAGGCGGCGAGGCCGGTGCCCCGCCGGCGCCCGCGCCGGGCCAGCCGCCCGCTCCGACCCCGACGCCCGCACCGACCGAGCAGAAACCGCCTGCCGGACCGCCGCGCAAAAGAGATTAAGGAGGCAGCATGCCTATCAATGAAAGGCGTTCACTGTGGCGGCGCTTGCGCCCCTATGTGACCGTGTTCGACGGCCCGCTGATGCTGGTCATTACCTTCCTGCTGGCCACCAGCCTGATCGCGCTGTACTCGGCCAGTATTGGCATTCCCGGCAAGATCGAGGACCAGTTGCGCAATATCGCCATGTCCTTCTTCGTGATGTGGGTGGTGGCCAATATCTCGCCGCAGAACATGATGCGCATTGCGCTGCCGGCCTATGTGGTGACGCTGTCGCTGCTGCTGGCGGTGGCGCTGTTCGGCACCATCAAGCTGGGTGCGCGGCGCTGGCTGAACCTGGGCTTTATCCAGATCCAGCCGTCCGAGTTCGCCAAGATCGCGGTGCCGCTGATGCTAGCCTGGTACTTCCAGCAGCGCCACGGCCACCTGCGCTGGCAGGCATACGCCCTGGGCGCCGTGCTGCTGGTGGTGCCGGTGTTCCTGATCGCGCGCCAGCCCGACCTGGGCACCGCCTTGCTGGTGGTGGCGGCGGGCGGCTGCGTGATCTTCCTGGCTGGCCTGTCATGGAAAGCCATCCTGGCCCTGGGCGCGATGGGCGCGGCCTGCATGCCGGTGGCATGGTCCATGATGCACGACTACCAGCGCGAACGCGTGATGACGCTGATCGACCCCACCTCCGACCCGCTGGGCAAGGGCTTCCACATCCTGCAGTCGACCATTGCCATTGGCTCCGGCGGCATCACCGGCAAGGGCTGGACGCAGGGCACGCAAGCCCACCTGGAATTCATCCCCGAGCGCACCACTGACTTTATCTTCGCCGTGTATTCGGAGGAATTCGGCCTGGTCGGCAACCTGATCCTGATGACGCTCTACCTGCTGCTGATCGGGCGCGGCCTGATGATCGCCTCCGGCGCGCCGAACCTGTTCACGCGCCTGCTGGCTGGCGCCATCACCATGATTTTCTTCACCTACGCCTTCGTCAATATGGGCATGGTGAGCGGCATCTTGCCGGTGGTCGGCGTGCCGCTGCCGTTCATGAGCTATGGCGGCACGGCCTTGCTGACCCTGGGCCTGGCGTCCGGCATCCTGATGTCGATCCAACGCCATAGAAAGCTGGTGCAGACATGATGCGCGCGACCCGACTCCTGCCGCTGGCGGCAGCGGCCTTGCTGGCCGCCTGCGGCAGCACGCCCACGCCAAGCGAGAAGGCGCCGCGCAAGACGCCGGCCCCGGTGAGTGCCACCCAGCAGCCGGCCATTCCGGTGCTGCCGGCGGCCAATTCCGGCCGTGGCGCTTACTACCAGGACGACGGCCCGGGTGAGAACCCGCCGCCCGGCCTGCTGGAAATGCCGGACGCGGAAGTGCGCAACGACCCGCTGCGGCCCGGCTCCAACAAGCCGTATGTGGTGTTCGGCAAAACCTATAAGCCGATCCCGCTCGGCTCGGACTTCAAGCAGCGCGGCCTGGGCACCTGGTACGGCAAGAAATTCCACGGCCAGCGCACCTCGTCCGGCGAGATCTACGATATGTACAAGATGACGGCGGCGCACCCCACGCTGCCGATCCCGTCCTACGCGCGCGTGACCAATATTGGCAACGGCAAGTCGGTGGTGGTGCGTATCAACGACCGCGGCCCTTTCCACTCCACGCGGGTGGTCGACGTCTCTTACACGGCCGCGCTGAAGCTTGGGCTGCTGGTCAACGGCAGCAGCCAACTGGAAGTGGTGCACCTGAAGCCGGAAGAAATCGAAGCCATGATCGCCGCCCGCAAGTCGGGCGCCACAGCTCCCGCCACCGTGGCCAGCGCATCGGCCCCGGCGCCTGCGCCGGTGGCACCTGCCGGTCAGCCGCAGGCCATGCCCAAGGCCGCGCCGATGCTGGCCTCGACGGAAGGCGAGAACGAAGCGCGCGCCATGCTGGTGGGCGGTGCGCCTGCACCAGGCTTCTACCTGCAACTGGGATCGTATGCGCGCGAGGATGGCGCGGACGGCTTGCGCAAGCGGCTGGAGTCGAGCGATGCCGGCTTGAAGCTGGACGTGGAGCAGGCCGGCAAATTCTACCGCCTGTTCGCGGGTCCTTACGCCACGCGCGAGGACGCCCAGGCAGCGGGCAAAGCGCTGCCATCGGGCTTGAAGCTGAAGCCTATCGTTATCGAGCGCTAGAGCAGGAGCGGGTTTCCTGCTCAGGGAATTTGGCCACGATCTTGGCGATGCGCGCCTTGGTGTCCTCGCTGATGTCGCGGAACTGGTAGATCAGCTGCTTGCTGCCGGTATAGCGCGGCGCCACGCGCGCGCTTTGCACGCCCTGCTTATTGAGCGCCGCCAACTGCGCCTGCGCCGCCGCCTCGGTGCGGAACACGCCAAGCGAAATGCCGAAGCGCAGCGGCGAGCTGTCATTCATCACGAAGAAGTTGGTAATGCCCAGGTTGCGCAATTCGTCCGCCTTCTTGTCGGCGGCCGCACGGCTGCCCAGCGGCGGAATATGCACGATATAGCTGGAGACTTCCTGGCCCGGCAGGTTGCGGCGCTGCTGGCGGTCGCCCAGGGCCAGCGGCGCCAGGCGATCCTCGAACTTGCGCGCCTCCGGCAACTGGAAGTTGCCCGCTTCCAGGCAGGCGATCGTGGCCGGTTCATCGCGTGGCACGGGCGGCGGATTGACGACGGCGGCCACCGCCGCCGCTGCGGCTTCCGCCTTGCTGGCGCTGACCAGCTGCAGCTTGTCCACGTTCTGCTGCTTCTGCAGGCGCGCCGGTTCGTGTTCATTGTCGCCAAACTGGCCGAGGTAGCCCTTGCCGTAGGCGAACAGCGCGGCATTGGCAGCGACGAGCAGGGCGAAAATCAGTTTCAGCACAGGTACTCCATCCGGTTCAGGCGCTGCGCAGGGCAGCGTGCAGGCCTATCATCACAATGTTCTCGACATGGCGGTGCGGCACGGGGACCGCAGGCGCGATATACGGCGCGGCGCCGCCGGAAATAATACATTCTACGGCCTGGTGCAGTTCAAAAGCGCGCTCAATCGCTCCCGCCTGCGCCGCCAGGCAGCCGGTCAGGATGGCGTCATCCGTATTGTCGGCAAAGCCCTCGGGCAGCTTGCCAGGCTGGATTTGCGGCAGTTGCGCTGTGTTCTTGGCCAGGCTGGTCGCCATCAAGCCCAGGCCGGGCAGGATCATCCCGCCCAGGAAGGTGCCGTCAGCGGTGATGGCGTCGATGGTGGTCGCCGTCCCGCAATTTGCCACGATGATCGCCTGGCCCGGCGCCAGCGCATGCGCCCCGATCGCCGCCGCAAAACGGTCGCAGCCCAGCTGCCCTGGATTGCGATAGCCATTGCGCACGCCCGCCCGCTGTGGCAGCGAGGCAAACCATTCAATAGCGTCCGGCGCAATCCCCAGTTCGGGCGCGGCCAGCCATCCCGCCAGCATAGCGCGCACCGCTTGCCCGGCCACGTTTGCCACCAATACGCGGCCGATACGCGCTCCGGCCAGTTGGGCCGGGAAGTCGGCGGCGTCGGCGTGCATGTGAGCGCCCTGGGCGTGCCAGACGCCCAGAGCGGCGCCGGGGGCGGCGAGGGCCCATTTGATGCGGGTGTTGCCGGCGTCGATCAGCAGGTCGTACTTCATGGTGCGAGCCTCAGGGATACGTCGCCGGACAGCACGGCCACGCGGCCGGCTGGCGTGTCGAGCAGCAAACGGCCCTGCTCGTCGACGCCGGCGGCCAGGCCCTCTTGCTGGACCGCGCCCTGGTCCAGCAGGCGCACCGGCTGCCCGCGCCACGCCTGCAGCGCGTTCCAGCGGTCGGTGAAGGCGGCGAAGCCGGTATCGTCGAATTCGGCCAGCACGGCGCACAGGCGGTTGAGCAGTTGCGCGAGCAGGGCGTTGCGGTCCATCTGCGCCAGCCAGGGGGCGGAGGAAACGTCGCGGCCGATGGCGGCTTCCAGTTCGTCCGGCATCAGCAGGTTCATGCCGCAGCCGACCACGGCCCAGATGGTGCCGTCGGGCGCGGCCTGGGTTTCGACCAGGATGCCGGCCAGCTTGGCGCCGTCCTTCAGCACGTCGTTCGGCCATTTCAGCTGGACCGGCACGCCCAGGCCGCCGAGCGTTTCGGCGATGGCGACGCCGACCGCCAGCGGCAGGCCGACCATGCGGTGCAGCGGGGCGCGGAATGGCCACGCCAGCGAGAACGTGAGCGAGGCTCCCGGCGCCGACAGCCAGCTGCGGCCGGCGCGCCCACGGCCTGCGGTCTGCAGCTCGGCGACGCGCAGCAGCGGCCCGCGCAACGCCGGGGTAGCGGCAGTCGCGGCGGCGGAGGGCACGCGCGCCAGCAGGTCGGCATTGGTGGAACCGGTTTCGGCGACGACTTCAATCCCGACGTGGGAGGCGCTGACAGCCAGCAGCGCGCGTATCGCCTCGGCGGCGAGCGGTGTTGCATTCATGATGTGCCTTTGCGCGCCTTGTGCGGCGCCTTGGCGAAAGCCATGTCGTACAGCCAGTTCGGCAGCGCGCGCAGCAGGCTTGCGACCACGCCCATCTGCCACGGGATCACGCGGTAGCTGGCGCCGCGCTCGATGTTGCGCGCGGCAGCCGCTGCGAAGGCGGCCGGCGCCATCAGGAACGGCATGGGGTATTTGTTCTTCTGCGTCATCGGCGTGTCGATATAGCCCGGCGCAATGGTGACCACTTTGATCGGGCTGGCGCGCAGCTCCACGCGCAGCGCTTCGCAATACACGCGCAGCGCCGCCTTGGATGCGCTGTACGCGCCGCCACCGGGCAAGCCGCGCACGCCGGCCACGCTGCCGATGCCGACCAGGCGCGCCGGCGTGCCCTGGGCGCGCATGGCCGCCACAAAGGGCGCGAAGGTGGCGACGGTGGCCGTGACATTGGTGGCGACGATGGATTCGAAAACCGGCAGGTCTGCCGCCAGTTCGGTGATGGTGCCGTGCGAAATGCCGGCGCTGGCGATGACGATATCGCAGCCACCGGCATGCGCCAGGAACGACTCCGCCGCCGCGCGCACGGCGGCATGGTCGGTGACGTCGGCCGGATAGCTGCGGTGCAGTTGCGGGTTGGGCAGCGTTGCGACCAGGTCGGCCAGGGCGTCGCCGCGTCGCGCCAGCAGGCCGAGCGTGCAGCCCTGCGCCGCGTAGTGCGCTGCCAAAGCCGCGCCGATGCCGCTAGAGGCGCCGGTGATGAAGACGCGCTTCAAGATCTTACTTCTTTTCCGCTTTGGCCTTGGCCACCAGGAAGTCCAGCACCTGCAGCGCGTTGGCGTGCTGCTGCTTTTCATCCGGTTCCGGTTTGATGCGGCGGCTTGCCTCGGCAGGGGAGGTCATATATTTGCCGTCGACGAACAGCATCGGCCAGTAGTCGACGCGGTAGGCGGCCATCATGCGCTCGGCGCGGCGCACCCTGGCCGTGACGCCCATGCCGTTATAGGTTTCCATGAACTTGCGGCGCTCGATGCCCCGGCTGGCGGCCCAGTCGAGCACCATGGCGTCGTTGCGCAGCGGGTTGTTCAGCAGGTGCATGGCGTCGAACGCCTTCTGGTGGTTCTGCTCCAGCACCCCCAGCGCTTCCATGGAGAAGAACAGCTTTTGCTGCGGCAGCACGGACGGGCCGCGCCCCACGTGCACGCGCTTGAAGACGATATTGTCGCCCTGTTTTTTCACCCATGCCGCCAGCGCCGGTTCCAACACGTAGCAGTGGGGGCAGTAGTAGGCGAAGAACTCGATGACTTCGACTTTTTTGCCGGTGTCGACGGCTTGCGGTTCGGGCAGCACGACATATTCAGCGCCGGCGCTGGGCGCAGCCGGCGAGGCAGCGGCGCTTACTGCAAAGGTGCACAGCGCGGCGGCCAGGATCTGCTTGAAGAAGTTCATCGTGCGGCCCCTTGTTTACTTCTGGTTGCGGACAACGGCGACGTCGATGCCGTTTTCAGACAACTTGGCGCGCACCTTGTTCATGGCTTCCACTTGGGTGAAAGGGCCCATGCGCACGCGGTGCAGCACGCCGGCGTCGGTGCTGCGGTCGGAAACGCTGGCCTCGAAGCCCAGCAAGGCCAGTTTGGCGCGGGTGTTCTCCGCGTCGGCCGCCTCGCGGAAGGCGCCGGCCTGCAGGTAGTAGACGAACTTTTCCTCGCCTGGCAGGGCGGGCGCCGGGGCGGCGGCTTGTGCCGGCGGCGCGGCGCTGTTGACCGGCGGCGGCGCCGCAGGGGAGGTGGCGGCAGGCGCCGGCGCCGGTGCAGCCGGTTTGGCCGGGGCATTGCCCTGCGCCTGGATGGTGTCCACTACCTTCTGCAGTTCATCCGCCGGCGGCGGTTTGGCGGACTCGCGTTCGAACTCGCTGTTCGCCTTGCGCACGGCATCTTTGTTACCGTACATCGGCTTGTTCGGATCGGCGATCTGGCCGGATGCTTCATCGGCCGGCTTGCCGTTCTTCGGCGCCTTGTCGGTAAAGGGCGTCTGGCCTTTGGTGATCATCAGCGCGACGACGACCGCAATCACCAGGCCGATGACCAGGCCGATGACGATGCCAACCAGGGTGTTGCCTTGTTGCCGACGCGGGGAAAAGCGAATGGAACGAAAAGCCATGTGGTCCTTACATTTGGTTAGGAGCGGATACGCCGATCAGCGCCAGGCCGTTGCGCAGCACCTGGCGGGTGGCGACCATCAGCGCCACGCGGGCCAGCTTGGTGGCCTCGTCTTCCACCAGCACTTTTTCGGCGAAGTAGAAGGAGTGCAGGGCGGCTGCCAGGTCGCGCAGGTAGAAGGCCACCTGGTGCGGGCCGAGTTCGGACTGGGCGCGCGCCAGCACTTCCGGGTACTGGGACAGGGCGGCCAGCAGGGTCGCTTCGGTCGGCGCGGTCAGCGGCGACAGGTCGACATTGGCCACGGACGCTTCGTCGCCGCCCCAGTTGGCCAGCATGCGGCAAATACGCGCGTGGGCGTATTGCACGTAATAGACCGGGTTCTCGTCGGAGGTCTTGAGCGCCACGTCCACGTCGAACACGAATTCGGTGTCGGCTTTACGCGAGATCAGGAAGAAGCGCACGGCGTCGCGGCCCTTGGTGATTTCGCCGCCGCCCGACCATTCGATCAGGTCGCGTACGGTGACGTAGGAGCCAGCGCGCTTGGAGATCTTGACCTCGGCGCCGTCCTTCATCACGGTGACCATCTTGTGCAGCACGTAGTCAGGGAAGCCTTGCGGGATGCCCAGGCCGACTGCCTGCAGGCCGCCGCGCACGCGGGCGATGGTGCCGTGGTGGTCGGAGCCCTGGATGTTGATGGCCTGGGTGAAGCCGCGCTGGAATTTGACGATGTGGTAAGCGACGTCCGGCACGAAGTAGGTGAAGCCGCCGTCGGTTTTGCGCATGACGCGGTCTTTGTCGTCGCCGTAGTCGGTGGTGCGCAGCCACAGGGCGCCGCCTTCCTCGTAGGTATGGCCGCCGGCGATCAGCGCTTCCACGGCTTTTTCTACTTTACCGTCGGAGTACAGCGAGGACTCCAGGTAGTAGTTGTCGAACTTCACGCCGAAGGCTTGCAGGTCGATGTCCTGCTCGTTACGCAGGTAGGTCACGGCAAAGGCGCGGATGTTGTCGATGTCTTCCACGTCGCCGGAGCCGGTGACTGGCTGGCTGTCGGAAGCGGAGACGGTTTTCTTGGCCAGGAAATCGGCGGCGATATCGGCGATGTAATCGCCGTTGTAGGCCGATTCAGGCCATTCCGCGTCGCCCGGTTTGAAACCTTTGGCGCGGCTCTGTACCGAGGTGGCCAGGGTCTGGATCTGCACGCCGGCGTCGTTGTAGTAGAACTCGCGGGTGACTTTGGCGCCTTGCGCTTCGAACAGGGACGACAGCGCGTCGCCCAGGGCCGCCTGGCGGCCGTGGCCCACGTGCAGCGGGCCGGTCGGGTTGGCGGAGACGAATTCGATGATGACGTTCTTGCCGGCCAGCGCGTCGCTCTGGCCGAAGGCTGCGCCTTGCTGCAGCACGGACTTGACCACGGACTGCTTGGCGGCGTCGGTCACGCGCAGGTTGATGAAGCCCGGACCGGCGATTTCGGCGCCTGCCACCAGTTGTTTTCCGGCCGGGTTTTCCAGCAGGGCGGCGACGATCTTCTGCGCCAGTTCGCGCGGGTTCATCTTGAGCTGCTTGGCCAGCTGCATGGCGATATTGCAGGCGACGTCGCCGTGGGAGGCATCGCGCGGACGCTCCAGCACCACGTTGGCTTTAACGTCGGAACCTTCCAGGATCGGGTTCAGGGCGGCCTGGAACAGGGAAATGATCTCTTGCTTTTGTTGGGCGAGCATGTGTTTGGCTGGGCGGCGCTTGGCCTGCCACTATATAAACGTCTGAAAGAGGGACATTATACTTGTTTGCAAGAACGGGTAAATCCGGTGCCTCCCACGGCTTTCGGCAAAGTGAACTATCGGGGCGGGCGTAGAATACGGGGATTGTCGCAGCGGAGTTTTATCATGCCTTCATTATCTGAGTTGCAACAAGTCGCAATCGAATTGCCGCCCGAGGATAGGGCAAAGTTGGCGGAGATTCTGATCGCTTCAATACAAGAACCAATGTCGCCGGAAATTGAGCGCGCCTGGGAGCTCGAGGTCGTGCGGCGGTTGGCCGCTTACGAGCGCGGGGATGAGGCTGCAATTCCTGCCGAGGAAGTCTTTGCGGAAGCTCGGCGCTTGTATCCGTGAAACGGGTTCGCTTCCTTACGGGGGCTCGTGCAGAGTTCGGTGCAGGCCTCGCATACTATGGTCAACTCCAGCCGCCGCGTGCGTCTGACTTCAGGAAAGCTGTAGAACAGGCAGCGGCCTTGGCATTGGCTTTTCCGGACGCCGGGCAGGTGGCAATGGGCGCACGCAAAATTGTGGTCCGTCACTTTCCGCATAACTTAATTTATCAGCAAGAAATTGATGGAGTGCTGATTGTTGCGCTCTCTCACCAATCGCGGCGACCAGGGTATTGGATTGATCGCATCTAAACTGAATTAACTGCCTGGCGATGGCTTTTGCGGGCAGGATGAGTTCTGTCCCGGGTTACAATCTTGGTTTTCACAGATTTACCGCGATTAGGTGGCCTCCCCGGCTGCCCCGCCGGCTGGCGGGCGCGATGACAGGATTGCAATGACTAAGAAAGAGCGCCCAACTTTATCCCTCAAACCTCAGGCTAAACCGGCTGCGCCGGCGGCCAAGGCGCCTCGCGCGCAGGGGGAGGGCGCTAAACGCGGCGCCGGACCTGGTATGGGCGGCCCACGCGCTGCTGGTCCGCGTCCAGCGGGCCAGTCGCGCAGCGACTCCGCCCCGCGCACCGGTGGCCCGCGCCCAAGCGGCGACGGCCAGCGCGGTTTCGGCCCACGCGGCGGCAGCGGCGAAGGTCGCGGCCCACGTGAGGAAGGTCGCGGCGAAGGCGGCCAGCGCGTTTTCGGTCCACGCGGCGGCAGCGGCGAAGGTCGCGGTCCACGTGAGGAAGGTCGCGGCGAAGGCGGCCAGCGCGGTTTCGGTCCACGCGGCGGCAGCGGCGAAGGTCGCGGTCCACGTGAGGAAAGTCGCGGCGAAGGCGGCCAGCGCGGTTTCGGCCCACGCGGCGGCAGCGGCGAAGGTCGCGGTCCACGTGAGGAAGGTCGCGGCGAAGGCGGCCAGCGCGGTTTCGGTCCACGCGGCGGCAGCGGCGAAGGTCGCGGTCCACGTGAGGAAGGTCGCGGCGAAGGCGGCCAGCGCGGCTTCGGCCAGCGCTTCGGCGGCGGCGAAGGTCGCGGTCCACGTGAGGAAGGTCGCGGCGAAGGCGGCCAGCGCGGTTTCGGCCCACGCGGCAGCGGCGAAGGTCGTGGTCCACGTGAGGAAGGTCGCGGCGAAGGCGGCCAGCGTGGCTTCGGTCCACGCGGCGGCAGCGGCGAAGGTCGTGGTCCACGTGATGAAGGTCGCGGCGAAGGCGGCCAGCGCGGTTTCGGCCCACGCGGCGGCAGCGAAAGCCGTGGCCCGCGTGACGAAGGTCGCGGCGAAGGTGGTCAGCGCGACTTCGCGCCACGCAGCGGCGGCGAAGGTCGCGGCCCGCGCGAGGAAGGTCGTGGCGAGGGCGCTCAGCGCCGCTTTGGCCGTGACGGCGGCGATTTCCGCAACGATTCGCGCTCGGACAGCGGGCAACGCGGCTACGGCCGTGGCGAGGGCGCCGGTTCTGGCTCGCCTTGGTCCGCCCGTAAGCCGGCGGCCGGCGGGGCAGACGCGCAGCCAGCGCCGCGCGCCCCAAGCAAACCCGCCATGCGCGAAAGCCACCACCGCGACCTGAAGCCCCGCGTCCAGACCGACTTCAAATCCGAACTGAAACAGGAATCCCTGGCATTCGCCATGCTGGGCGCCGCCAGCGCCACCGTGCAAGTCCAGCAAGGCATGGCCCTGCCACAAGCCCTGGCTGGCATTTTTGCCAACAGCAACGCCACCCCGCAAGCGCGCGGCGCGATCCAGGACATCGCCTACCGCGCCATGCGTCAGCTGGCACTGAGCGAACTTTTGATCAGCTACATGGCCGAAAAGGCCCCCGACCCGATGGTCGCCGCGCTGCTGTCCGTCGCGCTGCCGCTGATCGTGACGGCCGACGGCAGCCCAGCGCCGTATGAAGCCTTCACCGTGGTCGACCAGGCGGTGACAGCCGCCGGTTCCCACCCGGATATCGCGCGCGCCAAAAACATGGTGAACGCCCTGCTGCGCCGCTTCCTGCGCGAAAAAGACGTGCTGATGGAAGAAGCGCTGGAGAACCCGGAAGCCAAGTACAACTACCCGCAATGGTGGATCGACGCCGTCATCACCGCCTACCCGAAAGAATGGCAGCAACTGCTGGAAGCCGGCAACAAGGCCCCGCCGCTGACCCTGCGCGTCAACGCGCGCCGCAGCAGCGTGCAGGACTACCTGGCGCGCCTGGCGGCAGAAGGCATGGAAGCGCAGCAAATCGGCCCATCCGCCATCCGCCTGGCCAAGCCGGTGCCAGTGCTGCAGATCCCCGGCTTCGCCGAAGGTGACGTTTCGGTGCAGGATGCCGGCGCCCAGCTGGCCGCCCCGCTGCTGGATGTGCAGCCCGGCATGCGCGTGCTGGACGCCTGCGCCGCCCCGGGCGGCAAGACCTGCCACATCCTGGAGCTGGCTGACGTCAGCCTGACCGCCCTGGACGCCGACCCAAAACGCCTGCAACGCGTGCAGGAAAACCTGGACCGCCTGCAACTGCAAGCCACCCTGCAACCGGCCGAAGCCCAGAGCGACGCCTGGTGGGACGGCCAGCAATTCGACCGCATCCTGGCCGACGTACCTTGCACCGCCTCCGGCATCGTGCGCCGCCACCCGGATATCCGCTGGCTGCGCCGCAAGAGCGACACCCGTCAACTTGCAACACTTTCGTCGGAAATTCTCGACAACCTTTGGAAAATGCTCGCCCCCAATGGTAAATTGCTGTTCGTGACATGTTCGTTGTGGCCGCAGGAGTCCGAGGCGCAGGCGGCCGCTTTCGCGGTGCGCAACCACGCCACCCGCCTCGATGCGCCCGGCCAATTGCTGCCATTGGGCGGCCCCGAGCAGGATCACGATGGATTGTTCTACGCATTGTTCCGGAAAGATGCGTAACCCTTTGACGAGCACCAGGCAAGTGATCCAAAGATTTTTTCGACTCCTTTGCTGGCAGTTGCTGTTAACGCTTGCGTGTGCGTTGCCGCACGCCGCCCGCGCCGCCGATGAAACGGTGGAGATCACGCGCGCCTATATTGAAGCGGCGGAGGAGGGCTATCGCCTGTCCTCCGCCTACGCGTTCGACTTGAGCCACGGCCTGGAAGACGCCGTGCAAGCGGGCGTTTCGCTGCACTTCACCACCGAAATCAGCTTTACCCGCCCGCGCTGGTACTGGTTCGACGAAAAAGCCGTCACCGCCAAACGCACCCACAAGCTGTGGTACGACGTGCTGACGCGCCAGTACCATGTCAAGATCATCGGCTCCGTGGCCCAGCCTTTCGCCACGCTGGACGAAGCCCTGTTTTTCATCCGCCGCCCAACCCGCTGGGTGGTCGCGCCGCGCGGCGCCCTGAAGGTGGGCGAAACGTATAACGTGACCCTGCGCATGGGCATGGACAAGGACTACCTGCCCAAGCCGATCCAGGTGAATGCCTTCAACAACAGCGAGTGGCGCCTGTCGTCCAGCAAAAAAACCTTCCAGTACAGGGCTGAGTAAGTGAAGTCTGCCCTCAGGTATTTGTTTGTCGTCGCCGGCGCGATTTGCAGCATCCTGCTGTTCCTGCTCGCCTCCGCCTCCGACAACTCCGGCTTTTTCGACCGCTATTACGGCTGGCTGCTTGGCCTGAACGCGTCCGTCGCGGTGGCCCTGGTGCTGCTGGTCGGCGTGTCGCTGTTCCGCCTCTATTCGCGCTACAAGAGCGGCAAGTTCGGTTCCAAATTGATGACGCGGCTGGTGGTGCTGTTTGCCGCCATCGGCGTCTTGCCCGGCCTGGTGATCTTCCTGGTGTCGGTGCAGTTCGTGTCGCATTCGATCGATTCCTGGTTCAACGTGCGGGTGGAGGAGGCGCTGGACGCCGGCCTGGACCTGGGCCGATCAGCCCTGGACGACTCCCTGGCCGAACTGGAAGCCCAAGCGCGCGGCACCGTGCGCCAGTTGGCGGAAGACCCCTTCTACGCCGCCCCGGCCACCCTGGCGCGCTTTGTGCGCCGCCACCCCGGCACGCAGAGCGCCATCATCGTCGACGCCGACGGCGGCCTGATCGTGTCGGCCATGGGCGAGCGGCGCGTCAACCTGTCGGCCGACTTGCCAAGCGGCGCCATGCTGAACAAGGCCAAGGAAGAACCGTCCTACGCCGCCTACGAAGGCGGCGGCGAACTGCGCGACGACCACATCGGCGCGCCGCAGCCGGCGCCGCTGGACGCCAACAGCGTGCTGCGCCTGCGCGTGCTGATGGCCATCCCGGACGGCGTGCAGCCGTCCGGCGCCCACCTGGCGCCGCGCTACCTGCAGATCATCCAGGCCGTGCCGCAGCGCCTGGCCAGCAACGGCGAAATGCTGCGCACCGCCTTCTCCGAATACAAGGAACGCTACGTGGCGCGCGACGGCCTGCGCAAGATGTACACCGAGACGCTGACCCTGACCCTGCTGCTGGCGGTGTTCGGCGCCATCGCCGCCGCCTTCCTGATCGCGAACGACCTGGCCCAACCCCTGCTGCTGCTGGCCGAAGGCACGCGCGCCGTGGCGGAAGGCGACTTGTCGCCACGCCCGATCGTGGCCAGCTCGGACGAACTGGGCACCTTGACCCAGTCCTTCAACACCATGACGCGCCAGCTATCGGAAGCGCGCAGCGCCGTGGAGCGCAACCGCATCGCGCTGCAGAACGCCAAGGCCCACCTGGAATCGGTGCTGGCGAATATGTCGGCGGGGGTGATGGTGCTCGATTCCGAATTCCGCCTGGTCACCTGCAACGACTCGGTCGAGCGCATCCTGCAGCACGCCGGCGTGACCCTGATCGGCCAGCCGCTGGCCCAGGTCGACGGCATGCAGGAATTTGCCGCCGCCATCATCAACGCCTTCTCGGCCCAGAGCGCGCAAACCGCCGCCGGGCGCAACGTGGCGCGCCTGCACTGGCAGCGCCAGATCGAGATCCCGCGCCCGCCCGGCAGCGCCGAGGACCATGAACTGATCCTGCTGACGCGCGGCTCGCGCCTGCCGCTGGAGACCGGCGCCGGCTATATCGTGGTGTTCGACGATATCACCGACGTGATCTCGGCCCAGCGCTCGATCGCCTGGGGCGAGGTGGCGCGCCGCCTGGCGCACGAAATCAAAAACCCGCTGACGCCTATCCAGCTGTCGGCTGAACGCCTGCAAATGAAGCTTGAATCCAAGCTGGCCGGCCCCGATGTGGAATTGCTCAACAAAGCCTCCACCACCATCGTCAACCAGGTCGCCGCCATGAAACGCATGGTCGACGACTTCCGCGATTACGCCCGCACCCCGCCTGCCGTGCTGCAGCCGCTGGACCTGAACTCGCTGGTCGAGGAGATCCTGCACCTGTACATTGCCGGGGAGGGCAGCGACACCATCCACGCCAACCTGGCGCCGGCCCTGCCCATGGTCATGGGCGACGAAACACAATTGCGCCAGGTGATCCACAACTTGCTGCAAAATGCGCAGGACGCGCTGCAGGAGCATCCTCCTGAAGACGGCGAGCCGCGCATCGACGTGGTCACCGAGGGCATCATCTACCAGAGTGCGGACGGCGGCACGCGTATTGCAGTGCGCCTCTCAATCTCGGACAATGGCCCCGGTTTCGCGCCCAAAATCCTGGCGAACGCCTTCGAACCGTACGTGACGTCGAAGGCCAAAGGCACCGGTTTGGGCCTGGCAATGGTGAAAAAGATTATCGAGGAACACGGGGGCCGGATCGATATCCAGAACCGTGACGATAGAAGTGGTGCGTCTGTGCTGATTTTGCTGTTAAAGTTGGCGCCGGTGTAGTTGGCATAATATTGTTGGACTAATAAAATCATTGTCGCGCCGACAGGTATAGAATGCCTGCGTAGCAAGCGACAAATAAGAGGGAAGGGGCAAGGGATACATGGCAAACATTCTCGTAGTTGATGATGAAATGGGGATTCGGGAGTTGCTCTCGGAAATCCTGGGCGACGAAGGCCACGCGGTAACGCTGGCGGAAAACGCCCAGCAGGCACGCCAGGCGCGTGCCGGCGGGGCGCCCGACCTGGTGCTGCTGGATATCTGGATGCCGGATACGGACGGCGTGACGCTGCTGAAGGAATGGCAGCGCGACGGCCTGCTGACCATGCCGGTGATTATGATGTCTGGCCACGCGACCATTGATACCGCAGTGGAAGCGACGCGCATCGGCGCAATGAATTTCCTGGAAAAGCCGATCGCCATGCAAAAGCTGCTGAAAGCAGTGCAGGCGGGCCTGAGCCGCGCCCAGGAAGCGGTGCGGGCGCCGGTGTTGGCGACCCGCCCGGTCATGCCGGCACCAGTCGAGGAAAGCAGCGGCTTCGGCCAGGTGCAGGTGCAGCAGCCGGTCACCCATAACCTGGGCATGGCGCGCGCGGTCAACGGCGACAATCCGATCTTCAACCTGTCGTTCGACCTGCCGCTGCGCGAAGCACGCGACGCGTTCGAGCGCATGTACTTCGAACACCACCTGGGCCGCGAAGGCGGCAGCATGACCCGCGTGGCCGAGAAGACCGGGCTGGAACGCACCCACTTGTACCGCAAGCTCAAGCAACTGGGCGTGGAGCCGGGCAAGCTGTCCAAGAAAAACCAGGCTTGACCGCCACCACCCTGGTGATCGGCCCGACGGCCGCAGCGCGTGAGAACGCGATTGCGGCCGTTTTGTCGCCTGGACGGCCCACCGCCGTCATTCTGGAAGGTTTGGCCGACGGAAATTCCCCATTGGTATATGATGAAAGTGACCCGGCGGTATGGCAGCCCCAGGTGCACCGCATTGCCCCTGGCTGCCTATGCTGCGCCGGTAACCTGGTGTTGCGTGTAACATTGAATCGTCTCTTGCGCCGTCCCCCGGCGCAGCTCTTTATCAGCCTGGCGGACGCCACCCACGTCGACCGCCTGCGCGCCATGCTTGCCGCGGCTCCTTACGACGCCCTGCTGCGCCTGGAGCCGGTACTAAGCGCTTAACCTGGCCGCTTGATTTCGGCGACCACAGCCCCATCTCGGTTTAGTCACTGGTAACGGAACTGTGAAGGAAGCCATATGAATCTCATTTACAACAGCGAGCAATACAGTGTTGTCGAATTTGGCCCGGACCGTAGCCTGGAAGCCCTGCGCTTCGGCGGTTACGAGATCGTGGACAAAGGTGGCAAACGTGAAATTTTCATTGCCGGTGTCCTGGCACAGAGCTTCCGCCGCGACGTTAACGAATTGATTGCCAGCGAGCCCACCATCGAGGAAATCGATGAATTCCTGGGCAATTACGAGGCTCTCATGAGCCAACCCGTCCTCCTGCACTAATCCCCGACTAGCGCCGGGGCAGACGCTTGCCCCGTTTTCGATGCAATTGACTGCTATACGTCGCAGGCGTAGAGCCTCCAATGCTCTCCGTCGTCGAGACGCTCCTGTTCCAGCACAATGGCCCTCGGATAGCCTGCAGTTTTCTGCCAGTATGCATGTTATCATTTTGCAAATAATGCAAAATGGAGTGAGCCATGCAGCGCCGTGCCCTGATGTCGTTGTTGTTTCTGATGCTGGCCTGGCCTGCGGCGCGCGCCCAGAACCAGGATTTCCCTGTCGCCAACCCGGCCGACAAGGTGCACGTGTACATCATCCCCACCGACGGCATCGCCGAGCAGGCGGCAGGCCGGATGGCGCGCGGGGTGAGCGCGGAGACCGGCCTGACGGTCCGGACCACCCTCTGGGCGCCGTCCGGCAAGCTGGTGCCATTCGCCGGTACCGACCAGTACGCGGCAGAGGACCTCATTGCCCTGAGTGCGCCGATCGCGCGCACGCTGCACGACGTCGCGCCGAACACCTACTACATCGTGCTGACCAACCGCGACATCAATTCATCCGACCGCACGTTCCGCTACGTGTTCGCGCACCATAACCCGGCGACGAATACTTCGGTATTATCGATTGCGCGCCTGCTGCCTAACCGGAACGGCACGGCGGCGACGCCGGAGGTGGCGGGCATGCGGATCGGTAAGATGTTGGTGCGGACAGTCGGCGAAATGCGGCTGGGCTGGAAGCGCACCGGCGACCAGCAGGACGTCATGTACGCGCCCATTATGTCAACCGACGATATCGATCGTATGGACCTGGCGCGCTCCGTCCAGGCGCGCAAGAAGGGAGGGCCGCAATGAGCACCACGGAAATACTGCGTGCGCTGTACGCTGCGCTGAACCGCGGCGATATCGAGGCGGTGATAAAAGACTTCGACCCAGCGATTGTCTGGATCGAGTTTCCCGACGCGTCGGGCGGCGGCACCTATCGCGGCCGCGACGTGGTGCGCGCCCACTTTACGCAAGCACGCGGCAAATGGGCGGAAGGCAGTTGCGAGCCGGAGCGCTATGTCGTTGCCGGCGACAAGATCGTGGCCTTCCTCAACATCCATGTGCGCCTGCAAAACGAGACGGAATGGCGCGAAGGCCGGCACGCCGCCGCCTTCACCTTCCGCAACGGCAAGGCCATCGAGATGCGCATCATCGAAGACGAGCAGGAAGCAATGGCCTGGGTGGGCGCCTGATGCCAGCCACCGGATTTAGCCACTACAACCTGCGCGCTCCGCGTGCGCTGCTGGATGAATTGCGGGACTTCTACTGCGAGGTGGTCGGCCTGCAGCCTGGCCCCCGGCCGCCATTCAACAGCTTCGGCTACTGGCTCTACGCGGGAACGCAGGCCGTGCTGCACTTGTCCGAAGCGCGCCCCGGCGAAGAGCGGGAAGCGCGCGCCAGCGGCACGTTTGACCATGCCGCCTTCCGCTGCACCGGCCGCGCGGAGTATGAGCGCACGCTGGCGCAGCGCGGCATCCCGTACCGCACAGCCTTGGTGCCGGAGTCGCAGTTGCTGCAAGTGTTCTTCAAAGACCCGGCAGGCAATGGCGTTGAACTGAATTTCGAGGAACAGGATGGCTGAAGCGCTTATCTACCCCATGGCTGCGCACGTCGCCCTGGCGGCCATTTTATACGCGTTGTTGACGGTTGCCCGCGCTCCGGCGATTTGGGGCGTGGGCCGCAAGCCCGATGGCAGCAATCCGTGGGCGGCGTACGAGCCACGTATCAGCGCCAACCTGTCGAACCAGTTCGAATGGCCGCTGTTCTTCTACGCGGCTTGCCTGCTGCTGATGGTACAGCGCGCGGTAGAGCCGCTGCACGTTTACCTGGCGTGGACCTTTATCGCCGGCCGCATCGCGCACACCGGCGTCCAGGTCCTCACCAGCAACGTCAGGCTGCGCGGGCTTGTCTTCACCATCAACTTCCTCGCGGTGCTGGGCCTGTGGCTTAGCCTCGTCAGGCAATAGCCCCATGCTGATCGCTGCCGTCGTGCTGCTGCTCCTCACTGGTGTCGCCCACTCCTACCTGGGCGAGCGCTATATCCTCATGCGGCTTTTCCGGCGCGATAATTTGCCGCAGCTGTTCGGCGGTACCGATTTCGTCACCGGCACCTTGCGTTTCGTCTGGCACCTTCTCACGCTTGTCTGGTGGGGGATTGCCATACTCATCCTGCTGGCAGCGAACGAACCGTTGCAGACGCGCGTGGTGCTGCAAGTGTTTAGCGCCGTGGCGCTGGTGTCCGGCCTGTTCCCGCTCTACTTCACGCGCGGGCGGCATTTGTCGTGGGTGGTGTTTTTCGCGGTCGCCGCGCTTCTTTGGTTCGCCGCAACCTGATAAAGTTGCGGAATGTGCCAATTACTCGCAATGAACTGCAACGTCCCGACCGACATTGTGTTCAGTTTCACCGGCTTCGCCTTGCGCGGCGGCCAGACCGATACCCACCATGACGGCTGGGGCATCGCCTTTTTCGAAGGCGCCGGCGTGCGCCATTTTGTCGATCACCAGGCGGCGATTCATTCGCCGATCGCGGAGCTGATCAAGAACTATCCGATCAAGTCGAAGAACGTGATCGCCCATATCCGCAAGGCCACGCAGGGCGAGGTCATGCTGGAAAACTGCCACCCCTTCGTGCGCGAGCTGTGGGGCCGTTACTGGGTGTTCGCGCACAACGGCGACCTGAAGGAATTCGCGCCGGTGCTGCATGGACCTTTCCGCCCGGTTGGCACCACCGACAGCGAGCAAGCCTTCTGCCTGATCCTTCAGGAACTGAGCGAACGCTTTGGCGACACCTGCCCGCCGCTGCCAATGCTGCGCGCGCAGATCGAAAAGACCGTGCGCAATATCGCGGCGCACGGCACTTTCAACATGATGCTGTCCGACGGCCGCGCCATGTTCGCCCATTGCTCGACCCATTTGCATTACATCGTGCGCCAGCATCCTTTCGATAAGGCGAATCTATCGGATGAGGATGTGAGCGTGGACTTTTCCCAGGTGACAACGCCGAACGACCGGGTGGCGGTGATCGTGACCCAGCCACTGACTACCAATGAGCAATGGACTGCCTTTACGCCGGGCGAGATGAAATGCTTTGTGGACGGCCTGCCGCAGAAAAGGGGCTTCGAACAAATTTAGACAGACAGGGGAAAGATTTGATGCCAAAATGATAGGACACGTCAGGAATTTCCCTATGATCGACCTTTCCAGCAACAATGCGGCCTCCCAGAGCCTGAAAGTTCGCGAATTCTATCTGGGCCGGCAGCCGATCCTGGACCGGAACCAGGCCTTGTTTGGCTACGAGTTGCTTTTCCGCAACGCGCCGGTCGGGCCCGCCAACATCGACACTTCCCAGCTTTCCGCCACTGCCGCCGTGGTTGCGCACGCCGCCCAACTGGGCATGGAGCGCACGATCGGTGACGCCATTGGCTTTGTCAACGTCGACGCCGACGCCATCCTGAGCGATATCTTCGGCTTCCTGCCGCGCGAAAAGCTGGTGCTGGAAGTGAGCGGCGCGACCGACCTGGCGCCGGCCATCGTGGCGCGCATGTCGGAACTGGTGAGCCACGGTTTCCGCTTCTCGCTGGACGAGATCCAGGCCGATTCGGCCCAACTGCCACTCCTGCTGCCGATGGTGGAGTACGTCAAGCTGTCCATGCGCGACATGCCGCTGGATGTGCTGGTCAAGCTGGCGCCGCGCTTCAAGCAGGATGGCAAAAAGCTGGTGGCCTGCAAAGTCGAGAACCGCGACGAATTCAAGAATTGCCTGGACCTGGGCTGCGATTACTTCCAGGGCTATTACTTCGCCAAACCGGTCATCATGAGCGGCAAAAAGCTGTCGCCGTCGCAAATGGCAGTGATGGAGCTGATGACCCTCGTCACCTCGGAAGCAGACAACGCCGAAATCGAACGCGCCATCAAGAAGGACGTATCGCTGGCGCTGAACCTGCTGCGCCTGGTGAACACGCCGGCGGTCGGCGCGCGCCAGCGCATTGATTCCCTGAGCCAGGCCGTGCATATCCTGGGCCGCCGCCAGTTGCAGCGCTGGCTGCAGATCATGCTGTACGCGGAGCCGGGCAAGCGCGGCCACTCGATGACGCCCTTGCTGATGCTGGCCACCACGCGCGGCCGCCTGCTGGAACTGCTGGCGACCAAATTGCGCCCGGCGCACCGCCACGTGGCCGATATCGCTTTCACGGTCGGCATCATGTCGTTGATGGATACGCTGTTCGGCATCCCGATGAAGGAAATCCTGGCGCAGATCCCGATGGGCGACGAAGTCGGTGAGGCGCTGATGTTCCGTGGCGGCTTCTTCGGCGACCTGCTCAAGCTGGCCGAATGCATCGAGCGGCTGGAGGATATGGATACCCGCATCCTGCCGGCGCTGGCCGAACTGGCCATCTCCACCGAGGAGCTGGTGGAACTGGAGATGTCGGCATTCGAATGGAGTGACAACGTGGTGCGATACGCCCTGTGAAGGCGTAGGCACCGGCAGCGGCGCCGCACTAGCGGCGCCGTTTTTTTTGCGGAGGCGAATAGTGCTAAGTGTAAGTGGGCTGGTCAAGTCTTTCGGGGAGCGGCGCGCGGTGGACGGCGTGTCGTTCCAGGTGCAGCGCGGACAGACGGTGGGTTTGCTGGGGCCGAACGGCGCCGGCAAGTCCACCACGGTCAGCATGATCTGCGGCCTGCTCAAGGCCGATAGCGGCAGCGTCACCCTCGATGGCGAGGCGGTGGGGCAGGGCGCCAGCGCGGCCAAGGCGAAACTGGGCCTGGTGCCGCAGGACCTGGCGCTGTACGAGGACTTGCCGGCCATCGAGAACCTCAAGCTGTTCGGCGCGCTGTACGGCCTGAAGGGCGCGGCGCTGGCCCGCCGTGCGGAGGAAGTGCTGGCGCTGGTCGGCCTGTCGGACCGTGCCAAGGACAAGCCGGCCACCTTCTCCGGCGGCATGAAGCGCCGCCTGAATATCGGCGCGGCGCTGTTGCACGACCCGCAGCTATTGATCCTGGACGAACCAACCGTGGGCGTGGACCCGCAAAGCCGCAACGCCATCTTCGACACGCTGGAGGCGCTCAAGGCGCAGGGCCGCTCGCTGATCTACACCAGCCACTACATGGAGGAAGTGGAGCGCCTGGCCGACCATATTGTGATCATCGACCACGGCAAGGTGCTGGCCGACGCGGCGCCGGCCGAGCTGTACCATCGCTTGCCGGCGCAGGCCGCGCTGCAGGTGGAGCTGGCGGCGTCCGGCGCGGCGGCGGCTGAATCGCTGGTGTCGGCGCTGGCGGCGCAGCCCGGCGTGGCGGGCGTGCGCCGCAACGGCGTGCTGTTCGACATCAGCTTGCACGATGCGGCGCATGCCGCGCGCGTGCTGCGCTGGCTGGATGAACAGGGCCACGCGCTGGCGCATTTCGCCACTGCACGCACCAAGCTGGAAGACATCTTCCTCACACTGACCGGCCGCACCCTGCGCGATTAAGGAATTCCGATGACAGCAATTTTGGCAATGATCCGCAAGGACCTGATCCTGTACCTGAACGACAAGCGCGCGCTGATGCTCAACCTGCTGATGCCGATCGTGCTGGCGGCCTTCTTCGGCTCCCTGTTCGGCGGCGCCGGCGGCGGCAACAACAGCAAGCTGGAGATCGGCCTGGTGCAGCAGGACAGCAGCGTTATCGGCCGCAAGATCGGCGCTGCGCTGAAGGCCGATACGACGCTGCTGGTCACCGAATTGAGCCAGCAGGAGGCGCAGGACAAGGTCCGCGCGGGCAAGCTGATGGTGGTGGTGGTGATTCCGGCCGGCTTTGGCGACGCGGCCGGCCAGTCGTTGTTCCAGCCGGGCAGCAAGCCGGAGCTGCCGCTGTATTACGATCCTTCGCAGACGACGGTGCTGGCGATGGTGAAGGGTTTGCTGACGCAGCATGTGATGCAGAGCGTGACCGGCGAGGTGATGGGCGGCGCGTCCGGCAGCAAGTTCACCGACGCGAACCTGAAGCAGTTGGAGGAGGTGCCCGCCAGCGACGATAAGGAGGCGCTGCTTGGCCTGCTTGGGGGCTTGAAGAAGTACCAGGAGCATGAGGCGTCCAAGGTGGACAGCCAGCGTACGGTGGCTTCCGGCGGCGGCAACCTGACGGTGCCTTTCACTACCAAGGACGAGGCGCTTAGCTCGGGGCCGAAGTACAACGCTTATGCGCATGCGTTTGCAGGCATGGGTGTGCAGTTCATCTTGTTCATGGGGATTGACGTGGGCATCAGCATCCTGCTGGCGCGCCGCATGGGGATCTGGAACCGCTTGCTGGCGGCGCCGATTACGATGACGCAGGTGCTGCTGTCGCGGGCGTTGTCGGGGGCTTTGATTGCGGCTGCGCTGATGGTGGCGATCTTTGCCTGCGCGATGCTGATCTTTAAGGTGGAGATCACCAATGTCGCTGGCTTTGCGCTGGTGGTGGTGGCGTTTGCTTTGATGACGGCGTCGTTCGGGCTGTTGATTGCGGCCTTCGGGAAGACGCCGGAAGCGGCGCGCGGGCTGGCGACGTTTGCGACCTTGATCCTGGTGATGTTGGGCGGGGCTTGGGTGCCGACGTTTGTGTTCCCGGCGTGGATGCAGCAGTTGACGCTGGTGGTGCCAACGCGCTGGGCGGTCGATGGGCTGGATGCCATGACCTGGCGCGGCTTGGGGATGGATGTGGCGTTGCAGACGGCTGGTGTGCAGCTGGCGTTTGCGGCGGTGTTTGGGGTGCTGGCGATCTGGCGCTTCCGCGCGCAAGCTCGCTAGGCCGCTAGGCGGAAACTGGAAAACCGGGAAACCAGAAAACCGGAAAACCGGAAAACCGGGAAACCGGAAAACCAGGGTCCGACCCTCAGGGTCGTACCCTGGTTTTCCGGTTTTCCGGTTTTCCGGTTTAAAGGTCCAGCGCTCTAACGGCCCTGAAAAATCAAAGGTTCGGCGCCAACCACCGCTCCAACTGCTCCTTCGACTCACCACGGCGAGCAGCCATATCCAGCACCTGGTCCTCATTCACCTTACCCACCACAAAATACTTCGCCTCCGGATGCGCGAAATAGAACCCGGAAACCGCCGCCCCCGGGAACATCGCAAACGACTCCGTCAGCTCCATCCCGATCTCCTCCGCAGCCAGCACACGGAATACATCCTTCTTCACCGTATGCTCAGGACAGGCCGGATAACCCGGCGCCGGACGAATGCCGCGATACGCCTCCTTGATCAGCGCCTCATTGGACAGCGTTTCATCCGCCGCATAGCCCCACAGATCTTTACGCACGCGCTCGTGCATATACTCCGCAAAAGCCTCCGCCAGGCGGTCCGCCAGCGACTTCAGCATGATCGACGAATAATCGTCATGCGCATCCTCAAAGCGCTTCTCATACTTCTCGATGCCCAGGCCCGCAGTCACCGCGAACATGCCGATGTAATCGGCCTTGCCCGATGATTTAGGCGCAATGAAATCGGCCAGGCACTGGTTCGGGCGCTGCACGCCATCGATCACCGGTTTCAGACCCTGCTGGCGCAGGCCGTAGTAAGTGAAGGCAACCTCGCTGCGCGTCTCATCGGTATAGATCTCGATATCATCGTCGTTGACAGTATTCGCAGGCAGCAGCGCGATCACGCCATTGGCGGTCAGCCAACGGCCCTCGATGATCTTCTTCAGCAGGGCCTTGCCTTCCTCGAATACTTTGGAAGCCGCCTCACCCACCACTTCATCGGTCAGGATAGCAGGGAAGGGGCCGGCCAGGTCCCAGGTCTGGAAGAACGGGCCCCAGTCGATGTACTCGGCGACGGCCGCCAGGTCCACATTCTTGAACATGCGGCGACCGATGAACTTCGGGCGCACCGGCGCATGCGGGCCGTCGAACGCCAGCTTCATCTTGTTGGCGCGCGCGGCTTCCAGCGACACGGTCGGCAGCGCCTTCTTATTGGCGTGCTGCTCGCGGATGCGAGCGTAGTCGTGGTCCAGTTCCTCGACGAACTTGATGCGCTGTTCGTCGGTCAGCAGCGACTGCGCCACCGAAACCGAGCGCGAAGCGTCCGGCACATACACCACCGGACCTTCGTAGTTGTGGGCGATCTTCACCGCCGTGTGGGCGCGGCTGGTGGTCGCGCCGCCGATCAGCAGCGGGATTTTCAGCATGCGGAAATGCTCATCGCGCTGCATTTCTTTCGCCACGTGCGCCATTTCTTCCAGCGACGGGGTGATCAGGCCGGAAAGGCCGATGATGTCCGCGTTCTCCGACTTGGCCTTGGCCAGGATTTCGGAGGCGGGCACCATCACGCCCATGTTCACCACTTCAAAGTTATTGCACTGCAGGACCACGGACACAATGTTCTTGCCGATATCATGCACGTCGCCCTTCACGGTCGCGATCACGATCTTGCCCTTCGGCTTGGCGACGATACCGGTGCGCGCTTCTTCCGCCTTCTTTTCTTCCTCGATGTACGGGATCAGGTGGGCCACGGCCTGCTTCATCACGCGCGCCGACTTCACCACCTGCGGCAGGAACATTTTGCCCTGGCCGAACAGGTCGCCAACGATATTCATGCCGTCCATCAGCGGGCCTTCGATCACATTGATCGGACGGCCGCCGCTGTTGAACACCTGCTGGCGCATCTCCTCCGTATCGTCGGTGATGAACTGGGTAATGCCGTGCACCAGCGCGTGCGACAGGCGCTTCTCTACCGGCGCATTGCGCCACTCCAGGTTGGCCGCCTCCTGCTTGGCGCCGCCTTTCAGCGTCGCCGCGAATTCGATCATGCGCTCGGTGGCGTCGTCGCGGCGGTTCAGCACCACGTCTTCCACGCGCTCGCGCAGCTCGGCCGGCAGGTCGTCGTAGACACCCACCATGCCGGCGTTGACGATACCCATGGTCATGCCGGCCTTAATGGCGTGGTACAGGAACACGGTGTGGATCGCCTCGCGCGCCGGGTCGTTGCCACGGAAGGAGAACGACACGTTGGACACGCCGCCCGAGATCTTCGCGTGCGGCAGGTTGTCCTTGATCCAGCGCGTGGCGTTGATGAAGTCCACCGCGTAGTTGTTGTGCTCCTCGATACCGGTCGCCACCGCGAAGATGTTCGGGTCGAAGATGATGTCTTCCGGCGGGAATCCGACCTTTTCGGTCAGCACCTTGTAGGCGCGCTCGCAAATTTCGATCTTGCGGGCGAAGGTGTCGGCCTGGCCGGTTTCGTCGAAGGCCATCACGATCACGGCGGCGCCGTAGCGGCGGCACAATTTGGCCTGGCGGATGAATTCCTCCTCGCCTTCCTTCATCGAGATCGAGTTCACCACCGCCTTGCCCTGCACGCACTTCAGGCCCGCTTCAATGACCGACCACTTGGAGGAGTCGATCATGATCGGCACGCGCGAGATATCCGGTTCGGACGCGATCAGGTTCAGGAAACGGGTCATGGCGGCCTGGGAATCCAGCATCGCCTCGTCCATATTGATGTCGATGACCTGGGCGCCGTTTTCCACCTGCTGGCGCGCCACGGACAGCGCCTCGTCGTACTGCTCGTTCAGGATCATGCGCGCGAAGGCTTTGGAGCCGGTCACGTTGGTGCGCTCGCCGACGTTGACGAAGAGCGAATCGTCGTCGATGGTGAACGGCTCCAGGCCGGACAGGCGCTGCGCCACCGGCACGTGCGGCACGGCGCGCGGCTTGGCGGTCGACAGCAGCTTGGCAACGGCCGCGATGTGGTCAGGCGTGGTGCCGCAGCAGCCGCCGGCCACGTTGATGAAGCCCGCGTCGGCGAACTCACGCAGCAGGCGCGACGTGTCTTCCGGCAGCTCGTCGAAGCCGGTGTCGCTCATCGGGTTGGGCAGGCCGGCGTTCGGGTAGATACAGACAAAGGTATCGGCGATCTGCGACAGCTCCTCGGCGTAAGGGCGCATCAGGGTTGCGCCCAGCGCGCAGTTCAGGCCAATGGTGATCGGCCGCGCGTGGCGCACGGAATTCCAGAAGGCCGGCACGGTCTGGCCGGACAGGATACGGCCGGAAGCATCGGTCACGGTGCCCGAGATCATCAGCGGCAAGCGCTCGATGTCAGGGCGTTCGTCAAAATACTGGTCGATGGCGAACAGCGCCGCCTTGCAATTCAGGGTATCGAAGATGGTTTCCACCAGCAGCACATCGGAGCCGCCGTCCACCAGGCCGCGCACCTGCTCGTAATAGGCCGCCACCAACTGGTCGAAGGTCACGTTGCGCGCGGCCGGATCGTTCACGTCCGGCGAGATTGAAGCGGTCTTCGGGGTCGGGCCCAGGGCGCCGCAGACGTAGCGCGGTTTATCCGGTGTCGAATACTTGGCGGTCGCCGCTTTCGCCAGCTTGGCCGCCTCCACGTTCATTTCATAAGCCAGGTGGCCCATGAAGTAATCGTCCTGCGCGATGGAGGTGGCGCCGAAGGTATTGGTTTCGATCATGTCCGCACCGGCCGCCAGGTAGCGCTCATGGATTTCCTGGATCACATGGGGCTGGGTCAGGGTCAGCAGCTCGTTATTGCCTTTGACGAAGAGTTCGCGATGTCCGCTACCCGCTGGCGCCGCGAAATCCTTAAAACGCTCACCGCGATAAGCCTGCTCATCCAGTTTGTACTGTTGGATGATGGTACCCATCGCCCCGTCCAGGAACATGATGCGCTGCTTGAGCATCTCACGCAGCTGGGCTTCGGTCTTGGAAGTTGGACGGGTCTGGATAGTCATTTTGAAATCAAGGGTTTGGCAACGTAGACCTGAAATTATACGGCAAAGCAGCATATTCCCCCGCCAAGGCCCCCCACCCACCGATACAAATTCGGCATTTGCTTATGCGAAATGTCCGTCCTGGGGTCAGGAAGAAAAGTGGACATTTTCCGCTAGGGAAATGTCCACTTTTCTTCCTGACCCCAGGACGGACATTTGTGCTGGGATTGCACAAATCTTGTGTTGCTAGAAGGCTACCAAATGGTCCGGGCGCTACCTATGATGGCTCCATCAACCAACCATTTGAAGGAGATCCAAAATGCCTATCCTGAATATCACCGTCAGCTGTACCCCTGAGAAAGTGCCTGCGAAGAAGGTCAGCGACATCCTGATGAAGCACACGGCGGCGATCCTGCATAAGGCGCCGGCGCTGACCGCCATCGCCGTGCATTACACGCCGCGCGAGCAGTGGTTCGTGGGCGGGGAGTCGCTGGTCGCGCTGGGTAAGTCGAGTTTCTTCTTTGATATCAAAATCACGGATGAAACCAACACGGCGAACGAAAAGTCAGCCTATATCGCGGCGGTCTATAAGGACCTGCAAGAACTCCTGGGCGAGCTGCATGAGGTGAGTTACATCCACATCGACGACGCGCGCCCGGCTGCCTGGGGCTGGGGTGGGCTGACGCAGCAGTTCCGCGCGGTTCAGAAGATGTTGATGTAAACGCCGGCGGCGTAGTCGACAAAGGCGCGTACCTTGGGCGATAAATGGCGGTTCTGCGGGTACAGGGCGTACAGCTCGCGCGGTTTGGCGCTGTAGCCGGGCAGGACTTCCACCAGGGTGCCACGCGCCAGCTCGTCGCGCAGGATGAAGGCGGCGGCGTTGGCGATGCCGACGCCGGCCACCGCTGCGGCGCGCAGGGCGATGTTGGTGTTCGCTTGCAGGGTGCCGCGCACGGTCACCGTCTGTTCGCTGCCGTCGGGGCTGGCCAGGGTCCATTCGTTGGGGTGGGCGGCGGCGGTGTAGACCAGGCAGTTGTGTTGCACCAGGTCGGACGGGGTGGCGGGGGCGTCGTGCCGGCGCAGGTATTCCGGGGCGGCGGCCAGCACCACCTTGCTGCTGGCCAGGCGCCGTGCCACCAGGGTGGAATCGGGTAGCCCGCGCGCCAGGCGCAGGGCGACGTCGAATCCGTCTTCGATCAGGTCGACCATGCGGTCGTTGCACACCAGGTCCACTTGCAGGCCGGGATAGCGCGCCATGAAGCCGGGCAGCCATTGCGCCACTTCGATGGTGCCGAAGGCCATCGGGGCGTTGATGCGCAGGGTGCCGGTGGGTTCGGCCTGGTGGCGGCCGATGTTGCGGTCGGCGTCGTCCAGCGTGTCGAGCACCTGGCGCGCGGCTTCGTAATAGTCGCGGCCGGCGTCGGTCAGGGCGAAGCGCCGTGTGGTGCGGTTCAGGAGCTGGGCGCCGAGGTGCTCTTCGAGCTGGCGCACCTGGCGCGAAACGATGGTGTGGGAGATGCCGAGGGCATCGCCGGCGGCTGTGAAGCTGCCCAGTTCAACCACGCGGCGGAGCGCGCGCAGCGCCGCGAGTTGGTCCATTTACTGGAAGCGCTGCCCGTCGAGCGGGAAGCCTTTGATGAATTCGGCGGCGGGCAGACGTTTGCCGCCCGGCTTTTGCAGCTGCGTCAAGCGCAAGGCGCCTTCGCCGCAGGCGACGATGATGCCGTGCTGGGCATCGGCGGCAATCACCTCGCCCGGTGCGGCGCTGCTGCTTTCCTCCAGCACCTCCGCGCCCCACAGCTTGACCACCGTGCCGCCGACGTCGCCATGCGCGCCGGGGAAGGGGTTGAAGGCGCGGATCTTGCGGCTGATGTCGCGCGCGCTCTGGGTGAAGTCGAGCGCCGCTTCTTCCTTCAGGATCTTGTTGGCGTAGGTGACGCCTTGCTCCGGCTGCGGCACGGCTTCCAGCACGCCTTGCTCCATCTTGCGCAGCACTTTGACCATCATCTGGGCGCCCATGGCGGCCAGTTTGTCGTGCAGGCTGGCGGTGGTGTCCTGCGGCGTGATCGGGATGCGTTCGATCAGCAGCATCGGGCCGGTGTCCAGGCCTTCTTCCATTTCCATGATGGTGACGCCAGTCTCGGCATCGCCCGTCTCGATCGCGCGGTGGATCGGGGCGGCGCCGCGCCAGCGCGGCAACAGCGAACCGTGGATGTTCAGGCAAGGCTTGATGTCGAGGGTGGTGCGCGGCAGGATCAGGCCGTAGGCGGCTACCACCATCACGTCGTAGTCGGTGGCCAGCAGGCGTGCGTGGGCGGCTTTCGCCTCCTCGGCGCGCTGCGGGTCTTTGGCGTCCATGCGCAGCGACAAAGGCTGCAGCACTTCAATGCCGTGCTGGACGGCGTATTGCTTGACCGCCGACGGCTGCAGCTGCATGCCGCGCCCGGCCGGGCGGTCGGGCTGGGTCAGGACCAGGGGAATCTCGAAACCTGCTTCATGCAGGGCCTGGAGGGCGACGGCCGCGAATTCAGGCGTGCCCGCGAAGATTACTTTCATGCTTCCCCCGCTGGTATCAGTAACGGCGACCGGCGGCGCGCAGGGATTCTTCGCGCTGCAGGCCACGTTCTTCTTTTTGCAGTTTGGTCTTGATACGGTTGCGCTTCAAGGGGGACAGGTATTCGACGAAGACCTTGCCCAGCAGGTGGTCCATCTCGTGCTGGATGCAAACTGCCAGCAGGCCGTCGGCTTCCAGCTCAAAAGCTTCGCCCTTGACGTTGAAGGCGCGCACTTTCACCTTGGACGGGCGTTCCACGCCGTCGTAGATGCCGGGCACGGACAGGCAGCCCTCGTCGTACACCTGCTTGTCTTCACTCGACCACAGGATTTCCGGGTTGATGAAGGCGGTCAGGCCGGATTTGTCTTCGGTAATGTCGATCACGACAACTTGCTCGTGCACGTCGACCTGGGTCGCGGCCAAGCCGATACCGGGGGCGTCGTACATGGTTTCCGCCATGTCGTCGACCAGCTTGGCAAGGCGCTCGTCAAATACGGCGACGGGGGTGGCGACCTTGTGCAGGCGGGGATCAGGGTAGCGGAGAATATTCAGTTTCACGGGTAGGATCTTGGTCAAACGACAATAATTGTGGGGCGATTATGCGGTAAACGGCCCATATAACGTGTGCACGGTTGCTCCTGTGACACGATTTCCTTGCTTGATCAGGGTAATATGGGCAGAATTTGATTTCAGTGAGGCAAGCCTTTCGGGCCTTCCGTCATTGCCGCACCTAACGGATATATCAATGAAAAATTTTAGCACAAGCAGCAGCCGCCTGTTGGCTGCAGCCCTGTTTTGCGGTGTGACGGCCGTTTCGGCCCAGGCGAAACCGCTCGTTTGCGAATTCAAGCCGAACGCACCGGACAGCCATACCGTCGTCAAGGGCGATACCCTGTGGGGCATCGCCGGTACCTTCCTGGACAAGCCTTGGTGCTGGCCGCAGGTTTGGGGCATGAACAAAGAAGAAATCGCCAACCCGCACTGGATTTATCCGGGGCAGGTGGTGTGGTTCGACCGCGAGGCCGGCCGCCTGCGCCTTGGCACCAAGGTGGGCGGCGGCAATGGTTCGGGCGGTGCCGGCGATATGCGCCTGTCGCCGCAGCTGCGCATGCAGGGGCTGGGCAAGGATGCCGTGCAATCGATCCCTTCGGGCGTGATCGAGCCCTTCCTGAGCCAGCCGCTGATCATCGAAGAGGATGAAACGAAGAATGCGCCGCGCATCATCGCCACGCGCGGCAGCCGGGTCTACATCGGCAAGGACGACAAAGCCTATGTGCGCGGCGACCTGAAGGGGGGGACCTCGTTCCAGGTGTTCCGTCCGGGCAAACCGCTGAAAGATCCGATCACCAAGGCCGTGGTGGCGCTGGAAGCCTTCTACCTGGGCACCCTGAAGCTGGAAGCGCCGGCCGAAAAAGGCAGCGACGTGCATACCTTCGTGGTGCAGAGCGCCAAGGAGGAAATGGGCAAGGGCGATATGCTGATGGCCATGCCGCCGATGCCGATGCAGAACTATGTGCCGCATCCGCCGGAAGTGGAAGTGAGCGCGCACGTGCTGGCGGTGTATGGCGGCGTCACGCACGCTGGACAGAACCAGGTTGTCAGCATTAATCGCGGAAAGCTTGACGGACTCGATGTCGGATCTGTGCTGCAGCTGTACCATCGTGGTGAGACGGTGACCGATCCGGGCGGCGATAAAGGCTGGCACGGATTGAACAAGCCGCAGGTCAAGCTGCCGGATGAACGTGTGGGCAGCCTGTTTATCTTCCGCGTGTTCAAGAAGGTTTCATACGGCTTGATCATGCAGGTGACTGAACCGATCGTCGTGGGGGATGTCGCCAAGACAGCGGAGTAATTCCCATGGCCGTGCAGGACACGGACGCCCCCACCCCCGCCTGCCAGGACGTCGAGCGCCTGGCAGCGTGGCTGCGCCTGGCGAATTCGCCGGGCGTCAGCCGTCACGCAGCGTATGAGCTGCTGCAGTTTTACCACTCTCCCCAAGCCGCTTTCGATGCCGCCAACCTGCTGCTGGCCGGCCCGCCTGCGCGCAACGATGCCGAGCCGCCGGCGCGGTCACACGCCACGGACGGCACCGAGGCCGCATTCGGTCCGCAGCCGCTGCAAGCGAAGGCGCGGCCGTGGAACTGGTTGCCGCGTCTTGAGGATGGGGAAGACGGCGCGGGCGAGGGCATTTCACGCCAGGCCGCGCGCTTGCTGGGCGGGCCCATGCCGGCGCGCTTCCTGCGCTTGGCCGAGGCCACGCTGGACTGGGCCAGCCGGCCCGGCAACCATCTCCTGTTGCTGGGCGACCCCGGCTACCCACCCAGCCTGCAGCACATTGCCGATCCGCCCCTGCTGCTGCATGCCAAGGGCGACCCCAGCCTGCTGCAGCGCGAGGCGGTGGCGGTGGTGGGGGCGCGCAAGGCCACGACGCAAGGCCAGGCCAATGCCCGCCATTTCGCCGAGGCGCTGTCGCAGGCGGGCTTGCTGGTGGCCTCCGGCCTGGCGCTCGGCATCGACGCTGCGGCGCACGAGGGCGCGCTGGCCGGGCGCGGCGGCACGGTGGCCGTGATCGGCACCGGCATCGACCGCATCTATCCGCGCCGCAACGCCGGGCTGGCGCGCCGCATTGCCGAAGAGGGCTGCGTGCTCAGCGAGTTCGTGCTGGGCACGCATGCGCGCGCCGAGCACTTCCCCATCCGCAACCGCATCATCGCCGGCATGGCGCGCGCGACGCTAGTGGTGGAGGCTGCCGCCAAATCCGGTTCGCTGATTACCGCCCGCGCCGCGCTCGATGCCGGACGCGAGGTGTTCGTGCTGCCCGGCTCGGTGCACGCGCCGCTGGCGGTGGGCTGCCATGACCTGATCCGCGCGGGCGGCCGCCTGGTGGCGTCGCCCGCGCATCTGCTGGAGGACCTCGGCCTGGGCCCGGCAGGCGCGTTCAGCGCGGTCGGCGGCGAGGCGTTGGACGAGTTGGCGCAGGGCTTGTTGCAGGCGCTGGGCTACGATCCGATCGGCGCGGATGAACTTGCTACAAGGTTGCAACTTGATCCAAGTGATATGCAGGCAAGCTTGTTAACTTTGGAACTGGCCGGTGTGGTGGAAAGGCTGCCAGGCGGTACTTTCCAGCGTTTGAAGGCCGTTTGACCCGCCGCGAAGCTTGTGCCGGGCGCGCAGATGCTGCTAAAGTAGCGGCATGTTTGACATCCTGGTTTACTTGTACGAGACCTATTACCGCCCTGATGCCTGCCCCGAACCTGCAGCATTGGCAAAGAAACTTTCCGCCGTCGGTTTTGATGACGTGGAGATTTCCGAGGCGCTGGTCTGGCTGAACGACCTCACCGCCATGGCTGGCGTTGAGCAGTCGTCGACGGCTGCCTCCAAGGGCACGCGTTTCTACGTGCGCCAGGAGCTCGACGTACTGGGCACCGCCGCCGTTGGTTTTATCCAGTTCCTGGAGAGCGCCGGCCTGTTGTCTCCGCTGCAACGTGAAATCGTGATCGAACGCGCCCTGGCGCTGGACGAGGCGCCGGTTTCGCTCGGCAAGCTGAAAATCATTGTACTGATGCTGCTGTGGAGCCAGGGCAAGGAGCCGGACGCCCTGATGTTCGACGACCTGTTCGGCGCCGAGGAAGACCAGGCGCCACGCCTGTTGCACTGAGCACACTCTTGCCAGCGTTGCCCTGCGCCGGCCGTTTCCGTAATAATATTTGCAGCGTTGCGGTTTCAGTCATGAAACCCAAAGACTTCCTTTACTTGCGAATGTTGTATGATGCGCGCTGCCGCACACACCTACGAGAACTATAAATATGAGTAAAGCCCTCATCATCGCCGAGAAACCTTCAGTCGCGAACGACATCGCGAAAGCCCTCGGCGGCTTCAGTAAGCACGATGAGTACTTCGAATCCGACGACTACGTGCTGTCCTCCGCAGTGGGTCACCTGCTGGAAATCGCCGTGCCGGAAGAACACGACGTCAAGCGCGGTAAATGGACTTTCACCCATTTGCCGATGATCCCACCGTACTTTGCGCTGAACCCGATCGCCAAGACTGAATCGCGCCTCAAGGTGCTGAACAAGCTGATCAAGCGTAAAGACGTTACCACCCTGATTAACGCATGTGACGCGGGCCGCGAAGGTGAACTGATCTTCCGCCTGATCGCGCAGAATGCGAAAGCCAAGCAACCGGTCAAGCGCCTGTGGCTGCAATCGATGACGCCGACCGCGATCCGCGACGGCTTCACCCATCTGCGCAGCGACGATGAAATGCTGCCGCTCGCCGATGCGGCGCGCTGCCGTTCGGAAGCGGACTGGCTGATCGGCATCAACGGCACCCGCGCCATGACCGCTTTCAATTCGAAAGAGGGCGGCTTCTACCTGACCACCGTGGGCCGCGTGCAGACGCCAACCCTGTCGATCGTGGTCGAGCGCGAAGAGAAGATCAAGAAGTTCGTTTCGCGCGATTACTGGGAAGTGCGCGCCGAATTCGTGTGCGCCGCCGGCATCTATGAAGGCCGCTGGCTCGACACCAACTTCAAGAAAGACGAGCACGATCCGGAGAAGCGCGCCGAGCGCCTGTGGAGCAAGGCCGCTGCCGATACCGTGGCCATGGCCTGCAAAGGCAAGCAAGGCAATGTGAGCGAGGAGTCGAAGCCGACCACCTCCATGTCGCCCGCCTTGTTCGACCTGACCTCGCTGCAGCGCGAAGCCAACTCGCGTTTCGGTTTCTCCGCCAAAAACACGCTCGGTCTGGCGCAGGCGCTGTACGAGAAGCACAAGGTGCTGACTTACCCGCGTACCGATTCGCGCTTCCTGCCGGAAGACTACCTGCCGACCGTGAAGGACACGCTGGAAGTCATCAAGGAAAGCAATAACTACAACCAGTTCGCCAAGCAGATTCTGGACAAGGGTTGGGTCAAGCCGAACAAGCGCATCTTCGATAACACCAAGATCAGCGACCACTTTGCGATCATCCCGACCGGCATCCAGCCAAAGAACCTGAGCGAGCCTGAGCAAAAGCTGTACGACCTGGTGACGCGCCGCTTCATGGCGGTGTTCTTCCCGGCCGCCGAATTCCTGGTCACCACCCGCTTCACCGAAGTGGCCGGCCACCAGTTCAAGACCGAAGGCAAGGTCATGACCAACCCGGGCTGGCTGGCGATCTACGGCAAGGATGCCGCAGGCGACGACGAGAAGGAAGGCAGCGGCGGTAACCTGGTGCCGGTGGCCAAAGGCGAGAAGGTGCAGACCGAGAAGGTCACGCCGAATGGCCTGGTGACCAAACCGCCTGCGCGCTATACCGAGGCGACCCTGCTGTCCGCCATGGAAAGCGCGGGCAAGCTGGTGGATGCGGACGAGCTGCGCGACGCCATGGCAGGCAAGGGCCTGGGCACGCCAGCGACGCGCGCGGCCATCATCGAGGGCCTGATCGGCGAGAAGTACATGCTGCGCGAAGGCCGCGAAATGATGCCGACGGCGAAAGCTTTCCAGCTCATGACGCTGCTGCGCGGCCTGGGCGTGAACGAGCTGACCGCGCCGGAACTGACCGGCGAGTGGGAATACAAGCTGTCGCAGATGGAGAAGGGCCGTATTTCGCGCGAGGAGTTCATGCGCGAAATCGCCCAGATGACCCAGATCATCGTCAAGCGCGCCAAGGAATACGACAACGACACCATTCCGGGCGATTACGCGACGTTGACGACGCCGTGCCCGAATTGCAGTGGCGTGGTCAAGGAAAACTACCGTCGCTTTGCTTGCACCAAGTGCGAGTTCTCGATGACCAAGGTGCCGGGTGGCCGCCAATTCGAAATCGAAGAAGTGGAACAGCTGCTGCGCGAGCGCACCATCGGCCCGCTGCAAGGCTTCCGCTCCAAGATGGGCCGACCGTTTGCTGCGATCCTGCGTATCGTGAAGGACGAGGAGATCAAGAACTTCAAGCTGGAGTTCGATTTCGGCCAGAACGACGACGACGGTGAGGAAGGCGAAGGCGTGGACTTCACCGGCCAGACCCCGGTCGGCCCGTGCCCGAAATGCAATGCAGGCGTGTATGAGATGGGCCTGGCCTACTCCTGTGAAAACCAGGTAGCCAAGCCGAAGACTTGCGACTTCCGTTCCAGCCGCATCATCCTGCAACAGGAGATCCTGCCCGAGCAGATGGCCAAGCTGCTGAACGAAGGCAAGACCGACCTGCTGCCGGGCTTCGTCTCGCAGCGCACCCGCCGGCCGTTCAAGGCCTTCCTGGTGCGCGGTAAAGACGGCAAGATCAGCTTCGAGTTCGAGGAGCGCAAGGCCAAGCCGGGTGCCGCGAAGAAGACTGCGGCCAAGGCCGATGCCGGCGGCGAGGCCGGCGCGGACGAGGCAGCGGCGCCAGCCAAGGCCAAGCCAGCCGCCAAGGCTGCGGCGAAAAAGGCGCCAGCCAAAAAAGCTGCGGCCAAGAAGCCGGCAGCCAAAAAGGCAGCCGCCAAAAAGACCGCAGCAGCGGAATAAACCAACGGGACCCTTGCGGTCCCGTTTTACTTTCTACGACTAGATGAAGAATTCCCGCATCCCGGTGCTGCGCGCCTTCGCAGCGGCGGCGTTGGCCATGGCGGCGCCTGCGTATGCAGCCGTCGAGCGCATTGAGATCACCGAGCGCGTGCCGTTTGCGCCGGGCGTGAAGTTTGGCGAGGCGGGGGAGTATGAGAAGCTGCGCGGTATAGCGCACTTCGCGCTGAATCCAAAAGCCACGCCCAACCTCTCCATCGTCGACCTGAAGCGCGCGCCGCGCGATAAGCGCGGCATGGTGCGTTTCTCCAGCGAGTTCGTGCTGCTGCGCCCCGTGCACGGCAGGTCGACCACCTTGGTGTACGACGTGAACAATCGTGGCGGCATCGCCATGCTGGGCCAGATCAACGGCAAGAGCCCCAAGCACAACGACCCCGCCACGGCGGAAGATGCGGGCGACGGCTTCATGATGCGGCATGGATTCAGCATGCTGTTCTCGGCCTGGACCTGGGATGTGGCGCCGCAGCCTGCCGGGGCGCGGCCGCTGGTGTTCAAGCCGCCGGTGGCGAAGGGCGTGCGCGGTATGGTGGCCAATGAATTCATCGTCAACGCCGCCGCCGAGGTGGCGACCTACGCCGGCATGCGCGGCCTGACCTACGAACCGGCCACACCGGACGACCCGCAGGCTGTGCTGACGGAGCGCAGCGGCCAGGGCGACGAACGCAAGGCATTGCCGCGCGCACGCTGGCACTTTGTGGCGCCGGAGCAGGCGGGCGGCCCGGGCCGCATCAAGCTGGAAGGTGGCTTCCAGCCAGGCACCATCTACGAAGTGCGCTACGAGGCGAAAGACCCGCGCGTGACGGGCGCCGGCCTGGCCGGCATCCGCGACCTGCTGGCCTACTTCCGCGACAATCCGGTGGAGGACGCCATGCCGCCCAGGAACGTGCTGGTGTTCGGCATCAGCCAGTCGGCGCGCGTGATCGGCCGCATGCTGCATGATGGATTGAATGTGGACGAGCAGGGCCGCCTGGCGTTTGACGGCGCCTTCCTGCAGGTGCCGGGCGCAGGTGGCTCGGCGGGCTTCAACAGCCGCTTCGTGCAGCCTACGCGCCATCCATCGATGCTGGAAGAGCATGACTATCCCGCTGACGCCTTCCCTTTCACCAGCCTGCCTTCGCGCGACCCGCTCACCGGCCGTACCGCCTCCACGCTGGACAAGGCCAAGGATAAGCGTGGCCGCCTGCCCAAGATCGTCATCACCAATACCTCGACCGAGTTCTGGAACCGTGGCGCTTCGCTGCTGACCACCGCACCGGATGGCAGCGGCGACGTCGGCCCTGCCGCCAATGTGCGCGTGTACGGCTTCATGGGCGCGCAGCACTACGTGGGCCGTTCGCGCACGCGCGCCCCGTTCACCGCCTGCGTCTCCACCACCAACCACTACCTGCCGATGCGCGCGCTGATGCTGGCGCTGGACGCCTGGACCAGCAAGGGCACGCTGCCGCCCGCCAGCGCCTATCCGCGCCTGGAAGACGGCACCCTGCTTACGGTGGAGGCCTACCGCAAAGCCTTCCCCGCTGTGCCGGGCATTAAGCCGCCGGAGCAGAACCTGCGTCCGCCGCGCCTCGACTTCGGCGCGCGCTTCCCGCTGCAAGGCATCGCCGACATCGTGCCGCCGCAGCAGAAAGTGGCGTTCGAAACGCGCGTGCCGGCGCCGGACGCGGACGGTAACGACCGTGGCGGCGTGCGCCTGGTGGAGATGCAGGCGCCGCTCGGCACCCACACTGGCTGGAACCTGCGCGCGCCGGAAACCGGTTTTGGCGGTTTCACTTCGCGCTTCGATGGCAGCTTTGTGCCGTTCGCCCGCACCGAGGCAGAACGCAAGGCCGCCAACGACCCACGCCCCAGCCTGGAGGCGCGTTATGCCAACCGCGAAGCCTTTGTCGCCGCCACCCGCGCCGCCGCCGAACGCCAGCTGGCGGCGCGCTTGCTGCTACAGGAGGACTTCGAGCGCATCATCGCCGAGCGCGCCGGCCTGTACGACCGCATTGTGGCGCGCGATCCGGCCGACGCTGGCTGCAACTACCTGTTTGCCACGCCCTGACTGTTCGCCGCAGCCGCTGGCCCGGCATCGAGCCGCACATTGAGCAGGGAATACGCTTCCGCAACGTCGGAAGCGTAACCAAGGCTGGCAGCATCGCGCGACAAGCGGAAGCTGAAGGCAGGCTGCGGCGGCGTTGCGCGTGGGTCGCCGGCAGCGATGCCGAGTGCTTCCTGCTGGTCGCTGTCCATCAGGCGCTCCATCAATTCGACGATGGCGTTGTTGGCCAGGACATCGTTGGCGTACACCGCGCCGCGCAGGGCTGGGCGCGCTGGGTCGAGGCGGCCATTGGCCTTGTCGGGAGCCGGCGTGTGGCGCCCGCTGGCCAGGTCGTAGCGGTCGCCCCGGTCCAGGTAGCTGAGGCGCGCGTTGCTGACGTTGAAGGGGCCGGGTGGGGCGCTGGCCTGCGACAGGTCGGCCAGCAGCACGCCTTTGTAGCCCAGCACTTCCAGCTCGCGCTGCGCGCGCACCACCACCGCCGTGTTCTCATCGATCCCCAGCCCAAGCTTGTAGCCGGCGTGCAGCATGGCCGGCAGCATGCGCGCGAAACGGCCGCGTACCAGGAAGTGCTGGTCAATGATCACTTGCTCGCCGATGAAGCCCAGGCCCGGCGCCAGGTCGCGGCCCGGCGTCACGCCGTGTTGCAGCATGGCGAGCGTGGGGCGCGGGGCGTGGAACATGGTACTGCTCATGATGGCGGCGCCGGCACTGGTGCCGGCGATGACGCCGCCGCGCTGGTACACGTCCCACACCGCTTGCAGCACGGCGCTGCGGCTGCCGCCCGGCCGCAGCAGGGCCTGCGTCACCAGGGCCTGGTCGCCGCCACTGAAGTAGACGCCGCCCGCGTTACGCACCGCCTCCGCCAGCTCGGCGTCGTCGGCGCGTGCGCGGTAGTCGCTGCCCGCCAGGCGTACGGCGACCGGTACTACGAAGGCGTCGGCGCCATAGCGCTTCAGGTTCGCGGCAATGGTGGCGCCGGAGCGTTCGGGCCGGGCCGCCGCGCTGGGCAGCACCGCAATGCGTGCGCCCGCGCCGCCGGCCAGCGCGACAATGCGCTGCCAGACGTCGGCCGTATCAGGTCGCAGCGCGCCGCCGATGATGACGAGTGCGCCAGCGGGGACAGCGTCCGTGGCGCCGCCACGCGCGGCACCAGCCGGCGCTGATGCCGCCACCGGCGCCGGCGCCGCTGCCGCTGCCGCTAAGCCGCGCGATGCGGTCGATGCCGGCGCAGCGCGGGCGGTGTCGGCGATTGCGCGCGGCAGGGCGCCCGCCGCCAGCAGGGCGCCGGCGGCTTTGAGGAACTGGCGGCGCATCAGCGGAAGCTGTAGTTGGCCGACAGGAAAAACGCACGCCCGCGCGAATCCGTGTAGTTCGGATCGTAGCCGGCCAGGAAGCTGTAGATCTGGTTCGAGCGCGGCGGCTCGGCATCGAGCAGGTTGCGGATGCCGCCGCGCAGGCGCAGCGCCTTCGACCAGGCGTAGCTGCCAGTCAGGTCCCACAGCTGGTAGGCCTTGACGCGCCGTTCGCTGCCGTCCGGATTCGGGTTCTGGTCGCGGTAGTGTGCGTAGAAGGTTTGCTGCAGGGTCGCCGCCCACGGGCCCAGGTCGTAGTCGAAGCTGAGCGTATGGCGCCAGCGCTGCACCACCTGGTCGTTGGCGAACACGCCCGCGCCATTCAGCTCCGGCGCATCGGCTTCGCGCGTTTTGTAGTCCAGCACATAGGTGCCGGTCAGGCCTACGCCAACGCGGCCCCAGGCGCTGGATGCGCTGCGCCAGTTGAGGCCCAGGTCCAGGCCGGAAGTCTCCAGCGAGCCGATATTGCGCAGGCGCGAATCGATCGACAGGATGGGGCCGGGAATGCCGGGCAGCGTTGGGTCGGCGGCGCCGCGTTCAATGTAGGCGGCGTTGCGCACCGGGTCACTGAAGTAGGAGCCTTCGGGCGCCACGATCACGTCCTGCTTGCGGATCTTCCAGTAATCCAGGGTGGCGGTCAGGTTGCGCTGCGGTTCGAACACGACGCCGGCCGAGAATTGCTTCGAGGTTTCCGGCTTCAAACCCGCGCGGCCGCCCAGCAGCTTGTCCGGCTGCAGGCCGCAGTAGTCCGGATTGCCGGTGTTGTCGACGGTGGCGGTCTTGATGCAGCCCAGCGGGTCGTTGTAGATGCCGTTGGTCTGGCCGGTGCGCGGCGGGTTGTACAGGTCCGACAGCGACGGTGCGCGGAAGCCCTCGCCGTAGGAGGCGCGCACCACCACTTGTTTTGCCGGCTGCCAGCGCAGGCCCAGCTTGGGATTGGTGGTGCCGCCGAAATCGCTGTAGCGGTCATGGCGCAGCGCGACCTGGGCTTCCAGCGATGCCAGCAGCGGCAGGTTCAGTTCAGCGTAGGCCGCTTTCACGGTGCGCTCGCCGCTGAAGGCCTGGGCCGCGCCGTCGCCACGGATTTCGCCTGCTGCCAGCAGGGCGGACGGCGTGAAGCGCATCTTCTCCTTGCGGATCTCGCCGCCGACGGCGATGGCCGCCGTGCCGCCGGCCATCTCGAACAGGTCGCGCGTGGCCTTGGCGTCGAACACATTGGCGGTGCCGCGCGACTGGCGCGCCGCGTCGTTGATCTTGGCGGCCTTCAGCAGGGCCTGGCCTTCGGCGCCGGAGGTGCCGAAAGGATTGATCTTGCCGGTGGCGAAAGCGCTGTCGAAAGCGCTGGTGCGCACATAGCCGTCGGTGTACTGGTCGTCCACCGTGTTGACGCTGTGGTTGAACGCCGTGTTGTAGTCCCAGCCGGCCAGCGTGCCTTTGGCGCCGAATAGCAGGCGCTGCGCGGTGGACTCGACTTCATTGGTGCGCTTGCCGCCCTCGGCCAGGCGCATCGACACGCGCAGGTCGGTCTTGTTGCTGGTGATCAGGCTGTGCGGGTAGTACTGGCCGGCCAGCGGGTAATTCAGGTTGGTGACGGTCAGCGGGCTGATACGGTAGGTGCTGCGGGTGACGTTGTGCAGCGCTTCCGCGAACACGGTGTGGCCGGCGCCGGCATCGAACTCGCCGCGCGCCAGCAGCGACAGGCGCTTCGATTCTGGGAAGATCTCAGTGTCCTGCATGTAGTCGTACAGGCAGGCCTGGCTGCCGACGAAACTGCCGGGCGCATATACCGTGGCCGGCGGGTTGCAGGCCGGCGCCGACGGGTTTAGGCGCGGCCCGGTGGGCGAGCCGTTGGCGCGCACGCGGCGCACATTGGCCGGGAAGGTGTTGGAGCTGCCGACATCGAGGTTGATGTCCGGCTGGTAGGCTGAGCCGATCCAGTCGCGCTGGCCGGAGCGCAGAGGCTTGTTGTCCTGGTAGTCCAGCACCGCGAACAGGTTGTAGCCTTGCTCGGTAAGCTTGCCGCTGCCGCCGGACAGGGTGGCCATGGCCTTGCCGGCGCCGCCGTGCTGGGTGGCGCTGCCGTAGATGCTGGCGTCGGCGCCGGTATAGTCGGCGCGGGTAATGAAGTTGATCACGCCGCCGATGGCGTCGGTGCCGTAGATGGCGGAGGCGCCGTCCTTCAGCACTTCGACGCGGGCGATGGCGGCGGCCGGGATGGCGTTCAGGTCGACGCCGGCATTGGCGCCGGGCGAGGCGAAGTTGGCCAGGCGGCGGCCGTTCAGCAGCACCAGGGTGGAGGAAACGCCGATGCCGCGCAGGTTGGCGCCGTTGAAGCCGCGCTGGCCCGAGATGTCGCTGAAACTGGCGCCGTCGGTCAGGCCGGCCGCGCTGGCCGACACCTTGCCCAGCAACTCGGCAGCGGTGGTGACGCCCGATTTATCGATGTCCTCGCGCCGGATCACCTGCACCGGCAGCGCGGTTTCGGCGTCCAGCCGCTTGATCGAGCTGCCGGTGATTTCCACCCGCTGCAACTTGCTTTCCTCGGCTTGCGCCAAGGCTGCGCCGGCCGCGCCCAATGCCATCGCGCCAAACGCAAGGCGCAACAATCCCGCCAGCACGGTTGGTGCCGGAACCTGTCTCTGCTTCATTACTCTCTCCTGTTATCGACTCTTTTTGGGTTTCACTCTTCCAGCCTCCGCGCCATACAGATAGGCGGAGATAGCTTCGGTGAGGCGGGCCGCCTTCTCGACGTTGTCCTTGTTGGACACCATCAGCGTGGCAACCAGTGCTTCGATCAGCGCCAGGGCGGCGCTGGAGCTGCTTGGCAGGACCGGGTGCGTGGCTTGCGCAAACAGTGCTACATCAGCCAGCTCCGCCAGGGGCGAAGCCGGAGAATCGGTGAGCGAGACGATGCAGGCGGCGCGGCTGCGGGCAAAACCGGCCAGGCGGACCACATCCAGCGCGTAGCGCGGGAACGAGATCACCACCAGCACATCCTTGGGCGTGATGTTGGCGAGATGGCCGGCGGCCACCTCGGTGCCGCCGTGGCCGGCCACTTCCACCACATGCTGGCAGAAGGGCTGCAGGTGCAGCGACAGCAGGCCGGCCAGGTGCGAGGAGAGGCCGAAGCCCATCACATACACGGTGCGCGCGGCGGTCAGCTTCTGCACCACCTTCTGCAGGCCGGCGGCGTCCAGTGCCTGCGCGGTGGCGCCGATATTGGCGACGCTGTAATCCAGGCTTTCCACGGCCGGCACGCTGGCGCCCTGGCCGCGTTCAATATTGTTGCGCAGCTTTTCCACCGGCTGCAGGATGCCTTGCATGGTGGCCGCCATTTCACCGCGCATGGCGGCGTAGTTGGCGAAGCCGATATCGCGCGCAAAGCGGCTGGCGGTGGCGTTGGAAACGGCGCAATGCTCGGCCAGCTCCTCGATGCCGAAGGCCGTCACCCGCACCGGGTTGCGCAGCACGAAGTCGGCGATGGTGCGGCTGGAGGCGGAACCCTCGCTCAAAACGCGCTTGAGCTGCTGGCCCAGGGGCGACTGGGCGAAGGCGACTTCAGGCGAGCTGGCTTCGTAGGTGCGGTGCGATTTCATGTAAGTAGATTTTCAAATATTGGAAAGATGAAAATTTATCCGATATCCGGAATGTACGCACCCTCGCATCGAAATTCAACAATTTTCTGAAAATTTATTTTCATTTGCACACAGCGTGAAAAAATTGATACATAATCGACCCGACCCGAACTTCGCCCGACATCATGCAAACCATCCGACATCCGATCCATGACCTGACCAGCTACCATTTTGGCCAGCCCGGCGGCCGCAAGGCCTATATCCAGGCCGCGCTGCACGCCGACGAAGTGCCCGCCATGCTGGTGGCGCAGAGCCTGCGCACACGCCTGCACCTGCTGGAGCAGCAGGGCAGGGTGACCGGCGAGGTGGTGCTGGTGCCGGCCGCCAATCCGCTCGGCCTGGCGCAGGTGATCAATGAGCGGCCGTTCGGCCGCTTCGACCTGGCCACCGGCATTAACTACAACCGCGGCTACCCGCAACTGGGCGCGCAACTGGCGCAGGCGCTGCAAGGGCGCCTGGGGCGCGACGCCGCCGCCAATGTGCGCATCGTGCGCGAGCAGTTGCGCGCCCTGGTCGCGGCCTGGCAGCCCGCCACGGACGTGAACGCGCTGAAGAAAACCCTGCTGGCGCTGGCGATCGATGCCGACGTGGTGCTGGACCTGCACTGCGATAACGAGGCGGCGCTGCACATCTACGCCAGCAGCGCCCAGGTGGCCGCGCTGGAGCCGCTGGCGCGCCTGCTGCACGCCGGCGCCCTGCTGCACAGTAGCGTGGCCGGCGGCGACCCGTTCGACGAAGCCTGCTTCCGCCCCTGGTCGGAACTGGCGGCGGGCCTGGACGCGCGCACGCCGCTGCCGCTGGCCTGCCTGGCGGCCACCGTTGAACTGCGCGGCGAGGCACAGGTGGACTACGCCACGGCGGCGCTGGATGCCGATGCGATCCTGCGCTACCTGTCGCTGCAGGGCATCGTGCAAATGGACGCGTTTGAGCTGCCGCCGGCCACCTGCCGTGCCACCCCGCTGGAAGGCACGCAGCGCCTGGATGCGCCGCATGCCGGCATGTTGGTCTACCTGCGCGCCCTGGGCGACAGCGTGGCGGCCGGCGACGCCATCGCGGACCTGATCGACCCGGCCAGCGGCCATACCACCACCCTGCGTGCCGCCGTGGATGGCGTATTTTTCGCACGTTTATCGCACCGCTACGTGATCCGCGGCATGAATGTCGGTAAGATCGCCGGTGTCCACCCAATCCGAGAGGGCAATTTGCTCAGCCTATGAAGAAGCTCAAACTCCCGAATACCTTTATCCTGCTGCTCATGATCCTGGCGCTGATCGCGCTGGCCACCTGGCTGGTGCCAGGCGGGAAATACGACACCCACCTGGTCAACGGCAAGCAGTTGATCAACCCGGACAGCTTCCACTACATCGAGGGCAAGCCGCAGGGACTGGCCGCCTTCCTGATGGCGCCGATCAAGGGCTTTGCCGAGGCGGGACTGATCATCGGCTTCATCCTGCTGACCGGCGGCGCCTTCAACGTGCTGCACAAGACCGAGGCAGTGGATGCCATGATCAAATCGATCGCGCGCGCCCATTCGCGTTCGCGGCTGGTGCGGGTGGGCGTGATCCCGCTGTTTGTGACCCTGTTCTCAATCGGCGGCGCCACCTTCGGCATGAACGAGGAGGCCATCCCCTTCATCCTGATCTTCGTGCCGCTCGCACTGGCGCTAGGATACGACACCATCGTCGGCGTCTCGATCCCGTTTGTCGGTTCGCAAGTCGGCTTCTCGGCCGCATTCCTGAACCCGTTCAACGTCGGCATCGCGCAGGGTATTGCCGGCGTGCCGCTGTTCTCCGGCATGGGCTACCGCATCATCGTTTGGTTCATCGCCACCGTCGTCACCATCGCTTTCCTCATGTGGTACGCGGCGCGCATCAAGCGCAATCCGGAGAAGAGCCCGACCTACCTGCTGGACCAGGAAAAGCGCGCCGAGGGCACCGTCGATTTCGGCAGCTTCGAGGGCATGAACGGCCGCCACAAGCTGGTGCTGTGGGTCTTCGCCGCCACCCTGGGCGGGATGGTGTTCGGCGTGGTCAAGTTCGGCTGGTTCATCGAGGAGATCGGCGCGTTGTTCCTGGCCATGACGGTGGTGGTAGCCCTGATCGGCCGCCTCAGCTCCGACGACGCCGTGGCGGCCTTTGTGCAAGGCTCGAAAGACCTGGTCGGCACCGCGCTGGTAATCGCGCTGGCGCGCGCCACCATGGTGCTGGCGCGCGACGCCCAGATTATCGACACCATGCTGCACGGCCTGATGCCGCTGGTGGCATCATCCTCGCCGGTGTTTTCGGCGCAGAAGATGTTCCTGATCCAAACTGTGATCAACTTCTTCATCCACTCCGGCAGCGGCCAGGCGGCACTCACCATGCCGATCATGGCGCCGCTGGCGGACCTGGTGGGCGTGTCGCGCCAGACCGCCATCCTGGCCTTCCAGTTCGGCGAATTCACCACCCCCATGATCCCGACCTCCGGCATCACGGTCGGCGTGCTGGCGCTGGCGCGCATCCCGTGGCTGACCTGGGCCAAGTGGATGATCCCGCTGCAGCTGATTTACCTGGTGCTGGCGCTGGTATTGCTGGTGCCGCCTTGCCTCATGAACTGGTAGGATGACAGACATGGAAACCATCAAACACCCGATCTCCGCGCCGCACGGCACGGCGCACTACGAACTGACCAGCTACCACTTTGGCAAGCCAGGCGGGCCGAAGGCCTACATCCAGGCGGCGCTGCATGCGGACGAGGTGCCGGCCATGCTGGTGGCGCACCAGCTGCGCCAGCGCCTGACCGCGCTGGATGCGGCGGGCAAGGTGACGGGGGAGGTGATCCTGGTCGCTGCAGCCAATCCGATCGGCCTGACGCAGGTGATCAATGAGCGCCCGTTCGGGCGCTTTGACCTGAGCACCGGCATCAATTTCAACCGCGGCTACCCGCACTACTGCGAGCAGCTGAAAGCGCGCCTGGCCGCGCCCGGGCAACTGGGCCCCGATGCCGACGCCAACGTGCGTACCATCCGCCGCCACCTGCGCGAGCTGGTGGCGCAATGGCAGCCGACGTCGGACGCCACGACGCTGAAGAAAGCCTTGCTGCAGATGGCGATCGACGCCGACGTGGTGCTGGACATGCATTGCGAAAACGAGGGCGCGCTGCACCTCTATGTGGGCACTGCGCTGTGCGAAGTCGCGCAGCCGCTGGCGAACCTGATGGAGGCCTGCGCCGTGTTGCATACGACGGGCGCCGGCGGCGAACCGTTCGACGAAGCTTGCAGCCGCCTGTGGTGGGACCTGGCCGAGCATTTCGGCCCGCAATACCCGATCCCATCGGCCTGCATGGCCGCCACCGTGGAGCTGCGCGGCGAAGTGTCGGTCAGTTACGAGCTGGCGGCGCGCGATGCGGACGCGATCATCGGCTACCTGGGCCTGCGCGGCATGCTCGACGTGGGGCCGGTCGCGGTGCCGGCGCAGGGTTGCGCGCCCACGCCGCTGGAAGGCACGCAGCGCGTCGACGCGCCGCATGCGGGCATGTTGGTCTACCTGCGTGAGGTGGGCGACGCGGTGCGGGCGGGCGAAGTGATTGCCGACCTGATCGACCCGGTGAGCGGCGCGACTACGCCGTTGGCGTCCCAGGTGGACGGTGTGTTGTTCACGCGCCTGTCGCACCGTTACGTTATTCGCGGCATGAACGTGGCCAAGATCGCCGGCGCCACGCCTTTCCGCAGCGGCAGCCTGCTGAGCCTTTAAGGGATTTCGACCGTCACGTTCTCGCGCGCGGCGGTGGTGGACGCGATCACGCGCCACAGGCCGGCCGGCGTGCGGAGCCAGACCGTGATGTCGGCGGCCTTGTGTGGCTTGCCGGTCGCGCGCGCCAGGAACTCGCCGCAGGCGATTTCATACTGGATGCGGCCATCATCGAGCACGCTGCGGCTGCCGCTGACCGGGCCGCCGGCTTCGCGCCACCAGTCCTCGCTATAAGTGCCGTCCACACCGTCTTCATGCAGCGCGTTGTCGCTGTCGAAGCGCATGATCCCCGCATCCAGCTCGGGGCTGACGAAAGGGTAGGCGATTTCCGGCCGCCATTCGCAGCGCTCGCCCTCGACCACGGTGCTGCCGGCAAAGCCGGTCATGTCCTTGCGATCGGCGGGGATGCGCAGGTCGATGTGGAAGTCGGCGGCCTGGAACCACCAGACCGGCGTCACCAGGTCGCTGCTGCCGTTGCTGCGCCAGATGCCCTTGCGCCGCCACAGCCCCTCGTATGCCTGCGGGACGCTCATTTCAGGTCGCCGGTCTCGAAGTAGACGGTGCCGGCGATGGCCGACATATTCACTTTGAGCGCCATCGCCAGGGCGTCGTTCCCGGTTTGCTGCACGCCCCATTTGCGGACCTGGATCGGGGTGGTCGGCGCGCCCGGCTCGGCAGTGTAGGCGACGATGTGGTCAAAGTCGGGGCGCGCGTTGATTTCCTTGATGAGGAAGCGCTGCTTGCCGCTGCCAAGCTGGAGGTAGCGCGCCAGCTTGGCGCTGTGCTCCTTGCTCTCCAGTTGGCGGAACATGATCACCTTGTCGATGACGATTTTGGTGCCCTTGTACTGGGTGCTGCCGCCGCGTTCAAAGTGGCCTTGCACCAGGTCGGCGCGGAACTCCTTGCGCGGCTTTTCCGACTCGGGCGCAATGCTGCTCAACTCGAACTTTTCCGGGTCGATGGTCCACAGCGCGGCCTTGCCATCCAGCCGTTTGCGCAGCGCGGCATCGGTCGCCTTGTCGGCGATATGGATTTGCAGGATGACCTGGAAATCGTGCGGGGCATGGAACATTGGCAAGTGGGAGGCGTACAAACCCTCTGGCCCGCCGAATAGGGCCATGCCGTGCGTGCCGAAGGTCTTATCCGCCGCGTGCAGCGGTAGGGTGCAGAGCGCAAGCAAGGCGCCCGCGAATACGCGTCGTAATGGGTTCATGCACCCATTTTAGCGCTTCCTCAGTCGCGCAGCTCGGCCGGCACTTTACCGCCGTTTTCAGCCAGCTTTTTCATCACCTGCTTCTGCAACCAGACATTCATGGCGGCGGAGTCGCCGCTGTCGCCGCTGTAGTGCAGTTCCTGCGCCAGCTCCTTGCGCGCCGCCAGGCTGGAATCAAGGTCGAGCAGCTTCAGGAGGTCGACGATGGAGGTGCGCCAGTTCAGCGGCTGCCCGGCCTGCGCCGCCTTGGCGTTCAGGATGGCTTCCACATCAACGGTGGCGGTGGCGGTGGTGGCGGCCGGGGCGGCCGTCGGTGCTGCAGCGGGCGTGTCGGCCCGCTGCATTGAAGGCGCACCAGAGGCCGGCGGTTGGGCGGCCTCTGGATGCGACGACGGGAAAATCTTGTGGAAAATGTTGCTCAGGATGCCCATGGTGTCCTCGCTTTCAAGTTGGGTGAAAGCTTAACAAAGATGGGCGGAGCACAAAGTGCGTTGCCTAACCTTTAGCGGGATACTGTTTCCACCGTCCCCATATTGTCGTCCGGCTTGCGGTCGATCAGCTTATTGTCCGGGTCTATGCCGGCTTTGGCCGGGCGGCCCGTCACCACCAGCTTGAAGGTCGATTCGCGGCGGTCGATCAGCTTGCGTTCGCGCAGCAGGGCGTTGCCGTCCTTGTCGTCGACACCGATCTCGATCAGGTCGCGCACCGGCACTTCCTTCTCGGCGCCCAGCTCATCGGCGCGCAGCTTGGCGGCGTGCACGGTCAGCGTCAGGTCGTACTTGCCGTCGGCGCGCTTCTCGGCAGTGGCGGAAACCACGCGGTTGTCGAACAGGACGATGGCGTTGAACAGGTCGTCCACCAGGTAAGCCTGCTCCGGCGGCACGATGCGGCGCAAGCCGTCCACTAGCACCGTCACGCTAGGGTAGGGCGGCGCGTGGTTGGCGTGCTGGCGCAGCAGGTCGGCCAGCAAGGCGTTGATCTTGGCCTCGCCCACGATATCGGCCAGCAGGTACATGGCCAGGCTACCCTTGTGGTAGTGGATGTAGCTCTGGTTCTCGTTGTCCGCCAGCGGCAGTTCCTTCTTGTTCTCCGTGGCGCGGCCGAACAGGTATTTGTTCAGGTCATAGCGCAGGAAGCGGCGCATGCGCTGCGGGCCGAAGCTCTTCTTCATCACCATCAGCGCCGAATACTCGGCCAGGGTTTCGCTCAGCACCGTGGCGCCGCGCGTGCTGCCGCCCACCAGTTGGTGCGCCCACCACTGGTGCGCCACTTCGTGCGCGGTGATGTAGGTTGGGTAGTCGATGTCTTTCGGGTTCTTGTCGTCCACCTTGGCGATAAAGCCCACCGCTTCCGAGAACGGAATGGTGTTCGGGAACGACTGCGCGAAGCGCTCGTAGCGCGGGAATTCCACAATGCGCACGATCTTGTGCTGGTAGGGGCTGAAGTTGCGCGTGTAGTAGTCGAGCGAGTCCTTGACGCCCTTCACCATGCGGTCCAGGTTGTACTCGTGGCCCGGCTGGTAATAGACCTCGATGCCGACGTCCTGCCACCAGTCATGCTTGACCGCGTAGCGCGCCGACTGGAAGGCGTAGAAGTTCAGGATCGGCTGCTCCATCTTGTAATGGAAGTAGCGGCGGCCGTTCTTGCGCCATTCCTTGACCAGGGTGCCCGGCGCCACGGCGGTCTGGTCGCCGGTGGTGCCCAGGGTCGCTTCAAAGCTCACCCAGTCTGCGTCCGCGCCCAGGTAATTACTGGCCAGGCCTTTGGGGTCGTCGCGCGGCAGGGCGCGTTCCTGCGCCGGCAGGCCGTGCTTCTTGCGGTCGCGCGGGTCGGTCAGCTCGGCGTGGCGCTGGTAGCCGATGTGCGGCAGCACCGTGTTGTTGAAGAAGGTACCGTTGTTCAGCACCGGCGTGGTCTTGCCCAGGTTGAAGAAGCCTTTCGGTTCGTAGCCCAGCACAAAGTCCAGCGTGATTTTTTCACCCGGCTGCAGCGGGCGTTCCAGGCGGTAGCTGTAGAAGCCCAGCGCCTCGTCGTTCAGCACGCGGTGCACAGCGCTGCCGAATTTCAGCGAGTGCAAGTCGGCATCGGCATTTTGCTGGATGTAGATGGTGCTGATCGCTTGCTGGGTCTTGTTCTCTAGCTGGTACCAGCCCTTCACTTTCAGCGTGCGCTGTTCCGGATACATGTCCAGGCCCAGCTTCACGTCGGTGATGCGCGGCTGCGCCACGTCCAGCACCTGCTTGTATTTGCGCTCGTACTCGGCGCGCTGGGTGTCACGCCCGAAATTGGTCTTGTAGCCGCCGGCGCACAGGTTATACGCCAGCACGCCGCCCGCGCCGAGGAAGACCGCCAGCCCGAGGCCGAAACTGGCCAGCACCGGCAGGGTCAGCGAGTGGCGCGCCAGGCTGGCGCGCTGGCGCCATTCCTCGTTGGTGCCGCGCGGCCAGAACACCACGGCCAGCACCAGCAGCATGACGGCGGCGCCGGCCCAGTACAGGGTGTACCAGCGCTCGCGCACCATGAAGTGGCCAAAACCATTCATGTCGGAATAGGGCAGGTCCGGCGTTACGCCGTACATCAGCATCGGATGGTCGAGGCCCATGGTGGCGGCGGTCAGCGTGGCCACGTAGTAGATGATCATCACGAAGTAGGCCATGTACTTGTGGTTGACCAGCACTTGTACGGTAATCGCCAGCACCGCGATCAGGGCGCAAGCCGGCAACTGCACCGTGAACAGCCATTCGAAGTAAAGGCCCGGCTGCAGGTTGAAGTAGCCCTTGAACAGCTGGATCGACATACCCACCAGCATGACGATGAACAGCAGGAAGGCTTGCACGCCGATCAGGCCGAACAGCTTGGACAGGATCGGCAGCCAGCTCGGCACCGGCAGCGCGTCCAGCATTTGCGCCATGCGGTGTTCGCGCTCGCGCCACACCATTTCGCCGGCGTAGAAGGTGGTCACCACCAGCATGAACAGCGAGAAGGTATTGGTCACCAGTTCCAGCACCTGGTAGGTGACCGGGTAGGTGCCGGTGCCGAACATGGAGCCCATGTCCAGCGAGCCGGCATACATGGTCAGCACGCCGGCCAGCACGATGACGAAGAAGTAGATGTTCTTGATCGTCTCGCGCAGGTTCAGGTAGCTGAAACGCAGCAGCATCAGGCCCAGGCTGCGCGTTTGGAAGTCCGGCTTTTCGTTGGTGGCGGCGGCGGTCTGGGTCAGGGTGGCCGGCATTTCGCTGTCGCCGCGCGCGGCGGCGCCGCTATCGACGGTGCTGATGAAGTGGAAGCGCCAGTAGCCCAGTAGCAGCGCCACCAGGGCGAAGGAGGACCAGATCGCACGGTTCAGCAGGAACACGCCTTCCGGCAGCACCAGGCGCACATTGCGTTCGGCGATCGGCCAGTATTCGGTGAGACGGATCACGGCGGTGGTGCCGAAAGGGTCGATCAGCGCCGCCAGGGTTTTGTAATCGAGGTCGCGTGCCAAGCCTGGCGCCACGATATAGCCAACCAGCATCACCACGCTCGACACGTACACCGGCAGCATACGGCGCGTCAGCGCGGCCAGCACGAAGAAGATGGCGCCGAAGATGAACAGGTTGGGCAGCAGCGACAGCGCGTACGGCAGCAGGTAATGCAGCAGGTTGAATGGCCCCAGGCGCTCCGGGTCGATACCCGGCACCTGGGTGCCGAGCCACACGCCGAGCGGGATCGAGGCGAACACCACGCACAGCACCAGCCAGGCGCCGAGGAAGCGGCCGAACATGTACTGCGATTTGCGGATCGGGGCGGAGAAGAAGAAGTGGTGGGTTTCGTACTCAAAGTCCTGCTGCACCGCGCGCCCCATGACGGCGGCAATGATGATCACCCCCATGCAGCCGAGGAAGGAGGAGGTCAGCATGATCGAGCGCGGCGCGTTGATGAACACGCGCCCGCCGAAGGTGATGATGGCTTCCTTGAAGACGCCGCCGGCGGCGGCCATCCACAGCACGGCCAGCAGCATGAACATGCCGAAGTAAACCCAGGTCGAAACCAGCTTCAGGCGCTGTTTCGCTTCAAAGAGGGCGATGGCGAACATGGCGGCCCCCGGTCAGTCGCAGGCGTTGTTGACGTCGTGGCGGCCGAGGATGGTCGCAAAGTAGAGGTCTTCCAGGTCGCCCAGGGCCTCCTCGAAACCGTCGCCCGGATCGTCGTCGTTGTAGACGTGGATCAGGGTGCGGCCGGACATCAGGCGGGTCGAGATCACGGCGTGGCGCTGCTGGAAGTAAGCCAGCTCCTTCTTGTCGACAAAGCGCGCCCAGATCTTGCAGCTCACTTCATCGATCAGTTGCTGGGTGGCGCCGGCCACCAGCAGTTTGCCCTTGTTGATAATCGCCATATTGGCGCACAGGTCGGCCACGTCGGACACGATGTGGGTGGACAGGATCACGGTGCGCTCTTCGCCGATATCGGACAGCAGGTTATGGAAGCGCACCCGCTCCTGCGGATCCAGGCCGGCGGTCGGCTCGTCGACGATGATCAGTTTCGGGTCGCCCAACAGGGCCTGGGCGATGCCGAAGCGCTGGCGCATGCCGCCGGAGAAGCCGCCCAGGCGCTGGTTGCGCACTTCGAACAGATTGGTTTGCTGCAGCAGGCCGTCCACCACTTCGCGCCGGCGGCTGCGGTGCGACAGGCCCTTCAAAATGGCAAAGTGGTCGAGCAGTTCGTAAGCGGTCACTTTCGGGTACACGCCGAAATCCTGCGGCAGGTAGCCCAGAAGGCGGCGGATTTCGTCCTTTTCGTCCAGCACATCCAGGTCGCCGAAAAAGACCGAGCCGGAATCGCATTCCTGCAGGGTGGCCAGGGTTCGCATCAAGGTCGACTTGCCGGCGCCATTCGGGCCCAGCAAGCCGAACATGCCGGCGGGGATGGTGAGCGACACGTTATCGAGCGCGACCACACCGTTGGCATATGTCTTTGACAAGTTCTTGATGCGTAATTCCATGGTGACTCCGCTAACCCCTTTTCACATGATGGCATTGTATTGAATACGCGACATATCGGTTGCCCTTATGCGATAGCCCGTACATTCCGCCCCCCAGGATGCGCATTCCGGGGAACGGAAAGTAGCATTCTGGCGTTGGTTTAGCACTAAAGTTTCAAGGGTAACAAGGTTGATACCCCCGCGCAAGGAACAAATCTGGCCAAAATTGCTATATAGTCCCAAGCCATGCAGGTACACCATCCCAAACTTGATGCGACAGTGCAGGAAAAGATCCTGACGGTAACGCGTTGCGGCCTGACGGCCGGCGAATCGAGCGGCTTTTTCCGTACCGCCATCGGCCTGTACTACCTGGCCAGCCTGATGACCAAGGAACAGTTGGACTTCCAGGCGCTCGACAAAGCTTTCAACCGCTTCGTCTACCGCTCGATCGGTGGCGGGCATAGCATGACCAGTATTTTGCAATTCATGAGCGGCGCCAAAGTGGTGGAGGTACTCGACTCGCCGCGCTTCATGCGCGCCATGGCCGATTACATGCCCGAAGTGCCGGTCGATTCGATTCCCTTCCTGCTTGGACTGAACCTTGGGGTGGCCAAGGACATTTCCAAGATCGACGCGCGCGGCCCGGTGGCCGACTGGCTCGAAAAGCAGCGCCAGTTGCGCGAGGGCGAGGCATGATCCTGCTGCCGGCCGTGTTGTCGCTGCTGCTCGGCGCGCTGCTGGTCGGCCTGCTGTTGAAACTGGTGGTGCGCCTGGCGCGTAGCTACAGCCTGGCCTGGCGCCACGCCTTCGCCTACGGCGCGCTGGTCACCGTCGCTGGCCTGGCTGGCGTGCTGCTGCGCTTCTTCAGCGGCATCGTGCTGCCGGGCGCGCTCGGCGCGGCAATCGCGTTCGCCTTCCACGCCGTGCTGGGCGGCTGGTTCCTCGGCCGCCACGTGCACGACCGCGACGGCCAGCGCATCCCCTTCCTGCGCGGCGCCTTCCTCGGCGTGCTGGTTTTCGTGCTGGCACTGGCCATGGGCTTCATGTTCGGCGCGCTGCTAGCCTTGCTGGAATCTCAGGGCACCGCTGTCGCCCCAATTTAAGGAATATGTATGAGGAGTATGCGAGGCTGGCTAGCGCTCGTGGCGGGAATACCATTGCTCGCAAGCGCCCAGGGTTTTGATTGCAACGCCCCCGGCGCTTCGAACCTGGCATTCAAGGGCATGAGTGCCATGTTCAAAGGGCAGAAAGAGCGTGTATTGCAGCGCAATGCAAAACTCGATGAGCTCGTCGAGCAAAAAATGCAGTTATCGCACTGGAGCAAGGAACATAAGGCGCAATTCTTCGCGCAGCTTATCAAGACACAGCGCTTTGCGGAGTTGCAGAAGGATATCGAGGCACTTGGGCCTGCGGTCAATGCCGCCTTAAAGGATGTAGAAGGGTACGGCAAAGCCGGCACGTTCGAGCACCCCGCCGCCTGCCGGCGCATCCTCGATGTACTTAGCCTGTTTAACCAGGTCGAAGCGGCAGCAGAGCGTCAAGCGGAATACATGGCAAGCCAGATCAAGGCTGCCGACTAGTAAGCGGCATATAATATGGCCTTCCGTACAAGCTTGGTGACTCACTATGAACCGCTACCACAATCCTATCGACCGTTTCATCACTGGCGCTGATAAGGCGCTGCGCGTGTTGGCTGGCGTGCATTCGGCATCGCGGCCGAATCCGGCGGTGCATGCGGCGGATGCGGATATGACGGAGAAAGAGCACCGCCACAGCGCGGGCCTGATGCGGATTAACCATGTGGGCGAAGTAATGGCGCAAGCGCTTTACAACTCGCAATCGCGCTTCGCCAAAAGCGACGAGGCGCGCGCCGCCTTCGATAAAGCCAGTCGTGAAGAGGAAGACCACCTGGCCTGGTGCGCCTCGCGCCTGTCCGAACTGGGTTCGCAGCCGAGCTTCCTGAATCCGCTGTTCTACGCTGGCGCCTACGCGCTGGGCACCGCCGCCGCGCTGGCGGGCGATAAGCAGAGCCTGGGCTTCGTGGTGGAAACCGAGCGCCAGGTGGAGGCGCACCTGGCCAGCCACCTCTACATGCTGCCGCCGCAAGACGCCAAATCCCGCGCCATCGTCGAACAAATGCGCGTCGACGAAATCGCGCACGGCAAGGCGGCGCAGGACATGGGTGCGGAGAAGACGCCGCTGCCGATCCAGCTGGCGATGAAGGCCATGTCCAAGGTCATGACCTCGACCACCTATTACATCTAAAAGACACCGGCCGCCTTCAGCACCCAGCCAAGGATCATCGCAGCATTGGCGATCATCAGGCCCGCTGTCCAGCGTGTCAGCGTGAGTATTTCGCCGCGCAAAGAATCGACTTTCGTGTCAAGCTTGTTGATGTCTCCGCGTAACAGAACGATAGTATCTTTCTGGTTTGCCATGTCAGCCTCAAGTTTTACAATGCGCGGCTCGTAGTCCATGTGACCTCCCTTTCGATGAGCTTAGACTTTGCCGCAGAAGGCGTTGGACGTATTTGAGCTTGGACAGAGGCTGTGCTGGAAAGTTCAGTCTTTTCGTAGACTGTTTCGTCCTATTTGATGAGTTCCCTTAATGACAAGAGCTGATTGGACCGCACTTCTCGATGAGCCAAAAGCCATCCTTGGCCCCTATAACGGTGCCGCGCCATCGTTGGCCGAATTCGCTCCACATGCGTGGCGCACACATTTCAATCAGGTCGCTATCGCCGGTCAATTCGTTCGTCTACCTGAAATAGTTCCGGCGAGTTGGGGACCTTCAGTGGAAGCACGGGCAGAAGTGGTCTTCGAATTCTATGACGTTCGTTTGCTTCGGGTTGACGGTATCCTGGAGCCGGACGACAACGATGATTCGCTGCATGGATTGCCTAAGGGGAAGCAGGGGCAATGCTCATTGACCACGATGGACGATACATACATCCGGTTTGAGGACACCGGCATCACTCGTCCATGGAAGCGGTTCAGCTTCAGCCAGCCATCTTTCTCACTTATGTTAGAAGCAGGTGGGGTTAGTATTTATTGCGGTAGACGAGCAAGTGGGCAATTCGGCCATGGTCTTCCGTATATCAAAAGCTCAGCTCCCGTCCCTATCCGGTGATTTGACGCCTCGCAACCCAAAGGCTAGCTAAATTCGCAGGCATCGATTTATGAGTAATGCGCAGAATTTCTCAGGATTGAGTTCACCTCGACGGCTCGCAGAGCTGGGGCAGTTCTATAAATCAGTAAGGTTAGCACCAGAGTCCATTTCAGACACTGACTTTATACAAAGGATTACTGATACCTTTTGGCCTACAAATTGCTGGGCCTTTGTCGAGCAGGCATTCGCGATTATTGCACCTGGATGCGCAATGCGGCCTCACTTGGTGCGGGAGTTCATCGCTTACCCAATTGAGGCCATGATCGCCGGTGGGCTTTCGGATGGAAATGACGTCATTGCACAGGGAGTTGCATTTGCTCACAAAGCACAACCCTATGTAGAACCTTCACCTGATGGTCGGCGATGGCTGTTAGAGCAATGGCCGAAGCTAGAGGCCGATATACTCGAGGTCTATCGTCAGAAGTATCATGAGGCGCTGAGCTGAAAGCACTTGCTGCTGACCGCCATGACCGGACAAAGAGGCATTGAAACGGAATATGGAAATTTGCTTTATTGATCAACTCGATGAATGGCATTTCGATCACGTCTTAAGCACTGGCAACGAGGGGCCTGATCCGACGGTCGCTGCACGGGTTAAAATATTTGACGACGAAGGCCTTCGAATACAGTTGAACGTGCTCTCGAGTGCCGGTCTCCCGTGCTTCCGAGATGCGCGGTGTGTAGATCACATTGCATACATCGGTTTTGGTCACTCACTGTTTGTCTTCAATTCGCGGACTGGAACGCTAACGCCAACTTCGAGCTTGCAGCAATCGAGTCAATAAACGCGAGCGGCGCAATTTTGGAAGGAGTTGAAGTCGGTGGCGCGACCTTTTACGGATGCGAACTTGCTGATGGCGATGAGCTTCCGTCGTGGGATTGATAGGTCGATGCCTCAATTGGCCATTAGCCGCTGAACATTCTAGAATTGATAAAAATATGCACCGAAATTTTTACGCGACGAGCAATGACCTGCTTCCGGTGCTTGAGCTAGTTGAGAAGAAGCTCCTCCTTGCCTATACCTTGACGGGACTTTTCGACGAAGAATCGCATATTAGTTTTTTCAATGGCGCCAGTTTGCCAACTCTCGCCAGTTCGTTAGACGTCGATAATGCCGTAGCAAGTCCTGCATACCTTGTCACGGAGCGCGAGGTAGCTGTTCGTAATCGTGCCGTTCAACATATTACCGGTGTCAAAAAGTACGCAATCGACCAGTTAATCAACCCCGATAGCACGGTCATTCAACAAGGTGGGCTTTTTTCTCCGGACGTGTTGATATCGGGGAGAATTGCGACAACGTCTAACACTTTCGCAGCTCTAAAGTTGCAGCGAGCCTTCAGTGCAGCGATGACTAAGAACTTCACTAGGGTGAAGGCGTATTGGCTTGGCAATCATGCGTTGAAGCTGTTGCAGGATGGTGCTCGATTAACCGCGAGCGTTCATTCACCCAAAGAATTTGACCTGACATTGGATTAGAACGTCGTTCGGTGCAAGGCCAATACAGACATGACTTATCGATTTCTATTTGGAGAAAAAATTTTGCGGGTACAAAAGTTTGGCCTGTTGTTGCTGCAAGTGTTTTGCCTCGCTTCGCCCATCTCACCGACGTTTGCAGCGTCGCCCGAGCTTGACCTGCGACCGCAGGTCAAGCTCGCTGTCAAAGCAGCACTTTCGGACGATGTGCAGAAGACTCCAAATGCGGCGCTCGCAAAATTGGATGAAGCCGGCGGTCTCCCTGATTTGACTGAACAGGAGAGTTTTGTTTTGGCAAGGGCTCGTGTGTCAGTCCTGGCCGAGGCCAGGGAGTACACATCACTGGTCCATGCGTTGCAACTGATTTTGGCCTCGCCGCTTGTGCCGGAGCATGAGAAAGCGTCTTATGAGAGCGCGCTAGTTGCAGCGTTCAGCGGAGCTGGCCAATACGCACAGCTGGTTGAGCGTATGTCAGCTAACATCCTCGCCGGTTCTGATCCACAAATGTACTCCGCATTGGTAGGCGCCTTGTACAAGACTGGCGATTTCAAGACTGCGGCCGAAGTTCAACTAAAATTCCTGAAGAGTCCATTCGGGGCGACCGACGCACAGCAGTGGGAGCAGTGGGCTATGCTTGCCGGTAGTTGCAAGCGTGCGGACGAGCGAGGGTGTTACATCGACGCCTTGGAGCGGATGGTGTCATTAAAGTATTCTCAGGTAGTTCTCCTAGAAACCTTGAATCGCATTTCGCAGGACCAAAGGGGTGATCGGGTGCAGGTCGAGGTGTACCGGCTCAAGCAAAAAGTAGCGCCGTTGGCGGCGGTCGAATTGCTGGACTTTGGGCGCCTGTTACTGCGTGACGGAGCCGCCTCTGAAGCGCATACTCTTATCGAATCCGCTTTCAAGACGGGAAAATTAGGCAAGGGCGAGGACGCACCACGGCAAGAGCGTTTGCGTGCCATCGTCGCGCGCGATTATGCCGAGGCCCGATCACGGCCGCCGATGACGGACCAGTATAAGAGCACTCGGCCAATTACGCTTGTGGCGGACGCGGCACACGACCTGGTGCAGGCCGGCCAGAGCGGGAAGGGTATCGAAATGTTGGAGTACGCGATTGGGAGCGGCGAGCTTCGCGACATCGGTGCTGCACGCCTCCACCTTGCCCTGGCGTATTCGGGAATCGGACGCCAGCAGGACGCCTTGGCGCAACTGGGCAGTATTCCAGCCGAGGATAGCTTGGCGCCAATCGGCCGCCTGTGGTCTGCCTATCTTTTGCGTCCCACGCCCCCAGGTCGACCTGGCAGCCCGTAAAGAAATCCGCACAAGCGAGCGTTTTCCCGAAATTAGTGCTAACAACCACCAGCCAATTTTGACGTTACCCAACGCACCGTTGGGGCCGTTGGCCGACGTCGGCCAATTCCGGAAACGCAGATTTTTCTCAATGTTCGACGTTAATATAAGTGTTACGTAATGGGGTACACGAAAAGGAACGCTTTCGGATTGAAGGTCACCACATCGGTCGCAATTTTTTGCTTGGCTGGAATGACTATAGGCGTCCTTGCTTACGTCGCAATTCGTCCCGAATTTATTCCTACTGCCGAGCTGGAATGGCCAATGTTGGCAACTTCGCTTTTAGTGATGTTCGGCCTTGCTCATTCCTTCGCGCGTAAGCGACTTGAAGAGCTTAAGGACGGTTTGGAGAAAAGAAACGGAAAGACGATTGTAAGCACGATTCTAAGTTTTACGACTGCCTGCGCTTTCGTCTGGTTCCTTACCCTTGAGTTCTTTTCCGGTCCATTGAGTTATCTGTCACATCTAAGCATTGCAGAGACAGACACGGTAAGAACTATTGCGGTTACAGAGGCAAACCAATATGGTCACAGGCGTTGCCGAAATCACGCGGTCCTTCAACTGGGCGGTGAGGCTATCTGGGCGTCTAGGCTTTGTCACATATCTGATCGCGAAACAGAGCAACTCAGTCGAGGTGGAATTATCAGGGCATATGGTGTGTTCACGCGGTATGGCATGCAGATTAGTTCGTTTGAAGTTGTCTCGGTAGGACCGAGGATCGAAGCGATTTCTACGCTAGAATAGGAAAGCTACCGGTTCGGTCCGCAGCAGCCATCTCTTTAAGCGTGGCCATGTTCACTTCCAGTTTGACCATACGTCCTCGCAATCCTTACCACCTCCCGGTCGGCATTGGTTCGACTCTGCCGCACGCGGCTGCGGGAGGCTTTGAGGTTGGATAGGGCGCGTTCAAAAAGGTTCAACTTTTTTGCGGCGAGTTTATACCGTCAGGGCTTTGATGGCGGCGGCGTAGGCGTTGCGGACTTCTTTGGTTTTCATCATGGACTGGTAGGCCTGGTCGACCTGTTCCAGCGTGGCGTCCGGCGGTACGTTGAGGACCTGGTGCCAGGGTGTTTTTGGCGGCGTTTTCCTGCGCGGACAGCAGGCGGCTGATGCCCCAGTAGCCGCCGACAAGGCCCAGCAGGATGGCGCCTATTTCGTGGATGGACATGATGCGAGTTCTTGGTTGAGGGCGGCGTGGTAGGCCGCTAGTGCCTGCGCGCGCGGTGTGCCTTCTGCTGCCCACGAAATGGCGTGGTCGATGCGTTTGATCACGGTCGGCAGGGTGGTATTCCAGTCTTCGTTGCGCAGCAGGCGGCGGCCGGCGGAGATCAGTTCTTCCTGTGGCTGCGTGTGCCAGCTGATATGACGCACCAGGTTGATGGCAAACGGCGGGCAGGTGAGCGATTCAAAGGCCAGCGCGCCTACCTGGCGTGCGCTCAGCCCCAGCGCGCGGCGTCGGAACCAGGTGTACGCCAGCGCCACCAGGGCCGCCGCGTAGAACAGCAGAATGCCAGCCGCAATCGCCACATTGCCGAGGCGCGAGAACAGGCCGAGTGGCAGCAGGCCAAACAAGGCCAGCGCCATCAGCCACACCATTGGCGCCAGCACTCTGTAGGGGCTGAAGGGTGGCGGCGTCCAGCGCTGCGTCGTGCGGGCGGCGACTTGCTGCTTCCATTGGAATGCAAACAGCGGGCGATGCGGCAGCAAGGGGTTGGGAATGAAGGGCTCCTTGCCGCGCAAGGTGAAGTGCTCTGCGCCGAAGTGCAGCGACCAGCGTCCGCCCAGGGACGCTATCAGCACGCCTTCGTTGGCGTGCAGCAGGCGCGCGGAGTCGTAGAGGTAGAGGCCGACCAAGGCGACCAGCAGCAGCACCTCGGTCGGGACCGGCATCAATTGTTGGTTTCTTTCTTCTTGAACAGCGACTTCAGGCCGGCGAGCACCGCAATGCCGCCGACAGCGACCAGCTTCCACATTTTTGCGAGGAACAGTGCGGCGGCGGCCCAGAAGCCCTTCTTGGTGGCGATGGCGGCGGCGCCGCCGGTCACCAGCGCTGCCAGGCCGAATTCGGCCACGTGGTCGCCGGCGCGGAATTCCGAGTACTTCTCGCCGTCGTTGAAGTCGTAGCCCTGCAGGATTTTGCGGAAGCTGGCCACGTCGGCATCCAGCGTTTCCGGCGACGATACCAGGGTCGCGCTCATTACACCGGTGCGGCCCAGCAGGCGGATGGTGTAGTTCAGCGAGACGCCGCGCTCGGAGCGCAGTTTCAGGCCCCACTCAAGTTGCTTGGTTTTTTCATCGTAGTGCGGCGCCACGTACCAGCCTTCGGTATGCAGCTCGCCCAGGCCAAGGCGCTTGCGCTCTTCGTTGGCCGGGCCGTCGTTTTCTTTCAGGGTTTTCAGCAGCGCGTCGGGGTCGATCTTTTCGCCTTCCTTGACGTAGCCGCTGGGGTCGAAAGTAAAGTCGGCCCACCAGCCGTTTTCGTTATCAAGGACGATGAAATTGCCATCTTCCGGCAAGTTGCCGGTCAGTTCCAGGAAGCGGCGCGAGTTTTTGTCGTCCAGGAACTGGACCTTGTCGTTCGGCGTTTTCAGGGTGGCTTTGCCGGCAATGACCTCGGCGCGCGGGCCGGCGTGCCATTCCAGCTTGTCAAACGCAGCCTTGCGTTGTTCATCGGTCATCTGCTGCGCCACGGCCAGCGCGGGAAGCAGGGCGAACGCTGCCATCCAGTTACGGATCTTCATTTAAATTTCCCCATGGAATTATTTTATTAAGACCAAGAGGATACCAGCCGGCATCCCGTGCAAAATGCGCGCTTTCTCACTTGCGCAGGCTGCGTTCGATGGCGCCGGTGGTGGCCGCTTTCAGCAGGCGCTGGAATTTTGGGCATTCGGCGTGGCTGGGGGCGGGGCAGGCGGCGGCGTGGCGCAGGCCTTCGCTCATGGCTTTCAGGCGCTTGGCCAGCGCGTCGATTTCTTCGGCTTTGGCCAGCAGGAAATCGCGGTCGATGGCGGTGCCGCCTTCTGGCGTGAACATGGCGCCGATTTCGTCCAGCGACAGGCCGGCGGATTGGCCGAGTGCGATCAGCGCCAGCGTGTCCAGCACGGCGGGGGCGTAGGTGCGCCGCAAGCCATTGCGGCCGGATGGCTTGATCAAGCCCTTTTTCTCGTAGTAGCGCAGGGTCGATGCGGCGACGTGGGCGCGCTCGGCTACTTCGGCAATATCCATCGGCATAAATCCCTTGACTTGAAGTTGACTTCAACTTCTACAGTGTGCACATCGTTCAAGGAGATTGCAATGGAAATCATCTTTATCGGCATCGGCGCCACCGTGGTCATGGACCTGTGGCTGATGTTGCTCAAACGGCTGGGCGTGAAGACGCTGAACATGGCCTTTATCGGCCGCTGGGCGGGCCATCTGGCGCAGGGGCGATTTGCGCATGCTTCGATCGGGGCGGCGGCGCCGGTGCCGGGTGAGGGTGCGCTGGGCTGGCTGGTGCATTACGCGACCGGCATCGCTTTCGCGGCGGCGCTGGTGGCCGTGGCGGGGCAGGGCTGGCTGGCGGCGCCCACGCTGGCGCCGGCGCTGCTGGTTGGCGTGGCCACGGTGGGGGCGCCGCTGTTTGTGATGCAGCCGGCGATGGGCCTGGGTGTCGCGTCCAGCAAGACGCCGGCGCCGCTCAAGAACTGCCTGCGCAGCCTGGCCAACCATGCCGTGTTCGGCTTTGGACTTTATCTCTCCGCTTTACTCGCGAAAGGAATCGCAGCATGAAGAAGATGGCAGTTATCTATCACAGCGCGCATGGCCACACCGCGCACATCGCCGCGCATATCGCGCAGGGGGCGGCCAAGGTGGCGGGCATTGAAGTGCAAGTGCTACAGGCGTCGGAACTGGCGGCCACGCCGGATGCCTTGCTGCAGTACGATGGTTTGCTGCTTGGCTCGCCCACTTACCTGGGCGGCGTGTCGGGAGTGTTCAAGACCTTTATGGATGCGACGGGCAAGCTGTGGCGCACGCAGCAACTGAAGGGCAGGCTGGCGGGCGGCTTCACGGTGTCTTCGCTGCCGGCGGGTGACAAGCAATCGACGCTGATGTCGATGTTCACCTTCTGTATGCAGCACGGCATGCTGTGGGCAGGGAATGCCATCATCCCCGAGCAGCAGCAAGGCGTGCCTTACGAGGAGGCGGCGAACCGCCTGGGTTCCTGGAGCGGCATGATGGCGCAGGCGGGCCACGGTGCGCCGAGCGACGATTTCGCCGCCGGCGATATCAAAACGGCCCTGCTGTTCGGGCAGGGCTTTGCGGAGACCCTGCTCAGGCTTCGATGATTTCGAAGCTGTGGGTGATTTGCGCGGTCTTGGCCAGCATGATGCTGGCGGAGCAGTACTTGTCGTGCGACAGGGTGATGGCGCGATCGACCACTTCCGGCTTCAGGCCTTTGCCGGTGACGATGAAGTGGAAATTGATCTTGGTGAAGACCTTTGGCTCGGTCTCGGCGCGCTCGGCCTGCAGGGTAACCTCGCAGCCTTGCACGTCGGCGCGGCCCTTCTTCAAGATCAGCACCACGTCATAGGCGGTGCAGCCGCCGGTGCCGAGCAACACCATCTCCATCGGGCGCGGTGCCAGGTTATGGCCGCCGCCTTCCGGCGCGCCATCCATATTGACCATGTGGCCCGAACCCGTCTGGGCGCGGAAACTCATGCCCGACGGGCCATTCCAGCTGACTTTCACTTCCATCGAAATCTCTCCGTAAAATGCGTCCGGGCATTATACGGTCATCATGTATTTCTCGCTCTTCATGCGCCGCTCGGTATACCAGACGCACAGCATGGCCAGCAGCAGGCTGCTGAAGAAGGTTTGCAGGAAGGGCAGCAGGCCGATGCTCTGGCCCTTGGCCAGTTCGCGCAGCAAAGTCTGGTTGGACAGCACCGGCACCATATACATCCACCAGCTATTGGACAGGTTCATCATCGGCACCACGATCACCGGCACCAGCGGCACGATCATGGTGAAGCTGACCAGGGTTTGTGCTTCCTTGAAGGAGCGGGCGTTGATGGCGAGGGCGATTTCCAGCGCGGCGGCGAACAGCGACAGCGCCACGGACGCCAGGCAGACCATGGTCAGGTCGCGCCAGCCCAGGCGCCAGGACAGGCCGATTTCCTCCAGCGGCAGCCATTTCAAAATGCCGTGCGCGATCGCCAGTTCCAGCGTGATGCCGACAATCGACAGCAAGGACGCGGCCAGCCATTTGCCGATGATCAGGTCGGCCGGCCGCACCGGCTGCGCCATCAGAACTTCCAGCGAGCGCCGTTCGCGTTCGCCGGCGGTGCTGTCCACCGCAGTGCTCATGCAGAACATGAAGGCGGGGATGAAGAAGATGCCCAGCATGGTGCTGATGGTGTTGGCCGAGCGGGCGGCGCTGCTGCCGGCGTCGTAGCGCTGCACCAGCACCGGGTTCAGGTTGACGGGTGATACGCCGTGCGCCAGCAGGCGCGCACTGGCGATATTGCGGCTGTAGTCGCGCAGCACGTATTCAATTTCGTCCAGCTTGCGCGCGCTGTCGGAGGCGGAGTCGAACCACAGCTCGACCCGCGCCGGGCGCATGGCGTGGTAGTTCTCCGCGAATTCCGGTGTCAGGCGCAGGATGGCGGTTACGGTCTGCTGCCGCAGCATGGAATTGATTTCCTCATCCGGCATCGGCTCCAGTTCGGTGATGTTCACATTACGCTGGCGCAGCTGGTTCATCAGGGTAGGTGCCTGGTCGCCGCCGATCACGGCCAGCTCCACCCCTTCGCGTTCGGGCTTGGTGGCGCGGTCGATCTGGCGGTGCAGTACCAGGCCGACCAGCAAGGGGTACATCAGCACGAACAGCAGCAAGAGGCTGAGGGCGCGGCGGTCGCGTAAGGTTTCCACCAACTCCTTGCGCAGCACGATGGGGAATTTGAGTTTCACAGTTCGATCCCTTCCTCGGTGCCGACCAGGCGCACGAAGGCGTCTTCCAGGCTGGATAGCCCGGCCTTCTCACACAGTTGCTGCGGCGTGCCTTGCGTGACGGTGGTGCCCTTGGCGATCACGATCACGTCGTCGCAGGAGTGGATCACCTCCTGCATGACGTGGGTGGCCATGATGACGCAGCAGCCGTCGGCCTTGAGCGCGGCCAGGGCGCGGCGCAGGGCGCGCGTGCTCATGACATCGAGGCCCCGGCTTGGCTCGTCCAGCAGCAGGTGGCGCGGGCGGTGCAGCAGGGTGCGCGCCAGGGCGACCTTGATGCGCTGGCCTTGCGAGAAGCCCTTGGCGCGGCGGTCGACGATGTCTTCCAGCGACAGCAGGTCGGTCACTTCGCGCGTGCGCTCGTCTATGGCGCCATCGGCCATGTCATTCAGCTCGCCGAAGTAGCGCAGGTATTCGCGCGTGGTCAGGCGCTCGTACAGGCCGAACTGGTCCGTCAGCAGGCCTACATTGCGCCGCACCGACATGGGGTCCAGCGCCGGGTCGACGCCGTCGATGGAGATGGTGCCGTGGTCGCGCTGCAGCAGGCCGACCAGGGTGCGCAGCAGGGTGGTCTTGCCGGCGCCGTTGGGGCCGAGCAGGGCGGTGATGATGCCGTTGCGCGCGGTGAAGCTGGCGCCGGCCAGCGCCTGGACTTTGCCGAAGCGCTTGCAGAGGTTCTGGACTTCGATCATGGCTGCGGTCCCGCGCTATTGAGCTGGAAGGTGGGCGCCGGGATCTCGCTGAGGCAGTCGGCCTTCAGCGCGGTTTCCGGCTGGTCGAGGAAGCTGCGCATCAGGCGCGGCATGCAGCCCAGCGGCGAGACGATATGGCCGCCGTTCTTCACCACCAGGTGCTGCGCCTTCTTCATATACTTGCGCGCGGACTCGGCGCGCCGTGGCGGGGTGACCGGGTCGAGCGCACCGGACATCAGCAGCACCGGCGCTTCGATCATGGTCGGCTCCGTGTAGGGCACGGCGGGGACGGACATGGCCTCGCACATCTTCCCGATGCGCATGATCTGCGGCGCGCCGAGGAAGGTACCCTTGGTGTCCTCCGCCAGCAATTGCGGCGTCAGGCGCGGGAAGTCTTCGGCGCACACCACGGCCAGGTGCAGCGGCATGGCTGGCCCGCCGTCGGAGGTGAAATCGCGCGAGATATTGCTGCGCGCGATGAAGGGCTGCCAGCGGTCCTGGTAGGCGCTGTGGATCAGGAAGGGCAGGCGCCGGCTGTCGGCCTGCGAGTAGAGGATGTTGTGTACCGTGCCGAGGAAACGCATGCTGGTCATTTCCACCTGGCTGGCTTCCGCCGTGCGCGGGTCGGGCAGGTTCAGGTTGGTGGGCGCCTTGGCCAGGCGCGCCGCCAGCGTGTCGAATTCGGCGCGCAGGCTAGGGAAGGCGGTGGCGCACACCGCATCTTCGGCGCATTGTTTGAACAGGGCGTCCAGCGCCGCCTGGGCGTCGCGCGCGCCGGCCGGCACCACCTGGTCGGGCGCGGCCACGCCGTCCAGCACCATGGCGCGCACGCTGGCCGGATACAGGCGGACATAGGTCTGGGCCAGGCGGCTGCCGTAGGAGCCGCCCCACAGGTTGATGCGGCCGTAGCCCAGGGCGCCGCGCACCGCTTCGATATCGCGTGCGGCCTGCTCGGTTGTATACAAGTTGAAGCGTTTGTTCAGGCCCTTGATGCAGGCGCGGGTTTCGGCCAGCAACTGGTCTTCCGTGGCGGTTTCGACATTCTTGCCGGGCTTGCAATCGAGCTTGCCGGACAGGCCGGTGCCGCGCTGGTCGATCAGCACGATGTCGCGCGTGGCGCGCACCTTGCGGAAGGTGGTGTTCAACAGGGGCACCAGGTCGCTGCCCGCTTCGCCGGGGCCGCCGGCCAGCAGGAACAAGGGGTCGCGCCGGGCCGATTCGCGCAGGGAGGGCGCCACCACCACATGCAGGCTGAGGGTGGGGCCGGGGGCGCGGTGGTCCAGCGGCACCGCCAGGCGCAGGCAGCGCAGCGATTCCTCGGTGCCCGGCAGGTGACAGTCCTTGCCGGCCTGCGCCTGGGCCAGTGCCAGGGCCGGCGCCAGCAGCGCGGCCATTGCCACCAGGCGGCTCAGCGTGGGGGAAACCATGACCGTCTCCTCTTCGGGTTCTGGAACTCCATAGTAGCTCTGCAATATAGGCTTAGCAACGGAAACGCGGTACAGGGCGGGGTTGACTCGGCAAGTCGATCCGGGCTACAATCGCCAGCTTTCCTTTTCGCTCGGGAAAATTCAACAAGAAGGCTGCGTCCGCTGAAGTACAGGGGCGGAACCACCGATAGAGCGTTTTTAAACTCACAGAAAGTTCAAACATGAAAACTTTTTCCGCTAAGGACCATGAAGTCCAGCGCGATTGGTTCGTGATTGACGCGACGGACAAAGTCCTCGGCCGTGTTGCCAGCGAAGTGGCACGCCGACTGCGCGGCAAACATAAGCCAGAATTCACCCCTCACGTTGACACCGGCGACTTCATCGTTGTCGTGAACGCAGGCAAACTGCGCGTGACTGGCACCAAAGCAACCGAGAAGACCTACTACCGTCACTCCGGTTACCCAGGCGGCATCTACGAGACCAACTTCCAGAAAATGCAACAACGCTTCCCAGGCCGCGCCCTGGAAAAAGCGGTGAAAGGCATGCTGCCGAAGGGTCCTCTGGGCTACGCCATGATCAAGAAGCTGAAAGTGTACGCTGAGGGTTCCCACCCACACGCTGCCCAGCAACCAAAAGCACTCGAAATCTAAGGAACTGACATGATCGGTAACTACAACTACGGCACCGGCCGTCGCAAGAGTGCAGTTGCTCGCGTGTTCATCAAAGCTGGCACCGGCCAGATCATCGTGAACGGCAAACCAGCATCTGAGTACTTCTCCCGTGAAACCGGCCTGATGGTGATCCGTCAGCCGCTGGAACTGACCGGCAACGTCGAGCGTTTTGACATCAAAGTCAACGTGCACGGCGGCGGCGAGTCCGGCCAGGCAGGTGCAGTGCGCCACGGTATCACCCGTGCACTGATCGACTACGATGCAGGCCTGAAGGCGGATCTGGCACGTGCCGGCTACGTCACTCGCGATGCACGTGAAGTTGAACGTAAAAAAGTTGGTCTGCGCAAAGCACGTCGCGCAAAGCAGTTCTCGAAGCGTTAATCCGTTTCTTGGCTGGACAAAAAAGCCGCTGGTTTCCAGCGGCTTTTTTTATTTGTGGGGCGGATTTGCTTCAAGCCACCGGCCACCTCGACACCGGCCGGTTTTGATAAAATGACTCCCTCATTTACATTTACCTCGCAAGGAAGAGAACATGATCAAAGTAGGCATCGTCGGCGGCACTGGTTACACGGGTGTGGAACTGCTGCGACTGTTAGCCGTACACCCGGAAGTCGAGCTGACCGCGATTACCTCGCGTAAAGAGGACGGCCTGCCGGTGGCTGAGATGTATCCTTCCCTGCGCGGCCGCGTCAACATCGCCTTCAGCTCGCCGGACAAGGTCGACCTGACCCAGTGCGACGTGGTGTTTTTCGCCACCCCGCACGGCGTTGCCATGGCCCAGGCCCCGGAGCTGCTGGCCAAGGGTGTGAAAGTGATCGACCTGGCAGCCGACTTCCGCATCAAAGACCGCGCCGTGTTCGAGAAGACTTACAAGATCGACCACACCGCGCCTGAGCTGCTGGAGCAAGCCGTGTACGGCCTGCCGGAGCTGAACCGCGAAGACATCAAGCAAGCCAAGCTGATCGCCAACCCGGGCTGCTACCCAACCACCATGCAGCTCGGCTTTGTACCGCTGCTGAAGGCCGGCCTGATCGACGCCGGCCACCTGATCGCCGACTGCAAATCCGGCGTCTCGGGCGCGGGCCGCAAGGCGGAAATCGGCACCCTGTTCTCCGAATCGTCGGACAACTTCAAGGCCTACGGCGTGAGCGGTCACCGCCACACTCCGGAAACCGCCGCCCAGTTGCAGCGTTACACCAGCGACAAGGTCAAGCTGATCTTCACCCCGCACCTGGTCCCGATGATCCGTGGCATGCACTCTACCTTGTACGCGCGCCTGACCAAGGACGTGTCGAATGAAGAGCTGCAAAAGCTGTTCGAAGACGCCTACGCCGACCAGCCGTTCGTGGACGTCATGCCATGGGGCGCGCACCCGGAAACCCGCAGCACGCGCGGCGCCAATATGCTGCGCCTGGCGCTGCATCGCCCGGACAACGGCGACACCCTGATCGTGCTGGTGGTGCAGGACAACCTGGTGAAAGGCGCATCCGGCCAGGCCGTGCAGTGCATGAACCTGATGTTCGGCCTGGACGAAGGCCTGGGTCTGCAAACCATCGCCTTGATGCCTTAATTGGAAACCGGCATGGAACAGGCGCGTCCGCCCATGCTGGCGCGCGTGCTGGGCCTGGCGGCCGTGCTGGTCGCCGCCGGTGTGCTGGTGGTATGGGGCGTGGACCTGGGCCAGCGCGTGATCGGCGCTTCGAAAGGCGAGGCTGGCCCCAGCGTCACCAAGCAATTGGCGGCCAGCGAGCTGGAACTGGCGCGTGTGACCGCCGAGCGCGATGCCCTGGCGGACAAGCTGAAAGCGGGCGCCGCCGGTGCGGCTTCCGCCTCCGCCGCAGTCGCCGCGACAACTGGCACCACGGACGCCGAGCTGGCCAAGCTCAACGCCGACCTCGCCCTATTGGAGGAAGTGCTTCCGCCGGCCAAACCAGGCAGCGGCCTGCTGATTCGCGGCATGCAAGCGCGCATGGCCTCGGCCCGGCTATTGCATTACACCGTTCTGCTCCAATATGGAGCCAAGAAGAAAGGCCCTGCAGCGTGGGCCGGCCGGCTGCAGTTGGCGGTCACGGTCGAGCAGGGCGGCAAGAAAACGGTGCTTGAATATCCCAAGGCGGGCGCCGAGCGCTATGACATGACAATCGAGCAATACCAGCGCGTCGACGGCACGCTGGAGTTACCCGAAGGCGCCAAGGCCCTGACTGTTGCGGTTCGGATGTCGGAAAATGGAAAAGTCGTTGCCAGTGAAACAACTTCGCTACGTTAAAAGCGGATGACGCGAAGCGGCCGCCCCCGGCATGGACTATAATGGGACAACTGATTTTAAGTAGGAGTAACACATGAATGCAGTAGCCGACGAAGTAATTCCGACACCGATCGTTTTCACCGACGCAGCGGCCCAGAAAGTAGCGCAACTGATCGAGGAAGAAGGCAACCCGGATCTGAAGCTGCGCGTATTCGTGCAGGGCGGCGGTTGCTCCGGCTTCCAATACGGCTTCACGTTTGACGAAATCGTCAACGAAGACGACACCACCATGGTGAAAAACGGCGTCCAGCTGTTGATCGACTCGATGAGCTACCAATACCTCGTAGGCGCCGAGATCGACTACAAGGACGACCTGGAAGGCGCGCAATTCGTGATCAAGAACCCAACCGCAAGCTCGACCTGCGGCTGCGGCTCTTCCTTCTCCGTTTAAGCCAAACGGTACTGCCAAGCCCGTGTCAACCTTCGCCCTTGCGGGTGGAGGTGGACACGGGCTTGGCCGTTAACGGGGGTAGAGGGCGCCGAGGATGCGTTCGCCGCGCGCGCCGGTGACGGCCGGCAGGTTGCCAGCCTGGCGTTCGCCAAAGCGGAAGGCGAGCCAGGCGAAGGCCAGCGCTTCCACCCGGTTGGGCGGTACGCCGAGCGCATCGGTGGACTGGACGCTGACCGCTTCGCCCAATTCGGCCTGCAGCTCGCGCATCAAGGTAGCGTTGTAGGCCCCTCCACCGCAGACATAGACCGCATCCGAGCCGTGCGGCGCGATCGCGCGCGCCAGGGTGACGGCCGTCAGGCGGGTGAGGGTGAACATGACGTCTTCGGCGCGGGCGCTGGCGAAGGGCGCCAGGCGGGCGTCCAGCCAGTCAGCATGGAACAGGTCGCGGCCGGTGCTTTTCGGTGCCGGCAGGGCAAAATAGGGCTCCGCCAGCAACGCGGCCAGCAGGCCCGGTACTTCCTGGCCGGTGGCGGCCCAAGCGCCCTTGTCATCGTATTCTGCGCCCTTGTGGCGGGCGATCCACGCATTCATCAGCACGTTGCCGGGACCAGTGTCGAAGCCGCCCACGCTGCCATCCTTGTGCAGGAGGGAGATGTTGGCGATGCCGCCGATATTGGCCAGCACGCGCGTCTTGCCTTCCTTGCCGAACAGGGCCATATGGGCGGCGGGAACCAGGGGCGCGCCCTGGCCGCCGGCCGCCACGTCACGCGAGCGGAAGTCGGCGATCACATCGATGCCGCATAGTTCGGCCAGCAGGGCGGGGTTGTTGGTCTGGCGGGTGAAGCCCAGCTCGGGGCGGTGGCGGATGGTTTGGCCATGCACACCGACCGCACGCACGTCGGCCGATTTCATGTCGGCCTTGGCCAGCAACTGCGCCACGCAGTCGGCATAGATTTCCGCCAGCCGGTTGGCGGCCAGCGCCTCGCGCTCGATTTCGTTCGGGGAAGGGGCTTGCAGCGCCATCAGCTCAGCGCGCAGCGCTTGCGGGAACTCGACATAGGCCGCCGCCATGGTACGCGCCGCGCCGGCCCAGAAATCCACCAGCACGCCATCCACGCCATCCAGGCTAGTGCCTGACATCAATCCGATATATAAGCTCATGATCGTATTGTAATTCGGGGTCAGGTCTGGCAAACGGACAAAAGGCGCGCAAATGCGCGCCTTTTTGTCCGTTTGCCAGACCTGACCCCGAATTTACTTGGCGGCGAGGTTGCTGATGCTGCTGTTCGGGCGCAACAGGGCGAAGCGGTGGATCATCTCGCCGGCGTGGGTTTTGAAGCGGGCCTGCTCGGCGGCCGTCAGCGGGGCCTGGGCGGTGATGTTCATCTTGGTCGGGTCTCTGGCTTCGCCTGCAACGCGGAATTCGTAGTGCAGGTGGGCGCCGGTGGACCAGCCGGTGGAGCCGACGTAGCCAATAATGTCGCCCTGGCTGACCTTGCTGCCCTTGCGCATGCCCGTGCCGAAGCGGCTCATGTGCGCGTAGGCGGTGGAGTAGTTGGCCCAGTGCTTGATCACCACCACGTTGCCGTAGCCGCCTTGTACGCCAGCGAAGTCGATCACGCCATCACCGGCGGCGCGGATCGGGGTGCCGGTAGGGGCGGCGTAGTCGGTGCCTTTGTGCTGCTTCCAATTGCCGGCAATCGGGTGTGTGCGCATGCCGAAGCCGGAGGAAATACGGGAGAACTCCAGCGGCGATTTAAGGAAGGCTTTTTTCAGCGATTTGCCGTCGAAGCTGTAGTAGCCGCCGCCCGATCTGGTCTGCGGGTCTTCGAACCAGACGCTCTGGTAGGTCGTGCCCCGGTTGGTGAACTCGCCCGCCAGGATACGGCCGGCGCGCACGAACTCGCCGTCCTGCCAGAAGGTTTCGTACACCACGTTGAAGCGGTCGCCGCGTTTCAGGTCGGAGCGGAAGTCGATGTTGGTCGAGAACATCTCGATGATCTGGGCCACGATGGTGTCGGGCAGGCTGCTGCCGTCCGAGCTGGAGTCGGTTGCCGCGTACAGGGTGGTGGTGATTTCGCGGGCGCGCATTTCAATGCGGCGCTCCAGCTTGGCCGCCACTTCTTCGGCCGTGAAGGTGTCACCGGCGCGGGTGACCAGAATATTTTTGACGGGGTTGTCTTTGCCGTCCACAACGGTGGCTTTCAGCCACAGCAGATTGCCGTTTTCGTCGGTCTGCGCCTGCACGCGCTTGCCGCTGCGCAGCTGCATAATGGCGCGCGCGGTCTTGTCTTTTTTGATGAAGTTTTCTGCAGCGTCATCCTCTACACCCAAACGGTTCAGCAGCGTGGCGAGCGTGTCGCCGGCGCGAATCTTTTCTTCGTGGATGTATTTCTGAGAGGCTTCTTGCTGCTGCAGGGCGTTGATCTGCGTGGAGAGGTCCGGGAGCTGGATCGCCTGGGCGATCGTTGTGACGGGCAGGTCGCTCGCATCAGGGGCGAGCGGAGCCACACCAGCTGCACCAAAAGCGCATACGGCGAGGAAGAGTGCCGATGCGCTGATGATCCGGGCTTTTCGCGTCGAACCTAGCAGATTGTACAAGCGTGAGCTTGTGAACTTGTTTATAGGGTTCATGCAATCAGTTAAAATTTGCCGCTTGAACTTTTAGGATTCTTGGTATTTTGTTCTAAGTTGTTGATTTAATTCGATTTCATCGGGCAAGATTGATGGGATCGGGCATTATAGCAAAGTCCTGAGCCGTGCCAACAATTTGAGAGAATCGCGCTAAACATGAATACAGATAACAAAATCCTGCCGCTGAGCGACAGCGTCCAGGAAGCCCTCGCCATCACCAAACGCGGTGTGGACGAGCTCATCATCGAAAGCGAATTCGCTCAAAAACTGGCGCGCTCGGAAAAGACCGGCGTGCCGCTGCGCATCAAGCTGGGCCTGGACCCGACCGCGCCGGACCTCCACCTGGGTCACACCGTGGTGCTGAACAAGATGCGCCAGTTGCAGAACCTGGGCCACCAGGTGATCTTCCTGATCGGCGATTTCACCTCCATGATTGGCGATCCTTCGGGCCGTAACGTGACGCGTCCGCCGCTGACCCGCGAGCAGATCGAGCTCAACGCGCAGACTTACTTCAAGCAGGCCTCGCTGGTGCTGGATGCGGCCAAGACCGAAATCCGCTACAACTCGGAATGGTGCGATCCGCTGGGCGCGCGCGGCATGATCCAGTTGTCCTCGCGCTACACCGTGGCGCGCATGATGGAACGTGACGACTTTTCCAAGCGTTTCAAGAGCGGCACCCCGATTTCCGTGCATGAGTTCCTGTACCCGCTGATGCAGGGTTACGACTCGGTGGCGCTGAAGGCTGACCTGGAGCTGGGCGGCACCGACCAGAAGTTCAACCTGCTGGTGGGCCGCGAGTTGCAAAAGGATTACGGCCAGGAGCAGCAGTGCATCCTGACCATGCCGCTGCTGGAGGGCCTGGACGGCGTCGATAAGATGTCCAAGTCGAAGAACAACTATATTGGTATCACCGAGCCGGCCAACACCATGTTCGCCAAGGTGATGTCGATTTCGGACGTGATGATGTGGCGCTACTACGAGCTGCTGTCGTGGCAGTCGGTCGAGCATATCGCCGGCCTGAAGCAGGCGATCGCGGGCGGCGCGAATCCGCGCGATGCCAAAGTGGCGCTGGCGCAGGAAATCGTGGAACGCTTCCACTCGCGCCAGGCGGCGGAAGAGGCGCTGGCGGACTTTGTCAACCGTTCCAAGGGCGGCATTCCGGATGATGTGCCGGAAGTGGCCCTGTCCGGCGCGCCGGTCGGTATCGGCCAGTTGCTGAAGCAGGCCAACCTGTGCGCCTCGACTTCGGAAGCGCTGCGTATGATCGACCAGGGCGGTGTGCGGATCGATGGCACTGTGATCTCGGATAAGGGCTTGAAAGTTGAAGCCGGTACCTTTGTGATGCAAGTCGGCAAGCGCAAATTCGCGAAAGTGACCCTGTCGGCATGATCGGGCTGCTGCAACGGGTGACGTCGGCCCAGGTCGTGGTCGACGGCGCGACGACCGGCGCGATCGAGGGCGGGCTGATGGTGCTGGTCTGCGCGGAGAAGGGCGATACGGAGAAGGAGGCGGATCAGCTGTTGGCTAAGCTTCTGGCGTATCGCGTGTTTTCAGATGATGCTGGCAAAATGAATAAGTCGGTGACGGATGTGGCGGGTGGTTTGCTGCTGGTGCCGCAGTTCACCTTGGCTGCGGATACCAATTCGGGGACGCGGCCGTCGTTTAGCCCGGCTGCGGCGCCGGCGGATGGGAAGCGTTTGTTTGAGTATTTTGTGGCGCAGGCGCGTTCGAAGCATGCGGTCGTTGCCACTGGCGTGTTTGGGGCGGATATGAAGGTGTCGCTGACCAATGATGGGCCGGTGACGTTTTGGTTGCAGGTTAGTCCTAAAACCTGAGAACCGGGAAACCAGGGTACGGCCCAAGGGCCGGACCCTGGGCGGGGTCCGGCCCTTTCGGGCCGTACCCCGGTTTCCTGGTTTCCCGGTTGGAGAAAACAATGAAAATCTGGAGCAATTCCTTCAAAGACGGCGCCGCCATCCCCGGCGAGTACGCCTTCGCCCCGTCCGCCAACAAGAACCCGCACCTGGCCTGGGCCGAGGTCCCGAGTGGCACCGCCTCCCTGGTCCTGCTCTGCATCGACGGCGACGCGCCCACCGACGGCACCAACGTCAACAAAAAAGGCAGCACCCTGCCGGCCAGCATGCCGCGCGCCGACTTTTTCCACTGGTCGCTGATCGACATCCCCACCACCCGCAGCAGCATCGCCGCCGGCGAGTTCTCGCAGGATGTCACGCCCAAAGGCAAACCAGCCACCCTACAAGCCCCCCTGCGCCACGGCATCAACGACTACACGAGCTGGTTCGCGGGCGACCCTGACATGGCCGGCGACTACCATGGCTACGACGGCCCATGCCCGCCATGGAACGACGAGCGCACCCACCATTACGTTTTCCGCCTGTACGCGCTGGACATCCCGCGCCTGGAGCTGGAAGGCCGCTTCACCTGCCAGGACGTGCTGCAAGCCATGCACGGCCATATCCTCGACGAGGCACAGGTGATCGGCAGCTACTCTCTCTTTGAATGACACGAATCCTGCTGATCCGCCATGGCGAAACCGCCTGGAACGCCGTGCGCCGCCTGCAAGGCCACACCGACATCCCTTTGAGCCCGACCGGCGAGCGCCAGGCGCAAGCCCTGGCACGCGCGCTGGAAAAAGAGCCGCTGGACGCCATCATCTCCAGCGACCTGGGACGCGCAGTGCAAACCGCGCAGGCGGTGGCCGCGCTGCATCCGCATGTGCCGCTGCACACCGACCCCGGCCTGCGCGAGCGCGGCTACGGCGCTTTTGAAGGCCTCCTGTATACAGAGATCGCCGAACGCTACCCGATTGAATTCGCCGAATGGCAGGCGCGCGACGTGGACGCCGTGATGCCGGGTGGCGAACGCGTGGCCGAAAGCTTCCGCCAGTTCTACCAGCGCTGCCAGGAGGGCATCGCCCGCTGGGCCGCGCAATACCCACAGCAGTCCATCCTGATCGTGGCCCATGGCGGCGTGCTGGAATGCGCCTACCGCGCGGCATGCGGCTTGTCGATCGACGGCCCGCGCGATTTCCAGGTGAAGAACGCCAGCATCAACCGTTTTGCCTTCGGTAACGGGGTGTTGTCGCTCGAGCAATGGGGCGAGGTGACGCACCTGTCTGCTGCGCTGGATGACATTGTCTAAAAAAGTGCTTAGTTTTTGGGCAGCGGATCGGTTAAAATAGCCCCCTTTCCCAAGCTGCATTACGGATTTTATAAGTGAAAATCGGACCCCACGAGCTCCGCAACAACGTCTTTGTCGCGCCTATGGCAGGTGTGACGGACCGCCCGTTCCGCCAATTGTGCAAGGAACTGGGCGCGGGCTATGCCGTGTCCGAAATGGCTGCATCCAACCCACGCCTGTGGGCCAGCGAGAAATCATCGCGCCGCACCGACCACACCGGCGAAATGGAGCCGAAAGCCGTACAGATCGCCGGCGCGGTGCCGGAAGAACTGGCCGATTGCGCCAAATTCAACGTCGACCGCGGCGCCCAGGTCATTGATATCAATATGGGCTGCCCGGTGAAGAAGGTGTGCAACAACTGGTGCGGCTCCGCCCTGTTGCAGCACGAAGACCTGGTCCAGCGCATCCTGGAAGCGGTGGTGCCGGCAGTGAACGTGCCCGTCACCCTGAAATTCCGCACTGGCTGGGACCGCGAAAACAAGAATGCCCTGCGCATCGCCCGCATCGCCGAGCAAGCCGGCATCCAGATGCTGACGCTGCACGGCCGCACCCGCGCCGACGGTTATACCGGCGACGCCGAATACGACACCATTGCCGCCGTCAAGGCAGCAGTGACTATCCCGGTGGTCGCCAACGGCGACATCACCACCCCTGAGAAAGCGCGCTTCGTGCTCGATAAGACCGGCGCAGACGCCGTGATGATCGGCCGCGCCGCCCAGGGCCGTCCATGGATCTTCCGCGAAATCGACCATTTCCTGCGCACCGGCGAACATATGCCAGCGCCGCTGGTGGCCGAGGTGCGCAAGCTGATGGACGAACATTTGCAGGCCCACTACGCCTTCTACGGCGAATTCCTGGGCGTGCGCACCGCGCGCAAACACATTGGCTGGTATGTGCGCGACCTCCCGGGCGGGGAGGAATTCCGGCAAGAGATGAACCGCCTCGAGTCGACCGCAGAACAACTGCGCGCAGTCGACAGCTTCTTCGAATCCCAATGGAAGTACGGCGAGCGGTTACAATACCGCCTCGCCGCAGAACCGCTGGCTGCGTAACACGCGCCGGCGTTGGCACAAATTTAGCAAGATCGATAATTAAAATGAGCAAAGAAAGCATTCAGGAAGTCGTCCAGAAAAGCCTGGAAGACTACTTCAACGACCTGGGCGAGCAACAAGCATCGAACGTGTACGACATGGTAGTGCTGACCGTGGAACGCCCGATCCTGGAAGTGGTGATGGGCCGCGCCGACGGTAACCAGTCGCACGCCGCCCAGATGCTGGGTATTAACCGCAATACTTTGCGCAAGAAATTACAGGAACACGGCCTGCTCTAAGGCTGATTCCGCGTCCCGGTCCCTATTGGCCGCGACGGGCCGTGGGGCCGGTGGGTTTTGTACAGATTTCAACAACCTTCCCCCCCATAGCTATGATCAAACAAGCTCTCATCTCCGTATCCGACAAGACCGGCGTGCTGGATTTCGCCAAGGCCCTGTCGGCCATGGGCGTCAACATCCTGTCCACCGGCGGCACCGCGAAACTGCTGGCCGATAACGGCGTGCCGGTCACCGAAGTGGCTGACTACACCGGTTTCCCGGAAATGCTGGATGGCCGCGTGAAGACGCTGCACCCGAAAGTCCACGGCGGCATCCTGGCCCGCCGCGACTTCCCTGAGCACGTCGCCAAACTGGAAGAGCACAGCATCCCGACCATCGACATGGTGGTGGTGAACCTGTACCCGTTCCAGGCGACCGTGGCCAAGGCCGAGTGCTCGCTGGAAGACGCGATCGAGAACATCGACATCGGCGGCCCGGCCATGCTGCGCTCCGCAGCCAAGAACCACAAAGACGTGGTGGTGATCTGCGACCCGACCGACTACGGCGTGGTGCTGGCGGAAATGAAGGGCACCGACAACGCCCCTGGCTACGTGTCGTACGAAACCCGCTTCAACCTGGCCAAGAAAGTCTACGCGCACACCGCGCAGTACGACGGCGCCATTACCAACTACTTCTCCAGCCTGGGCCCGGACCGCAAGCACGAAACCCGTTCCGCCTACCCGGCAACCCTGAACGTGGCCTTCGAAAAAGTGCAGGACATGCGCTACGGCGAAAACCCGCACCAGTCGGCTGCCTTCTACCGCGACCTGGCGCCAGTGGCCGGCGCGCTGGCCAACTACCGCCAACTGCAGGGCAAGGAACTGTCGTTCAACAACATCGCCGACGCTGATGCAGCGTGGGAGTGCGTGAAGTCCATGGGCTCCACCGCCTGCGTGATCATCAAACACGCCAACCCATGCGGCGTAGCCCTGGGCGCGAACGCACTGGAAGCCTACCAGCGCGCGCTGAAGACCGACCCGACCTCCGCTTTCGGCGGCATCATCGCCTTCAACGTGGAAGTGGATGGAGCGGCTGCCACCGAACTGGCCAAGTTGTTCGTGGAAGTGCTGATCGCTCCTTCGTTCACCGCGGAAGCGCGCCAGATCATGTCCGCCAAGCAGAACGTACGCCTGCTGGAAATCCCGCTGGGCGACGGCGTGAACCCGATGGACTTCAAGCGCGTAGGCGGCGGCCTGCTGGTGCAGTCGGCTGACTCCAAGAACGTGCTGCAGTCCGAACTGCGCGTGGTAACCAAGTTGCAGCCTACCCAGCAACAGCTGGCCGACCTGATGTTCGCATGGCGCGTCGCCAAATACGTCAAGTCGAACGCCATCGTCTTCTGCGGCGGCAATATGACCCTGGGCGTAGGCGCAGGCCAAATGTCCCGTATTGACTCCGCACGCATCGCCTCGATCAAAGCCCAGAACGCCGGCCTGTCGCTGGCAGGTTCCGTGGTCGCCTCCGACGCCTTCTTCCCATTCCGCGACGGCCTGGATGTCGTGGTTGACGCCGGCGCCACCTGCGTGATCCAACCCGGCGGCTCCATGCGCGACCAGGAAGTAATCGACGCCGCCGACGAGCGCGGCGTGGTGATGCTGTACACCGGCACCCGCCACTTCCGCCACTAAGCACCAAGCGCTAAGCAACTTTTGTCCACTATGGGGCGGTACACTATGGGGTCAGGAAGAAAAGTGGACAATTTTTGGTTGTAAGCAAAAAATGTCCACTTTCGTTCCTGACCCCGAAGTGGACAAAAGGTACAATCCGGGAATGATTATTCTCGGCATTGACCCTGGCTTACGTACCACTGGGTTTGGCGTTATCCAAAAGGTGGGCAATAAGCTGCGCTACATCGCCTCCGGCACCATCAAGAGCGGCGAGGGCGACCTGCCTGAACGCCTTAAAGTCATCCTCGATGGGGTGGCGCAAGTTGCTGCTACCTATAAGCCTGATTGCGCAGCAATCGAAAAAGTCTTCGTCAACGTCAATCCGCAATCGACACTGCTGCTGGGCCAAGCCCGCGGCGCCGCGATTTGCGCGCTCGTCACGCACGAACTCAAAGTCGCCGAATACTCGCCGACGCAGCTGAAACAAGCCGTAGTCGGCACCGGCCGCGCCACCAAGGCGCAGGTGCAGGATATGGTCGCCCGCCTGCTGGCACTGCCCGGCCTGCCCGGCAGCGACGCCGCCGATGCCCTCGGCATCGCCATCTGCCACGCGCATAGCCAGGCCACGCTGTCCGTCGTCACCAACGTCCATCCCGCCCTGTCCGGCCTGCGCATGAAACGCGGCCGCCTGGTCGGCTAACCGCATCCAAAGGAAGAACATGATCGGTCGCCTCACCGGCATCCTGCTTGAAAAGAATCCCCCGCAACTGCTGGTAGACGTGCAAGGCGTCGGCTACGAAGTCGATGTGCCGATGTCCACTTTCTACAACCTGCCCGGCGTCGGCGAAAAAGTCAGCCTGTTCACCCACCTGACCATCCGCGAAGACGCGCATTTGCTGTTCGGCTTCGGTAACGCCGAAGAACGCGCCGTATTCCGCCAATTGATCAAGATCAGTGGCGTCGGCGCCCGCACCGCGCTGTCCATCCTGTCCGGCCTCTCCATCGCCGACCTGGCGCACGCTGTCACCCTGCAGGAAGCCGGTCGCCTGGTGAAGATCCCCGGCATCGGCAAAAAAACCGCCGAACGCCTGCTGCTGGAGTTGAAAGGCAAACTCGGTGCCGACATTGGCGCGGGCGGCGCCCACCCGATCCACGATTCGCAGGCCGACATCCTGAACGCGCTGCTGGCGCTGGGCTACTCGGACAAGGAAGCGACGCTGGCGTTGAAGACTGTCCCCGCCGGTTCCACCGTTTCAGATGGCATCAAGCAAGCGCTGAAAGCCCTGTCGAAGGGCTGATCCGGCGCTGCAACAGGGAACGGGAATTCAAGCGTGCCAAATAGGATCACACGCGTCGTGGCGCTCGCCTGTGCGGGCTTGCTGGCCGCCTGCGGGCAGAAAGCCTCCAGCGTATCCGATGAACACATCCGCTTATCCAAGCTGGAGCCCTTGGGCAGCCACACGAACTCCCTGATCGGCAAGCCGCGCAGGGTGAAGCCCGACGAGCCGGATTACGTCCCCGAGCCCGTAGCGCAATCGCTCAAAGCGCAGTTGGTGAAGTGGAAGGGGGGCGATGCGTTTGTCCAGGCGCTGGGTTACTGCTCCGGTGTGCTGGTGGCGGAACGCTTGGGTGAAAAGTCCGCTTGCTACAACGACTTTGCGATAGAGCCGGACGCGGAATGCGTTGCCAAGCATGGCTACGGCAAGCAATCCATCGGCCAGGCGCTGACTGCGGATCGTCACGACCTGAACGGCGATGGCATCAAGGACTACATCATCTCCGACAGGTATTATTGCCACGACCTGAGCGCCAACCAGGCCAGTGTGTACTTCGTCATGCTGTCAAAGTCGAAGAAAGAGTATGAGTTGGCCTATGCGGATTGGGCGTCGTACAGTTTGAGCGTGGCGGACGATAAGGTGAGCGGAAAGCTGGTGCTTCTGGAGCAGGCGTTGAAGTCGGGCTACCAGTACACGAGGATCCATAAGCTGAAAAATTCGAAATACGTCCTGCAGGCCTGCGTCTATCACGATGAGAATGGCTATCAGACCTGCGACGAAGCTAATGGCGGGAGCAAATGAGCGATTGCGCTGAACTTATCGAGATCCTTGACGCCGCAGCCATGTACAACGACAAGGGCTACATCTGGACGGGGCACGATGCGGCCAGGCAGGCGGCGACGCAGCAGGGATTCCAGGCGGCGCTGCTTGAGCAACTGGCGCGTATCGGGCCGGAGGCGCTTGAACCAGCGCTGGTGCAGGCGATCATTTCCGGGGCGGCCAGCAGGGATGATATGGGGCGTTATGCCGATATGGCGCGACGGACGCAGGCGAACACTTGACGCGGGAGCGTGACGAGATGGGCGATAACAAAACCAAGGCCACAGCGGCCAGCGTCGCGGAGTACCTCGCCGCGCGGGCGAATGAGCAGCAGCAGGCTGATTGCCAGGAGCTGATCGCGCTGTTCGGCCGGCTGACCGGCGAGCCGGCGCAGATGTGGGGGCCGAGCATCGTCGGCTTCGGCGTCTACCGCTATACCTACGAGAGCGGGCGCAGCGGCGAGGCGCCGCTGGCGGGATTCGCGATCCGTGGCCGCGAGCTGGTGGTCTACCTGTTCTGCGAGGGCGCGGCGCAGGAGGCTTTGCTGGCCCGCATCGGCAAACACAAGATGAGCAAGTCCTGCCTGTACTTCAAGCGGCTGGACGATCTCGATCGCGTGGTGCTGGAACAACTGGTCGTCAACTCCATCGCGGAGACGCGGGCGCGCTACGGCTAGGGCCCTATAATGGCGCCACATTAAATAACAGGAACGTCGAATGTCCGTTGCCCCGCAGGCGCTGTCCACGCACTCCCTCGCCACGCCCCCGAATATCCTCCAGCGCCAGACCCTGGCGCTGGTCATGCTGGTGATTTGCGGCGTGATCAACTACCTGGACCGGGCCACGCTGGCCGTGGCGAATGAATACATCCGCGCCGACCTCGGTTTGTCGCTGGGCGAGATGGGCGTGCTGCTGTCGGCCTTCTCCTGGAGCTATGCGCTGTGCCAGTTGCCGGTGGGCGCGCTGGTGGACAAGATCGGGCCGCGCTGGTTGCTGGGGGCGGGGCTGGTGATCTGGTCGGTGGCGCAGGCGGCGGGCGGTTTCGCGGCGACCTTCGGCTATTTCGTGGTGGCGCGCATTGTGCTGGGCATCGGCGAGGCGCCACAATTCCCGTCGGCGGCGCGCGTGGTGAGCAACTGGTTCCCGCTGCGCTCGCGCGGCACGCCGACCGGCGTGTACAACTCCGCTTCGCCGCTGGGTGTGGCGCTGGCACCCTTGCTGCTGCCGCCGCTGATTGCCGCGACCAGCTGGCATTGGGCCTTCTTCGTGACCGGCGCCATGGGCCTGGTGGCGGCGCTGATGTGGGTGACGCTGTACCGCGATCCGGTGAAGGCGGACATGACGCCGCAGGAGCGCGCCTACCTGGAGCAGGGCGAGGGCAGCGAGGCGGCGCCTGAGACCAGTTTTGCGGCCTGGTGCGCCTTGTTCCGCTACCGCGTCACCTGGGGCATGATGCTGGGCTTCTTTGGCTCGGTGTACCTGAACTGGGTCTACCTGACCTGGCTGCCCGGCTACCTGCGCACCGAGCGCAAGATGGACCTGGCCGTGGCCGGCCTGGCCTCTGCGGTGCCTTTCCTGTGCGGCTTTGCCGGCGCGCTGATCGCGGGTTGGGCGTCCGACCGCATTACGCGCCATGCGGCTTCGCCAATTTCCGGCCGCCGCAACGCGGTGGTCGTCGCCACGCTGGGCATGGTGGCGTTCACCATCCCGGCGGCGCTGGTGCAGAACAATGTCGCCGCGGTGGCCTGCATCTCGGTCGTGATTTTCCTGGCCAACGCCTCGTCCGCCTGCGCCTGGTCGCTGGCCACGGTGGCGGCGCCGCGCAGCCGCATCGCGTCGCTGGGCGCGATCCAGAATTTCGGCGGCTTCCTGGGCGGCGCGCTGGCGCCTATCCTCACCGGCTATATCGCGCAGAGCTGGTCGTTCGCGCCGGCCTTGCTGACCGGGGCGGGCATCGCCTTCGTCGGCGCCATGTCTTACCTCTTCCTGGTGAAGCAGCCGATCCCCGAGGCGTAATTTTTCGTGAGAATTGGGCCCGGGTCTGGCGGGTAGAATGCTGCTCGCCATGCATATCCGACCGTACCAAACCACAGACTGGCAGGCCATCTGCCGTGTCCACGACGCTGCCCGCGTTTTCGAACTGGAAGCCAGCGGTCTTGCCGACGCTTTCCTGACGCTGGCGGAAACCGGCGCGCAGGAGGGCTTGTTCGACGCCACCTTGCTGGTGGCCGAAGTCGACGGTGCGGTGGTCGGCTTCGCAGGCTATACCGACCAAGAGGTGACCTGGCTCTACGTCGATCCCGCCCGCTTCCGCCAGGGCATCGGCCGCGCGCTGGTCGATGCTGTGCTGCGCGCCGCAGGCAAGCCGCTGGCGCTGGACGTGCTCACCGGGAACGCGGCGGCCCTGGCCCTCTATCGCGCGGCTGGCTTCACCATTACTGAAACCATCAGCGGCAAGCTGGCCGGCAACGAGCAGTTCGCTGCCTCGGCGCACGTGCTGCGCTCCGCCTGATCTCACTTTTTTAGGATTTATCTTGCTGGAAAAATCGAACTACCTGGTCAAAGAACATGTTGGCGTCCTCAAATTCTCCGGCACCTATGACATCATCGATCCTGAAACCCAGGCGCATATCGGCGTTGCGCAGGAGCGCCTGGGCTTCCTGACCCACGCCTTGCGCCTGGTGATCGACAAGCGCATCCTGCCGACCACCGTGGCCATTGCCGAACAGGTGGACGGCCCGGCCGTGCTGACCATCAAACGCGGCTTCACCTTGCTGCGTTCGCGTATCGACATCCTGGACCGATCCGGCCAGGCGATCGGCTATTTCAAGTCCAAGCTGTTCAGCCTGGGCGGCGGCTTCTACGTCCATGACACGCGCGACCAACTGGTGGCCGAAGTGAAGGGCGACTGGAAGGGCTGGAACTTCAAGTTCATCGATGCCAACGGCAGCGAAGTCGGTACCGTCACCAAGAAGTGGGCCGGTCTGGGCAAGGAGCTGTTCACGTCCGCCGACAACTACATGATCTCGATCGGCCAGGACTTCAAAGGCAAGGGCGGCCTGTTGCTGGCGGCCGGCCTGGCGATCGATATCGTCTTCAAGGAACGCTAAGCACTAGCCGGGCCGCAGGATCACCTTGCGGCACTCCTCCTCTTTGTGGTCGAACAGGCGGTAGCCCTCGGCTGCCTGCTCCAGCGGCAGGCGGTGGGTGATGATGGTGTCGGGGTGCAGCTTGCCCTGGCCGATGAACTCCAGCAGCTCGGGCATGAAGCGCTGCACGTGGGTTTGCCCCATCTTGAAGCTGATGCCCTTGTCGAAGGCGTCGCCGAACAGGAAGGCGTGGATAAAGCCGGAATACACCCCGGGCACGCTGACCGTGCCGCCGCGCCGCACGGCGGCGATGCACTGGCGTAGCGCGGCGCCGCTGCTGCCTTCCAGCTTGATGGCGGTGAGCGCGGTTTCCAGGGCGCTGCCTTTGGCTTCGAAACCCACCGCGTCGATCACCCCATCCACGCCGCGTGCCGCCGTGTTATCGATGATGTACTCGGCCGCATCCACATGGTCGAAGTTCACCGGGATCACGCCGTAAGCCTGGCGCGCGAAGTCGAGCCGGTAGCCGTTGTGGTCGACCATGAAGATGGTTTCCACGCCGAGCATGCGGGCGCAGGCGGCGGCCATCAGCCCCACCGGGCCGGCGCCGTAGATGGCCAGGCTGTCGCCCTGGCCGACGCCGGCATTCAACACGGCCTGGTAGCCAGTGGGCAGGATATCGCTCAGGAACAGCACTTTCTCATCCTCCAACGCAGCGGGAATGCGGATCGGGCCGACATTCGCCTTGGGCACGCGCACGTATTCGGCCTGGCCGCCGGGCACGCCGCCGTACAGGTGGGAAAAGCCGAACAGGGCGGCGCCCGAACGCAGGCTTTTCTTGTTCATGATGGCGCCGCGATCGGGGTTGGTGGTTTCGCAGGCGGAAAATAGCTGGTGCTCGCAGAAGAAGCAGCGGCCGCAGGCGATGACGAAGGGCACCACCACGCGGTCGCCGCGCGCCAGGGCGGTGACGCCCGGCCCGGCATCCTCCACGATGCCCATGAATTCGTGGCCGAGGATGTCGCCTTCCTTCATGCCCGGCACTTTGCCGCGGTAGAGGTGCAGGTCGGAGCCGCAAATGGCGGTGGCGGTGATGCGCAGGATGATGTCGTCCGCGTCCTGCAGGATGGGATCGGGCACGGTGTCGACCTGGACATCGTGCGCCGAATGGTAGGTGAGTGCGCGCATGGAAACCTCCGGTGGGTGGCATGGCGCCAGTATGGCCGCCTGCGGCGCGGCGCCAAGCGGCGCACATGCCGTGTCGCCATGCGCGGATGTCCTACAGCGGGCGCCGCGCGCCGCCGCGCTACGGGTACAATGGTGGCATGAGCATCCAGACCGACAATTTCACTGAACAGCGCATTATCGATGCGGCACCGTCCTCGCCGAACGAGGAGGCGATCGAGCGCGCCTTGCGCCCCAAGCACCTGGATGAATACGTCGGCCAGGTCAAAATCCGCGAGCAGCTTGAGATCTTCATTTCCGCCGCCCGCAAACGGAGCGAGGCGCTCGACCATACCTTGCTGTTTGGCCCGCCCGGCCTGGGCAAGACCACCCTGGCCAATATCATCGCGCGCGAAATGGGCGTGAATATGCGCCAGACTTCCGGCCCGGTGCTGGAGCGCCCGGGCGACCTGGCAGCGATCCTGACCAACCTGGAAGCGAACGACGTGCTCTTCATCGACGAGATCCACCGCCTGTCGCCGGTGGTCGAGGAGATCCTGTACCCGGCGCTGGAGGACTACCAGATCGACATCATGATCGGCGAGGGCCCGGCGGCGCGCAGCGTCAAGCTGGACCTGCAGCCGTTCACCCTGGTCGGCGCGACTACGCGTGCCGGCATGCTGACCAACCCGCTGCGCGACCGCTTCGGCATCGTGGCGCGGCTGGAGTTCTACACCACCGAGGAACTGGCGAAAATCGTGACCCGCAGCGCTGCTTTGCTGAAGGCGAATATCGACGACGGCGGCGCGCTGGAAATTGCGCGCCGGGCGCGCGGCACGCCGCGTATCGCCAACCGCCTGCTGCGCCGCGTGCGCGATTACGCGGAAGTGAAGGGCAATGGCGACATCACGCGCGAGCTGGCTGATGCGGCCTTGAGAATGCTGGACGTGGACCACGCCGGCTTTGACGTGATGGACCGCAAGCTGCTGGAAGCGGTGCTGTACAAATTCGGCGGCGGCCCGGTCGGCATCGGCAACCTGGCGGCGGCCATCGGCGAGGCGGCCGACACCATCGAGGACGTGCTGGAGCCTTACCTGATCCAGCAAGGCTTCCTGCAGCGCACCCCGCGCGGCCGCGTAGCCACGGCCCAGGCCTACCAGCATTTCGGCGTGAATCCGCCGCGCACCAGCGCCAACGGAGAGCTGTGGGATGCGTAAGTTCGCGGCCATCGGCGCGGCATTCAGCGCGGCGGCACTGGCGGTAGCGGCGCCATGCGCGGCGGCTGCGGTGCCGGTGCAGGGTTACGCCATCAAGGCGAGCTATCCGCACGACCCGCAAGCCTTCACCCAGGGTTTGTTCTTCAAGGACGGCTTCCTGTGGGAGAGCACCGGCCAGTACGGCGCTTCCTCGGTGCGCAAGGTGGAGCTGGCGACCGGCAAGGTGCTGCAAAAGCGCGAGCTGCCGGAGAAGGTGTTCGGCGAGGGCATCGCGCCGCACGGCGACAGCATCGTCGGCATCACCTGGATGAACCAGGCCGGCTTCGTGATGGACCAGGGCAGCCTGACCATCAAGGGCACCTTCAATTACATGGGCGAGGGCTGGGGCCTGACCAGCGACGGCGAGCGCCTGTACATGAGCGACGGCACGCCGGAAATCCGCGTGCTCGATCCCAAATCCTTCGGTGAGCAGCGCCGCATCAAGGTCACCGTGGACGGCCAGCCGCTGCTCAAAATCAATGAGCTGGAGTGGGTGGAGGGGCAGATTTACGCCAATGTCTGGCAGTCCGAGCGCATTGCCCGCATCGACCCGTTCAGCGGCCGGGTGCTGGGCTGGATCGACCTGTCAGGCCTGGCCGCCAGCGCCAAGGCGGGCAAGGACATCGACAACGTCCTGAACGGCATCGCCTACGACGCCAAAACGCGGCGCCTGTTCGTGACCGGCAAGCGCTGGCCCAAGCTGTTCGAGATCGAGCTGCGCCCGGCTAAAAAGTAGTAACTCTCGGTAGGCTTGCTTCATTGAGTTTTCCGCGCAAGAATAAGGTCACCCCTGCCTTTGCGGAGACTCGCCTTGCTTGCACGCTCCAGCAGCCTTTTCTGGAAACTGTTCCTGCCCGTTGGCGTGCTGCTGGTCCTGTGCGGTGTGGTCGTTTCGGCATTGTTGCCGGCGCTGATCACGGAGAATGCCGAGCGTGACGCGGTGGATGCGGCGCAGGCCACGGTGCGCCAGTTCCTGGTGCTGCGCAAGTACTACACCGAGAATGTGGCGGCGCGCGTGCTGGCGCAGTCGGATATGCGGGTCGACCCGGATTACCGCAGCATGGACAATGCGATCCCGCTGCCGGCCACCATGATCCACGACCTGAGTGCGCTGATGCAGGGCAGCGGCACGATGGTCAAGTTGTACAGCCCCTATCCCTTCCCGCAGCGGCGCGAGCGCGCCAGCGACCAGTTCGCGCAGGATGCCTGGAACTACCTGCAAAAAACGCCGGAGGGCGTGTTCTCCCGGACCGAAACCATCAACGGCAAGACCACCGTGCGCGTGGCGCTGGCCGACCGCATGAGCGCGCAGGCGTGCGTGGCCTGCCACAACAGCCATCCGCAAAGCCCGAAGACCGATTGGAAGCTGGGCGACGTGCGCGGTGTGCTGGAGGTGGATTCAACGCGCGAGGCGGCCAGTGCGGCGCGCATTGCCAGCTGGGTGGTGATCGCGCTGGGGGCGATCCTGCTGCTGGTGGCGGTGGCCTTGCGCGTTTTCTACCAGCGCAATGTGGCGCGGCCGCTGCACCGGGCATTGGATTCGGCGCGGGCGCTGGCCAGTTCGCGGGCGGGGCATGTGGCGGCGGTGCAGGCGGTGGCGGGCGGCAAGCTGGATCACGATTTTTCGCCGGCGCCCTTGCCGCAGATGGACCTGCGCGGGGTGGCGCACGACGAGGCGGGCGACCTGCTGCATTCGGTGGCGGCGCTGGCGGAGACGCAGCGCAGCTTCGACCAGGCCTTCGCACAGATGACGCAGGCGCTGCGCGACAGCAACCTGGCGGAGCGCGAGCGCGATTGGCTCAAGTCAAGCCAGAATGAACTGAACACGGTGCTGCGCGGCGAGCAGGAGCTGGCCGCGATGGGGCAGCGCATCCTGACGTACGTGGCGGAGCGGCTGGGAGCGCGTGTCGGCGCCCTGTATGCGGACCAGGGGCAGGGGCAGGGCATGCGGCTGCTGGCCGGCTACGGGCTGGCGCAGGGACGGCATACGGCACAGGTGGTGCCGGGCGAGGGCCTGGCGGGGCAGGCGCTGCGCGACGGCAGGCGCATGCTGGTGGAGGAGGTGCCGCCGGCTTACCTGGCGATCGCCTCGGCGCTGGGCAGCGCGGGGCCGTCGTCGGTGCTGGTGCTGCCGCTGCAGCATGGGCGCAATATGGTGGCGCTGATGGAGCTGGGCGCCTTCCGCGCGTTCAGCGAGGTGGAGCTGGCCTTGCTGGACCTGTGCGCGGAGGCGATGGCGATCGGCCTGGAAGTGAACATCGCGCGCCAGCGCACGCGCGCCTTGCTGGCGGAGACGGCGCAGCAGGCGGAGGAGCTGCGGGTGCAGCAGGAGGAGCTGCAGCAGTCGAATGCGGAGTTGGAGGAGCGCGCCGACCAGCTGGAGCGGCAGCGCGAGGAAATCCAGCGCGCCAGCGCGTACAAGAGCGAGTTCATGGCGAATATGTCGCATGAGTTGCGCACGCCCTTGAATTCGATGCTGATCCTGTCTTCGCTGCTGAAGGAGAACAAGGGGCGCAACCTGAGCGAGCGCCAGTTGGAATATGCGGCGACGATCCATCACGCGGGGAGGGATTTGCTGAACCTGATTAACGATATCCTGGACCTGGCCAAGATGGAGGCGGGTAAGGTGGAGCTGCATATCGAGCCGCTGCCGCTGGCGGGACTGTGCGGCGAGCTGGCGGCGCAGTTCTTGCCGCAGGCGGAGCAGAAGGGATTGGCGTTTTCCGTGGAGCGCTTGCCGGGGACGCCGGAGGTGGTGCCGATGGATGGGCAGCGGGTGCAGCAGGTGCTGCGCAACCTGCTCTCCAATGCGCTCAAGTTTACCCATGCGGGGAGCGTGGCGCTGCGGGTGTCGGTGGTGGGGGAACAGTTGTCCTTTGCTGTCAGCGATAGCGGGATCGGGGTGGCGGCGGATAAGCAGGTGTCGATCTTTGAGGCGTTCCGCCAGGCCGATGGCAGCATCAGCCGGCACTATGGGGGGACGGGCCTGGGCTTGTCGATTTCGCTGCAACTGGCACGCAGGATGGGCGGGGCCTTGCACCTGCATAGCCGGGAGGGGGAGGGCAGTACGTTCACCTTCATGCTGCCGTTGCAGCCGGTGCAGCCGGTGCTGGAGGGCGCCGCGTCCGAGGACGGGGCCTGGCCGGCCGGCGGCGCGGGCGGCGCGGGCGCGGGCGGGGGCGGAGTGGTGGGGCGCCGCATTCTGATCGTGGAGGACGACCCCTTCTTCGCCCAGGTGCTGGCCGACTTGGTGCTCTCGCGCGGCTACCAGCCTATGCTGGCGCACGACGGTGTGCAGGGCCTGGAACTGGCGCGGCATGAGGCACCGCATGCGGTACTGCTGGACGTGATGATGGCGCGCATGGACGGTTGGGAAGTCATGCGCCAACTGCGCCAAGATCCGCGCGCCAGCCACCTGCCGGTGCACTTCATCACCTGCCTGGACGAGCTGCAACGCGCGCGCGACCTGGGCGCGCTCGGTTTGCTGACCAAACCGGCCAGCGCGGAGCAACTGGCGAGCGTGTTCGATACCATCGAGCAAGCCTGGGCGGCCACCATGAAGCGGGTGCTGGTGGTGGAGGACGACGCGGGCCAGTTGAACAGCCTGGCGGCCCTGCTGGCGGCGCGCGACGTGGAGGTGGTGCGCTGCCGCGGCGGCAGGGACGCGCTACAGCAGCTGCAGCACGGCCGTTTCGATTGCATGGTGCTGGACCTTGGCCTGCCGGACATGAGCGGCTACCAGGTGCTGGAAGAGCTGCACGCCAATCCGCAACTGCGTCAGCTACCGGTGGTCGTCCATTCCGGCCAGGACCTGGGCCGCGAACAACTGCGCCTGCTGCACCGCTACGCGCGCAGCGTGATCGTGAAAGGCAGCAAGAGCCCGGAACGCCTGCTGGGCGAAGTGCAGTTGTTCCTGCACAGCGTGGAACAGGGCGGCCGCGCCGTGCAGCAGGAAGCGGCCGCACTGGCCGGCAGCAAGGTGCTGGTGGTGGACGACGATATGCGCAACCTGTTTTCCCTGGCCAGCCTGCTGGGCGAGCGCGGGGTGCAGGTGGTGGAAGCGGAGCATGGGCTGGAGGCGCTGGAGAAGCTGAACGGCGAGGAGCGCTTCGACCTGGTGCTGATGGATATAATGATGCCGCAAATGGATGGTTATGAAGCGATGCGCCGCATCCGCGCCGACGCCCGCTTCAAGGACCTGCCCATGATCGCGATGACCGCCAAGGCCATGCCCGGCGACCATCAGAAATGCCTGGAGGCGGGAGCCAGCGACTACCTCGCCAAGCCGATCGACACCCCGCAGCTGCTATCGCTGCTGCGGGTCTGGATAAGACGCCAAGGGGGAGCATGAACGGGACCATTCCAGTGCTGATGGTGGACGACCGCCAGGAAAACCTGACGGCGCTGGAGGCGCTGCTGGAGGACATGTCGCTGCCGCTGGAGCTGGTGCCGGCCTTGTCCGGCCAGGAAGCCTTGCGCCATTCGCTCAAGCGCGATTTCGCGGTGGTGCTGCTGGACGTGCAGATGCCCGACATGGACGGACTGGAAACCGCCGAACTGCTGCGCGCCAACCCGCGCACGCGCCACCTGCCCATCATCTTCATCACCGCCGGCCTGCACGACCGCGTGCGCCAGTTCGAGGGCTACGGCATGGGCGCGGTGGACTTCCTCAACAAGCCGATCGAGCCGGCCGTGCTGCGCAACAAGGTGGCGGTGCTGTGCGAGCTGTATGCCAAGGTGCAGGAGCGCACCCAGGCCCTGCACGAATCGGAGCGCCGCCTGCGCATGGTGATCGATAGTGCCAGCGAGGCCTTCATCGCCACCGACGCCAACGCCATCGTCACCGACTGGAACCACGCGGCGGAGCGCCTGTTCGGCTGGCGCCGCGACGAGATGCTGGGCCAGCCGGCCAGCCGCGTGCTGCTGCCGGCGGGGGATGAGTGCAGCCAGCGCGCGCGCCATCGCGACGGGCGCGAGTTCGATGTCGAGTTGTCGCAATGGCAGGTGCCGCAATCGCAGCCGCCCACCTTCGCCGCGCTGGTGCGCGACATCACCCAGCGCAAGGAGGCCGAGGAGGCGCGTAGCTGCGAACTGCGGCAGGCCTTGCAGCAGATCGTGGAGCAGGAAAAGATGGTGGCGCTGGGCGGCATCGTGGCCGGCGTGGCGCACGAGCTGAATACGCCGGTGGGCAATTTGGTGCTGCTGGCCACGGCCTTGCGCGACCGCGTGGCGGAATTGGCCGGCAGCGCGCTGGCGGGAAAGCTGACGCGCTCCGGCCTGCTGGCCTCGGCCACCGAATGCCGCGATGCCAGCGAGCTGCTGGTGCGCAGCGCCGACAAGGCGCGCGAACTGATTGAAAGCTTCAAGAATGTGGCGGTGGACCAGACCAGCCAGCGCCGCCGCCAGTTCGACCTGCACACCTGCCTGCACGATATCCTGGTGACGCTGGGGCGCATGCTGCGCCAGGCCAATGTGACGGTGGAGATGCAGGTTCCGCCCGGGGTGCGCATGGATTCCTATCCCGGCCACCTGGAACAGATCCTCAACAACCTGATCGTCAACTCCATCCTGCACGGTTTTGAGGGGCGCGGCTGCGGCAAGGTGTCGATCGCGGCCGGCATGGATGGCGACCATGTGCGCCTGCTGTACCGCGACGACGGTGTCGGCATCGCGCCCGGGCTGCAACAGAAAATCTTCGAGCCCTTCTTCTCCACCAAGATCGGCGCCGGCGGTTCCGGGCTGGGCATGTACATTGTGAACAACCTGGTGTGCGGTTCGCTGCACGGCAGCATCAGCTTGCAAAGCGCGCCCGGGCAGGGCGTGTGTTTCGAGCTGCGCCTGCCGCAGACCGCGCCTTAGGCGGCGGTGACCGGCAGCAGGGCGCCGCTGACGGCGCCGGCGGCGTCCGACAGCAGGAACAGCACCACCGGGGCCAGGGCCGCCGGGGCGACCCAGCGGCTGGTATCGGCGTCCGGCATGGCGCTGCGGTTGGCCGGGGTGTCGATGATGCTGGGCAGGATGGCGTTGACGCGGATGCCCTGGCCGTGCAGTTCCTCCGCCAGCGCCTCGGTCAGGCGCGCCACGCCGGACTTGGCGGCGGCGTAGGCGCCCATGCCGGCCTGCGCGCGTGCGGCGGCCATGGCGCCCACGTTGACGATGCTGCCACGCCCCTGGCGCCGCAGGTGCGGCAGGGCAGCCTGTGAGGCCAGCAAGGCGGTGCGCACGTTCAGCGCGTACATGCGGTCCCAGGTGGCGATGTCGCCGTCGGCAATGCTCTCCCAGGCGAAGCCGCCCGCCACGTTGACCAGGCCATCCAGCCTGCCAAAACGCTCGGCCACCAGGTCCAGGCAGCGGCGCGCCGCCAGCGGGTCGTTCAGGTCGACGCCGCCGCAGGCCAGCACGCCCTCCGGCACGTGGTCGGGGGCATGCGCCTGGTCCACCAAAGCAACCTGTGCGCCGGCCGCCAGCAGTGCCTCGCCGACGGCGCGGCCCAGGGCGCCAAAGCCGCCCGTGACAACAATTCCCGGCTTATTCATCGCTGTAAATTTTTCCACCGAATTTCAGGGCGCTGTATTCGCGCTGCGACTGTGCCAGCGGGTAGAACATTTGCTTGTCCCAGCGTTCTGCGCCGAACAACTGGTCGTCGCGCAGGCCGACTTCGGCCGGGTAGCGGCGCGTGATGTGGGCGCTGCCGAACAGGATGTCCCAGAAGAACAGCAGGTTGCCGAAGTTGCCCTTGTAGTGGCCGATGCCGTCGGCGTTGGTCAGGGCGTGGTGGGCGCGGTGCGTGGCGGGGGTGGAGATGGTGCGCTCCACGATCCACATCAGGGGGCGCAGCGCGCGGATGCGGTACAGCGGCTCGTCCCAGGCCCAGGCGCAGTGCGCGCCCAGGATCACGGTCTGCTTCAGGGTGACATAGGCGAAGTACATCCAGCCGCAGCCCAGGTAGACCATGAAGCCGCTGAACCACAAGCCCGGCATCATCAGGTAGTAAAAGAAGTTGTTGCGGTAGGTGATGCGGATGCTCATGTAGGCGGCCGAGTGGTGCGCGCGGTGCAAAGGCCACAGCAGGGGCGAGTGCGACACGCGGTGCCACCAGTACTGGGTCATGTCGTCGCCCACCAGCAGCAGCAAGCCCCAGGCCCACCAGGGCAATCCGGCCCAGGCGTCGCGCAGGCCGGGCGCCAGCCATTGGCCCAGGGCGTCGGTGACGAGGATCAGCACGGGCTGGGTCACCACCAGCAGGCTGATGGTCATCAGCAATTCCAGCGTTGTATCATTGGCGCTGGCGCGCACCGTGTCGCGATAGCGGCGGCTGGCGATTTCCGCTGCGGCCAGGCCGGCGATCACCATCGCCAGCAGTGCATACATCATGGTCTTGTCCATTGTTCAGGTCTCCTTTGCAGCCATGATGCAACGCCCGCCCCGGCAAGATTGTTCAATTCCGTGCAATTCAGGATCTTTCGCATGCATGTGTTTCAAAACAACCCGTGGTTCGCTGGCTTGCCGCCGGCGCAGGCGCAAGCCTTGCTGGCGCTGACCCGCCCGGTGCGCCTGGCGGCGGGCGAGCCGCTGTATGTGCAGGGCTCCTTTTCCGGGACGGCGGATGACGGCTTCTGGGGCGTGCTGCGCGGATCGCTGCGCCTGTCGGTGATGCATGAAAACGGCAATGAGGCGATCCTGGCCATTGTCGAACCGGGCAACTGGTTTGGCGAGACGGGGCTGCTGGAAGGGTCGGGCCGCACCGCCACGGCGACCGCGCAGGAGGAAACCGAGCTGCTGGTGGTCAGCGCCGAGCGCTTCGCGGCGCTGATGCAGGATGTGGTGTTCGCCAACGCGATCGCGCGGCTGGAGGCGCAGCGTTTGCGCTCGGCGCTCGGCCTGGTGGCTGACATGGCTTTGCATGGCACGCGGGCGCGCCTGGCGCGGCGCCTGTTGATGATGGCGCGCGGCGACCTGACCCTGGCGCCCAGCGCGCGCAGCACCATCACGGCGTCGCAGGACCACATCGCCATGATGCTGGGCCTGGGGCGCACCACTTTGAACAAGGAATTGCGCGCGCTGGCGCGGGCCGGCGCGATCACCCTGCGCTACGGGCAGATCGAGGTGCGCGACCTGGAGGCGCTGCGCGCCGCCGCCAGCGTGGACTAGCGCGAGGCGCTGCGGCCGGTCCGCGCGGGCCGGCCGGGCCCTATTGGCGCGGCATCTCGGTGCCGGCCAGCTGTGACAGTACGGCGCGCGCCGTTTGCAGCACGCGCTGGGCGCCGGGCGACAGGGTGCGGCCGCGCAGGCGGATGGTGGCGATATCGGCCCACAGCGGCGGCAGGGCCACCGGCACCTGCACCAGCTGCCCCAGTTCGGCCGCTTCGGCCAGCGCGGCGTGGCTGGAAATCAAGAGCAGGTCGCATTCGGCCACCACGTCGACCAGGGTATGCACGCTGTCGCAACTGAGCACCACCGGCAAGTCGCGCCCGGGCGGCAGGCGGAACAGCTTATTCATCTGCACCATCAGCACGTCCGGAATGGTGGGCGCCGCCATGCCGTAGGGTAGCAGCTCGGGCGGCGTGATATCGGGCCGCGCCAGCAGCGGGTGGCCCGGGCGGCAATAGATGCCGCCGTACTGGCGGCACTCGTGGGTGATGATCAAGTCTTCCGCCGCTTCGATCAGGCGCACGTCGGACATGAAGAACTCCATGTCCTCGGCGCGCAGGTGGTCCAGCAGGTAATTCGAGTTGTTGATCGAGACCGACATGATGATGCCGGGCTGCTCGGCGCGCACCTGGCGCAGCATGCGCGGCAGCAGGGCGCCGGAATGCAGGGGGCCGATGCCAAAGGCGACACGGCCACTGTCTCCATTTCGCAACAGATCCAGATCGTGTTCCATATTGCGCACATCAAACAGCAGGCGCCGCGCGTGGTTGAAGAAAGCGGCGCCCGCCACCGTCACCGCGACATTCCGGTTGCCCCGGTCAAACAGCAGGAAACCCAGTTCCTCCTCCAGTGCCTGCACGGCGCGCGACAAGGCCGGCTGGCTGATGCTGACGCGCTCGGCGGCGCGCACAAAATTCCCTTCGTCGGCCACGGCCAGGGCATAGCGCAAGCGTTTGAAATCCATCGAAATCCTCTGGTATGCAAATTATGCATTTGACCGATACAAACAATGCATTGGACGAATAGTAGTGCCAAACACATACTCGTTTCAACGACAGCGTTATGAAAACGCGGCGCAATCTGGAGACACCGTAATGCAGGTTCAGAAATTCGACTATGTTGTCGTAGGTACGGACACGGCCGCACGCCTCGCGGCCACCGATGTGCTGGAAACCCAGCGCGCTGCCTTTGCAGCCGACATGCTGCCTTCCGCCGCCAGCCGGCGCGAGCGGCTGGACCGGCTGTACGCCCTGGTGGCGGACAACGAGCAGGCCATCCTGGACGCGATCAGCGCCGATTTCGGCGGACGCGCGCGGCAGGAGATGGTGCTGACGGAACTCTTCATCGTGTTGTCGGCGGTGCGCCAGCAGCGCCGCAAGCTGGGGCGCTGGATGCGCCCGCGCCGGGTGGCGACCCCCCTGCATATGCTGCCGGGCAGCAGCGAATTGATGCCACAGCCGCTGGGCGTGGTGGGCAATATCGTGCCGTGGAATTACCCCTGCCAACTGGCCCTGGTGCCGGCGGCGGCCGCGCTGGCGGCGGGTAACCGCGTCATGATTAAACCGAGCGAACTGACACCGGCCTTTTCGCGCCTGCTGGCGCAACTGGCGGCCAAATATTTCAGCCCGGCGGAACTGGCGGTGATCGAGGGCGGGGTGGAGGAGAGCCGCGCCTTCGCCGCGCTGCCGTTCGACCACCTGGTGTTCACCGGCTCCACCACGGTGGGCCGGCAGGTCGCCATTGCCGCCGCGCACAACCTGACGCCGGTGACCCTGGAACTGGGTGGCAAGTCGCCCGCCATCATCGATGAAAGCTGCGACCTGGCGGAGTCGGCGCCGCGCCTGACCTTCGGTAAATTATTCAACGCGGGACAAACCTGCGTGGCGCCCGATTACGCCCTGGTGCCGCGCGCGCGGGTGGCGGATTTTGTGCGCGAAGTCAGCGCGTCGGCCAAGGCCATGTACCCGCAGTTCGCCGGCAACGAGCAATACACCAGCATCATCAGCGAGCGCCATTACGCGCGCCTGCAACAACTGGTGCGCGATGCGGAGGAGCAGGGCGCCACCGTGGTGCGCCTGGGCGCCGATGCGGACAGCCCGCACGGCGGCGAGCGGCGCATGGCGCCGGTGTTGCTGCTGGACGTGACGCCGCAGATGGCCGTGATGCGCGAGGAGATCTTCGGCCCGCTGCTGCCGGTGCTGCCGTATGACACGCTGCAGCAGGCCATCGCCTTCATCAACGAACGTGAACGCCCGCTGGCGCTGTACTGGTTCGGGCGCGACCGGCGCAACTGCCAGCAGGTGCTGGAGTCCACCATTTCCGGCGGCGTCACCGTGAACGACGCGCTGTGGCATGCGGCGCAGGAGAACCTGCCCTTCGGCGGCGTGGGCGCGAGCGGCACCGGCGCCTACCACGGCGAGCACGGTTTCCTGGCCTTCTCCAAGCAAAAGCCGATCTACCGCCAGGCGCGCCTGAACGGCTTTGGCCTGTTCCGCCCGCCGTATGGCCGCGTGTTCGACCGGCTGGCCGATTTCCTGAAACGCCACATGTGATGGATTGCGCCATGCAAGGCTTGATGCAGGACCAGCCGCTGTTGATCTCCTCGCTGCTCGAACACGCGGTGCGCGTGCACCCGCGCGCCGAGATCGTGTCGCGCCTGTGCGAAGGCACGCTGCACCGCAGCAGTTACGGCGAGGTGGCGCGCCGCGCCAAGCGCCTGGCCAAAGCGCTGCAGGCGCTGGGCGTGGGCATGGGCGAGCGGGTCGGCACCCTGGCCTGGAACACGCACCGCCATATGGAGTTGTACTTCGCCGTGTCCGGCAAGGGCGCGGTGCTCAACACCATCAACCCGCGCCTGTTCCCGGAGCAGATCGAATACATCGTGCAGCACGCGCAGGACCAGGTGCTGTTCTTCGACATCAGCTTCGCGCCGCTGGTGGCGGCGCTGGCGCCGCGCCTGGCCTGCGTGCGCGCCTTCGTCTGCATGACGGATCGGGCCCATATGCCGCCAGGGCTGCCGGCCGGCACGCTGTGCTACGAGGAGCTGCTGGAAGGCGCCGGCGAACACTTTGACTGGCCGCAGTTCGACGAGCGCAGCGCCTCGGCCCTGTGCTACACCTCCGGCACCACCGGCCACCCGAAAGGCGTGCTGTATTCGCACCGCTCGACCTACCTGCACGCCATGGGCCTGTGCCTGGCCGGCACCGCCGCCATCTCGCACCGCGACAGCTGCCTGGTGGTGGTGCCGCTGTTCCATGTGAACGCCTGGGGCATGCCCTACGCCGGTGCGCTGAGCGGCGCCAAGCTGGTGCTGCCCGGGCCGGCGCTGGATGGCGCCAGCATTTACGCCATGCTGCGCGACGAGCGCGTGACCATGGCGCTGGGCGTGCCGACCGTGTGGCTTGGACTGCTCAACCATGTGGAAGGCGAAGCGCGCCCGGCGCTGCAGGAACTCTGCCTGGAGCGCCTGCTGTGCGGCGGCTCGGCGATTCCGCCGGTGATGTTTACGCGCTGCAGCAAAACCTTGGGCGCGACTTTAATGCAGGCATGGGGCATGACGGAGATGTCGCCGCTCGGCACCGTGTGCTCTTTGTTGCAAACACACGACAATGCCAGCGAGGAAGAAAAGCTGCGCGTGCAGGCGCGCCAAGGGCGCCCTGTGTGCGGCGTGGAGCTGGCGCTGAAAGACGAAGAGGGCCGGCGCCTGCCGCACGACGGCGTGGCGGCGGGGCGCCTGATGGTGCGCGGACCGTGGATCCTGTCGGCCTACTACGGCAGCGATGCGCCGGTGCTGGACCAGGACGGCTTCTTCGATACGGGCGATATCGCCAACATCGATGCCGATGGCTACCTGCAGATCACCGACCGCGCGAAGGACGTGATCAAGTCCGGCGGCGAATGGATTTCATCGATCGATGTGGAGAACGCGGTGCTGGGCCACGCCGGCATCGCGGCCGCCGCGGTGATCGGTGTGCCGCATGAAAAATGGCAGGAACGCCCGCTACTAGTGGTTGTCGCGCGTGAAGGCTGTTCCCCCACGCGCGATGAAGTGTTAGGCTACCTTGCGAGCCGCGTTGCGAAATGGTGGTTGCCGGACGATGTGGTGTTCGTCAGCGAATTGCCTTATTCGGCCAACGGCAAAGTGCAGAAGATGAAGTTGCGTGAGTTGTTTAAGGAGTTTAAGAAGGCAGTATAAGAAAGCAGAATACAAAGCTGTACATAAACCAAAGGAGACACAAGGATGACGAGGAAGTACAACCGAACCATGGCACTGGCTGTGGCGGCGGCGCTGGCAACCCCACTGGCGCACGCAGATACCTTCACCACCGACAACGGCCTGGAAGGGCGCTGGTCCCTCAGCGCCTCGGTCGGCACCAGCATCCGCATGAAGGATGCGGACAAGAACCTGATTTCCGTCGTCAACGGCGGCACGGCAGGCGCCGGCGCCGATGACGGCAACCTGAATTTCAAAAAGCATGACGCCTACTCCACCGTCGGCAAGCTGACCGGCGAGTTCGAGTTGAAAGGCGAGACCTACGGCCTGTTCATGCGCGGCTTCGCCTGGTATGACTACACGCTGAAGAGCCACAATATGCCGCACGGGAACTTCAACAACGGCTTCACCCCGGGCGCCAACCTGGATGACAGCAAGTTCGACAAGCTCTCCACCTTCGACGGCGCGGCCTTGGCCGACGCCTACGTGTTCGCCAACTACGACCTGGGCGGCAAGCCGGTCAGCGTCAAGCTGGGCAACCAGGTGATCAACTGGGGCGAGAGCCTGTTCGTGCCGGGCGTGAACGCCATGGGCGCCTTCGACACCAGCGCGGCGCGCCGCCCTGGCGCCCAGGTGAAAGAGATCCTGCGTCCGCAGCCGGCCCTGATGGCCAATATCGGCCTGGGTAACGGCGTTTCGCTGGAAGCCTTCTACAACCTGCGCTGGCGCCAGAACGTGGTGGACGGTTGCGGCACCTACTGGTCGGCCGCCGACTCCCTGAACTGCAACAACGGCACCGTGCTGTTCGGCGACGCCACCAAGCTGAACGACCGTGGCCAGTTCAACGGCGCGCCGTTCCTGGCCGCGCTGCCGGCCGCACTGGATCCGGTGCTGGCTTCGCTCGGCCTGGCGCGCAATATGCCGCTCAACTTCCGCATGACCACCGCGCAGAAGATCGAGCCGAAGAAGTCCGGCCAGTTCGGCCTGTCGAGCCACTACTTCGCTGACTCCATCGCCACCGACTTCGGTGTTTACTTCGCGCGCTTCCACAGCCACTCGCCGATCGTCTCGGTGGTCAAGCAGCCGTCGGCCCTGCCGTCGGTCTGGTCCGGCAAACTGGCGCAGCTGGTGAAAGCGGTACCGCAGTTGGCTGCCTCGCTCGGCACCCTGGGCGTCCTGCCGGCCGGTAATATCGTGTGGGACTACAGCGGCGAGAACGTGAAGACGATGGGCGTGTCGGCCGCGACCGAGTTGGGCGGCTTCTCGCTGTTCGGCGAAATCTCGCGCACCAAGGACATCCCGGTGCAGATCAACGCCATCGACATGCTGGTCGGTACCGCGCTGGGCATCGGCCCGCAGGCCAGCTGGGGCGCCATCGCGCGCGACCCGACCAAGCCGACCGGCTATGTGCTGCACGGTTACGACCGCAAGGACAAGACCCAGGCGCAGGTGTCGTTCATCCGCCAGTTCCCGCAAGTGCTGGGCGCCGACTCGCTCACCCTGTTGGGTGAAGTGGCCGGCCAGAAGTGGAGCGGCATCGGCGACCCGAACACCAGCACCCGCTATGTGCGCGGCTTCGGCTACAACTTCGGCCCGACTGCGGCGCTGAAAGGCACTTGCGGCCCGGCCGGCATCCAGCCGAACGCGGCGTACTGCGAGAACGAGGGCTACGCCACCAGCAGCGCCTGGGGCTACCGCCTGTCGGCCGAACTGCTGTTCCCGAACGCGATCGCCGGCGTCAACCTCAAGCCGCGCCTGTTCTTCTCGCACGACGTGAAGGGCTACGCTGCCGACAACCTGTTTGTGGAAGACCGCCAGACCCGCAGCATCGGCCTGCGCGCGGACTACAACCAGCGTTACTACGCCGATATCAGCTACACCAGCTATAACAAGAGCGCCAAGTACGACCAGTTCCACGACCGCGACAATATGTCGTTCGTGATCGGCGCCAACTTCTAACAGAGACCGAGGAGACACTGCATGAAAATGATGAAGCAAAGCTTGCTGGCCGCTGCGCTGGCGTGCATCGCCGGCAGCGCCATGGCCGGCCTGTCGCAGGCCGAAGTGGAGCGCCTGGGCAAGGACCTGACCCCGGTCGGCGCCGAGAAGGACGGCAACAAGGCCGGCACCATCCCGGCCTGGAGTGGCGGCATCACCAAGGCGCCGGCCGGCTTCGACGCCAAGAACGGCTACGCCGACCCGCTGCCGAACGAAGCGCCGCTGTACACCATCACCTCGGCCAATATGGACAAGTACAAGGACGTGCTGACCCCGGGCCAGATGGAGATGCTGAAGCGCTATCCGACCTACAAGATGAATGTCTACAAGACCTACCGTACTGCCGGCTATCCGCAGAACGTGTATGACACCGTCAAGAGCGAAGCGTCGAAGGCCGAGCTGACCGGCGGCGGTAACGGCGTGACCGGCATCGCGCGCACCACCGTGCCGTTCCCGATTCCGAAAGTCGGCGTGGAAGTGATCTGGAACCACCTGATGCGCTACCGCGGCGGCACCATCGAACGCCACACCGCCGAATTCCCGGTGCAGACCAACGGCGCTTTCACGCCGGTGACCCGCACCGAGAAGGTCGCTTTCGCGCAGGGCCTGGCCAATCCGGAGCCGAACCGCCTGCTGTACTACATGGCGACCCTGACCGGCCCATCCTCGGTGGCCGGCGACGCGCTGCTGGTGGTTGACCCGCTGGACCAGGTCAAGGAATCGCGCCTGGCGTGGACCTACAACCCGGGCCAGCGCCGCGTGCTGCGCGCGCCGAACGTGGCGTATGACTCGCCGGGCCAGGGCTCGGACGGCCTGCGCACCACCGACGACTACGACGGTTTCAACGGCGCGCCGGACCGCTACGACTGGAAGCTGGTAGGCAAGAAGGAGATGCTGATCTCCTACAACAACTACAAGCTGACCAATAAAGCCAACAAGTACGCCGACATCGTGCGTCCGGGCCACATGAACCAGGACCTGGTGCGCTATGAACTGCACCGCGTGTGGGTGGTGGAAGCGACCCTGAAGAAAGACAAACGCCATATCTACGCCAAGCGCGTGTTCTACGTGGACGAGGACAGCTGGCAAGTTGCCCACACCGATGCGTATGACGGCCGCGGCGAACTGTGGCGCGTGCACGAAATCGGCGGCATCCAGTACTACGACGCGCAAGCCCATTACTTCGCCAACGAAGTGTTCTACGACCTGCAGGCCCGTCGCTACCTGCTGTCCGGCATCTCGAACCAGGAGAAGCCGATGAAATTTGGCGTGAAGCTCGACCCGTCGAACTTCACGCCGGATACGCTGCGCCGCTCTTCCAACTAAGAGCGGTGTAGCGGGTTTGGGGGTGTCTCTTTGGGCGCACGTCTTTGACCAGGCTGTGCGCCCTTTTTTTCGCAGGAAGAGCATGAATAAAGTTCTGATACAAGCTGGCGCCGCCCTGTTGGGCGTACTGGTGGTTTTGCCGGCCGTGGCGCGCGACCCGCTGCAAACGCCGGCCCGCATGTCGGCCCGTGCGCCGAAGGCGATGCTGACGGCGCTGGCGCTGGCCGGCCCGCGCACGGTGGCGGTGGGCGAGCGCGGCATCATCCTGGTGCGCGACGGTAATGAGAAGGCGGCCTGGGCCCAGGCCAAGGTGCCGGTGTCGGTCACGCTGACCGATGTGACGTTTGCCAACGGGCGTGACGGCTGGGCCGTCGGCCACGATGGCGTGATCCTTTCCACCAATGATGGCGGGGCGCAGTGGACGACCCGCTTTGACGGCAACAAAGCAAACACCCTGATGCTGGCGGACGCCAAGGCAGCGGTGGACAAAGCGCAGGCGGCAGGGGGCGCGGGGGAGAACAATGCCCTGATGGACGCCGAGAATGCGCTCGGTGATATTGAAGCGGCGGCCAAATTCGGCCCGTCGCGGCCCCTGCTGGGCGTATGGTTCCGCGATGCCAAGACCGGCTACGCGGTGGGCGCATACGGCCAGGCCTTCCGCACCACGGACGGTGGCATCAACTGGACATCCATGGGCGCCGGCCTGCCCAACCCGGAAGGACTGCACTACAACGCCATCGCGGGCGGCCCGGGCAACCTGCTGGCCATTGCCGGCGAGGGTGGCTACATCTACCGTTCGCTGGACGGCGGCAACGCCTGGCAGCGCATTGAAACCGGCTATAGCGGCCAGTTGTATGGCGTGATCTTCACCGGCCGCAGCCTGCTGGCCTACGGCTTCGGCGGCCATGTGTTCCGCAGCGAAGACGGCGGCGCCACCTGGCGCGAAACGCCGGCGGTGACCAAAAAGAGCCTGGTCGGCGGCGCCCTGCGCGGCGCCAGCATCGTGCTGGCGGCGCAGGACGGCGCGCTGCTGCAAAGCGACGACGACGGCGTGAGTTTCCGCCTGGTGCGCCAGGGCGACGCGGTGGCCACGGCCGGCATGCTGGCGCTGAACGGCACGGTGCTGCTGTCCGGCACCGGCGGCGTGCGCGCGGCCAAACTGGAGGGCGCGCAATGAACCGCGATAACGACAAAGCCTGCAAGGTAGCCGAGGAGGGCCACCAGCGCTTCACCTCGATCGAGCACTGGCTGGAGCCGCGCCTGTTCCAGTACCGCTTCATCATCATGATCGCCTTCCTGATCGCCTCGGCGGTCTTTGCCTGGCAGGCGGCGCTCTTGAAGCCGGACGCCAGCTTCCAGAAGATGGTGCCGGCGACGCATCCCTTCATCGCCAACTACCTGAAGTACGAGAACGAGTTGCGCCCGCTGGGCAACAACATCCGCATCGCGGTGGAGGCCAAGGACGGCGACATCTACTCCAAGCAGTATTTGGACACGCTGAAGGCGGTGACCGACGAGGTGTTCTACATCCCGGGCGTGGACCGTGGCAACCTGAAGTCGCTGTGGACCCCGAACGTGCAGTGGATGGAGGTGACCGAGACGGGCCTGAACAGCGGCCAGATCATCCCGCAGGGCTTCGACGGCTCGCCGGCCATGTTGGACGAGGTGCGCGCCAACATCGCCCGTTCCGGCCGCATTGGCAGCCTGGTGGCGGCGGACCAGAAGTCCACCATCGTCCAGGTGCCGCTGCTGGAGATCGACCCGGACAAGGGCACCAAGCTCGATTACGGCGAGTTCTCGGAGCGCCTGGAGCGCCTGGTGCGCGACAAGTACGAGGCGCAGGGCGTGAAGATCCACATCGTCGGCTTCGCCAAGGTGGTGGGTGACCTGATCCACGGTGCGAAAGCGATCGGCATGTTCTTCGCCATCACCTTCGTCATGACGGTGGTGCTGCTGCTGTGGTACTCGCGCTGCTGGAAATCGACCCTGGTGACGGTGTTCTGCTGCTCGCTGGCGGTGATCTGGCAACTTGGCATCGTGCGCCTGCTGGGCTTTGGCCTGGACCCGTACTCGATCCTGGTGCCGTTCCTGACTTTCGCCATCGGCGTCTCGCACGCGGTGCAGAACATCAACACCATGGCCACCGAGCGCCTGTCCGGCAAGTCGGACATGGAGACCGCCAAGCTGACCTTCCGCCAGCTCTTCATCCCGGGCACCATCGCGCTCCTGTGCGACGCGGTCGGCTTCTCGACCCTGCTGGTGATCGAGATCGGCGTGATCCGCGAGCTGGCCATTTCGGCTTCGGTCGGTGTGGCGGTGATCGTGCTGACCAAGATGTTCCTGCTGCCGATCCTGATGTCGTATGTGGGCGTGACCGATGCCTGCCTGCGCCACCAGGCGAAAAAGGCGCAGAGCGAGCACCGCGTCATGCGCATGCTGTCGCGCTTTGCCGAGCCGAAGTTCGCCAAGTTCGCGGTGCTGGGTGCGCTGGCGGTGTTCGCCACCGCCTTCGTGCTGAACCGCGACCTGAAGATCGGCGACCTCGACCCGGGCGCGCCGGAGCTGCGCGCCGACTCGCGCTACAACCGCGACAACGCCTTCATCACCAGCCACTACTCGACCAGCTCGGACGTGTTCGTGGTGATGGTGAAGACGCCGGCCGGCGAGTGCGGCGCCTACCCGACGGCGGAAGTGGTGGACCGCTTCCAGTGGGAGATGGAGAACGTGGCCGGGGTCGAGTCGACCACCTCGCTGTTCACCATCCAGAAGCGCATCATCGCCAACGTCAATGGCGGCAGCCTGAAATGGCAGGCGCTGTCGCGCAACCGCTTCGTCAGCAATTCGGCGCAGCGCATGATCCCGTCCGAGCTGTATAGCAACGACTGCTCGATGTTGCCGGTGCTGGTGTTCCTGGCCGACCACAAGGCCGACACCCTGACCCGCGTGGTGCAGGCGGCGCAAGCCTTCGCCAAGGAGAACAACACGCCGCAGGCGGAGTTCATCCTGGCGGCGGGCAACTCGGGCATCGAAGCGGCCACCAACATCGTCATCAAACAGGCCGAACCGATGATGCTGGCGCTGGTGTACGCGATTGTGGCGCTGCTGGTGTGGTGGGAGTTCCGCTCGCTGCGCGTGACCATCTGCATCATGGTGCCGCTGTATATCACCTCCGCGCTGTGCGAAGCCATCATGGCCCAGCTGGGGCTGGGCGTGAAGGTGGCGACCTTGCCGGTGATTGCGCTGGGTATTGGTATCGGTGTCGACTACGGCATTTATATCTACAACCGCCTGCAATGCTTCCTGGATCGCGGCATGGCCTTGAAGGAGGCTTACTTCGAGACGCTGAAGACCACCGGCGTTGCCGTGGCCCTGACCGGCGTCACGCTGGCGCTGGGCGTGCTGACCTGGGTCTGGTCCGACATCAAGTTCCAGGCCGATATGGGCCTGCTGCTGATGTTCATGTTCCTGTGGAATATGGTGGGCGCGATCATCATGATCCCGGCCCTGGCCTCGCTGCTGCTGCCGCAGAAGAAAACCGCCTGACAGGGCGTGCTGGGATAAGGCCGGCGGCCACGGGGATGACCCGGGCCGCCGGCCTTTTTTTGTCTAGCGCGTGGGCAGGTCGCGGATCGCGGCGGCGTATTCCGGCGTATGGCGCAGGCGGCTGATGGCCTGCCACAAGGCCTCCACCTGCGGCTTGTGGCGCGCGTACACGGCCGGCGCGATGCCGAGGTAGTAGTCGTCGGTGTAGAAGGGCAGCGGCAGGGCTTCGATCTTGCCCTGGTAGCGCGCTTGCGCGAGCAGCGGGCTGGCCGCCAGCTCGATCGCCACGCTGGCATCGCCGCGCCCGGCCAGCAGCTTGTCCAGATTGGCCTCGGTATTGCTGGCGCTGTTGTCGACACGCACGCCAAGCGCCGCCAGGCGCTGCCCGGCCAGCAGGGCGCCACGGTCGTGCAGCACGGCGCGCGCCAGGCCGTGGAATTGCTTGCCGTCCCAGTCGACCGCTGTGCCGACGCGGCGGTACACCAGCAAGCGTCCGCGCGCGATGGCGCGCGCCGGATCGGGTTCGCCCGGCGCGCCAGGGAAGACAAAGGCCGCGCGGCCTTCGATGGTGGCGGCCACCGCAGGGTAGCCGTCGTTGGCGCCGGCACGGGTTTCGGCCAGGCAGCGCACGAAGGGCGCGCGGTGGAAGACGACCCGTACCCCCGCTTCGCGCGCGGCCATCTTGAGTAGGATCGGGATGGCGCCGTCGCGGTCGCGCAGGATCATCGGTGGGTAGGGGTTTTCTTCGATGCAGAACTTGAACTCGAGTACGCCGTCGGCGCCCAGTTGGGCGCCGTGCAGCGGGCCGGCCGGCAGCAAGGCCAGCGCCATGGGGGCGCTCAGCAAGGCCCGGCGCAGGGCGCGGGCAGCGAGGCGGGAGGGGGAGGCCATGCCGCCATGGTGGCGGCATCCGGGCCGGGCGTCAACGGCGCCCCGCCCGTAGTGTTGCGGAAGGGATTACTCCTGGCGCAGCCAGGTTTGCGAACGACCCAGCAGGGGCACGCCGATATAGCCGCGCACTTCCAGCTTCTTGCCGCCGTCGGCCAGTTTCAGTTTGCTTTTGTAGACTTTACCGTTGTCGGGGTCGAGGATCTCGCCGCCGTTGTATTCATTGCCGTCTTTTTTCAAGCCGCTCATGAACACCATGCCGATGATGGGCTGGTTCTTGCGCGCGTCGGTGCACTTGTCGCACACCGGGTTCTGATCATCGCCGGCGGGGCGGAACAGTTTTTCGATCTTGCCCTGCACCACACCGTTTTCCTCGGTGATGCGGATCAGCGCCTTCGGCTTGCCGGAGACGTCATCGATATTTTTCCACAGGCCGACGGGGGAAGGGTCTTGGGCAAAAGCCGGAGCGGCAGCCATCAAGGCTGCCGCAACCAGCGCCACTGTGCGGGTTAAGCGCATGGGGGGTGTCTCTTTTTAGTTTGGGGTGACCCAGTGTAGCGCAGCTTCCGACACGAAAGCGCACGGTCATGCGTTTTTTGAGTGTTGCCTCTAATTTGAGCGCGGGGTCAGGTCTGTCAATCGGACAAATGGTGCCGTAAGGCACTCATTTGTCCGATTGTCAGACCTGACCCCGAATTGATTAGGCTGGCAGCTTGCCCAGTTGTTCCTGCATCTTGGCCAGGGTAGCGCCGAAGTTGGCGACGCGTTCCTGTTCCTGCGCGACTACGGCGGCGGGGGCGCGGGCGACGAAGCTTTCCGACGACAGCTTGGCCGAGGCCTTGGCGATCTCGCCTTCCAGGCGGGCGATCTCTTTCGACAGGCGCTCGCGCTCGGCTTTCACGTCGATTTCAACCTTCAGCATCAGCTTGGTGGTGCCGACCACGGAGACGGCGGCCGGCGATTCCGGCAGCGTGTCCACGATCTGCACTTCCGACAGCTTGCCCAGCATCTGGATGTAGGGCGCGAAGGCGCTCATCTTGTCCTTGTCGGCGCCGGTCGCTTCCACGATCAGCGGCACGCGCACGGACGGCGACAGCTTCATCTCGCCGCGCAGGTTGCGGGCGGCGTCGGTCATGGCTTTCAGCTCGCCCATCCAGGCTTCGGCTTCGGCACTGATCGCCGCTTCGTTCGGCAGCGGGTAAGGCTGGGTCATGATCGACATGCCTTCGCCGCCTTTGCCGGCCAGCGGGGCCACGGTCTGCCACAGTTGCTCGGTGACGAACGGGATGATCGGGTGCGCCAGGCGCAGGATCACTTCCAGCACGCGCAGCAGGGTGTGGCGGGTGGCTTGCTGCTGGCCCGGGGTGCCTTGCTGCACCTGGACTTTGGCCAGCTCCAGGTACCAGTCGCAGTACTCGTACCACACGAACTGGTAGATGGTGGAGGCGATGTTGTCGAAGCGGTAGTCGGCAAAGCCTTTGTGCACTTCCTGCTCGGCGCGATTCAAGGCGGAGATGATCCACTGGTCGGCAGCCGACAGGTCGGCGGCGTTGGCGGAGCAGTCGTGGCCTTCGGTGTTCATCAGCACGAAGCGGGTGGCGTTCCACAGCTTGTTGCCGAAGTTGCGGTAGCCTTCGCAACGACCCAGGTCGAAGTTGATGTTGCGGCCCAGCGAGGCGTAGGACGCCATAGTGAAGCGCACGGCGTCGGTGCCGTAGGCCGGGATACCATCCGGGAATTCCTTGCGGGTAGCTTTCTCGATCTTGGCCGCGTCTTTTGGGTTCATCAAGCCGGTCGTGCGCTTGGCAACCAGGGCGTCCAGCTCGATGCCGTCGATCAGGTCGATCGGGTCCAGGGTGTTGCCCTTGGACTTGGACATCTTCTGGCCTTGCGAGTCGCGCACCAGGCCGTGCACGTACACGGTGTTGAACGGCACCTTGTTGGTGAAGTGGCTGGTCATGATGACCATGCGCGCAACCCAGAAGAAGATGATGTCAAAACCGGTCACCAGCACCGACGATGGCAGGAAGGCCGTCAGGTCCGGCGTTTCGTTCGGCCAGCCGAGGGTGGAGAACGGCACCAGGGCAGACGAGAACCAGGTGTCCAGTACGTCGTTGTCGCGGGTCAGAACGCCGCTCACGCCGCGTGCGGTGGCCTGCGCCTGCGCGTCTTCTTCGCTGCGGGCGACGTAGACATTGCCTTGCTCGTCGTACCAGGCCGGGATCTGGTGGCCCCACCACAGCTGGCGCGAAATACACCAGTCCTGGATGTTGTTCAGCCACTGGTTGTAGGTGGTGCTCCAGTTTTCAGGAACGAACTTGATCTCGCCGCTGGCGACTTTTTCCAGCGCCACTTCGGTGATCGATTTGCCCGGGTTGAAAGTGCCTTCCGGCGCTGGCTTGCTCATGGCGACGAACCATTGGTCGGTCAGCATCGGCTCGATCACGACGCCGGTACGGTCACCGCGCGGCACCATCAGCTTGTGCGGCTTGACTTCGACCAGGAAGCCTTGCGCGTCCAGGTCGGCCACGATCTGCTTGCGCGCTGCGAAGCGGTCCATGCCCTGGTAGGCGGCCGGGCCGTTTTCATTGACCTTGGCGTCCAGGGTCAGGATGGACGGCATGTCCAGCTTGTGGCGCTGGCCCACGGCGTAGTCGTTGAAGTCGTGCGCCGGGGTGATTTTCACGCAGCCGGTGCCGAATTCCTTGTCCACGTATTCATCGGCGATGACCGGGATTTCGCGGCCGACCAGCGGCAGCTTGAGCATCTTGCCGACCAGCGCGGTGTAGCGCTCGTCGGTCGGGTCCACCGCCACGGCGACGTCGCCCAGCATGGTTTCAGGACGGGTGGTGGCGACTACCAGGTGGCCGCTGCCGTCGGCCAGCGGGTACTTGATGTGCCACATGGAGCCGTCTTCTTCTTCCGACACCACCTCCAGGTCGGAGACGGCGGTGCCCAGCACCGGGTCCCAGTTGACCAGGCGTTTGCCACGGTAGATCAGGCCTTGTTCGAACAGGCGCACGAACACTTCGCTCACTACTTGCGAGCGTTCGGCGTCCATGGTGAAGTATTCGCGCTTCCAGTCCGGCGAGGTGCCCATGCGGCGCATCTGGCCGGTGATGGTGGAGCCGGATTTCTCTTTCCACTCCCAGACTTTTTCGACGAATTTTTCGCGGCCCAGGTCATGGCGCGACACCTTCTGCGCGTCCAGCTGGCGCTCCACCACGATCTGGGTGGCGATGCCGGCGTGGTCGGTGCCCGGGATCCAGGCGGTGTTGTGGCCCAGCATGCGGTGGTAGCGGGTCAGGCCATCCATGATGGTCTGGTTGAAGGCGTGGCCCATGTGCAGCGTGCCGGTGACGTTCGGCGGCGGCAGCTGGATGCTGAAGGACGGCTTGCTCAGGTCGAGGGAGGCTGCGTAGTAACCGCGCTTTTCCCACTCGCTGCGCCAGAACTGTTCAATGTCGGCAGGCTCGAAAGACTTGGCTAATTCCATGATTTGGGCTGTAAATTTGGCGAAAACTTTCATTATAAGGTAGATTGCGGAGGACATGAGTACCCGCGCCGACCCCTCCCCACCAGCCCCGCCGCGCCGCCGCGGCCGCCCCGCCCAAGGCGAGTCCGAAAGCCTGAAAGTGCTGCTGATTGCCGTTTCGGCAAGATTGTTCCGCGAGCAGGGGTTTGACAACACCACCGTGCGCGATATCGCGGCGGCGGCCGGGGTGCAGGCGGGGTCGTGGTTCTATCACTTCAAGTCGAAACAGGACATCCTGCAGGCGGTGATCGAGCAGGGCATGCAGCAGGCCTTGTCGCGCATCGAGGAGGTGGCGGCCTTGCGCTTGCCGCCGCGCGTGGCCTTTGAGCGTCTGGTGCATACCCACCTGGAGACCTTGCTGTCGCCGGGGCAGGATTTCGTCTACGTCATGTTGTACGAGTGGCGCGCGCTGGATGCAGAAGCGCAACTGCGTATCGTGGCGGCCAAGGATCGCTATGAGGCGCTGTGGGATGGCGTGCTGCGCGAGCTGCAGGCATCCGGTGAGTGGCCGGCGCCGGGCGAGCTGGACCGGCTGTGGCTGTTCGGCGCGCTGAACTGGTCGGCCCAGTGGTACCGGCGCGATGCCGGCGTCAGCATCGACGAACTGGCCCAGTCGGCCATCCGCTTCCTGCTCCGCTAGTCCTGCACACCGCGTCGGCGGGAGGTGCTGAAATGGCTTTCCAAAGCGCCAAAAAGTGCTGAAAACTGCTGAACATTTAAGGCGCGCGCAAAATTCTCGCTCTGGGTTTTTTCTCAGGCGCGAATTTCAGCACTCGGGTGTAAACGAAACTTTATTCGGTTGTAGCTTGGGGCCTAAATTGCGGCGCTGAAATGTTCTAAGTTTCGTTTGTTCTGAAGTGCTGAAATGGTGTTGCAAGGTGCTGAAAACTGCTGAAATTTGAACTTGTGTTGAAGATCTCCCTCTAAGGGATTTTCACTCACGGAGATTTCAGCATGTGCCCCCGACAGTCTGTGGCGATCACCCTGCCCACCTTGCGCGCCTTGCTCGCGTATCACGACGCGCATCCAACCGAGAAGGACCTGGCCGATCTGGCCGACCTTGCTATCCGCGACTGGCTGGTGCGCCAGCGCGGCCCCTTGGGCTACTTCTGGAAAACGGTGCTGCTGCCCGATGGCAGCCGGCTGCGCATATCCAGCCTTCAGCGCGCCTACTTTGCAACCGTGGTGGGAGACGAGCTGATCTATGAAGGGCAGAGCATGTCGCCCAACCAGTTTGCCTCTGCCTGCCTGGGAACCGTGCGCAATGCGTGGGAGGCGATCTTCGTCCAACTGCCCGGCGAACGCGATTGGAAGCGCGCGACCAGGCTGCGCTACCTTGCCGAGATGCAGGCGCGCAAGCTGGGGCAGCGGGACTAGCTGTACAGGGCCTGATGGCTGGCGCGCAGCACGTGCTTCTGGATCTTGCCGGTGGAGGTCATCGGCAGGCTGTCGACGATGGCGATGTGCTTCGGGATTTCGAAGCCGGCCAGCGTGCTGCGGCAGTGCTCCCGCAGCGCGCTGGCGTCGGCCGCCTGGCCCGGCTTGAGGCAGACGAAGGCGGTCACCGCCTCGATCCATTCGCTATGCGGCAGGCCGACCACGGCCGCCACGGCCACAGCGGGATGCGCAAGCAGCGCTTCCTCCACGCGGATGGCCGGCACGTTCTCGCCGCCGGTCTTGATCATGTCTTTCAGGCGGCCTTTGAAGTGCAGGTAGCCGTCCTCGTCCCACATGCCAAGGTCGCCGGTATGGTGCCAGCCGAAGCGGCTGGCGGCGGTCGTCGCTTGCGGGTCCTTGAAGTAGCCCAGCATGGCATTGGCCCCGCGATGCACGATCTCGCCCACTTGGCCGGGGCCGAGCAGCGCGCCGTCCGCATCCATGATGGCGGTGTCGTTGACCGGCGTGCTTTGGCCCCAGCAGTTGCCGATGCGCTGCAACTGTTGCTCGGGCGGGAAGTAGACCGTCATCGGGAACATCTCGGTCTGGCCGCTGCCCAGCGCGAAACGCGGGCAGAACTCTTGCTGCAGGCGCCGCAGCAGGTCGGGCGCCATCGGGGCCATGGCGTAGATCGCCAGGCGCAGCGCCGACAGGTCGTGCTGCGCGCGCGCCGGATGCTGCAGCAGGGTGCCATACATCGCCGGCAGTGCGGCCATCAGCGTGACGCGGTCGCGCGCCAGGGTCGCCAACACGGCGGCTGGGTCGAAGCCGCGCGAGAGCGAGAGCGCGGCGCCGCAGGCCAGCCCCGCAGCGGCCATGCTGAATTGCGCGCAGTGGAACAGCGGCAGGATCGCCGACAGCACATCCTGCGGCACGATGGAGACCGTGACCGCGTTCGACATCACGGCAGCCAGCACAGAGCGGTGCGAGTGCATGGCGCCTTTCGGGTTGCCGGTGGTGCCGCTGGTGTACATGATCAGGGCCAGGGTGTGCTCGCCGATATCGAGCGCGGGCGGCGTGGCCGGCTGGCCGGCGAGCGCGTGGCGCAGGCTGCGGGCGGCGCCCGTCGTGCCGGTTGCGGCGGGAACTCCGTCGTCGGTGGCGCAGTACAGCAGCGGCAGGCCAAGCGCAGGCAGTGCGGCGCTCCAGGCGGGATGCGCCGCCAGTTGCGCGTCCACCACCAGCAGGCGCGCTTCCGCGTGCTGCACGATGTAGGCCACCTCGCTCGGCGCCAGCAGGGCATTCACCGGCACCCACACCATGCCGGCCTTCAGGATGCCGAAGGCCGCTACCATGAAGTCCATGGAGTTCGGGCTGAGCATGGCCACCTTGTCGCCGGGCTGCAGGCCGCTGGCGAGCAGGTGGTGCGCGAAGCGGTTGCTGTCTTCGTCCAGCTGGGCGTAAGACATGCTGCGGCCATTCTCCAGCAGCGCCGGCGCGGCGCCGTTGCGGCGCGCGCTACGGGCAATCAGGTTGCCGAGGGTGTCCTGCATGCGCTCAGTCATGGCCGGCCTCGACGAACAGGTCGATCATCGGTTCCACGCCAGGCGTCACCTGGTACCGGGAAAAATCGGTCATGCCGCTGCCGCGCAGGACTTCTTCGTCGATGAAGAAGTTGCCGTTGGTGGCGCTGCTTTTCCTGGTCAGTATCAGATGGGCGGCATCGGCCATGATCTCCGGCGTGCGGCCGAACTGCGCGCCGCCGGGCAGGGCGACGTTGAGGGCGGCTGTTGCGATGATGGTGCGCGGCCACAGGGCGTTCACGCCGATCCCGTCCTCCGCCAGCTGGGCCGCCAGGCCTTGTACGATCATGCTCATCGCGTACTTCGAGGTGGTGTAGGCGGCGTGGCGGGCGAACCATTTCGGGTTCATGTCGATCGGCGGCGACAGCGTCAGGATGTGCGGGTTATCAGCCTGCAAAAGATGCGGCAGGCAGTGCTTGGCGCAGGTGAAGGTGCCGCGCACGTTGATATCCATCATCAGGTCGAAGCGCTTCATCGAGGTGCTTTGCACGTTCGTGAGGCTGATGGCGCTGGCGTTGTTGACCAGTATGTCGATGCCGCCAAATTCGGCGACGCCCTTTTCGATGGCGGCGACGACTTGCTCCTCTTCCCGGATATCGACTTGCAGCGGCAACGCTTTGCCGCCAGCGGCGCGGATCTCCTCGGCAGCGGAGTAGATGGTTCCCGGCAGGCGCGGGTCGGGTTCGGTGGTTTTGGCGGCGATGATCACATTGGCGCCATCGCGCGCCGCGCGCAAGGCGATTGCCTTGCCAATGCCCCGGCTGGCGCCGGTGATGAACAGGGTCTTGCCTTGCAGCGTAGTCATGGATTCTCCGTCAGGGGGTAATTTCCAGCAGCAGTTGTCCGGTTGCCACTTGCGCGCCGATGGCCGTGGCCAGCGAGGATATTTTGCCGTCGCGCGTGGCGAGCATATTGTGTTCCATTTTCATCGCCTCCAACGCCAGCAAGGGTTGGCCGATGCTGACCTGGTCGCCGTCCCGCACGTGCAGCGCGACCACGCGACCGTTCATGGGCGCGGCGATGCGACCGTCGGCGGCGCCGTTGCCGACCACGCGCGGCGGCGCGTCGCCCAGGTCCTCCAGCGCATGGTCAGCGCCGTCCAGCAGGAAGAACAGGCGCTTGCCGTCGGCGGCCCAATGCAGGGTCGCCGGTTCGCCATCGAGCGCCAGGCGCAGGCTTCCCGCGCCGGCGTTGAGCACCGCGTCGATCACCTCTATGCGCACGGGCGCGGCGGAATTGGCGCAGGCAACGCGCCAGGTGTCGGGGCCGTCGGCGCTGGCGCGCGCTTGCTGTACGGCGCCATCAAGCGTGAAGCGCAGGGGCAGGGCGAGGGCATGGCTGGAGCACCAGCCTTGCAGTTCCTCAGGGTAGCGGCGCGCGTGGCGCTGCGAACGGTGCCAGGCCAGCAGCGCGCCGGCCGCTGCCAAGGTGCGGGCCGTCGCGTTCGCGCTGCCGCGCAGTCCGGCCGGCAGGTGTTCTGCGATGAAGCCGGTGCTGGCGTCGCCGGCGGCGAACACGGGGTGGGCCAGGCATTGCGCGAGGAAGGCGCGGTTGCTGGGCAGGCCAAGCAGTACGCATTCGTCCAGCGCGCGGCGTAACTTGCGCAGCGCGTCGGCGCGATCATGGCCATGCGCCACCAGCTTGGCCAGCATGGAGTCGTAATAGGGCGGCACTTGCACGCCGTCGGCCAGCGCGTGGTCGCAACGCACGCCGGATGGTGCCTGCCAGCGCAACACCTTGCCGCTTTGCGGCAGGAAGTCCTGCAGCGGGTCTTCCGCGCACAGGCGCACTTCAATGGCGTGGCCGCCGGCCGCGCGGCGCGCGTCGAGTCCGGCCTGCGTCAGCGGCAGCGGCGCGCCGGCTGCCACCAGTAACTGCCAATCCACCAGGTCGATCCCGGTAATTGCCTCCGTCACTGCATGCTCGACTTGCAGGCGGGTGTTCATTTCCATGAAATAGAACTGGCCGTCGCGGTCGAGCAGGAATTCCAGCGTGCCGGCGCCGACGTAGCCGATGGCGCGCGCCGCCGTCACCGCCACCGCGCCCATGCGTTCGCGCAGCTCCGGGTCGACGGCGGGTGAGGGGGCTTCCTCCACCAGCTTCTGGTGGCGCCGCTGCACCGAACAATCGCGCTCACCCATGTGCACCACGTTGCCGTGCATGTCGGCGAAGACCTGGATTTCGATATGGCGTGGCTCCAGTAGCGCGCGTTCGAGGATTACTTCGGCGCTGCCGAAAGCATTCAGCGCCTCGGAGCGGGCCGCCGCCAGCGCTGCTGCGAAGGCGCCCGCGTCGTCCACCCGCCGCATGCCGCGCCCGCCGCCGCCAGCGGCCGCCTTGATCATGACCGGGTAGCCGATGCGCGCCGCCTCCTGCGCCATGCGCGGGTCGGACTGGTCGTCGCCCTGGTAGCCGGGGATGCAGGGCACGCCGGCCTCCAGCATCAGGCGCTTGGCGCCGGCCTTGTTGCCCATGGCCGCGATGGCGGCGGCGGGCGGGCCGATGAAGGTGAGCCCGGCGTCGGCGCAGGCTTGCGCGAAATCGGCGCGCTCGGCCAGGAAACCGTAGCCGGGGTGCACGGCGCTGGCGCCGGATGCGCGCGCGGCGGCCAGCAGGGCGGGGATGTTCAGGTAGGAGTCGGCCGGCGCGGGGCCGCCGATACGCAGCGCGGCGTCGGCCAGGCGTGCGTGTGCGGCTTCGCGGTCGGCGTCGGAGTAGACCGCGACGCAGCGGTAGCCCATGCGCCGCGCCGTGTGCATCACGCGCAGCGCGATCTCGCCCCGGTTGGCGACCAGGATGGTGTCGAAGGCGCTCACCCTTTGCGACCCGGTAGGATGTCCATGTACTTGCAGATAATGCCCAGCATGACCTCGTCCGCGCCGCCGCCGATGGAGGTCAGGCGCGCATCGCGGTAGAACTGCGACACCGGATTCTCGAGCGTAAAGCCCATGCCGCCCCAGAACTGCAGGCAGCCGTCGGTGATGACACGCGACAGGCGGCCCGCCTTCAGCTTGGCCATGGAGGCCAGCTCGGTCACGTCGGTGCCGCCGATATACATGCCGCAGGCGCGGTAAGTCAGCGCGCGCAGCGATTCGAGCTCGGTCTGCATCTCGGCCAGCTTGAAGTGCACCCACTGGTTATCCAGCACGCTTCCGTTGAAGATCTTGCGCTCGCGCGCGTAGGCGATGGTGGCATCGATGCAGTTCTGCATCTGCTGCACGATATTGGCCGCGCACCACAGGCGCTCCTCCTGGAATTGCAGCATTTGGTAGGTGAAGCCCTTGCCCTCCTCGCCGATCAGGAAGCGCTGCGGCACGCGCACCTCGTCCAGGTGGATCAGCCCCGTGTCGGAGGAGTTCATGCCGATCTTGCGGATCTTCTTGCCGACGCTGACGCCCGGCGTATCCATCGGCACGATGATCAGCGACTTGTTGCGGTGCGCCGGGCCGTCGCCGGTATTGGCCAACAGGCACATCCAGTCTGCCTGCAGGCTGTTGGTGATCCACATCTTGCTGCCGTTGATAATGTAGTCGCCGCCGTCGCGCCGTGCCGTGGTGCGCACCGCCGCCACATCGGAACCGGCGCCCGGCTCCGACACGCCGACGCAGGCCACCGCCTCGCCGCTGATGGCCGGCACAAGGAACTCGCGCCGCAGCTCGTCCGAGCCGAAGCGCGCCAGCGCTGGCGTCGCCATATCGGTCTGCACGCCAATCGCCATCGGCACCCCGCCGCAGCGGATATGCCCGAGCGCCTCGGCCATCGCCATCGAGTAGGAGTAGTCCAGCCCCAGGCCGCCGTAGGCTACGGGCTTGGACACGCCCAGCATGCCCAGCGCGCCCAGCTTGCGGAACACTTCCTTGGCCGGGAAGATCTCGGCCGCTTCCCACTCGTCGACAAAGGGATTGATGTCGCTTTCGATGAAGCGCTTCAGGTTGCGCTGCAATTCCAGGTGTTCGTGGCTGTATTCCATGGGGTCTCCAAATATTGTTATGGGCGCGCCACGCCGAACTGCACCGGGTGCAGCGCGCGGCGGCGCGCCTCGTCGCACACGGCCAGCACGCAGGCCAGCACGGCGCGCGTGTCGCGCGGATCGATGACGCCGTCGTCCAGCAGGCGTCCGGAAGTAAAGAAGGCGTCGGTCTGGCGCTCGAAGGTCTGCACCACGCGCGCGCGCATGGCGTCGATCGCGGCCTGGTCGACCTCCTGCCCCTTGCGCCGCATGCTGCCCTCCATCACGATGGCCATGGTGCCGGCGGCTTGTTCGGCGCCCATCACGGCGGTGCGCGCATTGGGCCAGCTGAAACAGAAATCGGGCATGAAGCCGCGCCCCGACATGCCGTAGTTGCCGGCGCCGAAGGAGGCGCCGCAATGCACGGTAATGCGCGGCACGTTGGCGTTGGCCAGGGCCTGGATCATCTTCGAACCGTGCTTGATCATGCCGGCCTGCTCGTAAGCCTTGCCGACCATGAAGCCGGTGGTGTTCTGCAGGAACAGCAGCGGCGTGCCGGACTGGCAGCATAACTGGATGAAGTGGGCCGCCTTGGTGGCGCCGGCCGGGTCGAGCGGGCCGTTGTTGCTGACGATACCGACCGGCATCCCGCAAATGGCGGCGTGGCCGGTCACGGTGGCGCTGCCGTAGCCGGGCTTGAATTCCAGGAAGGCCGAATCGTCCACGATGCGCGCGATCACCTCGCGCATGTCGAGCGGCTTGCGCTGGTCGACCGGTGCAATGCCGAGCAGTTCGTCGGCCGCGTAGCGCGGCGGCGTGTAGGCTGCGCCGCTGCGGGCGCCGTCGGGCACGGCGCGCGAATCGCCGTGGGCCGCCGTGGCAGGGGCCACGCCGGCGTTCCAGCCCAGGCTTGCCACCAGCTCGCGCGTGATGCGCAGCGCATCGGCGTCATCCTCGGCCAGGTATTCGGCCAGGCCCGACACGGCGGCGTGCATCTCCGCCCCGCCCAGTTCTTCCTCGCTGGCGATTTCCCCGGTGGCTGCTTTCAGCAGCGGCGGCCCGGCCAGGAAGGCCTTGGCGCGCTCGCGCACCATCACCACATAATCCGACAGGCCCGGCATGTAAGCGCCACCCGCCGTGCTGGAACCGTGTACCACGCTGATCACCGGCAGCCCCGCCGCCGACAGCCTCGCCAGCCAGTAAAAGCCGCTGCCGCCGTGGATGAAGGTCTCGACCTTGTAGTCCAGCAGGTTGGCGCCGGCGCATTCGACCAGGTGGATGAAGGGCAGCTTCTGCGCCAACGCCACCTGCTGCAGGCGCTGGAATTTCTCGATGCCCATCGGCTGCACCGCACCGGCGTCGATGCCGGAATCGTCGGCCACCACCATGCAACGCACGCCGCTGACAAAACCAATGCCGCCCAGCAGGCCGGCGCCCGGCACCGAGCGCTCCGGGTCGGGATGGTCAAGGCAGTAGCCGGCCAGTGTCGCCAGCTCCAGGAAGGGCGCGCCAGGATCGAGCAGGGCGCCCAGGCGCTCGCGCGGCAGCAACTGGCCGCGCTTGGCGAACAGCGGCGCGGCGGTGGCCGACTTGTCGCGCGTGCGCGCCTCCAGCGCGCGCAGGCGCGCCAATTGCACTTCCAGCGCGGCGCGGTTGGCCGCGCATGCCTCGCCCTGCGCCAGCGCCGCCATGCGGCTCTCCAGCGCCGGCATCAGTCGCCCTCCAGCACGCGCGGCGTGGTGGCCAGGTGGAAGCCGTTGAAGGCCGCCGTGGCGCCGGGCGCCTGCGGGCGCGGCATCGGCATGCCGGGCCGCACATTGGGTCGCCCGCCATCGACGCGCAGCGTAGTGCCGGTGATGAAGGCCGCCGCGTCCGACAGCAGGAAGCAAATCGCCGCCGCCACTTCCGACTCGGTGCCGAAACGGTGCAGCGGCACCGTGCGCGGGAAGGCGCGGATGGTGTCGCGCATGGCCGGTGGGTACTGGTCCATGCCGGACGAGGCGATATAGCCCGGCGCCACCGCGTTCACCCGCACCCCGTACTGCGCCCACTCGAAGGCGGCGGTCTCGGTCAGGCTCACCATGCCGGCGCGCGCCGCGCCCGAATGGCCCATATTCGGCATGCTGCCGAACATGTCGGCCACGATATTGACGATGGCGCCGCCGTGCGTCGCCATGCTCTGCTCCAGGCACTCGCGCGCCAGCAGGAAGCCGCCGGTCAGGTTGGTCTGCAGCACCGCCTCCCAACCCTTCTGCGAAATCTCGCGCAGCGGCGCCGGGAACTGGCCACCGGCGTTGTTGACCAGGCCGTGCAGCGGCCCGTGCTCGGCCACCGCCTGCGCCACCATGGCGCGCACCGCCTCTTCGCTGCGGATATTGCAGCTGTAGCCGTGCGCCGCGCCGCCGGCGGCTTCGATCTCCGCCTGCACCGCCGCCAGCTTGGCCGCGTCGCGCCCCACCAGCAGCACGCGCGCGCCCAGCGCAGCCAGCTCGTGCGCGGTGCAGCGCCCGATGCCGCTGCCGCCGCCCGTCACCAGCACGTTGCGGCCGGCGAAAAGGCCCGGTTTGAAAATCGATTGGTACATCGTGCTCCCTTTCAATGCCAGCCGAGCTGGCGCGCGGCCAGGTCGTTGAGGATTTCTTCGGCGCCGCCGCCGATCATGTAGACCTTGACGTCGCGGTAGACGCGCTCCGCCACGGTGCCGCGCATGCAGCCCATGCCGCCCAGGATCTGCACTGCGTGGTCGGCGCAGGCTTGCATGGTCTGCGCCGCGAAATTTTTCAGCATGCACACGTGCGCCACCAGCTCCGCATCCGCAGCCGCCGCCGCGCCACCGCCGTCAAGGCGCGCCACGATGCTATCGATGAAAGCGCGCGTGGCAGCGATACGGGTCGCCATCTGCACCAGCTTGTGGCGTACCGCCTGGTGCTGCACCAGCGCCTTGCCGAAGGTCTTGCGCTGCACGGCCCATTCCGCAGCCTCGTCCAGCGCCGCCTGCGCCAGGTAGCAGGCGTGCATGGCCAGCATCAGGCGCTCGTCGTTGAAGTTGCGCATCAGGAGGGCGAAGCCCGCGTTCTCCGCACCTAGCAGGTTGGCGGCCGGCACGCGGCACTGGTCGAAATGCAGTTGTGCCGTGTCCGAGCACCACCAGCCCATCTTGCGCAGCGGCGTGCGCGTCAGGCCCGGCGTATCGCCCGGCACCAGCAGCGCCGACACGCCGCCCGCGCCCGGTCCGCCGGTGCGCACCGCGACCGTGATCCAGTCGGCCCGCATGCCGGAGGTGATGAAGGTCTTGCTGCCGTTGACGATGTAGTGATCGCCATCGCGCACGGCGGATGTCGCCAGGTTGGCCACATCCGAACCGCCGCCCGGCTCGGTCACCGCCAGCGCGCTGACTGCCTCCCCGGCGTAGATGGCCGGCAGCACGCGGGCGCGCAACTCGGCCGAGCCGCCATGCACGATGGGCGGCGCGCCGATGCGGTGGCTAAAGAGGGATGCCAGCAGTCCGCCGCAGCCGGTGCGGCACAGTTCTTCGTTCAGCGCTTGCAGTTGCGCATAGCTGGCCGGCAGGCCGCCATCCTGTTCGGGAAAGCCGAGCGCCAACAGGCCCAGCTCCCCCGCCTGGCGGTACAGCGCGCGCGGGAAGCTGCCTGCTTCCTCCCAATCGTTGACGTGCGGTCGCAGTTCCTTCTCGACGAAGCGGCGCACGGTCGCGCGCAGGGCTTCGGTATCGTCTTGCATCACGTCCTCCGGCTTATAAAGTCTGGCGGCACCGCCATCGGCATGGACAAGAGCAACTGCGCCATGCCCTTGCCGAGCGGATCGTGGCGCAGCGAAGCCATGCCGCCGCCGCCCAGCGCCTGCTCGCAAACAAAGTTAAAGGCATGGATGCCCGGCAGTTCGTAGCGCGTCACAGGCCCCTGCACATAGTCCGCCAAATGCGCCGCCACCGCTTCCGCCGTCAATTGTTCGCGCAGCAGCGGCAAGTCATCCGGTTGGCGCGCGATCACGCCGATATTCGAGGTATCCCCCTTATCCCCGCTGCGTGCCCACGCCAGTTCGATCAGCGGCAAAGTCCGGGTCGGGCTGCGCCCCACGGGGCGCCCGCTTGCTTGCCAGGCCGGCAGCGCCGCCACGCGGGGATCGGCCCCGGTGGCGATGTTGGACTCTGGCTGGACGGTGCTGCCGTCGGGAAGGTGGACCTGCGCTTGCACGCGCTGTTTGTCGAGCAGGAAGGTGTGCTGCTTGATGGCCGGGGTGACGCCGGGGCGGCCGCCGAAGCCGGTGGTGCCGGGGGCCCAGGAGGTGGCGGCGGGGGCGATTTCGCGCGTGAAAATGTCGAGCGCGGCACGTTGCGGGTGGGCGACGGCCAGCCATAAAACGGCGCGGCCGAAGCCTTCCTCGTTGCCCAGCACGTCGATGTGGCTGGCGCTGTAGTCGGCCAGGCCGGCGCGTGCGAACATGGCGCGCGTGCGCTCCAGGACCGCGTCGGCGGTGCGCCTCGCCTTGCGGCCTGCGTCGTGGCCGACGATGGTTAGTTGCGCGGCGCTGCGGAAGCCGTCGGCGTAGGTGGCGCTGACTTTATAGGTGGGCGTGGGGGCGCTGCCGCGCGCGCCTTGCAGCAGCACGCGCTGCGGGCCGCTGGCAGCGATTGTCACGGCGCTGAAGTCGCACACCACGTCGGGCAGCACGTAACGCGCCGGGTCGCCGATTTCGTACAGCAGTTGCTCGGCGGCGCTGGCCGGGCAGACCAGGCCGCCCGTGCCTGCCGGTTTGCCAAGCTCGAAGCTGCCGTCGGCGCGGCAGTCGACGATGGGGTAGCCGCTGTTGGCCCAGTCGGGCACTGCTTCCCAGTCGGTGAACAGGCCGCCGGCTCCCTGGCAGCCGCATTCGATCATGTGGCCCGCCAGGCTGCCGCCGGCCAGGCGGTCGTAGTCGTCCTCGGCCCAGCCGAATTCGTGCAGCAAGGGGCCGAGGGTCACGGCGCTGTCGACGCAGCGGCCAGTGATCACCACATCGGCGCCGCCGGCCAGCGCGGCGCGGATGGGCAGGGCGCCCAGGTAGGCGTTGGCGCTCAGCACATTGGCCGGCAGCGCCAGGCCTTCGGCGCGCAAGGCGGGCAGTTGGGCCATGACGTCGTCGCCTTCCACCACGGCGATGCGCGGCGCCAGGCCTTGCTCGGCGGCCAGGGCGCGCAGGGCGGCGGCGCAGCCGTGCGGGTTGATGCCGCCGGCATTGGCGACCACGCGCACGCCGCGCGCGAGGGCGTCGCCCAGCACGTCGCGCATGACGTCGATGAAGTCGGTGGCATAGCCCAACTCAGGGTGCTTGCGGCGGGCACCGGCCAGCAAGGACATGGTGAGCTCGGCCAGGTAGTCGAAGACCAGGTAATCCAGGTCGCCACCGTCCAGCAATTGGCGCGCACCTAGTGCGCTGTCGCCCCAGAATCCCGCCGCGCCGCCGATGCGGACCGTCTGCCTGCCAACGCGCAAAACTGCCTCCCGAATAAATTAAATCAATTGATTGAATAATTGAGGGTAACAGCGCCAAGGTGGCGCGCGCAAGAGGCGTTGTGGCGGCGCGACGCTATCAGGTGAAAAGCAAAGGGAAGGCGATTGTGTGCTACGGCCTGTGCCGCTGGCGGAGGTGGGGAAGAGGGGATCGTGGGCCTGCCGCCCCGTGCTGCGGACGGCAGGCCCAAGCCGGGCGTTTTACGGCACCAGGCTGAAGTTGACGCCGGTGGCGTCGGCGGAGCTGATGTTGACCGCAGCGCTGGTCTTGGCGCTATAGCCGGTGGCGGTTGCGTGCACCAGGTAGCTGCCAGCGGTCGGCGTGCTGATGGCCGGCGTGAAGGTCAGCGGCAGGGTGCTGCTGTAGGCCACGTATTGCGGCGCTTGCAGTGGCAGCTTGCCGATGCTGTAGGCGCCGCTGCTCAGGTCAGCGTTGGCATAGCGCAGGGTCACCGTCGGGCCACCGCTGATGGCCTGGCGCGCCGACAGGTGGGCCACTTCGGTGCTGCTGGCCGGCAGCAGGGCGGCTGTGCCGCTGATGCTGCCTTGCAGGCTGGGATTGCCGAGGCCGAAGGGGGCCAGGGTGGTGCTCAGTTGCACCATGGTGCTGGCCGAGGTGACCGGCACCGCGCCGATCACGTGGGCGGCGCGGTTGTCGGCCATGATCACCACGTCATAGTTCCCCAGCGGCAGGCGGGACAGGACGAATTCGCCGGTCGCCGATGGCACGGTGGCGGCCACGATGCTGCCGTTCTGCTGCGCGGTGACCGCGACGTTGCTGCCGGCGAGGGCGGTGCTGACATAGCCGTTGATGCCGTTGAGCGCGGGCGGCACCACCTTGATCACCGGTTTCAGCGCGTATTTGCCATTGCCCTTGGTGACGATGGATTTGCAGGCGTCAAAGTCCAGCACCAGGTCGTAGCGGCCGCCGGCCGGCACGCTGAAATCGGCGTTGAGCTTGATGCCGCTTTGCGCGGCGCTCGGCGTTTCCAGCACGGTTTCGCTGCCGCCGGTCGGCACTACCGAGTTATTGTTGTTGGCGCTCGGCTCCAGCAGCAGGCGCACCTGGGTGTAACTGCCGGACGGCAACGCGACTTGGCCCAGCGATTCCAGCACGCCATTGGTCAGGTTGAGCAGGTTGATTTTGCGGGCCGGCGCTACATTGATGTCCGACCAGCCGCTGTCGTTGTCGTTGGCGGTGGCGCTTTGGTGTACACGCACCTTGGAGATGGTGACGTTGACCGCGTCGAAGCCGCAGGCGGGGGCATCGGTCAGCGAGACGCCCAGGATGCCGGCGGTTTGGGTCGGTGGTGGCGGCGTGGTGTCGCCACTGCTGCCACCGCCGCCGCCGCAGGCAGCCAGCAGGAGGGTGGAGGTGATGAGGGTGAACCAGGAGACTGTCGGTTTCATGATGGGCCTCTTGTTGTTGTTCGCGTCCTTCTATTATGCGTTCCTGCTGGAAAAAATCTATGTTCGGTAGCGTACAGAGTGGTTGATTGCTTTAAGCAAGGGAGTCGGTGAATTGGGGGAGGGGCTGGGGAAAACCGGGAAAACCGCAAAAACCGCAAAAACCGGAAAACCAGGGTCAGACCCTGCAGGGTCTGACCCTGGTTTTCCGGTTTCCCGGTTTCCCGGTTTTCCCGTTCCCCTCGCCCTCAACTACGGCTTGCCGCAAGCCGCGCCCTGCAACTTCTGATAAGCCCCCAGCGCCTGCACCAGCCCATAACCAAACTTCTCATCACGCCCCTTCGCACCCAAATCCAGCGCGCTGGCCCCAAGCGCGCTACGCACCTCCGCCTGGCTGCATTTTGGGAAGTGGCTCCACACCATGGCCGCCACCGCTGAAACATGCGGGGTCGCCATCGAGGTGCCGTCATAGTAGGCGTAGCTGTAAGGATCAACCGCCACAGCAGCCGTCTGCCCCAGCTTACCCAGCAATACAGTACCGTCGCTATCGGACACACTAACCGCCGGTATCTTGCTGGCCGTCGCGCCCAGCGTGCCGGAGAAGCCGCCCGCGACATTGTTGTAAATCACCGCACCGACGCCGCCGCTCTTTTCGCAGTTGGCTACCTTGACCCCGAAATCAATCGACCCGCGCTGGATCAGGCACACCTTGCCAGCCACGCTGGTGTTGATAGTGTCGCCGATGCCGAAGTTGGCCAGCGGTGCGCTGGCGCTGGCCTGGGCCGAGCCGTCCATGGCGCCGGCGGCGAAGGCGCTGCCGCCGACCGTCAGGCTGGGCAGGGCGCCGCTGCCCATCGGCACGGTGGACAAGACGCCCACCCCGGGCGCGGCGATTTCCACTTTCTTGTTGTATTGCGAGAAGCTGGCCCAAGCCTTGTTGGCATCGAGCGCGGCCACCGACATCACCGAAGCGTAGCCAGCCGGATAGGACTGGGTGCGGTTGCCGTCGTTGCCGGCGGCGGCAATCGACAGCACGCCTTGCTGCGCCAGTTTGGCGAAGGCGGCGTCTTCCGTGCGGCTGGAGCGCGCGCCGCCGAGCGACATGCTGATGACGCTGGCGCCCTTGGCGCCGCACTGGTTGGCGGCGGCCGCCAGGGTGGACGAGTAAGCCCAGCCGTCGGCGCCGAACACTTTCACGATATGCAACGGCAGCTTGCCTGCGCTGGAGACGCCCAGCACGCCCTTGTTGTTGCTGAGCGCGGCGATGGTGCCGGCGACGTGGGTGCCGTGGTGGTTTTCATCGCTGTCCCAGCGTCCGGTGCCGCTGTCGTTCAGGCCGTCCATGCTGTTGCCGGCCAGGTCTTCGTGGCGGGCGTCGATGCCGGAATCGATGATGCACACTTTGCGTCCGGTCGCCCCTTGCGGCAGGGCGGGCAATTGGTCGGCCTGCACCATCGTGATGCCGTAAGGGATTATTTGCCCGGCATGCGCGGCGTCGGCGCTGGCCAGGGCGGTGGCCAGCGGGTAGCGCTTGACGTCTTCCTCGACGTAGAGGAAATGCGGGCTGTGCTGCAAGCCTTTCAGCGCGTGCGCCGGAATGGTCATGGCGGCGGCATTCATGCCGAAGATGAAGCGCGTGTCCTCGCCCTGGGCGGCGGCAATCGCAGCCTTGGCCTTGTCGCTCATCTTGGCGTCGAAGGCGACGATGACGCGGATCTTGTCGGATGCGGCGGCCAGGGCGGGAAGCGCCGCGCTGGCGGCGAGGGTGGCGATGATGGCGCTGCGCAGAATGGCGTTGCTCAGATGCATGATTGGCTCTCCCGAAAAAAGATGGCTTACCTCAGCCAGCGTAGGAGAGCGCGCCGCGCGCCGCAATCGAATTATGCAAGTCGCGCGCGACTATCTTTGCCGCGTTGTATTTCGGGGCAGTTTACATTCCACCTTGCAAGATAGTTGCCTAGGGGCTGCAGCTGACATTCCACGGCACGAAATCGGTGCGCGCCGGCCGCACCGACAGGCGCAGTTCGCCGCCGATATCGCTGTGGTACACCAGCAGCGGCAACTGGTCGCTGCCGCGCCCTAGCGCCGCCATGGCGAACTGGCGCGCGCGCATCGGCGCGCAACTGGTGTTGCCGGCCATGAGCAGGCGCGCCCGTTGCAGCATCTCGCCTTGCGCGGTGAGCAGCTTGAGCACCTCGATCTCGGGCAGGTTGGCGCGCAGTTCGACCATGCCGGCCGGCGGCGCGCCGCAACTGGTGGTGTGGTGCACCCACACGTGCTGGCTGCGGTCGACGCGCCAGCTGTCGTTGGCTTGCTGGGTGTAGCGCGTGCGCTCGACGCGGCACAGCGGCAGCAGCAGGCGGATCGGCGGCGCGTCGCTGTGGGCGGTGGCGGCCAGCACGCTGGCGCCGGGCGCGCGCTCCATGCGCAGCGGCGGCGCCGGTGTGCCGGGCGCGCTGCGCTGCCAGAGTTGTTCAAACGAGCGCTGCTCCGCCAGGTTGGGCGCGCGCACGCCGGGCGGCAGTGCGGCGGCCGGCGTCGCTGCGACTGCCGCTGTGGCGTGGGCTACAGCGAGCGCCAGGAATACTGCATATCTCATTCACTCTCCTTTCAATGCGCAACGATTATAGATATAATCCGCTCGCTGCCGAAAGGTGGCACACGCTAGGGGTCCTGCGCGCTCAGTTTCATATTGAGCGGCGCGGGTGAGAAATACCCTCCGAACCTGATCTGGATAATGCCAGCGAAGGGAAGCTTCAGGATACGCAAGGCTGCGCCAGCACGGTGCCGCCGCGACGCAACCTAACCTCCTTTGCTGGCTCCTGCGCCAACCAAGGAGCCAAATGAACGCCAATCCCAAATTCCTCGCCGAACAGGCCGAGGTAGATTCCGCAGCGGTCGCACCGCTGCCCAACTCCCGCAAAATTTACGTCACCGGCAGCCGTGCCGACCTGCGCGTGCCGATGCGCGAAATCAGCCTGCATGGAGAGAACGCGCCGGTCACCGTGTACGACTGTTCCGGCGCCTACACCGACCCGGAAGCGCAGATCGATATCCGCTCCGGCCTGGGCACGCCGCGCGCGGCCTGGGTCGCCGAGCGCAATGACACGGAAGTGCTGGACGGCCCGAGCTCGGACTACGGTCGCCAGCGCCTGGCCGACGCCGAACTCGATGCGCTGCGCTTCAAGCTGCACCGCCAGCCGCGCCGCGCGCTGGCCGGCCGCAACGTGACGCAGATGCACTATGCGCGCCAGGGCCTCATCACGCCGGAAATGGAGTACGTGGCGATCCGCGAAAACCTGCGCCGCAAGGAGTACCTGGCCAGCCTGCGCGCGCAAGGCGAGATGGGCGCGCGCATGGCCGACCTGCTGGGCCGCCAGCACCGCGGCGAATCTTTTGGCGCCGCGATTCCGGACGAGATCACGCCGGAATTCGTGCGTGACGAAATTGCGCGCGGGCGCGCCATTATCCCGGCCAATATCAACCACCCGGAGCTGGAGCCGATGATCATCGGCCGCAATTTCCTGGTGAAGGTGAACGCCAATATCGGCAACTCCGCCGTCACCTCCTCCATCGGCGAGGAAGTGGAGAAGATGACCTGGGCCATCCGCTGGGGCGGCGACACGGTGATGGACCTCTCGACCGGCAAGCATATCCACGAAACGCGCGAATGGATCGTGCGTAACTCGCCGGTGCCGATCGGCACCGTGCCGATCTACCAGGCGTTGGAAAAAGTGAACGGCAAGGCCGAGGACCTGACCTGGGAGATCTTCCGCGACACCCTGATCGAACAGGCGGAGCAGGGCGTCGACTACTTCACCATCCACGCCGGCGTGCTGCTGCGCTACGTGCCGTTGACGGCCAACCGCATGACCGGCATCGTCTCGCGCGGCGGCTCGATCATGGCCAAGTGGTGCCTGGCGCACCACCAGGAGAATTTCCTGTACACGCACTTCGAAGACATCTGCCAGATCATGAAGGCCTACGACGTCAGCTTCTCGCTGGGCGACGGCCTGCGCCCTGGCTCGGTGTGGGATGCCAACGATGCGGCCCAGCTTGGCGAGTTGAAAACCCTGGGCGAATTGACCCAGGTCGCCTGGAAGCACGATGTGCAGGTGATGATCGAAGGTCCGGGCCACGTGCCGATGCAGCTCATTAAAGAGAATATGGACCTGCAGCTGGAGCAATGCAGCGAGGCGCCGTTTTACACCCTGGGCCCTTTGACCACCGATATCGCGCCCGGCTATGACCACATCACCTCCGGCATCGGCGCGGCGCAGATCGGCTGGTACGGCACCGCCATGCTGTGCTACGTGACGCCGAAGGAGCACCTGGGCTTGCCCAACAAGGCCGACGTCAAGGAAGGCATCATCACCTACAAGATCGCGGCGCATGCGGCCGACCTGGCCAAGGGCCATCCCGGCGCGCAGATCCGCGACAACGCGCTGTCGCTGGCGCGCTTCGAATTCCGTTGGGAAGACCAGTTCAACCTGGGCCTGGATCCGGACCGTGCGCGCGAGTATCACGACGAGACCCTGCCCAAGGATTCGGCCAAGGTGGCGCACTTCTGCTCCATGTGCGGCCCGCATTTCTGCTCGATGAAAATCACGCAGGAGGTGCGCGAATACGCCGCCAAGGGTATGCAGGAAAAGTCGATTGAATTCGTCAAGAACGGCGCGCAGATTTACCGCGAACCGCAGCCATGATGCAGATAGAACTGAACGGCGCACCGCACGCGGTGCCGCCGCAACAGACGCTGGACGCGCTGGTGGCGGCCTTGCAGCTGGAAGGGCAGGCGCTGGCGCTGGCGGTCAACCGCCAGGTGGTGCCGCGCCAGCGCTGGCCGCAGGTGGCGCTGGCTCCGAATGACAAAGTAGACATCGTCCGCGCCATCGGCGGCGGCTGAAAGGAAAACCATGCAGGACAAACCACTCATCATCGCAGGCAAGGAATACCATTCGCGCCTGCTGGTTGGCAGCGGCAAGTACAAGGACCTGGCGCAAACGCGCGAAGCCACACTGGCGGCGGGCGCGGAAATCATCACCGTGGCGATCCGCCGCGTGAATATCGGCCAGGACCCGAAGGCGCCCAGCCTGCTCGACTACGTGCCGCCGCATGAATTCACCATCCTGCCGAATACGGCCGGCTGCTACACGGCGAAGGACGCGGTGTACACCCTGCAGATGGCGCGCGAACTGCTGAACGGCCACAAGCTGGTCAAGCTGGAAGTGCTGGGCGACGAGAAGACCCTGTTCCCCAACATGCCGGAAACCCTGGTCGCCGCGCGCGAGCTGGTGAAAGACGGCTTCGACGTCATGGTGTATTGCAGCGACGACCCGATCCAGGCGCGCATGCTGGAGGATATCGGCTGCTGCGCGGTGATGCCGCTGGCGTCCCTGATCGGTTCCGGCATGGGTATCCTCAACCCGTGGAACCTGTCGCTGATCATCGAGCAGTCGAATGTGCCTGTGCTGGTCGATGCCGGCGTGGGCACCGCCTCCGACGCGGCGATCGCGATGGAACTGGGTTGCGACGGGGTGCTGATGAACACCGCCATCGCCGCCGCCGGCGATCCGGTGCGCATGGCGCGCGCCATGAAGCTGGGCGTGCAGGCCGGGCGCGAGGCTTTCCTGGCGGGCCGCATGGCGCGCCGTTTCGCCGCTTCCCCTTCCTCGCCGATGGCCGGGAGGGTCGCATGAGCGACCGGCCTTGCGTGCTGGTGTTTTCCGGCGCCGACCCTTCGGGCGGCGCCGGCATGGCGGCCGATATCCAGGCCATTACGGCCATGGGCGCGCACGCCCTGCCGGTGCTGACCGCCATCACGGTGCAGGACAACAACCGCGTGCACGCGGTGCTGCCGGTGGCGCCGGAAGTGCTGCTGCAACAGGCGCGCACCCTGATGGCGCAAGTGCCGGTGGCGGCGGTCAAGATCGGCATTCCGGGCAGCGCGGAAAATGCGCTGGCCATCGCCCAACTGATCGGCGAACTGTGCTCCACCCGCCACCAGGCGGCTGGCGCTGCGCCGGCCTGGGCGCAGAAGCTGTACCGCGAACCGCCGGTGGTGCTGGATCCGGTGCTGCGCAGCGGTAACGGCGACGCGCTGGGGCGCGACGACGCCGTGCGCGCGCTGGCGCCGCTGCTGTCGCTGGCGACCCTGATCACGCCCAACGGCCCGGAAGCGGCGTCGCTGGCCAGCGGCGCGGGCGGCGCCTCGCCAGGCAATGCCGGCAACGCGCTGGCGCACGCGCACGTCCTGCGCGCCCTCGGCTGCCGCCACGTGCTGGTCACCGGCGGCCATGACGAGGACAGCGAGCTGGTGATCAACCGCTGGCTGGGCCCGGACCGCCAGCAGAACTGGAGCTGGCCGCGCCTGCCCGGCAGCTTCCACGGCAGTGGCTGCACCTTGGCCGCCGCCGTGGCGGCCCTGCTGGCGCTGGGCGACAACATGGCGCAAGCGCTGACCAAGGCGCAGGGCTACACCCAGCGCGCGCTGGCCGCCTCGTACGCCATCGCGCCCGGACAGCGCATCCCGCAACGCTAAGGAGCACACAAGAATGCAAGGACTTTACCTGGTCACCCCCAACTGGGACGACACCGACAAGCTGCTTGAGGTCACCGAGCAGGCGCTGCGTGCCGGGGTGACCCTGCTGCAATACCGCCACAAGGACGCCAGCCCCGCGCTGCGGCGCGAGCAGGGCGGCGCGCTGCGCGAGCTATGCCACCAATACAGCGTGCCCTTCCTGGTCAACGACCATGTGGCCCTGTGTCGCGAGCTGGGCGCGGACGGTGTGCACCTGGGCGGCACCGACGCCCCCATCGCCGAGGTGCGCGCCAACCTGGGCCCGAACAAGTTGATCGGCGCCTCCTGCTACGGCGAACTGGCGCGCGCCCAGGCCGCGCAGGCGGCAGGCGCCAGCTATGTGGCCTTCGGCGGCTTCTACCCGTCCAAGGTCAAGCAATATGCCGTCACCACCGAGCCGTCCATCCTGCGCCACGCGCGCGAAGTGATCGGCGTGCCGCTCTGCGTTATCGGCGGCATGACGCCGCAAAATGCCGCGCCGCTGGTGGCGCAAGGCGCCCAACTGGTGGCTGCCATCACCAGTGTGTATCTGGCCGACGACGTGGCGGCTGCAGTCCGGGAATTTCGGTCTATAATCAGCCCATTAGCATATCCATAAGGTTGCCGCCCAATGAACGCCCAGCCTCTGCCAAAGCGCCTGATCCTGATTGTCGACGACGACAAGATCCTGACTGAGTTCCTGGGGGAGCTGCTGGTACGCGCCGGCTACGACACCATGCTGGCGCATTCCGCCGACCAGGCCCTGGCCCTGATCGCCGAACGCGAACCGGACCTGGCACTGCTCGACATCCACATGCCCGGCATGTCGGGCCTGGAGCTGGCCAAGCAGCTCAACCGCAACACGTCCGTGCCCTTCATGTTCCTGTCCGGCCGCGGCGATGCCGATGCCGGCAAGCAGGCCGCCGCGTACGGCGCGGTGGGCTTCGTGGTCAAGCCGGTGGATGAAAAGCACCTGATGCCGGCCTTCGAAGCCGGCCTGGCGCGCGCCGACGAAATCCGCCAGCTGCGGCGCACGGAAATCAACCTGAACGCAGCGCTGGCCGCCGGGCGCGAAACCAGCCTGGCCGTCGGCCTGCTGATGTGCAAATACCAGACCGACCGCAACACCGCCTTTGAAGTGCTGCGCGACCACGCCCGCTCCAGCCGGCGCAAGATCAACGAGGTGGCCGACCAATTGCTGGCCGCCGAGGAAATGTTGAATAGTTTGCATGCGGCGTTTAATTCACGCTTCAAAAAATAAGCTTTCGCAGGCCCTGCGCTTGCAGTAAACTACCGGTTGCGGGCCCCGCCTTGCCCGCAGTCGTCTTCCCCCAGCGGTCGCCCCTCCTTCGCGGCCCAGCACTATCCTTCGGCCCAGCTCCGCCGACCATCCCCCTGCAGTGCGGAGAACCGCTTCATGAATATGTCGTTTGATTTGCATCCGGCGCCCCGGGTGCTGCACGTCGATCCCGACGAGGATAGCGCCGTGGTCCTGGCAACCTTGCTGGCCCCGGAAACCCAGGTGGTGCACGCCGCCACGTATGAGCAGGCGCAATCGCTGCTGGCGCAGGGCGAATTCGCCTTGCTGGTGATCGACCCCGACTTGCCGGACGGCGACGGCCACACCCTGATCCGCACCATGCGCCAGCAAGACCAACACACGCCGGTGCTGCTGTATTCGGCCAGCCAGCCTTCGCTGCACCACCAGGCGCACGCCTTCCTGCCCAAGCCGTGGACTTCGCCGCGCCAGTTGTGGCGCACGGTGTCGCACATGCTTGGACTGGAGTCCATGGTGCCGGCGCGAACATAAACGTGGCACTTCGGCTATGCTGTCGCTTTTAATACATCGGGAGTCAAACGATGAAGACCAAAGCGGCAGTTGCATGGAAAGCGGGCGCCCCGCTGACTATTGAAGAAGTGGACCTGGACGGCCCACGCGCGGGCGAGGTGCTGGTGGAGATCAAAGCCACCGGCATTTGCCATACCGACCATTACACCCTGTCCGGCGCTGATCCGGAAGGGATCTTCCCGGCCATCCTCGGTCACGAGGGTGCCGGCGTGGTGGTTGACGTGGGCCCGGGCGTCACGTCGCTGAAAAAAGACGACCATGTGATCCCGCTCTACACGCCGGAATGCCGCCAGTGCAAATTCTGCCTGTCGCGCAAGACCAACCTGTGCCAGGCGATCCGCTCGACCCAGGGCAAGGGCCTGATGCCGGACGGCTCCAGCCGCTTCTCGCTGGACGGCAAGCCGCTGTTCCACTACATGGGCACCTCCACCTTCTCCAACTACATCGTGGTGCCGGAGATTGCGCTGGCCAAGATCCGCTCCGACGCGCCGTTCGACAAGGTGTGCTACATCGGTTGCGGCGTGACCACCGGCGTGGGCGCCGTGCTGTTCACCGCCAATGTGGAGGCGGGCGCCAATGTGGTGGTGTTCGGCCTGGGCGGCATCGGCCTGAACGTGATCCAGGCGGCCAAAATGGTGGGCGCCAACAAGATCATCGGCGTCGACATCAACCCGGCGCGCGAAGCGATGGCGCGCCAGTTCGGCATGACCCACTTTGTGAATCCGAAAGAAGTGGAAAACGTGGTGGACGCGATTGTGCAGCTGACCGACGGCGGCGCCGACTACAGCTTCGAGTGCGTCGGCAACACCCAGTTGATGCGCCAGGCGCTCGAGTGCTGCCACAAAGGCTGGGGCAAGTCGATTGTGATCGGCGTGGCGGCGGCAGGGCAGGAGATTTCCACCCGACCGTTCCAGCTGGTGACCGGCCGCCACTGGCTCGGCTCCGCCTTCGGCGGCGCGCGCGGCCGCACCGACGTGCCGAAGATCGTCGACTGGTATATGGAAGGCAAGCTCAAGATTGACGAGCTGATCACCCACACCCTCCCGCTCGAACGCATCAACGAAGGCTTCGACCTGATGGAACGCGGCGAATCGATCCGCTCTGTCGTGCTGTACTAAGTCCCAGCGGGGTCAGGCCCTAAGCGGGCCGTACCCCGGTTTCCCGGTTTTAAGCATCCCAGGCAGCCAATCCCGCCGCCCATCGCAAATCCCCGCAACTCCCCCCGCAGCAAAGCTACATTAGCTCCCTGAGTCCCCGCATCCATAACTAGACAAAAAGTTCTAGACACAAAGATCTAGATCATTTAATCTACATTGCAAGGACACCCCACACCGGAGCCGTACCCATGAGCCATCTGCTGAACGCCGTCATTCCCGCCCTGGGCTGGTCCCTGCTGCACTTCCTGTGGCAAGGCCTGCTGATCGGCTGTCTCGCGCTGCTGGCCCTGCACGCCCTGCGCAACGCCCGTCCCCAAGCGCGCTACCTGGTCGCCTGCGTCGCCCTGCTGCTGTGCGCAGCGCTGCCCCTGGCCAACTTCGCCTGGCGCCTGGCCGACGCTGCCGACACCGGCTACGTCCTGCCCGCCGCGCTGGAAGCGAGCGCCATCGCCGCCATCCCCGGCGCCGCCGACGGCAGCGGCCTCGAAACGGCCCTGGTCGACATCGACGCCATGACCTCCTGGGAATACCTGCTGCGCCGCCAGTTGCCGTGGATGGTGCTGCTGTGGGCTGCCGGCGCCGCGCTCATGACGCTGCGCCTCTCGCTCGGCCTGCAATGGGTGCGCCGCCGCACCCTGAGCGGCCACTATCACGCCGACCCGGCCTGGCAAGCCCGCGCCAACGCGCTGGCCCGCCGCATGGGCATCCGCCGCAATGTGCGGCTCGGCGTCTCCGACGACACGCTGGACGGGCCGATCACGGCCGGCATCCTGCGCCCGATTGTGCTGCTGCCCGCCTCCCTGGTCAGCGGCTTGCCGCCTGACCTGCTGGAAGCGCTGCTGGCCCATGAGCTGGCCCACGTGCGACGCCACGATTACCTGGTCAACCTGGTCCAGAGCGGCATTGAAATTTTCCTGTTCTACCACCCGAGTGTCTGGATGCTGTCCAAACGTATCCGCCTCGAACGTGAACAGATAGCAGACGACTTAGCCGCAAGCACGCTCGGCGAACCGCGGCGCCTGGCACTTGCACTTTCCGAGCTGGATAAATTCCAGTTCACCACCACACACTTTGCTGCGCCCGCGGCACACGGAGGAGACCTTATGTCCCGTATCAAACGCCTTATCCGTCCCGATGCACAACCACTGAGCTGGAAGATGGCCACCCCCTTATTAGGTATTTTTGCCGCCTGCGCCGCCTTGTATGCCCATGCCATGCCGCAAGCGGTATCGCTCCCGGCCGCCAGCGCCGTTGCCGCACCAGCGGTGCTGGCCGCGCCGGCCCCGGATGGTGCCCAGCCGGCCGCCTTAGCCAAGCCAGCTGCCATGGCCGATGTGGCCGATGCTGCTGATGCCGCTGATGCCGCTGCACTGGCAGCGCAACCGGCACCGGCGTTTGCCGCAGCCGAGGCAGAGCCAATGCTGTCCGGCGCCTCGGAGGCCGATGAACTGGAGCAGTCTGCGCCACCGGCCCCGCCGGCGCCGCCCGCCCCACCGGCACCAGCGGCACCCGCAGCGCCCGCAGTCGCGGCGCTGCCGGCCGTGCCAGAGGCGCCACCAGCACCGCCCGCCATGGCCGTGCCAAAGGCGCCAAAACCACCTAAGGCGCCCAAGCCAGCAAGGGAATTGCATGCCGACAGCTTCTACATCAGTAATCGCGGCGGCATCTCCTACGCCATCAAGGCCGACGGCAAGGACACCGTTCACTTCAACGGCCGCTACAACGACCTCAGCGAAGTGTCGCGCTTGAAGCGGGAGAAGAAGGGCGACTTCATCTACGCCCTCAAAGACGGCAAGGGTTACCTGATCCAGGATCCGGCGCTGCTGGCCAAAGTCAAAGCGATCTGGCAGCCGACCGAAGCGCACGGCAAAAAGATGGAAGAGCAGGGCAAGCAGATGGACGTCCACAGCAAGGAAGTGGACGCCCTGACTGCCCAGGTCGAGAACGAAGTCGAAGCCGCCATGGGCAGCAAGGAGCAGCAGCGCGCCCAGCGTGAAGCCGAGCGCGCCATCGAGCGCAAGATGGAATTGGCAGGGCGCCAGCAGGAGCGTATCGGCCGCGCCATGGAAAAAGCCGCGCGCAAAATGGCGCAGGCCGACGACAAGACCCGCGAGCAGCTTGAGCGCGACATGGAAAAGCTGAGCAAGGATATGGAGCCGCTGAGCGAGGAAATGGCCCGCCACAGCAATGAACTGGCGGCACGCCACGCCGCCATCACCGCCCGCCAGGCCCCGATGGCCGCCATGCACGCACGCATCGCCGAAGCGTCCAAGCCGCTGGGCGAATTGGGCCGCAAAATGGGCGAGCTCGGCCGCGAGCAAGGCCGCCTCTCGCGCGAAGCCGACCGCGCCTCGCGCGCCCTGATCGAAGAAGCCATCAGCAACGGCAGCGCCAAACCTGTGATGTAAGCAAATTCGGGGTCAGGTCTGACAATCGGACAAAGGGTGCCCATGGGCACCCTTTGTCCGATTGTCAGACCTGACCCCGAATCTCTGCGTGCGGAATGGGTTCGTAAACAACCGAATCTGCGATTGCGGAAATGACGTCGCCCTCGAAGATAATCACTCCTGCAGCCGCCAATACATCAATACTTTCTTTTGCCTCTGCCAGATCGCAGCCGGCACGCGCCGCGATATCGCCGAGTGTTCCCGCGTTCCGCGCAATGACATCCAACAGCTTGCGGCGATCCGCAGTGAATACTGCCAGCAGTTCCTCCGGCTCCTGGTAGCTGACAACGCAGGCTTCTGGAACAGGCTCGCCATTGTCGATTTTTTGCGCGAACTCTTTGCTCCACGCGAGTAGTTCTTCCATGCTCTCGATTTTGATGACTAACTGCTTCATTTGCGACTCCCTTCTACGATGGCTTGCCAGTCGCGGATAAAACACGCTTCGATATCGGAAAAATCCTCTAAATCGACCGGTTCTGTGGTGCCCATGATGTGGCGATGAGGAGAGCCGTGGGCGTTGTCGTACCCTACAACGCGTCCGTTATCTTTGGTGAAGAGTCTATGGTTTATGTAAGCCAAGTTGTAGCGTGTGATGTTACCGGCCTCATCTATCCATAGCTCGTAATGAATCTCTCCATTCCCGAGTGCAAAGGGAATGTTACTTCGCTTTTCGAATTTTCTCTGTTTTCGCATGCAATGATCGTGTCACATCAATGCAGAACTATTTAGATCTAGCGCAAGGCTTGCTGCAGATGGGCGCGAAAAATAAAGACATCGTCCGCTATACTGGGGCCCCTTTAAGCTCAAGCGAAAAATAATGACTTCGCCGCAGTTTGTCCTTTGCATTCCCGGTACGTGGGCCAACAGATCTGAATTTCTCGAACAGATCGTTCGTGAAAGTGGTGGGTACATTTTTGCGGGCGGTGTGCTGATGCACATGGAATCGAAGTTTGGCTGTTCGCTCTACTTCGAAGAGATTGACCCGCGCATGCAGCAGGCATTCGAGGCCGCCTCTCCGCACTGGCGCAATACACCCGAACTTGATGCTATCAGCACACATAAATCAGTGGTCTATCTGGTTGGCACGGGCGGCTCCCGCCATGCCGCAGAGTCATTGATGCGCTGCGCGGCAGGTGTGCTGAAAGCAGGTGGTTTGGGCGTGAAAGTAGAAAGTGCCGGGCTCGCGCATTCGCCGCAAGCATGGCTTGAATATGTTGATGACCTGCACTTGGGAAGCGCATGCGATGCCCTTGTGGTGTATGTCACCGGCCAGCAGGCGTATTCGTGCGGCATGCATAACCTGGGCTTGCCAGAGGCAATGACTGACAATATCGGGCACAAGGGAAGCGTGGCCTTGCTGCGGACCTTCAACCGCTATCAGTTTATCGAATCTCCCGAATTATTCGAGACGCAGACCTTTGCGGCCGAGGTTGATGGGCCGGTGTATGTGCTGAGCCAGGATCAAGGTGTGCGATACGGGGCGGATTCCCTGTTTGAGAATCCTTATGGATGCTGGCGGCTGACGGGCGTCGCCGCCCGTCATTAGCCGTTTCTTACACCCGTTCCAGCTTGGCGACCGAGAGGTCGAGCACCTTGATGCCGGCTTTGCCGAAGTTGATTTGTGCGCGGCAGTTGGCGCCGCTGCCTTCGATGTTGATGATGACGCCTTCGCCGAACTTGGCGTGCGCCACCGATTCGCCGATGCGCCAGCCGAGCGAGGCGCCGGAGGCTTGGTTGATGCGCGCGGCCAGGCGGTTGTCGGCGCTCGGCACGGACGGCATTTCATCCCACGCCGATTTGCGCGAGCCGGTGCTGAACCAGTTGCCTTGCTGGACGCGCGCGGTCAGCCACTTCAAAGACTCTTCCGGCAGTTCGTCGAAGAAGCGCGACTTCATGTTGTAGCGCGTCTGGCCGTGCAGCATGCGGGTCTGGCAGAACGACATATACAGGCGCTTGCGGGCGCGCGTGATCGCCACGTACATCAGGCGTCGTTCCTCTTCCACGCCGCCATCCTCTTTCGAGCTGCTCTCGTGCGGGAACAGGCCTTCCTCCAGGCCGGTGATGAAGACGTTGTCGAATTCCAGGCCTTTGGCCGAGTGCACCGTCATCAGCTGCAGCGCGTCCTGCCCTGCCTGCGCCTGGTTGTCGCCGGCCTCCAGCGAGGCGTGCGAGAGGAAGGCGGAGAGTGGCGACATCACGCTGGCCAGCGGGGCGTCGGCGTCGAGGATCTCCACGCCGTCGGCCACCACCACTTGCGCGCCGGCGGTGGCGGAAGCCTGCGGGCCGAGGTGCGCGGGCGCGCCTTGACCGAAGCCTTCTTCCGATACGAACTGGGTCGCGGCGCTGACCATCTGCTCCAGGTTCTCGACGCGGTCGGCGCCTTCTTTTTCATTCTGGTAGTGCTGCAGCAGGCCGGAGGAGTCGAGCGTGATGCGCACCAGTTCCGGCAGCGCCAGTTGCTGGGTTTCGAAGCGCACGCCTTCCACCAGCTTGGTGAAGCCGGCCAGCGCGTTGCCGGCCTTGCCGACCATGTACGGCACCGCCGCGTACAGCGAGCAGTTGTACGCCGCCGCAGCGTTCTGCAACTGCTCGATCGAGCGCGCGCCAATGCCGCGTGCCGGGAAGTTCACCACGCGCAGGAAAGCGGAATCATTGTGCGGGTTGTCCATCAGCTGCAGGTAGGCGATGGCGTGTTTGACCTCGGCGCGCTGGAAATAGCGCAGGCCGCCGTACACGTGGTACGGCATGCCGGCCGAGAACAGCGCGTGCTCAATCACGCGCGACTGGGCGTTGGAGCGGTACAGGATGGCGATCTCGCGGCGCGTGGCGCCTTCCGCGATGCGCGCCTTGGCTTCCTCGATGATCCACTGCGCTTCCTGCAGGTCCGAGCTGGCCTCGTACACGCGCACCGGCTCGCCGTGGCCGGCGTCGGTGCGCAGGTTCTTGCCCAGGCGGCGGCTGTTGTTCGAAATGAGCAGGTTGGCCGAATCCAGGATGTGGCCGTGCGAGCGGTAGTTCTGCTCCAGCTTGATCAGGTTCTGCACCTGGAACTCGCGTTCAAAAGCCTGCATATTGCCCACGTTGGCGCCGCGGAAGGCGTAGATGCTCTGGTCGTCGTCGCCCACCGCGAACAGCGCGCCGCCGAACGGCGAGCCGTGGCCGGCCATCAGTTTCAGCCAGGCGTATTGCAGGTTATTGGTATCCTGGAACTCGTCCACCAGGATGTGGCGGAAGCGTTGCTGGTAGTGCTGGCGCAGCGGCTCGTTGCGCGACAACAGCTCATAGGTGCGCAGCAGCAGTTCGGCGAAATCCACCACGCCTTCGCGCTGGCACTGGTCGTCGTACAGCTGGTACAGCTCGACCATCTTGCGCTCCAGCGCGTCATAGGCCTCCACCTGCGAGGCGCGCAAACCCTGGTCTTTGTTGTTGTTGATGAAGTACATCACCTGCTTCGGCGGGAACTTCTCGTCGTCGATATTGTTCGCCTTGAGCAGGCGCTTGATCATCGACAACTGGTCCTGCGAATCGAGGATCTGGAAAGTCTGCGGCAGCGCCGCATCCTTGTAGTGGGTGCGCAGCAGGCGGTTGCACAGGCCGTGGAAGGTGCCGACCCACATGCCGCGGGTATTGATCGGCATCATGGCGCCCAGGCGCGCCAGCATTTCCTTCGCCGCTTTGTTGGTGAAGGTCACCGCCAGCACGCCGGCCGGCGACACTTGCCCGGTCTGGATCAGCCACGCGATGCGGGTGGTCAGCACGCGCGTTTTGCCCGACCCGGCACCGGCCAGGATCAGGGCGTTTTGCGAGGGCAGGGTGACGGCTGCGAGTTGTTCGGGATTGAGGTTGTGGAGGAGATTCTGCATCCCGCCATTATACCCGGCGGGCCGCCCGGGGAGCGGCCTGCTGGCTAGGTGGCGGCGTCCGCGTTCGGCTGGTCCGGGCTGCCCGGGGTGCCGAAAATGCCGCAGTAGGCGGCGTACACCGCGCACTGGAAGATCATGGCGATAATCATCCACAGCGACTGCACCAGGGCCATGCCGAACAGGCCGCCACCGGCCAGCATCAGCACCACTTTGGTGGTCAGCATGATGACCAGCACCCAGCAGGTGAAGAACAGGATGAAGGTGCGCAGGGCGCGCCAGACGGCGAAGAAGCTGTAGAACAGGGCCTTGCCCACGCCCATCTGCTGCCAGTAGATCAGGGGCGCGGCGAACAGCATGGCCATGCTGAGCGGGAGGGAAAGCAGGAAGACCACCAGCATGGCCCAGCCGAAGTTACCCGCCGCCGCCGCTTCCGGCGTCAGTTTCTGCTCGGCGAGCGCGCGGATGGTGTCACTGCCGACGATGGACACCATGACCACGGCCAGCAGCGCCGCCGCCACTACGAACAGGGCGCCCAGGCCGGCCAGGCGCGGGAAGATCGGTTTCTGGAAGATCGGGCGCAGCATGTCCGGCGTCAGGCGCTGGTTGCCGTCGATCGCCGCGCAGGCCTGCACGAAGACCGCCGTGAAGACCGGCGCCAGGATGAACTGCGCCAGTTGCCCCAGCAGGGGGATGATGCCGAGCAGGGCGGCGACCACCATGAAGGCCAGCATCAGCAGCATCAAGCCGCCGGGCTGTTTGCGGAACAGGCCGAAGCCTTGGCGGATCCAGGCCAGGCCAGCGCTGGCAGTCAACTTGCTCATTAATACAGCTCCGGTGCCGGGACGGCAATGCGCTCACGCAGGATGCGCTCAAAGTGGGTCGGGTCGTGCGGCGTCAGCATCTGGGCCGCGCGCGGCAGGTAAAAGTCGTATAGGCGGCTGATCCAGAAGCGCAGCGCGCCGGCCCGCAGCAGGGCCGGCCACAGGGCGTGTTCGGTGGCCGTGAACGGGCGCACGGTGTGGTAGGCGTCCAGCATGGCGCGTGCGCGCGCCGTGTCGATCCGGCCGCTGGCCAGGTCGATGCACCAGTCGTTGATGGTCACGGCCACGTCGAACAGCCAGCTGTCGCAGCCGGCGAAATAGAAGTCGAAGAAGCCAGTCAGGCGCTCGCCGTCGAACATCACGTTGTCGCGGAACAGGTCGGCGTGCACCGGGCCGCGCTGCAGCGCGTGGTAGTCGGCGCCTGCGTGCAGCGCTTCCTGGAACTTCATTTCCTCATGCAGCAGGTGGGCCTGCTCCAGCGCCAGGTACGGCAGCACGGCGGCGGTGGCTTCGCGCCACCACGGCAGGCCGCGCAGGTTGGGTTGCTGCAGTGCGAAGTCCTGGCCCGCCAGGTGCATGCGCGCCAGCATGGCGCCGACGGCGGCGCAATGCACCGGCTGTGGCGCCATTTGCGGCTTGCCTTCCAGCTTGGCGACGATGGCGGCCGGCTTGCCGTGCAGCGGCACGCACAGCTCACCTTTGTCGTTGGGGACCGGGCCGGGCACCAGCACGCCGTGCTGGGCCAGGTGGCGCATCAACTGCAGGTAGAAGGGCAGCTGGGCGAACGTCAGGTTCTCAAAAATAGTGAGCACATATTCGCCGCGCTCGGTGCTGAGGAAAAAATTGCTGTTCTCGATGCCGGACGCGATGCCTTTCAGCGCGACGGCTTTGCCAAGCGGGAATTGGGTGATCCAGTGGCCGACATCTTCCAGTGTGACCGGGGTAAAAACTGCCATGAGTTACCGTTTAAGTGTTCGTGTGGGGCGCGCGCTTATTTGGATGCTGGCGGAGGTGGCGGCGGGCCTTGTTCCTTGTCCGCTTCCTCGGCAGAACGTTTCTTCTTCTTGCTGAGGATGTCGAACTCCAGCACGGTCCACTGCGGGCCACGGTTGGCCATGCCGGCGGCGTCGCCGGGCAGTGCGCTGCCAGCCGGGGTATTCGGCTTGACGGTGTAAGTGCTCTTGCCGCTCTTGACCTTGGCTTCGGTCACGCGGCCACCTTCGCGCTTCTCAACGATCTTGGTTTCCGTGCTGGGCTTGGAAGTGACCGTTACAGGATTGTCAACTTCCTCGATTTTTTCCAACTGCGGCGGCGGTGGCGCGGATTGCGCCAGGGCGCCGGTGGCCAGCAGGAGGAGGGGGAGGGCAAGCCAGGAAGTTGGGGCGCGCATGATGGGATTTCGCTAGTTTTATCGGTTTAACCATTGTATCAAAAGCCCCCCTGTCCCGTTGCAAAACTCTGCGATAATGGAATATTGCGCTTTACGCCACATCGAATTCCGCCCCCTATTATGCAAAAGACCCTGCTGCTGGTTGATGGTTCCAGCTACCTGTACCGCGCCTTCCACGCCTTGCCAGACCTGCGCAGCGCGGAAGGTTATCCGACCGGCGCCATGCACGGCATGGTCAATATGCTGCGCCGCCTGCGCGCCGATTACCCCGCCGCCTACATCGCCTGCGTGTTCGACGCCAAGGGCAAGACCTTCCGCGACGATATGTATCCCGACTATAAGGCGACGCGCGCGTCCATGCCGGACGACCTGCGCCTGCAGATCGAGCCGATCCACGAGGCGGTGCGCGCCATGGGTTGGCCGATCCTGATGGTGGAGGGCGTGGAGGCGGACGACGTGATCGGCACCCTGTCGGTGCAGGCCGAGCAGGCCGGCATGGACGTGGTGATTTCGACCGGCGACAAGGACCTGGCGCAGTTGGTCACGCCGCACGTCACCCTGATCAACACCATGACCAACGAGAAGCTGGACGAGGCGGGCGTGCTGGCCAAGTTCGGCGTGCCGCCGAACCGCATCATCGATTACCTGACCCTGATCGGCGACACCGTCGACAACGTGCCGGGCGTGAGCAAGTGCGGCCCGAAGACGGCGCTCAAATGGCTGCAGGAATACGACAGCCTGGCCGGCATCATGGAAAACGCCGACAAGATCGGCGGCGTGGTGGGCGGTAACCTGCGCGCGGCGCTGGAATGGCTACCGAAGGGCCGTGAGCTGATTACCGTCAAGTGCGACTGCGACCTGTCGGCGCATATGATGTCGATCTCCGAATCGCTGGGCTCCAAGGATGAAGACCGCGAGCTGCTGCTGGCCTTCTTCACCAAGTACGGTTTCAAGACCCTGCTGCGCGAGCTGTCCGGCATGACCCCGGCGGCCCCTGCTGCCGGTGGCGCTGCTGCGGCACCGGCGCCGGGCGCCACGGCCGACCTGTTCGCCGCGCCGCCCGCGACCATCAGCTACGAAACCGTGCTGACCGAAGAGCAACTGGAAGCCTGGCTGGCGCGCATCGACGCCGCCGAACTGACCGCGCTCGATACCGAAACCACTTCGCTGGAACCGATGCTGGCCGAGATGGTCGGCATCTCCCTGTCCACCGAGCCGGGCATCGCCTGCTACATCCCGCTGGCGCACCGCTACCCGGACGCGCCACAGCAGTTGCAGCGCGACTGGGTGCTGTCCAAACTCAAGCCGTGGCTGGAAGACGGCAGCAAGCCGAAACTGGGCCAGAACCTGAAATACGACGCGCACATCTTCGCCAACCACGGCGTGACCCTGCGCGGCGTGGTGCATGACACCCTGCTGCAATCGTATGTGTTCGAATCGCACCGCACGCACGATATGGACAGCCTGGCCATGCGCCACCTGAACCACAAGACCATCGCCTTCGAGGAAGTGTGCGGCAAGGGCGCCAGCCAGATTTGCTTCGACCAGGTGGAAATCGGCCGTGCCACCGAATACGCGGCGGAAGACGCCGACATCACCTTGCGCCTGCACCTGGCCATGCACGGCCAGGTCAGCGGCGACGAGGGCCTGACCCACATCTACAGCAAGATCGAACTGCCGACCGCTGTGGTGCTGCAAAAGATCGAGCGCAACGGGGTGCTGATCGACGCCGGCCTGCTGTCCACCCAGTCGAATGAGCTGGGCGCACGCATCGTGCAACTGGAGCAGAAAGCCTACGAGCTGGCCGGCCAGCCGTTCAACCTCGGCTCGCCCAAGCAGATCGGCGAAATCTTCTTCACCAAGCTGGAACTGCCGATCGTGAAAAAGACCCCGAGCGGCGCGCCGTCCACCGACGAGGAGGTGCTGCAAAAGCTGGCCGAGGATTACCCGCTGCCGAAAGTGCTGCTGGAATTCCGCAGCCTGTCCAAGCTCAAGTCGACCTACACCGACAAGCTGCCGAAGATGATCAACCAGGCCACCGGCCGCGTGCACACCAACTACGCGCAGGCGGTGGCGATCACCGGCCGCCTGGCCTCGAACGATCCAAACCTGCAGAACATCCCGGTGCGCACGGCCGAGGGGCGCCGCATCCGCGAAGCCTTCATCGCGCCGCCCGGCTCGCACATCGTGTCGGCCGACTACTCGCAGATCGAGCTGCGCATCATGGCGCACATTTCCGGCGACGAAGCGATGCTGAAAGCCTTCGCCGAGGGTGAAGACATCCACCGCGCCACCGCCGCCGAGATTTTCGGCGTTGCCCCGGCCGACGTGCAATCGGAGCAGCGCCGCTACGCCAAGGTGATCAACTTCGGCCTGATCTACGGTATGAGCGCCTTCGGCCTGGCCGCCAACCTGGGCATCGACCGCAGCGCCGCGCAGAACTACATCGACCGCTATTTCGCCCGCTTCTCCGGCGTCAAACGCTATATGGACGAAACCCGCGCCGAAGCCAAGGCGCGCGGCTATGTGCAGACCGTGTTCGGCCGCCGCCTGTGGCTGCCGGAGATCAATTCCCCGAACGGCCCGCGCCGCCAGGGTGCCGAGCGCGCCGCGATCAACGCGCCGATGCAGGGCACGGCGGCGGACCTGATCAAGCTGGCCATGATCGCGGTGCAGGATTGGCTCGAAGGCGAAGGCCTGCAATCCAAGATGATCATGCAGGTGCACGACGAACTGGTACTGGAAGTGCCGGACGCCGAACTGGCCCTGGTGAAAGAGATGCTGCCCAAGCTGATGGCCGGCGTGGCCGAGCTGAAGGTGCCGCTGGTGGCCGAAGTGGGCGTCGGCTGCAACTGGGAAGAAGCGCACTAAAGGCGCACTAAACGCCAAAACGCCAAAAATTGTCATAACTGACAATTTTTGGCAGTGCGCGGGCGACAAAGCTTGTCAACAAAGGAGCGTGCATGAAGGAATTGCAACAAGCCGGCCTTGAGCGCCGCGATTTCATTAAAACCGCCCTCGGCACCGGCTTTGCTGCTGCCGTCCTGCCGGTGGAAGCGCAAACCCTGGTCACGACCGACGCGGCCGGCCTGGTTGCCGGCACCATCCACCTCCGGGTCGACGGCCAGACCGTCCCCGTGTACCGCGCCCATCCCGAAGGCAAGGTCAAGCTGCCCGTCATCCTGCTGGTGTCCGAGATTTTCGGTGTGCACGAGCACATCGCCGACGTCGCCCGCCGCTTCGCCAAGGCCGGCTACCTGGTGCTGGCGCCCGACCTGTTCGTGCGCCAGGGCGATCCGGCGCGCGAGCCCTCGGTCGCCGAGCTGATGAAAAACATTATCACCCGCACCCCGGACGCCCAGGTCATGGCCGACCTTGATGCCGTGGTCGAGTGGGCGCGCACTTACGGCGCCGACACGAGCCGGCTGGGGATCACCGGCTTCTGCTACGGCGGCCGCATCACCTGGCTGTACAGCGCCCACAACCCGCAAGTCAAAGCCGGCGTGGCCTGGTACGGCCGCCTGGTGGGCGAGCGCACCCCGGCCTGGCCCAAGCTGCCGGTCGATGTCGCCGCCAGCCTGAAAGCCCCGGTGCTCGGCCTGTACGGCGGCAAAGACCAGGGCATCCCGCTCGACACGGTGGAGCAGATGCGCGCCGCCCTGGCGCAAGCCGGCAACAGCAAATCCCAGATCCACGTCTACCCCGATGCGCCGCACGGTTTCTATGCCGACTACCGCGCCAGCTACCGCCCCGACGCCGCCCAGGACGGCTGGCAACGCGCGCTCGCCTGGTTCAAGGCCGCCGGCGTCGCCTGAGGGCCCTAGCTGTAGAAGTTAGCAAGAATTCCCGCCGGGCGGTAGAATGCCCGGTTTGCACGCAAAGGAAGTACCATCGATCCCGTCCTGACCTCCATCCTGCTGGCCACCACGATTGCCGGCGTTGCCTCTATTACAGCAGCGGCGGTGTTTTCGTTCGCCTTGCTGTCCAAGGTGGTGGAGAAAATGGTCAGCTTGTCGGTCGGCATCATGCTGTCCACCTCCTTGCTGCACGCGCTGCCGGAGGCGTTTGAGTCGGGCACCGATCCGCGCCACCTGTTCGCGGCCCTGCTGGCGGGTTTGCTGGCCTTCTTCCTGCTTGAGAAATTGGCAATCTTGCGCCATTCGCACCACCACGAGCATGACGGCCACCACCACCACCACGGGCACGACAAGGCGGAGGCGGGCCGCGCCGGCTGGATGATCCTGGTGGGCGACGGCATGCACAATTTCACCGATGGCATCCTGATCGCGGCGGCTTTCCTGGCCGATCCGCAGCTCGGCATCGTCACCGGCGTGGCCATCATCGCCCACGAAATCCCGCAGGAGATCGGCGACTTCATCGTGCTGCTGAATGCCGGCTTCTCGCGCACCCGGGCGTATGTCTACAACTTGCTGTGCAGCTTGCTGGCGGTGGCGGGCGGCCTGCTTGGTTACTTCACCCTGGACAAGGCCACCAACCTGATTCCTTACGTGCTGGTGTTCGCTTCCTCCGGCTTCATCTACATCGCGGTCAGCGATTTGATGCCACAAATGCAACGCCGCGCCACCATGCGCGAAACCATCCCGCAGGTGCTGTTGATCGCGCTGGGCGTTGCAATTGTTTTATTTTTGACTGCTGCCGCGCACGATACGCATTAAGTAGTTTCCGTCTGGCATCATTTTTGCTACGCTAGGGGTATAGGAGACCCCGATGCTCGACACTTCGACCGAACACTACACCGCCGATACCCTGATGGCCGCCTTCCAGCGCGGCGCCGGCGTGCAACCGAACTGGCAACTGACGCCGGAATTCATGGAAATGCTGGGCAAACTGGTGGCCACCTCGATTGGCGGCGCGCACAGCTTGCTCGAAACGCGCGCTGAACTGAAGCGCGATATCCACGCCGATGCCACCGTGGTGGTGGTGCGCAATAACAATCCCCTCAAATTCCTGCCCGACAGCCAGTCGGCCCTGACCCAGATGCTGCGCAAGAAAATGCCTGGCTTTATGGGCCCGGTCGAAGCGCTGGAGGATGCCTTCGCCGACCTGTCGGCGCACCAGCAATGCGTGATGGCGGGCATGGAGGGCGCGGTGGCGGAAGCGTTGCAGCGTATTGCGCCGGAGGCGATTGCGGCGCGCCAGCGCAGCGGCCTGCTGGGCACGGCCATCCCGGCGCTGCGCAAGGCGGCGCTGTGGGACCGTTACTGCGCCAAGCACGGCGCCCTGGCCGAGGCGACCGCCGCCGATTTCCACGGTGTGCTGGGCGATGCATTTTTAGGTGCTTACGAGCGCCGGTTGGATGAGATGGAGTAAATCATGGCAGACCTGTTCCAGCGCCTGGCGCTCAATGTGGCGGAGGTCAGCTCTGTCGGCGGCCGTTCTTCCAACCAGGATGCGATCGGCCGCGCCGAACGCGGTGAGTTGGCCTGCTTCGTCGTTTCCGACGGCGCGGGCGGGCATGAAGGCGGCGAGGTGGCGGCGCGCACGGTGGTGCAGTCGGTGCTGTCCACCTTCGGCGATAAGCCGGGCTTCAGCGCCGACGCGACGCCGGCCATGGTGGCGGAAGCCGCCATCGCGGTGGCGCGCAGCAAGAAGCAGCGCCCGGCCCTGCAGGGTATGAGCGCCACCGTGGCGCTGGCGCTGGTGGATCGCGCCGGCGGCCAGGCGACGTGGGCACATATGGGCGACACGCGCATCTATCTGTTCCGCAATGGCCACCTGCTGCAGTCCACGCGCGACCACAGCATGGTGCAGCAGATGATCGATGCCGGCCTGGCGGCGGGCGCCGATCCGCGCACCCATCCCAAGCGCAATGTGTTGTACGCGGCGATTGGCACCGACAATGAAGTACTGCCTTCCGTGCAGCCGCCGCTGGCGCTGCAGGCGGGCGATGCGATCCTGATTTGCACCGACGGCCTGTGGGAGTGGGTGGCGGAGCCGCAAATGGAGCTGCTGCTGGCGCAGTCGAGCAGCGCGCAGCAATGGCTGGACGCGATCTGCGCCGTGGCCGATGAGCGCTCCGGCCTGGTACACAAGGCGCGCGACAATTTCTCGGCGCAGGCCATCTTCATCGGCGAGGCGCCATGAACAAGCTTGCTGAATTGCCGAACTGCCTGCCGCTCGGCACCCGCCTGGGGGAGTTCGAAATCCGCGAGGTGATCGGGGAGGGCGGCTTCGGCATCGTCTACCTGGCCTTCGACCATTCGTTGCAGCGCACCGTGGCGGTGAAGGAGTACATGCCGGCGGCGCTGGCGGCGCGCGCTTCCGACCATACGGTGTCGGTGCGCTCCAAGCGCCATACGGAGGCTTTCGGCGCGGGCTTGCGCAGCTTTATCAATGAGGGCCGCTTGCTGGCGCAGTTCGACCATCCGGCGCTGGTCAAGGTGTATCGCTTCTGGGAGGCGCACGGAACGGCTTACATGGCCATGCGCTATTACGAGGGACGCACCTTCAAGGCGGTGTGCCGCGATAACCCGGAGCTGGTGAACGAGGCCTGGCTGAAGCGCTTGCTGCAGCCGGTGCTGGGGGCGCTGGAGGCGCTGTATGCGGCCAATATCCTGCATCGCGATGTCTCGCCCGAGAACATCATGATCCAGCCGGACGGCCAGCCGGTGCTGCTGGACTTTGGCGCGGCGCGCCAGATCGTGCAGGATATGGCGCAGTCGCTGACCGTGATCCTGAAGCCAGGCTTCGCGCCAGTGGAGCAGTACGCGGATGACGAGTCGATGCGGCAGGGGCCGTGGACCGATATCTATTCCCTGTCGGCGGTGATGTATGCCGCCATTACGGGCAAGGCGCCGCCGGCTGCGGTGGCGCGCATGCTGAATGATCCGATCGAGCCGCTGGCTATTGCCGGCCGCGCGGGTTATAGCACCCAGTTCCTGGATGCGATTGACCGGGGCATGGCGGTGCGGCCGGAAGTGCGTCCGCAGTCGATTGCGGAGTTTGCGACTTTGCTTGGCTTGCAGGACGCGCCGGCAGGCGAGCTGCCGTCATCTGCGGTCTCGCAGGTGGAAGCCGCGCGCGCCATCGCTGCCGCTTCTGCCGCTTCTGCCGCTCCTGCCGCTGCGCCTGCGGCCGCTGCCGCCGCCAAGCCATCCGCCAGCACGCCGGACGCCGCTGCACCCGGCAAGGCCACGAGCCGCAGCAAGCCAGCCCCGGAAAGCAGCAAGCAAGGCGCGAAGCCGGTCGTCAAACCCGGCCAGCGCAGCGCCAAGCCCGCATCGCCCGCTCGTCCCGCTGGCGGCGGCAAAAACAAAATGCTCGGCGCCGGCATTGCCGCGCTGCTGGTGGTGGTGGCGGGCGCATTCTGGTTCGCCGATGGCAGCCCGGTCGCCCCGGTCGTCGCTGAAGCAGCCAGCGTGGAAGACACCCCGGCCAGCCAGGCCACCAATGAAGCCTCGGTGGGAGCGTCTATCGCCGCCGGTGCCAGTGCTGCAGCCAGCGAGGCGCTGGCTGCGGCCGCCAGCGCAAGCGCAAGCGTAAGCGCCGGCCCGAGCGCCAGCGCTGCGCCCGCCGCCGCCGGCGATGCCGCCACCGAGGCCGCCGCCGCCCCGACCAGCGGTAGCCTCACCATTGCCGTCCAGCCCTGGGCTACAATCTATGTGGACGGCGTACAGAAAGGCATCACCCCGCCCCTGAAAAAATTAACGCTGCCGCTGGGTGTACATGAAGTACGCCTGGAGAACCCCAACTTCCCAGCCCATGTGCAAAAGATCACGATCGACGCCAGGAAGCCCGTGACGATCAAGCACGATTTCGGATAATGAAAAACAAGATCCACCTGATAGCCCCGCTCACCCTGCTGTTGCTGCTTGCCGGTTGCGAAACGATGAACCCGCAACAGCAGCAAGAGGCGCCGGTCGCCGCCGCAGCGAAAGAACCGGCACCCGTCGCCGCCAAGCCGGCGGTAGCGGCAGCGCCGGTCGCCGCGCCTGAGCTGCCGCCCGCGCGCAAGGCGCTGAACGCCGGCATCGAGATGTACAAGGCTGGCAATTTCAACGGCGCCATCAAGCAGCTCACGAGCGCGCCCGAACTGGCCAAGGTTGACACCGCACTGCAAGTGGAAGCGTTGAAATACACCGCCTTCAGCTACTGCGTCACCAACCGCAGCACGCTGTGCCGCCAGCAGTTTGTGAAGGCCTTCAAGCTCGACAAATCGTTTGACCTGAGCCAGGGTGAGAAGGGCCACCCGCTGTGGACGCCGTCATTCGAGCGCGCCCGCAAAGAGGCCGGCATCAAGAAGTAAGGATTAGTGGACCAGGTGCAGCGTCGGCGTGTGGCGCAAGAGATCGGCGATTTCCTCATCCCGGAAACCGTTCTTTTTCAGGAAGATCCAAGCATGGATGCTGCCCGCCTCGATATTGATGCGCATGGCAATCTGGACCACGTCCTGCGCGGCGAAATCCGCAGCCGCCAGTTCTGTTCTGTTCTTCATAAGTTGCCCTCGCGACAAAGCACCGTGTCCCAGAAGGACTCTCAAGCTTATAGTCACACTTTCCAACCCAAATTTCCAACGGATTGGTGCACGGTGCGGCTAGCGCGCCACGTTGTAATACACTTGTCACAATCTTTTACTAGGCTGGGATCATGATCTGGACAATGTTGAATACCTGGTACGCGCAACGCATCATGCAGCGTTCGCGCCACGGCAAGGCCCTCAAAGAGTTACCGCCGAGCCTATACGATTACTGGAAAAGCAGCGCGCGCAACGAATACCACGGCATCCCGACGGATGCCGTTTTTTTTGCCCGCGCAGCGATCGGCCTGCTCGATTTCTTCGAGTGCGCCGCCCAGGGTAGCGCGCCCTGCGCCTTGCCCTCGAAAGCGGCCGATTCGGTGTGGCACGCCTGGCTGCGGCTCTCGCCGCTCAAATTGGAAGTGTTCTGCCGCAAGCATTTTGGCCGCGTGGTACCACATGTGGAAGGCGCGGCCATGGGCGGCAAACTGGATGAGGCGCTGGCGGTGTGCCTGGTGCGGGCGCGCGCGGCGCAAGGGCTGGCCACGGAAGGACCGCGCCTGCCCTCGCTTTTCCTGCTCGACAAAAAGGTGAAGATGCCGTTGGGCTTTGGTTACAGCGTGCTGCACGGGCGGCCCGGCTATAGCCAACTGGATGCGGACGGCCGCTTCAACGCTGCCATCGCCTGCCCGCCGCAACTCGGCGCCGCCGGACTGTTGGGCGCGGGCCTGATCAGCGCTGCCCAGTACCAGGCACTCGAAGAGCGCGCCAAGCAGCAGGCCAATGCCAATAGCAGCGGCAGCGCGTGCGGCTCCGGTTGTGGCAGCACACTCGATTGCAGCAGTTCCGCCAGCTGCGACAGCGGCGGCAGTAGTTGCGGCAGCAGCTGCGGCAGCAGTTGCGGTGGCGGCGGTGGCGACTAGCTCAGGCGGGGCCGGTGGCGACGGGCCGGGTGCTGTCGGCGCACCATTCGGACCAGGAGCCGGGGTAGAGGGCGGCGCCCTGCATGCCGGCAATTTCCAGGGCCAGCAGATTGTGGCAGGCGGTGACGCCGGAGCCACATTGCATCACGCCCTTGCCCGGCTCGCCGACGATGGGCGCCAGCTCCTGCTGCAGCGTGGCGGCGTCTTTGAAGCGGCCGTCGGCTTGCAGGTTGTCTTTGAAGAAGCGGTTGCTGGCGCCGGGAATGTGGCCGCCCACCGGGTCAATGGTTTCGTTCTCGCCACGGAAACGGTCGTTGGCGCGGGCGTCCACCACCTGGTAGCGCGCGGTGGCGAGGTTCTCCACCACGTCGGACACCGACACGGTGCGCACCAGCGCCGGCTTTTCAGCGATGTTGCCGGGCGCGCGCGCGGCGACCGGGGCGACCAGGGGCTGGCCGGCGGCGCTCCAGGCGGCCAGGCCGCCATCGAGCACGGCGACGGCGCCGTGGCCGATCCAGCGCAGCAACCACCACAGGCGGGCGGCGAACATGCCACCGTGGGCGTCGTAGGCGACAACCTGCGTGTCGTCGTTGATGCCCCAGGCGCGCAGCGTTGCCACCAGGCGCGCGCGCTCGGGCAGCGGGTGGCGGCCACGGAACACGCCGTCGGCGCCCGTTTTGGGGCCGGACAGGTCGCTGTCGATATTGGCGAATTGGGCGTTCTGGATGTGGCCTTCGGCGAAGGCGTTACGGCCGAAGTCGGGGTTCAGCAGGTCGTGGCGGCAGTCGAGGATGACCCAGTGCGGGTCGGTCAGGTGCTGCGCCAGGGTGGTGGCGTCGATCAGGGTGGTGTGCATGGGGCTCCTCAGACTTCGCTGGCAATCGGGTCGGTGGTGGCAATCGCCTTGCCGCGTTCCGTGTTGCGCGTATTGTAGAACGTGGCCGCGACGCCGGAGAGCACGATAATGCCCATGCCCAGCCAGCTTAGCCAGTCGAAACTGTCGGCGAACAGCAGCACGCCCCAGGCGCTGGAGAACACAATGCCGCTGTATTGAAGGTTGGCCACCACCAGGGTCTTGCCGACGCGGTAGGCGCGCGTCATGGCGACCTGGGCGACCGTGGCGCACAGGCCGGTGCCCAGCAGGAGCAGGGCGCCGTAGCCGCTGTCGAGCGGGGTCCAGTTCCAGCCGGAGCCGGCCACGTGGCCGCCAAAACCGGCGACGAAGTTCATGCCGGCGAAGTAGAACACGACGCGCGATTCCGGTTCGCCGGCCAGGCCCAGCTTGCGCACTTGCATATAGGCCATGGCGGTCAGCACGGAGGAGCCGAGCGCCACCAGGGCCGGCGTGAGCTGGTTGGCGTGGAAGGCTGGCTGCAACAGGCAGGTGACGCCGACGAAGCTGAAGCCGATGGCCAGGATCAGCGGCCATTCGACGTGGTTCTTGCGGTGCCACCAGCCGTGGCCGAACAGCCAGAGCGCGATCCAGATCGGCGACAGGTAGTTCAGGGTCATGGCCGTGGCCAGGGGCAGGGCGGCGATGGTGTAGTACCACAGCCAGAGCGAGGCCACGCCGACCACGCAGCGCCACAGGTGGGCGAAGGGCATGCTGGTCTTGAATGATCCGCCTTGCAGGCGGATCATGGTGCCAAGGATCAGCAGGCCGATGATCCCGCGGTACATCACAATCTCTGAAGTGCTATAGAGGTCCGAGGCCAGCTTCACGCACACGCCCATGGCGGCGAACAGGAAACTGGCAAGTAGCATCCAGAGTGATTGCATTTAGACGTCCAGTTGGTCCAGTTTGCCCCGGTACCATTCATGGAAGTGCTGCATGCCGTCTTCCATCGGTGATTGGTAAGGCCCGGCGTCGTTTTCGCCCCGCTCGAGCAAGATCTTGCGGCCGGCGTCCATGCGGGCGCCGATTTCATCGTCCTCGACGCAGGTTTCCATATAGGCGGCGCGCTCGGCTTCGATGAATTCGCGCTCGAACAGCACGATTTCCTCGGGATAGTAGAACTCCACCACGTTGCGGGTGCGGTTCGGGCCCTCCGGCCACAGGGTCGATACTACCAGCACGTGCGGGTACCACTCGACCATGATGTTCGGGTAGAGCGTAAGCCAGATCGCGCCGTGCTTGGGCGGTTCGCCGTTGCGGAACTTGAGCAACTGCTCGTGCCACTTCTGGTAGGTGTCGGAGCCGGATTTTTTCAGGCCGCGATTTACGCCCACGGTCTGCACGCTGTAGTCCTGGCCGAATTCCCAGCGCAGGTCGTCGCACGTGACGAAGCTGCCAAGGCCCGGGTGGAAGGGCTCGACGTGGTAATCCTCCAGGTAGACCTCGATGAAGGTCTTCCAGTTGTAGTCGCAGTGGTGCACTTCCACGTGGTCCAGCATATAGCCGGTGAAATCCAGATCCCTGGTTACCGACAACGACTGGAGCTTCTCCATCACGTTGTAGCCGTTTTGCTCGAACAGCAGGCCGTTCCAGTTTTGCAGCTGGACTTTCGGCAGGTTCAGGCACGGAGTATCCGGGAAGTGCGGCGCGCCAATCAGCTCGCCTTTCAAGTCGTACGTCCAGCGGTGCAACGGGCAGACGATGGTTTCGGCATTGCCGCGCCCATTGAACATGAGCGCCTGGCGGTGACGGCAGACGTTGGACAACAGTTCAATACCATTGGCGTTGCGCACCAGCATGCGGCCTTCATTTTCAGCCGCCAGCGTGGCAAAGTCGCCAACGTTGGGCACCATCAGCTCATGGCCGACGTAACGCGGTCCCTTCTTGAACAGTTCCTGCATTTCACGCTGCAGCAGCGTTTCGTCAAAGTAGACGTGAACCGGAAGTTGCGCGTTCGAACGCGCCAGCTTGGCGTGGCTACCCAGATCGGACATCCAAACCCCCCTTAATTAAATATCAAACCAAGAAGAGAAAGATCCGCAAAGACCTGAATTCAGATAATAAAAACGGTATTTCGGACAGAACCAGCGATTATAGCGTGAAATGGACTATCTTCGCTGAACTCTCTCGGGCGGGGCGCGCGCCCGCTGCGGTAGACGCGATATGGCCAGATTTGTAACGATTTCGCCGTCTTGGAGTGCCGTTTTTAGACCGGCAACAGGACTTTGCTCTAAAATAGCGGGCTACATTAAAGTTATATGCCATGCCCAAGAAAATGAATGCGCCCGCCACCTTTGAGGAAGCCATGGCCGAACTGGCCCAACTGGTCACCCAGATGGAAGCCGGCCAGTTGCCGCTGGAAGCCTCGGTCGCCGCCTATGCGCGCGGCTCTGAATTGGTGAAGTTCTGCGCCGGCCAGCTGGACAAGGTCGAAGCCCAGGTCAAAGTGCTGGAGGGCGATATGCTCAAGCCCTTCGCCGAAGGCGAGGAGGCAGCCCAATGACCGCATCGTTCCAGGACTGGATGAAAACCATCCAGGCCGGCATGGAGCAGGACCTGTCGTCCTACCTGCCGGCCGGGGATGCGGTGCCGGCCAAGCTGCACGCCGCCATGCGCTACGCCGTCCTCGACGGCGGCAAGCGCGTGCGCCCGCTGCTGGTGCATGCCGCCGGCGCGCTGTACGGCGCCGACGCTCAGGCCCTGAGCCGCGCCGCCGCCGCCTTGGAAATGATCCACGCCTACTCGCTGGTGCACGACGACATGCCCTGCATGGACGACGACGCACTGCGCCGCGGCAAGCCGACGGTGCACGTGGCCTATGATGAAGCGACCGCGCTGCTGGTGGGTGACGCGCTGCAGGCGCAAGCCTTCGGCGTGCTGGCTGGCGTCGATTCGGTGCCGCCGCAGCGCTTGGTGGGCATGCTGCGCCTGCTGGCCGATGCCGCCGGTTCGGCCGGCATGTGCGGCGGCCAGGCGATCGACCTCGATAGCGTGGGCCTGAGCCTGACGCTGGAACAGTTGGAGCGCATGCACCAGCTGAAGACCGGCGCGCTGCTGCGCGCCTCCGTCGTACTGGGCGCGCTGGCGGGCAAGGATTTGACGGAAGCCGAGCTGGCGGCGCTGCACGCATATGCGCGCGCCATCGGCCTGGCTTTCCAGGTGGTGGACGATGTGCTGGACGCCACGGCCGATTCGGCCACGCTGGGCAAGACGGCCGGCAAGGATGCGGCGGACAACAAGCCGACCTATGTCTCCATCCTGGGCCTGGAACCGTCGATCGCCCTGGCGGAAAAATTGCGGCAGGACGCGCACGCCGCGCTCGCGCCGTTCGGAGAACAAGCTCTGCGCCTGCGTGAACTCGCGGACCTGATCGTGCAGAGGAAGGCATAAATGAAACTGCTAGACACCATCAACAACCCGGCGGACCTGCGCAAGCTGTCGCGCAACCAGCTGACGCCATTGGCGGAGGAGCTGCGCTCCTTCCTGCTCGATTCCGTTTCCAAGACCGGCGGCCACCTGTCGTCCAACCTGGGCACGGTGGAACTGACCGTCGCGCTGCACTACGTGTTCAACACGCCGCAAGACCGCATCGTGTGGGACGTGGGCCACCAGACCTATTCGCACAAGATCCTGACCGGCCGCCGCGACAAGTTCCATACGCTGCGCCAGTTCGACGGCATTTCCGGTTTCCCGCGCCGCGTGGAATCGGAATACGACACCTTCGGCACCGCGCACTCCTCGACCTCGATCTCGGCCGCGCTGGGCATGGCCATGGGCGCCAAGATCAAGGGTGAGCACCGCCACGCCATCGCCGTGATCGGCGACGGCTCCATGACCGCCGGCATGGCGTTCGAGGCGCTCAACAACGCGGGCGTGGAGAAGGACTGCAACCTGCTGGTGATCCTGAACGACAACGATATGTCGATCTCGCCGCCGGTCGGTGCGCTGAACCGCTACCTGGCACGCCTGATGTCGGGCCAGTTCTACGCCGCCGCCAAAAACGTCGGAAAGTCCGTGCTGCCAGGCCCGCTGCTGGAAGTGGCCAAGCGCCTGGAAGAACATGCCAAGGGCATGGTGGTTCCGGCCACCATGTTCGAGGAACTGGGCTTCAACTACATCGGCCCGATCGACGGCCACGACCTGGATTCGCTGATCCCGACCCTGCAGAACATCAAGCAGCTGAAAGGCCCGCAGTTCCTGCACGTGGTGACGCGCAAGGGCCAGGGCTACAAGCTGGCCGAGGCCGAGCCTATCCTGTACCACGGTACCGGCAAGTTCAATCCGGCGGAGGGCATCAAGCCGGCGCTGGCGCCGTCCAAGAAAACCTATACCGAGATATTCGGCGACTGGCTGTGCGATATGGCCAAGGCCGACAAACGCCTGGTCGGCATCACTCCGGCCATGCGCGAAGGCTCGGGCATGGTGCGCTTCGAAAAGGAGCACCCGGAGCGCTACTTCGACGTCGGCATCGCCGAGCAGCACTCGGTGACCTTCGGCGCCGGCCTGGCCTGCGAAGGCCTGAAGCCGGTGGTGGCGATCTACTCAACCTTCCTGCAACGCGCCTACGACCAGTTGATCCACGACGTGGCACTGCAAGACCTGGACGTGACCTTCGCGCTGGACCGCGCCGGCCTGGTGGGCGCCGACGGCGCGACCCACGCCGGCAATTACGACCTGGCCTACCTGCGCTGCATCCCGAACATGGTGGTGATGGCGCCGTCCGACGAGAATGAGTGCCGCCAGATGCTGACCACTGCCTACCATTACCCGGGCCCGGCTGCCGTGCGCTATCCGCGCGGCGCAGGCATTGGCGCGGCGATCCAGCAGGAGCTGACTTCGCTGCCGATCGGTAAGGGAGAAATCCGCCGCAAGGGCCAGAAGATCGCCATCCTGGCCTTCGGCTCGATGGTGGCGCCGTCCATGGCGGCGGCCGACCTGCTGAACGCCACCGTGGCCAATATGCGCTACGTGAAGCCGCTGGACGTGGAACTGGTCAAGCAACTGGCCGCCGACCACGATGTGCTGGTGACGGTGGAAGAGGGCTGCATCATGGGTGGCGCCGGCGCTGCCGTGGCGGAAGCCCTGGCGGCGGCTGGTATCAGCAAGCCGCTGCAGATGCTGGGCCTGCCGGACAAGTTCATCGACCATGGCGACCCGGCCAAGCTGCTGGCGCTGGTGGGCCTGGACGCCACCGGCATCGCCGCCGCGATCAAGGCGCGCTTCGGCGACGAGCCACGGCTGGTGGTCAATAACGGCTAAACCGCCGTCCCCTCCCCGAAAACGGCGCTGCGGCGCCGTTTTTTATATCTAGCATATTAATAGTGTTGCAATATTGTCTCTCGCTACATCTTTCGGCTTGAGCAACTGTGATTCTTCTATTAACGTTGGCGGCGGCGTTCGTTATTCATTTGTCGAGTATCCATATGAGCAAAGGCACGATGATCAAACATGTGAAAACCCTGGGCCTGTATGCCCTGATCCTGGCCGCTGGCCTTGGTGTCGGCGTTGGCGTGGCGAAGGTGCCTGCCATGTTCAAGAAGGACTTTGTGCAGGGCGACTATAGCGCCTACTACACGCAGCACAAGTCGAAGGTGGTGTTGTACGGAACCGAGACCTGCCCGTTCTGCGCCAAGGCGCGCGAGTACTTCAAGCAAAACAACATCGCTTACGTCGACCTGGACGTGAGCAAGCCGGGCGCGGCGCAGCAGGAGTTCAAGAATTTCGGCGGAAGCGGCGTACCGATGCTGCTGATTGGCGACCGCCGTATCAACGGCTTCATCCCCAAGGTGATTGAAGAAGCACTAAAAACTCAAACCAATTGAAAATTTTTGGAGGAATGCGATGATCAAGAAGATTGCTATGTTCCTGTTCGCAGCCGGCCTGGCTGCCGGCGCCTACGCCGCCGGCTCGCCTGAGTGCTACGCGGCGTGTTCCGTCGAACTCGACGAGTGCGTGGATGCCGGCGGCCACTGGTACAACTGCCGCGCCGATTTCTTCGCCTGCAAAAAGGCTTGCGACGCGCAGTAAAGCGTTAGGGGAGGCGTGCCACGCGCAGCGTTGGCGCCTCCTTGTCGCGGGCATCGAGCGTGACGGCATAGCGGCCGGCCTGTTCGACCTTCAGTTTCAGGCTCTTGCCGCGTTTGACCAGCGGCGCGGCCACATCCTCCGCCAGTTGGCGCTTCTCGCCCTCGTTGGCCGTACCCAGGTTGATCGTATTCGCACTGCGCGTGCCGGCCTTCAGTGAATGGGTGCCTTTCTCCAGGTCCAGTTCCGTAACGTAGATGCCTTCTTCCTGCTTGCGAAGCGCGCTGCGATGGTCGCGCTGGTTGATTGAACCGCTGATGAACAGGGTTTGCAGCCAGGGGTTGGCTTTTTCTTCCGCCGTGAGTTCGGGCGCGTAACGCAACTCGATGCGCGCATTGTCCGACCATGCGGCTTCACCGAGCGCGACCTGGAAGCCGAAATCACCCGTCTCCAGGGTCTTGCGGCGCTCACCATCCACCATTTCCGCGCCATCGATCATGCGCAGGCTGGCGAACGTAAAGTTGATCTTCTTTTTGTCGACGGTGATATCGCACCAGTTGGTGGTCATTGCCACGGTGTTGACGAAGAGCGTCAGCATCAGGCCGACTTCCTTTTTAGCGATGGCGACCATCACCTGGCACTCCAGACGCAGGTCGCCCAGGCGGCGCACATTGTCCGGCAGGCCTGGCGTGCGCACTTCGGGGCGCCCTTTCAGCACGTCCTTTTTGCGGTTCAGTATCAGGTCGGCGTCGTCGTCGATAGCCGACTCCACACGTGGCACGGTGAAAGTGCCATCCGCCGCGATCGGTACCGGGATCGGGTCGCCGTTGCCGACAATGCGCAGGTAGAGCGGTTCCGCAGCGGCGGAGTTGGCGGCTTCCTGCTCGGCACTGCTGGCGTTGCGCGGCGCCAGGCGGAAGCGCAGTTCCGGCACGGCTGGCGCCAGCGCGTGATGCTTCTCGAATGCGTCCAGCCCGGCCACCACGGCGCGGTAGGAGCGCATGTCCGGATTCTTCACGCCCTGCACCTCGACGCTCGGCGTCGTCTCCTGGGCCCCTGTGCCAGCCGCTGCGCAGGCGAGCAGCATGGCGAAAACATAGTGTTGGTATTTTTGCATGCACGCAGTCTAGCAGAGCGCGGCTTGTCTTGCATCTCATTCGGAGGTCGCCTAAATTGGTATAAACAGTTTATTCCATTCGGAGGCGTGTATGCGCTGCTTGCTGCTTGCATGGATGACGCTTGCCGCGCAGGCTGCGGCGCAGGTGCCTGATTCGGGACGCTGGCAAGAGCTGCGTTTTCCCGCCGATGAGGTGGGGCTGCGATCGGAAGACAGCTATATCGAACTGACAGTGGCGCTGGCGGCGGCAGGCTATTTGGACCGCGACCGGATTTTGCTGGCGCGCGTGAAGCGCATCACTGATAGCCTGGTGCGCGCCGCCGTCGCGCTTAAGCCGGATGCTGCGGCCTGGCCGTGGGAAGTGCATCTCACTGACGATGTCGCGGTGGAGGCCGAAAGCCGGGCCGGTGGCAAGCTGCTGCTGGGGCGCACCTTCGTTTCGCGGCTGGCGCTGGACGACGCCGAACTGGCCTTCCTGCTGGCGCATGAAATCGCGCATGCTATTGCCGAACACGCGCGCGAGACGCTGTCCGAAGCCTTGCTGGATAGCCGGCGCGACCTGCCGCTGGAGGTGGTGGAGGAGCGGCTGGCGTCCGATATTCCGCTGCAGTTCCGCCTGTCCCGGCTCTCGGCCATCCAGGAACGCGAAGCCGACCAACTCGGCATCCTCATCGCGCACCGCGCCGGCTGGCCGTGTGCCGCCGCCGAGCGCTTCTACCGCAAACTCGCCGCCGACGCGGGCGCCGCCAGTGCCTCACTCTTCGCCAGCCACCCCAGCGCCACCTCCCGCCTCAGCCTCGCCAAAGGCATGTCGCGCCTGCTGGGTGATTAGGTCGCGCTATTTACTTGAGCCGGATCAAAATACTCCCGCTTTGATTGCGCAGTCTGGGACACTGCGCAGGAATCCCTGGCAGCCTTAAATTTGCGGGCGGAAGATGCTCTGGCCTACTTCCAGGAGAGTCCGGACAAATTCCAGCCGATCAAAAACCCGACCGATAAGATTGCGGGCTTTACCACCAGCGAAGGGCGCCAGGTGGCGCTTGCCCTTGAAAACAGGGCCGTCAAGCTTTGGTTGGAACCTGGAGGCTGGCTTGAATCTGTCAAGTCTCAGATCAGGGATCCCGAGTACTATCCGGCAGAACGATCGCGCAATTCGAACCTGACTGCCAATGCGCCACGCCTTGCGCAGGGATGGCCTGCGGTGTCCCTGACGGTGCCAACCCGTGCAGCACTGATTACGCTGATCGAGGCCTATGACGTAGCCGGCCCCGCCACCAATCCATTGGAATCCACCCCTGCCATGCAGAATGAAGTGAAGCCACCCCTGAACCAGATTTTGTACGGCCCGCCGGGAACGGGCAAGACCCACGCTACGATCAAGGAATCGTTGCGCATCGTGGATCCGGGTTTCTTAGCCGAGCATGAGGCGCTTCCCGCCAAGTTGAAGCAGCGCTTTGACGAATTGGCCTCATCCGAACAAGTCCGCTTTGTCACGTTCCACCAGAGTTTCAGCTATGAGGATTTTGTAGAGGGCCTGCGTGCGACTGTCAACGACGAGAAGCAGGTGGAGTATGTCATCGAACCGGGCATTTTCAAGCGTGTCTGTGACGATGCGCGTACCCAGGGACTGAAGGCCGTCGCCGGAATGCGCAGCAATCCACGCATCTGGAAAATTTCTATTAACGGCAGCGGACCAAGTGCGGAAAAGACCTTTTGCCTGGACAATGGGGACGCCCGCATTGGCTGGGGCAAGACCGGTGATTTGAACTCGGCCGAAAAAAATGCTTACTATGAAACGCTAGGTTCTGGCGACAAGAATACGCTGGCTTACTTCTCCGCCGAAATTGTTCCCGGCGATATCTTGCTGCTCCTGCATTCAGCGGAGGAGTTCAGTGCGGTGGGCGTGGTGACTGGAGACTATCGCTACGAGCACGTGGCGCCCGCAGGGCTGGAGGGCGATTACCAGCACATCCGCCCGGTCACCTGGCTGTATCGCGATCTTGCGCTGCCGATCTTGCCGCTCAATGACAATACCCAGTTCACACAAAAGACCGTGTACCCATTGGACCGCATCACATGGGGCGATTTGTTCTCCTACCTGGAGCAATCTGGTGCCAAGCCAGTTCAGCCGATTGCCTCGAATGATGCGCGCAAACCCCATGTGCTAATTATTGACGAAATCAATCGCGGCAACATCTCGCGTATCTTCGGCGAGCTCATTACGCTGATTGAACCCAGCAAGCGGACGGGGAAGCCGGACGCGTTGACCGCCACCTTGCCTTACTCGAAAAAGCCGTTCAGCGTGCCCGATAACGTCTACTTGATCGGGACCATGAATACTGCGGACCGCTCGCTGGCGGGACTGGATATCGCTTTGCGCCGGCGCTTCACGTTCACGGAAATGGCGCCCGATCCGACGCTGCTGATGCAAACGGAAGTCGACGGTGTGAATATCGGCGAGTTGCTGCGTGTAATGAATGAGCGGATCGAAGTATTGCTCGACCGTGACCATTGCCTGGGGCATGCGTACTTCATGCCCTTGTGCGACATGGATAAGCCTGCGTTGCCGGACCTTGCCTTTATCTTCCGACAGCAGATCCTGCCACTGCTACAAGAGTACTTTTTTGAGGACTGGGAACGTATTGCCTGGGTCTTGAACGACCAGGCGAAGCAGCCGGGATATGCCTTTATGTTCAAAGCAGCGCCGGATCTCGCGCAGCTCTTCGGGCCCACCACGGCGGACAATCTGCGAGGCGTTCAAAAGCGTTGGCGCATCAACCGCGATGCGTTTGACCGGATCGAGAGTTATCGCGGCATTATCGGAGGCATGGCTTGAAAACAGTCGTTGTGCGCGAATATGCACGATTGACAACGGACGAAGTGCCAAACACGGTCGACCAGGCTACGGTCACGCCATCAGCTTTTGAATGGTTGTGCAACTTTGCAGCAGGCTTCAGCAAATCGGGGGCCTCCCTGCTGCACCTGGAGAACCGGCGTTGGCTTCGCCTTGACAGCCATGTCGGGGTGATTGAAACGCCGTGTGGAACACTGTTGGAGATATTGCCCAAACACGCGCCGCAAACGGACGACACGACGGTGCAAGGCGCGCGAGCCCTAATGGTCAGGATGCTGGCGGAAGCGCTCGACCTGCCGGTGCGCAGCGCGCAGATGTCGAATCTCGCCACCTTCCAGCATCCTTTGCTGGAATGGGTCATGTTGAGTTTTGTGCGCGCACTTGATCACCTGGTCAAGCGCGGGCTGCGTTTTGATTACCAGCGGATGGAAGAGGAGCAGCGCTTCTTGCGCGGCCAACTCGACGTGGTGAAACAGATGCGCCAGCAGCCCGGGCGGCGCCACCTGTTTAATATTCGACACGATCTTTTCCTGCCGGACCGTCCGGAAAACCGCCTGCTGAAGTCCGCCCTGACGCGTGTCTGCGGCACGACCACTCAGGCGGAGACCTGGCGCATGGCGCGCGAGCTGGCCGGCTTGTTCGAAGATATGCCAGCCAGCGTGGATACGCAGGCCGATTTCCGGGCGTGGCGCAATGATCGCCTGATGGCGCATTATACGAACGTGCGACCGTGGTGTGAACTGATCCTGGGGCAGCATATGCCGCTGGCCGTGCGGGGATCGGTACGCGGTGTGAGTTTGCTGTTCCCGATGGAGAAGCTGTTCGAGCGGTACGTGGAACGTTGCCTCTCCAGGCAGTTAACGCAGCGCTACCAGCTGAAAGCCCAGGCCCGCAGCGAATACCTGTGCCTGCACGAGGGACAGGGCATGTTCCAGCTGCGCCCCGATTACCTCCTGCTGGAAGGCGGGGCCAGTGCGCTGGTGCTGGATGCCAAGTGGAAGCTGCTCAACATGGCCGACCAGGATCTCAAATATGGCCTGAGCCAGGGCGACTTTTACCAGATGTTCGCCTACGGCCACAAATACCTGGGTGGCGCAGGCGATATGGTGCTGATCTTCCCCAAGTGGCAGGAGTTTGACTCGGTCTTGCCGGGATTTGAATTCGCGCCCGGACTGAGGTTGTGGGTGGCGCCGTTCGACCTTGAGGCGGGCGTAGTGCAGTTTCCGCCAGAACTGATCGATGCCGGCGTGGTAGCCGGGGTGCGCCAACCCTAGTCCTGCGTTTTAGCCGCGCTTGCGGTCGTGGTGCCACAGCACATCGCTGCCGCCGGCGAAGCGGTTCAGCACGCGGGCCAGTACGAACAGCAGGTCCGACAGGCGGTTCACGTACTGGCGCGGGAAGTCGTGGATGGTTTCGACTTTGCCCAGGGTGACGATGGCGCGTTCGGCGCGGCGGCAGACGGTGCGGCAGACGTGGGACACCGCTGCGGCGCGCGAACCGGCCGGCAGGATGAACTCCGTCAGCGCCGGCAGGGTGGCGTTGTATTTCGCCAGCAGTGCGTCCAGACGCTCGACATGTTCTTCTTTGATCATCTGGTAGCCGGGGATGCACAGCTCTCCGCCCAGGTCGAACAGGTCGTGCTGGATCGATATCAGCTCTTGGCGCAGGTCGTCCGGCAGTGGCTCGGCCAGCAGCACGCCCAGGTTGGAATTCAGCTCATCGACTTCGCCGATGGCCTGGATGCGTACATTGTCCTTGTCCACGCGCGAGCCGTCGCCCAGGCCGGTGGTGCCTTTGTCGCCCGTGCGGGTGGCGATTTTTGAGAGTCGATTGCCCATTGCAGCCTCTATTTGTCGGTAACGGTGGGAGGATACGACAAATTACCAATGGTTGGGCGGGGAATTCAGCGGCGCGGTGGGATTTGAACTTACAATGAATTAAGAAAAATACATCCACCCCGGGAACCCATGAACAGCACTGCCGTTGTCGCCGCATTGCGCGCGGCCCTGCCGCCTGCCAGCGTGCTGTCCGAAGTCGAAGATACGCGCCCTTATGAGTGCGACGGCCTGACTGCCTATCGCCAGTTGCCCATGGCAGTCGCCTTGCCGGCGGACGAAGCGCAGGTGCTGGCTGTCCTGAACATCTGCCGCGAATTCAAGGTGCCGATCGTGCCGCGCGGCGCGGGTACCGGCTTGTCCGGCGGCGCCATGCCGATCGAAGGCGGGGTGGTGCTGTCCACCGCGCGCATGAACCAGGTGGTGCGCATGGATGCCTATTCGCGCACGGCGGTGGTGCAGCCGGGCGTGCGCAACCTGGCCATCTCCGAAGCGGCCGAGCCGCACGGCTTGTACTACGCGCCGGACCCGTCCTCCCAGATCGCCTGCACCATCGGCGGTAATGTGGCGGAAAACTCGGGCGGCGTGCATTGCCTGAAGTACGGCCTGACCGTGCACAATGTGCTGCGCGTGCGCATGGTGACGATCGAGGGTGATGTGGTGGAGTTGGGTAGCGAGGCGCTCGATGCACCGGGCCTGGACTTGCTGGCGGCTGTCATCGGCTCCGAGGGCATGCTGGGCATCGTCACCGAGGTGACCGTCAAGCTGGTGCCCAAGCCGGCCACCGCGCGCGTGATCATGGCCTCTTTTGCCGACGTGGTCACGGGCGGCAATGCGGTGGCGGCGGTGATCGCGGCCGGCATTATCCCGGCCGGGCTGGAGATGATGGACCGCACCTCATCGCGCATGGTGGAGCCTTTCGTGCGCGCCGGCTATGACACGGATGCCGCCGCCATCCTGCTGTGCGAGGCCGATGGCACGGAGGAAGAAGTGGCGGAGGAAATCGCGCGCATGAGCGCCGTGCTGCAAGCGGCCGGCGCCAGCGCGGTGCAGGTCTCGGCCAGCGAGGCGGAGCGGCTGCGCTTCTGGTCGGGCCGCAAGAACGCCTTCCCGGCGGCGGGCCGCATTTCGCCGGATTACTACTGCATGGACGGCACTATCCCGCGCAAGCACCTGGCGCGCGTGCTGCTGGGGATCGGGGAAATGGAGGCGCGCTATGGCCTGCGCTGCGCCAATGTGTTCCACGCAGGAGACGGCAACCTGCATCCGCTGATCCTGTTCGATGCCAACCAGCTGGACGAGCTGCAACGCGCGGAGGCTTTCGGCGCCGAGATCCTGGCGTTGTGCGTGGAAGTGGGCGGCACCATCACCGGCGAGCATGGCGTGGGCATCGAGAAGATCGATTCGATGTGCGTGCAGTTCAGCGATGCGGAGCTGGCGGCCTTCTTCGAGGTCAAGCGCGCTTTTGATCCCTTGTCGCTGCTGAACCCGAACAAGGCGATTCCCACGCTGAACCGCTGCGCGGAGTTCGGCAAGATGCATGTGCGCGCGGGCCGTCTGCCGCATGCCGGCTTGCCGAGGTTCTGATGATGGATGCGATTCTCGATCAGTTCCGTGCGCGCATCCTGGCGGCCAGCAGGGACGGTGCGCCGCTGTTGCTGCGCGGCGGCGGCAGCAAGGATTGGTATGGGCAGCATGTGGCGGGCGATGTGCTGGATACGCGGGCGTACGCGGGCGTGCTCGATTATGAACCGACGGAGCTGGTGCTGACGGCGCGCTGCGGCACGCCTCTGGCGGAGATCGAGGCTTTGCTGGTGCAGCATGGGCAGATGCTGGCGTTCGAACCGCCGCGCTTTGGCACTACCTCCACCATCGGTGGCGTGGTCGCCAGCGGGCTGTCCGGGCCGCGTCGTGCGGCGGCGGGAGGCTTGCGCGATTTCGTGCTGGGCGCGCAGATAATGGATGGGCGCGGCGAGCTGCTGTCCTTCGGCGGGCAGGTGATGAAGAACGTGGCCGGCTACGATGTATCGCGCCTGCTGGCGGGTTCGCTGGGTACGCTGGGGCTCATCACGCAGGTGTCGCTCAAGGTGCTGCCGGTGCCGTTGCGCGAGGCGACCATTCGTTTCGAGATGGATGAAATTGCGGCTTTGCGTTGCATGAATGAGTGGGCGGGACAGCCTTTGCCGATTTCAGCTACGTGCTGGCAGGGCGGCGTCTTGACCGTGCGCCTGTCGGGCGCGCAGGCGGCAGTGAAGGCGGCGTTGCTGCGCCTGGGCGGCGATGGGCTGGCCAATGGCGATGCCTTCTGGTCGGGGTTGCGCGACCAGCAGCGCGATTTCTTTGCCGGGCCGGGCGAGCTGTGGCGGCTTTCCGTGCCGCCGGCCGCCAGCGCTTTGGTGATGCGCGGCGAGCAGTTGATCGAGTGGGGCGGGGCGCAGCGCTGGCTGCGCGTGGAGCAGCCGGTGGTCGATGATATCCGACGCGTTGCAGCGGCGGTGGGCGGCCATGCCACGCGCTACCGCGTGGTGCGAGACGCTGGCGGTGCTGGCGCAGGCGCGGGGGCCTTCCATCCATTGGCGCCGGCTGTCGCGCGCATCCATGAACGCCTCAAGGTCGCCTTCGACCCGGCGGGCATTTTCAACCGTGGGCGGATGTACTGATATGCAAACCACGCTGGCAGACTTTATCAAAGGCACGCCCGAGGGCGACGAGGCGGAAGCGATCCTGCGCGCTTGCGTGCATTGCGGCTTCTGCACCGCCACTTGTCCCACTTACCAGTTGCTGGGCGACGAACTGGATGGCCCGCGCGGGCGTATCTACCTGATCAAGCAGGTGCTGGAGGGCGCGCCCGTGACGGCCAGCACCCAATTGCACCTGGACCGCTGCCTGACCTGCCGCAGTTGCGAAAGCACCTGTCCGTCTGGCGTGAAGTACGGCCGGTTGGCTGATATCGGACGCAAGGTGGTGGAGCAGCGGGTTCCGCGCCGGCTGCCCGAGCGTATCAAGCGCTATGTTTTGAAGGAGGCCTTGCCGCGCCAGTGGCTGTTCAATCCGGCGCTGCGCGTGGGCCAGTTGCTGCGACCGTTGCTGTCCAGGCCTTTGCAGGACAAAGTGCCGCCGCGCAGGGCCGCGACCGTGTGGCCGGTGCGCGAGCATGCGCGCAGCATGCTGGTACTGGACGGCTGCGTGCAGCCCGGCCTGGCGCCCAATATCAACGCAGCGGCGGCGCGGGTGCTGGACACCCTGGGCGTGCAGTTGCTGGCGGCGCCCGGCGCCGGCTGCTGCGGCGCGCTGCGCTTCCACCTGAACGACCAGGCGGCGGCGCTGGATGATATGCGCCGCAATATCGACGCCTGGTGGCCGCTGGTGGCGCGCGCGGAGGCCATTGTGATGACGGCGTCCGGCTGCGGTGTCACGGTCAAGGAATATGGCCACCTGCTGGCGCACGATCCGGCCTATGCCGAAAAGGCGGCGCGCATCAGCGCCATGACGCGCGACCTGAGCGAGATCTTGCCGGCGTTCGAGGCGGAGCTGGCGCGGCGCGTGTATGCCAGGCGCGCCGGCGGCACGGGGGCAGGGGCAGGCGAGCCAGTCGCCTGGCATCCGCCGTGCACCCTGCAGCATGGCCAGCAAATACGCGGCAAAGTGGAAGGCCTGTTGCGCGCCATCGGCGTTGAGGTGCGCTTGTGCCGCGATGCCCACCTGTGCTGCGGTTCGGCGGGCACCTATTCGCTGCTGCAACCGGAGTTGTCGCAGCAACTGCGCGAGCGCAAGCTGGCGGCGCTGGCCGATACCGGCGCGGCGCGCATCGTCTCAGCGAATATCGGCTGCCAGGGCCACCTGCAATCCGGCACGGCAACGCCGGTCGAGCACTGGATCGAGCTGGTCGACCGCGCCCTGCACGCCAGGCCGGGCGACTAGCGTTCGGCCCACTTCTCCATGATCTGTGTGATCTCGGGCAACTGGTCCAGGAACAGGTCCACCAGGCGCGGCTCGAAATGGCTGCCGCGCTGGTCGCGCAGCCAGGCGCAGGCGTCCTCCAGCGTCCACGCCGCCTTGTAGGGGCGCACCGAGGTCAGGGCGTCGAACACGTCCGCCACCGCCACGATGCGGCCGGCCAGCGGAATGTCCTCGCCGCTCAATTTGTTCGGATAGCCGCTGCCGTCCCATTTTTCATGGTGGGCCAGGGCCACGTCGTGCGCCACCGCCAGCAGGCCGCTGTCGTGGCGGCCGATGATGTGGGCGCCGATATTGGGGTGGGTCTGCATGACCTGCCATTCCTCTTCGGTCAGGCGGGCCGGCTTTTGCAGGATGTGGTCGGGAATGCCGATCTTGCCGATATCGTGCATGGGCGCGGCCACGAACAGGTTGTCCACCGCGTCCTCGTCCATGTCGCAGCCCTGGGCGATCAGGCGCGCGTAATGGCTCATGCGGATCACGTGCAGGCCGGTTTCATTGTCCTTGTATTCGGCGGCCAGGCCCAGGCGCTGCACGATGGCCAGGCGGCTGGCGCGCAGTTCATCCATGCGCACCAGGGACAGGTGCAGCTTGACGCGCGCCTTCACCACGGCCGGGCTGATCGGTTTGCTGATGAAGTCCACCGCGCCGGCATCGAAGCCGTCCACCTCGTCGGCGCTGTCGGTCAGCGCCGTGACGAAGATGACGGGCACGGGGGCGGTGAGCGCATTGGCTTTCAGGGCGCGGCATACGTCGTAGCCGGTCATGCCGGGCATCATCACGTCGAGCAGGATCAGGTCCGGCAATTCGTTGGCGGCCAGCTCGATGGCGCGCGCGCCGTCCTTGGCGAACAGCAGGCGGTAGTGGTCTTGCAGGATTTGCCGCAGCAGTTGCAGGTTGCTCGATTCGTCGTCCACGACCAGGATGGTGGCTTGCTTCCTCATTGCATATTCCTTTGCAGCAGCGCTTGCAGCCGGCTGCGCGCGTTGTCGAAATCGAAGTCGTCAACGGCGCGCTGCAGGCCGTCGAGCTGGGCTTGCGGGACGCTGCCGCGCAAGCAGGCGGCCAGTTCAGCCAGCACCGCCTGGTCGAAGCTGCCGCGCTCCAGCGATTCCATCAGGGCGGTGCCCAGTTCTCCGATACGGTCGGTATCCAGCGCCGCCTGCGGCGCCGGGGCGGGCGCCCTGTCATGGGCCAGGCCGGCGCTGCGCGCGGCCTCCATGGCGGGGCCAAACTGGGCCAGCGCCTGCTGGGCGGCGGCCGATTGCGCGGCCTGGTCGCTGCCGTGCAAGGTCGTTTCCAGCGTGCCCAGTGCCTCGGCCAGCAGCGCCAGGCCAAGGTTGGAGGCGGCGCCGCGCACCTGGTGCGCCAGCGTCAGCGCCACCTGCAGTTCGCCGCCGGCGAGGGCCTGCGCCAGTTCGGCGGCAGCGCCGGCATTGCGCTCCACGAAACCGTGCAAGGCGCGCTGGTAGGCCGGGGCGTTGTCGCCCCAGCGCTGCAGGGCGCGCGCCGCGTCCAGCACTTGCGTCGCGGCGGCGGCCGGCGCGGCCGGGCGCGGTATCCCGGCCGGCATACCCAGCACGCGCGCCAGTTCGGCTGTGAGCGCGGCCAGGTCCACCGGCTTGGTGGTGAAGCCGTCCATGCCCGCCTCGCGCGTGGCGTCGCGGTCGCGTTCCAGCACGCTGGCCGTCATGGCGACGATGGGCGTGCGCGGGCGGCCCTTGGCCGCTTCGCCGGCGCGGATGCGGCGCGTCGCCTCCAGCCCGTCCATGCCCGGCATTTGCACATCCATCAGGATGGCGTCGAACTGCGCCTCGCACACCAGCTTGACCGCCATCGAGCCGTCGTTGGCGCTGGTCACGGTGTGGCCCAGCTTGGACAGCAGCAGCATCAGCACTTCCAGGTTCTGCGGCACGTCGTCCACCGCCAGCACGCGCAGCGGCGGCAGCAGGATGGCCTGCCGGTTCGAGTGCACCGGCCCGCTGCGTGCCGTCAGCAGCGGCAGCAGTACGTGGAAGGTGCTGCCCTGGCCCGGGGTGCTGTCGACGCGCAGGCTGCCGCCCATCAGCTCCGTCAGCTGCTTGCAGATGGTGGTGCCCAGGCCGGTGCCGCCAAAGCGCCGGTTCATCGAGGCGTCGGCCTGCACGAAGGGATCGAAAATCGCCTCGATGCGGTCGGGCGCAATGCCGATGCCGGTGTCGCTGATGGCGAAATGCAGCATGCGGCGCTCGCCCACCTGTTCCGCGTTGACCGCCAGCGTGACTTCGCCGCTGCCGGTGAATTTGACCGCGTTGTCGAGCAGGTTGGTCAGCACCTGGCGGATACGCAGCTCGTCGCCGTGCAGCCAGGTTGGTAGCGCCGGGTCGTAGCGCAGATGCATGCCCAGGCCCTTGCTGCGCGCCGCGTTGCCCAAGGTGGACGACAATTCGTCGACCAGGGCCAGCAGGTTGAAGTCGTGCAGTTCCAGCTCCACCGCGCCCTTATCCAGCTTGGCGGTGTCGAGGATATCGTTCAACAGCCGCAGCAGGGAGCGCCCGGCGCTGCGCACGGTGTCCAGGTGGCGCCGTTGCGAGGCGCTTAGTTCGCCCTGCAGCAGCACGTCGGTGAAGCCGAGGATGGAGTTCATCGGTGTGCGGATCTCGTGGCTCATATTGGCCAGGAAGGCGGCGCGCGCGGCGGCGGCCTGCTCGGCGCGCTCCTTGGCCTGGCGCAGGTCCTGCTCCATCACGCGCCGGTTGCTGATGTCGAGGATGACGCCGTCCAGCCACAGGATTTCGCCGCGCTCATTGGTCACCACGGCGCCGTTTTCCCACATCCAGTGGGTGCTGCCGTCGCGGTGGGTGATGCGGTATTCAAGCGTGAAGGGGCGCTGCTCGGCCAGCGCAATATCCAGCCCGCGCGTCACGGCCGGCAAATCGTCGGGGTGGATCAATTCGCCGAACAGGCGTTGTGGTGGGTCGCCCAGGAAGTCGGCCGGTGGATAACCGGTCATGTTTTCCACCGCGTCGCTGACGAACAGCATGGGCCAGTTCGGCAGGTTCAGGCTGCGGTAGGCGATGCCGGGCAGGTTCCCGACCAGGGTGCGCAGCTGCTGCTCGTTGGTGCGCAGCGCCTGTTCCAGTTCGCTCACGTGGCGGAACAGGGCGCGGTAGCGCAGCAGGCCGTTGGCCGAGGCCACCAGCGCCGTCAGCAGGGCGGTAACCAGGGTGACGGCCAGCGCCAGGAAGCCGGCGTTGGCGATGCCGCTGGCCGCGTCGTATGGCGCGCGGCCGACGAAGCGCGCCGCCGCCATGCCGGTGTAGTGCATGCCGGCGATGGCGCATCCCATGATCAGGCCCGCCAGCAGCAGGGTGCCGGTCTCGCCCAAGCGCGCGCGCAGGCCGCGCAAGCCGCGCAGGCCGACGTGCACCCACAGGGCGAGCCAGGCCAGCGCCACCGCCACCACGATGGAGAGGGCGAACATCCACGGGTCGTAGCGCAGTTCAAGCGCGGAACGCATGGCGGCCATGCCGGTGTAGTGCATGGTGCCGATGCCGGCGCCCATCAGCAGGCCGCCCACCAGCAGGCTGCGCATGCCGATGCGCTGGCGCCCGATCAGCGACAGGGCCACGGCCGACGCGGCCAGGCTGGGCAGCATGGACAGCAGGGTGGTGCCGGGCGTGTAGTGGACCGGCGTGCACAGGTTGAAGGCCAGCATGCCGATGAAGTGCATCGACCAGACGCCGCTGCCCAGGGCCAGGCTGCCGGTGGTGAGCGCCGCCATGCGCAGGCCGAGCTGGCCGGCGCGCGCCGCCTGGGCCGCCATATGCAGCGCCATGGCGGACGAAAAGGCGGCCACCAGCACCGACAGCACGACCAGCCAGGGGTCGTAGATGCCGTAGGTGAGCAGCGCCGGATCGGCGGGCGGGGAAAACAGTTGCATCAGCGCTTGCATGGCGGGGCCGCTGCTGCGACCTATTGGGACAGCAGCTTGCGGATTTCGTCCGCCAGGTCTTCCGGCTTGGTGGTCGGGGCGTAGCGGTCGTGGATGCTGCCGTCCTTACGCACCAGGAACTTGGTGAAGTTCCATTTGATGCCTTCCGTGCCGAGGATGCCGGGTGCGCTTTTCTTCAGGTGCTTGTAGAGCGGATGCGCGGCGTCGCCGTTGACGTCGACCTTGGCGAACATGGGGAAGCTGACGCCGTAGTTCTTTTCGCAGAAGGCGCCGATCTCGCCAGCGTCGCCCGGTTCCTGCTGGCCGAACTGGTTGCAGGGGAAGCCCAGCACCTCGAAGTCCTGGCCGGCGAACTCCTTATGCAGCGCTTCCAGGCCCTGGTACTGCGGCGTGAAACCGCATTTGCTGGCGGTGTTCACGATCAGCAGCACCTTGCCTTTGTATTGCTGCAGCTCGACGGGTTGGCCGGCCAGGCTGTCGGCGTTGAAGTCGAAAACGGTCGTCATCACGCAATCCCCAGGTGTTCAGTGCCAGCCGACAGGTCGCGGTTCTTGGCTTCTTTCGATTCCAGCTTGATGGCCAGGCGCAGGTCGTTGACCGAGTCGGCGTTGCGCAGCGCGTCCTCGTAGGTGATCTGGCCGGCTTCGTACAGGTCGAACAGGGCCTGGTCGAAGGTCTGCATGCCCAGTTCGCGCGAGCGCTTCATCAGCTCCTTGATCTCATGCACCTGGCCTTTGAAGATCAGGTCGGCGATGAGCGGCGAGTTCAGCATGATTTCCACCGCCACGGCGCGCCCCTTGGCATCCTTTTTCGGGATCAGGCGCTGCGAAATCATGCCCTTCAGGTTGAGCGAGAGGTCCATCAGCAGCTGTTGGCGGCGTTCTTCCGGGAAGAAGTTGATGATGCGGTCCAGCGCCTGGTTGGAGCTGTTGGCGTGCAGGGTGGCCAGGCACAGGTGACCGGTTTCGGCGAAGGCGATGGCGTGGTCCATGGTCTGGCGGTCGCGGATCTCGCCGATCTGGATCACGTCCGGCGCCTGGCGCAGGGTGTTCTTCAGTGCGATTTCCCAGTCCTCGGTGTCGACCCCCACTTCGCGCTGCGTGATGATGCAGTTGCGGTGCGGGTGCACGAATTCGACCGGGTCTTCAATGGTGATGATGTGGCCATAGCTGTTGGCGTTGCGGTGGCCGACCATGGCGGCCAGCGTGGTCGATTTGCCGGAGCCGGTCGCGCCCACCATGATCACCAGGCCGCGCTTGGTCATCACCACGTCTTTCAGCACTGGCGGCAGGGCCAGCTCGTCGAATTCGGGGATGGTGCTGTTAATGGTCCGCAGCACCATGCCGACCGAGCTCATTTGCACGAAGGCCGAGACGCGGAAGCGCCCCAGGTCGCCCGGGCTGATGGCGAAGTTGGCTTCCTTGGTCTGTTCGAAGGAGGCGGTCTGCTTGTCGTTCATGATCGAACGCGCCAGGTCGGAGGTGTGGGCCGGCGTCAGGGCCTGCGCCGATACCGGCGTCATCTTGCCGTCGATCTTGATGGCCGGCGGGAAGCCGGCGGTGATGAATAAGTCCGAACCTTTTTTGCTGACCATCAGGCGCAGCAGGTCGAACATGAATTTTGATGCCTGGTCGCGTTCCATGGAATCAGCCTGGGAAGTTGTCGGGGATCTTGGCGGCGGAGCGCGCGGCTGCCGACGAGATCAGGTTGCGGCGGACCAGGTCCGTCAGGTTCTGGTCCAGCGTCTGCATGCCGACGCTATTGCCGGTCTGGATCGAGGAATACATCTGCGCGATTTTGGCTTCGCGGATCAGGTTGCGGATGGCCGGGGTGCCGATCATGATTTCATGCGCGGCCACGCGGCCGGAGCCGTCCTTGGTCTTGAGCAGGGTTTGCGAAATGACGGCCTGCAGCGATTCGGACAGCATGGCGCGCACCATTTCCTTTTCCTCCGACGGGAACACGTCGATGATACGGTCGATGGTCTTGGCGGCGGAGGAGGTGTGCAGGGTGCCGAACACCAGGTGGCCGGTTTCCGCCGCCGACAGCGCCAGGCGGATGGTTTCCAGGTCGCGCAACTCGCCCACCAGGATCGCGTCCGGGTCTTCCCGCAGCGCCGAGCGCAGCGCGTTGTTGAAGGACAGCGTGTGCGGACCCACTTCGCGCTGGTTGATCAGGCACTTCTTCGATTCGTGCACGAACTCGATCGGATCCTCGATGGTCAGGATGTGGCCGTACTCGTTTTCGTTGAGGTGGTTGACCATGGCCGCCAGGGTGGTCGATTTGCCGGAGCCGGTCGGGCCGGTCACCAGCACCAGGCCGCGCGGCTTCATGGCGAAATCGGCAAAGATTTTCGGCGCGTTCAGCTCTTCCAGCGTCAGGATCTTGGAGGGAATGGTACGCAGCACGGCGGCTGCGCCGCGCTCCTGGTTGTAGGCGTTGACGCGGAAGCGCGCCAGGCCCGGAATGGCGAAGGAGAAGTCGCATTCCAGCATCTCTTCGTATGACTTGCGCTGGCCGTCGTTCATGATGTCATAGATCATGCCGTGCACGTCTTTGTGCTCCAGCGGCGGCAGGTTGATGCGGCGCACGTCGCCGTGCACGCGAATCATCGGTGGCAGGCCCGCCGACAGGTGCAGGTCTGATGCCTTGTTCTTGACGGAGAATGCGAGAAGTTCGGAAATGTCCATTTATAATCCCTGTGCTTTTTTGATAGCCAAATCCTTGGCCCTGTCTCATTCGATTATGTCCACAATAGCCCATAACTTGCAAGTTGTTACTGAAGCAATCAACGTTGCTTCGCGAGAAGCGCAGCGTGCGCCCGGCGCGGTCCAGCTGCTGGCCGTGTCCAAGACTTTCCCGGCGCAGGCCGTGCTGGAGGCGGTGCTGGCGGGCCAGCGCGCGTTCGGCGAGAACTATGTGCAGGAAGGCGTGGAGAAGATCCACGCGGTGGCGCAGGCGCGCGGCTGCACGCCGCTGGAGTGGCATTTTATCGGGCCGATCCAAAGTAACAAGACGCGTCTTATAGCGGAAAACTTCGATTGGGTGCACACGATTGAACGCGAGAAGATTGCGCAGCGCCTGTCCGAGCAGCGTCCGGCCGCCCTGCACCCGCTGCAGGTGTGCATCCAGGTCAACACCAGCGGGGAGGCCAGCAAAAGTGGCGTCTTGCCCGCCGAGGCGCTGGCGCTGGCCCGTACCGTGGCCGCGCTGCCGCGTCTCAGCCTGCGTGGCTTGATGGCGATCCCCGAGCCGGGGGAGGATTTCGAGAAGCAGCGCGCAGCGTTCCGCGTGCTGCGTGAACTGTACGATCAGTTGCGCGCCGAGGGTGTGGCGCTGGATACGCTGTCGATGGGCATGTCGGCCGATATGCGCGCGGCGATCCACGAGGGCGCCACCATCGTGCGCGTGGGCAGCGCCATTTTCGGCGCGCGCCAATACAACTAAGGATGATTTGATGAAGATTGCATTCATTGGCGGCGGCAATATGGCCGCCGCGCTGATCGCCGGGCTGGCCGGCAAGCTGACCCCGGGCGCCAATATTCATGTGGTCGATCCCAATCCGGCTTCGCTGGAGGCGCTGCAGCGCCAGTACGGCGTGACGGTGGCGGGCTCGGTGGCGGATGGCGGCGCGGCTGGCGCGGTGGCGGGCGCCGAGGTGCTGGTGCTGGCGGTCAAGCCGCAGGTGATGCACGAAGTGACGCAGCAACTGCTACCGTTGCTGCAGGCGGCAAAGGCGGCCGGGCGCACACCGCTGCTGCTGTCGATTGCGGCCGGCATCCGCGCCGCCGACCTGGCGCGCTGGCTGGGCGGCTACCAGGCCATTGTGCGCACCATGCCAAATACGCCGGCCTTGATCGGCATGGGGGTGACGGGCATGGTGGCGTCGTCCGGCGTGAGCGCGGCGCAGCGTGCGGCGGCGGACCAGATCCTGCGCGCGGTGGGCGCCACCGTGTGGCTGGACGATGAGTCGCAGATCGACGCGGTGACGGCGGTGTCGGGCAGCGGCCCGGCCTATGTCTTCTATTTCATCGAGGCGATGCAGCAGGCGGCTGAGGAGTTGGGCTTAACGGCGGAGCAGGGCCGGCAACTGGCCATGGCCACCTTCACCGGCGCGGCGCAACTGGCGGCGCAATCGCCGGACCCGGTGCCGGTGCTGCGCGAGAAGGTCACCTCCAAGGGCGGCACCACTTATGCCGCGCTGACCAGTATGGAAGCGAGCGGCGTCAAGGCCGCTATCGTCAGTGCCGTCAAAGCCGCCGCCGCGCGCGGCAAGGAATTGGGCGAGCAGCTCGGCAGCGCGGGCTGACGCCAGGCCTGTAGGCCATGCTGGCGCGCGCCAGGCAGGGGCGCGCCAGCATGGCCTACGAGCCTGGCGCGGAGCGGCCCTGATTCGCGAGCCGTGCCAGCAGGACGGCGAACTGCTCGTCCAACTGCCCGGCCAGCGGCGCGATCGCGGCCAGCTCGCTGCGGTCGGCCAGCGCCTCTGCGCGGCCGCACAAGGCGGCCAGCTCGCGCGCGCCAAACAGGCCGGCGCTGCCCATCAGGCTGTGCGCGTGCAGCGCCACCGCTGCCGCGTCGCCGTCGGCCAGGCCCCGGCGCAGCGCGGCCAACTGGCGCGGCGCTTCCGCCATGAAGGCGGCCCGCACCGCCGCGCTGCCAGTGCCCGCCATCGCCCCGACCGCAGCGCCGAACGTGGCGCCGGCTTGCGCCGTTGCCACGACCCGGGCGCTGGCGGCCGCAGCCGGCCGGTCCGGTGTCGCCCCGCGCAGGCCGAACATGGCATCCAGTTCCGCCTGCCCTGGCACGACTTGCCCCAGAAGGCTGATCTGGCGTGCGATTTCCGCATGCAGGCCGGCTTCGTCGATAGGCTTGGGCAGGAAACCATTCGCCCCCGCCTCCATAAAGCGCTGCCTTTCTTCCGCCGCCGCGTTGGCGGTCAGCGCCAGCACCGGCACGCCCGGCTGGCGCACGCCCATGGCGCCAGCACGCAGCAGGCGCAAGGCCGCGATGCCGTCCATGCGCGGCATGCGGCTATCCATGATCACCAGGTCGAAGTCCTGCCGTGCCAGCAAGTCCAGCGCCGCCGCGCCGTCATCGGCGATGGTCACGCTGTGGCCCATCTCCGACAGCAGCTCGCGCAGGATGATCTGGTTGGTGCTGCCATCCTCCGCGCACAGCAGGCGCAGGCTCACGGCGTGCGGCGCCCGGCGCGCCACCGGCAGCGCCACGGCAGGCCGGCCCGCCGGCAGCGGCAGGCGCACCTCGAACACGCTGCCGGCGCCAGGCTCGCTGCGCACCGAGATCTGGCCGCCGAAGGTCTCCACAATCAGTTTGCAGATCGCCAGGCCCAGGCCCGCGCCGCCATATTTGCGCGAGGTGGCCGCATTACCCTGTTCGAACTTGCCGAACAGGCGGCTGATCGCCGCGCGTTCAATGCCGATGCCGGTATCGCTCACCGCCAGCACAATGCCGCCGCCCGGCGCCGCGCGCGCCGACAGGCGCACCTCGCCGTGCTCGGTGAATTTGACGCCGTTGCCCACAAGGTTCATCACCACCTGCCGCAGGCGCACCGGATCGCCGCGCCACCACTGGCCGAGGCCGGGGTCCAGTTCTGCCACCAGTGAGATGCCCTTGGTCTCGGCGCGGTCGGCCAGCAGTGCCACCACATCCTGCAGCAGGGCCGGCAAGTCGAAGTCGATCGACTCGAACGGCATCTTGCCTGCCTCCAGGCGCGAAAAATCGAGGATGTCGTTGATGATGTGCAGCAGCACCTCGGCATTGCCAAGGCCGATGCGTAGCTTGTGGCGCGTATCGGCCGACAGCGTGTCGTCGCGCTTGGCCAGGCGCAGCATGCCGATTACGCCGCCCAGCGGCGTGCGCACTTCGTGGCTGATCATGGCCAGGAATTCGGACTTGAGTTCATTCGACTCTTCCGCCGCCTTGCGCGCCGCCATCGACTCACGCAGCTCCACCTCGCGCGCCTGCAGGATGGCGATCTGGGTTTCCAGCGCCTCGTGCACCGCGCGCTGGCGCGCCAGGGCTCCGTCCAACCCGTGCAGCAGGTAGGCGCAGGACACCACCAGCAAGGCCGCCACCAGCAGGAAGTTCAGCGCCACCAGGGTCCAGTGCATGCTCAGGCCGACGTCGAGCTGGGCGATGCCGGGGGCGATGCCGCCCCAGTAGCCGGCGACAAACAGCGTCGCGCCGCAGCAGGCCAGGGCCAGCAGCCCGGCGCGCAGGCCCAGCAGCACGGTGCACAGCACCGGCACCGCCAGCAGGTAGGGCTGGCTCAGGAGGCCGATGGAAAACAGCAGCACGAGTGCCAGCAAGTAGCAGATGGCGAGAAAGGTGAAGGCGCGCAAGCCGTAGCGCACGGTGCGGCAGGCATACAGCATGCCGATGCAGGTCAGCGCCGCGACATCGGCCGCGATCATGCCCCAGTTTTGCCGCTGCGCCGCAGCCCAGATGCTCGGCACCATGGTCACCAGGCCAAGGCAGAAGGCCACCGCGCACAGGCCTTGCAGCAGGTTGTTGCGCCAGGTTTGCAGCTTGTCGGCGTTTTTGTTCAGCACATCCAGGCGGCGCGCGAAGAACGCCCCCGGCCCCGCGCCTTGCGCGGGCCGGCCAGGGATGGCTGGATCGGGGAACGACATTGCGACCGGGAGGTGAGGGTGAAAAGCGTTGATTCTACTACACGACAAATTTCACCAGTATGACGCCGGCTACATGTTCAGGCGCAGCTCCACCCCCACCCGGCGTGGCGGATTGACCATGGCGTAGGGCGTGCCGAGCAGGTTGGTGGTCATATTGCCAATGCTCGTCACATAGCGCTTGTCGAACAGGTTGTTGACGAACAGCGCCACCGCCCATTTATGGCTGGCCGCCTCGTAGCCGGCGCGGAAATCGGTGCGCTGGGTGGCGCTGCCGGTGCGGAAGCGCGGCGTGACCAGGCAGGCGCCCTGCAGCGCATCGGCATTGCAGCGGGTGGCGCCGCTGTAGGCGTGCTGCAGCGTGAAGTTGACGTCGCCGCCCGCCACGCCGCGCAGCCAGTAGTCGGCGCCCAGCGCGGTGGTCCATTTCGGCGTGCCGACCGCCTGCCCATCAAGCTTGATGCCGTCGTTGGTGGTGAAGCTCTTATAGGTCTGGTCGATGTAGGCCGCGCTCAGGTTCAGGCGCAGGTCGCGCGCCGGCTGCCAGCGCGCTTCAAAGTCCAGGCCGTGCGCCTCCTGGTCGCTGCTGGTGACCTGGTAGGTCGGGATGGCGGCGCCGTTGTTGACCAGGGCCAGCGACTGCAGGTTGCTGAACTTGTAGTGGTAGAGCGAGGCGTTCACCAGCAGCTTGTACTGGCGGTAGTAGTTCTTCATGCCCACTTCATAGTTCCACACTTTCTCCGGCTCGTAGCTGGCGTTCACCTGCAGCGCGTTGAAGCCGCCCGACTGGTAGCCCTTGGCGATGGAGCCGTACACCATCATGTCCTCATTGAGCTTGTAGTCCAGCACTGCGCGCGGGCTGGTGTCGCTCCACTTGTTGCGCTTTTCCAGCGGCTTGCTGCTCGCGCCGGGGCTGGTGAATTCGATGTTCTGGCTCATGGCGCCCAGCGCCATCATCATCTCCATTTCCGACAGCGCGCCCATGGCCACCAGGGCGTCGAAGAAGCCCAGGCCCTGCAGGCGCTGGACCGATGCATCCAGGGCGGCGGCGTCGCGCAGCGGGCTATGCCAGCTGAAGCGCTTGTCGTCGCGCGTGTAGCGCAAGCCGGTGGTCAGGTTCAGTTTGGGCGCCAGGTGCCAGATCACGTCGCCGTAGATCGCGCTGGCCTTGTAGCGGCCCGCCACGTGCATATTCTCCTGCCACGGGTTGCCCAGCAGGCCTGCTGGAATGCCGGCCATGGCGGCCGCGCCTTCCAGCAGGCTGAAGACGGGCAGGTTGGCCACGTTGCCGAAAATGGTGTCGAGCGTGTTGGTATTGGTATTGACCTGGCTGGTCTGGTTGGCCTTCTCATGGTAGAAGCTGAGGCCCGCCACCCAGTCCGCCATGCCGTGCTGGCCGGACAGGCGGAACTCCTGTTGCCAGCTGCGGTTGCGTTCCGCATTCTCGGTGTCGACGTAGTGGGTGATACGGTTGGTGCCGTCATTGTCCTGCCGGTTGCGCGAGTCGAATCGGCGCACGCCAGTGATGGAGTTGAAGGTGGCCCAGCCCAGCGGCACTTCCACGCGCAGGGTGCCGCCATGGAAGTCGCGCGTTTCGCCGTTATTGGCCGCGTCGTTGTAGACCGGCGCGCTGCGCGGATCGAGGTAGTTGGCGGGATTGACCGGAACTGACGGCAGGCCGGCCACCAGGCCGATGGCGGGGCGCGCCATATGGTCCAGTTTTTCCGCTTCCAGCGACAGCAGCACCTTGGCGTTGGCCGGGGCGTCCCAGCGCAGGGTGGCGCGCACACCGCTGTCGGTGCCGTGCTGCAGCGAGGCACCGGTCGCGGCATCCTTCAGCCAGCCGTCGCTGGCGTGGTGCACGGCGGTGATGCGCAGCGCCGTGCTGTCGGATAGCGGCGCATTGGCCAGCAGCTCCACATTGCGCGTCTTGTATTTGCCGTAGCGCAGGCGCGCTTCCAGCTCGTTGTCACGGCCCGGCTCGCGCGTCACCACCGAGATCGCGCCGGCCGCGCTGTTGCGGCCGAACAGGGTGCCTTGCGGGCCTTTCAGTACCTCGATGCGCTGCACGTCGTTGAAGTTCATCACCGCGCCGCCGGTCTTGCCGGCATACACACCGTCGATATACACGCCGACCGGGGCGTCGGTGCCGATGCCGAAATCGCCGGTGCCGATGCCGCGCAGCGACATGGAGGGCTGGGTCGGCTGCTCGGCGCTGACCGACAGGCCGGGGATGTAGCCGTTCATCTCGGCCAGGTTGGGCGAGGCCAGCTTGTCGATCTGGTCGGCGCCGATGATCTGCAAGGCGATCGGCACGTCCTGCGCCTGCTGCGTGCGGTTTTGCGCCGTGACCACCACGACATGGGTTTCCTCCTTCGGCGGCGGGTCGGCGGCGACGGCCGTGCCGCAGCAGGCGAGCAGGGCGCTGGAAATGCTGGACGACAGGACTTTCTTGCGAAGCTTCATGCGGACTCCCTCGGTAGGTTCAGTTGCAGCTTTCCTTCATCGCCCCGATCCAGGCGCGGATCAATTCCACGCCTTCGCGGTGCGAGGTGGTGCGTCCCAGCTCCGGCATCATCACTCCGGTTTCCGTCGATTTCAGGCGGAACACGAAGATCGAATCGTCCGGCTTGCCCGGATTTATGCCGAAGGAATTGCCGCCGGTGCCGGCGCCCGCCGCCACCGGCGGCTTGCACAGGCCCAGGTGCTGGTTGGCCGGCGCGCCGATTTCCAGGTGCAGGGCGGTGGTGTTGGCGGTGCCCTTGTCGTTGTGGCAGTGGGCGCAGTTGATATCGAGGTAGGCGCGCGCGCGGGCGTCGATGCTGGCCTTCTGGTCGCGCCAGTCGGCGTTGCGCGGCGCCTCGGCCGAAGGCGGCGCGCCGTGCAGGTAGCCGGCGGCGGCCAGCTTTTCCAGTTGCCCGCCCAGGTTGATGTGGCGCGCCTTCAGGCCGAGCGGCTCGAACTTCTTGCTCTTCAAATCCGCCACGTGGCAGGAGGCGCACTGGTTCACGTTCGGCACCACGTAGGTGAATTTCTGCTTGCCCTGCGGCGTCGCCATTTCGAGCGGGATCTGATCGCCGGTGCGTTGCAGCACGGCCTCGGTCTGCTGCGCGTTCCACACATAGGGCAGGGCGATCCAGCCTTCGGCGCGGCGCACCAGCAGGCGCGTTTCCATCAGCCGCACTTTTTTCAGGTCCAGCTGGCTGGCGTCGCCCTGGTCGTCGCTCGCCAGCACCGCCTGGCTGGCGCCGTCGCGCGGGTAGTAGAAGGTTTTGCTGATGATGGTGCCGACCGGGAAATCGAAGGCCGACTCCGGCTGGTAGGCGGCCGCGACGCCTTTCGGCATCCACACCGTGCGCAGCTTGTGCGCGTAGTCGCTGAACAGCGGTGTGTTCAGGGTGTAGGGCAGCACTTCCTTGTTCAACAGTAGCTGGCCGTCGCTGGCGCCCATCAGGCGCCACGCACTGAGTTTTTCCGGCCGTCCTTCTGCGATGAAGTTGACCGGTTCGGGCGGCGGGGCGGGGCTGCGCGCGCAGGCCGCCAGGGCGAGCGCGCAGGCTCCCATGGCGGCCGCCCGTAGCGGGCGGAAAGTGGACGTCATCAAGATTGCGAGCTGAGTTGCGGGATGCTGACCGGCGGCAGCTTGGCCAGCTGGCAGCGATGCGGCGCCGAATCGGCCTTCGGGTTGGCGTATTTGTTCGGGCCGTCCGCGTTCAGCACATCCGCGCCTTCCTGCACGCAGATGCGCGTGTCGGCCGGCAGCACGCCGTTCTTCGCCAGCGACTTGTCGGCATAGCCGTCCCACAGCACGTCCGGCAGGTGGCCGGACAAGCCGTACAGCGCCACTTTCAGCGCCTTCAGGTCGAAGCCGTCGGGGGCGTCGCCGCCGCCCTTGAAGCGGTTGTCGTAGACGTAGATCGCTTTCGGGTAGGGGTCGTAATCCTTGGCCACGCCCTTCTCGGTGAAGTAGCCGGTCGAGTGGTAGCTGGAGATGATGACGTTGGCAGTCTGGTTGTTGGCGATATCGTTGTCGAAGATCTCCACCTTCGAGTTCGAGTTGATCACCACGCCGGAACCGGCCGGCACGCTGGCCACGGCGGTGCCCTTGGCGGCGAAGTTGCCCAGGTTGTTGCCTTCCACTTTGTTCTGGAACACGCGCGTGCTGTGGCCGGGCTGGTCCAGGTTGGGCATATTGAACACCAGGATGCCGCCGGTATTGCCGGTGGCGACGTTGCCGTAGACGTCGGCGTTGATGGTGTTCTCGATTTCGATGCCGGCTACATTGGCGTGGGCGCGCGAATTGCGCACCACGACATTCTGCGACTGGCCGACGTAGATGCCGGCATCGGAGGCGGCGATCGCCACGCAGTCCTCGATCAGCACATTCTTGGTCTTGACCGGGTAGATGCCGTAAGCGCCGTTGCTGACCTTGGAGCCGCCGGTCCATTGCACCTTCACGCTGCGGATGGTGATGTGGTCGCCGTCGTTGATCTTCAGCCCGTCGCCCTTGGAATCCTCGATGGTCAGGCCCTCGATGGTGAAGTGGTTGCCGTAGACGAGCAAGCCTTCGGGGCCGGTGATTTGCGGCTTAAACGAGAGGATGGTCTGGTCCATGCCGGCGCCACGGATGGTGACGCCGTCCGCGCGCAGTTGCAGGCCGCTGGTGAATTTGTATTTGCCGGCCGGGATCTCGATCACGGAGCCGGGTTTGGCATCGAGCAGTTGCTCCTGCAGTTTTTTCTGGAAGGCGAGATCGGCGGCCGAGGCGGGCGGCGGCAGCGATGGCATGGTCTTGGTACAGGCCGACAGCAGGCCGCACAGCGCGAGTGCGCCGATGGCTTTCAACATACTTCGTCTCCCAGCTTGTTGTTGTAGGGATGCAGCAGCGAAGTCAGTATATCTGTCCATTATTGAATTGTTATCGTCAATATCGGCCAAATCCAGTGCTAGTATCGGCCACATGAGAGCGCCGGTTACAGTTGCCATCTATGTCGGGGACGATTGCTGGGGAGGCCTGGCCTTGCTGGCGCGGGAGGGCTTTGCCATCGCCGGCACCCTGCACGCGCGCAATGCCGACCTGCAGGCGTCGGAGCTGTTCCGCGTGCGCCTGGTGGCGCTGGACAGTGCGCCGGTGCGTTCTTTCACCGGGCCCGCGCTGCAGCCCGAACTGACGCTGGCCGATATGCCGGCGCCGCAGGTGGTGATCATCCCGCCGTTCTACCTGCCGCTGGCGGCGCGCGCGCCAATCACACCGGCCCTGGCGGGCTGGCTGCTGCAGGTGCATGCGCGCGGCGCGCTGATCGTCGGCATGGCGGGCGGCATGCGCCTGCTGGCCGAAACCGGCCTGCTCGACGGGCGCGAGGTAACGGGCAACCTGTCCGACCAGCGCGTATTCGCCCGCCATTACCCGGAAGTGCGCTTCACGCCCGATGCGCCGCTGCTGATCGACGAGCGCATCATCAGCGCCGGTTCGGTCAACCCCTGCCTGGACGCCTGCAGCTACCTGGTCAGCCATTTCTACGGCGAAGCTGCGGCGCACAAATTCAGCCGCTATACCAATACCGTTACCCAGCCCACCTACGAGCGGGTGGCGATCCGCAACACCGCCTTCAAGCAGCACGGCGACCAGCGCATCCGCCAGGCGCAGGAATACATCGAACGCTGTTTCAAGCAGGACTTGACGGTGGAAGGGGCGGCGCAGCGCACGGCTATGAGCGTGCGCAATTTCTCGCGCCGTTTCCAGCATGCGGTGGGCATGCCGCCGCATATCTATATCGCGCGCTGCCGGGGCGAGTACGCCAAGGACTTGCTGGCCCGGCCCGGCCTGTCGATGCTGCAGGTGGCGCTGCAATCGGGCTTTCGCAGCGAGGCCATGCTGCGCCGCACCTTCGGCCAGTTGTTCCGCATGTCGCCCACGGCCTACCGCGCCAGTGCCGCGCAGCCGCCCGGCCGCCAGGCGTGAGAATGATTGCCCTGCCGCCGAGTTCTGGCTATGCTGGCCCGATGTTCATCCGGCCATTCCTGTGCCTCACCCTGATGCTGGGCTGCGCTGCTGCGGCGGCCCAGCAATGCGATGCCCGCAATGGCGGCCGCCAATTCACGGTCGGCGTGGAAAAGCTGCAATACCTGCCGCTGCACACGGTGGATGGCAACAACCGTTACGGCGGCTTCGCGCGTGAGGTGCTGGACGCCTTTGCGGCGCAGCAGGGCTATACCTTCGACTACGTGCCGCTGCCGATCAATCGCTTGTATAGCCGTTTCCTGACCGAGCGTACGCTGGACTTCAAATACCCCGACAATCCGAAATGGCGCGAGGAGCTGCGTGCCGGTCTAAAGCTGAGCTATAGCGAGGTGGTGGTTTCGACCGAGGAGGGCGCCATGGTGCTGCCGCAGCGGCGCGGCAAACCACTGGCGTCGCTGAAGACGCTGGGCACGGTGCTGGGCTTCACGCCCTGGCCTTACCAGGCGGCGATCGACAGCCGGGCGCTGGAACTGACCACCTCCAACAGTACCGACAGCCTGCTGCGCCTGGGCCTGGCCGGCCACCTGGATGCGGTCTATGTGAATGTGGATGTGGCCAGCTATATGCTGGCGTCCGACCTCAAGGCGGGCGGCGGCCTGGTGTTCGATCCGGGCTTGCCGCACACGCGTTCCGACTTCCGCCTGTCCACCGTGCATTGCCGCGCCGTGGTCGAGCAATTCAACCGCTTCCTGCAGCGCGAACAGGGGCTGCTGGCGCGCTTGCGCGCCAGCCACCACATTGGTGATGCGGGCGGCAACGGCGGCCGCTGAGCCTGATTACCGGCGCGCGATCAGCAGGCCGACAATGACGCCGACGGCAGCCCCGGCGGCAACTGACTTCCAGGGATGGTCGTGCACATAGTGGTCGGTGGCCTGGGCCGCCATTTTGCCGCGCGCGATGACGCTGTCTTCCAGCTTCAGCAGGTCGCGTTTGGCGGTGCGCAGCGTATCCTCGAACCTGGCTTTGACCATGCCCAGGTCTTCGGAATTGGCGGTGGCCGCATTGCGCAGCCAGGTTTCAGCATCCTGCACGGCCTGCTTGAGGTCGCCCATCAGGCGCTCGCGCGCCTCCGAGCTTTCGTTGTGGGCATGGCTCTTGCCATTGGCAATGCCGCCACCATTCGGTTTTGCTGCTTGGGGTGTCTGGTCCATGATCGCCTCTTTTCAGTGAACAGCACTCGGATAACTTCCAGTATAGGTCAGCGCAGCGCGTAGTCGAGTACGATGCCAGCGAAGACGGCGGCGCCGAGGTAGTTATTGTGGCGGAACGCCGCAAAACAAGGCGCACGCTCGCGGCCGCGGATCAGGAAGTAGTGGTAAACGGCGCAGCCGGCGGCGCTGCCGATGCCCAGCAGGAAGGGCCAGCCCAGGCCGAAGTGCTGGCCCACCACCAGCAGGATGGCCAGGTGGACGCCATAACACAGCATGATGGCGGCCACGTCGAAACGGCCGAAGGTGATGGCGGAGGTCTTGATGCCGATTTTCAGGTCGTCGTCGCGGTCGACCATGGCGTATTCGGTGTCGTAGGCCACGGCCCAGAACACATTGCCGAGCAGCAGCAGCCAGGCCACCGGCGGCACCGTGCCCTGCACGGCGGCGAAGGCCATGGGCATGCCGAAGCCGAAGGCAATGCCGAGGTAGGCTTGCGGGATGGCGAAGAAACGCTTGAAGTAGGGATAGGTGGCGGCAATGATGAGGGCAGCCACGCTGAGCTGCTTGACCAGGGCGTTGAGTGGCTGGATCAACAGGAAGGCGGCCAGTGCCAGGCCGGCGGCGATGGCCAGCGCTTCCTTGCCGCTGACGCGGCCGCTGGTGATGGGGCGTTCAGCGGTGCGCTTGACGTGCTTGTCGAAATCCTGGTCGGCGTAATCGTTGACGGCGCAGCCGGCGGAGCGCATGAGGAAGGTGCCGAGCGTGAAGATCAGCAGCAGCTTCCAGTCCGGCACGCCGCCGGAGGCCAGCCACAGCGCGGCCAGGGTCGGCCACAGCAGCAGCACGGTGCCGATCGGCTTGTCCAGCCGCACCAGGCGGAAATACAGTTCGAGTTTGCTCAGGGGTGGGGTGGTCGCTTCCATCCCGCCATTTTACTCTGCGTGGCTGTGCAGCATGCGGATGCCGGGCAGTTGGCAGTCGCCCACCGCCTCGACGATGGCGTCGATGGCGGCCTTGCGGGTGAAACTCTTGCGCCAGACGATGACCACGCGCCGGTTCGGCTCCGGGTTCTCGAAGTAGCGGAATGCCAACATGCCGTCGCGCCCCTCCATGTCCGGCACCGAGGCGCGCGGCAGCACGGTCAGGCCGATGCCGCTGGCCACCATGTGGCGGATGGTTTCCAGCGAGGAGCCCTCGAAAGTGCGCTGCATGCCGTTGCCGGGCGAGGAGAAGCGCGCCATTTCCGGGCACACTTCCAGCACCTGGTCGCGGAAGCAGTGGCCATTGCCGAGCAGGAGCATGGTCTCGGTTTTCAGCAGTTCGGCCGGCACGCTGGTGCGGCCCGACCAGGGGTGGCTCTTGGGCATGGCCACCACGAACGGTTCGTCGTACAGCGGCTGCACCGCCATGCCGTGTTCCGGCAGCGGCAACGCCATGATGGCCGCGTCCAGTTCGCCCTGGCGCAGCATTTCCAGCAGCTTGACGGTGAAATTCTCTTGCAGGATCAAGGGCATTTGCGGCGTCTTCTCGATCATGCGCTTGACCAGCGGCGGTAGCAGGTAGGGGCCGATGGTGTAGATGACGCCCAGGCGCAACGGTCCGGCCAGCGGGTCCTTGTTCTGTTTTGCCAGTTCCTTGATGGCCGCCGTCTGCTCCAGCACGCGTTCGGCCTGGGCCACGATCTGGGCACCCAGCGGGGTGACGGAGATTTCCGCTCCGCCGCGCTCAAACAGGACGACGCCGAGCTCGTCTTCCAGCTTCTTGATCGCGACCGACAGGGTGGGTTGGGCCACGAAACACGCTTCGGCGGCATGGCCGAAGTGTTTCGCTCTGGCAACGGCTACGATATATTTGAGCTCGGTCAGTGTCATGAAACCATTTGAACACAGGTGTATGCCTTGGTGCAATGCCGCGAATGGGGGAGGGCGCTGGCTATAATGACCAGCAAATAACCCAGCGAGGCGAATATGTCATCCACACTAGGCCACGAAGAAGCCCAGGCGTATATCCACAAATTATTGACCGCGATGCACCAGGTGGGCGGCTCGGACCTGTTCATTTCGGCGGATTTCCCGCCCAGTATCAAATCCCAGGGCTCGATGCGCGCCCTCAGCCAGCAGCGCCTGACGCCGGACGTCACGCGCGCCCTGGCCTACGCCATCATGAACGAGAAGCAGCGGCGCGAGTTCGAAACCGAGATGGAGTGCAATTTCGCCATTTCGCTGCCGAATGTGTGCCGTTTCCGCGTCAACGTCTTTGTGCAGCAGCAGGCGGTGGGCATGGTGATCCGGACCATCGCCTCGGAAATCCCGAATTTCCAGAAGCTGGACTTGCCGGAAGTGCTGAAGGACGTGGTGATGACCAAGCGCGGCCTGGTGCTGGTGGTGGGCGGCACCGGCTCCGGCAAATCGACCACGCTGGCGGCCATGATCGATTACCGCAACCAGAATTCGGCTGGCCACATCATCACGGTGGAAGACCCGGTCGAGTATGTGCACAAGAACAAGGGATGCCTGATCACCCACCGCGAAGTGGGGGTGGACACCCTGTCCTGGCACCATGCGCTGAAAAACACCCTGCGCCAGGCGCCGGACGTGATCCTGATCGGCGAGATCCGCGATACGGAAACCATGGAGCATGCGATCGCGTTTGCCGAGACGGGCCACCTGTGCCTGGGCACCCTGCACGCGAACAACGCGAACCAGACCATGGACCGCATCATCAACTTCTTCCCGGAGGAGCGCCGCAACCAGTTGCTGATGGACTTGTCGTCCAACCTGCGCGCGATCGTGTCGCAGCGCCTGGTCCGCACCGAGGATGGCAACGGGCGCAAGGCGGCCATCGAAATCCTGCTGAATACGCCGACCATCGCCGAGATGATCTTCAAGGGCAATTTCCACACGATCAAGGAAATCATGGCCAAGTCGCGCGAGCTGGGCATGTGCACCTTCGACCAGGCCTTGTTCGAACTTTATAATAAGGGCTATATCGGCTACGAAGAGGCCTTGCGCAACGCCGATTCGACCAATGGCCTGCGCCTGCAGATCAAGCTGCACGGCAACCGTCCGCCGCCGGATGCGAGCGAGGCGGCGGCGCCGGTCAAATCGGGCGGCCTGAGCATGCAACTGGATGAAGAAGAGGAAGAAGACGGTCAATGATCGATTTTGAGACGAAGATGTGTACGCGCGACGAATTGGCGGCGCGTGTGGCGGCCCTGCCGAAACCGGTGGTGATGACCAATGGCGTATTCGATATCCTGCATCGGGGCCACGTGACCTACCTGGCGCAGGCGCGCTCGCTGGGCGCCTCGCTGGTGGTGGCGGCCAATACCGATGCGTCGGTGAAGCGCCTGGGCAAGGGCGATGACCGCCCGCTGAATAATTGCGAGGACCGCATGGCGCTGCTGGCGGCACTGGAGTCGGTCAGCCTGGTGGTGCCGTTCGACGAGGATACCGCGCTGGAGGCGGTGCTGCAGGCCAGGCCGGAAATTTACGCCAAGGGCGGCGACTACGATATGACTGCCATCCCGGAAGGGCAGGCGGTGCTGGCTTACGGCGGCCAGGCGGTGGCGATTGATTTCGAGCATGACCGCTCGACCACCAAGCTGCTGGCCAAGGTACGCACGTTCGGCAAGTAGGCGGCTGCGGCGCTTCAGTGTTGCAGGATGGTGATCTTGCCGTCCGCTTCCAGGAAAGCGTATTTCATTTTGTCGCGCGGGCAGTCGGCCTCGCGCAATGATTGTTCGAGGTCGCTTTCCGCGATGTGGTTGCGGCGCAGGGCTTCCTTGAAGACCTTGCCGTCGCGGCCGAGCAGGACGGCGCTGCCTTCCACCAGGTCGGCGGCCTTGCGGCTGCGCGCGGTGATAACGGCGATGGCCACGTTCAGCACCACCAGCGTGACCGCCACGATCAGTCCACCGCCCACCGAGTCGTCGCCGCCAGTCAGGCCGGACGAGACGGATTCGCTCAGCAGCATCACCACCAGCAAGTCGAACGGCGTGAACTGGCCGATGGTGCGCTTGCCGCTCAGGCGCATCATCAGTAGCAGGGCAATATAGATCATCACGCCGCGCGCGACGAATTCCCACCAGGGCAGGTTGAGGTCGAACATTGCTACCTCCTTCCTGCCCGGTTATACGGTATTCCAGGCGTGCGCGCCCACACGCTACCTTAGGTCAATCCAGCAGCCCATCGAGCGATTTGGCGGGCAACAGCCCTTCGCGTCAACGCAAAAGTTCCTCAAGAGAGTTGGCGTCGAGAAATTGCTCGCTCCACCGTTGAACGTCGGCCGGGCAGGCAGAACGGAGCCGCCTGGTGACGCTGGCTGGCAGCGGACCAAAACGTTTTTGCGCGCAGTCAATCAGCAGCCGCCGCTGGCCATCTACACCTTCTGCCAGACCTTCGGCCCGGCCTTCTAGACGGCCTTCTTCACGGCCTTCTGCGCGGCTGGCTCGGCTAACAAACGACGTCCCGCGCTCCAGCACGCGGCGAACGTGGTCGTGCTGGAGTCGCTGTATGAGTGGCAACATATTTGCTCCTTTCAAATTCCTGATGTGTTGGCGGTACTTGGCGTCCAGCTTCGGCGGCAAGGGCATGATCCGGTCGAGCAGTTCGAGCATTTGTGCCAAGCGTGTTTCCTGCCAGCCGAAGTTGCACAAAACCTCGGTCAGCCTGCATTTGGCAGCGAGCCGCGCAAAAGGTTCCCCTTTTGTTTGCATTATTTCGAGGTGGGCGGCGGCGAACAGGGCGAAGCCGTTGCCGGCTTGAAGTAGCGTGGGGAGGGCCGGCTTGAGGTCGAGCAGCTTGATGCAGGCAAAGCTCAGGGACAAGCCGCAGCCGCAGAAGCCGTAGCCAAAATCACATGGCCGCCAGGTGGCCGACCCGTCGCCCAGGATGGCCAGGCTGATGACGGGAATCCGGTGCCGGGCAAACAGGAGGGCGTGGTAGATGAACATGCGCTGGGCGAAATGCTCGTCGTGCTGGCATTGCACTTCGACGTGCAGGCAGACAGCGCGTCCGTCACGGGTGAAGCACTGGTAGACCCGGTCGGCGTGACAGGCGCCGCTGGTGGAAACGGTGCCGTCGCTCGGCTGGTGCAGCTCGCTGTCGAGGACGGTGAAGGGGCGCGACAAGTCCAGTGCCGCCGCCAAGGCAGGCAAGCAAGTGGCCAGGCATTCCCCGATCAATTGGTCGAGCGCGCACTTCCACGCGCTGTCGAGCTGGTCGGCTAGCTGGTTGTGGTTGGGTGAGGGTTTGGGGGCGTGGGCCATGCACGTTGGAGCACCGCCGGGTGGCCGGGTTCCGCGCTGGGCCAGCGCGCAGTTTGAGCTAGATCAAACTTTATGCGCCGCCAGCGTAACCGTGCTGGCGCCAGGCTTCGAATACCACCACGGCCACCGTATTGGAGAGGTTGAGACTGCGGTTGCCCGGCATCATCGGCAGGCGAATGCGCTGCCCAGTGGGGAACGATGCGCGGAACTCGGGCGCCAGGCCGCGCGTTTCACTGCCGAACAAGAACACGTCGCCCGGCTGGAAGGCCAGTTCGGCGAAGGGACGCGAGCCGTGGGTAGTCATGGCAAACATGCGGCTGGTGTCGGGCTGCACGGCGGCCAGGAAGGCGTCCCAGTCCTTGTGTACCTTCATCTCCGCATACTCGTGGTAGTCCAGCCCGGCGCGCCGCATCTTGGCGTCGTCCAGCGGGAAGCCGAGCGGCTCGATCAGGTGCAGTTGGGCACCCGTGTTGGCGCACAGGCGGATCACGTTGCCCGTATTGGGAGGGATTTCCGGATTGACCAGTACTACATGAAACACGTTCTTCTCCTAATTAATGGTCGGCGGCGTGCGGGCGAACACATAGTTCGTGACCCGCGCGGCGCCGTGGCGCTTCAGCGTTGCCGCCAGCTCCTGCAGGGTCTGGCCGCTGCTCATGACATCATCCACCAGGCCGATATGCCGGCCTTCCACCAGCGCCCGGTCGGGAATGGCGAAGGCGTGCGCGATATTGGCGTGGCGCGCGCCATGCGGCGTGCGGCTTTGTGCGCGCGTGTCGCGCACCCGCACGGCCAGGCCGGCGTGGAGCGCGATGCCGAGCTGCTGGCCGAGCGGGCGGGCGATTTCCAGCGACTGGTTGTAGCCGCGCTCGGACAGGCGTTGCAGGCCCAGCGGCACCGGGCAGAGCAGGGCGGGGCGCGAGGCCTCGTGTTGCTGCACGGCGTCGGCCAGCAGGTCGGCGAACAGGCGCGCCAGCGCAAGCTGGCCGGCGAATTTTAACTGAAGCACGAGGCGGTCCACCGGAAGCGCGTAGTCGGCGGCGGCGATGGTGGCGTCGAAGGCGGGTCGATCGGACAGGCAGCGGCCGCATGGCGGCGAGCGCGCCAGGGTGGCGCCGGCATCGCCCGCCGGCGCTGCAGCCGGCCCGTGGGCGGGGACGGGGCCGGGGAGTGGGTTGGCGCAGATGGGGCAGCGCGGCGACCGGGCGCTGAAGAACTGGGCGCGGCAGCCGGGGCAGAGCAGGGACGCGCCGCTGGCGCTGCACAGCACGCAATTACAAGGCAGCAGGGCGGCCAGCAGGCCGCCGGCGAATGCAGAAGCCATCGCAAATCCCCGCGAGCGAGTAAACTGCTTGGATTATCCCACCCAAACACACTGATAAATATGCAAGTCCCAGCAAAACCGCCGAAATTGAGCGCTCCGATTGACCTGGATCTAGTCCGCCAGCTGTTTGCCGACCCGGCCCGCGTGGCCGAGGCCGATTTCCTGCGGCGCGAGATCGCCGGCCGCATGCACGAGCGCCTGCAGTTGGTGAAAGTGAACCCGCTACGTGTACTGGATGCCGGTTGCGGCACCGGCCCCGACTTGCCGGTCTTGCAAAAAAGCTATCCTGCCGCCCAGGTGGTGGGCGTGGACACCTCGCCCGCCATGATCGCCGCCGCGCGCGGCCAGGCCGCCAAGTCCGGCCTGAGCCAGCTGATTGGCAAACTGCTGCCCGCCAAATCCGGCATCGACTACCTGTGCGCCGACATGGCCGAACTGCCGCTGGCGCGCCACCATGTGGACCTGGTCTGGTCCAATCTCGCCCTGCACTGGCACCCTCAGCCGGACCGCGTGTTTGCGGAATGGCACCGCGTGCTCAAAGTTGGCGGCCTGTTAATGTTCTCCTGCTTCGGCCCGGACACGCTGCAGGAATTGCGCAGCGCCTTCGCCGAGGTCGACCTGGCGCCGCACACGCTGCCCTTCGTCGATATGCACGATTTCGGCGACCAGTTGGTGGAAGCCGGCTTTGCCGAGCCGGTCATGGATATGGAAAAGATCACGGTCACGTATGAAAACGTCGACAAGCTGCTGGCCGACGCCCGCGCCCTGGGCGGCAACCCGCTGCAGTCGCGCCGCAAAGGGCTGTTGGGCAAGGAAGCCTACGCCCGCTTGAAAGCCGGCCTGGAGAAGCAGCGCCGGGCCGACGGCAAGCTGGCCCTGACCTTCGAAGTGATCTACGGCCATGCCTTCCGGCCGGCGCCGCGCGTGACCAGCAGCGGGGAAGCGATCATTCGTTTTGATTTGCCACGGAAGCCTAAAAATTAGGCAAAAAACAGTGGAAATACAGTGGTTTACCACACCTTGGGGGTACTTTCCCTTGATGTAGGACATGTTCACTGATTATAATCATTGACTAATTTTGCCAGTATTTCGCCCAGACGAACACATCCAGGTGCTCCCGGGCCGGCAACATAGCTACCGCTGATGTTAGGTCGTCGGCAGCGATTACAAGGTTCCAGCACAGTCGTTTCATGAAAATTTTTCGTGAGGCACAGGCTCGGAACCTTTAGGTGTTTAGCGTGCGACGGGGACGAAGCACACCAATTTATTTTTTTTGGGTGGTTGGGGAAAACATGAAACTTGCGAAACGACTTCAATCGTTGATGCTCGGCTTGGCCGTCACCGCCGCGAACGCGGCGTGGGCTGGCCCCGCAGCGACAGCGGCTGTTGATTACAAGACCGCGACCGGCGGCACCGGCGGTCCGATGGTGAATCAGTTGAACCTGCAGGCGCCTGCAACGCAGATCGCGGCTGATATCTACAGCCTGCACACGCTGATGATGATCATCATTATGGTGATCTTCGTGGCCGTGTTCGGCGTGATGTTCTACTCCATCTTCAAGCACCGCAAGTCGCTCGGCCACAAGGCCGCCACCTTCCATGAATCCACCGCCGTCGAGATCGCCTGGACCGTCGTCCCGTTCCTGATCGTGATCGGCATGGCGCTGCCAGCGACCAAAACCGTCGTGGCCATGAAAGACACCTCGAACGCCGACATCACCATCAAAGCCACCGGCATGCAATGGAAATGGGGCTATGACTACCTGAAGGGCGAAGGCGAAGGCATCTCCTTCCTCTCCAACCTGTCGACCCCACGCGCGCAAGTGGGCCAGCCAGGCGAGCTGCCAACCGAGCAGCGCGGCGAAAACTACCTGATGGAAGTGGACAACGAAGTGGTGGTCCCGGTCGGCAAGAAAATCCGCATCGTCACCACCGCCAACGACGTGATCCACGCCTGGATGATCCCGGCCTTCGGCGTCAAGCAGGATGCGATTCCTGGTTTCGTGCGCGACACCTGGTTCAAGGCCGAATACACCGGCACCTTCCGCGGCAATTGCGCCGAGCTGTGCGGTAAAGAACACGCCTTCATGCCGATCGTGGTGCGCGTTGTGACCGCTGAAGAGTACACCACCTGGGTCAATGGCAAGAAGAAGGAAATGGCTGCGCTGGCAGACGATCCGAACAAGACCTGGACCATCGATGAACTGAAGACCAAGGGCGAAAAAGTCTACACCGCCAACTGCGCCGTCTGCCACCAGGCCAACGGCAAGGGTGTGCCGAACGCCTTCGCGGCCCTGGACGGCTCGGCGGTCGTGACCGGCCCGAAAGCGGAACAGATCAAAGTGCTGCTGCACGGCCAGAAGTCGGGCAAGTTCCCATCCGAAATGCCGGCATGGAAGCAACTGTCCGACACCGATATCGCGGCTGTGATCACCTACACCCGCAACACCTGGTCGAACAAGCCAGCGGAAAACATCGTCCAGCCAGCCGAAGTTGTGGCTGCACGCAAGTAATTAGGAGCTTTACATGAGCACTCACGATCACGCACACGATCACGCCCACGGCGGCCACGCCCACGACGATCACGCTCACGACCACCCACACGGCCTGAGCCGTTGGCTGTTCGCGACCAACCACAAGGACATCGGTACCCTGTACATGTGGTTCTCGTTCATCATGCTGCTGTCCGGCGGCGTGCTGGCACTGATGATCCGTACCGAATTGTTCAAACCAGGCCTGCAGTTCTTCCAGCCTGAGTTCTTCAACCAGCTGACCACCATGCACGGCCTGGTGATGGTGTTCGGCGCGATCATGCCGGCCTTCGTCGGCTTCGCCAACTGGATGATCCCGCTGCAAATCGGCGCCTCCGACATGGCGTTCGCGCGCATGAACAACTTCTCGTTCTGGCTGCTGCCGCCTGCGGCACTGCTGCTGGCCGGCTCGTTCTTCGTGCCAGGCGGCGCCACCGCTGCCGGCTGGACCCTGTACGCTCCGCTGTCGACCCAGATGGGTATCGGCATGGACATGGGTATCTTCGCCATGCACATCATGGGCGCGTCGTCCATCATGGGTTCCATTAACATCATCGTCACCATCCTGAACATGCGCGCTCCTGGCATGACCCTGATGAAGATGCCGATGTTCTGCTGGACCTGGCTGATTACCGCCTACCTGCTGATCGCTGTGATGCCGGTGCTGGCAGGCGCCATCACCATGACCCTGACCGACCGTCACTTCGGCACCTCCTTCTTCAACGCCGCTGGCGGCGGTGATCCGGTGATGTACCAGCACATCTTCTGGTTCTTCGGCCACCCAGAGGTCTACATCATGATTCTGCCGGCCTTCGGCATCGTGTCGCAGATCATCCCGGCCTTCTCGCGCAAGCAGCTGTTCGGCTACGCTTCGATGGTGTACGCCACCGCGTCCATCGCGATCCTGTCGTTCATCGTCTGGGCCCACCACATGTTCACCACCGGCATGCCGGTGACCTCGCAGCTGTTCTTCATGTACGCCACCATGCTGATCTCCGTGCCGACCGGCGTGAAGGTCTTCAACTGGATCGCGACCATGTGGAAAGGCTCGATGACCTTTGAAACCCCGATGCTGTTCTCGGTTGGCTTCATCTTCGTGTTCACCATGGGCGGCTTCACCGGCCTGATGCTGGCAGTGACCCCGGTCGACATCCAGCTGCAAGATACCTACTACGTGGTGGCGCACTTCCACTACGTGCTGGTGGCAGGTTCCCTGTTCGCGCTGTTCGCCGGCTTCTACTACTGGGCGCCAAAGTGGACCGGCCACATGGTCAACGAGACCATGGGCAAGGCGCACTTCTGGCTGTCGCTGATCACCTTCAACGTGACCTTCTTCCCAATGCACTTCCTGGGTCTGGCCGGTATGCCGCGTCGTTACGCTGACTACCAGGCGCAGTTCACGGACTTCAACTCGATCGCCACCATCGGCGCCTTCGGTTTCGGTCTGTCCCAGGTGTTCTTCCTGTTCGCTGTGGTCCTGCCGACCATCCGCGGCGGTAAGAAAGCGGAAGCCAAGCCTTGGGAAGGCGCGGAAGGCCTGGAGTGGACCGTGCCGTCGCCGGCCCCGTTCCACACCTTCGAAACTCCGCCGACCGTCAAGTAAACCGTTTTTCGGGGGCGGCTGATCCCGCCCCTGTAGGAAGCAGCAAATGTCTGATCCGAAAAAACCGAACAACCTGCGCCTGGCCCTGATCCTGGGGTCGGTGGCACTGGTGTTCTTCGCGGCAGTGATCGCGAAACGCTGGATCCTCGGAGCGTAAAGTGAGCACCGGGGACTCCAACCGCAAGATGCTGGGCAAGCTGCTGGTGATCGCGGTGATGATGTTCGGTTTCGGTTATGCGCTGATTCCGGTGTACAAGCACTTGTGCGAGGTGCTCGGCATTAACGTGCTGACGCAGCGCGACGGCGAAGCCGACCCGGCGAACACCCAGGTCGACAAGACCCGCAGCATTACCGTGGAGCTGGACAGCAACGTGCAGGGCACGCTGCGCTTCCGCCCCACCCAGAACAGCATTACCGTGCATCCGGGCGAAATGGTGACCGTGGTGTACGAGGTGGTGAATAGCTTGCCGCGCCTGGTGAAAGCGCAGGCGATTCCAAGCTATACCCCGCAAAGCGTCACGCCGCATTTCAGGAAAGTGGAGTGCTTCTGCTTCAAGGAGCAGACCCTGAAGGCAAACGAGGCGCGGCAAATGCCGGTGATGTTCTACATCGATCCGGCGGTGCCAAAGGATATCAAGGTAATGACGATGTCTTACACCTTCTTCGAAATCGGTGGAATGGATAAGAAATCGTGAAGTCGTTCCTGTATTCGATGAAAGCAGTGCTGTGGTCGTTTGTCGGCCTGCGCCGCAAAGGCGATTTTGACCAGGATGAGCAGAAGCTGAGCATCTTCCACGTCATCCTTGCCGCCTTGCTGGGCGCGGCCCTGTTTATCGGCCTGCTGGTATCGATCGTCAAATTGGTAGTTCCAAAGTAAAATTTGCAAGAATAATTGGGGAGAACAAGATGAGCTCTAACAACGCCGCGGCACCGTACTACTTTGTGCCTGGTCCTTCCAAATGGCCGATGTTTGCGGGTATTTCCCTGCTGGTCACCATGACCGGCGCTTCCGCCTGGGTCAACGACGCCTCCTGGGGCATGGCCGTTTGCCTGGCCGGTATCGCCATGACCCTGGCCGTGCTGTACTGCTGGTTCGGTGACGCCATCTCCGAATCGGAGAAGGGCATGTACTCGCAGCGTATCGACCTGTCCTACCGCTGGTCGATGGGCTGGTTCATTTTCTCGGAAGTGATGTTCTTCGGCGCCTTCTTCGGCGCCCTGTACTACGCCCGTTCCATTACCTTCCCCTGGCTGTCCGACCTGGACCACAAGCTGATCTGGCCTGACTTCAGCGGCGTCTGGACCAATGGTGTCGGCCCGGCCGGCACGGTGGAATCCTACACCCCGGTCGAGGCGTTCGGCATCCCGACCCTGAACACCGCGCTGCTGCTGGCGTCGGGCATGACCCTGACCATCTCGCACCACGCGCTGCAAGCGGCCAACCGCGCCAAAGCCATCACCTGGCTGGCGGTGACGGTGCTGCTGGGCGCCACCTTCATGGGCTTCCAGGCCTATGAGTACATGCACGCGTACAGCGACCTGAACCTGAAACTGACCTCGGGCATCTACGGTTCGACCTTCTACCTGCTGACCGGCTTCCACGGCTTCCACGTGACCATGGGCGCGATCATGCTGGCTGTTGTGCTGTACCGCCTGATCCGTGGCGACATGAGCGCCGAGCACCACTTCGCCTTCGAAGGCGCGGCATGGTACTGGCACTTTGTCGACGTGGTCTGGCTCGGCCTGTACATCGTCGTCTACTGGATGTAAGACGCAGGTATAATTTACCCGCAAAAAAGCCGCATCGGCCAGAACGCGCCCTAGGTCGCGCTCTGTGCGGATGCGGCTTTTTGCATTTGCGCGGACGCAGCCGGGTCAGCGGATGCCGGTCGGCTTGATGTAGCCCAGCTTGGCCAGCACCAGGATGGTGAGGAACAGGAAGATCGAGAAGCCAACGCGCAGCGCAAAGGCGCGCACCATCTTCGGGTTGGCCGATTTGCTGCGCATCATGCTGATGAAGGCCGAGGCCAGGCTGCCGATGATCAGCACGAAGGCGATGGCGACGAAGTATTTCATGGCAATTAAGTAGCAACTAAGGAAGATAAGGTCTCATTGTATGGCATTCCGCTTTCGGCTGATCCCCTTCCTGGCGACCGTGGTCCTGGTCGCCATTGGCGTTGCCGCAGGGCGCTGGCAGGATGGCCGCGCGGCGCAGAAGCTGGCGCTGGAAGCGCGCCTGGCGGCCGGCAACGCAGCGGCGCCGCTGGCGCTGGGCGCGGCCCCCGTGGCGGCGGCCGCAGTCGAATTCCGCCGCGTGCGCCTGCAGGGCGAGTGGGTGGCCAACTGGCCGCTCTACCTGGACAACCGCCCGCATGCGGGGCGCCCGGGCTTTTACCTGTTGATGCCTTTGCGCCTGGCCGGCAGCGATATGCATGTGCTGGTGGCGCGCGGCTGGCTGCCGCGCGATCGGGCCGAGCGCAGCAAGCTGCCGGCTTACGCCACGCCGGCCGGGCCGGTGACGGTGGAGGGCATCGCGCGCCTGGCGCCGGGCCAGGTCATGCAACTGGGCGAGGCGGCGCCGCTGGCACCGGGCGCCATCGTGCAGAATGCCGACGCGGCGGCGTTCGCGGCAGCGACCGGCTGGCGTTTCCAGCCGCTGCTGGTGGAGCAGGCGACGCCGGACGCCGGGCCGGGCGCGGTGCCGGAAGTGCTGTTGCGCGACTGGCCGGCGCCGGCGCTGGGCGTGGACAAGCATAAGGGTTATGCCTTCCAGTGGTACGCGCTGGCGGCAATGGCAGTTCTATTTTTTGTATTCACTGGGTTGAGGAAAAGTGCAAAACACTAATCAAGTCGAGAAGCAGCGCCGCCGTGGGCGCTGGAGCATGTTCGCGGTGCTGCTGGTGTGCGCGGCGCCGATCATCGCCTCCTACGTCACCTACCACTTCATCAAGCCGGAAGGGCGCACCAATTACGGCGACCTGCTCGACCCGCGCCAGCACCCGATCCCGGCCATGGCCAGCACCAGCATCGACGGCCAGCCGCAGAAGCTGGAGGATTTCAAGGGTAAATGGATCATGGTGAAAGTGGGCGGCTCCGCCTGCGACCAGAATTGCCAGGACATGCTGTTCAAGATGCGCCAGTTGCGCACCATGCAGGGCAAGGAGGCCGACCGCATCGAGCGCGTCTGGCTGATCACCGACAACGAGCCGCTGGAAACCTTCATGCTGCGCGTGAACGACGGCACCCGTTTCCTGCGCGCGCCGGCCGACGCGGTAGGCAAGTGGCTGCCACTGGCGCCGGGCGGCAAGGTGGAGGAGCATATCTACCTGATCGACCCGCTGGGCAACCTGATGATGCGCTTCCCGAAAGACGCCGACCCGTCCAAAGTGAAGAAGGACATGTATAAGCTGCTCAAGGCTTCGGCCATCGGCTAGGGCGGCGCAATGGACCACAACTCCCTCGCCCATATGGCGATTACGGCGCTGCTGGTGGCGGCGCTGCCGCTGTCCATCGTCTGGATTTCGCGCGACACCAACAAATACCGCAAGCTGGTCTGGATCGCGGTTTTCCTCACCTTCGACCTGATCGTGTTCGGCGCCTTCACGCGCCTGACCGACTCCGGCCTGGGCTGCCCGGACTGGCCGGGCTGCTACGGCGAAGCCAATCCCTTCATCGCGCATGAGCAGATCCGCGCGGCGGAAACGCTGCTGCCGAGCGGCCCCGTCACCATGGTCAAGGCCTGGATTGAAATGATCCACCGCTACCTGGCCATGGGCATCGGCGTGCTGATCGTGGCCATGATGGGCGTGGCCTGGTGGCGCTGGGCCGGCCGCCGCGGCAAACATGGCGGCGGCGCCTCGTTCGCGCCGGCGGCGCGCGGGGTGGCGGCACCGGGCTTTTCCACCTTCCTGTTCTTCATGGTCTGCCTGCAGGGCGCCTTCGGCGCCTGGACCGTGACCCAGAAGCTGCAGCCGATCTTCGTCACCGGCCACCTGGTGCTGGGCATGTCGCTACTGGCCTTGCTGGCCTGGTTCGGCGGCCGCCTGGACCAACTGCACGCGCCGCTGCCACGCGCCGCCGGTTCCGAGTCCGCGCGCCTGGGCCGCGTCCGCCTGCTGGCGGTGCTTTCCGGCCTGGTGCTGCTGGTGCAGTTGGCGTTGGGCGCCTGGGTCAGTTCCAACTACGCCACCCTGGCCTGCATGGAATTCCCGCAATGCGGCGGCGCCTGGGTGCCGGAAATGGATTTCGAGCACGGCTTCCACCTGTGGCGCGACCTGGGCAAGACGGCCGCCGGCCACTACCTGCCATTCTCCGCCCTGACCGCGATCCACTGGGTGCACCGCAACTTCGCCGGCGTGGTGCTGCTGGTGCTGGGCCTGACCGCCTGGCAAGCCTGGCGTGTGGGCGGCCTGGCCAGCCATGCGCGCTGGCTGGCGGCGCTGTTGGTGCTGCAGGCGCTGAGCGGCGTGGCGACCATTTACTTCAGCTTCCCGCTGACCATTGCCGTGGTCCACAACGCCGGGGCGGCAGCCCTGGTGCTGGTGCTGACCATGATAAACTACCGGGCTAAGTACCTCGCTGCCCCCGCATACCAATAACAATGAAATCCTCCACCTCCCGCATGGCCCAGTACTGGGCGCTGACCAAGCCGCGCGTGACGCAGCTAGCCGTGTTCTGCGCCGTGATCGGCATGTTCCTGGCGACCGACGGCCTGCCCGACTGGCGCGTGGTGATCGCCGCCACCGCCGGCATCTGGCTCTTGTCCGGCGCGGCCTTTGCCGTCAACTGCCTGGCCGAACGCGAGATCGACGCGCGCATGGCGCGCACCGCGCGCCGCCCGATGGCGATGGGCGATATCGGCGTCAAACAGACCGCTGTGTTCTCGCTGGTGATCGGCGGCGCCGGCATGTGGATTTTGCACGAGCTGGTGAACCCGCTGACCGCCTGGCTGACGCTGGTGACCTTCGTCGGCTACGCCGTGATCTACACCATGATCCTGAAGCCGGCCACGCCGCAGAACATCGTGATCGGCGGCCTGTCCGGCGCCATGCCGCCGGCCCTGGGCTGGGCGGCGGTCGCCAACGACGTGCCGATGCAAGCGTGGCTGCTGGTGCTGATCATCTTCGTCTGGACCCCGCCGCACTTCTGGGCCCTGGCCATGTACCGCAAGGCCGACTATGAGCGCTCCGGCCTGCCGATGCTGCCGGTGACGCACGGCATGGGCTTCACCGCCTTCCATATCTGGCTGTACTCCATCATCCTGGCCGCCACCACCTTGCTGCCGTTCGCGGTGAAAATGAGCGGCCTGATTTACCTGGCCAGCGCGGTGGTGCTGAACGCGGTCTTCCTGTATTACGGCTGGCGCATCTACAAGCATTACAGCGACATCGTGGCGCGCAAGGCCTTCACCTGGTCCATCATCTACCTGTCGCTGCTGTTCGCGGCGCTGCTGGTCGACCACTACTTCAAGTTCTGACCATGATGAAAAAACTGTTTGCGGCGCTGTTCATGCTGGCGGCCCTGGCGGGCTGCGGCGAGCAGCAGCTCAAGTTCGAAAATACCGACCTGACCGGCCTTGGCTACGGCAAGGGCTTCTCGCTGAACGACCACACCGGCAAGCCGGTTACCCTGGACACATACAAGGGCAAGGTGGTGGTGCTGTTCTTCGGCTTCACCCACTGCCCGGACGTGTGCCCGACCACCATGGCCGAAATGTCGGCGGTGATGAAGGAGCTGGGCCCGGACGCGGACAAGGTGCAAGTGCTGTTCGCCACCCTCGACCCCGAGCGCGACACCAAGGAACTGCTGTCGCAATACGTGCCCGGTTTCGATCCGCGCTTCGTCGGCCTGGTCGGCACGCCGGAGCAGACCGCCGCCACCGCCAAGGAGTTCAAGGTGTTCTACCAGAAGGTGCCGGGCAAGACCGAGGGCAGCTATGTCATCGACCACACCGCCGGCAGCTATGTGTTCGACAGGAGCGGCAAGATCCGCTTGTTCCTGCGCCACGGCGGCGGCACCGCGCCCATCGTGCATGACCTGAAACTGTTGCTCAAGGCCTGATTCGGCTTAAGGTCACACTAAGCTGAAATTTTGTTAAGCTGTGGGGCATGGAAAAACGATTTCAGCCCTATAGCCGGCTGGCAGCCATTGTCTTCCTTGTCATCGGCTGCCTCTACGTCCTGCGCCCCTTCCTGGCCGGCATCCTGTTCGCCGCCGCCATCGCCATCTCCTCCTGGCCGCTCTACCTGCGCCTGTTGTCGCGCCTGAAAAACCGCCACACCCTGGCGGCGGCGGTGATGACGGTATCGCTCATCATGGTCATCCTGCTGCCGCTGTCGCTGGTGACCTGGAATATCGCCGACAGCGTGACCCACTTCTACCACGGCGCGCGCGGCGCGCTCGACTCCGGGCATTTCGAACCGCCGGGCTGGTTGCGCCAGTTGCCGCTGGTGGGCGAATCGGTCGATGCCTATTTGCGCCAGATCCTGAGCAGCAAGGAGGAGCTGGTGGGCGTGGCCAAGCGCTATATGGAACCGGCCCGCACCATCCTGCTAAATAGCGGCATCGTGCTGGGCGCGGGCGTGGCCCAGGTCAGCCTGGCCGCCTTTGTCGCCTTCTTCCTGTACCGCGACGGCCACAATATCGTGGTGGCGCTGGAAACCGGCATGGACAAGATCATGGGCGAGCACGCGGTGGAAGTGGCGGAGACGGTGAGCCGCACGGTCACCGGCGTCATGTACGGCATGCTGGGCACGGCACTGGCGCAGGCCGCCGTGGCTGCCCTCGGCTTCCTGATCGCGGGCGTGCCGGCGGTGGCGCTGCTGTCGGTGGCGACCTTCATTTTCTCGCTGGTGCCGGTGGGGCCGCCGCTGATCTGGGGCGGCGCCTCGATCTGGCTGTTCGCGCAAGGGCAGACCGGCTGGGGCATCTTCATGCTGGTGTACGGCATGGTGGTGATCAGCGGGGTCGATAACGTGGTGAAGCCGATGCTGATCTCGCGCGGATCGAGCCTGCCGTTTGCGTTGGTGCTGCTGGGGGTGATGGGCGGCGTGCTGGCCTTCGGCTTCGTCGGCCTGTTCATCGGCCCGACCTTGCTGGCGGTGGCCCTGGGCCTGCTGCGCAACTGGACCAAAGTGAAGCCGCTGGCCTGATGGCCCGCCTTAGCGCGCCAGCATCACCTGGGCCCGCTCATGGCTGACGTGGCGTTCCAGGATGGCCTTGATGGTGCCGTCCTCGCGCATGGCGCGCAAGGCTTGTTCCAGCCTGGCGGCGTGCGCCTCGGCCACCTGGCGCGAAATCACCAGGGCGGCGGCCACGTTCTCGCGCGGCACCAGGTCCAGCACGCGGAAGCTGCCGGCCAGCCCGGTGTTGCGCTGCAGCGCGTCGATATTGTTGCTGAGCTGCAGGATGGCCTGCACCCGGCCATGCTGGAACAGGCGCACCAGGGTGGCGTAGTCGGGCGCCTCGTAGACGCGGCCCTGCTTGCGCAGGCGCTCCAGCCAGGCGTCGTAGGCGGCGCCATGTTTGAAGCCTTTGATGACGGCCACTTTCAGTTCGGGCTGGGCCGCGATCTGCTCCAGCGTGGTGGCGCTGCGCGCGGCGTCGTTGCGCAGCAGGAGCATATTGCGCGCCTGCAGGTAGGGCGTGAAGCGCGCAAAGCTTTCCCGTTCCGCAGTGGGGATACCGGACATGGTCATGTCCAGCGTGCCTTCCTTCAGCATGGTCCAGATGCGGATGCGCGAATCACGCGTCATGCGTAGTTCGCAGCCGGTGCGGCGCGCCAGTTCGTCGACAATATCCTTGTCGATGCCGACCCATTGCTCGCCCTGGCGGTAGTACAGGGCGCCATGCTCGTACATGGCCACCGTCAGCGGACCGCAGGGCGCGGCCGCAGCGCCGCCCATGCCTGCGAGGCAGGCCAGTATGGTGGCGCGAATGGCAAGGGCGCGGCGCGTCGGCATATCAGTCCTGTTCGTCCGAGTCCGGCGGCAGGTTGCGCGGGATGACCTTGACCAGCAGGATGCGCGGGCCGTTCATCTTTTTCACCACCAGGTCGAAGGCGTCGAATTCGACGCGCTGGCCCTGTTTCGGGATGTCGCCCAGCTTGAGCATGATCAGGCCGCCCACCGATTCCACTTCCTCCAGGCCCATTTCCTCGTTCTCGATATCGACCCCCAGGATGCGTTCGAGCGAGAAGATCGGCATGCTGGCCTTGCCGACCAGGGAACCGTCCGGCTGCTTCAGCCAGTCGTTTTCATTGAGGCGGAACTCGTCGTGGATTTCGCCCACCATGGCGCCCAGCAGGTTGTCCAGGGTCAGGAAACCGACCGGGCGCTTGCCCTTTTCGCCGATCAGGGCGAAGTGCGGCGCGCCATCCTTGAAGCGGCGGAACAGCTCCAGCGCCGGGGTGCGGGCCGAGATGGTTTCCACCGGGCGCAGGAAGCCGGACAGGTTCTTGATGTCCTTGCGCGACTGCAGCGCGAAGAACAGGTCTTTCAGGTGCACCACGCCCAGCACGCTGTCACCTTGCTCATCGAAGTAGGGATAGCGGCTGAAGCGGTTGCGCACCACCGTGTCGAGGTTGTCGTCGATCGAGCGCTCGGCGTGCAGCGCGATCACTTCATTGATCGGGCGCATCAGGTCGGCCACGCGTAGCTGCGAGAAATCGAGCGAGTTGGCCAGGACGTTGCGTTCATCCTTGTTGAAGGCTTCGCCCGGTTGGCTGGTGCGCAGGATCAGCTTCAGTTCCTCGGTCGAGTAGTGCGACTCGTGGCCGCCCGCTTCACCCAGGCCGGCCACGCGCAGCACCCAGTTGGCGCTCTGGTTCAACAACCAGATGGCCGGGTACATGGCCCAGTAGAAGGCATACAGCGGCAGCGCGCACCACAGCGCGACGGCTTCGGGAATGCGGATGGCAAGCGACTTCGGCGCCAGCTCGCCCACCACGATGTGCAGGAAGGAGATGGTGACGAAGGCGAAGACGAAGGAAATGCCGTGGACGATTTCGGGCGCGGTAATGCCGACGAAAGTCAGGAGCGGTTGCAGCAGGCCGGCAAAGGCGGGTTCACCGACCCAGCCCAGGCCGAGCGAGGCAAGCGTGATGCCCAGTTGGCAGGCGGACAGGTAGGCGTCGAGCTGGCCGTGGACCTTGGCCAGGATGCGGCCGCGCAGGCCCTGGGTCTTGGCGATGGCGCGCACGCGGGTGCGGCGCAGGGTGACGATACTGAATTCTGCGGCGACGTAAAAGCCGTTCAGTGCTACGAGGAAGAGTGCAAAAACGACTAGTAAAAGGTTGTCCATATGCGCCGTTAGGCCGGCAGTCGAAACCTCTATCTTATCCGACGCGGCCGGCCTTCCGCATATTTTTGGAGATTTCCTTCGGGAAATCCCGCAGCATCAGCTCCACCACCGGGTGGCTGATGCGGCGCTCGCTGGAGATGGCATAGAACTGTTCGCGCAGCTCGGGCGCCGGCCCCACGGGCAGGGCGCTGAACTGTTCCAGCATGTCGTCCGCCAGCGCGGCCGGCGCGAAAAACAGGCCCATGCCGCTGCGGCCGAAGGTGTTGAGCATGGCGCTGTCCTCGAATTCGCCCACCACATCGGGCCGCACGCCGTGCTCCAGCAGCCAGGCGTCGATCCGTTCGCGCAGGGCCGTGTTGCGGGTCGGTAGCAGCAGGGGCGCGCCGTGCAGGCTGGCCGGGAAGCCTTTGCCGTACTGGCGCGCCAGGGCGCGCACCCCGAACAGCTGCATCTCGCTTTCGCCCAGCAGGTGGCTGAAGACGCGCAGCGAGGCGTTGGCGCGCACCGGGCGGTCGGTCAGCACCACGTCCAGCTTGTGCAGGGCCAGTTCGGCCAGCAGGGTATCGAACTCGCCCTCGGTGCAGACCAGGCGCACCGGCGTGTCGGGTGGCAGCGCGGCCTGCAGGTAGTGCGCCGCGATCAGCTTGGGCATGGAGTCGGAGATGCCGACTGCCAGCCGCACCTTGCCGGCATCGACTTCCTGCAAGGCTTCCTGCAGGCGGTCGCCGAGCTGGAAAATTTGCTCGGCGTAGGTGAGGGCGACGCGCCCGGCCTCGGTCGGCACCAGGCGGCGCCCCTGCTGGGTCAGCAGGGATTTGCCGATCTGCTGTTCCAGTGAGGCGATTTGCGTGCTGACGGTCTGGATCGCCAGGCCCAGGCGCTCGGCGGCGCGGGTGACGCTGCCTTCGGCGGCCACCGTGCGGAAGAAGTACAGGTGGCGGAAATTCAGGCCGGTGGTCTTCATGGTTCGGTTTTTTCGAAGTAATGCTTCGATTATCTTCTATTTTTTAATTGGCGTGCTAGCCTTAGACTGGCAGGATTATTCAACTATAAAAAGGGGAAAACCTATGAAGCACTTCAGAATGTCATTCCTGGTTTCCTTCATCTGCCTGGCGGTCGCCGGCTGGTGGGGCTACCAGCATACTGGCTGGAGCGGCATGTTTGCCGCCCTGTGGATCGCCTTCATCCTGAGCGTGATGGAAGTGTCGCTGTCCTTCGACAACGCGGTGGTTAATGCCTCCGTCCTGAAAAACTGGGACGAGTTCTGGCAAAAGCTGTTCCTTGGCGTCGGCATCATCATCGCGGTGTTCGGCATGCGCCTGGTGTTCCCGCTGGTGATCGTGGCGGTGGCCGCTGACCTCAGCATCCCGGACGTGTGGACGCTGGCGATCAACGACCCGAAACAGTTCTCGACCCACCTGACCAACCACCACGCGGAAGTGGCGGCCTTCGGCGGCATGTTCCTGCTGATGGTGTTCCTGAACTTCATCTTCGACCATGAGAAGCAGATGCACTGGCTGGGCAATGTCGAGCGCAAGCTGGGCGCGCTGGGCAAGGTGTCCTCGATTGCCATCATGATTTCCATGGGCGTTCTGCTGGGCTGCCTGAGCTTCGTCGAAGAAGCGCAGAAATTCATCGTGCTGGTGGCCGGCATGTGGGGCCTGCTGATCTACGTCGGCGTGGATGCGCTGTCGACCTGGCTGGAAAAGGAAGAAGAAGGCGGCGTGAATGCCGGTGACCTGGTCAAGCGCGGCGGTATCGGCGGCTTCCTCTACCTGGAAGTGCTGGATGCGTCGTTCTCCTTCGACGGTGTGATCGGCGCGTTTGCGATCACCAGCGATGTTGTGATCATCATGCTGGGCCTGGCGATCGGCGCGATGTTCGTGCGTTCCATGACGGTCTACCTGGTGCACAAGGGCACGCTGGAAGAATACGTCTACCTGGAGCACGGCGCGCACTATGCGATCGGCATCCTGGCGGTGATTATGTTGGCGAGCATGAAGTTCCATATTCCGGAAGTGATTACCGGCCTGATTGGCGTGGCGTTCATCGTGGCCTCCCTGTGGTCCTCGATCCGTCACAAGAAACTTGAACTGAAAGCATAAGGCGATGACGACTTTTACGGTGACCGGGGACATTGACCCCTTCCTGCAGGTTTCGATGCAACGCGGCGAGCGCATTTTCTGCGAGTCGAATGCGATGGTGATGATGGACTCCACGCTCGAACTGAAGGGCAAGATGCGCGGAGGCCTGGGCGGTGCGCTGATGCGCTCCCTGGCCAACGGCGAGTCCTTCTTCCAGCAGAACATCGAAGCCAGCGGCGGCGATGGCAACTGCCTGCTGTCGCCCAACCTGCCGGGCGCCATGCGCGTGCTGGACGTGGGCGAGAGCCAGTACATGATCAGCGACGGTGCCTTTGTCGCGGCGACCGACGGCATCGACCTGAAGGTGCGCACGCAGAATGTGGGCAATGCGCTGTTCGGCCAGAGCGGCGGCTTCTTCATCACCGAATCGTCGGGGCGTGGCCAGTTGGTCGTCTCGGGCTTCGGCGCCCTGCATGAAGTGCAGGTGGAGCCGGGCAAGGAAGTCGTGATCGACAACGCCCACGTGGTGGCCTGGGACAGCGCGCTGCGCTACGACCTGGCGGTGGCAACCCGCTCCAGCGGCGGTTTGCTGGGCAACCTGGTCAACTCCGTCACCAGCGGCGAGGGCATGGTGCTGCGCTTCTCCGGTCGCGGCAAGGTGCTGATTTGCTCGCGCAACCGCGAAGCCTTTGTGGCCTGGATGATGTCGCGCCAGACAAGCTGATTTAATTTACCTGTTTAACGCCCCCATGGCGTTCTTCCTTGCGGTGGCCCTGGAAACAAGGCCACCGTTTTTTTTATTGCAGCACCAGCATGCCGGCGTTGTATAGCGCATGCGCCAGCATCGGCGCCAGCAGGGACTTGCTGCGCTCCGCCGCGTAAGCGGTGCACAGGCCCAGCACGAACACCGGCAGCATCGCCAGCGGCGGATGGATGACCGCGAACAGGGCGGCGCTGGCGGCCATGGCTGGCAGCAGCGGCAGCGAGCGGCGCAGGCCGCCGAACACCTGGCCCCGGAAAATGAATTCCTCGAAAACCGGCGCGGCCAGCACGGCCAATGGCGCCAGCCAGGCCAGCGCGCCCGGAGGCGGCGCGGTGGGCGCCATGCCGGCATGGCGCAGGAACGCCAGCCAGAGGGCTCCGGCAGCCAGCGCCGGCACGGCCATCATCACGCCCCAGGCCAGCAGATTGCGCCATGCGGCGCGCCAGGGGCCGTGCCACAGGCGTGGCACGCCGCTGGTTCCACTGCGCCAGTACAGCAGGCGCGCCAGCCCGTAGACCATGGCGCCGGCGGCGGCGAAGGCTAAAGTCACGGTCTGCAGCGAGAGCGGCTTGCCGGCCAGGTGCAGCCCTCCGGCAATCAGCAGTTGCAGCAGGAAGAACAGGATGGCGGCCATGATGCCGTCCGACGCCGAGACGCGCGGCGGCGGCGAGGCGCTGGGATCGAGCAGGTAGGGCAGGGAGTCGCGCGCGCGCTGCCACAGCGACAGCGCCAGTGCGCTCAGGAGCACCAGGGCGGCCAGCCGCGCATGCCATTCGCGGCTGTTCAGGGCGTAGGTGTAGAGCGAGGACAGGATCAGGTAGGCGTAGGCGAAGGTGGGGCGCACGCGCGCGTGCATGTCCTGCGCCAGCGGGTCGCAGGCCCACACACCCAGCGCCACGGCGATGGTGGCGAAGATCGGTATGCCGGCCAGCACCAGCACCAACTGCGACAGCAGCGCGCCGTTGGCTGGTACGCCGAACCAGACGCCCATGCCGAACACCGCCAGCGGATAGACCAGGGCCAGCGCCGACCATAGCTGCGCTTTTTGGGCCAGCACGCTGCCGATGCTGTGCGGGTAGGTGTAGAGCATCCACAGGGCGTGCCCCTCTGTATTGATGGCCTGGAAGGCGGACAGCATCAGCACATAGGCGCCCAGGCCGAAGGCGACCGAGGAGAGCAGGGCGGGATTGGTGAGGAATTCACCCATGTCCTGCACCTGGCCGTTCAGCACTAGCTGGCTGCCGAAAATAATCAAGGGGATGAGCAGGCTTTGCACCAGGAAGTTGCGGTCGCGGCTTAGCAGGCGCAGTTCGCGCCGCTGCAGCGCCGTGCCGATGGCGAAGCGCGGCGCCTTTGCGTTTGCGAGGCTGGCCGCGTGGCCGCCATCGCGTCCCGTTTCGCGCGAGCCGGTGGCCACTACGCCGTCGGCCAGCAGCGCGTGCAGCAGGCGCAGTCCGAGCCAGAGCAGCAGCGCGGTTTGCGCCGCCAGCAGTGCGCCGAAGCCCAGCGCGTGCCAGGCCTGGCGCGCATTCAGGGCCTGGATTGCCAGGCCAGGCGGCGTCCACAGCGGCCAGGCCGGGAACTGCGTGGCCCAGTCCAGGGTCAGGGTGGCGGTCGGCATGGCGAGCGACATGGCCAGGTACATCAGCGGCATGCTGGCCACCGAGGCAATGGCCTGCAGGTTGCGCAACTGGGATGGCGCCAGGCGCAGGCGCAAGCCGGTGTCGGCCAGCGTGCGCAGCGTGGCGGCGCAGGCCAGCAAGGGCAGGGCGCAGGCGGCGCCCAGCAAGGGCGCGCTCCAGCGGTAGCCCGAATGCCAGGCCACCGCCGTGCACATCGGCCATAGCGCCAGGATGCCGGACGGATTGGCCACGGTGCGCTCCGCGATGCGCGCCAGCAGCAGCGTGCGACGCTGCATGGGCAGGGTCACCAGCCACTCCAGGTCCCAGTCCGGCTGCGCCAGTTCCTTGCTCCCCAGCGGCAACAGGAAGGCGATGCCGAACAGCAGGCAGGCCTGCATCACCACCGCCCGCATCAGCACCGGCTGGAAGGGCGCCGCCTGCAATTCCTGGCGCGCGACGCGCATGCTGGCGAGCGGCGCGGCACCGCTTTGGGCGGCAGCGCATTGGCTGCCGGTCGGCAGGCGGCACTGCATATTCAGCAGCGCCGTGCTGGCGGTATTCAGGAAGGCGAACAGCATGAAGGCCGACAGCAGCGCGGCGACCATCCAGCGCACGCTTTTCTTGGCTGGCGTGGCCTGGCGGCTGGCGCCGAACCAGCCCTTGCGGAAGCGCAGGCCATGGGCGATGTTCAGCAGCCGCAGCATCCGTAGCCGTGCCAGCAGCCAGAATGCACGGGGCGCGCTGGGCAGCTCCATCATGCCGCCAGGCTGTCTTCGTCGGTGAATTTAAGGAACAGCTCTTCCAGCGTGCTGTTATCGCTGCTGGCGCCGCGCAATTCTTCCAGCGAACCGGTGGCGACCAGGGCACCGCGGTTGATGATGCCGACGCGCTGGCACATGCGCTGCGCCATGTCGAGCAGGTGGGTGGAAACGAAAATGGTCTTGCCGGCGGCGGCGCTGGCAATCAGGCGATCCTGCACTTCGCGCGCGGCGCGCGGATCGAGGCCGTTGATCGGCTCATCGAGGATCAGCACGGCCGGGTCGTGCACCAGGGCGCAGGCCAGGCCAAGCTTTTTCTTCATGCCCATCGAATAATTGACGGCGAATTCCTCGCTCACATCCTGTAGCGCGAATTCCTGCAGCAGCTGCGCCGCGCGTTGCACCGCGTCGTGGCGCGGCATGCCGTGCATCTCCGCCACGAATTGCAGGATTTCGCGCCCGCGCAGGAAGTCGTAGAAGATGGGGTTGTCGGGCAGGTAGCCGACGTGGCGTTTCACCTGCGCAGCATCGGCCTGGCAATCGAGGCCGTCCACCAGCACCCGGCCGGCGCTGGGCACCAGGATGCCCATCATCATGCGGATGGTGGTGGTCTTGCCGGCGCCGTTTGGTCCAAGGAAGCCAAACACTTCGCCGCGCCGCACGGTCAGCGTGAGCGGCTGCACGGCGGGAAAGTCGCCGTAGTGTTTGGCCAGTCCCTGGAATTCGATCATGGCCGCAGGCTCATGCCGATACGCTCCGTGCGCGGCATCCAATTGGTGGTGATGTCGGCCGAGACCAGCACGCGTTCGGCGCGCCCGATCAGCAGTGCGCGCGGCACAAAGCCGATATAGCGCGAGTCGTGGCTGTTGTTGCGGTTATCGCCCAGCATCAGGTAGCTGCCTTGCGGTACGGTGACGGGGCCGAAGTCGCGGCTGGCGCGTACTTGCGGCAGCACCTGGATGCTGTAGCTGGCGCTGGCGTTCTGTTCGCGCAGTTGCAACGCCTGCAGGTCGCCCAGTTGTTCGTTGTGTTCAACGGCGTCGCCCAGCACGGCGTACTCGGATTCCTTGCCGTTGATGATGAGGTGTTCCTCGCGGATTTCGACGCGGTCGCCGGGCAGGGCGGCCACGCGCTTGATCAGGCGCGTGCGGTCTTTGGGCGAGAAGAAGGTGACCACGTCGCCGCGCTGCGGTTCGCCCAGGCGGGTGACGGAGATATCGGTGAGCGGTACTTTCAAGTCATACGCCACGCGGTTGACGAAGACCACGTCGCCTTCCAGCAGGTTGGGGTGCATGGAGGCCGAGGGAATCGGGTTCCAGTCGGCGATGGCGCTGCGGAAGACGCCAAGCGTCAGCAGAAAGACGATGAAGCCCTTGTTTTCGCGGATGAGTTTTTTCATGGCGGGTGTCTCCGGTTGGTTCTGGAAACTGCATCATCTTAGCAAAATCTTAAGCACCGCTTAGACCGAAGGCCAGCAGCATCTGGCGCTGCCCTTTGGGCGGCACATGCAGCGCGCGGCTGTCCAGGTCCTGCTCCACCCAGCCGCGTTTCAGGGCCAGTTGCAGCAAGGCTGCGCCGAGCGCCCCGCCCAGGTGCGGCTTGCGCTCGCTCCAGTCCAGGCATGGGCAGGCGAAGCGGCGGCGCAGCTTGCGCAGGGCCGGCAAGTCCAGCCCGAGCTGGGCGAATTGCTGCTCGCCCTGCACGCTCAGTGCATAGCCCTCGGCCGCTTGCGCCAGCCAGCCTTGCGCCGCGAAATGGTCGTGCAGCCGGACGGCGACGCTGCCCGCCATATGATCGTAGCAGGTGCGCGCGTTGCGCAACCGGTCCGGTGTGTTGGGCTTGAAGGCGGCGCGTGGCGTGCCCGCAACGACCAGCAGCGCTTCCAGTGCGCTGGCCACTTGCTGGTTGGCGAGCTGGTAGTAGCGGTGCTTGCCTTGCGCCAGCTGCACCAGCAAATGTTCCTCTTTCAGGCGCGCCAGGTGGGCGCTGGCGGTGGACGGGCTGACCTCGGCCACCACGGAAAGTTCGGTGGCGGTACGGGCGTGGCCGTCGAGCAGGCAGCACAGCATGCGGGCGCGCGCTGGTTCGGCGATGGCGCCGGCAATGCTGGCCAGTTTGGAATCCATGGTTCGTTTGCGGGCGAAGTGTGCGTGTTGGTTTTTCAGGATACTGCAATTTCTTCAACGATGGCGGAGGAAATGGGATGCGGGAATTGGAATGGGATGCGGGCCGTAGCGTGTGGATCGCGGCAGGACGCGCGCTGGTGGAGGAAGTGCTCGGTCACCCCGCCTTGCGCGTGCGTCCGCCAACAGAGCCGGTGCCGCTGGCGCTGGCCGGCGGCAGCGCGGGCGAAGTGTTCGGCGCTTTGGTGCGCATGAACGACGGCGAGCGCCATGCCGTGCCCAAACTGGCCCTGCAGCGCTCGCTCGCTGCCTGCGCGCAGCAGGTCGCCGCGCCCGCTAGCGCCAGGCCCGGCGAGGGCCAGCCTGGCCTGGCGCAGGAACGCGCGCGCCTGGTGGCGGGCCGCCTGCTGGCGCAAGGCTGCCCCTTCGCTGCCTGGACGTTCGACGCGCCGGTCAGCAGCGTCGCCAGCCTGCTCGGCTTCAGCGCTGCGCAACTGCCTGCCGTGGCGCATTGGATGGGCGACTTCGTGGCCTGCCTGTCCCCGCTCAGCAACGCCGCGCACATCGCGCCAGCCCACGCCGCCAGCCTGCGCCTGTTGGCCGCCATGCGCCAGCTGCTGCTGGCCGCGCCGGCAGGGTCGTTGGCCGCCGCCGTGGCCCACGAGGCGCAAGCAGCGGGCTGGAACAACGACCACGCGATCCTGGCCAACCTGGTTGGCCTCTTGTCGCAGACCTACGAAGCCAGCGCCGGCTTGCTGGGCAATTGCCTGGTCGCTATCCAGCGCGGCGCCGAGCGCAGCGATGCCGCGCGGTTGGTGGCGCAGGTCATGCAGGCCGACCCGCCGATCCTGAACACACGCCGCTTCGCCGCCGAACGCTGCCAAGTGGCCGGAGTGACAGTGGAAGCAGGGCAGGCCATACTGCTCCTGCTGGGTGACGCGCAGCGCGGCTTCGGGCATGGCAGCCACGCCTGTCCCGGCCAGCAACTGGCGTTGCAGATTGCGGCCGGTTGCATCGAGGCGCTGGGCAGCACGCCGCTGCCGCAGCTGACATGGACCTACCGCGCATCGCTGAACGCGCGCATCCCGGAGTTCCAGCAATGATTGCCGTGATATTCGAAGTGACACCCGCTGAGGGCTGCAAGCAAGCCTATCTCGACATCGCCGCTACCTTGCGGCCCATGCTGGAGCAAGTGGACGGCTTTATCAGCATCGAGCGCTTCCAGAGCCTGAGCGATCCGGGCAAGATACTGTCGCTATCTTTCTTCCGCGACGAACAGGCGGTGCAGCAGTGGCGCCAGCTGGAAGCGCACCGCGCTGCGCAGCAGGCCGGGCGCGCACGCCTGTTTGCCGACTACCGCCTGCGCATCGCCAGCGTGGTGCGCGACTACGGCCTGCAGGAGCGCGAGCAGGCGCCGGACGACAGCCGCAGGCGCCACGGCTGATCAGTGCCCGCGCTTTTGCACCAGCGCGCTGCCCACGCCATGGCGCTTGCCCTCGCTGACCGCCGTCACCGTGCCGTCCGGGTTGAAAACAATGGCATTGGCCGCGCCGATTTCCTCCACCGCCGCATCCCAGCGCTGGCCGAAGCCTTCCAGTGCCTTGGCTTGCGCGCTGCCCGCGAAACCGGGCTCGATGGCGGTGGCCAGGCCGTTGCGCTCGGAGATGCGCGGCGCATCGAGCGCCTGCGGCATCGGCATGCCAAAGTCGATGTGGTTGACGATGGTTTGCAGCACCGTGGTGATGATGGTGCTGCCACCCGGGCTGCCGATGGTGAAAGCCGGCTTGCCGTTGCGGAAGGCGATGGTGGGCGACATGCTGCTGCGCGGCCGCTTGCCCGCTTCCGGCACGTTCGGATGCGGACCGGAAAAATCGAAATCCGTCATCTCATTATTCAGGATAAAGCCGTAGCCCGGCACGGTGATGCCGCTGCCGCCCCACGACTCAATGGTGAAGGTGTAGGCCACGATATTGCCGTCCTTGTCGGACACCGCCAGGTGGGTGGTATGCGCGCTTTCCGACAGCAGCCTTGACTTGCCCGTGCCGGCCGGGCGCAAAGGCACGCTCGGGTCCTGTTGGTAAGGATAGGGATCGCCGGCTTCGGCATGGTGGCGTGCCCGGCTCGGGTCGATCAGTTCGCGCCGCCGCGCCGCGTACTCTTTGCTGAGCAAGCCTGCCACCGGCGCTTCCACGTATTCCGGGTCGGCCAGGTAGGCATTGCGGTCGGCGAAGGCCAGGCGCGCCGCCTCCATGTACAGATGCTCGGCTTTCGCGCGCGGCATGGCCGACAGGTCGAAGCCCTCCAGGATATTCAAGGCCTGGGCGATCGCTACGCCGCCGCTACTCGGCAAGGGCATGCCCACCAGCTCATAGCCACGATAGCTGCTGCGCACCGGCTGGCGCCAGCGCGCTTCGTAATTGGCCAGGTCGGCCAGTGCCATCTGGCCGGCGCGCACCGTGGCACCCGCCGCCACCGGCGGCAGGTTGACGGTATCGACGATGGCCCGCGCCAGCTTGCCTGAGTAAAAAGCTTTCACCCCGCCGTTGGAGAGCAGGCGGTAGGTTTTTGCCAGGTCGGGATTGCGCAGCAAGGTGCCGGCCGGCAGCGCCTTGCCATCCTTCAGGTACTGTGCGGCCGTGGCGGGGAAGATGGCGAATTTTTTCTCGTTCTCCTTCACCAGCGCCACGAAGTTGTCGTTGATGCGGAAGCCGTCCTGCGCCACCTTGATGGCGGGCGCCAGCACCTGCCTGAACGACATGGTGCCGTAGCGGTCCAGCGCATCATGCCAGCCGCGCACCGTACCCGGCACGCCGACCGCCATGCCGCTGGCAATCGCCGTGTCGTAATCGAGCGCCTTGCCGCCGGGCGCGAACGCGCTGGACTGGAACGCGTCCGGTGCGGTTTCGCGATGGTCGAGCGTGATGACGCGGTTTTCGCGCGCCAGGTAGATCACCATGAAACCGCCGCCCCCCACGCCGCAGCTGAAAGGATCGGTCACGCCCAGGGCGGCGGCGGCCGCCACTGCCGCATCGACCGCATTGCCGCCTTTGTTGAGGATGGCCAGCGCCGCCTGCGAGGCCGGCTCGCTGATGGTGGCGACCGCGCCGCCGGTGCCGCTGGCTACCGGGGACCTGGCCCAGGCCGGCACGCTGAAAGCCAGCGCAATAAGAATGGTGGAAGTCAGGCGTCGGGGCAGGGCGGTTGTCGTCATGGGCGGCTAGCTGGGCTGGGAAATGTGCACCCGCAAGCTTACCCGATAATTTGGCGCGGCCGCCTTCAGGGCGGGCGGTTCAGCCGGCTCCAGCCCCTGCAAGGTGAAGGTCAGGCCGTTGCGTGTGACGGACTTGCTGGCGCCGGGCATGTCCTCGGCCAGCAGGAAGCCGGTGCCGCCTTGCCGGTCCGTCAGCACAAAGTTGTAGCTGATGTAGCCTGCCCACACGCACACCGCGCCTTTTTTGCAACGGCTGTCGTTCACCCGTTCCAGCTTGAGCGTGACGGCGGGCGCCAGCGTAACTGTTTCGCCCTGGGCCAGCACATAGCTGGCGCTGGTGCGCGGCGCGGAGCGGGTGCCGACGTCTGTTTGGTCTAGGGTGCTGCGGCTTGAACCGCAAGCGGAGGCGATGGCGAGGACCAGGCCCGCCATGCCAAGGCAGATCAGTCTTGGGTGCATGATGTTCTCCTCTGGCCTGATCACAGCTTAGCAAATCGACACGCACCCCGTTGCACTGTTGAGTCCACTCAACTGTTGAGATCACTCTGCTGTAAGAAATCTCGACAGTAAAAAAAAGCGCCCCGAAGGGCGCCAGGTTTTGTTATTGCTTTTAGCAACTTATTCGATGCGGCGGCGTGCTAGGCCCAGACCCAGCAAACCGAGGCCGAGCAGGCCCAGCGAGGCAGGTTCCGGCAGCTCCAGCGGTGGCAACGGCGGATCTTGCGGGTCCTGCGGATTCGGTGGCAGATCGTTGGCGCCGCGTGCCAGCAAGTCGATATCGGTGTTGGCCGCATTGTCGTGCACGTTGTACGCCATCAGGGTGAACAGGTAGTCCGTGCCCGAGTTCAGGGTGATGTTGTCATAGTAGGACACCATGCCCGGTGCGCCCACATCGGTCTGTTGCGAGCCGTTGATAAACAGCTTGAACTCGAAATTCTGCACATTGCCGTTGTTGGGCGGCGCCAGGCCAAAGTCGAAGGTGGTGGTGCTGGCCACGGCCACATGCAAGGAGGCCATCTTTTCCAACTCGGCCCACACCCACATGCCGGGGCCAGGAGGATCCCATTTGATGTCGATATGCGAACCAACCGAAATCATGAATGGGTTAGCGGCCGTTTCACCCGGTTTTGGCGGTGGCGCGGCGAAGACGGAACCCAGGGTCAGCGCACAAGCGGCAGTCACAAAGAGCTTTTTCAACATGGAAACCTCCTTTGGATTTTGACTAACTCTCATGCATCAAACGTGCCTGCTACACGACCGCCAATGGAATCAATGACTTAGCATCCAATAGTCACGAATTTCCACATTGAATGTAAAGATTCCCGACATTAACTAGCGCTGACCAAAGAAAAAGCGCCGTACCTTGCGGTAACGGCGCTTGCAGTGGGGCGCTTCCGGCTTAGATATAGGCCGCCAGGGAAGTTTTCATTTTCTTCAACGCGGCCGCCTCGATCTGGCGGATGCGCTCGGCCGACACGCCGAATTCTTCCGCCAGCGTGTGCAGGGTGGCGCCGGAGCCATCGTCATTGGCCAGCCAGCGCGACTCCACGATACGGCGCGAACGGGCATCGAGTTTGGACAGGGCGGTCTCCAGGCCTTCGGACTGCAGGCGCACCACTTGTTCCGCTTCCAGCACCTTGGTTGGCTCCATATTGTCCGAAGACAGGTAGGCGATCGGCGAGAACTTGTCGTCTTCGTCGTCGGAAGGCGCTTCCAGGGCGATGTCGCGGCCGCTCAGGCGGGTTTCCATTTCGATCACATCTTCGCGCTTCACATCCAGGGTCTTGGCCAGTTCGTCGATCTGTGCCGGCGACATGGCGTCCAGGCCCTGCTTGTGGCTGCGCAGGTTGAAGAACAGCTTGCGCTGGGCCTTGGTGGTGGCCACTTTGACCAGGCGCCAGTTCTTCAGGATGTACTCGTGGATCTCGGCCTTAATCCAGTGCATGGCGTAGGACACCAGGCGCACGCCCTGGTCCGGGTCGAAGCGCTTGACCGCCTTCATCAGGCCGATATTGCCTTCCTGGATCAGGTCGCCGTGTGGCAAGCCGTAGCCCAGGTAGCCGCGCGCGATCGACACCACCAGGCGCAGGTGGGAGGTCACCAGCTTTTCCGCTGCCTTGATATCGTTGTTTTCCTTCAGGCTCTTGCCCAGCGCCACTTCTTCCTCGTGGGTCAGCATAGGCAAGCGATTAACGGCCGAGATATAAGCGTCCAGGTTGCCCAGGCTTCCGCTGAAGCCAAGGGTCAGCGCGTTGCTGCCGGCTGGTACCAGTGCGTTTGTTGCGGTCATCGTATCTATCCTCGCTTGAAGGTCATTCTTTTCAGAGTTAACAGCATGCACGACTGAACTTAAACGATTCTTAACCTCAAAATCGTGCTGTTATGTAAACAATCTGAACATATATTAGCACTCTCCCTCGATGAGTGCCAATCGCTGGAAAACTATGGCTGCGATAGTTTTGCGCTAGATCAAAACAAGATCGGGGTCAGGTCTGGCAATCGGACAAAGGGTGCCCTAGGGCACCCTTTGTCCGATTGCCAGACCTGACCCCGAATCTCTTAGTTCAGGCGGGAGAGGTGGCGCTGGACGGAGAGCAGGGCGCCGATCAGGCCGAGGCTGGCGGACAGGGCCAGCAGGCCGGCGACGGCCAGCGGTTCCAGCGGCACCAGCTGGAATTCGGAGGCGTATAACCTTGCGAATTCGGCAATGGCACGGTTGAGTGGCTGCAGGGCCAGGGTGACGGCCCCTAAGGCGACGCCGCCGGCACACAGGCCGAGCAGGGCGCCGGTGTAGTAGAAGGGGCGGTGGATGAAACTATCGGTCGCGCCAATCAGCTTGGAGACCTGGATTTCTTCGCGCTGGGTCAGCACCTGCAGGCGAATGGTGTTGAACACCACGGCCACCACCACGGTGCCGAGCGTGGCGGCCAGCAGCAGCAGGGCCAGGCGCAGTACGCCCAGCAGGGCGGCCAGGCGTTTGACCCAGGCCGAATCGACCTGCACCGTTTCAACCCCCGGCAGGGCGCGCATCTGGTCGGCGATGGCGTCGATCTGGCTGCCTTCGGCGGCGTTCTGGAAGGCATTCAGCTTGATCACGTAGCTGTCGGGCAGCGGGTTTTCGCCCAGCGTCGCCAGCACGTCGGACAGGCCGCTCTTGGCATTTAGCTGCTCCAGCGCTTTTTCGCGCGGGACGAAGATGATTTTCGCTTGTGGCGCAATGCTGCGCAGCGGGCTGGCCAGGGCGCTGGCCTGTTCGCGCGCGGTATCGGCTTTCATGAAGACGCTGAGCTCGGGCTCGACCGCCATTTGTTCCGACATCGGGCGCACATTGTCGAGCAAGGTCACGCCCATGAAGGGCAGGGCCAGCGCGATCGCCACCACGAGAATATTAAACAAGAAGGAACCCGGCGCGCGGCGCACATGCACCAGCGCGGAGCCGAGGGCGAAGAGGTGGTGGCGCAGCCAGGTGCTCATGCGGCCTCCTTCATCAGTTCGCCGCGTTCGAGGTGGATGACGCGGGCGGCCGCGTCCAGGATTTGTTCATCGTGGGAGGAAATCAGGCACGTCACGCCCACCGAGTGGAAGGCGTGCAGGGCGTCGATCACCTTGCTCGCGCTGGCGCGGTCCAGGTTGGCGGTGGGCTCGTCGGCCAGGATGATTTGCGGGCGGTTGACGATGGCGCGGGCGATGGAAACCCGCTGCTGCTCGCCGCCGGACAGGGCCAGTGGCTGGGCCGCAGCGCGGTCCAGCAGGCCGACCTTGTCGAGGGCGGCGCGCGCGCGCTGCTCGGCGGCAGCGCGCGGTGACCCGGTCACCAGCAGCGGCATCATCACATTGGCCAGTACGGTGCGGTCGTTCAGCAGGCGCTGTTCCTGGAAAATCAGGCCCAGGTTGCGGCGCAGGAAGGGGATGCCGGCGCGCTTCAGGGCGCCAATGTCCTGGCCATTGACCAGCACCTTGCCCGAGCTTGGCCGCTCCATGGCGGCAATCATCTTCAGCAGGGTCGATTTGCCGGCGCCGGAGGGGCCGGCCAGGTAGACCAGCTCGCCTTTCGCGATGGTGAAGGACAGGTCGCGCAGGGCGATGCCGTCGGTGGAGTATTGTTTGCTGACGTGCTGGAATTCGATCATGGAGGCCGGCATTCGATCTTGTTAGGCGAGCAGGGCTTCAACAAATTCAGCCGCGTTGAACGGCTGCAAATCTTCAATTTTTTCGCCGATGCCAATGAAGTACACCGGCACCGGGCGCACGCGCGCGATGGCGGCCAGGATGCCGCCCTTGGCCGTGCCATCCAGCTTGGTGATGATCAGGCCGGTCAGTTGCAGTGCATCGTCAAAGGCTTTCACCTGGGCCAGGGCATTCTGGCCCGTGTTGCCGTCGATGACCAGCAGGGTTTCATGCGGCGCGCCTTCCAGGCCTTTGCCGATCACGCGCTTGACCTTCTTCAGCTCTTCCATCAGGTGCAGCTGGGTCGGCAGGCGGCCGGCGGTGTCGATCATCACCACATTGGTGCCGCGCGCCTTGCCGGACTGCACCGCGTCAAACGACACGGCGGCCGGGTCGCCCGACTCCTGGGAGATCACGGTCACGTTGTTGCGCTGACCCCACACCATCAATTGCTCGCGGGCGGCGGCGCGGAAAGTGTCGCCGGCGGCCAGCAGCACGGACTGGCCATGCGCTTGCATATGCTTGGCCAGCTTGCCGATGGTGGTGGTCTTGCCGGCGCCGTTGACGCCGGAAATCATCATCACCAGCGGTTGGTGGCGGCCCAGTTCGAAGGGCTTTTGCAGCGGTGCCAGCAGGTCGATCAACAGCTGCTTCAGCGCTTCCTTGACGGCGGCGGCATCGAGCAGCTTGTCTTCCTTGACCTTGCGCTTGAGGGCGTCCAGCAGGTATTGGGTGGCGTCCACGCCGGCGTCGGACATCAGCAGGGCGGCTTCCAGCTCGTCGTACAGTTCGTCGTCGATCTTGGCGCCGACGAACAGGATGGACAGGTTGGCCGACGTCTTCGACAAGCCGGCCTTCAGCCGGCTCATCCAGCTTTGCTTGGGTTCCGGCCGGGCAGCGGTCTCGACTTCAAAAGCCAGCGGAGCGACAGGTTCGGCGGCAGCGGGGGCGGCAGGGGCAGGGGCGACTGGCGCGGCTGCGGGCGCCGCTTCCGGCGCGACGGGTTTCTTCTTGAAAAAACTGAACATGGACAGGTTGGCAGAGGGTCCTTCAATCGAACCGCGTATTCTACCAGAGGCTAGCTGGCGATTTGCCGCTGGCGCTGGCGCCATTCCGCCACGGCGGCGGCGATATCGGCCAGTTCGCATACCCGCACATAACCCGGCGGCCGCTTGCGCAGGGCGGAATTGCTGCCGCCAGCCCAGATTTCCACCTGTTCGGGCAGGCGGGCGCGCAGTTCGCGCAAGCTGTCGCCGACGTGGCGCGGGTTCATGGTGGTGGAGAAGGACAGGGCCACGATATCGGCTTGCATGGCGCGCGCGCCTTCTACGATGTCGGGCAACGGTGTTTGCACGCCGAGCGGAATGCAATGCGCCCCATCGGCGGCGAACATGGCTTCGGCCATCAGCAGGCCCAGGCCGTGGCGCTCCTGTGGCAGGGTGGTCAGCAGCACGCGCGGACGCGGCGTGCCATGGTTGTGGTTGACTTGCGGTACCGAGAACACGGCGCCGCGCAGCACAATCTGCACCGATTCGGCAAACAGGTGTTCCTCGAACACGGCAAACTGGCCGCAGGCCCAGGCGTCGCCGACCTGGGTGGTGAGCGGGGCCACCAGGTCGATGACGAAGTTTTTCAGGCCCATCACCAGCATGGCCTGGGTCAGTTTGCGGCGGAAAGCCTCCAACTGGTGGTTCTTGCACAGGTCCAGGTAGGTATGCAGTTCGGGATGAACACGCGCTGGTTCGGTTTTGCGGGCGGAGGTCGATTTTTGCGCCAGGGCTTGCAATTCTTCTGCGGTACAGCCGATGACCTTGCCCGGACGATACCCCAGATCAATCAATCTCTTGATCAATCTCAATTTAATTACCTGGTCGCTTGGGTAGACTCGCTCCCCGAATGTGTCGCGTTCGGGACGGGGAAAGTCGTAACGGCGTTCCCAGACTCGCAAAGTTTCCTTTGCCAGGCCGGTGTCCCGTTCCACATCACTGATGGTGGACGCAATTGTTACAGGCATTGCACTCGTTTTCATTCGCCGACAGCGTCCCCAAATTGATACGCGAGCTGCATTCTAACGCTGAATTTCGACACAAAGTTGCCGTGGAATCAGGGCAGTTTCATACTGAAAGCGAGGTTTCTTAGTTTGTCCATGACACATGGTTCCTGCTGCCAGTTTAACTGGTAAAAGAGGGAAAAGTGCGCAATGTGTCCTGAACAAAAAAATTGAAAGATTGACGAAATTTTATGTAAAGCAACTGTGGTATTTGGCGTCATCTTGCAATACGTATTACTACGTGCTTAGCAGGAAATATTGACTTCATATAGAATGTCTTACAACCAATGCCGTAGAGCACTGGTGATCGATAACAAAGAAAAGGAAGAAGCACATCATGAAGAAGACCTTGATTTCCCTCGCGATCCTGGCAGCCACTGGCTCCGCGTACGCCCAATCCAACGTTACCATCTACGGCATTATGGATGCTGGCTTTGTTGGTGAGCGTGGCGGCAAGAACGGTAGCGTCAGCAAAGTGTCCGCCGGCGTAGCCAACGCTTCCCGTATCGGCTTCAAGGGTACTGAAGACCTGGGCGGCGGCCTGTCCGCTGTGTTCCAACTGGAAACCGGCATCAAGGGCGATACCGGTGAGCTGGATGCCAACAACACCCTGTTCAACCGCCAGGCATTCGTCGGCCTGTCCTCCAAGACTGCCGGTACCCTGACCCTGGGCCGCCAGTACACCCCTTGGTACAACGCCTTCGTGCAAGTGGGCGACCCGTTCCAGGCTGGCCTGTCCGGCTCGGCGAAGAACCTGTTCCCGGCCAATGGCATCAACGTCCGCAATTCCAACTCGGTGTACTACAAGTCGCCGGACTTCAGCGGCGTGCAGGCTGAGCTGTTCTACGGCTTCGGCGAACAGAAAGGCAATTCGACCGGCCGTCAACTGAGCGGCGCGATCGCCTACCAGAACGGTCCGCTGAATGCGCGTCTGGCCTACAACTACCGCAACAATGATGTCGCTACCGGCAACGTGGTGGCCCAGAACCAAAGCGGCCACAACAGCCTGCTGGCCGTGAACTATGACTTCAAGGTCGCCAAGGCCTTCTTCATGTACGGTTCCAACCAGGGCCGCAACAGCGTCGCTTACCCGTCCGGTAGCGACACCGCTTACAGCACCGCACGCGTACTGCCATCGACCGACAGCAAAAACCTGCTGCTGGGCGCGACCGTGCCTGTGTCGCCGGCTGGCTCGGTGGTCGTTTCCTGGTCGTCCGTGGATGACAAGACCGCGCCGAACCACGACGCGGACCAGTACGCTATCGGCTACCTGCACTCGGTATCCAAGCGTACCACCCTGTACACCTCGTACGGCAAGATCAAGAACAAGAACGGCGCGTCCTTCACCGTTGGTAACAACGCTGAATCGGGCTCCGGTGACGCAGCTTACAACGTTGGTATCCGTCACAGCTTCTGATCTGCACCAGTTCCTGGTTAAAACGGCTGCCTTGGCAGCCGTTTTTTTTTACAATACGCCTATGAGAACAATTGCCCCGCTCCTGCTCATTCTTGCCGCCACCCTGCCCAGCGCCGTCGCCGCTACCAAGCCGGCCGGCGTGCCGCGCCACGGCATGGTGGTGTATTCCGACCTGTGCGTGCATGAAGGCAGCGGCGAGTATGGCGGCCAGCGCATAACGTTGCAGCGTTTTACCGAAGTCGATACCGTGATTTACGAGTACACGGCGGGCGGCCTGAGCTGGCCGCTGGTGGCAACCGATGTCAATGTCGACCCGCGCGGCAAAATGATGTATTTCACCGTGCAGGAAGGCGAGGACGAGCGCACCCTGAGCGGCAAGTTTTCGCCCGACGGCAATACGCTGACCCTGGATGGCGGCTATTGCGAGGACCAATCGCAGCCCATTGTGCTGGCCAAGGTGCGCGACTTCAGCCGCAAACCGCGCGCCTGCAAGGCCTGCCCGGCGCCAAGGCGATAGTAAAGTTAGAGATCGTAGCTGCCAGGGTGTCGCTTTTCATCCCATTTGGTGACGATGGCGCCGACGATGGTTCCCCCTAGACCGGAAAGAAATGCGGCCAGGAAAGAGTTGGGTGCCAGAATTGCGGAAGTAAGTGAAAATACCAGGCCGCAGGTCACGGCCATCATTGCGCGTAGCGTCCATGCCGGCAGTAGGCGGGGACGCTTGGCATGCTCAACCTTCATGCGTGGTTGCAGCAGAACCTTTCGGCCGGCATTGAGGGCGGATGCAGCGCGTTCACTTGTGTCGCTCGCATGCTGTAGTTCAGCAGGGTCGACCTCAAGTACCAGGATGTCGTCACTGGATGAGTCACATGGTGAATCTCCGCTTTTAGCGTTGTTCATAACATTCCTCCCCGCGCAAAATACCCTATAGCCAGGATCGAGATCGAAAGTAGCGCAGCGATCAATCTCATCCGACGGGGCGGCGTCCAGTTGGCTTTCACGCCGCGAGTATGCATCGACGCAAACAACAGCAAGCAGCAGAACACTGTCGTCGCCAAGCAGATTGATACAAGCATGGAATTGGCATTGGGTGCTTGTAGTAGCCGGACAGCCGTCTGAATTCCTATGACCATCGCGCCATATAGCCAACCCATCGGATCGATCGCCGCGCGCCAGGCAAAGGGCGGCCCGCTGTCGACTAATTTGAAACACGCACCAATAAGAAGGTAGAGTCCGCCCGCGCCAAATAGCGCGGCGATGCCCTCGATCAGTAGCCATTGCATTGCTTCGTTCATCTTACGCCTTTGCGTGGGCCGGTGGAATGAACGTACTGCTGAACGGCGCGCTGCGGTAGCGGAAAAATCAAAGGGCTGGCCGCGCGGATGCGGGGCCAGCCCTTGGTGCCGAGTGAAGCGGGGTGCTTGGGCTTATTTGCCGGCGGCGATCGCTTGCTGGCGCAGGGTTTCCAGCGTGGCGCCCGGCGTGATCAGGTTGCCGTCGTAACGCAGCTCAATAATGGCCGGCAGCGATTGCTCGCGGGTGAAGGCCAGCGCGCGTTGCAGGGCCGGGCCGAATTCCTCGGTGGCTGAGACGGTTTCGCCATGGCCGCCAAAGGCGCGCGCCACGGCGGCGAAGTCCGGGTTGTGCAGGGTGGTGCCCGACACGCGGCCCGGGTACTCGCGTTCCTGGTGCATGCGGATGGTGCCGAACATCTGGTTGTTGAACACGATGATGAGCACGCCCGCCTTGTACTGCACGGCGGTAGCCAGCTCCTGGCCATTCATCAGGTATTCGCCGTCGCCGGCAAAGGTCACCACGGTACGCGCCGGGTCGATGATCTTGGCCGCCACGCCGGACGGTACCGAGTAGCCCATGGCGCCGCTGGTCGGTGCCAGCTGGGTGCGCGCCGCGCCGTACGGCCAGTAGCGGTGGGCCCAGGTGGCGTAGTTGCCGGCGCCGTTGGTGATGATGGTGTCGGCCGGGCACTGCGCTTTCAGTTGCTGCACCACTTGCCACAGGTTGAGCGGGGCATTGTTGTCGGCGAAGACGGTCGGCTCCTTCTGCCAGGCGTCGTACTCGGCGCGCGCTTGCGCCACGCTTTCGCGCCAGGCGCTGGCATCGACCGGCTCCATGGCGGCCAACATGGCTGCCGCTTGCGGCATGCCGGAAGCGATCATCAGTTCGCCCTGGTACACGCTGCCCAGTTCTTCCGGGCTGGCGTGGATATGTACCAGGCGCTGTTGCGGCACCGGCGAGGCGATGATGGAGTAGCCGCTGGTGGTCATCTCACCCAGGCGCGGGCCGATGGCGACCAGCACGTCGGCGTCTTTCACGCGCGCGGCCAGTTTCGGGTTGATGCCGATGCCGACGTCGCCGATGTAGTTCGGGTGCGCGTTATCCAGCAAGTCCTGGAAGCGGAAGGCGCAGCCGACTGGCAGGTGGTTGGCTTCGGCCCAGCGCTGGATGTCAGCCGTGGCTTGCGCGTTCCAGCCGCCGCCGCCCAGCAGCACCAGTGGGCGCTTGGCTTCCGACAGCATTTGGCGCAGCTGCGTGATTTGCGGTGCGGAAGGCGAGCCTTGCGTCGGCAGGTAGGCGCGGGTGTCGGCCACGCTGGCCTTGGCGGTCAGCATGTCTTCCGGCAGGGCCAGCACGACCGGGCCGGGACGGCCGCTGGTGGCGACCTGGTAGGCGCGCGCAATGTATTCGGGAATGCGGTCGGCGCGGTCGATCTGGGCCACCCATTTGGCCATCTGGCCGAACATGCGGCGGTAATCGACTTCCTGGAAGGCTTCGCGGTCCATGAAATCGCTGCCGACCTGGCCGATGAACAGGATCATCGGGGTCGAGTCCTGGAAGGCGGTATGCACGCCGATCGAGGCGTTGGTGGCGCCCGGGCCGCGCGTCACGAAGCAAATGCCTGGCTTGCCGGTCATCTTGCCGTAAGCGTCGGCCATGAAGGCAGCGCCGCCTTCCTGGCGGTTGATGATGAAGCGGATGCCCGATTCGTGCAGGGCGTCCAGCACGTCCAGGTAGCTTTCGCCGGGCACGCCAAAGGCGGTATCGGTGCCGTGGACTTTCAGCGCATCGACCAGGATCTGGCCGCCGGAACGAGGAGTTTGCGTCATGGTTCTTGCCTTCATTTACATGGATTTGGCATTCTATGCCCGCCCCAGGCAAATAGCTTTCGGTTTTGCGACACGGATTTCGGCAAAACCGGAGAAACCGCGAAACCGGAAAACCGGAAAACCGGGGTCAGGCCCTGAGGGCCTGACCCCGGTTTTCCGGTTTCCCCCCCGCTTTTTCCCGGCACCCCAAGGCTTTTGGTAAAATACCGCCCGAAGCAAGCCAGACAGCCGCTGGTCCGTGTAGCAATACATGGGCGGGAGGAAGGTCCGGACTCCATAGAGCGGGGTGACGGTTAACGGCCGTCCGCTGAAAGGTCGCAAGACTATAAGGCGAGGAATAGGGCCACAGAGACGAGCGTATTAAGTTACGGTGAAACGCGGTAACCTCCACCTGGTGCAATTTCAAATAGGCACGCGATGATGCTGCTCGCGGAGCGTGCGGGTAGAAAGCTTGAGCGGCGGAGTAATCCGTCGCCTAGAGGAATGGCTGTCATAGCGCCGACCGCAAGGAAGGCGCCGTAACAAAATCCGGCCTATCGGCTTGCTTCACTTAATTTCACGGCAGGTTTCCATCCCAGGAAACCCGCATTTCATGACGGTAGCAGGGCGATTCGCCGCAAAGGCCGGCGCCGCCCCGGGTGGAACTTTAGATTGGCGTCTCCATCAGACCCAAGCCACCAGGCCTCATCATGAAAAAACTTCTCCTTACGCTGGGGCTGTGCGCCAGCATGTCAATCCCATTCACCGCGCAAGCTGGCATCCTGAAAAGTCACCAGGGGCGCTGGATGGGCGATCTTGTTATTCCCAACGGGTCAACCCTGAAATTGGGGATCGATATTTTCACGCGCGCCGACGGCTCGGCCTGGGCCAGCTTTACATCGCCGGACCAGGGGGTGTATCACGTGCCCGTCGTGTCGGTACAGGAGAAGGGCGACAGCGCCCAGCTGAACCTGGGCTTCGGCGCAATGTCGCTGGCATGGAAAGAGGGGCGGATGCAGGGCGAATGGAGGCAGGGCAACGCCGCCTTTCCCTTGGAACTGAAGCCGGTAGCGGCCTTTCCACGCAAAGCGCGTTCGCAAGATCCGCAGCCATCCGCCAGCTATGTGGATGAAACGCTGGCCATCAGCAGCATGGATGGCGTGACTCTAAGCGCCACCTTGTCCATACCCGTCGGCGTGCATTCGCCGAACCTGGTGATCCTGGTGCATGGCAGCGGTCCCGCCACCCGCGATGAGGAAATTGATGGACATTGGCCGTTCGCGGTTTTGGCCGACCATTTGGCGCGCCAGGGTGTGGCGGTCCTGCGCTACGACAAGCGCGGCATCATGCGTTCCACCGGCGATTTCGCGAGCCATACCCAGGCGCAGTTGGCGGACGACTTGTATGCTGTGATCCAGGCGGCGCGTGCCCGCCAGCAGTTCCGTCGTGTCGGCGTTGTCGGCCACAGCGAAGGGCCGATGATTGCCGCCCGTGTCGCGGGCCAGCATCCACATGCCGTCGATTTCCTCGTTTCCATGGCCGGCGTCGGGCTGCCGGGCAAAGAATTGATGCTGATGCAGGATCGGCTTTCGGCGCAAGACAAGGGCGCGACAGGGGCCGAACTCGATCGCCTGGCGCTCTATGAACGCCAGTTTTACGACACGGTCATCGCGCACGAGGAACCCGCCGCCCGGATCACGGCATTGAAGCAGGTCCTCGCCAGCCTGTCGGCGCAAGACAGCGCCCTCGTTAAAAAGTACAAGATGAATATCAGCACCCTGTCGCTGAATATGGCGCAGGAACCGGCGCTGCGCGTGATGTTGATGTCCGACGCGCGCGGCGATTGGCGGAAGATCCGCTGCCCAGTGCTGGCGCTGAATGGCACGCTCGACCACCAGGTTCCTGTCGAGAGCCTGGACGGTATCGTCAAAGCCCTGCGTGAAGGCGGCAACCAGCAAGTGGAAGGCGTGCCTATGCCATTGTTGAACCATCTGTTCCAGACCGCTAAAACCGGGGCTGAAGATGAGTACGGGAAGATCGATGAGACGATCGCGCCCGCCGTGCTGGAACGGATTGCCCGCTTCGCCAAACAGCAGCAGTAGTCCCGGTATACTTGCGCGATGAAAGAACATCCTATCCCTGCCCGCCTGGCAGGACAACTGGCAGGCTGGTCGGCGAAGGCGCAACAGTATCCTGTGTTCAGCCGCACCTGGTATGCCTACCGCGTCCGTTCGTTTGCCTGGCCGTTCGCGATTTTTACGGCCTTCCAGCTGTTGATTGCCGCGCTGACGCCTGGCGGCCTGGCGCGTTTGCAGACCTGGCTGCCGATGACCGCCTTGTGGTTCCTCGTTGCAGTGGCGTTGCTACTCGGGCGCTGGCTGGCGGTGCTGGTCTGCCGGCGCAACTGGCCGCCTGCCAGGGAGGCCGCGGGTGTCGTGTTGGCGCTGTTGGCGGGGATGGCGGTGGCCGGATGTTTTGCGCCTTATACTCGCGTCCAGAATGATCCAGCCGATTACTGGATCAATGGGCTGGTCTGGCTGACCATCCTGCTATGGTTGGGCGGTACCGGCGACCTGCTCAGCTATGTGCGGCAGCGCCGGAGCCTGAAGGACGCCCGCATGCTGGAGCAAATGGAGCGCTACCGGGATGAACGCAACCAGGTGGCGATGCGCTTGTCGGTACTGGCCAGCCAGGTCGAGCCGCACTTCCTGTTCAATACCTTGTCCGGCGTGCGCGCCGCCATCCTTAGCGACCCGGCGCGTGGCGTGGCCATCATCGACCACCTTGTCGACTACCTGCGTGCCACCATCCCGCAGGTGCGCGACGAGGGGGCGCAATTGCTGGTCGAGCTGGGCGCCCAGCTCGATGCGGCGCGCGCCTATCTCGGCGTGATTCACACGCGCCTGCCGCGCCTGGCCTACCGGGTGGAATGCCCGGACCACCTGCGCCGCTGCGCCATTCCGCCGCTGATGCTCATTTCGCTGGTGGAGAATGCGGTTAAGCACGGCATCGAGCCGAAGAAGGGCGCGGTCGAAATCATCGTCAGCGTGGCGCGGCGCGGTGACAGCCTGGTGCTGTCCGTGGCGGACGACGGCGTCGGCTTTGGCGGCAGCAGCAGTGGCAGCGGGATCGGCTTAAGTAATGTCCGCGAGCGCCTGCGCCACCTGTACGGTGGGCAGGCTGCGCTGACACTGACCGCGCGTGAACCAGGGGGGCTGGAAGCATGCATCGTGCTACCTTTGCAGGCCTTGCCAGGAAAGGAAGCTTGAATGCCGACCGCTGTCATTGCTGATGATGAAGACCTGCCGCGCGGCGACCTGCGCCGTATGCTGGCCCAGGCCTGGCCGGAGCTGGCTATTGTGGCCGAATGCGAGGATGGGGGAGAGGCCTTGGCGGCGATTGCGGCGCATCGCCCGGATGTCGCTTTTCTTGATATCCGCATGCCCGAACTGAGCGGGCTGGATGTGGCGCGCGCCAGCGAAGGGCGCTGCCGTGTTGTCTTCACCACCGCTTACGATGCGCATGCGATCGAGGCTTTCGGCCTCGGCGCGCTCGACTACCTGCTCAAGCCCATCACGCCCGAACGCCTGGAACAGAGCGTGGCGCGCCTGCGCAGCCAACTGGCCGCCGGCCTCGCCATGCCGGACCTGATGCGTATGATGGCTGACTTCGATCGCCAATTGAGCGCCAGCCGGCAGGCCGAGCGCATCAAGTGGATTAGTACGACCGCAGGTAACAACATCAAGCTCTTCCCGATCGATGAAGTCCTGTTTTTCGACGCTGACTCGCGCTACACGCGCGTGGTCAGCGCTACCGACGAAGGCGTGGTACGGACCACCATCCGCGACCTGCAAAAGGGCCTTGACCCTGACCAGTTCTGGCAGGTCCACCGCGGCACGCTGGTCAACGCGCGCGCCATTGCCGGCGCCCAGCGTGACGAAATGGGTAACCTGCACGTCCTGCTGCGCGGTCACGCGGAACGGTTGAAGGTAAGCCAGAGCTATCTTTGGCGTTTTCGCCATGAGGTACAATAAAATATGACCCAATACATCCTCGCCCTGGACCAGGGTACCACCAGTTCGCGCGCCATCCTGTTCGACCACACGGGGCACATTGCGGGATGCGCGGCGCAGGAGTTTCCCCAGCATTTCCCCCAGCCAGGCTGGGTTGAACACGATCCCAACGAAATCTGGAATAGCCAAATCACCGTAGCGCGCAAGGTCCTGCATGAGCACCAGGTCGACCCCAGGCAGGTGCGCGCCATCGGCATCGCCAACCAGCGCGAAACCACCGTGGTGTGGGACCGCAAGACCGGCGAGCCGATCGCGCCCGCCATCGTCTGGCAGGACCGCCGCACCGCCGATTACTGCGAAGAGCTGCGCGCCGCCGGCAAAGCCAAAATGATTTGCGACGCGACCGGCCTGGAGCTGGACGCTTACTTCTCCGCCACCAAAGTCAAATGGATCCTGGACCACGTGCCGGGCGCGCGCGAGCGTGCGCGCAAGGGTGCGCTGTGCTTCGGCACCATCGACTCCTGGCTAGCCTGGAAACTGTGTGGCGTACACGTCACCGATGTCTCGAACGCCTCGCGCACCATGCTGTTCAACATCCACCTGATGCGCTGGGACTCGGACTTGCTGCAACTGTTCGACATTCCGGAAGAAATGCTGCCGCAAGTGGTGTCGTCCAGCGAGGAAGTGGGCGCCACGCGCGAAGCGCTGTTCGGCCACGCCATTCCGGTGGCCGGCATCGCCGGCGACCAGCAGGCGGCTACCTTCGGCCAGGCCTGCCACCAGCCCGGCATGGTGAAGAATACCTACGGCACCGGATGCTTCATGCTGATGCACGCCGGCCGCCACCCGCGCACCTCGCACAACCGCCTGCTGTCCACGGTGGGCTGGCGCGTGGACGGTGAAACCGACTATATGCTGGAAGGCTCGGTCTTCATGGGCGGCGCCACCGTGCAGTGGCTGCGCGATGGCCTGGGCATCATCCAGCAATCGAGCGATGTGGAAGCGCTGGCCAATAGCGTGCCCGATAGCGGCGGCGTGTTCCTGGTGCCGGCCTTTGTCGGCCTGGGCGCGCCGCACTGGGACCCGTACGCGCGCGGCACCATCGTCGGCCTGACGCGCGGCAGCAATAAGGCGCACATCGCGCGCGCCGCCGTGGAATCGATCGCCTACCAGAGCGCCGAGCTGCTGGCCGCCATGCAGAAGGACGCCGCCATGCCGGTGACGGAAGTGCGCGCCGACGGCGGCGCCGCCCGCAACGATATGCTGATGCAGTTCCAGTCCGATTTGTTGGGCGTGCCGGTGCTGCGTCCGAAGGTCACGGAGACCACCGCACTGGGCGCCGCCTACCTGGCCGGCCTGGCGGTCGGCTTCTGGGAATCGCAGGAAGAAATCGCTACCCAATGGGCGTGCGAGCGCAAATTCACGCCCAACATGGGGGGTGACCAAAGGTCCGAGTTACTGGCAAAATGGAAACGCGCCACAGAGCGCGCCATAGCTTGGGAGACACCTTTATGATGGACCGTCCGTGGAATGTGGAACTGGACGCGATCGAAAAACTGTTCGACGCGCTGACTGAAGTCGCCTTCTTCGTGAAGGATCGCGATGGCCGCTATGTGGCCGTCAACAACACGCTGGCGCGCCGCTGCGGCCTGCGCAGCAAGACCGACATCCTCGGTAAAACGGTAATGGACGTGCACCCGCGCCCGCTGGCCGCCGCCTATGAGGAGCAGGACCGGCAGGTAATCCAGGGCGGCGCCACCATCCACAAACACCTGGAGCTGCACCTGTACCCGAACCGCCGCCGCGGCTGGTGCCTGACCCATAAGACCCCGCTGCGCAACGAGCAGGGCGAGATTGTGGGCCTGGTCGGCACCTCGCAGGACCTGGGCCTGGTGGACGAACAGCACCCGGTATACCGCCAGGTGGCACGCATCGCCGAGCGTATCCGCGAGAACTTCCACCAGCAGCTCAACCTCAATGAACTGGCGCGCGAGGAAGGCCTGTCGCTGGCGCGCGTGGAGCGCCTGTTCCAAAAGGTTTTCCATTACAGCCCACGCCAATTGCTGCTGCAATCACGCCTGGAAGGCGCCCTGGCGCTGATCGAAGCGCACCCTGGCCGCAGCATCGCCGACATCGCGCGCGAGTGCGGTTATACCGACCACAGCGCCTTCAGCCGCCAGTTCAAAGCCATGACCGGCTACACGCCAAGCCAGTTTCGCAACGGTTCGCGCCCCCAAGCTGTGGCTTTTTCGCCCGTCGCCTGTGCAGTTCACGCGGCCTGACCGGGTGAAATCGCCCTAACGCCGCGCACGTTTGAATGCGCTCCACGCCTCCTCGTTAGCATGGGCTCTCCCATCAAACAGTAGTTAAAAGAGGAGTGGAGACATGATGTTGAAAACTATCGGTGTAGCAGCCTTGCTGCTCGCCGCGCAAGCCCATGCGGACAGCGGGGACCGGCTGAATCAGGCCCCTGCACCGCACCAGCGCCAGACCCTGCCACCAACGGCGGAGCAGACCAAGTACGACCTGGCGCCTTCGCGCAAACCGCGCAATGACCTGATGCCGCGCCAGATGAAGTCCAGCATGAAAGCCATGGCGGCCACGCCGGCCTGTTCCAACATGAACACGCTGGCCAGCTATAGCGGCGCGGCACTGGCTGAATACATCGCCACGCTGCCGGACTTTGAGTGTACCTACCCGCTGTTCTCGGTCGCCAATCCGCTGGCGACGAATATTTATTCCCCGGCCAATGTTAGCGCTGTCACGGCCCGCCTGCAAAGCGAAGCGGCCAGTTACAACGCCAGCAATATGAAGCTGGTTAACCTGGTGCTGTACCTGCGCGCAGGCTACTACCAGGCCAGCGGCGGCTCCATTCCGGCACTGACGGAAACCGTGCGCGCACCGCTGCGCGCCTCACTGCATAGCCTGGTGCAAGGCGCGCCGCTGTATGGCGACAACACCTCGGCCTCCACCACGGCGAATGAGGTGTGGAAGCTGGTCACCAATATGAATGATGAAGTGCAGTTCCTGCCGGACGCGCGCGCCACGGTGGAGCGCTTCACCGTGCGTCCTTCGGCCCCGAACGCAGCCGAGGCGCTGAAGCAGTACAGTGCAGGCGGCGGCATGACCGGCGCGCTGACGGTGTTCTTCCGTGCCCACACCATGCCGAATGTCGGTACGACCATGTCGAACGACATTTCCTACGCCAACGCGCTGAATGCCTTCATTACCAATAGCAAGGCGGCCCTGCTGAACACCAATGCCAGCGCCCACCTGGTCGATGCCTCCAACGAAGCGTTCCGCTTCATGCAGTATTCGGCGCTCAAGGCCCAGGTCAAGCCGATGGTGCAGAACGTGCTGAACACCTCCACCATGCTGGGCAACGACCAGGGCATGTGGCTGGCGGCAGCGGCGGCGGTCAAGTGGTATGACAGCGAGAACTGCGCGCAGTATGGCGTGTGCAATTACGAAGAGCAGTTGGCATCCGCCGTGCTGAAAACCACCCACAACTGCAGCCCGACCTTGCGCCTGCGCGCGCAGGACGTGACGCCGGCCCAGGTGCAGGAAATCTGCGCCGCGCTGACTGCGGAGGAGGGCTACTTCCACACCATGTTGCAGACCAACCGCACCCCGGTGGCGCACGACAACAACACGGCGCTGGAGCTGGTGGTGTTCGACGACTATGCCAACTACAACAAGTACGCCGGCCTGCTATACGACATCCCGACCGATAACGGCGGCATGTACCTGGAAGGCAATCCGGCGCAGGTTGGCAACCAGGCCCGCTTCATCGCGCACGAAGCGTCCTGGCTGCGCCCGACCTTCAAGGTCTGGAACCTGGAGCATGAGTACGTGCACTACCTGGACGGGCGCTTCAATTTGTACGGCGATTTCGGCGCCGGCACCTCGGTGCCGACGGTCTGGTGGATCGAGGGTATCGGCGAGTACCTCTCGCTGAAAAATAACAACCAGCCAGCCATCGACATGGTGCGCAGCCGCAAGTACCGCCTGAGCGACATCTTCGGCAATACCTACCAGATGTCGGACTACTCGGACCGGGCCTATCGCTGGGGCTATATGGCGACCCGCTTCATGATGGAGCGCCACCGCGCCGACGTGGATCAGGCGCTGGCCAAGTTCCGCGTGGGCGACTACACCCGCTATAACGACTTCATGCGCAGCATCGGCACCCGTTATGACAGCGAGTTCGCCACCTGGGCCGACGCCGCCACCACGGCCGGCGAACCGCCGCTGCCGGACAACGTCTCCAGCCTGCCGACCTGTACCGGCCAGGCTTCGCCGACCTACCTGGGCAAGAATTGCGCGATCCGCAATATCGCTTCCGGCAGCCAGACTTACGCCTACCTGCACCTGATGGTGCCGACCGGCGCCAGGAATGTGAAGCTGATGAGCGCGGGCGGCAGCGGCAATATGGATATGTACGTGGCCCTGGAACGCTACCCAAGCATCAGTTCCTCCGATTTCGCCTCCGCCAATGCCGGCAATAGCGAGAGCATCAGCATCCCGGCGCCGGCGGGCTATCGCTGGTATTACATCGCGCTACACGCCAAACAGCCGTTCGGCGGTGTCACGGTCGGTGTAACTTACGATTGAAAACCGGCGCGAGCCGTATAATATAGGCAAGCAGCGGCAACGCTATTTGTCTATACAAGTTGCCGCCCAGCTCCCTGGGCGGCATGTTTTTTTTAGAGGGTCCCGATCGCGCGCAAAGCGTGTCAGGCAGTAATTCTCCCCATCCCACCGGGTCTGCGCCCCTTGTTGCTAATTTGCTCAAGCAGCGTTGTCCTCAGGCAACCAAACGACGATTTCAAAATTTATTTTTAGGCACTTTTCTCCCGTTTGGCTCTGGCTGCACGTGAAGTAGCACTTTCACTATCTTTCATAAGTATCTAATTTCTCGATGGTTTTTACTTCGGCTATTTCTCAAGGAATGGCGCTAAGTCCTTAATTTCATTGGACAATTCGTGGTTTTCGTTGGGGAAATTCGCTTGACCGGCCTGAAAGCATCCTCTAAAGTGGGCGACAGTGTGAAAAAGTGTAGTTTTGTGGGATTTTTTAGATAAGGTAAAACGTGTTCCAAGGCGCGTCCGCGATCACTCTCGATGCGAAAGGCAGGATGTCTATCCCGGCCAAGCATCGTGACGCCCTGATGATTCAGTGCGAAGGACGCCTCACGCTTACCAAACACCCGGACGGCTGCCTGTTGATGTACCCGCGCCATGTCTGGGAAACCAAACGCGACCAGATCGCCCAATGGCCGATGTCGGCCCGCGGCTGGCAACGCATCCTGCTGGGCAACGCTGCCGACGTCGAGATGGATTCCGCCGGCCGTATCCTGGTTGGTCCGGAACTGCGCGATGCCGTCGGCCTGGGCCGCGAGGTCGTGCTGGCCGGCATGCTGACCCACTTTGAAATCTGGGACCCGGTCAAACGCGCCCAGAACGAGCAAGCCACCATCGAGGTGGGCATGCCCGATACCCTTTCCGATTTCTCTTTCTGAGGCCGACTTTAAATGACGACGACCTCGGTGCCCGAATTCCAGCATCGCACGGTGCTGTTAGATGAAGCGGTGGACGCGCTCGCCCTGGACGGTGCGCGCGCCGACGGCATCTATATAGATGGCACGTTCGGCCGTGGCGGCCACTCGCGCCTGATCCTGTCGCGCCTCGGCCCAGCCGGGCGCCTGATCGCCTTCGACAAGGACCTGCAAGCGATCGCCAACGCCGAGACCATCGGCGATGCGCGTTTCACCATCGTGCACGACAGCTTCGCCACCATGGCGGATGCGCTGGCCGAACGCGGCGTTCCCGCCGTGGACGGCATTTTGATGGACCTTGGCATCTCGTCGCCCCAAGTGGACGATGCGGCGCGCGGGTTCAGCTTCCGCAACGATGGCCCGCTCGACATGCGCATGGATACCACGCGTGGTATCTCGGCGGCCGAGTGGCTGGCCACGGAATCAGAAAAAACACTGGAAAAGGTGATAAGGGAATATGGGGAAGAACGGTTTGCTTTTCAGATTGCAAAGGCGATTGTTGCTCGCCGGGCAATCGAACCAATTTCAAGCACACGACAGCTTGCCGGTATCGTGGCAGGCGCGGTCAAGACTCGCGAAAAGGGCAAGGACCCTGCGACCCGCACCTTTCAGGCTATCCGGATTTTCGTCAATAAAGAGCTTGAGGACCTTGAATCGGCCTTAAGCCAGGCCTTCAATGCGCTGAAGCCGGGCGGCATCATGGCCATCATCAGCTTCCACTCGCTGGAAGACCGCATGGTCAAGCAATTCCTGGCCTCCAAGGCCAAGGTCGAGCAACCGGACCGGCGCCTGCCGATCCGGGCGGTCGACCTGCCGCAGCCGGAAGTAAAGCTGCTGGGGCGCGTCAAGCCATCCGATAAGGAAGTGGAAGAGAATCCGCGCGCGCGCTCCGCCGTGATGCGGGTGGCCATGCGCCTGCCGCCGGTTGGGGGCGTGCCATGAGCAACAAGCTCAATATCGTGCTGACGGCATTGCTGGTCGCTTGCGGCCTGTCGGTCGTTAACGCCCAGTACCGCGCGCGCCACCTGTTCGTCGACAAGGAACGCGCCGAGACCCAGGCACGCCAGCTCGACACCGAGTGGGCCCAGTTGCAGCTCGACCAGTCGACCCTGGGCAAGCACGCCCGTATCGAAGAAATCGCGCGGCGCGAACTGAATATGACGCCGCTCACGCCGAACCGCACCCAGTACCTGACGGAGGGCGCCCAATGATGCGTTCCAGCGGCGGTAACGGAACGGCGCGTGTGGCACGCTCGAAAGGCGTGTCCTTCTCCAAGAGCCCGGTGCTGGCGGTGCGCCTGCCGACCTGGCGCTCGCGCGTCGTGCTGTTCGTGCTGTTCGTCGCGTTCGCGGCGCTGGCCGCGCGCGCCGTTTGGCTGCAGGGCACCTCGACCCAGTCGCAGTTCCTGCAGGAGCAGGGCGCCAACCGCTACCAGCGCACGCAGGAGCTGCCCGCCATTCGCGGCAAGATCACCGACCGCAATGGCCAGGTGCTGGCCTCGTCGATCCCGGTGCGCGCCATCTGGGCCTCGCCGGACGACCTGCTGGCCGCGCCGAAGGAAAAAATCCGCGCCCTGGCCGGCCTGCTCGACATGAGCGAGGCCGAGCTGCGCAAGAAGCTCGACTCCGACCGCAACCTGGTTTACCTGAAGCGCCAGGTCGAGGTGGAAACCGCCGATAAGATCAAGGCGCTGGACCTGGATGGCATGGATATCCGCCCTGAATACAAGCGCTTCTACCCGCAGGGCGAGGTCATGACCCACCTGGTCGGCTTCACCAACGTGGACGACAAGGGCCAGGAATCGATGGAGCTGGCGCAGCAGGCCAACCTGGTCGGCCGCCCTGGCTCGCGCCGCGTGATCAAGGATGGCCGTGGCCGCATCGTCGAGGATATCGGCGGCAAGGTCGAGCCGCACAACGGCAAGGACGTGGTGCTGTCGGTGGACAGCAAGATCCAGTACATCGCCTACACCCAGTTGAAGCAGGCGGTCGAGCATTTCGGCGCCAAGGCTGGCGGCGCCGTGGTGCTGGACGTGCACACCGGCGAGGTGCTGGCGCTGGCCAACTACCCAAGCTACGACCCGAACGACCGCCGCAACCTGACCGGCGCGCAGTTGCGCAACCGCGTCATGACCGACTCCTTCGAGCCGGGTTCCACCCTGAAGCCGATCACCGTGGCGCTGGCGCTGGACACCGGCCGCGTGAAACCGTCGACCCTGATCGACACCGGCAACGGCCGCTACACCATCCTCGACCGCACCATCACCGACACCAAGGCGCACGGCGTGATCGACGTGTCGCACATTATTGAGACCTCGTCGAACATCGGCACCTCCAAGATCGCGCTCAGCATGCCGGCCCAGGAGATGTGGGAAATGTTCACCAAGGTCGGTTTTGGCCAGCAGCCCAAGTGGGGCTTCCCCGGCGCTGTCGCGGGCCGGGTGCGGCCGTACAAATCCTGGCGCCCGATCGAGCAGGCGACCATGAGCTACGGTAACGGTATCTCGGTCTCGGTGATCCAACTGGCACGCTCCTACATGATGTTTGCCCGGAATGGTGACACCATTCCTTTGTCGTTTGAGAGGGTCGAGCGGGAGCCGGTGGGCCAGCAGATCATCAAGCCGGAAACCGCCGCGCAAATGCGCGTGATGCTGGAGAACGTGGTCTCGGGCAAGGAAGGCACCGCCAAGAAAGCCCAGATCCCGGGCTACCGAGTGGGCGGCAAGACCGGCACCGCGTACAAGGTGGAGAACGGCCGCTACGCGATCCCGCGCAAATACATCGGTTCCTTCGTCGGCATGGTGCCAATGTCGGCGCCGCGCTTCGTCATTGCCGTCATGATCGACGAACCGACCCAGAACGGCCACTACGGCGGCTCGGTCGCAGCACCAACTTTCGCGGCTGTCGCAATCAACGCCTTGCGCGCCTCCAATGTGCCTCCTGATTCCAACGTCACCGAAATCGTGGTGCCGGCGGACACCGGACCGGAGGCCATGTAAATGACGACGATGACCCACCAAGACATTATCAACTGGATGCGCGAAGCCGCGCCAGGCGCACAACTGGCTTCGGACTCGCGCCGCATCCAGGCCGGCGACATCTTCTTTGCCTATCCGGGCGACGCCAAGGATGGCCGCACCTTTATCGCCACTGCGATCGCCAACGGTGCCGCCGCCGTGGTTTATGACGACACCGCTTACGCCTGGGATGCCGCCCACGCTGTACCGCACCTGGCTGTGCCTGGCCTGAAAAAACAAGCCGGCCCGATCGCCCACGCCTGGTATGGCCAGCCCGACGCCGGCATGTTCACCGTGGCCGTTACCGGCACCAACGGCAAGACTTCCTGCGCGGTGTGGACCGGCCAGGCCCTGGCCAAGGTCGGTGAAACCTCCGCCGTGATCGGTACGTTGGGCGTGGGCATGTTCCGCGCCCGTGGCGAAGTGGAGTTCGACGAAACCGGCTACACCACGCCGGACGCGGTGCTGCTGGCACGCAAGCTGCAGCAGGTGCATGCCGACGGCGCCGTGGCGCTGGCCATTGAAGCGTCCTCCATCGGCCTGCACCAGGGCCGCCTCGACGGCATGCATTTCGACGTGGCGGTCTTCACCAACCTGACGCGCGACCACCTGGACTACCACGGCGACGAAGCGAATTACGAAGCCGCCAAGACCATCCTGTTCGACTGGCCGAGCCTGAAGCACGCCGTGATCAACCTGGACGACCCTATGGGCCAGCGCCTGGTGGCGCACATCAAGGCGAAAAAGGCCGCGCGCCCGGCCATCATCGGCTACACCCTGAAGGACGCCAAGGCGCAGCCGAACGTGCCGGGCATTTCCATGCTGCGCGCCAGCGCACTGCGCAGCCGCAACCTGGGCACCGAATTCAACCTGGACTCCAGCTTCGGCCACGCGCATGTGCGCACCCAGTTGGTGGGCCCGTTCAACGTGAGCAATGCGCTGGCCGTGCTGGCCACGCTGTTGGCGAAGGGCGTCGCCTTCCGCACCGCGATCGACGGCATCGAATCGCTGCTGCCGGCCCCGGGCCGCATGCAGCAGATCGGCGGCCAGGAAGCGCCAATGGTCGTGATCGATTACGCGCACACGCCGGACGCGCTGGAAAAAACGCTGCAAGCCCTGCGCTCCGTGGCCACCGACCGTGGCGGCCACCTGTGGTGCGTGTTCGGCTGCGGCGGCGACCGCGACCCGGGCAAACGCCCGCAAATGGGCCGCATCGCGCAGATGGCCGAGCATGTGCTGGTCACCAGCGACAACCCGCGCAGCGAGGAACCGGCGGAAATCATCCGCCAGATCGTGGCCGGCATGGACGCCGAGCATCCGCATTCCGAATTCATGACGGTGGAAGACCGCGCTGCCGCGATCCTGTCCGCCGTGCGCCATGCCGGCAAGGCGGACGTGATCCTGCTGGCAGGGAAGGGCCATGAGCCCTATCAGGAAATCAAGGGCCGCAAGATGCAGTTCTCGGATGCCGAGCACGCGCAACTGGCATTGTCGGCGCGCCTGACCATGATGAGGCCGCACTGATGCGCAGCACCATCGCCCACATCCTGCCGGCGCTGAGCGGCGCACACCTGCACCACGGTGTGCTGACCAACGACGCCGCGCTGGGCCTGGAATTTGATGGCGTGTCGACCGACAGCCGTACGGCGGGCGCCGGCCAGCTCTTCGTCGCCCTGCGGGGCGAAGTGTTCGACGCACACGACTTCCTGCCGCAACTGGCCGGCAGCGGCGTGGCCGCCGTGCTGGTGGAAAAGCTGCCGGAAGGCTGGAGCCTGCCGGCCATCGTGGTGCCGGACACCTTGGTGGCGCTGGGCCAGATCGCCAACTACTGGCGCAAGCAGTTCGCGCTGCCGGTCATCGGCGTGACCGGCTCCAACGGCAAGACCACCGTCAAGGAAATGATCGCCGCCATCCTGGCCGCCGCCCATGGCGAGGAAGGCCGCCTGGCGACGCGCGGCAACCTGAATAATGAGATCGGCGTGCCGCTCACCCTGTTCCGCCTGCACTCCGGCCACCGCTCCGCCGTGGTGGAGCTGGGCATGAACCACCCGGGCGAAATCGGCCGCCTGAGCGCCATTGCCGCGCCGACTATCGGCATGGTGAACAACGCCCAGCGCGAACACCAGGAATTCATGCATACCGTGGAAGCGGTGGCGCGCGAGAACGGCAGCGTGCTGGCCGCCTTGCCGGGCGACGGCGTGGCCGTGTTCCCGCATGGCGACGAGTTCACCCCGGTCTGGCGCGAAATGTCGGTCGGCCGCCGCGTGCTGACCTTTGGCCTGGACGCCGCCGCCAACGTGAGCTGCACCTACACGGCCGGCGACTTCGGCGCTGAGCTGGCCGTCACTATCCGCCCGTCCGCCGCCGCTGCCGGCGTTGGCGCGTCCGCCTCGTTCGCCGCGCCGGACGCGGTGCTGCGCCACTTCACCGTGTCGCTGCAAGCCGCCGGCGAGCACAATGTGCGCAACGCGCTGGCCGCCATCGCCTGCACCTATGCCGCCGGCATCGACACTTCCACCATCCGCACCGGGCTGGAAGCGTTCGCGCCGGTCAACGGCCGCCTGCAGAAAAAGCAGGCCGCCAATGGCGCGCTGCTGATCGACGACACCTACAACGCCAACCCCGATTCCGTGCGCGCCGCCATCGACGTGCTGGCCAAGGCCCGCGCGCCGCGCGTGCTGGTGCTGGGCGATATGGGTGAAGTCGGCACGCAGGGCAAGGAATTCCACGAAGAAGTCGCCGCCTACGCTGCCAGCAAAGGCATCGAGCACGTGCTGGCGACTGGCGAGCTGGCCGCCCATATGGCGCCGCACGCCGAGCACCACCAAGAATTCGACGCGTTGCTGCAAGCCGTAACGGCCGCAGTGACGCCGGATGCAACCGTATTGATCAAGGGCTCCCGCTTCATGAAAATGGAACGGGTCGTGCAGCATTTGATTGGATCGCAACACGTAACAAAGGAAACACACTAATCATGCTGCTCTGGCTTGCGCAAATTCTGCAGGACGACATTGGGGCTTTCCGCCTCTTTAACTACATCACCTTCCGCGCCGTGATGGCCACCATCACGGCCCTGCTGATCGGCCTGATCGCCGGCCCCGCCGTGATCCGCAAACTGACCGTCATGAAGTACGGCCAGGCAGTGCGCACCGACGGTCCGCAGACCCACCTGAAAAAGCACGGCACTCCCACCATGGGCGGCGTGCTGTTGCTGATCTCCCTCGGCATCGCCACCATCCTGTGGTGCGACTGGTCGAATCGCCTGATCTGGCCGGTGATGATCGTGACCATGGGCTTTGGCGCCGTGGGCTGGGTCGACGACTACCGCAAGGTGGTGCGCCAGGACCCGGAAGGCATGCGTTCGGCCGAGAAGTATTTCTGGCAGTCGCTGGTCGGCATCGCCGCCGCGCTGTACCTGGCGTTCTCTGTATCGGCCCCGACGCCGGTGCAAGTGTTTGAACTGTTCTTCCAGTGGGTGCAGTCGGGCTTCTCGATGGACCTGCCGCCGAAGGCCGACCTGATCGTGCCGTTCGTTAAATCGATCAGCTATCCGCTGGGCGTTTGGGGCTTCATCGCGCTGACGTATTGCGTGATCGTCGGCACTTCCAATGCGGTGAACTTCACCGACGGCCTGGACGGACTGGCCATTATGCCGACCGTGATGGTCGGCTCGGCGCTGGGCCTGTTCGCCTACCTGACCGGTTCCGCGACTTACTCGAAGTACCTGCTGATCCCGCATATCCCGGGCGCGGGTGAGCTGATCATCTTCTGCGGCGCGATGGCGGGCGCGGGCCTGGCCTTCCTGTGGTACAACGCGCACCCTGCGCAAGTCTTCATGGGCGACGTCGGCGCACTGGCGCTGGGCGGCGCGCTCGGCACGATCGCCGTGATCGTGCGCCAGGAAATCGTCCTGTTCATCATGGGCGGCATCTTCGTTGCGGAGACGGTGTCGGTGATTATCCAGGTGGGCTGGTTCAAGTTCACCAAGAAGCGCTACGGTGTCGGCCGCCGCGTATTCCTGATGGCGCCTTTGCACCACCACTTTGAACAGAAGGGTTGGAAAGAAACCCAGGTCGTCGTGCGCTTCTGGATTATCACGATGATGCTGGTCCTGGTTGGCCTGTCTACCCTGAAGCTGCGCTAATGATCTACAACGGCAAAATTGCACTGGTACTGGGGCTCGGTGAATCGGGCCTGGCGATGGCGCACTGGCTGGCGCGCTGCGGCGCGCTGCTGCGCGTCGCCGACACGCGTCCGGTGCCGGAGCGCTTGCCGCTGCTGCGCGAGCAACTGCCCGGCACCCAGTTCATCGCCGGCCCGTTCAATGCAGCCCTGCTGGACGGCGTGGACTTTGTCTGCGCCAGCCCTGGCCTGGCGCCCAATCGCGAGCTGGCCGAGATCATCCCGGCCGCTGCCGCCAAAGGGATTCCGGTGTGGGGCGAGATCGAGATCTTCGCCCAAGCGCTGAAGTGGCTGAAGGACGACCGTGCTTACGCGCCGAAAGTCATCGCCATTACCGGCACCAACGGCAAGACCACCGTCACCAGCCTGACAGGCCAACTGTGCGAACGCGCCGGCCTGTCGGTGCGCGTGGCCGGCAATATCAGCCCGGCCGCGCTGGACGTGCTGCGCGAGGTGATGGACAACGACGAGCTGCCGCAAGCCTGGGTGCTTGAGCTGTCCAGCTTCCAGCTGCACACCACTTACAGCCTGCAGGCCGATGCCGCCACGGTGCTGAACCTGACCCAGGACCACCTGGACTGGCACGGCAGCATGCAAGCCTACGCCGACGACAAGCAACGCATCTTCGGCGAAAACACCGTGCGCGTGCTGAACCGCGACGACAAGTGGACCATGGCCATGGCCAACCCGATCGGCGACAACGTGACCTTTGGCACCGACGCGCCGGAACTGGCGCACAGCTTTGGCCTGGTGAGCGAGCGCGGCGTGTACTGGCTGGCCACCGCCGAGCCGAGCGAAGACGCCGAGCCGCCCAAGCGCCGCAAGAAAAACGACCCGCCGCCACCGCCGGTGGAGTGCTACACCAAGAAACTGATGCCATCCGACGCGCTGCAGATTCGCGGCACCCACAATGCCTCCAACGCGCTGGCCGCGCTGGCCCTGTGCCGCGCCATCGGCCTGCCGTTTGCGCCGTTGCTGCACGGCCTGCGCGACTACAAGGGTCAGCCGCACCGCGTGGAGCTGGTGGCCTCGATCAACGGTGTTGACTACTACGACGACTCCAAGGGCACCAACGTCGGCGCTACGGTCGCCGCCCTGGTCGGCCTGGGCCAGTCCTTCGGCGGCAGCGAGCAAAAGCTGGTGGTGATCGCTGGCGGCGACGGCAAGGGCCAGGAATTCGATCCGCTGGCCGACCCGGTGCGCCGCTTCGTGCGCGCCGTAGTGCTGATCGGGCGTGACGCGCCGGCAATCCGCACCGCGCTGGAAGTAACCGGCGTCAAGCTGGAAGACTGCGCCACGCTGGAAGAGGCGACCAAACGCGCATCCGCCATCGCCCACGCCGGCGACGCTGTGCTGCTGTCGCCGGCCTGCGCCAGCCTGGACATGTTCAAGAACTACGCGCACCGCGCGCAGGTGTTCATCGACACCGTGCGCGAGATCGCGCTCGACGCGGGGCAGGAGATCTGATGGCGATCCAGCTTCCATTCCGCTTCGGCGGCGCCGAGTCCCCAGCCCCGCTGGATGGACGCGCGCGCCATTCGAAGATGATGGATTACGACCAGCCCCTGGTCTGGAGCGTGCTGCTGCTCATGCTGTTCGGCATGGTGATGGTGTATTCGGCTTCGATCGCGCTGCCGGATTCGCCCAAATTCGCCAATTACAAGAACCACTTCTTCGTGCAGCGCCAGGCCGTCTTTATCGGCATCGCCATGGTGGCAGCCGCCGTCGCCTTCCGCGTGCGGGTGCAGGACTGGCAGCGTGCCGCGCCCTACCTGTTCATCGCCACCCTGGTGGCGCTGGTGCTGGTTCTGATCCCGGGCCTGGGCGTGAACGTGAACGGCGGCCGCCGCTGGCTGTCGCTCAAGATATTCCAGTTCCAGCCGTCCGAGCTGATGAAGCTCTTCATCGTGCTGTACGCCGCCGATTACACCGTGCGCAAGCAGGAATATATGCACCGCCTGTCGAAAGGCTTCCTGCCGATGGCGCTGGCGGTGGCTTTCGTCGGCCTGCTGCTGCTGCTCGAACCCGACCTGGGCGCCTTCGGCGTCATCGTCTGCATTGCCATGGGCATCCTGTTCCTGGGCGGCGTGAACGCGGTCTGGTTCGGCGGCATCGCCGGCATGCTGGTGACGATCTTCGTGGCGATCATCATGCTGTCGCCGTTCCGCCGCGCGCGCCTGTTCGCCTACCTTAATCCGTGGGAAGAAGAGAACGCGCTGAACAAGTCTTATCAGCTGACCCACTCGCTGATCGCCTTCGGGCGCGGCGAGCTGACCGGCGTCGGCCTGGGCGCCAGCGTCGAGAAGCTGCACTACCTGCCGGAAGCGCACACTGACTTCCTGCTGGCGGTGATCGGCGAAGAGCTGGGCATGATCGGTGTCTTGATCACCATCGGCATGTTCTATTGGATCGTCAAGCGCGCCTTCGACATCGGCCGCCAGGCCATTGCCATCGACCAGACCTTCGCCGGCCTGGCCGCGAAGGGCATCGGCATCTGGATCGGCATCCAGACCTTTATCAATATGGGCGTGAACCTGGGCCTGCTGCCGACCAAGGGCCTGACCCTGCCGCTCATGAGCTATGGCGGCACCGGCATCATCATCAACTGCGTCGGCCTGGCCATTTTGCTGCGCATCGATTTCGAGAACCGCCAGCTGATGCGTGGAGGCCGCGTATGAGCAAGCGCCTGATGATCATGGCGGCCGGCACCGGTGGCCACATCTTCCCCGGCCTGGCGATCGCGCAAGTGATGCGCGCGCGCGGCTGGGAAGTGTCCTGGCTGGGCACTTCGCACGGCATGGAAACTGAACTGGTGCCAAAACATGGCGTGGAGATGGACCAGATCCACTTCAGCGGCATGCGCGGCAAGGGCCTGGCGCACACCATCGGCGGCGCGTTCAAGATGATCGGCGCTTTCGCCGCCTGCTTCGGCTTTATCGGCAAGCGCAAGCCGGACGTGGTGCTGGGCATGGGCGGTTATGTCTGCGTGCCGGGCGGCCTGATGGCCAAGCTGCGCGGCGTGCCGCTGGTTCTGGTGAATGCTGACGCAGCGCTGCTGCTGTCGAACAAGACCCTGGCGCCCATGGCCAAGCGCGTGTGCTTCGGCTTCCCGGCCGATTTCGGCGCGGCAGCGGCCAAGGCGGTCGTCACCGGCAACCCGGTGCGCAAGGAAATCCTGGCGCTGCCGCTGCCGGCCGAACGCTTCGTCGGCCGTGAAGGCGCGCTGCGCATCCTGGTGGTGGGCGGCAGCCTGGGCGCCAAGGCGCTGAACGACGCATTGCCAGCCGCACTGGCCCTGCTGGCGCCTGAGCAGCGCCCACTGGTGACCCACCAGTCGGGCAAAAAGAATATTGAAGCCCTGCGCGCGGCTTACGCGCAGGCGCATGTGGAAGCAAACGTGGTCGACTTTATCGACGACATGGCGGGCGCCTACGCGCAGGCGGATGTCGTGATCTGCCGCGCCGGCGCCATCACCGTGTCGGAACTGACGGCAGCCGGTGTAGCCAGCGTGCTGGTTCCCCTGGTGGCTTCGACCACCAGCCACCAGCGCGACAACGCGCAGTGGATGGCGAAGCAGGGCGCATCGATCCACATGCCGCAGACGGAACTGAATCCGGAAAGCCTGGCAGCGCTGTTGCAGACGTTGAACCGCAACACCTGCCAAAAGATGGCGGCCGCCGCGCATGCAGTGGGCAAGCGCGACGCGAACGACGCCATCGCACAAGAATTGGAAGCACTCGCATGAAACATAAAGTAAAAAACATTCACTTCGTCGGCATCGGCGGCAGCGGCATGAGCGGCATCGCCGAAGTGCTGGTGACGCTGGGCTATAACGTGACCGGCTCGGACCTCGGTTCGAACGCCGTGACCCAGCGCCTGGTTGATATGGGCGCCACTGTGCACCAGGGCCACGACGCGGCCTTCATCGGCAACGCCGATGCGGTCGTGACCTCCACCGCCGTCAAGAACGACAACCCGGAAGTGGTCGCCGCGCGCGCCCGCAAGATCCCGATCGTGCCGCGCGCCGTGATGCTGGGTGAGCTGATGCGCCTGAAGCGCGGCATCGCCATCGCCGGCACGCACGGCAAGACCACCACTACCAGCCTGGTGGCTTCGGTGCTGGCCGAGGGCGGCCTGGACCCGACCTTCGTCATCGGCGGCCGCCTGACCGCCGCCGGCGCCAACGCCAAGCTGGGCTCGGGCGAATACCTGGTGGCCGAAGCCGACGAGTCGGATGCGTCCTTCCTGAACCTGACCCCAATGATCGAAGTCATCACCAATATCGATGCCGATCACATGGAGACCTACGAGCACGATTTCGAAAAGCTCAAGCAAGCCTTCGTGCACTTCACGCACCGCCTGCCGTTCTACGGCCGCGCCATGCTGTGCATCGACGACCCGCACGTGCGTGCCATCATCCCGCAGGTGACCAAGCCGGTCACCACCTACGGCTTCTCGGAGGAGGCGGAAGTGCGCGCCGTGAACGCGCGCGCCGTCGGCACCCAGATGCACTTCACCGTGCTGCAGGAAGGCTACCCGGACCTGGATATCGTGTTGAACCAGCCTGGCATGCACAACGTGCAGAACGCCTGCTCCGCCGTGGCGATTGCGCGTGAAATCGGCGTGGCCGATACCGCAACCCAAGCCGGCCTGGCAGGCTTTGCCGGCGTCGGCCGCCGCTTCACCAAATATGGCGAAGTCGATGCGCCGTCCGGCGGCAAATTCACCCTGGTGGACGATTTCGGCCACCACCCGCTGGAAATGGAAGTGACCACCGCCGCCGCGCGCGCCGCCTATCCGGGCCGCCGCCTGCTGCTGGCCTTCCAGCCGCACCGCTACAGCCGCACGCGCGACCTGTTCGAAGATTTCGCAAAAGTCCTGAGCACGGTCGACGTACTGGTGCTGTCGGACGTTTATGCAGCGGGCGAGCAGCCGATTGTGGCGGCTGACGGCCGCGCCCTGGCGCACGCGATCCGTGCGCGCGGCAAGGCAGAACCGGTATTCGTCGAAAACATCGCCGACATGCCGGAAACGATTATGAACGTGGTGCGCGACGGCGACGTTGTGCTCACCATGGGCGCAGGCTCGATCAGCGGCGTCCCTGCAAAACTGACGAACTGGAAGGCGTAAGGCGATGACCAAACTGACTGCACAAGAAGCGCAAGCATTCGGCAAGGTGGGCGTGCTGATGGGCGGCCTGTCCGCCGAGCGCGATGTCTCCCTGATGTCCGGCACCGGCGTGCTGGCGGCCCTGCAAGCGCAAGGCGTCAACGCACACGCCTTCGACCCGGGCCAACGCTCGCTGGCCGAGCTGGCGGCGGAACAATTCGACCGCGTGTTCATTGCGCTGCACGGCCGCTACGGCGAAGACGGCAGCCTGCAAGGAGCGCTGGAACTGCTCGGCATTCCCTACACCGGCTCGGGCGTGATGGCCAGCTCGGTTGGCATGGACAAGATCACCACCAAGATCTTGTGGCTGCGTGAAAACCTGCCAACGCCGGAATACGCGGTGCTGGGCGCCGACTCCGACCTGGACGCGGAAGCCGCGCGCCTCGGCCTGCCGCTGATCATGAAACCGCCGCATGAAGGCTCGACCATCGGCATCACCAAGGTGACCGACACGGCCGGCCTGAAAGCCGCCTACGATGCCGCCGCCGCGCTGGACGACTGCGTGCTGGCCGAGGAATTCGTGCAAGGCCGCGAATTCACCGTGGCCGTGCTGGGCAGCGGCAAGGACGCGCGCGCGCTGCCGATCGTTGAGATCGTGGCGCCGGCTGGCAATTACGACTACCAGAACAAGTACTTCACTGACGACACCCAGTATTTCTGCCCACCACAGCTGGACCAGGCCATGCAAGACGAGATGCAGCGCATCGCCGTGGCAGCCTACCGCGCGGTTGGTTGCGAAGGCTGGGGCAGGGTGGACGTGCTGCTGCGCGAGAAGGACAACAAGCCCTTCCTGCTGGAAGTGAACACCTCGCCCGGCATGACCAGCCATTCGCTGGTGCCGATGGCGGCGCGCGCGACCGGCGTGAGCTACGAGGAGCTGTGCGTGGAAATCCTGCGCACCGCCCGTTTGAAGTTGAAGAAGTAAGGACCGAAAAGACTTATGTGGCACGACGTTAAAGCCTTGAATGCAACTGCCAGCGGCATGGTCGCGCTGTCGGTGCTGGCTTGCGCCGTGTCCGGCGTGTGGTGGCTGGCGAATCGTCCTGTATTCGATTTGCGCTCCATCCGCGTTGAGACCTTGGATAAGTCCGAGTTCAAGCACGTGAACCACCTGACGCTGCGCAACGGCACCCAGGGCCGCATCGTCGGCAATTTCTTCACCGCCAACCTGGAACAGGTGCGCCAGGTGTTCGAAGCGGTGCCGTGGGTGCGCCGCGCCAGTGTGCGCCGCGAGTGGCCGGACCAGCTGATTGTGTCGCTGGAAGAGCACGAGGCGCTGGGCACCTGGGGCGAAGACGGCCGCCTGCTGTCGGTGAAGGGCGATGTGTTTACCGCCAATCTGGCGGAGGCGGAAGAGGATCACGAGCTGCCGGAGTTTTCCGGTCCGGACGGCAGCGAGAAGGAAGTACTGGCGCGCTACGGCGAATTGAAGCAATGGTTCGCGCCGGCCAGCCTGGAGCCGAAGGCCCTGGCGCTGTCGAGCCGCTACGCGTGGACGGTGAAGCTGGATAACGGCGCCAGTGTGGCGCTGGGGCGCGAGGCGACGCACGACACGCTGCGCCAACGCGTCGACCGCCTGGTGCGGATCTGGCCGCAGATCGCGGCCCGCGTGCCGAATATTGAAACGATTGACATGCGCTACCAGAACGGTCTGGCCTTGAGCGCAGCGGGGCTAAAGATTCCCGCAGATACGAAGAAACATTGATAAGCAGGCAGAGAGATGACTAAAGACGCTAAGAACCTGATCGTCGGCCTCGACATCGGCACCTCCAAGGTGGTGGCCGTGGTGGCCGAGGTGATGGCAGATGGACGCCACGAAGTGATTGGCCTGGGCCAGCACGAGTCCAACGGCCTGAAAAAAGGCGTAGTGGTGAACATCGAGGCGACCGTCGAATCGATCCAGCGCGCGCTGGAAGAGGCGGAGCTGATGGCCGACTGCAAAATCCGCAATGTGTACGCGGGTATCGCCGGCAGCCATATCCGCAGCTTCAATTCGAGCGGCATGGTGGCGATCAAGGACAAGGAAGTCACCGCCACCGACGTGGCGCGCGTGATCGAAACGGCCAAGGCAGTCAACATCCCGACCGACCAGCAGTTGCTGCACACGGTGCCGCAGGAATTCATCGTCGACTCGCAGGACGACGTGCGCGAGCCGATCGGCATGAGCGGTATCCGCCTGGAAGTGAAGGTGCACATCGTGACCGGCGCCGTGAGCGCGGTGCAGAACATCGTCAAGTGCGTGCGCCGCTGTGGCCTGGAAGTGTCGGACCTGATCCTGCAGCCGATGGCTTCGGCCGATGCGGTGCTGACCACCGACGAGAAGGAACTGGGCGTGGTGCTGATCGACATCGGCGGCGGCACCACCGACGTTGCCGTCTTCAGCGACGGCGCGATCCGCCACACGGCCGTGATCCCGATCGCCGGCGACCAGATCACCAACGACATCGCCATGGCGCTGCGCACGCCAACCGGCGAGGCGGAAGAAATCAAGATCCGCTACGGCGTGGCCAAGCAAGTGCTGGCCGACCCGGGCGAGCACCTGGAAGTGCCGGGCCTGGGCGACCGCGGCCCACGCAACCTGTCGCGCCAGGCGCTGGCGGCCGTGATCGAGCCGCGCGTGGAAGAACTGTTTGCGATGGTGCACCAGGTGGTGCGCGAGTCCGGCTACGAGGGCGTGCTCTCGTCGGGCATCGTGCTGACCGGCGGCACCGCGATCATGCCGGGCATGGTGGAGATGGCGGAAGACATCTTCCTGAAACCGGCGCGCCTGGGCACCCCGGACTATCGCGGCCAGTTGGCCGACGTGGTCCGCAGCCCGCGCTATGCAACTGTGTTAGGCCTGTTATTGGAAGCAAAGAAGCAGTATCTGCGCGGCCACATCGTGACCCGCCAGGATGGTTCGGTAAAGGCAGTTTGGCAGCGCATGAAGGAATGGTTCCTGGGTAATTTTTAAAAGTATTTTCGATAATAATCGCAGTTTTCAATCCCCAGTTCTCCTAACGATATGAGGCCTGGCGCTTGAAAACCGCATTCTAGATAGGAGTACATCATGGAGTTTGATATGGTTGATAACGCAACACTGGGAACGGTCATCAAGGTCGTCGGCGTCGGCGGTGCAGGCGGCAACGCGGTGCAGCACATGATCAACAAGGGCATGAGCGGCGTGGAATTCATCGCCGCCAATACCGACGCGCAGGCACTGGCCACTTCCCGCGCCCACAACATCATCCAGATCGGCGAGACCGGCCTGGGCGCCGGCATGAAGCCGGACGTGGGCCGCGCACTGGCCGAAGAATCCCGCAGCCGCATTGAAGATGCGCTGCGCGGCGCGCATATGGTGTTCATCGCGGCCGGCATGGGCGGCGGCACCGGTACCGGCGCCGCACCGATCGTGGCGGAAATCGCCAAGCAGCAGGGCGCGCTGACCGTGGCCGTGGTGTCCAAACCGTTCTCGCACGAAGGCCAGAAGTGCCTGGATATCGCGGAAGAAGGCCTGGAGCAGTTGTCAGCCAACGTCGACTCGCTGATCGTAATCTGCAATGAAAAGCTGGAAGAGATCTACGAAGACGAATCGCTGATCGAGTGGCTGCAACACGCTGACGATGTGCTGAACAACGCCGTTGCCGGTATCGCCGAGATCATCAACGTGCCGGGCCACATCAACGTCGACTTCAACGACGTGAAAACCATCATGGGCGAGCAGGGCAAGGCGATGATGGGCACCGCCACCGCTTCCGGCGTCGACCGCGCACGCGTGGCCGCCGAACAGGCCGTCGCATCCCCGCTGCTGGACGGCGTCGACCTGTCCGGCGCGCGTGGCGTGCTGGTGAACGTGACCGCATCGCGCGGCCTGAAAGGTAAGGAAATCAAGGAAGTCATGGCGGCCGTACGCGCCTTCGCCGCACCGGATGCGTCGATCGCCCAAGGTATCGCCTACGACGACGCGATGGGCGACGCGATCCGCGTGACCGTGGTGGCGACCGGCCTGGGCAAAGCCAAGAAGCTGGTGCAACTGGTACCGCAGCAAATGCTGCGCACCGGCACCCACGGCGGCAGCGGCCTGAATGCCAGCGCTGGCCTGGGCGGCGGCGCGATCACCAGCGCGGTGAGCGGCTTCGGTTCGGCCGGCTTTGGTGCTGGCGTATCGGCCGACGTGCAGAAGCAGCCAGCCGTATGGCGCCGCGAATCGGCCACCGAGCAGGTGAACGCACTGGCCAAATCCGGCATGGAAACCTACGACATTCCTGCCTTCCTGCGCAAGCAGGCTGACTAAATAAGGTCAGCCACGCCGCCGGACAACGCGTCCGGCGGCGTGGAGTTATACTAAGAATTCAGGGCTACCCGCGCACTGCGCGGTTTTTTATTTTCAGAACCGGGAAGCCGAAAAATGGGGACGTACCCCATTTAACAGAACTACCGTTAAATGGGGTACGTCCCCATTTTTCGGCTTCCCGGTTCTACAGAACAACAGGAGAAAAACGCATGACCATCAAAATCGGCGACAAACTGCCAGAAGGCCAGCTGTCCGAATTCATCGAAACCGAAACCGAAGGCTGCTCCCTCGGCCCGAACACCTTCAACGTGCAGGACCTGGTGAAGGGCAAGAAGATCGCCATCTTCGGTCTGCCAGGCGCTTACACCCCAACCTGCTCCGCCCAGCACGTGCCAGGCTACGTGCAGCACGCCGCCGACCTGAAAGCCAAGGGCGTGGATGAAATCTGGTGCATCTCCGTGAACGACGCCTTCGTCATGGGCGCCTGGGGCCGCGACCAGAAAGCCACCGGCACCGTCCGTATGATGGCTGACGGCAACGCCGCTTACTCCAAGGCCCTGGGCCTGGACGCCGACTTCTCCAAGTACGGCATGGGCACCCGCTCGCAGCGCTACTCGCTGCTGGTGGAAGACGGCGTGGTCACCCAGCTCAACATTGAGCAGGGCGGCAAGTTCGAAGTTTCGAACGCGGAAACCCTGCTGGGCCAGCTGTAATCCTAGGCTTGCTCCGCTAAGGACGGCGCTGCGGCGCCGTTTTGCGTTTCCGGGCCCGCCTCTGCGTCGGGCTTAGCGCGCGACTTGCGCTTCTTGGGCGCCAGCATGACGCCGGTACAGGAGGGTGCGCCGCAGTAGCAGGCAAACTGCTTCTTCACCTTGGCGGTATGGCGCATGTCGTAGATCAGGCCGTAGTTGTAATTGAGCTCTTCACCCGCCTCGATATCGTGCAGGGCGCAAATGAAGACGCGGCTGTCGTCGTCCTCCTCGGCCTCGCAGTTCGGCTCGCACGAGTGGTTGATGTAGCGCGACTCGTTGCCGCCGGCACCGCCGTCGATCAGCATGCCGTTATTCAGGCTGAAGAAGAAAGTATGGCCGATCGGGCCGCCTTTCGCCTCGGTGCGGCGGCAGCATTCCTCCCAGTCGACGATCTCGCCGGTGTATTCGATGATGCGGGTGCCGGCCGCGATCAGACGCGCCGCGAACACGCCACGACCATGCACATGCGACTCGTGCACCACATAGAGCGGCTCCGCCACTTCCACCAGTAAAGCTTCTGTATTCATCCCAGCATCATAACCCGTCCTCGGTTTGATGTCCGTCAAGCGCGAATTTGTGGGAACGCATAAGGTGAGCAAATGAACCGCCTTGAACTCCGACAGCTTTCCAGATTGCGCATTGAAGAGGGCAAGAACCTGCTGGATGCTGGTTTCTACGCACAACCTCTATACATTGCTTAAGTTGGCTCGCCTGAAGCAAGAGCTGGCAAATGCGATTCTTGCCAGCGCCTGCAACGCAGGCGCGCTGCATGTATGTGGCATGCGCCAATCAATCGAAAGGGGTACTACCATGTGGAAAGGGAAGACAACTTCAAGGTCATTCGGCGCGTGCATCGCGTACTTGACGGGCTGCCAGACGTGCATGATTTGCTGCGGCCAAGCTATTTTGTCATACGAGGGATGAAAGATCCCGGGTACAGGGTGTCCCGCCAGCGCATGCCCTATGGTCGCGGTGCCAGTGAGCGGGAATGGGCGAACCGGGACTTTTATTGCTATCGCCTGAGTTAAAGCGCCCTCAGCAGCAATTGGTTTCTTTCAGTACAATGGATGACCCGGTACAGCAATTGGGCCTCCATCGTGACCCCACAACAAAAAGAAAACCTGCAAGCTATTTACGCCATGGTGGCCGCCGTTGCCATGTTCTCCCTCATGGACGCTTCCATGAAGGTGCTGGCCGGGCGCTACCCGGCGGTGCAGGTCACGGCGCTGCGCTGCATGCTCTCCATGCCCCTGGTGTGCGCCTACCTGGCCTACCGTGGCAAATTCACCGGCATCTTCAAGGTACGCTGGCCGCTGCACATCCTGCGCGGCGTGGTCGGCATCGCCATGCTGTCCCTGTTCGCCTACGCGCTGAAAACCCTGCCGCTAGCCGACACTTACGCCATCTTCTTCATCGCCCCCGCGCTGGTGACTGTGCTGGCGGTGTTCGTGCTGAAGGAAAAGGTCAGCTTCGGCCAGTGGGTGGCGATCGTTGTCGGCCTGGGCGGCGTGATGGTCGTGCTACGCCCAGACGGCACCAGCTTCGTCTCGCTGGCCGGCTTGGCCGTGCTCGGTTCGGCGGTGTGCTATGGCATTTCCGCCATCGCCGGCCGCGTGCTGGCCAAGACCGACGCGCCGGAGCACGTCATGTTCTGGGTGCTGACCCTGATGGGCGTCGGCGTCGCGCCGCTGGCGATCCAGGCCTGGGTGCCGATTGACTGGGCGCTGTGGCCGGCCATGGCGGCGCTGGCCGTGACCGGCTTCTTTGGTCAACTGGCGCTGACGCGCGCCTTCAGCATGGGCAAAGCCTCCATCGTCGCCCCGTTCGAGTACACCGCGCTGGCCTGGGGCGTGGGTATCGACTGGCTGCTGTGGCAGACGCTGCCAGACCGCTTTACCCTGATCGGCGCCGCCATCATCATCGCCTCCGGCATCTATCTTGTGCGGCGCGAGACCGAGCATTTGGAAGCAGAGCATCCCTGACAATATTGCCCCGGCCGCCCCGGCGGCCCGGAACGTTCGTGCGGGAAAGCTACTATAATCGTGGCATGCTGAAACAACGAACCATCAAAGAAGTGGTCCGCACCACAGGTGTGGGCCTGCACTCCGGCACCAAGGTTGAGCTGACCCTGCGTCCGGCCGAACCGGACACCGGCATCGTCTTCCGCCGCGTCGACCTGAGCCCGCAAGTGGTGTTCCCGACCCGCGCCGACATCGTCGGCGACACCCGCATGGCCACCGTGCTGATGAAGGATGGCGGCCGCGTCTCCACGGTCGAACACCTGATGTCGGCCTGCGCCGGCCTCGGCATCGACAACCTGTATGTCGACGTGACAGCCGAAGAAATCCCGATCATGGATGGTTCCGCCTCCTCCTTCGTCTACCTGCTGCAGCAGGGCGGGGTGCAGGAGCAGGACGCGGCGAAAAAATTCATCAAGGTGAAAAAGCCGATCGAAATCCGCGAAGGCAAGGGTGCCCAGGAAAAGTGGGCGCGCCTGGTGCCGCATGACGGCTTCAAGCTCGACTTCTTCATTGAATTCAACCACCCGGCGGTGGATGGTACGGCGCAGCGCGCCATGGTGGATTTCGGTGACGTGTCCTATATCCAGGCGATTGCCCGCGCCCGCACCTTCGGCTTCATGCAGGACGTGGAAATGCTGCGCGGCATTGGCCTGGCGCGCGGCGGCTCGCTGGAGAACGCCATTGTGATGGACGAATACCGCATCCTGAACCAGGACGGCCTGCGCTACGACGACGAATTCGTACGCCACAAGATCCTCGACGCGATCGGCGACCTGTACATGGTCGGCCACCCCATCATCGCCAGCTACGAAGCCCACAAATCCGGCCACGCCCTGAACAACCAGCTACTGCGCGCCATGCTGGCCGACCCCGACAGCTACGAGCTGGTCACCTTCGACTCGCTCGACACCGCCCCTCCATCCTACGCCCGCCAAATGGCCCGCGAGTGGGCCTACCTGTAAGCTGAATAAAAAAATAGGGACGTACCCCATTTTTCGCCGAAGGCAAAAAATGGGGTACGTCCCTATTTTTTTATTCAGCGGCGGCGGGCGACCAGGCGCTGCATGGCGGCGATCAGGGGTTCGTTGGCGCTGGTGGGCTCCAGTTTCTTGCTCATCTCGTCGAAGGAGTCGACGGCCGCTTCCGATAACTTGAGGCCTTCGCCACTGGGGCCGATGTGGGCGATGCCCTTCGGCATCTGCACGCGGAATCGGATGTTGTTGATTTGCCACCCTTTGCCATTCAGAGTCAGTAACAGCGCCGGCACTTGCTGCTTGAGCTTGGCCGCCAGGGCGGTATTCGGCACCGCCAGGGTCAGTTCGGCGCCGTCAAAGGCAAATATTTCACACGTTTTGAACGCGGCGGGTAGTACTTCCTGGCAATCTCGTTGTAAATTTACCATGCGCTGCACGGCCGGCAACAGACGGGCCAGCGTGGCGTTGCCTTGCAGGAAATTCGTGGCTTCCTGCGGGGCGTAATGGCGGTTGGTGAACGAGAAACGCATGGCGCCATTCTACCTTGGCAGCCTCAGCCGGTGAATTTTTCAGGGTTGGCCTATTGTTATAGTGGCCTTCACCCCCAACGTTGCCCGGAACGCATGATAAAATCACGCACTTTTGCCATTGGCGGACCCGCAGGAAGAAACTAAGAAATGTCCTTACTGACCCAGATTTTCGGCAGCCGCAACCAGCGTCTGCTCAAGCAATACCAAAAAACGGTCAAGGCGATCAACGCCCTGGAGCCGGAGTTCGAAAAGCTGTCGGATGCCGAGCTGCAAGCGAAAACGCCTGCCCTCAAGGAACGCGTGGCCAATGGCGAAACGCTGGACGACCTGCTGCCGGAAGCTTTTGCGGTGTGCCGCGAAGCGTCCAAGCGCGTCTTCAAGATGCGCCACTTCGACGTGCAGCTGGTGGGTGGCATGGTGTTGCATTACGGTAAGATCGCCGAAATGGGCACCGGCGAGGGCAAGACCCTGACCGCGACCCTGCCGGCCTACCTGAATGCGCTGTCCGGCAAGGGCGTGCACATCGTGACCGTCAATGATTACCTGGCGCAGCGCGATGCCGAGACCATGGGCAAGCTGTACCGCTGGCTGGGCCTGTCCTGCGGCGTCAACCTGTCGCAGATGCCGCACGCCGACAAGCAGACCGCTTACGCGTCCGACATTACCTACGGCACCAATAACGAATTCGGTTTCGATTACCTGCGCGACAATATGGTGTTCGAAGCCGGCGACCGCGTGCAGCGCGCGCTGAATTTCGGCATCGTCGACGAAGTGGACTCGATCCTGATCGATGAAGCGCGTACCCCGCTGATCATTTCTGGCCAGGCCGAGAATCACACCGACCTGTACCACAAGATGAACCTGCTGCCGCCGCAGCTGACCCAGCAGGTCGGCGAGGAAACGCCGGACGGCAAGGGCAAAGTGGAAGTGCCGGGCGACTACACCAAGGACGAGAAATCGCACCAGGTGCTGCTGACCGAAGCCGGCCATGAAAAGGCCGAGGCCATCCTGACCTCGATGGGCCTGCTGCCGGAAGGCGCGTCGCTGTACGACTCCGCCAACATCACCCTGGTGCACCACCTGTACGCCGCCCTGCGCGCGCACGCCTTGTACTTCAAAGACCAGCACTACGTGGTGCAGAACAATGAAGTGGTGATCGTCGATGAATTCACCGGCCGCCTGATGACTGGCCGCCGCTGGTCCGACGGCCTGCACCAGGCAGTGGAAGCCAAGGAAGGCGTCAAGATCCAGAACGAGAACCAGACCCTGGCCTCGATCACCTTCCAGAACTACTTCCGTATGTACGGCAAGCTGTCCGGCATGACCGGTACCGCCGACACCGAAGCGTACGAATTCCAGGAAATCTACGGCCTGGAAACCGTGGTGATCCCGCCGAACCGTCCATCGGCGCGTAAAGACCGCCAGGACCAGGTGTACAAGTCCAACGCCGAGAAGTACAACGCGATGATGCTCGACATCCGCGAGTGCTACGAGCGCGGCCAGCCAGTGCTGGTGGGTACCACCTCGATTGAAAACTCCGAGCTGCTGTCCGGTATCCTGGACAAGGCCGGCCTGCCGCACAACGTGCTGAACGCAAAACAGCACGCGCGCGAAGCTGAAATCATCGCCCAGGCGGGTTCGCCGAAAGCGATCACCATCGCCACCAATATGGCCGGCCGTGGTACCGACATCGTGTTGGGCGGTAACGTTGAAAAGCAAATCCAGTTCGTGGAAGCCAATCCTGAACTGAGCGACGCTGACAAGGCAGCCCAGGCGCAGTCCCTGCGCGACGGCTGGCAGGCGCTGCACAACCAGGTGGTGGAGGCCGGCGGCCTGCACATCGTCGGTACCGAGCGCCACGAGTCGCGCCGCGTCGACAACCAGCTGCGTGGCCGTTCCGGCCGCCAGGGCGACCCGGGCTCCTCGCGCTTCTACCTGTCGCTGGATGATCCGCTCCTGCGTATCTTCGCCGGCGACCGCGTGCGCGCGATCATGGACCGCCTGAAGATGCCGGAAGGCGAACCGATCGAAGCGGGCATCGTGTCCCGTTCCATCGAGTCCGCCCAGCGCAAAGTCGAAGCGCGCAACTTCGATATCCGTAAGCAGCTGCTGGAATACGACGACGTCGCCAACGACCAGCGCAAGGTGATCTACTCGCAGCGTAACGAGCTGCTGGAAGCGACCGATATCTCGGAAACCATCCAGAACCTGCGCCACGGCGTGTTCACCGACCTGGTGCGCGAGTACGTGCCGGCGGAATCGGTGGAAGAGCAGTGGGATATCCCGGCCCTGCAGAAAGCCCTGGCCAACGAATGGCAAATCGACCTGCCATTGGTCGAGATGATGGAGAAGGAAAGCCAGATCAGCGACGAGGACATCGTCGAGCGCGTGGTGGCGGCAGCCGATGCCGTGTACCAGGCCAAGGTCGATATCGTCTCCAAGGAAGCCTTCGGCGGCTTCGAGCGCAACGTCATGCTGCAGTCGGTGGATACCCATTGGCGCGAGCACCTGGCAGCGCTGGACCACCTGCGCCAGGGCATTCACCTGCGTGGTTACGCGCAGAAGAATCCTAAGCAGGAGTACAAGCGCGAAGCGTTCGAGCTGTTCGGCACCATGCTGGACATGATCAAGAACGACGTGATCCGCATGATCATGATGGTGCGCATCCAGTCGCGTGAAGAGGTCGAGGCGGCGGAAGCGGCCATGAACCAGACCCACCTGGAAAACGTGCACTACCAGCACGCCGACTTCAACCCGAACGCCGCGCCGGAAGAACTGCTGGCGCCAACCGCCATGCCGGCGGGCGAGCTGGAAGAAGCCCTGAGCCAGGGCTTCAAAGTCGGCCGCAACGACCCATGCCCATGCGGCAGCGGCAAGAAGTTCAAGGCTTGCCACGGCAAGCTGGCGTAAGCTGCTAAGCTCCACCTGAAACGGCCCGGCCGCGCAAGCGCCCGGGCCGTTTTTATTGCGCAGCCAGGATGGGCGTGCTCCTGCAGGTGCAAGCCCCTCTGTATGTTGATTATGATGCACAGACCTTGATCGTTAAATCCATTGATCGGTATCAACAATGCTTAAATGGAAGCACGTACGATGCAGTCAGGTGGATTGATGGCCGAACACTGACTATTCGAAGCCATCTGATTAACCTTTTTCAAGTGGCATTCACGTGTTTTTCGATCAGGAGGAAGCTATGCGTACCTTGACCAGCACAGAAATCGAGTTCGTTTCAGGGGGCGGGCCTGCAGAGTCAGCAGCAATTGGCGGTGCAATTGGAGGGGGGGGGGGGTATGTCGGTGGGCATTTCGGCCGGGGCCACCGGCACTGCCGTTCTGGGTCTAGCTGGACTAGGAGCTGCAGCTGGGGCAGCGCTTCTCTGCTCTTTTAGTGTCGGTTGGGCGATCGGTGGCACTATATACGAGAAAGTCAGAGACAAAGCAATTAAGAAGGGGTGGTTTTAGCCTATAAGGGATACTTATGAATAGTTTTCTTAAAAGGACCATGCCTGACGTGCTCTGTTTGATAGTGGCATGTAGGGTGCAGTTCTTCCTGATAGTCTCTTTGGTCGCGACTATTGGAGTGATCGCAATCGTCCACAATTCAACAAATGGAATTCCTGATTTATCTGACGTTGGAATCAGGGTGATTCTTTTCGTGTTGGCTGTGGCCTTTTATGGTTCGATCTGGTTTTTTGTCAGGGGTATTGGATTTGACGAGTGATTTAGCATTTTGATCCGACGCAGCCCTGCTGTGTCGGATCAAAAGTGCTCTGGTACTCAGTCGCGTTGCGGTGAAATATTGGGAACCACCATGCGCACCGTGGTGCCCGCACCCAGCGTGGAATCGATGACGATGCGCCCGCCCATCACGCCGGTGACGATGTTGTAGACGATATTCATGCCCAGCCCCGTGCCGCCATTGCCCATCTTGGTGGTGAAGAAGGGGTCGAAGATGTGGCGTTTGACTTCGTCTGACATGCCCACGCCGTCATCGCGGAATACGATCTCGAGTTGCTGGCCCGGCAGGGCGCGTGCGGATAGCCATAGCTTGCCGCAATTGCGGCCCTCAAAGGCATGCAGCAGGGCGTTGTTGATCAGGTTGTTGAACACCTGGTACAGGCTGCCCGGATAGGAATCGAGCTCCAGTTCGGCCGGCACCTCGACCTGCATCTGGATGGCGCTGCGGCGCAGGCGCGGCGTGTAGGTGGCGGTGGTGTCGAGCGCCACCGACTGCAGGCGGAAGTGGCGACGCTGGTCGTTGGTCTGGTCCACCGCGATTTGTTTGAAGGAGGCGATCAGGTCGGCCGCCTTCTGCAGCGAATTGGAAATCAGCCCGCATGCCATCTGCACTTCATCCAAATGGTGGTTCAGGGTGGAGCGGCGGATACTGCCGTCGGCCACGGTTTGCTGGAACTCTTCCACCCGGTCGGTCAGCGCGGTGGAGGCCAGCAGCGAATTGCCGATCGGGGTGTTGAGTTCGTGCGCGATGCCGGCCACCAGTGAGCCGAGCGAGGCCATCTTCTCGGAAGCGATCAGGTCGTGCTGGGTGCGTTGCAGCGTCTCCAGCGCGCTCGACAGGTCGCGGTTGGCCTGCTCCAGCGCCGCCGAGCGCTCGCGCACCCGCGTTTCCAGCGCATCGTTCAATTCGCGCAGTTCGCGCTTGGCATCCATTTCCTGGGTCAGGTCGAGGATGGCCCAGATGATGGCGCGCCGCCCGTCAAGCATGAGGGAGGAGGACCAGATCGCCACCTGGCCCGGGCGCTGGCCCGGCAGCATGACGTGGGCCAGCTCGCCCTGCACCACGCCATGCTTGGCGAAGACATCCCACACACGCTGGCGCTCGCCCGGGTCGGCCCAGAACTGCACGGTGTCCGAGCGCTTGCCGATCAGCTCGTGGAGCGGCGTGCCGAAGGTGCGCACCACGGCCTGGTTGGCGCCGATGATATGGCCTTCCTGGTCGGACACGGTGAGCGGCAGCGGTGTCATGTCGAACAGGGTGCGGAAGCGTTCTTCCGACTCGCGCAGGCGGCGCTGCGATTCCTCCAGCTGGGCGATGCGTTCGCGCAGGGCGGCGCTCATCAGGTTGAGCGAATGAGTCACCACTTCCAGCTCGTCGCCGCCGCCTTCTGGCAGCTGGCTGAACTGGCCCTCGGCCAGCTTTTCCGAATGGCGCGCCAGTTCGCCCAGGCGCCGGCCGACGCCGCGCGTCAGCAGGAAGAACAGCAGCAGGGCCAGGGCGAAGCCGAGCAGGGCGATCAGGCCGCCCTGGCTCAGCACGTCATCGCGTGCCGCTACCAGGTCGGTGGTGGAGAGGCCGAAGTGCAGGGTGCCGACCTGGTTATCCTTCAGCAGCAGTGGCGCCTGGGCGTGCAGCAGGCTGCCATCGACGGCGGTGCGCACGCCGCCCAGCTGGGCCTGGCGCAGCGATTCCGGCATGAAGTCCGGGCGCTCGCCCGCTTCCAGGATGGTTTCGCCGGACGCATCCAGGATCACGATATAGCGCAGGAAGCTATCACGCGGGTCGGACAGCATTTCCGACCAATAGGTGCGCAGCTCGGGCAGGCGACCGCTGCTGGCGTAAGGGGTCAGGGTCAGGTTCAGGTTGACGGCGTACTCATGCGCCACGCGGTCGCCATTGCGGCTGACGGCATTGGTCATCAGGCGCAGGCTATTCCCGATCAACAAGGCCACCACTACCGCCTGCACAAAGGCGCTCAGCAGCAGAAATTTCGCGCGCAGCGACAGCTTCAAAAGGGACTCCAGGCTCAAATGTCCGTCTTGGGGTCAGGAAGAAAAGTGGACATTCCTAGGAAATGTCCACTTTTCTTCCTGACCCCAAGACGGACATTTATTGTTCAAATATCACAGCATTGTATCGCTTCATTACCGAAAGTTGCCTGTGTTTAAAACAAAACGCCGCCCGGCTGTTGCGGGGCGGCGTCTTGGGCACGGCGGGATCTTGCTTACGGCAGGGTCAGGATGACTTTGACGCTGTCGTCCACGGCGGACTTGTCGATGTAGCCGATCGCTTTAGGGTCGTCGGCTACGGCTTTTTTCACCTCGGCGTGCGACTTGTATTCCTTCGGCGGGGTGGCTTTGCCGGTGAACACCAGCTTGGACCAGATGGCTTTCACCTGGGCCGGGTCTTTGTCGGCCACTTTCTGGTAGAACTCGGCGCGGATCTTGGAGCCTTCGGCCTGGTCCACCGGGGTGAACATGGCCGATTTGCCCAGGAAGAATTGCGAGGCTTGCTCCGAGAACATGCGCGAGGCCGGGTTGTCTTTGTTGACGATCACGACGATCTCGGCCGAGGCCGGTACAGCAGCCGCAACCAGCGCGGTGGCGAGGAGGGCGGTCAGGATGTTTTTCATGGCTTCCTCCTTAGAACACGAAGTCGATGCCGGCGGCATAGACGTTGATGCTGCTGTTGTAGGTTGGCACGCCCGATGGCAGGATCAGGGAGCCGCCTTTGGCTTGTGGCTTGATGTGGTCGATCTGGACTTTCAGCGCCAGGTTCTTGGCGAAGTCCCAGCGCATGCCGATCAGGTCGGACTTCTGCTCAGGCGAGGCCAGCAGGCCGCGCACGCCGGCCAGGGTCGGCGCCAGCGGGTGGCCAGCCGGTACGCTCGGCACGCTCACGGAGGTGCCGGCATCCTTGTAGTAGGCGTGGGTGTAGTACGGCAGGACCTTGCCCAGGCGGTAGCCGAGCATCACGTAGCCGGAGTCGGTTTCCGGGATGTAGACCGGCTCGTGGGCGCGGCGCTGGGCGTACTCAGCCTGCACCACCACGTTCTTGTAGTCCATCGTGAAGCCGATTTCCGTGAAGCTCATGCGCTTGCCGCCCTTCAGGGTCAGGTCGTTGGCGAGCTGGATGGCTGCCGGTACGCCGGTCTTGCTCAGGCCGTCGGTCAGGGCGTTGATCGGGGCCAGGTTGTTGACTTCGATCTGGGCGCGGGCGTGCGCCACGCGGGCGGTGAACGGGCCGTATTCAGCAGTCACGGCGGCGCCGAACACTGGCGACTGGTGCTTGGCGACGGAGCCGCCACCGGTCGGGATGTACAGCTTGCCGCGGCTGGTGCCACCGAAGGCTTGCACGGTCACATTGGTGTCGCCGAAGGCGCGCTGCCAGGTGACGTCAGCACCGTCCACGTTTTCCAGCGGGGCCTGGCCGTACATTTCGATCGGCGGGCGCATCATGGTGTTGGCGTAGCCCACGTTCTGGTAGTCCGAAATCAGGAAGGCTGGCAGCACCACGCGGCCCAGGCGAATGCTGGTTTCGTCGTTCAGCTTGTACTTCAGGAAGCCCCAGGTCAGGTCGGTGGTGAACTGCGGGCTGGTGTTCTTGCGGGTCAGCACCTGCACCGTGGCCGACAGGCGGTCGTTGAAGGTGTAGCTGGCTTGCAGGCCCAGGTTGCTGTCCAGGCCGATGCGCGGCGAGTCGCCGGTGCCGGAGGCCTGGTTGTAACGCGCAAATTTGGCGTCGTCGGAGTCGGTCTGGGCCACGCCCAGCGTGCCGAAGCCGCTGATGCTCAGGTTACCGTCCCCCAGGCTGGCGGCCTGGGCCATCATGCCGGTTGCAGCCAGCACGGCGGCGGCGAGAAGCTGTTTCTTCATGAAAGTGTTCCGTTAAAGTGTTGTTGTATTGTCAGTGCTTTGCACCAAATTGTGCTGCATTGTAACAGCCGTTTCCTACAATAAATCAAAACCTTAACTGGTTAAACGGTTTCGTTTCGAAATAGTGGGGCAGCTCTAGAAACTGTGGGTTTTTTGCCTGTGTTGATTCCGGCCATTGCACCGCGCATGCAATTCCGCTCTGCGTTTAAAATAGCGCCTTCATCCCACAATTTTTGACCGAGAAGAACACCATGGCCGTCAATTCCCCTATCCCTGTCGCCGCTGACCTGCTGCCTGTAGCCGGTATCGAGCTTGGCTTTGCCGAAGCCGGTATCAAGAAGCCGGGCCGCAAGGACGTTTTGGTTATGAAGCTGGCCGATGGCGCCACCGTGTCCGGCGTGTTCACGCTGAACCGCTTCTGCGCCGCGCCGGTGCAGATCTCCAAGGAAAACCTGGCGGCCGTGAACGCTGGCGGCAAGCCGATCCGCGCCCTGTTGATCAATACCGGCAATGCCAATGCCGGCACCGGTGAGACCGGCCTGGTCAACGCGCGCGCCACCTGCTCCGCGCTGGCGCAGGAACTCGGTTGCGACGCGCAGCAGATCCTGCCGTTCTCCACTGGCGTGATCCTGGAGCCGCTGCCGGTAGCCAAGATCGTGGCCGGCCTGCCGAAAGCCATCCAGAACCTGAAACTGGATAACTGGTTCAACGCGGCCGAAGCCATCATGACCACCGACACCCAGCCAAAGGCGGGTTCGCGCAGCGTGGAAATCGCCGGCCATAAAGTCACCCTGACCGGTATCTCCAAAGGCGCCGGCATGATCAAGCCGAATATGGCCACCATGCTGGGCTACCTGGCCTTCGACGCCAAAGTGGCGCAACCGGTGCTGGACGTGCTGGTGAAGGAAGTGGCGGACAAATCCTTCAATTGCATCACCATCGACGGCGACACGTCGACCAACGACTCCTTCATGCTGGTGGCGACCGGCGCCGGTTCGCTGGTGGTCGATTCGCTTGAGTCGCCGGAATACAAGGCGCTGGCCGCTGCGGTGACCGAGCTGTCGGTGTTCCTGGCACAAGCCATCGTGCGCGACGGCGAAGGCGCCACCAAGTTCATGACCATCACCGTGGAAGACGGCAAGGATGCGGCGGAATGCCGCAAGATCGCCTATTCCATCGGCCATTCGCCGCTGGTGAAAACCGCGTTCTTCGCGTCCGACCCTAACCTGGGCCGCATCCTGGCCGCCATCGGCTACGCCGGCGTGGACGACCTGGACGTGTCGAAGATCAACCTCTACCTGGACGACGTGTGGGTGGCCAAGGACGGCGGCCGCAACCCGGACTACAAGGAAGAAGACGGCCAGCGCGTGATGAAGCAGAGCGAAATCACGGTGCGCGTGAAACTGGCGCGCGGCAATGCGTCCGCCACCGTGTACACCTGCGACCTGTCGCACGACTACGTGTCGATCAACGCCGACTACCGTTCCTGAGCGGATGCCGACCCAACTCGACCAGTTCCTTAGCCGCGCCGAATCGCTGCTGGCGCGCGTGGAAGCGATCCTGCCGCCGGCTCCCGTGGCGCCGGACTGGAAGGCTGCCACCGCTTTCCGCTGGCGCAAGCACGGTAACGGCCCGGGCTACCTGCAGCCGGTGCCGCGCCCGGCGCAAATCGCGTTCGACGACCTGCAGCACATCGCCCGTCAAAAAGCCCAGATCGAACAGAACACGCGCCAGTTCGTGCAGGGCAAGCCGGCCAATAATGTGCTGCTGACGGGCGCGCGCGGGACCGGCAAGTCGTCCCTGATCAAGGCCTGCCTGGCGGCGTTTGCTGCCGATGGCTTGCGCCTGATCGAGGTTGATAAGGCCGAGCTGCATGACCTGCCCGATATCATGGACCTGGTGGCCGGCCGCCCGGAGCGCTTTGTCGTCTTCTGCGACGATTTGTCGTTCGAGGAAGGGGAGAGTGGCTACAAGGCGTTGAAAGTGGCGCTGGACGGTTCGGTGTCGGCGGTGATCGACAATGTGCTGATCTACGCCACCTCCAACCGGCGCCACCTGATGCCGGAGCGTATGTCGGACAACGCTTCGTATAAACATGACGAGGATGGCGACCTGCATCCGGGCGAGACGGTGGAGGAGAAGATTTCCCTGTCCGAGCGCTTTGGCCTGTGGCTGTCGTTCTATCCGTTCAAGCAGGATGATTACCTGGGCATCGTGGCGCACTGGCTGGCGGCGTTCGGCTGCTCCGTGCCGCAGATCGCCGACGCGCGGGCCGAGGCCCTGCAATGGGCCCTGCAGCGCGGCTCGCGCTCGGGACGGGTGGCCTGGCAGTTTGCACGCGATTACGCGGGGAGGTTGCCGTGAGTGCACCGCAAAAACCGATCGATGTGGCGGTGGGCATCCTGATGCAGCCGAACGGCGATGTCCTGCTCGGCCAGCGGCCGGAGGGTAAGCCGTATGCGGGCTATTGGGAATTCCCGGGCGGTAAAGTCGATCCGGGCGAGACCATCCTGGAGGCGCTCAAGCGCGAGTTTGTGGAGGAGCTTGGGATTCATATCACCAGTGCTGAGGAGTGGTGCGGCATTGAGCACGTCTATCCGCACGCGCATGTGCGGCTGCATTTCTTCATCAGCCGCGAGTGGGCGGGGGAGCCGCAGAGCCTGGAGGGGCAGGCGTTTGCCTGGCAGGGGATGGTGGGGGTTGAACCATTGCTGCCGGCGACGATTCCGTTGCTGGAATGGCTGGATCGGGTGCGTTACTGAAAACCGTGTGAACCGGGAAACCAGGGTACGGCCCACAGGGCCGGACCCTGCGGGGTCCGGCCCTGTGGGCCGTACCCTGGTTTCCCGGTTTTGAGGGTTTTACTGCTTTTCCTCATCCAGCGGATCAGTCGGCGCGGCGCCGGGAATGGTGTACTTTTCCTCAGCCCAGGCGCCCAGGTCGATCATCTTGCAGCGCTCGCTGCAGAAAGGGCGGTATTTATTGGCTTCCGTCCACTCAACCTTGGTTTGGCAGGTGGGGCAATCTACGACAGTGGTCATGGTACTTAGAAATTACAGAGGGTGAGCTCGAAGGGTACATCCTCTTCCAGCGGCTTGGGTTTCAAGTCCCCGCCCTGGGAAGTAAAGCGCACCCACAGCATGTATTTATTGGCCGAGATCTCGGGAATCGCGCCCGAGGCCTGGTCCACGGACAGGCGCAGCATTTGGTAAACCTTACCCTGCAGCATCTGCTGGTAACTACCAGCATTGGCAATCATCTTCACCGGCGCGCCCGAGTCGCGCAGCAGGCGCAGCACCAGGGCCAGGGCGTCGAACAACGGCACCAGGGGATTGAACCAGGTGGCGATATCATTGAAGCGCTTTTCGGCCGACTGCTTTTGCCAGGCGTAGTAGGAGGGCAGGTCGAATTCGCAGGCGCCGCCCGGGATGATGGTGCGGCCACGGATGCTCATCAGCCACTCATTGTCGCGCACGTTCTGCCCAGTCTTGCCCTGCGCCGCCACCAGCGCACTCGACACGCTGTCCAGCTCGGACAGGATGGCGTCCAGCATTTCGGCCTGCACATTGGGGTTGGAGCGGTAGCCCAGCAGGCTCTGGCGCTGGCGCTCCAGCTCCTGCAGCAAATCGGACTTGAGGTCGGCGCGCCCGGCCACTTCGAGCATGTCGAAGATGGTGGCCAGCGCCACGTGATGCTGCATCGGGTGTTCCTGATGCACGAAGAACTTGAATTTCTCGTATAAATCCTCCAGGCGCAACAGCGTGCGGATGCGCTCATTGAAAGGATATTCGTAGACGATCAAAGCATCCCTCGTGTGGAAGACTCATTAATAATCACGTGATTCTGAACCATGCGAAGCAAAATTACAAATATTGCTGATATAAATCATGCAGCCGGTCCACTTGGGGCGCCAATGCCTCGATGCTGCCGCCGTTGTCGATCACGTCGTCGGCCGCCGCCAGGCGCACCGCGCGCGGTACCTGGGCCGCCATAATGGCCCGTACTTGCTCCTCGGCCAGGCCGTTGCGCGCCATCACGCGCGCCAACTGCACCGGCTCCGGGCAGTCGATCACCAGCACGCGGCTGACCCGTTCCCTCCAGGTGCCGGACTCGACCAGCAGGGGAATCGCCAGCATCACATAGCTGCCGCTGGCGTCGGCCGCCGCCGCCAGGGTGGCGTCGCGGATCATGGGGTGGAGGATGGCTTCCAGGCGGCGCTTGGCCGCCGGTTCGCGGAACACCAGGTCGCGCATTTTGGCGCGGTCCATGGCACCCCGGCTGTCGGCCATCTGCCGGCCGAACTCGGCCAGGATGTCGGCCATGGCGGCGCCGTTCGGGCCGGTCAGGCTGTGCGCGATCTGGTCGGTGTCGATGATGCTGGCGCCGCGCTCGGCAAACATATTGGCTATCAGGCTCTTGCCGCTGCCGATGCCCCCTGTCAGGCCGACCGTGAAGCGCGCCGGCATCTCAGCCTGCCGCGCCGCTGATGAAGGCGCTGATTTGCGGGCCGAACACCAGGGCCAGCAGGCCGGCACCGGCCAGGTAGGGGCCGAACGGGATCGGCTTGCTGCGGCCGTGCTTGAAGAACAGGATCAGGACAATACCCACCACCGCGCCCACCACGGAGGACAGCAGGATGACGGCCGGCAGCATTTGCCAGCCCAGCCAGGCGCCCAGCGCCGCCAGCAGCTTGAAGTCGCCGTAGCCCATGCCTTCCTTGCCGGTCAGCAGTTTGAAGGCCCAGTACACGCTCCACAGCACCAGGTAGCCGGCGGCGGCGCCGATCACGGCATCCTGCAGCGGCACGAAGCCGCCCTTGATATTGAACAGCAGGCCGAGCCACAGCAGCGGGTAGGTCAGGTCGTCCGGCAGTAACTGGGTGTCGGCGTCGATGAAGGTCATGGCGATCAGCAGCCAGGCGAACACCAGGGTGGCCAGGCCGGTCCAGCCAAAGCCGAACTGCCACACCAGCCAGCCCGAGAGCAGGCCGCTGACGGCTTCGATCACCGGGTAGCGTGCCGAGATCGGCGCTTTGCAAGCGCGGCATTTGCCGCCCAGCACCAGCCAGCTGATGACCGGGATATTTTCCAGCGCGCTGATGCCATGCCCGCAGTGCGGGCAGGCCGAGCGCGGCACCACCAGGTTGTAGCGCTCGGTGTGCGGCAGTTCTTTGCCCGACTCCTCCGCCACGTAATTGTCCGATTCGCGCTGCATCATGATCGGCAGGCGGTGGATCACCACATTCAGGAAACTGCCGACCAGCAGGCCCAGGATCCCCGCCACGATGGCGGCTGCCAGGGTGGCAGGCGGGGAGAACAGCATCAAAGCGTCTTGCATTCTAGTTTTACACCACAGAACCGAGTTTGAAGATAGGCAGGTACATGGCGACCACCAGGCCACCGATCACCACGCCCAGGATGACCATGATGGCCGGTTCCATCAGGCTCGACAGCTGGGAGACGGCCTCGTCCACTTCTTCCTCGTAGAAGTCGGCCACCTTGCCCAGCATGGAGTCGAGCGCACCCGATTCCTCGCCGATCGACACCATCTGCGTCACCATGCTGGGGAACACGTCCGCGTTCTGCATGGCCACGGTCAGGCTGGTACCGGTCGACACTTCGGTCTGGATTTTGCGGGTCGCTTCCATGTAGACATGGTTGCCCGAGGCACCGCCCACCGAGTCCAGCGATTCCACCAGCGGCACGCCGGCGGCAAACATGGTCGACAGGGTGCGGGTCCAGCGTGCCACGGTGGCTTTGCGGATCACGTCGCCGAACACCGGCAGCTTCAGCATCAGGCGATCCATGAAGGCCTGCATCTTGACCGAACGGCGCCAGGACTGGAAGAAGAAGTACAGGCTGGCAAACAGGCCGCCGAAGATGAGGTACCAGTAACTGACAAAGAAGGCCGACAGGCTCATCACGAACACGGTCGGCGCCGGCAGGTCGGCGCCAAAGCTGGCGAACACTTCCTTAAAGGCTGGCACCACCCAGATCATGATCACGGCCGTCACAATGAAGGCCACCGCCAGCACCGCGACCGGGTAGGTCAGCGCCGACTTGATCTTGGCCTTGATGGCCAGGGTCTTTTCCTTGTAGATGGCGAGGCGGGTCAGCAGGTCTTCCAGGATACCGGCCTGTTCGCCGGCCGCCACCAGGTTGCAGAACAGCGGGTCGAAGTACAGCGGGTATTTGCGGAAAGCCATATTCAGGCTGGTACCGGTTTCGATATCCGAGCGCAGGTCCAGGATCAGCTTGGCCACCGAGGGGTTGGCGTGGCCCTTGCCGACGATGTCGAACGCTTGCAGCAGCGGCACGCCGGCCTTCATCATGGTGGCCAGCTGGCGCGTGAACAGGGTGATGTCCTTGTCGCTGATTTTCTTGCCGGAGCGGTAGACCTTCTTTTTGACCTTGGTCACCATGATGCCCTGGCGGCGCAGGGTCACGTTGACCACGGCCTCGCCCCCGGCGCGCATTTCGCCGCGCACCGTCTTGCCAGTCTTGTCCTTGCCTTCCCAGGCGAAGACTTGTTCCTTCGCGTTGCCCGCAGTAGCCATATGCTTGTTTCCTATTCGTTGGTGCAGCCGAGCACTTCTTCCAGGCTGGTGAGGCCGTTTTTGACTTTGACCAGGCCTGATCGGCGCAGCGATTTAACGCCTTCCGCCTCCGATTGTGCGGCGATCTGCATCGAGTTGCCGTTTGCCAGGATCAATGCTTCGATCGCGGGCGAGATCGGCATGATCTGGTAGATACCGACCCGGCCCTTGTAGCCGGATCCATTGCAGCGCTCACAGCCCACCGGGCCGTAAGGCTTCCACGTGCCATCCACCTCATCTTCCTTGAAGCCGGCTTTCAACAGCAGGTCGTGTGATATGTCGACCGGCTGCTTGCAGGTGCACAGGCGGCGCGCCAGGCGCTGCGCCGTGATCAGGATGACCGAGGAGGCGATATTGAAGGGCGCCACGCCCATATTCATCAAACGGGTCAGGGTCGACGGCGCGTCATTGGTGTGCAGGGTGGAGAACACCATGTGGCCGGTTTGCGCCGCCTTGATCGCGATGTCGGCCGTTTCCAGATCGCGGATCTCACCCACCATGATGATGTCGGGATCCTGGCGCAGGAAGGACTTCAGCGCCACCGGGAAGGTGAGGCCGGCCTTGTCGTTGACGTTGACCTGGTTAATGCCGGGCAGGTTGATCTCGGCCGGGTCTTCCGCCGTCGAGATGTTGATGCCGGGCTTGTTCAGGATGTTCAGGCAGGTGTACAGCGACACCGTTTTGCCGGAACCGGTCGGGCCGGTCACCAGCACCATGCCGTAGGGACGGCCGATGGCGTCCATCAGCGTCTCTTTCTGGTCCGGGTCGTAACCCAGCGAGTCGATGCCCATCTGGGCCTGGGTCGCGTCCAGGATACGCATCACGGTTTTTTCGCCGAACAGGGTCGGCAGGGTCGAGACGCGCAAGTCGATGGTCTTGGTGGGCGAAACCATCAGGCGCATGCGGCCGTCCTGCGGCACGCGCTTTTCCGAGATGTCGAGCTTGGACAGCACCTTGATACGCGACACCAGCTTGTCCTTGATCGAGGTCGGCGGCTGGGCGTGCTCAAGCAGCATGCCGTCGACCCGGAAGCGGATGCGGTAAAACTTTTCGTAGGGTTCGAAATGCAAGTCGGACGCGCCCATGTTCACCGCGTCCATCAGCATCTTGTTCAGGAAACGCACGATCGGCGCGTCTTCCACGTCGGCGGCGGCATCGGCCTGGGCCTGGCTCGGGCCCGCGTTGTCGTCCTCGGCGAATTCGATATCGGTTTCGTCGCCGGCCAGGTCGCTGATGCTTTGCTCGGAACTCTTGGTCAGGGTTTCCAGCAGTTTGAGCAGGACATCGTGCGCCACGATGACCGGTTCCACCGTCGATTCGGCCTGGAATTTGATCTGGTCCAGGGCCTGGCTATTGGTGGGGTCGGACAGCGCTACTGACATCTTGTTGCCGCGCTTGGAGAGCGGGATGACGCGCTGCGTCAGCATCAGCTTGACGTCGATGGCCTTGGGCGGCAGCAAGTCGATATTCAGCGCCGCCAGGTCCAGCAGGGGATAGGCGAAGGTGTCCGAGCAAAAAGAGGCCAGCTCGCGCGCATTGATACTGCCGCTGCCAAGCAGCACATCAATAAAATGCGACTTTTCGGCCAGGGCCTTTTTTTGCAGTGCGTCTGCCTGTGGCGGGGTCAAACGTCCCGCTTGCGTCAGGGCCCGGGCCAAACCCGACATGGGTGTGCCGGTTGCCGGGTTGGGTTGAACTGCAGCCATAGGAGCGCACTATCAGATTGATAAGATTGAGTGAGTCTCCGGATGATGCCTGTAGGCATCATTTTTGTAAAGCGCCGCACGGTTCACTCTGCGTGGCGGGGCTCCGGACGTCGTAATTTCACTACTTTGATAGCCTGGTCCTGGGCTTGCACCACTTCCACGATGCAGGCCCCCACCTTGATCGAGATCGGGGCGTCCGGAATATCCTGTAATACTTCCAGCAACATTCCATTCAAGGTTTTGGGTCCATCCAGAGGAAAGTTTAAACCCAGACGCTTGTTGATGTCACGTAATGCCGTACTGCCTTCGAGCAGGCATTCGCCCTGGGCGTCCCAGGCGAAGCTGTCGGCCCGCGCCGCGCTCGGGGTCGAGGTGGTGAATTCGCCGATCATTTCCTCGATGATGTCGTCCAGCGTGAGCAGGCCCTGCACTTCGCCGTATTCATCGACCACCAGGGCCAGGCGCTCCTTGTTTTCCTGCAGGTTCTGCAGCGCGGCGAAGGCGGGCGTGTCCTGCGGGATGAAGAAGGGCGCGCTCAGCAGGGCGCGGAAGTGCTCGACCGTCAGCTCCTCATCTTCGTTCAGCAGGGCAATGGCCTTGCGCACATGCAGGATGCCGGACACCTGGTTGATCTCGCCGTCATGCACCGGCAGCTTGTTGTGGAAGCAGGTGGTTAGCTGGGCCTTGATCTCGGCCACCGGCAGCGAGAAGTCGAGCGCCTCGATCTGGGCGCGCGGGGTCATGATGTCCTCGACCGAGATGGTGTCCAGGTCGAACAGGTTGAGCAGGATGCTTTTGTGCTTCTTCGGGATGAAGCTGCCGTTTTCCAGCAACACCGAGCGCAGCTCGTCGGCCGACAACGGGCCCTCCTGCACCTGGCCGGTGGGTTTGATGCGCAGCAGGCGCAGCAGGGTGTTGACGAACAGGTGCACAAACCACAGCAAGGGTTTGGAGACCGAGAGCAGGGGGCGCAGCACGAGGGAGGCGGGCAGCACGATCTGGTCGGCGTAGCGCGCGCCCACGATCTTGGGCGAAATCTCGGCCAGCACGATCAGCACGAACACGGTGGCCACGGTGGACAGGGCGATGACATGCTCCTCCAGCCCGAACTGGGTAATGGCGATGGCGGTGGCCAGGGCGATGGCCATGGCGTTGATCAGGGTGTTGGCGACCAGGACCAGGGACAGCAGTTGTTCGGTGCGTTCCAGCAGCCACAGGGTGGCAATGGCGCGGCGGCTGCCGCGTTTGGCCTGGTGCCGCAGGCGGAAGCGGTTGGCGGCCATCAGGGCCGTTTCAGCCATCGCGAAGAAGGCCGAGGCAAGAATCAGGAAGGTGAGGGCGGCAAATTGCGCCCACAAGGGAACGGTATCCAAGGTCGTCGCGACAAGTCAGTAAGAGGGCGATTCTAGCACGCCGCCCCCGGCCAGCGCGGCGGCGCCAGGCACCCTATAATGGCGGCCATGCGAGACGTGGACCTGACATTGGCGCCGATGCGCCTGGCCATCCTGCCGCCGGCCGCCCTGGCCGGCGTGGTGCGCTACTTCCATATCGAGCATTCCAGTCCCGGCCCGGTCATCGTGCCCGCCACGCCTTGTCCCATGATCGGCTTCTATATTGCCGGCGGCAGCCGCTTCGCCGCGCCCGACGGCAGTGCACGGCGTTGCAGCGAGCCGATGGTGTCCGGCGCCCTGACGCGCCCCACGCCGGCGGTGTGGGAACCCGGCACCACCTTCATCAGTGCCATGGTGGAAGCCGGCCAGTTCGCGCGCCTGCTCGACATCCCCCTGCCGGAGCTGCGCGACACCCTGCTGCCGCTGGACGCGCTGGCGCCGCAACTGGGCGCCGCCCGCCTGCAGGAGCGCTTGCAGCGCATGACGGACAGCATGCAATGGGTGGCCGCCGTCTCCGACTGGTTGCTGCAACTGCTGGGCCGGCGCGAGGGCAGCAAGCTGCCGTTTGCACTGCCGTCCAACGCGCTGGCCTTGCCGACCGAGACGATCGCCGGGCACTTCGGTTTGAGCGTGCGCACGCTGGAGCGGCGCTACCTGGCCAGCTACGGCCAGACCATCCGCGACAGCCGGCGCATGGCGCGCTATGTGAAAGCGCTGGGCCGGCTCATGCTGCTGCCGGCGCGGCATGGCCTGCTGACCCGGCTGGCCATGGATTGCGGCTACCACGACCAGGCGCATATGGTGCGCGACTTTGTCCACTTCACCGGCCTGCCGCCCGGCGCCCTGATGGACGGCGCCGCCGCCGATGCCGCCGGCAAGCTGCGCCTGCTGCGCTATGAGGGCGAGTCGCGCCACGTCGTCACGCGCGCGGACTGAGTGCCGCTCGCCGGCCGGCGTGTCGTTTCCGTACAATACATTTCCCGTCCGCTCCCGTATCTTCCCCGTGTCTTGGCGCTGCCAATCAACGGGGATCGACATGGAAATAGCAGCAACGCTGGAGCAGGATGGCTACGTACTCACCTCGCTCGACGGCCTGATGGAAAGAGTGCGCACCGACAGCCTGTGGTACCTGAGCTTCGGCCTGGCCTGCTGCGCGGTGGAGATGATGCAGGCCGCTGCGGCGCGCTATGACATGGACCGCTTCGGCATGTGTCCACGCCCGTCGCCGCGCCAGGCCGACCTGATGATCGTGGCCGGCACCCTGACCAACAAGATGGCGCGCGCCATGCGCAAGGTGTACGACCAGATGGCCGAACCTCGCTATGTGGTGTCAATGGGCTCCTGCGCCAACGGCGGCGGCTACTACCACTACTCCTACTCGGTGGTGCGCGGCTGCGACCGTATTGTGCCGGTGGATGTCTACGTGCCCGGTTGCCCGCCGACGCCGGAGGCCCTGCTGTACGGCCTGATGCAGTTGCAGCAGAAGGCGCGGCGCGGCGACAGGGCTCAGCTGCCGCGGTAAGTGGAGTACGACCAGGGCGACACCACCAGCGGCACGTGGTAGTTCTGTTCGGTGTCGGCGATGCCGAACGCGATCGTTACATGGTCGATGAAGCGCGGCTCTGGCAACTCCACGCCGAGGGCGGCGAAATAGTCGCCCGCGCCGAAGATCAGCTCATAGCGGCCCGGCCGCATGCTGTCGCCCTCCAGCAGCGGCGTGCTGCAGCGGCCATCGGCATTGGTCACATCTTCCTTCAGCAGCGTGCGACCGCTGCCGGCCAGCGCATACAGCGCCACGCGCACGCCGGCACCCGGCTTGCCGTGTGCGGTATCGAGGACGTGCGTGCTCAGTTTTCCCATATTGATTCCTTATCCTGTGTATCCAGCTGATCATATACTGGTACCGCAACGCCAATATATTATTGCCCATATACCATTTTTCCCAGGCGATCATGAGCAACTACCCGCGCGACCTCGTCGGCTACGGCCGCACTCCACCCCATCCGAACTGGCCGGGCCAGGCGCGCGTGGCCTTGCAGTTCGTCTTGAACTACGAGGAGGGCGGCGAGAATTGCGTGCTACATGGCGATCCGGCGTCCGAGACCTTCCTGTCGGAGATTATCGGCGCAGCGGCGTTCCCGGCGCGCCATATGAGCATGGAGTCGATCTATGAATACGGCTCGCGCGCCGGCCTGTGGCGCCTGCTGCGCATGTTCGAGGAGCGCAAATTGCCGCTGACCGTGTTTGGCGTGTCGATGGCCCTGCAGCGCCACCCGGAGGCGGTGGCCGCCTTCCAGGAGCTGGGCCACGAAATCGCCTGCCACGGCCTGCGCTGGATCAGCTACCAGAATATGGACGAGGCCACCGAGCGCGCGCATATGCGGGAGGCAGTGCAGATCATCAAGGAGCTGACCGGCAGCGCGCCGCAAGGCTGGTACACCGGGCGCGATTCGCCCAATACGCGCCGGCTGGTGGTGGAGCATGGCGGTTTCCGCTACGACGCCGACTACTACGGCGACGACCTGCCGTTCTGGCAGGACGTGGCGCACACCGGCGCCGACGGCCAGCCGGCCAGCACGCCGCAACTGATCGTGCCCTACACGCTGGACACCAACGATATGCGATTTGCCGCAATGCAAGGCTTCAATAGCGGCACGCAATTCTTCGATTACCTGAAGGACGCATTCGACGTACTCTATAAGGAAGGGGATCCGAACGGCCTGAACCAGCCAAAAATGCTGTCGATCGGCCTGCATTGCCGCCTGGTGGGCCGCCCGGCGCGCGCCGCCGCCCTGGCGCGCTTCCTTGATTATGTGCAGAGCCATGACAAGGTGTGGATCACGCGCCGCATCGATATTGCCGAGCACTGGCACCAGCATCACCCATATATGCGAAATATCTGATATTCAAAATAAGCATTTTCTTATATGGCGGAGTGGTGGAAATGTTAGTCTTGCAAGCTGGGACAATTGCGAGGCCAAGATGGCAGAACCGATCCGTTTTTACTACCGTGGCGCCGTACATGAGGTACGCGATGCTGCCCCGACGCAGACTGTGTTGCAGCACCTGCGCGAGGACTTGCACTGCACCGGCACCAAGGAAGGCTGCGCCGAGGGCGACTGCGGCGCCTGCACCGTGCTGGTCGGCACGCTGGCCGATGGCAAGCTGCAGCTAAAGGCGGTCAACTCCTGCATCCAGCTGACCCCGACCCTGGACGGCAAAGCGCTGTTCACGGTGGAAGACTTGCAGCAGCCGGACGGCGCCCTGCACCCGGTGCAGCAGGCACTGGTCGAATGCCATGGTTCGCAATGCGGCTTCTGCACCCCCGGTTTCGCCATGTCCTTGTGGGGCCTGTACCTGAAGCAGGAAGGCCAATGCGCCGCGCGCAAGGAAATCGACGACTGCCTGTCGGGCAACCTGTGCCGCTGCACCGGCTACCGCCCGATCATCGACGCCGCCCAGCGTATGAGCGAGCTGCCGCCGGTGGAATTCGACGCCGCCCGCGTGGCCGAACAACTGCAAGCGCTGAAGCGTGAGTCGCTGGCGGTCTACAGCGCGCACGGCCAGACTTTCCTGGCGCCGCGTACCCTGGATGAACTGGTGCAGCTGCGCGCCGCCAACCCGGGCGCGACCCTGCTGGCCGGTTCCACCGACGTCGGCCTGTGGATCACCAAACAGATGCGCGAGCTGGGGGACATCATTTATCTCGGCCACGTGGATGCCTTGCGCGAGCTGCGCGAACACGAGGGCATGCTGGAAATCGGCGCCGGCGTATCGCTGGAAGACGCCTACCAGGCGCTATGCCGGCATTACCCGCAGGAGCTGGGCGAAATGCGCCAGCGCTTTGCCTCGCTGCCGATCCGCAATGCCGGCACCTTGGGCGGCAACGTCGCCAACGGCTCGCCGATCGGCGATTCGATGCCATGGCTGATCGCGCTGGGCGCGCAGGTGGTGCTGTGCGGCGCGGCCGGCGAACGTGTGCTGGCGCTGGAGGACTTCTACCTCGATTACATGAAAAAGGATTTGCAACCGGGCGAATTCGTGCAGGCTGTGCGCGTGCCGCTGCCGCGCGCCGACGTGCGCTTCCGCACTTACAAGCTGGCCAAGCGCTTCGACCAGGATATCTCGGCCGTGTGCGCGGCGTTCGCTTTCCGCATGGACGGCGACGCGATCGCCGAGGCGCGCATTGCCTACGGCGGCATGGCCGCCACGCCCAAGCGCGCCGCGCAGGCGGAAGACGTGCTGACTGGCCGCGCCTGGAGCGAGGCCGCGCTGGCCGACGCCATGGCCGCCCTGGCGCGTGATTACGCCCCTTTGAGCGATATGCGCGCCAGCAGCGAATACCGCATGAAAACCGCGCAGAACCTGCTGCGCCGCTTCTGGCTGGAGACGCGCAGCGATGCGCCGCTGGCAGCCAATGCCGTGAATGCCTTTGCCGTGGAGGCGCCATGAACCACCCCGTCACTCCCGAACTGAAGGCCGCCACCTGGACCGCTGTCGGCATTCCGCGCACGCACGAATCGGCTGAGCTGCACGTGCTGGGCCAGGCCACCTATACCGACGATATCCCCGAGCTGCAAGGCACCTTGCATGCGGCGCTGGGCCTGTCGTCCAAGGCGCATGCCCGCATTGCTTCGCTCGACCTGGACGCGGTGCGCGCGGCGCCGGGCGTGGTGGCGGTGTACACCGTGGCCGACATCTCGGGCACCAACGATTGCGGCCCGATCATCCACGACGACCCGATCCTGGCTGATGGACTGGTGCAGTACGTCGGCCAGCCAATCTTTATCGTGGTGGCCGATTCGCACACCAATGCGCGCCGGGCTGCCAAACGCGGCGTGGTGGGCTACGAAGAGTTGCCGGCGATCCTGACGCCGCAAGCGGCCAAGGCGGCCGGTTCCTACGTGCTGCCGCCGATGAAGCTGTTGCGCGGCGACGCGCAGGCAGCGTTCGAGCAGGCGCCGCACCGCGTCAGCGGCCAGTTGTATGTCGGCGGCCAGGAGCAGTTCTACCTGGAAGGACAGATCGCCTACGCCATCCCGAAAGAGGGTAGGGGCATGCTGGTGCAGTGCTCGACCCAGCACCCGAGCGAAATGCAGCACGTGGTGGCGCACGCGCTTGGCCTGCATTCGCACCATGTGACGGTGGAATGCCGCCGCATGGGTGGCGGCTTTGGCGGCAAGGAGTCGCAGTCGGCGCTGTGGGCGGCAGCGGCGGCGATTGCCGCTGCGCGCACCGGCAAGCCGGTCAAGCTGCGCGCCGACCGCGACGACGACATGATGGTGACCGGTAAGCGCCATTGCTTTTACTACGAGTACGAAGTCGGCTACGACGACGAGGGCCGCATCGTGGCGGCCAAGGTCGATATGACGTCGCGCGCGGGCTACTCGGCGGACCTCTCCGGCCCGGTGGCGACGCGCGCGGTCTGCCACTTCGACAATACCTACTACCTGTCGGACGTGGAGATCCATGCCGGCTGCGGCAAGACCAATACCCAGTCGAATACTGCTTTCCGTGGCTTCGGCGGGCCGCAAGGCGCGATCGCGATCGAGTATGTGATCGACGAGATTGCGCGCAATCTTGGGCGCGATGCGCTCGATATCCGCCGCCTGAACTTCTACGGCAAGACGGAGCGCAACCAGACGCCATACGGCCAGGTGATTGTGGACAACGTGATCCATGAGCTGGTGGCGGAGCTGGAACAAACCAGCGCGTACCGCGAGCGCCGCGCGGCGGTGGCGGCGTATAACGCTTCCAGCCCGGTGCTGAAACGCGGGCTGGCGCTGACGCCGGTCAAATTCGGGATCGCTTTTAACGTGACCCACCTGAACCAGGCTGGCGCACTGGTGCACGTGTATGTCGATGGCTCGGTGCTGGTCAACCATGGCGGCACGGAGATGGGGCAGGGCATCAACACCAAGGTGGCACAGGTGGTGGCGCACGAACTGGGGCTGGACCTGTCGCATGTGCGCGTGACGGCGACCGATACCAGCAAGGTGGCGAATACGTCGGCCACGGCGGCCTCGACCGGCGCAGACCTGAACGGCAAGGCGGCGCAGGATGCTGCCGGCAAGATCCGCGCGCGGCTGGCGGAGTTCGCAGCGAAGACGCTGGGCGGCGAGGCTTCCGGCGTGCGCTTCGCCGACGACCAGGTGCATGTGAACGGCCAGAGCGTGCCGTTCACGGCGCTGGTGCAGAAGGCTTACCTGGCGCGCGTGCAGCTCTGGTCGGACGGCTTCTATGCCACGCCGAACCTGCATTGGGACCCGAAAACCATGAACGGCCATCCGTTCTCTTACTACGCTTATGGCGCTGCGGTGTCGGAAGTTGTGGTGGATACGCTGACCGGTGAGTGGAAGCTGCTGCGTGCGGATGCCTTGTACGGCGCGGGGCAGTCGCTCAACCCGGCCATTGATATCGGGCAGGTGGAGGGCGCTTTTATCCAGGGCATGGGGTGGCTGACCACCGAGCAGCTGTGGTGGAACCAGGCGGGTAAGCTGATGACGCATGCGCCGTCGACTTACAAAATTCCCGGTATCTCCGACTGCCCGCAGGACTTCCGTGTGAACCTGTTCGCCAACCGCAATGTGGAGGATTCCATCCATCGCTCGAAGGCGGTGGGCGAGCCGCCTTTGCTGCTGCCGTTTTCGGTGTTCTTTGCGATCCGCGACGCCATTTCGGCGGTGGGCGGGCATCGCGTGAATCCGCCACTGAATGCGCCGGCCACCAGCGAAGAAATCCTGCGCGCGATCAGCGTGGTCGAAGCGGCGCTCGTGCCGGCCACGGCGGCTTGAGATGATTGACTGGTTGACGCCAGCCGGTGCGCCGGCAGTGCTCGTCACGGTCGCGCGCACCGAAGGTTCGGTCCCGCGCGAAGCGGGCACCCACATGCTCGTCACGGCGCACAGCCAGCAAGACACCATCGGCGGCGGCCACCTCGAACACAAAGCCCTCGCCATCGCCCGCGACATGCTCGCCACCGCCACCGCGCACCCCGCGCCCGCCGCCGCCACCGCCGCCACCGCGCCAGTCACCGCCGCCACCGCGCCAGCCACCGCCGCCACCGCGCCAGCGACCGCCGCCACCGCGCCAGCCACCGCCGCAACCGCGCCAGCCACCGCCGCCGCGCCAGCCACCGCCGCCGCGCCGGCCAACGCCGCAACCGCGCCAGCCACTGCCGCAACCGCGCCAGCCACCGCCGCAACCGCGCCAGCCACCGCCGCCGTGCCAGCCACAGCCGCCACCGCGCCAGCCACCGCCGCAACCGCGCCGGACACCGCCGCAACCGCACCGGCCACCGCCGCCACCGTGCCGGCCACCGCTTCGGCGCCGCAAGCAGCGCCCGGCGCCCCGAGCGCCCGCGTGGTGGCGCCGAGGCTGGAACGCTTCCCCCTCGGACCGAGCCTGGGGCAATGCTGCGGCGGCGTCGTGTGGCTGCTGTTCGAGGTGGTGCAGGGCGACCTGGAAGACATCCTCGCGCAACTCCGCCAGCGCCGCCAGCAAGACACCTGCCGCATCGTCGCCCTCGACGGCCCAGCCGAAAGCCGCATCCTCGACCAGCCACACGCGTACACGCACATCCGCACCGACGCCACCGGCCGCCGCTGGCTGGTGGACCCGGTCAACGCGCCCAGCGCCCATCTGGTACTATTCGGCGCCGGCCACGTCGGCGCCGCCATTGTGCGTGCGCTGGCCGAGCTGCCCTGCACAGTGACCTGGGTCGATGAACGCGACGCCATGTTCCCAGAAGAGGTGCCGCCGAACGTCACGATCGAAGCCACCGACACGCCCGCAACCTGCGTTGCGCAGGCGCCCGACAACGCCAGCTACCTCGTCATGACCCACAGCCACGCGCTGGACCAGCAACTGTGCGAAGCGATCCTGGCGCGCGACAAGGTCGGCTGGTTCGGCCTGATCGGCTCCAAAACCAAGCGCGCCCAGTTCAGCTCCCGCATGGAAGCCAAAGGACTGAACGCCGCCAGCATGGTATGCCCGGTCGGCGTGCCGGGTATCATCAACAAAGCACCGGCCGTCATCGCCGCGTCGGTGGCAGCACAACTACTCATGGTCTGGGAATCCCAGGCGAAAGACTAAAGTATGAACAAGCAATCCAGCGTGCAAGCCTACCGAGCGGGCTTGCTGCACTTTCACGCCGATCCGGCCTTCAACGAGCGCGCCCACGCCTGGCACGAAGACGGCCTGTTGGTCATTGAAAACGGCAAGGTCAGCGCCGCCGGCGACTACGCCGCCCTGGCCCCGACCCTGCCGCCCGGCACCGAGGTGAAGGACTATCGCGGCAAGATCATCATGCCCGGCTTCATCGACAGCCATGTGCACTACCCGCAGACCGACATGATCGCCTCGCCGGCGCCCGGCCTGCTGCCCTGGCTGGAGCAATACACCTTCCCGACCGAGCGCCAGTTCGCCGACCCGGCGCACGGCGCCCAGGTGGCGGAGTTCTTCCTCGACCAGCTACTGGCCAACGGCACCACCACCGCCATGGTCTACTGCACCGTGCACCCGCAATCGGTGGACGCCTTCTTCACCGCCAGCGAAGGGCGCGGCCTGCGCATGATCGCCGGTAAAGTCATGATGGACCGCCACTGCCCGGATTTCCTGTGCGATAGCGCCGAAGGCGGCGCCGAGGATACCGAGGCCCTGATCCAGCGCTGGCACAAGAAAGGTCGCTCGCTGTACGCCATCACCCCGCGCTTCGCCCCCACCTCGACCGAAGCCCAGTTGCAGCTGGCCGGCGAGCTGGCGCGCAAGTACCCGGACACCTACCTGCAAACCCACGTCTCCGAAAACAAGGAGGAATGCGCCTGGGTCAAGCAGCTGTTCCCCGAGGCGCGCAGCTACCTGGACGTGTACGACCGCTACGGCATGCTGCGCCCGCGCGCCGTCTATGGCCACTGCATCTGGCTGGATGACAACGACCGCGCCCGCATGGCCGAGACCAGGGCCGCCGCCGCCGTCTGCCCCACCTCCAACCTGTTCCTCGGCTCCGGCCTGTTCGATTTCGAGCAGGCCGACCAGGCCGGCATGTTGATGTCGCTGGCGACCGACGTCGGCGCCGGCACTTCCTTCAGCATGTTGCAAACCATGAATGAAGCCTATAAAGTAGCGCGCTTGAAGGGCAGCTACCTGCCTGCCATGCGCATGTTCTACCTGGCTACGCTGGGCGCCGCGCGCAGCCTGCACCTGGACGACACGATCGGCAGTTTTGCCACCGGCCGCGAAGCCGATTTCATCGTGCTCGACCCGCAGGCCACGCCGTTGCTGGCACGCCGCAGCGCCAATACCGACAGCCTGGAAGAACAGCTGTTCGCCCTGGCGCTATTGGGGGACGACCGCGCCATCGCCGCCAGCTATTCTGGCGGCCGCTTGGTGCATGCGCGCGGGCAAGGCTGACCACGACACCTGACGCTGAAAGAGAAGCCATGCAAAAGAACCCGACCAGCCTGCTGACTGCCACCGCGCTCGCCGCCGCGCTTGCCACCGCTTTTGCGGCGCCGGCTGTTGCCGCCCCGGGCGGCAACGCCGACGCCACCGCGCGCCATTTCGCCGCGCTGGTGTCCGGTCCCGCGCCCAAGGCCGCTGAGCTGGCCATGTTCTTCAACAATATGCCGAAGGGCGCCGACCTGCACCACCATTACTCGGGTTCTATTTACGCCGAGCAATACCTGGAGTGGGTCGACAAGCTGGGCTACTGCGTCGACAAGACCAGCTGGAGCGTGCAAACCGACAAGGCGGCCGACCGCAAGAATTGCGCCACCGTCGCCGAGCTGGAAAAAGACCCGCTGGCCTACCGCTCGCTGATGCACAAGTGGTCCACCATGGACTTCTACAACCACACGGAAAACCAGTTGGCGCCGGATCTGGCATTCTTCACCACTTTCATGCGCTTCGACGGCGTTGCCTCGACCAATGGCAATGACGGCCAGCAGCGCCTGAAACAGCGTGCCATTGCGGAAAACGTCAGCTATATCGAAACCGTGTTCGAGATCGCGCCGATCACCTTCGACGCCGAGTTCGACGGCAAGCTGAACGACGAGGCCGCCTTCGCCGCCTACCTGGCCAAGCTGGAAGCGAGCCCGGCCTTCAACAAGGGCATCGCCGACTACAGCGCCTACGTCGACAGCAGCAGCGCCGGCATCGATGACGAGCACTTCACCATGCGCTACCAGCCTTTCGTGCTGCGCTTCCTGTCGCCGTCCATCGTGTTCTCGCAGATGGCGGCCGGTTTCAAGATCGCCAGCCAGAACAAGAAAGTGGTGTCGGTGAATATTGTTGGCGCAGAGCACTATCCCGTTTCGATGCGCGACTATAAGCTGCACATGCGCATGTTCAAGTTCCTGAGCGCCAAGTACCCGGGCGTGAAGCTGTCGCTGCACGCGGGCGAACTGGCGCTGGGCCAGGTGCCGCCGGAAGGCCTGAAGTTCCACATCGCCGACGCGATCGAGATTGCCGGCGCGAAGCGCATCGGCCACGGCATGGACATCGCCCACGAAAGCCAGCCGCACGCCATCTTGAAAAAAATGCGCGAGAAAAATATTCCGGTGGAAGTGAACCTGACTTCGAACGAATTCATCCTGGGCGTGAAGGGCGAGGCGCACCCGATCAACATCTACCGCAAATACGGCGTGCCGTTTGTGCTGTCGAGCGACGACACCGGCGTCAGCCGCAACACTCTTTCCAATGAGTACGTGCTGTTTGCCAGCCGCTACAAAACCAATTATGCGGAAGTCAAAAAGCTGTCATATGACAGCATCCGCTACGCCTTCCTGGCCGATGGTGACAAACAGCGCCTGTTGAAACAATTGGACGGCCGTTTCGCCAAGTTCGAAGCCGAGGTAGCAGCTTCGCTGAAGTAAGCCACGTTTTACGCGCACTTGTGGCCCTTTCGCCACAAGTGCATCCAGCCCGTTACAAATCCCCAAGCTTGCTTTTCCCTCCAAGCGGCGGCAATTCTTTATAATGCCGCCTTAAAGCACCCCGGTTTTATATAAAAAGATATAACGATATGCAATTTATTTTCTCTGCGTATAAATACGTAAAGGAAAATGAATTTGTGTTGGATGACGCCTTTCAGGCATAGTTGACGGAAAGATACGTCCACTGCATCTGGGAAGTCCCAGTCGTCACAAAATCGTCATATAGCTGTCGCACCCTTGTCATCAACGGTGCCTAAAATCGCTGGGCGGCTACTATTTTTGCAACATTTAGTAAAAAGCGCAAATGAGGCAACACTGCAGTAAGTTGCCGACATTTACCAATATTTTGTTCTCTTTTGGGGTATATCAATGATGAATCATAAACGGCTTCGGCTGACGCAAATCGCGTTGAGCCTGTCTCTCGTGTTTGCCGCACCGGCATTCGCGCAGAACACGACCTCCGCTATCGGTGGTCGTATTTCGGGCTCCGATGGTAAGCCAGCAGCTGGCGCAACCGTTACCGTGCTGCACGTGGAATCCGGTTCGGTCAGCAATGTGGTGACCGACGCGGAAGGCCGCTACATCGCACGTGGCCTGCGTGCCGGCGGTCCGTACACGATCACCATCTCCAAGAACGGCGTTTCCGAAAAACGTGAGAACGTCTTCATCGAACTGGCGGAAACCGCTGCGGTGGACGCGACCATCGGCCAGGCCATGCAGACCGTGACCATCGCCGGCACCAACGCCGCGCGCGCCGAGAAGTTCAACAAGGCAACCCAAGGCACCGCTACCACGATCAGCGCCGCCGACCTGGACATTCAGGGTTCGATCGGCCGTAGCCTGCAAGACTACGCCCGCATGGACCCACGCGTTTCGCAGACCGACAAGGAGCGTAACGAGATCTCCGTGGCCGGCCAGAACTCCCGCTACAACTCGATGACCATCGACGGTGTGGCCGTAAGCGATACCTTCGGCCTGGAAGGCTCCGGTTCGCCGTTCGCCAAGCAGCCAATTTCGATCGAGGCGATCCAGTCGTCGCAGATCAACGTCGCCAACTACGACGTGACCCAGAAGGGTTACATCGGCGCCAACATCAACGCTGTCACCAAATCCGGTACCAATGCCTTCAAGGGTTCCGTGTACACCGTGTTCCGTAACCAGGACATGGCGGGCGACCGTTACAACCAGACCACCGGCGCGTACACCAAGCCTGCGGACTTCAAGACCACCACCCAGGGCGGTACCTTCGGCGGTCCGATCATCAAAGACAAGCTGTTCTTCTTCGCCAACTACGAGAAGTACGAATCGACCCTGTCGGCGCCACAGTTCGGCCCACTGGGTTCGTCGCTGACCAATATCGGTATTTCGCGTGAAGCGATGGAGCAGGCGATCCAGATCGCCAAGACCAAGTACAACATGGATGTCGGCACCGCAGAAGTGGCTCCGGCACGCATGAACGTGACCGACAAGCTGCTGAAAGTCGACTGGAACATCAACGATGACCACCGCCTGATGGTGCGCTGGTCCAAGACCGACCAGTCCGAGCCAATCTTCTCCGGCTTCGGCAACAACAGCCTGTCGCTGAGCAGCAACTGGTACAACCAGGGCAAAGTGCTGGAAACCAAAGTCGCCCAGGTGTACTCCGACTGGACGCCAAACTTCTCGACCGAAGTCAAATGGTCCAACCGTAAATACGACGCAGTACCGAAGGTCGGCTCGATCCTGCCAGCCATTGGCCTGCAGTTCAGCGGTGCTAACCCGACTGGCACCCCATCTTCCGTGTCGACCGGTAACCGCTTCCTGAACATGGGTACCGAGCTGAACCGTCACCGCAACGTGCTGGGCACCGACACCGACGACATTTACGTCGGCGCTAACTGGAGCCTGGGCGCGCATGAGCTCAAGTTCGGTGCGGACATGAACAAGAATGAAGTGACCAACGCGTTCCTGTCGAGCGTGTACGGTAACTACACCTTTGCCTGCATCACCGGCGTCAACGCCAACTGCACCAACTACGCCTCGATGGTCCAGGGCGTGCTGGATAACTTTGCCAACGGCCGTCCATCCAGCTACTCCGTGCAACTGCCGGCAGCTGGCCGCACCTTCGATGACGCGATTGCCCACTTCACCCTGAAGAACACCGGCATCTTCGTGCAGGACACCTGGTCCGTCACCGATCGCCTGACCGTGAACGCTGGTCTGCGTGTGGACATGGCTGACCTGGGCGAGCGTCCAACCCTGAACGCTGCAGTGGCGGCACCGGCAGTGAAAGGCAACCCGGCTACCGGCGCGCGTGCAACTGGCGGCTTCGGCGTCGACAACACCATCACTATCGACGGCCAGAAACTGTGGCAGCCGCGCCTGGGCTTCAACTACAAAGTTGACCACGAGCGTGCTACGCAGATCCGCGGCGGTGCCGGCCTGTTCCAAGGCGTGGCAATGTCGGTCTGGATGGCCAACCCATTCCAGAACAATGGCGTGGCAACCCGCACCGTCAGCTGCAATGCCTCGACCGTGGTATGCCCAAGCGGCATCTTTACCTCCGACGTGACCAAGCAGCCAACCAACTTCCCGGGCGCGACTTCGGCCGCCAACGTGGATACCCTGGCAGCAGGCTTCCGTCAGCCTTCCGTCTGGAAAGCTAACCTGGCCGTCGACCACGAACTGCCATGGTACAACCTGATCCTGACTGCCGAATTGCTGTCGATGCGCACCAAGGATGGTATCTATTACCAAAACCTGAACCTGGGCGAACCAACCCGCACCGGTACCGATGGCCGCAGCCTGTACTACACCACTCAGGCTTACAACCCAGCTTGCTGGTCGAGCACCGGCAGCCTGACGACCTCGGGCGCGACTTGTACCGGCGCCCGTAACAAGGCACTGAGCAACGCATCGTTCGGTAACGTCCTGCAGGCGACCAACACCAAAGATGGCGAATCGAATGTGGCCACCCTGGCCGTGTCGCGTCCGCTGATCGGCGGCTTCGGCTGGTCCGTGTCGTACACCTACACCGACGCCAAGGAAGTCTCGCCTCTGCAAGGTTCGACTGCTAGCACCGGCTACAACGCCCGTGGTACTTTCAACCCGAACGAAGCAACCGTAGCGAACACCCAGTACATGGTGAAAGACCGTATCGCGGCGCTGTTCAACTTCCGCAAGGCGTTCTTCGGCAAGTACCGCACCACCCTGGGCGTGAACTATGAAGGCCGCTCCGGTAAGCCATACAACTGGACCTTCAATAACGATGCCAACGGTGACAGCATCTCCAGCAACGACCTGATGTACATCCCACGTGGCCCAGGTTCGGGTGACGTGATCTTCGCTGGCGACAGCGCAACCAGCCACGCCAACGAAGACAAGTTCTGGGCCGTTGTTGACCAGTACCGCAGCCTGCGCAATGCCAAGGGCGGCGTTGTGAAGCGCGGCGAGTCGTTCGCACCATGGACCAATAACTTCGACCTGCGCATCTCGCAAGAGATTCCAGGCTTGATGCAAGGTCATAAAGGTCTGTTCCGCTTCGATATCCAGAACGTGGGCAACCTGTTGAACAAACGTTGGGGCCGCATCAATGAAGTGGGTTACTCCTCTTCCGGCGGTGTATCGCGTTCCTTCGTGGACTTCGCTGGCCTGGATCCTGCAACCGGCAAGTACGTGTACCGCGTGCGTGACGCTGTGGAAGACTACGATGTTCGCCAGATCCGTGGTGAATCCCAGTGGTCCATCCAGGCAACCCTGAAGTACGAGTTCTAAGCAACTCGGCTGAAGTAGCCTGAAACAAAAACGGCCAGCGAAAGCTGGCCGTTTTTTTTATGCGGGAGAAAAGCTTATGCCAGGTATTCCGGTGGCAGGCCGCCTTCTTCGCCCAGGGCCAGGGTGGTTTCGCGGCCGTCTTCCTTGGCTGGCACGCTGACCGGATCAATCTGGCCGCCTTCGAGCATCAGGTTGCTCAGGCCGTCGTGCAGTGCGCCGCCGCTGACTTGTTCGATTTCTTCGGTGTTCAACGAAAATGGATGCATGGTTGTCTCTATAAGTTAAAGTTAAAAGATAGGGGTGGCCACCCTGCGCCCATCATACGCACAGTTACTAAAAACGCAATATTGCTTTTATGAGAATAGTCACCCCCGGGGCAGGTGCGCCCCGCAGGGTCAGGCGGCGGCCGCGCGGCCGTTACGCACTTCCAGCGCTTTGCCGTTCTGGATGCCGATTACGCGCTCGGCGGCGCTAATGGTTTCGGGGCGGTGCGCCACCATGATGCGGGTCAGGTTCAGCTCGGCCAGCGCGAGGTTGACGCGCGCCTCGTTGCGTACGTCGAGGTGGCTGGTGGCTTCGTCCAGGGCCAGGATTTTCGGCTCCTTGTACAGGGCGCGCGCCAGCAGCACGCGCTGTTTCTGGCCGCCCGACAGGCTGCTGCCCATATCGCCCACCAGGGTCTGGTAGGCCATGGGCATGGCGGCGATATCGTCGTGGATGGCGGCCAGGCGGGCGTAATGCTTGACCTTCTCCGGGTCGGCGCCGTTGTCGAAGAAGCTGATGTTGTCGAGGATGGAGCCGGCCAGCAGCACGTCGTCCTGCATCACGGTGCCGATCAGGCTGCGGTAGGCGCGCAGGCCCAGTTGGCGCAGCGGAATGTCGTCAACCAGGATTTCGCCCTCGGTCGGCTGCAGCAGGCCCAGCACCAGCTTGCACAAGGTGGTCTTGCCGCAGCCGCTGGGGCCGACCAGGGCCAGGCTCTGGCCGGCGGGGATGTGCAGGTCGATGCTGTCCAAAATCCACGGTTCGCCCTCGGCGTAGCGGAAGCGCACATTGCGCAGGGTGATGGCGGGCGTGATGCGGCTCACGTCCGCTTCGAACTGGTCTTCCGGCTCGGCCGGCTCCTTGACGATGTCGGCCAGGCGCTCGGCGTGCATGCCCAGCATTTTGACGTCGATGTACAGGTCGACCAGGCCGAAGACGCGGCCGGTGAAGGTGGTGGAATAGCTGGTGAAGGCCATCAGCATGCCGATGGTCAGCGCGTTGTCCATGACCAGCAGGGCGCCCACATAGAACAGCAGCAGGGCCTGGCCGCTGCTCAGGGTCGAGCTGCCGAGCTTGAACAGGATGCCCAGCTTTTGCGTCTGGATATCGCGGTTGACCACATCCTGCTTCAGGTTGAGCCAGCGCGCCCGCCGTTCCACTTCGCGCCCGAACAATTTCAGCGGCACGATGGCGCGCACGGTTTCCAGGAAGTGGCTGTTCTCCTTGGCCGACAGAACCAGGCGCTCCTGCGAGGCGGCGCGTAGCGGGTGGTAGGCCAGCACGCGCAGTGCGATATAGGCCGCCAGGCCGCCCAGCACGACGCAGGTCAGCTTGGGGCTGTAGGCCAGCATCATGCCGAAGGCGAGCAGGGCCATCAGACCATCCAGCATGCTTTCCACGAACAGGCTGGTCAGAGTGGTCTGGATCGCGTTCATGCTGCCAAAGCGCGACACCACGTCGCCCAGGTGGCGTTTTTCGAAGTAGCTGACCGGCAGGCGGATCAGGTGGGTGAACACGCGGGTCGACCATTGCAAGGCCACATCGGTGCCCCAGCGCATCAGCACCCAGCTGCGCGCCAGGCTGATGGCCGATTGCGTCACCAGCATCAGCGCGAAACCCAGCACCAGCACCTTGAGCAATTCGCGGTCGCCATTCACCACCACCTCATCGATGACGAACTGGTTGAACAGGGGCGAGGCGAGGGCGAACACTTCCAACGCCACCGCCAGCATGATGACCTTGGCAATCGCCCAGCGCAGGCCGATTACCTTGCCGGTCAACTCAGAGATCGAGACTTTGCGGACTTCCTTCTTTTCCTCAAATTCCGCCGTCGGGCTCAGTTCCAGCACCACGCCGGTGAAGTGGCGCGACAACTCCGGCATGGAATAACTGCGCTCGCCCGTCGCGGGGTCGTGGATGGTGGCCACCACGTTGCCGCGCAAGTCGCGCTTGATGGCGGACAGCACCACAAAGTGGTTCAGGTTCCAGTGCAGGATGGCCGGCAGTTGCAGCTGCTCCAGGTGCTCCAGCTCCAGGCGCAGCGGCCGCGACGACAGGTGCAGGCTGGCGGCGTGGCGCATCAACTGGTTGAGGGTGACCCCTTTCAGGCTGATGGAAAACCTGCGGCGCAGTTCCGCCAGGTCGGTCTGGTGGCCGTGGTGGGCGGCCACCATGGCGATGCAGGCCAGGCCGCATTCGCTCGATTCGGTTTGCAGGATGGTCTTCATTGGTCGCTCTTTTGGCGCGGGGCGATGGCGATCAGCGGCTCCGCGATCCATTCCCAGATCTTGCGCTGGTCTTGCACGATATCGGCTTCCAGCGTCATGCCGGGCTTGACTGGCAGGCTGTCGCCGTAGACCTGGATCGCCTGCCGGTCGAGCTTGACGCGGATGCGGTACAGGGCCTCGTTGCTGCCGGCGCCATGCGCCACGGTGCCGAGGATGGTGCCGGCGATATTGGCCGGCAGCTCGCTCGGCGCGAACGGGGTGCGGCTGACATCGACGATTTCGCCGCCGTGCAGGCCGAACTTCTGATAGGGGAAGGCCTGGTAGCGGATCAGTACTTTCTGTCCCGGCTTGACGAAGCCGGCGGTGCGGCTGGGTGCGTACAGATTGGCTTCCAGGGTGGCGCCGTCGGCCGCGCCGGGCACCAGGGTGGCCAGCGATTGCCCGGCGCTCAAGGCCTGGCCCACATGGTAGTTCAGGGCCGTGACCGTACCCGATTGCGGCGCCACCACCAGGGTGCGGCGGCGGTCGCGGTTTTGCACCGCCTCCTGCTCCAGGGTGGCCTCGGCGCGTTTGAACTGGGCCAGCTCGCCTTCCAGGTCCTGCCCTAGTTGCTCGCGTTCGGCGCGCAGGTTGACCAGGGTGCTGGCGAGCTGGCTCTGGCTGCGCGCCAGGGCGCTCAGGCGCGCCTCGATGTCGATCAGCTCTTCCTGCTTTTGCTGGGTTTGCGCTTGCGAGACAAAGCCGCTGGCCTGCAAGGTTTCGTACTTGCCGACGCTTTGCTGCGCCAGCGCCTTGCGGCGGTTTGCCAGCTTGAGCTCGTTGCCCAGTTGGACTTGCTCAGCTTCCGCATTGGCGATGCGGGCCTCGACGGCGCGCTGCTTCTCGCGCGCCATGGCGATGCGCGCGGTGCGTTCCGACTGCAGGGCTTCGCGGCGGATGGTGAGTTGCTGGGCGATCAGCGTGCTGAGCTCGCCGCCGCTCTGCTGCCGCTCGGACGACAGCTCAAACATCACATCGCCGGCCTTGACCGCTCTGCCTTCCGCCACCAGGGCGCGCAGCAGGGTGCCAGCCTGCGGCGTGGTCACGGCCAGGGCGCCGTTGACCGGCACCACCAGCCCGCCCACGCGGGCTTTCTGGGTAAAGCTGCCGAGCGCGACGAAGGCGACAAAGGCGCCGGCAATGGTCAACGCGACGGTCGCCACCACCGTGCCGGACATGCTGTGTTTCAGGCGGATCGATCCCAGCCAGTTGGAGCTGAGCGCTTGCCCCACTTCCGGCCGGAACAGCGTCGGCTTGGCGTCCGCACTCACGCCGTCATCGCCCTCAGCAGGGTGTCGGCAATCGGGAAGCCGCTGCGTTTTTCCATGCCCAGGAACATCGGGCTCGGATTCGCTTCCAGGAAGTAGTAGCGGCCGTCGTCGTCGCGGCGCCAGTCGATGGCGGTCCAGTTCAGCTCCAGGCTGCGCATGATGGCCGGCACCAGGGCCGCCTGCTCCGGCGGCAGTTCGATCGGCTTGATTTCCATGCCGCGGTCGGTGCGGAAGTCGATGTTGTCGCTATTTAGCTCGGCGGTGAAGAGTTGCTCGCCGATGGCGTAGGTGCGGATATTCGTGCCCGGCACAAATTGCTGCAGGGTGATGGGGGCCATGGCCAGGGCCTTGGTCATGTGCTCGCTTTCCAGGTGCTTGGGCGTGATGCGCTCGGTATGCGCGCCGCCGTACACCGGCTTGAAGATCACATCGCCTTCCGCCTCGCAGAAAGCGCGCGCCTGCTCGATATCGTTGCCGATATAGGTGCGCGGGATGGTCACGCCGGCTTGCGCGGCCAGGCGCAGCTGGTGCGGTTTTTCCTGGTGCGACTGGAAGGCGGTCCAGGAATTGAACCAGCGCGTTGGCAGTTCGGCCTGGAACCAGGAGCGGATACAGGCCATGCTGTCGTAATAGGAAATGTCTTCCAGCGTACCGCGCACGGCGCGCGCGCGCGTGCCCTGGCCGACACCACAGAAATTGCGCCAGTAGACCGAGCCGATTTGCTCCAGGTCCAGCAGGGCGCCATCGGCCAGGCGCAGGGTGCCGCCGCCGTTTTGCGGGCGCAGGCTCAGTTGCAGCTCGCCGGGGAATTTGGACGTATCGATAAGGTGCGCCTGGAAGCCGTGTGCAGCCAGGCTCTCAAGCATGTGGGTGACGTGGGCGTCGCTGGGGTGTCCGAGAACGATATGTTTCATGCTGGGTTTTCTTGGCAAGGATGGCCGGCGCCGACCATCCTGTGGTTAGCGCAGATTAGATCTCTTGAACTGGCAGGCCGCCTTCTTCACCGATCGCCATGGTGGTCAGCTCGCCGCCGTCTTCTTTCAGTTTGACGGTTGGCTCCAGGCCGGTTTCATAGTTCAGGATGCTGCATTCCTCGCCGCCTTCACTCGCGACATGGCTCACCTGGGTGCCGCCGCTAACTTCTTCGATTTGCTCTTTGCTCAGGGAAAACGGATGCATAGTTACTCCTAAATGAATAGTAAGTTAAACAATATTAAGGATTTTACAATCCCGCCGGAATCATACTCAATAAATAATGATTTAAATGTCACCGATTATCACTAGTTTAATTATTTGGTTATGTTGATAATGCGTCGAAAAAGGGCCATGCCGGGGCAGGCTTTTTTGTGTTTTGGCGCTGTACAATGCGTGCTTTCGCCCGTCAATACTGCCGTCCCAATGAAACCTGTTCTGCCTTTGCTTGCTGTCGCGAGCCTGCTCGCCGGATGCGCCGCGCCGCGTCCTGATCACCACGTCGAACTGAATTTCGCCGCGCTGAACGACCTGCACGGCCACCTGGAAGCAACGCGCTTTGAGCAGGGCGGCAAGGCCGGCGGCATCGATGCGCTGGCGGCCACGCTGCACGCCTGGCGCCAGGAAGACCCGGAACTGTTACTGGTGGGGGCGGGCGATATGATCGGCGCCAGCCCGGCCCTGTCGGCCATGTTCGCCGACGAGCCGACCATCCAGGCCCTGAACCTGATCGGCATGCGCGCCACCTCGGTCGGCAACCACGAATTCGATAACGGCCGCGTGGAGCTGCTGCGCCAGGCAAAAGGCGGTTGCGCCAATTCGCCGCGCCCGGACAAGGCCTGCCAACTCGGCCCGCACGAGGGCGCGAAGTTCAGCTACCTGGCCGCCAATGTGATCGACAGCCGCACCAACCAGCCTTTGTTCCCGGCCTATCGGATCGAGGAAGTGAAGGGCATCAAGGTGGCCTTGATCGGCACCGTGCTGAAAGCCACGCCGGAGCTGGTGGGCGCGGCCGGCGTCGGCGGCTTGCAATTCATCGACGAGGCGCAGGCCGTGAACCGCCTGCTGCCCGAGCTGCGCGCGCAGGGCGTGACGGTCTTCATGGTGCTGATCCACCAGGGCGGCCACACGCCGGCGCGCTATGACCAGCAGTACTGCCAGGACCTGGACGGCGATATCGTCGATGTGGTGAAACGCATCGACCCCGCCGTGCGCGTGGTGGTCAGCGGCCACTCGCACAACGGCTACCTGTGCCGCGTGGACGGTAAGCTGGTGACGCAGGCCGAGCGCTACGGCCATATGCTGTCGCGCATTTCGCTGGTGGTGGACCGCCAGACCGGCGCCGTGGTCGATACCAGCGCGCGCAATATCCTGGTGCAGCCGGGTAAGCATGCCGCCGTGCCGGAAGTGGATGCCTTGCTGGCATCGCTGCGCGCGCGTAGCAGCGAGGAGCTGGGCAAACCGGTGGCGCGCATGGCGCAGCCTTCCATCAGCCGTGAGCTGATGCCGAATGCCGATGAATCGCCGCTGGGGCAACTGGTGGCGGACGCCATCCTCGCCTCCGGACGCAAATGGGGCGCGCAACTGGCCTTCACCAACACCGGCGGCATCCGCACCCACCTTGATGCGGGCGATGACCGTATCGTGACCGTGGCCAATGTGCAGGCGGTGCTGCCGTTCGCAAATGAAATCGTGGTGATGAACATGACCGGCGCCCAGATTGTCACACTGCTGGAAGGGCAATGGGGCGGCGTGGAAGCGGACAAGCGCGGCGTGCTGCAAGTGTCGGAAGGCTTCACCTATGCCTGGGATGGCCGCCGACCGCTGGGCCAGCGCATTGTGCGCGAGAGCGTCAAGCTGAATGGCGTGACGATCGAAGACGGTGCCAGCTACCGCGTGGCGGTCTTCAACTTCCTGGCCGAAGGCAATGATGGTTTCGTCACCTTCGGCCAGGGCAGCAACCAGGCGCCGACCAACGTGCGCGATACCGATGCGCTGCGCAGCTATCTGCAGCGCCTGGAACAAGACAATAAACCGGCCGGCACCTTTGGCGCCGTCCCGCGCATTTTGCGCATTAAGCAGTAAAAACAGTAAAGGATGAATATGCGCCGTTATCTCCTGGCCGCCGCACTGGCTGGCTGTTTCGCATCCGCCCATGCCGCCTTCCAGGTGGCGGGCTTTGAGCTGGTACAGACCGCACCGGTGGAAACCACCTTGAAAAGCGACGACCTGCGCGGCCCGATCGAAGTGTGGAGCGAGTTGTTCGACAACGCTAAATCGGAAATCTGCATTGGCCAGTTCTATGTGGCCAGCGTACCGGGCGCGCCGTTTGAGAAAGTGATCGAGCGCCTGGAAGCAGCCGGCAAGCGCGGCGTGAAAATCCGCTTCCTGATCGATAAGAAGGGCGTCAGCGGCCTGTCCGAGAAGGCCACCGTGGAACGCTTGCGCGCCATTCCCAACCTGGAAATGCGCGTGCTGGACGTGAACCAGTTGACCGGCAACGGCATCATCCACGCCAAATACCTGACCGTGGACCGCAGCATCGCCTTCGTCGGCAGCCAGAACTTCGACTGGCGCGCCTTCACCCACATCCACGAGACCGGCCTGCGCATCACCGATGCCAAAGTGGCCGGCCAGGTGCAAGCCATCTTCGACCAGGACTGGAACGCCCAGGCAGCGCTGGCAGCCGGCAAGACCGTGGCGCCGGTGCAGGCCAAGGGCGCCGCTGCGGCCTCCTACGCGCCAGCCGAGGGCAGCTTCCTGGTCGCCAGCCCGGCCGCATTCAACCCACTGGGCGTGGCCGACTCCGAAGCCGTGCTGCCGGCGTTGCTGGCCGACGCCAAGCAGGAGATCCGCGTCTCCATGCTGGACTACGCGCCACTCAGCTACGGCCCGGGCGGCACGCGCCCGTTCTACGCCGTGGTCGACAACGCGCTGCGCGCCGCCGCCACGCGCGGCGTCAAGGTCAAGCTGATGGTCTCGAACTGGAACACCGAAAAGCCGGCCATCAACCACCTGAAATCGCTGGCCATACTGCCGAACGTGGAGATCCGCATCGTCACCCTGCCGAAGGCCAGCACCGGCTTCATCCCGTTCGCCCGCGTATGGCACAGCAAGACCATGGTCATCGACGGCAAGCTGGCCTGGGTTGGCACCAGCAACTGGGCCGGCGGCTATTTCGACCTGTCGCGCAACCTGGAAGTGGTAATGCGCAACGAAGCCATGGCCAAGCGCCTGTACGCCGTGCAGGAGCAGGCATGGTCGTCGCCGTACGCGCAGCCGATCGATATCAACAAGGACTACCCGAAACCGAACAAAGGTAAAGAAGAATGAAGAAACTCGCACTCATCGCCGCGCTGGCCGGCGCCTTCGCCGCCAACAACGCACTCGCCTGGGGCAATAACGGCCACCGCATCGTCGGCGCCATCGCCGACAACCTGATCAAAGGCAGCAACGCCGAGCGGCAGGTCAACGCGCTGCTGCAGCAAGGCGAGAACCTGGAAAAGATCGCCAACTGGGCCGACTGCGTGAAGGGCACCTTCTGCGGCCCGCAATCGCAGGAGATGAATGATTACGTCGCCGCGCACCCGCAGCACAGCGAGTACCACTACACCGACGTGCCGTTCCAGCTGAACGACTACCACAGCCACGGCGCCGGTACGTCGGGCCACGACATCGTGCAGACCATGCAGCAATGCATCGCCACCTTGCAGGGCAAGGGCGACGGCAAATTCACGCCGCGCCAGGCGTTGCTGATCCTGACCCACCTGGCCGGCGACATCCACCAGCCGTTGCACGTGGGCGCAGCCTTCGTCGACAAAGAAGGCAAGTTCGCGGTGCCGAAGTCCGACAAGGAGATTGACTCCCTGAACATTTTCGACTCGCGCGGTGGCAATAACCTGCAGATGGACGAAGCCGCGCTGAAGGCTGCCAGCGCCAAGGTGATTCCGGGTGAGGATGCAGAAGTATCGAAGTACCCGACCAAGCCGTTCCACTCATACTGGGACACCACCGTGGTCGACTACGCCATGCGCCGCAGCAGCCAGCGCAGCGTGGACAAGTTCACGCAATGGGCGATCGACGGCAAGCCAAGCATCGTGCTCGCCAAAGGCGAAGTCGCCAGCTGGCCGGTGCAATGGGCCAACGACTCCCTGGTCGCCGCCAAGCAAGCCTATGCCGACGTGAAGGTCGGCGTGGCCACCAAGCAGACCAGCCGCAGCGGTTCCAGCTACACCGTATGGGCCATGACCGTACCGGACAGCTATCCAGTGCCATCCTCCGCCCTCGCGCGCGAACAGCTGATCAAAGGCGGCTACAACCTGGCCGCCATGCTGCAAAAAATCTGGCCATAATAAATTCGGGGTCAGGTCTGACAATCGGACAAATTATGCGCGAAGCGCATAATTTGTCCGATTGTCAGACCTGACCCCGAATTTACTTGAACCACAGCTCGCTGCGTTGGAGTGGAGTCTCCGGCGGCAGCGAGGGGTTCGGCAGGTCGATGATGCGCCGTTTGCCGATATGGGCCCGCTCCACCAGCGGGCCTTTGTGTTTCTGGAACAGTGTGGCCAGGCTGCCATCCTTCACCATCATCTCCATGCCGGCGCGGATGCGTTGGGCCAGCTTGTCGCCCTCGGTGTCGCGCCGCACGAAGAAATAGCGTGGCAGGGGGTAGCGCAGCATCAGCGTCGGTTCGATCACGATGGCGGGATGTAATTTGCGGTTGGCGTCATACTCGCGCGGCGCTTCATCCAAGGCGCGCGGGAAGAAGTCGAAGCGCCCGGCTTCGAGCATGCCCAGCAGGCTGCTGGGGCGCGGCGTTTCCACCACGCTGATGCCGGCGGCAGCCAGCACCTCGGTATCCACCCAGCCCTTGCCCTGGCCGGCGCTCAGGCGCTTCAGGTCGTCCAGTGTACGCACGGCGGCAAAGCGCGCCAGGTCGGCCTTGCGCACCAAGAGCAGGCGCATGCCCATCAGGCCGCGGTCGATCGGAATGCGGATAGGGTGGAAGCGCGATTCGAGTTCGCGGTCGGTGGCGCGCGCGATGACGTTGATGCGGCCGCCGGGCATGGCCAGTTCCTGCAACATGCGGGGGATGGAGAGCGGCTCGCGCGAGGGGCTGATGGTGTAGGGGCCGTGGCTGGCGCTGGTGCGCTCCAGCGCCGCCTGCAGCACGAGCCAGTCGAATTCGTTGCGACTATCGACGACGGCGAAATATTGGGGGAATACCAACTCCGAGTTTGCCGCGTGCAGGTTGAAGCAGATAAAACATAGTACAAGCTGCAACAGTCGTCGGATCATGGCGGCGCTCTCCAGTCACCTTGCAATATAAAACAAAATTCGGGGTCAGGTCTGACAATCGGACATTTTGCGTAGCAAAACCGGTCGGCCGTCCCGTCCGATTGTCAGACCTGACCCCGAATTTTTTAGCGCGACTTGACGAACGGTACGCCGATGGCTTTGGGGGCTACCGACTTGGCCATCAGGCCGGCCAGCACGATCACGGTGACAACGTATGGCACCATCTGGATCAGGGCGCCTGGGATGCGGCCGATCACCGGCAGGTCGACGCCTTCCAGCTGGATCTGCACGGCGCCGAAGAAGCCGAACATCAGGCAGCCGAGGAAGGTGTACACCGGGCGCCAGTTGCCGAACACCATGGCGGTCAGCGCCAGGTAGCCGGCGCCGGCCGACATGTCGCGCAGGAAGAAGCCGGATTGCACAATGGCCAGGTAGGCGCCGGAGAATGAGCACAGGATGCCGGCGATCAGCATGGCGGCGTAGCGGGTGCGTTCGACCGAGACGCCGGCGGCGTCGGCGGCATGCGGGTTTTCGCCGCAGGCGCGCAGGCGCAAGCCGAAGCGCGAGTGGTACAGGAACCAGTGCACCAGCGGTACCAGGACGAAGGCCAGGTAGACCAGCACCGAGTGGCCGCCAATCAGCCTGGTGTAGAACCAGCCGAGGAAGGGGATGTGTTCGACGGCGGCGCTGCCCGGCAGCACCACGTCGAACAGGCGCGCTTCGCCCAGGTCGGGGGTGCGGCCGCCTTGCTGGAAGAAGTACTGCGCGACCACGAAGGTCAGGCCGCTCATGGCGATGTTGATGGCGATACCGCCCACCAACTGGTTGCCCTTCTGGGTGACGGCGACGAAGCCTTGCAGCATGGCCAGCGCGACGGAGACGCCCATGCCGGCCAGGATGCCGAGCCATGGGTTCTTGGTGGCGAAGGCGACGGCGGCGGAGACGAAGGCGGAGGCCAGGATCTTGCCTTCCAGGCCGATGTCGATCACGCCGGAGCGTTCCGCGAACAGGCCGGCCATGGCGGCGAAAATCAGCACCGGTGCGTTGCGCACGGTGGAGACGAGGATGGAGCCCAGGTGGAGGTCTTCGAAAATCATGGTCTTAACCTTTACGTGCTTTGAGCAGCTTGATGAGGGCCGGGGCGTACAGGTATTCCATGGCGCCGCAGAACAAGATGATCAAGCCCTGGATGAAGATGAAGGTTTCGGTCGGGATGTTCGGCTTTTCCAGCGACAGGTCGAAGCCGCCCTGGGTCAGGGCGCCGAACAGGATCGCCGACAGCAGGATGCCGACCGGGTGCTGGCGGCCCATCAGCGCAATCGCGATGCCGACAAAGCCGGCGCCGCCGACGAAATTGAGCGACAGGTAGTGGGTCGAGCCCATAATGGAGTTGACAGCGCCCAGGCCCGCCAGCGCGCCGGAAATCAGCATCACGAAAATGATCATGGCGCTGATTTTCACGCCCGCGTAGTGCGCAGCGTGCTGGTTCAGGCCGAGCGCCCGCACCTTGTAGCCCCAGGCGGAGCGGTTCATCACCACGCCGTACACCACCAGGGCGATGAGGGCGATGAAGAAGCTGATATTCAGCGGGGTTTCGCCCAGCACAGGGAACCAGTCGTTCAGGCGCGGCATCTCCGCTGCGGCCGAGAACACGCGCGAGGCGGTGTTCTGTTCGCCCGGCGGGATCAGGTACTTCACGATCACGAAGTTCATCAGCGAGGCGCAGATGAAGTTGAACATGATGGTGGTGACCACGATGTGCGAGCCGCGTTTGGCCTGCAGGTAGCCGGGAACGAATGCCCACAGGCCGCCGAACAAGGCGGCGCCCAGCATGCCGACCGGGATCAGCAGGAACCAGGGCAGGGAGGTGTCGAACGCCAGCAGGGCCAGGGTCAAGCCCAGGCCGCCGAAGTACATCTGGCCTTCGGCGCCGATGTTGAACAGGCCGGCCTGCATCGCGATCGACACGGCCAGGCCGGTGAAGACTAGGGTCGAGGCGTAGAACAGGGTGTAGCTCAAGCCTTCCGGGTTGATGATCGCGCTGTTGATCAGGATGTGCATCGACTCCAGCGGGTCTTCGCCCATCAGGTGGATGGCAAGCGCGGCCACCAGCATGGCGGACAGCAGGTTGAGGATGGGCAGGACAAAGCCGGTTGCCCAGCGTGGCAGATCGTTAGTGGTCATGGTCAGTGTTTATGCATGCCACCCATCAGCAGGCCGATGCGGGTGGTGTCGAATTCGTCGATTTTCAGTTCGCCGGTGATTTTGCCGCCGCACATCACGAGGATGCGGTCGGCCAGGGCGCGCACTTCTTCCAGTTCCACCGATACCAGCAGGATCGCCACGCCCTGGTCGCGCAGGGCGAGCAGTTGGGTATGGATGGATTCGATGGTGCCGATGTCCACGCCGCGGGTCGGCTGGCCGACCAGCATCAGCTTGGGCTTGGCCAGCACTTCGCGCGCGATCACGACCTTCTGTTGGTTACCGCCGGACAGCAGGCCGATACGCAGGTCCGGATTGGCCGGACGCACGTCGAACTCCTTCAGCAGACCGGCGCAGCGCTGGGCGATGCCTTTGAAGTCGATCAGGCCCCATTTGTTCTTGACCTTGTCCTGGTAGCCGAAGAAGGTGTTGTGCATGACCGAGAAGGCCTTGATCACGCCGTCGCGCAGGCGGTCTTCCGGCACGTGGCCGATGCCCAGTTCGCGGAACTTGGTGGGCAGGCCGTCGGCATCGCTGCGGCCGGCGAAGGGCAAGGCCTTGCCTTCGAAATCCACCTGGCCGGAGGTCGGTAGCTTCATGCCGGACAGGATTTCCATCAGCTCGGACTGGCCATTGCCGGACACGCCCGCAATCGCCACGATCTCGCCGGCGCGCAGGGTGAAGCCGATATCCTGCAGCAGCTTGACGCCGTTGGCGTCGGCCAGTTGCAAGTTGCGCACTTCCAGCACCGGCTTGCCGGGATTGTAGGCGCCGCGCGGCAGGTTGTTTTCGATCGGGCGGCCGACCATCATCTGCGCCAGTTCTTCCTTGGTGGTGTCGGCAGTCTGCACGGCGCCGACCACGCGGCCGCCACGCATCACGGTCACGGTGTCGGTGATGTCCTTGATCTCCTGCAGCTTGTGGGTGATCAGGATGATGGTCTTGCCTTGTTCCTTGAACAGCTTGAGGATCTCGAACAGCGATTCGGTTTCCTGCGCGGTCAGCACGGCGGTCGGCTCGTCCAGGATCAGGATGTTGGCCGAGCGGTAGATCTGCTTCAGGATTTCGACGCGCTGCTGTGCGCCCACGGACAGGTCGTGGATGGTGGCCAGCGGATCAACGTCGAGGCGGTAGCGTTCGCAGATTTCGCGCAGCTGCTTCTCGACGGCGGCGCGGTGCTGGCGCAGGCGGAAGCCGCCTTCGCTGCCCAGCATCACGTTATCGAGCACGGTCATGTTCTCGACCAGCATGAAGTGCTGGTGCACCATGCCGATGCCGAGCGTGATCGCCTCGTGCGAGTTGTGGATGTGTTGCACCTTACCGTCCAGCAGAATCTCACCGCCATCTGCGCGGTAATAGCCGTAAAGGATGCTCATCAAGGTCGACTTGCCGGCGCCATTTTCTCCCACCAGGCCATGAATGGCCCCTTTGGCGATGGAGAAACTGACGTCCGTATTCGCCTTTACCGCCCCAAAGTGCTTGGAGATATTGCGGAATTCTACTGCTGGCGTCATAAGGATTTTCGGTCTTATTTACTGAAAAACGCGCCGGACGGGATTCCCCGTCGGCGCGTTCTTTTAAATGGAACTGCGGTTTAGGCCGGGCAGGCGGCGTTGGTGGTGCGGATATCGATGACTTTGGTCTTGCCGTCAATGATGTCCTTGCGTGCGCCCAGCACTTTCTTTTCGATTTCTGGCGTAATCACTTTGCGGTTGTGCGCGTCCAGCGCCCAATCCACGCCGCCTTCTTTCAGGCCCTTGGCGGTGATACCGGCCTTCCAGGTGCCGTTCTTCATTTGCATGAAGGAGTCGTACACGGTGTTATCCACGCGCTTGACCATGGAGGTCAGCACGGAACCCGGGTACAGGTGATTCTGGTTGGAATCGACGCCGATCGACAGCTTGCCTTTTTCCTTGGCGGTCTGCAGGGTGCCCATGCCGGAACCGCCGGCCACCGCGAACACCACGTCCACGCCACGGTCGAACTGCGCGCGCGCCAGTTCACCGCCCTTGGCCGGATCGTTCCAGGCGGCCGAGGTGGTGCCGACCATATTGGAGATCACTTCGGCTTTCTTGTCGACCGACTTGGCGCCCTGGGCATAGCCGCAGGCGAAGGTGCGGATCAGCGGAATATCGATGCCGCCGATGAAGCCCAGCTTCTTGGACTTGGAGGCCATGGCAGCCGCCACGCCCACCAGGTAAGAACCTTCTTCTTCCTTGAACGTCACGGAATTGACGTTATTACCTTGGGCTACGCCGTCAATCAGCACGAACTTCACGTTCGGGAATTCTTTGGCGACCTTCTGTACCGCCTGGGTCTGGGCGAAGCCGATGGCGGCGATCAGGTCCAGCTTTTTACGGGCCAGGCCGCGCATCACCTGTTCTGCCTGGGTGTCGCTGCTTGCCTGGACTTCAATGTATTTGATACCGGTGTCCTTCTTGAAGCGCTCAGCGCCTTCGAAAGCGGACTGGTTGAACGACTTGTCGAACTTGCCGCCGGCGTCGTACACGATGCCCAGCTTCGGATCAGCCGCATTCGCGCTGGCTGCAACCGCAACTGCGGCGATCATCATGCTAAGTTGTTTGATTTTCATGTAAGGGCTCCGTCGAAGTTCGATATTGTATATTTTTATGGAGTGCCTCGGACGCTTTTTCGCGCCAAAGCAAGCCACGGCACCATGTAGCTTGCCAACAACATACTAATGCAAATTTTCACTATGTACTCTTGATTAATTCTTAGGCACGTAATCAAACTGCAAGCACACATTCGTCTGGCTGAATCCGCTTCTCAGGGCATGGATTCGTGGTTCGTTACTATGCAACAGGCGCTATATGTATGGCAAATACGTTTTTACTTGCTTATTTATATCCAGTGCAACTAAATAACACTTGATTCGTAAGCAACTGTGCGTCGTATCTTTCGTGCTAGCATCCGCGCCATTGCAACATTCCGTTACTTTTCTCTAAAGATTGGAACACTGGGTATGGATAAACGCCTCAAGCATTCCCTGATCGCCCTGGCCGTGGCCGGCGCATTTCCCCTCCATTTCGCTAGCGCCCAGGAAGCGCAACAGCCTGCTGAAGAAGCAAAGCAGCCTGGCCAGCTGGAAACCGTGATTGTTACCGCCCAGCGCCGCGCCGAGAACATCAAGGATGTGCCGATGTCGATTGCCACCGTGAAAGGCGAGAAGCTGGACGTGCTGACTTCCGGCGGCCAGGATATCCGTTTCCTGAACGGTCGTTCGCCTTCCGTTTCCGTTGAGTCCGACTATGGCCGTACTTTCCCGCGTTTCTATATCCGTGGCCTGGGCAATACCGACTTCGACCTGAACGCCTCCCAGCCTGTGGGCCTGGTGATGGACGATATCGTGATGGAAAACCCGATGCTGAAGGGCTTCCCGGTCTTCGACGTGGACCAGATCGAGGTGCTGCGCGGTCCGCAAGGCACCCTGTTCGGCCGTAACTCGCCGGCCGGCGTGATCAAGTTCGACTCCGCCAAGCCAGTGATCGGCAAGACCGAGGGCTATGCCAACATCGGCTTCGGCAAGGAAGGCATGCGCAACCTGGAAGGCGCCTTCAACCTGCCTGTGAATGACACCCTGGCGTTCCGCTTCTCCGGCCAGAGCCAGCACCGCGACGACCGCGTGCACAATCCGCGCCCGACCGGCACCCAGGACTTCGAAGGCTATGACGATCACGCCGTGCGCCTGCAAGCGCTGGTCAAGCCTAGCAAGGATTTCTCGGCGCTGTTCAACATCCACGCCCGCAATATGGATACCACCGCGACGCTGTTCCGCGCCAATATCCTGAAAAAAGGCACCAATGACCTGGTGGACGGCTTCGATTACTACTCTTACCCGAGCGACGGTTTCAACAACCAGTGGCTGAAAACCCGCGGCGGCAGCATTCGCCTGCGTTGGGACCTGCCGAACGTAACCCTGCATTCGATCACCGGCTACGAAAAACTGGACCTGTACAGCCGCGCCGACGTGGATGGCGGCTATGGCGCTGATTTCAACCCGCCGGTTGGCCCGTTCGGCGGTATCCCATTCCCGCTTGAGACGGCTGACCTGATGCCGAACCACCGCCAGTTCACGCAGGAGTTCCGCGCTGAATCGAACGGCAAGGGCCCGCTGCAGTGGATCGGCGGCCTGTTCTTCTTCAACGAGAACATCCAGATCGATTCGATCGGCTTCAATACCTTTAATAAAAGCTCGCTGAACCCGGAGTACACGCAGCAGTTCCAGGACGCCCGTTCCTGGGCCGCCTTCGGTACCTTGAATTACGCAGTCAGCAACGACTTCAAGATGCGTGCCGGCCTGCGCTACACGACCGACAAGAAGGACTTCATTGCGCAGCGTATCGAGCCGAACAAGCCAATCTGGCGCCAAACCCTGGCCGATACCTCGCACAACGTGAGCTGGGACCTGAGCGGCACTTACACCCTGGACAAGGACACTAACATGTTCGGCCGTATCGCGACCGGTTACCGTGCGCCTTCCATGCAGGGCCGCCTGTACGGCATCGGCGACATGCCCACCATGGCCAAGGCCGAGAAGGCGCTGTCCTACGAGTTCGGCGTGAAGGCTGACCTGATGAACCGCCGCGCACGCGCTTCGCTGACGTTCTTCCGTTACGACATGGACGATAAGCAACTGACCGCCGGCAGCGGCTCCGTCAACATGAACCGCCTGATCAACGCCGACAAGGTGACTGGCCAGGGCGTGGAACTGGACCTGCAAGCTAACCTGGGTTACGGTTTCAGCGGCACGTTCGGCAGCAGCTACAACGACACTGAAATCAAGGATGCAAAAGTCTTCGATTCCAATTGCGGCGGCGGCTTCAAGATTTGCACCGTGCTCGATCCACAAGGCCCGTTCCCGCTGACCGCCAGCCTGAATGGCAACGACCTGCCGCGCGCACCGCGCTGGCAGCATAACTTCAGCCTGAAGTACAGCACCGCAGTCGGCAACGGCGAACTGTATGCTTACACCGACTGGGCTTACCGCAGCACTTACAACTTCTTCCTGTACGAAGCGGTTGAGTACAAGGCCAAGTCCCTGCTGGAAGGCGGCCTGCGCGTTGGCTACAAGTGGGATAACTACGAAATCGCCGCATACGGCCGCAACATCACCAACCGTATCCAGGCCCTGGGCGCGATCTCGATCAACAACCTGACCGGTATCGTGAACGAACCACGCACTTACGGCGTACAGTTCAAGGCGACCTTCTGATCGTTTGATGCTCCCCGCGAAAACGCACACTTCGGTGTGCGTTTTTTTTGTAATATGGTGCCTCCTTGGGGAGGGTAGATGCAGACTGCTGTGAATATGTGGCCACTGCTTGGCGTGGCCGTGATCGTGCTCGGTTTCTTGTTGCGGCTGCACCCGGTGCTGGTGGTGGTGGCGGCGTGCTTTACGACTGGATTCGCGGCCTTTATGCCGGTGGAGGCGCTGCTTGCCTCGCTCGGCACGGCCTTCGTTAAAACGCGCAACCTGCCGATGATCTACCTGCTGCCGCTGGCGGCGATCGGCTTGCTGGAGCGCTTTGGCTTGCGCGAGCATGCGCAGGCGGCGATTTCACGCGTGCGCTCGGCGACGGCGGGGCGGCTGCTGATTGTTTACCTGTTCTTGCGCGAGACGTCGGCCGCCATGGGCCTGACTGCGTTGGGCGGCCATCCGTCGATGGTGCGGCCGGTGGTGGCGCCGATGGCGGAGGGCGCGGCGGAAGTGCAGCTTGCGGCGCAGGGCAAGGTCCTGGGCGAGGAGCAGCGCTACCGCATCCGCGCCATGACGGCGGCGACCGATAATGTCGGCTTGTTCTTCGGCGAGGATATCTTTGTCGCCTTCGGCGCCATCGTGCTGATGCAAACTGTGCTGCGTGCGGAGGGCATCGAGGTGGATCCCCTGCATATGGCGCTGTGGGGCATTCCCACCGCGATCTGCGCTTTCATCATCCATGCCTGGCGCCTGAAGCGCCTGGACGGCTACCTGCGCAGGAGCGCAGCATGATTGTCCGCGTCGAGTATTTCTACTACCTGCTCGGCATCATGCTGGCGATGACCTCCTTGTTGTCGTTTGGCGACCGCAGCAATCCGCGCCGCTGGACCACGGGTCTGTTCTGGGCCTTGTACGCCATGGTCTACCTGGTGGGCGAGCGCCTGCCGCCGGCCATGGTCGGCCTGTCCATGATCGTGATGGCGCTGCTGGCGGGCTTTGGCGGCGTCCGCAGCGGCAAGCCGGATGTGCTGCCGGATGACGCGCGCCGTGCCAGCGCGGCGCGCCTGCGGCACCGGTTGTTCATTCCAGCGCTGGTAATCCCCGCCGTGACCATGGCCGGTGCCACGCTGTTGAAGGATGTGCGCATCGGCGAACTGTTTGTGCTGGACCAGAAGAACCTGACCCTGGTGAGCCTGGGCTGCGCTGCCGTGGTGGCGGTGGGCGTGGCGTGCTGGTTGACGCGCTCCACGCCATTGCAAGCGGGGCGCGAAGCGCGCCGGCTGGTGGATGCCATGAGCTGGTCGATTGTGCTGCCGCATATGCTGGCGGTGCTGGGGCTTTTGTTCAGCGAGGCTGGCGTCGGCAAGGCGGTGGCGCAGATAACCACCGGGCTCATTAGCGCCGACTCCAAGCTGGCGGCGGTCGCGCTGTACTGTATCGGCATGGCCTTGTTCACGATCGTGGTGGGCAATGGCTTTGCCGCTTTCCCTGTCATGGCGGGCGGCGTGGGCGTGCCGGTACTGGTGGCGCAGTACGGCGGCAACCCGGCGGTAATGGCGGCAATCGGTATGTTCAGCGCGTATTGCGGTACCCTGATGACGCCAATGGCCGCCAACTTCAATATCATCCCAACCGCGCTGCTTGACCTGCCGGACCGGAATGCCGTGGTCAAGGCGCAAATCCCGACCGCGTTGCCGCTGCTGGGCGCGAACATCATCCTTTTGTATTTCCTGCTATGAAGACTGTGCTGCTCACCGGCTTTGAGCCGTTTAATAAGGAACCGATCAATCCCGCCTGGGAGGCGGTGCGGGCGCTGGATGGCTGGCAGGACGGCGCTGGGGCCGAAACTTTCCGCGTCGTCGCGCGCCAGTTGCCTTGCGTCTTCGGGGCGGCGAATGAGGCCATGTCTACGCTGCTGGATGAGGTGCAGCCTGCGCTGGTGATCGCGGTGGGGCAGGCGGGCGGCAGGGTGGATTTGACGGTGGAGCGGGTGGCGATCAATGTCGATGACGCGCCGATCAAGGACAACGCCGAGCAGCAGTTGGTGGACGAGCCGATCGTGGCGGGCGGCCCGGCGGCCTATTTCTCCACGCTGCCGATCAAGGCAGTGGTGGCGGCGTTGCGGGCGGCTGGCCTGCCGGCGTCGGTGTCGCAGACGGCGGGCACTTTTGTCTGCAATCACGTGTTTTATGGGCTGATGCATGCGCTGGCTGGCCGCGCAGGCGTGCGCGGGGGTTTCATTCACATCCCCTACCTGCCGGAGCAGGCGGCTCGCCATCCTGCTGCTGCGAGCATGTCGCTGGCGCAGATGATCGAAGGTTTGCGTATCGCCGTGCAAACTTCCCTGGCTGTTTCGCGCGACGTATCCGTTGCCGCAGGCTCGACGCATTAGACTACTTTACCGCCATGTCTAAAACCCCGATTTTTCCCGGCCCACGGACGGCGCGTGGTGCCGTGCTTGCGGTACTACTCTCAAATGCTGATCAAACAGGTCGTGAGCCGCTGCGTGGACGGGTGACGCTTGCTGCAATCGTAAAGGCCTTGAAACGCAAATACCATTGGCCGATTGAAACGGTTAGCTTTCCGTCTACCGCAGCGGATGGCCGCGCGACCTGGGCTACGGTTTATAGCCTGCCTCCTGAAGTGATACATGCTGCGTTGGACGCAAGGGGTGTCGACTGGCTTAGGAGTGCCGGGTACATTCCGGGTGAATCCTCAACCGCTTGTCAGCAATGATAGCGACGACTGGTCAATTCACTTTAACCGAGCTCGCCGATAAGTTTTCTTCTGGTGAATACAGCCGCCGATTGTCGATGGCGGGGATTGGTGAGGTAGGTGTAGTAAAGGGTGAGCAAATTGTCGCCCAATTTGAATGCCAGGGCTTATTCCTGGTGGTGACTTGTTACGACTATTTCGACGGGGTTAGTCATTGGTATTACGTCGTTGACGGGAGTGGCGTAATTGTGGACTCAGCTTCGACACCGGATTACTTTGGCTTCCTTGAACGTTTGGAAGTTGAAGAGGCGAATCGGATCAGTTTTGGCTTCTTTGGTACCAACGATCGGTGGAGCCTGGAACTGCATGTTCAGGGACTTTGGTCGTATCGATTTGAACATCTGGCACGCAGGATTAATAGGCATATGCTTCGTAAGAGGTATATGTCGCTGGTGTTGTGCGAAAACCTTTGAGACCGGGAAACCAGGGTCTGACCCTTGGGTCAGACCCTGGACGGCGACGGGCGGGGCTTATGCGGTGGGCGGGCGCAGGATGTTGAGGAAGGCGCGCACGACTGGTGCGTCGTCGAGGGTGGTGTAGGTGATGTATAGGTTGGCCGATGGGGCGTTGGTGCGGATCGGCAGGAACACCACGCCGGGCCAGCCGATACGGGCGGTGGTCTCGGGCATCAGGGTGACGCCAAGGCCGGCGCCAACCATGGCCAGCAAAGTCTGCGGCTCATGTGCTTCCTGGAAAATCTCCGGGTGGAAGCCGGCGTTGATGCAGCATTGGATCAGGTAGCGCGGGAAGGCGGATTTATCCAGGGCCAGTGTCAGCATCGGCTCGTCGGCGATGTCCATCAGCTCAATCGCCTCCATCTTCGCCAGCGGGTGGTGCTCGTTCACGGCCACGCAGACGTTCTCTTTGAAGCACAGCTCCTGCTTCAGGTTATCGCGCCGCAGTTCGTCGTCGTCCAGCTTCGGCTCGCGCCAGAAGCCGACGTCGATTTGCTTGGCGCGCAGGGCGTCGTACTGCACCGTCGGGCCGGACTCGTGGATGGTCCAGGTCACGCGCGGGTACTTGCTCTGGAATTCTTCCAGCATTGATGGGATCGGGCCCCACATGGCCGAACCCACAATGCCCACGCGCAGGCGGCCCACTTCGCCCCGGTCGATCTGGCGCACGGTATCGATGGTCATGCGCATTTTCGCCAGCAGGTCGGAGGCCTCCTGCATCAGCGCCTTGCCCGCCACCGTCAGCTCGAAGGTGCGGGTGGTGCGCGCGAACAGCTTCACGCCCAGCTCCGCTTCCAGCTTCATGATTTGCTGCGACAGCGGCGGCTGCGAGATGTGCAGGCGTTCGGCGGCGCGGCTGAAGCTTTTCTCTTCAGCCACGGCCAGGAAGTACTTGAGCTGTTTCAGGTCGATGGACATGGATGCTCCTGCAGCGCACGCGCCAGGGCTGCGCCGACACGCGCGTTGTTTTTCACCAGTGCGATATTGGTCATCAGGCTGCGGCCTTCGGTCAGGGTCTTGATACGGGCCAGCAGGAAGGGGGTGACCTTTTTGCCGGTCACGCCGTTCTGCGCCGCTTCCTGCAGGGCGCGCACGGTGATGGCGTCGATCTCGTCTTTCGGCATGGCGTCCGCTTCCGGCACCGGCGCCGAGACCACCACGCCGCCATCCAGGCCCAGCGCCCACTTGGTGGCGATGAAGGATGCCTGCTCGGCGGCCGTATCGAGCTGGAAGTCCGCGTTGAAACCGCTCTGGCGCGTGAAGAAGGCCGGGAATCCTGGCTGGCCGACCGACACCACCGGCACGCCGTGGGTTTCCAGGTATTCCAGGGTCAGGCCGATGTCGAGGATGGACTTCACGCCCGCGCACACCACGGCCACATTGGTCTGGGCCAGTTCCTGCAGGTCGGCCGAGATATCCATGCTGGTCTCGGCGCCGCGATGCACGCCGCCGATGCCGCCGGTGACGAAGACCTTGATGCCCGCCAGTTGGGCGCAGATCATGGTCGCCGCCACGGTGGTGGCGCCCAGCTTGTGCTGCGACAGCACGAAGGCCAGGTCGCGCCGCGACACCTTGATCGCGTCCGGCGAGTTGCCCAGATGTTCCAGTTGTTCTTCGGTCAGGCCGATACAGATCTTGCCGGCGATGATGGCGATGGTGGCCGGCACCGCGCCCGCGTCGCGGATGATCTGTTCCACTTCACGCGCGGTCTGCACGTTCTGCGGGTAGGGCATGCCGTGCGAGATGATGGTCGATTCCAGCGCCACGATCGGCTGGCCGGTGGCGCGGGCGTGGGCTACTTCAGGGGAGAAGGACAGGAATTGGTGCATGGTTTACTCCTCGATAAGCGCGGCGAGCAGGTCTGCGCTCAGTGCCGGCGATACAGTGTGTGGGCTGGCCAGCGTAATGGCGGCGGCTTTCAAGCCACGCTCGCAGGCCAGGGTGAGTTGTGCGGGGTCTTGCAGCAGCGACCAGGCCACGGCAGCGGAGAAGGCATCGCCGGCGCCGGTCACGTCGACCACGTGCGCGTCATGCGCCGGCAGCCAGTGCAGGGCCTGGCCCAGCGTGTGATAGACGCCGCTGGCGCCGCAGGTGACGATGATGTCCTGCGCGCCGGCGGCTTGCAGGGCGTGGCAGGCTGCCTGCACGTCGGCTTCGGTCGGCAGGGCGCGGCCGGCGCGGGTTTCCAGTTCGCCGCGATTGAGGATCAGCAGCGACAGGCCGTTCAGGTCTTGCGGCAGGCGCGCCATTTTCGGCTGCGACACGGCGACCACCAGCAGCGGCACGCCGGAGGCGTGGGCGTCGGCCAGCAGCATGGCGACCGATTCGAGCGGCAGGTTCAGGTCCGCCACCACCATGCCAGCGGCGTTGCGCTGCGGCTGGCGGCTGGCGATCCAGCCGGGTGTCAACTGGTCGAAAATGGCCATGTCGGCCAGGGCGACCACCATTTCGCCGGAAGCGTCCAGCACGGCGGTGTAGGTGCCGCTGCCGATGCCATTGACCTGCAGGCTGCCTTCCATGCCGATGCCGGCTGCTTCCACCTGGGCGCGCAGGGCGCGGCCGGAGGAGTCGTCGCCGAGGGCGGTCAGCAGGGAGCAGGGCAGGCCGAGCTGGGCCAGGTTAGCGGCGATATTGCGCGCCACGCCACCAAAACTTTCCTCAGCGCAAGCCGGGTTGGAGGTGGCCATCTGCAGCGGCGCGTGCGGTCGCAGCTTGCGGTCGAGGCAGGCGGCGCCGATGCACAGCACGTTGCGTTCATTACGCAACACATAGGCGCGGCCCAGCAGCTTGCGTTCGCGGATCAGGCTGGCGATATGGCCGGCCACGGCCGAGCGCGACAAGGCGAGCTGCTCCGCCAGCTCTTGCTGGGAGATGAAGGGGTTAGCGCGGATCAGTTGGTACAACTGTTCCTTGCGGGAGAGATCGCTCACGGAAAGCTCGCTATAAACATTTGTTTGCGATGCTAAACATTTGTCCGTCGCATGTCAAACGGAAGGCGTCCCTATAATAAACCTAGATTTATATGGCTTGCATATAAATAATAAAGAAAAATGGTATTTGCCATACATATAGGCAATGATGCATAGTGTCGTGGTACGTTCACAGGCCTGTTCTGGCCAGCTCATCTAAAGATTACAAAAACGAGGAACTCCATGTCTTCCAATACCCCATTCCAGGCAGCCGCCATCATCCGCGCCCGCATGCCGGCCAATTTCCAGCCACGCGTGGCAATGATCCTGGGCTCCGGCCTGGGCGTGCTGGCCGAGCAGATGACCGATTCCGTGTCGATTAGCTTTGACGAACTGCCAGGCTTCCCGATCTCCACCGTGCACGGCCACGCCGGCCAACTGGTGATGGGCACGCTGGCGGGCGTGCAGGTGGTGTGCCTGAAAGGCCGCGGCCACTTCTACGAAGGCTATGGTCCGGCGGTGATGACTTCCGCTGTGCGCACCATCAAGCTGCTGGGCTGCGAGATGCTGTTCGTGACCAATGCGGCGGGTTCGCTGCGTCCGGAAGTGGACGCGGGTTCGCTGGTGGCGCTGAATGACCATATCAATTTCCTGCCGGGTTCGCCGATGGTCGGCCCGAACGATGAACGTTTCGGCCCGCGCTTCTTCTCGATGGCGAATGCCTACGATGCGGACCTGCGCAAGCTGCTGCAGGCCAGCGCGGCGGAGAAGTCGCTGACCCTGCATGAGGGTGTGTACATTGCCTACCCGGGCCCGAACTTTGAAACGCCTGCGGAAATCCGCGCGTTCAAGACCCTGGGCGCGGACCTGGTTGGTATGTCGGTGGTGCCGGAAGTGGTGCCTGCGCGTCATTGCGGTCTGAAGGTGGTGGGCGTTTCCGTTGTTACCAACCTGGCTGAGGGGCTGTCGCCGTTCCAACTGTCGCACGAGCAGACCTTGAAGTACGCGGCTATCGGCGCGGAGTCGCTGATCAAGCTGATCCTGGCGTTCCTGGAAAACGTCGGTAAGACGCCTAAGGCTTAAACCGGGAAACCAGGGTACGGCCCACAGGGCCGGACCCTTGGCGGGGTCCGGCCCTTTCGGGCCGCACCCCGGTTTTCAGGTTTAACGGTTTTTGAAGAGGCTCACTATGTCCCGCGCATTCATCCTGTTGTTAGACTCCTTCGGCCTCGGCGCAACGCCGGATGCCGCCAAATACGGCGACCAGGCCTATAACACCTTCGGTCACATCGCCAAATGGGCTGCCAACGAAGGCAAGCCAATGTCCCTCCCCACCATGGAAAAAATCGGCCTGGCCGCCGCCGCGCACACCGCGTCGGGCGAATGGGCTGCCGGTTTCAATATGCGTGAGGGTTTCACCGGCGCCTACGGCGCAGCGCGCGAGCAATCCACCGGCAAGGACACCCAGTCCGGCCACTGGGAAATCGCCGGCGTGCCGGTGCTGTTCGACTGGGGCTACTTCCCGAAAGAAGTGCCGTCCTTCCCGAAAGAGCTGACCGACAAGCTGCAGGAACTGACCGGCGTGCCGGGCTTCCTGGGCAACTGCCACGCTTCCGGCACCACCATCATCACCGACCTGGGCGACGAGCACGTCGCGACCGGCAAGCCTATCCTGTACACCTCCGCCGACTCCGTGCTGCAGATCGCATGCCACGAAGAGCACTTCGGCCTGGAGCGCCTGTACGAGATGTGCGAGAAGGCGTACGAGCTGGTCAAGCCATACAATATCGGCCGCGTCATCGCGCGCCCATTCCTGGGCGCGAACGGCAACTACAAGCGCACCGCCAACCGCCACGACTACGCCGTGCCGCCAAGCGCGCCAACCCTGCTGGACCACGTGAAGAACGACGGCGGCGAGGTCATCGCGCTGGGCAAGATCAGCGATATCTACGCCGCGCAAGGCGTGAGCCGCGTGCTGAAAGGCCCGGACAATATGGCGCTGTTCGACAAGCTGCTGGAAGCGCAGCGCGAAGCGGGCGACAAGTCGCTGACCTTCGTCAATTTCGTCGACTTCGACATGCACTTCGGCCACCGCCGCGATGTTTCCGGCTACGCGAACGCGCTGCACGAAATGGATGCGCACCTGCCGGAATTCATCGCCAACCTGAAGGATGGCGACCTGTGCGTGATCACCGCCGACCACGGCTGCGATCCAACCGCACCAGGCTCCGACCATACCCGTGAACATATTCCTGTGCTGTTCTTCGGCCCGAATGTGAAGCCGCAGTCGCTCGGCATCTCGGAGACCTTCTCCGACATCGGCCAGACCATCGCGCATCACCTGGGCGTGAAACCTCTTTCCAACGGAACCAACCTCCTATGACCACCATTGAAAACTTCAAGCGCAACGAGGCCATTGGCCTCGACCTGGGCTGGCTGAATCACATCCACGTGAACAAGGCCGCTGCGGACCGCCGCGCCGCATCGCTGGCGAACCGCCGCAGCGTGAAGAAAGAGTACCAGGCTGCCTGGCTGGTAAAGGCGATCGATCTGATCGACCTGACCACCCTGGCCGGCGACGATACCCCGGGCCGCGTTGAGCGCCTGTGCATGAAGGCCATGCGCCCGCTGCGCCAGGACCTGGTGGAAGCACTGGGCCTGCAAGAGCGCAAGCTGATGACCGGCGCCGTCTGCGTCTACCACGAGATGATCCAGCACGCCGACGCGGTGCTGAAAGGCCGCCTGCCGATCGCTGCGGTGTCGACCGGCTTCCCGGCTGGCCTGACCAGCATGGAAACCAAGGTGCGCGAGATCGAACTGTCGGTGGCTGCCGGCGCGAAAGAGATCGACATCGTGATCACCCGCCAGCACGTCCTGACCGGCAACTGGCAAGCCCTGTATGACGAAATGCTGGCCTACCGCAAAGCGTGCGGCGAAGCGCACGTGAAGGCCATTTTGGCCACCGGCGACCTGGTGACGCTGGAAAACGTGGCCAAGGCATCGTGGGTCTGCATGATGGCAGGCGCGGACTTCATCAAGACCTCGACCGGCAAGGAAGGCGTCAACGCCACCATCCCGGTATCGCTGGTGATGGTGCGCGCGATCCGCGAATACCATGAGCGCACCGGCTTCAAGGTGGGCTACAAGCCGGCGGGCGGCGTGGGCAGCGCCAAGACGGCGCTGCAATACATGACCGTGATGAAGGAAGAGCTGGGCAATGAATGGCTGGAGCCGCACCTGTTCCGTATCGGTGCTTCCTCCCTGCTGACCGACATCGAGCGCCAGCTGGAGCACTACGTGACCGGCAACTACTCCGCCGCCCATCGCCACGCGCAACCATAAGAAGACACCGCCATGCCAACTATTAACGAGATCCTCAACACCATGGACTACGGCCCTGCACCAGAAAGCCAGAAAGAAGCGCAAGCGTGGCTGGAGCAGCGCTCCCGCAAATTCGGCCTGTTTATCGACAACGCGTGGACCGAGCCGGGCGAAACCTTCGCCAGCGTCAATCCTGCCGATGGTTCGCAACTGGCTGAACTGACCCAGGCCAGCGCAGTCGATGTGGCGCGCGCTGTCACCGCTGCGCGCAAGGCGCTGCCGGCCTGGCAGGCGCTGGGCGGCCATGGCCGTGCCAAGATCATGTACGCGATTGCGCGCCTGATGCAAAAGCATGCGCGCCTGTTCGCGGTGCTGGAAACCCTGGACAACGGCAAGACCATCCGCGAAACCCGCGACGCCGACCTGCCGCTGGTGGCGCGCCACTTCTACTACCACGCCGGCTGGGCGCAACTGCTGGACGAAGAATTCCCCGGCCACCGCGCGGTGGGTGTGGTCGGCCAGATCGTGCCGTGGAACTTCCCGCTGCTGATGCTGGCGTGGAAAATCGCTCCCGCCATGGCGGCTGGTAACACCATCGTCTTCAAGCCGGCTGAATTCACGCCGCTGACCGCGATGCTGTTCGCCGACATCTGCGTGCAAGCTGGCGTGCCGGCTGGTGTGGTCAACATCGTGACCGGCGACGGCCGCACTGGCGAAGCACTGGTGGCGCACCAGGGCATCGATAAGCTGGCCTTCACCGGCTCCACCGAAGTGGGCCGCATCATCCGCGAAGCCACCGCCGGCACCGGCAAGAAGCTGTCGCTGGAACTGGGCGGCAAGTCGCCGTTCATCGTCTTCGAAGATGCCGACCTGGATGCTGCGGTCGAAGGCCTGGTCGATTCGATCTGGTTCAACCAGGGCCAGGTTTGCTGCGCCGGTTCGCGCCTGCTGGTGCAGGAATCCGTGCAGGAGCGTTTCCTGAAGAAGCTGAAAGCGCGCATGGACAACCTGCGCCTGGGCTCCCCGCTGGACAAGTCGATGGACATCGGCGCCTTGGTCGATCCGATCCAGCAGCAGCGCATCGCTGCGCTGGTGGATTCGGCCCGCGCCGAGGGGTGCGAGGTGTACCAGCCGGCCGGCTGCGAAGTGCCGGCGACCGGTTCGTGGTTCCCGCCAACCCTGATCACCGGCGCCTCGACTTCGGCTGCCGTGGCGCAGGCCGAAATCTTTGGCCCGGTGTTGGTGGCGATGAGCTTCCGCACCCCGGCTGAAGCAGTACAACTGGCGAACAACACCGTGTACGGCCTGGCTTCCTGCGTCTGGACCGAGAACATTTCGCTGGCGCTGGACGTGGCGCCTGCCATCAAGGCCGGCGTGGTGTGGATCAATACCGCCAACCAGTTCGACGCCGCTTGCGGCTTCGGCGGTTACAAGGAATCCGGCTACGGTCGTGAAGGTGGCCGCGAAGGCATGTTCGAGTACCTGGTGCCTGTGTCGGAAGATGCACGTCCGGCTGCGCCGACCTTCAAGAAGCCTGCCAAGCCGGAAACTGAGTTCACCCCATCGGCTGACCCGTTCGCAGTGGACCGCACCGCCAAGCTGTATATCGGCGGCAAGCAGGCTCGCCCTGACGGCGCCTACACCCGCGCCATCCACGGCGCCGACGGCAAGTTCGTGGGCGAAGTGGGCGAGGGTAACCGCAAGGACATCCGCAACGCTGTGGAAGCTGCGCACAAGGCGGCCGGTTGGACCAAGGCCACTGCGCACAACCGCGCGCAAGTGCTGTATTACATCGCTGAAAACCTGGCTGCGCGCGGCGCGGAATTCGCGGAGCGTATCGCTGCGCAAACCGGCACCAAGAACGCTGAGAAGGAAGTGCAAGCTTCCATCGAGCGCCTGTTCTACTGGGCGGCTTGGGCTGATAAGTATGACGGCCTGGCGCACCAGCCGCCGATGCACGGTATTACCGTGGCGCTGAATGAGGCGGTTGGCGTGATTGGTATCGTGTGCCCGAATGAGAATCCGCTGCTGGGCTTCATCTCGCTGGTGGCTCCGGCTATCGCTGTGGGTAACCGTGTGGTGGCTGTGCCTTCCGAGGCGTATCCGCTGTCGGTGACTGACCTGTACCAGGTGTTCGATACGTCGGACCTGCCGGGCGGCGTGGTGAATATCGTGACCGGTTCGGCGGATGAACTGGCGCGTACGCTGGCTTCGCACGCTGACGTGGATGCTGTGTGGCGCCATGACGGTTCGGCGGCTGGCTGCGCGGAAGTGGAGAAGCTGTCGGCTGCTTCGCTCAAGCGTACCTGGACTGGCGGTGCCAAGGGCCGTGACTGGTTCTCGACTGCGCAGGCAGGCGGTCGTGTTGTGCTGGCGCATGCGTCGCAAGTCAAAAATATCTGGATTCCTTACGGCGTCTAAAACCAGGAAACCAGGGTACGGCCCAAAGGGCCGGACCCTGGGCGGGGTACGACCCTTTCGGGTCGTACCCCGGTTTTCCGGTTTGAAGTAAAAAAGAAAGAGATAAAAAATGTTCCTCCCCCAGGAAATCATCCGTAAAAAACGCGATGGCGGTGTGCTGTCGAAAGAAGAAATCCAATTCTTCGTCAAAGGCATCACCGATAACAGCGTCAGCGAAGGCCAGATCGCCGCGTTGGCGATGGCCGTCTTCTTCAACGACATGTCGATGGACGAGCGCGTGGCGTTCACCCTGGCCATGCGTGACTCCGGCGAAGTGCTGGACTGGAAATCCCTGAACCTGCCAGGTCCGGTAATGGACAAGCACTCCACCGGCGGCGTGGGCGACGTGGTGTCCCTGATGCTCGGCCCAATGATCGCGGCCTGCGGCGGCTTCGTGCCGATGATCTCGGGCCGTGGCCTGGGCCACACCGGCGGCACCCTGGACAAGTTCGACTCCATCCCTGGCTACTCCACCGTCCCGACCAACGAGAAGTTCCGCGAAGTGGTGAAGAACGTGGGCGTGGCCATCATCGGCCAGACCGCGTCGCTGGCGCCGTCCGACAAGCGTTTCTATTCGATCCGCGACGTCACTGCGACCGTGGAATCGGTGGCCATGATCACCGGCTCCATCCTGTCGAAGAAGCTGGCCGCCGGCCTGGACGTGCTGGCGATGGACGTGAAAGCCGGTTCCGGCGCCTTCATGCCAAGCTACGCGAAGTCGGTTGAACTGGCCGAGTCCATCGTCAAGGTGGGCAATGGCGCGGGCACGCTGACCTCGGCCCTGCTGACGGATATGAATGAATCGCTGTCGCCATGGGCGGGTAATGCCGTGGAAGTGCGCGGTGCGATTGACTACCTGACCGGCAAGTTCCGCCCTGCGCGCCTGCACGAAGTCACCATGGCGCTGTGCGCTGAGATGCTGGTGATGGGTAAGCTGGCCAGCAACGAGGCGGATGCACGCGCCAAGCTGCAGCATGCGCTGGATTCGGGCGAGGCTGCGGATCGCTTTGCGCGCATGGTGGCTGCGCTGGGTGGTCCTGCCGACCTGGTGGAGAATATGGACAAGCACCTGGAGAAGGCGCCGATTGTGGTGCCGGTGCCGGCGCCGCGTGCGGGGTATGCTGCTTCGACCGTTTGCCGCGATATCGGGCTGGCGGTGGTGTCGCTGGGTGGCGGTCGTCGTCGTCCGACGGATGCGATTGACTTTGCTGTGGGGTTGACTGATTTGGTGGAGCTGGGGCAGCCGCTGCAGGCTGGCCAGCCGCTGGCGATGGTGCATGCGCGTACGCAGGAGGCTGCGGAGCAGGCGGTGCGTGAGGTGCAGGCTGCTTATACCATTGCGGATGCGGCGCCTGCGGCGAATCCTATCGTTTATCGCACTATTCGGCCTTAAAACCGGAGAACCGGGAAACCAGGGTACGGCCCAAAGGGCCGGACCCTGCCCAGGGTCCGGCCCTTTTGGGCCGTACCCTGGTTGCCCGGTTTTGAGGAGACAAAATGAACAACGACCAACTGATCGTAGAAGCCAAGGCAGCCCGCCTGAAAGCCTACACCCCATACTCCAACTTCAAAGTCGGCGCAGCCTTGCTGACCAAGGATGGAAAAATCTTCCACGGCTGTAACGTGGAAAACGCCAGCTATGGCCTGTGCAACTGCGCCGAGCGTACCGCCTTCTTCAGCGCCATCGCGCAAGGCTACCAGCCCGGCGATTTCACCAAGCTGGCCGTGGTCGGCGAAACCGACAACCCGATCGCCCCATGCGGCGCCTGCCGCCAGGTCACGCTGGAACTGGGTGGCAACCAGCTGCCGGTGGTGCTGGCCAACCTGAACGGCGACACCCGCGAAACCACCGCAGCCGAGCTGCTGCCAGAAGCCTTCGGCGGCTGGGACCTGAAGAAGTAATAGTGAAAAAGGCTATCGACGTTCAAACGGCCGTCGCCATCGCGGCGTCCGAAGCGATTGCAGCGAAAACCCAGGGCACCTTCGGCGTCGGCGGGGTCATGCTCGACGCCAGCGGCACGGTACTCAAGGCGCTGCACAACAACGTCATCAAGCATGGCCTGATCTACGACCCCACCGCGCACGGCGAGCGGCAACTGGTGGACTGGTATTTCGCCGAGCGCGCCAAAGGTCGCGAGCTGCCGCCGCCGGAAGACTGCACCATCGTCACCTCGCTCGACCCCTGCTGCATGTGTACCGGCGCCATGCTGGCCGCAGGCTTCAACGTGGTGGTCGCGGCACCGGACGGCAAAGCCGGCATCAATTACAACGGCTCCGCCTTCTTCCCATCGCTGCCGGCAGCCTTGCAGCCGAAGGCGGAAGCCAGCTTCGCCTATCCCGCCGTGCTGGGCACATCCTCCTATGCGCGGCGCGGGGCGGGGGCATCGCCCAAGCCTTTCTTCATCGGCAAAACCATCGCCGAACCGACGCAGGCGCTTTGCTCGCTGGTGTTCGAGGCCACGTCCGCCAATGTGATGGACCTGTTCAATATCGACCCGCCGCAGCAGGAATTGAAGGACCCGGCCACGCTGCCGGAAGACCACTTCATCATGCGCGCCCTGAAGCGCGCCTTCCCCGATGCCTTGACCTACCGCTGCCAGCCGCGCATGCCGGATGCGGGCCTGGCGCCCTACCTGCAGCAAGCGATGGCGCGCGACAAGGCGCAAGGCGGGAAAGGGGAGGCGGTGGCGCTGCTGGATTCCTTCGGCAACCTGCTGCTGTGCTGCCACGGCCGCCAGCAAAGTTCGCTGATCCGCACGGCCTTTATGGAATGCACGCGCGCCTATGCGCAGTTGCGCTACAAGCTGATGGAGGGCGCCGATGCGGCGACCCAGTCCGAAGTGCGCCACTACCTGGGGCACCCGAAAGACGGCACTTTCGTCTTCGCCGTGGGTCCGGACGAAAGCGCCTTGAGTTTCATGGCGCTGGGCGCGTATGGCTCGACCATGGAAGGCGCATTGCCGCACAATAACCCGGCGCAATTCCAGTACGTGCGCCCAGGCATGCCGGAACAGGGCTTGCACGAATTGTGCAGCCACCTGCCGCCGCTGTACCGCAACCTGATCAAGATCCGCCCGACCCAGGTGGCGGACGCCGCCCTGGTCGCGGCGCTCGCCTGAATTACATCGCGTCGAACGAGGCGCTGGCGTCGGTCTGCATCATGCCGAAGATATTGCCGTCCGGATCTTTGGCGTAAGCCAGCCAGCCCACGCCCGGCACCGGCATTTTCGGCACGGCCACCATGCCCTTCAGTTCCTTCAGCTGCACCAGCGACTGGTCCAGGTCTTCCACATCGACCGTGCAGACAAAGGCGTTGACCGAGGCACCTTCGTCCGGACGCGGGCCACGGCGCGGCAGCAGGCCGCCATTGATGCCGGGCGCGCCGACCTCGCCGGTGCCGACCAGCCAGTAGTCGCCGCCTTCCCATTTGGAAAAGCTCCAGTCGAACATCTTGCCGTAAAAGTCGATAAGGACTTGCGGCTCGCTGGCCTGGATTTCAAAGTGAACGGTGCGTCCCATTATTGCTCCCAAGGGTCGTAGGTGCCGATGCTCCAGATATGCCCTTCAGGGTCGCGGCAGGTGAAGCCGCGCCCGCCATAATCTTCGTCCTGCAAGGGCATCTCGATTGGCGCCCCGGCTTTCAGGCAGCGCGCGTGCACTGCATCGGCATCGTTGACGATCAGGTAGGAGCTGTGCGTGACACCCATGCCGACCTCGGAGGGTTGTTTGAGCAGGCGCCCGAAGTCGGTGTCAAAGATAGAACTAAGCATGATCATGCCGTTCCCATAGGAGAGCTCGGCGTGGGCGATCGTGCCGTCTTCATTGGGTAGCACCAAGGAAGCGTGAAAGCCCAGTGTATTGCAAAGCCATTCAATGGCAGCGGGTGCATCGCGGTAGCGCAGGCAGGGCACGATAGTCGCGCGCGTGGCCTTTGGAATCGTCATCGTTCTCTCCCATTAGTCGCAGCGTAGTCAGGACAATATAGACTAGCACCGTACAGGGGGCAAGCGAGCGCGGGCGACCTACATTTGCTGGAATAAATGGGTATTTCCGCGACTGACTTCCAGTTCCTCCGTGGAGTTGCGCACGCGCACCATCTGGCGTCCGCGCAGATCGCGCGTGACTTCGGCGATTGCATCGACGCGCACGAGGGTGGAGCGATGGATGCGCCAGAATTCGCCAGGGTCGAGTTCGTCTTCCAACTCTTTCAGGGTCTTGCGGATCAGGAATTCGCCCTGTGCCGTTTGCACGCGCGTGTATTTTTCGTCGGCGCGAAAGAACAACACTTCCTTGGTCGAGATCATGCGCAGGCTATTGCCCACCTGGGCCTGGATCCAGTGCAAGTACTCGGGTTGGGACGGCGCGCCGCCCACGCCGGCGCTGCCCGGCGTGCGGCCGGTTTGCTGCAACAGCTGGCTGAGCTGGCGCTCGATATTGTTGGGAGATTTGCCCAGGCGCCCCTGCAGGCGGGTGCAGGTGGTTTTCAGGCGATCCAGGTTGACCGGCTTTAGCAGGTAATCCAGCGCGCCTTGCTCAAAGGCTTCAATCGCGTATTGATCGTAAGCGGTGATGAAGACGATGTGGCAGCGGTTGAACAGCATGCGCGCCGCTTCAATGCCGCTTAGGCCCGGCATGCGGATATCCAGGAAGACGATATCCGGCTGGTGCTGGCCGGCCAGTGCAATGGCCTCGATGCCGTTGGCGGCTTCGGCCACGATTTCCAGCTCCGGCCACGCCTCATGCAGGCGCTTGCGCAGCATGTCGCGCATGGGTTCTTCATCGTCGGCGATGATGCAGGTGGCGGTGGGTTGGGTAGTCATGGCTTAGGGCTTGGCGAAAATATCCGGTGCGAATGGAATGCGGATCGAGGCGCGGCAGCCGCCATCCATCGGCTGTTCGATCAGCAACTGGGCGCGCGTGCCGTACATCAGCTTCAGGCGCTCGCGCACATTGGTCAGGCCCACGCCATCGCCGGCATAGGTGCTGAAGCCGACACCGTCATCCTGCACATCCACTTGTAGCACATTGCCGTCCACGCTGGCGCGGATGTCGATGCGGCCGCCTTCGATCTTGGGCTCCAGGCCATGCTTGATGGAATTTTCGATCAGGATCTGCAGCATCATGGGCGGGAAGGTGGCGCTTTCCAGTTCGGGCGGCACGTCCAGCGACACGGCCAGGCGCGACTTCATGCGCGCTTGCATGATGGCCAGGTAGGAGCGCGCCATCTGGATCTGGCGGCCCAGGGTGCCATTGCCGCGCGAGCGCATCTGGGGCAAGGTGGCGCGCAGGTATTCGATCAGGTGGGTGTGGATCTTGGCCGCTTCCGGCGGGTCGGTTTCGATCAACTGGCCGATCAGGGCCAGGGTGTTGAACAGGAAGTGCGGCTCCACCTGCGCTTGCAGGGCCGACATCTGGGCCTCCACCAGGCGCCGCTCCAGGCTTTCGTTGCCAGCCTGGGTGGCGGCCTTGCTGGCCTCCAGCTCGGCCTTGCGCTTGCCGCCCGCCAGGATCTTCAGGCCGGCCGACACCATGATGAAAGAGGCAACCTGTTCCGGTTGCAGGACGGGCGTCAGCGCGAGCAGGAAGGCGAGCAGCCAGGTGACCACCAACTGGCGCAACGGTACCTGCGCCAGCCAGTCGAAAAAGGCCCACCACATGCTGCTGGCGGTTTCGCCAATCTCCCCGATAAAGGAGAGCACGCTGCGCGCCTTGTTACCCATGTTGCTTTTTGTCGCCGAAGACGTTGATGGCCAGCTTGACGATCAGCACGGCGACGAACAGGGTGATCACCAGCGGCAGGATGGTCAGGAACAGCGCGAGCACCACGCACATGGCGACAATGGCCGGCCAGGACATATTGTCCAGCGTGCGCACAAAGTGGCGGCCGATGCCGATAAAGGCGTGCCACACTTCTTTTACGGTGTCCTTGAAGCTTTTGTTGATGGTTTTCATCGGGTCCTCCTTTGCATTTCGATGATGCAACTGTACCCCTCCGGTTGGCAACAGTGGAGGGCAATCCGACGAACTGCGCAGTAGGGCGGATAAGCTGCTACGGGGGCGGATGAATGGCTAGCGCACCGCCAGCCAGTCGGAGCGCAGCAGGCCGAAATAGTCGGTATCGCAGATCTCGCCATTGATGATCCAGCGTTCGCGCATATGGCCTTCATGCACAAAGTGCAAGCTTTTCAGCAGCTTGGCGGAAGCCGTGTTGCGCGGGTCGATATCGGCCTCGACGCGGTGCAGGCGCAGTACGCGGAAAGCGTGGTCGAGCAGGGCGGCCATGCCTTCCTGCATGTAACCCTTGCCCCAGAACTCGCGGCCCAGCATATAGCCGATTTCGCAACGCCGGTTCTGGCGGTTGAAGCCGTACAAGTGGATCACGCCGGCCAGTTGGCCGCCGACGTCCAGGCCCATGCGCAGGTGGTCGCCGCTTTCGTAGCCCGCCAGGGTGGAGGCGATGTAGTCATGCGCCTGCTGCAGCTGCTCCCAGGGCGCGCTGCTCCAGTAGCGCATGGCCTCGGGGTCGGAAAACAGCGTGAAAACCGCAGGCGCGTCGTCCGGGCTAAGCGAGCGTAACTCCAGGCGCGGGGCGGATAGGGTAAAGGGGGCAAAGGCTGGCATATCGACTTCACTAGTGAGTGGATTTTCATTCTAGCAAATGATAGATTGGCAATGTCCACCACTTACGTAGGAGCCCGGCATGCAACTCGGCGTATTTTCCCTGAGCCTGAACGTGAAAGACATCAATGCTTCGCGCCAGTTTTACGCGAAGTTCGGTTTCAAGGATTTTGGCGGGAATATCGAGCAGAACTGGCTGATCATGAAGAATGACAGCGAACAGATCATCGGCCTGTTCCAGGGCATGATCGAAAAGAACACGCTGACCTTCAACCCCGGCTGGGACAGCAACGCCCAGACCGTGCCCGGTTACACCGATGTGCGCCAGCTGCAACGCCAGCTGGAGGAGCAGGGCGTGGCGCTGGCCGCGCGGGCGGACGAGGCGGGCAGCGGCCCGGCCTACATTATCGCGGTGGACCCGGATGGCAATCCCATCCTGATCGACCAGCATATCTGATGGGTTCCGCCGTCCTGCTCATGCTGGCGCTTGCCGCCGCCCAGCCAGTCGAATACGAGCGCGAGGGCGGTACCGGCACGCTGACCATTACCACCGATGCCAAAGGCGTCAAAAAATTCACCATCTCAACCTTTGGCGCGAACGCGCATACCTGTGAACTGGGCGGCACCATCCAGGGCACGGTCGGCCGGCTGGATGAGCGGGAGCCGGGCCAGCCGGAATGCCGCATTCTGTTCGCGCGAACGGGCAACGTGATCGACGTGAAGCCGCAGTCGGACGATGCTTGCGCCGGCCTGTGCGGCCTGCGCGCCACCTTTGATGGTCGCTATATGGTGCCGCCGGCGGCGTGTGTGCCGGCCGCCAGCAAGGCGTCCAAAGAGTCCTTCCTCGCCTTGTACAAGGCGAAAAGTTACCAGCAGGCGTATGACGCCCTGAACAAGTGGTACAAGGCTTGCGGCCATTTGCAGCATTGGATGGAGCTGGACCGCGCGCGCAACGACCTGGCGCTAACGCAGTATCATATGAAGCAGTCCGCCGCCTGCCGTGCCACGCTGGCCCCGACCATGGCTGCGGAAATGAAGACGCTGAAAGCGGTGCAGGAAGAGCTGGCACCGCTTGATTACGAAGCCTACGCCGGCACGGCCAAGGCTACCTTCCACAACCTGAAGCTATGCAGTAAGTAGAGAGCAGGAGCAGGCCATGAGCGACCGTCTCGATCTTCCCCAGTCAAAGCTTGTGGCCATCATCGACGCGCAGTTGGAGTTGGCGCGGGTGGGGCCGTCCTTTGGCAACTTGATGGATTGCGCGGTGCTGAAGGCGGCGCAACTGACCGGCGCCGATGGCGCCGTGATCGAACTGGTCGAAGGCAGCGAAGTGGTGTACCGCGCCGCCTGCGGCCTGGCCGAAGCGCAGCTCGGCCTGCGCATGCAGATCAAGGGCAGCTTGTCGGGCCTGGTGCTGACCACGCGCCAGGCTGCCGCCTGTACCGATTCCGAAACCGATGAACGCGTGAACCGGGAGGCTTGCCGCCGCGTGGGCCTGCGTTCGATGGCGATCCTGCCGCTGCTGTTCGGTGAGCACGCCGGCGGCGTGCTGAAACTGGCCTGGCGTGAGCCGCGTCCTTTCGACCAGGATGAGATTCCGCTCGGGCAGGCGGTCACCGACATGACGGCGGCCATGATGTTCCATGCTTCGCAGGAGGGGGCGCATGTCCTGCAGCGCAAGGTGACGCAAGACCCGGCAACCGGCCTGGCCAACCGCTCCTCCTTCTACGAGCAGTTGCGCGTGCGGCTGGACGATGCGATCACGCGCGGCGGCCATGTGGGCGTGATGGTGGCGCGCGTGCGGCCATGGCGCAAGGAGGTGATGGCGGAGCTGGCGCGCCGCTTCAGCGCCGAATGCCGCGAGGGCGATGTGCTGGCGCGTTTGGGCGGCGACGAGTTCGGTGTGATCCTGAGCGTGGCGGCGCGGCGCAGCATTGTGCAAAGCCAGGTGTCGCGTTTCGGCCATGCCGCTGCCGCGCCGGTCTTGCTGCCGGAAGGCGCGAAGATCGATCCGGTGATCCAGTTCGGCAGTGCGTTGTTCCCGGAGGACGGCAAAGGTGTTTCCGATTTGCTGGCCGCCGCACGGGCGATACCGCCCGAAGGCTAGCGCTGGATGGCGGCGAGGACCATGCGGGTAATCGTGTCCTCCGCCTCGTGAAAGTCCTGCGCGGCCAGTTCCTCGCGGCCTAGCACCAGCTTCATTTGGGTTGAAAAGTCGGCGTAGGATTGCGTCATGGCCCAGATGGCGAACAGCAGGTGGGTGGCGTTGACGGGGGCGATGCGGCCGTCGGCGATCCAGCGTTTGAATACTTCGATATCCTTGCGCACCAGGGGCACCACGCGCTCGCGGATTTTCTCGCCATAGACTGGCGCGCCGCTGATCACTTCCATTGCATACACGCGCGAGGCCAGCGGATGCTCGCGCGAGAAGGCCAGTTTGGCGCGGATGTAGGCGCGCAGCACGTCGGCCGGTTCGCCATCCTGCTCCGCGATATTGGCCATGCGCGCCAGCCATTCATCGAGTACGTCGTCCAGCACGCGCTGGTAGAGCGCTTGCTTGCTGGGGAAGTAGTACATCAGGTTTTGCTTGGATAGCCCGACGTTCTCGGCGATGACGGCGACGGAGCCGCCTTCGTAGCCGTTGGCGGCGAATACGCGCACGGCTTCGGCCACGATGTCGGCTTGCAGCCGGTCGCGGTTCATTTCGCGGCGCAGTTTAGCTGATGCCATGTTCTCTCCTTATGGCCTGCAGGAAGTTGCGCAGCTGCGGGCTGTCTGAATAGGCGACGTTGAAACGGAACCACAGTGTGGCGGGCTGGCGCAACTGGAAAAATTCGCAGGGCGCGAGCAGGATGCCGGCCTTCAGCGCCAGGTCGGCCACGCTCTTGCCGTTGAATTCCGGCGTCGGCGCTTGCTGCCAGCCGGCGCTGACGAACATGCCGCCGCGCGGTTTGGCGACCGGCGCCAGGCCGGCTGTGGCCAGCAGTTCGATGCTGCGTTCGCGGCCTTCCGCCAGTTGCGCGATGAGGCGCTCCACCATGCGCTTGTAGGGGCGGGCGGTGATGGCGTGGTAGACGGCGCGCTCGTTCACCTCCGAGGTGGTGAGGCCGGCCAGCATCTTCACCCGCACCAGCTCCGGCAGCAGCGAGGCGGAGGCGCAGATCGAGCCGACGCGCAGCACCGGTGACAGGGTCTTGGAGAAGCTGCCGACGCGGATTACGCGCCGCAAGCCGTCCATCGCGGCCAGCGAGGCTTCGCCGCGCGCGCTGAGCTCGCGGTAAATGTCGTCTTCCACCAGCCAGAAGTCGAACTGCTCGGCAAAGCCCAGCAGGCGGTGGGCCTGGACCTGTGACAGGCTGGTGCCGAGGGGATTTTGCAGCACCGTGTTGACGAACATGAGCTTGGGCTGCTTTTCCTTTGCCTGCGCGGCGAGGAAGTCCATATCCAGACCGTGTTCGCCGCGTGGGATGCCGACGGCGTGGCAGCCGTGGTGGCGAATCAGCGACAGCAGGTTGCTGTAGCCGGGGTCTTCGATGAAGACGGTGTCGCCCGGTTTGGTGAGCGTGCGCAGGATCAGGTCGAAGGCGTGGGTGGCGCCATGCGTCAGCAGGATTTGTTCGGATTCGACGGCGAACAGTTCTTCGCTGAGCGCGCTGGCCATGTGCTGGCGCAGGCCGGGGAAACCGAGCGGGTGGCCGTAGCCGCGCAGGCGGTTGGCGGGAATGCGCATGGCGTGGCGCACGGCGTCGAGGATGGTGTCTTCACCGTACCACTCGGGCGGCAGCCAGCCGGCGCCGACAGGCAGCGCTTCGGAGGCGCCGGAATACAGTTCGGGCGTGAGCGCGTCGACCGCTGCCGGGCCGGCCACCATGGCGGGCGTGGCGAGCAGGGCGGGGACGTCGTGGCGTGCAACAAAATAGCCGGAACCGCGGCGTGATGACAACAGTCCGAGCGTGACCAGGCGGTCGTAAGCCTCGACAACTGTAAAGGTGCTGATGCCATTACACTTCGCGAATTGGCGCACGGAGGGCATCTTTGTGCCTACCCGCAACTCGCGGCTGGCCACCATGGCGCTGATCGCGTCCACGATTTTCTCTACCAGGCTGCCCTTGCGTGCGCGCTCGATGGCGAGCACGGGCCAGGCAGGGGTGGGGCTGTCGCTGTCGTCCATTTTGGTCTCTAGAACTGTACTGTTTTTGCTACCTGTACGGTTGGAGCGTTTCCGCGTGCGTGTATATGTGCCATAGTTAACTTGCTGTCTATTATTGCATCATGATTTTGCCAACTGGTAAAGTTTTTTGAGTGTCGTAAAAACCGGAATTGCAGGATTGGGAGACCAGCGGAAACCTGGGAAACCGGAAAACCAGGGTACGGCCCTCAGGGCCGGACCCTGGTTTTCCGGTTCTCCGGTTTTGCTCAGCTTTCCGGTTCAAACAGGAGATAGCAAATGAACGAAGCAAGGCCTCAATCGCTGTCGTCATTCTGGATGCCGTTCACCAACAACCGCGACTTCAAGGCCAATCCGCGCCTGCTGGTTTCCGCCGAGGGCGTCTATTACAAAGACGTCGACGGCAACCAGGTGTTGGATGGCACCGCCGGCCTGTGGTGCGTGCCCTGCGGCCACCGCCAGCCGAAGATCGTGGCGGCGGTGAGCGAAATGGTCAGCCAGCTCGACTTCGCGCCGACTTTCCAGATGGGCCATCCGGCCGCCTTCGACCTGGCGGAAAAACTGATGGAGTTCACCAACCATCGCTTCGGCCACGTCTTCTACACCAACTCCGGCTCCGAAGCGGTGGACACCGCGCTGAAGATCGCGCTGGCCTATCACAAGGCACGCGGCGAGGCATCGCGCACGCGCCTGATTGGCCGTGAGCGGGCCTACCATGGCGTGGGCTTTGGCGGCATTTCCGTCGGCGGCATCGCGGGCAACCGCAAGCCGTATGGCGTGATGCTGCCGGGCGTTGACCACCTGCCGCACACGCATAACATCGAGAAGAATGCCTATAGCCGTGGCGAGCCGGAATATGGCACCCACCTGGCGGATGAACTGGAGCGCATCGTTGCGCTGCATGATGCGTCCACCATTGCTGCGGTGATCGTGGAGCCGGTGGCGGGATCGACCGGTGTGCTGGTGCCGCCCAAGGGTTACCTGAAGCGCTTGCGCGAGTTGTGCACCAAGCACGGCATCCTGTTGATCTTCGATGAGGTGATTACGGGCTTTGGCCGCTTGACCACGCCGTTCGCGACGGATTACTTCGACGTGGAGCCGGACATGATGACCACGGCCAAGGGGCTGACCAACGGCACCATTCCGATGGGGGCGGTGTTCAGCAAGAAGTTCATCCACGATGCGTTCATGGAGGCGCCGGCGGGGATTGAACTGTTCCATGGCTATACCTATACGGGGCATCCGGTGGCGTGCGCGGCGTCGCTGGCGACGCTGGAGGTGTTCCAGGAGCAGAAGCTGCTGGAGCGGGCGAAGGAGATCCAGCCTTACTGGGAGGATGCGGTGCATTCGCTGAAAGGGCTGCCGCATGTGATTGATATCCGCACCATCGGGCTGGTGGCGGGGATTGAGCTGGCGCCGCGTGCCGGTGCGCCGGGGGCGCGGGCGTTTGCTGCGTTTAAGAAGGCGTTTGCGGATGGGGTGCTGATTCGCGTGACGGGCGACATTATTGCGCTGTCGCCGCCGCTGACGTTTGAGAAGAAACATATTGACGAGTTGTTTGGGAAGATTGGGAAGGTTTTGATGACGCTTGATTAAAGCCGGGGAAATCGGGAGAAACCGGAGGAAACCGGGGAGAACCGGGAAACCGGAAAACCAGGGTACGACCCTGAGGGTCGGACCCTGGTTTTCCGGTTTCCCGGTTTCCCAGTTTTCCGGTTTCCCCCGACTTCCCCGGTACAAAAAACGAGAGGAGACAACCATGTTGGTAGGCGTACCGAAAGAGATCAAGAATCAGGAATCGCGCGTTGGCCTTACCCCGGCCAGCGTAAAGGAACTGACACTCCGCGGGCACCAGGTCCTGGTGCAACACAACGCGGGCGCTGCAATCGGTTTGACCGACGAAATGTACGTGGGCTCCGGCGCCACAATCATCGCCACGGCGGAAGAGATCTTCGCCAAGGCGGATATGATCGTCAAAGTAAAAGAACCCCAGCCGCAAGAATGCGCCATGCTGCGCGCGGACCAGATCCTTTACACCTACCTGCACCTGGCTCCCGACCCCGAGCAAACCAAAGCCCTGGTCAAATCCGGCGCCGTCTGCATCGCCTATGAAACCATCACCGGCCCGAACGGCGGCCTGCCGCTGCTCGCGCCAATGAGCGAAGTGGCCGGCCGCATGTCGATCCAGGCCGGCGCCGCCCACCTTGAGAAATCCAAGGGCGGCATGGGCCTGTTGCTGGGCGGCGTGCCCGGCGTGGCTCCCGGCCATGTGGTCATCATCGGCGCCGGCGTGGTCGGCACCAATGCCATGCAGATCGCAGTCGGCATGGGCGCGCGCGTCACGGTGCTGGACAAGAGCATCGACCGCCTGCGCCAGCTCGACCTGGTGTACGGCAACCGCATCCAGACCATGTATTCCAACGCCCACACCATCGACGATGCCGTGACCGATGCCGACCTGGTGATCGGCGGCGTGCTGGTGCCCGGCGCTGCCGCACCCAAGCTGGTCACGCGCGGCATGGTGGCGCGCATGAAACCCGGCTCGGTGGTGGTGGACGTGGCGATCGACCAGGGCGGCTGCTTTGAAACTTCGCACGCCACCACCCACGAGAATCCAACCTTCGTGGTGGACGGCGTGGTGCATTACTGCGTGGCGAATATGCCGGGCGCGGTGGCGCGCACCTCCACCTTTGCGCTGAACAACGCCACCATTGGCCACGCCGTTTCGCTGGCCGACAATGGCTGGGGCAAGGCCATGAAGGCCAACCCGCACCTGCGCAACGGGCTCAATGTCTGCCAGGGGAAAGTCACCTATGAAGCGGTGGCGAACGACCTTGGCTATACCTATGCGCCGGCGGAATCCCTGCTGGCCTAATCCACAGAGTCTTTTATGAGCAATCTCGATACCATTACCCACTTTATCAATGGCGCCAAGGTCGATACGGCCGGCGGGCGTTATGGCGATGTGTTCAACCCTGCGTTGGGCGAACCGGTGGCGCGCGTGGCGCTGGCCACGGCGGATGAAGTTGATGCCGCCGTGCGCGCCGCCGATGCGGCTTTCCCTGCCTGGTCGAACACGCCGCCGCTGACGCGCGCGCGCGTGCTGTTCAAGTACCTTGAGCTGTGCCACCAGCACACCGACGAATTCGCGGCCATGCTGACGCGTGAACATGGCAAGACTTTCGCCGACGCCAAGGGGGAGGTGGCGCGCGGTATCGAGATGGTGGAATTCGCCGTCGGTATTCCGCAGTTGATGAAAGGCGAGTACACCGACCAGATCGCGCGCGGCATCGACGCCTGGTCGATGCGCATGCCGCTTGGCGTGGTGGCCGGCATCACGCCGTTCAACTTCCCGGTGATGGTGCCGATGTGGATGTTCCCTATCGCTATCGCCTGCGGCAATACCTTCATCCTGAAACCATCCGAACGCGACCCGTCGCCATCGCTGCTGCATGCGCGGCTGTTGAAGGAGGCCGGTTTGCCGGACGGCGTATTCAACGTGGTGCAGGGCGATAAGGTGGCGGTGGACGCGCTGCTCGACCACCCGCTGGTGCAGGCGGTGAGCTTTGTCGGTTCCACGCCGATTGCGGAGTACATCTACTCGCGCGGCTCGCAACACGGCAAGCGCGTGCAGGCCCTGGGCGGCGCCAAGAACCATATGGTGGTGATGCCGGACGCCGACATGGAGATGGCGGTGGATGCCTTGATGGGCGCCGCTTTCGGTTCGGCGGGCGAACGCTGCATGGCGATCTCCGTGGTGGCAGCGGTGGGCGATGCGGGCGACAAGCTGCTGGGCGCACTGAAAGAGCGCACGGCTGCACTGAAAGTGCGCGACGGTATGGCGGCGGAGGCCGAAATGGGGCCGGTCGTCACGGCCGCCGCCAAGCAGCGCATCGAGCGCCTGATCGGCGAGGGTGTGGAGCAGGGCGCGACCCTGGTGGTGGATGGCCGCGACTACCAGGTGGCAGACCGCCCGAACGGTTTCTTCATCGGCGGCACGCTGTTCGATCATGTGACGCCGGATATGACGATCTACAAAGAGGAGATTTTCGGCCCGGTGCTGTGCATGGTGCGCCTGCCCGATATCGGCTCCGCCGTAGAGCTGATCAACAAGAACGAGTACGGCAACGGCGTGGCGGTGTTCACGCGCGATGGCGGCGTGGCGCGCGAGTTCGTGCGCCAGATCCAGGTCGGCATGGTGGGCGTGAACGTGCCGCTGCCGGTGCCGATGGCATTCAATAGCTTTGGCGGGTGGAAGCGCAGCCTGTTCGGCGACCACCACGCATATGGCCCGGAGGGTGTGCGTTTCTATACTCGCCACAAGGCCGTGATGGAGCGCTGGCCAAACACCGCAAGCGCTGGCGCGCAATTTGCATTCCCCCAGATGAAGTAAGGAAGGAACCCAATGATCGAGTCACTCAAATACATACCGCAGCCAAAAGCCACGAACGAAGAGCTGGCCGGTCATTTCACCGACCTCGCGCCGCCGCTGAACGCGCGCCAGGCGGCGATTGAAAGCGCGCGCTGCCTGTATTGCTACGACGCGCCGTGCACGCGCATCTGCCCGACCGGCATCGACGTGGCGAGCTTTATCCGCAATATCCATGAGAAGAATGTGAACGGCGCCGCCGTCACCATCCTGGAACAGAATATCCTGGGAGGTAGCTGCTCGCGCGTCTGCCCGACCGAGATCCTGTGCGAGGACGCCTGCGTGCGCAACCACGACGCCGAAGGGCAGCCGGTGAAGATCGGGCTGCTGCAGCGTTATGCCCTGGACCACGCCACGCTGGACGGCCACCCGTTCCAGCGCGCCGCCAGCACCGGCAAGAAGGTCGCGGTGGTCGGCGCCGGCCCGGCCGGCCTGTCCTGCGCGCACCGCCTGGCCATGCTGGGCAACGACGTGGTGGTCTACGAGGCGCACGAAAAATCGGGCGGCTTGAATGAGTACGGCATTGCGCGCTACAAGCTGACCGACAATTTCGCGCAGAAGGAAGTGGACTTCCTGCTGGGGATCGGCGGCATCGAGGTTCGCCATGGCCAGAAGCTGGGCGACAACCTGCACCTGAAAGACCTGCACGCGCAATACGACGCGGTCTTCCTCGGCCTGGGCCTGGGCGCCAGCCGCGCGCTGGGCCTGACCGGCGAGGATGCGCCGGGACTGATGGCGGCGGTCGATTACATCGCCGAGCTGCGCCAGGCCGATGACCTGAGCAAGCTGCCGGTGCCGCGCCGCGCGCTTGTGATCGGGGCCGGCAACACGGCGATCGATATGGCAGTGCAAATCCAGCGCCTGGGCGCGGAGGAAGTGACCATGGTTTACCGCCGTGGCTTCGATGCCATGAGCGCCACCCACCACGAGCAGGATATCGCCAAGGCCAACCAGGTGCGCATGCAGACATGGGCGCAGCCGCAGCAGGTGTTGCTGGACGAGGCGGGCCGCGTGCGCGGCATGCGCTTTGAGCGCACGGTGCTGGATGGCACGCGCCTGGTGGGCACGGGCATCACCTTTGAGCTGCAGGCCGATGCCATCTTCAAAGCGATTGGGCAGGCGATGGAACCGGCTGCGCTGGCTGATCCGCTGGCCGCGCTGCTGAAACGCGATGGCGACAAGATCCATGTGGATGACTATTTCCGCACTGTGCTGCCGGGTATTTACGCGGGCGGCGACTGCGCCGCGCCAGGGCAGGACTTGACGGTGCAGGCGGTGGAGCACGGCAAGCGTGCCGCCATGGCGATTCATTCCGACATCCAATCGAAGAAGGGGGCAGCATAATGGCCGACCTGAGCATCAACTTCTGCGGCATCAAGGCGCCGAACCCGTTCTGGCTTGCCTCCGCTCCGCCGACCGACAAGGCTTACAACGTGATCCGCGCTTTCGAAGCAGGGTGGGGCGGCGTGGTCTGGAAAACGCTGGGCGAAGATCCGCCGGCGGTGAATGTGTCTTCGCGCTACTCGGCGATCTACGGCAAGAACCGCGAAGTCATCGGCTTTAACAATATCGAGCTGATTACCGACCGCTCGCTGGAATTGAACCTGCAGGAAATCACGGCGGTGAAGAAGGCCTGGCCGGATCGCGCCATCGTGGTGTCGCTGATGCTGCCTTGCGAGGAACAGGCCTGGGCCGACATTTTGCCGAAGGTTGAGGCCACCGGCGCGGATGGCATCGAACTGAATTTCGGCTGCCCGCACGGCATGCCGGAGCGCGGCATGGGTTCCGCCGTCGGCCAGGTGCCGGAGTATGTGGAGCAGGTTACTGCGTGGTGCAAGAAGCACAGCAAGTTGCCGGTGATCGTGAAGCTGACGCCGAACATCACCGACATCCGCCGCCCGGCGCGCGCGGCCAAGGCCGGTGGCGCCGACGCGGTGTCGCTGATTAACACCATCAACTCCATCACCTCGATTGATCTGGACAAGATGGTGGCCTTGCCCAATGTGGGCGGCGCCAGCACCCACGGCGGCTATTGCGGTCCTGCGGTCAAGCCGGTGGCGCTGAATATGGTGGCCGAGATTGCGCGCGATCCCGAGACGCGCGGCCTGCCGATTTCCGGTATCGGCGGTATTGGCAACTGGAAGGATGCGGCGGAGTTCATCGCCCTCGGCGCCGGTTGCGTGCAGGTGTGCACCGCCGCCATGCTGCATGGCTTCCGCATCGTGCAGGAGATGAAGGACGGCCTGTCGCGCTGGATGGACAGCAAAGGCTACGAGACGCTGGACGACTTCATGGGCAAGGCGGTTGGTAACACCACCGACTGGAAGTACCTGGATTTGAACTATAAGTCCATCGCCCACATCAGCCAGGACGACTGCATTCAATGCGGCCGATGTTATGTGGCCTGCGAGGACACCTCGCACCAGTCCATCTTCCAGTTGGTGGACGAAGCGAGCGGTACCCGAACCTACAAGGTCAACGACGAGGAATGCGTCGGCTGCAACCTGTGCGAAATCACCTGTCCGGTGCAGGGCTGTATTACGATGGTCGCCGTCCCTACGGGCAAATCGTATATGAACTGGACGCAGGACCCGCGTAATCCTCGCGCCGAAATCAAGGAGACTGCATGAGCGACAACTCCCAGCTGTGGAACGAAGACCTGGCCCCGACCAATGAATCGCAGCGCACCTGGCGCTGGTATCACTTCGCTGCACTCTGGGTTGGGATGGTCATGTGCATTCCCGCCTACACGCTGGCTGCCAGCCTGATTGAAGGCGGCATGTCGGCGGGTCAGGCGGTGTTGACCGTCTTCCTCGCCAATACCATCGTTCTGCTACCGATGCTGCTGATCGGCCATGCGGGCACCAAGTACGGCATTCCGTATGCGGTGCTGGCGCGCGCTTCGTTCGGCACGCAGGGTGCCAGGCTGCCGGCGCTGATGCGCGCCATTGTGGCCTGCGGCTGGTATGGTATCCAGACCTGGTTCGGCGGACAGATGATTTATACGCTGCTGGGCGTGCTGATGGGGGGCGAAATCGGCGGCGCAAAGATCAGCGGGCTTGGCATCAATGGCGCGCAGCTGCTTTGCTTCCTGGCGTTTTGGGCCATCCAGTTCTGGTACATCGTGCATGGCATGGACGCGATCCGCAAGCTGGAAACCTATACCGCGCCGCTGAAGATCCTGATCTGCTTTGTGCTGCTGTATTGGGTGTACCAGAAGGCGGGCGGCTTCGGGCCGCTGCTGGACCAGCCTTCACAGTTTGTGGAGGGCGGCAAGAAGGCGGGCCAATTCTGGCCGACGTTCTGGCCTTCGCTGACGGCGATGATCGGCTTCTGGGCCACGCTGGCGCTGAATATCCCCGACTTTACCCGCTTCGCCAAAACGCAGCGCGACCAGGTGCTGGGCCAGTCGATTGGCCTGCCGCTGCCTATGGGCCTGCTGGCGGCGCTGGCGGTGATCGTCACCTCCGCCACGGTGGTCCTGTACGGCAAGGCGATCTGGGACCCGGTGGACCTGGCCAGCCGCATGACCGGCGTGGCGGTGCTGGTGGCGCTGGTCATCTTGCTGATCGACACGGTCTCGGTCAACCTGGCGGCCAACCTGGTCGGCCCGGCATATGACTTTTCCGCGCTGGCGCCCAAGCACATCTCCTACCGCACCGGCGGCTACATCACCGCCGCCATCGCGCTGGCGATGATGCCGTGGAAGCTGCTGGAGACCACGCAGGGCTATATCTTCACCTGGCTGATCGGCTACTCGGCGCTGCTTGGCCCGATCGCGGGCGTGCTGATCGTCGACTACTACCTGATCCGCAAGACGGAGCTGAATGTCGGCGCGCTGTACGACGAGAAGGGCGAGTACAGTTACACCAACGGCTGGAACTCGGCGGCGCTGCTGGCCTTTGCGCTGGGCGTGGGGCCGAATGTGCCGGGCTTCCTCAACGCTGCCTTCCCCGCCTCGTTCGGCGATGTGGGCGAAGGGTTCAAACTGATTTATACCTATGCGTGGTTCGTCGGCATCGCCATTGCGGCGCTGGTGTACGGGATCATGATGAAGGGCAGGGCGGCGCGGACTGCGCCGCCCCCTATTCCGGAGAAAGCATAACCATGGCAACACTGATTCGTGGCGGGACTGTAGTGAACGCGGACCGTGCTTTCCGCGCCGATGTGCTGTGCGAGGGCGACAAGATTGTGGCCGTGGGGCCAGGCCTCGCCGCGCCTGCCGGCGCCGAGATCGTCGACGCCGGCGGCCAGTACGTGATGCCGGGCGGGATCGATCCGCATACCCATATGAACCTGCCGTTCATGGGTACGGTCACGCAGGATGATTTTTTCACCGGCACCGCAGCCGGTCTTTCAGGCGGCAACACCACCATTATCGACTTCGTCATCCCCAACCCGCAGCAGCCGCTGCTTGAGGCTTACCATCAGTGGCGCGGCTGGGCGGAGAAGGCGGCCGGCGACTATACCTTCCACGTGGCCATCACCTGGTGGTCGGACCAGGTGCATGAGGATATGGGTACGCTGGTGCGCCAGCATGGCGTGAACAGCTTCAAGCACTTCATGGCCTACAAGAACGCGATCATGGCCGATGACGAAACGCTGGTGAAGAGCTTCCGCCGCGCGCTGGAGTTGGGCGCCATCCCCACCGTGCATGCCGAGAACGGTGAGCTGGTGTACCAGTTGCAGCAGGATTTGCTGCGCCAGGGGATTACCGGGCCGCGCGCGCATCCGCTGTCGCGCCCTCCCGCCGTGGAAGCAGAGGCGGCCAACCGCGCCATCGCCATTGCCAATGTGCTCAAGACGCCGCTGTACATCGTACACGTGTCCTGCAAGGAGTCGCTGGACGCGATCACCCGCGCGCGCGCCGCAGGCCAGCGCGTGTATGGCGAGGCGCTTGCCGGCCACTTGATCGTGGACGACAGTGTGTACGACCACCCCGATTTCGATTTCGCGGCGGGACACGTTATGAGCCCACCGTTCCGTAGCCGCGAGCACCAGAAGGCGCTGTGGCAGGGGCTGCAAGGCGGTAACCTGCACACCACCGCGACCGACCATTGCACCTTCTGCGCTGAGCAGAAGGCGGCGGGTCGCAATGACTTCACCAAGATCCCGAATGGGTGCGGCGGGGTGGAAGACCGCATGGCCGTGATCTGGGACGAAGGCGTCAACAGCGGCAAGCTGACGCCGTCCGAATTCGTGCGCGTGACATCGGCCAACGCCGCGCAGATCTTCAATATCTACCCGCGTAAAGGCGTGATCGCTGCTGGCTCGGATGCCGATATTGTGGTGTGGGACCCGGAAGGGAGTCGCACTATCTCCGCCAAGACGCAGTTTGCCAAGGGCGGCTTCAATGTCTTCGAGGGGCGCACTGTCAAAGGCATTCCAAGCACCACCGTGGCGGCGGGGAAGGTTGTGTTTCACCGTGGCGAATTGCGGGCAGTGGAGGGCGCCGGGCGCCACATCGACCGCCCGGCATTTGTAGCGACCGCGCCCTGAACGGCATAACCGGGAAACCGGGAAACCAGGGTACGGCCCTCAGGGCCGGACCCTGGTTTTCCGGTTTCCCGGTTCAAAAAAAATACGAATAGGAGCACATCATGAGCGACCTGAAAATCAACAGCGACCGCCTCTGGGACTCGCTGATGGAGCTGGCCAAAATCGGCGCCACCGCAAAAGGCGGCGTCAAGCGCCTGACCCTGACTGACCTCGACAAGCAAGGCCGCGACCTGGTCACCAGCTGGGCGCGCGATGCCGGCCTCTCGATCACCATCGACCAGATCGGCAACGTCTTCATGCGCCGCGACGGCGAAGACAACACGCTGCCCCCCATCATGACCGGCAGCCATATCGACACCCAGCCCACCGGCGGTAAATTCGACGGCAACTACGGCGTATTGGCCGGCATCGAAGTCGTCCGCACCCTGAACGACCGGGGTATCCGCACCAAAGCCCCGATCGAAGTCGCGTTCTGGACCAACGAAGAAGGCTCACGCTTCGTGCCCGTGATGATGGGCTCCGGCGTGTTCTGCGGCGCTTTCACCCTGGAGCATGCCTACGCCGCCAAAGACACCGAAGGCAAAACCGTCGGCGAAGAACTGGCACGCATTGGCTACAAAGGCGACCAGGTCCCAGGCCAGCACCCGATCGGCGCCTACTTTGAAACTCATATCGAACAAGGCCCCGTGCTGGAAGATGCCGATAAAGTGATCGGCGTGGTGCCCGCCGTGATGGGCCTGTCGTGGTACGACTGCACCGTCACCGGCATGGAAGCCCACGCCGGCCCCACGCCCATGCAACTGCGCAAAGACGCGATGCAGGTCGCGGCCCAGATCATCCCCGAGGTGGTCGCCATCGCCAACCGCTACCCGCCCTATGGGCGCGGCACGGTCGGCATGATGCAGGTCTTCCCCAACAGCCGCAACGTGATTCCCGGTGAAGTCAAATTCAGCATCGACCTGCGCAACGTGAACGACGAACTGCTGAACAAGATGCACGAAGAGATCCTCGCCTTCGTCGATAAGACTTCGGCCGACACCGGCCTGCCGATCAAGATCGAGCGCGTGTCGTACTATCCGCCTTGCCCGTTCCACCCCGACTGCGTGGGCGCCGTGCGCAAGGCCACCGAGAAGCTGGGCTACTCCACGATGGACGTGGTCTCCGGCGCCGGCCACGACGCGATTTACGCCGCCCGCGTCGCCCCCGCCGGCATGATCTTCGTCCCCTGTAAGGACGGCATTAGCCACAACGAAATCGAAGACGCCAAGAAGGAGCACCTGGAAGCGGGTTGCAACGTCCTGCTGCACGCCATGCTGGAGCGCGCCGGCGTCGTTTGACGGCGGCGCACGGTGGTACTTATCGCAAGTTTATTGCGATCAACGTAGGACGATTGCTTTCAAAGCGGTTGCCTGTGATGCCCTGGATGTACAGCACACCTTTCGACGATAGTGCAAGTGGACCGCCATATGGATAGGACGCAACTTGCTTGCGCGAGTTGATGTCGTAGGCGTAAGTGAAACTCAAGTTGCTAACGAAGACAATGTTGTCTGTGGCGATGATGTGCCAGCCGCTGTAGGTGTCGCCACTATGGCTTTGCATCTTTTCGCTGGACCAGATCAAACTACCATCCTCGATACGGCGCGCCTCGAGGACTTGCTCCCTGACTGCATACAAGATCTTTCCACCCAGCGCCATGCCATCGGAGAATCCCGCTGCGCTGGTTTTCCATAGGTTCTTTTTGTTTAATGTGTCGAAAGCGGTAAGGATGCCGCAACTGGAGTACAGGATGCCCTTGGGTGCGACAATCGGATTCTTAGCCGAGCAGTCGAACGGCGCTGCGGCCGTTATTAACTTGCCATCGGAGTTGCGAAGGATGCTTAGCTTGCTGTCGTAAATGGAATACAGGTACTCCGAATCGCCGGACAATGGCCGGAAGCCGGCTTGAAGGACGTCTGTTCTCCACTTCGCCTGGCCGGTTTGCGTATCGATGCGGGAGATGGTGTACTCATCGACCCCGTATTTCTTGCCATAGGAATAAATTGCCCCGTCCATATACTGCGGCGGCACGTACGCGTCGACAGTGGGCAGTTCGGTTCGTGAAAGCAGCGCGCCAGTTTTTTGAGAGTAGGCGACGAGTTCCTTTTTACCGGTAGGGGAATTGGACGTGGCCGCATACAGCTTGCCATCAGCAGCCACGGGGGGCGACATGTCGTAATCAACCGCGGTCTCCCAAAGCACCTGCCCGCTGGCTTCGTCCAGCGCTCGCAAGACTTCTTTCCTGGCAGCGCTGACCCGCACAAAAATGACCCCGTTTGCGGTGGTGATCTCATTTACCGCGACCCAGTTCTGTGGGGCCACGTGGCTGTGGCTCCAGCGCATGGAGAATTTAGCAGGGTCAAAAGTTCCTGGAACGTAGGCGTTGTGCGCAAGGCCGCCATTGTAAGGGCGCCAGTCGCCGACGCCTGGAAGATCGGCCAGCGCAGTCAGGTTTTGGGATGGCTTGATGACGACATTAAGTGGAACGATCCAGGGCGAGCCTTGGACAGGCCTATTGCAGACAAGGGCGCTGTCCTCGCACAAACGTACTTCGAGCTGGGTGGAATAGGAGCCTGGAGGTAATGCTGCCGGCTCAATGAACAAGCTAAACTCAGTATTGCTGTGTGGCGTCCAGCCAATTTTCGGGTTGATTACACCTTTGCTCTCCTTGACCGAAATACCGACGTCATTTGGGAGAGTCTTTGAAGACTTTAGCTTCAGCGTGAGGACGGTTTTGTGACCTTCATAGGCACTGATTTCCCCGCTTGGCGGCGTGAACTGGAGCCAGGAATTGGAAGGTGTCGGTACTGGTGTCGGGGTTGGACTTGTGGTCGATCCGCCGCCGCCGCCGCCGCATGCGGTGAGGAGGAGCAGGCAGGCCAAATGAAACTGTGGTCGCATGAAATATTCGAAAAAGATGGCATTTTAGTACAACTAGTTTCAGAACTGTAATTTCCTGGTGGGGCCCGGGCGAAGGTGCTAAGGCTGCGAAGTTCCAGGCCAAGCGTCCTTAGCGGTCGAACGCCAGGCGGGTGATGGCGACGGTGGCTTCGTGCGCCAGGTCGGCGAGTTCTTTGTGCTGCGGGCGCGTTTCGGAGATGAACAGCATGGTGCCCAGCATCTGCGCGACGATCAGCGTGCCGCGAATCTCGCACTGGGGCATCGACAGCTCGGGATCGATTTCGTGGATCAGGTTGCGCAAGGTGCGGCGCGCGCGCGTCATCATGGTGTCGAACAGCTTGGTGGCCACCGGGTGGCGATTGGCCAACGCGGCGATCTCAAAGAACAAACCGCTCGATACCTGGTCGCGCAAGTCGGCCAGGAAGTAATCAATAATCGATTCGAACAGCTCCACGCGCGGCCCGCTACCGGCGGCGGCCACGCGCTGGTCGATGCCGGCCTGGTAGCGCGCGAAGGTTTGCTCCAGCAGCGCTTCGATCAGCGCATCGCGGCTTGGGTAGTAGTGCTGCACGGTCGACAAACTCACGCCGACCTGCTGCGCCACGCTGCGCATGGCCAGCGCCGCATAGCCGTCGCGTGCCAGCAACAGCCGCGCCGCTTCCAGGATGGCGCTGGCGCGCTCATATCCCTTGGTGGTGGTGTTGGAATCCTTTGCCTGCAGGGGCGTATCTGTCTTTTTTCGCATACAGCGCGGATTATCCGTTCGATTGACAAATAGGTCAACTGACCGATACCATTTCGGTCAGTTGACCTATAACAAGATACGGAGACTTTGCCTGATGATCCCTCGCACCTTATTCACTGAAGAACACGAAATGCTGCGCGAGTCCGCGCGCCGTTTCATGGAAACCGAAATCGCCCCGCACCACGAGCGCTGGGAAGAGCAGGGCTACGTGGACCGCGACGCCTGGCAGAAAGCCGGTGCCGCCGGCTTCCTGTGCCCGACCATGCCGGAGCAGTACGGCGGCGTGGGCGTGGACCGCCGCTACAGCATGGTGCTGATCGAGGAGCAGGCCCGCGTCGGCGCCTCTGGCCCAGGCTTCATGCTGCATTCGGAAATCGTGGCGCCGTACATCCTGCACTACGGCAGCGAGTACCTGAAATCGCACTACATCCCCAAGCTGGCCACCGGCGAAATGATCGGCGCCATCGCCATGACCGAGCCGGGTACCGGCTCCGACCTGCAGGGCGTGACCACCACTGCCATCCGCGATGGCGACCACTATGTGCTGAACGGCTCCAAGACCTTCATCACCAACGGCTGGAATGCCGACTGCGTGATCGTGGTGGCCAAGACCGATCCGACCGCCGGCGCCAAGGGCATCAGCCTGTTCGTGGTGGACACCTCGATGGCGGGCTTCAGCAAAGGCAAGCGCCTGAAGAAAGCCGGCATGAAGGCGCAGGACACCTCCGAGCTGTTCTTCGAAAACGTGCGCGTGCCGGCGCAGAACCTGCTGGGCGAGGAGGGCGCCGGCTTCAAGTACCTGATGCAGGAACTGCCATGGGAGCGCATGCAGATCGCCATCATGGCCGTGCAGGCTGCCGAATCCGGCCTGGAATGGACGGTGCAGTACACGCGCGACCGCAAGGCCTTCAAACGTCCGATCGCCGAGTTCCAGACCATCGCCCATGCACTGGCCGAGATCAAAACGGAAGTGCAGATGTGCCGCGTGTTCGTGGACCGCTGCATGGAGCTGCTGCTGGAGGATAAGCTGGACGCCGCCACCGCCTCCATGGCCAAGTACTGGACCACCGAAATGCAATTCCGCGTGCTGGACAAGTGCGTGCAGCTGCACGGCGGCTACGGCTATATGTGGGAGTACCCGATCACCCGCGCCTGGGCCGACGCACGCGTGCAGCGCGTGTATGGCGGCACCAATGAAATCATGAAAGAACTGATCAGCCGTACCCTGTAAGGAGAACAGCTTGGAAGCGTATATCTTTGACGCCGTGCGCACGCCGCGCGGCAAGGGCAAGAAGGATGGCTCACTGCACGGCGTAACGCCGCTGCGCCTGGCGGAGACCGCGCTGCGCGCGCTGGTCGGCCGCAACGATTTCGACAGCGCGATGATCGACGATGTGGTGCTGGGTTGCGTGGAGCCGGTGGGCGAGCAGGGCGCCTGCATCGGCCGCGTGGCGGCGCTGGCTTCCGGCTATGCGGAGTCGGTGGCGGGCGTGCAGATCAACCGCTTCTGCGCTTCCGGGCTGGAGGCCTGCAATATGGCGGCGGCACAGGTCATGTCCGGCCAGTCCGATATGGTGGTGGGCGGCGGCGTGGAGGCCATGTCGCGCGTGCCGATGGGTTCTTCCGGCGGCGCCTGGCCGGTCGATCCGCAAAGCGCTTTCGACTCCTACTTTGTCCCGCAGGGCATTTCGGCGGATGCCATCGCCACCATCTGGGGCTACAGCCGCCGCGATGTGGATGCCTACGCGGTCGAATCGCAGCAGCGCGCGCATCGCGCCTGGCAGGAGGGCCGCTTCGCGCGCTCCGTGGTGCCGGTGCTGGACCGCAATGGCCTGACGATCCTGGCGCGCGATGAAATGGTGCGCCCCGAAACCACGGTGGAATCGCTGGGCGCGTTGAAGGCATCGTTCGCAGAGATGGGCGCCAACTTCGGCTTCGACGCGGTGATCACCCAGCGTTATCCCGAGATCGAACGCATGCAGCACGTGCACCACGCCGGCAACAGCTCCGGCATCGTGGACGGCGCGGCAGCGGTGCTGATTGGCACGCGCGAGGCGGGTGAACGCGCCGGCCTGAAGCCGCGCGCGCGCATCCGTTCCTTCGCCTCCATCGGCAGCGAGCCGTCGATCATGCTGACCGGCCCAAGCTATGCCGCCGAGAAGGCGCTGAAACGCGCCGGCATGAAGGCGTCCGATATCGACCTGTATGAGCTGAACGAGGCCTTCGCCGCAGTGGTGCTGCGTTTTATGGAAGTGATGAACGTTTCGCACGACAGGATGAACGTGAACGGCGGCGCCATTGCCATGGGCCACCCGCTGGGCGCGACCGGCGCCATGATCCTCGGCACCCTGCTGGACGAGCTGGAACGCCGCAACCTGCAAACCGGCCTGGCCACGCTGTGCGTGGGCGCGGGCATGGGCACCGCCACCATCATCGAGCGCATTTAAGGGAGACAGACAATGATTGATTACAGCCTGGATTCCCACGGCATTGCCACCCTGAGCTGGAATATGCCGGGGCGCAGCCAGAATGTGCTGAATGAGGAAAGCTGCGCGGTCTTGTGCGAGCTGGTGGAGCGCGTGGTGGGTGATGCCGCCGTCAAGGGCGTGCTGATGACGTCCGCCAAGCCCGACTTCATTGCGGGTGGCGACCTGGAATGGCTGCTGTCGGCAAAGACGGCGGAAGCCTTGTTCGAGCGCGTGGTGCGCCTGGATCGCGCGCTGCGCAAGCTGGAGACCTGTGGCAAGCCGGTCGCCATGGCGCTGCCGGGCGTGACCCTGGGCGGCGGACTGGAAGTGGCGCTGTGCGGCCATTACCGCGTGGCGGCCGATAATCCGAAAGCGCGTTTCGGCTTCCCGGAAGTGACGCTTGGCCTGCTGCCGGGCGGCGGCGGTACGCAACGCTTGCCGCGCCTGGTCGGCATCCAGAAATCGCTGCCGCTGCTGTTGGAGGGCAAGCGCCTCACGGCTGCCGCCGCGCGCGAACTGGGCATCCTGAATGAAGTCGTCGCTGCAGGCAGCGAGATCTCCGCCGCGCGCGCGTGGCTGGAGGGAGCTATTGCCGCCGGTGGCGCGCAGCAGCCGTGGGACGTGAAGGGTTTCAAGATCCCTGGCGGTGCTGTCTCGTCGCCGGCCGTGCAGCAAGTCTTCATGGCGGCCAACGCCATGCTGCGCGCCAAAACCTTCGGCAACTACCCGGCGCCGCGCAATATCCTGTCCTGCGTGTACGAAGGCCTGATCACGGATATCGATACCGGCTTGATGACGGAGGCGCGCTACTTCGTGCAAACCGTGCTGTCGCCGGAAGCGAAGAATATGATCCGCACGCTGTTCTTCAGCATGAACGAGGCGAACAAGCTGGCCGCGCGCCCAAGCGGCGTGCCGCAGCAGAAGTACAGCAAGATCGGCGTGCTGGGCGCGGGCATGATGGGGGCGGGTATCGCCTATGTCGCCGCCAAGGCGGGCATCGAGGTGGTGCTGGTCGATACCGCGCAGGCGTCAGCGGAGCGCGGCAAGGAATACTCGGCCGGCCTGCTGGCGAAGCAGCAGAAGCGCGGCCAGGTCACCGCTGAGAAGGCGGAAGCCCTGTTGGCGCGCATTACGCCAAGCACCGAATTCGCGCTGTTGGCGGGCGCGGATATGGTGGTGGAGGCGGTGTTCGAAGATCGCGCCATCAAGGCCGACGTGACGCGCCGCGCGGAGGCGGTGCTGGCTGCCGATGCGATCTTCGCTTCCAATACTTCCACGCTGCCGATCAGCGGCCTGGCGGAAGCCAGCGCGCGCCCGGCCAATTTCATCGGCCTGCATTTCTTCTCGCCGGTCGACCGCATGGCGATTGTGGAAATCATCGTCGGCAAACAGACGTCCGACGAAACGCTGGCGCGTTCGATGGACCTGGTGCGTGCGCTGGGCATGACGCCGATTGTCGTCAACGACGCGCGTGGCTTTTACACCAGCCGCGTATTCTCGACCTATGTGCTGGAAGGCCTGGCGCTGCTGGCGGAAGGCGTGGCCCCGGCCTTGATCGAGAACGCGGGCCTGCAAGCCGGCATGCCGGTCGGCCCGCTGGCGCTGACCGACGAAGTGTCCGCTGAATTGATTTGGAAGATCGACCGCCAGACCCGCATCGACCTGGGCGACGCTTACAAGGCGCGTCCCGGCCACCAGGTCGCCGCGCGCATGGTGGAGCTGGGCCGCATCGGCAAGAAGTCCGGCCAGGGCTTCTACGATTATCCGGAAGACGGCAAGAAGTCCTTATGGGACGGGCTGGCAGGCCTGTTCCCGCGCGCGGCCGTGCAGCCCGACGTGGCGAGCGTGGTCGAACGCCTGACTGTGGTGCAGGCGGTGGAAACCGCACGCTGCATGGATGAAGGCGTACTGCGCTCCGCACGCGATGCCGATGTCGGTGCTATCCTCGCATGGGGCTTCCCGCCGTTCCGGGGCGGCCCTTTGAGCATGATCGACAATGCCGGCGCCTCAGCTTTTGTGGCGCAGTGCGAAAGGCTGGCGGCTGCGCACGGCGAGCGCTTCGCACCTCCGGCGCAGTTGAAGGCGATGGCCGCAAGCGGCGCCGCTTACTACACGGAGCGTTGATATGGGCGTGCTGTCCGGCGTTACGATTGTGGAGATTGCGGGCATCGGCCCGGGACCGTTCTGCGGCATGCTGCTGGCGGACCTGGGCGCGGAGGTGATCGTCGTCGAGCGCCCCGGTCCGGCCGAAATTCCTACGGCGGGCATTCTGCGCCGTGGCAAGCGCTCGCTGGCGCTGGACCTGAAAGCGCCGGGCGCGGTGGATACCGTGCTGGCCTTGATCGAGGATGCCGATGCCCTGATCGAAGGCATGCGGCCCGGCGCCATGGAACGGCTTGGCCTCGGCCCTGAGGTCTGCCTGGCCCGCAATCCTCGTCTGGCATACGGCCGCATGACGGGCTGGGGCCAGGAGGGTCCGCTGGCGCAGGCGGCAGGGCACGACAATAACTACATCGCGCTCTCCGGCGCCCTGCATTACGCGGGTGCCGGCGATGTGCCGCCTGTCGCGCCACCGACGTTGGTGGGCGACCTTGGCGGCGGCGCGCTCTATCTTGCGCTGGGTATCGTATCGGCGATCCTGCACGCGCGCGGCGGCGGCAAAGGGCAGGTGGTTGATGCCGCCATTGTCGATGGTTCGGCGCATATGATGAACCTCCTGCTCGACCTGTCGGCTACTGGCCTGATGCGCGAGCAGCGCGCCGCCTCGGTGCTGGATGGGCCGCACTGGTTCAACACCTACCGCTGCAAGGATGGGCGCGATATCACGGTCGGCGCGCTGGAAGGCAAGTTCTATCAACTGCTGCTGGAAAAACTCCGCCTGGCCAGTGATCGCCGCTTCGCCGCCCAGCATGCGGCGGGTCAGTGGCCGCTGCAGCGTGCCGCCTTCGCCGAACTGTTTGCCATGCGCACGCGCGACGAATGGTGCGCGCTGCTGGAAGGCAGCGATGCCTGTTTCGCGCCGGTGCTGGCGCCGTCCGAAGCGGCACGCCACCCGCATTTGCAGGCGCGCGGCACGTATTCGTGCGACGGGGTGTTGCAGGCCAACGCGGCGCCGCGCTTCAGCGGCACGCCCGCGCCGGCAGCGCCGAATGCGATTCCGTCTGTCGGCCAGCACAATGAAGAAATCCTCGCACGATTGAAGGGTAAGGTGTAGCAGGCAGTGGACGATGCGGGTTAGAATCCGCATTTTTCATGAAATTCAAGCAACTCATTCTCGCCTTGCCGCTGGCATGTCTGATGCAGCTGGCGTCCCACGCGGTCGCTCAACCCGCGCAGGAATCGCCCCTGGTGCAGGCGCGCCAGGGCATCACCACCAAGATCATCCGCCAGGGCGAGAAATTTCCCGCCATTCCCGCGCCGCCGGCCGGCGTGTTCGAGCGCGTGCAGTACAAGTCCCCGGTTGGCGCCTTGGCCGCGTATGTGACACCCAAGCCGGATGGCAACGGCAAGTACCCTGCCATCGTCTGGATCACTGGCGGCGACAGCAACTCGCTGGACGAGATGTGGACGCCGAAGCCGCGCGCAAACGACCAGAGCGCAGCCGCTTACCGCAAGAAGGGATTGGTGCTGATGCTGCCAAGCCTGCGCGGCGGGAACGACAATCCGGGCCAGCGCGAAAGTTTCTACGGCGAAGTGGATGACGTGATTGCGGCGGCGGACTATCTCGCCAGCCTGCCGTACGTTGATCCAAAGCGCATTTACCTGGGCGGGCATAGCACCGGCGGCACACTGGCGATGCTGGTGGCGGCAAGCACCTCGAAATTCCGTGGCGTCTTCGCTTTCGGTCCGGTGGCATCGGCCAGCTACTACGGTAGCAACTACAACTACTACGACCTGAAGGACATGCAGGAAATCAGGCTGCGCGCGCCGATCCTGTGGCTGGGCTCAGTGCGCAGCGATATGTATGTGCTGGAGGGTGCGGATGGCGGTAATGTGGAAGACCTGCGCGATATGCAGCGCAAGAACCAGAACCAGGCAATCCGTTTCCGCGAAGTGGAAGGCAAGACGCACTTCAGTGTTCTTGCTCCCGCCAACGAGATGATCGCGGAGAAGATCATCGCCGCTGCAAAGAGCGGCGGCGAAGTCGATATCAGTCCCGCCGATATCAGGGAGATGGCGCGTCAGAAGTAAGGAAGTTGCGCAGGAAGTCGAGCAGCACCTGGGCCGCGACTTCCGCATCATCGGCGGTCATCGTTTCCAGCGGATTGTGGCTGATACCGCCGTTGCCGCAGCGCGTGAACAGCATTGCCACGTCGGCCAGCGCCGCCATCGCCATGGCGTCATGGCCGGCGCCGGACAGCAGGTCGAAACGCGGCAGGCCGGCGCGCTGCACGGCCGCCCCCAGTTGCTGCATCAGCCAGGGCGCGCACGGCGCAGCCTTGGCTTCCACAATTTTCTCCACCTTGAACTCAATGGCACGGCGCGCGCAGATGGCGGCCAGGCCGTCCAGCACATCGCGCACAGCCGCTTCGCGCACGGCATCGTCGGCCGCGCGGATATCGAGCGAGAGCTTGCAAGCGCCGGGGATCACATTCACCGAGCCGCCCGGCACCTGCAACTGCCCGACGGTGCCGACCAAAGCCTCGCCCTGCGCGCAGCGCTGCTCGACCAGCAGCACGACTTCCGCCGCCGCCGCCGCCGCATCCTTGCGCATGTGCATAGGCGTGGTGCCGGCGTGGCTGGCAATGCCCTGCAGCTCGACCAGGAAGCGCGAGCTGCCGGCGATGGCTGTCACGACACCGACCGGCAGCCCGTGCTCCAGCAGCACCGGGCCCTGCTCGATATGGACTTCGACATAGGCCGCGACATCCTCGCGCCGGCGCGCGATGCAGGCGATGGCAGCCGGATCGTGGCCCGCAGCCGTTAGCGCCGCGCGCATGCTGGTGCCGTCAACGTCGCGCGCATCCAGCAAGGCCATGTCGAAATTGCCGGTGACGGCGTTACTACCCAGGAAAGTGCTGCGGAAGCGCACCCCTTCCTCCTCCGCGAAGCCGATTACCTCCAGATGGAAAGGCAGCTTCTCGCCCTTGTCGCGCAGGTGGCGCACCACGGCGATTGGCAGTAGGATGCCGAGGCGGCCATCGTACTTGCCGCCGTTGCGCACCGTGTCGTAATGCGAACCTGTGATGATGGTCTTGGCACCCGGCGCATCGGACAGGTAGCGACCGGTGACGTTACCCACCGCATCGATACTGGCCTGCATGCCCGCATCGCGCATCCACGCCAGCAATTGCGCGGCGGTGGCCTGGTGCGCGTCGGTCATGTAGGCGCAGGTGAGGGCGCCCGGCTCATCGCTCCACTGCGCGAGATCCTCCGACCACTGCATGATTTGCGGGCCGAGCCCCAACTGCACGCCGAGCAGGTCGTTCAGGCGGATTTCAGCGATGCGATGGATCTGGCGCAGGCATTCCGCCATTTCATCCGCACGCTGGTTTTTCAGGCGGCGCGCAAAGGTAGCGATGACGGCTTCGCGCGTCAGCCCCTGCCCGGTCGGCCCCTTCACCGCCAGGATGAAGGGGAAGCCGAATTTGGCGTTGTAATCAGCGTTCAATTGCTGCAGCCGCGCGAACTCCTCCGCGCTGCACAGGTTCAAGCCAGACTTGGCCTGCTCGCTGGTCGATTCCGCCGTCAACTGCCCCGCAACGGCCGCCTTGCCCGCCAGTTCCGGATGCGCCCGGATCAGGCCAAGCTGTTCCGCCTCGCTAGCCTTGGTAACGACAGATTGCAAAGCCAGTTTCAGCGCCGCCAGCGAAGCAAACGGCCGCAGCACCGCCGCCCGTTCCGGAATCCAAGGCGAATGCTCATAAATCCCCCGCAAGCGCCCAACAAAATCAGCAGCATCGCAAGAGTTCAATTCCAAAAGAGTAATCGTCATTGCAGATATTCCTTTTTTGTCCGCTATGGGGTCAGGAAGAAAAGTGGACATTTTTCAGAAGAAAGAAATGTCCACTTTTCTTCCTGACCCCAGGACGGACATTTTAGAGGGCGCGGGCGGCGGCGGTGACTTGGTCGCGTAGCCATTTGTGTTCGGGGGCTTGGTGTACGCGTTCGTGCCAGAGCTGGTAGAAACGCATCGGGGGAAACTTGACCGGTACGTTGAAAAACTTGAGCGGTAGGGAGTTTTCGTAAAAGCGCAGGAATTGGCGGCCGGTGGTCAGTACCAGGTCGGTCTGCGCGAGCATGTAGGGGATCAGGCTGAAATAGGCTGATTCCACGGCGACGTTGCGGCGTAAGCCTTGCCGTTCGAGGAAGGCGTCGATCACGCCGCCGTAGCCAGGCACCATCTGCGATGGGGCGACGTGGGGCAGGGTGAGGTAGTCTTCCAGCGTCATGGCGTCGCTCTCGGTGCGCTTGGCGTACGGGCTGGCGGCGTGCATGGCGCAGATGATCGGGTCTTCAAACAGCTTGGAGATGTGCAGGTGCTGCGGCGGTTCGTCCCAGTTGGCGATCACCAGGTCCATGTCGCCATCCGATAGCAGGCGCAAATAATCGGTGCCGGGGCCGATGGAGTGGATCACGACGCGGCTCTTGGGCGAGCCTCGGCGTAGCATCGCCACCACATTCGGCAGGAATTGGCTGTCCAGGTAGTCGGGCGCGGCGATGTTGAAGGTGCGCGCTTCTTCCTGCGGGACGAAGGGTGTCTTCTTTACGAACAGCGATTCGGCTTCGTCCAAAATGCGCTTGGCCGGCTTGAGCAGGCTTTCGCCGTGCTGGGTCGGCACCATGCCGCGCGCGCCCCTTACCAGCAAGGGGTCGCCGGTCAACTCGCGCAGCTTGCGCAGCGAGGCGGAGATGGAGGGCTGCGGTTGGTTCAGCTTGAGCGCAACACGCGATACGTTCTTCTCCACCAGCAGGAGATAGAGGATGCGGATCAGGTGGATATCGAGGTGTTGCGGCAGGGCGGACATCTTGCTTACGTATATGAAATCGAATATCTTGAATATACGACATATTTCATGATACTGAAACCTGAAAGCGCGTATCTTGGCTAGATTGCCATCTTTCTAACTCAAGGACTTGCATGGAATACCTGCTGCCCTACGGCCTGGAATGGGCTAACTTGTTGGTGCGTTGGTTGCACATCATCACAGGCATTGCCTGGATTGGTGCGTCGTTCTATTTCGTGTGGCTGGATAACTCGATCCGCCCGCCGGCACCGGGCTCGGACCTGGCGCAGAAGGGTGTCTCGGGCGAGCTGTGGGCGGTGCACGGTGGCGGTTTCTATAACCCGCAAAAGTACCTGGTGGCGCCGGCGCAATTGCCGAAGGACCTGCATTGGTTTAAATGGGAGGCTTATTCCACCTGGCTGTCCGGCATTGCACTGCTGACCATCGCCTATTACTTCAACGCGCAGGCGATGATGGTGGATAAGCAGGTGGCTGACATCTCCAGCCTGCAGGCGGTCGGCATCGGCATCGGTTCGCTGGTGGCTAGCTGGGTGGTGTACGACGCGCTGTGTCGCTCGCCGCTGGGCAAAAGCGAGAAGTGGCTTGGCCTGGTGGTGTTCGTGCTGCTGGTGGCTGCGGCATATGGCTTGACGCAAGTGCTGAGCGGGCGCGCGGCCTTTATCCATATCGGGGCGATGATCGGCACCATCATGGTGGGCAATGTGGCGATGCTGATTATCCCTGGCCAGCGCAAGATGGTGCAGGCGATGCAGGCGGGCGGTTTGCCGGACCCGATTCACGGCGTCAAGGCCAAGCAGCGCAGTGTGCATAACAATTACTTTACGCTGCCGGTGCTGTTCATCATGATCAGCAACCATTATGCGATGACCTACCAGCACAAGTATGCCTGGCTGGTGCTGGGCATGATCATGGCGGCGGGCGTGTTCATTCGCCATTTCTTCAACCTGCGCCATAAGGGCCGCATCGAGTGGCGCTACCCGGTAATCGGCGTGGCGCTGTTGGCGGCGGTGGCGGTGGCGATTGCGCCGCCCAAACCGGCGCCGGCCAGGGCGGTCGCCGATCCGGCGGCGCAGTTCGCGCAAGTGAAAGCGATTATCGATGCGCGTTGCCTGTCCTGCCACGCTGCGACGCCGACCCAGCCTGGATTTGCCACGGCGCCGGCCGGCGTGTTGTTTGATACGCCTGACCAGGTGCGCCAGCGCGCTGCACAAATCCACAAGCGCGCGGTGGAGCAGAAGGATATGCCGATCGGGAACCTGACTAATATGACTGATGCGGAACGCGCTGAATTGGGCGCGTGGTTTGCAGCGGGAGCAAAGTAATGAACCAACAACTGACCCAATGGATTGATGACCACTTCGATGAGGAAGTGGCCTTGCTGCAGCAGGTGCTGCGTGTGCCGACCGATACGCCGCCTGGCAATAACGCGCCGCACGCGGAAACCGTGGCGGAGCTGGTGAAGGCTTATGGCTGGAGCGCGGAGAAGCATGCGGTGCCGGAGCAGGAGGTGCGCGACTACGGCATGGAGTCGATCACCAACCTGATTGTCCGCCGCCCTTACGCGGCCGGCGGCCCGACCATCGCGCTGAATGCGCACGGGGACGTGGTGCCGCCAGGCGAGGGCTGGACTTATCCGCCCTACGGTGGCGTGATCGACAACGGCTATATCTATGGCCGCGCGGCTGCGGTGTCGAAGTGCGATTTCGCCACCTACATCTTCGCGGTGCGTGCGCTGGAGGCGTTGGGTGTGAGGCTGAAGGGTGGGGTGGAGCTGCACTTTACCTATGATGAGGAATTCGGCGGCCTGCTTGGCCCCGGCTTCCTGCTGCGCGAGAAGCTGACCAGGCCGGATTATGTGATCGCTGCGGGTTTCAGCTACAACATCGTGACGGCGCACAACGCTTGCCTGCAACTGGAAATCACGGTGCATGGCAAGTCGGGCCATGGCGCCATGCCGGAAACCGGGCATGATGCGCTGCAGGCGGCGACCAAAATCCTGAACGCGATCTATGGCCAGTTGCCTGAGCTGAAGAAGATCAAATCGACAGTCCCTGGCATTGATTCGCCGACCATGCTGGTGGGCCGCATCGATGGCGGCACCAATACCAATGTGGTGCCGGGTAAGGTGGTGATGAAGATGGACCGGCGCATGATCCCGGAAGAGGACCCGGTGGCGGTGGAGGCGCAGGTGCGCAAGCTGGTCGAAGACGCGGTTCAGGGTGTGCCCGGCATCCGCCTGGAGATCAAGCGGTTGTTGCTGTCGCACGCTTTGCGTCCGCTGCCGGCGGGCGAAAAACTGGTGGCAAACCTGCAAAAGAATGCCAAATCGGTACTGGGGGAGGATATTCCTGCTGTCGGCACGCCGTTGTATGCCGATGCCCGCCTCTATGGCGAGCATGGCATTCCCGCTGTACTATATGGTGCTGGGCCGCGCAGCGTGCCCGAATCGAATGCCAAGAAGGCGGATGAAAAACTGCTGCTGGAAGATTTGCGCAAGGCCACCAAAATCGTGGCGCTGACTTTGCTGGACTTCCTGGCGGCCGAGGGCTGATTACGAAGGAGTCACGATGTTTGAGCGCAAGATGATGGCGGGTTGGGGCGATATGGATTTCAATAGCCATATGGCCAACACGGCATACCTGAATAAGGCGGGCGATATCCGCATGCTGTTCCTGGCGGAGAATGGATTCCCGATGGCGGAGTTCAAGCGCCTGAACATCGGTCCGGTGGTGATGAAGGACGAAATCTCTTATTCGAAGGAAGTGCTGCTGCTGGACCAGATTACGGTGACGCTGGCGGTGGCGGGCTTGTCGCAGGACGGCAGCCGTTGGCAGCTGCGCTCGGATATCTATCGCAGCGATGGCAAGCTGGCGGCGCGAATTAATAGTTCGGGGGGATGGCTGGATTTGACGGCGCGCAAATTGGTGACGCCGCCGCCGGCCTTGCTGGCTGCCTGGCAGTCGCTGTACCAGACGGATGATTTTCAGGTTTTGCCTAGTAGTGTGGCGAAGCCTTAAGAACCGTGAAACCGGAAAACCAGGGTCCGACCCTAAGGGTCGTACCCTGGTTTTCCGGTTTTCCGGTTTTTCGGTTTCCCGGTTTTTCAGCAGTTCTAATTACTTCAGCGTCCGCTCAAACAACTGGTAAATCCGGCGATACTGGTCATACCAGCTTTCCGGCTGGGTGTAAGCGTGGCGTTCCAGCGGATAGGCTGCCAGTTCCCAGTTATCCTTTTTCAGCTCAATAAAGCGCTGCGCCATGCGCACCGAGTCCTGGAAGAACACATTGTCGTCCACCATGCCGTGGGCGATCAGCAGGTGGCCTTTCAGCTTGTCCGCATACTCGATCGGCGACGATTTGCGATACGCCTCCGGATCAATATCCGGGGTGTTCAGGATATTGGCGGTGTAGCCGTGGTTGTAGGTGGTCCAGTCGGTCACCGGGCGCAGCGCGGCGCCGGCCTTGAACAGTTCCGGTTCGCGCAGCAGCGCCATGAAGGTCATGAAGCCGCCGTAGCTGCCGCCGTAAATCCCCACTTTACCAATATCGCCCTGGTGATTGGCAGCCAGCCATTTAGCGCCGTCCACATAGTCTTCCAGCTCAGGGTGGCCCATCTGGCGGTAGATCGCCGTGCGCCAATCGCGGCCATAGCCCTTGGATGCGCGGTAGTCCATATCCAGCACGATGTAGCCTTTTTCTACCAGCAGGTTGTGGAACATCTGCTCGCGGAAGTATTGCGGATAGCGGTTGTGGGTGTTCTGCAGGTAGCCCGCGCCGTGCACGAACAACACGATCGGGTACTTCTTGCCCGGTTCCAGCTTGGCCGGGCGATACAGCTTGGACCAGATCGGCTGGCCGGCATTGTGGGTGGTCGGCACGGCCACCATTTGCGGCTGGATCCATTCACGCGCCTTGAATTCAGCACTGCGGGTGTCGGTCAGCTTGCTGGCGGCGCCGCCGGCGGCAGGCACGGTGGCCAGTTGCGCGGGCATGTAGGCGGAGGAGTAATGCACCAGCAGCTTGCGCTGGTCCGGCGACAGGGAGAACTGTTCGACGCCACCGTTCAGCTGCGTCACTTCGCGCACGGTGGCGTCCTTGGCGGAGGCCGCGCACACTTCGTACTCGCCCGGAGTGCGGCGGTTGCACAGCATATACGCCAGGGTGCCGTCGCCGTTCCAGGTGACGTTCGAGGCTTCCCATTTGCCGCTGGTCAGGGCGCGCTGTTTGCCGTCCGCGCCCAGGGTGTACAGGTGGGAGTAGCCGCTTTCCTCGGACATGAACCACAGGGTGCTGTTGTCCGGCAGCCAGCCAAAGTCATTGTAGGTGTAGTTGATCCAGGCTTTGTCGCTCAGGCGGTGCAGGTTATTCAGCTTGGCCGCGTCCAGGTCGACGGCGGCCAGCCAGCGGTCCTTATTGTCCACGGTGCGCAGCATGACGGCGACTTTGGCGCCGTTGTCGCTCCAGGCAATGCCGTCGCCTTCGTCTGTTGCCAGGCGGGTGGCGCGGTTGCCTTTCAGGGCCGGCTGCTTGGCTGCTTCGCGCAGGCTGGCCAGCGGATCGGTGGTAATGCCGGGCAGGCTGTCGAAGGCCAGGTCTTTGATGGCGCCGGTGCGCAGGTCGACCAGCTTGAGCGTCTGCGCCAGCGGCAGGTTGCGGCCGACGCGGGTGCGCTGGTCGTCGAATTCTTCGTAGCCCGATTCGGTCACGTAGCGCGGCATCTTGCCGACGCGGCCGTTCTCGCTGCCTTTGGGCGAGGTGGCGACCAGCAGCCAGCGGCCGTCCGGCGACAGCGAGGAGGCGTCGATCGAGACCTTGTCGCCGAAGTAGAGCGGGGCCGGGGCGCGGGTGGCGTCGGCCTGGCGCTCTTCCTTGGCGCGGGCGCGCGTTTCGTCGCGTTCGTCTTTCTGGCGCTTGAGCGTGGTGATCAGGCGCAGTTGCATGTCGCGCAGGAAGTCCTCGTCCGGCGCGGCGGCCGGGTCCTTGGCGGCGCGCGGCAGGGCCAGCGGCGAAACCAGGCGCTCGGCGCGGCTCCAGCTAAACCAGTCGTTGCCGACCTTGAACTGCACGCTGCGGCCGTCCGCCGAGTACTGCGGCGCGGCGGCATTGGCCGTGCCGCGGCTGATCTGCAGCAGGGCGCCGGATTTCAGGTCGCGCTCAAACAGGTCGCCGTTGCGCAGCACAATGGCGCGCGTACGTTCGCGGTTGAAGACCAGGTTGGGGCTGTCCTGGTTGGACAGCTCGGCGTCGCTCACCAGGCGCGCTTTGTCGCCGGCCTGGAAGGTGTCGCGCAGCGAGGAGCCGGCGCGTTTTTGTTTATAGAAGATTTGCTTGCCATCCCAGCTCCACCACGCGGTTTCCACGGGTGTGCCGATCCAGTCCGGATGCGACATGGCCTGGTCGAGGGTGATTGGGGTTTGGGCAAATGCGGGGGCTGCCAGCAGGGCTGCCAGCAAAGGGAGGGCAAGTCGGCGCATATTCTCGAAATGTGAAGTGGTTTTTTCGAGGAAGCATTCTAGCAGCCAGTCCTGCCACGGAAAGTATCAGGCTTGTAACAAGGTAGCGTGCTTGCCAGCTTGGCACTAGAATGGCGTGCATTCAGCAAATCCAGGAGACAAGATGGCAAAAAGCCATGTAGCAGCGCTGATACTGGCCTTGGTGGCCGGCGGCGCAATGGCGCAGCAGCAGCCTGCAATGAATTGGGAGTCCGCCGCGCTGGCGGGAGCCTATAAGGAAAACATCAGCGAGGACGAAAAAGTCGCCGGCCTGTCCAAATTGTGGTCGGAAGTGAAATATAACTTTTTCGACACCGCCACCCTGGAAAAGCTGGACTGGGACAAGCTGTACCTGGAGACCTTGCCGCGCGTGCGCGCCACGCGCAGCACTGAGGACTATTACCGCGTGCTGACCGAACTGGTGGCTAAGCTGAAGGATGGCCATACCAACGTCTATCCGCCGCAGGAGCTGCACGCCCGCGTGTACGGCATACCGCTGCTGAAAACGCTGCCGATCGAAGGCCGCGTCATCGTGACCGAGGTGTACGATCCGGGCCTGCGCGCCAAAGGCATCATGCCGGGCGTGGAGGTGGTGTCGATCGACGGGTCGGACGTGAAGGCATATGCCGCGCGCGAAGTGGCGCCGTATGTCAGCGCTTCCACCCCGCAGGACCAGGAGCTGCGTACTTTCAGCCAGCAGCTGCTGCGCGGCGCGGAGGGCAGCGCGGCGCGCATTGTGTTCCGCGATGCCGCCGGCAAGCAGTTCGAGCAGCAAGTGCCGCGCGTGAGCCACGAGGCGCGCAAGGCAGCCGGCGCCGCGCCGCCGTCGTTTGAATTCAGCATGCTGCCGGGCGATGTGGCCTATGTGGCGCTGAACAGCTTTGACGACGCGAGTGCCGCTGAGGCCTGGATGGCGGCCTTCGACGAAATTGCCAAGTCTTCCGCACTGGTGATCGATGTGCGCCGCAACGGCGGCGGCGATTCCGGCGTGGGTTACCAGATCCTGGCGACCTTGGGCAAGCAGGCCTTTATGACCAGCCGCTGGGCCACGCGCGATTACAAACCTTCCTGGCGCGCCTGGGGCAAGGAAATGCCGATGTATTCGGAGGCGCCGGATGCGGTGCAGCCGGACGCCACGCGCCATTACGATAAGCCAGTGCTGGTGTTGACCAGCGCGGCCACCTTCTCGGCGGCAGAGGATTTTGCCGTGGCCTTTGACGGCATGCAGCGCGGCGCGCTGGTGGGCGAGCCGACGGGCGGCAGCACTGGCCAGCCGCTGTTCATCAAGCTGCCGGGGGGCGGCCAGGCGCGCATCTGCACCAAGCTCGATACCTATGCCGACGGACGCGCCTTTGTCGGCGTGGGGGTGCAGCCGCAGCACGCCGCCAAACCCACCGTGGACGGTATGCGCGCCGGCCGTGATGAAGTGCTGGAGGCGGCGCTGGCGCAGTTGCAGGCCAAATAAAAAAAGCCGCCAGCCCAGGGGGCGGCGGCTTTCCTCTCAAGCGCTAGCGCTTAGAAAGCGTAGGAAACGCCCACGCTCAGGTTTTGACCGTCGTTGGATGGACGCTGCCATTCAACGCGCGCTGCAACGTTTTTGGCAACCTCGTAGGATACGCCAATGCCGTACAGGCCTTTGTTGTCGTGTGCCTTGTAACCGCGGGCGCTAGCTTCAATGCGGTTGTAACCTACACGGCCGTATACCGACAGCTTGTCTGCCACTGGTGCGGAAACCAGCACGGAGAGGGCGGTTTGTTTCACATCGGTGTTCACACCGTAGATACCGAATTCGCCCAGTTTGCGGAAGCTCGCTTCAACTGCGACGTTCGGGGTGAACTTGTAGCCGCCGAAGATGCCGAAGCTGGTGTCGTTGTCGAAATGGTCGACTTTGGTGTAGCCAGCGTCAACACCGACGTAGTAAGGGGTCGCTTCGGCTGCGGAAGCGGCGAACGAGGTAGCTGCCATAACAATGGCGGCGGCGATTTGCTTGATCATGCTATTTCCTTTTCTTGTTGCGTTGCCCGGGATTGTTGTTGGGCAACATTGGATTTTAGCAAATCTTATACACTAGTGCAAGTTTACTGTGTGTTCATACAGTATAATTTCACCTTATGCCCGGATTTATCCTCACCCGCGCCTGGCGCGACACCCGCGACGGCACCGAAATCGAGTTCTGGCTCGCCACCGACGACGGCCCGCGCAAGGTCCTGCTGACTGAGCAGGCCTCGGTGGCGTTCGCCGATGCCTCCCTGCGTGACACCATCGCCACCCTGGTGGCCGGTATGCCTGGCATCGACCTGCGCGAGGTGGGGCTGAAAACCTTCCAGCGCGCGCCGGTGGTGGGCATCTATGCCAGCCATTACAAGCAGTTGCTGGCGCTGGAACGCAAGCTGGGCGAGCGTGGCATCCGCCTGTACGAGGCCGATATCAAGCCGCCGGAGCGCTACCTGATGGAGCGCTTCATCACCGCCGGGGTGGAAGAGGAGGGCGGCAAGTTGCGCCCCGCGCCGGAGTACCGCCCGCGCTTGCGCATGGTGTCGCTGGATATCGAAACCAGCGCGTTCGGCGAGCTGTATTCGATTGCGCTGGAAGGCTGCGGCCAGCGCCAGGTCTACATGGTGGGCGAAACGCCGGACGTTGCACCGCAGTTGGACTTCGACCTGGAGTACTGCGCCACGCCGCGCCGCGCCGTTGAAAAGTTGAACGAGTGGTTTCGCCGGCACGACCCGGACGCGATCATCGGCTGGAGCGTGGTGCAGTTCGACCTGCACACGCTGCAAAGGAATGCGGAAAAGTGCAAGGTTCCGCTGCTCTTGGGGCGCGAGGGCCGCCCGGTCGAATGGCGCACGCACCAGGCGCGCGACGGCTATGTGTTCGCCACCATTCCCGGCCGCATCGCCATCGACGGCATTGAAGCGCTGCGCGCCGCGTCCTGGAGCTTCCCCTCCTTCAGCCTGGAAAACGTGTCGCAAGCCTTGCTGGGCGAGGGCAAGGAGATCGGCAGCGATTACGACAAGATGGCCGAGATCGAGCGCCGCTTCCGCGAAGACAAGCCGGCCCTGGCCACCTACAACCTGAAAGACTGCGAGCTGGTCACGCGCATTTTCGAAAAGACGCGGGTGATGGACTTCATCCTGGAGCGTTCGCACGTGACGGGGCTGGTGCCGGACCATATGGGCGGCTCGATTGCCGCCTTCAACCACCAGTACCTGCCGCGCATGCACCGCGAGGGCTATGTGGCGCCGAACGTGGGCGAGGTGCCGGCCGTGGCGTCGCCGGGCGGCTTCGTGATGGATTCGCGCCCCGGCCTGTACGACTCGGTGGTGGTGCTGGACTTCAAAAGCCTGTACCCCTCCATCATCCGCTCCTTCCTGGTGGACCCGGTCGGCCTGGTGGAAGGCGAGGCGGAGGCGGAGGATGGCGGCGACACCGTGCCCGGCATGCGCGGCGCCCAGTTCTCGCGCACGCGCCACTGCCTGCCCGCCATCACCACCCAGCTCTGGCAAGGACGCGATGCGGCCAAGCGCGAAAAGAACGACGCGCTATCGACCGCGCTCAAGCTGTTGATGAATTCCTTCGTCGGCGTGCTGGGCTCGACCGACTGCCGCTTTTACCACCCGCAGCTGATTTCCTCCGTGACCCTGCGCGGCCACGAGCTGCTCAAGCTGACGCGCGAACTGGTGGAGAAGGAGGGCTATGAGGCGATTTACGGCGATACCGATTCGATCTTCATCTGGCTCAAGCGCCCGCACGAAACGGCGGAAGCGCTGGCCATAGCGCACGGACTGGTCGCGAAGATTAACAAATGGTGGCGGGAGCGCCTGCGGCGGAAGTACAAGCTCGATTGCCATCTCGAAATCGAGTTCGACACCTACTACCGCAAGTTCTTCATGCCGACCATTCGCGGTACGGAACTAGGTAGCAAGAAGCGCTACGCCGGCCTGACCAGCGATGGTGAAATGATCTATCGCGGCCTGGAAACCGCGCGCAGCGACTGGACGCCGTTGGCGCAGCAATTCCAGCAAGAGCTGTTCACGCGCATTTTCAAGGACGAGCCGTACCAGGACTATGTGCGCGAGTACGCGCGCAAGACACTGGCTGGCGAGCACGATGCGCTGCTGGTGTACCGCAAGCGCCTGCGCCACCGCCTGGATGAATACCAGGTCAATGTGCCGCCGCAGGTGCGCGCCGCGCGCCTGGCCGATGAATTCAATAAGGCGCAGGGCAGGCCGCTGCGCTACCAGAACGGCGGCCGTATCAGCTATGTGATGACCACCAACGGGCCGGAACCGCTGGAGGTGCAGCGTTCGCCCATCGACTACCAGCATTACCTGGATAAGCAGCTGCTGCCGATTGCCGATGCGATCCTGCTGCCCTTGAAGGAGAGCTTCGCGGCGCTGACGACGGCGCAGCAAGCCTTGTTCTAGCGCTGAACTCGCCTGGGAAATCCGAATCCCGGCATAGGAAAAATTACCCAATATTTAAAATGGAATAAAAGCCAACGCCCTCCTATGCTGAGTTATGAAACTCAAGGGAGGACAAGCCATGAAGATCCATCGCATGGGGGGATGGCTGCTGCTCTTTGCGGGCGCATCGGCACGCGCGGCCGACTGCACGGTGCCCGGCACCTGGAGCGATGTATTTGGCGGCCAGTTCGCGATTACGTCGGCACTGACGGGGACGGGCAAATTCCCGTATTGTTCGGCAGACCACAGCCTGACCATCACGTTGAACGGCACGACCGGCTTTACGGTGCGGGCGCGCTACAACGGCGGGCAGGATTGCCAGGGTTTTTCGGAGACGCTGACCTTCGCCGCGAATTGCGTGACGGCTGCCGGCACCTACCGCAATGACGACGGCAGCAGCGGGGTGGATACCTGGAGCAAGAGCGGGCCCTTCATCTCCCTGGCGCGCACCACGCTTACCACGGCGCGCGCCACCGGCACACCGGCGGGCGGCACCTTCGCCTATGGCACGGAGGCTATCGCCGGCGGCAACCTGGCCGTTGTGGCCATGGCCAACGGCGCTACCCCGACCAGCAATCCGAACGACATTACATTCACGGCCCCGGCATCGGGCGGCGCGCCCACGCCGGGCGGACTGGCGCGGCTGATTGCGCGCTACGAGTTGAATGGGGCCGAGGCGCGCAATAAGCTGAACCGCGTGGCGACCTTCGGCATGTCCTGCTATATGCTGGCGCTGGAATCCGACTACGGCACGCAGCCGAACGCCTGTAGCGCGACCACTATTTACGGCACGCGCTATAGCGGCACGGTGGTCAATCCGGGTGGCCTGCAGGGTACCTATTGCGCCTCCTTCATCGCCAATGTCCGCTTGCAGGGATCGGGGCAATTGAACGGCGGCGGCTACATCAACTACAACGTCAACACCCGCCAGTTCGTTGCGGTGGCGTCGGTCAACGGCGCTGACGGCACGCCCGTGGTTGCCGGACAGACCGTGGCGCGCGACCGGGCAATCATACCGGGTCGTGGCGTGCTGGTTGATGTCGATGGCGTGGGGACCGGCTTGCTGGCCAACGATACGGGCGGTGCGATCCGTGGCTACCGGCTGGATCTTTACAATGGAGCGGGCAGGGCCGCCTGTGCCGGTTACGCGAATCCGCTTGGCGTTGGCGCCTGCCAGACGCCGCAAGCATCCTGCCCGGGGAGGGACATGCAATGAAAGCCCTGCTAAACCTGTTCATCCTGCCCATCGCCGCCGCTGCTACTGCTGCCGCCGCCCATGCCGGGGCGCCGGCCCTGCGCACAGCGGTGGTGCGGGGCGATGCGATTTGCATCCAACAATCGGGCGCGGCCGCCACCTGCTTCCAGCAAAACGGGCGCAGCAAAACCTTGCCGGTCTGGTCGCCAGACGGGCAACGCCTGGCCTACTGGGAAGAGGGCAAGCTGAGCATCATCGATCAGCATGGCCAAATGCTGGTGCAAAAAGTGGCCAAGCCGGTCGCGGCGGGCGAGGTGGCGGGTGGAATGCGCGCTGCCGAAGCCATGCAGTGGCTCGATGGTGGGCGCCTGGTCGTCAGCGGCAGCGTCAATCCGACCTCCACCGAATACCTGGTCTTCGATGCAGCGAGCGGGCAGCAGTTGTCCGCCCTGGCGGATGATGGTTATGGCGCCGCCTTCTCGCCGGGCGGCCTGCACGTCGCCACGGTCGCCGGGCGGCCGCATTTCGCCGACAGGACGCAGCGGCGGCCCGCGCTCCTGGTTGACGGCAGGGCGGTGTTTGAATCGGCGGACGGGCGCGTGGATTTTACCGGCGGCCCCGTATGGTCCAGCGACGGCAGACAGCTATCGGTGCCCATGGCCGACCAGCAGGGTCGGAACTACCTGCTGCGCTGGAAGACCGGCGCCGCCCACGCCATGTTGCAGCCAATGCTGACGGTGGCCGCAACGCAGGCGGCAAAAGGCAGCGCGCCGGGGCAGCGAGCCGGCATTGCGCTGCAGCCGGCACAGGACAGCAACGATCCCTTGAATGCAGCCCGCAGCATGCGCCGCGCGCTTCAGCGTGAAGCCGGTGTGCTGTCGGGACGGGCCGACTGGTGGTGCCAGGACTGCGCTTTGTCACGCCTGCCGCGCCGCACCACCCTCGACGATTCCGATTGAAGGAGGCTGCCATGAAACGCTTGATTTGTCTCATCCTGTGCTTGTTCGTTGCGGGCTTCGCCACGGCCGGTCCCCTGCGCTACACCCTGACGGGTAGCGCCAACGGGACGCTGGACGGCGTCGGTTTTACCGGCGCCAGTATCACCCTCTCGGCGCTGGGCGATCCCGGCGACGCCTTAGAGGTTGACCAGGGAATCTGGCTCTCACCCATGCAGCAACTCAGTGTCGTGCTGACAGGGCAGGCGCCGGTATATGCGCTGGAGCAGGTCTTCTTCTTCGTCAACCAGAACAATGGGACGGCCGGCTTTCTCGATCAATTCAATGGTGACTTCCTTGATTTCACCGCCGCCGGGCTGGCGGGATTCGACGGCGCCCATGCATTCGGCCCGGCCTCCGCCTCGGTTACGCTGCTGGCGCCTTTTGCCACGACGGGCGGATTGCTGGAGTTGGCATCGTTCGACAACGCGCAATTTACCGTGGCGGCGGCGGTTGTCGCGCTGCCGCTTCCCGGCAGCGCGTGGCTGGTGCTGGCCGGGTTGGTGGCGTGGCTCTTAGCGGTCGGGCTGCGACAGGCGCATCACCCACTTGGTGAAGAAAAGTAAAAGGACGGTGCCGATAAAGTCGCCGAGTGCCATCACGGCAAAGCTGCGCAGCAGGTGCTCGCGGCCTTCGTACAGGGCGAACCAGATGTGGTGCAGCAGGGGGCTCGCCAGCGAAAAGGCCACAGCGCATGCCAGCACGTGGCGCGGCGACAGATTGGCCAGCGAGCCTTTCAGGTCCAGCCAGCGCTGGGCGCCCAGATAGACAAGGTAGGGTGCAGCGCTGGACAAGATGCCGCCAGCGAAGGCGCGCACCGGATCGTCGGGAAACAGGAACAGGAAACAGTACAGCCACGACACCAGCAGCAGCCCGATCGCGCCGGCTTCCGCAAAGAGCAGGGTAGCCAGCAAGCGCACCCCGGCCGGCAGGTAAATCCAGTTGATCCCCTCGGCGAACTCCAACTGCTTGAACATCAGCTCATTGATGCACAACGCGGCGCCATACATGATCATCGTGGCGATGATCATCGCGTAATTCTGGCGAAGGTTGATCATAAAGTCGGTTTGTCATGGACGATGCGGTAGATATTACCGAAAATGCACGCACTGTTGCAACCAACTATATGAAAGCCGGCGTCGTCAGCTCCCTGCGAAAGGCGTACCGAAGACGCCCACGGCCAATTCCATCCAGACCGCCAGCAGGCCGATGCCGAGTACCACCGCCAGCACGGCTTTCTGCGCCCTGTCGTGCATGCGGCTGGCGAGCAGCACATAGCAGGCGCCGATACCCGCCAGCAGCATGCCCGCCGCCATGAAATCCAGCAGGTTCCAGCGCACCTCTTCGGTGAACTGCATGGCCGCCAAGGGGATTAACAGTATCGCGCCGGTGCCGAGGCCGACGCAGGCCAGTTGCCTGGGAATTGCCATGATGCTCTCCTGGTGGTGTGGAGAATCTAATGTATTCCCCGAATGTGAAGGCGTGATGCGCGCAATATGCGGCGCGGCACTTTTATGCATTAGCAAATGTTATGCATGCAATGCAGAGGTTTCATTTGTGGGGGTATGAAAAAAGGGGCAACATGGCACAACAATCAAAACAGCGGAGACGGTACATGCAACAGACGGGTGAACTCGCAGGAAAAGTGGCCTTGGTGACTGGCGGCGCATCGGGCATTGGCCGCGCCACGGCGGAATTGTTTGCGCGCGAAGGCGCCACGGTGCTGATCGCCGACCGCGACGGCGTGGCGGGAGAACTGGCGGTGGCAGCGCTCACCGAGAGCGGCGCGCGCGCTTCCTTCATCCGCACCGACGTGGCAGTGGCGGCGGAATGCGAGGCGGCGGTGGTGGCGGCAGTGGCGCGCTACGGCCGGCTCGATGTGCTGTTCAATAATGCCGGGATTACCCGCCGCGCCAACGTCATTCACACCACCGAGCAGGAATGGGACCAGGTGATGGCGGTGAACGTCAAGTCGATCTTCCTGATGTGCAAATACGCTGTGCCCGTGATGCAGCAGCAGGGCGGCGGCAGCATTATCAATACCGCGTCGGGTTGGGGCCTGGTGGGCGGCAAGGATGCCGTTTCCTACTGCGCCTCCAAGGGTGCGGTGGTGATCATGACCAAGGCCATGGCGGTCGATCACGGCCCGCAGAATATCCGCGTCAACTGCGTCTGCCCGGGCGATACCGATACGCCCATGCTGCGCAATGAAGCGCAGCAGCTTGGCCTGGAGCAGAACGCCCTGGTGGCGGCTGGCGCCGGCCGTCCGCTGATGCGCGTGGGCCAGCCGCCGGAAATCGCGCAGGCCGTGTTGTTCCTCGCATCGGATCGATCCTCCTTTGTCACCGGCGACGCGCTGGTGGTGGATGGCGGCGGCCTGGCCGGCTCCGCATAAACCATGAACAAGTGGGAGAATCACCAGCTGCTGGGGGAAAACCGGCTGCCGCCGCACGCCTATTTCTTCGCCTACGCCGATGCCGACACTGCGCGCAGCTTCGAGCGTGAGCGCAGCCGCCGCTTCCTTTCGCTTAGCGGCGAGTGGCGCTTTGCCTACTTCGACCACCCGCTGCAGGTGCCGCCGCAGTTCTATAGCGAGTATATGGATGGTTGGGGCACGATCGAGGTGCCGGGCATGTGGCAGATGCAGGGCCACGGCCAGTTGCAGTACACCGACGACGGCATGCCGTTTCCGGTGGACCCGCCGTACGTGCCTTCGTCCAACCCGACCGGCGCCTACCAGTGCCGCTGGACCCTGGGGCCGGAATGGCGCGGCCAGCGCGTGGTGCTGCGATTCGACGGCGTTGAGACGTATTTTGAAATCCACGTCAACGGCAGTTATGCCGGCATGAGCAAGGGCAGCAGGCTGGCGGCGGAATTCGACATCACCGACCTGCTGCTGGACGGCGAGAACCTGCTCAGCGTGCGCGTGCAGCAATGGGCCGATTCCAGCTACCTGGAAGACCAGGATATGTGGTGGACCGCCGGCATCTTCCGCGATGTCTACCTGATAGGGAAGGGCGCGATCCATGTGCAGGACGTGTGCGTGCAGACGCGTTTCGACGCCGACTACCGCGACGCGCGCCTGTCCTGCGCGGTCGCCGTTTCGGCAGCCGCTGGGTGGCGCCTTGAATGGGTATTGTTCGACGGCGCGCGCGAGTTGCAGCGCGGCGCCGGTCGGGAGCTGGCATGGGAGGCCGAGGTGCCGGAACCGCGCCAGTGGAACGCGGAAGATCCCTACCTGTACCGCCTGGAGATCAGCCTGTACGACGCCGCCGGCGCGCTGCTGGAAGTAGTGCCGCTGCGCGTCGGCTTCCGCCAGGTCGAGGTGCGCGATGGTTTGATGCTGGTGAATGGGCGCTACCTCAAGCTGCATGGCGTGAACCGCCACGACAACGACCATCTGCGCGGGCGTGCCGTCAGCATGGCGCGCGCCGAGCAGGATATCGTGCTGATGAAACAGCACAATATCAATTCGGTGCGCACCGCGCATTACCCCAACGATCCGCGTTTCTACGAGTTGTGCGACCAGTACGGCCTGTTCGTCATGGCGGAAACCGATGTGGAAACCCACGGTTTCGTCAACATCGGCAACCTGAGTCAGATCACCGACGACCCGGCATGGGAGGCGGCCTTCGTCGACCGCATCGAGCGCCACGTGCACGCGCAGAAGAACCATCCTTCCATCATCATGTGGTCGCTGGCGAACGAATCCGGCTACGGCTGCAATATCCGCGCGATGGCGGCGCGCTGCCGCGAGCTTGATCCCACGCGCCTGATCCACTACGAGGAAGACCGCGACGCGGAAGTATGCGACGTGGTCAGCACCATGTACTCGCGGGTGCAGATGATGAATGCCTTCGGCGAGTACCCGATGGATAAGCCGCGCATCCTGTGCGAGTACGCGCACGCCATGGGTAATGGGCCGGGTGGATTGTCCGAGTACCAGGCGGTCTTTGACCGGCATCCGCACCTGCAGGGGCATTATGTGTGGGAGTGGTGCGACCATGCCATCCTGCAGCCGGATGTTACGGGGCGGCCGTTCTATGCTTTCGGCGGCGATTACGGCGACTACCCGAATAGCGGCAATTTCTGCTGCGATGGCTTGATTTACCCTGACCAGCGGCCGGGCCCCGGGCTGCGCGAATACAAGCAGGTGATCGCCCCGGTGAAGGTGCGTGCGATCGATGCCGCCGCCGGCTTGCTGGAGGTGGAGAACCGCTACTGGTTCAGCAGCCTGGATGGCATCTGCCTGCTGGTGCAGGTGAAAGCAGAAGGCGAGTTGCTGCGGCAGGAGCGCTTGCCGCTGCCGCCATTGTCGCCCGGGCAGCGGCAGGAACTGCGCATTAGCGCGCCGCCTGCCGGCCACGCGCGTTGCTACCTGAATGTGCATGTGAGCCGCGAGCAGGCAACGACCTATAGCGCCGCACAGCACGAGCTGGCGCTGTACCAATTCGCGCTGCCGGCACCTGCCCCAGCCCCGGCCCCGGCCTCGGCCGCCGCGCCGATGCCAGCATGCTTGCCGCCGCCAGCACTGACCGAGCACCGCCTGGAATATCGTGTTGAAGGCATCGGCTTCCACCTGGTGTTCTGCAAGCTGACCGGAAAGCTGAAGGAGTGGGAGGCAGGCGGCATGGCGCTGCTGGCGCGGCCGCCGCAACTGGCTTTCTATAAACCCTGCATCGACAACCACAAGCAGGAGAACGAAGCCCTGTGGCTGCCGCAGCACCTCAACATCATGCAGGAGCACCTGCGCGGCATGGAGGTACGCCGCAGCGACGACGTGGTGGAAGTGATCGTCGATTGCCAGGTGGCGCCGCCGGTGCTGGGCTACGGCATGCGCTGCCGCTACCACTATCGCGTGGACGGTGCCGGCCGGGTGCAGCTCACCCTGTCCGGCAAGCCGTATGGCGGCATGCAAGACATGATCCCCAGGATCGGCCTGTCGCTCGGCGTGCATCGCCAGTTGGACCAGGTCGAGTACTTTGGCCGTGGCCCGGGCGAGAACTACCCGGACAGCAAGGCCTGCAACGTCATCGACCGCTATCGCAGCAAGGCGGCTGACATGTTCGAACACTATCCCAAACCGCAGGACAACGGCAACCGTATGGATGTGGCGTGGGCCAGGTTGCAGCGCACCGATGGTAAGGGGTTGCGCATCGACGCGCCGCAGGGCATGCACTTCAGCGTGTGGCCTTACAGCGCGGAGCAGATCGCTGCCACGCGCCACGACAATGCTTTGCGCGAGGATGGCTTCTGGACCGTCAACCTGGATTACAAGGTGAGCGGCCTGGGTTCCAATTCATGGGGCTCGGAAGTGCTGGATTCTTACCGCGTGTACCTGGAGGAGTTCAGCTACCGGCTGGACCTGTCGCCGTTGAATGGGGAGGGCCGGGCATGATCATCGTGAACAGCGTGGCGGAGTTCGGCCAGCGCTACCACTCGGCGAAAAAGTGGCGGCGCTGCATGGAAGCCATCGCCAACCTGCACCGATTGAAACCCGGCGTGTGCCATTCCATCGGCGATTCGCTGGTGTACCGCCTGGTGGATGGCGCGGCGTCCGTAGCGGATTGCTTTACCGGTAACCGGCGCTACGTGGAGATCCACTACTACGTGTCCGGCAGCGAGACGGTGGCCTATGCACCCAAGCCCAGCTTGCAGCGCCTGGCGCCATACAGCGACGAAACCGACCGCGAGACTTTCAGCGGCGCGGGAACGGGACGCCACACCGCCAGTCCCGGCCAGTTGCTGATCTTTGACAATGACTACGCCTACCAGCCGCTTGGTTCAGACCACCTGCGCAAAATGGTACTGATGGTGACGATAGAAGGCGCGACTTTCCACAATAAGTGAGTTGAGCATGGCGATTCCCGGCAATACCCAGATTGGGCGCTTCATGCTGCTATCGATGGCGGTGGCGGCGATTTTCAATATCCGCAATGTCGTCAACAGCAATATCGCCATCGGCACGGCGGCGGTGCCGTGCTTCCTGCTTGCCACGGCGGTGTTTTTCATCCCTTATGTGCTGATCATCGCCGAATTCGTCAGCCTGAACAAAGACGCCAAATCCGGCATCTACCAGTGGATACGTTCCTCGATGGGGGATAAGTGGGCCTTTGTCGGGGCCTACTGCTATTGGTTCGTCAACCTGTTTTACTTCACCTCCGTGCTGCCGAATATCCTGGTGTACGCCTCGTATGCCTGGCTTGGCTACGAGGTGCAATTGACGCAGATGGTGACGGTGCTGCTATCGATCATGCTGTTCGCCTTTGCTACCTGGGTTTCGACCAAGGGCGCGGCCTGGGTGGGGCGGGTGACGTCGGTCGGCAGTTCCCTGGTGCTGTTGATGGCGTTCGCCTTTGTGGCCCTGAGCCTGATGGACTGGATCGGCGGCGTGCAGCCGGCCACGCCGGTCTCGGTGGCGACGATGACGCCGACCTTCAACTGGGCCTTCATGGGGGCGATGGCGTGGATACTGTTTGCCGCCGGCGGCGCCGAATCGGTGGGCGTGTTCCTGAACGATGTGCGGGGCGGGGCGCGCACCTTTGTGCGCACCATCATTTTCGCCGGCTTGCTGATCGGCGCGCTTTATTCGGTGTCGGCGCTGGTGCTCAACCTGTATGTGCCGGCGTCCAAGCTTAGCTATACCTCGGGCGTGTTCCAGGTGTTCGGCGCGCTGGGCGAGCATCACCAGGTATCGTCCCTGCTGCTGAACCGAGTGGTGGGAGCGGTGATGCTGCTCGGCTCTTTCGGTACGCTGATGGTGTGGACGGCGGCGCCGGTCAAGGCGCTGTTCTCGGAAATCCCGAAAGGCATCTTCGGCGAGCGCGCCATTGCGCTGAACCGGCACGATATGCCGGAGCGCGCGGCGTGGATTCAGTTCGCGGTGGTGGTGCCGCTGCTGGTCATTCCGGCGCTGGGCTCGGGCAATGTCAACCAGCTATTGAGTGTGGTGATTAATATGACGGCGGCCACCGCATTGCTGCCGCCGCTGATCATCATGGCGGCGTACTTCCACCTGCGTTTGCGGCTGGACCACCTGCCGCGCGATTTCCGCATGGGGTCGCGCCGCACGGGTTTGTTGATTGCGGGCGCGCTGCTGGCATTCTCCGGCATTGCCTTCATCGCCGCCATCTTCCCGGCAGGGCAGGACCTGCTGCTCACGCTGTGCTACAACGTGGGTGGCGTGGTCCTGTTCCTGGGCTGGGCTTTCTGGAAGTATCGCCAGTTCGAGCGCAGCCAGCTTACTGCGCAGGCTTTGCCACCGAATCGCGTGCCAGCATCAGCAGGTGCGCGGCGCTCCAGCTGAAGTTCGTTGCCCCCTGCATGCGGCCGGTCTCGGGATTGTAGTTCTCCCGGATCGGCGCGTCGCCCAGCAAGCCTTCGGCGCCGAAAGCAAAGCGTGCCGCCATGATGTTGGCGTCCTGCACGCGGCCATATTGGCGCAGGGCGACCGTGCCGAAGTAGAGCTGATCGACCCATACGCGGCCGCGCCAGTAGATGTCCGGCGCGTAGGACGGGTTGGAGACGGCGGCTGTCGGCATCGGCACGGCGGTGGCGAATTCGGCTGGGTCGAGCATTTTTGCGATCACGGCGTCGGCTTGCGGCTGTTCGGCGGCGCCGGCCCACAAGGCGGTCCAGCCTTCCGGGCCGCGCCCGCGCATGGTCAGCAGCTTGCCGCCAAGCTGGCGGTCGTAATAGAAGCCGCTGGCCTGGTCGAAGAAGCTGGCGTTGACCAGGGCGCGCAGCTTGCCTGCCTGCGCGCGCCAGTCGGCGGCGGCGCGCGCGTCTCCCAGCGCCTGGGCGATATCGGCCAGGATCAATTTTTCGCGGTAGAGGAAGGCGTTCAGGTCGACCGATTCCTGGTCGATCGAGTAGCCCAATAGCTTGCCTTTGCTGTCGTGGTTTTCCACTACGCGCACCTGCCAGTCGCGCCGCGCGGCGGCCAGGTCGCCGCCATGCGTTTTGTCGGCGTAGCGCTGCAGGGCGCCGGGCTCGATAAAGCCGAAGCGGGCGGCGTTGTCCATGCCGGATTCCCAACCCGCTGCGTGTTGCACCGGCAGGTCGATGGCGGCATATTGGGCCTGGTCGACGATGCGGTTGTAGGCGTCCAGGCCGAGGCAGTCCTGCATGCCGTCTTTGCTTTCACTGCATCCCGGCAGCGGCGCGCCGCTTGCGGTGAGCGGCTTGACGCGGAAGCGCAGCCGGCCAGCGCTGTCGTTGTGCAGCGGGTGTACGGTGGCGCCGTATTCGGCCAGGCCGTTCTGGTCGTGGTCGCGGTTGCGATACCACCAGCGATGGTAGGCCTCCAGCTTTGGCTGCATTTCCTTCAGCCAGGCGCGGTCTTTGGAATGGCGGTAGATTTCCCAGGTGACCCATGCGGCCAGCGGCGGCTTGGTGTCGCGTTCATTCCAGTTGCCGCCGTCGCCGCCGCGCTGGGCGTCGGTGTTGTAGAACACGTTGTCGGGCAACATGCCTGCGTCTTGCGGGCGGACCGGGTCGCTGGACTGGATCTGGTAGTCGAACAGGGCGCGCACGGTGTTGGCGGCCAGGCTTGGGTCGATGGCGGCCAGGGCGTAGGCTTGCTTCCAGGTGTCCCAGGTCCAGGCGCCGTTGAACCAGCGCGCGGTGGTGGAGGGCACCATGGCGTCGTGACGGATTGCGCCGCGCGGCGCGCGCCAGTTGCCGACCAGGGTTTCCAATGCCTTCACGCTAAGCGGGGAGGCGGGCAGGCGCGCCAGCCATTGCGACCAGCGGCGCTGGTTGGCGGCGATGGCGCGCTCCATGCGCGCGGGGCTGGCCAGCAGCGATGCGGCGCCGTTGCCGGCGCCGGCATCGTCGAGTTGGTAGCTGTAGGCGCTGTAGATTGCTTGCCGGCGGCCGGCTGCGAGCAGGGGCAGGTCGGCGCTGCTGTCGTAGCGCTGGCCGTCGATGCGGTCTTGCGCGTGGACGCTGCGTTCAATCCGATAGCGCGAGCGGCCGCTGGTCATGACGTTGCCGGCGTCGCGCACTTTGCCGAATACGATGCTGATGCCGCCGCCATCCTGCACCAGTTGCGGCTTCCAGGCGGGCTGGCGCGCGGCGATGCTGCCTTTTCCATTCTCCCATTGTTCCATCAATTCGCCTTGCCATTGGGCGCGCAGGGCGAGCGGCTGGGCGGACGTGTTGTGCAGGCGATAGCGCACCAGCGCGCTGTGCGAATCGGCGAAGTGCAGGTCGACTTCCATCACCAGGCCGGGCCACTCCAGGCGCTGGCTTAGCACGCCGGGGCGCGCGCTGCTGCTCCAGCGCGCCTGCGCGGGATCGAAGCTGCGGCCGCTGCGGCGGTCGGTCAGGGCGATGCGTTCCAGGGCCGATGCGATGAACAGGCTGTACTCCTCCGCCACCACCATTGGGCCGCTGAAGGTGCCGGCAAGTGAGGGCGAATCGGGCAACAGGTAGCCGTGCCAACTTCCTGCGTCAAACATGGGATTGAAGCGCTGGTTTTGTTCGGCGTCGAAGTCGCGCGCGGCGGAAGGAATGCCGTGGCGGTTGATGGATGGGGATTGGGTTTGGGCCTGGGCGGCCCAGGCGGCAGTGCATGCTGCGACCAGCAGCAGTTTGCGGACGGCTGAAGACATATGGGGGAGTCGGGAACGAGTTGGAGGGAAGGGTAACACGGGAGCGGCGCAACAGGCCGGATGCGGTGGGCATCCGGCCTTGGGAACATCAGAACTTATACGACAGCGACATGGTGGCGTGACGGCCCAGGATAGGGCGCGCGTAGAACAGGCTGCCGTTCGAGCTTTGGTTAAAGCCGCTGCGCGGATTGCCCTCGGTCAGGCCAATCTCATTGGTCACGTTGTTCACTTTCAGGTTCAGCTTCCAGTGCTTGTCGATCCTGAACTCGGCGCCCATATCCAGCACATGGTACCTCGGCAGGGCCAGCGAGTTTTCAAAGTCGGCGAAGCGCTTGCCGATATGGCTGTACACCAGGAAGATGTCGCCAAAGTCGAAGTGCAGGGTAGGGATCAGGCGCACCTGGGTGTTTGGCGTGCGCATCACCTGGTTGCCGTTCTGCTTTGCTTCCTCCGCGTTCGGGTCGATGCCGTCGATGGTGGCGTCCTGGATGGTGGCCACATACTCCAGCGAGAAGCGCTTATGCGGCTTGAAGATGCCTTCCAACTCAACACCGGTGGACAGCGTCTTGACGAAGACCTGGCGGAAGTCGCCGGTTTGCTGGTTGGTTTCGCCGAAGGACAGGTTGTCGAACTTGGTGTGGAACAGGGTGGCCGAAGTCGTCCACATCGGCGACATGTAGCGCACGCCCGCTTCGGTGAAACTCAGGCGGCTGGCGCCGTCCACGAAGCTGTCGGTGCTGTACAGGGTCGGCATATTGGTGCCGCTGGCGTACCGGCCGTAGGCGGCGATATGGTCGTTGAACGCATAGTTGAAGCCAGCGGTGTAGGACGACTCCTTGATGGTTTTCTGCTTGCGTGTCCACACGCCGGTGCCGGCCCGGCGCATGTAGTTGTTGGCGATGATGTTGTCCTTGTCCGTGCCATCCGGATTGAAGGCGCCGGGAATCGGCGTTCCGCCCACCAGGCTGGTGCCCGGCACTTCGCTGCCGGCGGCGTTCACGCCTTCGTCCTGCACGTCGTAGCGGGCGATCTCGTAGCGCACGCCACCGTCGATGCGCAGATTCTTGTTGACCTTCCATTCGTCGTTGACGAACAGGGAGGTGGAGTTCATATCGCCCTTATGGCGCTCGTAGAAGAAGGCATTGCGCAGCACGCCCTTGTCGGACAGGTAGCCGAGGATCTTGTTGTTGGCATCCACCGCAACGATGTCCAGGCGCTTGGGCTGGTCGCGCACCTCGGTCAGGATGCGGGCGCCGTAGTCGGAATCCTCATGCAGCTTTTGCGATGCGAACAGGATGCCGGCGGTGAAGCTGTTGTTCTCGTCCTCCTTGGTCAGCGACAGCTTGTCGACGAAGTGGCTCAGGGAGCGGAAGCGGGTCTCGGCCACCGCGTCGGTGGTGAAGCCGTTGCCGTTCAGCGCTGCGGCATTGTCGACCAGTTGGCCGGTGCCGGCATAGGCCAGGCGCGCGGTGCCGCCGAAGCGGCTCAGCAGGCCGGCGACGTCGGCGTATTGGGCCGGGTCGAGGCGGTTGCTGGCGCGTACCAGGTAGCTATTGGGGCCATTGAACACCGAGTGCGGCGCCACGTCGTAGCGGGTGTAGCGCGCATTGTTACGGAACGACCAGTCGCTGCCCAGGTCGTGCTGCAAGTCGGCGCCGAGCACCTTGGCCATCACGTGGAAGCCGGTTTTCAGGTCGGTGGTCTGGGTGCCGTTGGTGGTCTGGTTGGTGATGTGCGCCACGTCCGGGCCGTCCAGCGAGCCGTAATGCGGGTCCACGCCCGGCACGCCGCGCGGCTTGGCCGGGTTGGTGAGCGGGATCGGCAGGTAGAAGGTGTTGTGGTCGTTGACGTACTTGGCCGACAGGTTCAGCTCACCGGCCGCCAGGCGGCGCGTGAGGTTCAGGCGGAACTGGCCGCCATGGTCGGCGGTCATGCCGATCGGGCGCACGCCCTTGCCGCGCCGGTAGTAGCCGCCCGCAGCATAGCTCCAGTCCTCATTGATCGGGCCGGAGAAAACGCCTTCGGTGCGCAGGAAGCCATAGTCGCCGACGGTGACCTTGGCCTCGCCTTGTGGCGTTTGCGTGCCTTTGTGGCTGATGAAGTTGACGATGGCGGCCGGGCCGTTGGTCGACAGGATGGCCGAGGTGCCGCCGCGGATCGCTTCGAAGCGCTTGATGGTCAGGTCTTCGCGCAGCAGCACGTCCACCAATTCGCCGTCATAGATCACCGGCAGGCCGTCCTCCTGCAGGCTGATGAACTGGAAAGCCGCGCCGCCGCTCAAGCCGCGTGGCGATACGTTGTTGGAGACTTCGCCGCCCGATGCTTCCACCCACAGGCCAGGCACCTGCTGCAGCGAATCGGCCAGGCTGTGCGGCGCCAGCTTGACCAGTTTATCGGAGTCCAGTGTGGTGATGGCCACCGAGGATTCGAGCTTGGTGCGATTCTTGGCGGTGGTGCCGGTGACAACCACTTCCTGGATCGGCGCGACCTTCTCGGTAGCGCTAGCATTTTCGGCGGCTGACTGTGCCTGCGCGCCATGCATGGCTGCCATGTGGGCCAGGGCTGTGGCCACCGCAAGGGTCAGCACTTTTTTCTGTCTCATCTGGTTCTCCTCTAGATTGTTTTAGTAATTGCTACTACACCGAAACAGGCCACATGGTCTGTTCCCGGTACCCAGTCATCACGGGCAGATACCCGTTGAATTCCGCATCGAGCTGCGCGTCGCCGCTGTCGATGCGCAGCACGCCGCCGTGCAGCGACAACAGCTTGTCGCGCGGCGCCAGCACGTGCAGCCCGCGCTTGCCCGCAGCTCGCAGCAGACGCGATGAAATTTGCTGGTTGCCGCGCCCCAGCACCATGCCTTGGCCGCCGATCGGCGACAGCACCAGGTGCAGCGGCGCCTCGCGCGCGGCGGCCAGGTCTTCCAACTCCAGGCGCGTGGCGTCGCGCGCCAAGAGGGTGCCGTCACCCAGCACCGCGTCCACGCCGAGCAGGCTGCCGTCCACGCCCAGCACTTGCAGCAAGGCCTGGGTAGTGGAACCTGGACCCACCATGTACAGCGCGCGCGGGTCCATCGCCTCGGCGAAGCTGCGCGCGATCGCCAGGCGCTGCGCGCCGTCGCCGCTGGCATGGCGCGCTTTGCCGCCCTGCGTCAGGGCGGGTGCCAGCGGAAGCTGCAGGTAGCCGTACAGGCGCGGCAGGATCTGGCCGCGCCGCAGCGCTTCCTCGTCCAGGTCCATCACTTCCGCCTCGCTGTGCATGGACAGGCCGTTTTGCTGCAGTTGGCGCAGCAATTGCCCGGCGGCGGTGGGGTGGTTGGCGAAGACTGCCGACTGCATCTTGACCCCGGCCGGCAGTCCCAATACCGGCAGGCTTTCGCTGGCGCCGGCATCGCGCAGGCCGTCCAGCACATCGCGCGCGGTGCCGTCGCCGCCGGCGAACAGCAGCAGGTCGATGCCCATGCTGGCCAGCAGGCAGCTGGCGCGGCGCGTGTCGGCCGCCTGCGATGGTGACGGGACCGGCACCACTGCGCTGGCCTGCAAGCCCGCCGCCTGCAAAGCGGCCAGGCCCATGGCGCCGTCGGCGGCGTACCAGCAGAAATCGTGCGCCGCCTCTCCCAGCGCGTCGAACATGGCGGCCAGGCGTGCTGGCACTTGCGGCAGGCTGCATGCCGCCAGCGCGGCCTGCACGCAATCGGCGCCGTCCGAGCCTTTCAGTCCGGCCGGGCCGCCGATGCCGGCCCAGGGGTTGACCACCAACCCAAGCTTCATGCCAGCCCGCGCTCGCCCAGTTTGCGCTGGTAGGCGCGCCAGGTGATGCCCCAGCGTTCCGGGTCGTCCAGCATTTCGCCCTGCACGCGGTGGGTCGGGCAGTTGTGCGGCGCGGTCTTCACCAGGTCTGGATTGCTGCGCGCTTCGCCCGCGATGTGGCGCATGACGTTGATGAATTCATCCAGGTCGGCGCGCGAGTAGGACTCGGTCGGCTCGATGGTGGCCGGTTCCGGCACCAGGTAAGGGTGGTGGCTGGTCCAGTAGTGCAGGCCGAAGTCGGCGGCGCGGAAGCCGATTTCCTCCGACGTCACGCCGGTCGCGTCGCACAGGGCCTTCCAGCTGTAACGCACCTGTTCGATGCGGCGCTTGCCGGGGGCATAAGGGGCGCTCATACCGTCGATCTTCAACAGCTCGTGCATCATGTAGTTGTTGTTCAGTACCGCGATCTCGGACACCGCGCGCAAGCCGTCCGCGCCCAGGTTCATGACCCAGGCGTAGGCGCGCAAGATGATGCCGGCGGCGCCGGCAAAGCTGCTGATCTTGCCGATCGATTGCGCGCCGCCGGGCACGAGCTGGTAGCGGCCGTCCTTCTCGCGCACCAGTGGGCCGGGCAGGAAGGGCGCCAGCTCCGCCGTGCAGCAGACCGCGCCCACAGCCGGGCCGCCGCAGGCGTGCGGCGTGGCGAACGTCTTGTGCAGGTTGAAGTGGCACAGGTCGAAGCCGGCCTCGCGCGCACGGGCGATGCCCAGCAGGCCGTTGGCATTGGCCTGGTCGTACACGCACAGGCCGCCCACGGCATGCACGGCATCGACGAATTCGCGAATGCGGCTATTGAAGATGCCGGTGTCTTCCGGGTTGGTGATCACCAGCGCGGCGGTGCGCGGCGAGATGGCGGCCTTCAGCGCCGTCAGGTCGGGGTAGCCGTCGGCATCGGGATAAATGGTGATGACTTTGTAGCCCACCAGTTTGGCGCAGGCTGCGTCGGACGGGTGGGAGAAGATGGTGGTGATGACTTCATCACGCTGCGCCGCTTCGCCGCGGCTCTCGTGCCAGGCCCGCACCATCGACATATTGGCGAAGATCGCCTGCGAGCCGCCGCGCGCCTGCAGCGACACCGCGTCCATGCCCGAGACTTCGCACATCACGCCTTCCAGCTTGGCGATCACCTCCAGCATGCCCTGCACGGTGCTGTCCGGCTGGCGCGGGTGCAGCTCGGTCATGGCCGGCTGGCGCGCCAGTTGGTCGTTGATCTTGGGGTTGTATTTCATGGTGCAGGTGCCCTGGCCGACATCGACATTCAGGTCGGCGCCCAGGGTTTCCTGCGACAGGCGCAGGTAGTGGCGCAGCACGCGGTTCTGCGACATCTCCGGCAGGCGGGCAGGGCGCTGGCGCAGCATCGCGGCGGGCAACGCCGCCAGCGGCTGGCCTGCGGCGCGGGCGATTTCTGGCTCCACTTCCGGTAGCAGGATGCCGCGCTCGCCCGGCTGGCTCAATTCGAAGATGACCGGTTCATCCCAGCGCGCCTGGTGGTAGCGGCGCGGCTGCTGTTGGCGGTGGGCGGCGATATTGTCCATTGGTTTCATTGGCCGAGTACTTTCTCTAACGTTGCGCAAAGCTGGTCGATGTCTTCCTGCGTGTGGACTTCGGAAAAGGCGTACAAGGCCGACTGCCCCAGTGCCGGGAAGTCGGTGCTCAGGTCATGGCCGCCGAACACACCTTGCTTGAGCAGGGCGGCATTGATGGCCGCCACCGGCAGGCCGGTGCCGTCGAAGTTGACGACGAACTCGCGGAAGTGGCAGCTGCCTTCGTGCACGACGCGCACGCCTGGCACGCGCGCCAGGCGCTGCTTGGCGTAGGCGGTGCGCTGGGCGATACCCGTCGCCAGTTCGCCCATGCCCTGCGGACCCATCAAAGCCAGGAACACGCCGGCGGTAATGCCCCACAACGCGGCGGCGGTGCCGACGAATTCATTGCCGTTCTCGCGCTTGTCGAACGAGGTACGGCTGTAGGCGACGTCGCCAAAGCCGTATTCGCCCGGCACGCTGGTCGGCACAACGCCGAACAGGCGCGATGGATACTGCATGACGATGGCCGGGTCGTCGTGGCTGGCGATGAAGCCGCCCTGGCCGCCGCCGTAATTCATGTGGATGCCGAGCGGCTGGATATCGCCACACACAATATCGGCGCCATAGCTGGCGGGCGGCGCCAGCACGCCCAGCGAAACAGGATCGACGCCAACCACCAGCAGGGCGCCCACCGCGTGCGCGGCGGCAGCCAGCGCGGCGCCGTCGTCGATGGTGCCGAGGAAGGAAGGGATGTCCACGTAGAGCGCGGCGGTGTCGCGGTCAAGCAGGCCCGCCAGCGCAGCCATATCGAGCAGGCCGGTGGCGCGGTCGAACGGCGCCAGCACGAAATCGAGGTCGGCGCGGCCGTAGTTCTGCATCACGGCCAGCTTGTCCGGATTGATATGGCCGGCGACCACCACGCGGCGGCGCCCGGTGTGGCGGCCCGCCATGCGCACGGTGGTCGCCGCCGCCTGCATGCCGTCGTACACCGGCACATTGACCACGTCCATCTCCAGCAGTTCGCCCATCATGCTGCAGTACTCGAACAGGGCCTGGAAGCGGCCATGGTCGTCATACGGTTCGCCGGCATAGGCGGTGGCGAATTCGCTGCGGCCGTTGACTTCATCGCACACGGCCGGCACGTGGTGCTGGTAGCAGCCGCCGCCCAGGAAGCTAAGCTGGCTGGCGCAGTGCGTGTTCTTGCGCAGCAGGCCGTCCACATGGCGCTTCAAGCGCGCTTCGGACAGGTGCGGCGCCGGGATGGAAAGCGGGCCTTGCATGCGCAGGGCGGCCGGGATATCGGCAAAGAATTCCTCGGTGCTGGCAGCGCCGACGGCGCGCAGCATGGCGTCGCGCACTTCCGGCACCGAGTTGGGAATGTAGGGATGGGTTGCCATGTCATTTCCTGTTGAGCGGGGATTGGATGCCCCATCTTGTATGAGCGAAATAACGTTGACAAATGATCAGTATGCATGCGATACATTAGAAAAGTTTATGCATGGAGCGCCCCATGGTTCACTCTTCCAGTCTGCTGCGGCAGCTGAAAACCTTTGAAGTCACCGCGCGGCACATGAGTTTTACCCGCGCCGCCGACGAGTTGTGCATTTCGCAGGCAGCCGTCAGCCACCAGATCAAAACACTGGAGGAAGCGCTGCAGATCAAACTGTTCAAGCGCATGACGCGCGCCATTACGCTGACGGGGGAGGGGGCGATCCTGCAACGCAGCGTGATCGACGCCTTCGGCCGCATCGACCGCGTGTTGGCGCAACTGGCGCAAGGCGAGGGCCGCGCGCGCCGGCGGCTGACGGTGGCCGTGACGCCGGCATTCAGCTCGCGCTGGCTGGTGGGGCGCCTGGACCGCTTCCTGGCCGCGCACAGCCAGCTCGAAGTGCGGCTGGTGCACACGGTGATGCATACCGACCTGGGACGCGACGGCATCGACCTGGCGATCCGCTGGGGCGACGGCAAGTGGCCGGGTGTGGAGTGCGAGCGCCTGTTCGGCACCGAGCTGCTGCCGGTGTGTTCGCCGGCGCTGCTGAAGGACGGTCCGCCGCTGAAAGGTCCCGCCGACCTGGCCCATTACACCCTGCTGCACGAAGACAGTTGCGACGACTGGGAACGCTGGTTCGAACGCGCCGGCCTGGCGCCATCGCTCGCCCTGCGTGGTCCTTTGATCGACGACAGCAACGCGCTGATGCAGGCTGCGCTGAACGGCCAGGGCATCGCCCTCGGCCGCATGGCCCTGATCCGCGACGACCTGCAGCGCGGCACCCTGGTCAGCCCGTTTAGTGAAGCGCTCACGGCGCAAGGCGCCTACTACATGTGCTGGCGCACCAGCCGTGCGGAACATGAGGCGCTGGAGTGGTTCTCGGACTTCCTGCGCGCCGAGGCGAGCGAGCAGGAAGCTGGCGTATAGACGGCTTACACGTCGCTTAGTTCCGGCTGGCCTTCCAGGTACTTCACCTCGCGTTGGGGTACGCGGCCCACCTCACGGATCGTGTCGCCAATGGTCTTGCTGCCCGATTGTTCGGCAGTCCCGACGACTTGCTCGGCCAGCGCAGCGGGGAATTGAGATATGCCGGACGCTTTACCGAAATGTGGCGGCGACTGGGCGTAGCGTTTAGTAAATCCAACTAAAAATCGGGCATAAAGCGCTTGCCAGTTGAACGGCGCATGGCACCTTGTTATAAATTTTGGGCCCTGTATGCAAGGAGATACACGATGATCGCTTTCACTGCCGCACTTGCCGCCGCCATTGGCGCGCCGCTTTCCTACGAATGCCTGCGCGCCCAATCCCCCATCCAGGTCGATGGAAAGATCGACGATCCGGCCTGGCGCAATGCGTCCTGGACCGCTGATTTCATCGACATTGAGGGCGACAGCAAGCCGCGCCCCAAGTACCGCACGCGCGTGAAAATGCTGTGGGACGACCAGTACCTGTACATCGCCGCCGAGCTGGAGGAGCCGGACGTGAAGGCGACGCTGACACAGCGCGATTCGGTGATCTTCAAGGACAACGACTTCGAAGTCTTCCTCAAGCCGCTGCCGGCCACAAAGAGCTATTACGAGTTCGAGATCAATGCGCAAAACACCGGCTGGGACCTGTTCCTGCCCAAGCCGTACAACGAGGACGGCCAGGCCGACAACAGCTGGGACATCGCAGGACTGAAAACCGCCATCGCCGTGCAGGGCACCCTGAACAACCCGCGCGACAAGGACCAGGGCTGGACGGTGGAGATGGCGATCCCGTTGACCGCCTTCGCCTCGCGCCAGCAGGTGCCGCAGCCCAGGGCCGGCACGACCTGGCGCATCAACTTCAGCCGCGTGCAATGGACGGCGGGGAAAAAGAAGGAGGACAACTGGGTCTGGTCGCCGCAAGGCGTGGTCAATATGCATGTGCCGCAGCGCTGGGGATTCCTGCATTTTTCCGGCAATTCACGCTGAACTACTGTCGTAAATAGGACGCACCGCTGTTTACTAATCAAAGCTAAACATCATTCAAAATTAGAAAGTTTATTGAACTACTCTAGCTTCCTTTGTAAGGTTTTTCCTAGGTGGAAAGCGATGCCAATAAAAATACAAGTGGCATCCAAGGGGTTTAGTAAATCCCCGCCATATAAAGCCCCGCCGGGCATAACTAGGAGACCTACATGATGTTCAGGAATCATCCCGCCTTAACGCAGCGCCGCTGCCGCGCCACGCCGATCGCCCTGGCCGTGAGCGGCGCCCTGCTGACACTCGCCAGCGCCCACGCGCAAACCGCGTCTACCCCGTCCGAATCGACGGTGGTGGTGACCGGCTACCGCTACGCCATCGAAAAAAGCCTCGACCAGAAGCGCGACGCCAATTCGATCGTGGAGGTGATCACCGCCGAGGACATCGGCAAGTTCCCCGACAAAAACGTGGCGGACGCGCTGCAGCGCGTGCCGGGCGTGATCATCGACCGTAGCGGCGGCGAGGGTAAGAACGTCAGCGTGCGCGGCCTGTCGTCTGAGCTGACCCTGACCCAGTTGAACGGCAATTACATCGCCACCGCCGAATCGAACGGCGACCCGACCCGCTCGTTCAACTACATGCTGATGCCGTCCAATATGTTGTCCGGCGCTGAGCTGTACAAAACCCCCGAAGCGCGCCTGGATGAAGGCGGCATCGGTGGCACCGTGATCCTGCGCACGCGTCGTCCGCTGGACGTGAAGTCCAACAGCGGCTTCGTCTCCGCCGAAGGCACCTGGGCCGATACCACCAAAAAAACCGACGGCCAGTTCTCCGGCCAGTACGCCTGGCATGACGACGACAACCGCCTGGGTGTGTTGGTCGGCTACACCCAGCAAAAGCGCACCACCCGCACCATGGGCGCCAGCACCGAGAACTGGCAATGGTATGCGGACAGCTACCGCAAGAATCCTCCGGTCGATGTGAACGGTAAGCCGTCCGGCCTGAATTCCTTCTGGTGGGGGCAGTCTGGCTTCTACGACCAGAGCGGTAAGTACTACCAGAATTTCATGATGCCCACTTCGGTCAATATGAACGTGAAGACCGAGGAGCGCGAGCGCAAAGGCGCGCAGGCGACCGTGCAGTTCAAGCCGATGCGCAACCTGACGCTGACGGCGAACTACTTCCGTTTCGACCTGTCGCAGGATTCCCAGACCAACACCCTCAAGATCCCGGAATGGAATATCGCGCGCTATGACGGCGATGGCAACTGGCCCGGCGGCCGCCTGCTGGACGGTCTGACTTTCGACCGCAGCGGCACCATCGTCACCGGTGCGCAGTACAGCGTCCGCCCGGGTAAGACTTACTACTGCAGCGAAGCGCAGGCGGCGGCCGGCGGCCAGAAGCCGGGCGGCTGGGGGCCGGACGATTGCACCATTCCTACGCCGCAGCTCACGGGCAGCTACAACCGCGAGAAGTCGCTATCCCAAAGCGCCGACTTTGAAGCGGAATGGCGCGGCCAGTCGCTGGATGCGAGCGTGAAGTTCGGCCGCACCTGGGCCAATGGCGGCCCGGAAATGCAAATGGCGATGCCGATCAAGCCGCGACTGCAGAATGCGGACGGCAGCTGGACCCTGGGCAACTACGCCAGCGCCTGGAGCACGGTTGGCACCCCGAGCATGACGTTCTCGCCGCAGTTGATGGATAACCTGCGCAAGGGCATCGGCGAAATCGACCTCGGTTCGACTTCCTCCTCCTGGACCAAGAACAGCACCGAGCAGAATTACGCCCAGGCCGACCTTACCTGGCGCAACGAGAGCGGCTGGCTGGATAGCCTGCAGTTCGGCGCCAAGTATCGCGACGGCGGCATTCACCGCAGCACCGGCAACAACTACTGGGTATGCCAGGGCGCCGATCCGAAGAACTACGATAAGCGCTACCAGGCCGGCTGCGATTCCAGCGCAAACAAATTCCGCCCGGAGTTCATGTACGCCGATTCGCTGGGCCACCTGGCTGGCGGCATCAACGCCAGCGCCTTCCCGGCGATTAACTACCCGGCCTATATCGCGCACCTGGACAAGACTTATGGCGCGATGCAGACCCGCAACGAGGACAACTTCGTCTACAACGTGGACGAGAAAATCCTGGCAACCTACCTGCAGGCCAACATCAAGACCGAACGCCTGCGCGGTAACGTAGGGCTGCGCGTTGTGCGCACCAAGCAGCATGCCGATTCGACCGACCAGGTGGAGAGCTTTAACGACTACTTCTTCAACGGTCCAAACGGTGCGCCCGCGCCTTGCCTGCCGGGTGGCTTGCCTGCCGCCGGTGCGCCTGCCGGTTCCGGTTGCACCAGCGGCTTCACCCGCCTGCCGGACAGCACCGCGCGCAACCGCTCGTTCGCCGTCAGCTCGCTGGACCGCAGCTACACCGATGTTCTGCCGAGCTTCAACCTGGCCTACGACTTGCGCCAGGACCTGGTGCTGCGCGCCGCCGCATCGAAAGTGGTTGCACGCCCAAGCTATGGCGACATTGCCTATCCGGGCGGCCTGCAGTACTTCAGCCAGGAATATGTCAACGACCGTCGCCTGATCGGCGGCGGCGACAAGCAAGGCTGGTTCGGCGAGGGTAGTAACAAGCAACTGGAGCCGTACAAGGCGACCCAGTTCGACCTGGGCGCGGAGTGGTACTTCCAGCGTGGCTCGGTCCTCGGTGCCAACGTGTTCCGCAAGAACGTGAGCAACTTCACGGTGCCGGTGGTGCGCGACGTGACCATGGACGTTGCAGGCAAGAGCGTGCTGGTACAAAGCTATTCGACCACCGCCGGCGGTCGCGACGGCGTGTCGCAAGGCGTTGAGCTGTTCGCCCAGCACACGCTGGCCTCCGGCCTGGGCTTCCAGTTCAACTACACCTACAACAAGACGAACCAGGCCGCGATTGTCCTGGGCGACGGCGAGGAAGTTGGCAAGTCGCCGCTGGTCGGCAGCGCGAAGAACCAGGCCAACCTGACGGTGTTCTACGAAACCGAAAGCTTCCTGGTGCGGGCGTCGTATAACCGCCGCGGTGAAGTGGTGGGCGGCCTTGTCAACGGCGTTAGCGTGTACTCGGAGCCATACAGCCAGGTTGACCTGAACTTCGCCTACAACATCAGCAAGCAACTGAGCCTGTCCGCATCGGTCCTGAACCTGACCAAGGAGGAATCGCGCTCGCACCTGGGCGATGACACCAAGGACCGCTTCTACGGCAACAGCTACGCCGGCCGCATCGCGTACTTTGGCGTGAACTATAAGTTCTGATCCCCCTGTAGTACCTCCCCGCGCCTTCGGGCCGGGGAGTTTTTTCACCCAGGATGCCCGCCATGACCACGCATTCGATTTCCGGGCCTTTCGTGCGACTGCTGCTTGGCATCTGGCTCGCCGCGATGGCACTGGCGGCGGCCGCAAACGATTCGGCCGCGCCGGCGCGCTTCACCATCGATAAAGACTGGACCTTTCGCCAGCTCACCCCCGGCGCAGAATGGCGGGTTGCCAAGGTGCCCGGCACGGTGCACACCGACCTGTATGCGCACAAGCTGATTCCCGACCCCTATATCGGCGCCCCCGAAGCCGGCCTGCAATGGATTGGCCAGGCGGACTGGGAGTACCGTACCCGTTTCGACGCACCGCGCGCTGCAATGAGCGCCGCCCGCAGCGACCTTGTTTTCGAAGGGCTGGATACCTTTGCCGAAGCCTGGCTGAATGGCGAAAAGCTGCTCAATGCCGATAATGCCTTCCGCACCTGGCGCGTGCCGGTGCAGGGAAAGCTGCGCTCCAAAGGTAATGAGCTGCGCATCGTGCTGCGCTCCCCGATCAATAAGATGCTGCCGCAAGTGCAGGCCATGCCGCACAAGCTGGCCGGTAACTACCCGTCGCCCTATGGTGATGAACCGCCGGATGCGATGACCGCCAATTTCGTGCGCAAGCCCGGCTACCACTATGGCTGGGACTGGGGGCCGCGCTACGTTACCGCCGGCATCTGGAAGCCGGTTGTCCTGCAAAGCTGGAATACTGTCCGCATCGACAACCTGCAATTGCGCCAGGACCGCGTGCAGGAAGACCGCGCCGACATCGCCGCCGTTCTGTCTGTAGACGCGATTCGCTCTGGCGAATTCGGAGTGCGCCTGTGGCAGACCGCGCCGGATGGCGCGCGCACCCTGGCCGCACAACGCCAAGTCGCCATGCTGGCGGGCGCCAACCGCCTGGAGCTTCCCCTACGGATCGCGCAACCGCAGCGCTGGTTCCCCACTGGCTACGGCGCACAGCCGCTGTACCGCTATGAAATCGAGCTGGTGGACGGAAAAAGTATCGTCGCCCGCGCCAGTGCCCGCACCGGATTGCGTAGCGTAGAGTTGCGCCGCGAGCCTGATGCGAAAGGGAAAAGCTTCTACTTCGCCGTCAATGGCATTCCCATTTTTGCCAAAGGCGCGAACACCATTCCGTTCGATATGTTCCAGCCCCGTGTCGGCAAGGCGCAACTGCGCCGCGTGCTGCAATCCGCGCGGGACGCCAATATGAACTTTATTCGCAGTTGGGGCGGTGGCTACTACGAGAGCGAAGAGTTCTTCGACCTGGCAGACGAATTGGGCCTATTGGTCTGGCAGGACTTCATGTTCGGCGGCGGCATGCAACCAGCGTATGACGACGCCTTCCGCGCCAACGTGGTCGCCGAAGCACGCGACAACGTGCGTCGCCTGCGCAACCATCCCAGCCTGGTGCTCTGGTGCGGCAACAACGAAGAAGAAATCGCCTGGAAATACTGGGGCCCTGGCAAAGCGATGACGGCGGCCGATCCCGCTTTTGCCAGCAAGGTCTGGAACGGCTATGCGCAGCTGTTCGGCACAGACTTGCGCAAGGTGGTGGAGGAAGAGGGCGGCGGCATCGCCTACTGGGCCAGCTCGCCGAGCGACGACCTGGCCGAAGTCGCCAACACGCCCGCCAGCGGCGACATGCATTACTGGGAAGTGTGGGGCAATCCCGCGCATCCGCCTTCCAAATACCTGGAGATCACGCCGCGTTTCATGTCCGAATACGGCCTGCAAGCCTGGCCGGTACAGCGCACCATCGACGCCTTTGCCCGCAGCGAAGAGCAGGCCATTGCCTCGCCGGTGGTCGAAGCGCACCAGAAGTTCATGGCAGGCAAAGGCAACGAGCGACTGTTGAAATACGTGGGCTACGAATTTGGCGAGCCGAAGGACTTCGCTACCTTCACCTATCTGAGTCAGGTTATGCAAGCCGAAGGCATTCAGCTCGCCGCGCTGCACCACCGAGCCAACCGGCCTTACACAATGGGCTCGCTGTACTGGCAGTTGAACGACGTATGGCCCGGCGCCTCCTGGTCCAGCGTGGACTGGTTCGGGCGCTGGAAGGCTTTGCACTTCCACTCCCGGCGCTTCTTCGCCCCGGTGACCGTCGCCGCCCTGCGCAGCGCCGAAGGCTCAACCTCTGTCAGCCTGCTCAACGACCGCACCCGCGCCGTGCAGGGCGAACTTCGCCTGCGGCTGCTGACGCTGGATGGCAAGGTGCTGCGCGATGAGCGACAAGGGCTCGCACTGAATCCGCTGGCGGCGACCCGCGTCGCGACTTATAGCGACGCCGAGCTGCTGGGCAGCGCCGACCCGGCCAGCACCGTCGCCGTATTCGATTTGGCGGCCGCAGGCGAGCCGCCCGCACGCAGCGTGGTGTACTTCAAGGCGGCGAAAGACATGCGCTGGCCCGATCCCGGCCTGACGGCATATGCACGGCACGATGGCAAAGGCTTTGCGCTGGAGCTGCGCGCCACCAATCTGGCACGCGGCGTATGGATCGATTTTGACGGTATCGAGGCCGACGTGGCGGATAACGCCCTGACCCTGCTGCCGGGTGAACGCCTGACCCTGCGCGTGTCATCCAGCGCCACGCTGGCCGCCTTGCGCAAGGCACTGAAGCTGCGTTCTGTGTTTAGTAAAACGTACTAAAAGTGCGTCAATTCCAATGCATTGATTGACGCTCTTCATAGGCGGCTGATATAAAAACTAGCGTTTAATAAAAAAGAATTTTGGAGACAAATCCATGAGCCAGGTTACCCTGCGCGGCATTGCGGAAGCCACTGGCCTTTCCATCGGCACGGTTTCGCGCGCGCTGAAAAACCAGGTCGGCATGACCGAAGAAACGCGCAACAAGGTGCGCGAAGCTGCCATGCGCCTGGGCTATGATTTAGGTCAGCTGAAAAAGGGCCGCATCCGCCGCATCGCCTTCCTGCTGCATAGCCAACATAACACGCTCGCCTCCAGTCCCTTCTTCTCGCCGGTGCTGCAAGGCGCGGAAGCGGCCTGCCGGCGTGAAGGCGTGGCCCTGTCCTTTATCGCGGTCGGCCCTGCGGAACCGGTGCTGGCGCAAATCCGCCTGCACCAGCCCGACGCCATTGTTTGCGCCGGTTTCTTCGAGCCGGAAGTGCTGGCCACGCTGCAGCAAGTCGGCAAGCCGATTGTGCTGGTGGATATGCATTGGCGCGGCTTCACCTCCGTCAACCCGGACAATATGCGCGGCGGCTACCTGGCCACCCAGCACCTGCTGCGCTGCGGCCGAAAACGCATTGCCATGCTCTCCGGCTCCCTCGCGCATTACAGCATCCAGCAGCGCAATCGCGGCTTTCGCCAGGCACTGTTCGACGCCAAGGTGCATGCCGACCCCAACCTCGAAGTCATCGTGCCCACCATGGGCGAGGGCGACGACGGCGTGGTGGAAGCCATGCGCAGTATCCTGAGCCTGCCCAAGCCGGCCGACGCGGTCTTCTGCTACAACGACAGCACGGCGCTGGCGGCCATGAAGTACTGCCTGGGCGAGGGCATGAAGATTCCGCACGATATTGCGATTGTCGGCTTCGACGACATCGCTGCCGCCGCCGCCGCCATTCCGCCGCTCAGCACCATCCATGTCGACAAGGAGGAGCTGGGCAAGGCGGGCATCGAGCTGCTGCTCAATAAGCAGGACGAAGGACCAGCCCAGATCACCGTGCCAGTGCAGATGATTGTGCGCGAGAGCAGCTTCGACGACTAACACCCCCAACCCCCGAAATCCCATGCCTAATCTTCCGAACTTTCGCAGCCCGGCCGTGCTGCTCGCCCATGCGCAGCACACCATGCGCTTTTACCACCCGCGCGCAATCGACCCGGCCGGCGGCCTTTTCCACTATTTCAAGGACGATGGCAGCGTTTATGACGCGCAGCACCGCCACCTGGTAAGCAGCACGCGCTTTGTCTTCACCTATTCCATGGCCTACCGCCACTTCCACGACCCGGCCTACCTGGAAGGCGCGCGCCATGCGGTGCGCTTCCTGCGCGAAGCACACCGCCGGCCGGATGGCGATGGCTACGCCTGGATGCTGGACGGCCGCAACGTGGAGGACGGCACCCAGCACGCCTACGGCCAGGCCTTTGTGCTGCTGGCCTACGCGCACGCCACCATGGCCGGCGTAGAAGAAGCGCGCCCATGGATCGGCGAGACCTTCGACCTGATGGAGCGCCGCTTCTGGGACCCGCAAGCCGGCCTGTATGCCGACGAAGCCAGCGCCGATTGGAGCGTGCTTTCGGGCTATCGCGGGCAAAACGCCAATATGCACGCCTGCGAAGCGTTGCTGGCGGCCTTCCAGGCGACCAGCGAACGGCGCTACCTGGAGCGCGCCTACACCGTGGCATTCAACATCACGCAGCGCCAGGCGGAACGCTGCGGCGGACTGATTTGGGAGCACTACAACGAGGAATGGCAGCCGGACTGGCGCTTCAACTTCGACGACCCGGAAAACCTGTTCCGTCCCTGGGGCTACCAGCCGGGCCACTTCACTGAGTGGGCCAAGCTGCTGCTGCAATTGGAACAGTGGGGCCGCAACGTATTGAAGCAAGACCTGGATTGGCTGCTACCAACCGCCGAGCGCCTGTTCCGCGTGGCCGTGGAAAATGGCTGGGATGCTGAACATGGCGGCTTGTGCTACTCACTGGCGCCGGACCTGGCCATCTGCGACTGGCACAAGTACTTCTGGGTGCAGGCCGAAAGCGCGGCGGCGGCAGCCATGCTGGCCCAGCGCACCGGCAACGCCGAGTATTGGGACTGGTACCAGCGCCTGTGGGAATACAGCTGGACCCATATGGTCGACCACCAGCATGGCGCCTGGTTCCGCATCCTGGACCGCGAGAACCGCAAATTGAGCGACGAAAAGAGCCCCGCCGGCAAAGTGGATTACCACACCATGGGCGCCTGCTACGACATCGTCAAAGCGCTGGCGGAGGGCGGCCATGCATGACGCGCCGCTGATGCTGTGCGCCGGCGAGGCGCTGACCGACATGATCCAGCAGGGTGAAGAACAGTGGGCAAGCCGCGTCGGCGGCTCGGTCTGGAATGTGGCGCGCGCCTTGGCCGGGCTGGGCGAGCGCACAGCCTTCGCCGGTGCCATTAGCCGCGACAGGTTTGGCAACGCCTTGTGGGCCGCCAGCGAAGCGGTGGGTTTGGATATGCGCCTGCTGCAGCGCGTGGACCGCTCACCGCTGCTGGCCATTGTGGAACAGGGCGAACCGCCGCGCTACTTCTTCATCGGCGATGATTCCGCCGACCTGCATTTCGACCCTGCCGTGCTGCCGGAAGGTTGGTCCCGCGCGCTGCGCTGGGCGCACTTCGGCGGCATCAGCCTGGCGCGCGAGCCGCTGGCATCGACGCTGGTCGCGCTGGCGCAGCAGCTTAAGGGGCAGGGCGTGGCGATCAGCTACGACCCGAACTTCCGCAACCTGATGGACGAGCGCTACACGCCGACCCTGCGGCGGATGGCGGCGTTGGCCGATGTGATCAAAGTCTCGGACGACGACCTGCGCGGCCTGTTCCCCGGCCTGTCGCTGGACGCCGCGCTGGAGCAACTGCGCGCCCTCAATCCCGACGCATTTTGCCTGCTCACGCGCGGCGGCCACGGCGCTACCCTGTACCACGGCACGCAACACGCTGACGCGCGCGCACCGGCCGTCACGGTGGTGGACACCGTGGGCGCAGGCGACGCCAGCGTGGCCGGCCTGCTGCACAGCCTTGCGCGCCATCCCGGCCGCGCGTTGCAATCACACCTGCACGCGGCCTTGGCGGCCGGCTCCGCCGCTTGCCAGCAAGCCGGCGCCACCCCGCCCACCCCGGCGGCGATGAACCAATTGTTCGCAGTACTCGAAGGAGAGGTAAAGTGATGAGCCGTACCCCGCTTGCGATCCCCGCGCGCCCTCAGCGCAATGTTCGCCTTCTGTGCCTCGCGCAACTGGCCCTGTTGGCGCTGCTGCCAGCCATGTCGTCATCGTTCGCCGCGCAAACTGCTGCGCCGATGCCGGTCAACACCTTCATCGGCACCCAGGACGAAGGCAACACCTTCCCCGGCGCGTCCGCCCCCTTCGGCATGATCCAGGTCAGCCCGATCGGCGAGCACTATGCCGGTTGGCGTTACAGCGACCCGCGCATTCGTGGCTTCGGCCACTCATTCCTGTCCGGCGCCGGATGCTGGGAGCAGGGCGGCCAATTGTCGGTACTGCCGGTGACGGGCCGCATCGGCCCTGGCGGCGATTTCGACACCGGAAAGCCAGGCGCCTTCGACCAGAAACGCTACGCCGCCGAGTACACCCACGACGGAGAAGTCGGCCAGGCCGGCTACTACAAGGTCAAGCTCACCAGCTACGGCGGCATCACCGCCGAGACCACCGCCCTGACGCGCGCCGCCGCAGAACGCTACACTTTCGCCCCCGGCGCCGGCAGTGGCCACGTGCTGCTGAACATCGGCCAGGCCAACGAACGCCACTCCGTGGTCGGCAGCGAAGTGAAGGTGCTGGACGAGCGCAGCATCGAAGGCAAGATCACCACCAAGAGCTTCTGCGGCGGGGCCCAGTACACCACCTGGTTCCGTATGGTGTTCGACCAACCCTTCGCCACGCACGGCATTTGGGACGACCGTGGCGGCTGGCCCGGCGCCAAAGGCCCCAGCCAGCAAGGCGAAGCACGCCCGCACGGCGTCTGGTTAAGCTTTGACCTGAAGCACGGCAGCGCCGTGACAGCGGTCAGCGCCATCTCCCACGTCGACGCTGAAGGCGCCCGCATCAACCTGCGCGCCGAAGGCATGGCCGACGGCAAGCCGCTCAGCTTCGACGCCATGCGCACGCAGGCGCAAGCCGCCTGGCAGCGCGAACTGCGCAGCGTCCGCATTGAAGGCGGCAGCAACGACGATCGCACGGTGTTCTACACCGCGCTGTACCACGCGCTGCTGCAACCGCTGACCGGCAGCGATGCCGACGGCCGCTATCGCGGCTACGACAACGCCATCCACACCGCCCAAGGATGGACCTACTACGAGTTCTTCTCGCTGTGGGACACCTACCGCGCACAGAACCAGTTGCTTGCCTTGCTGCGCCCCGAGCGCGCACGCGACATCGCCACCTCCGTGCTGAAAATCCGCAGCGAAGGCGGTTGGCTGCCGCGCTGGGGCTACGCCAACTTCGACAGCAACGTGATGACCGGCGACCCGGTCACGCCATTCATGGTTGACCTGTGGCGCTACGGCGCCCTGAAAGGCCGCGAACGCGAAGCCTATGCCGCCCTGCGTGAGAACGCCTTCGGCGTGCCGCCGCACCGCAACCGCGCCCAAGGCCGCGCCGGCAACCCAAGCTACCTGCAAAAGGGCTTCGTGCAATACGACCGCAGCTTCGTCGCCAAGGGCATGGACATCGACCCGCACCACGGCGCGTCCGCCACCATGGAATATGCACTGGCCGACAGCGCGCTGGCGGTGATGGCCAAATCGCTGGGCCACGCCAAAGATGCGCAGGCGCTGGAGCAGCGCGCCCTGAACTGGCGCAAGGTATGGGACCCGAACGTGGTCGACACCCCGACCGGCCTGCGCGGCTTCCCCCGTCCGCGCCTGCAGGACGGCAGTTGGTTCGCCGAAGTTGGGCGCGAGTACGACCCGCGCGGTGAACGCGGCTTCCACGAAGGCACCGCATGGCAGTACCAATGGCTGGTGCCGCAAGACGTGCCCGGCCTGGCAGCGGCCATGGGCGGCGCCGACAAGGCCCTGAACCGCCTGGACCAGTTCTTCGACTACGAAGCGGTGCAGGCCGATCCGGCTGCCGTGCGCAAATCGTGGGTGGTGGGTGCTTACAGCTACTACAGCCAGTTCCGCTACAACCCGAACAACGAGCCGGACCTGCACGCGCCGTGGATGTACACGCTGATGGGCCAACCGTGGAAAACCACCACCGTGCTGCGCGCGGCGGAAACCCTGTTCGGCAACGGCCCGAGCGGTGTGACCGGCAACGACGACCTGGGCACCATGTCCGCCTGGTACCTGTTCAGCGCCCTGGGCCTGTACCCGGACACGCCGGGCAGCGGCCGCTTCCTGCTGCATGCGCCGCGCTTCGCCCGCGCCGAGATCGACCTGCCACAAGGGCGCGTTCTGCGCATTGAAGCGCCGGAGGCCAAACCCGGCGAGCGCCGCTTCGTGCAGTCCGTGCAATGGGGCGGCCGCCCGCTGTCGCGCGTATGGCTGGACTGGGATCAGCTGCAAGCGGCGGGCACCCTCAGCTACAAGCTGGCGCCGCAGCCTGACACCAAGGGCTGGGGCACGCGCAGCAGCGACCTGCCGCGCCCACCGGCCGGCATGTAAAAAACAATAATGGAGGAGACAAAAATGGCAAACATGGCACATAACAGCGCCCCCGCCGCACCACCGCAAGTGGCGGGCGGCGCGCACAACGGCACCAATACCAGCGCGCTGGTCATCATCACGATCCTGTTCTTCATGTGGGGATTGATTACCTCGCTGAACGACGTCCTGATCCCGCACTTGAAAGCGATCTACACGCTGACCTACTTCCAGGCCATGCTGGTGCAGCTCTGCTTCTTCGGTGCCTACTTCATCGTATCGATGCCGGCGGGCGCCCTGATCCGCCGCATTGGCTACCAGAAGGGCGCCGTCACAGGACTTCTGATCGCGGCCGGCGGCTGCGTGCTGTTCTACCCAGCCTCCTTCGGCGGCTACGGACTGTTCCTGCTGGCCTTCTTCGTGCTCGCATCCGGCATCACCGTGTTGCAGGTCGCAGCAAATCCCTATGTAACGGTACTCGGCCCGGCCCGCACCGCCTCCAGCCGCTTGAACCTGACGCAAGCCTTCAACTCCCTTGGCACCACCATCGGACCCGCCATTGGCGGCCTGCTGATCCTGTCCACCGCCGGCGCGGCAGTCGGCGCCGCAGCCGAAGCAGCGACAGTGCGCGGCCCCTACCTGGCGCTGGCCGCCGCACTGGCGCTGCTGGCCGTGCTGTTCGCCTTCGCCAAACTGCCGCAGATCGCGGACAGCGAAGACGCACCGCTGGCAGGCGAGGGCCACGGCTCCGCCTGGACCCATCGCCACCTGGTGCTGGGCGCGATCGGCATCTTCCTTTACGTGGGCGCGGAAGTCAGCATCGGCAGCTTCCTCATCAACTTCCTCGGCGAGTCGCACATTGCCGGCCTGGCACATGCCGACGCGGCGCACTACGTCAGCATTTACTGGGGTGGCGCCATGATTGGCCGCTTCATTGGCTTCGTCGTGATGCGCGTGGCCAGCCCGGGCAAGACCCTGGCCGTCAACTCACTGTTGGCGATTGGCCTGGTGCTGGCGGCATGCTTCGGCACCGGCAGCGTTGCCATGTGGGCGATTCTGGCGGTAGGCCTGTGCAACTCGATCATGTTCCCGACCATCTTCAGCATGGCGCTGCACGGCTTGGGTAAATACACGGGGCAGGGCTCCGGCATCCTGTGCATGGCCATTGTTGGCGGTGCGCTGGTGCCCTTCGCACAGGGCGCGCTGGCCGATGCGATTGGCGTGCAGATGTCCTTCGTCCTGCCGGCCGCCTGCTACGCCTTCATCCTGTACTTCGGCGTGAAGTACGCGTCCATGTATGCGTCCAAGTAGTTGGGGCCCGTGCCGCCGCGCAGCACCACTACTGGCGCTGCTGGCGGCGCTGTGTTCCGCAGGCGTGCTGCACGCCGAAACGGTAGACCGCATCGTCCTCAAGCGTGGCGGCACCGTGCTGGAAGTCAGTGCCCCCGCCAGCGGCATCATGCGCATCCGCATGGGGCGTGGCAAGCTGCCGGAAGACGCCTCGTGGGCGGTATCCGCCGCCACGCGCGCCGCACGCCATCCGCTGCATGTTAGCCGCAGCCGCGAAACGCTCCTGCTGCGCGCAGCAGGCGTCAGCGCACGCATCAACCGCAATACGCTGCAAATCGAAGTGCTGGGCGGCAGTGGCAAGCTCCTGCTTTCCGACCTGGCCGGCAGCTCGGCGCTTTCGGGGCCGGACGGCTTCCGCCTGCGCGGAAAGCTGGCCGGTGCCGACCATATTTTCGGCCTCGGCGACAAGACCGGCACCTTCGACCGCAAAGGCGGCGCCTACACCATGTGGAACTCGGACGCCTACAAGTTCACCCAGGCTACCGATCCCCTGTACAAATCGATTCCCTTCTTCATGGCTGTCGGCGACCGGGGCCAAGCCTATGGCCTGTTCCTCGACAACACCTGGCGCAGCACCTTCGACTTCGGCAAGACCGAACGCGACGTGCTTGCCATTAGCGCGGAAGGCGGCCCTGTCGACTATTACGTGATGTCCGGCCCCGCGCCCAAGGACGTGCTGCAGCAATACGCCCGCTTGACCGGCACAGCGCCCTTGCCGCCGCAATGGGCACTCGGCTTCCAGCAGTCCAAATGGAGCTACAAGACCGATGCCGAAGTGCGCACCATCGCACAACGCCTGCGCGCCGAACGCATGCCCGCCGACGTGGTCTATATGGATATCGACTACCAGGACCGCTCGCGCCCCTTCACCGTCGACCGCAAAGCGTTCCCCGACTTGCGCCAGCTCGCCGGCGACCTGCGCGCGCAAGGCCTGCGCCTGGTCCTGATCACCGACCCTCACATTGCCAAAGCACCGGGGCAGGGCTACGCCGCCTACGACAGCGGCGCAGCGCAAGACTTGTTCCTGAAGCTTCCCGGCGGCCAGTACTACTCAGGCGATGTATGGCCCGGCGCCGCCGTCTTCCCCGACTTCAGCCGCGCCAAAGCACGCCGCTGGTGGGGCGACCTGTACGCAGGCTTCCTCAACGATGGCGTGGCCGGCTTCTGGAACGACATGAACGAGCCCTCCATCTTCAACGTCGCCAGCAAAACCATGCCGCTCGACGTAGTGCACCGAATCGAAAGCGACGACTTCGCACCGCGCGCCACGAGCCACGCCGAGCTGCACAATGTCTACGGCCAACTGAACTCCCGCGCCACGTATGAAGGCCTGAGCCGCTTGCAGGCTGACGTCCGCCCCTTCGTGCTGACCCGCGCCACCTATGCCGGCGGCCAACGCTATGCCGCCACCTGGACCGGCGACAACGCATCCAGTTGGCAGCACCTCAAGATGGGCATCCACCAACTGCTCAACCTCGGCATGAGCGGCTTCTCCTTCGCCGGTAACGACGTAGGCGGCTATGCCGGTGAATCCCCGTCGCCGGAACTGCTCACCCGTTGGTTCCAGATCGGCGCCTTCACGCCCCTGTTCCGCGCCCATGCAGAAACCAACCGACCCGACCAGGAGCCATGGGTCGGCGACGCCACGCATGTCGACATCCGCCGCCGCTTTATCGAAGAGCGCTACCGGCTCATGCCCTACCTGTACGCCGCAGCGGAAGAAAATAGCCGCACCGGCATTCCCATGCTGCGCACAGTTTTCCTCAACTTCCCGCAGGTGCTTGCAAAAGGCGACCGCCTGGGTGGCACGGAAGACCAGTTCATGGTGGGCAGCGACCTGCTGTTAGCACCGTCGCCCACGCCTGAATCGCCCGCTGACTACAAAGTGGAATTGCCGTCCAAAGGCTGGTACGACTACTGGACCGGCCGCCGCCTGGCCGGCAACAGCGAAACCGTCACCCCCGATATCGCCACGCTGCCAATCTACGTCCGCCCCGGCGCAATCATCCCCAAGCAGCAGCTTGTGCAAAGCACCACGGTCACGCCCGAAGGCCCGCTGGAAGTTCACATCTACGCCGGACCCGATTGCGCGGGCGAGATCTACGCCGACGACGGCAACAGCCTGGCCTACCAGCGCGGCAGCTACCTGCGCCAGAAAATCCGCTGCGAAGAAACGCAGACTGGCCTGCGCGTAGTGTTTGAACAGCGGCAAGGCGACTGGAAGCCATGGTGGAACGGCTTCGCACTGCATGTCCACGGATTGGATGCCGGAGTGCCAGCATCGACCCGCCCAGTTCGAGCGCCGGATATGGCCACTGGAGCGATAGATATCGAAAGACAGCCACCCTCAAGCGGTAATGGCAAATAGCTCCAGTTTCAGATCCGAAAACGTGCTGGGCGCGTAAATTGCGATCGCCTGGGACTTCAGCATTGCTTCATAAAGCTCGCCTCGACTCTCAAGCGAGAAATGATAGGTGTCAGGGCGCACCGGAACCTCCATCGGCACTTGCGGCATGTGCACCAGTTGCACCCCCGGCAGTGCATTGCGAACCAGGCTGTCAATGGCGTCCGGCGAGGCGACCTTGAGCTGGCGCGGCACCTCGGCCACCAGGTTCAGTGCAGGCATGTTGGCGCTGACCGCAATATAGAACGAAGCCTTGCCCCCGGCCAGGCTGCTGTCCAGCCGTCCCTGCTGATACCGCATGCCGTTGTCGCTGACCGTCAAAGGAATGGTGATGTACTTTGAACTGACGACAGTATCCAGCAGGTCGCGGATCATTGAACCAAGGGCATGGAATGCCGGCGCCGGATCTTCGTGGCTATACGCAGGCAAATCGGAGATGGTGTACTTCCGCGAAAAGGCCATCAAGCCGCCGGCTAGTTCCCTTAGCCGCTCGAACAGGCGCTCCGGATGGCAGTGCCCGGATTTGGCAATGTGCAGCAAGGCCGCACTCGCCGCCAATGCGGTGTTCAGCATCCAGAAGGATGACGCATCTCCGCTTGGCACCTCGATCATGTGGCCGCGCGGCTGTCGCTGCAGGCGGTAGAGTGATTCGCACTTTGCGCTTAGATTGCCGATAAGGCTGCGCAAGATTTCCTCTAAAGCGGGACTTGCGCTGATCGACACGCAAGGCGGCATGAAGGTCGGATCAATCTCGAAGGTACTATCGGCCCTGCGCCGTGCCTTAGCCACTGGGATACAGTCATACCCATCGCGAACGTCCAGGTGGGTCAACAGCCGAACGCTCTTGGTAAGGTAGGACACATTGACGTTGATCCCATCGGTATAGAGGTCCGGCGTTTCCTCGTCAATCGACGCATATCTTGCGCCATCACGCCTGCTATCCGATCCTGATAGATTCCCTCCATGGGCCTTTTGCAATGGCAGCGCCGCATAAAAGACAAAGCTTTGCTCGTCCTCCGGCAGCTTGCCCAGGTCAATTGGCAAGGGAAGTTCGTCGGGGAAGGGGGCCTGATAGATCTCGCCATCCTTGAAGATTAGCGTCAATGCATGCGCATGGAGCGAACTATTGCCGCCACCCTCGATCGTCCAGCGCGCCTTTTGCACTCCCCAGGAAAAGGGGTTCAGCACGGAGGCTATATGCTGCAGCCGGGCCTCGTGATAGCGATCCATTTGCTGGAAGTGCTGGGCATCCAGCGTCAATCCTTCCGACCACAGTACTTTTAATGACAAGGTCATCATGTTCTCCATTGAAAGGCGTTGCGCGTCCAAGGAGTTTGATGGCTTCTCCATGAACTTTATTGACAAATCTCATAGGACGCTCTTTTTGCTGTGCGACGATTGCCTGATGCGTGCACGCTTAATGAGGAGTGTTAATGGAGGACTTGCTGCCATACTTCGAGAGGGAACTGGTCTACCTGCGCGAGCTCGGTCGCGAATTCTGCGAACGCTACCCCAGCATCGGCGGCAAGTTGCAGTTGGACGAAGATACCTGCCCCGATCCGCATATTGAGCAATTGATCCAGTCGACAGCCTTGCTCTCGGCCAGGATCGCCATGAAGCTCGATGACAGTTATCCCGAGTTCACCGAGGCATTTCTTGAAACGCTTTTCCCGCACTTCCTGCGGCCTTTTCCGTCTTGCTCGATCGTCCGCGCCGCCTACCCCCCGGCCAGGTCCGCAGATGCCGCGCCGTTGCTCGTCATCCCGCGAGGAACAGAGATGGACTCCGCCATGGTTCGCGGCGTGCGGTGCCGATTCAAGACCGCATATGACATCACCCTGACGTCGGCAAAGTTGACCGATGCGCGCTTTGACGCGCTTGCCCGGCCGCCCGCCGGCATGACTTTGCCGCATACAGCCGCTTCAACGCTGAGCATTCGCATTGAAGGAAGCCTGCCAGTGCAAATGAACGCGCTGCGTATATTCGTCGACGGCGAGCCGTCGTTTTGCGCAGCGCTGAGGGATGCACTTTTCATGCGCACGGTGGGCGCATATATCGAGGTAGAGGCAGGGCGCTGGATTCCGTTGAAGGGCATTCCATTGAAGCGGGTGGGATTCTCAGAAGACGAAGCACTGATTCCATTCGATGCGCGCTCGCACGTCGCCTACCGCATTCTTAGCGAGTACTTTGTCTACCCGGAGAAGTTCGGGTTCTTCGATATCGACCTGGCGCCTCTGCGAGCGCACTTGAACCAGAACGTACACTCGCTTACGCTGCACCTTGCCATTGGCGGCATGCGGCCTGATTCGCATCTGGCACGGCTGCTTGGAACACTGTCGGAGAACAATCTCCTGTTGGGCTGCAGTCCCGCAGTCAACCTGTTCCAGCGGCCGTGCCAACCGGTCGCCGTAACGCACCGGACAGCCGACTATGTCCTCTCCGCCGATGCAACGCACCCGGAGGCCTACGAGGTGTACACGGTCGATTCAGTCACCATGGTCCGCCGCCGCGAACGGCAGGAGACCGTAACAACGTTCCGCCCACTTTATTCACAGTGCTATGGTGAAGACGTTGCCGGCAAGGGGCACTACTGGATGCTGCGCCACGATGAAACACTGGCTGAAGTTAGTCCGGGACAGGAAAAGCGGATAACGCTGATCGACGGGGATTTCAATCCAGAGGCGGTGCAGAGCGCCAGCCTGTCGATTGAACTGAGCTGCACCAACCGCGACCTGCCGCACCTCTTGCGCGAGGGCGAGCGTGACGGCGGCTTAACACCGATCCGCGACGCCGCCGGCTTCGTCGTGCGCTTCCTGCGCAAGCCAAGCAGGGCGCTGCGATGGGGGCGAGGCTTTGGTTTGCATTGGCGGCTGATATCGCACCTGGCACTGAACCATCATGGTTTATGCCAGGACGGACTGCCGGCCTTCCGCGCGATGCTGTCCTTGTACGACCTGCCGCAGTCGCCGATCTCGCGTCGGCAGATCGAGGGCATCGTCGGCCTGGCGAGTCGAGAGACGGCGACCTGGCTACGCAACAAGTTCGGCACCGCGCTAGTTCACGGCACAGAAGTGCGTGTGACGCTGGATGAAGACGCCTACGTCGGCAGCGGCCTGTCGCTATTTATCGAAGTTGTAGACCAGTTCCTTGGATTGTACGCACAGGTCAACAGCTTTATCGAACTTGTAGTGATATCACAGCATACCGAGAAGGAGCTTATGCGATGCAAACCGCGCAGCGGCTATCAGGCCTTAGCGTAATACAGGAGCTGCTCGACGCGCCGGAGCGCTTCCAGTTCGTACAGGCGATGCGCATCTTGCTTCGCTGGATGGGGCAGAACGGCGTACCGCCGGAGCGCGTGCTCGCCGAAGTGCTGCGCTTTGAGAACAGCCTGTCTTTGAGCTTCCCGCCCAGCGAGGTTTCGATGCTCCGCGTCGGCGGCGCGCAGATTGCAATGACACCCAGCTTCTTCGGCTTGCTGGGCGTAAGTGGAACGCTGCCGCTGCATATTACGGAACGTATAGCGGAGGCTCGTCACCGAAAATCGGACGAAGCTCCCCATGCCTTCTTCAACCTGCTCTCCCAGCGCATGGTGGCGCTGTACTTCAACGCCTGGGAAAAGCACCGACTGGAACAAACGCTGGGCGTGCAAGGCCAGGATGGCCAATTGCCATTGTTGGCGGCCCTGGCGGGAGTTTCGGCGGAATCGTTTGCCGGACCCCCTGGCGTCCCACCCCACGTGGTTGGCTGCTACGCCGCGCTCTTTGGCATGCGCCCGGTGGCGCCCAACTCCGTCGCCCGTGTTCTGAGCAAGTATTTTGGCATACCAATCGAGCTTGAGTCGTTTGTCGCGGCGTGGGATGTGATCCCCGAGAACAAGCGAAGCAAGCTTGGTAGCAGCGTTGCGCGCCTGGGCTATGGCGCGGCGTTGGGACGGCGGATCAGGCGGAGGGACACTGCCATACGGCTGAACATCGGCCCTCTTGAAGCGATCGAAGTGGAGCGCTTCCTTCCGCGTGGCCCAGCCGCATCAGCGCTAGCGAAGATATTGGCGCTATTTGGGCTGGAGGGCTTGCAGGTCGCTGTGCGAATCATGCTTCAACCATCTTGCATCCAGCGCGTGGTCTTGCGAAGCAGGCCAGGTACCGCGCGGCGCCTCGCATGGGACGCCTTTTTGGTTGGCCCTGGCGGAAAGGTAAGCAGGGCATCGATTGACTACCTGCTAGCAAAGCCAAGTCGTGGCAGCGCAGCAGCTTGAGGCTTATCAAAACCTGGCCTGCGTCGTCCACCTATAGTTCCCAAGGGACGTAAGGACCACAACATCGCGCAAAGGAGCAAAGATGGACGGCATCGTGGAGGCAGGCATCAAGGCGTTGTCCGTGTTCGGCGCCCAATCGCAGCACAATCGCCTGATAAGAATGGCGTTCCCCCGGGAAGACGGTCCGCACGCCACCATGCTGGTCAACAAAGTCCACATGCGAGAAGAGCTGTCGCGCGACTTCCGCATCGAAGCCGAGGTCTTGTCGGACGATGTGCATATAACGCTCAAAAGCATGATGGCCAGGATGGTGACCATCTCGCTGGTGCGCGAAGACGGCAGCCTGCGCCACATGAACGGATATGTAAGCTCTTTCCGTTTCGTCAAAACAGATGGCGGCTTCGCGTACTATCAAATGGTACTGGAACCCTGGCTGGCTTTCGCCAAACTGCGCAAGGACAATGTCTCCTTCCACTACCGCAGCGTACTCGAACTGACGGAAGCCACTTTCGCCAACTACCGCCAGCGCGACTGGCGCACCAGAATGAGCCTCGATTACGCCGACAAGAAGCTCACAGTCGCCAACCAACACAACGAAACCGATTACAACCACCTGCACCGCCGCTGGGAGGACGCAGGCCTGTACTACAGCTACGAGCATAGGGCCGACGGCCATACGCTGGTCCTCAGCGACAACTCGCTGCAGGCCGACGCCATCGACACCACGCACGTCAGCGGCGCAGATACTGCGATGCACTTCCGCGCCCAGGTCGGCCCGCAGGATGGCGATGGCATCCGCGACTGGCAAGCCGCGCGCCAGCTTGGCTCCAGCAAGCTTTCCCTCGCCAGCTTTGACTATGAAAGCCCGCTTCCTCAAATCGCCAGCGGCGATTCGCTCAACCTCCAGGGCGATGCGATAGACGACTACGAACTGTATGAAAACGCCGGCGCCTATGCCTACTCCGACCGCGACGAAGGCGATGCGCTGGCGCGGCGTAGGCTGGAAGGTCGCGACCGCAAAACCCAATACTTCGAAGCCAACGGCAATGATCGCGCCGCCCAACCGGGGCGCCTGTTCACACTCGCCGGCCACTTCAGCGCAGAAGAACGCCGCCCCGCTCCCGGCGACAAGCAGGAACCCAGCATCGCCTCGCGCAATTACCTGATCGTTTCGGTCGAACACACCGCCAGCAATAACTACCCGGCGGGACGCGATGGCAAGTCGGAGTACAGCAACAGCCTGACCTGCATTCGAGGCGACATTCCCTGGCGCCCCGGACGTCGCCACAACAGCGAAGCATGCGCCAACCCTGGCGCGCAAACAGCCATCGTCGTCGGCCCGCCCGGAGAGGACATCTACACCGACGACCTTGGCCGCGTAAAGCTGCAATTCCACTGGGACCGGATCGGAACCTTCGACCAGGCCAGCTCGCCCTGGATACGCGTCATGCTGCCCATGGCTGGAGCCAACCTCGGTCAAATGTGCCTGCCGCGCATCGGCCAGGAAGTCGTCGTCCAGTTCATGGACGGGAATATCGACAGGCCGATCGTGGTCGGCGTCGTCTACAACCGCCAGAACATGCCGCCCTGGAACCTACCCGGCCAGCAGGCGCTGAGCGGATTCCGCAGCCGCGAGCTAAAGAGCGCGAACGGCGGGCAAAGCAACCACCTGATCCTGGATGACACCAAGGACGCGATGCAGGTCCAGCTCAAAAGCGACCACCAATGCAGCCAGCTTTCTCTGGGCAGCATCACCCGAATCGAGAATGCGCAAGGCCGAATGGATGCGCGCGGCGAAGGGTGGGAGCTGGCCACCAATGCATGGGGCGTGGCGCGAGCGGGGAAAGGCATGCTGATTACCACGGAAGCGCGGCCCAATGCAGCATCGCATGCAAAGGATATGGCTGAGACTTTGCAGCGATTGAATGCAGCGCACAGCCAACATGATGCGCTGGCAAAGTCGGCCAAGGGATCAGGAGCGCAAGATGCCAACGAACAGGAACGATCTGTGGCTGCCCTTAGAGTTCAGAACCAGGAAATCCAGTCTGGAGCAAAGGGCGGTTCCCCCCAGTTTGGCCGGCCGCATTTGGTGCTTGCGAGTCCCGTCGGAATCGAAGCGTCGACGGCAGGCAGTACCCACCTCGCCAGCGACCAGCACACTGCTTTAACGACTGGGAAAGACCTTTCAATCGCCAACGGTGGCTCTTTGTTTGCGAGCACCATGCAGGCAATCCGCATCTTTGCTCATAAAGCGGGAATGCGGCTGGTTGCGGCGGCCGGCGACATAGACCTGCGGGCGCTAACGGACAGTATCAACGTGCTGGCAAAGCTGAAGATCACGCAAACGGCCGAACGCATAACCATAAACGCGAAAGAGGAAGTCGTCATTAATGGCGGCGGCAGCTACGTGAAGTTTTGTGAGGGCAGTATCGAAATGGGCACGAGTGGTAAGTTCGTTGCCCACGCTTCGAAACACAGTCTGCCTGGCCCCAAAACCATGGATATGGCTGCAGTTCAGCCGAAGCAGGAAAAGCTCGACGGTGCCGGGACTTTGCACTTAAACAGTCACGCGGCGGCAGTTGGAGGTGCCAGTGCGGGTATGCCTTTTAAGCTTTTTAAGGACGGCGCACTGACTGAACAAGGAAAATTTGACGATGACGGGAACATGTCCTTCAAACATGACTTGGATCAGCAATCAAAGTATGTGGTTGAGCTTGCTAACGGTAGTCGTTATGCGATTGATCCGGACCCTCATGAGGAAACGCATGCGATGAGCGCCGGCATTGGCTATCACGGATTTGTTAATGGTGCGGGATCAATCAATGAAGAGCACGCGACGCTAGAGGAAAGCCGAGTCTTATCTAATGCGGCGTTGCGTACGAATCGCGATTCGGAAGACCTTTGAGCATTTGAAGCGAACCTAAGGACGACACCATGACAGGCATGAACAGCAACGCAGACTTGTACACACAAGTCTTATCCTATCGCAGCAATGCGGCTCCAATCCAATGCCTCGCACAACCGTGGTTTATTCGAGCGTGTAGACCTGTCTATTACCCGCGATATGGCTGCTCGATCGAGCCATTGATTTGTGGCGAGGAGGTTTTTGGTCATATCGCGAAGGACCTTCTAAGTGCGCGACATAGCGTGGACATCATTACGTGGGGCTTTGACCCTGGCATGGTTCTCGTACGTGGTGAAACGGCGGAATCAGGCGTGCGACTTGGCGATCTGCTAAAGAACATCGCGACCCGCAGCAAGAACGGTGTCAAGGTACGCTTGTTGGTGTGGCACGACGATCTCGCCTCCCACGCGATGATGAATAACAATCCCGGTTATTACGGCAGATTTCCAAGTGTCGACGGCCTTTTCACTGGCCATTACAGTGAGACACACCAGACTTATAACGAACAATGGTATGCGCAGGTGTTTGCGGGCGCAATACCCAACATTGAGCTTCATGTGCGAAAAATTTCAACGAAACTTCTCGACCAGTCGGTCAGTCATGAGGTCGTTCCGTCAGGATTGACTGCGGAAGTGGCTGCGATGTATGCGGCCCATCACCAGAAGATGATGTTGTTTGATTATGAGATTCCCAAGTTGGCTAGGGGATACGTCATGGGACACAACTTTATCACTGACTTTTGGGACACCAAGGAGCACAAGTACAGGGACAAGCGTCGCGAGCGATTTTACAAGATGAGCTATTTGAAGTTCGACAAGCAAGCTTGGATGGAGGGGGAGAACTTCGACCGGTTCCATTCCGCCATGACGGATTACCAAAAGAAGAAGGAGGAAGCCGTCCAGCTTTTTATGGAAACGAATAGCCTAAGGGCAAAGCCATATCAGGACGTTTCCTGCCGTTTGCGAGGCCCCATTCTTTACGATTTGAACCACAACTTCTGTCAAGGATGGGCGGAATCAAAGCCACCTAATTCATTGCTTGTGGAGCGTCAGTGGTTTATATCGAATCCACAAATTTATATCACTCAGGAGCTTGGTACGGTAATTGAATATCTTAAGCACGAAGAGATTGATGCTGAATTTTTTAAGCGGCGCGCCCAAATATCGCTGAGTGCGTTTAACCTTCCATATGGTCATCACAATGCTCAATTGCTGCGAACGCAGCCACTGCACTCGGAAAAGTTGATTAAGGAGTGCTACGCCAATCTCACCAGGGAAATGCGGCATTACATATTCATTCAAAATCAATACGTTCAGTACCAACCGTGGGCCGACCACTTGCGAGAATGCGTTGGTCGTCTGCGTTCTGCTGGTTATCTAAAGCCGATTTTCGTTTTCATACTTACGTCCACGCCAGAAAAACCAGGTATGGATCTCCCGACCTACGATGTGGTGAACGTTCTTGGTATGAGCGAACGCATGCCTGTTTTGCGCGACCAGGTTATTACTAACGTGAGCAAAGGCAAAGCGAGGTTGCCGATTTCCGCTTCGGAGTTGGCTGCAAGTGGCATCAATGTCTTTATGGGATCGCTCTGGACATACTCCAAAGAGAAGGGGGAAGAGAAGTTGGAACCGGCGGACTACGAAGAGATTTACATCCATTCCAAAGTCGCAATCGTGGACGACGCCGCCTTCACGATTGGCTCCGCCAACTTAAATCTACGCAGCATGGCGCTGGACAGCGAGCTCAATATTTTGAGTGAGGCGAAGGATGTGGCCTACCAGTTACGTGTCGAATTGTTTGGACAATGCAGCGGACAAATGGGTCCAGTTCAGTTTGGTGATATGGAGCGCACCTTCAATATGTGGGACGGAATCGCTAAGCAAAATCAAGTGTTCAAGAATGCCGGAGAAAAGCTCATGGGGCAGCTTCTCCCCTTTCATGTCGACAGAAAACCCGGCGCGCCAGTGGTCTGACTATGAAGCACCTTAGATCACGCAGGATTTGCTTCTTTCTATTTTTTTGTGTGGTAACAGCAAGTATCGTGTTTGTCTCCAGCCATCTCAAGGAGAATGTCGTGCACTCGCTACCGAATGGCTTCAAGAAATTCGATTTATCTAGCCCGCTGCCCCCATGTCGCCATTGGAAGAATAGTATGCCTACTCAACGCGATCCTGCGGCTTTCAATATTTACATTGAAGCGCGGAAGGTATGGCGCAGTAAGATCGGTTGGCAACTCACGCGAGAGGAAACGACACGGATACTGACAGACGTAAGAACGGCAGCTGAGATGGGGGACTGGGGCGCACGTGCATTGATGGCACATTTTTATCTTTACGGGTTGGGTGTTCTTGATTCTAACCATGTGCTCGATGCGGCGCCAGAAAGGGCCATAGAAATTCAGCGGATGGCAGCCGAAGCTGGACTGCCATGGGGTCTCTACGATCTCGGGGTGGCTTATGAGCATGGGTACGGCGGATTGCCTTATGACAAAGAGCTCGCGTGGGCCTATTACCTAAGGGCCGCCGAGCTTGGGAGTCCTGAGGCGCAAATGGCGTTAGCGAGTGCGTATACCAATGCAGGCCGAGCAAGCGATGAGCAAGTGATGTTGCGATGTGCATACGAACAAGGGCATGGAGCCGCTGCTTACGAATTAGCATTAGGTGCACGTGCACGCAAAGCGCATCACGAGGCTTTAGTGATACATCAGGCGGGGGTAAGGTTTGGATGTGTAGATTGCGCAGCTACCTTGTGGCTCCTATTTGATGAAGGACATTGGGTCAATGCCAGGGAGGATGAGAAGGAGGCGTTAAAGTTGATTGGAATAGACCGTGATCCTGAACGTAGCAACCGGTACAAGTCCATATTGGACGCATTAAAAATCAACCCCGACCTTAGGCTGACTCGACTGGAATCGGTGCTTCCATTGCCACCAACCAAACTGCCAATTTTGTCGGGCATCGAGCATGCGGTTGAACTAGAGTTTAGTGATCCACCGACATACTGACTATATACACAACCGCTGATGGAGCGCTATGCGCTTTCAGCACGTTGAAATATGCAAGCAGAATGCACTTCTCAAGTGTGCTGCAACGAGGGAGTAATGCTAGGTGACGGGATACTAGCTCGATATCAATTGAAATTTAAACCTTGCTGTGGAGTGTGTCATGCCTCTGAAGATCATTACGGTTGGAGACAAAACCGACCACGGTGGCCAGGTTATCAGTGGCTCACCATCGCACGACATTGGCGGAAAGGCCATTGCGCGTCTACACGACAAGGTCCTTTGTCCCCAGTTCTACCCAGGAGGAAAGCCGCACGGTATGAACAGGATCATCACAGCCCACGAAACGCTGACAGCTGGAGGTGTACCGGTAGCGGTCGATGGATGCACGACTGAGTGCGGATGCAAGTTGATTGGCAAGTTCAACGCCGACGTCGGTTAGTTTTCACATTATCTGGGCGAATTGGCTACGCCGTTCTGGGGTACATGTCGTCATGCGTCGTTTGGGGTGAGCCAAATGAGTTTGCTGTGTTTTTTATCTACAGTGTGGACCCGCCGTCTTTTATTGATGCTCCCACTCGCGTTGAGCGCCTGCAAAATGAATACCAATGAATCCGCACTTGCACCATCGCGCCATCAGGACTTACCACTGTTTAATCCTCACATTTCGTTATTCAAATGTGAGATCGAGGCGCAGCGGTTGCCACCAGTTGATGCGCAAGCTGACCTATGGTTCCGGGAGGCGCTCGCCCTTGATAGTGCAGAAATTTACCCTCCCCAACGTTATTACAAGAGAATTGTCCAGCTTACTCGACAGGCGGCTGAACGGCGGCATTGGAAAGCGATGCTTAACCTAGCTAGTCTGTATCTGGCAGGACACGATCCCGCGCATGGTGAAAAGGATGCCGTGAAACTTGTTGAAGAAGCGATGCGCCTCGGCGTTCCCGCCGCATATGATCGAATGGGAACGTATTACATGAACGGCACAGGCGTGAACGCTGACGCGACACGTGCCTATGCGTTCTGGCAAAGGGCCGCTGAAATGGGAAATCCCGCAGCGATGGCATATCTCGGCAGAAAGTTGAATGCAATCTGGGATGATCCGGATGGTTCGTTTTGGGCCAATCTTCCTATTGGAAGGAAGATGCTCGAGTGCGCCTATGGGCAGGGCGATGCGGATGCGGCATATGAGTTAGCTCTCTCGCATACGAATCAACCTTTCAGAGAGACGACCCACGAAGACAGGGCGCGTGCTTTAGTTGTAGTGCATGCGGGGGTTAAGTTGGGTTCGGAAGCTTGCGCGAACAAGCTGCGGATAGAGTTCGGGAAGCCGTTTAAAATTGAAGAGATGTTGGCACCGCATATTGACCCGGCCCGTTCGGAGCGATATCGACTATTTGCGGAGGCTCTAGGTTTTGATCCTAGCGACCGCTTTCCTAACCTTGACAGGGTTCTGCCACTTCCGCCCGCCATACTGCCCCCTTGGAACGGTGACCGCGACACGCTGCTCAACGCCGCACGCGGAGTAAGTGCGCAACCGACACCACCACCAGCGAGCGCCTCATCCCGGCGCTCCGGTCGGTTCCACCTTGACGCGGCATTCTCACTGCGCGATACGGGCCAGGATACACAGTCCCCAACCGCACCCGTAGAAGGCTATTGGCAGCCGCTTAGCGCTGGCCTAAGTGTGCGAGATAGTGAGCAACTGGCGGCTGTCCCACCAGGGCTATACCGGCGTGGTGAAGAGTTCCAGCGTTTTACATCCGAGCATGGCCCGATTGCCGGCATCGTTTGGCGGCGCTGGGATACGATCAGACATGACCATGGTGCAGTGGACCCACAGGCTCCCGCAGGCATGGTGCGAATAGTTCAGCGACCACAGCCCCTGATCTCGCTCCCGGCAGGTGCCATTTGCCCGGTTTCGGGAACCTGGCAGCCCTGGGTACCTCCAGACCACCCTTTGCATGCCGCCATCAATCTGTATTGGCGGCAGGCCTGGATCGTTAAGGGGCAAGCGTTTCCCGATCCCCAGCGTGATTGGCTTTTCCCAATTCCTGTGTCGGAGATTAAGTGGCATTTGATGGACTCGGAGCCGGTGAACTTACTATGAACGAAATGCTCAGGAGGGAACCATGAAACATGAAGGCCGTGGGGTAATTCGTATGAACGACAAAACTGATCATGGCGGCCTAGTTATCAGCACGTCGTCTGGCACCAAAGTGATGGGGAAGGAGGCGGCGCTGAAATCGGATATGACATTTTGTCCGCAATGCAAAGGCACTTATCCGATCAAAGCGAAAGGTGATGGGGCAACACACGAGTCTAAACCATATGCCTATGAGGTACCCTGACTTTTTCGGACACTCCTGTTTGGTAAACTTCACCAATGGGAGGACTTATGAAACGAACAAAAACATACACACCGGAGCTTCGCGAAGAAGCGGTAAAACTGGTCTTAGCCCAAGGCCTGACACTGGAGGATGCAGCGGCCCGCATTGCCATTCCGAAGGGTACTTTAGCCAATTGGGTAAGCGCCGCCAAACGCGGGACGACGCCTAGCGCCGCACCAGGAAGTCGCACCGTCCCTGAGCTTGAGGCGGAGAATGCGAAGCTGCGCAGAGAGCTCGCTGAAGCCCGCATGGAGCGAGATATCGTAAAAAAAGCGGCAGCGTACTTTGCGCGGGAGTCGCTGCCAAGTACGCGCTCATGAAGACGATGCGACTCGAATATCCGATTGCCGTTATGTGCCGAGCGTTCGATGTTTCGCGCAGTGGCTACTACGCGTGGGCGAGCGGCGTGTTGTCGCCGCGTGCGCAGGAAGATGAACGCTTGAAGGTGGCCATCAAGGCGGTACACAAGCAAAGCCGCGAGACCTACGGGCCGCTGCGTATGCAGCCAGAGCTTGCGGAACAAGGCTTTGAGGCTGGGCGTGACCGTATTGCACGCCTTCGTCGCGAATTGGATTTGCGCTGCAAGCAGAAGCGCAAATTCAAAGCCACGACGAACTCCAATCATGACCTGCCTGTCGCCGATAATCTGCTCAACCAGACATTCGCCCCAACCCGGCCGAACGAAGCCTGGGTGACTGATATCACGTACATCCAGACCGGCGAGGGATGGCTCTACCTGGCCGGCGTGAAGGACGTATTCACCTGCGAAATCGTGGGCTATGCGATGGGTGAGCGCATGACACAGGCGCTGACGGCGCAGGCACTCTGGCGCGCTGCAACCAATAAGCGGCCAGCACCAGGATTGATTCATCACTCGGACCGGGGGAGTCAATACTGTGCTCATGACTATCGTAAGCTGGTAGAGCAATTCGGCATGAAAGCGTCCATGTCGCGCAAAGGAAACTGCTATGACAACGCCCCGATGGAGAGCTTCTGGGGCAGCTTGAAAAACGAACTGGTGCATCACCAGCGCTACGCCACGCGGGCCGATGCGCAGTCTGCAATCCAGGAATATATTGAAAGCTTTTATAACCGTCAGCGGCGTCACTCACGCCTTGGCAATGTTCCGCCAGCATTGTTCGCTGAATTCTTCAGCAAACAGCTGCAGGCGGCTTGAAACAAGAGTGTCCGCTATTGACAGTACACCTCACTATGATGGCGATCTGACTGCATGCGGCGCGAAGTTGATTGCATCGCTACCATGGTAGTTGACCGCCCTAGGCGAAGGGTGCGCCCCGCTAAACTCGAGCATATCCGTTGGCGTGCGCTATGCAGGATAGCCAACGTCATTTCACATAGGTCGAGATCCGGATGTTCCAGTCAGCTCGGTGCGCCGTTTGTATAGCCATAAACAGGTTGCGCCTATCCTGGACGAGTGTTTTGGCGCTACTTATCGCATTTATTGCCGTACATTTCCTTTACGACTATCGTCAGGAGACCGCTTTGCACGCGATGCCAGATGGATTCAAGAGGTTTAGTTTGAGCGCCCCACCCCCCAACTGTACCCGCTGGAAGGATCACATGCCATTGCAGCGTGATCCGGCTGCCTATAGCCTCTACATCGAAGCGCGGAAGGTCTGGCGCAGCAAGATCGGCTGGCAGCTTACTCGCTCGGAGACGAAACGGATATTGACGGACGTTAGCAAGGCAGCCGAGATGGGTGACTGGGGTGCGCGGGCATTGATGGCGCACTTTTATCTTTATGGATTGGGAGTACTTGAGTCCAATCATGTTCTTGATGCGGTTCCGGAAAAGGCAATCGAAATTCAACGGATGGCTGCTATGGATGGTCAACCTTGGGGCTTGTACGATCTCGGTGTGGCGTATGAGCGCGGCTATGGGGGCGTTCCTTTGGATGAGGAGCTTGCTTGGGCCTACTATTTGCGTGCGGCGGAACTCGGCAGTCCTGAAGCGCAAATGGCGCTGGCAAGCGCCTATGGAAAAGCTGGTCGTCTGCAGGATCAGGAACTGATGCTGAAATGTGCCTACAAGCAGGGAAATGGCTCCGCTGCATACCAGCTCGGTATTCGGGCCGAGAGCGGGAGGCGCTTTGAAGATGCCATCAGTCTGTATCAAGAAGGGGTGAAGTTTGGTAGTGCGGATTGTGCCGCAATGCTTGAGTTGTTGTTTATGAGAGGGCAATGGCTCGATAGTTCCGAGGAGGATATCAACAGCTTGAGAGAGTTGAAGATAATGACTGACGCTGAACGAGCACGCCGATACAACGCAATACACGAAGCGCTAGTGACCAATCCAGATCTTAAATTGACTCAACTGGAAGCGGTCCTCCCGTTGCCTCCTGCACCATTGCCCGATTGGTCTGGCGTCGCAGATGCTATCGAGTCTGAGTCAAACGCGCCGCCGACTTATTGACTAGGCCTTAGTAGAAGTAATTTAACAAGGTGCCCATGCGAAGGAAAATTCCGATGCCGTTGAAGATTATTGTCGTCGGCGAAAAAACCGACCATGGGGGCCAAGTTATCAGCGGATCACCAACGCACGACATTGGTGGGCAGGCCATTGCGCGTCTACACGACAAGGTCCTTTGTCCCCAGTTCTACCCAGGAGGAAAGCCGCACGGTATGAACAGGATCATCACAGCCCACGAAACGCTGACAGCCGGAGGTGTACCGGTAGCGGTCGATGGATGCACGACTGAGTGCGGATGCAAGTTGATTGGCAAGTTCAACGCCGACGTCGGTTAGCTTTCACATTAGCTGGGCGAATTGGCTACGCCGTTCTGGGGTACATGTCGTCAATGCGTCGTTTGGGGTGAGCCAAATGAGTTTGCTGTGTTTTTTATCTACAGTGTGGACCCGCCGTCTTCTATTGATGCTCCCACTCGCGTTGAGCGCCTGCAAAATGAATACCAATGAATCCGCACTTGCACCATCGCGCCATCAGGACTTACCACTGTTTAATCCTCACATGTCGTCATTCAAATGTGAGATCGAGGCGCAGCGGTTGCCACCAGTTGATGCGCAAGCTGACCTATGGTTCCGGGAGGCGTTCGCCCTTGATAGTGCAGAAATTTACCCTCCCCAACGTGATTACAAGAAGATTATCCAGCTTACTCGACAGGCGGCTGAACGGCGGCATTGGAAAGCGATGCTTAACCTGGCTAGTCTGTATCTGGCAGGGCACGATCCCGAGCATGGGGAAAAGGCTGCCGTGAAACTTGTTGAAGAAGCTATACGCCTCGGGGTTCCCGCCGCATATGATCGAATGGGAACCTATTACATGAACGGTACAGGCGTTAGTGGCGATGCGACCAGAGCCTATGCCTTCTGGCAGCGTTCTGCTGAAATGGGTAGCCCAGCAGCGACGGCATTTCTCGGAAAAAAATTAGATGCCACTTGGGACGATCCGCAGGGGGCGTTTTGGAAAAACATGACAATCGGTCAGAGAATGCTGGAGTGTGCTTACGGACAGGGGAACGCAGGTGCAGCGTTTCAGCTAGGTCTTTCATACCGTACTCCACCAGAGCGAAATGCCACTCGGGAGGAGTTGGCACGAGCCCTCCTGGCCTTTCATAACGGAGTAAAGCTAGGATCAGAGGCCAGCGCTAACATGCTTCAGATTGAGTTTGGTCGTGCAACGAATTTGGAAGAGATGCTTGTGCCACACATCGACAAAGCGCGCGCCGAGCGATATGGTGTGCTGGGCGATGCTCTCGGTTTTGACCAGAGTGACCGTTTTCCGAATCTCGATAAGGTTCTGCCGCTTCCACCTGCCATTCTGCCTCCGTGGAACGGTGACCGTGACACGCTGCTCAACGCCGCACGAGGAGTCAGCCCGCCGCAGACGCCACCAAAGCCGAGCGCTTCATCCGCACGCTCCGGGCGGTACCACCTCGATGCGGCGTTCGCCTTGCGCGATACGGGGCAGGATACACAGGCCGCAACAGCACCCGTCGAAGGCTATTGGAAACCGCTTGGCACCGGCTTGAGTGCGAAAGAGCGCGTGCAAATGGCGCTCGTCCCTCCTGGGCTATACCGGCGTGGTGAAGAGTTCCAGCGTTTTACATCCGAGCATGGCCCGATTGCCGGCATCGTTTGGCGGCGCTGGGATACGATCAGACATGACCATGGCGCAGTGGACCCACAGGCTCCCGCAGGCATGGTGCGAATAGTTCGGCGACCACCGCCTCTGATCTCGCTCCCGGCAGGGGCCATTTGCCCGGTTTCGGGAACCTGGCAGCCCTGGGTACCTCCAGACCACCCTTTGCATGCCGCCATCAATCTGTATTGGCGGCAGGCCTGGATCGTTAAGGGACAAGCATTTCCCGATCCCCAGCGCGATTGGCTTTTCCCAATTCCTGTGTCGGAGATTAAGTGGCATTTGATGGACTCGGAGCCGGTGAACTTACTATGAACGAAATGCTCAGGAGGGAACCATGAAACATGAAGGCCGTGGGGTAATTCGCATGAACGACAAATCTGATCATGGCGGCCAAGTTATCAGCACGTCGTCTGGCACTAAAGTGATGGGGAAGGAGGCGGCGCTGAAATCGGATATGACATTTTGTCCGCAATGCAAAGGCACCTATCCAATCAAAGCGAAAGGTGGTGGGGCATCACACGAGTCTAAACCATATGCCTATGATGGCGATCTGACTGCATGCGGCGCGAAGTTGATTGCATCGCTACCATGGTAAGTGGCTTTGCCATGTGAAGAGGGGCGCCCCTCGAATCGAGAGCATTTCCGATGGTGCGTGCTATGCAGAACCGCCAGCCTCATTCCACTTAGAACGATTTGTCGAACTCACATCATCTGCTCGCGCTAGGCGTCTGCGGAATGGTGTGGTTTCGGCATGCTTTGAAATCTGCGCAGAGATGCCCGCTGGGCCGCATGTAAATGAATCCTACAGCTTCTCCCCTGATGATTGACAATGAAGGGGGAAAAGATGCGTAAACTGACTCGGACGGGACGAGGTTTAATTGCCACCATTGAAGCTGCTGCTGCTCATCGATGACGCGATCATGACGATAGGAAGTGCCAAACTCGCGGCGTTCAAGAATTGGGAGGATTTAATTGATGAAAACGTTCGAAAGATGAGTGCCGGCGACAAACTGACTGGGCTGATTCTTCCCTTGAACGACAGGCGCAGTTCGACTAAACGCGAGGGATAGCAAATATGCGTCCGCGCGATTTTCAATCCTCATTATCTTCGCCGCGTTTGCTGACGGTGGTGTTGTTAGCCTTTACCCTAGTGGCCTGCAAAATGGATACAAATAGTGTAGGTAACCCACCATCGCGCTTTCAAATTCTTCCTCTTTTTAACCCTCACCGGCCATCGTTCGAATGTGAGACTGAGGCAAGACACGTTCCGAATTTAGATGCGCAAGCTGATGCTTGGTTCCGTGAGGCGCTCGCACTCGATAGCCCCGACATCGTACCCAGCCGGCGCGACTATAAGACGATCATCCAACTGACACGGAAAGCGGCGGAGCGCCAGCACTGGAAAGCGATGCTGAATCTCGCCAGCCTCTATGTGTCTGGGAATGATCCAGAACATGGCGATGAAGATGCCGTCCAACTGGTTGAGCTGGCTATGCGAATCGGGATTCCCGCTGCATATGACCGGATGGGTATTTACTACATGAACGGCACAGGCGTGAACATGGATCCGACTCGAGCGTATGCCTTTTGGCAGCGGGCTGCGGAAATGGGAAGCGCTGCGGCGATGGCATATCTGGGTAAAAAGCTTAATGCTACTTGGGATGATCCGAATGGAAGATTTTGGGCTAACCAACGGATTGGTATTGAAATGCTCGAGTGTGCTTACGGGCAAGGAAATGGGGACGCCGCATATCAGCTAGGGCTGACGTATAAAATTCCGGGCAACCGCGAGGCGTCTCGGGAAGATAAAGCACGTGCTATGGCATTGTTGCACGAAGGGGTCAAACTAGGTTCGGAGAAGTGTGCAAACAAGTTGCACATCGAGTTTGGCGATCCGCGCAGTATTGAGGAGATGGTCGCTCCCTATATCGATAAGGCTCGTGCCGAGCGGTATGGCCTGATTGGTGATGCCCTTGGCTTCGACCCGAGCGACCGTTTCCCCAATCTCGACAAAGTTCTGCCACTCCCGCCCGCCATACTGCCCCCTTGGAACGGCGACCGCGACACACTTCTAAACGCTGCACGCGGAGTAAGTCTGCCACCGACACCACCACCAGCGAGCGCATCATCCCAGCGCTCCGGGCGTTTCCACCTCGATGCAGCATTCGCCTTGCGCGATACGGGCGAGGACTCTCAATCCCCAACCGCACCCGTAGAAGGCTATTGGCAGCCGCTTAGCGCTGGCCGAAGTGAGCGAGCTAGGGAGCAACTGGCAGCCGTTCCACCAGGGCTATACCGGCGTGGTGAAGAGTTCCAGCGTTTTACATCCGAGCATGGCCCGATTGCCGGCATCGTTTGGCGGCGCTGGGATACGATCAGACATGACCATGGCGCAGTGGACCCACAGGCCCCCGCAGGCATGGTGCGAATAGTTCAGCGACCACAGCCCCTGATCTCGCTCCCGGTAGGGGCCATTTGCCCGGTTTCGGGAACCTGGCAGCCCTGGGTACCTTCAGACCACCCTTTGCATGCCGCCATCAATCTGTATTGGCGGCAGGCCTGGATCGTTAAGGGACAAGCATTTCCCGATCCCCAGCGCGATTGGCTTTTCCCAATTCCTGTGTCGGAGATTAAGTGGCATTTGATGGACTCGGAGCCGGTGAACTTACTATGAACGAAATGCTCAGGAGGGAACCATGAAACATGAAGGCCGTGGGGTAATTCGTATGAACGACAAAACTGATCATGGCGGCCAAGTTATCAGCACGTCGTCTGGCACCAAAGTGATGGGGAAGGAGGCGGCACTGAAATCGGATATGACATTTTGTCCGCAATGCAAAGGCACCTATCCGATCAAAGCGAAAGGTGATGGGGCAACACACGAGTCTAAACCATATGCCTACGATGGAGATTCGACCGTATGCGGCGCGAAGTTGATTGCATCGCTACCATGGTAGTTGATCGCCCCATGCCATTTTCTTTGCCGCGAAGTCAGGAGGCCGCTACGTTGGTAGCCTTGTCGCCTTTCGGCCCCGGGCTGCGGTCGAACGAGACGCGCTGGTTTTCAGCCAGCGATTTGAAGCCATTCGAACGAATGTCCTGGAAATGGACAAACAGGTCTGGGCCGCCCGCGTCAGGTGTGATGAAGCCAAAGCCCTTGGCGTCGTTGAACCATTTTACGATTCCGGTTTGCGTAGTCATGAGTGAACCTCTTAATAGATGTGTTGAGTCGGGCTAAGCCCGGCGAAATGCGCCAACAAGCAAGGACAGCAAGCGAGGGAATCAGACGGGAGTTGCCACAGGCGGCAAGACAGGAGGGAGACCAGCAACTATTTGCGGTGCTTCATACGCACTGCATTCAATATACATGCCTTTGGGGTGCACACCTAACGATTTCGACGTAGCGCGGCAGCCTATTCGACGGCGATCTCGATGCGCGGTAGCATTCGGCGTGGTTGTGCGGCGATGGACAGAACCCGTTCCACGACATGAAGCGGTACGCAGCGCGAGAGCAAATAGCGTTGCGCCTCGGCCAGCCCAATGATGGCGCGCAGGGTGACGCCATATTGCACCGTCTCCGCAGTCCACAAGTCTTCACGCCGTGTTGGCTTGGTCAGCTGGCTCATTGCGCCCTCCCTTGTATGCATGGAGTATTGCACAACGGCCCGCGATTACTATGTTTACCCGTGCTACCTAGCCCTGGCGTTTCAGGTGGGTGCGCGTAGCGAGGCTATCCTGGCCGACGAAAGCGCCGCCACGGATGTCGTTGCGGAACAGCTCCAGCCATGAGGTGCTGTCACTGATGAGGTATTGCCTGGCCTGGCCGGTGGAGGCGCGGCGAACCGTAAGTTCGCCCTGCAACGCAAGTATCTCGTCGGTTTTTGGGTCGGTGGTGTCGGTGGCACTCAATGAAAAGTCGCTACGCGCCATTCTATGCCTGCGCAGGATGGCTTCGAATTCGGAGACATCGTCGGTTTCGATCAGTTGCATGGTACCTCCCACAGTGAACTAGCACTTCCAGTATAGGCGCACGGCCCCGTCGCCGCTGGCGAAAGCTACTCTGGCATGATGTAATAGGGGAGGGTGATGGTAAAAACACAGCCTACCCCAGGCACGTCGCGCACGCTCAGGCGGCCGCCATTGTCCTCCACAAACTGCCGGGCGATGGTCAAGCCCAGTCCCAGGCCCGTGCGGTCGGTAGCGCCCTGCTCAAATGGCTGGAACATGCGTTGCGCCAGGCCAGCGCCAATGCCGCCGCAGTGATCCGCCACTTCGATCAGAATGCTTTCGCCAACCGCGTGACAGGTCAACGTTACCACCGAGTTTGAATGGGTGTATTTAAAGGCGTTTTGCAGTAAGTTGACCAGCGCTGCGAGCAGCATTGGCCGGTTGCCCCGGACGGCCAGGCGCCGGTCCATCGTTGGGACATGCAGGCGGCATTCTTTGGCGCTGGCTGCCAGCGACGTTGTCGCCTCCGCTTCGGCGACGAAGTCGGCCAGCGCGAACAGGCTTTGTGCTTCATGCTGGTGCGCGTCGCGCACCAGCTCGATGGCGCCGTCGATCATGATGCCCATGCCATTGCAGCTGCGCGCGAGGATGCTGCCGGTGGCGCCGTCCAAAGGCAGGTTGCCCGCTTTGCAGGCGGCAAGTGCGAGCTGCGCTGTGCCCAGGTGGTTGCGAAGTTCGTGCACAAAGAAGCCCATGCGCTGGTTTTCTTCGGCGTCATGGCGATCCGCCGCCTGCACCTCGTGCTGCTGGCTGAAGGCGGTGACGGCATGCGCGATGGCGACGTCGAGGCAATGATTCAGTGTCCGGAATTCGTCGACCGTAAAGGGCGCATCGCGTTCGACGGCCAGGTCGCTTATGGCCTGGCACAGGTCGCCGTAGTTATGCACAACTTCGTCAACTTTGAAGCCCAGGTCCAGCATGTCCTTGCCGTGCAGCGTGGCCGATGCGCCAATTGCCGTTTGGGTGCTGGCGTCGGTCGAGTTTGTGCCAGGCGTGCCGACGGGCTCGCCGGACGCCGCTGCTACCCTGCGCAAGGCAACAATCAACTGGTTCAGAAAGAGCGGCACCCCATGTACTAATTGCTGTGGTGTGGCAGAGTGCTCGCGTCTGGCCACCTTGTCCCGGCAACGGGCAATCAGCTCGCTGCGATTGTTGGTGAGGAAATTGTGCAGCATACCGCCTCCTGTGTCGGAACTGGGGGGATGCTGTGTCACGCATCGGAAGTCGCATCGATCTCATCGTCCAACGGCCGCACACATAATGCAGTAATGTGGTTCAGCATAAAGAATGCTCTGGCTTGCGCGAGTCGATCGGCAGGCGCTGCTGCCGCTGCCACCTGGTAGCGTTGATCGGTATCCCAGCGAAGGATGGAATCCATGAGCGCGACGCCGAGGGGAACTTTGCTTGGGTCCAGGTAAACGCGGCCATAACTGCCATCTGCGCGGCGATATGAAGCCTTCCACTGCAGCATTCTTCCCATAACAGCCTCTCATCATTTTATTATAGGCGCTGTCGAGGGAAGGGGGGCGCACGTTCATTTGCCTGAGCTAACGCTGTTGAACCGCGTGAGGCGTATAGTGGGTTCCACTTGCTGTCACAGGGAGGCGCAATGTCGAATCCAGGCTGGGCGCTGATGGCAGGGCTGATCCTGATCGCGATGATGTTGGCGGGAACCCTGGTGTCCCGCCTTCCGCTCAGCGGTGCGATGGTCTACCTGGGGCTTGGCCTTTTGTTGGGGCCATTCGGCGTTTCCGTGATCGACCTGCACCCGATCGACGATGCCGCTGCGTTGGAGTTGATGACGGAAATTGCGCTGCTGATCTCCCTGTTCTCAGTCGGCCTGAAGCTGGAAGTCCCCATCCTTGACGCGCGTTGGATGGCACCCTATCGGCTTGCTTTCGTGTCGATGGCGATAACAGTTGCCCTGGTCACCGCTATTGGCGTCTATGGAATGGATATGCCGCTCGGGATAGCTGTGCTGTTGGGGGGAATATTGGCGCCTACTGACCCCGTGCTGGCGTCGGCGATTCAGGCGGTACCTAGCGACCTCCATGATCCGATCCGATTCAGCCTGGCGGGCGAGGGGGGCTTGAATGACGGCACCGCGTTTCCCCTGGTGCTGCTGGGGCTGGGGCTGATGCAGTTGCACGACCTCGGTGAGGGGGGCGCCCATTGGTGGACGCTGGATGTGCTGTGGTCTACCGTGGGCGGCATCGCGGCTGGTGTGCTGATTGGCGCACTGCTCGGGAAGCTGGTGGTGTACTTGCGCACGCGCCATCAAAGTGCCACCGGCCTGGACGAGTTCCTGGCGCTTGGCGTGATTGCTGTTTCTTTTGGCGCGGCCCAACTCTGTCTCGCTTCCGGCTTCTTGGCAGTATTCTTCGCCGGATTGTCGCTGCGCAGCGCGCGCAACTTCCCGTTAAGCGGAACGCGGGCGACGACGGCGGGCATGGCTGAATCGGCAACCCATTCGCATCATGCCAGCGGCGTCATGACGCGCGCGGTACTCGGTTTCAATGAGCAACTGGAGCGAATTGCCGAACTGGGCATCGTGCTGGTCATTGGCGCCATGTTGCCGCATATAGGAAGTCCCGGCAGCCTGTGGTGGTTCGCCCCCCTCTTGTTCCTGGTGGTGCGCCCGCTATCGGTGGTGCTGGGGATGACCGGTGCGGGCATTCCCCTGCACAAGAAGATGCTGGTCGGATGGCTGGGCATCCGTGGCATCGGTTCGGTGTACTACCTGGAGTTCGCCTTGAATCATGGCATGGCGGGCGCCGGCGCACAGGATCTGGTGACACTGACCCTGGGCGTGGTGGCTACCTCGATCCTGGCCCATGGGGTCACGGTGCGGCCGCTTATGAGATGGTATGACCGGCGCTGGAACCGCAAATAGGCCGGCCATCAGTGTGCCGCCATGCGCTGGTAAATGGTGAGCGTGTTGGCGGGTACCCGGCGCAATTGCCACTCGCCAAACAGGACGCGCTGGATAGTCGAGTCCGCAACGTGATGATTGCGTAAGTACACGACCGCGTAGTGCCAGCCATGCGTACGTGCCAGTGTAATCGCATGGTCCAGGTGGCGAAACTGTCCTTCGTCGAGCCTGCGGTCAGAATAGATGGTCCCCATGATTTCCTCGCTTCGCTTGTGATCCCACCCGCTGGAATAGGGAAGTTAGCACCTTGCGGATGCTCGGGCCATTGGTATTTCGTATCGGACGCTGGGCAGCATAGGAAAAGCATGGATTGGCCAGCACAAGCTGCAGGCCGACGCCCGCAGGGGATTCGGCGTACACTGGTCTGGAGTTACCAAACTGGAGCGTCTTCATGAATGACCCTGGACCGGAATTCTCCTTCCGCGGCCTGCCTCTAAGCGCCGAACAGGAATCAGAAATTCAACACTACATCCGCCAGCGCCGCCGGCGTGGGCTCAAGCCTGACCTGGCCGAGCTGCGCGGCATGTTGCACGATATGCTGTGCCCCCCGATGGACGAGGGCATGCCCGAAGGGAATGAAGCCGCCGGCGCCCATGCCGATGCAGAGCGTGCGACTGGCCTGGTGGACGATGCCGGTGATCCGGTTAGTGTCCGGGAAGAACGTATTGCGGCCAGCGAGTCGGAGGCGATGAAGCACCAACTGCCATAGCGCGGCTGCGCTGAGGAGCATGATCATGGAAAGTCAGAATAATAGCGGCGAGCGCCAGGAGTCGGACGAGACCCTGGCGGCGCGCTTCGAGATTTCTTTTGATGGGCGGCGCTATGTCTTCCGCCAGCATCATTACGATGTGTTCCGCGATGCCTTGCGCTATGCCGTCGCCGAGCATGACAAGGCGAGCTTCCAGCGTGATACAGGTTTCCAGCCCGACTGGCGGGCAGCTTTCCATCCGGATGAGCACGACGAGAACATGATGCGCTTGCACGGCATCACCTTTATCGAGGGGCACTACCTGTATGGCGGGTATCGCTACGGCCAACTATGTGACGCCATCGCCTTTGCGGCGGGGCATCCGAACTTGTAGCCAGGGGTGCTAGCGTGAACTTCGCACTCATTCATTCAACGGTGTGCCGGGATCTATTGGAAGAGGGGGATCTTGATGATGCCGTGCGTTACTGTTTGGTGCAGGGCATTGAACCCCCGGTGCCACCGTGCGCCGAGCAGGCACCCGATTACGAACGCTGTGTCGCGCTCGCCAAGGAGACCTTGTCCGACTACGGCTGGTGGGAGAAACGGTTGAAGGTACGCGACGCGCGCAGTCGCCTGCAGGCCAGCCGGGAGCGCCGCGCAGCTCCTGAACCGGCGGGCCGGAACTGAGTCCGGCTGCGATGAGTAAGCTCCCGATATTGCAAGGTGCGCATCTACAGGACTGCCCACGCTATCCGACCAAAAATGAACTGGCCTCACTCCTGCGCATTGCCATGGGACTGATGGGCGCCAACGATATCGAATCTGTCCTGCGTACCGCCGGGGAAAATTTGTCGGAGTTGGGCCCCGAGGCGATCCTGATCGTTGCCAGCGACGACAGTGGCGATAGCTGCTATTACCTGGATCTGGTGCAGCAAGGCGTTCACCTGGAGCTGAACCATGGCATATGCCAGCGGGTGCGCCAGGCGGTCGCTGCCAGCGCGCGCGATGGCCCTGGCGCCGCGATGACGCTTGCCGAGGGGAGGGAAGTCGCGGCGCCGTTTACCGATGGCGTGAGCGGTGGCCATATTGCCTTGCGCTGGAACGTACCGCCCGAGCGGGCGGTACTGCGGCATGCACGCCAGTTGCTGCCCTGCCTTGCGGAACTGGCTGGGGCCCGTTTGGCCAACCTCGTGGCACAGATGCATCGGGATGATGAGCAATTCAAGATATGGGCGGTGACTGAGTCGCGCCACGTTGAACAACTGCGGGCCAGCGAGTATGAAATGGTGGAGGTCCGCGAGCAGGCCGCGCAGGATGAACTGACCAGCCTGCAGAATCGGCGTGGCTTCCTGTCCAAGTCGGAGCAATGCTTGTTGGTCGCGCGCCGGCAGGGTTTGGCATGTGCGGTGATCTTCGCCGACGTGAATGGCTTAAAGCTGGTCAACGATGAGTCCGGGCATGCGGCCGGCGATGCCTTGATACGCGATGCGGCAATCATCTTCAGTAGTGCCTTCCGCCATGCCGATGTGGTAGGGCGGGTGGGCGGGGATGAGTTTGCGGCGTTCACGTTTGACAATGCAACGCCGCGCGCCATCATCGAACGTATTGATGCCAAGATTGCACAGTTCAATGCTTGCCGTCAGGGCAGGCACCTCATGTCGCTGAGCATTGGGGTGATAAATTGCGATATCGGCGGCCAGGAGCCTTTGGCCGGCTACCTAGCGCGTGCTGATAAGGAAATGTACCGCCAGAAGCGTGGCCTGGCCGACCTGGCTATGCAGCCGGCGGCCCAGGCATCGCCCGCGCGCTGAAGCGACCGATCAACTCTAGTAATTTGCCGAGTTCGAACGGTTTGTCCAGGCGATGCACCATTCGTGCGGCAACGGTGGCGGCGCTGCTGCCGTAGCCATCCCAGCCAGTCCAGGCAACGATTGGCAGTTCGGCGCAACCGGGCAATGCATGCATGGCAGCGGCTGTCTCGTACCCGTTCATGCCAGGCATTTGAATATCCATGAAGACGATATCAGCCGGCCAAGCCCTGAGCAGCGCAATGGCAGTCAGGCCATCATAGGCGACCCTGTTGTCGATGGCATGGAGCCCGAGAAGTTGCGAAACCATGTCGACCGCATCCCGGTTGTCGTCGACCAGCAGTACCCGTGAACGAAGGGTTTCCGTTTCCATGGTCTGGTGTTATTGCGCCCCCTACACGATAGGCTAGAGGGAGGAAATGGCTCAGATGTGATATTCGGAGAGCTCAGGATAGTGATGCCGGCCAGTCGTTGGCGCACGATAGCGCACACTTGAAGCTTAGCCTATCGTAGGGAGGGGGAATGGTATATGATTTAACATTGCAACCGTTCTCGAAATGACTTCCAGCCAATTGCCGAGGACGTTGCCGCATTGTCCTGGCTGAATGCATGCAATGTCCGACCGGATCAACTTCGCTGTGTATTCAGATTCTTATGGAAAACCCTCGGGCCCGGCACCAACAGATCACGGCTCTACTATCCTCCTTGCCCGTTGGCGAGCCAGGCAGCGGCTTGCTTACATTGCTGCGGCCCTTGCGCGCGCAAGTAGCATCACTGGTGAGCGACGACGGCTTCAGCTTCATGCTGGAGCGAACCATCTTCCTGACCGCGCAGTCTTTTCAATGGATCATTGCAGAGCCGGCTTCCAGCGCTGAGGCTGGACTGGACAATCTACGGGCGAAGTTGGCCACCCGTACCCATGAGGAAGCACAGGCAGCCGGCGTGTGCCTGCTGGCGAGTTTCATTGACCTCGTGGCTTCATTAATTGGCGATTCCCTGACCGACGGCATTTTGCGTTCGGCGTGGGGAGACGATGCCCTGAGCGTCCGGGGCGAGGATATCAAGCATGAGCAATAAGGTAAATATCAAACGCCTGGCAACGGGTATTCCCGGCCTGGATGAATTGCTCGGAGGCGGTGTCCCGGAGTTTTCGTTCAACCTCATCGCCGGTGCGCCGGGCTCCGGTAAAACGACGCTGGCGCACCAGCTCATGTTCGCACTGGCGGGGCCGGACTGCCGCGCCATTTTCTTCACGGTGTTGGGCGAACCCTCGCTGAAGATGCTGCGTTACCAGCAACAGTTTTCCTTCTTCGACATGAAAAAGGCCAACCAGGCCATCAAGTTTGTCAACCTGACGGACGAAGTCCTGGGCGGTGACTACGACCTGGTACTGGCGCGCATCGTGGAAGAAACCAAGGCGTTCATGCCGAGCCTGATTTTCGTGGATTCCTTCCGCTCCATCGTCCAGGCGGGCAATGACAGCAATAAAGGATCGGCCGATTTGCAGCACTTTGTGCAGCGCTTATCGATGCAGATGACCAGTTGGCATGCCACGACCTTCCTGATTGGCGAGTACGTGGAGAACGAAGCGCAGACTGGCCCTGTGTACACCATTGCCGACGGTATTTTTTGGCTCTCGCAAAGCACGCAGCGCAATTCCGTCGTGCGCAAGATCCAGGTCGTCAAGATGCGCGGTCAGGCGAACAGCCCGGGCTCGCACACCTTCCGCATCAGCAAGGATGGCTTGCATATTTTCCCGCGTGCCGTCGTGTCGCGCAGCGCGGCGCCACGCACCGTGAAAGTCCCGGTTGCGCAGGAGCGCTTATCGACCGGTGTGGCTGAACTGGACCAAATGCTGGGTGGTGGCATTCCGGCCGGTTACTCCACGCTGCTGGTGGGTCCCTCGGGCTCCGGCAAGACCGTGTTGGCGACCGAGTTCCTGGCGGAAGGCGTGCGCAACGGCGAGACTGGTGTCATCGCCGCCTTCGAGAAAAGCCCTAACCAGCTGCTTAGCCAGAAGCTCGAGGATATGGTCCAGGCCGGCAAGGTCGGCGTGATCGACACCCATTCGCTCGACCTCTCGATCGACGAGACGCTGCATGAAATGGTTTCCATGATCCGCGCACTCGATGCCAAGCGGGTGGTGATCGATTCGCTGTCAGGTTTTGAACTGGCCCTGGCACCGGCCTTCCAGGAGGATTTCCGCGAATCGCTGTACCGGCTGGTGGCGGTCTTGACCAGCATGGGTGTGACGGTCCTGATGACGACGGAGCTGGAAGACCGCTATACGGACCTGCGTTTCAGCCCCTACGGCAATGCATTCCTGGCCGACGCGATCATCATGCAGCGCTATATTGAGATGGCGGGCGAGTTCAAGCGCGTGATCTCCGTGGTGAAGGTGCGCGGTAGCGGCCATAGCAAGGCAATTCGTTTGTTTGACATCACCCAGGACGGTATGGTTATCGGCGCCGGGCTCAATGATTACGAAGGCATCCTGTCGGGCTGCCCGAGCAAAGTGCAACGGGACAGCATTTCCGACATGTAGGGGGGAATATGACCAGTTGGCAGGAACGGCGCAAGACGCGGCGGGATCGCCGTAGTAGCCTGGGCCAGCCAGCCCGGCCCGTGGCATTGCCCGACGTGCACGAGCGGGGGCAACGCCGGGCGGTGGCAGACAGTATGCCGGACTTGATCGCAAGCGAAAATGCGCGCCTGCAAGACGAATTGCGCGACCATATTGTGCGGTTGCAGGAAGCAAACCGGCAATTGCTCACATCGAGCATCAATGCGCAGGTGTTGGCCGAGCAGTTGCACGCCGCCCAGGCGGAAATGGTGCATCTTGCCCACCACGACCACCTGACCAAACTGCCCAACCGGGTCCAGTTCAAAAAACAGTTGGCCAATCGGATCGCGCATGCAGCGGAACATGGCAGCAAGCTGGCCTTGCTTTTCATTGACCTTGACCGCTTCAAGGTGGTCAACGATTCCCTGGGCCATGGCATTGGCGACTTGTTGCTGCAAGCCGTTGCGCAACGCCTGGCCGCCAGTGTCCGCGGCTCGGACGCGGTATGCCGGCAGGGCGGCGACGAGTTCGTTGCCATGCTGGCGGATGTGGCGCATGCGGAGGACGTCGCCGGGCGCGCCGCCCACATCCATCGCCTGCTTAGCGCGCCGTATACGATCGCGCACCACGTGCTGCATATCGGGGCCAGCATTGGCATCAGTATCTACCCGGATGACGTGGCCGATCTCGACGCGCTGATACGCAATGCCGATATTGCGATGTACAGCGTCAAGGAGCATGGCCGCAACAGCTTTGCTTTCTTCGAGCCCCCCATGGACGAACGCGCAATGGCGCGCCATCACATGGAGGTGGATTTGCGTAGCGCGCTGGAACGCGGCGAATTCGTCTTGTACTACCAGGCGCAAGTCGATCTTGCGACTTGTCGCACCGCCGGTGCCGAAGCCCTGATCCGCTGGCATCATCCGAGCGAGGGGCTATTGCAGCCCAAGGCGTTCATCGGATTTGCCGAGGAATGCGGCATCATCAAACTGATCGACCGCTGGGTGCTGCGGGAAGCGTGCGGGCAGGCCAAGTCCTGGCAGGACGCCGGCTACGCGCTGCAGACCATCAGTGTCAACATCTCGGCGCAGGAGTTTGAATGCGTTGACTTCCTGCAGACCGTTTTTGCGACATTGAACCAGACCGGACTTTCGCCCCATGCGCTGGAGCTGGAACTGACGGAAGGTACCTTGATGCGCGATAGCATATCGACCATCCAAAAGCTGGAAGCGCTGCGTGCGGCCGGTGTCCGCATCGCCATCGATGATTTTGGGACCGGTTATTCCAGTTTGGGCTACTTGCGACGCTTCCCGATCGACACGTTGAAGATCGACCAGACGTTTGTGGCGGATATCCGACCAGGCGCCGATGATGTGCTGGTCGACACGGTGATCAGCATTGGCATGCGCCTGCACCACCATGTGGTTGCCGAGGGCATAGAAACGGCGGAGCAGTTGCGCTTCCTGCAGGAGCACGCATGCGACACCGGCCAGGGATTCCACCTGGCCGCCCCCGTGCCGGCCAGCGAGTTCGGGCAGACGCTGGCGCTCGCACGCGCAGGGGAAATTGCTTGACTTCCACGGTGATAGGACTATCTTGGCCTGATGCTGGTTTGCTAGCGAGTATAGGGGGCTTTGTATGGAGCGTTTCGGCGGGGCACCCGATACCGGACTAGTCAGTGAGAGTGTTCTCATTGTGCGCCTGCGCGAAGCAAACCGGAATCTCCTGCGTGCGGCGCTGAGCGCGCGCGATTCCCTGGCGGTAGCCGAAAGTGCATTGAGCAACCAGGATCGTTTTTTCTCTGTGCTCGCGCACGAGTTACGCAGTCCCCTGGCGCCGATTAAACTGGTTGCCTCGGCTTTGGAAATGCTGCCTGGCTCCCTGGAAGGGGTGCCGCGGCTGCACCAGACGCTGACGCGGCAGTTGGACTCCCTGGTACACCTGGTCAACAGCCTGGACGATGTTGCGCGCATCAAAAATGGGAAACTGGCCTTGGATATGCATGTGTTGCCGGTCGCCGACGCCATCTTGGCGGCTCTGGAAATGGCGCGGCCACTGAGCGAGGCACGCCAGCAACAACTCACATTCCGACTGCCCGAGGAACAGTTGCTGGTGCACGGCGACCATGAGCGGCTGGTGCAAGTGTTTTCCAACTTGCTATCGAACGCCGTCAAGTTCACGCCAGCGCATGGCGCGATTTCGGTTGCGATCCACCGCCGGGGCGACAGTGTTTACGTCGAGATCCAGGATAGTGGCCCGGGTATTACCCCCGCATTTCTCCCCTTTATGTTCGACATGTTCACCCAGGATGGCGCGCCCCAAACCCATTCGCGGGCTGGTTCGGGGATCGGGCTTTCTCTGGTGCGTACACTGGTGGAGTTGCATGGTGGTACTGTGGCGATAGGCAGTGTTCCGCAGGGGGCTGGCTGCAGGGCCACCGTTATGCTGCCGCTCATTTCGGCCCCGCACGGCAGCATGTAAGGGAGCGATGGTCGGGGTGAGAGGATTCGAACCTCCGGTCTCTACGTCCCGAACGCGCTTCTAACTACTTTTACCGTACCCCGGGTTGTGGGTGATTCATTGTAAATCAAAGACTTATCAGTATAGAAGTTTTCTTTGAAGAAATCGAAATCAGTGGCAAAAACCGAAAACTGCCACTGATTTGCCACTGATTTTTGAGCCGCCGCCGCTACCACTGATTTGTCATTCAAGACGCCTGCCAACCCACGAGCCAGCACGTTATGCCGCCCAGGGATAAGGAGGTAAAACGTGCGCGGTTACTCCGATTCCTTGCGAATACCACCTCATCGGCGCCCCGACCATCCAGCAACGTAATGTCCTGCAACGAACTGCCGATTCTCTGTTGGGCCCCTTGGCATCGAGTGGTAGGTTTGACTTACGGGTGCATGCCCGCTCGTCACAGTAAGCAGGGGCGATGTAGGCCGGATTCAGCCGGGAGGTTTTGCTTACAGGTCGCATCGTTGGACGAACTGCCGATTCTCTGTTGGGGCTCCTGGCATCGAGTGGTAGGTTTGACTTACGGGTGCATGCCCGTTCGTCACAGTAAGCAGGGGCGATGCATGCCGAATTCGGCCGGGAGGTTTTGCTTACAGGTCGCATGGTTGGACGAACTGCCGATTCTCTGTTGGGGCCCCTTTATACCGAGTGGTAGGTTTGACTTACGCGTGCATGCCCTCTAGTCACAGTGAGCAGGGGAGGGATGCAGGCTGAATACATCCGGGAGGTTTTGCTTACAGGTCGCATGGTTGGACGTACTGCCAATTCTTTGTCGGGGCCCCTGGCATCGAGTGGTAGGTTTGACTTACGGGACCATGTCCGCTCGTCAGAGTGAGCAGGAGACGATGCAGGCCGAATACAGCCGGGAAGTATTGCTTACAGGGCCCATGGTTGGACGTACTGCCGATTCTCTGTTGGGGCCTCTGGCATTGAGTGGTAGGTTTGACTTACGGGACCATGCCCGCTCGTGACAGTGCGCTGGAGGCGATGCCAGCTGATTTCAGTCGGTAGGTTTTGCTTACAGGTCCCATGCTTCGACGTACTGCCGATTCCCTGTTGGGGCGTATGGCATCGAGTGGTAGGTTTGACTTACGGGTCCATACCGGCTCTCAGCACTTCGAGAGGAGGCAGGTATGGTGCCGCCCATTAAGTTGATATTGCATGACTTTCAGTGAGTGTTCCTGGGCTAACTGAGCGCCCATGACTTGGCAATTTGCACGTTCTCCAGCATACGTAACATATTGATTATAAAAGGATTTTTCTAAAATATCGCTTGACCTCTTTGATGGCGGATTGTATGGTTTAGCTACTTTCACAGTTGGCCTCAAAGGAATCGACATACGCATGGAGAACAAAGATTTCAGCATCCCAGATGACTTCCCTCGACCAGTCCACATGGGAGCGGTAGGGGGCTTCCAAGTCAAGCTGCTTCTCGTGAAATATGAGGACAAGCTCTATGCGCCAGGCTGTACGCCGCCCCAACTCCACCAACGGTGGGATATTTGCGAAGACCTCGCAATGCAATTCGTTGAGAAGTGCCGCGAGACGAAAGCTGGAAAAAGAGCCGGCATGCCTGAGATCGAAATCTTAGAGCAGTATCTCCAGCGCTCGCTCAAAATGGGTTGGGGCTCGCGTGAGGAAATGCAGTGGGTCTTCCGTAGAACTGCCTCAATTCTAGGGTGGCCAGTGCCTCCTTCAGCAATGGCAAAGACGGTGTGATCCTATTTGAAGCCAAATTTGAAAATGGAAGCGCTCAGGGGGGAAAGCGCCACCGTTGTTGAAGATGACTTTGTGGTCTATCTCGACTTCGATGGCGTGTTACACCACGATGCTGTTTATTGGTCGCCTAAAGTGGGAATTCACATGCGTGCTCCGGGTGCGGTCCTGTTCGAGTGGGCGCCTATCCTTGAGCAATTGTTAGCCCCATATCCTGGCGCTAAGATCGTCTTGAGCACTTCCTGGGTTAGGGTGAAGAGCTTCGACTTCGCCAAAAAGCAGTTACCCCAAAGCCTACAAGAGCGAGTTGTCGGCGCCACTTTTCACAGGCGAGAAATGCGGAAATGGACATTCGACAACATGTCTCGCGGCGCCCAAGTGTACGCTGATGTTCAGCGGCGACAGCCCGCTGCCTGGGTGGCCATCGATAACGATGCTTACAACTGGCCCGGCCACTGTCTACAACATCTGATCAAGACGGAAGACCACCTCGGGCTTAGTGATCCCGAAGTCCAGGCCGCGATTCAAACGCGGTTCGCCACGCTGGCGAGATGCAGGCCGTAACATAGTCATGCCTGCTGTTCCCTGTTCCCAGCTTCTTGCGGCCGAAGTGGCGTGTAGAGCGCCTTATCGGACGCTCTGCTTTCGAAGAAAAAACCAAGCGTTTAGGCCATTTTCTTTTGCAGAATACACTTCATCGCACTGGAAGCTATACTTTTTGCACAGCTTGTAAAAATGCACGGTGACGCGAAAGCCCCGAAACCGAAAGGTATGCTCCCGAGCGAGCAGCATGACAACGGCGACTACTTCGTCCTTAGTCCAAGCACACAGCGACAAATCGGTCCCTGATCTTTTCAAATGAAAGACTTTGATCGACGAGTCCCGCAATATCTGCGGCTCCTCTTTGAAACGTGCCGCTGTGGTCGACGGGCGAGTAGACAGTGGGGCCACAGGGAAACGGGAACACCACGGGAAAGCGCATGAGATAGTCCCCGAACTGGCGAAGGTAGTGGTTCGTTGCGCGTAAGACTGCCGGGCTTCAAGTCCCCCATTGGCGCGGGGGCCTGAAGTGGAAGGGGCGATCCTGCTTTAGTTTCGACTATAGCGTAGGAGGCTGGGCCCTTCCTCTTCAGCAAGGGGCCCCGCCCTAAAAGCGCCAACCAGGCGGAGGGCTCTGCCCTCCGCTAAGAGCCTCGCTAGCAAGAGGGGCTCCTCAGGGAAGGGCCAGGTTAGCACACAGCGCCTCAGCCCAATCTATGGGATGCCGAGTTGGCGGGGTGCGGACATCGTCCGTTTTGGTCTCGTGGCTTTCATATCGTCGATCCCAATCGAATCGTTAGAACTGAAAGCACCTTCGAGCTTGATAGCCTAGCGAGCCTTCTCAATAGGCTCCGTTCCCCGATTATCCTTTTGGGAAAGGGCTCCTTTCAAAGCCCTCGATTGACCAGGGCTGCATTTCATAAAATCAACTTTTGTTGTGATTTTCGTTGTAGCATTGCTCATCGTTTTTTGGAAAGAAAGAAGCTCTGTCCATGATCGAATCATTGAGCATCGCGAAGACCGCGACCTATGGCATAGTCCCACAAACACTCGCGGGGCTTGCGCGCTTCAACTTCCTTTTCGGCTCAAACGGCGCTGGCAAGACCACGATCACCAAGGTCATCGCCAATCCCGGCGCACATCCCAACTGTTCGTTGGCGTGGAAAAAAGGGACGCCGCTGGAGGCCCTGGTCTATAACCGCGATTTCGTCGAGCGCAACTTCAACGCCGCTCCACGCCTTAAAGGCATCTTCACCTTGGGCGAACAGGACATTGCCAACCTCGACGCCATCGCTGCGAAAAAGGTTGAGCTGGACGCCATCTCCAAGTCTATCGAGCAGTTGACCAACACGCTACAAGGCGCCGATCAAAAGTCAGGGAAGAAGGGGGAGTTGACCACGCTGGAATCGGAGATCAAGGATAAATGCTGGACCCAGAAGCAAAAGCACGAGGATGCCTTCAAGGATGCCTTCACCGGCGTGCGAGCCAATTCAGAGAAGTTCAAGGAGCGCACGCTAACGGAATTGGCGTCGAACAAGGCCGAGCTCAAAGCGTTGGACTACCTCGCCAAGAAGGCCAAGACAGTGTTCGGAGAGACGCCGGCCATAGAAGCAACCATCCCCTCTCTCGTGGCCGTCGGAATCGTCGGCCACGAGTCAAATCCGATCCTCGCCAAGAAAGTCATCGGCAAGGAGGACGTGGATATCGCCGAGCTGGTACAGCGGCTTGGTAACAGCGACTGGGTCAAGCAGGGTCAAGTCTTCTACCAGCAAAGCAAACCCACCTGCCCATTCTGCCAACAGAAGGTACTCGACAGCTTCGAAGGCAGCCTGTCTAGCTACTTCGACGAAACATTCGCGCAGGACACCACGGCTATTGCCGATCTGCAAAGCGCCTACGAGCGCGATGCGGTTGCCCTGCGCGCGAACCTGAAGGCGGTCGCGGACGCCAACTCGAGGTTCATGAACGTGGAAGCCTTCGATGCCGAGCGCTTGGCCATCGAGTCCCGACTTGCCACGAATGCGCTGTTGTTGACCAATAAGGCCAAGGAGCCAAGCCTCCCTGTCCAACTCGAGTCGCTGGCGGAGATGCTCGCCGCCGCCACGAAGCTGGTGGTCGACGCCAACTTGGCGGTCGCCGCGCACAATGAGATCGCGCGTAACATAACCAAGGAGCGGGCCAACTTGACCGGCCAGGTATGGAAATATGTTTTGGAGATCGAACTCAAGGCCGACTTGACTGCGTACTCCGCCAAGAAGGCGGGGCTCATGGCTGCGATCAGCAAGTTGGGCTTGCAAATCCAGGAGGCCACCGCGTCGAAGGTGGCCAAGGCGAAGGAAATCAAAGAGCTTGAGAAGTCAGCGACGAGCATCGAACCGACGATTGAAGGCATCAACAGTCTGCTGAAATCATTCGGCTTTCGAAACTTCTCGCTCGCCAAAGCGGATGACGGTCCGTTCTACAAGCTGGTGAGGTCGGACGGTAGCGACGCCAAGGAGTCGCTCAGCGAGGGGGAGCGTTCGTTCCTTACGTTTCTCTACTTCTTCCATCTTCTCAAAGGCAGTGAGAGCGAGAGCGGCATGACAGCCGACCGGGTCGTGGTGTTCGACGATCCGGTGTCTAGCTTGGACAGCGACGTTCTGTTTATCGTCAGCAGCCTCATCAAGTCGCTGTTTGATCCCGTGCGTGAGAACAAGAGCGGCATCAAGCAGATTTTTGTCCTGACCCACAACGTTTACTTCCACAAGGAGGTGACTTACACCTCTGAACGTGGCGATGACGCCAAGGTGGGCGAGCGAACGTATTGGACCGTTAGGAAAGGCGATGGCGGTGCCACGGTCCAGCTCCACAAATCCAATCCCATCAAAACGTCCTATGACCTGCTGTGGGCGGAGCTTCGTCGCCCGGATAAGTCGGCGTTGACCGTCCAGAACACCATGCGGCGTATCCTCGAGAACTACTTCAAGATTCTGGGACGGATCGACTTCGACAAAATTTGCGACGAGTTCCAGGGCCAGCAGAAAGCCATGTGCCGCTCGCTGTTCGCCTGGGTCAACGACGGCTCGCATTTTTCCCACGATGACGCCTTCTACACGTTCGACCAAGCCTCCATCGAAGTGTATATGGAAATTTTCAAGCAGGTCTTCACGAAGACCAACCAACAAGCCCACTACGACATGATGATGGCTGGCCCACATTGAAAAGTCTTTGAGGGAAATGGCTGAAGTGGTTAGGCGGCGGACCGCGTCCGCCCTGGTTGATCTATCCGTGCCAGAGCAGAGGCAGCCGCCCGTTTGGCCCCTGAGATGTTCGCTGCATGGCTTGCTTCAACGCGCTTGCCGTCTATGGTTTCTACTTCATAGTTCCAGCCATGATCCCCATCCCAAACATGAGCTATATGTTGCTTATAGCTCACCTGCAGACCGCCCCTCTTGTTTTCGCGCCATCCTGAAGCGTTCATGATCTTCAAAATAGAGCTCACAAGGTCAGCGCTTATCGATTCCTCTTGGAATTCAACTTGGCCTACGCCAGCACCTCCCAGCAGGGTGCATTTGGCCCAGTAGATGTTTAGGTCGTCTTTAGCGACTGTTTGGATGGCGTTCCGCACTCTTGTTTGGTGGCTCAAAATATGCCCGCGCTCATCGAGGGCAGTGGGAAGAAATGCCACCATCGCAAGGCTTGGTTTGATGCCTGAAATATCTGGCCTGTCGCTTTTGAAGGGGGCAGCTTTGCCGCTGGCGACGATGCTTAAAGTCTCCGCGAGATTGCTCATTTCCTTGCCGGATTTTCGTGCTTGTTCAGTTTCCAGCCAGATTCCATTAGTGCCTTTGGTCGCGAATCCATCGGGAATCTTCGCGTGACTCCTGACCTGGCGGCGCAGCTCCATCTCTGGGTAAATTTTGTAGCCACGACGATGGAGTTCGCAAAGCACGCCAGCTGAGATCAGATCGTGACGCCATGAAGCGGGCGGCAGCCAGCCGTTGTCAGTGAAACGACCGATATCCTTTCCGCTTCCTGCTGCAATGCCGTTTTCAGCCAGCACTCGTACCCCGGCTGTAGCCAGAACGAATGCGCGCCCAACTCCCTCCGGGAGTTCGCGTACGATGACGAGTTGGCGCTTAATCCAGCTCCTGGCCAGGGTGTCTGCGGCTTGCCGGCCGGCAGGGCTCTCAGGCCACAAAAGTTTTCCAAGTTCGGCGGTGCGCAGCCAGCCGAACTGGTGTATGAAATGAAGCCCAATTGCGTCTTTCAGCCGCCGCTGTTCGTGAGGAGTCATGCACAGTATAGAGCGTGCCTGATACCTTTATGCTGTCATTTATCGCAGCGGGCTGCAATAAATGATAGCACTACGGCTCTCTTCCTGAAGTCAGAGAGCCTGCGCACCCTAGGTCGTTTTGCAAGCAAAACTCCTTGCCGGGCTTGCCTTCACGTCCGCACTCCGTGTCGGACTCCAGCGTCACCCTGCGGGTGACTCGGGGCGCCTCCCGCGGCCTCCGGCCTCCCCTACGGGGACCGCTGCGCGGGCGGGCAAGGCGTCCTTTGCACTCGCCCTAATGGGCTCGGCTCCGAGCGATGCTCGGCCCGCTCCTATCGTCGCGGCAAGGACACCTTGCCCGCCCCCGTACCGGGACCGGGAGGCGGGGCTTCGCCCCCAACGAGCTTTTGCCGGACCTGTCGCCCTGCGGGCTCCGGCTTGTCCGTCAAAACTCGTCGGCTCCCCGACCAGGCTGCTGCCTGGACTGGGGCTGGCGCCCCCACTTCGCCATCTTCGGCCGCCTGTCCGCTTCGCTCCCGGCTTGCGGCCGAAGATGCCAAAGCGGCTCCCCCAATGATCGCTTGGTTGCCCCACTAAAACGGCTCATTGATTGCCGCAAACCGTTGGCCAGTCTCCCCGTGATCGCGAGTCTAAGCTGCCTGCCGATGCCAATAAATTTCCTCTCGGCGTCATTGCCTGCTGGCTTGATTGCCATTCGATTTTCGGCGCAGTTGTGGTGATACACTGGACTGATGAATAACTACTTTAGCGAGCAGAATGGATAGGGCGCCGGTGGGGGGGGATGGACAAAAGGGTGTGAGTGAGGGCGAACGCCAAAAGCGAGAAATCCAAGGCTTCGATCCGGCGATCCTTTATGGAAAGGGTTTCGCCCTGGGCTGTGCTGACCTTGTAATCGGCGGCTCCTTGCGAGAAGTCGTAGGACGCGTTGTATCTGTACTCCTAACTAAGGCAACCGACAAAGATGGGCAACCGGTCTTCAGGGGAGCTACTGTCCTATTGCCGCCTGCGGAAGCGACAACGGTTACTGAGGAGGAGGTGTTTGCGGCTTTGATTAAGGCAACGTATGAAGTACGCGGCGTTGCGGTAGACGATAAGGAGGAAGGTGTGCTTCGGCGAATTGTCCGGGTACTCCACGCACCTTCGCTGGTCGTCGCGGACTTGGTTCGAATGGTGGAGGAGCAGGGGCATCGTAGGCTCATCGCGGTCGCCGAGGCGAGCCGCTTTAGAGACCCCGCCGTCAATTTGCCTGTCGCCTTTGGCGCAACCGCCACGCGCCTTCCTGAGGACCGCTGGTCCCCTCACGTAACCTCGCTATGCCGTCATCTGGTTTCTGCTGTCCAGCGCATAGAAAGCTATGCCATCGTGCATGCACGGGAAGTGCCAGCCCGCAAGCCGGCCAACAAAGAGATGCTTATCTCGGTGGATAACTGCTATGTCCTTGAATTGACTTTCGACGGAGATATAGAAGAAGCGCTCGTAGCACGCAGTGCCGCATGGGTTTCAATGGCAGTTCAGGGAAGACTCGACGAGGTGGTGGCTGAACTAGCTGGCATGGACCTTTCTGAAGGAACCAAGTTGCACATACTTGTTCAGCTTGTGAATCGAACTGGGCGAGAGGATGACACGCTTCAACTATTAAGGCGAATGCGGTCTCACCTGCCTGCGCTCCCTGCGGAGGTTGCCATTCAGGTGGCGCAGTTCGCGGCCAAGGCTGGAGATATGGATTTGGCCCAGGAACTGTTACCAGATGGTCCTGACGGTATCGGAGACTACATGTGGCTCGAAGAAGGGTTGGAGGTTGCGACCCAGATCGAAGACGATGACCGCATCGCGAAGTTTGATGCTCGGTTGAGTGTACTTGTGCCAGGTTCCGAGCGTCTAAGAGAAAACCGAGACCGCCGGCTTCTTATGAACTGCCAAGAGGCAAGCGGTAAAGAATGTCGTTTCACGACCGCCGGCTTCAGTGCCCATCACTTGGAGCTGCAGAAACGCCTGCTAGAGCCCCAGCCAGATTATGACGCCACCATCGAAATGGCGCATAGTTGGGGGCACGAATGGTTCGAGCTCGCAGTCGTGTGCAGCGCCATACACGCTAGGAGCGTCGGCCAGTTCCAAAACGCTGCCGAAGCGGCCAGCGCCATCACTTCTTCAGAGGTTTATGGAAGGCAGGCTACTCAGGTCTTGCTTTACTCCATAAGGGCAATGATGCTCAGGGAATGGGTTCCAAAAGAAGAGCAGGACTACTACCGTGGGCTCTTTCAGTCAGCATTTCAGTTCTTGGCCCGTCATCCGGCCGACAATAGCATTCGCTCGAGCTTGACGTCCCTCCTCTCTGTCGAATCATGTGGTGACCTAGGCATTCCTCTTGTTGCTCTGACTATGCTTGACCTGGCAGAGCAGGGCATCAAACTGTCACCTTTGAAGGCGATGCCGGCTGAGGACGAAGCCGACTTGCTTAACGATGAAGTAAGAACTTCTATAGCTAACGCAATTCGCTGGATGGGCGAGGTTGGGGGCGGTGAACCTGGAGTCACGGTTATCCCGCGTGAGCTCATTATCGCGGCTCCCGATGCTGTTGTGGCCGCAATTGGAAAGTTGGCTCAACGAGCGAGCGGACAGCTAGGTGAAGACGCCGACCTGATCTTCATGGAGAAAATGGTCTTCATCGCTTGCGCTGTTTGCCCCTACGCCGAACGGGAACGTGATGATGACATTCGTTTGATGCGCTTGCTCGCGTCACAGTTTGCGACTGCGGGACAGTTTCAGCGCGCACGGGACTTCGCAGAGCAAATATTGTTGATGGGCCAGACGTCGCAGCTTCGCCAGCGCTTGGCCTGGGCTGCCTTTTCCGACATTTATCATCGGTGCAGGAACCACATCGTCGCGCTTGTCGGGATAGCTTGTGCCCTTGCAACTGAAGCCGTTGTGCCCCGAGAGGACCTATGGCAAGAGGTGTACGCGATCCATCGTATTTTGCGTGACCTTGGTCTCTTTGAGCTCTCCAGCCGGTTCCTTCCTGTGATGAAAAAACTTCTCGGAGACTTGGGGTTTGACCCGGACACCGATTCTCGGGTTGTCGCCGCTGACCTCAGTTTGCGGCTCATGCAGGCTCGCGCGACGTCTTTGGATGGGTTGCAAGAACTTCTTTCCGAGATCGCGGCCGTATCTCAGAGTGCATTAGGCGACAGGAATCGTCTGTTTCCGCTAGCATTGCTCTTGGGCCAAGCTGCAGCCAAGGTAGAAGCTGCTGGCGGTGTTGTAGCGCCGGCGATACGAGATGTTCTCGAAGCAGCGCTCCGACAAGTTGGTGAGAAGGTGGCCATTACAATCAAGACTATCTCCGCAGAGCGACCCTCTGCCGACGATGTTTTGGCATTGTTTAACGATGTTGAACGTGCAGTCTCTCCTGTTGATATTGCTCGCGACTACGCAGTTATCGGGCTGACCGCACGACGATTACTGGACGCTGATGCTTCAGGCGCTGTATCCGGACCAGAGGCGGTGTTTGCAGTTGAACTACTTGCCGATCAAACCGTTAAGCTCCAATCTGACGCAGTTGTGATGACTTTAAACTGGGCGGTTGAGTATGCCTTTGGATTAAATGATGGTGGCTACGATGTCGTATTCATGGCTTTGGATGACAAAGGTGAGCTGTCTGTCACGCATGTTGCTGACCGCGCGATTCGCGCAATAGAACAGCCACGCCATGCACAAACCTTCCGTAGGCGCTTTGACGCCTGGTTGGAGGAATTCCCGAGGCAGTACGGAACAGTTGATCGCAGTGATGGTAACAACATCTTCTACCTCACCATGGAGCGGCTGGACGTTCGTATTCCACGCTCAGCGAGACTGCTTATCGTAGCCGAGCCTACGCTCCAGCAGCTGACCGCGAATTTAGTCGTCATGAAGCCTGACGATGGCGGGTGGGATTACCTGGCAGGCACGCAGAGCGCAATCTGTGCCGTTCCTTCGCTAAGCTGGCTCGCCACTGCGAGAGTTGCGCGGCGCTCTGGAAAGGCCCTCTATAAAGCGTGGATATCGGCCCAGTTAGATTCCGGATTGCAAGACGGCTTTGAGCGCGAGGGCACCGATGCTCAGGATGCTGACTCTGCGCGGACGCTCGATGTGGCGTTACGCCGCCTCAGCGGAAGTTTCGAAGCGTTCGGATTCACAGTCGATACAGGGCGCCGACTCCCGCGCGATATGAACGATGCTAGTTTGGCCGTAGTGACGGCGCACGGAGGACTTGGAAGTGAGGGGCGTTATTTGCATAGCATCCGTGATGACGAAGAACTCGTCGAGGCCCCTTCTGCGCTGGCGGGAGCACTCGCGGGAGTCGAGCTTGTTATTCTTTTCGTATGCAGCGGCGGGCGTATCGACAAAGACCCTTGGGACAACTCAACCACCAGCTTGCCTAAGCAGCTTCTAAACGGAGGTAGCCGGGCAGTAATTGCCTCACCTTGGCCGCTCAATGTGCTGGTCACATACAACTGGCTCGACCCGTTCCTGAAAGCTTGGGAAACCGGAGCTACCGCTCTGGACGCCACGAAAAGGGCGAACGATGCAGTTGCCAAACACTTCGGAGACGTCCCGCAATACTCACTTGCGATGCGAGTGTATGGCGACGCCTTGTTGACCCGAACTGTTTAGTCGACTAAGTAAAGCCTGCGGGATCAAGCGCGAAGCGAATTGCTCCGAGGCGCGTTTGACCCAAGGTTGAAAATCTTATTATTTATTCTTCTCAGGAGGCGGCGGTGGAGGAGGGGGAGGGACCTTTTGCATTGAGCTTGGGGGAAGTCCCTTCTGTAAATCCGCACCGGTGGAATGCACCTTAGTCATGAGGTTGGGTGGCATACCATCTTGAGCTATATTGCGACCATTTCGCTTTTCCATTGCAGCTTTCTCCAAATTTAAGGAAACAAACGCTAGCGTAAAAACTAGACCGAGTATAAAACATGTGCCACTAACAAAATTACAGAACTTTACTATCTCTGCAATGTAATTTTTTGCATTGAAAAACGCATCGTTTTTCTCAATGTAATATCTGTAAGCATTTTCTAGTGCTAATGCCAAGCTTTTGTAAGCAAGAGCAAAAGAGATCGTTGTTAGCCCGATGGAGAGGAAGAAACAAAGCCACGACAAATAAAGAAAACACGGGACCGCTGCAATATCAATGGGTATGAAATCCTTGAGAAAAGCAATGGATATTCCGAGTGCCCAGCTCGCATAAGTCAATATAGACTTGTCAAAGTTCTCCGAGCTGGAGATTTGTCTTTTCTCCGTTTCAGTTTTGAATTCTTTAAATAGCTGCTGTCGAATCTCTGCATCTTTTTCTTCAGGTGTCTTGTTTTCCGACATTATCTTTATTTTCCTTCTCTTTGCTATCCACTGGCTTTGTAATGGGAGCTTTCGGCAGGGGTGTCATAAATGGCGTGGGGACGCCAATAAATGGTTCTGGTGTGAGAACGTCAAGGTCCTTAATGTTAGGAATTTTCGGAAGCGAAGTTGGATTGAATGGGTCCTGCATAACTCCCCCTATCAAGGCAATTAGATTCGAATCAGAAATAAAGATTATTTATTGAAAATTTTCCTCTAGCTTAGCACCCAGAGGATACGGTCGCAAGTTCACGTCGACGAGACTGAGTTCCGCCGATTGCCGAACAGTGTTTTTAAGTTACCTTGGCGTCTGGGCTATGGAGCGGACTGAGTGCTGCCCCGTGCTCCATTAATCCACTTGCTGCGTGCCAGTTCCCCAGTTGCGATTGGATATGGGCAGTTCGGGATTTGTTCCAGAGATAACGCCCGAGACCGAAGCCTTTTGAGTTTGGAGGGATTTTCAAGTATGCCCGCCGAGAAGGACGGGCATAGGACGAATGGGGGATTTGTTAGGCTGCGTGGCGCCGGAAGTTCACGTGAATGACGTTCTCAGCGGAAGGGGCTGCTGTCTCGGTTGTTGCCATTCGCGCCGAAGGGACTTCGGTCGCCGGTGGAGATGTGATGCAAGACGTGGCTTGCTCCAGCGCCTGTTCTTTCTGTGCGCTACTAGGCTGCAAAGCAACGGCGTCTTCAATGATGTCTTGGAGCGAGATTTCCGCCGCGGGCTTGAGGCGTTTGCGTCCACGATGGGTTATGTGAGTTTCATTCGAGCTGAATGCTGCATCGAGCCGTTTCGCGAGGCCCTGTGCACACAGGTGTGCATAGCGCAGCAGCATCCGCACGTCGCGGTGACCGCTGAATGCCTGCAAATCGAGCAGCGAAAAGCCGCCTGGTGTATTGCTGCCGATTTCCGCGACCCGGGAGATCGCCTCGTGCCGTAGGTCATGCACATGCAGGTCGAATTCGCCGGTAAGTCCAGCGTGTTCGCACATGCGTTGCCATGCTTTGCGCAAGGCAGCATTGGTGAACTCGAAGACGCGCTCCCCGGTGCGCGGTAACTGCCGCAGCAACTCGACCAGGTCGCTGCGTAGTGGCAGCTTGCGAGGGCGCCCATTCTTCGTCTCTGGTAGGTAGGCGGTCTGGGCCTCCAGGTCGACGTTGGGCCAGCGGAGAGACAGCGACTCACTGCGCCGTGCCCCGGTCATGAGCTGGAACTGTGTAAAGGTTTCAAACATGGGGATATGCACCCAGGATGCTTGCGCCTCGTCCAGAAGCTGCTTGCGAGTTTGCCAGAAGCGATAGCGGGTAGGCCCACCTTCAATGTGCTGGAGTTCGGCGGCAACCAGTTGGTCATGGTGGAAGGCCTGGGACCATTTTTCATCCTCTTCGAATGCCGCGTCCAGCAGGCTCTCCTCCTCACCAGGCTTGAGGCGACGGTCACGCTCATTGAAGTATTGCGGGCGCTTGACGCCGTCCATCGGATGCTGCAGGAGATGGATGCGCCAGGTTTTCATGGCGATGTTGCAAACAGCGGAGAAGATGTCGAGCTCACGGTCCACGGTCGACTGCGAGGCCGCTTGGCAGCGTTCGTCAACATAATCGCTGAAGTCGTCTGGCTCGATGTGGGCAATGGGCTTCAGAATGAACTGAGTCGCCGAGCAGGGCTCATGCATCTTCTTACCGGTCTCCTTGCGAATCTTCATCCCTTTGACCTTGTCGCAAGGATTGGGATGGCTGGCGACGATTTCTGCAATGGACTGCCGGGGGAGGCCCGCATCTTCCAGCATCGAATTGATCTTGTAGGCTTCGACTTCAAAGCTCTTATTGCGAGGCGCCACTTCGCGCAGGTAGCGGATCATGGCCTGCGCGAGCGTGGTGTTCTGCCCCTTGGAGTAATCGCGGAACAGGCCTTGGCCGTGCTCCACCGTCAACGTCATTTTGATCTGCTTCGCATGCTCCAAAGAGTCCGCATGCAAGACCTGCTCCGCGACGCCCTTCTCGCGGACCCGGACGATGAAGTGATTGTCCAGGCGGGAAAGCTTGGGTTTGAATTTTTCGGCCAGCAGAAGCTGGCAGTAAGCTTCGGCCTTTTTCATCTGGTTGTGAGGGAAGGTTTTCGTCAGGTCGTCACGGTTTTTGACCGTGACCTGGTGGTGCGAGCGATTCTCGATGGACGCCATGTCCGTACTCCAATGAAGTTAAGGAGCACGGTATAGAGGTGCGTGAACGAGTACGACTTTTAGCGGGATGCGAATCTCGACCAAAAGTCCCTTCAAATAAGGCCAGTTTTCCCAAATCGGCAGGCTATCAAATAATCGCTGCCACTGATTTGCCACTGCTTGACCTACAAGCGAAAACAGCGGGTCGCATAACCCGCTGTTTTTTAAGGGACTACATGGTCGGGGTGACTGGATTCGAACCAGCGGTCTCTACGTCCCGAACGTAGCGCTTTACCGGACTAAGCTACACCCCGACTGCCGTGATTTAATTTTACCCACAACTTTGTGCGTTTATCAACACCCGTGCCGGTGCTATAGTGGCGTCCTTTGGCTATACTAAATTTGCATCATGGAAGCGACCATTTATCACAACAATTCGTGCAGCAATTCGCGTGGCGCCCTGGCGCTGTTGCGCGAGGCGGGCATTGAGCCGGAGATTATCGAGTACCTGAAGGCGCCGCCGTCGCGCGAGGTGCTGCTGGACTTGATCGCGCGTGCCGGCCTGACCGCGCGCGGCGCCATGCGTGACAAGGGCGAACTGTACGACCAGCTTGGCCTGGCCGACGAGTCGCTGCCTGAGGAAAAACTGGTAGACGCCATGATGGCCCATCCCGAACTGATCAACCGTCCCTTCGTGGTGACGGACAAGGGCGTGCGCCTGTGCCGCCCGCCGGAAACGGTGAAAGAGATTATCTAAGTGCGCCGCGCCTATGCCTTTGCCTTGCTGGCCATGATGGCTGGCGCGCACGCGGAAAACGCCGAGTGCGAGCGCCACTTGCTGGCCACCTATCCCTTCCCGCACCGTCCCACGGCGGAGCAGACCGCCGCCTTGCAGGACTGTGATGCGGACAAGCTGTATTACGGCATCGGCCAGCACTTCAACTACGTCAAGGCGCGTCACTGCGCCTTCGCCAAAGACAACCACGAAGTGCTGATGATGTTGTATGCGAACGGCCTGGGCCTGCCGCGTAATTACGCGGTGGCGAAGATGGCTGCTTGCCGCGCCGATTCCGCGCCCATGGTGACTGTCGGCCGGCTGGAATCCCTGGGGCGCATGCAGACCGGGAAGGACGGCCCGTCGCCCAAGATCGATATGTGCGACGACGCCAGCAGCGGCATGCTGCTGGGGCGCTGCGTCGGCATTAAGTCGGCCCTGGTGGCGCAGGAGCGCGAGGAAAAGTTCGAGCGCCTCGCAACCCGCTGGAGCGACGCCGAAAAGGCCGCCCTGCAGCAATTGCGCAAACGCGCTTCGGTCTTTGCCGAGGCGCACGGTCGCGGCGAGGTGGACTTGTCGGGCAGTGCCCGCAGCGCCTTTGTGGGGGAGGCGGTGGACGCCCAGGGGGAAGACTTCCTGAAGTCGCTGCAGGAGTTCGAAGCCGGCAAGCTGCCGGCCTTCACGCAGAACGACTTCGTCCAGGCCGACAAAGAATTGAACCAGGCTTACCAGCGCCTGAAAGCGCAGAAAGATCCGGACTACGTGGGTGGTGTGATGTTCGCCGAGATCCAGGGCGTACAGCGCAACTGGCTGGCGTATCGCGACGCCTGGGTGGCGTTCGGGAAGGTGCGCTACCCGGCGGTGGCGCCGCATGCGTGGAAGGCGTACTTCACGCAGAAGCGCACCGCCATGCTCGTTGAGCTGGCGGCGGCGCGTAACTGAAGGCTTAGTTGAACGTTTAGTGGCTGCGGTCGACCGAGAAGCGGGCCAGCTGCAACAGCGATTGTTTGTAGACGCCGTCCGGCACGCCGGCAATCGCATCGATCGCGCGCTGGGCTGCCACTTCGGCGGCGCGGCGGGTGTAGTCCAGCGCGCCGCTGTTGGTAATGGCGGCCAGGATGGTGTCGAAATGCTGCTCGTCGCCGTTCTCGATGCAGGAACGCACCAGGGCGCGCTGTTCGTCGGTGCCGTTTTCCATCAGCCAGATCAGCGGCAGGGTCGGTTTGCCTTCGCGCAGGTCGTCGCCCACGTTTTTGCCGATTTCCGCCGCGTCGCCGGCGTAATCGAGCACGTCGTCGATCAACTGGAAGGCGGTGCCCAGCGAGCGGCCGTATTCGCCGGCGGCGGCAACGTCCGCGTCCGATGCGCCGGCCACCAGGGCGCCCAGTTCGGCCGCCGCTTCAAACAGCTTGGCGGTCTTGGAGCGGATCACCTGCAGATAGCTTTCCTCGCTCACGTCCGGGTCGTGCATGTTCAGTAGCTGCAGCACTTCGCCTTCGGCGATCACATTGGTGGCGTCGGACAGGATCTGCATCACGCGCATGGAGTCGAGCGACACCATCATCTGGAAGGCGCGCGAGTACAGGAAGTCGCCCACCAGCACCGAGGCGGCATTGCCAAACAGCGCATTGGCGGTCTGGCGGCCACGGCGCATTGACGATTCGTCAACAACGTCGTCATGCAGCAGGGTGGCGGTGTGGATGAATTCCACCACGGCGGCCAGCTCGTGGTGGGCCACGCCTTTGTAGCCGTAGGCATTGGCCACCAGCAGGACCAGCACCGGGCGGATACGCTTGCCGCCCGCGCTGATGATATATTCAGCAATCTGGTTGACCAGGGCCACTTCCGAATGGAGGCGCTGGCGAATCACCGAGTTGACCGATTCCATATCGGCGGCAATGGTGCTGGTGATGGAGTTCTGGGCGTTGTTGGACAAGGCAAACCTGCTATAGCGTGTATGTAAGGTGCCGCGATTATACGTTACTCGTTGCCCACATACCACGTGAGCCGCCCGTCGACAATACCTTTTGACGCGATTCCCGGATCTATGTATAATCTGCGGTTCCCCGGCTTTCGTCCTGTTGTTTTTGGGCGTCGAGCGAGGGAGCTTATTAACAATCCAAGAGGTTTCCAATCATGTACGCGGTCATAAAAACCGGTGGCAAACAATACAAAGTTGCTGCTGGCGAAAAAATTAAAGTAGAACAGTTGCCGGCTGACATTGGTTCCGAAATCACTATCGACCAGGTTCTCGCCGTAGGCGCGGGCGACAGCATCAAGTTTGGTGCTCCTCTGGTTGCAGGTGCATCGGTTCTGGTGAAAGTAGTCGCACAAGGTCGTCACGACAAAGTACGTATCTTCAAGATGCGTCGTCGTAAGCACTACCAGAAGCGTCAAGGCCATCGCCAAAACTTCACCGAAATCCAAATCGTTTCGATCAACGGCTAATCGCTGTTCATCAAAGATCACCGAGCTATCAAGGAGTAACTAAATGGCACACAAAAAAGGCGGCGGTACTACCCGCAACGGTCGCGACTCTGAATCAAAACGCCTGGGCGTTAAAGTGTACGGCGGCCAAACCATCAACGCTGGTGGCATCATCATCCGTCAACGCGGCACCCCAGTTTCGGCTGGCGAAGGCGTTGGTACTGGTAAAGACCACACCCTGTTCGCACTGGTGGACGGCGTTGTTAAGTTCGTGACCAAGGGTCCGAGCAACAAGAAGTACGTTACCGTCATCGCCGCTGCTTAATACAGCGCGTTAAAGGTACAGTAAGGCGCAAGCCTTCTATCAAAAGGCTCTGCCAGTGGTAGGGCCTTTTTTGGTTTTTAAGGTGGTCACTTGGCGTCCTCTCCGCTATAAAGGCCGGAGATTCCTGCTGCCAGCGTCGCACGCCCGCGACGGAGGATGATGTAGTTCATTCTCTTATTCCAGGTCCTGCGATACCTTTCGGCCTCGTGTTGTGAATGTGTCCAATGCGAGCAGGATAGCAGCGTTGTGCGCTAGCATAACGCATTAGACCCACCAGAATTTAGCTGTAAGTATATACAGTATTTTTGCCGATCGGCGCACGCTAGCCCCATCCCGGGCATTGACCCATCGATGCGCGCTCGGCCTATCTCACACCTTGCCTCATAGGCGAGGTTATTCGGAGTACTACCAGATGAAGTTTATTGACGAAGCACGCATTGAAGTCATCGCCGGCAGCGGCGGCAATGGCTGCGCCTCTTTCTGCCGCGAGAAATTCCGCCCATTCGGCGGCCCGGACGGCGGCGACGGCGGCAAGGGCGGCAGCATTTGGGCTGTGGCCGACCGTAACGTCAATACGCTGGTGGACTTCCGCTATTCCAAGATGCACCGCGCCGGTAACGGCGAGTCGGGTCGCGGTTCCGATTGCTACGGCAAGGGTGCGGACGATATGTTCCTGCGCCTGCCGGTCGGCACCCTGGTGATCGACGAAGTGTCGGGCGAAATCATCGCCGACATGACCGAGCACGGCCAGATGGAACTGCTGGCCAAAGGCGGCGAGGGCGGCTGGGGCAACATCCACTTCAAGACCTCGACCAACCGCGCACCGCGTCAGAAGACCGAGGGCAAAGAAGGCGAGCGCCGCGAACTGCGCCTGGAACTGAAAGTGCTGGCGGACGTTGGTCTGCTGGGCATGCCGAACGCCGGCAAATCGACCTTCATCACCGCCGTATCGAACGCCCGTCCGAAGATTGCCGATTATCCGTTCACCACCCTGCACCCGAACCTGGGCGTGGTGCGTGTGTCGCACGAGAAGTCGTTCGTGATCGCGGACATTCCTGGCCTGATCGAAGGCGCTGCTGAAGGTGCGGGCCTGGGCCACCAGTTCCTGCGCCACCTGTCGCGCACCGGCCTGCTGCTGCACATCGTCGACCTGGCTCCGTTCGAATCGAACGTCGATCCGGTCAAGGAAGCGAAAGCCCTGGTCAAGGAACTGCAAAAGTACGATCCTGCGCTGGGCGACAAGCCGCGCTGGCTGGTGCTGAACAAGCTGGACGTGGTGCCGGAAGAAGAGCGCGCCAAGCGCGTCAAGGACTTCGTCAAGAAGTTCGGCTTCAAGGGTCCAGTGTTCGAAATCTCCGCGCTGTCGCATGAGGGTACTCAGGAGCTGGTGAACGCCATCTACAAGCACCTGGAACAACAGCGCTACTCCGAGCAGCGCTCGGAAGAGGTGCAGATGACCGAAGAAGCACGCGGTATCTCCTCGATTGACCCGGACGACCCGCGTTTCAAAGTTCTGGATTAAAATCCAGACAACCTCTTATCTTTGCCGCCCCTGCCAACAGCGGGGGCGCGCACTGTCTGCGGCAAGCCGGCATCACCCTCGCCCGGCGCAATACATCTTCTGATCATTGTCACCTAAGAGCTTTGCCGCCCTATGAATTCGCTTATCCAGAACGCCACCCGCATTATTATTAAAGTGGGCTCTTCGCTCGTCACCAACGACGGACGCGGGCTCGATCATGCCGCTATCGCCCGCTGGGCATCGCAAATTTCCGCCCTGCGCGCGCTAGGGAAGGAAGTCGTGCTGGTTTCTTCCGGCGCGGTGGCGGAGGGCATGCTGCGCCTGGGCTTTGACAAGCGACCGACGGATATCCACGAACTGCAGGCATGCGCCGCCGTGGGCCAGATGGGCCTCGCGCAGATTTACGAAACCAGCTTCCGCGCGCACGACATCGGCACCGCACAAGTGCTGCTGACCCACGCCGACCTGGCCGACCGCGAGCGCTACCTGAATGCGCGCTCCACGCTGACCACCTTGCTGCGCTTGGGTGTGGTCCCGATCATCAACGAGAACGACACCGTGGTCACCGACGAAATCAAGTTCGGCGACAACGATACCCTGGGCGCGTTGGTGGCAAACCTGATCGAAGCCGATGCGCTGATTATCCTGACCGACCAGCGCGGCCTGTTCAGCGCGGACCCGCGCAAGGACCCTGCGGCTTACCTGATTACGCATGGCCGCTCGGGCGATCCTGCGCTGGAGGCGATGGCTGGCGGTGCGGGTTCTTCGCTGGGACGTGGCGGCATGTTGACCAAGATTCTGGCGGCCAAGCGCGCTGCCAAGTCTGGCGCGCATACGGTGATTGCTTTCGGCCGCGAGGTTGATGTGTTGACGCGCCTGGCCAGTGGCGAGGCGATTGGTACGGAGCTGTCGGCGCAGACTGGTCACCTCACTGCGCGTAAGCAGTGGATGGCGGATCATCTGCACACCGCCGGCCAGGTTGTGCTGGATGCGGGCGCGGTGCAGAAGCTGGCGGAGGAGGGCAAGTCCTTGCTGCCGATCGGGGTGATCGATGTGCGCGGCGAGTTCGGACGTGGCGCGGTGATTACCTGCGTGAGCGAGGATGGCCGCGCGGTCGCGCGCGGCATCAGCAACTACACCAGCGCCGAAGCGCGCCGCATCAAGCGCAAGCCTTCAGCGGAGATTGAGGCGATTCTTGGCTATGTTGAAGGTCACGAGCTGATCCACCGTGACAATATGGTTTTGATTTAAACCGCTGTCACCCTAAAACCGCAAAACCGGAAAACCAGGGTCCGACCCTTAGGGTCGTACCCTGGTTTTCCGGTTTTCCGGTTTTCCGGTTTTCTGGTTTTACGGTTTCCCACTTCCCCAGCCAAAGTCACGCATCAGCAGGTGCAGCAGTCTTCCCCTTAAACTCACACAAATCCGCAATCACACAATTCCAGCATTTGGGCTTGCGGGCGATGCACGTATAGCGCCCATGCAGGATCAGCCAGTGGTGCGCATCCATCAAGAACTCCTTCGGCACGAACTTCATCAGCTTCTGTTCGACGACATCCACGTTCTTACCCGGCGCAATATTGGTGCGGTTGGAAACGCGGAAGATATGCGTATCCACCGCCATCGCAATCTGCCTGAACGCAGTATTCAGCACCACGTTCGCCGTCTTGCGCCCCACGCCCGGCAACTGCTCCAGCTCCTCGCGCGTCTGCGGCACCTCGCCGCCATGCTGCTCCACCAGGATCTGGCAGGTCGCGATCACATTCTTGGCCTTGGTCTTATAAAGCCCAATCGTGCGGATATATTCAGTCAGCTCATCCAGCCCCAGGTCCAGCATCGCCTGCGGCGTATTCGCCACCGGATACAGCTTGCGCGTGGCCTTGTTCACACCAACGTCAGTGGCCTGCGCCGACAGCAGCACCGCAATCAGCAGCTCAAACGGCGTCGTGTATTCCAGTTCGGTTTCAGGGTTGGGATTCGCCTCGCGCAGGCGTTCAAAAATTTCTTGGCGTTTGGCTGGATTCATTTCTTTTTGTCGGCTTCGGCGCGCTGGCGGGCGCGTTCCATGGCGGCGGCGATGATCTGGCGCTTGCGTTCCTTCTCCGCTGCTTCCGCATCGTTCTCTGGCGACAGACGCTCCACTGCTGCAGCCTTGGCGTGGGCCTTGGCCGCCAGGCGCGCGTCGTTCTCCTCGCGCTCGCGGATCAGGCGCGCCAGGCGGAAGTCGTGGCGCTCGCGCGCCTCGTCTGCTTGCTCCTGCGTCCAGGCGTCCCAGCCCGCCGTTTCAGTCACCGGGTACATCACAATGCAGTCTACCGGGCAGGCCGGCACGCACAGGTCGCAGCCGGTGCACTGCTCGGGAATAATCGTGTGCATCTGCTTGGCCGCGCCCATGATCGCATCCACCGGGCAGGCCTGGATGCACAGCGTGCAGCCGATGCACAGCGATTCGTCGATGAAGGCCACCGCGCGCGGGCGTTCAAAGCCGTTGACGGGATTGAGCGGAATGACGGGGCGGCCGGTCACGCTGGATAAGCGGCGGACGCCTTCAGCGCCGCCAGGCGGGCATTGGTTGATTTCCGCTTCACCGGACGCAATCGCTTCCGCATACGGTCGGCAGCCTTTGTAGCTGCACTTCGTGCATTGGGTTTGCGGCAGCACGTCCTCGATGCGGTCGGCCAGGGTCTTCGGTTTGGTCACGGTGTGGGGCAAAACGGTAAAGCATCATTATCCATTATCTCCGCCTACCGTGCGGATGTTGCCTTGCGTCAACTTGTATGGGAACATATCGGCTTCTTACACGGGGCGGGGGCGCATGCGTAATGTGCGGTTGATCGGAGGCGTTTTGTGCTTGCTGCTTGGTTGGCAAGGCATGGCCGTCGCTGGCTCGCAGGTGCGTCTAGCATCCGATGAGTGGCCGCCTTTCGTGTCGGCCGCCTTGCCGGACAACGGCGTCTCCGGCGCTTACACGGCGGCGGTCTTTACGCGCGGCGGCAGCGCTGCCAGCATCGACTATTTCCCTTGGAAGCGCACCATGGAAGTGGGGATGAATGACCCCCGCTTCGCCGGTTTGCTGGCGGTCTGGCGTACGCCGCAGCGCGAATCCCAATGCTATTTTTCCGCGCCGATCGGCAGCACCATGACGGTGCTGGCCTTCCTGAAGGAGGCGCCGGTGTTCGCTTCCATGTTGCGCGATTTGCGGGCAATGCGCATTGGGACGGTGGCCGGCTATTCGAACGGTGAAGAGTTTGATGGCCTGGTGCGGCGCGGCGTGCTGCAGGTGCAGGAGGGCGTCAACGATGAAACCAATCTGCGTAAGCTGCTTAGCAAACGCTTCGATGCGATGGTGATCGAAAGGCGCGTGCTGCGCCATTTGCTGGCGAGCCAGCGCTTTACGCGCGCTGAGCGTGAGCGTGTTGCGTCCGCCGAGAACCTGTTCCATGAGCGCGCCGTGCATATCTGCTTCCAGCGCACCCCGGCTGGCCAGGCGCAGCAGCGCGCCTTCAACGAGGCGGCGCGCGAGATCGATTTGCCCCGCTTTGAGCGCGACTACCTGCGCCGCCTGGAGTCCGATCGTCCAACCGTGAATTAGGGCATAAGGTCATACGAAACTATTCGTTGGCCTTGCCGCGCGCAGCCCTTAGGCTGGTGCATTACACGGAGGATATGAATGAAGGAAGAAGTCGATCGTCACTGGGTGGAACTGCTGTCGCCGCGTCGGCGTAACCTGTTGGCGGCCGCCGCCGGTGTGCTCGCCGGACCTGCCGCCTTAGCCGCACCCGTCGCACCTGCCGCACCAGCCGCACCAGCCGCAGGGCAAAGCCCGTGGGGCTACGAGACCTACAAGCAGCCCACGCCGCGCCCCAGCAGCGTGCGTCCCAGCGAGCAAAGCCTGCCCGCCAAGCCGCGCGCGTACACGGACATCGAGAGCTACCACGCCCACATCTACTTCGACGAGGACAGCCACCAGAAGGCAGCCCTGATCCGCCAATGGGTGGCCGAACGCTTCAAGGTCGAACTGGGCGACTGGAACCTGGAGCCGCGCGGCCCGCACGTCACGCCATCGTTCTACTTCGGTTTCACCAACGACCTGCTGCACATCATCGTGCCGTGGCTGCAGCTAAACAGCCTTGGGCTAACCATCCTGATCCACCCCAACACCGAAGACCCGCGCGCGGATCACCTGTACTACGCGCTCTGGGTCAATCGCGCCCAGCCCGTGAACGGCTACAGCATCAAGAAACCTGGCCCTGGCGAACCCCGCATCGAACAAATCTACCCCAACACCCGCCCTACATTGCCCATCGAAAAAGCCTAGTCGCGCACCTTTGATCTCGATCAAACCTGGTCAGGACTCGTCACCTAAGCTGAAGACTTGTAAGGCGTGCGGGAGATGCATCATGGTTGAGTGGTTTGCCATTTGGATCGTCGCTCCGATTTTCCTTCCCTTTGCCTTTACGGGTTTGCTATTGATGACGGGTCTTTTGAAATCTCAGGCACCTGATCTTTGGAAGGCTACGATTGGAAGCGGACAGCTAGCCTGGCTGGGACTTGGAATGAGCGTCGGCGCCCTTTATGAACAGCGTCGGCAACTCAACGTCGGCTTGCGGGACGAAGCCGACGACGTCGTTTTTTGGACGCTCATTCTCGTTCTATTATTACAAGCGGCAGTTGCGGCAACGGCACCTTTGATTGCTCAGTCGCGTTCGCATGAATCCAAAAGTCAGCATATGCTTAATAGCACTCGGGCGAAAATCGCTTCGATCGTGCTGCTGGTTTCTGCAGCTAGTTTATATGCTGTTGTGCACGCCACCAGGCGAGCGTGTACGTAGGAGGAGAAATGAAGGTAGATGGGATTGAGCAGCTCGACAAATGGGTTGGGACCATCGGAATAGTCGTTGGTTTGGCGGGAATCATAGTCGCTGCTGTCGCCTACGCGTTGGCGACAGCGGCGACGTAGGGTCTATTTTTTCTCGCGTTCTATTAGTTCAAAGACCACCATGCCCGCCATCATGGCGAGGAAGAAAATCCACGGTTTGCTGCCGCCCACGGCCAGCGAGGTAATGACCGGGCCGGGGCAGTAGCCGGCCAGCCCCCAGCCGATGCCGAAGGCCAGGCTGCCCAGCACCAGGCGGCGGTCGATGTCGCGTGCGGTGGGCAGGGTGATCGGTGCGCCGAGGATGGCGCGGGTGCGCTTGCCGGCGATGCGGAAGGACACCGTGCCGACCAGCAGGGCGCCCACCATGACAAAGGCCATCGATGGATCCCAGTTGCCAAACAGGTCGAGGAAGCCGAGCACCTTGTCGGGATTGCTCATGCCGGAGATGACCAGGCCAAGACCGAACACCAGGCCGGCCAAGAGGGAGGTGAGGGCGTTCATGGCAGCCCCCGTACCACGGCGACGGTGGCGAAACCGGCAGCCATGAAGGTGAGCGTGGCCGCCAGTGAGCGCGGCGAGAAGCGCGACAGGCCGCAGATGCCGTGGCCGCTGGTACAGCCGGAGGCGTAGCGGGTTCCCAGGCCGACCAACAAGCCGGCCACGATCAGCGTGCCGGTGCCGGCGTCCACCTGCACGGCGGGCAGCACGGCGAAGGCGCTGTACAGCAACGGTGCCGCGACCAGGCCGGCGAGGAAGGCGATGCGCCACGCGGCGTCGCCATTGCCCGCCTGTGTGACGCCTGCCGTAGCCGGGGCGGTGGCATGGGCCGCGCTGGTCGTGCGCGGCAGGATGCGCCCCACCAAGCCGCCCAGGATGCCGCTGATGCCGGCAATCCGTCCATTGAGCAGCAACAGCATCGCTGCCGCCACCCCGATCATGATGCCGCCTAGCAGCGGCGCGAAGTAAGCGCTCATTTTTCTACTCCTTCGGACAGTAAAGTTTGTACAGCACCTGCAGCACCGCCATCGCTTCCGCACTGGCGATGCTGTAAAAGATTTGCTTGCCTTCGCGCCGGGTGGCAACCAGTCCGCCATTGCGCAGCACGGTCAGTTGCTGCGACAGGGTGGGCTGGCCGACACCGGTGGCCTCTTCCAGCTCGCCGACGGCATGCTCGCCATCCACCAACTGGCAAAGCAGCAGCAGGCGGTCCTGGTTGGAGAGCGTCTTCAGCAGGCCCGAGGCGCGGCCTGCTGCGGCCTGCAATGCTACGGGATTGATTTTCATAATATATAAAAAAGTATATTGTAACCCGGAATAAAACCGGGCACGCGGGCCCGGTCCTGGTGGGGGCGGCGCAGCCGGCCCGTTTGCTTTAGCCGTGCTTCTTGATAAAGCCGGCGATGCGCGGGCAGACCGTCTCGCGCCAGCGGCGGCCGGAGAAGATGCCGTAGTGGCCAGCGCCCGGCACCACGAAATCCTCCTGCATATCGGCCGGAATGCCGGAACACAGGTCGTGCGCTGCCTGGGTCTGGCCGGCGCCGGAAATATCATCCAGCTCGCCTTCCACCGTCATCAGGGCGACGTTCTTGATGTCCTGTGGGCGCACGAACACGCCATCCACTTCCCAGGTGCCTTGCGGCAGGCGGAACTCCTGGAACACGGTCTTGATGGTGTCCAGGTAGTACTCGGCCGGCATGTCCAGCACCGCGTTGTATTCGTCGTAGAACTTGCGGTGCGATTCGGCCGGTTCATCGTCGCCGCGCACCAGGTGCATGTAGAACTCGCGGTGCGACTGCGCGTGGCGGCCCGGGTTCATGGCGATAAAGCCGGCGTGCTGCAGGAAGCCCGGGTAGACATTGCGGCCAAAGCCCGGATAGTTCGGCGGCACTGCGTAGATCACGGTGTTCTCAAACCAGGAGAACTTCTTTTCCACCGCCAGGTTGTTGACCTGGGTCGGTGATTTGCGCGGGTCGATCGGGCCGCCCATCATGGTCATGGTCTTGGGCAGCTTGGGATCGTTGGCGGTGGCCATCAGCGAGATCGCAGCCAGCACCGGCACGGTCGGCTGGCAGACGGAAATCACATGCAGGTCCGGGCCCAGCGAGCGGATGAACTCCTGCACGTACTTGACGTAGTCGTTCAGGTGGAACGGGCCTTCCGACAGCGGCACCAGGCGCGCATCGATCCAGTCGGTGATATAGACGTCGTGCTCTTGCAGCAGGGCTTGCACGGTATCGCGCAACAGGGTGGCATGGTGGCCGGACAACGGCGCCACGACCAGCACGGTCGGCTGCTTCAGCGCCTTGAACTCCTTGGCCGGCATATCTTTGCGGAAGTGCAGCAGTTTGCAGAATGCCTTCGCTTCCACCTCGGACTCGATAATGCCGATTTCTTTGCCGTTGACCGTCGCTTGTTTGATGCCGAATTCCGGTTTTTCGTACTCTTTGCCCAAGCGGTACATCAGTTCGTAGCCGGCGGCGATACGCTGGGAGAACGGGGTATGGGCAAACGGCGACACCGGATTGGTGAACAGCTTGGACGAGGCTTCAGCCCACTGCATCAATGGGTGCAGAAGCGAGCGTTGCATTTCGTGCAATTGGTAAAGCATAGTATGTCCCGCTGAAAATTGTGGCAATGCGCAAAGTTAGTTCAATTATAGGTCATTTATTCATGACCAGAAGCATTCCGCAATACCCCTCAGAAAGTACATAATCGTCGGTCAAGCCGCCATGATCCCAACATAATACGGGGATGAAAATAAAAAAAGCAGCGTTTCCGCTGCTTTTTTGTAGGACGCATCCGAAGAATCAGTCGGATCAGTCGAACACCGGGGTTTCGACACCCAATACTTTGTGGAGTTTTGGCGACGTCGTGGTGTACTGCATGTGGATCTTCTTGTCCGGGAAGATGTATGGTGCAGCGCCGAAGGCGGCCAGCGCGGCTTCGTGGAAGCCGGACAGGATCAGCTTCTTCTTGCCAGGGTAGGTGTTGATGTCGCCCACGGCGAAAATACCCGGCACATTGGTTTCGAACTTCTCGGTCGAGACCACTTTCAGCTGCTTGCGCTCGATGTCCAGGCCCCATTCGGCGATCGGGCCCAGTTTTGGCGACAGGCCGTAGAACACCAGCAGCATGTCCAGCGGCACGCGGCGGGTCACGCCGTCGGCGCCGGTCACGCGCAGTTCGGACAGTTTGTCGTCCTTGGTTTCAATGCCGGACACCTGGCCGATGATCAGCTGCATTTCGTACTCGTCGCACAGCTGCTTCATCTTCGCCACCGAGGCCGGGGCGGCGCGGAAGTCATCACGGCGGTGCAGCAGCACCACGGATTCAGCCTTGCCGACGAAGTTCAGGGCCCAGTCCAGCGCGGAGTCGCCGCCGCCGCAGATGACCAGGTTTTTGCCTTCGAACTGGGCCGGGTTCTTCACGCGGTAGAACAGTTGCGAGCCTTCGAAGGCTTCGATGCCGTCCACCTTCATGGTGCGCGGCTGGAACGAACCCACGCCGGCAGCGATGAAGATGGTTTTGGTGATGAGCTTGGTGCCGAGCGAGGTTTCCACGTCGAAGCGGCCGTCTTCGCGCTTTTGCACGACGGTGACTTCCTGGCCCAGGTGGTAGGTCGCGCCGAACGGCTCGATCTGCTTCAGCAGGCCGTCGGTCAGTTCCTGGCCGGTGCAGGATGGAATCGCAGGAATGTCGTAGATTGGCTTGTCCGGGTACAGTTCCACGCACTGACCGCCAACGGCGGCCAGGGAGTCGATCACGTGGGCTTTGATCTCCAGCAGGCCGAGTTCGAAGACCTGGAACAGGCCGACTGGGCCGGCGCCGATGATGACTGCATCGGTTTCGTGGGAACCGCCTGGTGGGGTGCTGACGACATTCATAGTGATTCTCATTCCATCTGAATAAGCGAACACCGCGCCAGGCGCGGTGTTGCAACGTGAATAACAGGCTGCTGGAAGCGCTTAGCGCTTCAGCAAGTGGGCCTTTTCCTTGACGTCCTTGAACTGCTCGGCTTCCGGCAGTGCAGGCTTGGTCTTGGTAATCGAAGGCCAGTTGCGCGACAAGTCAGCATTGATCTTGATGTATTGCTGCTGGTCGGACGGCACGTCTTCTTCTGCGAAGATGGCGTTGACCGGGCATTCGGCCACGCACACGGCGCAGTCGATACACTCATCCGGGTCAATCGTCAGGAAATTCGGGCCTTCGCGGAAGCAATCTACCGGGCAAACATCGACGCAATCGGTATAGCGGCAGGCGATGCAGGATTCGGTGACAACGTGGGTCATAACAGTCCTATCTATGTTTGGGTGCTGGAAAAAGCTCAGCAAAGCACTGTATTTTAAGGCAATCCGCTATTTCTCACAATTCGGGCTTAGACACAATGTAAATAAGCAAATTCGTGGATTGCGCGAGACAGGAGGGGATTCAGGCAGCGGAACGGATCAAATCCAGCAGATCCTGCCACGGCGGCGCGCCAGTTTCGACAAAGCTTAAGCTATGTCGTTGACGGCCATCATCGGCGGTGATAGTCCAGCGTCCCAGGTCGGCGCCAATCACCGAATTTTCATCGGCTTCTGCCCCAAAAAAACCTACGGAGACCAGCGCTGCTTCCAGCGCCGGCCCGGCCGGACTTGTCGCGGTGTCAACTTCAAAGTGCTGCAGGAGGCCGGCGAAGCCGCCTCCGCCGCTGGCTGTGATCTTCATTTTTGGCTGCTCGGCTCCGCGTGGTGGGAACCGTAATTCTTGCACCAGGCGGCCAGGGCCTGGCGCTCGGCATCGAGCACGCCCTCCAGGTCGAAGTACTCGGCATGGTTCATGGTACCGCAGCAGGTGCGCCGGTCCTGCAGCGCGTCGGGCGCGTCCTCGACCATGGCGGCCAGTTGCAAATCGGGCGGCTGGTCGGCCGTCAGCGGCAGCGGCGACACCACCACCTCGCGCAGCGTAAAGCGGTTACGGATGAAGTTCGCGTAATCGACCGGCTTGCCGTCCTCCTGGGCGATGCGCAGCATCTGGTTCACCACGTCGGCGTATTTGGCGTTGCTGTCGGGCGCGGCGACCAGGGCGCGCAGCACCAGGCTGCACAGGTAGCCGGCGGCGTTGTGCAGCACGGCGGCGTCGTCGCGCAGGCCGGGCGCGCGCTCGAAGGAGAAGACGTCGGCCAGGATATCGTAAATGGCGCCGGTGAAGACCTGCGAAATCGCGTGCACCTCATTGCCCGCTTCGGACAGTTTGAGGTCGTTGTCCGCATTGCGCAAGCCGTTCGGGCGGCCCAGCGCCAGGCCGAATTGTTCCGCCATATCGGCCAGGAAGGTTTTGTCGTGCAGGTCGGCCTTGGTTTGCGCCACCACCGCCTCTACCTGGTCGAACTGGGACAGCGCGAGGAAGATGGCGGTCAGGTCGCCGAAGGACTCATGCAGGCCGCCAGTCTGCGGTGGCGCGCTGTTCAGGATCCACTTCGGTTTCAGGCCGTCCAGCACCGCGTGGCCGGTCTCGTGCGCCACAATATCAAAGGAGCGGCAGGTGAACACGCGCCCCATGTCGTCGCTCGCCACGAAGTGGCCGAACTTCAGCGCGCGGTCGTTGCGGCTGTAGTAGGCGTTCATCACATTCGGCAGGCCGTGCGGATACACTTGCAGCGGTTCGGTGTTGCGGCTGCTGTTCCAGGCCCAGGGCAGGGGCGCGCCCTGGTCGGCGCGTGACAGCACGCGCTGGTACATGGTCAGGGTCAGGCGCACCACCGCGAAACTGTGCACCGCGTCGAACTGGTCGGTGTCGGGCTGCATGATGAAGTCGCCGAAGGCGTTCGGGCTGACCGGTGCGATACCGGGCTCGCCGAAGGTGATGCGGGCATCGCGCGGCCCTTGCAGGAACACACCCGGCATGAACAGCTTGCGGGTGCCGATCTCGGCGACGGATGGGTCCTGCTTCCAGATCAGCACGCGGGCTCCGGCCGGCGGGGCGGCCGCCATGCGTGGGGCCAGGCTGCTCTCTTTCAGGCGCGGCATGCTGGGTTGCTGCAGTAGCTGCGCCGATTTGCGGTGCGCGCGGTAGGGGGCGGAGGGTGTCGGCACATAGCCGACCGGCAAAGTCATGCACATATTCTCATCCATGATCTCTCTCCCAAGGGGCGGTGGAAAGGCCATGGTTACCCTGTCTGTGTCATCGCCCTTTGATCCCGCGCAAAGGTGCGTGAGTTAAAATGCCGCCTTTCGTGTTAATTGCAGAGTAGGGAAGGCATGTCAGACATCAACATTACCCAGGCCCACAACCTGGATCCCGCGCAAGCGCGCGCGGCAGCGGAGCAAGTCGCGCAACGTATCGCCAAGGAGTTCGACCTGGCGTGCCACTGGCAGGGCGATACCCTGAAATTCGGCCGCAGCGGCGTGGAAGGCACGCTGACCCTGGCCGACAGCGCCGCCCATATGAATATCAAGCTCGGATTCCTCATGGGGGCGTTCAAGAGCGCCATCGAAGGCAAGGTCACCGAGAAAATGCGCGCCGTCTTCGCCGCCGCTTGAACGTCTGCTAATGCAGCACGTAGGCCACGGAGAGGCCCGCGTCGGCGCTGCGCTGGAACAAGCTGCGTAGCTGGATAAAGGCGTCCTGTAGCTTTTTTTGCGGCGCCTCGCCGTTGCGTTCCTGTTCCACCCAGTCATTCGGGTAAACATTGGCCTGGTCCATGGCGGCCGCGTCAAAGTTGGCCGCCAACTGGGCCGGGTCGATGCTCGCCATGCGCCGCGCCAGGCGCTTCACTTCGTCCGGCGTGTAAAAGAAGGCCGGGCCGTAGCCCAGGTCGGGGCCAATCTTGCGGCCGCCCAACACGACCGAGCAAGGGGTGGCGCCGCAATGCCGGTCCAGCAACCATTCCAGCCCGTGCCACAGCGCGCCTAGCTGCACATGGTCGCCCTGGCCTTGCAGCAGCATTTGCGTGATCTTTTCCGGGTTGTCGGCGGCTTTCTTGATGGCGCGTTCCGGGGTGGCGGTGAGCGTGTAGCCGAGGGCGGCCTGGGCAGTGTTGACCACCAGCAGAAGGGCGGCGAGCGTGGGCAGGTAGCGGATCATGGTGTGATGGTGGTGGGGTTGCCGATCTGATGGTTGAGGGCGACCGCGTCGCGCACCAGTTCCAGCACCGTCGCGCGATCGAGGGGGAATCCTTGCCGCAGTTCCAGCGTACGCAATTCATACTTGCCGCCGCCCGTCATGCGCGGTTCAAGGTGCAGCAGGCGCTTGCCGCGCCAGAAGCCGAACAGCACCCGCTCGTCCTCGGCGCGGATCAGCAGCACCGGGCCGTTGGAGAAGTAGACCAGGTGGCGCCATTTGATGCGCTCCTCCAGCGCCGGTGCCGCCTCCAGCACGGCGGCCCGCAACGCTGCCACGTAGCCGCGCTGCCAGCCGTCCAGCGCCGCCACGTAGGCATCCGGGTTCGCCGCCGCGACTTCCTTTTTCACCGTGCACCCCTAATAGTATTTGCCGCTGCGTGGATTGCCTGCAAACATTTTCTCCAGCTCCCAGCGCGCGTGGCTGCAAGCTTCTGCCAGCGGCTCCCATTCGTGTTCGCAACCGCTCCACCACTCCATGGTTGTGCTACGCCATGTGTCGCCCAGGCTGATGCCCTGCGAGCCGCCATCGAGCCCGAGCCGGGTGGGGCGGCGAAACGCAGGTACTTGCAGGGCCTCAAAGCTGGCCAGTATGGATTCCACTAGTTCTTTGCCGATGGGCGCTTCGTCACAATACACTTGTTCCGCAGCGCCCTCAATAATCAGTCGGCGCACCACATAGCCGTCGCTCCATGCCTCCCTGAAAATGGACCATGAGCCATGCGGCATGGCACTGTTCGCGATCCAGATGCATAGCAAGCGGCCGGCAAGGCGGTACTCGGATGGCCCACTATAGCGCTCAGGCATGCGTAGCAGATCCCTGCTCACCACTCCCGCCACGCTTCGGTGATGTCGCCGTCGGCGTGCAGGCCGGCGGCCGTCGCCGCGCCCTGTATCAGCTCGCACAATTCTTCGCGTTGGTCGGTTTCGATCAGGGCGCCGTCGCACTCATCGTTCAGGGCATTCAAGGCTAGCACGGTTTTCTTCACTTCCGCCAGGATGGCGGTTTCACCCTGCGCGCGCGTTATGGCGGCGAGGAAGTCGTCGATGATGCGGCCGCATTCATCCACTTTCTCGAGTGGATAATAGGGCTCGTCCATGCCGGCCACGAAACTGCGCATGCCGTCGAGGATGCTGTCTTTCAGATCGCTCATTTCTGCTCCAGGAAACGATGTAAAACAAAGGCGTCAACCAAACCAAGCGCGCGGTGACGGAACGCTTGCGGCAGGGTGCCGGCAATAGAAAAACCCAATTTGCGGTACAGCGCCATCGCCGCCGCATTGCTGCCCACCACGTAGTTGAACTGCATCGCCAGGAAACCCTCGCTGCGCGCCTGCGCCAGGCTATGCTCGACCAGCAGGCGGCCAATGCCCCGGCCTTGCGCGGGCCTCGCCACGGCATAGGTCGCGCTGGCGACGTGGGCGCCATGGTCCGGGTAGTTCGCGCCCATCTTGTACATGCCGACGATACGCCCGCTATCGCAAGCCACATAGGCCGGGTGATTGCTGAACCAGTGTAGTTCGAAGGTCGACTTCGGGAACGCTGCACCGAACGGGAACGCGTCGCCGTCTTCCAGCAGCGGCTGGAAGGCCGCCCACATTTGGTCCAGGTCATCCGGGACGGCGCGGCGGATGCGCAGCCCGGGCGCAAGCAGGTAGCCGACTTCGATAGCGTTCTTCATTGCGCCGCGCTGCCAGCCCTGCGCTTGATAAAAGCGGTCGGCCCGCGTATTGGCCGCCGTTGCGAGCTTGACGGCCAGGGCGCCGCAAGCGAACAGCCATTCGGCGGCAAGCAGTAGCAATTGCTTTCCGGCCCCCAGACCCTCGTGGCCCGGCGCGACGAACAGCGCCCAGATCGAATGGTCCTCGCGCGCCGCGTAGGAAAAGCCGATGACAACGCCATCCCGCTCGCAGATCCAGCCCCGGCCAAGGCGCTCCAGGTAATCCTCATACATCTGCTGTGTGATGCGGCCCGGGTCGGACAAAGTGTTCTCGCGCACGCCCAGGCGGATGGCCGTCATGGCGGGGATGTCGCTGGCCGTCGCGCGGCGAAAATGGAGCATCATGCGTTCCAGATAGAGCTAAAGATAAACGTGTTCATCGTGGCGTTGAACGCGGCATGCGCTGCCACGGCAGGCCATACTGAACCTGCGGATTTTCGCAGCGCGGCGAGGCCGAGCGAAAGGGCGGTCATCAGCAGGAACCAGAGCGGCCCGGATTGCCAGAGGAAGGTCAGGCCCAGGGCGCTGAGCAGCAGGCCGTGATGGATCAGGTGCGCGGCGCCGAACCATATGGCCTCCAGCAGCGTGGCAGTGCGCGCGCTGAAGCGCGTTTCCAGCGCCCGTTGCAGCACGCCGCGAAAGAAAATTTCTTCACCGAAGGGGCTAAACAGAATAGCGGGAATCGTGAACATCAGATAAATCTGCACGATGCCCAGGCCCGGCGTCGGTTGCGCACGGAAGCTGTTGGCGACGCTGACAAACCAGTTGTCCGCCGTGGTGCCGAACAGCGCGTAGCCCAGCACGTGGCAGGCGCTCGCCGCTGCCGCGCCGAAGGCTAGCGCACCGGCGTAGGTGGCGAGCGAGCCGCCGCGCTGGATGCCGCACTCCTGCCGGCCTGCGCGTGACAACAGCAGCCACGGGGTGGCGGCCATGAATATGCAGTGGATCAGGAACAGCGGCCGCCACGCCACAGGCCCCAGCATGGCAAGCGCGCGGAGCGCGGTGAACGCCACGCCAAGCAGGAGCGCCCGATACAGCAGCGAATGTGCAAGGGGACTACTTGGCAGTGCGGCAGCCTGGCTCGTCATGTCGGTCGCGGGAATTGCATTATTTAAAATGCAACTCTAACACGACTGGTAGAAGCGTTGGCGGGCCTGGGCCCCTGCATGCACGCTGGCGGCGTGCGCCAGCAACAGCGTCGCGCGCCGCGCCACCGGATCGCGTACGTCGGCCGTAGCCGGCAAGGCTTTCGCCGCCGCCGCGCGCCAGAAGCCGGCGCCGGCGATGCGCGGCATGGCTTTGCACATGGCCCAGAATTCGCGACGGACGCGGCGGTCAAGATAGGCGAGGGCGGCGCGTTCCAGGCGTGCGCGGGCACCGGCAGTTAGCGGCAGGCGCGCCAGCCAGCGCCATAGGCGTTGCTTCAGGTAGCCGGAACGGAAATGGTAAGGGTCGGCCAGCAGGAATTGCACCGCCGCGTCGATGGCGGCCGGGTCGCCGCCGCGCACGCGCTCCAGCATGGCGGCGCCGCCGGGGAAGCACAGCCTGTCGTAGCGTGTATAAAAGTCTTCGCAGGCGGCCTGCCAGTCGGCGCGCTGCGCCAGCGACGCGTAGCGTTCCGTGGCCAGCGCGTTGATCCGCGCCAGCAGGCGATTGATTTCGAGGGAATTTTGCTGGATACGTTCGAGGCTTCGCATAACGGCGCGAAGGATATCAGACTGGGCGCTATCCAGCCGCCCGCTTCAGTATGGAGCGTACGATAATTTTATGCAGCGCCGAGGCGCCATCGTCCGGCACGGCCACCTGGTAGCTGCCTGCCGGCGGTGTGGCGGCTATTAGTTGCGCAGCAGCGCCCACAGCGAATAGGCGCCGGCTGCGGTACCGAACGGGAAGTTGAACAGCGCGACCACGCTGAAGATGATCACGAAGGTGCGGCCAGCGGAAGAGCCGTTCAGGTAAGCCACCGCAGCGGCGATCTGCGCCACGCCGTAGAGCGCGAACAGGCCGACAATAAAGGCGCCAAAGCCCGCGATCCAACCGACGAAAGGCACATCGGCCTGCGCCAGTGCAGCCATGCCGCCGAAAAATAGCATGATGAACAGGAGCGACAGCAGCAGGAACGCGCCCATGATGATGTGGAGGACGGCGGCGATCTTCGAGTGGTTATCCAGCATAGGAGTGTTAGTTATTTTGCAAAACGCCTAGTGTGCCGCATGGGCACATGTTTTGACAAGGGGCAGGCTGGACGGCGGAGGAGATGGGGACCAGCAGCCGGCGCACGGCGGCCAGTGCGGTCCCCATGGGGGGATTACTTCAGGCTTTCGATCAGGTCGATGTACTGCTGTTTGGCGTCGTCCTGGCTGGTGCCGGCCAGCGCTGCCCATGCATCGAACTTGGCGCGATTGACGAAATCGGTCATGCCTGGACGCTCGCCGGTTGCATCGCCTGCGGAGCCTTGCTTGAACAGGGCGTAGATCTTCAGCAGGGTCATGTTGTCCGGACGCTCCGGCAGGTTCTTGGAATCGGCCATCGCCGCGTCGAACTGTTCTTGCAGGCTCATTGTGTTTACCTCTGGTTGGGTGGGTGTATGAAGCGCCATCATACAAAATAACGCCGCCGCTGCCTTAGAGTATAGGCTCCAAATTCTGCGCTAGCGGGTGACCTTGGTCGGCAGCGCCCAGGCGCCGCCAGGGGCGATCAGGCGGCACATGCCGGTGGTGGACTCCGCGATCAGCTGGAAGCGCTTGCCGTCCCAGCCCAGGGTGCGTGAGGACCAGCAGTCGCCCAGGCCACGCCCCTTGTGCTGCTCGTCGATTGTGCCTGCGCTGTCGTCGGTGCCGCTGGTCGTGGCCAGCACCGGCTGGAAGGGCGGTTTGTCGTTGACCACCCAATAGCCGCTGCCGGCGTTGTAGGCGGCCATCCAGCAGCGGGTGGAAACCAGCATCTGGGTCGGCGACAGGCGCCGCGCCTCAAGCGCCACTTCGTCGGGCAGTTCGTGCAGGTCGTTGCAATCTTCCCGGCCGGTGGCTGCTTGCAGGGCGCTGCGCAGGGCTTTGCCGTGGCGCGCTGCGAATTTGGCGTCCGACGGCTGCGCTTTCGGTATCGGCGCCAGCGCAAACTTGGGCGCCGGGACTGCGGGCGGCACCCCGGCTTCCGGTTTGCTGCCTTTGCGCAGCAGGGCGCCCGGCGTGCCGACCCGGCCCTGGTATTCGTCCATTTTCAGCAGGACTGCGGCGGCGCCGGCATCCGATAAGCGCCAGGTATGGTCGCCCACGCTCATTTCGACCTCGGCGTGTTTGGCCAGCGCGGCGACCAGCGCGGCGACCTGGCTGGCGCTCAGGTCTGTCGTGAGCGAATCCTTGGAAAAGGTGAGCGAACCGTGTGCCGCGCCGTTAATGTGCAACGCCAGCTTGAATTTCGCCGGCAAACCGTCCACTACCGGATTTTCGCCATATTGGCCGATCATCGCCTGGCCGCTGGTTGCCTGGCCGGGGCCGGCCTGGCGCGTCAACAGCACGGAGACGGCGTAGTCGCCGGCGTCGTAGCCGCTGTAGCCGGCTGCGCGGCAGGCTCCGGTGTTGTCGCAGGCGAGCTCCCAATCGTGGTGGGAGAACGAAAGTCCATCGGAGTTGAAAGCGGCTGCGGACAGCGGCAGCAAGGCGCAGATCAGGGTGGCAAGTCGTCGCATGGCGGGGGCGTTTTGCAGGGGAGGGAAATAAAAAACGGCGGTTCAAGACACGCCGCGCTGGCTAGCCTTGAACCGCCGTTCTGGCGGTAAGCCCGAAGAATTACTTCTTCTTGGTCGGGTTCACAGCGGCTTTCAGGGTCGCGCCAGCCGAGAACTTAGGGGTCTTGGATGCAGCGATCTTGATCGCTTCGCCGGTGGCTGGGTTGCGGCCTTTACGGGCTGCGCGCTTGGCGACGGAGAAGGTGCCGAAACCGGTGATGCCAACGGTGTCGCCCTTTTTCAGACGTTCGGTAACGATCGCGATCAGGGTGTTAATTGCTTCATTAGCGGCGGCGCCGGACATTTCGGTGCGCTTCGCAAATTCTGCAATCAGTTCGCCTTTTTTCATTACTACCTCCTTGGTTAATGGAGCGCGCAGATTAGCACATTAATTGAAGAAAGTGTTCACCCCTTTTTTGAAGAAGACCATACAGTGACTGGCTCGCTACGAAATTCATCCTTCGAGCAGGCGAAAACCTCGCCTAGTTTAAGGATTTGCGCCGGCCCGCTCCGGACTGGTGCGCGACTGGCTGGCGCCTTCAACGGCGGCGTTTTTGCCGGTTTGGGCGCTCAGGCCAGGGCCCGCGCCAGCGTTGCTGGCGGCACCGGCATCGAGGCTGCGCCGGGTGCCGCGCATTGCGCGAGCGTTGATGGCGCCGGACATTGCGCTCCGCATTGCCGCCGTGCCGCCGCCCGATGCGCCACCCAATCCGCCCTCCCACCGCGCCAGTCGCCAGCGCAGCCAAAGTACGCGCCGCCTGGCCAGGTGCGGGCGACGGCAGACCCGGTGCGAGAAGCGCCGCAACCAGGGGAGGCGCTAGGCTGGTCCCGCGCACCGGCTTATGCGGCGGGCAGCCATTGGGCGCAGCGGCCATCTGGCTGCCTGGCGGCGCGAACATGACCTGCGGCCCGCGCGCCGCTTCCGGCAGCGGGTGGCGCTTGGGATCAACCCCGCTCACGCCCAGCACGCCTGGATAACTGGCCGCATACAGGGACGGCGCGTTCGGGCCGGCATAGGCCGCCAGTGCCGCCGCCGTGCCGACGCTGTCGGAAACGCGCCAGGCCAGCAGCGGTTGCCGGCCTTCCCGCATCGCCTGCCGGCTCGCCACGGTCAAGCCGGCGTCAGTGGCGGCCGCCAGCCCCGCAGCCGAGGGCGTCCGGGACAGGATGGGTCCAGCGCGGCCACCTGGCACGGCAGCTCCACCATAGCGAGCAGGCGCTCGCGCAGCCGCGCAAGCCACCCTCATCCAGCCGGGACGGCAGCGGCACCCTCAGCTCACCCGGCAGTTGCGGCAGGCCGGGCAGCCCGATCCGGGCTGCCGCCGGCGCGGCGCAGGCCAGCGCGCCGCCCCGCCAACAGCCGGCAGCGGCAGGAACGCAACAGGGGATAAGACGGGCGCGGGCTTGGCATGGTCGGATGATAATATAGGCCATCGGTATCTAATCTGTAATAACGATGGAAGGCGGGAAGAAATTCCCTACCCCGTTCGTTATCCACACATGATGGACAACGACAACGCCCTGCACGCCGACATTGCCGCGCTTTTGCCGCGGCTGCGCCGCTTCGCCCACACGCTGGCCTGGCGCCGGGAAGGCACGGACGACCTGGTCCAGCTGGCGGTGGAGCGCGCGATCGTCGACAGCGCCGGCTGCCCGGCCGGTACCCGCCTGGGTAGCTGGCTGTTCCGAATCATCAACAATGCCTGGATCGACGAAGTGCGCGCGCGTACCTGGCGCAGCGAGCGGTTCGCGCCCGAACAGGAGGGCGGGCACGTCGGCGACGATTTCGCCGCAGCCCGCAGCGCCCCGCAAGAACATTTATCGGAATCAGCGAGGTTAGCATGAAGAGTTTTTCCGACGAGGTCCTGATGGCCTATGCCGACGGCGAACTGGATGAAGTCACCTGCCGCGCCTTGGAAGACGCCATGCGCAAGGACGCCCGCCTGGCGCACCGCGTGGCCCAGTACAAGGCCATGCGCGCCAACGTCTTCGCCGCCTACGCCCCGGTGGCCGAGGAGGCGCTGCCACCGCGCCTGTCGCAGCCGCTGCGCCAGGCCACGGTGGTCAGCCTGGACTCCGTGCGTGCCCGGCGCGAGGCGGAACAGCAGGCCGCGCGCAAGGCAACCCGTGGCCGTAGCTGGTCCTGGCCGGAGTGGGGCGCGCTGGCGGCCGTGCTGATGGTGGGGCTGCTGGCTGGCCACTACGGTATCGGTTTGCTGCCGATTGAAGACGGCGAAACAATCGCCAGCCGCAAGGGCGTGCTGGTGGCGCAAGGGCGCCTGGCAACGGCGCTCGACCTGCAATTGGGCGGCAGCGGCGGGCCGGTGCGGATCGGCACCAGCTTCCTCTCGCAAGAGGGCGTTTACTGCCGCAGTTTCATGACGGCGCAGGATATGGCGGGCTTGGCTTGCCGCCAGGGGGCGACTTGGAAGGTGCAGATGGCGCTGCAGAATTCAGCCAGGGGGCAACCGGGGGAATACCGGCAGGTCGGGGCGGAAATGCCGCCCCAGGTCCTGGAGGCGATCGACCAGCGCATCAGCGGGCAGCCGCTGGATGCGAAGGCCGAGCAGGAGGCCGTGCAGCGCAAGTGGCTGCGCTAGGCCCGGGCTGGTTTAAACGCCCAGCAGTTCCACGTCGAAGATCAGGGTGGCGTTCGGAGGGATTACGCCGCCGGCGCCGCGCGAGCCGTAGCCCAGGCTGGCGGGGATGATCAGTTGGCGGGTGCCGCCGACTTTCATGCCTTGCACGCCTTCATCCCAGCCTTGAATGACCATGCCGGCGCCCAGGGCGAATTCGAACGGGTCGTTGCGGTCTTTGGAGGAATCGAATTTCGGGCCTTTGCTGCCGTCGTCGTTACGCAGCCAGCCGGTGTAATGTACGGTGACATTCTGGCCTGCTTTGGCTTCGGCGCCGTCGCCAGCCTGGATGTCGTCGTATTGCAGGCCGGATTCGGTCGTGATGATAGTCATTTGGATTCCTTTGAAAATGAGGGACTTAGGCCGCGATTGTAGTGCATCGGCGGCGCATACCCCTTAAATGTTGTCGGTAGTCACTGTTATCAAGAGGATTACCCTTAAAATAGCGGCTGGCTTAACCTTTAAGCGAGCTTTTCATGTTCCGCAGTATCCGTAGCGCAGGTCTTTTACTTGGTTTGCTGGCTGGCGTGCAGCCAGTCCAGGCCAATGTCGTTGTAGTGTTGAATTCGCGCGACGCCACGGTCCAGTTGCTGGACCAGGCCAGCCACAAGACCCTGCAAACCTTCCCGGTGGGGAAGGAACCGCATCACCTGATGGCCACGCCCGATAACAAATCGCTGATCGTGGCCAGCGCGGTGGGCAATGAGCTGGTGTTCCTGGACCCCGTCACGGGGCAGAAGCAGCGCAGCGTCAAAGGTATCCTCGATCCTTACCAGATCGGCTTTTCGCCGGACCAGAAGTGGTTTGTCGCGACCTCCCTGCGTTTGCACCGGGTCGATATCTATACGTATAACGGCAAGGATATGCAGTTGGTCAAGCGCGTGCCGCTGCCCAAGCTGCCGAGCCACATCGCTTTCGACGCGAAAAGCACCACCGCTTTCATTACCCAGCAGGGGAGCGATCAAGTCAGCGCGATCGACCTGCGCACGCAGAATATCCTGTGGACGCTGCCAGTCGGCAAACTACCGGCGGGGATTGCGATGACGCCGGATGACAAGCACCTGCTGGTCGGCATCATGGGTAGCGACTATGTCGAGGTGATCGACTGGCGCGCGCGCAAGAGCGTCAAGCAGATCAAGGCTGGCGCGGGCACCCACAACTTCCGCGCGCTGGGCGATGGTCGGCTTACCTATGTGTCGAACCGGGTCTCCAATACCATCAATATCATCGACCAGAAGACGCTCGAGAACGTCGGCACGATCGATGTGCCGGGCGGGCCGGATTGCATGGAGATCACGGCGGACCGCAAATATATGTGGGCCACGCTGCGCTGGATTAAAAAGGTGGCGGTGATCGACCTGCAGCAGAAGAAGGTCGTCAAAATGATCCCGGTCGGCCGCTCGCCGCACGGCGTGTTCTTCGCCAACTCCTCGGCGCGCATGTAATGAACGCCACCCAGCCCGCCCGCATCGCGCCGCTCGCCGCCCGCGTGCTGGCGCTGGTCGCGCTCGCGCCGATTGCCATCAGCGCCTCCGCTCACGGTGCCGCCCCCAGCCCCGCCAATGCGTCCGGCGCCAATGCGTCCACCGCCGCAGCGGGCGGACGCACTGGGGCGGCCGTGCCGGCAGCGCCTGCGCGCCGGGCTGCGGTTGCCGCGCTGCCGGAGCCAAGGCCGGGACAGCAATGCCGGGGCACGATTTACCTGACGTTCGACACCGGCAGCCAGTCGCAGGCCGGCTTGATCGCGGCGGTGTTGAAGCGGCAGGCGGTGAAAGCCACCTTCTTCCTGGCCAACGAAAAGACCGTCAACGGCGACTATTCGCTCGACCCGGCGTGGGCCGGCTACTGGCGCGAACGGGCCATGGAAGGTCATGCCTTTGGCAGCCACACCTTCGACCACACCTATTACGTAAGAGACGCCGCCAACGGCAAAATCACCGTCAAACCGCAATTCGGCCCGCAAGCCGGCCGTGCGCAGGACTGGACACCGCAGCAATACTGCGCCGAACTGAAACGCGTCGACCAACGCTTCGCGGAATTGACCGGCCAACGGCTCGACCCGTTCTGGCGCGCCCCCGGCGGCAAAACCAGCCCCCGCACCCTGGCCGCCGGCCAGCAATGCGGCTACCGGCACGCCGCCTGGGCCACCCCGGCCGGCTTCTCCGGCGACGAGCTGCCGGTCGCACGCGCCAGTAACGCCCAGCTTTTGAAACGCGCCCTGGACGGCCTGCGCGACGGCGACATCTTCATGGCCCACATGGGCATCTGGTCACGCCAAGATCCCTGGGCCCCGGCCAACCTCGAACCCTTAATAGAAGGCCTGAAGCAGAAAGGCTACTGCTTCGCCACCCTGCGCGACCACCCGGACTACCGCCAATGATTCAATTCCTCCTCGACCTGCTGGGCCAAGCCCAGGGCTGGCTGTTTGAGAGCGCCATCCAGCCGCTGCTGTATATCACCGGCATGGGCGACATCACCGAAGAAGCCTTTGAGGGCACCGAATGGCTCCTGATCGGCATCGCCGAGCTGGTGCTGCTCTACCTCGTCCTGCGCCCGCTGGAAGCGGTCATCCCGGTGCACCAGTTCAGCGACAAGCGCGCCCGCTGGAACGACTTCACCTACACCGTACTGCAGCGCATAGGCCTGGTGCCGCTGCTGCTGTTCTTCACCCTCGACCCGTTGATGGACAGCGTGGCCGGCGCCCTGCATATGGGCGGCGTGCAGCCCTTCAACCTGGAAAACCTGGTCAGCGACATGCCGCCGCTGGCCAGCTTCGCCATCTACCTGGTGGTACTGGACTTCGCCGATTACTGGTTCCACCGCGCCCAGCACAAGTTCAACTGGTGGTGGGGCCTGCACAGCCTGCACCACAGCCAGCAGAACATGAACCTGTGGAGCGACGACCGCAACCACCTGCTGGACGACCTGCTGCGCGACGTGCTGATGGCCGTGCTGGCGCTGGCCATCGGCGTGCCGCCCAGCCAGTACATCCTGCTGGTTTCGCTGTCCCGTATCGTGCAAAGCCTGCAGCATGCCAATGTTCGTATACACTTCGGCCCGATTGGCGAACGGCTGCTGGTGTCGCCCCGCTACCACCGCATGCACCACGCCATCGGCATCGGGCATGAATCGAAAGGGCAGGGCACCCTGGGCGGTTGTAATTTCGCCGTGCTGTTCCCAATTTGGGACATTGTCTTCCGCACCGCCAATTTCACGCCGCGCTTTGAAGCCACCGGCGTGCGCGACCAACTGGCGGGCCGCGACTACGGACGCGGTTTCTGGGCGCAGCAATGGCTCGGCCTGAAGCGGATGTTTGAATATATGAGAAAGAACCCGAATTAAAATGCGCGCTGTTTTCCACGCTTACGGCAGGGCCCTGCTGTCCCAGTTGCACGGCAAGATCCTGTTACTGAGTATCGTCCCTTTTATCCTGTCAGTGGCGCTGTGGGCGCTGCTGCTCTGGCTCGGCCTGCAACCGCTGCTGGACTGGCTGCACGGCCATTTCGTCGGCTTTGAGGTGTACCGCGTCACCAGCGACTGGCTGCAATCGATCGGCCTGGGCGGGCTGCGCTCCATCGTGGTGCCGCTGTTCGCGCTGCTCCTGCTGCTGCCGATGATGATCGTCACCGCCATGATCTTTATCGGCGTGGCCGCCATGCCCTTCATCGTGCGCCACGTCGGCGGCCGCCATTTCCCGCAACTGGAGAAAAAGCAGGGCGGCTCCATCCTGGGCGGTGTGTTCAAGGCGCTGGGCGCCTTTGGCGTCTTCCTGCTGGCCTGGCTGTGCATCCTGCCACTGTATATCTTCCCGCCGCTGGCTGGCCTGGCCACCGTGCTGCTGTGGGGCTGGCTCACCAGCCGCGTCATGAGTTACGATGCCCTGGCCGATTACGCCAGCGCCGAAGAACTGGCCACGCTGCAGCGCGAACACCGCTGGCAGTTGATGGCGATCGGTGTCGTCTCCGGCCTGGCCGGTTCGCTGCCGGCCCTGGTCTGGATCGGCGGCGCGGCCGCCGCGATTGCTTTCTTCCCGATCCTGCTGGCCGCATCGATCTGGGTCTATATCGTAATATTCATCTTTACCGGGCTGTGGTTTGCCTACTATTGCATGCAAGCGCTGGCCAAGTTGCGCCACGCACCTTTCGAGGAAAGCCTATGCCAATCGGATTGATCATCATCGGCGACGAAATCCTGTCGGGAAAGCGGGTCGACCAGCACTTCCCCAAAGTGGTGCAAATGCTGGCCGCGCGCGGCTTGCAGCTGGGCTGGGCCGAATTCCTGGGCGATGACCGCGCCCGCATCACCGCCACGCTCAAACGCACCTTCGCCAGCGGCGATATCGTGTTTTCCTGCGGCGGCATTGGCGCCACGCCGGATGACCACACGCGCCAGGCGGCAGCCGCCGCACTCGGCCTGCCGCTGGCCATGCATCCGGGCGCCAAGGAGAGCATCCAGCAGCGCATCCGCCAGGTGGCGCAAGAGAAGGGCGAAGTTGCCGACCTGAACGCGCCGGACAACCTGCAGCGCTTGCAGATGGCGGAATTCCCGCAAGGCGCCGCGCTGATTCCCAACCCGTACAACAATGTCGCCGGTTTCGCGCATGGCACACATTACTTCGTGCCCGGCTTTCCGGTCATGGCCTGGCCCATGATCGAATGGGTGCTCGACACGCACTATGCGGACCTGTTCAATCGTGAGCCGCGTGCTGAGCAATCAGTGCTAGTGTACGAAGCGGCGGAAGCAGCGCTGACGCCACTGATGCTGGCGCTGGAATCGGCCTGGCCGCGCATCAAAGTTTTCAGCCTGCCCAACGTGGGCGACGCGAAAACGCGGCGCCATATCGAGCTTGGCGTGAAAGGCGATCCGGCCCAATGCGAGGCTGCTTTCGCGCACCTGTGCCGCGAACTCGATGCCTTGAATGTGGAGTACGCGAAGCCCTGATCCAATAGTGTGAAAAGGCTGTTAACAGCTCTTGCAACGGCGCTCACAAACGACGAGAAGCGCCGTTGTTTTTTTGCGAAAGTGTTACGTCAAGTTTAAATTTTTTGCGTCTTGCCCCATGCACGGTTCGCCGTTGTGGTGCAATGGTAATCAAGCAGAAATACTCTGCATGTATTGTCCGGTTTGAACACTATGTTAAGCAATCGTCGTTTTCGCCGGCCCCGAGTTGTCGTTCGTGCGGTGCGTAAAATGCGCGCAGGTGCGGCAGCGATTGGATATGGCGGCAGCAGGCGGCGATTGCGCTCGGTACCTATGCCTTCCCAACAAGATTACGAAACAAGCCCTAACGACCCTACCGAGCCAGCTCCACCGCCACCATCGGAACCTAAAAAAGGTTCGCGGTCGCGCAATGCCCTCATTGTGCTGATCCTGGTGCTGCTGGCGGTGGCCGGTTTCTGGGGCTACCACGAAACCCGCACCTCCACGATGCAGGCGCGCCTGTTCACGGACCTGGTCAGTCAACTGACCTATAAAGTCGAACCCGGTCCCAGCAAGTCGATCCGCTATCCGCACGACAGCCCGTACGACGAACGCCTTGGCTACGCCAACCTGCCGGACTACCTGGACAAGCTGAAGGCGCGCGATTACGAAGTCATCTCGCAAGCGCGCTTCTCGCCCAAGATGGTGGAACTGACCGATATGGGCCTGTTCGCGACCTACCGCGAAAAGACGCGCACCGGCCTGACCATTTTCGATTGCCGCGCGCAGCCGCTGTTCACGGCCAGCTATCCGGAGCGCATTTACGCCGGTTTTGAACAAACGCCGACGGCGCTGGTGCAAAGCCTGCTGTTCATCGAGAACCGCGAGCTGCTCGACAATAAATACCCGAAACGCAATCCGGCGGTGGAGTGGGACCGCCTGTCCAAAGCCATCCTGGAAAAATCGATGGGCGCGGTCGGGCTGGGCAGCCACCGCGCGGCCGGCGGCTCGACCCTGGCGACCCAGATCGAGAAGTACCGCCACTCGCCCGAGGGCCGCACCGGTTCGATGAAGGATAAGTTGCAGCAAATGGTCTCGGCCACCTTGCGCGCCTACCAGCAGGGCGAGGACACCACCAAGGTGCGGCGCCAGATCGTGGTCGATTACCTGAATACCGTGCCGCTGTCGGCCAAGCCGGGCTACGGCGAAGTGAATGGCGTGGGCGACGGCATGTGGGTCTGGTACGGACGCGATTTCGATGAAGTGTCGCACCTGCTGTCCGGGAAAATGGACCAGCCGGGCAGCGCGCTGGCCTTCAAGGAAGCGCTCTCGCTGCTGATCGCGCAGCGCCGCCCCAGCTACTACCTGGGCGAGGGCGACGAAGACCTGGAAGTGCTGGCCAACAGCCACCTGCGCCTGCTGGCCGGCGCCGGCATCATCACGCCGCAGCTGCGCGACGCCGCGCTGCAGGTCAAGCTGCATCCGGCCAAGGGCAACGGCCTGCAGGCCGCGCCGCCCATGTCCTATGTGACCAAGAAGGCCTCCAACGCCGTGCGCGTACACCTGGCCAACCTGCTGGGCGACAACCGCATGTACAACCTGGACCGCCTGGACCTGGCCGTAAGCAGCACGCTGGATGCGGAAACCCAGCGTGCCGTGACCGCCATGCTGCGCCAGTTGCGCGACCAGGAAACCGCCGTCAAGGCCGGCCTGACCGGCAAGGGCATGCTGGGCAACGGCGACCCGGCCAATGTGGTGTACAGCTTCACCCTGCTGGAACGCGGCGAGCACGCCAACTACCTGCGCGTGCAGACCGATAACTACGACCAGCCGCTCGACATCAACGAGGGCGCCAAGCTGGACCTGGGTTCCACCGCCAAGCTGCGCACCCTGGTCACGTATATGGACATCGTCGACCAACTGCACAAGAAATACGGCCAGATGGACGCGGCGGAACTGAAGAAGATCACCGTCGATCAGCGCGACCGCCTGACCGCCTGGGGCCTGGAATACCTGATCATGACGCCGATGGACAAGCGCGACCTGCCGGCCATGCTGCAGGCGGCGCTGGAGCGCAAGTACTCGGCCAACCCGGGCGAGGGCTTCTTCACCGGCGGTGGCCTGCATTACTTCGGCAACTTCAGCAAGGACGACGACTCCAAAATCATGTCGGTGCGCGAAGCGCTGCGCCGCTCCACCAACCTGGTGTTCGTGCGCCTGATGCGCGACGTGGTCAAGTACTACTCCTTCCAGATGCCGGGCTCCTCGCAGACCGTGCTGGCCGATGCCGACGATCCGCGCCGCGCGGCCTACCTGGCGCGCTTTGCCGACAAGGAAGGCAAGGAGTTCCTGGTGCGCTTCTACGCCAAGTACAAGGGCAAGAAGACCTCGGAGCTGAACGATGTGCTGCTGGATGCGATCCGCCCGACGCCGATCCGCCTGGCCACCATCCACCGCACGCTGTACCCGAACGCCACGCTGGCCGAGTTCAGCAAATTCGTCAACGACAACCTGAAGGTGCAGAACGACGTGCCGGACGACCGCCTGGCGAAGCTGTACGAGCAATACGCGCTGGACAAGTGGAGCCTGGCCGACCGTGGCTACCTGGCCACCGTGCACCCGCTGGAACTGTGGCTGGTGGCTTACCTGCACCAGAACCAGGGCGCCTCGCTGAGCGACGCAGTCGCCGCCAGCGAGAAGGAGCGCCAGGAAGTCTATCAATGGCTGTTCAAGACCCATCGCAAGCACGCGCAGGACAAGCGCATTGCCGGCTTGCTGGAGATGGAGGCCTTCATGGGCGTGCATCGTCAGTGGAAGAAGATGGGCTATCCGTTTGATTCGCTGGTGCCGTCCTATGCGACCACGCTGGGCGCCTCGGCCGACCGTCCGGCGGCGCTGGCGGAGATGATGGGCATTATCGTGAATGGCGGCGTGCGCAAGACTACGCAGCGGATTGAGTCGCTGCACTTTGGTGCCGGCACGCCGTATGAGACCACGCTGGCGCGCAATAAGTCGTCGTCCAACGAACAGGTGCTGTCGCCGGAAGTGGCGCGCGCGCTGGGCGATGCGATCCGCGAGGTGGTGTCGGATGGTACGGCGCGGCGCGTGAAGTCGGCCTTTGTCGGTGCGGATGGCAAGGTGATTCTGGTCGGCGGCAAAACCGGCACCGGTGACCAGCGCTTTGACGTGTATGCGGCGGGCGGGCGCTTGATCGAGTCGCGCTATGTGAATCGGTCGGCGACGTTTGTGTTTAATATCGGCGAGCGCTTCTTTGGCTCGATGACGGCGTATGTGCATGGGCCGGAGTCGAAGAATTATGATTTCACTTCGGCGCTGCCGGTGCAGCTGCTGACGGTGCTGGCGCCGTCGCTGATGCCGTTGATTGAGCCGGGGCAGCAGCAGGCGGCGCCGGTGGTGGCGGCGGTCAATGCCCCGCAAGGCGCCTTGGCCACTGCTGCTGCTGCTGCTGCGGCCCCTGCCGCGCCATTGCGCGCTTGTGGGGCGCGCTGATTCCCTTTTTTGAACCGGGAAACCGGAAAACCAGGGTACGACCCTGCAGGGTCGGACCCTGGTTTTCTGGTTTCCCGGTTTAGAATGGGCGCATGAAGCTCCTCAAGTTCACCCAATTCAGCCTGCGCGACCTGCTGGTTTCGGTCGCCCCCACCATCCTCCTGATCGGCGCGGCGTGCGCCTTGGCCTACTGGATCATCGACCCCACGCCGCCGCGCGTGGTGAACCTCTCCACCGGCCAGGAAAACAGCGCTTACGAGAACATCGGCAAGCGCTACCAGCAAGCCATGGCCAAGCACGGCATCAAGGTCGTGCTCCAGCCCAGCCAGGGCTCGCAGGAAAACCTGCAGCGCCTGAACAAAGGCGAGACCGACATCGCCTTCGTGCAAAGCGGCTCCACCAATGAAGCCGACGCCGAACGGCGCGGCCTGGTCTCGCTCGGCAGCCTGTTCACCGAACCGCTCTGGCTCTTCATGCGCGAGAAGAAAGCCGTCACCAACCTGACCAAACTGAAAGGCCTGAAGATCAACCTCGGCCCCGAAGGCAGCGGCGCGCCGCGCCTGTTCCGCCAGGTGCTGCAGGCGAACGGCGTCATGCCCGACGAATTCACCTCCAGCGCATTGGAAAACACGCCCGCCACGGTGGAACTGCTGGAAGGCCGCATCGACGCCCTGGTATTCGCCGCCGCGCCGGACGACCCGCTGATCCAGATGCTGCTGATGACGCCCGGGATCAAGCTGTTCGACTTCACCCAGGCCGAAGCCTATGCACGCCGCCTGCCGTTCCTGAGCCACGTCACCCTGCCGCGCGGCATCGTCGACCTGGGGCGCGACCTGCCGGCACGCGACTACCAACTGATCGCGCCGACCGCCACCCTGGTCGCGCGTGAAGACCTGCATCCGTCCCTGGTTGACCTGTTCGTGCAAGCGGCCAGCGGCATCCACAGCGGCGCCGGCTGGTTCCAGCAGCAAGGCCAGTTCCCCTCGCCGCGCTACACCGAAATCCCGGTCGCGCACGAAGCGGCCAAGTTCTACAAGGACGGCCCGCCATTCCTGCAGCGCTACATGAGCTTCTGGCTGGCCAATCTGTTCGATCGCTTGTGGGTGGTACTGCTGGCGGTTGGTGCGCTGGTGCTGCCGCTGTCGCGCGTGGTGCCGCCGCTGTATGTGTGGCGCATCCGCTCGCGCGTGTATCGCTGGTACGGCCAACTGCGCTCGGTGGAGCAGGGCGTGGATGAAGGCAAGCCGGCGGATGAACTGCTGCGCCGGCTGGACCAGATCGAAGAACGCGTGAACCGCATGACCGTCCCGCTCTCGTTTGCCGACGAGTTCTACGGCCTGCGCAATCACATCGAATTCGTGCGCCAGCGCCTACGTACAAACACGTAAAAGTGTTGTGTTCGCGAGAACATTGATTGACAGTGATGCAGCCTTACCGGAAAGATAAGCCAAGGGAGTGAAATCGGTTTAACTTTTCGGAGAACGCATATGCATAGACCCGTACCAAGGAAGCAGCTGCTCGCAGTCACCATCGCCTCGTTGTTCGCTGCCGGCGGTAGCAGCACCGCCTGGGCACAGGAGGCCCCCGCTGCGGAGAATTCCGCCACCGTTGTCGTCACCGGCACGCGCGTCTCCAACCGCACCGTGCTCGACACCACCGCACCGGTGGACGTGATCAGCGCCGACGCCATCAAGAACAACGGCGTACCCGAAATCACACAAGCCCTGTCGGTAGCGCTGCCCTCATTGAACTTCCCGCGCCCCGGCCTGTCCGACGGTACCGACACCATCCGCCCGGCCACCTTGCGCGGCCTGGCGCCCGACCAGACCCTGGTGCTGGTCAACTCCAAGCGCCGCCACGCTTCTTCGCTGGTCAACCTGAACGGCACCATCGGCCGCGGCTCGGCGGCGGTGGATATGAACACCATCCCCACCGGCATCGTGAAGACCATTGAGGTGCTGCGCGATGGCGCCTCGGCGCAATACGGTTCCGATGCGATTGCCGGCGTGATCAATGTGCGCCTGCGCAATGACCGCAGTGGTGGCGAAGCCAGCGTGAGTTACGGCCGGCGCGACACCGAGTACGAATTCAACCCCGGTGTGCCGCAAGCCGGCGCCACCTGGGGCACGCAGAATTCGCGCGAGCGCAAGGACGGCAACACCGCCACCTTCAGTCTGTGGAAGGGCATGGAGCTGGGCGAGCAGGGTTTCCTGACGCTGGCGCTGGAGCGCAAGCGACAGGACCACACTGAGCGCTCGGGCTGGGACGTGCGCCAGCAATACCCGCTGGTGAATGGCGCGCTCGATCCGCGCGAAGCGACCATTGATCGTTTCAACGCCTGGTACGGCGAGCCGGAGCTGAAGCAGAACACCTTCTTTGCCAATGCCGGCTATGACCTGGCCGGCGGCGTCAAACTGTACGGCTGGACCAGCTACCAGGACCGCGATGCGCGCTCGGGCGGCTTCTTCCGCCGCGCCCTGCAGGACAACAACACCATCCAGATTTACCCGAACGGCTTCCTGCCGATCATCGCGCCGTCGGTGTCCGACTTCAGTGCGGCCTTTGGCGCCACCTGGGCTTCCGGCGCCTGGGATTTCGATGCCTCGGCCACGTATGGCGAGAACAAGATGGACTTCACCATCGCCAATACCTTGAACCGCTCGCTCGGCCCGTCCTCCAAGACGGAATTCGATGCCGGCGGCTTCAAGTACAACCAGCTGACCTTCAACTTCTCTGGCGTGCGCCAGTTCGACGCGGGACTGTCCTCGCCGCTCAACTTGGCGGTCGGCGCGGAAGCACGGCGTGAAGGTTATGCCCTGCATGCCGGCGAGCCGGATTCCTGGCGCAATGGCGGCGTGCTGCTGCCTAGCGGCTTGCCGACCGCGTCCGGTTCGCAGGTCTTCCCTGGCTTCCGCCCGAGCGATGAATCGGACGCCAGCCGCAAGGCCTATTCGGTGTATGCCGACCTGGAAGCGAATGTGCTGCCCGACCTGCTGGCGTCGTTCGCCGTGCGCGGCGAGCACTACTCGGATTTCGGCAACAACTGGTCGGGCAAGCTGGCCGCCCGCTACAACTTCTCGCCGGCCTTCGCCTTGCGCGGATCGGTACAGAATGGCTTCCGCGCGCCGTCGCCGCAGCAGCAGTTCTTCACCTCCACCGCCACCAATTTTGTCAGCGGCATACCGTATGACATCACCACCTTCAAACCGAGCGACCCAGCCGCCGTGGCACTTGGCGCCAAGCCGCTCGACGCGGAGAAGTCCACCAACTTCTCGCTGGGCGCTGTGGCCAAGGTGGGCAAGGCCAGCCTGACGATTGACGGCTTCCAGATCAAGATCCGTGACCGTATTGTGCTGTCCGAGAACCTGCTGCAGGAGAATGTGCGCAACTTCCTGAGCTCGCGCGGCTTTATCGGCATTGGCGGCGGGCGCTTCTTCATCAATGGTGTGGATACCACGACGCGTGGTGTGGATATCGTGGCGAACTATCCGTGGAATTCGGGCGGGGTGGGGCGCTTTGACTTTACGCTGGCGGGCAATTACACCAAGACGGAGGTGACCAAGGTGCCGGTGACGGCGCAACTGGCGGCATTGAATCCGGCGCCGCCGTTGTTTGATCGGGTGAATGTGCTGACCTTCGAGCATGGCACGCCGCAGACCAAGGTGACGGCGAGCGTGAACCATACGCTGGGGGCGTGGAGCGGGACCTTGCGTGCGACGCGTTATGGCAAGGTGCTGCAACCGGATGCGAATCCGGTGCGCGATCATTGGATGACGCCGAAGACGCTGGTGGATATCGAGGGGCGCTATAAGCTCACCGAGCGCCTGACGGCTGCGGTGGGGGCGGAGAACTTGTTTGACCAGTATCCGGATGCTTATCCGGCGCTGCTGAATGGGACGGGGAACGCGCCGTTTTCCAATTACTCGCCGTTTGGACGGAGCGGGCGGTTTGTTTATGCGCGGTTGAATTACTCGCTGTAAAAATCTAGAACCGGGAAACCGGAAAACCAGGGTACGACCCTGCAGGGTCGGACCCTGGTTTTCCGGTTTCCCGGTTTCCCGTCAAATTGCAACTTTTAGGCACCAGCCCAGGGCAAGCCAGCCTTGCACCATCCACCCACCGTCTTGCGGTGGCCGTTGGCATCCTTATCTCCCTCAAATCCTTCCAGGATGTCATAGCACTGCGAATACCCCGCTTCCGTTGCCGCCTTGGCTGCATGCCGCGAGCGCACGCCTGAGCGGCACAGGAACACAATCACCGTCTCCTTGCCCGGCACCGCCGCCGCCAGTTGCCCCAGGAAATCCGGATTCGGTGTCCCACCCGGATACACATTCCACTGCACCCCAAAATGCTGCTCCGCCGGCAGCGCCACCCGTCCCACCCAATCGCGCTCCGCATTGGTCCGCACATCCACCAACCGCACTTGCGGATCGCACTGCAACAGCTCAAACGCCTCATTCGGCGTCACTGCACCGGCATAGGGCAGGGAAGTGTCGCGTTTGCGTGCATGGTCGAGGATTTCGGAACTGGAACGCATGTTTTTTCCTTTATGATAACTGCACCACAACGATGCATAAGCATTAATTGGTGCGAAAACGCACCACAACGGTGCGATAATCGGTAAACGCACCCGCATGGTGCGGCTTGCAGCTGAGGTTCGTAGGGATTTCGCTGGCATGGTTTCTGCTTAATGTACCATCAGCGTTTGCCGCGCCCAAGAGGCAGCGGCAGTTTTTTCACTTAGGAGATATGCAATGGCAATGACCGCCGCAGACGTTCTGAAGATGGTAGCAGATCACGAAGTCAAATTCGTGGACTTCCGTTTCGCCGATACCCGTGGTAAGGAACAGCACGTAACCGTGCCAGTTTCCCATTTCGACATGGACAAATTCGAGTCCGGCCACGCTTTTGACGGTTCCTCGATCGCCGGCTGGAAGGGCATCGAAGCTTCGGACATGATCCTGCTGCCAGACCCAGCGACTGCCAACATCGACCCATTCTTCGAAGAAACCACCCTCTTCATGCAGTGCGACGTGATCGAACCGTCGGACGGCAAGGGCTACGACCGTGACCCACGCTCCATCGCCAAGCGCGCTGAAGCCTACCTGAAATCCTCCGGCCTGGGCGATACCGCCTACTTCGGCCCAGAGCCAGAATTCTTCATCTTCGACTCCGTGAAGTGGAAGATCGACATGTCCGGCGCGATGGTCAAGATCGACTCCGACGAAGCTTCCTGGTCGACCGACAAGGACATCGACGGTGGCAACTCCGGCCACCGTCCAACCGTCAAAGGCGGCTACTTCCCAGTGCCTCCAGTCGACTCCTTCCAGGACATGCGCTCCGAAATGTGCCTGATCCTGGAATCGATGGGCATCCCGGTTGAAGTGCACCACCACGAAGTGGCCGGCGCCGGCCAGAACGAAATCGGCACCCGCTTCTCGACCCTGGTTGAGCGCGCCGACTGGACCCAGAACATGAAGTACGTGATCTGGAACGTGGCCCACTCCTACGGCAAGACCGCAACCTTCATGCCTAAGCCAGTGGTTGGCGACAACGGCTCCGGCATGCACGTGCACCAGTCGATCTGGAAAGACGGCAAGAACCTGTTCGCTGGCGACGGCTATGCTGGCCTGTCCGATTTCGCGCTGTACTACATCGGCGGCATCATCAAGCACGCTAAAGCACTGAACGCGATCACCAACCCAGGCACCAACTCGTACAAGCGCCTGGTACCAGGCTACGAAGCACCAGTGAAACTGGCTTACTCCGCGCGCAATCGTTCGGCTTCGATCCGTATTCCACACGTGGCCAATCCAAAAGGCCGCCGTATCGAAACCCGCTTCCCGGACCCACTGGCCAACCCATACCTGTGCTTCGCAGCGCTGATGATGGCCGGCCTGGACGGCGTGCAAAACAAGATCCACCCAGGCGAAGCAGCGTCCAAAGACCTGTACCACCTGCCGCCAGAAGAAGATGCACTGATCCCAACCGTCTGCGCATCCCTGGAAGAAGCCCTGGATCACCTGAACAAAGACCGTGAGTTCCTGACCCGCGGCGGCGTGTTCACCGATTCGATGATCGATGCCTACATCGAACTGAAGATGACCGAAGTCACCCGCATGCGCCAGACCACTCACCCGGTCGAGTTCGACATGTACTACTCCCTGTAATCAGGGGTGATTGCCGGCCTGGCCGGCAATCAGCAAGATGACGCGAGGTTGGCTGTTGCTTTCCTCGCGTTTTTTTTCGGATGTTGTATAGTCGCGGCATGAACACTCGCACTTTTGTACTGCAAGGGCTGGCGTTGCTGGCCCTGAGTGGCGCAGCGCAGGCGCAGCAAATTTACCTCTGCGTGGATGCCGAAGGCCGCAAGGAACTGACCGACGCCCGCAAGGGGAAGAACTGCAAGCCGCTGGACCTGCCGGGCGCCTCGATCCCCGCGCCGCCCGCCACGCCAGGCGCGCGCCGCAGCGCTGCACCCGCCACACCAGCGGTGGCGCCGGCCAACTTCCCGCGCGTCGATGGCGCCGAGCAGAAAGCCCGCGACGCCGATCGCCGCGCCATCCTGACCGACGAACTCAACACCGAAAGCCGCAAGCTGGCGGAGTTGCGCAAGGAATTCAACAACGGCGAGCCTGAACGCCGGGCCGACGAGCGCAACGCCGCCAAATACCAGGAACGCGTGGCGGGCATGAAGGACAGCATCGTGCGTTCGGAACAGAATGTGGAAGCGCTCAAGCGCGAATTAGCCAATATCAAATGACCCCAGACAGCCCTGCCAGCATCCGGCCCGCTGACCTGGCAGGGCTGGACCTGCTGGCAACGGCCGTCGTCCTCGTCGATAGCGGCGGACATATCGTGTATGTCAACGCCGCCGCCGAAAACCTGCTGGAATCCTCCCTGAAAGCGCTGGCGCGCCAGCAGCTAGGCGCCTTGTTCGCCATGCCGCAAGAGCTGGAGCACATCGTGGCCCAGGCGCGCGAGCACAAGTTCTCCGACGTGCGCCAGGAGCTGGCGCTGGAACGCGCCGGGCGCGACGCGCTGCACGTGCACATCATTGCCAGCGCGCTCGACCAGCCGGACGGTGCGGTGCTGATCGAGTTGCGCGAGATCGTGCAGCAGATGAAGCAGGACCGCGAAGAGCGCCTGCTGGACCAAAGCCAGGTGAACAAGGAGCTGATCCGTAACCTGGCGCATGAAATCAAGAACCCGCTGGGCGGCATCCGTGGCGCGGCGCAGTTGCTGGAAATGGAGCTGCCGCCGCTGCACCTGACCCAGTTGCGCGAATACACCCAGGTCATCATCAAGGAGGCGGACCGCCTGCAAACCCTGGTGGACCGCCTGCTGGCGCCGCACCGCCGGCCGCATATCGTGGGCGACGTCAACATCCACGAAGTGCTGGAGCGCGTGCGCTCGCTGATCCTGGCCGAATTCCCGGTCGGGCTCACCATCCGCCGCGATTACGACGCTTCGCTGCCTGAGTTCCGGGGCGACAAGGAACAGCTGATCCAGGCCGTGCTCAACATCGCCCACAACGCCGCCCATGCCCTGGCCGGGCGCATCGAGCAGGGCGACGCCGAGATTGTTTTCCGCACCCGGGTGGCGCGCCAGATGACGCTGGCCAAGGTGCGCTATCAGCTGGCATTAGATTTGCATATCATCGATAACGGACCGGGCATCCCGCCCCAGATCCGCGACCGAATCTTCTACCCGCTGGTGTCGGGCCGGGATGGCGGTAGCGGCCTGGGCCTGACCTTGGCGCAAACCTTCGTGCAACAGCACATGGGCGTCATCGAATGCGAGAGCCGGGCCGGATTGACGGACTTCAGAATCTTATTGCCTTTGCCTTGATCGGAATACATGAAACCAATCTGGATAGTTGACGACGACGAATCGATCCGCTGGGTTCTTGAGAAAGCCTTAGCGCGTGAAAATCTCGCCACGCGCAGTTTCTCCAACGCGCGCGACGCGGTGGCCGCGCTGGAACACGAGACGCCGCAGGTGCTGGTGTCCGATATCCGCATGCCGGGCGACTCCGGCCTCGACCTGCTGCAACTGGTCAAGCAGCGCCATCCCGGCCTGCCGGTGATTATCATCACCGCCTTCTCCGACCTGGATTCCGCCGTGGCGGCCTTCCAGGGGGGCGCCTTTGAATACCTGGCCAAGCCCTTCGACATCGACAAGGCGGTGGAACTGATCCGCCGCGCGCTGGACGAAAGCCTGCGCGAATCGAGCATCGAGTCCGGCCCGGCCGACACGCCGGAAATCCTGGGCCAGGCGCCGGCCATGCAGGAAGTGTTCCGCGCCATTGGCCGCCTGTCGCAATCGAATGTGACGGTGCTGATCACCGGCGAATCGGGCACCGGCAAAGAGCTGGTGGCGCGCGCCCTGCACAAGCACAGTCCGCGCGCCGAGCAGCCCTTCATCGCCATCAACACGGCGGCGATCCCGAAAGACTTGCTCGAATCCGAACTGTTCGGCCATGAACGCGGCGCCTTTACCGGCGCCCAGACCACGCGCCGCGGCCGCTTCGAACAGGCCGAGGGCGGCACCCTGTTCATGGACGAGATCGGCGACATGCCGTTTGATTTGCAGACGCGCTTGCTGCGCGTGCTGTCGGACGGCCACTTCTACCGCGTCGGCGGCCACTCGCCGCTGAAGGCCAATGTGCGCGTGATTACGGCGACGCACCAGAACCTGGAGCAGCGCGTGCGCGACGGCCTGTTCCGTGAAGACTTGTACCACCGCCTGAACGTGATTCGCCTGCGCCTGCCCAGTTTGAGGGAGCGGCGCGAGGATATCCCCATCCTGGTGCGCCACTTCCTGGTGCAGAGCGCGCGCCAACTGGGAGTGGAGGCCAAGCGTATGAGCGACAGCACGCTGGTCTTCCTACAGCAACTGGATTTGCCGGGCAATGTGCGCCAGCTGGAAAACCTGTGCAACTGGATCACGGTGATGGCGCCGGGGCAGACGGTGGAGGTGAAGGATATGCCGCTGGAGCTGACGCAGGGGCAGGGCGGCGCGCCGCTGTCCGCCGCGCCAGGGGGGGAAGGGGCGATGCCGCAGCATCATGGCATGGTGCAGCCGCTGGCGCCTCCGGCGCTGGCGACGTCGCCGGAGGGGTGGCTGAGCTTGCTGGAGTTGCAGGCGGCCGGGATGCTGAGCAGCGGGCAGCAGGATGTGATGGATGTGCTGGGACGGCAGTTTGAGTCGGCGCTGATTCGCACGGCGCTCAAGTACACGCATGGGCGCAAGAATGACGCGGCGATCCGGTTGGGGATTGGGCGGAATACCATTACGCGCAAGATTGCGGAGTTGGGGATTGATGGGGCTAAGGACGATTGAAGCCCAAAACCGGAAAACCGGAAAACCAGGGTCAGGCCCGCAGGGCCTGACCCTGGTTTTCCGGTTTTCCGGTTTCCCGGTTTTGGGCTATGCTGCTGGCTTGCAATAATAAGGAGCCTGCATGCTGATTAACTGCGTCGCCTACCTGGATGGGCGCAAGCTGGCTGATATTCCGGTGGCGGATATCAGCGATTATGTGGCGCGTCACGATGCCTTCGTTTGGGTCGCGTTGCGCGATGCGTCGCCGGCGGAGCTGGAGGTGATGCAGGAGGAGTTCGGCCTGCATGAACTGGCGGTGGAGGATGCCGGCCGTGGCCAGCAGCGTCCCAAAATCGAGGAGTATGGCGATTCCCTCTTCATCGTGGTGAAGATGCTGGAACTGCGCGAGGGGGAGGAGCTGCACGTGGGGGAGGTCGATATCTTCGTCGGCCCCAATTACGTGCTATCCAACCGTTCCAATTCGACCCAGGATTTCCTCGGCGTGCGCGCGCGCGCCGAGCGCGAGCCGCACCTGCTGCAACAGGGCGCGGGCTTTGTGCTGTATGCGCTGATGGATGCCGTGGTCGACCGCTATTTCCCCATCATCGATGCGCTGGAGATGGAGCTGGAGAAAATCGAGGAGCGCATCTTCATCCACGGTTCGCAGCGCGATAATATCGAGCGGCTGTACGAACTGAAACGCAAGGTCATGCAGGTGCGCCACGCCGTGGTGCCGCTGCTGGAGGCGATCGGCAAGCTGCACGGCGGGCGCGTGCCTTCGGTCTGCCGCAATACCCAGGAGTACTTCCGCGACGTACACGACCATTTGCTGCGCATTAGCACCGCGCTCGATACCATGCGCGAGACCATCGGCACCGCCATCCAGGTCAACCTGTCGATGGTGGCGCTGGAAGAGGGCGAGGTCAACAAGCGCCTGGCGGCCTGGGCGGCGATTTTCGCCGTGCTGACGGCTTTTGCCGGCATCTGGGGCATGAATTTCAAGCATATGCCCGAGCTGGACTGGCGCTTCGGCTACCCCGCCGCGCTGACCCTGATGGCTGTTGTTTGCGGTTCCCTGTATCGGCGCTTTAAAAAGGCGGGCTGGTTATAGCGGTATATAATTTGCAATAACCAACCTTCAGTGGGGCGGGGCATGGTGGATGACGATATGTTGTTCGACGATGATGAGACGCCGCCCCCCGCTGCGTCGGCCCAGCCATGGGAAATCCTGATTGTTGACGACGAGCAAGCTGTGCACCAGGTGACTGAACTGGTGATGTCGGATTTCGAATTCGACGGCCGCCGCGTGCATTTCACCCACTGCTACTCCGGCACCGAGGCGCGCGCCCTGCTCGCCGCGCCGGGCAAATTCGCCCTGATCCTGCTGGACGTGGTGATGGAGTCCGAGCATGCCGGCCTGGAGCTGGTGCGCTATATCCGCGAAGAGCTGGTCGACCGCAATGTGCGCATCGTGCTGCGCACCGGCCAGCCGGGCCAGGCACCGCAAGCCCTGGTGCTGAAAACCTACGATATCAACGATTACCGGGAAAAGACGGAGCTGACGCATGCCAAGCTCAGCACCGTGTTCTATTCCGGCCTGCGCGCCTACCGCGACCTGATGCGCCTGGAGCGCGCCCGCCTGGGCTTGCGCCGCTCGGTCGACGCCATCACCCAGGTCTGCGACTCCGACAACCTGCGCCACTTCTGTTCCGCCGTGCTGGAGCAGGCCTCCGCCTTGCTCGGGCATGCGGCCGAAGGCGTCTGCGCCAGCCGCCTGAGTGCCTACGCCGCCGCGCGCCAGCCGGGCCGCCTGCAGGTGCTGGCCGTGACGCCGGCCTACGCCGGTCTGCAACGGCAGGAAAGCCTGGAGCACTTGCCGGCGCCGGTGCGCGATGCCTTCGTGCGCTGCATGGCTGAGCAGGCCGACCATTTCGGCCCGCTGTACTACGCCTGCTACTATCGCACGCGGGAAGGCAACGAGAGCCTGCTGTACATGTCCTTCAGCGAGCCGGTCGAGGCGGAGGGGCGCGAGCTGCTTGGCCTGTTCGCGGCCAATGTCGCCATCACCTACGAAAAGCTGCTGGCGCGCGAGGAGGCGGAGGCGACCCAGAGCGCCATCATCCACATCCTGGGCGAGGCGCTGGAAAGCCGCTCGGCCGCGTCCGGCGGCCATGTCGAGCGGGTGGGCGAGATCGCCGCCATGCTGGGGCAGGCGGTCGATATGCCGGACGGTGCGGTGCGCCAGCTGCGCCAGGCGGCGCCGCTGCACGATATCGGCCACGCCGGCATCCCGGACGCCATCCTCAACCAGCCCGGCCCGCTCGATGCCGCGCAGCGCGCGCGCATGCAGGGCCATAGCGAGATCGGCTGGCAAATGCTGTCGCGCTCGCAGCAGCCGGTCTTGAAGCTGGCGGCGCGCATCGCGCGCGAGCACCACGAGCGCTGGGACGGCGCCGGCTACCCGCAGGGCTTGCGCGGCGCCGACATCAGCCTGGCCGCGCGCATCACGGCGCTGGCCGATTTTGTCGACGCCATGGTCAGCCCGCGCTGTTACCGCCCGCCGCATACCCTGCAGCGCGCCATCGAGGAAGTGCGCGAGGGCAGCGGCAGCCGATTCGACCCGGCGCTGGCCAACCTGCTGCTGCAAAACACCGACTACCTGCACAACCTTTACCGGCGCCACCCGGCGACGTAGGAGAGCGCCATGCAATTATTCGATGCCAATGACGCGCGCATCCTGGCCGAAGCGGCGTTGCGCTCGATTACCGATGCCACGGCGCGGGCGCGCGGCGATGAATTCTTCCGGGTGCTGGTGCGCGACCTGGCGGCGGCGCTGGACGTGACCTATGTGATCGCCGGCCGCGTGATCCGCATGCCTGACGGGCACGAGGGCATCCGCACCCTGTCGGTGTGGGGCGGCGAAGCCTACCTGCCGAATATGGATTACAGCCTGGAGCACACGCCCTGCCAGGATGTGACGTGCCAGACCATGTGCTTCCACGGCAGCGGCATCCAGCAGGACTACCCGCTCGATACGCTGCTGGTGAATATGGGGGCGGAAAGCTATATCGGCATGCCCCTGGTCGACACCGAGGGCCAGACCATGGGCATCCTGTCGGCCATCGACACCAAGCCGATCGACGAGAACAAGCGCTTGCTGGCGCTGTCGCTGCTGTCGATCTTCACCGCGCGCGCGTCGGCCGAGTTGCAGCACCAGGACCGCGAGCACCTGCTGGAAGAGAAGGTCGAGCGCCGCACCGAAGCCCTGCGCGCGGCGCAGGCCAGCCTGGTCGAGCGGGAAAAGCTGGCGGCGCTGGGTGCGCTGGTGGCCGGGGTGGCGCACGAGGTGAACACCCCGGTCGGGGTGGCGCTTACGGCGGCCTCGGCCATGAGCAGCTATACCGCGCAACTGTTGTCGGCCCTGGAGGCGCCCAAGGTCAGCCGCTCCGACCTGGTCAGCCTGGCCGCCCGCCTGAACGACGCAGCGGCCCTGATCGAGCAAAACTTGCACCGCGCCGCCGGCCTGATCGGCAATTTCAAGCAATTGGCGGTGGACCAGGGCACCGAGCATGTCAGCACGCTGGCGCTGGCCGACTATGTGCAGGGCGTGGTCTCTGCCCATAGCCCGGAGCTGCGCAAGGCGCGCATCAAGGTGGAGGTGGCGATCGACCCCTTATTGCGGCCGCGCCTGCCGCCCGGGAAATTTTCGCAGGTGCTGTCGAACCTGCTGATGAATGCCGCGCGCCACGCCTATCCGGACGGACAGGGCGGCGCGGTGATCGTCAGCGGTGCCGATGCCGATGGCTGGCTGGTGATGGACTTCACCGACCATGGCGTGGGCCTGGCGCCGGGCGTGCGGGAAAAGATTTACGAGCCCTTCTTCACCACCAAGCGCGGGCAGGGCGGTTCGGGGCTGGGCATGCATATCGTCTACACCATCATGCAGCAGCTGGGCGGCACGGTGGAAGTCTACAGCAAGCCCGACGAGGGCTGCCGCTTCCACCTGCGCCTGCCCATGGAAGTCAGGACGACTTGTCCACCGCCTGCATAGACAGCGCCACGGCTTCTGCCACCTTGATGCCGTCGACGCCGGCCGACAGGATGCCGCCGGCATAGCCGGCGCCTTCGCCGGCCGGGAACAGGCCGCGCGTGTTCAGGCTTTGCAGGTCGTCGTTGTTGCGCTTGATGCGGATCGGCGACGAGGTGCGGGTTTCCAGCCCGGTCAGCACGGCATCATGCTTGAAGTAACCCTTGACCTGCTTGTCGAAGGCCGGGAAGGCTTCGCGCAGCGCCACCACCGCGTACTCGGGCAGGATGGTGGCCAGGTCGGTCCAGGTGATGCCCGGCTTGAACGAGGGCGTGACGGCGCCGACGTCCTTGGACGGCACGCCGGCCACGAAATCGCCCATCAACTGGCCCGGCGCATTGTAGTTCGAACCGCCCAGCACATAAGCCTTCTCCTCCAGGCGGCGCTGCAGCTCGATGCCGGCCAGCGGGTGGCCCGGGTAGTCGACTTCCGGGCTGATCGAGACCACGATGGCGCTGTTGGCATTGCGTTCCGCGCGCGAATATTGCGACATGCCGTTGGTCACCACGCGGCCCGGCTCGGACGCCGCCGCCACCACGGTGCCGCCCGGGCACATGCAGAAGCTGTAGACCGCGCGGCCATTGCTGGCGTGGTGCACCAGCTTGTAGTCGGCCGCGCCCAGGATGGGGTGGCCGGCGTTCGGGCCAAAGCGGCACTGGTCGATCAGCGATTGCGGGTGCTCGACGCGGAAGCCGATCGAGAACGGCTTGGCTTCCACATACACGCCGCGCGCATACAGGTTTTCAAAGGTGTCGCGCGCGCTGTGGCCGATGGCCAGCACCACGTGGGTCGCTTCCATATAATCGCCGCTGGCCAGGTGCAGGCCGCGCATCTGGCGCACGCCGTTTTCCTCGCGGATGTCGAAGTCGGTCACGCGCTGTTCGAAGCGGACTTCGCCGCCCAGGGCGGTGATTTCCTCGCGCATGTTTTCCACCATCTTGACCAGGCGGAAGGTGCCGATGTGCGGCTTGCTGACGTAAATGATTTCTTCCGGCGCGCCGGATTTGACGAATTCGGTCAGCACCTTGCGGCCATAGTGTTTCGGGTCGCTGATCTGGCTGTACAGTTTGCCGTCCGAGAAGGTGCCGGCGCCGCCTTCGCCGAACTGCACATTCGACTCCGGGTTCAGCTCGCGCTTGCGCCAGAAGCCGAAGGTGTCCTTGGTCCGTTCGCGCACGGTCTTGCCGCGCTCCAGGATGATGGGTTTCAGGCCCATCTGCGCCAGGATCAGGCCGGCGAACAGGCCGCAGGGACCCATGCCGATCACGACCGGGCGCGGCTGCTGGCCGGCCGCGTTCACGTCCTGCGCCACGAACTTGTAGTCCATGACCGGCGCCAGCATCAGGTGCTTGTCCGCGCCCAGCCGCGCCAGGATGGCGGCGTCGTCGGTGGTTTCCACGTCCAGCGAGTAGATGAGCGAGATATTGGTCTTTTTACGCGCGTCATAGCTGCGTTTATAGACAGTAAAGCCCAACATCTGGTCGGCCCGGATCTGCAGGCGCGTCAGGATGGCCTGCGGCAGTTCGGCTTCGGCGTGGTTGAGGGGGAGCTTTACTTCGTTCAGTCGCAACATGGTGATCTTTCTCGGCAGGATGGGGCGCGCAACGGGCCCAAAGAAGCCATTTTACCTGCTTTCGCCGGTTGTATAAACGCAACGGATGGCGCCAGGATGGTGCGCGCGATTCATTTATTCCTGTACTTTCATTGTGGGCAATGTAATAGTTGCCTCAACCCATCTAGCCAACCTTGCGCAAGAGTTAATAGGCAAATAATTGCCGAACTCGGAAAATTTAATTCAGATTTTGCTTCTACTAATGTAGTAAATTCTGAACGTGAGTTTTTGATATATTCTTGCCGTCGTATTGCTCCTTCCCAACTCCGCCCTGCGCCTGTCGCAAGTTGTACTAATTGCGCCCATCTCCTGTCAACTTTGCGCAACTGCTTTAAGTCAAAGTGTTGTGTTTCGTTAATGTTGACGCCTATTTCATTGACTAAAGAGTTTGGCGCGTGATTCCATACAGTGCCGAGTTCACATTAAAGTAAAGATTGGGGAGCTCGCAATATTGCGGGAGTAACACCTTAGTACTAGTCGGGAAATAACAAAATCAATGCTGTCGAACGGCCGATGTGAGATCCATCCGTCGGTTGCTTGCTAGAAACCTGCTTACTTTAGGAACTGAAAATGTTGAGAAAAACTGTAATTGCACGCGCCTTGACGATGGCCTTCGCAACCGCTGCCGTAGGGGTGGCAGTGATGGAACCAGCAATGGCCCAGTCGAACGCAGCCGGTGCCGTGTACGGTAAGGTCAACCCAGGCGTAGCCAGCACCATCGTGCTGAAAAACCTGGACACCAACCAGACCCGTACCGCAACGGTAGAGGCGAACGGCACATTTAACGTATCGGCACTGCCGATCGGTCGTTACAGCGCCACCCTGATGAAGGGCAGTGCCGTAGGCGCCACCGCCAATGTTGAGGTGCTGGCCGGCCAAGGTGTGGAAGCTGAATTTGCAGCCGACGGCATCATGGCGGTGAAGGTGACCGGTAGCCGCAGCCGTATTGACGTCAGTAACGCGAACAACGGCGCGACCTTCATGGCGCGCGAACTGGCACGCTTGCCAATCGCCCAGAACGTTGACGCGATCATCCAGCTGGCCCCGAATACCACCCGCGTTGACTCCCGTTACGCTGGCGGTGCTTCCTTTGCGGGCGGCGGCGCCTCCGAGAATGCTTACTACATCAACGGTTTCCCTGTCACCAACCCACTGACCCAGCTGGGCGCTTCCGAGCTGCCGTTCGGCGCGATCGCACAGGCGCAGATCCTGACCGGCGGTTTTGGCGCTGAGTTTGGTCGTTCGGTCGGCGGCGTGGTCAACATTACCACCAAGTCCGGTACCAATAATTGGGAAGCCGGTGCGATGACCTCGATCGAGCCAAACTCGCTGCGTGCAAGCACCCGCGACCTGTATTTTGGCAAAACCGGTGCCTTCCCGAACACCGACGGCACTTTGTACCGTGCCCGCGCCGAGAATAAGCGCACCGAGAAACGCTACGGTGCATACGTGTCCGGCCCGATCATCCAGGACAAGCTGTTTATGTTTGTGGCGGCAGAAACCACCCGCACCGATATCGAAGGCACGGACGCTACCAATGGTATTCGCGTTGGTGGCAACGCGGCTGCAGCGTGGAACGACTCCAAGCGTAAAGTTGACCGTTACTTCGGTAAGCTCGACTGGAACATTACCGATAACCACCGCCTGGAATTGTCCCTGATCGGCGATACCCCTGAGGTCAAGTCCAATTACTACGGTTACGACTATGCGACCCGCAAACATAACGACGTGTTGGCTTCTTCCAAGAAGGAAAAGAACGTCAATGACAACGGCGCTGAAGTCCAGATCCTGAAGTACACCGGTAACATTACCAGTGACTTCACCGTGCAGGCGCTGTACGGCCAGGCTACTTCGAAGCACGTCAACACCTTCGAGGGCTACAATCCCAACCTGTTCACCGCGACCTTCTCCGGCGCTCAGGCACCTGGCATCAACTACGTCAACAAGCAAACTGTAACGACCGTTTCTGGCAATGTCTTGCCAGATGGCGCGAAGGACAAAATTGAATCGCTGCGCCTGGACCTGGAATACAAACTGGGCCAGCACACCATCCGCTTCGGCCTGGACAAGAACAAGTTGAGCTCGACCAACGCGGGTGACACGGCGATTGGCGGCGGCACCTGGGCCTACTCGAAGCTGGAGGATGGCGCGAATCCACTGGCTGACTTCGACCTGGGCGGCGGCATGTCCAAAGGTCCTGGCACCACCGGCAGTCCACTGGGCGCGCAGGGCTACTATGTGACCAAGAACCTGTTCACCACGGTCACCAACGCCTACTCCAACCAGGATGCACAGTATCTGGAAGACAAGTGGCAAATCACCCCGAACGTCCTGGTGACTGCAGGCGTGCGTCGCGAGGGCTTCGATAACCAGAACGGCGAGAAGAAGAAATACCTGGAGCAGAAGAATCAGTGGGCACCACGCCTCTCTGCAGTATGGGATATCAATGGTGATTCCTCGACCAAGGTGTTTGGTAGCGCGGGTCGTTACCACCTGCAAATCCCGACCCACCTGGCAGTGCGTGGCGCGGGCCGTTCGACCAACACCCTGCAGGCCTACAGCTATACCGGCGTAGACCAGGCAACCGGTGCACCGATCGGTCTGGTGCAATTGTCCAACCCAGCCTCCTCGAACAACGAGTACGGCCAGGACAAGCCAGTTGATACCCTGTCGGCAATTGACTTGAAACCAACCTTCCAGGATGAGATTACCGCCGGCTTCGAGCGCGCCGTATCGCCACAGCTGAACATTGGCGTGAAAGCGACCTACCGTAAGCTGAAGTCGACCATCGACGATATGTGCGATGGCCGTCCATTCATCAAGTACGCAGCAGCGAACAAGATCGACACTTCGAACTGGGGCGGCTTCGGTTGCGCCAACTTCAATCCGGGTGAAGCCAACAGTTTCTGGGTTGACTACAGCGGTTCCACCAACAACGGCGGCACTCCGCGCAACCTGACCCGCGTCGACCTGTCTGCTGCAGACCTGGGCTATCCAAAGGCTAAGCGCACCTACGCCGCACTGGATATGTTTGCCGAGCACCCGCTGCGTGACGGCTGGTACGGTAAGGTGAACTACACCCTGTCGCGCAACAAAGGCAACACCGAAGGCCAGACCCTGTCCGACGTGGGCCAGACCGACGTGGCCGCGACCCAGACCTGGGATTACCCGGAGCTGTCGATCGGCGCCTATGGCCCACTGCCAAACGACCGTAAGCACCAGCTGAAAGCGTACGGCTTCTACGAACTGACCCAGGAACTGACCGTTGGCGGTAACCTGTTGTTCGCTTCGGGCCGCCCACGCAGCTGCCTGGGCCGCTTCCTGTTCGACGGCACCACCCCGAACTACCAGAACGGTCCGCACTACTGCGGCGGTGCTACCATCCAGCAGAACGCCTTCAGCCCACGTGGTACTCGTGGCCACCTGCCATGGGATAAACGTCTGGACCTGAACCTGGTGTATCGTCCGCAAGCCGTGTCCGGCCTGGCGCTGAAACTGGATGTATTCAACGTGACCAACGAGCAGATCGCTCAATCGGTTGAAGAGCGTTGGAATAACCAGAACAACCGTCGCAACACCTTCGAGCGTATCCTGAGCACCACCACCCCACGCAGTGTTAAACTGGGTGCGGAGTACAACCACAAGTTCTGATCCTGGTAACAGGTTGAACCTGAGCACCCCGTCGGCCCATGCCGGCGGGGTGTTTTACTTTATGGAGGAGGTTCCATGCAAATCAAAACTCTATGCGCAGCCATAGCCCTGTTGGGCGCCGCCGGTGTGGCGTTGGCGGACGACCTGGCCGATGGCATCAAGGCCTGGGAAAAGCAGGACTTTGCGCGCGCCCATCAACTGCTGGGTAAGCTGGCTCAGTCCGGTAACCCTGAGGCACAGTTACTAGTTGGGGAAATGTACGGCTTTGGCGAGGGCGTGGCGGAAGATCCGGCCCAGGCGGAAAGCTGGTTGACCAAGGCGAAAGCTGCTGGCCACAAAGATGCTGCCAACTCGCTGCTGGTGCTGCAGCAGCGCAAGGTGCGCAAAGCCGATATCGATTTTTACCGCAGCGCCTATACTGGTGAAGAACTGGCATATGCGAAGCAGGGTTGCGTTGCTCCGGATTTCCCTGATGCCTCGCACACGCAGGAGGAAATCAAGGAAGTCAAAGCCAGGATGGCGGAATGGGAAGCCTGCTACCAGCGCTTTGGCCAAGGCCTGGCGGGTGCACAGCCTGCCGGCAAGCTGATACCGGGCAGCATTGGCAGGTTGATGAGTGCAGGCGAGTTGCAACAGGCGCGCAGCACCATGGACAAGGCTTATGCGCGCATTGCCGGCGAAGGTGAGCAAAGCGGAAGGCAAGTCATCGCGGCGCACGATGCGTGGGCTGAGCGCACCAAGCAATGGACTATCGCGATGCATAAGAAAACCCAGGATGATATGACCAAGCGCTCGCGTGAAATCAACGACCTGAATGAGCGCCGCCGCGCCATGCTCGCCAATCCCGGCATGAGCCGCTGAGCCTGCACCGGCGGGTCGCCCGGCCCGCTGCTTCCTTTCATTTTGAAGCAAACGCAACATCTTCTGGCCAGTTCGAAAGGGATTTCTGGCGAGATTGGCACAATCGTATCTTTCACATTGTTCGTTATCGAATTGACATGCTTTGATGACTAGGCCGCACATCGCGGCTTACCTATATCAGAGAGTCAAAGAGGAAATGACAATGAAAGAAACCATCCTGTCGCGCTCGCTGCGGCTGATGTTCACGGTTGGCCTGGGCCTGGCTGCCCAGCAGGCCCAGGCGCAAGACAATATCCAGCGCGTTGAAATCACCGGTTCGGCCATCAAGCGCGTGGCCATTGAAGGCGCGCTGCCGGTGCAAACCCTGTCCAAGGCGCAGATCGAACAAACCGGCGCCAACACGGTCGCCGACCTGGTGGCCACGCTGCCGTCAATGCAGGGCTTTGTGACGTCGTCGACGTCGATCAACGGCGGCGGCGGTGGCGTGCAGACCGCATCGGTGCACGCGATCGGCTCCAGCTACACCCTGGTGCTGTTGAACGGCCGCCGCATGGCGCCTTATAGCTCGGGCTCCGCCGTCAACCTGGCGTCGATCCCGCTGGCGGCGGTGGAGCGGGTGGAAATCCTGACCGACGGCGCCTCCGCGCTGTATGGTTCGGACGCGATTGCCGGCGTGGTCAACTTCATCCTGAAGAAGAACCAGACCGACGCCAACATCGAGCTAACCTATAGCCGTCCGACCAAGGGCAGTGCCGGCGCCACCACCAACGTCGCTTTCTCCAAGGGTTTCGGCGATCTGGATAACGACGGCTTCAACGTGCTGCTGGCCTATAGCCACGACACGCAGAAGGAACTGAACGCCAGCCAGCGCCGCTTTGCCGCACCGGGCGGCGTGCACGAGTTCGAGGAGGGCGGCAAACGCTACTCGCTATACCAGCTATCCGGCAATTCGATTCCCGGCAACGTCACCGTGCGCACGGCCAATGGCAATCCCGCCTTCAACCCCAGCCTGATCACCACCGGCAAGTGCGGCGTCGCCAACACCTTCCTGGTTGGCAACCGCTGCCTGTACAACTATGGCGCGGTGGTTGAGCTGCTGCCGGAAATGAAGCGTGACGGTTTGTTCGCTTCCACCAACGTTAAGCTAGGCAATGACTGGACCTTCTTTGCGGAAGGCCTGTATTCCACATTCACCAGCACGGCGCGCTATGCGCCGCCGGCACAGGGGCTGTCGCTCAACCTCAACTCGCCGCTGTACCAGGCGCACGTGGTGCCGGCGCTGGCCAAGCTGGGTATTGATCCGGCCTCGGTCAATTCGGCCACCATGTCGCTGCGCCTGGTCGATGCCGGCGGCCGCACCGACGACTGGAAGACCGATGCCAAGCACCTGGCCTTCGGCGTGCGCGGGGCGCAGTGGGGCTGGGATATGGAGGCGGCCTTCACCCATTCGGAAACCACGGCGGCCGACCACGCGGTGGCGGGCTACACCTCGAGCGATAAGCTGGATGCGCTGATGGCGGCCGGCACCTACAATCCTTTCATCGTGCCGACTGCGGAAACGCGCGCGGCCCTGGCCTCGGCCGTGCTGCACCAGCAGCTCGATGAAACCCGTTCGCGCCTGAATGTGCTGAACCTGCGCGGTTCGCGCGAAGTGTTCCAGGCGCCGGGCGGCGCAGCCATGCTGGCGCTGGGCGGTGATTTGATGCGCCAGAAATATGTCTACGATCCGAGCGCGATCGCCATGGGCGCCAACAGCCTGCAGCCTAACTATACCGACAGCCCGATTGGCGGCATCCAGGGTTCCTTCCCAACCGATGCGACGCGCAAGAGCTGGGGCGCGTTCGCCGAGCTGGTGGTGCCGGTGGTGAAGGGGCTGGAAGTCACGGCCGACCTGCGTTACGACAGTTATGACGCGGTCAAGGATAAGATGAACTTTGATACCGCCGGCAAGCTGGTGGCGCCCGCGATCAAGGGCAATGAAGCCAGCAAGAGCACCTACAAGCTGGCGGCGGCATGGCGCCCATCCGAGAGTTTGCTGCTGCGCGGCTCCTACGGCACCGGGTTCAAGGCGCCGATCCTGACCGACATCACCAATCCGCTGCAAGGCGGCGGCGTGGCGAATGCCCACTCGTGCCCAATCACTTCCGGTCCGCTGCTGACGCTGTGCGATGGCACCAAGGAGTACAACCTGCTGAATGGCGGTAACCCCTTCAGCGGCGCGGCGGGCTTGAAGCCGGAGACTTCGAAGCAGGCGTCGTTTGGCTTGCGTGTGGAGCCGAGCAAGAGCTTATCGCTCGGCATGGATGTGTGGGACGTGAAGATCAAGGACCAGATCTCCAGGCTGCCGGAGAATGAAGTGTTCGGCAATCCGGCCAAGTATATGGGCTTGTTCGTGTCTTACTTTGATCCGATCCAGAAGGAGAACGTGCTGGCGGCGTCGCTGACGCCATTCAACCTTGCGCAATCGCATTACCGGGGGATTGATTGGGACCACACGTATCGCATGGGTAAGTGGAACTTCAATTGGACCGGCACTTATATGTTGAAGGCGGATTTCCAGACGCTGCCGACCGATCCGGTGGAGAACAGTGTAGGGCGCTTTGATTCGTATAACGCGGTGACGTTCCGCTGGATCAGTAAGCTGCAGATGGGCTGGAAGCAGTCGGATCGCTTGTCGCATTCGCTGACCGGGGTGTACAAGTCGGGCTACGAGGATATGTCGATTGCGGCCAGCAGCCAGGCTATTCGTGATGCGGCGGGTAACTTTGTGTCGCTGCGCCGCGAGGTGGAGGATTCTCTGGTGTGGGATTGGCAGACGCGTTTCAAGTTCAACGCCAACCTGACCTTTACCGGCGGGGTGAAGAACCTGTTTGACCGGGAGCCGCCGTTCTCGCAGCGGATTGCCGGCGGCGGGAATCAGCTGGGGTATGACGGGCGCTATGCGGATCCGTTGGGACGCCAGCTCTATCTGGTGGCGGGGTATAAGTTTTAAACCCTTGAACCGGGAAACCGGGAAACCGGGAAACCGGAAAACCGGGGTACGACCCTCAGGGGCGGACCCCGGTTGCCCGGTTTTCACGGTTCTTCTTAGATCCCGCCCCAGGCAGCAGACAAAATCGACACCGCTGCCAGCGCCGCCGTTTCCGTCCGCAGCACCCTCGGCCCGATGGAAAGGGGCAGGGCGCCATGCCGCAGAGCTTCCGCCTCCTCCTCATCCGAAAATCCGCCTTCCGGCCCCACCATAATGGCCAGCGCCTGCGCCGGCTGATGGCGCGCCCAATCGGCCAGCGACTCGGTCGCGCGCGGCGTCAAAATCACGCGCTTGTGCAAATCCTGGCGCCCGATCCAGTCGCGGAACTCCAGCGGTGGCGTCACTGCCGCCAGCCGGTTGCGGCCGCACTGCTCCGAGGCCGACACCACAATGCCATTCCAATGCTCCAGCTTCTTCTCCGCCCGCTCAGCCGACAGCCGCACCACGCAGCGCCGCGCCGCCAAAGGCTGGATGGTGGCCACGCCCAGTTCCACCGCTTTTTCGATGATCCAGTCCATCTTTGAGCCCTCGGGCAGGGCCTGTGCCAGGGTCACGGCGAAGGGCAGTTCCACCTCGCGCGGGGTGAACAGCTTGGGCTCGGCCCAGGCCTTTTTCTTTTGCACTTCTGTTAACACTGCCGTATACTCGCCGCCATCGCCGTTGAACAGGGTCAGCGTGTCGCCCGGTTCCATGCGCACCACGTTGATGTGGTGGGCTACCTCGGACGGCAATTCCAGTTGCTGGCCGGTGGCGAGGGGTTGCGGCACGTGAAAACGGGGCATAAAGCTCTCAGGAAAGGTTGGAATGCACCAATTTTAAGCGCAGCTGTCACGCTCTGGTAAAATATCGGGTTCCATAAGCGGCGCCTGCCGCAGTGCACCAAATCTCACAACCTTCCTCGAACCACGATGAAAACTTCGCTCCCCTTCACCAAAATGGCTAACGCGATCCGCGCGCTGGCAATGGACGCTGTTCAGAAGGCCAATTCCGGCCACCCAGGCATGCCAATGGGCATGGCTGAGATCGCTGTAGCACTGTGGAGCGGTCATCACCGCCACAACCCGACCAACCCAGCCTGGGTCAACCGCGACCGCTTCCTGCTGTCCAATGGCCACGGCTCGATGCTGCACTACGCGCTGCTGCACCTGTCGGGTTACGACGTGTCGATGGATGACCTGAAAGCCTTCCGCCAACTGCACTCCAAGACCCCGGGCCACCCGGAAGTCGGCTACACCCCAGGCGTGGAAACCACCACCGGCCCGCTGGGCCAGGGTATCGCCAACGCGGTCGGCATGGCGCTGGCTGAATGGCTGCTGGCTTCCGAGTTCAACAAGCCAGGCTTCGACGTGGTCGACCACTACACCTACGCCTTCCTGGGCGACGGCTGCCTGATGGAAGGCATTTCGCATGAAGTGTGCTCGCTGGCCGGCACCCTGGGCCTGAAAAAACTGATCGCCCTGTACGACGACAACGGTATCTCCATCGACGGTAAAGTCGAAGGCTGGTTCACCGACGATACGCCTCAGCGTTTCGCGTCCTACGGCTGGAACGTAATCGCCGACGTGGATGGCCACGACGTTGCCGCTGTTGCCGCAGCGATCGAAGCGGCCAAGAAATCCGACAAGCCAACCCTGGTTTGCTGCAAGACCATCATCGGCAAGGGCTCGCCAAACCTGCAAGGCGGCGACAAAGTGCACGGTGCACCGCTGGGCGACAAAGAAATCGCCGCCGTGCGCGAGTACATCTCCTGGGGCGCCGAGCCGTTCGACGTGCCGGCCGACGTGGCACAAGCTTGGGACTTCAAGGCGCAAGGCGCCCAGTTCGAAGCCGGCTGGAACGAGATGTTCGCCAAGTACTCGGCACAATACCCAACCGAAGCGGCTGAACTGACCCGCCGCATGAAGGGTGAGCTGCCAGGCAACTTCCAGGCAACCCTGGATGCCGCCATCGCCGCCTGCGTCGAGAAGAAAGAAACCATCGCCACCCGCAAGGCATCGCAGAACGCGATCCAGGCGCTGGCCCCGGTGCTGCCGGAATTCCTGGGCGGCTCGGCCGACCTGACCGGCTCCAACCTGACCAACTGGAAAGAATGCATCGCCGTTCGTTCCGGCGTGCCAGGCAACCATATCAACTACGGCGTGCGTGAATTCGGCATGTCCGCCATCATGAACGGCGTCGCCCTGCACGGTGGCTACATCCCGTTCGGCGCCACCTTCCTGACCTTCGCCGACTACAGCCGCAACGCCCTGCGTATGGCCGCACTGATGAAGCAGCGTGCCCTGTTCGTGTTCACCCACGACTCGATCGGCCTGGGCGAAGACGGCCCGACCCACCAGTCGGTGGAACACGTGTCCTCGCTGCGCCTGATCCCTAACCTGGACAACTGGCGTCCGGCCGACACCGTCGAATCCATGGTCGCCTGGGGCGAATCGGTGAAGCGCGCCGACGGCCCTTCGACCCTGATCTTCTCGCGCCAGAACCTGCCGTTCATCGAGCGTTCGGCGGAAGTGCTGGCCAATGTGGGCAAGGGCGGCTACGTGCTGTCCGACGAAGCCGGCGCCAAGGCCATCATCATCGCCACCGGTTCCGAAGTGGAACTGGCCATGAAAGCCGCCGCCGAACTGAAGGCCGCCGGCACCCCGGTGCGCGTGGTCTCCATGCCATCGACCGACGTGTTCGACCGCCAGGACGCTGCCTACAAGGCATCCGTGCTGACCAAGGGCATGCCACGCGTGGCGATTGAAGCGGGCGTAACCGCCTTCTGGTACAAATATGTGGGTCTGGAAGGCGCAGTGGTGGGTATCGACACCTTCGGCGAATCCGCGCCGGCTGGCGTGCTGTTCAAGCACTTCGGCTTCACCGTGGAAAACGTCGTGGCGAAAGTCAAAGCAGTCATCTAATTTCTATCATCAGGAGTAACGAGTATGACGATCAAAGTAGCAATCAACGGTTATGGCCGTATCGGCCGCAATGTCCTGCGTGCTTTCTACGAAGGCGGCAAAAAGCAAGACATCCAGATCGTGGCCATCAACGACCTGGGCAATGCTGAGTCGAACGCCCACCTGACCCGCTACGACACCGCGCACGGCAAGTTCCCTGGCACCGTCACGGTGGAAGGCGACAACATGATCGTGAACGGCGACCCGATCCGCGTGTTCGCACAGCGCAACCCGGCAGAAATCCCATGGGGCGAGCTGGGCGTGGACGTGGTGCTGGAGTGCACCGGCTTCTTCACCACCAAGGAAAAAGCCTCGGCCCACCTGAAAGGCGGCGCCAAGAAAGTGATCATCTCCGCACCAGGCGGCAAGGACGTTGACGCGACCGTTGTGTACGGCGTGAACCACGGCGTGCTGAAGGCGTCGGACACCGTGATCTCGAACGCTTCCTGCACCACCAACTGCCTGGCCCCGCTGGTCAAGCCGCTGAACGACATCGTCGGCCTGGAAACCGGCCTGATGACCACCGTCCACGCTTACACCAACGACCAGGTGCTGACCGACGTGATGCACGAGGACCTGCGCCGCGCCCGTTCCGCCACCCAGTCCATGATCCCGACCAAGACCGGCGCTGCCGCCGCTGTTGGCCTGGTGCTGCCAGAGCTGAACGGCAAGCTGGACGGCTACGCCATCCGCGTGCCGACCATCAACGTGTCGATCGTTGACCTGTCCTTCATCGCCAAGCGCGACACCACCGTGGAAGAGATCAACAAGATCATGAAGGATGCCTCCGAAGGCGCCCTGAAAGGCGTGCTGACCTACAACACCGAGCCGCTGGTCTCCGTCGACTTCAACCACAACCCAGCATCGTCGAACTTCGACGCCACCCTGACCAAAGTGTCGGGCAAGCTGGTCAAGGTTTCGTCCTGGTACGACAACGAGTGGGGCTTCAGCAACCGCATGCTGGACACCACCGTGGCCCTGATGAACGCCAAGTAATTCCCGGCTTCGCCGACCGAAAGCGCCCTGCGGGGCGCTTTTTTATTGCGCCTTGCGGCACCGCGTCGCCGGCGCGCATGGTAAAGGCCGGCATCAATTGCAAGACGCCTGCGGGCGCTTTTTATTTAGCGCGGTCTTTAAATATCGATATGCGGTTTTCAATTGTTGCAGATTGTAACGGATATTAATTTATTAATATCACGGGCGATATTTTCCAAATAAGATTCGCCGTCGTGCGACGCCGCCGGCGAGCGGCGCTGGCAGCCGTCGGCGAAAGCTACGCCCCGCAGAATCTTTCATTTTTTGAACTACTGTTGTAATTTGTCAACGCATCCTGGCAAGATTGTTCATATGCCAAATATTCTCTTTTGAAAAAGGTAACGATATGTAAAACTCATTATCTGCTGCTCAACGAAAGTAACTTGCACGAAGCAGCCTGATAATCGTTCTAGGGAGAATGTGTTGAAAAAGAAATACGTATTGAAACCCTGCGTTGTTGCAGTGGCGCTGACCCTGGCGGGTCCACAATTTGCGTTCGCACAAAACAGCCAGCCAGCGGTTCAAAAAGTGATTGTGACCGGCTCGAACATCAAGCGCGGCATCGATGAGCAGACTTCTTCGCCAGTGCAAGTCCTGACTCGCGAAGAAATCAAGGCCACTGGCGCCTCGACCGTTAAGCAAATCCTCGATACCCTGACTTCGAACACCGGTGCGCTGACCGACGTCAACAGCAGCAATTCGTACGCGTCCGGCGCGACTGGCGTATCGCTGCGTAACCTGGGCATGAATTCGACCCTGACCCTGGTGAACGGTCGCCGCATGCCTAACTACGGTACTGCGGAAGGTGGTCAGATCACTTTCGTCAACATCGACACCATCCCTGCTGAGCTGGTTGAGCGCGTGGAAGTGTTGCTGGACGGCGCATCGGCAATTTACGGTTCCGACGCTGTGGCCGGTGTGATTAATATCATTACCAAGAAGGACTACAACGGCCTGGTGATCAAGGCTGGCGCGCGCCAGAACCTGGAACAGAGCGATCGTGACCGTGACCAGACCGTTTCCATCACCGGCGGTATCGGTGACTTCAATGCCGACGGTTGGAACGTGTATGGCAGCCTGGACCTGTACCATCGCAATTCGTACAACATCCGTCCGGTGATCGGCAAAATGGAGCAATGGTATTTCGACTACGTGAGCCCGACTTACGGTGCGCGTTCGACCTACTCTTACCCAGGTAACTATATTGGCCGTTACCCAGCCAACTATGCGGATCCCAAGCTGGCGGGCACCGCTATTTCTGCGGCAGCGCCAGGTTGCAAGCCTGAGAACCTGGAAGGCGGCCTGTGCCGCTACGACCAGTATGCTCCGGCAGGCCTCATGCCAGAAGCGGACCGCGTGAACTTCATGACTGCCGGCCGCCTGAAGATCGACGATAACCTGACTGCGTTTGCCGAAGTCCAGTTGTCCGATACCAAAACGACCTTCCATAGTGCACCCGGCATCATGCAGTACACCGGCACGCCTAGCCGTTGGTACAACGCTTCGGAGCGCCGCCTGGAATTCTTCACCGAACCGATGCTGCCGGCTGGCCACGCATACAACCCATACAGCTTCCCGATCCAGCTGCGATATCGTTACCTCGACCATCCAGAGCTGTTCCAGCAAGAAGCAGGCGCGCGTCAATACCGCGTAATGGCTGGTCTGGAAGGCTCCCATTTCGGTTGGGACTGGAATAGTGCAGTGGGCGTCATGTCCAACCGCTCCGACTCCACGCAGCGCAGCGGCACTATCAAGCATGCCAAGGATTACCTGGACGCCGTCTTGAACGGTGGTTACAAGTTCGGCCAGCAAAATGACGTGGCCGTGCTGAAGAGGATGTTCCCTGAGTTCAGTTTCCTGGGTGTGTCCCGCCAATCGTTCGCGGACATCCGCGCTTCGCGCGAGTTGATGCAGCTGTCCGGCGGCCCACTGTCCCTGGCAGTTGGTGCTGAGTACCGCCGTGACTCGTTCGAATCCTGGGTCAGCGACAACGTTGTTAAAGCTGAGCTGACCGGCCTGGGTTCGATCAACGTGAGCGGTGCGCGTAACATCTATTCCGCCTATGCCGAAGTCGCTGCGCCAGTGATCAAGGACCTGGAGCTGAATGGCGCGGTGCGTTTCGATAAAGTTGGCTCGACCGATGCCAATTTCGTCCCTAAACTGGCGGCACGCTATCAACTGCACCCGACCCTGCTGGTGCGTGGTACTTTCTCCCACGGCTTCCGTGCACCGAACGCGGCTGAAACGGGCGATATCCGCGCGTCTGGTTTCCAAAATTCCCTGCAGGATCCGAAGCGTTGCGCCATTGCTACCCAGCTTTATAACGAGCTGAACAAGGGCAATGCGGTCGACAAGGCCGATGCGTTGCGCGCCCGCGATTTGGGTTGCTCCGCAAGTGCAGCAGTTGATACGACTGGCAATCCAGACCTTGCGCCGGAAAAATCGCGTTCGGTGAACGCGGGCACGGTTTGGCAGCCAACCAAGGACCTGTCCATGAGCGTCGACTACTATCGTATCGAGCGCCGTGATCAGATCGACACGCGCAATCCGATCCAGATCCTGGCCACCGAAGACCAGATTCCTGGTTCTGTCCAGCGCCTGGCGGTAACGGATGATGACCGCCGCATGTCGGACCGCGTCTTCGAACTGAGCGGCAAGCGCATTTCGCACACCACCGGCCCAATCGCTGCAATTTCGGTCAAGTACCAAAACTTGAACCGCACTAAGGTGTCTGGTCTGGACCTCGAGGTGAACCACCGTATCAACCTCGGTTCTTACGGCAAGGTTTCCAATACCCTGCGCGGTAACTACCAACTGGATTACCGTAGCTGGGATACGGTGACGGATACCTACACCGAGAATCTGGCCGGTAACTATGGCAACGCGAAATACAATGTGCGCTTCTCTTCGCTGTGGAGCAATGGTCCATGGAAAGCAGGTGCGTCGGTTGATTACGTGCCAGGTACCCAGCTGATCGACGATAAGTACGATGAAAACAACTCGCCAGAAGGCTGCGAAGCACGTGGTATTCCTGCCGAGTTCTGCAAGGTGAATCGCGACGTAAAGGTTAACGCCAACTTTGCCTACACGGCATTCAAGAACACGACGCTGTTCCTGAACGTGGACAACGTGTTGGACCGTGAGCCGGTGCGCAACATCCGTGGTGGCCTGCCAGTCCGCGGCCGCGTCCTGCGCGTGCAGATCGAGCACAAGTTCTGATTGCCTTGAACTTGTTGTAAGCAATCCCCGCTTTTGAGCGGGGATTTTTTCTTCTACTTCATGGAGACACGATGAAACGAATGCTCTTGCCGACCCTGGTTGCACTGAGCCTGGTGTTGCCGGCCTACGCCGCCGCAGACACGCCGCCCCAGGTGATCATCAAGGCGCCAGCGGCAGATGTGCCGGTGTCCGCCTTCTTCGAGCACGCCGCGTTCAGTGATGCGGGCCTGGCGCCGGATGGCCGTACCGTCGCCATGCGCTATGCGCCGAGTGGCAGCCGCGTGCGCCTGGCGGTTATGGATGTCAAAACCCATAAGATCGACGTGATCGTGGCGCCGGGCGATGCCGACGTCGTCAGCTTTAACTGGGTCAACGAGAACCGCCTGGTATTTAGCCTGGGCGACCGTACCGTGGGCGACGGTGCCCAACGCCTGGGCCCGGGCCTGTATGCCGTCGATCGCGATGGAACGGATTTGCGTCAACTGATCAGCCGCACATACCTGGGCAAGGAATCGAACAAGAACCTGTTGGCGCCAAACCACCAGTTCTTTGCGGTGGCAGGCAAGCGCGATACTGACGATGTGTTTGTGCTGAACGCTACTTATCGCAACGATGATATGGAGGCGGTGAACCTGGTGCGCCTGAATACCCGCACCGGCCGCGCGACAACGATTACGCGCCCGCCACGCGTCATACAATGGTACCTGGACCAAAATGGCGAACCGCGCCTGACGGCAAGCCAGCAAGGTGCCGAAACCGTTATCAACTACCTCGATCCTGCTACCGGCAAGTGGCGCCCGATCACCCGCTTCGACAGCTGGAGCGGAAAAAACAGCTTCGTGCCGCAGAAGTTCGGCCCCGATGGCACCTTGTATGTCGCCACCGAAAATGGCCAGGATAAGCGCGCCCTTTATACCTTCGACTTGAAAACTGGCAAACTATCGGCGGAACCGATGGTGGTCTTGCCTGACCATGATTTCGAAGGTGGCCTGGTCACGACCGATGACAAGCTGCTGGGCGTGCTGACCCAGGGCGAAACGGCCGCCAGCCATTGGTTTGATCCGCAGATGCAGGCCGCGCAGGCGGACATCGACGCGCGCTTGCCGGATGCTGCCAATATGCTCAGCGTAGCGCAGCGCTCGAAAGAGGGCGTGGTGCTGGTGCGTTCGTTCTCCGATACTTCGGCGGGGACGCTTTACCTGTACAACCTGCAAAACAAGGAGCTGGTCCTGTTCGGCAAGGCATCACCGCGCCTGGATCCGGCACGCATGTCGTACAAACATCCGGTGAAGTACACCGCGCGCGACGGCTTGCCGATTCCGGCTTACCTGACCCTACCCAAAGGCGTGGCGCCCAAGAACCTGCCAATGGTGGTGCTGGTACATGGTGGCCCGTCGGTACGCGGCGGCTACTGGGGCTTCGACCCGCAGGTGCAGTTCCTCGCTTCGCGCGGCTACGCCGTGCTGGAGCCGGACTTCCGCGGCAGCACCGGCTATGGCCGCAAGCACGAGTCGGCAGGCTGGCGCCAATGGGGCCTGGCCATGCAGAACGACGTTGCCGATGGCGCCAAATGGGCGGCGGCCAAAGGCTTTGCTGATCCGAAGCGCATCTGCGTCGCCGGTGCCAGCTATGGCGGCTACGCTACGCTGATGGGCCTGGTCAACGACCCCGATATCTTCAAGTGCGGAGTGAGCTGGGTTGGCGTGACCGATATTAACCTTCTCTACTCGGTAACTTGGGGCGATATGTCGGAGGAAGCCCGCAAGTACCAGCTGCCGCTGTGGATCGGCGACCAAGAAAAAGATGCGGCCCAGTTAAAGGCGACCTCCCCAATCGAGCTCGCGGCACGCATTAAGCGCCCATTGATCGTGGCCTATGGCGGCGCCGATAACCGCGTGCCCATCGTGCACGGCACCAAGTTCTATTCCGCCGTGAAGAGCCACAATCCAGACGTGGAGTGGATCGAGTACGTCGACGAGGGCCACGGCTGGCGCAGCGTGAAGACCAATGTCGATTTCTGGGGGCGGGTGGAAACCTTCCTCAACAAGCATATCGGCAAGCCAGAGTAAGCCGGCTGTCCGCTGCACGAGCGCCCTCCGGGGCGCTTTTTTTTGTTACGCCGCCGTCCTTTTATAGCGAGGCAGTATTGCTGATATTCACATTAGATTAATGTTGACCAATCCATCTATTTTTATGAGAATCGTTGCGCGATTATTAATCGCGCAGACTCCTAGATAATATTAATTTGAAAGGGACTTTTAATGCTGAAGTTGAAAAAAGCTTTCGCCGTCGCGCTGTTCGGAATTGGTGTGGGGGCCTCGATCACGGCCGTGGCTGGCCCGTTCAAGGGCAGTTACGAAGAGTGCGTGGCGTTCCAGCAAGCTTGCGGGGAAGGCGATGCGGTCGCTTGCGAGAAGTTCGATAGCTATAGCTGCTGGCGCTGGGACATTTAATCCACTCGGGAGCCCCAGCGAGGCGCGCCATGCGGCGCGCCTTTTCATTTTTACATATCGCAGCCAATGCGCTTGCCGTACACGCAGGCGTTGAAGTCGCCATCGTTGCAGGCGACGATCAGTTTGTAGCAGGTGCGCGGATCGGGCGCGGCGTAGGTCGAGAAGCTGACACCGGCAGCCAGGCCGAACGCCAGAACCATCCACGCTTTCTTCAGTTTGCTCATTTCCTGTCTCACTTTATGGGTTATGGGAGTGCACAGGCTAGCAGCGTTGGCGTCGCTGCTAAATAGTTTTCTGCATTAAATAGTCACCAATATTCACATTAAAATAATGTTGACCAATCCATCTATTTTCATGAGAATCGTTGGCGCGGAATTATTCGCTGAGACTATCCTAGATAATATTAATTTGAAAGGGACGTGAGAATGCTGAAATTGAAAAAGGCAATTGCGGTGGCACTGTTTGGTATCGGCGCCGGCGCTTCGGTGACCGCGATGGCGATCCCAAGCTATGAGACTTGCTACGGCTATCGTGAGGCGTGCGTCTTCAACGGTGACGAGGATGCCTGCGCCCTGTTCGACGCCAGCCGCTGCAACCGTTACTTCTATCCCTTCTAAAAGCCGCCTGCCAGGCGCGCCAGGCGGCGCGCCTCTTGCTGCACGGCGTCCCGCAGTTCTTGCGGGCCCTCAATCGTAAAATCAAAATTGAACGACGCCAGCAGGCGCGCGAACCAGCTATAGCTGGTGGTCGTCGTCGCCAGCCGCACGCCGCCCTCGGCTTCCACCAGCGGGCCGATGTAGCGGCCCACTTCGCGCGCGGCGCTGGCCAGGTCGGTGTGCAAGAGGACGCGCACCGGTAGCGGGCGTGGCAAGGTCGCCAGCGCGTGCTGTAGCTGCGCAGCGGCGTCGAAGCTGTCGGGCTTGTCGAACACCATGCCGGTTTCCGCCACCTCCGCAATCCGGTCCAGCCGGAAGGAACGGATCGCCAGCCGCAAGCGGCACATCCCCACCACATACCAGCGCGTATGGCTGAATACCAGGCCGTAGGGGTCGAATTCGCGCTGCATCGACTCGCCATCCTGCGGCGTGTAGCGGAAGCGTACGCGGTGCTGGGTTTGCGCTGCCAGCGCCAGGGCGGTCAGTTCGCCGGTCAGGGCAGGGCGGCCCGGTCCGGCATAGCTCCAGCGCTGTTCGGGCGTGTCGAGCACGGCCGTCTCGCGCAGCGCTTGCACGCTGCCCTGCAGGGCGGGCGGCATCACGCGCTCCAGCTTGGCCTGGGCGCTGGCGACGGCCGGCGCAGTGTCGGCCAGGCGCAGCGAGCGCACCGCCATCAGGCCCAGGGCCACTGCGGATGCTTCGTCATTGGTGAACATCAGCGGCGGCAGCTTAAAGCCAGGCACCAGCATATAGCCGCCATAGCGCCCGCGCTCGGCCGTGATCGGAATGCCCAGCTCCTCCAGCATGGCGATGTAGCGCCGCAGTGTACGGCGGTCGATGCCCAGCCGGTCCGACAGCTCGGCACCCGAAATCTGGCGCTGGCTTTGCAGCAGTTCGAGGATGGACAGGGCTTTGATGGCGGGTTTCGACATGATGCTGCCATTTTTGCATGAATAGAGGGCGGATATTGTCCTATATTGCCGCCACAATGCCTCATCCCCAACAAGAACAAGAGGCAAAACATGGAAACCATCCTGTACCACGGCGCACCGAACGGCTGCGCTTTCGGCATCATCGTCGCGCTGGAATGGCTATGCCGGCCGTATCGCCTGGTGCAGGTCGAGCTGCCGGGGTTGCCGGTGCCGGCGCTGCAAACGGGCGGCAAGCTGGTGCGCGATTGCCGCGCCATCCTGCGCCATATCGGCCAGCAACGCCGCTGCCTGCTGGGCTACCGCAGCGGCACGGCGGAAGCGCGCAAGCTTGAGACCTTGCTGGATTATCTGCATGAAGGGTTTGAAGCGGGGCCGGCGCGCATGGCGCAGGCGTGCAGCGCGCTGGATGAGGTGTTGGCAGGGCAGGAGTGGGTGGATGGCAATAAACGCACGGTGGCGGATGCCTGCCTGGTGGCGGTCGTGAGGTGGGCGCAGTGCGCAGCGGGGCTGGAGCTGGGCGCTTATCCGGCATTGCAGCGCCATGTGGCTGAGCTGCACGCCGATCCGGCGGTGTTCTTTGCGGATGCGATTGAGACGCAGCGGCCGGCGGTGAGCAGCGGGCGCTATTTGGGGCGGGCGGCCTAATTCGGCGGCCTAATAATTCGGGGTCAGGTCTGACAATCGGACGGGACGGCCATCCGGTTTGGCGGGTTTGTTGCTCCGCTGGACTCGGCGCATTGGCCGCAAATTGTCCGATTGACAGACCTGACCCCTCTGATTACTGGAAGCGGTACTCGGCGGTGACGCGGATGCGGCGGCCGGCGACGTCGTCCAGGTTTTGCGGGATGGTGGCGCCGGCGCTGTTGAACGCTTTCAGGTCCAGCGGTGGGCGCTGGTCGAACAGGTTGCGCACGTTCAGCGACAGGGTCAGGTTCTTGATGCCGTTGTAGCTGAGGTTGTAATCCCAGCGCACTTCGGAACCCACGCGGCAGACACCCGGACCCCAGTCATTGGCGGCGCAGCCTTCCTTGGTGTACTCCTCGTCGAAGTAGTCGCCTTGCAGCTTTTGCGGGCTGAAGTAGGCCAGGCGCATGCTGTTGGTGAAGGCGCCGGTGGTCAGCGCGCCCATCAGGCTGGCCGTGAACTTGGAGTAGCCGTAGCGGCCGGCGAGGTTGTCGCCCCAGCTGCCGCCGTTGCGCGTTGCCGCGTAGTTGCGCAGGTCGAGCAGGTAGGTGCCGTTGCCGTTCACGTCCAGGCGGCCGAATGGCAGCGAGAAGCGCGAGGCCAAGGCCAGGTCGACGCCGCTGGTGCGGGTCTTCGACACGTTCTCGAACATGCCCGAGGTCGACTCCAGCGGGCCGACCGTCACGCCGTACGCTATGCGTTCCGCCGCCGAGAAGGTCTTGTCCTGATCGGGTGCCAGGCGGTTGACGATACCAGGCTCCAGCGAGCTTTCCGCCGCCAGCAGCTCGGAGGTGCTCTTCGCATTGATTTCATTCTTCCGCTCAATGCGGAAGTAGTCCATGGCGAACGAGGTGCCTTTGACCGGTTCGATCACGAAACCAACGGTACCGCTGCGCGAGGTTTCCGGCTTCAGGTCCGGGTTGTTGCGCACGATGGAGGCAACGCCGGCGGCGCATTCATTGTTTTCCACAATGTCGGCACGCGCCAGCAGCAGTGCCACCTGCGGGTCGGTTGCTGGCAGGCCGTCTGCTTTGGTGCGCAGGTCGCCAGCCAGGGCTTGCGCCTGGTCGCAGCGTTTCGGGTCGACCACGCTGTTGCTGAAGGCAAACTTGGTGGAAGGGGCGCTCTCGGTCAGGTTGGGGGCGCGGAAGCCGGACTCCAGCGTGGCGCGCAGCAGGAAGTTGTCTGCCGCTTGCCAGCGCGCTGCCACCTTCGGCGATATCCGGCCATTGAAGCCCGGGAATTTATCGAAGCGGGCCGCGCCGATCAGCTCCAGCTTTTCCAGTACTGGCGCGCTGACTTCAGCGAACAGCGATTCGTTGGTGCGGCTGGCGTTGGCGGAGGAGGCGCCATTGCTGACGATGTCGCCGGCCAGCAGGTTGGCGGTCGGCATGATGCGGATCTTCTCATGGCGCACGTCGCCGCCGATCGCCGCCATGATAGGACGGCCGCCGATGTTGCCCACCTGGCCGTTGGCTTTCAGGTCGATGAAGGTTTGCGTGACTTTGCCGTCGTAGCCGTTCTCAGGGAACAGCTTGTTCAGCACTTCGGCCGAGTTGATCTGGCCCAGCTTGTAGCTGCGGTTGAAGAACAGCGGGTCGTCGATGTTGTAGTCGCCGATCACTTCCTTGAAGCCGCTATCGCTGAAGTAGCCGCCGCGGCTGCGGTCCTTGGTCTTGCCGCCCATGATGCCGAGCGCGGCTTCCCAATCCCACTTATTGGGCAAGGTGCCTTTCACGCCGGTCAGGGCGCGGTACTGGTCGCTGGTCGATTTGCGGAAGGCCGGGTCATCCAGGAAGCGGTAACGCAGCTCTATCTCTTCACCGGTGGTGTTCAGTGGGTGGGTGGCTGGCAGGTAGCGCGATTTGAAGGTGCGCGCCTGGCCAGTGCGCGGGTCACCCCACACCGCATTATTGGCGTTCGAATTGTAGATGTTGAAGGCGCCGTTGTAATCGGTGGTGGTGTGCGAGTACAGCAGCTCGGCGAACCCTTCCATGCTCTCATTGACCTTGAAGCGGGCCGAGACCAGGCTGTTGACGCGCTCGGCGGCCGGGGTCGCCTGGAAGCGGCTGAAGCGGTCGTAAACGCACAGGCCGCCGGCATTCTTGGTGGCGCAGCCGGCCAGTGGACCTTGGCCGATCAGGTTGCCGGGGAAGCTGAAGGTCGACGGGGTGCCGCGCTTGCCGAACATCAGGCCGCTACCTGGAGCGACGGTGCCGAAGTATTCGCCGTAGGTCGGGTTGATGTCATCCACCACTTCGCGCCAGAACAGGTCGTTGCGCTTGAAGTATTCGACGTTGGCCAGCACGTTGAAACGGTCGTTGTCGAGGTCGCCGAAGCCGCCGGTTACGCTGACGGTGCCGTTGCGGATGCTCTTCTGTTCGACCGAGCGGTTGAAGCTGCCGCTGATGGTCAGGCCGCGATAGTCGGAGCGGGTGATGACGTTGATCACGCCGGCTACGGCGTCCGAGCCGTAAATCGAGGAGCCGCCGTTGCGCAGGATCTCGACGCGATCGACGGCATCCAGCGGCAGGCTGTCGAGGTTGGTGAACACTTCGTTATAGTCGGCCAGCGGGTAGGGCGCGACGCGGCGCGAGTTCAGCAGCACCAGGGTCGATTGCTTGCCGAGCGCGCGCAGCGATACGGAGGAGGCACCGCCGGCGAAGGAGTTGCTGCCGCCGTCGTCGGACAGGGCCGAGCGGTCGGACGAGGTCAGGGTGTCCATCAGCTCTTTGACCGAGCTCACGCCCAGGCGTTTGATGTCCTGTTGCCGGATGGTTTGGATCGGCGACGTGGTTTCGCTGTCGATACGGGCAATATTGGAGCCGGTGACGATGACTTTCTGGATCGGTTTGTCGGCTTCCTGCGCCAGCGCAAGCGGTGCTACAGGCAGCGTCAAGGCAACGGCGATGGCACTGCGTTTCAGGGCGATTCGTTTCACTATGGTTCTCCCATTCAGATATGACAAAAACAAGGTCGTGCGCGTGTGGCACAGCCTGTCAGCTGTCAATCTAAATGAGAACGTTACAAATTCAATAAGTTTGAGCAAAAAATAGCTAAACTAGTCATTGTTCCGTTGCAAAAAAAATACATTTCCAAAGTAATCGCACGTTTTCCGCGTGTTGTGCCGATTTCTCCAGGGCCACGCGCGATTGGTCCTGACCCTGCAAACGCAACTGGTGTTGCCAGCGCCGCATATCGCGGTAGGCGTCGGCCACGGCGCCGGCCAGCGCGGCATCGACCAGGCCCAGTTGGCCTGCCAGGTGCAGCAGGGCGATGTTGCCGATATTGCCGGTCAGTTCCGGATACTGTGCCGCGTGCTGCAGCACCAGGTATTGCACGATGAACTCAATGTCGATCATGCCGCCCTCGTCCTGTTTGAGGTCGAACAGTTCGCTGCGGTTGGGGCGGGCGTCGCGCATGCGCTGGCGCATGGCCAGCACTTCCTGTTTCAGGGCGGCGGCGTCGGGCCGTTCCTGGCGCAGCACCTGGCAGCGGATCTGCTCGAAACGTTGGCCGATGGCGGCGTCGCCGGCGCAGAAGCGGGCGCGCGTCAGGGCTTGGTGCTCCCACAGCCAGGCCGAGCCGTGCTGATATTTTTCAAAGGAGGCCACGCTGGAGACCAGCATGCCGCTGGCGCCATCGGGCCGCAGCGCGGTGTCGATATCAAACAGGATGCCGGCCGAGGTGTGCGAGGTCATCCAGGTGATGAAGCGCTGCGCCAGCTTGGCGTACAGGCCGGGCGCGTCCTGGTCTTCGTCGTCGAACAGGAAAATCACGTCGAGGTCGGAGACATAGCCGAGTTCCTTGCCGCCCAGCTTGCCATACGCGATGACGGCGAATTTCGGCACTTCGACATGGCGCTTGGCCACGGTGTGCCAGGCCGCTTTCACCACGGCGGCCACGATCACATCGGCCAGGGCGCTCAAATGGTCGGCCAGCTTTTCCACCGTCAGCGAGCCGGCCAGGTCCTGGGCCAGCAGGTGGAACAACTGGGCGTGGTGCACTTCGCGCAGGATGTCGAGCTGGCGTTCGGTGTCGTCCGGTGCCGTGGCCAGCTGGCGCTCCAGTTCGGCGGCGGCGGCGGCCGGGTCGAACGCCGCGCTCAGGATGCGGTGGTCGAGCAGCTCGTCGAGCAGGATCGGGTGCTGGGTCAGGAATTTGGCGGCCCAGCCGCTGGCGTGCATCATGGTGATCACGCGTTCCAGGGTGTGCGGGTATTCGGTCAGCAGCGACAGGTAGGAGGAGCGGCGCGAAATCGCTTCCAGGAAGTCGAGCAGGCGGCCCAGGGTGCCGAGCTTGCTGCCCGCGCTATTGCGTTCGGCGGCGCGCGCGATCTGCGGCAGGGCGGCATTGACCAGGGCCACCAGGCGCTGGCGGCTGGCGTCTGGCAGGCTGGCCAGCTTGGGCGCTTGCCAAGTGGCGATCAGGCGCTGGGCGGCGGCGGCCGGGTCGTCATAGCCCAGGCTGGCGAAGCGCGCCTCGATCGCTTCGCGGTTGTCGGGATCGGCGCAGTCGTTGCTGGTGGCGGGGTCAACATCCTCGCTGCCATTGCCCTGTTTGTCGGCGAAGATGGCGTCGAATTGCTCGGCCACGTACTGGCGGTGCGCATCCATCTCGGCCATCAGGGTGGCCACGTCGGGCAGGCCCATCATCCGCGCCACGGCCAGGCGGTCGGCCTCGTTGGGCGGCAGGGTGTGGGTCTGGGCATCCTCGATGTATTGCAGTCGGTGCTCCAGGTTGCGCAGGAAGGTGTAGGCGTCCATCAGGCGTGCCACCACGTCGGCGCCCAGCAAGCCTTTCTCGGGCAGCAGGCGCAAAGTGCCGCGCGTGGAGCGGCCACGTAGTTGCGGGTCGCGCCCGCCACGGATCAGCTGGAACACCTGGGTCAGGAATTCGATCTCGCGGATGCCGCCCCGGCCCAGCTTGACGTTGTGGCTGCGTTCGGGGTGCAGGCGCTCCTGGCGCGCCACCTCGGTGCGGATCTGGGCATGCATGGAGCGGATGGCGTCGATCACGCCGAAGTCCAGGTAGCGGCGGAAGCAGAATGGGCGCACGATGCCGTCCAGGGCGGCGATATCCTCGGCGCGGCCGGTCACGGCGCGCGCCTTGACCCAGGCGTAGCGTTCCCATTCGCGGCCCTGCACGATCAGGTAGTTTTCCACCATGCCCAGGCTGGCCGCCAGCGGGCCGGAGGCGCCGTTCGGGCGCAGCGCCATGTCGACGCGGAAGGTGAAGCCGTCCTCCGTGATTTCGGCGATGGCGGCGATCAGCTGCTTGCCCAGGCGCACAAAGTACTCATGGTTGGAGAGCTGGCGCTGGCCCGGGCCGGCGGCGGTTTCGCCATCTTCCGGGTAGACGAAGATCAGGTCGATGTCGGATGAAACGTTGAGCTCGCCGCCCCCGCCCTTGCCCATGGAGAGCACGATCAGTTGCTGCTCCGCGCCCGATTCATGGCCGATCGGCACACCGTGGTTGGCGCGCATGGCGCCATCCAGCTCGGCCAGGTGGCGCGTGATGGCAAAGTCGGCCAGGCGCGTCATGGTGGTCACCACCTCGTCCAGGTCGGCCTTGCCTTCCAGGTCGCGCCGGATCAGGGTCGCCAGCAGCAGGTTGCGCAGGCGGCGCATGCCGCGCTGCAGCGGCAGTTCGCCCTGTTCGCTTGCCAAAACACCAGCAAAATCCAGCGTAGCAAGCGATAATTGCGCCAAAGAATCGACCTTAGCCTGACGGGAAGGATCGGCGGCCAGCCAGCGCTGGTAGAAGCGGGATGCGGAAACGAGATCGGTAGGGCTCATTGACAGGTGTGAGAGTGTGTAAAACTGTTCCTATTGGAACATAGTTTGCCGGGGCGTTGCGGTAAAATGCTGTATTGATAAGGGCTTGGTTTGAGCGTATTGAAGGACAACCTGGTAGAGCAAATCGAGGCAGTTGAGGCCCCGCTGAAAAGGCGCTGGCATCGGCTGCAGGCCGCCTATCGGGTCTGGAACATCGCGTCGCACCACGTGCTCGGCTTCACCATCAAACTGGCGCTGCTGCTGTATTTCGCCTTCGCCATCCTGTTCCTGGCCCTGCGCTGGGTCATCCTGCCCAACATCGACCACTATAAGCCCGATATCGAACGCCTCGCCACCCAGGCGGTCGGCAAGCCGGTCACGGTGGCGCGCGTCTATGCCTCGTGGAAGGGCTTGCGGCCGCAACTGATCCTGGGCGACGTGGTCATGCGCGACGCGCAGGGCCAGCAAGCCCTGCATTTGCCGAGCGTGTCGGCCACCCTGTCGTGGTGGAGCGTGCCGGCGGCCGGCCTGCGCTTTGAATCGCTGGAATTCAACCGCCCCGATGTGGAAGTGCGGCGCGATCCGGACGGCAAGCTGTACGCGGCCGGCATGTACATCGACCTCGACCGCAAAGGCGATGGCCGCAGCGCCGACTGGCTGCTGTCGCAGCGCGAGGTGGTGGTGCGCGAAGGCCGCATTACCTGGACCGACCTGCAGCGCGGCAGCCCGCCCTTGCTGCTGGAGGATGTCACCGCCCTGATGCAGAACAAATGGCGCCGGCACCAGTTCGCCTTCAAGGCCACGCCGCCGGCGGCGCTGGCAGCGCCGCTCGATGTGCGCGCCGATTTCAGCCACCAGCCGTTTTCCCGCGTCTCCAATGTCAAGCTGTGGAAGGGCGAGGTCTATGCCGAGTTGCGGCGCGCCGACCTGGCCGCCTGGAAGCCCTACCTGCCGGGCGGGCTGGAGATCAAATCGGCCAGCGGCGGCGTGCGCGCCTGGCTGGCGCTGGAAGAGGCGCGTCCGACCGCGTTTACCGCCGATGTGGCGTTGGACAATGTGGTGGCGACCCTGGGCCACGATTTGCCGCAGCTGGATGTGGCGGCCCTGCGCGGCCGCGTGTCCGCCAGCGAGGACCGCGCCGCCACCCTGGTCAGCCGGCCCGGCGCGCCCGCCGCCATGACGCGCGCGCTGGAAGTGAAAGATTTCGCCTTGCGCACGCGCGACGGCGTCGAACTGGCGCCGACCACGGCCTCGGCGCGCCATGTGGTGGCCGCCAATGCCGCCACCTGGACCGAAGTCAAGGCCGCCGCGCTGGATTTGAAGATCCTGTCCGAACTGGCGACCCGCTTGCCGCTGCCGCAGGCGCAGCGCGACTTGCTGGCCGAGGCCGCGCCGCGCGGCCGCGTGCGCAACCTGGTGGCCGAATGGCGCGGCCCATTGACCGCCGCCAAGGATTACAAGCTGCGCGCCGACCTCGACGCACTGGGCATGGAGCCGTTGGCCGCACGCGCCGCGGTGGCGCGCTCGGCCAAGGCCCTGCCCATGCCGGCCTTGCCCAACCTGCCGGGCTTCGACAAGCTGAGCGGCCACGTGGAAGCGGGCCAGCAGGGCGGCAGCGTGGCGCTCGACGCGCCCGGCTTCACCCTCGCCATGCCGGCCTGGTTCGACGACGCCCCGCTGCAATTCGAACAACTGGCGCTGACAGGCAGTTGGTCGCTGGCCGACCCCAAGCAACTGGCGCTCAAGCTGGAACAGCTCGACCTGGTGCAGGAGGGCATGCAGCTCAAACTGTCCGGCAGCCACCTGCTGCCGCGCGGCCCGGGCGCCAAGGGCCCCGGTACGGCCGACTTCAGCGGCAGCATCGACCAGTTCACCATCAACCGCATCGGCCGCTACCTGCCCAAGCAAACCCCGGAACACACCCGCCACTGGCTGGTGGGCGCGCTGGAGGACGGCATGCTGCACGACACCACACTGCGCCTGCGCGGCGACCTGGCGCACTTCCCGTTCCAGGACGGTACCCCGGACAAGGCACGCGGTGAGTTCCGTATCGCCGGCCGCATCGTTGATGGCCGCCTCAATTACGAGCCCGGCCATTTCGCCAAGGATGGCAAGAGCCCGGTCTGGCCGCTGCTGGAAAAGGTGCGCGGCAGCATCGCCTTCGAGCGCGCCAGCATGGTGATCAAGGCTGACACCGCCCGCACCGGCGGCCTGGCGCTGAGCAATGTGAAGGCGGTGATCGCCGACCTGTACCACCATGACAGCGTGCTCGATATCGACGGCGGCGCCGCCGGCCCGATGCAGGACTTCCTGAAGTACGTGATCGCCAGCCCGGTGATCGACTGGATCGGCCACTTCACCGACGAAACCACCGCCACCGGCAACGCCAAGCTGGCGCTCAAGCTTCACTTGCCGCTGGCGCGCCTGATCGAATCGAAGGTGCAGGGCGGCCTGCAACTGCAGGGCAACGACGTGGTGCTGTGGCACGATATGCCGACCGTGGCCGGCGCCACCGGCAAAATTGAATTCAATGAAAAAGGCGTCAACCTGAACAACCTGGGCGGCACCTTGCTGGGCGGCCCGTTGGCGGTCAGTGGCGGCAGCCAGAAGGATGGCAGCATCCAGGTGCGCATCGGCGGCACCGCCAGCGTGGACGGCTTGCGCAAGCAATACCCGTCGGCGGCCATGCAGCGCCTGGCTAACCACTTGGGCGGCAGCGCCAAATTCAGCGGCCTGATCACGGCGCGCGACCACAAATACGAAGTGGCGATTGACTCCAGCATGCAGGGCGCCAGCCTGGATTTCCCGGCCCCGCTCAAAAAGGCGGCGGCCGACAGCATGCCTGTGCATTTCCAGCTGAACGGTGGCGCCGCCAACGAGCAGGGCGTGGCGCGCGATGAGATCCAGGTCACGCTGGGCCAGTCCTATGCCGCGCGCTATCATCGCCAGCGCGTCAACAAGGGGCCGTGGAAGCTGGTGAACGGCGGTATCGGCGTCAACCTGCCGGCGCCGGAGCCGGACAGCGGCCTGATGATCAACGCCCACCTGAAGTCGCTCAACGTCGACCACTGGATCGCGCTGGCCGGCGAGATCGCCGGCAACGAGCCGCGCGCCGCCGCCGTGGCGGGCGCCGCTCCGGGTACCGCTCCTGGTGCAGCAGCCGCGACGGAGGGCGCCGACATTTCGCAATACGTGGTGCCGGAAACCATGGCCGCGCGCGCCGGTGAACTGATCGTCGGCGAACGCAAGCTGGACAACGTCGTGGTCGGCACCACCCACAGCAAGGGCGTGTGGCAGGCCAGCATCGACTCGCAGCAGGCGGTCGGCTACATCACCTGGAACGAGTCGCCCAGCGGCAAGGGCGTGGGCAAGGTGACGGCCCGCCTGTCCTCGCTCACCATCCCGGAATCGCAGGCGGCCGAGGTCAAGGATTTGCTGGAAAGCTCGACCACGTCGCCCACCATCCCGGCGCTGGACATCGAGGTGGAGCGCCTGGAATGGTTCAACCGCCCGCTCGGCCAGCTTGAGTTGCACGCCTACAACGCGCTGGTCACCTCGGCCCGCGAATGGCGCATCAGCAAGCTGTCGCTGGCCAACGCGGACGGCGAGCTGAACGGTACCGGGCGCTGGCAAACCAAGGACGGCCAGCACAATACGGCGCTCAACTTCAATATGGACATCCATAACGCCGGCAAGCTGCTGGAGCGCTTCGGCTTCGCCGACACCCTGCGCAACGGCAAGGGCAAGCTGAGCGGCGACATCAACTGGAAGGGCATGCCCTACGGCCTGGATATCCCGAGCCTGTCCGGCACCCTGGCGCTGAACGTGGAGAAGGGCCAGTTCCTGAAACAGGATCCGGGCGCCGCCAAGCTGCTCGGCGTGCTGAGCCTGCAAGCCCTGCCGCGTCTGCTGAAACTGGAATTCACCGATGTCTTCTCGGAAGGCTTGCAGTTCGACGGCATCACCGCCAACGCCAGCATCAACCGCGGCATCGTCAAGACCGACAACCTGAAAATGCACGGCGTGCAGGCCACGGTGCTGATGGACGGCACGGCCGATATCGCCAACGAATCGACCAACCTGCGCGTGGTGGTGATCCCGCAGGTCAACCTGGGCACGGCGCCGCTGGTGTACGCGCTGGCAGTGAACCCGGTGATTGGCCTGGGCAGCTACCTGGCGCAGTTGTTCCTGAGCGCGCCGGTGATGAAGGCGCTGACCTACCAGATGCAGGTGACCGGACCGTGGAAAGCGCCAGTCATCACCAAGATCGAGAATCCCAAGGAGCCGACGCAATGACGAATGCAACGCACAAGGTCGCAGCCATCCAGATGGTGTCCACCCCTCAGGTGGAAGAGAATATCGCCACCGCCCGCCGCCTGGTGGGCGAGGCCGCCGCGCAGGGCGCGCAACTGGTACTGCTGCCCGAGTATTGGGCCATCATGGGCATGAGCGACAGCGACAAGGTGGCCAAGGCCGAGCCGCTGGGCAGCGGGCCGATCCAGGAATTCATGTCCGCCATGGCGCGTGAGCACGGCATCTGGCTGCTGGGCGGCACCTTGCCGCTGGCCTCGGACGATCCGCAGCGTGTGATTAATACCACGCTGGTCTACGATCCACAGGGCAAGCATGTTGGCCGTTACGACAAGATCCACCTGTTCGGCTTCAGCAAAGGGACGGAGTCCTACGATGAGGCGCGCACCATCGTGCCAGGCAAGACCGTTGGCACCGTGGAAACGGCGGTGGGCAAGGTCGGCATGTCGGTTTGCTACGACCTGCGCTTCCCCGAACTCTACCGTGCTATGGGCCCGCTCGACCTGATCGTGGTGCCGGCCGCCTTTACCTACACCACCGGCAAGGCGCACTGGGAAATCCTGTTGCGCGCGCGCGCCATTGAAAACCAGTGCTATGTGCTGGCGGCGGCGCAGGGCGGCAGCCATGTCAACGGCCGCCGTACCTGGGGCCATTCCATGCTGATCGACCCCTGGGGCGAGGTGAAAGCCGTGCTGGCGGAAGGCGAGGGCGTGGTCAGTGGCGAGCTGGACCCGCATTTCGTGCACGGCGTGCGTGAAAGCCTGCCTGCGCTGAAGCACCGAATCCTCTAAAATCCGGCTAAGTACAATCAAAAAGAATTTCTCTCATATGAAACCATTCGACCCCAACCTGTCTGCCATGGCCGCAGCGAAAGACATCCTGCTGACGCCATTCGGCCTGGACGAAGGCAAACTGCTGAAAGCACTGGGCAGCATGTTCACGCACAAGGTCGACTATGCCGACCTGTATTTCCAGTTCACCAAGAGCGAGGGCTGGAGCCTGGAAGAGGGCATCGTGAAAACCGGTTCCTTCTCGATCGACCAGGGCGTCGGCGTGCGCGCCGTATCGGGCGACAAGACCGCCTTCTCTTATTCCGACGAGATTTCCGAGTCCGCGCTGCTGGACGCGGCCACGGCCACGCGCACCATTGCGCGCGCCGGCGCCGGCAAGATCAAGGTGGCCGGCAAAATGACGCCGGTCGGCGGCCGCTCGCTGTACATGCCGCATGACCCGCTGGTGTCGCTGGACGCGGCCGCCAAGGTCAAGCTGCTGGAGCGTGTGGAGAAAATGGCGCGCGCCAAGGACCCGCGTGTGGTGCAGGTCATGGCCGGCCTGGCCGGTGAATACGATGTGGTGCTGGTGGTGCGCAGCGATGGCGTGCTCGCGGCCGATATTCGTCCGCTGGTGCGCGTCTCCGTGACCGTGATCGTGGAGCAGGACGGCCGGCGCGAAGTCGGTTCCTCCGGCGGCGGTGGGCGTTATGACTATGGCTACTTCAGCGATGCGTTGCTGGACCAGTACGCGACCGACGCCGTCAAGTCGGCGCTGGTGAACCTGGACGCGCGCCCGGCGCCGGCTGGCCCGATGACCGTGGTGCTGGGCCCTGGCTGGCCGGGCATCCTGCTGCACGAGGCGATCGGCCACGGCCTGGAGGGCGACTTCAACCGCAAGGGCTCGTCCACCTTCTCCGGCCGCATTGGCGAGCGCGTGGCGGCCAAGGGCGTCACCGTGGTCGATGACGGCACCCTGGCCAACCGCCGTGGCTCGCTGAATATCGACGACGAAGGCAACCCGACCCAGTGCACCACCCTGATCGAAGACGGCATCCTGAAGGGCTATATCCAGGACACCATGAATGCGCGCCTGATGAAGATGAACGTCACCGGCAATGCGCGCCGCGAATCCTTCGCGCACCTGCCGATGCCGCGCATGACCAACACCTATATGCTGGGCGGCGACAAGGATCCGGGCGAAATCCTGGCGTCGGTCAAGAACGGTATCTACGCTGTGAACTTCGGCGGCGGCCAGGTCGATATCACCAACGGCAAGTTCGTGTTCTCGGCCAGCGAGGCCTATATGATCGAAGACGGCAAGGTGACCTATCCAGTCAAGGGCGCCACCCTGATCGGCAATGGCCCGGATGTGATGAACCGCATCTCCATGATCGGCAACGATATGAAGCTCGACCCGGGTGTCGGCGTGTGCGGCAAGGAAGGCCAGAGCGTGCCGGTGGGCGTGGGCCAGCCGACCCTGCGCCTGGACGGCGTGACAGTGGGCGGAACCGCTTAAGCAGGTGGTGTGCAAAGACCGGGTAAAATACCCGGTTTTTTTTGCCTGGGACGGAAATCACATGAACAATTCGAGCAACAAACCTTTCGTGATTGGCGTCGCAGGTGGCAGCGGCAGCGGCAAATCGACGGTCACGCGCGAGGTGCTGAAATCCTTCGGTTCGGAAGTGGTGTCGGTCGTGCTGCAGGACGATTACTACCTGGACCAGACCCATATGGCGCCCGAGGAGCGGCGCAAAGTCAATTACGACCACCCGGACGCCTTCGACTGGGCGCTGATGGTGGAGCACGTGCAAAAGCTGCGCGCCGGCGAATCGATCGAGATGCCGGTGTACGATTTTGCGCAGGATAACCGCACCACCGAGACCATTACCGTCAAGCCGGCGCCGGTGATCGTGATCGAGGGCCTGTTTGCCCTGTACGATGCCGACCTGCGCAAGCAGATGTCGCTTAAGATCTTTGTCGACACGGCGGCCGACGTGCGCTTTATCCGCCGCCTGCAGCGCGATATCGCGGAGCGCGGCCGCAGCACCGACAGCGTGATCAACCAGTACCTGGAAACCGTGCGCCCGATGTACAAGCAGTTCATCGAGCCGACCAAGCGCCATGCCCACGTGATCCTGCCGCACGGCGCCAACGGGCCGGCGGTGGACATCATCACCACTAAAGTTGCCAGCCTGATCAAGGGCGAGTAGCGAGGCGGGAAGCGGGGAACCAGAAAACCGGAAAACCGGGAAACCGGAAAACCAGGGTCTGACCCTCAGGGTCAGACCCTGGTTTTCTGGTTTCCCGGTTTCCTGTTTTTGGGTTTAGAAGGTGTAAGCAGCGCGGAAGTACAAAGCACGGCCGATCGGATCGGCATAGCGCGGGTCATACCCCTTCTGGAACACCGTGCCCTGGTTGGTGAACGGTGGATCCTTGTCCAGCAGGTTCTTCACGCCGCCGGTCAGGGTCAGGCCCTTCCAGCCGGTATAGGTCACCGACAGGTTCCACAGCTGGTAGGACTCGACGTCATTGAAGTACTGTGCCGCCACCAGGTTCTGGTCAACATAACCCGTCTTGTAATTCTGCGACAGAGTCGTGCTCCAGTCGGCCAGGCGCCAGGTCACTGCCGCGTTATGGCGCCAGCGCATGATCGGGCCGTTATCGCCATAGGTCCCCACGTTCTGGGTATAAGCACCGTCACGCTCGTTCTGGTACTCATAGTTGTGGACCCAGGTGCCGTCCAGCGTGAAGGTGAAGCTGCCGTAGTCGGTGCGGCCGCTGCTCAGGGTCGCGCTCAGGTCGATACCGTCGGTGCGCACCCGGCCCAGGTTCTCGTTCAAGTCCAGGATCGCGAACGGTGAGCCGTCCGGATTGCGCAGGAAGCGCTCCTTATACTTGGCGTAGTTGCCGTAGATGGTTTGCTCCGGCAGCGCGCCGATCTTGTCCTTGACCTTGATGTTCCAGTAATCCAGCGCCAGGGTCACATTGCGCATCGGTTCGAACACCGCGCCCACGGCGAAGGTCTTCGACTTTTCCGGGGTCAGGTTCACGTTGCCGCCTTGCAGCTTGAACTGCTGCAGGTCGCAATCGCGCAGCGGGTTGGCGCCCGGCTGCGGCACGCCGTTCGGGCACAGGATCGGATCGTTGTAGGCGTTGCTGGTGTCGTTCTTCGACTGCGGCGCATTTTTCTCGAACAGGGTCGGCGCGCGGAAGCCGGTCGAGGCCGAAGCGCGCAGCACCAGTTGCGGGTTGGGCTGGTAGCGCACGCCCAGTTTCGGGTTGGTGGTGCTGCCGGCGTCGCTGTAGTGGTCGTAGCGCAGCGCGGCCTGCACGTCGAGGTCCTTGATGAACGGCAGGCTCAGTTCGCCGTACAGCGCCTTCACATTGCGCGAACCGGACTTGGAGAGGGAGCCGGACAAGCCTGAGCTGGCGGCCTGGCCCGCGATCTCGCGGTTCACGTTGAAGTCGGCGTCTTCCTTGCGGAATTCGGCGCCCAGCGCCACGGCCATGGCGCCGCCGGCCAGGGCCATCAGGTCGCGCGAGGCTTTGGCGTCCAGTGTGGTGGCCTTGTTCTTGGCGTCCTGCACCTTACCGCGCAGGGCCACGCTTTCCAGGTATTTGCGGCCGGCTTCGTTCTGCAGCGCGAACGGGTTCAGGATGCCGTCGCGCACACCAGCGGCGAAGCCGGTGTCCTGCACATAGCCGCCGGTGAAGGATTCCTGCGATTTGCTGATGGAGTGGTTCAGTCCGGCCTTGTAGTCCCAGCCGGCGGCCAGGCCTTCCAGGGTGGCCACCAGGCGGTCGCCTTCGCCCTTGGAATAGATCTGGCGCTGGCCCGCTTCCAGCGGACGCCAGTTGACGAACAGCGGCTGGCCGGACAGTCCGGGCTGGGCTGGCACGCCGCCCGCGTTGCCCGGGTAGTAAGGGCTGGTGGCTGGCAGCACCAGGTCGGTCTGCGGCGGCGGCGCGGTGCGCGACACCACCTTGTTGCGCGAATGCAGGTATTCCAGGCTGGCGCTGGTGTCGGGATTGAACTTGAAGGTGGCTTTGCCGAAGGCGACCAGGCGGTCTTGCTCGGGCAGGTTGTCGATCAGGCGCGTGTAATCCTGGCGGCAGGTGCCGTTGGCGGCGCGCGGTACCGAGAAGGGCGGGTTGCAACCGTTGGCAAAGCCCGGGTTGCCCTGCTTTTCCGTGCCGGGGTCGAAGTAGTTGCCGGGGAAGGTGGTGCCGGAGGTCAGCTCCAGGCCGCGCGACGGGATCACGCCGGTGGCCGAGAAGTCGCGCTGCTGCGAGGTCAGCACGTCCTGTTTCTGCCAGTCCAGCACGCCCATCACGTTCCAGCCGTCGCTCTCCAGGTTGCCGAAGCCGGTGACGATGTTGGCGCGCCGTTCCTTGCCGCCCTTATCGCTGGGCAGCATGCCTTCCAGGGTGAGCGTGGTGGCGTTCACGGAGCGGCGCGTGATGAAGTTGATGACGCCGCCGATCGCATCGGTACCGTAAATGGCGGAGGCGCCGTCGCGCAGCACTTCCACCCGTTCCAGCGCGGCCACCGGAATCACGTTCAGGTCGACGCTGGCGCCGTCGTAAGGATGGTTGGCGATGCGGCGGCCATTCAACAGCACCAGGGTCTTGTCGCCGCCCAGGCCGCGCAAGTCGGCGGCGGCCTGGCCGCCGGTCGGCAGGCCACTCAGGTTGCCGCCCACCACGTTGCCAGCGCCCATGCTGGGCTGGTTGGCGGGAATGCGTTCCAGCACTTCCTGCGCCGTGGTCAAGCCCTGCTTGGCGAATTCTTCGGCTTTGAAAACGGTCAGCGGCTGCGACGTTTCCGAGACCAGGCGCTTGATCGAGGAACCCGTGACCTCAACACGGATCATTTTTTCTTCGGGAACTTGCTGCTGCGCCATTGCTGGCAGGGCAGTCAGGGCGCCGAGTATTGCTGTTGCCATGATGTTACGGTTCATTAATTTCTCCATAGGTGAAATGCCAGGGCCGATGTAAGCACCGTTGTTGCCGGTCTTGCAATTGGTGAGGCGATTCTATTTGAGGGAAATCAACGCACGATTGAAAATGGCGCGGGGAAGGGCAAGCTGTTGTAGGAAAACAGCGAGATGCATGATGCAAGTAAATGTCGGAAACTTATACACTCGACACTATTGTCGTGGAGATAATGTTAATTAAAACAGTTACTTGATAAACTGGCATGTATTTTGCTCCCTTCAGTGCAATTTAACTGAAAGGGAACAAATGAAACTGTCTCACCTGATTTCCGGCATCGCCTTGTCCTTGGGCGGCCTGGTCGCCGCCGCACCGGCCCACGCAATTGTCGCCAGCCTGAACACCAATGCCAACGCGCTGGGTGCCGCAGCGGCAGCCGGCTCCAACGGCTTCACCATCAACAGCGTGACCCTGAGCGGCAACCAGTCGTCCACCGGCACCTTTACCAACGCCAGCAACACCTACGGCATTGGCGGCGGCATTGTGCTGTCGACCGGCAACGTGCTGGATTACGGCGACGGCGCCAGCACTTCGAGCGGCAAATCAACCGAGTATGGCCAGTCGGCCACGGCGGCGCAGACGGCAACCCTGTCCCAGATTGGCGGCGCCGCCAACTACTATGACGTGACTGAACTGACCATCAATTTCACCACCACCACTGGCAGTGTTTTCTTCAACACCGTCTTCGGTTCGGAGGAGTTCCCGGAATTCGTGGGCAGCTACGTCGACGCCTTCGGCCTGCTGATCGATGGCGTTAACATTGCGTTCGTCGGCGGCAAGCCGGTGAACATCGACCATCCGTCGATGAAGGCAATCGCCGGCACCGAACTGGACGGCATCCTGTGCCCGGGCGCCGCCAACCAGTGCTCGCCAGTGCAGACCTTCTCCCTGTCCGGCCTGGATACCAGCATTGCCCACAGCCTGAAGTTCATCATCGGCGACCGCGGTGATAGCCGCCTCGACACCACGGTGTACATCAGCGCCCTGGGCGGCACGCCGCCGGCCGACGTTCCGCTGCCGGGCACCCTGGCGCTGTTTGGCCTGGGCCTGCTGGGCCTGGCGCGTGTGCGCCGCCAGCGCGCTTAACGGCTCGCTTGCATTAGGTGGTAACTGTTGCTATAGTGATTCGAATTCATCGGAACTCAACAATGCAACTGCACTTCTTTACCGGCTTTTTTTACTTTAGCAATTCCAACCCAAAGGCGGTGGAGTAGCGGCCGGTTCACGTAGTAGCAAAAAACGAGATCCCAGCAGATACCAAAACAAACCGCCAGCGATGGCGGTTTTTTTTTAACCAGGAGAAACCATCATGCAACGTACCGACGACCTGCGCATTCGCGAAATGAAGGAGCTGACACCACCGTCGCACCTGATCCGCGAATTTCCCTGCACCGAAGCGGCTTCCAACACCGCATCCGACGCGCGCGTCGCCCTGCACCGTATCCTGCACGGCCAGGATGACCGCCTGATGGTGGTGGTCGGCCCGTGCTCGATCCACGATCCGAAAGCCGCCATGGAATATGCGCGCCGCCTGGCGCCGCTGCGCGAACGCCTGAAGGGCGACCTGGAAATCATCATGCGCGTGTATTTCGAAAAGCCGCGCACCACGGTGGGCTGGAAGGGCATGATCAACGACCCGTACATGGACAACAGCTTCCGCATCAACGACGGCCTGCGCATGGCGCGCGAGCTGCTGCGCGATATCAACACACTGGGCCTGCCGGCCGGTACTGAATTCCTGGACGTGATCAGCCCGCAGTACATCGCCGACCTGATTTCCTGGGGCGCGATCGGGGCCCGCACCACCGAATCGCAGGTGCACCGCGAGCTGGCTTCCGGCCTGTCGTGCCCGGTCGGTTTCAAGAACGGCACCGATGGCAATACCAGGATCGCGGTGGAAGCGATCAAGGCCGCCTCGCAGCCGCACCACTTCCTGTCGGTGACCAAGGGCGGCCACTCGGCCATCGTCTCGACCAATGGCAATGAGGACTGCCACATCATCCTGCGCGGCGGCAAGACGCCGAACTACGATGCGGCCAGCGTGGAAGAGGCCTGCAAAGCGATCGCGGCCCAGGGCCTGGCGGCGCGCCTGATGATCGACGCCTCGCACGCCAACTCCTCCAAGAAGCCGGAGAACCAGGTGCCGGTGTGCGCCGACATCGCCGGCCAGGTGGCGGGCGGCGACACCCGTATCGTGGGCGTGATGGTGGAATCGCACCTGGTGGCCGGCCGCCAGGACCTGGTGCCGGGCAAGGAACTGACCTACGGCCAGTCGATCACCGACGGCTGCATCGACTGGGACGCCAGCGTGCAAGTGCTGGAACAACTGGCCGCAGCGGTACGCCAGCGCCGCCTCAAGGGCGAGTAAAAAAAATGGGGTACGTCCCCATTTTTCAGGCAATAAAAAAACCCGCCGGATCGCTCCGGCGGGTTTTTTGTTTCAAGTCCGCGAGGGATTACTTGAAGGCGTAGCTAGCCGATACGTAGACGAAGCGGCCGCGTGGATCGTACTGGTTGATGTCGTAACCGTTCTGGAACTGGTTGGACACTGGTACGAAGATCGCAGGTTCCTTGTTGAACAGGTTGCGCACGCCGGCGTTCAGGGTCAGCGACTTCCAGCCTTTCCAGTTCACGTTCAGGTCGTACAGAGCGTTGGACGGGATGAAGGTACGGTTGTCTTCGGTGTCATGACCAGCTTCGTAACGCTTGGTGAAGTTCTGGGTCAGGGTGACAGCCCATGGGCCTTGGCTCCAGGTGGTCGACAGAGCGTGCTTCCAGCGCAGGACGATACCGCCGTTGTCGGCGCCCAGCACTGGGTTGCCTTCGGCATCCACCAGGGAACCAACTTTATGCGACAGCGAGCCGCCTGGGCTGGTCTGGTCATACTTGTCCATGTAGGTGCCGTTCAGAGCTACGTCGAAGCGGCCGACGGAGGTGTTCTGGCGGTACTGGGCGAAGATGTCCATACCCTTGACATCGGCATTGCCGGTGTTGGCCAGGGTGGTGACGATGCGGTCGATGTCGTTACCCGACAGGGTGACGAGGTTCTTGTACGCTGGATCGCCAGCGCGGAACTTGGAGACCACTTCCTGAGCCGATGGGGTGGCCAGGATGTTGGTGACCTTGACGTGGAACCAGTCGACGCCAACGGTCAGCGCGCTGAACGGCGACAGTACCAGGCCAATGGCTTGCTGGCGCGACTTCTCTGGCTTCAGGCCTGGGTTACCGCCGGACAGGGCGTTAACTTGCAGGTCGGTCTGCTTGGTTGCCGGATCGTCGAAGGAGGCCGAGGTACCCAGGCTCTGCGGGGTCCACAGGTCGGTCAGGGTCGGTGCGCGGAAGCCGGAACCTGCGGAAGCGCGTACCAGCACGGACTTCACAGGCTGCCAACGGCCGGTGACCTTGTAGTTGGTGCTGTTGCCGACGTCATTGTAGTCATCGTAGCGAACGGCAGCGCCGACGTCCAGGTTCGACAGGATCGGGAAGTTGGTCTCACCGAACAGGGACTTGATCTTGCGCGAACGGTCCACTGGTGGAACGCTGCCACCCAGGCCGGCGATGTCACCGGTTTCCAGTGCCGGGCTTGGCGAGGTTTTGTACTTCTCGTCACGGTACTGGCCGCCGACTGCGTACTGGCCGGTGATGCCGGCAAATTGTGGCAGCTCGCCGGTGATTTTGGCGTCGAACAGGGTCGATTCCGACTTCGCGTTCAGGGTGTCGCCAGCGTATTTGGCATCTTGCAGCTTGGTTGCCAGGGCGCCGGTTTGCACCGCGCCTGGTGCCCATGGGTTCCAGTTGTTGGCTGGGTCGTTGATGATCTTGGCGTACTTCACTTGCGAGAAGTAACCGTCAGGCACCGAACCGTGCAGCTTGGAGGTGTTCTGGGTCAGGGCGACCTCGTAGTCCTGGCCAACGACGGTGCCTTTGGCGCCAACAACAAAGCGCGACTGCTTGGCTTCGTCCAGGCTGGTACGTGGGCCGAAGTCGAACACGCGGCTGGTGATCGCCAGTGGCTGGCCGATCAGGGCAGCAGCAGCGCCACCCAGGCTCTGCAGGTAAGGCACGGCGATCGACTGGTATGCTGGGTTGCTTGGGAACAGCAGCAGCGATGGCTGTACGCCTTGTTTGGCGAACTCGGCGTCGGACTCCAGGAAGGAGCGGCGCAGCGGGGAGCCCTGGAAGCGCTGGGTCACGGTGCTTTCCGAGTACAGCACGTCGGCGAACAGCTGGTGGTCTTCGTTCAGTTTCAGCGTGAAGTTACCGGTCAGGTTCTTCAGTTCACGCTTAGGGATCAGGCCAACGAACGGCGCACTGTCGAACGTGCAATACGGCGCGTTCTTGGTGGTGTTGGTCGGGTTTTTGAACATATTGATGTCGGCGCACTTGCCGGACGCGGCCAGCGGGTTGCCGAAGCCGGTGCCAGGGCTGTTACCGAAGCCAGGAATACGATCGTTTGGATACGGCTTGCTCAGGTCGATACCGCCTTCGATGTTGCCGTGGCCGGTTGCGCCGTTGACGAAGTACGGTGGACGCACGCCGCTATTGGCGAAACTACGCTCGGAACCGTACAGGGCTTTCTCGTTTTCGACGGAAGCGGAAATCACAGCCGAGTAGTTTTTCTCAGCCAGGTTGCCGAAACCAGCGGTGATGGTGAACTTGTTGTTCTGACCGCCGCCATCTTCGGTTGGGGTGCCGTAACCAGCGCCCACTTCCACACCTTCGAAGCTCTTGCTCAGGATGAAGTTGACCACGCCGGCAACCGCGTCGGAACCGTACACGCCGGATGCGCCGTCTTTCAGCACTTCCACGCGCTCGATAGCGGCCAGGGGGATCACGTTGACGTTGACGGTTGCGCCGCCACCGCCGGCGAAGGCGGCCAGACGACGGCCGTTGACCAGTACCAGGGTGCGCTCGGCGCCCAGGCCGCGCAGGGAGACGGAGGACAGGCCGTAGGTCGAGCTACCAGCGCCGGTCGCATTGGAGGTGCTGCCTGCGGACGACAGAGCCGACACGCTGTTCAGCAGTTCCTGAGTGCTGGTGGCGCCGCTGCGGGTGATTTCCGCTTTGCCCAGTACTTGTACTGGCAGGGCGGTTTCAGAGTCCACGCGCTTCAGCGAGGAACCAGTGATTTCCACTCGTTGGATTTCCTGTGCGCTTGCTACGGTCATGCCGAGCGCCAGGCCACCAGCGCAGATCACACGGACCGAGCGAGACAGGATGGTTTCCTTCAACATATCTTTGATACTCCCAAGAATTACACTACAAGTTAAGGCCCGGTACGGGACCGTCATTTTTATCTGGCCGAAAGTGGTTCATTTGTGATGCCCGGCTTTCGTCCGCGTCCATCAGAGCATTCGTGAACAAACTGTGTCAACCAGAATACTGTATCTAATTGTCCATACAACATCGGTTTATAGCCTGCGTGCGACTTGCGATTTTTTGCGTAGTTGCGTTGAAATGACGGTAATTGGTGTGAAAAAGCGACTATTGCCGCTTCCGCTTGGCTGAGATTTACTTGCATTGGGGTAGCATATTGCCCTCGCATGAAGTGTGACAATTTCGCCACAGAATTGCCGACAAGCCATGCCCAAAAAAAATCCCCGCCGGCGGAGCGGGCGGGGATTGGGAGGCCGGGGAGGCTTAGAACTTGTAGGAGGCGCTCAGGTAGAACTGGCGACCCAGGGCCGACGAGTAGGATGGGTTGTAACCCACCTGGTGCGAACCGGTGTTACGCAGGGTGAACGGCGGATCGCGGTCGAACAGGTTGGTAATGCCGCCGCTGATTTCCAGTTGCGCGGTGGCGCGGTAAGCGGTCTGGAAGTCAAAGGTGGTGTAGCTTGGCACCTGCAGGGTGATGCCGTAGCACTCGCCCGGCTGGCCGGCCACGATCACGGAGCAGTCGTCCGCCGACTGTTCCTTGTCGGTGTAGCCGTTGCGGTAAGCCGCGATCAGGGTGTGGGTCCACTTGTCCTTCTCGAAGCTGGTGGTGGCGCGCACCACGTGACGGAAGCTGACCTTGTCGTTCGAACCATAACGGTTCAGGCTGGTTTCCCACTGGTCGTCGGTACCCGGGGTGGTGTAACGCGAACGCATCAGGTAGGTGCCGGCCAGACGGCTGGTCAGCTTGCCGCCGTACAGTTTGTCCTTGAAGGTCAGGTCGTAGTCGATACCGCGGTTTTCCACTTTGCCGATGTTGATCGGCAGCAGTTTGATGGCCAGCACGTCCTTGCCGGTCGAGCCGATGTGCTTGGTGGTGAACAAATCGGCGTATTTGGCCGGATTGCCGAAGATCAGGCCTTCGGAAACGGCGGTGACCTGGTCGCGGATTTCCACGTTCCACAGGTCGAACGACATCGACAGCTTGCTGGTCGGCTCGAAGACGGTACCCAGGCTCCACTGCTTGGACTTCTCAGGCTTCAGGTCTGGATTGCCGCCCTGGAAGGCTTCGAACTGCTGGCGCACGACGCCGTTGCAGTAGGCTGCCAGCGGGTGGCCGGACATGGCGCCGGTCAGCGGGCACTGGTAGTTACCACCAGTGACGCCCCAGTCTTCCAGCGGGCCAGCGATTTCCTGCATGGTGGCAGCGCGGAAGCCGGTACCGGCGGCAGCGCGGAACATCAGGTTCTTGGCGGCGGCGTACTTGGCGCTGATTTTCCAGGTGGCGGCGTTTTCCTTGCTGCCGACTTTCTTGCCGGTCAGGTTGTTGTCGATCGCGCCGATCTGGTCGTAACGGGCCGAGCCGGTCACTTCCAGTTCCTTGGTCACTGGCAGGTTCAGCTCAGTGTAGGCGCCGAAGTTGTTGCGCTCGTAGGCGCTGTCCACTTGCGGGTTGTCGAACAGGATCTGGGCATTCTTTGCCACGTCGGCCTGGTTGACCTTGTAGGAAGTGTTGCGGAAGTCCGCGCCCACGCCGATCTGGGCGGTGCCGCCTGGCAGCTTGAAGGCTTCGCGCGAGGCACGGCCATCCCAGCCCTTCATTTCCACGGTCTGGGTGTTGTAGGTGCCGGAGAAGCCGGTGCCCAGCAGGGTGTCGCGCATGGCTTGCGGCATTTCGCCCAGGCCGTAGCTGAACGGGTCGATGGTGCCGGCGTCGATCGCGGCCTGGAACTTGTCAGCCAGCGGGAAGCCGCCCACGTACTTCTGGGTCTGCTTGTTCTTGGAGTAGGTCAGGGCCGAATTCACGTCCCAGCCTGCAACCGGGCCTTCCACGCCTGCCACCAGGTGGGTGGCCTTGGTGCCGTAGTCATAGGTACGGTTGCCCATTTCGTACAGGCGGTACTTGGCGACGACCGAGGTGACGCCGGCATCTTGCTCGGCGCTCAGGTTAGGCTTGATGTGCTTGTTGTACAGCGCGGAACCCTTGGCGACCGAGAAGTCGGCCGGGTAAGGCGCGATGGAGGCGATGATCTTCGCTTCGGTGTAGGCCAGGTCGTAGAAACCTTGCAGGCCGGTCTGGCCCAGCTTCAGCTTACCGGAGGAGAACAGGCCGTTGCGTTCCGATTTCGGGTTGATCTCGATGGTCGAGGCGCTGTCGAAGTAGCAGTTGCCGTCGCCGTAGAAGTCGGCGTTGACCGAGGCGCACTTGCCGCCGTGGGCCAGGGCGTACGGGTTCAGGTTGACGGTTTTTTCAACTGGCTTGCCGCTGACCGGGTCGATCACTTCGTAGCTCACGCCGGCGTTGGCTGGCAGGGAGCGCGAGGAACCGTTGATGAATTGCAGTGCCTTGCCGGTGGCCGGGTCGTTGAAGTTGACGATACCGGTCTTGGAGAAGTCGCGCTGCGATGCTTTCAGCTGCTTCTGCTCGTCATGGCTGACGGAGAAGAACACGCTGTAGCCGTCGTCGTCGATGTCGCCGAAGCCTTTGCTCAGGGAGACCGAGTTGCTGGCGCCGCCGCTCGCTTCAGGGCGCGCGTACTTGGCCTTGATTTCCCAGTCGCTGGCGCCTTTTTTCAGGATGAAGTTGACCACGCCGGCGATCGCGTCCGCGCCGTACAGGGCGGAGGCGCCGTCGGTCAGCACTTCCACGCGCTCGATGGCCGACAGCGGGATGGAGTTCAGGTCGATGGTGGTGCCGGAGTTGGCCGGCGCGATGCGGCGGCCGTTCAGCAGCACCAGGGTGTAGGCTGCGCCGATATCGTGGATGGAGGCAGTGGTCACGCCGCCGCCGCCGCCGCCGACCGAGTCGGCCGCCACGGAGAAGCCCTGCATGGCAGGAATTTGTTGGATGAAGTCGGTAACAGTGGAGACACCGGTCTTCTGGATGTCCTTCTGGCTAAACGATTGCACTGGCAGCGAGGACTCAGCGGCGATGCGCTTGATACTCGAACCGGTGATTTCCACGCGCTGCATTGGTGCTTCTGGAGCGGCATTCTGGGCGAACGCGGTGATGCTGCTGATGGCCAGGGTGCCGGCGAACATCACACGCAGGGAGCGAGACAGGGCTTTCTCAATCATCATTGCTGAAAATCTCATTACTAAATTAATGGGACGTGTATCAAACCATCGATGCGGTGGCGAGGCAATGTGAACTTGCTAATTTGAAACAAAGCGAAACAATTTAATTGACGCTTAAGAACCCCGGGTTATAGCCCCAGAACCCGCCCTATATTGCATATTTGCGCTAATGCTTTATCGTTACGCAATGTTTGCTTATCTCTTACGTCGCCTGTGGCAGATGCTGCCCACCTTGCTGGGCGTGGTGCTGCTGGTCTTCGTGCTCTTTAATTGGGTGGGCGGCGACCCGGCGTACCTGCTGGCCGGCAAAATGTCGGATGCGGCCAGCATCGAGAACATCCGGCGCCAGTTGGGCGTGGACCAGCCCTGGCATGTGCAGTTGTGGATTTTCCTGAAGCAGGTCGCGACCTTTGATTTCGGCCAGAGTTGGGCCACTGGCGAGGCGGTGTCCGACATCATCGCTACGCGGCTGGGCCCTTCGCTGACGGTGCTGGTGCCTTTGACGGTGCTGGAGACGGTGCTCGGCATTGCGCTGGCGCTGGCGGTGGCTTTCCTGCGTGGTTCGCTGACCGATCGCATGCTGATGGTGGCGTGCACGGTGGGCATGTCGATTTCCATCCTGGTTTATATCATCGTGTTCCAGTACTGGCTGGCCTATCAGGCCGGCCTGTTTCCGGTGCAGGGCTGGGGCTCGGGGCTGCTGGAGAATTTGCGCTATGCCGCGCTGCCGATCCTGATCGGGCTGGCCGTGTCGCTGGCGCCGACCCTGCGCCTGTACCGCAGCTTTGTGCTGGACGAAGTGGGGCAGGATTATGTGCGCACGGCGCGCGCCAAGGGCTTGTCGGAGCGGCGCGTGATGTGGGTGCATGTGCTGCGCAATGCGGCCATCCCCATCATCACGCATGTGATGGCGAGCTTGCCGGCCATGCTGATCGGGGCCTTCCTGCTGGAGCGCTTCTTCGGCATTCCGGGCATCGGGCGCGAAGTGATCCTGGCGGTGGAACGCTCGGACTTCCCGGTGATTAAGGCCATTACCATCTATGTCGCGGTGGCGACCATGGTATTCAATTTGCTGACCGATGTGCTGTACCAGGCTGTCGATCCGCGCGTGCAGTTTAAGTAAGGATCGCGCATGCATTCTGTTCATGATTCCGCAGGACTGTGGACGCTGGCCTGGCGCCGCTTGCGGGCCGACCGGCTGGCGCTGGGCGCCTTGGCCGTGGTCGCGGCCTTCCTGCTGCTGCTGGCCGCATCCGCAACCGGCCTGGTGGCGGCCGATTGGGAGGCGGAGGTAGCCGTCAATTACGCGCCGCCGACGTTCGTCGCGCCGGCTCCCGGCACCTCGGCCGCCGTCGATGCGCGAGGCGCGGACCAAGGGCCGGGCGCGGGCGCCGTGGCGGGGCCGCCGCCGGCCAACGAGTTCGACCCGCTGGCGGACGACATCGGCGCCTTGCGCGCCACCCTGGGCAAGGCGGTGGCCGAACCGGCAGCCGAGCGCGCGGCCAGCCTGCCGTTCGGCGCCGACAAATGGGGGCATGACATCCTGCTCAAGACCATCAAGGGCGGCGAAACCTCCATCGTGGTTGGCCTGGCGGCGGCGACACTGGCGGTCGGCCTGGGCACCTTGTTCGGCGCGCTCTCCGGCTTCCACGGTGGCCTGGTGGATGACTTCTTCAACTGGTTCTACAACGTGTTCACCGCCATCCCATCGATCCTGATGATCCTGACCGTGGCCGCCGTGCTGCAGCAAAAGGGCGTGCTGACGATTGTGCTGATCCTGGGCCTGACCGGCTGGACCGGACCCTACCGCCTGATCCGCGCCGAATACATCAAGCACAAGGCACGCGAGTACGTGATGGCGGCGGACGCCATCGGCGCCTCGGCCTGGCGCAAGATGTTCGGCCACATCTTCCCCAATGTCAGCCACGTGGCGCTGGTGCAGGTGTCGATCCTGGTGGTGGGCTTTATCAAGGCCGAGGTGATCTTGTCCTTCCTCGGCTTCGGCGTGCCGGTGGGCGTGGTCAGCTGGGGTTCGATGCTGAACGAGGCGCAGACGGAACTGATCCTCGGCAAATGGTGGCAACTGGCCGCCGCTGCCAGCGCCATGGCCCTGCTGGTGACCGCCTTCTCCCTATTCGCCGACGCCCTGCGCGACGCGCTCGACCCCAAGGTGAAATGACATGCTGCTCAAGGTAAGCAATTTGCGCATCGGCTTCCGCGTCGACAAGCACACCGTGGTGGAAGCGGTGAAAGGCATTTCCTTCGACATTCCGCACAACCGCACCGTGGCCCTGGTGGGCGAATCGGGCAGCGGCAAGTCGGTCAGCTCGCTGGCGGTCATGGGCCTGCTGCCGCCACATACCACCATCATCGACCCGCGCAGCAGCGTGCTGTTCGAGGGGCGCGAAGTGCTGCACCAGTCGGCGGCGGCGCGGCGCGCCATGTGTGGCAAGGACATTGCCATGATCTTCCAGGAGCCGATGTCCTCGCTCAACCCGGTGTTTACGGTCGGCTTCCAGATTGGCGAGGTGCTGCGCCAGCATATGGGCATGGGGCGGCGCGCCGCGCGCGCGCGGACCCTGGAGTTGCTGGAGGAAGTCGGCATTCCGGAGCCGGCGACCAAGATCGACGCCTACCCGAGCCAGATGTCGGGCGGCCAGCAGCAGCGCGTGATGATCGCCATGGCCATTGCCTGTGAACCCAAATTGCTGATTGCCGATGAACCGACCACCGCGCTCGATGTCACGATCCAGAAGCAGATCATGGAGCTGATCGCCAGCCTGCAGAAGAAGCACCGGATGGCGGTGCTGTTCATCACGCACGACCTGGGCCTGGTGGCCGAGATCGCGGACGAGGTGATCGTCATGCGCCACGGCGAGGTGCGCGAAGCGGGCGATGCGCGCGCCGTCTTCGCCAATCCGCAAGACCGCTACACGCGCGCGCTGCTGCATTGCCGCCCCTCGCTCGACGCCCGCCCGCGCCGCTTGCCGGTGATCGCCGACTATATGGACGACGGCGCCTTGCCGGCGCAGCCCGAGCGCGCGCGGGGTAGGGCGCCCGGCGACGATATCGTGCTCGATGTGCGCGGACTAAAAAAGAGCTTCTGGCTGCGCGAGGGCTTGTTCGGCAAGCGCGAATTCGCGGCGGTGAAGGGCGTCTCCTTCCAGCTCGCGCGCGGCAAGACGCTGGGCGTGGTGGGCGAGTCGGGCAGCGGTAAATCCACCGTCGGCCTGACCCTGCTGCGCCTGCACCAGGCCAGCGGCGGCAGCGCGCTTTTCGAAGGGCGCGACTTGCTGGCCATGGATGCCAAGGAATTCCAGCCCTATAAGCGGCGCATCCAGATCATCTTCCAGAACCCGTATGCCTCGCTCAACCCGCGCTTCACCGTGGGCCAGATCCTGCTGGAGCCGATGCGCCTGCACGGCATCGGTGCCAGCGACGCTGAACGCACACAGTTGGCGCTGGCGCTGCTGGAAAGGGTGGGGCTGCCGCAGCAGGCCTATCATCGCTATCCGCACGAGTTTTCCGGCGGCCAGCGGCAGCGCATCGCCATCGCGCGCTGCCTGACCATGAAGCCGGAGATCCTGGTGTGCGACGAATCGGTCTCGGCGCTGGATGTGTCGGTGCAGGCGCAGGTCCTGAACCTGCTGCAGGACTTGCAGGATGAATACGGCCTGTCCTATATCTTCATCTCGCACGACCTGGCGGTGGTCAAGTACATCTCCGACCAGGTGATGGTGATGCACCAGGGCGAGGTGGTGGAAATGGCCGATGCCGATGAGCTGTACCGCAACCCGCAGCATCCCTATACGCGTTCGCTGCTGGCGGCCATTCCCAAGGCAGCTTGATACCGCCGGGCAAAACTGGCACACTGGTCTTTCGAGCGCCGCACGCCGCGGCGCCAGGACTGGAGCAGGTCTTTGCGTTCGAATAAGGTTGCCTCCATCGCATTACTGGCCAGCGTGGCGCTGACGGCCATCGTCACCGCCGTGCTGCTGGTGTTTGCCGCCTACTCGCACTCCTCCGAGCACGACAAGCGCTGGCAGGACCTGGAACGTGTGTTGAATGTCAGCGCCGACCAGCTGGCACTGGGCGTGGCGCTGGCGGCCTGGAACTTCGACGACAACCAGGTCGAGTCGATCATGCGCGCTAGCATGAACCAGCGCGACCTGCACGCCATCGTCATCTACGGCACCGGCGCCAAGCGCGAATTCGTGGTGCAGCGCGGCGCCGGCGACAAGCTGGAAATTGGCCAGCCGCTGCGCACCACGCCCGATATGCTGGTGGCGCAGCGCCCGATCATGGCCGAAGGCGCCCACATCGCCACCCTCAAGGTATTCGCCTCCCCGGCCCATGTGCAGGAAGAACTACGCCGCCACCGGCGCACCAATGCCATCGCCATCCTGGCATTGGCGGCGGTGCTGGTGGCCAGCGTGTACGGGCTGCTCTGGTTCCTGATCCTGCGCCCGCTGCGCGCCATCGGCCAGTATGTGGACGGCCAGCAGCCGCAGCGCGCCTGGTTCTTTGGCGAGCTGCGCGTGCTGAACGCATCGATCCACAAGATGTGGGCCCTGCTCGATAGCCGCTACCGTGCGCTGCGTGAAAGCGAAGAGCGCCTGACGATCGCCACGCGCGCCGCGCGCATCGGCATCTGGGACTGGGATGTGCTGCACGACGAGTTGGTGCAGGACGACGAGATCCTGCGCCAGTACGGCCTGGCCTCGCGGCGCGGCGGCGGCAATTTCAAGACCTGGCTGGAGCGCGTGGTGCCGGATGACCGCGAGCGCGCGCGCGCCGAGGTCACGGCGGCGCTGAAAGGCGAACGCGAATTCTCCTTGCAGTACCGGGTGCGCCGCGGCGACGGCTCGATCCGCTACCTGCGCTCGATGGCGCGCTCCTTCCGCGACGGGGAGGGCAAGGTGGTGCGCCTGGTGGGCGTCAGCCTGGACGTCACCGAGGCCACCGAGGGAGAGCAGGAATTGCGGCGCCACCGCAGCCACCTGGAGGAGCTGGTGGCCGAACGCACCGCTGCGCTGTCGGTGGCGGTGACGGAGGCGCAGGCCGCCAGCCGCGCCAAGAGCGTGTTCCTGTCCACCATGAGCCACGAGCTGCGCACGCCGCTCAATTCCGTGATCGGCTTCTCGCGCCTGATGGCGCATTCGGCCACCATGGCACCGGACGAGAAGCGCAATATGGCCATCATCCACCGCTCCGGCCAGCACCTGCTCACGCTGATCAACGACATCCTCGAACTGTCCAAGATCGAGGCGGGCGGCGTCAGCCTGCAGCGCGAGGCGGTCGACGTGGCGCAGTTGCTGCGCGATGTGTGCGATATGGTCAGCGCGCGCGCCGCGCAGGGCGGCATCGCCTTGCTGCTGAATTGCGACCCGCTGCCGCGCGCCTTGCTGCTGGACGGTGCCAAACTGCGCCAGGTGTTGCTCAACCTGGCATCCAACGCGCTCAAGTTTGTGCGCAGCGGCAGCGTGCAGTTGACCCTGCGCGCCACGGCCCTGCCGGGCGGCCGCCACGGCCTGGCCTTCGCCGTGCGCGACACCGGCATCGGCATCGCGGCGGAAGAACAGCAGCGCATCTTCGAGCCCTTCGTGCAGGGGCGCCAGGATGGCGTGAGCGAAGGCACTGGCCTGGGGCTGGCGATATCGCGCCAATACGTGCGCATCATGGGCGGCGAACTGGAAGTGGAATCGGTGCCGGGGCAGGGTTCGACCTTCCGTTTCATGCTGGAGGCGGAGGCGGCTGACGCCATGCCGGACGTGGTGCCGCTGGCCAGCCTGCCGCAACTGGCGCTGGCGCACCAGGGCCGCCGCGTGCTGGTGGTGGACGACGGCGTGGATGGCCGCCACCTGTTGCGCAGCCTGCTGGTGCCGGCCGGCTTCGAGGTGCTGGAAGCATCGGACGGGGTGGAGGCGCTGGACAGCATCGCCCGCCATCAACCCGAGCTGGTGTTGATGGACTGGCGCATGCCGGTGCTGGACGGCCTGGAAACCACGCGCCGCCTGCGTGCCGACCGCAGCCTGGCGCAGCCGCGCGTGGTGATGCTGACTGCTTCCGCGTTTGAAGAGGAGCGGCAGCAGGCGCTGGCCGCCGGCGCCGACGACTTCCTGCGCAAACCAGTGGAGCAGGACAAGCTGTTCCGCGTGCTGGCGCAGCAGCTTGATGTGGAATACGCCGCGCCGCCGGCGCTCGCCGCTGCGGTGCCGGTCCAGCCCGTGCTGAACGCGGCCGCCCTGGCGCAGTTGCCGGCTGCCATGCGCAGCGAGCTGCACGCCGCCTTGCAGGAACTGAACCTGGCGCGCATTGAAGGCGCAGTGAGCGCCTGCCGCGCCAGCCGGCCCGAACTGGCAGCCGGCATCGCGCACATGGTGGGCCGCCACGCCTACCGCGAGCTGTGCCAGATGCTGGAAGCGGCGGAAGGGGCACTGCCATAAGTGAAGTTTTGCGCTAACATAGCCGGATTATGGCTAACCTTATTACCCTTCTTCAGCAGTATGGTGTCCTGATCGTCTTTGCCGTGGTGCTGGTCGAACAGATGGGGTTGCCAATTCCTGCGTATCCCATCCTGATCGTGGCCGGCGCTTTGGCCGCCGATGGCGGCACTCCGTTCCCGGTGGTGTTGGCAGTGGCCATGGCCGCCTGCCTGATCAGCGACGTGTTCTGGTTCCGCGCCGGGCGCCATTACGGCAAGCGCATCCTCAAGCTCCTGTGCAAAATCTCGCTCTCGCCGGACTACTGCGTCAGCCAGACCGAGGACACTTTCCGCAAGTGGGGCCCAAAGTCGATGGTGGTGGCCAAGTTCATCCCCGGCTTCAACACCATCGCCCCGCCGATGGCCGGCGCGCTCGGCACCGGCGTCCCGACCTTCCTCACCTTCAGCCTGTTGGGCGGCCTGTTGTGGAGCGTCACCGGCCTCGCCATCGGCGCCTACTTCCACGCCGACGTCGACAAGGTGCTGGATGTGCTCTCGACCATGGGCACGACCGCGCTGACGGTGCTGGGCGTGTTGCTCGGCCTGTTCGTGGCGGCCAAATTCATCGAACGGCGCCGCTTCCAGAAAGCCATGCAGACCGAGCGCATCAGTGTCGAAGAGTTGAAAGAGCTGCTGGACGGCGGCCACGACCCCGTGCTGGTGGACGCCCGCAGCGCCACCGCCCAGCAACTGGAAGCCCCGGTCCCCGGCGCCTTGCTGGCCGGCCCCGACCCACTGGCCGTCATCAAATCCCTGCCCAAAGACCGCCACATCATCGTCTACTGCAGCTGCCCCAACGACGTCACCGCCGCCAAGCTCGCCAAGCAACTGCACGCCCACGGCTACAAACGCGCCAAGCCCCTGCACGGCGGCCTCGACGCCTGGAACACCGCCTTCCGCCCATAGGGGGCGCCATAGGGGTCAGGTCTGTCAATCGGACATTTTGCGGCCAATAAAGCTGAGCCCAGCGGAGCAAAGGCCCGCAAAGTGTCCGATTGTCAGACCTGACCCCGAATTTCCCCACGCAAAATGTCCGATTGCCAGACCTGACCCCGAATTTTGCCGTAGTCATACTACCAGTCGTATATCCCGAAATGTAGTATTTGCGCCTGTCTAATCCAGTTCCTGTACTCAAACTACAAAGAAACCCTTGCGCATCGGTCAAATAATCCCTTAGGATTAGGCTTCCACCTAACCGTTTGCGCCCATGACCTTCCCGACCCACACTGCATCGCCTACCGCTACCTCCAGCCCGCGCCTGCTGGCCGATGTGGGCGGTACCAATGCGCGCTTTGCGCTGGAATTGGCCGGGGGCGCGATTGCCCATATTCACGTGTTGGCGTGCGCGGCCTATCCCACCCTGGCCGATGCCTTGAAGGCTTACCTGGCCTTGCCGGATGTGCTGGCCGTGGCCGGTCCGGGTATCCGCCACGGGGCGATTGCGATTGCCAATCCGGTCAACGGCGATTTCGTGAAAATGACCAACCACCACTGGGAATTCTCAATCGAGGCGCTGCGCCTGGCGGTCGGTTTCGAGGTGCTGGTGGTGGCCAACGATTTCACCGCGCTGGCGCGCTCTTTGCCGCTGCTGGCAGACGGCCAGAAGCGCCAGGTCGGCGGCGGCGCCGCGCAGGCGGGCGCGCCGCTGGGCTTGATCGGGGCCGGTACCGGCCTCGGCGTGTCGGGCCTGATCCCGTCGGCCTCGGGCTGGACCGCGCTGCTGAGCGAGGGCGGCCACGTCAGCTTCCCGCCGATGAATGCGGCGGAGGTGGCGATTCTGCAATACGCCTGGACCGAATTCCAGCACGTGTCGGCCGAGCGCCTGCTGTCGGGCGTGGGGATTGAACTGATTTACCGCGCGCTGGCCGCCCAGCGTGGGGCGCCCGAGCCGGCCTTGTCCGCGCCCGAGATCGCGCGCCGTGCGCTGGAGGGTGAGTGCCCACTGTGCGACGCGGTGATCGAGCATTTCTGCACCATGCTGGGCACCATCGCCGGCAACCTGGGGGTGACCCTGGGCGCGACGGGCGGTATTTATATAGGTGGCGGCATCGTGCCGCGTCTGGGCGAGCGCTTCGACCGGTCCGGTTTCCGCGCGCGCTTCGAGGAGAAGGGGCGTTTTCATGATTACCTGGCGGCAATCCCTACTTACGTGATCACGGCCGAGTATCCGGCCTTCGTTGGCGTTTCTGCAATCTTGGCGGAAAAGCTCGCTGCCTGAGGGAATACAGCCTTTTACACTTCTCCGCAGTTTTATCAGGTACAATTGCCTGAGTTGGATGAAGCGGCGCCCGTCGCCTGCCTTGTTTTCGCCCCGAAAACGCTCTCCACCTGAGACTCTCGCCCCGGCGCGTAGCGGTCCGGCGCATCTTCTTGCATAGTTAACCAACTTGTAGAGTATGGATACTGTAGAGGCTAAGAAAGTCCTCGAAACCGCGCTGCTATGCGCTCGCGAACCCTTATCGATCCACAGCCTGAAAAAGCTGTACGTCGAAACCGACGACCAGGGCAATCCGCTCGGCGTGGGCGTCGGCGGTGATACGATCAAGGAATTGTTGGAAGAATTGCGCCTGGAATGGCAGGGGCGCGGCATTGAGGTGGTCAGCTTGTCGAGCGGCTGGCGCTTCCAGAGCCGGCCCGAAATGAAGCTCTACCTGGATCGCCTGAATCCGGAAAAGCCGCAGAAATACTCGCGGGCCACGCTGGAAACGCTGGCCATCATCGCGTATCGCCAGCCGGTGACCCGGGGCGATATCGAGGAGATTCGCGGCGTGGCGGTGAACTCGCAGACGATCAAGATGCTGGAAGACCGCGGTTGGGTCGATACGGTCGGCTACCGCGATGTGTTGGGGCGGCCGGCTTTGCTGGGTACCACCAAGCAGTTCCTGGATGACCTGGGGCTGGAGTCCTTGTCGCAACTGCCGCCCTTGCAGCAGATGAGCGATACGCAGAATGAGAATCCGCTGGAAGTACTAGAGGCCCGCTTGACGGAGAACTTCGAGAAGGCGGCGCAGGAAGCACAAGCAATAGAAGAAGAGAATGAGGCGACGCCGGTTGAGGCGCCGTCGGTATTAGACGACCCGGCGCCCGATAACGTCGAGCCCTTAGCAGAAACGAATAATGAACAACCCTGATAACACCCCAGAGACCGGCGTCCCGGCAACCGCCGACGCCGCACCAGCCAAGCCTAAGCGCCGTACCAAAGCCCAGATTGAGGCCGACAAGGCTGCCGCCGAGGCGGCCGGCGTCGAGGCGAAGCCGAAGCGCCGTACTAAAGCCGCTGCGGCGGCGGAAGTTCCAGCGGGCGAGCAGCCGGCGCTGAGCGCCGAGGCAACGCCTGCCAAGAAGGCGCGCGCCAAGAAGGCTGCCGCTGTGGCGGAAGTGCTGGCCGCGGACGCTGCGCCAACGGCGCCTGTTGCGGCATCGGCTTCGGCACCGGTGGCTGCCGGCGGCGAGTCCGCCGAGGGCCAGGGCAAGGATCGTGGCCGTACCCCGCGCGGCCCGCGCCAGATGCGCGAACAGCGCGCGCTGCGCCAGGCTGAGAAGGCGGTTGCGGTGGGTGAGTCGGCTGGCGACGCGCCAGCAGCTGTCGAGGGTGCGGCGCAAGGTGCTGCTGAAGCCGGCGGCCCATGGCCGTCCGCTGTGCCGGCGGAGAAGCGCCACGACAAGCATGGCAAGCACAAAGGCAAGAAGGGCAAGCACGGCAAGCAGCCGCACGGCGAAGGCCAGGGCGCGCAAGCCGGCGAGGGTGGCCAGGGCCAGAAGCCGCGCGTGGCGGGCGCCTTCGGTTACAAGATGAAGGCCAAGGACAAGGCATCCAATGCCGACGCCGTGTTCTCTTTCGTGACGTCGGATGCGTTCGACCGCGACGAGGGTGGTTCCGGCAAGCCGGCCAAGGCGCACCGTGACCTGACGGCGGATGACGACGCGCCGAAGCTGCACAAGGTGCTGGCCGAGGCGGGCATGGGTTCGCGCCGCGATATGGAAGAGCTGATCATTGCCGGCCGCGTGTCGGTGAATGGCGAGCCGGCCCACATCGGCCAGCGCATCCTGCCGAGCGATGCGGTGCGCATCAACGGCAAGCTGGTGCAGCGCAAGGTGTCCAAGAAGCCGCCGCGCGTGCTGGTCTACCACAAGCCGGCGGGCGAAATCGTGTCGCACGACGACCCGGATGGCCGTCCATCGGTGTTCGACCGCCTGCCGACCATGAAGACCGGCAAATGGCTGGCCATTGGCCGCCTGGACTTCAATACCGAAGGCCTGCTGCTGTTCACCACCTCCGGTGACCTGGCGAACCGCCTGATGCACCCGCGCTACAACATCGACCGTGAGTACGCGGTGCGTACCCTGGGCGAGCTGGAAGAGGGCATGCGCCAGAAGCTGCTGGCCGGCGTTGAGCTGGAAGACGGCATGGCGCAGTTCTCCAAGATCGCCGATGGCGGTGGCGAAGGCGTGAACAAGTGGTACCGCGTGGTGATCGGCGAGGGCCGCAACCGCGAGGTGCGCCGCATGTTCGAGGCGATCGGCCTGACCGTGTCGCGCCTGATCCGTACCCGTTACGGTGCGCTGACCCTGCCGAGCAACCTGAAGCGCGGCCGTTGGGAAGAGATGGAAGAGAACACCGTGCGCGACTTGCTGGCGGCGGTGGGCTTCAAGAAAGAGGGCGGCGCTGGCGCTGCTGCTGGCGAGGGCAAGAAGCCGCAGGGCGGCCAGGGCCAGGGTCAGCGTGAGCGTGAGCGTGAGCCGAATGGCAACCGGATGGATGTGAGCAATAAGAATGCCGATCCATTCCCGCAGGCGCCGCGTGGCGGTCGTGGCGGCAAAGGTCAGGGTCAGGGCGCGTTCTTTGGCGCGGCGCGCCATGGCGGTGGCTCGGGTTTTGGTGATCAGCAGCCGGGCGGCCATGGCCGTGGCAATGGCGGCGGTGCCGGCGCCGGTGCCGGTGCTGGCGGCGCCAAGGGTAAGGGCAAGGGTAAGGGCCAGGGTGGTCCGCGCCAGCCGGATCCGTTGATGACCACGTTCGGTTTCGCGGGGAGCGGCCATGGCCAGGGGCAGCAGCGCCGCGGCGGACACCAGCCGCGCGGCGGGGCGTCCGACCATGGCATGCCACGCCGCCGTAAGGGTTAAACCGTGGAACCAGGAAACCAGGGTACGACCCTGAGGGTCGGACCCTGGTTTCCCGGTTTCCCGGTTTAAAGCCTGTTGGATTTAAGCCCAATACTATTGTTACATCCGTGTCCAATGTGGTATGTGGCATTGCAGCGCAATCATTATCAGGCTATAATGAGCGGCCTAGTTAGAGTCCCTCGCAGGTTTATTTGCTGAGCGTGCTTTCGATGGGCTGCAGTAACGAAAGATGGGCAGTTGCCCATTTTTTTTTGGTTGAACCGTTTTAAGCATCTGGAGATTTTCTTTGCAACTGTCTGAATTGATTGAGAAAACCGTCGCTGGCCTCGGCTACGATCTGGTCGACTTTGAGCGCGCCGAACGCGGCCTGCTGCGCGTCTATATCGATTTCACGGCGGAAGAAGCAGATGAAAAAGGCCCGATTACGGTTGAAGACTGCGCCACCGTCAGCCACCAGCTGTCGCACGTGCTGACGGTCGAGAACGTTCCTTACGAGCGCCTCGAAATCTCGTCGCCCGGCCTGGACCGTCCGCTGCGCAAGTTCAGCGACTTCGTCCGCTTTGCCGGCTGCGAGGTCATCGTCAAGCTGCGCACTGCCATTCCTGGTACTGCGAATCGCAAATCTTACGAGGGTGTCCTGACGGTGCCCGAGGGCGATCAACTGGGTATTGAATTTGAAGGTAAAGAAGGTCCGGCGGTGCTGAATTTCACGCTCGCGGACATTGATAAGGCACGCTTGGTGCCGCAGGTGAATTTTGGGAGCCGCAAAGCATGAGTCGCGAAGTATTGTTATTGGTTGATGCGCTGGCGCGCGAAAAGAACGTCGATAAGGAAGTCGTGTTCGGCGCGCTCGAGTTCGCACTGGCGCAAGCCACGAAGAAGCGCTACGAAGGCGAAGTGGATATCCGCGTCTCGATCGACCGTGAAAGCGGCGAGTTCGAGTCCTTCCGTCGTTGGCACGTGGTGCCTGACGAAGCCGGCCTGCAGCTGCCAGACCAGGAAGTGCTGCTGTTCGAAGCAAAAGAACAGATCGCCGACATCGAAGTCGACGAGTACATTGAAGAACCGATCGAGTCCGTGGAATTCGGCCGCCGCTTCGCCCAGGACACCAAGCAAGTGGTCCTGCAGCGCGTGCGCGATGCGGAACGCGAGCAGATCCTGCAAGACTTCCTGGAACGCGGCGACGCGCTGGTCACCGGCACCATCAAGCGTATGGAACGCGGCGATGCGATCGTCGAATCCGGCAAGATCGAAGCGCGCCTGCCACGCGACCAGATGATCCCGAAAGAGAATCTGCGTATCGGCGACCGCGTGCGTGCTTTCATCCTGCGCGTTGACCGCAATATGCGCGGCCCGCAAGTGATCCTGTCGCGCACCGCGCCGGACTTCATCATGAAGCTGTTCGAGCTGGAAGTGCCAGAGATCGAACAAGGCATGCTGGAGATTAAATCCGCAGCACGCGACGCCGGCGTACGCGCCAAGATCGCCGTACACACCAACGACAAGCGCATCGACCCGATCGGTACCTGCGTCGGCATGCGCGGTTCGCGCGTGCAGGCCGTGACCGGTGAACTGGGCGGCGAGCGCGTCGACATCGTGCTGTGGTCGGAAGACCCGGCGCAATTCGTGATCGGCGCGCTGGCACCAGCCAACGTGTCCTCGATCATGGTTGACGAAGACAAGCACGCCATGGATGTCGTGGTTGACGAAGAAAACCTGGCAATCGCCATCGGCCGCTCCGGCCAGAACGTGCGCCTGGCTTCCGAGCTGACCGGCTGGAAGATCAACATCATGACTGCGGAAGAATCAGCCGACAAACTGGCCTCCGAAACCGCCGTCGTGCGCGCGCTGTTCATGGAAAAACTGGATGTGGACCAGGAAGTGGCCGACATCTTGGTGGAAGAAGGCTTCAGCAGCCTGGAAGAAATCGCTTACGTGCCGATCTCCGAAATGCTGGACATCGAAGCGTTCGACGAAGACACCGTCAACGAACTGCGTACCCGTGCCCGCGACGCCCTGGTAACCGAAGCCATCGCTTCGGAAGAAGGCCTGGAAGGCATGGAAGAAACGCTGGTTGGCCTGGAAGGCATGGACCGCATCACTGCGGGCAAGCTTGGCCTGGCAGGCATCAAGACCCTGGCGCAGTTTGCCGGTCTGGCCTACGACGAGTTTGGCGCCATCCTGGCGCTGTCGAGCGACCGTGCACGTGAATTGATTTCGAATGAGTTTGAGAATGTGACCGACGATGAAATGAAGCTGGTCGACGGTAAGTACGATGATCGTGCCAAGGCGCTGCAAGCCAAGGCCTGGTCGTCGTCCGAAGCCGCCAAGGCCTAATCAAGTAGCAGCTTTATTTATCACCGAGACACATAGAAAAGAGGACTGAATGGCGAGTAACAACGTAGCCCAATTTGCCACCGAACTGAAGATGCCTGCAGATTTGCTGCTGTCGCAGCTGAAGTCTGCTGGCGTCGAAAAGAGTTCGGCGTCAGATCCATTGTCAAAGGATGATAAAGACAAGCTGCTGGAGCACCTGCGCCGTACCCATGGCGCAGCCTCCGAGCCGGGCGAAAAGAAAAAGATCACCCTGACTCGTAAAGAGACCACGGAGATCAAGCAGGCCGACGCCTCCGGCAAGGCCCGCACCATCCAGGTCGAAGTGCGCAAGAAGCGTACCTTCGTGCAGCGCGACGACGTGGCGACCACCACTGCCGCCAAGCCTGCGGAGCCTGTGATCGACGCCGCCGAGCAGGCGCGTCGTGAAGAAGACGCACGCCGCCAGGCCGAGCTGATTGCGCGCCAGGAAGCGGAGCTGAAAGAGAAGCAGGAACGCCTGGCCAAGCTGGACGAGGAAAAGGCTGCCCAAGCCAAAGCCGCGGAAGAGGAAGCCAAGCGCGTAGCGGAAGAGCAAGCCAAGAAAGCCGCCGCCGACAAGGCCGCCGCTGAAAAGGCCGCCTCCGCCGCAGCCGCCGGCGCCGCCCAGAAGGCAGCCGTCGACGAAGAAGAAAAGAAACGCCTGGCGGACGCCGAAGAATCCAAGCGCAAGCACGAAATCGCCGCCAAGGAAGCCGCTGAGCGCGCCGAAGCGACCGAGCGTGCGCGCAAGGCCGTGGCCGACGAAGTGGCCCAGATCAAATTGATGATGAGCCAGCCGCGCCGCGTGATGAAGGCGCCTGAGCCGGCCCCTGTGGTGGCCAAGCCGAAAGTCGCGGAAGGTACCCTGCACAAGCCAGCGGACAAGAAACCGGCGACTGGCGCTGCCGCACCGGCGGGCGACAAGAACGCCAAGCCGGGCGACAAGAAATCGATCAAATCGGCCAACGTGGCATCGACCTGGAGTGACGACGCTAAGCGCCGTGGCGCTCCTGGCGGTGGCGCAGGCAAGGGCCGCGGCAATGCCGGCGGCGGCGCAGGCAGCCGTGACGGCTGGCGCGCGGGCGGCAAGGGTGGTCGTCGCGGTGGTCATCATGACGACCGTGAAACCAACTTCCAGCAGCCAACCGAAGCGATCATCCACGACGTGCACGTGCCGGAAACCATCACCGTGGCCGAACTGGCGCACAAGATGGCGGTCAAGGCATCCGAAGTCATTAAGCAGCTGATGAAGCTGGGCCAGATGTGCACCATCAACCAGGTGCTGGACCAGGAAACCGCGATGATCGTGGTGGAAGAGATGGGCCACAAAGCCTTCGCTGCCGCTGAAGATGATCCGGAAGCACTGCTGGCCGACCAGGGCGAGCACGCCGAGTACGAAGCAACCCCGCGCGCACCAGTGGTGACCGTGATGGGCCACGTCGACCACGGTAAGACCTCCCTGCTGGACTACATCCGTCGCGCCAAAGTCGCGTCGGGCGAAGCCGGCGGCATTACCCAGCACATTGGTGCGTACCACGTGGACACCCCGCGCGGCACCATCACCTTCCTGGATACCCCGGGCCACGAGGCGTTCACCGCCATGCGTGCCCGCGGTGCGAAAGCAACCGACATCGTTATTCTGGTGGTGGCTGCCGACGACGGCGTGATGCCGCAAACGAAGGAAGCGATCGCCCACGCGAAAGCAGCCGGCGTGCCGCTGGTGGTGGCGATCAACAAGGTTGACAAGCCAGGTGGCAACGTCGACCGCGTGACCCAGGAACTGGTGGCCGAGCAAGTGGTGCCGGAAGAATACGGTGGCGATTCGCCATTCGTGCCGGTGTCGGCGAAAACCGGCCAGGGCATCGACGACCTGCTGGAGCAAGTGCTGCTGCAAGCCGAAGTGCTGGAACTGAAAGCCCCGGTCGAAGCGCCTGCGCGCGGCCTGGTGGTGGAAGCGCGTCTGGACAAGGGGCGTGGTCCTGTGGCCACCATTCTGGTGCAGTCCGGTACCCTGAAGCGCGGCGACGTCGTGCTGGCAGGTTCCTCCTTCGGCCGTGTGCGTGCGATGCTGGACGAGAACGGCAAGACGGTGGCCGAAGCCGGCCCGTCGATCCCGGTCGAAATCCAGGGCCTGACCGAAGTGCCGGCCGCCGGCGAAGAAGTCATGGTCATGGCGGACGAGCGCAAAGCGCGTGAGATCGGCCTGTTCCGTCAAGGTAAGTTCCGCGACGTGAAACTGGCGAAGCAGCAAGCCGCGAAGCTGGAAAACATGTTCGACCAGATGGCCGAAGGCGAAGTGAAAAACCTGCCGCTGATCGTCAAGACCGACGTGCAAGGTTCGCAGGAAGCGCTGGTTGGCTCGCTGCAGAAGCTGTCGACCTCCGAAGTGCGGGTGCAGATCGTGCACGCAGCGGTGGGTGGCATCACGGAATCGGACGTCAACCTGGCGACCGCTTCCAAGGCAGTCATCATCGGCTTCAACGCCCGTGCCGATGCACAGGCGCGCAAGCTGGCCGAGACCAACGGCGTCGACATCCGCTACTACAACATCATTTACGATGCGATCGAAGAGGTCAAAGCGGCGCTGTCGGGCATGCTGGCGCCGGAGAAACGCGAAACCGTTACCGGCCAGGTCGAGATTCGCCAGGTTATCCTGGTGTCCAAGGTCGGCGCGATTGCGGGCTGTCTGGTTACCGACGGTGTGGTCAAGCGTTCCTCCTCGGTCCGCCTGCTGCGCAACAATATCGTGGTGTGGACTGGCGAGATCGACTCGCTCAAGCGCTTCAAGGACGACGCGAAAGAAGTGCGCGCCGGTCTGGAGTGCGGTCTGAACCTGAAAGGCTACAACGATATCGTCGTTGGCGACGTGCTCGAAGTATTCGAAGTGCAGGAGGTTGCCCGTACCCTGTAACAGCAGGACGGCGCAACACACGGCGGGTGCCTCCCGCCTCGCGAGAGCGGGGCAGGGCACCCGCCTTTTAGTTTATGAGAACCGGGAAGTAAAAAATGGCCAAACACAGCAAATCCATCCCCCAGCGCGGCGTCCGCGTAGCCGACCAGATCCAGAAAGACCTGTCCGAGCTGATCGCCTTCGAACTGAAGGACCCGCGCGTCGGCATGATCACGCTGTCGGAAGTGCAGCTGACCCCCGACTACGCCCACGCCAAGGTGTTCTTCACCACCCTGAAGGACGACCCTGAGTCGATCAAGAACGTGCTGGCCGGCCTGAGCGCCGCCGCCGGCTACCTGCGCAATATGCTGGGCAAGCGCCTGCACATCCACACGCTGCCGCAGCTGCACTTCGTGCACGACATGTCGGCCTCGCGCGGGATGGAGATGTCGGCTCTGATCGACAAGGCCAACGCCACCCGCGCCGCCGATTTCGACGAGAACGCAGAAGAAGAATGAGCGAAGTCCGTGTAAAACGCGTGCGCGATGCCGTGGACGGCGTGCTGCTGCTGGATAAGCCGGTTGGCCTGTCCAGCAACGACGCCCTGATCAAAGCCAAGCGCTTCATGAACGCGAAAAAGGCCGGCCACACCGGCACGCTCGACCCCTTCGCCACCGGCCTGCTGCCGCTGTGCTTCGGCGAAGCGACCAAGTTCTCGCAAGACCTGCTGGAAGCCGACAAGACCTATCTCGCCACCGTGCACCTGGGCCTGCGCACCGACACCGGCGACACCGAAGGCCAGGTGCTGGAAACGCGCGACGTGAGCGCCACCGAGGCCGGGATCGAAGCCGTGCTGGCCCGTTTCCGTGGCCCGATCAAACAGGTGCCGCCGATGTATTCCGCGCTCAAGCGCGACGGCAAACCGCTGTACGAATACGCGCGCGAAGGCATCACGCTGGAACGCGAAGCGCGCGATGTGGTGATCCACAAGCTGGAGCTGGTGTCGTACGAGGCGCCGTTCCTGAAGATTGAAGTTACCTGCAGCAAAGGCACGTATATCCGCGTGCTGGGCGAAGACATCGGCGCCGCACTTGGTTGCGGCGCGCACCTGAACGCGCTGCGCCGCACGCAAGTGGGCGCGCTGAGCACCGACCAGATGGTCACGCTGGAAGACCTGGCCGCCCACGCCGCCCCGCGCGAACTGCTGGCGCCGGTCGACGCGTTGCTGTCAAGTTTCCCGCGCATCGTGCTGAACGCCGACCTGGCGAAGCGCTTCCTGCACGGCCAGCGCCTGCCACTGGGCAAAGAGCCATCCATCGCCGTGCCCTCGCCATATGAAGGCCGGGTGCGTATTTACGACGACGGCGGCCGCCTGCTCGGCACCGGTATTTTCGGCGAGTACGCCATCCTGGCACCGGAACGCCTGGTCGCCAGCGCCCAGGCTTAAAGCGCCGCCTGCGCTGCGCCCGCCGGTGCAGCGCGCAGCGCCGCCGCCAGGCGCAGTGGCACACCCATGAAGGCGCCGGCCAGCGCGCCAAACGCGGCGCAGGCGGGCAGGGCGAAGGCCAGCTTGCCGCCCAGGCCCGGCTGCACCGCCAGCGCCACGGCGAAGGCAAACTTCGCCACAAAGACCAGCAGCATCAGCATCAGCGGCGCCCAGCTGCCGCGCAGTTGCACCGTCCCCGCCGCCCGGTCCAGCGCCAACCCGCGCGCCGCCGCGCCGCGCCACGCCAGCGCGGCACCCGCCGCCAGTCCCGCCAGCCAGGCCGCCCCTGCCAGGGACGCCAGGCCGAAGCCGTTCGCAATACTATGCAAGCCCAACGCCAGCATCACCGCTGGCAGGATAAACACCGCACGCACGGCAAGCGCCCGGTCGCGGCTGGCGGCCACGCCGCGATAAACCAGCAGGCCAAGGATGGCCCAGACGTAGATTGGCGTATGGCTCACGATCTGTTGCAGCATTTTTTGCTCCGAAGTGGGTGTCGATGCCGCCACTATGCGGGAGGATGGCAGGCGGAGCCATTGCATTGCGACGAAACCGGCCCATGGTGGCGTGAAAACGTATTGAGCCAGATCAAAGGTGCGCTGCGGCTGTCCGATTGTCAGACCTGACCCCGAATTATGGTTGTGTGCGGCGCAGCATGCTATACTAGTGGGTTCAGTGCTTCCGCACGTGCAGAATTCCTGTCAATACATACATCATGTCTAATACTAAACGCGCAATTCGCAACATCGCCATCATCGCTCACGTTGACCATGGCAAAACCACCCTCGTGGACCAACTGCTGCGCCAGTCCGGTACCTTCCGAGAAAACCAGCAGGTTGATACCCGCGTGATGGACTCCAACGATCTGGAGAAAGAACGCGGCATTACCATTCTGTCGAAAAATTGCGCCGTTGAGTACGAAGGCACCCACATCAACATCGTTGACACCCCAGGCCACGCCGACTTCGGCGGCGAAGTGGAGCGTGTGCTGTCGATGGTTGACTCGGTCCTGCTGCTGATCGATGCGCAAGAAGGCCCAATGCCACAGACCCGTTTCGTGACCCGCAAGGCGCTGGCCCTGGGCCTGAAGCCGATCGTGGTGGTGAACAAGATCGACCGTCCGGGCGCGCGCGCTGACTGGGCGATCAACCAGACGTTCGAACTGTTCGACAAACTGGGCGCAACTGATGAACAGCTGGACTTCCCGATCGTGTACGCATCGGGCCTGAACGGCTACGCTGGCCTGGACGAATCCGTGCGTGACGGCGACATGAAGCCGCTGTTCGAAGCGATCCTGAAATACGTGCCAGTGCGTGACGACAATCCTGACGGCCCGCTGCAGATGCAAATCACCTCGCTGGACTACTCGTCCTACGTGGGTAAAATCGGTATCGGCCGCGTTTCCCGTGGCCGCGTGAAGACCGGCCAGGACGTGATCGTCCTGAACGGTCCTGATTCGACCCCGATCAAGGGCCGCATCAACCAGGTGCTGAACTTCAAGGGCCTGGAGCGCGTGCTGGTGGACGAAGCGGTCGCCGGCGACATTATCCTGATCAACGGTATCGAAGAAATCGGCATCGGCTCCACCGTGTGCGCACCGGATACCCCGGACGCGCTGCCAATGCTGACCGTCGACGAACCAACCCTGACCATGAACTTCATGGTCAACAACTCGCCACTGGCCGGCCGCGAAGGTAAATTCGTGACCTCGCGTCAGCTGCGCGATCGCCTGGACAAAGAACTGAAGGCCAACGTTGCTCTGCGCGTTGCCCCAACCGACGACGACACCGTCTTCGAAGTATCGGGCCGCGGCGAGCTGCACCTGACCATCCTGATCGAAAACATGCGTCGCGAAGGTTTCGAGATGGCTGTGTCGCGTCCACGCGTGGTGTTCAAGATGGTGGATGGCGTGCGCCATGAGCCGTACGAAAACCTGTCGGTTGACGTGGAAGAAGCCAACCAGGGCGGCGTGATGGAAGAACTGGGCCGTCGTCGTGGCGACCTGCAAAACATGGAATCGGACGGCAAAGGCCGTGTGCGTCTGGAATACCGTATTCCTGCGCGTGGCCTGATCGGCTTCCAGGGCGAGTTCATGACCCTGACCCGTGGTACCGGCCTGATGTCGCACGTGTTCGACGCTTACGCTCCGGTCGACGCCTCCAAAGGTGAGCTGGGCGGCCGTCGCAACGGCGTGCTGATTTCGCAGGACGACGGCGCTGCCGTGGCTTACGCCATCTGGAAACTGCAGGATCGCGGCCGTATGTTCGTGGTCCACAACGACCCAGTGTACGAAGGCATGATCATCGGTATCCACTCGCGCGACAACGACCTGGTGGTTAACCCGATCAAGGGCAAGCAGCTGACCAACGTGCGTTCCTCGGGTACCGACGAAGCGGTGCGCCTGGTGCCGCCGATTCAGATGTCGCTGGAATACGCAGTGGAATTCATCGACGACGACGAGCTGGTGGAAGTCACCCCGAAATCGATCCGTCTGCGTAAGCGCTTCCTGAAGGAACACGAGCGCAAGCGCGCCAACAAAGAAAACGCGTAATGCAAAGAACCCGCCGCAAGGCGGGTTTTTTTTATCTCGGCGCCGGTGCGGGCGCGGCTAGCAGGCCGCGCGCCTTGAGCCACTCTTCGGCGCGCTTTGGCCACGCCGAGGCCGTGCCCAGGTTGTCGCGCATGCCCATGCCATGGGCGCCTTGCTCGAACAAATACATCTCGGCCGGCACCTTGTTGCGCGTCAGGGCCTGGTAGAACAGGATGCTATTCTCGACCGGCACCGACTGGTCGGCCTGGGTGTGGATCAGCAGCGTCGGCGGGGTGTGTGGCGTGACCTGGCGTTCCAGTGACATCAATTGCAGCAGCTCCAGCGTCGGCGCCGCGCCAAGCAGTGACTTGCGCGAGCCCTGGTGGGCGGCGGGGCCGTCCAGCGTGATCACCGGGTACATCAGCATCAGGAAGTCGGGCCGCGCGCTGGTCGCGTCCAGCGCTGCGCCGGTGCGGCCCAGGGGGTGGTTGAACAGGGTGCCGGCGCTGGCCGCCAGGTGGCCGCCGGCGGAACTGCCCAACACACCGATGCGGGCCGGATCGATGCCGAGTTCGGCGGCCCGCGAACGTACCAGGCGCACCGCGCGCAGTACGTCCTGCAAGGGGGCGGGATGGCCGAATTCCTGCATGCGGTAGGCCAGTACGAAGCTGGTGACGCCGAGGGTACTGAGCCAGTTGGCGTATTGCAGGCCTTCGCGCGCAAACGATTCGCGGACATAGCCGCCGCCCGGCGCGATGATGACGGCCGTGCCGTTGGGGCGGTCGACGGCGGCCGGCACCATGGTCAGCGACGGTGCGCTGACATTGGACAGGTAGCCGTCTTTGCGCAGTTCGGCGCCGATATTGCGTGCACCGGGCACGCCTTCAGGCCACAATGGCAATTCGGTGGCGGATGCCAGTGCGGTGCTGGCGGCCATGGTCAGGAAAAGCAGTGTCTTCTTCATTCGGGATCCAGATGGTTAAACAAATTCTTTTCACGGCAGTGTGGCTGGCGGCGGCTGGCTGCGCGTCGGCGGGCGACCTGCTCAAAGACTTGAGCGCGTGGCAGCTGCGTGCCGCGCCAGCTGCCGCGCTGGCGAGCGCGATCAGTGTACAGCCAGATGGCGTGGTGGCTGTGGCGGGCACGCCGTCCGGTTTCCTGGCCACGACGGCCAGCTACCGCAACTACCGGCTGCACGTGGAGTGGCGCTGGCCGGGCAAGGCAGGCAATGCCGGCGTGCTGCTGCATATCAGCGAAGGTGCGATGGACCGCGTCTGGCCTTTGAGCATTCAGGTGCAAACCAAGGCCGGCAGCGTGGGAGACCTGCTGCCGATGGCCGGGGCCAGTTTCTCCGAAGCGCTGACCGGCGACAAACCGGCGCTCAAGGCGCGCACCGGCGCCAGCGCGGAACGCCCGGCCGGCGAATGGAATAGCGCGGACATCGTGGCGCGCGATGGCGTGATCGAAGTGAGCGTGAACGGCGTGTTGCAGAACCGTGTCACCGGTGCCGCGCCGAGCGAAGGGCGTATTGGCTTCCAGTTGGAGGGCACGCCTTACGAACTACGTGGCGTGACGCTGGCGCCGCTGGACTAACGTGGTAATCTGTACACCCTAGCCGGAACCGACGAGGAGAACCAGCATGGCCCAACCCACCAACCTGGCCACCCAGGCCATGGAATACTGGACCGACGCCTGGCAGCGTTCGATCCTGTTCATGGACGTGCTGTATCGGCGCGGCACCGAGCGCAATGCGCGCGAGCGGGAAACCGCGCCGCATGTGCTGAATTTCGAGTTCGAGACCGTGATCGATGGCCGCACCTTGGCGCGGCCCGTGAATTATTCGCTGATGCGCATCATCCCGCCGGAAGGCATGGAGATCGACGACAGCAAGCGCCCCTTCATCGTGGTCGATCCGCGCGCCGGGCACGGCCCGGGCATCGGCGGCATGAAGCAGGACAGTGAAATCGGCGTCGTGCTCAAGGCCGGCAATCCCTGCTACTTCATCGGCTTCCTGCCGGCGCCGGTGCCGGGGCAAACTATCGAAGACGTGTGCCATGCCGAAGCCCAGTTCATCGAGCAGGTGGCCTACCTGCATCCGGACGCGGAGGGTAAGCCGGCCTTGATCGGCAATTGCCAGGCCGGCTGGCAAATCATGATGACGGCGGCCCTGCATCCGGAGCTGAGCGGGCCGCTGGTGCTGGCCGGAGCGCCGCTGTCCTACTGGGCCGGGGTGCGCGGCAAGAACCCCTTGCGCTACCTTGGCGGCCTGACCGGTGGCACCTGGATGACGTCCCTGGCGGGCGACCTGGGCCACGGCAAGTTCGACGGCGCCCACCTGGTCAGCAACTTCGAGAGCATGAATCCCGCCAATACCTATTGGAAGAAGGGTTACCACGTGTACGCAAATGTCGACACGGAGGAGAAGCGTTTCCTGGAGTTCGAGCGCTGGTGGGGCAACCCGGTGGTGCTGAATGCGGAGGAAATCCAGTTCATCACCGACAACCTGTTCGTCGGCAACCGCCTGAGCAACGGCACCATCCACGACTCGGACGGGCGCCGCATCGACTTGCGCAATATCCGCTCGCCGGTGGTGGTGTTCTGCTCCTGGGGCGACGATATCACGCCGCCGCAGCAGGCGCTGGGCTGGCTGCTCGACCTGTATGAGAACGATGCCGCCATGGTGGCGGGCGGGCAGACCGTGGTGTACACGCTGCACGAGTCGATCGGGCACCTGGGCATTTTCGTTTCGGCCGCAGTGGCCAATAAGGAGCACGACGAGTTCACGCGCACCATGGATTTGATCGATGTGCTGCCGCCCGGCTTGTACGAGGCGGTCTTCATCGACAAGGGCGATGAGGGCGTGCACAGTCCCGAGCTGGCGGAAGGGAATTACGTGGTGCGTTTCGAGCGGCGCGACCTGAACGAGCTGCGCGCGCTGGGCGGTAATGACGATGAGGACGAACGCCGTTTCGCCACCGTGGCGCGGCTGTCGGAAATTAACCAGGGCCTGTACCGTACTTTCATGAGCCCCTTCGTGCAGGCGATGACCAATGAGCATTCGGCGGAGTGGATGCGGCGCATGCACCCATACCGTTTGCGCTACGAGCTGTTCTCCGACATGAACCCCTTCCTGAAAGGGATCAGCGCGGTGGCGGAGCAGGTGCGGGCGCAGCGCAAGCCGGCGGCGCCCGACAATCCCTTCCTGCAGATGCAGGAGGCGGCCTCGCAGCAGATCGTGGCGGCGCTGGATCGCTATCAGGTGATGCGCGACCAGGCGGTGGAGCAGTTCTTCCTGTCCGCCTATGGCCACCCGCTGCTGCAAACCCTGGTCGGCCTGCGCGCCGACTCCGCCAATATCCGGCGCCGGATCGGACGCGATATTGCGCGCGAATCCGTGGTGGCCGCGCGCCGCACTGAAGCCGCAAAGCGTTTAGCCAGCGGCGGCGAGCGCGAAGCCGTGATGCGCGCCATCCTTTATATTGCCCGCAGCCCCGAGATGCGCGCCGCCGACGAACGCGCCTTCGCCACCTTGCGCGAGCTGCGCATGCGCTTGCCGGCCAAGGAGCGCATGAGCCTGGCGCGTTTCAAGGAAGTGGTGCAGGAGCAGAACATGATCCTACAACTGGACGAAGAGCGCGCCATGGCCGCCTTGCCCAAGCTGCTGGCGGAATCCGACCGCAAGCGCGCGCTGGAAGGTGTGCGCCAGATCATGACCGCCTCCGGCGAGCTCGAAGGCGAAGCCCTGCGCCGCCTCACCCGCGTCGAACAGCTCTTCAACAGCTAGCCTGGAAATGTCCGATTCGGGGTCAGGAAGAAAAGTGGACATTTTCTTCGAAAATGTCCACTTTTCTTCCTGACCCCGAATCGGACATTTCTGCCTGTATAATGTGCAGCCCTCGAATTTTTGCTTGCCATTATGTCTTCTTCCATCGTTCCTAAAGCTTCCCGCCGCCTTTCCGTGGCGCCGATGATGGATTGGACGGATCGCCATTGTCGCCATTTCCATCGCTTGATCTCGCAGTACACCTGGCTGTATACGGAGATGGTGACCACGGGGGCGCTGGTGTATGGGGATGTGGAGCGCCATCTGCGCTTCAATGAGGAGGAGCATCCGGTCGCGCTGCAACTGGGCGGCTCGGATCCGAAGGACCTGGCCACTTCCGCCAAACTGGGCGAGCAGTGGGGCTACGATGAAATCAACCTGAATTGCGGCTGCCCTTCGGAGCGGGTGCAGAAGGGTGCTTTCGGCGCTTGCCTGATGTCGGAGCCGGAATTGGTGCGCGATTGCGTCAAGGCGATGAAGGATGCGGTGCAGATCGATGTCACCGTCAAGCACCGCATCGGCATCGATTACGAGGAGAGCTACGATTTCGTGCGCGATTTCGTGGGCACGGTGGCAGAAGCCGGTTGCACCACCTTTATCGTGCATGCCCGGAACGCGATCCTGAAGGGCTTGTCGCCCAAGGAAAACCGCGAAATCCCGCCGCTGAAATATGAGTACGCCTACCAGCTGAAAAAAGACTTCCCGCAATTCGAGATCCTGATCAACGGCGGCATCAAGACGCTGGAGGAGATCGATACCCACCTGGAGCACGTGGACGGCGTCATGCTGGGCCGCGAGGCTTACCACAACCCTTACCTGATGGCCGCCTTCGACCAGCGCTACTACGGCGCCACCAGCGAGCCGCGCAGCCGCCAGCAGGTGCTGGAGGCGATGATCCCGTACATCGAGGAGCAACTGGCGAAGGAGGGCACCCGTGGCCTGAAGCTGAATACCGTCACGCGCCACCTGCTGGGCATCGCCCAGGGCTTGAAGGGCGCGCGCCAGTATCGCCAGACTTTGTCCGACGCCAAACAACTGGCGGCCGGCAATCCGCGCATTTTGCTGGATGCGTTGGCCCGAACCGCGTAAACAAAAGAAATCCTGCGCATTCACTTCTGTTTTCCGCTGCGGCCGAGCTATTTCTCAAAAGAAAGTTCGCATGCTCACATTTTGAGCAAAATTTGCTTGCCGTGTGGAAACCCCAAGACTATAATTTCGCTGATACACACATGCTATCTACGGTTCCTACCGTGTGTTTTAGGGATGAAATACGACAGGTTTCGTCCCGCGGCGAAAGCGATCTTTGCATTCGCAGTCATAGTTTGCTACTGTCGCTACTTGCGTAGCAGCAAGGATCAGTGGAGGCAGTAAATGTTTCTTTGCTGCATCTTAGGCAGTCAACAACCGTGTCACTTCTATAAATAAGAGCCGAAATGAATTTGAGTAAAATGAAGGTAGGGACCCGTCTTGGTCTCGGTTTTGCACTGGTACTGGCGTTCCTCGTCATTATCACCATCGTCGGTATCTGGCGCATGGCTCAGATTCAGGATCGCCTGGATCATGTAGTGAGTGTCAACTCCGTCGCTACCCGCCTGGTAGTGGACATGCGCAACAACGTTGAAAACGTGAGCGACCTGAAAATCCTGACCCTGATGTCCGAGCCGTCCGACATGGAGCCGGAACTGGCCCGCATCAACAAGCAACTGAAGGACTATGAAGAGTCCCACGCCAAGCTGAGCGCCCTGTATGCCCAAGATGCAACGCCAGAAGAAAAGACCCTGCTGGCGCAAGTGAAAGAGCAGCAAGCAGTGGTGCTGCCGGCGGTGAAGAAAGCGTCCGAACTGTGGCTCGCGAATGACGCCCTGGCCGCCACCAAGATTTACCTGAAAGAAGTCCGTCCGGCACAGAAGAAGTGGATGGAAGCGCTGACCCAGTTGGCCACCCTGGAAGACAAAATCAACGAGAGCATGAAGGTGGAAGCGGCTGAAGGCTTCGCCTCGGCCCGCCTGTTCATGATCGTGGCCGGCTTGGCCGCCACGGTGGTATCGATTTTCGCAGCCTGGATGATTACCCGCGGCCTGCTCAAGCAACTGGGCGGCGAGCCTGATTACACCGCGTCGATCGCTGGCGCCATCGCCAACGGCGACCTGTCGGTGAGCATCGACACCACCTCGACCGACAAGGATTCCCTGCTGGTTGAAATCAAGGAAATGCGCGATAGCCTGGTCGAGATCGTAGGCCAGGTGCGCCAGGGTACCGAGACCATCGGCACCGCATCGCGTGAAATCGCAGCCGGCAATATCGACCTGTCGTCGCGTACCGAAATGCAGGCATCGAACCTGGAGAAGACCGCTTCCGCCATGGAAGAACTGACCTCCACCGTGAAGCAGAATGCCGACAATGCCCGTGAAGCGAACCAGTTGGCAGCCTCCGCGTCCGACGTGGCCCTGAAAGGCGGCCAGGTGGTGTCGCAAGTGGTGGATACCATGAGCTCGATCAACGAGTCCGCTAACAAGATTGTGGACATCATCGGCGTGATCGATGGTATCGCCTTCCAGACCAACATCCTGGCGCTGAACGCTGCGGTTGAAGCAGCCCGTGCCGGTGAACAAGGCCGTGGCTTCGCCGTGGTGGCGTCGGAAGTGCGTAACCTGGCCCAGCGTTCCGCTGGCGCCGCGAAAGAGATCAAGTCCCTGATCGGCGACTCCGTCGAGAAAGTGGAACGCGGTTCGAAACTGGTGGGCCAGGCTGGCGTGACCATGGATGAAGTGGTTGCTTCGGTGCGCCGCGTGACCGACATCATGAGCGAAATCGCTTCGGCTTCGCAGGAACAAAGCGCCGGCATCGAGCAGGTCAACGTGTCGATCATCGAGATGGACGCCATGACCCAGCAGAATGCCGCCCTGGTGGAAGAAGCTGCCGCTGCCGCGCAGTCGCTGCAAGACCAGGCCGGTGAACTGGCCCGCGTGGTGTCGATCTTCAAGCTGGATCCGGAAGCGGAATACGCGCTGAGCGCCAGCAAGCCGGTGGTGAAGCAGACCGCAGTCGCCGTGGTGCCAAAGGCGCCGGCCAAGCGCCCGGCCGCCAGCAAGCCAGCCGCCGCGCCAAAGAAAGTCGTCGCCGCTACCGCCGGTAGCGACGAGTGGGAAGAGTTTTGATAATTGGGCATAGACCCGCAGTTTTTTAAATTTTGATTGGGATAAAAATGAACAAGCGTCTGATCGGCTTCATCGCAGCATCCATCGTCTCCGCCTCGGCTTTCGCGGCTGAAACCCCAGCAGTATTCGATGCCAAGAATTGCAAGGCCGAATACCCGAAGGCTTCGCTGCTGAATGAAGAGCAGGGCGCGGTCACCATGTCCTTCCTGGTTTCGGCCGGCGGCGAGGTGCTCGATTCCAAAGTCGACAAGTCCAGCGGTTTCAAGAACCTGGACAAGGCTGCACTGAAAGCCATCAGCGCTTGCAAATTCAAGCCAGGTACCAAGGACGGCTCCGTCGCCCAAACCTGGACCAAGGTCGATTACGTCTGGTCCCTGTAATTCATTTCACTCTCATTCAGTAGGGGAACATCATGATCACGAAGTTGAGTGTTATGGCTGTAGCGCTCGCAATGGGCGCATCGGCTTTCGCGGCCGAGGTACCGGCATCGTTCGATGCTAAGAATTGCAAGGCGGAGTATCCGAAAGCCTCCCTGATGAACGAGGAGCAGGGCACTGTCAGCATGTCCTTCCTGGTGGCCGCCAACGGCGAGGTCAAGGATTCCAAGCTGGACAAATCGTCCGGCTTCAAGAACCTGGACAAGGCTGCGCTGAAAGCACTGAGCGCTTGCAAGTTCAAGCCGGGTACCAAGGACGGCGCACCGGCCGAAACCTGGACCAAGGTGGACTACGCCTGGAAACTGGATTAAACCAGTCGCCCTGTACAAGAAAACGGCCCTTCGGGGCCGTTTTTTTGTTAATCTAGCTTCCATGAAATTACTGTTTCTCGTCCCACTCGCCGGCATGCTGTTTTCCGGTTGCGCCATGTGGCGCAATCCGAATGATCCGGCCCGCAATAAGCAGTATGTGGTGGTCGTCAATGCCATCACCTGGCCAGACTCGGCCTCGGGTCAGACCCAGGGCAAGCGCACCGTCTGGCCGCTGGAGCAACTGGGCAACCACGAGGAGATCTTCCCGCTGGCCCAGCTTAAATACTGTCCGCCGGCCTTGCCTTGCGCCTGGGGCGTGTTGAGCGCGTCGCGCAACGTGACGCGCTATAGCTACGAGTCAGGCGGTGTCGCGCTCGACCTGGGCCTGATTGTGGACGTGCATCGCCGCCAGCAGGACCGCCGCCGCAATTCCCATACCTCGATCGCGATTCCGGCCGATGTGCCGGCCATGAGCTACCAGCGGGTGCTGCAGGAATCGGTCTCCCTGCCGTATGGCAAGGTGTACAGCGTGGAGATGGACTACGGCATCAAATACCAGTTGTGCGTGCAACGCATGGACGCCTCGGGCCGGCCGCTGGACCAGTGCGACATCCCGCCTGTTTGAGCGGGCGCTGTAAGCGTTTGTAAAAGCGGCGGCGCCAGCGCAAATATTCCCTATAGTTGAATCCTGGGAAGGAGATTTGCGATGAAAACTATGATGATCTTACCGGTGCTGGCCCTGGGCCTGACCGGTTGCGCTGTGCAGCAGCCGGCGCGTTACGCTTCGGGCAATCCATACGACTGGCAAACCGTGTCGGTGACGCCGGTGCCGTATGGCACGGCGGCCCGTTCCGGGGCGCAGGTGAGGTACTCGGACGAGCCGGTGTATGTGCAGCAGCAGCCGGTCTACGCGGCGCCGCAACCCGTGTATGCGCCGCAGCCGGTGTATGCGCCGCAGCCGGTGTATGCGCCGCAGCCGGCCTATATCTATCCGCCAGTGACGATCGGGTTCGATTTCCTCTTCACGAACCGGCATTGGCGTGGCCGGGGCCACCGCCACCGTTAATCAGTGGAAGAAGGGGCCGATGTGCATCAGCACGTCGGCCGAGCACAGCAGCCAAGTTGCCGAGGCCACCAGGCTGAGCAGCACGGCACCGCTAGTGTAGGGATGGTGGGACATGTTTGTGCTCCTGCCTAAGATTTAGCATCATCTTATTCAAGAGCAAACAAAAAAGGCATCGGATGGTTGCCGATGCCTTTGTAGGACTATTGCTCGTCCTTACCTTTTACCCCAAAGTACCACCGCGCCGGCGGGCGCCGTATCCAGCGCATTGGACTGGGTCAGCCAGTCGGTAACGCGCTCGGGTTCCTTCAGGGTGATGCCGGAGCCGTCGATGTAGCCGACGAATTCCAGGTACTTGGCATTCAGCTTGGCTTTGGACACGGTGGGCGCCACCATGACCATGCGGTCGTAGGCCTTGCGTGCCTTGTTTTCCCATTTGTGCAGGCTGGAATCGTCGAAGCGGTTGGCTTCATAGTAGATCGTCAGCGTGCCATCCGGATTGCCGAAGCCGACGATGCCGGCGCCGTGGCGGATGGTGGTGGAGTTGGGGATATCAAACTGCTCGGTTGGCACGAACACGCCGGCGCGACCGCCCACCGAGGGCAGGCCGACGGGCGTGTCCTTGCTGTAAGTAGTTAAATCTTTCAACTCCGACATGACTTTTTCCATTTGCGCAAATTTTTTCAACCGTTATTTTAGCGCCAAACTAATGCCGCAGGGCAAAGCCGCACGGGTTTAATTTTGTGGCGGCATGGGCCGGCGGCAACGGTGGCCGCGGCCAGCTCGGCGAAGCGTTCCAGTGCGCCGGGCTGCGATTCTGCTCGCTTGATGTGGATTTCGCGCCAGTTGCATAAGTCGATTTCACTGCCCACTACCAATACCTGCTGCAGCTTGCCGCACACAAGGTCGGCATCCGGATCGAACGCAAGGTGGCGCCGCGCCGGATGTGACCAGGCAGCGTGCGCTGGGATGGTCAGCGGTTCCATGACCTGGATGGCTCGGTTGGCGTGGAGTCGGCTTTCGTCTTTGTCACGGATCGCCTGCGCGAACTTGGCGTGCCCTATGAGGACGGCGCCAAGACGCTGGAGCCGAACATGGACAAGCTGCGCGCCGATCAGGTGGATGTGGTGATCGGCATGGAGCTGGAAGCGGACCGGCATCCCGAGCTGGCGCAGCGCTCGTGGCAGGCCGTGCAGGAAGCCTGCAACAGCCGAGCCTACAAGCGCTACCAGCAGGATCAACCTTAATTCTCTGGCCGGGTAGGGAGAATGTGATTTTCGTACTTCTCGACCAAAGTGATCAACGCCTCAAAACGGTCGCCATCCGGTGTGCCTGGCGTTGGAGGTTTGTCGAGCATAACTGGCAGCTCGCGTAAGGCAAGTTGGTACTGCTCTTGATCAGTTTGGGACTGCTGGTTCATTTCAGTAATCCATATCGACGGTTGATGCATCGATTTTGTCGTACTCCGCGTGGGTGCCGACGAACTTAATGTACATCGCCTGAAATTCATACGCAACGCTGGCAACCAAGCGGAACCGTCTGCCGCCAATATTGAATACAACGCGATTGTTTCCGACAAAGCTAACTGCTCGATCCGAAAGCTTGATTTCTGTTGGCGTGGACCAGTGGGCTTTTGTTGCGATGGTCAGCCAGGCGCGCAATGCCGGCTCCGCCGTGGGATGCGAAGCCCAGCCATCTTGCGATGCTATGCGTGGCGGCTCAGGTGCGTATTGAGATATATCACCCTCGCCGCCAAACGTGCCGACCAATCCCTGTGGTCAGTCTGGATTACGGATTACCTTTGCGACGGCGGCGAGTTCTTCGCCGCTGTAGCCGGCGGCGTTGGCGCGTTCGAGCAATTGGGCGATAGCGGCGGTGAGGCTGGCGTCCAGGCCGGCGTCGCGCATGGCGTGGTGGATGCGGCGCGTGGCGTCGACGGAGATCGACAGTGGACTTTGCGAGATGCGGTAGTCACCGCCGGCAATCACGTTCGCCTCGTGCTGCAGGAATTCGCCATAGGACGGCGCCATGGCGTTGACGATAGCGCCGTAACGCTGCACGTCGAGCCCCTCCTGCTGCATCAGCGCGGCGCCTTGCAGGAAGCCGGCGGTGGCGCCATATACGAAGGACAGCGTGGCCAGGTCCATGGTGGGCGACGCGGTGGCGCGTTCGCCGAGCCAGGCGATGTTGCCGCCGAAGGCTGCCAGTACGGCTTGTGCGCTGTCGACTGTGGCGCGCGGGCCGGACAGCAGGATGGTGGTGTCCGGCTTGCCCATTTGCTCGGGCGCCACCTGGATGGCGCCGGACAGGTAGGCCGCGCCGTGGCGCTGCGCGGTTTCGGCAGCCGCTGCCGCTTCTTGCGGGCTGAAAGTGGTGAACTGCAGCAGGGCCTTGCCTTCCAGTGCGCGCCACGCGTCGGGCGTCATGATCTGCGCTGCGGCGCCCTGGTCGTGCACGCACATGACGGCAAACTCCGCCCGCGCCAGCGCTTCCTGCGCCGATGCGGCCACTTTGGCGCCGGCTTCCGCCAGCGCTGCAGCCTTGCCGGGCGTGCGGTTCCAAACGTGTACTTCGAAGCCAGCGCCAAGCAGGAGGCGAGCGAGGGTGGAGCCCATTTGGCCAAGTCCAATCACTGCGATGCTTTTCATTTTCAAACTCCTTTGTGGGTGGGAGTAGCCAATCTTGGGGTACCATGAGATCCAGCAAGTACCTACTTTTTAGTGGGGTACTACCCATTTGGTAAGTTTTGTGGAGTTGCAATGGCTGCGAGCAAACCCTATAACTGCGGCATCGGCCCGGCCTTTGAAGTCATTGGTGGAAAATGGAAGGCGCTGATCCTGTACGAGTTGCAATCCGGTCCGGTGCGTCCGGGCGGCCTGCGCCGCGTGCTGGGCGACATCACGGAAAAAATGCTGATTCAACAATTGCGCGAGATGGAGGCCGACGGTTTGGTGCGGCGCGAGGTGTTTCCCGAAGTACCGCCGCGTGTCGAGTATTCGACCACGGAGCTGGGGGCGGAGTTGAATGCTGCCCTAGGGCCGGTGGCGCGCTGGGGCGAGAAGTATGCGCAAGCGCGATCGAAAAGAGCTTTGTAGCGCCAGCTTCACTACTGACGGATTCGGACGGCGTGGCGCAAACAAAAAAGGCCTGATCTTTCGATCAGGCCTTCTTCGTGAATTCGGTGGGGTGACTGATGGGGCTCGAACCCACGACAACAGGAATCACAATCCTGGACTCTACCAACTGAGCTACAGCCACCACTGAAAACTGCTTTCTATCGCACCGCAGCGCGACAGAGCCGAGATTATATAGCGTCTCCCAAAAACTGGCAAATATATTTCAAACCTGCACCGATTCGACCTGCGGATGCAGTCCCAGCAGGTTGGCAAACGCCGTTTGCAGGGCCGCCGCGTTGCCGCTGGTGTAACCGCGCAAGTGGGCCGGGCTGCCGCCAGGGCGCTGCAGGCCGGCGCCTTCCAGCAGGCGCGCCAACTGGCGCGCCACGGCGTCACCGGTGTCGATCATGGTAACCGCCGTCGCACTGGCGCCGCGCGCGGCCACCACCTGGGCTATGGCTTCCTGTACGAAGGGGTAGTGGGTGCAGCCCAGCACCAGGGTATCGGCACCCTGGTCCAGCAGCGGATCGACAAAGCCATGCAGCATGGCTGCGGTGGCTGCGCTGGACAGGTCGCCCTGTTCGATGCGTTCCACCAGCCCGCCACAAGGCTGCAGCAGGAAGCTGGTGCCGTTGCTGGCCGAGATTTGTTCGCGCAGGGCGAGGAATTTTTCACCGCGCAGGGTGCTGGCGGTGGCCAGCACGCCGACCGTGCCATTGCGCGTGGCGGCGGCGCCTGGTTTGAGGCCGGGCTCCACGCCAACCACCGGCAGGGTGGGGTAGGCGGTGCGCACCGCCTTGATGGCGGCCACGGTGGCCGTATTGCAGGCCACGACCAGCGCCTTGGCGCCTTGCGAGATCAGGAATGCGGTTACGTCGAGCGCGCGCTGCACCAGCCATTCATCCGTTTTCGCACCGTAGGGCGCGAAGGCGGAATCGGCAAAGTACATCACGTGCTCGTGCGGTAGCTGCGCGTGGATGTGGCGCAGCACGGAGAGCCCTCCCACGCCTGAATCGAAGACGCCGATGGGCGCATCGGCGGAGGAGGGGATCGAATGGGACATCTATCAGGCTGGTTGCGCAGCTTTCAGGGCTTCGATCTTCACCTGCCACTCTTTCGGGCCGGTGTTGTGCACCGAGGTGCCGGAGGAATCGACGGCCACGGTGACAGGCATGTCTACCACGTCGAATTCATAGATCGCTTCCATACCCAGGTCTTCGAAGCCGACAACCTTGGCGCCCTTGATCGCTTTCGACACCAGGTAAGCCGCGCCGCCCACCGCCATCAGGTAGGCCGACTTGTGCTTCTGGATCGATTCGATCGCGGTCGGGCCGCGTTCGGCCTTGCCGACCATGGAGATCAGGCCGGTCTTCTCCAGCATCATGTCGGTGAACTTGTCCATGCGGGTGGCGGTGGTCGGGCCGGCTGGGCCGACGACTTCTTCGCGCACCGGATCGACCGGGCCCACGTAGTAGATCACGCGGTTGGTGAAGTCCACCGGCAGTTGCTCGCCTTTGGACAGCATGTCCTGGATGCGCTTGTGCGCGGCATCGCGGCCGGTCAGCATTTTGCCGTTCAGGAGCAGGGTCTGGCCTGGCTTCCAGGACGCGACTTCTTCCTTGGTCAGGGTGTTCAGGTCAACGCGCTTGGACTTCTCGGTGTCGGCCGCCCAGGTGACGTCCGGCCAGTCGGACAGCTTTGGTGGTTCGATGTAGGCCGGGCCCGAACCATCCAGCACGAAGTGGGCGTGGCGGGTAGCGGCGCAGTTCGGGATCATGGCGACCGGTTTGGAGGCGGCGTGGGTCGGGTACATATTGATCTTCACGTCCAGCACGGTGGTCAGGCCGCCCAGGCCCTGCGCGCCAATGCCCAGGGCATTGATCTTGTCGCACAGTTCGATACGCAGTTCTTCCAGCTTGTTCTGCGGGCCGCGCTTTTTCAGCTCGAACATGTCGATGTCTTCCATCAGCGACTCTTTGGCCATCAGCATGGCTTTTTCTGCGGAGCCGCCGATACCGATGCCCAGCATGCCAGGCGGGCACCAGCCAGCGCCCATCAGCGGCACGGTCTTCAGCACCCAGTCCACCAGCGAGTCGGATGGGTTCAGCATGACGAACTTGGTCTTGTTCTCGGAGCCGCCGCCTTTGGCTGCAACGCCCACGTCGACGGTATTGCCTTCCACCAGTTCCATGTGCACCACGGCTGGGGTGTTGTCCTTTGTGTTCTTGCGCTCGAAGTGCGGGTCGGCCACGATGGAGGCGCGCAGCTTGTTGTCGGAGAAGTTGTAGGCGCGGCGCACGCCTTCGTTCACGGCGTCGGTCACGGTGCCGGTAAAGCCTTCAAAGCGCACACCCATGCCGATCTTCAGGAAGACGTTGACCATGCCGGTGTCCTGGCAGATCGGACGCTTGCCTTCCGCGCACATGCGGGAGTTGGTCAGGATCTGGGCGATGGCGTCCTTGGCGGCCGGGCTTTGCTCGGCGTCGTAGGCGCGCGCCAGGTGCTGGATGTAGTCGGCAGGGTGGTAGTAGCTGATGTACTGCAGCGCCGCTGCGACGGATTCGATCAGGTCTTCTTGCTTGATGATGGTCATGGTTGGCTCTTTGGCTGACAGGTATTAGTGGTGCTTCGATGCTTGATGCGTCGTCGTGGTGATGCGGTCGGTGTATGCGATGGCAATGGCCGACAGCAGGAAGACGCAATGAATGACGGTCTGCGCGACCAGGGTCTGAGGATCGTACAGCTGCGCATTGATAAAGGTCTTCAGCAGGTGGATCGACGAAATACCGATGATCGCAGTCGCCAGCTTGGTCTTCAGCACGGAGGCATTCACGTGCGACAGCCATTCAGGCTGGTCCGGGTGGTCTTCCAGGTGCATGCGCGAGACGAAGGTCTCGTAGCCGCCCACGATCACCATGATCAATAGGTTGGAAATCATGACCACATCGATCAGGCCCAGTACCACCAGCATGATGGTGGTTTCGGTCAGCTTCTTCGGTGGTAGGGCGCCTGGCACGGTCACGGCCTGCAGGATGTGTTCAAGCGAGGCGGCATTGCCGAACGCCGCGCCGATCAGGTCTTTCAGCTCGACCCAGAAATGGAATACGTAGACGCACTGCGCCAGGATCAGGCCCACGTACAGCGGCAGCTGCAGCCAGCGGGACATGAAGATGAAGGCGGGGATAGGGCTCAGGCGTTTGCCATTGGTGTTCAGCGGGTCGGTCATCTGTATTGTTCAAAAAGACGTTTAGAAAATCAGCCGATATTCTACACGCGGCAGCAGGCCTCCGGCAGCGGCGCCGATATGCTACATTGCAAACTTTGTTTTCCTGGCAAGTGACGATGAAGCTGGAATGGTTGCAAGGTTTGCGCGGTTTGGCCGTGCTGGGCGTGGTGCTGGCGCACGCGCGCTACTTCCTGGTCGGTACCCCGCACGGCGAACTGGGGAAGACGCTGTTCCTGCCAGGGGCTATGGGCGTCGACCTGTTTTTCCTGATTAGCGGCTTTATCATGGTCCACACCACGCGCGGCGCCAGCGGCCTGCGCGACACCGCGCTATTCGCGGCGCGCCGCTTCGCCCGCGTGTGGCCGGCTTACGCAATAGTGACCCTGCTCTGGATCTTTATCGACCGTGGTGGCCTGTGGTTCTTCCAGGATGCTGAACGCCTGTGGCATCTCGCCGGCTCGCTGGCCTTCCTGCCGCAAGTGCCGGGCGAGGCGCCTTTCTTCGGCCTGGCGTTCCCGCTGGCGTGGACGCTCGCCTTTGAGATGTACTTCTACCTGGTGTTCGGCATCAGCATGCTGGCCGGCCGCCTGCGCTGGTTCGTGTTCGCCAGCTGGATGCTGCTCACGCTAGTGCTGCTGCCCGCCACGCATGGCGGCGCCACGCTCAACGTGCGCCAGTATCTTTCTTTTAGCTGGGGCTATATGCAACTGGCGACCAACCCGATCATCTACGAATTCATTGCAGGCGTGGTAATCGGCCTGCTATACCACCAGCCGCGCATCCGCTTCGGCAGCGAAACCGTGGCCTGGCAGGCCGTGTTCTGCAGCACCGGCTTCGTGCTGTGGTGGGGCTGGTCCGGCGTGGGTGGCTTCCATGGACCGGCAGGGTGGGGCGGACCGCTGGCGCTGATGCTGCTGGCGCTGGCCATCGCCAGCAAAACCGTCACGCTCACCATGCCGCGCTGGCTGGTGTGGGTTGGCACCGTTTCCTACTCCATGTACCTGACCCATTATCTTGGCCAAGTGGTCTTGACCCGCTGGCTGGAGCAGCATGGCCTGCATACGCAAAGTTGGAATGAGGTCTTCCTCGCAGTGCTGCTGGCGATTCCGCTTGCCGCGCTGTCGCACTGGCTGCTGGAGCACGGCCTGGGCGCGTGGTTAAGGGAAAAATTGGTATTGCTGATTGACCGCTGGCTGCCTGCGCGCGCTGTACCAGAGTCCCAAGAAGTGATTAAAATGGCAAAAATAACCTCCTGATCATGTAAGGGGGTAGTAAGCGACAAGCACTATCGTTGCTAGCAAACCATCACTAACCGGAGACAAGCATGACCAACCAAGGCGCAGATCAACAAGGACCAACGGAATCGCGCATTTTTGCGCCGCCGGCAGCATTCGTGGAAAAGGCCGCCGTGTCCGGCATGGCCGCCTACCAGGCGCTGTGCGATGAAGCTGAGCGCGACTACGAAGGCTTCTGGGCCCGCCTGGCGCGCGAGCATGTTGAATGGCAGACCCCGTTCACCCGCACCCTGAACGAAGACAACGCACCGTTCTACAAATGGTTCGAAGACGGCAAGCTGAACGTGTCGTACAACTGCCTGGACCGCAATATCAAGAACGGCCTGGGCGACAAGACCGCCATTATTTTCGAAGCCGACGACGGCGAAGTAACGCGCGTCAGCTACCAGCAACTGCACGACAAGGTCTGCAAGATCGCCAACGGCCTGAAGGCGCGCGGCATCAAGAAGGGCGACCGCGTGGTGATTTATATGTCCATGTCGGTGGAAGGCGTGGCCGCCATGCAGGCCTGCGCCCGCATCGGCGCCACCCACTCCGTGGTGTTCGGCGGCTTCTCCGCCAAGTCGCTGCAAGAGCGCATCATCGACGCCGGCGCAGTCGCCGTGCTGACCTGCGACGAGCAACTGCGCGGCGGCAAACAACTGCCACTGAAAGCCATCGTCGACGAAGCACTGGCCATGGGCGGCTGCGACACCATCAAGAACGTGGTGGTGTACAAGCGCACCGGCGGCAATATCGCCTGGAGCGAAGGCCGCGACATCTGGCTGCACGACCTTGTCGAAGGCCAGGCCGCTACCTGCGAACCGGAATGGGTGGAAGCCGAGCACCCGCTGTTCATCCTCTACACCTCCGGCTCCACCGGCACCCCGAAAGGCGTGCAGCACTCGACCGGCGGCTACCTGCTGTGGTCCGCGCTGACCATGAAGTGGTCGTTCGACCTGAAGCCGGAAGACACCTACTGGTGTACCGCCGATATCGGCTGGGTTACCGGCCACACCTACATCGCCTACGGCCCGACCGCAGTTGGCGCCACCCAGGTGGTATTCGAAGGTATCCCGACCTTCCCGCACGCCGGCCGCTTCTGGGAAACCATCGCCAAGCACAAGGTCAACATCTTCTACACCGCACCGACCGCGATCCGCTCGCTGATCAAAGCGTCCGACGTCGACCCGAAAGTGCATCCGAAGAACTTCGACATCTCCTCGCTGCGCCTGCTGGGCACGGTGGGTGAACCGATCAATCCGGAAGCCTGGATGTGGTACTACAAGAATGTGGGCAGCGAGAAGTGCCCGATCGTGGACACCTTCTGGCAAACCGAAACCGGCGGCCACATGATCACCCCGCTGCCGGGCGCCACCCCAATGGTGCCAGGCTCCTGCACCCTGCCGCTGCCAGGCATCATGGCCGCGATTGTGGACGAAGCAGGGCACGACGTACCGAACGGCAGCGGCGGCATCCTGGTCGTCAAACGCCCATGGCCATCGATGATCCGCACCATATGGGGCAACCCGGACCGCTTCAAAGCCGGCTACTTCCCGGAAGAACTGGGCGGCAAATACTACCTGGCAGGCGACGGCGCGATCCGCAACGCCGAAACCGGCTACTTCACCATCACCGGCCGCATTGACGACGTGCTGAACGTCTCCGGCCACCGCATGGGCACGATGGAGATTGAATCCGCCCTGGTCGCCAACCCCCTGGTGGCCGAAGCTGCCGTAGTGGGCAAGCCAGACGAAACCACTGGCGAATCGATCTGCGCCTTCGTCGTACTGAAGCGTTCCCGCCCGACCGGCGACGAAGCCAAGCAAATCGCCGCCGAGCTGCGCAACTGGGTAGGCAAAGAGATCGGCCCGATCGCTAAGCCCAAAGAGATCCGCTTCGGCGACAACCTGCCGAAGACCCGCAGCGGCAAGATCATGCGCCGCCTGCTGCGCGTGCTCGCGAAAGGTGAAACCATCACCCAAGACGTCAGCACCCTCGAAAACCCCGCCATCCTCGAGCAACTGAAAGAAACCTCCTAAAGGTGAAGAGCAGGGTCCGGCCCTGCGGGCCGTACCCTGGTTTCCCGGTTTTGGCGGTTCTAATCAGAAAGTCTTTGCCATCGGCAAAAACGCTGCTATAATTCGGGCCTCTCGCGATGAGTGAGAGATGCAGGAGAGATGGATGAGTGGTTGAAGTCGCACGCCTGGAAAGCGTGTATAGGTTCATAGCCTATCGGGGGTTCGAATCCCCCTCTCTCCGCCAAGGATTAAGAAAAGGCCAGCTGAAAGCTGGCCTTTTTTGTTTTTCTGTTGGATCTTCTATATGCTTGGCTAATTTTGAGCTAACGCCCATCTGCCCCGAAGCCATTCATCCCCGAAGAAATTATGAAGAAGCGACTAATCCTCCTTGGAGTGCTTGCGTTCAAAACCTTCAGTGCGTCAGCGTGCAGCTTCCCAGTTGTTCCAGTCGACCAGCAAGTCGATAAGGCGGACGAGGTTTTTATTGCTACTCTCCTGGAGGCTAAAGTTATGCCCAGCAATGATCTTCATAAATGGCCGTGGATAGAGGGGCGCTTCCTCGTTGGAAGGACGCTAAAAGGCGAGCCACAACCCAAGAGCGTTACGTTCGCAACCGGCATGGGCCGTGGCGATTGCGGCGTTGCGATGATGGTGTCGGCGAAGTACATCATCTTCAAAGGAAGGAAAGACACAGGCCTCGGCGTGGATACTGGCACGCACATTATTGAGGATTTTCAGGAAGCGGAAGTGGCCGAGAAAATTCAATTGATAGTGCGTCGACAGCAGGGCAGGCAACGGAAGAAATAACTTCTCCAGCTTGCCGCGCATAGTAATCTCCTTGCATCCTTTTCACCCACGTATCCGGCGCCATCGAAGAACAAGTGCTGGGCTTGGCAGGGGCATCGGTGAGCTGGCTTTAGAAATCAGTGGTGCTTACCTGGCTTCCAGGGCATTCGGAACAAAGCCCTCATCAGTCAACGCCTTGATAATGCCGCGCAGCAGAACATTGTTGGTGAAGCAGATCGCATATTGCCTTGCATTGGGATGAATTGGCTGCAGCATCTTGGCCGCGACCAGCTTCTTGATCTGATATGTCCGTTGCGTGTCTGTGAGAGTTGGCAGTACTCTCTGAAGGTCAGCAGACTTCGCAGTCTTCAGGCGAACTACCTCCGTCAGCACATGGTACTCATCAATGGTGATGAGTTGTCGCTCACGCGAGATTGCAAGCGCGGGATGAAGGATTTGCTTCTGAAGATATTCGTAGTTTGTCAGTCTATCGACTTTTTGGAGTTCAAGCAGGATGCCTTGTAGGACGTAGGTGCACCACGTATCGATGCCTTCAGTTGTTCCCTTATCTGCTGAGCTCAGCATCTGATAGTAACGTTCCCGATCATTGCAAAAGACTGCAGTGGGATTCAGAACACGTCCTCCCTCCTTGACGTTAAAACCGTACTTGATCAGCAGCGCGTAAGTGATCAAACGTACGACCCTGCCATTGCCATTGGAGAAGGGGTGTATCCATCCGAAGCGATGATGAGCGAGTGCAACCTTGATCAAGTCGTATTTCTGTTTTGCGGGTGTGTTGACGAAATCGGTAAGCTCCCGCATGTACTCAGGCACAGACAGCGCGTTTGGTGGCGAATGCTCTGACTTTGCGATTCTGACTGGACCTTCGCGGTATGCGCCGGGAGTTTTGTCGCCCTCGCGCTTCAGATTGTCGACGGTCATACTGTGAAGTTCGCGAATAAACGTTTCAGTCAGCGGGGCCCCTGGTTCCATGGCATCGTCGACGAACTGCATTGCCCGTTCGATGTTCGAGATCTCTTTTATTTGGTCGCTCTCGTCACCGCCCTGAACTGTAGTCTCTATGTAGTCGGCCAGAGTAGTGTGGTTGCCTTCGATTCGCGCCGATCCGAGACTTTCGAGTATGTGAAAGATGTGCTTCAATTGATAGAACATTCCTTCAGGCGTGCTACCCTCGAGGCGTAGTCGCCTCAGGTATTCCAGCTCAGTTACAACATCGACAAGCGGAGAGTCGTATGCCGGATTGTAGAGCTGGAGATCAAAGTGCTCAAACTTAGGGATTTCCATATTGGAAGATTAGATTATCTAAACAAGCTGTTTGTGGGTATCTCTAATTATTGCAAAAAAATGTTGTTAAATCAAAGGGTTGTGTGAGGCATCGTAATGCTTTATGTGGAATGATGGCATACGTTATGTAGAAAATCCCCCACAAACAAGTGCGTTACTAACTTGCATAGCCGATAAGTCGTGAAAGGGTAGCGGTGGGGGAACCTGTGATTCATGCCCGAAGTGCTGGGCTAATGCGTGGGCTAATCGATGGGGCCATAGGGGAATCTCGGGGTGCGGCCGTCGGATAAGTGCTTGAAACCACGCCCTTGCGCCCCCTTGGTGCCCGGTGAAATGAGTTCATAGCCTATCGGGGGTTCGAATCCCCCTCTCCGCCAAGGAATACTAAAAGGGCCGCTTTAAGCGGCCCCTTTGCTTTTCTGCCATCGACACCGGGAACCCCGGTTTATACTTGCGGCATGCTCGCCCGACAACTCCTGTTCCTGTTCAGCGCCCTTGGTGCCATTAACGGCATCTTCCTGGCCATCTATTTTTTCAGGCGTCAGCCGAAACTGCTTTCCGATTGGATGCTTGGCGCGCTGCTGTTGGCGATCTCCGTTCGCACGGCGAAATCCACTGTCCTGTTTTTCGACCCGACCATCGCCCTCGAGTTCAGGCAATTGGGCTTGTCTGCCTGCCTGCTGATCGGGCCTTTGACCTACTTGTATGTGCGCTACTACCTGCTAGAGCGCCAGCAGGTTCCGGCGGACCAGCGCTGGCGCTGGCATCTTGGCCTGGCGTTCCTGGTGATCGGCTTGGGTGTGCTATTCCCCTATGCCAGCTATCGCAGCATCTGGAGCAAGTCCAGTGACGTGATTCACATTTACTGGCTCGGTTACTTGCTGGCTGCAGCATGGGCATTGTGGCAGGCGCGCGCGCAGTTGAGGGAAGCGGGCTGGCGCATGTCGATGCAGGCCTGGATGCCGCTTAGTGTGTTTGCCGGCAGCTTCCTTATTCTCGTCGCCTATGCCACCACGCCGCTCACCTCCTATATCGTCGGGGCGCTCTCATTCACTTTCCTACTGCATATCGCCGTGCTGGTTTTCTTGCTCCGCAAGAGCGAGGCTGAGTCGAAGGAGAAGTACCAGAACCGCAAATTGAGCGATGAGGATGCATTGCAGATCCTGGCGGCAGTCGGGCAGCAGATGCAGGAGCAAGAGCTGCATCTGAATCCCAACCTGACCTTGGCCCAGCTCGCCCGGAAAACGGGAAACTTGCCGGCGGAAGTGTCGCAAGCCTTGAACGCCAGGTTGAACAAAAGCTTCAGCGTGTACGTCAACGAGTTCCGCATTGCGGATGCCAAAAAGCTGCTGCTCGCCGAGCCTCAGCTCAACCTGGAGTCCGTAGCGGAGCGCTGCGGCTTCAATTCCAGCTCCACTTTTTTCACCGCCTTCAAGAAAGTCGTCGGCCAGACGCCGGCACGGTATCGCGCCGAATCGCTGCCTACCGCCTGAAAAATACTCCGGAATCGCGTTTCCGGAATTCGAATTCGCGATTTTTCGGTGTTTTTGAGCATGCCTCGCCCGATGATTGACGTGCTGGGACGTGATGACTTCACATTCCCGCGCCAATCAATTTGGGACCATTAGAGGATGACTTCATGAACAAGGTATTTCTGATTCGCGTATTTCTGATATTCGCATTTTTCGCTTGTGCCGGCCAAAGCCGTGCGGCGGTAAGCGGGGCTGAGCAGGCCGCCGTTGCGCGGGCAGTAGGACTGTATTTAACGGGCAGCAGTTTCAACGTCCAGGCTGACCTGCAGAAGGCTTTCCATCCGAGCGCGCGTCTATACCTGGACGGGCCGGACAATACGGTGCGGGAAATGTCGCCGCAAGAATACGCAAAGCTGTTCCCGGCCGAAAAGCAGTCCCAGTTCAATGGTCGCATCGGACGCCTAATGAGCATCGATATCACCGGCCAGCTTGCCACGGCCAAGGCCGAGATCCTGATGCCGAAACAAGGCCGGCGTTATGTTGATGTGTTCCTGCTGCGGAAAATGGCGGGGGAGTGGAAAATCATCAGCAAGTCGGCTATCCGTGCCGACGGGCCGCAGCACGGACGCAAGGTGCTATTCGTGCTGTCGAACGCGGCGCAATATCCAGGAACCAAGGTCAATGCGGGCAATAATTTCCCGGAGATTGCGTACACGTACGATGCGTTGCTTAAAGCCGGCTACGCGGTTGATTTCACCAGCCCACAGGGCGGCGCCGTGCCGTTGGAAATGGTCATTACTTCGGATCCCATGCAGCGGCGCTATGTGTATGACAGCGACTTTATGTGGGGTCTGGCCAACACCCGCGTTGCCGCCGATCTCAAAGCGGCGGATTACGCCGGCATCGTCTATGTGGGCGGTGGATCAGCGGTTGTTGGCATTGCGGAGAACAGCAGCATCCAGCAGCTGGCGAAGCAGATTTATGAAGTGCAGGGTGGGGTGATTGCAGCTATTTGCCATGGCACCGAAGGCATTTCGCAACTGAAGCTGAGCGATGGTGCTTTCCTTGCCCAAGGCAAGGTGATGACCAGCTTTCCGGATGCCTTCATCAACCGCGAGTCGCCTGTTTTCAAGGCTTACCCATTTTCCGCTGAAGGCAGCATCAAGCGCAACGGTGGCAAGTTCGTGCATGGCCCGAAGGATGGCAGCCATGTAGCGGTGGATGGACGGCTGATTACCGGCATGAACTGGGAGTCTTCGGTCGGCGTCGCGGATGCCATGATCCGATTGCTGGGCGAGAAAAAGTAGCCACATGGATCTCTAACGGCAGCTTTGCACGCTGACTGCCTTCGGGCAGTCTGGCGATTTCGTCGACTGTCTCAAAGTAACACGTCGGGATTGTCCGGGTTGCGTGGCGCACGCGCTCTGTTCCAAAGCCTCTTGATCCATGAAATCCTGGCGCGGTGCGCTCTAATTTTTTCGAAGTCTGTCCCTGCGGAATAGTGGTAGAGGGTTGCCAGCACGTCCCAGAATGCGTACGAGATGGCTTTCTCGCCGCTAAAACCGGTGAAGTGCCTCTGCAAGCCCAATGCGTGCCCAAATTCGTGAACGACGGTATCTTGCGAAATCCAGCAATCGCATTCTTCGTTCCCGTGCATGTTGTGGCCGATCTGGATGTATACCGGCTTCGTGCTGATATCTCCATAGCCATCCGCTTTGATTTCGTCGCCACTGCCGGGTATTGATGTAACGTTTGCGACATAGTTCTGGTAATCGCTTGTGCCGTTTAAAAACGATGTGCCAAACGAGACGTGGATGATAGCGTCCTCTTCGTTCGCCTGCGTTAAATGTACGTCCACTTTCTTGTTGATGTCCCTGATTGCGCCTAGCGCGTATGCATGCAGCGCTTTTTGCTTCGGGAATTTTGGGTCGGGCGAGGCAATGAAGACGGTGACTTTATCCGGCATGCGCGTTGTGCGATTCATTGGCCGATTTTCGAACCGATTGCTCGTTGATAGCTTATCCACGATCTCCGTGTCAGTGAAATGAACCCTTGGCATCGAAGTCCCTATAGCTCAGTTTGTTTGAGGGCGGTGGTGCTTGCACGGTGCTCGAAGCCGCTTACCGGGCAAATGGCCAGTGCGGATTCGAACGATTGGCGGGCTGTACCCCGGTCGCCTTTCAGGCGCGCTGCCTGGGCGATGTAGTAGTGTGCTTCGCATTCGTGGCTTTTCGCCGGCCCTTCATCTTTGCGTGCGGTGTTCAGCAGGCTGCTCGCGCTGCTTTCTCCTGCTAGAAACTCCATGATGGGCGTTGGCCAGCTTTCATCGTTGGCCCGCTTGAGGAATATCTTTAGCTCTTTTTGGGCCGTATGAGTCTCGCCATTCAGGGCGGTTGCGATGTAGGCTTCCAGCTCCGTGTATCGAGAAGATGAAACACTTTGTGCGAGCTGGCGCAAGGCGGGTGCCGCTATTGCAAACTCGCCGTCGCTCAATTGTTGGGTGGCCTTCTGGAGGAGCGTCGTGAAATCCCCTTTGGCACTGGCTGTTTCGCGAAGTTTGCTTGCGCGCGCGGTATCTTGGCCGATGCCTTCGCCATTTTCCAGCCTCATGGCCAAGTGGGCCATTGCCCCGGGGTTGCCTTGTGCTGCATCGATCTCTAGCCATTCCACGCGGTCTGCGATGGAGGTGATGAATTTAAGCGGCGCCTTGTTTTCAAGGTAGACCTTGCCCTGGCTGCGGGAAAACAGCACGCGGTGGCTGGCCAGGAAGTCTGTGCCAAGGATCATCTCTGTGCCGCGTGGGTCGGCGCTATTGTGGTTGACTGTAGTCAGCGTGATCTTCAGGTTCTTGTGCGTGTCCTTGCCAATCCCCATTTCCGAGACCGGCACAATCCACGCTGCCAGGGGGCCTTCGCCTGTTCCCATAACGCGTGTGCTATTCATCGCTCCTGGCATGTTCGGGGTGATGCCCGCCCGGCGCGCAGCGTGGATGTCGATTAGTGAGAAAGGCGCCCCAGTGTCGATCAGGGTTCGCACCGGAACGGCATTGACGTTGACGTAAAAATGGGGGCGGGGATCAGTGTCGTCGGCAGGGGCATCGAGGACAGCGGCATTCGGTATCAGGATCGTGTCTTTGCTGCAGTTACCCAGGCGGTTGAACTGCAGCCGATGGGCGGCGAAGTCAATTTCAAGGTCGGCCTGCAGCAAGAAATCCACGCCAAGTACGGCGCCGAACACGTCGCGTTGGCTCATCGCAGCTACTGGAAGGGTGGCTCTGATTGGCTTGGTATCTCCTACTGAAAATTCACTCACGGAGGTTGTGAAGCTTCGGCGTGTTAGTCCGCCCAAGCCAGTGGCGCTGCCGCGCTGCAGCCTGGTTGGGAGCTGAAGCAACTCGACACTGCGTGCTTTGATGAGCGTATAGGCTGCACCAGTGTCCACCAGCATCGGTAGGGTAAGACCGTTGATCTTGCCTTCGAGAACAGGGCGGGAGTACCAACCCTGAACCTGCAGCGGCATGGGTTCGCCGCGGATGTATTGGCAGGCAGAGGGTTCGGCGGCGGTGACGGTTGTCGCGTAGAGCGCGGACACAATCGCTGTGGCGGTGAGTAAGTGGTGCATAGAATGCAATGTTTATAGAAAATATTTCTATATTAGCATTGCTGTCACGTGTAACTAGGTGGCACTGCCTACGCTTGCGCCGCAATCTATGCCGCAAGACGTTCGTGCGCGGTGCGGCGTGCGCTCTCCTGCAGCAGCACCCAAGCGCCGGTGCGGGCGACTGCTTCACGCAGGGCAGGGGTATCGTCCTTCACCAGCACTTCCACATTCAGCGCGGCCGCTTGCGCCAGCACGTGCGTCAGTTCGGCGGCGCCGGCGCCGTGCAGGCTGGCGATGCGTACGCCGTCCACGCGGGCGTGGCCGAGGATGGAGGGCAGTTGCGCGGCGTTGGACACCTTCACCGAAATGCGGAAGCCATTGCGGCGGTAGTTGTCGGCCACGTAGTTCAGCATCCAGTTCTGGCGCGCGTTCGCGGCGGGCAGTTGCAGCACGATGCGTTCCAGAGGCAGGCCGAGCGAGTCGAGGATGCGGCGGAAGGCCATGCCGTGGTTGCTGCTGACGGCGCTGAGCAACCTGTCGTGCACATTCAGGTGCAGGGTGCCTGCGTCGTCGCGGTGGAAGAAGTTGATGGCGTGGAGCGTGCGGCACAGGCGGTCCAGCGCCACCGATTCGTCGTCGCTGGCGGCGCCGTCCAGGTAGGACCAGAGCGGCAAACCCTGGTCTTCCGCACTGACGCCGCGCACGCGGCCGGCGTAGGCGGTGGCGACCCCGCTTTCCAGTTCGCGGATGGTGTGGAATGAGCTACCCAGCCAGCAATTGAAGATGTGCCCTTCCACCTGGCCATCTTCGCCCAGGCGCAAACTGCCGGATGGTGTCTGGCCGTTTGCGAGGCGTTCAATATAGGCTTGCAGGGCTGGGTAGCTCATGTCGGCTCCTTGGAGTGCGTGGAAACCCAGTCTATGCCGCACCGGCCCCGGAAGTGAACGAAGCTTTCGGTATATCCAACTGCGTAATTTTCAGATGGTCCTGGAGGCAGGCGTTGCTGCTGCCGCTGGCGCTTGCGATAGCTTCCGTTGAAACTGGACCGTTGCGCGGGCGGTGAGCTTATGGCGCCAGCGGATCACGCCGGTGACGAACAGCAGCAAAGGCAGGAAGCCGCAGGCGAAGACGACCCAGCGCCCAACCTGGCCGAAGGCTTCGCCGTTGTGCAAAGGGTGCATCCAGTGGGTGATCTGTTGGGCGATGCCGGCCTGCGCCGGGTCGCTGCTGCGCAGCAGGCGGCCGCTGCGTGGGTCGTGCCAGGAACGCGTTTGGGGAAAGCGCTGGCTTGGTTCGAAGGGCTGGTGCATGCGCAGCATGATCGGTGTGCCGCGTGCGCCGGAGGTTTCTATCCAGCGCAGATCGGCGTGGGGGAAGGCTAGTTGTGCCTGATGCACGGCTTCGTCCAGCGCTTGCGGTGCCGGGGGGGCGGCCGGCAGGGCCGGCGCGGAAGCTGCTGGCGCTGCGCCCAGCAGCGCGCGGGTCTGGTCGGGGAAGGCGAGGGCGCTGCCTGTCAGCAGGAGTAGCAGCAGGAGCAGCAGGCCGTAGACGCCGCCGGTGCAGTGCAGGTCGTAGGCGCGCTTCACGGTTCCGGAGCGGGGCAGGATGCGCAGGCCAGACCACCAGCGCTGCGGGCTTGGCCACCACAGGTAGATACCGGCCAGCAGGACTGCTACGTTGAGCAGGCCGATTATGCCGACCGCAGTGGCGCCGCCTTTGCCGAGCAGGAGGGTGAAGTGCAGGTTGTAGATCCACGTCATCGGTGTGTCGCCCCAGAAGCGGGCTTCACGCAGAACCAGCGTGGACGGGTCCAGGCTGACCAGGAAGGGTGCGAAGTGCTGGCCTTTGCGCTCCGGCGTGCCGTAGTAGCGGGCGTTGATCGGCTCTGCGGGCGACATGGGTAGTTCGATGCGCCATGGCCCGTCATAGCGCGGGAAGTGCTGGCGCAGGGCGGCTTCGATCGCGCTGGCGCGGGGCGGGCTTGCTGCTTGCTGGGCGACCTGGCTTTGCGCCAGCGATTGCTCAATATCGACGTAGAACACCAGCGCGCTGCCGGTCAGCCCGAGCAGTACCAGCCAGCTTCCGAGCAGCAGTCCGCTCCACAGGTGGAAGGCCAGTGTGAGGCGGCGGAAGCGGCTGCTGCCCATGGCGTCAGAAGTGCGCCGTCACCATCAGGTGCACGCTGCGCGGATTGCCCTGTGCGTGCAGGGCCTGCGCCCCGTCGTGCCAGACGTATTCGCTATAACGGTTGGTGGCGTTGCGCACTTGCAGTTCAACGTCGAAGTTCTGTTGCACGCACCAGGTGGCGGAGAGGTTGAGCAGGGCGTAGCTGCCGTACTTGCCGGTCTTGTTGCTGCGGTCCAGGTAGTAGCTGCTTTGGCCGGTCACCGTGGCGGAGAAGCGCAGCATGTCGCTTGGCCGGTAGTCGGTGCCCAGGTTGTACAGCATGCGCGGCACGTGGTCGATTTCGTTGCCGACCGTGGCAATCGATGCGGCGTCGGCGTGCATGATGCGCGAGCGTTGCAGCGCGGCGCCGATCCACGCGCCCCATTCAGGCGTGGGCTGCAGGTTGAATTGCACGTCCAGGCCGCGCCGGCGGGTGCCGCCAATGTTCTCGGCGTCGTTGGCGGGGTCGTTCAGCTTGCGCCGGGTTTCGTTGGAGGCGTTCTGCTGCCACACGGCGATGCGGCCTTCCACCCAGTCCAGCGGACGCAGTTTGAGGCCGGTTTCCCAGCCCTGGTTGATGGATGGATCAAGGTCCTGCGACTGGTTCACTTTGTAGGCGGCGGTGCCGACGCCGACCTGGAAGCTGCGGCCCCAGTTGCCGTAGGCGGAGTAGCCGGGCGCCAGCTTGTACACGGCGCTGATTTTGGGCTGGCTGATCCAGCCGTAGTCGTTGACATCGTACACGCGGCCATTCAGCAGGTTGGTGTACTGGCCGCTGACCTTGTCAACGCGCCAGGCGGGAGTAATGGTCAGGTCGGAGGACGGTTTGACCACGGCTTGCACAAAGCCGCCGCTGGTGTTCAGGTCAAATTGCTGGTTGCGCGTTTGCGCACTGCGCGCCTGGCGCACGGTGTTAAACCGTTCGCTGCGATTGTCTTGGCGTTCGGTATCGGCGCCACCTACCAGGGTCAGGTCGCCCAGCGCGGTCTTGCCGGCGCGCCAGGTGAGGTTGGTGCTGAAGCCGGTGTGGCGCTCGGAGACGATGCGCTCTTGCTGCGACACGTTGGCCGAGAAGGTGACATAGCGGCTGTCGTCAAGCCGGTTCTGGTAGGCCTGGGCGGTCCAGAACAAGCGGTTGGCCAGGGTGTTTTCGGCCTGCACGGCCACTTGGGTCATGCGGCGCTGGTCGTGGTCATAGGCGTTGTGCGCTGGGGAGGTTGAGGGGTCGCGTTGTGCTTCGGCGCTGGTCAGGTAGCCGGCTTCGTCGGCGCTGGCTTCGTGGTGGCGTACCACCAGGCCATAGCGGCTATTGCCCTGGTCCGGCGAGTAAAACCATTTGCCGGAGAAGCCTTTCTTGTCGGCCTGGGAGTGATCGCGGTAGCCGTCGGTTTCCTGCCATGTCAGCGCATAGTTCTGCGACCAGCCGCCGGCTTCGCGGCCAAGTGCGGCCTGCGCGTCGCGCGTGTTCTTGCTGCCTGCGCCCAGTCGCGCATTGCTGTAGTTGCCGCCGGATTTGGTGACGATATTGGCATTGCCGGCAATGTTATGCATTCCATAGCGCGGGTCGTTGGTGCCGCGCACCACTTCCACCGAGGAGATATCCAGCAGCGGCGCCAGGTCGATATAGGGCATGTTGCCGTCGTTGCTATTGCTAGGTATGCCGTCCAGCAGGAGCTTGACCGCGTTGATCTCGCCTTCGCCGTTGAAGCCGCGCATGGAGAACTTGCCGGAGGTGGTGCCCTGGCCGAACTGGGTCAGCATCACGCCCGGCACCTGGCCGAACAATTGCCAGTTGTGGGAGATGGCTTGCTGCGCGATTTGGTCCTCGCGCACCATGTCGACGGAGGTCATGACATTCCGAGTCGCCAGCGGCCCCGTTGCATGGCCGACAATGATGACGCGGCCGACCGTCAGGGCGGGCATGTCGGCGTTGGCCGTTTCCTGGGCCAAGGCGGGCAGCGCGTGCAGTGCCGGCAGCAGGAAAACGGCAGCCAGCGCACAGGCAAGCGGGGTACGGCGAAGTAAGCGGTGAACGGGGCGCATGATCTCGTATATTCTTGATTAACTCACGCTGATCATAGGGTCGGAGGGGCTATTTGTTGCATGATCTGGATCAAAATGTCCCGGAATGGGAGAATAGCGCCCGCAATGAAAACCAATCCCCTTACCGAAATCTATCGCGACCAATGGTTGCTGGTGGTGCACAAGCCGGCTGGCTTGCTGGTACACCGCAGCCCGATCGATCCGCACGAAACCGAGTTCGCGTTGCAGTATGCGCGCGAGATGAATGGCGGCGAGTACGTGTATGCCGTTCACCGGCTGGACCGGCCCACTTCCGGCGTGCTGGTGTTTGCGCGCGACCCGCAGACGGCCAGTGTGCTGGGCAAGGCCTTCATGGCGGGCGAGGTGCATAAGCGCTACCTGGCCATGGTGCGCGGCTGGGCGCCGTTGGAAGGGGTGATCGACCACCCGCTGCGCGAGGAGCCGGAGGACCGGCGCTGCAAGGATGAGGAGGCGCCGGTGCGCGAGGCGCTGACCCGCTATCGCCGGCTGGCGACGACGGAAATTCCGGTGGCGCTGGAGGGTTATAGCAGCAGTCGTTACAGCCTGGTTGAGCTATTCCCGGAAACCGGTCGCCGTCACCAGTTGCGGCGCCATATGAAGCACATCAGCCACCCGATCATCGGCGATGCGAACCACGGACGCGGGCGGCACAACCGCTATTTCGCCGAACGTTTTGGCTTTGGCCGGCTGATGCTGGCGGCCGTCGGCATCTCGTTCAAGCATCCGGTGAAGGGCGAACTGCTGGAGCTGTCCGTGGCGCCGGAGGCCAGCTTCCTGCAGGTGCTGTCAATCTTCCCCGCCGACAGTGGCATTCGCGATGCCGTAGGGGACGTGCCCGGTGGGGACGAATTCGCGCGCTGAGTCGCAGTGCATCGGCTGGTCGTCGAAGAAGATGTCGGCGCCAAAGGCTTTAAGGAAAACCCCCTTCGGCATACCGCCCAGGAACAGGGCTTCGTCAATCCGGATATCCCAGGCGCGCAAGGTGCGGATCACGCGCTCGTGCGCTGGCGCTGAACGTGCCGTTACCAGGGCGGTGCGGATCGGCGAGTCGTCCTGGCCGTAGGCGGCCTGGATGGCGTGCAGGGCGGCCAGGAAATTCTTGAACGGGCCGCCCGGCATCGGGTCGCGCGCCGATTCTTTTTCGTTGCGGGCAAAGGCGTCCAGGCCAAGCTGCTTGTAGATGCGCTCGGAATCGTCGGAGAACAGCACGGCGTCGCCGTCGAAGGCAATGCGCAGTTGGCCGCTGTCGTTCTCACGGTGGGAGGGCAGGATGGTGGCGGCGGCGAGGCCATGGGCCAGCGATTCGCGCACGTCGTCCGGATTGGTGGACAGGAACAGCTGCGCGCCAAAGGCTTCCACATAACGGTGCGTGCTGGCGCCGGAGCAGAACGCGGCGCGTTTGATATCCAGTTGGTAGTGCTCGATGGAGTTGAAGATGCGCAGGCCGGTGTCGGCGCTATTGCGCGACAGGAGCACCACTTCCACGCCCTTGTTCAAGGCGAGCAGCTTTTTCACCAGCGTAAACGCGGGGCCGGGCTCCAGCACTACATGCTCGTTGGCGCGCTGGTGGGCACAATAAGCTTCCACGCCCTGGGTTTCGTAGATGGCGTGGCTCTCGTCCAGTTGGAACAGGGCGCGTGAAGAAATGGCGATAACGAGTTTCATGAATCCTCCTTAAGCAGCATTGTCGCAGGATGTTGCGACAACATGTGTCGCAGCACGTGCGACATATTCCGTCGCAGCCGCAGGCAATACTTCGCTGGTTCGCAATGCGCCAGGGAGGCCAGGTTTGGTGGGAATGATTTCAGTCGCGGAGATCGCGGCGGCGATGGAGTTTGTGCGAGGCCTGCGGCTGGCGCACGGCGGCTTGCTGGCGTGCCCGGTGTCGCGCCTGCAGGTGCGCTTCCGCCTGGGTTACCAGCACGCTTGCCGGTTGGCGGCGGCGCTGGAGGCGCAGGGTTTCTGGGAAATTGTGGTGACGCCGAGCGGGCTGCGGGGCGCTCGGCTCAAATAATTGCTACAATGAAACTTCAATAACTAAAGGTTAAGGTCGATGGCTTCCAAAGACTCCATGCTGCGCCAATGGAATATGCTGCGCCTGGTGCCGCGCGCACCGGCCAGCATCACGGCGGCGGATATCACGGAACGGCTGGCGCAGGCCGAGTTCCCGGTCGATAAACGCACGGTCGAACGCGACCTGAATGCTCTGTCCGGGCTGTTCCCGCTGCAGGTGGATGACTCCAGCAAACCATTTCGCTGGAGCTGGCAGCGCGCCGGCGCCGCCTTCAGCCTGCCCGGCATGAGCGTGCCGGAAGCGCTGACCCTGAGCATGGTGGAGCAGCACCTGCGGCACCAACTGCCGCCCTCGACGCTGGATGCGCTGCGGCCGCACTTCAGCGCTGCCGCGAACACCCTGGCCGCCACCGACGACAAGGCGCAGACCAAGGCCTGGCTGGGCAAGGTGCGCAGCATTCCGGCTGCCCAGGCTTTGCTGCCGGCGGAGCTGGACGAGGCTTGCCAGCGCACGATTTACGACGCGTTGATGAAGGACCGCCAGCTCAAGCTGCACTACCTGAAACGCGATGGCAGCACGCTGGCCGTCTACGAATCGGTGCATCCGCTGGCGATTGTGCAGAAAGCCGGCACGGTCTACCTGGTCTGCCTGTTCGCCGATTACGACGACGCGCGCACCATCGCGCTGCACCGCGTGAAGCAGGCCGAGATGCTGCACCTGCCGGCGCGCCGCAGCGCGGGCTTTGATATCGACGCCTTTATCGCCCAGGGCCAGTTCGGCATTGCCGACGGCGGCGCCATCCGCCTGCAGGCCGTGTTCAAACGCGCCGCCGGCGAGCACCTGGCGGAAACGCCGCTGAGCAAGGACCAGGCGCTGTTCAACGAATCGCCCGACACCTTGCGCCTGATCGCCACCGTGCCGCGCACCCGCGCCTTGTCGTGGTGGCTGCTCGGTTTCGGCGACGGCGTGGTGGTGCACGAACCGGCCGATCTGCGCGAGGAACTCAAACAAACGGCGCTGCGCATGGCCGCCGCGTACGGAGGTGGCGCTCATGCCGCAACTGATTGACCATATCGACGCCATCGCGCGCAGCAAGCAGCGCGCGGTGCTCTACCTGGAATTCGCCGCCCACGCGCAGCGCGCCCAGGTGCTGGCCTGGCTGGACGCGCATGGCATGCCCTGGCAGGAGTGCGGCCCGTTCTGCGACGGCAGTGGTACGCAGTCCTACCGCGGCCAGGTGTACATCGACGTGCCATATGACGAGAACCTGGCGCAGTACGGCACCCTGCGCGACTACCTGGAGCATGCGGACGGCAGCATGCGCCAGGAGGGCGTGCGTTTCTACGCCATGCCATTGGATATGGCCATGCGTAACGCGCATCATGATGAACCCGGGTATTGGGATTAGCGGCGCAGCCGGCGCCACAGCTTGACCGCCCATTCGACGAAGGCGGCCATGGGCTTGCGCAGGAAGGGGATATCGTAGGAGAGCAGCAGCAGGCCGATGATGATATCTTCCACGCCCAGTAGCGGCAGATAGGGCAGGAAAATCCCCACCGCGATCAGCAGCAGGGCGAGAGGGATGCGTACCCGGCGCGCCCTGTCGGAGCGCGCCCATTCAATGAAGCGCCGGGCTTTGCCCGGCACCTCACGTTCCAGCTTAACGACCGCATGGTCGAGCTTCTGTTTGCCATCCGTAGCCATGGCCTTATGCTACAGCGCCCCGGTAAAGGGGCGCGCGCGACTGGCCAGGCTGCTTACAGCTTGAAGGTCAAACCGGCGTAGACCGAGCGGCCCATGCCTGCCACGCCGATCCCGTACGGCACGCCGTTCAGCGACATGGTCATGCCCTGGCCGACGTAGGCGCCGCCCAAAGGCAGGTCGTAGCGGCGGTCGAACAGGTTCTCCACACCGAAATCAAGCTGCACCTTCTTCCAGGTGTAGCTGGTGCGCAGGGCTGCCAGCGCGTAGCCGGCGGTGCTGCGTTCGTTGTGTAGCTGCGAGGTGCGGTCCTTTTTCGACACGGCTTGCAGTTCCAGCGTGCTGCTCAAAGCGCCCAGGCGGTGGTTCAGTGCCAGGCGGGTATTGAGCGGCATCATGTTGTACAAGTTGTCGCCGGTGCTGCGGTTCTCGCCGCGTACATAGTTCACCAGCATGTCGCCGGACAGCGAACCATAGGCGCCGTTGGCCAGCGCCGCGTGGCCAGCGATTTCCGCACCATACAGCTTGGCGTCCACATTGGCGAAGCGCAGGTTGACGAAGACGTTCGGCTTGCAGGTCGTCAGGCAGCGCGCGTCGATGTAGTCGTTGACGCGGGTGTAGTAAGGCGAGAAGGCGAGCGACCATTTTTCCTGCTCGGCGTCGTGCCATTCAATGCTGCCGGTGGCCATGTGCGCCACTTCCGGCCGCAGCGACGGGTCGCCGACATAGCCGTTGCCATCGCCGGCGATATTCACCATGGCCATCGCCATGCCGCCGGTGGACCAGGTGTAGCGCTCATACAGGTTGGGCGAGCGGGTCTTGCGGGCGTACCCGAACTTGATGGTCGCTTCCGGCGAAGGCACGTAGCGCGCCTGCGCGGTCAGGTCCAGGTTATGGTCGTCGCGCTTGCGATCGAGGGCATTGAAGGCGCTGGCGTCCTTGATGTAGCCGGCGTTATAGCCTTGCACGGTGCCGGTGTTGCTGGTGACCAGTTCACCGCGCACGCCGAACTGGGTGAACCATTGCGGGTTCCAGCGGCGGTCCCATTCGGCGAAGCCGGCCAGGCGGTCGCGCTGGCCGTCGCGGATATTCCAGAACGTGTCGGGCGCCATGCCGCCGCCAGACGGTTCCCACCAGTCGTCCAGGCGGTAGCGGCGGTAGTCGGCGCCGATGCGCAGGGTGTCGCGCTCCGACAATTGGGTGGTGCCTTTGAGGGACAGGCCGGTGTTTTCGCCTTCGGTATCCATCGGCATGCCGGGGATGTTCTTCAGTGCGCCGTACCAGAACTGCTTGTCCGGGCCAAAGTTCATGGCGTGGCGGGTGTGCTCGCGGTAGACGCGGCCTTCCAGCGTGCCCCAGCCGAAGCGTTCCAGGTAGCGCAGGTTGATTTGCTCGCTGTCGTTGCGGGTCAGGTCCATGCGCTGGTTGGGGAAGCCCTGGTAAGGCATGCGCTGCACGCCAAGCTTGAGTTCCAGCAGGCGCGACTCGGCGCGCATGGCCAGGGTCAGCGAGTGGTTGCGCGACTCATAGGCGGAGGAGCCGATAGCACGGCCATCGCCGTCTTCATAGTTGTCGGACTTGATCGATGCGCCACGGTAGCTGGCGGAGAAGGTGTCGTTGGCCACGGTGGCGGCCAGGCTGGCGTCGCGCACATTGCCGTTGTTGCGGTAGACGAAAGTGGCCTGGCCTTCTTGCAGCAGGCCGCCGGCTTCGGCGAATTTTGGATCGGCGGAGCGGACGCGGATGGTGCCGCCGATGCTGTCGCCGCCCACGCTCACCGGCGTAATGCCGGGCAGGACCTGGATCGATTCAACTTGCGATGGCGCGATGTACGACAGCGCGGGATTCATGTGGTTGGCGCAGGCAGAGACCAGGTCCATGCCATCGACCTGGATGCGCAGGCGGTCGTCGGACAGGCCGCGGATCGAAGGCAGGGCGGATACGCCGCCGCCACTGACCATGCTCACGCCTGGCACGGATTGCAGCAGGGCTGCGGTATCGCTGGGGAAGCCTTTCTTGCTGACGTCCACTTGCATGACGTCGGGGTTGGTGCCGGTGATGATGACGGTAGGGAGGGTGGTTTGCGCGTAGCAGGGCAGTGCGGTAGCAACAGACATTGCAAGCAGGTGCTTGCGTAACTGCGGTTTCATTATTTTTCTCCGGTGTGACTTGGTGTGCGCCGCGGGGGCGCGGCGCATTGGAATAGAGCAGGTGTCACACAGATGGAGGGGGCGCGCGCGCCTGTTGCGGCAGATGGGATTCGCCATCGTGGTTCGCCGCGATGATGGCGGTCCGAGGACCTGTGAGGTCATGCGGTGCGGGAGCGGAAGGCTTGCTGAAGCCCGGCGCCATGGCCGGGCCGCTGCAAAGCTGGCACTGGGCCAGGCAATCCGCCATCCCATGTTCGTCTTGTGCATCGTGGTGTTCGTGCTCGCTGCAGGCCGCGTGGTTCATCAGCGGCATGGTCGCTTGCGCTGCTGCGGCATAGCCTTGCAGTGCTACGTAGAGTAGCAACAGCAGGGTAATAAAGCGGCGAGTGAAGCGTGGCGAGACCATGTGACTATCGTAGCGATGCGGGGAGCACTATTCCATGAACAAGGTCAAGGATTTGCGCGCATCTTGTCGATGACGGCATTGGTGATTACGCCGGAATAGGCCACACGCTGGCCCTGTGCGTCGTACCAGTAGCTGCGCGGTTTCTCGCCGCGCCAGCGCGGGTCGATCGCGTAGCGCAGGCGCTCTGGCGGCAGGGCGCCAAAGCTCCAGGCATCGCCCATCATGTCGATGGAGGAGAGGCGCTTTTTCACCATGCCGGCAAGGGCGGCGTCGGCCAATGGGTCGGTGGTGACGGTGACGATATCGAAGCCCAGGCCGGGCTGGGCGGCGCGCGCCTTGGCCAGCACGTCCAGGCTGTGCTGGCAGAATTCGCAATCCATCGACCACACCAGCACCACGAAGGGCTTGCCTTTGTGGCTGGCGATGATTTGTTCTGGGCTTTGCGGTTCGAACGGCTTCAGTCCACCGGCGCGGGCAACGCTGGTCGCGGCCAGTGCGGCGGCGGCCAGGGCCACGACGGAGAAGGTGCGCAGCAGGTCCATGTTCAATCCTCGATTTTGTGCACGACGAAGCCTTCGTCGGCGGTGCGCCAGAGCAGCCAGGCGGCGCCGTCATGGCGCAGCAGGTGCGGGTGGTCGGAGTTGCCTTGCGTGGTCGCCAGCGTGCGTTCGCTCCAGGTGGCGCCGCCGTCCTGCGATACTTTGGCGGTGATGCCGGTGGCCGTGCCGTCGAATTCTTTCCAGACCACGAACACGCGCTTGCCAATGGCGACGACTTCGCCATGCTCGGCTTGCGGGCCGCCCAGACGCATCAGCTTTCCGTTGCCCGAGTAGAACAAGCCGCCTTCGTCGTTGGCGCCGCTGAACCAGACCTGGTGGCGCTGGCCGCTGCTGTCGAAGGCAAGGGATGGGCCGCGATGCGGGCAGGCGTCGATCTTCCAGCCGTCGTGCGTGGCGCGTTGCGCCGGTGCCGGGCGGCCGCTGGCGGGCAGGATGGCGGTGGCATGGTCGCGGATGTTGGGTTCGAATACGTGGCGCCACATGGCGTTCACGCGGCCTTGCTCGTCGATGGCGGTGGCGATGCGGCAGCATTCGCAGGTGTGGTCGGCCAGCTTGATGTCCTCGCCAAAGCTGGCGCCCTGGTCGTTCGACACGGCGTAGTAGATGGCGATGCCGCGATAGGGGCGCTGCGCCGCCTGCGTCGCTTCCTTGTCGCGCTTATCGAGCCAGGTGAGGAAGATGCGGCCTTGCGCATCGACCACGAGATCGTCGAAGCGGTGGCCGATTTGTGCGCGGTCGCGCTGTACGGTGACCGGGGCCGAGAAGGTGGTGCCGCCGTCCGTTGATCGAACGAAACGGATGTTGCCGGTGTGCGGCTTGTCGAGTGATTGCGTGTAGCTCAGGTAGAACTGGCCTTGCGGGCCGAACGCGATTTTAGGACGCGCCTCGCCGCTCGCTTCCACCAGTTCTGGCTTGGGCAGCACGGCGCGCGGCGCACTCCAGTTGCGGCCCTGGTCGGCACTTGCTTGCAGGAGGATATTGCCGTCGGCGACATGGGCCACCCACAGTCGCCCCTGCGCGTCGAAGGCGCCTGAGCTGCCGAGCAAGGGGCGGGGCGTCGCCGCCATAGCGGCAGGGGCCGCGAGCGTCGCGGCAGCAAGGATGGGGAGCAGGTAGGCTTTCATGCCGCGATGATCGCCCAGCAGCGCCGCCCGGTTCCATGACTCAGATCAACTTCGCGGAGGGTGACGATTGGAGAGAATCCAACCCCCTTTTGCGCACTACAATGGAATTACCCAACCAAAGTGTTTTGTGCCCGCTGCGAAGCGGGCTTTTTTTTGCTCGCACGGGAACGCCAGCATGGCAGGGTCAGACCCTTCGGGTCTGACCCTGGTTTCCCGGTTTCCTGGTTTCACCCAAGCAGCAACCGCAAAACCGGTAACCGGGCGCAGCGCTTAATACCGGTAGCTGCCGCGCAGGTAGAACTGGCGGCCCAGCGCGTCGGCGTAGCGGCCGTCGTAACCGGACTGGTTGCCGCCGCCGGCGGTGCGGATGGTGAATGGCGGCGCGCGGTCCAGCAGGTTGCGGATGCCGAAAGTGAGCGCGGCATTCGCGTTCCAGTTGAACTTACTCTGCAAATCCAGCGTGGTGTACGAGGACACCTGGCGCCGCATGGCGACGAAGGGGCCGGCGCTGCCGTCGTCCTTCAACTCCACCACGGTGGCGGCGCCGGCGCTGTAGACCTGGTCGGTGTAGCCGGAGCGGTATTGCAGGGCGGCGGTGTGGGCCCAGCGTTCGCTCGTGGCCAGGGTGGCGGCCAGGCGCGAGATGATGCGGAAGGTGACGTTGGAGTAGGAGTTGAAGCGGCCGATGTTTTCTTCAACGCCGGCGCCCGGTGCTTCCTGTTCGGACTTGAGCATGTAGGTGCCGCTCCAGTGCACGCCCAGTTTGCCGATGGCGGTCGGCAGCTTGAGCGTATGGTCCCAGTCCACGCCCTGGAAGCGCGAGCTGGCCAGGTTGAACGGGGTCAGCGCGGCGGCCAGCACGTTCAGTTTCTGGATCGGGTTGTAGTAGGTGCGGAACAGGGCGTCGTATTGGGCCGGGTTACCGAACACCACATCTTCCGACAGGGTCTGGATCTGGTTGGTCAGGCGCACGTCCCACCAGTCCAGGCCGAGCGAGAGCTGGCTGACTGGTTCGAAGCGCAGGCCGATGGAAGCTTGCTTCGATTGCTCCGGCTTCAGGCCTGCCTCGCCTTTGAACGGGTTGCCGCCGGTGAGCAGGGTGTACTCGGTGGAGCCGGGGAAGCACAGCGCAAAACGCGGGTCGCTGCGGTTGGTGATGGGGCAGGTGTGGAAGCCGGAGGCGCCGCCATCCTGCAGCGGGTTGACGATGGTGGTCAGGTCGGCCACTTTGAAGCCGGTGCCGTAGGAGGAACGCAGCAGCAGCGATTCCAGCGGGCGGTAGCGCAGCGCGAGCTTGTAGGTGGCTTTGCTGGCGGCGTTGCCCTGGTCGCCGCTGTCGCTGTAGCCGTTGGAGACGGCGCTGTAGCTGTCGTAGCGCGCGGCGGCGGTCAGGTCGAGTTGTTTGGCCAGCGGCAGCAGCAGTTCGGCGTAGCTGCCCCAGTTGCTGCGGTGTGCGTCCACTGGCTTGGAGCCAGGGGAAAAGCTCAGGTCCGGATCGTATTGGTAGGACTGGCGGCTGGCGTCGGCGCCGACGCCCAGTTGGGCAGTGCCGCCCGGCAGGGCAAACAAGGAGGTGGAGCCGCGCAGGTTGAATACATCGAGTTTCGAGTCGGTGGCGCTGACCTTCTTGTGCAGGACGATGGGCGCCAGGATAGCCTCGCCTTTGCCAGCCGGGGCGAAGGGATCATAAGCGCCGCTATCCAGCAGCGCCTGGAACTTGGCGTTGTCAACGTAGCCGCCCACCGCGCTGTCGCTGGCCTTGTTCTGCGAGTGTGTATAGCTGACCGTGTAGTCCCACTTTGCCAGGCTACCGTCCAGTCCCAGCGTGAGGTGGCGCACATCGGTGCGGAAGTCGTTGGTGCGGCCGCCGGCATCGAGCAGGCGCACGTTCATGGAGGCGCCCGTGACCTGGTCCGGGCTGATGCCAAGGCGCTGCAGGTAGGGCGCCACCGACTTGTTGTACATGATGCTGCCCTGTGCCACGCTGTAGCCGTTCGCCAGCGGCGCGTACTGCGCGATGCTGTCGAAGCGCGCGCCGACCAGCTCCGTGAACAGTGTGGTGTGCTCACCCAGTTTGACGTTGGCGGAGCCGAACAGGCTATCGCGCTTGTGCTCTGGCAGGGCCTGCACCAGGCTGGTGAAGTCGAACTGGCAGGCTTGGTCGATCAGGTACAGTCGCATGCCGTTGCACTTGCCGGTGGCCAGGTAGTCGGGCGTGAAGACCACGGAGTTCGGCTGGCCTGCCGCATCCAGGTAGCGCACGGTGGCGCGGCCCGGCTGGGCGTTGGTGCTCAGGCGGTACAAGGCATAGCGCTTGCCGTCCTGTGCGAAGGGGATCACACCGCTCTGGCTGAAATCGCGTTGGCTCACGTGCAGGGCGCGCTGTTCGTCGCGCGCGGCGGACAGCAGAAGGTTGTAGCCGTCCGTATCGAGATCGCCCCAACCCTTGGTGATGCTGACGTTGTGCGAGCGCCCGCCACTATCCTGCGGCCGGTTCAGGCCCGCTTCGATCACCAGCGCCTGCTGGTCTTTCTTGAGGATGAAGTTGACCACGCCGGCAATGGCGTCCGAGCCGTACAGGGTGCTGGCGCCGTCGGCCAGGATTTCCACACGCTCCACGGCGGACAGCGGAATGCCGGCCAGGTTGACCGTGCTGCCGGAGGTGGCGGGCGCCATGCGGCGGCCGTTGAGCAGGACCAGGGTGTAGCCTTCGCCGATGCCGTGCAGGGACGCCGTCTGCACACCGCCGCCGCCGCCGTTGACGGAAGACGAAGCGGCGGTGAAGCCCTGCATCGCCGGCAGCATCGCCACCAGGTCGGCCACCGAGGTCACGCCGCTCTGGTCGATCTGTGCGCGCGTCAGGGTTTGTACTGGCAGCGCGCCTTCCGCCGCAATGCGCTTGATACTGGAGCCGGTGATGTGGACGCGCTGGATATCGTCCTGGGCGTGGGCCGAGTGGACCAGCATGCCCAGGCCAAGCGCAAGGCTGCTGCTGAATAGATGCCGCATTTTGTGTCTCCCCTTTTTTGTGGTTTGGTGAGGAGGGAGATTAGTCTTCAAAGCCTTGCCGGAGGTATGAAGAAAACGCGGCGATGTATTGAGTTATCAGATATCTATGTGGCCTGCCGCACCGGCGCGGCGCGGAAGGCCAGTGCGCATAAGGTGATAAGGCCGATCGCTGCCAGCACCAGCCAGGGCAGGGCCGGAGTGCGCACGGCGCGGCTCCAGTCCAACAGCCAGCCGCCCGCCGTGTAGCCGAACAAGCCGCCCACCGCCAGGCCAAAGCGGCTTAGGCCCATATAGCTGGCGCGCGCCGAAGGCTGGGCATAGCGTGACACCAGTGATTCGCGTGCCGGTTCGGCCACCAGCGAACCGGTATAGAACACGGCGACGCAGGCAAACATCGGCGCCAGGCCGCGCGTGACGGCCATGGCCAGCACGCCGCAGCACATGATGCCGATGCCGATCAACAGGCGCGCTTCCAGAGACAGGTAACGCTCGCCCAGGCGCGCCAGCGGATAAAGCAGGAGCAGGGCCAGCACCGCGTCCATCGCATACATCCAGGCCACCACGCGCGGCGTGCCGGCCAACTCGGTCAGCGTGACCGGCACCAGCAGCATCAGTTGCACCGTCAGGATGTAGTAGCCGCTCAGCGTCAGCACCAGCAGCAGGTAAGGGCGGTCGCGCAGCGGCGCGCGCATGGCGGTCAGGGCGGAGGTGCCGGGCGTGGCGGCGCGGTAGGCGGGCAGCAGCAGGTGGTTGGCCAGCGCCGCCAGCACGAACACCAGGCAGCCGCCCAGCGCAACCCAGCGGAAGTCCAGTCCGAGCAGCATGGTGCCAAGCAGCGCGCCCGATACAGCGGCCACGCTTTCCTGCATCATCAGCAGCGAATAGAAGCGCGGGCGTTCGGCGGGGCGCGTGAGCTTGACCACCAGCGCCGCGCGCGCCGGGTCGAACAGGGCGCCGCCCAGGCCCGAGAGAACGCAGGACAGCAACAGCCAGGCGGGATTGGTGGCGAAGGCCATCAGCGCGAAGCCGAGCGCGCGCAGCAGCATGCCGGCAATGATCATGGGCTTGGCGCCGAAGCGGTCCGACAGCGAACCGCCGAACAGGCCCAGGCCCTGCTGCGACACCTGGCGCACACCCAGCGCCAGGCCGACGGCAGCGGCAGCCCAACCGAGGTGGCTGACGAAATGCAGGCCGATGATGGGGAACACCAGGTAGAAGCCAGCCACCACCAGCATGTGGTCGAACATCAGAAACTGTTTGCCCAACCGCCTTGCCCGTGCCGCCGCCATGCTGCCCCCTTGAGTAGTGCTGACAGTTTAGGCAGGTCTAAGACATAATAGAAGCCGCTATCTCATGATATTTCGTATTGGATTCTATTATGGCTATGAGCATCGACGACCTGGCCCTGCTGGTGGAAATCGTGGAATCGGGCAGCTTTAGCCTGGCGGCGGCGCACCGCCGCTGGTCGCAGCCGCAGGTTAGCCAGCGGGTGGCGGCGCTGGAGGATCAACTGGGTGTGCAGCTATTTTCCCGCCACCGGCGCGGCGCCACCCCCACGCCCGCCTGCCTGACTTTCCTGCCGTCGGCGCAGCAGGCGCTGGGCGCGATCGCAGCGGGCAAGCTGGCGGTGCAGGGCGCGCCCGCGCTGCCGCAGGTCACGCTGGCCTGCGTGCCCTCGCTTACGTCGCTGGTGTTCGGCCCCCTGCTGCTCGAACTGGCCGACGCGCCATTGGAAGTGCGTTGCACCACCGACCATTCACCCGTCATCATGGATAAGCTGCTGACCGGCAGCGCGCAACTGGGTTTCGTGTTGAAGTGTCCCGCCATCGCCGGCATCCAGCTGGAGCGGCTGCAGGTATCGCCGATTGTCGCCGTGGTGCGGCGCGGCCACCCGCTGACGCGGCGCAAACAGTTGACGCTGGCGGACGTCGCCAACGCGCGCCTGGCGCCGCAGTTCTGGGGCGAAGGGTGCGATGAATTGATCCGCATGCTGCGCCCGCACCGCCGCAGCGACAGCGCGATCCACGCCATCCAGCCCGCCAGCGCCGCCATTGAGCTGGCGCTGGAGCACGGCTTTCTGACCTTCATGCCCGAAATGGCGGCCGCGCGCCAGCTCGCGCAGGGCAACCTGGTCAAGCTGGCGATTGCGGACTTGCCGCAATGGGAATGGGAAGCGATGGTGGCCTGGCGCAGCGGCAAGCGGCCGGACGCGGCCAAGCAGCGGGTGCTGGAGGCGGTGCGGGAGAAGTTCGGGGTCAGGTCTGACAATCGGACACGGGCTCAGCCGCGCAGCGGCTGAGCCCGTGTCCGATTGTCAGACCTGACCCCGAATTTTTATTGGCGGCGCTGCTCAGGATAGGCCAGCACGCGCAGGATGACGCTGCGTGGGACCTGTTTGCTTTGCATGTAAATCCAGGCGTTGGCGGCGCCCATTTGCGCCAGCAGTTCAATGCCTTTGTCCACCTGAGTTGCCAGTTGCTGGTTGTAGCGTGTGTCGCTCATGATGCCGCCCCCAAATAATTATCCGATTATTATCGAACAATACTATCAGGCGAGCAACTGGTTTCTAGGAAGCCCATCAGTACTTCGTTGACCACGGCGGCGTGCGTGATCGGGGCCATGTGGCCGCCGGCGGTCAGGGCGAATTGCCCTTGCGGCAGGGCGGCGGCCAGGGTCTCGGCCACGCGGCGGGTGGAGGCGGGGCCTTTGGCGCCGGCCAGCACCAGCGCCGGCACGTCGAGCTGCGCCATGTCGGCGCTGGTGGCCGGTTCGCCCAGCAGGGCGACGAAGTCCAGCTTGACCTTGGCGATGCCGGCGGTGAAGCGGGCGCGCTGCGCGTCGGGCAGGCTGTCGAAGGCGCCGTCGCGGTTCCAGTAGTCGATGAAGGTGCGGGTGGCGTCTTCCGCCGAGGCGGCGGCGTTGATGCGCGCGACCACGGCTTCGATTTCCTGGCGGCCGGCGTCTTGCGGCGACAGCAGGTGGAAGGCGACCGGTTCGAACAGGGCCAGGGACAGCACGCGCGCGCCCATCTGGCGTGCCAGGCGCAGGGCGGTGGCGCCGCCGTAGGAGTGGCCGATCAGGTGGAAGGCTTCGCCGGCGTCCAGGTGCGAGGCGAGGGCGGCGGCCACCGCGTCGGCTTCGTGGGCCAGGGTGTAGCCGGCGGCGGCCGCTTCCGTCGGGAAGGCGGACTTGCCATAGCCCAATAGATCGATTGCGATGAAGCGGTAATTGGCCTCTTGTTCGGCCATCAGGGCAGCCCATTGGCTGCGGGAACTGAGTGAACTGTGCAACAGAACAACGGCGGGGCGTGGGTCTTGCGTAGTGTGCATCTTCTTCTCTGACAAACCGATATCCAAAAGACAAGCCGACTATTATACCGCGCCGCCATGCATCAACCGCTCGATGTCGAAATTCCTTACAGAAATTTCGATATTTGCCGTGTTCCCCTTGACTAATGGGTGTGGCGCAGAAATTGCTTAGCTACTCTCAGTATCGATGGGAGGCTCAAAGTGATCATGGAACGCTCTGCTTTACCCGCGCTGTTGCTGACGTTGCTGCTCGGCTTGCTGATGCAGGGGATGCTTGCGGGGCTGCACTTTGCGTCGTCGCGCGCGGAGTGGGTGTACCGCCTGCTGTACCTGGGGGCGTTGTTGCTGAACCTGTTGGCGGTGCGGCGCCTGAACCCGGCGACTCTACCGGCGGCGGTGTTGCCGCTGGCGCCTATCGTGATGGCGGTGGCGATTACCTATTTCGCGGCCAGCGATGCGGAAGCGCCGACCCAGCTCACCTTGCTCTTACTGCCCATCGTGCATGGTGCGGCGGCGGCTTGCATGCTGTTGTTGCCGCTGGAGGATGACGAGGCTGCGCACTAGCGGGCGCTGGCGACCTTGTCGCGCAGGTCGAGTGCCTGGCGCGCCAGGCGCAGGGTTTCCACATCGATTTTTGGCGGCTCGCGCAGCGGTGCTTTACGCACCCAATGGCCGCGTCCTTGTTCGGATGGCGGCAGCACAAAGTACTCCTTTTCCGGCACGTGGCGCCGTACTGTGCCGATCATGGTTTCGCAGGGACGGTCGCTCAGCATGAGCACACCTTGCGCGTCGAAGCAGCGGTGCAGGGGTTCTTCCGCATGGGCGGGCGGCATGGCGGCACCAGTGATGCCAATGGCGCACGAGAGTATGAATGAGCGCATGGCGCACCTCCTTCAAGTCGGTGCGGCCAGTGTGCGCGGCGGGATGTTTACGGTCTGTGCGGCGTTTCACCGTGGGCGCGCAGCAGCGCGTCCCAGGCGGGGATGGCGGCGCGCCAGAAGCCTTCGATGCTGTCGGCTTGCACCTGCAGGTCGAGGAAGCGCGCGGCCGGCAGCAGGGCGCTGCCGAGCAGGCTCTCCGCCGGCGCGCCGGTATCGAAAGCTTGCGCGCCGGTTTGTTTCGATAACTTCTCGCCGTCGGCATTCACCACCACCGGCACGTGCAGGTAGCGCGGCTGCGGCAAATCAAGCAACTGTTGCAGGAACAGCTGGCGCGGCGTGGAGTCCAGCAGGTCGGCGCCGCGCACGATATCGGTGATGCCTTGCGCGCCGTCGTCCACCACCACCGCCAGTTGGTAGGCCCAGAAGCCGTCGGCGCGGCGCACCACAAAGTCGCCCACTTCAGCGGTAATGTCCTGGCTTACTTCGCCGGCGAAACGGTCGTGGAAATGCACGACGCAATGCGGTTGCTGCGGCGTGCGCAGGCGCAGCGCGCGCGCCGTGCGGCCCGGCGCCAGGCCGTGGCGGCAGGTGCCGGGATAGACCAGGTTGGGCAGGCCGGCCTGGCCCAGGCGCAGCTGCGAATCGGCGATCTCGCGGCGCGAGCAGCCGCAGGGGTAGATGTTGTCGCCCAGCTGGCGCAGCGCCGCCAGGTACAGGTCTTCGCGTTGGGTTTGCCAGGTCACGTCGCCGTCCCATTGCATGCCACAGCGCTGCAGCGAAGCGAGGATGTGCAGGTCGGCGCCAGCCACGTTGCGGTCTTTGTCCACGTCCTCCACCCGCACCAGCCATTGGCCGCCGTGCACCTTGGCGTCGAGATAGCTGGCCATGGCCGCCACCAGGGAACCGAGGTGCAGCGGGCCAGTCGGGGACGGCGCAAAACGGCCGATGTAAGGCGAATTCTTCATACGGCGCGTAGGATACCATTCCGCATGCTGCGCTGCAGCTTGGCGGCTGGCGCAAATCCGATAGAATGCCCCGCGCGGCCATGAGCCGACCCTATGGACAAACAAAAGCCAAAGACATGAAAACTTTCACGAACTTCACCCTGGCCGCCAGCATTGCGCTGGCGCTGCCCGCCGTTGCCGCCAACAAGGCTGCGCAGCCGGTCGTTCAGGAAGCGCCCCTGCGCGCGCACCTGGCCTTTCTTTCCAGTGACCTGCTGGAGGGCCGTGGCACCGGCCAGCGCGGCGGCGACCTGACTGTCTCTTACCTGGAGAACCAGGCCATGGCAGTCGGCCTGAAACCGGGCAACGGCAGCAGCTATCGCCAACTGGTGAAGATCGCCGGCGTCAAGACCGACGCGGCGGCTTCGAACCTGCGCCTGGAAGTGAATGGCGCGGCGCTGCCGGCCAGCTTCGGCAAGGACTGGGTGTATGCGCCGGGCGATGCGAAGGCGGCGCATAACTTCAATGCGGACCTGGTGTTTGTCGGCTACGGCATCACCGCGTCGGAAGAGGGTTGGGACGATTACAAGGGCCAGGACGTGAAGGGCAAGGTCATCGTGATGATGGTGAACGATCCGATGCCGACGGCCGAGGCGCCAAACCGTTTCGGCGGCAAGGCCCTGACCTACTACGGCCGCTGGACCTACAAGTTTGAGGAAGCCAAACGCAAGGGCGCCATCGGCGCGCTGCTGATCCACACCGACGCTTCCGCCTCCTACGGCTATAGCGTGGTGAAGAATAGCTGGGACGGCGTGGAGCGCTTCCAGTTGGCGCAAGGCACGCCGGGCACCGAGCTGCAAGGCTGGCTGACCAATGATGCTGCCGTGGCGCTGTTCAAGGCGTCCGGCCTGGACCTGGATCAGTTGCGCGCTGCGGCGGAGCGTAAGGACTTCCAGCCAGTGGCACTGAAAGCCAAGGTGGTGGGCGACATGAAGGCGGAAGTGCGCCTGGTGGACCAGTTCAACGTGGCCGGCGTGGTGGCGGGCACCGATCCAAAGCTGAAAGACGAAGTGGTGATCTATACCGCGCACTGGGACCATTTGGGCAAGCAGGGCAGCAGCGGTGACACCATCTATAACGGCGCGGTCGATAACGCGTCCGGCAGCGCAGCCTTGCTGGCCATGGCGCAAGAGGCGGCGAAGGCGCCGGCCAAGCGCAGCCAGATGTTCCTGTGGGTGGCGGCGGAAGAGCAGGGTCTGCTGGGTAGCGCGGCATATGCCGAAGCGCCGCTGTGGCCACTGGCGAAAACGGCCGCCAACCTGAACCTCGATTCGCTGAACTGGATCGGCACCACGCGCGATATTGGCACCGCCGGCAGCGAGCGCACCGACCTGGGCAAGATGGCGGAAGCCGCCGCCAAGGGCATGAAGATGGTGATCGCCAAGGAGAAGCCGGACCTGGCGGGCGGCTTCTTCCGCTCCGACCACTTCAGCTTTGCCAAGGCGGGCGTGCCGGCGTTCTCGATCACCTCGGGTAGCGACTACCTGGGCGACAAGGAGAAGGCGGAGCAAATGCGCGCGGCATACCGCAAGAGCTACCACCAGGTCAGCGATGAATATGATCCTGCCTGGAGCATGGCGGGCATGACGCAGATGGCGCAGTTCACCCTGAACCTGGGCCGCGCGGTTGCGGATGCGCCGCAAATGCCGGCGTGGAAGGCGGGCGACGCCTTCGGCAAGGCGCGCGCCAAGTAAAGCAGTTAGAGCAGCTTACGCGGCGGCGCCCAGCCGCCGCGTTGCCGCACTGCGGCGTTCTTCATTCTTCATGGTTTCGCGCATAGTCAACTGCACGAAATCCAGATGCTGGTGCGCCGCGCGCACCGCCACGTCCATGCGCCGTTCGCGCACCGCTTCCCAGATGATGCGGTGCTGCTCGCGCAACTGCGCCCACAAATCCGGACGTTCGTTCAGGTACGCCAGGTTGCTCTCCACATGCCCCTGCATCACCTTGTGCAGGCTGGAACTCAGGTGCCCGATCAGCACATTGTGCGAGGCCTCGGCAATCGCCTGGTGGAAGGCCACGTCGGTCGCGATGCACTTCTCCATGTCCTGCCCTTCAAACGCCTGCTCCAGCGCCTCGTAGCAGCAGCGGATGCGTTCAAAGTCCTCGTCCGTGGCGCGTTCCGCCGCCAGTTGTGCGGCCTGTCCCTCCAGCATATGGCGGAATTCCAGCATGTCGCCGTGGATGTCGGGGTGGTCTTTCAGCATTTGCTGCCACGGGTCGGTGAAGGCCGCTTGCATGGAGTCGGTGACGAAGGTGCCGCCGCCGTGGCGCGTGACCAGCAAGCCTTTTGCCACCAGTGCCTGCAGTGCGCCGCGCAGGGAGGGGCGCGACACGCCCAGTTCTATCGCCAGTTCGCGTTCCGCTGGCAGGCGGTCGCCTGGTTTCAGCGATCCTTCGAGGATGCGGGTTTCAAGTTCGGTGGCGACGACATCGGACAGGCGTTGGGCGGCGGGCATCTGGCGTTGGACTAGTGGTAAGACCGCGCGATGCTACCATAATTGACCTGCGCGCGCGTCGTGGTCTATATTGCAACGCATGGTAAAAATTATGTTCCTGTCCCTTGCCGTTGCCGCCAGTGTGAACAGCATTGGTTACCCGTCCGTGGCGGCGGCGCTGGAGGCGTTGAAGGCGCGCGCCGACATCACCGTCACGCTGCAGGAGGGCTGGACGATCGCGGATGACAAGGCCAATAGCACCTTGTGGTCGTTCGCGCCGGAGTGGCATCCTGCCTATCCGGCGGTGGTGCGCCGCACCATGGTCAATGCCGATGGCCAGCCGTTTATCAAAATGCATACCCTGTGCCAGGGTGGGCGCGCGGCCTGCGATGCGCTGGCCGATGAATTCCGGCGCGTGAACGCAGCCCTGCAGGCTGCCCTGGCCGCGCCCGCGCCGTCCAGCGCTACGCCGTGGAAACCCAGTGCGGCGCAGAAGGCGCGGGTGGCGGAGTTGAGCAAGACCTATTTCGCCGACAAGGATGCGCAGCGTTACCGTGAGGCGTGGATGCACCTTGGGGCTGCGGCGCGGCAGGCTGCCAGCTTTGAGGAATGGCGCAGCAACGCGGCTGGAACGGCGGCGAAGGCGGGGCCGGTGCAGCAGCGCGAGCTGAAAAAGGTGACCCTCTATCGCAGTTCGCAAAGTGGCGCGCCGGCGACCTATGCGGCGGTCGATTTCGCCGGCCGCTTTGCCAATGCGGACACCTATTGCGGCTACCTGGTGTGGAGCGAGCAGGCCGACGGCAGTTTCCTCCTGGTGCGGGAGGAGGAAAACTATATCTACAAGGCGACCGATGCGCAGTTGACGCCGGAGCAGCGCAGCAAGATGCGCGGCGTCTATCGCTGCGTGGAGTGAGTCATTTTGCGGCTTGCAGGCGCAGCGCTTCCAGGGTGCGCGGCAGGCTGCGCTTGCTCATCATCTCGACAATCCAGCCGAAGCCGTAGGGGACTGGGCCGGGGTCGGCGTACACGTGGTATTCCACCAGGGTCTTGCTGTTGTCGCTGCCGGGCAGCGGCTTGAAGAGCCAGTAGCCGGTGGTGTCGGCGATGGTGTCGGCGGGCGCCAGTCCGCTCGGTATCAGGCGCCAGGCCAGGCGGCATTGCGTGGCGTCGCTTTGCGGTTCGAGGCGCAGGCGGTATTTCTTTTCCTGGCCTAGCGGCAGGTCGAGGGTCAGGTCGACCATTACGTAGCCTTCGCCGGCGCTGACAGTTTGCGCGCTTTTTGTGTTGGGCATGTAGGCGGCGTAGGCGGCGTAGTCCTGCACCATGGCGCACAGGCGCGGCACCGTGGCCGGTACCAGGGTCCAGGCGGTGAAGGCTTTGCCGGGCAGGCCGGGGCTTTCGGCCGGCACCACGTGGACGGCACCGCCGGCCAGCGAGGCTGCGTCGGGCGCTGCTGGCGCGGACGCGGACGCGGGCGTGGCTGCGGGTGCAGGTGCGGCCAGGACGGGCGCTATCAGGATCGCCAGCACGGCGCAGCACGCACGGCGCGCGGCACCAGCGCGGGCCGCTGCGGCTGCGGCGGAGGGCAGCGCGGCGGCGGAGCCCTTGCCGGGCGAGTCGGATGCGGGGGGCGGGCGGCGGGTCATTTTTTGAGCGCGAGGGTGATGACGGTGCCGGTCAGGTCGATGCCCCGGATCGAGATGCTGCCGAAGGAGGGACTACCCGGCGCAGCACCGTGGACGCGGATGTTGCTGAAGTTGATCTCGCCAATGGTGGTCGGCAGCTTCAGGCTGATCGAGCCGTCCGGGTTGATGGTGCTGGCGGCGCGGTTGGCGGCGTACACCACGTTATGCACGCTGACATCCGAATCCAGCACCCCCAGCACCGGATTGACCAGCTTGGCCAGGTCGCCGATCACCTCCACCCCATTGCGCTTGAGCTGGTCGCGCACTTGCCGCACCAGTTCATCATCCAGCCCCTGCGCCGAGACGGCATCCAGCTCGCCCTCCGCCAGCGGTGCTGGCAAGCCGTCGCTGCGCGGCAGGATGGCCGGCGCGCTGACGACAGCCGGCGCGGCGGCGACAGCTTCGGCGGCGTAGGCTTCCAGCGGCGCGAAGATAGCGCCGATCAAGGCCGCCGCCGTGCGCACGCGGCGCTGCTTGCGCAGCATGTCCTGCACATGCTGCTGTGTCACCAGGTTCCACTCTGCGAAAATTTCGCCCAGGCGCTGGCCGGTCTGGCGCTGCTGTTCGATTGCGCTGAGCAGTTGCTCCTCGGTGACCAGCTTGTGCTTGACCAGCAACTGGCCGAAGAGCTGGGCCGGATGTTCGGGTCTATACCATGCCATGTTTTTCTCCATGATTGGCGAGATCGGAAGGGGTGGTGCCGAACCAGCGTTTGCAGGCCCGGTAAAACGCGCTCGGTTCAGAGAAGCCTAGCTGGAAGCTGAGCATTTTCAAGGACAATTCGCCGGCTTCCAATGATTGCCGCGCCAGCGCCCGGCGCGTATCGTCCACCACGGCGGAGAAACTGGTGCCTTCCTCCGCCAGGCGCCGCTGCAAGGTACGCTCGCTCATCGTCAGCAAGGCCGCCACCGCATCGCGGTGCGGCGGCCCTTTGGGCAGCAGTGACGCCAGCAGTTCCTGCACGCGCGCGGTAAAGGCCGGTGGATGCGCTTCCGCCAACTGCGCCAGCACCTGATCCGCGCCATCTTGCCCGGCCTGCGGCATGCCGCCGTTGGGCAGCGCCGCCACCATGTCGGCGTCGGAAAACTCCATCACATTGTTGGGCCGGTCGAAATGCACCGGGCAGCCGAAGGTGCTGTGGAAAAAGGCCGCATTGGCGGGTTCGGGGAAGGCATATTCCACCACCACCGGCACCGCGTCGTCGCGCCCCGAGGCGCAGCGCAAAGTGCGCAGCAGCACGCACCACACGAAGTCGTAGCGCTGGCGTGGCACCGCGCGCTGCAAGCCGGGCAGCAGGATGCCGACCCGCGTGTGGCCGTGGCAGCGCTCGATCGTGCTTTGCACGGTGGGCGAGAGCAGCATGATGTGCCCCATCACGCCCAGCCAGCCAAGCCGGTGCGGGGTGGAGACCTTGAGGCCGATCAGCGGGTCGCCCGAATGCTCGACCAGCAAGTCCCACAGGTGGCTTAGCTTGTCCGACAAGGTCAGCGCATCGCAAGCGATGCCGTCGCCTTCATCCAGGCCGGCCTGCGCAAACAATTCCTCCGCTTGTACGCCGGAGTGCAATAAGCGCGACTTGACGCCGCGCACCAGGTGCAGAGCCGAAGAGTAGCTCATGGCCCAGGCGCCCGGTCAGGGTGTCACCGCGCCGCGCAGGCGCATGCCGATGCGCTGCTGCAGGTCCTGCAGCTTGGGATCGATCACGGCGCGCGTGTCGCTCGCCACGCTCTCGCCCAGCTTCTTCTGCAGTTCCGGCACCATGGACTCGAATTTTTTCTTCACCGGCGATTCGAGGATGGTGATGATCTGGCGCAGCTCGTCCTCCGTGAAGCGTTCGGCCAGCATTGGCGCCACCGTGCTGCCTACCAGCTTTTGCGCGCTGGCTTGCGCCACCGGCTTGTTGTCGTCCATGAACTTGCGGGCATCGGCCACAATCTCCTTCATGGCAGCGTCGCGCTTCTCCGGCGACACGCGCCCTTGCAGCACGGCGCGCGCCTGTTGCACCGCGTCGCCCACCGGCGCCTGCAGCATCGATTCGCCAATGGTCTCCGGGTGCCATAGCTGCAGCACGCGGTTCACCAGTTCCTGTTTGGCCGGCGGCGTATTGGCCGCCTGCGTTGTGCCGCCGATGGCCAGGGCGGCGATCATGATCGCGATTTTTTTCATCGTTGTGCGCTCCTAGAAACGTTCAGTGAGATTGAGTCCGACGTAGCGGACCTTGATATCGCCGGCGACATCTTGTCCGGCATAAGGGTTGTAAATGATGTTGAGGAATTTGCTGCTGTTCATGTTGTCCGACGTTTCTGCCGGGGCGTTGAAGCGCCCCTGCATATAGGAGCCGGTCACATTCAGTTCATACTTTTTGTTGATGCGCCAGTTCAGGCCCACGCTGTACAAGCGCGTGTCGGGCAGCGGCGCGATCAGGTCGATCTTGTTGGCCGGGACCGATGTCTTGCGCGGTTCGTAGCCAAAGCGCAGGGCCGCGCCTTCGAAGGGAAAGAGCTGCAAGCCGTAGGCCATATTCAGCACGCTCTTGTAGCCGCGCGGGATCTTCAGCTTGGTCGAATCGGGAATGCCGTACAGGCGCGCCACTTCCAGCAGCTTGATGCTCTGGTCGAATTCAAACGTGAGCTGGTTCCAGTCGCTCCAGCGCGCATAGCTGGCGTCCACGTTCAGCTGCACATAGCGCACCGGCTTGAACTTGACGCCGAGCTGCAAATGGGCCGGGAAGGGAATGCTGGCCGACAGGTTGCCGTGCTGCGTGACCGGGATCGAGGTCGGCATGCCCAGCACCGCGCCGGCCACCGGGCCGAACAGGCTGGAATTGAGGCCCTTGACGAAGTTGCGCAGCATCGGCTCGGTGTCGAACTGGTAATGGCCGGTGTAGCGCGTTTTCGAGCCGCCCTGGTACACCGCTCCCAGCGCGAACCAGGGCTTGGGTTCCCACAGCACGCCAAGGTTCAGCGTGGGATCGACCGGCGCCGTCATTTCCAGCCGCATGGCGGCCGCTTTCTTGAACGGGTTCACCATGCCTTCCTTGCCACCGCCGCACAGGCCGAAGCCGAAGGTGTCGATGACGTTGCCGCCTTCCTCCGGGCACCAGCCGGCTTGCAGCTTGCCGAAGATGCCCAGCAGCTCGTTGGGGAAGCGCATATGGGTATCGACCACGAAGGCCGAGTGCGCGATCGGCACGGCGGCGCCGAAGCGCAGCGTTTCCGAATACTTGTAGCCGACGGCTGGCGAGGCGTACACCAGGCGTTGCAGCTGCACCTGGCGGCCGTCGAAGCGTCCCGGATCGTTCGGGTCGGTGGTGCGATCCAGGCTGATGGCCTGCGCCATGTAGGAATTGGTGGCGAAGGTCCAGGGCGAGCCGGGCTTGTTCCAGGCGAAACCCAGGCTGGGCACCACCACGCCGGGCAGGCGCCAGCCCGGCATGCCATACCCCGGCACATACATGGTCTGGCGCATCGGCCCGGTCGTGGTGCCGCTAAGCGGATCGTCCTTCCAGCCGCCGATGTCGAAGCCGTCCGGCCGGCGGATGCTGGCGCTGGCGCGGATCGAGGCGCCAAAGGCGGAATGCTGCGCGCTGTCGCCCTGCAGGCGCGCCAGGCCGGCCGGGTTGAAATGCACCGAGTCGATGCCGGGCGGGTCGGCCGTGACGGCATTCCCGAGTGCCATGGCGACCACGCTGGTGGTCAGGTTTTCCACCAGCGCGGCGTGCGCGGGCAGGGCGGCGTAAAGCGCGGCGTAAAGCGCGGTGCACCGTGCGGCGCCGCGCGCCGTCGGGCGGATCTGGGCTCGCATGGCGACCCCGTCAGAAAGCCAGCGGCAGGTTCAGCCCCACCGAGAAATTCGGCGAGTCGCTGGTCAGGCCAATGCCGACCGACAGGTTGACGGTCTGCTTGGGCGACATGCGGTAGCCCAGGCCAAAGTTCAGCAGCGCCGAAGTCTGGGTATTGGTGCGCACGTTCAGGCCGTCGGCAAAACGCAGCTTGGCGCCTTGCGCGATCGCGCCCTGGAACGACATGGTGGTGGATATGCCGTACGACAACGCATAGGCGAAGCCCAGGCCGAAACCGAACTGGGTGCCGGGCGCAACGCGCGTCAGCACACGGCTGCCGTTGGCCTGGTGCAGGCCGGTGGCTGGCGCGCTGGCGGTGAGCGACATGGAACCGAACAGCGCCACCGGATCAACGATGCGGTTGACGTTGACGCCTGCCGACAACGAAGCGACGCCGCTGCCGGTGGCTTCGCCGCTGCCAGCGATGATCTTGAACGGGCTGCGACCGGTCGGTAGGCGCAGGTTGCTGGTGAGCGTGACGCCGGGGCTGTTGCGGCGCGCTTCCCACGGCTGGTAGCGCGCACCCAGCGACAAGTCGCCCAGCGAGAAGGAGGTGTGGTTGGCGCCGCGCGCTTCGGCAAACTTGGCGATGACGGGCAAGGTGGCGTTGGCGGTCAGGTTGTCCCACACACCGTAGTCGGCGGACAGGGTGTTGGTGACGATGTGGGCCGAGACGTTTTCGATCTGGAACAGGGTCAGTCCTTCCAGCGTGATGTCGGTGACGATCTTCTCCTGGCCGATGTAGCTGTAGTTCAGGTCATAGGTGAACTGCTTTTTCCCTTTGCGGATCAGGGAGTATTGCTTGTCCACTGCGGTCAGCGTTTCTTTCAGCAGGGCGCTCTGGTCGCCTTCGCCTTCCTTCTTGGCCAGCGCGTCGCGCGCGGCGTCCGCCGTGCTTTCCTGGGCGCCGGCGGTGGCATGCACCAGCAGCGCGGTGGCAAGCAGCAGGGTTGCGTATTTCATGCTCGGTTCCTTATTGACGATGCATCCAGGTGCGGGCGGCGCCAGAGTTGACGGCGCGTTCCAGCAGCTGTGTGGTGTTGTTGAAAGGGTCCAGCTGGCCACGGTTGGTGACGCGGTCCATGTCGACCACGCCCAGCTCCTGGTCGTTCAGCGCCAGTTGTGCCGGCGCTTTTTGTCCGGCAGGCGCGGACAGGATGAAGAGGGTATTCTTGTCCCACAGGCGGGCGAAGTCCTCGACCGAAAAGGCGAGGTTGCCGGCCGATGGATCGGCGATGAAGACCACGCCATCGCGCACGCCGCGCAGCACCACGAAGTGCTTGCTGCCGGCGTAGTCGATCGGCACGATGGCCGGTTCCGTCAGCGTCAGCAAGTCCTTCACTTCGGCGCGGTAGCCGGCGGCGGGCACGTTGAGGGAGGCGGCGTAGCGCTTCATGTCCAGCAGCGAAAAGCCGCGCCGCTCGATGATCTTTTCCTTCTCGCCTTTTTCCAGCATGCCTTCCATGGCCTGCTGTTCGTTGACCGCGATCCCCAGGTGGAAATTGAGGATGGTGACCAGGGCGGCGGAGCCGCAGCTGTAGTCGTAGGCCTGGCGCACGATGTGGCGGTATTTCAGTTCCGAGAACGGTTCCATGCTGACGGCCTGCGAGTAGCTGCCGCCGCCGAGCATGGTTTGCGGCATCTCGAACTGGCCCTGCGGGCGATCCTGGATATCGTGGCGGGAGAGGGCGGCGGAACCGCCAATCAGGGCAGCCAGAATGCCCATTAACAGCATCAGCATGGCGGCTCCCCGAATTTTGGGTAAGCGCTGCCCTTGCGCGTCGAACGCGCGTCGAATCCTGCTCCCATGACGTCTCCTGATTATGCGGACGAACGTTCGTCCTTGCTCTTTTGTTATTCAATTTACGCATGTTTCACGGCGCACGGGATGCAAAAAGATTAGATGCACACCTCTACTTCGCGCCGGAAAACTTATGCTATTGCGCGCAACATGCTGCAACATTCGCGCAACAGCGCTCTTCCTCTGTTTGGCTCGCAGGGCCAAGCATTTGGCCTGCGCGGTCAGCGCGAAAAGCTAGACCCTGGCGTTTGGCGCCACATATCATGAATTTAATTAATATCTAATCAATATTAAGACAGCGCTTCGCAGCTCCGGGCCCACCAGGCCTGGCGGTCTGGCAAGGGGGCGCACAGGAGAAAACCACACCATTATTCAAACGGAGATAAACGCTATGAAACGTATTGCCACCGCTGTTGCTGTTGCCCTGTCCACCCTGGCCCTGTCGGCTTCCGCCATGACCCCGATCAAAGACGCGGAACTGAGCGCCGTCACCGGTCAGGACGGCGTGTCGATCGGCGCCAACCTGAACATCAAAGTCGAATCCTTCGTCTACACCGATACCGACGCTCTGGACGCGAATGGCCTGGGCGGCGGTTCGGTGAGCTTCAACGGCATCAAGGTCAATGGCCTGATCGCCGCGTCGATCGACATCCTGTCGCGCGCTTCCTTCCTGCAGGCTGCCGGCGCTGCCGGCGTGACCAACCCGGGCACCTTCTACAACGCTGCCACCGGCGGCGACGTGGTGCAGATCGCGATCCCGGCCGACGTGCAAGTGGCGGCGGGCAAACTGCTGAACATCTCGGTCGATGCGATCAAGATGGGCAACAGCAATGCCTCCTACGGTTCGATGGCGATCAACCAGCTGGACCTGCGCGGCACCCAAGTGTGGATCTGGGCACACTGATCGGCGTTGCGGCTGCGTGAGCGGCCGCAGTACCGGTTTTTTCAAGATGGAATCCCGTCTCTTTGCGGCCGCGCTCGCGGCCGCCTTTTTCTGCGCGCCGGCGTGCGCACAGCTGCGCCCCATGAGCGACGACGACCTGTCGCGCGCGCGTGGACAAGGGCTGCTTGCCATCAGCAACAGCTCGCATAGCGGCTTGGATTTCACGCGGATTGCGCTGGATGCGGAGGTGGAACTGAATGCGCGCTTGCGCAATATCCGCTTGGGTGATTACCGTTTTCCCGCGCGTGAGGGGCTGGGGGCGGATATCGATATGCCTCTACTGCATTTCGGGCAGGGCGGGGGCAAGGTGTCGATCACCAATCCTTACTTTGAGGTTGTGTATCGCGATAGCGAAGTGGTGGGCATGCGTATGGGGTTTGACACGATTCGCGGCGATGTGGGGTTGAAGGTGAATAGCCTTTCGGGGTCGCTGCTGGTGAGCGGCGTGGATGCCAATGGCTTGCCGGTGACGATCGATTCGCATAGCGATAGCGGGGGCGGCAAGCGCTGGGATGGCGCTGCCTCGTTGGTCGGTGTGCGCGCGGGCGATGCTTCTGGACCGAGCCGTGATTTCTGGATTTCGGTGCTGAAATCGGGCGTGCAGTTCCAGGCCCCGGCCGGCACCACGCAGTTGCCCGATGCGGCGCAAGCAGGCGTTTGGCTGAACTGGCGCGACAAGCTGGTGTCGCTCGCCACCTTGCCGCCAGCCCCAGTCACCGCACCCGTCGCCGCGCCAGCGCCCGTCGCGCCTCCTTTGCTGCCGGCGGGCCGATGATGCCCCGCGCCGCCCATCCCGCGCCGCCCGCAGCGCATCCCGTCGCGCCGCTTGTCGCGCCACGCGCTGCGCTATCCGCTGCGGCGTCCGCAGCGCCGTGTGTCACGCTGCACGTCGCGCTACGCGCCGCGTTGCGCTGCTTGCTGTTTTTGGGCGGCGCGGCGCTGGCGCCTGCCTTTGCCCAGGGGCTGCGCCCCTTGAACGACAATGCCTTGTCAACGGTGCAGGGCAGGGACGGCGTGAGTTTCGACTTGAGCGGCTACGCCATGCAAGGCGACCTGCGCGTGACCTACACGCGCCCGGACGGCGCCAGCATCTGGGCCGCCAACCCCAGCGCCTCGCGCAGCGACAACGCGCAAGCATTCTCAGACCCTTACAAATTCGACGTGGTGCGCGGCCCAAGCGGCCTGGCCGACATCGCCCAATTCTCGCTCCCGCAAAACGCCAACGGCGAGCAGAAATGGCAGCTAGCCTTCGACTTCGGCGTGAACGCAGACGGCATCGACCGCCATAACGGCGCCGTCGTGGTCAGCAACCTCGCCTTGTATGGCGGCGGCTGGCAATTCTCCACCCCGCGCAATGAAGACGGCCTCGCCTTCGGCGCCGCCCTGCGCATGGAAATCGGCCAATGGTCGCTGCGCCCCAATGGCCGCAACAACAGCAACGGCATGCTGGCACTGGACAACATCCGCATCGGCGCCACCGACGAAGCGGGCAACTTCACCGGCCAGCCCTGGGTGATCGCCGACGTCGCCCGCCAGCCCGCCGTGGTCAACGCCCTGGCCGACGCCAGCGGCCCGCGCCTGCACATCGGCATCGGCGCACCCGACGCGCAATACGGCAGCGGTGTCGCCGCCAGCGGCGGCATCGAAATCGGCAAGATCAGCTTCACCTCAGCCAGCGGCAATGTGGACCTGGGTTCCTCCCGCATCGGCAATATCCAGATCAACTACCTCGACATCAAATTCAAACAATGAAACGCCTGGTCGCCACGCTCCTGCTCAGCCCCGCCTTGCTGCAAGCCGCGCCGCCCACCGCGCTGGACGACAGCGAACTATCCAGTGTCACCGCGCGCGACGGCATCAGTTTCGCCGCGCATATCGTACTGAACGACCCCAGGCTGGTCGGCGCCGTCAGCGACAGCCGCCTGTCGCTCGGCTTCCACGACGGCAGCCAAGCGCGCTACATCGTCCTGCGCAATGTGCGTGGCGCGGTCGATATGTTCGCCATCGGCATCAACGTCAAGCCGCGCCCGGACGGCAGCGGCGATTACATCGCCATCACCTTGCCCGCCTACACGCGCTACACCAACTTCGGTTTCGAATCGATGAGCGTACAGAACGATCCCAACGCCGCCATCAGCGGTAACCTGGGTAGCGTGAATATCAATGGCAGCCTGCAGATGCAAGGGGAATTCAGGATGTGGGCGCACTAGACGCGGCGCGCTCCATATAACAAAAATGCTGCCGGTGAGTTAATATTCCGGCATGAAAGTTATTTACCAACTGTTGCTGGCATGGTTGACCATTGGTGCGGCGCAGGCCGGCCAACTGGTGGTGCTGGTCGACACCAGCACGGAGATGCCGCTGGCCGACATCGACGATGCCACGCTGCGCGGCGGCATCCACCGCGACCTGGCGCAGGCACTGGCGCGCAAGCTTGATCGCCAACTGGTGGTGCAAGTCCTGCCGCGCAAACGCATCGCGCAAGCCCTGGAGTCGGGGCGCGGCGACCTGCTATGCCTCTACCTGCCGGAATGGCTGCCGGGTCATTTTCAATGGACGCAGCCCTTTTTTCCGCAAACGGAACTGCTGGTATCCGCACTGGCCACAGCCAGGCCGCAAACGCTGTCGGACCTCGCCGGCCAGCCGGTCGGCACCGTGCTTGGCTACACCTATCCCGAATTCGAAGCAGCGCTGGGCCGCCGCTTCCAGCGCGTCGACGTAACCTCCAACGCCATCAACCTGCGCAAGCTCGCGGTCGGCCGCATCCAGCATGTCGCCACCATCAAGGCGTTTTATGATTACCAACTGCGCAAAGGCGAAAAGCTGAACGCGCACAAGCCGCTGCTGATCAAGCAGTACATGACGCGCTGCGCCCTGTCGCCAAAGAGCAACGTTTCCTTGGCCGATGTGGAGCACGCCATCTCACAACTGGTCGGCGAAGGCACAATTAGCAAGATCCTGTCCGACTACCAGTAACGATGAAAGTCCCCTGCACACTGCTACTGAGCTTCCTTGTCACCGCAGCAGTCCGCGCGGAGCCGTTGGTGGTGCTGGTCGCCAGCAGCGTGGATATGCCCATGGCCGATATCCGCGACGGCAAGCTGCATGGCGGTGTCCACCTGGACCTTGGCAAGGCGCTCGCCCAGAAGCTGCAGCGCGAGCTGGTGGTGCAAGTCCTGCCGCGCAAGCGGCTGGATGGCGCCCTGGCGTCGGGGCGCGCCGACATCCTCTGCACCTACCAGCCCGATTGGCTGGAGGGCAAGCACGCATGGACGCAGCCCTTCTTCCCGCAATCCGATTTGCTGCTCACCTCCCTCAGCGTGCCACGGCCGGCCTCCGCTGCCGATGTGCGCGGGCAGCCGGTCGGCACCGTGCTGGGATTCGCCTATCCCGATCTGGATCGCACGCTGGGCGCTGGCTTCGTGCGCTCCGACGTATCCTCCTCGGTCGCGAACCTGCAAAAGTTCCGGCTTGGCCGCATCCAGCACATCGTCGTCGACAAAGCGATCCACGACTACCAGGTGCGGCTCGGCGTGAAGCTCAACGCCCATCCGCCGCTGGTGGTGATGCACCAGCTCACGCGCTGCGCAGTGTCGACGCGCAGCAAAATCCCCTTGCAAGAAATCGACGCCGCCATCACGCAACTGCTGCGCGAAGGCGCCATTCACAAAATCCTGTCCAACTATCAGTAAGCACAATGCTCAAGAAACTTGTACTGGCCGCCATGCTGGCCAACGCCACCGCCCATGCCGCAGCACCGGTCAGCGACGCCGCCACCGCCACAGCGCGCCATGCGCGCCAGGCCTACGGCGCCAAAGTGATCGACAGCCTGGCCACCATGGTCAGCTTCAACACCGTGGCCGACCCCAAGGTGCCGTTCGAGAAGAACCCGCAGCACATCGGCTTCAAGCGCTTTATCAAGCAGGAGGCGGCGCGCCTTGGCCTGGATTACGCCGACCATGGCTACATCGTGATCGTGGGCCTGGGGCAGGGCAAGGAGCGCGTCGGCGTGATCACGCACGGCGACGTGCAGCCGGTCGATCCGAGCAAATGGAAACAGTCGCCGTTCAAGCTGGATCGCAGCAGCGAACCGGGCCTGCTGCTGGGACGCGGCACCGAAGACGACAAGGGCCCCATCGCCAGCGCCATGTACGCGATGAAAGCCATCAAGGACCGCAACGTGCCGCTGAAGAAGCGCATCGAGCTTTACATCTACATGGCCGAAGAATCGGACTGGGCGCCGCTGCAAGCTTTCCTGAAGAACCACACGCCGCCGCAAACCAATATCACCATCGACGCCGAATATCCCGCAGTGACGGCGGAAAAAGGCTGGGGCAGCGTGCGCGTCACCATCCCTGATATGGGCGCGGCGCCCGGCAGCACGCCGCTGGTGAGCCACTTTAGCGGCGGCTTCTTCGATAGCCAGATCCCGGAAGACGCACGCGCCGATATCGAGCACGCCGACGCCGAATTGGAGCAGGCGATCCGCGCGCGCGCCGCGCAGCAGCAGGGCATGAGCTACCAGTTCACCTGGAAAGGCAAGCGCCTGAGCGTCACCGGCAAAGGCCTGTCCGCGCATTCCTCCAAGCCGGAGGACGGGGTGAACGCGATCGCCATGCTGGCCGACGCCCTGGCGGTGCAGCGCTGGCGCGGCAGCCAGGCCGGCCTGATGGTCGATTTCGTCAACGACATGATCGGCACCGGCCTGACGGGTGACAAGTTCGGCAAGATTGCCTACAGCGACGACTTCATGGGGCCGATGACGGTATCGCCGACCACCCTGAAAGCCAGCGAGCAGGGCTTGGTGTTGGGCATTAACCTGCGCCGGCCGCGCGGAAAAACAACAGCCGACCTGACTGCGGAAATCAACACCGCCTTCGAGACGTGGAAGGAGCAGAACCAGGTGCGCGCCACCCTGCAGGCGCAAATCGGCGAGCCGTGGGTGCAGGACAGCGCACCGCATTTGCCAACGCTGATGAAGGTGTTTTCGCACTACACCGGCATCCAGGATCCACAGCCGATTTCCGTCGGTGGCGGCACCAATTCGCGCCTGTTCCCGCGCGCCGTCAGCTTCGGCCCCACCATGCCGGGCAAGGTCTACACCGGCCACTCCGAACATGAGCACATAACGGAAAAACAATTACTGCTCAACCTGGAAATGTACACCGCAGTCCTGGTGGAGTTGGCGAAATAAAGATTGCCGTGCGGCAGTAACCTGCATTACCATGGGCAACAAGGCTTTCGTTGCGGAAGCCTCAGCCCATGCCTGGCTGCGCTACAGGCATCTTTTGATCAGATGCCATGTTCCGCAAGCTTGTCTTCCTGACCGCATTGTCATTTTCCCTGTCGGCCCACAGTATGGATATGAGTATCCCGCCGGCGCACGTCGCCGCGCCTGCGGATGTCATGCTGTCCAGCGAGGTGCCGCGTCGCGGTGCGCTGTACCGCGTGCACCACGAAGGCAAAATCTCTTACCTGTTCGGCACCATCCACGTGGGCAAACAGGATTTCTTCCCGCTTGAACCTGAAGTGACCGAGGCGCTTGCCAACTCCAGCGCGCTGGTGCTGGAGCTTGATGTGCGGGCCAGCGACGACTACTTCCACGCCCTGGCGCGGCATGGCCAGTACCCGGCCGGGCAGACCCTCCGCCAGCACTTGTCGCCGGCGGCCCTGCGCAAATTGCAGGTGGCGCTCGACAAGGTCAAGCTGCCCTTGAAAAGCGTCGAGCATTACCGTCCGTGGGTGGTGGCGAATATCCTGGTTGGCCAGGAAATCGAGAAGAGCGGCTTTAACCGGGGGCTTGGCGTGGAAGGCTTCCTGCTTTCCAACGCGCGCAAGAAACCCTTGCTGGAGCTGGAGAACGCCGATTACCAGCTAGGCCTGTTCGGTGCCCTGGACGACGCGCAGCAGGAAGCCTACCTGCTGGAAAATATTGACGATATCGACAGCGGCGGCGCGCTGCGCAAATCCGCCGGCCTGGTGGAAGCGTGGGGTGCCGCCGACGCGGCGCGCATCGCAGCGCTGACGCACGAGCTGACCACGGGTGACAGCGTGTCCGCCCGCTTCATGGACCGCACCCTGCTGGGCAAGCGCAATCCTGAAATGACCGCCAGCATCGAAGCGATCATGCGCAAGGGCGACGCCTTCATCGGCATCGGCCTGCTGCACCTGGTGGGCGACAATGGCGTGCCGGCCTTGCTGCGCCAGCACGGCTACCAGGTCGACAAGGTCTATTAGTATCGCGGGCTGCTGCTCAGCGCCCCGTTGGAGTAACGCACGCTGTCGCCCACGCGGTAGCCGGGCATGGCATCCACGTTCACGGTTTCCAGCGAGCCATCGGCCTTGCGCACGGTCACGCGGTAGCCGCTGCCACTGCCCGCCGCAGCGGCGCCGACGGCGCCGCCTGCCGACATGGAGCCGGCCGAATCAATCGATTGCACCACGCCATCCCAGCCGGCGGAAGCGGTATTCTCGCTCGCGGCCATGGTGCTGCCTTCATCCAGGCTGGCGGTTTTTTTACTGCTGTCGGTGGTGCAGCCGGCCATAGCCAAACCCACCAGCAAAATTGCGGTTAGTTTCATACATCCTCCCTGAGAAGTCACGTAAGGTCAGCGCGCCGGGGAAGTGTACGCCGTTCGGCCGATGGCCGACGCACGTCAAGCGGTGGGCTGCTTACGCAAGCTCCACAAGGCCCACATCAGGGTGGCGGCAATGATGGCCGCCGCCATATCCACCAGCCAATCGTCAACCGAGCCGTGGCGGTAAGGGAAGAAGGATTGAACGAGCTCATCGATAGCGCCCAGGATGGCGACGCCGAACACCGCCTTCAATGCGCGCTGCGGCGGCTGCCCCTGGCAACCCGTGAACAAGAGGAAAGCCAGCACCGAATAACCAAAGCTGTGCAGCACCAGGCCGCTCGCGTATTGCGCCGCCTCGGCGCGCGCGCCGGGAATCGAGCCGATGATGCAATTGAGGGTGAACAGGGTGAGGGCGCCCCAGAAGCGCAGGCGCGCATGGGCATCGCTGAGGAACAGCAGGGTCAGGAATTTTTGCATGGGTGGGAAGATACCACAGGGTACAAAAAAAGCAGGCCCCAAAAGCCGATGCGCCAGCACAGGGCCGGCGCACCTTCCGCCACCACGCATATCAGTTGCGTGTGTGTCAGATGTAGCGATTATAGGGCGTCTGTATGACGGCGCCATGACATAGGACAAGTATTCCTCAGACCTTGAAAAAGGCCACCGCATCGAGCAGGAGCTCGGCCTGGCTGGCCAGTTCTTCCGCCGTGGCAGCGAGCTGTTCCGCCGCCGCCGCATTGCGCTGCGTGGTTTCGCTGAGCTGGTTGATGGCCTCGCTGATCTGGCTGGCGCCGCTGCTTTGCTCGCGCGAGGCCGCCGTGATTTCCTGCACCAGTTCGGAGGTGCGGCCGATGCCGGGCACGATGTCCTTCAGCAGCTTGCCGGCCTGGTCGGCCACCGCCACGCTGTCTTGCGCCACGCCGCTGATTTCCTGCGCGGCCGCCTGGCTGCGTTCGGCCAGCTTGCGCACCTCGGCCGCCACCACGGCAAAGCCGCGCCCATGCTCACCCGCGCGCGCCGCTTCGATGGCGGCGTTCAACGCCAGCAGGTTGGTCTGGTAAGCGATATCGTCGATGATGGCGATCTCGCGCGTGATTTGCTGCATGGCGCTCACGGTGCGCGCCACCGCCACGCCGCCTTGCACCGCATAGCCCGCCACGCGCGTCGCCATTTCGTCGGTGATGCGCGAGTTCTCATGGTTCTGGAAGATGGACGAACTCATCTCCTCGATCGATGCGCTGGTCTGCTCCACGCTGGCCGCCTGCTCGGTCGAGCTGGTACTGAGCGCCTGCGCCGTCGCATTCGCTTGCGCCGCAGCGTTGGCCAGGGCATCGGCCGCCTCGCGCACGCTGGTGACGGTGGCGTGCAGGCGTTGCGCCATGTCTTGCACCATAAAGGCCAGGCTACCCCGATCCTTCGCACGCAACTGCACGCGCTGCGTCAGCTCGCCCTGCGCCACCTGCTGCAGCACCTGGCACACATGCGCCGGTTCGCCGCCGATCTGGCGCATCAAATGGTGGCTGATTGCATAGCCGACCAGCACCGCCAGCAGCGCGATGGCAAGCACCCCACCCGCCAGTTGCTGGCGCGTTGCGCGCTGCTGCTGCAAGCGCTGCGCGATATGGCTGGCCAGCTCCGCATGCGCCGCATCGGCGGCACTGAACTGCTGGTCGATGGCACGCGTGGTGGCCGCGATGTATTCCGGCGCCGCATACTCCAGCGTTTCCGCCAGCACGACGCGGCTGCGCGCCAGCTCCGTCACTTCCGCCGCCGCCGCAATGGCAGCGGCCAGCGGCGTATCAAGCCGCTGCTTCAGCACGGGATTGGCGGCATACGCCTTGCCCATGGTGCGTTGCATGCTGTCGCTGGCCTGGCGCGCCTTGCTGAGCAGGCTGTACATGATCGCGCGTTGCTCGATATCGATCTTGCGCGTCGCCAGCAAGCCCGCCCCGCGCGCACGCATCTGGCCCAGGTTTTCCGCCACGCGCGGCAAATCGAAATAGACCGCCCGCATCAGGTAATAGGAATCGGGATCGGGATCGAGCGACAGGCCGGACTGGTCCGCCAATTGTTCGATGAAGAGCAGGGTGTACTCGCACAGGGCGGTGTGGCGCTCGTAGCTCTCCACGGTCGCCAGGTTGCGCGTGCTGACCTCGCGCGCCAGGCGCGCCCACTCATCGCTGATGCGCGACAGCATGCGCCGATCCTGGCCCGCGCCCTCGGCCAGCAGGCTGGACATGCTGAGCAACAGCCGGTTGACCTGCGCCTCCTTGGCGCTGCGCTCCTGCGCCAGTTGCCCGCCGCCGACAAAAGCCGCCGACAAGCCCCGATGCTGCTGCATCGTCTGCAGTAACTCCAGCGCCTGCGCGCCCGGCTTCAACCCGCCCTGTTCAGCGGAAGAGAATTCAATATTGCGGCCATTCTCAGCCAGGAAGAGATAAAACGGCGGCGCGACCAGCAGCACGCCCATCAGGCCCAAGAGCGCAAAGCGCTGCCAAAGCTTCAGTTGGTTCAACAGTCTGTCCACCGTTCGCCCCCCCTCACTTGCCAATTGTAATGTCCACTTTGGGGTCAGGAACAAAAGTGGACAAAAATTGCACAAAAAAAAGCCCGCTGGTTAAAGCGGGCTTAAACTATTTTCTTGGAGGAGAATAGTGGAGACATGTGCAATTATGGTGCAGCGCCACATATTAGTCCAATTTTCATTTTCGATAATCGTTATTCAAATTTCGTATAACTATTCTTTTAACTAATCTTTAACTGGTACAACGTAGTTCAGCGCCATGCGGCCACCATCCACAAACAGGGTCTGGCCGGTCATGTAGCTGGCGTCGTCGCTGGCGAGGAAGGCGCAGATGGAAGCCACCTCTTCCGGCTCGCCGCAACGCCCCAAAGGAGTGCGCGACAAAATGGTGCGTTTCGCTTCCGGGCTGGCCAGGACCGCCTGTTTTGCCAGTTCGGTCAGGATGGTGCCGGGGCCGATGCCGTTGACGCGAACGCCGTAGGGCGCCAGGTTGAGCGCCATAACCTTGGTCAGCTGGTTGACGCCGCCTTTCGACACCACATACGGCACCTGGTCCGGGATCGCCAACTCCGAATTCACACTTGACATATTGATAATGCAGCCGCTTTGCTGCTTGACCATTTCGCGCGCGACCGCCTGGCCGCACAGGAACATGGATTTGAGGTTGATGCCCAGCACGCGGTCGAAATCGGCTTCCGCCAGGTCGAGGAAGCTGCATTTGTGGGTGACGCCGGCATTGTTGACCAGGATATCCACGCGGCCGAAAGCGGCCAGGGTGGCGGCCACCATGGCGTCCACGTCGGCTTTCTGGCTGACGTCGGCGGCGAAGAAGCGCGCCTGGTCGCCCAGCGCCTCGGCGGCTTGCGCGCCTTCCGGCTTGATGTCCACCAGCATGACCTTGGCGCCTTCGGTGATCAGGCGCTGGGCGCAGGCCAGGCCGATACCCTGGGTGGCGCCGGTGACGATGGCTACTTTATTCGTGAGTTTCATTGGTGCTTCCACTTTTGGTGAGGAAGCTAATTTTAGAGGATGACGGCGTCGTTGGGCAGTTGGTTTTGGCGCGCGCCGTTGGCGGGGTAGTGGCGGGCCAACAAAGTGTTCAGCTGTTCCAGCGCGGACAGCGTGCTGGCGTGGTAGTCGCCCTGCGCGTAACCGCTGGTCATGGTGCGGCAGATGGTCTGCCATTCGCTGTCGGCCACCAGCTTGCCGACGTGGCGGTCGGCCACGATGTCGACCTCGCGCGCGGCGAGGTTGACGTAAATGAGGACGCCGCAATTTTCTTCGGTGTCCCACACACCATATTGCGCGAACAGGGTGCGGGCGCGCTGCCGGTTAGTGGTGTTGTTGAAGGCTTCTTTGAGGTCGAGGCCCGGTTCCACAATCAGGCGTACTTCGGCGCGGTGGCGCTGTTCGCCCTGGGTGATGGCTTGTTCGATCGCCGCCAGCGTTTCCGGCGGGAAGGCGCGTTTGCCGGCGGCCGTGCCGCTGATGGCGTGGCGCCAGGCGCGCTGGCAGCGGCCAAGCAGGCTTGTGGGCGTTGTCGTCATCACCAGTCTCCCGAGGCGCCGCCGCCGTCAAATGTGCCGCCACCGCCGCCGAAGCCGCCGCCGCTATCACTGCCGCCCCAGCTGCCGCCGCCGCTACGGCTGGCCGCGCTCAAGGCGTTGCCAATGGCCGCCCCGAGCAGCACGCCGGTGGCATCCGAACCCCAGCCGCCGCGCCGCAATCCGCGTCGGCTCCCGCCGCGCAACATCGGCAGCACGATGAAAACGCCGAACAGCAGCAGCGGCAAGACCCAGCCCGCCGACCAGCCGCCATCGCGCGCCGCGCCCGCATCGTCCGCCGTGCCCCGATCGCGCGCGCCGCCAGAATCGCCGGTCCCGCCCGCGCCATCGGCCGCACCGGTAGCGGGTGCGCCGCCCGCAGCGCCCGGGATGGCACCTGCGCCGGCCGCCGCCGCCATCCCGGCCACGCCGCCTGACGCGTCGGACGCTGCGCCTTCTGCGCCGGCCTGGCCAGCCGCCGTGCCGCCTGAAGGCGCAGGTAAGCGCTCCTTATCCAGCAAAGTCGCAATCGCACTCACGCCAGCCGCCAGGCCGCCGTAAAAGTCGCTCTGCCGGAAATGCGGCGCAATCACATCCTGCAAAACGCGCTTGGACTGCGCATCCGTCAGCGTCCCCTGCACCCCGCGTCCCGCCTCGATCCTTAGCCTGCGCAGCGAAGACGGGTTATCCTTCGCCACCACCAGCAGCACGCCGTCATCCACACCGCGCCGCCCCAGTTTCCAGGCGTCCGCCACGCGGATGCTGTATTGCTCAATCGCCTCGGGCGCCGTGGAAGGCAGTAGCAGCACCGCAATCTGGCTGCCGGACTTGCGCTCATAGTCCGCCAGCACGCCCTCCAGCGCAGAGCGCTGCTGCGCCGTCAGCATTCCCGCCTGGTCGGTCACGCGCGCGGCCTTGGCCGGCACGGCGACAAACCCTGCATCGGCCGCACGCGCCGAGGCGACAGCCACCAGCAGGACCAGCAGCGCGACCAGGCCCAGTCCGAGCGCAATCCGCAGCCACGAAGAGCCAAGCGGCCAGCGCCGCGCGTTTTCCGGCAGCCCGCCGGAGCGGCGCGCCAGGTCGCGATCGAGCAGGGGATCGCTCAACCGGTCTTCATCGCGGCGGGAACCCTTGCCGCCACCGCGCGTTTGACGGGTAGCCATCGTGGCACCTTACTTCTTGTTGAAGTCCACCGTGGGAGCGGTTGAAATGGATTTTTCGTTCTCGACGGTGAAGCTGGGCTTCACCTCGTAGCCTAACATCTTGGCCGTGAGATTGGTGGGGAAGCGCCGCGCCAGCACATTGAAGTCCTGCACTGTGGCGATGTAGCGCTGGCGCGCCACGGTGATGCGGTTCTCTGTGCCCTCCAGTTGCGACTGCAGGTCGCGGAAGCTGGCGTCGGCCTTCAGGTCGGGATACTTCTCCGCCACCACCATCAGGCGCGAAAGGGCGGAGGACAACTCGCCCTGCGCTTGTTGGAATTTCTGCAAGGCGCCCGGGTTGTTGAGCACCTCCGGCGTCACCTGCATGCTGGTGGCCGAGGCGCGCGCCTTGGTCACCGCTTCCAGCGTCTCCCGCTCATGGGAGGCATAGCCTTTGACCGTGTTGACCAGGTTGGGGATCAGGTCGGCGCGGCGCTGGTACTGGTTGACCACCTCGCCCCACTGCGCTTTGACCGCTTCGTCCTTGGCCTGGAAATCGTTGTAACCGCAGCCGGACAGGAACACCGCCGCCAACACACCTACCGCCAGAATTTTTCGCATTCTTCACTCCCTGGAACGTATTATCTAAATATACACGCAAATGGCCCGGCAGGCGCTCCCGTTATAATGGTGGGTTTGCAACGCAAAAAAGAAAGAGGCCCGCTGTGACATTCATCGAAAAATTATCCGCTGCCTGGGCAGCCAACGATTCCCTGCTGTGCGTTGGCCTGGACCCGGATATGGCGCGCCTGCCCGCGCAGTTCCAGAATAAGCCGCAAGGCATTTACCAGTTCTGTACCGAGATCATCGACGCCACCGCCGACCTGGCCTGCTCGTTCAAGCCGCAGATCGCCTACTTCGCGGCGCTGGGCGCGGAAGACCAGTTGGAAAAGATCTGCGCCTACGCCAAGGCGAATTATCCGCACATCCCGATGATCCTGGATGCGAAGCGCGGCGACATCGGCGCCACCGCCAAGCAGTATGCGCGCGAAGCCTTTGATCGCTACCAGGCGGATGCGGTGACTGTGAATCCGTATATGGGTTCCGATTCGGTTGAGCCGTATATGGAGTGGAGCGATCGCGGTGTGATCATCCTGTGCCGCACCTCGAACCCGGGCGGTTCGGACCTGCAGTTCCTGAAGGTGGATGGCAAGCCGCTGTATCAGCATGTGGCCAAGCTGGTGGCGGAGAAGTGGAATGCCAACGGCCAGTGCGCGCTGGTGGTGGGGGCGACCTTCCCGGAAGAACTGGCGCAGGTACGCGGGATTGTGGGCGATATGCCGCTGCTGGTGCCGGGTATTGGCGCGCAAGGCGGGGATATTGAGGCGACCGTCAAGGCTGGCCGTACTTATAACGGTACCGGGATGATGATTAATTCTTCGCGCGCGATCTTGTACGCGGCGCCGCAGGGCGGTGAGGATTTCGCGGCGGCTGCGCGCCGCGTGGCGCGGGAGACGCGCGACGCGGTCAACGCGCATCGCGCTTAAAACCGGGAAACCAGGAAACCAGGGTACGGCCCGCAGGGCCGGACCCTGCCGTGACGGTTTCCTGGTTGTGCGGTTTCAGTAACGCTCCGGCGCAATCATCTCCACATAGTCATACAGCGCAGCCAGCACCTGCTGGCCCCGTTCATCGGTCTCCGCGCCCAAGCGGTCCAGCTCCGAGAACAACTCATCCACCGTGCGCGCCCCACCAGCACCATCGAACAGGCGCGCCGCGCGGTGCTGCTCCCAATGTTCATGCTCCTCCTCGGACAATGTCTGCGGGAAGTTGCGCGCGCGGTAGCGGAACAGCAGCTCGCCCAAACGCTCGTCCTGGAATTGCGGCGCCGCCGTGGCCAGCTTAGCCGGAGGCTCGCGCCGCAGCGACTCCAGCAAACGCTTGTCGCCATTACCGACAAAGCCGCCGTACAAATCTTCATCCACATCCGCCGGCTCGCTGGCCGGACGCCAGTAGACCTGCTCCCAGATTGCCGACATATCCGGCCCCGCCGCCGCGCGCGTGGCGTGGGCGCGCGCCGCCTCCAGGTCCAGGCCCCAGCGCTCGGCCAGCTCCGGCCGCAGCGTTTTCAGGTTGGACACCAGCATCGGCGACTTGTTGATATGGATGCTCTTGATCGGCAAGCGCGTCATCCCCTCCGGCATGGCGTCGTTGCGGGTGAACATGCGGATGCGGATGGTTTCCGCATCGAGCGCGAACAGCTCCTGCGGATCGTATGAGCAATCCCACACCAGCAGCTCATTCTTGTTGGTCGGATGCGCCGCCAGCGGCCACACCAGGGCCAGGCAGCCGCGCTCGGCCGGGAACATGCCCGACACGTGCAGGAAGGGCTGGCGCAGGTTGGGTGCCAGGTGCAGGCCGATTTCCTCGGCCACGCGGTCCTTCTTGTGCAGGGCCAGGCAGAAGTCGAACAGTTTCGGATGCTTGCTGCGGATCAACCTCGCCAAGGCGATGGTGGCGCGCACGTCCGACAACGCATCGTGCGCCGCCTCGTGCACCAGGCCGTTAGCCTTGGTCAAGTGCTCAAGTTTAAAGCTTGGCTTGCCGTTATCATTGATAGGCCACTCGATGCCTTCCGGGCGCAGCGCATAGGTCATGCGCACCACGTCCAGCAAGTCCCAGCGCCCGCACTGGTTCTGCCACTCGCGCGCATAAGGGTCGATCAGGTTGCGCCAGAACAAGAAACGCGTGACTTCGTCGTCGAAACGGATGGTGTTGTAGCCGACGCCGATGGTGCCGGGCTCGGAAAAGGCCTTCTCGACCGTCGCCGCGAACTTGTGTTCCGGCACGCCCTGCTGCAAAGCTTGCTGCGGGGTAATGCCGGTGATCAGGCAGGCGACCGGGTCGGGCAGGTAGTCGTTGGCCGGCTGGCAGAACAGCATGATCGGCTCGCCGATTTCGTTCAGTTCGGCGTCGGTACGGATGGCGGCGAACTGGGCCGGGCGGTCACGGCGTGGCACGGCGCCGAAGGTTTCGTAGTCATGCCACAGGAAGGTATGGTTACTCATGGTGCAAAAGTTGGTTCTCGTTATTGAATGCTGAGGCAAGGAGGACTGTTGTGTCAAATTCCATTTCCGTTAATACCCGCGCCACGCCCGCCACCGCGAGCAACGACACGGCCATTTCCGCGTCCACCCGCGCCAAGCTGCAGCTGAACGTGTCGATCCTGCAAGAATCGGCCTCGATTTCGCTGAATGCGGAGAATGACCCGCTGGCGCTGGTGTACAAATCCGCGATTACCTCGATCAACGAGCAATTGCAGGCCGATTTCGGGCCCGACGCGATCCAGAACGCCACGGGCCAGGACAACTCGCCCGAAGGCACGGCGGGGCGCATCGTATCACTCTCGACCGCCTTCTTCAGCGCTTTCCAGAAACAGAACTCGGATCTGGAAGGCGACGAAGCCCTCAACAAGTTCATGGACACGATCAAGGGCGGCATCGAAAAAGGCTTCAAGGAAGCGCGCGACATCCTGCAGGGCTTGCAGGTGCTGAACGGCGACATCGCCTCCAACATCGACAAGACCTACGAGCTGGTGATGAAGGGGCTGGATGACTTTGTTGCCACCCAGCGCCGCCCGAAAGACGATGCCTAAATTCGGGGTCAGGTCTGACAATCGGACAATTTGCGCAGCAAATTGTCCGATTGTCAGACCTGACCCCGAATTTAGCCGGCGATGACGCAGTTGCGGCCGGCTTCTTTAGCGCGGTAGAGGGCGGCGTCGGCGGTGGCGATGAGGGCGGTGTCGTCCTGGCCATCGGCCAGGGCGGCGACGCCGAAGGAGCTGGTGACGTGCGGCAGCGGCAGGCGCATGTCGTTGAACACGACGGCGTCGCGCATGCGCTGGCACAGGCGGCCGGCGACGGCTTCGGCCACTTGCACATTCGTGTCGGGCAGCACCACCATCATCTCTTCCCCACCGTAGCGGACGGCGAAATCGGTTGGCCGCAGGGCGCCGGTCAGCACCTGGGCGGCTGTGCGCAGGGCGTGGTCGCCTTGCAGGTGGCCATGGCTGTCGTTGAATTTCTTGAAGTGATCGATGTCCAGCATGATCAGCGATAGCGGCTGGCCGGTGGCCTGGGCGCTGGCGACCAGCTGCGGCAAAAAGTCATTGAGCCAGGCGCGGTTGTACAGGTTGGTCAGGCCGTCCACCATCGACATTTGCCGGTAGAACTCGCCCAGCTTCTGGCGCTTGCGCATCATGGCGTTGGCGGCGCGGATGCGGAAGGACAGCAGGCGCAGCAAGTTGCGGGCAACGCCGTTGGCGGCGTCGATCAACTGCCAGGCCAGTTCGGCTTCCAGCACCAGCAGTTCGCTTTGTTCGAGCGCGGTGATGGTGGCCTGGTTGGCTTCTTCATCCAGCACGGCTTGCTCGCCGACGCTTTCGCCGGGCAGCACTTTGCTGATGGTGCCGTCGGACATGCCGGTGCGCGTGTCAGCCGCCACGGAGAGGGCGCCGCGCAGCACGATGTACATGCGCGCGCGCTGCGGATCGGTGACGCTTTCGCCTTGTTCGAGCTGGAGGATCGGGCAGTCTTTCAGCAACGGCGTAATGCGCAGGCTGTCGGCGCCGCGGAACAGTTGCAGGGCCTGGATCTGGTAGGCGGAGGTGCCGAAGGTGCCGATTGCTTTCACGATGTACTTTCTTGCTGCAGACGTAACAGGTGTTAATGATAGCCTAAGTGTGGTTCAATATCGGCGATGAAATACACCGATATCCTCGGCACGCAACATGCGGCCGCTCCCAACGCGCGCATTGTGTCGCTGGTGCCTTCCATTACCGAGCTTCTGTGCGACTTGGGCCTGGCGCCGCAACTGGTGGGGCGCACGGGCTTCTGCATCCATCCGGCGCAGATGGTGCGCGACATCGCCAAGATCGGCGGCACCAAGGATGTCAATATCGAGAAGATCCGCAAGCTGGCGCCGACCCACCTGGTGGTGAACATCGACGAGAACGAGAAGCCGACCGTCGACCTGTTGCGGGAATTCGTGCCGAACATCGTGGTCACGCACCCGATCGAGCCGCGCGATAACCTGGACATGGTGCGCCTGATGGGCGGCGTCTTCTGTGCGCAGGAGAAGGCGGAGGCGTGGTGCCGCGCGTTCGAGGCGGAGTTGGCGGCCCTGGCAGCGACGCCGAAAGGCCGGCCGCAGCGCGTGCTGTACTGCATCTGGAAGGATCCCTGGATGACCATTTCGCGCGAGACCTATATCGCGCGCATGCTGGCGCTGATCGGCTGGTCGGTGCCGGCCATCGGTGACGTGCGTTATCCGAGCTTCCAGTGGAATGAGGAACTGCTGCGCGATATCGACCAGGTGTTGCTGTCGTCCGAGCCTTACCGCTTTACGCAGGAGCATGTGGATGCGTTGGAGCGCCAGATCGGCAAGCCGGTGCAACTGGTGGATGGGGAGATGATGTCCTGGTATGGCAGCCGTGCCTTGCCCGGTATCCGCTACCTGCAAGGCCTGGCTGCCGCCACGGGCTAAGGTTTATTCTTCGGCTTCTTCGAAGTTCGGTTGCGCGCTATGGCGCTTGCTGTCGCTCAGTCGGCCCAGGGCGCTGTCGATAGCCCTTTGCAGCTTGTCTGCCGCGCCGTTGATGGATTGATGGAGGGTGGCGTCGTGGTCGGTGACGGCGATCGGCTGGTAGCCGGTGACGCGTGCCTCGATCATGCAACGGATATCGCCGTCCGAGGACTTCTGGGCATTGCCTGCGCTGAGGTGGACGTCGACGCGTCCGATGTGCTCGCCGAACCGGGTGAGTGCAGTTTTAACGACTTCCTGGACATGCTCGTCCATGCCTGCGGTACGTTCGATGGTTTTGTCGGTGTTCACATTGATTTGCATATGCTGCTCCCGTTTGTTAGCCAAAACGTGTTTCCACGCGATTCCATCATACGCCTACATGAGCGAGGCTGCCATATTCACAAATAAACCCAGGATAAGAAGATTGAAGAAGAAGCTCAGCACCGATTGTCCCAGCACCAGCTTGCGCAGGGCGGCCGACTGCACGGCCACGTCGGAAGTCTGGGCGGCGACCGCGATGGTGAACGAGAAATACAGGAAATCCCAGTAGTCGGGCTGGCTTGCGCCGCCGGGGAAGGCCAGCGGGCGCTGGTGGCCGCGCGCGTTGTAGTACAGGTGGGCGTAATGGAAGCAGAACAGGGTGCCGACCAGGAACCAGGAGCCGACCAGGGTCACCACCACGAAGGCGTAGTGCGGGCCGCGCGCACTGGCAGGCATGGTGCGCAGGTTGGCCAGTTCGCTGCTGATGGCGACCATGCACATGACGGTGGCCACCACCAGGCTGGCGAGGATGGTGGCGGCGCGTTCGTCCTGCCCGGCGGCGATGCGGCGTACGTCGCGGTGGTCGGCGCGCAGCATCATCCAGCCGACGGTGAGCAGGTACATCCAGACCGCGATATCCCAGGCAGTCAGTGCGCGCACCAGCGGCGACCAGTGCGCGGGCAGGAAGACGCCGGCCACCGCGCCGATAACGATGGCGGCGCTCAGGTGGGGGCGGCTGCGGAACAGGTGGTAACGCATGCGCGCCATCTTACTCCTTGTGGTGGGGGAAGCGGTCCATGCGCGACAGGACCGGGAAGCGCCAGGCCCAGATGCCGGTGACGGCCAGCGTGGCGGCGCCGCCGAAGACCACGGCGCGCGTCAGCCCGAGCCAGCCGGCGGTGATGCCGGATTCGAATTCACCCAGCTCGTTGGAGGCGCCGATGAAGACCGCGTTGACGGCGCTGACACGGCCACGGATTGCGTCCGGCGTTTCAAACTGCACCAGCAGGTGGCGTACATAGACGCTGATCATGTCGCCGGCGCCCAGTAGCAGCAGGCAGGCCAGGGCCAGGCCGAAGCTGCTGGTGAAGCCGAGGATCACGGTGCACACGCCGTACACGGCGACGCCGCCGAACATCCAGGCGCCGACCCGGCGCGTGATGGGCCAGAAGGCGAGCGCGATCGAGATGATGGCGGCGCCGGCGCCGGGCGCGGTGCGCAGCAGTCCCAGGCCGGTGGGGCCGACGTGCAGCACGTCGTGCGCCAGCGCGGGCAGCAGGGCGGTCACGCCGCCGAACAACACGGCGAACAGGTCGAGCGAAATGGCGCCGAGCATGATGGGGCGCGACCAGACAAAGCGCAGGCCTTCCAGCACGCTGTGCCAGGTGGCGGGTTCTTTGCGCGTGGCTTGCGGGGCGGGGCGGGTCAGGCACATCAGCACCACGGCGGCCAGCAGCATGAGGGAGGTGACGGTGTAGACGGCGGTGGGGCCGTAGATGTACAGCAGGCCGCCCAGGGTGGGGCCGAGGATCACTGCAACCTGGAAGGTGGAGCTGGAGAGCGCCACGGCGCGGCTGAAGTCTTCGGTCGGCACCATGTTCACCAGCACGGCCTGGGTGGCGGGGCTCATGAAGGCGCGCGCGCTGCCGTATAACACGAGCACGGCGAAGATCGGCCACACGGCTTCGAAACCGCTGCTGGTGTAGGCCAGCAGGCCAAGGCCGCATAGCAGTTGGGCGCCGAGGCAGGTGGCGATGATGTTGCGGCGGTTGTAGCGATCGGCGGCGTGGCCGGCGTACAGGATCAGCAGCAGGAAGGGGGCGAATTGGGCCAGGCCGATCAGGCCGAGGTAGTACAGGTTCTTGGTCTGCGCGTAGACTTGCCAGCCGATGGCGACGTTCTGCATTTGCACGGCAATGGTGCCGAGCAGGCGGGCCGACAGGTAGAAGGCGAAGTTGCGGTGGCGCAGGACGGAGAAGCCGTTGGAGGGCATGGTTTTTTTAACTTTTTTAGAACCTCGATAAAACCGGGAAACCGGAAAACCAGGGTACGACCCTCAGGGTCGGACCCTGGTTTTCCGGTTTTCCGGTTTCCCGGTTTCCCGGTTTCCTGGTTTCCTGGTCCCCAAGGTTTAGGGTTGCTGAAGATCGGCTTCAGAGGTAAACGCATCGGCGAAGAATTCATCCAGCGGCAGCTTGCACAGCTTGACGAAATCGCGCTTGGCCGATTCCACCACGATCGGCGCGCCGCAGGCATACACCTGGTGGCCCGACATATCCGGCAGATCATCAATCACCGCCTGGTGCACAAAGCCAGTACGCCCGCTCCAGTTCTCCTCCGGCAGCGCATCCGACACCACCGGCACGTAGCTGAAATGCGGAATTTCTTGCGCCCACTGGCGGCATAGCGCGTCCATATACAGGTCCTGCGGGCGGCGGCCGCCCCAGTACAAGGTCATGGGACGCTTCGAGCCGCTGGCGCGTTCGTGTTCGACAATCGCCTTGATCGGCGCGAAGCCGGTACCGGATGCCAGCAGCACCATCGGCTTGTCGGAGTCGTCGCGCACGAAGAAGGTGCCGAGCGGCCCCTCAAAGCGCAGGATGTCGCGCTCCTTCATGGTGCTGAACACCTGGTCGGTGAACAGGCCGCCCGGCATATGGCGGATATGCAGGGTGATCGCGCCGCCTTCCGGCGCGGTGGCGATCGAGTAGGCGCGGCGCTTGCCGTCGCGCAGCAGGAATTCAAGATACTGGCCGGCCTTATACTGGAAAGATTCGTTGGCCGGCAGTTGCAGCGTCAGTACCATCACGTCCGGCGCCATTTTTTCCAGCGCGTTGACGCGGGTCGGCATTTTCTTGATTGGATGCTCGCCGCTGCCGGCCACTTCGCGCGCTTCCAGTACCAGGTCGGAATGCGGCACGGCGCAGCAGAACAGGGACATGCCGCAGGCTTCCTCTTCCTCGCTCAGGGCGCGGCGCTGGTGCGCCTTGTGGCTGACGGAGCCCGCTACCACCTTGCCTTTGCAGGAGCTGCAGGCGCCATTTTTGCAGCCGTAGGGCAGGCCGACGCCGGCGCGCATGGCGGCGGCCAGGACGGTTTCGTCTTCTTCACAGCTGAATTGGTGGCCGCTTGGCTGAACAGTAATTTGGAAAGACATACAATCTTAAATATGGAAATCAGTAAAAAATTCAACAAGCCGCGCCTGCTGATCATCGGCTGCGGCGATGTGGGCATGCGTTTACTGCCCCTGGTGCGCGCCCATTACCGCGTATTTGCCGTGACCAGCCAGCGCGAACGCTGTGCCGAATTGCGTGCGGCAGGCGCCGTGCCCGTGCTGGCCAACCTCGACCAACCGGATTCGCTGCGGCGCCTGGCCGGGCTGGCACACCATATCGTGCACCTGGCGCCGCCGCCCGGCGAGGGCCTGCAAGACCGGCGCACGCGCAATGTGACCGCCATTTTACCTGAGAGGGCGCAGGTGGTTTATGTCAGCACCACCGGCGTGTATGGCGACCTGGGCGGGCGCTGGGCCGATGAAACGCAAACGGTGGCGCCGCGCAATGCGCGCGCGTTGCGGCGGGTCGATGCGGAGCGGGTGCTGCGGGCCTGGGCGCGGCGCGCGCGCGGGCGCCTGTCCATCCTGCGCGTGCCGGGTATTTACGGCGCCGACCGCCTGCCTTTGAAGCGCCTGGAGCAGGGCACGCCGGCCTTGCGCGAGGAGGACGATGTCTACACCAACCATATCCACGCCGACGACCTGGCGCGTGTGGTGCTGGCGGCCTTGCGGCGTGGCGTTTGCAACCGGATTTACCACGCGGTTGATGACACGGAGCTGAAAATGGGGGACTATTTCGACATGGTGGCCGATCATTTCGGCATGCCGCGTCCCCCGCGCCTGGGACGTGCCGAACTGGCACAGGTGGTGGCGCCGACGTTGTTGTCCTTCATGTCCGAGTCGCGCCGCCTGGCGAACCGGCGCTTGAAGGAGGAGTTGCAGGTGCGGCTGCAGTACCCGGATGTGGCAGCTGCCTTGCGTTGCATCAAGCGCCAGTGAAGCCGTTGGCGCTATCTTGTGCCAATGACTGCCAAGGAGGGCGCCATGTATAGCCATCCCACCAAGGAGCAAGTACGCGTCTACCTGGCCCAGCGCGGCCAGGCCCATTTGCCGCCCCCTTCGCCGGAGGAAATCCGGCGCCGGCTGGACTGGCGGCCGGACACGGCGCCCATGCCGGCAGCGCTGATGTATTTGCCGCCGGCCTTGCTTTGGATAACGTTTACCTGGTGTTGCCTGCCACTAATGGCGTTTACTTTGGCAAGAAATGACCAAAATTAGTTTTTTATTAAACTATCTTATTTCCTAGCACAGCATTGCGCGCTAGAATCTATCAAAATCTCACGAAAGTTGCCGCGCGTTAAGCGAACGGCAATAAAACGGTGTATGATACCGTCCGTGTGCCGAAAATTGCGTCAACAACGGCTTTTTCTGGCGCTCTTTGTCGAAAATTCCGCCAATTATTTTGTTGCAATAGCGCAACATGTTGAAAAGTAATAGCCCATGAGCTCTCTGAAAGAAATTACCGCTTCGCCGACTTACAATCCGAACCGTGTGCTGGATGCCATCATTGAAAAGCTGCAGCTGAAAAATGACGCCGCCCTGTCCCGCGCGCTCGAGGTTGCTCCACCTGTTATCAGCAAGATCCGTCACAATACCCTGCCAATCGGTGCCACGATCCTGATCCGTATGCATGAGATCAGCGATTTGTCGATCCGTGAGCTGCGTGACTTGATGGCTCACTGATTGCTCGCCTTCGGGTAAGTAAAACGGCCGCCTTTGGGCGGCCGTTGTTGTTTACGCGCTGGCGCTTCAGGCGTTGGCCAGGCGAGGGCGGTCGCCGTAGAACTTGCTGACTTCCGCTGCCTGGGTTTCGCTGCTGCCGACGCGGCCGGAGTAGGCGGTTTGCGCGCTGACGGCGACGCGGCCGGAATACGCGGTTTGCGCTTCACCTGCCACCCGGCCCGAGTAGGCGGTTTGCGTGTTGGCGGCAACGCGGCCGGAGTAGGCGGTCTGCGCCTCGGAGGCAACACGGCCGGAGTAGGCGGTCTTCGCATCGGCTGCAACGCGGCCCGAGTAAGCGGTTTTCGCGTCGCCGGCGACGCGGCCCGAGTAGGCAATCTTGGCGTCGTCGGCGACCCGGCCCGAGTAAGCGGTCTTCGCATCGGAAGCGACACGGCCCGAGTAGGCGGTCTTCGCCTCGGAGGCGACGCGGCCCGAATAAGCGGTTTTCGCCTCGGAAGCGACGCGGCCCGAGTAGGCCGTCTGCGCGTCGGCGGCCACGCGGCCGGAGTAGGCGGCGTCGGCTGGTTGCGCGCCGCGCAGGTAGGCCTCGCCGAAGGTCTCCTCGTACAGCTCCTTCATACGATTGCCAACGCGCTCGTGCGCCGCCTCGTCATCCTCGCCGCGCAGGCCGATGTATGGGAAATGGTGCAGGTAGTAGCCGAACACATTTTCGCAGTCGATGAAGTATTTCATCGTATCCAGGATGTGGTAGTGCCAGAAGATATCCACGTCCATCAGCGGCGCTGTCTGCTCGTTGGGGAAGGTCTTCATCAGGTACAGGAAACGGCGATATTCGAATTCGACAGCATTAACTTTTTCCAGCGACCAGCCTTCGCCGGACTCATCGTGCATCAGTTTCACTTTGATTGGTTCCAGATCGAGGTCGGCAATGGCCTTGAAGCTTTCAGCAGAAATCATGAGTGACATTCCCTATAAAAGTGAGCGAGCTAATTTACCAGTGAGAGAGAGAAAAGACGCCGTTCTGGAGGGCTGGAGCTGTCGCCTGGGCATCTGTGCGTTCGGAGCTGGGAACGCGAATGTTGATGTGCATCAACATGCTCAAGTATAGGCAGCACACCCTCTAATGCAAGTAACAATTCAATTGAGCGAACCATAAACAACACAAGCAACGATCCTTTCAAATCAATAGCTTGTCGCGCAGTCAAATGTTACATCTGCATTTTTGCTGAGCTTGGGAAAGAGAATTTGATATGCATCAACATCGGCTCGGTCTTTTCCTAGCGCGTGGTAAAAATGCCTATGCGCTCATGCGCAAATCTTCGGCCGGCGCCACGCGAAAGCCGATCGGCACTGCGATGCTGACCGTGGTGCCGCCATGCGTCAGGCTGTTAATCGAACAACTGCCGCCCAGCAGGCTGATGCGCTCTTCGATGCCCACCAGGCCGAAGGAACCCGCCTTGTGGCGCGACGCTGTTTCGATACCGATGCCGTTGTCGGTGATGGTCATGCGCAGCATGCCATGCGATTGCTGCAGCTCGATCCGCACCATGCTGGCGCCGGCGTGCTGGTGGATATTGCTGAGGGATTCCTGCAGCACGCGGAAAAAGGCCGTGGCGCAGTGGTCGTCCACGCCCTGGTCGGCAATCGCGTCTTCGATGAATTCGCACTTGATGCCCGAGCGCTGGCGGAATTGCGCGATCTGCCATTCGATCGCCGCCGACAGGCCCAGGTCCAGCACATTGGGCCGCAGGTCATTGATGATGTGGCGCACGCTGCGGATGGTGTTGTCGATCTGGTGCAGGGTGGCGCGGGCCCGTGCGTGCAGGCGCGGATGCCCTTTCTCGGTGCGCGTGGCGAGGATGTCGGCCTCGATGCGCAGGGCCAGCAGGTTCTGCCCCAGGTCATCGTGGATTTCGCGTGCGATGCGCTTGCGTTCCTCTTCCTTGATATGGTCGGCGTGCGCGGCCAGCCGGCGCAGGCGGTGGTGCGACAGTTGCAGGCGCGCCTGGCTGTCGCGCAGCTCGCGCGTCATGGCGCGCGCCATCTTCACCGCGCGCCGGCGCGAGGAGGCCAGCGTGACGAACAGTGCATAAATCAGGATGCTGGCACCGAACCCCAGGCTGCCGGCCAGCAGCGGCATGAATTGGTCGAAGCGCGAGTACAGCTCCTGTTTCGGCACGCTGAACTGGGCGTGCCAGGTGCGGCCATGGAATTGCACCGGCAACTGGCTGACGAAGTGTCCGCTGCCGGCGGCAGCCTGGCCCGGGTGGCTGTCGAACAGCAGGGTGGACGGCTGGACGGCGACACTGCTGTCATGCAGGGTCACGCGTACGGCGCGCATCGGCATTTCCACCAGGGCCGTGCCGACCAGGCGTGGCACGCTGAAGCCCAGGCCGACCGAGCCAAGGCAGGCGGCACGCCGTTCCTCGACTGTGTTGGTGGACATGCCGTGGCGGTAAATCGGGATGCGCATGGCCATGCCGACGTGGCTGGGCGCGCTGCGCAGCGGAATCGGCTGGCCTGAACTGCTCATGATGCCCTGGTCGCGCGCCCGGAACAGTGCGTCCGCCACGCTAGGGCGCGCGGCGATATCCAGGCCGTAGCGATCGCGGAAGCCTTGCAGCGGCTCGATCAGGGTCAGCACCGCATACTCGCGGCGCACGCCGGCCGGGTGGCGCGCGAAGACGGGATAGCTTTGTTCGGCAATGCCCTGCTGGCGCGCCTCCGCCGCTGGGCGCAGGGCGTCCGTGTAGTACTCGGCAAAATTGATGTTGTCGATGGCCGGGTAGTTCTGTTCAAGGCCGAGCCCCTGCACATAGCGGTGGAAGGTCGCGCGCGTGACCTGGCCGCCGGCCTGGAAATAGCTGGCGGCGGCGCGCAGCACGTCGGTATAGGCCTTGATGCTGGTGTTGATGTTGAACTGGGTGTTATGGGCCTGGTTGTCGAAACGCTCGCGCGCGCCGCTTTCGACCGAGCGGGTGGCAATGGTATACAGGCTGATTCCCACCCCGAGGGAGATCGCGATGCCGAGCCACCACAAAGGCTGGGAGGGTGTGAATAAGCGTGGCGGTTGGCGGCTCATTCATTGACTATAAGAATTTCTGTAACCTTTGGTCAAGTTGCGAAAATGCCACTTTGATTGAAATCAAACTAATATGAAAAAAGCCACCCGAAGGCGGCTTTTGTCCGGGACAAACTGGAGCTTATTTGCCCCAGCTGTCTTTCAGGGTCACGATGCGGTTGAAAACCGGCTTGCCCGGCTGCGACAGCACGCGGTCGGCCACGAAGTAGCCGTGGCGCTCGAACTGGTAGCGCTGTTCGGGAACCGCGTCTTTCAGGCCTGGCTCCAGGTAGGCTTGCACGATTTCCAGCGCTTTCGGGTTCAGGAATTCCTTGAAGTCCTTGCCGCCGGCGTCCGGCTTTTCCTCGGTGAAGAGGCGGTCGTACAGGCGCACTTCCGCTTCCAGCGCGGCTTGCACGCTGACCCAGGTGATGTTGCCCTTGACCTTGTAGGTGTCGGCGCCCGGGGTGCCCGACTTGGAATCTTCGAAGTACTTCACGCGCACGGCGGTGACCTTGCCGTTTTCATCCTTGTCGAAGCCGGTGCATTCGGCCACAAAGCCGTATTTCAGGCGCACGCGCGCGCCGGGCTGGTCGCCCACCGGCGGGGTGAAGCGGAAGTAGCCCTTGGTCGGCGTTTCCATGAAGTCATCCTCCTCGATCCACAGCTCGCGCGTGAACGGGAAGGTGCGATGGCCCAGCTCAGGGTGGTGCGGGTGGACCGGCGAGGTGCACTCGACCGACTGGCCTTCGGGGAAGTTTTCGACAATCAGTTTCAACGGGCGCAGGACGGCGATGGCGCGCGGCGCCTTCGGGTCCAGGTCTTCACGCACGGCGCCTTCCAGCACGGCGTAGTCGATCCAGCCGTCGGACTTGGTGACGCCGGTGCGCTCGCACATCAGCTGGATGCCTTCCGGGGTGAAGCCGCGGCGGCGCATGCCGGCCATGGTCGGCAGGCGCGGGTCGTCCCAGCCGTCCACGATGCCTTCTTCCACCATCTGGCGCAGCTTGCGCTTGGAGGTGACGATGTAGGTCAGGTTCAGGCGCGCGAATTCATATTGGTGCGGCACCGGCTTCTTGAAGAAGCCGCCCTCGGACAGCACTTCCAGCAGCCAGTCGTAGAACGGGCGGTGGTCCTGGAATTCCAGGGTGCAGATCGAATGGGTGATGTTTTCCAGCGCGTCCGAAATCGGGTGCGTGTAGTCGTACATCGGGTAGATGCACCAGTCGTCGCCCGTGCGGTGGTGGTGCGCGTGGCGGATGCGGTAGATCGCCGGGTCGCGCATATTCATGTTCGGCGAGGACATGGCGTCTTCGCTGATCTTGGCGCGCAGCAGGTGCTCGCCATCCTTGAATTTACCCGCCTTCATGGCGCGGAACAGCTGCAGGTTTTCTTCCACCGAACGGTTGCGGTACGGCGAGTTGGTGCCCGCCACGCCGAAGCCGCCGCGCGTGCTCTTCATTTCCTCCGGGCTCTGGCTGTCGACGTAGGCCTTGCCGACCTGGATCAGGTATTCAGCCATTTCATACAGTTTGTCGAAATAGTCCGAGGCGAAATACAGGTGGTTGCCGGCGCCGACCGGGCCTTTGTAGTCCCAGTCGAAACCGAGCCAGCGCACGCTGTCGATGATGGAGTCGACGTATTCCTGTTCTTCTTTTTCAGGGTTGGTGTCGTCGAAGCGCAGGTGGCAGCGGCCGCCGAAATCGCGCGCCAGGCCGAAATTGGTGTAGATGGACTTGGCGTGGCCGACGTGCAGGTAACCGTTTGGCTCCGGCGGGAAGCGGGTGATCACCGGCGGCAGGCCGTCGCGGATATGGGTGCCGGCGGCCAGGTCGGCTTCAACGATATTGCGCAGGAAATTGGGCGCTGGGGCGGTGGTTTTTTCGTTGCTCATGTAGGTTTTTGGTCCAAACCAGGAAACCGGGAAACCGGGGTACGGCCCGAAAGGGCCGGCCCCCGGCTCGACAGGGTCCGGCCCTTGGGCCGTACCCTGGTTTCCCGGTTTCACGGTTTCAGCGGTGATGTTCAGCGTAAACAGGGCATTTTATAGGATAATTCGTCCTTACGCGTTTAAAAACCGGCTCGGAGTTGCTTTATGGAAAATTTATACAATGTGCTCGGTGTCGCGCCCAATGCCTCTGACGAGGAAATCAAGAAGGTCTACCGTTCCCTGGCCATGCGCTTCCACCCGGACCGCAACCAGGAACCGGGTGCCGACGCCCGCTTCAAGGCCATCGTCAAAGCGTACGAAGTGTTGTCCGACCCCGAAAAACGGGAAGAATACAACCAGAGTGTGCACCACCGCATCATCATCGACCCGGAAGAGGAAGCCTACCAACAGTGGCGTTCCATCTTCAGCGTCAACGGCGTGACCATTCCCGCCGCCTGAATCAAGAAAGTAGCAGCAAATGAGAAAAGTACACCCAGAGTTCGCCTACCAGGCGCGCGAGCTGGAAGGGCAGATCGAGGGCATCCTCGGCGATCCGCCTGACCACAAGAACTACAAGAAAATGGTCGACGCCCTGCGCACCGAATACGTCAACGGCGGCGGTATCGACGATTTGAACATGATGGCCTTTGCGCTGGTGGACGTGATTGAATTCCACGACCCGAAAGCCGCCCTGGCCGACGCCGAGGACTTCGAGTACGGCGACCCGGCGCGCGTGTTCGGCGCCGCAAGCTGCCCGAAAGCGCAAGGCTTGCTGGAAGCGCTGGAAGAGAACCACCCGGACCTGGCGCGCCAGGCCATCATCACGGCGCTGCTGCACAAGCACCCGCGCATGTGGGACGACGAGGACACTTCGCTCGACCGCCTGGCTGAAGGCGACGACGGCGATGATGAAGACGATTATCAGGATGAAGCCGCGACCGACGACTTCACCGGCATCTTTGACCAGCAGGAGGATTGAGCATGACCGACAAGAATCTGCCAGCCATTCGCAAGCAGGTCACCGAACTCGTTCTGGCCGGCTCCCTGGAGCACGCCGAGCGCGCCTTTGCCGAAGCGGCCGACACCCACGGCGACCTGGCCGTGGTGGAAGTGCTGCAGGAGCTGCCGCCGCACGTGACCGCGCTGCACATGTCCGGCTTTGACGGCGGCAAGCTGTCGCTGGCGACCTTGCTGGTGCCGCCTAAACAGTGGGCCGAGAGCCTGGCCTACATCGCCGCCACCTGGCCGGACGATATGATTGAGGACGATCCGGAGCGCATCGCCGAATCGCTGTTCGCCCACATGCATGGCGTGATCTTCGGCACCGAAGATGAAGCGCGCCGCGCCGAGCTGCTGAAGGAAGCCTCGGCCACCGATTGGGGCTGCACCGCCTTCGCCATCCTGTTCTCGCTGGCGCCGAAAGAGGTGCTGGAAGTGGCGGGCGAGGTGATCTCCAAGGGTTCCTACCTGAGCGGCCAGACTTCCTCTGACAACGACATCGTGCCGGTCGCCGTGGCGCTGGCGCAGGCCAACGAGGACGGCTGGGACCGCGCCCTGTTCGAACTGTTCCCTGAATTCCGCCACAGCGCTGACCTGGCCGACGCCGAATTCAGCGACGACCCGGACGCCGAGCCGGAGCACCTGCAGCGCTCTACCCGGGAGCTGCTGTACCGCCTGCGCAAGCAAGTGCCGACCACCAGCCGTAGTGGCGCCGTGCGCGAACGCGCGCGCCGCTCGATCGGCACGGGGATCTTCGGCTGATGCTGCCCGCACTCGTCAAAGAAAACCTGCCGCGCCTGACGCGCGCCATCAAACTGCTGCCGGGCGACGACCGTGAAGACGCGGCCGTCATCCTGGCCGAGGAATTGAGCGGCATCACGGCCATGGTGGCGGACAAGTTCACCAACAACCGCACGGCGGAAGGCATCCAGCGCGCGGTCAACCTGACCATCGGCGGCGTGTCGCTCGGCCTGGAGGAGATGCTGACCGTCGACTCCGACGAGCTGGCGCTGGACTACCTGGTGGAGCAGGGCGCCGAGCTGGCCTTCCAGGCCGGCTTCCGCCAGTTGAAGGACCTGGCGGCGATGCCGGAAGATACCCTGATCGGCGAATACGACAACGACCCGATGTACTCGCAGCGCCGCCTGCGCGACCTGTTCTTCGACATCTGCTTCACCGAGGCCGGCGCCAATTGGGACGGTCCGGTCAAGTACCAAACCCAGTTGCAGCAGCGCCAGGAAGTGCAAGCCGTGGTGCGCCTGGCGAACTGGCTACGCCGCCATAACGCCGAAGGCGCCATCAAGGATGTCGACCTGAATGCGGAAGGGGTGATCGCGCTGGCCATCATCTTCGCCGTGGAAGGTGGCGGCCGCATTGTGGCGCGCACCGGCCAGAAGGAGTTCGAGCGTTTCGTCAAATCGGTGCGCAAGGCCAAGCCGGATTACGAGGTGGGTTTCGCCGCACTGGTCGCCGCAGTGCCGGAGCAGCACCACGCCGTGCTGCTGCACCGTATCGACCTGTACCGCCGCAGCTGCACCGTGCTGCAAAAGCTCCCGGGCCGCTTCGCCATGAAGACGCTGTGGACCGAACTGGAAAACTACGCCGGTTCGGAACTGGACGCCGATTACGATTGATCGGTCGCCCCCGCTCCGCGCACGATTGCGCGGGGTTGGTATTTCTGGCAACTAATTCAGCTATGATCCAAACTTTTGCGTTTGAGGATTGGTATGAAAAAGTGGATCGCGGTTCTTCCCTTGACCGTGATGATCGCCTCGCCGGCCATCGCCGGCGACCTTGCAAAAGCCAGGAACGCGTTCAAGGAAGGTGCCTGTGGCCTGGCGATTGCGGAGCTGAACGCGCCAGCCGCACATGGCGACCAGGATGCGCAATACCTGCTGGGAGAGATTTACTCCAGCGGCAGGCATGATTGCGAGCGCGATTTTCGCGACGAAGCCAAGGCGCAGCGCTGGTACCAGGCGGCAGCAGAGGCTGGCCATCTGGATGCGCAAAAAACCCTGATCTACCGTTTTGACGACACCCCGCAGCAGAAAGCTGAGTCCGACCGCTGGACGCGTGTGGTTGCGCGTCGTGGCATTCCCGATGCGTTGGAACGCCTGGCGCGCATGTACGCCGACGGTGAGCGGGTGCAGCGTGACCCGGTTGTAGCCCTTGCCCTACGGACGATCGCGGCTGCGCAGGGCGACAAAGACGACAAGGACGGTACGGCGTTGCGCGCATGGCGGGCCAAGCTGGCCGCACCGCAAGTGGCGGAAGCGAATACGCTGGCGGCTGGATGGCGTCCCGGCGCAGCGCTGCCGGAGCGCTCAGAAACGGGCCAGCGCCCGGCGCTTGACTGGCTGCGCGAGGCGGCCGCCGGCGGCGAACCGCAAGCTGCCTATCAGTTGGCGCGCCTTATGTGGGACGAGGGTAGTCCGGCCGACGCGCAGGCCGCTCCCTGGTTGCGGCGGGCCGCCGCCGCCGGTATCCGCGATGCCCAGCGCCTGCTGGCGCGCGCGATCGCGCTGGAAGTCGGAGAGCGCCGCGATCCCGGCTTGGCGTATGCATTGAACGTGCTGGCTAGCGACGACGCCGCAGCACATTGGGAGCGCGAATTGACGCCGGCCCAACTGCGCGAAGCCAGGCAGTTCCTGGCCAAGTGGAAGCCCGGCCAGCCTTTGCCGCAGGCCTTTGCCAGCGCTGCCGAGCGCAAATACCACCGCGCCCGTTTCGAACCCGCGCGCGCTGAGGCCACGCCGCAGGTATTGGCCTTGTTCGAGGCCGCGCGCAAGGCGGATGAGCCAGCGTTTGCGCGCGCACTGGCGCAGGTCGCCAAAATCGATGACTACCGTGTCGATGGCATGACCCTGCTGGCGGTGCTCGTGCGGCCGGACCCCGCTCTATTGGAGCAGGGGCGCGAGCTCGCCGCACTATCAGGCGATGCGCGCCAGGCGCGCTGGCAGGCCTTGCGCGCGCGGCACCAGGCGCAATTGCCGGCGCGCGCACGTATGCTGGCGCAAGTCCTGGCGCGCAAGCCGGACCTGCATCGCGGCAGCGGCAAGGAAGCTGCCGCCGCACTGCATTTCGCCGCCATGTTCGGTTCGCCCGCCATGGTGCGGCAATTGCTGGCTGCCGGCGCCGATCCGGCGCAACTTGGCGGCAAGCGAAATGAGTATGCTCCGCTTGAATATGCGCTGGCCCAGGAGGATCATAGCGAGGGCTTACCGGAAATGACGACGCTGGAGCAACGCACTGAAACCATCCTCATGTTGCTGCGTGCCGGCGCGCCACGGCCCTTTGCTGCAGCGATTGCAGCAGCGGCGGAAGAGGCCAAGGCCAAGGGTAAGGAGGACACGCAGTTCCGCGACTACTTCCTATGGCGCGACGTCCTGTGGCTGACGCGCAGTACGCAGGTGCTGGATAAACTGGAGGCGCTGGGCAGCAAATTGCCGGAGCCCGACCGCGCTTCCTCCATGCTGGGAGAAGCAGCGTTTGCCGGCAATACAGCTTCCATTCCCTGGCTGAAGAAACGCATTGCGCGCCTTGACGCGAATGGACAGGATCGCTGGCTGGATGCCGCCATGTTTGCGCTCTACCTGCCGCCAGAGAAGGCCAAGGAAGCGCTGTCAGTGCTGCTGGTCGACGGCATGCCGTGGCAGCAATCCGGGCCGCAAGAGCGGCATTCCTACCAGCGCTTCCTGCCGATGGGAAGCCGGCGCGTCGAGCTTGAATCCACCCTGGCAGGACATGCCATCCAGGCTGGCAATAACGCGCTGCTGCAGTATGTGCTGCAGCGTGGTGTGCCGCTACCCCGCGCAGCCTTGTCGCAGGCGGTGCGCTCCAATAATGTCGCAGTGCTGCAGCAGATACTGAACCCCCAGGTCGATGTGCGCGAAGAATTGCGATACATCGAATTTGGTGAGGTGGAAGTCCTGCCTGCCACCATCCTGCTGCTGGCACAGCACCAGGCCCGCGCCGCCAAGCCTACGACGACGGCCGAGCATAGCGCGCTGCTGGAGTCGGTGGCGCGCCATATCGGCAAGCCGGGCTACCGGCAGTTGTTCGGCCAGTTGTTGGCGTTGGGCGGCCCGGGGGATGGCCTGCGCGAGCAGTCCGTGGCGCGCATCTTTGGTGCGCAAGACAAGGCGCTGGCGGTCGCCTTGCTCGACGGCGGCTTGGCGCACAGCGCCGCACCGGCAGTCCGCACGCGCTACCTGGATACGGCAATCGCCCAGCGTCGCACGGACTTGCTGCCCAGATTGCTGAAGGACGCCAGCGTGGCCGACAGCAGCTGGCAACTGGCCGTGGCCGGGAAAGACGAAGGTGTGCTGCGCGCCATGGCGCAAGGGAAGCCATTGCGGCTGGATGCCGTCTGCATGAATAACGATGCCATGCTGGCCGGCGTGGTACTGGAAAGCCCGGACGCCTTCTGGACCCTGCTGCGCAGCAGCGGTTTTGGTAGCGACAAGACACGCTGCGCCGATATGGGCGAGCGTGTGCTGAAGTACCTGGCAGCCCGTCCAGAGCGTCCGGTAGCGGGCTGGATGGGGCGGGCGCTGGCAGTACGCGTCGCTGAACTGGCGGGCGGCAAGCCGGAGCTGGACGCGCGCATGTGGGCGGATTTGGGCCGAAATGGGCACGGTGCGCTGACGCAGGCTCTGCTGGCCGGCGGCTGGCATGCGCCGCGAGCAAACCAGGCGCAGCAAGCTCCACTTTCCGGCCCGGCCCTGGCCCTGGCCGGGCGCTATGTCTATGAGCGCGGCGGCATGTGCGAGCTGGACCTGCGCAAGGATGGATCGTTCCAACTAACCTCAACCCTGGAAGGCGCCACATGGTATGCGCGCGGCGCCTGGCGTGCCGAGGGCGATGTGCTGGCGCTGGAAAGCGCGCCGCCGAAGCGGCCGCGCGTGGGACTGGATGCAGAGGAGGCGGGTACGCGCGGTGGCAGTACGGTGTCGGTGGAATTGCAGGCGCGCGGTGCCTCGGTGCCGGGTGTCGAACTGCTGGTCCTGGGCGATGCGCCGGTGGCGCTGCGCGGCAAAACCACGGTGGATGGGTGGTCGGGCACGCTGGCTGGGCCGGTGCGGCAGATCATTGTGATCGACCGCGGCAGCCGCGAAAGCCATGTGGTCGAGGTGCCCGCCGAGCAGGCTATGCGGCGCCAGTTTGTGCTGCAGGCGCAGCGCGGCGAGTACGACGATCCCTTCCACGGCAAGGGCCATTTCAGTGGCGGCCGCCTGACGCTGGATATGGGCAGCTACCCGGTGACACTGGAGCGGCAATAGCCGTCAGGCTGCCTGCTCCAGTACCAGCCTGACAAAGGCGTCCACCAGCGGGCCGCCATCGTCGCTGCGCTGCGCCAGTTGGAGGCGGGTGGCTGCCTCCGGGTCGTCCAGCTGGCGGTAGGCCACGCCATCCATGTGGATGTTCTGAAAGGGGCTGGGCAGGACGGATACGCCGATTCCTGCCGCCACCAGCCCGATAATGGTGGAAGCTTCGTTTGCCTCCATTGCCACCTCGGGCACAAAGCCCGCCGCGCGGCACAGGCGGAACACCTGGTGGTAGATGCCGATGCCAGCTTCCTTCGGATACATCACCCAGGGCAGGCCGGCCAGGTCGCTGACCTTTACGGTTGGCTGCTGCGCTAAAGGCGAATCGCTGGGCAGCAGCAGCAGCAAAGGATCTTCCAACAGCGTGGTGAGGGTGATGGTGTCGGGCAGCGCCACTTCAGTTGGCCGCACGAATCCCAGGTCCAGCTTGCGCGCCTCCATGGCTTCGAACTGGCGCAGGGTGGTCATTTCGTGCAGGGTCAGCGCGACCTGCGGATAAAGCTGGCGATAGCGTCGGATGGTGCGCGCGAACAAGGGCGTAAAAGGCGTGGAGAAGGTGAAGCCCACGCGCAGTTCGCCCGCCTCGCCGCGTTGCGCCCGGCGTGCCCGCTCGGCCGCGCTTTCCGCGCGCGCCAGGATGGCCCGCGCATCCTCCAGGAACAGTTTACCCGCCTCCGTCAGTCGCACCCAGCGCTTGCTGCGCTCGAACAGGCGCGCGCCGACTTCCGCCTCCAACGCCTGGATTTGCTGCGATAGGGGCGGCTGGCCGATATGCAGCCGCTCGGCAGCGCGGGTGAAGCTCAGTTCCTCGGCCACGGCCACGAAATAGCGCAGGTGACGCAGTTCCATAATATATTTAAGCGATTAATAACGACTGAAATATATATTGGACTGTATTACAGGGCAATCCTAAGATGGATTCATCATGAAAGCCCTCAGCCATCCCACCAATCGCGCCATGTTCTTTGGCGGCTTCTCCTGCTTCGCATTGTTGTACTGTGTGCAACCGTTGATGCCGCTGCTATCCCACGAATTTGCGCTGACGCCAGCCCAGAGCAGCCTGTCGCTGTCGATTTCGACTGCCGCCATGGCGATCACCCTGGTCGCCTCCAGTGCCTGGTCCGACCGCATCGGCCGCAAGCCGCTGATGGTGGCCGCACTCGCCATCGCCGCCGTGATGACCCTGCTGTGCGCGCTGGCCGACAGCTATGGCCAGTTGCTGGCGGCGCGCACCTTGCTTGGCGTGGCACTGGGCGGCATGCCGGCGGTTGCCATGGCTTATCTCGGCGAAGAGATCGAGCCGGAGCAGTTGGGTCTCTCGATGGGCTTGTATATCAGCGGCAGCGCGTTTGGCGGCATGATGGGCCGCATGGCGGTGTCCGTGCTGAGCGACTTTTACTCCTGGCGTGTGGCGATGGTGGGGATGGGTGTGGCAGGCGTGCTGGCCGCAGTTGAGTTCTGGCGCAGCCTGCCCGAGTCGCGCCGCTTCCGGGCTAGCGATGCCGGCTGGCGTGCCTTGCCGGATGGGATGCGCCGCCATTTCGCCGACGACGGCTTGCCGTGGCTGTTCGCGCTCGCCTTCCTGCTGATGGGCTGCATGGTCAGCGCTTACAACTATATTGGCTACCGCCTGCTGGCCGCTCCGTTCGAGCTGCGCCAGAGTGTGGTGGGCGGCATTTCGCTGCTTTACCTGTTGGGGATTTTCAGTTCGGTGTGGGCTGGCAAACTGGCTGACCGCTATGGACGCAAGGGCGTGCTGTACCTGGTGCTGGGCTTGATGCTGGCCGGCATCCTGCTGACCTTGTCCGCTTCATTGCCGTTGGTGGTGGCGGGCATGGCCTTGTTCACTTTCGCGTTTTTCGCGGCGCACTCGATGACCAGCAGCTGGGTTGGCCGCCGCGCGCGCGTCAGTGGCGGCCAGGCACTGGCGTCGGCGTTGTATCTATTCTTCTACTATCTCGGATCGAGCGTAATTGGCTGGGCGGCGGGCGTACTGTGGGCGCAAGCAGGATGGGGCGGCGTGGTCGGGCTGCTTGGCAGCTGCCTGCTGGCTGCACTTGCCATCGCTCTACACCTGCGCCGGTTGACGCCAATTGCACCATTGTTGAGGCAGATCAAAGCCGAGGCAAGCTGAGGGAACAGCAGCGCGGCACCCGTCTCCAAGTCGCACCGGCACGCTGGGTGCCGATTTGATGGAGGAGACGATCATGATGCACGACCGCGAAATCCGTATCAGGCTCAGCAACATCCAACACGCCGTTGGCCAAGCCGCGCACGCCCTGTCGGCCGAGCGCAACCTGACTGGCGAGCTGCGCGACACGATCCAGAAGCTGGACCGCCGCTCCGACGACATCAGCGAAATGCTGGTGAGTGAAGACTACGCCGACGTACCCAAGCTGGTGAACGACATGGAGCTGCTCGGCGCCCGCGCCCGCCGCGTCTGCGCCAGCGAGCGCATGCAGGTGACGCCCGAAATGAAAGCCGCCGTCAACCACATGCACCGCGAACTATTCGACTTCAAGCAACACCTGCATTGATGCAATAAATGTCCGTTTTGGGGTCAGGAAGAAAAGTGGACATTTCCTCCGAAAATGTCCACTTTTCTTCCTGACCCCAAGGTGGACATTTTTAGAGGATGTTTTTGCTGCGCAGGGCGGCGATGTCGGCGTCGCTGTGGCCGAGGACTTCGCGCAGCACTTCTTCGGTGTGCTGGCCGAGGAGGGGTGGGGCGACTTGCGTTTCGGCGGGGCTGGCGCTCAGGCGCATTGGGCTGCGTACCAGCTTGACCTTGCCGGCGGTGGGGTGGGGGGCTTCCATCACCAGGCCGCGTGCTTGCACTTGCGGGTTCTGGAACACGTCGTGCAGGTCGTTGATCGGGCCGCAGGGGACGCCGACTGCTTCCAGCCTTTCGATCCACCAGTCACGCGTTTGGGTCTTCACCATCTCGGCGAGGATCGGCACCAGTTCGTCGCGGTTCTGCACGCGCAAGGGATTGGTGGCGTAGCGTTCGTGCGCGGCCAGGTCGGCGCGGCCGCCCACTTCGACGAATTTCTGGTACTGGCCGTCGTTGCCGGTGGCGACGATGATGTAGCCGTCGGCGCAGGCGAACGTTTGATATGGGACGATGTTGGCGTGCGCGTTGCCCCAGCGCTTGGGCGCTTTGCCGCTATTCAGGTAGTTGGAACCCATATTGGCCAGCATGGCGACTTGCACGTCGAGCAGGGCCATGTCGATGTACTGGCCTTCGCCAGTGCGGTCGCGGTGCGTCAGCGCGGCCAGGATCGCAATGGTGGAGTACATGCCTGTCATCAGGTCGGTCAGCGCGACGCCGGCTTTTTGCGGGCCGCCGCCTGGCAGGTCGTCGCGCTCGCCGGTGACGGACATCAGGCCGCCCATGCCCTGGATCAGGAAGTCGTAGCCAGCGCGGTGGGCATACGGGCCGTCCTGGCCAAAACCGGTGACGGAGCAATACACCAGGTCCGGCTTGACGGCTTTCAGCGATTCGTAGTCCAGGCCATATTTTTTCAGCTGGCCGACCTTGTAGTTCTCCAGCACCACGTCGGCATGACGCGCGAGCTCGCGGATCAGGGCCTGGCCCTCGGGCTTGGAAATGTCAACCGTCACCGAGCGCTTGCCGCGGTTGGCGGACAGGTAGTAGGCCGCTTCCGTCGTGTCAGCGCCCGCAGCATCCTTGGCGTAAGGAGGACCCCAGGCGCGCGTGTCGTCGCCTGCGCCCGGGCGCTCGATCTTGATCACGTCCGCGCCTAAATCAGCCAGGTTCTGCGAGCACCAGGGGCCGGCCAGTACGCGGCTTAAGTCCAGTACGCGAATGTGTCCAAGGGCCTTCGGGGTCATGTTGTCTGCTTCCTACTGATTTCAGGGAGCGTTAGCTTAACGCATCCAACCGTGTTAGTGTCTTAATCCATGTGGCCCTACCCCAAAATCGTTGCGCATCGCGGAGGCGGCACGCTGGCTCCGGAGAACACCATCGCCGGCCTGCGTGCTGGCCTGGCGTATGGTTTTCGCGCGGTGGAATTTGACGTCATGCTGTCGTCCGATGGCATCGGCGTGGTCATGCACGATCCGCATTTTGGCCGCACCGTTTATGGCGATGGTTATGTGCCCAACTTCTCCGCCGCCGAACTGGCAAAGATGGATGCGGGCCGCTGGTTCGGGCCTGAATTCCGTGGCGAGCCGGTGCCGCTATTCCTGGAGTGGGTGGATTACTGCAAAGAGCACAAGATCTGGATGAATATCGAGATCAAGCCGGCCGAGGGACATGAAGTGGAAACCGGTCGTTGGGTGGCGCACACGGCGCGTGCCCGTTTTGCGGCGGAAGTGGCGGCGGGCGATCCGGCCCAACTGCCCTTGCTGTCTTCTTTCAGCATGACGGCCTTGGCGGCGGCGCGCGATGCGGCGCCCGACCTGCCTCGCGCTTGCCTGTTTGATAAGATTCCTGAAAATTGGGCGCAAACGGCGCGCGAACTGGGTGCCGTGGCGATCCATACCAACCACAAACACCTGACGCCGGAACTGGCGCGGGCGGTCAAAGCGGCGGGCCTGGGCCTGTTTTGCTATACCGTCAACACGCCGGAGCGCGCGCGGGAAATCCTGCCCTGGGGCGTGGACGGTTTCTGCACCGACCGCATCGACCTGATCGGTCCGGACTTCGCCTAGCCGATGGAAAAAATGGGGACGTACCCTATTTTTCTTTGAAAAATAGGGTACGTCCCCATTTTTTCCATCGGCGGGCGCTTCACGTATAATCAACCCTTTGCCTCAGCCTGCAACCTATCCTTTTACGACATGAAATCTGCTGAAATTCGCGAAAAGTTCCTGAAATTCTTCGAATCCAAGGGTCACACGATTGTCCGTTCCAGCCCACTGGTGCCAGGCAACGACCCAACCCTGCTGTTGACCAACTCCGGCATGGTGCAGTTCAAGGATGTGTTCCTGGGCCAGGACGTACGCCCGTATTCCCGTGCCACCACCGTGCAGCGCTGCGTGCGCGCCGGCGGCAAGCACAATGACCTGGAAAACGTCGGTTACACCGCGCGTCACCACACCTTCTTCGAGATGCTGGGTAACTTCAGCTTCGGCGACTATTTCAAGCGCGACGCGATTCAGTACGCGTGGGAGCTGCTGACCAAGGTCTATGGCCTGCCGCCGGAAAAGCTGACCGTCACCGTCTATATCGAGGATGACGAAGCCTACGACATCTGGGCCAACGAGATCGGCGTGCCGAAAGAGCGCATCATCCGTATCGGCGATAACAAAGGTTCGCGCTATGCGTCGGACAACTTCTGGCAGATGGCCGACACCGGCCCATGCGGCCCTTGCACCGAGATCTTCTACGACCACGGTGCGGACATCTACGGCGGCCCTCCTGGCTCGGCGGAAGAAGACGGCGACCGCTTCATCGAAATCTGGAACCTGGTGTTCATGCAGTTCAACCGCGACGAAGCGGGCGTGATGCACAAGCTGCCGAAGCCGTGCGTGGATACCGGTATGGGCATGGAGCGCCTGGCTGCCGTGCTGCAGCACGTGCACTCGAACTACGAGATCGATTCCTTCCAGGCCCTGATCAAGGCTGCCGCGCGCGAAACCGGCGCGACCGACCTGGAAAACAAATCGCTGCGCGTGATCGCTGACCACATTCGCGCCGCTGCCTTCATGATCGTCGACGGCATCATCCCTGGCTCGGAAGGCCACGGCTATGTGCTGCGCCGCATCGTGCGCCGCGCGCTGCGTCACGGCCACAAACTGGGCCAGACCAAGGCCTTCTTCTACAAGCTGGTGGAAGACCTGAACAAGGAAATGGGCGGCGCCTATCCGGAGCTGGCGGACGTTAAAGACCGCGTGGCACAGGTGCTGAAAGCTGAAGAGGAGCGTTTCGGCGAGACCCTGGAAAACGGCATGAAGATCCTGGAAGCGCAGCTGGCCAAGGACCCGAAGAACCTGGACGGCGCGACTGCCTTCACCCTGTACGACACCTACGGCTTCCCGCTGGACCTGACCGCCGACATTTGCCGCGAGCGCGAAATCACGCTGGACGAAGCGGGCTTCACGGTGGCGATGGAAGCGCAGAAGCAGAAGGCGCGTGAAGGCGGCAAGTTCAAGAAGATGGCTGCCAACGTTGAATACAGCGGCGAGAAGAACAAGTTCGTCGGCTACGACCAGCTGGCGCACAACTCGAAAGTGATCGCCCTGTACGCCAACGGCGCACCGGTGCAGGAACTGAAAGCAGGCGAGCAAGGCATCGTCGTGCTGGACACCACCCCGTTCTACGCCGAATCCGGCGGCCAGGTGGGTGACCAGGGCCTGATCCAGGGCCAGGACCATGGTCCTGGCAGCGCCCGCTTTGTAGTCGAAGACACCCTGAAAATCCAGCCGGACGTGTTCGGCCACCACGGCGTGCTGGCCTCCGGCGCGCTGAAAGTGGGCGACGCTGTCGGCGCGGAAGTGGACCAGCATGCGCGCGGCCGCACTATCCGTAACCACTCGGCGACCCACCTGATGCACAAAGCCCTGCGCGAAGTGCTGGGCGGCCACGTGGCACAGAAAGGCTCGCTGGTTGATCCGGACAAGGCACGTTTCGACTTCTCGCACAACGCTGCGCTGACCGCTGAGGAAATCACCAAGGTGGAAGCGCTCGTCAATGCCGAGATCCTGGCCAACGCCGCGACCCAATCGCACAATATGTCCTTCGACGACGCTGTGAAGCACGGCGCGATGGCGCTGTTCGGCGAGAAGTACGGCGACGAAGTGCGCGTGATGGACATTGGCTCCTCCAAAGAGCTGTGCGGCGGCGTGCACGTGCACCGCACCGGCGATATCGGCCTGTTCAAGATCATTTCGGAAGGCGGCGTCGCGGCCGGTATCCGCCGCGTGGAAGCCGTGACCGGCGAAGGCGCGCTGGCGCTGGTGCAAGGCATGGCCCGCAAGCTGAATGAAGCTGCGGCCGCGCTGAAGTCCAATCCGGAAGAACTGACCGCCAAGATCGGCGCCGTGCAGGACCAGGTGAAATCGCTGGAGAAAGAACTGGCGGCACTGAAGTCCAAGCTGGCTTCCGGCCAGGGCGATGAGCTGGTGAATCAAGCGGTTGACGTGAAGGGCCTGAAAGTCCTGGCAGCGACCATGGAAGGCGCCGACGTGAATGCACTGCGCGAAACCATGGACAAGCTGAAAGACAAGCTGAAATCCGCCGCCATCGTGCTGGCTTCCGTCAGCGACGGCAAGGTCAGCCTGATCGCGGGCGTGACCGCTGACTCGATCGGCAAGGTCAAAGCAGGCGAGCTGGTCAACTTCGTGGCTCAGCAAGTAGGTGGCAAGGGCGGTGGCCGCCCTGATATGGCGCAGGCCGGCGGCACCAATCCGGACGCACTCCCAGGTGCGCTCGGTGGCGTTGCAGCATGGGTGGAGTCGCGTATCTAATATCTGATGAAGGCCCGCTCTCTCTAGGGTGGGCCTTGCCGACATTGAAATATCGTTGTGATTTTGCAACGCGATATTAACTATTTTGGTGCAGTGCGTCAGACGCGCGAAATTGGAGTAGTATGTCGGAAATCAGTAGTACAGAAGCGAGATATTGATGAGCGAAACTCTTACTCTCGAGTCCGAAACCATGGAATTTCATAAGGACCTCGACGCCCGTGGGCTGAATTGCCCGTTGCCTATCCTGAAGGCCAAGAAAGCTTTGGCTGAATTGGAAAGCGGGCAGGTTCTGCGTATCGTGGCCACCGATCCCGGTTCCGTGCGCGACTTCCAGGCGTTTGCCAAGCAAACTGGCAATGCATTGCTGTCGCACGTGCAGCAGGGCACCGAATTCACTTTCCTAATGCGCCGCAAGTAAAATTTGCGGTATCCTTCCGGTTGCTGATTTTTCGGCGTCGGATTGTACTTAAAAAACGCACGACCGTGCTTTTATTCGATAAGACTGATCGAATTCCCATATAATCTAGCCCACTAATTTACTTATCACTTTTTCAAAGGCACACCTATGAAAGTCCTGGTACCTGTCAAGCGCGTCGTCGACTACAACGTGAAAGTGCGCGTCAAATCCGATGGCACCGGCGTCGATATCGCCAACGTCAAAATGTCGATGAACCCGTTCGACGAAATCGCGCTGGAAGAAGCGACCCGCCTGAAAGAAGCGGGCAAAGTGACCGAAGTGGTTGCCGTTTCCGCCGGCGTGACCCAGTGCCAGGAAACCCTGCGCACCGGCATGGCGATCGGCGCCGACCGTGGCATCCTGATCGAGACCGCCGTTGAGCTGGAGCCGCTGGGCGTGGCCAAGCTGCTGAAGGCCGTGGCCGACAAAGAACAACCGCAACTGATCATCCTGGGCAAGCAGGCGATCGACGACGACTCCAACCAGGTTGGCCAGATGCTGGCAGCGCTGCTGGGCTGGCCGCAAGCGACCTTCGCGTCGAAGGTTGACCTGGCCGACGGCAAAGTCACCGTGACCCGCGAAGTGGACGGCGGCCTGGAAACCGTGGCGCTGCAACTGCCAGCCATCGTGACTACCGACCTGCGCCTGAACGAGCCGCGCTACGTGACCCTGCCTAACATCATGAAGGCGAAGAAGAAGCCGCTCGATACCGTGACCCCGGAAGCCCTGGGTGTTGACGTGACCCCGCGCCTGAAAACCCTGAAAGTGACCGAGCCTGCCAAGCGTTCCGCTGGCATCAAAGTGCCTGACGTGGCGACCCTGGTGTCGAAACTGCGCACCGAAGCTAAAGTCATCTAAACATTTTCAAAGGATTCTTCCATCATGGTCGCACTCGTAATCGCTGAACACGACAACGCTAGCCTGAAGGGCAGCACCCACCACACCGTTACCGCCGCCGCCAAGTGCGCGGGCGAAGTCCACGTGCTGGTGGCAGGTTCCAACGCCGGCGCCGCCGCCGCTGCCGCCGCGAAAATCGCCGGCGTCACCAAAGTGCTGCACGCCGACGCAGCCCACTTCGCCGACGGCCTGGCTGAAAACGTCTCCGAGCAGATCCTGGCTGTCGCTGCCGGCTACACCCACATCCTGGCGCCAGCAACCGCCTACGGCAAGAACATCCTGCCGCGCGTTGCAGCGAAACTGGACGTGGCGCAGATCTCCGAAATCACCAAAGTGGACGCGCCAGACACCTTCGAGCGCCCGATCTACGCCGGCAACGCGATCGCCTACGTGCAATCGTCGGACAAAGTCAAAGTCATCACCGTACGTAGCACCGGCTTTGACGCTGCTGCTGCCGAAGGCGGTTCCGCTGCTGTGGAAACCGTGGCTGCCGCTGCCGATTTCGGTAAGTCCGCTTTCGTTGGCCGCGAGCTGGCCAAGTCGGACCGCCCAGAACTGACCGCCGCCAAGATCATCGTTTCCGGTGGCCGTGGCATGGGCTCCGCTGACGCCTTCAAGATCCTGGAACCGCTGGCTGACAAACTGAACGCCGCTATGGGCGCATCGCGCGCTGCCGTGGACGCGGGCTTTGTACCGAACGACTGGCAAGTTGGCCAGACCGGCAAGATCGTTGCTCCTTCGCTGTACATCGCCGTTGGTATCTCCGGCGCGATCCAGCACTTGGCTGGTATGAAGGACTCCAAGGTCATCGTGGCTGTGAACAAAGACCCTGAAGCGCCGATCTTCTCCGTTGCCGATTACGGCATCGTAGGCGACCTGTTCGAGATTGTTCCGCAACTGGTTAAAGAACTGGGTTAATCAAAAAAGCGTCCTGAAAAAGGACTGAGTACCGGGGCCACGCAAGTGGCCCTTTTACTACCTTGGAGAGGTGTCATGAGTTATCAAGCCCCAATGAAAGACATGCTGTTCGTGATGAACGAACTGGCAAACCTGGAAGGCGTGTCCGCGCTGCCAGGCTGTGAAGATGCAAACGCGGAAACCGCAGAAGCGGTGTTGGAAGAAAACGCGAAGTTCGTGAGCGGCGTGATCGCCCCGCTGAACCACGCCGGCGATAAAGAGCCAAGCTTCTGGCACGATGGCAAGGTCACCACCTCGAAGGGCTTCAAGGAGGCCTTCAAGCTGTTCGCGGAAGCCGGCTGGCAAGGCCTGCAGCACCCAACCGACTTCGGCGGCCAGGGCCTGCCTAAGCTGATCGGCACCCCATGCGTGGAAATGCTGCACGGCGCCAACCTGTCGTTCGCGCTGGTGGCACTGCTGTCCGACGGCGCCATCGAAGCGCTGATGACCGCCGGTTCCGACGAGCAGAAGGCGACCTACCTGGAGCCGCTGGTGACCGGCAAATGGACCGGCACCATGAACCTGACCGAGCCGCAAGCCGGCTCCGACCTGGCCGCCGTGCGCAGCCGCGCCGTGCCGCAGGGCGATGGCACTTACAAAGTATTCGGCACCAAGATCTTCATCACCTACGGTGAGCATGACATGGCCGAGAACATCATCCACCTGGTGCTGGCGCGTACTCCTGACGCGCCGCCGGGCGTGAAGGGCATCTCGCTGTTCATCGTGCCGAAGTTCATGGTCAATGCCGATGGCTCGCTGGGCGAGCGCAATGACGCGCACTGCGTGTCGATCGAACACAAGCTGGGTATCAAGGCTTCGCCGACCGCCGTGCTGCAGTTCGGCGACAACGGCGGCGCTGTGGGCTACCTGGTGGGCGAAGAGAATCGCGGCCTGGAATACATGTTCATCATGATGAACGCGGCCCGCTTCGGCGTTGGCATGCAGGGCGTGGGCCTGGCGGAAAACGCCTACCAGCAGGCGGTGGCGTTCGCCAAAGACCGCGTCCAGTCGCGCGACCTGAACGGCTCGCCGGCCGGCGTGGCCATCATCCAGCACCCGGACGTGCGCCGCATGCTGATGTCGATGCGCGCCCAGACCGAAGCGGCGCGTGCGTTGGCCTACGTGGCCGCCGGCATCCACGACGTGGCGCATCACCACGCCGACGCCGAAGTGCGCGCGCACAACCAGGCCGTGTACGAGTACCTGGTGCCGATCGTCAAGGGCTGGTCGACCGAGATGTCCGAGAACGTGGCGCGCGACGGCGTGCAAGTGCACGGCGGTATGGGCTTCATCGAGGAAACCGGCGCGGCGCAGCACTATCGCGACGCCAAGATCCTGACCATCTACGAAGGCACCACCGCGATCCAGGCCAATGACCTGATCGGCCGCAAGACCGTGCGTGACGGCGGCGCGCTGGCTAAATCGCTGGTAGCGCAAGTGCGCGCTACCGCCGAAGAACTGGCGCAGGTGAACTCGCCGGAATTCGCGGCGATGCGCAAGCACCTGGCGCAGGGCGCGGACGACCTGGAAGCGGTGATCGACTACGTGGTCAACCACATCAAGTCCGACATCAAGGGCGTGTTCTCCGGCTCCGTGCTGTACCTGAAGCTGGCTGGCATCGTGCTGGGCGGCTGGCAGATGGGCCGTGCCGCGCTGGTCGCGCAGAAGAAGCTGGCCGCAGGCGAGGGCGATGCCGCCTTCTACCACGCCAAGATCGTGACCGCGCGCTTCTTCGCAGAGCACATCCTGTCCGGCTCCACCGGCATGCGCGTAGCTGTGGTCGACGGCAGTGCCGGCGTGCTGGCTCTTGAAGTAGACCAGTTCTAAGCTGTAGGCAGGGTCAGGCCCTTTGGGCCTGACCCTGGTTTCCCGGTTTTGCCTCGTGCGCAAGGAGCCACTCCTTACGCGCCAATCCCCCGCCATACCCCGTCAGTGAACCATCTTTGCCAATAATCCTATGGCAAGGAATGATGATCGCAATCCGGTTCGCCCCATTCGCCCCCGCCACCGCCCGTACCGATTTCGGCGCACCGATACGCTTAGCCAGTTCGGCATAGTGCGTCACCTCGCCAAGCTGCATGGCACGTAAAGCATCCCACACGCTGCGCTGGAACGCGCTGCCTGGAGCATCCAGCGCCACGCTGAACTGCTGGCGCGTGCCCGCAAAGTACTCGCCAATCTCGCTGACCGCCTGGCGCGTATGCGCATTTTCCCCCGCCAGGATGCGCGCCTTGAAGCTGCGCTGCACATCGCGGAATTCAGTTTCCAGCATGCGCCGATCGGTGAACTCCAGCAGGCACACGCCGTTCTCGCTGGCGCAGACAAACATCGGCCCAAGCGGCGTAGGGAAGCGGTGCAGCACCAGCTGCTGCGCTGCCTGGCTGGGTGCCGCGCCGGTCATTTTCTTGTAGGTGTAGGCGAAGCCACTCAACGACTCATAGCCGCTGTCCAGCGCCACATCGGTCGCGCTGCGGCCTTCCTTCAACTCCGCCATCGCCAGGTTGATGCGCAGCATGCGCTGGTAGGCCTGGAAGCTGAAACCATGATGCCTCTGGAACCAGCGCCGCACCAGCTCCGGGCTGATGCCCAGCTCGCGCAGCTCGCCGTCCTGGATGCGGCGCTTGGGCTGCTCGCGCACCAGGGCCACCGCGCGCGCCACCTGCGGCGGCACGTCGGGCGCGTTTTCGGTCGGGCGGCATACCTTGCAGGGGCGGAAGCCCAATGCCAACGGCTCCTTGATGTCGGAGAAGAAGTCGACGTTCCCTGCCTTCGGTTTGCGTGCGCGGCAGGTCGGCAGGCAGAAGATACCGGTGGTCCTGACGGCCGCATAGAAGGCGCCCACATGCGCAGCCGAGCGGTCGACCAGGGCCTGGTAGCAGCGTTGGATGTCGACGGGGTCAGTGAATTTCATCGGCGAACAAGGGAGCGAAGGAATGTTGGTGGCGGATCGCGCCGAGCAGGCCACGCAAGTGCTGCGTCGCGGCGCCGTGCACGAAATTGCCCATGCTGATGCGGCGCACACCAAGCTGCGCCAATTCCGTGAAGGCGGGTAGCCCCGGCATGCACATCACGTTCAGCGCACAAGGAATTGTACCCGCCACTGCGCGGATCTCGCCGGGCGCGGTCATGCAGGGGGCGAACAGGCCATCCGCGCCAGCGGCGGCATACGTGCGGCCGCGCACGAGTGTTTCTTGCAGCGCGTCGGCGCGGCCCAGCAAATAGGCATCGCAGCGGGCATTGAGGAACAGGCCGGGGAAGGCGGCGCGCAGCGCTTGTAGCCGTGACGTCAGTTCGCTGGCCGGTAGTAATTCGCGCTGCCCTGCGACGACGCGGCTATCTTCGATATTGATGCCGGCGACGCCAAGTTCGGCGAGGCGTGCGACCTTGGCCACTACTTGCGCATTATCGGCGCCATAGCCTGCTTCCATGTCGACGCTGAGGGGCAGGGCGGTGCTGGCGCGGATGCGGCGCACGATGAAGAACAATTCGTCGAACGGCATTTGTTCGCCGTCTTCATAGCCAAGCATGGCTGCGATGGCGGCACTGGAGGTGCCGATGGCGTCGTAGCCCGCTTGCTGGGCGGCGAGGGCGCTAGGTACGTCCCAGGCGTTGGCCAGCAGGAGCGGGCTAGAGGAAAAGAAAGGAGACATGCTGGTTTCCGGTTGCGAGTGGTAATGGCAGGAGCTTATCGGGGCTCCCGCCGCTGCTACAACCGAAAAACAGACGACTATTTTTTCGCCGGCGCAGGCAGCACGCCGCTGGCCTGCAATTGCGCCACCTCGTAGTCGCCATCATCCACCAGGCGCTCGCCGCCTGGCATCGCGCCGAGGCCGAGGGTGCGGCCCAGCGACAGCAGCATGCTTTGGCCGGCCGCCTTGCGCACCGGCTCCAGTTGGTACACCGGATCGGCATAGGCCTCGGCCGGGGAGATGATCTTCCAGCCCATCTCCTTCGCCTGCGCCAGCACATCGTCCAGCCACATGGCGTTGACCAGGTTATGGTGCAGCAGCATGACTTGCGCGATATCGCGCCCTTGCAGGGTTTGCGACAGTTCGCGGTAGGCCAGCATGCGCTGCTTGATGTGGGCCAGGTAGGCGCTGCGGATGGCGCTCACGTCCGCCTTAGGGTTTTTCTTCAGCACTTCTTCCAGTGCCTCGTTGAGGCGCCAATCGCTGGTATCGATGCTCACGTGGGCGTTGCGGTAACCGCGCTCGCGCAGGAAATTGCGCATGCCCTCAATCTTCTCCGGCGTGTTCCCTTCGCGCAGGTAAGTGAAGCGCAGCCACTTCTGGTAGCCGGGCAGGGTGCTGATCAGGCGGTCGCACTCGAGCACTTCTTTCTGGTATGTGGCCAGGCTGACCTTTTCCAGGTCAGGGTGGCTGACGGTGTGGTTGCCGATCGCGTGGCCGGCCTTGCTCCATGCTTGCAACAGCGGCAGGCCTTTTTCCGTATTCGCGCCAAAGCCGGAGGTCACGAACAGGGCCGCCTGCACACGGTGCTTGGCCAGCGCATCCAGCATTGCCTTGTTGCGCTCTGGCGCGGACAGGTGCGGCGTGCTGGCGAGGTTTGGTCCGTCATCGATGGTGATTGCCAACGTTTGGGCCTGCGCCAGCGATACTGCCAGCGCGGCGGCCAGTCCTGCTATCAACTTCATTCAATCTCCTTATTGTTCATCCGGGCGCGGTCGCGCCAGCGGCGTTGTATATTATCTAAAATTCCACGCAACGGAGTCGAAAAATGGATGCATCCACGCTGCTGCTATTCGTGCCCGCCTGCTTTGCGCTGAACATGGCGCCGGGACCCAATAACCTGCTTTCGGTCAGCAATGCCACGCGCTATGGTTTCCGCCGCTCCTGCCTGGCAGGTGCCGGGCGCCTGGCCGCGTTTGCGGGCATGATCGCACTGGCATCGCTTGGCCTGGCCGCTGTGCTGCATACCTCGGAGCTGCTGTTCTACGGCATTAAGACGGCGGGTGCGATTTACCTGTTCTACCTGGCCTGGCAGCTATGGCGCGCGCAGCCGGGCGAAGGCGCCAGCGCGGGCGGCGCAGCAAACGTTGGCTGGTGGCAGCTGGCGCGGCAAGAGTTTTTAGTCGCGGCGGGGAACCCTAAAGCTATCCTGATCTTCACCGCCTTCCTGCCGCAGTTTGTCGATCCAGTCGGCGCGGTGGGGGCGCAGTTCTTCGTGCTGGGCGTGCTGTTCCTGCTATTGGAAGTGGTGGCGCTGGCGGCGTATGCCTGGATGGGCGCGCGCATGCAGCGCTGGTTCGTGCAGCCGCGTGGCAAGAGGATCTTCAATCGGACTTGCGCCGGCCTGCTGGCCGGCGCGGGGATGGGGTTACTACTGTCGCGGAGGACTTAGATGCGGTTCAGGTGACCGTTGCTGCGTTTAACCTTGTCGCCATTGCGCAGGTTCGGGTCTTCTTTCAGCACGACGCTACCGGTTTTGCCGGTTTCGTATTTGACGGTCACGTGCCATTCCTTGACCTTCTTCATCTTGCCTTCGATATGCTTGCCGGCGTAAGCGCCGCCAGCTGCGCCAGCTACGGTGGCGATGGTCTTGCCGCTGCCGCTGCCAACCTGGTTGCCCAGCAGGGCACCGGCCACGCCGCCAGCAATCATGCCGGTCGCACCGCCTTCGCCGTCTTTCTCAACGACTTTGATGGCGGTCACGGTGCCGCATTCAGCGCATACTTTTTTCGGTTGCGCGTAAGCGCCGGTAACCGTTACAGCCAAGATGGCTGGCAAGAGGAATTTAGTTAATTTCATGTGGGTTCTCCAAAAACGGTTGTTGTGACAGGAAGTATAGGTCAACAGTTTCCGAATGGAATGCATAATTGTGACAAGACGTTGCGGTAAATCAGCCGTAGGCGCCGCCGGTGTAGAGTAAATCGAACAGGCGGGCGATGGCGCCGATCAGGCCGAAGGCGCCCACCATCAGGGTGGCGACCAGGGTGACGGCCAGCGGCCATTTGGAATTGCTTTGCTTGTCGCTGCCGGCGTTGAAAGTGCTATCCCACTTCTCGTCGGACATCAGGCCGAGTACCAGGGCCTCCAGGAAGCCGATCAGGATCGACAGGATCAGGGGCAGTAGCAGGAAGTAGGGATCGGCTTTCGGCCAGACCGAAAATACGGCGGCAACACCGATCAGGCTGGCGGCGTGCAGCCAGCCCCATTTGTCGCCCAGCCCGCGCAGGTAAAAGCGGTGCAGGCCCAGGCCGCCGGTGACGGCGGCGAGCAGGGTGGCGAAGGTTTTGTTTTTGTGTAAAACAGACATGATTGCCGCCGGGAAGTCCGAAAAACCGGCAGTATCGCACAACAAAGCTGTTGCCGCCGAGCCTGGAACGGGGGATAATCACGGACTGTCCAAATCCCCACCAATTTGATTAATCTTGCAGGTCGGATTGAAAGCGCGCTATAATTTGCGGCTTTATCCGACTCAGCACTCTTTTTTGGAAATATTATGGTCGTTATTCGTTTAGCTCGTGGTGGCGCCAAGAAGCGTCCTTTCTACAACATCGTTGCAACCGATTCCCGCAATCGTCGTGACGGCCGTTTCGTAGAACGCATCGGCTTCTTCAACCCAATGGCTACCGGCCAAGCAGAAACCTTCCGCGTTGCTGCTGACCGTCTGGCTTACTGGCAAGGCGTTGGCGCACAGCTGTCCCCAGCTGTAGCCAAGCTGGTTGCTACCCAGAAAGCTGCTTAATTTCAGCTTTGAGCAGCAAGACCGCATCTGGGGCGCAAGCCCCGGCTGACCTGGTTCAGGTTGGCTTTGTATTCGGTGCCTATGGCATCACTGGCGGGGTCCGTGTCCGGCCCTTTAACTCCGAAGCAGATGCGCTGCTGCACGCCACCACATGGTGGCTTGATAAGCCAAGCCTGCGTGACGTACAAGTCAAGCGGGCTAAGCTGCATGGTGGCGACGTTGTCACTACCATCGTCGGCATGACGGACCGCAATGAGGCGGAAGCACTGAAAGGTGCCGCAGTCTTCATTTCGCGTGCCGAATTCCCGCAGCTGCAAGAGGATGAATACTACTGGGACGACTTGCTCGGCCTGGCAGTGGAAAACCAACAAGGCGAGAGCCTTGGTTCGGTGACGGACATGATGAGCAATGGACCTCAGTCCATCCTGCGCGTCGAGTACGAAGCCGATGGTAAGGCGCAAGAGCGCCTGATCCCGTTTGTAAGCCAGTTTGTTATCAAGGTGGACAAGGACGCGAAGAAAATCATCGTGGACTGGGGCCTGGATTACTAATCCGGAACCGCACAATGCAATTCGACGTTATTTCCCTGTTTCCTGAGATGTTTGCTGCTTTGACGCAGTCCGGCGTGACCCGCCGTGCGTTCGAGCAGAAGCGCTGGGGCCTGTCGTTGTGGAATCCGCGCGATTTTACCACCGATAATCACCGCACCGTGGATGACCGCCCGTATGGCGGCGGGCCGGGGATGGTGATGCTGGCCAAGCCGCTGGAGGAAACGATCCAGGCTGCGAAACAGCGCCAGGTCGTGTCCGGCTTGCCGGTGCCGCGCGTGGTCTATATGTCGCCGCAAGGCACGCAGTTGACCCACGAGCGCGTGATGCAGTTGAAGCAGGAACCCGGCCTCGTCATCCTGTGCGGCCGGTACGAAGCGGTGGACCAGCGTTTGCTGGACCGTTGCGTGGATGAAGAAATCAGCCTCGGCGATTTCGTGCTGTCCGGCGGCGAGCTGCCTGCCATGGCCCTGATGGATGCCGTGGTGCGCCAACTGCCTGGGGTGCTGAATACCGATGCTTCCGCAGTCGAGGATTCGTTTGTCAACGGCTTGCTGGATTCGCCGCACTACACGCGGCCTGAGAATTACGAAGGCGTGAGCGTGCCCCCGGTCCTGATGGGCGGCAACCACGCTGAAATCGAGAAGTGGCGCCGTGAGCGCATGCTGGAAGCGACGGCGCGCAAGCGTCCCGACCTGCTGGTCAAGGCGCGCGAGGCGGGCCTGCTCTCGAAGAAGGACGAAAAGTTTTTGGCGGGTTTGTAAACCCGCTGTAGTACCGTGGCAGGCATGTTGCCTGCCGTGTATAACCCCATCCTCTACCGGGCATCCTTGATGACGCCGGCAAGATGGTTATAGGAGCATGCAATGAACCTGATCCAGCAACTGGAACAAGAAGAAATCGCTCGCCTGGGCAAGAACATCCCTGAGTTCGCCCCTGGTGACACCGTGGTCGTTAACGTGAACGTAGTTGAAGGCACCCGCAAGCGCGCCCAGGCTTACGAAGGCGTTGTGATCGCTCGTCGTAACCGCGGCCTGAACTCGAACTTCATCGTTCGTAAGATCTCGTCCGGCGAAGGCGTTGAGCGTACCTTCCAGCTGTACTCCCCGCTGATCGCTTCGATCGAAGTGAAACGCCGTGGTGACGTACGTCGCGCCAAGCTGTACTACCTGCGTGAACGTTCGGGCAAGTCCGCACGTATCAAGGAAAAACTGCCGAACCGCAAAGCGGCTCCAGCAGCGTAATCGATACTTCGGTATTGGATACGGAAAAGGGCACCTTCGGGTGCCCTTTTTTATTTGAACACCTGGCGTAGTGATTGCGCGTCAAGGAGGGTTTCGCTCCAGGCGCCTAGTTGTTCAATGCTTGCCTTGGCGAGTTTCCTCTTGATGGTTTGCGATAGTGGGCCAAAGCGATGGGTGAGCTGTCGTTCCAGTACGATGGCGGCGCCTTGCCCGAGGCCTTCTTCACGGCCTTCTTCACGGCCAAGCTTGAATCCTTGCTTCCCGGCCCTTAGCGCGGCCTTTTCAGCCTTTTGCACAGCCCTATTTGCTTTTTCGGCCGCCTTATCCATGCGCATTTGATCGTAGGGGTCAATCCATTCCATTTGACTCTTCCTTTCTAACTCGCGGACCGCCCGTCGGTAGCGCAACTGCAAAGGCTCCGGCAAGGTCATCATCCAGTTAATCACTTTGAATAAAATCATTATGCGCTTCTTGCTCCAGCCATGCTGCAAGAGTAGCTTGGTCAAGTGCCATTTGGCGGCATAGCGTTCAGCCGGGTTGTGGCGGGTTTGCTGAGTGCGCAAGTGGGCTTGCGTGACCAGCGCAAAAGGGTTGTGGGAAATGCCTAACTCCATGTCCCGGCCGGCATGATCCAGCAGCTTGGCGGTGGCGAAGCGGATGCCCATCACGGTTCCGAGAACGCGAATGTAAAAGGAGTCCGGGCGCCAGCCCGGCGTCTCGTCAGCCAGCAGGACCAGGCTGGCCACCGGGCGTTGGAACTGTTCGAAGATGCGGTAGTTATAGGCCAGCACGCGGCGCGCCAGTGTTTCGTCGTGCTGCGCCTGGACCTCGATATGCACCAGAATCCATTGTTCCTGGCCGTCGCGCAGGGTAAGCGCGACCAGCTTGTCGGCGAGCCTGCCCTCGGGGCGATCGCCAAAGCCGACCTGCGCGAATTCCTTGTCGAGGAAGCGGGGTGGCCTGGACCAATCGACCTGTGCGTGCAGCTCAGGGAAATAGAAGGCCATAAAGGCGCGGAAGCCGTGCGTCAGCACTTCTTTCCATGGCGAGTCGTAACGGGCTGGTGGGGAGGCTGGCGGCATCGTTCCAGTCTACGTCCCGGCAACGCGTCCACGTTTTGAGCGAACGCAACAACTGTGCGGGTAGGGGGCAGTTGGTACAATGCCGGGTATGGCCAAGACCCCTTTCGACCCGACCCAACTCCCCATTGAAGCGATTGCCGGCGAGGCTGCCGTGCTGCTGGAGCGGCTGGCGCCGGACTGGCTGCGCGCGCGCTTTGCGGCGCCGCCGGAATGGACGCCGGAACCGTCCGAACTGGCACTTGGCTTGCATCGGGGCGAGCCGACACCGGCTTCTGTGCTGGTGCCGCTGGTGCTGCGCGAGGAGGGCGTGTCTTTGCTGCTGACCATGCGCACGGCGCACCTGAACGACCACGCGGGCCAGATTGCCTTCCCCGGCGGCCGGGCCGAGGCGACGGATGTTGATGCGGTCGACACCGCCTTACGCGAAACGGAGGAAGAGATCGGCCTCGACCGCCGCCATATCGACGTGATCGGCACGCTGCCCGTGTATTACACCGGCACCGGCTACGCCGTAACGCCGGTGGTGGGCCTGGTGGCGCCGCCCTTCGCACTGAAAGCCGACCCGGACGAGGTGGCGGAAATCTTCGAGGTGCCGTTCCCCTTCCTGATGGATGGCGCCAACCACCAGTTGCTGGCGGTCGATTTGCCGAATGGTCGGCGGCGCTTTTACGCCATGCCCTATCAAAACTATTTTATCTGGGGTGCAACCGCCGGCATGCTGCGCAACCTGTTTCATTTCTTGCGCGCATAAGCTATCGTAGCGGGCATTGCGGTAATGCTATTCAAAAGGATATAGATGACTTTCCTCTCCATTCTCGTGGCCTTGTTGTTTGAACAACTGAAGCCCTTGCGTGCCGACAATCCCATCTGGGCGGAATTCAAGCGCCTGGCCGTGCGCATGGAGCAGTGGTTCAACGCCGGGCACGCGAGCCATGGCCGCATGGGCTGGTTCCTGCTGATCGGCGCGCTGACCTTGCCGGCCGGCCTGGTGTACTGGCTGCTGCTGCGCTACAACCTGGTGCTGGCCGCCTTCGCGTGGAATGTGCTGATCATCTACCTGACCTTGGGCTTCCGCCACTACAGCCACTACTTCACCTCGATCCAGCTGGCCCTGAACGCGGGCGACGAAAGCCAGGCGCGCGCGCTGCTGGCCGAGTGGTGCAAGATCGACACCGTGGGCATGGAGGTGAGCGAAATTTCCCGCATCGCGGTGGAGAAGGCGCTGGTCACCACCCACCGCAATGTGTTCGGCGTGTTTTTCTGGTTCCTGATGCCGCTCGGCCCTTGCGGCGCCATCCTGTACCGTGTGTCGGAATACCTGGCACGCGCCTGGAATGAGCCGGAGCACATGCGCCAGGAAGCCTTCGGCGAATTCGCCGCCAAGGCCTTTTACTGGATCGACTGGGTGCCAGCGCGCCTGACCGCCGTCGCTTTCGCGGTGGTCGGCAACTTTGAAGATGCGATCTACGCCTGGCGCAATTTCGCCCACCGCTGGAAGGACGAGGCGATCGGCATCATCCTGTCGGCCGGCGGCGGCGCCATGGGCGTGCGCCTGGGTACGCCGAATGAAAACGCGGCCAAGATCATCCCGTCGGACGCGGCCACCGTCGATATCAGCGATATGGAAGTGGACCAGTTGCCGGGCGATGAGCCGGGCGTGCGCGCCCTGCAAAGTACGGTCGGCCTGGTGTGGCGAGCGTTGTTGTTGTGGATGATGTTGCTGCTTCTGCTGTCCGGGGCTGTGTGGCTGGGCTAAAATGGCCAGACGCCGGAACCCCGTTCAGGTCTTCTATAAGATATAATACCGGGGTTCCTCACAGCAACTTGGTTTCAGGTATATGGCCAGCGAGTTCTTCATTCTTGGGCTTACCACCGACGGCAAGCAATTCCGCCCCAGCGATTGGGCGGAACGACTGGCTGGCGTGCTGGCGTGCTTCCGCCCGGAAGGCTCCGGCGGCCGCCATGCCCACCTGCAGTTCTCGCCCTATGTCACGCCGACCGTCGTCAATGGCATAAAAGCCGTCGTGGTCAACGAGGGCCTGCGCGACCTGCAACCGATGGCGTACAACTTCGTCAAGGAATTCGCCAAGGATAACAAGCTGCAAGTGGTGGAAGCCTGCCTGCTACCTGACGAACCGGCCTGAATGTCGTAGCATAAGTGTTTTGCCAAGATGAGCAAGACGCCATGCAAATCCGTTATGTCGCAGCACTGCTGCTGACCGCCTCCACTTCCTTCGCACAGACGCTGCCCGCCGGCGTAGTCAAGGGCCCTGCCGTCGAGGGCATCACCGAATACCGCCTGCCCAATGGACTGAAAGTCCTGCTGTTCCCCGATGCCTCCAAGCCGACCGTCACCGTCAATGTGACGTACCTGGTTGGCTCGCGCCATGAGAATTATGGCGAGACGGGCATGGCCCACTTGCTGGAGCACCTGCTGTTCAAAGGCACGCCGCGCCACCGCAATATCCCGCAGCAGTTCGCCGATCGCGGCATGGACTACAACGGCACCACCTCGCTTGACCGCACCAACTACTACGAAGTGTTCCAGGCCTCGCCCGACAACCTGAAATGGGCGCTGGACATGGAGGCCGAGCGCATGACCCGCTCCTTCATCGCCAAGAAGGACCTGGATTCGGAAATGACGGTGGTGCGCAACGAGTACGAGAGCGGCGAGAACGATCCGTTCGGGGTGCTGTACAAACGCCTGGAGAGCGTGGCTTTCGACTGGCACAGCTACGGGCGCTCCACCATCGGCAACCGCAGCGATATCGAGAACGTCAAGATCGAGAACCTGCAAGCCTTCTACCGCACCTATTACCAGCCCGATAACGCGGTGCTGCTGGTGGCGGGCAAATTCGACCCTGCGCAGACCCTGGCCTGGATCAGCAAGACCTTCGGCGTCATCCCGAAACCGAAGCGCGCGCTGCCCAAATTCTGGACCGTGGAGCCGACCCAGGACGGCGAACGCCAGTACGTGGTGCGGCGCAAGGGCGACGTGCAGATTGTGCTGGTGGGGTACAAGGTTCCGTCCGGCCTGCACGCCGATGCCGACCCGCTGGCGTTTATGAACCAGGTGCTGGGCGACACGCCGAACGGCCGCCTGCACAAGCAACTGGTGGAAAGCGGCAAGGCGGCGCAGGTGTTTGCGTTCAGCCAGCCGGGCTTCGCGCCCAGCCTGCAGGTGTTCGGCGCCGTGGTGAAGATGGGGCAGCCGGTGGAGCCGGTGCGCGATGAGTTGATCGCGGCGGTAGAGGGCTTCGCGCAGGCGGCGCCGAGCGACGAGGAAATGGAGCGCACGCGGCGCGAGTACGCCAATTCGCTCGAGAAGGCACTGAACAATCCGCAGCAGGTGGGTGTGGCCCTGAGCGAGCATATCGCGCTGGGCGATTGGCGCCTGCTGTTCCAGGGCCGCGACGGCCTGTCCGCGATCACGTCGGCGCAAGTGGCGGTGGCGGCGGGGCGCTACCTGAAACGCGACAACCGCGTGGTGGGCACTTTCATTCCGGACGATGCGCCGCAGCGGGCGGAGATCGGTGCCGCGCCGGTGGCGTCCGAACTGCTCAAGGATTACCAGGGCAAGGCCAGCGTGCTGACCTCGGAAGTGTTCGATCCGAGCCAGGACAACATCATGGCGCGCACCGAACTGCGGGAGTTGGGCGGCCTGAAACTGGCCCTGCTGCCCAAGCGTAACCGGGGCGAGACGGTGGTGGTGGACCTGCGCCTGCGCTGGGGCGATGAGAAGAACCAGTTCGGCCAGCAAATACTGGCGGCGGCGACCGACCAGATGCTGGCGCGCGGCACCAGCCGCTACACGCGCGCGCAACTGGCGGACGCCATGTCCAAGCTGAAGATGTCGGGCGGCTTGTACCACTTCGAAACCACGCGCGAGCACCTGGCGTCGGCCCTGCGGTTGCAGGCACACGTGCTGAAGGAGCCGACCTTCCCGGCGGCCGAATTCGAGCAGATGCGGCAGCAGTGGATGGTCGGCCTGGAGGCGGGTCGCAACGATCCGCAAGCGGTGGCGGGACGCGCGCTGTCGGAGTATTTCGACCATTGGCCGAAGGGCGACCCGCGCAGCGTGCTGACGCTGGACGAACAACTGGCAGCCATCAAGGCGCTTAAGCTGGAGGACCTGAAGGCCTATCACAGCGCCTTCTACGGTGCATCGCAGGGCGAGCTGTCGGTGGTGGGCGATTTCGACAAGGCGGAGCTACTCAAGGTGGCGGGCGAAGAGCTGGCTGGCTGGCCGAGCAAGGCGTCCTATGCGCCGATCCTGGACAAGCATGTAACAAAGGCGCCGACCCGCATCACGCTGGATGTCCCGGACAAGGAGAATGGCGTGTTCTCGGCGCACCTGAACCTGGCGCTGCGCACCGATGATCCCGATTATCCGGCGCTGGAACTGGCCAACTACATCTTCGGCAATGGCGGCCTGAAATCGCGCCTGATGGACCGCATCCGCCAGAAAGACGGCCTGTCCTACGGCGGCGGCTCCGGCCTGGAGGCGGGCGAGCTGGATGACGCAGGCGGCTTCAGCATCGACGCCATCGCCGCGCCGCAGAATATGGCCAAGCTGGAAGCGGCCATCCGCCAGGAACTGGAGCGCGCGGTCAAGCAGGGCTTCACTGCGGTGGAAGTGGCCGGCGCCAAATCCGGCCTGATGCAGCAGCGCTTGCAGAACCGCTCGCGCGACGACGTGGTGGCCAGCGCCTGGTCGCATTTGCGCTACCTGGGACGCACCTTCGTCTGGAGCAAGGAGTACGAAGCCAAACTGAAGGCGCTCACGGCGCAGCAGGTGAGCGCCGCCTTCCGCAAGCATATCGATCCAGCCCAACTGACGGTGGTGATCGCCGCCGACGCGGCGAAGGCGAAACGCTAAGGGGTGCTGAGTTCCGCGACGAAGTCGTACATATCGCCGCGGAAAATGGAGCGGCAGAATTCCACGGCGCGGCCGTCGCGCAGGAAGCCGAGGCGCTCCACCGCCAGGCCGGCATCGCCTTCCCTGGCTTGCAGCAGGCGCGCCTGCTCACCCGTCAGCAGCAGGGCGGACAGGCGCTGCAAGGCGCGCACCGGGCGGTGGCCGGCTGCCTCCAGCGCCTCGTACATCGACAGGTCGACCGACTCCAGCGAGGGCAGGGCGCTGGCCACGATGGTGGCGTACTCCACGCACATCGGCACGTCGTCGGCAAAGCGGATGCGGTGATAGCGATAGACCGGCGCGCCCGGGCTTAGACGCAGGCGCAGCGCTTCCTCCGGCGTCACCGTGCCTTCCGCCTTTTTCAGCCACACGCTGCGCGGCGCGCGCCCGCGCGAGCGCATGTCTTCCGAGAAGGAAGTGAGCTTGGCGAAGTTCTTTTCAATGCGCGTGTTGATGAAGTTGCCCGAGCCCGGGCGGCGCACCAGCAAGCCTTCTTCCACCAGGCCGTCGATGGCCTTGCGCACCGTGATGCGGGAGATGTTCAGGTCGGCCGCCAGCACGCGCTCGGCGGGCAGTGCTTCGTCGGGACCATAGAGCTGGGAATTGATCGCTTCGCGCAGCGCGCGTTGCAGCAACTGGTAGAGCGGTTGGCTACTGGTCTGCACCAGGTCTTGCATGATCTGTGCGAGCGTTGTCATTCCGTCTCCCTTGATGGTGCGGTCGATAATACCAAAAAAGACCGATCGCCCAGAGGTATGCATTGCGCAAAATCAACGCCTCCCATGAGATAGCGCTAACAGTGGGCTTTCCTGGCAAAAGTGGTATGTCTTTTCAGTACAACATGCGAAAAAAATATGAAAATTGGTAGTGTTCTGGTATTTGATCGCGGTATATTGGCGTCCAATTGGTTTTAGACGTGTTTCATCACAGGTACTATCAGACCGGGCTTTGAGACGAGCCCATACTTAGGGGGAGTAAATGAACCGCAATATGACACCGATCGCGACCGCAGTCGCCATCTTGATTGCCACCACGGGCATGGCGCAAGCGCAGCAAGCTGCCCAGAGCACTGAGCAGAATGTCGTGGTCGTGACTGGCGTGCGCGCCGCACTCGCGCAATCGATCAACCAGAAGCGCAATGCCGATTCGCTGGTTGAAGTGATCACGGCAGAAGACGTGGGCAAGATGCCGGACAAGAGCGTCGCCGACTCGCTGCAGCGTGTACCGGGCGTTTCCGTTGCGACCGCCGGCGGTTCTGAAGGCGGCTTCGGTGAAAATGACCGCGTCAGCCTGAAAGGCACTCCTTCCAACCTGGCGCTGACCACCCTGAACGGCCACACCGTGTCGAGCGGCGACTGGTACGTTACCAACATCACCAACGGCGGCCGTTCGGTCAGCTACTCGATGTTCCCGTCCGAACTGATCGGCCGCGTCACCGTGCATAAATCGTCGCAGGCCAACCTGATCGAAGGTGGCGCCTCCGGTACCGTCGACATCGAAACCCGTAAGCCACTGAGCTTCAAGGACCGTCTGACCGTGATGGGCGCGCTGACCGGCGTGTACAGCGAAGGTTCGAAGAAGACCGATGCGCAATTCAGCGCCCTGGGCAACTGGAAGAACGAAGAGAACAACCTGGGCGTGCTGGTCCAGGTGTTCGACGAGAAGCGCACCCTGCGCCGTATTGGCCAGGAATTCCTGTGGTGGGATAAACTGAGCAAGGACAATGCACCGCAGTGGGTGGCTGCCAATCCGGAAGTGAAAGACAAGTGGATCTCGCTGCTGACCGGTACCGCCATGTTCAACCAGGAACGTGAGCGCAAGGGCGGCATGATCGACGTGCAGGTCAAGGTCAACAAGGAATTCGACTTCGACATCAACGGCTTCTACACCCGCATGGATGCGGACAATATCAACGCCAACTTCATGCTGGCGCCATACCAGCCGCTGACCAATAACTGGTCTGGTGTGGGCGGTGTGATCCCTTCCAAGTGGACCGTGACCGGCGATACCATCACCTCCATCACCTTCCCAAGCGCCTGCCCAGTGGCGGACTGCTCGAAGATGGGCACCTCGGTGCAGGACATCATTGCCCGTCCAGGCTCCTACAGCGATTCCAAGTTCGTCAACTTCGACTTCAACTACCGTCCTAACCAGGACCTGAAGTTCAAGGGCCAGGTCGGCACCACCCGTGGCACCGGTTACGCCCGCGACTATGCGTATGAGGCATGGCAGGCATACTCCGGCGCGTCCCTGACCACCCACGGCCTGGATGCTCCGGCCACTGTAGTGGTGGACAACTCTGGCACCTTCTCGCCGCGTACCGGCGCCGACTTCTTCGGCGGCTGGGCTTCCGACGTGACCGCCAAGGACAAGGAAACCTACGCCCAGGTCGACGGCCAGTACAAGACCCAGTGGAACAATGTGCCAACCCTGCATTTCGGCGTGCGTACCGCGGACCATGAGCGCTCCCTGACCTGGCTGGGCGGCACGATCGCCCCGGCGGCTTCCCAACTGGCGAACCGTCCGACCGGCCTGACCAGCTATCCAGACAGCCCACTGCCTAATCTGCTGAACAAGGCTTGGACTTTCGATGCGGCGTCCATGAAGACCTGGGGCGACAAGTACATCACCTTCCCGAAACACGCCTACCAGAGCGAGTTCCTGATCAAGGAAAAAGCGCACGCGGCATACGTGATGGGTGACCTGGACTTCGGCGGCATCGGCGGTAACATCGGCGTGCGTTTTGTGCAGACCAAGATCGACGTGGACAACGGTTCCCCGAACGATGTCTGGAAGCCGAACCACACTTCGCGCACCTATAACGACTTCCTGCCAAGCATTAACCTGCATACCGACCTGACGCCGGAACTGAAACTGCGCGGCGCCGCAAGCCGTACCCTGGCCCGTCCTGACTTCGGTTCCCTGGGCACGCTGAACCTGAACGACCTGACCTTCTCCGGTTCGGGCGGCAATCCAGCGCTGCGTCCGATCATGTCGAACAACGTTGATGTGGGTGTCGAGTGGTACTTCAAGCCAAGGTCGCTGGTTGGCATGAACATCTACAACATGAACATGGGTTCCTACGTGACCTTTGGTTCGTCGAAGGCTGACTTCTACAACCAGTCCATCGGCAAGATCGCAACTTACAACATGAGCTCCGCGATCAACACCAAGGCTCGTGTACGCGGTGTGGAACTGCAGTACGTGCAGGACTTCGGCAACGGTTTCGGCGTGAATGCGAACTACACCTACGCCGACGGCAAGGAAACCGGCAAGGCGCCGAAATCGGCTTGCGCGGATCTGGGCGACTGCAGCATGATCGGCACCTCGAAGAACTCGTACAACGCTGGCGTGTACTACGAGACCAGCAAGTTCAGCGCGCGTGTCAACTACAGCTGGCGTTCGGCCTTCCTGAATGGCCTGGACCGCAACAGCGCGATCTACCAGGATGATGTTGGCGTGCTGTCCGCAGCCTTCAACTACAACGTGACCGAGAACATCACGCTGTCCCTGGAAGGCAAGGACCTGAACGATCCGACCCTGAAGTCGTACGCCTCCAGCAAGAATCAGCCGCGCGCGTTCTATAAGAACGGCAAGCAGATCTTCTTCGGTGTGCGCGGTAAGATGTAAGACTCCCAAAGGTGTAACACTTCTGGCAGGGTTCCCACGGGGCCCTGCCTTTTTTGTATCTGGAGCGTGAATGCGCAAAATTTTCCTGGCGGTGCTGGCCGCCATTTCCGGTTCGGCGGCGGCGGCGCCCGCAGTCGTGCATAGTGCCTATAAATACCTGTCGCCGTGGGACCCGGCGCAGGGCGCCCAGGTCTGGGCTTTCGCCAGCGGCGAGTGCGGCGAAGAGCGCTGGGGCAAGCTCGGTGGCGCAGAGGTGGCGGCGGACAATGTGCCGCGCTTTGCGCAGGCCGGCGTGGGCTATATCGTTTCCACGGGCGGGCAGGGCAATGCCTTCACCTGCACCACCGACGAGGGCATGGATGCCTTTGTGTCGCGCTACAAATCGCCGCAGTTGGTGGGCTTTGACTTCGATATCGAACATGGCCAGACTGCCGCGCAGATCGATTCGCTGGTGCTGCGTATTGCCAATGTGCAGAAGTCGCATCCGCACTGGCGCTACAGCTTTACCATCGCTACCCACGCCGCGTCGGACGGCAGCCGGCGCAGCCTGAATGCGACCGGCGAGCAGGTGCTGGCGGCCTTGCGCAAGCATGGGGTGCAGGACTATGTGCTGAACCTGATGGTGATGGACTACGGGCCGGCCAGCCGCAAAGTGTGCGTGGTGCGGCGCGGACGCTGCGATATGGGGGCGTCGGCGCTGCAGGCGGCGCAGAATGTGCATCGCAAGTACGGTGTGCCGTTCGCGCAGATCGCGTTGACGCCGATGATCGGCGTCAACGATGTGGTGGAGAATGTGTACACGCTGGACGATGCGCGGGCGACCGTGGCGGCGGTGCGCAAGATGGGCATGGCGGGCCTGCATTTCTGGTCGCTGGATCGGGATAAACCGTGCAGCAAACCGACCATGGGCGCGGACCCGGCGTGCAGCAGCATGCCGCAGGTGCCGGCTGGCGCCTACCGGCGCATCCTGGTGCCGGCGAGCGAGGGCGCGCAATGAGCGCTGTGGCGCCGCCGGCGGCGCGCTACCCGTCGCTCGACGTGCTGCGCGGCCTGACGGTCGCGCTGATGATTATCGTGAACACGCCGGGAAGCTGGAACCATGTCTACGCGCCGCTGCTGCATGCGCCCTGGCATGGCTTCACGCCGACCGATTGGGTGTTCCCGAGCTTCCTGTTCGTAGTGGGCAATGCGCTGGCCTTTACGCTGCCGCGCTATGCCGGCATGGGCGAGCGCGCCGTGCTGGCGAAGATCGGCAAACGTAGCGTCATCATCATCGCGCTGGGGCTGGGACTCTGCCTGCTGCCCAAGCTGGGCGGCCCCTTGAGCGAGGTGCGCCTGCCCGGCGTGCTGCAGCGCATTGGCCTGTGTTTCGGTATTGCGGCGCTGGTGCTGCACTACCTGGGCGCGCGTGGCGCTCTGGTGTTCAGCGTCGTGGCGCTGCTGGGCAACTGGATGGTGCTGGCGCTATTCGGTGACTACAGCCTGCAGGGCAATGCCGGCCGCGCCATCGATGTGTGGCTGTTCGGCGCCAGCCACTTGTATCGGGGCGAAGGCATACCGTTCGATCCGGAAGGGTTGCTGGGCACCTTGCCGGCCACGGTGAATGTGATCGCGGGCTATTTCGCTGGCTGCTACTTGCGCGAACGTGGCGCCACCGGGCGCACGCTGGCCACGCTTGCCGCAGCTGGAGTGGCGCTGTCGGTGCTGGCGCTGTGTTGGGCGCCGCTGCTGCCGGTGAATAAGAAGCTGTGGACCGGCAGCTATGTGCTGCTGTCGACCGGCACTGCGCTGCTGGTGATGGTTGCACTGGCATGGCTGATCGAGGTACGCGGCGCGCGCGGCTGGACCTACTTCTTCGAAGTGTTCGGCAAAAACACGCTGTTCATCTACCTGCTGTCGCAAGTGGCCGTGGTGGCGCTGGAGAAGGGCGGCTGGTATGCGCCGCTGGCGGCGACCCTGGCGCCGCTTGGCAGTCCGCAAGCGGCGTCGCTGGCCTTTGCCCTGCTGTTCACGCTGGCCTGCTGGCTGGCCGGCTACCTGCTGGATCGCAAGGGCGTTTACATCAAAGTCTAGAACTTCAGGCGCAGCCCGGCGCGGTTGGCCAGCGTGACCAGGGCCAGCATCAGCGCCGTCATGGCGGCGGCGTTGGCCAGTCCGGCCAGGCCGCCGCTGTCCAGGAAGGGCCACCAGAAGCGCGGTATGTGCAGCACCGCCGCCGCCTGTTCGAACAGGTCGGGCAGGATGTAGGCCAGCAGGGCGTTGCTGCCGGCAGGCAGCAGCCAGGATGCTGCGCGCGGCACTTGCGCACGCGCCGGACGGCGCGCATCGACCAGCCAGTAGAACAGGATGAAGAGCGCGAGCATGATGGCGGCGCACACCAGCGTGTAGGAAGCGGTCGCGTGGATTTTATTGATACCGTGGTAGGGGCGCAGCAGCAGCCCTGCGGCCAGGAAGGCCAGCGCCATCCAGGCCATCTGTCGCATGCGCAGGCAGTGCGGCAGCTCGGCGCGGAACAGGTTGCCGACCAGGACGCCCGCCATCACGTTGGCGGCGGTGGAGCCCAACACCTGCGGAATGCTGACGAATTCGCGCAGGCCGACCGGCAGCCAGTCCAGCGCGCCGGCCGTGCCACCCAGGTACAAGGCCAACATGGCGGCGAACACGCCCGCCAGTGCTGCGCTACCGCCGCCGGTGAGCACGAAAGCCAGGCTGCACGCCAGGTAGGCCCAACCGATCATGCCGAGGATGCCCCACCAGCCGTGTTGCAGTCCGCCGGGGAAGGCCAGCACCAGGGCCGCCATCAGCGCGCCGCCCAGCCATTTCGGCCAGACCCGGCCGCCAGCGCCGGCGCCTTCGGCAGCGCCGTCGTGGCGCCACAGCAGGATCATGGCGCAGTAGAACAGCAGGTAGTACCAGGCGCGCGGCAGCAACGCCGCCGTCGCATCGTAGCGCTCCGCATTGAGCAGCACCATGCCGGCCAGCATCAGGCTGGCCGAGCGCCATAGCAGTTTGCCGAACAGGGGCACGCGCATGCCCTCGGTGGCGGCGCGGCGCAGGGCCAGCGGGATCGCCACACCCACAATGAACAGGAAACCGGGGAACACCAGGTCCGGCACGCCAATGCCATCGGCCGTCGGGCCGGTGTGCTGCAGCCACGCCGGCGAACCCGGCATGCCGGCAATGTAGTTCACCCAGATCATCGCAAGGATGATGAAACCCCGGAATGCATCCAGGCTTGCCAGTCGCTGCATCGGCTCCCTCTAGTCGTAAAAAAAGCGGGAAGGCCCTTAGGCCATTCCCGCTTGTGTGTCGCTCAGGACGGCAGGATTAACCCTGCTTGTCGTCTTCACCCACGGTTGCCGGGTATGGACGGTTGATCCACAGGATCCAGTAGCGGGCCAGGTCGGCACGGCCATCCGCGCCTTGCACGGTTTCCAGGATCTTGATCGCTTCTTCCTTCTTGCCGGCCATGGCGTAGGAGTAGCCCAGGCGCAGCTTGGCGTCTTCGGCGTTTTTCAGGCCGCCCTTGGCGATACCTTCCTGGATCAGGGCAGTGCCCTTGTCAAACTGGCCCATGGTGACGAAAGCGTAGCCCAGGTTGACCAGGCCGATGCCGTTCTTGGCCTTGCGCGCTGCGGCTTCGGAAGCGGCAATGCTCTTGGTGTCGTCGGCGGCCTGTTTGTCCAGTTGGGCCTTGAGCTTCTTGATCTTGTCGTTCATCTTGACGGTGCCGTTGGCGATGCCGGCGTCCAGCACAGCCTTGCCTTCGATGAACTGGCCTTCCAGCTGGTCGACTTCCGCCAGCTCGACGTAGTCCTGCTCTTCCATTTTGGTGGTGGCCACTTTCTGCAGGCGCACGATGTCGGCCGAGAAGCGGGTCGAGTAGTTTTCCTTACCACGGGTGCGGTACAGCATGTCCGACCAGTAGCTGTCGCGCGGGTGCCAGCGCACCAGGCCTTCCAGCGCGGTCAGGTAGGACGCCTTGTCCTTCAGGCGGTGCGAGGCGTCGGCCAGCATGTGCAGCTCGTCGCGGCTCATTGGCTGGTTGGTCTTGATCGCATTGTCCAGCTGTTTCAGCAGGTCGGCTTGCACGCCCTTGTGGTCACCGGCTTCGAAGCGGATGCGCATGATCTGGCGCGGCACTTTCGCATCGCCGCTCAGCTCATGGTACTTGGTCAGCTTTTCGATGACTTTCGGGTAGTTCTTGTCTTCCTGGTAGTAGCCGGCCAGCGCCTGGGTGAAGCGCGCGTTCTCTGCCTTATCCATGCGGCCGGACGCGGTGGCGTATTCCAGCATTTCCACCAGTTTCTTGCGGTCGTTGGTGCCGAAAGCCACTGCCAGGCGGGTACGGTTGATGACGTACTGCTCGTAGGCGGTCTTGTTCTCCATGGCGTCGGCCTGGTCCAGCAGGGCCGTCACTTCCGCGTATTTTTTCCCGTCCAACAGTGGGGTCAGGACTTTACCGTCCAGGAATTTGTACATTTCCTTGCGCACGCTCTCCTGCTGCGCGCCGGCGATTTCCTTTTTGTCTTGCGCGTGGGCGCTCTGGACCAGCGCCGGGCCGGCGGCCAGGCCAATGGCTGCCAGCAGCAAGCCGATACGTGCGAAACGGTATTGGGTCATGGTAGGTGATCCTTGTTTGGGTTGAGGCAAACTTCTATTTTCCCATAATTTCGGCATGGGACAGGTTTTCTGAAGTAGCCAATTGTAACGATTTCTCACGCCCTGGCGAAAGCGCGGCCATCGGCGTCGAACAGCATGCAGCGCTCCGGCGGCAGGAACAGGCTGGCCTGGGTGCCTGGGACGGGCGCCGCCGCTTCCGGCGCCAGCTTGGCGGCCAGCGTTTCCGCCATGCCGGGCAGGCGGGCGTACACGATCGACTGGTCGCCCAGGTATTCCACGTGGCTGACCGCGACCTCGGCCGCATTGTAAGCCTCCTGCCGCAATTGCAGGTGTTCCGGACGCACGCCCAGCGTCAGCAGCGCGCCGCGCTGCACAGCGCCCGGCAAGGCTGCCACCTCGACAATCGCGCCGCCCGGCAGCAGCAACGCCACGTGCGCAGCGCCCAGGGCCACCACTTCGGCCGGGATGAAATTCATGCGCGGCGAACCGAGGAAACCGGCCACGAACAGGTTGGCCGGCGCGTTGTACAAGGCGTGCGGCGTGCCGGCCTGCTCGATATGGCCGCCGTTGAAGACCACGATGCGCTGGCCCAGGGTCATCGCCTCCACCTGGTCGTGGGTGACGTAGATGGTGGTGGTGCCCAGCTCCTGGTGCAGGCGGCCGATCTCCAGGCGCATTTGCACGCGCAGTCCGGCGTCGAGGTTGGACAGCGGCTCGTCGAACAGGAATAGCTGCGGCTTGCGCACGATGGCGCGGCCGATGGCGACGCGCTGGCGCTGGCCGCCGGACAGCTCCTTCGGCTTGCGTGCGAGCAGGTGGCCGATCTGCAGTGTGGCGGCAGCGCGTTCGACGGCCGTGCGCAGCTCGGCCGCCGGCATGCCGGACAGCTTGAGGCCGAAGGCCATGTTCTCAAACACCGTCATGTGCGGGTAGAGGGCGTAGGACTGGAACACCATTGCCAGGCCGCGCTGGGCCGGCGGCACGTGGTTGGCCAGCGTGCCGCCGATATGCAGCTCGCCTTCGCTGATATCTTCCAGCCCGGCGATCATGCGCAGCAGGGTGGACTTGCCGCAGCCCGATGGGCCGACAAAGACGGTGAACTCGCCGTCCGCGATATCGAGGTCGATGCCGCGGATGACGGGCTGGTTGTCGCCGTAACGCTTGGCGATGCCGCGCAGGGAGACTGCCGCCATCTTAGGCCGCTTCCGGCACGGCTTCGGCCTTGCTCTTTTCCTGCGACTCCATCGGGATGAACTGCGACAGGATGGCGACCGGAATGGCGGCCAGCAGCACCCAGACGAAGAAGTGCTGGTAGCCGAGCGCCATCTGGATATCGCCGCTGATCCATTTGAACAGCACGAAACCCAGCTGCATCACGCCGGTGGAGAAGGCGTAGTGCGCGGTGGTGTACTTGCCCGGCGCAACGACCTGCATCATGTACAGGATGACGCCGACGAAGCCGAAGCCGTAACCGAACATCTCGATGCCAAGCGCGATGCCGATGTGGGCCAGGTCGGTTGGCAGGGCATGCGACAGGTAATAGAACACCAGGTTCGGCAGGTTCATAGCCAGGATCAGGAACAGGATGGCGCGCCGCAGCGACAGCCACGAGGTGAAGTAGCCGCCCAGGATGGAGCCGACGATAAAGGCGATGGTGCCGGTGGTGCCGTACACCGTGCCCACTTCGGCGGTGCTCAGTCCAAGTCCGCCCAGTTCGCGCGCCTCACGGAGGAACAGCGGGCCGATGGTCTGCACCTGCGCCTCGCCGGCGCGGAACAGGATGATGAACAGGATTGAGACCCAGATGCCGGGCTTGCGCAAGTAATCGAGGATCACCTCCTTCAGGGTGCGCGCCACGCCGAGGACGGTGTGGTCTTCCAGCTTGGCGTTCGGGCTGACTGGCAGCGCCAAGCCGTTATAGCCGCCTAAGGCGCACATGGTCAGGCCGAGGATGCCGAACACGATGGTCCAGGCGGCGGTGATGCCCTGGGTCTTTTCCAGGTAACCCGCCAGCATCAGCAAGCCGCCCTGCGCCAGGAAGCGGCCGGCGTTGAAGAAGGTGCCGATCCAGCCGGCATACTGCGCCTGCTGCTTCTCGGTCAGGCTGGAGATGTACAGGCCGTCGCATGAAATGTCATGCGTGGCGGAGGAGACGGAGGCCAGGAACAGCACCGCGATGCAGGCGCTGAGCCAGAAGGGGAACTGCAGCGCGAGCGCCACCAGTCCCATGCAGATGCCGGCCAGCACCTGCATGGACACCACCACGATCTTCTTGTTGGGAGCCAGTTCGAGGAAAGGACTCCACAGCGGCTTGAAGATCCAGGCGCCGCCCAGCAAGGCAGTCCAGTGGCCGATTTCGGCGTTGCTCATGCCCATGCTCTTCATCATCTGGCCGAAGACCAGGGCAATGGCGAAGTAGGGCAGGCCCTGCGCCAGGTACAGCGTGGGAATCCACTTCAACGGGGTGCGGCGAACGGCGTCCATCGTCTCTCCTTAAGCGAAGCCGGGAACCGGGCAGCGGCCGGTGGCTTCCAGTTCGCCCGATAGCCAGGCGTTGACGGCTTCCAGCGCAGGCGCGGCGAAGCCGTAGGTCATCAGGGCTGGCGACTGGATGTCGAGCGCCTGGTACGGGTTCCACAGCGCCAGGTGCAGGTCCGGCTGCCAGTTGTTGCGCGCGTTGTCGCCATAGCGCAGGCGCGAGGTGGAGGCCAGCACGGTGAAGCGGCCATCCTGCGGCAGCGCCGACCAGTCGAAGGTGTTGGCGTCGGCGAAGGTGACCAGCTCCACGTCGTACAGCTTGCCGAGCGAGGCGGCCACACCGGCGGCCGGCACGCCAGCTTCCGACACGCCGTCGCTCACCACGTCCTGCCGCACCACCAGGCGCAGCTTGCTGCCTGCGGCCGGGCGTTGCGGATTGCCGCGCGCGGTCAGGCTGCGGCGCCAGCCTTCGGCCATGATGACGCGGTCGGCGGCATCTTCCTTGTAGGAGCGCTGCTGGCAAGGGTAGGCTTGCGCCAGCGCGTCCAGGCGCGCCAGGCGTTCGTCCACGGCGGCATGGGTCAGCGCGCCTTCGGCCAGGGCGGCGGCGATCGCGTCCAGGGTCTCGTTCTGCGTTTCGGTGGTGCCCAGGGCCATCACCATGTCGGCGCCGGCCACCAGCGCGCGCACGGCGGCATTGCCCACGCCGTAGCGGCCGGCGATGGCGTGCATGTCCATGCCGTCGGTGATGATCACGCCCTTGTAGTTCCATTGCTGGCGCAGGATGCCGTCCAGGATGGCGGGCGACATGGTGGCCGGATTCTCGGCGTCGATGGCCGGGTAGACGATGTGCGCGGTCATCATGGCCGGCGCCAGCGGGGCGGCGGCGCGGAAGGGCGCCAGTTCCAGCACGTCCAGTTGCGGCAGGGCTTTATCGACGGTCGGCAGGTCGCGGTGCGAGTCGACATGGGTGTCGCCGTGGCCGGGGAAGTGCTTGACGCAGCAGGCCACGCCTTCGGCATGGCTACCCGCCATCCAGGCCATGGCCAGCTCCACCGCGCGCTGCGGCTCGGCGCCGAAAGAGCGCTCGGCGATCACCGGGTTGTCCGGATTGTTGTTCAGGTCCAGTACCGGCGCGAAGTTCCAGTTGAAGCCGAGCGACTTGGCGGCGCGCGCCACGGCGGCGCCGGTGCGGTAGGCCAGGTCGGTATCGTCGGCCGCGCCCAGGCCCATGGCGGCCGGCGGCGCCGGCACCCAGGTCGAACGCACCACGGCGCCGCCTTCCTGGTCGATGGCGATCAGCGCGTTCTGGCCCATCACTTCGCGCAGGTCGGCGGTGAGCTTGGCCAGTTGGACGGAGTCGGTCATATTGCCGCGGAACAGGCACACGCCACGGATGCCGTTGGCGCGGATGAAGTCCGCCGTCGCCTGCTCCAGCACTGTGCCGGGGAAGCGGATCATGATCAGTTGTCCCGCGATTTTTCGTAGTTCTTGTGTGCTCATTTAACTGCTCCGTCCATGCCGCGCATGAAGTAACGTTGGGTGAATAGGAATGCCGCCAGGGTCGGCACGATAGTGATGATGGTACCCGCCGCGATGACGCGCGTGCTGCTGCCAAAGGTGCCGCGCAGGTACAGCACGCCCACCGACAGCGGGAATTCGTCCGGCTTGCTCATGACGATGGATGGCCAGATGTACTCGTTCCACGCCTCGACGGCGGTCAGGATGCCGACCGTGGCCAGCCAGGGCGCAATCAGCGGCAGCATGATTTTGGTGAAGATGGTCCACTCCGAGGCGCCGTCGACGCGGGCGGCATCGATCAGGTCCTGCGGCACTTCCTCGAAGGCTTGCTTGAGCAGCAGGATGGTGACCGCGTTCACCACATTGGGCAGGATCACGCCGGAGTAAGTGTCCACCAGGCCCAGCTCCGTCACCGTGATGAAGTTGACCAGGAAGTTGACTTCGGACGGCAGCACCATGGTCGCCACGATCAGGCCGAACACCAGCTTGCGGCCCTTGAAGTGCAGGCGCGCCAGCGGGTAGGCGGCCATGGAGCACAGCGCCAGCTTCCACAACACCGTGAAGACCGTGATCAGGATCGAATTCTTGAGGAAGGACCAGATCGGGATCACGCGGAACACTTCGATGAAGTTCTCCAGCGAAGGCTCCTTGGGCCAGAAGGTGGGCGGGAAGGCGAAGATATTGCCCTCGGTGGAGAGCGCCGTCACCAGCGTCCACCAGAAGGGGAAGATGCACAGCAGCGCAATAGCGGCCAGCACAAAGTATTGGACGGCCTTCTTCATCGGTGCTTCGGCTTCAGGTAGCGCAGGCAAAGCAGGGCGATGCCGATGCAGATCAGGGAGACGATGAAGCTGGCGGCCAGGGCGCGCGGCAGTTTCAGGTGCTTCAGGCCCTGGTCGTAGGCGTAGTACAGGGCGGTGAAGGTCGAGTTCATCGGACCGCCCTGGGTCAGCACGTCGACCTCCTGGTAGGCCTTGAGCGCGCCCAGCACCGAGAGGATGGTGCAGACCATGATGGTCGGGCGCAGCATGGGAACAGTGATATGCCAGAAGCGCTGCCAGCGCGAGGCGCCGTCCAGGATCGCCGCTTCCTGCATCTCCTGCGGCACCGATTGCAGGGCGGCCAGGTACATCACCATATACCACCCCAGGCCGCGCCAGAGCGTGACGAACATGATGGCGGCCAGCGCGAAAGTATCGTCCTGCAGCCAGCCGACATTGGTGCCGAGGATGTAATTGAGCGCGCCATGTTCGTGGAACATGAAGCCCCACATGATGCCGACCACCGAAACGGTGGTCACCACCGGCACGTAGTAAGCGGCGCGGAACAAGCGGATGCCCGGCAGCTGGTTATTCACCAGCACCGCCAGCCCCAATGCGCCCAATTGCACGCAAGGGACGATCAGCAGGAAGACCAGCGAGTTTTTCAGCCCGGTGACGAACATCTCGTTATTGAAGATGTAGCGGAAATTATCGAACCCAACCCAATGCGTCGGCCGCACCAGCGAAAAGTCGGTGAACGCCAGCACCGACCCGAACAACACCGGCCAAAAAGCGAAGACCGCCAGCAGCACCAGCGCCGGCGCCAGGAACAGCCATGCTGCGAACGTGCGGCTGATAAGCGTGCGGCTCATGGAGCAGCCTCCGCCGCCAGAAAACCGGTGCCAGGTCTGTCATTCGGACACGAGCCCAGCTGTAGCGGGACGCTACAGCTGGGCTCGTGTCCGAATGACAGACCTGGCACCGGTTTTAGCTTGCGGTTCCAAATCGCAACTGCGGCGTCGAGGGCTTGCTGGATGTCCTGGCGGCCGGTGACGCCGGCTTCCACGGCTTTGACCAACGCGCGGCGCAGCTCGTCGTAGTCTTCGACGCCGGCCACGTACATGGTGCGCGAGTGGGGCATGGAGACGGCGCCGGCGGCGACGGCTTGTTCGGCGGCGCCGGCGTTGGGCGGCACGGCGGTGAAGAAGGGGTCATTGGCGGCCCGGGCGGAGGCCGGGAAGACGCTGGCCTGGCGCGCGAATTCGAGCTGGTTTTCGTCGCTGGTGAGGAAGCGGGCGAACTTGCCAATGCCGGGTAAATCGCGCGCCGGCACGCGCGCGGGGACGCCGAAGTGGATCAGCCAGCCGCCGTCGGCGATGCCGGTCGGCCCGAGCGGGGCCGGTGCCACGCCGGTGATGGCGTACGCCTCGCGCGCGTCGGCCTGGATGCGCTTGAGCGCGGTCGGTGGCGCCAGCAGCATGCCGAGGCGGCCGCTCTTGTAGGCTTCCACGGCGGGTGGGAAATTGTCCTCGGCGAACAGGCCGTCTTTCAGCAGGCCGCCGACGCGGTAGGTGTCGGCCAGCTTGCGCACGAAGGCGACGTGGGCCGGGGAGTTGAAGACGGCGCGGCCGCCCGCTAGCACGGGCAGGCCTTGCTGCAGCATCAGGCCGTCGACCTTGGACAGGGCGGGACACAGGCCGGCCTTGCCGGTACGCTGGGCGATCTGGCGCGCGAAGGCGAGTTGTTCGTCGAGGTTGCGCGGCGCGCGCGTAATGCCGGCGGCCTGGAAGATTTCGCGGTTGTAGGCGATCACCGCGACATTGCTGTACATGGGGAAGCCATACGTCTTACCGCCGAAGTTCAAGTCCTGCAGGGCGCTTGGCAGGTAGCGCGCGCGTTCGGCGCCGAGCAGGCTGTCGACTGGCGTCAGCAAGCCGTCGCGGGCGAATTCTTCGGCCCAGGGCACGTTGAGGTTGACCAGGGCGGGCGGTTTGCCGGCCACGATGCGCGTGACCAGCTTGGTCTGGATGATGTCCCAGGGGAAGTCGACCCATTCCACGCGCACGCCGGGATTGGCGGCCTGGTAGCGCTGCACTACGCCTTCAAAATACGGTGTGAAGCGCGGCTTCATGCTGAAAGTCCAGAACTCGATGTGCTGCGACGGCGCGGCGGCGCCGGCGGCGCTGGCCACGGTCATCAATGCAGCAAGCAGGAGTCTGTTCTTCATCGATGGCCGCGCGCGCTGGATCAGTGGATCAGTGGATCAATGGGTCTTGGTGACTTTGTTCAGGTGGCGTGGACGGTCAGGGTCCAGGCCGCGCGCTGCGGATAGCTGGGCCGCCATCACGTAGAAGGCCTGGATCGCCACGATCGGGTCGAGGTCCGGGGTGGCCGCCACCGGCAAGGTCAGGTCGCGTTGCGCCACGTCGTCCGGCGCCGCCAGCAGCACGCGCGCGCCCCGTCCGCGCATGTCTTCCGCCAGCGCCAGCAGGCCGGCCTGGGTTGGGCCACGGGTGGCGAAGATCAGCAGCGGGTAGCCTTCTTCGATCAGGGCCATCGGGCCGTGTTTGATTTCCGCGCCGGAGAAGGCTTCCGCCTGCAGGGCCGAGGTTTCCTTGAATTTCAGCGACGCTTCGAGCGCCACGGGGAAGCTGATGCCGCGCCCGACCACCATGATGTTGCGCGCCGGCGCCAGCACTTCAATGGCGGGCGACCAGTCCACCTGACAGGCTGCGCGCAGCGCTTGCGGCAGGGCGGCCAGGCCTTCCAGTAGTTCGGGATCGTTCTGCCAGTGCGCGACCATGCGCGCGCCGGCCACCAGCGAGGTGATGAAGCTCTTGGTCGCGGCCACGGATTGCTCTTTACCTGCGCGCAGGGGCATGGCCCATTCGGCGCTGTGCGCCAACGGGGACTCGGCGTCGTTGACCAGGGCCACGGTGGTGGCGCCGCCGTCGCGGAAGTAGCGGATCGGTTCCACCACGTCCGGGCTTTGGCCCGATTGCGAGACGGAGACCACCAGCGTGTCGCGCGTGATCAGCGGCGATTTGTGCAGCGTGACCAGGGACATCGGCAGCGAGGCGACCACGCGGCCCAGGCGCGACATGATCAGGTAGGCGATGTAGTTACAGGCGTGATCCGAGCTGCCGCGCGCCACGGTCAGGGCGGAGGTGAACGGTGTGCTCCTCAGTTTGCGCCCCAGTTCCGCGTAGCGGTCAGTGTCATTCGCCAGTTGCTGTTCCACGCAGTCGGCGGCAGACAGGGCTTCTTTAAGCATCATTGAGGTCACAACGTTCTCCTTCGATATAAACGGCTTTCAGTTTCAAGTCCCGGTCCAATACGACCAGGTCGGCATACGCACCGGGCGCCAGGCGGCCGCGGTCCTGCAGGCCGAGGTAGTCGGCCGCGTGGGTGGAAACGCGTTTGGAGGCGTCGGCCAGGTCGAGGCCGAGCCCGACCAGGTTGCGTAGGGCCTGGTCCAGCGTCAGCGTGGAGCCGGCCAGGGTGCCGTCGGGCAGGCGCACGCCGCCCATGCACTTGTGCACGATGTGGCGGCCCAGCATGTACTCGCCGTCCGGCATGCCGGTGGCGGCGGTGGAATCGGTCACGCAATACAGGCGCGGGATGGCGCGCAGCGCGCCCTTGATCGCGCCGGGATGCACGTGCAGCAGGTCCGGGATCAGCTCCGCATATTCTGCGTGGGCCAGCGCCGCGCCGACCATGCCGGGCTCGCGGTGGTGCAGGCCGCTCATGGCGTTGAACAAATGGGTGAAGCCGGTGGCGCCGTGGTCCAGCGCGGCCACGCCTTCCTCGTAGGAGCCGAGGGTGTGGCCGATCTGCACGCGCACGCCGTGGCTGGCCAGGTCGCGCACCAGGTCCAGGTGGCCGGAAATCTCCGGCGCCACGGTGATCACGCGCAGCGGCGCCAGTTGTTCCAGGCGATGTACTTCATCCAGCGAGGCGGCGCGCGCGAAGTTCGGCTGCGCGCCCAGTTTTCCGCTATTGATATACGGGCCTTCCAGGTGGGCGCCCAGCACGCGCGCCTCGCCCTTGCCGCGCTGGCGCACCGCTTTGCCGATGGCGGCCAGCGCCAGGTCGATGTCTTCCGGCGGGGCGGTCATGGTGGTGGCCAGCATGGACGTGGTGCCGTGGCGGGCGTGGATGGCGGCAATCGCATGCACGCTGTCGCCGCCTTCCATCACGTCCTTGCCGGCGCCGCCGTGCACGTGCAGGTCGATAAAGCCCGGCAGGATGTAGTCGTCGCCGTTGTGCGCCGGGTCGGCGCTGCTGCCGGCAACGCCCGCGATGCGCTCGCCGAAGCTGATGGTGCCGTTCAGCCAGCCCGACGGTGTCAGGATATTGCCTTTGATTGCCTCGTTCATCGACGCGACTCCGCTACAAATTCATAATAGTCACTGCGGCAGTAGGAGTGGGTTAATTCCACCGCCGCGCCGTTATCCAGGTAGCTCACACGCGTGATGTGCAGCATGGCGGTGCCGGGCGCGATATTGGCCAGGCGCGCCTGTTCGGCGTTGGCGTTGATGGCGCGGATGTGCTGCAGCGCGCGCATCGGTACATTGCCGGTCGCTTCTAGGTAGCCGTACAGGGAACCGCTGACGGTGGCCGGGTCGGGCATGTACAGGGCGGGAATGGTCGAGGTTTCAATCGCCATCACCACGTCGTCCGCCGTGCGCAGGCGCTTAAGGCGTGCCACCGGCATATTGGGCGACAGGCCGAGCGACAGCAGCTCGATCGGCGCCGCCATGCCGATTTCGCGCTGCAGCCAGCGCGAGCCGGCGGTAAAGCCGCGCTGGCGCAGCTCCTCGGAAAAACTGGTCAGGCGCGACAGCGGCTGCTCCAGCTTGGGCGTGATGTAGGTGCCCGAGCCACGGCGCCGCGTCAGCATGCCGCGCGCGCACAGCATGTCGATCGCCTTGCGCGCAGTCACCCGCGATATGTTGAGCATTTCAGACAAGACCCGTTCCGACGGCAGCGCTTCATTGGCGCGCCAGTCGCCGCTTGCTATGCCGTCGGACAGCTGGTTCGCCAGCTGCATGTACAACGGGGTATCGCTGTCGGGGTCGGGCCGGAACTCGCTCAACTGGGATAGCACGGGCTACTCCTTCAAGTGTTGTTGGATCAGGCGTAGGCCACCCGCAGCTGAATCGCCCTTGGGTGGAACAATGCGTTGCAGCAGCTCCTGCGGCAGGTAGGCGCGCATCGGCTCGCCGAGCCCGCCGCACAGGGCGATCGGCAGGGTGCCGCTGGGGTCCAGGCCGTGCGCGATCAGGGCCACTTGCTGGCCCGCTTCCACCAGGATGGCGCGCGCGGTGGCGTTGCCGTCGGCGTGCTGCAAGACCAGGCGCGCCAACTGGGCATACGCGGTTTGCGAGGCGTTCGCCAGCCAGACCTGGATCCGTTCGCGGTTGCCGCCGCAGGCTTCGATCACGGCGTCGGCAAAGGCGCTGCCAGGCACGCGGCGATCCAGCACTTGCTGGATATGGTTGATGGCTTTGAGCCCGATCCAGGCGCCGCTCGCCTCGTCGCCCGCCGGGAAGCCCCAGCCGCCCACTTCGTGGCGGCTGCCGTCGGCATGCAGGATTTCGCCCACGCTGCCGGTGCCCAGCGCGATGATGGCGCCGGGCCGGCCTTCATGCGCGCCCAGCACGGTGGTAAAGGCGTCGGTCGCCAGCGCTACGGCGGCATAGCCGGGATTGGCGGCGACAAAGTTGTCGGCCCATTGTTTGTTGTGGACGCCGGCCAGGCCCAGGCCGACGGCGATGCGTGCGCGCGGCGCTGGCGCCAGGCCGGCCGCGTCGAAGGCACGGCCGATCGCTTCCTCGACTGCGGACCAGGCATTCTTAATACCGTGCAGCAGGCCAGAGGGGCCGGCCTGGCCTTCGCCCAGCAATTGCCCATCGGCGCGCGCCAGGCGCACACGCGTGCCGCTGCCGCCACCATCGACGCCTATCAGGAATTCAATCATTTTTTCACGAGATGAAAAGGACTGTGGCGACTATATTGGCAGCACACCAGCTTGTCAACAGGTATTTAACTGGTATTGTTTCGGTTCGCATGGATACCACACCACTAGCGCTTAAGTTGTTGATTGCAAAGGATATGGGGTGGATCGGTAATGGTATGCTTTTTGGTATGGGCAAAAAAAAGCCCGGCCAGGGCCGGGGGGAGGAAATAGCTAATCGCTGCCGGCGCCTCAGGCGTCGGCAGCGATGTCGTCAATCATTCAGTGTGGGCGCCGCGACGGTCGATCGTCACCACACGCTGTTTATCGGAAACCAGTTGCTGGCCTTGCGCCGCTACCTTGCCCTGCACATTCACGGTGGCGTTGCCGGGGCCGCGCACATTCACTTCGGCCTGCTTGGCCAGCATGTCGCGCGCATCCAGGCTGCCGCTGCCGGACATTTGCACATTGAGGGTGCTGGTCCAGCCGCGCAGTTGCACGCCGCCCGGGCCGCTCATGCTGACCTTCACGTCCTTGCATTCCGGCTCGGCCTGCAGTTCGCCCGAACCGCGCACGTCGGCGTCCAGCGAGTCGCTCACCTTGCTCAGGTAGATATTGCCCGGGCCCTTGCTGCGGGTGACGGCCTTGGCCACCTTGAGCTGTTTGGCGTCGAGGTCGCCCGAGCCGCTGACATCGGCGCTCAGGGTCGCGCTGCTGCCGGACAGGTTCATGCCGCCGGGGCCGCTCAGGCTGACGCGGGTGTTCTGGGTTTGCAGGCCGCGCGCTTCCAGGTCGCCCGAGCCGTGCACTTCGGCGTCGAATTTCTTGATGTTGCCGCTCAGGCAGGCGCTGCCCGGGCCGTTCAGGATGGCGCTCACGTTTTCCACCTGCAGGCTGCACGCTTCCAGGTCGCCGGAACCGGACAGGTCGACGCGGATGTCGCGGCTGCTGCCGCGCAGTTCTACATTGCCGGGACCGGTGACCGAGGCATTGATCTTGTTGGCGCGCACATCGCTCGCCTCCAGGTCGCCCGAGCCGGACAGCACCGCGTTCAGGTCGCCGGTAATGGCCGGCGCCGTCACGTCGCCCGGACCGGTCATGACCAGGTTCAGGTTGGTGGCGCGCATGCGGTGCAGGTGCAGGTCGCCGCTGCCGCTGGCCTTGACGGTCAGTTCGGCGGCGCTGCCCGACACGCTCAGGTCGCCGGGGCCGGTGCTGATCAGTTTGAATTCGCGGCTGTCGACCCGTTCCAGTTCCACATCGCCGCTGCCGCTTGAGCTCAGTGCGCTCAGGCCGCTGGCGCTGATCTTCACGATCACCGGTTCCCGTTGTTTGCCAAAACTGAAGACCCAGTGGTTGCGGCGCAGCGGGCGGATGTGCAGGGTGTCGCCCTGGACCACGGTTTCCAGTTGTTCCACCTGGCGCTTCGGGCCGCTGACTTCCACCGCCGGCGCGCCTTGTGCGTTGATCAGCACCCGGTAAGGGCCGTCGACTTCGATGCGGCTGAAGGCTGTCACTGGGCGGTTTTCGCGGGTCGGCGTATTGTCGGCCTTCTTCTCGGTCTCCGAGGGCGTGGCGTGCAGGGTCGAAACGCCGAGGGCGATCAGGGAAAAGGCAGCGCCGTAAGTGATCAGCTTTTTCATTTTGATTATCACTGTCCAGGTTGGAATGGTGGAACGATAGGGGAATTGGCCCCGGGCCGGGCGGGGAAAAAGACAGACGCGCAAAAACGGGGAACGAACTGCATTTTTCCGAGGCCGAAATGCACACGGCTTGATCCAAAACGTTGTGCTTTCCCTCTGAAATGTCATAATGCTCGTCAGGAGAGACTTATGATCAAGTACTTAGGGACCAAGGCGACCGACCAGGGTGGAACGGTATACGTGTTCCTGATCAATGGTTTGCAGAAGGAAATCCGCGAAGGTTCTTTGAAGCAATACCCTGGCTGTTACGAAGCGTTGCCGCCCGCCGCCAAGGCCAAGATCAGTGCCAACCGCGCCTGGATGCAGAAACTGTAAGTGATGCTGGGACTGCGACTCCTTTGCGCCGGACTGCTGGCCGCTTCGACCCTGGCGCACGCCGCACCGCCTTCCCATTTCGGCGTGGTGCTGGGGAACGGCTTGCTGTGCCGCGACCAGACCTCCAACCGCTACTACTTCGACTACCTCAGCCAGCATTTCGGGCCGCCCTACAAGCGTGAGGGCGGGGCGTACTGGTTCCGCACCGAGGAGGCGATGCTATGGGGCGTGCCGGTGCTGGAGGTGATCGTCAGCGACGAAAGCTTCCCCTACCGCTTTGTCGGCGCCGTGACCGACACCACGCCGGAGGAGCTGGAGAAGGCGATCCAGCGCCAGGACGGCTTCGCGTATGCCAAAATCGACGCTTCGCGCTATCCGGTGCGGGAGTCCAAACCGGGCAGCCGGATCGTCTACTTCAACACGCGCTCCAAGATATACTGCGCCAAATTCAAGCCTCTGCCGCCTGCGCTGCGCTAAGCGCCGACCATGTACACGCAATATTTCAACCTCAAACAACTACCGTTCTCGATTGCCCCGGACCCGCGCTACCTGTTCATGAGCGAACGGCACCGCGAGGCGCTGGCGCATTTGCTGTACGGCGTAGGCAGCGGCGGCGGTTTCGTGCTGCTGACCGGCGAGATCGGCGCCGGCAAGACCACGGTGTGCCGCTGCTTCATGGAGCAGATTCCGGCCGATTGCAAGCTGGCGTATATCTTCAATCCCAAACTGACGGTGGCGGAATTGCTGCAGTCGGTGTGCGACGAGTTCCGTATTGCGCTGCCGGACGGCGCGCATAGCGTCAAAGCGTATGTGGATGCGATCAATGCCTATCTGCTGTCTTCGCACGCGGCGGGCTTGAACAATGTGCTGGTGATCGATGAGGCGCAGAACCTGTCGGCGGATGTGCTGGAACAACTGCGCTTGCTGACCAACCTGGAGACCAATGAGCGCAAGCTGCTGCAAATTATCCTGATCGGGCAGCCGGAGTTGCGCGGCATGCTGGCGCGGCCTGAACTCGAACAGTTGGCGCAGCGCGTGATTGCGCGCTATCACCTGGGGCCTTTGTCGGAACCCGAGGTGGGGAGCTATATCCAGCATCGCCTGGCGGTTGCGGGGGCGGGGGCGGTGGAGCTGTTCCCGCGCGGCTTGCTGCGGCGTGTGCATCGCTTGAGCAAGGGTGTGCCGCGCCGTATCAATCTCTTATGCGACCGTTCGTTGCTGGGCGCTTATGTGGAAAATCGCGCGCAGGTAAATGCCATCATCTTGCGGCGCGCGGCGGAGGAAGTGTTCGCGGGGGAGGGCGCGCCAGCGGACCGCGCGCGCCCGTGGCGCCTGGCCGCCGCCGGCGTGCTGGCGGGCGCCGCGATTACTGCGGCTGCCGCGTGGCAGATGATGCCGTCCGCCCGAACCCCCGCAGCGGGCACCGCCCCGCCGCCCGCCGCCGCTTCCGCGCCCGCTACCGCACTGTCGCCCGCCGCCGCCGTCGCGTCGTCGGCCGCCGCAGCGCCAGCGCTCGCCGTCGTGCAGCCATCCGTCGTTGCGTCGTCGGCCGCCGCAGCGCCAGCGCGCGCCGTCGTGCAGCCATCCGCCGCCGTGTCTTCGCCTGCCGCCGCGCAGCCGGCCGCTGTCGCGCAACCATCCGCCACCGCGCCGTCGCCAGCCATCTCGCAGCCGGCCGGCGGGATGCCAGCGCTCGCCGGCGCGCCGCCTGTCGCTATGCCCGCGCCCGCCGTCTTGCCGCCATCGGTCGCCGCGTCGGCGCCAACTGCCGCCGCGTCGACCGGAAGCGGGCAGGTGTCCGCAATCGTGCGATCTCCCGCCGCAGCACCAACGCCCGCTGGAGCGCCGCCAGCCACCGCATCGCTCACATTGGAAGCCGCCTTGCGCCAACTGGCCGCAAAGTGGGAAGTAGCGTTAGCCCCCGGCGAGGGCTGCCAGGAAGCCGCCAAGCGCAACCTGCGCTGCTGGCAAACCAAAGGCGGCCTGGCCGAAATCCGCAAATTGAATCGCCCGGTCATCATCAAGCTACGCGACGACCCCGCCAAACCGCAATTCGTCCTGCTGACAGCCCTTAACGCCAGCAAAGCAACCCTCGTCACCAGCGCCGGCACAGAAACCGTCCCTCTGGACGCACTGGAAAGCCGCTTCGACGGCAGCTTTACCACCTTCTGGCGCGCACCGCGCAGTTGGCGCGAAGAAGTCACGCAAGGCGACAAAGGCCCCGACGTCGACTGGCTCGCGCGCCGCCTGGCACAAATAAACGGGATCAAGAAACCACGCGAGAACCAGCCACTGGCCGGCGAAACCCTGCGATACTTGCGCGAATTCCAATCCGCCCAGGGCCTGAAGGCTGACGGTGTCGCCGGGCCGAAGACCTTCATCCGCCTGTCGCAGCCGGGCAATCTGACCGAGCCGCGCCTGCAGGCCGCTGCGGGGAAATAATATGTCCTATATTCTCGAAGCACTTAAGAAAGCGCAGGCCGAGCGCCAGATCGGCAGCACACCGACCATTCACGCCCCCACACTGGCCAGCGCGCCACAAGGGCAAGGACCAAAAGTGCGCCGTGCGCCGGTCATGGTGGCGATGGTGTTGATGGTGGCCGCCATCGCAGGACTGGCAACCATGCTGGTGCGACAGCAGTCATCGGCCGGTCAGCCACCTGTGGCAGCGGTGGGGGCCGGCGCAACCGTAGCAGCGACGCCAGCCCACGTGCCGCTCAGCGTTGCCCCGACCACATCGTCCGCCGCCGCGCAAGCCGCGCTGCCAGCGCCTGATGCAGTCAACACGATGGCAGCGACCTCCGTGTCGGCGCCGACGGTTGCGCCAATGGCGCCCGCTGCACCGGACGCCACCGCAAAGCCTGCACCTGCCGCCGCCGCCGCCGCCGCGCCAGCCAGCGCCGCCGCGCCAACCGCCGCCGCGCGGCAAGCGCCTAATGCCAGCGCAGCGCCCGTATCCGCCACATCGGCAGCGGCCGCCGTGGTGCCGGCTCGCACGCCGGAAGCCGTCGCCGCGCCCGCTCCGCGCGCCGCTGACGCAGCACCGGCCGCCGCAGTCGCCCTGGCGCCAGCCGAAGAGCACATCCAATCCCTGCATGAGCTTCCCGAACCGATCCAGCGCGCCATACCGCCGATCACGCTGGGCGGCTATATGTACTCCAAAAACCCGGCAGACCGCCTGCTGCTGATCGACAAAGCCCTGCGTAAGGAAGGGGAGGAGGTCGCACCCGGCCTCCTGCTCGAAAAACTTCAGCCCAAGCAAGCAGTCTTCCGTTTCCGTGGTTACCGTTACAAAGTTCCGTTATGAGCAATAAGCAGAATGTCCTTGGCGTTGTCGGCCCATCCGGCAGCGGCAAAACCACCCTGGTCGAATACCTGGTCACCGAACTGGCCGCCAACGGCTGGAAAGTCAACGTCATCAAGCACAGCCACCACGACTTCGAACTGGAGCCGCCCCGCAAGGACAGCGCCCGTTTCCGCCAGGCCGGTGCCGCCGAAGTCATGATCGCCTCGCCCTACCGCTTCGCCATCATCCACGAGTTGCGCGGCGCCGAAGAACCTGGTTGCGACGAGCAGTTGGCAAGACTGAAACCCGCCGACCTGACCCTGGTCGAAGGCTTCCACGCATGGCAAATTGACAAACTTGAAGTGTACCGGGGCGTCGCCGGCCAACCACCGCGTTACCTGGACGACCACAGCATTGTCGCCATCGCCTCCGACCAGCCCGCGCCGGAGGCCCTGCCGCCGCGCCTGCAATGGCTCGACCTGAACCGTCCGGAGACCGTGCTGGCCTGGCTCGTTAAAAAAATTCCGCGCCAAGCCTAAAGTTCCCGCCAACTCGTCCGTAATTCTAGATAAGTACATGTGGGAGGTTTAAAATGGACGCAGCAAGCATTGCTAAAGCAGCAACGACTATCGCCGAAACGAGCAATCGTGTTCAGGTCGGGTATGCCGTGATGAAGAAGGCACAGGACGTCCAGGCTTCCAGCGCACAAGCCCTGATCGAAGCGATTCCGCCAGCGCCAGCCGCCAGCAACCTGCCTTCGCACCTGGGCCAGAATATCAACACCACCGCCTGAGCGCTGCCCAAGCCGCGCTGGAAAAAGAAAACCCGCCGCACCGTCACCGGTGCCTGCGGGTTTTTTTATCGGGATCAGGCTAGCCGAAAGGGCTAGTCGAAAGCGCGCATCATCTTCTCCTCGCCGCTCAGGTCGCGGTGCACGAGATTCGCACGGTGGGTGGCCTCTATCATGCGCAGCAGCTGCGCATCCTCGCAACGTTCAAGCTCTTCATTTGCCGCCAATAACGCCTGGGATAGCTTGGCGCGCGCCGACTGGTACAGCACGCTGGTGTAATGGTCGGTATTCTTCAGCAGTTCCTCAGCATTCTCGATGACTTGGCGCAAGTCACCGATCAGCTGTTCCTGGCTCTGCGTTTGCTTCTCGTCGGGGCCATCCATGATGCTACCCTCCGCGCGGGTTTAATCAGGCCGCACTGCCCTCGGCATGCACGTCAATCTGCACGTCGCCCAGGCGCACACGCTGGCCCGCCCGGATTTTTGCCGTCTTACGCAACTCCTGCTTGCCGTCGACTTTAACGTCGCCGTTGGCCACGATCTGCTTGCCGGCGCCGCCGCTGTCGCACAGACCGACCACCTTCAGGAGCTGGTTCAGCTCGATGTACTCGCCTGTCAATTCGAAATCTACTTTCTGCATTTTAATCCTCTTTCTGTTGGGCTGGCGCTGGGGTGTTGTATTTCTATCTGGCATTAGCCCTTGCCGTCTGGCTTGGTCATTTCTAATGGAACAATCCATTCGTTGAGCTGGCTTTCGTTCACATAACCCAGGGCCAGAGCCGCTTCTTTCAATGTACTACCCTCATGCTGCGCCTTCTTTGCTATTTGCGCGGCGCGATCATACCCGATATGGGGCGCCAGCGCGGTGACCAGCATCAGGGAGCGCTCCATCAGCTCGGCAATGCGCTCAAGGTTGGGCTCGATGCCGTGGGCGCAATGCTCATCGAAGCTACGCATGCCATCCGCCAGCAGGCGCGCGCTCTGTAGGAAATTGTGGGCGATCAGCGGCTTGAACACGTTGAGCTCAAAGTTGCCCGACGCGCCGCCGACGGTGATCGCCACATCATTGCCGAACACCTGGCAGCACAGCATGGTCAGCGCCTCGCTTTGGGTCGGATTCACCTTGCCCGGCATGATGGAGCTGCCCGGTTCATTCTCCGGGATCGTGATTTCGCCGAGGCCGGAACGCGGGCCGGACGCCATCCAGCGCACATCGTTGGCCAGCTTCATCAGCGCGGTGGCCAGGGTTTTCAGGGCGCCGTGGGCGGACACCAGGGCATCATGGCCGGCCAACGCGGCGAATTTGTTGTCAGCGCTGCGGAACGGGAGTTGCAGGCGCTGTGCCAGTTCGGCGGCGATGCGGCCGGCGTATTCCGGGTGCGAGTTCAGGCCGGTGCCGACAGCCGTCCCGCCGGCCGCCAGGTCCAGCACGGCCGGCAGGGTGGCTTCGATGGCTTTTTCCGCATAGTCGAGTTGGGCCACGTAGCCGGAAAACTCCTGGCCCAAGGTCAGCGGCGTGGCGTCCTGCAGGTGGGTACGGCCGATTTTGACGATGCCCTCGAACGCCTGCGCCTTCGCTTGCAAGGTGGCGCGCAACTGGCGCAAGGCCGGCAGCACATTATTCGCCACCGCCTGCGCGGCCGCCACGTGCATCGCGGTCGGGAAGATATCGTTGGAAGACTGCCCCTTGTTGACGTCGTCGTTCGGATGCAGCTTGCGGCCCTCGCCGCGCTCCCCGCCCAGCAGCTCGGACGCGCGGTTGGCCAGCACCTCGTTCATATTCATATTGGACTGCGTGCCGGAGCCGGTCTGCCATACCACCAGGGGAAATTCGTCCGCGTGCCGCCCTTGCAGGACCTCGTCCGCCGCTAGCATGATGGCTTGCGCCTTGGTGCTGTCGAGCACGCCAAGATCGACGTTGACCTGGGCCGCCGCGCGCTTCACACTGGCCAAAGCGGCAATCAGTTCGGGCGCCATGCGTTCGCTGGAGATGCGGAAGTGCTCCAAAGAGCGCTGGGTCTGGGCTCCCCACAACTGGCTAGCGGGAACTTCAATCGGGCCGAAACTGTCGCGCTCGGTTCTGCTGTTCATGTAAGGCTCCAAAGTTGGGGGATGTGATGTCATGATTTTAACGCCATTGCCGATTACTCTGCCGGGCTACAAAAATGGGAAATCTGGCCGTTAATGAATACATTACGGAAATAGACCTGTTCTCATGCTAAGCAAACGATTGACCCTGGGCGCCCTGGTGCCGCCGCTGCTCGCCGCCCTCTGGTGCGGCCCGCTTCGCGCTGCCGAACTGGGTGAGGTAAAGGTCAATTCCTTCCTGGGGCAGCAGCTGTCGGCGGATATAGAGCTGGTCGACCTGACGCCGGCCGATTTGGGTGAGATCCAGGCCAAACTGGCCAATCCGGACGTATTCAGAGGTGCGGGCCTGAGCGTTCCCCCGGCCCTGGGAGGCCTGTATATTTCGATCGCCAAGCGCGACAACCGCAGGTTCCTGCACCTGACAACGCTGCAGCCCGTAAATGTTGAAGGCTTGCACCTGTTTTTGGAATTAAGTAGTGGCGGGCGGCAGATCATTCGCGCCGCCACGCTATGGTTGGCGCCCGAGCCCCCCGCGCAACGCGCCGCACGCGCCGCCGCCACCCCGGCGGCAGCGCCACTGCCAGCACAAGCCCCCGCGCCCCTTGTTGCGCCCAAGGTCGAGTCGGCAGGGCAGGGCGATGCAAGCCTGAGTGCGGCGGCGGAGCGCGCATTTACCGCGCGCAAGCCAGTCGCCGCGCCAGCACCAGCCGTGACAGAAACGACCGCGATGCCCGCCAAAAACGCCCCCAAGCCAGCGGGCCCCACGCCACGACCGGCGCGAGTTGAAGCCCCACTTCCCCGTCCGGTGGCCGCCCCCGTTTCCGCAGCGCCGGCGCCAGCGTGCGTGCCGGCGCAAGCCGACGAGCACATCCAGCAATGCCAGGCGATGACGGGCAAGCTGGTGGATCTCGAAGGGAAGGTTCAGCGCTTGCAGCAAGCGCTTGGCGCACCAAGCGAAGCACCACACGCGGCCGGCCCCGCCGCCAGCGCCGCCCCGAATGCCAGCGCGTCCGCCGCTGCCAGCGCAGCGGCAAGCCTCACCGCAGAAAGTAGCCCTTCAGCGCCCGCTAAGGATGCCGCCCCCCCCGTCAAGCCCACCGCCGCATCGGCAAAATCCGAGCCAGCGCCCAGCAAGCCCGGCGCCAAGCCAAGCAAGCCCGGCATAGCGCCCGAACAGGAAGCCAAGTCCCGCAGCAAATGGATCGCCCTGGCACTTGGAAGCCTGCTGGGACTGACCGCAATTGGTGGACTGGTCGTTTTCCTCCGCAAGCGCAAAGGGCAGGGGCCGCTAAAAATCTGGCAATCCTTCCGCAAAAAAGAACAAGCCGCAGCGGCAGAGCCTACTATGGAAGAAGTAACTGCCCAGGAGTAATTGCTGTTGCTTTTGCGCCCTAGACAAGATTTTTTGAACTGCGCTATACTCGTTTCACACAGGCGAGGTTCTGCCGCAGTCACCACCGATAGTGTGACGCGACCCGCAGAGCGACGTTGAAGAAACGACCGCGCCTGGAAGCAGTTCATAGCCGACAAAGGCGATATGAACGCCGGGTGCAACCGGCGCTGAGGCGACACCAGGAGATACCTGGTGTTCGCCCCTCCGAACACCTTGAAGGCGCCCCACGCGGGCGCTTTTTCTTTTCTCCCATCACTTCCGATTTCTTCCGCTTGTCCACCCCGGGGTCAGGAACAACGAAAGACATTTTTTCAAAATGTCTTTCGTTGTTCCTGACCCCGGGGTGGACACAAAAGAAAAAAGCGCCGGGAGGCGCTTTGTTTTCTGGGGTGGGGCTGGATCAGCCGTTCAGGCGGTTGTGCCAGGGCTCGGTCACTTCGCGGATGGCGCGGTCGTTGGCGAGGATCTGTTTCAGCAGCTCAATCTTACGTTGGCGGGCGTCGCCTTGCACCGGTGCGGCACCACCCATCAGGGCTACCGAGGCGGCGGCGCATTGGTTTTCCATGCGGTCGAGCGAGTCCCAGTCGCTGGATTGCGCGGCCATCACCATTTTATTGGTCAAACCAGCAATAGTTTCGTAGGTTGCGAGGACTTCGGTCGAGGACATTTTGAGCCTTGGATTCAATGCGCGGAGTACCGCATGTCTGAATTAACGTCAGGCTCGGCAGGAACTTTAGGGTTTTCTCAAAAATTTTTGAAGAAATCATGAAAAAAGCCGTTGCGCCCCCATCCCAAGAGGCGACAACGGCCAGGAGCTAAGCGGTTTTCTTGCTTATTTGATCAGTTCTTCCAGCCCTGCGCTCAATTCGTCCAGCGATGGCATCTGGTCAATCAGGGCATTGTCGTCCAAGCCCAGGCTTTCAGCCACTTCGGTCGGATAGCAAGCGGCGATCTCTTCCGGGGTCAGCTTGTTCTCGTCCACGCGGGCGCGCCAGGCGGCCAGGTGGATCACGGCTGCCAGCAGGTCGTCGCCCGGATTGGGGAAGGCGGCAATGGTCTCGGAGAATGCTGGCGGGAACTTCCAGCGGCGGGCCAGCTCGGCGCCCACGTCGGCAAAGTTGTAGCCCAGCGAGGATTGCTCGGCATCCAGGCGGCGCGAGTCGAGCGGGCCGGCGATCTTGTCCAGCGCCATCGCCTGCTCGGGCATGGCGGCGTGGATCACGAGCTGGCCGATGCCGTGCATCATGCCAATGGTGAAGGCGAGGTCGGTATTTTGCTTGCAGGCTTTGGCGATGAACTTGGCGCCCACGGCGGTGCGCAGGCTGTAGCGCCAGAATTGGCGCAGGTCCAGGCCGGGCACGGTCTTGAATCCGCTCACCAGGCCGGAGCTGATCACCAGCGTGCGCACGGTGACAAAGCCCAACATCAATACGGCATCTTCTACGGTGCCGATCGAGCGCGATACATGGTAATAGGCGGAATTGGCCAGGCGCAGCAACTTGGCGCTCAGCACTGGGTCGGCGGAAAGTTTCTTGGCGATGTCTTCGGTGGAAACGCTGGCCTTATCGAAGCTGCTGATCAATTCGTCAACAACCTTCGGCGCAGTTGGCAACGCGGTTGGATTCTGGAACAGGGCTTCGAGCTTCATGGAAAGTCTCCTTATTGATAGGCGTTGCTGTAAGTGAACTATATCGCCATTCCAGAGGGGAGTGCAGCAAGTTTTTAACATTCGTTGGCATTGCTGCACAGCATTCCTTGATTTCTGCATTTGGTCCCGAAAATTTGCAGTCTGTCGCATACGCCCGCAAGCGCGCGGAACTAGGCGCTAGAGTGCAGTCTGGCTTAATCCGCCATCAAAATTACTAGATATAGGGATACACAATGCAAGCAACGAATCGCATTCCGCCTCTCAAGCTGGCCCTTACCCTGGCCTTCTGCGGCGCCGCCCTGGGCTTGGCCCCGGCGATTGCCCAACAGGCTGCGCCGACCCAAGCCGCCCCCGCGCCAAGCGCGGCGCCGCTGCCGGGCGATGATTTCTTTGGCTACGTGAATGCCAACTGGCTGGCCAAGACCGAGATCCCGGCCGACAAGGGTAGCTGGGGCGCGGGTTCGGCGCTGGGCGACGAAACCAATGGCCGCATCGTCAAGCTGATCGAGGAAACCGCTGGCAAGAATCCAAGTGGCGATGTGCGCCGCGTAACGGACTTCTACCGCGCCTTCATGAACGAAGCGGCGATCGAGGCGACGGGCACGGCCTCGCTGGCGCCGGAGTTGAAGAAGATTGATGCGATCAAGGACAAGGCTGGCCTGGTGCAGGCGCTGGGTACCAGCGTGCGCGCCGACGTTGATCCGCTGAACTCGACCAATTTCTATACCGAGAACATCTTCGGCATCTGGATCGCGCAGGGCCTGACCGACCCGCATCACTATGTGCCGTATGTGCTGCAGGGCGGCTTGGGTATGCCGGACCGCGCCTTCTACCTGGAAGACAGCCCGCGCATGGGCCAGTTGCGCACCGCCTACCAGGCGCACATCGCCGCCATGCTGAAGCTGGCCGGCTACAGCGAGCCGGAAACCCGCGCCGCCCGCGTCTACGAGCTGGAGAAGAAGATCGCCCAGTCGCACGCGACGCGCGAAGACTCGGCCGACATCCAGAAAGCCAACAACCTGTGGACCATGAAGGACTTCAGCGCCAAGGCGCCAGGCATGGACTGGAAGGCGTTCTTCCGCGCTGCCGGCTTGGGCAAGCAAGGCAAGTTCATGGTCTACCACCCGACCGCGATCACCGGCGCCGCGACCCTGGTGAATGAAATGCCGCTGCAGGCGTGGAAGGATTTCATGGCCTTCCATACGGTGAACCACTTCGGCGGTTCGCTGCCGAAAGCGTTCGTCGACCAGCGCTTCGAGTTCTACGGCCGCACCCTGAACGGTACGCCGCAATTGTCGCCACGCTGGAAACGCGGCCTGGGCGCGGTGAACAGCGCTTTGCCGGATGCTGCGGGCAAGATGTATGTCGAGCGCTACTTCCCGGCGGAAGCCAAGGCGCGCCTGCAAACCATGGTGTCCAATATTGTGGCCGCCTTCCACAAGCGCGTGGAGAAGCTGGATTGGATGGCGCCTTCCACCAAGAAGGAGGCGCAGGAGAAGCTGCGCACCTTGTACGTTGGTGTGGGCTATCCGGACAAGTGGACTTCCTACGAGGGCCTGGAAATCAAGGCGGATGACGCGATGGGCAACCTGCTGCGCGCTGAGAAATTCCATTACCACCAGGAGCTGTCCAAGCTGGGCAAGAAGGTGGATGCGACCGAATGGTGCATGCCGCCGCATGTCGTGAATGCGGTGAACATGCCGATGCAGAATGCCTTGAATTTCCCGGCCGCCATCCTGCAGCCGCCGTTCTTCGACATGAACGCATCGGATGCGCATAACTACGGCGCCATCGGTTCCGTCATCGGTCATGAGATCAGCCATAGCTTCGACGATACGGGCGCCCAGTTCGATTCGAAAGGCCGCCTGCGCGACTGGTGGACCAAGGAAGACGGTGAGCACTTCAAGAAGGGCGCTGCGGCGCTGGTGGCGCAGTACGATGCTTACCAGGCTTTGCCTGACCTGAAGCTGAACGGCACCCTGACCCTGAGCGAGAACCTGGCCGACCTGGCGGGCCTGGCGGCGGCGCTGGATGCGTTCAATGCGGCTTCCGGCGGCAAGGCGTCGCCGGAGCAGGAGCGTGCCTTCTTCGCCGGCTTTGCATCCAGCTGGGCCAACAAGGCGCGCGACGCGGCGTTGCGCAACCAGATCGCGACCGACGGCCACTCGCCGGCCAAGTGGCGTACCTATACCGTGCGCAACCTGGACGATTGGTACAAAGCCTACGATGTGAAGCCGGGCCAGAAGCTGTACCTGGCGCCGGAGCAGCGCGTGCGCGTCTGGTAAAGTGCGGGGATGAACGCTATCGAGCAGATTACCCACCGCACGCTGGAACACTACGAACGCAACGCGCAAGCCTTCCAGGAGGGTACGCGCGACCATGACGTGAGCCAGAATGTGGCGGCGCTGCTCGATGCGATCGAAGGAACGGCTCCGTTCCGCATCCTCGACCTTGGTTGCGGCCCCGGCCGCGACCTGTGCACCTTCAAGTCCCTCGGGCATGAGCCGGTCGGTGTCGACGGCTCGGCCCGCTTCGTGGAGATGGCGCAGCGCTCGAGTGGCTGCCCCGTGTGGCAGCAGGACTTTGTGGCGCTCGACTTGCCGCCGGCCTCGTTTGATGGCGTGTTCGCCAACGCCTCCCTGTTCCACGTTCCCAGCGCAGCTTTGCCGGATGTGCTGGCGCGCCTGCACGCGGCGCTGAAGCCTGGCGGTGTGCTGTTCAGCTCCAACCCGCGCGGACAGAACGAAGAGGGCTGGAATGGCGCGCGCTATGGTTGCTACTACGATTTTGAAACGTGGTCCGAAGTGGTGTCGGCAGCGGGTTTCGCGCCGGTCACGCATTATTACCGCCCGCCAGGCTTGCCGCGCGACCAGCAGCCCTGGCTGGCTTCTGTCTGGCGGAAATGTTAACGAACGTACAGTTCTGAACGCCGACTGTCCGTATGATTTGCTCGTCGCACACTTTTTTGAGAGGAGCGCATCATGAACAAGGACCAAGTGAAGGGCAAGGCCAAGGAAATCGGCGGTAAGATCCAGGAAGAGGCAGGTGAACTGGTTGGCAGTTCGAAACAGCAGGTGAAGGGCGTCGCCAAGCAGGTGGAAGGCAAGCTGCAGAAACAGCGCGGCGACCTGCGTGAAGCCATCGACGACGCCACCGACGAATTGGTCGACCGCGGCAACCGACAGTAAAGCAGTCCTTTGATCCTCTTTATGGGGATCAACTTTGGCGGCTTGGGTGATACCATGTGGCAACTTCATCCCAAGCCGCCACCATGCACACCCACGCCAACGTCCAATCGCTGACATCCACGCCTTACCGGGGCCTCGTTAATCCTTGGGCAGACGTGCTGCTTCTTGGCGCCGGTTCATTGCTGGCGCTGCTGGTACTGAACCTGCTCGACCTCGGTGCGGAAGGTGTTGCCCAGCTTGCAGTGCTGATGATGGTTCTGGCGAACTTCGTCAACCACCCCCATTTCGCATTTTCCTACCAGCTGTTTTATGGTTCATGGCACCAGGTGAAGTCCGGCGCCTTGCCCTCCGATTTGCGGCGGCGCTGGTGGCTGGCCGGTGTCTGGGCGCCGCTACTCCTTGCGTTGGCGCTCTTTGCCACGGCATTGCTTTGGCTGAATGGCAAACCCCTGGCCTTGGGCGTGGTCTTAAACCTCATGGGCTTGCTGGTCGGCTGGCACTATGTGAAGCAGGGCTTTGGCATGGCGATGATGGATGCCGCCCTGAAAAAGCGTTATTGGCCGGCTGCGGTGCGCAAGGCCCTGCTGTTCAATGCCTATGCCTGCTGGGCTGGCGCCTGGACCGTGGTCAATAGCGTTGGCGGCCCGCAGCGATTGTGGGCTGCAGTCGGGATACCCGTGTCTGTTCCCGGTCCCGTGGTCGTGCTGGCTTGTCTGGTGGCCGCTGCGAGCTCCATCTGGGCTGGGCTGCTGGTCTTCCGCGCCATCCGGCAGTGGAGCGCTGAGGGGCTTAGCTGGAAAGAGTGGCCGCTGGCCGGGCTGCTGGCTTACGGCATCACCCTGTATGTCTGGATCGGGCTGATTTCCTTTAGTGCGGCATTCCTGCTGGTGATCCCTTTCTTCCATTCCGTGCAATACCTGACCGTGATCGGTCGTTACAAAGTGAATGAAAACAAGAGCAAGCGCTTGACGCCGCGCCATCTCCTGCAATTCGTCGTGGCAGGCGTGATTTTGGGCGCCATCGGTTTTTGGCTGCTGCCGGGGGCGCTGGATTTCGCCCGCACCGGCCAGATGCCACACTTCGGCGCCCCAGCGCTGGCGATCGCCTGCTTCTGGATTTTCATCAACGTCCACCACTATTTCATCGACAACGTGCTTTGGCGCCAGGGTAACCCGAATGTGAAGAAGCATCTGTTCGATGCTTGAGTCACTCCTCGCCGGCCGGCACGCCAAGCGGGAACATGTGGCGATATGGCTTGGCTTCGGCCCAGCAGCGCGCGAAGGAGGGGCGGGCGCGCAGGCGGGCCAGGTAGGCCATCACGTTTGCGTGCTGCGCCGGAATCGGGTGCGACCAGTGCGCGTATAGCAGGAACGGGGCGGCCGCGCAGTCGGCCATGCTGAACGCTTCGCCGGCGGCCCAGGTGCGCTCGGCCATTACCTTATCCAGCCAGGCGTAGGCGGTTTCCAGCTTTTGGCGCGCTTCGGCGACGCCGAACGGGTCGCGTTGCTCGGCCGGGCGCAACACGTCGGCGACCAGTTTTTGCTGTGGCGTGGCGATGTGGTTGTCGAAGAAGCGGTCCATCATGCGTACTTCCAGCGCGGCCTTGGGGGCGGCTGGCAGCAGTTGCACCTGGCCGGGGTAGTGCAGTGCCAGGTATTCGATAACGATGCTGGCTTCCACCACCATGCGTTCGCCATCCAGCAGGATGGGGAACTTCCTGATTGGCCACATCTCGGCGAATTGCGCAAAATTATCGGCATGGTCGGGCGACAGCATGCGGTACTCGAACGGCGTGTCGTTCTCATACAGCGCAATCAGCGCCTTCATGGAGTAGGACGATAGCGGGTGGTAGAACAGTTGCAGTGACATGGCGCCTCCTTGGGTTGAGGGTTATCGTACCATCGCGCGTTCTGGTAGAAACAAGGTCTATGCGTAGATTTCTTGCTACCGCTCGTGCTGCCTGGCTGCAGAACTGGTAAGCAGACAAAGAAAAAGCCCGCCGGCTTGCGCGGGCGGGCTTGGAGCAGGGCGCGGGGCCTTGCTTAGTTCGATTCCGGCTTCAGGTTCTTGCGGAAGAAGGCGTCGATGTAGGTTTGCACATGGCGTTTGGCGGTGCGCGAGGAGACGCCGTGCTTGGCGCCCGGGTAGGTCATCAGCTCGAACTGCACATTACGGTTCACCAGCGCGTCGATCATCTTGGTGGTGTTGGTGAACAGCACGTTGTCGTCGGCCATGCCGTGGATCAGCAGCAGCTTCGATTTCAGGCCGTCGACGTGGTAGAACACGTTGGACTGCTGGTAGCCTTCCACATTGGCTTTTGGATGGTCCATGAACTGTTCGGTGTAGTGGGTGTCGTACAGGCCCCAGTCGGTGACCGGTGCGCCCGACACGCCGGCGGCGATCTTGTCCGAGGCTTGCGACAGCAGGCGCAGGGTCATGAAGCCGCCGTAGCTCCAGCCGTACACGCCGATACGCTTGGCATCCACGTAGGACTGCTTGCCGAGCCATTCAACGCCGGTCAGTTGGTCTTCCACTTCGACCTTGCCCAGGTTGCGGTAGATGGCGTCGGTGAAGGCGCGCTCGCGGCGCGAGGAGCCGCGGTTGTCCAGGCGGAAGACGACGTAGCCTTGCTGCGCCATGTATTGGTCGAACTGGCCGCCGTCCCAGCGACGGGTCACGTGCTGCGAGTGCGGGCCGCCGTAGGTGGACAGGTACACCGGGTACTTTTTGTTGGCGTCGAACTTGTACGGCTTGATGAGGGAGTAGTACAGGGTCTGGCCGTCCTTCGATTTCATATTGCCGAATTCAACCGGCAGCAAGTCTGGCTTGTACGCGAAGTAAGGGTGCGCTGCGTTGACTTCATTCTTCTCCAGCCAGCTAACCAGGGTACCGTCCGGGCGGCGGATCGCCACTTGCGGCGGGTTGGCAGGGTCGGACCAGGTATCGACAAAGATCTCGCCTTGCTTGGAGAAGGAGGCTTCGTGCCAGCCGTCGGCCTGGGTGATGCGCTTTGGCTTGTCGGCGCTGGAGCCGTCCAGCTTCAGCTCATAGACTTGCTTGTCGTAGGCGGCGTCCTTGTTGGAGGATACGTACAGCTTGCCCGCCTTCTCGTCCACCGCCAGCAGGTTGTCGAAGCCCCACTCACCTTTGGAAATCGCGTGTTTCAGCTTGCCGTCCATGCCGTACAGGTACAGGTGGTTGCGGCCGGTGCGCTCGGACGACCAGATGAAACCCTTGCCGCTTTCCAGGAAACGCAGGTCGTCATGGATGGTGGTCCAGGTATTCGCGGTTTCGGTCAGCACTGCGCGCTGCGCCAGGGTGGCGGCATCTACCGCGACCAGTTCCAGTTTCTTCTGGTCGCGCGACTGGCGCTGGAAGAACAGGGACTTGGCGTCTTTGCTCCAGTCGGCGCGCACCAGGTAGATGTCCTTGTTGGCGCCCAGGTCCACGTCGCGGATCGCGCCGCTGACCGGCGATACGATCTTCAGGCCGACGATGGCGTTCGCGTCGCCGGCGGCCGGATAGCGCTGCTCGACCACGTCGGTGCGGTCGGCATAGATCTCGAAGCGGCGTGCCACCGGCACCTGCGCTTCGTCATACCAGCGGAAGGCGATGGCGGAATCGTCCGGCGCCCAGTAGTAGCCGGTGTGCTGGCCCATTTCTTCCTGCGCCACGAATTCGGCCGAGCCGTTATGCACGGTGCCCTTGCCGTCGGTGGTCAGCTGGCGCTCCTTGCCGGTCGCCAGGTCGATCACGTACAGGTTCTGGTTGCGCACGAAGGAAACGAATTTACCCTTCGGCGAGATCTTCGGATCGATCACGCTGCCGGAGGCGACCAGGCGCGCGCTGTCAGGCTTGGTCAGGTCGACCAGGTACAGGTTGCCGGCCAGCGGCACCAGGATCTGTTTGCCGTCCGGCGACCAGCTGTAGGAAATGATGCCTTTCAGGGCGGCGGTACGGGCCCGTTCGCGGATCGCTTTTTCGGCGTCCGACAGGTTCTCCACCGGGACCAGCGCTTTGGAGTCGACCAGGCGGCGCGTGGTCTTGTCCTGCATATTGTATTCCCACAGGTCGAGCTGGAACTGGTCGTCCGGGCGGGCGCGCAGGAAGGTGACGCGGGCGCCGTCCGGCGATACTTTGAGGGCGCGCACGCCAGGGCCGGACAGGGCCGGATCGGCGTGCAGGCGGTCCAGGGTCAGGCGTTCGGCGGCGGCAGTGCCGGCGGCCAGCAGGGCCACCAGGGTGAGGATGAGGCGCATTGTTTGTCCCGGTATGGATTATTTACGAATCGCAAGACAATACCAGAAGCCGCCCCCGCTGAAATTCGGAATGCGCCAGCTTATGCCGTTTTTCCTTCGGCTACCCGCGCGTTCGACAGAGTGCGCAAATACGCCGTGAGCAAAATGGCAGCAATCGTCAAGCCGAGCACCAGCCCGATCCAAAAGCCGGCCGCCGCCATCCCCTGCCATAACCCAAGAAGACAGCCGACCGGCAAGGCAAAGACCCAGAAGGCGAACAACTGGATCAGCATCGGCCCGCGCGTCACCTTGTAGCCGCGAATCGCGCAAGCCGCCGCCACCTGGGTGGCGTCGGATAGCTGGAACAGGGCGGCGAACAGCAGCAGGGTGACGCAGGTGGCCTGCACCGCAGCGTCGTTGGTGTAGGCCGCCGCGATCTGGTGCCGGAACAGGGCGATGAAAGCCGCCGACAGCACGGCAAAGGCGAGCGACATGCCCATGCCAACCCAGGACGCGGCGCGGGCGCGGCGCGCATCGCCTTCGCCCATGGCCTGGCCAACGCGCGTCACCATGCCGATGCCCAGGCTAAGCGGCACCATGAACACCAGCGAGGAGAAATTCAGCGCGATCTGGTGCGCCGACTGCTCCACCACGCCAAAGCGCGCCACCAGCAGGGCCACCGCGCCAAAGGCGCTCACTTCGGCGAAGTAGGTCACGCCGATCGGCAGGCCAAGCTGCAACATGGGGCGGATTTCCGGCCAGTGCGGCCACTCCCAGTGCGTGAATGGATAGGTGCTGCGGTAGGCGGGCGCGATGCGCATCCACGCCAGCATGGCGCCCAGCATCAGCCACATGCTGATACCGGTCGAGACGGCGCAGCCCACGCCGCCCATTTCCGGCAGGCCGAATTTGCCGAAAATGAGCAGCCAGTTGACCAGCACATTGAAGGCCAGCCCGAGCAGGGCGATCACCATCACCGGCTTGGTCTGGTTGATGCTGGTGCTGTAGCCGTACAGCGCGCGGTAGCAGGCAAATGGCGGCAGGCCGATGCTGATGAAGTGGACGAACAGCGAGGCGCGCCGGTTCACTTCCGGCGCCAGTTGCAGGTGGTCGAACAGCAGGGTGGCCAGGTTGGCCAGCACGGCGGCCGCCAGTCCCACGCCCAGGCCCTTCCACAAGCCCTGGCGCACCAGGTGCGGAATGCGCGCCGTGCTGCCGGCGCCCACTTCGTGCGCGACCAGGGTGTTCATGGCCATCATGGTGCCGACCACGGTCACCACCACGATGGACCAGATGGCGGCGCCGGTCGATACGGCGGCCAGTTCGGCGGCATTGGTGTGGCCGGTCATCGCCACGTCCGCCACCGCCATGCCGACGGTGGCCAGTTGTCCGATCAGTACCGGCCAGGCCAATTTCCAGAGTGCTGCTGCTTCAAGGCGTAAATGGGCGGGCGATAGGCTGTTCGGCATGTGTTGTACAGTAGGAATTTGTTACAAGGTAATGTAGTCTAACGCCCTTTGCGCCGCGTTGAAGACACAAGGCTTGTTCGATTACGGAGATTTAGAGATGAAGAATACCCTGACTGCCGCGTTCCTGCTGGCATCTACCCTGTTGGGCCAGGCCGCCACGGCCGGCGAACTGCAGCTGTTCTCGCGTGAAGACTTCCGCGGCCAGCGCGTGGTGATTGCCGATGGCGCCGCCAACAACTTCGTCGACTTTGGTTTCAATGACCGCGCCTCCAGCATGGTGGTGCGTTCCGGTACCTGGGAGCTGTGCGAACACAAAAACTTCCAGGGCCAATGCGCCGTGTTTGAGCGTGGCGAGTACCCGGACCTGCGCCGCTTCAACAACAACTTCTCGTCCGCGCGCGAAATCGATCGCCGCCAGGACCGTGGCAATGGCCACGCTTACGGCCGCGATGAGCGCGACCAGCGCTGGCGCGAGGAACGCCGCGAAGAGCGTCGTGAAGAGCGCCGCGACGAACGTCGCTTTGACCGCGAACGGGGCGATGCCGTTGAACTGTTCAACGACCACAATATGCGCGGGCGCCGCGTCGGCATCAGCCGCGACATCCGCACCCTGCGCGAAGTGGGCTTCAACGACAACGCCAACTCCATGGTGATCAACTACGGCACCTGGGAAATCTGCGAGCACAACGACTTTGGCGGCCAGTGCCGCGTGTACGGCCCGGGCCGCTACCAGGACTTGCAGGACTTCACGGACCGTATCACCTCCCTGCGCCGCATCCGCTGATATCTGCTACGCTATGCTCTCCTGTACCGGGAGGGCATGGCGTGGAATACAAGGACTACTACGCAACGCTGGGCGTCGCCAGGACGGCCAGCGATGAGGAAATCAAGAAGGCTTACCGCAAGCTGGTCCGCAAATACCATCCGGACGTCAGCAAGGAAGCCGACGCCGATGCCCGCACCAAGGAGCTGAACGAAGCCTACGGCGTGCTGGGCGATGCGGAGAAACGCGCGGCCTACGATTCGCTGGGCAGCGGCCAGTACCGCGCCGGCCAGGAATTCCGCCCGCCGCCCGACTGGAGCGGCGGCTTTGAAGGCAGCAACGCCGACGACTTCTTTGCCGACCTGTTCGCCCACGTTGGCGGCCAGCGCGGGCGCCGCCAGGGCTTCCGTGCGCGCGGCGAGGACATCCACGCCGTGCTCGAAATCAGCCTGCAGGACGCCTTCCACGGTGCGCAGCGCGAAGTCTCGCTGGGCCGCCAGCGCAATATCAACGTCAGTATCCCGCGCGGCGTCACCGCCGGCCAGCAACTGCGCCTGAGCGGCCAGGGCCAGCCCGGCCGGCAAGGCGCGGAGGCGGGCGACCTGTACCTGGAAATCGCTTTCGCCGCCGACCCGCGCTACCGCGTCGAGGGGCGCGACGTGGTTCAGGTGGTGCCGATCCCACCCTGGGTCGCCGCGCTCGGTGGCGAGCGCGAGGTGGCGACGCCGTCCGGCCGCGTCACCGTGAGCGTGCCGCCCAACTCGCAGGGCGGGCGCAAGCTGCGCCTGAAAGGGCGTGGCATTCCCGCTGCCGGCGGCACTGGAACGGCGGGCGACCTTTACCTGTTGTTGGAAATTTTCGTGCCGGCGGCCGATACGCCCGCGCGGCGCGCGCTGTATGAGCAAATGCAACGCGACATTGGAGGATGAGCGATGTCCCAAGACGAAATTGTGGAAGCGGTGCCGCTGGAGTATGCGGCGCTAAGCCTGGATGAACTGGCGCGTGCCTGCGCGGTAGAGCCGGAATGGGTGATACTCCACGTGCAGCGCGGTATCCTGCTCGGTAGCGGCAGGGTGGAGAGCCTGCAGTTCACCAGTGAAGCCCTGGGGCGGGCGCGCCGCCTGGCCCAGGTGGAACGCGATTTCGATGCGGACGCGGATTTGGCGGCGCTGGTGGTGGACTTGTGCGATGAAGTGCGTCGCCTGAAGTCGCGCCTGGGCGCCGCCGGGGCAGCTTAGGGCTGCTGGTCGCGGTCGCTGCGGCTGCCGCTGCCGCTGCCGCCTTGCTCGTCGTCCTCATCCAGCAGGTCGTCCGACAGTTTCTCGCGGCCGCCTTGTTGGCCGCCCTGGCGCGCGCCTTGGCCGCCGCCGCTCTGCTTATTGCCGGGACCTTTGTCCGATTGCTGGTTGCCGCCGGTCAGGTTTTCGCGCTGGCCCTCCTGGCGGTTGCCGCCCTGTCCACTTTGATCGCCCTGGTCCGCCTGGTTGCGCCAATCATCCGACTGCTCAGTATCCTTGCGTGGTGCCATGATTGCTCTCCTTATCTGTTTGAAGCGGAGTCCATGCTAGGCCCATGCTACAACGTTGCCTGTAGGCGCACGCCGCGCCCGCCTGTAGGAGTGCTCAGAAGGCGTCTTGCGGCAGCGTGTGGTCAAGCTGGACGAATTGCTGGCGCAGCCATTTGCCCGCCGGCCCCAGTTCATCGTCGCCGCGATGGATCACGAACAGGGGATATTCCAGCTCATGGCCCTCCTGCGTGTGCAGGCGCAGCAGGCGACCCTCCGCCATATCGCGCCGGATGGTGTGCTCGGGCATATTGCCCCAGCCCAGGCCGCCCACCAGCAGCGCATGCTTGGAACCAAGGTCGCCCAGGCGCCAATCGCGCAGGCCGGTCACGCCAAAGTCGCGCCCCTCGGTCAGTGCGCTGCGGTCCGTCACCACTAGCTGCAAGTGCTCGCGCAGCACGGCGGTCGGGATCGGCGCCGCTTCCCGCGCCAGCGCATGCAGCGGCGAACAAACCGGCATCATCCGCACGAAGCCGGCGGCATGGCGCTCCATATCGGCCGGCACATTGGCCGCCATGCCGGCCACGCCCAGCTGGCAGCGGCGGTCGGCCACCATCTGCGCCACGGCGCCCAGCGCCTCGGTATGCAGGCGCAGGGCCACGGTCGGGAATTCGCGCTGGAACTGCTCCAGCGTGCGCACCAGCAGGCAGGTCGGGAACATCACATCGACCACGATGGACAGCTCCGCCTCCAGCCCCTGGCCCAGGGCCCGGGCGCGCGAACGCATGCTGTCCACCTTGCTGGCCACGGCGCGCGCATCGGCCAGCAGGGCCTTGCCGGCTTCCGTCAGGGTGGGTTTGCGCGTGCTGCGGTCGAGCAGCGCGATATTCAGCTGCTCCTCCAGGTTGGCAATGGTGTAGCTGATTACCGACTGGGTACGGTGCAGGGCGCGCGCGGCGTGGGCAAAGCCGCCGTGGTCGATGACGGCGATAAAGACGCGCAACTGGTCGAGGGTGGGAAGGCCGGGATCTCGCATGATCTACAAAATCGATAATTTCTATTCAGATAAAACCTATTTCATCGATAATAAACCGGTTCTATGATGGCAGCAATCACCAACTCTCCCTGGAGCACCATCATGGCAAACGTTCTCTACATCAACAGCAGTGTGCGCAACGCCGGTTCGCTGTCCCGCCAGTTGTCGGCCGAATTCATCGCCAAGTGGAAAGCCGCCAACCCGGCCGACAGCGTGGTCGAGCGCGACCTGGCCAGCAACCCCGTGCCGCACCTGACCGAGCAGATGATGGGCGCCTTCTTCACCCCGGCCGAGCAGCGCAACGCCGAGCAAGCCCATGTCGTGAAAGTGTCGGACACCCTGGTCGATGAACTGATTGCCGCCGACGTGGTTGTGATCGGCGCGCCGATGTACAACTTCTCCGTGCCATCCTCGCTCAAGGCCTGGATCGACCATGTGGCGCGTGCCGGCCGTACCTTCCAGTACGGCGCCAACGGCCCGGAAGGCCTGCTGAAGGGTAAAAAAGTCTATGTGTTCACCGCCAGCGGCGGCGTGTACAGCGAAGGTGCGGCAATCGCCTACGACCACCTGACTACTTTCCTGCGCACCGTGCTGGGCTTCCTGGGCTTGAGCGACGTGCAGTTCATCCGCGCCGAAGGCGTGGCCATGGGCGAGCAGGCGGTGGCCGACACGGTGGCCAAGGGCCGCAAGTCGATCGACGAACTGATCGCCGCTTGAACGCGCACTGAACGTGAACTGAACAGTTGAGCAGGGGCTGGTATGATGTTGCGATGAAACGTCGCTACCACCTGCTCATCATCGATCCGCAGAATGATTTCTGCGACCTGCCACCGCCGGCCGCGCCGGCCCTGCCTGTACCAGGCGCTCACCAGGACATGCTGCGCCTGGCGCGCCTGATCGAACAGGGCGGCGCCGGCGTTACGGACATCACCGTCACGCTGGATTCGCACCACCGCTATGACGTGGCGCACCCGACCTTCTGGCAAACGGCCGACGGTGCCGCGCCCGCTCCCTTCACCCAGATTGCCGCCGCCGACGTGCGCGCCGGCCGCTACCTGCCGCGCGACGCCAGCGCCTTGCCGCGCGTGCTGTCCTACCTCGATACACTGGAGGCGGCCGGCCGCTACCAGTTGATGGTCTGGCCGGTGCACTGTGAAATCGGCAGTTGGGGCCACAACGTGCACGACGCCGTGCGCGCCGCCTACAACGCCTGGGAAGAGCAGCGCCACGCCGTGGTGGCCAAGGTCGGCAAGGGCGCCAATCCCTGGACCGAGCATTATTCCGCCGTGATGGCCGAAGTGCCCGATCCGGCCGACCCGGCCTCGCAACTGAACCGCGAACTGATCGCCAGCCTGGCGCTGGCCGACACCATTTACATCACCGGCGAAGCGGGCAGCCATTGCGTCAAGGCGACCACCGAACATATTGCCGACCAGATCGACCCGCGCAAGCTGGTGCTGGTGACCGACTGCATGAGTCCCGTCATCGGCTTCGAGGCGCAATACCTGGCGTTTGCGCAAGCGCTGCAGCAACGCGGCGCGCGCCTGGCCGCATCGGGTGAAGTGCTGCAGGAATTTCTGGCCAACGCGGAGCACTGAACCATGACCCCAGTCGTCCGCAGCCTGCTAGAAACCGACCTGTATAAATTCACCATGTGGCAGGCGCTGTTGCACGCCAACCCCAGCGCCCATGCCGAGTACGAATTCGTCTGCCGCAACCAGACCGCCTTCCCGCTGGCGGAGCTGAAGGAGGAAGTCGAAGCCCAATTGGACCACCTGTGCAGCATGTCCTTCACAGAGGACGAGTTGAACTACCTGCGTTCGCTGCGCTATATCAAAAGCGACTTTGTCGACTTCCTGGCGTTGTTCCGCTTCCAGCGCCGCTTCATCGAAGTGCGCGCAGACGGCGAAACCCTGCAGATCCACGCCGCAGGCCCGCAAGTGCATGTGATGGCGTTCGAGATTTTTGTGCTCTACATCGTCAATGAACTGTATTTCCGCCGCGTCGGCTCGGACCAGGCGTTGGCGGAAGGGCGCCTCCGCCTGGGCAAGAAGATCGCCCAGTTGCAGGAATTCGGCGCCAGCCCGGCGCTGCGCCACCCTTTCGATTTTTCCGACTTCGGCCTGCGCCGCCGCTACTCGGCCGCCTGGCATGACGAAGTGGTGGAGCGCCTGGCGCGCGAGGTGCCGCAATTCTTCAAAGGCACCTCCAACGTGTATATCGCCAAGAAATTCGGCCTGATCCCGATCGGCACCATGGCGCACGAATACATGCAGTCCTTCCAGGCCTTCGGCGTGCGCTTGCGCGACTTCCAGAAAGCCTCGCTGGAGGCATGGGTGCAGGAGTATCGCGGCGACTTGGGCATCGCCCTGACCGACGTGGTGGGCATGGACGCCTTCCTCAACGACTTCGACCTGTATTTCGCCAAGCTGTTCGACGGCCTGCGCCACGATTCGGGCGATCCCTTTGTGTGGGGCGGCAAGGCCATTGCGCATTACGCGGCGCTGCGCATCGATTCCAACAGCAAGCGCCTGGTGTTTTCCGACGGGCTGGATTTCGACAAGGCCATCAGCCTGTACCGCCACTTCGGCGACCGCATCATGGTCGGCTTTGGCATTGGCACCTGGCTCACCAACGATGTCGGCATCAAGCCGTTGAACATTGTGATGAAACTGATCCGCTGCAATGGCCAGTCGGTGGCCAAGTTGTCAGACTCGCCCGGCAAGACCTTGTGCAAGGACGAGACCTTCCTGGCCTACCTGCGCCAGGTGTTCAAGCATCAGGTGTCCTGAGCAAAAACCAACACTCTCCCGGCATGTAACCAAGTTGTCATTTGAGGCTGATAACTTGGTGGACCCTGTCAGGAGAGTCCCATGCGGCGCTTCGTTCCAAGGCTCCATATTGCCATCATCAGCACCTGCGAGAAGACGGCGTTCGCCCTGGCGGAACGCATCTACGAGCACGGGCAGTTGGCGCACATTTTCGCTAACGCCAAAGACCTGTGCGAACGGGCCGAGTTGCAGGCACTGGACATCGTCTTTTTTGATCGCCGCAGTTCAGGCTTTGCCATGAGCCTGAGTGCCGTACGTTCGCTGATCCGCGATGCGTCCGGCTATGCCGTGTTGTGCGGCTTTGGCGTCGGGTGGGGGCTAACGCCGATAGGGCTGGACTACTCCTATGATTCGGCCGTATCCGATGCCGATCTTCGCAGCCTGCTGGCCGACGCGATGAGCGGGCTTGACGATGCTTCTTGCGGCCATCAGGAAAGCTATCTCAGCTTCGAATGTTGAAGGCGCTTACGCTTCCTGGCCGCCGAAACGCGCCATGATGCGGTCGGCCTGCTCGCGCTGGATGTCGTCGTACACGTCGACCGATAGCAGGGCGGCCGGGCGGTCAGGCTTGTCGGTGTTATCGACGTCGTCCGGCGTCAGCGAATCCATGATGTTCTGCACGGCGGAAGCGGTGGTGCTGACGGCCCGCGCCTGGTGCAGGTTCAGTTGCACGGCCGAGCTGTTGAAGCCCTCGGCCAGCAGGGCGCTGCGGGCGCCCTCGGCGTCCGCCACCTGGCGGAAATTGCGGTAAATAGTATTGGTCATAATAGTTCTCCTCTTAAACTGATTGTCGCGTAAGGCGCCGGCTGGCGGCGCGCGCTTACTTCGCCTTGACCTTGCGCGACGACCAGTGCAGGTGCACGATCAGCCAGCCGTCGCCGTGCTTTTCCAGCACGGCCGTTTCCAGGCCGATCGCATGCACCGGCGCATCCTGGTAGGTGCCGGTGGTTTCCGTTTCGCGCATGACGATGGCGGTGCTGCCCTCGCGCTGCTCGGCATGGCGCAGCAGGCGCGCTTGCGTGCCGCGCATGAAGTCGATATCGCCGTCCAGGTGGTGCGCGGCATACTCGTCGCGGCTGCGCTCAACATAGCCGGACTCGAAAATCTGCACCTTGGGGCTAAGCAAGGCCAGGGCCTGCTCACGCTTGCCCTCAATCAGTGCGCGCTGGAAGGCATCCATGGTTTCCGCCGGTGTGGCGGCCAAGGCTGGCACGCCGACAGCGGCCAGCAGCAGGCAGGCGAGGGCGCGCATCGGCATCAGCCGCCGAAGCCGGCAACGACGTTGTCGGTATGCTCGACCTTGGGCGTGTTGGCGAAGTACTGGCCGACCAGGCCGCGCCAGGTCTGGAAGTCTTCGCTGCCACGGAAATCGACGGTATGGTTCTCCAGCGTCTCCCAGGCGATCACCAGGTGGTAGGTGTTGGCGCGCTCGATCACGCGATCCAGCCGCATGGACTTGCAGCCTTTGGCGCGCTGGAATAGCGGCACGGCTTGTTGCACCGCCGCTTCGAACGCAGCACCTTGGCCATCCTTGATTTCAAATTCCGCCAGCTCGTGAATCATCGGGGCATTCCTTTCGCAAAGTAATGCCCCGATTGTGCCTCAGCAAGCGGCAATCTGGAAGTGGCGGCGCTCCTGGATGGTCGGGCCATTGTATTGGCGGGCATGGCCGCACATCCAGCAGCTACACGGCTTGGCCGTATGCGCCACGATGCCGAGGCGGCGCGCGTTGCTGCGGGCATCCAGCCCCTGGTGTGGGCCGGTGTGGTAGGACTTGCGCTTGGCCTTGATGCGCGCGCTCTGGTGGCGGCGCACGGCGCGTGGGATATCAGTGTATTTCATGACGGCAGTATAGGCAGCTGTTTGCACAGCCGCTGTAACCGCCGTCACATTTGGCGTTAGAAGCGGTAGCGGGCGGTCACACGCACGTTGCGCGGTGCACCCGGCATGTTGAGCAGCTTGCTCGAACCGTGGCCGGACACGATGTACTCGCGGTCGAACAGGTTGTTCACGTTCAGCTGCACGTCGTAGGCGGCGGTGCGGTAGGCCAGCATGGCGTCCACCAGCGTGTAGCCGGCCAGGGTGGTGGTATTGCCGGTGTTGGCGAAGCGGTCACCCTGGTAGTTCAGGCCCGCGCCGCTGAACCAGCCGCCGCCCAGTGCCTTGTTCAGCCACAGGCTGGCGCTGTGCTTCGGCGTCAGGGTCGGGCGCTTGCCCTGCACCTGCTGGCCGTCGTCGCGCGCGATGGACTTGGTGATTTCCGCGTCCAGCAGCGCCAGGCCGGAGACCACTTGCCAGCCCTGGCCCAGGTCACCATTGAAGGTCAGTTCCAGGCCGTCGGTGCGCTGGGTGCCGATTGGCAGCAGCACATTGGTCACCGGGTCGCTGCTCTTGATGCCCGTGCGCTCCAGGCGGAACAGCGAGGCGCCCAGGGTGGCTTTGCCGCCCAGCAGGTCGAGCTTGGCGCCCACTTCCTTGTTGGTGGTGCGCTCCGGATCGATGGCGGCGTTGTTGGCTGCCAGTGCGAAGGTCTCGCCCGACGGCTGGAACGATTTGCTGAAGGAGGCGTAGTAGGACTGCGTGCCGCTTGGCTGGTACACCAGGCCAGCGCGCGGGCTCCAGGCGCGGTCGGTGCGGTCCAGGTTCTTCTGGCCGGCGCGGCGCTCGCGCGTCTCCTGGCTGAAATCGTCGTAACGCACGCCGGCCAGCATTTTCCATTGCGGCGTCAGGGTGGCCAGGTCCTGCACGTACACGCTCTTGTTTTTCAGGATGCCCAGGTTATCGGTGCCCGGCGCGGCGTTGGCGGCCAATGCCAGCACCGGCAGCACCGGCTTGAACAGGTTGACCGTGGCGATGTTGGCCTGCGAACGGTTCACCTGATCCTTGTCCTGCTTGCCGAATTCCACGCCGTACAGCACCTGGTGCTGCATGCCGAAGAATTCCGCGCGCTGGGTCAATTCCGTCTGGTTGAAGTAACCGTCCTCCGCGCGGCGCACATTGGCGTGGGTGAGCGCGGCGGTTTGCGCCGCTTCGTTCACGCTGCCGACCAGGGTGTTGTTGCGGTTCAGCGTGTAGTCGTAGCGGCGGAAGGCATTGCGCAGCGACCAGTTGGCGTTCAAACGATGGTCCAGCGCCACGGCCAGCGCTTTCACGCGCGACTGGCTGAAGTCCACATCGCGCGCATTGGCGGCGCCGAAGTAGGTGCCCGGCGCCACGTCGACCGGCGCGCCTTTATAGGAAGGGATGCCGAAGTCGGTCAGGCGGCGATCCGCCAGGTACTCGGCCTGCACCAGCAGGGAGGTGTCAGCGTTCAGCTTCCACAGCAGGGAAGGCGAGAAAGCCTCGCGCTCCAGGAATTGCTGGTCGCGGTAACCGTCCGCATCTTCCTTGGCGCCGGTGACGCGGAAGGCAACGCCCTGCTCGGGCAGGTTGCGCGCCACATCGAACTCGCCGCGCTTGCGGCTCCAGCTGCCGACGGTGGCGCTGATTTCAGTCTTGTCGATACCCGGTTTTTTGCTGATGCGGTTGATCATGCCGCCGGACGAGCCGCGCCCGTACAGCACCGAGGCCGGGCCCTTGATGACCTCCACCTGCTCGATATTGGACAGGTCGCGGAAATACAGCGCATCGTCGCGCATGCCGTCGATAAACTGGTCGGCAATCGCGGTAAAGCCGCGAATGGTGACCTGGTCGCGCTGGCCGTCGCCGTGCGACAGGCCGATGCCGGGAACGCCTTTCATCACGTCTTCCATCGAGCCGGCAGCCAGGTCGCGCAGCAGTTCCTGCGGAATCACGTTCACCGTCTGCGGAATATCGCGCAGCGGCGCATCGATCTTGGTGGCGCTGTTGGCGCTGGATGGGTTGTAGCCGGAGTCGCGCGCCGCATTCACGGTGACGGACGGCAGGGTGGTTTCATCAGCAAAGGCGGGCAGGGCGGCGAACTGCGGCAACGCCAGCGCTACCGCGAGCGCCAGCGGGGATTGGGTCAACTTCATGGTTTTTCCTGAGGTGGTAGTGGCTGGCGACCACCTGGCAGGAGCAGAGGGATGGCTGGCTAGATGAGAATTATTCGCATCTGCAATTATGCGCCAGCCTTAAGGATTGCACAACTGAATTCACCTTTCGCTGCGCTTGACTGCGCCGCCCTGGCCCTGCTGCGCCTCGCCCTGGCGGTATTCCGGCCCGGTGTGGAAACCGTGCTCGCGCTCCCCTTCGTCGACGCCGCCGGACAGCAAATCGTCGGTGCGCCCAGCCGATTGCTCGTTGCCGGCCGGGGTGGACTGCGACTGGGTATTATTGCGCTGGCCGGTGCAACCGGCGCCCCAGGTGCCGATGCTGCTGGTGCCGCGCTGCGTTTGCTGCTCCAGACTGCGGCCTTTGTTGATGGTGGACATGATTACCTCCATTGCGCCAGGACTGATAGTCCATTGTAGGCACGAAAAGCGGAATGTCCTAATTCTCGGCGTATTTGCGCAGCAGCTGGTTGAAGCGCTTGTTGCCGTCGCCGCCCAGCCAGTTCCACATGGTTTCCACTTCGCTGCGGTGCGCGTCGTAGTAGCGCTGGTTGGTGGCGAACCAGATGAAGGACTTCACGATCGGCTTATCGAGCCGGATGATTTCGCCCTTGAAACGGGTGGCGACAAAAATATCCAGGTCCGACGCCGTGACCAGGGGCACTACGAAGGCATCTATGCGACCCAGGCGCAGTTTTTCGAAACTGCTCGGCACCGTGATCGCGCCATGGTCGATCAGCGCGCCGGCCTGCTCGAGAATGGGGCCGTAGGTGGAACCATGCAGGATGCCGACGCGCTGGCCGCGCATCATCGCCAACGGGTCGGTGGCACGCGTATAGCCATCCTTGACGCGCACGAAGGCCGCGACGAAGAGCGTTGCGGCGCGTTTGGTATCCGGCTTGCCTTGCGCATCGCGCGGCAGCACCATGCCGGACTGGCCGTCGGCGGAAATATCGACTGTCGTAAAATCGGCCGCCCCGCCGCTGACGGAGCTGCGCAGGCGTAACACCGGCAGGCGCACGAAATTGACCGTGCAGCCGGCGCTGGCCGCGAATTCCCGCACCAGTTCCACCGTGGCGCCGGGCGGACTGGCTACCTCCGCGCCATTGCCCAGCCAGTAAGGCGGGCGATGCTGGTCGGGATAGGCGAAACGGAACGCCCCACAGGCCGCCAGTGCGTGACTGGCCGACAGGGAGAGGCAGGCGGCGGCGAAAAGCGTTTTCCATTTCATGACTGCACTATTTTAAGCGAAGCTACTTGAGTATCGCCAATAGTTGTCAGTACGATATGGATGAGTTAGAAAGCGCGTTGCATGGAATCGCCGCGCCGGTCATTGGAATGCCAGGGCAGCGAAGCGACCGCCCGCACCTGGGTGGGAAAGCGCTCCGCAAACGAGCGGATAAGGGACTGCGCCACGCCGCAGATGGTGAGGTAGCTGAAGGCCGCACCCTGATCGAACGCCAGCGCGGTACGCACGGCCATATCGAATCGCTCGGCCATGCCTGAATCGTGACGCCGTTCCCGGTAACTTCTCTGGTCCACGCTGCCTCCCTTTAGCAGCCTCCATCCTAGGTGGTGGAGGAGGGGCCAGTCTGTGCGTCAGGCCACACGGTGTTGCGCAGGGCGTCTTTTAACTCCGCGTTTTCGAGCGGGCTGCCCCAGGTATCGCCATGCACCAGCGTTTCTAGCGGCAGGCGCGTGCGCCAACCTTTCGCCTCCAGCTCCGGGCTTGGCAGGAATTCGCTGACGTAACCAATGCACAAGTAGGCGACCGGATAGACATGCTCTGGCAGCTTCAACGCCGCCGCCAACTGTTCCTGGTCCAGGATGCTGACCCAGCCCACGCCGATCCCCTCCGCCCGCGCCGCCAGCCACAGGTTCTGGACCGCCAGGCAGACGCTGAACAAATCCATCTCGACAATCGAATTGCGGCCCAGCACATGCGGCCCACCGCGCGTGCGGTCGCAAGTGATGCACAGGTTCATCGGGCTTTCCAGGATGCCTTCCAGCTTCAGGCGCTTGTAGAGAGAGGCCTGGTCGCCGCCATAGTTCTCCGCCGCCTTCTCGTTCTCGCGCATGAAGATGGCATGCACCTCCTGCCGCACCGCGCGGCTCTCGACCACGATAAAGTCCCACGGCTGCATAAAGCCCACCGAAGGCGCATGGTGCGCCGCCTGCAGCAAGCGCGCCAGCACATCGGCCGGCACCGCATCGGGCAGGAATTGGGAGCGCACATCGCGCCGTTCGCGGATGGCGCGGTACAGGCCTTGGCGGTCGGCAGGGGAGAAGCTGTTATCGGCGGCGGTCATCGTGGGCAGGCAGTGAGATTAGGGCCGACATTCTAACTCCTGTGACGATCGGAGAGTTTTCCCCCGCACGCGGCGAAATAGAATGCGATTCCAGTCGGCACACCGTGCCGGTGCATTGAAAGGATCTACATGCAGCGCAAATTTGCTTTCGTACTTCTGTTGGCCATTGCAGGTTCCAGCGTGGCCGCTGCGCCCAAACCCGCCCCCAAATACAGCACCCGCGATGAATACCGCGCCTGCCTCGACGAGAAAGACCAGATCGATCAGGACCGCGCCAACTTCGATACTCAACTCGCCGAGTTGGAAGCGAAGCAAAAGCAGTATGAGGCGGATCAGAGGGCGCAGGGGACTGCGGTCAATGGCCGGATGATGGTTAACTTTGCGGACGAAAAAAGTGAAGCGCTGCGGCTTCGCTCCATTCAGTTGAATGAGGCAAGCCAAAAGCTGAATGCCGTATCAAAGGATTTCGGCGCGAAGATCGAGAGCCATAACCTGCGCTGTGCCGGTATGGTGGTGAGTATGCCTGATCGCGATGCGGTGCATAAAGAACGCGAGAAGCAGGGCAAGAAGTCCTGAATTGCGAAGGAAAACGACAAAACAGCGGCAAAATGCGAGGGAAAACGACAACCGCTTTTGCGAAGGAAAACGACAAGAAACCGATTTCTGCGAATGAAAACGACACTACGGCGCGCAATGTGGGAAAACTGAGAAGGAAAACGACAAGCCAGTTCAAGCCATGAACGTCGCACTTCAGTCGCCGCATGACATTTATGTCGCTGCCCAGCTAACGGCAGCCGAGCGTAAGCGCGTCGAACGGTTGGCAAAAAATGGAGCGCTGGCGAGGGTCTACCCAAATGCCCACTATAGCTGCTTTATCTGCCGGTCGATCGCTTTCACGGCGCGTTCATTGCGTTCACTATAGCGGTCCTTCAGGTAGTCCGTGCGGCCACGCATCAGCAGCGTGATCTTGAACAGCTCCTCCATCACATCTACTACGCGGTCGTAGTAGGCAGAAGGACGCATGCGGCCCGCATCATCGAATTCCTTATAAGCCATCGGCACCGACGACTGGTTCGGAATCGTGAACATGCGCATCCAGCGGCCCAGCAGGCGCAGCGTGTTGACCACGTTGAACGACTGCGAGCCGCCACACACCTGCATCACCGCCAGCGTGCGGCCCTGGCTCGGGCGCACGGCGCCTTGTTCCAGTGGTATCCAGTCGATCTGGTTTTTCATCACCGCAGTAATGGCGCCATGACGCTCAGGGCTGCACCACACTTGGCCCTCCGACCACAGGCACAGCTCGCGCAGCTCCACCACCTTGGGATGCGTTTCCGGAACGCTGCCCACCATCGGCAGCTCCATCGGGTCGAAGATTTTGACTTCGGCGCCGAACTGCTCAAGGATGCGCGCCGCTTCGTAAGTGAGGAGGCGGCTGAAGGAGCGTTCGCGCAAGGAACCATACAGCAGCAGGATGCGCGGCGGATGTGTCATGTCGCCTTGCGGCGCCAGCTTGTCGGCGTTGGGAACGTCAAAGAGTTCCGCCTTGATGTTGGGAAGATCGGGGATGCTCATGGTTCATTGCTTTTTCATGGAGTCGGCAAAGTCGCCGGGTGCAACGGTGCCGCCGACGGTCGCATCGGCTGGCGGCGCTGGGTAGAGCCAGCAAAAGAGGGCTGTTGCGGCGCTCATGCCAGCCAGTTGGGCAGCGATGAAGCCTGGCGCATCGACTGGCCGGATGCCGGCAAACGTGTTGCTGGCAGCACGGGCCAGTGTGACAGCCGGATTGGCAAATGAAGTCGAGGACGTGAACCAGTAGGCGGCGGTAATGTAGGCCGCAACTGCGAAAGGCGTAATCGCTGGACGGCTGCGCGAACAGCCGATGATCACGCCAATCAGGCCAAAGGTGGCCACGAACTCACTCCACCACTGCGCCGGGCCGGAGCGGACGTGCTCAGACGCGAAGAACAGCGGTTCACCAAACATGCCGTGCGCCGCTGCGACACCGGCGAAGGCGCCGATGACCTGGACGGCGATGTACGGCAGCACTTCCGCTGCCGGGACATTGCGCTGCCACGCTTCCGACAGCGTGACGGCGGGATTGAAGTGTGCACCCGAGATGGTGCCGAACATGAGGATCAGGGCGACCAGGCCGGCGCCGGTGGCAATGGTATTGGCCAGCAGGGCGATGGCGACGTTGCCGCCACACAGGCGTTCGGCCATGATGCCGGAGCCGACGACTACGGCCAGCAGCATGGCCGTGCCCAGGCCTTCGGCGGTAAGGCGGCGGGTTAGCGTCACGGCTGCAGCGCTCCAATGCGTTCCAGCTCGGCCTTCATGCGTGCAGGATCATTCTTCAGTTCTTCCAGCGGCAGTGCGAAGAACGTTTCAATGCGGTGGCGCAGGATACGGTAGGCCTTCATAAAGGCCGCATCAATTTCTTCATCGGTGCCGGTAGCATGTGCCGGGTCTTCAACGCCCCAGTGGGCACGCATCACTGGCCCAAGATAGGCAGGGCAGGTTTCGCCAGCGGCGCTGCCGCAAACGGTGATGACGATGTCCGGCGTGACCGGCAGATTGTCCCACGACTTGCTGTGGTAGCCGGCAATCGAAATGCCCTCGCGCTCCAGCAAGGCGAGCGAACGAGGGTGGACGTAACCGGCAGGCTTGCTGCCAGCGCTGATGGCGTGCCAACCGGCAGGCGCAAGGTGGTTGAAGGTTGCTTCGCCCAGGATCGAGCGGCACGAGTTGCCGGTACAGAGAATCAGTACGTTCATGGTTTGCAGGATTTGATGTTGGAAGATGGGGCGCAGTTTTGGCCGGCGCAGCAGTTATCGGTCAGGTAGGAAAGCACGTTGTTCATGGTGTCGAAGTTCGCGCTGTAGTAAATGAAGCGGCCTTCCTGGCGGGATTCGATCAGCCCGGCATGGGTCAGCTCTTTCAGGTGGAAAGACAGCGAGGAGGGCGCTACATCCAGTTCTTCGGCGATCTTGCTGGCGGCAAGACCTTGCGGCCCGGTTTGCACGAGCAAGCGAAAGGCGCTCAGCCGGGATTCCTGGGCAAGCGCTGCCAGCGCGGCAATGACGGATTTCGTTTCCATTGGTGTTTCCTGTTTGGTTCGTCTTGGCCTGATTATGGCACGAAGATACGATAATTCGAAGAATATCGAAATGATGTGACGGCTTGATGACAGAGCTGGCGAGGAAGAAGGCCGGCGCGTAACCAGACTCAGAATGGCGCTGGGGTGACGTTGGTGACGTTGCCTCTCTTGGATGCGTCGTCCCACTTGCAGTCGTAAGGTACGCGTACTTGGTTGGCGCCGAAGTCCTTCGGATTTCTGGTGACGACCAGGCGACCTTCGGCGTTGGCTGTGGCGCCAACGATCGCGTCAGGCAGCTTGAGTCTGAGGTTGCCTTGGCGGATCGCCGCAGTCAGGCGGGAGATTGTCTGGTTGGTGTGGATGGTCCTAATGCCGGCCTGGGTCAGTGCCGCCTCAAATTGGAGAACCGCCGCCGCGTTCAGGCCAACCACTACCTCCATCCAGGTGATCGCACTGATGGCCAGGTCGTCGTCGTAGTCGATTTCATCGTAGGCGGCCTGGATACCGTTCATCAGGTCCATCAGGATGTTGGAGTCGAGCAGCGCTTTTACCATTCCGCGCGCTGCTCCTCCTGGAACTGTAGACCGTCCACCGGCCCACCCTCACGCTTGGCGTTTAGGCCCATGAGCATACGCAGGCCTTGACGGCGCGCTTCGCGTTCAGCTGCCCGCTGTGCGTCGGTCGGCGTTGGAGTGGTTGCCGCAAGGGTCGTAATCAGCTTAAGGCAGCCCATTTTGTCGCGCATTACGGTGCCGTAATAGACCGTAGCTTTGGGTGGCGAAGCGTGTCGCAGCATACGCCCGGTCGTGACGGACGTTTTAACCGTGGGTTTGTCGAGCAGAAGGAACATGCCCTGTCCGGTGCCACTTAGCTTCTTTGTTGCTTCTAAGTTTGCACCTCTTTTTAGCTTTGGCGTGTGCATAAGGCACCCCACAGTACTGTTTGCTCAGGCCCAGTGTACACCTTAAAACTCGAACTTAAGTACGCATAGGCCTAAGCCTTTGACGCGGCGCGAAATCGCGTTGTGGTTTCAGTAATGGGTGAATCGGAGAGCCGGGCACTTGTAGGCAGCTGTCGCGACGCGCGCAGCTCGTGCTTCGCCTACCCGGCCCCGGCGCAGATCCGGTTCCCTAACGGCGACACGATCGAACAAAAAAGGACCTTACCGCTTGCGCGACAGGGCCCCCATTTATTTGTTCGGTGGTGAAAACGGTGGGAATCTACAATCCCCATATCAGCGAGCATAAGCCATTGATTCTACAAAGCTGCCAGTTCTAATAAGGCCACACTTGCCCCCCCCACCTGGGGTGCTGATTCGGGGTATTCTAGCATCAGCATTTGGCCTGATACCTACCAAGGGATTTCGCTTCCGTCAGCCCTCAGCGTCCTCACTGTATTACTCAATATCGCAGACGAACATATCCACCATGTATTCGTTAACGCTGCCTGGTAGAATGCGTTGTGGGAGCGTAGAAGTCATCTTATGACTTTTAGTGATTTTCCCCTTAGCCATTTTCTCATTGAACTGAATGTTCGACAGTGTCGTGATGGTTCGCTTTGAGCAAGAGACTACGTCAATAAATGATTCCGACCAAAATGTGGTTCCGGTAGAGTCGATCTGCTCAGTGTTATAGCTAATCAACGTGTGAATTTTTCGGCGATCTCCTTCTTTTGCCCCTTCCATCCGTACTGATGCTCGGTCGATATAAAACTGAGATCCTTGAGAGCTTTTCACCTTCTGCCAATTTATTCCGGCAGCAGTGCTTGGCATCGCAATAGCTATGGAGAAATTGAACGATATTCCCACAGCGAAACTAACGACAATCAGCTTTTTCATTCTTCTTTCCATGAGTGCAAAGGTCAATATTTTAAAAAAAACATTGCCAATAGTCTACTCAGCGTTGGTAAAACATTCTCATCATTAGTGACATTCACAAAACCAGACAAATCGACTTGCCGAAGCCGCTATAGTTTTAAGCCCAATATCAGGTACCGCCGCTTTCCCGGGCAAAAAACTACCTTCCATCTCGTCATTGATTTTCAAAATGTCGCTCAAGGTTACAAGCAAACCCGGACAAAGAAAAAAGAAAAGCCGTTGACGAATCAACGGCTTATCGAATTTGTGGTGGAGACGGCGGGAATCGAACCCGCGTCCGCAAGCACTCTACAGACAGTTCTACATACTTAGCACTATCATTTAATTTAGCCCGTACGACGCGGATGTGCACGCTTCGGACGAACGATTCACCTTAAATTTAGAACTACTCGAAGTGAACCCTCGTAGTTCGATCCCTTCTAAATGACCCAACACGGCCTTGCGGCCACACCCGAAGGGCGAGGTGTTGTCGGGCAGGTCAGCGATTAAGCTGCCAGTGCGTACGAGTTATCGTTTGCAGTTAGTTTGTTTCTGGGTGTATTTACGAGGTAACCAGCCCTCGGTATGCCCTGTTCTGCTTTGCAACCCACGTCGAAACCAGGTCGTCCCCACAGAAGGAAGCCCTATTCTACATGAATCTATTCGTACGCGTCAGGCTTCGATGGAAACTAACGGACGGTCGTTGTCGGCCAGGCGGGAAAATTTGATCTCGCCGCCGGCGCCGAAGGTGAAATCGACCAGGTGGCGGCGCGAAAGCGGGACGCCAAGCGACTTCAAATCGTGGAAGCTGTCGGCCTCCTTGAAGCCCAGGTCGATGGTGAGGCCGACCAGTTGATAGGCTTCCACCAACTGCGCCACGTGGTCGCGCCGGTTGTTTTGCTCGATCAGGCCATAGTGCGCCGGTTTCTCGCCGCCGAAATAACGGATCAGCGCCGCCTGCATCAGCTCCACCTGGGAGCGGGCCGACGCCTCGCCCAGCACATCCTCGGGAGCCGAGGTTTGCACTTTGACATCCATGCGCTTGATCAGCAGGAAGGTGTCGTAGGTGTTTTCGTTCTCTTCCACGATACGGTTGACGGCAGGGTAGCGGCCCTTGGCCAGCTTGCCTTGCGGGTCGCGCGTGATGCCGACGTACTGCACGATGCTTTCTTGCTTCAGGTCGTGCGAAAAGCGCTGCAGCAGGTCGTGGATGGAGAAGCACTCGGTCAGCGCGCCCCAGTTCAGGGTGATGTATTTGTCGTGCAGGGTGACCACTGGCTTCTTGAAGGTGGCCTCGAACGGCACCTCCAGCTCCATGGTGATCGATTCCTTGCGGTTGTCGGCGCCTACCAGCAGCGGCACGTTCAGTTTCAGGCCGAAAAAGCCCCAGCTGGTGCCTTTCTTGCTGTCGAAACGGATGCACGGGCGTGCCACCACAAAGAACAGCAGCTGCTTTTCCATGGTCGCGTCCAGCGCGAATTGCATGCGGCGCTGGTAGCGGCCGATCGGGTCGCGGAAGTCGGGAACCAGGGGATCATTGACGAGCAGGTCGTACCAGTAAAAACGGCTCTCGGCAACGGAGGCGTCCCAGCGCTGTGGTGCGCTGCTGCGCGGTGGAAGCGCCGCCTCGAGGTTGTCTTGCCCGTCCATAAAGTCTCCAAACCTGTTTTTCTAGAATCTCTACTTACTATAGTATAGAAACCTATTACTGCCGAGCAAGTTGCTTGCGAAGTTTAAGCTGCCAAAGGTGTCGGCGATGGTACGGTGGCGCGGATCAGGGCCAGCAGCTCGGCTGGGGAGGCGAGCAGGTGGTCGGCGCCCCAGGTGGCGGGTTCGATCGCGCCGCAGTAGCCCCATTGGCAAGCCACGGTGCGCATGCCGGCGGCGTGGCCGGCCTGGATGTCGCGCAGGTCGTCGCCCACGTACCAGCAATCTTGCGGCGCCAGGCCCAGGCGGGCGGCGGCTTCCAGCAGCGGTGCCGGATGCGGTTTGGCGTGCGGGGTGGTGTCGCCGGAGACCACACAGCCGGCGTGGTCCAGGCCGATCTGCGGCACCAGGGGATCGGTGAAGCGGGCCGGTTTGTTGGTCACGATGCCCCAGTGCAAGCCGGCATCTTTAATCCCGGACAGCAGCTCGCGGACGCCTTCGAACAGGGTGCTGTGCACCGCCATGGCCGCTTCGTAGTTGCTGAAAAAGCCTTGGCGCAGCTCCTCAAAGCCCTCGTCCTGCGGCGTCAGGCCGAAGGAAACGCCGATCATGCCGCGTGCGCCATGCGACGCTTGCGGGCGCAGCACTTCATATGGCGTAGGTTGCAGGCCGCGCACGGTGCGCAGCAGATTGATGGCGGCTGCCAGGTCGGGGGCGGTATCGGCCAGGGTGCCATCCAGGTCAAACAAAATGGCGCGCGGGGCTTGGGTCAGGCTCATGTTGGTGCAGGGCTTTCAAAGCTGGCGGCGCGCGGGCCGCCGTGCTTTATTCAGGGCGGGTGCAGGCCACCAGGTAATTAACACTGGTGTCGTTGTTCAGGGAATAGACCTTGGTGAGCGGATTGTAGCCCATGCCTTTCAGGGCATCTACTTGCAATCCTGCGGTGCGGATATATTGCGACAGTTCAGCTGGGGTGATGAACTTTTCGTAATCGTGGGTGCCTTTGGGCAGCATGCGCAGCAGGTATTCGGCGCCGATCACCGCGAACAGGTAGGCTTTCGGGTTGCGGTTCAGGGTGGAGAAGAAGACTTTGCCGCCTGGCTTCACCAGGGTGGCAGCGGCGCGCACGATGGCGCCCGGGTCGGGCACGTGTTCCAGCATTTCCATGCAGGTTACTACGTCGAACTGGCCTGGCTCGGCGGCGGCCATGTCCTCGGCCGCGATCAGCTTGTAGCGTACTTGCACGCCGGACTCCAGGCTATGCAGATCGGCAACTTTCAGCGCCTTTTCGGACAAATCGATACCGGTCACCGTGGCGCCTTTTTTTGCCATGGACTCGGACAGGATGCCCCCGCCGCAGCCGATATCGATCACATTCTTTCCGGCCAGCGGTGCGCGCGCGTTGATCCATTCCAGGCGCAGCGGATTGATTTCGTGCAGGGGTTTGAATTCAGACGTGGGGTCCCACCAGTGGTGGGCCAGTTCGCTGAATTTTTGCAGTTCTAATGGGTCGGCGTTCATGGCGGGATGATAGCAGACGAGAATGAAATGTCCACCTTGGGGTCAGGAACAAAAGTGGACATTTATTGCGTTGGCAAAAGAAATGTCCACTTTTCTTCCTGACCCCAAGACGGACAAAAAAAGCCCCGCTCGGGGGCGGGGCTGGTATGGCGCGGGTGGCGCTTATTTCTTGGTGCCGACTACTTCGATTTCCACGCGGCGGTTCTTGGCGCGGCCTTCGGCGGTTTTGTTGTCGGCGACCGGCTGCTTCTCGCCTTTGCCTTCGGTGTAGACGCGGTTGGCTTCCACGCCTTTGCTCAGCAGGTAGGCTTTCACGGCTTCGGCACGGCGCAGGGACAGCTTTTCGTTGTAGGCGTCGGTGCCCACGGAGTCGGTGTGGCCGACGCCGATGATCACTTCCAGGTTGATCGTGCCCAGCTTGCTGACCACGTCATCCAGCTTGGCTTTGCCTTCCGGCTTCAGCACGGATTTGTCGAAGTCGAAGAAGGCGTCGGCGGCGAACGATACTTTTTCGGCGGTCGGCACCGGGGCCGGGGCGGCTGGGGTCGGGTTTGGTTGCACTGGTACTGGCGGCTGGGCCGGCGCTGGGGGCGCCGGCGGCAGCACGCATTTGCCGTCTTTCAGCTCTTCCGGCGGGGTGCACAGCGGCAGGTCGCAGCCTGGCACGGCGTCGGCCGGGGTCCAGTAGCCGGTGCGCCAGCACAGGCCGAACGGGTTGCGGGCGATGATGCCGCGCGCGTCCTGCACATAGGCGCTTTTCGGCGTGGCAGCCTTGATGTCCTGGGTCACCGGCGCGAAGGGCGGGGCGGTTGGCTTCTCTTGCGCCAGGGCCGAGCCAGCCAGCACGGAGGTGGCGGCGATCAGTGTTGAGAACAGTTTCTTCATTTTGGTCTTGTCCTTTTCCGGGGGAAATCTGTTGGTTTCTCGACCATTTTGCCATATATCGCAAAACTGTACCCAACTCGGGGGAAAAGCGCGGTTTCGCGTATCTGACTAAAATGTTGTTTTGTTGCAACGTGCTGGCCATAATAGTTAGCAATTGTGTCAACCCAATGACTTTCGTCCGGGGCGCTTGGCGCCATGCTAAAATCGCAGGCTTGTGTGTCTGGACAATATAGATCGACCCTCCATGGATCAATTCGCAAAAGAAACAATTCCGATTTCCCTCGAAGAAGAGATGCGCAAGAGCTACCTCGATTACGCGATGAGCGTAATCGTCGGCCGAGCCCTGCCTGACGCTCGCGACGGCCTGAAGCCTGTGCACCGCCGCGTCCTCTTCGGGATGCACGAGCTGAACAACGTGTGGAACCGTCCTTACGTGAAATGCGCCCGCGTTGTGGGTGAAGTCATGGGTAAGTACCACCCGCACGGCGACGCGTCGATTTATGACACGCTGGTGCGTATGGCGCAGGACTTCTCGCTGCGCTACATGCTGGTGGACGGCCAGGGTAACTTCGGTTCCATCGACGGCGACAACGCTGCGGCGATGCGTTACACCGAGTGCCGCCTGGACAAGATTTCGCAGGAACTGCTGGCCGACATCGACAAGGAAACCGTCGATTTCGCACCCAACTACGATGGCAAGGAGAAAGAGCCTACCGTCCTGCCGACCAAGATTCCTAACCTGCTGATCAACGGTTCGTCCGGTATCGCGGTGGGTATGGCGACCAACATCCCGCCGCACAACCTGACGGAAGTGATCAACGGCGCGCTGCACGTGCTGAATAACCCGGATTGCTCGATCGATGAACTGATCGAAATCATCCCGGCGCCGGACTTCCCGACCGGCGGCACGATTTACGGCGTGTCCGGCGTGCGCGATGGTTACCGCACCGGCCGTGGCCGCGTGGTGATGCGCGCCAAGACCCACTTCGAGGAATACGGCAAGGAAGGCGGCCGCACCGCGATCATCGTGGACGAGCTGCCATACCAGGTCAATAAGAAGTCGCTGCTGGAGCGCATCGCCGAGAACGTGCGCGACAAGAAGCTGGAAGGCATTTCCGACATCCGCGACGAGTCCGATAAGTCGGGCATGCGCGTGGTGATCGAGCTGAAACGCGGTGAAGTGCCGGAAGTGGTGCTGAACAACCTGTACAAGCAGACCCAGTTGCAGGACACCTTCGGCATGAACATGGTGGCCCTGGTGGACGGCCAGCCGAAGCTGATGAACCTGAAGGACCTGCTGGCTACCTTCCTGTCGCATCGCCGCGAGGTGGTGACCCGCCGTACCGTGTTCGAGCTGCGCAAGGCGCGCGAACGCGGCCACGTGCTGGAAGGCCTGGCAGTGGCGCTGGCGAATATCGACGATTTCATCGCCATCATCAAGGCTGCTCCTACGCCGCCGATCGCGAAGCAGGAACTGATGTCGCGCGGCTGGGATTCGTCCATCGTGCGCGAAATGCTGAAGCGCACCGGCGAAGAAGGCCAGGGCGGTATCGAGGCGTTCCGTCCGGAGCACCTGCCTAAGCATTACGGCCTGCAGTCCGATGGCCTGTACAAGCTGTCCGACGAACAAGCGGGCGAAATCCTGCAGATGCGCCTGCAGCGCCTGACCGGCCTGGAACAGGACAAGATCGTCAACGAGTACAAGGACGTGATGTCGCTGATCGCCGACCTGCTGGACATCTTGTCCAAGCCGTCGCGCGTGACCGCGATCATTACCGACGAACTGAATGCGTCCAAGCTGGAATTCGGCGACAAGGACCCGCGCCGCTCGAACATCGAGAACAACGCGACCGACCTGGAAACCGAAGACCTGATCACGCCGCAGGACATGGTGGTGACCCTGTCGCACATGGGCTATATGAAGGCCCAGCCGCTGTCCGAATACCGCGCGCAGAAGCGCGGCGGCCGTGGCAAGCAGGCAGCAGCGACCAAGGATGAAGACTGGATCGACCAACTGTTCATCGCCAACACCCACGATTACATCCTGTGCTTCTCCAACCGTGGCCGCATGTACTGGCTGAAGGTGTGGGAAGTGCCGCAAGGCTCGCGCAACTCGCGCGGCAAGCCGATCGTGAACATGTTCCCGCTGCAGGACAACGAGAAGATCACCGTGGTGCTGCCGCTGTCGGGCGTCAACCGCACCTTCCCGGAAGACCACTACGTCTTCATGTCGACCAGCCTGGGTACTGTGAAGAAGACCCCGTTGAAGGACTTCTCCAATCCGCGTAAGGCCGGCATCATTGCGGTCGACCTGGATGAAGGCGACTTCCTGATCGGTGCTGCGCTGACTGATGGCAAGCATGACGTGATGCTGTTCTCCGACGCTGGTAAAGCTGTGCGCTTCGACGAAAACGACGTGCGTCCAATGGGCCGTACCGCGCGCGGTGTGCGCGGTATGAACCTGGAAGAAGGCCAGAACGTGATCGCGTTGCTGGTGGCGGAAAACGAAGAGCAGTCGGTGCTGACCGCGACCGAGAACGGTTTCGGCAAGCGTACTCCGATCACCGAGTACACCCGCCATGGCCGTGGCACCAAGGGTATGATCGCGATCCAGACTTCCGAGCGTAACGGCAAGGTGGTGGCGGCGACCCTGGTGACCAAGACCGACGAGATCATGCTGATCACGACCGGCGGCGTGCTGATTCGCACCCGTGTGTCGGAGATCCGTGAGATGGGCCGTGCCACCCAGGGCGTGACCCTGATCGCGGTGGAGGACGGCACCAAGCTCTCGGGCCTGCAGCGTATCCTGGAGGCGGACGCCGACGAGCCGGAGGTGGAAGCCGAGGCCGACGCGGAAGGCGGCGCGGCAGCCGAATAAGGCTGACCCGCAACGGGCCCTGTCTGAGCAATCGGGCCGGGCCCGTTAGTTTTTTAGATCCCGAAATTCAAAAAACGAATAAGCAATGAAGAAATTTGTCGTATCGCTGTTGGCCTGCTTTAGTTTCGCCCACGCGGCCTTCGCCGCTGACGCCGCGCCGGCGCCGGCGCCGGCCCTGAATGCGGCCAGCGCCGCTGCCGTGCGCGAAGTGCTGGACGCGATGAACTACCGGGTCACCTGGGCGGCAATGATGGTGCAGATGACCAAGGCCATGCCGGGCATCATCCGCCAGCAGACCGAAGCCGCGCTGAATGCGGACACCCGCCTGACCGATGCGCAGCGCAAGGAACGCCTGGCCAGGCTGGAAGCCGATATGCCGAAAATCTCGGAGGTGATGGGCCAGGTCATGAACGATCCCGGCCTGGTGACGGAAATGGAAGCGGAAATGACGACCCTTTACACCCGCTATTTCACCAACGATGAATTGAAGCAGATGGCGGCCTACTACCGCTCCCCGCTGGGCGCCAAGAGCCTGCAAGTGATGCCGCAGTTGATGGCGGAATCGATGGCGGTCGGCCAGCGTGTGACCATGCCGCGCATTCAGAAAGCCATGGAGCAGTTCCGCAAACCGAATTAAGGAGCCTGTCGTGAAAAAGTTCGTGCTAACCGCTATTCTGGCTGCCGCAGGCAGCGCCCACGCCGCACCGCCCAGCGATGCGGCTGTGCGCGAGTTGATGGAAGCGACCAATGCCCGCAGCAGCATGGCTGCGTCGATGCAGAATATGTCCAAGGCTTTGCCGCAAGTGCTGCGCCTGCGCGCGGAGGCGGTAGTGCGCAACAACCCGAAACTGAACGAAGAGCAGCGCAAGGCGGAACTGGCGAACGTGGAGCGCCGCATGCCGGCCATCACGGCGGCGCTGCAAAAGGATTTGACCGATCCCAAGCTGGTTGATGAACTGTACAACCAGGTGGTGCCAATGTACGCGCGCCACTTCAGCGCGGACGACGTGAAGGCGCTGACCGCCTTCTATCGCAGCCCGGCCGGCAAAAAGTCGCTGCAAGTCATGCCACAACTGATGGCGGATAGCGCGCAGATCGCGCAAAAACTGACGCAGGAACGCGCCAAGCGCATCATCGAACAAACGAAGTAAGGAGTCTGGAAGTGGCGACGAACATCTACAATTTCTCCGCCGGCCCGGCCGTGCTGCCTAAGGAAGTGCTGCAACAGGCGGCCGCTGAAATGCTGGACTGGCAGGGCAGTGGGATGTCCGTGATGGAGATGAGCCACCGTGGTCCGGAATTCATTTCGATCTACCGCGCCGCTGAACGCGACCTGCGCGAGTTGCTGGCGGTGCCGGATAACTACCGCATCCTGTTCATGCAGGGCGGCGGCCTGTCGCAAAATGCCGTGCTGCCGATGAACCTGGGCGGCGGCGCCGACAGCACGATCGATTTCGTGCAGACCGGCTCCTGGTCGTCCAAGTCGATCAAGGAGGCGGCGCGTTATGCGCGCGTCAACGTGGCGGCTTCGTCGCAGGCGACCGGCTTTGACCGCGTGCCCGACCAGGCCGAATGGAAGCTGACGCCGGGTGCGTCCTACCTGCACGTCTGCACCAATGAAACCATCGACGGTGTCGAGTTCAATTTTGTGCCGAGCGCGCAGGGCGACACGCCGATCGTGGCCGACATGTCCTCGCACATCCTGTCGCGTCCTGTGGACGTGAGCATGTACGGCGTGATCTTCGGCGGCGCGCAAAAGAATATCGGGCCGGCCGGCGTGACCGTGGTGATCGTGCGCGATGACCTGCTGGGCAAGGCGCTGCCGTACTGTCCTTCCGCGTTCGATTTCAAGAACGTGGCGGATAATGAATCGATGTATAACACGCCACCCACCTACGGCATTTATATTGCCGGGCTGGTGTTCCAGTGGCTGAAGAAACAGGGCGGCGTGGCCGCCATGGAACAGCGTAATATTGAGAAAGCCGGGCTGCTGTACGCAGCGCTCGATGCCGACGACTTCTACCAGAACCGCGTCGCAAAAGAATACCGTTCGCGCATGAACATACCGTTCTACCTGCGCGATGAATCGCAAAATGAAGCATTCCTGGCCGGCGCGAAGGCGCGCGGGCTATTGCAGCTGAAGGGCCATAAGTCCGTCGGTGGTATGCGGGCATCGATCTATAACGCGATGCCAATCGAGGGCGTGCAAACGCTGGTCGACTACCTGAACGAATTTGCAGGACGCTGAGCTGGTGAGGCCGGGATGACCGGAAAACCGGGAAACCGGGAAACCGGAAAACCAGGGTCCGACCCTAAGGGTCGTACCCTGGTTTTCCGGTTTCCCGGTTTTCTCGGCTTCCCGGCCTGAAAAAAGCGCCAAAAAACGAACACAAGCAAATGACAGACAAACTGAAACCCCTCCGCGAGAAGATCGATGCGATCGACGCGCAAATCCTGGCGCTGCTGAACGAGCGCGCCAAAGTGGCCGAGCAAGTCGGCCACGTCAAAGCCGAAACCAACGCGCCCGTGTTCCGTCCCGAGCGCGAAGCCCAGGTACTGCGCGGCGTCGCCGAACGCAATCCCGGCCCCCTGGGCGGACGCGAAGTGCAAACCATCTTCCGCGAAATCATGTCCGCCTGCCGCGCGCTGGAACGCCGCGTCACCGTGGCCTTCCTCGGCCCGGCCGGCACCTTCAGCGAGCAGGCGGTGTACGCCCAATTCGGCACCGCCATCGAGGCCGTGCCATGCGCCTCCATCGACGAAGTATTCCGTGCCACCGAAGCCGGCACCGCCGATTTCGGCGTGGTCCCGGTCGAGAACTCGTCGGAAGGCGCGGTCAACCGCACCTTGGACCTGATGCTGGCCACCCCGTGCCTGATCAGCGGCGAGATCGCGATTGCCGTCCACCACAGCCTGATGACCAGGACCGGCTCCATGGAGGGCGTGCAGGTGATCTGCGCCCATTCCCAGGCGCTGGCCCAGTGCCAGGTGTGGCTGAACCAGAACTACCCCAACGTCGAGCGCCGCGCAGTGGCCTCGAATGCCGAAGCCGCGCGCATGGCGGGCGACGACCCGACCATCGCGGCCATCGCCAGCGAGCACGCCGGTGCGCAGTATGGCCTGGGCGTCACCCACGCCCACATCCAGGACGACCCGCACAACCGCACCCGTTTCGTGGTGATCGGCAGCCTGCAGACCAACCCGTCCGGCAAGGACCACACCTCGCTGGTGCTGGCGGTGCCGAACAAGGCCGGCGCGGTGTACCACTTGCTGGCGCCGCTGTCCAAGCACGGTGTGTCGATGACGCGCTTCGAATCGCGCCCGGCCCGCATCGGCACCTGGGAATACTATTTTTATGTAGACGTGGAAGGGCACGTACAAGACCTGTCCGTGGCCAGGGCGTTGGCTGAACTCAAGGACAACGCTGCCTTCTTCAAAGTGCTGGGTTCCTACCCGACCAGCCTCACCTGACCTTTATAAGAGATTAGAAACATGTCCAAGCACTACGGCCCTGAATACGTTCGCGCAATCGCTCCTTACCAGGCTGGCAAGCCAATCTCCGAAGTGGCGCGCGAGTTTGGCCTGCAGGAAGAAAACATCGTCAAGTTGGCGTCCAACGAAAACCCGTTCGGCGTGCCTGAATCGGCGCAGAAGGCAATGGCCGCTGCCGTCGCTGAACTGGGCCGCTACCCGGATGCCAACGCCTTCGACCTGAAAACCGCGCTGTCCAAGCGCTACGACGTGCCGCTGGACTGGGTCACCCTGGGCAACGGCTCCAACGACATCCTGGAAATCGCCGCCCACGCTTTCGTTGAGCGCGGCCAGTCCGTGGTGTATTCGCAGTATTCCTTCGCCGTGTACGCGCTGGCGACCCAGGGTGTCGGCGCGCGCCACATCGTGGTGCCGGCCAAGAACCATGGCCACGACCTGGATGCCATGGCAGCCGCGATTGAGGCGGATACCAAGCTGGTGTTCCTGGCTAACCCGAACAACCCGACCGGCACCTTTGTGACCGGCGCCGAGATTGAGGCTTTCCTGCAGAAGGTGCCTGCCAACGTGGTTGTAGTGCTGGATGAGGCTTACAACGAGTTCCTGAAGAAGGAAGACCAGTACGAGTCCGCAGCCTGGGTCAAGAAGTACCCGAACCTGCTGGTGTCGCGCACGTTCTCTAAAGCCTACGGCTTGGCCGGCCTGCGCGTCGGCTTCGCGCTGGCGCAGCCGGAGGTGACGGACCTGATGAATCGAATTCGTCAGCCGTTCAATGTGAATTCCCTGGCGCAGGCGGCGGCGATTGCTGCGCTGAACGACAAGGAGTTCCTGTCCAAGTCGGCGGCTAACAATTCTGCGGGCTATGAGCAGTTCGTTGAGGCGTTCAAGGATCTGGGGCTGGAGTTTGTGCCTTCGTACGGTAACTTCGTGCTGGTGCGCGTGGGGGCGGATGATGGCGCTGGCGCGCGTATCAATTTGGCGCTGCTGAAGCAGGGTGTGATCGTGCGTCCGGTGGGGAACTATGGGCTGCCGCAGTGGCTGCGTATTTCCATCGGTTTGCCGCAGGAGAATGCGGTGCTGATTACTGCGCTGCGCAAGGCGCTGGCGGAGGATCGTGCTTAATAAGGTTGTTATCTTTGGCGTCGGCCTGATCGGCGGCTCGTTTGCGCGGGCGCTGAAGCAGGCTGGCGCGGTTGCGCATGTTGTTGGCGTGGACCGGTCGGAGGCGTTTTTGCTGCGGGCGCTGGAGTTGGGGATTATTGATTCGGCTGCCCAAACCGACCAAACCGACCAAACCGCTGAAACCGGGAAACCGGGGTACGACCCGCAGGGTCGGACCCCTTCTGCGGCGCCGGCAGTGGCGGGGGCCGACCCTTTGGGTCACGCGGCCGGCCAGGCCCCGGTTTCCTGGTTTTCAGGTTTAAAAGAAGCGATCACCGGCGCCGACATGGTGCTGCTGGCAACGCCCGTAGCCCAAACCGCCCGCATCCTGCAATCCATCCTGCCGCACCTCGACGCCGCAACCATCATCACCGACGCCGGCAGCACCAAATGCGACGTCGTGGCAGCCGCGCGCGCCGCCCTGGGCGACAAAGCCGCCCAATTCGTCCCCGGCCACCCCATCGCCGGCCGTGAAACCAACGGCCCCGACGCCGCCATCCCCGACCTGTACCAAGGCAAAAAAACCGTCCTCACCCCCCTGGCCGAAAACGCGCCGGAAGCGGTCGAGCGGGTGGCGCAAGCCTGGCGCGCCTGCGGCGCCATCATCCACACCCTGACCCCGGAAGAACACGACAAAGTGTTCGCCGCCGTCAGCCATCTCCCGCACCTGCTGGCCTACGCGCTGGTGGATGACGTGGCCGGCAAGCCCCACGCGGATTTGCTGTTCCAATATGCTGCCAGCGGCTTTCGCGACTTCACCCGCATCGCCGGCAGTTCGCCTGAAATGTGGCGCGACATCAGCCTCGCCAACCAGGCCGCACTCCTGACCGAGCTGGATGCATATCTGGCACAATTAACCCGTTTGCGCGCCAGCCTTGCCGCTGGCGACGCCACCGCGCTCGAAGCGGTCTACAGCAACGCCCAGCGCGCGCGCCGGCAGTGGACCGAAACCATCGAAGCGGCCGAGCCGCCGCAGCCGAAAGACGCGGCGGCAGAATAAGGAACACGCATGACTGAATACCCGCATTACTTCGACCTGCTGCCCGTGCCCCGCGTGGAAGGCGCGGTACGCCTGCCTGGCTCGAAATCCATTTCCAACCGCATCCTGCTGCTGGCCGCGCTGGCGGAAGGAGAGACCCGCGTGGTCGACCTGCTGGCCTCCGACGATACCGCTGTCATGCTGGCCGCGCTGCGCTCTTTGGGCGTGGACTGGACCGAGGAGCGCGCCGGCGACAGCACCGTGCACGTGGTGCAGGGCGTGAAAGGCAATTGGCCGCTGCGCACGGCCGACCTGTTCATGGGTAACGCCGGCACCGCCATCCGCCCCCTGACCGCCGCGTTGGCGGTGATCGGCGGCGACTACAAGGTGCACGGCGTGCCGCGCATGCACGAGCGCCCGATCGGCGACCTGGTGGACGCGCTCAACGCGGCCGGCGCCGATATCGAATACACGATGAACAAGGGCTACCCTCCGCTGCACATCCGCAGCGGCCAGTTCACCGCGAAGACCCTGTCGGTGCGCGGCGACGTGTCGAGCCAGTTCCTGACCGCGCTGCTGATGGTGGCGCCGTTGATGGCGCGCGAGCAGGCCATCACCATCGCTGTCGAGGGCGAGCTGATTTCCAAGCCGTACATCGAAATCACCCTGAACCTGATGCGCCGCTTTGGCGCGGTGGTGGAGCAGGACGGCTGGGCGTCGTTCACCATTCCGGCCGGGCAGGTGTACCAGAGCCCTGGCACCATTCATGTGGAGGGCGATGCCTCCAGCGCATCCTACTTCCTGGCTGCCGGCGCGATTGGCCGTGGCCCGGTGCGGGTGCTTGGCGTGGGCAATCATTCGATCCAGGGCGACGTGCGCTTTGCGCAGGCGCTGGAACAGATGGGGGCGACCATCACCATGGGCGACAACTGGATCGAGGCCAGCGCTGCCGGTCCGTTGCAGGCGGTGGATATGGATTTCAACCATATCCCGGACGCGGCGATGACGATTGCGGTGGCGGCACTGTACGCCCAGGGTACTACGACCTTGCGCAATATCGCTTCGTGGCGCGTGAAGGAAACCGACCGTTTGAGCGCCATGGCGACCGAGCTGCGCAAGCTGGGCGCGATCGTGGAAGAGGGGGAGGACTGGCTGTCGGTCACGGCCCCGCGCACGCTGCTGCCCGCCGCGATCGATACTTATGACGACCACCGCATGGCGATGTGCTTCTCGCTGGCGTCGCTGGATGGGTTCATTCGCAAGGGCGCCAAGGTGCGCATCAATGATCCGAAATGCGTGGCCAAGACCTTCCCGGAGTACTTCACGGCTTTTGCGTCGATCGCGAAGCGTGGTAGCGTTTAACTTTTAGCCAAAACCGGGAAACCGGGGTACGGCCCAAAGGGCCGGACCCCGAGCCAGGGTCCGGCCCTTTGGGCCGTACCCTGGTTTTCTGGTTTGAAAAATACATTTATGCCAACATCGAACATCCCAGTCATCACCATCGACGGCCCGACCGCCAGCGGCAAGGGCACCGTGGCCCACAAGGTTGCGGACAAGCTTGGCTTCCACCTGCTGGACTCCGGCGCCCTGTACCGCTTGACAGCCTTGCAAGCCTTGCGCCGCGAAACCCCGCTGAGCGACGAGCACGCCCTGGCCAAGCTGGCCGAGCACCTGCACATCCATTTTGCCGGCGACGCCATCTATTTGTCGCAAGAAAACGTCACCGACGCCATCCGCGCCGAGGAGGTTGGCAATACGGCATCAAAAATCGCCGCCTTGCCCGCCGTGCGCCAGGCCTTGTACGGCCTGCAACTGAGTTTCCGCAAGACACCGGGCCTGGTCGCCGACGGCCGCGACATGGGCTCGGTCATCTTCCCGCACGCCCCTTTGAAGGTGTTTTTGACCGCTTCCGTCGAAGCGCGCGCCGATCGCCGCTATAAGCAATTGATCGGAAAGGGAATTTCTGCTAGTATGGAAGACCTGCTGATGGATTTGAAGGCACGCGACGACCGGGATATGAACCGGGCCATCGCGCCGCTGGCGCCAGCAGAGGGTGCGCACCTCCTGGATACATCTGAAATGAACGCTGATGAAGCGACTGAACAGGTGTTGAAATGGTGGGCTGCGGTTACCCACAAATAATTTGTCAACCCTAACCCAGTTGAAGCCGCATAGTGCGGGCCTTACTGGCTAACCTGGAATAAAAATGGAAAGTTTTGCAGCCCTCTTCGAAGAGTCCCTGTCACGTCAAGACATGCGCTCCGGCGAAGTGATCTCCGCTGAAGTCGTGCGTCTGGACCACAACTTTGTGATCGTCAACGCCGGCCTGAAATCGGAAGCTTTCATCCCTGTTGAAGAATTCAAGAATGACCAAGGCGAACTGGAAGTCAAAGTAGGTGACTTCGTTTCCGTGGCCATCGAATCGCTGGAAAATGGTTTCGGCGATACCATCCTGTCGCGTGACAAGGCTAAGCGCCTGGCATCGTGGCTGGCACTGGAAAAAGCAATGGAATCCGGCGAGATCGTCGTTGGTACCGTCAATGGCAAAGTCAAGGGCGGCCTGACCGTTCTGACCAACGGCATCCGTGCTTTCCTGCCAGGTTCGCTGGTAGACACCCGTCCAGTTAAAGACACCACCCCATTCGAAGGCAAGACCCTCGAATTCAAGGTTATCAAACTGGATCGCAAGCGTAACAACGTCGTTCTGTCCCGCCGCGCCGTCATCGAAGCTTCGATGGGCGAAGAGCGTCAGAAACTGATGGAAACCCTGAAAGAAGGCACCGTGGTTACCGGCGTCGTCAAGAACATCACCGACTACGGTGCGTTCGTTGACCTGGGCGGCATCGACGGCCTGCTGCACATCACCGACCTGGCATGGCGTCGCGTGCGTCACCCATCCGAAGTGCTGACCGTTGGTCAAGAGATCACCGCGAAAGTACTGAAGTACGATCAAGAGAAGAACCGTGTGTCCCTGGGCGTGAAGCAACTGGGCGACGATCCTTGGACCGGTCTGTCCCGTCGTTACCCACAAGGCACCCGCCTGTTCGGTAAAGTCACCAACCTGACCGACTACGGTGCGTTCGTTGAAGTTGAACAAGGCATCGAAGGCCTGGTTCACGTGTCCGAAATGGACTGGACCAACAAAAACGTCGCTCCAAACAAAGTTGTCCAACTGGGCGACGAAGTTGAAGTGATGGTTCTGGAAATCGACGAAGAGCGTCGTCGTATCTCCCTGGGCATGAAGCAGTGCAAGGCAAACCCTTGGGACGACTTCGGCATGAGCCACAAGAAGGGCGATAAAGTCAAAGGCGCAATCAAGTCGATCACCGACTTCGGCGTGTTCATCGGCCTGCCAGGCAACATCGACGGCCTGGTGCACCTGTCCGACCTGTCCTGGACCGAGTCCGGCGAAGAAGCCGTACGTCGCTTCAAGAAAGGTGACGAACTGGAAGCCGTTGTTCTGGCAATCGACGTTGAGCGTGAGCGCGTTTCCCTGGGCGTTAAGCAACTGGAAGGCGATCCATTCAACAACTTCGCAGCCATGAACGACAAGGGCTCCCTGGTGACCGGTACCGTTAAGTCGGTTGAGCCAAAAGGCGCCGTGATCCAACTGTCCGAAGAAGTTGAAGGCTACCTGCGCGCTTCCGAAATCTCCCGCGACCGCGTGGAAGATGCCGGCACCCACCTGAAAGTTGGTGATTCCGTGGAAGCCCTGGTGATCAACATCGATCGCAAAGCACGTTCGATCCAGCTGTCGATCAAAGCTAAAGACAGTGCGGACACCGCTGAAGTGATGTCGAAGATGGCTGCTGACTCCAGCGCCGCTTCCGGCACCACCAGCCTGGGCGCGCTGCTGAAAGCCAAGTTCGACAACAAGAACTAATCTACCGAGCACTTAGATGACTAAGTCCGAATTGATCAACCGCCTGGCTGAGCGTTATTCCCAGCTGGTGGCCAAAGATGCGGAGTATGCCGTCAAGACCATTCTCGATGCGATGACCAACGCCTTGGCTGAAGGCCAGCGCATCGAGATCCGTGGTTTTGGCAGCTTTGCCCTGAATTCGCGGCCGCCGCGCATTGGACGTAATCCAAAGTCCGGCGACAAAGTGATGGTGCCTGAAAAACGGGTGCCGCACTTCAAGCCTGGCAAGCAGCTGCGCGAGCGGGTCGATGCGATGGTCGGGCAACCGATCATCGAGGATTGAGTCTCTGGCTAGTAGAATGAAGGGGGGCGGGCATTTGCCTGCCCCTTTTTTGTTGTTTAGAACCGGGAAACCGGGGTACGGCCCAAAAGGGCCGGCCCCCGGCCCCGCGACTGCCGCAGACCAGGGTCCGGCCCTCTGGGCCGTACCCTGGTTTCCCGGTTAAAAAAATGGAACCGACAATGAAATTAATTTCAACCGCCTTCGGCGTTGTCCTGTTTGTCCTGTTCTTCGGTTTTGCGTTAAAAAACACGCAGGAAGTCGACCTGCACCTATTCCTCCAATACGAGCTGCGCGGCCCCCTGGTGCTGATGCTGTTGGCCTTCTTCGTGGCCGGCGCCGCCCTGAGCATCCTCGCGCTCACCCCAACCTTGTTCCGCCAGCGCCGCGAAGCGAACAAGCACAAATCCACTATCCACTCCCTGCAGACCGCTGCCATGCAAGTGAACGAGCGCCCGCAGCCGGATAGCGTCAACACCCAGCACTAAGAAAAATATGGATTTTGAACTCTGGTGGCTGCTGGGCATCCCAGCCATGTTTGGCCTCGGTTGGATCGCCGCGCGCGTCGATATCCGCGCCGTGGTGTCCGAATCGCGCACCCTGCCGCGCGGCTACTACCGCGGCCTGAACCACCTGCTGAACGACCAGCCCGACAAAGCCATCGACTCCTTCATCGAGATCGTTAAGCTCGACCCGGAAACCGCCGACATGCACTTCGCCCTCGGCAACCTGTTCCGCCGTCGTGGCGAAACTGAGCGCGCCATCCGCGTGCACCAGAACCTGCTGTCGCGTCCCGACCTGCCGGCTGAACAGCGCGCCCACGCCGAATATGAGCTGGGCCAGGACTACCTGAAAGCCGGCCTGCTGGACCGCGCCGAGGAAACCTACAAGCGCCTGCTGGACACCTCCTACGCCGTGCAAGGCCGCAAAGCGCTGCTGGAGATCTTCCAGCGCGAGAAAGAATGGCAGCGCGCCATCGAAGCCGCGCTCGCGCTGCAGGAAGCCGGCGCCGGCTCGCGGCAAAAGGAAATCTCCCAGTTCTACTGCGAACTGGCGCAGGACGCGCTGGTGCACATGAAGCCGGAAGAGGCGGAAACCCTGCTGGAAAAAGCCCTGGCCGCCGACCGCAGCAGCGTGCGCGCCACCATCCTGTGCGGCGACGCCCAACTGGCCAAAGGCGACACCGAAACCGCGCTCGCCACCTGGCGCCGCGTCGAACAGCAATCGGTGCCGCACACCGCGCTGGTGGCCACGCGCCTGATGGACGGCTACCGCAAGGTTGGCCGCCCGACCGAAGGCGTCAGCCTGCTCAAATCCTACCTCGAGCAAGCCTCCTCGATCGACCTGCTGGAAGTGGTGTTCAAAGCCGTCATCGAACTCGACGGCGTGGAAGCCGCCAAGCAAGTGGTGATCGACGAACTGCGCCGCACCCCGACCCTGCTCGGCCTCGACAAGCTGCTGGAAGCGCGCATGATGGACGCCCCGGCCGCCGTGCTGTCCGAACTCTCGATGGTCAAGAACCTGGTGCACGGCTACACGCAAAAGCTGGCGCGCTACCAATGCAGCCACTGCGGCTTCAAAGCGCGCCAGTTCTACTGGCACTGCCCGGGTTGCAGCCGCTGGGACTCCTACCCCCCGCGCCGCACCGAAGAGCTGAATGTGATGAACTAAAGGGGCCGGCCCTGTGGGCCGTACCTTGGTTTCCCGGTTGAAAAAAATATGACAACGTACAAAGCACCCGCCCTCGAAAAAGTCCGCATCCTGGTCGCCGGCGACGTCATGCTGGACCGCTACTGGTTCGGCGACGTCAGCCGCATCTCGCCCGAAGCCCCGGTTCCGGTGGTGCGCATTGAACGCCGCGAAGCCCGCCTGGGCGGCGCCGCCAACGTCGCCCGCAACGCCGCAGCCCTCGGCGCGCACGCCGGCCTGCTCGGCATCATCGGCGCCGACGAAGCCGGCGCCGAAGTCGAACAACTGCTGCAAGGCGGCGGCATCCACAGCTACCTCAAGCACGACAACGCCATCTCCACCATCATCAAGCTGCGCGTGATCGGCCGCCAGCAGCAGATGGTGCGCATCGACTTTGAAGAACCGCCCAGCGACGCCGTGCTGCGTAACAAGCTGGTGCAGTTCAAGACCCTGCTGCCGGAATACGATGTGATCGTGCTGTCCGACTACAACAAAGGCGGCCTGGTCGATGTGGCCGAAATGATCGCCACCGCCCGCGCCGCCGGCAAGGTGGTGATGGTCGACCCGAAAGGCGACGACTTCAGCCCGTACAAAGGCGCCACCGTGCTGACGCCCAACAAGTCCGAGCTGAAACGCATTGTCGGCACCTGGAGCAGCGAAGAGCAGCTGATCACCAAAGCGCAGAACCTGCGCACCGAACTGCAGCTCGACGCACTGCTGCTGACCCGCTCGGAAGAAGGCATGACCCTGTTCACGGGCGAAGGCATTTTCAACGTCCAGGCCAGCGCGCGTGAAGTCTTCGACGTCTCCGGCGCCGGCGACACCGTGATCGCCACCATGGCCGCCATGCTCGGCTCCGGAGCCGGCTGGCAAGAAGCCGTCGAAACCGCCAACCGCGCCGGCGGCATCGTCGTCGGCAAGCTCGGCACCGCCACCGTCACCCGCGACGAACTGTTCAGCTAAAGCCAAAACCGGTGCCAGGTCTGTCATTCGGACACGAGCCCAGCAGTAGGCTGCGCCTACTGCTGGGCTCGTGTCCGAATGACAGACCTGGCACCGGTTTTCTTTGATCTACCTCAAACCCAAGGCGGTCTATGTCAGCCGGAATGCGCTAGCCGCGTTGTGGCTGGGCGAGGTCGTCTCGCGTCCACTTTTGGAGGCAATCATGATCAGGAAACTGTTACTCGCTGTCGCTACGCTCGTGGCTTGCATGGGTATGGCGTTGGCCCAGGTCGATGTCAATAAGGCCGACCAGGCGGGGCTGGATAGTGTCAAGGGGATCGGTCCGGCCAAGTCCAAAGCCATCATGGCGGAACGGGCGAAGGGGGAGTTCAAGGATTGGGCTGATTTCGAGCAGCGCGTGAAGGGTGTTGGCGAGAAGAATGCCATCAAGCTGTCCGAGGCGGGGCTGGTGGTCAACGGCAAGGCGCGCGATGGTGCCGCCGCGCCGCGTAAAGAAGCTGCTCGCAAGTAAGCCCGTCGGCAGGCGCCGCTTTGCCTTGGCCATGCCACCGTCAGGGACGCCTGCTTAACTCCCGTTTCTTCCCCGTTTATCGCTCATTCGGCGCGCTCGTCGCAAGCATTCCCCACATCCTCGGCAGCCGGGCAAAGTTGCGGACATGACAATCTCGTCATGCCATGAGAAACTGCCAACCATGAGAGCCCCCGTAGTCCTACTTGCCACAATCGGCGCACCCGCCTTACTGGCGCTGGCCAATCCCATCATCGCAATCGATCCGCCCTGGCAGTTGACCGGGGCATCGCCCCGCAATTTCGAAGTGGGCCAGGACCCGCAAGGTTTCAAGCGCGGTTCGAACGCCAAATACATCCGCGCCAAGTCGCCGGCCACCAAGGACTGGGCCACCTTGATGCAGGCTTTCTCCGCCGCCGAATATCGCGGCAAGCGTGTGCGCTTCCAGGCGCAGGTGCGCACCGAGGAGGTGAAAGGCTGGAGCGGGCTGTGGATGCGCGTTGATTGCGCTTCCAAATTCGGCTGCACCTTCTATAACAACCAGGATAAGCCGATGCGCGGCACCAATGGTTGGACGTTGCGCAGCGTGACGCTGGATGTGCCGCAGGATGCAAAGGAGATCAACTTCGGCGTGATTAGCGGCGGTGGCGGCACGACCTGGATCGATGATCTCAAGCTGGAAGTGGTGGGCGACGATGTCGCCGTGGATCTCCTGCCCGAGGGCATGGGGGACGAAGAACTTGCCACCAAGCCGAGCCTGCGATGAACCATCCAACCATGACGGCATCCAAATTCGGCCCGGTGCCGGCCCTGCGCCAGCTTTTCCCCGGCACACGCTGGGAATGGCTATATGGCGCGGCCTGGCTGCTCATTACGCTGGGGATCTACTCGGGCCGGGCGCGCTGGGACAAGCTGGCCTTGTTCTCCTGCCTGGTGCTGGCGGCCGCGCTCGGGCAAGCCGGGGCCTATTCGCTGCGCTGGTTGTTGCCGAAAGAGGCGGGCTGGGTCTGGTGCTGGCTGGCGCAGCCTTTCCTGTGGCTTGGCGCCGGTACTGCGGCAACCCAGGCTTACCGTTTCTCCACCGCGCACTATCAATTGCGCGCGCTGAGCGACTTGCACATGTTCGGTAGTGCGGCGGCTTTCGTGGTGCTGGTGGTGACCATCCCGCTGATGATCTCGCGGCGCGATGCGCGCGTGTTGCAAATGGCGGAGTTGCAGCGTGCGGCGGTGCAGGCGGAATTGAAATCGCTGCAGGCGCAGGTGGAGCCGCACTTCCTGTACAACACGCTGGCCAACACGCGCTACCTGGCGCGCCATGCGCCCGAGCGGGCGGTGGAAATGCTGGATCACCTGATCGCCTACCTGCGCACTGCTTTGCCGGACATGCGCACGCCGACTTCCACGCTGGGGCGCGAGTGCGAACTGGTGGGGCATTACCTGGCGTTGATGGAGATCCGCTTCGGTGAGCGCCTGTCAACCCGCATCGATTGCCCGGATGCGCTGCGCGCTGCGCAGGTGCCGCCCATGATGCTGATGTCGCTGGTGGAAAACGCCGTGCAGCACGGCGTTGAGCCGAAGCCCGGCCAGGTGCGCGTCAGTGTGATGGCGGCCGAGCACGCGGGTCAGCTTCACATCACGGTGCGCGACGATGGCGCTGGATTGCAGCAAGGCTTGCCGGTGCTGGGCAGCGGGGTCGGCCTGCGCAATGTGCGGGAGCGCTTGCAGGCGCTGTACGAGGGCAGGGCAGCCTTCGAGCTGCGCCAGGCGGCGGATGGTGCGACGGAGGCGGAGCTGCGTTTGCCGTTGGAGCAATTGCAGGAGGTGCGTGCATGAAGCCTCGTATCCTGATCGCCGACGACGAGCCTTTGCTGCGCGCGGAACTGCGCGAGCTGTTGGCGGCGTTGTGGCCGGAGGCGGAGTTGCTGCCGGAAGCGGCGGATGGTTTCGAGGCGCTGCGCCTGGCGCGTGAATTGGCGCCGGATGTGGCCTTCCTCGATATCCGGATGCCGGGGCTGGATGGGCTGCAACTGGCGGCGACCTTCGGCTCGCGCACGCATGTGGTGTTCGTCACCGCCTACAACGAGCATGCTTTGGCCGCGTTCGAGCAGGGCGCGCATGACTACCTGCTGAAGCCGGTGGATGCGGTGCGCCTGGCGCGCACGGTGGAGCGTTTGCGCGAGCGCTTGCTGCAGCCGCCGCCGGACTTGCGCCGTATCGTGGACAGCGTGCGCGGCCTGGCAGTGAGCCAGGCGGCGGGTGATGCGGCTGGCGCAGCGGCGGTGCCGGCGCCGTCGTGGATCCAGGCGTCGGTGGGGCAGGCGGTGCACTTCATCGACCTGGCCGACATCTTGTACTTCGTGGCGGAAGACAAATACACGCGGGTGGTGGCGGACGGCCTGGAAGCGCACATCCGCACCCCGCTCAAGGAGCTGGCGGAAATGCTGGAAAACGCGGGCTTCTGGCAGGTGCACCGCAGTTATGTGGTGTCGGTGAAGCGTATTGCCGCCGCCATGCGCGACGGCGACAATGCGATGTGGCTCTCACTGCGCGGGCATGGCAAGAAGCTGCCGGTGAGCCAGCGCTTCCACTACCGCTTCAAGGGGATGTAACGGGCAGTTGCGCCAGGAAGGCGTGGATCTGCGACACCACCGCCGCGCCTTCGCCCACGCCCGCCGCCACGCGCTTGGTCGAGCCGGAGCGCACGTCGCCGATGGCGAACACGCCCGGCACGCTGGTTTCCAGCGGCGCGCGCTGCGGCGCGTCGGCCAGGGTCATCTTGGCGCGGCACTGGTCCTTGACCGCGTCGAAGCCGGTGCGGATGAAGCCTTGCGCATCGACTTCCACGCCACAGTCGGACAACCAGGCCGTATTCGGGTCGGCGCCGATGAACAGGAACAGGCGGCACACATCGCAGCTATCGACGCTGCCAGTGTCCTTGCAGCGGAAGGTCACGCGCGACAAGCCGTCGTCATTGCCCTCCAGCGCCACGATCTCGGTATGCGTGTGCAGCTCGATATTCGGCGTGGCCTTGATGCGGTCGATCAGGTAGGTGGACATGGTGGCCTTCAAGCCGTCGCCGCGGATCACCATGTGCACCTTGGCGGCATGGCTGGCCAGGAACACCGCCGCCTGGCCGGCTGAATTGCCGCCGCCCACCAGCACCACTTCCTCCGACTTGCACAGCTTGGCCTCGATCGGCGAAGCCCAGAAATAGATGCCGCGTCCTTCGAACTCGCTGATATTCGGCAGGTCGGGGCGCTTGTAGCGCGCGCCGCTGGCCAGCACCACGGTTTTGGCGCGCACGATCTGCCCGCCGTCGATCTCCACCCGCAGCGGCCAGCTGTCGCACAGCAGGCGCGTGGCCGGCGCCGGGATCGCCACCTCCACGCCGAATTTCTGCGCCTGCACAAAGGCGCGGCCGGCCAGTGCGCCGCCGGAAATGCCGGTCGGGAAGCCGAGGTAGTTTTCAATGCGCGCGCTGGCCGCTGCCTGGCCGCCATAGGCGCGCTGTTCGAGCGCCAGTACCGACAAACCTTCCGAACCCGCGTACACCGACGTCGCCAGGCCGGCAGGACCGGCGCCCACCACCACCACATCCCACAGCTTGTCTTCGATCACCGGCAACAGGCCGATGCAGTAGCCGACTTCCGCATTGCTCGGGTTCTTCTTCACCACGCCGTCCGGGCACACCACCAGCGGCCAGTCATCCGCGCCGGGCTGGTAGTACTCGCACAGGGCCTGCGCCTGCTCGTCGCCTTTCGGATCGAGGATGCGGTAAGGGTAGCCATTGCTGCGCAAGAAGGACTGCAGGTGGAACAAGGCCGCGTTGCCGGGCGGGGCCACCAGCACCAGGCCGCCGCCCTCCGACTCCAGCAGGCCAACCCGGCGCAGGATCAGCGCGCGCACGATGCGCTCGCCCAGCTCGGCCTCCGCGATCACCAGCGCGCGCAGGTTCTCGGGCGACACCTCCAGCACTTCCACTTCGTCCTTGGCGGTCGCATTGACCAGGGAAGGGCGGCCGGACAGCTGCGATACCTCGGCCGTGAATTCGCCCGGGCCATGCTCGGTCAGGAATTCCGAATTGCCCAGGCCATCGTATTTGCAGATGGTGATGGTGCCACTCAGCGTCACCAGCATGCCAAAGCAGGTATGCCCCGCCTCCAGGATGCGCACGCCGCGCGCGTACTGGCGCATCGTGCCGAAACGGTGCAGGCGCTTGATTTCCGGCGCGGTCAGCACGGGGTTGAATTGATGCCGGCGGCTGTCCAGCGTGGACGGCTTGGCAATGACTTCGGTCTCGCTCATGGGGGATGGGCTCCTGTGTATGTCAAGTAGTTTAATGCAATTGTCCGGCCCTGCTATGATTTGCCATGACCTTTACCATTCGGCCATTGCATCCCGAAGAACTGGCCCGCTTCTTCCACTACCTGAACGACCATCTGCTGGACAACGGACGCAATGGCGTGCCGCTGTTCCAGCCCATGTCGCGCACGAGTGCCGGCTTCCCGCCGGAGAAGGTGAACGGTTTCAGCACCGGGCTGCAGGCCGCCTTCGGCCAGCAGGGCTGGCGCCGCCTGTGGGTGGCGCTGGAAGGCGAGGAAATTATCGGCCACATCGACCTGCGCTCGCGCCCCGAGGCGGCGGCGCGCCACCGCTGCTTGCTGGGCATGGGCGTGCACCGCAATGCGCGGCGCGGCGGCCTGGGGACGACGCTGGTGGCCACCGCCGCCGAATGGGCGCGCGAACAGGGCCTGGAATGGGTCGACCTGGAGGTGCTGGAAGGGAACGCGCCGGCGCGCGGCCTGTACCGCAAGATGGGCTTTGTGCAGACCGGCGCCATCGCCGACCTGTTCCGCATCGACGGCGAGAGCCTGGGTTATGTCTTCATGTCCCTGCGCCTGCCCGCCGGAGCGGATAGAATGGGCGTTTAATAAAACAAAATACTGCAGGAATCATGGGATACAAGACAATCGCCGACACAATCGGCAACACCCCGCTGGTGCAGCTGGTGCGCATCCCGGGTGCGGAAGCTGCCGCACGCGGCAACATCATCCTCGGCAAGCTGGAAGGCGATAACCCTGCCGGTTCGGTCAAAGACCGCGCCGCCATGTCCATGCTGCGCCGCGCCGAAGAGCGCGGCCAGATCAAACCGGGCGACACCCTGATTGAAGCGACCAGCGGCAACACCGGCATTGCGTTGGCCATGGCGGCGGCGATCCGCGGCTACAAGATGGTGCTGCTGATGCCGGAAAACCTGAGCGAGGAACGGCGCCAGAGCATGGCCGCCTACGGCGCGCAAATCATCCTCACGCCCAAGACCGGCGGCATGGAATACGCGCGCGACCTGGCGGAAGCCATGCAGAAGGACGGCAAGGGCCTGATCCTCGACCAGTTTGCCAACGGCGACAATCCACGCGCCCACTACGAGACCACCGGTCCCGAGATCTGGCGCGATACCGAAGGCCGCGTCACCCATTTCGTGTCCGCCATGGGCACCACCGGCACCATCATGGGCGTGTCGCAGTTCCTCAAGGAGCAGGACGAGAACATCCGCATCATCGGCGCGCAGCCGGAAGAGGGTTCCTCGATTCCGGGCATCCGCAAATGGCCGGAAGCCTACCTGCCGAAGATTTACGACAAAGCGCGTGTGGACCAGGTGGAATACGTGTCGCAGGCCGCAGCGGAACGCATGGCGCGTCGCATGGCGGCGGAAGAAGGCATCTTCTGTGGTATTTCCGCAGCGGGTGCGTGCGAGATTGCGCTGCGCATTTCGCAGCAAGTGGAAAACGCGACGATCGTGTTCATCGTCTGCGATCGCGGTGACCGTTACTTGTCAACCGGGGTGTTCCCGGCCTGAGGCCAGCCGCGCTGCTCCCTCCCCGAGCGGGGAGGGAAACCTTCACAAAAGCTGGAATCAGCCCTTGTTTTCGGTCGAGCCGCCTTCTTTAGGCTTGAACTGCTTGTCGCTGATGCGGAATTTATTGCGACGGTCACCCATCAGGTAACGCAGGTCACGGATGCTCAGGTCGGAAACCTCGTGCATGCGGATCAGCAGCGACGCGCCGACCGGCAGGCGGTGGTGGCGAATCTTGGAGATCACAGGCGGCGCCACTTCCAGAGCGCGCGACAGGGCCGCATCGTTCTTCAGGCGCAGGTTTTCGATCAGGGTGTCGAGCAGACGGTTCGGATTGTACTGCAGCAGATCATCGCCTTCCGACTCGTTGTTGATGTCATTACCGACTTGGTTGGTCATGTCCTCTGTTCCTTCTCAAAAGTTGTCCTGCTAACGACCCGATCCGAAAACGGATTCCTGTTTAACAAGTTTCATAATATATACACAATTGTACAACAGTGCGGTCAGCAGTACTTGCGTGCAACAAAAAATAGTATATTGCTCTCGAAACGCGTTGTCCTATCGCAACATTCTGAGAGAATTCTACCCGATTTTTTGTGTTAGGGTAATTTTGCACCCTTGCATTTCACACATTTTTACAAGCTTTTCATGGAAAGCTTCACCGCCCGCCCCAGTTCGACCACCGACATGGCATAAAAATAAGACCTGTTGTACTTGGTGATAGAGAAAAAGTTATTGCTTCCAACCCAGTATTCCGTCGGCTCGGAACCGTTTTGCAAGTCCACCAGACCGTATAGCATGCTAGGCGGCAAGGGTGTCGCCGTGCTGACCCCGGCGGCGTTCAATTCTTCCGCACGGAATTTCGCGTCCAGGCCATTGTCGATGAATTTCTCCCATGCCATGGCGGGCGACATGGTGGCCGGGTAGGCCAGGGTGGCCGGCTGCTCGCGCTTCCAGCCGTGGGCTACCAGGAAATTGGCCACGCTGCCAATGGCGTCGGCGGCGGAGTTGCGCAGGTCCACTTTGCCGTCGCCGTCGAAATCCACGCCCAGCTTATAGATATTGCCCGGCATGAATTGCGGCATGCCCACCGCGCCTGCGAACGAGCCCACCAGCGTCAGCGGGTCGAGGCCGGTCTGGCGCGCCGAAATGATGCTCGCTTCCAGTTCGCTGCGGAAGAAGGCCATGCGCGTTTCGCGATTCGGCGCCAGCGGATAGGCAAAGGCCAGGGTGGCCAGCACGTCGAGCACGCGGAACTTGCCCATGTCGCGGCCGTAGATGGTTTCCACGCCGATGATGCCGACGATGATCTCGGCCGGCACGCCGTACAGCGCCTCGGCGCGCGCCAGCGTGTCGCGGTTGGCGTTCCAGAACTCCACGCCGGCATTGATGCGCTTCGGTTCGATGAAGCGCGCGCTGTAGGCTTGCCAGTTCTTCGGCTTGCCGGGCGGCGCCGGCTTCACCAGCTGCACGGCGGCATCGATATAGCGCAGCTCCAGGAACAGCTTGTCCAGTTCGGCGATGGGCACGCCATGCTTCTGCTCCATATCGCCCATGAATTGCTGCACTTCCTTCCATTGAGCGAAGTTGACGAATTCGCCGGTGTAGTCGATGGCGGGCTTTTTCGGCGGCGCTTTCTTTACCGCTTTCTTGGCTGGCTTGTGTGGCGCGGCGGCGGCCAGCGGCGGAACGGCCAGGCCCAGGCAGGCCAGGGCCAGCAGGGTGGTGGGGAGTTTCTTTATAAATGTCATCGGGATTGCTTCAGCAGACGGTTGAGCCGTGCAATGTGGTTATCGGGCGCTGGCGGCGCGCCATATTTGAGCGCGCCGTACAGCTCCAGGAATTCGGTCATGGCAGCCATTTTCCCGGGCGGCACTGGCAACTGGCGCACGCGACGGCCAAGGCTGTGCGGGCCCTCGTCCGGCGCCTTCTCCAGCCCGTGGCGCGCCAGCAGGCGGCAGAAGGCGAGATAGGCGGCGTCCAGCGGGTCGCGCGCGCGGGCGGCGCTTTGGCGCCGCCACAGCAGCGCCAAAGCCCCCAGCAGGGCCAGCGAAGCCGGCAGGCGCCAGGTGCCAAAGATGGTGCCAAGTTCTTCAAGGAAACGTTGCTGCCTCTTTGGATTGTAATCGAGGATCCATTGATTCCAAGCATTATTCACCGCACTGATGCCAAAACGCATCTGTGCCAGCCAGGACTCCCGGTCGCGCGACAGTTCAGCCAATCCTTGCAAACCGAAAGGCACCGACTGGGGCAGGGCTTGCGCCAGGTTGCTGCGGATGCGTTCCGGCGCCACGGCGGCGGTCGGGTCGACGCGTACCCAGCCGCGTTGCGGGCCGAGCCAGACTTCGCTCCAGGCGTGGGCGTCGGACTGGCGCACGGTGTAGTAACCGTCGACCGGATTCAGTTCGCCGCCCTGGTAGCCGTTGACCACGCGCGCCGGCAGGCCGGCGGCGCGCATCAGGTAGACAAAGGCGCCGGAGTAATGCTCGCAAAAACCCTTGCGTGTATCGAACAGGAATTCATCGACCGCGTCGCGCCCCAGCAGGTCGGGTTCCAGCGTGTATTCGAAATCGCGGCGGAAGTTGTCCAGCGCCGCCGCCAGCGCGGCATCGTCGCCCCGTTCCGCGCGCAAGGCTTGCAGTTGCGCGCCGTAGGCCAGGGTGCGCGGGTTGAAACCGGCCGGCAGGCGCAGCCAGGGCTCCATCTCCTGCGGCGCCAGGCTGGCCTGCGCAATGTGGTCGGGGTAGCCCACGCCGTTGTAGCGCAGGCGTTTATCGGCCGGGGCCTGCACCAGCGTTTCCAGTTCGTCGGTGTGGGCGGTGTGGGCGTCGCTGCGGGTCGATTCCAGCGCGCTCAGTTCCAGCGTGAACAGGAATTGGCGGCGGCCCGGTTCCAGCGTGACCTCGTAGGGGTAAGCGGTGCCTTGCCACTTCAACTGGCGGCGCATGCTCAGCATACCGTTGCGGTATAGCTGGCGGCCGGTGCGGCTCCAGGTGCGGCCGTCGTAATGGCTTAGCACCGGGCCGCGCCAGTACAGTTGCGGCGGCGGCGGCGCGGCGCCTTCGAAGCGCACGCGGAAGGCAATCTCGTCGGACAGGGCCAGCTTGCTCATGGAGCCGGGCGACATGGTGTCCGACATGCCGGTGCGGCCGCTGGTGGCGTCGCCCGGCAAGCCCCACAAGGGGCCCTGGATGCGCGGGAAGGCGATGAACAGCAGCACGCCCAGCGGCGCCGCCACCAGGAACACGCGCCCGGCCAGTTTGAGGCGCGTGGCCAGCGGCGGCACCGCGCCGGTGAACTGGAAGGTGACCTGGGTCGTCAGCAGCACGATGATGGTGGCGACCATGGCCAGCGCGGTCAGGATCGATTGCGAGTAGAAGAAATTCGTCAGCAGCAGAAAGAAGCTGAGGAAGATCACCACGAACAGGTCGCGCCGCGCATGCATTTCCAGCAGCTTGAGGGTGAGCAGCAGGGCCAGCATGGTCACGCCCGGCTCGCGCCCGAGCAGGGTGCGGTAGTTCAGGTAGACGCCGGCCATGGCCAGCAGCGCCACCGGCAACAGCACCCACAGCGGCGGCAGGCGGCTGCCGCGCAGGGTGATGGCGGCGCGCCACAGCAAGGTGGCGCACACCATGGCGGAGGTCCACAGCGGCAGGTGGGCCAGGTGCGGCGCCAGCACCATCAGCGCCGCCAGCAGTAGCAGCAGGGTGTCGGACTTGTCGCGCGTGAGCGGGCCGACCAGGCGGGCGATCATGCGTCCTCCTTGCCGTACAAGGCCAGGGCGCGCAGGCAGGCGGCGCAGTGCGCCTCGCCCTGGCCTTGCGCAATCTGGCGCTGCCCCACGCTAAGCGCGTAGGGCAGGGCGCGCCGTTCCGCTTCCAGCACCCAGGCGGTCAGGCGTGACAGGCGCAATTCAATATCCAGGTGGTAGGGCAACTGGTTCAGGTCCAGCAGCAGGTCGGACACGGCGCCGCCTTCGAAATGCTTGCTCACCAGGTTGCCGCCGTCGGCCGGGTGCAGGCGCGCGATCTGGCGCCAGGCCAGGTGCTTCATCGGGTCGCCCGGCTGGTAGTTGCGGATGCCGGCGAAGTTATCCAAGCCCACGGTGCCGTGGCCGTCCTCGCGCGCGGCGCCAGTGGTGGGCAGCGGCGGCGGCGCCGCTTCCGGCTGCGGGTAGGCCAGCACTTTCAGGTCCGGCTGCCAATAGGCCCAGGCGCCGAACAGGCCCAATGGAAAGCGCGTGAACAGGCGCACGCGCGGCGCCGCCAGCCAGCCGCGCTCCTTGCTGGGGCGCGACAGCACCAGGGTGGCGCTGCTGCCGGCCGCCACGTCGATTGCCTGGCGCGGCTCGCCCTCGTCCTGGAAACCGAGCCAGATGGCGTAGCGGTCGCGTTGGGTGGGGTTGCGCACATTCAGTTCGAACTGCGCCTCGTCGCCGGCGAAGACCGGCTGCGCACGGCCCGGCGCCAGGTGCAGGAAGGCCAGGTTCTTGGCCGTCAGGTACATATCGACCAGGGCGCAGGAGCCGGTGAAGAAGGTCAGCGCGAAGCCCAGGCCCAGGTTGTAGTTGACGGCGCCGATCAGCATGATCAGCAGTAGGCCGACAAAGGCCATGCCGGCCCGGGTCGGCAGGATGAAGACGCGCCGCATCACCAGCCGCACGTCGCCGGACTCCTTGTCTTTGAGCTGGAACAGCCAGCGGTCAAGCATCTTCCGCGCTGGGGCAAGCATGGCTTTACACCGGTACGGATTTTTGCAATTGCAGCACCAGGTCACGGCTGGCCAGCGCGGTGCCGTGCGAGGATTTGACCGGGCGCAGGCGGTGCGCGCACACCGGCACCAGCACGGCCTGCACGTCTTCCGGCAGCACGTGGTCGCGGCCTTCCAGCGCGGCCCAGGCGCGCGCCGCTTGCAGCAGGGCCAGCGCCGCGCGCGGGCTCAGTCCCTCGGCGAAGAAGCCGTTCTGGCGCGAAGCCTGCGCCAGCGCTTGCACGTAGTCGATCAGGGCCGGCGCGGCGTGGATCTGGCGCAGGCCTTGCTGCGCCGCCTGCAATTCGGCCGGGGTCATGGCCGGCGCCAGGTGCTTGAGCATCTGGCGTCGGTCTTCGCCCATCAGCAGGGCGCGTTCGGCGGCGGCGTCCGGGTAGCCGAGCGAGATGCACATCAGGAAGCGGTCCAGCTGCGACTCCGGCAGCGGGAAGGTGCCCACCTGGTGCGTCGGGTTCTGGGTCGCGATGACGAAGAAGGGCTCGGGCAGCGGGCGCGTGACGCCGTCGGCCGACACCTGGCGCTCCTCCATCGCCTCCAGCAGGCCCGATTGGGTCTTGGGCGTGGCGCGGTTGATTTCGTCGGCCAGCAGCACCTGGGTGAAGATCGGACCCGGATGGAAACTGAAGGCGTTCAGTTCACGCTCGTAGATCGAGACGCCGGCCACGTCGGCCGGCAGCAGGTCGCTGGTGAACTGGATGCGGTTGAATTGCAGGCCCAGCGTCAGCGCCAGGGCATGCGACAGCGTGGTCTTGCCAACACCCGGCAAGTCCTCCAATAACAAGTGGCCGCCGGCCAGCAGGCAGGTCAGCGATTGGCGTACTTGCAGCTCTTTGCCGACAATGACTTGTCCGACCTGGCGCGCTGCGGCGTGCAATTTGGTGTACATGGTTTTGAGGCGGGGTTTGGAGGGGCCGCCGCCGCGTGGTAGATTAGTCGCATTCTATGCGAGAACGTGATTCATGAGCACAGCAATTTATAGCCATCCAGACTGTCAGCGCCACGAAATGGGCGGCTGGCATCCCGAATGCCCGGCACGCCTGCAAGCCATTTCCGACCAGTTGATCAACGCCCACATCGACGACTTGCTGGAACACCGCGACGCGCCGCTGGCCGATGTCTCCTCCATCGCGCGCAACCACAGCGCCAACGCCATCGCCATCGTGCGCGACAACCTGCCGGCGGCGGGCGATTATTACCCGATCGACGGCGACACCTCGCTCAACGCCTATAGCTGGCAGGCCGCCTTGCGCGCCGCCGGCGCCGCGGTGGCAGCCACCGACGCCGTGATCGACGGCGAGATCGACAACGCCTTCTGCGCCGTGCGCCCGCCCGGCCACCACGCGCGGCCCACCGAGCCAATGGGCTTCTGCCTGTTCAATAATGTGGCAATCGCGGTCAAGCACGCGCTCGACGTGCGCGGCCTGGAGCGCGTGGCGGTGGTCGATTTCGATGTCCACCACGGCAACGGCACCGAGGAAGCCTTGCTGAACGAGCCGCGCGCGCTGATGGTGAGCTACTTCCAGCACCCGTTCTATCCGTATTGCGATGTGCTGCCGGACTCGCCGAACCGCGTCAACGTGCCGGTGCCGGCCGGCGCCAAGGGCGATACGGTGCGCGCCCTGGTGCAGGAAAAATGGCTGCCGGCGCTGCACGCCTTCAAGCCGCAGATGATCTTCATCTCGGCCGGCTTCGATGCCCACCGCGAGGACGACCTGGGCGGCATGGGCCTGGTGGAGGCCGACTACGCCTGGATCACGGCGCAGGTTATGGCGGTGGCGCGCGAGTACGCGCAAGGCCGCATTGTCAGTTGCCTGGAAGGCGGCTACAACCTGTCAGCCCTGGGCCGCAGCGTGGTGGCGCACGTCAAGGCGCTGGCCGAGATCTGAAATGCTGTCCCTGCTGCTTGCGCTGGCCGGTGCCAGCGCCTTCCCCTATCAGTCGCTGGCCACGCCGGCCAGCTGCACCGCCCCGGCCTGGCCGCGAGAGGCGCTGCGCTACGAAATCGAAGGCGCCACCACGCTTGAATTCCGCATCGGCAGCGACGGCGCGGTGCGCGACGCCGTGGTGCGCAGCAGCAGCGGCTGGACCATGCTGGACCAGGCCGCGCTGGCCGGCCTGGCACGCTGCCGTTTCAAGCCCGGGCTGGAGGCGGCGCGCGAAGGCACCGTGTTCCCGATCCAGTACGCCTGGCGCCTGGAAGGCCCGGCGCCATTGCGGCCGGTGCTGCAACCGGGCAGTTGCAAGCCCTCGCCGCGTTTTACCGGCTATGTGAATCTGGACCAGCGCCGCAGCGCGCAAACCGGCATCAAGCTGCGCTTCGTGGTCGGCACTGACGGCCAGGCGCGCGGTATCGTCGCGGAGCAGGGCGGTTTTGCGCCGCAGGTGATGCGTGATGCCGTGGATTACCTGGCGACTTGCCGTTTCGGTATCGCGCCCGGTGCCAGCGGCGAGCGTACCGATACTTCCTACGGTTGGGTGCTGCTGAAGTAAAGTTGCCAGTTCGGCAAATGGCGGCAAACTGCTGCCGCCATGTAAAATAGCGGATTGTTGATTCGATTCGTAAGGCAAGAGCATGTCTATCCAATGGTTCCCCGGGCATATGAACGCCGCCAAGAAAAAGGCGGCGGAACAGATGGCCGATGTCGATGTCGTCATCGAAGTGGTTGACGCGCGCCTGCCTGCGGCCAGCTGCAATCCCATGGTGGAGGAGCTGCGCAAGTTCCGCCAGCGTCCTTGCCTGAAAATCCTGAACAAGATCGACCTGGCCGACCCGGATGCGACGGCCGCCTGGATCCGTCACTTCGAACAGGACAAGAGCGTGACCGCGTATGCGATGACGACCAAGAAGCCGTCCGATGTGGCGAAGGTGATCGCCAAGGCGCGCAAGCTGGCGCCGCATCGCGCCGATGCCCTCAAGCCGCTGCGCATGATGATCATGGGTATTCCGAACGTGGGCAAGTCGACCTTGATGAACGCGCTGCTCAAGCGCCGCGTGGCCAAGGTGGGCGATGAGCCGGCGGTGACCAAGCAGCAGCAAAAGATTTACCTCGATATGGAAACGGTGCTGATCGATACGCCGGGGCTGCTGTGGCCGAAGATCGAGATGCCGTCCGACGGCATGGCGCTGGCGGCGTCGCATGCGATCGGCGCTAATGCGCTGATCGAGGACGAGGTGGCGATCTGGCTGGCGGAGGAGCTGCTGAAGCGCTATCCGGAACTGCTCAAGGCGCGTTACAAGGCCGATGTGTCGGCGATGGACGGCGTGGCCGTGATCGAACGCGTGGCGCAACTGCGTAGCTATCGCTTGAAGGGCGGTGAGTGGGACTTTGAGAAAGCCTCGCACATGCTGCTGCAGGATTACCGCAGCGGCCTGTTGGGCCGCATTTCGCTGGAGACGCCGGAAACCCGCGCGGCGGCGCTGGCTGTGCATATTGAGGAAGAACGGATTAAGGCGGAAGAGGCTGCGCGTAAGGCGGCTGAGAAGGAAGCTGAGCGGATGAAGGGTAAGCGCGGGTCTTGAATTTTGCTTAGAACCGGGAAACCGGAAAACCAGGGTACGACCCGCAGGGTCGGACCCTGGTTTTCCGGTTTCCCGGTTTCCCGGTTCTTTTCCGTTGTTTCGTTCAGCCCAGCATAAAGCTGCTGACCGCCAGCGCTCCCATGAAGCGGTCTTCGTGATACACCACCTGCGCGGCTGAATCCTCGGCCGCGCCCACCACCACCATCAGCGGCAGCAAATGCTCTTCGCGCGGATGCGCCAGGCGCGCTGCCGGTGCGCGTTCCCACTCCAGCAGACGCGCCGTGCGCTGCGCCGGCGCCGCCGCCATGCTCTCGCGCAGCCAGGCATCGAACACGCGCGACGCTTCCGCCCCGGCCGCGTTGAAGGCGCGCAGGTTTTGGTAGCTCAGCCCACTGCCCACAATCAAAACACCCTCATCGCGCAAAGGTCGCAGCAGGCGGCCCGCTGCCAGGTGCTCGGCCGGGTCCAGGCCCTGGCGCAGCGACAACTGCACGATCGGCACATCGGCCTCGGGGAAGGCGGGATACATGGCGCTGAAGGTGCCGTGATCCAGGCCGCGCTCATGGTCCAGCGCGGCGCGCGCGCCCAGCAACTGCGCCACGCGCTCCGCCAGCGCCGGCGAGCCGGGTGCGGGATACTGGATCTGGTAGGTGTGCGGCGGGAAGCCGCCGTAGTCGTAGATCATTGGCGGCCGGGCCGCCGCAGAGACCAGGAATGCACTCCCCTCCCAATGGGCGGTGACGACCAGGATGGCTTTCGGCTTGCCGCCGGCTTGGCGCGGCAGGTCACGCAGGGAGGCGTCCAGCTGGTCATAGGCGCTGCCGAACTGCTCGCGCATCCAGGGCCAGGGGCCGCCGCCGTGCGACAGGAAGAAGGTGGGCAAAGTAGTCATGCCCACCACTATACGCCTCTCAGCGATTCGCTGCCGACAGCGACATCAGCGCCAACAGGCGTGCCGCGCGCATCCACGCCACGGCCAGCGCGATCAACTGCGCCAGGGCGAAGCCCGCCAGCAGCAGCAAGCCGTTGCTGCCCTGGACTTGCAGGCGCGCCAGCGCCAGCAAGGCGGCCAGCAGCAGGCCTGCGACGGTTAGCAGGGCATAGCAGCCCAGCACCGCGCCAGGACGGCGCAGCAGCAACTGCACGCCCCACCACCAGGCCTTGATGGCGGAGGTGCGGCGGCGGTCGATCGCCAGTTGGGCGCGGCCGGCATCCAGCGTCAGGTTGGCCAGCGCCAGCAACAGCACGGCGCCGATGGTGGCCACCATTTGCCAGGGCTCGGCGTCCGCCGCCTGCACCGCTTTGGCGGAGTAGTCGTCGGCGGCGTCGGTCAGGCTGGCGCCCAGCGCCAACGCGGCGCCCAGCGGCACCACAGCCCACAGCAGCATGCGCAACATGCGCGGGTATTCCGCCACGCCGCCCGCCACCAGCTCGCGCAGGGTGGCGGTTTGCGGCGCGCGTCCGGCGGTGACGATGGTGCCGGTCAGGAAGGGCGACAGCAGCAGGGTCAGCGCCAGTGCCGCCAGGCCGCCAAGCTGCAGCGCTACGGCATTGCGCCGCGCATCGCCGAGCAGGTCGGCAACGCTCATCAGGTCCAGCACGCGCGCCAGCTCCGGCGCGCGCACCGAGTGGCCCAGCGCCGGCGCCAGCGTATTCCAGAAGGGCAGGGCTAGTACGGCAGTTGGCAGCAGCACGGCGGCCAGCCAGAGCAAGAGCAGGCGCCATTGCAGAGCGGCGCGGCTGGCGTGTACAAGGTTGGTGGTCAGCTTCATACGGTGGCGATCAGGGAAATGAGGGACTGGAAGATGGCGGCCAGGTCGAAGGTCCAGCGGCGCGCCGCGCTGCCGTCCTGCTTCAGCGTGCGGCTGTCATCGAGCTTGTTCACGTCGAGCAGATGCTTGCCTTCGGGGTCGATCTGCGCCGATACCGCCTTCACTGGCTTGCTCCATTCGAAAGTGTGCCAACGCTGTTCGCCGCTCCATTGCACGGTTTCCTTGCTGCCGTCGGCAAACGTCACCACCAGCGTTTGCGGCACGTCGGCGCCGCGGCGGCGCACGGTGACCGTGGTCAGGTAGGGGAAGGGGCCGGTGCCGGGCTTGGCGTCCGGGTGCGCCTTTTTCCATTGCTCGCGCAGCTTGTCAGCCTGGCGCTCGGCCTGTTCTGCGCTGGTTTCCACTTGTTTGCCGTTTTGCAGGCGCAGGCCCGGCGTTGGCGCCAGCTCCACGCTGGTGAAGGACGAAATGCGGTCGTCCACGCGCGTCACGGCATACACCTGCTGCGCGAAGACGGTCTCCACCAGCTTGCGCTGGCCGCTCACTTCCGCCAGCACTTCGCGGAAGTCGGCTACGCTCGGGTGGCGGAATTTCCAGCGGCGGTAGTATTCCTTGAAGGCGCGCTCCATGGTGTCCTTGCCCAGTTGCGCCTCCAGGTCGCGCATGGTGATGGCGCCGCGCGCGTACACCGGGCCGATGCCTTGCAGGCGATGGTAAGCATTCTGGCCCAGCGGGTCGGATGGCTCGTCGCGCGGCGCGCCTATGCGCTCGAACTCAAAGCCGTTGGCTTGCGGCGCAAAGCCGATGCTGCGCAGGAGCGGCGTGGTGAGCGGGATCTTGCGCCCGCTATCGCGCAGCATGCGGTGGTTCCAGTACTCGTTCAGGCCCTCGTCCAGGAACGGTTCCTCGAACTCGTTGCTGGCCAGGATGCCGTAGAAATAGCCGTGGCCGAATTCATGGATGGTGACGAAATCCAGCATCGCGGCGGCCGTCGTGCCTGGTTTCAGGCCAGGGGCGGCGCTGGTGGTGAAGAAGGTCGGGTACTCCATGCCATCGGCCTCGGTGGCGTTATGCGGCGGCACCACGATGGTCAGCGTCTTGTACGGGTAGGGGCCGAGCGTGCGCGAGAAGTATGCCAGCGAATCCTTGGCTGCCTGCATGGCCGGCGCCGCGTTCGAGGCCAGTTCCGGCGGGAACAGCACGGTGATCTTGACCGGCGCGCCGCCATGGCCGTTCCAGGTGTCGACCAGGGGTTTGGCAGTGCGCTTGTCGGCGCTCCAGGCGAAATCGTGCACGTCGCCCTGCACGTAGTGGTGGGTCAGCTTGCCGTCCTTTTCCACTGGCGCGCCTTGCAGCTCGCCGGTGGCGCCCACCGTGTACTCCCTGGGCACGGTCAGCTTCACATCGTAGCTGCCAAAGTCGGCGTAGTACTCGGATTCGGCGTGGTATTCATGCGCATTCCAGCGCAGCGTGGTGGCGCCGCGCTCGCCCGGCAGTTCCAGCACGGCGATCTTGGGGAACCACTGCGCCACCAGGTGGAAGCTGTCGAAGTAGCCGCTGCGCGCCATCACGCGTGGCAGTTGGTCGAAGAAGCTGATGTCGAGCGTGGTGCTGGCACCCGGCGCCACGGGCTGCGGCAGGTCCATGCGCACCACGGTCTGGTCGGTGGCCGGGCCGCCATCCGGCTGCACGAAGGTCCACGCCACTTTGGCGCCGCCTTGCTGCACGCTGCGCAGTTGTATATAGCCCCATTCGCCGTCCCGGCTCAGGCTACTGTTGCGGATGCCGGCGCCGCTCTTGCGCTGCTCGGTGTGGAAGGTGCTTTCCCCGTTCTGGAAGGCGTTCAGGTACAGGTGCAGGTAGACGCTGCGCACCGGCTGCTCGCTGCGGTTGCGCCAGGTCAGGCGCTGCTTGCCATCGATGGTGTGCTTGACCGGATCGAGCGTAGCTTCGATCTGGTAGTCCACCACGCGCTCGGACAGGGTGGCTTCTTGGCCGGTGCGGATGCCGCCCCAGGCGCCCGGCGCGCTCGGTTGCGTGACGGCGGCCGCTTTTGGCGGCGCCAGGGGAATGTCGGTGCCGGCGGCCGGCACAGTGGCCGGGCTGCCGTCTTGCGCCATCAGTCCGGCCGCAGCCGCGACCCCGCCCAGCAGGGCGGCCACGGTCAATAAATGAGCAATGCGCATAGCGTTCCATTAAATAATTAGCAACGCGAAAATATACCAAACTAATTACCAAACTTTCATGCAATTTTTAGGCGGCGTATAATGTGCGCGCCTTGGTGCCCGCCCCCTGTTCGCGGGGGCAGTTAAACGGGAAACGCAATGTGCTGCCCCCGCAACGGTACGCAAGCGCCGTCCTTACGACGGCAGGCCGCGCCTGAAACCACTATGCATGGCATAGGAAGGTGGCCCGGTCAGTCTTGCCAGCCCGGATACCGGCCAGGGAGGTGGAAGCGCGCCCGCGCGGGTGCGACTTCTGTGGATTCCGGCTGCGGGGACGCAGGCGGATACTTTTTCGATCGCACTTCATGACCATCTTCTCGCCACGCTGCGCCCTGGCCGCAGCCCTTGCCCTGTGCTTTGCCGCGCCCGCCGCAGCCCAGACTTCCCAGACCATTGTTGTCAGCGGTTCCCGCTTCGCCAGCGACCCGTCGCTGCTGCCGATTGGCGCCACCAGCATCACCGCGGCGGAAATCCGCCGTGCCGGCGTCACCGACGTGAACCAGGCGCTGCGCAAGATCGGCGGCGTGTACGGCCGCCAGAGCCTGACCGGCAGCCCGGACTTCAGCCTTGACCTGCGCGGCTTCGGCACCACCAGCGACCAGAACGTGGTCGTGGTGCTGGACGGCGTGCGCATGGGCGACAACGAGCTGACCCCGGCCACCCTGTCCACCATCCCGATCGACCTGGTCGAGCGCATCGACATCATGCGCGGCGGCGCCAGCGTGTTGTACGGTGAAGGCGCCACCGGCGGCGTGATCAGCATCACCACCAAGCGCCCGCAAGCCGGCGCGCGCGGCGGCAATGTGTTCGCCGAACTGGGCCAGTTCAACAGCGCCGACGTGCGCCTGGGCGCAGTGCAGGGCTATGACGGCATGGCCGTCGACGCCGCCGTCGGCCACCAGCGCACCGACAACTACCGCGACAACAACGAATTCAAGCAATCGCGCTTCAACGGCGGCGTGCAATTCAACGGCGGCTTTGGCCGCCTGTCGCTGCGCGCCGACATCGCGCGCCAGGACCAGCGTTTTGCCGGCAGCCTGAAGGAGGCAGAATTCCTCGACAAGCCGCGCCAGACCACCTCGCCGGACGATTTCGGCAAGATGGACAGCAACCGCTACACCGCCGCCTGGGAACGCAAGGTTGGCGACTTTGACCTGGCCGCCGAGCTGGCGCACCGCACCAAGGATGTGGAAGCCACTTACTCCGGCTCCAAGTCGGTCTACGACAGCAAGCAGACCCAGTTCTCGCCGCGCGTGCGCCACCTGGCACAGTTCGACGGCATGCTGAATGAACTGGTGACGGGCTTCGACTTTGGCCGCTGGAACCGCGTCACCCATTCCAGCTTCTCCGCCGCCGATGCCAGCCAGCGCAGCAAGGCCTTCTACGTGCGCGACGAAGTGAAGTTCGCCGGCGCCCAGCAGGTGCGCCTGGCCGCCGGCGTGCGGCGCGAACTGTTCGATAAGGATTCGGTCGATCCGGTGCCGTACACCACCGCCACCTACAGCACCAAGCAGGCGCACAACGCCTGGGAACTGCAGGGCAGCATGCTGGCCGCGCCGGGCCTGACCGCCTGGGCCAAAGCCGGCCAGAGCTACCGCGTCGCCACCTCCGACGAAAACGCCTACACCCCGCAAGCCAACAAGCCGCTGGCAACCCAGACCTCGCACGACGCCGAGTTGGGCCTGGGCTATGCGCAAGGCGCGGCCAAGCTTGACGCGCGCGTGTTCCGCCACAACCTGGACAACGAGATCTACTACGACCCGACCGCCGGCCTGTTCGGCGCCAACACCAACCTGGCACCGACCCAGCGCAAAGGCTTTGAGCTGGACGGCAGCTACCGCATCGCCGCCGCATGGCAGGTGCAGGGCCACTACCAGCAGGTGGAAGCGACCTTCCGTTCTGGTGGCAACGCCGGCCGCGAAGTGCCGCTGGTGCCGAAGTACAGCGCCACGGTGCGCCTGGCCTGGACCCCGGCCGACGGCCAGAGCGCCGATATTGGCGTGCAGCGCGTGGCCCGCCAGCGCGTCGGCAGTGATTTCAGCAACGCCTGCAGCGCGCGCATCCCGGCCTACACCACGGTGGATGGCCGCTACGCCCGCAAGTTCGGCCAGTGGGAACTGGCGCTGAGCGCGCTGAACCTGCTGGACAAGGACTACTACAACCAGGCCTTTGGCTGCCGCACCGGCATCTACCCGGATAACGGCCGCCAGGTGAAAGTGTCCGCGCGCTACGACTTCTAAGCGCGGCCGGCCCTTAAAGCCGGCTTAAAGCAGCCCCGCCGGCGCCAATTTGCGTCGCGGGGCTGATCACAGGGCGCAAAAAATGGTAATCTCGCTGCGTTTACTATTCATCTGTAAGGACCACCATGCGTCTGCTGCGCCTCCTGCTTGCCTCCGCCGCCCTGATGTTCACCGCCGCCGGCGCCTCTGCCGCCGATCCGAAAGAGGGCGTTGACTGGCGCAACCTCGACACGCCTGTGCGCAGCGAAGCGCAAGGCAAGAAAATCGAAGTCGTCGAGTTCTTCATGTATTCCTGCCCGCACTGCTTTGTGCTCGAACCGCGCATTGCGGCCTGGGCCAAGCAGAACGCCGATAAAGTCCAGTTCCGCCGCCTGCACTTCGCGCGCGGCGAGAAGGACGTGCTGGCGCGCACCTACGTCACACTGGAAGCGATGGGCCTGTCCGAAACGGTCAGCCAGAAGATTTTCAACGCCATGCACGTCGACCACAAACGCCTGATGCGTGAAGACGAAATGGTCGCCTTCCTGGCCAGCGCCGGCGTCGACAAAGCCAAATTCGAAGCCGTCTACAAATCCTTCGGCGTTGAGTCGAAAATGAAGCGCATGGCTGCCACCATTGGCCAATACAAGGGCATTGATTCCGCCCCGACCCTGGTGGTCGACGGCCGCTACGTGACCGCGCCATCGATGGCCGGCCGCCCAGGCCAGCCGGAAAGCCAGCAGCAAGCCGCCGCGCTGTCGGTCCTGGACTACCTGGTAGCCAAGGCTGCGGCCACTAAAAAGTAAGCAATGGACCCACGTGAAGAAGAAGTAATGCGCGCGTACCGGGAGTCGGCCCCAGACGAGGCCGGCCTGGTGCAGCACACCTGGGTCAACCACCTGGCCTGGACGCTGGTAGTGGCCTTGTCCGGGCTGGTGTTCTGGCTCGCGCTGGCCGTAGTGAATGCCGAGAACCAGCGCAACGCGCTGGCCAACAAAGCATGCCGCGACCGGGTCTTCAAGGAAGAAATCGACCGCACCTGCCTGCTGACAGTGCGCTCACGCGAACACTGGTGGCAGCACCTCTGGTATGCGATGAAGCACACCTCGCCGCAGAAGTAAAAAAAATGGGGACGTACCCTATTTTTCGCGCAGCGAAAAATAGGGTACGTCCCCATTTTTTACGTCAGGCGCTGACGTCGAGGTTGGCGAGCTGGCGTTTGAAGAGTTGCTCCTGGACGCGGATGTCGTCGCCGTTGTAGCCGTCGTAGGCGCGGGTGGTGCGCGACCAGACTTCCGGCATGACTTGTTCGATCAGGTTGCGGCCGGCATCCGTCAGCGTGATCATCACGCAGCGGCGGTCGCCCGGGCGGTTGCCACGGGTGATCAGGCCTTGTGTTTCCAGGTCGTTGCAGACGCGGGTCAGGTTGGCCGGCTTTTCCATGCAGGCTTCCCCCAGATTGGATGCGGTCGAAGTCTCGTTCTCAGATCCATACAGCACCGCCAGCACCATATAGCTGGCATCAACCAGGTCGTACTTGCGCAATACCGAGTTCGCCAGATCCTTCATGCGTTTCTGGACGTGATAGGTCATGCGCAGCAGGCGTACCAAGTCTTCCGGGAATTCCGGGATGCGAGTATGAATATTTTTCAGGCGCTTATTTGTTGCGTCAAAACTACTCATCTTGCTGGCACTCCTGTGCAATTTGTTCAAGCCTGAATTGTACTAGTGTTGACCTAAGGTAAATACCCTTTTGATCTGCGTCAAACAAGCGGGGCGCATGGCGTGATGGCAAAAGTTCCATGTTTTTTGCAAGTTACATATTGGGAAAACCTTATACTTGCAAGTGAAATTCGGCTTTGTGCCAACTTTGCCAAATAAGAATTTGTGGAATGTATACTCGGCAACAGTGTTGGCATCTCCCAACACTGTGCTTGCGGAAGGCAGCCTCAGCCGCGGCGACTCAGACCGCAGGCGTGGCTTCGGCGCTGGCCAGGTAGATGGGTGTCACCTCAAGCAGGGTGTCGATGGCGACGCGCAGTTTGGCCGGCATATACGGCGTATGCGGCCACACCAGGTGCATTTGCGACGCTTCCAGCTCGCCGCAATCGAACAGCACTTGCAGTTCGCCGCGTTTGACATAGGGTGCCACCAGCCAGCACGGCAGCCACACCAGCCCCATGCCCGAAGCGGCGGCATCGGCGATCGCTTGCAGGTCGTCGAACAGCAGGCGCTGCACCGGCAGCAGCTCGCGCGGCTTGACGCCGGGCGCCGCGATGACCCACGTCTTCACCGCGCGCCCGTGCGAATAGAGGATGCCGTCGTGGCGGGCGATATCGTCGACCGTAGCGGGCCGCCCGTGCCGCGCCAGGTAGGCGGGCGCCGCGCAGACCAGCATGCGCTGCTGCCCCAGGCGGCGCGCCGCCAGCGAGCTGCTGTCGGCCAGCGGCCCCACGCGCACGCCGATATCGAAGCCTTCCTCGATCAGGTCCACCACGCGGTCGTTGAACGAAATATCCAGCGCCAGTTTGGGATGGCGGCGTGCCAATTCCAGCATCAGCGGCGCCACGAACTGGCGGCCGAACAGTACCGGCACGCTGATGCGCAGGCGCCCGCTCGGTTCGCTGCGGCCGCTGCCGATGCTGGCCTCGCCCGCGTCCAGTTCGGCCAGAGCGCGCACGCAGCGTTCGTAGTAGGACTCGCCGGCCTCGGTCAGGCTCTGGCTGCGCGTGGTGCGGTGGAACAGGCGCACGCCCAGGCGCTCTTCCAGCCGCGCGATGGCCTTGGCCACGGCCGAGCGGGTCTGGTGCAGGCGCAGGGCGGCAGCGGAAAAGCTGCCGGCTTCGACCGCGTGCACGAAGACATTGATGCCGTTCAGGCGCTCGTTCATATTGTTTCCATCTGGTTGACAATCTGTCGATCAGAATCCACCACTGTGGAATGTTGGGAAACTATATAGTGCTTCCCACTTCACTACAACTTCCAAGGAGTTTTCCATGCATGCCTACCAAATCACCCCCGGCGCCGGTATCGAGAGCCTGGAGCGCGTCACCCTGCCGCAGCAAGCGCTGCAACAGCAGGAGGTCCGCGTCAAAGTCCGTGCCGTGGCCTTGAACTTCCGCGACCTGATGGTGGCGCACGGCACTTATCCGACCTCCGGCGAAGGCGCCGTGGTGCCGGGATCCGATGCCGCCGGCGAGGTGGTCGAAGTAGGGCCCGGCGTGACACGCTTCCGCGTCGGCGAGCGCGTCGCCACCAATTTCTTCCCGCAGTGGGTGGAAGGCAAAATCAGCCCGGAAAAGACGGCGCTCACCCTGGGTGCTGGCGGCGCGGGGGCGCTGACGGAGGAATTGGTGATCCACGAAGACGGCTTGAGCGCCGTGCCGGCCCACCTTAGTTTCGAGGAAGCCGCCACCTTGACCTGCGCCGGCGTCACCGCCTGGAACGCGCTGTTCGTCGAAGGTGGCTTGAAAGCCGGCGACAGCGTGCTCTTGCTCGGCACCGGCGGCGTCTCCGTGTGGGCGCTGCAACTGGCGCGCGCGGCCGGCGTGCGCAGCATCATCACCTCGTCCAGCGACGCCAAGCTGGAACGGGCGCACGCGCTGGGCGCGGATGTGCTGATCAACTACCGCAAAACGCCTGAATGGCAGGAGGAAGTGCTGCGCGCCACTGGCGGCAAAGGCGTCGACCTGGTGCTGGAAGTAGGCGGGCAGGACACGCTGGCGCGCTCCATCGCCTCGGTCGGCATGGGCGGCAAGGTCGCAGCGATTGGCGGCCTGGGTGGCGGCTTCGAAACCGGCATCCAGCTGCTCTCCCTGGTTGTGGGCGGCAAGAGCATGAGCGGCATCTACGTCGGCAGCCGCAAAATGCAGGAAGACTTATCGCGCCTGGTCTCCCTGCGCAATATCAAGCCGGTGGTGGACAGCGTGTTCGACATCCACAAAGCACGCGAAGCCTTCCAGCACCTGGCCTCCGGCAACCACTTCGGCAAAGTCGTGATCAGCGTTTAAGCTCGGTGCGGACGTAAAAAAGCCCGCGCGTAGCGGGCTTTTTGGGATCACAGCGACGCGATTAAGCGAATTGCTGGCCCACGAAGTTCCAGTTCACCAGGTTCCAGAAGGTTTCAACGTACTTAGGACGGGCGTTGCGGTAGTCAACGTAGTAAGCGTGTTCCCACACGTCGCAGGTCAGCAGCGGCTTGTCGGCGCCGGTCAGCGGGGTAGCAGCGTTGGAGGTGTTGACGATTTCCACGGAACCGTCAGCCTTCTTCACCAGCCAGGTCCAGCCGGAACCGAAGTTGCCCACGCAGGACTTGGTGAATTCAGCCTTGAAGTTGTCGAAGGAACCGAACTTGGCGTTGATCGCGTCAGCCACGGCACCGGTCGGCGCGCCGCCAGCGTTAGGCGCCATGCAGTTCCAGTAGAAGGTGTGGTTCCACACCTGGGCCGCGTTGTTGAAGACGCCGCCGGAGGATTTCTTCACGATTTCTTCCAGGGACAGGTTTTCGAACTCGGTGCCCTTGATCAGGTTGTTCAGGTTGGTGACATAAGCCTGATGATGCTTACCGTAGTGGAATTCCAGGGTTTCCTTGGAGATGTGCGGTTGCAGCGCGTCCATTGCATATGGCAGTGGTGGCAGGGTATGTTCCATGAATATTTCCTCAAATAGGGGGGTAAAAAGGTATTAATGCCGAAACGGCCACTATTGTAGTACGAACGCTAGGACAGCGTGGGTTGTACGCTTGCGACACCGATTTCGGCGCTGCCTTGCGCCAGGCGCACGCCCAGCGCCTGGCCTGGCTTGATCCCGGCCGGATCGCGCAATACGGCACCCGCCGTATCGGTGACGATGGCGTAGCCGCGCTCCAGCGTGCGCTGGGGATTGAGTAATTCCAGCTGCGCCGACAGGGCATTCAGCGCATCGCGCCGCTGCAGCAACTGGCCGCGCATGCTGGCGCCGGCACGGTGCTGCAAAGCCGCCATGGCCGCCCGCGCCGACGACGGGTCCGGCTTGCGCGCCGCCAGCCGCGCCGACAGGCGGTCCACCGTAAAGCGCGACTGCTGCAGCGGATTGCGGGTGGCGTGCATCATGGCCGTGGACAAGGCTTTCAACTGCAGGCGTTGCTGCCCGATGCGCGCGGTCGGGCTGAGCAGGCGGCGCTGCAGGTTATCCAGGGTTTGCCCCGCATCGCCCAGCGCGCGGCGCATGGCACGGCGCAGGTCGGTGGCATCGGCGCGCAGGGAGCCCAGCCAGTCGGCGCGCGGCGTCGCCGCCAGTTCCGCCGCCGCTGTCGGCGTCGCCGCCCGCACATCGGCCGCGAAATCGCAGATCGTGAAGTCGGTTTCGTGGCCCACACCGGACACCACCGGCACCGCGCAATTGGCCACGGCGTAAGCGACCACTTCCTCGTTAAAGCACCACAGGTCCTCCATGCTGCCGCCGCCGCGCACCACCAGCAGCACATCGCACTCGGCCCGGCGCGAAGCCGTATCGATGGCCGCCGCAATTTGCGCGCCGGCCTGCTGGCCCTGCACCAGGGTAGGGTAGAGCACCACCTGCACGTGCGGCGCCCGGCGCCGCAGCGCAATCAGCACATCGCGCAAGGCCGCCGCCTGCGGGCTGGTCACAATGCCAATAGTGCGGGGAAACAACGGCAGCGCGCGCTTGCGCTCCGGCGCGAACAGGCCGGCTGCCGCCAGGCGCTCCTTGAGCCGCTGGAAAGCCTCGAACAGCGAGCCGACACCGGCCCGGCGGATCGCCTCCACATTGATCTGGTAGTCACCGCGCGGCCCGTACAAGGTGACCAGGGCCCGCACCTCCACCTTATCGCCCTCGCGCGGCACAAAGCCCGCGTACTGCGAGCGACCCCGGAACATCACGGCGCGAACTTGCGCTCCGTCATCTTTGAGTGTGAAGTACCAATGCCCCGAACTGGCGCGGGTGAAATTAGAGATTTCCCCAGATATCCACTGCAAGGGAAAAGAGCGCTCCAGCAGGCGCGCAACGGCCTGGTTGAGGGCGCTAACTGAAATGACCTGATTGGGTTCCGGGCTATTGATCATGGACCTGTCCACACTTTTTGAAAGCGGTCATGCTTATGTCATACATCACTTCATACCGCAAGCATTTTTTGTAAACGCATGATTATAAAGGGTAAACGCCGATGCTTCATTCGCAGGCAGTCTATGAATTTCCTTATAGATCAAGGACTTTGCGATAGCCGTGGGCTGTTACGCACAAAGATATCCACAGAATATGTGAGGAACTCGGCAGCGCTGAAACCTGCGTGATGAAAATGTTTGCACGGTAACTTTCATTTTAGAAATCAATGACTTGGCACTCCAGTCTGTCCCTTGCTAACAATTTTATCCACAGAAGTTGTGGGAAAAAGACGGTCAAAAACGCTGCCCAAAAATTGATCACACATAGAAAGCCCTTGATAATCAACGACTTCCACCCTATGCATTGGCCTTGCACACAACATTGTCCACAGAATTTGTGCAAATCCCCAAAAAATGTCCGTCCTGGGGTCAGGAAGAAAAGTGGACATTTCGGTGCGGAATTTTTACGCACGGAAAGAAAGTGCTTATGAATCAAGTACTTTAGTGCTCAAACATAGCCTTGCTCACAATCTTATCAACAGAATATGTGGGGAAGTGCACAAGTGCCGGGTGCTGAAAAATGCCAATGCGCATTTTTTGTGCTTGAGAATAATTCTCTTTCCGATCAAAGACTTAAGATATAAAAGCCACCATTCCCCACAACATTGTCCACAGAATATGTGCAGAACCCCCATCCTTGAAAGCTGATGAAATTTATTGCATTAGAAAAAATCATAGTCAAATCAGTGGCTTGGAGCGTATTGAGCGGCTTTCCAACAATCTTGTCCACAGAAAATGTGAAGAAAGCACACACTTGCCGGATAAGCTCCAACAGGCTACATTGCGCGTTTAGGAATTCTTTCACAGGAGTACGTCTTGCTCGCAATTTTCCAGGCCGCCGGCTGGCCCATCTGGCCTCTGCTGATCGCTTCTATTGTTGCCACCGCTCTGATCATCGAGCGCCTGATGTACCTCCGCCGTACCCGCATCATCCCCAAGACCCTGCTGGACGAAGTTGTGCGCGTTTATCGCAGCGGCAATATCACCCCGGAAATCATTGAGAAGCTGGAAAAGTCCTCGCAGCTCGGTGTTGTCCTGTCGGCAGCGTTGCGAAACGTCAACGCCCCGCGCGATGTGATGAAGGAATCGATCGAAGAGGCGGGCGGTGCCGTGGCGCACCAGTTGGAGCGCTTCCTGACCACCCTCGGCACCATCGCCACCCTGGCTCCCCTGATGGGCCTGTTCGGCACCGTGGTCGGCATGATCGAAATTTTCGGCTCGACCAACTCGGCCGGCGCCAACCCGGCGCAACTGGCGCATGGTATTTCCGTGGCCCTGTACAACACCGGCTTCGGCCTGGCGATCGCAATGCCGACCCTGGTGTTCTACCGCCACTTCCGGGCACTGGTGGACTCCTTCGTCATCGACATGGAGCAGCAGGCGGTCAAGTTCGTGGACGTGGTCCACAACAGCCGCAAGTAAGCGAGGAATCAGCATATGGCGATGAATTTCCGCCGCGGCCAGAAGCGCGAAGACCCGGAGATCAACCTGATCCCGTTCATCGACGTGCTGCTGGTGATCCTGATCTTCCTGATGATCACCACCACCTACAGCAAGTTCACCGAGCTGAAAATCACCCTGCCGACCGCCGATGCGGAGAAGGCGGTGGAGCAGCCGGATGACCTGACCGTGACGGTGGACGCCAAAGGCAACTACACCCTCAACGGCAGCCCGGTATCGTTCCATGACGTGCCAGGCCTGGCTGTGAATATGAAGGCTGCGGCCAAAGGCGCCAACCCGGTGGTCAAGATCAACGCCGACCAGTTTGCGATGCACCAGATGGTGATCAACGTGATGGAGGCGGCGCGCATCGCCGGCTTCGATCGCGTGACCTTCGAGGCGCAGACGGCCCAGGCCAAGTAAATGGCCTCTTCCCTGGAGACGACCTTCGCGCGCGAGTGGTTGCGGCGCGGGCCGCTGGCGTGCGCGCTGTGGCCGCTGTCGCTGCTGTTTCGCGGCCTGGCCGCTGCGCGCCGGGCGGCGTTTGCGGCCGGGCTGTCGTCGTCCGAACGGCTGCCGGTGCCGGTGGTCGTGGTGGGGAATATCTTCATTGGCGGCACGGGCAAGACGCCGTTGACCATCTGGCTGGTGGAGGCGCTGCGGGCGGCTGGGTTTTCGCCTGGCGTCGTGTCGCGCGGTTTCGGCAGCAAGGATGCGGCGCCGCGCGCGGTGAGCGCCGGCTCGACGCCCGCCGACGTCGGCGATGAGCCGGTATTGATTGCTGCCCGCACGGGCTGCCCGGTGTTCGTCGGGCGCCAGCGCGCGGCGGCGGGCAGGGCGCTGCTGGCGGCCCATCCTGACGTGAATGTGATTGTGACGGACGACGGCTTGCAGCATTACGCCTTGGCGCGCGATGTGGAAGTCGTGCTGTTCGACGGCCGCGGCGTGGGCAATGGCTGGACTTTGCCGGCCGGCCCGCTGCGCGAGCCGCCATCGCGCCGGCGCGACTTCACCGTGGTCAACGCGCCGCAGCTGACAACCGCGCTGGCCGCCGCTGTCGCGCCCCCGGGCTCCGGCGCAGGCGCGCCATGGCAGATGCGCCTGGCCGGCGCGGTCGCCGAGCGCCTGGCCGACCGCGCGCAACGCATGCCGCTGGCCGAGCTGGCGCGCCAGGCCGCCGCCGGTGAAGGACAGGGCGCCGGGCTGAAAGTGGCTGCCGCCGCCGGCATCGGCAACCCTGGCCGCTTCTTCGCCATGCTGCGCGCCGCCGGCCTGCAGCCGCAGGAGCTGCCGCTGCCCGACCATCACGACTTTAAAGACCGCCCATTCGCCGCCATAGAGGCCGACATTCTTCTGGTGACAGAGAAGGATGCAGTAAAATGCTGGCAAATTGAAGAATTACGCAACGATCCCAGGATCTGGGTCGTTCCAGTCAGTGCCAGCATCGACCCGGCGCTGGCCGATCAAATTGTGGAGAAACTACGTGGACGCACGCCTGCTTGATATCCTGGTCTGCCCTGTGTGCAAGGGCCCTCTGGAGTACGACAAAAAAGCCCAGGAAATGATTTGCAAAGGCGACCGCCTGGCATACCCTATCCGCGACGGCATCCCGATCATGTGGGCCGACGAAGCGCGCACCCTGGCCGACACCACGGAGTAAGCGGTGTCGTTTATTGTCATCATCCCGGCCCGCCTGGCCTCGACCCGCTTGCCCAACAAGCCGCTGGCCGACCTGGGCGGCAAGCCGATGGTGGTGCGCGTCGCCGAACGCGCCAGGGAAGCCGGCGCGCAACGCATCATTGTCGCCACCGACCACGCCTCTATTAAAGAAGCCTGCGAACAGCACGGCGTGGAAGTGTGCATGACCCGCGCCGACCATCCGTCCGGCACCGACCGCATCGCCGAAGTGGCGCGCGCCATGAACTTGCCGCCGCACGCGGTGGTCGTCAACCTGCAGGGCGACGAGCCCCTGATCGACCCGAAACTTCTGCAAGCCGCCGCCGCCCGCATCAGCGCCGACGTGCCGATGTCCACCTGCGCCCACCCGCTGCATGATGCGGCCGACGCCTTCAACCCGAATGTGGTGAAGGTGGTGCTGGACAAGCAGGACAAAGCCCTCTATTTCAGCCGTGCCACCATCCCGTGGCACCGCGATGCCTTTGCGCAGGATAAATCGGCCCTGCCGGCCGGCTATGTCCCGCTGCGTCATATCGGCCTGTACGCTTACCGCAACGATTTCCTGCAAGCCTACCCGGCGCTGGAAGTGTCGCCGCTGGAGGGCATCGAGGCCCTGGAGCAGCTGCGCGTGTTGTGGCATGGCTACCCGATTGCAGTACACGTGACCGATTCCGCGCCCGCAGCAGGGGTGGATACACCGGAAGACCTGGAGCGTGTACAGGCTTTCTACAAAAGTGGCGTATAACTCAACTTTTGTGGTAAGTTTCTAGCAAGGTGGCTAAGGCATCATCAAAAATTATTATTAAATCGTTTAGGAACATTCATGCGTCTCATTCTGTTAGGAGCACCAGGTGCCGGTAAGGGCACCCAGGCCAACTTCATCAAGGAAAAGTACAACATTCCTCAGATTTCCACCGGCGACATGCTGCGTGCCGCAATCAAGGAAGGTACTGAAATGGGCCTGGCCGCCAAGAAGGTGATGGACGCTGGCCAGCTGGTTTCCGACGACATCATTATCGGCCTGGTGAAAGACCGCCTGAAAGCTGCGGACTGCGCCAACGGCTACCTGTTCGACGGCTTCCCGCGCACCACCGCGCAAGCCGATGCAATGAAGGACGCCGGCGTCGCCATCGACTACGTGCTGGAAATCGCGGTACCGGACGACCAGATCGTAGAACGCATGAGCGGCCGCCGCAGCCACCCGGCTTCCGGCCGCGTGTACCACGTCAAATTCAACCCTCCTAAAGTCGAAGGCAAGGACGACGTCACCGGCGAAGAGCTGGTGCAGCGCGACGACGACAAGGAAGAAACCGTCAAGAAACGCCTGGACGTTTACCACAACCAGACCGAAGTGCTGCTCGGCTATTACGGCGAGTGGGCCAAATCGGGCCAGCCTGGTGCGCCGAAGTACCGCAAGATCGAAGGCGTTGGTCCAGTCGAGGAAATCCGCGAACGCGCCTTCGCGGCTCTGTCCAGCTAAGACAAACCGGGAAACCGGAAACCAGGGTACGACCCTTTGGGGCGGACCCTGGTTTCCCGGCCCCCTGGTTTGAACGGCCCCCTTGGCCGTGAAGTATCCAAAGTTTCGCAGTACGTAGATCGGTCGTACCGAGTTCGTTTTGTAGCTTTTGATTCTAATAACGTAAGGGGGCAATTTATGGCAGCAAGTTTGTGGTTCGCGATAGCATGCGGCGCGCTCGCGGTAATTTACGGGTTATTGGCGCGCAACTGGATCCTGAAACAAGACGCGGGCAACGCCCGCATGCAGGAAATCGCGACAGCCATCCAGCAGGGTGCTGCGGCCTACCTGGCCCGCCAGTACCGCACCATCGCCATTGTCGGCGTGGTGCTGCTGATAGCCATCGGGGCGGCGATTGATGTCACCACCGCCATCGGCTTCCTGATCGGCGCCGTGCTGTCCGGCGCCTGCGGCTTCATCGGCATGAATGTGTCGGTGCGGGCCAATGTGCGCACCGCGCAGGCCGCCTCGGTCGGCATGAACGAAGCGCTCAATGTCGCCTTCAAGGGCGGCGCCATCACCGGCATGCTGGTGGTCGGCCTGGGCCTGCTCGGCGTGGCGCTGTTCTACTGGATGCTGATCGCGCAAGGCGCGCCCGGCAAAAGCCTGCATGATGTGCTCAAACCTTTGATCGGCCTGGCCTTCGGCGCTTCCCTGATCTCGATCTTCGCGCGCCTTGGCGGCGGCATCTTCACCAAGGGCGCCGACGTCGGCGCCGACCTGGTGGGCAAGGTGGAAGCGGGCATCCCGGAAGACGATCCGCGCAACCCGGCGGTGATCGCCGATAACGTGGGCGACAACGTGGGCGATTGCGCCGGTATGGCGGCCGACCTGTTCGAGACCTATGTGGTGACCCTGATCGCGACCATGCTGCTGGGCGCGCTGATGATCACCACTGCGCCGATGCAGGCGGCGATCTATCCGATGCTGCTGGGCGCCGTGTCCATCATCGGCTCCATCGTCGGCTGCTCCATGGTCAAGGCCAAACCGGGCAAGAAGATCATGTCGGCCCTGTACACCGGCTTGTGGTGGGCCGCCGGCCTGTCGCTGATCGGCTTCGTGGTCGTGACCTGGATGATCTGGCCGGATGACGATATGCGCTACAAGATGATGGGCGCCACCGTGGTCGGCATCGTGCTGACCGGGCTGATGGTCTACATCACCGAGTTCTACACCGGCACCGAATTCACCCCGGTGCGCCACATCGCGGAAGCTTCCACCACCGGCCACGGCACCAATATCATCGCCGGCCTGGGCGTCTCGATGAAGGCGACCGCATGGCCGGTGCTGGCGGTGTGCGTGGCGATCATGGTTTCCTACAAACTGGCCGGCCTGTACGGCATTGCGATTGCGGCTACTTCCATGCTGTCGATGGCGGGCATCGTGGTGGCGCTGGACGCTTACGGTCCGATCACCGACAACGCCGGCGGCATCGCTGAAATGTCGGGCATGCCGGATTCCGTGCGCGCCATTACCGACCCGCTGGACGCGGTGGGCAATACCACCAAGGCCGTGACCAAGGGCTATGCGATCGGTTCCGCCGGCCTGGCCGCGTTGGTGTTGTTCGCCGACTATACCCACGCGCTGGAGTCGGTGGGCAAGACCATCACCTTCGACCTGTCCAACCCGATGGTGATCGTGGGCCTGTTCATCGGTGGCCTGATTCCCTACCTGTTCGGCGCCATGGCGATGGAGGCGGTGGGCCGCGCGGCAGGGGCGGTGGTGGTGGAAGTGCGCCGCCAGTTCCGCGACATCAAGGGCATCATGGACGGCAGCGGCAAGCCGCAGTACGACAAGGCGGTGGACATGCTGACCGCGTCCGCCATCAAGGAAATGATCGCGCCTTCGCTGCTGCCGGTGCTGGTGCCGATCGTAGTGGGCATGCTGTTGGGGCCTGCGGCGCTGGGCGGTATGCTGATGGGCACCATCATCACCGGCCTGTTCGTGGCGATTTCCATGACTACCGGCGGCGGTGCCTGGGATAACGCGAAAAAGTATATCGAGGACGGTAACCATGGCGGCAAGGGCTCCGACGCGCACAAGGCGGCGGTGACCGGCGATACCGTGGGCGACCCGTACAAAGATACCGCCGGACCGGCCGTGAACCCGCTGATCAAGATCATCAACATCGTGGCGCTGCTGCTGGTGCCGCTGCTGCCGACCACCGGCATCCTGTCGGTGACCCTGGCACCGATGCAAGCGCAGCAGCAAGTGGTGGCCCCGGCCATGGCAACTGCGCCGCAGGTCGCCGCGCCGGTCGCCGCGCCGGTCGCAACCCCGGCTGCGGCCCCGGCCCCGGCCGAGGCGCCGTCGGCGCAGTAATCCGCGCTGCCTTCACCCTGCGCGGCGTATGATGGCTGTACGCTGCGGAGGGCATCATGATTTTCCCATTCCTGCTGGCGCTGGCCGCCGGGCTGCAAGGCCCGGCCGCCGGCGCCGAATCCCTTGAAGAGTACCGCCGCCTGCCGGTGTGCCGCCTGGCCGCCGATGGCAAACGCCTGCTGGTCGAGCCGTGCCGCACCGCGCCCGCGCGCAAGGATATGCCGCGCCGCCCGGTGCCACAAATCGTCACACCCACGCCGCGCATCGCCCCGGCGCCGGACCCCGCGCTGACCTGGGCGCCCGTGTTGACGCGGCGCGACCCGGCAGCCCCATCCTCGGCCATCGCCCAGTTGCCGCGCGCCGGTCGCCCGGCTTCGGCAACGGCTGCCACGCCGCTGCCGGGCCCCAGCGCGCCCATCCCCGTCATCTGCGATGCGGGCGGCTGCCGCGACCCCAGTGGCATCTATTACCACGGCCCGCCGGGCCAGGTCACCAGCCCGACGGGAAGGATGTGTTCGCACAACGGTGTATGGATGACTTGCTACTGATTCTTGTACAATACGCCTCGATTGACGTTTACGTAACGTAAAGTGAATAGGGGAGACAAAATGCAAATCAAGGATCAGGTATTCATCATCACCGGCGGCGCTTCGGGCCTGGGCGCGGCCACCGCGCGCATGCTCGTGGACAATGGCGGCAAGGTCGTGCTGGCGGACGTGCAGGTGGAGGCGGGCGAGAAGCTGGCGGCCGAACTGGGCGCGGCCAAGTTCGTGAAATGCGATGTGACTTCCGAGGCTGACGGCCTGGCGGTGGTGGCGGCTGCCACCGCCATGGGCACCCTGCGCGGCCTGGTGAATTGCGCAGGCGTGGCGCCTGCCATCAAGACCGTGGGCAAGGATGGTCCGCACCCATTGGATGCGTTCGCGCGCACTATCAGCATCAACCTGATCGGCACTTTCAATATGTGCCGCCTGGCGGCCGATGCCATGGGCAAGACCGAGGCGGCGGAGTGGGGCGAGCGCGGGGTGATTATCAACACTGCGTCCGTGGCGGCGTTTGATGGGCAGATTGGGCAGGCGGCTTATGGCGCGTCCAAGGCTGGCGTGGCTGGCCTGACCCTGCCGATGGCGCGCGACCTGTCGCGTTCGGGTATTCGTGTGATGACCATTGCGCCGGGGATTTTTGAGACCCCGATGCTGCTGGGGATGCCGCAGGAGGTGCAGGATGCGCTGGGCAAGATGGTGCCGTTCCCGCCGCGCCTGGGCAAGCCGTTCGAGTATGCGTCGCTGGCGAAGTCGATTATTGAAAATACCATGCTGAATGGCGAGACCATTCGTTTGGATGGGGCGATTCGGATGCAGCCGAAGTAAAACCGGGAAACCGGGAAACCAGGGTACGGCCCGCAGGGCCGGACCCTGGTTTCCTGGTTCTGGTGTAGCATGCAGAAATGAAAGCCATCGCCTTTGCCGCAGCATTGCTCTGCACCCTCCCGCTCCACGCCCAAGACAACCGCGCTCCAGAAATCGCCACCGGCTGGCAGGATAAGCCCGGTTGGTCGGCGCAAAAATACATGGTGGCCGCCGCCAATCCGCTGGCGACCGAAGCCGGCTACCAGATGCTGAAACAAGGCGGCTCCGCCATCGATGCCGCCATCGCCACGCAACTGGTGCTGACCCTGGTCGAACCGCAGTCCTCCGGCATCGGCGGCGGCGCCTTCCTGATGCACTGGGACGGCAAGAAAGTGCGCGCCTTCGACGGCCGCGAAACCGCCCCCGCCAGCGCCACCGAAACCCTGTTCCAGGACGCCCGGGGCAAACCCCTGCCGCGCGCCGAGGGTGTGGTCGGCGGCCGTTCGGTCGGCGCGCCCGGCGTGCTGCGCATGCTGGAGCTGGCGCATAAACAATACGGCAAGCTGGCCTGGCCCAAGCTGTTCGCCCCCGCCATCAAACTGGCCGAGGAAGGTTTCGCCGTCAGCCCGCGCCTGAATCTCCTGCTGTCGAACGAGCGTCACCTGCAGCGCGACCCGGTCGCCGCCGCCTACTTCTTCAACGCGGACAAGCAGCCCTGGCCGGTCGGCCATCTCCTGAAAAACCCCGAACTGGCGAAAACCCTGCGCACCATCGCGGCCGGCGGCGCCGACGCCTTCTATAAGGGCCGCATCGCGCGCGAGATCGCCGCCAAGGTGCAGGGCCATCCCACCAACCCGGGCGGCTTGAGCGTAGCGGATATCACCGGCTACCAGGCCAGGGAGCGCGACGCGCTGTGCGCCGACTATCGCGCCTACACCGTGTGCGGCATGCCGCCGCCATCGTCCGGCGGCGTGGCGATCGCGCAGATTCTCGGCATCCTGGAGAACAGCAGGATCGGCGACTACGCGCCAGTCAACGGCGTGGTCGGCGCGGACGCCATCCACCTGATGTCGGAAGCCGAGCGCCTGGCCTACGCCGACCGAAACCGCTACGTGGCCGACACCGATTTCGTGCCGCTGCCGGGCCGCGGTGCCAGCGGCCTGCTGGATAAGTCCTACCTGCGCCAGCGCGCCACCCTCATCGGCGAGAGATCGATGGGCCGCGCCCGCCCCGGCGTGCCAGCCGATGTGAAAGTGGCGTGGGGCGACGACACCGCGCTGGACAAGCCATCCACCTCGCACCTGGTGGTGGTGGACGGCTTCGGCAACGGCATTTCCATGACCACCTCGGTGGAAGACGCTTTCGGCTCGCGCCAGATGGTGGGTGGCTTCCTGCTGAATAACCAGCTGACCGACTTCTCCTGGGATTCGGTGGACGAGAACGGCCCGGTGGCCAACCGCGTGCAGCCCGGCAAGCGTCCGCGCAGCTCGATGGCGCCCACCATGGTGTTCGACAAACAGTCCGGCAAGCTGCTGCTGGCGGCGGGTTCGCCGGGCGGCTCCACCATCATCAATTACGTGGCCAAGGTGCTGGTCGGCACCCTGGACTGGAAGCTTAATGTGCAGCAGGCGATCAGCCTGCCGAATTTTGGCAGCCGCAATGGCCCGACCGAGGTCGAGGCGGGCAAGGTCGGCGCCGAGGTGGTAGGCCAGCTAAAAGCGCGCGGCCACGAGGTGCGCCAGGTGGAGATGAACTCCGGCCTGCAAGGCTTGCAGCGCACGCCGGATGGCTGGTTCGGCGGCGCCGATCCGCGCCGCGAAGGCATCGTGCGCGGCGAGTAAACGCGGGGAGTGACCGCCGCGCGACAGGCGGTGTGCGGACGGGGGCGGTAGGCATTCCCCGCCTTGCGGCCTTCATGTTACCCTCAGTAAATGGGCATGAAAAAGAAAACAGGTTTGATCCTGACGGGCGGCGGCGCCCGCGCGGCGTACCAGATTGGTGTTTTGCAGGCGATCTCCGAAATCCTCTGGGAGGAAGGCTGGCCGCCTGCGCGCAATCCCTTCCAGATCATTTGCGGTACCTCGGCCGGCGCCATCAACGCCACGGCCCTGGCCTGCCGCGCCGACAATTTCGGCGAGGGCGTGCAAAAGCTGCTCGATGTCTGGAGCAATTTCGAAGTGGGGCAGGTCTACCGCGCCGACTCGCTGGGCGTGCTGCGTTCGGGCGCGCGCTGGCTGTCGCTGCTGTCCTTCGGCTGGCTGCTGCGCAAATGGCGCGCCGCGCCGCCGCAGTCCCTGCTCGATAACACGCCGCTGGTCAACCTGCTGCACCGCATGCTCGACTTGCCGCGCCTGGACAACTGCCTGCAGGAAGGCCTGCTGCACGCGCTGGCTGTCACCGCATCGTCCTACACCGGCGGCCAGCACATCACCTTCTACCAGACCGCCGCCGAAATCGCGCCCTGGATCCGCATGCAGCGCGTCGCCATGCAGGACCAGATCGGCGTTGAGCATTTGCTGGCATCGTCGGCCATCCCCTTCATTTTCCCGGCCACGCCACTGTATATGGGCGGGCGCCTGGAGTACTGCGGCGACGGTTCCATGCGCCAGTTGGCGCCGATCTCGCCCGCCATCCACCTGGGTGCGCAGAAGGTGCTGGTGGTGGGCGCGGGACGCCTGACCGAGCCGCCGCGCCAGATGACGGAAACGCCGCGCTACCCAAGCCTGGCGCAAATCGCCGGCCACGCCATGTCCTCCATCTTCCTGGACAGCCTGTCGATCGATATCGAGCGCCTGAACCGCGTCAACCAGACCCTGTCGGTGCTGCCGGAGGAATTGCTGGCCAAAACCCCGTTGCGGCCGGTGGAGTTGCTGGTGATCGCGCCGTCCGAGCGGCTGGACGACCTGGCATCGCGCCATATCGGCAGCCTGCCGGCCCCGATCCGCACCATGTTGTCCGGCATCGGCGCCACCGAGACGCGTGGCTCGGCGCTCGCATCCTACCTGCTGTTCGAGGCCAGCTACACCCAGGAGCTGATCCGCCTCGGCCAGCACGACACGCAGGCGCGGCGCGCCGACGTGCTGGCGTTTTTCGGGTCCTGATGCTTACAAATAGTACAATCATCGCTTTGGCATAGCTTTTACCCGATTACTGACCCGTGGCTGTAATTTCCCACCGCCTGACCCGCTGCCTGGCCGCATTCGCCATGGCTTGCACGCTAGCCCTGCCGGCGCTGGCGGCGCCGCCGCGCACCCTGCGTTTCGAGCAGCTCGACGTGCAGGACGGACTGGCCCAGGAATCGGTGCTATCCATCGCGCAGGACCGCCAGGGCTTCATGTGGTTCGGCAGCCAGGCGGGCCTGAGCCGCTTTGACGGTTACAAGGTCACGGTGTACCGCAATGTGGTGGGCGACCCGCGCAGCCTGGCGGAGAACTGGGTCGGTGTGCTGCACATCGATCCGCGCGGACGCATGTGGGTCGGCACCGACGGCGGCCTGAACCTGTTCGACGCGAAGACGCAGTCGTTTGCCCATTTCCTGCCGCAGGAGCCGGAAAAGCGCGGCAGCGGCAACCGCCACATCCGCGCCCTCATCGATGACGGCTACGACGGATTGTGGATCGGCACCTCGGACGGCCTGCAGCATTTCGACCCGGTCAGCGGCAAGTTCGTGATCTACCACCACGAGCGCGGCAATCCGGGCAGCCTGGGACACGACCAGGTCAACGCCCTGGCGCGCGATAAACAGGGCCGCCTGTGGGTGGCTACCGCCGCCGGCGTCGATATGCTCGATCCGGGCGCGCGCAATTTCGTCCATTTCCCGATGCAGGGCAGCCGCGCGCGCGGCGCCCAGGCCTTGCTGCTGGACAGCGACCAGCTGCTGTGGGTCGGTACCCAGAACGGCATCGAGCGCTGGAACCTGGACGGGCGCTACCCGAAGCGGCGCGCACTGGGGGCGGCGCAGGGCCTGCCGGCCGGCACCATCAAGCGCATCTACCAGGACCAGGACGGCACCGTGTGGGTTGGCGCCCAGACCGGCGGCCTGCTGCGCTGGCGCCCGGCCGACGACCGCTTCGTGCAGTACCGCCACTACCAGGGCGACCAGCACAGCATCGCCGACAACTACGTGTCCGCGCTGTACCGCGACAACGTCGGCACCTTGTGGGTCGGCACCTGGTATCGCGGCGTGAGCCGGGTGGACCTGGGCAGTGGCGGTTTTGCGCGCCTGGTGAAAGACCCGGGCCGGCCGGCCGGCTTGAGCGACAACAAGGTGCGCTCGATTGTCGACGCCGGCGACGGCAAGATCTGGGTCGGCAATAACGACGGCCTGAATTACTACGACCCACTGGAAGGCAAGACCTTGCTGTTCCGCCCCGGCGGTATCGGCAGCGACAATCTGGAAGCCGAGGTGACGGCGCTGGCGCACGACCCGCGCGACCGCAACACGCTGTGGGTGGGCGGGCGCAACGGCGTGCGCCGCTTCGATAGCAAGGCGCGCCGTTTCGGCCCGCTGATGCTGTCGCACGGCGATCCGGAAAATGACGTCATCCGCTACCTGTACGGCGACCGCGAGGGCATGATCTGGGCCTCCTCGCGCAGCGGTTTGTACCGCATTGACCCGGCCAGCGGCGGCGTGCTGACCTTCCGCCACGACCCGGCCGACATGCACAGCCTGGCCGACAGCGTGGTGCGCCCGGTGCTGGAGGACCGGCGCGGCAACCTGTGGGTCGGTACTTTCAACGGCCTTGACCTGCTGGACCGCAAGAGCGGCCGCTTCACGCACTACCGCAACAACCCGAACGACCACGCCAGCTTGAGCCACAACGAGGTGCACTACCTGTACGAGGACGACAGCGGCAACGTGTGGGTGGGTACGGCGGCGGGCCTGAACCGCATGGAGCGGCGCGCCGACGGCAGCGTGCAGTTCCGCCGCTTCCTGCGCAAGGACGGCCTGGCCGACGACGCCATCGCCGGCATCCTGCCCGATCGCGGCAAGTACCTGTGGCTGTCCACCAATACCGGCATCTCGCGCCTGGACATGAGCAACGGCCAGGTGCGCAACTACTCCGGCGTGGACGGCACCATCGAGGGAGCCTACTTCGACGGCTCGGCGCTGCGCGCCGGCGACGGCACCCTGTATTTCGGCGGCTTCAACGGCATCACCGCCTTCGAGCCGCAGGAGGTGCGCGAGAACAGCCTGGCGCCGACCGCCGTCATCACCGATTTCCAGATCTTCAACAAGTCGCTGCGGCCGGGGCAGGGCGGCGCCAACAAGGGCGTGCTGAAGCAGGCCATCGAATACACGCAGGCGATCTCGCTGCGCGAAGGCGATTCCGTGTTTTCGCTGGAATTCGCCGCGCTGCACTACGCGGCGCCGCAGCGCAACCGCTTCGCCTACCAGTTACAGGGCTTCGACAAGGACTGGGTGGTGACGGATGCCGGTAAGCGCTTTGCCACCTACACCAACCTCGACCCCGGCACCTACCAGTTCCGCGTCAAGGCGGCCAACAAGGACGGCATCTGGAACGAACATGCCGCCACGCTGTCGATCAGCATTGCACCGCCGTACTGGAAGACCTGGTGGTTCCGCCTGTGCATGCTGGCGGCCATGCTGGGCACGGCCTGGGCGGCCTACCACATGCGCGTGCGGGCCTTGCGCCTGCAGCAGCAGCGCCTGGAGCAGCAGGTCAGGCTGCGCACCGCCGAAGTGGAGCTGAAGAACCAGCAGCTGCAGGAGCGCAAGCGCGAGCTGGAGGAGCGCGACAAGCACCTGTCGCAAGCCAAGCAGCGCGCCGAGGAAGCCACGCGCCAGAAGTCCGAATTCCTGGCCAATATGAGCCACGAGATGCGCACGCCGCTGGCCGGCGTGATCGGCATGCTGGGCTTCGCGCTGCGCGACAACGCGCTGGCCGAGCGCACCCGCGACCAGATCGCGCGCGGCCAGGGCAATGCGCAGTCGCTGCTGGGCATCATCAACGACCTGCTGGACTTCTCAAAGATCGAGGCCGGCAAGCTGCATATCGAGTCGATCGACTTCGCCCTGGCCAGCATGGTGGAGAACGTGGTCAGCCTGTTCGCCGAGCACACCATGTCGAATATGGTCGGCTTTGAAGTCGATTTCGCGGAAGACTTGCCGCAATTCGTAGTGGGCGACCCGACCCGCCTGCGCCAGGTGCTGGTCAACCTGGTCGGCAACGCCTTCAAGTTCACCGAGCGCGGCAAGGTGTCGCTGCGGGTCGAGCGCGAAAGCAGCGGGCCGGACGGCCACCGCATCCGCTTCACGGTGGAGGACACCGGCATCGGTATTCCGCCGGACGCCTTGCCGCGCCTGTTCCAGAAATTCGAGCAGGGCGACACCACCACCACCCGCCGCTATGGCGGCACCGGCCTGGGCCTGGCGATCAGCAGCCAACTGGTGGGGCTGATGGGCGGCACGGTGGACGTGGTCAGCGCGCCGGGCGCCGGCTCCACCTTCGCCTTCACGGTGCCGCTGCGCGACGGCGTGGCGCCGCCGCTGGTGCCGCACGTTTCGCGCGAGCCGCACAGCCACCAGCTGCGCGTGCTGTGCGCGGAGGACTTCCCGACCAACCAGATCATCATCCGTATGATGCTGGAGGAGCTGGGGCACAAGGTCGACATCGTTGGCAACGGCGTGCTGGCGCTGGCCGCCTGCGCCCAGCAGCGCTACGACCTGGTGCTGATGGACGGCCGCATGCCGGAAATGGACGGCGCCACCGCCACCCGCCTGATCCGCTCCGGCGGCCCGCGCGAGGCGCCGGTGCTGGACCCGCACCTGATGATCGTGGCCTTGACCGCCAACGCCAGCGACGAGGACCGCAGCCGCTACCTGGCGGCCGGCATGGACAACTTCCTGACCAAGCCGATCGATGAGGGCGCGCTGCATATGCAGTTGGAACGCACCATCGAGCGCCAACTGGCGCGCGGCATCAAGCTGCCCCGGATGGGTAACCGGGCCGTGCCGGCAGCCACGCTGGCCGAGCTGGACGTCATGTTCGGCGTGGCCGACCTGCCGCCGCAAGCGCAATCGCAAGCGCAATCGCAAGCGCAGCGGCCCGCCGCCGGCATGGCCGCGCAGGCATTGAAGCTGCGCCTGCGCGACGCCTTCATCGCCGACCTGCCGGCGCGCCTGCGCGAGATGGACCAGGCCCTGGCGGCGGCCGACGCCGACGCGGCGGGACGCCTGTTCCATGGCATCAAAGGCAGCGCGGCCTACCTGGAGGAAGCGGAGCTGCATGCCTTGTGCGGCGAGCTGGAACGGGCGGCCGACCGCGCCATGTGGCCGGCCATCCGCGCCAAGCTGCCGCGCCTGCGGCTGTTGCTGGAACACGTAGTTTCGCCATCGCGGCATTAAAAACAAAAATGGGGAACGCATGAAAGTTTTGGTTGTAGACGACGACGTGGTTTCGCGCATGGTGCTGATGCACCTGATCGACGGTTGCGGAAAATTCGAGATCGCGGAGGCGGAGGATGGCGCCGACGGCTGGCAGCAGCTGGAGCAGGGCCTGCGCCCGGGCGTCATCTTCTGCGACCTGCGCATGCCGCGCCTGTCGGGCATCGAACTGCTGCAGCGCGTGCGCGCGCATGAGGAACTGGCGGCGCTGCCATTCGTGCTGGTGTCCTCGGCCACCGACAAGGAGACGGTGCAGCAGGCCACGCTGGCCGGCGCCACCGGCTATATCGTCAAGCCTTTCCAGTCCGACCAGGTGCGCGCCCACCTGGGCGCCTTCCTCGACCAGGCGGCCAATGGCTACGAGCATTGCGCCGAGGCGCCCGCGGAAACGCTGGAGCGCCTGGGCATCGGCGCCGACCGCCTGCTGGTCTACCTGACCGGCTTCCAGAACCAGTTGACAGCCGCCGGCGCGGAAATCGACGCCTTGCTGACGCGCGGTGAACGCGACGAGGCGCGCGTGCGGCTGGAGCGGCTGCACACCGGCTGCACCACGCTCGGCCTGCACGGCGCCGCCGCCGGCCTCAAGCCGCTGCTGGGCGGGCAGGGCAGCAACGAGGCGGTGCAGGCGGCGCTGACCGATGTGGTGCGCGCGGTGCTGCAGCAAACCTCCCTGGTGCGCCAGGGATAAGTTCCGGGTTGACGTAGAACGAGAACCGGGAAACCCCAGCCTTGCGGTAAATATAGTTTAGGTTTAAAGTACCCTGCACAAAACGAGCAGGCTGCCTTCAACCGAACCTTACCCAGGGCGATCATGAACAGACCCACTGCAGCAGAACCGAGCGCGCATCTCGACCAGTTCGCGCGCCAGCACCTCCCGCCGGCCGACCAATGGCCGGAGCTGGTATTCGACCTCCCCGAATTGCAGTACCCCGCGCGCCTGAACTGCGTGGCCGAGCTCCTGAACCAAGCCGTAGCCGCCGGTAAGGGCGGCCGCCTGGCCCTGCGCGGCGACGGTATCAGCTGGACCTACGCCGAGCTGCAACAGCAGGTGAACCGCATCGTTAACGTGCTGCTCGGCCCCATGGCTCTGGTGCCCGGCAACCGCGTGCTGCTGCGCGGCGCCAACCATCCGATGATGGCCGCCGCCGTGCTGGCCGTGTTGAAAGCGGGCCTGATCGCCGTCCCGACCATGCCCCTGCTGCGCGCGCGCGAACTGGGCGTCATCATGGACAAAGCGCAGGTACAGGCCGTCCTGTGCGCCCACTCCCTGCGCGAAGAAATGGAAGCCGCGCCGAATTGCCCCGAACGCACCCTGTGGTTCAACGTCCCCGCAGGCAGCGCGCCCGAGTCCTCGCTGGACGCCCTCATGGCCAGCCAGCCCGACCACGCCGAAGCCTGCGACACCGCAGCCGACGATATTTGCCTGATCAGCTTCACCTCCGGCACCACCGGCATCCCCAAAGGCACCATGCACTTCCAGCGCGACGTGCTGGCCATTTGCGACTGCTTCCCGCGCCACACGCTGAAGTCGGGCGAGAACGACCTGTTCATCGGCACCCCACCGCTGGCCTTCACCTTCGGCCTGGGCGGCCTGCTGCTTTTCCCCCTGCGCGTCGGCGCCGCTGCCGTGCTGCTGGAAAAACTCACGCCCGAATCGCTGCTGCAAGCGATCGAAAAACACCGCGCCACCATCTGCTTCACCGCGCCTACTTTCTACCGCCAGATGGCCGGCCTGGCAGGCAAATACGACCTCTCCAGCCTGGAAAAATCCGTCTCCGCCGGCGAAGCGCTGCCGGTCGCCACGCGCGAAGCCTGGCAGCAGGCCACCGCCCTGCGCATGATCGACGGCATCGGCGCCACCGAAATGCTGCACATCTTCATTTCCGCAGCAGGCGACGAGATCCGCCCCGGCGCCACCGGCAAGCCGGTGCCCGGCTACCGTGCCTGCGTGCTGGACCGGCACGGCCAGCCCGTCGGCCCCGGCATTGTCGGCCGCCTGGCGGTGAAAGGCCCGACCGGCTGCCGCTACATGGCCGACCCGCGCCAGCGCGACTATGTGCTGAACGGCTGGAACCTGACCGGCGACGCCTACGAGATGGACGCCGACGGCTACTTCATCTACCGCTCGCGCACCGACGACATGATCATCTCCGCCGGCTACAACATCGCCGGCCCGGAAGTGGAAGACGCGCTGCTGCGCCACCCCGCCGTGGCCGAATGCGGCGTGGTCGGCAAGCCGGACGAGGAGCGCGGCCAGGTGGTGGAAGCCCATGTCGTGCTGAAGCCCGGCTTCGAACCATCCCCCGAACTGAGCAGCCAGCTGCAGGACTTTGTCAAAGAGCAGATCGCGCCGTACAAATACCCGCGCGCCATCCGCTTCCTGGCGTCGCTGCCGCGCACCGAAACCGGCAAGCTGCAACGCTTTAAACTCCGTAGCACCTGAGGACACGCATGAATATCGTATGTATTGGCGGCGGCCCGGCCGGCCTGTATTTCGCGCTGCTGATGAAAAAGCAGGACCCGTCGCACCGCATCGTCGTCGTCGAGCGCAACCGCCCGTACGACACCTTCGGCTGGGGCGTGGTGTTCTCCGACCAGACGCTGGGCAACCTGGTGGCCGCCGACGAGAAGACGGCGCGCGAGATCCTGCAAGCCTTCAACCACTGGGACGATATCGATGTCTTCTTCAAGGGCCAGAAGGTCACCTCCGGCGGCCACGGTTTTTGCGGCATCGGCCGCAAGCGCCTGCTGAACATCCTGCAGCAGCGCTGCGAGGACCTGGGCGTGGAACTGGTGTTCGAGACCGAGGTGCAGGACGACCAGGAACTGGCGGCGCGCTACCAGGCCGACCTGGTGATCGCCTCCGACGGCCTGAATTCGCGCGTGCGCACGCGCTATGAGGCGAGCTTCCAGCCCATGATTGAAGCGCGCCAGTGCCGTTTCGTCTGGCTCGGCACCAAGAAGAAATTCGACGCCTTCACCTTCGACTTCAAGCAAACGGAGCACGGCTGGTTCCAGGCCCACATCTACCAGTATGACGGCGACACCTCGACCTTCATCATCGAAACGCCGGAAACCGTGTGGCGCGCCGCCGGGCTGGAAGACATGTCGCAGGAGGAGGCGCTGGCCTGGTGCGAGCAATTGTTCGCCGACCGGCTGGAAGGTCACAAGCTGATGTCCAACGCCTCCCACCTGCGCGGCTCGAGCGCGTGGATCAAATTCCCGCGCATCGTCTGCCAGAAATGGGTGCACTGGAACGGTGCCACGCCGGTGGTGTTGATGGGCGACGCCGCCCACACTGCCCACTTCTCCATCGGCTCCGGCACCAAGCTGGCGCTGGAAGACGCGATCGAGCTGGCGCGCTGTTTCGGCCAACACGGCGCCGACCCGCGCGCCGCCCTGGCCGCCTACGAAGAAGTGCGCGCGGTGGAAGTGCTGAAGATCCAGAGCGCCGCGCGCAATTCGATGGAATGGTTCGAAAACGTGCAGCGCTACACCGCCATGGAAGCGCCGCAATTCGCCTACTCCATGCTGACCCGCAGCCAGCGCCTGTCGCACGAAAACCTGCGCCTGCGCGACAAGGACTACGTGGCCGGCTTTGAACGCTGGCTGGCCGAACGCGCCTTCAACCAGGCCGGCCTGCCGCCGCCCGTAGCCGCAGCTGGGCGCTCGGTGCCGCCCATGTTCACCCCCTACAAGGTGCGCGACCTGGTCCTGAAGAACCGCATCGTGGTCTCGCCGATGGCGCAGTACAGCGCGGTCGATGGCTGCGTCGGCGACTGGCACCTGGCCCACCTCGGCGCACGCGCCATGGGCGGCGCCGCGCTGGTGATGGCCGAAATGACCTGCGTCTCGGCCGACGCCCGCATCACCCCGCATTGCCCCGGCCTGTACGCTCCCGCCCACACCATGGCCTGGAAGCGCATCGTCGACTTTATCCACGCCGGCACCGACGCGAAGATCGGCCTGCAGCTCGGCCACGCCGGCGCCAAAGGCTCCACGCGCGCCATGTGGGACGGCATCGACCAACCGCTCGACCAAGGTAATTGGCCTTTGGTCGCCGCCTCGCAGCAGCAATACCTGGCAGGCGTCTCGCAAGTGGCCCGCACCGCCACCACCGACGACATGCGCCGCATTGAAGCCGACTTCGTGCGCGCCACGCTGGCGGCGGAAGAGGCGGGCTTTGACTGGCTGGAACTGCACTGTGCCCACGGCTACCTGTTGTCCTCCTTTATTTCGCCGCTGACCAATGAGCGCGGCGACGAATACGGCGGATCGCTGGAAAACCGCTGCCGCATCCCGCTGCGTGTGTTCGCCGCCATGCGCGCCGCCTGGCCCGCACATAAGCCGATGAGCGTGCGCATCTCCGCCCACGACTGGGTCGAAGGCGGCATCACGCCGGACGATGCGGTGCAGATCGCGCGCCTGTTCAAGCAAGCCGGCGCCGACATGATCGACTGCTCCTCGGGCCAGGTCAGCAAGCTGGAAAAGCCGGTCTTCGGCCGTATGTTCCAGACTCCGTTCGCCGACCGCGTGCGCAACGAAGCCGGCATACCGACCATCGCCGTCGGCTCGATTTTTGAAGCCGACCACGCCAACGGCATCATCGCCGCTGGCCGCGCCGACTTGTGCGCGGTGGGCCGGCCGCACCTCGCCAATCCGGCATGGACGCTGGCGGAGGCGGCGAAACTGGGCTACACGCCGGTGCGTTGGCCCAAGCAGTACCTGCCGGGCAAGCAGCAACTGGAGCGCAACCTTGAGCGCGAGCGCCAGATGGCTGCCGCCAGCGCCGGACTATCGCCGCAGCAGCTGGCGGCCAAACTGCTGGAGGGTTGAGCATGCAACACGCATTCATTACTGGCGGTGGACGCGGCATTGGCCTGGCTTGCGCGCGCGCGTTGCTGGCGCAGGGGATTAACGTGACCATTGCTGGACGCGATCTGGAGACGCTGGAAGGCGCTGCGGCGTTGCTGGCGGCGCTTGCTGGGGAAACCGGGAAACCGGGGGCAGACCCGAAGGGTCTTGCCCAGGGTCAGAGCCCAGGTGTGGCGATCTGCGTGGTGGATGTGACGGACGAGGCGGGCGTGCACGAGGCCATCGCCGAAGCTGCGCAACTGCTGGGGCCTATCACTATCCTGCTGAACAATGCGGGGCAGGCGCAGCCCGCGCCATTCGCGAAAACCACGGCGGCGCACTGGCGGCAAATGCTGGACGTGAACCTGACTGGCGCCTTCCACTGCACGCAAGCCGTGTTGCCGCAGATGCTGGACGCGGGCTGGGGCCGCATCATCAACATCGCCTCCACCGCCGGCCTGAAAGGCTATAAATACGTCAGCGCCTACGTCGCCGCCAAGCATGGCCTGGTCGGCCTGACCAAAGCCCTGGCGCTGGAGCTGGCCACCAAGAACATCACCGTCAACGCCGTCTGCCCCGGCTACACCGAAACCGACATCGTGCACGACGCCATCGCCAACATCATGCAGAAAACCGGCCGCAGCGAAGAACAGGCACGGGCCGAACTGGCCGCCGCCAATCCGCAGCAAAAACTGGTGCAGGTGGAAGAGGTGGCCAACGCCGTTGCCTGGCTGTGCCAGCCCGCAGCAAGCGCGATCACCGGCCAATCCATCGCCGTCGCCGGCGGTGAAGTCATGTAAGAAAGCACGGACTATGCAACTCGACCTGGAAAGCCGCCTGACCAACGACCACCACCAGTCGCTCAAACTGTGGCTGCGTATGCTCTCCTGCACCACCAAGATCGAAGCCGAAATCCGCAGCCGCCTGCGCACCGAATTCGGCATCACCCTGCCGCGCTTCGACCTGATGGCGCAGCTGGAGCGCCACCCGGAAGGCCTGCGCATGGGCGAACTCTCCAAACGCATGATGGTCACCGGCGGCAATATCACCGGCATTACCGACCAGTTGGAGCAGGAAAAGCTGGTGCTGCGCGTGCCCGACCCGAAGGATGGCCGCGCCTTCAGCGTCAAGCTTACGGCGGCCGGCCGCAAAGCCTTCAGCGAAATGGCTGAAGTCCATGAACGCTGGGTCGCCGAACTGCTGCAGGACATTACGCAAGAAGACAAAGGACAACTGATCGACCTGCTGTCGCAAATGAAGGGCCACCTGTACGCCCGCGAAGAAAAGGAAAAACCATGAAATACCTGCAAGGCGAACCGCAAAACCTGCCCGGCAACCGCGCGCAGCTGGCCACCTATGAGGCCGAGCACTTCCAGTTCAGCGTCGCCAACGGCGTCGCCACGCTCACGCTGAACCGCCCCGAGCGCAAGAACCCGCTCACCTTCGATTCCTACGCCGAGCTGCGCGAACTGTTCCGCGCCATGGCCTATGCGGACGACATCAAAGCCATCGTCATCACCGGCGCCGGCGACAATTTCTGCTCGGGCGGCGACGTGCACGAGATCATCGGCCCGCTGACCAAGCTCGATATGCCAGGCCTGCTGGCCTTCACCCGCATGACCGGCGACGTGGTGAAAGCCATGCGCGCCTGCCCGCAGCCGGTGATTGCCGCCATCGACGGCATTTGCGCCGGCGCCGGCTCCATGCTGGCGCTGGGCTCCGACATCCGCCTGGGCACCGAGCGCAGCAAAACTGCCTTCCTGTTCACCCGCGTCGGCCTGGCCGGCTGCGATATGGGCGCCTGCGCCTTGCTGCCGCGCGTGATCGGCCAGGGCCGCGCGGCGGAACTGCTGTACACGGGCCGCTCCATGTCCGGCGCCGAAGGCGAGCGCTGGGGCTTCTTCAACAGCCTGCACGCGCCGGAGCAGTTGCTGGCCGCCGCGCACGCCTTCGCGCAAGGCCTGGCGGATGGCCCGACCTTCGCCCACGGCATGACCAAGAAGATGCTGCAGCAGGAGTGGAATATGGGCGTGGACGAAGCCATTGAAGCGGAAGCGCAGGCGCAAGCCATCTGCATGGCGACCAACGACTTCCACCGCGCCTACCACGCCTTCGTGGCGAAACAGAAACCGGTCTTCGAGGGCGATTGAGATGGCGGACAAATCCTACCTGAGCTGGCCCTTCTTCGAAGCGCGCCACGCGGCGCTGGAGCAGGAACTGGACACCTGGGCCGCCGCGCACGTGCGCGACGACCACGGCGCAGGCCATGACACTGCCGCCGTGGACGCGCAATGCCGCAAGCTGGTGCGCGCCCTGGGCGATGCGGGCTGGCTGCGCCACGCCATTGGCGGTACGGCCTACGGCGGCGCGCTCGACGCCATCGACACCCGCGCCATCTGCCTGATCCGCGAAACCCTGGCGCGCCACAACGGCCTGGCCGATTTCGCTTTCGCCATGCAGGGCCTGGGTTCCGGCGCCATCAGCCTGTTTGGCAGCGTCGCCAACAAGCAAGCCTACCTGCCGCGCGTGGCCAAAGGCGAAGCCATCGCCGCCTTCGCGCTGTCGGAGCCGCAAGCCGGCTCCGACGTCGCCGCCATGCAGTGCGCCGCCGTGCAGGATGGCGAGCATTACGTGCTGGATGGCGAAAAGACCTGGATCAGCAACGGCGGCATCGCCGACTTCTACGTGGTCTTCGCCCGCACCGGGGAAGCGCCCGGCGCGCGCGGCATCAGCGCCTTCATCGTCGATAAGGACACACCCGGTTTCGAAATCGCGGAACGCATCAACGTGATCGCCCCGCATCCGCTGGCGCGCCTGAAGTTCAGCAACTGCCGCATCCCCGCCAGCCAGCGCCTGGGCGAAGCGGGGCAGGGCTTTAAGGTCGCCATGGCCACGCTGGACGTGTTCCGCACCTCGGTCGCCGGCGCCGCGCTTGGCTTCGCGCGCCGCGCGCTGGAAGAAGCGCTGTCACACGCCCAGGGCCGCAAGATGTTCGGCCAGGCCCTGGCCGACTTCCAGCTGACGCAGGCCAAGCTGGCGCAAATGGCGACCGGCGTCGACGCCAGCGCCTTGCTGACCTACCGCGCCGCCTGGCAACGCGACCAGGGCCAGAAGGTGACCAAGGAAGCCGCCATGGCCAAGATGACCGCCACCGAAACGGCGCAGCAGGTGATCGACGCCGCCGTGCAGATGTTCGGTGGCATGGGCGTGGTGAGCGAACATCCGGTCGAGCGCCTGTACCGCGAAATCCGCGCGCTGCGGATTTACGAAGGCGCCACCGAAGTACAACAACTGATTATTGCGCGCGAACTGCTGCGCGAAGGCTAAGGAGTCACTATGCAAGTTTTGCAACCGCCGGGCTGGGCCCGCCCACGCGGCTATTCCAACGGGATTGCGGCCAGCGGCCGCATGGTGTTCGTCAGCGGTATGATCGGCTGGGATGCCGACTGCCAGTTCCAGACCGACGATTTCGCCGGCCAGGTGCGGCAGGCGCTGGAGAATGTGCTGGCCGTGCTGAAAGAGGCGGGCGGCGGCCCGCAACACATCGCCCGCATGACCTGGTACGTGGTCGATAAACATGAGTATGTGGGCGCTTACCCGCAGATTGGCGCCATCTACCGGGAGCTGATCGGCAAGCACTATCCCGCCATGACGGCGGTGCAGGTGGCGGGCCTGCTGGAGCCGCGTGCACGGGTGGAAATTGAAGTGACGGCAGTCGTGCCTGCGTAATTTTTTCGAAGTGCTATATTCGGCCGTGGAGGTGAAGCCATGGCCATATTCCCGACGCGCCTGATCGGCGCAATCATTTTGCTAGCCTTGCCGGCGGCATACGGCGCCACGCCTTTGCTGACGGAGGCCGATAAAGCCCAACTGGCGAAATGGATGGGCTCCGGACCCATCCGGCTGGAGCGCTTGTACAAGAAGCGCGACGGCCAGACTGCGGCTGACTTCCACGCGGCGGTTGATGGCAAGGGGCGCACATTCACTGTGCTGGAAGCGACCACCGAACTGGGGCAAACCTTCAAGGTGGGCGGCTATAACCCGCAAAGCTGGCAATCGACTGGCGGCTTCCACATCACCACCGAGAATGAGCTGCGCACGGCCTTCCTGTTCAATCTGACCGCGCGCCATATCAGCCGGCAAACGCCGCGCACCTATGCGCTGGATACGGTCGGCTCTTTCCAGACCTGGAACGACGCGCGGGTCGGTCCCGTATTCGGCGCCGGGCACGACCTGTTCGTGCCGTGGGATCTGACCAACGGCGGCTATTCCAGCATGTATTCCTATATCGATCCCGTGCGCAGCAACTTCGACTCCAGCCTGCTCGATGGGCGCGATTACCGGTCGCCGAATGTCACTTACGGCGATATGGAAGTATGGGCGGTTTTCCCGGTGCCGGAGCCGGCCGCGTGGATGCTGCTGCTGGCCGGGATGGCGGTGCTTACGGCTGCGAGCTCAGGACGCGGGTGGCGACTTTCCCGTCGTCGGTGACGGTGAGGTGGTAGAGGCGGCCATACTCATCGTCGGCAATGTCCGCGCCGGGTTCACCGCCCAGTTGGCGCACCAGGTCCGGCACCGTGTTCGAATGGCCCACCAGTAGCGCATTGCCGCCACCGGCGCTGCGCAGCTTTTTTGCAAACTCCGCGTGCTTGGCCGGGTCATAGGTTTGCACCGGCACGCCGGATTGCAGGGCGGTTGGGGTGGCGGTCTGGCGTGTGCGCTGGTAGGCCGTGCTGAAGACCTGTTTGATGCCGGCGTCCTTCAACATGAGCGCAATGCGCTGCGCGCGCTGCTCGCCTGCCGTCGTCAGCGGCGGGTCCTTACTGTCCGACACCGCCTTCTCACCGTGGCGGCTCACGTAGATATGATAGGTTTCGGCGAATGCCTGCAGGGGCAGGGCAATGCTGGCGGCCAGCAGCAAGGAGTAGAGTATTTTCATAGGCCACGATATTGCCACAGCTAGTACAGCCCGGCAATCCGGCCCATCAGCCCGACGGCGGCGCGGATACGTTCGTCTGTTATCTCAGAAATTCATAGCAGGAGGTGCTTTCCGCATAACTGTTGGCAAGCGAATACGTTAATCTCCTGCTATTAAGGAGACAAAGCACCTATGAAAATAACTACGCTTGATACCGTTGTATTCCTTTTCTATTTCGTCGTGGTGGCGGCCTATGGGCTGTGGATTTACCGGCGCAAGAACAACAGCTCCGGCTCCGCCTCGCGCGACTACTTCCTGGCTGAGGGTTCGCTGACATGGTGGGCTATCGGCGCCTCCCTGATCGCCTCCAACATCTCGGCCGAGCAGTTCATCGGCATGAGCGGCTCCGGCTTCAAGATCGGCATGGCCATCGCCGTGTATGAGCTGATGGCCGCCGCCACCTTGATCGTGGTGGCCATCTTCTTCATGCCGGTCTACCTGAAGAACCGCATCTACACCATGCCCCAGTTCCTGGAACGCCGCTACGGCAAGGGCGTGGCGATGACCATGGCCCTGTTCTGGCTTGGCCTGTACATCGTGGTCAACCTGACCTCCATCCTCTACCTCGGTGCGCTGGCGATCAATAGCGTGTCGGGCGTCGGCGTGCTGCCCTGCATGCTGTTCATGGCCTTGTTCGCCACCGTCATCACCCTGGGCGGCATGAAGGTGATCGGCTACACCGACGTGATCCAGGTGGTCTGCCTGGTGATCGGCGGCCTGGTCACCACCTGGCTCGCGCTCGACCTGGTGGCCGGCCTGGCCGGCAAGGAAGGCGCCATCGCCGGCGCCGGCGAATTGCTGGTGCGCGCCAACGGCCACTTCGACATGGTGCTCGCGCGTGACCACCCAAGCTATATGGACCTGCCCGGCCTGAGCATCCTGATTGGCGGCGTCTGGATCGCCAACCTGAATTACTGGGGCTGCAACCAGTACATCACCCAGCGTGCCCTGGGCGCCGACCTGCCGACCGCCCGCAAAGGCCTGCTGTTCGCTGCCTTCCTCAAGCTGTTGATGCCGATCATTGTGGTCCTGCCGGGCATTGCAGCCTATGCGCTGGACCAATCCGGCGCGCTCGGCGGCGCGCTGCGCGAAGGCGGCGAGCTGAATCCCGACCGCGCCTATCCAACCTTGCTCGCCTTGCTGCCCTCCGGCCTGAAAGGCATCGCCTTTGCCGCGCTGACGGCCGCCGTTGTTGCCTCGCTGGCCGGCAAGGCCAACAGCATCGCCACCATTTTCACGCTCGACCTGTATCGCGGCCGCATCAACCCAATGGCCAGCGAAGAACGCATGGTCTGGGTCGGCCGCGCCTCGGTGGTGGTGGCCATGGCGATTGCCGTGCTGATCGCCCCCATGCTGGGTATCGACAAGAAGGGCGGCTTCCAGTACATCCAGGAATACACCGGCTTTGTCTCGCCGGGCATTCTCGCCATGTTCTTGCTCGGCTTCTTCTGGAAGAAAGCCACCAGCGCAGCGGCCATGTTCGCCACCGTGGGCGGCCTGGTGTTCTCGATCGTCCTCAAATTCCTGCCGCAGATGATGGACCTGTCCTTCCTGGCGCCTTTCGGCTGGGCCGCCAACAATAGCAGCGGCGTGTATGAAATCCCATTCATCGACCGCATGTTCCTGGTGTTTTTCGCGGTGGTGGCAGGCATGGTGATGATCAGCCTGGCCGGCAAACGGGATGGCGCAGCAAAGGCGCTGGTGGTGGAACGCCGCTTGTTCGCGGTGGACCGCGGCTTTGCCGTCGGCTCGGCCGCAGTCTGCGTGTTGCTGGCAGTGATTTACGCGCGCCAGGCGGCCGCGTAAGCAGCGGCGCGTTGCGCCAGCGCGTCCAGTGCGACGCCTGGCGCATACAGCTGGCTGCCAATGCCAGCGCCGGTGGCACCGGCATCCTGCCACGCCGGCAGTTGTTCCGGCGTCACCCCACCCACAGGCCACAGCGGCGTACCGGCTGGCAGCACGGTGCGCAGCGCCTTTACCCCCGCTACACCAATCGAATCAGCCGGGAACAGCTTGAGCGCGTGCGCGCCGGCATCCAGCGCATCGAAAGCCTCGGTCGGCGTGGCCACGCCCGGCGCGCACAGCATGCCGCGCGCGGCGGCATGGGCGATGACCGCTGGGCGGCAGTTGGGCGAAACGAACAGGCGGCCACCTGCCGCCGCCACCGCATCCACATCGGCCACGGTCAGCATGGTGCCGCCGCCGACAATCGCATCGGCTGGCGCCATGTCGGCCAGTATGCGGATCGATTCCAGCGCGCCGGGACGGTTCAGCGGTACTTCCAACAGGCGGAAGCCCGCCTCGAACAGGGCGGCACCGACCGCCGGCGCGTCGCTGGGAGACAAGCCGCGCAGGATCGCGACCAGGGGGAGTTCAAACTGGTTTGGATTCATCAAAATAATCTCAATCGAAGAAGCGCGCCAGGGCGGCGCAGTAAACGCGGTCCGGGTCCATGCCTTCCAGCGTGATCCCGAAGTGGGCGGCGGCAACGGCATAGTGCTGCTGCAGCGCCGGCGAGCAGATCGAGGTGACGCTGGAGGACAACTCCTGCGCCGCCACAAACTCGGTGCCGATCAGCAGCCCGCTCAGGAAAGAGCGCGCGTGGGCGGCCGGCATGGCGCCGGACACCACGCGCGCACGGACGCGGAACAGGGCATTGGTCAGCGGCGCGCGCAGGCGGGCCGCGTCGATGCCGGCGGCGAAGGCGTCCGCATCCTCCGATCCGCCCAGCAGCGGCGCCAGGGTGCCATGCGCGCCCAGTGTGGCAAACAGCTCGCCCGTCATATAGGTGCGGATCTGCTGGATCGAGCCATCGCGCAGTAGCACCCATTTGCTGTGGGTGCCGGGCAGCACCACCCACCCATCGCCCCGGCCCAGCGCCAGGGCGCCCAGCAGCTGCGTTTCCTCGCCGCGCATGACATCAACTTGCGCGCCGCGCTGGCAGTAGCCGGGCACGATGAAACGATGGGGCGCCGCCCGCAGCAGGCGGCCGGGCAGCTCGTGCAGCGGCACCGAGATATCGAGATAGGGCACCTCATACCAGCCCTGTGCGCTGCCCACCATGCCGGAGGCGATCACTGGCGTTTCCAGCGGCAGCGCCATGACGGCCAGCAGGTCGTCGATCGATTGGGCGAAGTGCGGACGGGCGGCCAGCATGCCCTGGTCGTCGGCATGGCGCGCGCTGCATGCGCCATTGGGGTCGATGAGATAGGCCCGGCGGTTACTGGTTCCCCAGTCGATGCCGAGTACGTGGTTGGGTGTGGAGGCGGACGTATTCATGAAACCATGCTACGCCCGGCCTCCGGGGGCAGCTATGGCAGTTTTTACGAGTTGCTATCAGTTTTTGGAATAGCAGGCCAGTTCGCGCAGCGTTTCCAGCATGGATTCCGCGCCGGGTGAGAGCTTGTGGTTGCGGCGCGTGATGAAGCCGTACACGTCCATCCGCAAGTGCAGGTCGATCGGCAGGGGCGCCAGCAGGCCGCTGTCCAGGAATGGCTGCACCAGCTCCACCGCCATCGGCGCCACCATATCGCTCCCCATCAGGAGCTGGGTGACCACCGGCAGCGCCATGGTGGAGATGGTTTCCAAGGGCTGTTCCAGGGCCTGCGACATGAACAGGGCGGCCAGGCGCTCGCGCACCACGCTGCCTTCCGGCGGCAGGATCCAGGTCTGGCACGCCAGCTGCGCCAGCGTGACTTCGCCGCCCTGCAGCAAGGGGTGGCCCTTGCGCGCCACCAGGCAGTGCGGTTCGTCGGTGATCGGTTCGAAATTGAGTTCGCCCGCAATGGCGGCATCGGTCACACGGCCGATGACGATATCCAGCTCGCCTGCGCGCAGGCGGTCCAGCAATTGGCGGCTGCTGTCCACATCGATCGAGACATGCAGCTGTGCGTGGCGCGACTTGAGCAGGGTCACGGCCGGCGGCACCAGGGTGGCGGCCGGCGTCAGAATGGCGCCCACGGCGACCCGGCCGCGCAAGCCGGACTGCAATTCGATGACTTCCTGGTGCGCCGCGTCCATTTCGGCCAGCGCGGCGCCGGCGCGGCGGATCAGGGTTTTGCCGTAAGAGGTGGGCTCCACGCCGCGCGGCAGGCGCTCGAACAAGGGCACGCCAAGGGCATGTTCCAGTTCCCCCAGTAGCTTGGAGGCGGCGGGCTGGGTCAGGTTGGCCGCCTGCGCCGCGTGCATGATCGAGCCATGACGGCCAAGTTCCACCAACAGCACCAGGTGCTTGGTTTTCAGGTAGGAGCGGACAAAGCGTTGTGAGCGTGGATCGGACATCTGCGTTCTGACGGCAAGGGCTTCCCCATCATAGTTGAGCAGTACCCGTCCGTCAAACGCCATGCCTTCACTCCTTTACCATTCGGCGATGCTGCCGTCCTCGTGGCGCCAGACCGGGTTGCGCCAGTCCGGTGCGTTGCGGCTCGCCTCGATCACGCGTTCCTCGTCAATCTCAACGCCCAGGCCCGGCTTGGGCAGCGGCTGGATATAGCCGTTGGTGAGCTTGAAGTCTTCCTTGTTCTTCACGTAGTCCAGCACTTCGCCGCCCTGGTTGTAGTGGATGCCCATGCTTTGCTCCTGCAGCACGGCGTTGTGCGAGACGAAGTCCACCTGCAGGCAGGAGGCCAGCGCCACCGGGCCGAGCGGGCAGTGCGGCGCCAGGGCGATATCGTATGCCTCCGCCATGGCGGCGATCTTCAGGCATTCGGTGATGCCACCCGCATGCGACAGGTCCGGCTGCACGATGGACAGGCCGCCTTGCTGGAACACGTGCTTGAATTCGAAACGCGAATACATGCGTTCACCCGCCGCCAGCGGAATGGAAGTGTGGTCGGCCAGCGCGCGGTAGTACTCGTATTGCTCGGCCAGCACCGGCTCTTCCACGAACAGCGGGCGGAATGGCTCCAGCTCGCGCAGCAGCACTTTGGCCATCGGCGCGGCCACGCGGCCGTGGAAGTCCAGGCCGAATTCGACCTCGTCACCGAAGGCGCTGCGGATCTCGGCCACGCGCTGCACCGCCTGGTCCACCTTGCGCGCGCTGTCGATGATGCCCAGTTCCTCGGTGCCGTTCATCTTGAAGGTGTCAAAGCCCGCCTCGCGCAGGCGGCGCATGCCTTCAATGACATCCGCCGGACGGTCGCCGCCGACCCAGCTATAGGTCTTCATCTTGTCGCGCACCAGGCCACCCAGCAGCTCGTATACAGGCACGCCCAGCACCTTGCCTTTGATGTCCCACAGCGCCTGGTCGATACCGGCGATGGCACTCATAAGTATCGCGCCGCCGCGATAGAAGCCGGCGCGGTACATCATTTGCCACAGGTCGTTGATGCGCGACGGGTCCTGGCCTATCAGGTACTGCGAGTACTCGTGTACCGCTGCTTCGACCGTGCGCGCCTTGCCCTCGATGACTGGTTCGCCCCAGCCGATGACGCCTTCGTCGGTCTCGATTTTCAAAAGCATCCACCTTGGAGGGATGCGATAGGTGCTTAGTTTGGTAATCTTCATGCGGCCAGTGTAATGGTGTGACCCATGCACAAAGCATGAATAAACGCGCACGAGGTATATCAAAGCGATATGCCGCCATGCGGGTTTGGTGGGGCGCAGCTAGAATGAACGTCATGCAAACAGGAGGCAACATGCAGTTATTGGTGGATGGGCGGAATACTTTGGGTGAATGCGTGCTGTGGTGCGACCGTAGCCAGCGCGTGCTGTGGACGGATATCCAGCGCTCGGTCCTGTACGCCCATACCCCGGCCAGCGGTGAAACGCGCAACTGGCCCATGCCGGAACGCCTGTGCTGCTTTGCCCTGACCGATGACGACCAGCGCCTGCTGCTTGGCCTGGCCTCCGGCCTGGCTTTCTTCGACTTTGCCAGCGGTGAGCTGACCCGCATTTGCGAGGTGGCGCCCGACCAGCCGGGCACGCGCCTGAACGATGGGCGCTGCGACCGGCAAGGGCGTTTCGTGTTCGGCATGTTTAATGAGGCGAACAATCCGAAAGAGCGAATCGGCAGCTTCTATCGCCTGAATGCCGACCTGACCCTGGAGCGCTTGCCCCTGCCGCCCGCCGCCATCGCCAACAGCATCTGCTTCAGCCCCGATGGCAGCACCATGTATTTCACCGATTCGCAGGAAGGCACCATCCGCTGCTGCGACTACGATCCGCTGACGGGCGCCATTGGCCCGCACCGCGTCTTCATCCCCGCCGACCTGGTGGGCGGCGAGCCGGATGGTTCGACAATCGACGCGCAGGGCGCCTTGTGGAGCGCGCGCTGGGGCGCCAGCCAGGTCGTGCGCTTTACTCCGGATGGCAAGGTGGACCGCGTGGTCGCGCTGCCCGTCCCCCAACCAAGCTGCGTGGCCTTCGGCGGCACGGCCTTCGACACTTTGTTCGTGACCACCGCCCGCAAGGACATGAGCGCCGCCCGCCTCGACGCGGCACCGCAGTCGGGTGGCCTGTTCGCACAGCAGGTCGATGTGCGCGGCTTGCCCGAATCCCGCTTTCGTGTGACCGCGCTGAAGGTCGGCCTGGTCGGCCTGGGCAAGATCGCCGTCGACCAGCACATCCCAGCCATTCGCAACAATCCGCAGCTCGAACTGGTGGCCGGCTGCTCGCCGCGCAGCGTGGTGGAGGGACTCGATGTCTACCGCAGCCTGGACGAGATGCTGCAAGCCCATCCCGAGATTGAAGCCGTCGCGATCTGCACGCCTCCGCAAGTACGGCAAGCCATCGCGCAAGCCGCCATCGCCGCCGGCCGCCACGTCTTCCTCGAAAAGCCGCCCGCTGCCACGCTGGGCGAAGGCGAAGCGCTGCACGCGATGGCCGCCGCGCACGGCGTGACCGTGCTCGCCGGCTGGCACTCGCGCTTTGCACCCGGCGTGGAGCCTGCGCGTGAATGGATGGCAGCGCGCAGCATCGCATCGATCCGCATTGAGTGGCGCGAGAACGTGCGCCAATGGCACCCCGGCCAGGGCTGGATCTTTGAACCAGGCGGCATGGGCGTGTTCGACCCCGGCATCAACGCACTCTCCATCCTCACCCGCCTGCAGGACGGCGGCGTGGTGGTGCAGGGCGCCGAACTGCGCGTGCCGTCCAACTGCAACGAACCAATCCAGGCTGACCTGCGCATGCAGGCCCGCGCCGGCATCCCGGTGGAAGCCTATTTCGATTTCCTGCAGGAGGGCGAGCAAACCTGGAGCATCCACGTTGCCGCCGCCAGCGGCGAAACGATGGCCTTGCACATGGGCGGTAAAGTGATGGAGGTGGACGGCAAGGTCGTGCTGGACCAGCCCGAGCGCGAGTATCCGCGCATGTACGAACACTTTGTGCGCCTGATCGCCGCTCGCCAGTCCGACCTCGACATGTCGCCCCTGCGCGCCGTCGCCGACGCCCGCCTGGTCGGTAAGCACGTCACCGTCGCACCGTTTGTGGAGTAAGAACTAATTGGCGAGGATCTTGATAAGTATCAAGTGACTGAACTTGATTTAACGTAAATTGGCTGGAATGCCGAAAAGCAACGCTGCGCTCTTTTGCACGCTGACGTATACTCGGGTGGCGAAAGTTAGCAGATTCTGAGGCGGGAGAAATTATGGACGTTGATCGTTCGTTTACGCGACAGGAAGTCGAGGCGATTAATAAACGTATTGGCGACAATCGACCAACCCAAGTGACAACAGAGGTCGGGAAGCAGGTGCTTCGCGAAACGCGATTCTCTCGAAGTCAGATTAACGAAGCCTTTGCTAAGGCGCTTGCAAAGCAAACAGGGTGACAATGACCCAGCACAACAAAATCTACGAGAGTTTAGTCAAGGGCCCTGACGATGCAGTCGGGGCCTTTGCATATGCGCTATACAAACGGCACAAAGTCGAATGGACGAAGGAAATTCAGGCGAGGCATCATCGCTCTCCGGCGTCTGACGAAGTGGCGAATTTTCACGCCGATAATTCATTGCAAGTTCAGCTCGATTCCTATTTGCAGCGTGGCGAGGTGCTAGATCCCCTCGCACCTGACTCCATGAGCCATGCATTGAAATTTTGTAGATCCTGGAAAAGGTTTTCGACGCTACCTTCCCGGAAAAGGCCTTCCCGCTCGCCTTGGCGCATTACCTCGCCAAACTCGTCAAACAGGGAGTTGCCCTGGACAATAACTGCGCACATCAACTCCTGCGCTGACATTGCATAAGGCAGGGGAATACGCTCACGCAGCCTTTCCATGGTTGGCGCTTCGTGCTTCGATATCAGTTGATACAGGAAGGGGTCGTATGCGCGGCCCAGGATCTCGCCCATGAGATGCCGATGTTCCCTCACCAGTTTCTCGGGCGCGCCGCTGTTGGGTAGCGTCAGGCACGACTCCTGCGCCAGATCGGAGAGTTTCTTCAACGCGGAGAACATCCGCTCCGCTATTAATGCGCCCATCTTCATGATTAGGATTCTGCCTTTAGTCGTTAGTACAACCCGCCCATCTTACCCAGAACGCCGAGGCTGGCGGCAAAGCAGGTCAGCATAATGCCAAGTTGCCAGCGGAAGTTTCTATCCGCCCAGGCATGCTCTTCAGAAAATCTGCGATCCATGGTGCTGCACAGGTCTTCGAGGGCGTGTGAGCTTCTCGACCTTTACAAGACGAATTTCGGCATCCAGCTTGCGTGCGGGGATATTAAGATAGGACAGGGGAGGGTGGGGAAAGTTCCCGGGAAGGCGCTGTTGGTCCCCCCGACTGGAATCGAACCAGTATCCCACGCTTAGGAGGCATGTGCACTATCCATTGTGCTACGGGGAGGACGCAAAGCGAGCGCAATTATAGCTGACGGGCTGGCAACAGGTAAAATGCGCGTTTCCTGTCTAGATTTGCACTCCCATGGCCGTCATTTCATTATCATCCGCACAACTCGCCTTCGGCCACCACGCTCTGCTGGATCACGCCGAATTCTCCCTGGAAACCGGCGAACGCGTCGGCTTGATCGGCCGTAACGGTACTGGCAAGTCCTCCCTGCTGAAAATTATCGCCGGCATGCAGAAGCTGGATGATGGCCTGCTGGTCATGCAACAAGGCTTGAAAATCGTCTACGTTGAGCAGGAGCCGCAATTCGAACCTGGCCAGAGCGTGTACGACGCGGTCGCATCCGGCCTGGGCGAACTGCCTGCGCTGCTGAAGGAGTACGACGAGTTGACCGGCCAGTTCGGCCAGGGCGACGACGACAAGCTGATGGAGCGCATGCATGACATCCAAGTGAAACTGGATGCGGGCGATGCCTGGAATCTGAAGAACAAGGTGGAAACCGTGCTGGGCCGCCTGAACCTGGATGGTTCGGTGTTGATCGAAACGCTGTCCGGCGGTACCAAGAAGCGCGCTGCGCTGGCACGCGCCCTGGTGGGCGCGCCGGAAGTGCTGCTGCTGGACGAACCGACCAACCACCTGGACTTCAATTCCATCAAGTGGCTGGAAGCGCTGCTGCGCGATTTCAAGGGCAGCATCCTGTTCATCACCCACGACCGCTCCTTCCTGGACAACGTGGCGACCCGCATCGTGGAACTGGATCGCGGCAACCTGATGTCCTACCCGGGCAACTTCACCACCTACCAGACCCGTAAGGCTGAGCAACTGGCGGTGGAGGAAATCGAAAACGCCAAGTTCGACAAGGTGCTGGCGGCGGAAGAAGTGTGGATCCGCAAGGGCGTGCAAGCGCGCCGTACGCGCGATGAAGGCCGTGTGCGCCGGCTGGAGCGCCTGCGCGAACAACGCGCGTCGCGCCGCGACCAGCAAGGCCAGGTGCGTCTGGAAGTGGGCACTGGCGAACGCTCGGGCAAGATCGTGGCGGAACTGGAAAACGTGAACAAGGTGTACGGCGAGAAGGTGATCGTGCGCGACTTCAGTTCGATCATCCTGCGCGGTGACAAGATCGGCCTGATCGGTGCCAACGGCGCCGGCAAGACCACGCTGCTGAAACTGATCCTGGGTGAAGAGCAGGCCGACAGCGGCATGGTCAAGCAGGGCACCAAATTGCAGGTGGCGTACTTCGACCAGATGCGCGCGCAACTGAACGACAACGCGACCCTGGCCGACACCATCGCGCCCGGCAGCGACTGGGTGGAAATCAATGGCCAGCGCAAGCACGTCATGAGCTACCTGGGCGACTTCCTGTTCGAACCGCAACGTGCGCGTTCGCTGGTGAGCTCGCTGTCCGGTGGCGAGCGCAACCGCCTGCTGCTGGCGCGCCTGTTCGCCAAGCCAGCCAACGTGCTGGTGCTGGACGAACCAACCAATGACCTCGACATCGACACGCTGGAACTGCTGGAGGAATTGCTGGAAGACTACCCAGGCACCGTATTCCTGGTCAGCCACGACCGCATGTTCCTGGATAACGTTGTGACCCAGGTGGTGGTGGCCGAAGGCCAGGGCGAGTGGAAGGAATACGTGGGCGGCTACAGCGACTGGGAGCGCGTGCGCGATGCCGCGCCTGTGGCGAAGAAGGCGGAGGCCGAACCTGCGGCCGCAGCAGCACCCGCAGCGGCACCAGCCGCAGCCAAGGCGAAAAAACTCAGCTACAAGGAGCAGCGCGAGCTGGAAGAATTGCCGAAGCTGATCGCCAAATTGGAAGACGAGCAGACCGCGCTGAACATCACGCTGTCCGACCCCGACTTCTACAAGAAAACGCCGGCCGAAGCGAAGCGCCTGAATGATCGTATTGCGCAAATCGAAGCCGAACTGCTGAGCACGCTCGAGCGTTGGGAAGAGATCGAATCCCGCAACAACGTTTGACCTAGCTCAATCCTCCCTTTTCTTGTTCTCACTTGCGTGCGCTTGCGCACGATTGCGCGCTGTAATATCTGACAACCTTAATGCCGAGACAGTACTGTCTCGGCATAACCAACGGGAAGCCAGATATTGTGAAGAACCAGCAGCCACCTGAGCGCGTTCCACAACAGCCGCACGCCGCTGCGGCGACCGCGCCTGCTTTCCCGATTGCCGCGCCGGCCAACGCCGCCTTTCCGCGCGTGTTGCCTTTCGCTATTTTTATCGCCTTCATCGCGCTGGGCGACGTGCTGGAGCACTTCGACGCGCAGGCCAGCAGCCTGCGTTGGTTATATCCCATTCAAATTGCTTTGGTGCTGGCTGTGCTGCTTGTGTGGCGCCAGCATTACCAGGAGTTGCGCGCGCTGCCAACGCTGCGCCATGTGCTGCTGGCGCTGGCCATGGGCGCGCTGGTGTTCGTGCTGTGGCTGATGCTCGATCTGGATTGGATGCGGATAGGCACGGCGCGCGTCTTCGATCCGGCGGGGGCGGACGGGCGCATCGATTGGCCGCTGGTGGCTGTACGCGCCGCAGGCGCGACCCTGGTGGTGCCATTGATGGAAGAGCTGTTCTGGCGCTCGTTCCTGTTGCGCTGGCTGGTGCAACGCGATTTTCTGTCACTGCGCCCAGCGCGTGCCGGGTTGGGCGCGGCATCGATCACGATTGTTTTGTTCGGTAGCGAACATAACCTATGGCTGGCGGGCATGGTTGCCGGCCTGGGCTACACCTTGCTGTATATGCGCAGCGAAACGCTGTGGACTCCCATCCTGGGACATGCCGTGACCAATGGCCTGCTGGCGGCCTGGGTCGTGGCAACTGGTAGCTGGATCTATTGGTGAGTAGAAAAATATGCGCATCCTGCCAACCCCGTTGGCGCTGGCTGCCGCACTGGCGTGCTGTCCCGCCGCTGCCGACATCAGCGACACCATCAAGCCCTTCGTTACGCTGGGCTGGAGCTATGACGACAACCTGCTGCGCCTGCCGGATAACACCGCGCCGGGCGTGCAGCGTTCCGACCGCGCCACGCAGGCGCAGGGCGGCTTCCTGTTTGACCGGCCCATTGGCCGGCAGAGGATTACCGGCCATGCCAAGTTGTCGCGCGTAACCTTCGACCACTACGAGCAGCTCAATTACAACGGGAAAGACGCCGTGCTGGATTGGGCCTGGGTGCTCGGCAACTATTTCGACGGCAATATTGGCGGCAGCTACCAGCAAGTGCTGACGCCGTTCAACGACTTCCACACCGACCAGCGCAACCTGCGCACGCAGCGCCGCACTTATGCCAATGGTGGCTGGCGCTTCCACCCTAGCTGGCGCGTGCGTGCCGGTTTCAACCGCGACCGTTTCGATTACGAGCTGGCGGCGCAAAGCTTGAACAACCGCAAGGAAGACCGTGTCGAACTCGGCATCGACTACCTGGCCGCCAGCGGCAGCAGGGTAGGGCTGGTGGCGCGCAAGATCAAGGGCAGCTTCCTCAACCCCTTGCGCATCGGCACCACCTTCCTCGACCAGAACTATGAGCAGGATGAGCTGAAGGCCAACATCAGCTGGCTCTACAGCGATATCACCCAAGTGCAAGTGCTGGCCGGCTATGCCCGCCGCACGCACGACACGTTTGCCGAGCGCGATACCAGCGGCTTGAATGGCCGCGTCACCGTGCACTGGCGCCCGCGCCAGAAGCTGCGCTTCAGCGCCGATGCCTGGCGCGAATTCGCGGCGGTGGAAAGCACCATCGTCAACAACAGCGTCAACAAGGGCGCCAGCGTGAATGCGAGCTGGGATATTTCCGCCAAGCTGCAGGCCACTGCCGGCGTCAAGCGCGAGAAGCGGAATTTCGAGCGCCTGCCGTATGTCTATTTCAACGGCGACCCGAGCGACACCACACGCAGCACCAGCGTCGGCCTGGTGTATCAGCCCACGCGCAAGATCCAGCTCAGCGCAACCGCCTTCAAGGACCGCCGCACCGGCACGCCGCTGGCGGGCACCGGCAGCTACCGGGCCAAGGGCGTCGCGCTAATGGCAACCATGCAGTTCTGAACCCGAGGAGTAACGATGACGGTAAACGATCTTCCCCTGGTCTCCTTCTTCCAGCGTGTGCTTGATCCGCTGATCATCATGGGGACACTGTACGTCACGTCGATGGTGTACGGGGAGCCGTTTACCGGTTACTCGCTGGTGCTGATGGTGCTGGCCTTCTTCATTTCTTCGGCGGTGTATGCGCACGTCGATCCTTACCGCACCTGGCGCAGCGGCCGCATCGGCGCCTATGCGCGCGATATCTTCATGGGCTGGATCGCCACCGCGATGATCCTGGTCTTTCTCGGCCTGGTCAGCGGCCTGGCCTACCACTATGACGAAACCGTGGTGCTGAGCTGGTTCCTCGCCACGCCCATCCTCCTGCTCATCAGCCATACGGCGGCGAGCCATGTCGGCACCGATCCCGCCAAGGAAAGCGAGGTGCGCTCCATTGTCATTGTCGGCGCCAATGAAGTGGGTACCAAGTTCGCGCGCACGGTCGAGCGCATGCCGAATCTCTTCCTCAGTGTGCGCGGCTTCTTTGATGACCGCACCGCCGACCGCCGCAAGCCCGACCTGAGGCATCCCGTGCTGGGCGATATGGGGTCGGTGGCCGGCTTCGTGCGCGACCACCACATCAAGATGATTTTCATCAGCCAGCCCATCTCGGCCCAGCCGCGCATCCGCAAGCTGCTCGATGAGTTGCAGGACACCACGGCCTCGGTTTACTTCCTGCCGGATATTTATGTGTTCGACCTGATGCAGGCGCGCTTTGACAGCGTGGGCGGCATGCCGGTGGTGGCGATCTGCGAAACACCGTTTGTCGGCGTCGATGGCATCGTCAAGCGTGCCAGCGACGTGGTGCTGGGCAGCGCTATCCTGCTGATGCTGGCGCCGCTGATGCTGGCCATCGCGCTGGCAGTCTGGATCAGCTCGCCGGGGCCGGTGATTTTCCGCCAGCGCCGCTATGGCCTGTACGGTGAGGAAATCATCGTCTATAAATTCCGCACCATGCGCGTGGCGGAAGATGGCGCCGCTGTGCGCCAGGCCACGGCGAATGATCCGCGCATCACCCGTATCGGCGCGTTCCTGCGCCGCTCCTCGCTTGATGAATTGCCGCAGTTCTTCAACGTGCTGCAGGGAACCATGAGCATTGTCGGGCCGCGCCCGCACGCGGTGGCCCATAACGAACAATACCGAAAGCTGATCAAAGGCTATATGTTGCGCCACAAGGTCAAGCCGGGCATTACCGGCTGGGCCCAGGTCAACGGCCTGCGCGGTGAAACGGAGACCCTGGAAAAGATGGAGGCGCGCATCCGTTACGACCTGGACTACCTGCGCCACTGGTCGGTATGGCTGGACCTGTGGATTGTCTTGCGTACCGTCAAGGTGGTGTTGAACCAGCAAAACGCGCATTGAGTCAATCGTGCGCGCCTGGCGCGCTATTAGAATGAGTTGCAACAGTCGAGGGAGGATATCGTGAAGAACACCAACCCGCACAAGCTCTGCGCAGGACTGCTGGTGTTGCTGGTTTCCGCTTGTGGCAACAAGGCGGAACAGAAACCGGGCCAGGCGCTCGCCAGCGTCAATGGCGAAGAAATCACCGTCATGCAACTGAACGACGAACTGGCGCGCGCCAATGCGCCAGCGGCACGCCAGGAGGCCGCCCGCAAGCAAGTACTGGAGTCGCTGATCGACCGTCAATTGCTGATCGGTGAAGCGGCCAAGGAAAGTGTGGACCGCGACCCGCGCGTGCTACAGGCCATCGAACGCTCGCGCGCCCTGATCCTGGCGCAAGCCTACATGCAAAAGCGCATCGGCACCCCGGCCAAGCCCAGCGTGGAAGAGGTCGAGGCGTATTACAGCCAGAACCCGCAATTCTTCTCGCAGCGCAAGCAATTTGAAATGCGCGAAATCATCCTGCCTACGCGCGAGGTGGGCGACGAGCTGAAAGCCGTGATGGAGAAGACCCGTTCGCTGGACGAGGTGGCGGCCTGGCTTGACGCACGCAAGGTCAAGTACCAGAAGGCCCAGCTGAGTCGCAGTGGTTCCGAGCTGCCGCCCGAACTCTCGGCCAAGCTTATGGCCCTTGCCAAAGACCAGTTGTTCATCGTGCGCGAGGGCGAACGCAGCATGCTGGTGACCATCACCGATATTCGCCCGGCACCGGTGGAGCTGGAGGCGGCGCGGCCGCAGATCGAGCAATACCTGGTGGCGAAGAAAGGGAAGGAAGCGGCGGAGCAGGAGGTCAAGCGCCTGCGCGCCAGCGCCAAGATTGCCTATATCAACCAGCCGGCCCCGGTGGCGAATGCCGGCACCCAGGCCAACGAGCTTCAGCGCGGTGTCGCCGGCCTGAAATAACACGTGGAGGGAGCAATCATGAAACGAGTACTGATGTGGATGGCGGGTTTGCTGTTGGCGCTGGGCGCCGGCATGGCGCAGGCGGCGGATATCACGCTGGGACCGGGGGATGTGATCAAGGCCTCGGTATTCGGCAATCCGGACATGGGCGTGGAAACGCGGGTCAGCGAGTCCGGCAAGATCACCTTCCCGCTGCTGGGCGAGGTCAAGGTGGGCGGGCTCACCGTGCAGCAGGCGGAAAAGCTGGTGGGCGACCAGTTGGTCAAGAAGGGTTATCTCAAGACGGCCCAGGTGAATATCATCATCTCGCAAATCCAGAGCGCCCAGGTGTCGGTGCTGGGCATGGTGAACCGGCCCGGCCGTTATCCGCTGGATGGCGGCAAGCGCGGCGTGATGGATATGCTGGCCCAGGCCGGCGGCTTCAATGCCGATGGCGGCGATACGGTGAGCGTGGTGCGCACGCGCGATGGCAAGACCAGCAAGACCGTGATCGACGTGGTCGATATGGTGCGCAACGGCGCGCTGGATAAGGAACTTGAACTGGCGCCCAATGACGTGATTTACGCCGAGCGTTCGCCGCGCTTCTACATCTACGGCGAGGTGCAGCGGCCCGGTTCCTTCCGCCTGGAGCGCGCCATGACGGTGAGCCAGGCGCTGGCGGTGGGTGGCGGCCTGACGCCGCGCGGCACTGAGCGCGGCATCAAGGTTAAGCGCCGCAACGGCAACGGCCAGGAGCAGGTCATGGCCGTGAAGAATGACGATATGGTGCAGGTGGACGACGTCATCGTGATCAAAGAGAGCTGGTTCTGAGGAGACGCCATGAATTTCGCCCAGTTTCTGCTGATACTCCAGGCGCGCAAGAAGGTCGTGCTGCTGACCTTGCTGGTCACGGTGGCCGCCACCTTGCTGGTCAGCCTGCTGCTGCCCAAGACCTATGAGGCCAGCAGTTCGCTGGTGATGAACTACAAGGGCGTCGACCCGCTGACCGGCATGGCCTTGCCGGGCCAGCTGATGCCGGGCTATATGGCGACCCAGGTTGATATCATCGGCAGCAAGAATGTGGCGCTGCGCGTGGTGGACCAGTTGAAACTGGCTGAAAGCCCGGCCGTGGTCCAGCAGTTCAATGAATCGACCGGCGGCAAGGGTGCGGTGCGCGACTGGCTGGCCGAACTGCTGCAGAAAAAGCTCGACGTTATCCCGGCGCGCGAAAGCTCGGTGCTGAATGTGAGTTTCAAGGCGTCCGACCCGCAGTTCGCGGCCGCCGTGGCGAACGCCTTCGCCGAGGAGTATATGAAGATCACGGTGCAGCTGAAGGTGGAGCCGATGAAAAAGGCCACCAGCTACTTCAACTCCCAGCTCAAGCTGTTGCGCGACAATCTGGAGGTGGCCCAGTCCAAGCTCTCCAAGTACCAGCAGGAGCATGGCATTGTCAGCGTCGACAACCGGCTGGATGTGGAATCGATGCGGCTGAATGACTTGTCAGCCCAGCTGGTGCAGGCGCAGTCGCAGTCGATGGAAGCCACGTCGCGCCAGTCGGTGGCGCGCGGCAGCGGCAGCAGCTCGCCCGACGTGACCGCCAGCCCGGTGGTGCAAAACCTGCGCGTCAACCTGGCGCAGCAGGAATCCAAGCTGGCGGAAATGGGCCAGCGCCTGGGCCGCAACCACCCGCAGTACCAGAGCGCGTCGGCCGAGGTGGCGCGTTTGCGCGCCGGCTTGAATGAGCAGACCGCCCTGGTCACGTCCTCCGTCAGCAATAACGCCAACGTCTTCGCCCAGCGCGAGGCGGCGCTGCGCGCGGCGCTGGGCGAGCAGAAGGCCAAGGTGCTGCAACTGAACCGCCAGCGCGATGAAATGAATGTGCTGAGCAAGGATATGGAAAACGCCCAGCGCGCCTTCGACCAGGCCGCGCAGCGCGTCTCGCAAACCCGCATCGAGGGCGGCTCCGACCAGTCCGACGTGTCGGTGCTGAACCCGGCGGTGGCGCCGATCGAGCCGTCCGGCCCGCGCGTGCTGCTGAACACCGTGCTGTCGCTGCTGCTGGGCAGCATGCTGGGCATCGGCATTGCCATGCTGTCCGAAATGTTTGACCGCCGCGTGCGGTCGGAATCCGACCTGGCCGAGGTGGCGCACATTCCCGTGCTGGCCACCATCGACTGGAATCCGCCGCGCCAGCGCCGCTTCGGCCTGCCGCGCTTGCAGGCGCCGCGCCAGTTGCGCCTGAGCTGAGTGATGGAGGTAGCGATGAACAGTCCCCTGCATTTCAATCCCGCCGCGCCGCGCGGCGCCGGCGACGCCAGCATTGGCGCCTTGCTGCAGGAAGCGGGCAAGCTGACGCCGGAGAACACCGACAGCGTGCTGCGCATGCAGGAGGAAACCGGCATTCGTTTCGGCGAAGCGGCGCAGGCGCTGGGCATGGTGAGCGCGGTCGATGTCCAGCAGGCGCTGGCGCGCCAGTTCGACTATCCCTTCGTGCTGGCCGGCGAGAAGCAATTTTCGCCGCACCTGGTGGCGGCCTTCGATCCCTTCAGCCGCCAGGTGGAGATGCTGCGCGCCGTGCGCGCCCAGCTGATGCTGCGCTGGTTCGGGCGCGGCAACAAGGCGCTGGCGATCGTCGGCGTGGAGCCGGGCTGCGGCGCCAGCCTGTTCGCGGCCAACCTGGCGGTGGTGTTCTCGCAGCTGGGGCAAAACACGCTGCTGGTCGATGCCAACCTGCGCCACCCGGCGCAGCGCGCGATTTTCGGCCTGGCGGGCAAGAGTGGCTTGTCCGATATGCTGGCCGGGCGCGCCACCATGGCGGCGCTGGCGCGCATCGACGCCTTCGAGTCGCTGGCGGTGCTGGGCGCCGGCACGCCGCCACCCAATCCGGCCGAGCTGCTGGCGCGCAAGGCCTTCACCGGCCTGAATGCGCAGCTGGAGGCGCTGCACGATATTGTCCTGTACGACACCTCGGACGTGCTGACGGCGCACGATGCGTTGCCGGTCATGGCGCGCGCGCGCGGCGTACTGCTGGTGGTGCATAAGAATTCCAGCTCGCTGTACGATGTAGCCGCCCTGGGCGAACAGGTGCGCCACGCCGGCGCTGAAGTGCTGGGCTCGGTGCTGCTGGAGTTCTGAGATGGAACCCGGCGCCGCCATCCGCCCGCCCGGCGAACCGCCGGTGAACGGCCTGGGGGCGACCCTGCGCGCCGCGCTGCCGGACTGGCTGCCGGTCGCGCTGGGCATGGCGGTGCTGTACATCCCCACCTTCCACGCCTTGTTCACCGGCTTGTGGACCACGGAGGAGCAGGCGCACGGCCCCATCATCCTGCTGCTGGCACTGTGGTTGATGTACCGCAACTGGCCGCTGATGCACGCGCGCGCCGACGGCCAGCCATCCCGCGCCGGCTGGCCGCTGCTGGCGCTGGGTCTGTTCGCCTACATCCTGGGCCGCTCGCAGGGCATCATCGCGTTTGAAATCGCCTCCTTCATCCTGCTGCTGGCGGCGGTGCTGATGCTGAAGTGCGGGCGCGGTGCGCTGCGCGCGCAATGGTTCGCCTTCTTCTTCATGGCCTTCATGGTGCCGCTGCCGGGGCCCCTGGTCGGCATGCTGACCATGCCGATGAAAATGGCCGTGTCCTGGGCCACCGAGCACTTGCTGTTCGCCGCCGGCTACCCCATCGCGCGCAGCGGCGTCATCCTGCAGATCGGGCAATACCAATTGCTGGTGGCGGACGCCTGCGCCGGCCTGCAGACCCTGTTGACGCTGGAGGCGCTCGGCCTGTTCTACCTGAACGTGGTGCGCCATTCCTCGGCCTTCCGCAATGTGGCGCTGGCCCTGCTGATCATTCCGATTTCCTTCAGCGCCAATGTGATCCGCGTCATCACGCTGTCGCTGGTGACGTTTTACCTGGGCGACGCGGCGGGGCAGGGCTTCCTGCACGGCTTCGCCGGCATCGTCCTGTTCATCACGGCGCTGCTGCTGATCATCGCCGTCGACGCCTTCCTGCAATGGTTTGTGAAATGGCGCAACACATGAAAAAACCGACCATGGTGAGCCTGCTGCTGGGCGTGCTGATGCTGTCCTCGGCGGCGCTGACGCGCGCGCTGACACCCACGGCGCGCATGGCCGATGCGCAGGGCCGCTTCCAGTTGGAACAAATGGTGCCGCGCAGTTTCGGCGAGTGGCAGGTGGACACGCGGGTCATGCCGTTGCAGGTCGATCCCGCCACGCAGGCCAAACTCGACAAGATCTACAACCAGACCCTGGGCCGCACTTATATCAACCCGCGCGGCGAACGCATCATGCTCTCGATCGCGTATGGCGGCGACCAGGGCGACAATATGGGCGTGCACAAGCCGGAGGTGTGCTACACGGCGCAGGGCTTCACCGTGCGCGACGGGCAGGCCGGCGCGCTGGATACCGGCTTTGGCAGCTTGCCGGTCAAGCGCCTGTTGGCCGTGGCCGGCGCGCGCCAGGAGCCGATCACTTATTGGATCACGGTGGGGCGCAAGGCCACCTTGCCGGGCATGCAGCAGCGTCTGCAGGAACTGCGCTATGGCTTGAGCGGGACCGTACCGGACGGCATGCTGGTGCGGGTGTCGAGCATCAGCGGCGATGCCGGCGCGGCCTATGGCTTGCAGCAGGAGTTTGTGCGCGCCATGCTGCGGGCCATGGATGCCACGGCGCGCACGCGCCTGGTTGGCGTGTTCGAGGGTTGAGGGGAGGGCGCCGTGCGATTGCCAACTTTCCGCCGCCTGGCCGCCGCTCCTGCCGCTGCTGCCGCTGCTGCTTCCCCTGCTGCTGTTGCTGCCGCCTCCGGCGTCCCGGCGGCGCGCCTGGCCCGGCCGCAAGGACTGCCGCTGTTGCTGCTGCTGCCCTTCATGCTGCTGGCGGTTTTCGTCGGCATGGTGGGTGGGCTGGATTCGCCGCCCCTGGTGGCGATTGTCGGCGCGGCCGTGCTCTCGCTCCTGCTGCTGTTCGTGCTGCCCTTGCACGGCATGTTCTGGTGCCTGTTCGTGCTGACCTTCGTGATCCAGGGCTCCGCCGTCTATTTCCTGCGCCTGCGGCCCGCTGCCTGGCTGCCGTTCGGCCTGGCGATCCTGTTCTTCTGCCGCGCCCTGCTGGACCTGGTGGTGCAGCGGCAGCGCAGCCCGCGCACGCAGTCGGGCGACGGCTCCAGCGTAGTGCTGGCCGCCACCCTGTTCGTCCTGGTCTTCGTGCTCAGCCTGGTGTTCAACCGGGTACCGAAGTCGCAGATCTTCTCCGCCATCAAAGCCATGCTGCCCATGTTCTCGGTGTTGTTCGCCCTGTACTGGTTCCGCTGGAAGGAAAACCACCTGGAAGCCAGTTGGCGCCTGCTGTTCTGGGTCACGGCGTTGCAGTTGCCGGTGGTGCTGTACCAGCACTTCTTCGTCGCCAGCAGCACGACTTTCGATTCCATCGTCGGCACGTTCGGCGGCACCCAGGGTGGCGGCGGCAATAGCGCCATGCTGGTGCTGTTCAGTGTACTGGCGGCCGGCTATGCCGGTGCGCGCTGGCAGGCCGGGCAGATGTCGGGCCGCGCCTTCGGCGCCATGCTGCTGCTGGCGCTGGCCATCATCCTGCTGGGGGAAGTGAAGGCCGCGTTCGTCTGGCTGCCGCTGGTGCTGGCCTGGGTACTGCGGCGCAAAGTGCTGCGCAGCCTGGGCGCCTTTATCGGTTTCGGCGTGCTGGTGCTGGCGTTCGTCGGCATCACCTACACGGTGTACGAGCAGCTCTACTGGGGCAAGCATTTGCAATCGGCGCGCAATGTGGCGGAAAAGCTGGACCGCAGCGGTGGCTATTTCTTCGATCCCAACCAGATCAACTACCGTACGGGCGAGATCAGCCGCGCCGCCTCGCTCGCGCTCTGGGTGCGTGATCCGCAGGCGAGCACGCCGAGCCGCCTGGTGGGTTACGGCCCGGGCGCCAGCAAGCCGTCCGGCCTGCTGGGGGCGGGCCAGGTGGCCAAGCGCTACCAGCCCTTGCACCTGGATGCCACCGCACTGGCCGTGCTGCTGTGGGACGAGGGCGTACTGGGCGCTGTGGTTTATGCGTCCATGCTACTGTTTTCCCTGGTCGCAGCCTGGCGTTTCGTCCGGCGCGGCGACGGCACACCGGCCCAGCGCGCGCTGGCCGATACCTGTGTCGCAGCTTTGCTGCTGTTCCTCATCATGCTGGTTTATAACCGCTCGCTCATGGATGAGCCCACTGCCCAGTTATTGCTCATGATGTGTATGGGAACGGTCGTCCAGTTGTGTCGTTACGCCCAGGCTGTTGCTCGATGATTGTGTCATCGATCCGCAACATTGTTACAAAATTTGTTCCCTGCGGAAACGAATTTGTTAAATTAGTGATGTAGACTTTCTTCGTTGTATCCGGTCAATTGTAGGATAAGTTATTGATCGGCAAACGAAATTGTCTGGAGAGTATCACATGGAATTCGTTAAATCTGGCCTTTTGCGGGCCGCCGTCCTCGGCGCCCTTGCCACCTTCGCAAGCACCAGTCACGCCGACTGGGCTATATCCACCAATATTGAGGCGATCCGCCCGGCGCCCGACAAGATGCAGTTGCAGCCGCAGAATCCGCCCGGCTTTTCCTGGTCGCGGTATCCGGTTGCCACGGCCGCGACCTGGTACCTGGTGAGCGTGCAACCGCCGTCCGGGGCGACGCCGATCAAGACGGTCGTGCCGCGCAACTGGCTGTTGCCTTCGCGCGCCTACAGCGCCGCCGGCATCTATACCTGGAAAGTGGCGCCGTTCACCCGCACGCAGGCGATGAACGATGCTGACGCGGCGGCACGCGCCAAGGCCAAGGCGGCCGGCGCCTCGCTGGCGCAGATCGAGGAGGCGGCCAATGCCGCCGTGGTGCCGCTGGCCGAGGCGGTGGCCAAGGACTGGTCCGCCGTGCGCAGCTTTACGCTCGACAGTTCTGCCATCAAGTTCGAAGTGCCGGACAATGCCAGCTTGCGCGACAACGTGCTGCGCCATGGCCGCACGCGCATGCTGGCGCCCGGCTTCTTGCCTTACCTGAAATGGACACCGGCCATGGTGACCGAGCGCGGCAACCAGGTGCGACGCCTGGCCGAGATTGTTGATGGTCGCTTGGGCATGGCGCCGGTGAAGGATAGTGACTGGCCATTGCTGACCAGCGGTACCATGACCACCGCGCTCAGCAACCAGAATTCCGATATCCGCACGCGCATCAACCGCACCACGCACCAACTGGAAGCCGCCTCGCTGTTGTATCGCCTGCGCGTCGGCGACCCCAAGGCGCCGACCTACCTGGCGGAAGCGATCAAGCGCGGCGATGAACTGGCGGCGCTCAATCCCGCCGGCCCCACCAGCTACGCCAACCAGGACCAGGCCACGCGCGCGATCGCGCTCTCGCTGTCGAAGGCGACCGATATGCTGTGGGCCGAGCTGGACGCCACCCGGCGCAACCGCTGGCTGTCCAATATCGGCACGCGTGCCGGCGCCATCTATGCCGACTTGTCGAGCGGCATTGTGCGCACCGACCAGTATCCTTACGACTCGCACGCCGGCACGGCGCTCGGTTTCCTGGCCCTGATTGCCACCCTGAACCTGGGCGATGTGCCGCAGGCGCAAACCTGGTTCGACTTCTCTGTGCGCACGTATGTGCACCAGGTCTACACCTGGAGCGGCCCGGAAGGCGGCTATGCCAACGGCACCGCCTATGCCCAGGCGGCGGCCGACTATTCGGTGCAGATCTGGGACCCGCTGAGCCAGGCGCTCAATGTGTCGGTGTACCGCAAGCCATGGTCGGATGGTTTTCTGCGCTTCCTGGCGCACTTCGTCCCGCCCGGCACGCCAAGCCACGTCTTCGGCGATGGCCATGAGGACGTGCCGAATACCTATTTGCTGAAGGCGTTCGCGTCGCGCTTCAACTCGCCGGCCGCGAAGTGGTATTTCAACGCCATGGCCGGCATCGAAGACCCGCTGACCATGTTGCAAGCACCGTCGCCGCTGCCGGCCAATACGGTCAGCACGGCCGTGCCGCCGCCGAATGGCGCCATGTACCCGAGCGTGGGCTGGGCCGCCATGCACAGTTCGATGGCTGACCTGAAACGCACCTCGCTTTACTTCAAATCCAGCCCGTATGGCGCTTACAACCACAGCCACGGCGACCAGAATAGTTTCGTGCTGAACAGCGGCGGCAAGCGTTTGCTGGTCGAGGCCGGCTACTACGACTGGTACGGTTCGCCGCTCTGGGGCAGTTGGTACCGCCCGACCAAGTCGCACAACGCCATCACCTACGACAACGGGGTGGGGCAGCGGGTGGATGGCAACACCATCAACCTGGCGCGCAACGGCAAGCTGACCGGCTTCTCGACCTCGGCCACCATGGACTATGTGGAAGGCGATGCCACGCCGTCCTATGAAGGGGCGCTGACGCAGGCGCGGCGCAAGCTGTGGTACCTGCGCAGCCAGGACGCGGCGGTGGTGATGGATACGCTGGCGGCGCCGGTGGCGCGTGCCTTCGAGTGGAACTTCCACGCGGCGGCGGCAATCACACCGCAGGCCGATGGCAGCGCCGTCATCGTCAATGGCGACCGTTCGCTCTGCCTGCGTTCGCTCACGCCCGGCACTGCGCTGGTGAAACGTGACGGACCGGCGCCGCGCAGCGGGGTGGAGGACCATGCCGCCTTCACGCGGCCGCAAGCGGTCAAGGCGGAATTCCTGGTCTTGCTGGATGTGGGCTGCAAGAAGCCGTCGGTGTCGCTCACCACAGGTACCACCAGCCGCACCCTGACCGTGGGGAGCCAGACCCTGACGCTGCCGTTGCCATGAAGCTGCAGGGGGACCGGGTTATGCCATGACAGCACCTTACTCGGGACCCCAAACGCGGCGCAATATCGTCGCCTTCCTGGCCGGCAAAGTGCCAGCCGCCGTGCTCACCGCCTGTGTGCTGGGTGCGTCGGCGCGCATCTTGCCGGCCGGCGAATTCGGTCATTACGTGACGGCGATGGCGGCGCTGGAACTGGCGCTGGGCCTGTCAGGTTTTGGCCTGGACTGGGTCTTGCTGCGCTTCCTGCCGGACTACCGCTTGCACGCGCCGCGCCGCGCCGCCGTGCGCCTGGTGGCGGGCGTGCTGGCGCTGCGCCTGGTGCTGCTGGCCGCCCTGGCCGGCGCCATGCTGCTGGCCGCGCGCTGGCTGCAACCGGCCGCGCCGCCCGGCCTGGCGCGGCTGCTGGACCTGCTGGCGCCCTTACTGCTATTGGAAGGTGGCCTGCGCCTGTTGCGCGACAACACCCTGGAGGCGCTGGCCTTGCAGGGCCGCATCCAACTCATGAATGTCCTGCGCAGCGCGCTGCTGCTGGCAGCCTTGTTCCTGCTGCCGCAAGGCACGGCGCATTGGCTGCTGCTGGCGGAACTGCTGGCCAGCGCCTTGCTGTTGCCCGTCGCCTGCGGCCTGGCCTGGCAGGCGCTGCGCGCCTTGCCCGCCAGCGCGCACGATGGCTGGCAGGCGCCCGGCCTGCGCCAGTTGGGCGCGGTCGCCGTCCACAACTACGCCAGCGGCGTGGTCGAGTACCTGTATTCGCCGTCCAGCCTGATGCTGCTGATGGCGCGCAGCCAGCCAGCGGAAGCGATGGCGGGGCTGGGATTCGTACTGCGTTTGACGGATATCATCCGCAACTACCTGCCCGGCATGGTAATTTTCTCAGTAGTACGGGCGCGCATGATCGGCGCTTACGCGGGCAACCGCGACTACCCCGAATTGCAGCGTTGGGCGCATTTCGTTTTCAAATTCAGCGCGCTGAGCTTGTTGCCTATGCTGGCGGTGGCCGTGGTGTATGGCGGCCTGCTGCTGCAACTGGCCAGCGGTGGCCGCTTCGCGGAATTCCACTGGCTGTTCGCGGTGCTGTGCGGCTGGCTGGCGCTGCGCCTGCACCGCCTGATCCTGAACGTGGTGTGCAACGCGGTGGGGCTGGCGCGCATGTGGGCGCAAGCGGCGCTGGCGTCGGCCTTGCTGCTGCCCTTGCTGTACTGGCTGGCTGGACCGCGCCTGGGGCTGTGGCTGGTGCCGCTGGCTTTGCTGGGTAATGAAGTGGTGATGAACGGCATGGTGGTGGCCGGGCTGCAGCGGCGTGGCCTGGCCTGGCCGCTGGGCTGGCACTGGTGGCGGCGCGCGCTGCCGGCCGCCGCGCTGGCGATGGGCGCGGCGTGGCTGGTGCCGGGCCAGGGCGCGGGCGCGGCGCTGGCCGGAACGCTGCTGCTGTGCGCCGTTTTTGCGCTGGCGCTGCTATTGTCGGGTGCAATCGATGGCATGGACCGCAAACTGATCAACCGCGTCATTGGACGCCAATTGCTGCGCGAGGCCATATGAATCATGTGCTGTTATCCCAGGCGGGAAGCTACCGCGACATCACCGAGTACCTGCAGGCGCGCGGCGCGCAAGTGACCGTGATCGGGCCCGATGGCGCGGGCGTGCGCAGCAAGGCCGCCATCGTGCGCGCCATGCTGTCGCTGCGCTTGTTGCGCAGCTTCGGCTTGTGGACGCGGCAGGACCGCCTGCTGGTGATCGGCTGGCAAGCCTTGCCGCTGCTGGCCTTGCTCAAGGTGCGCCTGCTGCCGCGCCCGCAGCGCTTGCTGGTAATGGCCTGCTTCATCCACGGGCAAGGCGCGCGCCGCATCGCCGATCGCTTGCTGCGCTGGCTGCGCATTCCGGGGTTGGGCTTCATCGCGTTTTCGCCGGGCGAGGCGCGCCACCTGGTGCAGGGCGTCGGCATGGCGCCGCAGGATGTGTTCTGCCACCTGTGGCGGCAAGAGCTTGATGGCCGCGCCGCGCCGCAGGCGGGCGAGGGCGGCATCTTCGCCGGCGGCTTTTCCAACCGTGATTACGATTTGCTGCTGGAGGCGGCGGAGACGCTGGACGAACCGCTGGTGATCGTGGCTTCGCAACACAACCAGATCCGCGCGCCGGCCCGCGCCAGCACGCGCATCCTGCGCGATTTGCCGGAGACTGAATTCGAGGCCTTGCTGGCGCGCAGCACGGTGGTGGCCATGCCGCTGCGCGCCGAGGGGCAGGCCTGCGGCCAGAGCGTGCTGCTGCGCGTGCTACGCCATGGCAAGCCGCTGGTGGCGACGCGGCACGAAGCGATCGAGGCTTACCTCGGCGCCGACTATCCCGGCTTCGTGCCGCACAACGACGTGCATGCCATGCGCAACGCGCTGGCGGGGGTGCTGGCGCAGCCGGCCTGGCGCGAGGAACTGGCGCAGCGCGTGCGGCAGGCGGCGCAGGTGCTGGCCGGGCGCGGCGAGCCGGGTGCGGAAATCGAACGCTTCCTGCACGGGTGAAGCATGGACCGGCCGCTCCAGATCCTGCAGCTAGTGCCGGAAACCCTGCCGACCTTTCGCGCCGACGTGGCGACCCTGTTCGGAAAATACCTGCCGCGGCACGGCGTGCAATGCCATGTGGTGGGCAAGGGCAGCGCGGCGCCTGCCAACGCCCAGGGCTTCGCTTCGGTGCGGCGCTCCGGCGGTGGCGCGCGCTGGCGGCGCGAGCTGTCGTTTGCCTGGCTTTGCCTGCGCGCCTTGCTCGGCGTGCGGCGCGGCGTGTGCGACGCGGTGCAGGTGCGCGACATGGTGTCGATCGGCCTGTTGGCGCTGCTGCTGGCGCGCCTGAAAGGCGTGCCGCTGCTGTACTGGGCGTCTTACCTGATGAGCGAGGGCCGCGTCGAACGCGCGCGCGCCGACCTGGCGCAGCGGCCCACCTGGCGCGCGCGGCTGGTGCTGCTCAAGGGGCGGGTGGAGGGCTGGCTGCTGTACCGCGTACTGCTGCCGCGCGCCAACCATGTGTTTGTGCAGAGCGAGGCGATGGCGGCGCTGATGCGCGCGCACGGCGTGCCGGCGGCGCGTGTGAGCGCGGTGCCGATGGGGGTGGATATGGAGCTGCTGGCGCAGGACATCGCGCCGCGCGCCTGGCCGGGCTGGGAAGGGCGGCCGGTGATCGCCTACCTCGGCACCCTGGACCGGGCGCGCGGCCTGGAGCGCCTGTTCGATGCGCTGGCCCTGCTGCGGGCCCAGCGGCCGGATGCCTGCCTGCTGCTGATCGGCGGCGCGCCGCAGGCGCAGGACGAGGCGGCGCTGCTGGCGGCGGCGCGCGAACGCGGGCTGGCCGAGGCGGTGCAGGTGACCGGCTGGCTGCCGTCGGCGCAGGCGTGGGAATACCTGCTGGGCGCGCAGGCGGCGGTGTCGTATGTGCCGCGCGGCGCGCTGTACGACGTCAGTTCGCCGACAAAACTGCTGGAATACCTGGCGCTCGGCATGCCGTGCGTCGGCAACGATATACCGGACCAGGCGGCGGTGCTGGCCGCCAGCGGCGCTGGCTGGCTCGCGGCCAGCACGCCGCAAGCGATGGCCGACGCCTTGCTGGCCATCCTGCGCGACCCGCAGGCGGCGCGCGCGCGGGCGGCGGCGGGGCCGCGCTTCATTGAGGCGCAACGCAGCTACCGCGTGCTGGGCGCGGCGGTGGCGCAACGCTACCGGGCGGTGCTGGGCGATCATTAGGGGGGCGGCTATGCTGGCTGAATTACGCAAGGAGTTCCTGTACGGCGGCCGGGCGCTGGTGCGCGATAATGCGCTGAGCCAGCGCCTGGTGCGCAAGCTCAGGCGGCACGAGGCGATGGAGGGCGAGGCCTTGCAGGCCTTGGGCGACCGGCTGCTGCAGCGCAGCTTGCAGGCGGCCATTGCGCAACTGCCGTATTACGCACATATCACGCGCGATTTCGCACCGCACGAGGCGCGGCAGGCCTTGCGCGAGCTGTTCCCGGTGGTCGACAAAACCACGCTGCTGGAGTATCCGCAGGCGCTGTATCCGAACGGCGGCGCCAAGCGGCCGTGGCAGACGCTGGGCAAAACCAGCGGCACCACCGGAACTCCGCTGACGGTGTTCCGCAGCCTGGCCTCGGTGCAGATGGAGCAGGCGTTCATCAAGCGCCACTGGTCCTGGGGCGGTTTCATTGACGGCATGCCGCGCGCCGCGCTGCGCGGCGATATGGTGGCGGAGCTGGACAGCAAGGAGCCGCCGTTCTGGTTCGAGAACCGCTACAACCGGCAGTTGCTGCTGTCGTCACGCCACCTGACCGATGCCTGCGTCGATGCCATCATCGGCAAGCTGCGCGACTTTGCGCCGGCCATGCTGCAGGCCTATCCCTCGACCGCGTACACGCTGGCCCAGCACCTGCAAAGGCGCGGGCAGGCGCTGGAGATACCGGTGGTCTTTACCGCCTCGGAGCCGCTCTACCCGCACCAGCAGGAGCTGATCAGCGCCCACCTGGGCGGCAAGATCATGGATATGTACGGCATGGCGGAGCGGGTGGCTTTTGCCACGCAGTGCGAATACGGCTCGCTGCACATCAATCCCGACTACGCGCATGTGGAGATCCTGGACCAGCATGGCGAACCGACCGAAGGTGTTGGCCACGTGGTCGGCACCACGCTGCACAACCTGGCCATGCCGCTGGTGCGCTATCGCCTGAGCGACCGCACGCGCTGGAAGCCGGGGCGCTGCGCCTGCGGCCGGCCGTTCCCGATGATCGAGCCGGTGACCGGCAAGCTGGAAGACCGCATCACCGGCGGCGATGGTTCGGAGGTCAGCGCTTCGGTGCTGACGTTTGCCTTCAAGGGCGTGCAGCATGTGCGCAAGTCGCAGGTGGCCCAGGTTGGGCCGGGGCAGTGGGAGTTGCGGCTGGTGCCAGACGAGGGCTTCTCGCAGGCCGACCAGGACAAGCTGTTGCACAACATCCGGCACCTGGTCGATCCGACGGTGAAGGTCAAGGTGGTGTTGCGCGATGCCTTGCCGGATACGGCGGCGGGCAAGTTCCGCTGGGTAGTCAATGAATGGCAGGACGGGCGCCGCTCATGAAGCACATCGTCATGCTGGGCACAGGGCTGGACACCATGGGCGGCATCGCCTCCGTGGTGCGGGTGTATGCAGAGGCTGGCCTGCTGCGGCGCTTCGGGGTGATCTACCTGGCCACGCATTGCGATGGCGGTGCCGGGCGCAAGCTGCGTGCCATGCTGGCGGCGCTGGGCGCCTTCGCCTGGCTGCTGCTGCGCGGGCGGGTCGGGCTGGTGCACGTGCATATGGCGTCGCGCGCCAGCTTCTGGCGCAAGTCGTGTTTCCTGCTGCTGGCGTTTGCGGCGCAGGTGCCGGCCATCCTGCACTTGCATGGCGGCGGCTTCGCGCAATTCTACGGCGTCGAGTGCGGGCCGTTGCGCCAGCGTTTCGTGCGCTATGTGTTCCGCCGCTGCGCGCGCGTGGTGGTGTTGTCGGAAGGGTGGCGCGAGTGGGTGCAGTCCATGTGCGGGCATCCGCATGTGGTGTGCGTGCACAATCCGGTGCTGCTGCCGCCGGCCAGCGCCTGGGAGGAGCGCGCGCGCGGGGCGGTGCTGTCGCTGGCGCGCCTTGGGCCGCAGAAGGGGAGTTTCGACCTGCTGCAGGCGGCGGCCCAGGTGGCGCCGCTGGTGGCGGCCTTCGAGCTGCGCCTGGGCGGCGATGGCGAGCTGGATGCGGTGCGGGCGCGGGCCGGACAGCTGGGCATTGCGGCGCAGCTGAACCTCCTCGGTTGGGTGGCGGGGGAGGGCAAGCAGCGCGAGCTGGCGCTGGCCAGCTTGTTCGCTTTGCCGTCCTACCACGAGGGCATGCCGATGAGCGTGCTGGAGGCGATGGCGGCCGGGGTGCCGGTGCTGGCGACCACGGTGGGCGGCATTCCGGAGGCGGTGGCCGATGGGGTGGAGGGCTTCCTGGTGGCGCCGGGTGATGTGGCGGCGCTGGCGGCGCGCTTGCAGCAGTTGCTGCAGGATGATGCACTGGCGCGGCGCATGGGGGCGGCGGGGCGGCGCAAGGTGGAGGCCATGTTCAGCACGCAGGCGGTGTTGCCGCGGGTGGAGCAGATGTATCGTGAGTTGGGATTCGTGCCGCTATGACGGCGCTGGCGTGGAAGTGGAATCGCCTGCGCCTGATGGGAGCGGCGGAGGTGGCCTGGCGCGTGGGCCAACTGGCGCGGCGCAAGGCTGGCGCGCTTGGCTTGGGCTTGGTGCGGCAGCCGCCAGCGCCGCGCATGGAACGCTTGGGCGAGCCGTTCCTGGGCGGCGCGGGACAGTGTGCGTGGTCGGTGGCTTCGTCGGCGGCTTCGGTGGCGGCGCTGCGGGCGGCGGCGGATGAACTTCTGGCGGGACGCTGGGATGTGTTTGCGCTGCGCGGCGCGGAGTTGGGTTTCCCGCCGCAATGGAACCGCGATCCGAAGACCGGCAAGGTGGCGCCCATGCGCGCCGGGCCGTCCATCGATTACCGCGACGCGTCGCTGGTGGGCGATATCAAGTACCTGTGGGAGCCGAGCCGCCACCTGGCGCTGGTGACCCTGGCGCAAGCCTGGCATGCGAGCGGCGAGCGGCGTTACGCGGACGGCGCGCGCACCTTGCTGCTGTCATGGCTGGAACAATGTCCCTACCCGCAGGGCGTGCACTGGTCCAGCGCGCTGGAACTGGGTGTGCGCTTGCTGAACTGGGCCGCCGCCTGGCAACTGCTGGGCGACGCCATCGATGACGTGTGGCGCGCGCACTGGCTGCGCGCAATTTACCAGCATTGCCACTTCGTGCGCCACCACCTGTCGCGCCATTCCTCGGCCAACAACCACCTGATGGGCGAGTATATGGGCCTGTTCGTAGCCAGCCTGCAGTGGCCCTGCTGGCCACAGAGCGCTGGCTGGCGCGCAGCGGCGCAGCGCGGGCTGGAAGCGCAGGGGCTGGCGCAAAACCATGCCGATGGCGTCAACAAGGAACAGGCCATCTACTACCACCACGAAGTGATGGACATGATGTTGCTGTGCCATCTGGCGGCGCGCGCCAACGGCCTGCAATTCTCCGCCGAATGGCTGCAGCGCCTGGAACGCATGGCCGAATTCGTGGCGGCGTTGATGGATGCCGGCGGCAATGTGCCAATGTTCGGCGATGCCGATGATGCGCGCATGCTGCGCCTGGATGGCGCGGAGGCGGACGGCGTCACGCCATACCGCTCCTTGCTGGCCAGTTGCGCGCTGCTGTTCGGGCGCGGCGACTTCAAGGCCAAGGCCGGTGCGCTGGACGCGCGCAATCGCTGGCTGTTCGCCGATGCCGACGCGCGCTGGCAGGCCATCCCTGCGGCGCGCGCAGCGGCGCCGCGCACCGCCTTCCCGCACGGCGGCTATTACCTGCTGGGGCGCGACTTCGAGACGCCGCAGGAAGTGCGCATCGTGGTCGACTGCGCCCCGCTCGGCTACCTGTCGATCGCGGCGCACGGCCATGCCGACGCGCTGTCGTTCACCTTGTCGTCGGGTGGCGAGGAATTGCTGGTCGATCCCGGCACCTTTGCGTATCACACGCAGCGCGCATGGCGCGACTATTTCCGCAGCACCGCAGCGCATAACACGGTGCAAATTGACGGACAGGACCAGTCCGAGATCGCTGGCAACTTCATGTGGCTGCGCAAGGCGCATAGCGTTGCATTGGCACACGAAGCGACCCAGTTGTTTGAGGGAACGCAAGACGGCTATATGCGCTTGCGCGATCCTGTTATGCATCGCCGCGTGATCCGTTTCGACGCCCAACGGAACACGGTGAAAGTGGAAGATATCCTAGAATGCATTGGCGAGCACGAGGTAGCCCTGCACTGGCATTTTGCCGAAGGCTGCCGCGCTGAATCCGATGGGCACACCGTGCACGTTGCCGCGCGCCGACAACGCTTGCGCATGCATTGCGACTTCGGTCCGGGGCCGCAACTCTTCCGCGCCAGTACGGCGCCAATCGCCGGCTGGATCTCGCGCCAGTTCGACAGCAAAAACGGCTGCGTGACAGCCCGCTGGCACGGCATGATCTACGGCACGACAAGGATCGAAACCGAGATCGCCTTATGGGAAGGAGCGTCATCATGAAGATCAGCATCTTTGGCATGGGCTATGTGGGCGCGGTATCGGCGGGCTGCCTGGCGGCGGATGGGCATGCGGTGATCGGGGTTGATCCCAACCGCACCAAGGTGGGCCTGATCAATGAGGGGCGCACGCCCATCATCGAGAAGGATATCGGCGAGATGATTGCCGCTGCCGTGAAGGGCGGCCTGCTGCGCGCCACCGACAATGTGCGCGACGCCGTTTTGCATAGCGAGATATCGCTGGTGTGCGTGGGTACGCCGTCCCAACTCAATGGCAACCTTGACCTGAGCGCGGTGCGCAAGGTGTGCGAGCAGATCGGTGCCGCCTTGCGCGAGAAAGAGGGCTTCCACGTGGTTGTGGCGCGCAGCACCATGCTGCCCGGCTCCATGCGCGCGCTGGTGATTCCCACGCTGGAGCAGGCCTCGGGCAAGCGCGCCGGGGTCGATTTCGGCGTCTGCAGCAATCCGGAATTCCTGCGCGAGGGGACGGCGGTGCACGACTACCACCATCCGCCCAAGACGGTGATCGGGGAGACTGACCAGCGTTCGGGCGACCTGCTGCTGCAACTGTATGCGCAGATGGAGGCGCCGGTGGTGCGCACCGATGTCGAAACAGCGGAAATGGTGAAGTACACCGACAACACCTGGCATGCGCTGAAAGTCGATTTCGCCAATGAGATCGGGAATATCTGCAAGGCGGTCGGCATCGACGGCCATGAGGTGATGGAGATCTTCTGCAAGGACACCAAGCTCAATCTCTCGCCGTATTACATGAAGCCGGGCTTCGCCTTCGGCGGCTCCTGTTTGCCGAAGGACGTGCGCGCCTTGGTCTACAAGGCGCGCCAGCTAGACCTGGAACTGCCGCTGCTGAACGCCATCCTGCCGTCCAACCACAAGCAGGTGGAGAAGGGCTTGAAGATGGTGATGCAGAAGCCGGGCAAAAAAGTCGGCATCCTCGGTTTTTCCTTCAAGGCCGGCACCGACGATTTGCGCGAGTCGCCGCTGGTGGACGTGATCGAGCACCTGATTGGCAAAGGCTACGAGCTGCGCCTGTTCGACCGCAATGTAAAGCTGGCGGCGCTGACCGGCGCCAACCAGGACTACATCATGAACATCATTCCGCACATTTCGCGGCTGATGGTCGATTCGATGGAGGCGGTGCTGGCGTTTGCCGACACGGTGGTGATCGGGAACGACGCGCCGGAGTTCCGTGACGTGCCAGGCCGGCTGCGCCCTGGCCAGCACCTGGTGGACCTGGTGCGCGTCTCCGACAAGCAGAGCGAGGGGGCCTACGATGGCATTTGCTGGTAAGCGCAGGGTCCTGATTATTGTTGAAAACCTGCCGTCGCCGTTTGACCGGCGCGTGTGGCAGGAGGCAACGACATTGCAGTCCAGCGGTTACCAGGTGGCGATCATTTGCCCGACCGGCAAGGGTTGCGAGGCGCGCTACGAGGAGCTGGAAGGCATCCATATCTACCGCTACAAACTGCCGATGGAGGCGCAGGGGGCGCTGGGCTATGCGCTGGAGTATTCGGCGGCGCTGTTCCACAGCTCGCGCCTGGCGTGGAAGGTGCTGTTCCGGCACGGCTTCGATGTGGTCCACGCTTGCAATCCGCCCGACCTGCTGTTCCTGGTGGGCGGATTTTTCAAATACGCGCTGGGCAAGCGCTTCCTGTTCGACCACCACGACATCAACCCCGAGCTGTATGAAGCCAAATTCGGCCGGCGCGATTTCTTCTACCGGCTGATGCTGTGGCTGGAGCGCTTGACCTTCCGCACCGCTGACGTGTCGATCGCCACCAATGAATCGTACAAGCGCATCGCGGTCGGGCGCGGCGGCATGGATCCGGACAAGGTGTATGTGGTGCGCAGCGGGCCGAAGCTGGACCGCCTGCGTGTGCTGCCGCCGGTCGCGGCGCTGAAACAGGGGCGGCGCTACCTGGTGGGCTATGTTGGCGTGATGGGCGCACAGGAGGGCATCGACCTGCTGCTGCAAAGCGTGCGCCATATCGTCCATGTGCTGGGCCGGAGCGATGTGCATTTCGGCCTGGTGGGCGGCGGCACTTCGCTGGAGCAGATGCGCGAGCTGGCGCACGGACTGGGCGTGGCGGACTACGTGACCTTCACCGGGCGCGTGCCCGACCAGCAGTTGCTGGAGATGCTGAATACCGCCGATGTCTGCGTCAATCCCGATGTGGCCAATGAAATGAACGATAAATCGACCATGAATAAGATCATGGAATATATGGCGCTGGGCAAACCTATAGTACAGTTCGACCTGACCGAGGGCCGGGTGTCGGCGCAGGAGGCGTCGCTGTATGCAGCGAAAAACGATCCCGCCGATATGGCCCTTAAAATCGTCGAACTGCTGGACGATCCGGAGCGGCGCGCGCGCATGGGCGCTTTTGGCCGCAACCGGGTTGTCAATGAACTTGAGTGGGAATACGAGGCGCCCAAGCTGCTAGCGGCTTACGAGTGCCTGTTTTCCGCTCCCGCGCTGATCGCAAAGGAAGCTAAATGAGAATTCTGGTAACCGGGGGCTTGGGCTATATCGGCTCGCATACCGTGGTCGAGCTGATGACGGCCGGGCATGACGTGGTGGTGGTGGATAACCTGAGCAATGCCGATATCTCGGTGCGGCGCCGGGTGCAGCAGATCACCGGGCGCGATTTCCTGTTCCAGCAGGGCGATATCCGCAACCGCGACGGCATGCGGGCGCTGTTCGCCACCCACAAGGTGGATGCGGTGATCCATTTCGCCGGCCTGAAGGCGGTGGGCGAGTCGGTCGAGCAGCCCTTGCGCTATTACGATAATAATGTGGGCGGCAGCGTGGTGCTGTTCGAGTGCATGGCGGAGGCGGGCGTCAAGACCCTGGTGTTCAGTTCCTCCGCCACCGTGTATGGCGATCCGGCCAGCGTGCCGATCACCGAGCAGTTCCCGCTGTCGGCCACCAATCCCTATGGCCACAGCAAGCTGATGGTCGAAGATATCCTGCGCGCTAGCGCCAAGGCCGATCCGGGCTGGCGCATTGCGCTGCTGCGCTATTTCAATCCGGTCGGCGCGCACGAAAGCGGCATGATCGGCGAGGAGCCGAGCGGCATCCCGAACAACCTGCTGCCGTATGTGGCGCAGGTGGCGGTGGGGCGGCGCGAGTTCCTGAATGTGTTCGGCGGCGACTACCCGACCCCGGACGGCACCGGCGTGCGCGATTACATCCATGTGGTGGACCTGGCGCAAGGCCATGTGAAAACGCTGGACAAGCTGGCGACAGCGTCCGGCTTGTTTACTTACAATCTGGGGACCGGGCGCGGCAACAGCGTGCTGGAAATGGTGCGCGCCTTCGAGGCGGCGAGCGGCAAACCGGTGCCTTTCAAGATCGTGGCAAGGCGGCCCGGCGATATTGCCGCCTGCTATGCCGATACCACCCTGGCCGAGCGCGAGCTGGGCTGGAAGGCGCGCTATGATGTGGCCCGGATGTGCGTGGATGCGTGGCGCTGGCAAAGCTCGGGCCACGGCGCAGCGTAAGAGGCTGTTTCAAGAAAGGAAGACCCAATGAAAGCAATGATTCTGGCGGCCGGTAAAGGCACGCGGGTGCGTCCTTTAACCTACGAATTGCCAAAACCGATGATTCCCATCCTCGGCAAACCGGTGATGGCTTACCTGGTCGAACACTTGCAGCGCCATGGGGTGAGCGAGATCATGGTCAATGTCAGCTACCTGCATGAGAAGATCGAGGAGTATTTCGGCGAAGGGCACCAGTATGGCGTGCAGATCGGCTATTCCTTCGAAGGCTATACCAACGACCAGGGCGAGGTGGTGCCCGAACCGCTCGGCTCGGCCGGCGGCATCAAGAAGATCCAGGAGTTCGGTGGCTTCTTCGATGAGACGGTGGTGGTGCTGTGCGGCGACGCGCTGATTGACCTGGACCTGAAATCGGCGCTGTACGAGCACCGCCGCAAGGGCGCCATGGCGACCGTCATCACGCGCGAAGTGCCATGGGATAAGACCAGCAGCTACGGCGTGGTGGTCAGCGATGCCGATGGCCGCGTGCGCGAGTTCCAGGAAAAGCCGGCGCGCGCCGACGCCAAGTCGAATTGCGCCAGTACCGGTATTTACCTGTTCGAGCCGGAAGTGATCGACCTGATCCCGTCGGGCGAAGTGTTCGACATCGGCTCCCAGTTGTTCCCGCTGCTGGCGGAGCGCGGCTTGCCGTTCTTCTGCCAGACGCGTAAATTCAACTGGATCGACATCGGCAGCGTCAAGGATTACTGGGAAGTGCTGCAAGGCGTGCTGACCGGCGGTATCGGGAATATGACGGTGCCCGGTGTGCAGGTGGAGGAGGGCGTGTGGGTTGGCCTGAATACCCGCATCGACTGGAACGGCACGCGCATTGTGGGGCCGGTGTACATTGGTTCCGGCTGCCAGGTCGAGGCCGGCGCCACCATTATCGGCCCGGCCTGGGTGGGCCACGGAAGCCACATTTGCAGTGGGGCGCGGGTAGTACGGAGCGTTTTGTTCGAATATACTCGAGTGTTACCAGACGTTACGCTCGACGAAATGATCGTCTTTAAAGACTATAGTGTCGACCGCGCAGGGGAAATGCACCACGTGTCGCAGGCTGAAAGCGGTGGTTGGTCGAATGCGCGCGACCGCCGGGGCGCCCGGCGCCCGGCAGAAGATGTTGTAAAATAGATAATCACGAATACCTCAGAATACATATAAAAAGATATGAAAATTTATCCCGTCATCCTGTCCGGCGGCGCCGGTACCCGCCTGTGGCCCCTGTCGCGCGCGGCTTTGCCGAAACAATTGCTGCCCCTGGTCACGGATAAGACGATGCTGCAGGACACCGCCCTGCGCCTGGCCGGCCGCGAGGGCATGATGGCGCCGCTGGTGGTTTGCGGCAATGAACACCGTTTCCTGGTGGCGGAACAGATGCGCGAAATCGGCGTCAACCCGCTCGGCATCGTGCTCGAGCCGGTGGGCCGCAACACCGCGCCGGCGGTGGCTGCCGCTGCCCATTTCCTGCAGGCGGTCGATCCGCAGGCGGTGATGCTGGTGCTGCCGGCCGACCATGTGATCCAGGACGTGGACGCGTTTTACGCGGCCATCCAGCGCGCCGCGACCCAGGTCGCGAGCGGCGCCCTGGCCACTTTCGGCATTGTGCCGACCGTGCCGGAAACCGGTTATGGCTATATCCAGAGCGGCGAGCAACTGGCGGTCGAGGGCTGCTTCAAGGTGGCCAAGTTTGTCGAGAAGCCGGACCGCGACACCGCGCAGGGCTTTGTCGATGCCGGCAATTTCTTCTGGAACAGCGGCATGTTCCTGTTCCGCGCTGAATCCTACCTGAGCGAACTGGCGCAGTTCCAGCCGGAGATGGCCAAGGCCAGCGAGGAATCCTTCACCAAGGGCTATCGCGACCTGGACTTCTGCCGCCTGGACGAAGCCGCCTTTACCGCCTGCCCATCCGACTCCATCGACTATGCGGTGATGGAGCACACCCGCCACGCGGTGGTGGTGCCGGCATCCATCGGCTGGAACGACGTGGGTTCCTGGTCGGCACTGGCGGAAGTGCAGCAGGCCGACGCCAACGGCAATGTGTCGCGCGGTGATGTGTACACCGACAACACCAGCAATTGCCTGGTGCGCGCCGAAGGCCGTATCGTAGCGGCGATCGGCGTGCAGGACCTGGTGATCGTGGAGACCGCCGATGCGGTGCTGGTGGCGCACAAGGACCAGGTGCAGCGCGTGAAGCAGGTGGTGGACCACCTGAAGGCCAATGGCCGTACCGAGCATGTGCACCACACCAAGGTGTACCGCCCGTGGGGCTGCTATGAGGGGATCGATATGGGCGACCGCTTCCAGGTCAAACGCATCACGGTCAACCCGGGCGGCAAGCTGTCGCTGCAAATGCACCACCATCGCGCCGAGCACTGGGTGGTGGTGAGCGGCACCGCGCGCGTGACCTGCGGCGACAAGGTGACCCTGCTGACCGAGAACGAGTCCACCTATATCCCGATCGGCATGAGCCACCGCCTGGAGAATCCGGGCAAGCTGCCGCTGCACCTGATTGAAGTCCAGTCGGGCAGCTACCTCGGCGAGGACGATATCGTCCGCTTCGAGGATGTCTACCAGCGCGCCTGAGCGCTGCGTCATTGCCGGGCTCCTGCTGCTGGCAGCCGGGGCGCGCGCCCAGTCTTCCGCCCCTGCCGCCAGCCCCGCCCTCGGCCCGGCCCAGCTCGCGCTGGTCGTCAACGATGCCGATCCGGCCAGCGTGGCGCTCGGCGCCTACTACGCGCAGTTGCGCGGCATCCCGTCCCAGCATATCGCCCATGTGCGTATCGAGGGCCGCCCGGCGCGGCTCGATGCCGCCGCCTTTGCACGCCTGAAATCCGATATCGATCGCCAACTGGCGGCGCGTGCGGCGCAGGACGTGCGCGCCGTGCTGTTCGCCTGGAGCGCGCCCTATGCGGTGGAATGCAATAGCCTGACCGCCGCCTATACGCTGGGCTTCGACGCTGCCCAGTGCGTGCGCGGTTGTGCGCCGGGCCGCAAGAATCCCTATTTCAACGCCAGCGTGCTGCCGCCCGGCATGCGGCTGTCGATGCTGCTGCCGGCCGATCCGCCCGAGGTGGCGCGCGCGGTGGCGGAGCGCGGCAAGGCGGCCGGCTTCAGCGTACCGCGCGCCGGGGCTTACTTCCTGCACACCAGCGAAACCGCGCGCAACAGCCGGGCGCGCTTCTTCCCGCCCAGCGGTGCGGTCCCGGCCCGCAAGCTGACCATCCACACCCTGCGGCAGGACGTGCTGGAGGGCGCGCAGGACGTGATGTTTTACCAGACCGGCATGGCGCAAGTTGGCAAGCTGGAAAGCCTGCACTTCCTGCCCGGCGCGCTGGCCGACCACCTGACCTCCTACGGCGGCGACCTGCTGGGCGGCACGCAAATGAGTAGCCTGCGCTGGCTGGAGGCGGGCGCTACCGCCAGCTATGGCACGGTCAGCGAACCCTGCAACCACTGGCAGAAATTCCCGCACCCGCAGATCCTGTTGCAGCATTACCTCAACGGTGCGACGGCGATCGAAGCGTATTGGCGCAGCGTGGCCTGGCCGGCGCAAGGTCTCTTCATAGGGGAACCGCTGGCGCGGCCGTACCCGCGCTGAACGGCATTAGTCCGTTCGGACTAATCGCTTGTCACCAAGTAGTCATATCAACCAGTTAATATGCAAATAACAACAAAAAGTTCCTTTTTGTAAATATTCTCTGGGGTAATCCATATGAAAAAGCAATTCGGGTTGAGCCTGTTCGCTGCGGCGGCCATGGCGGCCTGCCTGCCGGCCACTGCCGGCAACGTCGTTATCAGCCAAATCTACGCCGGCGGCGGCAATAGCCAGGCGACCTATGCCAACGACTATGTCGAGCTGTTCAACCGCAGCGCGCAAGACGTCAACCTGAGCGGCTGGAGCGTGCAATACGCCAGCGCCGCCGGCACCGGCTGGAGCGTGCATGCGCTGCCAGCGGTGACCTTGAAAGCGGGCCAGTACCTGCTGCTGAAAGAAGCCAGCGGCGGTGGCGGCGGCTTGCCGGTGGACGGCAACGACCCGGCGCGCAACCCGCTGAACATGGCCATCGCGGCGGGCAAGCTGGCCCTGGTGCGCGCCACTGGCGCCCTGAGCGGCAGTACGCCGGCGCTGACCGATGTGGAAGATTTCCTGGGCTGGGGCAGCAACGCCAGCGCGTTTGAAAGCGCGCGCGCCGTTGCCATGGGCAACAACCAGACCGCACTGCTGCGTGCCGCTTCCGGCTGCACCGACAGCGACAATAATAGCGCCGACTTCGCGGCTTCCGCTGCGGCACCGCGCAATATGGCGTCGCCACTGAATTCCTGCGGCGGCGTGCCGGTGCAGCCTATCGTCCCGGTCTGCCCGGCCAGCGCCACCCTGACCGTCGGCACCGGCGGCAGCATCGCGCTGTCGGCGTCGGATGCCGATGGCATCGTCAACGGCGCCAGCATCACCTCGGCGGCCGTGTCGGGCCTGAGCCTGGGCCAACTGACCCCGGCCGGCGCCATCGGCGGCAGCGCCAATGTGGCGCTGCTGGCGGCGACGAATGTGGCGGCAGGCAGCTATCCAGTGGTGGTGCGCTTCACCAACGACCAGGGCCAGAACGCTAGCTGCACCGTGAACCTGACCGTGGAACTGGCGGCCGGCAGCGTGGTGCCGGTGTACCAGGTGCAGGGTTCGGGCGCGACCAGCCCGCTCACCGGCGCCAAGGTCACCACCGAAGGCGTGGTGACGGCGAAAGTCGGTAGCGGCTTCTTCATCCAGGACTTGAATGGCGACGGCGACCCGACCACCTCGGACGGCATGTTCGTATACATGGGCGCCACCCCGGTCAGCGTGGCCGTGGGCGATCTGGTGCGCGTGGCCGGCACCGTGGTCGAGTACAAACCAGGCGGCGCCACCCGTTCCTACACCGAGTTGAGCAATGTGACCTCGGTGGTGGGCCAGGGCGGCGGCTACAGCATCACGCCAACCCCGGTCAGCCTGCTGGGCGCCAAGCTGGCGGAGGTGGAAGGCATGCTGGTGCGCTTCAACGGCGACCTGACCGTCAACGCCAATGACTCGCTGGCCAGCCGTGGCGAGCTGACGCTGGCCGTGGGCCGCCGCGAAATCCCGACCAACCGCTATGCGCCGCGCAGCGCCGAGGCGATTGCCCTGGCGGCCGAGAATGCGGCCAATATGATTACCCTGGATGACGGCATCTTCGTCACCCCGGCCAGCGTGCCGTATGTGTTCGACGGCGGCACCGTGCGTACCGGCGATACCGTGAGCGGCCTGACCGGCGTGGTCGATTTCGGCGCGCTGGGCAGCGGCGGCGCGGGCTTCAAGCTGCAGCCGACCGAGAGCCCGGTCTTCCATCGCAGCAATGCGCGCACGGCGGCACCGGAAGTTGCGGTGGGCAATGTGCGGGTAGCCAGCGCCAATGTGCTGAACTACTTCACCACCTTCGTCGATGGCAAGGACGTGAGCGGCGCTTCCGGCCAGGGCTGCGCACTGGGCGGCAAGATCCTCGCCAGCAACTGCCGTGGCGCCAACAATGCGCAGGAATTCGCGCGCCAGCATGAGAAGATCGTTGCCCAGTTGAAGGCGATGGATGCCGACGTGGTGGGCCTGATGGAAATCCAGAACAACGGCGACTATGCTGCCGGCTACCTGGTGAACGCGCTGAACGCGGCATACGGCAAGGTGGAATATGCCGTGGTGCCGAAGCCGGTTGCCACCGGCACCGACGCGATCCGGGTCGCCATGATCTACAAGCCGGGCAAGCTGGCGCTGGTCGGCAATGCGCTGGCCGACGCCAACGAAGTCAATGACCGTCCGCCGATGGCGCAAGCCTTCAAGGCCGGCAACGGCGCCAAGTTCAGCGTGGTGGTCAACCACCTGAAATCCAAGCGCTGCGCGGGCGCCAGCGGCGCCAATGCCGACAAGGGCGACGGCCAGAGCTGCTACAACGGCGACCGCCTGCTGCAGGCGCAGCAACTGGTCAATGTGTTCGTGCCGCAAGTGAAAGCCGCCGCCGGCGACGACGACGTGCTGCTGATCGGCGACATGAACTCCTACGGCATGGAAGACCCGATCCAGGTCATGACCAACGCCGGCTTCGTGAACCAGTTGGAGCGCTTCGTGCGTCCGCTGACCATGCCGCACTCCTATGTGTTCGGCGGCGAGAGCGGTTACCTGGACCACGCGCTGGCCAGCGCTTCGCTCAGCAACCAGGTGGCCGGCGCCACCGAGTGGAACGCCAATGCGGACGAGCCTGAAGTGCTGGACTACAACTTCGAGGACAAGAACGCGGCCGCGCTGGCGCTGTACAGCGCGCTGCCGTACCGCGCTTCCGACCACGACCCGGTGGTGATCGCGCTGAACCTGGATGCGACCTACCTGGACGTGACCGCGAACGTGGCGGTACAGCGCGCCGGCCTGGTGCAAAGCCGCAGCAGCAGCATCGCCACCGGCAATGTCTGGCTGAGCAATAGCGGCGCGGCGCTGAGCGCTCCGGTGCACTACCTGGTGCCGGGCCTGCCGGCCGGCGTGACCCTGGCCAATGCGACCGGCTCGCTGAACGGCGTGCCCTACATCACCGTGGCGCCAGCGCTGGCGGCCGGTGCCCAAGTCACCTTCCAGCTGAAGTTCAATAACCCAGCCAAGGCCGCCATCAACTATGTGCCGCAAGTGTTGAGCGGCTCGTTCTAAGACTAAGAGGAACAAGCAATGACTATCTTCAAAAACATCCTGCGTACCCTGGCGCTGCTGCTGGCCCTGGGCGCCGCCAACCAGGCCGCTGCCGACACCATGTACCTGGTGTCGGTGGATACCAAACAGTACGGCGTGGGCGCCAGCGGCTTCCTGGACTTCGTGTTCAGCGGCCAGGGCAGCGGCCCGGCCGTGACCGCCACCATGAGCAATCTGCAAGGCTTCGACCTGGACCCGCTCAACTTCGACACCATGAACGATGCCAGCGCGGTGGCCGGCGGTTTCCAGTTGCTCAATAGCGCCAACTTCAACGACGTGTACTACCAAGCCACCTTCGGCGGCGTGTTCAGCTTCATGCTGACCTTCTCCGGCGATGCCTCGGCCATGGACCTGTCGACCTTCAGCATCTTTGCGCTGGACGAGATGGAAGCGCAGATCGGCGGCTCGCTGCTGGAGCTGACTTACCAGTTGCTGCCAGGCGGCAAGGCCGGTACCGTGGCCGACGTGCAGGCTGCGAATGTGGCTGTGTCGCAAGTGCCGGAACCGGGCGCACTGGCCCTGGCCGGCCTCGGCCTGCTGATGCTGGGCGTGGCCCGCCGCCAACGCCGCGCCTGAAACGCGGTTGCATAAATGCTACAGGCACGCCGGGGGCTGCGGCTCCCGGCGTGCCTTTTCATTTGCAAGCAGTAGAGTGAAGATAGGCATTTATTCCGATTAAATATTAATAGTCGAATAAAATTGTATTAGTACTCAGGACTTGGCATGATCCATAGTTTTCCTCATATTGATCTGCATTTTTCGTCATGTCCTTCAACATCTTCGTCGTCGACAGCGATCCTGCCGTACAGCAACTGCTGGCCCAAAACCTGGGCCAGGCGGGCTATACGGTGCAGTGCTTTGACGATGGCTTGAGCGCCCTCGACGGGGTGCAGCGCACGCTGCCCGAAGCGGTGCTGCTGGAGTGGGACTTGCCGGGCCTGTCGGGCCTGGCCCTGATGCGGCGCTGGCGCGCGGCGGCGCACACCAGCGAATTGCCAATCCTGATGCTGAGCTCGCGCTGCGCCGAGCAGGACAAGGTGCTGGCGCTGGAAAGCGGCGCCGACGATTTCATCGGCAAGCCGCTGGGGCCGCGCGAAACCATTGCGCGCCTGCACGCGGTACTGCGGCGGCGGCGTCCCGCCGGCCTGCCGGGCGCCTTGCAGATGGCCGGCCTGCGCCTGGATCCGCACACCCTGAGCGTGACGGCGGGCGACCGCCAGCTCAGCCTGGGCCGGGTCGAATTCCGCCTGCTGAATTTCCTGATGCACCATCCCGGCCGCGTGCACAGCCGCGCGCAATTGCTGGACCAGGTGTGGGGCAGCCATGTCTTCCTGGATGAACGCACGGTCGACGCCCATGTGGGCCGGCTGCGCAGCGCCTTGCAACCCAGCGGCCTGCACGATGCGATCCAGACCGTGCGCGGCAGCGGCTACCGCTTCCAGTCCGGGACGCCATGCTGAGCCCGAACGCGCGCGAACAGGAATACCTGCTGCACGCCATCGATGGCGCGCATGGCATCGCCAGCCGGCGCGAATTGTTCCTGTGGAGCCAGGGCGCGCTGCAAACCTTGCTGCCGCACGGGGTGCTGCTGTGCATCCAGTTGGACCAGCAAGGCCGCGCGCGCCAGGTCGATTGCCTGCACGGCACGGTGCTGGCGGCGGACCAACTGGCCTTGCTGTGCGACCCGGGGCAGGGGCCGGTGCCGGCCTGGCTGCGCCAGTGGCAGCAGGCGGGCGGCCAACCGCTGCCCTTGCAGGCGGGCGCCATGGGGCCGGGCCTGGTGCATGGCAGCGGGGCGTTGTTGTCCGGCGGCAGCGCCGTGGTGCTGCTCGGCATGCCGGCGGCGGCCGGTTTCCGCGAAAGCTGGTTGCTGCAATTGCTGCTGCCTTACCTGCACCTGGCCATGCAGCGCGCGGCCAGTGCCGAGGCGGTCCCGGCGCCGCAGCCGGCGGTGTCGCCGCGCCAGGCGGAAATCCTGCAGTGGCTGCGCGAGGGCAAGAGCAATGAGGAAATCGGTCGCTTGCTGGGCATCAGCGCCCTGACGGTGAAGAACCATTTGCAGCGCCTGTACCGCCAGCTCGGCGTCAGCAACCGCGCGCACGCGGTGGCGCGCGCTGGTTGACCCGGCGCGCCGCCGGCGCCATGATGGCGCCATTCCCTATCGGAGTCCCACCATGAAACGCCTTGCCTTGCTGTTGGCCTGCCTGGCCGCCACCGCTTGCGGCCACGCCGCCCCGGATACCCTGAGCCAGTTGCGCGCGCTGGAGCGCGACGCCGCCTGCAGCAGCGACCAGCAATGCCGCAGCGTGGCGCTGGGCGCCAAATCCTGCGGCGGGCCGGAAGCGTATATGGCGTATTCCAGCGCCAAGGCCAGCGCGGAAAAAGTGCAGGCCTTGGCCGAGCGTTACCGCGAGGAGCGCAAGGCCGCCAACAAGGCCAGCGGCCTGGCCAGCGATTGCCGCTACCTGATGGACCCCGGCGCCCAATGCCGCGCCGGCAGCTGCCAGTTGCGCAGCGGCCTGATTCCCGTCGACTAAAAAAAGAAAACGCCGCGCACCAGGCGCGGCGTTTGAGGGTGCTGCGGCAGCTTAGTCGCGGCGGTTCATCGCGCTGCGTTCCACGCTAGGCTCCGGCACCGGTACGGTGGTGTCGACTTCCAGCAGGGTGGTCGAGATGGCGCCGCCCGGCGCGGTGATCTGGATTGCGCCCAGATGCCGTGCGTTGCCCAGGCCGGACCAGGAGGCCGCAATGGTGGCGGTGGCGCCGGTGAACACGGCCGGCGGCAGGCTGGCTTTGAAGTTGCCCGCCGTTTCGCCTTTGGCCACGGTCCACGAGGACAGCGTGTAGTCCGAGCTGCCGCCGAGCGGCTTGTAGCCCACCACGCACACCTTGTAGGTGCCGGCTGCCGGATTGGCCAGCGTCACCACCTCGCTCGAGGTGCCGCCGCCGCTGCTGCCGACCAGGGCGCCGGTGCCGTCCAGCACCACCAGGTCCAGGTCGTCATGGTCGCCGGCTTTGTAGCCCGAGGTATCCACATCGAACAGCGAGAAGCGCGCCACCAGCGCATTGGCCGGCACGGGCACTTCATGCACTTTGACGCCGGCATTGCCGCTGGCCTTGCAAGCTGCCAGGCCGCCGTCGCCGGAGCTGTCCTCGCCGACCGTGGCATCGCTGCGCACGGCCGCCTTCAGGCCGCCCTTGGCCGCCACCAGCGGGCCGGTGAAGCCGGCGCCGATGGTGTAGGTGGTGCTGCCGGTGGCCGCTTCGTTGACCAGCAGGCTTGGTGCGGCCAGCATGGTCGGACGCGCGGTCAGCGGGCTGCGCACCACGTGGCCGGCGTCGTCGGACCAGGTCAGGCTGCCGTAAGACCAGGTGTTGGCCGGCGTGCTGGTGTTGGTCAGGGCGACCGTGAAGGTGGCCTTGGCGCCGGGCGCCAGGGTCAGGCTGGCCGGGCTGACCACCACGCTAAAGCCGGGCAGGGTGGCGGTGGCGGTATAGGTGGACGCCTGGCTGCCGACGTTGGTCACGGTGCGGGTCAGGGTCTGCTTGCCCAGGACCGAGGCGGCGGTGAGCGAGGCCAGGTTCAGGTTGTACGGCGCGATCGAGCCGAACGGGGCGCAGAAGGATGGTGACAGGGTGCCCGGGATGCCGCACATGAAGCGTATCCAGTCGATCGGGCCGTTGTCGTACACCAGGCCCGGGTCGAGCGCCTTGTTGGGACGCACATGGCCGGCGCCCTGGCCCCATGGCAGGGTACCCAGCGCCATGCCGGTCTGGCCGTCGTTCAGGGTCGGGCCGGCGGTGGTCATCAGGGCCGATTTGATGGCCGCTGGCGACCAGCTTGGATGCGCCTGGCGCAGCAGGGCGGCCAGGCCGGCCACGTGCGGGCTCGACATCGAGGTGCCGTTGTAGCTGGCCCACTTCGCTTCCGGCACCAGGGTGCCGTTGGCGATGGCGTCGCGTTCGCCCTGGGTCAGGTAGTCGGCGGTGACGCCGGCCAGGATGTCGACGCCGGGCGCGGTCAGGTCCGGTTTCAGGATGTTGGCGTTATGCTTGTTCGGGCCGCGCGAGGAGAAGCTGCCCATCAGCGGCGCCGGGGTGCTGCTGCTGACCATTTCCGCTTTGGCGATGCTGCTGGTGCCGTTCGGGTTGGCGTTGATCCAGCTGCGGGCGGCGCTGCCGTTGGCCAGGTTCAGGTGCACCGCCGGCAGGCTGTGCAGGTCGGCCACCGGGGCCTGGGCGGCCGAGGTATCCATCAGGATCATGCCGACGCCGCCGGCTTCCTTGACGGCGCGCGACTTGTCGACGCGCGCGCTGTTGCCGCGTTCGCACAGCAGGACCTTGCCGCTGACCTTGGCCGGGTCGAGGGCGCCATCGGCGCCACCGCCGTAGGTGGTGCGGTCGGCTGCGGTGTAACACAGGCGGGCGGCGGCCTGGTCGGCGATGCTCAGATCGGCGTACGGTTTCATGGCGGCATTGCGCGCCAGGATGGTGGCAGTGGCCGGCAGCGGCGCCTGGTTGAAGGAGGCGCCGCTATAGGTGGCGCCATTGCCCAGGGTGACGGTGCTGGCGCCGGTGCGGTTGTGGGTCGAGGCGCCGACCGTGGTCAGCCAGGGCGACAGGTGGGCCACGGTATTGGCCGGGCCGTTGTTGCCGCCCGAGGCGGCGACGAAGACGCCGGCCGCCGCCGCGTTGAAGAAGGCTTGCTCGACCGGGTCCAGCACACTGGTCTGGTTGCCGCTGATGGAGAAGTTCAGCACGTGCACGCCGTCGGCCACGGCGCGGTCGATGGCGGCTACGCTGTCGGACTGGTAGCAGGTGTTGCGGCTGCCGGTGCCGTCCGGGTTGGTCGGGTCGGGGAAGGTCCAGCACACCTTGTAGGCCGCCAGGCGGGCGCGCGGCGCCATGCCGGACATGGTGCCCAGGCTGACACCGCCCTGGCTGCCGGTCACGCCGAAGTTGCCGCCGGCGGTGGACGAGGTGTGGGTGCCGTGGCCGCCCTGGCCCTCGGCGCCGGCCAGCGAGTCGCGCGGCGAAATGAAGTCGGTCCAGTGCAGTTGGCGGCCGCTGGAAATGAAACCGGCGTTGAAGTAGCGCGCGCCGATCAGCTTGTTGTTGCAATGGCTGGTGCTGAAGCCCTGGCCGGTTTCGCAGGTGCCGTTCCAACCGCTCGGGCTGTCGTACACCAGGGTGCCGCCGACATCGAAGGTGGGCTTGCCCTGGCCGTCGACGCGGTCAGCGTAGGAGGTGTGCTCGGGCCAGATGCCGCCGTCGATCACGCCGATGATGACGTTCTCGCCGGCCTTGCTGTTGCCGCCCAGCTTGGTCCACAGGCCGTCGCCCGGGTTGTCCAGGCCGAGGAATTTGGCGGTGAAGTTGGTGTCCAGGCTGCGCCCCTCGTCGGCGCTGATGTTGGCGATGGCGCCGGATTTCTTCAGCGTGCGCACTTCGGTGTCGGTCAGGCGGGCCGCGAAGCCGTTCAGCACCAGTTTGTATTTGTGGACGATCTGCGCGTCCGGCACCAGGGCGGCGGCGTTGCTTTGCTTCTGGTCCAGGTAGGCGATGTAGTTTTGCACATCCTGGGCCGTGACGTCGAGGCGGTTGCCGGCGGCCGGCTTGGTGGCGGCCAGGCCGCTCACGCCGCCGGCGTAGTTGGCCACCGGCGCGTCGGCCAGTTGCACGATATAGGAGTGGCGCGCTTCGTCGGCGCCGGCGTGGGCTGCCAGGGCGGACAGGACGGCGAGAACGGCCAGGCTTAATGGTCGCAGTTTCATGGGATTCCTTTGTCGGCTAGCTTAGTTGGCGCGGCGGCGCAGGGCGGCCAGACCGGCCAGGCCCAGCAGCAGCAGGGGGGCGGAGCCCGGCAGGGGCAGTTCCACATCCAGGTCGTCGATGGCGAACTGGGCGGCGAAGGGGGCCCAGTCGGCCATGTTGAAGCAGCCGCCGTTGCCGTCGAACAGGCAGGCGCTGATGCTGAGGTCGCTCAGCTTCAATGCCGCGAAATCGTTGTCCAGGGTCCAGGTGGCGAACTGGAAATGGCCGTCGTTGTCCTGGCCGGCGAAATCCGCGCTGCGGGTGACGATGCTGCCGTCGGCGGTGGTGGCTTTCAGGACCAGTTGGCCGTAGCTGCCGTCGGCAGCGCCGCCGACCGGGGTGAAGAAGGAGTAGCGCAGGGAACGCAGGGAGTAGGTGCTGCCCTGGCGTTGCACATTGACGGAGCCGTCGTTCACGCCGCCGTAGAAGTTACCGATGCCGCCGCTCGGGCAGTCGTTGATGGCGCCGCAGCTGTTCGGGTTAGCGCTATCGAGCACGACGCCGGCCAGGCCGTCGGTATAGCCCAAGGCCAGCAGGGCCGCCGAGATACTGGACGTGAAGGTGAGGCCGCCGTCCTGGAATTTTTCACCATGGTTGTAGACCGCAGGCGAACTGGCGTCGAAGGAGGCGAGGCTGGCATGGGCCGGAGCCGAGAGCAGTGCAGCGGCGCCCAGCAGCGTGCCGTAGGCCAAGGTTTTGAAGCGAGTGATGTGGCGATGCATGATGCGTTCCCTTGCTTTTTTGTGTTGGAAAACGACTTCCCCGTCTTGTACAGGTTGCAACAAATATAGCAATGCTCGCGCAAGGTGATGCAAATAATTCAATGATATTTATTCAATTTTATTATGGGAAAAACAAATTTAGTTCGGAAGTACCTATGAAAATAGTGTCGAAACAGCATGCATTAACTTGTGAAAATTTCGCGACACTTTTGATAACAATCAAATTGAAATCAGCGCCGCTGGCGACAGGGTGGCGCGCACGGCAGAAAAAATTGTCGAAACCTAAAGCTGCGTGGTAGCCTTTGCCGTTCTTTCAATGGGGGAGGTGGTACGGATGTTTGCAGCGAGGATTCACGACAAATCCAGCAAAGGGTTCACCTTGCTGGAGCTGCTGGTGGTGATCGTTATCATCGGCTTGCTGGCGGCATACGTTGGCCCCAAATACTTCTCCCAACTCGGCAAGTCGGAAGTCACGATCGCCAAAGCGCAGATCGAGGCCTTCGAGAAAGCGCTCGATACCTACCGCCTGGACGTGGGCCGCTATCCGAGCACGGAAGAGGGCCTGGGCGCGCTGCTGGCGGCGCCGCCCACCGCCGGCGCCAAATGGAACGGCCCGTACCTGAAGAAGGGCGTGCCGCCTGATCCGTGGGGCCGCGTCTACCAGTACAAGGCGCCCGGCGCCAAGGCGGAATTCGAAATCACCTCACTCGGCAAGGATGGCCAGGCCGGCGGCGAGGGTGAGAACGCCGATATCAGCTCGCAGTAAAGCAGCACGGCCGCCCCATGCAATTTGATGTCCGCACCCTGTCGCCCGAAATGGTGATCGGCCAACTGGTGATCGATGGCCGCGACGAGGCCGACGCGCGCCGCCAGGTGGAGGCGCGCGGCCTGTTCGTCAGCGCCATCGCGCCGCGCCGCGCCGGCCTGCGCGCGGGCAAGGCCAAGGCGCTCTCCCTGGTGCTGTTCAGCCAGGAGCTGCTGGCGCTGCTGAACGCCGGCCTGGGCGTGGTGGAGGCGCTGGAGGCGCTGCTGGAAAAAGAGGCGGCGCCGGCCACGCGCGGCGTGCTGGAACGCATGCTGGCCGGACTGCGCGAGGGCCAGCGCTTTTCCACCGTGCTGGGCGAGCAGCCACAGTTGTTCCCGCCGCTGTATGTGGGCATCGTCAAGGCCGCGGAGGGTACCAGCGACTTACCGCGCTCGCTGGAGCGCTTCATCGATTACCAGCAGCGGGTCGACCTGGTGCGCACCAAGCTGGTGAGCGCCGCCATCTATCCTTGCATCCTGCTGCTGGTGGGCGGTGGCGTTTCGCTGTTCCTGATCGGTTACGTGGTGCCGCGTTTCGCCGAGGTGTACCAGGGCGCGGGGCGCAACCTGCCGTGGATGTCGCAAATGATGCTGGCCTGGGGCCAGTTCGCGGCGGCCCATACCGCGCCGCTGCTGACCGGCATCGGCGCGGCGCTAGGCGGCGCGGTGCTGGGCGTGCGGCGTCTGGTGCGCAGCGGCGCCATGGCGCGCTGGCTGGGGCGCCTGCCGGGCGTGGGCGAGCGGGTGCGCATTTATGAGCTGTCGCGCCTGTACCTGACCCTGGGCATGCTGAGCGAGGGCGGCATCACCATTTTGAATGCGATCGATACCGTGCAGGGTATGGTGTCGGTCAATGTGCAGCAAGGCTTGAAGGGCGCGCGCGCCATGATCGAAGCGGGCTTGCCGCTGTCGGCGGCGTTCGAGGCCAACGGCCTGACCACGCCGATTTCGCTGCGCATGCTGCGCGTGGGCGAGCGCACCGGCGAAATGGGCGCGATGCTGACGCAGTCGGCGGCTTTCTACGACGGCGAAATCAGCCGCTGGATCGACCGCTTCACCCGTACTTTTGAACCGCTGCTGATGGCGGGCATCGGCCTGGTGGTGGGCGCCATCGTGGTGCTGCTGTATATGCCGATCTTTGACCTGGCCGGGGAGATGTCATGAACGTTCCGGTGCTCGACGCCGCCATGCTGGCCAAGGCGCGCGCGCAATGCCTGCAATCGAAACGCAGCCTGGTGGAGGAGCTGGAGCAGTTGACCGGCATCGAACCGCGCGTGGCGGTGCGCGCGCTGGCCTTGCCGTTCGGGCTGGCGGTGCTGGAAACGGTGGATATGCTGGCCTTCGAGCCGGCCTTTGACCGGCTGCCGCTGTCGCAGGCGATGGCGCGCCATTGCGTGCTGCTGCGCGCGCACGACGGGGCGGCGCTGGGCGTGATCGCCGATCCGTTCGACCTGGATTTGCAAACCTGGCTGGCGACGCAGGCGCGCTGCACGGCGGCGGCTCCGCTGCAATTGCGGCTGGCGCTGCAGGCCGACATCCAGGCCTATTTGTCGAAGCAGGAGGAGTCGGCGCGCGCCGTGGACAGCCTGGTGGCGGGCGGCGATGGCTCGCGGCGCGACGGCAAGACGGCGGCGGTGCTGTCGTTCGCCTCGGTCTCGGAAGGCGCTTCGCCGGCGGTGCGGCTGGTGAACTCCACGCTGTACGATGCGCTCAAGGCGGGCGCGTCGGACATCCACCTGGAGTCCACGTCCGGCGGCCTGGCCGTGAAATACCGGGTGGACGGGGTGCTGGACCATGCGACGGCGGTCAACGGTGTCGACGTGGCGGAGCAGATCATTTCGCGCCTGAAAGTGCTGGCGGAGCTGGATATCGCCGAGCGCCGCGTGCCGCAGGACGGCTCCTTCCGCGTCGAGTCGATGGGGCGCGAGATCGACTTGCGGGTGTCGATCATGCCTTCGATCCACGGCGAGGACGCGGTGATCCGTATCCTGGACAAGCGCGCCATGATCGAGTCCTACGGCGCGCTGACGCTGGAGGCGCTGGGTTTCGACGCGCCGTCGCTTTCGACCCTGCGCGCGCTGGCGCAGGAAGCCTACGGCATGCTGCTGGTGACCGGGCCGACCGGTTCCGGCAAGACCACCACGCTGTACGCGGCGCTGACCGAGATCCACAACGGGCGCGAGAAGATCATCACCATCGAGGACCCGGTGGAGTACCAGCTACCAGGCATCCTGCAGATCCCGGTCAACGAGAAGAAGGGCCTGACCTTCGCCAAGGGCCTGCGCTCGATCCTGCGCCACGACCCGGACAAGATCATGGTGGGCGAGATCCGCGACCGCGAAACGGCGGAAATCGCGGTGCAGTCGGCGCTGACCGGCCACCTGGTGCTGACCACTGTGCACGCCAATAATGTGTTCGATGTGTTCGGGCGCTTTACCCATATGGGGATCGACCCCTACGCCTTTGTCTCGGCGCTGAACGGCATCTGGGCGCAGCGCCTGGTGCGTATCAACTGCCCGCATTGCGCGGTGGAGGTGACGCCGTCGGACGAGGAACTGGCCAGCGTCGGCCTGGCGCGCGCCGACGCCTATGAATTCCGCTTCAAGGAAGGCAAGGGCTGCGGCGACTGCCGCGGCACCGGCTACAAGGGGCGCCGCTCGATCGCGGAGATCCTGACCCTGAACGACGAGATCCGCGAACTGATCGTGGAAAAGAAACCGATCCGCCAGGTCAAGGCGGCGGCCTATGCCAACGGCACGCGCAGCCTGCGCCACGCGGCGCTGGACCTGGTGCGGCGCGGCGATACGACGCTGGCGGAAATCAAGCGGGTGACCTTGCATGCTTAAGAATTTCACACAGTCGCTGCGCATCGAGGTCGCGCCGCAGGCCCTGCGCCTGCTGCGCGTGCGGCGCTGGGGCAAGGCCGCGCCGGAACTATTGGCCGAGCAGCCGCTGGCGGGCGAGGCGCTCGCGCTGCCCGGCGCACTCGACGCCCTGCTGTCCGGCCAGGAAGTGCGCGGCCAGGCCGCCAGCTTTGTGCTGGCCGACGAACTGGTGCGCATGTGGCAGGTGGTGCCGCCGGTGCAGGCGGCACGCCTGGCCGACCTGGAGGCGGCCACTGCGCTGCGCTTCCACACCCTGTTCGGAGAATCGCCCGCCGCCTGGCAGATGAGCGCCGACTGGAATGCCAGCGCGCCTTTCATGGCCGCCGCCGTGCCGCGCGCGCTGCAAGCCGCCATCGAGGCAAGCGCCGCGCGCCACGCGCTGACCGTCACCGCAATCGTGCCGCATTTTGTGGCGGCCTGGAACCGCCATGCGCGCGCGCTGAAGCGCGACGCCTGGTTCGGCGTCGCGCACGGCAATGTGCTGGCGCTGGCCGCCTGCGAAGGCGGGCAGTTGCGCGCCTTGCGCCACCTGGCCATCCCGCACGGCGCCGACCATTACTGGCTGACGCAAACCGCCCAGCGCGAAGCCTTGCTGCTTGGCCTGGCGGCGCCGGCCTTGCTGCAATTGAGCGGCGATGTGCCACCGGCGCTGGCCAAGCCGGCCAGCAACGACAAACATATCGCCACCGCCGCCCTGGGAGCCGCCGCATGAAGCCGATGCAGCTGGATTTTGCGCGCCCGGGCTGGCGCCGCGCCTTGTACCGCGTGCATCCCGCCGCCATCCTGGCGGGGCTGGCCGGCGGCGCCATGCTGCTGGCTGGCGCCAGTCTTGGCTGGCAGGCATCGCAGCAGCAGGCCGCGCGCGAGGAGACCCTGCGCGCCCAGCAGCGCAAGCAGGCCGCCGCCGTGCGCGCGCCGCTGCGCCAGCCGGAAACCGCTATCCCGGAGGCGCAAGCGCTTGCCGTCAACGCCGCCGTGCTGCAACTGAACCTGCCTTGGCGCCAGTTGCAGGACGCGGTGGCCGCCGCCAACACGCCGGCAGTGGCCTTGTTGGCGCTCGATCCCGATGCGCGCAAACAGGCGGTCAAGCTCACCGCCGAGACAAAGAGTGCGGACGATATGGTGGCCTATATCGAGCAACTGAAACAGCAGGACTTCTTCAGTGGCGCGGTCTTGCTGCGCCATGAAACCAACGAACAGGACCCGAACCGCCCGCTGCGGTTCCAGGTGGAAGTGCAATGGAGGGGGCGATGAACGCTGCCGCTTTGCTGCTTCGTTTGCGCCTGGCCGCCATGCGTCTTGGCCCGGCGGCCTGCATCGCCCTGGGCTTGCTGCTGGCCGGTGCGCTGGCGCTGGCATGGTCGCTCAAGGCGCGCCAACTGGCGAATGCGCCTTTGCCACCGGCGCCGCCGCAACTGGCGCAGGCCGCGCCGCCGCCGACCGCCAATGAGAACCTGGCCCTGTTCTACGCCACGCTGGGCGAGAAGCGCCATGCCGAGCAGCAGGTCAAGCAACTGTTCGATATCGCCGCCAAAACGGGCCTGACGCTGGAACAGGGCGATTACAAGTTCAGCGCGGACAAAGCCAGCGGTGTGGCGGCCTACCAGGTCACGCTGCCGGTGAAGGGCGCCTACCACAATATCTGGCAATTCAGCCTGCAGGCGCTGGCGGCGATTCCCTTTGCGGCGCTGGACGATATCGCCTTCCGCCGCGAGACGGTGAGCGAGCCGGTGGTGGAGGCGCGCGTGCGCTTTACCCTGTATTTGCAGGAGCAGCCATGAAGCCGCGCCATTTGCTGATGGGCGTGGCCCTGGTGGGCGCGGCGGCGCTGGTGCTGTTCGGCGACCGCACGCCTAAAGAAACCGTGGCCGAGGCGGTGGAGCGCAAGCCGGCGCGCAGCGCGCCAGGTGCAGTCATGCCGGCTGCGACAGCAGCGGCGCCTGTGCGTGCGGCCACGACCGCAAGCGGGCAAGCCGCCTCCGGCCCGGCCGCGATCCTGCGCCTGGTGCCGCGCGATGAATTGATCGGCGCGGTGGGCGAGGGCTCGTTCAAGAGCAAGGATGGGGTGTTTGGCGGCCAGAGCTGGGATCCGCCGCCGCCCCCGCCGCCGCCCGAAAACCGCAACCAGGCGCCACCCGCGCCGACCGCGCCGCCGCTGCCGTTCCAGTTTCTGGGCAAGGCAGCCGCCGACGGCCAGTGGGAAGTTTACCTGGGGCGCGGCGAGCAAACCTATGTGGTGCGCAAGGGCAGCCAGATCGACGGCGCCTACCGCGTCGACAACATCGCGCCGCCAACCCTGACGATTACCTACCTGCCCATGAACCAGGTGCAGCAGCTACAAATTGGAGTGATTGAGTGAAGCCAACCCTGAGAACGCTGACCCTGTCCGTGCTGGTGCTGGCCTTGTCCGGCTGCGCTGGCGAAATGGCCTACCGCGAAGGCCGCAGCCTGGCCGAGAAGGACCAGGTGGAAGCGAGCCTGCTGAAATTCCAGGAGGCGATCAAGCAAGAGCCGGGCAATCCGACCTATCGCGCCGCCTTCTACGATGCGCGCGACCGCAATAGCATCCGCCTGCTGGAACAGGCCGACCGCCAGATCAGCGAAGGCCAATATGCGCTGGCGGCGCAGAATTTCCAACGCGTGCTGGTGCTGAACCCGCAGAACGAGCGCGCCCGTGCCGGTTTGCGTTCGCTGGAAATGGCGGATCGCCACGAAAAGCTGCTGGCCCAGGCCGGCTTGCACCTGGAGCAGAAAGAGCTGGAGGCAGCCAAGGCGCGCGTCAATACCGTGCTGTCGGAGAAGCCCGACCATGCGCGCGGCCGCGCTTTGCTGCGCGCCATTAATGAGCAGGTGCCGCCGGCGCCAGTGGAAACCGGCCTGTCCAAGGCGTACAAGACGCCGATCACGATCGAGTTCCGCGAGGCGCCGCTGAAGCAGGTGTTCGACATCATCTCGCGCCGCTCGGGACTGAACTTCATTTTCGACAAGGATGTGAAGAGCGACACCCGCACCACTATCATGCTGAAGAACAGCACGGTGGAGTCGGCGGTCTACTTCCTGCTGATGACGAACCAGCTGGAGCAGCAGGTTATGGACGGAAACACCATCCTGATCTACCCCAACACGGCGGCCAAGCTGAAGGAGTACCAGGAGACGGTGGTGCGCACCTTCTACCTGTCCAATGCGGAAGCCAAGAGCGTGGCCAACACGCTCAAGACCATCCTCAAGTCGCGCGATGTGGTGGCCGATGAAAAGCTCAACCTGGTGATCCTGCGCGACAGCGCCGATGCGGTGAAGCTGGCCGAGAAGATCATCGCCACGCAGGACCAGCCGGAACCGGAAGTGATGCTGGACGTGGAGATCCTGGAGATCAAGCGCAGCCGCCTGCTGGAGCTGGGCATCGACTGGCCGAACTCGGTGGGCCTGTCGGTGCTGAACGCCGACAAGAAGGGCACGCCGCTCACCTTGCGCGACCTCGATTTCATCAACCGCAACTACATCGGTGTGACGGCGCTGGGCGCCAACATCAACCTGAAGAAAACCGACGGCGACACCAACCTGCTGGCCAGCCCGCGCATCCGCGTGCGCAACAAGGAAAAGGCGAAGGTCGTGATCGGCGAAAAGGTGCCGGTGATTACCACCACCGTGTCGCCGGGCACGCAGGGCTTTGCCTACGAGTCGGTGAGCTATGTCGATGTCGGCCTGACGCTGAACGCGGAGCCGACCATCTACCTGAATAACGAGGTCGGCATCCGCATCGCGCTGGAAGTGTCGAACCTGATCCAGCAAATCACGACCAAGACCGGCACCACGGCGTACCAGATCGGCACGCGCCAGGCTTCCACCTTCCTGCAGTTGAAGGACGGCGAGAACCAGGTGCTGGCCGGCTTGATCAATAACGAGGAGCGCAGCACGGCGGACCGGGTGCCGGGACTGGGCGATATCCCGATCCTGGGCCGCCTGTTTGGCTCGCAATCGGACGACAAGCAGAAGACCGAAATCGTGCTGTCGATTACGCCGCACCTGGTGCGCAACCTGCAGCGGCCGGAATCTTCGGCTGCCGAATTCTCGGCCGGGACCGAGGCCAACTTCCGCCGCCGTCCGGACGTGACGCCGCGCCAGCCAACCGTGCTGCCGGGCGCCCGTCCCGCTGGCGCGGGCACGGCGCCGCAGCCGGTACAGTTGCCGGCGCCAGCCGCTGTCGGCGCCACACCGATGGCGGTGCCGACGCCGGGCGCCGTGCCGCCAGCCGCCCTGGCCGCGCCGCAAAACGTGCCCTTGTCCGATACCCAGCCCGGTCCCGCCAGCAGCGTGACCGCAGCGCCGCCGGCACCGGCGCCTGCGCCGTCCCCGGCCAACACCGTGCAGCCGCCCGCCAGCACGGAGCGCAAGGAATAAGCGATGCGCGCGCGCGGCTTCACGCTGATTGAACTGCTGGTGACGCTGGCCATCCTTGGCCTGCTCGCCATGCTGGCGATCCCGGTCGGCCAGACCGTGGTCCAGCGCCGCAACGAACAGGAGCTGCGCCGCTCGCTGCATGAGATCCGCAAGGCGCTGGACGACTACAAGGTGGCCTACGATGAAGGCCGCATCGCCAAGTCGATCACCGGCAACGGCTACCCGCGCAAGCTGGAAGTGCTGGTGGAAGGCGTGGTCGACCTGCGCAGCCCCAAACGCGCCAAGATTTTCTTCCTGCGCCGCGTCCCGCGCGACCCGTTCAATAACGAGAGCGGCGCCAGCGGCGCCGAGACCTGGGGCAAGCGCAGCTACGCCAGCGAGGCCGACGACCCGCGCGAGGGTGAGGATGTGTATGACGTGTATTCGACTTCGGAGCAGGTGGGCCTGAACGGCGTGCCGTACAAGAAATGGTGAACAAAAAAGGCTTCACGCTGATCGAGCTGCTGGTGGTGCTGGGCATTATCGCCTTGCTGCTGACGCTTGCGGTCCCGCGCTATTTCCCCAGCGTGGATAAGACCAAGGAAACCATCCTGGGCGACAACCTGCGCAGCACGCGCGCCATCATCGACCAGTTCTATGGCGACACCGGCCGCTATCCGGACAGCCTGGAGCAACTGGTGGAGAAAAAATACCTGCGTGCCTTGCCGGTCGACCCGATCACGGAGAAGAGCGACAGCTGGACCATCGTCGCGCCGGATGATGTGGCCAAAGGTAATGTGGCGGATATCAAGAGCGGAGCGCCCGGCAATGACCGCAGCGGCAAGCCCTATTCGGAGTGGTAAGCAGGGCGGGTTCACCTACGCCAGCGTAATCATCCTGGTGATGGTGATCGGCCTGGTGGGGGCGGCCTCGTTGCGCCTGGGGACGACCTTGCAACGCGCGCTGGCGGAACAGGCGCTGCTTGATATCGGCATCGAATACAGCAACGCGTTGGCCAGCTATGCCGCCGCCACGCCGGACGGGCAGCCCAATTATCCGAATTCCTTCCAGGAATTGCTGAAAGACCCGCGCTCAACGCGGCTCAAGCGCCATTTGCGGCGCGTCTACGTCGACCCAATGACGGGCAAGGCGGAGTGGGGCATCGTGAAGGCGAATGAGAACGGCGGCATCCTGGCCATTTACAGCTTGTCGAAAGCGACTCCGATCAAGATTTCCAACTTCCCGCCACGCTTTGCCGCATTCGACGGCAAGTCCAGCCTGGGTGAGTGGAAGTTCAGCGGGGAGGGCGTGCAGGTAGCCGGCGGCAAAGGCGGCGAACCGATGCCGGGACAGACCAAGCAGCCCGGGACGGGCATGCCGCCTTCCACGCCGCCCGGCACCCCGACTGGCACGCCGCAGGAGCCGCCCAAGCCCGTCGAGCCGGAACCGGAGCCGCCGCAAGAACCGCAGGAGCCGCCCGAAGCGCCGGCCGACCCGCAGCCGCAGGAAACCCCGCCCGAGCCGGTTCGCGAGCAACCGGCGGCCCCGCCAGCGCGTCGCTAAGAGCGCCGCGAAGCGCCGCCCGCTTACTTGGCGCGGCGCTTGAAGTCGCGCACGCGGAAGCCAAGTGCGAATAGGGTGCCGAAGTAGATCACCACGCAGGAGCCGATCACCAGGAACAGCGCGCCCACGCGCAGCAGGGCATGGCCGCGCATGCCGAGCCAGTCGAACTGCTGCGCGCCGAACCAGCCCGCAGCGCCCATCAGGCCGACCGCCACCACCAGCTTGCCGAAGAACTTCAGCCAGCCCGGCTGCGGGGTGTAAATGCCTTTCTGGCGCAGGCCGCGATACAGCAGGGCCGCATTCAGCAGTGCGGCCACGCTGATCGACAGCGCCAGGCCAGCCACCGCGAAGGCCGGCACGAAGGCCAGGTTCATCAACTGCGTGGCGACCAGCACGAAGAGGCCGATGCGCACTGGCGTACGCACGTCCTGGCGCGCATAGAAGGCCGGCGTCAGCGACTTCACCAGGATGATGCCAAGCAGGCCCACCGCGTAGGCGATCAGCGGTTGCGCCGTCATCTGCGCGGCGAAGTCGGTAAATTTACCGTTGTGGAACAGGGTCGCCACCAGTGGCAGCGACAGTACCGCCAGGCCGACGGCCGCCGGCAACGCCAGCAGGAAGGTCAGGCGCAAGCCCCAGTCCAGCAGCGATGAATACTCGGCGTGGTCCTGCTCCTGGCTGGCCTTGGACAGGCTAGGCAGCAGGATGGTGCCGAGCGCCACGCCCAGCAAGGCATTCGGAAATTCCATCAGGCGGTCGGCGCCGGTCAGCCAGGACACGCTGCCCTCCTGCAGCCAGGAGGCGTAGGTGGTGTTAATCATCAGGCTGATTTGTGCGACGGAGACGGCAAACAGCGCCGGCAGCATATTCTTGAGCATGCGGCGCACGCCGGGATCGGCCAGGCCATGGCGCGGGTTCCACGACAGGCGTGGCAGCATGCCGATCTTGACCAGGGATGGTACCTGCAGCGCCACCTGCAGCAGGCCGCCCAGCACCACCGCGATGGCCATGGCATAGACCGGTTGCTTGAGGTGCGGCGCCAGGAACAGGGCGCAGCCGATAAAGGAGACATTCAGCAGCACCGGCGTGAAGGCCGGGATCTTGAACTGGCGCCAGGTATTCAGCACGCCGCTGGAGAGTGCGACGAAGGACATGCAGGCGATGTAGGGGAACATCAGGCGCGTCATCCAGACGGCCGCATCGAAGGAATCCTTCTCCAGGCCCGAACCAAGCAGGAAGACAAACACTGGAGCGCCTATAATACCGACTGCGCTGGTGAGCAGGGTGGCCCAGACCAGCACTGTGGCCACATGGTCGATCAGGGTGCGGGTCGCTTCCTCGCCCTGTTTGGATTTGTATTCTGCCAACATTGGCACAAATGCTTGCGAGAAGGCCCCCTCGGCGAACAGGCGCCGCAGCAGGTTGGGAATGCGGAAGGCTATATAGAAGGCATCCGTCATACCCCCGGCGCCGAAAGCGCGGAAGAAGAGGATGTCGCGCAACAGGCCCGTAATACGGGACAGCATTGTCATGCTGGAAATGGCAGCCAGGGTTTTGAGCAAGTTCATGGGGGCTGATTATATTTTGAATTGCCCTGGCAGCAAAACCCCGTTATAATCTAAGGCTGTACAGAATTCAGTATGGCAGGCAACGACGTTCAGCCGGCTCTGAAAACACCGCACCGGTTTGGCAAACGCTATTGTTTGCAAACGAACTTTGACAACGAATTAGGATTCTCAAATGGCAAATACCGCACAAGCGCGCAAACGCGCTCGCCAAGCAGTTAAGCAAAACGCTCACAACTCCTCCCAGCGTTCGACCCTGCGTACCGCTATCAAAGCTGTTCGCAAGGCTATCCAAGCTGGCGACAAAGCTGCTGCGACCACCATCTTCCAAGCTTCCGTGTCGACCATCGACTCGATCGCTGACAAGAAAATCATCCACAAGAACAAGGCCGCTCGTCACAAGAGCCGTCTGGCAGCTGCCCTGAAGGCACTGTCCGCCTAAGTTCGTGTGCTGGCGGCATTAGCCGCCAAACAGGTGTACCGAAATAACCCGCATGGCATTGCGCCATAGCGGGTTTTTCGCTTTGCATTTACTTCATCGAGGCGGCCGAAGCGGCGGAGGCGGCCGACGCAGCGGATGCGGCTGAAGCAGCGGCAGCGTGCTTGGCTTTCTTGGCTTTTTTCGGCATGGAGGCGGCCGAAGCTGCGGAAGCGGCCGATGCAGCGGAGGCAGCCGACGCCGCCGAGGCAGCAGCCGAAGCCGAGGCCGAACCTTTCATATGGTGGTCGGCGGCGAAAGCGGAGAGGGAGAGCAGGGAGGCAAGCAGCGCGACAGTAGTCTTGGACATGACGGACTCCTTTTATAGTGAAGGCAGGTTCTGGATGAACCTCCTTCATAAACGCTGGCGCGCCAGCCTGGGTTGACCTAATGCGCGGCAAGCCTCGGCCTTCAGGCCGAGGTCAAGAGCGCGGATGCCGCAGGCATCCTTCTGTGCGACTGCGATACGGAATGCTGTATAAAATTACAGTATGGAGCGCCTTCAATCATATCGATTTGAGTTGATGCCAAACGGCCGTCAGCGGCGGGCAATGCAAAGCTTTGCCGGCGCATGCCGCTATGTTTTCAACAAGGCGCTGGATATCCAGAAAGCGCGCTACGAGGGTGGTGACAAGAGGCTGGGGTATGCAGCGTTGTGCAAGCTGCTGACTGGTTGGCGGCATGACAAGGACACACCATGGTTGCGGCAGGCGCCCACCCATCCGCTGCAACAATCACTCAAGAATCTGGAGCAGGCCTACGCCAATTTCTTTGCGGGGCGCGCGGATTTCCCGAGCTTTAAAAAGAAAGGGCGCCAGGACAGCTTCCGCTATCCGGACCCACAACAAATCAGGATCGAGCAAGGCAATGACCGCATCTTCTTGCCCAAGCTGGGCTGGCTGCGTTATCGCAATAGTCGGCAAGTACTGGGCGCGGTGCGCAATGTGACGGTCAGCCTGCATGCCGGGCGCTGGTTTATGGCAATCCAGACCGCGCGCGACGTCGCCCCCGTGGTCGCCAGCGGCGAGGCCGTCGGCGTGGACATGGGCATCGTTCGCTTTGCCACCCTGTCGGATGGCGATTACGAGGAACCGATCAATAGCTTCAAGCGGCATGAGGCCAGGCTGCGTAAGGCGCAGCAGGCATTGAGCCGGAAGGTCAAACATAGTCGGAACTGGACGAAGGCTAAGAAGCGCGTGCAGCGCATTCACGCGCGCATAGGTAATGCGCGCAAAGACTTTTTGCACAAGGTGACGAGGGCGATCTGCATCAACCACGCGATCGTCTATATCGAAGACCTGCGTGTGAAGCAGTTGTCGAAATCGGCTGCCGGCTGTCAGAGCGAGCCTGGGCGCGGCGTGCGCGCCAAATCCGGCCTGAACAAGGCAATCCTCGACCAAGGCTGGTACGAGTTTCGTCGCCAGCTTGCTTACAAACTGGCCTGGAAAGGCGGCTCGCTGGTGGCGGTTCCTGCGCATCATACGAGCCAGACTTGCCCGGGGTGTGGTCATGTCTCGCCCGATAACCGGCGCACACAAACCAAATTCGCGTGTGTGGCGTGCGGCTATGAAAATAATGCCGATGTGGTGGGTGCGATCAATGTGTTGCGACGAGGTGAAGCAATGATTCGAAGCGAAGGGCGGGACGACGCCCGGTTAGCCTGTGTAGTGAATGGTGTAGTAATGCCGTCAACAGCAGGAACCCTCCGAAGCGGACTATGCCAGCCCACTGCTGGTAGTGGCGCAGCAGGAATCCCCCTCCTTCCCGCGTAAGCGGCGGCCGGAGGCCGAGGTGGGGGAGGATGTCAATTAAGTGGGGCGCAGATCGTCCGGCGACACTTCCATCCACTCGCCCGGCATCAGGGGGTGGCTGGCCAGGGAAATGCCGCCAATGGCTGAGCGCACCAGGCGCAGGGTCGGGTGGCCGATGGCGGCGGTCATACGCCGCACCTGGCGGTTTTTGCCTTCTTGCAGGGTAATCGCCAGCCAGGAGGTGGGCTGGTCGGCGCGCTGGCGGATCGGCGGGTTGCGCGGCCAGATCCACTCGGGATCGGCAATGCGCGTAGCCTTGCAGGGTTGGGTGGTGAAGTCGCCCAGGTTGAGTGGCGCCTGCAGGCGCGCCAGGGCGTCGGCGTCCGGCACGCCTTCCACTTGCACCAGGTAGGTCTTGGCTTCCTTGCGGTCGGGGTGGGCGATTTTGTGCTGCAGCTTGCCGTCGTCGGTCATCAGCATCAAGCCCTCGCTGTCGTAGTCGAGGCGACCGGCCGGGTAGATGTTCGGCACCTTCACGTAGTCGGCCAGCGTCTCCTTATCCCCAGACGGGGAAAACTGGCACAATACCTGGAAAGGTTTATTAAAAAGTATCAATGGCATAGGCTGGATTGTATAGCGCCCAGTAAAATACTGGTGCATAATGTGGAACGCTTGTGTCTTATGTCTTATAGAAGACTGCCCAATTCCTTCTTCGGAGAACACGATGTACCAACATATCAAAGTACCTGCCGACGGCCAGAAAATCACCGTCAATGCCGACTTTTCCCTGAACGTACCAGACACCCCGATCATTCCTTTCCTGGAAGGCGATGGTACCGGTGTTGATATTACCCCGGTGATGGTCAAGGTGGTGGATGCGGCAGTGGCCAAGGCCTACGGCGGCAAGCGCAAGATCAGCTGGATGGAAATTTTCGCCGGCGAGAAGTCGACCAAGGTGTACGGCCCGGATGTGTGGCTGCCGGAAGAAACCCTGCAGGTGCTGCGCGACTATGTGGTCTCGATCAAAGGCCCTTTGACCACCCCGGTCGGCGGCGGCATCCGTTCCCTGAACGTGGCCCTGCGCCAGGAGCTGGACCTGTACGTCTGCCTGCGCCCGGTGCGCTACTTCAAAGGCGTGCCATCGCCGGTGCGCGAGCCGGAGAAGACTGACATGGTCATCTTCCGCGAGAACTCGGAAGACATCTACGCTGGCATCGAATACCAGCAGGGTACCGAAGGCGTGAAGAAGCTGATCGATTTCCTGACCAAGGAAATGGGCGTGAAGAAGATCCGCTTCCCTGAGACTTCGGGCATCGGCATCAAGCCGGTGTCGATCGAAGGCACCGAGCGCCTGGTGCGCAAAGCGATCCAGTACGCGATCGACAATGACAAGCCTTCCGTGACCATCGTCCACAAGGGCAACATCATGAAGTACACCGAAGGTGGCTTCCGTGACTGGGCCTACGCGCTGGCGCAGAAAGAATTCGGCGCGGAGCTGGTTGACGGCGGCCCATGGTGCAAGTTCAAAAATCCTAAGACCGGTCGCGAGATCACCATCAAGGATTCCATCGCCGACGCCTTCCTGCAGCAGATCCTGCTGCGCCCGGCCGAATACTCGGTGATCGCCACCCTGAACCTGAACGGCGACTACATCTCCGACGCACTGGCGGCACAGGTGGGCGGCATCGGCATTGCGCCGGGCGCCAATATGTCCGACTCCGTGGCCATGTTCGAAGCGACCCACGGCACTGCGCCTAAGTACGCAGGCAAGGATTACGTGAACCCTGGTTCGCTGATCCTGTCGGCGGAAATGATGCTGCGCCATATGGGCTGGACCGAGGCAGCGGACCTGATCATCTCCTCCATGGAGAAGGCCATCACCTCGAAGCGCGTCACCTACGACTTCGCCCGCCTGATGGAAGGCGCGACCCAGGTTTCGTGCTCCGGCTTTGGCGATGTGATGATCGAGCAGATGTAATTCCCACGCGCCCGCCGTGCAAGTGAGCCCCGCCATCCGAAAGGAGGGCGGGGTTTTTTTGCGCCATTGGACGACGACAAGGATTCGTCGCAGAATGATCATGAGCCGTGGATTACCGCGCTGGAGCTGGCAATGACGGGAATCGAAGCTGAGATTAGGCAATTGCGCCAGCATATGAATGATGGCCTAGCTTTGCTGCGCGATGCCATTACTGAGATTGCCAAGCGCCTGGATCGACAGGATAGGAGGCTGGACCGCCTTGACTAGGGGATGGATCGGTTCGATATACGTATGGATCGGCTCGAAACCCAAGTCGAGCGGTCGCACGATCGAATCGACCGGCTCGAAACGCGGATGGAGGCGCGGTTCGACCAGATCGCCTCGCTGATGCGCTGGGCGATCGGTCTCCTCATCGCTGTGCTTGTGGCTATGCTAGGGGCTGGCGGATCACTCGTTGGCGTGATGCTGCAGCGAATCGTGTAAATGCCTCTTAGCGCGCCTGGCTGAGCTTGCGGATGATCTCTTTGGCGGCGTTGGCGTTGGGATATTGCGGGTTGAGGGCGAGCGCTTGCTGGTAGGCGAGCAGCGCTTTTTCGCCCGCGCCGGCGCTGGCGTAGAACTCGCCGAGGGTGTCGCGCAGATTGGCGTCGCCAGGGTGCAGGGCGGTGGCGCCCAGCAGCAGGGGGATGGCATCGCCGCCACCCGCTGCCACTGCATAGGCCAGGGAATTCAGCGACGTTGCGCTGGCGCTGCCAGCAGGAGCAATGGCGATTGCTTTGCGCCATGCTTCTTCGCCAAGTGCTTGCTTGCCGGTGAGGATGGCGATTGTGCCGAAAAGCGTTTGCGCCGCGTCTGTGTCGCCATAATGTTCGACCGTCAGTTGGGCCGCTTGAAGCGCGCCGGCCTGCTGGCCGCGTGCGAGCAGGCGGAAGGCGGCTTCGCGCAGTTGGGCGGTGTGGTCAGGGTAGGCTTGCGCGCCACGGTAGGACTGCATGGCTCGGCCCAGGGTCGAGATGGCGGCTGGCGTATCGAGCGAGCCGAGTGTGGCACGCCGTGTGCGCTGCCAATCCGCGTGCAGGGCCAGCACCGCGTCCTCGAACGCTGGCGTGAAGCGCTGCTCCGCCGGGATGGTGATGTCGCGGCGGTAAAGCGCAATATAGTCATGGAGGAAGGTGATTGCGCCGCTGTTGGAGTACCCGGCCAGGCGGGCGCCGCTGCGTACCAGTGCCTGCGCCATGACGCTGCCGGCGATGCGTAGCTGTGCGGGATCAGGCGCGGTCTGGGCTGCAGGGGCGGCAGGGGCGCCAGCGGTGGTCGGGGCTTGAGCGCTTCTGTTGATGGCTTCGAAAGCGTCGGCGATCGCCTTGCTGTCTGTGCCCAAGGGCGCGCGGCCAGCTTCTGCCAGGCTGCGGCCTTCGTTGTACAAGCCTTGCATCGTTTGGTAATAGGGGCGATAGGCAGGCTGGCGGATATGGACGGCCAACTGCCACGCCTCGCCGGTGACTGCTTCGAACAGGCGTCGTGCAAACGCGGTGAGATCGATGCGTTGCAGGTTGGCCGCCACCGCGATACTCAGACCGCGCGAGGGGAAGACGAACAGGTGGGTCGAGGTCTCCGGCTGCACACCATCGTGGGAGATGACGAACTTGCCGTCGAGCGGGCGTACCTCCCACCCCATGCCATAGCCGGTCAATTGCCCACTTTTGGTAGCCATCGACGTCGTCATCATCGCCATGCTGGCGGGTGACAGCAGGCGCCCCTCGCTGACGCCCTGGCCAAAGCGCAGCATGTCGGCGACGCTGGAGCGTGTTCCGCCGGCCGAAAAGCGGCTGCTGATGTCGATGAATTCAGAGTGCTTCAACTGGCCGTCCAGCAGCTGATAACCACGCACGCGGTGTGGGACCAGGTCGAGCGGATTGTCCATGCGGGTGGAGGCCATACCGAGTGGCGCCCAAACGGTCGCCTTCATGTAGTCAGCGTAGGTTTGGCCGGAGGCGCCCTCGATCGCCGCCCCGAGCAGGTTGTAACCATAGCTGGTGTAGCGATAGCGTGTGCCCGGCTCCGCAATCAGGTCGAAGTCCTGGAACACTGCCAGCGACTGGCGCGTATCCTTGTGCTCCTTGAAGTGCTGCTCCGCCTGCGGATTGACATAGGTATTGATGCCGCCAAGGTGCCCGAGCAGTTGGCGCACTGTCACAGGGTAAGGCTTGCGCGGGAAGTGGGGCACATAGGCCTGTACTTCTTCGTCGAGATCGATTTTCCCCTGTTCCACCAGGCGCAGGACGGCGACAGCGGTCATGGGTTTGGTGACCGAGGCCAGGCGGTAGCTGGAGTCGGCGCGCGCTGGCACCTTGTTTTCCAGGTCGGCGTAGCCATAGCCTTTGGCCCAGGTGATGCCGTCGCGCGAATAGCCGATCGACAGCCCGGGAATTTTGCGTGCCGCCATTTCGGCATTGATGAAGCGCTCAAAGCCGGGGCCTGGATGCGTGGCGGGCCGCGCGGCATGCGCGGGCACGGTCAGGGCGGTGAGCAGGAGCAGTAAGCTGGAAGATAGGCGCATGGGCACATCATATGCTGGTCCAAGTCACCAGGCGGGCGGAAAAGCGTGAACTGCACCGCGAGGGCGCCAATTGCACTGTCAGTCAAAAATAGTTCGTTACAATGCGGCGCATGAGACGACTTTTCCTGCTGTGCTGCTTGCTGGTGTTGGTGCCGCTTCGGGCGGCCGATGGCATAACGCTGGATGGTCTGCGATTTGAGGAAGTGAACGGGCCGTTTGCCGATTGCGGCCAGGTGGCGGTTGGCGCTGGGACGCCGTTCACCTTCGAGCAACTGCGCGCGCGGCAGTTCCTTTGCCTGCGAACCCAATTCACTGTTCCGCGCCAGCCGGATCGGCCGCAACGCCTGTTGTTGTCAATGCTGGCCGCCAGCGAAATCTACCTGGATGGCGTGCGCGTAGGTGCCAATGGCGTGCCGGCGGATTCGCCCTCGGCCGAGCAGCAGGGCCTGATCGATTACCACGTGATGCTGGCGCCGGGCCAACTGGCGGCGGGGCGGCACGAGCTGGTGCTGAAACTGTCGACGTGGCACGGCAGCGACAGGATTCGGCAACAGTTTTACCAGCTATCGATGGATGATGCGGCGCCTGGCGCGGCGGTCAAGGTGCTGCCGCTGATGTTGGCGGGAGCGCTGGCGATGGTGGCGCTGTTGTTCCTGGCTTTGCTGGCGAGCTACCAGCGCAATGCACGCTGGGGTGTTTTCAGCGCCCTGTGCGCCGCTGCCAGCCTGCTTTTGGTGGTGGAAGCATGGCGCGGGGTGGTGGATTATGCCTACGGCCACCATCTGGCGCGCTTGCTGGTGGTGCAGCTCTTGACGGCGGTGTTCGGATTGCTGTTGCCGCTCTATTTCCTGGTGGCTTACCAGTTGCGGCGCAAGGTGTTGGGAATGAGCTTGCTGGCGCTGGTCATGGCGGGCATTGCCAGCATCGGCATGCCTTTCGATGCCGTGGCGGCGCTGATTTTCAGCGTAGCGTTGTTGGCGAGCCTCGGCATTAATGTGCTGGCGTGGCGGCGCGGCATCAGCGGCAGCCACGCGGGGCTGGTCGTGGCGCTCACCGCCTTGGCTTTGTGGCTGGTGCCGGGCCCGGGCTTCTTCTCGGAAGCCGGTTTCGCGCTGGTGGTGTTCCTGCTGTTGGTTGCGATCCTGGGCCAGTTGCTGCGCCAGTTCATCCTGGACCGCGAGAAGGCGATGCTGGCATCGCGCCTGGAGATCCAGTTGCTGCGCAAAAGCCTGCAACCGCATTTCCTGATGAATTCTTTGAGCCTGGTGGGGGAGCTGGTGCACCATTCGCCGGCACAGGCGGAGCAGTTCATTGAGGCGCTGGGGCGCGAGTTCCGTATGTTGGGCGAGTACGCGAGCCATGTCACGATCCCCTTGGCGCGGGAGCTGGAGCTGTGCCATAACTACCTGGCGATCATGGGTATGCGCTTACAGCGAAGCTGCGTGCTGCATGTGCGTGGCGAGCCGGGCGCATTGTGCTTACCGCCGGCCGTCTTGCTGACCTGCCTGGAGAATGCGTTTTCGCATAATCGTTATCGGGATGATCTGGCATTCGATTTCAGCATCGAATGCAGCGAGGGGCATGCCACCTTGGCGCTGGCTATGCCGTTGGCGGATGGGCGCAAGCACCAGGGAAGCGGCACCGGCTCCACCTATATCCTCAACAGCCTGCGTGAGGCATTCGCCGGCATGGCCAGTTTCGATTGCGGCCAAAGCGATGGCATGTGGCGGGCGACGATCAGGGTGCCGGCATGAGGGTGCTGATTGTCGAAGACGAGCCTTTGATTGCGCAGCGCCTGGCGCGTGAGGTGCGGGCCTTTTTTGGTGAGCACTTGCAGGGCCTGGTCATGGGCGATGATATTGACGAAGTGTTGGCGACACTGCGTGCGGGAGAGGTCGATTTGCTGCTGCTTGACCTTAATTTGCATGGGGACGACGGATTCCGCTTGTTGCAACTAGTGGGGGAGGGGACGTTTCGCACCATTGTCGTTTCGGCGCATGCTGAACGGGCGGTGCGGGCGTTTGATTTCGGCGTGCTGGATTTTGTGGCGAAGCCGTTCAGCCAGGCGCGCTTGCTCCAGGCGTTTCAGCGCTTTGCGGAAAATGCCGGTGCGGCCCGGGCGCGTTCGTTGCTGGTGCGGAGAATGGGGGGCATTGAATTGCTGCCGATTGATAAGATCAGCCATATCCGCGCGGATGGGCACTATTCGCAGGTGCAGATGGGCGATGGTGGCTGCCACCTTCATGACAGCTCGCTGGATCGGCTGCTGGAGGTTTTGCCGCCGCACTTTCTGCGTGTCCATCGTTCTTATGCGGTGAATATGCAGCATTTTGTGCGCCTGCATATCGAGGCTGGGGGCAAGTATTCGATCGATACGCTTTTCGCCACCGGCATCCCGGTCTCGCGCACTTTGTATCCGATCGTGCGAAATTCGCTGGCAAGACTCTGAGGTAGCGCAAAGGCGCGTTGCTTGGGTGGATGGACAATTAAATGTCAATCCGCATGCAGGAGGGCACCATGTCGCAGAGCTTGCTTGACGAGCAACCGTGCTCGCCGGAAGATGATGACGGAGCGCCGCTTCAGCAACTGGAGAAGAAGGTGGATGCCTTGAATTTTGAGTTGTCGTTGTTGCGTCAGCACATGGACAGTGGATTTGCCCTCGTCCGCTCCGACACGGCTACGCGATTTGCCGAGCAGGACCTGGCAATCGCCGAGCGCTTTGCCGAGGCCGAGCGGAAAAACGTGGAGCGCTTTGCCGAGGCGGAGCGGCGCCAGCAGGACAATTTGAAGTCGCTAGCCAATCAGCTTGTGGCGCAAATGAACGAGTTGGACAAGCGGCAGGAAGCGCGCATGATTGATATGGACAAGCGGCAAGAGGCGCGGCAGGTCGAAATGGCGCGCCGGCAGGATGCGTTCAGCCGCTGGATGGTGGGTCTGACCATGGCTGTCGTGGTGTTGGTGGCCCATATGGCCAGCCGGCTGGCTTAACCTTGGTGCCGGTAGTGCCGGCAATCAATCAGCTTCCCGGCGACCCGGGCCTGGAACGGTGACGGTCCAGCGAGCCTGAAGCCGGCGCGTTCCAGAACGCGGGCGGAGGCGGCGTTGGCGACGGTCACGTGGGCGTCGAGCCCGGCCAACTGCCAGTGGCCGTAAGCCAGTTCCATCAAATGGCGCAGGGCCACGCCGGCCAGCCCCTTGCCGCAGGCGTCAGCGGCAATCCGATAACCCACTTCGGCGCGGCGCGTGGCCGGGTCGATATCCTTCAGGTTGCAGCGGCCAAGGATGGCGCCGTCGTCAGCGACCAACAAACAAGGGTGCATGCTGCCAGCCGCGTGGCTGGCGAGGTACTCGTCAATTTGGGCGGCAACGCCGGCCAGGTGATAGAAATCCGGCGCACGGGCATCGACGTGGGACTCGAACCAACTGCGGTTGGTGAGCTCGAACGCTAGTAGCGCCGGGGCATCGGCGCGGCCGATAGTGCGGATTAGCATGACGAAAGCGGCATAATACAGAGGGTGCGGGGCGAAAAAAAACCCCGCAGGGCGGGGCTTTTGCTTATCCGAGGCCAGGGATTAGTTGGACTGGATGTTGGAAGCTTGCTTGCCTTTAGGGCCTTGCGTGACTTCGAACTGAACTTTTTGACCTTCTTTCAGGGTCTTGAAGCCGTTCATGTTAATAGCGGAGAAGTGTGCGAACAAATCCTCGCCGCCATCATCAGGAGTGATGAAGCCAAAACCTTTGGAGTCATTGAACCACTTAACGGTACCAGTTGCCATTTTAAAAAAACTTTCAATAAAAACGAATCACACGAGCCATAAAAGCAAGAAGCTTCCTGCCCCCTCCTCGACAACTCACTTCTTATCAACACCTGTACAAAGCTGCACAAAGTCGATATCGCATTGTTGGCGGAACAATTTTTAATGTCAAGCGCTTTCACTAGCACACGGTGAGATTTTTGCAACAGCTATTTTGTCTTCCTCTTGATTTTGACCAACTCCGCCGCCATCTGCGGCAATCGGCGAAAACGCGTAAGATGAGTACTGGTGGAAACGCCCCCCTGAAATGGGCGTTGCATCTAGTCTGAAAGCATTAGAATATAAGCGTATGGCAACCAAGCATGAAACAGAAACCGTCCTGGAACGGCAGGCAATTAAGCCGCCACCTATGTACCAGGTGGCGCTCCTCAATGACGACTACACGCCGATGGAGTTCGTCGTGGCCATAATTCAGGAGTATTTCAATAAGGACCGGGAAACGGCGACGCAAATTATGCTGAGTGTTCATCGCTATGGCAAAGGCGTGTGCGGCGTTTTCTCTAAAGATATAGCTTCAACCAAAGTGGAGTTTGTTTTAACGCATGCACGCAAGGCGGGGCACCCCCTGCAATGTGTGATGGAGGAAGTATGATTGCGCAGGAATTAGAAGTAAGTTTGCATATGGCGTTTGTCGAGGCGCGGCAAGCACGGCATGAGTTCATCACCGTGGAGCACCTGCTGCTGGCCCTGCTGGACAATCCATCGGCAGCCGAGGTGCTGCGCGCCTGCGCGGTGAATATTGAAGACCTGCGTAAGACGCTGACCAACTTCATCGGCGACAACACACCGACCGTGCCGGGCACCGGCGAGGTGGATACCCAGCCAACCCTGGGCTTCCAGCGCGTGATCCAGCGCGCCATCATGCACGTGCAGTCGGCCTCCAACGGTAAGAAGGAAGTGACCGGCGCCAATGTGCTGGTGGCGATCTTCGGCGAAAAAGACTCGCACGCGGTGTATTACCTGCACCAGCAGGGCGTGACCCGCCTGGACGTGGTCAATTTCATCTCCCACGGCGTGCGCAAGGACCAGCAAATGGATTCCGGCAAAGCCTCCGAGGGCGTGGAAGAGGGCAGCGCACCGGAAGGCCAGGCCAAGGAATCGCCGCTGGACCAGTTCACCCAGAACCTGAACAAGTCCGCCGCCGAGGGCAAGATCGATCCGCTGATCGGCCGCGAGGACGAGGTGGACCGCGTGATCCAGGTGCTGTGCCGCCGCCGCAAGAACAATCCGCTGCTGGTGGGCGAGGCAGGCGTGGGCAAGACCGCCATCGCCGAGGGCCTGGCGTACCGCATCACCCAGAACGACGTGCCGGAAGTGCTGTCCAATGCCGTGGTCTATTCGCTCGACATGGGCGCGCTGCTGGCCGGTACCAAGTATCGCGGCGACTTCGAGCAGCGCCTGAAGGCGGTGCTGAAGCAGCTGAAGGACAACCCGAACGGCATCCTGTTCATCGACGAAATCCATACCATCATCGGCGCCGGTTCGGCTTCGGGCGGCACCCTGGACGCGTCCAACCTGCTCAAGCCGGCGTTGGCGAACGGCCAGTTGAAGTGCATCGGCGCGACAACCTTCACTGAATTCCGTGGCGTGTTCGAGAAGGACCATGCCCTGAGTCGCCGCTTCCAGAAAGTGGACGTGAATGAGCCGACCGTGGAGCAGACGGTGCAAATCCTGCGCGGCCTGAAGTCACGTTTCGAGGAACACCATGGCGTGAAGTACTCGTCGTCGGCGCTGTCGACGGCGGCCGAACTGGCGGCCCGCTTCATCAACGACCGCCACCTGCCGGACAAGGCGATCGATGTGATCGACGAGGCGGGCGCTGCCCAGCGCATCCTGCCGAAATCGAAGCAGAAGAAAACCATCGGCAAGGCCGAGATCGAGGAAATCATTTCCAAGATCGCGCGCATTCCGCCGCAAACCGTCAACCAGGACGACCGCAGCAAGCTGGCCACCATCGACCGCGACCTGCGCAATGTGGTGTTCGGCCAGGACCCTGCGATCGAAGCGCTGGCATCGGCGATCAAGATGGCGCGCGCTGGCCTGGGCAAGCAGGACAAGCCGATCGGCTCCTTCCTGTTCTCCGGCCCGACCGGCGTCGGCAAGACCGAGGTGGCCAAGCAACTGGCCTTCATCCTGGGCATTGAGCTGATCCGCTTCGACATGTCCGAGTACATGGAGCGCCATGCGGTGAGCCGCCTGATCGGCGCGCCGCCAGGCTATGTGGGTTACGACCAGGGCGGCCTGCTGACCGAGGCGATCACCAAGAAGCCGCATGCCGTGCTGCTGCTGGACGAGATCGAGAAGGCGCATCCGGATATCTTCAATATCCTGCTGCAGGTGATGGACCATGGCACGCTGACCGACAACAACGGCCGCAAAGCCGACTTCCGCAACGTGATCATCATCATGACCACCAATGCCGGCGCGGAAAGCCTGCAGAAGCGTTCGATCGGCTTCACCGACAGCAAGGAAGCGGGCGACGAGATGGCCGACATCAAGCGCATGTTCACGCCGGAGTTCCGCAACCGCCTGGATTCGATCATCAGCTTCCGTGCACTGGACGAGGACATCATCCTGCGTGTGGTGGACAAGTTCCTGATGCAGCTTGAAGAGCAGTTGCACGAGAAGAAGGTGGAAGCGATCTTCAGCGAGAAGCTGCGCAAGTTCCTGGTGAAGAAGGGCTTCGATCCGCTGATGGGCGCGCGCCCGATGTCGCGCCTGATCCAGGACATGATCCGCAAGGCGCTGGCCGACGAATTGCTGTTTGGCCGTTTGGTCAGCGGCGGGCGCGTGATCGTCGACCTGGACGAGGCCGAGGCGATCAAGCTGGAGTTCCCGGAGCCGGATGCGGCGCCAACCCCACCGCCGGAGACAGTCGAAGTCGAATAAACTGGCACAGCCCCAAAAAACCCGCTCACAGAGCGGGTTTTTTATTGCACAATCGTGAGCGGTTTTAATCATCCTTTTATAAACGTAATGAATAAATCCTTCTTGCTTTCGCTTGGCCTTAGTGCCGTCACGCTCTCCGCTGCAGCCAATGCCGCCGATCCTTATGTTCGATTCCCTGCCGTGCGCGGCGACACCATGGTTTTCACCGCCGAGGGCGATTTGTGGAAGGCCGGCATTGCCGGCGGCCCCGCCCAGCGCCTGACCACGCACGCCGGTTCCGAGACCCAGGCCGCCATTTCGCCGGACGGCCAGTGGCTGGCCTTCGTGGCCAGCTATGAAGGCGCGCCCGAAGCCTACGTCATGCCGCTGGCCGGCGGCCTGCCCAAGCGCCTGACCTTCGCCAACGAGAATGCCCGCGTACTGGGCTGGACCGCGAAAGGCGAGGTGCTGGTGGCGCTGCCGACCCAGACCGGCCCGCGCAACCGCTGGGAAGTGGCGGCGCTCAAGCCGGATACCCTGGCGCGCCGCAGCTTCGCGGTGGCCGACGCCAACGATGCGGTGCTGGACGATGCCGGCAAGACGCTGTACTTCACCCGCCTCGGCCTGCTCATGACCGGCGACAATGTGCGCCGCTACCGTGGCGGCGCGACCGCCCAGTTGTGGCGCTACGACGTCGACGGCGGCGGTGAGGCGCGCCCGGTCTTCAAAGGCGAGGCGGCCAACTTCAAGCGCCCGATGTGGTGGAAGGGCCGCCTGTACTTCGTCAGCGACCGCGATGGCGCCGACAATATCTGGTCCGCCAACGCCGACGGCGGCGACCTGCGCGCGCATACCCAGCACAAGGATTGGGACGTGCGCAACGCCACGCTGGGCGACGGCCGCATCGTCTACCAGTTGGGCGCGGACGCGCAACTGCTGGACCTGGCCAGCGGCGCCACGCGCACGCTGAAGGTGTCCCTGTTGTCGGACTTTGACCAGCAGCGCACGCGCCAGGTGCGCTCGCCGCTGGATGCCCTGACCAATTCCGCACTGTCGGCGCGCGAGGAGCGCGTGGTGCTGACGGCGCGCGGGCGCGTCAGCATTGCCGGCACCGGCAACCAGCGCCGGGTGGAAATCGCCATCCCGGAAGGCGCGCGCGCACGCGACGCGGTCTTCAGCCACGACGAAAAGTCGGTCTACGCCATTGTGGACACCAGCGGCGAGAACGAAATCTGGAAATTCGCCGCCGACGGTTCCGGCAAGGCCGAGCGCCTGACCACCGATGGCAACAACCACCGCTGGGCGATCTACCCTTCGCCGGACGGCAAGTGGCTGGCGCACAACGACAAGAAGGGCCGCATGTGGCTGTTGGACCTGGCCACCCGCATGAACACCCTGGTGGACGACGCCGGCAAGGCGGCTGGTATCGACCAGCACGACCCGGCCGTGTGGTCGCCCGACAGCCGCTACCTGGCCTTCGTGCGTTCCGATACGGACGCGCAGCGCGACCAGGTCGGCCTGTACGCGGTGGAGAGCAAGCAGCTTGCCTTTGTAACGGGCGACCGCTACCCGTCCGAGTCGCCGGTGTTTTCGCCGGATGGCCGCTGGCTGTACTTCCTGTCGGCGCGCAATTACACGCTGGCCAACGGTTCGCCGTGGGGTGACCGCAATATGGGACCGGTGTTCGATAAGCGTGTCGGCCTGTTCGCGCTGGCCCTGCAGCCGGGCAACCGCTTCCCCTTCAAGCCGGATGATGAGCTGAGCAAGGCGGGCGCCAAGCCGGCCGAAACGCCGGAAGAGAAGGCGGCGGAAAAAGCCGTCGAGAAGGCGGTCGAGAAAGTGGCCGACGCCAAGGCCGACAAGGCGGCCGGCGGCGCGGCGGCGGCGGGTGCGCCAGCCAAACCGGGCGCACCGGCCAAGCCTGCGCTGCCAGCCATTGTGTTTGCCGGCCTGGCCGACCGCGTGTATGAAGTACCGCTGGCCGCCGGTAACTACCGCGACCTGGCGGTGGACGACAAGCGCCTGTATTTCCTGGAACGCGAGTCGAACGACGGCCGCGCCACGCTGAAGACGCTGGCCATTGCGCGCAACAATCCGCAGCCGGAAGTGTTTGCCGCCAACGTGCGCAGTTTCGAACTGTCCGGCGACCGCAAGCGCGTGTTCTACCGCAGCTTCTCGGCCAGCGGCCCGGGCGATATGCTGATCGTGGACGCCGGCGCCAAGCAGCCGGCCGACATCAGCAAGGCCAGGGTGCGCGTGGAAGACTGGACCTTTGTCTCCAATCCGCGCCTGGAGTGGAAGCAGATGTTCAACGACGCCTGGCGCATGCACCGCGATTTCCTGTACGACGCCAAGATGCGCGGCGTGGACTGGAATATCGTGCGCTCCAAGTACACGCCGCTGGTGGAGCGCGTGACCGAGCGCGCGGAGCTGAACGACATCCTGGGCATGATGGTGGCCGAAGTCGGCGCCCTGCATTCGCAGGTGCAGCCGGGCGATATCCGCCGTCCCGCTCCGGAGGGCAGCCCGGCCGGCCTGGGCGCCGTGCTGGCGCGCAGCGCCAAGGGTTACCGCGTCGAGCACGTGTACCGCACCGAACCTGAATTGCCGAACGCGCGCGGTCCGCTGGCGCAGCCGGACGTGGACGTGCGCGAGGGCGATACCATCACCGCCGTCAACGGCAAGCCGGTGCTGGAGGCGCGCGATATTTCCGACCTGCTGCTGAACCAGGCCGACAAGCAGGTGCTGCTGAACGTGGCCACGGCCAAGGGCACGCAGCGCTCGGTGATCGTGACGCCGGTGGCGCAGTCGCGCCAGGCGACGCTGCGCTACGGCGATTGGGAACAAAGCCTGGCGCGCAAGGTGGACGAGGCGTCCAAGGGCCGCATCGGCTACCTGCACCTGCGCGCCATGGGAGCCAACGATATCGCCACCTTCGCGCGTGAGTTCTATGCCAATGTGAACCGCGACGGCCTGATCATCGACGTGCGCCGCAACCAGGGCGGCAACATCGATAGCTGGATCATCGAGAAGCTGCTGCGCAAGGCTTGGGCTTACTGGGCGCCGCCGTCGGGCCGCACCTATCCGAATATGCAGAACACCTTCCGCGGCCACCTGGTGGTGCTGGTCGATGAGCTGACGTACTCGGATGGTGAAACCTTCGCCGCCGGCATCAAGTCGCTGGGGCTGGCGCCGCTGGTGGGCAAACGCACGGCTGGCGCCGGCGTCTGGCTGAGCGACCGCAATCGCCTGAGCGATAACGGCATGGTGCGCGTGGCGGAAAACGGCCAGTTCAGCGAGGCCGACGGCCAGTGGCTGATCGAGGGTGTGGGCGTGGCGCCGGACGTGGAGGTGGATAACCTGCCGCACGCCAGCTACCAGGGGCAGGACCGCCAGTTGGAAGTGGCGATCGAGATGCTGCAGAAGAAGCTGAAGGAGCAGCCGGTCAAGCCGCTGCAGCCGCAAGCCATTCCGGCCTTGAAGTAAGTTTTAGAAGTCTTGTAGTTGTTTGAGCGCCGCCGCCCGGCGGCGCGATACTTCCACCGCCATGTCGTCCAGGCGCAGGGTCAGTGCGCCGCCGTCCTGGTTCTCGATGCTGCGCACGGCAGCCAGGTTGACGATGTGGCGCCGGCTGGCGCGGAAGAACTGCTGAGGGTCGAGGCGCTGCTCCAGTTGGAGCAGCGAGCGCGCCAGCAGCGGTTTGGCGTCGTCGAAATAGAGGCGGGTGTAGTTGCCCTCCGATTCAAACAGGCGGATATCCTCCAGCCGGACGAACCAGCAGCGCTCACCGTCGCGGATGAACAGCTTGCGCGGCGTGCTGCTGGGCGTGGGCGCCATGCCCAGGCGCGCGGCGGCCCGTTCCAGCGCGGATGCCAGGCGCTGCGGCTCAATTGGTTTCATCAGGTAGTCGAGGGCGCTGGCTTCGAAGGCTTGCAGCGCGTACTGGTCGAAGGCGGTGGTGAAGATCACCTCCGGCGCGTCGTCCAGTGCGGCCAGCAGGTCGAAGCCGCTGCCGCCCGGCATTTGCACGTCCAGCAGCAACAGGTCCGGTTGCAGGGCCGCCACCTGCAGCGCCGCTTCGGCCGCGTTGGCCGCTTCCCCCACGATCTGCACGCCCGGATGGCTGGCCAGCATGCGCCGCAATTCGGCGCGCGCCAGGCGCTCGTCGTCCACAATCAGCACGCGCATCATGCCGTCACCGGGGCCGTTACGGGAAACTGCAAGGTGGCGCGTACCCAGCCGCTGCTTTCGCTCAATTGCAGGCTGGCCTCGTCGCCCAGCGACAGCGCCAGGCGCTTGCGGGTATTGGCCAGGCCCACCTTGGTGGAGTTGCCGAAGCTGCGGATGGCCCCCATATTGGCGATTTCGATGACGGCGTTGTCGCCCTCGCGCCGGGCCGTGAGCAGGATGTCGCTGCCGCTGCTGCTGGTCTCCACGCCGTATTTGACAGCGTTTTCCACCAGGGTCTGGAGCGACATGGGTGGCACCATGATCTGTTCCAGTCCTGGCTCGACCTCGATGCGGGCGCGCAGCCGGTCTTCGAAGCGGATTTTCTCGATCGCCAGGTAAGCCTCCACGGCCTCCAGTTCTTTTCGCAGCGGTACCTTGTGCTGCTGGCCCGATTGCAGGGCGTAGCGCATCAGGCTTGCCAACTGGTCGATCATCTGCGAGGCGGCGTCCGGCTTCTGGTAGACCAGGGCGCGGATGCTGTTCAGGCTATTGAAGAAGAAATGCGGGTTGACCTGGGCTTGCAGGGCGCGCAGTTCGGCGTCCTTGGCCTGTACTTCCATGCGCAGGGCGGTGGCTTCGAACTGGTTGGCGCGGCGCAGGGCCAGGGCGGCCATATAGGCAATCTGCCAGCCCGTCATGACGCAGCCCCACAGGGCGAAGGCGCCGGGCGCCCAGGAGAAGGTCCAGTCGATCTGGCCCTGGAAGAGATAGATCGCCGCCGCCACGCTAAGCGCCTGCATTGGGCCCAGCACCAGCAAGGGCGGCGCCAGCATGCGCCACTTGACCGCGCCCAGGTGCCAGCGGCGCGCCTTGATGAAGCGGTGCCACAGGTCGGTGAGCAGGATGCCGCTGGCGGCGATCCAGGCGGCCGTGGCCAGCACGCCGGGCATGCCCAGGACGCGCAGGTACATCAGGACCAGTACCAGGAACACCGCCAGCCAGCCCACGCCTTGCAGCAACCAGTACCAGTTGAGCCTTGCAAGGAGGGGCGGCGCGGTGTGTTCCATGGTGAGCGGATTATTGGATGAATTGGTCGATGCGAGCATACATCCATTCCGGCTCGTCGTACATGATGAAGTGGCGCGCGCTTTCCGCCAGCTCCACTTTCACGTTGGGCAGCTTGGCGTACTGCGCTTTGAACAAGCCTTCGATGGCTTCTTTGGGAGCAAAGGCCTTGTACGAAGCCCAGGCGCCCAGCACCAGGGTCGGCGCCTTGATGCGCGCGACATCCTCGCGCAGGTCGCTGGCCATGATGTCGTACATGGCGTCGGTGATGGTGGCGCGGTCGGACAGCTTGCCCCAGCTCGCGATGCGTTGCGCATGGTCGGGCGAGGTGACCATGGTGGCGACGCTGCGCTGCTGCATGGCGCTGAAGGTGGCATCGTCCTGGCTGCGCATGGCGTCGCGCATCTGGGCGGCGCCGGCTTGCAGCAGCTCTTTGCTGATGGCGGGATTGCGGGTGGCGCCGAGGGCTGGGAAGGAGTCGACGATGACCAGGCGGCCGACCTTGTCCGGGTGGTCGCTGGCCAGCTTCATGCCGAGGAAGCCGCCCAGGCTATGTCCGATCACGGTTGGCTTGCCCAGCTTGTTGGCGGTGATGTAGTCGGCCAGTTGCTGCTCGGCGGCCGGCAGCAGGCGTTCGCCTTGCAGCGCCGGCACGCCGGCGAAACCTGCCAGGGTCAGGATGTGGCACTGGCGCTTGGCGCAGATGCGGGTGGTGCTGTCCTGCCATACCTCGCCGGACGATGCCAGGCCGGGAATCAGGATGACCGCTTCGCCCTTGCCCTTTACTTCGGCCCTGAAGGCGGTGGCGGCGGAAGCGGTGGCAGGAATGATGGCGGCGAACAGCAGGCTGGCGGCTAAGTGAGCGATGTGAGCGATGTGAGCGATTTTCATGGGGTGTTTCCTCCTTGTGAAACACAGCTTATCGGCCGCGCCCTCGGTGCCGAACCGGAATCTTGATGAACGGTCAATCGGCGTGATGAGCGGCGCGCTCCAGCAGCGCCACCGGCATGCCGGCCACGTCCAGTTGCAAGCCGCCGTCGCTGGACTGGCTGATGCGGCGCACGTCGGCCAGGTTGACGATATGGCGCTGGCTGGCGCGCAGGAAGCGCTGCGGGTCGAGCTTGACCTCGATTTCGCGCAAGGAGCGTGCGATGAGCGGCGCGGCGCCGGGCAGGTAGGCGCGCGTGCCGCTGCCCTCCGCCTCGAACAGGCGCACGTCGTCCAGCCGCAGCAGCCAGCAGCGCTCACCGTCGCGGATGAACAGCTTGCGCTGCTGGCGGCCGGGACCCATGCCCAGCCGGACGGCGACGCGCTGCACGGCGGCGGCCAGGCGTTCGGGGTCGATGGGTTTCAGCAGGGCCTCGGGCAGGCGGGGGCCGTGGCCGGTGGTGAAGAGCAGCTCCGGTGCGTCGTCGCTGGCGTCGAGCGCATCGAAGGCATCGAACAAGTCGTAGCCGCTGCCGTCCGGCAGTTGCACGTTTACCAGGGCCAGGTCCGGCTTGAGCGCTGCCACCTGGGCCAGGGCGCCGGCGATGCTGCCCGCTTCGCCCACGACGTCCACGCCGGGGTGGACGGCCAGCAGGCGGCGCAATTCCAGGCGTGCCAGTCGTTCGTCGTCAACGACCAGCACGCGCATCAGGCGGCCAGGGGAAAGTCGAGCGTGGCGCGCACCCAGCCGTCGCGCTCGACCAGTTCCAGGCTGGCGTCGCCACCCTTGGCGTGCAACAGGCGTTTGCGCGCGTTGCCCAGGCCGATGCGCGTGGAGTTGCCCAGCTTGGCCAGGGCGCCCCGGTTGGCCACCTCGATGGCGGCGCGGCCGTCGGCATGGCGCGCGCTGATGCGGATTTCGCTGCCCGTGGTGCTTTGCTCCACCCCGTATTTGACGGCGTTTTCCACCAGCGTTTGCAGCGACATGGGCGGGATCGCCACGGTATCCATGCCGGGCGCGATATCCAGCGCCACGCTCAGGCGCTCCTCGAAGCGGATTTTTTCGATGGCGAGATAGGCTTGCACGGCTTCCAGTTCGTCCTTCAGCGGCACCGTGTCCGCATAGCTGGAGGCCAGGGTGTAGCGCATCAGCGTGGCCAGTTGGTCCACCATGCTGGCAGCCGATTGCTGGTTCTCGAAAATCAGGGCGCGCACGCTGTTCAGGCTATTGAAGAAGAAGTGCGGGTTGACCTGGGCCTGCAGCGCCTTCAGTTCGGCATCCTTGGCCAGTACCTCCAGGCGCAGCGCCTCCGACTCGAAACGGCTGGCGCGGCGCAGGGCGGTGGCGGCCATATACGAGATCTGCCACGCCATCATGACGCCGGTCCAGAACAGGAACAGCATCGGCAGCCAGCCGCCGCCGTCCGATTCCGTCAGCAGCGCGCGCGCGATCAGGGTGACGCATGCCGTCTGCAGCGGACCCAGTACCAGCAGTGCGACCGCCACCTGGCGCCAATCGACTGCGCGCGTGTTCCAGCGGCGCGCTTTCAGGAAGCGGCGCCACAAGTCGGTTAAAACCAGGCCGGCAACGCCATCCAGGATGCAGACGGCGACAGCGCCGGGGCGCGTGATGAAGGGGCCGTTGGCCAGCATGACAAAGCCGACGATGCCGCCCCAGCCGAGGAGCTGCAGGGGCCAGTACCAGCTGATGCGCGCCAGGAGGGGGGCTTTCTTGGTTTCCATGATGGTCTGATGTTTGAGGTTCAAGCCGCGAGCGGGAAACGCAGGGTGGCGCGCACCCAGCCTTCATGTTGGCTCAGGTCCAGGCTGGCCTGACTGCCCTTGGACAGTTCCAGGCGCTTGCGCGCGTTGACCAGCCCGACGCGGGTCGAGCTGGTGTCGGCCCGTAGCACGCCCTGGTTGGCCACTTCGATCACGGCGCCGCTGCCGTTGCGGCGGGCGAGGATGCGGATCTCGCTGCCGCCCGAGTGTGGTTCGACGCCGTACTTAACGGCGTTTTCGACCAGCGTTTGCAGCGCCATGGGCGGGATGGTCACGCTTTCCATGCCGGCCTCAATGTCGAAGTGCGTGCGCAGGCGTTCTTCGAAGCGGATCTGCTCGATGGCCAGGTAGGCGCGCACGGCGCCCAGCTCCTGCTCCAGCGGCACGCAGTCGGTGAAGGTGGACATCAGGGTGTAGCGCATCAGCGTCGCCAACTGGTCGATCATATTGGCGGCGTTGTCGCGTTCCTCGTACATCAGGGCGCGCACGCTGTTCAGGCTATTGAAGAAGAAGTGCGGGTTGACCTGCGATTGCAGGGCGCGCAGCTCGGCGTCCTTGGCCAGCACTTCCAGGCGCAGGGTTTCCGCTTCCAGCAGCAAGGCCTCGGCTTCCAGGCGCTGGTTGCGGCGTAGCGACAGCGCCGCCATATAGGCCACGTTCCAGGCCAGCATGACACCGGTCCAAAACAAGAGCAGCATCATGATCCAGCCCGCCGGCGCGCTGGTCCAGCCGCCGCCGGAAATAAGCTTGTCCATCGCCAGGTTGCTCACCGTCTGGAGTGCGCCCAGCAGCAAGCTGGCGACCAGGGCAGCCGGCCCGGCAAGCGCTGTGCCGCGCGCTTGGCGCCGGCGGCACAGGCGGTGCCATGCTTCCGACAGTAGCAGGCCGGTCGCGCCGCACCAGGCGGCCAAGGGGAAATAGATGCTGCTCAGGGGACTGAACTGGTTGATGAAGAGGGCCGTGAACAGGGCGATGGCGGTCCAGCCAAGCACCTGTAACAGCCAATAATAGTGAGCGCGTTTCATGGATGGCAGCATAACGCATAAGCCTTGCAGGCATAGCAGGGCCGTGACGAACGGTTGAAACGCGTGATGGGTGGCGTTAGCTGTGGCGGCGCAGGCGGCGCCGCATCATCAGCGGGTAGACGAACCACATGCCGATCAGGAGCGTGAAGGCCGCCAGGCCGCCGACAGCGCTGGCCTGGCTCGACTCGGTCACCATATACAACACCAGGGCGATATCGAGCGACAGCCCGGCTGAAAGCGGCGCCAGGGCGTAGCAGATGGCACGCGAACTGACCTTGATGGCGTGCTGCGACACGCAGCCCGGCTCGGCCAGGCGGTGGTAGGCGGCTGGCAGCATGACCAGGGCGATCGCCACCACCACCAGGGCCAGGGCGGCGACGTGGCAGTCCTGGGCGTATAGCGGCAGGCGCTCAAAGCGCTCGTTGAAGACGGCAATGGTCTGGAAGCCGAACAGGGCCTGGATACCGGGCAGCATCATGCGCGCTTCTTCGATGATGCGCCCCATCTGCTCTTTCAGCGATTCCGCTTCGCTTGGGTTGTCCATGGCGGCATTCTAGCGGGCTGCCGCGATAGGGAGCGCGCGGCTAGGCGCCGCCTTCCTCGCGCAGGCGGCGCCACAGGGTGGTGCGGCTGATGCCGAGGTAATCGGCGGCGGCGTCGCGCCGGCCGCCGAAGCGGGCCAGCACCTCGCTCACGCTTTCGCGCAGCGCCAAGGGCGGTCGCGCGGCGGCGTCGACCAGGGCGGGCATGGCTGCCGGATGGCGGCCCGGAGAAGGTGATGGCAGGGCGGCGCTCAGCTCGGGCGCCACGCCGGCCACAAAGTTCGGCGTCAGCGCTTGCAGCGGTTCGGCGGCGAGGAAGAGGGCCAGCCGCTCGGTCAGGTTGCGCAGTTCGCGCACATTGCCCGGCCAGTCGTAGCGCAGCAGGAGTGGTGCGCAGGCGGCCAGTTCCGCCGCCAGGTTGGGGTGGGCGCGCGCGCCCAGGCTGGCCAGCGCGGTGCGCAGCGACCATTCGCACAACGGCAAAATATCGGTCGGGCGCTCGCGCAGTGCGGGCAACGCCAGGCGCAGAACGGCCAGGCGGTAGAACAGGTCGGCGCGGAAGCGGCCCTCGCGCACGCGCGCCTCCAGGTCGCAGTGGGTGGCGCTGATGATGCGCACATTGACGGGAACCGGGCGGGTGCCGCCGACCCGCACCACTTCGCGCTCCTCCAGTACGCGCAGCAAGCGCGTTTGCAGGGGCAGCGGCATTTCGCCGATTTCATCCAGGAACAAGGTGCCCCGGTTGGCCGCCTCGAACAGGCCGGCGTGGCCGCCGCGCCGCGCACCGGTAAAGGCGCCTTCCTCATGGCCGAACAGTTCCGACTCCAACAGCGATTCGGCGATGGCGCCGCAGTTGACCGCCACGAAAGGCCGGTTGGCGCCGCCCAGGGTGCGTGGCGATTCGCGGTGGATGGCCTGCGCCACCAGCTCCTTGCCGCAGCCGGTTTCGCCCTGGATCAGCACCGTGGCGGGCGACTTGGCGTACAGGACGACGGCCTGCCGTACGCGCTCCATGGCCTCGGACTCGCCGCGCAGGTCGGCCAGGCCATGTTTGGCGCGCAGGGTATCGGCTACCACCGGGCGCCGGTTACGGCCGGTTTCCAGCTGCGCCAGGCGCGCCATTTCCAGCGCATCGTCAAAAGCCTGGCGGATTGAGGCGGCCGAATAGACGAAGACCCCGGTCAGGCCCGCCTCTTCGGCCAGGTCGGTGATCAGGCCGGCGCCGACAATGGCCTTGATGCCGGCGGCCGTGAGCTCATTGATCTGGGCGCGCGCATCCTCCTCCGTGGCGTAGGTGCGCTGTTCGAGCGGCACGCCGAAGGTGGCGGCGAATTCGGCCAGCGCGGGCATGTCTTCCTGGTAGGTGACCACGCCGATGCGCTCGGACACCTTGCGCGCGCGCGCCAGCGCCTGCATGAAATCGAAGCCGCTGGCCTTGGCGATCACCACCGGCACCGACAGGCGCCCCTTCAGGTAGGCGGCGTTGGAGCCGGCGGCGATCACCGCGTCGCAGCGCTCCGTCGCCAGCCGCTCGCGGATGTGGCGCGCCGCTTCGTCGAAGCCCAGGTTGATCGGTTCAATGTCGGCCAGGGCGTCGTATTCGAGGGTGATGTCGCGGAACAGTTCGGACAGGCGCGACACCGAAACGGTCCAGATCACCGGTTTGTCGGCGGGGTCGAAGGGCAGGGGCGTGGAATGGCGCATGTTTCACCTGAAACGTTTCAATGTTGCAGAATGAAACATTATACTCTGGGGTGCGCGTTGCAAGTGCTTGATTTTCCTCATAACGCCGAGCTGGCATGCCGCTTGCAATAAAGGCGGCAAACAACCCGTTTCCTGAAAGGACACCATGAGCCAATACTCCGCCGGCGCCGCCTTCCGCAAGGCCGTGCAAGAAGAATCCCCACTGCAGGTGGTGGGCGCGATCAACGCCAACCACGCCTTACTGGCCAAGCGCGCCGGCTTCAAGGCGATCTACCTGTCCGGTGGCGGCGTGGCGGCCGGCTCCCTGGGCTTGCCCGACCTGGGCATCTCCAACCTGGACGACGTGCTGACCGACGTGCGCCGCATCACCGACGTGTGCGACTTGCCACTGCTGGTGGACGTGGATACCGGCTTCGGCTCCTCCGCCTTCAACGTGGCGCGCACTGTGAAGTCGATGATCAAGTTCGGCGCCGCCGCCATGCATATCGAAGACCAGGTCGGCGCCAAGCGCTGCGGCCACCGTCCGGGCAAGGAAATCGTCACCAAGGACGAAATGGTGGACCGCATCAAGGCTGCCGTGGATGCGCGCACCGATGAGAATTTCGTGATCATGGCGCGCACCGACGCGCTGGCCGTGGAAGGCCTGGATGCCGCGATCGAACGCGCTGTGGCCTGCGTGGAGGCGGGCGCCGACATGATCTTCCCGGAGGCGATGATTTCGCTGGACATGTACAAGCAGTTCGCCGCTGCGGTGAAGATGCCGGTGCTGGCCAATATCACTGAGTTTGGTTCGACCCCGCTGTTCACCGTGGAGGAGTTGAAGTCGGCTGATGTGGGCCTGGTGTTGTATCCGCTGTCCGCCTTCCGCGCCATGAACAAGGCCGCCGAAAACGTGTACAGCGCAATCCGCCGCGACGGCACCCAGCAGAATGTGGTCGACACCATGCAGACCCGCGCCGAGCTGTATGAGCGCATCAACTATCACGATTTTGAACAGAAGCTGGATGCCCTGTTCGCCACAGCCAAGAAATAAGATCAGCCGGGGTCCGGCCCTGCGGGCCGTACCCCGGTTTCCCGGTTTAAAACCAGAAAACCATAAAACCAGAAAACCAGGGTACGGCCCGCAGGGCCGGACCCTCAGGAGATTAAAATGACCGAGCAAGCCCCAACCTTCAAACCAAAAAAATCCGTTGCGCTGTCCGGCGTGGCAGCCGGTAACACCGCCCTGTGCTCCGTCGGCAAAACCGGCAATGACCTGCACTACCGCGGCTACGACATCCTGGACGTGGCCACCACCTGCGAATTCGAAGAAATCGCCTACCTGCTGGTGCACGGCAAGCTGCCCAACGCGGCGGAACTGAAGGGCTACAAGAAGAAGCTGAAATCCCTGCGTGGCCTGCCGCAAGGCGTGAAGTCGGCGCTGGAAGCGCTGCCTGCCTCCGCCCACCCGATGGATGTGATGCGCAGCGGCGTCTCCGTGCTGGGCTGCTGCCTGCCGGAGAAGGACGACCACAATATTGCCGGCGCGCGCGACATCGCCGACCGCCTGATGGCGTCCTTCGGCTCCATGCTGCTGTACTGGTACCACTTCAGCCACAACGGCAAGCGCATCGACGTGGAAACCGACGACGAAACCATCGGCGGCCACTTCCTGCACCTGCTGCACGGCGAAAAGCCGTCCGAGAGCTGGGTGCGTGCGATGCACACCTCCCTGATCCTGTACGCGGAACACGAGTTCAACGCCTCCACCTTCACCAGCCGCGTGATCTCCGGCACCGGCTCCGACATCCACTCCGCCATCACCGGCGCGATCGGCGCCCTGCGCGGCCCTAAACACGGCGGCGCCAACGAAGTCGCGCTGGACATCCAGCAGCGCTATGAAAGCGCCGACGAAGCGGAAGCGGACATCCGCAATCGCGTCGCCAACAAGGAGGTGGTGATCGGCTTTGGCCACCCGGTGTACACCATCTCCGATCCGCGCAACGTAGTGATCAAGGAAGTGGCGCGCTCCCTGTCGCAGGAAGCCGGCTCGATGAAGATGTTCGACATCGCCGAGCGCCTGGAATCGACCATGTGGGAAATCAAGAATATGTTCCCGAACCTGGACTGGTTCTCCGCCGTGTCGTACCACATGATGGGCGTGCCGACCGCCATGTTCACCCCCTTGTTCGTGATCTCGCGCACCTCCGGCTGGGCCGCCCACGTGATCGAACAGCGTATCGACAACAAGATCATTCGTCCAAGCGCCAACTACGTCGGCCCGGAAGACCTGGCCTTCGTACCACTGAAGGACCGCAAATAATCATGAACAGCCAATATCGCAAACAACTCCCAGGCACCAAGCTGGATTACTTCGATGCGCGCGAAGCCGTCGACGCGATCAAGCCAGGCGCCTACGCCACGCTGCCGTACACCTCGCGCGTGCTGGCGGAGAACCTGGTACGCCGCTGCGATCCAGCCAATCTGACCGCCTCGCTGCAACAGCTGATCGAGCGCAAGCGCGACCTGGACTTCCCATGGTTCCCGGCGCGTGTGGTGTGCCACGACATCCTGGGCCAGACCGCCCTGGTGGACCTGGCCGGCCTGCGCGACGCGATCGCGGAGCAGGGCGGCGACCCCGCCCTGGTCAACCCGGTGGTGCCGACCCAGTTGGTGGTCGACCATTCGCTGGCGGTGGAATGCGGCGGTTTCGACCCGGACGCGTTCAACAAGAACCGCGCCATTGAAGACCGCCGCAACGAAGACCGCTTCGACTTTATCAACTGGACCAAGAAAGCCTTCCAGAACGTCGACGTGATCCCGCCGGGCAACGGCATCCTGCACCAGATCAACCTGGAGCGCATGTCGCCAGTGATCCAGGTGGGCGACGGCGTGGCCTACCCGGACACCCTGGTCGGCACCGACTCGCACACGCCGATGGTCGATGCGCTGGGCGTGATCGCCATCGGCGTGGGCGGCCTGGAAGCGGAAACCGTGATGCTGGGCCGCGCCTCCTGGATGCGCCTGCCCGACATCATCGGCGTTGAGCTGACCGGCAAGCCGCAGCCCGGCATCACCGCCACCGACATCGTGCTGGCGCTGACCGAATTCCTGCGCAAGGAGAAAGTCGTGTCGGCCTACCTGGAGTTCTACGGCGCCGGTTCGGCCGCGCTGATCCTGGGCGACCGCGCCACCATCTCGAACATGGCGCCGGAATTCGGCGCCACCGCCGCAATGTTCTCGATCGACGCGCAAACCATCAAGTACCTGAAGCTGACCGGCCGTGACGACGAGCTGGTGGCGCTGGTGGAACTGTACGCCAAGCACACCGGCCTGTGGTCGGATGACCTGGTGGCCGCCGAGTATGAGCGCGTGCTGACGTTCGACCTGTCGAGCGTGGTGCGCAATATCGCCGGCCCGTCGAATCCGCACAAGCGCGTGCCGACTTCCGAGCTGGCCGCGCGCGGCATTTCCGGCGTGGTGGAGAATGAACCGGGCAAGATGCCGGACGGCGCCGTGATCATCGCCGCCATCACCAGCTGCACCAACACCAACAACCCACGCAATATGATCGCCGCCGGCCTGCTGGCCCGCAACGCCAACCAGGCCGGCCTGCTGCGCAAGCCGTGGGTCAAGACCTCGCTGGCGCCAGGCTCGAAAGCCGTCACGCTGTACCTGGAAGAAGCGGGCCTGATGCCGGAGCTGGAAAAGTTGGGCTTTGGCGTGGTGGCTTACGCCTGCACCTCCTGCAACGGCATGTCCGGCGCGCTCGATCCGGTGATCCAGAAGGAAGTGGTGGAGCGCGACCTGTACGCCACCGCCGTGCTGTCGGGTAACCGCAATTTCGACGGCCGCATCCACCCGTACGCCAAGCAAGCCTTCCTGGCGTCGCCGCCGCTGGTGGTGGCCTACGCCATTGCCGGCACCATCCGTTTCGATATCGAGAAGGATGTGTTGGGCCATGACGCGAGCGGCAAGGCGATCACGCTGAAGGACCTGTGGCCGAGCGATGAGGAGATCGATGCCATTGTCGAATCCTCCGTCAAGCCGGAACAGTTCCGCAAAGTCTACATCCCGATGTTCGCGCGCAGCGCCGACGCCGGCGAACGCGCCGACCCGCTGTATGACTGGCGCCCGCAATCGACCTATATCCGCCGTCCGCCGTACTGGGAAGGCGCGCTGGCAGGCGCGCGCACGCTGCAAGGCATGCGTGCGCTGGCGCTGCTGGGCGACAACATCACCACCGACCACCTGTCGCCATCGAACGCGATCATGATGGACTCCGCCGCCGGCGAATACCTGCACAAAATGGGCTTGCCGGAAGAGGACTTCAACTCCTACGCCACCCACCGCGGCGACCACCTGACTGCGCAACGCGCGACCTTCGCCAATCCGACGCTGAAAAACGAGATGGTGCGCAATGCCGACGGCAGCATCAAGGCCGGTTCGCTGGCGCGCGTCGAGCCGGAAGGCCAGGTCACCCGCATGTGGGAAGCCATCGAAACTTATATGGAGCGCAAGCAGCCGCTGATCGTGATTGCCGGCGCCGACTACGGGCAGGGCTCCTCGCGCGACTGGGCCGCCAAGGGCGTGCGCCTGGCCGGCGTGGAAGCGATCGTGGCCGAAGGCTTCGAGCGCATCCACCGCACCAACCTGGTGGGCATGGGCGTGCTGCCGCTGGAGTTCAAGCCGGGCGTAAACCGCCTGACCCTGGGCCTGGACGGCACCGAAACCTTCGACGTGATCGGCCAACGCGCGCCGCGCGCCACGCTGACCCTGGTGGTACACCGCAAAAACGGCGAACGCGTGGAAGTGCCGGTCACCTGCCGCCTTGATTCGTCGGAAGACGTGTCGATCTACGAGGCCGGCGGCGTGCTGCAGCGCTTCGCGCAGGACTTCCTCGAATCGGCAAAGGCAGCGTAATGGCACACCAAGCGCAAATCAAAATCCCCGCCACCTATATGCGTGGCGGCACCAGCAAGGGCGTGTTCTTCCGGCTGCAGGACTTGCCGCCAGCCGCCCAGGCGCCAGGTAAGGCGCGTGACGACATGCTGCTGCGCGTGATCGGCAGCCCCGACCCGTACGGCAAGCAGATCGACGGCATGGGCGGCGCCACATCGAGCACCAGCAAAACGGTGATCCTGTCCGCCTCCACCCGCGCCGACCACGATGTGGACTACCTGTTCGGCCAGGTCAGCATCGACAAGGCCTTCGTCGACTGGAGCGGCAACTGCGGCAACCTGTCGGCGGCGGTGGGCGCCTTTGCCATCAGCGGCGGCCTGGTGCCGCCGGCCCGCGTGCCGCGCGACGGTATGGCAGTGGTGCGCATCTGGCAGGCCAATATCGGCAAGACCATCATCGCCCACGTGCCGATGACCGACGGCGAGGTTCAGGAAACCGGCGACTTCGAGCTGGACGGGGTGACCTTCCCGGCCGCCGAAGTGCAGTTGGAATTCATGGATCCGGCGGCGGAAGAGGAAGGTTCTGCTGGCGCGATGTTCCCGACCGGGAACCTGGTGGACGACCTGGAAGTGCCCGGTGTCGGCACGCTCAAGGCGACCATGATCAACGCCGGCATCCCGACCATCTTCATCAACGCCGATGCCATCGGCTACAACGGCACCGAGCTGCAGGAAGCCATTAACGGCGACGCCGCCGCGCTGGCGAAGTTCGAAACCATCCGCGCGTATGGCGCGCTGCGTATGGGCCTGATCAAGGACGTGGCCGAAGCGGCCACCCGCCAGCACACGCCGAAGGTGGCCTTCGTGGCGCCGCCGGCCGGCTACGCCGCCTCCAGCGGCAAGCCAGTGCAGGCCGGCGCTATCGACCTGCTGGTGCGCGCGCTCTCCATGGGCAAACTGCACCACGCCATGATGGGCACCGCCGCCGTGGCCATCGGCACGGCGGCCGCCATTCCGGGCACCCTGGTCAATCTTGCCGCCGGTGGCGGCGAACGCCAAGCGGTGCGCTTCGGCCATCCATCCGGCACCTTGCGCGTGGGCGCCCAGGCGACCCGCGAAAACGGCGAATGGACGGTGAAAAAAGCCATCATGAGCCGCAGCGCAAGGGTGCTGATGGAAGGCTGGGTGAGGATTCCCGGCAACTTAAGTTAAGTTTGTTGCATAGAAGCCCGGCCAGCGCCGGGCTTTTCTTTGACTACCCAGCGTTGTAGGCTATGATCTTCCGGATGCCTTAAACGCCCTGGGGTTCATGAATCAAGTCGTGAGTAACGTTGAAGTGGTTGCCAATGCCTTGCAGCTGATCGGGATGCCCGCCTGCGCGTGCGATGCCGACGGCGTGGTATTCGCTTCAAACGAGGAATTCGAAGCCTTGCTCCAGGCCGACCCGCGCAGCCGCAATGTGCTGGAAGTGTTTGCGCGCCACGTGCGCGCCGAAGCCGGCGTCCAGCTCCATGCGGCCCTGGTCGATTCTGCTGCGCTGCCGCATATGGCGCCGCGCACCGCGCCCAAATGGGACAGCGTGCTGACCAACGCTAGCGGCAACTACGTGGCCGTGCAAATGACCGTGAAGGCGCTGCCGGGCGGGCTGGAAGGCGGCGCCACCATCATCTTCAACGATATCAGCAGCGCCCAGCGCGACCAGCGCGCGCTGCGCAAGGCCATGCTGGAGCAGCAGGCCATCCTGGAAAATGCGGCGGTCGGCATCATCCTCGCCAAGGGTGGCCATATCGTCGAATGCAATATGCGCGCTGCCGAAATGTTCGGCTACGCGCGGCATGAGCTGGAGGCCGCGCCGAGTGCGGTGCTGTATCCCACGCTGGACGAGGCGGAGCGTATCCGCGACGAATACTTCCCGCTGCTGGAGCAGGGCCAGTCTGTCACCGTGGAGCTGCAATTGCGGCGGCGCGATGGTTCGCTGTTCTGGTGCCGCACCAACGGCCGCGCGCTTGACCCGGCCGACCCGCGCGAAGGCGTGGTCTTCATCCTGGAAGACACCAATGAACAGCGCATGGCCACCGAAGCCATGGGCCGCCTGCTGCTGGAGCAGAAGGCGATCCTGGACAATGCGTCGGTCGGCATTTTGTTCACCAAGAATTCCGAAATCCTGACCGTCAATCCACGCATGGCCGAAATGTTCGGCTACACGCAGGAGGAAATGCGCGGGCACCAGGCGTCCCTGCTGTTCGAACGTTCCGAGCACCATGCTGCTTTCGGCCTGCAGGCCGGCCCGCGCCTGGCCGCCGGCGAATTGTTTGAAGTGCGCGAAGCCCAGTTGGTGCGCAAGGACGGCAGCGTGATCTGGTGCCGGGTGCGCGCCAAGGCGGTGGACGAGGCGCACAACCAGGGCGGCACCATCTGGATCCTGGAGGACGTGACGGTGTCGCGCCAGATGCAGATGGAAGTCGAGGCGATCATGACCAACGCCTCGATCACCATGCTGTTCACCAAGAACCGCATGATCACGCGCTACAACCGCGGCTTTGCCGACATGTTCGGCTACCAGGGCGACGAAGCGCTGGGCATGCCCGGCCGCACCATCTACCCAGACGACGAAACCTATGCCCGCGTGGGCGCCATCGCCGGCCCCTTGCTGAGCCAGGGCAAGCACTTCCACTGCGAGACGCCGATGCGGCGCAAGGACGGCAGCGACTTCTGGGCGCAGTTGATCGGCTATGTGGTGAATCCGGAAGACCCGACCCAGGGCACGATCTGGATCATCGAAGACCGCACCGCGCAAAAACACGATGAAGAGTCGCTGCGCAACGCGCTGCTGGAAAACCAGGCCATCCTGGACAGCGCCGTGATGGGCATCTCCGTCTGCGAGCAAGGGCGCAACCTGCGTTGCAACGCCAAGATGGAAGAGTTGTTCGGCTACGCGCCCGGCGAAATGACGGGCGTCAGCGTGCAGACTTTCTATCCGGCCCTGGCGACCTGGGACGCGGCGCGCAAGGCCACGGAAAAGGACTTCCTGGCCGGCCATGCCAGCTCCTACGAATACCAGCTGGTGCGCAAGGACGGCAGCAGCTTCTGGGCGCGCCTGTCCGGCCGCCCGTTCGACATGGCCGACCCGAAGGGGCGCTCGGTCTGGCTGATCGACGACGTGACCTCGCGCCGCGAAGCCGCCGAGGCGGTGCGCCGCGCGCGCGACGAGCTGGAGGTGCGCGTGCTGGAACGCACCGCCGAACTGGCCGGCGCCAACGCCCAATTGCAGGCCGAGATCGTGGAGCGGCGCCAGGCCGAGGCGCGCGTGCACCACATGGCCTACCACGACAGCCTGACCGGCCTGCCCAACCGCGCGCTGCTGGCCGACCGCCTGGACCGCGCCATGCTGGCCGCGCAGCGCTCGGAGCGCCGCCTGGCCGTCATGTTCCTCGACCTGGACCGCTTCAAGACCATCAACGATTCGCTTGGCCACATGACGGGCGACGCGCTGCTGAAGGAGGTGGGCGAGCGCCTGGTGGCGGCGGTGCGCGCCAGCGACACCGTGGCGCGCCTGGGCGGCGACGAATTCGTGGTGCTGCTGCCGGGCATCCGCAACACGGAGGAATCGAGCCACGTGGCGCAGAAGATCATCGACGCGCTGTCGGAGCCGATCCCGCTGGAAGGGCGCCTGCTGCACATCACGCCTTCGATCGGCATCTGCACCTATCCGGACGACGGCAACGACGTCGCCTCGCTGATGCGCAATGCCGACGCGGCCATGTACCACGCCAAAGCGTCCGGCCGCAACAACTACCAGTACTTCAACGAAGAGATGAATACGGCGGCGGCCCTGCATTTCGAAATGGAGAGCAGCCTGCGCTCCGCGCTGCAGCTCAGCCAGTTCGAGCTGCACTACCAGCCGATCATGGATATCGCCACGCGCCGCCTGGCCACGCTGGAGGTGCTGCTGCGCTGGCGCCGCCCGTCGAGCGGCTTGGTGATGCCGGACCAGTTCATTCCCCTGATCGAAGAGAACGGCCTGATCGTGCCAATCGGCGAATGGGTGCTGCGCCGCGCCTGCGAGCAAAGCATGGAATGGCAGCGCCAGGGCATGGCCCCGGTGCCGCTGGCGATCAACCTGTCGGCGCGCCAGTTCATGCACCGCGGCCTGGTCGATTCGATCCGCCGCACGCTGGACGAAACCGGCATCGACCCGGCGTTGATCGAGTTTGAAATCACGGAAACGGCGCTGATGCAGCACGGCGAGCAGACCCTGGAAATCCTGGGCCAGATCAACGCCATGGGCATCCGCCTGTCGATCGACGATTTCGGCACCGGCTACTCCTCGCTGGCCTACCTGAAGCGCTTCCCGGTGCGCAAAATCAAGATCGACCGCGCCTTCATCAAAGACCTGGAAGAAAGCGCGGAAGACCGCGCCATCGTGGCCGCGATCATCGCGCTGTCGGACAGCCTGCAGCTATGCGTGGTGGCGGAAGGGGTGGAGACGGAAGGGCAGTTCCAGCTATTGCGCCAGCAAGGCTGCACCTACGCCCAAGGCTACCTGTTCTCGAAACCCGTGCTGGGCGTGCGCGCCCAGCTCATGATGGAAACCAAGGAAATTCGGGGTCAGGTCTGACATTCGGACAAATTGCGCAGCAATTTGTCCGAATGTCAGACCTGACCCCGAATTTTTTAGCCGAGGGTGGCGATCACCGGGGCGTGGTCGGAGGGTTGCTGCCATTTGCGCGGGGCGCGGTCGATCACGCAGGAGACGCAGCGTTCTTTCAGTGGCGCCGAAAGCAGCACGTGGTCAATGCGCAGGCCTTTGTTCTTCTGGAAGCCCAGCATGCGGTAGTCCCACCAGGAGAAGGACTTTTCCGGCTGCTCGAACAGGCGGAAGGAGTCGTGCAGGCCCAGGTCGATCAGCGCTTGCAGGGCGGCGCGTTCCTTGTCGGAACAGAAAATATCGCCTTCCATGGCGGGATCGTGGGTGTCGCTCACATGCGGCACGATGTTGTAGTCGCCGAGGACGGCCAGTTGGGGGTGGCGCGCGATTTCTTCGCCCAGCCAGTCGCGGAAGCTGGCCAGCCAGCCCAGCTTATAGGTGTACTTGTCCGAATCGAGTGCCTGGCCGTTCGGCACGTAGGCGTTGACGATGCGGATACCGTTGATGGTGGCGGCCAGGATGCGCTGCTGCTCGTCCGGGTAGTGCGGGTTGTTCTTGACCACATCTTGCATCGGGTGGCGCGACAGGATGGCGACGCCGTTGTACGTCTTCTGGCCGTTGAACACGACCTGGTAGCCGGCTTCCTCGATTTCCTGGAACGGAAATTTGTCGTCGGTCAGCTTCGTTTCCTGGATGCAGAGCACATCCACCGGGTTTTCACCAAGCCATTTCATAACGTGCGGCAAGCGAACGTTCAATGAGTTAACATTCCAGGTGGCCAATTTCATAACGATCTTTCAAGTTGCGTGGGCGCTGATCTTAACAATACTTGCTACGGTCTGTGAAGCTGTCGTTTTTGAGTCATGGAATGATTCCGCGGCGTCATCAAAATTGCGTAAACTTGTAGTAAAAAGGGTGCGCCGCAAAAATAATTTCCAATAGTGCTTCATAGTTATCAGATTGGTACTAAAATTACGCTATCAACAACCGTAAACGTAAGTAGACACAAAAGGTTGGTATCGAAGTTGTTTCCGCGAAGCTGGGTATTTTGCTTATTTACAACGTACAGAATGTTGTCCTGAGTCAATAAGTGGTAATATAGGGAAACTAATTCCGATTTAACAGGCACTGCAAACTAAAGGAATAACATGCGATCTGCATTCGAAGCATGGGCGCAGAAGGACGGCCAAATCGTCCGCCGGCGCGAAGACAAGCCAGACGAGTATCTGGTTTATGAAACGCAACGTCGTTGGCTGATCTGGCAAGCGGCGCTGGAACATGGCAAGTCGCCAGCGGGCCGCAAGTCGGCCAAGGAAGCGACTGCGGCGCGCGCCGCCGTGGCACAGCGACCAACTGCTATGGCAACTGCCGACGCCGAAGTGCGTAACCAGGTCCTGAACGAAGTCCTCGACGCGTTCCAGGGCATAGGTGGCGGCAATGGCATGGATGACATCCTCGGTGTCATCCAGGGCCTCAAGCAGAAAAAAGCCCAGTCGGGCGAATGAGTCTGCCGGCATGCCATCCAGGCTGAGCCGGGTCGCGTCCGCTGCGCTTGTCGCAGCGGCGTTGGCCGGGTGCGCGACTTTATTCGATTCGACCGAGCAAACCGTCTTGGTGCAGACCGTGCTGGATCACCAGCAGGTGTCTGGCATCGGCTGCGTGCTGTCGAACGACAAGGGACGCTGGTTCGTCAATTCCCCGGGGCGGGTGACGGTGCAGAAGAGCATCCAGCCGCTCGTGGTGGATTGTCGCCGCGAGGATGTCTGGGCTTTCGATCAAATCGATCCGCGCCAGAATGCTTCACGCTGGGGCAATATCATCTTCACGCTGGGCGCGGGCCAGATTGTCGACAAGCAGACGGGCGCCGGCTTTGACCTGCCGTCCACGCTGACCGTGGTCCTGCAGCGCGGTGAAGGCGCTGCGGCACGCGGGGCGCCCGCCCAGCAACCGCAACCCACCACCATCTATTAAGGTTGGCCAGCCTGCTGCAGTCGCAGCGCCAGGCTGGCTTCCGCACGTTCCGATAACACCAGCACCGCTGCCATCTGCGCGCGCGTCAGCGCCACGAACAGCTTGCGCCGGTTGCTCTCGTCCAGTTCATCAAAATCAAACTCGGTGGCCACGATGGCCGGTGCGCTTAGCCCCTTGAAGCGGCCCACGGATTCGGCCAGCAGCACGCCCTCGCTCCATACTGGCTCGCCGCGCTGGTCGTAAGCGCCGGTGAAGCGGCGCAGGGTCAGGCCGCCCAGGTCCTGTTGTGCCAGCAGCGCCGAGTTATTGCGCCCGCGGCCGCTGAGGATGGCGATATCTTCCAGCGCAAAGCCTTGCGCGCGCAGGGCGGCGACGGCCGCCTTGGTCTGCGCCAGCATGCCGGCGTCGTCGCGGTAGCTGAGGAACTGCGGCAGTTCACCCTGGTAGGGGCCGACGGCTTGCAGCGCCGGTTGCGCCAGGCCGAAAGCATTGATAGCGCTGCAGATGGCGCGCGGGCTGCGGAAATTGTCGCTGCATTCAATGCGCACCGCTTCCGGTAAATCGAACGGCTCCTGGCCGAACAGGCGCTGGTTGTCGTCTTCCATCACATACAGGCGGCCGTTGCCGCGCACCTGGCTGCACAGGGGCGGCAGCCAGTCGGGGTTGAAGTCCTGCGCCTCGTCGATCACCAGCAGGTCGTAGCGCGCCGGGCTGTCGGCCGCCGTGGCGAGGTAGTTTTCCTCCATCAGGGCAAAGGCGCGCGGGCTGCTGAAGTCCGGTTCGCCGACCTGGCTCCGATAGTGCTCGGTACACAGCTCGTGGAAGGTGGCGACTTCGATGCGCGCCGACACCAGTTGCCGCACGCGGTCGGCCAGGGCGCGGTTGAAGCAGATGTAGGCGGCGCGCTGGCCCTGGGCGGCAGCATCGGCCAGCAGGCGTAGTGCCAACTGGGTCTTGCCGGAACCTGCCGTGGCCTGGATGTGGAAGGTGCGCGAGGGGGCGCTCATGCGCGGCACCCAGGTCGCCAGGCCGTCGGCCAGGCGGCGCGCGGCCCCGGCCACCTGCTCGCGCAGCACGCTGATATCGGCCACCACCTGGAACTGGTTGCGCAGCATGCGTTGCAGCTTGTCGAAGTCGGCTTGCGCCTCGCCGGTCTGCATCCATTGCCGAACCAGGGTGGCCAGGCTGGCGTAGTTGCCGGCGTCGACTACGCGCTCGCGCGGGAAGGATGCGAGCGGCGCGTCCTGCAGGTGGTAGTCGGGCAGCACCAGGCAGTTCAGCACGCGTGCCTGCAGGCCGGCCTCGCGCAGGGCGCGCACCATGGCTCCGTGCTGGAATTTGAGCTGGCGCGCCACGTCGCAGTCCATATCGCGGTACACCTTGAACAGGCTGCCGTTGCGCTGCACCAGTTCCCCGGCTTTGACCTCCAGCAGCAGCAAGGCGCCGTTCGGCGCCAGCACCGCGATATCTATTTCCCCGTACTGGTCACGCTCGCCGGACAGGCTGTGCAGCGGCAGGCTGTGGAACACCAGGAATGGTTGCGGCAGGCCGGCCCGCAAGACCTCGAGCACATCGAGCTCGCGGTACATGCCATTGTCCTTGCGGTCGGCGGGGAAGGGGGCGGGGATCAGTTGTGCCATGTGAGCAGTGGAGGGCGGTGAATGTTGTGCACATTACGGCCTGCCCTTCGCACTGGTCAAGCCTTTCTGCTTAAAGAAATGCCAGATGCGCACCATGGCCAGCGTGTCGAGGTGACAGTAATCGAGCAGTTGGCGGCGGATGGTCACGCGCCGTTCGGGGCTGGTGGCGGCGGCGCTGGCTTCCAGGTATGCCTCCATGGCGGCGCCGCCATGCTGCACGCCTTCCAGCGCGTCGTAGCGCAGGTCGGGTGCTATGGCGGGCAGTAGTTCCTTGATGCTCCAGCTACCTTGTTGCGACGGGTGGTAGTAGTAGCGCTGGGCGATGGGGTAGAGGTCGATGATGCGCGCCTGGATCGCGTCCAGCGGCATGGCCAGTGCGGTAAAGCGCTGCGCCAGCTCTTTGATGCGGGCCCGTTCAAAGCCCGCGTTGTAGGCGTAGATCGGGCCGGGCCGGTCGCAGGCCGCCACCAGTGCCTGGGCGAAGGCCCACGACGGATCGTCGCCGCTCAGGTCGAGGAACTCCTTGTGCAGGCAGGGTTCGCCGTGTTCATCCAGCCAGTGCAGGCTGAATTGGAAGGGGATCATCTGGTAGGGGCGGGTGCCGGCCCATACCGGCACGGCAAAGCGGATGGTCTCGAAATCGAGGAAGCCGGCGTGCAGCGCGTGCGGCGCCAGTTCGCGCGCGGCGCCCTCGGCGTCAAAGTAGGGCTGGCCGGACACGCTGGCCTGCTTGACGCGCCGTTGTTGCCCGTTCAGCAGATCATCCGGCACATCGCGCATATCACGCGCGCCATTGTCGATGCAGGCGCGCAGCGCTGTGGCGGTGGCGCGCGGCAGCCAGCTTACCGGGTAGGCGGTGGCCGGCTCGGTGCTCGCGCAGTGCGCCGCAAAGCCGCAGGGCCAGGGCGTCTTGCATTGGCTGCCGGGGCGCAGCGCCGGTTCTTGCGGCAGTTCAGCGCTGTGCTGCGCGGCTGTGATCCAGTCTTGCACTGCGGCGCTGCGGGCCTGGGCTTCATGGCTCACGTCCTGCTCGGTCAGCAAACCGCGGTAGTCGCCATGGCCGGGATAAATCCAGTCGCTGTCGATATGCGCGATGCTGATGCTATCCAGTTGCAGGCCGGCGGCGCGCGCTACGGTGCTCTGGATGGCGGCGTCGTCCAGGTAGTAGTCTTTGACCCCGGTCGAGGATTTCACTTCCACCATGCGCCAGCCTTGCCCCGCGCCATGCGGCAACAGGATGTCGGCGAAGGACAGGGCGCCGAGCGCTGCGAAGCCGGCTTCAAAAAGGGGCCGGCGCTCCGGCAGTCGGGCCTGGGTCGCCGCCAGGCTGGCGGCAATGCCTTCGCGCATGGGATCGAACAGGTGGCCGAGGCCGTGCGGATCGTACAGGCGGCGCGCCAGGTCGCCGACCAGGTGGCCGGCGGCAAAGTTGGCCTGGCTGCCCGGTGTATCGTCGCGCAATTCAGGGCGGTGGATCTCCAGCCATAGCCTGCGTTCGCATTGGCGGAACGCCAGCAAGCGTGATTTGGATAGTTTGACCAAGCTGACTCCTGGTTACAATGTCAGCCAGATTGTACTAAAAATTATAACGCCATAGCAAAGGCTTATGCGAGTAAGGCGATGAGCGGCTTGTCGTTGGCGTGCGGCGCGAATGCGGCCAACTGCGCGCGCGGCACCAGGTGCACGGCCTGCGTTTCCCAGCCCATGGCGGACGGCGTGCCGCCGACGCGGCGGGCGCGGTAATAGCGGGTGAAGGTCTGGCTGCGCGAGGAGTCGGCCAGGAAGCCGGTGACGGCAACCTGCAGGCCGGATTCTTCGAACGCTTCGCGGATCGCGCTGGCTTGCAGGCTGAAGCCCGCTTCCACGCGGCCCTTTGGGAAGGTGGCCTGGTAGCCGCCGAACTGGTTGGAGGGCGCCACCAGCCAGATGCGGCCATCTTCTTCTTCGATCACCACCCCGGCGGCGGCGGCTTTGCCAGGTGGGAGGATGAAGGGCGGTTCTTCAATGCGGGCCTGGCCCGGCACTTCGGCCCATGCTTGGTCGCCGGCGGGCACGTCGTGCCAGGGCGAGAAGGCGATGCCATTCAGTGCGGGCGGCATGGCGCCGGCCGGCAGGACGGTGGCGCTTTGGCCTGGCTGCAGCCAGTGCGCGATCGGCGAGGGAATGGATGGAGTGCGGATGACGAAAGGGCGGCCCTTGTCGTCGGGGTGGGGGTGATAGCTGGTCATAAATGTAAAAAGGGCGGGATTGCTCCCGCCCTTGATTCGGCTAGATGCGCTGGATGCGCTTGATTAAGCGCGGCTGATCAGGAAGTTGGCCAGCAGCGGTACCGGACGGCCGGTGGCGCCTTTTGCGCCGCCCGAACGCCAGGCGGTGCCGGCGATATCGACGTGCGCCCATGGATACTTGCGGGTGAAGTTTTCCAGGAAGGCGGCAGCGGTGCAGGAAGCGCCGCCCGGGGAGCCGATATTGGCCAGGTCAGCGAAGTTGGACTTCAACTGCTCGTTGTACTGCTCGCCGATCGGCAGGCGCCATGCGGTGTCGCCGGTTGCCTTGCCGGCAGCCAGCAGGGCGTCGACCAGGGCATTGCCCGCGTCGTCGTCGCGCGCAAAGACGCCGCTGTTGTGGTGGCCCAGGGCGACGATGCAGGCGCCGGTCAGGGTTGCCACGTCGATCACGGCGGCCGGGTTGAAACGCTCGGCGTAGGTCAGCGCGTCGCACAGGATCAGGCGGCCTTCGGCGTCGGTGTTCAGGATTTCGATGGTCAAGCCGTTCATCGAGGTGACGATGTCGCCCGGCTTGGTGGCGCGGCCGGAAGGCATGTTCTCGCAGGCGGCGACGATGCCGACCACGTTCGATTTCAGGCCCATCTCGCCGATGGCGCGGAAGGTGCCCAGTACGGAGCCGGCGCCGCACATATCGTATTTCATCTCGTCCATGCCAGGACCGGCCTTGATCGAGATGCCGCCGGTGTCGAAGGTGATGCCTTTGCCCACCAGGACGGTCGGCGCATCCTTGGCTTTGCCGCCCTTGTGTTTCAGGACGATGAACTTGGGCGCCTGCTCGGAGCCGTTGGTCACGGACAGGAAGGAACCCATTTTCAGGGCTTCCATCTGCTTGCGATCCAGGATTTCGACTTCAAAGCCGAAGTCCTTGCCCAGTTTCTTGGCGACGTTGGCCAGGTAGGTCGGGGTGCAGACGTTGGCGGACAGGTTGCCCAGGTCCTTGGTCAGCTCCATGCCGTTGGCGATGGCGACCGCTTGCGTCAGCGCCAGCTTGGTGGCGGCGTTGCTGGCCACGGCCAGGGCGATCTTCTTCGGGCCGGTCCAGGCCGGGTCTTTCTTGGATTTCTGCGAATCGGTGCGGTAGACGGCGTCGCGGCCGGCCAGCACGGTGGCGCGGATGGCCCAATCAAGCTCGCGGCCTTTCACTTCGTCCAGCGGCAATGCGATAATAGCGTCCGCCGAGGCGACGGTGCCCAGCGCCTTGATGGCGGCATTGATGGCGGAGTTGATGGCTTTTTCAGCAACCGCTTCGTCGCTGCCCAGGCCCACCAGCAGTACGCGTTCGGCGGCGGCGCCTTTCAGGCCGCGCAGCAGCAGGGTGGTGCCGGCCTTGCCGGTGATGTCGCCGGATTTCAGCGCTGCAGTGATTTCACCGGCGCTGTCGAGGGCTTTAGCCGCTTTCGAGAGTTTCTTGTTTTCGAAGACGCCGACCACGACGCAGCCGCTTTTGGCGCTGGCGATGGTGTTCTTGGCGTCGAGTGCTTTTATGCTAAAGTCCATTTGGTTTCTCCTTAATTTTGTAGAACGAATTATAAACGTCGAATGATTTTCCATCGTGCCCTCCGCCGTGAGCTGGTCAGCTCTGCCGGGGCCTCCTTTACGGTACTGTTCTCGATCCTCCTGACGTGGACCCTGATTTCGATCCTCGGTAAAGCCGCAGGGGGCAAGGTCGCGTCCAGCGATGTCATTGCGCTTATTGCGTTCGCAGCCCTGAATTATCTGCCAATTGTCCTGATTTTCACCAGTTTTATTTCAGTCCTGATGGTGGTGACCCGCATCTACAAGGATTCGGAGATGGTGGTCTGGTTCGCCTCCGGCGTCAGCCTGACGCGTTTTATCAAGCCGGTGCTGATGTTCGCCTTGCCCCTGATCGTGCTGACCGGGGTGCTCAGTTTTTATGCTACGCCCTGGGCGCGCTCCAAGAGCGCCGAGTACGTGGAGCGCTTTACCAAGCGCGAAGACCTGCAGAAGGTGTCGCCGGGCCAGTTCAAGGAATCGTCTTCCGCCAACCGCATCTTCTTCGTGGAAGGCGTGTCCGGCAGCAGCGCGGTGGTGCGCAATGTGTTCGTCAACCAGATCGATGCCAAGGGCACGTCCGTGGTGGTGGCCAGCGAGGGCGTGATCGAAACCCTGCCATCTGGCGACCGCCACCTGGTGCTGAAAAACGGTCGTCGCTACCAGGGCAAGCCGGGCGACGCCGATTTCCAGAGCATGGAGTTCGAGCGCTACAGCATGCGCGTGTCGCAGCAGACCACGGAAGTGGGCGGGCAGAAGGAGGCCAAGGCCTTGCCAACCAGCGAACTGCTGGCCGCAGGCACAGATCCGGCCAAGGCGGAGCTGATGTGGCGCCTGTCGCTGCCGCTCGCCTGCACGGTGCTGGTGATGCTGGCGATCCCGCTCGGCTTCGTCAATCCGCGCGCCGGCAGCGCAACCAACCTGATTATCGCGGTGCTGATTTTCTTCACCTATAACAACCTGATCAACGTGATCGAATCCGGCATCCGGCGCGGCAAGTTCAATTTCGGCATGGCCTGGTGGCCGCTGCACCTTGGCATGGCGCTGACGGTGCTGGCGCTGTTCGCGTGGCGCCTGAACGTGAACCACCGCTACCATCCGCGCGCCTTGTGGTCCGCATTCAAACGCGGAGGCAGTAAGAAATGAGAATCCTCCAGCGTTATTTCTTCGTCTCGATCCTGCAGGCGGTGGCGTTCGCGCTGGCGGCGCTGCTTGGTTTGCAGGCTTTCTTCGACCTGACCGGCGAGCTGCCGGTGGTGGGCAAGAACGGCTACGGCATGGAGCACGCCGCTCTATACATGCTGGCCATGATGCCGCAACACGTGAACGAGGTGCTGCCGGTGGCGGCGCTGATCGGCACCATCTATACGATGGCGCAGTTCGCGTCGACTTCTGAATTCACCATCATGCGCGCGTCGTCCATGTCGACGCGCATGGCGGCCGGCATGGTCGGCAAGGTCGGCCTGGTGCTGGTTGTACTGGCCTTCATTTTCGGCGAGTTGATTACCCCGCGCCTGGCGCCGCTGGCCGAGAAGCTGCGCCTGATGGGGCGCGGCGCCACGGTGTCGTCGGAATTCAAATCCGGCATGTGGACCAAGGACATTATCAAGAGCGAGGGCATGACCGGCGAAGTGCAGGGCACGCGCTTCTTCAATGTGCGCGAAGTGCGTTCGGACGGCACGCTGGTCGATGTCAAGCTGTATGACTTCGATACCCGTTTCCGCCTGCGCACGCTGACCTATGCCAAGACGGCTGTCTTCAGCGGCAAGAATACCTGGCTGCTGAGCGGCGTGACCGAGAACATCTTCAGCAATCCGGCGCTGGCGGTGGAGGGCGCGCAGGCGACCCTGGCCAATAATTTCGGGCAGGAGACGGGCGCGGTGGAGATCAAGCAGTACGCCAGCAAGGAGCTGATTTCCGAGATCACGCCGCGCATCCTGTCGGTGTCGCGTTCGGACCCGGAGCGCATGTCGGCCATTGAACTGGCGGTGTATACCCGCCACCTTCAGGAGAACAAGCAGGAGACGGAACGCTTCAAGATCGCATTCTGGAAAAAGCTGTTCGATCCGATGGCGATCCTGGTGCTGATGGCGCTGGCGCTGCCTTTCGCCTACCTGCATACGCGCGCCGGCGGTGTGAGCCTGAAGATCTTCATCGGCATCATGATCGGCGTCAGCTTCCTATTGGTGAATACGCTGTTCTCGCATATCGGCGTGCTGTCGGCGCTGCCGGCTTTCCTGACGGCGCTGATGCCCAGCCTGCTATACCTGATGCTGGCGCTAGGGGCTTTGTACTGGGTGGAGAGGCATTAGCATGGGCGCACGGGCATTGGTATTGTTTGCACACGGCGCGCGCGCTGCCAGTTGGGCGGCGCCGTTCGAGCGCTTGCGCGACATGGTGGCGGCACGCTCGCCGGAAGTGGACGTATCGCTGGCTTTCCTGGAGCTGATGTCGCCGCGCCTGCCGGAGCAGGTGGCCGCCCTGGCGGCGCGGGGCGTGGATGATGTGACGGTGGTGCCGGTGTTCCTGGGGCAGGGCGGGCATGTGCTGCGCGACCTGCCGCTGATCCTGGATGAACTGCGCCTGGCGCACCCGGGTGTCGCCATCCGCGCCGTGGGCGCGGTGGGCGAGGACCCTGCGGTGCTGCGGGCGATGACCGATTACTGCTTGTCGGCGCTGCCTTCGCCTTTGGCGTGAGCCACCATGGCGGCGATGGTGCTGCCGGGATTGTCGAATTCACGTTGCACGGCGTCGCGCAGGGCGTCGGATTTCAATGCATCCAGGGCGGCTTTGCTGGCCTTGATCGCTTCTTCATCTTCGCCCAGGCGGTGTAGCACTTCCACCACCAGGCGCACTTCCTTGGCGTAGTTCAGCACGAAGGCCAGCAGTTGCGGGGCGGATGAGGTGTTGCCGCGCTTGGCCATTTCACCAGCGAAGTCGTTGACGCGGGTGGCCAGGGCGGTGATGCGGGCCAGCGGGTCGGGCAGGTAGCGGCGCGCCAGTTGGAAGTCTTCCACCGCGACCAGGGCCGGCAGCGCCAGGTCGGCGCAGTCTTTGGCCAGGTCGGGCAGTTGGACGTCCAGTTGGGTGAACAGTTCGTGGGTGGAGCGGTCGTCGCCCAGGGCGCTGTTGATGGCGCTGATGTCCTGGAACAGGCCGAGCGTAGCGCCGCCGTTCAGGATGCGCTGGGTGTCGCGGTCGCGGAGCGCTTGCAGGGCGCGCCGCGCCAGGGGGAATTGTTCGGCCAGGTAGATCCAGTCGCGCAGGGCGAAGGACAGGCGGACGCCGGCCAGGCTTGGGTCTTCGGCCAGGGCGTGCTCGTGGAACCACAGGTGGTCGCGCAGGGCGTCTTCGTAGTTGCCGGCCAGGCGCGCGGTGCGCGCGCGCTCTAGCATTTCGTGGGCTTGGCTCATCGTTGGTACCTCTTTTTTGTGAGGTCGGTATTTTACGCCCGAACCGGGGAAACCGGGAAACCAGGGTACGGCCCACAGGGCCGGACCCTGACCTGGCCGGGGTCCGGCCCTGTGGGCCGTACCCTGGTTTCCTGGTTCTAGCGGTTTTGAAGCGGCCGCGCCGCCATCGCATTCCCCAGCATCACCAGCACCGGTCCTTGCGCCGCCGGCAAGCCAAGCGCCAATTCCGCCAGCGTAATCCGCTCAAACCGCTGATCCGGCCGCGACACATTTTCAATCACCAGCACCGGCGTCTCCGGCGCGCGCCCCTGCGCAAGCAGGTGATTGGCCGTCGCAATCGCCTCGCGCCCGCCCATATACTGCACCAGCGTATCGGTCGAAGGAATGGTCAGCTCCTCCGGCTGCCCCGGCGCGGTGGAAGATGTAAAGAAAGCTACGCTACGCGCCACACCGCGCTTGGTGAGCGGCTGCAAAGCGGCGGCAGCGGCAGCAACAGCGGTGGTAATCCCCGGCACCACCTCGACCTCGATACCTTCCGCCTCCAGCGCCGACAATTCCTCGTCCGCGCGCCCGAACAGCATCGGGTCGCCGCCTTTCAAACGCACAACGCGCTGATGGCGCGCCGCGCATTCAATCAGTTGATGGTTGATGAAGTCCTGCGCCGCCGAGCGTTGGCCGGCGCGCTTGCCGACCGAGATCTTCTCGGCCTGCGGGCACAGTTCCAGCATTTCCGGCGTCACCAGTGCGTCGTACAGCACCACGTCGGCCTGGGCCAGCAGGCGTGCGCCGCGTAAGGTGATCAAATCCTGCGCCCCGGGTCCAGCTCCAATCAAATACACCTTCCCGTATGGCATTGCGCAGGCTCCTTGGCGGTTGGCTTATTCGCCGAGGCGGATCATGCCTGCGGCGACTGTCTGGTGCGTGACTTCATCGATCAGGATGAAGGCGCCGGTGGCGCGGATGTCCGAGTAGGCATCTGCCGCCAGCGGCTGCTGCACGTTGAGCGCAATGCGCGCCACATCGTTCAGCTTGAGCACATTGGCATCGTGACGGTGCTGGGTGTTGATGTCAAGGATGGAGTCGATTTTCGTCACTTTTGCGGCAGTCTGTTTGGTGCCGTGCTTGATCCAGTATTTGCGGCGCAGGTCCAGCGGCTCTTCGGACAGCCAGCACACGTCGGCGTTGACCTGCTTGAGCAGTTGCGCCGGTTGCACGCTGGAGGCCAGCAGGTCGCCGCGCGACACGTCCACGTATTCTTCCAGCACGATGGTGACCGACTGGCCCGCCGTGGCGAACGGGATCGAGCCGTCGAAGGTGACGATCTCTTTCACCGTGGCGCTTTGGCCGGACGGCTGCACCACCAGCTTGTCGCCGACCGCAACACTACCCGCTTCGATACGGCCCATGTAGCCACGGAAGTCATTGGCTTCGTGGCCGTTATGGCGCGCCACCAGTTGCACCGGGAAGCGGAAGGCGGAGGCGTGCGATTCGTCGTACACCGACAAGTTTTCCAACAGCTCGATCAGGGTAGGGCCCTGGTACCAGTCCAGGCGCTCGCCCTTTTCGACCACATTGTCGCCCGCCAGTGCCGACAACGGCAGGGTGGTGACCTGCTTGATGCCCAGCGTATCGGCGAACTCGCGGTAAGCCTTGACGATGCGCTCGTACACGTCCTGGTCGTAGTTCACCAGGTCCATCTTGTTCACGGCCACCACCACGTGCTCGATTTGCAGCAGGTGGGCGATGGTGGAGTGGCGCTTGGTCTGGATCAGCAGGTCGACGCCGCCGTCTTCGCGCAGCTTCACTTTCGATACGTCGACCAGGATGATCACGGCGTCGGCGGTGGAGGCGCCCGTCACCATATTGCGCGTGTACTGCTCGTGGCCCGGGGTGTCGGCGATGATGAACTTGCGCTTTGGCGTAGCGAAGTAGCGGTAGGCCACGTCGATGGTGATGCCTTGCTCGCGCTCTGCTTCCAGGCCGTCGGTCAGCAGGGACAGGTCGATGGTGTCGCCTACGGTGCGCTTATGCTTGGCGCGCGACACGGCGGCCAACTGGTCGGCGAAAATGCCCTTGCTGTCGAACAGCAGGCGGCCGATCAGGGTGCTCTTGCCGTCGTCGACGGAGCCGGCGGTGATGAAGCGCAGCAAACTGCGTTCGTTCAGGTTCTCGTTACGTGCGTTCATCAGAAATATCCTTGCTTCTTACGTTTTTCCATCGAGGCTTCGGAGGTCTGGTCGTCCATCCGGGTGGCGCCGCGTTCGGTGACTTCGGTGACGGCGGTTTCGGCGATGATCGCGTCCACGTCGGCGGCATCGGAGGCTACAGGGCAGGTGCAGGAGATGTCGCCCACAGTGCGGAAGCGCACCACGCGGGTTTCAACCTCTTCGCCTTCACGCGCCGGGGTCAGGTCGGTCAGCGGTACCAACAGGCCGTTGCGCGGGATCACCTGGCGCTGGTGCGCAAAGTAGATCGATGGCAGGGCCAGTTTTTCGCGGGCGATGTACTGCCACACATCCAGCTCGGTCCAGTTCGAGATCGGGAACACGCGCATGTTCTCGCCTGGATGGACGCGGGTGTTATACAGGTCCCACAGTTCCGGGCGCTGCGCCTTCGGGTCCCATTGGCCGAATTCGTCGCGGAAGGAGAAGATACGCTCCTTGGCGCGGGCCTTTTCCTCGTCGCGGCGGGCGCCGCCGATGCAGGCGTCGAAGCCGTGTTCCGCGATGGTTTCCAGCAGGGTCACGGCTTGCGCGGCATTGCGCGAATCGGTCTGCGGGTTACGCAGGCGCACGGTGCCTTTTTTGATCGACTCTTCGACCGAACCGACGATCAGGCGCTCGCCCAGTTCGGCCACGCGGCGGTCGCGGAACTCGATCACTTCGGCGAAATTGTAGCCGGTGTCGATGTGCACCAGCGGGAAGGGGAATTTACCCGGGCGGAAGGCCTTTTCGGCAATGCGCAGCAGGACCACGGAATCCTTGCCGCCGCTGAACAGCAGGGCAGGGTTGGCGCATTCGGCTGCCACCTCGCGCATGATGTGGATCGCTTCCGACTCCAGCGCGTCCAGGTGGCGCGAATTAACGTGTTGTTCTACCAGTGCGTTCATGTTCAGGCTACTTTCTTAATGCGAATCAGTTTTCCGTCGACCAGGTGCAGGCCGCATTCCTTCGATTCCGGGTTTTCCCACCACCAGCGGCCGGCGCGCACATCTTCGCCCGGCTGGATGGCGCGCGTGCAGGGTTCGCAGCCGATGGAAGGGAAGCCCTGGTCGTGCAACGGGTTGTAAGGCACTTCATTGCCGCGAATGTATTCCCAGACTTCTTCCTCCGACCAGTCGGCCAGGGGATTGAACTTCTGCATGGCGTGCGCGGCGTCGTCTTCCTGCACCGACAGTTCGGCGCGGGTGCTCGACTGCGAGCGGCGCTGGCCGGTGACCCAGGCCTTTTTGCCGGCCAGCGCGCGGCCCAGTGGTTCCACCTTGCGGATCTGGCAGCAGGCCTTGCGCATCTCGACGCTGTCGTAGAAGGCGTTGTGGCCGTGCTTGATAATATGGTCGGTGACGGTGGCCGTCACCGGGCGGTACAGGGCGATCTCGTAGCCGTAGCGTTCGCGCACGCGGTCTACCATGCCCAGGGTTTCCTTGTGCAGGCGGCCGGTCTCCAGCGAGAAGATGCCGATTGGCAGGCCGGCTTTCAGAATCAGGTCGGTCAGTACCATGTCCTCGGCCGCCAGGCTGGAGGCGAAGACCGCCGGCGCGTAGTCTTGGGCAATACGTTCCAGCGTGGCGAGCGTCTGTCCGACGCGGGCTGCGAGTTCGCTCATGTTCAGGCTCCGGTCGGGGCGGTTTCGGTTGCGGCAGGGACTGGGCGGGCCTGGCGGCGGAACAGCGGTACGCGCTGGTCGACCGATGCCTGGTAGGTTTCGCTGAAAACGGTCAGGCCTTTCAGCGCGTCTTCAATGCTGCGGTCCGGGCGCGTGTCGTAGGCGTCGAAGCCGACGCGCTGCATGGAGAACAACTGGTCGCGCAGTACGTCGCCGATGGCGCGCAGTTCGCCGCTCCAGCCCAGGCGCGAACGCAGGTTCCAGGCGTGCGAATAGCCACGGCCGTCGGTGAATTTCGGGAAGTCGACTGCCACCACGCCCAAGCGGCCCAGGTCGTCGCGCAGGGCGCGTGGATCTTCATCCGGCGCCAGCCAGACGCCGATTTCGCCGGCGGCGGCACGCTCGGACAGCGCGTCGCGCTGCGCCAGCCAGGTCGCCAGCGGCACGATCACGCGGCCGGCCGGGACTTCCAGCGCGGCCACCACGGCCGGATCGGCCGGGGCCGGGGTGGCAGCGGCGTCGGCGCCTTCAGCGACCGGCGCGCGCAGCAGGTTCCAGTCGTCCGCCACGATGGTGCGGCCCTTGATGATTTGCTTAGGCATATTCAGCCTCCTCTGCTTCTGCCACGATCGGGGTGGCGTAGACGAATTCCTTGAACGGGGCGATGCCCAGGCGCTGCGCGGTATCGACGAAGCGTTCTTCGTCAGTGCGCTCGCGGACATACACTTGCAGCAGGCGGTCGATCACTTCCGGCATTTGCGCGGCGGAGAAGGACGGGCCGATGATCTTGCCGATAGCGGAGTTATTGCCTTGCGCGCCGCCGATCGACACCTGATACCATTCGCTGCCATCCTTATCCACGCCCAGCACGCCGATATTGCCGACGTGGTGGTGGCCGCAGGCGTTGATGCAGCCCGAGATATTCAGCTCGAAGTCGCCGATATCGTGCAGGAAATCAATGCGGTCGAAGCGCTGCGCAATCGATTCCGCAATCGGGATCGACTTGGCATTGGCCAGCGAGCAGAAGTCGCCGCCAGGGCAGCAGATAATGTCGGTCAGCAGGCCGATATTCGGCGTGGCCAGGCCCTGCGCCTTGATTTCTTCCCACAGTGCGAACAACTGCGACTGCTCCACATCCGCCAGCACCACGTTCTGCTCGTGCGTCACGCGCAGTTCGCCAAAGCTGTAGCGGTCGGCCAGGTCGGCCATGAAATCCATCTGCGCATCGGTCGCATCGCCCGGCGGCACGCCGGTTTTCTTCAGCGACAGCACCACGGCAGCATAGCCCGGCACCTTGTGCGGCTTGACGTTACGCTTCAGCCACAGGCCGAAAGCCTTGTTGTCGGCGTGGGCGGCTGCGGCGTCGAACGCCGGCAGCGCCTTGTAGTCGTGTGGCTGGAAGTAGGCGATGACGCGCTCCATCTCCTCCAGCGTCAGGGTTTGTTCGGTGCCTTTCAGGTCTTCCCACTCCGCTTCCACCTGGCGCGTGAATTCTTCCACGCCCACGGCTTTCAGCAGGATCTTGATGCGTGCCTTGTACTTGTTGTCGCGGCGACCGTGCAGGTTATACACGCGCATGATCGCTTCGATATAGGTCAGCATGTGTTCGCGCGGCAGGTACTCGCGGATCACGCTGCCCAGGATCGGAGTGCGGCCCATGCCGCCGCCGACCATGACCTTGAAGCCGATGTCGCCCGCTTCATTCTTCACCACGGTCAGGCCGATGTCGTGCACGGCGATGGCGGCGCGGTCTTCCACGGCGCCGTTGATGGCGACCTTGAATTTACGCGGCAGGGCGGCGAATTCAGGGTGGAAGGTGGACCATTGGCGCAGCACTTCGGCGTAAGGGCGCGGATCGACGATTTCGTCCGCGGCCACGCCGGCGAATTCATCCGAGGTCACGTTGCGGATGCAATTGCCGGAAGTCTGGATGGCGTGCATTTCCACCGTGGCCAGGTCGGCCAGGATGTCCGGCGACTCTTCCAGCTTGATCCAGTTGAACTGGATGTTCTGGCGCGTGGTGAAGTGGCCATAGCCACGGTCGTATTTGCGCGCGATATGGGCAAACATGCGCATTTGCGCCGACGACAGCAGGCCGTAAGGCACGGCAATCCGCAGCATATAGGCGTGGCGCTGGTTATACAGGCCATTCTGCAAGCGCAGTGGCAGGAATTCGGCTTCGGCCAGCTCGTCGTTCAGGCGGCGCTGCACCTGGTCACGGTATTGCGCGATGCGTTCGCGGACGATGAGGTGGTCGTATTGATCGTATTGATACATGGCTTTCCCAGTCAGGCTTACCCAAAGTGGAATCAATGGTAATAAACTGGGGCTTTATTCCAAACGACATAGTCTTTATTTGCTTATATGCTGTTAAGGCATAAGCATCAGCGTAAAATAGCGCTGGGGAGTCCAACGAGAACAAAGAATGAACCTTCACCAATTGCGGTTTGTGCGGGAAGCCGTGCGCCAGAACTACAACCTGACCGACGCCGCCAAGGCCTTGTTTACGTCCCAGCCGGGCGTTTCCAAGGCCATTATTGAGCTGGAAGAGGAATTGGGTGTTGATATTTTCACAAGGCATGGCAAGCGTATCCGGGGCCTGACCGAGCCGGGCCGGCTGGTGTTGTCGTCGGTCGAACTGATCATGCAGGAAATCGACAGCCTGAAACGCATCGGCAAGGAATACGCGGCCCAGGATTCGGGCAGCTTCACCATCGCCACCACCCACACCCAGGCCCGCTACACGCTGCCGAAGGTGGTGCAGGCCTTCATGCAGAAGTATCCGAAGGTGCGTTTGTCGTTGCTGCAAGGCAACCCTAAGCAGATCGCCGAGATGGTGCAGCGCGACCAGGCCGACCTGTGCATCGCGACCGAATCGATCGCCGGCATGGACAATCTGGTGACCCTGCCGTGCTACCAGTGGGAGCACGTGGTGGTGGTGCCGCCCGACCATCCGCTGCTGAAGATCAAGTCGGTCACGCTGGAAGAAGTGGCCGAGCATCCCGTCATCACGTATGATGCCGCCTTCGCCGGCCGGTCGCGCATTGACCAGGCCTTCGACAAGCGCGGGCTGAAACCGGACGTCCTGCTGGAAGCCATTGACGCGGACGTGATCAAGACCTACGTTGAACTGGGTATGGGCATCGGCATCATCGCCGGCATGGCCTTCGACCCGGAGCGCGACCGTAACCTGCGCGCCATTCCTGTCGGCCACCTGTTCGGCATGAATGTGTCGCGCGTGGCGGTGAAACAAGGCGCTTATCTGCGCTCCTATATATATACCTTCATCGAGCTGCTGGCGCCGACCCTGAACCGCAAGCTGATCGAACAGGCGATGAAGGGCGAACATGAGAACTACGAACTGTGATTAACGAAGAAGAACTGTACGAAGTGCGCGAGCACGTGGAAGAACTGCTGGAGGACCACGAAGTCCTGCAGTTGGAAAGCCTTGACCTGGAGAGCCTGGAAGTGGCGCCGGGCGAATACTCGGCTGTCTATATCGAATTCCTGTGGACCCAGCTTGGCCGCGAAAAACAGGACAAATTCCTGAAACAATTGCGCGAGAAGGTGGGCAAGGACGTGCTGCTGGTGCTGCTGGGCGAGGACTATGTGGACGGCGAAAGCTACCCGATCGCGCGCACCGACCAGCACGGAAATACCTACGAGTTCCAGAAAGATGCCGACGGTAAGCGCATCGAAGTGATGAAAAACTACCCGTCCGACAGTTGGCTGCGCAAGCGTTTGGGCATTGCTGCACGGGAAATTAAAGTGCTTCGTTCGGAATATTACTGGGTTGTTACGTCACGCTTGAAGTAATTTTTTCTTGTCACATTGTTGAAGTATTTCGAGGGCAATATAGCTGCGTTTGAAACATTTCCCTCAACTTCAACACGGTAGGACAACAAGTGAAAAAACTGACTCTGGCAGCACTGATCATCGGCGGTTTCGCAGCTCAAGCTCAAGCCCAATCCAATGTGACCATTTACGGTATCGCTGACGCAGGTATCGTCGGTGAGCGCGGCGGCGCCGCCGGCAGTGTCACCAAGCTGACCAGCGGCGTAGGCAATGCCTCCCGTATCGGTTTCCGCGGCACCGAAGACCTGGGTGGCGGCACCTCCGCCATCTTCCAACTGGAAGCCGGCACCAAGATCGACACCGGCGAAACCGACGCCGCCCTGTTCCAGCGCCAGGCTTTCGTTGGCCTGAAGAGCAAAGAGCTGGGCAGCGTGACCGTGGGTCGCCAGTACACCATGCTGTACAACGTGCTGTCCAAGACCGCTGACCCATTCGGCGCAGGCTTCGCTGGCAACGCCAAGAACCTGTTCGCTACCGGCGGCGCCGGCACCCGCGTCAGCAACTCCCTGCTGTACACCACCCCTTCGTTCGAAGGCTTCAGCGCTGACGTGCAATACGGCTTCGGCGAGCAAGCTGGTGACAACACCGCCGGCCGCCAACTGGGCCTGGCTGTGAACTACGCACAGGGTCCGCTGAAAGCATCCGTTGTGTACAACAACAAGAACAACGACACCGCCGCAGTGGGCACCACCCCGGCCGTGCGTAAAGACCGCGTGAAGAACACCCTGTTCGCCGCCAACTACGACTTCGGCATCGCCAAAGCCTACTTCGGCTACGAAATCGACAAAGGCGCTGGCAGCTCCCCTCTGCCATCGGCCAACGCTTTCGGCTACAAAGTGCCGCCTAAATCGTCCGCCGACAGCACCACCCTGTTGCTGGGCGTGGGCGTGAAAGCCGGCACCGGCACCGTCCTGGCTTCCTACGTTCGCAAGGACGACAAGCAAAACAACCAGGACGCGAACCAGTTCGGCATCGGCTACCTGCACCCACTGTCCAAGCGCACCGACCTGTACGCCATGGTTGCCAAGATGAGCAACAAGAACGGCGCCGGCTACACCATCGGCAACAACACTGAAGCCGGTTCGGGCGACAAGGCCTACAACCTGGGCGTGCGCCACACCTTCTAAGCAGTTTTAGCAGCAAGCAGTAGCACTCTCTCTCGAGGTGATTCATGATCTTTGGCGGGTCTTCGGACCCGCCGTTTTTTTTGTTATGCTGCGCACTATGCGCGCCTTGCTACTTACAATGACCTTGCTGCCTGCCGTCGCCGGCGCAGCGGAATGGTTCCCGGTCCCCGCGACCCTCGATGGCAAGCCCGGTATCTACAGCGCTTTGCCGCGCGCCGCCAATCCATGGCGTATTTGCGCCCTCTTGCCGCATGCGCGCGACAAATATTGGTGGGGCGTTTCCTGGGGCTTGCTGCAGGAAGCCGAGCGCCTTGGCGTGCGCATTGGCATTTACCAGGCGGGTGGCTACGAATTCCTCGATACCCAGCGTTCCCAGTTCACTTCCTGCATCAGCCAGCGCGCCGACGCGATTGTGCTGGCCGCGATTTCCGCCGATGGCCTGAATAAGGAGATCGACGCCGCGCGCGCCGCTGGCATCCCCGTGATCGACCTGGTCAATGGCGTCAGCAGCAAAGCTGTCACGGCGCGTTCCCTGGTGGATTTCGGCGACATGGCCACGGCGGCGCTGCGCTACCTGGTGGCGGACGCCGACGGTCGCCCGGTGAAGGTGCTGTGGCTGCCCGGCCCCAAAGACGCGGGCTGGGTCAACGACGCGGAGGCCGCGCTGCAGCGCCGGGTGGCGGGCACGCAGGTGGAGCTGGTGCACGGCGGTTACGCACCGCCCGACGCCAGCAGTCAGATGGCGCTGGTTCGCAAACACCTGCAGTCGTACCGGCCGGACTATGTACTGGGGAACGCGGTTGCAGCGGAGGTGACGGCAAACTTCGCCCATTACCAGGACCGCAGCGGCATGAAGGTGCTGGCCTATTACGCCACGGAGCCGGTGGTGGACCTGGTCAAGGCCGGCAAGGTGCTGGCCGCGCCCAGTGACGGCACCATCCTGCAGGCGCGCATCGGGCTGGATCTGGCCGTGCGCGCCATCGAAAAGAAGCCGCACCCGCTGCGCGTGTCGCCGGCGATCGAGGTGTTGGATGTCGAAAGTGTGCGTAGCTACGACTTTTCGCGCCTGCTCGCGCCGCCGTTCAAGCGTTTTACCCAACGCCCTTTGCCGCCGCTGCCGTCGAATTAGCGGGCAGGGGAATGCGGATCGCAATGCGCGTGCCGCCCGCGCCGTTCGCCCCATCGACCGACATGCTGCCGCACAGCGCCGCCACGCGCTCGCGCATCCCAAGCAGGCCCAGTGCATCGGCGCGCGCCACGGCGCCGGCGGCGATGCCGCGCCCATCGTCGGATATGTCGAGGTGCAGCTCCGCGCCGTTGCGCTGCAGCTGGATGTGGGCCGAACTGGCGCTGGCATGGCGCGCGATGTTGGTCAGGGACTCTTGCACCAGGCGGTAGATCGCCGTGCTATAGCGTTCGTCCAGCACCAGGGTGTCGGGCAGGGCGTCGAGGCGGCAGCCGATTTTATGGCGCGTCTCAAACTCACAGCGCAGCGCGTCCAGCGCAAAGTACAAGCCACCTTCATCGAGTTCGCGCGGGCGCAAGTTGCCGGTGATACGGCGCAGGGAGCCGATGGCTTGCAGCAGCAGGGCGTCCATGCCGGCCAGGCGCTCCTGCGTTTCCGGCGCATCGTGCGGCAGTTGCTGGAACAGGGCAAGCTCGACGCGCAGGGTGGCGAGCAACTGCCCCAGGTCGTCGTGCAATTCGCGGGAAATGTGGACGCGCTCGTCCTCGCGGATTTCCGCAAGGGCGGAATCGGAGGAGCGGCGTCCAAGCTTACGGGTGCGTGGGTGTTTCATTCGGCCTCCTGGCGGCAATAGCCACCAGCCCACCGTATTACATCAAGCCGGTACGCGGCTTGATGCGGATCACATCTGTTTGAAAAGATGCAGGAAGGAGCGGCTGACTTCCAGCTTGTCGCTGCGGCCCTTGATCATAACAAGGTGGCGGCCTCGGATGTCGCGCGTTACACCTTCGATGGCGTTGACGTTGACCAGGGTGGCGCGGTGGATCTGCCAGAACAGGGCTGGATCCAGCTCATCAGCCAGGTCGCGCACCGGTTTGCGGATCAGGGCCTCGAACTTATCGGTCTGCACGCAGGTGTATTTCTCATCCGAGCGGAAGAACAGGATTTCCTCTACTGGAATCATGCGCAGGTCGGAACCGATGCTGGCCTGGATCCATTGCAGGTACTTCGCCTTCGGTGCGGCAATCTTCTCGGCCAGCTGGTTCAGGATGGCGGCCATGTCCGCCCCTTGCGCGGCACTGGCGGCTGGCGTTGCCAGGCGGCTTTTCAGGCGCTCGACAGTGATTTTCAGGCGCTCCGGTTCCGGCGGTTTCAGCACATAGTCAACGGCGCCACGCTCAAATGCTTCCACTGCGTAGGCATCGTAGGCGGTGACGAACACCACATTGCTCTTATTGCCGATCTCAGCAGCGGCTTCCATGCCGGTCTTTCCCGGCATGCGGATATCGAGGAAAGTGAAGTCAGGCTTCAGCTCGTCGACCAGTTCAATGGCCTCGTCGCCGTTCTTGGCTTCGCCGAGGATCTCCAGTTCCGGCCAGACCTGCTCCAGCCGCATGCGCAGCTGGTCGCGCATCAGTCGCTCATCGTCGGCAATAATTGCTGTGGGCATAATGCTCAATATTAGAAATAAGAAGTATCAATTATTCAATGGATTGCTGCGTATGGCAATCGCTTATTCCGAGCGTGCCAGTTGGTATGGCACTTCGATAATCGCGATCACGCCGCTCGGCTGGTTGGGCTCGATTTTCAGCGAGGCCTGGTCGCCGTGCAGCAGCTTCAGGCGCTCGCGGATATTGGTCAGGCCCAGGCCGGTGCCGGTGCTGGGTTTGGCGCCAAAGCCCAGGCCGTCATCCGCCACGATGACGCGCAGCTTACTGTGCGCCACTTCGGCGCGCACGCGCAGGTAACCGCCTTCCGGCTTGCCTTCCAGGCCGTGCTTGATGGCGTTTTCCACCATGGACTGCAGCATCATGGGCGGGAAGGCTGCGCTGCGCAGGCCGTCGGTAATATCAAAATCGATGGTCAGGCGCTCTTCCATACGCATTTTCAGCAGGGCCAGGTAGGCTGCGACCATATCGGCTTCGCTACCCAGGCTGCTGGTCAGTTTGTTTTCCCGCATTTGCGGCAGCACGGCGCGCAAATATTTGATCAGGCTGCGCTGCATGGCGGAGGCGCGTGGCGGATCGGTTTCGATCAGGTGTTCCACCGAGGCCAGCGTATTGAACAAGAAATGCGGCTCGACCTGGGCCTGCATCATCTGCATCTTCGCTTCGCTCAGCTGGCGCTGCATGGATTCGCGTTCGGCCGCTGCGTTGGCGACCTGGGCTTCCGCTTCCGCTTTCTTTTTGCCGCCGACCAGGGCTTTCATGGCAAAGAGGGCCAGCAGCAGCAGGGTGATAAAGCTGGTGAACCAGGTCGATGCCTGCTTGTGGTAGCGCGACACTTTCTCTTCGGCCGCGCTGTCCACCGCTTGCTCCATGGCATTCGACAGTTCTTCGCTGATTTGCGGCGGCAATTCGATGTGGACTTCCTCGCCCGGCATCGGGGCGGCGGGGACTGCCGGGAGTGCCGGGCGCGCTTTGCCACGCGAGGGCGCTGCCGGTGCTGCGGGCGCCGCCGGCGGCGCGGCCATGGCCGGATCTTCCGGCAGGGCAGGGGCGGCCGCTTCCGCCGCCGCAGCGGCGGCTGCCTCGGCCGCCTCGTGCGATGCTGCAGCATTGGCGGCATCGTCGCCGCCTTCGTCCGGGGCTTCCACCTCCGCCCCAGGCGCCGGCTTCTTGATCTTGCCCGCACGCGGGTTGAAGTGGATGCCGCTATCGTCAATCGTGATATTCGGGTCGGCACTGCCCGCTTTTGCGCGCTTGTGTGTGCGCATCACCATTTCATCGTCGCTGGAGGGCGAGAACAGCTCATCCTGCAGGATCGAGGCGGCGATCATCGACAGCGCTGCAAACAGGAAGAATTTCCACCAAGACAACTGCGTGACCCAGCCGGTAATGCCGTCAAAGCCGCGGTGCAACCAGGCCAGAACGGTTTTTGCTGTTTCTTGGGCTTTGGGAGTTGGAAACATTCGCCACTTTCTATTGAAGATGGGGCAAGTGTAGATAACCTTACGCAAAGCCGCCACCCATGTGCGACAGAATGCAGAAATACGGGAATAGAAGAATGCCCTTGCGGACAGCCCGGGCGTTTGCTATAGTTCTGTCCCTCGCAACACACCGCAGACAAAACTGCAGAGTGAAGCGAGAAAAAGAAGGGGTTGACGAGTTGCACGAAACACCGCATACTCTCGCTTCTCTGCTGCAACGAACACAACGCTTCGTGCTAAACAAGCAGCGATCTTTAAAAATCAACAGTCGATAAGTGTGGGCGTTTGACGAATTTGCCCGAGCCTTTATGGCTCGATACTCAAATTATAGTTATACGCTCGCACAAAATTAAACGTAAATCTCTTTATGAGATTTCGTCAGTATTTTGAGTGAGTGACCAAGTCAGCAATGACTTAAAACAGAGATTAAACTGAAGAGTTTGATCCTGGCTCAGATTGAACGCTGGCGGCATGCTTTACACATGCAAGTCGAACGGCAGCACGGGCTTCGGCCTGGTGGCGAGTGGCGAACGGGTGAGTAATATATCGGAACGTACCCAAGAGTGGGGGATAACGTAGCGAAAGTTACGCTAATACCGCATACGATCTAAGGATGAAAGCAGGGGATCGCAAGACCTTGTGCTCCTGGAGCGGCCGATATCTGATTAGCTAGTTGGTGGGGTAAAGGCCCACCAAGGCAACGATCAGTAGCTGGTCTGAGAGGACGACCAGCCACACTGGAACTGAGACACGGTCCAGACTCCTACGGGAGGCAGCAGTGGGGAATTTTGGACAATGGGCGCAAGCCTGATCCAGCAATGCCGCGTGAGTGAAGAAGGCCTTCGGGTTGTAAAGCTCTTTTGTCAGGGAAGAAAAGGTTGCGGCTAATATCCGCAACTGCTGACGGTACCTGAAGAATAAGCACCGGCTAACTACGTGCCAGCAGCCGCGGTAATACGTAGGGTGCAAGCGTTAATCGGAATTACTGGGCGTAAAGCGTGCGCAGGCGGTTTCGTAAGTCTGTCGTGAAATCCCCGGGCTTAACCTGGGAATGGCGATGGAGACTGCGAGGCTAGAGTTTGGCAGAGGGGGGTAGAATTCCACGTGTAGCAGTGAAATGCGTAGAGATGTGGAGGAACACCGATGGCGAAGGCAGCCCCCTGGGTCAAAACTGACGCTCATGCACGAAAGCGTGGGGAGCAAACAGGATTAGATACCCTGGTAGTCCACGCCCTAAACGATGTCTACTAGTTGTTGGGTCTTAATTGACTTAGTAACGCAGCTAACGCGTGAAGTAGACCGCCTGGGGAGTACGGTCGCAAGATTAAAACTCAAAGGAATTGACGGGGACCCGCACAAGCGGTGGATGATGTGGATTAATTCGATGCAACGCGAAAAACCTTACCTACCCTTGACATGGATGGAACCTTGGAGAGATCTGAGGGTGCTCGAAAGAGAGCCATCACACAGGTGCTGCATGGCTGTCGTCAGCTCGTGTCGTGAGATGTTGGGTTAAGTCCCGCAACGAGCGCAACCCTTGTCATTAGTTGCTACGCAAGAGCACTCTAATGAGACTGCCGGTGACAAACCGGAGGAAGGTGGGGATGACGTCAAGTCCTCATGGCCCTTATGGGTAGGGCTTCACACGTCATACAATGGTACATACAGAGGGCCGCCAACCCGCGAGGGGGAGCTAATCCCAGAAAGTGTATCGTAGTCCGGATCGCAGTCTGCAACTCGACTGCGTGAAGTTGGAATCGCTAGTAATCGCGGATCAGCATGTCGCGGTGAATACGTTCCCGGGTCTTGTACACACCGCCCGTCACACCATGGGAGCGGGTTTTACCAGAAGTAGGTAGCTTAACCGTAAGGGGGGCGCTTACCACGGTAGGATTCGTGACTGGGGTGAAGTCGTAACAAGGTAGCCGTATCGGAAGGTGCGGCTGGATCACCTCCTTTCTAGAGTCGGTATCTGACTCAAACGTTCACACTTATCGGCTGTTGGTATAAAAGAACAGTACCCAGGGGGATTAGCTCAGCTGGGAGAGCACCTGCTTTGCAAGCAGGGGGTCGTCGGTTCGATCCCGTCATCCTCCACCAATTACTGTTCAAACGTAAGCGAAAATGCGCTTAGGTTTGAGTAGTACCGTTCTTTAACAATCTGGAAGAAGTAAAGTTTTATTAAGCGGATATCGAAAGATATTCACTTAGGGTAGTAGTAAAACTCATCAAACACAATGTAGTAAATGCTTGAACTTATAGCCGTCAAGGTTATAGGGACAAGTGAATAAGTGCACATGGCGGATGCCTTGGCGATTACAGGCGATGAAGGACGTAGTAGTCTGCGATAAGCTTCGGGGAGCTGACAAACAAGCTTTGATCCGAAGATTTCCGAATGGGGAAACCCACCCTTTTAGGGTATTGCATACTGAATACATAGGTATGCAAGGCGAACGCGGCGAACTGAAACATCTAAGTAGCTGCAGGAAAAGAAATCAACCGAGATTCCCAAAGTAGTGGCGAGCGAAATGGGAAGAGCCTGTACGTGATAGTCGTTTAGATAGTGGAACGGATTGGAAACTCCGGCCATAGAGGGTGATAGCCCCTTACACGAAATTCAGACGGTGGTACTAAGCGTACGACAAGTAGGGCGGGACACGAGAAATCCTGTCTGAACATGGGGGGACCATCCTCCAAGGCTAAATACTCGTAATCGACCGATAGTGAACCAGTACCGTGAGGGAAAGGCGAAAAGAACCCCGGGAGGGGAGTGAAATAGATCCTGAAACCGTGTGCATACAAACAGTAGGAGCCTCGCAAGGGGTGACTGCGTACCTTTTGTATAATGGGTCAGCGACTTACATTCAGTGGCGAGGTTAACCGAATAGGGGAGCCGTAGAGAAATCGAGTCCGAACAGGGCGCCAGTCGCTGGGTGTAGACCCGAAACCAAGTGATCTATCCATGGCCAGGTTGAAGGTGCGGTAACACGCACTGGAGGACCGAACCCACTAATGTTGAAAAATTAGGGGATGAGCTGTGGATAGGGGTGAAAGGCTAAACAAACTTGGAAATAGCTGGTTCTCTCCGAAAACTATTTAGGTAGTGCCTCAAGTATCACCGACGGGGGTAGAGCACTGTTATGGCTAGGGGGTCATCGCGACTTACCAAACCATTGCAAACTCCGAATACCGTTGAGTGCGAGCTTGGGAGACAGACATCGGGTGCTAACGTCCGGTGTCAAGAGGGAAACAACCCAGACCGCCAGCTAAGGTCCCAAAGATTGGCTAAGTGGAAAACGAAGTGGGAAGGCTAAAACAGTCAGGATGTTGGCTTAGAAGCAGCCATCATTTAAAGAAAGCGTAATAGCTCACTGATCGAGTCGTCCTGCGCGGAAGATGTAACGGGGCTAAGCCAGTCACCGAAGCTGCGGATATCCGCAAGGATATGGTAGGAGAGCGTTCTGTAAGCCTGCGAAGGTGTCTTGTAAAGGATGCTGGAGGTATCAGAAGTGCGAATGCTGACATGAGTAGCGATAATGCGGGTGAAAAGCCCGCACGCCGTAAGCCCAAGGTTTCCTGTTCAACGTTCATCGGAGCAGGGTGAGTCGGCCCCTAAGGCGAGGCAGAGATGCGTAGCTGATGGGAAGCAGGTTAATATTCCTGCACCGTCGTATGATGCGATGGGGGGACGGATCGCGGAAGGTTGTCTGACTGTTGGAATAGTCAGTTTCTGGTTCATAGAAGGTGCTTAGGCAAATCCGGGCACGTAATTCAAGGGACTGGGACGAGTGCACTTGTGCACGAAGCAATCGGAAGTGGTTCCAAGAAAAGCCTCTAAGCTTCAGTCATACGAGACCGTACCGCAAACCGACACAGGTGGGCGAGATGAGTATTCTAAGGCGCTTGAGAGAACTCGGGAGAAGGAACTCGGCAAATTGGTACCGTAACTTCGGGATAAGGTACGCCTCGGTAGCTTGATTGGTTTACTCCATGAGGGCGAAAAGGTTGCAATAAACTGGTGGCTGCGACTGTTTAATAAAAACACAGCACTCTGCAAACACGAAAGTGGACGTATAGGGTGTGACGCCTGCCCGGTGCTGGAAGATTAAATGATGGGGTGCAAGCTCTTGATTGAAGTCCCAGTAAACGGCGGCCGTAACTATAACGGTCCTAAGGTAGCGAAATTCCTTGTCGGGTAAGTTCCGACCTGCACGAATGGCGTAACGATGGCCACACTGTCTCCTCCCGAGACTCAGCGAAGTTGAAGTGTTTGTGATGATGCAATCTACCCGCGGCTAGACGGAAAGACCCCATGAACCTTTACTGTAGCTTTGCATTGGACTTTGAACCAATCTGTGTAGGATAGGTGGGAGGCTTTGAAGTAGGGACGCCAGTTCCTATGGAGCCAACCTTGAAATACCACCCTGGTTTGTTTGAGGTTCTAACCTTGGTCCGTAATCCGGATCGGGGACAGTGCATGGTAGGCAGTTTGACTGGGGCGGTCTCCTCCCAAAGTGTAACGGAGGAGTTCGAAGGTACGCTAGGTACGGTCGGACATCGTGCTAATAGTGCAATGGCATAAGCGTGCTTAACTGCGAGACCGACAAGTCGAGCAGGTACGAAAGTAGGACATAGTGATCCGGTGGTTCTGTATGGAAGGGCCATCGCTCAACGGATAAAAGGTACTCTGGGGATAACAGGCTGATTCCTCCCAAGAGTTCATATCGACGGGGGAGTTTGGCACCTCGATGTCGGCTCATCACATCCTGGGGCTGTAGCCGGTCCCAAGGGTATGGCTGTTCGCCATTTAAAGTGGTACGTGAGCTGGGTTTAAAACGTCGTGAGACAGTTTGGTCCCTATCTGCCGTGGGCGTTGGAAATTTGAAGGGGGCTGCTCCTAGTACGAGAGGACCGGAGTGGACGAACCTCTGGTGTACCGGTTGTCACGCCAGTGGCATTGCCGGGTAGCTAAGTTCGGAAGAGATAACCGCTGAAAGCATCTAAGCGGGAAACTTGCCTTAAGATGAGATTTCCCAGAGCCTTGAGCTCTTTGAAGGGTCGTTCGAGACCAGGACGTTGATAGGTCAGGTGTGGAAGTGCAGTAATGCATTAAGCTAACTGATACTAATTGCCCGTACGGCTTGTCCCTATAACCTTGCCGGTTATATAGCATTTACTCGTGTTTGAGAACACTACCCCCACTTTACTTCTTCTAGATTGCGCAGCGCGCCTGGCGCGCTGCTTACAAGTTATGCCTGATGACCATAGCAAGTCGGTCCCACCCCTTCCCATCCCGAACAGGACCGTGAAACGACTTTGCGCCGATGATAGTGCTGCAACCAGTGTGAAAGTAGGTTATCGTCAGGCTCTTATTAGAAAAGCCCGCTGACATGTGTTAGCGGGCTTTTTGCATTTCGGGCCGGGAAAACCACGGAAACCAAGAAAACCGGGAAACCGGAACACCAGGGTCTGACCCTGCAGGGTCAGACCCTGGTTTCCCGGTTTTCTGGTTATCCGCTTTCACGGTTTTACCGCCCCTTTTGCATTTCCGGCAATGTTTGTTACTATTGCCAAATGACTATCAAAAAATCCCTGCGCTGGCTTGCTATCCTGCTGACCGGCATCCTCGTCCTGCTACTGGTGCTTGCTGCGGTAGCCCTCTACAACTCCAAGCTCGAAGTCACGCCGAACGGTGTGCATAGCCGCCTCTATGTGCCGGTCAACAGCAAGAGCTACGCCAAGGTAACCATGTTCGCCGGCACTGGCGACAACGCCACGTTGCCCGGCTTCCTGGATGGCCCGGTTGTGCGCCGCGCGGTGGATGGCAGTTGGAATGCATCCTGGTTCTGCGAAGACCGCGCGCACCAGCAGCAAGCGGACGAGGCGCAGTTGGTGGTCGAATGCGCCGGCAAGCGCAGCGTTTATCCAATGACCACTGCGCTGGCGCCCGCCGCGAAAGGCGGCGTGTTGCCGATGCCGGAAAGGGTTGCGGTGTTGAGCGATATCGAAGGCAACCTGCCTTTCCTGGATGGCTCCCTGGCCAAGCTGGGTGTGACCGATGCCGGCGGCGCCTGGGCTTACGGCAAGGGCCATCTGGTCATCGTGGGTGACGCGGTCGACCGCGGCCGCGATGTCTTCGCTGTGCTGTGGCGTCTGTATGCGCTGGCGCAGGAGGCGCAGCGTGCCGGCGGCGGCGTCCATATGCTGCTGGGGAATCACGAACAATACATCCTGCGCGGGAACACCACGCGCGCCCACCTGGAACACTTGTACGCGCTGGACCAGTTGGGCGGCCCCGTGGCGGCCTTTGCCGGCGATACCGTGATCGGCCGCTGGCTGCGCGCGCAACCGGTGGTGATGCAGATGGGCAGCGTGCTGTTCACGCACGGCGGCATCAGCAAAGCTACGGCCGACAGCGGCCTGACGGTGGCGCAACTGAATGAAGCCATGCGCAACTACTGGCACGGTGCGCCGGTGGCCAAACACGCGCTGGACGCGGTGCTGGGCCAGGGCGGTGTAACCCAGTATCGCGGCTACCTGGACGAGGCGGACGGCCTGGCCAGCGCCGAGGACGTGCAGCACGTGCTGAACCGCTTTGGCGCCAGCACGGTGGTGGTGGGACATAGCCTGGTCGACAAGGTCACCATGCTGCACGGCGGGCGTGTGATCGCGATCGATGTGAATACCAACGAAGCCGCCGATGAGGCGCTGGTATTTGAACAGGGTAAGCCGCGCGTGGTGGCCGTGGTGGACCGGGGCCAGCCGCCGGAGCAGAAGGAGCGCGGCCAGCAACGCGATTTCCAGTTTGCCGCTGCCGGCGACTGGCGGGCGGTGGGGCGCACGGCCTGGCGCGCGGTCGAGCTGGCGCGCCTGCCGCATCCCTATTGAAAATGAAAGGGGGGCGCTTTTGCACCTTTCGCGCCCCGAATCCTGCATTTCGTCGCACGGGGGATTTAGTCATTTGCTAACATGACTAGGATGTGAAGACCACACTGTGAGTCAACATAAAGGAAAACGATGATGAATCGCCCTGGAACGCACAGCTTCACCCCCACCGCAGGTAATGAACGCATTGAAGCCCTGGATGTTGTCCGTGGCTTCGCCCTGATCGGCATTTGCATCATGAATGTCGAATACTTCAACCGCGCCATCGCTGACCTGGGGCGCGGGATCGATACCGACCTGACCGGGCTGAATTTCATCATCAGCTATATCACCCAGTTTTTCGTCACCGGTAAATTCTGGACCATCTTCTCGCTCTTGTTCGGCATGGGCTTCGCCGTCATGCTGGGCCGCGCCGACCAGGCCGGGCGCAGCTTCCTTGGGCCTTATGTGCGCCGTATCCTGGCGCTGGCGGCGTTCGGCGCCTGCCATAGCATTTTCGTATGGTCGGGCGATATCCTGTTCAGCTATGCGGTGGGCGCGCTCTTCCTGCTGGTCACCTTGTACGGCCGCCCGAAATACATCGCGGCGGCCATGGCGGTCTGCATCCTGGTCGGCCTGGCGCCCAAGGGCGCGGTGTTGGCCGGCGTGCCGGAAAAATCAGCGCCGGACCTGAGCGCCTTCTTCGGCATTGCCGGTGGCCTGGCGTATTTCTCGCTGGTCGCCTGGTGGCTGCGTGGCGACCAGCGCGTGAAGAAGCTGAACATGCCTGCCGTGGCCCTGCTGTTCCTGGTGGTCGGCGTGGTGGCGCTGCTGGTCGGCGGGGTGATGTGGCTGGCGCCGGACACGCCGCGCGAGGCGCGCATTGGCTTGCCGGTGTTTGGCGTGGCGTTGACGCTGCTGGGCATCCTGACCCATCGCTTCCATGAGCCGAAGTCGGCGCGCCCTTGGCGCCTTGGCGTTGGCATGTATGTGTTCTCCTTCTTCATGATGACCGGCGTGGGCGCCATGCTGTACCTGCTGCCGGAGAGGGCGCAGCCGGTGTCGACCCTGTCGGCGGAAGCGGCCAAAGCCAAGGCCGAGAAGGCGGCGGAACGCGCCAAACGCATCAAGGAGCGCGCCGATGCGGTGCAGAAGGAGGAGCGGGTGGCGAGCAGCGGCAGCTACAGCGAGCACCTGGCTTTGCGCGCCGAACGCTTTGCCGAGCATGCGCCGGGAGAGGTGGGCTTTGCGACTATCCTGGTGGGCATGTTCCTGCTGGGTTCCTGGTTCGTCCGTTCCGGCATCATGGAGAACACGCGCGCCCACCTGCCTTTGTTCCGCAAGCTGGCCTTGTATGGCCTGCCGCTTGGGATCGGCATGGGTTTGCTGGGCTCCGCGATTGCCCTGCACCCGGTCTCCGGCTCGCAGGGCGCGGATGGCTTCCAGCTCGCCAGCGGCTTGCTCATGCTGGGCAACCTGCCGGCCAGCCTGGGTTATGTCGGTCTGGTGATCGTGATGCTGCATAGCGCTTCGCTGTTCTCGAAGATCAGCGTGCTGGCGCCGTTCGGCCGCATGGCGCTGACCAACTACCTGACGCAATCGGTGGTGGGCGCCATCTACTATTTCGGTTGGGGCTTCGGCCACTTCGGCGCCAGCCGCGTGCACCAGATGGCGTATGTGGCCTGCCTGATCGTGTTGCAAGTCGCTTTCAGCCACTTCTGGCTGTCGCGCTTCCGCTACGGCCCGATGGAATGGCTGTGGCGCGCGATCACCTACTGGACCATCCCGCCGATGCTGCTGGAGAAGCCGGTGGCTGCCACCGTCGTTGCGGGAGTGCGTTGATTGGCGGCCGGCTTGCGCGCAAAAGCGATCATTCTGGCCGTGCTGGCGTGGTGCGGCAGCGCTGCTGCTGAAACGGTTGAAGTGGCCGGCCTGGCCAGCCCGGCCCGCATCCAGGTGGATAAATGGGGCGTGCCGCATATCTACGCGGCGAACCAGGATGACCTGTTTTTCGCGCAGGGCTTTAATGCCGCGCGCGACCGCCTGGCGCAAATCGATTTGTGGCGGCGGCGCGGCCTGGGGCGCATGGCGGCGGTGTTCGGCCCGTCATACGCGGAGCAGGATCGCGCGGCGCGCCTGTTCCTGTATCGCGGCGATATGGCGGCGGAGTGGGCAGCTTACGGCAAGGGCGCGCGCGCGGTGACGGAGCGCTTTGTGGCGGGCATCAACGCCTACATCGATCTGCTGGAGCGCCGGCCGGAACTGCTGCCGTTCGAGTTCCGCCAGTTCTCGTACAAGCCGGAGAAATGGGCGGCGGAAGACGTGGTGCGCATCCGCAGCCACGGCCTGACGCGCAATGTGCTGCAGGAGTTTGAACGCGCGCATGTGACGTGCCATGCCAGCCTGGAGGCGGACCAGATCCGCGCCAAACTGGCGCCGGACTGGGTGACCAAAATCCCGGAGGGGCTGGACCCCTGCCTGCCGGATAACGCGCTGGACGTGTTCCACCTGGCCACCGCGCCGGCGCGGCTGCAGTCCAATGCCGGCAAGCCAGACAAGCCGGGCAAGGCCGACACGGCAGCGCTCGACGCGCAGCGCATGGAAGGCAGCAATAACTGGGTGATTGCGCCGTCGCGCAGCAAGAGCGGGCGGCCGATGCTGGCCAACGACCCGCACCGTTCGTATGCCGCGCCGTCGCTGCGCTACATCGTGCACCTGAATGCACCCGGCCTGGACGCCATCGGGGCAGGGGAGCCGGCCTTGCCCGGCATCTCCATCGGACACAATGGCCGTATCGCCTTCGGCCTGACCATCTTCAGCATCGACCAGGAAGACCTGTACGTCTATCAGACCAACCCGGACAATCCGCGCCAGTACCGCTACCAGGGCAAGTGGGAGGATTTCCGCGTGCTGAAAGAGAACCTGCCGTTGCCTGGCGGCCGTTCCACGCCGATCGAGCTGCGCTTCACACGACACGGGCCGGTCATCTTCGAAGAACCGGGCAAGCAGCGCGCGCTGGCGGTGCGCAGCGCCTGGTCGGAGCCGGGCACGGCGCCGTATTTCGGCAGCATCGACTACATGCGGGCGCAGGATATGGCGCAATTCCGCGCGGCGATGGCACGCTGGGGCGCGCCGGCCGAGAACCAGGTGGTGGCCGACACGGCCGGCAATATCGGCTGGGTCAGCGGCGGCCTGGCGCCGCAGCGCCCGAACTGGGACGGCTTGCTGCCGGTGCCGGGCGATGGCCGCTATGAGTGGCGCGGCTTCCTTGACGGCCGCAAGCTGCCGTCGCAGATCAATCCCAAGCAGGGCTGGTTCGCCAGCGCCAATGAAATGAACCTGCCGGCGGGCTTCCCGTACAAGGACACCAAGCTTGGTTTCGAATGGGCGCACGAGTCGCGCGCCCAGCGCATTGCGGAAGTGCTGGGCAAGCCGGGCAAGGTCGGCATGGAGGACATGCAGCGCCTGCAGAACGACGTGGTCTCGATCCCCGCGCGGCGTGTGCTGGCGGTGCTGAAACCTTTGCAGTCCAGTGATGCCGGCGCGCAGTCGGCGCTACGCCTGCTGAATGGCTGGAATGCGGAAGTGCGCCCCGAATCGAGCGCGGCGGCGCTGTTCGAGCTGTGGTGGTCGCGCCATTTGGGCGAGGCCTTCAAGACATTGCTGCTTGGCCCGTCCGGTGCGCGCACCATGGGCGCGCCCGATCCCGCCGTTCTGCTGGCGGCGCTGGAGCAGCCGGCGACGCGCTTCGGCATGAAAGCCAGCGCGCGCCGCGACCGCCTGCTGCTGGACAGCTTGTCCGCAGCGTGGAAGGAAATGGTGCGCCTGCAGGGGCCGGACCCCGCGCGCTGGGCCTGGGGCCGTATGCAGTTCAGCTACTTCATGCATCCGATGTCGCAGGCGGTGGACGCGGCCACGCGCGCCCGGCTGGACGTGGGCCCGTTGCCGCGCGGCGGTAGCTCGCACACGGTCAACCAGTCCGGCTACCATCCGGCCAACTTCTGGCAGGTGAATGGACCCTCGTTCCGCGTGGTGATCGATGTCGGCGGATGGGACAACTCGCGCGCCATGAACACCCCGGGCCAGTCCGGCGATCCTGCCAGTCCGCATTACCGCGACCTGGTGCAGGACTGGGCCCTGGGCTCCTACTTCCCCTTGCTGTATTCGCGCAAGGCGGTGGACGCGGCGACCGAAAAGACGATCGAACTGGTCCCCGCCCGGCGCTGAGCAGCGCTATGGGTTGAGGTTCATGCGCTGCGTGTGGGTCCAGTTATGGTCGGACGCGCTGACGGCGGAGGCGAAGGTGCGGTAGGTCTGGCCTTCGCCCGGCCACGGGTTCATGATGTAGATGTAGTTGGTGCCGTTATAGGTTTCATAGCCGCGCCCCACCATGATATGCCCGCCGCCGTTGGTCCAGCCGTAGCGGATGACGAAGGGGCGGTTGGCGTTGATCTCCGTGACCACCGAATTCCACGACAGGTAGTTGTTGAGCGCCGTATTCGGCACGCCCCAATTGGACAGGATGTTCTGCACGCTGCCCGAGCTGCCATACATGCTGTTGGGGCGGTTGGCGTAGCTGTTCCAGTCGAAGGTGCCGTTGCCGCAGGCGTAGTTGATGCCGTAAGCCCAGTTCACGATCTGGCACTGGCTCGGCGTGCGGTTGTAGACGGCCAGGACGGCCTTGCTCGACGCCGACCAACACCACTGGCTGTGTTCCTGGGTCGTGAGCGGGACGTTCAGGGTTTTCCACTGCGCGAAGGCGGAAGGCAGGGCCAGTGCCAGCACGGCGCCGGCCAGGATTTTTGCGATATTCATGATGGCCTCTCCTTAGCGGAATGCTTCGACATTGGTTTTGACTGCTGCGCGCAGCGGCTCAAGCAGCTCGGCGCCATCCACCAACTGGCTGCCCGCCTTCTTCAGCAGCAGCGATTCGCGCGCGGAATGCAGCGGCGCGAATTTGGCGCGGTCGACTTCCAGCAAGTCGGAGCGGGCCTGGTAGATGCGGATGAAGCGCAGGTTGGAGCGCGCGTCGTTGCCATGCGCGTTGGCGGCGGCGTCCACGTCCTTCGCCAGCACCGCGCCGCCGTAGGCCACCGTTTCAAAGCGGCCGTTCACCTGCTGCACCGTTGCCAGCCCGATCGGCCTGCCGCGCAGGGAAATGATGAAGCGCCACTCGCCCGTGGGCCGCGCCAGCGCGGGCAGGTCGCCGCGCGTCAGCAGCTCTTTGGGATCGATGGTGTAGACCTGGAAGCCGTGGCTGACCGTGGCCTGTTTCAGGTCGCCGACATCGGTGATATCGAGCGGGAAATCGGCCGGCGCGCTGCCGGGGCGAATCGCCTGCTGCTGCTCGGCGAATTGCGCAAGGCCGCGTTTTGCGGCCTGCAAAGCCGCGCCGTTGTCTGCTTTTGCCAGGAACGGGACGGCCGCCATCATCGCTGCGCAGGCAATGCGCAGCCAAAGTCGATGCATATGCATGTGACTACTCCTCTGAAGGTTGATCAGATTTCGAAAGGTGCGTGGGATCGCCCCCTCTGTGCTGGACCTGAGAGTTTCACAGGCGTGGCGGCCTGCTTGCTCCTTCGGTGCGCCAGCCTTGGAGCGCTGGCGACTCTTCAGAGTTGTGAAAACACGCGACCGGTCCTTTGGCCTGAGAGATTCCGGGGGCGGGCTTGCTCCTTCGGCGTTGTCCATGGTGGGACAAACTCTCCCGATCGCGCGGCCGGCATGCACCGGCAGCGAAATCAGCATAGCGCAGGGATTTAAACGGTATCAATCGTTTTTCGCATGGCGTTGCGTTTTCGCCATTGCTGTAGTTCCTGCTATTCTGTTGACACTTTCAAGAGAAATTGGTAACGTTTCCAAAAAGTCGCAGCACATAACAGGAGACACGATGTACAAGCAGTTTTTCGCCTGCGCCATGGCGCTCGGGGCGGCCTCCGCGCAGGCGGCAGGGCAGAGCGCGGAAGTGATCCACTGGTGGACCTCGGGTGGCGAATCGGCCGCCGTGAAGCAGCTGGCCAGCGCCTATCGCGCCGCCGGCGGCAACTGGATCGACACGGCGATTGCCGGCGGTGACCAGGCGCGCGCCGTGACCCTGAACCGCATGGTGGGCGGTAAGGCGCCGACTGCGGCACAATTCAACATCTCCAAGCAGTTCGTCGACATCGTGGAGCAGGACATGCTGGCACCGCTGGACGACGTCGCGCGCCAGCAGCAATGGGACAAGACGCTGCCGGAACCGATCGTCAACGCGATCCGCATCGACGGGCATTATTACGCCATGCCGATGAACATCCACATGCAGACCTGGATCTGGTATTCCAAGGCCGCGTTCAAGAAGGCCGGCATCGAGAAGGAACCGGCCAGCGTGGATGAACTGTTCGCGGCGCTCGACAAGCTGAAAGCCGCCGGCCTGGTGCCGCTGGCGCATGGCGGCCAGGCCTGGCAGGAGCACATCCTGTTCGCGGCCATGCTGGCCAATATCGGCGGGCGCCAGCTTTACCTGCAGGTGCTGCGCGAGCGCGACCAGCGCGCCATCAATTCGGAGCCGGTGCGCAAAGTGCTGCTGGCGTATAAGCGCTTGCAATCGTATGTCGATCCCGCCGCGCCGGGCCGCAACTGGAACGACGCCACCGCCATGCTGGTGAGCGGCAAGGCCGGCGTGCAGATCATGGGCGACTGGGCCAAGGGGGAATTCAGCAATGCGAAGATGGAGCCGGGCGTGCATTACGGCTGCATCCCCGGCCTTGGGGCGGCGTCGCCCTACCTGATCCAGGGCGATGCCTTCGTCTTCCCGCGCTCGGATCGGGCCGAGGTGCAGAAGGCGCAGAAGCTGATGGCCAGCGTGCTGCTGGCGCCGGCGACGCAGGTCAGCTTCAATAAACTGAAAGGCTCGGTGCCGCCGCGCGCCGATGCCGACACCAGCCAGCTCGACGCCTGCGCGCGCGCCGGCGCGGCCATCATGCGCGACCGCAATCGCCAGGTCGGCGCACCGGAGATCTACCTCACGCCGGACCAGAACGGCGCGGTGCAGGATGCGCTAACCGCCTACTGGAACACGTCGATGCCGGTGGAAAAAGCGCAGAAGGCGCTGGCTGCCGCGCTGAGGAACTAGAGCGTGCGCCGAGCCATGTCCTACGCGGCGCTGCTGCCGATGCTGCTGACGGTGTGCGTGGGCTATCTTGGCTCGTTCGCCTGGACCTTCTACGTCTCGCTCACCAGCTCGCGCAGCATCGCCACCAACAAGCTGGTTGGCATGGCCCAGTATGAGCGCCTGTTCGATAACGAGCGCTGGCTGCTGTCGCTGCACAACCTGGCGTTGTACGGCGTGCTGTTCATCGTGGCCTGCATGGTGATCGGTTTCCTGCTGGCGGCGGCGATCGACCGCCAGGTGGCGGGCGAGGGCGCGTTGCGCACGGTGTTCCTGTACCCGTATGCGATGTCCTTCGTGGCCACGGGCCTGGTGTGGCAATGGATACTGACGCCGGGCGGCATTCCCGGCCTGGAGCTGGACTGGCTGGTCGACCAGGAGATGGTGCTGTACACCGTGGTGATGGCGTCCGTCTGGCAGGCGTCGGGCTTTGTCATGGCGCTGATGCTGGCCGGGCTGCGCGGCGTCGACCCCGAGATCTGGAAGGCGGCGCGGCTGGACGGCATACCGGTGTGGCGCGTCTACCTGTCCATCGTGCTGCCGATGCTGGCGCCAACGCTGGCGACAGTCTTCATCCTCCTGGCGACCATGGTGGTCAAGCTGTACGACGCGGTGGTGTCGATGACGCAGGGCGGCCCGGGCACGGCCAGCGAAGTGCCGGCCAAGTTCATCATGGACCACTTGTTCCTGCGCGCGAATATCGGCCTGGCGTCGGCCGGCGCCGTGGTGCTGTTGCTGACGGTCCTGGCCTTGCTGGCGCCGTGGGCCTATGCGCGCAGCCGGAAGGGGGCGGCATGAAGGTCGCACGCATCGGGCTGTACGTCTTCCTAATGAGCGCGGCATTGTTTTTCCTGCTGCCGCTGTACGTGATGCTGGCCACGTCGCTCAAGTCGATGGACGAAATCCGGCTGGGGAATATCTTCTCCTTGCCGCTGGCGCCCACGCTGGATGCCTGGCGCGCGGCGTGGAGCGAGGCCTGCACCGGCGCGGCCTGCGAGGGCGTGCAGGGCGGCTTCTGGAATTCGCTGCGCATTGCCGTGCCGAGCACGCTGATCCCGATTGCGTTGGGCGCCTTGAACGGCTACGCGCTGTCGTTCTGGCGGCCGCGCGGCGCCGGCCTGCTGTTCGGCATCCTGCTGCTGGGCGCTTTCGTGCCGGTGCAGGTGATGATTTATCCGCTGGTGCGCATGATGGCCGGCTTGGGCGTGTTCGGTTCGCTGCCCGCCATTGTGCTGGTACACCTGGTGTTCGGCATGCCGGTGCTGACGCTCTTGTTCCGCAACTACTACGCGGCGCTGCCGCAGGAGTTGTTCCATGCGGCGCGCATCGATGGCGGCGGTTTCTGGCGCATCTTCTGGCATGTGATGCTGCCACTGTCGGTGCCGATGCTGGTGGTGGCCGCGATCATGCAGCTAACCGGGGTATGGAACGACTATATCCTGGGGCTGGTGTTTGCCGGGCGCGACAACCTGCCGATGACGGTGCAGTTGAATAATGTGATCAATACGACGACGGGCACCCGTCTTTACAACGTCAATATGGCCGCCACGATCCTGACGGCGATGGTGCCGTTGGCGGTCTATTTCTTGTCCGGCCGCTGGTTCGTGCGCGGCATCGCCGCCGGTGCTGTGAAAGGTTGAACGGATGTCCAAGGTAAGCCTGAAAAAACTGAGTATCAACCTGGGCGGCAACGCCATCATCCGCGCGCTCGACCTGGAGGTGGAGGAGGGCGAGTTCCTGGTGCTGCTGGGGCCTTCTGGCTGCGGCAAATCGACGCTGCTGCATAGCATCGCGGGCCTGACGGAGACCAGCGGCGGCGCCATCGAAATCGGCGGCAAGGATATGTCGCGCACCGATCCGAGCGAGCGCGGTATCGGCATGGTGTTCCAGTCCTATGCGCTGTACCCGACCATGACGGTGGAAAAGAATATGTCGTTCGGCCTGCGTATCGCGGGCGTGCCGAAGGCGGAGATCAAGCGCCGCGTCGCGCGCGTGGCCGCCATGCTGCACCTGGGCGAGCTGCTGGACCGTAAGCCGGCGGCCTTGTCCGGCGGCCAGCGGCAGCGCGTGGCGATCGGGCGAGCGCTGGTGCGCGAGGCTGGCGTCTACCTGTTCGACGAACCGCTGTCCAACCTGGACGCGAAGCTGCGCACCGACTTGCGGCGCGAGCTCAAACTGCTGCACCAGCAACTGGGCGCGACCATGATTTATGTGACGCACGACCAGGTGGAGGCGATGACGCTGGCCAGCCGCATCGTGGTGATGCGGGCGGGTGAGATCCAGCAGGTCGGCACGCCGGGCGAGGTCTATGAGCGGCCGGCCAATCTGTTCGTGGCGGGCTTCCTGGGCGCGCCGGCGATGAATTTCATCGAGGGCGAGATGGATGCAGGCGGTACTTTTGGGGGCGGCGGCTTGCAGCTGGCGCTGGGCGCAGCGCCCGGCGGTACCCGGCGCGTTGTGCTGGGCGTGCGGCCCGAGCACATCGCACTGGCGCCGGCACCCGGCGCTCCAGGCGCAGCGGGCCAGCAGGGCAGGGTGACGCTGGTGGAGCCGATGGGCGCGCACCGCGTGGTGTGGCTCGAATGCGGCGGCAAGCAGCTGTCCTGCATCGTGCAGGGCGGCCGCGCCATTGCGCCGGATGACATGGTGGCGTTCACGATTGATGCACAACGCGCTTGCCTGTTCGACCCGGACAGCGGCCAGCGCTTTGAAACAGCGGGCGCTTCAAGTATGCTCGCGATGACGGTTTAAGTTAAAGGATTACAGTGGCCACTATCAAAGATGTTGCCCGCCTGGCGGGCGTAGGATTGGGCACCGCCTCGCGCGTTGTAAGCGGCAAGGGTTCGGTGTCCCCGGCTACGCTGGAGAAAGTGAAGAAGGCGATCGACGAGCTGGGTTTCCGTCCCTCGCACGCTGCGCGCACCCTGTTGACCGGCACCAGCCAGATGATCGGCGTCTACATTCCGGTCCTGAGCGGCACCTTCTACACGCCCATCCTGCAAATCATCGACACCGAGCTGCGCGCCGCCGGCCTGCACATGGTGGTGGCTTTCGGCGTCGGCCTGGGCGATGAGCGCAAGCAGGCCAAGGACGGCATCCAGTTCCTGATGGAGCGCGGCTGCGACGGCTTGATCGTGATGACCAGCGCCTTGCACGAAGAGGATATCGAGGCGCTGGGCGCCCAGCAAAGCCGCATCGTGGTGCTGAACCATTACCTGTCGAGCATTCCTGACCAGTGCTTCACGGTGGACCACAAGCTGGGCGGCCGCCTGGCGGCGCGCGCGCTGCTGGATCACAAGCACCGCGACATCGCGGTGGTGGCCGGCCCGGCACGCCTGGTCGACAACGTGGCCCGCATCGAAGGCTTCATGCAGGAGCTGCAGGCGGGCGGGGTCGATACCAGCCGCATGTGGGTGGCCGAGAGCGACTTCTCGCCGGCCGGCGGCTGGGCTGCCGCCAAGGAGCTGGTGGAGTCGGGTCATACCTGCACTGCGCTGTTCTGCGCCAATGATGAAATGGCGGTTGGCGCGCTGTCCTACTTCCAGGAGGCGGGCATCCGCGTGCCGCACGACTTGTCCGTGATTGCCTATGACGACACGCCGAGCGCCGAGTTCTCCGCGCCGCGCCTGACCACGGTGCATATGCCGTGGCGCGAAATGACGATGAGCGGCCTGAGTGCCTTGCTGAATCGCTGCTACGACCTGCGTCGCACGGTAACGCGCAGCTTCCCGGTTACGGTAACGTTGCGCGCCTCGCTGGCCAAGGCGGCGAGTGCAAAACGCAAGGCGGCATAAACCGATTCCGGAGAGAGGGGCGCTTGCGCCCTTTTTTCGGGGTCAATGTGGAAACCTTTCCAAAACCCTGTACACTACTCAACATGACTACTCCAGACCACCTTGAGCCAGGCGCCCCGGCGCGCAGCGACTTCGCCCGCGACTTCCTGTGGGGCTGCGCCACGTCCTCCTACCAGATCGAAGGCGCCGCCAGTGAAGGCGGCCGCGTCGAGTCGATCTGGGACCGTTTTTCCGCCACGCCGGGCAAGGTGCGCGACGGTTCCAGCGGCGCGCTGGCCTGCGACCACTACCACCGCTGGCCGGAGGACATGGACATTGCGCGCGACATGGGCCTGAACGCCTATCGCTTTTCGATCGCCTGGCCGCGCGTGATGCCGGGCGTGGGTGCGGCGCCGAACCAGGAAGGACTGGACTTCTACGCGCGCCTGGTGGACGGCATGCTGGAGCGCGGCATCCAGCCCTGGGCCACGCTCTATCACTGGGACTTGCCGCAATACCTGCAGGAGCGCGGCGGCTGGGCCGAACGCGACACCGTGCAGCGCTACCTGGAATTCGTGGACGCGGTGACGCGCCGCCTGGGTGACCGTGTGCAGCACTGGATCACTCACAACGAGCCATGGTGCACCGCCATCCTCGGCAACTACGAGGGCGTCCATGCGCCGGGCCTGGCCGATTTCCGCACCGCGCTGCAGGTATGCCACCACGTGCTGCTTTCGCACGGCAAGGCGGTGCCGCTGATCCGCGCCAATGTGGCGGATGCGCGGGTCGGTATTTCGCTCAGCCTGCACCCGCTGCGCGCCGCCAGCGACAGCGCGGCCGACCGCGCCGCGATGGAACGCCACGACGGCCTGCGCTACCGCTGGTTCCTCGACCCGCTGCATGGTCGCGGCTACCCTGCCGCCACGCTGGAGCAGGTGGGGGCGGCGGCACCGGTGGTGCATGAAGGCGATATGGAGGCGATCGCGGTGGCGACCGACTTCATGGGCGTGAACTACTACTTCCCTGAAACGGTCGCCGATGCGCCGGGCCACGAGCCGCTGGATGCACGCGTGCTGCCGCCGCCGGCCGGCGCGGAGACCACCGCCATGGGCTGGGAAGTGGCGCCGGAAGGCCTGGGCGAGCTGTTGGGCCGCATCCATGCCGATTACGCGCCGCAGGAGCTGTACATCACCGAGAACGGTTCCTGCTACGACGATGAGGTGCTGGCCGACGGCACGGTGCACGATGCGGGACGGCGCCGCTACCTGGCGCGCCACCTGGGCGCGATGAGGGATGCGATTGCGTCCGGCGTGCCGGTGAAGGGCTACTTCGCCTGGAGCCTGGTCGACAATTTCGAATGGGCAGAAGGCTACCTGCGCCGCTTCGGCCTGGTACATATAGACTACAACACACAACAACGAAGGCTGAAGGATAGCGGCAAGTGGTATCGCGCCTTCCTGCGCCAGGCCGATTGAGGAGACAGGATGAAGAAGCTTGCTTTGCTGGCGGCGCTGCTGGCGCCCGCCATTGGCGGCGCGGCCGCCAACGTGGCCGTTGACGCCGCGCTGGAGCAGCGCGTGGCCGCCATTGTGGCCGGCATGACGCTGGAGCAGAAGGTCGGGCAGATGACCCAGCCCGAAATCAAGACCGCGTCGCCGGACGATGTGCGGCGCTACTACCTGGGTTCCGTGCTGAACGGCGGCGGCAGCTGGCCGAACGGGAACAAGCGCGCCAATGCCGCCGAGTGGCTGGCGCTGGCGGAGAAGTACCACGCGGCGTCGATGGCGACCGATATGAAGGTGAAGGTGCCCGTGGTATGGGGCATTGACGCCATCCATGGCAACAGCAATGTGTTCGGCGCCACGCTCTACCCGCACAATATCGGACTGGGCGCGGCGCATAACCCCAAGCTGGCCTATGAGGTCGGCGCTGCCACCGGCAAGGCGGTGCGCGCGACCGGCATCGACTGGGTCTTCGGCCCGACCATCGCCGTGGTGCGCGACGACCGCTGGGGGCGCACGTACGAGAGCTTCTCCGAAGACAGCAAGCTGGTGGCGAGTTACGCGGGCCAGTATGTGAGGGGATTGCAGGGCCGCTTCAAATCGGACGCCAACGTGCTGGCCAGCGCCAAGCATTTCATCGGCGACGGCGGTACCGAGCACGGCAAGGATCGCGGCAACACCAAGCTGCCGCTGACGGACTTGCTCAGCATGCATGGCAGGGGCTATGCGCCGGCGCTGGCGGCTGGCGCGCAGACAGTGATGGCCTCCTTCAACAGCTGGAACGGCGTGAAGGTGCACGGCAGCCGCGAACTGCTGACCGATGTGCTGAAGGTGAAGATGGGCTTTGACGGCTTTGTGGTCAGCGACTGGAACGGCATCGCCGAAGTGCCGGGCTGCCGTAACGACAGCTGCCCGCAGTCGATCAATGCCGGCGTGGATATGGTGATGGTGCCGGACGACTGGAAAGCCTTCATCGCCAACACCATCGCGCAGGTGAAGTCGGGCGAGATCCCCATGGCGCGCATCGACGATGCGGTGACCCGTATCCTGCGCGTCAAGCTGCGCACCGGCTTGTTCGAACAGCGGCCGGCGCGGAACACTTACGCCGGTAAGGACGAGGCCCTGCTGAACCGTGAACTGGCGCGCCGCGCGGTGCGCGAATCGCTGGTGCTGCTAAAGAACGAAGGGCCGGCGCTGCCGCTGGCGCGCGGCAGGAAGATCCTGGTGGTCGGCAAGAGCGCCGACAGCCTGTCCAACCAGACCGGCGGCTGGTCGCTGACCTGGCAGGGCACGGATAATACCAATGCCGACTTCCCGCACGCCGACAGCATCCTCGCCGGACTGCGCGCGGCGGCCGGCGCCGGCAACGTCGAGTTCAGTGTGGACGGCAAGGGTGTGGACCTGGCGCGCTTTGACGCGGTGGTGGCGGTGGTGGGCGAGCGTCCGTATGCGGAAGGCGACGGCGATATCGGCCCATCGGGCACGCTGCGCCACAGCAGCCGCTACCCGGAAGACCTGGCCGTGCTGGAGGCGGTGGCGGGCAAGGGCAAACCGGTCATCACCGTGTTCGTGGCGGGCCGTCCGCTATTCGTGAACGACCTGCTCAACCTGTCGGACACCTTCATCGCCGCCTGGTTGCCGGGGACGGAAGGCAAGGGCGTATCCGACCTGCTGGTGAAGGGCGCGCGCGCGTACGACTTCCGGGGCACGCTGTCCTTCTCCTGGCCGAAGTCGGCCTGCCAGACGCCGCTCAACGTGGGCGATGCGGATTACGCGCCGCTGTTTGCGCTGGGCTACGGCCTGCGCAAGGGCCAGCGCTCCGCACTCGGCAAGCTCGATGCTTCCTATGCACCCGGCGGTTGCGGTGCCAGCGATGTGTTCCCGGTATATGGCCAGGCCGACCGTGCCAGCTTCCCGCTGGTGCTGCGCAGCGGCAGCGAACAGCTGGCGCTGGGGGCGGACCTGAACGCGACCTTCCGCCTGCCGGGCATCAGCGTGCAGACGGCGCAAGTGAACACTCAGCAGGACGCCAAGCTGGTGACCTGGAGCGCGGTCGGTGCCGGCGCACCCGGCGCCAGCCTGGTGGCGCGCGGTACGCAGGCGTGGCAGCTGCCGCCGGCTGCCGCGCGCGACGGCGCGCTGCAGTTTGATACTATTGTCGCCGCCGCCCCGCAGGGCAAGGTCACGCTGGCGGTGCAGGGCACGGCGCTCGACGCTACCCGCTTGTTCACCCGGCTGGCGGGCAAGGGCAAGCAGACGGTCAAGTTGCCGCTGGCCTGTTTCACGGCACGCGGGCTGCAGCTGGCAGGCGTGGATACGCCGTTCAGCATCAGCGCCGACGCGCCGTTTGCGGCGGCCATTGCAAATATCGACATCGCCGGTGGCGCTGCCAGCGCGCCGGATGCAGTACGCTGCGAAGAACTATATTAAGGAGACAGCATGGCAAGCATGGCACCCAATAACGCGGCCGCCGCTGCGCCGCACGACGCGGCGGGCGGAGTCCAGAACAGCAACACCAGCGCGCTGGTGATCGTCACCATCCTGTTCTTCATGTGGGGCTTGATCACCTCGCTGAATGACGTGCTCATCCCGCACCTGAAAGCGATCTATACCCTGAGCTATGTGCAGGCGATGCTGGTGCAGTTCTGCTTTTTCGGCGCCTACTTCATCGTCTCGATGCCGGCGGGCGCGCTGATCCGCCGCATCGGATACCAGAAGGGCGCGGTGAGCGGCCTGCTGATCGCCGCCGTGGGCTGCCTGCTGTTCTACCCGGCGTCTTTCGGCGGTTATGGCCTGTTCCTGTTTGCCTTCTTCGTGCTGGCATCCGGCATCACCATCCTGCAGGTGGCGGCCAATCCCTACGTCACCGTGCTCGGCCCGGCGCGTACCGCATCCAGCCGCCTGACCCTGACCCAGGCCTTCAACTCGCTCGGCACCACCATCGGCCCTTACGTTGGCGGCCTGTTGATCCTGTCGGCTGCCGCTGCTGCGGCCGACGCGGCAGCGGAAGCGGCCACCGTGCGCGGACCCTACCTGGCATTGGCGGGCGCGCTGGCGTTGCTGGCTGTCTTGTTTGCCTTCGCTAAACTACCGCAAATCGCCGCCAGCGAAGACATCTCGCTGGCCGGCGAGGGGCAAGGCTCGGCCTGGGCGCACCGCCACCTGGTGCTGGGCGCGATCGGCATCTTCCTTTACGTTGGCGCGGAAGTGAGCATCGGCAGTTTCCTCATCAACTTCCTGGGCGAAGCGCATATCGCCGGCCTGTCGCATGCCGACGCGGCGGACTACGTCAGCGTCTACTGGGGCGGCGCGATGGTGGGGCGCTTCATCGGTTTCTTCGTGATGCGCGTTGCAAGCCCGGGCAAGACGCTGGCCTTCAATTCCCTGCTGGCGATTGCGCTGGTGCTGGCGGCGGTGTTCGGCTCAGGCAAAGTGGCGATGTGGGCGATCCTGGCGGTAGGCCTGTGCAACTCGATCATGTTCCCGACCATCTTCAGCATGGCGCTGCATGGACTGGGCAAGTACACCGGGCAGGGCTCGGGCATCCTGTGCATGGCGATTGTCGGCGGTGCGATTGTGCCGTTCGCACAGGGCGCGCTGGCGGATGCGATGGGCGTGCAGTTGTCGTTCGTGTTACCGGCGGCCTGCTACGCCTTCATCCTGTTCTTCGGTGTGAAGTACGCTTCGCTGTACTCTTCTAACGGTTGATCTTCCGCAGCAGGTAGGCGCGCAGCATGCGCGCCGTATCGTCGCCCATGGGGCCGAGCACACCGCGTGCCGGCCCGGGGATATGGGCGGCGGTTTCCTCTCCCGCATCAAACACATAGTGGCGGAAGATGTCCTGCCAGACGGCGCGCTGCGCAGGTGGCAGGTCGCGGATCGCGAGCAGGGACAGCATCAGCGCGTTCACCGGCGTGTCCATATAGGCGGGCGACTGCCGCCACCAGTAGTTGACCAGCACATTGAAGTCTTCCAGCGCTTCCACATGGTGCCACCACATGCTGGGAATGAAGATGGCGTCGCCCGGCGCCAGTTCGGCAGCCTGCGCGTGGCGCATCGCTTGCATGAAGCGCGGGTAGCGCGCAAGGTCGGGCTGGCGCAGGTCGACCAGGCTGATTGGCTGCCCGGCGGGTGTCAGGTCGAGCGGGCCGATATACAGGTTGGGTAGCTGTTCCGGCGGGAACAGTGTGAAGCGGCGGCGGCCAGCCGTGACGGCGGCCAGGTTGTCGGGTAGGTCGTAGTGCGCGGCGATGCGGGTCTGGTTGCCGATCCAGATACTGGCCAGCGCGTCGCGCGGGCCCAGGTCCAGCGGGTTCTCCCCGCAATAGCCGGGCAGGGCGGTTTCGATCGTCGTGGAGCCGACGTAGATGGCGGGCGGCTGCGGCTTGCCACGCTGGCGCGCCAGCTCCTGCAGCACGTCGTCGAGCCGCGCCCGCACCGAGTTGAAATTGAAGCCGCTCATGTCTTCGTTGTAGAAGAAACGGCCGCAGATTTCCTGCGGGCCGAGCATGGCGTTGACGGTGGCATCGCGGCAGAAGCGGCGCAGGTAGGCGTCGGCGCTGGCGCTGCCCTGGCGGCCGGCTTGCACTGCAGGCCAGTGCGCCAGCAGGCCGCGCAGCACCAGCGGCTCGGTAGCCGCCAGCAGGGTGTCTCCAAGGTCGCCCGGCGTCAGGCCGTGCAGCTCGCGGATTGGCTTAGCTGCGGCCAGCATGGCGCCGGTTCTTGCGCTCGATCAGGGTGCGGAAATTGGCGATGGAGGCCAGCACCATATAGATCGGCTGTAGGTAGCCGGCGCGGTGCAGGCTTTCCAGCGCGGCTCCAGGCAGGGCCGCCAGGCGTTCCTCGTTGATCGTGTGGCAGCCTGCCAGGCGGTATGGCGTGCCGTCGTCCAGTTCAATATCCAGGACGAAGGGTTCCAGCAGTTGGTGCTCCTGCAGCGCCGCCACGAAGCCGCCGGCCTGCTGCAATCCCTGGTGGATGGCGAGCAGGGTGGAGCTGATGCGCTCCAGGTACTCCGAGGTGCCGCCGTGAGGGCGGAACAGGGCCTCGCTGCGGCCATCGCCGGTGCCGGCGCCGATGCGCGGGTGTTCCAGGTCGACGTGCACCATCAATTCCGTGCCGTTGATGCCGATCAGGAAGGGCTGGCGCGCGACGGAGAGTGGCAGGTAGGGCGCGTCCCAGCCATGCTGGCCAAGGAACAGGTTCTCCCCATCCTGCAGGCCGAACAAAGCGTGTGCCTCATAGCCGCCATCCGCTGCCAGGCGGAACACAATCGGATAGCAGCTCTGGATGTCGCGGAATTCAGAAGGAAAGGTGAGGGCGGACATGACATCGTCGCCGAACCCCGTCCCGTGCGCAGTCCGGACGTGCAAGTCCTTATGGTCGACGTTATTCAGCAGAACATGGTTAGCCACGAAGACTCCTTAAGAATGGAATAGCGGGGTCAGACCCTTGGGTCTGACCCCGGTTTCCCGGTTTCCCGGTTTTCAGCGCCCCAAACCTATGGGAGCCTTAAAACTTATAACGCGCACCCAGCATATAGCGCGGCCCTGACTGGGTCACAAACAGCGCCATCGATTCCGCACGCCCATGCACGCGCTGGGTTTCATTGGTCACGTTGATCGCCTCAAACTGGAAGCTAAGCTTGTCGTTGTAGGCATAGCCCACGCTCAGGTCCAGTTGGCCGTAAGCCTCGGTGTAGTTCGGATTCGGACCCGCGCCGTCGAAGGCGGAGGAGAGGAACTTGTCGCGCCAGTTGTAGGCCGCGCGCACGGTCCAGTTCTTATCTTCGTAGATGCCGACCAGGTTGGCCGAGTTGCTCAGGCCGATCAGTGCGAACTGTTCACCGACCTTGGAGTTGTCGTACTTCAGGCCCGAATCGACCCAGGTGTAGTTGGCCGACAAGCCAAAGCCGCTGTCGCCGAACATATGCTGCACATTCAGTTCGGCGCCTTTCAGCCTTTCCTTCTTCTGGTTGGAGAAGCTGTTGATCTCGAAGGACATGACCGGATCGCTGGCCTGGCCGACGATGGTGCCGGTGGCATTGCCGCTCGCGTCATCCGCGCCGCGCGTTACGCCGGGAGCGTTGGCGTGGTTGCGGAAGATGTAGTTGCGGATGCAAACCCGGTCGGTGCCGCAATTGCCCTTGCTGACCGCCTCGTTCCACAGCGCGCCGCCCACCGGCGTATGCAGGTTGAATGGCGTGTCGGTGAACTTGGACTGGCCGGCGTAGTTGCTCAGGTTTTTGTAGAACAGGCCAAGCGAGGCAAAGCTCTGCTGCGCGTAATACCATTCCCACGACAGGTCCAGGTTCTTCGACTTGACCGGCTTCAGTCGCGGATTGCCCTGGCTGCCCGTGCCGCCGAAGTCGCGCGCCAGGCGGTCCAAGGTGGTGCCGCCCTGGATCTGGTCATAGCGCGGACGACCGATGGTCTCGCCATAGCTGGCACGCAGCTTCATATCCGCGCGGATGTCGGCATCCCAGTCCACACTCGGCAACCAGTGCTTGTACTTGCCAGTCAGGGTGGTGAAGGTCGGGGTGCCGAAGCTCAGTGGGAACTCGTTGGCGGAGACCCAGCTGATGCCTGTTGCCGCCGGCACCAGCGCGCTGGAGACCACGTCCGTCGTCTCGTAGCGCACACCGATATTGGTGTGCATCGGAATCGCCGTGTTCCAGTCGGTGCCGAACTGGATGTAGGCACTCTTCGATTTCTCCTGGGTGCGCTGGTCGGTGTCGAAGGTGTTCTTCGGCAGGTACAGCTCGGGCAAGCCGGTCAGCTTGGACGTCAGCGCGCGCAGTTCGGCGAAGTTGAAGGTGTAGAACTGGTTGAACAGGTTCGGATTCTTGCTGCCGCCGAACTGATTGAAGTACTTGCTCAGCGACTCCTGGTGGAACATGCTGGCCGGGTAGTCCGATGGCTTGGTGGCGCCGCCCCAGGTGTCGCGCTGCTGGGTCGAGATGGCGGAGCGGTTCTTCACCTCCGTCGCCGACAGGCCGAACTTCAGGTTGGAAGCTTCCAGCAGTTTCAGGTTGCCTTTGAACTGCGCCTGTTCGATCTCGCCTTTCATATAGCCGTTCTGGAACACCGAACCGGTGACTTGCTGCGGCGCCTTGGTGAAGTCGGCGCCCTTGATGCTCAGGACCGGGAAGGCGTTGCTGAAATCAACCGTGGTGTCGCCCCGGCTAAAGCTGGCGGTGCCCAGCACATTGCTGGAGCCGAACGGGCTGTCGGCGCCGGAAGTGGCGCTGGACTTGTGCACGTCCAGTTCCAGTTTCAGGTCGTCGGTCTTCCATGCCGCGTTGAAGCCCAGCGATTTGTTCTGGGTCTTGGTGGCAAAGTCGGCGCCGCCCATGGCGATGTCGCCGTTCGCACCCGGAATCAACTCGGTGTACTGCAGCGGGCCGGCGGCCGGGCCGTTGCCCCAGGTCGAAATGGACGGGCCGAAGTTGAACCACGCCGACAAGTCCTGGCGCCGGGTGTGGATCTTGTTCTCGGAGTAGGTGTAGTCCAGGGTGGTGGTCAGCTCGCGCAGCGGCGCCCACTGCAAGGTCAGTTGGCCGTTGGTGCGCTCGCGCTGCACGCCGTTCATGTTGTAGTTCAGGTTTTGCGGCAGCGAATAGACCTCGCCGGCTTTCGGCGGGTTGGTCGCAGTGGACTGGGTGATCGGGCCTTCGCCGGCCTTCCACGGGCCGCGCCAGCCGTTCGACACCGCCGCCTGGTTGAAGCCCAGGTTGCGTTCCTGGTAGCTGGCGCTGAGCGATACGCCAAAGCGGTTGTCGTCGAAGGTGTTGCTGTAGATGCCCGAGAATTCCGGCGTGGTCGCGCTGCCTTGCTTGACGTCGCCCGGCAGCTTGTTGTGCGAGCTGTCGTGCACCGCCTTGGCGCCGAAGCTGGCCACCATGCCGGGACGTTCCAGCGGGCGCGCCGTCATCACGTTGACGGTGGCGCCGATGCCGCCGGTCGGGCTTTCGGCGCGTCCGGTCTTGAAGACCTGGATTTGCGAGATCGCTTCCGACGCCACGTTGGCGAAATCGAAGGCGCGGCCATTCAGGTCGCCCAGGTTGGAGGTCGGCATCTGGCGCCCATTCAGCAGCACCAGGTTGAAGTCGGGGCCGACGCCGCGCACGGTGACCTTGGAGCCTTCGCCGATGGAGCGGTCGATGGACACGCCGCTGATACGCTGCAGCGATTCCGCCAGGTTAGTGTCGGGGAACTTGCCGATGTCCGCCGCCACGATGCCGTCCACCACGCCGTCGGCGTTGCGCTTCAGGTTCATGGAGGAACCCAGGCTGGCGCGCAGGCCGCTCACCACCACGGTCTGCACGTCGCCGCTGTTGGAAGGGGCAGGCGAGACGCCTGCCTGGTCCGCGTCCTGCGCGTGGACCGGTGCGATGAACGCAGCGCATGCTGCCGCTACTGCAAGGCTCATCAACTTCTGCTTCGCCTTTGGATGGTACATTTGGTCTCCTTGGTTCTTATAGTCTGGCCGCCTCCCCAACCTGCATGGAAACGTTTCCATGTAACGCTTGAAAAATACTAGGGGCAGCAAAATCAATTGTCAATAAAATACGCCGGGACTCGGCAGGGAGTGTGGGGTTTTCGTCATCATATTGGAAACGTTTCCATGCCGGTTTTGCCAATATAGCACTGTTCAAAAATCGAAGTCAACAGCTAAAATGGGAACGTTTCCACTGGAGGCGTCATGAAGAAAATCATCGCTGTTTGTGTCGCATTGCTGGCGCTGCCGGGCGCCTACGCGTTGGAAACGTGGCCAAATGGGGCGCGCGCGGCGGTCAGCCTGGCCTACGACGACGCCCTCGATTCGCAGCTCGATCACGCCTTGCCCGCGCTGGACCGGCATGGCGTGAAAGCCACGTTTTACCTGACCCTGGCCAACCCGCCGGTGCAGCGGCGCCTGGCCGCATGGCGCGCGGCGGCGCAGGGCGGGCATGAATTGGGCAACCACACGCTGTTCCACCAATGCTCCGGCAAAGGGCCGGGGCGCGAATGGGTGGCCGTGCAGCGCGACCTGGAAACCACCAGCGTGGCGCAGATGCTGGACCAGGCGCGCGTGGCCAACGCAATGTTGCATGCCATCGACGGCCGGCGCGAGCGCACCTTCAACGCGCCCTGCGGCGACGCGCTGGCCAGCGGCCAGCCTTACTGGCCCGCGCTGCGCGACGAGTTCGTGGCGCTGCGCCCGGCCGGCCCGGCGACGGCAGGACTGAGCGGCGCGCAACTGGTGGCGCTGGTGAAGGAGCAGGGCGCGCAAGGCGGCGTGGTGAACCTGGTCTTCCACGGCATCGGCGGCGACTACCTGTCCGTCAGCAAAGAAGCGCACGAGGAGCTGCTGGCTTTCCTCGCCGCGCACCGTGCGGAATACTGGAGCGCCAGCTACCTCGACATCGTGCGCCACCAGCGCGGCGCCAAAACCGGCTGGGTGCTGGACTGGGCCGACGAATTCGAGGGCGACGCGCTCGATGCCCGCAAATGGGGGGCGGAAGTGGCGGGGCACGGTTTCGGCAACAACGAAATGCAGTACTACACCGCGCGCCAGGAAAACGTGCGGGTGGAAGGCGGCAATCTGGTGATCGAAGCGCGCAAGGAAGCCTGGCAGGGCAGGCAGTACACCTCGGCGCGGCTGAAAACGGCGGGCCTGGTGGAGCGCCGGTACGGCCGCTTCGAGGCGCGCATCAAGCTACCGCGCGGGCAGGGCATCTGGCCGGCGTTCTGGATGCTGGGCGCGGATATCGAGCAGGCGGGCTGGCCGCGCAGCGGCGAGATCGACATCATGGAGAACATCGGCAAGGAGCCCGGCATCGTGCATGGCACCGTGCACGGCCCCGGCTACTCCGGCGACAAGGCATTCGGCGCGCCCACGGCGCTGGCGCCGTGCCAGCGCTACGCCGACGGCTTCCACGTCTTCGCGGTGGAGTGGGAGCCGGGCGAAATCCGCTGGTATCGCGACGGCCTGCACTACCACACGGCGCGGCCGGCGACGGTGCGCGGCGAGTGGGTTTTCGAGCACCCCTTCTTCCTGCTGCTGAACCTCGCGGTGGGCGGCTACTGGCCCGGCTATCCGGATGCCGCCACTCGCTTCCCGCAGCAGATGCTGGTGGACTATGTGCGCATCTATCAGCGCACCTATCAGAAAGGGCAGTAGTGGTACACTCGGCGCATGAATGCAATCGTCCTCGCTGCGGCCTTGCTGGCCGCCCCGGCCACGCCGGAACAGGCAGTCGCCACGCTGTGGCGATCCATTAGCCATGATGCAGGCAAGGCCGGCGATGAAGCCGCGCTGCGCGCCATCCTCCATCCCGACGCCATGGTGTACGGCGCCCGCTACCGTGACGGCGCGCCTGCGCTGTCCGTGGCGCGCGGCACCGACTTTGCGGCCGGCATCGGCCGCGCCGGTGAGAAGGGTTTTTACGAATGCGAAGTGGCGCGCGAAGTGCGCCAGTACGACCGCTTCGCCACCGTCTACAGCGTGGTGGAATCGCGCACCGAGCGCGACGCCGCCAAGGCGAGCTTCACGGGCGTGAATAATATCCAGTTGTACCGCGCCGAAGACGGCTGGCGCATTATCTCCCTGTACTACCAGGTCGAGCGGCCGGGCAGCCCGATCTCGCTGCAGGGCGGAAAACCGGGCGCCTGCCTGGAGGGGCAATGAGGGAAAAGGCGGCGCGCGCCATCATGCTGGTCAAGGCGATTGAAGAAGCCGACCAGCAGAAGGAAGTGCTGACCGACGACGACCGCAAGTTCGCCAGCCGCACCGCGCGCGAACTGGCCCACTGGCAGGCCGCCGAAGCCCGCACGGCTTCGACCTTGCCGGATTTTTTGCAGCACCGCGCCGAACAATTGCTGAAGCGCCTGGCCGCGCGCCACAAGGCCTTCGCCGCCGTCGTGCAGGGCCATAGCGGCCTGTGGGGCGCGAGCTGGCTGCTGCCGGTGTTGGCGCTGCTGGTCGGTGCTACCGCAGAGCGCTTCTCATCACCGAACCGGGTTGACCTGCTCTCGCTGCCCCTGCTCGGCATCATCGCCTGGAATGCGCTGGCCTACGTTTTGCTGGCCGTATGGGTTTTGCAGCCTGCCCGGCGCGCCGGGCTGCGGCGCGGCCTGGCCAACCGCATGGGCCTGGGTGGCAGCCACGTGCCGCGCCGCCTGCCGCACGCGCTGGCCGCCGGCGTGCTGCAATTCACGGTGGAGTGGGCGCGCCTGGGCTCCCGCCTGAACATGGCCCGCATTGCGCGCATCCTGCATTTTTCCGCCGCCGCCTTCGCCGCCGGCGCCGTGCTGTCGCTGTATGCGCGCGGCATTGTCGAACGCTATGCGACCGGCTGGGAGAGCACCTTCCTCGATGCCGGACAAGTGCACCAGTTGCTGTCGCTGCTGTTTGCGCCGGCGGTGGCGGCGTTCGGCCTGGAGGGATTCACGCTGGCCGAAGTGGTCGGCCTGCAGGACTGGGCCGATGCGCGCCTGGGCAACGGCGCGCGCTGGGTGCACCTGTATGCGGCCAGCCTGCTGCTGTACGTCGTGCTGCCGCGCCTTGCACTGGGCGCGCTGGCGACACTGCGCGCGGCCTGGCTGCGCCAGCGTTTTCCGCTCGATCTGGACCAGCCATACTTTCAACAGTTGTCGACAGCGGCGGGTCGCGAGCCGGGCCTGCTGCGCGTGCTGCCTTACAGCCTGACGCTGGACGAGGCGCGCAGCAAGGGACTGGATGCGGTGGCGCAGGACATGCTCGGCGAGCAGGCCCGCGTGCGCCTGCTGCCACCGGCAGCCTACGGTAGCGAAGCGCCTGTGCTGGAGGCTGCCGATGGCGTGACCACGGCGGTGCTGTTCGGCCTGGCCGCCACGCCGGAGCAGGAGAACCACGGCGCCTTCCTGGCTTCGCTGGGCAAGGGACGGCGCCTGGTGGCGCTGCTCGACCAGTCGGCGCTGGCGGCGCGGCTGGATGCCACCCGCCTGCGTGAGCGCGTAGAATTGTGGCGTGAGTTCTGTATCCTGCACGGCGCCGAGCCCCACGTGGTGGACTTGCTGGCGCCGCTAACCGCAAAGGAGAATCCGGCATGAGCGGCGCGCCCGGCACCATCCAGCTGGCCCTGGTCTCGCACACCAATAATGGCAAGACCACGCTGGCGCGCACCTTGCTCGGCACCGACGTGGGCGAAGTGCGCGACGCCGCCCACGTGACCTCCTTCGCCGAAGCGCACACCCTGATGACGACGCCGAACGGCGACCGCCTGGTGTTGTGGGACACGCCCGGTTTCGGCGATTCGGTGCGGCTGATGAAGCGCCTGGCCATGACCGGCAACCCGATCGGCTGGTTCCTGCGCGAAGTGGTGGACCGCTACCGCGATCGCCCGTTCTGGCTTAGCCAGCAGGCCTTGCGTGCCGCGCGCGACGAGGCCGATGTGGTGCTCTACCTCGTCAACTCCACCGAGAACCCGGGCGACGCCGGCTACATCGCCGCTGAAATGCGCATCCTGGACTGGCTGGGCAAGCCGGTGCTGGTGCTGCTGAACCAGATGGGACCACCGCGCCCGCTGCCGGAAGAACAGTCCGAGCTGCTGCGCTGGAAGGACCATTTGCTGCAATTCGGGCAGGTGCGCGAAGTGCTGCCGCTGGACGCCTTCGCCCGCTGCTGGGTGCACGAGCGCGTGTTCTACGACGCGCTGGGCGCCTTGGTCGGGCCGCACAAGCAGCCGGCCTACGAGCGCCTGTTTTCGGTATGGGAGGACACCAATGCGCGCCGCTTCAAGCAGTCCATGGCGGTCATGGCGCAGCAACTGGCCGACGCGGCGCATGACAAGCAGGTGGTGGACGCGGTGGAACGCGGCATGATCGCGTCCGCGCTGAAGATCATCGGCATCGGCAAGGGCGAGGACCGCAAGCGCCAGGACCGCGCCATGAATACCCTGGTGGCGCGCCTCAACCTGTCGATCGGCCATGCCACGGTCAACCTGCTGGCGCTGCACAAGCTGGACCCGAGCGAAGCGCCCAAGATCAATGCCCGCGTCAGCAAGCATTTCCAGGTGCTGGCGCCGGTGGACAAAGGGCAGGCGGCCCTGCTGGGCGCCATCGTCTCCGGCGCGGCGACCGGCTTCTCGGCCGACCTGGCGGCAGGCGGGCTGACCCTGGGCACGGGCGCGCTGCTGGGCGGCGTGATCGGCGCGCTGACGTTTGCCGGCGCGGCCTGGGGCTTCAATGCCAGCATGGACCGCGACGTGCCGACCATTACCTTGTCCGACGATTTCCTGCGCACGCTGCTGGTATCGAGCGTGCTGCGCTACCTGGCCGTGGCCCACTTCGGGCGCGGGCGCGGCAATTTCGTGGAAAGCGAAGCGCCGCCGTTCTGGCAGCAGGAAGTGGAGCAGGCGGTCGCGTTGCACGAGACCGACGTGACGGCGCTGTGGAAGATCCTGCGCGAGCAGGAAGAACGCGAGCTGGCGCCGGCCAGCGCCGTGGTCACCGCGATCACGGCCCACGTGCTGGCACGGCTTTACCCGGAAGGTCAGGCGGCGAAGCCGCCGTCGATGTTAAGGCCGGCGCCGGTCACGTAGCCCGCTTCATCGCTGGCCAGGTAGGCCACCATCCCCGCGATTTCCTCGCCGCGAGCATGGCGCTTGATCGCCATCAGTTCGTGCATGCCTTTGGCGAAATCGCTGTTGGCCGGATTCATATCCGTGTCCACCGGGCCTGGCTGCACATTATTGATGGTGATGCCGCGCGGCCCCAGGTCGCGCGCCAGGCCTTGCACCATGCCGGTCAGCGCCGATTTGCTCATGGCATAAACCGAACCACCGGCGAAGGGCATGCGATCGGCATTGGTGGAGCCGATATTGATGACGCGCCCGCCCGCCTGCATATGCGCCACCGCAGCTTGCGTGGCCGCGAACACGCCGCGCACATTGACGGCGATGGTCTGGTCGAAGGCTTCCAGCGTCAGTTCCGACACATCGCCCAGGTGCAGCACGCCGGCATTGTTGACCAGGATGTCGATGCGGCCGAAACGGGCGGCGATGCCGTTGATCGCGGCGCGGGTGGCGCTGGCGTCGGCGGCATCCACTTGCAGCGCCACTGCGGTACCGCCGGCAGCGGTGATTTCGCTGGCCAGGGCATCGGCGGCAGCGCGGGAGTTCTGGTAGGTGAAGGCGACGGTGGCGCCGTCTTTGGCGAGGCGGCGCACGATGGCGGCACCGATGCCGCGGGAACCACCGGTAACGAAAGCGATTTTGTTCATGATTTGCTCCTTGGTTGTTGATGGAGCCAGTATGTCCTGCGCATTGTGTTGTGACTAGCTGGTAATATTGACTATTACTTTCAACCAAAGGTATCAAATGCTGCCACTGAACCTGCTTGAATCCTTCCTGCAGAGCGCCGAAGGCGGTGGCTTCTCCGAAGCGGCGCGGCGCCTCGGCATGACACCGGCCGCCGTCAGCAAGAACGTGGCGCGGCTGGAGGCGCGCCTCGGCGTGCGCCTGTTCCAGCGCAGCACGCGGCGCCTGGCCCTGACCGAAGCCGGCGAGCGCCTGCTGCAACAGGTGCGCGCCCCGCTGGCCGAGCTGCAAGGCGCCATGGCCGGCGCCGCGCAGGACGCAGGCGAGCCGGCCGGCACCTTGAAGGTGGCCGTGGCGCACGGGGTGGGGCGGCTTTACCTGCTGCCGCTGCTGAAAGGCTTCATCGAACGCTACCCGGCGGTGCAGCACGACTGGCGCTTCGACAACCGCACGGTGGACCTGATCGGCGAAGGCTACGACGTGGCGATTGGCGGCGGCATTGAACTGGCGCCGGGCGTGGTGGCGCGCGAACTGGGGCGCCCGCGCATCCTGGCGGTGGCGGCGCCGGCCTACCTGGCCGGCCGCACGTTGCCGCAGCATCCGGCGCAACTGGCCGGCTGGGACGGCATTGCGCGCCGCTCCGCCGAAAGCGGCCGCCTGCGCGACTACCTGCTGCGCAACGGGGCCGGGGAGGAAGCGCTGGCTGAATTCCGCACCATCGCCACTTTCGACGACCCGGAAGCGATGGCGCAGGCGGCCTGCATGGGCCTGGGCGTGGCCCTGTTGCCCGGACCCCACGCCGCGCCGCTGCTGGAATCCGGCCAGCTAGTGCGGCTGCTGCCCGGCTGGCATGCCGAAGTGGGCCCGCTTTCCATCTACTATTCAAGCAAGAAGCTGTTGCCGGCCAAGACGCGCGCCTTCGTCGACTATGTGCTGGCCCAACTGCAGGCCATGGACTTTGCCGGGCGGCTCGACAGGCTCTGAGGCTTCACGGTACTATGGGGTTCCAACTTATCAGCGATAGGGGTGTCTTCCATGAAGTTTCGCCTAGTAACCCGCAGTGATTTTGATGGCCTGGTGTGCGCGGTGCTGCTCAAGCACCTGGACCTGATCGACGAGATCCTGTTCGTGCACCCCAAAGATATGCAGGACGGGAAGATCGCGATCAGCAGCCGCGATATCACCACCAATCTCCCCTATGTGGCCGGGGCCCACCTGGCCTTCGACCATCACTTGTCCGAAACCATCCGCAACACCGGCGAACGGCAGAACCACATCATCGACCCGAATGCCCCCTCGGCCGCGCGCGTGGTGTACGACTACTACGGCGGCGGCAACAAATTCCCCTCATCCTGGAACGACATGATGCTGGCGGTGGACAAAGGCGACTCGGCCCAGTTCAACCGCGACGAAGTGTTGAACCCGCAGGGCTGGGACTTGCTGAACTTCCTGATGGACGCGCGCACGGGGCTGGGCCGCTTCCGCGACTTTCGCATTTCGAATTACAACCTGATGATGGACCTGATCGACTACTGCCGCGCCCACTCGATCGAGGAAATCATGGCGCTGCCGGACGTGAAGGAGCGCAAGGACCTGTACTTCGAGCATGCGGAAAAGTGCAAAGACCAGATCAAACGCTGCGCCACGGTGCACAAAAACCTGGTGGTGCTGGATTTGCGGAACGAAGAGACGATTTACGCTGGTAACCGCTTTGTCATTTACGCCCTGTATCCTGAGCAGAATATCTCGATCCACGTGCTGTGGGGGCTGAAGAACCAGAACACCGTGTTCGCCACGGGTAAATCCATCCTGAACCGCACCTCAAAGACCAATATCGGCGCGCTGATGCTGGAGTATGGCGGCGGCGGGCATGAAAATGCCGGCACCTGCCAGGTGGAAAATGAGATGGCGGAAGATGTGTTGGGCGCGCTGGTGGCGCGCATCAACAAAGAAGGCTGAGTTCGGGGTCAAGATTCGGGGTCAGGTCTGGCAATCGGACACGAGCCCAGCTGTAGGCTCCGCCTACAGCTGGGCTCGTGTCCGATTGCCAGACCTGACCCCGAATTTTACGTCTACGGAATTAGAACTCTTTCTCGGGTAAAGCTATAGAATTATCGGTCGAGAACTGGTAGTCCTTGAACACGTGTTCGGCCGTCAGCATCTGGTAGGTGCCGTCGGGCTTCTTGAACGAGGTGTCCTTCAGGCGGTAGGTGTAGTGGCCGCAGGTCCAGCAGTTGAAGTTGCGCATGTGCGTGCACAGGCAGGTCTTGTCCATCACCTTGATGCCTTTGTCGCTGCCGCCGTTGGCCACCACTTCGCGGTTGTACGAATTGATGTAGGCGCAGTTGCCGGTGGCATCCAGCAGGTAGCCGTAGGATTCGCAGCCGGGACGAATGCCGGAGCCGATCGCAGGGGTCTGCTGCAGCATGCGCATCGGGTAGCCGGTCGGCGAAATGCCGTTCACGATCACGTCGTCTTCGGTGGCTTTGAAGTATTCCTGCTTCACTTCTTCCGGCAGGCCGCATTCCTTGGTCACGGTGAAGCGGGTCGCCACTTGCACGCCGGCTGCGCCCATTTCCAGGAAGGAGACGGCGTCGCTGCCGGTGAACACGCCGCCGGCGGCGATTACCGGCACGTCCAGGTTTTCACCTTTCAGGTAGTCCAGCACTTCGCGCGTGATGGTGTGCAGGTCGTAGTCTTTCCAGTCTTCCGGGCCAAAACCCAGGTGGCCGCCGGCCAGCGGGCCTTCCACGATCACGTAGTCGGGAGCGCGGTTCAGCTTTTGGTTCTTGCGCAGGAAGATCTGCAGCGCGCGCACGGAGGAGACGATGATGCCCAGCTTGGCTTCGCGGAAGCGCGGGTGGTCCGCCATCAGCGCGAAGGAGCCGAAGTGCAGGCCGGCCGACAGGGTGATGCCGTCGATGCCCGCGTCCAGCGCCGCGTTCAGGCGGGTGCGCAGGGTTTCCTTCGGGCCGTTCATGGTCAGCTTCTCCATGCAGTTGACGAAGATCAGGCCGGGGCCTTCCTTGCGCTGCATGGTGTCGCCGATGTGGCGACGTTGGGCTTCGGCCAGGCGACCGAGGTCGAACTGCACCTCGGACTTGTCCATATTGTTGATGTTGTGCTTGTACAGGCGGGTCTTGTCCTTGACGAAGGTGGTGTCGAACTTGCGGTCCGAGACATCCTCCACCATGGCATCGGAAATATGGCCGATGCCGCCAAGGCGCGCTGCTTCCAGCGCCAGTTCGGTCGTGGAAATATCCACGCCCATCCCGCCGATCATGATTGGCACATACTCCTTGTCACCAAACTTGAGGCGGAAATCGTCAACACGTTTCATTACAGTCCTTCGATCAATCGCGGAAATTGTTGAATTCCAGTGGCGTGTCCGGCACGTCCTTGCGCAGCAGCTGCATGGCAGCTTGCAGGTCGTCGCGTTTGGCGCCAGTTACGCGCACCGACTCGCCCTGGATGCTGGCCTGGACCTTCATCTTGCTTTCCTTGATAACCTTGGTGATCTTTTTGGCGGTCTCGGTATCGAGACCATTTTTCACCTTGATGACCTGCTTGACTTTGTCCCCACCAATCTTCTCTATCTTGCCTTCATCCAGGAAACGCACGTCGACCTTACGTTTTGCCAGCTTGTTGGTCAGGACATCGCGTACCTGGCTCAGCTGGAAATCGGAATCGGCGAATGCCGTCAGGTCGTTTTCTTTTTGTTCTACGCGCGCATCGCTGCCTTTGAAGTCGAAACGGGTGGTGATTTCCTTGTTGCTTTGATCGACGGCATTACGCACTTCGATCATGTCCGCTTCGGATACTACGTCAAACGATGGCATATTCTTTCCTTTACAATGAAGCAACCGCCCAGAGGGCGGATTCAAAAGAAGCGACATTTTAACGGACAAACAAGCGAACGCTCGGTCGTTTTTGTCACTATTGCACTATAATCGAGCAAAAACTTGATCTGCCCATGTCTTTCAGCGATTTAATCCAGCACGAATTCCCACTAAAGCATTTAAATACCTTCGGTATTGATGTACGCGCAAAACATTACCTGCGCGTGACATCGCTGGATGTCTTGCGTGCCGCCCTGGCCGACCCGCAACTGGCCGCCATGCCGCGCCTGGTCCTGGGCGGCGGCAGCAACCTGCTGCTGACGCGCGACTTTCCCGGCCTGGTGCTGCACATCGCCTTGCAAGGCCGTGAAGTCCTGCCCGGTACCGCCAGCCACCACCATGTGCGCGCCGCCGCCGGCGAAAACTGGCACGCATTCGTGCAATGGACGCTGGCGCAGGGCGTGGGCGGCCTGGAAAACCTGTCCCTGATCCCGGGCACCGTAGGCGCGGCACCGATCCAGAATATTGGGGCGTATGGGGCGGAAACCAAGGACTACTTCCTGTCGCTGAGCGCTTTCGACCCGGCCAGCGGCGCGCTGCGCGAGATGGATGCCGCCGCCTGCCGCTTCGCCTACCGCGACAGCGTCTTCAAGCACGAGGGTAGGGAACTGGTGATCCTGGACGTAACATATGCCTTGCCGCGTGCCTGGCAAGCGAACTTGCGCTACGCCGAACTGGCCAACGCCGTGGCCGGGCAGGGCCTGGCGGCGCCGACGCCGCAGCAAGTGGCGGACACCGTGATCGCCATCCGCAGCCGCAAGCTGCCGGACCCGGCGCAGGTTGGCAACGCCGGCAGTTTCTTCAAAAATCCTGTGGTCAGCGCCGAGCATTGCGCCCAGCTATTGCAGCAATTCCCGACCCTGGTGCACCACCGCCAGCCCGACGGCAGCGAAAAGCTGGCCGCCGGCTGGCTGATCGACCAATGCGGCTGGAAGGGGAAGACGATGGGCGCGGCCGGCGTCTATCCGAAGCAGGCCCTGGTGCTGGTGAACAATGGCGGCGCCACCGGCGCCGAAGTGCAAGCCCTGGCCGCCGCCATCCAGGCCGACGTCGCCGCCCGTTACGGCGTCACGCTCGAAGCGGAACCGGTGTTCGTCTAAATTCGGGGTCAGGTCTGACAATCGGACAAATGGTGCCCTTGGGCACCATTTGTCCGATTGTCAGACCTGACCCCGAATTTGGTTGCGGCCGTTGGCTTTGGCGTCGTACAGGGCGCGGTCGGCGTGGGCCACCAGTTCGTCCCAGCTCGATTGCTTGCTGGGCACCATGGTGTGCACGCCGATCGACATGGTGAGGATGCCTTGCGCGGCGTGGGCGTGTTCGATCCGCAGGTGTTCCAGCAGGCTCAGGCAGGCTTGCGCCACGCTCATGGCGCCGGCGCTGTCGGTCTCGGGCAGGATGATGGCGAATTCCTCGCCGCCGTAGCGGGTCACCAGGTCGGCCGGGCGCTTCAGGTTTTCAGTCAGCACTGCGGCCACCTTCTTCAGCGCCAGGTCGCCGGCCGGATGGCCGTAGTTGTCGTTGTAGGCTTTGAAGTGGTCGACGTCCACCATCAGCAGCGACAGCGGGGCCTTTTCGCGCTGCCCGCGTTGCCATTCCAGCACCAGCGTTTCATCGAAGCGGCGGCGGTTGCCGATGCCGGTCAGGGAGTCGAGGGCGGCCAGCTTTTGCAGCTCCACATTGGCGGCGGACAGCTTTTGCTGGCTCTCGCGCAGGAAGCGGAAGGCCTGGTCGCGCTGCAGGCGGTGGATGTGGGCGTTGGAGTGGTAGCGCACGCGCGCCAGCAATTCCAGGCGGTCGGGCAGCTTGACCAGGTAGTCGTTGGCGCCGACGGCAAAACCGTGCGCCTTCAACTTGGGGTCTTCGCGCGCTGACAGCACAATGATCGGCACGTGGGCGTGCGCTTCCTCGGCGCGGAAGCGGCGGATCAGCTCAAAGCCGTCCACGTCGGGCATCACCAGGTCTTGCAGGATCACGGTCGGCTGCAGCGAGTCGGCGATGGCGATCGCTTCGCGCGAATCGGTGGTGAAGTGGAATTCGATATCGTCTTCGCCGGCCAGCATGCGCCGCACCGCTTCCACGATAATGAGCTGGTCGTCCACCAGCAGCACGCGCACCTTGAAGTTGGTCAGGCTTGGCTCGGTTTCCAGGTTCAAGGTGAGTACGTCAGACATCGCTTTCCTTCAAATCAGTTTGCCTCCGATCGCGCTGCGCAGGAATGGTCCGATCTTATCCAGCGGCAGGATGGATTGCGCGGCATCCAGTTCCACGGCGGCGCGCGGCATGCCGTACACCGCGCTGCTGGCCTGGTCCTGGGCTATCGTTGTCTTGCCGGCGCGCCGCATGGCCAGCAAGCCTTCGCCCCCGTCGCGGCCCATGCCGGTCAGCAGGACGCCGAACGCGTCGCCGCGCCAGTGCTGGGCGACGCAGTTGAAAAACACATCGACCGAGGGCCGGTATGCGTAGTCCTTTGGGTTGGCATCGTAACCCAGTTGATACTTTTCATCCAGTACCAGGTGGTCGTTGCTCTTGGCGACCATCACCACGCCGCCCTGCAAATGGGTGCGGCCTTCGATGGCGCGTACCGGCACGGCCAGTTGTTCCGCTAACCATTTGGCGAAATGGTCGGCAAAGTTTTCGTCGATATGCTGCACCACCACCACGGCGCAACTGGGCGGCGGGGTCCAGCCGGCCAGGATGCGCGCCACCGCCATCGGGCCGCCGGTGGAGGCGCCGATGGCCACCAGGGTGCGCAGGCCGGCTTGCGCGTCCGGCTGCGGTATGTGGCGCCGGGGCGACATGGACTGGCTGCCGCCGCTGTGGCGGATCAGCTTGTCCATGGTTTTGATCTTGTGCAGCAGTTCGGCGTCGCCGCCTTGCTGTCCTTGCAAGACGGGGGTCGCGGTCACGTCCAGCGCGCCGGCGCCCAGGGCGCGGAACACCTGGTTCACATTGTCCTGCGGGCGGCCGGTCACCACCAGGATGGCGCACGGGCATTCGTCCATGATGCGGCGCGTCGCCTCCACCCCGTCCAGCTCGGGCATGTTGAGGTCCATCAGGATCAGGTCGGGGCGGTCGCTGCTGCATTTCAGCACCGCCTCCAGCCCGGTGCGGGCGATCCAGGCCACCTGGTGCTCTTGCGTGCTGGCGACCACGCGCCGCAACGCCTCGGCGGCCATCGGCACGTCGTTGGCGATGGCGATTCTCATCGGTAGGCTTCGCCGATCAGGTCGGACACGGCGTCCAGTAGCGTTTCGTCGTGGAAGCTGCCCTTGGTCAGGTAATAATCGGCGCCCGCCGCCAGGCCGCGTGCGCGGTCTTCGGGCCGGTCTTTGTAGGAAACGATCATCACGGGCAGCTTGTGCAAATTCAGGTCCTTCTTGATCAGGTTGACCAGCTCGATGCCGTCCATGCGCGGCATGTCGACGTCGGTGATGACCAGGTCGTAGTCGCCGCTGCGCACCACGTTCCAGCCGTCGATGCCGTCGATCGCGATGTCCACTTCAAAACCGCGTCCCACCAGCAGTTTGCGTTCCATTTCGCGCACGGTGAGCGAATCGTCCACGACAAGGATGCGTTTCATTCTACGCCGTCCGGCGTGGTCTGAGCGCGTAAGTTGGTGCAAGCCGCCTTCCTGCAACAGCTTTTCGATTGAAAGCAGGAGGTCGGGCACGTCCAGGATCAGCACCGGCTCGCCGTCGTCCAGCAGGGCGGCGGCGGATATGTCGCGCATTTTGCCGAAAATCGGGTCGATGGCCTGCACCGCCAGGCTTTGCTCGCCACGGATGCGGTCCACCACCAGGGCGTAGCGGCGCGCGCTGCCGCCGATGACGATCACCGACAGCTCGTCGCTGTGCTCCATCTCGCCGAGCTCCAGCAGGTGGGCGGCGCCGACCAGGCCGAGGTGCTCGCCGTCGTGCTCGAAGAATTGCTTGTTTTCCAGCGTGTGCACGGCGCTTTGCGCTACCTTGAGGATGCGTTCGACCTTGACGATGGGGATGGCGTAGGCCTCGCCCTTCACGTCCACCACCAGGGCGCGCACGATCGACTGCGTGAGGGGCAGGGTGATCGAGCTGCGGAAGCCTTTGCCCAATTCGGTTTCAATGCGCACCGTGCCGTTCTGCTGGCGGATGGTGTCGTGCACGATGTCGAGGCCGACGCCGCGTCCGGAAATCTCGGTGATGCTGCCTTTCAGGCTGAAGGCGGGCAGGAACAGGAATTCCATCAGCTCGGCCTGCGACATGGCGGCCACCATCTGTTCGCTGGCCATTTTGCGTTCGATCACGGTGCGGCGCACCTTGTCCGGATCGACGCCGCGCCCGTCGTCGCTGATCTCGATATTCAGCATGCCGGCGCGGTGGCGCGCTTCCATCAGGATGGTGCCGGTGGCGGGCTTGCCGGCGGCCAGGCGCTCCTGCGGGGTTTCCATGCCGTGGTCGACGGCGTTGCGCAGCATGTGGTTGAGCGGGCTTTCAATGCGCAGCAGGATGTCGCGGTCGACCAGGGTGTCTTCGCCGTCGATTTGCAGCACCACGTCCTTGCCCAGGCTGCGCGCCAGGTCACGCACCATGCGCGGGAAGTGCTGGGTGCCGTCGCGGAAGGGGCGCATGCGCAGGGCCAGGACTTCGTCGACCATGTTTTCCGAGCCGACCAGGAGGCGCCGTTCGTAGTTTTCCATGTCGGTGATGTGCTCCAGCATGAATTGCTTGAGCGGCTGGCTTTTCTGGATCGCCAGCAGGGCCTTTTCCTTCAGCGTCGGGTCGCTGGCGTGGGAGGCCGCTTCCATCAGCTCCTCCAGCACGGCGAACAGGGTGGCCTGGTTGCGCTTGTGGCGCTGGATGCCCTGGATCAGGGGATGCAGCTGGTGGGCGTTGATGCGCGCTTCGCTGGCCAGGGCCAGCAGGCGGTCGAAGTTCTGCGCGTTCTTCATCGGCGGCAGGCTGCGGCCGGGGATGCCGGGTTCGGCGGGCGCCTCGGGTACGGGCACTGCTTCGGCCGCCGGCGCCGGCGCAAGGGCGGGGGCCGGGGCGGCCACGGCGGCCGGCGCTGCCGGCGTTGACGGCGCGGCGTAGGCCGACGGCATAAGCAGCGGTTCGGGCAGGAAGGCGATGCCCTGTACGTCGTTCATGGTTTTGGAAATCTGCGCGCCGTGCGCCGCCAGCCAGGCATCCATGTCGTCGTTGACGCGCGAGCATTGCACGATCAGGTCCACGCCGGCCAGCAGCGCGTCGACCCGGTTCGGCGTCAGTTTCAGTTTGCCCGCCTGGGCCGCGAGGAAGGCGTCCTCCATGCCGTGCGCCAGCTGCACCACCATGTCCAGGCCGACAATGGCGGCGGCGCCCTTGATCGAATGCGCGGCGCGCATCATTGGCTCGATGTCGGACGCGTCGTTGCGGCGCTCAAAGGACAGCAGGCCGTCGGTCAGGATCTGGGTCTGGCTGTCGGCTTCCATGCGGAACAGGTCGAGCATGGAGAACTGGCTCAGGTCATCCTTCTTGTCGCTCATCGCAGCGTCCTCGCGAGTTGGTAGCCGAGCAGGCTGTCGTCCAGGCAGCCCACCTGCAGGTCGTCCTGCGTCAGCACGCCGGCCAGGTAGCGCTCGATACCCTTGTTGATGGTGGCGGCGGGCGGCTTCAGCGCGCTGCTGGCGTAGCGGATGATGCCGTGCAGTTCGGCCACCGGCAGGGCATAGGTCTGCTCTTCCCAGCGCACCAGCAGCATGCGGGCGAAGGTGTGGCGGCCGGCGCGCGCTTCGCCGCCGGCTTCGTCGATGCCGAGCAGGTCGGCCAGCGAAATGCAGGGGTACAGCTTGCCGCCGGCATTGACTACGCCGCGCAGGCCGCGCGCGCTGCGGTGGGGCAGGCGGTGCGGGATGGCTTTCGGCGCGATCTGCTGGAACATGGAGGTGGGCAGGGCCAGCCACTCCCGGCCGATGCGGAAGGCGACGCAGGAGCTGTCCAGGCTCGCACCCTGGTCTTCCGGCACGCAGAAGTGTTCCGCCCACGCGCGCATATAGCCCTGGCCGACGGGGCGCTGCAGATTGCGCACGGCGGCGTTGGCGTACACCTCGCAGTTGCGGCAGTGGACGGCCTGCTTCAGGATTTCGCAGCTATGGTCGCCGGCGATGCCGATGCGGTTCCAGCAGGCGTCCAGTTCTTGTGTTGGCTCTGTCATGATCGTTTCTGGAATGCGCGCGCGGCGCGCGCCTTAAGGGTGGCGGCGGCGCTGCTGTTGCCGCTTTGCTCTTGCAGCAGGGCGAGGTGGCAGAGGGCTTCGTAATGGTCGGGTTGTAGGTAGAGGCAGCGTTTCAGCTGGGCCTCGGCGTCGGCGGCCTGGCCGGCGGTTTCGGCCAGCAGGCCCAGGGTGAAATAGGCGTCGGCGGATGCCGGCTGCTGCGCCAGGAATGCGCGGCAGGCGGCGTCCGCTTCTTTTAGCTTGCCAGCGTCGGCCAGGGCGCGCGCTTGCTTGAGCAGGCTGTCATCGCCGGCCGCGACCAGCGTGGGCGCCGCAGTTGCGCTGGCGCTCTTTGGCTTGGCAGGAAGCGCTGCGCCTGGCGCCGGGGTGCTGCGCGCGTCTGTCGGGCGGCCCGGTCCGGAGGCAGCCCGGCCGGTTGATGCGGCCGGCCACGGGGTTGCGCCCGCGCCGGGCGGTGTGCGGGCGGCGCGCGGGGCGGCTGGGGACAGGGCGGCTGGGGACAGGGCGGGCAGGGCCGGGGCGCCGGGAAGTTTGAGGTCCTTGCGCAAGGCGAATGCCTGCCGATGCGGCAGCGGCGCAAAGCCATTGCGCACGAAGGATGGGACTTCGGCGTACCCCGCCAGCAGGATGCCATCATCCGCCAGGTGCGCCGACAGGCGGGCGATCGCGGCCGCCGTGGTCGGGTCGTCGAAATAAATCAGCAGGTTGCGGCAAAAGATCACGTCATACTGGCGCGCGCTGCCCAACTGCCCCTCCAGGATGCTGCCCTGCGCAAAACGGATGCGCGCCTTCAGGGCATCGTCGATCTGGTAAAAGTCCTCGCCCAGCGCCGTGAAATAGCGGTCGCGGAACGACAAATCCTGGGCGCGGAACGCATTGCGACCGTACACCCCGGCCTGCGCCCGCGCCACGCAGGCGGCGCTGATGTCGAGCGCATCGATCATGAAGGACTGCGGCGCCACGCCGGCGTCGAACAGCGCCATCGCCATGGTGTAGGGCTCCTCGCCGCCGGCGCACGGCACGGAAAGGATGCGCACCACCTTCGCGCCGTCCGCCTGCCGCGTGCGGATATGCTCGACTGCGGCGGAAAAGGCGAGCGGGTCGCGGAACAGCCACGACTCCGGCACCACCACCAGCTCCACCAGTTCACGCAGCTCCGCCTCGTCCAACGCATCGGCGTAGGCCTTGCGCACCAACTGCCCGGTGGCCGCCATGCGTCGCTTCACCGCATGTTCAACGGTGCTGCGGGCCAGGTTCAGGCCCGTCATGCTGCGCAATGTGGCCAGGACTTTCATTCAGCCGCCGCTGCGGTCGGAAACAGGCGCGCGCGCAGCTCGGCCGGCAGCAGGGCATCCACCTCTACCAACTGCACCATGCCGCGCGCATCGCCCGCCACCGGACCAAGGAAAGGCGCAGCCTGCACGCCGCTCGGCGCCAGGCCCTGCTGCGCCACGTCCTGCACGCCCTGCACGCGCTCGGCCATCAGGCCCAGGGCATGTACGGTGCCATCGGGCGCGGTGTAATCGGCCAGCACGATGCGTGTATCGAAATGCTGGCGCGAGGGCGCGCCGCCGCTGATGCGCGCCAGGTCGATCACCGGCACTGGCTCGCCGTGCAAATTCATCAGGCCCGCCACGCTGTCCGGCGCCAGCGGAACGCCCTTCAGTTCCAGCAAGGGCAGCACACGCCGCACCTGCCGCAACGGCAAGCCGTAGCGGTCGGCGCCGATGTGGAAGACCAGGACTTTCATGCGCTCACAGCGAAAGTGGCCACGCTGGTCTGCAAGTCGCCTGCCGCGTACTGTAGCTGGTGCACCGCCTCGCTGGTGGCTTTCAGCGATTCGACGGTCTGCTGGGTGGCATCGTTCAACTGCATCATGGTCTCGGTGATCTGCTGCGCGCCGACGGCCTGCGCCTGCATGCCCTGCAACACCGCGTCAAATTGCGGCGCCAGCTTTTGCACCTGGTCCATCACGCCCGACAACTGGTCGGTCACCTGGCGCACCTCGCCCACGCTGCGCCGGATCTCTTCCGAGAACTTGTCCATGCCCATCACGCTGGCCGACACGGCGGACTGCATTTCCTTCAGCATCTGCTCGATATCCCAGGTCGAGACCGAGGTCTGGTCGGCCAGGCGGCGGATTTCCGTCGCCACCACCGAGAAGCCGCGCCCCGCCTCGCCCGCCTTCTCGGCCTCAATGGCGGCGTTCAGCGACAGGATATTGGTCTGGTCGGCCACCTTGGTAATGGTGGTCAGCACCGAATTGATATTGGAGGCTTTTTCCGACAGCGCCGCCAATTTGGCGTTGATCGAGTCGGTCGCATTCACCATATTCTGCATGGTCTGGTCCATGCGACGCAGGTTGCCCTGGGCTTCCGAGGTGGCGGCCGTGGTGTAGTCGGCCACGGCGGTCGCATCCTCCATGGTTTTCAGCAGCTGCGAAGTGTTGGACGAGATTTCCTTGGTGGTGCTCAGCACTTCCACCGAGGTCTGCGCCTGTTCCACGCCGGTCGCCTCCTGCTGCTTGGCCGACGCCGCGATCTCGGTCGCCGAGGTGGTGACCTGGATGCCGGCCTTCTGCACATTGTTCAGCAGCGCGCGCAGGTTGTCGAACATGCGGCGCAGGCCGTCGCCCAACTGGCCGATGGCGTCGTCGCCGCCGACGGTGACCTTGCCGGTCAGGTCGCCGCTGGCCGCGCGCGACACGGTTTCCAGCAGCGAATCGACCTTGGCGCGCAGGTCATTGGTCTGCGCCAGTTCGCGCGCGGTGCCATCCTGCAGTTGCTGCGCCATCTTGTTGACGTCCTCGCCCAGTTGGCCCATTTCATCGCGCGTCGTTACCGCCACGCGCGCGCTCAGCTCCCCGGCGCCGAGGCGCGCCAGGACGCTGGTCAAACCGGCCAGCGGGCCCAGGATGGCGCGCGCCAGCAGGATCGAGACCAGCAGCGACAGCACCACCACGGCGGCGCCGCCGACTGCAAACAGGTTGCCTTGGGTTTCCTGCAGCTTTTGGCTGTTGGCGAGGCGCTCGGCTTGCAGGCTGCGTTCTTCGGTGGCCGCCTCGTCCAGCAGGTCGCGCCCACGGCGGCGTACTTGCACGGCCTCCTTCAGCACGCTGGATTGGCCCACGGCATCCGCCGCGCCTTTGGTGTCGCGCAGCTCCTTGCGCAGGTCGACCTGGCGCTGGATCAGGACATCACCCCAGTTCAGCAAAATGCCTTGCGTGCGTTTCAGACGTTCCTGTTGGCGCGGATTGTCCTTTGTCAGTTGCAGCGCCTTGTCCAGGTGCTGCTTCATTTCTTCGTAGTGCTCCTGCTTGGCGGCCAGGTAGGCTTCGTCGCCTGTCAGCAGGTAGCCGCGCACATCGTTTTGCACTTCGAGCGAGGTGGACGAGACACCGGCCAACTCAAGTAGCACGTCGGCCGTGTGCTTGTCCCAGGCATTCGCTTCGGACAGGCGGTTGAAATTGTTATAGGCCAGGATCAGCAGTAGCAAGATGATTGCGACTATGGTGCCGAAGCCGAGGTAGAGTTTATTCTTGACGCTCAGGTTATTCATGCGCGGGGTCTCCGGGGAGGATGGCTTTATTCCAAGGCAATGTAACAAAAAAAACGGGCCGCGCAAAGGCGGCCCGTTTTAACTGGTGCAAGAAAGCTTATTGACCACGCTTATTTCGTGCGTTTGCGGCGATACGCATACGCAGGGCGTTCAGTTTGATGAAGCCACCGGCATCGGCCTGGTTGTAGGCGCCGCCGTCTTCATCGAAGGTGGCGATGGTCTGGTCGAACAGCGAATCGGTCTTCGAATCGCGCGCCACAACGATCACATTGCCCTTGTACAGCTTGACGCGTACCCAACCGTTCACGGTGGCCTGGGTGTTGTCGATCAGGGTTTGCAGCGCAACGCGCTCCGGCGCCCACCAGTAGCCGTTGTAAATCAGCGAAGCGTAGCGTGGCATCAGGTCGTCCTTCAGGTGGGCCACTTCGCGGTCCAGGGTGATCGACTCGATGGCGCGGTGCGCCTTCAGGATGATGGTGCCGCCCGGGGTTTCGTAGCAGCCGCGTGACTTCATGCCGACGTAGCGGTTTTCCACCAGGTCCAGGCGGCCAATGCCGTGCTTGCCGCCCAGGCGGTTCAGTTCAGTCAGGACGGTGGCTGGCGACATGCGGGTGCCGTTCAGGGCCACGATGTCGCCTTTTTCGAATTCGATGTCCAGGTATTCGGCCTGGTCCGGCGCCGCTTCGGGGCTGACGGTCCAGCGCCACATTGATTCCTCGGCTTCGGCGCTTGGGTTTTCCAGGTGGCGGCCTTCGAAGGAGATGTGCAGCAGGTTGGCGTCCATCGAGTATGGCGCGCCGCCGTTCTTGTGCTTCATGTCGACGGCGATGCCGGCGTCTTCCGCGTACTTCAGCAGTTTTTCGCGCGACAGCAGGTCCCACTCACGCCAAGGAGCGATCACTCGCACGCCTGGTTTCAGCGCATAGGCGCCCAGTTCGAAGCGCACCTGGTCGTTGCCCTTGCCGGTGGCGCCGTGCGAGATGGCGTCGGCGCCGGTCTGGTTGGCGATCTCGATCAGGCGCTTGGCAATCAGCGGACGCGCGATCGAGGTACCTAGCAGGTATTCGCCTTCGTACACGGTGTTGGCACGGAACATAGGGAAGACGAAGTCGCGCACGAACTCTTCACGCACGTCGTCGATGAAGATGTTCTCTGGCTTGATGCCGAACTTCAGCGCTTTGGCGCGTGCCGGCTCCAGCTCTTCACCCTGGCCCAGGTCGGCGGTGAAGGTCACGATTTCGCACTTGTAGTTATCCTGCAGCCACTTCAGGATCACGGAGGTGTCCAGGCCGCCGGAGTAGGCGAGGACTACTTTCTTTACGTCGCTCATATCAGTTCTCGTTCAGGTGTAATTAGTTGATCTTGCCCAGCAGCAGATATTCGATCAGCGCCTTTTGCACGTGCAGGCGGTTCTCGGCCTCGTCCCACACCACCGATTGCGGGCCGTCGATGACTTCGGCGGCGACTTCTTCGCCGCGGTGGGCCGGCAGGCAGTGCATGAACAGGGCGTCCGGCTTGGCGCGCGCCATCTTGGCGCCGTCCACGATCCAGCCGTCGAAGGCTTTCAGGCGCGCCGCGTTTTCCTCTTCGTAGCCCATGGAAGTCCAGACGTCGGTATTGACCAGGTCTGCGCCTTCGCAGGCGTCCGACGGGTTGGCGAAGAAGGTGTAACGGTCGGTCGAGACCAGCGACATGTCCATGTCGTAGCCGTGCGGCGTGGAGACGTTGACGTGGAAGCCGAACACTTCGGCCGCCTGCAGCCAGGAGTACAGCATATTATTGGCGTCGCCCACCCAGGCCACCACCTTGCCCTTGATCGAACCGCGATGCTCGATATAGGTGAAGATGTCGGCAAATACCTGGCAAGGATGGTGTTCGTTGGTCAGGCCATTAATCACCGGCACACGCGAATGGGCAGCGAAACGCTCGATGATGTCCTGGCCGAAGGTGCGCACCATGATGATGTCGCACATGCGCGACATGACCTGGCCGGCGTCTTCCACCGGCTCGCCGCGCCCCAGTTGGGAGTCGCGCGTGTTCAGGTAGATGGCGGCGCCGCCCAACTGGTGCATGCCGGCCTCGAAGGACAGGCGGGTGCGGGTCGAGTTCTTATCAAACACCATGACCAGGGTGCGGTCGATCAGCGGGTGGTAAATCTCGTACGCTTTGAACTTGCGCTTGATCTCTGCGGCGCGGGCGATGACATATTCATACTCCTCCAGGGACAGGTCGTTGAACTGGAGGTAGTGTTTGATCCGTTTAGGTGGTATAGACATCTTTGCAAAGGTTTGCTGCGGTGGACTAAAGATTATACGGGCATTTCAATAAATGGTGGCTGGGCGTTCGGGATCGTGCCGTGGCGCGGTCAAAGGCAGGTCCAGGGTGAAGGTCGTGCCCGCGCTGCCGCTCTCCACGCTGATATGGCCGCCCAGCAGGGACGTGACAATGTTGTAACTGATGGACAGGCCCAGGCCGGAGCCGCCTTGTCCCAGTTTAGTGGTGAAGAAGGGGTCGAAAATACGCGTCAGGTTCTCCGCCGCGATGCCGCCGCCGTCGTCGCTGAATATGACCAGCACGCGACCCTGCACCGGGGTCGAGGCCACCAGGCGCATCTGCCCGCCTTCGCGTCCGTCGAAGGCGTGCAGCAGGGCGTTGTTGATCAGGTTCGTGACCACCTGGCCGAAGGGGCCGGGGTAGCTGTCCAGCGCAATGCTGTCCGGCACCTCGAATTCGATCTTGTGGCAGGCGTTGCGGATGCGGTTCATCACCGTCGCCACAATTTCGTGGGTGACCTGGTGCAGGTTGAACATGCGGCGCTGCTCGGTGGTGCGGTCCACCGCCACCTGCTTGAAGCTGGACACCAGGTCGGCCGCGCTGTGCAGGCCGCGCATGACCAGGGTGGACGCCTTGCGCGTGTCGTCGATGAAGGCCAGCAGTTCCGACTTGCGCAGGCCGGGACCGTTGATGGCCTGTTCCAGTTCGAGGGTCTTCTGCTCCAGCGTACTGGCGATCAGCAGGCTGTTGCCGATCGGCGTATTCAATTCGTGCGCCACGCCCGCCATCAGCGAGCCCAGTGCCGCCAGCTTTTCCTGCGACACCAGCTGCGACTGCGCCTCCTGCAACTGGCTGTAGGCGTGCGCGTTGTCGAGCGCGATGGCGCCGTAGGCGCACAGGGTGCGGAAGATCAGGCGCTCACGCTCGCCGTAGGCGTTGGCGTGCATGGCTTGCGCCGTCATTACGCCCAAGACGCGTTCGCCCACCAGCAGCGGCACGTACAGCGCGCACACGCTGGCCGCCGTGCCGGGCGTCACCGTGTTGTTGCGCTCCGGCGGAATCTGGTCGATATACACCTCGCGCCGCTCGCGCAGGCATTGCGCGGTGTAGGCGGTGGGGTGGTCGAGCGAAATGGTGTTGCGCGGCAGGGCGCGCCCTGCCTCCACGCCGAAGGCGCGCTCCAGCGTGCGCCCGGCCTGGTCCACCAGGTAGACCGCGAAGGTATTGGCCGACAGCAGGGCGTGCGCGTGCCGGTCCAGCGCCTGGAACACGGCGCCGGCGTCGAGGTGGGTGGTGATTTCCTGGCCAATGGCCGACAGGCGTTCCAGCAGCTTGCTGGTCTGCTGCAGCACTTCGGCGCGACGCGCCTCCGACATGGCCAGCTCGCGGTGGTGCATGCCTTCCGCGCGCGCCTGCTCGGTCTGGTGGTGTACCTGCATGGCGATGGCGCGGCTGGTGGCTTCCAGCGTGTGGGTCTTCTCGCGTGCGGCGCTGGCGGCGGTCGACATTTCGTAGGCGCAGCCGTAGTCGCCCAGGCGCGCGTACTCCTCGCCCAGCGCGTCGTACAGGTCGCCCGGCACGGTGTAGCCCTGGATGGTTAGCGCCGCCGCCAGCGCCTTGTGCAGGTAATGCAGGCGGGCGTTGGGCGCGCTCATGCCGGGCGGCTGCGGCAAGGTGCGGTGCTGGCCGTGGATGCGCGCCAGCACGCGCAGCGCGGCGATGTGGTGGAAGGCGTTGTGGTGGCGCGCGGCCCGCTCCACCGCCTGCTGCGCCATGTCCAGCGCCTCCTGCGGGCGGTCCAGGTAGCACAGGGCGTGCGCCTGGCCGCGCAGCGCCACGATCTTGAAGTCGCCCTGTTGCAGCGCCTCGGCGCGCGCGGTCAGGCGCTGGAAGGCGTCCAGCGCCTCGCCGAAATCCTTCTTGTCCAGGCACAGGTCGCCCAGGTGCTGCAAGGCGATGGCATAGCTGCGGCCATTGGCCTGCGGCGCCAGGATCACCAGCGCTTCGCGCAGCAGCTCCTCGGACGCATCCAGCCGGCCCAGGCGGCGCACGATATCGGCCGTGTGCACCAGGCAGGAGCCGATGCTGCGCGGCCAGCCGGTGGGGCGCGCCAGCTCCATGGCGCGCTGCATCCACTCCAGGCCTGAGTGGTGGTCGTTCAGGTGCGAGAATTTTTCCGCGATATTGGTGGCGGCGGTGGTGGCGGCGCGCACCTGGCCGGTTTCCAGCGCCGCCTCGTAACTGCGAATGTAGAAACCGGCGGCGTTGCCGATATCGCCGGCCTGGCTGGCGGCGATGCCAAAGAAATCGTTGACCCAGCAATCGACGCCGGGCGGCAGGTCTTCCACCAGTTCAAAGCGGCCGCCCCAGCGCTCGGTGGCCGCGTGCAGGTCGCGCAGCGCCGCCCAGCGCGCCTGCGCCGCATCGGCGATGGCGGCGCGCTCCTCGTCGCCCGCCGCATGGGCGGACGCGGCGCAGGCCTCCAGTTCCGTATCGCGCAGGGCATGGTTGCCACGGTCCACCGCGATCCAGGCTTTCAGCCAGTGCGCGTCGGCGCAGCCAACGTCGTCGCCCTGCGCCGCGAACACCTCCAGCGCGCGCGCTGCCAGTGAGGCGGCGGCATCCAGCTCGCCGTCCAGCCAGCGGATCTCGCCGTCCACCAGGTGCAGGCGCGCCTCCAGCGCGGCGCGTCCGGCGTCCGGCAAGTGGGCGGAAGGCAGCAGGGCCAGCGCCTCCTGCGCCAATTCCATGGCGCGCTTGGGCGCGCGCTGGCGCAAATGCCATGACAGCGGCAGCAGCAGCGGCAGCCGGGCTGCACCGCGCAAGGGCAGGAGATCCAGTTCCCAGCGCGCTACGGCATCGTCGTCGGCATACAGCTGCTGCATGGTGATCCTGTCAATAAAGGGTTTGCGCCGACTCGTGCAGCAACTGGCCGTACAAAGTGTGGCGCATTTTGGCGATCTTGCCTTGCCCCACGGCGTCCAGCACTGCGCATTGCGGTTCGCTCAGGTGACGGCAGTTGTAGAAACGGCAGGTACCCAGGTAGGGCTGGAAATCGCGGAAGGCCCGCTCCAGCATGCCCTCGCTCAGGTGGTACAGGCCGAACTCCTGGAAGCCCGGCGAATCGATCACGCTCGAATCCGGCCCCACGTGGTACAGGCGGGTGAAGGTGGTGGTGTGCTTGCCGGTATCCAGCGCTTCGCTGATTTCGCGCGTGGCGATATCGGCATCCGGCACCAGGATGTTGATCAGCGAAGACTTGCCCATGCCGGACTGGCCGATCAGGATCGAGGAATGGCCTTGCAGCAGCGGCGCCAGCGTGGCGCCGGTCTGCTCCGGCTGGCCGGTGGCCGACACCTCGATCACCTCGTAGCCCATGGCCGAATAAACCTGCAGGCGCTTGCGCGCATGCTCCAGCATCTCCGTCACGTCCACCTTGTTCAGCAGCAGGCGCACGTGGATGCCGGCCGCCTCCGCCGCCACCAGGGCGCGCGACACCAGGTCGTCCGAGAAGCTTGGTTCGGTCGCCACCACGATGAACAGCTGGTCCACATTGGCCGACAGCAGTTTCGACTTGTACTGGTCGGAGCGGTACAGCAGCGTCTTGCGCTCCTGGATCTTATCGATCACCGCCTGGTCGGGCGAGGTCATGCTCAGGTCCACCAGGTCGCCCACCGCGACGTTGGTCTTCTTGCCGCGTGTGACGCATTGCAGGCGCAGGCCTTCCGATTCGGCCAGATAGTGGCGTCCGTGGGCTGCGATGATGGTGCCGGTGCGTTGTTCTCCCTTGCTCATGGCTGGCCCAATGCATCGGCCTTGGCGGCGCAAATGAAATCGTTGATCGACAAGCCGTTCACCGAATGCGTTTCATAGCGCACCTGGCAGGTCTTGTAGCCCACCACCAGCTCCGGGTGGTGGTCCTCGCGGTGCGAGATGAAGGCCAGCGCGTTCACAAAGGCCATGGTCTCGTAATAGTTGTTGAAGCCGAAGGTGTTCACCAGCTTGCCGCTGGCCATGCTCCAGCCATCGAGCAACTGCACCAGGCGCAGCGCCTCGGGGGCGTCCAGCGCGGTGGTCTGGTGGCTGCTGCGCAGGGCGCACAGGTCGGCTGCGGAAAGGATATGGGCTGTCATTGTGCTGCCGCCAGGTTGAGTTGACGAATCCGCACGCTGGCGGGAGGGTGCGAATCGTAGAAGGCCGAATGCAACGGGTCCGGCGTCAGGGTCGACGCGTTGTCCTCGTACATCTTGACCAGCGCCGACACCAGGTCGCGCGCATCGGTGTGTTTGGCGGCGAAAGCATCCGCCTCGAATTCATGTTTGCGCGAGCTGAGCGAAGTCAGTGGGCCAAACAGGAAGGTAAAGACCGGCAGTGCCAGCATGAACAGGATCAGTGCCAGCGCATCATTGGACTGGCCCGGCACGATGATCGGATTCACGCCCAGGCCGGTGTAGAACCAGAGCTGGTTTTTCAGGTAGCCCAGCAAGGCCAGGAAGCCCAGCGACAGCGCGAACATCACCACGATGCGCTTGACGATATGTTTCAGCTTGAAGTGACCCAGTTCATGCGCCAGCACCGCTTCAACTTCCTGCGGCGAGAGCGACGACACCAGGGTGTCGAAAAACACGATGCGCTTGGCCGCGCCGAAGCCAGAGAAGTAAGCATTGCCGTGCGCGCTACGCTTGGAACCGTCCATCACGAACAGGCCCTTGGAAGCAAAGCCCACGCGCGCCATCAGGCCCTCGATGCGCTGCTTCAGCGATTCATCCGCCAGCGGCGTGAACTTGTTGAACAGCGGCGCGATCAGGTTAGGGTAGAGCGCCATCACCAGCAACTGGAAACCGCACCACACGAACCAGGTATACAGCCACCACAGCGAACCGGATTTTTCCATCAGCACCAGGATCACCCAGATCAGCGGCAGGCCCAGGGCCGCGCCCAGGCCGACGCCCTTGACCAGGTCGAAGAAGAACAAGCGCTTGCTCATTTTGTTGAAGCCGAAGCGCTCCTCCAGCGTGAACTGGCGGTAGTAATCGAGCGGCAGGTCGAGCAGGCCCGAGACGATGCCGAAAGCGACCACCAGGCCAAGCTGGTAAGCCATTCCGCCGCCGGTGGCGCCAAACACCGTCACCGACAGCCATTGCAGGCCGCCCAGCAGGGTAAAGCCCACCAGCACGGCGCCCGACAGCAGCATGCTGACGATGCCCAGTTTGGTGCGCGCCACGGTGTAATCAGCGGCCTTCTGGTGCGCCGCGAGAGGGATTTTTTCCGCGAACTCGGCCGGCACGGCGGCGCGGTTTTGCATCACATGGCGGATATGGCGCGAGGCAAGCCAGAAGCGCACAATCAAGGTAAGTGCCAAAAAGGCAATGAATAAAAACGAAAACGCGTGTGATGACATTCTATGCCTGTGAGAAAATGGCGGATTAATCTGCTTTAAATTGCTATAGAGAGAATTATGTCACAAGCGAACGACACCCCGGCAAGCCCGGCCAGCCAGCAGCGCCCGAACGAGATGAACCTGGTGTGGGTCGACATGGAAATGACCGGCCTGGAGCCGGATACCGACCGCATTATCGAAGTGGCAATGATCGTCACCGACATGCACCTGAACGTGGTGGCTGAAGGCCCGGTGCTGGTGATTCACCAGTCGGACGAAACGCTGGACAAGATGGACGCCTGGAACAAAGGCACGCACGGCCGCTCCGGCCTGATCGACCGCGTCAAAGCGTCCACCGTGACCGAAGAGCAAGCCGAAGCCGAATTCCTCGCCTTCATGCGCCAATGGGTACCGAAAGGCAAAGCGCCGATGTGCGGCAACACCATCGGCCAGGACCGCCGCTTCATGGTCAAGTACATGCCGAAGCTGGAGGCCTTCTTCCACTACCGCAACATCGACGTCTCCACCCTGAAAGAGCTCGGCCGCCGCTGGAAGCCCGAAATGGTCGCCGGCTTCAAAAAAGCCCAAAAGCACACCGCGCTGGCCGACATCATCGAATCGATCGAAGAACTGAAGTACTACCGCGAGCACTTCATCAAGTTGTAACCCTTCAATAAATGTCCACTCCGGGGTCAGGAAGAAAAGTGGACATTTTTTTCGCTAAGGAAATGTCCACATTTCTTCCTGACCCCAGGGTGGACATTTATTGCATTAGCTGCAACGGGCGGCGCGGCGCATGCCCAAGAGGAGGGCGCCGGCGGCTAGTGCGGCCAGCGCCAGGGCTAGCGGCCAGGGTGGGGTGCCGGCGGCGCTGGCGGGGTGGTACGCCGGCAGCTTGGCAAACTCTCCTGGGCCGAATGGGCGCTCGTTGAAGACATAGGGGTAGAAGTGCCGGCGCACTTGCCCGTGGAAGGCGCTGATGCGGTCCATATAGGCCAGGCGCGCTTCCAGGTCGGTTCCAGCCAGGCGGTGCAGCAGCACCTGCACATTCACTCCCGCCAGCAGCAGGCCTGCGCGGCGCGTCCATTCTTCCCTCGACCACAAGGAATCGCGGTATTGCGCGGCTTGTGCGGCCACGGCGTCGTCGCCCGCCTGGTGCATGGCGTAGTACCACTTCCAGTGGAAGCCGTCTGGCAGCGGCGGCGTGTCTTGCCACTCGGGGTGGCTGCGGAAGAAGTTCTGCATCGTTTCTTCCTTTGGCTTGTCCCATGCGGTGTGCACGGCCTGGCGCTGGGCCAGCGCGAGCTCGGCGCCCTGGGCGACGGGCAGGGCGCGTTCCAGCGCGGCGTTGACGCCGGTCGGCAGCACCAGTGCCAGCAACACGAAGGCGGCCAACAGCACGGCGGCGCCGGCGGCTGCGGTGCGGGCGACGGCGGCGCCCCAGGCGGCCAGGCCGCACCAGAAGGCAAGGTACAGCGCGGCGGCTGCGACCAGCATGGCGCTTTCGCCAACAGCGGCGCCGGACAGCAGCGCGCCCGCCAGCAGCGGCAGGAGCAGGGCGGCGCCGATCAACGCAAGACGCAGCAGCACGCGCCGGCGCCACAGCGCTCCCGGCGTGGCGGGCAGGGAGGACAGCAAACGCAGTCGTCCCGCTTCGCGCTCGCCGCTCACCATATCGTGCATCAGCGCGATGATGAACAGGGGCGCGAGATATACCAGCACAAAGGCGAAGTCGAAACGCCCGGGCGCGGCCAGTTCGGGATTGAAGGCCTCCGATTCATAGAGCTGCGCTTGCAGGCCGAGCGCGCGCACCTGCAGCGCGTAAGGCTGCACATCGCGCTGGCCGATGGCGGCGAAGGCCAGCGGCGCGGGCGGGTCGATGGTCAGGTGCGGCACGTAGTAGGCGGTGAGGCCGGCCTCGGCGTCGGACGCCTGGCGCGCGGTGCGCTCGGCCATGTCCTTGGCCTGCACGGCGGCGATGCGCTGCAGCGCAGCGTTTTGTTCGGCCACGGTGCGCATGCCGCTCCATACCGACAAAGCCGACAGCAACAGCAGCAGCACCAGTGCGGCCAGCGCCGGGCGTGAGCGCAGCAATAAAAGTAGTTCGAATTTCAGGTTCTTCATCAAATATTCCTTTCCATACGACGTGCGGCCCAGGCGGCGGCCAGCATGACGGCGGCCAGCCAGCCGGCCAGGATGCCCAGCGCCGGCCAGGCGTGACGGGCGACGGTGCGCTCCAATGGTGATTGCGGGTGCTGGTAGCGCGGCAAGGCGCGCCAGTAGTCGGCGGAGATGCGCTGCGCACGGTCGTCGTGGTACTTCACCTTTTCCGCGTGCAGCCGGTTGAGCGCCTGGATCAGGCGATAGCGGTAATCCTCGCCCGCCAGCAGGAAGCGTTCATGCGCCAAGCGGTCGGTGTCGGCCAGCGCCGCCGACATGCTGCGCAAGGCCAGCACCGGCACCGCCAGCGCCGCCGTTTGTAGCACGCGTCCCTGCGCTGATTGCAGGGCGAAGTCCCGCTGCATGCTGGCCAGGAACTGCTCGCTGGTCAGGCGTTCGCCTTCCTCGATCACCAGGCCCTTGTAGTTGACCGGCAGGTCTTCCACCTTGCTCACGCCATAGCGTTTCAGCACACTGTCGCGGAAGCTCTTGAAGTAGGGATCGTCCGGATTATGGCTGTCGCCGATGCGCGCCAGTTCGGCGTGGATGGTTGCCTCCATCTCGATGCGCGTCGGGCGCGGCACAATGCCGGCCGCCATATCGGGCAGCACGCGCGGCAGCAGGATCACGGCCAGCGCCCACAAGCCGACCAGCAGCAGCAAGGCGTCGCGCGCACGCGGCGCCAATGCCGACACCAGCACGGCAATGCAAGACCAGAGCAGCAGGTAGGCCGCGTAGCCGGCCGCCAGCCAGGCCGCCGCGATGCCAAGCACCGGCTGCAGCGCGGCGATGCCGCCCAGGGCCAGCAGCGCCGGCGCCGCCAGCAACAGGGCCAGCACGCCGTGTGCGGCCAACTTGCCCGCGACCAGCGCCGCGCCGCTGACGCCGTGCGCCAGCATCAGCCGCAGTTGGCCGCCTTCTCGTTCACGCGCCAGCGCGCCAAAGGCGAGGAACAGCAGCAGCAAGGGTGCCAGCACCTGCAGCACGAAGGCCGGCGTTAGCTGGCCAAAGCGCAGTAGCAGGGAGGACTGGCCGGCATCGCTGAAATTGGCGCTGTTCTGGCGATGGCCTTCCAAATACAGCGTGCTGCCGGTGAACGGCGCCACGCCGAAGTCGAAGAAGGCGAGCGCCGTCAGCGGCCGGAACACGTAGTGCCCGTAATGCACCACGCGGTGCGGATGGCGATCGGGTTGGCTGTTCCACTGCGCGTCGGCGCTTTGTTGCAGGCGCTGGCGCTGGGCTTCCACCGAATGGGCGCGCTCCAGGCTGACGAAGACGGCGGCCACCGTCAGCACCAGCAGCAGCGCGGCGGCGGACAGCGCCACCTTGCTGCGCCGCAGTGCGCGCCATTCGCCAAGCGTCACGCGCCAGGCGGTGGCAAAGAAGCGGGCCCTCATGCCGCCCTCCGCGCGTCGGCGTAACGCTGGAACAGGTGCTGCACGTCGAAGCGCTGCGGGCCGTGCGCGCTGATCTCGTGCGCAATGCGGCCATGGTCGAGGAAGCCGATGCGGTCGGCCACTTCTGCTGCGCCTACCAGGTCGTGCGTCACCATGAAGACCGTCACGCCTTGCGCCCGCAGCTTGAGCAGCAGTGCGTTGAATTCGCTGGTGGCGTGCGGATCGAGGCCGCTGGTCGGCTCGTCCAGCAGCAGCACCGGCACCGCGCGCGCCACCGCCAGCGCTATGGCGACCTTCTGGCGCATGCCTTTGGAATAGGCGCCCAGCCGGCGATCCCATGCCTCTCGCGCCAGGCCCACATCGCTTAGCGCGGCTTCGATCAAAGTGTTGATTGTGGTTGGCGTGCCGGCGCGGCCGCCCATATTCAGCAGGTACTCCAGGTTCTCGCGCGCCGACAGGTGCTCGTACAGCGACACGTTTTCCGGCACGTAGGCCAGGCTGGCGCGGGCGCCAAGCGGATCGTCGCCGACGTCGATGCCGCACACGCGGACCAGGCCTTGCTCGGCGCGCGCAAAGCCGAGGAAGGCGTTCAGCGTGGTTGATTTTCCGGCGCCGTTCCCGCCCAGCAGGGCATAGACTTCGCCCTGCATCACGCGCAGGTTCAGTCCATTCAGGATGGTGGAAGCGCCGTAGCGCACCGTCAGGTCGGTGGTTTCAAGTGCTATGCGTTGCATGTGTTTTCTCCTTGGTTCAGTAGGAAGCCTGCAAGCCGAGCGACACGGCGCGCGGCGAGCCAGGGGCGACCCAGGTGCGTTGGTAGGAACTGGTGTAGTAGGTCTTGTCGAACAGGTTGTCGATATCGAGCGACAGGCGCAGGCGCGGGGCGATCTGCCAGTGCGCGACCAGGCGCGCCAGCGTGTAGGCCGGCAGGTCGAACTCGGCGGCGCCGGTGTTGGCCTGGGCCTGGGTGCGCGCCTCGCCCAGGCGGCGCCCTGTATGAGTGACGCCGCCGCCGAACGCATAGCGCCGGCCATCGGCCAGCGCGCCCTCATGCATCAGCATCAGGCTACCGTTCACGCGCGGCACATTGAGCAGGCGCCCGCCAAGTTCCAGCGTGTTGTCACGCAGGATTTCCGCATCGATCAGGGAAAAGCTGGCGTTGGCGCGCCAGCCCTTTGCCAGTTGGCCCGCCACGTCGAGATCCAGGCCACGGCTGCGCACTTCGCCCGCCGCCACCGAGTAGGAGGGCTGCAAAGGATCGGTGGTCAGCGCGTTGCGCTTGCGGATATCGAACAGCGCCAGGGTCGCCCCCAGGCGCCCGCCCGCCTGCTCCCATTTGAGCCCAGCCTCGCTAGCCTTGCCGCGTTCGGGGTCGAAGGCCGCGCCGCGCGCATCGCTGCCGGTGTTGGGACGGAAGGAGCTGCCCCAGTTGGCGAACAGCGTCCACTCCGGCGTGGCCAGGTAACTGGCACCGATGCGCGGCGAACTGGCGTGTGGCTCCTGCGCGGCCACGCTGCCATTGCGGCGATTGGCCAGGGTCTGTTCGTGCCGGTCGTGGCGGACGCCCGCCATCACCCGCCATTGCTCGCCCAGGCGCCAGGTATCCTGCACGTACAGCGCGACGTTGCGCTGCTTCTCCAGTGTATCGGTATGCAGCGGCGGCACCGGCTGCGGCTGGCCGTACACCGGCGCCAGCACGTCGATCGCATAAGGCGAGGCCGCGCTCGGGTTGGCGCGGAACATGCGCAAGTCGTAGTCGAAGCGGAAGGCCTCCACGCCCAGCAACAGTTCGTGGCCGGGCGCGATGCGGCCCGCCACCTCGATATGCGCGCCCAGGTCGTCGGACGCGTAATCGCGCAAGCGGCGCTGGCGGCGCAGGGTGCGCTGGTCGGCATCCAGTGCGGCCGCCTGCTCGGTGGCGTAACCATCCAGCGTGGCGCGCTTCCACAGCAGGCCGGCACGCAACTGCCAGTCGCCGGGCAGGGCATGCTCCAGCATCAGCTGCTGCGTGCTGTTGAAGATGCGGATATCGCCATCGCCCGGCTCACCCAGGAAGCGCTCGCGCGGCACCGCTCCCAGCTTGCCGTTGATGGCCGGGATGCCCCGGTCCAGCGTGCCCACATGGCGCAGCAGTTCGCCGCGATACTCAATGCGTGTATCCGGCCCCGCCTTGAAGCTCAGGGCCGGCGCCAGCAGCTCGCGGCGCGTTTGCACATGGTCGCGGAAGCTGTCACGCCGCTCGCTCGCCGCATTCAGGCGCCAGGCCAGCGACTCGCCCAGCGGCCCGGTCGCATCGAGCGCCGCGCGGCGCAGGCCGAAGCTGCCCACCACCGCATCCAGCGCCACGGCCGGGCGCCACAAGGGACGCTTGCTGACGATATTCAGCGTGCCACCCGGCTCGCTGGAACCGTACAGCGCAGCCGCCGGCCCTTTCAGGAACTCGATACGCTCCACATTGGCCGTATCGCGCGGCGCGTTGATGCCGCCCCGGTTGGCCGCAAAGCCATTCAGCAGCAAGGCCATGCCGTTGTTCGGATCACCCGCCAGGCCGCGAATGGCGATGTTGTCCCACAGCCCGCCAAAGCTGTTCTGGCGCGACACACCGCCAGCGTAATCGAGCGCATCGTCGATGCGCAGCGCACCCAGGTCGTCCAGCGCCTGGCGCGGCATGATGCGCACCGCCTGCGGCAGCTCGCGCAGCGGCAAGCTGGATTTGCTGCCTTGCGCGTCGTCCGCCAGGTAGCTGCCGGAGTCGCGGCGACCCACCACTTCAACGGTTTCAATCGGTTCCGCGTGAACCGTAGGGATGAGCAGTGCCAGCGCGGCCGGAATGGCGCGCAAGCGTAAATTCTTCTTCATATTGTCTTCTCGTCTTGCTTGAACAAAGCGCCGCCGCAACGGCGGCGCGGGGATTGGTCAGGGCAAGGCGAGAGCGGGCGGCCCGCGCGGCAAATACGGCGGCGCAGACGGCCGCGCGTGCGAAGCTGGCGCCACGCAAGGCTGCGGGCGCGGCAAGCTGGCGGCGGGCGCCAGCAAAGGCGCGGCGCTCGGCAGGCGCTCGGCCAGGGTGGCCGCGTCATAGGCCAGGCAGGCATGCGCCAGCGCGGCATCCGGCCAGGCATGGACGATTCGGTGGCGCAGGCCGGCCGCAACTGCCATCAGCAGCGCCGTCGCCAGCAAGGCAACCAGCGCAAAGCGGGTAGCAGGCCGCGACGGCACGCCGGTGCGTCGGGTCATATACATCGGAGAAAGCGGCAAGAAGCCGCGCACGTGGCTAGGAACCCTGCGCGCAAAAGGGCAGGGGCGTCAGGTCACGAAGCGATGCGGGGCGGCGCGTGCCGCGGCGGGATCAGGTAGCGAGGGGAGGCAACGAAAGCCGGCGCCGAAGGCAGGCGCGCCAGCAGGTAGGCCACGGCCAGGAAGACCGCCAGCAAAGCCGGCGGCGTCGCCGGCAGGTCAGCCGGGAAATGCGAAGACATCTGGCACGCCACGCAATCATCGATCTTCTCAGCGAGATCATGCTTGTGGGTGGAAGCCGACAGCATCTGCAAAGCGAACACGAGCGCGCACAGCGCCAGTACCAGGCGCAAAATTCCGTGCTGTCGAAGTGCGTTCGTATTCATCACCCGCCAGTATAGCAATTCGGGGTCAGGTCTGACAATCGGACAAATGATGCGCGGAGCGCATCATTTGTCCGATTGTCAGACCTGACCCCGAATTGCCTAAAAACAAAGATTAAGCAGGGTCAATCTTTATTATTCATAAAATAGTTACTGTGGCTCGGCGCCATGGCATTTCTTGAATTTTTTGCCGCTACCGCATGGGCAGTCGTCATTACGGCCGACTTTCGGCGCGTCGTGCTTGACGGTGGTGACGCCGGTTTTGCGGCGAGGCACCCAGAATTTATGGATGGCAGGCAGGTTGGCTTCGATATCCAGCGCCAACTGGTGGGCTTTGACCGGATCTTCCACTTCCGCCACTTCCTCCGGCTCGATCTCGTCGGCGCCCAGCAGGTAGATCGGACGCATCAGCGGGCCGGCCTCGGATTCCCAGATCTCGTCCCAGGAACCTTCGCGCAGCTCCATGCCTTCCCAGAAGCCCCAGCACCAGGCTTCAGCGTTAAGCAGGGTCTTGCCGGCGTGTTCGTGCTCCACGAACAGCGGTTCGAACTCTTTCGGCGCCACTTCAAAGGTCACCAGCACTTCGTTCATGAAGCGGGTGATCAGGTTGTAGATGCGCTCTTCCTGTTTTTCGTTCTTGAATTTCGGGCCGTCCTTGCGGTCCTCGCCCCAGATGCTAGGCAGCCATTCAGCCGGGGTGATTGGCTCCGGGCCGATAGCGATGGCGGTCAGGTAGCCGTGCAGGTGGTCCATTGTCATGGAGTCCTCGGGGCTCTGGTCGCCCAGGAGGAAGGTGTCGAGTTCGTCGAATTCTTTGTCGCTCAATGGCTGGTCGAGTTGCATGGCGTGGGGTTCTTTATATATTGGGTCGAAGGGCGACAGTATACGCCCTGGCCCTTACAATGGCGAACATGACGCATCCTTTCCTTGATTTGAGCCCCGATAAGGTGCTCGACGCCCTGGCCTGCATCGGCCTGTATGGCGATGGCCGCCTGCTGGCCCTGAATTCCTACGAAAACCGTGTCTACCAGGTGGGCATGGAAGAAGGGCCGCCCGTGGTGGCCAAGTTCTACCGTCCGCAGCGCTGGACGGATGAGCAGATCCTGGAAGAGCACGCCTTTGTGCAAGAGCTGCAGGAACGCGAGGTGCCGGCCGTGCCCGCCATGCAGCGCGATGGCCGCACCCTGCATGAGTTCGATGGCTTCCGTTTCGCCGTCTTCCCACGCCACGGCGGGCGGGCGCCGGAGATGGACGACCCCAAGGTGCTGGAATGGACTGGCCGCTTCATCGGCCGCATCCACGCCGCCGGCGCCGCGCGCCCCTTCGCCACCCGCCCCACGCTGGACTTGGCCTCCTTCGGCCAGGAACCGCGCGACTGGCTGCTGGCCAGCGATTTCCTGCCGCCCGAACTGCTCACGCCTTGGCGCTCGGTGGTGGACCAGGCGCTGGATGGCGTGCGCCGCTGCTACGAGCGGGCAGGGCAGGTCGAGCTGATCCGCCTGCACGGCGATTGCCATGGCGGCAACGTGCTGTGGACCGATGCCGGGCCGCATTTTGTCGACTTCGATGATGCGCGCATGGGGCCGGCGGTGCAGGATTTGTGGATGATGTTGTCCGGCGAGCGCAGCGATATGGTGCGGCAGATGGGCGATATCCTGGCCGGCTACGAGGACATGCGCGAGTTCGATCCGCGCCAGCTGTACCTGGTGGAAGCGCTGCGCACGTTGCGCCTGATCCACTACTCGGCCTGGCTGGCGCGGCGCTGGGACGATCCCGCGTTCCCGGCGGCCTTTCCGTGGTTTAATACACAACGATACTGGCAAGATCGTATCCTCGAACTGCGCGAACAAATCGCGCTGATGGACGAGCCACCGCTCTGGCCGGTGTAAAGACCGGAAAACCGGGAAACCAGGGTCCGACCCTTAGGGTCCTACCCTGGTTTCCCGGTTTAAAAGGAGAATTGCCGGGAAAACCCCGCCTTCCTCCTCAGCTTCACCCCCGCAGGTCTCTTAGATAATGGCAACATCACCCAACGCCAAGCGAGAACCTCATGCAAGCACAAAGCCACACCACCACCGACCGCGCCGAGCATGAGAAGGCCGAGCTGAAAGCCATCACCGAAGCCATCGCCCGCGTTGAAGCCGAGGCCAAAGCCCAGTGCGCCGCCGAATCGCGCGCCGTCGCCGAAGCCCGCGCCCGCTCCCTGGCCGAAGACCGCGCCGCCCTGGAATCGGCCGCCGCCGCCGCCGCTATGCAGCATGCGGAAGTCGCCGAAGAAGCTATCAAAGCCAACAAAGAACGCCTGGACACCCTGCGCGCCGCCGCCTCCGCCAGCGTGGCCCGCCTGGAAGCCGTCAAACAGGAAACCGCCGAACTGCGCGCCCGCGTCGACGCCGACCTGCAAGTGCGCCTGGCCGCCGAACAACGCGCCAAGGCCGAGGAAGAAAGCCGCCGCCGCGCCGCCGAGCAAGTGGCGGAAGAAGAGAAACTGACCGAAATGGCCAGCAAAGCCGCCGAGGACCTGGCCGTGCAAGCCGAGCAAGCCCGCATGCAAGCGGCCGAGCGCGCCGCCGCCGTGCAGGCTGCCCACGATGAAGTAGTCGGCGTCGCCTCCGCCGATGCCCGCATGGCCGCCATCGCCCGTGAACGCGGTCGCCAGGCCCACGCCGCCCGCATGACCGCCGAACAACTGGCCAGCACCGAAGCCGAAGCCCTGGAAATGACCCGCCAGCGCGAACGCGCCGACCAGGTCGCGCTGGAAGCCGCCTTCAAACGTGCCGCCGCCGAAGTGCGTGCGCTGGAAGAAGCGCGCGCCCTGGCCCACCTGGAGCAGGAGCGCGAACAGATCGCCCTGGCCAAGGCCGAATCCGACCGTAGCGCCGCCCAATCGCTGCACCTGCGCCTGCAAACCGAAAAAGAAATCCGCGACGCCGCGCTGCACCGTGAACGCCTGGAAGCCATGGCCGTTACCACCGCGCAAGCACGCCGCGATGCCGACGCCCAGATCCTGGCCGCCACCGAACACCGCATCGAGACCGACCGCCAACTGCACGCCATCGCCATGGCGCGCGTGGAAGCCGAACAGCAAGCCGACTTCGAAACCCGTGCCCGCCTCGAAGTGGAAGCCGTCGCACTGGAGCAAGCCAAGCTGCGCGAACAGGCCGAGCAAGCTGCTGCTGAACAAGCCCGCATCGAAGCCGAAGAACACGCCCGCGCCATCGGCGCCGCCGCCGAACGCAGCGAACTGTCGGCCCGTTCCGCTGTGATCGCCGCCGAGCAAGCCTCGGCCGAAATGATCGAGCGCGACGCCGTCGCCGTGCAACTGGCCGCCGCCGAGCAAGCCAACGCCCTGGCCCAGGAAAAAGCCGCCGCCGCCGTGCGCCTGGCCGACGCCGAGCGCGCCCGCGCCGAGGCCGAGCAAGCCGCTGTCGATGCCATCAACGCCCGCCAGGCGGAAGCCGAGCGTGCCCGCATGGAAGCGGAAGCAAACGCCCTGGCCGCCATGAACGAACGCATTGCCGCCGAAGAACTGGCCACCGCCGCCGCCATCGCCCGCACCGAAGCCGAACGCGCCGGCGCCGCCGAAGCACGCCGCAAAGCCGCCGCCGACGTCCGCCTGCAAGTGGCGGCCGAACAGGAAGCCGCCGCCGTGCGCGCCATGGCCGAGCAGATGGAACACGACGCCGCCAACAAGACCGCCGCCGCCGAAGCCGCCGCCGCCCAGGCCCGCCTGGCCGTCGAACTGGGCAAGGTGCAAGCCGAACGCGCCCAGGCCGAACAAGCCCGCGTCGCCGCTGAAGAGTCGCTGCTGAAATCGGAACTGGAGTTCGTCGCCAAAGAACGCGAAACCCTGGCCCTGATCGAACAAAAGCTGGTGCAGCAGCGCGCCGCCAATGCCGCCGAAGTGCGCGCCGCCAAAGCCATCGAAGTGCGCGTCGAGCTGGAAAAGCAAGCCGCCGCTGCCGCTAAATCGCGCGCCGATGCGGAAGAGCAGTTGGTCGAACTGGCCAGCCAGCGCGAACTGGCCGAACAAGCGGCCAACCAGGCCGAGTGGGCCAAACTAGCCGAACAGAAAACGCTGATCGACACCGTCCACGCCCACGCCGACATGCAACGCCGCGTGACCGCCACCACCGCCGCCATGGTCGAAACCAAGAAGCGCCTGCTGGAACAGGAAACCCGCCGCCAGCACGCCGCCCAGAACATGCTGAACGCAATGGAAGACCGCGCCGCGCATCCTTCCGACGAACACTCGGAAACCATGGCCCGCGACGTGATCGGCCGCCTGAAAGAAACCGCCGGCTCCGTCTGGCGCGGCCGTTGAACCTGACTCGAAATCAGGCGTAGCGCATCGCCAAATCCAGCTCAAGTTTGAGCTGGATTTTTGCTTTTACCTCCTGGCAGCCCTGCCAGCGTCAAGCAGGACGCGTTCAGAGCCCGCCCGCTCCATACTCTCTGCGTGAGCGGCCGCCGGGCCGCGCGACCTACGGTTGAATCGAACGATCCTTTGCCCAGATTACGACAGCATCGCTGTAGACCCCGAAGCCGTTAAAGTTGCGTGCCTCCGCGTTGCATTTGATGACGACGCGATGTCCCCGTGTGACGGTGTTAGATGCGTTTCGGAAGTGCATTTGCTCATGCATCTTCAGGATCTTTTGCAGAATCGCTGATTGAGGCACCCGTCCATTGTTGACCTGGTAGGTTTGTTCGATAGCTTCAGACGGGAAGTGGGCATTCGACTCAGTCTGGTTGGCCGCATCCCAGTTGTAATACACATCACGTGTGCAACTCAGCCTGATTTTATTGATTCCGCTTCCACTATCCTGCGCATTCGCCAGCACGCTGGCCTCACCGTTTTCATGAATTTGAACCGATATAGTCGGATTCCCGAGAACCTGAACCCCCACATCAATCGGTGTAATGCGGATGTTCGGGCAGAAGTCGCTCTGCTTAGGGAAGCATTGCGTATCTGACGGGGCGGGATTCGGCTTATAGACGCTATCCGGACGTTGCCCCTCCACACGCAAGCCGATATCCGGCGGCGTGGAGTCATTGTTCGTTGTGGGATCGTAGGGGATGCCGGTGCAACCGCTAATCAATATGCTAGCCACTACCGCCGGGGTGATCGATTTCAGAAAACTCATTTCGCGCCTCCAGTGAAAGTGCGGGTTGAATTTCAGGGTGCTGGCGACTTGGTAGAGCAGCGGTAAGCGTAGCACACAACGAATACCTAAATTACTTGCGCTGCAGCTAGCTTTGCAGGGAGTCGGTCGCGGCCAAAACGCGCTCAAGGTCTTGCCGGAGTTGCTGCGCCTTCTCGGGATTGGTCGCTCCGGCAACCGCCAGTTGCGCAGCGGCTATCGCCTCCACCTTTCTGTCCAGCGCGTAGAGTATGCGTGCTTCCGCAAGGCGTGTCAGCCAATCGCCCGGCGCGTGGCTGATCGACGGTGCGAGGACCTCCAGCGCGTCCTCGTTGGCACCAAGCTGAAGTAGCTGGCTCGCCAGTAAATAGCGTGCAACGATGATCGCTGGCGAGCCTTCCGGCTGCCCCTGCGCGAGGTCGGCCGCTAAAGCTTTTTCTAACTGAGTTGCGGCCTGCTCGTGGCAGCCCAGTGCGTTCAAAACGCAAGCGTACTCGCCGTAGTAGCCGGATAAGCCATAGTGCTCCGGATCGGCCAGGGAAATGGCTTCCTCATACACCTGCCGGGATTGTTCGTGCCGGCCAGCCTGCCAGTGGTCAAACGCTTCGCCGGCGAGCGTTGATGCTTTCTGTTGATCGGTCATGTTGTTAATATCTAAGCGGGGATCCGAGAATTACGCAAAGTCATTCGGCTGCGCTGGACAATGGGTAGAAGTTTTCGATGATCTTCGACCCGTAAGCACCATTCTCCTGATACATGGTCTGCGAACCGCCCCAGATCGTGCCTGGGTGTTCCGTTATCTGGCGTATTTGAGTCCTGATGTGCGGAAAGGTGATGACATCCAGTGCTTTTTCTACGGGCAGCCACCTGATTTCCTCAATGATGTCGGGTGCTTTAATCTCTCCGCCATCAAGCTTTGCCGAATAGATGAGTCGTGTTGAGATCTGACTTGCCTTAAGCGTAAAGACGCCTCTTAACGTGGGCGCGGTGGTCTTTATGCCGTAGCTGGCAACCAGCTCGCTGAGACCCTCTTTAATTGTGAGGCGGTCATCCTGGTACCAGCCGGGCGTAACCCACCGATCCGAATTTTTGACCCTGACGATCATCAACTCGTTCTTCATGTTGAAGATAAGTAAGCGGTGAAAGGCTGAAGTTTTCGCTTCCTGGGCAAATGCAGAATGGGTGAACAGGAAGATGATTAGCAGTAGTACTTTCTTCACTACGGACCTCCAATAGGTGGCGAATATGGTCTGACTTCTACGATCATCGGTGCCGTCAGGCTGCGCTGGATTGAACTGCGTTTGAATTATTAGGTGTTATCTGCGCTGTTGACTAAACAGCCAATCCCGCCACCAGAATCCTGGGTAGATGTCGGCAGGGGGCTGGTGCTCCAGGCCTGCGTACTCCCTCAATGAGACCTGCTGCCCACCGTGGCGTGCAATGGTTTGGACAAATCGCCTGTCCGCAATAATCGGATTCTCCTCATCGGCACCACCGTGCATCGCGAGCACGGGAAGAGTCATAAATTTGGCTACCTGAGAGTCAGGCGGGGCAATGCCTGAAATAGGAACGATGGCGGCGAACACTTCGGGGGCTTGTGATGGGAGCAGCCACGCGGCGGAGCCGCCCATGGAGAATCCCGTTGCGTAGATCCGTGATTTATCGACAGGATTCACTGACGAAAATTCCCTTACTAATTCCAAGGCCGCGTCCAAAGCCTGGGATGCAACGGCATGTTGGTCTGGCGCGGGCGGTCCATAGTTGGCACTTCTGATCGGAAATTGAGGAATCAAGATAAAGGCTTGATATCGATCTCGAACATCCGGCATTGCCCAGCTTTTCGCCATGCGTTCCAGTTGGCTCAGATTGTCAGTGCCGATTCCTCCGGACCCATGCAACTGAACAACCAGCGGATAAGTATGGCCTGGGCTTGGCTTCGACGGGCGCAGCAATCGGTAGGGCACTTGCATCCCGCGCGCAGAGGTAAAGCTGCCGCTCTCGAACTGATTGGGAGAGACAGCACTGAAGATATCTCGCGCTAAGGGAGTCGGATTGACCACCAAATCATGTCGTCGGGTGGCGGTTGCGCAACTTGCCAGAGTCGCGCAAAGGAAGACAGCGAACGCAATTATTTTTCTCATCAGGTTACCGGGATAGTGTTGTGGTGAATCCGCTTCTGCTCAAGCTCTCGACGACTCCGCCAGCGCTTTGAGCCGTTGAAGGGTAACGGGTAGCCCTGAGTTCAACTGCTTAACGAGCATTCTGCCAAGCACAAAGGTGAGCGGCCCCGAGAACGTGACCCTGTGAATGACCTCGGTCATGCCTTGCATGGGCGTCAGCTCGTGCTCGAAGACCATGCGAAATAGGGGGATCTTCGACTCCACTGTGAAGCAACTGTCGTGAACCACTTTCGTGAGGACCATGGGAACTGCGTTCCCTTTGGTTGGCGTAAGGCGGCCGCGACTTCCAACCTCAAACGGGCCTTGGAGAGTCGCACGCTTGGTGTCCGGGTCCCAGGTATGCCAGTTCTCGACGTGCTGGTAGATGTGGAAGATTGATCCTGGGGCGGCAGCAACTTGGATTCGATGCTCAACTTGCATGAGGAGGGAAGGGTCCGTGAGAAGTGGTATGGGAGTCGTAGCCAAGCAGGGCTTTTTTCTCAGCCCGAGGTGAATACGCCACAAGTGTTGGCAATAGTACACCGTAATGGGGCTAGCGACGTCCTGCTCTTCCAGGGTGCGTTTGGCTTTGAGATCGACAGCGCCCCAGAGCTTGAAGAGCATCTTGACGCCAGAGTTGTCCGACCTGATATGCTTCGCGGTTCAACCTATTTGTAGATGCCATGGCCATCAAACTCGACACTCAAACAGAAGAAGTCTTACTCGATTCCTTGCAACGATACTGCGCGCAAAACTTTGATGAAGAAATCGGCGGCTTGAAGGCGCGCTTGCTTCTCGACTTCTGCGTACGCGAAATCGGTCCTTCGATTTACAACCAGGCAGTGCGCGATGCGCAGGCGGCGATGCAGGATAAGATCGCGGAGATCGACACCAACTGCTACGAGACAGAATTCGCGTATTGGAAGAAAAAATAGAGGCTTCCGCGTCGGGTTAGCGGGATGCCAGTTTTGCTGCCTCGTCTGCCGTGCAGCGCGCGTTGAGATCGACAGGGAAGTTGCGGACTGAGCGTCCTTTGTCGCCAACTACCAAGGCATGGATTTCGATGACGTCGCCGGTTCGCAAATTGAAGAGTATCTGTACGCCGGAGTTGGCCCGCAGTTTTGCGGAGTATCCCGGGTTGAAGAAGGTCACCTGCAGGTAGTAGGGCAGCATGGCTTCGTCGTGGTACCAAGAGCCTGCTGCGACGACTTCCTTCATACTCTTTGTGCGTAGCAAACTCGTGACGCATTTGGGCAGTTCGATTTGCCTCCCACGTAGCTGCAAAACCACTGAGCTTACGGAGGGGCGCCGGGCGCTTGGGGAGGAAAAGTTCACCGCTAGCTTGCCCGGTCCGAAATTTGACGGCAGGTCGGCCATCATGCCATCGGCTCGAATCGGGAGGAGGGTGTCCACGTGGGCGATAGCGTTGCTGCTTGCCGTTAGGCCGAGGAATAGAGCCGCAAAGAGTAACTTGAACATTTAGCCTCCGCCGGGCACGAGTTGTTGTTCGGGGCTTTCGTCGGAACTCATAAGCCTCCAGTTGCCATTTTGGTCTTTGTCGAACGCCCCGAGGTAGACGGCCCCCGAAGTCTCAACCTCAAAAACATGCTTGAGTTTGAGTTCGGTCAGGTCAAGAACTGCCGCATCCAGAAAGCCTCTGGAGAACCAATTTGACTGTCGATTCAGGAAGGTCGGCGCTGGCCTCAACTGCATGAGGGCCCGAAACGCTTGTGCCAAACCACATCGCTGCAACGAGCGCCAAAATTGCTCCCACAAGCGCAAATAGCCACACCATTTTTTCGGTACGTTGGGTGCTCGGCTTGGCTCAACGTTTCTAGCAAAATCGGCGTCTTCTCCAACATGCCTCCGGGGTGCTCTTATCGGGAAACCGGGAAACCGGGAAACCGGGGTCAGGCCCGGAGGGCCTGACCCCGCTGGTCATGGCTGGATGGTGAGGGATTCGACGAAGTATTGGGTGTCGCCGAAGCAGTTGGTCGGCAGGCCTTTGTGCTGGGCGTAATGCAGCACTACGCGTTTGCCGGCGGCGGCGGCGATCTGGTTCGCTACGCCGTCGTCGCGCACGGTGAATTCGAACTTCTCGGGGATGGCGCCGGGCATCGAGGTCAGCAAAATTTCGCCTTCCCAGGTCTTGCAAATCCAGCCGCGCTTGGAGAACTTCTGCAAATACCCGGCGCGCTCGCCTTCGGAATACGAGTAGCTCATGGCTACCCACACATAGGCTGCAAACAGCAGCGCCACGGCGGCCAACAGGCCGCCAATAATCACCAACACACGGCTCATTCAGACTCCACAGGATGTAATTTCTTGTATTTGAGGGATGACCACAGCGATACGGCAATGAAGGCGACGCCGGACAGGCCGGTGAACCATTCTGGAATGTGGTACTTGACGCTGGCGAACATGATCAGGGCCAGGATGCCGATGGCGTAGTGCGCGCCGTGTTCGAGGTAGATGAACTCGTCCAGGGTGCCTTTGTGCACCAGGTAGACGGTCAGCGAACGCACATACATGGCGCCAATGGCCAGGCCGAGCATGATGATGACCACATCGCTGGTGATGGCGAACGCGCCGATCACGCCGTCAAACGAGAAGGAGGCGTCCAGCACCTCCAGGTAGAGGAAGCCGCCCAGCGAGCCGCCGGCCACCACCTTGCCGGTGTTGTCGTGGCCTTCCTTCTCCAGCACGCTGCTGAGCCAGCCGACGCCGACGTAGATGGCGGTGCCGGTCACGCCGGCATACAGCACCGAATACTGCTTGGCTTCCGGTACCAGCTGCACGCAGGCAAAGACCGCCAGCAGGGTGAGCAGGATGGCCAGGCTTTCGGTGCCGTATTGGCCGACCTTCTCTTCGAACCAGTGAATCCAGTGCACGTCCTTCTCTTCGTCGAACAGGAAGTTCAGGAACACCAGCAGCAGGAAGGCGCCGCCGAAGGCCGCCACTTCCTCGTGCACGCTCATCAGGTGGCGCGAGTACTCGGCCGGCGTGGTGGTGGCCATGTCCCACACCTGGAACATGTCCAGGCCGGTCGCCACCGCCACGATGGCAAGCGGGAACACCAGGCGCATGCCGAATACCGCCACCAGGATGCCGACGGTCAGGAACAGTTTTTGCCAGAAGGGGTTCCAATTCTTCAGCACGGAGGCGTTGACCACCGCATTGTCGAAGGAGAGCGAGACTTCCATCACGCCCAGTACGCCGGTAATCCACAGCGCTGTCAGCGCTGCCGGCCAGCCGCCGTGTTCATAGCCCCACCAGCCGGCCAGTCCCATCAGGATGATGGTGACGATGATTGAGATCCTGAAATGCTTCATGTTCTTTTGGTATTAATTATTGTTGGTGCGCCGATTATAATGGGGGATTGCCCCTTTAGGACGCCATACATGGATCTTGCTTACTTGCTGACGCCGCTGCTGACCTGGATTACGGTCGGCCCGATCAAATTCCTGATCAACAGTATCAAAGCCCGCCAATGGGCCTTCAAGCTGGTCGGTAACGGCGGTTTCCCGTCCAACCACAGCGCGGTGGTGTCCAGCATGGCCACCCTGATCGCCCTGCGCGAGGGCATGGGCCACCCGGCTTTTGGTGTCGCCGTCACGCTGTGCTTCATCGTCATCATCGACGCCAACAGCCTGCGCCAGCACGTCGGGCGCCAGGCTGCTGCCATCAACCGTCTGGCCAAGGATGCCACGGACCACAAATGGCTGCGCGAACGGATGGGTCATACCGTGGTCGAAATCACCGGCGGCCTGGCCACCGGCATCGCCATCGGCCACCTCGTTTTCGCCCTGTTCCCGCGTTAAATTCCTCCGGGATTGGTACATCAATGTACCAATCCCCACCTCCCGCCCAGCCGCGAAATTTGCGGTTCATCGGCAAATCTTGCAGTCCAGCCCCCGAAACCGGCGTTCTGGCCCCTGTTAATTGACACTCTCCCCCTGTAAACGGATACTTTTGCACGCTGCCGAAGTATGCATTCAAATTACAAATAAGCTGTCCACCATTCTGGAGATTCTCATGTTGCGTAAAACCCTATTAGCTCTCGCTGTTGCATCCGCGCTGGTCGCTTGCGGCAATTCCGGCAAAGGCCCGGAAGCCGGCAAAGCCAGCGCGTCCGCTACGGCCGACGCCAAAGGCAAGGGCGAAGAAAAGAAACTGGCCACGCTGCAGGTTTCGTCCGAGGATCTGGTGAAGGTGGAGAGCAACGCCCTGGCGTCCGGCCCGGTGGTCACCGGCTCCATCCAGCCAGAGCGCAAAGCCGACATGCGCGCCGAAGTCGGTGCCGTCGTTATGCAAGTACTGAAAGAAAATGGCGAAGCTGTCAAGAAAGGCGACCTGCTGGTGCGCCTGGACGACACCGCGCTGCGCGACAACCTGGCTTCGGCGCAGGAGGCAGTGCGCGCTTCGAACCAGTCGATGGAACAGGCTGAGCGCGTGCTGGCCCGCCAGAAAACCCTGAAGGCTTCCGGCATGGTGTCTTCGCAGGTGTTGGAAGACGCGGAAGTGCGCCGCAACAACGCGCAATCCGACCTGTCGGCCGCCAAGGCGCGCCTGGTCACCGCCAACCAGCAAATGACCCGCACCCTGGTGCGCGCGCCGTTCGACGGCATCGTCTCCGAGCGCAAAGTGTCGGCCGGCGATACCGCGCAGGTCGGTAAGGAACTGGTGAAGGTGGTCGATCCTAACTCGATGCGTTTTGAAGGCCGCATTTCCGCCGACTCGGTAGGTGTGGTCAAGGCAGGGCAGGGCGTGGTGTTCTCGATCAACGGCTACCCTGGCCAGAACTTCCTGGGCAAGGTCAAGCGCGTTGACCCGGCCGCCAATCCTGTAACGCGCCAGGTTGAAGTGCTGGTGGATTTCGCCGACAAGAACCTGCCGCGTGTGGCCGGCCTGTTCGCTGAAGGCCGCATTGAAGCGGAATCGACTTCCGCCCTGATGGTGCCGGAATCGGCGCTGGTCAAGCAAGGCGACGCCACCTATGTCTGGAAGATCAAGGACAAGGTGCTGGCCAAGACCGCGCTGCAAATGGGCGCCCGCGATGCGCGCAGCGGCAACTGGCAGGTGCAGACCGGCCTGGCCACGGGCGATATCGTGATGCGCACCCCGGCCTCCGGTTTCCGCGACGGCCAGAAGGTCGAGATGCAAGTGCCGAAGGCGGTTGCCTCGGCCACCCTGCCAGCCGGCGCCAGCAAGGGCAACTAAAGGAAACTAAGCCATGTTCCTGTCTAATTTCAGTATCAAGCGCCCCGTCGCCATGATCGTGTTGATCGTGGCGATGATGGCCATGGGCCTGCTGGCCCTGTCCAAGCTGCGCGTCAACCAGAACCCGGACGTTGAGATCCCGCTGCTGATCGTCAGCATTCCTTATCCGGGCGCGTCGCCGGAGACGGTCGAGCGCGAAGTCATCAACCGCCTGGAAAAGTCGCTGCAGTCGATTGCCGGCGTGACCGACACCTATTCGACCTCGCGCGAGGGTAGCGCCACCATCGAAATGCGCTTCAACTTCGACAAGAACCTGATCGAAGCGTCCGATGAAGTGCGCAACGCCATCGCCTCGGTGCGCTATAAGCTGCCGACCGAGATGCGCGAGCCGATGATCCAGCGTATCGACACCTCGGCCGACCCGATCATGCAAATGTCGCTGTCGTCCAAGACCCAGTCGCACGCCGTGCTGTCGCGCGTGGCCGAGGACAAGCTGGCCGACCGCTACCGCGCGCTGGACGGCGTGGCCATCGTCAACGTCAACGGCGCCCTGCGCCGCGAGTTGTCGGTGCTGCTGCGCGCCGAGAAGCTGCGCGAGTTCAACGTCTCCGTGGCGGAAGTGGCGCAAGCGCTGCGCATGCAGAACACCAATGCCCCGGTGGGCAAGGTGCGCGGCGACCTGGAAGAGAAGGCGATCCGCCTGGTGGGCCGCATCGAACGTCCGGAGGAATTCAAGGACGTGGTGGTCAAGCGCAACGGCGACCAGTTGATCCGCCTGGGCCAGGTGGCCACCATTGAAGACGGCTTTGCCGATATCAACAACGTCAGCCTGCGTTCCGGCAAGCCGAACGTCGGCCTGGCCGTGATCCGCGCGCGCGACGCCTCCACCGTGTCGGTGGCCCTGGCGGTGCGCAAGCTGACTGACGAAATCAACGCGGAGTTCAAGGCCGAAGGCCTGGGCAACTCGCTGGAAATCACCCGCGACGGCGGCGAGGACGCGCAAAACTCGCTCAATAACGTGATCGAGGCGCTGGTGTTCGGCGCCGTGCTGACCATCTTCGTGGTGTACGCCTTCCTGAATTCCTGGCGCTCCACCCTGATCACCGCCATGTCGCTGCCGACCTCCGTGATCGCGGCCTTTATCGCGGTCTGGCTGTGCGGCTTTACGCTCAACTTCATGACCCTGCTCGGCCTGTCGCTGGCGATCGGTGTGCTGATTGACGATGCCATCGTGGTGCGTGAAAACATCGTGCGCCACATGGAAAAAGGCTCCGACCGTCGCAAGGCGGCGTTGGAAGGCACCGCTGAAATCGGCCTGGCCGTGGCGGCCACCACCTTCTCCATCATGGCCGTGTTCATCCCGGTCGCCTTCATGGGCGGCATGCCGGGCGAGTGGTTCCGTCCCTTCGCGCTGACCGTGACCTGCTCGGTGGCGGTGTCGCTGTTCATCTCCTTCACCCTGGACCCGATGATGTCGGCCTACTGGGGCGACCCGGTGGACCACCACACCCGCCCGAAAAAGGGCATCAGCAAGGTGCTGGAAAAGTTCAACCACTGGTTCGACCACCAGGCTGACCGTTACGGCAAAGTAATCGCCTGGGCGCTGCACCACCGCCGCTGGATGGCCGTGATCGCCGTGGCGTCCTTCGTCGGCGCGCTGGTCCTGCAGGCCAAAGTGGGCGGCACCAGCTTCCTGCCGAAGTCGGACTTCGGCTCGATCGCGATTGAGGTGCGCACCCCGTCCTCGTCCAGCCTGGAATACACCAGGACCAAGATGAACAAGGCTGCGGAGATCGCCCATACGATCAAGGAAGTCAAGGCCACCTCCACCTACGTCAACCTGTCGGGCGGCCGTATCTGGGTCGATATCGGCAAGCGCACCAAGCGTGAGCGCGACGCCAGCGAGATCGCGGTCGAACTGCGCCAGAAGCTGGCCGGCCTGGTGGGCGGCGAGTTCGTGGTGCTGGACGATATCAACAACGGCGCCCGCAAGCCGGTGCAGATCGACTTCGTCGGCCCGGATTCGCGCAAGCTGATCGAAATCACCGGCCAGTTCATGGACAAGCTGCGCCAGGTCAAGGGCGCGGTGGATGTCGGCCTGTCCGAGCAGGACCCGAAAGACGAGCTGCAGATTGAACTGAATCGCGGCCTGGCCAATTCGATGGGCATCTCCGCCGGCGATGCGGCACAGTCGCTGCGCGTGGCCTTTGCCGGTATCGAAGTGGGCGACTGGGTCGACCCGACCGGCGAAACCCGCGACGTGGCCGTGCGCCTGCATCCGGATGACCGCGTCAGCCCGGAAAACATCGAGCGGCTGCCGATCGCGGTTTCGGGCACCAACCAGATGGTGCCGCTGGACCAGATCGCTAAGATCACGATGGGCAAGGGCCCGGCCACCATCCGCCATAAGAACGGCAAGCGCATGGTGTCGGTGGCAGCCAACGTGGAAGGCCGCTCGACCGGTGAAGTGATCGCCGAGGCCAAGAAATTGGCGTCCGAAATGGACTACCCGCCAGGCTTCGGCATGGACGTGGGCGGTTCCGGCAAGGACCAGAACGAAGTGTTCGGCGCGATGGGCATCGCCCTGGTGTCCGGCATCGGCCTGATGTACCTGGTGCTGGTGATGCAGTTCGGCTCCTTCACGGCGCCGGGCGCGGTCATGCTGTCGCTGCCGCTGTCCTTGATCGGCGTGGTGGTAGGCCTGCTGCTGACCGGCGGCACCCTCAACCTGATGAGCTTCATCGGGGTCATCATGCTGATGGGTCTGGTGGCCAAGAACGCCATCCTGCTGCTGGACGCGGCGCGCAAGCGTGAGGAAGAGGGCTACGGCCGCGAGGATGCGCTGATGTACGCCGGCCGTATGCGCCTGCGCCCGATCCTGATGACCACCTTCGCCCTGATCGCCGGCATGCTGCCGGTGGCCATCGGCATGGGCGAGGGCGGCGAGTTCTACCGTCCAATGGCGGTGGCCATCATCGGCGGCACCATCACCTCCACTTTCCTGACCCTGCTGGTGGTACCGACCTTCTACGACAGTATCGAGATCGCCCGCGACCGCATGTTCGCCAAGTACAAGCGCCGCGAGGAACGCTGGAATAGCGCCGTAGCCTTCCTCATGACGTTCGTGGAAGCCATCCTGACGCTGACCTTCGTGCGCCTGGTGTTCCGCCTGGTGATGAAGCTGGTTGGCCTGGTGCTCCGCCGCCAGCCGAAATTGGCCTGAATGTTGGCTTGACCCTGCCCTGGCAGGAGCGAAGAAGGGCCCCCGGGCCCTTTTTTGTTACCCATCGAATTAACAAAAACATAATCAATGTTCTTATCAAACTTCAGTATCAAGCGCCCCGTCGCGATGATCGTGCTGATCATCGCCATGATGGCGGTGGGCCTGCTGGCCCTGTCCAAGCTGCGCGTCAACCGCGAACCCGATGTTGAACTGCCCATGTTGTTCATCTCCATCCCTTACCCGGGCGCCTCGCCGGAAACGGTGGAGCGCGAGGTGGTCAACCGCCTGGAAAAATCGCTGCAGTCGATTGCCGGCGTGGAGGACCTGTTCTCCACCTCGGGCGAAAGCGGGGCCCAGTTCGAGATCCGCTTCAACTTCGACAAGAACCTGATCGAAGCCTCGGACGAGGTGCGCAACGCCATCGCCTCGGTGCGCTACAAGCTGCCGACCGAGATGCGCGAGCCGATGATCCAGCGCATCGACACCTCGGCGCAGCCGGTGATGCAGCTGGCGCTGTCGTCGAAAACGCTGTCGCATGCCGCCATTTCGCGCCTGGCCGAGGACAAGCTGGCCGACCGCTTCCGCGCCCTGGACGGGGTGGCGGTGGTCAACGTCAACGGCGCGCTGCGGCGCGAGTTGTCGGTGCTGCTGCGCGCCGACAAGCTGCGTGAATACAATGTCTCGGTGGGCGAGGTGAGCCACGCGCTGCAAATGCAGAACACCAATGCGCCGGTGGGCAAGGTGCGCGGTGCGCTGGAGGAGAAGGGCATCCGCCTGGTGGGCCGCATCGAGCGCCCGGAAGAATTCAAGGATGTGGTGGTGAAGCGCCGTGGCAACGAGGTGATCCGCCTGGGCCAACTGGCGCAGATCGAGGATGGCTTTGCCGAGATCCACACCATCAGCAAGCAGAACCTCAAGCCGAACGTGGCCCTGCATGTGGTGCGCGCACGCGACGCCTCGGCCGTGTCGGTGGCCAAAGCGGTGCGCGCGCTGACGGCGGAAATCAACAAGGAGTTGGCGGCCGATGGCAGCGTGCTCGATATCACCGAGGACGACGGCAAGAACGCGCAGGAATCGCTGGACAATGTGATCGATGCGCTGGTGTTCGGCGCCGTGCTGACCATCTTCGTGGTGTACGCCTTCCTCAACTCCTGGCGCTCGACCCTGATCACGGCGCTGGCGCTGCCGACCTCGGTGATCGCCGCCTTCATCGCGGTCTGGCTGTGCGGCTTCACGCTCAACTTCATGACCCTGCTCGGCCTGTCGCTGGCGATCGGCGTGCTGATCGACGATGCCATCGTGGTGCGCGAGAACATCGTGCGCCATATGCAGAACGGCGCCGACCGCCGCACGGCGGCGCTGGAAGGCACGGCGGAAATCGGCCTGGCCGTGGCCGCCACCACCTTCTCCATCATGGCCGTGTTCATCCCGGTCGCCTTCATGCCGGGCCTGGCGGGTGAATGGTTCCGTCCCTTCGCCCTGACCGTCACCTGCTCGGTGGCGGTGTCGCTGTTCATCTCCTTCACGCTGGACCCGATGCTGTCGGCCTACTGGGGCGACCCGCCGGACCACCACAGCGCGCCGAAGAAAGGCATCGGCAAGCAGCTCGATCGTTTCAACCACTGGTTCGACCAGCAGGCCGGCCGCTACGGCAAGGTAATTGCCTGGGCGCTGCATCACCGCCGTTCGATGGGCGCGATCGCGCTGGCCAGCCTGGTCGGCGCCATCTTCCTGCAAGTCCAGTTCGGCGGCACCAGCTTCGTGCCCAAACAGGATCGCGGCACCATCCGCGTCGACGTGCGCACGCCGTCCTCTTCCAGCCTGGCGTACACCACCACCAAGATGGACAAGGTGGCCGCCATCGCGCACGGCATCCAGGAAGTGAAATCGACCGAAGCCTATATCAACCTGGCCGGCGGCAATATCTGGATCAATATCGGCAAGCGCAATGAGCGCAAGCGCGACGCGGTGGCGATCGCCTCCGAGCTGCGCCAGAAGCTGGCCGGCCTGGTGGGCGGTGAGTACACCGTGGTGGATGACCTGGGCGGTGGCGGCGGCAAGCCGGTGCAGATCGACTTTGTCGGCCCCGACTCGCGCAAGCTGATGGACATCACCAACGAATTCATGGAGAAACTGCGCCAGGTGCCGGGCGCGGTCGATGTCGGCCTGTCCGAGCAGGACCCGAAGGACGAGCTGCAGATCGAGCTGCACCGCGGCCTGGCCAACTCCATGGGTATCGCCGCCGGCGACGCCGCCTCCGCACTGCGCGTGGCCTTCGCCGGCATCGAGGTGGGCGACTGGGTCGACCCGACCGGCGAAGCGCGCGACGTGGCGCTGCGCCTGCACCCGGCCGACCGCGCCGGCCTGGACAGCATCGCGCGCCTGCCGATCGGCGTGGCCGGCAGCAGCCAGATGGTGCCGCTGGAGCAGATCGCCAGCATCACCATGGGCAAGGGCCCGGCCACTATCCGCCATAAGAACGGCAAGCGCACCATTTCCGTCACCGCCAATGTGGAAGGGCGCTCGCCGGGCGAGGTCACGGCCGACGCGCGCAAGATCGCCGACAACCTGGTCTATCCGGATGGCTTCGGCCAGGACGTGGGCGGCGCCAGCCGCCAGCAGAACGAAATCTTCACCTCCATGGGCATCGGCCTGCTGTCGGGCATCGGACTGATGTACCTGGTGCTGGTGATGCAGTTCGGCTCCTTCACGGCGCCGGGCGCGGTCATGCTGTCGCTGCCGCTGTCCCTGATTGGCGTGGTGGTCGGCCTGCTGGTCACCGGCGGCACCCTCAACCTGATGAGCCTGATCGGCGTCATCATGCTGATGGGCCTGGTGGCCAAGAACGCCATCCTGCTGCTGGACGCGGCGCGCAAGCTGGAAGAGCAGGGCATTGGGCGCCAGGCGGCGCTGATGCAGGCCGGCCAAATGCGCCTGCGGCCGATCCTGATGACCACCTTCGCCCTGATCGCCGGCATGATGCCGGTGGCGATCGGCATGGGCAACGGCGGCGAGTTCTACCGCCCGATGGCGGTGGCCATCATCGGCGGCACCATCACCTCCACCTTGCTCACTTTGCTGGTGGTGCCGACCTTCTACGACAGCATCGAGCAGGCGCGCGAGGGCGTGGTAGCCAAGTTCCTGCGGCGCGACGCGCGCTGGGGCGCGGCGGCGGCCTTCCTGCTGACGGTGGGCGAGGCCATCCTGGCGCTGCTGTTGCTGCGACTGGTGTTCCGCTTGGTGTTGCGCCTGGCGCGCCGGGTGCGGGGCGGGCGCCGCTTGGCTCCTAGCGTTTGATTGCACCCAGTAATTTGTCGGTAATCTTTACAAACTAGTATTGCTTGCAAGCTAAGTCGTTGATTTGTATGCGTGGCACATGTATTGCTTACATGTTGATATCTATCAATTGGAGCTGCCATAATGAAAAAGACTTTGCTTGCTGCATTACTGACCCTGGCCACCCTGGGTGTGGCGCACGCCGGCCCGGCCTACACCGCCGTGGGCGTGCAAAACGACGTCAGCTATAACACCGTGCTGAACGGCGGCTGGTCCGTCGTGTACCGCGGTGATTACGGCACCGGCTTTAACCTGGCCAACGTCATCAGCGGCATCGCTGCGGGCAAGAATGTCATGTTTGCAGCCTTGCAGGACGGTTCGTCCACCTTCAAGCTGCTGAGCTATGCCAGCAAGGAACAAGTCTTCACCCTGACCGGCATAAACCAGACCCACGCCGCCAATGGCGCGGAATGGTATTACAACTCGTCCTCCATCGGTTTTGCCGGCCTGGGCGACGTGATCGAACAAAACTCGGCCGACATCGGTGGCGGCGGCTTTGGCAACAACCCGGAAAACGACCGCCTGAGCTGGCACGTCAATGGTGACGTCAACTTGGTCCGAGGCGGCTGGCGCGCCGGCAATGTGACCTGGCTGAACGATTCCTCCGCCTGGGATCGCCTGATCCTGGTGCAGGATGCCGTGGCGCCGGCCGAAGTGCCGGAACCGGCCGGTCTCGGCCTGCTGGGCCTGGGCCTGGCCGGTCTTGCTGTGGCACGCCGTCGCAAGGTGCGCTAAGCGGGCACCGCATAAGACAGTTAAAAAAGGGCCTTCGGGCCCTTTTTTTTGTTACACAATTCGCAATTTAAAAGCACTCTCGTACACTTTTAGTGTAAACTTCGATGCCCTCGCGCATTTCCCCCAGCGCAAGGTTGTACATATATTAATAACTAACAAGCCGAGACTTACTTTGAACCCAAAATACCTCACCCTGCTGGTAGCGGCTGCGCTGTCCGCCGCTTCTTTCTCCGCTAACGCATCCGGTTACCGCTTTGGTTCCCAGTCCGTGTCCGCACAAGGCACGGCGGACGCCAACGGTGCGGAAGCGGCCGACGCTTCCACCATTTTCGCCAACCCGGCCGGCCTGACCCGCCTGGACGGCATGCAGTTCGTGGGCGGCGTGACCGCCGTGGTGCCGCACTCCGAATACAAGGATGCCGGCTCCAAGCGCTTCACCGGCGGCCCGAGCGGCGGCGTCACCAGCCTGGACGACTACGCGCCGACCGCTGTCGCCGCGCCGTCCATGTACCTGTCCAAAAAGCTGAACGACCAGTGGACCGTGGGCCTGGGCACCTTCGTGCCGTACGGCGCCAAGCTGTCCTATGACTACGGCTGGGCCGGCCGCTACGCGCTGACCAACATCGACCTGAAATCGATGACCATTAACCCAACCGTGGCCTTCAAACTGAACGAGCAGCACTCCTTCGGTTTCGGCCTGGATGCCGAGTTCATGAAAGCCTTCCTGGGCCAGGGCGTGGACGTGCCAGGTTCCGTGATTGCACTGAGCTCGCCAACTCCGGAAGCGCAGGCACGCCGCGCTGAACTGCTGAAGCACATCGTGGCAGCCGGCGGCAACCCGGCAGCCCTGGGCGCCATCAAGGACGGCCACGCTGAGATGGACGGCAAGGATTGGGGCTACGGCTTCAACCTGGGCTATATGTACCACCTGAGCAAAGACACCCGTTTCGGCGTGTCCTACCGCTCCTCGATCCACCACGAACTGCGCGGCAAGGCCGTGTGGGACTTCTCCGGTGTGACCACCGACGCGGTGGTGAACAAGGTGCTGCAAGCGTCCTCGCGCAAGACCAACTCGGCTGCCCTGGTTGACATCAAGACCCCGGAAACCCTGTCGGTCAATATGTTCTCCCAAGTGGACGAGCAACTGGCCCTGATGGCTGACGTGACCTGGTCCCGTCATTCCCGCATGAAGGACCTGCACATCGAGTTCGTCGGCACCACCGAAGGCGACGAAGTGATCCGCCAGCAGTGGAAAAACACCCTGCGCGCATCGCTCGGCATGAACTACAAGCTGAACAGCAACCTGATGCTGCGCGCTGGTGTAGCCATCGACGAAGCGCCAGTGGAAAACGCTACCCTGCGTCACGCCGCGCTGCCTGATTCGGACCGCAAGCAACTGTCCTTCGGCGCCAACTGGAAGCTGTCGAACAATTCTTCGATCGACCTGGCCTACAGCTTCCTGAAGTTTGACGAAGCCAAGACCTCGTACAAGAACAATTGCACCCCGCTGCACCCAGCCGGCACCTGCACCGGCAACGGCGAAACCACCGTTGGCAGCTGGAACACCCGCCTGCACCTGCTGGGCCTGGCGTACAACTACAAGTTCTAAGCCCCTTCCGGCCTGAACCAAAAAAAACCGGCGCCCTCCGCAAGGAGGCGCCGGTTTTTTTATTGGCTGCCGCGCCAAAGCCGCCCGCTAGGGCGGCAAGCGGGCATCAGCCCTGGCGGCGGCGACGCAGGCCGGCCACGGCGGCCAGGCCCAGGCCGAACAGGGCCAGCGATGCCGGTTCCGGCACGGCGGTAATGCCGAGGGAGCCGCTGACGGCGCCGGTGCCGTCGTAGTTGCCGGCATCGACGTAGAAGCCCCAGGTCTCGCCCGCATGCAGGTTCAACGCGGCGCTCAGCTTGTCGTGGTTGGCCCAGTTATTGGTCGACAGCAGCTTGGCGCCGCTTTCGTCGAAGATGTACAGGCGGGTGTACGACTGGTACCAGGAGGCGAAGGCGGTCCAGTCCAGTTGCAGGTTCAGTACGCCATCTTCCGTAGCGGTGGTGCTGAAACGGTAGTTCTGGTTTGGCACCCCTTTCCAGCCCGGGGACGTGTAGTTGTATTGCAGCAGGTTGTCGGCGCTGGCCGTGCTGTGGGCGCTGCCGCCGTAGGTGTCGCCGCTGTGCGAGACGGTCCAGTTCAGGTCCAGCGGACCGGCCGCAGCGATGAAGGGAGCGGCGGCCAGGGCCAGGGCGGCGGCAAGGTGTTTCAGGTGCATGCAAGAACTCCTAAGGTTATGTGGTAAAAAGCAATAAACTTAGTTCTTTAGCAATTGCCATGCCAGTTACGCAAGTATTTGATTGTTAATAGTATTTAATTTTTGGAAAATTTGTAAAATTGAAAATGTAAGATTTCACGACATGAACTAGTGATAGTTTTACGGCGGCGGCAAGCACAACGGTGCCGACGCGCTGGGCGTCGGCGGGGTGCTCAGTGGCGCGGTTTCCGGTCGCTGGGCGGAGTCGAGGTGCCGGGTGTGGCGGCGGGACTGCCGCCCGGGGTGTTGCCGCCGGAGGGGGCGGTGGGCTGGGCGCCTTGGGTGGCGGCCGTGCCGCCGCTGGCGCCCGATTCCGAGTTGCCGGCGCCGGCGCCGGTGCCGGGGCCGGCATTGGCGCGCTCGGCGCCGGTGCCAGCCTGGGCGTCCGCCGCCGATGGCGTGACCGGGGCCGGCGGCGGTCCCAGGGTGCGCGCGCTGCCGGTGCCGCCGGTGTCCGGCGTGGTGGTGGGCGAGGTGCCGGTGGGCGGCGCGCCGGGACTGGCGCCATCGTGCTTGCGGCATCCCGGCAATCCGGCCAGCAGGGCGAGTAGCAGGACTGCGCTGGCGTGATGTGTGGCCTGCATGGCTTTCTCCTGGCTAATAGGTGGGGCGGCGCGTGCGCTCGCTGTCTTTGCGGTGGTCGGTGCGGTCCGGGGCCGTCGATGCCGGCTGGCCGGCGCCGGTCGTGCCGCTGGTGCCGCTGGTGCCGCCCGTGCCGCTGGTGCCGCCGGTGCCGGTCCCCGTGCCGCTGCCTGGCGTGGTGGTGGTGTCAGGCGGCGGGGTGGTGGTATCGGAAGGCGGGGTGGTGGGCGCCGGCGTGGTGGCTGGCGTGGTCGTGTCCGGCGTGGTGGCCGGGGCCGGCATATCGTCGTTGCGGTTCTTGCAGGCGGCCAGTCCGGTGGCCAGCAAGGCGCCCAATAGCAGGGCGCAGGTTTTGTTCAAGGTATTCATTGCCACTCCTCTCTTTGTGAATAGTCAGCAGGCACGCCTGCCGGTGGTGTCAGTCGCCTGGTTCGGCAGGGGGGACGGACATCGCGGGAATATGCCATTGTTGCTCCTTTGAATTGCCGGCCTTGGGCAAAGTTCGCCCGTGGCGGCCCGGGCCGCCGGTCGGTGGATGGGGTCAGGCTGCCGCCAGGATACGCAGCAGCGCGGGAAGCTCGGCGGCGATTTCGCGCGCCAGGTAACCCAGCGGGCCGCAACGCAGCGCCAGTTGTTCGCCGGCCGCCCCGTGCAGTACCACGCCCCAGGCCGCGGCCTGCTCCAGCGTGGCGCCACGGGCCAGCAGCCCGGCGATGATGCCGGCCAGGACGTCGCCCGAACCGGAGATGCCCAGGCCGGCGTTGCCGCCCTGGTGTTGCCACAGCGCGCCGTCGGGCGCCGCCAGCACGGTGGTCGCGCCCTTCAGCGCCACCACCGCGTTCCAGCGTCCGGCCGCCGCCTGGGCTGCCGCGTGCGGCGCCTGCGCGATGTGCTCGCGCGCCTGGCCCGTCATGCGCGCCAGTTCGCCGGCGTGCGGCGTCAACAGGACCGGGGCAGGGAAGCGGAACTGCTCCCAATCCACCGGCTCTTGCAGCAAATGCGGTTCGCCGCGCGGATGCACGGCGCACATGGCGCGCGCGTCGAGCACGGTGGGGGTGCCGTCGAAGCGTTCCAGCAGGCTGTGCACCAGCTCGACGCAGGAGGCCTCGTCCTGCATGCCGGGGCCGACCAGCAAGGCGTCCACCGTGCCTGCCAGCTCGCCCAGGCGGCGCGCGCTGTCGGCCTGCACGCCGTGGCCGGTGGTCTCGCCGAGGGCGATTACGCGCGCCTCCGGCAAGGCGGTGCCGAGGTGGGGCGCCACGCTGGCCGCTGTCGCCACGGTCAGCTTGCCGGCGCCGGCGCGCAAGGCCGCCTCCGCCGCCAGCAGGGCCGCGCCCGGCATTTCGGCCGAACCGGCCACCACCAGCACGTGGCCGCGCACCTCCTTGTCGCCCTCCAGGCCCGGTTGCGGCAGCGGCCAGCGGCGCAGCAGGGCCGGGCCGAGGTCGATCGGGGCGCGCGGCGCGTGGCTCATGGCTTGGGCGCGGCCGGGATGTCCGGCGTGGCGGTGACGGGCGTGCCGCGCTCGCGCAGCGGCGCTACGAAGTTTTCCAGCTCCAGCAGCAGCTTGCCGCGCTGGCCCGCGTCCGGCTTGAACTGGTAGGAAGTGACACTGCAGTTGGGCACGTCGGCGGCGCGGTCGATGGCGAGGATGGCCTCCTCGTCGAGCCGCTCGAACAGGTAGCGGAAGCAATTGACGATCACCTGGTGGCCGATGATCAGGACCCGTTCGCGGCGGTACTCGCGCGTGATGGTGTCGAGCACGCTGCGCAGGCGCAGGATCACATCGCACCAGCTCTCGCCGCCGGGCGGACGGAAATAAAACTTGCCGACGTGCTGGCGTTGCTCCGCCAGTTCCGGATACTTGTGCGCGATGCCGAGCGCGGTCAGGCGGTCGGTGATGCCGAACTCCTTCTCGCGTAAGCGCTCGTCGGCCAACACCGCCAGCATCGCGTCCGGCCGCAGGCACTGCAGCACCGCCTGTGCCGTGGCGCGCGCCCGCAGATAGGGCGAATACAGCACCACGTTCGGCTGGCCCCCGGGCGGCAAGGCGGCGAACCACTGTGCCAGCGCATCGGCCTGGCGCAGGCCCAGGGCCGACAAGGGGACATCGACATCGCGCCCGGCGATATCGATCAGGTGCTGATTGGCCGCCGTCGCCACGTCGCGCGCCACATTCCCCGCGCTCTGCCCATGACGCACCAGCCAGACTTGTTGCGGCCATTTTTGTTCCATTGCACACCTTCCGGCGGACAGTCAAAAACTTATGGTACGCGATGCCCAAGGCAGGCGGCACACGATGGCGGGCGGAAACGTTGGGGACGAATAAATGGGGACGGAATAAATGGGGACGTACCCCATTTTTTTTGCGAAGCAAAAAAAATAGGGTACGTCCCCATTTATTCGTCCCCATTTATTCCTATGCGCGCAGCCAGATGTCGAAGGAGGTTTCGCCGGCGGCGTTGGGGGCCAGGCGGTGCGGGTAGCCGTGGCGCAGCAGCACTTCGCGCGCCAGCAGCAGGCCGATACCCTGGCCGCCTTTCTTGGTGCTGAAGAAGGGGGTGAAGAGCTGGCTGGCGGGGATGCCGGCCAGGCGCGCTCCGCTGTCGAGCACGGACAGGCGCAGGCCGTCGGCCTCGTGCACCAGCTCGAACTCGACCGAGGCCGGGCCGCCGCGTTCGCGCTGGCTCGCTTCGGCCGCCTCCATGGCGTTCTTCACCAGGTTTTGCAGGGCTTGCTCGAACAACTGGCGGTCGAGCGGGATGGCGGGAGCCGCTGCGCGCTGGCGCCAGCCGATGTGGATGCCGCGGCTGCGGCATGGTTCGCGGTACAGGTAGAGCAGGTCTTCCACCACGTCCTGCACCGCGCACGGGCGCAGTTCGGGCGCCGGCAGTTTGGCGACGCGGGTGAAGCGTTCAATGAACTCGCCCAGGCTGGCGTTGCGGCGCTGCACGGCGCTGATGGCGGTGGCGAAGTCCTCGCCGTCGGCGGCGGCCAGTTGGCCACGGTAGAACAGCAACGATTCCAGCACCGAGCCGGTGGCGGCCACGGTGTTGTTGACTTCGTGGCCCAGCACGCGCACCAGCTTTTCGTAGGTGGCGCGTTCCGAGCTTTGCAGTTCCTCGGTCAGTTCTTCGATCAGCAGGAAGCGGCGGGCGAAGCCGCGATCATAGAAGTGGCCGCGCTGGCCCCGGTAGCGCCGGCCGTCGGGGTCGGCCAGCAAAGTGCTGGCGCCGTCGGGCAGGCTGACCAGTTGCTGCAGCAGCTCGGCGCGGTGGTGCAGGGCCTGGGCGCTGGGGTTGAGCAGGGAAACCTGGCCGTCGAAGTCGAACACGATGACGGCGCTGGGGGTAGCCTGCAGCAGGCGGTCGAGGAAACCTTGCTGCTCGCCGAGGCGCAGGCGTTCCGCGTGCAGCGAGGCGAGCAGGGTGTTGAACTGGCCGACCAACTGATCCAGTTCGTCGTTGCCGGCGGGACGCAGGCGGGCGGCGTAGTCCTGTTCTTGCAGCAGCTCGCGCAGGCGCTGCGTGTAGCCAAGCGGTTCGAGGGCGCGCCGCAGCAGGCGCCAGCCGATGGCGAAGCTGAGCACCAGCAGCGCTTCCAGCGCCAGGAACAGCCAGGGGCGGGTGTGCAGCAGCGGATAGGCGAGGGCGCATAGCAGCAGGTGCAGGGCCGCCAGGTAGGCCAAGAGCTGGCCGCGCAGGCGCCTCATGCCGCGCCGGGGCCTGCGGCGCGTGCCGGCTCGGCTGCCGCCATCGCTGGCGCGGTACTGCCGCTTGCGGCGGGAACATGCATGCCGTGCCGCTCCAGGCGGCGGTACAGCGCGGCGCGCGACAGGCCGAGCGCGGCGGCCACGCGCGAGACATTGCCCTGGTGCTGTTCCATGGCCTTGGCAATCATCAGCCGCTCCACCTGGTCCAGGGTCATGCCGTCCACGCCCAGGCGCGCGTTGCCACCTTCCTCGTGCGCGCTGGCGGCCAGGAAATCGGATTTATCCAGCAGTTGGCGCCCGGCCAGCAGCATGGTGCGCTCCAGCGTCTGGCGCAACTGGCGGATATTGCCGGGCCATTGCTGCGCCCCCAGCCAGTCCATGGCGGCCGGCGTCACGCTGGCCGGCGGCAGGCCGTAGCTGGCCGCCACTGTGCCCAGAATGTGCCGCACCAGCAGCGGAATGTCGCTGCGCCGCTCGCGCAGGGCGGGCAGGCGGATGGTGATCAGGTTGAGGCGGTAGAACAAGTCTTCGCGGAAGTCTCCGCCGGCCACCATCTCGGCCAGTTCGCGGTTGGTGGCCGACACCACGCGCACGTCGGCCTGCTCGCTGCGGCTGGCGCCGACCGGGGTGAAGGTCTGGTCCTGCAGCACGCGCAGCAGCTTGACCTGGTCCGGTCGCTGCAGTTCGCCGATTTCGTCGAGGAAGAGGGTGCTGCCGTGGGCGCTGGCGAAATGTCCCTTGCGGTCGGCGCGGGCGTCGGTGAAGGCGCCTTTCACATGGCCGAACATCTCGCTCTCGAACAGGGAGGGCGTGATGGCGCCCATATTGATCTTCACCGGGACCTGCGCGGCGCGCGGGCTATTGCGGTGCAGGGCGTCGGCCACCAGCTCCTTGCCACAGCCGCTCTCGCCCAGGATCAGCACCGGCGCCCGCGTCGCGGCCACCTGGCCGATGGTGGCCAGCACGCGCAGCAGCTTGGGATGCTCGCCGATGATGTGGCCGAAGTCGAACTGGCGGTCCAGCTGCGCGCGGCTCGGTGCCAGGTCTTGCTGGCCGGCGTTGGGCGGCGCGGCGGCCAGTGTGCTGCGCACCAGTTCCAGTAGCTGCGCATTGTCCCACGGCTTGGTGAAGAAATTGGCGGCGCCGGCCTGCATGCCTTTCACCGCCAGCGCGATCGAGCCCCAGGCCGTCATCAGCAGCACCGGTACGGCCGGCTGGGCGGCGCGGATGGCGGCCAACAGCGCCAGGCCCTCCGCGCCGCTGGTGTGCAGCGAGAAGTTCATGTCCTGCAGGACCAGGTCGCAGGGTGCTTCGGCCAGCGCCTGCAAGGCTTGCTGCGGGTCGTCGCAGCAGCGGGCCGCGTAGCCCGCCTGTTTCAGCAGCAGTTGCAGCGAGACCTGTACGGCGCTGTCGTCGTCAACAATCAGGATACGGCGCATGGGTTCCAATCATTCATAGTGCAGCGCTGCGGCTGGATGCAGGCGGCTGGCGCGCCAGCCGGGATACAGCGCGCATAGCAAGGATAGCAGATAGATAATGGCCATTGAAAGGGCTGCGGCGCCGCCGAACACGCGCCAGCTGAGCGATTCCCCCAGTGCCCCGGTCAGCGGTAGCTGCACCAGCAGGGCCAGGCCGCCCGCCATGGCCAGCGACGACAGCAGCAACTGTTCGGCGATGACCTGGCGGTAGATGTCGGCCGCGCTGGCGCCCATGGCACGGCGCAGGCCGATTTCCGGGATGCGGCGCGTGGTGTTTTGCCACAACACGCCGAACAGGCCGAAGCACACCATGGCCAGCAGGAAGACGGCGATCACGGCCAGCACCTGTAGCGGCACCAGCGCCATTTTCAGCTGCGCGGCGCGCAGCTCGGCCAGCGGGTTGATGGTGAAGCTCCAGTCATTGCGCACTTGCTTGAGCTGGCGCTGCAGCTCCAGTTCAAAGGCGCGCGGCGCGCCCGGCTTCATGCGCACCAGCAGCGACATCTGCATCTTGTTGCCATCGAACGGCGCGTAGCGGTACAGCATGAAGGGGCGCGGCGACATGAATTCGCCGTGGCTGCGGAAGTCCTCGATCACGCCCACCACGCGGAAACGCAGCGCGTCCTTCGGGTCGGACGCTTCGGCCTTCATCAGTTGGCCCAGGGGCGAGCGGTCCGGGAACAGCTCCTGCGCCATGCGCCGGTTGATGATGCTGGCCGGCGCGTCGGCCCCTTCATCCTGCGCGTTCGGCCAGCGCCCCTCGGCCAGCTCCATACGCAGGGTCGGCCAGAACTGGTCGCCCGCCTCCAGCATATTGGCGCGCGCGCTGCGGCTGCCGTCGGCCAAGGTGATATTGGCGACCATGCTGGCATCCTGGAACAGCGCGAAGTTGGTGACGGCGGCGCTTTCGACCTGCGGCATGGCTTGCAGCGCGCGCAGGAAGTGCTCGTGCATGCCTTCGGTGCGGCCCTGCTGGTTGCCGTTCGGCGGCAGCAACTGCACCGCCCACACGTCCTGGTGCTGGAAGCCGAGCGGCTGGTGGTATAGCTGCCAGTAGCGCACGCCGGTGGCGGCAATCGCGAACACGATGATAAAGGCCAGCATGATCTCCACGCTCAGGAGCAGGTTGCGCGACTTGCGCTTCCAGGTCAGTTGCAACAGATGGCGCAGCATTACGCGGCTCCCTTCAAGGCATGGACAGGATCGAGGCGCGCCATTTTCCAGGCCGGGACCACGCCCGACAGCACGCCAAAGACGACGGTAATCAACAGGCCCCAGCCAAACACGGCCAGGTTGAGGCCGACCTTCAGGTAGGGGATCGGGCCAGCCGCCTCCAGCCACCACAGCACGGCGGCAGCCAGCGCCAGGGCGATGGCGCCGCCGGCCAGGCACAGCACCACGTTTTCCAGCACCAACTGCAAGGCCAGTTGGCGGTTGGTGGCGCCGAAAGCCTTGCGCACGCCGATCTCGGTGCTGCGCTCCATGATGCGGCCGATGTTCAGGTTGACCAGGTTAAGCGCCGGCAGCAGCATGAACAGCAGCATCAGGAAGCCGATGCCGCCCAGTACCAGCGGCGCGCCGCCCACCGGCTGGCCGCCGATCTGCACGATGCCGCTGTCCGCTTCGCGGCCGCCGGTGAGCAGGCGCGCAAACATGTCGATCTTGCTGTCGGCCCAGGTTTCGCCGCGCGTGAATTCCGGGTCGCCCGTGAAGTCCATGCTGCGCGAGATGCGGTTCACCTTGAGGCGGATGGCGGGCAGGTCGTCGGCGCTGCGCGCCAGCAGCAGGGCGATGAAGTTGCCGGTCATCTGCTGGCGGTACATGGTGTTGGGGTAGGTGGTGATGGGCACCCACATATCGGCGTAGGCATTCATGTGCATGGCGTCTTCCACCACGCCGATCACGCTGAAGGTCTGGGCCCCGGCTTCCACCTTGCGCCCCAGCGGCGCCGGCTCGCCGAACAGCTTGAGCGCCATGGAGCGCGCCAGTACGGCCACCATGCGGCCCTGCGCCACGTCGTCCGCGCTGGGCACGCGGCCGGCCAGCACCTTGAAGTCCAGCACCTGCCAGTATTCGGCGTCGGCGTGGCGCATCTGCACTTCGGTATTGGCGCCATGCATGAAGACCGAAGTCGGCTCCAGGCCGGTGACGGCGGCTACCGCTTCCAGCTCCTTGCCCTGCATGGGCTTGAGGAATTTGTCGATCACGCGGTAACCGAGCGGGCTGCGGCTGATGGCGGTGCCCTTGTCGTTGCTCGCTTCCAGGTGCTGCACTTGCAGGAAGCGGCTGCTGCGGTGCTCCACGCCGGACGGGTAGAAGGCCTCTTGCAGCAGGGCGGTGACCACCAGCAGCACCACCAGCGTCAGCACGATGCAGGCCAGGTTGATGGCAGTATACAGCTTGCGGCGCTGCGCCACGTTCCACGCCATGAGCAGATAGTTTTTCAGCATGGCCGCCCCTTACGCCACCAATTGGCCGTCGAACACGCGCACGATGCGGTGGGCGCGACGCGCCTCGGCCTCGTCGTGGGTGACCATGACCACGGTGGTGCCTTCCGCGTTCAGCTTGAGCAGGATGTCCATCACTTCCGCGCCCATCTTGCTATCGAGGTTGCCGGTCGGCTCGTCGGCCAGTAGCACGCCGGGCTCGCCCACCATGGCGCGCGCGATGGCGACGCGCTGCTGCTGGCCGCCGGAGAGCTGGTTGGGGTAGTGCTCCAGGCGCGCACCCAGGCCGACTTTTTCCAGCGCGGCGCGGGCGCGCGCGCGCCGTTCGCTGCCGGACATGCTGCGATAGAGCAGGGGCAGCTCCACATTGTCGATCGCGCGCAGGTCATTAATCAGGTGGAAGCTCTGGAAGATGAAGCCGAAGGTGTCGTTGCGCAGGCGCGCCACGTGCTTGTCCTGGTATGACTGCACCGGCTTGCCGCCGATGTGGATGGCGCCAGCGCCCGGGCGGTCGAGCAGGCCGATGATGTTCAGCAGGGTGCTCTTGCCGCAGCCGCTGGGGCCCATGATGCAGACGAACTCGGACTGCTTGACGTGCAGGTCGATGTCCTTCAGCGCCAGGGTCTGCACCTTGTCGGTGTGGTAGGTCTTGCTGATGTTTTCGAGTTTGATCATTGCGCGATCCTGATGGTGTCGTTGTCTTTGAAGCGGTTGGTGTTGGAGATGATGATGCGGTCGCCCGCGCGCGCGCCGGACAGGATTTCGACTTGCTTGCCGTCGCTGGCGCCGATCTCCAGCATGGTCTTGCGCGCGCTGCCGCCGCTGACCACGAAGAAGGGCTGCTGGCCGCGCCCGTTGAAGGCCGGGCCGCGCGCCACCACCAGGGCGTTGTCCTTGCGCGCGGCGACGATATTGGCGTCCACCCGCAGCTTGTTGCGCAGGGCGGGGTGGTTGGGCTGCTCCAGCGTGACCAGCAGCTTGACGGTGCCGTTCTGGATTTCGGGCAGGATGGTGTGGACTTTGCCGCGCAGTTGCAGCGCGCCTTGCTCGACCTGCACCTCCTGGCCCGGCTCCACGCTGCGCGCGTGGAAGTCGGACAGCGTGGCTTCGACCCGGTAGTTGTGCAGGTCCGAGACGCGCGCCACCAGTTGGCCGGTGGCGAGCGCCGCGCCTTCGTCCTGCAGCAGCCAGGTCAGCATGCCGTCGAAGGGCGCCCGCACCTGGGTGCGCGCCAGCAGGTCTTCCTGCTGCGCCAGTTGCTTGCGCAGGATGTTCTGCTGCAGTTGCGCGCCCTCGATATTGCTGGAGGTGGCGCGGCGCACGTCCTCGATCTGTTCCTGCTGCTGGCGCAGCTGGATTTCATTGCGCTGCACGTTCAGCTCCGCCGTCAGCAGGTCTTCGGCCGAGACGCCACCGTGCTTGCGCAGGGCTTGCGAGCGTTGCAGCTTGGCGCGGGTCGATTGCAGGTCCAGCTGCAGCAGCTCGATGCTGCTGGCCAGTTGCTTGCGCTTTTGCTCCTGCTCCAGGCGCAGGGTCTGGATGCGGTTGTCCTGCTGCGCCAACTGCTCCTTGAGGCGGTCGATATCCAGCTTGACCGACTGGTTGTCGAGTTCGAGCAGCAACGCGCCCGCCGCCACCTGCTGCCCGGGGCGCGCGTGGACTTTGGCGACGCGGGTCTGGATCGGGCTCGGCACCTGCTCCTCGTGCACGGGGATGACGACGCCGGCGGCGCCGATGGTGTCGGCGATGCTGCCCTGGCGCACGTCGGCGATGGTGAGTTCATGCGCGTCCGCGCTGGGCGCCACGGCTCGGTTCACGCCCCACACGCCGGCGCAAGCCAGCGCCAGGCCGGCGCCCACCGCCAGCAGTGTGGCGCGTCGGCGGCGCTGGATGATTGAAGGGTTGATAGCTTGGTCCATGCACGGTGTAGTGCAAACTCCGTGCCATGCCGCGAACCCGCATGCCACCGTGGCCGCGCCACGCCGCCGCTGCGCGCTTCCGCACAGGGGTGTCCGTTTCCGGACAGTGGCGCTTGCTGACTATTTTTTTACTGGCGCGCCGCCGACGGCTTATTGCTTGGCTGGCGCGGCGGGAGCCGGTTTGCTGTTGTCGGCAGCGGCGGGCTTGGGCGTGATCGGGCCGTAGATGCAGGTGACGCCGCCGTTGGTCGTCACCACCTGGTAGCGCATGTCGCAATTGACGGCGGCGAAAATGACCGGCAGTTGCTCATTGCCCCAGGAGTTGGGCAGGAAGACGACCTTCTGGCCGGGTTTGCAGGATTCGGCGACGGGGCCGTGCATCCACTCCTTTACTTCGCACAGGTTGGCCTGGTCGATTGCCGCTTCCTTGACTGGCGCTGCTTGTTGGCCGCAGCCGGTGACGAGGGTGGCGGCAGCGATTGCTGCGAGTGCTGTAAAGCGCATTTGAGTCCTTAAAGGTGTGTTGTTCATAAAGAGTGGTCTGCGAACCTGACCAGCGCCCAGCACGCGCGCGATTTTTTGAAGTAGAAGGTGAACATATAGTCCGTGCCGGGCTGGCTGAAGGTCACTGCCTGCACACCGCCGGGCTCCGGCGCAATGGCCCGCTTAAGCCCCGCCGATGCCTGGCGCGCACGGGTCGGCCACGCGGCGCGCGGCGCATCCTTATCGCTGGCGTCCCTGATGACGTACTTCACCTCGAAGGGTTCATCCCGGCTCTGGTTGTCGACGCGCGAGGCGGCAAGGGGAAAGCGGGTGTGTTCGCGCTGGAAGGCAGGATCGCTTTCGAACTGGTCCACGAAGGCTTTGAAATCGGCGGGGCAAGCCGCTGCGGCCTGCGCTGTCCATGGCATGCTGGCGGACAGTGCGAAGGCGAGCGCGGCGACCTGTTGAAGCTTCATGGATTCACCTTATCGACGACCAGCCTGTGCTCCGTATCCAGCACCCATGCATCTTCATAATCGACTTCGAACAGGTGGCCGTTCGGGTCTTTGAAATAGCCCGCCACGCCCCAATCGGTCTTGGTGGCGGGTTTGACGAGGGTGCCGCCTGCCGCCACGGCCTGTTCGAGGATGCGCGGAACCTCGTCGACCGTGCGCGCCAGGTACACCAGGCCGACGCCGGCGAAGCCGGAGCCTTGCGGGGTGGGCGACATGGCGTCCTTGGCGAATGCTTCACGCGACAACAGGCACAGTGCGTAGCCGCCCAGGTCGAATTTCACGAAGCCGTCGTTGCCGGTCGGCGATTTCGCCCAGCCGAGGGATTCGTAGAATTTTGCGGAGGCGGCGACATCGTCCACGCCCAGCAGAATGAGGTGGAGTCGTTGGCTTGGACGGAGGGGCGCGCTCATGTTGGTTGGTATTTTGGCAAAAGTCCATTATGGCGCAAGCGCTTGCGTTTCGCCAACTCAGGGCCGTTGCGAGGCAGGGAGCGGGTGCCATGTGCACACCTGTCTGCGGCTGCTACTGAAAGCTACTGAAACCAACTACTGAAAGCTACTGAAATCGGCCTTTTTTGCCCTGATAGCGCTATAAACGGGAAAATTTCAGTAGCTTTCAGTAGCTGACGCCGACAGAGCGCGCAGACACCACCCGTCTCCTTGCGCAAAGCTCCAATTCTCTTCCCGGCACGTTGAGCTTTTTGACCCGAATCCGCTCCAAGGACTATCAAATTCAGGAGGCCTTGATATGAGCACGCGGGTGAGTATGGAGGTGAGGGCGTCCACTTTGCACGCCCTTTTGACATATCAGACTGAACAGGCGCCGGAGCTTGATCTTGCGGAGATGGCCGACCTGGCGATTTGCGATTGGTTGCAACGCCGGCAAGCCACTGCCCCAAGACCAGACCAGCCGGGCTATTTTTGGAAAACTATCTTCTTGCCTGATGGAGCGCGGCTGCGCGTGAAGAGCAAGCGAGGGCTCCACTATGCCATGGTAGTGTGCGGCGACATTATTTACGACTCACTGTGCGTCTCGCCCAACCAGTTCGTCACGGCCAGCCTGGGCAACGCCGGCAACGCGTGGCAGTTGGTGTACGTCCAACTGCCGGGCGATAGCGACTGGACCCAGGCGCAGAGGTTGCGCTACGCGGCAGCGGCGCACGCGCTGCGCACCGCCAAGCGCAAAACCGAGCGGACCTGCCGCCCGGGGACTAAAACGATTTAGCGCGAACGTGCCACCAACGCATCCAGCACCTGCATGGCCGCCGGAATCACATCATCATTGGCCAGGTGGCGGTTGGCCTCCGCCACCATGCTTGGCTCGGTGCTGTATTTGCCGTTGACGATGATGGTCGGGGTGCCGGTCACGGCGTAGCTGTCGGCCAGGCGGCCCAGTGCCTTCATGCGCATGTTCACGCCAAAGGAATTGTAGGCCGCCAGGAATTTCTCCTTGTCGATGCCATTGCGCACCGCCCACTCCAAATTCTCGGCATCGCTGCGCAGGCGGCGGCGCTCCTGGTGCCAGGCCTGCAGCACCTTGTCATGCATGGAATCCTGCAATTGCAACGCCTCCAGCGTGGCGAACAGGCGCGCCTCGAAGTCGCGCGGCTCGCCACTGGAGAGGTGGATGCGGCGGAAGTTCACCTTGTCCGCGTTCTTCTTCACCCACGCCGCCAGCGGCGCTTCCACCATATTGCACGCCGGGCAGTGGTACATGAAGAACTCGATCACCTCCACTTTGCCTTCCACCTTCTGGGTCGGCTGCGGCGTTTGCAGGGTGCGGAACTCGGCGCCGTTCACCGGGTTGGTGGGCGAGGCGAAAGCGGTGCCGGCGCACAGTGCGGCCAGCGCCAGGGACAAAGTGATACGACGCATGAAGTCTCCTTAACGTGCTTTAGTGGGTGGTTTGGGAATCGACCTGCAATTCCTGGTCGCTGGAGAAGGTCGCCATATTGGTTTCGCCCATGACGCGGCTGGTCACCGTGCCGGCGGCGATCGAGCCGCTGACGTTGAGCGCGGTGCGACCCATGTCGATCAGCGGTTCGATGGAAATCAAGAGCCCCGCCAGCGCCACCGGCAGGTTCATGGAGGACAGCACGATCAGCGCCGCGAACGTGGCCCCGCCGCCCACGCCGGCCACGCCGACCGAGCCGATGGTGATGATGGCCAGCAGCGGCACCAGGAAGGCGGCCGTGAACGGGTCGATGCCCACGGTCGGCGCGATCATCACCGCCAGCATGGCCGGATAAATGCCGGCGCAGCCGTTCTGCCCGATGGTGGCGCCGAATGATGCGGCGAAATTGGCGATGCCTTCCGGCGTACCCAGGCGCTGGGTCTGCGTCGCCACGCTCATGGGAATCGAGCCGGCGCTGGTGCGCGAGGTGAAGGCGAAGGTCAGCACCGGCAAAATCTTGCGCGTGTAGCGCAGCGGATTCAGGCCGCTGGCCGACACCATCGCCAGGTGCACGCAGAACATCAGCAGCAGCGCGCAGTAGGACGCCAGCACGAAGCCGATCAGGTTCAGGATGTCGGCATAGCTGGAGCTGGCCACCACCTGCGCCATCAGCGCAAACACGCCGTAGGGTGTCAGGCGCAGCACCAGGGTCACCACGCGCATCACGATGGTGTGCGCCACGTGCACCGCATGGTCGAAGGAGGTGAAGTGCTCCGGCTTCTTCTCTGCGATGCCAATGGCCGCCACGCCGATGAACACCGCGAACACCACCACCGCAATGGTGGAAGTCTTGCGCGCGCCCGTCAGGTCGAGGAAGGGATTGCTGGGAATGAAGGACAGCAGCATGTTCGGCAGCGAAATGGCCTGGGCGTCGGCCAGCTTGCCTTCCAGGTAGGCGCCGCGCGCCACTTCGGCCGCGTTGGCGGCCAGGCCGACCGCGCTCAGGTCGAACAGCTTGGCCATCAGGATGCCGATCCCCGCCGCCAGCGTGGTGGTCAGCATCAGGGTGCCGATGGTGAGGGCGCTGATCTTGCCCAGCGAGCTGGCGTTGCGCAGCTTGAGGATGGCCGACACGATGGACACCAGGATCAGCGGCATGACGATCATCTGCAGCAGCTTGACATAGCCGCTGCCGACGATGTCGAGGTACTGGCCGGTCAGCTTGACTTCGGCGCTGCCGGCGCCGTACAGCGCTTGCAGTCCGGCGCCCATGGCAATCCCCACGCCCAGGGCAGTAAACACTCGCACCGTGAAGCTGGCATGGCGCCGCTGCTGCCACACGAGGAAGGCCAGCACGACGGCCGCGACGGCGAGGTTGAGGATCACTTGCAAGTTCATGAAGGGGGGCCGGCTTATTTTTTGGAATCGACAGATTCTAATGTAATTGGTGTAGTCTTGCCTATTTACAGTACTGGATTCCCACGTCGCTACGAAAGGAATAGCCATGTCACAGCAAACGATGACGGTGGGCGCCCGCCTGGCCCTGGGCTTCGGCCTGGTGCTGCTGTTGATGGCGGCCGTCTCCGGCCTCGGCATCTATAACATGCAGCGCATCCACGCCCAACTGGAAAAAGTGGTGCAGCTAAATGTGGCCAAACTGACCCATGTGCAGGACATGTCGGAGGCGGTGCACGTCGTGGCGCGCGTCACCCGCACCATGGTGTTGCTGACCGACGACGCGGCCATGCAGCGCGAATTGCCAAAATTGCAGGCGGCGCGCTACCGGTACAACCAGGCCCAGGCCGCCCTCGACGCCTTGCCCGCCACGGCCGAAGGCAAGGAAATCCGGGCCCGTATCCGCGCCTTGCAGCAGGAAGCGCGCCCGCTGACCGACCAAGTGCTGCAACTGGCCGCGCAGCACAAGGACGCCGAGGCGACGGCGCTGCTGATGGCGCGTTCCGGCCCGGCCACCCAGCGCTGGCAGGAGGTGATGGACGAGGACGTGCAGTTGCAGCGCAAGCACAACGCGCGCGATGCGGCCGCCGCCAGCGAGGCCTACGCCGCCGCCCGCAACCTGATGCTGGCCCTGAGCGTGCTGGCTTTGCTGGCCGGCGTGGCGGCGGCCACCCTGATCGCGCGCCGCCTGCTGCGCCAGTTGGGCGGCGAGCCGGAGGTGGCGGCCGCCATCGCCAGCCGCATCGCCGCCGGCGACCTGACCGTGGCCGTGCACACCCGCCCCAACGACCAGGGCAGCATGATGCAGGCCATGGGCCTGATGCGCGACAGCCTGCTGCGCATCGTGTCCGAGGTGCGGCAGGGCACCAGCACCATCAACCACGCCGCCGGCGAAATCGCGGCCGGCAACCTGGACCTGTCGGCGCGCACCGAGCAGCAGGCCAGCGCGCTGGAGGAAACTGCCTCCTCCATGGAGCAGTTGACCAGCGCGGTGCGCGAGAACGGCAGCCACGCGCGCCAGGCCAACGAACTGGCGGCCGCCGCCACGGCGGTGGCGCGGCAGGGCGGTGCGGTGGTGGGGCAGGTGGTGCAGACCATGGGTAACATCAGCGATTCTTCGCACCGTATCGCCGACATCATCGGCGTGATCGACGGCATCGCCTTCCAGACCAATATCCTGGCCTTGAACGCCGCCGTGGAAGCGGCGCGCGCCGGCGAGCAGGGGCGCGGCTTCGCGGTGGTGGCGAGCGAGGTGCGCCAGCTGGCGCAGCGCTCGTCTTCCGCCGCCAAGGAAATCCGCGACCTGATCGTCGGCTCGGTGGCCCAGGTTGAGCAGGGCAGCGCCCTGGTGGCGCGCGCCGGCGACACTATGGGGGAGGTGGTGGCCTCGGTGCAGAGGGTGGCGCAGATCATGCGCGATATTTCGGCCGCCGGGGAGGAGCAGGGTGCCGGCATCGAGCAAATCAACCGCGCCGTGACGGAAATGGACTCGGTGACGCAGCAGAATGCCGCGCTGGTGGAGGAGGCGGCATCAGCCGCCGAAGCGCTCAAGCAGCAGGCGGCCCAACTGGAACGCGCGGTCGGCGTGTTCCGCCTGCACGGCCATCAAGAGGTGGCCACGCGCACCGCCACCAGCAGCAGGCCGACGAAGCAGGCGGCGCCGATCAGCGCACCGGCAATCACATAGGCCGGACGCAGGGCGCCTACGTCGCGTTCGAAATCGCTGCGGCGGCGCAGGCCGATGAAGGACCAGGCCACCGCCAGCATGGTGGCGCCGAAGCCGCGCGGCTGTTGCTTCAGGTGTTTGTCCATCTCGTTTCCTTTCAGGGTTGGGCCTATTGTGCGCCGACCCGTCGTGGAAAAACAGGCGCAGAAGCGCCTGTTTTCGACCGTATCAGTGACCGTATCAGTGACTGTGCCAGTGACTGTGTCAGCCGCCTTGCCCGGCCGTCCGGCGCAGGGCCGCGCGCTGGCCGCCGGCCCAGTCCAGCCGCAGCAGGTCGGCGTCGCCCAGCGACTCCAGGCTGGCCGCCGCCTCGTCGCTGCCGCCGTCGGCTGTTTCCAGCAGTTCCTCGTACAGCAGCGGATAGTTTTGCACGCGCAGCATGACCTCGTCCGCCAGTTCGTCCTCCACCAGCGTGTCGCCCCAGGCCAGCAGCCGTTCGGCCAGGGCCGCCAGCGCCGCCTGGCGTTCCGGCGCGGGCGCTTGCGGTGCCTGCTGTGCCAGTTGGGCGAAGCCGGCCAGCGCCTCCTGCAACTGGCGCGTGTTGGCCGACACGTGGCAGGCGTAGGTCGCGAATTCGCGCCCCAGCCGGCCGGGGCTGGCCAGTTCCACGCCGCCAGCCATGAACAGCAAATGCCAGCTGGCCAGCAGGGCGTCGCCGCCCAGCACCGGCCCGCTGCCGCGCACCTGCCAGGGCTGGGACGCCGCCAGTTGCGGCAGGTCGCGTTCGGCGCGCGCCACGCGCTCGTCCAGTTGCAGCAGTTGCCGGCGCCAGGCGCAGTCGGCGCGGTTGCGGCGTAAATAGTCCAGCCAGGGTGGCGGCACGGGTTGCAGCGGCGCACCGAGCATGCGCCAGCTGGCAACATCGGGCTGCGCCTCTTGCGACGGGCGGCCCGGCGGGCTGGCGGTGTGGGATAGCAGGTGGTGGCGCGGACGCGCTGGGCGACTGACAAGCCAGGCGGCGCCGGGTTTCAACTGGAGCATCGAGTCCATTGTTTCCTCCCTCAACTGTTGGGGAAATTCTGAACCTTTTACCAAGTCACCGCAAGCTTAGCGCGCGTTGCAAATCCGGTTACGCCCGGCGCGCTTGGCCTGGTACAAGGCGTCGTCGCCGCGTTTCAGCACCTCCTCGCAACTGCCGTCGCCCGCCGCGAAGCCGGCCAGGCCGCCGCTGATGGTGACGCCGGCGCCGAATTGGCCCAGTTCCCGCAGGGCTTCTGCAATGCCCAGGCGCAGGCGCTCGGCGATCGGGAGCGCCTGCTCGGCGCTGGTGTGTGGCATCAGCACCACGAATTCATCGCCGCCCAGGCGCGCGGCGGCGTCGGTGTTGCGCAGTTCGCGCCGGCAAACGTCGGCCGTGGTCTGCAGCACCACATCGCCCGCCATATGGCCGTGCGCGTCGTTGACGCGCTTGAAATGGTCGATGTCGAACACCAGCGCCGTCAGCGGCGTGCCGTAGCGCTGGAAGGTGTCGTGGTGCTCGGCCAGCACCTGCATCAGCTTGCGCCGGTTCAGCAGGCCGGACAGGGCGTCGATTTCACTTTGCATGCGCAGCTGCACTTCCAGCTCCTTGCGTGCGGTGATATTGCTGGCCACCCACAGCACGGCATCCTCGCCCGCCACGGTAAAGTCCAGCACCTGGATGCGGCCTTCGAACCACAGGCGGTGGTCGGGGCCCTCGCTGTCCAGGCCTTTGACATCGCTGGCCGCCAGGCTGTACTCGACAATATGCAAGCCATGCCCAAGCAAGGCGCGTCCCACTTCCTGCACGAACCAGCCCGCCTTTTCCGGCGTCAGCACGTCGTGCACACTCTTGCCGATCAGGCCAGAGCCGTCGTGGTAGTAGCGCGTATCGACGCCGCCGAAAATCGCGATGTAGCGGCCGCTGCGGGTCAGGACAAACGCCGGGTCGGGCAAGGCACCGAGGATGGCCGCGAGTTGGTCGCTTGAAAATAGTGATTCGTCACGCATAGTCACGCATAGTTACGCATAGTAAGACGTCCTTAACAGTCGTTCTGCCAGGCCAACTGGCCGCTGCAGGCTTCGTTCAGGCGCGCCACCAGGGCCGGGGCCGCGCCTTCGGCCAAGCGGAAGGCCAGCGTCACCTCTTGCCCGTGCGCCACCTCCAGCAATTCGGCGCCGGCAGCCGCCAGCTCGCGCCGCAGCAAGCCCTCCAGCGCATAGGGCAGGGCGCAGCGCAGCGCCGTGTAGCGCACGATGGCCACCTTGTCCGCCGTCAGCAGGGCCTGCGCCACCGTGTCGGTGTAGGCGCGCACCAGGCCGCCCGCGCCCAGTTTGACCCCGCCATAGTAGCGCACCACCGCCGCCAGCACCCCTTCCAGGTCCTGGTGGCGCAGCACGTCCAGCATGGGGCGGCCGGCGGTGCCGCCCGGCTCGCCGTCGTCCACCGCCGCCGACTGGCCGCCCGCCAGCAGGGCCCAGCAGACGTGCGCCGCGGCCGGATGCGCGGCGCGCAGGCCGGCCACGATGGCTTGCGCTGCCGCGCGGTCGGCGACCGGGTGGATATAACCTAGAAAGCGACTTTTCTTGATTAAAAGTTCACTCGTAGCAGGAGAGGCGATGGTTTGTGGCATGGGGCCAACATGATACCTCCTTTGGCTTGTGGCATGCCTTACAATGCTGTTGCAACTTTTCCAACAAGAATTATGGCGGCGACATTCCGAATCCGGACTTTGGGCGTACAGGCAGGCTCGCAGCGCGAGCGGGTCGAAGCACGCCTGATGCTTTTGTTCCGCCGCCCGCTGGAAGCGGTGCGCCCGGTGGCCGACGGCAACGGCGCGCTGCTGAAGAAGGGCCTGGACCTGGACAGCGCGGTGCGCTACCGCGACGCGCTGGCGCGCTGCGGCTGCGACAGCGTGATCGAGGAGGACAGCGTGCTGCCCGTGGCGCGCGCCAGCCTGGCCGAATACGCCACCCTGCTGCAGGCGCAGTTGCAGGCGCTCGACCCCGGCCGGCGCTGGCAATTCATCGGCGCCGACAGCGAATTGTTCGGCGTGCCGGGCCCGGCCTCGCCCTATCCGCTGGAACTGGTGGTGCCGCTGGAGCGCATGTACCAGGAATGGCTGGCAGCCACGCCCACCGCCAGCGACGACTTGCTGCGCTATACCGCCGGCATGGTCCTGATGGGCAATACGCCCGGCATGGTGGAGGAGGCCGCGCGCCACCTGCTGCCCACGGTGCGCAACAGCGCCGAGCGCGGGCAAGCCATGCTGGCCGCCGCGCGCGGCTACTCGCCGCTCTTGTTCCGCCCCCTGTGCGAGGGACTGGAGGTGGGCCTGGTCTACCAGCGCGGCAGCGTGGTGCACCGCGTGGCGCAAGCCCACCTGGACGCCTGGGACATGAGCGAGGCGGCCGCCTTCGAGGCCGCCTTCGCCAACTTGCGCGCGCGCTCCGGCCTGGCGCTGCAATCCTCGCCGCAAGGCGTGTTCGGCGGCCTGTGGGACGACGGCTACGATTCGTCGCGCATGCTGCTGCCGGAGCTGTTCACCGGCCTGGTGAGCTACGGCCGCCCGGTGGTGATGGTGCCCACGCGCGGCCTGCTGATGGTGTGCAGCGATAAGAACGAGATCGCGCTGGACGCCATGCTGAAGGCCGCCATCGACGCCATGCGTGAAGAGAAGATGCTGACGCCGCGCATGCTGCGCCTGGTCGACGGCCGCTGGCAGCCCTTCGTCCCGGCCACTCTCAACCGGCGCCTGAACAGCCTGGCCAAGTACGCCGAGAGCAACGACTACCGCCTGCAAAAGGAACTGCTGAAAGCGCGCACCACGGCCAGCGGCCAGGACCTGTACGTGGCCACCTATATGGTCGGCAAGACCGGCCCCGAGCAGCGCCGCACCAGCGCCTGCACCTGGACCCGTGGCGTGCCCAGCCTGCTGCCCAAGACCGATCTGCTGTGCTTCGCCGACCCGGCCAGCGGCGCGCCACCCATCACCGTGGCCTGGGACCAGGCGTTGCCGGTGATCGGCGCCCTGTTGCAGCGCACCGACGACTGCCCGCCGCGCTACCTGGCCGACGGCTTCCCGAATCCCCTGCAACTGGCGCAACTGGCCGAATACGCCGCCGCCGCGCGCCGCGCCGCGCAGGAACTGGCGCAAGCGCAGGCGGCCGCCCACGCCCAGGAGCACGCGGCCACCGTCATCCTGGAGCCGGCGCGCCCGGCCTGGTATTCGCTGCGCACGGTGCTCGGGCGCTGGTCCGACGCCAAGTCCGCCCATGCTCGATAACAATGCCCTGGTGGCCGCCGCCACCCCGGTTTTCCTGTTGCTGATCGGCGCCGAAGTGTGGCTGGCGCGGCGCCGCCGCATCGCCGCCTACACCCTGGCCGACAGCCTGACCAGCATGGCCTGCGGCATCTGGACCGTGACCTTGGAAGTGTTCACCAAGGCCGCCTGGCTGCTGGCCTACGCCTGGGTGTTCCAGCACCTCGCACCGTGGCAGGCGGACGCCGCCTCGGCCTGGACCTGGCTCTGGAGCTTCCTCGCCTTCGACTTCGTCTACTACTGGGCGCACCGCTGGTCGCACGAAATCAACCTGCTGTGGGCGGTGCACGCGCCGCACCACCAGAGCGAGGAATTCAACTTGAGCACGGCGCTGCGCCAGGGCGCCTTCCAGGACTTGCTGCACGCGCCGCTGTTCATGCTGCTGGCGCTGCTGGGTTGCCCGCCTGGCGTCTTCATCCTCCAGCTCACCTTGAGCAAGTTCTACCAGTTCTGGATCCACACCCGCCTGGTGGGCCGCGTGCCGCTGCTGGAAGGTATCCTCAACACGCCCAGCGCGCACCGCGTGCACCACGCCGTCAACGACGTTTACCTGGACCGCAACTACGGCGGCACCCTGATGCTGTGGGACCGCCTGTTCGGCAGCTATATCGCGGAGGGCGAAGACTGCGTGTACGGCGTGCGCAAGGGCGCGCCGGGCTGGAATGCGGTGTGGGCCCAATTCACCTGGCTGGCCGTGATGTGGCACGACGCGCGCCGCACCGCGCGCTGGCGCGACAAGCTGGCGCTGTGGTGGCGCCACACCGGCTGGCGCCCGGCCGACGTCGCCGCCGCCGACCCGTGGCCGGCCTTCGTGCTGCCGCTGCGGGGAGAGCGCCAGTACCGCGACACCCGCGCCAGCCGCCACGGCAAACGCTGGACGCTGGCCGCCGCGCTGTGCTTCCTGGCCGCCGTGGCGTTGCAAAACCAGCTGGTGACGCACGCCGCCACGCTGGCCTGGCTTCCCAAGCTGGCGCTGGTGGGCGCGGTTACGGCGGCGTTGCTGCTGTTGGCGTACTGCCTGCAGCCGCGCGGCGTTGACGGTACTTCTGGTGCCAGCGCGCCAGCCAGAACACCGGCAGGCTGAGCGCGCCCAGCGCCATGCCCCACCAGAAGGCCTCGCGCCCCATGCCGTAAAAGGCCCACAGCGAAAACACGCAGCTCATGGCCGCGCTCAGCGTGAGCGCCGTGCCGCGCGCCAGCACGCCGCGCCGCGCCAGGGCGAACACCGCCGCCCCGCCCACCAGGTACAGCGGCATGCTGGCCGCCGTCACCACCATGGTCAGGAAGGTGAAGCCCTCGGCCAGCGAGCGCGTGTAGTTCATGCCGATCATGGCGCTGGCCAGCACCCCCATCAAGAGCAGCGACCAGACCGGCGCGCCGTGCCGGTTGGCCGCTTTCAGGCGCGCCGGGAAGATGCCGTGCGCCGCCATCGAGGCCGTCACTTCGCCCGCCAGCAGGGTCCAGCCGTTCAGGGCCCCCAGGCCGCTGACGATGACGGCGAGCGCCAGCCACTGTCCGCTGCCGGCGTCCCAATAGCGTCGGAACAGGTCGACGAAGGGCGCGTCGGAGGTCGCCAGTTCGCGCGCCGGTAAAAGCAGCAAGGGGATGGCGCACACCGCGACATAGACCGTCGCCGCCAGCAGGGTGCCGGCCATGGTGGCGCGCGGGATGGTGCGCTCCGGCTGCTGCACCTTGGTGGCCGGCAGCGCCGCGCACTCCACGCCCAGCATGGCGAACAAGGCGATGGTGCCGGCGGCCGCCGTGCCGTCCAGAGAAAAGGGCACGTCCGCCAGGTGCGCCGCATAGGTCGCGCTGTCGCCGGCCAGGACCCACGCCCCCAGCAGCACGATGGCGCCCATCGGCAGCAGCTTGAGCGCCGCCGATGCCAGTTGCACCCGGCCCGAGGTCAGCGCGCCGCGCAGGCTGACCAGCACGAAGAACCAGATCACGGCCATGCCGGCCAGCGGCTGCAGGGCGGGATTGGCGCGCAGCGGCGGCAGCAGCGCCGCCAGGTAGCCGACGATGCCGATCGCCAGCGCCGCGTTGCTGATCCAGATCGAGACCCAGTAGCACCACATGGTGAAGAAGGCGACGCCGTTGCCGAAGGCGCGCCGGCAGTAGCCGTACGGCCCGTCCTCGTCCGGCATGGCGCGCGCCAGGCGGGCGAAGACGTGGGCGATGAACAGGCAGCCCAGCACCGTGATGGCCCAGCCGGCAAAGGCGTTCCTGCCGTAGGGCGCCAGCCCGGCCGGCAGCATGAAGATGCCCATGCCGATCATATTCCCCACGATCAGCGCGGTGCACATCCAGAAACCGAGTGGCTTATCCCCGGCGTGCATACGCGGCGCGCAGCAGGTTCTGGAAATGCCACACGCCGCCCTCGCGCTTCGGGTTCAGGCGGCCGGCGCTGTAGGAACCCGAGGCCAGCCCTTGCTGCACGTGCTCGCAGATGCCGATGTCCTCGGCCTGGATCTGGTCGGAGAAGGCTTGCTCGGCCGGCACCCGCGCCTGCACTTCCGGCGCGTCGCTGTAGTAATAGTCGAACTCCACGATGCAGTGGCCGTGGCCCGCCGGCAGGATGCGGTTGGTCTGCAGCCGCCCCGGCGTGATGTTCAGCATGATGTTGGGGTAGATGAAGTAGTACCAGGCATTGCCGTCGCCGTAGATGCCGGCGTTGTTGCGCAGCGGCGAATGCTGCAGCGAATGCCACGGTGCCAGCTCGGTGTCGTAGGCGCGGTAGTCCAGCACCTGCGACAGGCCGGGATGGACGAAGGGCAGGTGGTAGCCCTCCAGGAAGTTGTCGACGTAGACTTTCCAGTTGCAGGCCAGGCGGTAAGTGTCGCGCTTCGCGAAGTGCATCTGCGCCAGGCCGGCCGGCGCAATGCGCTCGGCGATGCCGGAAAAGACTTCCTCAAACGACGGCGTGGCCGGGTCCAGCGCCACAAAGACTAGCCCTTGCCACTCGCGCGCCGCGATGCGCGCCAGGCGGATGGCGGATTTATCGAAGTCCTGCGCGTCCTGCATCTCGGTGGCCGCGCGCAGCGCGCCATCCAGTGCATAGGTCCAGCCGTGGTATTTGCAGTGCAGCGCCTTGGCGCCTTTGCCGTTGCAGGTGGCCAGCGGCCCGGCGCGGTGGCGGCACACATTGAAGAAGGCCTGCAGGCCGCCGTCCGGCTGGCGCACGAGGATGACCGGCTTGCCCGCCACCTCGCCCACCACATGGTCGCCCGGCGCCGCCAGCTCGCCCGTATGCGCCGCCAACTGCCAACTGCGGCCGAAGACTTCGCGCTGTTCGAACTCCAGCCACTGCGGCTCGGTGTAGAAGCTGGCGTGCAGCGCGTGCGCCTGTTCCAGCGGTTCGATGCGGCAGTGCTCCTGCAGGCTCATTCATGGCTCCGGGGCGGGAATGGCTCACTGTCTCATAAATTGCCCTCGACGGGAAGCGGCAGCAGCCAGCCCACCAGCACCAGCAGCCACAGCATGCCGCCGAACACGCACCAGGCGTAGTTGGCGCCGCTAAATTCACTGTTGCCGGTGCCTTCCGGGTCGCCGCAGCGGGCGTTGACTTCGAGCTGCACTTGCTGCATCAGCAGGCCGACCGGCAGCAGCAGGAACATATTGATGGCGTCGAAGAAGAATGAGTCGCGGCCGGCCCAGGCCAGCACATAGCCCACCACCAGCAGGAACACCATGGCGGCGGCGTAGCTGCCGCTGTCCCAGGGGCCGCGCTTGCCGCTGGGGTCGTGTTCGCCGATGTGGCGGAACAGGCTGTGGGTGGAGAAGAGGGCGAACACCGCGCGCGGGATCGGCCACAGGCCGGCGCCGGTGGCGCGCTCGTACAGCGACCAGTTCTTGTAATACCAATACAACTGGTACAGACCCATGGTGAGGAACCACAGCACCAGCATCTTGCGCGGTGCGACGATGTAGAAGCGGTCGCCCGCCGCAGCGCTGGGCTGCTCATCGAGATTGGCGAGGGGGGCGGCGTAAACGTTGTTGCTCATTTGCTGTCCGGAAACTTGGATAGCAGATTTTAGCGAGTGCCATTCCGCGCAGGCTCTCCAAAACTCACACTTGGTGAAAAATATACGCTTATTGCACTGGATGTATCGGTGCGTCGGCCAGCGTGCCTGCCACCGTCATCCAGGGGCGGATGCGCCAGTTGAGCACCAAGCCGTTCTTCACATAGGGATCGCGCGCGACGAACTGCTCCACCACAGCCGCCGATTCGGCCTTGAACCACAGCAGCGCGCTGTCGACCGGCTCCGCCAGCACGCCGCCCAGTTGGAACTCACCACGCCCGTGCGATTCCCACGCCAGCTTCAGGTGCTCGTCGCGGAATTCGGCGCGGCGCGCCAGGTAGTCGGGGGCGTAATCGTACATCAGGACGTAATGCATGGTGGTCTCGCGAGGGATAAGGGAGACCGAGTATAGCCAGAAATGAAAACGCCAGCCCGAAGGCTGGCGTTTTCACTGATACTGGTAGGCCGTGCGGGGCTCGAACCTGCGACCAACGGATTAAAAGTCCGCTGCTCTACCAACTGAGCTAACGACCCGAAGGGCATGAATTATATAGAGCTAAAACACATTTCGCAAGAGTGCGGGCATAATGCTGCCCTTGCATTAAGGAGCCATAGCATGACCTACGAAGAATATCTCGACGAAGTGACCACCCTGATCTTCGAAAAATACAATGTGAAAGAAGCCGCCGCCGTCAAACTGGTGGTCGCCGCCCAGGACGCCGCGTTCTTCGTCCGCCACGATGACGACAAAAAGCTGCGTACCGTCGACCAGGCCCACAAAGACGCCAAAACCCTCTACGAAGCCTCGCTCGGTAAAGGCAAGTGATATCGAGGGAATTTACCCTCGAAAGGCGACTGGGCTACAATTTCCATATATAGAGAATTTCACGGACAACGAGCCAGGCATCGATCGAATTTCCATATTTGGTGAATCATGCTCCCAACTCTTCCAGGCACTTCAAGCGTCGCCCAAGCTCACGCGCTCAGCCTGGCGGAGCTGGGGGCCTTAGTTCGTAGCCAGCGGAAAGCCCAAGGAATACGAATCGACGATGCGGCGGCCCTGTGTGGCGTTTCAACCGGCGTGCTCTCGCGTATGGAGAACGGGCAACCGGTCGGGACCGATAAGTTGATGCGTGTTCTCAATGGCCTGGGTTTGACCCTCTTCGCTCTCAGCAAGTCAGACGCCTTAAAAGTAAAGCGTACTCTGACGGATACGGTCTCTCAGGAGTCGTAATGGAACATCTGCTCCAAGTGACTACGCGGGACAATCTCGTCGGAAAGCTGGGGCATGATGCGCTGAATGACAAATATACCTTCGTTTACGACGAAGCCTGGCGTCAGCGCGACGGCTTTCTGCTCTCGCCACATATCCCAACTGCCGGTGAGCCGGCCAGCTCATCGACCATACAAAGATTCCTGGCAAATCTATTGCCGGAAGGCCGTGCGCTTGATGTAGCGGTGGCGGCAACCGCTCTTACCAAGGACAATTTTTTTGGTCTTGTGCGGGTGTTAGGTCAAGAGCCGGTAGGAGCACTGAGCTTTTTGCCAGAACAAGCGAAGGGGCAAATGCAATCAGCGCCTGCTGAACCAGTGCGACGCGTCATAGCGAGCGAGGAACTCAGTGAGCGCATACGCGATCGCGACACGCTTCCATTCCCAGTGTGGGACCGGAAAATTCGATTGTCCATTGCGGGCTACCAAGACAAACTCCAGGTACTTGTAGAGGGCGAGCAAATATCGCTGGCTGACGGCACTCTAAGTTCGACGCATATCCTAAAGCCGGACTCCCGCAATCCAAGCGCGCCCCACATGGTAGCGAATGAGCATTTCTGCATGCGACTCGCAGCCGAGATGGGCTTACCTGCTGCCCCGGTGGAGTTGCGTCGCGTTCCCGAGCCAGTTTTGCTCATTCAGCGATTCGACAGGAAGATGGTTGTGGATGCATCTGGCGGAAGTCTCACGAAGGTGCATCGCATCCATGTGATCGATGGATGCCAAGCGTTGGATCTCCCGGTCTCATTCAAATATGAGCGCAATTTCGGTATTGCAAAGGATGTCCGGCACATTCGGGAAGGCGCCAGCTTCGCCAGGCTGCTCGCGTTGGACGCGTTCATGGAGAACCCGGCCAAAGCGCGTGCAATCCTTATCCAGTGGGCGCTATTTCAACTTCTGATTGGCAACAGCGATGCGCACGGCAAAAACATATCGTACTTTGTCACCAATGCTGGGTTAGCGCCCGCTCCGTTCTACGATCTGGTGTCAGTAAATATATATGGGCATGTCGAGCAAGAGATGGCGATGGGGTATGGCGATGCGTTTCGGCTTGAGGATATCACTGCGCTGGAGCTGGCAGATTTTGCTTACAGGACGAGAACGCCCCCAGGCTACGTGTCGCGTCAATTGGCGCAATTGTGCCGGCGCGCGACGTTCGCCGTCGCCCAGTTGGTGTGTTTTAACGGATATACGGACGACGAGCGGGCGCTGGTTGCTGACATCGCCGCCCTCATTAATATCCAGGCGCAGCGTCTTGCCAAAATTGCGCCATTGATTCCCAAAGTCGAGAAGGTTCTCTTTACATCTTAGCGCAGACCCGGGCGCACGATTGCATAATTCACAAGCCTGTCATTTTCCCCACCTAGAATCCGCCTCGTTTTCAACTTTCTACGAGGCGGCACATGAAGAAGACGATATCGGTAGTAGCGGCAGCGGCGGCATTGACTGCATGCGGTGGCAACGGGCAAGCCCCGCTGCCGACCCTGGACGGCAAGCCGACCCTGGTGGTGGCGCACCGCGGCGCCAGCGGCTATATCCCGGAGCAGACGGTGGAAGCCTACGCCAAGGCCATCGAGCAGGGCGCCGATGCGATTGAGCCGGACGTGGTCTCGACCAAGGACGGCGTGCTGATCGCGCGCCACGACCCCAACCTGGCCTTCAGCACCGACGTTGCCGAGCATCCCGAGTTCGCTGCCCGCAAGCGCAAGCTGAGCGTCGATGGCGACGTGCAGGAGGGCTGGTTCGCCAGCGATTTCACCCTGGCCGAAATCAAGACCCTGGGCGGCATCGCGACCGACGCTGAACGCCCGCAGCAGTTCAACGGCAAGTACAAGATCGCGACCGTGCAGGAGATCATCGACATGATCAAGAAGAGCGGCCGCACTATCGTCATGTACCCGGAAACCAAGAACCCGAGCTTCCACCGCCAGCAGGGCGTGCCGCTGGAAGACAAGCTGTTGGCATTGCTGTCCGGCGCCGGCTGGAGCGACGCCAGCGCGCCGGTGTTCGTCCAGTCCTTCGAGCCGGGCAGCCTGAAATACATGCGCAGCAAGGGCTCCAAGCTGAAGATGGTGCAGTTGATCGACGCCGACGATGTCGACCTGAAGACCGGTGCGCTGACCTACGCCGCGCCATACGACCGCCCTTACGACTGGGCGCAGGCGGGCGACAAGCGCCTGTTCAGCGATATGGTGACGCCGGCCGGCCTGGCAGAAATCAAGACCTATGCCGACGGCATCGGCCCGTGGAAGCGCTACATCGTCAGCGTGAAAGGCACGCTGGACGCCAGCGGCAAGGTGGTGGACGTGAACGGCGACGGCAAGATCAACGAAACCGACACCACCACGCAGGCGCCGACCACGCTGGTGGCCGACGCCCATAAGGCGGGCTTGTTCGTGCATCCCTACACCTTCCGCAACGAAAAGCGCCGCCTGGCTGGCAACTACAAGGGTGATCCGGTGCAGGAGTACAAGCAGTTCTACGCCATCGGCATCGACGGCCTGTTCACCGACTTTGCCGATACCGCCCTGACCGCGCGCGCCGAATACCTGAAGGAAGCCGGCCGTTAGAACTTGTGGTTGTACTCGGCCGACAAGCGCACCTGGCGTTCCGGTGCGCGGCCCAGTACCTGGCCGTAGAACGCGCTGACCGAATCGGCGCCCGAGTTGTAGACCGGCTGGGTCGCCATGGTGGTCTGGCGATTCAGCAGGTTGAACACGTCAGCCTTCAGCGACAAGCCCTTGATCATGCGCGGCGTGTAGGTCGCGTTCAGGGCGATGCGCAGATCGGTCGGCATACGGCCCTGTGAGCCGCGCGGTGCCGGCTTCTGGTCGCAATAAAACACCGACGAACCGTAGCCCGCGCCCGGATTCTGGCCGTCCGGGTTTTGCGCGGTCGGCACGTTGCCGATGCACGATTTCGGCGCGCCGGTCACCAGGTTGACATTGCTGCCCACCGACCATTCCTCGTTCAGTTTATAGAAGCCATACGCCTTGATCACGTGCGTGTGGTCGTTCGGCAGCGGGCCGTTCGCATAGTCCATCAGCTCCGGGAAGTCGAAGGAGGTGGTGGCGGCGATATCGGCCTGGCCGATATCGGACATGACCTGGCCTTCCATATTGCCCTTGCTGCGCGACAGGGTGTAGGTCAGCTTGCCGTACCAGTTATTGCGCAGCGGGTGCTCCACGAACAGGTCCAGCGCGGTGTACAGGCGTTTGACCTTGGGCAGGCCGATATCCTGCGCCGTCAGCGGGATCGACACCAGCTTGCCGTCGCCGGCCAGGTCCAGCGTCAGCGTGTTGTCGCGGCCCGGATTGATCAGCAGGCAAGGCATGCCGTACTTGCTGGCGTTCACATTATTACGCTTGGCCCAGGTTTGCAGCGGGCGCCCATCGCACCAGTCCTCGATCGTGTTGCGCAAGGTGCGGAAGGTGAATTTGGCGCCTGCGGTGTACTGCTGCGACACGGCGGCCTCGAAGCCCAGCGCCAGTTCGTCCTGGTAGGTCGCGCCCAGGTTGCTCGACGCCACCTGGCGCGGATCCTTGGCTTTGCCGAATTCGTTGCCCGGCGAGTAGGGCGCGCCGAGGGACACCAGGCCGGTCGGGATGCCGGTGGCCGGATCGACGCCGGTGTAGGTGTAGTAGTTGTCGATGTGGACCGGGTTGCCGGCCAGGCGCAGCGCGACGCTGGTCGGAATTTGCAGGTGGTAGCGCCCCAGGTTGGCGAAGGCCTTCAGGCGGCTGTCGCCGTACACGTCCCAGGCCACGCCCAGGCGCGGCGCCAGCATGTGGCGTTGCGCGGCATACGATTCGTCGAAGCTGTTCTTGTTGGTGAACTGCTCGTTGCGCAGGCCCAGGTCGAGCAGCAGGTTGTCGGTGACTTGCCAGCGGTCCTGGATGTACTGCGCCGATTGGTCGGTCTTGGGCGCGGCCGAATCGCTTTGCAGGTATTTGCTGACGTAATAGCCTTGCAGGCCATAGCCGCCGCCTGAAGCCGGTGTGCCCTGGCCGGTCGCTACCCGCTTGTCCGGATTGTCCTTGAAGTAGTTCCAGCTGGCGCCGCCCGCCAGTTCCGAGCCGTTGATGGAGGAAACGTTGTTGCGGTCGATACCGACGCGCAGCGCGTGCCGGCCCAGGCTGTACTCCAGGTCCAGGCGCAGGGTGGACTGCTTGTCTTCCGCGTTCGGTACCTGCACGGTGCCGCCGATGGTCTGCGGGTTGTTGTAGACCAGGCCCGGCACGCGGGAGCTTGGCGGCGCGTTGATCTGCGGGATGCCCGGCAGGTAGCCTTCGCGGCTCTGCGGGTAGGTCGATTTGAAGCGGCCCGCCAGCGTGGTCAGGGTCAGCTTGTCGGTCAGGAAGCCGGTGTACTTCAGGATCGAATCGTTGGTGATGGCGCCGTCGCCAGTGGTGCCGCCGGTGCGCACGTTATTGCGCTGCAGGGTGGCGTAGTCGAAGCCGAAGTTCTTCTGCGTCTTCTTGTTCTCGTCGTGGATCTGGGTGAACTCCAGGCGATGGTCGTCGCTGATGTTGTAATCAAGCTTGAGCATATAGCGCGGCGTGCGCGACTCGCGTTCAGTCCAGCCGTTGGTCTTGTTCAGGCTATCGGAGTTCTTGCTGATGTAGCTGCTGCTCTGGCGTTCCTGCTCGATATTGGCGAACATGAACAGCTTGTCCTTGACCAGCGGGCCGCCCACGTAGGCGCTGCCGAACACGGTGTTGAAGGTGTCGTCGTTGCGGTAGGTCAGCAGCTTGCCGTCGGTTTTGGGATTGCGGCCGGTCTGCGGGTAGTAGGTGTTTTCGGGCGCCGCGCGCAGCGCCTTGGGCGTGTATTGCAGGATGGCGCCGGCTTCCCAGTTGTTGGTGCCGCTCTTGGTGGTGATGTTCACCACGCCGCCGGTGGAGCGCCCGAATTCGGCGCTATAGCCGCCTTGCAGGATCTGCGCCTGGCCGATGGCGAAGTAGGGCAGGGTGGTGGAGCCGATCTGGCGGTACACATTGGTGACCGGGAAGCCGTTGATGTAGTAGGAGTTCTCCGAGACGCCGGCGCCGCCAAAGCTGTCGCCGCCGAGGCGCGAGTTGCCGCGCGTGGTGCCGGGCGCCAGCTGGATGATGCCCGACAGGCTTTGCGCAATCGGCAACGCGGCCAGTTGGCGCGCGGTGAAGACGGCGCCGTTGTTGGTGTTGCTGACATCGATGGTCGGGCGGCGGCTGGTGACGGTGACCGCCTGGATGGCTTCGAACGAGGCTTCCACGCCCTGGCCGATCAGCGCTTCCACCTCCACCGCGCGGGTCACGCTGCCTTCGCACACCAGCATCACCTTGTAGGAGCCCGGTTGCATGGAGTTGGCGGTATAGCGTCCGGTGGCATCCACGCTGACGGTGCGGCGCGCGCCGTTCGCGGTGTTCTCCAGCACCACGCTGGCGTCTTTGCAGTTGGCGACCTGGCCGAAGATGGTGCCGGTGGCGTTCGATTGTGCAAAGGCCGGTGCGGCAAATGCTGTTGCGAGGGCGTGTGCAATGATAGTCAACCGCACGCGCTGGGAAGGGCTCTTCATTTCGTCTCCTGAGGTGGTAAAAAAGCGGCCGCGCTAAGGCGGCCGTGGAGACATGCTAGGGAAAGTGGTGATAGCGATCTAATGAATCTTTATGCGCTTTCAATATCGAAAACGTGATGGCGTGCGCGCTTTCACTCCGGCACGGTTACCAGCAGGGGCGCTTTGCCGTCCCATGCCTGGTCGATAAGCGTCTTGCCGTTGTGGCGTACCAGCACGTGCTGGCCCTGTTTTGTGCGCGTGGTGGCGATGTCGATGCCGCTGCCATCGCTGCCAGCGCCGAAGGCGCGCACATGGCGCAGCGCCATGCGCGGCCAGCCTTGCGGCAGGCGCGGCGCGATGGTGAAGCTGCGCAGGCTGGCCGCTTCAATGCCGAACAGGCCTTCCGTGACGACGCGCGCGTACAAGCCGCTTTCCGCAGACAGGTGGCGCTGCTGGCCTTCCGGCCAGGCCTCCACCGCGTATGGCACGTGGTCGCCCAGCAGGCGGCGGTTGGAGTAGTAGCGCAGGTAGGGCATGGTGCGTTCCAGCTCGCCCGCTTTGAGCAGGCCGCGCAGGGCGTACAGCGTGGCGCGGTCCCAGAAGGTTTTGTCGCCGGCCTCGGTCAGCACGCCGTTCTCGGTCCACAGTTGCGGCGACAGCAGCGCCGCCACGGTGCCTTGCTGGCGCTCGTTGATGCCCAGCGCCAGTGGCAGTGCGATCCAGGCGCGCAGCTTTTCGTTGCCGTCGTAGTAGCGATAGGTGTCGTAGCCGGCCATGCGCGCGCCGAAGTAGCGCTCGATGGCGCCGCGCTGCTGCTGCGCTTCCTGCTGCAGGGCGCTGGCGCGCTGCTTGTCGCCCAGCGATGCGGTCAGGCGCGCCGCTCCTTCCAGCCCGGCGTAGGCCAGCACATTGGTCGACAGGTTGGCTTTGCCGGCCGGGAAGCGGCCTTCCAGTTCGTCGCTGTCGGACAGGATGATGCCTTGCGCGTTGCGCTTGCGGCGCGTGAATTCCAGGCACCAGTCGATCAGCGGCAGCAGCTGGCGCGCGGTGCCGCTGTCGCCCTGGGCCAGCGCGAACTGGCTGGCGCCGTAGGAAATCATGGCGCAGTCGCCGCGGTCGCCGGCGCCGTTCCAGAAGCCGCGCCCCTCGGCGATGATGGAGGAGGGGATCGGCTTGTAGTCGGCATTCATATAGCGCGCGAACAGGCCGAAGCTGGTCATGGCGCTTTGCACGGCGGCGTGGTCGCCCAGGTAGGGGAAGAAGGGGTTGACGTATTCGGCCTGGTCGTTGGCCCACACGGCGGCGTAGTAGCGGGTGCCGCCGGGGCCGTGCAGCAGGCCGCCGCGCGTGGCGAATACGCTTTCGGCGGCGCGCACTTTGGAGAAGGCGAACATGGCGTCCAGCGCCGGTTCCGGCGTTTCCAGCACCAGGTTGTCGCGCCATTGCGCCACCTTCTGGGCGCGCGCCTGCAGCGCTTCGCCGCCGTCCACGTACACCATTTCGTTTTGCAGGCGGCCGCTGATGATCACGTCCACATGCATGCGTGCGCCGGGCGCCAGCAAGCCTTCGCGGGCCGGGGCGCGCACCTCCACCACATAGGCGCCGTGCGTGCCGCGTTCGGCCGGCGTGGTTTCGCTGCGTTCCAGCGCCGCGAAGCGGTAGGCGCGCGCGGTGTGGCCGGTGTTGACCAGTTCCAGGCGCTCCACCAGGGCCGGTTCGTCGGGTGAGGGCGTCAGGGTGCGCTTCAGTTGCAGGCCGGGCGCCAGCTGCGATTGCAGGGCCAGGCGGCCGTCGAAGCGTACTTGCAGCAGGCGCTCGGCAGCGACAGGCTGGCCGTCGATCGCGATGGCGGGCGTCGCCTCCGCGCCGAACTTGCGAATCAGGCTGGCATGGGTGTCGTCCGGGATGGTGCGCAGCATCGGCCACACCACGGTGCGCGACAACAGCAGCGAACCGTCTGCATTGCTGCCGTAGTCGATCACCGCCGACACCTGGCGCCCGCTCATCTCCAGTTGGTCGCGGTGTGCATCTTTCACGTCCCAGCGGATCGCATCGCCATCGATCCGCCAGCGCGGCGTGAACGGCAACGGCATCGCGCCCGCCTGGGCCGCCCCACCTGCCGCCGACGTCGTGCCACCAGCTCGCGCCTTGCTGCGCAGTTGCGCCTTACCGCCCGGCGCGGCTGTGGCGTCGTCGGTCGCCGCGACGCTGGTGCTGGCAGCGGCCATGGTGGCGAGGGCAGCGGCGAATGCGATCGTGCGCACCTGGAATTTGCTTTGCATTCTGATCTCCTTACTTCTTCTTACGAATAATCGCAGCCCAACCGCCGCCCGGCGCCAGTTGCATGTTCACGCGGCTCGCGCCGGTCACGCTGGCGCTTCCCTTCTGCACATCGATCGCAAAGACCGCCGCATTCGGCCCATCCTCCATGCTGTCGACCTGGTACTCCCCATCGCCCAGGAAGGAAAGATCCAGCTCAAGATCGCGTCCATCCGCCCCCGTCATCGCACCCACGTACCAGGTGTCGCCATGACGACGCGCCATCGCCACATAGCGGCCAACCTGCGCGTGCAGCACCCGGCTCTCATCCCACTGCACCGGGATCTGGCGGATAAACTCCAGCGAAGACGCATTGGCGCGATACTGGGAAGGGCTGTCCGCCAGCATCTGCAGCGGGCTTTCGTAGATCACGTACATGGCCAACTGGTGCGCCCGCGTGCCCTGGCTCATGGGCCGGTCGAAGCTGGCCACAAAGTCCTTGCGGTGCGCGTTGCTCATGGCGCCCGGGGTGTAATCGACCGGCCCCGCGAACATGCGGATGAAGGGCAGGGTCACGTCATGTTCCGGCGTCTGCTTGTCGCTCCACTTATTGTTCTCCAGCCCCTTCACGCCCTCGAAGGTCAGCACATTGGGCCAGGTGCGCTGCAAGCCGCTCGGCTTGAAATTGCCGTGGAAGTCCACCAGCAGCTTGCGCGCCGCCGCCTCCTTCGCCACGCGCTCGTAATAGTTCACCATCCACTGGTCCGAACGCTGCATGAAATCGACCTTGATGCCGGCCGCGCCCCAGCGCGCAAACTGGTCCAGCGCCGCCGTCATTTGCGCATCCAGCGTCTTCCACGACACCCACAGGATGATGCCCACGCCGCGCTGGCGGGCGTAGTCCATCAACTGCTGCATATCGATTTCCGGCTTGACGGCCAGCAGGTCGCCCAGCTTGTACCAGCCTTCATCCATGATGATGTATTCCAGGCCGTTCTCCGCCGCGAAGTCGATGTAGTGGCGATAGGTGCGGGTATCCAGGCCCGCCTTGAACGGCACGCCATACAGCTTGTTGCCGCTGTACCAGTCCCACGCCACCTTGCCCGGCTTGATCCAGCCGGTTTCCTTCAGCTCCTGAGGATCGGCCAGCAGATACGGCATCTGGTTCAGCAGCAGGCCGCCGGCATCGGCCGAAATGCCCAGAATGCGCCAGGGGAAAGCGCGCTTGCCCGCCGTGCGCGCGATGTACGGCGCTTCCTGCGATACCGGCACATTGCGGTCGTCGCGCGCGATATCGGCCAGCGCCACTTTCGGGAACACCGCCCGCAAGCCCGCCGTTTCGCCGCGCAGGTACAGGCCCGGATAGTCGCGCAGGCCCGATTCGGTATAAACGATATGCACGCCGCTGCCATGCACCAGGGCCGGCACGCCAACCAGCTTGCCTGCCGCCTCCGCCACCGGCAAAGGCTGGTAATAGTGCTCGTTATGCGACTGCATGGATTTTTCCTGCGGCCAGTACAGCGTATCCTGCGCCCGCACGTTGACGCCCGCCTGCTCATCCTCCACCGTCACCTGGCCGGGCAGGCTGGTGCGGAAGCGGTAGGCGATGCCCTCGTCATAGGCACGCACCTCCAGCGCGTAGCCGCCCGCGAAGTCGAGCTGCAAGGCGTTGTAATGGTCGCGCACCTGGCGCGACTTCTGCGCCACCACCGGGCGCACTGTCGCATCCACGCTGTGGCGCTGCTGGCCAGTCAGGCGCGGCTTCTCGCCCAGGGTGCCGATGCCGTTCAGGGTCAGGCCGATCGGCGTCGGCAGCACCAGCGGCACGCCGCGATGGCTGACCGAGAAGGCCAGGCGCTCGCCGGTGTCGATGGTGACCCGCAACTGGCGGTCGGGCGAACTGAGTTCAAGGGAACGCGCCGCAAAGCTGGCCAGCGGCGCGATCAGGAGCAGCGCACCGGCCAGGCCGCGCGCGAAGAATAGCTGTCTCAAGGGATGTCTCCGGATAGTCTTTTGCCGAACCATGCTAAGCGCGCGGCGCGATAACGATCCAATGACTTTTTATGCGGTTTCGATATCGAATGCGGTATCCGTGGCCTCCATCAGCGCCGGCACGGGCACCGGCACCGGGGTGGACTGCGGCTGCGGCTGTGGCGCTGTCGCCTCGCTGCGGATCGCCTGCAGCAACAGCTCCGCGCCCGGCGACAAAATGCGGTCGCGGCGGCGGATGATGCCAAAAGCATCCATGCGGCAGTCCAGCTCCAGCGGCAGGATGGCCAGTAAGCCCAGTTCCTGGTAGCGCAGCGCCACATCGGCCGACATGACGTTCAGCGCATCGCTCATTTGCAGCATGCTGGTGATCAGCACGATTTCGCTGGTGTCGACCACATCGAACGGCGGCTCCAGGCCGGCATTGTGGAACAACTGGTCGAAGCGCTGGCGCAGGATGCTGCCGGGCGGCGGCGTGATCCAGGGCGCCTGCGCCAGGTCGGCCAGGCTCAAGTCCTTGCGCCCGGCCAGCGGATGGCTGGCACGCGCCACCGCCACCACCGGCTCCGGCGCCAGCTCCTCGTACTGCAGGTTGGCGTTGTCATGGAAGCTGGTCATGCGCGCCAGCAGGAAGTCCAGCGTGCCGCGCTCCAGCCGCTCCAGCAGCTCGTTGCTGGACTCGATCTGCACCCCGATGCGCAATTGCGGCACCTGCTGCTTGACGCGCGTGATGGCGCGCGGCAGCAAGCGCAGGGCAGGGGTCATGACGCTGCCAACATCGACCTGCCCCGCCAGGCCCGATTTGAGCGCAACGATATCCTCATGCGCCCGCGCCAGGCTGGTCAGCGCCATACGCGCGTGGCGGATCATGCTCTCGCCGTAAATGGTCGGCTCCATGCCGCGCGGCAGGCGGTCGAACAGCGAGATGCCGAGCATTTCCTCCAGGTCCTTGAGCTGCTTGGACGCCGCAGGCTGCGTCATGCACAGGGCCTCCGCCGCGCGGTGGATACTGCGCTCGTCATCGATGGCAATCAGCAGCAGCAACTGGCGCGTCTTCAAGCGCGCACGCAGGAACCAGTTCGGATTAATGGCGGTCATGGCGGGTCTCTTTCAATTCGAGCCCCGTTTGTAACATACCTAAATTGGTATCAGTGTTGTGCATTTGTTGATTGGACTCATATAGCGCGCGCCACTAGCATATTCAGCACAATTTTTACGAAGGAAGTGCATGGCTTACCAGTGGCGGACAGATATGGGCAGCACGGCGCGCGCGCTGACCGCGCATTGCGACATGCTGGGCGAAGGCGTGCACTGGTGCGCCGACAGCCAGCGCCTGTGGTGGACCGATATCGAGGGCGCCGCGCTGTATTCCTGCGCCAGCAACGGCAATATGCTGCGGCGCTGGGAGATGCCGGAGCGCGTCGCCTCGCTCGCACCCACCTCACGCCAGGGCGTCGTGCTGCTTGGCATGGCGACGCGCCTGGCGTTGTTCAATGTGGCCGACCGCCGCATCCACACCTTGCACCAGCTCGACCTGCCGCAGGGCGTGCGCATTAACGACGGCCGCTGCGACCGCAGCGGGCGCTTTGTATTCGGCACCATGAACGAGGCGCCCGGCCACGCCCCGCTCGGCCGCTTCTATCGCCTGAACAGCGATCTGACGCTGGAAGTGCTCGACCTGCCAGCGGTGGGCATTGCCAATAGCATCTGCTTCTCGCCCGACGGCGCCACCATGTACTTCTGCGACTCGCGCGACTCGCGCATCCTGTGCTGCGACTACCCGTCGCTGGCGAACATCCGCGTCTTCGCCACGCTCACCATCGGCGTGCCGGACGGCGCCTGCGTCGATGCCGGCGGCCACCTGTGGAGCGCGCAGTGGGGCGGCTGGCAACTGGCGCGCTATACGCCGCAAGGCGAACTGGAACGCACCTTGCCGCTGCCGGTGGCGCAACCGAGCTGCGTTTCGCTCGGCGGGGAAGGGCTGGACGAGCTGTTCGTCACCAGCGCCCGCCAATCCCTGTCACCGGCGCAACTGGCGCTGCAACCGCGCGCCGGCGCCTTGTTCCGCGTCTCCGTGATGGAAGTGCGCGGCCTTGCCGAAAGCCGGTTCCAACTCCATGCGCACTAATCTCCTGCACCTGCGGCATGGCGCCTTGCGCGCGCAACTGGCACCCTGCATTGGCGGCTCGATCGCGCGCTTCTATAGCGAGCTTGGAGACGGCCGCCGTTGGCACTGGCTGCGCCCCGCCACGGAGGGCGCGCTGCGCGAACGCGACGCGCGCGCCATGGCCAGCTTTCCCTTGCTGCCGTTCTCCAACCGCCTGCGCGATGGCCGCGCCACGTTCGGCGAGCGCAGCATCGCGCTGCGTCCGCACCACAGCACCGCGCCGCATGCCCTGCATGGCCTGGGCTGGCAATTGCCCTGGCAGTCCAAGCGCATTGGCCCGGCGCACGCGCGCATGACCTTAAGCTACGCAGGCCCCGGCCCGGATGGCGCGGACGGCTGGCCCTGGCCGTTCCAGGCCACGCAGGAGATCCGCCTGGACGACCAGGGCCTGCTGCTCGACCTCTCCATCCGCAACCTCGGCACCTCGCCGATGCCGGTCGGCCTGGGCCACCATCCCTACCTGCCGCGCCGCCGTGGCACGCGCCTGGCCGCCGACCTGGCCGGCATGTGGGCCACCGACGCCGAATGCCTGCCCACGCAACTGCAACGTCCGCCCCTGCTCAACCAGTTGGCGCAAGGCCGCACGGTGCAGGGCCTGCGCCTGGATAACAACTTCTGCGGCTGGCAGGGCGTGGCGCGGGTGGACTGGCCCGCCAGCGGCTTCTACCGCCCGGCCGCGCTGACCCTGCGCGCCCAGGCCCCGCTCACGCTGCTCGCTCTATATATGCCGCCGCAGTCGCCGTGGTTCTGCGTGGAGCCGGTCAGCAACTGCACCGATTGGCTCAACCTGGACGGCTACCCGAGGGAAGCCACCGGCGGCAACGAGCTGGCGTCGGGCGCCACCCTGCATACCAGCTTGCGATTAGAGACTTTCATCAAATAAGCCGCGCGCCACTGTTCTGCCGGGCTCGGTTAATATGACGGCCTTTCGCGCAATCGGCAGCAGACGTAATGAAGTTTGGTGTTATCAATTTTCTAAAAGCAGGCGCAGCACAGTTGATTGTTTTGCATCATCTGGCCTTTTACGGCCCGATGGCCGACCACGTGCGCCTGATCCTGCCCGAACTGATCGACTGGCTGGCCGGCAGCGCGCGCATCGCCGTGCAGGTGTTCCTGGTGGTGGGCGGCTTCCTCGCCGCCAAATCGCTGGCCCCGCAGGCGCAACCCGGCATGGTCGATCCGTTGGGCGCGATCTGGCGCCGCTACCTCAAGCTCGCACCGCCCTTCATCGTCGCCACCTTGCTCGCCGCCGCCGCCACCGCGCTGGCCGGCATGTGGATGACGCACGACTCCATTTCCGAATCCGCCACGCTGGGGCAACTGGCGGCGCACGCCTTGCTGCTGCAAAGCGTGCTCGGATATCCCGCCTTGTCGGCCGGCGCCTGGTACGTCGCTATCGATTTCCAGTTGTATGCGATGGTGGTGGCCATGTTGTGGCTGTCCGGCCGCCGCGCCTGGATGCTGCCAACCCTGGTGGCGATCGGCTGCGCCGTGTCGCTGCTGCACTTCAATCTTGATCCTGAATGGGACAACTGGGCGCCGTACTTCTTCGGCAGCTACGCTCTCGGCATGGCCGCATGGTGGGCCAGCGACCCGCGCCGCAAGGCGGGCGCCGTGCTGTTGATGCTGGCGGCGTCCTTACTGGCCCTGGTGGCATTGACGGTCGACTATCGCAGCCGCCTCGCGCTCGCGCTGGTTGTCGCCTGCGTGCTGGTGCTGTTCGGCCGCATGCGCACACCAAGCGAGGGCCGCGACTGGGCCACGATCGACTGGCTGGCGCAGAATTCATACGCCGTTTTCCTGATTCACTTCCCGGTCTGTCTGCTGGTGAACGCTGCTTTCACCCGCTTCGTGCCGCCGGAGCCTGAGTTGCAAGGCCTCGGCATGCTGTGCGCCTGGGCCGCCAGCCTGGCCGCCGGCGCCGCCTTCCAGCGCTGGATCGAACTCCCGCTAGGCCGCTACTTCAGCGCCCCGCGCAGCGTTATTCCAGGCCAGGCAGCGAGGGCATGATTTCGTCGAGGCGGGATACGCTGAACGTCGGCAGCGCCGCGCTCTCGTTGGCCTGCTGATCCGGATTGAACCAGCAGCTGTCGATGCCGAAGCGGTTGGCGCCGAGGATGTCGGCATCGAGCCGGTCGCCGATGATGATGGTTGAATGCTTGGCAAAGGCACGCGCCATATTGGTCGCATACTCGAAGAAGCGGCTATCCGGCTTGGCGTAGCCGCAGTCTTCCGATGTGGCGGTGAACGAGATGTACTCGCCCAGTCCCGAGCTGGCAATGCGCCGGTCCTGGATATGCGCCACGCCGTTGGTGATGATGCCCACTTCGCCCACCGCCGCCAAGGCTTCGCACACGCGCCGCGCGCCATCCACCAGCACCACCGTCTCCGACAGCGACTCCAGGTAGCGGTGGCTCGCCGCCGTTGGATCGATCTCCAGGCCATTGGCATCAAAGGTTTGGCGGAAACGCTCCACCTTGAGGAATTCCTTGGTCACCGTGCCGGCCTCGAACGCGCGCCACAGCGCCATATTGTAAAGCTGATATTGTTGGAACAGGCCGTCGATGGCGCCTGTGAATGCCAGGTCGCGCAACACGCGTTCAAAGGAGAGTTTTTCGGAAGCCCGGAAGTCCAGCAGTGTGTCATCCAGGTCAAACAGGAACAACGAATGTTTCATCTTCATGGGGCCTAGTGTATCGTAGATGCTAGTAACGAGCATGGAGGCGATATGAAGCTTCAATGCATCCCGCTGCTGCTGGCACTCTGCATGACAGCAAGCGCGCAGAACTCACCGATGCCGGAAGTCCACGTGGGCATGGGCCTGCCCAAGCCGCCCTATGTCATGGAAAGCGGTGCGGTGGGGCTGGACGTGGATATCGCCCGCCACGCACTGGCGGCGGGCGGTTACAAGCTGGTCGGGCAAAGCCTGCCGCAAACGCGCGCCCTGGCGATGCTGCGTGCCGGTCAGCTCGACGGCCTGCGTTCCATCAGCGAGGGCATCGGCGGCCAGGATTTTTTCACCGACAGCTACATCGTCTATCAGAACGTGGCGACGACCCTCGCGCGCCGCAACCTGAAACTGCAGAATATCGAAGATCTGGCGAATTATTCAGTGGCCGCGTTCCAGAACGCCAGCATGGTGCTGGGCGACCGATTCAGCCTGCTGGTCAGCGGACATTCCGACTACCGTGAGCTGCCGGCGCAGATCACGCAGAACAAACTTCTGTTTACCGGCAGGGTGGATGTGGTGATCGGCGACCGCCTGATCTTTGCCCACTTCAGCGAAAAGCTCGATCCGCAAATCAACGCGCGGCAAGCGGTGACCTACCACCGTATTTTCCCTGAGAGCCCGCGCAAGGCGGTATTCCGCGACGTGCGCGTGCGCGATGCTTTTAATGCTGGCCTCAAAACCATCCGCGCGAATGGGACTTATGATGCGATCATGCGGCAATACCTGGGGCCTAAGCTCTGAGTGTGGCGCAAAACCCCCTCACTTCGCAGACATCCATGCGCAGTATCCTGATATCGAAGTTCAGTTGCATGGACATGATGTCAGCTGTCGGAAGCGATATCCGCCGGACGGGGAACTTGCCATCGCTGCCTGCGTGGTAGTCGACGACCGCCCCACCTCCAGCTGTTCACTTTACACCTAGCAAATTGACGGGCGCCGAGTCCATCAAGTGCCAAGTGACCTCGGTTGCAGGTATGGGCAACAGCCAGTCTCGCTGCGGATCGGGAAATGTTTGTCCTTCGACCAGCCACGCCTGCCGCCAATATGGGCTGATAAGGGAATGCAGGGGGTGGTCCGGTGGCAGCCAGGGCTGCCATGTGCCGCGAACAGGGCAAACTGAACCGGACGGGCGTGAAGTTAGTGGCTGCGGGCGGGAAACTATGCGAACCATGCCGGCAGGGGCCAGAGGTTCGACAGCCCCGTGATCGTGCCGTATCGTTTCCCAGCGGCGCCAGACAATGCCGTCGATCCGGCCGTGCCCGTGTTGGGAAACGAAGCCAGGGAACTCCTCGCCGCGCCGATATAGCCCTGGTGGCACCGCTGCCAACTGGGCGCGGTCATTGTCTTCCAGGTTGCTGCCAAGCGGCTGCCAGTAGCCCTCCACTGGGGCAGCTTTGTCGCGCGTCTCCTGCCTGGCATCGCGTAGCGCGTATGCAGCATCCAGGAAGTAGCGACCGGTTCGTTGGGAAGCAGCACTTGGCTTGGCCGCTGCCGGGGGCGGCCGCACGCCGCGTGCCGCGTTGAGAAGAGTGTCCCTGTCGCTATTCCACGGTGGTAGAACTGCCGGAGGGAGGGGAAGGACCTTGTCGAGGTTGGGGAAGCGGTCGCTTGCGTCGAAGCTGAGGGCGTCCGCGAATACCCTGTATCTCTCGGCGCGGGACTGGTCAATATTGGGGACAAGCATCTTTTCAATGTTGAATGGTCCTCCAAACTCAATTACAAGTTTGCTGGCAGACATCTCGGAACCAAACTTGACCCCTTCGTGCAAAATCAGAAAGGCATGCGCCCGCTCCTCGCGAGTGGCGTCCCGACCCGAGGGGCTGCTATAGGAAAGCGCTAACTGATATGCTGCATCCCCGCTTCCCTGTCTGTACGCACACTCAAGCATTTTCATGCCAATCGGTTCATTTGCCCAAAAGGCTCCTTGCGGGTCATCCCATGTTGCGTCCAGCTTTTCGCCAAGATATGCCATCGCTGACGGGCTTCCCATTTCTGCGGCACGCTGCCAAAAGGCGTAAGCTTTGGTCGCGTCTGCGTTTACGCCAGTGCCGTTAATGAAATAGGTGCCCATGCGGTCATACGCGGCCGGAACGCCTAGACGCATTGCTTCCTCCACTAACTTGACTGCGGCCTGCTCACCGTGCTCGGAGTCGTGCCCTGCTAAATAAAGACTGGCGAGGTTGAGCATGGCCTTCCAGTGGTGCCGCTGTGCGGCCTGGCGTGTCAGCTGAACGATTTTTCTGTAGTCGCGCCGGGTGGGGTATATTTCTGCACTGTCCAGCGCAAGTGCCTCACGGAACCAATCATCGGCTTGCGCATCAAGTAGCGGTACTTTGTTCGCTTCGATCTCGCACGCAAAGGTTTTCATGTGTGGGTTGAACAGTGGAAGAATCTGATCGCGTGAAGGCACAATTTGGGGATCGTTATTATCCATTTGGCAGGCACTCATTGTAGGAAAAAGGAGCACAATTGCCAGCATGCTGCGAGGTGAGAGCAATGTGAGCGGTAGGGCGGGGAGCATCGCTTTTACCCCAGGCATACGAGCGAGCTACGGCCATCCTCCAGAGGAACTAGCAGGCTGCAGATTTGATTTCCTTTGCTCTTATCCTTTGCGTTTTGCTTCATTTGCTCTTTCCAAAGGCGAAACGCGTCCGCGATATCGGCGCGACTCCCGCCTCCCCCGGTAATTTGATTGCCACTTAGTTGCCCCCATATTTGTCGTCGCAGCTCGCTCGCCTTGTCCGGCGCAATCGTCGCCAGATTAATTTCGCAGTCCACGGCCATGCTGCGCTGGTTCAGGTTGGCGCTTCCCATCGTTATGAAGGTGTCATCGACCAGGAGCAGCTTCGAATGGATGTAAATTTCGCGATAGCGCCACTTGCCATCGACGAAGTCACAGGCATTAAGCGTGGCAGTGCATACCTTCAGACCGTAGCTCTTCTCCAACATCTTTTCGTCCGGTTTTTTGATGCGGTTTGCGTTGTTGACTACCGGTGGGAGCACGTGCGGGAGCGTGATTGTCTTACCGATGCCAAGGTGAAGCTTTGCTGGGGGCAGTTGGTTAAACGAACTAATCATCTTGCTTTGTCCCTTCATGCCTTCTTGCTGCCCAAGTGTGGCCAACGTATCGTAGGTGCGCGGGATCATGCCCTCTTGCTCCGGAAGCGGGATCACGATGAAGACATGCATGAGTGGCATGTCCCTTGCTGTCTTACTGCAGCCGCCGCACACGGCGGTCCAATCTTCCATAACGGACTTGCGCTTCTTCATGAGCCGTTGCGCCCATTCCGTATACTGGAAGTACTGGTTCTCCAGGTAGAGGTATCCCGTTGCATGCGTTGCCTGGTCGGCCGCCAGGAAATAGACGTCCCTGATACTGCAATCGCCATCAGTCGGATGGGTTCGTACTATCTGGACGGTGGAATCGCCCGGCTTGGCCTTGCGCAGGCAGGCTTCGGGCATAGTTGGCCGTCGTTCTTTGCCGTTGGCGCCGACAATCGGTTGCGATTGAGCCCCGGGCCCCCACGCGTTGATGAAGTTGTGATAGATGGAAAGCAGCGCCCGGCCGCCATCGATGCGGCAGGCATAATCGCGGAGCGGCTTCACATGGTGGCACCCAGGCGTGTCAGCTCCACCGACGACTTGTTCATACTCGCGATTCGGATCATCCAGCGTATGCGTTGTGGTGTCCCAATAGTCGGTTAGTGAATTCAATCCCATGATGTACCCGACCGCGTCACTTCCTTCGTTGTGAAAGAAGTCGATCAGGATCGGTTTTTGGTGAAGTGTGCCAAAACGCACCAGGACTTGTCGTTCTGCTCCGATAGCAAAGCCGTTGGATGGCTGGTACGTCTCTTGTTTCAGATTTTTGGCGATCATATCGGCATCTCCGCAGAACTTGCGAACTTCTATGTTCTTCAGCTCATTGAACTGAGTGCGGAATGCAGCATCGTACCAATCCATGCAGTAACGTCGCCTGGCAGCCCTGGCAATCATGCCGGCATCGAAATCAAACTTTCTTGCTCTTCCGGCGTTATACGCAGCGGCGCGTCTCTTGAATTCCTTCTTGGTCTGCTCGAGCGCTTCGCGCGCATTGATCTCCCTTTTGCCTCGCATGGGATCGCGGTACAGGAACTCAAAATCATGCGTGTGGCCAGGCATGTTGCGCGGATTCTTATATTTGACAGCGATCTCGTCATACCACACCAGCAGACGCACCTTGACGCCGCGTTTGCCGGCAGCAATTAGTAAGTCGCCATAAGTTTCGCCCCGTGGCCAATATTTCCCCCCATCTCGCACCAATTCCATACCAGGATCAAAGCCCCAGCAGCAGATATCGATGCTTTCTTTGGCTCTGCCAATATGCTTTGCGATATCAGCGAACGCTTCTTGTCCGCCGATCATAAAGGTTAGCTTATTATTGTGCGATATCGGATGCGTGCCGGCCATGTTAGCTTTTTCCAACAGCCACTGCGCAGTAGAGGTCGAGGTACGCTGTACTTCGTTGATGTGCGTGGATTCTGTCCTTTTGATCGGGTCTGACATGGCGGTCCTTTCGGTGATATAGCCGAGGCTGACGATTAATCTAAGGGTAAGCGCTTGACCGGTGTTTGATGCGTGTCAAGGGGAGGCGTGGTGGAGGTGGGGTAGAAACAAAAAAGCCCCTGAACGGGATTCAGGGGCTTATCTGCATGTCTTGGTAGGCCGGGCGGCGCCGTCGCGTTAAGAGGATTTGCTGTCGGTGTTTGTAAAGGACGAAATTTTTCCAATAGCGACATATCCGAACAGGACTGCGGTAAATGCCCGTTCTCCTGGCTGAGAGCGTCAACGCGATACCGGGCCGGCTCAGTAGAGTGTTGTTCTCTGCCGCTCCGGCAGTTCGCGGTCGTATTGCTCGGCATTGATTTGCGCGTTGCTGAAATCGGCCAGCATGGTGCCGGGGCTGGGTAGCCCGGCGCGCAGGCTGTCCGCCGAGCTTTCCCACAGGCGTGAACGCTGGATCGCCCGTGCGCACTGGAAGTAGGTGGTTTCCACGCGGATCACCAGCACGCATTTGGGCGGCTTGCCGTCCACCGCGAAGCGTTGCAGCAGCTCCGGCGCGACGCTGATGCGCGCCGTGCCATTCACCCGCAGCGTTTCGCCCGCGCCGGGGATCAGGAACAGCAAGCCTATGCGCGGGTCCGCGATCAGGTTGCGCAGGCTGTCGATACGGTTGTTGCCGCGCCGCTCGGGCAGAAGCAGGGTGCGTTCGTCTTCCACCACCACAAAGCCCGGCGCATCGCCGCGCGGTGAGGCATCCAGCCCGCCTGGACCCGACGTCGCCAGCACTGCGAACGGCGATGCTTCGATCATGGCGCGATAGTGAGGGTGAATAAAGGATTGCTCTTTCTGGATCGACGCCTGACCTACTTCGCCGAACAGCACTTCTAGTTGTTCCAGCGTGTCGATCACGCCTGGTGCGGAATGGGTATTCACTTGCTTGTGTCCTCGGATGGTGAAGAAGTCTGGGAATTCTACCGCCGTTGCAGATCATGGCGCGCCATCAGTTCGACAATCCAGTCAATGAACACGCGGAGCTGCCTGCGAACGTAGCGGTTAGGCGGATATGCCACGTGCAGCGGCATGGGCTCAATATGCCAGTCGGTGAATAGCGGAATGAGCGCGCCGCTGGCGACATGTGCGTTGGCCACGTACTGCGGCAGCCATAGCGCCCCTAACCCTGCCAGTCCGGCGGTGAGGTAGGCGTTGCCGTCGTCGATCGCCAGGAAGTAGCGGCCACCGACTTTGACGCGCTCCCCCGACTTTTCCATCACGTAGGGCAAACCGTTCCGCCAGCGGTATTGGACAATGCAATGACCCGGGCTACGCAAATCGTCGGGATGCGATGGTGTGCCGGCCTGGCCCAGGTACGAGGGTGCGGCGTACACGCCCAATTGCAGGTCAGCGATGCGTCGTGCAACAAGGGAGTTGTCGTCTATTTCGCCACCGCGCACGACGCAATCCACGTTGTCGCCAATGAGGTCGACTTTGCGGTCGCTGGCGCCGACTTCCAGTTGGATGTCCGGGAAGCGGGTGTGGAATTCGGGCAGCGCCGGCACCAGGATGATGTTGGCAAATGGGCTTGGCACATCCACCCGCAGCAGGCCGCGCGGCGCGCTGGATTCGGTGAGGATGTTGTCTTCGATATCGTCAAGCTCGGCCAGCAGGCGGATCACCCGCTCGTAGTAGGCGGCGCCGGCCGTGGTGACGTTCACTTTGCGCGTTGTTCGATTGAGCAGTTTGATGCGCAGGTTTGCCTCCAACTGCTGCACTAATTGGGTGACCGTGGCTTTGCTCACGTCCAGCGTTTCTGCGGCTTTGGTGAAGCTGCCCGCTTCAACAACCCGGACGAACGCCCGCATGCCCTCGAGTTTGTCCATAGTTCGGTTTTTTCAAACAGAGTGGTAATGATTTTGCAGTTTATCTGAATAATCGGCGGAACTATAGTGGTCGCACTGTTCATCACAAGGAGTAGGCACCATGAAAACGCGCGAAACCATTTTCCCTGCAGGTCGGCATGAGCTTTACGCCGTCCATAAATACTCGGCCGCGATCCGGTCGGGGGATTTGCTGTTTGTCTCCGGCCAGGTCGGGAGCCGCACCGACGGGGCGCCGGAGCCAGAATTCGAAGCGCAAGTGCGCCTGGCGTTTGAAAACCTGAAAGCGACGTTGCTGGCGGGCGGCTGCGGGCTGGATGATATTGTGGACGTGACCACCTTCCACACCGATCCGGAACGCCAGTTCGCGACGGTGCTGGCGCTGAAGGACGAGATGTTTCCCCAAGCGCCTTATCCGAATTGGACGGCGGTCGGCGTGAATTGGCTGGCGGGATTCGACTTCGAGATTAAAGTTATTGCCCGGGTTCCGGGCTGAAGAAACCTGCACCGCCAGCCTTCGCGGCTGGCGGTGCAGGTTGGGCGCTGGCGCTACTGCTGCTTGCCCACCCCCAGTTTCGCCAATTGTTCACGCGCATAGCCTGCGCTTTGATGATTGGGCGCCAGCTCCAGGAAGCTGACGTAGGCCTTCCGGCTCCGTTCAAGGTCGCCTTGCCGCTGGTGCGCGTCGCCCAGATTCAGGTAAGCGATGGCGCGCGAAGCATCGATTTGAATCGTGTTCTCGAACCAGCGCGCCGCTTCCGCGTACTTGCTTTGCTTGAAGTACACGAAGCCAAGGTTATTTGCAGCCAGGCCAAAGTCCGGGCGGTACTTCAACGCTTCGGTGAAGGCAGCTTCCGCCTGTGCGTACTGCTTTTCCTTATACAACTGCAGGCCGCGATCATTGGCGCGTTGTGCCAGCTGTCGGCTGGAAGCGTCCACCGGCTTCGGTGCGGCTAGCTTCTGCTCCTCGCCCTGCAGGTTTTTCACGACGACGCTGTTGCCATCCGCTTGTTGGCGACGACCGATGTCCAGTTTGCTATTCAGGGCGATGGCCTCCGGCGAAAGCTGCGCGCTTCCTTCGCTCAGGAACTCGGCCTCGGCAGGCAACTGGAATACGAACTCGCCACCCTCCGAACCAGGCAGGCTACCGAAGGCCGGCGTCTGCTGTGACACGCTGGCCACGGCCGGCGCCACGTAGGCGGCCAGTTCGGTGGCGGTGATCATGCCGTCGCTATTCAGGTCGGCCTTGCCGCCCAGTGCCTGCAGCAGCGTCCAGGTGAAGACCGAATGCCCATTCGGGCCGCCATCTGCCACCATTTGATCGGCACCGCCTGCGGTCAGCATCTGCCGGCCAATGCGGCGTGCATTGTCGCGCAAGAAGGCGGAGGTGCCGCCAGCGCGCGTCAGGCCAAGCCCGCTGTAGCAGGCGTCCATCACGAACAGCAGGTGCTTGGAGTTCACGCTCTCGGCGACGTTTTGCAGCTCCGACATGGGGATGGCATCTACGCTGACTTGCTGCGGGTCGGAATCCACCGGCACGATGTAGCCCAGGCTACGGCCCGAACTCAGTTGGCGCGTCGCGCCATGGCCGGCAAAGAAGACAAAGATCCGGTCATCTTTTTTCAGTTTCGCGTTCGCCAGCTTGTCGTGGAAGAGGGCGAGGATGTTGTTGCGGGTCGCCTCGCCATTGGTCAGGGTGAAGACGCGGCTGTTGTCGAAACCAAAGCGGTTGACCAGCGTATCGCGCACCGCCTTTGCATCCTGCACTGCGTACTGCAGCTTGGGCCACTTCTGGTAGTCGTTGATGCCGATGACTACCGCATAGCTGTCGGCATAGCCCGTGCTGACCGCGACTTTTTCCGGCGCCGGCTTGCCCGCCTTGGTGATCGTGAATTCGCTCCCGTCCCAGGTGGCGAAGCTGTAACCATCGGCAACCAGTTTATCCAAAACCAGCGGCAGCGTTTTAACTGTGCGCTCGTGGATGTCGTGGAACAGGATGATGCCGCGCTTTTCCTTCTCCACCATATCCAGCACGCGGCTGGCGATGGAAGTGGGCACAGGATCGGCCCAGTCGAGCGAATCGATATTCCACATCACCGAACGCAGGCCCAGCTTGCTCAGCACCGCCATGCCCTCGGCATTGCGCGCGCCGTAAGGAAAGCGGAACAACGGCGAGCGGCGCGTATCTACCGCCTTCAGCAACTGGTCGGCCTGGGCGATCTCGCCATACAGTTGGTCGCCTTTTTCCTTTGACAGCAAGGCGTGGCTGTAACTGTGGTTGGCCAGCACATGGCCACCTTCCAGCAGGCGGCGGCTGGCGGCAGCGTTTTTACTGAGCGCCTCCTTGCCTTTGGCATCGACCTGGCCCAGGTTTTTCCCGACCTGGAAGAAGACAGCCGGCACGCCATATTGCTTGAGGATGGCGGCGACTTCGTCGGTGTAGGTGGCATGCGGACCATCGTCGAAGGTTAGCAGCACGGTCTTTGGTGGCAGGGAGCGGCCGAAATCCTCCGGCGCCGAATCATCGCTGCCAATCTTGACCGGATACGGCACGATGACGCCGTAGTCCTTCATGATCTGATCGCGGCTGAACAGCTTTTTCAAATGCTCGACATACGCATCCCAGCGTTCGCGCTTCGGCACGATGGCGCGCTGGTCGAAGCGGGCGAATATGCCCTGCAGCTCCTTGTCATACTGGCGCTCGATATCCTCCAGTGCCGCCAGGTCTTCGCTGACGCGCTTGTGCAGCTTGATGCCTGGCAGGGTCTGGTTCACGGCGGCCAGGCGCTGCATCTCGATCAGCACTTCGCGGAAGGCGAGGCGGTCGGCATCGTACAGGCTGGAATCGGACTCGATGTAGGTCAGCAGGATGTCATAGGCCGCGTCGCGCTGGGACGCAGGCGCCTCCTGCAGCTTCGCCAGCAATTGCCGCACCTTGCCGAAGCGCTCCACGTTCTCGTGGAAGAGGACCTGGCCCACCTGGGCTGCCGCTTTGCGGTCAAGCTCCGACATGGATTTTTCGTCTGCCAGCAGGACGATGATCTTGCGGTAGCTGGCCAGGATGCTTTGCAGCTCGGCCTGGACCGCGGCATGCGGATTGGCCACTTCGGCCGCAACAGCCGGCGCCGCCGGTGGTGTGCCGCGCGTTTTATAGTAGGCGGCGCCTGCCGCAGCGGCTGCGACGATGGCCGCGCCAATTATCAGGGGTTTAGAGAACTTCAAAGATGTACTGCCTGTTAGACAAAGAACGGCAGCATATCATCTTGCCCTGATGAAAAGTGCGCGGATTCTCACGCCATTGGCATCGCTGTACGGAAGCGAGAGGTAGGCAGGAGAACCCTGCCTACCATAGGACAAATGAAGCCAGGCCTCTTTATTTAATGTGCGCGCTGAAAGTAGGGCTTGAACGCTTCTTGCATTTCAGGCGACAAGCGATGAAAGTCGATACGCTGCTTCCTAATTTGGGCACGCAGGCCTTGCGTACCTCCTGTAGCGCGTGCCAGGCGCGTTACCAGATCCTGGGCAAGTTCTTGTAGTACTTCCTGCGGAATTTGCTTTGGGTCGCGCACCGCAAACGTTTCCCGCGCCGGATCGCCATGACACTCGGTGCCTGAGACCTTATAAACACCACCATCGATGTGTTGAAGATACAGGCGCTTGTCCCGTGTTGGGGGGCGACGCTTCGAATACCCGTTAGCGAGGTAATACGTCGCGGTCGAATCTTTGGCAACCCCGAAAATCCATTGGCGTGTGGTCCAGGTCTCGTTGTCGGCCATCTGCTCGCATAGTGCGCGGACACCTTCAGGCACAGCATCCAGTTTGATGCCACTTAAAGGAAGCTGCAGGCCCAGAATGGGATCGCGCAAGAATTGCGGAGGATGGTTGCTTTCTTGTGCGCTCGCGCTGGCGCAGACTACTGCCAAGAGAACGGCTACGCACCTACTCTTAATAGCGGTAGACAACATGGCTTGGTCTTTCTGCTCGGTATCCGGGACCCGCCCAGAAGTCGCTTTGAATGAAATCGGAAATCCACCTGCTCCCATCGTACCCGGCTACGTGGCCATTCTGATTGCCTCCGGCATACGGTTGCATGACCATAACGTCTCCCCTCATAAAATGAAAGGTATCCGGGTTGTCGACTGTAATTGCGTGGAAGCCGATTAGAAGTAGGACCGGGCCGAAATCTTTCCCCGACGCCGCATACTGCGCAATTTGCGCCCCGCCAGCTTGCAGCGCCATGCGTACATACTTCGCGCATTTCCCCTGTCCAAATCCCGGGAGGGCATTGTTTCGCAAATGCTGGGCAAATTGATCCAGATTGAGAGGCATGATTAGCCTTTAAGCGACTTTGTTGGTTGCCAGATCCCAGCCACCAGAGGTATTGCCGCCAGCGCCACCGCCAATCTTCTGTTGCGTATATTTCCACTTCACTTTCGAGAATTTCAAGTTGACGTTCTCTGTCAGAAGCGTGTCGCCTCCGCCCAAGTGCGGCGTCACCATGCTGATCAGGACATTTTCGAGTTCAATGTCGAAATACTTCACGCGATCGCCGTTGGCATCGGCCCGGAAGAATTCAAACTTGGCTTTCGGGATAGTCTTTCCGGACGCGCATGTTTGAAGCAGGATGGGCGACGACAAATCACTGAACTTGGAAAATGAGATGTCCGACAGTTCAGCGCGCTCGGCAGTGTGGCCGCCGCCGGTCGATGCGGTAGCGCTTTTGGGCTGGTGCACTCCCCAGTGAATGCCCCTGACTTCGATCCATTCTTTGTGTTTGTCGTCTTGAGACTCGCCTTTGATACCGTCGATTTGCAAATACACGTCAATTGCCATATTTTCCTCGCGAAGAATAAACTATTCAAACAACTCTATTGTGAAAATTGTAAATTTCGCAATAGTAAAATTATAGCTATGAAATTATTTAAGTGCTGAGTTTGCGCGCGCCAATCGTGCGCGGTTAAGTGAGGTGAGTGGGCTAGAAACAAAAAAGCCCCTGAACCGAAATTCAGGGGCTTCTCTGCGTATCTTGGTAGGCCGTGCGGGGCTCGAACCTGCGACCAACGGATTAAAAGTCCGCTGCTCTACCAACTGAGCTAACGACCCAAGGTTTCTTTATTCGAATGGTAGGCCGTGCGGGGCTCGAACCTGCGACCAACGGATTAAAAGTCCGCTGCTCTACCAACTGAGCTAACGACCCGTCGAATGAAGAAGCGAGATTATAGGCTGGACCGGCTGGACTGTCAAATGCTGTTGAGCACTTTTTTCAAAACCGGGAAACCGGGAAACCAGGGTCAGGCCCGCAGGGCCTGACCCTGTCCTCTTCCAGCTTTACTTGGCTTTCAGGCGCTCTTTGGCGGTGGTGGCGGCTGCGGTGCTGGGGTAGGCTTTGATCAGCTCTTGCAGGGTCTTCTTGGCGTTGTTGACGGCTTTCAGCTCCATCTGGCAGCTGGCGATGTTCAACATGGCGTCGGCGGCTTTGGGGCTGTCTGGCCAGGTTTTGATCACGACTTGCTGCGCGGTGATGGCATTTTTGCAATCACCCTGGGCGTAGAAGGCGTTGCCGAGCCAGTATTGGGCGTTGGAGGCGTAGGCGGAGGCGCCGTAGCGCTTCACAAAGTCCTGCAGCGCGTTGGCGGCGCCTTTGTAGTCGCCGCCTTTGAATTGGGCCATGGCGTTGTCGTAGGCGTTCTGTTCGTCCATGTTGACGGAGGAGGTCTGGCCGTCGATGGTGACCTGGCGCGGCTCCAGCTTCTTGATGCGGGCGTCGAGGTCGGTGTAGAAGTCTTTCTGGCGCTTCTGCGCCACCTGGATTTCGTTCAGCAGGATTTCGACCTGGCCGCGCAGGCGCGAGATTTCTTCACGCATCTGGTCCTGGCTGGAGATCAGATCCAGCGTGGCGCTCTTGTCGGTCTTGGTGTCGATCAGGTTCTTCAGGTCGCCTTCCAGCTTGGTGACCTTGGCCTTCAAGTCCATGATGGCCTTGCGCGCTTCTTCATCGTCGAAAATGCCGGCGGAGGCACTCAGGGGCAGGGTGGCGGCGAACAGGGCTGCCAGCAGGGCGGACTTGGTGAATTTCATCGATCTTTCCTTGCACAAAAAAGAAATGGGGCAGGGCGCAGTATAAACTGCGCGCTGCCCCTTGTGCGTCATGTTAAGCCGGAAGATTACTTGGCTTTGTACACGATGTCAGCACGACGGTTCTGCGACCATGCTTCTTCGTTGGAACCGGTTGCCTTTGGCTTTTCTTCGCCCAGGGACACGGCTTCCATGCGCGCTTCTGGCACGCCCAGGGCGGCCATCGACTTACGCACGGCTTCAGCGCGCTTCTGGCCCAGGGCCAGGTTGTACTCGGAGCCACCGCGTTCGTCGGTGTTACCTTGGATCAGGATGGAACGCTGGGCGTTCTTCACCAGGTAGCCGGAGTGGTTGGACACCACTTCTTTGCCATCTTCACGCACAACGTAGCTGTCGAAGTCGAAGTACACGGAACGGTTGGCCAGCTTGCCGCCTGGGATGTCCAGTTCGTCAACTGCTGCCACTACTGGGGCAACAGCGCGGGTGTCAGCTGCTGGAGCGGCTGGAGCGACTGGCTTTTCTACCACTTCCGGTGCTTTTTCCACTGGTTTTGGGGTGGAGCAAGCTGCCAGCAGGGCGGCGGTGCTGAGGATGAAGGCTACGTGTTTTACGTTACGCATTTTTATTTCTCCTGGTCGTTAAAGGTGCTACTTCTCTCTTTTTTACTTCTTTACTTCATGAAAGGACCCCAAGTGGGCTCCTTGATATTGCCCGCCTGAATGCTCAGGCGCTGCTTAACCCGGCCGTCGGTCGATGCCACGGCCAGCGAGCGGCGGCCGCCGTTCTGAGTGGCGTACAGGATGTACTTGCCATTCGGAGCGAAGCTCGGCGAATCGTCGCTGGTGGTGTCGGACAGGCGTTGCTCTTGGCGCGATTCCAGGTCCATGACGAACAGCTGGAAATTGCCCTCGCGGCGTGAAATATACGCCAGTGTCTTGCCGTCGGCGGAAACGCGCGGGCTGATATTGTACGTGCTGCCGAACGTGACGCGCTGCGCTTCGCCGCCGCTGACGCCCATGCGGTAGATTTGCGGGCCGCCGCTGCGGTCGCTGGTGAAGTAGACGTGCTGGCCGTCGTGGCTGAACTGCGGCTCGGTGTCGATGGTGGAGCCGGTGGTCAGGCGGCGCAGGCCGGAGCCGTCCGCGTTGGCGATGAAGATCTGGGTGTTGCCGGTCTTGGACAGCGCCACTGCCACCTTGCTGCCGTCCGGCGACCAAGCTGGCGCGGAGTTATTGCCTTTTTCGTTGGCGATCACGGTGCGCTGGCGGGTCACCAGGTTCTGCACGTACACCACGGGCTTGCGCTGCTCGAACGAGACGTAGGCCACCTTGGTGCCGTCCGGCGACCAGGCAGGGGAGATGATCGGCTCGGTCGATACCAGGGCCGGGATGATGTTCTCGCCGTCGGCATCGGCCACTTCCAGGCGGTACTGCTTGCCTTGCTGGACCACGTAGGCGATGCGGGTCGAGAAGATGCCCTTGATGCCGGTCAGCTTTTCATAGATGTCGTCGGCGATCTTGTGCGCGGCCAGGCGGCCGTACTGGTTCGGCACCTGGGTTTTGATGGCGGACAGGTCGTTGCCAGCGCCGGTGGACAGCAGGCGGTACTGCACGTCGAAGGTGCCGTTGCCGAGCGGGGTGATGGCGCAGGCGGCGAACGCATCGGCGCCACGCGCCTTCCAGCTGGTGGCGTCCAGCTGCATCAGGTTGGTGGTCGCGCCGGCGTCGATAATCTTGAACATGCCGCTGCGGGTCAGGTCGGCCTTGATGATCTCCGAGATGTGGGCTGGCGCTGCCGCCTCATTGGCGCAAGGGCCGATGGCCACCGGGATCTGGTTGCTGCCCACGCCGGAAATCTCCACGCGCAGCTGGGCCTGTGCCGACAGCGCGAACGTCGCGCCGGCCAGTACGAACAGATATTTTGCCTTGTTAATCATTGTCACGATCCTTAATGCCGCATTTCCTTGAGTTTGAAGGTCGCCGTGATCTCGCGTTCCACCGTGCCATCCTTGCGCTTTGGCAGCGGGGAGGCATTGCGGATCGCGTTCTCGATCGCGGTGTCATACGCCGCGACGCCGCTGGATTTTACCTTGCGGACGCCCATTACTTCACCAGTCGGCAGTTGCGTGATGGTGTACACCGCTTCGACATCTTCCTGGCCAGGATAATTCAGGAAGCTGCGAATCTTGGTCACGATCGCCGCTTTATAGCCATCGTCCAGGCGCGGTGCGGTGGACTTGGCTGCCGTGCCGGTGGAGCCGGCTGCGGCTTGACCCGTAATACGCTGCAATTCTGCAGCACGGGCTTTGGCCGCCTTTTCCTTCTCTTTCAGTTCAGCCTGTTTCTTGGCTTTTTCTTTTTCCAGCTTTTCCAGCTTTTCTTGTTTCTCCAGCTCGGCCAGTTTTTTTTCTTCTTCTTTTTTCTTCTTCAGCTCGGCCAGCTTCTTCTCTTCCAGTTCTTTCTTTTCTTTTTCCTTCTGCTTGCGCAGCGCGATCTCAGGATCGGGCTGCGGCGGCTTCACCACTTCCGGCGGCGGCACTTCCTTCACCGGCTCGCGCACCGGCGGCTCGGGTTCCGGCTCCGGCTTGGGTTCCGGTTCCGGCTCGGCCTTCGGCGCCGCCATCTGGGTCGTCATGTCCCAGATCTCGGCATCCACGCCGACCACCTCATTGTTCCAGCGAATACCGATCCACAGGAACAGGAACAGCACGCCATGCACGGCCACGGCGAGCGCAAACGCGCGCGTACCGGTGTGCCGCTTGGGCACACGGTACGGTCCGCCAGCATCTGCCATCGTCATTGCCATGCCTTACTTGGTTGCCAGGCCAACGCGGTGAATCCCCATCTTTTTCGCTTCGGAAATCAACTGAATCACATCGTCGTACTTGCTTTCCTTGTCGCCGGCGATCAGCACCGGGTACTCGGGATATTGTTCGTGCAGGGCGCGCAGCTTGCGCACCAGGGCCTCGCGGTTCGGCTCGGTCTCTGGCGCATCGGCCGACTTGCCGGCGATGCCGATCGACAGCGAGCCATTCGGCTTCACTTGCACCTGGATGAAAGCATCCGGTGGGCGCACGGCTTTTTCCGCGTGCGGCAGGTCGATCGACTGCGGGTTGTTCGAGGTCGGCATCACCATGAAGATGATCAGCAGGCAGAGCATCACGTCGATGTAAGGCACGACGTTGATCTCTGCTTTCAGCTTGCGGCCACGGCCGCCGCGCATGCTGCTGGAAAGGGAAGAAGCCATCTTCAGTTTCGCCTTTTAACGGGACTGGCGCTGCAGGATGTTCGAGAATTCTTCAACGAAGCTCTCGAAGCGGATCGCCAGGCGGTCAATATCGTGCGAGAAGCGGTTGTACGCCACCACCGCCGGAATCGCCGCGAACAGGCCGATCGCGGTCGCGATCAGCGCTTCCGCAATACCCGGCGCCACGGCCGACAGCGTCGCCTGCTGCACATTGGCCAGGCCGCGGAACGCATTCATGATGCCCCACACGGTACCGAGCAGGCCGATGTACGGCGACACGGAACCGACCGACGCCAGGAAGGCCAGGTGTGCCTCCAGCGCATCCATCTCACGCTGGAAAGCCGCGCGCATGGCACGGCGTGCGCCATCCAGCACCGCGCCCTGTTCCAAATCGCGGCTAGCGGCCGCAGCCTGCTTGCCCTTGATGAACTCGCCCATGCCCGCTTCAAAAATGCGCGCCAGCGCGCCGCTGCTGGCACGGTTGCTGCCGGCGCTGGCATGCAGCGCGTGCAGGTTGCCACCGGCCCAGAAGGTCTTCTCGAACTCGACGGTCTGCTTGCGCGCACCGCGCACATCGAAGAGCTTCTTGAAAATGTAGGTCCAGCTGATGACGGAAATCGCCAGCAGCAGCGCCATGATCAGCTGAACGATCAGGTGAGCGTTGGAGATGAGGGCGATGAAAGAAAGGTCTTGGGTGACGTTCATTGTTTCTCAGTCTAATTATTATGCGCGCATGCGGGCGGCCACGGCATCCGGCACCGCGCGCGGGCGCAGGGCCGAATCGACGCAGCCAACCTTCACGCGCGCAGTATTCAGCAGGCGCTCACCGCACCACGCTTCTTGTACGAACTGGATCGACGCGCGGCCCAGCTTTTCGATACGAAGCGTCAATTTTATTACATCGTCCAGACGCGCCGGCGCGTGGTAGTCCGCGCTGACGTTTTTGACAACAAACATGGCGTCATGTTCACGCAGCAGGATGTCCTGGTTAACGCCGAGAGCGCGCAACCATTCGGTGCGCGCGCGCTCGAAGAACTTCAAATAGTTCGCGTAGTAGACGATCCCGCCGGCGTCCGTGTCTTCGTAGTAAACGCGGACTTCCCAGGTGAACTCAGACGACATATGGATATAACAGCTACTAAATGAGAATGGGCAACATTTTACGCCAAATGAATAGGCGGATTCGTGTATTTGCACAATCTCGTAACAATTGCTTACGGTTTTCCCTTACATGCGCCGCGATTTTAGCCGCGTTTAATGGCGAAGGGGGAGAAAGCTTGGCAGGTTGGCATCAATTCAATCAAATTCACGTTGATGTGTGGCGGTAAAGTTGCAATCCAGTAAGCAGTATTTGCAATATCGTCAGCGGTGAGTGGTGTGGTGCCCTCATAGACTTTGGCTGCCGCCGCATCATCCTTCAAGCGCACGTTGGAAAACTCGGTGCCACCGCACAAGCCCGGCGCGATATTGGTCGCCCGCACCCCGGTACCGATCAAATCCGCCCGCAGGTTCAGGGTGAACTGCTCGACGAAAGCCTTGGTCGCCCCGTAGACGTTACCGCCCGGATAAGGGTAATGTCCCGCCACCGAGCCCAGGTTGATGATGGTGCCACGGCCGCGCTCCACCATGGACGGCAGCAGCGCATGGGTCATGGTGACCAGGCCGGTGCAATTGGTCGCGATCATGGTTTGCCAGTCCTCCAGCGACGCCTCTTGCGCCCCCTTCACGCCCAGTGCCAGGCCAGCGTTATTAATCAGCACGTCGATGTCCTTCCACTCCGCTGGCAGCGAAGCAAGGGCAGCCACGATGGCCGCCTTATCGGTGACATCCAACTTCACCGGCAGCAAGTTCGACCCCAACTCCGAGGCCAGTTCCTCCAAGCGCTCAGCCCTACGGCCCGCAGCGATCACCTTATGCCCATTGCGCACAAAAACCCGCGCCATCGCAGCGCCAAACCCAGCCGTTGCGCCGGTAACTAACACGATCATGGTCGAACTCCCAATATTGAAGCGTTGATTGTAGCCAAAATTCGGGGTCAGGTCTGACAATCGGACAGCTAGCGCTAACGTTTGATCTATCTCAATACACAAAAGTGGCCCTAAAAGCGTATTGAGGAATATCAAAGAATGGGCGCAACTGTCCGAATGACAGACCTGGCACCGGTTTGGGTGGTGGTTTCTGCTGAAAACGGCACAACCGTTGCCGTTATCTGCTACTTAACATACAATCTTGGCTCCATTACTGTCTCACGTAACTGGCGAAAAACTAGCTGGCGCTTGCGCTGCTGGTGAGAGGTGGGCAACCACCGGGGAACGTGAGATCTCAATACAGCCGTTCGCCTGGGCAGCCACGATGGAAACGTGCGTTTCGGCTGCCCTGTCTCTGTTTGGCTCCCGATTCGATCCAATCTGCCTTAAAAAACTGGAGTAATTTCATGTTCGCAAAAGATCACACCCTCGCCAACGTTGACGCGGAGCTGTTCGCCGCTATCCAGAACGAGAACAAGCGCCAGCACGACCATATCGAGCTGATCGCTTCTGAGAACTACACTTCGCCAGCCGTGATGGAAGCCCAGGGCTCCCAGCTGACCAATAAGTACGCTGAAGGCTATCCCGGCAAGCGTTACTACGGTGGCTGCGAGTACGTCGACGTCGTCGAGCAACTGGCGATCGATCGCGTCAAGCAGCTGTTCGGCGCGGAAGCGGCCAATGTGCAGCCTAACTCGGGCTCGCAGGCTAACCAGGGCGTGTTCTTCGCTGTTCTGAAACCAGGCGACACCATCATGGGCATGTCGCTGGCTGAAGGCGGTCACCTGACCCACGGCATGGCGCTGAATATGTCCGGCAAGTGGTTCAACGTCGTTTCCTACGGCCTGACCCCGGAAGAGGACATCGATTACGATGCCATGGAAGCCCTGGCGAAAGAGCACAAGCCAAAGATGATCATCGCTGGCGCGTCGGCTTTCTCCAAGAAGATCGATTTCGAGCGTTTCGCTAAGGTCGCTAAAGCGGTTGGCGCCTACTTCATGGTCGACATGGCCCACTACGCTGGCCTGATCGCCGCTGGCCTGTATCCGAACCCAGTGCCGCACGCTGACTTCGTCACCTCCACCACCCACAAATCCCTGCGTGGTCCGCGCGGCGGCATCATCCTGATGAAGGCTGAGCACGAGAAGATCATCAACTCGGCGATCTTCCCAGGCATCCAGGGTGGTCCGCTGATGCACGTGATCGCTGGTAAGGCTGTCGCCTTCAAGGAAGCGCTGTCGCCAGAGTTCAAGGCTTACCAGGAACAAGTCGTGAAGAACGCTGACGTTCTGGCCAAGACCCTGATCAAGCGCGGTCTGCGTATCGTGTCCGGCGGCACCGAGTCGCACGTGTTCCTGGTCGACCTGCGCGCCAAGAACCTGACCGGCAAGGAAGCGGAAGCGATCCTGGGTACTGCTCACATGACCTGCAACAAGAACGGCATCCCGAACGATCCGCAGAAGCCTTTCGTGACCTCCGGTATCCGTCTGGGTTCGCCAGCGTTCACCACCCGTGGTTTCAAGGAAGCGGAAGCGGAACAAGTGGGCAACCTGATCGCCGACGTGCTGGATAACCCACACGACGCAGCAACCATCGAGCGCGTGAAAGCGGCAGTGAAGGTGTTGGCTGATAAATTCCCTGTTTACGCCTAAGCAGGCGGTTGGTACTATCGAGGCGCCGGATCGTAAGGTCCGGCGCTTTTTCATTACAAATTACGAGACGCTCCATCCATGAAATGCCCGTTCTGCCAGCACGATGATATCCAGGTCCTCGACACCCGCGTGTCGGAGGAGGGGGACGCCATCAAGCGGCGCCGGCGCTGCGTCAATTGCGATAAGCGTTTCACCACCTGGGAACGCATCGAGTTGACCATGCCTTATGTGGTCAAGAAGAACGGCAGCCGTACCGAGTATTCGGCCGATAAGCTGCGCGCCAGTCTGATGCTGGCCCTGCGCAAGCGCCCGGTGGCGGCGGAGTCGGTTGATAAGGCCGTGGCCTCCATCGAGGAAAAACTGCTCACCAGCGGCCAGCGCGAGGTCGACTCTGTCTTCGTTGGCGAGTTGGTCATGGCTGAGCTAAAGCGTCTGGATAAGGTGGCGTATATCCGCTTTGCTTCCGTCTACAAGAACTTCGAGGATCTGGCGGAATTCCAGGACGCGATCGAAGAAGTTGGCGACGGCCAAGAGCTCAATCCCAAGGCTTGACCTTTCTCAAACCCGCGTGTCCGCTGCTGTCTAACTTGAACAGCAGGGGAGGGCTGCGCCATGCGTCGTCCAGTTGCGGGTTTCACGATGGCGGAAGTGCTGGTCGCTGTGCTGTTGCTGGCCGTGGGGCTGGTCGGTGCGCTGGCGATGCAGGCGCATGCCATGCGCACGCGGCACGAGTCGGCGCTGCAGACCGAAGCCCTGCAAGCCGCTGCCACGCTCGCTGACCGCATCCGCGCCAACGCTGCGCAGTCCTCTTCCTACCTGGGTTTTAAATTCGATGCGGCGGACGCGCAGGATACTGCTGCGCCGCCCACCGCCTGCAGCGATATGCCTTGCGATGCTGCCGTTCTTGCGCAGCGTGAGCTGGAGGAGTTCCGCTTGCAGCTCGCGGCTGGCCTGCCTTCCGGCCGTGCCACCATTTGCCGCGATGATAGTGCTACCCCTGGGGGCGTGCTGCAATGGGCCTGTAGCCAAAGCGCGGGCGCGCCCATCACGATCAAGATTGGCTGGCGCGGGGTGGATGCGGCGCCCCGCTTGGCGCTGCGCGTTGCGCTCGCGCCGGGCGCGCCGTCGCCTGAGCCGCCGTTGCCGCCATCGGAGGATGCGCCATGAAGGCCCGGCAGCTTGGCCTGGCCTTGGCGGAAGTGGTCATCGCCATGGCGCTTAGCCTGTTGGTCGCCTTGGTCGCAGCCACGCTGCTGCATGCTTCCAACGCGGACTTCCTGTTCAACGGCGCCAACACGCGCATGGACGACAACGGGCGCTTTGCGCTCGCCATCATCGGCCAATCCCTGCGCCAGGCTGGCTTCCGGGGCGAACCTGGCGCCGGCTCGGGCGCTGTGTCGGCGCTGGCGGTGGAAGGGCGTGATGCGGCCAGTGTCGCGACCAAAGCCTACGGTATGGGGGCGGTGCAAGCGGCGGTGAACGGCAGCGATGTCCTGGCGATCCGCTTCGCTTCCGGGGCTGTCGCCGGTGCGGGCGTGGAAGCCGGCGGCGCCATGCTCAATTGCGCCGGCTTCCCGGCGGATGCGGGGGAGTGGGCCTGGAGCATCTTCTACGTGGCCAAGGCGAGCGACGGCGTGGCGGAACTGCGCTGCAAGTACAAGAGCGAGCATAGTTGGGGCGCCGATGCGGTGGTGCGCGGGGTGGATGCCTTCCACGTGCTGTATGGGCTGGATACCGACAGCCCGCGCGACGGCATTCCCAACCTCTTTCTGACGGCCAGCGCCATCGATGCGCTGGACGCTGCCTTGCCGTCAGCGGAACAGGCCTTGCAGCCCAACTGGCGCCGCGTTGTCAGCGTGCGGATTGCCCTGCTGCTGCATGGCGAGCGCGGCTCGCGCCCGGGGCCTTTGCTTTCCGATTACGCGCTGCTGCCAGGTGCCGATCCGGCGGCGCATGTCGATGAGGCCAGCCTGCCGCCTTCCATGCAGCACCGTACGCGCCGCGTCTTCGGTGCGACGGTCGCGCTGCGCAATCCTTAGGAGCCGGTCATGAGCCTCTTCATGCAGCGCGGCGTCACGCTTCCTGTAACGTTTTTGCTATTGCTCGCGGCGCTGACGCTGGGCGCATCGGCAGCGCATACCGCCATGCTGGGCGAGAAAGCCGCCCGCGCCGAACGTGAGCGCCTGATCGCCTTCCAGGCGGCGGAGGATGCAATGATGGATGCTGAAAGGGATATCAACGCCAGCCTCGGCGTGCCGCTTGAGGTGCAGCCGCCGACCAGCGGCGGCGAGCCTGCTCCGACGCCAGCCTGGCAGGCGGTCGATCTGGCGGGGGGCGGCGGCACCGAGTACGGCGCGCTCACGGGGGCTGCCATGGCTGTGGGGGAAGGGCCATTGCCTTTCCGCCGTCCGCGTTACCTGGTCGAGCGTATCACTTACACGCCGCCCGGCGAACCGCCTGCGCATTACTACCGGGTGACGGTGGTCGGCTTCGGCAGCCGCCCCGGCGCGGAAAGCGTGCTGCAGGCCAGTTACACGCCGCCGCTGCCCGTTCGCCGGTACGGCTGGCGCGAAATCATGGATTGGCAAGCTTTGCATGATGCCGTCGGTGGGCCGGAGGAGCAATGAGCCGCGCGCGCGCTGATGGCGAAAGCCTGCTCGGCATCTTGCTTGCCTTGGCGATTGCCGCCATCCTCGCAGCGGTTGCCATGCCGGTATGGAGCGAAGCGGTCGTCCGCCTGCGCCGCAGCGAAGCCCAGGCGACGTTGCAGGAAATGATGCAGCACCAGGAACGCCACTTCACCCGCTTCAACACCTACCTGGCCTTTTCGGCCACCAGCAATGGCGAGGCCGCAAGCCAGTTTCGCTGGTGGTCCGGCCGTGCGCCCAAATCCAGCGCCTACGAGGTGGAGGGCAAAGCTTGCGAGGGCGCGCAAATCCGCGACTGCATCCAGCTGGTCGCCACGCCCGGTACACCCAAGGTGGACAACCGTTTCAAGGACCCGCAATGCGAACGCCTGATCCTCACCAGCACCGGCCTGCACCTCGCCAGCGGCCCCGGCACCGGTTGCTGGCGCTAGCCCAGGCCGTCCGCCGCCCCGTGCTCAGTTTCGCGGCCCGGTCGCGCCGCGCGCGGGCGCATGCACCATGCTTGCTTGGCGTCACCCTGCTCGAATTAATGATCGTGCTGGCCATCCTCTCGATCTTGTTCGCCAGCGCCGTCCCCCAGTTGAGCGACATGCTGGCCGGACGCCAGTTGCGCTCCGCCTCGGCCGATCTGCTGGCCGCCATCAACGAAACCCGCGCCCAGGCCATCGCCCGGCGCCGCGTTGTCACGCTGCTGGTGGAAAACGGCGACTGGCAGCAGGGATGGCTGATCGTCGTCGACGCCAACGCCAACCGCATCGCCGAACAAGGTGAGCCAATCCTCAGCCGCCACAAGCCGCCACCTGAGCGCCTCAAGATCAAGGCCAAATTCAGCGACGCCACGGCCCCGTTTTACGTCGCATATAATGCAGCAGGACGCAGCTGCCGCGCCGCCCACCCGAATGCCGCCAACTTTGGCACGATCACCCTTGAACTGGCTGGCGCGCAGCGCAATATCAAAATCAATATGCAGGGCAGGGCGCGGCTGTGCGACCCCGCCCTGGAACCGGCAACCTGCGCAAGCATATGAACATCAACAGCGACCTTGAAGGCATGCAGCTCGCCCTGCAATGGGCGGAAAAAGGCTTGTACACCACCTCCCCGAACCCCCGCATCGGCTGCGTGATCGTGCGCGACGGCGTGGTGATCGGCGAGGGCGTGACGCAGGCCGCCGGCCAGGACCACGCCGAAATCCAGGCCATCAAGAACGCCAAACAGCGCGGCCACGACGTGCGCGGCGCCACCGCCTACGTCACGCTGGAACCTTGCAGCCACCACGGCCGCACGCCCCCTTGCGCCGACGCCCTGGTGCGCGAAGGCCTGGGCCGCGTGGTCGCCGCCATGGAAGACCCGAACCCGCTGGTGGCCGGTAACGGCTTGGCGCGCCTCTCGGCCGCCGGCATCCAGGTTGCCAGTGGCCTGCTGGCTGAGCAGGCATATGAAATGAACATCGGCTTCTTCCACCGCATGCGTCACGGCCAGCCGTGGGTGCGCATGAAGACCGCCGCCAGCCTGGACGGCATGACCGCCTTGCACAACGGCCAAAGCCAGTGGATCACCGGCCCCGAAGCGCGCGCCGACGGCCACGCCTGGCGCGCCCGCGCCTGCTCCATCCTGTCCGGTATCGGCACCGTTAAGGCCGACGACCCGCAACTGAACGTGCGCGTCGTCGAAACCCCGCGCCAGCCGCGCCGCATCGTGGTCGACAGCAAGCTGGAAATCAGCCCGCAAGCGCGCGTGCTGCAAGGCGGCGGCACTTGGATCATCGCGGCCGCCCACCATCCCGAAAAGGAAGCCGCGCTGCGCGACCAGGGCGCGGAAGTCATTGTCCTGCCCAACGCCCACGGCAAGGTCGACCTGCCGGAGCTGATGCGCGAGCTTGGCCGACGCCAGATCAACGAGCTGCACGTGGAAGCGGGCGGCAAGTTGAATGGCTCTATGATCCGCGAAGGCTGCGTCAACGAGCTGCTGGTGTATTTGGCGCCCACGCTGCTGGGCGACGCGCAAGGCATGTTCGCGCTGCCCGCCCTCACAGAGCTGAGCGGAAAGCACAACCTGAAATTCCACGAGGTGAAGCAAGTCGGCGCCGATTTGCGTATCCTTGCCCGATTCAACCCACGTTAAAGACCATTATGTTTACTGGAATCGTCGCCGCTGTCGGCAAAATCAACTCCGTAACCCCGCTCGCTGGCGGCGCCGACTCTGGCGTACGCCTGGACGTTGACGCCGGCGGCCTGCCGATGGCCGACGTCGGCCTGGGCGACTCGATCGCCCTGAACGGCGCCTGCATGACCGTGGTGGAAAAGACCGCCACCGGCTTCACCGTCGACGTATCGCGCGAAAGCCTGAACAAGACCGTGGGCCTGGACACCACCACCGAAGTGAACCTGGAAAAAGCCCTGACCCTGGCCGAGCGCCTGGGCGGCCACCTGGTATCCGGCCACGTGGACGGCCTGGGCGTGGTGCGCAAATTCGAGCCGGTCGGCGAATCCTATGAACTGGTGATCGAAGCCCCGCGCGACCTGGCCAAATACCTGGCCTACAAGGGCTCGGTGGTCGTCAACGGCGTCTCGCTGACCGTCAACCGCGTGGAAGACAGCGACACCGGCTGCGCCTTCTCGATCAACCTGATCCCGCATACCATCCAGGTCACCACCCTCAAGCACCTGAAAGCCGGCTCCAATGTCAACCTGGAGATCGACCTGATCGCCCGCTATGTGGAGCGCATGCTGTCGCTGAAGTCCTGAGTGACAATGTGAGGATTTCCGGGTGATAGCAAGATGCTACTCTTGCTATCTTTCTACACCCTAGCCACCGCCATGAAATCCTTACGCCTGCTGCTGCCGATCGCCATGCTGGTCGCCTTGAGCGCATGTTCGACGGTCAACCTGACCGCAAAACAATTCCTCCCGCGCGATAGTGGAAAAGTGACGCAGTTGAAGAAAACTGCTCCCGCCTATCAAGTCGAGAATATCGAATTCACCCATCCCGGCGGCGCTATCAGCCGTGGCATCCATGTTCGTAAGCCCGACGCGCAGTTCACGGTGCTTTACTTCATGGGTTCTGGTGTCCGCGTGGACGCTCATGGCGGCGTGTTCGCGAAACCATTCACCGAAATGAACGCGAACGTGATCAGCTTCGACTATCACGACTTTGGCCGCAGCGAAGCGCCTGACGCGCCGTTCGGCCTGGCCGACCTGGAGCGCGAAACGCTGGCGCTGTACGACCATGTGCGCGCCACCACCAAAGGCAAGCTGGTGGTGCACGGCCACTCCTTCGGCAGCTTCGTCGCTGCCCGCCTCGCCGCCAAACGGGAGTTGGATGCGCTGGTGCTGGAAGGCACCGGCACCAACGCGCAGGCTTATGCCGAGAATCAGATCCCCTGGTATGCCAAGGCCTTCGTGCGCATGAACCTGGACCAGGAATTGGCCGCCATCGATAACCGCGCCGCCCTGCGCAGCTTCCAGGGGCCGCTGCTGGTGATCAACGGCGTCAACGACGTGCAGACTCCGATCGCCACCTCGCGCGAACTGTTCGACGGCCTCGCCAATCCCCGCAAGCGCTTCGAAGCAGTCCAGGAAGCTGGCCATATGAACGCAATGTCCAAACCGCAGACGCTCGGCGTCTACCAAGCCTTCCTGGGTGGCAGCTACCACTGATTCAGACGACCAGGGCTTCGATTTCCTCTATTTGGAAAGAATGTAGCGAGAGCAGCCCGCTTCATCCTCATCGCAAATTTCCTTTAGCTCGCCTAAAACTGCCGACCCTCGTCAGCTACTGCATTGCTGACATTCAGTTACAAAGCGCGCAGTTTTAGGGATGCCAAGATGCTAATGTTGTAGTCCACTATTTATTTGACCACTGTTCCTTAAAACGATATGTCTCGTAACCTTACTGCCATTCTCCTGGCAATTTGCGCCAACATTGCACCCCAGCTCGCATGTGCCGCGCCTGTCTCCGGCACCGAACTCAAATTCAGGGAGCAAATGGGTCTGGTTGATTATCAGGCCGTTGAGTACCGCGATACCAAAGGCGCAGTGATCAGCTTCGCGGAGTTTGAGAGGAAACAGGCCAGTGCTGGCTTCAGCATGGAAAAGAAGAAGAGCGGCCAGAAGTCCACTGCGGTGCTGAAGCTCGAATCGGCCAACTCTGCGACGCCGATCCCTAAATCGAAGCTGGTGGCAGGTAAAGAATTCCCGGCATTCAAGCTGGCGGCGACCGATGGCAGTTTGGTCGATAACGAGGCTTTGCATGGCCGCTACACGCTGGTGAGTTTTTACTTCGCGGATTGCGCGCCCTGCATCAAGGAGGTGCCGATGCTGAATGCCTTCGCTCAGCGCAATAAGGCCTACGGCACCCTTGCTGTGACGTTTGACTCGAGCGATGAGGCGAAAAAGTTCGTCCAGCGCACGGGATTCGGCTGGCGCACCTTGGCCAACGCGAAAGAGCTGATCGATAGGGCGGGTGTGAAAGCCTATCCGACCATCGCCTTGTTGGATGCGAAAGGCGTGGTGGTGGCGACTACCGAAGGCCTGGATGCCAAGGGCAATGCCATCGACAATTGGGTCGCGAAGGCGATTGCTGGCCGGGTGCAGTAATTGAAACTTCTCCTCACTATTGTTGCGCTGTTTGCCGCCGCAAGCGCCCAGGCCGAAACATGGCAGCCGGCGAATGGCCGTCAGCAGTTGCCCATTTGGCCCGGCGCGATACCGGATGCGAAGCCGGCCAAGGGCCCGGAAAGTGCGCGCCTGCGCGAAGATCATCCTGTCGCCGGGCGGCCATGGCTGGAAGTCGCCAACGTCACCCAGCCCACGATAACGGTCTACTCGCCAAAGAGCGGCAACACCGGGGCCGCCGTGGTGGTCTTTCCGGGAGGCGGCTACCGTGTGCTGGCCATCGACCTGGAGGGAACGGAAGTCTGTGACTGGCTGACCTCAATCGGCGTCACATGTGTGCTGCTCAAGTACCGTGTTCCAGGATCGGGCCCGCACTGGGATATCGAGCGCAATATGCGCGTCATCCCCAAGGTGCACACGGCGCTGCAGGATGCGCAGCGGGCGCTTGGCCTGGTGCGCCACCATGCGGTGGAGTGGAATATCGATCCCCAAAAGGTTGGCGTGCTGGGCTTTTCCGCCGGCGGCCACCTGGTTGCGGCGATCAGCACGCGCCACAAGCGCATCTACACACCGGTTGATCAGGCAGACGAGCAGAGCTGCCGCCCGGATTTTGCGATCTCGCTTTATCCGGGGCATATGTCGATCAACTACAAGCACGATCTTTCAAAGCTGAACCCCACCATACGGGTGAGCAGCCAGACGCCGCCCACCTTCCTGCTGCATGCGCAGGATGATCCGATCGATCCGGTCGAGTTTTCCCTTCTTTACTACGCGGCGCTGAGGAAGGCGAACGTGCCAGTCGAGATGCACTTGTATGCCAACGGCGGTCATGCGTTTGCGCTGCGTCCCACCGAACATCCGATCACGAAGTGGCCGGCGCTGGTCGAAACATGGTTTGGCACGCTAGGGGTGATTCCTAAGAAGTCGCCATGAAAACTAATCGTTCAGTGATCGCCCTGACGGTGGTGCTCGTGGCCCATTTGGCGCTGCTGTGGTTGGTGTTGCGTCCCGCGCAACAGCCGGTGGTCAGCGACGGAAGGGAATGGGTGCAACTGCTGCTGCCTGTATCTTCTCCGCCGCAGCGTGCAGCCCTGGTCAAGTCGGGCGGCATGGAAAAAATCACAGCCCAACCCGTCAAAGTCCCAAAGGTTGCCATTGTGGCGGAGCCGGCACCTGTCGCCAGCCCGATCGAACAGGTGGGGCCGGAGGTGCAAGCTGCGCCGAAGCTGGAGGCAAGGACGATCCCGCCCGAAGTCTTGCGTGAAGCGATTAAAGCCGCTGTGGCGTCGGACCACGCAATGCGCGCCGAGCTGGGGCGGGAGCTGGCCCCCGCGCCTGACTCGGTGCGGGCGCGCCTGGCGAAAGGCCTGGCGGCGGCGCGGGCGGCGGTGAAGCTGAAGTTGTTCGAAGCACCGCAAATGGAATTAATTAGTGCCCCCAACGATCCGAAACGCATTTATCGCGTCACAACCTCGCTGGGCGAGTACTGCTTGTACTACCCGGACAAAGGTGGCATCTCCGCCAATAGCGATCCCAGGTCGGGGCGGTCCGAGTTCGGCCAACCGATGGCGTCCACCTGCCCGATACCGTTCTAAAACGCGTGGCGCACAGGCTTCTGGCGCCACGCTTCGTCACGCTCAGGCAGCTGCGCGGGCGACGGCGATGTAGGCCGGCACTTCTGCGGTGATGCCTTGTTTTACCTGGCGGGTCAGGTCGTCCGCCAGCACTTCATCTTTTCCTTCCGCCAGCGCGGCGAAGATCTGCGCTGCCACGTCTTCCGGCTTGACCTTCGGCACATCGTAGCCGGCGGTCATGTCGGTTTCCATATAGCCCATGTGCGCGCCAATGACCTGGGTGCCTTGCGCTGCCAGTTCGACGCGCAGGCCGTTGGTCAAGGCCCAGGCAGCCGATTTCGACATGCTGTAGGTGTTGGTGCCGCCTTGGCTCAGCCACGCGAGCACGGACAGGATGTTGACGATGGCGCCGCCGCCATTGGCTGCCAGGGTGGGGGCGAAGCCTTGGCTCAGCAGCATGGGGCCGATCACGTTGGTTTCCAGTTCGGCGCGCGCTTGTTCAACGGCGTTGTCGGCCAGCATGCTGCCGGGGCGGATGATGCCGGCGTTGTTGATCAGGATGGTGACGTCTTTGTATTCGCGGGTGACGGCGGCGATTTCGTCGTGTTGGGTGACATCGAGCTGGACGGGGATCACGCCGGGCAGGGTGATCGATTTGGCATCGCGGGCGGCGGCGTAGACTTTTTTCGCGCCGGCGGCGAGGGCGGCTTTGGCCAGTTGCAGGCCGAGGCCACGGTTGGCGCCAGTGATGAAGACGACGGAATCTTTGGTGTTCATGGTGGTTTCCTTTGAGTTTTTTGATGACGGCCGTCATCCATTGGCTTAATAATAGTGATCGCAATTAAAAAGTTCAAGGGAAATTTTTTGAAAACCGGGAAACCGGGAAACCGGGAAACCGGTGTACGGCCCGGAGGGCCGGACCCCGCTCCTCATAGAAGGGTGGTGCTGAGGGTGAAGTTGGTGTTTAGGACTTTTGAAACGGGGCAGCCGATTTTTGCTTTGTTGGCAAGTTCTTCGAACTGCGCTTTGTCGGCGCCGGGGATTTTGGCTTGCAGCGATAGGTGGATGGCGGTGATGGCGAAGCCGTCGGCCACCTTGTCCAACGTAACTTCGGCCTTGGTTTCCATCTTTTCGGCTGTCAGGCCGGCCTCGCCGAGGATCAGCGACAGGGCCATGGTGAAGCAGGCGGCATGCGCGGCGCCGATCAATTCCTCCGGATTGGTGCCGGGTTTGCCTTCGAAACGGCTGGAAAAGCCGTAGGGCGCGGCCTGCAATACGCCGCTCACCGTGCTAATTGCTCCACGTCCATCTTTGATGCCGCCAGTCCAGACGGCCGAACCGCTAGTCTTCATCGCTGCCTCCTTCAGGGTTGGAAAAGCAGTTTAGTCTAGGCCAAAACCCCTAAAGGTGGCGCTCAAGGGGCGGAACCGCGCCAAATCCTTTAAAATAGCGGGTTAACAAAGAAACGCCCTGTGCCTCACATCAAAGGAAAAAATATGTCCATTTCCAGCACCGAAGAAATCGTCGCCGAACTGCGCGCCGGCCGTATGGTGATCCTGGTCGACGAAGAAGACCGCGAAAATGAAGGCGACCTGGTGCTGGCCGCCGAACACGTCACGCCGGAAGCGATCAATTTCATGATCAAGCACGCCCGTGGCCTGGTCTGCCTGACCCTGACGGAAGAGCACTGCAAGCAGCTCGACCTGACCATGATGACCGCCAAGAATGGCACTTCCTTCGGCACCAATTTCACGGTGTCGATCGAAGCGGCGGAAGGCGTGACTACCGGTATCTCGGCCGCCGACCGCGCCAAGACCATCCAGGTGGCCGTGGCCAAGGGCGCCAAGCCAAGCGATATCGTGCAGCCGGGCCACATCTTCCCGCTGCGCGCAGTGCCGGGCGGCGTGCTGATGCGCGCCGGCCATACCGAAGCGGGTTGCGACCTGACCGCCATGGCCGGCCTGATGCCTGCGTCGGTGATCTGCGAGATCATCAAGGACGACGGCACCATGGCGCGCCTGCCGGAATTGCTGGAATTCGCCAAGGAACACGGCCTGAAGATCGGCACCATTGCCGACCTGATCCACTACCGCAGCCAGAACGAATGCATGGTGGAGCGCATGGCCGAACGTACCCTGCGCACCGCGCACGGCGATTTCCGTATGATTGCCTTCCGTGACAAGCCGAGCGGCGCAGCCCACCTGGCCCTGGTGCATGGTGAAATGGCGCCGGGCAAGGAGTCGCTGGTGCGTGTGCACCAGCCGGTCTCCATCCTGGACCTGCTGGAAACCGAAGCCACCACCCACTCCTGGAACGTGTCCTCCTCGCTGAAAGCGATCAAGGGCGCGGAGCAGGGCGTGATGGTGCTGCTGAACTGCGGCGAAACCGCTGCTGAATTGTTCGGCCAGTTGGAAGCACTGGACAAGAACCTGCGCCCGACCGGCCGCGCCGCCAGCATGGACTTGCGCAGCTACGGTATCGGCGCGCAAATCCTGCGTGAAGTTGGCGTCGGCAAGATGCAACTGCTGGCCAGCCCGCGCAAGATGCCTTCGATGACCGGCTTTAACCTGGAAGTCACCGGCTACATGGCCAAACCTGCCGCCTGAAATTTAGACGCGGCTTAACCCGAACATCAAGAAAAGAGGACCACCATGACCGTAGCAACCTACGAAACCAATCTGTCCGGCGAAAACCTGCGTATCGGCGTCGTGCAAGCGCGCTTTAACGAAGACGTTTGCCATGGCCTGCTGTCGGCCTGCCTGCAAGAGCTGAAGAACCTGGGCGTGGCCGACGAAGACGTGCTGCACGTGACCGTGCCGGGCGCGCTGGAAGTGCCGCTGGTGCTGCAAAAAATGGCCGAGTCCAACCAGTTCGACGCGCTGGTCGCCCTGGGCGCCGTGATTCGCGGCGAAACCTACCACTTCGAGCTGGTGTCCAACGAATCCGGCGCCGGCATCACGCGCGTTGGCCTGGACTACAGCATCCCAATCGCCAACGCCATCCTGACCACCGAGAACGACGAGCAGGCGGAAGTCCGCATGGCCGTCAAAGGCGCCGAAGCCGCCCGCTGCGCGGTCGAAATGGCCAACCTGTCGATCGCCCTGGAAGAGCTGAACCAGGACCTGGGCGACGACGAGTAATTCAACAAGAAGGTAAGAATATGACTGACAATATGACGCACGCCAACCCGAGCAAGAACCGCACCCCGCGCCACCGCGCCCGCGAGTTCGCGCTGCAGGGCCTCTACCAGTGGCTGCTGAACAATGAAGACGCCACCAAGGTGGTCAACAACATCCGCGCCGCCCACGGTTTCGACAAGGCGGACGGCGAGTACTTCGCCGACCTGCTGCGCGGCACCATCAAGCAATCGGTCGAACTGCGCGAGCTGTTCGCGCCGTTGGTTGACCGCGGCGTGAACGAGCTGTCCCCGATCGAGCACGCCGTGCTGCTGATCGGCGCGTATGAGCTGAAGAACCACATCGAAATCCCGTACCGCGTCGTCATCAACGAAGCGGTCGAGCTGACCAAATCCTTCGGCGGCATCGACGGCCACAAATACGTGAACGGCGTGCTGGACAAGCTGGCCGCCCAACTGCGCGCCGACGAAGCCGCCGCCGACAAGAAGAAGTAAGCCCTCTTCACATCCGCTTCACGCGCCCCGGCGCACACTGTTTCCCAGAAAATGGGGACGTACCCCATTTAATTCGGGGTACGTCCCCATTTTTCTGGGAGCGAGAATGATCAAGAAAATCCTGCGTGGCACGGCGTGGCTGGCTGCTACGCTTGCCTTGCTGGCCGCCGCCGGCTACCTGTATTTCCTCAGTTTCGACCTGGATGCGCAGCCGCGCGCCAATCCGCAGGCGCGGCCGGCGGATATTGCCTGGCTGGCCGCATCCGCCACGTCCGCCAAACCGCGTGGGCGTGTGCTGGCCGTGGTGTCGAGCGCAGCGCACTTCCCTGGCAGCAGCAAAAAGGCTGGTTATGAGCTGACCGAACTGGCACGCGCCTACTATGTGTTCCAGGCCAGCGGGTTCGAGGTCGATATCGCCTCGCCGCAAGGCGGCCGCCCGCCAGAGCGTATCGATGCCGATGATATGGGCGATGCCGACTATGCCTTCCTCAACGACGCAGCCGCCCAGCGCAAACTGGCGTCCACCTTGCGCCTGGCCGAAGCTGACCCGGCGCGCTATAGCGCCATCTATTTCGTCGGCGGCAAGGGCGCCATGTTCGACTTCCCCGGCAATGCCGATATTGCACGCATTGCCGGCGCAGTGGCGGCGCGCGGCGGCGTGCTGGGCGCGGTGTGCCACGGCCCGGCCGCATTGCTCGGCCTGCGCGGTGCAGGCGGCCGCAGCCTGGTCGCAGGCCGTCGCCTGACCGGCTTCACCAACGACGAGGAGCTGTTCCTGATGCAGGACGCCCGCCAGCGCCTGCCATTCCTGCTGGAAGACCGCGCCCGCAAGCTTGGCGCGCAGTTCTCCTCCGCGCCGAAGTATGTCGGCCACGTGGTGGTGGACGGCAAGCTGGTCACCGGCCAGAATCCCTGGTCCACCTGGGCCACTGCGGAGGAAATGGTAAAGGCGCTGGGCGTCACGCCGGTCGCCCGCCCCGAAACCGGCGAAGAACGCACCGTGCTGGCGCTGGCCGCCTATTACAACAACGGCCTGGCAGCCGCACGCGCCGAGCTCCGGCAAGGGCAGGGCTTTGATAAGATGCTGGTGCTGATGCACGCCGTGGTGGCGGGCATGCAGGGCCGGGTGGCGGATGCATTCCAGCTGCAACGCCTGGCCAAAGGATAAGGATGCCGCTGAATATACTGGTCGTGGAAGACAACGCGCTCCTGGCCCGCAACCTTGCCGACGCGTTTGATCGCCTCGGCCACGCCGCCGACTTCGCCGCCAATGGTGAGCACGGCCTGGTACTGGCGCTTGAGCACCCCTATGACGTGCTGGTGCTGGATCTGGCCTTGCCGGGCATCGATGGATTGGAAGTGTGCCGCCAGCTGCGCGCCCGCTTGCCGCGCCGCCTGCCGGTGTTGATGCTCACCGCGCGCGATACGCTGCAGGACAAGCTGCACGGCTTCGACGCCGGCGCTGACGATTACCTGGTTAAACCCTTCGCCATGGAGGAGTTGCTGGCGCGCTGCCAGGCGCTGGCCATGCGTCATCGCGATGCCGCGCTGGCCGTGGGCAGCCTGCAGATTGACCGCCGCACGCAAACGGTCTCGCGCGCCGGCCAGGCGCTGCGCCTGCAGCCGGCTGCCTACCAGCTCCTGCTGGCACTGGCCGAGGCGCATCCGCGCGTGATGACGCGCAGTGAGCTGACGCAAATCCTGTGGCGCGACGATCCGCCCGATTCGGACGCCTTGCGCAGCCACCTCTATCAATTGCGCCAGGCGCTGGATAAGCCGTTCGCGCAGCCCATGCTGTTGACCGTGCACGGCGTCGGCTTCCGCCTGGACGCTGCGGCATGAACGCGCCGCCGAATGCTCCGCACAGCCTGCGGCGCCGCCTGACTGCCGCCTTCGCGCTGATCGCCCTGTGCACTGCGCTGCTGTTTTCCGGCTTCGCGGTGATCTTCATGTATGTGCTGGAAGACGAGATTTTCGCCGATCTGCTGGCGCAGGAGAGCGCGCACCAGCAGGCAAGCTGGCAAGCCTCCGCGCAACTGGCGGCGCCGCTGCGCCCCTATGTCAGCCTGCATCGCGACAGCAGCAGTTTGCCGGACGACTTGCGTCGCCAGCATGGCGTCACGCAAGGCGGGGAGTTTTTCGGCGAGGCTGGCCGCCACTACCACGTGCGCCAGCTTGCCCTGCCTGGCGCCGCCCCGACCTTGCTGGTGGCGGAAGTGAGCCGGGAGCTGATGGTGCGTCCGCGCCTGCCGGTGGTGCTTGGCCTCTTGGGCGCATCGCTACTGGCCATCCTGGCGCTGACCCTGGCCTTGGGCTACTGGCTGGCGTGGCGCGCGACGCGGCCGCTGGAGGCTCTGGCGCAATTGGTCGGTAACGCGGCACCGGCCCAACTGCCGAAAGGCTTCGCCGCCGCGTATCCAGCCAATGAAATCGGCGCGCTGGCCGGGGCGCTGGATGACGCCCTGGCCCGCGTCGCCGACTTCATCGAGCGTGAGCAGCATTTCACGCGCGACGCCAGCCACGAATTGCGCACGCCGCTGGCGGTGATCGAGGGCGCGGCCTTCCTGTTGGCCGCCCACCCCATGCCACCGCAAGCTGCGCAACAACTGCAGCACATCCGCAGCGCCGCCACCCAGATGACGCAGACAGTCGACACTTTGCTGGCGCTGGCGCGCGAAGATTTGGCCCGGCAAGCGCCGGCGCACGACACACTCGCTGCCACCCAGCCGCCATCGCCCCCGGTGGCGCTGCTGCCGCTGGTGGAGAGCACCGTGGTGCAGCTAGCCCACCTGCTGGACGGGAAGCCGGTCGAGGTCGACGTGGCGCTGGCGCCGCAAGCATCCTTCAGCGTGCCACCCGCCGCCTTGCGTATTGTGCTGGCCAACATCATCGGCAACGCCTTCCAGCACACCCAGTCTGGCTGCGTGCGCGTGGCTTTTGCCGATGGCGTGCTGGCCGTCAGCGACGACGGTCCCGGCATCGACCCCGCCATCCAGGCCCGCCTGTTCGAAGCAGGCGTGAAGGGCCCCGCCAGCGGCGGCCACGGCCTGGGCCTGTCCATCGCCCGCCGCCTGGCGAGCCGCATCGGCCTTGAGCTCACACTGCAAGCCGGCGCCCAAGGCGGCACCGTCGCCTCGCTGGCGCCCGCCCAATAAAAAAGCCACCCGCAGGTGGCTTCTTATATATAGAGGGCAGGGCGCTTACAGGCCAGCCAGTTGATCCGCGCTGATTTGCTTTTCAACCTGTGCCACCGTGGTTGGCGCTTCTTTCGGTTTCGCAGGAGCTGCAGCCATCTGCGGAGGAGTAATGTAAGGCACCTTCTTGCCGGACGAAACCTGCTTCAGGAGCGAGTACTCGGACAGCACTTTATAGCCGTAACCATTATCGGTCTCGAAAGCCGCCGCGCCCACGTAGTACTTCAAGCCAGCTTCCACCGAACCGCCGCGCGACACGTAATCCTTGAGGATCAGCGAACCGACGCGGATATTGGCCACCGGGTTCAGCGCAGCTTGCACACCGCCCATGTCCTGGAACTTATCGGTATGTACCTTGGACATCACCTGCATCAGGCCCTGTGCACCCATCGGGCTTTCCGCGAACGGATTCAGGCCCGACTCAATCGCCATCACCGCCAGGATCAGCAGCGGGTCCAGCTTGATTTCACGCGCCGTCAGGTAGGCGGTGGAGACCAGCATATTCGTCGCATCGCCCGCTACGCGGTATCGCTTGGACAGCCAGTTGGTGACAGCATCCTGCTGCTTCTTGGTGCCCATGAGGGCTTTCTCTTCCGGCGTCATCGCCGCTTCGGCGGCAACCACGGTGCCGGCTGGACGCGCTGCAGGCGCTTCCATCAGTTCGGACAGCGGCGGCGCCACGACGATTTGCGCCTCCACCGCCGGCTGGTCGCCGTGCAGGGTGTCGACCAGGCGCTTGGCCAGGTCCGGACGTGCCACCATGGCGCAAGCCATGACCAGTGCTGCGATGCCGAAAACGCTCAGCATGGACTGAGCCGCGGTCAGCAAGCCGCGTGCCGAAATGCCCTGCGTGGAAACCCACGAGGCGGGCTGGCGAGCCCATTGGCGGGCGCTAAGCAGCAGCCCATTGAATTGATTGTTCATCAGAACTCCCCTGAAATGTAAGAGTCAAAACGCGTCCCCGCCGCGCAAAATCGCGAGCATTCGACGTGCCATTGTCGTTACATCAGTGTTATCTTCGTCCACCGCCGCACAGGTCGCGCGGGATAGAACGCCATTATTGTTTGCTAAAGCTAGCCATTCGTTTGGGGCCAGTTGCAACACAACTTATTCCGGGGGTAGAGGCAGACGCCTCGTGAAAACACTCCTTAAAATGTCTAATGGAGCCCGGACTCCGTGAATGTAATGAGTGACAATTAAGTTGGCATAAAGGCCATGTCCTCATCAAGTAGGTCAAATTGTAGGAGGCGTGATATATCTAGTCAATACTAACACAATCGTTCTTTATTACTTTTGAGTATAGCTTTCTCGTGTACATGTTGGCAAAAACCAATAAAATCAACGACTTGACCAAAAATGCTCAGGCGCCTCGTCCAAAGCAAATAAATCGTAAAAAAGTATGAAATATCGCGATCTCCGAGATTTTATTTCCCAACTGCAAGCAATTGACGAACTTAAGCGCATAAGCTTGCCCGTTTCACCACATCTGGAGATGACGGAGGTCTGCGACCGCACCCTGCGCGCCGGCGGCCCGGCTATTCTGTTCGAGAAGCCGACCGGTTTTGACATGCCGGTACTGGGCAACCTGTTTGGCACCCCGCACCGCGTGGCGCTCGGCATGGGCGCAGACAATGTCAGCGAGCTGCGCAAGATCGGCCACGTGCTGGCGCAACTGAAAGAACCCGAGCCACCGAAAGGGTTCAGGGACCTGATGGGCCTGGGCTCCCTGGTCAAAGCCGTCTGGGACATGTCGCCTAAAGAGCTGCGCGGCGCCGCCTGCCAGGAGATTGTTTGGGAAGGCAATGATGTCGATCTGGGCCGCCTGCCCATCCAGCATTGCTGGCCGGGCGACGTGGCGCCCTTGATTACCTGGGGCCTGGTGATTACCAAAGGCCCCAATAAGAAGCGCCAGAACCTGGGCATCTACCGCCAGCAGGTCATGGGTCGTAACAAAGTGATCATGCGCTGGCTGGCCCACCGTGGCGGCGCGCTCGACTTCCGCGAGCACTGCATCCGCAATCCCGGCCAACCGTATCCGGTCTGCGTGGCGCTGGGCGCCGACCCCGCCACCATCCTCGGCGCCGTGACGCCAGTGCCGGACAGCCTGTCGGAATATCAATTCGCCGGCCTGCTGCGCGGCAGCCGCACCGAGCTGGTCAAGGCCATCGGCAGCGAACTGCGCGTACCGGCATCGGCCGAGATCGTGCTGGAAGGGCATATCTACCCGGACGAGAACCACCCGAGCGGCTACGAGCACGGCCTGGAAGGCCCATACGGCGACCACACCGGCTATTACAATGAGCAGGACTGGTTCCCGGTCTTCACCATCGACCGCATCACCATGCGGCGCGACCCGATCTACCACTCCACCTACACCGGCAAACCGCCGGACGAGCCGGCCGTGCTGGGCGTGGCGCTGAACGAAGTCTTTGTGCCGCTGCTACAAAAGCAATTCAGCGAGATCACCGACTTCTACCTGCCGCCGGAAGGCTGCAGCTACCGCATGGCGGTGGTGCAGATCCGCAAACAGTACGCTGGCCACGCCAAACGTGTGATGTTCGGCGTGTGGAGCTTCCTGCGCCAGTTCATGTATACCAAGTTCATTGTCGTGGTGGACGAGGACGTGAATATCCGCGACTGGAAGGAAGTGATCTGGGCCATCACCACCCGCGTCGACCCGACGCGCGACACCACCCTGGTCGACAACACCCCGATCGACTACCTCGACTTCGCATCCCCGGTCAGTGGCCTGGGCAGCAAAATGGGCATCGACGCCACCAACAAATGGCCGGGTGAAACCAGCCGTGAATGGGGCACCGTCATCACCATGAGCGACGAAGTGAAGGCGCGCGTCGATGGTATTTGGCAGCAGCTAGGTTTATAGCCTATAATTGCGCCCGGGCGGGCCCCTGCGCATTGTGGCACGGTTAACCTGGTCAGGTCGGGAACGAAGCAGCCAAAGCTGTTCACCGCAAGTGCCGCAGATCAGGCTCGCCTCTTATCTTCTAAAAAATGGGGACGTACCCCATTTTTTTTGCAAGCGATGTTGCCATTTTGGCAAGAGTGCAATCTTGTCCGCAGCGCACGCTATCTACGGTAAAATCGCGCTCATGTCCTATCAAGTCCTCGCTCGCAAATACCGTCCCCGGAACTTTGAAACGCTAGTCGGCCAGGAGCACGTTGTTCGTGCGCTGACCCACGCGCTGCATACCGGGCGCCTGCACCATGCCTACCTGTTTACCGGGACGCGCGGTGTCGGCAAGACGACCTTGTCCCGCATCCTGGCCAAGTCGCTGAACTGCATCGGCCCGGACGGCAATGGCGGCATCACGGCCAGCCCGTGCGGCGTGTGCGAGGCTTGTACGGCGATCGATGGCGGTCGCTTTGTTGATTACGTGGAGATGGACGCTGCGTCCAACCGCGGCGTCGATGAAATGGCGCAGTTGCTGGAGCAGGCGGTGTATGCGCCGTCCAATGCGCGCTTCAAGGTCTATATGATCGACGAGGTGCACATGCTGACCAACCACGCCTTCAACGCCATGTTGAAGACGCTGGAGGAGCCGCCGGAGCACATCAAGTTCATCCTGGCGACCACCGATCCGCAAAAGATTCCGGTCACCGTGCTGTCGCGCTGCTTGCAGTTCAACCTGAAGCAGATGCCGCCGGGGCATATTGTCGGCCACCTGGAGAATATCCTGGGGCAGGAGGGTGTCGTCTTCGAGCAGCCGGCCTTGCGCCTGCTGGCCCAGGGCGCGCACGGTTCGATGCGCGATGCGCTGTCGCTGACCGACCAGGCGATTGCTTATGCCGCCGGCGCGGTGACCTTGGATTCGGTGCAGGGCATGCTGGGCGCGCTGGACCAGTCCTACCTGGTGCGCTTGCTCGACGCGCTGGCGAATAAGGATGGCGCGGACCTGATGGCCGTGGCCGATGAAATGGCGTCGCGTTCGCTGTCCTATAACGGCGCTTTGCAGGACCTGGGCACTTTGCTGCACCGGATCGCATTGGCGCAGACCGTGCCTTCGGCCGTTCCGGCGGACCTGCCTGAATATAACGATGTGGTGCGCCTGGCTTCCCTGTTCGATGCGGAGGAGGTGCAGTTGTATTACCAGATCGCGGTACATGGGCGGAATGAACTGGGGCTGGCGCCGGATGAATATGCCGGCTTCTCCATGACACTGTTACGCATGCTTGCCTTTCGGCCCGGTATCGGCGGGGCGGATGGCCAACCGGCCAGCGCCCCGGTAGCGGCACGTCCGGTCGGCGCCAATCCGGCGCGCGCGGCGGCTGCGGCGGCCATGGCTGCTTCGGCGGCGACGGCGGATCGCATGAGCGTGCCGGTGGCGCAGCCTGCCCCTGCGCTTGCCCCCGCTCCTGTGGTGCCACCGGCACCGCCAGTCCAGCAAGTCGCGCCGGCCGCTGCGCCGGCTGCCAATGCCCCTGCCGCCAGCGTGCCAGTTCTGGCACCGGCGCCTGCACCGGCACCGGTACCGATGGCGCCTGCCTCGCTTGCACCAGCCACCGCGCAAGCGCCTGCGTCCGTCGCCGCGCCCGCGTTCGGCCCTGACGCATCCGCCACACCAGCGTTCACGCAGGATGCCGCAGCCGCGCCGGCGCCGTCCGCGCCCGCACCAGTGGCGCCCGCAGCTCCGGCGCCGATGGCCGCCGCACCGGCCGCACCGCCCGCCGACAACCGCCCAATGAGCCCGGCGAAGATGGCTATTAACGCCGCGCTGGAAGCCGCGCGCGCCGCCGCTGCCGCCCGCACCGGCCAGCGCCCGCCGACACCGGCAGCCCGCCCATCCGCGCCCGCCGCCGACGCCGCCCCTGTTACGAGCGCGCCATCGGCCTCAGGCCAAGCTCCTGCCAGCCCCGCACGCGGCCCGTCCATGTCGGCACCATCCGCAACGCGTGCCGCCGGCTCGGGCGCTCCAGCATCGTCGGCACCGAGCGCCGCCTACAGCGCGCCTGCCGCGCAAGCCAGCGCGCGCCCACCTGCACCGTGGGAAGACGCCCCAGCCCCGAGCGCACCCACCGCGTCCCAGTCCGCACCATGGGAAGAGCAGGGCGGCGCCACCGTCATGGAAGCGCCGCCGCAGCAACAAGCGCAAGACGACGACCTGCCACCTTGGGTCACCGGCTTCTCGGAAGACTCCGCAGTGCCGGCCGGCGCCGACCACATCGGCGGCATGACGCAGCACGCGCCGCCGCAGCGCGCGCACGGTGCGGCACCAGCCAAGGCCCCTTACGAATACGTGATCACCCCGGTGCCGGAACTGGCCTGGGACGGCAACTGGCCCGCGCTGGCCGCCCACCTGCCGCTGCGCGGCGTGGCGCAGCAGCTGGCCACCCAGGCCGAACTGGTGCACTGCGCCTTCGACGGCAATATGGCGGTGTTCCGCATCCGCTGTCCGATCGAAACCTGGGCCACGCCAGCCAACGTGGAAAAGCTCACCGGCGCCCTGAACGAACGCTTCGGCCGCCCATGCCGCGTGGACACCGAAATCGGCAAGGCCTGGTACACCACCAGTGTCGAAGCCCAGGCGCACCGCGACACCTGCCAGCGCGCAGCGGAAGAAACCGTCGCCGCCGACCCGTTTATCAAAGCGATGATGCGCGACTTCGGTGCCTTCATCGTGCCCGGCTCGATCGTGGCACCGATGACGCCCGCGCACTAAAACCTCACTGAACCCAATATTCAACACCGAAATACGGAGAACCACACCATGATGAAGAACCAACTGGCCGGCCTGATGAAACAAGCGCAAGCCATGCAGGACAATATGAAGAAGGCGCAGGAATCGCTGGCCCTGATCGAAGTCGAAGGCCAGTCCGGTGCCGGCATGGTCAAGGTCGTGATGACCTGCAAAAACGACGTGAAGCGCGTGACGATCGACCCGTCCTTGCTGGGCGACGACAAGGACATGCTGGAAGACCTGGTGGCCGCAGCCTTCAACGACGCCGTGCGCAAGGCCGAAGCCACCGCTTCCGAGAAAATGAGCGGCCTGACCGCCGGCATGCCGCTGCCGCCAGGCTTCAAGATGCCGTTCTAAGACTGCACGCCAAGGCCATGTTCATCATCACGCTCACGTACCTGAAGCCGGCCGAGGAAATCGACCAGCTCCTCGCCGCGCACCGCGAGTACCTGCGCGAGCAATATGCCAACGGCATGTTCCTGATGTCTGGCCGCCAGGTGCCGCGCACGGGCGGCATCATCCTTGCCACGGCGGACAGCCGGGCCGATATCGAGGCGGTGATCGAGCTGGACCCCTTCAACGAAGCCGGCGCCGCCAGCTACGCGATCACCGAATTCGTCCCCACCATGGCGGTCGACTCCCTGAGCGCCTTCAAGCAAGCCTGACCCATGGCGAAGTCCTTTGAATTCCTGACGGAGGCGTTGCGCCGCCTGCCCGGCGTCGGCCCCAAGTCGGCCCAGCGCATGGCTTTCCACCTGCTGCAGCACGACCGCGAAGGCGCGTCCATGCTGTCGCGCGCCCTGTACCAGGCGGTGGAGCAGGTGCATCACTGCGTCCAGTGCAATACCTTCACCGAAACCGATATCTGCGACACCTGCGCCGACGAATCGCGCGAACGGCGCATGCTGTGCGTGGTGGAGACGCCGGCCGACCAGGTGATGATCGAGTCCACCCTGACCTACAAAGGCCTGTACTTCGTGCTGATGGGCCGCCTGTCGCCGCTGGACGGCATCGGCCCCAAAGACATCCACCTGGAAAAGCTGCTGGCGCGCGCCGCCGACGGTGTGGTGCAGGAAGTGGTGCTGGCCACCAACTTCACCAACGAAGGTGAAGCCACCGCCCACTACATCAGCGAAATGCTGAAAGCACGCGGCCTGGCCGTGACGCGCCTGGCGCGCGGCGTGCCGGTCGGCGGCGAACTCGAATACGTGGATGCCGGCACCATCGCGCGCGCCATGCTAGACCGCCGCAGCACCTGAATCCACGCTTGCCAGCATCTGGCTGATGGCGTCGTGCGGGGCGGGGCGGCCCAGGTGGTAGCCCTGCGCCATGTCGCAGCCGTAGTGCTTGAGCAGGTCGAGTTGCTCGCGGGTTTCCACGCCTTCCGCCACCACCACCATTTTCAGGCCGTGCGCCATGGCGATGATGGCGCGCGTGATGGCGGCGTTTTCGCTGTCCTGCGGCAGGCCGCTGATAAAACTCTTGTCGATCTTTAGCGCACGCACGTCGAAGCGTTTCAGGTAGCTCATGGACGAATAGCCGGTGCCGAAATCGTCGATCGACAAATATACGCCGATGCCGCGCAACTGCTCCAGCGTGGCCAGCGTGGCCAGCGCATTGTCCATCAGCGTGCCCTCGGTCAGCTCCAGTTCCAGCAGGTTGGCATCGAGCCCGGTTTCCTGCAGCACGGCCAGGACGATCTGCGCCAGGTTCTCGTCCTTGAACTGGCGCGCCGACAGGTTGACGGCCATGCGCACCGCCTGCCCGTACTGACTTTGCCAGGCGCGCGCCTGCTCGCAGGCGGTGCGCAGCACCCATTCGCCGATCGGCACGATCAAGCCGGTTTCCTCCGCCAGCGGAATAAACTCATTGGGCGGGATCACGCCGTGCTCCGGATGGCGCCAGCGCACCAGCGCCTCCACGCCGACGATGCGCGTGCTGGGCACGTCCACCTGCGGCTGGTACAGCAGGTACAGCTCATTGTTCTGCAGCGCCTTGCGCAGACCGACCTCCAGCTTGACGTGGCTCATAATCTGCATGGTCAGCGAGGAGCTGTACAACTTGGCGTTGTTCTTGCCGCAGTTCTTGGCGTGGTACATGGCGGTGTCGGCGAACTTGAGCAGGGAGGTGCAGTCTTCGCCGTCCTCCGGGTAGAGCGAAATGCCAATGCTGGCGGTGACGAAAATCTCGTGGCTTTCCAGCGTAAAGGGGCGGCGCATGGCGTCCTTCACGCGGTGCGCCACGGCCAGCGCATCGTCCACCCGCTCGATATCGGGCAGCAGGATGGTGAATTCGTCGCCGCCCAGTCGGGCCAGGCTGCACAAGTGGTCGCCCGGCCGGATCGTCTCGCGCAGGCGCTCGGTGACGATCTGCAGCAGCAGGTCGCCCAGATTGTGGCCCAGCGTGTCGTTGATGCGCTTGAACGAGTCCAGGTCCATGAACAGGATGGCGAACTTGCGCTGTTCGCGCTGCGAGCGCGCCAGTTCGCCCTCCAGCGTTTCCAGGAAGGCCTGGCGGTTGGGGATGCCGGTCAGGCTGTCGCAATAGGCCAACTTGCGGATCTGCTCCTCGGTGCGTTTGCGCTCGCTGATATCACGCACCAACCCCAGTACCTCGCCGGCGACGGTGCCGACCAGGCGCGCTTCGAAATGGTGGGAAATGCCGCCGCGCGTGTGCTCGTAGTCCACCGAGTGCACGGACGAGGAATGCAGCACGGCCGAAAGCTGGTCCAGCATGCGGGTGGCGATGGCCGGCGGTAGAACGTCGCGGATATGGCGCCCCACGCATTCGCGACTGGCGAAATTGGCGCCGGGTTCGTGGCCCTCCTCGTAATCGAGGTAGTAGCCGTCCGCGCTGAGGCGGAAAAAGGTGTCGGGAATGGCCGCCAGCACGGCGCGGTTGTGGGCGTCGGCGATGCGCAGGCGGGCGATGGCGTCGCTGGCGCGCAGCACGTACAGCACGCGGTGGCCGAGGATGGGCCAGTTGATCGGCTTCGATACGAAGTCGGTGGCGCCGGCTTCATAGGCCTGCGTGACGGCTTGCAGGTCGTCGCCGCCGGTGACCATGATGACCGGCACCGAGCCCGCGCCTTCCAGCTTGCGGATGGCGCGGCAGACCGAAAAGCCGTCCAGCAGGGGCATGTCGACGTCCAGCAGCACCAGGTCGGGCGCATTGTCGCGGAAGCTGGCCACGGCGGCGCGGCCGTCGCCCGCTTCCACTGCGTCCAGGCCGACCTGGGACAGCATCTCCAGCATCAGCAGGCGCATGACGGGATCGTCGTCCGCCACCAGCACGGTGCCGCGTTTGGGGGAATACAGGGCTGCCATGATGTCACGCTCCCTTCGCGAGGATGATGCCGAGCGGTTGCCGCACCGAATGGAACTCATGCTCCAGTCGCGCCAGCAGGTCCGTTGTGCCTTGGGTCTGCCCGGCGCGGCCCAGTTGCTCCATGTCTTTGAACAGGCCTGCCAGCGCGTCGGCGCCGACGTTGGCGGCGCTGGATTTCTGGCTGTGGGCGATTTTGCGGATGGTTTCCGGGTCGCTGCCGGCGATCGCGTCGTGCAGCGCGGCCAGTTGGCGCGGGGTGTCTTGCAGGAAGGCGCTCAGCACACGGTGCAGCAGGGCCTCGTCCTGGCCGCTGCTTAGCGCACGGATCGCGTCCAGCGCGCGTGGATTGAGTTCAGCAGCTGGCAGTGGATGGGCTGAAGCGGCGACCATCGTGCCGGCGGCAAAGCAGTCGGCATGCTGCGTGGCGTCGCCGCTGCCGGTGACCCGCAGCGGCGTGCTGGACGCGGCGGCCGCAGGGGGCGATAACGTCGGCGGCGCAGGTGGCGGCGGCGAAGGTGGCGGCTGCGAAGGCTGCTGCGCGGGCGCGCTGGGCGCCTGGCGGGGCAGGGCGATCCAGCGCCCGAGGGTGTCGGCCAGCGCCTGCTGCGAGAACGGCTTGCTGATGTAATCATCCATGCCCGCCGCCAGGCAGCGCTCGCGGTCTCCCTGCAAAGCATTGGCGGTAATGGCGACAATCGGCGTCGCGCGCGCACGGCCACGCTGCTGCTCCATGCGGCGGATTTCAGCGGTGGCCGCCATGCCATCCATTACCGGCATCATGCAGTCCATCAGCACCAGGTCATAGTCCTCTGCGCGCACAGCGGCCAGCGCCTCCTCGCCGTTGGCGGCGCAGGCCACCTCCATGCCCAGTCCGCGCAGCATGGCCGACGCCACCTCCACATTGACCGGATTATCCTCCGCCAGCAAAGCGCGCGGACGCTGGCCCGCGCGCCCACGCGGCGCCGCATAGGCCGGCGCCACGCCCGCCAGCGCCGCCGCTCCCACCCCCTCATTGCTGCGCGCGGGCGAGACGATGCAATCGTACAAGTCCGGCTCGCGCACCGGCTTAATTAGCTGGAACGCCACGCCCGCCGCCCGCCGCTGCACCGGATCCGCCGCATCGCGCTCGCTCGCCAGTAAGATCACGCGCACCGCCGAGATATCAGCATCGGACTTGATTTCAGCCGCCAGCGACAAACCTCCGATATCGTCCAGCCCCATATCCAGCAAAGCCACGTCGAAAGGCGCTCCGCGCGCCGCCGCCGCGTGCAGGTCGCGCAAGGCATCCGCCGCACTGGGCGCGCAAGCCACCTGCAAATGCCAGCGCGCCAGCAAACCGCGCAAAGCCAGTGCACGTTCCGCCTGGCGCTCCACCACCAGCGCGCGCAAGCCCTTGGTGCTCTTCTGCCGGAAGCCCTCATCATCGGCATCGACCCGGCGCTTGTCGAACTGCACGGTGAACCAGAATACTGAACCGCGCCCCAGCGCGTTATCGACCCCGATTGCGCCGCCCATCAGCTCCACCAGCTGCTTGGAAATCGCCAGCCCCAAGCCAGTGCCGCCATGCTTGCGCGTGGTCGAACCATCGCCCTGCGAAAAGGAATCGAAGATATGCGAACGCGCCTCGCGCGCCACGCCGATGCCGGTATCGTGCACCTCCACCCGCAGCCGCGCCGACTGTGCATCCTCCTGCGCCACCCGCACCGCCACGGTGATGCGGCCCTGGTCCGTGAACTTGATCGCATTGCCCAGCAGGTTGACGATCACCTGGCGCAGCCGGTTGGGATCACCGCAGATCGCCAACGGGATATTGTTCGCCACCGCGAACTCCATCTCAATCCCCTTGGCCTGCGCCTGCGGCGCGAAGACATGCTCGATATCGTCCAGCAGCTCACGCAGGTTGAAGTTGATGTACTCCACCGTCAGCTTGCCCGCCTCCACCTTCGAGAAATCCAGGATATCGTTGATGATCACCAGCAGATGCTCGCCCGAACGGCGCACCATGCTGGTGTAGTGGCGCTGCGTCCCGGTCAGTTCGGTGGCCGCCAACAGCTCCGCCATGCCCAGCACCCCGTTCATCGGCGTCCGGATTTCGTGCGACATATTGGCCAGGAAAGCGCTCTTAGCCTGGCTCGCCGCCTCCGCCGCATCCTTCGCCTTTTCCAGCTGCGCGGTGCGGATGCTGACCTGGCGTTCCAGCTCGCCGCGATACTGCGCCAGCTTGTTATCGCGGCTCTCGATCTGCGCCAGCATGCCGTTGAAGCTATCGATCAGCGTACCCAATTCATCGCTGCGCGCATGCTGCACCTGGGCGTAGGTCTGGCTGCTGCTCACCTTATCCGCCGCCGCGATCAGTTGCCCGATCGGCTGCGTGATGCCCTTGCGGAAGCGCGCCGACAGCACCAGCGCCAGCCAGAACGAACAGCCGGTCGCCGCCGCCGTGATCGCCAGGTTGCGCAGCACCCCAAGCCACAGCGAAGCCTGGCCGGCCTCGATCATCACCGCCCCGATGACATGCTGGCGCACCCGCACCGGACGATAAAGCCGCAGCAACGGCGCCCAAGGCGGCCCATCGCGCTCCGCCAGCTCCCCGTTCGCCAGTTGACGCATGCGCGCCCCGTCCAGCCCTGCAGTCAATTCCGGCACCGGCTCGGCTGTGGCGAAGTAGCTGGCAAACAGTTTGCCTTCACGGTCAAACAGCGCGGCGCGCGTGATGTCACCCTTGACCGCCAGCGCAGCCAGGGCCTGTTCAGCCGTGGGCCGATCGGCGTAGAGCAGGGAGGCGACGCTGTTAGCGCCGATGACATCCGCCAGCGAAGTCAGTTGCTTGCGTTCCTCGCTGGTATGGGCATGGATGGACGTGATGGCGAACGCCAGGAACACCAGCAGCAGGGCGCAGCCGGTGGTGAGTACCGAAATGATGGTCAGTTTCTGGCTTAAGCCGGAGCGTTCGAAGTTGAGCATTTTCGCCGCCGTTGGACGATTCCATCGGGCAAAGAATAAATGCAAAGAAATTCGACGCTTTGATCTGCCTCTAACTTTGTTGTTGCAGTACGCAAAATGTCCGTCTTGGGGTCAGGAAGAAAAGTGGACATTTCCCAAAATGTCCACTTTTCTTCCTGACCCCAAAACGGACATTTGCTGGCTAGCAGCAGCCGCCGCGCTTGCCGGCGCCGCCGTAGCGGGCTTCTTGCCGTTCGCGGAAGAACTCTTCGTAGCTCATCACGGGTTCGCCGGGATGCGTCGTCTCGCGGTGGGCGACGTAGGTGTCGTACTCGGGCAGGCCGCACATCAGCCGCATGCTCTGCCCGAGGTAGCGGCCTGCCTTGGCGATTTCGCCGAACATGGCTTTGCCTGACCTTACTTGGCCGCGGCAGCAGTGGAGTACTGCGCCGGTGCTTCGTTGTGGGTCGGGCGGCTGGCTTTCCAGGCGGCCAGTGCGGTGCGGGTGCCGAACACCAGCACGCTGATCACCACCACCATGAAGAAGGCGGCCAGGCCGGCATCCAGGTAGTCGTTGAACACGACTTGCTGCATCTGCTCCAGCGACTTGGCCGGGGCCAGCACCTTGCCTTCGGCCAGCGCGGCCTGGTACTTGCCGGCGTGCGCGAGGAAGCCGATCTTCGGATTGGCGTCGAAAATCTTCTGCCAGCCGGCCACCAGGGTGCACAGCAGCAGCCAAATGGTCGGGGTGATGGTGACCCAGGCGTACTTGGCGCGCTTCATCTTGAACAGCACGCAGGTGGCGAGGATCAGCGCGACGGCGGCCAGCATCTGGTTGGCGATGCCGAACAGCGGCCACAGGGTGTTGATGCCGCCCAGCGGATCGACCACGCCCTGGTACAGGAAGTAGCCCCAGGCGGAGACGCACAGGCCGGTGGCCAGCAGGCTGGCGAAGACGGAGTCGGTGCGCTTCAGGGAAGGCGAGAAGGAGCCCAGCAAGTCTTGCAGCATGAAGCGGCCGGCACGGGTGCCCGCGTCGACGGCGGTCAAAATGAACAGCGCTTCGAACAGAATCGCGAAGTGGTACCAGAAGGCCATCATGGCTTTGCCGCCCACCACGTTGGACAGGATGTGCGCCATGCCCACCGCCAGCGTCGGTGCGCCGCCGGCGCGCGAGATGATGGTGGCTTCGCCCACGTCCTTGGCGGTCTGGGTCAGCATTTCGGGCGTGACGCGGAAGCCCCAGGCGGAAATCGCCTGCGCCGCTGATTCGGCGGTGGTGCCGATCAGCGCGGCCGGCGAGTTCATGGCGAAGTACACGCCCGGCTCAATGGTGGAGGCGGCGATCAGCGCCATGATGGCGACGAAGGATTCCATCAGCATGGCGCCGTAGCCGATGAAACGGGCATGGGTTTCATTCTCGATCATCTTGGGCGTGGTGCCGGAGGAGATCAGGGCGTGGAAGCCGGACACCGCACCGCAGGCGATGGTGATGAACAGGAAGGGGAACATATTGCCCGACCATACCGGGCCGGTGCCGTCAATGAACTTGGTCAGCGCCGGCATTTGCAGCATCGGTGCCACGATGATGATGCCCACCGCCAGGCCGACAATGGTGCCGATCTTGAGGAAGGTGGACAGGTAGTCGCGCGGCGCCAGCAGCAGCCACACCGGCAGCACCGAGGCGATGAAGCCGTAGCCGATCAGCATCCAGGTCAGTTCGGTGCCGCTGAAGGTGAACATCGGCGCCAGGGCCGGGTTCTCCTGCACCCACTGGCCGCCCAGGATCGCCAGCATCAGCAGCACAAAGCCGATCAGCGACACTTCGCCCACGCGGCCCACGCGGATGTAGCGCGAGTAGACGCCCATGAACAGCGCGATCGGGATGGTGGCCATCACGGTGAAGGAGCCCCACGGCGAATGCGCCAGCGCTTTCACCACGATCAGCGCCAGCACGGCCAGGATGATCACCATGATCATGAAGGTGCCGAGCAGCGCGATATTGCCCGGGATCGGGCCCAGTTCGGATTTGATCAGGTCACCCAGCGAACGTCCGTCGCGGCGGGTGGAAATGAACAGCACCATGAAGTCCTGCACCGCGCCGGCAAACACCACGCCCGCCAGGATCCACAGCATGCCGGGCAGGTAGCCCATTTGCGCCGCCAGCACGGGGCCGACCAGCGGGCCGGCGCCGGCAATCGCGGCGAAGTGGTGGCCGAACAGCACGTTCTTATTGGTCGGCACGTAGTCCAGGCCATCGTTGAATTTGTAGGCCGGGGTCAGGCGGTTGGCTTCCAGGCCCATCACCTTGGTGGCGATGAACAGGCTGTAGAAGCGGTACGCGATCAGGTAGACGCAGACGGCGGCAATCACCAGCCAGATGGCGCTGATTGGCTCGCCGCGCTTCAACGCCACGACGCCCAATGCGCCGGCGCCCAGCAGCGACAAGCCTGCCCAGCCAATTTTCTTAAAAACGGGATTCATTGGGGTCTCCTCCATGGATGAATGGCCAGTATTCAGGAAATGAATATCTGTCACAAGCGCACCACTACGCAAAGCCGCTGCGTAGAACTACGTAGGACAGGCGGGTGGCCGGGGGCTTACAATCGCCAGCATGAAACTGCGGCATAAGTTCCTGTTCCTGGCCCTCGCGCCCCTGATCCTGGCCCTGTGCGCGATTGCGGTCGCCGTGCGCTACCAGGCGGTCACGCTCGCCCAGCAGCAGCGCGACACCATCCAGCAGGCCTACCTGGCCAGCAAGGAGGCGGAGCTGAAGCACTACGTGGCGCTGGCCTCGCACTCGATCTCACACCTGGTGCAATCCGGCCGCAAGGACGCCGCCACCCTGGCCGAGGCCAAGCGCATCCTGTCCACCCTGAGCTTCGGCGACGACGGCTACTTTTTCGTCTACGACATGCAGGGCAATTCGCTGATGCACCCGCGCCAGCCGGAACTGGTGGGGCAGAACCTGTTCTTGCTGACGGACCAGGAAGGCAACCCCACCATCCAGCGCCTGCTGGCGCGCGCGCGTGAGGGCGGTGGGCTGGAGCGCTATAACTGGATCAAGCCGTCCAGCCACAAGCCGGCCCCCAAACTGGGCTACGTGGTGCCGGTCAAGGAGTGGGGTTGGATGCTGGGCACCGGCATCTACCTGGACGATGTGGATGCCGCCCTGGCCAAGGTGGACGCGCAGCAGCGCGGCAATATCCGCAACACCCTGCTGTGGATGGCGGCCATTGCGGCGCTGGCGCTGCTGGCCGTGGGCGTCTGCGGCCTGGCGCTCAACATCCGTGACAACCGCGTGGCCGACGCCAAACTCAAAGTACTGGCGCAGCGCGTGGTCGAATCGCAGGAAGAGGAGAGGGCGCGCCTGTCGCGCGACCTGCACGACGGCATCAGTCAATGGCTGGTGTCGATCAAGCTGCAGATCGAGGCGGCCATCATCCGCCTGGCCAATCCGGACCAGCAGGACAAGGCCAAAGCCGCCTTCGAGCACACGGTGGAGCAGTTGAAAAACGTGCTGGGCGAGGTGCGCCGCATCTCGCACAACCTGCGCCCCGCGATTTTGGACGACCTGGGCCTGGCCGCCGCGCTGGACCACCTGGCCGACGAATTCCGCGTGCATAGCGGGGTGCAGGTGGCCTTCTCCGCCAACGGCTGCACCGACCGCCTGCCGGACGTGGCCAACACGGTGCTATTCCGTATCGCGCAGGAAGCGCTGACCAATATCGAGCGCCACGCCGGCGCCACCCGCATCAGCATCGACCTGGAAGCGGACGCCGAACGCGTCTCGCTGCGCATCGCCGACAACGGCTGCGGCTTCGACGCCGAGGGCATCGCCGGCCACCCCAAGCGCGGCATCGGCTTGCGCAATATGATGGAACGCATGGAAGCCATCGGCGGTAAGTTCCGTATTGAATCGTCCCCGGCCGGCACGGTGGTGCAGGCCGACGTGGAAAACCGGAGTAAGGAATGACCAGGATCTTGTTAGTGGACGACCATCCCCTGGTGCGCGACGGCCTGCGCGCGCGGCTGGAAGCGATGGCGCAGTTCGAAGTCGTGGGCGAGGCCGGCAGCGCGGCCGAGGCCTTGGAAGCGGCGCGCCAGCACCAGCCCGACCTGGTCCTGATGGACATCAATATGCGCGGCACCAACGGCATCGAGGCCGCCGCCCAGTTCAGGCAGCAGTTCCCGCAGATCGCGGTGCTGATCCTGTCCATGCACGACAAGCTGGAATACGTGAGCCAGGCCATCCAGGCCGGCGCGCGCGGCTACGTGCTGAAGGACGCGTCGGGCAAGGATATTGTGGTGGCCATCGAGACCGTGATGGGCGGCGGCATCTACTACAGCGCCAACCTGGCGCAGCAACTGGCCAAGCCGCTGGCGCAGGACAACCAGCTCACCTCGCGTGAGGCGGAAGTGTTGCGCCACCTGGCCAACGGCGAATCGAACAAGCATATTGCGCGCGAACTGGATTTGAGCGTGCGCACGGTGGAAACCCATCGCCTCAACATCAAGCGCAAGCTGGGTATCGAGGGACAGGCAGAATTAATCAAGTTTGCCGTGCAACACGCACAATTCGGGAAGTAACAATTGTAGAATTAATCATCAATGTATCGTTGCGGGTACAAAGTCGGCAATTCGATGCTCTCCTCTATGGGGGAAAACCTGACTTTTGAGCAATTTCTGTTATATTCCTCGAGTCTTGTAACACGGGTGTGTCAGTGAACGCTCAATGGTTGCTTTACATCAATAAAACATTTACCATTGTTGCAATTACCGCACCGAGATTCCGATGTTTGCGCCTGATTCAAATTCGTTTCCGCTGGTGGGAATCAAGCCTGTCCTCAACACCCAGAATCAATGGGCGGGACTAGCGTTTCAAATGCCTTGCGCCGCCACCGTGCCGGCGCTGCAATCCCTGTTGGGTTGCGAAGAATCCCAGGCACTGGGTTCCATTGATTACTACATTCCCCTGGCCGATCCGCTGGCGCTGGAGCCTGCCAAGCTCGACACCTTGCCGCTAAGCCGCATTCTCTTCACCGTGCCCGCCGCCAGCCTGGCCGACGGCGCCGTGCAAAAGCGTTGTAAGGAATTGTCCGACCGCGGCCTGCGCCTGATGACCGACGGCGAGGTAGGCATCAGCGCCGCCCAATGCGGCATCCGCGGCCTGGATGTCGATTGCGCTGAGGCGCTGCCTAGCGCCCTGGCCATGATGACATTGCCCGGCCCGCACCTGGCGCGCAACGCCGCCGCCATGCCGCCCGGTTTTGCGCTGCTGCGCGGCGAGCTGCCGCGCGCACAGGAACACGATGCGGGGCAGGGCGACGGCACCTCGCGCAAACGCCTGCTTGCCCTGCTTGGCTTGCTGGCGCAGGACGCCGATTCGCGCGAACTGGAAACCCTGCTCAAACAAGACCCGGCGCTGTCCTACCAGCTCCTGAAGCTGGTGAATTCGGCCGCCTTTGCGCCGAACAGCAACCCAATCCACAACTTCGGCCAGGCCATCAACATGCTGGGCCGCCGCCAGCTGCAACGCTGGTTGCAACTGCTGCTGTACGCGCGCCAGCAAGACGACGGCCAGGCCAATGCCTTGCTACCGCTGGCCGCCCTGCGCGCCGCGCAAATGGAAGCCCTGTGCAAGCTGAATGACGGCGACCGTGATGAGCAGGACCAGGCCTTCCTGGTGGGCGTGTTCTCGCTGCTGGATGTGCTGCTGGCCATGCCGATGACGGAAATCGTCGCGGCGCTGAACCTGGACCTGGACGTGGTGGCCGCCCTGCTGGATCGCAGCGGCCCGCTGGGCGAGATGCTGGCCCTGGTGGAAATGCACGAACCGCAAAGCAGCGCCCTGGCCGATGTCGGCATCGACAACGAAACCTACTGGCGCAGCCTGCTGCAGGCCTACCAGTGGGCGCTGCAAGTCAGCCGGAACGTGTAACGATGCAGGTCTTACCGGTGTCCGACCTCCTCACCAGCAGCGCCGCCCTGTGCGACGCCGTGCTGCGCCTGCGCGGCCCGGCCCTGGTGGAAGAAATGGGCCGCATTGTGCGCGACGTCACTGGCAGCCCGCACGGCCGCTACGTGCCGCAGGATATGACCCCCGCCGCCGGCTTGCCGGGCTGGGAAAGCGGCCTGTCGCAACTGATCCAGTTCGACAACAATTACTTCGGCCGCTTTGAAGTATCGGGCCGCGACAGCTACACTGATACGATCAGGCAGCACCTGGCCAGCCTGGCCAGCCTGGCCGGCAGCGTATTGCAGGTGCATTCGGTGGCGCAGCGCACCACACACGCCTATGTGCAGGTGGAAGCGCGGCTCCAGCATCAATCGCAAATCCTGGACCAGATCCACGAATCGGTGCTGACGATGGACTTGAACGGCTTCATCACTAGCTGGAACAAGGGCGCCGAGCGCCTGTTTGGCTATTCGGCGGTGGAAGCGGTCGGCCGCAACATCATCTTCCTGTACGACGACGAGGACGAAGCCTTCGACGATTCCTTCCTGGAAGATGGCGGTCGCCTGATGGAAGTGCGCCGCAAGAAAAAGAACGGCGAAGTATTCTGGGCCAGCCTGTCGCTGTCGCCCCTGTGCGATATGGAAGACCGCTCGATCGGCCTGATCGCCTACCTGACCGACATCACCGAGCGCAAACAGGCGGAAGAGCGCATCCACCACCTGGCTTATTACGACGCGCTGACCAACCTGCCCAATCGCTCCCTGCTCACCAAGCTGGTGGACCAGGCCCTGACCGTGGCCCAGCGCAGCAAGCTGCACGGCTGCGTTATGTTCATCGATTTGAACCGGTTCAAGCTGATTAACGACACCCTGGGCCGCACCGTCGGCGACGCGCTGCTGCGCGAAGTGTCGCAGCGCTTCCGCATGGCGCTGCGCGACCAGGACATTGTGGCCCGCCTGTCCGGCGACGAATTCGCGGTTGGCCTGTTCGACATCAACCAGCACTACGAATCGAGCATGGTGGCCAACAAGCTGCTGGCGGCGCTGAACGAGCCGTTCCTGATCGACGGCCACGACCTGCGCGTGAGCGCCTCGATCGGCATCAGCGTCTACCCGCAGGACGGCGGCGATGCCGAAACCCTGCTGCGCCTGGCAGACATCGCCATGTACCGCGCCAAGCAAAACGCCACCACGGATGGCGAACATATCGCCTTCTACAGCCAGGACATGAACAAGGGCATGCAGGAGCGCATGCGCATTGAATCGGGCCTGCGCCAGGCGCTGGGCAACGGCCAACTGCTGCTGCACTACCAGCCCAAGTTTGAAATCAGCTCTGGCAAGATCATCGGCGCCGAAGCGCTGGTGCGCTGGAAGCACCCGGAGCGCGGCCTGGTGCCGCCGGCCGAATTCATCCCCCTGGCTGAAGCCACCGGCCTGGTGGTGCAAGTTGGCGAATGGGTGCTGGAAGCGGCCTGCGCGCAAGCCCAGGCCTGGAAAGAAAAAGGCCTGCCGCCGATACGCCTGGCGGTTAACGTTTCTGCGCGCGAGTTCACCGCCGCCTTGCCGGGCCGCGTGATGGAGACCCTGCAACGCTACGGCCTGGAGCCGTCCTGGCTGGAGCTGGAAATCACCGAATCGACGCTGATGCACAATATCGAGCGCGTGATCGGCATCATGGACCGCCTGACCGCGCACGGCATCACCCTGTCGCTGGACGACTTCGGCACCGGCTACTCCAGCCTGTCCTACCTGAAGCGCTTCCCGATCGACACGCTCAAGATCGACCGCTCCTTCACCACCGGCATTCCGGTCGACACCAACGACTGCGCCATCGCCAGCACCATCATCAGCATCGCCCAGCAACTGAAGCACAAGGTGATTGCGGAAGGCGTGGAAACGGTGGAGCAACTGGCCTTCCTCAAAGACTCCGGCTGCGACGAAGTGCAAGGTTACCTGTTCTCGCGCCCCTTGCCGGCGCAGGAATTCGAAGAAGCCCTGGTGCAGAACTGGGCGCCACCGCAACCCATCGCCGCCAACGCGGGCAGAGCATGAAACGCGCCGCCGCCCTGGCCTTGCTTCTTGCCTGCAGCATGCAGGCCGCAGGGCAGGGGGCGCGGCAGGCGGGACACCCCCGCATCAAATTCGGCGTGCAGGACGATATCGCCCCCTTCGTCATGCCGAACCGGAATAGCGGCCTGCTGGTCGACATGCTGCGCGAGGCCATGGCCACGCAAGCGGTGGTCGCCGACTTCATCTACCTGCCCAGCAAACGCACCGAAGAAGCCCTGCGCAGCGGCCTGGTGGACGTTTCCACCAGCGCCAAGCCAGGCATGCAGCTGCCGGGGTTTTTCAGCCGCTGGCCGGTCACCAGCTTCCACAATGTGGCGATCACCCGGCGCACCGACTTGCCGCGCCTGGACTCGGTGGCCGACCTGGCGCGCTACCGCGTGACCGCCTTCTACGGCGCTGCCGACATGCTGGGCGCGGCCTACCGCGATGCGGCCCGGCGCAATCCCCGCTACCTGGAGCCGAAAACCCTGCAATCGCCTTTGCTGGTGCTGCGCCAGGTGGACGTGGTGATCTCGCAGAAGGACATCTTCCATTACTACCTGGACCGCCAGTCCTACCAGCGCGACGGCGACTTCGACCTGGCCTACCATGACATTATCGGCAAGCCGAACGAATACTGGTTCGTCTTCCGCCTCGCCGAACAGCGCGACGCCTTCGAGCGCGGCATCGCCGCCCTGTACAAATCCGGCGATATCGACCGCCTGTTCGAACGCTACGCCAAGGCCTACGGCACCTCGCGCGAATTCTTCCAGCCGCTGGACTGCCAGTTCGCCACCGTCAAGCCCAAGGGCTGCTAGCGCGGCACGAAGGCATCCACCTCATCGATCAATTGCGCCCGGCCGCGCGCTGGCCGCTCCAGGTGCAGGAAGTGGGGGGCGTTCGGAATGCGCACCATGCGCACCGCCGGCGCGTGTGCCAGGTCGGCCTGCAGGTTCTGCATATCCTCCGCCCGCGACCAAAAATCCTTCTCGCCCGCGATGGCCAGCACTGGCACCGTGATCAGCGAAGCATCCCACAACTGGCGTCCGGTGGCCAGGTAAAAGCTGTCCTCCAACGCCCCGCACGGCGCACGGAAGCTGCGCGGCTCGCGCTGGCGGCTGGTGGTGTCGCTCTCCAACGCCGCCTCCACATAAGCCCGCGCCAGCGCCGGATCGCGCGCGCTGTCCTTCTCCTCGCCCAGCGTGCGGTCCCACGGCCCCAGCGTGGACGCACCATCTGCCGTGCGGTAATTGCCGCAGGCAGCGCGGTTGAAGGTGCCGGGGCGCTCCTTATCTTCCAGCCCCGTGCCGCGCCCGATCAGCGGATGCGCGGACGCGCCGCGATACAGGCTATTCAGCATGACCAGCGCGCTTAGTTTGTCGGAATGCAGGGTCGCATAATGCCCCGCCCACTGGCCGCCGGTGGCCCATCCCAATAACGCCACCTTGGCGCCGCCGCTGCGCTGGCGCAGAAAGTCCACCGCCGCATCAATATCCTCCACCGCAGCACTGGTACGCACCAGCGCCGGCGCCACCGCAGGCGCCAGCTCCATCGTCGCCGGCCGCGTGGAAGCGCCATAACCACGCACATCCAGCGTGTACACATCAAAGCCCCGCGCCGCCAGATCGGCCGCCAGCGAGCCGCCCACTACCGGCAAATCGAACGAAGCCTTGGCGCTGACCCGCGCGCCATGCACCAGCAAGATCGGGCGTTTGCCACGATGCTGGCCCACCTCCGTCACCGCCAGCTTGATGCCAGGCGCGGAAGGGATATTGAATTGTTGTGAAGCCTGGAGCGGCAACGCCAGCAGGCAAAGCAGGGCAGGGAGCAGTTTCATGGCAACAAAAAAGGCGGCCACGGGGCCGCCTTTGCGGTTAGTGGAACAGCAAGCTTACTGCTTCTTGCGACACATTGCAGGCGCTCGGCGAAACATCGCAATACTGGCTTGCTGTGGGCTGCGCCGACATCTGGCATGTCGAGCGTGCTGCGAGTCGAACGATTTCATGTTCGCCCCGGCCGTTCCAAGTACACGAAAAAGCACGAACTGTGTGTAGGTCTCGGAAGCAAACAATCGGTAAACAATGCCTTAGTTACAATGTATAATTGGCAATTAAACTTGAAGGCTTGATATGAAAAAAATGCTTGCTGTTCTCGGTTGTCTTGTGTTTTCGGCCATGCCTCAGGCTCAGGCGGCACTGCTTACTTATGAATTCACCGCGAAGATTGGCGCTATTGGATTGAATACGGGTGATCCTTGGGGGTCGTCGGTTTGGTTGTCGGAGACCGAGGGGCCAAATGGTGGCCCGCTGGTCAAGACTGGTCAGCATATCTTCGGCAAGTTTAGCTTCGATACTTCAGCGCAGCCCAGTAGCATCTCGGGCCAGGGGAGTGACAATGTTTTTTACGATTACACCCGAAACATGTCGGCCAGCTATTCGATAGCGGAAAATGGCACCCATTTTTCAGGCAACGCCAGATTTAGTCTGGCGGACCGTTCCCCGGGGCATTTTTTCGGAGAGGACGAGCTGGTCATCGATGGCGATCGCTTTCAGCTCCGTTTTTCGGACCAGTCGCACCTTTTGTTTGCTGCGGGACTGCCGACGACTACGCTTTCTCTCGACAACCTGAGCAGCGCTACTATGAACAGCGCTTGGTGGCGTTCGGATAACACATTGGTCAGCTTCAAACTGAATCTGTCCAGCTTGACCCTTGCGCAGGTTCAGGCTCAGGTGCCGGAGCCTGCAAGCTTGGGCTTGATGCTGGCAGGTCTTTGTGCGCTTGGGTTTAGCGCGCGCCGCCGCCCTGTTTGAGCTAGTAGGAGCGGCTCGACGACACACCTTCCTGCGGTGCTGCTTGGGCCGCCGGATTGCTTCTGCTCGACAGGTGTGCCGCCTTCGTAGTGGATGTAGACGATCAGCTTAACGCTTCTTGCGGCGTACTGCAGACAAACCCAATAAGCCCAGACCCAGCAGGGCCAGCGATGCCGGCTCCGGCACATCCGCCGGGGCGGTGAGCGTGTCATTGCCGACCAGCTGGATCGCGTCGATTTCTTCCCAATCGCCATGGCGGCTGGTGTCGATGTACACCTTCAGGCCCTTCACGGTGTAGGAAGTCTCGCTCCAGTTCACAGCAAAGTTATAAGGCGTGTTGGCCGCGCTGGTATCGGCGCCGCTCCAAACCTGGTGCAGGTTGCCGAAGGAGTCGATCGCATCGATCTGGTAGAGGAAGCCGTTACCGGATACTTCACGGATCACAGCGCCAGTGGCGTAGACGGCGGTATCAAAACCAATCGACAGCCACTCCAACGTACCGCCGCGAGACTGCGGCGCCCAGGCGCCAGCGATGTCGCCATAGGTCGGACGATCCGGCGCGCCCAAGGCTTGTGCGGCTGCCCAAGAAGTGGTGTTGTACTGGCTGCTGAAGCCGATGACATTGCTGCCCCATTGGGAGATGACACCAGCTTGGGCTGCACCGCTGCCGGCCAGGGAGGCCGCAGCGATGAGGATAGAAGCGAAGGCTTTCTGTTTCAGTTTCATATTATTTGTAGAAAAATAATCGGAACTGAAACTAAAGCAACTATTATGCCTGTTGCGTAAAAGTCAACGTTTTCAATGAGTTAACGTAGTCGGGCCGGGAAAATATTTGGCTAATGTAAAGATTTCCGACACGCAACTACACGGTGGATTAACCCCAGCCGTACCAAGCGTCGCGCAGCTCGCCGACTTTCACATCGGTCAGCAGGCCTTGCTTAGCCAGCCAGTCTTGCACCTGTGCGCGGTGGCTTTCCTCGACTTTGCCGTAAGGCTTGTGCGACACCACGAAACCGCTGAAGTCATCGCTGTAGCCACCGCCGAAGGCCAGGCCATTCGCCTCGATCGCTTCGGTCAGGAAGCGCACCAGCAGGTCGTTGCGCTCGGATTCGGAAGGGTTGCCGACCAGTTTCGCATCGACCATGAAGCCGAGTTCCTGGAACTCGCCCAGATGTTTTTTCTTGAGTTGGCGTTGGTTGTAGCGGCGGGAGGCGGACATGGGAGGGACCTTTTAAATTGGCGGAAGCGGTGAGATTCGAACTCACGAACGGGATTAACCGTCGGCAGTTTTCAAGACTGCTGCCTTCAACCACTCGGCCACGCTTCCGGAGTGCGGCATTATACCGAATACACCGCACCCCGGCCAAGCTTTACGCGAATGCGAGTCGCGGCGCCTTGCCCTGCGCGGCCAGGGTAGGGCGCTTGGCGTGCTCGTGGCGGTCCAGGCGGAACACGCTGACGGCTTGCGCCAGGTGGCTGGCCTGGTCCTGCATGGCTTGCGCGGCGGCGGCGGCTTCCTCGACCAGGGCGGCGTTTTGCTGGGTCACGGAATCCATCTGGATCACGGCTTCGTTGATTTGCTCGATGCCGGCGGTCTGTTCGGCGCTGGCGGTGGTGATTTCGCCCATGATGTCGGCCACACGCTGGATGCTCTGTACGATTTCCTGCATGGTGCTGCCGGCCTGGTCGACCAGTTTGGTGCCGGTATCGACCTTGCCAACGGAGTCGTCGATCAGGGACTTGATCTCTTTTGCGGCGGCGGCGGAGCGCTGGGCCAGCGTGCGCACTTCGGTCGCGACCACGGCGAAGCCGCGGCCTTGATCGCCGGCGCGGGCTGCTTCCACGGCGGCGTTCAGCGCCAGGATGTTGGTCTGGAAGGCGATGCCGTCGATCACGGCGATGATGTCGACGATCTTTTTCGAGGATTCGTTGATCGAGCTCATAGTCTCCACTACCTGCGACACCACCACGCCGCCACGCGCTGCGATATCGCTGGCGCTGTTGGCGAGGGTGTTGGCTTGCAGGGCGTTCTCGGAGTTCTGGCGCACGGTGGAAGTCAGTTCTTCCATCGAGGAGGCGGTTTCTTCCAGCGAGCTGGCTTGTTCTTCGGTGCGTGCCGACAGGTCGATATTGCCGGTGGCGATCTGGCCGGAGGCGCTGGCGATGGTTTCGGTGCCGCTGCGTACTTCGCCCACGATCTTCACCAGGCTGTCATTCATTTCCTTCAGCGCGCCAAGCAGTTGGCCGGTTTCGTCGCTGCTGGTGACGCGGATATCGCTGGTCAGGTCGCCGGCTGCCACGGTCTGCGCCACGGTGACGGCCTTTTGCAGTGAGCGCGCAATCAGTTGGGCCACGAAGTAAGCAAGGCTGATTGCCAGCACGATAGAGCCAACCAGCAGGGCGATGATCCAGCCGCGCGAGGCGGCGTAGGTGACGTCGCCCAGGTCGTTGGCGGCGTTGGCGCCGGCTTCGTTGACGGCGACGATCTTGGCGATGTGGGCTTCCATTTCGTTGAAGATGCGCAGTGCGTCGCCGCGCATCACGGCCAGCGCTTCGTCGGATTTGCTTTCGCGCGACAGGGCGAGGGCGTGGTTTTGCTGCGCCAGGTAGGCGTCCAGCAGTTGTGTGAATTCTGCGTAGGTTTTCTTTTCTTCCGGCTCGCTGATCAGGGCTTCGTACGCCGCTTGGTCCTGGCGGATCTTGTCGGTCATGGTGGCTACGCTCTTGTCGTAGTTGGCTTTGCCTTCCGCGTCGTCGGACAGCAGGTGCTGCAGTGCGCTGCTGCGCACGCGCGCCACGCCGTATTTCACTTCGCTGGCGGATTTAATGGCCGGCATCCAGTTGGTCGCCAGATCTGTAGCAGTGGCGTTCACTTTGGCCAGTTGCAGCACGGAGAACACGCCGAGGAGGGCCGTCAGCAGCAGCACGGCAACGAAGGAAAGCAGTAGTTTGTTCGCAATCTTGAGGTTATTGAACCAATTCATGATATTCCCCGGAATGTTTTTGAGATTGGCCGAAATATACTTTTGGTGTAAATTTTTGGCGAGTCAGCGGCTTCAATACATTCCATTAAAAAATCGAATAGGAAAGAAAGCCCCATGCTGGAATTGCGTTTATTGCAGGTCTTCGACGAGATAATCAAGGGGCGCAGCGTTTCCCGCGCGGCTGAAAATCTTGGAATAGGGCAGCCGGCGGTGAGTGTCGCCTTGGCAAAATTGCGCGAGCATTTCGGCGATCCTTTGTTCGTCAGGATCGGCAATGTGATGGAGCCGACGCCCTTGGCGCGTGACCTGGAGCAGCCGGTGCTGGAGGCTTTGCATGCGTTGGATAAGGTTTATACGCACCGCGCCGGATTTGATCCCGCCTCATCGAATCGACAATTCGCAATTTGCATGTCCGATATTAGTCAGCTGGTTTTATTGCCAAAATTATTGCGGTATTTGCGGATTAACTCGCCGGGCGTGAATATCGAAATATTGCCGCAAATGGAAGAAACGGCGAAGCTGTTGGAAACCGGCGACGCTGACCTGGCATTCGGTTATATGCCGCAGCTGGAGGCGGGCTTTTATGAGCAGACTTTATTCCGCCAGCGTTATGTGTGCATGGCCAGCGCCGACCATCCGCGCGTGCGCGACAGCATTTCGCTGGAACAGTTCCAGGCCGAGCGCCATGCAGTGGTGAATTTCACCAGCCTGGCGCCGCAAATCCTGGAGCGGGAGGTGGCGCGCCAAGGCATCCGCCACAATGTGGCGCTGCGGGTGCCCAGCTACCTGAGCATCCCCATCGTGGTGGAAACCACAGACCTGGTCGTGACCATGCCTGAGTTGCTGGTGGAACTGTTTGTGGGGCGCGGGCGCTTCAAGGCATTCCCGGTGCCGTTTGAGCTGCCGGAATTCTCCATCAAGCAGCATTGGCATGAGCGCTACCACCATGACCCGGGCAATATGTGGCTGCGCCAGGCCATCTTTGAGCTGATTCGTTAAGCCAACTGCCCCGGGTTGAGCTGCCAGATGCGGTAGCAAAGGATACCAGCGAAGCTGACCCACGCCAGGTAGGGCGCCAACAGGATCGCGGCCAGGCGTTCGCGTCGCGCGAAGAGCACCATCGTCGCCACAATCGCGATCCACAACAACACGATGCACAAGCTGGCCATGGCGCCGAGGTGCCATGCGAAAAACAGCCAGCTCCATAGGCTGTTTAGCACCAATTGCAGCAGGTACACCAGTGCCGGGGCGAGGCGGCCTTCGTGGGCTCGGCTCCAGGCGCGCCATGCGGCAAACCCCATCAACGCGTATAAAACGGTCCACACCGGGCCAAACAGCCAGGAGGGCGGTGCCCAGTCGGGGCGCAGCAATTGCGCGTAGAAAGTTGGGGCTTGGGTGGAGCCGGTGGCGCCCAGCGCGGCAAAGGCGAATGTCACCACCAGCCATGCGGCCAGGGCGATGTAGGACGGGTGGGTTTTTGGTGCAAGAGTCATCTTCGTGAGAGGGTGAGTTATCCTGTTGCCCATGGTACTACCAATGAGTAATAAAAGCTACCAATCGGTAGCTTTTGATTTCATTGAGGCGGCAAGGCGCCTTGTGGCGGCCCCTCCGCCCCTTGCGCGTTAAGTGGAGCGCCGGGTGGTTTCGCGCACCACCAGTTCCACCGGCGGGATTGCGCCATCGGCTTCCTCGCCGTTGATCAGGCGTAGCATGGACTGCACGGCGGTCTGGCCGATCACGTACAGCGGCTGGCGCACGGTGGTCAGCGGCGGGGTGGTGTAGGAGGAGCCGGGCAGATCATCGAAGCCGACCAGCGACACGTCGTCCGGCACGCGGATGCCTTTGCGGTACAGGAAAAGGCGCGCGCCATAGGCCGTCTGGTCGTTCACCGCGAAGACGGCAGTGAAGGGCTGGCCGCTGTCGTACAGGCGGTTCATGGCCACCAGACCGCCGCCTTCATGCAGGGTGCCTTCCACCACCAGCGCCGGGTCGAAGGCGATGTCGGCCTCCTTCAGCGCGCGTTGGTAGCCGGCCAGGCGTTCCACCGAGTCGCGGTTTTCCGCCGGGCCGCTCAGGTGGGCGATGCGGCGATGTCCCAGCTCGATCAGGTGGCGCACGGCCAGCCAGGCACCGTGCTCGTTATCCAGCTTGTAGCCGACGGCGCGCTCGGTTTGCAGCACGCGGCCCAGCGAGACAATAGGGCGCTGTTCGGCGAAGCGCAGCACCGTGTCGTCGGTCATGCGGCCCGTCAGCAGGATGATGCCGTCCACTTTGCGGGCCAGCAGCAGGCGGATGCGTTCCGCTTCTTCGTCGGCATTCCAGTGGCCGCTGACGATCACGGAGGCGTAGCCGGTGCCTTTCAGTCCGTCGTCCACGCCGTGCAGGATCTCGTCGAAGAAGGGCGAGGCGATATCCTGCACCACAATCCCGATCGTCATTGTGCGGCCATGTTTCAGGCTTTGCGCCATCTGGTTGGGCGCGAAATTCAACTCGCTGATGGCGGCCAGCACGGCATGGCGTTTGTCGTCGGCGACCTTGGCGGTGCCGTTCAGGATGCGCGAGACGGTGGCAGGGGAGACGCCGGCGCGGCGCGCAACGTCAGTCAGTGTGGCGGGGGTGTTCAACGGTTGTTCTCTTCCTGAAAAGCTTTTCACGCGAGATTACCAGAAATCCAACGCAGTGCACAGCCAGCGAATGCCGCTGTAGCCAGCGTGGCGCCTTGTTCCTAGGGTGTTAAAAAATCTGTTGACTTTTTATTTTTATGAAATGTACTATGAAATCGTTTTCAAGAAAAAAGAAATCGTTTTCATACCTACAACGGAGACAAAAATGAAGTTTTCTGCAATCCAGGTCGGAGTGCTGGCCCTGCTCGCGTCGACCAATGGCGCTTATGCGCAACAAGCTGCACCTGCCGCTCCGGCGGCCAATAACGAATCGACCGTCGTGCCGGAAGTGCTGATCACGGCGACCAAACGCACCACCTCCCTGCAAAAGACCCCGGTGGCGGTCACCGCCCTGGATGCAGCGGCGCTGGAAGATGCCCACGTACAGACCATCCAGGACGTGACCCACCTGGTGCCGAGCTTCCAGGCCACCGGCCAGGGCGACCACGGCGTCATCACCATGACCATGCGCGGCGTCGGCAACGACTCCGCCAAGACCGAATACGCCGACCCGGAAGTCGCCTTCTTCGTCGACGGCATCTATTCGCCGCGTCCGGAAGGCGCCACCGCGCTGCTGTTCGATGTGGACGCGATTGAAGTGCTGCGCGGCCCGCAAGGCACGCTGTGGGGCCGCAACTCCACCGTCGGCGCGGTCAATATGCAGACCGTCAAGCCGAAGCTGGGCGTGGTGTCGGGCACCGTGTCGGGCGGCCTGGGCGACTACTCCCGCATGGGTGCACGCGCCGCGCTGAACGTGCCGACCGGCGAGCACTCTGCGCTGCGCGTGGCCTTGATCCATGAGGAACACGACGGCTATGTGAAGTACCAGACCTTGCCGAATATTTCGATCGCCGACCAGCGCGCTGCCTACCTGGCCAGCGGCGGCGACCCGGCCAAGTTCAAGCCGATTAATCCGAACAACTACGTCACCAACGGCCCGCGCTACAACGCGCAGAACCAGAGCGGCGTGCGCGTGAGCTGGTTGTACCAGCCGAGCGAGAGCCTGAAGTGGAATATCTCCTACGAGCGCTTCCAGGATCGCGGCACCCCGAGCATGAACCTGATGCAGACCCCGCGCGCCGGCCAGGATGAATGGTCGGCACTGATCGACACCGCGCCTTTCCTGCACCGGAATGTGAACACCGTGCGCAGCCGCGTTGATTACCTGGTGAATCCGGATATCGCCTTCGCCTATATCGCTGGCTTCTCCAAATTCTCCGGTTCCTCCACCTATGACCAGGATGGCGGCCGCGCGCTGCCGACCAGCTTCACCACCGGCGGCGACTTCCAGGCCAATAACACCGTCTGGTCCAAATATAAGAGCAACAGCCACGAGCTGCAGCTGCAATCGACCGGTAGCCGCGAAGTGGATTGGCAGCTGGGCGCCTATTATGCGGCGGAAGACAACGGCATCCGCTTCGACATCCCGATCATGCACGGCACCCAGGATGGCAGCGTGGTGTGGCAAGGCTCCTTCATCCAGCCGAAAGAGACGGTGGATTCGCGCGCCATCTTCGGCCAGGCGACCTGGAACCTGGCGGGTGGCTGGCACCTGACCGGCGGCCTGCGCTACACCTCGGACAAGCGCACCAACCAAGGCGGCAACGGCTATACCTGGAACTATGACCCGAACGTGCCGCAACTGCCGGTCACGCCGAATATCGACCCGACCAAGCCGGGCCAGGGCTACAACCCGAGCGTGCCTTCCAACGATGGCCGCTACAAGGGCAGCAAGGCGACCGGCCTGGCGCGCCTGAGCTACGACATCGACAAGAACCACATGCTGTACGCCAGCGTTTCCACCGGCTACAAGTCGGGCGGCCTGCAGGACGGCGGCCGTACCTACGGTGCGGAGACCCTGACCAACTACGAGTTCGGCAGCAAGAGCACTTTCCTGGGCGGCGCGCTGCGGATCAACAACGCGGCCTACTACCTGGACTTCAAGGACTTCCAGTTCTCGTCGCCGGTCACCAATCCGGACGGCTCGCACAGCTTCGTCACCAACAATGTGGACGGCGCCAAGGTCTGGGGTCTGGAGTCGGAAATCCAGGCCAAGCTGTCGGCGGACGACAAAGTGGCGCTGGCGCTGGCTTACACCAACACCAAACTGGGCTATCTGGTCGCCGGTTCCAACGACTACTCGCTGCCTTTCTGCCCTGAGCTGAACGCCACCTGCCTGGACGTGACCGGCAACACCATGCCGCACGCGCCCAAGTTCTCGGCGCAGCTGAACTACCAGCACACCTTCCGCCTGGCGGACGGCAATTCCCTGGTGCCGCGTATTTCGGCGCACTACGAAACCAAGTCCGAGCTGTCGGTCTTCAACATGGGGCCGGAAGACCAGCAGAAGGCTTACACCAAGTTCGACATCGGCCTGCGTTACCAGGGACCGAAGCAGTTCTGGGTGGACGCATTCGTGCGTAACGTGGGCGACAAACGTATCAAGACTAGCGCCATGAATGGCGGCAATGTGTGGGTGGCGCAGTACGTACCACCGCGCACCTTCGGTGTTAACGCGGGCATCGACTTCTAAGCCCGTGGCAACCGGCCTGCCTCGTCCCCCGGGGCAGGCCACCTCCCTCTCCCCCGCATCCATCTAAGAAATCAGCATGAAAGACACACGCCTGCCACCCGACTTCCTCTGGGGCGTAGCCACCAGCGCCTTCCAGATCGAGGGCGCCAACCAGGAGGACGGCAAAGGCCTCTCCATCTGGGACGTATTCTGCAACACGCCCGGCAAGATCAAGGACGGCAGCGATGGCAGCGTCGCCTGCGACCACTACCACCGCTACCGCGAGGACGTGGGCATCATCGATTCGCTCGGCGTGGATGCCTACCGCTTCTCCATCGCCTGGTCGCGCGTGCAGCCGTATGGCCAGGGCGCCTGGAACGAAGCCGGCTTCGCTTTCTACGAGCGCCTGATCGACGAACTGGAAGCCAAGGGCAAGCAAGCCTATGTCACCCTGTACCACTGGGACCTCCCGCAAGGCTTGCAGGAAGAGGGCGGCTGGCTGAATCGCGACACTTGCCACCGTTTCGCCGCGTATGCAGCGGAAGTGGCGCGCCGTTTCGGCGACCGCGTGGCCAGCATCGCAACGCATAACGAACCCTGGTGCACCGCCAATCTTGGCTACGGCAACGGCCAGTTCGCGCCCGGTGTGCGCGACGCCAAGGCCGCCGTGCAGGTGTCGCACCACTTGCTGCTGTCGCACGGGCTGGCGATGAACGCCATGCGCGCCGTCGGCAAGAAGGCCAAGCTGGGCATCGTCTTGAACCAGTGGACCGCCGACCCGGCCACCGACAGCGCGGCCGACCGCGACCTGGCGGAGTGGGAATACGCGCGTTCGGTACAATGGTTCATGGACCCGATTTTTAAAGGACACTATCCGGAGCTGGCTTTGCGCGGCCACGGCGCCAATGCGCCGCATGTCGAGCCGGGCGATATGGCCGTGATCCACCAGCCGATCGATTTCCTCGGCGTGAACTACTACTTCCGCGCCTTCTGCAGCGCGGAAGATCCGCCGCGCACGCCGCCGCTGGAAAACGGCCGCACCGATATGGGCTGGGAAATCTATCCGCAGGGCCTGACCGAACTGCTGCTCAAACTGAAAGGCGAGTACGAGCTGCCGCCTATCTATATCACCGAGAACGGCATGGCCAGCAGCACGCCGGACCACGACGAAGAGCGCATCTCCTTTATCCAGCGCCACTTCGACGCCATGGCCAGCGCCGTGGAGCAGGGCGTGGATGTGCAGGGCTACTTCATGTGGAGCCTGCTGGATAACTTTGAGTGGGATTCCGGCTACGCCAAGCGGTTCGGCATCGTCCACGTCGATTATGCGACCCAGCAGCGCACGTTGAAAGACAGCGCGCACTGGTACCGCGAGTTCATCAAGGCCCAACGTTCATGAATCGTTCCCCATTGCTGTGGGTACCCTCCGGCTACTTCTCCATGGCCATGGGTTACATCATGCTCACCAGCGTTACGGCCATCATGTTCAAGAACCTGGGCATGGACAACGGCCAGGCCGCCCAGTATTCCAGTATGCTGATCCTGGCCTACACCATCAAGCCGCTGTTTGCGCCGGTGGTGGAGATGTACCGCACCAAGAAGTTCTTCGTGATTGTCATGCAGTTGCTGCTAGGCCTGGGCTTTGGCGCGGTGGCCCTGGTCATGGGCATGCCCGGCGCCATGGCGATGATGATGGTGCTGTTCTGGATCATGTCCTTCATCGGCGCCACCATGGACATCGCCAGCGACGGGGTCTACGTCACCTCGCTCGACTCGCGCAGCCAGTCGCTGTACTGCGGCGTGCAAGGCTTGAGCTGGAATATCGGCCCGGTGGTGGCGTCCGGCGTGCTGGTCTACCTGAGCGGCCACCTGCACACATCGTATGGCATGGATTGGCTGAGCGCCTGGCGTGTGGTGTTCATAGCGGTGGCGGTGCTGTTGCTGGCGATGACGGCCTGGCACTGGCGCGTTATGCCGGAAGGCGCGCGCGCCGCCGATACGCCGGCGAACCTGGGCCAGGCCGGCTTCATCCTGCGTGACGCGTTCAAGACCTTCTTCGAAAAGCGCGGCGTCTGGACCATGATGGCGTTTGCGCTGCTGTACCGCGTGTCCATCGGCCTGCTGGAAAAGATCGGCCCATTCTTTATGGTTGATCCGGTCGAGAAGGGCGGCCTTGGCATGTCGAATGAGCTACTGGGCATTGTCTACGGCACGTATGGCTTGCTGGCCGTGTTGGCGGGCTCGCTGGCCGGCGGCTGGTATCTGGCGCGGCATGGCCTGAAACCGGTGCTGTTTAAACTGTGCTGCGTGCTGAATATCCCGATCGCCACCTTCCTGCTGCTGGCAATCTACCAGCCCACCAACCTGTGGGTGATTGGCGCCGGCGTGGTGATCGAGAAGTTCACCTTCGGCTTTGGCTCCGTCGGCTTCATGATCTACCTGATGCAGCAGCTTGCCCCGGGCAAGTACACCACCACCCATTATGCCTTCGGCACCGGTTTGATGGGGCTGTGTGGCATGTTGACCGGCATGGTCAGCGGCCACCTGCAAGAGGCCTTGGGCTACGTGAGCTACTTCTGGCTGGTGATGGCGGCGACGATTCCATCGTTTATCGTGACCTGGTACGCGCCGTTCCACCATGGCGAGGACAGCGCACCAGCGGCGCCGGTTAAGGAGCTGTGCGAGAGCAGTACTGGCTGACCAGGGTGATGTACTCGGCCTACGGCCCCAGGCCGACGGAAGCCCGGCGCTGGTTGTGATCGCAGTTGCCCGGGCTGCCGTAGCGCTGCGTGTTCGCGCTGTCCACGGTGCGGAACGTCTCGAAGTCGATCGGTTGGGCGGTGCTGGCCAGTGCAGTATCAGCTGCAGTGCAAGGCCGGCTGGTGCTTGCCGTCGCGGGCATGGATCACATCGCGAATCGCGTTGGTCACGACTTCGGGTGTGGCCACCTGCATCTGGTGGTCGGAATCCACGATCACCTTGCAGGCTTTGGGGTACATGTCTTTCACCATATTGAGCGTCTTCTCGTCCTTGTTGATCACGCCCAGGTCCACCGGAATTGCGCCCGGACCTTTCGGCACATTGATCAGCCGCACCATCGGGATATCGTCATTCCATGGCAGGCTCAGCATGGCCTGGCTGGTGCTGTTGATCTGGTCCACCTCCGCCTCCATTGCCGCGTTCAGGAACAAGTATTTTGCCCAGCGCGTCGTGAGCGGGAAGTCCTCGGGCTTCTTGATGATGCCGGGGAAGAGGGCATCGACCAGCACCACGCCCTGTACCTCCTGCGGATAGCTGCGCGCATACAACTGCATGTACAAGCCGCCCAGCGAGTGGCCGACCAGCACGTAAGGTGGCTGCAAGCCCTGTTCGCGCAGGAGTTGGCGCAGTTCCTCCACCACGGTCTTGCCGTCGCGCGGGGTGGACGGCTTGTCGCTCTTGCCGTAGCCGGGGCGGTTGTAGGCGAACACCGTCGCCTCCTTCGCCACGTCGGCGATCACCTTGTCCCATTTATCCAGTGTGCTGCGCGAACCGTTCTCGAAGACGACCGTGGGCGCGGTGCCGGCCTTGGGTATCTTGAGTAATTCGATCTTGCGGCCGCCCGCGTCGTGCAGCAGTGCGGCATTGGCGGTGGCGGCATTGGCGGCCGAGGCGGCGGCAAACATCAAGGCAAGGGCGGCGGCCAGGTGGCGCGGAACGGTCATGCGAGTCTCCATGGTTTGTTATGGACGCCATTCTGGAGCGGTGCGCCGCGCATTTCCCGCGCCTTGCGATAGGGTGCGGAAAATGCTGCATGAAATGCTAGATCGGCGGAATGGCGCTTACGCCGCTTCCGCCAAAAGGTCGGTGCCGTAGGAGTTGTCGACCACGCACAGCCAGCGGCCATCTGGCTTGGCGCGGAAGACATAGGTGGCGCGGCGCTCAATGTGCAAGGGCTGGCCGTCAGCGCCGACCGTCTCCAGTCGCGTCTCCATAATGACCAGGGCGGTGCCGGCACCTTCCACGATTTCCATCCTTCCCTGCCGCACGTGCAGCTTGTGGTTGAAGTAGGCGGCGATCGCGACGAAGGCCTTGTGGATCTGTTCTTTGCCGCGCGCGAGCATGCCGGGCTTGACGACCAGGGTCGCGTCGTCGGCATAAAAATCCATCAGGGAGTCGAAATCCCCGCTGCTGATCGCACGGTCCGCCGCCTCAATGGCGAGTTTCACTGGATGCTGTTGCATGCGGCTCCTTGTAATAATGAGATTGAGGCAACGATATATATAGGATGTAGAATAAATAGTCACTATTTTGTGGGAGATCGAGATGCCGCCAATCCTGTTCGCATTGCCTGGAAATGAAGCCTGCACCGCGCAGTTAGCGGAATTGCTAGGCTGGGAGCAGGGCAGCTTGCAGGTAAGGCGTTTCCCGGACGGCGAATCCTACGTGCGCTACCACTCGGACGTGAAAGGACGCCAGGTGGTCCTGGTCTGCACCCTGGATCGTCCGGACGACCGCTTCATGCCCATGTACTTCGCCGCCAGCATTGCGCGCGACCTGGGCGCGGCCAGCGTCGGCCTGGTGGCGCCATACCTGGCGTACATGCGGCACGACGCCATCTTCAATCCCGGCGAGGGCATCACGTCGGCCCACTTTGCGCGCCTGGTTTCGGGCGTCTTCCACTGGATGGTGACGATCGACCCGCACCTGCACCGCCACCATGACCTGGCCGAAATCTACACCATTCCCACCCGCGTGGTGCGCGCCGCGCCTCTTATCTCGCAGTGGATCGCTGCCAACGTGCCGCAGCCGCTCGTGATCGGGCCCGATTCGGAAAGCGAGCAATGGGCGGCGGAAGTGGCGCGCGGCGCGGGCTGCCCCTACATCGTGCTGGAAAAGGTCCGGCGCGGCGACCATGATGTGGAAGTCTCGGTGCCGGACACCGAGCGCTGGCAACGCCACACCCCCGTCATCGTTGACGATATTGCATCGACCGCGCGCACCATGATCGCCGCCGTCGGCCATGTGCGCAAAGCCGGCCTGCCGGCGCCGGTCTGCGTCGCCGTGCACCCCTTGTTCGCCGCCAGCGCCTATGAAGAACTGGTGGCCGCCGGCGTGGCCCGCACCGCCAGCTGCGACACCGTCCCCCACAGCAGCAATGCCATCAATGTCGCATCTTTGCTCGCCCCGGCCCTGGCAGACATGACACGCGCCGCCGCCTAAGCTATATTCCTGCCTATGTGGAATTGGATACTTAATTGGTACCGCAAGCTGGGCATGCCAGCAGCTTATCGCGCTTATGAGCGCAAGCTGCGTGCCGCCCATGAGGAAGAGGCGCGCAAAAAATTTTCTACCGTGCGTTACGAAGCCCGCCTGCTGGCTGCCAACAAGGCGCTGGAAGAACGTGCCCAGCGCCGCTACGACATGCCGATTGCCAAGCTGCAGCTGGAAGTGGTGGCGCTGGAAAAACAGGTCGAATCCTGCAACGCCCAACTGGTCAACTTCGAGCGCCCCTTCCGTGACGAGTACCAGTTGCTGGAGGCAGAAATGGCCTTGCTGGGCGAGCGCCGCCGCCAAGCCTATGCCGAAAAGGACGCCGCCGCCATCGAGGAGGTCAACGGCGAGATCGCTGAGCTGCAAAAGCGTACCAACGCCGTGCGCGGCGACCTGGCCGTGCAGACCGACTTGCGCGGCCAGGGCCTGACCCCGGAAAAACTGCGCCGCACCGTGCAGCGTTGCGAAGCGCGCCTGCAAGTGCTGCAGGATGAGCAGGAAGGCTTGCGCCGCGAGAAGGCCACCTACCTGAACCATTCGCCCGACCGCGCCGAGATCGACGCTATCGAGCGCGACATGACGTCGATGGAGCGCCGCCATATCCAGTACCTGCGCGATTTCGATGCGCCGGCCGAGCGCCGCCGCCGCGAGCGCGAGCACGAACAAGCCTGGCTCAACGGCGCCTAATCGTCCTTCCTTTAATCTGCGTCAATCCGGCGCGTGATCGCGCGCGCGTCGCGCTGCCTATACTTGGTCTGTCGCGCCGTGCCTTCGCATGGCGGATAGTCGGGAGACGGGCCATGCGCAACCATTCCCTGAGTGGCAATATCGCGGCCGTGCTGCGCCGCTGCAAAGAGCTTGAGTCATCCATGCGAAAGGCGGGCATCCCGGCCTTCCTGGCCTGCCTGCCGGTGACGGTGCTGGCGCTGCAATATGCCCTGATGCTGCGCGAAAAGAACGCCGGCATCAGCCGCATCAGCGGCAAAATCGAGGGCTGGACCGCGACGGTGCGCGAGTTGTCGGTCCACGCGTGCGGCCGCAGTGAATTCATCGACCTCGACCGCAAAATGCGCGGCGACATCGAAGGCGCGTGCGAATCCATGTGCGCCTTGCGCGACCTGTGCGTGGAAATCTGCGCCATGTTCAGCGCCGTCGGCTATGAATCGCGCATGCTGCGGCGCTGCCGCGATCGCTTTGACGCGGCGGTCAACGAGGCGTGCCGCCGCTCGCAATTATTGCTGACTGCGGTGGACGACCATGACAGCCGCGCCCTGGCCATCCGCCAGCAGGAGCATGCGATCCAGCAGGCGGGCGTGGCCAGTGCCGCCGCCCACGCCGCCCGCGTGGCCGCCGGCCTCGACGCTTAGAATCCTTCCAGCACGATCTTGCCGCGCGCGCGGTTGCTTTCCAGCAGGGCGTGCGCGCGCTTCAGGTTGGCGGCGTTGATGCTGCCGAAACGTTCACCCAGTGTCGTCTTCAGCACGCCGCTATCCACCAGCCGCGACACGTCATTCAGCAGGGAGTGTTGCTGCGCCATGTCGTCGGTCTCGAACATGGAGCGGGTGAACATGAACTCCCAGTGCAGGGACACGCTCTTGCGCTTCAGCAGGCTGACATTGACGTGGGCCGGATCGTCGATCAGGGCCAGCTTGCCTTGCGGCGCCACTAGTTCGGCCAGCGCGGCGAAGTGGTGTTCCGTTTCGTTCAGGCTGGCGATGTAGTGGACCGGCGGCAGGCCGAGGCGGCGGATTTCTTGATCCAGCGGTTTGCTGTGGTCGAGCACGTGGTGGGCGCCCAGCGACTTGACCCATTCTGCCGTTTCCGGGCGGGAGGCGGTGCCGATCACGGTCAGGCCGGTCAACTGGCGTGCCAGTTGCACCAGGATGGAGCCGACGCCGCCGGCAGCGCCGGTGACCAGCAGCGATTTGCCGGCTTCGCGCGCCGGGTCGCGGCTGGCGCCAAGGCGGTCGAACAGTAATTCCCAGGCGGTGATCGCGGTCAGGGGCAGGGCGGCGGCTTCGGCGAAGCTGAGCTCGGCGGGCTTGTGGCCGACGATGCGTTCGTCCACCAGGTGCAGTTCGGCATTGGTGCCGGCGCGGGTCAGGGCGCCGGCGTACCAGACTGCATCGCCGGCTTTGAACAGGGTCACGTCGGGGCCGACGGCGCGCACGATGCCGCTGGCGTCCCAGCCGAGCACTTTGTCTTCGCCCGCCGCCGGCGCGACGTTGCGGCGGATCTTGGTGTCCACCGGGTTGACGGAGACGGCCTTGATTTCCACCAGCAGGTCGCGGCCGGTGGCTACGGGGGCTGGCAGTTCGACGTCCAGCAGGGCGTCTTGGTGGTCGATCGGCAGGGAGGCGCGGTAGGCAACGGCTTTCATTCGGATGTCCTTCGTAAAAAGTGGCGATGAGTGCATCTTGGGCCATCGCAGCTTCAAGAAAAAGACTAAAATCAGTGAAACACTTTCAAGGAAATGCTGATAATGCTGCGCCTGGACGATCTCGATGTTTTTGTCTGCACCGCCGACCAGGGCAGCCTGTCGGCCGCCGCGCGCGCACTCGACATCTCGCCAGCGCTGGCCAGCGCCGCCCTGAAACGCCTGGAAGAAAGCCTGCAATTGCGCCTGTTCGCGCGGACTACCCGTTCCTTGCGGCTGACGCCGGAAGGCGAGCAGTACCTGCGCCACGCGCGCGAGGCGGTGCGGCAGCTGAAGGAAGGATACGAGGCGATACGCCAGGGCCAGCAAGAGCTGGCGGGCGTGCTGAAGATTTCGATGCCATCGGACGTCGGACGCAATATATTGCTGCCCTGGCTCGACGGTTTCCAGGCGGCTTACCAGGCCATCAGCCTGCAGCTATTCGTCAGCGACCGCGTGGCCGATATGTATCGCCAGCCAGTCGACCTGGCCCTGCGTTATGGGAAACTCGATGATTCCAGCCTGGTGGCCATGCCGATCGCACCCGCGAACCGGCGCGTACTGGTCGCGTCGCCGGCTTACCTGCGCCAGCACGGCAGCCTGGCCAACCTGGACGAGCTGACGCGGCACAACTGCCTGCGCTTTGCGCTGGATGACATGCTGTATGACCGTTGGGCCTTCCCCGCCCAGGGCAAAGTGGTCCAGGTGCGCGGCAACCGCAGTAGCGATGATGCCGACCTGGTACGCCGCTGGGCGGTCGCAGGGCAGGGGATTGCTTATAAATCACGGTTGGACGTGACCGCCGACCTGAAAGCCGGCCGCTTGCAGTTGTTGCTACCGGATGTAATGGGTGAAGAGGTGCCATTACATCTGGTTTGCATGCATCGCTCGCAGGTCACGCCCGTCGTGATTCGTTTGCGCGACTATTTGCGCGCTCAGTATGAACAGCTGTGCGAGACTTAGTACCCGGCTTTGGAGAAGATCAGCAACCAGCGGCTGAACAGCAGCACTTCCAGGTGGCCAGGCTGCACGCCGGTATCGCATTCGATGATTGGATTCACAGCGTAGAAACGCTTGCGGAAGTCACGGCACACCAGCACTTCACGTTTGCCGAAGCGAACCAGGAAAGACATAGGGGCATATTCCAGGCCAAAGCGGGAGCCGAAGGTGCTGTTCATCGTGGTCATGACTGAATCCTTTTGCTGTGATGTGTTTAACGAGTCATCAGAATAACACAAATACTGTATGAATCAACAGTACTGGATGAAAAATCAGGTTTTTTTGCTAACCGTTGTTTTTGGAGCACCATGAGAGATTCAATCCGCCTGCCGCTGCACCTGCTGGCCGGCTTCGTACTATTGATCCTGGCCGCGACTGCCTTCCACACGATTGCCGACGCCGCGCTCGGCCCCGGCGCCCGGCTGGCGGCGCTGGACGCGGCGGTGGCGCACTGGCTGCATGTGCGCGCCAGCGAACCCCTGACCAGCATCGTTTTGGTTTTCACCCATCTGCATAGCACGGCCGGCATCGCCTTCCTGTCCTTGCTGCTGGCCTGGCATTTGTGGCGGCGCCAGGCCCGCTACTGGTTGCTGGCCCTGGTGCTGGCGGTGCCGCCCGGCATGCTGCTGAATGTGCTGCTCAAGCACAGCTTCCAGCGCGCCCGGCCCAGCTTCGATGCGCCATTGCTGACCTTGCCGACCTATAGCTTCCCCAGCGGCCACACCATGGCCGCGACGGTGTTTTACGGCGTGCTGGCCTGCTATTTGTGGCGCTGCGCGCAAAGCGCCGTCCAGCGCGCAGGAGTGGCGGCGGGGGCTGTGTTAATGGTGGGCCTGGTGGCGTTCAGCCGGCTTTACCTCGGCGTGCATTACCTGACCGATGTGGTGGCCGGCGTGCTAGAAGGGTTGGGTTGGCTGGCCGTATGCGTGACCGCAGTCTCCAGCCTGCGCCGCCACCGCGAGCGGGGGCTGGCATGAGCCCCATGGCGGTGATCGTCAATGCCGGCGCCGGTGCCGGTTACGATCCGACGTGGGGCACCACGCTGGCGGCACGCTTCGCCGACCATGGGCTGCACGCTGAAGTCACGCTGGCGCGCGACGCCAACCATATGATGGAGGCCGCGCGCGCGGCACTGGCGGGTGGCGCGCGGGTGGTGGTGGCGGGCGGCGGCGATGGCACCATCAATGCCCTCGCATCGGTGGTGCTGGATAGCGGCGCTGTGTTCGGCGTGCTGCCCATGGGGACCCTGAACCATTTCGCGCGCGACCTGGGCATCCCGCCGCAACTCAACGCGGCCATTGCCACCCTGGCGACGGGGCATGTGGTGCGGGTCGATGTGGGCGAGGTCAATGGCCGCATCTTCCTGAACAACTCGAGCCTTGGCCTCTATCCGGACATCGTGCGCGACCGGCAGCGGCAGCAGCGCCGCTTGGGACGCGGCAAGTGGACGGCATTCGGCTGGGCCACGCTGGCGGCACTGCGGCGCTTTCCATTCCTCAACGTGCGCCTAGCCATGGGCGAGGCTGACCATGCGCGGCGCACCCCCTTTGTCTTTATCGGCAACAATGAATACCAGATGGAGGGCTTCAATATCGGCGAGCGTGCGCGCCTCGATGGCGGTAAGCTGAGCGTGTACGTGGCGCAGCGCCCGACCCGCTTTGGTTTGCTGAAGCTGGCCCTGCGCGCCTTGTTTGGCCGTCTGCGCCAGGCGCGCGAGTTTGACGTGTTCCAGGCGTGCGAGATGAGCATCGAAACGCGCCATCGCCGCTTGCGTGTGGCGACCGATGGTGAAGTCACGGTGATGGCGCCACCGCTGCGCTATCGTATCCGGCCGGCGGCCTTGCCGGTGATCGTACCGCGTCCACAGGAGGAATGATGCGAACCCTGGTCCATATCTCCGACTTGCACTTCGGCCGCGTTGACCATCAATTGCTGGCACCCCTGCGCGCGCTGATTGGCGACCTGCGGCCGGACGTGGTGGTGGTGTCGGGCGACTTGACCCAGCGCGCCCGCAGCGCCCAGTTCCGCCAGGCGCGCCAGTACCTCGATACGCTGCCGATGCCACAGATCGTGGTGCCAGGCAATCACGACGTGCCGCTGTATAACGTGGTGGCGCGCTTCTTCCAGCCGCTGGTCAAGTACCGGCGTTACATTACGCGCGACTTGGCGCCGGAGTTCGTCGACGAGGAGATTGCAGTGCTGGGGCTGAATACGGCGCGGTCGCTGACCTTCAAGGATGGCCGCGTCAACCGGCGCCAGGTTGAATACCTGCGGCAGCGCTTTGCCCACCTGCCGCGCGCGGTGACACGGGTCGTGGTGACGCATCATCCCTTCGATTTGCCGCAGCACCTGGACAACGATGACCTGGTGGACCGGGCGCCGATGGCGATGGAAGCTTTCTCACGCTGCGGGGTGGACTTGCTGCTGGCCGGTCATCTGCACACCAGCCACACCCACAACACGGCGGAGCGCTATGAGATCGATGGCTACGCGGCGCTGGTGGTGCAGGCCGGCACCGCCACCTCCACCCGCAGCCGGGGCGAGACCAACTCCTTCAACGTGCTGCGTGTGGAGCACGACGCGATCCAGGTTCAGCGCTACGCCTGGAGCGAGGGGAGCGGCTTCCTCGTTGCCGCTACCGACAACTTCCGCCGCCAGGGCGACGTCTGGCGCCCCGCCGCCTAGAACACGCCCACCAGTTTTGCGAGCAAGGCCAGCACGCCGGTGATCAGTGCCGTCAGGAATGCGAACAACAGGTAGTACACCCTGTCGATGCGGTTGTTCATCGCTTCAAAGCCGCTATCCATCCTGGCGTTAAGTCTCTCCAAGCCTGAATCGATTCTATCGTTAAGCCTTTCGTTACCGGCATTGATCCGCTCGTTAAGCCTTTCGTTGCCGGTATCGATCTTGTCGTTGAGCCTTTCGTAACCGGCATCGATCTTCTCGTTGAGCTGTTTGAGACCGGAATCGATCTTGTCGTTGAGCTTTTCGTAACCGGCATCGATCTTCTCGTTGAGCTGTTTGAGACCGGAATCGATCTTGTCGTTAAGCTTTTCGTAACCGGCATCGATCTTCTCGTTGAGCTGTTTGAGACCGGAATCGATCTTGTCGTTAAGCCTTTCGAGACCCGTATCGAGCTTCTGGTCCAAACGATCAAGCTTGGCGTCGATTTTGTCGAGCCGTTGAACGACGACTTCCACCATCACCTCCAACCTGGTCACGCGCGCGGGGATATCTGCATGGTTGTCGCCAGGCGGGGGCTTGTCAAGCGAGGTGGGCGGCTCATGGTCGTTCATGGTCCTTCCAGCGTAGCCCGTGCCGACGGGCGGCGTTTGATGTAAATCAAACGTCAGAGCCAGTAGTCCCACACGCGCGCCAGCCATTCTTTGAGGCGCATGGTGAGCGGGCGCTTGTTCCAGCTGGCGAGCGTGATTTCGCTCGAATTTCGCAGGTCTTCCTTGAAGGCGTTCTCCATTTCTAGACCGAACACATCGCCCATCACAATCACATTGACCTCGCTGTTGTGCAGGAAGCTGCGGCGGTCGATATTGGTGGAGCCGACCGTGGACCAGACCCCGTCAATCACCACGGTCTTGGCGTGCAAGACTGACAGCTTGAGCTCGTAGATCTTCACTCCCGCCTCCAGCAGCGGCTGGTAGAACGCGCGCCCGGCATGGAACACCAGCCCGCTATCCGACACGCTGGGCAGCACCAACCGCACGTCCACCCCACGCCGCGCCGCATCGATCAGCGCCTGCAAGGTCTGCTCGTCCGGCACGAAATAGGCGCAGGTGATATGGATCGACTTCTTTGCCTCCTGTATCGCCAGCAGCAAGGCCTTGTAGATCTCATAGCGCCCGTCCGGCTGCGAGCCCAGCACCCGCATCACTTTGTCGCCGGCCGGCGGCACCGTCAGGAAGTAATTCGCATCGCGCAAATCGTCGGCATCCTGCGCGATCCAGGTCTGTACGAACAGCCACTGCATGGCCTGCACCGCCGGCCCCTCGATCCGCACATGGGTGTCACGCCAGCCCACATCGTCCTCGCCCTCCGCGCGCGCCTTGCGGGCTGCCCCTGAGCCCGAGCGGAATGGCGAGCTCTTGGCATAGGTGTCGCTGATATTGATACCGCCGGTAAAGCCCACCTTGCCATCCACCACCAGCATCTTGCGGTGGTCGCGGTTGTTCAGCTTCCAGCCATTGCCGCGCGCCTTGGCCGGATTCACTGGATTGAAGGCCAGCAGGTGCACGCCGCCCGCGCGCATGCGCTCGAAAAAGGCTTGCGGCACGCCCAGCGTCCCCACGCTGTCGTAAATTACATTCACCACCACGCCTTCGCGCTGCTTTTGCACCAGCAGGTCGGCAAACTGCTCGCCCAGCTCGTCCTGGTCGAAGATATAGGTCTCGAAATTGATATGGTTGCGGGCGGCGGCGATGGCTTTCATCATCTCCGCCATGGTCTGCGGACCATCGAACAGCAGTTGCACCTTATTGCCGGCGATTAGCGGCACCCCGGTGGCCGCTTCCTCCAACGCCGCCTGGGCCTTCAAGTCCAGGGTCGACTTGGCCCAGCGCTTTTTGAGCAATTGCTCGGTACTCTGGCGCGGCAGTTTGCCGGCCGAGGTCACGACGCGCGGCACGGTGGAAGCCTGTTGCTTCGTCCGCTCCGCGTCGACTTCCGGCAGCGATGCGCAAGCCAGCAATGACCAGCTTGCGAGGATGACGACCAGCACCCGATTTGCCCTCATGGGAACACCTCCGGGGGCCAGTCTATGACAGCCGCGAACGTTTGATTGTTCGCTGGCGAACATAGTCAGCTGTAGTTCAGCCGCGCCGCCTCGCGCCGCAACTCGGCGCGGAAGTCGGGATGGGCGATGCCGGCCAAAGCCTCCGCCCGCTGTTTGGCCGATTTGCCGCGCAACTGTGCCACGCCGTACTCCGTCACCACATAATTGATGTCATTCTTGCTGGTGGTCACGTGCGTACCCGGCGACAGCGTCGGCACAATGCGCGAAATGCTGCCATCCTTGGCCGTCGAGGGCAGCACGATAAAGGACTTGCCGCCGCGCGAGCGGTTGGAGGCCCGCACAAAGTCCACCTGGCCGCCGGTGCCGGAATAGGGCAGGTGGGCCAGGCTCTCCGAGCCGCACTGGCCCAGCAGATCGACCTGCAGGCTGGCATTGATCGATACCAGCTTGTCGTTCTGCCCGGCGATGTAGGGATCGTTGGTAAAGCTGACCGGATGCATCTCCAGCATCGGGTTGTGGTGCATAAAGTCGTACAGCTTGCGTGAGCCCAGCGCGAAAGTCGCCACCATGCGGCCCGGCATGAAGGACTTGCGGCGGTTGGTCACGGCCCCGGCCTCCACCAGCTTCAGGATGCCGTCGCCGATCATTTCCGTATGGATGCCCAGGTCCTGCTTATTGGTCAGCTGCATCACCACCGCGTCGGGAATGCCGCCATAGCCGATCTGCAGGGTCGAACCATCCTCGATCATCGGCGCCACGTGGGCCGCAATCGCTTCCTGCACCGCGCCGATCTGCGGCAAGCCGACCTCGATCACCGGCTCCGTGCTTTCCACCACCGCCGTCACCTGCGAGATGTGGATATGGCACTGCCCGTGCGCGAACGGCACATGGGGATTCGACTCCAGCACGATCACGCGCGCCTTTTGCAGCGCCGCCATGGTGTAGTCGGCGCCCAGGCTGAGGGCGAAGTTGCCGTGCTCGTCCATTTCCGAGGCCAACGCAAACACCACGTCGGCCGGCATCTGCCCGCGTTCGATCAGGGCCGGGATTTCCGAGAAGTAGGCCGGGATGAAATCGGCCCAGCCAGCCTGGCCCGCCGCCCGCGAGGCGCCGCCAAAGAACAGCGCGCAATGCCGCACATGGTGCGCCGTCTCCGGGTCGAAATAGGCGTATTTGCGCATGGCCAGGATTTGCGCCACCTGCACGCCGTGGAAATTGCGGCGCTGGGCCGACAGCTCATGCAGCAAGGTGGGCGGCTCGCCCGCGCCGGTCGGCACAATGATCATATCGCCATCACGCACCAGGCGAACCGCCTCGGCGGCACTGCAACGCTTGCTGGACATACCGGTCTCCGCTTTTATGTTTGTGTCCGCACAGATTGCACGACCCGGCTTACCCTAAGCTGACAATATGAAAGTTCTTGCCATCCTGCTTACCATGCCCGTGCTGGCGGCGGGCCAGGGCATCCAGTCCTACGGCACCGGCGATGCGGGGGGCCTCCTGGCCCGCGATCCGCTGCGTGGCACGGACCGGATGGCGCTGTTCCGGCTGGAGGAGGGCGAGACGACGAGCGAGCCGGCCGGGCGGCCCCAACCCATCAGCCGGCATTGGAGCGCCAGTGCGCTGTATAGCTTCGACGAATCGGCTTTCAGCACCTCGCGCAACCGCTCTTATGGCGCCTTGCTGGGTTATAAAGACGGCATCTTCAATATCCGCATTGCCCACCAACGCAAGCGCAACCCGATCGAGGCGGTGGGCACTACGCAGCCGGTCGATTTGTCTTCGCGCAATACCCTGCTGGCCGCCACCCTGAATTTCGGCGCCACCAGCATATACGCCGGCTATGGGATCAACCGCGGCATCGGTAGCTCACCCTGGGATCCGGCGAATCCGTATGGCGCGCTGGTGCTGCCGATGCCCTCGCTGTATAGCCACGACATGCTGGCCGGCGTGTCCTACACCAGCGGCCGTGCCACCTTCATGGCATCGGTCATCCAGAAGGACGACCGCAGCCGGCCCAACCTGGATGCCCGCCAGGCAGCCCTCGGCATGACCTACGCGCTCAACAAGCGCACCGCCGTGCATGCCGCGCTCTCGCACATCCGTCACCTGCACAGCAACGGCGCCGATGCCGGTAAAAGCAACCACGCCCTGAGCATCGGCCTGCGCCGCGCTTTCTGATGTGCTACATTCTTCCGCTGGAATATTTCGCGGGGAATGCAATGTATCTGACTTACTTCAACGGTAACTGGGCCGAAGGCAACACGCCTGTGTTCGGCGCAATGGACCACAGCGTCTGGCTGGGCTCCTCGGTGTTTGACGGCGCGCGTGCCGTGCGCGGCAAGCTGCCCGACCTGCGGCCGCACCTGGAGCGGGTGATCCGCTCGGCCAAAAGCCTGGGCCTGGAATGCCCGCTCAGCGTGGAGGAAATGGAAAAGCTGGTGAAAGAGGGCGTGGCGCGCTTCCCGGCCGATGCCGAGCTGTATATCCGCCCCCTGGTGTTTGCCACCGATGGCTTGCTGATCCCGGTGTCCGACAAGGCGTCTTTCGCGCTGACCCTGTTTGATGCGCCGCTGCCGCCCTTTACCGGTTTCTCGGCCTGCCTGACGGCGCTGCGCCGCCCGGACCCGGACATGGCGCCGACCGATGCCAAAGCGTCCGCCCTGTACGCCAATTCCACCCGCGTACTGCGCGAAGCCAAGGAGCGCGGCTACGACAATGCGGTGATGTGCGACAGCCAGGGCAATGTCGCCGAGTTCGCCACCGCCAACCTGTTCTTCGTCACGCCCAATGGCAAGGTGGTGACGCCAGCGCTGAACGGCACCTTCCTGGCCGGGATTACGCGCGCGCGCGTCATCAAGCTGCTGGCGGAGGCGGGGATCGAGGTCGAGCAGCGCACGGTCAAGCCGGAAGAGCTGGAAAGCGCCGCCGAGATTTTCAATACCGGCAACTTCGGCAAGGTCACGCCTTGCGTGCGCTATAACAGCCGCACGCTGCCGGCCGGCCCGGTGGCCAGCAAGGCGCGCGAGCTGTACTGGGCCTTTATGGCGCAGGGCGAGTAGCCGGCTTCACATCCGGCCCCGGCTTGCTGGGCGGGGCCAAGGGTGCGGCCGGCTGTACGCTGCCACAATCGGCGCCCAGCCAGCGGCCGCTGCCTTCCACCAGCATATTCTGCGGCTTGCCGTGCGCCGAGCTGTTGACATTCATGCGCATGCTGAAGGCAGTGTCGCCATTGAAGATTACCTGGCCATTGCCGCTCGATTGCGGCCGGGCACAGGTAAAGGCTACATTCACGCCGCCCGGCACCGGGGTGCGCGTGCTGCTGCACTGGCCGGGCTGGCCGGTGGGCAGGTCCTGCCTTTCCGCCATTTCCTTGGTCAGGCAATAGGTCACTTTCACCCCGCCGTCGTTGCCCAGGCCCATATTGACACCATGGCGCGCCATCATTTGTTCCAGTGATTTGCGCTGCTCGGGCGCCATATTGCCGAGCTGCTGCTGGGCAGCCTGCATGAGCGCCATGGTTTCCGGGCTGGCGGACGCAATGCGGTTATTGATTTCCCACAAGCCTGGTTTCAGGGTTTGCGCCATGGCCGGCAGGGCGGCCAGGCATAGTGCCAGCATGGCGGTTTTCTTCACTCTTTTCTCCTTAGCTTTGCGGCGGACGTGGCTCGGCCACGTAAATTTCGACACGGCGGTTGCGGGCGCGGCCGGCGCTGTCATCGTTCGAGCCAATCGGCTCCTGCGCGCCACGGCCCTCGATCACGATGCGGCTGGCGGCGACGCCGCGCGTGGCCAGGTAGTCGCGCGTATGGGCGGCGCGGTCCACCGACAAGGGCTGGTTGATGGCTGCGCTGCCGGTGCTGTCGGTGTGGCCGATGATATTGACCGTGGTGGCCGGGTTCTCGTTCAGGGTGGTGGCGAAGCGGTCGAGGATGGGGCGAAAGTCGGGCTTGATGTCGGAGCGGTTGGTGTCGAATGAAATATCGCTCGGGATTTCCAGCTTCAGGCGGTTGTCGCCGGTCTGGCTGACTTGCACGCCGGTGCCTTGGGTGGCCTGTTCCATTTGCTGCTTTTGCGCTTCCATGCGCTTTGACCAGACATTGCCGACCACGGCGCCGACTGCCGCGCCCAGCACGGCGCCGCCGGCGGCGCGCTTGCCGCCGCCAGGTCCGGTGGCCGCGCCCAGCACGGCACCCAGGCCGGCGCCGACACCGGCGCCAGTTGCGGTGCCACGCTGGGTGGCGTTCATATCGGCGCAGCCGGTGGCGGCCAGGGCTGCGATCAGCAGGGCGACCAGAGTTTTAGATGGCATGGGATTCTCCTTGTCGAAATTTTAGCGCGAAAAAAGACGGGGCGGGCCCGCATTGCAGTGCCCGCCCCGGTGGGATACCGGCTGAGCCGGCTCGTCAGATGCCGCGTCCGCTGATCAGACGCAGCAGGATCATGATGACGGCCACCACCAGCAGGATATGGATAAACCCGCCCACGGTGTAGGAGGTCACCAGACCCAACAGCCACAAGACGATGAGCACAACAGCGATAGTGTAAAGCATGATGTTTTCCTCTCGTAATCTGAAGTCCTGGCTGCATTATTGCCGCTGCCACGGCTGGTTTCTGTACGCTGGCGAACATCAGCGCCGTTGCAGCTGGCCCTTTACCACTTTCACCGGGTCCCCGGCTTGCCAGGTGGCGCTGCCGCTGTGGATGGTGCGTACCTTGCCGTCGTCCATGCGCACCCGGACTTCGTAGTGGGTGCTGGCTTTCATATTGCCTTCGACCTGGTTGCCCACCACCGCACCGCCCACGGCGCCGGCCACGGTGGCCACCTTGCGGCCGGAACCGCTGCCGATCTGGTTGCCCAACAAGCCGCCGAGAATGGCGCCGCCAGCCGCACCCAGGCCGCTGCCTTCAGCGCGCTGCTTGACGGTGCGCACCGATTCCACCACGCCGCAACTGCGGCAAATGGCGGGGCCGGGCGCTGCCAGCGGCGCGGCCGCATGGGCTGCTAGCTGTGCTGGTGCTGGTGCTGGTGCTGGCCGCTGCGCCGGCGCCGGTACGGGCACTGCGCTAGCGCCATAGCTGCCAGCGCCAGAGTCGCCAGCCAGGGCGTGGGCGGGCGGTGGCGGTGGCCCCATGTCCTGGGTGCCGACCTGAACTGGCGCTTCGGCCACGGGCGGCCCCATGCTGGCGCCCGACTGCGGCAACCAGCCCATGACAGCGGCGATGCCGACGCCGCAGAACAGCACCACGGCGATGGCCGCAATCAGCAGCACCGGGTGGGTGGTATAGCGCATCTTGTTTTCCATTTTGATTCCCTTCTTTTTGATAAAAATATTGTGGTGGCGGACAGGACAGGCATCCGTGCGTCAGCGTACATACAGGCCCGGCGATAGCCGATACGCTCCGCCTAAACTTCCCTCAGGCTGACGGCAATGACCTTGAATCTTCATACCGTTCCAAGCAGCGAATCGCCACCACCCCGTATCGGCAACCGCCTTCTGGCCACCTTGCCGGAAGACGATCTCGAACACCTCGAAGGCTTGTGCGAACTGGTCGAACTCGAGGCCGGCGAGATCCTGTTCGAAGCCGGGCAAGCCATGGACTTCATCTACTTTCCCTTCGAGGCCCTGGTCTCGCTGCTGGCGGTGGCCGAAGGACGCATGACGCTGGAGGTCGGCTCGGCCGGGCGCGAAGGCATGGTCGGCGCCTCGGTTGCGCTCGGCCAGCGCTGGGCCCAGGTACGCGCCGTGGTGCAGCGTAGCGGCAGCGCCCTGCGCATGGAGGCGGCGGATTTCGTCGCCGAATTCGCCGAGATGGAATCGCTGCAGCGCCTGCTGCACCGTTACACCGACACCCTGCTGGCGCAAGCCATCCAGATCGCCGTGTGCAGCCGCTTCCACGTGCTGGAGGCGCGCCTGGCACGCTCCCTGCTGGTGACGCGTGACCGCCTGCAATCGGACCGCTTCCACATGACCCACGAATTCCTGGCGCATGCGCTGGGCGTGCGCCGGGTCGGGGTGACCAAGGCTGCCAGCGCGCTGCAAGGCCAGGGCCTGATCAGTTACAGCCGGGGCAATATCGAGATATTGGACCCGGCTGGCCTGGAAGCGGTGTCCTGCCATTGCTACCTGCAGGTGCGCGACCCTGGCTAGCGGCGCGGTTTGTCAACCTGGTTGCCGATCACGCCGCCGACTACGGCGCCGCCCACGGTGCCCGTGGTGGAGCCGCCCGTCAGCACCGAGCCGGCCACCGCGCCGACGCCGGCGCCAATCGCCGTGCTCTTATCCTGGCTCGACATCGAGGAGCAGGCGCCCATGCCCAGCAAGGCGGTGACCAGGGCGATACGGGTTGTCAATTGGAAGGTTTTCATGATGAGTCCTCCGTAAGGGATACGCTTGCCAGCTTACGGAGTGCTAGCGTTGTGATCTGTACGCTATTTCACGCTGTAACGGTTTGTTACTTTTGCGTTGCGCCGGGCGGCGGCGCCTTGGGTTTTTGCCGCGCGTTGGCGAGCAGGGCGGCGCACTGGTTGTCAGCGTCGCCGCCCGCGCTGACCAGCGGCAGCAACGCGGCTGGCGCGGCCAGCGCACCGAGCGCCAGGGCGCCGCCGGCGCGCAGCGCGATCACGCCCTTGTCGATATCGACATCCGGCTGCTTGAGCGTGCCGCGCACGTAGATCGGCGCGCGCAGCGAGATGATGCGCAAGCCCTTGCTGTCCGGTTTCAGGGTCAGGTCGATTTTCTCGCTGGCCAGGTTGACCGTGCCGTGGATGCGCACGGTCGCATCGTCGGTGTCGGCCAGGAAGTAGCGCGTCTGCGCCAGTCCGTCGCGCACGGCGAAATCGCCGGCCAGGCAGTTCAGGTGCACCGGCTTGTCGCCGAACAGTTTGGTCAGCACGATATTGCCGATGTTCAGGCCCATCTGCTCCAGCAGCAATTTGCTCACCGTGCCATCGTTCACCAGCGTCTTCAGCTCGCCATTCGAGTGCGCCAGCAGGGTGGCCACCGAGTTGCCCTTGGCGGTCAGTTTGGTGGCGGCGTTGATCTCGCCGATGGTGGCCTGCTTCAGTTCGGGCAGTTTGGGCAGCAACTGGCGCAGCTTGATGTGGCGCGCGCTGGCTTCCAGCGTGGCCGCCACGGCGTCGCCGCTGCTGCCGTCGAGCGTGGCCTTGGATGCCACCTGGCCGCCGGCGAAGGCGAAGTCGAGCGGCGCCAGGCGCAGCACGCCATCCTTCAGGTGGAACTCGGTGTGCAGCTTGCTGAGCGGCAGCTCCTTGGTGCGCACAATGCGCTCGGCGCGGAAACTGACGTCGGCGTCGATGGCCTTCCAGCGTTCGGTGCGGAAGGTTTCCACCGGCAGCAACTTGCCCTGCGGCTGCACCGCCGCCACGCCGCGCTCGGCCTTGCTGGCATTGCTATCGGCGCCCACCAGCGGGCCCAGGTCGGCGAACTGCAGCAGGCGCGAATGGACAGCGCCGCTTAGCAAGCCGCGCGGCTGGCGCTGCTGGTAGGACAGGGTGCCGGCGATATCGCTGGCGCCCACGCGGCCGGTGAATTTCTCATAGGTCCACTGGCTGGCGCCGGGCGCCAGCTGGCCGCGCAAATGGCCGGCCGTTTGGAAGGGCGGCGTTTCCGGCAGCAGCAGGCCGGTCAGCGGATACAGGCGCGCGGCCGAGGCGCCTGCCACCTTGAGCTGCACATCGATGGCCGCTAGCCGGGCCGGGTTGGTGAGCGTACCCTCGGCCGCCACGCGCAGCAGGCCGACCTCGACCTCGGCCTGGATCGGAAAGGGCTGGCCGGCGTCGCGCAAGGCCAGCACGGCGCCGGCCTTGCCCTGGCCGGCAAGCGCTTGCTGCTTCCATTTGCCGTCCAGGGTCCAGCGCACGCCGTAGCGCGCGTCCTGGGCGAGCGTGTCGAGGTGGGCGGTGGCCTGGATCTTTTGCTGCGCATCGTCGAGCTTGATGGTGCCGCGCGTGAACACCACGCGCTCCAGTTCGACGCGCCAGGCCGAGGGCTGGCGTTGCGGCAAGGTCCAGTTGTTGCGCCCGTCGGCCTGGCGCAGCAGGGCCAACTGCGGCTGCTCGAAACGCAGTTCGGGAATGGCGATGGTGCGCCCGAGCAGGGCGAAGGGGCTGAGCGAAAACGCCAGCTTGTGCGCGGACGCCGTGTCGCTGCGGGGCAGGCCTTCGGGATTGCCGACGTGGACATCCTGCGCCACCAGGTGCGGCCAGGGCACATGGTCGCGCCAGCTGCGCGCCTGTGCCGCTGGCGGGCGTTGCCAGGTCAGCGCCAGGTCGCCGCGCAATTCCACCGGGCGCTGCAGCGCTTCGCTGGCGCGCGCGCCGAGCCAGGGGCGGGCGCGGTTCCAGTCGTAGTTGAGGAGGATGATCAGGGCCACCGCCGGAATGGCCAGCAGAACGCCCAGCACCGCCAGGCTGATCTTGCTACGGCGAGAAAGAGTATGTGCCATGGATACAAGGCTACACCGGGCCGCCCCACCACAATGTGCGGCACCGTACTGAACCCGAGCGCGGCAGCTTATATAACTGCGGTACCCCTATCGCTTTGAGGAGAACAACAATGGATACGCCTAATCGCTTAGCTTGCCTACCGCCGTTGCCCGCCATCTGCGCCGCCTGCGTGCTTGCCTTGTGCGGCTGCAGCAGCATGAAGACCCCGGCCACGGCCGAAGTCGCCTCCTCGCGCACTGCGGTCGAAGCCGCCGCTGCCACCGGCGCGCCGGAACTGGCGCCGGCCGAAATGGCGGCCGCGCGCGACAAGATGCTGCGCGCCAACCAGGCGCTGGCGGCCAAGGATTACCGCACCGCGCAGGACCTGGCGGTGCAGGCCCAGGCGGACGCCAAGCTGGCGCAAAGCAAAGCCAGCAGCGCGAAGGCCACCGAGGCCGCCAATAAGCTGCAGGACGATATCCGCATCCTGCGTGAGGAACTTGAGCGTGCCAATAGCAGCACGACTCGCTGAGAAAGGAGCCATCATGTCCACGCCACTGTTGAAACCCGTCGCGCTGGCCGCCGCCATCCTGCTGGCCGCCTGCAGCACCACGCCCACCACCACCACCGAACTGGAACTGGCGCGCGCCAACTACGCGCAGGCGCAGGGCAACCCGCTGGTCGCCAAGTACGCCAATACCGAGCTGGTGGCCGCCACCCGCGCGCTGGACCAGGCCAACACGGCCGCTGCGAAAAATGAAAGCCTGGCCAATATCGACCAACTGGCCTATGTCGCCAAGCAGAAGATCGCCAGCGCCGAGGAGTTCGCGCGCGCGCGCGCCGCCGAGGACCAGTTGAAGGACGCGGCGGCCCAGCGCGACCAGGTGCGCCTGGATGCCCGCACCGCCGAGGCCGAAGCGGCCAAGCGCCGCGCCGATCAGGCGCGCCTGGAAGCCGAGGCCGCGCAAAGCCAGGCGCAAGCGGCGCAGAACCAGACCGCCAGCGCCGAGGCCGCAACGCGCGATGCACAGGCGCGCGCGGCCGCCCTGGCCAGCGCACTGAACGAGCTGCAGGCCAAGCAAACCGAGCGCGGCATCGTCATCACCTTCGGCGACGTGCTGTTCAATGTGGACCAGGCCAACCTGACCGCGCAGGGCATGGCCACGGCCCAGCGCCTGGCCGACGTGTTGCGCGACAACCCGGACCGCAGCGTGCTGGTGGAGGGCTTCACCGACAGCACCGGCAGCGACGCCTACAACTTGCAATTGTCGCAGCGCCGCGCGGAAGCGATCCGCAGCGCGCTGAACCAGATGGGAGTGGAGCGCGCGCGCATTGAAACGCGCGGCTATGGCGAAGCCTATCCGGTGGCCGGCAATGCCACGGCGGGCGAACGCCAGCTGAACCGCCGGGTCGAGATCGTGCTGTCGGAAGCCGGGCGCCCGGTGACCACGCGCCGTTAAACACAGGGAGATTTTATGATCGACAAGAATGCGATCCGCGCTGCGGCCCGTAATATGGCCGACGGTCCGGTGACCGAAGGCTATCGGGGCAACCGCCTGCAGGTGCTGCAGATGCTGAACGAAGCGCTGGCGACCGAACTGGTCTGCATCCAGCGCTACAAGCGCCACTACTACACGGTGAGCGGCATGGGCAATGCCGCCATCAAGGCCGAGTTCCTGGAGCATGCGCTGCAGGAGCAGGAGCATGCCGACTGGCTGGCCGAGCGCATCGTGCAATTGAATGGCGAGCCTGATTTCAATCCAGCAACGTTGCTCGACCGCAGCCATGCCGAGTATGATGACTCAAGGGAGGTGCAAGCGATGGTGCGCGCCAACCTGGTTGCGGAACGGGTGGCAATCGAAAGCTATCGCCAGATGATCGAACTGATCGGCGACACGGACCCGACAACGAAGCAACTCTTGACGCAAATCATGGCGGTGGAAGAAGAACACGCCGACGATATGCGCGACCTATTGGCGTAACTTCAGTACTTACCACAGAGGAGTCCTACCATGCTGGAACAGAATATCAGTACCGTCAACAACGACGTGAAGACCCTGGTCAAGGATGCACAGGCGCTGTTCACGGCCGCCACCGCCCTGACCGGCGAGAAGGCCGACGAACTGCGCGGGCGCGGCATGAAGGCGCTCGACACGGCCTTGTCCAAGGTGCACGAAGCGCAAGCCGGCGCGGTGGCGGGTGCCAAGCAGGCGGCCGCGACCACCGATGCCTACGTCAAGGAAAACCCTTGGCGTTCGATTGCCGTGGCGGCCGGCGTCGGCTTGTTGGTGGGCGTCATACTCGGCCGTAAATAATGTCCACCGAGCACCAGGTTCCACCACCGCCCGGCCTGATCGCCTCATTGGCCGGGCTTGCCAAAAACTGCCTGCACCTGTTGCTGTCGCGCCTGGAACTCGCGGCCCTCGAGCTGACCGAGGTGCGCGACACCTTGCTGCAACTGGCTCTGGTCTTTGCGGTGGCCATGCTGGCGGCCTGGTTCGCCATTGCCTTCGGCACCGCGACCCTGATTTACCTGTGCTGGGAAGCGATGGGCTGGAAGATCCTGCCGGTGCTGGCGGCGCTGTTCGCCGTGCTGGCCGTGGCCCTGGTGTTGTGGGCGCGCAGCGTGGTGCGGCAAGGCAAGCTGGGCTTGACGGCCACCATGGCCGAACTCAAGTCCGACCGCGATATGCTGCTTTGAAAGGGGAACCATGGCGTCCAAAAAGGAGTTGGCGGAACTGGCGGTAGCCAAGGAGCGGCTGCTGCGGGAAGGGGAGTTGTACCGCCTGAGCACGCTGCGCTCCAAACATGAGGTGATCCATGCCTTGCAGCCGCAAGCCCTGTTGCACGGGGCGGTGGAGCAGGGCATCGGCGCACTGCAGGCGCGGCTCGGCCATTTCATCGGCCCGGGTGGCGGCCTGTCCGGCATCAACTTCAAGACAGCGTTGCCGCTACTGATGACGGCGGCCTCGTGGATGGGGCGCCGGCGCAAGTTGTGGAAGCCGGCGCTGGCGGTGGGCGTGCTGGTGGCGGTGGGCGTGACCTGGCTGGTGCGGCGCAAGCCCGGCGAGCAGGCTTGAGCGCCGTTGCTTACGGCGCGCGCCGCAGGCGCGACATATACTGCGTGGTGACGCCGAGGTAGGAGGCCAGGGCGCGCTGGGTCAGGCGCTGTTCCAGGCCGGGAAACTGGCTGCGGAAGGCTTCCAGCCGCGCTTCGGCCGAGGTGTGGCTGCGGATCTGCAGGTTGGCCGCATAGCGGCGGATGCTGCATTCAATAATCTTCAGGTAGTACTCGTCCACGAAGCCGTGCTCGGCTTTGTGGCGCTGCATGGCCGACCAGTCGATGCGCCAGGCTTCGACAGCGGTTTCGGCGACAAAGAACTCGCGCGCCGGCGCGCCCTGCAGGCCGCCCATCATATCGCTGTGGGAGCCGGTATTTTCGCCTTCGGTGATAAAGCCCAGGGTCAAATCCTCGCCCGCCACCGAAATATGGCCGCGGCGCGCCACGCCGCTGGCGATCCAGTAATAGTGCGTGGCGCGGGCGCCCGCTTCCTGCAGGATGGTGCCCTTGCGCACGCGCACCGGACTGACGTAGGGCGCGCTCAGCGCCGTGTAGCGGTCGTATAAGTCTGTGCCAATGCCCAACCGGTTCACGGTTGTCGCGCGGTGTTGCTCACGTTGGAATTGGTACGCATCTGGCATGCGGGCATCATACCCGAGCTGACCTTTGGTCAGGATTACTTTTTGTTAGGCGGCCATAACTGCAAGTTGTGGCCGCCTAATATTATTTGCCGCTTACTGTGTATTGTCGAGGCAAATCTTGCGAGGCTACATGATTTGACGAAAATTTGCCAAATCGTCATGGTGGCTGGCTGACGCGCGCGGCACCAGCCAGCGTCTGCAGGCCGGCCTCCTTGGCTACAGCCGGCCGGTGAGCAGCAGGATGAGCAGGACCACCACAATCAGGCCGGCCACCCCGCTCGGGGCATAGCCCCAGCTGCGGCTGTGCGGCCAGGTGGGCAGGGCGCCAATGACGATCAGGACCAGCAGGATCAGCAGGATGGTGGTCATGGTGCCCTCCGGTTAGTAGCGGTACACGCGGCCATCCACCACGCGCACGCGGCTGCCGGTGCGCAGGTCGTAGGCGCTGTCCTGGTTGATGGTGCGGTAGTCGCCGTTGTCCAGCCGCACGCTGATCTGGTACACATCGCGCGGCATATTGCGGCTCTCTTCGACCCGGTTGCCGACCACGGCGCCACCAATGGCGCCGGCGGCGGTGGCGGCAGTGCGGCCACCGCCGGAGCCGATCTGGCTGCCGGCCAGCGCGCCCAGCAAGCCGCCGGCCACGGCGCCGGCGCCGCTGGTGGCCGGATCGACCCGCACCACGCGGATCGAATCGATGGTGCCGTAGGTGGCAGCGTCGGACATGGTGGAGTAATCGGTCGCTTGCGGGTAAGACGAATTGCTGGCACAGCCACTGGCCAGCGCCGCCACGGCAAGCATCAAGGCGGTAAGGGATGCAGTCGGTTTCATAGCGTCTCCTCCTTTAGGTGGGATAGGCGAGAGCATAGGCTTGCATGTCGCGCTCGTCTGTGCGATTCCGCACAATGTTCGGTACCGAACAGATCGAAGGGCTTGTTAGCTGGACACTAGTGCCCGGAACACCCACCTTCACATAGGAGAAGCGCCATGAAAATCGTACATACTTTTGCTACTGCCGTATTCATCGCATCGACCCTGGGCCTGGCAGGTTGCGCCTCGAGCCCAACCCGCGAAAGTGCCGGTGAATACATTGACGATGCGGCCCTGACCACCAAGGTCAAGGCCAGCATCTTCAATGAACCCTCGCTGAAGGCGACGGAAATCAATGTCGAAACCTTCAAAGGCACCGTGCAGTTGAGCGGCTTCGTCGCCCAACCGGCCGACATCACCAAGGCTGGCGACGTCGCGCGCGGCGTCAAGGGCGTGAAAGAAGTGAAGAACGACATCCGCGTCAAATAAGCGCGGGTAGCCGGGCTAGCCATGCGCCTGGCGCAAACAATCCTCGCCACGGTTGCCTTCCTGTATGCCTTGCAGTGGGGCCGGGATTTCCTCGTGCCCCTGCTGCTCGGCATCTTGCTGGCCTACACGCTGAACCCGCTGGTGGGCTGGCTTGAGCGCGTGCACATCCGGCGCGCCTTCGGCACCACCATCGTCACCTGCGCCATCCTGTTCGGGCTGGCGGTGACGGCGGAAAAAGTGCACCTCGAATTTTCCAATATCATCGAAGAGCTGCCCGAGGCCGGGCGCAAATTGTCGCGCCTGGTGGCCAGTACCACCAACGCCAAGGACAGCACCTTGCGCCGCATCCAGGATGTGGCCAACCAGATCGAGCAAGCCACGGCGGGCAAGCCCAGCACGCCGGCCCGCAAGCCGGTGGCGGTGCTGACTCAGGAGGGCAGCCATATCAAGGTGATCGACTGGGTCTGGGCCGGGTCGCGCGGCCTGCTGGCCTTCCTGAGCCAGGCCACCATGGTGGTGTTCCTGGTGTTCTTCCTGCTGCTGTCGGGCGATACCTTCAAGCGCAAGCTGGTCAAGCTGGCCGGGCCTTCGCTGTCGCGCAAGAAGGTGACCGTCCATATCCTCGACGAAATCAACAGCTCGATCCAGGGTTATATGTTCATGCTGCTGGTGACCAATGTGCTGCTGGCGCTGTTGATGTGGCTGGCGCTCCACGCGCTCGGCCTGGAGAATGCCGGCGCCTGGGCCATCGTCGCCGGCCTGCTGCACCTGATGCCGTACTTCGGCCCCTTGCTGATCGCCTGCGCCCTGGGCGTGGCGGCCTACCTGCAAACGGAATCGCTGCAACTGGTGCTGCTGGTGGTGCTGGCCGCGATCGCCATTGCGACCCTGGTCGGCACCGGCATCGCCACCTGGATGACCGGCCGCATCGCACGCATGAATGCCGCCGCCGTCTTTGTCAGCCTGCTGTTCTGGGGCTGGCTGTGGGGCGTCTGGGGCTTGCTGTTGGGCGTGCCGCTGGTGGTGATCCTCAAGGTGGTGGCGGAGAAAGTGGAGGGGATGGAGGTGGTGGCCGAACTGCTCGGTGAGTGAGGCTGCCCAGCTGCAGCGCGTACTGGCGCGCGAATTCGGCGCCGAGGAAGAAGATCTGGGCCGAGTAATAGACCCACAGCAGCACCGCGATCAGGGAGCCGGCGGCGCCGAAGCTGTCGGTGACGCCACTGTTGCCGATATAGGCGCCGATGGCGTATTTGCCGAGGGTAAACAGGGCGGCCGTTCCGAGGGCGCCGATGACCACGTCACGCCAGGACAGGCGGATGCGTGGCAGCATCTTGTAGATCACGCCGAACAAGGTGGCGATCACGATGAAGCTGATGGCGTGGTTGAGGATCGTCAGCAACTGCGCCGCGTCGCGCCAATAGGCGCCCATCTTCTTTTCCAGCAGGGTGAGGGCGGCGCTGACCACCAGCGACACCAGCAGCAGGAAGCCCAGCACCAGTACCATGCCGAAAGACAGCAGGCGGGTGCGCACCGTGTCCCAGAGGCCGTTGCCCGGCGCCGGCGGCAGCTGCCAGATTTCATCCAGGCTGCTTTTCAATTCGGCGAAGACGCTGGTGGCGCCGAACAGCAGCAGGGCGCCCGCCACCACGGTGGCGAACAGGCCTTGCTCCTGATCGGTGGCGCCGGACAGGATCAGCTGGATGGCTTCTGCGCCCTGGCTGCCGACCAGGCCGCGCAGTTGGAAGAAAAGTTCGCCCTGCGCCGCTTCCTTGCCGTAGAACAGGCCGGCGATGGCGATCACCAGCACCAGGATCGGCGCCAGCGAGAACAGGGTGTAGAAAGCGAGCGCGGCGCCCTTGCTGCTGGCGCGGTGTTCGAGCCATTCAGTGATGGCGCACCAGCCGACCGAGGGCAGCTTGCGCACGATGTGGGGGACGTGTCTCCAGCTCATGGGCAAACCATACCCCGCGATGCGCCCGGCGACCGTGCGCCAGGGCACCAACAACAAAGGGGCCCGCAGGCCCCTTTGTCTATTGCGTTAGCAATGGCTTAGTTCACGCGGCGTTCCACGGTCACTTGTTCCACTTCCACGCGACGGTTTGGCTCCAGGCACTTGATCAGGTCAGCGCGCTTTTGCTTCTTGTCGTTGCACTGTGCCACTGGCTGGGTTTTGCCCTTGCCTTGTGCCGACAGGCGGGAAGCGGCTACGCCTTTGCCGACCAGGTAGGACTTGACGGACTCAGCACGACGCTCGGACAGCTTCTGGTTGTACTTGTCGGAACCCAGGCGGTCGGTGTGGCCGGTGATGACCACGTTGCCGATGGATGGGTTGTCGTTCAGCAGCTTGGCCATGTCGTCCAGCTTAGGCTGGTTCGGTGCCAGGTTGGCGCTGTCGAAGGCGAACAGTTCGGTCGCTGCCATGGTCACTTTTTCGAACTTCGGCGCTGGGGCCGGAGCCGGAGCTGGTGCCGGCACTGGTGCTGGGGCCGGCGCTGGCGCGGCGACTGGCGCCGGGGCAGGGGCCGGAGCAGCCGGCTGTGGCGCTGCGCCCAGCAGGTAGTTCAGCGAGAAGTTCAGGTACTTGTTGTTGGACTTGGAGTTGTTGAACTGCTCACCACGGATGAAACCGTGCACATTGCGCAGGTCAGCCTGGAAGAACAGGCGCGGGGTGATGTTCGCTTGCACACCCAGGCCGGCGGCCAGATATGGGGAGGTGCGAGCTGGCTCGGCGCCGCTCAGCAGGTTCGACTTGTCGCGCTCGAGGCCACCGCCAACCAGCAGGAATGGACGAATGTTCTTGCGGGAGAACAGGTACAGGCCATCAGCGCCCAGCAGTTTCTGGGTGTAACGCTGGCCGAAGTCGGTGCTGGAGCCATAGGAAGCGCCGAGCTGCAGGTCCCACTTGTCGTTCAGGGCCTTACCGACGCGCAGGCCGTAGGCTGCGTCATCTTTGGAAACAGCCCAGGCGCTGTCAGGACGCATCACGCCGACGGTTGGCGCGACGTACCAGTTTTGGTTGAGCAGGGTTTCCTGGGCGGTGGCGGCGAACGAGGCCGACATCAGCGCAGCAACAATGGCGATATTTTTAATTTTATTCACTAGATAACTCCCGTTTATTTTTGAGTAGAAAAGTCGCAGAAAAGGACACGACTCCCTTTCCCAGCTGTGAAACTTGCTGTGGGTTCAGTGTAGGCGTTGAGAACGCCCTGAATCAGTGCGCTAGCGCACAATCACCTTGGATTATAGCAAGTATGTAGCTTTTCTACAACGTGGATCAAGCTTTAGTATTGCGCGATTGGCAAACCGCCGTCCAAACGGGCATGGACGGCGGTCGCGCTACCTCACTGTTTGGTGGGTTCGGGCTGTGCCGGCGGCGGCGTTTGCGGCTGCACGATCACGGTGTCGCCGGGCTTGCCGGGCTCGCCCTGCGGACCCGGGCGGCCAGGGTCGCCCGGCGCGCCGGCCGGTCCGGGTGGGCCCGGCACCACGGCCGGCGGCGGCGCCGGTTCCACCACTGGCGGCGGATTATTGGTCACGGTCTTTTCGCAGCCGCTCAGGCCGGCCAGGGCCAGGGCTGCGAGGAGTACGGAATATTTCATCTTGGTTCCTCCAGAGTGAATGAAGCTGGCTCCAGCATAGGGCGGCAGTGCAGCCACCTCCGTGCGGGAACGCACACAGCAGCGCCGCCTTTTCTGTAGAAGTGCTAAATAATCAAGCTTAATGCGTTTGTATGTTCGCTGCCGCACAGACCGCTGAGCTGCGGTCGGGCACTCTGGAGCCTGCGAATCCACCCTGGCATCTATAAGGAGTGACCAAATGCACGCTATCAGAGAATCGTCGCACGGCCTCGAAATCGAAGCTAACCAGGAACTGCCGGCCCCTATGCCGGCCGTGCCACCCCGTCCACGCCTGGCGCTGGTCGAACGCCCCGGCCCGATGACGGAGCGCAAAGCCCTGTCGCTGGCGCCGATCGAACGCGTCCGTTCCACGTCGGCCACCCTGCGCCGCATCGAAAATATGCAAAAGCTGGTGGCGGAACTACAAAACCATGAAATGCTGGCGGACGAAATCGCCTGGTTCCTGAAGTTCTCGCCCTCCGGCGCCCGCAAATACATCCGCGACCTGCGCGAAGCCGGCGTGATCGAGCTGGCGCGCTATATTGAAGGCACCGCCACCTACCTGGGCAAAGCGGTTTACCAGCTGACCCCGGATGCTGAGCGCGTGCAAGCCTTCCTGGCCGCGATCGCCCAGCCCAAGCGCGAAGGCGCGCCGCCCCGCAAGGAACGCCCCAGCCTGCGCGAGCAGAGCATGGCCGGCAATGGCCGCCACTTCCATATCCTGGCCGACGACACGCATTATGCAATCCGCGTCAACCGTGGCCCGGTGCAGCGCGACCCGCTGGTGGCAGCCCTGTTCGGCGTGCCCGGTTCGTTGCAAAAGGCCCAGCAATAAGGCAAACGGTGCTAAGCTTCCCGGGGGTGACGGCACGTTGAAATGCCGTTAAGTAGCCCCATCTGTGGCGGAACGAGTTCTGTTATGGACGGCATTATGGAAGCTTGGCTTTGGCCTGTTGTGGCGGCGTTGGCAATTGCAGCGCCCTGGTTCTATCTCCGCTGGGCGCGTGCGCGTGCTTTGGCGCGTGTGCTGTCGCCCGCCGAACTGGCGAGCATCGAGCGCAGCATTCCCTTCTATCGCAGCCTGGCGCCGGAACTACAGCGCCAGTTGCAGCGCATGGTGGTGCAGTTCCTGCACCAGAAAAAGTTCATCGGTTGCGCCGGCCTCGACGTCACGGACGCCATGCGCCTGACTATCGCGGCCCAGGCCTGCCTGTTGTTATTGAACAAACCGAGCAAGGTGTACCGCGACTTGCATACTATCCTGCTGTACCCGGGCGCCTTCATTGCCGACCGTCCCGAGATGGGGCCGGGTGGGGTGGTGACGCCGGTGCGCCAACAAATGCTGGGCGAGTCGTGGAGCGATGGCCGCATTGTGCTGTCGTGGGACGATGTCGTGCGCGGCACGCAGGACTGGCAGGGCGGCAACAACGTCGTGTTGCACGAGTTCGCGCACCAGCTGGACAGCGAGTCGGGCAGCACCAACGGCGCGCCCTACCTGGGCAGCCCGGACAGCTACCGCAGCTGGTCGGAAGTGCTGTCGCGCGATTATGCCAACCTGCGCCAGGAGGCCTGGCTGGGCCGCCAGGACAGTGTGCTGGACCACTATGGCGCCACCAGTCCGGCCGAGTTTTTTGCCGTGGCGAGCGAAACCTTCTTCACCCGCCCCTGGCAACTGGCCGAGCGCCATGCCGCCCTGTACCGCGAGCTGCAGCAGTATTACCGGGTCGATCCGCGTGAGTGGCTGGCGGCGCCGCCGCCCCCGGCCCCGGAACCGGCCTTCCTGGCCATGCCGATGCCGGCCCGCTCGTATGCCTGGGCCGACTGGTAAGCGCCATGGATTTCGAGGACTTCGACTTCATCAGCAGCGAAGCGCCGGCCCGCAGCAGCGCCCCGGCCGATCCGCTGCAGCGCCTGAAGTACCTCGTGGATAACACGCCCGCCATCATCTACAGCACGGTGCCGAGCGGCGACTTCAAAATGACCTTCGTCAGCGCCAACGCGCTGAATGTGCTGGGCTACCCGCCGGAAGACATGCTGGCTGACCCGAATTTCTGGTTCGACCATATCCACCCGGACGATGCGCCGCATATCTTCTCCAGCCTGGCGCAGATTTTCAGCGTGGGCGAACGCACGTACGAATACCGCTTCCGCGCCGCCGACGGGCGCTACCTGTGGATGCACGACCAGTTGCGCCTGATCCGCGACGCGCAGGGCGCGCCGCTGGAGGTGATCGGCTCGCTGACCGATATCACCGACCGCAAGCAGATGGAAGAGCGCTTGCTGCAGGCGCAGAATATGGCCTCGATCGGCCAGCTGGCGGCCGGCGTGGCGCACGAAATCAACAACCCGGTGGGCTTCGTCACCTCCAACCTGGGCAGCCTGAAAACCTATGCCGACACCCTGTTCGAGCTGGTCGAGCGCAGCGCCAGTGCCGAGCAGATGGCGCAGGCCGACTTCAGCTTCCTGAAAGAGGACACGGCGGCCCTGGTGCGCGAGTCGATGGACGGCTTGCGCCGGGTGCGCGATATCGTACAGGCGCTCAAGGATTTTTCCGCCGCCGGCGACAGCCAGTGGCAGCAGGCGGCCGACCTGCACCAGGGACTGGACAGCACCCTGCAGGCGCTCAACAACCAGCTGAGTTTCAAGGCGCGGGTGGAAAAGCACTATGGCCAACTGCCGCTGCTGGCCTGCCAGCCGGCGCAACTGAACCAGGCCTTCCGCCATCTCCTGCTCAACGCCGCGCAGGCGATTGCGGAGCAGGGCGTGATCCGCGTCATCACCGGCACCGAGCGCGACGGCGTGTGGGTGCGTATCCAGGACAATGGCACCGGCATCGCGCCGGAACACCTGGCCCGCATCTTCGATCCCTTCTTCACCACCAAGCCGGTGGGCAGCGGCACCGGGCTCGGCCTCTACCTGGCCTACGGCATCGTGCACAAACACGGCGGCCGCATTGCCGTGATTTCAGAGCCGGGCAAGGGCTCGGCCTTCACGCTGCATTTGCCCGTGAACGCTGCACAAAAATAGGCAGGCGGCTGCCGCTTTTTTTCTCGAAGTCCTGCAATTGCTGGATCATGCGCGCGTCCAGCACATGGTCGGCTGCCAGCAGCATCAGGCCTTCGCGGCTGACAATGTCACGCGACAGCACCATGCCCGGCACCAGCTCGCCCGACAGCAATTCCAGGTCGTGCGCCTCGGCCGCGCCGCGCGCGCCGCCGTCCACCACCTGGCGGAAGGCTTGCACCACGGCCGGGTCGTAGCGCGTGCCGGCGCCGTCCAGGATCAGCGACTTGGCTTCCTCCGGCCGCAAATGGCGCTGCACCAGGGCGCCTTGCTGCAGGTTGTAATAGTCGGCCGCCAGCGCCAGGATACGGGCCCCGATCGGGATCGCAAAACCGAGTTGGCGGTCGGGGAAGCCCTGGCCGTCGAAACGCTCCAGCTGGTGGCGCACGATGGCCGCCGTGCCGGCCAGGTCGGCCAGCGGCATCAACAGGTGCTCGGCCTGCACCGGGTGCTTGCGGTACTGGGCCAGGGCCGCGCCTTGCAGGGCGGTGACCGGCGTGCGCAGCACATCGTCGGCAAAGCCGATGCGGCCCAGGTCGTGCAGCAGGGCGGCGATGAAGACATCCTGCACCTCGTGCGCCTCCAGCTTGAGCTGGAGCGCGATGCGGCGCGCCAGTTCGGCCACCTGGCGCGTGTGGCCGGGCAGGCTGCTGCCGCGCATTTCGGCAATGCTGGACAGGATCTTGATGGTGGTGAGGAAGTTGGCCTTGAGCTGGCGCGTGCGTTCCTCGACCTTCTGCTCCAGGCTGGCGTTCAGCAGGCGCAGCTCCTCGTTTTGCTGGCGCGTCAGCGCCTCCAGGCGCAGCTTGTCCTGTTCCAGCGCGCGCCGTTCCAGCGCGTGGCGCACGATCAGCAACAGGTCGCTGTCGTCCCACGGCTTGGTAATGTAGCGGTAGATTTCGCCGCAGTTGATGGCGTCCTGGATCGACTGCACGTCCGAGTAGCCGGTCAGCAGCAGGCGCACGGTGCCGGGCCAGCGCTCGCGCACCTGGGCCAGGAAGCGCGCGCCGTCCATCACCGGCATGCGCATGTCGGACATCACCAGGTCGACCGCTTGCTGCGCCAGCAGTTCCAGGCCCGCAGTGCCGCTGTCGGCCGTCAGCACCTGGTAGTCCTTGCCGCGCAACAGGCGGCGCAGCGCGGACAGGATGTTCGGTTCGTCGTCGACGCACAGGATGGTCATCATGGCTTGGCTTCCTTTGCCTCATGGGCGGGGCGGTATCGTGGCAAGGTGACGCGGAAGGTGCTGCCCTGGCCGGGCAGCGATTCGACCTCGATGCGGCCATGGTGCTTTTGCACGATGCCGTACGACAGCGACAGGCCGAGGCCGGTGCCCTTGCCGATTTCCTTGGTGGTGAAGAAGGGGTCGAAAATGCGCGCCAGGTCTTGCGGTGCGATACCGCAGCCGTTGTCGGCCACGCTGAACCAGACGTGCGCGTCGTCGCAGCCGGTGCGCAGCGTGATGCATCCGCGCGCGGGGCCGATGGCGTGGGCCGCGTTGACCAGCAGGTTCATGACCACCTGGTTGAGTTGCAAGGGCAGGCATTCAATGTCGGGAATCTCGGCGTACTCGCGCAGCACGTCGGCCTTGTACTTGATTTCGTTGGCGACGATGTTCAGGGTGGAGTCCAGGCCCTGGCGCAAGTCGGCCCAGACCCATTCCTGCGCGCTGTCGACGCGCGAGAAATCCTTCAGGCCTTGCACAATGTGGCGCACGCGCACGATGCCTTCCTTCGATTCCTGCATCAGGGTGGGAATGTCCTCGCGCAGGAAGTCGAGTTCGACTTGCTGGCGCAAGGCTTGCAGGCGCCCGGCCAGTGCGGGATCGGCCAGCGCCGGCTCCGCCGCGCGGTAGGCGTCGAGCATGGTGAACAGGCTGTCCAGGTAGCCTTGCAGGGTGCCGAAGTTGGAAAAGATGTAGCCGATCGGGTTGTTGATTTCATGCGCCACACCGGCCGCCAGCTGGCCGATGGACGCCAGCTTGTCGGACTGCACCAACTGCTGCTGGGTGCGCGTGAGCTGGGCCGTGCGCTGAAGCACCGTGTGCTCCAGCTTGTCGTGCGCCTGGCGCAGGGCGTTTTCCGCCACGCGCCGCTCGGTCACGTCGCGCAGGCTCTGGATGGCGCCCGCCAGGCGGCCGTCGCGACCGCGCAGCGGGGCCGCCGTCAGTTGCAGCCAGTGGCCGGCGGCGCCGATATTCGGGAAGAAATCCTCCTCCTCGTAAGCGCCGTCGATCAGGCTGGAGGGGCGGTATTTGTCGCGGAAATGGCGGTCGCTGGCGGGATCGACCGCATCCACGATCAGGTCGGCCAGCAGCGCCCGAGGGCGCGGGTAAAAAGCGCGCCAGTGGTTGCGCGTGCCGACCATTTCCTGCGTGCTCCAGCCTAGCAAATGCTCGCAGGCCTTGTTCCAATGGGTGATGACATGGGCGTTGTCGATCACAAAGGTGGCCACGGGATGCCCGTCCAGCAGCTCCGACAGGGCTACGCCGGCATGCTCGACCGTCCTTTCGTTGTAGAAGCTACTCATATCAAAGTGGCATCGGATAGGGGCCAATCGATTATACGGCGTGATCATCAAAACCGCGCGCGTGCGCTACTTAACTGTCGTATGCGGGCAGCTTTGGCAGGCTGGGGCTTTTTAAGGAGAATGTCATGGCCACCATCATTGCCGCCCATTTCCAGACCCAGGACGAGTGCCAGCAAGCCTGCAGCGCACTGCAGGCGGCCGGTTTTGCCGCCGACCGTGTGAGCACCTTTTACGCCAACCCGCCCGGGCAGCACGCCGTGATCCCGACTGGCGGCGACCGCCTCGCTTCGCCCGGCGCGCACACGACGCCGGAAGGCCTGGCCAAGGGCGAGGTGACCGGCGCCGCCATTGGCGCAGCGCTGGGGGCGGCCACCATTCCGCTGGCCGGGCCGGTGGGACCGGTACTGGGCGGACTGGTCGGGGCCCACGTCGGTTCACTGTATAGCTTCTCCGAACTCAAGGAGCAGGCGGAATCGGGCCCGCCGCCACGCCAGGCCGGCATGCTGGTGGCGGTGGCCGTGGCGCAGGCCGAAGCGGGGCGCGCCATCGCACTGTTGCGCGGGCAGGGCGCGCAGCAGCTGGAACGCGCCGAGGGCACGATCGAGGGCGGGGATTGGAAAGATTTCAATCCCTTGTCAGTGCCACAATTCGTGTAAGGCCTGGTGTTGCGGAATGCAAACGCCCCTATTGCGAAAAGTAATTTCCGCTATGATAGTTGCTACAATAAAAGCAGCGAACATGCATCCGACTAGACGTGGATCATGACCACGGCGCGCCGTCCAGTACATCATCTGCCACAAGAAGCGATCGCTTTGTTTTGAGGGGGAGAGCGTCAATGACACAGGCATGGGTAGTACTGTCGCGCCCGGACCGGCGCGATATTTCGGCGCCGACCGACGCCCAACTGGTGGCGGCACTGGCCGATGTCTACGGCGGCAAGATCCACGCGCCGGATGGCGTGCCCGGCAGCGCAACCTTGAAGTTCGGCTACGACGACGGCTTGATGTACCAGGTGGAAGTGGAGCCCGATGGCGCCGTGCGCTATGAGGAGTGGTCGGATCGCGATTGCGAAATCGCGCTCGCCTCGCCGCGCCATATGAGCTGCAAGCAGGAGGACGCGCTGCAAATCTGGCAATGGCTGGCGCAACGCCAGGTGGCCAAAATCCGCAGCCAGGCCTGGATGTCGGACGATTGAATTCAATGCGACATCAATAGCGGCAAGGTCATCGCATCGAGCACGCTGCGGGTAACGCCCCCCAGCAGCGTCTCGCGCAGGCGCGAGTGGCCGTACGCCCCCATCACCAGCAAATCGCAATCACGTTCGGCGGCCAGGGCCAGCAACTGGCCGCCGATGTCGGCCCCGCGTTTCAGCAAGCCCTGGCGCTCGCCCTGGCCCAGCACCAGGTGGGCCGGCACGCCATGCCGCTCCAGCCAGGCCAGGATGTCGGCGCCGGGCGGCTCGCCGAACACGCCGGGGCGCGTCTCGGCATCGAAGATGGCGACGGTCACGCGGTCGGCGCGGCGCAACAGGGGCAGGGCGTCCTGCAAGGCGCGGCCGGCCTCGCGGCTGGCGTTCCAGGCGGCCAGGATGTGGCGCGCCGGCGCCGGGCCGCCGCTGCTGGCGATGCCGTCGCGCGTGACGGCGATGGTGCCCGAGGGCCGCGCCGACAAGGGCACCACCAGTACCGGCTTGCCGCTCGCGGCCAGCACTTCGGCCGGCACGTCGGGACCGCGCAGGCGCGCATCGAGCTGGCCGACGATGACCAGGTCGGCATGGCGCGCCATCAGGCTCAGGCCGGCGCTCGCCTCGTCGTCCAGGATGCGCTGCTCCAGCGACTGCACGCCCAGCGCCTGCAGGCGCGGCGCGAATTCGGCCAGGGCGCGGCCGGCGCGCTCGCGCAGGATGTCGAGGTGGCGCGCCAGGTGGGGATCGTGCTCGTCCACCGTTTCGTTCTGGTACAGGAAGCGTGAAATGCCGGTGGTGGCCACGCCCACCACGTGGGCGCCTTCCTGCAGCGCCAGTTCGCCCGCCAGCAGGATGCGCGCCGCGCTATGCGGCGCGTCGTCGACGTGCACCAGGATTGTTTTGTAAGCCATGCTCTGCCTCCGGTTGTGGTCTTAGCGCAGGGCGGCGGTCGCTTTCTCGAGCCGGGTCTGGCAAGCGATGCAGAGCGGGGCTTCCGGGCGCGCGTTCAGGCGCGAGAAGGGGATTTCATTGCCGCAGTTGTCGCACAGGCCGTAGCTGCCGTCGTCCAGTTTGGCGAGGGCGTGGCGCACGCTGCTGAGCTGGGCCTGCTTGTGCTCGTCGGCCTCCAGCTCCAGCTGGTTCAGGGTGCGGTTGCTGGCGCTGTCGGCCGGCGAGGTTTCGATTTCCTCCACGGCGGGCGCGCGCGCCAGCTCGCCGTCCAGGCGGCCGGCCAGCTGTTGGAGCAAGGCCAGCTTGCGTTGCTCCAGAGCGGCTTGCAACGATGCAAGCTGTTCGCGCGACAGGCCCATGACGGTCTCCACGAATCCATTGTTCGGAAGACCATTGTAAGCCTGCTGCGGAGTTTACGCACTCCCGTGTGGCAGCCGTGCGGCCAACTGCTGTCTCAGGCTTTGCAGGGGCGCCACCAGGTTTTCCGGGCGCGCCGCTGCGATGGCCGCCGCCAGCGCCAGCAAGTCGGCGCTGAGGGCGGCCAGTTCCTTGACGCGCTCGATGCGGCGGATGGCGGCGCGCGCTGCGGCCGACAGGCGCAGCAGTTCTTCCAGCGTGACGCCCATGCCCTCCAGGCTGTGGTTGGCGGCATCCGCGTACAGGCTGTTGGCTTGCTGGCGCAGCGCCACCTCGTTCTCGAACAGGGCCTGGGCGGCGCCGTGCGTGAGCGGCGTGGCGCCGTCCTGGCCGTTGTTGCCGGCCAGGCGTTGCTGCTGGCGGATGCCGCGCATGATGCGCTGGTGCAGCTCATCGGCACTGGCGGTCAGGCTGTCGGCCAGCGCTTCCAGGTCGTGCGGCAGGGTGGCGGTCAGGCTCATGGTTGGGCTCCTTGCAAGGTGGCGGGCGGGGCGCTGCCGGCGGCCGCTGCCGCAGTGGCGGCGGGCTGGGGATCGAGGCCCTGGACCAGCGCTGCGTGGCGTTCCCGGAGCGACGCGATGTGCTGGGCGGCCAGGGTGTGGCGCAGGCCGAGCAGGCGGTACTCGCGTATCTTTTCCTGCTGGTGGGCACGCGCCAGCGCCGCCAGCAAACGGTCGCGCGGCGCATCGGCATAGGGGATTTCCACCTCCAGCATGCCGAGCACGATGCGCTGCTCGTTGTCGTGGTTCTTGTTGAAGTAGCGCAGCAGGGTGTGCATGGCGTCCAGCGTGCCTTGCAGCGGCTCGGCGCCCGCGCGCAGCATGGTTTGCAGCGCCTGGTCCTGGGCCTGTCCGCTGCTGGCGCGCAGCAGCAGGCGTACCAGGGCGGAATAGGCGTTCACGTGGCGGTCGCTCAGGCCCGTTTCCGGCCAGGCCTTGATGCCCTCGGCCAGTTGCCGGACCTGGTCGCCGTAGTGGTAGGTGTCGCCGCCGGCCAGGGCGCCCAGCGCGCGCAGATAGGTGGTGGCGGCCGTCTGCAGGGCGATGAAGTCGGGGTAGGCGTCGTGCCGTTTGCGGTCGATGGCTTCCTCGCGCTGGGCGGCGGCGCTGGCCAGGTAGGGTTGCTGGCGCTGGTAGGTATCGCGGAAGCGCTGGCTCAGGTCGCTGAACGCCGCCAGTTTGGGCGCGTCATCGGCCAGGCCGCGCACTTCCTGCAGGCGCGGATTGCTGGCGCAGGCCGCCAGTAGCAAGCACAACAGTAAGCACAGGTAGCGTTTCATGATGGTCTCCTCGGGCGGCAGGAACCATCTTGCGCCATGGCGCGGCGGGCGCGTTTGCGCCAGCGCAAAGGTCAGGCGTGCAGGTAGGGCGCCAGCCAGGCCAGGCTGGCAGCGGTGTGCGCGCTGGGCACGTACTCGCAGCCGATCCAGCCCTCGTAGCCCAGCTCGTCGAGCAGGCGGAACAGGAAGGGATAGTGGATTTCACCGGTGCCCGGCTCATGCCGGCCCGGCGTATCGGCCAGCTGGAAGTGGCGGATATTCGGCAGGCAAGCGCGAATGGTGTTGGCCAGTTCGCCCTCCATGCGCTGCATATGGTAGATGTCGTACTGCAGGAACAGGTTGGGGCGGGCCGCCTCGGCCAGGATCGCCAGCGCCTGGCGGCTATGGTTCAGGAAGTAGCCGGGAATGTCGAAATGGTTGATCGGCTCCACCAGCACTTGCACCCCGAGCGGGGCGAACTGGTCGGCCGCGTATTGCAAGGCGCGGATGTAAGCCTCGCGGCCCCGTTCCGGCGCCAGGCCGCCCGGCAGGATACCGGCCATGCAATGCACGCGCGGCGTCCCCAGTTCGCGCGCGTATTCCACGCCCAGTTGCACGCTGTGCTGGAACTCCTCAAAGCGGCGCGGATCGCAGGCCATGCCGCGCTCACCCGCCTGCCAGTCGCCCGGCGGCAGGTTGTGCAGCACCAGCTGCAGCTGATAGCGTTGCAGGCGCTGGCGGATGTCATCCGCATCAAAAGCATAGGGAAAGAGGAATTCGACGCCCTGGAAACCAGCCGCATGCGCCAGCCCAAAGCGCTCCATGAAGGGCGCCTCGGTAAACAGCATGGACAGGTTGGCGGCGAATTTCGGCATGCCGCAGATTATATGTCCACTTTGGGGTCAGGAAGAAAAGTGGACATTTCGCTGGAAATGTCCACCTTTCTTCCTGACCCCAAAGTGGACATTTCGCGTTAGCGGGTGCGCTGGCGGGAGGCGTTGGCGGGGCGTTGGCCGCCGCCGCTGCCGCCGGCTGGGCGGGCGTCGCGGCGGATGCCGGCGGGGGCGGCGCTGCGTGGGGCGCCGTCGCGGTTACCGTTGGCGGCGACGCGTGGTTTGCCTTGGTTGCCCTGGCTGCGGTTGCCGCCGCCATTGCCATTGCCGCCGCCGGCGCCTTGGCGCGGTGGGCGGTTCTGGTGGTGGCCATTGCCGCTACGCAGCTGGATCGGCTGCGCCTTGGCATTCGGGTCCGGTTCGAAGCCGGGGATGACTTCGCGCGGCAGGGTTTGCTTGATCAGGCGCTCGATGTCGCGCAGCATGGTGTGCTCATCCACGCAGACCAGTGACACCGCTTCGCCCTTGGCGCCGGCGCGGCCTGTGCGGCCGATACGGTGCACATAGTCTTCCGGCACGTTCGGCAGGTCGTAGTTGACCACGTGCGGCAGCTGGTCGATGTCGATGCCGCGCGCGGCGATGTCGGTCGCGACCAGGCATTGCAGGGTGCCGTCCTTGAACTCGGCCAGGGCGCGGGTGCGCGCGGTCTGGCTCTTGTTGCCGTGGATCGCCATGGCCTTCACGCCGTCCTTGCCGAGCTGTTCCACCAGCTTGTTGGCGCCGTGCTTGGTGCGGGTGAATACCAGCACCTGGGTCCAGCTGTTGGTGCGGATCAGGTGCGACAGCATCGGGTGCTTCTTGTCGCGGTCGACCGGGTGGATTTTCTGCGAAATGATTTCCACCGTCGAATTGCGGCGTGCCACTTCGATGGTTTTCGGGTTGTCCAGCAGGCCGTCGGCCAAGGCCTTGATCTCGTCGGAGAAGGTGGCCGAGAACAGCAGGTTCTGGCGCTTCGGCGGCAGCGCGGCCAGCACTTTGCGGATGTCGCGGATGAAGCCCATGTCCAGCATGCGGTCGGCTTCGTCCAGGATCAGGATTTCAACCTTGTCGAGGTTGACGGTGCCCTGGCCCATGTGGTCCAGCAGGCGGCCCGGGGTCGCCACCAGGATGTCGACGCCGTGCTTGAGCAGCTTGATCTGCGGGTTGATGCTGACGCCGCCAAAAATCACGGCCGAATTCAGCTTGGTGTGCTTGCCGTAGGTCTTGACGCTTTCTTCCACCTGGGCCGCCAGTTCGCGGGTCGGGGTCAGGACCAGGGCGCGGATGGCGCGCGGCGCGGTGTTGTTGGCCAGCTTGCTGCCGACCGCGTCGGTGGACAGGCGATGGAGCACCGGCAGCGTGAAGCCGGCGGTCTTGCCGGTGCCGGTCTGGGCGCCGGCCAGCAGGTCACCGCCGTTCAACACGGCAGGGATGGCCTGGCTTTGGATCGGGGTAGGGGCTGTATAGCCGGTTTCGGCTACCGCCCGCACGATGGCATCAGACAAGCCGAGATCGGAGAAAGACATATTATGTGGTTATTCTGTAAAATGTGAGAAAACTATTGCCGCATGGAAACGTCGGCGCTAGGCAAAGTATATCAGTAAAGTTTTAGGCCTTGACGCACAGCAACAATAAAAAAGGCCCCGCAGGGCCTCTTTTGTAGCGAATCTGGGCTTAACTTTATGCAAACTCTGCCAACAGGCCAATCATTTGGCCGAAGACTTTGGGTGAGGCGGCGATAATGTTGCCGCTATTCATATAGTTGGTTTCACCGTTGAATTCAGCGGCGATACCGCCCGCTTCCGTCACCAGCAGGGCGCCGGCGGCGAGGTCCCACGGTTTCAGGTTCTTTTCGTAGTAGCCGTCCAGGCGGCCGCAGGCGACGTAGGCCAGGTCCAGCGCGGCGGAGCCGGCGCGGCGGATGCCGTGCGAGCGTTCGGCCATGATGGTGAACATCTTGGCGAATTCAGCGATGGCGGCTGGCGAGCCTGGCTTGTAGCCGGAAGCCAGCAGGGCGCCGCTGATGCGGTCCAGCTTGTTCACGCGGATGCGTTTTTCATTCAGGTAGGCGCCGGCGCCTTTGCTGGCAGTAAAGAGGTCGTTGTGCACCGGGTCGTACACCACGGCCTGGGTCACCACGCCGCGTTGCTGCAGGGCGATGGAGATGGCGTACTGTGGGAAGCCGTGCATGAAGTTGGTGGTGCCGTCCAGTGGATCGATGATCCACACGTATTCGCTCTCGTCATTTACGGTGCCGGTGATGCCGGATTCTTCGGCAAAGATGGCGTGCTCCGGGTAAGCCTTCAGCAGCACTTCGATGATGGCCTGTTCAGCAGCCTGGTCAACGTCGGTGACGAAGTCGTTGTGTTGCTTTTCAGTTACGTTGACGCGGTCCAGGTCGAAGGAGGCGCGGTTGATTACTGCGGCGCCACGGCGCGCGGCCTTGATGGCCGTATTCAGCATTGGGTGCATACTAGCTTCCGTAAAATAGCCATTGCCGCCCACGGAAACGCTTCGCGCATCCGGCAGCGGAAATGATGACAAGATTGAAAAAGAGCGGCGCGTTGTGCCGGCGGAGTAAAATGCACGCCCAACGCAGAATCCCGCGATTATAAATGAAGCAGACCGAATCCGCATCCTCCGCCTTCCAACGCCTGCGCATCGTGCTGGTCGAAACCAGCCGCCCGGGCAATATCGGTTCGGTGGCGCGCGCCATGAAAACCATGGGGTTTTCCGACCTGGTGCTGGTCAATCCGCGCTTTGACGGCGCCTGCGAACACGAGGAGGCGGTGGCCTTCGCTTCCGGCGCGCAGGATATTTTGCAGTCGGCGCGCGTGGTTGCCTCGATGGCCGAAGCGCTGGAAGGGATCAACTTCACGGCGGCCGTGTCGGCCCGTCTGCGCGAGTTTTCGCCGCCGGTGGTGACGCCGCGCGAATTTGCCGGCCAGTTGGCGGGCGGCGGTGAACTGCAGGCGGCCCTGATCTTTGGCAACGAGCGTTTCGGCCTGCCGAACGAGATCGTGGAACCGTGCAATGTGCTGGTGAATATTCCCGCCAACCCCGACTACTCCTCGCTCAACCTGGCGCAAGCGGCGCAGGTGCTGGCCTATGAATGCCGGATGGCGGCGCTGGACGGCCAGCGCGCCGCCAGCCCGGTCGGCTTCCACGGCGAAGCCGCCAGCGCGGCGGCAGTGGAAGGCATGTACGAACACCTGGAGCAAGCCCTGGTCGAGATCGGCTTCCTCGACGCCAACAACCCGCGCAAGCTGATGCCGCGCCTGAAGCGCCTGTTCGCGCGCGCCGGGCTGGAGGCGGAAGAAGTCAACATCCTGCGCGGCATCGCCCGCCAGATGGTGTCGCGCCGCAGCAAGGATTAGAGCTTTCGCTCTAGCCGCAAGCCGCCCGCATCCTTAGAATCCCCCTTAAATCAAAGAAATGTCCGTTTTGGGGTCAGGAAGAAATGTGGACAATGTCCACATTTCTTCCTGACCCCAAAACGGACAAAAAGGGAGACTAGATGCGACGCAGGACTTTTTTGAAGGCGGGGCTGCTGGGCGGCTTGGCGCTGGCGGTGGGTGGGGCGGCTTATCGGCATTTTCGGCCGGCGACGCCGCTGCGCTTTGGGCTGGACCCGCAGGGGCGGACTATGCTGGCGGCGTTGATACCGGCCATTACCGGCCTGCAGCCGGCGGCGCCGGCGCTGCAGGCGGGGATCGAGCGGGTGGCGGGGGCCATCGCGGCCTTGCCACTTTCCATGCAAAAGGAAATCAGCGACCTGTTCGCCTTGCTGACCATGGCGCCCACGCGGCGCTTGCTAGCCGGGGTGCCGGCCTGGCCGGAGGCATCGCCAACTGAAGTGGCGGCTTTCCTGCAAAGCTGGCGCACCCATCGTACCGAAATGCTGCAAACGGCTTACCATGGCTTGCACGACCTGGTGCTGGGTGGTTGGTATGCCGATCCGTCCTCCTGGGCCGGTAGCGGCTATAACGGTCCGATGAAGGAGCTGAGCGTATGAGCAGCCCGATTCCAGATCCCATCCAGGCCGGCATCGCTGCCGGCTGGCAGGTCATCGATGCTTCCACCCTGCAGCAAGATCGCAGCTTCGACGCCGACGTGGTCATTGTCGGCACCGGCGCTGGCGGCGGCGTTACGGCGGAAATCCTGGCTAACGCCGGCCTGAAAGTGCTGATGGTGGAGGAGGGCGCGCTGAAGTCTTCCAAAGACTTCAAGATGCGCGAGGCCGATGCCTACCCGGCGCTCTACCAGGATTCGGCCGCGCGCAAGACGGCCGATAAGGCCATCAACATCCTGCAGGGCCGCACCGTGGGCGGTTCGACCACGGTGAACTGGACCTCCAGCTTCCGTACGCCGCCCGATACGCTGGCTTGGTGGCAGGCCAAGTTCGGTTTGAAAGACTATGGCGTGGATGCGCTGGCGCCGTGGTTCCAGAAAATGGAAGAGCGCCTGCACATCAGCGACTGGCCGACCCCGCCCAATGAGAACAATGACCTGCTGCGGCGCGGCGCCGAGAAGCTGGGTATCGCCACGGGCCTGATCCGCCGCAACGTCAACGGCTGCTGGAACCTGGGCTATTGCGGCATGGGCTGCCCGACCAACGCCAAGCAGTCGATGCTGGTCACCACCATCCCGGCTGCGCTGGAAAAGGGTGCGCTGCTGTTGACGCGCGCGCGCGCCGAGCGTTTCACCCTGGCCGGTGGCCAGGCCACGGCGCTGGAATGCACGGCGCTGACGGCAGACGGGCTGGAGGCGAGCGGTCGCCGCATCACGCTGAAGGCGCGCCATTTCGTGGTGGCGGGCGGCGCCATCAATTCGCCGGCGCTGCTGCTGCGCTCCGGCGCACCCGACCCTTACCAGGTGCTGGGCCAGCGCACCTTCCTGCATCCGGTGGTGCTGTCGATCGGCACCTACCAGCAGCCGGTGGAAGCGTTCAGCGGTGCGCCGCAAACGGTATATTCCGACCATTTCCTGCACACGCAGGCGGTGGACGGTCCGATGGGCTATAAGCTGGAAGTCGGTCCGCTGCACCCGGTGCTGGCCGGGACCACGGTGTCGGCCTTCGGCCCGGCCCACGCGCAGTTGATGGGACGTTTCGCCCACGTCCAGGGCTTGCTGGCGCTGCTGCGCGACGGCTTCCATCCCGAATCGGCGGGCGGCCGCGTCACGTTGAATGGCGACGGCTCCCCAAAGCTCGACTACCCGCTCACGCCGTATTTCTGGGACGGGGCGCGGCGCGCGCTGCTGACCATGGCCGAAATCCAGTTCGCCGCCGGCGCCGATGGCGTGCGTCCGGTACACGAGCTGGTGGACCAGCCGTACCAGAACTGGAACGCGGCCAAACAAGCCATTGCCGCGCTGCCGATGCAAAAGCTGCTGACGCGCGTGGTGTCGGCGCACGTGATGGGCGGCTGCGCCATGTCGGGCGACGCGGTGACCGGCGTGGTGGCGCCGGACGGCCTGTATCGCGGCATCGGCAACTTGTCGGTGCATGACGGGTCGTTGTTCCCGACCTCGATCGGCGCCAATCCCCAACTGTCGATCTACGGCATCACGGCCAAACTGGCGAGCGGCCTGGCGCAGCGCCTGGGCGGCAAGGGCTGAGAAGGCGGGCCATGGTCAAGCGCATGCTATTTCTGGTGATGGCTTTGCAAGTGACCGTTGCCGGCGCGCTGGCGTGGCTGCTGGCGCGCTTCCTTCCAGCCGACGTGGCCTTGTTATTGGCGGTAACCGTTGTACTGATGATACGCATGGCGATTTCCGCCAACAATTTCCGCATGGCCGCGCGGCCCGTGCCGGAGCATGCGCGACTCGCCTGGCTGCAGCGCTTGCAACTGTTCTTGCACGAGTATATGTCGACCATGGCGGTGACCTCGTGGCATATGCTGCGCCACCGCCCGCGCGTGTACCTTGCCAGTGCGCCGCGCGGCCTGCCGGTGCTGATGGTGCACGGTTATGGCGCCAACGGCGGCTTCTGGGTGCACCTGGCGGCGCAGCTGGAGGCGCAGGGTTTCAGCCACGCCACGGTGGACCTGGAGCCGGTGTTCGGCGATATCGAGGACTACGCGCTGCAGCTGGAGCAGGCGGCGCAAGGCCTGCTGGCGGCCAGCGGCAGCGGGCGCCTGGTGATCGTGGCGCACAGCATGGGCGGCTTGGTGGCGCGCGCCTGGCTGCGCCGTTTTGGGGCGGCGCGCGTGGCGCGCATCATCACGCTCGGCACGCCGCACCACGGCACCGACCTGGCGCACATGGGGCCGGGCGACAATGCGCGCCAGATGCGGCGCGACGCGGAGTGGCTGGCGCAGCTCGATGCCGCCGACCGTGGCCAGCGCGGCTTGATGACTTCCATCTACTCCTGGCACGACAACATCATCGCGCCGCAGGACTCCTGCCATCTGCCGGGCGCGCGCAACATCGCGCTGCACGGCATCGGCCACGTCGCGCTGGGCCGCCATCCCGCGATCACCAAGCACATTCTTGCGGAGATTATGGGGATCACTTAGACTGTCTTGAGGCTAAGCAAGAGCCGCTGCTGCATGGGATGTGAAATTCAGTGAGTTTCATTCAGAAAGCAGGACGATGGCGACTGACTTCGGCAAGACCGATCATGTGGACACCCTGGACGCTGAAGACAGTTTCGGCAGCCTGCTCGAATCCATGCCGGACGCGATCCTGGTGGCCAATGCCCACCAGCGCGTGGTGCGGGCCAACCACCTTGCCTGCGACTTGTTCGGATACAGCGCCAGCGAATTGTGCGGCATGCCGCTCGCCAGCCTGCTGCCGGAGGGCGCCGCCAGCTGCGGCCTGCGCCAGGGCGGCGATGAATTCCCGGTCGAGGCGCGCCGCAGCAGCATGCCGGGCGCGCTCGGGCCGCTGCAGCTTTACGCCGTGCGCGATATCACTGAACTGGTCAAGGCCGGCCAGGCCAAGGACCGCTTCCTGGCTAGTATGTCGCACGAATTGCGCACGCCGTTGAATGCCATCATCGGGTTCACCGGTACCTTGCTGATGCAATTGCCGGGCCCCCTGAACGAGGAACAGGAGAAACAGCTGCGCACCGTGCAATCGAGCGCGCGCCACTTGCTGTCGCTGATTAACGACTTGCTGGACCTGACCAAACTGGGTTCTGGAAAAGTCGAACTGCACCTGGAGCCGCTGAACTGCCGCTCGATCGTGGAGGAGCTGGCGCTGGTGTTCCGCCCGCAGGCGCGGCAAAAAGGCCTGCTGCTGCAGTTCCGCGCGCCGCAGGAGGCGCTGATGCTGCGCACCGATCGGCGCGCGCTACAGCAAATTCTGATGAACCTTATGAATAATGCGATCAAGTTTACCGAGCGCGGCGAGATTAATATTGGGCTGGAGCGCAGTTATCTGGAGGGCCAGTCGGTAGTGCAGGTGAGCGTGAGCGACACCGGCGGCGGCGTCACGGAAGACAGCTTGCAGCAACTGGGCATCCATCTGAGTCAGAAGCTGGCGGCATTACTGAATGGATCGATACGCTATTTCGACAAGCCGGGCAATGGCAGCATATTTGTGCTGTCACTGCCGGTGGAATAGCGGATACTAGAGGCGACACAGTGACAGGAGTACCAATGTCAGCACGCATCCTGATTATCGAAGACAACCCAACCAATATGGAGCTGATGGTGTACCTGCTCCGCGCGTTTGGCTACCAGCCGCTACTCGCCCACAACGGCGAGGAGGGCGTGGAGGTAGCGCGGCGCGAGGTACCCGACCTGATCATCTGCGACGTCCACCTGCCCAAGCTCGATGGCTACGGCGTGGTGGCGCAGTTGAAGCAGGACCCGGCCCTGAAAGACATCCCGACCCTGGCCGTGACCGCGCTGGCCATGGTCGGCGACCGCGAAAAGCTGCTGGCCGCCGGCTTTGACGGCTATATCGGCAAACCGATCGAGCCCGACACCTTCGTGACGCAAATCGAGTCTTTTTTGCCGGGGGAGATGTCGCCCCGTAATGAGAACGACATCGCGACGATCCTGATCGTCGACGACCATGTGCTTAACCGAGAGTTTCTGATGACGCTTCTCGGTTACAGCGGCCACCGGCTGCTGGAGGCTTCCAGCGGCGTGGAAGGCTTGAAGGTGATGGAGAACGAGCGGCCGGACCTGGTGATCTCGGACATCCTGATGCCGAATATGGATGGCTATGAATTCGTCAACCGCATCCGCAGCCAGCCGGAGCTGGCGCAGGTGCCGATCATTTTTTATACCGCCACCTACCGCGAGCGCGAGGCGATGGCGGTGGCCGAGGCGTGCGGCGTGCGCTGGGTGCTACCCAAGCCGTCCGACCCGGATGTGATCCTGAAGACGGTGCACCAGGCGCTGGGCATGACGGCCCAGGACGAGGCGCTGCCGGCCTTTGCGCCGGAACCGCCAGGCCAGGGGCGCCTGTTTGAGATCGAGCACAAGGTGGCCGAGTATCTCGACGAGGTGGAGTCGAGCAGCCAGTCGATCACGCGCTTGGCCAACAATGGCGAATCGGACGAGCACGAGCCGGAGCACCTGAACCAGATGACGGAGCGCCTGTCGCGCTCCCTCTCCAGCCTTCAGGCGGTGAGCCTGCGCCTGACGGCTTTGATCGAGCTGGGGATTGAGCTGGGGGCTGAGCGCGACGCGCAGGCACTGGTGGAAATCGGCGTGCGCGTGGCGCAGAATATCTGCGTGTCGCGCTTTGCCTGCATCGGTGTGCTGGAACAGGAGGCGCAGGAGGCCAGCTTCTTCGCGTCCTGCGGCGTGGGCGAACAGGCGCATGTGGTGGCGCGCCAACCGCGCGCCGGCATCCTGGACAGCTTGCTCAAGCAGCGGCAGCCGGTGCGCATGAGCCGCCTGGGCGGCGACCCGCGCGAAATCGGCCTGCCGCCCGGCCACCCGCCGATCCATTCCTTCCTGGGCGTGCCGATCGCTTCGCGCGAGCGGGTGCATGGCTGGCTGTACCTGGTGGATAAGCTGGGTTCCGAGGAATTCAATGAGGTGGATGAACGGGTCGCGGTGACGGTGGCGGCGCAGATTTCGGTCGCTTACGAGAACCTGCTGCTGTACGAGGAAATCCGCCGCCACCACGCCCAACTGCAACTGGACATGAATGCGCGCATCCGGCTGGACGAGGATTTGCGCCGCTTCCGCCTGGCGATGGATGCGACGGCGGATGCGATTTTCCTGATCGATCGCGCCAACAGTTGCTTCATCGACGTCAACGTGACGGCGTGCCGCATGCTGGGCTTTGCGCGCGAGGATTTCCTGAAAGTGGGACGGGACCGTGAGCCGCAGGCCGGGTTGCAACCCTTGCGCGACCTGTACGACAAGCTGCTGGCGGGCGACCAGAGCGGGGCGATGGCGGAGCTGCTGTTGGAATGCAAGGACGGCGCGCCCTTGTCGGTGGAAGTGCAGCGCCGCACGCTGCGCTCGGGCCAGAACTGGATCCTGGTGGCGGTAGCACGCGATATCACGGAGCGCAAGGAGGCCGAGAAGCGCTTGCTCAAACTGGCGCACTTCGACACCCTGACCGGCCTGCCCAACCGCAGCCAGTTCTACGATTCGCTGACGCTGTCGCTGAAGCAGGCGGGCGAGCATGGCTGGGCGCTGGCGGTGCTGTTCCTGGATATGGACCGCTTCAAGAATATCAACGACACGCTGGGCCACACCATCGGCGACGAGCTGCTGCGCCAGTTCTCCAGCCGCCTGGTGGAATGCCTGCGCGTGCGCGATACCATCGGCCGCTTCGGCGGCGACGAGTTTGCCGCCATCCTGATGCTGCCGGAAGGGGCGCAGAATGCGATCGCGGTGGTGGACAAGATCCGCGAGGCGATGCGCCAGCCCTTCGACCTGAAAGGGCACGAAGTGACGGTGACGGCCAGTATCGGCATCTCCGTCTTCCCGGAGGATGGCAATGATCCCGATACCCTGATCCAGTATGCCGATACCGCGATGTACCGCGCCAAGGAAGCCGGGCGCGACGCCTTCCGCTTCTTCACTGCGGAGATGAACGCGCAATCGCTGGCGCGGCTGGATTTGGAAAACGCGCTGCGGCGCGCGATCGACAACAACGAGTTCGTGCTGTTCTACCAGCCTAAGGTGCACATTGCCACCGGCCGCATCAGCGGCGCGGAAGTGCTGCTGCGCTGGAATCGGCCGGGCCACGGCATGGTGTCGCCGGCGCTGTTCATCCCGCTGCTGGAGGAGACCGGGCTGATTGTGCGGGTCGGCAGCTGGGTGCTGCACGAGTCCTGCCGCAAGATCGCGGAATGGGCCAAGAGCCAGGTGGGGGCGGTGCATTTGTCGGTCAACGTGTCGGGTATCCAGTTCTTCGTCGGCGGGCTGGAAGAGGAGGTGATGCGCGCAATCAAGGACAACGATATCGCGCCCGAGCTGCTGGAGCTGGAGCTGACCGAAAGCTCGCTGATGTCGAATGCGGAGGAAACCATCACGGTGCTGCAGAACCTGAAGGCGCTGGGGGTGAAGATTTCCATCGACGATTTCGGCACCGGCTATTCTTCGCTGGCTTACCTGAAGCGCTTCCCGATCGATAAGCTGAAGATCGATATCGCCTTTGTGCGCGAGGTGACCAGCAATCCGGACGATGCGGCGATTGTGCTGGCCATTATCAACATGGCGCACAGCCTGAAGCTGAAGGTGATTGCGGAAGGGGTGGAGAAGGATGCCCAGCTTTCCTACCTGCGGCGGCATGACTGCGATGAGATGCAGGGCTATTACTTCAGCCGTCCGTTGCCGGAGGCGGACTTCGTGCAGATGTTGCGCGAGGGACGCTACCTGCAGGCGCCGACCGACGAAAACATCGTGGACCAGCAAACCTTGCTGATTGTCGATGATGATGCCTTCATGCTCGATGTGCTGAGTGATTTCCTGGCGCAGGACGGCTACCGCATCCTGACGGCCCAGACGGCGGCGGAGGGCTTCGACGTGCTGGCGCGGCACCGGGTGCAGGTGATCCTGTGCGACCAGTGCATGCCGATGATGACGGGCACCGAGTTCATGGAGCGGGTCAAGAACCTGGCGCCGGATACCTTCCGCATCATGTTGTCGGCCTATGCGGACCTGACGCCGATCATGGCGGCCATCAACCATGGTGCGATCGACCGCTTCTACACCAAGCCATGGAAGGGGGCGGTGCTGCGCGAGAATATCCGCGAGGGCTTCCGCCTGCATTCGCAACTGCGTGCGCCGCAGCTTCATTAGCCGCGCGCCCAGGTCCGCTAGTCCGGCGCGATCTGGCCGAGGGCGGCGAAGTGCAAGACCCAGCGGCCTGGCGCGGCTTTGACCAGTTGCGCGGCCTCGTCGTCGTAGAAGGCGCCGACCGGGCAGGCACCCAGGCCGCGCGCCACGGCGCCCAGCAGCCAGCGTTCTCCCATCATGCCCGCTTCCAGGAAAGCCATGCGGTAGCCGCGTGCGCCGTTGCGCAGGGCGTGCGCGCTGTCGGCGGATAGCAGCAGGACGACGGCGGCGTCGCCGATCACGTCCTGGTCCAGTGCGGCCTGGCGTGCTTGTGTGGCGAAGTCGCCTTGCGTGACAGTTTGCAGCGCGTGCCGGTCTGGTAAATAGCGATAGATGCCGGGTTGGATGCCTTGCACGCGGTTGATCACCAGGTCCGCATGCAACGCGCCGGAGAGTAGCGGCGGCTGCGCCATCTCTTTCAGCATTGATGCTAGGTGCCGCAGCGGCACCGGCTGCGCGGTGAAACGGCGCTGGCTGCGGCGCTGCAGGATAGCGCGCGCCAGGTCCATCGCGGCCGGCTCGCCATGAGGAAGCGCGATCAGGGTGCCGGCGCCGGCTGTCGTCGACAACGGCGGCCCGGCGTTGGCGGCGATCGGCGCCGCTGCCGCTGCCGGTGCCGGTGCCGACGGCGGTGCGAGCGACGTGGCGGCGTGCACGCTGCCGGTTATGCCAAGATCCGGTGGCGACTGCCGCGTGCCGCGTGCGCGCGCCGCTTGCGGCGGGGCAGCTCTGGCGGCGCCATGCACTTCGACGAGCGCGATAACGCCTTCCTGCCCGCCGTCCAGCCCGAATACCTGCGCCAGCGCCGTTTCATCAAATAGCAGCGGCAATTCCGCCCGCGCACCCACGTAGTGCGCCGCGAGTCGCGCGTTTTCGAGCAGATGCCCCAGGTCCGCCGCGACGTAGCGGTAAGCCCGGTTGCGGTATTTGTAGCCGGTGCGCTGGAACACCGCGCCCACCACGAGCAGCAAGTCTGGGCCGCCCGCGCTTGCAGGCAAGTCGCCAAGCCGCGCGAGGCGGTGGGCGTCGGCATCGAAATGGTACAAGCCTGGCTGCAAGCCCTCGACCCGCCGCACCTGCAAATACAGTTCGCCGGGGAATAGCGCACCGGACGACGGTGCAGCGCGCAGAGCCAATCCGCCGCGCCGCGCGGTGACGCCCGCTGTCAAATGCAGCAACCGGCCCACCGCCGCCAAGTCCAGCGCAGCCGCGCCGGGCAGGGCAGCCGGAGTGGCGGGTGCCCGCAGCATCGCACCCAGCGAACGCGCACCATCGCCGGCCAGCGCTGCACGCGGCAGGTCCACTTGCGGCAGACCTGGGTAAGATTTGAACGGCGCCGGCTGGTCACCCCAATCGACCGGCGGCGCATGACCGAATACCGCGCCGCGTGAAGAGGTCGAAGCGGCATGGTATTGAAGCACCGACTGCACGCCAGGCGCCGGCCCGTCCACAGTCAGTGCGGGGCCGGGGCCCGAGCCTGGGCCATGGCCGCCCCAATGCACCCCAAGCGCAAACGCCAGCGCCAACGTGGCCACGGCCCCGCCCAGGCGCGCCGCGCTGTACCAGCGCAACCGGCCGACGGGAGGCGTGGGGGGCGCTGACGGCGCGGGCGCTGCGGCAGTGCGCCGTTGTTGCAGCCAGCGCACAGCGGTCGGCAGGTTGAAGAACAGATGCAGCGACAGCAGCAACAAAGTCGCATAGCCGAACAGGTAGTGCCAATCGAATACGGGCAATTGCTGATTGGCGACCCAGAACAGCCCAAGGCCCGCCGTGGTGAGCAGGTAAGCCATCAACAGCAAGCTGCTGTGGACATTCAAGGCCAGGCGTGAGGGCGCCTTGCCGCGCCAGAGCAGCGCGAGCAGGGCGGCATACACCGCCAACGGCAGTAGCACCCACAGGATTTTCGGCCCCATGCGGCCATTGTAAAACGCATTAGAAGCACGGTTCTAGAGTGCGCGCCGTAGAATGCCTTTATAACAATTACCGGAGCCGCCGCCATGGGTAAGAAGAGCAAATCGTTTGAGGAGAGCGAAGAACGGCTAACCAAGGCAGTACGCGACTCGGCGCAGGAGATCTGGAAGGCTGGCCTGGGCGCCTTCAGCGACCTGCAACAGCGCGCCCGCGCCGTGGAGGGCGATCGCGCCGGACATGTGCGCGAAACCGTCGATACCTTGGAAAAGGTGTTCGAAGAGCGCGTGACCAGGGCCCTGCATTCGATCGGCGTGCCGATGCGGCAGGATATCAATGCCCTGATCGAGCGGGTCGAGGAGTTAAGCCGCCAGGTGGCCGAATTGCAGGCCGCCGCCAAAAAGCCCGTCAAAAAGACCACAACAAAAAAAGGGTAACTTCTGGAAAACTTCTAATAGTGATATCCTTGCAGGGGAGTCAATAGAGCTTCCCCTTTTATGCTACAAAAAGCGCCAAGACGAACCCGCGAACGCATCCTGGAACTCTCGCTGCGCTTGTTTAACGAGTTCGGCGAGCCCAATATCACGACCACCGTTATCGCCGAGGAGATGAATATCTCCCCGGGGAATCTCTATTACCATTTCCGGAATAAGGACGATATCGTCAACTCGATCTTCGTCCAGTTCAAGGCGGAGGCCGAGCGCATGCTGCAGGTCCCGAGCGGCCGCCGCTCGAACATCGAAGACGTGTGGCTCTACCTGCACCTGATGTTTGAACTGATCTGGCGCTACCGCTTCTTCTACCGCGACCTGAACGACCTGCTGTCGCGCAACCGCAAGCTGGAGCTGGAATTCAAAGAGCTGCTGGCCCACAAGATCAAAGTGGCGCGCAACCTGTGCCTGGACCTGCGCAGCGAAGGCTCGCTGGAAGCGCATGACATGGCGATCGACGCCATGTCGGTGAACATGGTGGTGGTAGCGACGTACTGGCTGTCCTATGAATACGTGCGCAACCCGCGCAAATACTCGGAGCAGCAGTCGATGGCCGATGCGCTGGCGCGCGGTTGCTACCAGGTGCTGTCCCAGGTCGGTCCCTACCTGCGCGGTGAAACCAGCCTGCTGTTCCAGAAACTGTCCGAAGAATACCTGAAGAAACTCAAATGAAAACGATTTGCGTGTATTGCGGCGCCAATGCCGGCGCCTCGCCCCGCTATGCCGAACAGGCGCGCGCCCTGGCGGCGGCGCTGGTGGAGCAAAACCTGTCGCTGGTGTACGGCGGCGGCAATGTGGGCCTGATGGGCGTAATCGCCGATGAAGTGCTGCGCCTGGGCGGCGAGGTGACTGGCGTGATCCCGACCGCGCTGGTCGAGCGCGAAGTGGGCCACACCGGCTTGACGCGCCAGTTCATCGTCAAGGATATGCACGAACGCAAAGCCATGATGGCGCAGCTGTCCGACGGCTTTATCGCCATGCCGGGCGGCATGGGGACGCTGGAGGAACTGTTCGAGATGCTGACCTGGTCGCAACTCGGCATCCACGCGAAACCAGTCGGCCTGCTGAACGTGGACGGCTTCTACGACAAGCTGGTGGGCTTTATCGACCACGCCCGCGACGAAGGCTTCATCAAGCCGCAGCACGCCGCGCTGGTGCGGGTCGAGGCCGATCCGGCAGCCCTGGTGCAGCGCCTGAAATGAGCGGGCCGAATACCGAACAGCGGCCGCAACGCGTGGTGCACCGGGCGCTGCTGATGCCGATGTGGCGTCGTTGGTTCCCCGCATTGAACCAGTTGCAGCTGCCGCAAGCCCACTTCGTCGTCAACATGGCCATGCGCGACGCGATGCGCACCGCCACCTACGTGCTGAGTGCTGTGGCGCTGTTGGCGGCGATGCTCTATATCGCGCTGAACTACGGCCTGCACCCCGGCATGGGCGCACTGGCTGCGCTGATCGTGTATGGCGTGCAGGTGCGCCTCGCCGCGCGGTTGCTGACGCGCCGCCTACCAGAGCTTCTCGCCGCCGGGCGTGTCGAGGTGGGTGAGGTATAGGCGCAGGTCGAACTCGTACTTGTGGTAGTTCGGTTCCATATAGGTGCACAGCTTGTAGAACGGCTTGTCGTGCTGCTTTTCCTTGACGTGGGCCAGTTCGTGCACCGCGATCATGCGCAGGAACTCCATCGGCACTTCCTTGAACATGGTCGCCACGCGGATCTCGTGCTTGGCCTTCAGCTTGCCGCCCTGGACACGTGAGATAGAGGTGTGCAGGCCGAGCGCGTGGTTGATCACGTGGATCTTGCTGTCGTAGGCCACCTTGTCGATAGGCGCCGCATTGCGCAGGTGTTCGGCGCGCAGTTCCTGGACGTAGTCGTACAGCGCACGGTCAGTGCGGATATCGTGGGCTTTTGGATAACGTTTCGACAGCACTTCGCCCAGGCGGCCCTGCTCAATCACTTGGCGGACTTGGGAGAGTGTCTGTTCTGAGTAGGCGCTGAGGTATTTCATGGCGGGCCGAATGGTATCATGAGCCCATGCGCACCCACGTCAATTCGGTGGGACTGCTGGTGGTCAGCGACCCCGCATTGAACTTCAGCTATCCCGCCCACATACCCCGCGAATGCATCGATGCCTTGCCTTCGCTGCCGGGCGTTTACATTTTCCGCGATGCAGCCGGCACGCCGCTTTACATCGGCAAGAGCGTGAATATCCGCACCCGGGTACTGTCGCATATGCGCACGGCGGAGGAGATGCAGATGCTGGCGCGCACCGCCCACATCGACTTTGAACGCACGGGCGGCGAGATTTGCGCTTTGCTGCGCGAGGCGGAGCTGGTCAAGCGGCACCAGCCAGTCTTCAACTCCAAGTTGCGGCGCCAGCGCGAAATGTGCTCGATCAGCATGGCCGGTCATGCGCCGGACATCGTCTTTGCGCGCGAGGTGGATTTTGCGCGCGCGTTGCAACTGTATGGCCTGTTCGGCAGCCGCAAGGCCGCCATCGAAACCCTGCGCGATGTGGTGCAGGCGCGCGGCTTGTGCACGGTGGCGACGGGTCTGGAGAAGGGGATGCCGGGACGGCCATGTTTTGCGCGCCAGGTGGCGCGCTGCCAGGGCGCCTGCACTGGCGAGGAATCGGCTGCCGACCACGCGGCGCGGGTGCGGCTGGCGCTGGAGCCTTTGCGGGTGACGCCCTGGCCGTTTACGGGGGCGGTGGCCATCGTTGAGGAATCCGCCGGCCTGCGCCAGCGCGCGATTGTGGATGGCTGGTGCTATCTGGGCGCGACGGAGGGAGCGAGGGCGAGCGGCGTAGCGCAGCGGCGCTTCGATATTGATGTGTACAATATTCTGGTGCGCCCGCTGGTGTCGGGCGACCTGCGCATCGAGGAGCTGTAAGTGGCGTTCAAATTCAATGTGTTCGGCACGCGCGTTCATGTCGAACGGCGCGACAGCCAGTGGGCTGCGTTCTATCCGGGCTCGGACGGTAAGCGCCGCGCTGCCGATTTCGTCATCCCGCACGATGTTGCTGAAGATGACCTGGCGCTCTACCTCGGCGACCTGTTCCACGAAGACGCGCGCCCTGGTCATCCCGAAGTCACCCGGCTGGCCTGAGGTATCGACTTATCCCAATATAAGGATTGCCCAAGGCGGTATACCAGCCGTCAAGCAAGCGCTATATAATCAAATATATTGCGCTAATGGAAAGGAATGCTGATGAAACGTATCACTGCAGTATTGCTGTCATTGCTCGCGGCCGGGCAAGCGGGGGCGGCTGATATCACGGTGTCGGCGGCGGCTAGCCTGAACAATGCTTTCCGCGAGGCGGCGGCGGCCTATGAGGCGGCGCATCCGGGCGATAAGGTTTTGCTGAACTTTGGCGCTTCCGATGCGCTGGTGGCGCAAATCAGCAAGGGCGCGCCGGTCGATGTGTTCGCGTCCGCCGACCAGGAAGCCATGGACAAGGCCCAGCCCCACGTGGCGCCGGGCACGCGCCGCGATTTCGCCAGCAATCGCCTGGTGGTGGCGGTGCCGGCGGCCAGCAAGCTGCAGTGGCGCACCCTGGCCGACCTGGGCCAGGCGGGCGTGCAGCGCCTGACCACAGGCAATCCGGCCAGTGTGCCGGTTGGCCGTTATGCCCGGTCGGCGCTGGAAAAGGCCGGCCAGTGGCAGGCGCTGGAGCCGAAATTCGTGTTCGCCACCAATGTACGCCAGGCGCTGGATTACGTCGCACGCGGCGAGGTGGAGGCGGGCCTGGTGTACCAGACCGATGTCGCCTCGCAGGCCGATAAGGTGCGTACGGTGATGGTGGTGCCGACCACGACGCCCATCAGCTACCCGCTGGCGGTGCTGAAAGATGCGCCGAATGCGGCTGGCGCGCGCGGGTTCGCGGACTTTATCTTTTCGGCCGGCGGCCAGGCCATCCTGGCGCGCCACGGCTTCGGCAAACCGTAGGAAAGGCTGCCAGGGATGGATGCTGCGCTGATCGCGCTTGGTTTGTCGCTCAAGGTGGCCCTGTGGGCGACGGCGATCGACCTGGTACTGGGCCTGGGCTTCGGTTACCTGCTGGCGCGCAAGCGCTTTCCCGGCCGCGAGCTGCTGGACGCGGTATTGACCTTGCCGATGGTGATGCCGCCGACCGTGCTCGGTTACTACCTGCTGGTGCTGATCGGGCGCAACGGCCCGCTGGGCCACTGGCTGCAGCATCACTTCGGCATCAACCTGATTTTCACCTGGCAGGGCGCCGTCATCGCTGCGGCGGTGGTGGCTTTCCCCCTGGTGCTGAAAGGCGCGCGCTCGGCGTTCGAGGCGGTCGATGTGCAGTTGGAGCAGGCGGCGCGGGTGTTGGGCGTGTCGTCGTTCAGCGTCTTCCTGCGCGTTAGCTTGCCGCTGGCCTGGCGCGGTGTGTTGGCCGGCACCTTGCTGGCCTTCGCCCGTTCGATGGGCGAGTTCGGCGCCACGTTGATGGTGGCAGGCAGCATTCCCGGCAAAACGCAGACGCTGTCGATTGCCGTCTATGAGGCGGTGCAGGCCGGCCAGGATGACACGGCCAACCTGCTGGTGCTGGTCACCTCCGTCACCTGCATCATCGTGCTGGTAGCGGCCAACCGGCTGGCGCCGAACCGGGCGCAGGGGGCGGCATGACGATCCGTGTCGATATCCGCAAAACCTTGCGCGCTGGCCAGCGTACCTTCCAGCTCGATGTTCAATTCGAATCGGCCAGCAAGCGCGTGGTGATCTACGGCGCGTCCGGCGCGGGCAAGAGCCAGATGCTGAAGGCTGTGGCCGGGCTGTCACGCCCGGATAGTGGCGTGATCGAACTCGATGGCCGGCGTCTGTACGACAGTAGCGCGTGCATTGATGTGCCGGCGCAGCGGCGGCGCGTGGGCTACCTGTTCCAGGATTACGCCCTGTTCCCGCACCTGAACGTGCGCCAGAATATCGGCTTCGGCTTGCAGCGCGGTTGGTTCAATCCGGCGCCGCGCGGCGAGCAGGAAGCGGTGCGCTACTGGCTGGAGGCGTTCGGCCTGGCCGACGTGGCGCACCAGCGCCCGGGCGAGCTGTCTGGCGGGCAGCGGCAGAGGGTGGCGCTGGCGCGCGCGCTTGTGTGCGAACCGGCGGCGCTGCTGCTGGACGAACCGTTCGCGGCGCTCGATCCGGCGCTGCGCGTGCGCATGCGCAGCGAACTCGATGCGCTGCAGCGCCGGCTCGATATTCCGATGCTGCTGATTACGCACGACCCGGAGGATGCCGCCACCTTCGGCGGCCATGTATTGACGATGGCGGACGGCCGCGTGGCCGGGGAGGGCAGGCAATGAGCAAGGAAGTGGCGTTGCAGGGCGAGGTCTGGATTACGCTCGATGGCCAGAGCTTTGGCGGCCACCAGCGCGTAGCCTTGCTGGCCAGCATTGCCGAACACGGCTCGATCACGCAGGGCGCCAAAGCCATCGGCATGAGCTATAAGGCGGCGTGGGATGCGATCGATTCCATGAACAACCTGGCCGGCGAGCCCTTGCTGGATCGTGCGGCCGGCGGCAAGGGCGGCGGCGGCACCCGTTTGACGCAGCGCGGCGCCCAATTAGTGGCCAATTTCCGCCGCATTGAACATGAGCACAATCTGTTCATGCAGCACTTGAGCCGCCAGTCGCAAGGGCTGGCGGATGATTTCCTCCTGTTGCAAACGATGAAGATGAAAACCAGTGCACGCAACCAATTCTCCGGCACCGTGGCGGCCATCAAACGTGGTGCGGTGAATGACGAAATCCTGCTGCACATTGTCGGCGGGCAGGAGATCGTCGCCATCATCACGCATGAAAGTACCGCGGCGCTGGGCCTGCGCGAAGGCGGCGACGCGTTCGCGCTGGTCAAGGCCTCGTCCATCATCCTGGCCACGGGCGAGGGCAGCAAACTGTCCGCCCGCAACCAGTTGCGCGGCACGGTGTGCCGCGTGCAGCCGGGCGCGGTCAATTCCGAAGTGACCATTGCCTTGCCCGGTGGCGGCACCATCGCCGCCACCGTGACCCGCGACAGCGAACAGGCGCTGGCGCTGGAGGTCGGCATGCCGGCGACGGCCTTGTTCAAGGCCTCCAGCGTCATCATCGGTGTGCCGGAGTAGCGCAACGCACCTTCAACGCCCTCACGGTGAGTCGGGTTTGGCTTCCGGATCGCTGGCCTGGCGGTTGCCATTGCGCGCGGTTTGCCGGCTCTCGCCGCCTTTGCGCCCGATTTCCGCCATGTGTTCGCGGTCGCGGCTGACTGCCTCGCCACCTTTCTGCCCGGCGCGCCGCGCCTCCTCCGACGTGAACTCGTGCGCCGTACCTTTTTGATGGGCCGCCTGGCCGCCTTTGCTGGCGATCATGCGCTGGGTTTCCTTGTCCATCGCCGCGAAGCCGCGCTTGCTGCCACGGGTCCTGGCCTGTTCGTCGTGCGTTGCCATTATCCACCTCCCTCAAAGTGCCTGATAGACCGGGCGCGTGCCCGGAGCATAAGCAGCGCAGTGGCTGCTTACGGGCTTTGAGGGAAAGCCGACAGCTTAGTTCAATCTATTTTTCGATTTTTATGAACTGGCCTGGCCGGTGGCCGACCGTTCGCCTTCCGCTTCGGGGGTAATGTTGCCGCGCACCGGTGCGGCGCCGAAGTCGTGTTCCAGTTCCTCCTTGCGGTCCTGCAACTGCGCGCACAGCTCTTTCAGGTCGGCAGCGCTTTGCCGCAGGCTGGGGAAGATCTCCTGTTCTTCTTCGGAAACGTGGTGCGCCACACTCTCGCGCAGCTTCTGCACGGTGTCGGCCAGTTCGCTGTCGCCGGCGGCCATGCCGCAAATGTATTCGACCAACTCCTTGATGCTGGCGTGTTCCTCGAGCGCCTCGTCGACTTGTTGCTCCTGACCGGTTTCGGCGCGGACGGCGGGGTAGAAGATTTCTTCTTCGATGGTGGCGTGGACGGTCAGCTCCATGCAGATTTGCAGCGCCAGGTCGTGTTGCAAGGCCTGGTCGGCGGCATTGCAGCGCTCGAATTCGCGGAATAGATGTTTGACCTTGTCGTGGTCGGCGGTGAGGAGGGCCACGGCATCGCTTGCCGTGGCGTTGGTTTTTTGCTGGCTCATGCTGGCTCCTTGGTGCGTCGGTTGGGCCGCGCAAGGGAGCCGCAAGGGGAGGGGATCAGGCTACCTGCAGCACCAGCTTGCCGAAGTTCTTGCCTTCGAACAGCATGTTCAGCGCCTGCGGGAAATTCTCGATGCCGCGCACCACGTCTTCCCGGCTCTTGATCTTACCTTCCTGCAGCCATTTGCCGAGCGCGGCAACGGCAACGTGGTAGCGGTCGGCGTAATCGAAGACGACCATGCCTTCCATGCGTGCGCGGTTGACCAGCAGGGCCAGGTAGTTGGCCGGCCCCTTGACCGGCGTCGTGTTGTTGTATTGCGAGATAGCGCCACAAACGACGATGCGGGCCTTCAGGTTGATGCGCGTGAGAACCATGTCGAGGATCTCGCCACCCACGTTGTCAAAGTATACGTCAACGCCATTTGGGCAGTGTTCCTTCAGACCCGCGCGTACGTCGCTGCCCTTGTAATCGATACAGGCGTCGAAGCCCAGTTCGTTCACCACGAAATCGCATTTATCCTTGCCGCCGGCAATGCCGACCACGCGGCAACCCAGTTGCTTGGCCACCTGGCCGACGGTCTGGCCGACGGCGCCGGCCGCACCCGACACCAGCACGGTTTCGCCGGCTTTGGGCAGGCCCACTTCCAGCAGGCCGAAGTAGGCCGTCATGCCGGGCATGCCCAGCGTGTTGAGCCAGGTGGTGGCGGGGGCCAGGCGGGTGTCGATCTTGTTCAGGGCGGCGCTACGGTCATCGGCGGCGCCGATCCAGAATTGCTGCACGCCCAGGCCGCCGGCCACCTGGTCGCCCACGGCAAAGCGCGGTGACTTCGACGCGACCACCTCGCCCAGGCCGCCGGCGCGCATCACTTCACCAATGGCGACCGGGCGGATATAGGACTTGCCCTCATTCATCCAGCCGCGCATGGCGGGGTCGAGCGAGAGGTAATGCGTCTTGACCAGCACTTCACCGTCGGCCAGCTCGCGCACGGCTTCGCGCGTGATTTGCCAATCGCTATCCTTGGTCATGCCCACCGGGCGGGCGGCGAGGCGGAACTGGGTATTTTCCATACTGTCTCCTTTTGTAAAATAGTACGGTCATTCTATTCCGTATTTTCCCGGACGTGGCAATGTTCATGCGACAATATTGTCCCATCCCTGACATGGCGACAACATGATTCATCCAGAATACATCCTCACGCTCTCCTGCCACGACCAGCGCGGCATCGTCCATCGCGTATCCGGATTCCTGGCTGAGCATGGTTGCAACATCATCGATTCCGCCCAGTTTGGCGACGCGGAAACGCAACGCTTTTTCATGCGCGTGCACTTCGTGCGCGATGATGGGGCGGTCAGCGATGCCATGCTGCGTGAGGACTTCGCCGGCGTGGCCGAGGCCCTGGGCATGGAGTGGGCGCTGCATGACGCGCATGCCAAGCCGCGCGTGATGCTGATGGTGTCCAAGATCGGGCATTGCCTGAATGACCTGCTGTTCCGCTACAAGAGTGGCCTGCTGCCGGTGGAGATCCCGGCCATCGTTTCCAACCACATGGACTTCTACCAGCTGGCGGCCAGCTATAATATCCCCTTCCACCACCTGCCACTGGCAACCGGCGCGCCGGAAGCGGCCAAGCTGGCGCAGGAAGCGCGTGTTGTGGAATTGATGGAAACCCATAAGGTGGACCTGGTGGTGCTGGCGCGCTATATGCAGATCCTGTCGCCCTCCCTGTGCGAACGCCTGAAAGGGAAGGCGATCAATATCCACCATTCCTTCCTGCCTAGTTTTAAGGGCGCCAAACCGTATGCGCAGGCGCATAAACGCGGCGTGAAACTGATCGGCGCCACCGCCCACTTCGTCACCGGCGACCTGGATGAAGGCCCGATCATCGAGCAGGACGTGGAACGCGTGGACCATGCCATGGATTCGGACGCGCTGACCGCTATCGGTCGCGACGTGGAATGCGTGGTGCTGGCGCGCGCGGTCAAATGGTTCGTCGAACATCGCATTCTGCTGAACGGCCACCGCACTGTAATCTTCAAGTAATAAGTAATGGCACTCAAATCGACAATTTATAAAGCGGAACTGTCCATCGCGGACATGGACCGCAACTACTACGCAACGCATATCCTGACCCTGGCGCGCCACCCGTCCGAGACGGACGAGCGCCTGATGATCCGTTTACTGGCTTTCGCCATCCACGCCGACGAGGCGCTGGTGAACGCCAAGGGCCTGTCCGATACCGAAGAACCGGACCTGTGGCAAATGGACCTGACCGGCGCGATCCAGTTATGGATTGAAATCGGCCAGCCGGACGAGCGCCGCTTGCTGAAAGCCTCCGGCCGCTCGGAGAAGGTGATGGTGTACTCGTACAGCTCCGCCTCCCACGTGTGGTGGAAGCAACTGGCGAGCAAGATCGACCGCGCCAAGAACGTCAGCGTGGTCAATATCGACGCCGAAGCCAGCGCAGCGCTGGAGAAAATGGCGCAGCGCTCCATGCAGCTGCAATGCACGATCCAGGACGGCCAGATCTGGCTGACCGACGGCGAAACCACCGTCGAAATCCCGCGCGAGGTCTGGAAGGCCTGATATGCGCGCTCCGGGTGCCCTTGCCGCCATTGCTGCCTTGCTGCTTACGCTGGGCGCGGCGGCGCTGGGGCAGGGGGCACAGGCGCAGGTGACGCAGGCGCAGGTCATGGCGGGCGCTGCCAAACTCTATGAAGATCAATTGGCGCAGCTGCGTGCCGGCCATCGCCTGGACGACAACGTGCGTTTCGGTGAGCGCGTGGCCGCCATCGCCAGGACTCTGATTGAACAGGCCAAGCGCGATTACCCGGAAAGCGCAAGCTGGTCCTGGGAGTTGCACACCACATCCGATGACGCGGAGAATGCCTTTGCCATGGCGGGCGGCAAGCTGCTGGTGGGTTCGGCGTTCGTCGACCGGCTGGTGCTGAACGATGCGGAGCTGGCCATGCTGCTGGCGCACGAGATGGCGCATGCGGTTCTGCAGCATAACCTGCGCGAAGCGGAGGAGGCACTGCGCCTGGAGCCGCATCGGATCGAGCGCCCGTACGCCGAGCTTGAACATGCCATCGATCACGATTACGGCCTGATGCGCAAGCTGGCGCAGATCAATTTCACGCAGGAAGAAGAGGCCGACCGCGAAGGCATGCGCCTGGCAGTGCGCGCCGGTTGGAAGCCGGCGGCGCTGGCGCGCTTCTTCCGCAAGCTTGAACAGCATAGCCATTCGCCCAATTTCCGCAGCCTGTTCCACCCCTCGCCAGCCATGCGCGCCCGCGCGGCGAACCAGCTTGCTGCTGCGCTGGAAGCAGAGCGCTAGGCTATAATTTCCGCCTGCATTCGATTGGGGTGAGATATGAACAAGCAGTTCTTTGCGGCGGCAATGCTGTTCGCGTTTGCCGCTTCCGCAGCGGCACAAATCAGCGTGCGTGAGCCATGGATCCGCGCCACGGTACCGGCCGGCCAGGCGACGGGCGCCTTCATGCAGCTACAGTCGGTGCAGGATGCGCGCCTGGTGGAAGTGCAAACGCCGGCGGCTGGCATCGTCGAAATCCACCAAATGTCGATGCAGGGTGACCGCATGATGATGTCGGCGGTGGACTTTATCGACCTCCCGGCGGGTAAGCCGGTGGCGCTGGCTTCGGGCGGCTATCACATTATGATGATGGACTTGAAGCGCCAGATGAAGGCCGGCGAAAGCGTGCCCATGACGCTGGTGTTTGAGAAAAAGGACAAGAAGCGGGAGACGGTACAGTTGCAAGTGCCGGTCAAGCCACTAACCTATAGCGCGCCCAAGCCGCACTGATCGCCCCCTCAGCGCAACTACGCCCCGCATGCCGGGGCGTCTTCTTTTGCGCTAGCCCAAAGTCCCGTTGTGGCAGCTTCCTACAATCGAGGCATGCCATCGCCACACGACACCGCCTTGAAATGCCTGTTCAGCCATCCGGAGCTGGTGCGTGCGCTGCTTGCGCTGGTGCCGGGTTGCCCCGCTGCGTCCGCCAGCGGCTTCGAACGCCTGAACTGCAACTTTGTTAGCAGTGCGGCACGCCAACGCACGGCCGATATGGTGTGGCGTATCTTTTGCGGCGACGAGCTGTTTTATCTGTTAATTGAGTTCCAGTCGACCGTCGACCGGCAAATGCTGCAGCGTGTGCAAGTCTATGCCGGCCTGCTATCGCAGGATTTGCACGCCCGGCACAAAAGCCAGGAACTTTTCACCACCTTGTGCGTCGTAGTCTATTCGGGCTGCCGCAAATGGCGGCGTGCCAGGCCGAGCCAAGCATCCTGGCTCAAACCGCTTGAGGAGGAGCAAGTCTTTTTCCTGGTGGACGAAGGGCGGGCCGGGGCGTCGGTGATTGGAGATGTCATTCGCCTGGTGCGTGCCGAGAGCCTGGGGGCGGTGATGGCGGCGCAGGAGGCGATCATTGCCTGGCCCCGGGCAAGCGAAGATTTGCAGCGCGATGTGAACCGGGTCGCAGAGGATCGTCTGCAGTTTTTTGAAACGGGAGAGGAGCAGATCATGAAAGTGCAGCAGAAGGGCAAACGTGCACCGCGAGAGCTCAGTGCAGAGGACGAGGAAGCATTGTGGAAGTACTATAACAACATCATCAATTCCGCATTGCGCGATTCGGAGTGTATTCGATTTCTGGCGGCAAGAGCCGAGGCTAAGCGAGAAGGTGCCTCAGAGGGTCGGCAAGAGGCTTTGCGGGATGTGCTTGGCAGAGCGTGCGAGGCGCAGGCGGCAGCAAGCGATGTCGCCACCAAAATTGCCAACGCCGGCCTGCCAGAGTTGGAAAACTGGGTGCAGCGTGTCATGGCGGGCGAACCAATCGGGGCGGTGCTCGGGGAGCGCGGCCCGTAACGATTGCGCGTCACGGGCCTGAAGAGATTAGTTGGGGTTGCCCGCCAGGCGTTTGACCGTGCCGGAGCCCATCACGCTCTTGGTCACTTGCGGCTCGCCGTAATACCCTACATCACCCGAGCCGGCCACGCTGACGGATAGCGACTGCTTAGCCCACACCACCGCCTGGCCCGAGCCGCCGATGCTGACGGCGACATCCTTGGTCGCCAACTGACCGGTGCTGACCTTGCCGGAGCCGCCGATCGACACCTTCAGCTTGTCGGCCGAGCCGCTCGCTTTCAGGCTACCGCTGCCGCCCAGCGCAACAGTGACGGACTCGCCTTCGATATCGCGCAAGTTCATCGAGCCCGAGCCGCCCACGTCGAACGACAGCTTGCCTCCGCGAATCCCCTCGGCATCGACCGAGCCCGAGCCGCCCACCGAAATGCGCTCAATCTTCTTGGCGGTGACGACCACTTTCAGGTTGCGGGTATCCAGGTTCAGGTTGCGGCGGGTAGGGCGGATTTTCAGGGTGCCATCCTCGACCACGGTTTCAATCAGGGGCAGGATATTGTCATCCGACTCGATGGTCACGCTTTCAGTACTCCCGATGCGGACTTCCACGCTGCCCGGCAAGCCCAGGCCCAGGCCAGTGAAGTTGCTGACTTCGCGCACCTGCTTGGAAAGATTGCCATTGCCCTGCACCCGTTCCCCGGCAAACCAGCCCAGCGGCGATGCCGACACCAGGGTGACAGGGGCGGCAACGGCCGCAAAGACGGAAGCGGCGACCAGCGCGTTGCGCACTGCAGCAGACATTTTCATCGTACTCTCCTCGGGTATGCAATTTTCGATGGTTGGATCGTATCCCACCGGCCGCCAAGGCGCCCGCGCCATGCGACAGGGTGCTTGCATCCGGGAATAGAATGCATTTCGCGGGGACAGGGCGCCACTCCTGTATCATTTCGCCCATGCTTACTATCGTTATCAAACAGGGCAAGGAGAAATCCATCCTTGCCGGCGACCCCTATATTTACCTGTCCGCCATCGAGCGCGTCGACGGGCGCCCGGCCGAAAAGAACAAGCCCGGCGCCACGGCCACGGTGGTCACGTCCTCGCGCAAATTCCTGGCGCGCGCCGCCTACAACGCCAAGTCGCAGATTGCCGCCCGGGTCTGGACCCTGCGCGAAGACGAACCGGTGGACCACGCCCTGGTGAAGCGCCGCGTGCGCGCCGCCATCGCGCGCCGCCTCCATTCCCTGCAATCGGCGCGGCCGGACGAGCTGGTGCCGCTCGTGCTGGGCGACGAAGACGGCCTGTCCGGCCTGCTGGTGCATAGCTATGGCGGCAAGGATGGCTACCTGGTCTGCCAGTTCCAGTCGGCTGCGGTGGAGGCCTGGAAAATCGGCATCGTCCAGGCCCTGATCGCGGAAACCGCTTGCCCGAACGTGTATGAGCGTTGCGACAAGCTGATGCGCGAAGGCGAGGGCCTGCATGTGAAATCGCGCGCCCTGGCCGGCGAGGAGCCGCCACAACGCCTGACGGTGAGCGAACGTGGCCGCAGTTTCGCCTACGACATTCGCACCGGGTTCGAGTACCCGAAATAAATGTTGTACTTGAGCCACTTACATTCCATGAGGCAAATGCAATAGAATCGTGCGAACCTTTCCCGAGAGCACAGGCACATGGAACACTCGCAAATTCGTACCCTTTCCTATATCGAGAACGAAGACCACCCGGTATTCGGCACCCTCGTTGAGCAAATCCTGCACCTGTTGAACTCGAAGTTAGTGTTCTCCGACATCCTGATCCACCAGAACAGCCCTTTGCTGCTGCGCCAGCCAAAGGGCTTGGTGGCCGTCAGCGACTCGCCGATCACGCGCGAAGAGCTGGAAGAGTTCTTCGAAGTGGTCGAGCCGAATTGGCGCGAACGCATCCAGGACCGCGCCTTCGACCGCGCCATAGACCTGCACACCGCCCGCATCCGTGCCAACTGCTTCTCGTTCCAGGGCAAGAAGCGGCTGGGCTGCGTGATTCGCCGCTTCCCGAAGGAGCCGCTGGCGCTGTCTACGCTCGGCCTGCGCCCGGCGGAAGAAAAGTTCGCCCAGCTCTCCAGCGGCCTGCTGCTGATCATCGGCGACACCTGCCAGGGCAAGTCGACCACCATCGCTTCCATGCTGGACGAGATCAACAAGAACCGCTCGGGCCACATCATCACTATTGAAGACCCGGTGGAAACCCTGATCCCGCAACGCAAATGCGTGATCACCCAGCGCGAAGTGGGTTACGACGGCGACGTCGAATCGTTCGACCTGGGCGCCAAGGATGCCTTGCGCGAACGCCCGGACGTGATCGTGATCGGCGAAATCCGCGACGCGGAAACCGCGCATGAAGCGCTGGCACTGGCCGAATCCGGCCCGCTGGTGCTGGCCTCGCTGCACGCCCGCTCGACCGAGCTGGGCCTGCAAAAGATGATCCGCCTGTTGGGCAACACCGAACCGCAACGCCAGGCCCTGGCGCACGCCCTGCGCGGCGTGCTGTGCCAGGCCCTGATGCCGGCGCTGGATGGCGACCGCTATTACCTCGCCACCGAAAGCCTGACCGTCAACCCCGAGGTTGCCGCCGTGATCGAACACGGCAGCGTGGCCGAGCTGCGCAAGATGATGGAGCACAAGGCCGCGCCCGGCTGCCACACCATGAACGAATGCCTGCACAAGCTGCTGGCCGAGAAGAAAGTCAGCCTCGAAGACGCCCGCCACGCCACCACTGACCGACTGGGCTTCGCTTAAAAAAAACCGGTGCCAGGTCTGTCATTCGGACACGGGCCCAGCAGTAGGCATCGCCTACTGCTGGGCCCGTGTCCGAATGACAGACCTGGCACCGGTTTTTCTCCCTTACTCCAACGGGACGTTGCGGTAGCGGTTGACGGTGGTGCTGGCGACCGGGGGGGCGTTGTTGCCCCAGGAGGCGCGTAGGTAGGAGACGACTTGGGCTACTTCAACGTCGTTCAGGGCGTGGCTGAAGGGCGGCATGCTGTAGGGGCGCGGGTTGCCGGCTGTGCCGGGGGCGAAGCCGCCGTTCAGCACGCTGCGGATCGGGTTGACCGCTTCGTCCATCGTCAGTGCGCGGTTGCCGGCCAGGGGCGGGTAGTGGGGCGGCATGCCTTCGCCTTGCGCGCCGTGACAGTCCATGCATTGCTTGCGGTAGATCTTTTCTCCGGCGGCGAGGAAGGCGATCGCTTGCGGTTCCTTGGATGGCTCGTACGCTGCGCGCTTGCCGGCGTCGTGCGGCAGCGATTTCAAATACACGGCCATGGCGCGGGCGTCTTCGTCGCTTAAGTGCTGCAGGCTTTCGCGCACCACTTCGGCCATCGGGCCGAACACGGTGGCGCGTTGCGAAACGCCGGTTTTCAGCAGGTCGGTAATGTCCTTGATTTCCCAGTCACCCAGGCCGGCTTCGCGGTCGGAGGTGAGCGAGGGCGCGTACCAGCCCAGCACCGGTATCAGGCCGCCGGACAGGCTCTTGTCGCTGGCACCCAGCGCATTGCGTTCGCTGTGGCAGGCGATGCAGTGGCCGGGGCCTTGCACCAGGTAGGCGCCCCGGTTCCATTCGGCGGATTGGCGGGTGTCGGGGGCGTAGACCGCGGGCTTGAAGTAGAGCGCGCGCCAGGCGGCCAGCATGGCTTGCTGGTTGTAGGGGAAGCGCAGTTCATGCGGGCGGCTGGCTTGCTGCACAGGGGTGATGGTCTGGAAATAGGCATACATCGCGTCCGAGTCGTCGCGCGTCATCGCGGTGTAGTTCGTGTACGGGAAGGCGGGGTAGAGCAGGCGGCCATCCTTGGCTTTGCCGTTGTGCAGGGCGTTCCAGAAGTCGTTGGCGCTCCAGTTGCCGATGCCGGTTTCTTTGTCGGGCGTGATGTTGGGTGAGATGACGTTGCCGAACGGGGTTTGCAGGGCGCGTCCGCCAGCGTAGGCCTGGCCGTCGCGCGTGGTGTGGCAGGCCATGCAGTCGGCGGCCTTGGCGAGGTAGGCGCCGCGCGCGATCTTTTCCGCGATCGGCATGTTTTGCGAGGCGGCGCTTGGCGCCGGGCCGGTGTCGTGTTTGGGCCAGATGAAGCCGACCCCTGCGACCAGCAGCAGCAGGGGCGCGGCGATGGCGATTTTCGTATTGCGCTTCATTTGTCGTTCTTCTGTGTGGGGAGGCCGCCGCATTCCATCGGCAGCGGCTTGGGCAGGGCAGTGGCGGGACGGGCGCTGGGATCGGCCGGCTGTGCGGCCAGCCAGCCGGAGACGGCGGCGACGTCGGCGTCGCTCAGGCGGTTGGCGACAGCGGCCATGCAGTCGGGCGCGTGCGCCTTGCGTTTCTGGTTGCGCCAGGCGCCGAACTGGGCGTTGATGTAATCGCGCGGCAGGCCGATCAGGCCGGGAATGGCGGGTGCGAGGCCGGTCATGGCCGCGCCGTGGCAGGCGACGCAGGCGGGAACTTTGCGGGCGGGGTCGCCCTGGTGCACCAGCACGCGGCCGCGTTCAATCATTTGCGGCGTGGCGCTGGTCGGCGCCGGTGGCGGGTAGGGGGCGTGCTGTTCGGAGAAGTACTGGGCGATCTCGCGCAGGTAGGCGTCCGGCAGCTGTTCGACCATATAGGTCATCATCGGGTAGTGGCGGCGGCCCTGCTTGAAGTTCAGTAGCTGGTTGTACAGGTAGGTGGCGGGCTTGCCGGCGATGCGCGGGAAGAAGGCGTCGCCCTGTTCATTGGCCTTGTGGCAGGCCATGCAGGCGGCGACGCGCTGCTCCATGGTGTCCGGCAGTTTGCCCGGCGCGGCTGCTGCTGCTGCTGCTGCGGGCAGGGCGGCCACGCTGGCCAGGGCGGCCATGGCGACGGCAATGCATGAGAAAATGCGCATGATGAATCCGTTTTTCTTGTGATGCATCAAGGATACGCCTGCGGGGCGCGGATTGACAGGCTCAGATTGGCCTGGGAAAGAGGGTATCAGTTTGAAGCTGTATGAGGCGCTGGCCGATGAACTGGCGGGCTTGATGGCGCAAGGGGTCTTGCGGCCGGGCGAAAAGCTGCCCTCCGTGCGCCAGCAGCAGGAGCGGCGCGGCGTTAGCGCGTCCACCGTGTTCGAGGCTTATTACCAGCTCGAGGCGCGCGGCCTGATCGAGTCGCGCCCGCGCTCGGGCTACTACGTGGCGGCGCGGCGCTTTGCGGCGACGCCGGAGCCGGAGGTGTCGCGGCCGGACGCGGCGTCCACCCTGGTCGATGTCAGCGAGCTGGTGTTCCAGGTGCTGGAGGCCAGCCGCGCGCCGGGCATCGTGCCTTTTGGTTCGGCCTTCCCCAGCCCCTTGCTGTTCCCGCTCGATAAATTGGGCCGCGCGGTCGCCAACAGCATGCGCCATATCGACCCGTGGAGCACAGTGGCCGACCTGCCGCCGGGGAACGCGGAGTTGCGGCGCCAGATTGCGCTGCGCTACCAGCTCGATGGGGTGCAGGTGGCGCCGGACGATATCGTCATCACCAACGGCGCGCTGGAGGCGCTCAACCTGTGCCTGCAGGCGGTGGCGCGGCCGGGCGATACAGTGCTGGTGGAGTCGCCCAGTTTCTACGCGGCCTTGCAGGCGCTGGAGCGCATCGGCCTGAAAGCGGTGGAGGTGGCGACGCATCCGCGCGAAGGGATCGACCTGGGCGCGCTGGCCGCTGCCATCGAACAGCACCAGCCGCGCGCTTGCTGGCTGATGACCAGCTTCCAGAATCCCCTGGGCAGCCTGATGCCGCCCGAGAAGAAGCAGGCGCTGGTCGAACTGCTGGCGGGGCATGATGTGCCGTTGATCGAGGATGACGTGTATGGCGAGCTGTATTTCGGTGCGCAGCGGCCGGCCTTGGCCAAGCGTTTCGACAGCAAGGGCCTGGTCATGCATTGCAGTTCGTTTTCCAAATGCCTGGCGCCGGGCTTTCGTGTGGGTTGGGCGGCGGCCGGGCGCTTTGCGCGCCAGGTGGAGCGCTTGAAGCTGACTACCAGCCTGGCGGCGGCCATGCCGTCACAACTGGCGCTGGCGGAATACCTGGGGCAGGGTGGCTATGAGCGCCACTTGCGCCAGTTGCGTGGCGCGCTGGCGGGGCAACAGCAGCAAATGCTGGCGGCGATCGAGGCGCACTTCCCGGCAGGCACGCGGGTGACGCAGCCGCAGGGCGGCTATTTCCTGTGGCTGGTGCTGCCGGAGTCGGTGGATGCGCTGGCGCTGCACCGGCAGGCGCTGGCGCAGGGTATCAGCATTGCACCGGGGCCGATGTTCAGCGCCAAGCGGGCCTTCAGGAATTGCGTCCGTTTGAACTATGGGCACGCGTGGGATGCGCGGCAGGCGGCCGCCGTGGCTACGCTTGGGGCGTTGGCGCGCGCGGCGTGCGTGGCTTCTTCGGCGGCTTGAGCGGCGGCAGCGCGTTGCCCAGGCCGAGCCAGTGGCGGTACACGCGCAGGGCCACTTGCGCATCGTCGGCCGCGTACAGGATCTGCTTTTCGTTCAGGCGCGACGCGGCCCAGTTGGTGGTGGAGATCTTTTTGGACTTGGCCAGTGATTGGCCGAAGTATTTGGCGACCGCGCTCTTGGCGCCCAAATCGTTCTTCTGGCCAGGCACGCGCAGCACCACGCCCAGGTCCACCACCTTCAATGGTTCGATGCCGAGTTTGGCGCGCACGCGCTTGACGTCGTCCGACAGGCCGAAACCGATCTTCAGCGTCATTTCCGATTCCAGGATAGCCTTCACCACCGCCGTGTGGGCAAACGTATCGCCGACCTGGAACAACCAGGCCTGGCGGTCGTCGGCGAACTGGATCAGGTGCGGCCCGTTCGAGTTTTCGCCCTTGACGAAGGTGGGTTTGGATTCCGTATCGAAGCCGATCGCATCGGCCGCCAGCAAGGCCGCCTGCGCGGCTTGCGCGTCGGCGGCGCTTTTCACAAGGCGCACATTGGCCAGCCGGATGCCCTGGTACGGCGGCAACTCGGTGTCGGCTCCGCGCCCCTCGTCGTGCATTACTTCTTGGAGAATTTGGCGGTCAGCGCTTGCAGCTTCTCCGCACGGCGGCGGTCGGCTTCTTCGGTGGCTGCGGCTTCGCGCTCGGCGGCGCGTTCAGCCTTGCGGCGCTCCATTTCCTTCTTGTGGCGCTCAGCCAGGGTTTCCTTGGCGTGCTTGCGGTGCTCGTCGGTCACCTCGACGCCGGTGCTGCCGTCCAGGTTGTAGCGTACGGTGGCTTTTTCCATGGCGCGCAGGTAGCGCTGCGAGGAGGTATGGATGCCCAGCGCAGCGCGCATCAGCTTGCGGTTGATTTCGGGCTGCACGGCGATCAGCTGCTTGTCGATACCGATCGACAGCGGCAGGCTGTCGCGGAATGGGGCATACTGTTGCTGCAATTGCTTGAGCAGGGTGCGTGCGGAACTCGGGGCGGCTGGCGCGCCGGCAGTGGTTTCTTCGGCCGGCGGCTGAGGGGTGAGGCTAGTGTTCATCGACTTCATTGTTTAAGCAAGAGCCGCCAGCATACCACGAGGCGCCCGCTCGAGGCATTGTCTTTCCTATTATGATGTTGTTTTGATATCGATATATCACGTGCGGCGCGGCGCAAAAGCTTGTATAATGACCGACGCACCAAATGCAGGACGGTGCGTGTTCAGTTTTGCAAAGAGTTTTCGGCCGGGGCCCAGCAGCCCTGTGAAGTCCAGTTACAGGGCATGTGCCCTCTCCACGCACTGAATCATCGGAAGCGGGCCCGTTACAGCGGGCTTTTTCTTTTCCGGATCATCCCTGAACCCGAGCCATCGAGAGCGCCCCGCCGGGAGCGCGCAGAGAGATATTGAATGACCAAACCTAAGACCCTGACGTTGTCCGCCAAGAAATCCACTGGTTCCTCCACCACCAGCGCACCGCTGGCTGTGCCGAAAACCAGCCTTTCCTATGTGATTGACAACGCTCAAGAGGAAGCAGGCAAAGTCACGGTTGTAAAGAAAACCCGTTCGCGCCTGGCCGCCGTACCGGTGGCGGAAGCCTCGGTGGAAGCCGCGCCGGCCGAACCAGTCGTGAAAACCCGCGCCCGCAAGACCGCCGAAGCCAAGCCGGTGTCGCTGGCCGTGGTGGCTGAAGAAGCCCCTGCGCCGGCGCCGGCCAAGCGTGGCCGCAAGCCGAAAGCGGCCGCCGACGTGGCGCCCGTGACTGTGACCTCCGGCCCTGCCGCCGTGACCGAAGTGCGCGACGCCGCCGTGCTGGCCTCGATCGACACCTCCGGCTACCTGCTGCCGCAAGTGAAAGTACCGGGCCGCCGTGGCCGCAAGCCAAGCGAATTCACCCCGGAAAACGACGAAGTGGCAGCACTGAACGCCGTCGAACGCGCCGAACTGAAGGCTGCATCCAAGGCGCGCGAGCGCAAGGCCAAGGGCCTGGACGCCTTCGGCATGAATGACGGCGCCAATGCGGACGAGCTGGAAAAGCGCCGCACCCAGTTCAAGAACCTGATCAACCTGGGCAAGGACCGCGGCTACCTGACGTACGCCGAGATCAACGACCACCTGCCGGAAAACATCGTCGACCCGGAAGCGATCGAAGGCATTATCGCGACCTTCAACGACATGGGCATTGCCGTGTACGAGCGCGCGCCGGATGCGGAAGCGCTGCTGCTGTCCGATAACGTGCCGACCGCCGCCAGCGATGATGAAGTGGAAGCCGCTGCCGCCACCGCGCTGTCGACCGTCGATTCCGACTTCGGCCGCACCACCGACCCGGTCCGCATGTATATGCGTGAAATGGGCGCCGTGGCGCTGCTGACGCGCGAAGGCGAGATCGAGATCGCCAAGCGTATCGAAGGCGGCCTGCGCGACATGATCCAGGCGATTTCGGCCTGCCCGACCACCATTTCCGAGATCCTCACCCTGGCGGAGAAGATCGAGAAGGACGAAATGAAGGTGGACGACGTGGTGGACGGCTTCGTCGACCTGAACGAAACCGCACCGACCCCGGGCCCGGTCAAGGCGCCTGCCGCTGCCGACGATGACGAGGAAGAGGAAGAGCTGGAAGACGAGGAAGAGGAAGATGGCGACGTCAATGGCGGCGCGGCCGGCTACTCGACCGAGCAACTGGTGCAGCTGCGTAACGACGCGCTGGCCAAGTTCGCCCTGATCTCGACCCAGTTCGACAAGATGCGCAAAGCCGCTTACGGCAACGCCACTTACCTGAAGGCGCAGGACATCATCTCCAACGAGCTGCTGGGCATCCGCTTCACCGCCAAAGTGGTGGAAAAGCTGTGCGACACCCTGCGTGGCCAGATGGAGCAAGTGCGTTCGATCGAACGCGCCGTGCTGGAGCTGTGCGTGAACCGTTGCGGCATGCCGCGCGCGCACTTCATCAAGGTCTTCCCGGGCAATGAAACCAATCTGGATTGGGTGGATGGCGAAGTTGGCGCGGGCTACCCGTACTCCGCAGTGCTGGGCCGTAACGTGCCTGCCATCAAAGAGCTGCAGAACAAGATGATCGACCTGCAGGAGCGCGTGGCGCTGCCGCTGGCCGACCTGCGCAAGATCAACAAGCAGATGGCTGCCGGCGAAAAGCGCGCGCGTACCGCGAAGCGCGAAATGACCGTGGCCAACCTGCGCCTTGTGATCTCGATCGCGAAGAAGTACATCAACCGCGGCCTGCAGTTCCTGGACCTGATCCAGGAAGGCAATATCGGTCTGCTGAAGGCGGTCGACAAGTTCGAATACCGTCGCGGCTACAAGTTCTCGACCTACGCCACCTGGTGGATCCGCCAGGCCATTACCCGCTCCATCGCGGACATGGCGCGTACCATCCGCGTGCCGGTGCACATGATAGAGACCATCAACAAGATGAACCGCATCTCGCGCCAGATCATGCAGGAAACCGGCTCCGAGCCGGATATGGCAACCCTGGCGGTGAAGATGGAAATGCCGGAATCCAAAGTGCGCGAGATCATGAAGATCGCCAAGGAGCCGATTTCCATGGAAACCCCGATGGGCGAGGACGGCGATTCCCAGTTGGGCGACTTCATCGAAGACAACACCACGCTGGCACCGCTGGACGCCGCGCTGCACGCCTCCATGCGCAATGTGATCAAGGAAGTGCTGGATTCCCTGACCCCGCGCGAAGCCAAGGTGCTGCGCATGCGCTACGGTGTTGAAATGTCGAACGACCACACGCTGGAAGAAGTGGGTAAGCAGTTCGACGTGACCCGCGAACGTATCCGCCAGATCGAAGCCAAGGCCATGAGCAAGCTGCGCCAGCCTTCGCGCTCGGACAAGCTGAAGACGTTCCTGACGGAGAAATGATTAAAGGGAGGCAGATTGCCTCCCTTTTTTTTAGTACTTCGCGGGCACGCCGGCGGCCGGCAGCGATTTCTGGATGAAGTCGCGCAGGTCGTCGTTGGATTTCACCAGGTCTTCCGCGCGCAGGTACATCATATGGCCGCTGCGGTAGCCTTCAAAGCGCATGCGGTCCTTCATGCGGCCGCTCGGGTCGAGCTGCCACATGGTGTACTTGGCGTCGAAGTAGGTGGTGGCGCCGTCGAAGTAGCCGGCTTGTACCAGCAATTTCAAGTAGGGATTGGCGGCCATGGCCTGGCGCAGGTTTTCGCCGGTGTTGTCGTCCTTGTTGTCCCACGGGTGGACGTTGCCGAACATATTGTAGGTCAGGTCGGTCTTGTAACCCAGCACGTCGCGCAGGTAGTAGTTGATGGCCGGGGTGAAGGAGTGCAGCCAGGAGGTCAGCTCGGCGTTGTAGTCCACCTTGTCGCCGGCGTCCTTCTTGTCGATGCCGAGGTAGCGCGAGTCGAGGCGGCCGATGGTGTAGCCTTTGTCGCGCAGCAGTTCCTTCCAGTAGGTGCCGACCGGCACGCTCAAATTATTCTGCAGGACCACTTTCTCGGACAGGCCGGAGTAGCGCGCCACTTTGGCGGCGACGGCGTTGCGCTTTTGCGCGTCGAGGAAGCCGCCGTTGGCCAGCGCCGGGATCAATTCATTCACGGCGAAGCCTTCCGCTTCCGGCAGCACGTCTTTCAAATCCTTTTGCTGCAGGTCGGCCGGCAGGGCTTTCTGGTACCAGGCGGCGGCAGTGTAGTAGGGCAGGGACAGGGCCTGGCCGACCGGGCCTTCGCGCTTCAGGCCAAGGCCGGTGGGCGAGACCAGCACCACGCCGTTCAGGTACATCCAGTGCGCGTTCTGCAGTTCCAGCGCCAGGCCGGACACGCGCGCGGTGCCGTAGCTTTCGCCGATCAGGTATTTGGGCGAGGTCCAGCGCCCCTCACGCGAGACGAAGGCTTGCAGCCAGTCGGCCAGGTATTTGATGTCGGCGTTCACGCCGAAGAAGGTGGCGCGGTCGGCTTTCGGGTCGAGCACGCGCGAGAAGCCGGTGTTGACCGGGTCGATGTAGAGGATGTCGGCAACGTCCAGGATGGAGTGCGGGTTGTCCTTCACGCCGTAGGGCTGGACCGGGTAGCCTTCGGCGTCGATGTTGAGGATTTTCGGGCCGGTGTAGGCAATGTGCATCCACACCGAGGCCGAGCCGGGGCCGCCGTTAAACGACAGCACCAGCGGGCGGCGCGATTTGTCGCCGACATCGCTGCGCTGGTAGTAGGTGTAGAAGAGGGAGGCGATTACTTTGCCGTCCTTGTCCCACACTGGCTGGGTGCCGGCGGTGACTTTGTACGGCACCTGCTTGCCCTTGATGGTGACGCTGCTGTTCTTGCTGACGGCTGATTCGGCCTTCAACAGGCGGTCATAGGCTTTGGTGTCGGCCGGGCGTTCGGCGGCGGGCTTGGCGTCGGCCGCCGCTTTGTCTTGCGCGAAGGCGCAGCTGGCTGCCAGCAGCAGCACCGGAATGATGCGGATTGTCTTCATCTGAGTCTCTTTTTTTGTAGGTCTAAGAGGCATCAGTATTTCACGGCCGCAGGCGTTCGCGGCGGCCGGGAAACATAACGTTACACGCCTCAGGCAAATGAAAGAAAGCTCACGCCGAACCTTATGCCGGTACGGATGCGCTGGCGGATCTTGTACAGGGCGAAGGTGGCAATCAAGGCGTACAGGGCATAGGTGAGCTGGTCGGCCGGCGACAACGGGTCGAGCGAGCGGGCCTTGTCGCGCGCTACGCGTGCCGCCTGCATCTGGTGGGCGACCATATTGGCGCCGATCACCTGGCCGTCGTCGGTGATGCGGCGCGCCAAATCCAGTTTGCCGAAGTTGTCGCGCACCTGCATCTTGCCGTCGCTGTAGATGAAGGCCAGCGGCGTGTCCCTGCTTGGGTAGCGCACGTTGCCGACGATGTCGCCCCGGTTGTTGATCGCGGTGGCCATGCTGGAGCCGTTGCCAACCATGGCGCCCAGGTCGATGGTGCGCGCGCCGTCGTAGCGGAAGGCGTGCCAGGTGTGGTTCGGCATCTGCATGGCGCCCACCACCACGCCGTGGTCGTTGATGCCGGTGGCGATGCTGTGGCGCGCGCCGACGTCGGGGATTTCCACCTTGCCGATGCCGGGCTTGTAGACGAAGGCCTGGCGGAAGCCGTTTGCGCGGTCGGCGGCGCCCACCACGGCGCCGTGGGTATTGACGCCGAGGGCGTAGCTGTTCTTGCCGCCAAAGGTGCCCAGGTCGAGCATGGTGATGCCGGTGTCGACGAAGGCGTGATAGTGGCCGTCGTAGGTGTCGGCATGGCCGACGACGTGGCCGTGTTCATTGATGGCGGTGCCGGTGCTGCTGGCGCCGCCCAGGGTGTCGAGCTGGCGCAGGCCGGACTTTTTGTGGAAACGGTAGGCGCGCCAGTGGTTGCCGGCAGTTTGCGCCGAGCCGGTGACCCAGCCCGCGTCATTGATGGCGGCGGCGATGCTCTCCCTGCCGCCGAAGGTGCCGATGTCGTAGCGCAGGCCTTCCGAACGCAGGAAGGCGCTGCGGTAGCCGATGTCGGTCACGGACTCGAACACGGATTCGCCTTTGCCGTTCATGTCCTTGGCGATGACGGATTCGGAAATGGAGCCGCCGAAAGGACCGGCTTGCGCGGCGCCGGCGGTGAGCAGGCCGGCCAGCGCCAGGCTAAGCCAGAACGTGCGCGCGCTGCGGCGCATCATGCGAACGACACCAGTCGTACGCCGAAGTCGAGGCCTTTGCGGATGCGGTCGCGCACTTTGTAGACGGCGACGAGGGCCGCGCCGGCCAGGAAGGCGAAGGCCAGCCAGTCGTCCCAGCCCATTTGGCGCGCTGTGCGGTCGGCGTTGACAGTGCCTGACTTCAGCACGTGGCCGGTGTAGGTGGAACCGATCACCTGGCCGTCGTCGGTGATGTCGCGCGTCAGGTACAGGCTGTCGGGGCCGAAGCGCACCTGCATCTTGCCGTTGCGGTAAACAAAGGTGTGCGGCGCGTCGTGGTCCTTGATCTTGACCGTGCCGACAATGTCGCCGTTGGCGTTGATGCCGTTGGCAAAGCTGGAGCCTTGCGAAATCATGGCGCCCAGGTCGATCACGCGTTTGCCGTCGTACATGAAGGCGTGCCAGCTGCGGTCGGGCATTTCGGCGCTGCCGACCACGATGCCGGCGTCGTTGATGGCGGTGGCGACGCTGACGCGGCCGCCCAGCGTGGGCAACTCCATCATGCCGCTGACCGGCTTGTAGAGGAAGGCGCGGCGGTAGCCGTTCGGCAGTTGGGCGGCGCCCACCACGTGGCCGCTGGCGTTGATGGCGGTGGCGTAGCTGTTCTTGCCGCCCAAGGTGCCCAGGTCGAGCATGCCGACACCATTCTCGATGAAGGCGTGATAGTTGCCGTTATCGGTGTCGGCATAGCCGGCGATATGGCCTGCTTCGTTGATGGCGATGCCGACGCTGCTGCCGCCGCCCAGGGTGCCCAGGTCGCGCATGCCTTGCGCCTGGTCGTATCGGAAGGCGTGCCAGGCGTTGCCGGCGGTGAGTGCGCCGCCGGTGACGACGCCCTGGTTGTTGATGGCGTTGGCCGTGCTGTCGCTGCCGCCCAGGGTGCCGATCTCGAAGCGGCGGCCCTGCGACATGAGCACGGCGCGGCGGCGCCCGTCTTCGTCCTTGATCTCGCCAACCCATTCGCCAGAGGCGTTGATGCCGGTGGTGGTGCTGGATTCGGTTTTGCGCTCGCCCATCGGGCCGGCGCTATGCGCTGCCAGGGGGAACGCGATGAGGAGGGAGAAGATCAGTGCGGCGCGGTGCATGGCAGTGGACTCCGGTCAGGCATTTTGACCGGGCCACTATACTTGAATATTGCTAAAAAATATACAAGTTAAACTTTGCGCACGAACTCGGATTTCAGGCTCATGGCGCCGAAGCCGTCGATCTTGCAGTCGATATCGTGATCGCTGTCGACCAGGCGGATGTTCTTTACCTTGGTGCCTTGTTTGATTACGCCGCCGGAGCCCTTTGGTTTCAGGTCCTTGATCACGGTGACGGTGTCGCCGTCCTGCAGGATGGCGCCGACCGCGTCGCGGTAGACGCGCGCCGCATCGCCGGCCGCTTCAGCGGCTTGTTGCGGCCACTCGTGGGCGCATTCAGGGCAAACGTAGTTGTTGCCGTCTTCATAGGTATACTCGGACTGGCATTTTGGACAGGCTGGGAAATTACTCATTTGGGATATCACATGCAGGATCTGGAAAACCCGATCTGGGCCGCACTGAACTCAGCGCAGCAGCATTTTAACATTCCGTCTGGCGCCGCCCGGCGCTACCCGGCCGATGTGGCGCCCTTTTGCGCGGTGGCGGAGGAGGGCGTGCCTCTGTCGGCCGCCGACCTGGCGGGCATTGCCGACGGCAGCTACTACTTCCTGGGCGCGATGCCCGTGCTGCCGCCCGGCTGGTCGCTGCAAGCCTTGTCCGGCGTGCTGCAGATGGTGTACGAGGGCGGCCCGGTTGCGGCGCCCGACGCTGACGGAATCCGCGTGCTGGCCGCTGACGACCCGGCGATGGTGGAGTTGACCGATATCGCCTTCCCCGGTTACTTCCGTCAGCGCACCGGCGAAATGGGCCAGTATGCCGGCATCCACGATGCAAGCGGTCGGCTGCTGGCGCTGAGCGGGGAACGGATGGACCTGGGCCATCTGCGCGAGGTGAGTGCGGTCTGCACCCATCCCGATTTCACGGGGCGCGGCTATGCGCGGCGGTTGGTGGAGTTCATCATGTTCGGCATGCAGCAGCAGGGCGTACGCCCGATGCTGCATGTAGGAGCGGCCAACGCCCGTGCCCAGGCGCTGTACCGCTCTATGGGATATGTGGCAAGCCGCGAGCTGCCGCACGCGCGGCTTATTTGCCCGCAGTGATGCTGCCCAGGCCCGTCACCGATTTGTTGAGGTGCTTGGGGTTGCCGTAGTAGGTGAAATTGCCCATGCCCTCGACGATCAGGTTGAGGGTGTCGCTGGCGTAGACGCTGATATCGCCCATGCCGGCAAAATTCACGTCGGCGCGTTCGGCCTTCAGGTCTTTGGCATCGACCTGGCCCACGCCCTGGCCCTTCATGCGCAGCAGCTTGACTTTGCCACTGGCATGCAGCGCGCCGGCGCCTTCGAAGCTGATGTCGATGCGCTCACCGTGGATGTTGGTGACGCGCGATTCACCGGCGCCCAGCACGCGGAAACTGGTCAGCGCGGGGACGGTGACGGTGAGCTTGTCGCTCTCCTTGATGGTGACCGAAGTCTTCTTGGTGTTCTCATACACGACGCGCAGCACGCCGCCTTCGACCACGGTGCTGACTTTGTCCAGGTATTCCTTGCGGCCGCTGATCGTGACGGCTTGCGCCTTGCCGACATCGACATAGACGTTGATCGGGCCTTTTACATTGATGCCGTAGAAGGCATCCAGCTTGCGCGCCTGCTCGTCAGCGAGGGCGATGGTGGGGAACAGCAGGGCAGCAAGCAGCATCGAACGAAACATACAAACTCCTGTTAATAGTACGAGGCCCGGCATTGCGCCGGGCCTGCCAAGCAAAGCGTCAGCCGGTGTTGCGCAAGCCGGCGGCGACGCCGTTGATGGAGAGGTGGATGCCGCGATTGACACGCGGGTCCGCCTTCTCCTGTTCATTCCCCAGTGCGCGGCGGCGCTTGATCAGCTCCACCTGCAAGTGGTTGAGCGGGTCGAGGTAAGGGAAGCGGTTGGTGATCGAACGCGCCAGCAGCGGGTTGCCTGCCAGTCGGTCTTGCCGGCCAGTGATCGATTCCAGGCATTCGAGGGTGTGGTGGTACTCCTCGGTGATGCGCTTGAAGATGCGTTCACGCAGTTCCTTGTCCGTTACCAGCTCGGCGTAGCGCGAGGCGATCGCCAGGTCGGTCTTGGCCAGCACCATGTCCATATTCGACAGCAGGGTGGCGAAGAACGGCCAGTGCTGGAACATGTCGCGTAGCTGGGCCACACGTTCCTCGCGCGGGCCGGCGGCGATCCAGGCGCCGATGGCGGAGCCGAAACCGTACCAGCCCGGCAGCAGCAGGCGGCACTGGCCCCAGCTAAAGCCCCAAGGGATGGCGCGCAGGTCTTCGATGCGGCGTGTGGATTTACGCGAGGCCGGGCGCGAGCCCAGGTTCAGTTCCGCGATTTCCGCAATCGGCGTGGCCGAGAAGAAGTAGTCGGTGAAGCCCGGAGTCTCGTATACCAGGTTGCGGTAAGCCTTGTAGGCCAGTTCGGAAATCTCGCCCATCACGGCTTCGAATCCGGCCAGGCGCGGGCCGTGGCAGGCGTCGGCCGGCGGCGGCATCAGGCTCGCTTCCAAAGTGGCGGAGACCAGCAGCTCCAGGTTGCGGCGGCCGATTTCGGCGTTGGAGAACTTGGAGGCGATGATTTCGCCCTGTTCGGTCAGGCGCAGTTGGCCGTTGACGGTGCCTTTCGGCTGCGCCAGGATGGCCTCGTGGCTTGGGCCGCCGCCGCGACCGACGGTGCCGCCGCGGCCATGGAACAGGCGCAGTTTGACGCCAGCCTTGGCGAAGACATCCACCAGGCCCAGCTCCGCCTTGTACAGCTCCCAGTTGGAGGTCAGGAAACCGCCGTCCTTGTTGGAGTCGGAGTAGCCCAGCATGACTTCCTGGATCTGGCCCTGCTTTTCGATCAAGGACTTCACCAGCGGCACCGCCATCAGCGCTTGCATGATGCCGGCGGCGCGCTGCAGGTCGGGGATGGTTTCGAACAGCGGGATCACCATCAGGTCCGAAGTGCGTTCGCCGTCCGCACTCACGCGCAGCAGGCCGGTTTCCTGCTGCAATACGAAGACTTCCAGCAGGTCGGACACGGTCTCGGTGTGCGAGATGATGTAGTTGCGGATGGCGCGCTTGCCGTAACGCTGGCGGATATCGCGCGCCGTGCGCAGGATGCTCAGTTCCGACGTGGTCTCGTCCGAGTACTCGATATAGGGCGAATACAGCAGGCGTGGTTGCGCTAACTCGGCCAGCAGCAATTTGACTTTGGCATCCTCGTCGAGGAAGGCGTAATCAGCCTGCGCGCCGGCCTTGGCAAAGAGTTCGGCCAGCACGCGCTCGTGGATATCGGACGACTGGCGCATGTCCAGCGACGCCAGGTGGAAGCCGAAGATGTCGGCGGCGCGCTTGAGGGTGGTCAGGCGCGGGCGGGCCAGCACCGCGCCGTGGTTGGCGTCCAGCGACTCGATCAGTACCTGCAGGTCGGCCGAGAAGTCGGCTGGGCAGGGGTAAGGCTCGGCGTGGCCAACTTCCTTGCGCAGGATATTGGTCGCGCCCAGTGCGCGCGCGGTGCTGGCAAGGCGTGCGTAAATGCCGATCAGGGCACGGCGGTACGGCTCGTCTGAGCGGTGGTCGGAGGTATCGGTGGAGGTGTCGGACAGCGCTTGCAGCGCTGGCGAGCAACCGATCATCAAGGTCGACACCGACAGCTCGGCGCCCAGCGCGTGGGTTTCGTCGAGGTAGAAGTCGAGGATGGTGGTGGCCTGGCGCTCCAGCGCATGCTGCATGGTGCCGGCGTTCACGTTCGGGTTGCCGTCGCGGTCACCGCCGATCCAGCTGCCCATCTGCACATACGACGCGTCAATCGCGGCCGGCGCGGCGCCGAAATGTTCGGCGATCTCGGACTCGATATCGTCGTACAGGGCCGGCAGCTCGCGCAGGAAGGTGATGCGGTAGTAGGACAGGGCGTTGTCGATTTCGTCCGCCACGGTCAGCTTGGAGTAGCGCAGCATGCGGGTCTGCCACAGCGTGGCGATGCGGGCGCGCAGCATGTGCAGGTTGTTGCTGCGTTCCTTCGGCGTGAGCGGCAGGTCGCGCTGGGCCAGCAGGCGGGCGATATCGTGTTCCGCGTCCAGGATGGACTTGCGCTGCACCTCGGTCGGGTGGGCGGTCAGGACGGGGGAGATCAAGGCTTCTTTAAAGAAGCTGGTCACGGTGTCGCGTTCGACGCCGGATTCTTTCAGCTTGTCGAGTGCAAAGCTGATGCTGCCTTTTTGCGGTGCCGAACCTGCCAGCAAGTGGGCGCGGCGGCGGCGGATGTGGTGCTGGTCTTCCGCAATATTGGCCAGGTGGGAGAAATAAGAGAAGGCCCGCACCACCGTGATGGTTTGTTCGCGCGTCAGGATCTTCAGCATGCCGTCCAGTTCCTTGGCAGCGCCGGCGTCGGCTTCGCGGCGGAAGCGTACGGCGGTCTGGCGGATGGTTTCGACAACGGCGAAGACCTCCTCGCCTTCCTGCTCCCGCAAGACATCGCCCAACAGGCGGCCCAGCAGGCGGATATCTTCTTTCAACGGCGCGTCTTTATCTGCGCTCTGGTGATGTTCGTCTGTTGCACTTACTTGATTTGCCATAGTTAATCAGTCAAAAGATAAGAATGGTCGTGCAAAAGGCTTGTGGCCACGGTCTGCATAGGGGCGCGCATGCTAGAATTTGTGGTCCTAATCATGCGCAATGAACTGGTGAACGCCGGTTTGGCGCTAGCAACAGCGAAAGAACTGGTCTTGAATACTCCCGAAATGGCTCAACAGCTCCCTTCCAAATTAGTGATCGCATCGCGCGAAAGCCGCCTCGCCATGTGGCAGGCGGAGCATGTTCGCGCGCGCTTGTCTTTATTATATCCGCAGTGCAGCATTGAGATCCTGGGCATGACAACCCGGGGCGACCAGATCCTCGACCGCGCCTTGTCCAAGGTCGGCGGCAAGGGCTTGTTTGTGAAAGAACTGGAAGTGGCGATGGAAGAAGGGCGTGCTGATCTGGCCGTCCATTCGCTGAAAGACGTGCCGATGGAACTGCCGCAAGGCTTTACCCTGGCGGCGGTGCTGGAGCGCGAAGACCCGCGCGATGCCTTTGTCTCGAACGACTATGCGTCGCTGGCTGACCTGCCAGCCGGTGCGATTGTCGGCACCAGCAGCCTGCGTCGCCAGGCCCTGATCTCGGCGCGTTACCCGCACCTGGTGATCAAGCCGCTGCGCGGCAACCTGGATACGCGCCTGGGCAAACTGGATCGCGGCGATTACGCGGCCATTATCCTGGCGGCCGCCGGCCTGAAACGGCTTGGCCTGCCGCAGCGCATCAAATCGCTGCTGGCGCCGGAGGATTCGCTGCCGGCTGCGGGGCAGGGTGCGATGGCGATTGAAATCGCTGAGCGCAACGATGGACTGGATTTGAAGGCGATCCTGGCGCCGCTGAACGACCTGCCGACGGCGCAGGCGGTGGCGGCGGAACGCAAGGTGTCCAAGGTGTTTGGCGGCTCCTGCCAGGTGCCGTTGGCGGCCTTTGCGACCGTGGATGGTGGCCAGATGCACCTGCGCGCCATGGTGGCGACGCCGGATGGCACGCGGGTGGCGCGTGCTGAAGTCAATGGCGCGGCGGTGGATGCGGAGGCGCTGGGCGCGGCGGTGGCGGAGCAGTTGCGTGCGCAGGATGCGGAGGCGATTCTTGCTGTTTGCGCCGCCGAGCAGGCGGATGGGATGAATCCGAACACGGCGCCGTCGGCGTAGATGGTTGTCAAGCCGTTGAAACCGCTGAAACCGGAAAACCAGGGTCAGACCCAAGGGTCTGACCCTGGTTTTCCGGTTTCAGCGGTTTTAACGGTTTCAGCGGTTTCCCGGTTTTACAGGTTCTAAATGCCACACCCCGTCATCCTCACCCGCCCCATTGCGCAGGCCGAGCCCCTGGCCGGCCGCATCCGCGCGCTCGGACGCGAAGTCGAGGTATTGCCGTTGCTCGAAATCTCCCCGCTGACCGACCAGGCACCCCTGCAAAAGGCGCTGGCAGCACTGGCCGACTACCAACTGGTCGCCTTCGTCTCCCCCAACGCCATCGACGCCGCCTTCGCCCACATCGCAAGCTGGCCGCAAGGTCTGCGCGCCGCCGTGGTGGGCGAGGGCAGCCGCCAGGCGCTGCTCGCGAAAGGCGTCCCCGGCAGCCAGATCGCCAGCCCCGCCGACCCCGCGCACAGCGACACCGAACACCTGCTGCAAACCCTCGACCTGCCCGCCCTGCGCGGCGCCAAGGTGCTGATCGTGCGCGGCGAATCCGGCCGCGAGCTGATGGCCGACTCCTTCCGTGCCGCCGGCGCCGAGGTCACGGTGCTGCCGGCCTACCGCCGCGCCGTGCCCGTGCTGACGCCCGCGCTGGCCCAACGCCTGCCAGCCCTGCTGGCCGCCGACGCCGACTGGATCATCACCAGTTCCGAAGCGCTGCGCGGCCTGGCGGGCTTGCTGCGACAATTAAATAGTGCTGATTTAGTTGCGTTATTGCAACATCAACACCTGATCGTGCCCCACTCGCGCATCGCCGACACGGCACGCGAAATGGGGTGCCAGAATGTGACCCTTACAGGTTCAGGCGACGAACGAGTGCTCGCCGCGTTACAATCACGTCCATGAACGATTTGCCTAATCAAACAGACAACAAAGACGTCCCGCCAAACCCGCAAGTTACGCCGGCCGTCGACACCCCTCCAGCCGCTCCCGCCACGCCAGCGAACCCGCCGGCTGCGGAGCGCGACGCCTTGCGCCAACCGCTGACGATTGCGGTGGTGGTGCTCGGTATCCTGCTGGCCGCGCAAGCCTTCTATTCCAAGAACCAGGTGTTCCGCCTGCGTGAGGAAATGGCGCGCCGCCTGCAGCAGGGTGATTCGATGAACGGCCAGACCAGCCAGCTTGCCAAGGGCGTGCAGGAAACCACCAAGGAAATCCAGCTCAAGATCGGCGTGCTGGAAAACCGCCAGCAAGAGTCCCAGGCGCAGCAAATGGCGCTGGAGCAGCTTTACCAGGACATGTCGAAGAACCGCGACGAGTGGGCGTTGGCCGAGATCGAGCAAGTGCTGTCCACCGCCAGCCAGCAACTGCAACTGGCCGGCAACGTGCCGGGCGCGCTGATCGCGCTGCAGAACGCCGACCGTAGCCTGTCGCGCTCCGACAAGCCGCAATTCATCACCATCCGCCGCGCCATCGCCAAGGACATCGAACGCCTGAAGGCGCTGCCGAACGTCGACTCGGTCGGCCTGGCGGTGCGCCTGGATAACGTGATCGCCCAGGTCGACGGCCTGCCGATGATGTCCGACGCCAAGCCGACGCCGGCCGCGCCGCCAGTGCGCAAGTCGCACGCCCCGGCCAAAGCCAAAGGCAAGGACGCCGCTTCCGCGCCTGTCGTGGAAGAGGAAGAGGGCTGGGGCAGCCGCGCCAAGGCCGTGTGGCAGGACTGGAGCAGCGAAATGTGGGCCGAAGTCTCGACCCTGGTGCGCGTGCGCCGCGTCGACAATCCGGACGCGATCATGATGGCGCCGGAAGAAGCCTACTTCCTGCGCGAGAACCTGAAACTGCGCCTGCTGAACGCCCGCATGGCCCTGCTGTCGCGCAATGAAGCCGCCTTCCGCGCCGACCTGCTGGCCGCGCAGGAATCTCTGGCCAAATACTTCGACACCAAAACGCGCCAGACCCAGACCGCGCAGCAACTGCTGCGCCAACTACAAGGCAGCAACCTGTCGATCGAAATGCCGACGCTGGCCGATAGCCTGAACGCCGTCCGCAATTACAAGGCGAAGCCATAATGCGTCTCTTCATCTGGCTCGTTGTGATGATGGCTGCGGCCATCGGTATCGCCGTGACGGCGCGCTTCAACCCGGGCAATGTGGTGCTGTTCTATCCACCATACCGGGTGGACCTGTCGCTCAACTTCTTTATGGTGCTGCTGGCTGCGGCCTTCGTGCTGGTGTACTTCATGGTGCGCGCCTTCAACGCCACCGTGAATATGCCGCGCAAGGTGGCCGCCTATCGCCAGCACAAGCGCGAACGCGACGGCAATAAAGGCCTGCGCGACGCCCTGAAAGCGCTGTTCGAAGGCCGCTTCGGCCATGCCGAGAAGGCCGCGCTGCGTGCGGCGGAGCTGCCGGAAAACGCCGGCGTTGCCGCCCTGATCGGCGCCCGCGCCGCGCACCGCATGCGCCAGCAAGCCCGCCGCGACCAGTGGCTGGCCCGTATCGCCAGCGACAACGGCATGAAAACCGCGCGCCTGATGACGATGACCGAACTGCTGGTGGACGACCACCAGCCGGAAGCGGCGCTAGAAGCGGTGCGCGAGTTGAATGCCAGCGGCACCCGTCACATCCACGCCCTGCAATGGTCGCTCAAGGCCGAGCAACAAGCCAAGAACTGGCCGGAAGTGCTGCGCCTGGTGCGCCTGCTGGACAAGCACAAAGCCCTGCATCCAGCCTTGTCGGCGCGCCTGCGCGAGCTGGCTTACGACGACCTGCTGTCCGATAACTCGCACGACGCCGAATCGCTGCAGCGCGTCTGGATCACCATCCCGACCGTCGACCGCATCAAGCCCTTCGTTGCCTGCCGCGCTGCCACCGCCCTGAATGCGCGCGGCCTGCACGACGAAGCGCGCGTGGTGTGCGAAGAAGCGCTGGCCGCCAACTGGGACGACCGCGTGGTGCGCGCCTACCGCGACGCTGCCGCCCCGGCCGGCTCCTCCGCGCTGCTGGTGCAGATCGAGCACTGCGAAGGCTGGGTGCGCGAGCGTCCGAACGACGCCGAACTGGCGCTGACCTTGGGCTCCCTGTGCCTGAAGCAGAAGCTGTGGGGCAAAGCCCAGCGCTACCTGGAGCAGGCCCTGTCCGACGCCTCCGAACCGCGCATGGTGCGCGAATCCCACCTCAAGCTGGCCCAGTTGCACGAAGCACTGACCCAGCCAGAAGAAGCGGCGAACCACTATCGCCAGTGCGCCTTAGCGACTATCCTGTAATTTCCGGGCGGGCCCAAAACCCGCCCTACAGGCTATAATTGCAAGGTTCTACTGATTAAAAATGCATTAACCGAGGAAAAACATGAGCCTGAACAAAGTACCGGCCGGTAAAGACCTGCCGAACGATTTCAACGTCATTATCGAGATCCCGATGAACGCGGATCCGATCAAGTACGAAGTGGACAAAGAATCCGGCGCCATCTTCGTCGACCGTTTCATGGGCACCGCCATGCACTACCCATGCAACTACGGCTACATCCCGAACACCCTGTCCGACGACGGCGACCCAGTCGACGTGCTGGTCATCACCCCATTCCCGCTGATCCCGGGCGTGGTGGTGCGTTGCCGCGCCATCGGCGTGCTGAAGATGACCGACGAAGCCGGCCAGGACGCGAAAGTGCTGGCAGTACCAGTCGATAAGATCCTGCCGATCTACAAGCACTGGCAGAAGCCGGAAGACCTGCAAGACCTGCGTCTGCAGCAGATCCAGCACTTCTTCGAGCACTACAAAGACCTGGAGCCAGGCAAGTGGGTCAAGATCGAAGGCTGGTACGGCCCGGAAGAAGCCAAGAAAGAAATCATGCACGGTGTTGAGCAGGCCAAGAAGCCAGAAGCCGGCGTGTAAGCCCAGCATCTGCTGAAGGAAAGAGCGCGCAAGCCGGCCAGGCTGCGCGCTTTTTATTTGCCTATATGCGCAACCTTTAGGTTGCATTTTTTGGCGTCTCGTCCTAACATGGCATTGCAACCATTTGGTTGCTTATTGCGGGAGATGCGACATGAACCATTTTCAGCAGGACCTCAACCTCGCAGCGAGTCCGGAATCGGTGTACGCTGCCCTCAACACCATCGACGGCCTGCGCGGCTGGTGGACCCAGGAATGCGACGGCGCGGCCGAACCAGGGCAAACCATCCACTTCCGCTTCGGCAGCTGTTTCAAGGATATGCGCGTGGCCGGCCTGCATCCGGGGCGGGAAGTGCGCTGGCACTGCACGCGGGCCCACATCGACGTGGCCGGGATCGCGCGGCATGATGAATGGCTGGGCAGCGAGCCAGTGTTCACCCTGGCGCCGGACGGGAAGGGCGGCACCGCACTGCATTTTGAGCACCATGGCTTGCTGCCGTCGCTGGAGTGCTATGGTGTATGCCGCCAGGGCTGGCAGCACTTCCTGGCCAGCTTGCAGCAATATGCCGAAACCGGCAGCGGCACCCCATACGTCAACGAGAGGAGGGCAGCATGAGCGATACCGATCGCGTCGAACGCAGCATCATGATCAACGCACCGCGTGCACGTGTATGGCGCGCCCTGGCCAGTGCCGAGGAATTTGGCGCATGGTTCGGGGCCAACCTGGCCGGCCAGCATTTCAAACCGGGCCAGCGCGTGCGCGGCAACTTCACCCACCCCGAGCACAGCGCCTATGCCTTCGACGCCGTAATCGAGCGGATGGAGGAGCCGCAACTGCTGTCCTACCGCTGGGTGCCGTACCCGATCGACCCGGCGGCCGACCCCGAGAACGACGAGCCGACCCTGGTCACCTTCACGCTGCAGGATGCTCCCGGCGATGCCACCTTGCTGACGGTGGTGGAGACCGGCTTTGACAAACTGCCGGCACAGCGCCGCGCCAAGGCCTTCCAGATGCATTCGCAGGGATGGGAAGCCCAGTTGGAGAATATCAAGCGTTATGCGAGCAAGTGAAGAAACCCTGGCGCCGGTGTTCGCCGCATTGGGCGACCCGACGCGGCTCAGGCTGGTGGCCCAGTTGTGCGCGGGCGGCGCGTATTCGATTACGCACCTCACCGAAAGCACTGATATCAGCCGCCAGGGTGTGACCAAGCACCTTGGCGTGCTGGCCGAGGCCGGGCTGGTGCGCGATATCCGCGTCGGGCGTGAACGCCTGTGGCAACTGGAGCCCGCGCGCATCGACGAAGCGCGTGCATCGCTGGAAGCCATCGGCCGCCAGTGGGAACAGGCGCTGCAACGCCTCAAGCGCTTCGTGGAGAAGGACGCCTAGGCTTCGCCGGTGCTGCGACGGAATGGCGTGCGGTCGTTCAGCTCACTGAGGTAATCGTCGATGCCGCCGGTTTCGCGTTCCAGGAAGCGTTCGACCGCGTCGCTGAACGCCGGGTGGGCCAGCCAGTGGGCTGACCAGGTTTTTTGCGGCAGGAAGCCACGCGCCATCTTATGTTCGCCCTGCGCACCGCCCTCGAAGGTCTGGATGCCGTTGGCGATGCAGAACTCGATGGGCTGGTAATAGGCGGTCTCGAAATGCAGGCAGGGAATGTGCTCCATGGCGCCCCAATAGCGGCCGTAGAGCGTATCCGCCGTGTGGATGACGAGTGAGGACGCCACCGGCTGTCCATCGCGCTCGGCCTGCACCAACAGCAGGTTGTCCGGCATGGTGCGCGCCAGGCGCAACCAGAAATCCAGGTTCAGGTAGGGCGAGGAGCGGTGCTCGGCGTAGGTATTGCAGTAGCAACGGTGGAAGAAGCGCCAGTCCGCCTCCGTGGTTTCGGCGCCGCGCAACTGCCGCATGGCGATGCCCGCCTCGCGCACCTTGCGCCGCTCGGCGCGGATGTTCTTGCGCTTCTTATGCTCCAGCGTTTGCAGGAACTGGTCGAAGTTTTCATAACCCTGATTCAGCCAATGGAACTGCACCCCGGCGCGCAGCATGAAGCCGGCATCCTGCAACTGCTGCGCCTCCGGTTCGGGCGGGTACAGCACATGGGTGGACGACATGCCGGCCGCCTGCTGTTGTTCGCACAGGAAGGCCAGCAAAGCCGCGCGCGCCGCCGGATCGCGTGCCAGCAGGCGCGGCCCCGTCACCGGCGTGAAAGGGATGGCCGACAGTAGTTTTGGATAGTACTCGATGCCATTGCGGTGATAGGCATCCGCCCAGGCCCAGTCGAAGACGTATTCGCCATAAGAATGGGATTTAACGTAAAGCGGCATCGCCGCCACCAGTTCATCGCCCAGGTGGATGGCCAGGAACTGCGGCTGCCAGCCCGTTTCCGCCGTTGCGCTGCCCGACGTATGCAGCGCATGCAAGAACGCGTGTGACAGAAAAGGATTGCCCCCCGCCAGCCGGTCCCAAGCGGCAGGGCTGACATCGGAAAGAGAAGAAAGGACGCTAGAACGATATTCCATCCAGCCATTCTAACGAAATGTCCGATCTGGGGTCAGGAAGAAAAGTGGACATTTTCTAGGGAAATGTCCGCTTTTCTTCCTGACCCCAAATCGGACATTTCTTGGCGATGTTAAAATCTTTGGCATCTCTATTGGCTTGGCTCAGCTATGTCGCATTCGTTCCATAATTTGTATCACCATGATTTCGCTCGCGTGGCGGTGGGTGTGCCGCGTTGTAAGGTGGCGGATCCTTTGTTTAATGCGGGGCAGACGATTGCGCTGGCGCAGCAGGCGGCGGCGCGGGGGGCGGTGCTGGTGGCTTTCCCTGAATTGGGGCTGTCGGCTTATACCTGCGATGATCTGTTCCATCAGCGTGCTTTGCTGGACTGCGTTCTGCAGGGCCTCGCTGCTGTGGTGGAGGCTTCGACCCGCATCCCGGTGGCGATGGTGGTGGGGGCGCCGCTGCGCGTGGATCATCAGCTGTTCAATTGCGCCATCGTGGTGGCGGGCGGTGCGATCCGGGGCGTGGTGCCTAAGTCTTACTTGCCGAACTACGGCGAGTTTTATGAGGCGCGCCAGTTCAGTGCGGCGGATGAGGCGATTGCGACGGAGATGACGCTGCTCGGCCAGCGCGTGCCCTTCGGTGCGAACCAGTTGTTTGAGCTGGAAAACCTGCCGCTGTTTAAATTCCATATCGAGGTGTGCGAGGATGTCTGGGTGCCGATCCCGCCGTCGTCGTTTGCGGCCCTGGCCGGGGCGACGGTGCTGGTGAACCTGTCGGCGTCGAATATCCTGGTCGGTAAGTCGGATTACCGCCACCAACTGGTGGGGCAGCAGTCGGCGCGTTGTATCGCGGCCTATCTGTATTCCTCCGCCGGGCGCGGCGAGTCGACCACCGACCTGGCCTGGGATGGCCAGGCGCTGATTTACGAAAACGGCGAGATGCTGGCGGAGTCCGAGCGCTTTGCCGACGAGTCGCACCTGATCTTTGCGGACGTGGACCTGGAGCGCATGTCGCGCGAACGCATGCGCACTACGACCTTTGGCCAGTCCTCGCGCCGCCATCGGGACGAGGTGCAGCAGTTCCGCACCGTGCGCTTCGCGATCGAGGTGCCGACCCACCGCGTGCTGCCGCTGGATCGCAATGTGGCGCGCTTCCCCTATGTGCCGTCCAACCCCGCCGTGCGCGATAAGCGCTGCATGGAGGTCTATAACATCCAGGTCAGCGCGCTGGTGCAGCGCTTGTCCACCTCGGGCATCAAGAAGGTGGTGATCGGCGTTTCGGGCGGCCTCGATTCGACCCATGCGCTGCTGGTCTGCGCCAAGGCGATGGATCGTCTAGGCCTGCCGCGCGCGAATATCATCGCCGCTACCATGCCGGGCTTTGCGACCAGCTCGCGCACGCTGGACCAGGCGCGCGCGCTGATGCAGTTCGTCGGCTGCACGGCGCTGGAAGTGGATATCCGCCCAAGCTGCATCCAGATGCTGAAGGATATCGGCCACCCTTATAGCGAGGGCAAGGAAGAATACGACATCACTTTCGAGAACGTACAGGCGGGCGAGCGTACCAACCATCTGTTCCGCATGGCGAACCACCACAACGGCATCGTGATCGGCACCGGCGACCTGAGCGAGCTGGCGCTGGGCTGGTGTACCTACGGCGTGGGCGACCATATGTCGCACTACAACGTGAATGCGAGCGTGCCGAAAACGCTGATCACCCACCTGGTGCGCTGGGTGGCGGAGAGCAAGCAATTCGGCGATGTGAATTCGAGCGTGCTGCTGGCGGTGGTCAACACGGAAATCAGCCCGGAGCTGGTGCCGGGCAAGGCGGACGATGAGGCGCCGGCCCAGATCACGCAGAATGTGATCGGCCCGTACGAGCTGCAGGACTTTAACCTGTATTACACGCTGCGCTTCGGCTTTGCGCCGTCCAAGGTGGCCTTCCTGGCGCTTCATGCGTGGCAGGATCGCGACCTTGGCGCGTGGCCGGATGACGAGCATGTGGCGCGCAATCAGTACGCGCTGAAAGACATTAAACACAATCTGGGTATTTTCCTGAAGCGTTTCTTCCAGACTTCGCAGTTCAAGCGCACCTGCGTGCCGAACGCGCCGAAGGTGGGCTCCGGCGGATCGCTGTCGCCGCGCGGCGATTGGCGCGCGCCGAGCGATTCGGAATCGGTAGCCTGGCTGGAAAACCTGAAGACTGTGCCGGACGCCTAATTCACTATAAGGAGAACGCAATGAAGCAAATTACCGCCATCATCAAGCCATTCAAGCTGGACGAAGTGCGCGAGTCGCTGGCTGAAGTCAATGTCACCGGCCTGACCGTGACCGAAGTAAAGGGCTTTGGCCGCCAGAAGGGCCATACCGAGCTGTATCGCGGCGCCGAATACGTGGTCGATTTCCTGCCGAAGGTGAAGGTGGAAGTGGTAGTGGACGACAGCGTGCTCGATACCGCCGTGGATGCGATCATCAAGGCCGCCCGCACCGGTAAGATCGGCGATGGCAAAATCTTTGTGCAGAATGTTGAGCAGGTAATCCGTATCCGCACCGGCGAAACCGGAGCCGAGGCAGTCTAAGGCATGGATGCGTGTGCGTCGCCGCGCACGCAATCGCGTCCGGCGGCTTTGGCCTGGTACAGGGCCTGGTCAGCGCGTACCAGCAAGGCGGCCGGTTCCAGGTCTTCCGGCTGCAGGCTGGCGATGCCGATGCTGACCGTGACCGCGACGGGCTGTCCTTCATGCGACAGTGCCAGCGCGCGGGCGCCCTGGCGCAGGCGTTCCGCGCAAACCTGCGCTTCCCCCGGCCCGGATTCGGGCAATAACACCGCAAATTCTTCGCCGCCCAGGCGGCCGGCAAAGTCACTGCTGCGGCCAATGCAGGCGCACAGCTTGCCCATGGCCGCAATGGCGCGGTCGCCGCTCAGGTGGCCAAAACGGTCGTTGATCGATTTGAAGTGATCGATGTCGATCATCAGCACCGACAGCGGGTGGCCGTAGCGCCGCGCGCGTGCGATTTCCGACTCTGCCTGGCGCAGGAACTGGCGGCGGTTGGCGATGCCGCTCAGGAAATCGGTGGTGGCCAGTGCCAGCAATTCGCGGTTGCGTTCTTCGATGGTTTTTTCCAGGCTGGCGCTTTCTTCCTCCAGCTCGCGGGCCCAGGTTTGCAGGGCGGTGCGCGCGCCGTCGCTCTCGATGCGGAATTGGGTGGCGATGATCAGGATGATGCAGGCCGCGCGCAACAGGAAGGTGGCGGCCTGGATGCCGTCGGAATTCAAGAAATCGTGGATCGGGACCTCATTGCCGGCGCTGGCCAGGCCGCGCACCACGTGCCATGCCGCGTCGATGGCGAACAGCAGCACCAGGCTGTCGCGGCCATGGCGCGGCGCGTGTCGCCACAACCACCACATGGCGGCCAGCAGCATTGGCACGCGCACGACGGACGTAACGATGATGCGGCCGTGCAGGTCTATGTCGATGTAGCTGTACCAGGCGTAGCCGAGGCCCGATAGCAGCAGGATACCGAGGCTGCCAGCCAGTCCCATTACCTGATTGCGGCCGGCATAGCGCTGCGCTCCGCGCAGCAGGAAGATGCTGTTGGCGGCGATCAGCAGGTTGCCGACCATGACCGAGGCAAAATCCGGCAATTGGCCGCGCAGGCCGATCAGGATCCAGGCCAGGCCTTGGCAACAGGCGGCCATGCTCCAGTTGGAGCCGGCCGTGCGGCCACCGCGCTCCGCGCGCAAGCCGAAAAATGCGATGCCAACCGCCAGGCTGGCGAGGCCGAGGGCCAGGGCGCAGGTGCCCACGTGCAGGCTGTTCATGCCGCCCCCGCCATTTGCACCTGGTTGCGGCCAAGCGACTTGGCGCGGTACAGCACCTGGTCGGCGCGCGCCAGCAGGGCTTCCAGCGAAGCGTCGCCCGCTTCCAGCACGGCGATGCCGATGCTGACGCTGACGGGGAAGGGCAGGCCGTGCTGGCGCGCATCCAGGGTCGCGATGGCGTGGCGGATGCGTTCCGCCAGCACCTGGGCGGCGGTAGCGCCGGTTTCCGGCAACAACAGCGCGAATTCTTCGCCGCCCAGGCGGCCTGCCAGGTCGATGTTGCGGGTGCGCGCGCGGCAGGCTTGCGCCACCTGTTCGATCACCTTGTCGCCGGCGGCGTGGCCGAATGTGTCGTTGATGCGTTTGAAGTGGTCGATGTCCAGCATCAGCACCGCCAGCGGCCGTTTGTGGCGCCGGGCGCGCGCCATTTCGCGTTGTCCGCTTTCCATGAAGTGGCGCCGGTTGGCCAGGCCGCTCAGGCTGTCCGTGCTGGCAAGGCGCGTCAGCTCCGCCGTGCGTTCGGTGACTTCGTTGCGCAAGGTGTCGCGTTTGGTTTCCAGCCGCTGTGCGTGGTGGGCGAGTTCGTCGCGGATGCGTTCACTCTCCAGGCGGAACTGGGTGGCGTTGATCAGCACTTGCAGGATGCCGCCGGCGGACACCATCAGGGCCAGTTCGGTGCCGCCCGACAGGAAGGTGTTGATCTGGCTCGGCGCCAGGAGCACGTGCGCCAGGCGCACCAGGCTCCACGCCGCGCCGAGCGCCAGCACGGCCAGCAGATAGCGCGTCCCTTCCGGCAGGCCTGGGCGGCGCAGCATGCGCATGCAATCGAGGTAGCAGAAGGCGCGGCAGGCGCAGATCAGGGCGATGCGATGGTCGACGTTGGGGGCCACGTAACTGAGCCAGGCAAAGCCAAGGCCGGCCAGGGTGATGAAGGCGGCGTAGTGCCAGAGCGGGCGCAGGGTGCCGCTAAAAATCGCGGTGCCGCGATGAATGAAGGCCAGGGAAATGACCAGCAGGGTGTTGTCGAGCACCGTTTCGACAAAGTAGGGCAGCTCCCTGGCCGATGCCGCGACCAGGGCCGCCATCCCGCCGAAGAGCGCGGAAAGCGCCCATTGCCCGCCTGCGCTGGTGCCGAGCGCGCGATCATGCATGCCGCGAAAGGTGCAGGCGACCATGATCGAGAGGAAACCGATCAGGGTGATGGCGGTGGCGAGGTCGAAAACAAACACGGCTGGCTGCTAGCTGACTTGAAAGTTACCCCATTATAACTAGTGTAGCTTGGGGCAACTGAAAGCGGCGCCGCGCTGTCAGGGCCGTCCGATTTTCAGGTCGAAGCGCCAGGCGAGCAGGCGCAGGATGGTGATCAGGGCGGCGCTCGACCACAAAGCCACTTCGTCCGAGACGCTGGTGTATTGCAGGGCAATGTAGAACCAGCAGCCGAAAAAGGCGCACAGCGCATACGGTTTCCCGTCGCGGAACACCATCGGCACCTCGTTACAGATAATGTCGCGCAGGACGCCGCCGAAAATACCGGTGATCACGCCCATCATCACGGCCACGAAGATCGGCATATCGGCCGCCAGCGCGGTGGACACGCTGGCCACGGCGAACAGTCCCAGGCCAACGGCGTCGGCGATCACGATCAGGCGCTCGGAAACGATATGGCGGATTTGTTTGACGAAGGGGGCCGCCACCAGCGCCACCACGAACAGCAGGATGGTGTATTCCTGGTGCGCCACCCAGAACAGCGGGCGGCGGTCGAGCAGGATGTCGCGGATGGTGCCGCCGCCAAAGGCGGTGATGAAGGCGACGATGAAGACGCCGACGATGTCCATTCGTTTGCGGCGCGCTTCGATAAAGCCGGAGAATGCCCCAACCAGGATCGCCACGACCTCGATGACGGTGATGAGGGAGACGGCGGGGACTATTTTCATGTTCTTATTGGTGGCGAAAGACAGGCCAAAGGTTAGCATTCCGCCAGTAAAACTTGCAAGCCATCCCGTACTTGACAGTGTGCGCGACCAGCTTGCAAAATTCGCAACATGATCCGCACCTTCGTTTTTGCAGCCGCCTTTGCGGCCACCGCCGGCGCGCAAGCTGCGCCGCTTCCTTGCCAACCCCAGTCGCAGATCAATGCCGCCGCCATCCGCGAGCGGGTCATCCTGGTCGGGGAGTTGCACGGTACAAAAGAGATGCCCGCATTTGTGGCTGGCCTGGCGTGCAGCCTGCTGCAACAGGGGCGTCAGGTGGTGTTGGCGCTGGAGCTGCCGAGTGATTTGCAGCCGGATATTGAGCGCTACATGGCGTCGGACGGCAGCGAGCCGGCGCGGCAACCCTTATACGCGAGTAGTTTCGGCAAGCTGCAGGATGGTCGCGGCAGCGCGGCCTATATGGGCCTCATCGAGCAGGTGCGCGTGCTGCGCCAGGCGGGGGCGCCGGTCAGCCTGGCGGCCACGGATGTCGGGCGGGGTCCTACGGCGGCCCAGGAGTCCGGCACGCGCGACAACGTCATGGCCAACAATATCGCCGCACTGGCGCGCAGCAATGCTGCTGCGACGGTGGTCAGCTTGTCCGGCAACTCCCATGCGCCCAAGCAGAAGGGCGGCCACGCGGGCGCGAATTATGAACCCATGGGCTATCTGCTTACGAAACACATGCCAACTTATGCCATCAGCCTGGCGCATAGCGGCGGTACGGCCTGGGTATGCATGCCGGATTGCGGGGAGCACGAGATTGACGCGCCAGCGCGCAGGGCCGGCTTCAAGGTGGGCCGCTATGATAAAGAGGTGAAGGTGGGCGCCATTTCCGCCTCGCCGCCTGCGCGGGATGGGACGGCCGCATCGCGGTCAGGAGATGTCATTGCTTCCGGCACGCCGGGAGGGACTTAGCACACACTTAGCCTGTTGACGCCGGCGACGCTGAGTTTTGCACGCAATCAGCGCTGTGGCGCGAGGGCGGCGCGCAGTAGCACCATGATGGCGCCTTCGCCGCCTTCTTCGGCGCGAGCCTGGCAGAAGGCGATCACGCCGTCGGTCTGCACCAGCCAGGAGTGGACCATGGACTTCAGCACCGGCTCGCCGCCGCGCGAGCCAAAGCCGCGGCCGTAGATCACGCACACGCAGCGGAAATTGCGGCGCACTGCCTTCAGCAAGAAGTCGTCCACCGCCTGGCGCGCTTCGTCGCGGCGCTTGCCATGCAGGTCCAGTTCGTCCTGCACCGGCCAGTGGCCCTTGCGCATCTTCTTCATCACGTCCGGGCCGATGCCGGGCGCGCTGTAGTTCAGCGAAGGGTCTTCTTCCATGTAGTGGTCGACGTCGAACAAGTCGGACAGCATGGACTCCTGCATTACCCTCGCGTCATCCGCCGCCTGTTCTTCGGCAGTCAGCGGTCCGCGCTTGCCGGAAGGGGCAGGGCGGCCCGCCACGAGCGGCGCCTTCACAGGCGGCACATAGCGGTCGGATGGCTTCATCTTCTGCACGCCGGCCATCGAGGACTGGAACACATTGGCTGCGGCGGCAGCGGCCTTGGCCTGCTTGGCGCGCTCCCGGTCCTCAACCTCACGTTGCTCGTGTTGTTCCTTGAGCTGTTTGCCCAGGCCTTTCAGGTCGGCGAAACTTTTCACTCTTGCGCTTCCAGATAGCGTTGCGCGTCCAGTGCGGCCATGCAGCCGGTACCGGCGCTGGTGATGGCCTGGCGGTAGATGTGGTCCTGCACGTCGCCGGCGGCGAACACGCCCGGTACGGAGGTGGCGGTTGCCATGCCTTCGGTGCCGGTACGGGTCTTGATGTAGCCGTCTTTCATCTCCAGCTGGCCTTCGAAGATGCCGGTGTTCGGCTTGTGGCCGATGGCGATGAACAGGCCGTGCACGGCAATCTGTTCCAGCTCACCGTTGTTGTGCTTGATCTCGATGCCGTTGACGCCGGATTGGTCGCCTTTGACTTCGTGCAGGTTGGCGTTCAGCTTCAGCACGATCTTGCCTTCAGCGACTTTGGCCATCAAGCGGTCTACCAGGATAGGCTCGGCGCGGAATTTCTCGCGGCGGTGCACCAGGGTGACCTTGGTGGCGATGTTCGACAGGTACAGCGCTTCTTCAACAGCGGTATTGCCGCCGCCAACCACGGCCACTTCCTGGCCACGGTAGAAGAAACCGTCGCAGGTGGCGCAGGCCGACACGCCGCGCCCCATGAACTCCTGCTCGGACGGCAGGCCCAGGTACTGGGCCGAGGCGCCGGTGGAGATGATCAGGGTGTCGCAGGTGTAGACATTGCTGTCGCCGATCAGGCGGATCGGTTTTTCGTTCAGGTGCGTGGTGTGGATGTGGTCAAACACGATCTCGGTCTTGAAGCGTTCCGCGTGTTGCAGGAAGCGCTGCATCAGGTCCGGACCCTGGACGCCCATCGGGTCGGCCGGCCAGTTTTCCACGTCGGTGGTGGTCATCAACTGGCCGCCTTGTTCGACGCCGGTCACCAGCATCGGGTTCAGGTTGGCGCGGGCGGCGTAGATCGCGGCGCTATAGCCTGCAGGACCGGAGCCAAGAATCAGGACTTTGGCGTGTTTGGTAGTAGTCATGGCGGATTCTTTACCTAGTTAGTATGTCTTATATATGGGGTGGCGCATGGATGCTACAAGTCTGCCGCCCCCCGGCAAACCGAGATTATAAGCGAACACCCTTTGCGTCACTAATAGCTTAAAATAAGCGCAATATGGAATTTTTGCCTCTAAGCAACCAGTCGAATGAGTAAGAAGAGTCAAGAGACAACTTCTGGTTACACTCGCAATGTCACCGAACGCCAGCCTTTGCCGAACCGGCTGGTACGCCTGCTGTCCGAAGCGCGATTTTTCGCGCTTTTTGTCGTTTGCGTGTATTTCATCCTGATTTTGGCCAGTTATAACCGGCACGATCCGGGTTGGTCGCATAACAATGTGGTGGCGCAGGTGTACAACCTGGGCGGCCGCGGCGGTGCCTGGCTGTCCGATTTGATGCTGTTTATCTTTGGCTTCTCCGCCTGGTGGTGGTGCGTCTATATGCTGCGCGTGGTGTGGCAGGGCTATCGCCGCCTGACCAGCAAATTCGTGCTGGAGAAGGAAGAAGACCCGGAACACCACCAGGTTGGCATCATCCGCGTGATCGGCTTTGGCCTGATGCTGGTGGGCTCCATGGGCCTGGAATTCCTGCGCATGTACACGCTCAAGGTGCAGTTGCCGCGCGCGCCGGGCGGCGTGTTGGGCGAATTGATCGGCCACGGCGCCCATGTGGGCCTGGGCTTCACCGGCGCTACCCTGGTGCTGCTGCTCTTGTTCGGCACCGGTTTCAGCCTGTTCTTCCACGTGTCCTGGATGTCGGTGGCCGAGAAGATCGGCGAAGGCATTGAGCTGGCCATTGACTGGTTCCGGGCCCGCATGGAAATGCGCGAAGACCGCCGCCAGGGCGATGTCGCTGTGGTGCAGCGCGAAGAGAAAGTCGTCAAGGAACGCGTCAAGCACGAGGAGAAGCATCCAAAGCCGGTCGATTTGCCGCCGGAGGCGCCACCGCCGCCTATCGTCAAGATCGAGCCGCAGATGACCCAGGTGGTGCAGTCCGAACGCGCCATCAAGGAAAAGCAAGGCGCCTTGTTCCAGGAAATCGAGAACACCGACCTGCCGCCGCTGTCGCTGCTGGACGACGCGCCGCCGCAGCAGGAAACCGTGGCCGTGGAAACGCTGGAATTCACCAGCCGCCTGATCGAGAAGAAGCTGTCCGACTTCGGTGTGGAAGCCAAGGTGGTGGCCGCCTATCCGGGCCCGGTCGTGACTCGCTACGAGATCGAACCGGCCACCGGCGTCAAGGGCAGCCAGATCGTCAACCTGGCGCGCGACCTGGCGCGCTCGCTGTCGCTCACCTCCATCCGCGTGGTCGAGACCATCCCAGGCAAGAACTACATGGCGCTGGAGCTGCCGAATCCTAAGCGCCAGATCGTGCGCCTGACCGAGATCCTCGGCTCCAAGATCTATAACGACAACGCCTCGCCGCTGACCGTGGCGCTGGGTAAAGACATCGCCGGCAAGCCGGTGGTGGCCGACCTGGCCAAGATGCCGCACTTGCTGGTGGCGGGTACCACCGGCTCCGGTAAGTCTGTTGGTATCAACGCCACCATCCTGTCGCTGCTGTACAAAGCCGACCCGCACGACGTGCGCATGATCCTGATCGACCCGAAAATGCTGGAGATGTCGGTGTACGAGGGCATCCCGCACTTGCTGGCGCCGGTGGTGACCGATATGCGCCAGGCCGGCCACGCCCTGAACTGGGCGGTGAACGAGATGGAGCGCCGCTATAAGCTGATGTCCAAGCTGGGCGTGCGTAACCTGGCTGGCTACAACGCCAAGATCGCCGACGCGGCCAAGCGCGAAGAGAAGATCCCGAACCCGTTCTCGATCACGCCCGACGCGCCGGAACCGCTGGAAAAACTGCCAACCATCGTCATCATCATCGACGAGCTGGCCGACCTGATGATGGTGGTCGGTAAAAAGGTGGAAGAACTGATCGCCCGTATCGCCCAGAAAGCGCGTGCCGCCGGCCTGCACTTGATCCTGGCGACCCAGCGCCCATCGGTGGATGTGATCACGGGCCTGATCAAGGCCAACATCCCGACCCGTATCGCGTTCCAGGTCTCGTCCAAGATCGACTCGCGCACCATTCTCGACCAGATGGGCGCCGAAGCGCTGCTGGGCATGGGCGATATGCTGTATATGCCGCCCGGAACTGGCCTGCCAGTGCGCGTGCACGGCGCCTTTGTCTCGGATGATGAAGTGCACCGCGTGGTGAACCACCTGAAAGCCCAGGGCGAGCCGAATTATATTGAAGGCATCCTGGAAGGCGGCACGTTGGAGGAGGGCGGCGGCGACGGCGCCATGGCCGGCGGCGGCGAAGCTGGCGGCGAGGCCGACCCGATGTACGACCAGGCCGTGCAAGTGGTACTGAAGCACCGCAAAGCCTCCATCTCGCTGGTGCAGCGCCACCTGCGCATCGGCTACAACCGGGCCGCGCGCCTGTTGGAGCAGATGGAAAACAGCGGCGTGGTATCGGCCATGCAATCGAACGGCAACCGCGAAATCATCGCGCCTACCGCCTCGGCGGAATAAGGAATTCTATGAAGCACACCAAATTCATGGCGGCCCTGGCCGCCGGCCTGCTCTTTGCGGGCAGCGCCAGCGCTGCGGCGCTGGACCAGTTCAAAACCTTTGTCGCCAGCACCAAGGCGGCCAAGGGCGAGTTCACGCAAAAGGTTGTGGCGCAGGGCGGCAAGGACAAGCAATCGTCCGGCAGCTTCACCTTCGCCCGTCCCGGCAAATTCATCTGGAGCTATACCAAGCCTTTCGAACAGGTACTGCAGGCCGACGGCGACCAGCTCTTCATCTTCGACAAAGACCTGAACCAGGTCACCGTGCGCAAGCTGGGCGACGCCCTGGGTTCCTCGCCGGCCGCCATCCTGTTCGGCTCCAACGACCTGGAAAAGAACTTCACCCTGTCCGAAGCGGGCACCCGCGACGGCCTGGAATGGCTGAAAGCCACGCCCAAGGCCAAGGATTCCAGCTTCGAGCAAATCCTGATCGGCCTGAAGAACGGCACCCCGGAAGCGATGGAGCTGAAAGACAGCTTCGGCCAGACGTCCATCCTGTCGTTCAAGAAGTTTGAAAAAAATCCAGCGCTGAATGCAGCAAGCTTTAAATTTGTCATGCCAAAGGGTGCGGACGTCATCAACAATTAAGGAATCATGATGACGCAAGACCTGTTCGCCCCCGAACCCACTCCGCCCCTGGCCGAAGCGCTGCGCCCGCACACCGTGGCGGACGTGATCGGCCAGAGCCACCTGCTGGGCGAAGGCAAGCCGCTCAACCTGTTGTTCAAGTCCGGCAAGCCGCACTCCATGATCCTGTGGGGGCCGCCGGGCGTGGGCAAAACCACGCTGGCCCGCCTGAGCGCGCGCGCCTTCGACTGCGAGTTTATCGCCATTTCGGCCGTGCTGGGCGGCGTGAAAGACATCCGCGCCGCCATTGAACAGGCGGAGCAGTTTGTCGCCAACGGCAAGCAGACCATCCTCTTCATCGACGAGATCCACCGCTTCAACAAGGCGCAGCAGGACGCGCTGTTGCCGTATGTGGAATCCGGCCTGGTCACCCTGATCGGCGCCACCACGGAAAATCCCTCGTTCGAAGTCAATTCCGCGCTGCTGTCGCGCGCCCAGGTCTACGTGCTGCAGGCCCTGAGCGAAGATGAAATGCGCCAGTTGCTGGCGCGCGCGCGCGAACGCTCCATGCCCGACCTGGAATTCGAAGAGCTGGCCATCGACACCCTGATCGGCTACGCCGACGGCGACGCGCGCCGCTTCCTGAATCTGCTGGAGCAGACCAAGACCGCCGCCGCCACCGCGCGCACCGACAAGGTCACGGGCGACTTCGTGCAAAACGCGCTGACCCTGAACGCGCGCCGCTTCGACAAGGGCGGCGACAACTTCTACGACCAGATCTCCGCCCTGCACAAATCCGTGCGCGGCTCCAATCCGGACGGCGCCCTGTATTGGTTCTGCCGCATGATCGACGGCGGCGCCGACCCGCGCTACCTGTCGCGCCGCATCGTCCGCATGGCATGGGAAGACATCGGCCTGGCCGACCCGCGCGCCCTGACCATGGCCAACGACGCCGCCGCCACCTACGAACGGCTGGGCTCCCCGGAAGGCGAGCTGGCCCTGGCCCAGGCCGTGATCTACCTGGCGGTCGCCGCCAAGAGCAACGCCGGCTACAACGCCTACAACGCCGCCATGGCCTTCGTCCGCCGCGACAAGTCGCGCGAGGTGCCGGTCCACTTACGGAATGCCCCTACCAAGCTCATGAAAGAGCTCGGCTATGGCCACGAGTACCGCTACGCCCATGACGAACCGGATGCCTATGCTGCCGGGGAAACCTACTTGCCAGACGGCATGGCGGAGCCTGGTTGGTACCAACCCGTGCCACGTGGATTGGAAAGCAAGATTGGCGAAAAGCTGCTGTATTTACGCGAATTAGATCGAAAAGCCCGTAAGTAATTCCTTTACAGTGCGCGTTGCCCTGCGTTACGATGTTGTTAAGAATCTAATAAACGGAGGGCGGGATGGCAGAGCGTCTGACAGTTGATGGGGTAACCGTTCACATGGACGGTGCAGGGGAAGAAGTCATTATGATGATCCACGGCTGGCCATACGACCGCAGCCTGTGGGACGCCCAGGTGGCGGCGTTTTCGCCCACCTATCGCTGCGTGCGCTTCAGTTTTCCCAGCCAGCGCGCCAAGTCCAGCCACCACCTGGACGAAGTCACCCAGATGTATGCCGACACCGTGCTGGCGGTGAATGGTGGCCGCCCGGTGATCCTCATGCTGAGCGACTGGGGTTGCATTTTTGGCTACCAATTCGCGCTGCGCTACCCCGAACTGGTGAGCCGCGTGATCGGCGTCGGCATCGGCGGCTCCAGCCAGCTCACCTACCGCGCCTCGCTCGACTGGAAAACCCGCCTCAAGCTGGCCTTCGCCCACCGCCGCCTGAACGCCGCCACCCGCAGCAGCCGCGAAGCGCGCGAAGCCTGCTCCCGCCTGCAACTGCCGCACGCCATCACCTGGCTGCGCGCCAGCCAGCCCACCATGGGCGCGCTGCCGTTCAAGCTGCGCTGGCCCATGCTGTACATCTACGGCAAGCGCAAGCCATTCCCCTTCCACACGCGCAGCTTTGAGCAAGCCGTCCAGTCCAAGCCGGATAGCCAGGTGATCGCCTTCCGTAGCGGCCACTGGGTCATGCGCGAGCAGCCGGAAGCGTTCAACAGCGCCGTGCTGGGATGGCTAAAGGGCGCCTAAAGCGCCGTTCATTCCGCATTTTTCGCAGTTCGTCGCAAGGTCAGCGCAGGGCAGGGAGGCTTTAGGTACAGTGTAACCATGGAAGCACGGAAGTACTTAACACTGACCTAAAGGAGAACATCATGAAAGCCCTGAAAAACTTTGAAGCCATCTTCGTCGTCGCCGCCGCCCTGGGCATCGTCACCAGCTACGCCACCGCCACCACGCCGGTGCTGTACGTTGCCGCTGACCCGGTGGTCGTCAAAGCCGACGCCAACATCCCAACCGTGGTGGTGGCCGCCAAGCGCCTGACCGCTGCCGAAAAAGCCGCCCTGATCTGACAGCACGACGCCGGAGGGCTTAAAACTCAGTCGTTGCGCTGTCATCTTGGTACAATTGCCCCTTTCGATAATCCGATCGTAGCGGCACCCAAAACATGATTGACATCCAACTTCTCCGTAAAGACATTGATACTGTCGCCGCCAAACTGGCGACCCGCAAGTTCCAGCTGGACGTAGCTGGCTTCAATGCCCTGGAAGGCGAGCGTAAAGCCATCCAGATGCGTACCGAAGAACTGCAAAGCAAGCGCAACTCGCTGTCCAAGCAGATCGGTATGTTGAAAGGCAAAGGGGAAGATACCTCCGCCGTGATGGCCGAAGTGGCCGGTCTCGGCGACGAGCTGAAAAATAACGAAGCCGCACTGACTGTCGTGCAGGAAAAGATGAGCACCTTCCTGCAAGCCGTGCCGAACCTGCCGCACGACTCCGTGCCTGCCGGCACCGACGAAACCGGCAACGTGGAAGTCCGCAAAATCGGCACCCCGCGCAGCTTCGACTTTGAAGTCAAAGACCACGCCGACGTCGGCGTTGCACTCGGCCTGGACTTCGAAACCGCCACCAAACTCACCGGTTCCCGCTTCAGCGTCATGAAAGGCGGCATCGCACGCCTGCACCGCGCACTGGCGCAGTTCATGCTGAACACCCACACCGACAAGCACGGTTACACCGAGTGCTACACCCCGTATATGGTCAACGCCGAATCGTTGATGGGCACTGGCCAGCTGCCGAAATTCGAAGCCGACCTGTTCTCGGTGAAGAAGGGCGGCGCCGAAGGTGAAGGCCAGACCTTCTACCTGATCCCGACCTCCGAAGTCTCGCTGACCAATATGGTGCGCGACGAAATCGTCGCCGTGGAATCGCTGCCGATCAAGGTCACCGCCCACACCCCATGCTTCCGCTCCGAAGCCGGCTCCGCAGGCCGCGACACCAAAGGCATGATCCGTCAGCACCAGTTCGACAAAGTTGAACTGGTCCAGGTGGTGCATCCGGAGAAGTCGTACGAAGCGCTGGAAGAAATGGTTGGCCACGCAGAGTTCATCCTGCAATCCCTGGGCCTGCCATATCGCGTCATGCAGCTGTGCACCGGCGACATGGGCTTTGGCGCCGCCAAGACCTACGACCTGGAAGTATGGCTGCCAGCGCAGAACACCTACCGCGAGATTTCCTCGCTGTCGAACTGCGAAGCATTCCAGGCGCGCCGCATGCAAGCCCGCTTCCGCAACGCAGCCGGCAAGCCGGAACTGCTGCACACCCTGAACGGCTCCGGCCTGGCGGTGGGCCGCACCCTGGTCGCCGTGCTGGAAAACTACCAGCAGGCTGACGGCTCGGTGGACATTCCAGCCGTGCTGCAACCGTACATGGGCGGCCTGACCAAGCTTTCCGCATAAAGATAAAAATAGCCCTTCCATTTTTTCGAAGGGCTGCTATAATCTTGGCTCTCAACGGCGACCACCGTTAAGTGCAACACCTGGAGAGGTGGCAGAGTGGTCGAATGTACCTGACTCGAAATCAGGCGTACGTTAAATCGTACCGTGGGTTCGAATCCCACCCTCTCCGCCAGAACACTGAAAAAGCCCCGACGAAAATCGGGGCTTTTTCTTTTTCTACAACCGGTGCCAAAACCGGTGCCAGGTCTGTCATTCGGACAGCCCGTGCGCACTTTTGATTTTTCTCAAGGTGCTTTGCTGGTGGTTGTGAAGGCGGCGATCGCGCGGCTCACGGTTTTGACGGAGACGCGGGCATGCATTGCAATCTCCGGCATTGAGTATCCTAGCGACATATAGGCCCGGGCCATCGCCTCTTTCGGATTGCAGTACTCGCTGAAGTAATCGGCGAGAGGGCGCACCACCGCGCGCCGTTGCACGCGCTTGATTTCGAATGGGTTTTTTGGAAGCTTGCGACCAACGATGCTCGCCGTGAACTCCGGGTCACCGAGAATGAGCTCGCCGCTAACTTTAGATAGGGGGCTCGGGATATCGATCCCCTCCAGGACGAAATCCTTGTACGCCCGCCTCGCCGCGACCAGATTGCTGCCGAACTTTTCCAACACCTCGCCCGACTTGAGCCATTCCGGCGAATCGACAATGCCCATCTTCGCGCCATAGCTGCTCCAAATCCATTCGATGGGATCGGCTACCAGCTTTGCGCGCACCGGATTCAATTCGATGTAGCGCGTGAGTTCCAGCAGGTATAGCTCGCGTTGGCACAGGATCGCTTTATAGCGCCCCTGGAAAACGTGGCCGACCAGTCCATGGACGCGATTGAAATAGCGCGAATACTTGCCGTTGAGGTGGCACATGCCGCGCGCCAACCCGCCATGGGGCGCCTTCAGCAAGATGTGGAAGTGATTGCCCATCTGGCAATACGATAAAACGGCGAAGCCGAAGCGTTCGCAGGTTTCTTTGAGGATAGAAAGCCAGGCCAGCCTATCGCTGTCGGAAAGAAAGATCCTCCCGCGCCGATCGCCTCGGGAGGTGATGTGGTAAAGCGAGTTATCCAACTCGAGACGTAGAGGCCGGTTCATGACTTCAAAGATATTGCGGAACCCGGCACGTGCCATTGCGCCGCCACAAGGAGTGTGACGACGTCCGAAATATCAGCAAGGGCTTTGATCGAACGCAAAGGGTATGTGGCCGTGTCCAAATGACAGACCTGGCACCGGTTCTGGCACCGGTTCCTGTCGGGAAATTGAACTTTGGGTATGATTAGCATTCTGATCTGCTATCGCCTACGACATGACCTCCACTACCCAAGCCGAAAACAGCCTGCCCCTCGATATGATCATCTTTGGCGGGGTCGGCGACCTGGCCATGCGCAAGCTGCTGCCTGCGCTGTACATGGCGCACCTGCACGGCAACCTGCCGCCGGCCACACGCATCATTTCCACTGGTCGCCAGGAGTTCGACCGCAATGCCTACCTGGCCTTTGTTGAAGAGCATTCGCGTGCCTTTATCGCGGAGGCGAATTTCACCAACGAGGCGTGGCAAAGCTTCCTGCAACTGCTGGAGTTTGTGCGCATCGATGTGCAGCAGGACGGCATGGCGGCCCTGGCCAAGGCTGCGCGCCAGGGCGCGGAGCGGGTGTTCTACCTGGCGACGGCGCCTTCGCTCTTCACCACCATTTGCGACAAGCTGGCCGAGGCTGGCCTGGTGGATCGCAATGCGCGGGTGGTGCTGGAGAAGCCGCTGGGGCGCGACCTGGCGTCGGCGGTGGAGATCAATGAGGCGGTCGGCAAGCATTTCGCGGAGTCGCAGATCTACCGTATCGACCATTACCTGGGCAAAGAGACGGTGCAGAACCTGATGGTGCTGCGCTTCGGGAATTCGATCCTGGAGCCGCTGTGGCGCGCGCCGAATATCACCAGCGTGCAGATCACGGTGGCGGAGGAGGTGGGCGTGGGCAGCCGCGCGGGCTTCTACGATAGCACCGGCGCCATGCGCGATATGGTGCAGAACCATTTGCTTCAGCTCCTGTGCATAGTGGCGATGGAGCCGCCGGCTTCGCTGGCGTCGGACGCCGTGCGCGATGAGAAGCTGAAGGTGCTGCGTTCGCTGCGCCGCATGAACCTGGCGACCATTGCGCGCGATACAGTGCGCGGCCAGTATGTGCGCGGGGTGCGCGGCAACCAGGAGGTGCCGGGCTACCTGGAGGAGCGTAACGTGCCCGCCGACAGCAGCACGGAGACCTTCGTGGCCTTGCGCGCTTATGTCGATACCTGGCGCTGGTCCAAGGTGCCGTTCTACCTGCGCACCGGTAAGAGCATGCAGCGCCGTTCATCCAAGATCGTGATCGAGTTCGCGAATCCGCCATTCCCGCTGTTCCCGGAGAATCCCGCTGGCGTTGCGAACCGCCTGGTGATCGAGTTGCAGCCGGAGGAGGCGATCAAGCTTCAGTTGATGGCAAAGCAGCCTGGCAGCGGCATGCAGATGCAGCAGGTGGCGCTAAACCTTGACCTGCAGTCGGCCTTCTCGCAACGCCGCGCGGAAGCGTATGAGCGTTTGCTGATCGATGTGGTGCGTGGCCGCTTGACGCACTTCATGCGCCGCGATGAATTGGAAGCGGCGTGGGAGTGGGCCGAACCGATCATCAACGGTTGGGAGCAACTGGGTGAGAAGCCGAATGCGTACGCGTCCGGCACCTGGGGGCCGCCGGAGTCGTTCGCGCTGCTGGCGCGCGATGGCTTTAGCTGGGTGGAGTAGCAGTTTCTAGCCCTGTGCTAGAATCGCGCCCCATGAATCGCACCTCCCCAGCCCACCGCTTCACCGCCTGGCTTGCCTGCCTGGTGATGCTGTTTGCTGCACTGGCGCCGGCGATTACCCATGCCGGTGCTGGCGGCTGGGCCGAACTGTGTACGCAGGACGGCATGAAGCTGGTGAGGATCAGCGATGACGGTTCCGCCAAGGACCCGTCCAGCATCAAGGCGGGTGAGCATTGCGCTTTCTGCCTGGTGCACGCCAACCATTCGGTGCCCGAGCCCACGGCGGCACCACGCATTCATCCCCTCGAAGTGCAGGAAGGCTTTCCTGCGCTTTACTTCCAATCTCCACGCCGGCTGGCCGCCTGGTCCAGCCCACAGTCACGAGCACCTCCGCACGCGTAATTCCGGCTGCTTGATGTAAATCATTTAACTCGCCGGTTATCAATCGCACAATCTCGCGGTTCGTGCATGGCCTTTGCCGGCCATGTGCTCCATTGCACCAGCCATTCGCCCGTGCTGACTAAATCCGTCCTTCCCCGGGCGACTTACCAGGTTCTTTACAATGTCTTTTCCATCCCAACTTCCTTATGCGCTCGCATGCGCTTTCGTCTCAGTTCCGGTCTGGGCGCAGACCAGCGTGACCATGCCTACCGTGGAGGTGGCCGCGTCGGCGCTGCGCTCCGGCGGCGTGTTTGATCTCGACGGCCCGGCTGGTACCGGCAGCCGCCTTGGCTTAACGGCGCGCGAGACGCCAGCCAGCATCAGCGTGGTGGACCGCGCCCTGATCGATGAGCGCGGCGCGCAGGATACGCAGGAGGTTCTGCGTGCCATCCCAGGTGTGACGGCGCATAATGCGCCGGGCAATATCGGTGTGAGCTATCGCGGTTTCGGCAGCAATTCAATCAGCCAGTTGTTCAACGGTATCAGCGTGCAGTATTCGATTGCGGCGCGTCCGGTGGATAGCTGGATCTACGATCGCGTGGAGGCGATCGGCGGTCCTTCGAGCTTCCTGTATGGTTCGGGCGCCGTGGGCGGTTCCATCAACTACATCACCAAGGTCGCGGAGCGCGGCGAGTTCAGTGAGGCGCGCCTGCGCCTTGGCAGCAATCGGCTGAAGGAGGCCTCCGTCGGCCTGAATCGACGCCTGTCGGATGCGGTGGATGGCGTGGCGCATTTCGGTCGTATCGATATCAACCATCGCGATAGCGGCAGCTGGGTCGATGGCAGTTCCAGCAAATCCACCCAGCTTGTCGCCTCGATCCGTTCCGATATCGGCGCTCGATTCAATCACACACTGGCTTATGAGTTCCAGGATGAGGATGTGGCACGTCCTTATTGGGGCACGCCGCTGTTGAACCCTATCAGCGGCACGGCGCGCATCGATGAGGATACGCGCTTCAAAAACTACAACAGCGCGGACGGCGTCTATGCGCAGCGCGTACACTGGCTGCGTTCCGTGGCCAACTGGCGCGCGTCGGATGCGCTGCAGTTCACAAATACCCTGTATGTCTATGATGCCCTGCGCGATTACCGCAATGTGGAGGGCTATCGCTTCAATCCATCCAACACGGCGGTGATCCGTTTCAGCACGCTGCTGCAGCGCCACGACCAGCGCGTGGTGGGCGACCGTTTCGACGGCATGTACAAAGGTTCGCTTGCCGGCATGCGCAGCGATTGGGCGTTTGGACTGGAGCTTAGCGCCAACAAGCAGACGCGCTTTCCGAATAGCCTGTCCACGACGGTCAGCACGGTGGATCCTTACAACTTCGTGACGGAGCGCTTTTTCGATATTCCGGGCATGTCGCAGGGCTTCCGACCCGACCGCGAGAACCGGGTGAAGACGGTGGCGGCCTATCTGGAGAACCGCACGGTGCTGCTGCCTTCCCTTAGCCTGGTCACGGCCTTGCGCAAGGAGAGCATCGAGCTGGAACTGAGCAACCGCCGCGAGGTGAGCGCTGCCAATCCGGCCAGCTTTGAACGCAGCTACCATCCAGCCACCGGCCGCGCGGGCCTGGTGTGGGATGTGGCGCCGGGCGCCATGGCGTATGTGCAGTATGCGACAGCGGCCGATCCGCCGTCCGGCGTGCTGTCCACCGCTTCCTTCGCGGACGTGCGTAACAATAGTGAGCTGACCTCCGGCCGCCAGGCGGAAATCGGTTCCAAGCTTGAGTTCTGGGACGGTAAGGGTACGGCCACGCTGGCTGCGTACAACATCGTGCGCAAGAACATCGCTTCCCAGGACCCGAACAACACTGCGCTGACTGTGCTGGTTGGCGAGCAGTCGTCTAAAGGCGTTGAGCTGGCGCTGGGCTTGCAGCCGCTGCCCCAGCTTTCGCTGCAGGCGAACGTTACGCGCGTCGATGCCGAGTATGAAGACTTCCGTCAGGGCGGTGTTTCCCTGGCTGGCAAGACGCCGGCGAACACGCCGAAAACCGTGGCCAATGCCTGGCTGTCGTATTCGATGACGCCTGCGCTGAAGGCTTCCGCCGGCGTGCGTTATGTCGGTTCTGTGTATGCTGACTCGGCCAATACCATCGCGTGGCCTTCGTACACGCTGCTCGACCTGGGCCTGAGCTATCAGTTCGACCGCAACATCTCGCTGGTGGGCCGCGTGCGCAATGCGGGCAACCGCGTGCACGCGCTGAACACCACGTCCACCATGGCTTACCTGGGCGCGCCGCGCACGGTGGACGCCTCGCTGCGCGTCGCATTCTGAGGTCGGCATGGGCGCACGCTCAAAACGGCTGCTTTACCTGGTCCATCGCTGGCTGGGCGTGATCCTGTGCGCCTTCTTTGCCATGTGGTTCATCTCCGGCGTGGTCATGATGTATGTCGGCTATCCCAAGCTGACCGACGCTGAGCGGCTGCGTCATTTGCCAGTACTGGCGGCGGATGCGCCGCTGCTTGCTCCACTACTGGCGCCGCAGCAGGCCTTGTCGGGTGCCGGCCTGGCCGGGCCGCTGAAGGAGCTGCGCCTGGCGGCCGCCAGTGGCGGCCAGCCTGCCTATTTCGCCACGCCGCAGGGTAAGGGCAGTGCGACTGTTGCTATCGATGCGGTGAGCGGGGCGCGACTGCCGGCCACGGACGAGGCGCGGGCGCTGGCCACCGCCGCCGCTTTCGCGGCGCCGGGCACCAGCCTGCGCTACCTGGGCGCGGTGGGGGAGGATGCGTTCACCCATTCGCGTGCGTTGGACGCGCATCGGCCCTTGCATCGCGTCGAGTTGGGTGATGCGGACGAGACCTTGCTCTACATTTCGGGCCGGACCGGGGAGGTGGTGCGCGATGCCACCCACAGTGAACGATTGTGGAACTATGCGGGGGCTTGGATACACTGGCTGTATCCGTTCCGTGGCAATGTGTTCGACCGCTATTGGACGGATATCGTCAACTGGCTGTCGATTGCTGGTATCGCCATGGCGCTGAGCGGCACGCTGGTCGGCATCATGCGCTGGCGCTTCTCGCGGCCTTACCGCAGCGGCGCGCGCACGCCTTACCAGGGCTTCATGCGCTGGCACCATATCGGCGGCATGTTGTTTGCCTTGACTACCATCACCTGGATTTTCAGCGGCTTGATGTCGATGAATCCCTGGCGTATTTTCGATTCAGGTGCCGCGCCGTTGCGCATGGAGGCGCTGGAAGGCGATGCGTCATCCCTGGCCGCAGCGGATGTGGCGCCGGCGACGCTGCTGGCGGCAGCCGGCGGCGGTGTGCGTGAGTTGCGCTGGACGCGGGCGCAGGGCAGGGTGGTGGTGCAAACCTATGCCGGCGGCGGCAAGCCGCTGCTGCTCGATGGCCATACCGCACAGGCGCTGCAGCTCGACCCGGTTGCGCTGCGCACCGCTGCGGCGCAACTTGTTCCAGCGCGAATGGCGCGCATCGAACTGCAAACTGCCTACGACCTGTATTACTACAGCCGCGATGCCCACACCATGTCGGGTGGCAGCGTAAAGCCCTTGCCGGTGCTGCGCGCCGAGTTTGCGGATGCGCAGGCGAGCTGGGTCTACATCGACCCCCATACCGGGGCCGTGGTTGGCCGCAATGATAGCGGCAAGCGTACCAGCCGCTGGTTGTTCGCCATGCTGCATAGTTGGGATTGGCTGCCATTGCTGGAACGCCGTCCGCTGTGGGACATGCTGTTGATACTCCTGAGTCTCGGCGGGGCGGTCATGAGCATTACCGGCGTTGTCATTGGATGGCGACGATTGGGCACAAAGCTGCGCAGCGCTGGCGTTCCGCGTACAATTCGGCTCCCTTGAGTTTGGCAGGAACCGATGAAAAAATTTGTGCTGCTTCTCGCGCTGGTTTGCGCGCAATCCCATGCCGACCAGGTGGTTGGCGTCGCCGATGGCGATACCTTGACCGTGCTGCGCGATGGCCGCCAAGTCAAGGTACGCCTGGCGAACATTGATGCGCCGGAGAAGAAGCAGGCATATGGCACGCGCTCCAAACAAGCGCTGTCCCTGCTGTGCTTCGGCCGCAATGCGGTGCTGGACGTCGGCGAGACGGACCGCTATGGCCGCATGGTGGCCGTGGTGCATTGCGGCGGCGTGAATGCCAACGCGGCCCAGGTGCGCAATGGTATGGCCTGGGTCTACCGCCAGTACAACCACGACATCGGCCTGCTTGGCATTGAAGCGGCGGCGCGCGCTGCGCGCACTGGCTTGTGGGCGGACCAGAATCCGCAGGAGCCCTGGCTATACCGCAAGTCGCGCAAGGCCCAGGGCGCGTCCTTATCGCGCGCGGCTGCTGCCAACTAAGCCGCCAACTAAGCGCCCTTCGAACAGGTCTTTCATTTCGCGCAGCCCGGCGGTCAGGCATTCGACGGTTGCCGAGACTTTTGGTACGCCGCGCAACTGGCGCGGTGTGAGCAGCCATAGTTGCGAGCGGAAGTCCGTCATCAGGGACGATACGCGGCGCAGGCGGGGATTTGCATCGCCCAGGTGGCAGGGCAGGATGCCGATGCCCAGGCCTTCTTCGATCAGGCGGCACACGGCCAGCGTGCTGGAACAGCGCGCGACGGCGTGCCGCGCCAGGCCCTGCGCTTCCAGCCATTGCGACGAGGCCAGGTGGCCCAGGGTTTCATCCACCGTCACCCAGTCATGCTGGTGCAGCTTGTCCTGCGCGACCTTGCGCCAGTCGATCGGCGCATAGATCGCCACCTCGATATTGCAGATCACGCGGCCTATCAGGTCGCCGTCTGGCTCGCCGCCCGAGCGCAGGGCGATATCGGCCTCGCGCTGGCGTACATTGGCCAGGCTTTCGCTGGTCATCACATTGAAGCTCAGTTGCGGCAGCTCGCGCCGGCAGCGCGCCAGCAGCGGCGGCATAATGCGCGGCATCAGCACTTCCGTCGTGGTTAGCGTCAGGCGGCCGGCGGCGGTCATTTCCGCATCGCGTTCCATCTCGCGCAGGCGGCGGTCGAATTCTTCGGCCAGTTCAAGCAGTCCCGTGGCGGCAACGGTCGGGCGATAGCCCTGCCGGCTGCGCTCGAACAGTGCGGTGCCCAGGCTGGCCTCGATATCGCGCACGCGCCGGAACAGGGTGGGGTGGCTGGAGCCGAGCGCCTCCGCCGCTTTGGATAGCGAACCATGGCGCGCCACCGCCAGGATGACCTGGTAGTCGTTCCACGCCAGGCGGCTTGTGAGGAAGGAGTTCATGCCGCTATTCTATCCCTGTTGTTCAAATTTGAAATGCTGTTGTTCATTTTTTGGCTATCGGCCTCCGGCGCGCGCACTGAGAATGGCTTCATTCAAACCAAACACAGAGGACAAACCATGCTGCGCAAACTCCTGATTACCATTGCCCTGTTGGCCACCAGCGTTGCGCAGGCGGCGGAGCCCTGCGCCGCGCCGGAATATAAGCAATTCGACTTCTGGGTCGGCAATTGGGAAGCGGTCGACCGCAACGGCAAGGTGCTGGGGCATACCCTGATTGAGAAAATCGAGCAGGGTTGCGTGCTGCAAGAGTGGTGGCGCGGCAATGGGGCCGAAAACGGCGCTGGCACGAGCCTCAGCATGTACGACCGCCGGCACAAGCTGTGGCGCCATGTCTGGACTAGCGCGCGTGGTAACTTCGCTCCGATCGACGGCGGCTGGCAAGGCGACCGTATGTTGATGACCGGTTACTGGACCAATGACAAAGGGGAGCGCGAACTGCACCGCACCGTGTGGAAGCCGATTCCCGGCGGCATACACCACCTGTGGGATTCCTCGCTGGATGGCGGCGCTACCTGGACCGTGATTCACGAAGCCTGGCTGCGCCGCACCGACAAGCCGCTTGTGAAGTAAGATGGCCGCAGGGAGGGCCGTGCGATGATCGATTTACTCAGGCAGCGCTTTGAAGAGAATATGCAGCGGCATGCGGGACTGGCCTGGAGCGCGGTCCAGGCGCGCCTGGAGGCCAGCGGCGACAAGCTGGCCGTGCTGGCGGAAATGGAGCGCACCGGCGGCGAGCCGGATGTCGTCGGTATTGATGGCGCGACCGGAGAGATCATTTATTGCGATTGCGCGCCGGAGAGTCCGACCGGCCGGCGCGGCCTGTGCTTCGACCGGGCCGCGCTGGCAGCACGCAAGGAGAACAAGCCAGCCGGCAGCGTGGAAGCGGCGGCTGCCGCCATCGGCATCGAGTTGCTTAGCGAGGAGCACTACCGCTACCTGCAAACGCTTGGCGAGTTCGATCGCAAGACGTCAAGCTGGGTCCAGACCCCGGCCGGCATTCGCCAGCAGGGCGGCGCCTTGTTCTGCGACCGCCGCTATGGCCAGGTATTTGTCTACCACAATGGCGCCGAGTCCTACTATGCGGCGCGCGGTTTCCGTGGCTTAGTGCGGGTTTAGGCGCTCGCCGTCGGCCTCCGCCTCCGCCTCGCGCGGTGGGACGAAGAAGCTGCGCGGGGCTTGGCGGAAGCGTTGCCAGACCAGGCCAAGCAGGGCGCTGCCCTGGCCAAAGCTGATACGGCGCGAGCGCAGGGCAACCATCAGGGCAAGCGAGAAGCTCACCGCCAGGTTGGTCAGCGCGACCAGTGCGATGCCAAGCAGCGACAGCACCCACTGCTGCGCCGTCAACTGGTAATCCAGCCCGACCAGCGCAAAGGCGAAATTGGCACTGGAGAAGGTGACGTGGCGGATATCGATCGGCAGGCCGAATACAAAACCGATGGTGCCGATGGTCCCCAGCATGATGCCGAAGAAGAAATTGCCGGCCAGCGCGCCGAGGTTCTGGCCGATATAGGCGGTCACGCGCGCCAGGCGCTGTTCGCCCAGCAGGCGGCGCAGCCAGGACAACTGGCGCAGACGCGCGGCGATATCGTTGTAGGCGGCCTTGTTGTCGTAGTAGCCGGAGATCAGGCCGGCCAGGAACAGGCACACGCCAGCAATGGCGGCATGTGGCAGGGCCAGGCTATGCAGTGGGTCGATATCGTGCAGCAGGTGCAGCGATTTCTCCGCGCCCGCCAGCTTGCTGCCAAAGGCGTATTGCCAGCCGAAGGCAATTGCAAAAGCGGTGGGCATGGCGATGGCGACGTTGCCGACGATCGCCACGAATTGCGAGCGCAGCACCTTCACCACCAGGTCTGCCAGCTCGTCCAGCTTCTTGGAGCCGTCGTTGATGGCGGCGGCAATGCGCGCGGCCGTCATGGCCGGCTGCTTGGTCGCTACCGTGAAGTGCAGCACGTGGATCAACATGAAACCGACGGCGTAGTTCAGGCTATACAGCACGGCATAGCCGATCGGCGCCAGCACCAGGCTGGCCATCAGCACCTTGAGCATGGCCATGAAGCCGACTATCAGGCCTGCGCCGGAGGAGGAGCGCATGATGGAGAGCCATTCGCTGCGCGTGCTGGCAACGTAATGCTCGCCGGAGCGGCCGGCGTGCTCGGTCACCTGCAATGCAAGCAGCTCGGTATTGGTCTGGAACAGGTCGGACAGGCTCCATTTGCGGTTGTCCGCTTCGACCAGTTGCCCGAACAGCTCAATCGTGCCGGGCAGGGCGGCGTCGGTGGACGGCGCCTCCACCAGGTGCAGCACGGCGCGCAGGCGGTTGATGCTTTGCGTGAGGCGCAGCAGCAGGCGTGTCAGGCTGACCGATACGCCCTGTACCGAAGCGGTGCGCTTGGCGCGGCCGATAATTTCTTCGCACTGGCCAAGCAGTACGTCGATGTGGCGCGCGTCGGGCGCTTCGGCTTGCGGGTCGAGCAGGCGCGCGCGCCATTCTTCGGTGAACTGCACCACTTCGGCGTTCTGGCGCAGGAAGGGCGATTCAAAGCGCTCTATATCTGGGTGGACGCGCACCAGCTCCGGCTCAAGGCCGATTGCGCTGATGCGGTAGGACAGTACCTGCACCGCTTCCAGCAGCTCGCTCAGGCCGTGCTCGCGCAGCCATGCGCGCTCCGGCAACTGGAGTGCGCGCAGCAGGTCGAGCCAGACGGAAGGATCAACGCCGTTGATCCAGCGGTAGTCGTCGGGACGATCGAATACCTGGCCGAAAACGTCCTTCAGGTAGTCGTCATTGACCGTGGGCGGCAGCCATTTGTGGTTCAGGCGGCGCCATAGCTCGCCGAAGAAGCCCTGGTTCTGCAGGATGCCGGTATCGGTCAGCAGGTGGACCAGCTTGCGCTGGCCGATAATTCCGGCGAGGTAGTCGCGCAGGCCTTGCGCCCATTCGGGCTGGGTCGCCAGTAAATGCGCCAGTGCGCGCAGGCGGTTGGTGGCTTGCTGCAGGTCGCTGGAATGCGTTGGACGCACGGTGTTGACCAGTTCCTGCAGCAGGGACGTATCGCGCGATGAGGCCGAGGCCTGGATGCGCGTTAGTATGCTATCCATCATCATTCTCGGTAGCATAACGGCGATCCGGCCGCTTGTCCAATCAGCTTGTCATTGTGGTATCGCGCCGTTTGCCGCTGATTTTGACGTTTTCCAGCGTCAGGTCGGCCACGTTGTACAGCGCAATCGGCTGTGCCGCGTTGACCGGATTGCCGAAATCGCAGTTGGTCACGCTGATGCGGCGCACCGGCAAAACGGGCGGCGCCGGCTGCGGTCCGTTATAGTCGCTGGCAACCGGGCCGAGGATGGCGATGGCCTGGTAGCAGGAGCCGTGCGCGCCGTCCTTGTTCACATTACCGACGGTGACGTTTTCGATATGCACGTCCGATACTTCCGGCGGGCGAATGCGCACGCTATCGGCGGTGGGCGCATAGTCGCAGTCGAAGGAGACGACGGCGCCGGCGGCGGTGGCCAGGCCCGTGGTGTCGATTGGGGAGCCGGGCAGCAGGGCGTAGTGTGAAGGGCTCAGTTGCACACCGTTCGGCACCTTCACATTCTTCACGTAGAAGTGGCGCAGGAAGCCGCCGCGATTCATATTCGTCTTGAGGCGGATGGCGATGTTCAGCGGGTCGGTGGCCCAATGCGCATTTTCGAACACCAGGTCGCGCGCGTAGACGTGCTCAATGCCGCCGGCCATTTCCGAGCCGAGCGTGACGGCGCCGTGGCCGCTGTGCATGGTGCAGCCCTGGATCACGACGTTGCGGGTCGGGCCGTACTGGGTGTCGCGGTTCTTGCCGGCCTTGATGGCGATGCAGTCGTCGCCCGAGTCGAACACGCAGTCTTCCACCAGCACGTGGTCGCAGGCTTCCGGATCGAAGCCGTCGCTGTTCGGGCCCCGGCTTTCGGCGTGCACCTTGCGGATCACCAGGTTGCGGCAGTTGACCGGGTGGTGCTGCCAGAACGGCGTGTTCTGCACGTGGTAGCCCTGCAGCAGGACGTTGGTGCAGTTGATGAAGTGGATCATGGTGGGGCGCAGGTAGTTGCCTTTGCCGAAGGCGCGCTGCTCCACCGGCACGCCGGCTTCGGACAGGGCGGGCAAGTAGCGTTCGTCGCTGCGCCACTTATCGCCTTCGCCTTCAATCAGCTTGCGCTGGGCGGCGCTCAGGCCGGGTGCGATTTCGTTCAGTGGTTTGTTGAGGGGATTGGGCACGACTTGCGTCGGCTGGCCGTCCTTGTAGCCGGGCGCGCTGGTCTGCGAAACGGCGTTCATGGTGCGGTTGCGGCCCTTCCACGACCACCAGCAGTCACCGGCTTCATTGAAGGCGACGCCGCCCTGGCCGTCCAGCTTGGAGGTCCAGTCCTCGCCGGTCAGGGCGATGTTGCGGGCGTTGAGGGCGTAGACCATGGGCGAGTAGTTCAGGCAGTCGTTGCTTTGCCAGCGCGAGAGCGTGAGCTTGCCTTTTTCGCCGCAGTCGAAATCGCCGTGGCGGGCGTAGTCGTCGGGGTATTGCGAGAACAGGATGTGGGCGCCGGCTTGCAGGTGGACGTGGACGTTGGAGCGCAGCACGATCGGGCCGGCGCAGTACCAGTGGCCCTTCGGGATGACGACGCGGCCGCCGCCGGCTGCGGCGCAGGCTTCGATGGCGGCCTTGAAGTTGGGGTAGCAGTCGTGGGCGTTGTCGGCTTGGGTTGGTACCAGTTCCTGGTCGTCGTGGGTGACCCAGGCTTTCACTTGCTTGGTCTGGCAGGTCTGTGCGCCGAAGGCCGTTACCAGGAAGTCGCGCTTGGGGAAGCTGACCGGGGCGCGCAGCCTGGCGACGATGGCGTCGGCGCGACGCCAGGCTGCCTTGCGCGCGGCGGCAGCTTTGGCGCGCACGGCGGCGCTCGGGGCTGGCGCCGAGCCTGCGGCGGCGGATGCGGCACTTGCGGCGGAAGGCGCGGCGGCCAGCGCCTGCAGCCATTGCGGGGCGAGGAGGGCGGCGGCGCCGGCTTGCAGCAGGCTACGGCGGCGGGGTTGGCTAGGCTTGTTCAAATCTGTGTCTCCTAAGTGGAAAAAGTACGGGTCACGCGCCCCAGGTGCACGCGCATGGCTTTGCGCGCGCCCGGGGAATCATGGTTGGCAATAGCCTGGAGGATGGCGCGATGGTCGCTCAGCGTTTCCTTGCGCAGCTCCTCGGTCTGGAAATGTTCTTTGAGACGGTGCCACAGGTGGCCGCGCTGGTCCCACAGGTGATTCATCACGCCCACCAGCGCACTGTTGCCGGTGGCGTTCGCGATCGCCATGTGGAAGTTGCGGTCGGCCTGCTCATTGGTCGCCACGTCGTCGTGGTCGCGCTCCATCGCCTCCACCGCCAGCAGGATAGCGTCGATGGCGCGGTCGGTCGCCACCTGCGCCGCAATGGCCGCGATCTCACATTCGATCACACGCCGCGCGGAAAGCACCTCGAACGGCCCCGGGCCTGCTTCCGGCGGGGCGGGCGTTGCGTCGGCGCCCTCACTAATATAGACGCCCGAGTTGCTGCGCACTTCCACCACCCCGGTCAGCTCCAGCGCAATCAGTCCCTCGCGCAAGGAGGCGCGGCTCACTTCCAGCCGCGCCGCAAGTTCGCGTTCCGAAGGCAGCCGATCGCCGCTAATATAGCCATCCGCGGCAATCATTGCCTGGATCTTGCCCGCCACCTGTTTATATAGCCTCGTCTCCATGCGGGAATTCTAAATTGGTCAGGCCAAAACAACAATCTGGACTGGCCACAAGTGGCTTTTTTGCATCGAATTGGATTTTTTGCTTGTGAAATTGGCCTAACCACTTTAGTCTGTGGTTATACCAAAATCGAAAATCGATCAAACCAATTTGGTCGCACACATGGAGGAGACACATGAATTACGTCGCAGGCCCTAAAACCAAGCGCGCGGTACTGGCTGCATCCGTAGCCCTGGCCGTACTGCAAATGGCTAACCAGGCAATCGCGCAGACCGCAGCACCCGCAGAGGAACCTGTCGCGTCGGTGGTGGTGACCGGCTCGCTGATTCGCCGCGTGGCAAACGAAGGCGCCACCCCGCTCGTCACCATTAAATCCGCCGAACTGGAAGCGCGCGGCCACACCGAGTTGAAAGACCTGGTGCTGGAAATGCCGCAGTCCATGTCGCTCGGCACCAACACCGGCGCGGCCGGCCCAATGATCAACTTGCGCGGCCTGGGCCCGATGCGCACCCTGACCCTGCTGAACGGCCGCCGCATGGCGAACGAGCCGCTGCAGGATCAATACGTCTCGGTCAACGTGATCCCGCGCATGGCGCTTGATCGCGTGGAAACCCTGAACGGCGGCGCCGCTTCCATCTACGGCGCGGACGCTATCGGCGGCGTGCAGAACTTCTGGACCAAGCGTGGCTACGAAGGCGCTGCCGTTAAAGCCGAATACGCCCCGACCGAAGACGGCGGCGGCGATAGCAAAGGCTTTGGCGCCATTTTCGGCGTGGGCAAACTGTCGCGCGACGGCTGGAACGCCTACATCGCGATCGACCACCAGAAGAAAGACGCGCTGTTCCAGAGCGACCGTCCGGAGCAGCATGATCCCGCCACCCTGCGCACGCTGGGCCTGGGCATTACGCCGGACGCCCGCAACCCAAACCCGTTGGCCAACTTCGGCTTTGCCCGCACTGCGAACTCCAACTACAACCCGAACTTCGCGACCGGTTGCCAGTCCCCTTACTCGATTCCTACCCTGGGCGCCGCCAGCACCGCCGCCTCGCCGGTGTTCGCGCCAGGCTGCGCGCGTAATCCGGTGTACTGGACCGCAGTAACCGACGGCAGCGAAATCACCACCGTCAGCGCGCGTGGTAGCCTGAACCTGTCGGGCGGCCACCGCCTGGACCTGGACCTGTTGCATTCCGAGTTCACGGTGCAGAAGTTCCGTGGCATGCAGGTTCCGAACACGCCGCAGCCGTTCACGACCTACTCGCTGGCGCCTAGCAGCAAATACTACCCGGGCAAGGGCATCACGCCGCTGCCGCAGGTGGTGGGCAGCAACACCGGCAGCAATACGCCGACCATGTTTATCGACCCGAGCAAGACCCCGGGCGCGGTCAGCGATTTGAATATGAACAACCGCTCCATCTACTTCCAGTGGGGTCCGGGTGAACTCGGTCCGGCGTATCGCAACGACGAGCAGACCAACGACCGTATCGTGTTGTCCGCCGAAGGCGAAGTATTGGGCTGGGATTACCGCGCAGGCTTGAACTACGGCGAATCCAAGCGCGACACCCGCGTCGGTGAAGGCTATATCCTTTACTCCAAGACGCAGGAAGGCTTTGACAAGGGCATCCTGAACCCGTTCGGCCCGCAAGACGCCGCCGGTGTGGAATACCTGAAGAGCATCCAGGCGCTGGATTACACCTATCGCCTGAACAAGGCCTTCAACCAGAGCGTGGACGTGACCCTGTCCAAAGGCCTGTGGGAACTGCCGGGCGGTCCGCTGACCCTGGCCGTAGCGGGCGAGCTGCGTCGCGATGGCGCGCAAACCTTTAACGCGCCGCTGGACTATGTACTGAAAAAGGCCAATGGCGCCTACAATATCGACGCTTCGGGCAACGTGGTGCAGACCGACCTGGTGGGCGAAACCCCGCAAGGCGTGGCGAAGAAGATCCACCGCACCATCGCTTCGCTGCTGATGGAAGCGGAAGCCCCGATTACCGACAAGTTCCTGCTGAACGCCGCAGTGCGCGCCGACCGCTACGGCGACCTGAAACAGACCACCATCAATCCTAAGCTGGCAGCCCGCTGGCAGCCGATGCCACAACTGGTCCTGCGTTCCAACGTCAACACCGGCTTCCGCGCGCCGTCGATCATCGACATCCAGAACCCGACGCCGGAAGTGCGCAACCAGTTGATGGACGATCCGGTCCTGTGCCCAAGCACCCAGCCGCTGGTGCCTGGCACCGGCACGCCGAAGCAGGGCTACACCTTCGACCAGGTGTGTAACGTCGCCACCAACTACTGGACCAAGTCGCCGAACAACGATTTCCTGAAACCGGAAAAATCGCGCGGCTTCTCCTTCGGCTTCGGCCTGGAGCCGATGAAGGACCTGTCCTTCACCGTCGACTACTGGGGCCTGAAACTGCGTGACGTGCTGGGTGCCGTGACCATCACGGAAATCCAGCAGAATCCAGCCAAGTACGAGGTGAACTTCGTGCGTAGCGCGGATGGACTGATCGACCACATCGTGGCGAGTCAGGCGAACCGTGGCCAGACCCGCATCCGTGGCCTGGACCTGTCGGCCAGCTACCGCTTCCCGAAAACCAGCTTCGGCACCTTCGACGCGAAACTGGACGGCACCTATACCGACAAGTATGAGTTCCAGTCGGAGAAGAACGGTCCTTGGCTGAGCAACGTGGGCATCATCACCAATGATGGCCGCTACGGTAGCGCAGGCCCGAACTCCGGCCTGGCCGGCCTGCCGCAGATCAATCCGCGCTGGAAGCACACCGCGTCGGTCACCTACACCAATGGCCCTTGGGGTGCGACCCTGTCGCAACGCTATAACACCGGCGTCACCGACATCACCCCGCGCGTTGGCTCGACCCTGACCAAGGTGGAGGCGTACCAGCAGTACAACCTGAACGTGCGCTACACCGGCATCAAGAACGCCACCATCAGCCTGGGTGTCAACAACCTGACGGAAGAATGGCCACCACTGACCTCCAACAGCCTGTATAGCGGCGGTTATGTGACTTCGATGGCGGATATGCTGGGCCGCGTGTACCGTCTGTCGGTCGAGTATAAGTTCTAAGATGTTGCGTTGCCTTTTGCTGGCTTGCGTCCTGCTGTTCTCGGCAGCGGCGCAAGCCGATCCGGTTGAACAGTGGGGCACGGCGGAAATCGCGTTGGCCGGGCCGCAGGATGGCAATCCCTTTGTGGAGGTGGAGCTTTCAGCCACCTTCCGGCAGGGGCAGCGCAGCATACAGGTGGCAGGTTTTTACGACGGCGAAGGCAAGTACAAGATCCGCTTCATGCCGGATGCCGTCGGCACCTGGGAGTATGAAACACATAGCAACCGCAGCGCCTTGTCCGGCAAAAAGGGCAGGGTGCAGGCGGTGGCGCCCAAGGCGGGCAATCGTGGCCCGGTACGGGTTCACAACACCTGGCACTTCGCCTATGCCGATGGCACGCCTTACTGGCAGGTCGGCACCACATCGTATTCCTGGACCAACCAGCCGGCGGCGCTGCAAGAGGAGACCTTGCGCACACTGGCCGCGTCGCCGTTCAACAAGATGCGCATGGGCGTTTTCCCCAAGCGCTACGAATTCAATACGAACGAACCGCCGCAGTATCCCTTCGAAGGCATAGCGCCGAAGCAGTGGGATTTCAGCCGTTTCAACCCCGCTTTCTTCCGCAACCTCGAACAGCGCGTCGGCCAGTTGCGCGCGCTCGGCATCGAGGCCGACATTATCCTGTTCCACCCTTATGACAAGGGCCACTGGGGCTTCGATGCCATGCCGGCGGAGGCCAATGCGCGCTACCTGCGCTACCTCGTGGCGCGCCTGGCGGCGTATCGCAATGTCTGGTGGTCGATGGCGAACGAGTTCGATTTCGTCAAGAGCAAATCGATGGCGGAGTGGGACAGCTATTTCAAGCTGGTGCAGGAAAACGATCCTTACCAGCACCTGCGCTCCATCCACAATGCTTTCGTCTTCTATAACCACAGCAAGCCGTGGGTGACGCACGTCAGCGTGCAAAGCGGCTCGCTGACCACCGACTATGAGCGCGCGGTTTTGCTGCGCGATGTCTATAACAAGCCGGTCGTGTATGACGAGGTCAAATACGAGGGCAATTTCCCCCAGCGCTGGGGCAACCTGACACCGCAGGAAATGGTGCTGCGCTTCTGGCAGGGGGCGATTGCCGGCACCTATGTCGGTCACAGCGAAACCTATCTGTCGCCGGACCAGGTGGTGTGGTGGGCCAAGGGCGGTGTGCTGCGCGGCGAAAGCCCGGCGCGGCTGGAGTTCTTCCGCAAAATCCTGGCCGAGAGTCCGGCGCAGGGGCTGGAGCCGATCGACAAATGGCAGGGCTTCCCGTTTGCCGGGCGACAGGGGCAGTACTACCTGGGCTACTTTGGCCGTGAGGCGCCGTCGGTCTGGCCGGTGGTCCTGCACAACAAGGGGCTGGTCGATGGCGCGCGCTTCCGGGCCGAGGTGATTGATACCTGGAATATGACCATCACTCCGGTGCCGGGCGTGTTCGAGATGCGCAAGCGGGACGCCTACAACTTCGCCGACAAGGATGGACGCAGTATTGCGCTGCCGGGTCGGCCGTACATGGCGGTGCGCCTGGTGCGCGTCGGCGACGGCGCGGCCTGCGCCGGTGGCGCCGCATGGTGCCGCAGCGAGCCGTGGAAGGTCGAACCTCCCGCCAGCGCCGCCGCAGCCCCTGCGCTGCGTACCGGCGACGCCCAAGCGAAAGCGCAGCATGGCGAAGACGCGCCGCGCGGCGTGCTGCCGGCGACCGGCGCACCGGCAGGGCAGGTGGCGCTGGTGCCCGCCGACCAGACGGCGGCTGCAACGGCTGGCGCCTACTTTGTGGAGGCGCGCTTCCGGCCGGCCGATGGCGGCGCCGGGCAGGGCTACGTCATCGCACGCTACGCCGACGACCGCAACTGGCTCGGCTTCGGGCTGGACGTGGCGCCGAACGGCGGCCGTGTTGCCATCAACATCGTCCGCATGATCGACGGCCAGCCGAAATTCCTCAAGCAGGTGCGCACCGAAGCGGCCCCTGGCAATAGTGCCTACACCGTCCGCCTCGACGTGGACGGCGCCGCGCTGACCGCCCACCTGAACGGCACGCGCCTGATCGGGGTCGACGAACCCAACCCGCTGCCACCCCGTATCGGCGTGCTGGCGCAAGGCGGCGCCTTCCACATCGACGGTCTGCGCGCAGGCGATATGGCGCTGCCGCCCACCAGCATCGGCCTGGCGCACCACCACCGTCAGCTTACATTGCAAGCCGGCGACCCCGTGCAACGCTACGACGTGCGCGCCGTCGCCCGCACCGGCCTGCGCGCCATACGCTTCCATGCCGCCGCCAGCGATCCCGCCATCGCCGAGGCCAGCGTGGAGGGCGACCAACTGGTCCTGCAGCCGCGCGCCGAAGGCACAACCGCCGTCACGCTCACCAGCGCGGAAGACCCGAACATCGCCCTGGCGCTGGCCGTGCGCGTCAGCCCCGCCTTCGCCACCTCGGCCCGAAAATACACGCTGGCCCGTGCCGTGCAGCCCGCAGCCCGCGAGCGCGACGTCCCCATCGATACCCGTTTGCAAATCCGCTTCGACAGCGCGCCAACCATCAACGCCAACGGTTCCATCCGCATCGTGCGCAGCGCCGACGGTGTCACAGTCGACACCATCCACCCCGGCATGGAACTCAACGAGATCGGCACCACGCAAGACGGCATCAAGCGTGTGGTGCGTTACCAGGCCATCAGCGCCGACGGCGCCAGCGTCACCATCCGCCCGCATGACGGCAAGCTGGCCTACGGTACCGACTACACCGTGCTGGTGGACGGCAATATCTTCAGCGGCGCCAAACTGGCCGGACAGGCGTTCGACGGCATCGGCAAGTCCGCCGCCTGGACCTTCCGCACGCGCGAGCGCGCTCCGGCTGCATCGGCAGCATCACTGCGCGTCGCCGCCAGCGGCAAGGCCGACTTCCGCACCGTGCAGGGCGCCCTGAACCACGCCATGCAGCATGTGCCGCGCGCGCAGCCCATCACCATCCATCTCGCCAACGGACGCCACGAAGGCCTGCTCTACCTGCGCGGCAAGGACAACGTCACCCTGCGCGGCGAATCGCGCAGCGGCACGGTCATCGCCGGCGAAAACAGCGACGGCGTCAACCCTGGCAGCGGGGCCGGGCAGGGCGCCAAGGCCCCCGGCGCCAGTGGCGGCCGCGCCGTCTTCCTGGTGGAAGATGCCGACCTGCTGCGGCTCGACACGCTTACTCTGGTCAACACCACCTGGCGCAGCAAGACCATCGGCGCCCAGGCCGAAGCACTGAACTTTAATAGCGAAGGTCGCCTCATCGCCACCGAGGCCGATTTCCTGAGCGAGCAAGACACCATCCAGGTCAAAGGCTACGCCTGGTTCTACCGCTGCCTGGTGTCCGGCAATGTCGATTTCATTTGGGGCTACAACCGCGCCGCCCTGTTCGAAGAATCGGAAATCCGCTCTGTTGGCGACAGCGCCAACCCGGCCAGCGGCGGCTATCTGGTGCAGGCCCGCACCGTGGCCGAGGATGATCCCGGCTTCGTCTTCCTGAACAGCCGCCTGACCCACGGCCCCGGTCCCGCCGGCAACGACGTGCCGCTCGGCGCCACCTACCTGGCGCGGCCGGGCGTGGTCACGGCCTGGGACAATGTCCGCTACATCAATACCCGCCTGGGCCCGCACATTAGCACCAAGGGCTGGAGCGGCGAGCCGCGCAACGGCAAAGGCTGGGAGGAGGTGGGCAGCAGCGGCCTGACCGGTGAGGCGCTCGACCTGGCGCAGCGCCGCGGTGGCCGCGTGCTGCCAGCCGCCGATGCCACCCGCTATGACAGCCGCGCTAAAGTATTCTCGCAGTATGACAATGGAAAAGGATGGAACCCGCAGCCATGAGTAAAGAAGCCCAGCACTCCCCGCGCCGCCGCGCGTTGTTGAAAGGCGCCGCCACCGTGGGCGCACTGGCCGCCGCAGGCGCCCCCGCCATCGCCGCCGCTGCTGCCAAGGCTGCGCAGGCCCCGGCCGACCCATGGCGGCGCGCGGCGGACATCCAGCGCCGCTTCGCCAAGCCGCTGTCCTTCCCCAAGCGCGACTACCCGATCACCGACTTCGGCGCCAAACCCTGCGCGCTGACCAAAGTGCAGGGCTACCCCACCATCCGCAAGAAAGGCGAACTGGATACGCAAGCCCCCGGCGCGCATGACAGCCATCCCGCCCTGCGCGCCGCGATTGACGCCGCGCACAAAGCCGGCGGCGGCCGCGTCATCATCCCCGCTGGCAACTGGTACCTGAAAGGCCCGATCACGCTGCTCTCCAACGTGCACGTGCACCTGAAAGCGGGCGCGCAAGTCCTGTTCAGCACCGACCCCAAGGACTTTGCACGCGACGGCGACTACGACTGCGGCAAGAACGGCAAGCTGGTGCTCTCGCGCTGGCAAGGCAACGATTGCCTGAACTTCAGCCCCCTGGTATATGCGCGCGGCCAAAAGAACATCGCCATCACCGGCGAGAACTGGACCAGCATTTTGAACGGCCAGGCCGGCGTACCGATGGAAGACGGCAGCGGCGCCTGCTGGTGGAGCATGAATCCGAAAGCCGCCTTGCCCGGCGGCGTACACCAGGGCGTGCCCAATCCCGCCAATCCCGCCTCACTGGCCGACGTCGCGCCGCACCTGGACGACGCCGCGCGCGCCCGCATCCAGGGCGAAGGTGAGCGCTGGCGCAGCGATGAGCGCTACCTGCCCGCATTGTCCGAAGCCGGCATCGCGCCAGAAAAGCGCATCTTCGGCCTGGGCCATACCCTGCGCCCGTGCATGGTCGAATTCGTCGATTGCAGCGACGTGCTGATGCAAGGCTACCTGGTCATCAACACGCCGTTCTGGATCCACCACCCGGTCAACTCGCGCAACGTCCATATCAACAAAGTGCGCATGGATAGCATTGGCCCCAATTCGGACGGCGTTGATCCCGAATCCTGCGACTCCGTGCTGGTTGAAGGCTGCGAATTCAATACCGGCGACGACTGCATCGCCATCAAATCCGGCAAGAACCGCGATACGCAATACGGGCCAACGCGCAATATGCTGATCCAGAACTGCGTGATGAACAGCGGCCATGGCGGACTCACCCTCGGCAGCGAAATGTCGGCCGGCATTGAGCACATCTATGCGCAGAACATCGAATTCCGCAACGCCCACTGGGCCAGCGACCCGCTGTGGACCGCGATCCGCCTGAAATCGAATATGAACCGTGGCGGCTATTTGCGCCACCTCTACGTGCGCGACATCACGCTGCCGAATGGCGTGCAGACCACGCCGCGCCCCTACAAGCCGTTGCCGGGCACGGTGCTGGGCAGCGCTAAAGTGCCATCGACCGGCGGTGGCGCCGTGCTGACCATCGACTGCGATTACGCACCGTCCGACGACATCGTGCGAAGCCGCCCGCCGGAGGTGTCGCACGTCCACATCTCGCGCGTGCGCGCCAGCAACGTCAACGGCCCGGACGGCGCCTATTCCTGCAACCAGATCATGGTCGTCCTCGGGCCTGTGCCAAGCAGCTTTAACGGTGCCGCAGGCACGCCGCTGCTTCCGCTGTCCGATATCTCGATCACGGATGCCGATTTCGGCACACCGCGCAATGCCGAGGAGCCCTGGTTCGTGTACAACGTCAAGCGCCTCACGCTGAAAAACGTGCGCATCGCCGGCAAAACGATCAACACGGAGCTGAACGCGTGAAGCGCATGCGCGCGCTGCTGACCGCGCTCCTGCTGGCGACCCTCGGCGCGGGCACGGCAGCGCAAGCGCAATCGCAAGCGCAAGACGCTGCCCCGGTCGAGCGCTGGGGCAGCAAGGAGCTCACCCTGGCCGGCCCGCGCGACGGCAACCCCTTCCTGGAAGTCGATCTTTCCGCCACTTTCCGCCAGGGCGCGCGCACCGTCGTGGTGGACGGCTTCTACGACGGCGAAGGCCAGTACAAGCTGCGCTTCATGCCCGACGCGGTCGGCGAATGGGAGTACGAAACCCGCAGCAACCGCCCGGCGCTGGACGGCAAGCGTGGCAAGTTCACGGTCGGCCCGGCGCAACAGGGCAACCACGGCCCGGTGCAAGTCAAAGGCACGCACCATTTCGCCTACGCCGACGGCACCCCGTTCTGGCAGGTCGGCACCACCAGCTACGGCTGGACCCACCAGTCCGAGGCCACTGAACGCCAGACCCTGGCGACCCTGGCCGGCGCGCCGTTCAACAAGGTGCGCATGCTGGTCTTCCCCAACCAGGACGTGAAACATCAACCGCCGCGTTTCCCGTTCGAAGGCACCCCGCCCAAGGGCTGGGACTTCAACCGTTTCAATCCCGCCTTCTTCCGCCACCTGGAACAGCGCGTGGGCGACCTGCGCACGCTCGGCATCGAGGCCGACTTGATCCTGTTCCATCCCTACGACAAAGGCTACTGGGGCTTCGACCAGATGCCGGCCGAAGTGAATGAACGCTACCTGCGCTATGTGGTGGCGCGCCTGGCGTCCTACCGCAATGTCTGGTGGTCGCTGGCCAACGAGTTCGACTACCTCACCAGGAAGCAGATGCCCGAATGGGACCGCTACTTCGAAATCGTGCAGGCGCGCGACCCCTACCAGCACTTACGCTCCATCCACAACGCCATGGTGCTGTACAACCACACCAAGCCCTGGGTCACCCACGTCAGCGTGCAAAGCGGCGCCATTGCCGAAGACTTCGAGCGCGCCGTGCTGTTCCGCGACGTGTATATGAAACCCGTGGTGTACGACGAAGTGAAATACGAAGGCAATATCGAACGGCGCTGGGGCCAGCTCACGGCGCAGGAAGTGGTGCTGCGCTTCTGGATGGGCGCCATCGCCGGCACCTACGTCGGCCACAGTGAAATCTTCAAGGACCCCGACGATATGTCCTGGCTCGGCAAAGGCGGCGCCCTGCGTGGTGAAAGCCCGGCGCGCCTGGCCTTCTTCCGCCAGATCCTGTCCGCCAGTCCGCTGGAAGGCCTGGAACCAATCGACAAATGGCAGGAGCACCCCTTCGCCGGCAAACCCGGCGAGTACTACCTGGGCTACTTTGGCCGCCAGGCCCCCGCCAGTTGGCCCTTCACCCTGGCCAAGCCCGGCCTGAAAGACGGCATGCGCTTCAGCGCCGAAGTGATCGACACCTGGAATATGACCGTCACCCCGGTGCCCTGCGTGTTCCAGATCCGCAAGCAGGACAACTACACCTTCGCCGACAAGGACGGCCGCAGCATCGCGCTGCCAGGCCGCCCTTACATGGCCCTGCGCATCAAGAAGGTGCTCGACTAAAGTTGACTTTTAGATAAAAATGACGACTGTCTTCATTGCGGGAGGTGTGATTGGACAGTTCGCTCAAATACAAACTTAGCGCCGGCGCCGGCCTGACCCTGGCCGCGCTCGCGGGCTATCTGCTGCTCTGGCCAGTGCCAGCCGAACCGGTCACCTGGACGCCGCAGGCGGCGCCGGGCTATGTCGGCGCCCACGCCCCCAACACCAGGCTGGCCGGGCTGCAAAAGATCGATATCGGCACGGAACACGGCCCTGAGCACCTGGCCATCGGCCCAGACGGCAAGCTGTATGCCGCCGTCACCAGCGGCAAAATCCTGCGCATGGCGCCCGACGGCAGCCAGCGCGAAGTGTTCGCCAGCACCGGCGGCCGCGTGCTCGGCTTCGATTTCGACGCCAACGGGCGCATGATCGCCGCCGACGCCATGAAAGGCCTGCTGGCCATCGCTCCGGACGGCAAAATCACGGTGCTCTCCACGCAAGTGGAAGAGGGCGATCCAATCCGCTATGCGGACGGCGTGGTGGTGGCGCCGGACGGCGTGATTTACTTTACCGACGCCTCGACCCGTTTCGCGCCCGCGCAGTGGGGCGGCACCTTTGAAGCCAGCGTGCTCGATATCCTTGAGCAGTCGTCCACCGGCCGCGTGCTGGCCTATGACCCGGCCAGCGGCAAGACGCGCGTGCTGGCCAGCGGCCTGTCCTTCGCCAACGGCATTGCGCTGTCGGGCGACGGGCGCACCCTGTACGTCAATGAAACGGGGCGTTACCGCATCTGGAAGATTGACGCCCGCAGTGGTCAGCGCGCCATCCTGTTCGACAACCTGCCGGGTTATCCGGATAACCTGATGCGCGGGCGCGACGGCAAGATCTGGGTCGGCCTGGTCAAGCCGCGCAATCCCACCATCGACAAGCTGGCCGAAAAGCCCTTCATGCGCAAGCTCACGCTGCGCCTGCCGCGCGCCTTATGGCCGGTGCCGAAAGCCTACGGCCACGTATTCGCCTTCAACGAAGAAGGCAAAGTGCTGGTCGACCTGCAGGACCCAAGCGGCGCCTATCCCGAAACCACCGCCGTGCTGGAAACGGCGGACCGCCTTTTCATCCAAAGCCTGCACGCGAACTTTATCGGCTGGATGCCGCGTCCTTAGGCGCGGGCGGTTCGGGCGGCTCCAGTGGCGTCGGCACAACGATCACCGTGGTGTCGCGCGCGCCGCGCACCTGCTGCTGGATGACTTGCATGGCGACGGGCTTGCGCGGTGGTTCGGGGCGGGGCGGTTTGGGGAACATGGCGGCTCCTGTTCTGGACAATCGCTGGCATATTGGGGTGGCTGGCAGATTTGCAACCGTGTGTGGGATAGTTGTGTTTATAATTCCCTACGACAATTCGCCTGCAATCCATGAACAAGAAACCCGTCTCCTTGTTGTTGGCAGTACTGTCCGTTGCGCCGGCCGCGCATGCCGCCGCCATGGCCGATGGCGACATCGCCGACCTGACGCTGGAACAGATCAACGAAATCGTCATTACCTCGGTCACGCGCCAGGAGGAAAGGCTGAACAACGCCGCCGCCTCGATCTTCATCATCAGCGCCACCGATATCCGCCGCAGCGGCGTGCGCAGCCTGCCCGAAGCGCTGCGCCTGGCGCCCAACCTGGAAGTGGCGCGGGTCGATGGGCGCAATTATGCGATCAGCGCGCGCGGCTTCAATAATCCCTTCGCCAACAAGTTGCTGGTGCTGATCGACGGCCGCAGTGTCTATTCGCCGTTCTTCTCCGCCGTTTTTTGGGACGCCCAGGGCGTGGTGATGGAGGATGTCGAGCGCATCGAAGTCATCAGCGGGCCCGGCTCCACCATCTGGGGCGTGAACGCCGTGAATGGCGTGATCAACATCATTACCCGCCACGCCAGGGACAGCCGGGGCACCCTGGTGTCGGTGGCCGGTTCGCGCCGCGCAGGAGATGCCTCGGTGCGCTTCGGCGGCCCCTTGGCGCAGGGCGGCAACTACCGCGCCTACGCCCAGTACATGGCGCTGGAAGACAGCGACGCCGCATCCGGCGCCAACACCTTTACCGGCATGCAGCGCCGCCAGGCCGGCTTCCGCGCCGACTGGGACCTGCTGCATGGCGGCCTGACCGTCTCCGGCGACGCCTACCAGGCCAACCTGGGCCAGCTCGCCACGCGTGATATCCGCATTTCCGGCGCCAACCTGCTGGCGCGCTATACGCGTCAGTTGTCGGACGATATGGACGTGCGCCTGCAACTGAACCTCGACCACACGGAGCGCAACCAGCCGCTCAACTACATTGACCGTCTCGACACCATCGAGTTCGAAGGCCAGCACGATATCCGGCTCGGTGCGCACAAGCTGTCCTGGGGCGGCGGCTACCGCCATTCGCGCGACGAGAACACGCCCGGCCCCGGCTTCGGTTTCTGGCCCTACCACCGCAATATGCACTGGGGCAGCCTGTTCGCCCAGGATGAAATCACGCTGGCGCCCAGCCTGCGCGCCACCGGCGGCGTCAAGATCGAGCACAACACCTATACGGGCGCCGAATGGCTGCCCACCCTGCGCCTGGCGTGGAGCCCGGACAGCCGGCATACCGTGTGGGGTGCCTTGTCGCGCACCGTGCGCTCGCCAGCGCGGGTGGACCGCGACATCGTGGCGCCGCCCCAGCCCATCGTCATCGGCGGCGTGCCGCGCTTTGGCCTGGGCACCAGCCCGGACTTCGTCTCGGAAACGGCGAATGTGCTGGAAGTTGGCTACCGCGCCCAGCCCGCGCATAACTGGTCCTGGTCCGCTACCGCCTGGTTCGCCGACTACGACAAGCTGCGCACGCTGGAACCGAACACGGTCGCCGGCGCCTATCGCGGCACCCTGGAATTCCGCAATATGGCCCAAGGCCGCACGCGCGGCGTTGAATTCTGGGCGCGCTGGCAGCCGGCCCTGCGCTGGCGCCTGAACGCCGGCCTGACGGTGCAGGACATCGACATCTGGACCCGGCCCGGCAGCAAGGATGCCACGGCAGCCGCGCTCGCGATCAACGACCCCAGCAGCTATTGGCAGCTGCGCTCCTCGCACGAATTGGGCGACACCATGCAACTGGACTGGACGCTGCGCTACAACGGCAGCCTGCCGCAGCCGCACGTGCCGTCCTATCACGAGCTGGACGTGAATTGGATCTGGAAGGTGCGCCCGAACATCGAGCTGGCGCTGGCCGGGCACAACCTGCTGCACGCGCGCCACGCCGAATTCGGCGCGCTGCCGGGGCGCAGCGTATTCGAGCGGCGCGCTGTCCTGCAACTGACCATGCGATACTAGAGAGATGGTAGGCGCCCACCTTACGTTGTCTGCCGTGCCACCCCAGGTGGCCAATGGCTGGATTACCCGCTTTATAGCGATGGTAATGCTGCTGTTCGCCTTTAGCTGCATGGCGCTGGGCACGCAGCCGGGCGGCCCCGCGCCGGTGCTGGAACGCAGCGTCAAGGCCGCTTTCCTGTATAAATTCCTGGGCTACATGGAGTTTCCGGCCGATCCCGGCCCAACCCTGGTGGTGGGCGTGCTGGGCGCGGATGATGTGGCCGCTGAACTGGCGCAGATCACCGGCGGCCGCAATGTAGGCCACCGCACGATCACGGTGCGCAATGTGCGCGAGGGCGACTCCCTGGCCGGCCTGCATCTGCTGTTCGTCGGCGTGGATGCCGCGCAGCCGGTGCAAGCGCTGCGCACGGCGGAAAAAAATGGCACCGTCGGCGTGACCGAGCAGGAAAATGGCCTGCAAAGCGGCAGCGTCATCAACTTCCGCGTGGTGGACGAGCGGGTACGCTTTGAAGTTTCGCTGCCGGCAGCCGAGCGCTGCAATGTGCGCCTCAGTTCACGCCTGCTGTCCGTCGCCTACCATGTGCAGAAAGGCGGGCAGTAATGATTGCTGCGGCAGCCGGTTCGGTGCGCATCAAACTGATCCTGACCGCACTGGCTACCACCTTCCTGGCCCTGGTTGTGACCACGGTTGCCATGCTGGTGTACGACCTGAAAAGCTTCCAGAAGGGCTGGGTGGATGACCTGACCACCCAGGCCGAGCTGATCGCCACCATTTCCGCGCCCGCCATCTCCTTCAACGACCCGCGCACCGCGCAGCAAAACCTTGGCCTGCTGCGCGTGCGCCCGCAAATCCTGGCCGGCGCCATCTATGCCGCCAATGGCCAGCTATTCGCCTCGTACGCGCAGGCGCCGTTCGGAAAAGCGGATTTTCCGCACCAGCCGGGCCAGCTTGGGCACGCGATCGAGGGCGGAAAGATGGTGGTGACGCATCCGATTGTGGAAGGCGGCGAGCGCATCGGCACGGTCTACCTGGCCGCTTCCTACCGCCTGCTGGACCGGCTGCAAAGCTATGCCCTGATCCTGGCCGGCGTGATGTTGGGCAGCCTGCTGCTGGCGGCCCTGGTCGCGCACCTGATGCAAGCCGGTATCACGCGCCCGCTGCTGGCGGTGACTGACGTCGCGCGCGCCGTCATGCAGCGCCGCGACTACTCGCTGCGGGTGCAGGAGCGCGCGTCGGGCGAGATCGGCACCCTGGTCGACGCCTTCAACGACATGCTGGCGGAAATCGCACGCCGCTCCAACGCCCTGCAGGACGCCAACCGGACCCTGGAACATGAAATGACGGTGCGCCAGGGGGCCGAGCGCGCCTTGCTGCTGGCCGACCGCCGCAAGGACGAATTCCTGGCCACCCTGGCGCACGAGCTGCGCAACCCGCTGGCCCCGATCCGCACCGGCCTCGACATCATGCGCGTGAATGCCCACGACCAGGCGGCCTGCGAAAAGGCGCGCGCCATCATGGAGCGGCAGTTGAAGCAGATGGTGCGCCTGGTCGATGATTTGCTCGATGTCTCGCGCATTAACACCGGCAAGCTCACCATTCGCCGCGAACAGGTCGTGTTGCAGGACGTGGTGGCCGACGCGCTCGAACTGTCGCGGCCCTTCATCGCGGCCCAGGGCCACGCGCTCGAAGTGCGCCTGCCGCCCGAGCCGCTTTACCTGGTGGGCGACGCCACGCGGCTGGCACAGGTGCTGTCCAACCTCCTGCACAACGCCGCCAAGTACACCGCGCGCGGCGGCACCATTGTGCTGGAGGCGCAGGCCGCCGGGGCGCAGCTGCAAGTGCGGGTCAGCGACAATGGCATCGGCATCGCGCCGGCCTTGCTGACCGAGATTTTCGAGATGTTCATCCAGGCCGATTCCTCGCTCGAACGCAGCACGGCCGGCCTGGGCGTCGGCCTGTCGCTGGCGCGCAAACTGGTCGAGCTGCATGGCGGCAGTATCCGCGCCGAAAGCGCCGGCGCGGGGCAGGGCAGCAGCTTCATCGTGACTTTGCCGCTGCTGCAATCGGCCAGCGTGGCGCCGCCCCGGGTCGAAATGGAGCAGGCGGATGCGCGCCTGTACCGCATCTTGCTAGCCGACGACAATGTGGACTTCGTCAACGGCATCGGTGGCTTGCTGCGTTCGCTCGGCCACCAGGTGCAAATCTGCCACGACGGCCAGCAGGCGCTGGCCGCAGCGGAAGTGTTCGCCCCCGAATACGCCTTCCTCGACATTGGGCTGCCGCATTTGAACGGCTACGACCTGGCGCTCGCCCTGAAACGCCTGCCTGCCCTGCGCCATACGGTGTTGGTGGCGGTGACCGGCTGGGGCCAGCAGAAAGACCGCCAGCGCGCGTTCGAGGCCGGCTTCCACCACCACCTGGTCAAGCCCGTCAGTATCGACCAGTTCCAGGAAATTCTGGGCGGCGGCCATTGAAAAGCCGCTTTCGCGCCCGATTTGCTTAAACAGGCAATGTTAATCGAGGAGTCATGCCATGCACGCGCATATCACGCCCGATCCCGAAGTACCGCCACCCGAGCCGGAAAAAGATCCCCCGCCCGACGACCAGCCGCTGCCGAGCGAACCACCGATCGAGGAGCCGGTGCCCAAGCCGCCGCCGATCAAGGCTTAATGCCTGGGTTGCTCCGGCCGCCCGCGTTCCGGCAAGGGCGGGATTTGCCGGATTTGCTCCTCCGTGTCTTGTTCACCGGGCGATTTCTCGCCGCTGCCGATATCTGGCTCATCCATAAGATGCTTGCCCTTTTCCGGCTCTGACTGGGGCTGTGGTTTGACTGGCTGCGTCATGCTCGCTCCTCCTTCCGCACCGATGCTACCAGCGCTGCCGATGCACTGTCGCTTGCTTGCTAAAAGGAAATGTACGTTGCGCGTGAAGAATATTTGTGTTGTTTTGTGTTGGCTGTCACAGAGACGTCACTGTCGACTTTCTATAATGGGACATCGACAAACGCTTTTCCAGTCGGAGGCCACCATGGGCAATTCCCTGCACAACAAGATTTATCTCAAACGCCGTATTGACCTGCACAGCCGCCGCGCGCAGGCGCTGATGGGAACAAGTGCCCTGGTGGCAGGGGCGGCGCTGGTGTGGCTGACCTTGCACATGCTCAAGTAAGCTTGCCGCGCCCGGCGCGGGCGCGTACCATGGCGGGTTATGAAAAACGAAAAACTGAGCACGGACGAATTCAACGCGCTGCTGGAAATTGCCCGGGGTATCCAAGGTAAGCCAAGCGCCTGCGTCGGCCGCAATAGCAAGCGCCTGTCGGGCATTAAACTGATCAAATTTGAACGCACTGGCCGCGTTATCCTGACGGATGCCGGCAAGGAGCGCCTGTTCCTGCGCCGCTGCGTGCTGGCGCTGAAGTCGCTGGTGGCGCTGACTGGCGAGCCGATCGACACCGACGTGGCCATGTTCCTGGGCAAAAAATCGCACATCGCGGAAGTGGATGGCGTGGTGGTCATCACCGACAAAGGCCGCGAATCGCTGGCTGATATCGAAGCGCACGGCATTTAACGACAAACCGGGAAAACCGGGAAACCGGAAAACCAGGGTCCGACCCTCAGGGTCGGACCCTGGTTTTCCGGTTTCCCGGTTTCCCAGTTTCCCGATCTAGTACATCAAGGCTGGAACCCGTCCGCCGTAATCTCCAGATTGGTCACCTCACCATACTTGCCGGCAAGCTTGCCAATCTCAGCCGCTTTCCCCACCAGCACCATCTGCAGGTTTTTGCGCGGGAAGTGCTTCTCGACCAGTTGCTTGGCGCGTTCCGGCGTCAGGCTGTCGACATCCTTCATGAAGTTGTCAATCTGGCTACGGCCAACGTCGTTGGCATACATATCCCCCAGCAACGAAGCCAGCTGTTCGCTGGTTTCATAGCGCGGCGGGAACTGCCCCTTCACATAGGCCTTGGCCGAATCCAGCGTCGCCTTGTCGATACCCTTGCTCCACAAACGGTCGTAAGTCTTGAGCGCCAGGTCCAGCGCCGCTTCCGTCTTCGGCAGCGCGGTGAAGCTGGAAATCGAGAAGGTGCCGGCCTGCGACAGCGTGGCGAAGCTTGAATTGGCGCCGTAGGTCAGGCCCGAGTTCACGCGCAGCTCGTCGTTCAGCCAGGACGTGAAGCGACCGCCCAGCACCGTGTTCAGCACCTGCAGCGGCACATAATCCGGGTCATTGCGCGCAATACCAGGACCGCCGATCAGGAAAGTAGTCTCGATCGCGTCGGACTTGTTCACCACCCACACGCGCGGCTTGTCGGCCTGCACCTTGCCGTAGTTGGCGCGCTGCGGCGCGGCGCCGTCGGCCTTCCATTGGCCGAACAGGGCTTCCACCTTCTTGCGCATTTCGGCCGGATCGAAATCGCCGACCACGATCAGGGCGGCGTTATCCGGGCGGAAGTAGCGCTTGTGGAAGGCCTTCAAGTCGTCCTGCTTGAGCGCGGACAGGCTGTTGATGGTGCCGTTGGGCGGGTTGGCATAGGCGCTATTCCCGAACAGCATGGCGCGGTAGTAGGTGCCGACCACCTGGCGCGGGCTTTCCTTGGACTGCTTCAGGCCATTCACCTTGCGCGTGCGCAGCTTGTCCAGTTCCGTGGCGTCAAAGCTTGGCTCCTGCACCAGTTCCGCGAACAGCGGCAGCAGGGCGTCGGTATCCTTGCGCGCGAAGTTGGCGGCCACGGTCGATTGCTCGACGCTGCCGCCGCCGGCCAGCACGGCGCCGCGGAAGTCGAAGGCCTGGTCGATGTGCGCCTTGCTATGCTTGGCGGAGCCGAGCAGCACGCCGTCGCCGGTCAGGTTGGCCAGGCCGGCTTGCGCGCCATCGTTGACGGCGCCGGCTTTCACCACCGCGCGCACGGCCACCAGGGGCACATCGTGGCGTTCCATCATGTAGACGGTCAGGCCGTTCGGCAGCTTGGCGGTTTCAAATGCCGGCAGCTTGAATTCCGCTGCGTTGGCGGTCGCGGCCATGGCTGCGGCGCCGGTCAGCGCGATAGAAAACAGTTTCTTCATCTAATTAGTCCTCCTTCGCCGCCAGCACGCCCACGGTGCGCAGCGATTTCTTCAGGTATTTGGCGGCCACGGCCTGGATGTCGGCGGCGCTCAGCTTTTCGTAGGCGGCTGGCGCGTCGAAGGCTTTCTTGTAGTCGCCGAAGAAGACCTCGTAGTTGCCCAGCATTTGCGCCTTGCCGTTGATGGTTTCCTGCGCGCGGTAGATGCCCAGCAGCTTGGCATTCTTCACCTTCTGCAGTTCTTCTTCGCTCACGCCTTCCTTGGCGACTTTCTCAATCGCGTCGAGCATGGCCTTTTCGACTTTCGCCGGCTCCACACCGGCGGCTGCCACGGTGAACATGTACAGCAAGCCCGGATCGAAGCCGTCGCTGTTGTAGGCGCCGACGCTGGTGGCCAGCTGGGTTTCCACCAGGGCCTTGTACAGGCGCGAGGTCTTGCCTTCGGTGAGCAGCGCTTGCAGCACGTCCAGCGCGTAGTTTTCCGTGGTGCCGGCTTGCGGCACCTTGTACGCCACCATCAGGTTGGCGGCAGTGGCGGACGGCTTGGCCACGAACAGGCGGCGCTCGCCGGTCTGCTCCGGCTCCACCGTGCGCACGGCTGGCGGCACGGCGCGTTTCGGGATGCTGCCAAAGTGCTTGGTGGCCAGCTTCTTCACTTCCTCGAACTTGACGTCGCCCACGATCACGGACACCGCATTGTTCGGCGCGTAGTAGGTGCGGAAGTAGTGCTGCAGGTCTTGCAGGGTCCAGGCCTTGATGTCCGATTCCCAGCCGATGGTCGGGATGGCGTAAGGGTGGGCCACGAAGGCGACGCTGTTCAACTCCTGCATCAGCATGCGCACATTGGAGTTTTCCAGGCCGGTGCTGCGCTCGGACAGCACCACGCCGCGTTCGCTCTCCACCATTTTCGGGTCGATCGAGAGGTGGGCGATGCGGTCGCCTTCCAGCTTGAACACGGTTTCCAGCGAGGAGGCCGGGAACCAGTCCTGGTACACGGTCACGTCGCTATTGGTGTAGGCGTTGTTGGCGCCGCCGTTCGCTTCCATGGTGCGGTCGAACTGTTTCGGGCCGTAGTTCTTGGAGCCGTTGAACATCATGTGCTCGAAGAAGTGCGACAGGCCGGTGGTGCCGGGCGCCTCGTTGCGCGAACCGACCTTCCAGAAGGTGTACATATTCGCGTTCGGGATCGCCGAGCTTTCCAACACGATGAACTTCATGCCGTTGTTCAGCGTGAAGGTTTTGACCTGCTCGGCCGTCAGGGCGGCCTGGGCATAGGCTGCGGCCGAATAGGCCAGCAGCGCTGCCAGTACTTTCAACTTCATGGTTTTCCTTTCTGTGAAAGAAGTTGCATGAAGAATACTTGATCCATGGCGAAAATGCTAATCGCAGGGGACGGGATACAATAGGGGCAATCGAGAACCGCCAATGACGCCACCGAATGAGCAGGGACTAGCAGGGCAGGACCTGGCCAGCGTGGACTTTCCGCTAGTCGGTATTGGCGCATCCGCTGGCGGGCTGGAAGCCTTGCAATGCCTGCTGCCCGGCTTGCCGTCGGCGCCCGGCTTTTCCATCGTCATCATCATGCACCTGGCGCCCGGCCACGTCAGCGCCTTGGGCCAGGTGCTGCAAGTGTGCAGCAACATGCCGGTGCTGCAACTGGCGCAGGCGCGCATTGAGTTGCAGCTTAACCACATCTACGTCATATCGCCCGGCACCTTGCTGGAAGTCGCGGGCCGCTTCCTGGTGCAGCGCGATGCCGGGCCAGGCGGCAGCAGCGGCGCCATTGATTGCTTCTTCCATTCGCTGGCGCGGGCGCAGCGCGCGCTGGCCTGCGGCATTTTGCTCTCCGGTGCCGGGCACGACGGCTGCAGCGGCCTGGCGGCGCTGCGCGAGCAGGGCGGCTGCGCCATCGTGCAAGCGCCGCAGGATGCCCAGTTCGGCGTCTTGCCGCAAGCGGCGATCGATGCCGGCCAGGCCGATTTCGTGCTGCCGGCCAGCGCCATCGCGGCGCGCTTGCGCAGGCTGTATGGGGCGCCCGGCGCCGCCAGCGAAACGCAGTCGCTGCAGGACCTATTGGCGCTGCTGCACCAACGCACCGGCCACGATTTTCGCCAGTACAAACGTCCCACCATCCTGCGCCGGATGGAGAAGCGCCTGGACCAGCTTGGCCTGGCCAGCATGGAGGCCTACTACACACGGCTGCAAGACGACGATGGCGAGGCGGCCGTCCTGATGAAGGAATTGCTGATCGGCGTGACCGGCTTTTTCCGCGACAGCGATGCCTTTGCAAAACTGCGCGAACTGGCGCTGCCGGCCATGCTGGAGGGGCGCAGCGGCGGCACGCTGCGGGTGTGGGTGGCGGCCTGCTCCACCGGCCAGGAAGCGTATTCGCTGGCGATCCTGCTGGCCGACATGGTGCGCGCCTTGCCGATTCCGCCGGCGATCCAGGTGTTCGCGTCCGATATCGACGAGCAGGCGCTGGACATCGCGCGCGCCGGCCTGTATCCCGAAGCCATCCAGGACGAGGTGCCGGCGGCCAGCCTGGCGCGCTATTTCGTGCATGCCGGCAAACAGTACCGCGTGCGCCAGGCCTTGCGCGACATGGTCACGTTTACCTGCCATGACTTGCTGCGCGACCCGCCATTGCAGGGGGTGGACCTGGTCGCTTGCCGCAACTTCCTGATCTACCTGGATCGCCCGACGCAAAGCCAGGTGCTGCAGCGCTTCCACTGTGCGCTGGCGCCACACGGCTTCCTGTTCCTGGGCAGCGCCGAAACGGCCGACGTGGCGCCGGGCCTGTTCGCGCGCATCGATCGCCACAGTCGCCTGTACCAGTCCGCGCCTGCGGTGGCATTGCCGGCGCAGGTGCCGCGCTGGACGATGGCATCGGGGCATTGGCCGGAAGCTGCCGCGCGGAGCGGCCTGTCGCCCTTGGCGGAAATGCGCGAGCGCCTGGCCGAAGCGGAGTTGGGCTGGGCCGAAATGCAGTCGAACAACGACGCGCTGTCGCAGCGTAACGCCGAACTCACGCTACGCCTGGCGTATGCCGACAAGGCGCATGACGACCTGTACGACCTGGTGGCGTCGGCCGACCTGGCCACGGTGTTCGTCGATCCGGCGCTGCAAGTGCGGCAGTTCACGCCACGCGCCGCCAGCATCTTCAACCTGATTGAGCGCGACGTCGGACGCCACCTGCTGGATATCACCAACCGGCTGGATTACCCGGCGCTGGCGGCCGACGTGGCGCAAACCTTCGCCACCCTGCAGCCGCTGGAGCGCGAGGTCAAGGCCAGCGGCGGCCTGCATTACATTGTGCGGGTGCGGCCTTTCCGCAATGCTGACGATGCCATCCTGGGTGCGGTGCTGACCTTCTTCGATTTCAGCGAACGGCAGGGGGTGCAGGCGCTGGCACGGGCGGAAGCGAGCGACCAGCAATTCCTGCTTCAGCTGGGCGATCGCTTGCGGCCGCTGTCTGACCCGGCGCAGTTGCTGCTGCTGGGCTGCCGCATGCTGGGGCGGCGCCTGGCCGTGCCGCAACTGGCCTATGCCGCCATCCACGCCGGCCGCTTCGAGGTGCTGGCAGGCCATGCCGCCGGCATGGCGCCGCTGCAGGGCAGTGCCGAGGTGGCCGTGCTGGGCGGCGAAGTGCTGGCGCGCTGGGGCGCGGGCGAGAGCGTGGTGCGCTCGGGCATGCTGGACCTCGGCACTGCCCGCGCCGTCGGGATGGCAGGCAGTGCGGCGCTGGGCGGGGCGCCCGGCGCATCGCTGTCGGTCTTGTGCCGCAACGGCCAGCGCTGGCAGGGCTTTTTCCACGCTTGCCAACCTGGCGCGCGCACCTGGAGTGCGCCAGAGGTGGCGCTGTTTGAAAAGGCGGCGGAGCGTATTGGCGCGGCGTTTGAGCGCGCGCGCGCGCAGGCCGCGCTGCACGCCAGTGCCACCCGCATGCGCCGGCTGCTGCGCAGCCTGGCCCGCGCCTACTGGGAAACCGATAGCGATGGCGCCTTGTCGGAGGACGGCTTGCCGCTGGCCGTCCATGGCGCCGACCGCGCCGCCATCCTGCAGCACTGGCGCGCCGCCCTGCATAGCGGTAGCGAGCTCGATGTGGCGGTGAGCCTGCGCGACGCCGGCGGCGCCTGCCATCCGGCCCGCCTGCTGGTCACGCCGCTGTGCGATGCGCAGGGCGCGATCCTGCGCTGGGCCGGCTGCATTATCCAGGGCGCCGAGCAGGCGCCGCGGCCATCGGTTAGCATATAGCCATTGCAACCAACCCGCACCGCGATGGAAAACTCGATGCACTGGTCGGCCCACGAGCTGACAATGACGGTCTTGATGACCCCCGATATGGCCAACTTCTCCGGCAATGTGCACGGCGGCGCCATCCTCAAGCTACTGGACGGCGTGGCCTATGCCTGCGCCAGCCGTTATTCAGGCAGCTACGTGGTCACGCTGTCGGTGGACCAGGTGATGTTCCTGCAGCCGATCCATGTGGGTGAGCTGGTGACTTTCCTGGCCTCGATCAACTACACCGGCAGCAGCTCGATGGAAGTGGGGATACGGGTGGTGGCGGAGAATATCCAGCAGCGCCTGGTGCGCCATGCGAATAGCTGCTACTTCACCATGGTGGCGGTGGACAAGGACCGCCAGCCGCAGAAAGTGCCGACGCTGGTGCCGCAAACGCCGGAGCAGGTGGCGCGCTTCGCAGCGGCCAAGTTGCGCAAGGCCGCCCGCCAGCAGGTGGCGGCGGCGATGAAGAAGGCTTAAGGGGAAGGCCGGCGCTGCGCCGGATAGACCAGCGTGCGCATGGCGATCGGGTGCGGCACGCCCATCGCGAACAGGAATTCGGCGGCGCGCCGCAGGCCCACTTCGGGCAGGGCGGCGATGGCCTGGTTGACGATGTCGCGCGTGCGGTGGTCGCTGCGCACTTGTTGGCGATGCAAGTCTACGCTGTTCATTTCGCTCTCCTCAAGCGCGCAGCCGGCGTGGGGCCGCGCTGGTTAAGTGTTTTCCCTCATGCAACATCTGGCGCATTTGCGCCGCTTCCACGGGGCGGCTGAAATAGAAGCCCTGGAATTCGTCGCAGCCTTGGCGGCGCAGGAACTCCAGTTGCTCTTCTGATTCTACCCCTTCCGCAATCACGCGCAACTCCAGGTTGTGGGCCAGGGCGATCACCGATACCACGATGGCCGCATCGTCGGCATCGGTGGCGATGTCGTTGACGAAGGAGCGGTCGATCTTCAGCACGTCGATCGGGAAGTTGCGCAGGTACGACAAGCTGGAGTAGCCGGTGCCGAAATCATCGATCGACAGCGCCACGCCCAGCGACTTCAGTTCATGCAGCAGGTTCACGCCTTGCGCCACGTCGTGCATGAACAGGCTTTCGGTCAGTTCCAGTTCCAGCAGGGAAGGATCCAGGCCGGTTTCCGCCAGCACGGCGGCGATGCTGGCCACCAGTTCCGGCTGCGCGAACTGGCGCGCCGACAGGTTGACGCCCATGCGCAGGCCGGGGAAGCCGGCGTCCTGCAGGGCGCGCGCCTGCTGGCAGGCGGTGCGCAGCACCCAGGCGCCGATCGGCACAATCAGGCCGGTTTCCTCGGCCAGGCTGATAAAGCGCGCCGGCGGCACCATGCCCAGTTCCGGGTGCTGCCAGCGCAGCAGCGCTTCCATGCCGACGATCTGGCCGGTCTGCAGGTCCACCTGCGGCTGGTAGTGCAGCACGAATTCGTCGCGCTCAAGCGCGTTGCGCAGGGCGCTCTCAATGCGCAGGCGTTCCTGCGCTTCGTCGTTCATCGCCGGCAGGTAGAACTGGAAGGTGTTGCGTCCCAGTTTCTTGGCCGAGTACATGGCGATATCGGCATGCTCGATCAGGTTTTGCGCCGGCGTGCCGTCGGCATCGTAGACCGCCACGCCGATCGAGCAGGTGACGAAGAATTCCTTACCCTCCAGTAGCACCGGCTGCGCCAGCGCGCTCATCACGCGTTCCAGGATGGCTGGCGAAAGCTGTTCATCCGGGTACTGGCTGAGGATGGCCACGAATTCATCGCCCGACAGGCGCGCCACGGTGTCGCTTTCGCGCACGCTCGATTGCAGGCGGCTGGCCACGGTTTGCAGCAACTGGTCGCCGGCCTTGTGTCCCAGGCTGTCGTTGACGAACTTGAAGCGGTCCAGGTCGATCAGCACCACCCACATCGGCAGGCCGCTGCGGTTGGCGTAGGCAATGGCTTGCTGCAGGCGGTCCTGCAACAGCACGCGATTGGGCAGGCCGGTCAGCACGTCGTGGTGGGCGATGTGCTGGATGCGCTGCTCCGCTTCCTTGCGTTCGGTGATTTCACTGCCGGTGCCGCGATAGCCTTTGAATTCGCCCTGGGCGTCGTACACCGGTTCGCCGCTGGTGTTGAACCAGCGCGTCAGGCCGTCGTGGCCGACGATGGAATACTCAAAATTGGAGAAGGGCAGGCGCCCCTGCACCATCTGGATATGGTCGCGGCCCGGGCTGCTGGTGTACAGGTCGGGCGTGCATTCCCAGCGCGTGCGGCCGAGGAAATTCTCCTTTGCCACGTGGCCTTTTTCAAAGAAGCCGCCGGTGATATGGGTAAAGCGGAATTGCGTGTCCTGTTCCCAGTACCAGTCGGAGGACAGGGCCAGCAGGCGGCGGAAGCGGTTTTCCGATTCCTGCAAGGCGCGCTCGGTGCGCTTGCGCGATGCCACATCCTCGGCCAGGCGCTGGTTGGAGCGTTGCAGGTCGGCGGTGCGGGCATCGACCAGCAGTTGCACGCGGCGCGAGCGCTGCACCAGGGTGTGCACGAAAGCCGCCGCCAGGGCGCTGAACAGCAGGCCGCCCAGCAGGGTGCTGAGTGAGCCCAGGTGGTCGGCCAGGAAGGGGCGCGGCAAATCGTCGGCGCGGATGTGCCAGGTGCGGCCCAGCACGGCAAAGCTGCGGAAATCCGTGCTGTGGTAGTCGAAATCGAGCCAGCGGTGCAACCAGTGTTCGCGCTTGGCGCTCGGCGCCGGGCCGCGCCGGTAGGCCAGGCTGCCCGCTTCCGACGGGTCGCCGGCATACACGCTCAGGCCCAGGCTCTCGTCGCCCAGCAAGCCGGTTTGCTGCAGGATGGTGTGCACCAGGTGCGGCGAGCGGATCACGGCGGCGGTGTCGCCAATCCAGGCGGCTTGCCGCTCGGCGCGCGTGCTGGTCGGCAGGCCGGGTTGGTACACCGGCATGATCATGATGAAGCTGTTGCGCTGGTTCGGGTCCTGCGCCAGTTGCAGTTGTTCGGTGGAGGCGGCCCGCCCGCTGTGCAGGATGCGGTCGATGGCGGCGCGTACCTGCAGGTTGCGGCCGGCGTTCAGCCCCAGCGCCGCTTCGTTGCCGCGCAGCGGCTCCAGGTATTCCACCACATTGTAGAAAGGGTGTTCGGGCGAGGTCACCAGGCCCTGGGGTGTCAGCTCGGTGATGCGGAAGCCGGGCGCGTGCGCCTGCATGGCCGCTTCGAACGCCGCGCGTTCGGCATGCGATAGCACGCGGTGGTAGTTGAAGGCCTGGATAAACGGGTAGCGCTGCAGCAGGGGCGTGGTGAACGAGTGGAATTGCTCGCGGCTGACCGGCTGCACCGTACGGAACAACTGGTTGGTCACGCTCAGCACTTCCACTGCGTCGGACAGGCCGCGCTCGATGGCGGCGGCGCGCGCCCCGGCGCGCTGCTGGAAACTCAGCTCCATCTTGCTGAATTCGAGCGCGCTGACGGAGACAAATAGCACGGCGGTCGCCGCCAGGCCTGCGCCCAGCGTGAGTGCCGCTGCACCGTAGTGCGATAGTCTCCTGCGCCGGCCTGCCATGGTGTCCTTTTGCTTAAAAAATGTAGTTTGTCACAAAACTCCTAGCCACAGGGAAAGAACACTTGGATTTTTCACAAAAGCGCCTTGCGCAGCCGCGCAACGGTGTAAATTGCCAACAGTCGATTGGCCAGGCCGAATCCCAGGCCGGGGGTGGGGCTGCCCCAGGCGGCCACTTTGCGCTGCATGACGCTGGCCGCGCCGCCGGCTACGCTGCCGGGCCGGATCGCGAATAAGATGTGGTTGTTGCCCGCAATGCCGGTGAACTGGCATATCCTGTCGTGGAAGGCATTGCCCAGGCGTACCAGCACGCTGCGGTACTTCGGGTCGTAGTTGAAGATGTTGGCCGCCAGCACGCCGTCCGGCTTTAGGGCGCGCCGGCAATCGGCGTAAAAATGTTCGGAGGCGAGGGCGTTCGGCAAGCCGTTGGCGTCAAAGCCGTCCACCAGCAGCACGTCGGCGCTGCCTTTCAATTCTTTCATGTAGGCTGCGGCATCGCAGTGGATGACGCGGAAGCGCTCATTGTCGTGCGGAATGGCGAAGCGCTCGCGCAGGGCGATCACGTCGGCCCGTAGTTCAAGTACGGTGATGCGTGTTTGAGGCAGGTAGCGATAGCAGAATTTGGCCAGCGAGCCGCCGCCCAGGCCGACCATGACGATATGTTCCGGCCGGGGTTTGAACAGGACAAAACACATCATGGCGCGCGCATAGGCCAGCACCAGGGCGTCCGGGTCGGACGGATCCATCTGGCTCTGCACCTCGCCGGGGGTGAACTCCAGCGACAGGCGGCCACGGCGGTGTCGCACCAGCGGCCGGTTGTCAGGGACGGAAGTCATTTTGCTAACTTGTTATTGAGCATGATGATCTGCTAAGCTGCCGGGCTCCGGTGCCAGTGTACCGGATGCGCTGCGCCCTGTGGCGTTCGCGTTTACATCGGCAACATTTATAGGTACATTGCCAACATAGGCAGCTTGGAGACGATATATGTTCTTAGACCATCCAACCATCACCGCGACCAATAGCTTCACGGAACCGGACCGCATCGAGCGCCTGACCCGCGTGTACGGCTATGTTGCCGCGCTGGCGGACAGCGCCGGCAAGCAGCAATTCATCGAAAAAGTCAGCCAGCTGCACGACCACAAGGGTACCCTGATTGTCTTCTGGCACGACATGCCGACCGAAGACGAGAAGGCATTCTTCGGCCAGGCCTGGGCCAGCAAGATCGGCGACGGCAGCAATAACGTAGAACACGAAGTCTGAGTGCGGCCCGGCCGCTGAGCAATGGATATCAAAACCCTGGTTCTTGCCCTCGCGCTGGGCAACCTTAGTTTGTGCGCGGCGCTGTTTTTCTTTGAGTACGAGAGCAAGAAGTCGCTGACGCTGTCGACCTGGGCCATTGCCAAGCAATGCCAGGCGGTGGCCTGGCTCCTCCTGTATTTCCGCGGCGTGCTGCCGGAGCTGCTGGCCGGCCCGGTGGCCAATATCCTGTTGCTGGTGGGCCTGGCCTTCGATGCCGGCGCGCTGTGGGAAGCCTACGGCCGTTCGGCCTGGCGCAAATACCTGTATCCCGCGCTGGCGGTGTCCGGCGGCGTGCTGCTGGCAACCCAGGTGCTGGAAACCAATGCCTCGCTGCGCGTGGCGCTCGGCTCGCTGCTGGTGGGTTTCTTCTTCCTGGCCGGCGTGCTGGCGCTGGCGCGCGCCTGGCGCGACGGCAGCATGCTGCGCCGCTTCCTGGTGGTGACCATGTTCGCCCTGACCCTGGTGGTGGTGGGGCGCGGCTTGCTGACGGCGGCTTTCCCCGACGGCTTGTCCTGGGTCAGCCCGAACCTGATGCAGTTGGTGGGCTTCAGCGGCTTTTACCTGATGATGCTGACCAACGCCTTCGGCTTCCTGCTGCTGTCGCGCGAGAAACTGCAATCGGAACTGCTGCGCCTGGAAATCATCGATCCCTTGACCGACGTGCCGAACCGGCGCGGTTTCTACCAGGCCCTGGCGCCGTGGATGGCGCTGGCGCGCCGCCCGGGCCAGCCGACCGCCATGCTGATCCTGGCGCTGGACCAGTTCAAGCGCGTCAACGATAGCTACGGCCATGCCGCCGGTGATGCCGCCCTGAAAACCATGGTGGAAACCTGCAAGAAGCAGTTGCGCGATTCCGACCTGATGGGCCGCCTGGGCGGCGCCGAATTCGCCATCCAGTTGCCGCGCACCTCGCTGGACGACGCACTGATGGTGGCCGAGCGCATCCGCCGCGCCATCGAGGACATGCCGGTCAAGACCGAGCGCGCGGTGATCAAGCTGACGGCCAGCATCGGCGTCACTACCATCCGCGCCGACGACAGCACAGTGAGCCTATTCAAGCGCGCCGACGAAGCCCTGCAAGCGGCCAAGGTGCGGGGCGAAAACCAGGTGGCGCAGCCGCCCGAACCGCTCTCCATGGAAGCCTTGTCATGAGGGCGTAACACTGTTGGCGTACTGTGCTACCATTTTCGTTATAAACGATATAAATGGAATCCTCGATGTACGCCGCAGTTGACCTGGGCTCCAACAGTTTTAGACTCTCCATCGGCCAGCACGATGGCGACCGGATCCGCGTGCTCAATAGCATGCGCGAACCGATCCGACTTGCAGCCGGCCTGGATGCCGCCGGCAACCTTACCGACGAAGCCTTGCAGCGCGCGCTGCTGTGCCTGAAAAATTTCCGCGTTGCGCTGGCCGCCTACAGCTTTGACGGCGTGCGCGTGGTGGCCACCGCCATCCTGCGCCAGGCGCGCAATGCGGCCGATTTCCTGCCGCAACTGGAGCAGGCCATCGGCTACCCGATCGAGATCATCTCGGGCGAGGAGGAGGGGCGCCTGATCTACATGGGCGTGGCGAATGCCCTCGGCCAGCCGAATGAAAGCCGCCTGGTGGTGGATATCGGGGGCGGTTCGACCGAGCTGATTCTCGGGCGCGGCCTGGACATCGAGCGCGTGGAGTCGTTCAGCGTGGGCAGCGTCAAGCAAAGCCTGTCCTTCTTCGTCAATGGCCGCGTCGATGCGCGCTCCTTCGAGGCCGCCGTGCTGTCGGCGCGCAGCCATTTCGAAGACGGCGCGCCGCCTTACCATCCGGAGTACTGGAAGCGGGCTTACGGCTCGTCCGGCACCATCCGCGCCATCGGCGACATCATCGAGAAGAACAAGCTGGGCGAGGGCATCACCCTGGCGGGCCTGAATGCTGTGCGCAAGCGTTTTATCGAATTCGGCCAGGTGTCGAAGATCGATATGCCGGGCCTGCGCCCAGATCGTGCCAGCACCGTGATCGGCGGACTGGCCATCCTGATCGCGGTGGTGCAGGAGCTGGGCATTGAACGCATGGAGCCGATCGACGCCGGCTTGCGCATGGGTGTGATGTGGGACCTGTACCTGCGCTCGACCCGGCGCGACCGGCGCGACGAATCGGTGCGCGGGTTCCTGGCGCGCTTCCATATCGACGCGCAGCGCGGCAGCCGCGTGGCCGATGCCGCCGCCATCCTGTTCGCGCAGATGAAGCCGAATAGCGATACCTTGCCGCGCCTCCTGGCGTGGTGCGCGCAGCTGCACGAGGTCGGGCTGGTGGTGTCGCAGACGGGCTACCACAAACACGCGGCCTATATGGTCGAAAACGCCGACCTGCCGGGCTTTACCACCCGCGAGCAGAAGCTGATGGGGCGCCTGATCCTTGCGCAGAAGGGCAACCTGCGCAAGGTCAGCGAGCAGTTGTCGGAAAGTGATTTCGCCAAGGCGGTGGTGGCGCTGCGGTTGGCCATCCTGTTCATGCATTGCCGCATCGAGGTGGACGACCGCGCCGTGCGCTTGCGCATGAAGAACCGCATCGACCTGGAGCTGAAACGCGATTGCGTCAGCAACCATCCGACCCTGTCCTACTGGATGGAAAAGGAACAGGAGTTCTGGGATGAGGTGGGGGTGGATTTCAGCGTTCGCACTGTTGCGTAAAAATCATATATACTGTTTATATTATTCAGAAATGGAGTACCCGTGACCGCAATCAAGAAGGCCGCCGCCAAACCAGCCACCAAGCCCGCCGCCAAACCAGCCACTAAGCCCGCCGCCAAGCGCGTCGCCGCCAAGCCGGCAGCTGCCGTCAAGCCAGCCGCTGCCAGCAGGGCCGCCGCAGCGAAGCCTGCTGCACCGAAGGCCGCTGCCAAGCCAGCCGTCGCTACCAAAGCCGCCGTCGCGAAGACCGCCGCCAAGCCCGCTGCTGCCAAGCCAGCGGCCGCCAAGCCAACCGCCGCCAAGCCAGCCGCCAAAGCCGCTGCCAAGCCTGCGGTGAAGCGCGCCGCAGCCGCCAAGCCGGCCGCAGCGCCTGCCGCCAAGCCGGCCAAGGTTGAAAAGGCCGCCAAGCCGCACAAAGAGAAGCTGGTACGCGACAGCTTCACCATGCCGGAGAGCGAATACGCCGTGCTGGGCCAGGTCAAGAAGACCTGCCTGAAAAACGGCATTGAAGTGAAGAAATCCGAGCTGTTGCGCATTGGCGTCGCCCTGATCAGCCGCCTGGACATGGCCACCCTCAAGCAAGTACTGGCCTCCCTGCCGCAGCTGAAGACCGGCCGCCCGAAGAAGGCCTGATGTAACGGTTTTGCAATAAAGCTGTCATGTTCATGAAGCAATAGAAGGCCAAACTGGCTTCGTCACTACAAAAAAGGACGAAGCATGCAAACCTTGATTGCAAAAGCAGAGCAACGTGCAGTAGCACCGCGCCTGACCCTGAGCATGGCAGCCACCCCGGAAGAGGTGCGTGAGGTACAGCGCCTGCGCTACAAAGTCTTCATTGAAGCCCAAGGCCTGACCGCCCTGGCGACACCGGATGGCCTGGACAGCGACGAATTCGACGCCGCCTGCGACCACCTGATCGTGCGCGATTCCGCCACCCTGAAAGTGGTCGGCACCTACCGCCTGCTCAACCCCGCCGGCGCCCGCAAGCTGGGTCGCCATTACTCCGAAAACGAATTCGACCTGGGCCGCCTCAAGCACCTGCGCAGCCGCATGGTGGAAGCGGGCCGCGCCTGCATCCACCCCGACTACCGTGGTGGCAGCGTAATCATGCTGCTGTGGTCCGGCCTGGCCGAATACATGCGCCGCCACCAGTGCGAATACCTGATTGGCTGCGCCAGCATCAGCCTGGCGGACGGCGGCCACAATGCCGTTGCCGTCTACGAGCAGCTGCGCAATAAGCACCTGGCTCCGATGGAATACCGCGTCACCCCGCACCTGCCGTTCCCGGTGGAGAAGGTGGAAGCCGCGCGCGCCGCCCAGGTGCCGCCGCTGCTGAAAGGTTACCTGCGTTCCGGCGCGTGGATTTGCGGCGCCCCGGCCTGGGATCCTGATTTTGAAAGCGCGGACCTGTTCGTGATGATGCCGCTGGCGAACCTGGACGACCGCTACGCGCGCCACTACAACGTTTAAAAAACGTGCTATCCTTTCTGTACCGATCGGTAAATTGTAATCCGATCGGTACATTTGAAAGGATCAATCATGTCTGTACGAGCACCTGTACCACCCTTCACCCGCGACACTGCGATTGAAAAAGTGCGCCTGGCCGAAAACGGCTGGAACACCCGCGACCCCGAAAAAGTCTCGCTTGCCTACACCGAGGATAGCTGGTGGCGCAATCGCGGCGAGTTCGTCCAGGGCCGCGCCGCGATCGTCGCCTTCCTGCAACGCAAATGGACGCGCGAGCTCGAATACCGCCTGATCAAGGAGCTGTGGGCGCATGACGGCAACCGCATCGGCGTGCGTTTCGCCTACGAATACCGCGACGATTCCGGCCAATGGTACCGGGCCTATGGCAATGAGAACTGGGAGTTCGATGCCAGCGGCTTGATGCACCACCGCCACGCCAGCATCAACGAGCACACGATCAAGCCGGAAGAGCGCAAGTTCTTCTGGGACCGCAGCGGCCCGCGTCCGGACGATCATCCCGGCCTGACCGAACTGGGGTTCTGACATGGCGCGCGTTGTCGCGGAACGGGAAGACGTTCTCCCGCTGCTGGCGGAGGTATTCCGCACCTATGGCTTTGAAGGCGCCAGCCTGTCGCGCATCAGCGAGGGGACCAAGCTGGGCAAGGGCAGCATCTACCACTTCTTCCCCGGCGGGAAGGACGAGATGGCCGCCGCCGTACTGGCGGAAATCGACCAGTGGTTCCGCCTGCACGTGTTCGAGCCGCTGCGCGAAAGCGCGGATGCGACAGCCGGCATTGCCGCCATGTTCGCGCAGGTGGAGCGCTATTTTCTGTCCGGGCAGCGCGTATGCCTGGTCGGTGTTTTCGCGCTGGGCAATGAGCGCGATCGCTTTGCCGACGCGGTGCGTGACTATTTTGCGGCGTGGATCGAAGCGCTGGCTGCGGCACTGGTTCGTTGCGGCCATAAAGGCAAACAGGCAACGGCACTGGCGGAAGAGGTGGTGGGGGGTATTCAGGGAGCGCTGGTACTGGCTCGCGCGTTTGACAGGCCGACGATTTTTAGGGCGACCCTGAAACGGCTGCAGGAAAGGCTGCAGGAGTAAAACGGTGAATCGGCGCCGGTGAATGCGATGCCGGCGCCTGGCATCTCAGCTTAGCTGCGCTCAGTGTACCGAGGCATTCGACAGCTCTTTTAACTCCCGGATAGAGAGCTCGGACTTTTCATGCATTCGCAGCAGGATGGTAGCCCCGACTGCCAGCTTGCGATGACGGATTTTACTGATGATGGGTGGTTGCACTTCCAGCACCCTACACAGTTCCGCATCGTTCTTCAGGTGCATCTTCTCGATTAGCGTGTCGAGCAGTTTGTTCGGTACGAAGCTTGATGGTTCCAGGGCGCGAGCCCTGTTCATTGCCTCGATCAACTCCAGTTTTTTCTGCCTAACGCTCATTTTTTGCTCCCTCCTTAACGTTGTTCACTACGTGGATAGAAAAAGCAGGCTTGACGGTCTATTAGTAACCAAGCAAGTTAATTAAATAATACTCCGGTTACAAAAAAAGCCAAGAAAATGTGTGAGAAATGATGAGATTTATTGCGCAGCAGGGTTGACGAGTGTTGTATCTTGAAGGCCATTTTTGGTGAGACGCAGCACTTTGTCCGCTCTGGCTGCAGCGGCGGGCGAATGGGTGACCATGATGGCCGTCGCGCCGCTCGATTTGAGTTCCTGGCGCAACAGTTGTAATACGGAATTGGCGGTGTCGGGATCGAGGTTGCCGGTCGGTTCGTCGGCCAGCACCAGGGCCGGCCGGTGCACCAGGGCACGGGCTATTGCAACCCGTTGCATTTCGCCGCCCGAGAGTTGATGCGGATAGTCGCCGCCGCGCCCGCCTAAGCCGACCGCTTCCAGCATGGCCAGTTCGCGCCCTTGCGGCATGCCGTTCAGCAGCAAGGGCAGGGCGACATTTTGCTGCAAGGTAAGATGCGGCAGCACATGGAACGCCTGGAAGACAAAGCCCATGCGCGCGCGCCGCAAACGGGTGGCGGCATCATCGTCAAGCGCGGCGAGCGGCGTGCCGTCGACAATGATGGATGGCGCGGGACTCGGGTCAGGCTGGTCCAGGCCGGCAATCAAATTCAGTAATGTAGATTTGCCGACGCCGGAGTCGCCCATGATGGCGACGAATTCGCCGGGCGCGAAAGTCCAGCTCAATTGGTCCAGCACGCGCCGGTCATGGGAATAGCTCTTGGTCAATTGGCGTAACTCAAGCATGGTTTACCTTGTCAGCGCGCGGCGCAATGCAAAACTCAGGGCATCGACCAGCGCCACCAGCAGCAGCATGGCCAGGATCACGGTTGCCGCGCGGTCCATCTGGAATAGCGACAGGTGGTACTTCAGCATCTGCCCCAGGCCGCCGGCACCCACCACGCCCAGCACGGCGGCGGCGCGGATATTGTTCTCCCAGCGGTACAAGGTGTACGACAGCATTTGCGGCAGGGTTTGCGGCAGCGTGGCGTAGAAGAAGGCCGCCATCGGCGTGGCGCCGTTCAGGCGCAGGCTTTGTTCCGGCAGCGGCGGCGCGTTTTCCAGCGCATCGGCAAACAGGCGCCCCAGCACGCCGGCGGTGTGCGCGGCCAGTGCCATGGTGCCGGCGAACGGACCCAGGCCGGCCGCCACCAGCAGGATCGAGGCCCACACCAGTTCCGGGATCGAGCGCAGCACGTTCAGCATGGCGCGCACGGCGGCGCGTGGCACGCGGCCAAAGCGGCCCGCGCCGGGGATCGCCAGCAGCAGGCCACCGGCCACCGCCAGCAAGGTGCCGAGGGCCGACATGGCCAGCGTTTCTATGGTGGCGATGGCGGTCTTGCGCAGGAAGCCGCTGGCCATTTCCGGCGGCGCGAAGCCGGCCAGGAATTTGCCCATGCTGGCCATGGCTTCGAGCGTGAACAGTTCGCCCAGCTTGAGCGAGAGCGAGGAAAAACTGGCGACGACCAGCGCGGCCAGCGCGGCGCTGAACAGCCAGCCGGACCAGTTGCGCGCTGGCGGCGCGGGTATATGGTTCATCCCAGCCTCCTGCGCAGGTATTTGGAGACCATGTCGGCGGCAGCCACCAGCAGCACGAAGACCAGCAGCATGGTCGCCACTTCGCCGCCGGCCAGCATCTTGGTCGATTCCTCCATGCGCTGGCCCAGGCCACCGGCGCCGACAAAGCCCATCACCACCGAGCCACGAATCGCGCATTCCCAGCGATAGACGGTGTAGGACACCAGCTCCGAGGCCGCCTCCGGCAAGGCGCCGTAGAACAGGGCGGCCAGGCGGCCGCTGCCGTTTTGCAGCAGCACGTCGCTGGCGTGGTGGTCGCTTGACTCCAGGATTTCCGCATACACCTTGCCCAGCATGCCGCAGTAAGTCAGGGCAATGGCGAGCACACCGGCGGTCGGACCCAGGCTGAAGATGCGCACGAACAGCAGCGCCCACACCAGCTCTGGCACGCTGCGCAGCAGCACCAGCAGCCAGCGCGCCAACTGGCGCAGCAAGCGCGGCAACGGCGCGATGCGGCCGGTACCGAGGCGCGAGATCGAAAGGCGCTCGGTCACGAGCAGGGTGGCTGGAATCGCCCCAATCAGGGCGAGCGTCAGCCCGCAAGTGGCGATGGCCACCGTCTTCCACGCTTCGCGCGCCACCATGGCGAGGAATTCGGCATCGTGCGCGGGGCTGAGAAAGTCGGACAGGAAGCGCCAGGTGGCTTGCAGGCTTTGCAGGTCGAACAGGATCCAGGGGTAGAACTCGGTCGCCACCGCCAAAGGCCAGAGCAGCACCAGGCCGACGACGACCAACGTCACGCGGCGGCGCCAGGCCGGGTCGGGATGGTGCGGCGACAGGGGAGCGGCGGGAACGTTATGCATCGCTTACAGGCAGGCCCCGACCGCCAGCTTGGCCGCCAGTTCATCCGGCTGCGGCGAATTGGCGGGCGGCAGCTCGCCCAGGTAAAGTTCATCGACCATGGCCTGCGTGACTTGTGCGCGTGGCAGGTCGAAGGCGACGCGGCCGTTTTTCAGCGCCACGATGCGCGGGAAGTGTGCCAGCGCCAGGTCCACCTGGTGCAGGCTGCACACCAGCAGGGCGTTGCGCTCGCGCGCCTCCTGCTGCAAGGTATTCAGGGTCAGTTGCGACAGGGCCGGGTCGAGCGCCGACAAGGGCTCGTCCACCAGCAAGGCGTGCGCCGACGACAGCAGCAGGCGCGCCAGGCCGCAGCGCTGGCGCTCGCCGCCGGACAGGCGGTCAACCCGCGCATACAGCTTGTCGCCCAGGTTGAAGCGCGACAGGGCGCGGAAGGCCGCTTCCGGATCGGCCGGCTTGAACAGCGAGAGCAGGGCCTGGCCCAGGCTCCAGTGCGGCAGGCGCGCGGCCAACACCGCTGCCACCACGCGCTGGCGCGGCGGCAGGGGCGGCGTTTGTGGCGCCAGGAACAGGCGCGCGCGCATGGCATGGCGGCCCGCGTCGGAAAGCTGCCAGGGATCGGTGCCGAAGGCGTGCAAATGGCCGCTGTCGGGCCGGTGCGCGCACGCCAGGGTGGAGAGCAGGGTGGTCTTGCCGGCGCCAGAAGGACCGATCAGGGCGACCTGCTCGCCGGCTTCAAATTGCAGCGAAATGTCCTGCAGCGCAAGGCCGCGCGTACCGCCAATATGGCGCACCGCGAGGCCTTGCAGGTCGTAACAGGCAGAAGACATTGATTACTTCAGCAGGCCGGCGTTCTTGGCCGCCGCTTCAATGCCGGTGTAGTTGGCAGCCTTGGTGGTCACGAATTTGGACGCCTTTTGCAGGTCGAGGATGGCCTTGTCTTCCGGCTTGCTGATGTCCAGCGCCAGGAAGGCATCGGCGATCTTTTTCTGCAGCGCGGCCGGCATGTCGGAACGCACGGTCCAGTTGTAGTCGTAGTAGGCGGGCGTGGTGTAGAACACGCGCACCACGGCCGGATCGACTTTTTTCTGCTCGTTCAGTTTTTCCCACACCGAGATATTCAGCGCGCCCGCGTCGACCTTGCCGCCTGCCACCGCAGCCACCGTCGCATCGTGCGCGCCGGAGAAGGAAATGCGTTTCAGGTCGGTGTCCGGATCGATCTTGGCCGCCAGCAGGAAGGTGCGCGGCATCAGGTGGCCGGAAGTGGAGGACTCGGAGCCGAAGCTGAGGGTCTTGCCTTTCAGGTCGGCCAGCGAGTTGATCGACTTGTTGGTGGTGACGAAGACTGAGCGGAATTTCTCATCTTCCACGCGCTGCACCAGCGGCACCACTTTGCCCTTGCTCATATGGTTGGCCTGTACGAAGGTGAAGCCGCCGAACCAGACCATGTCCAGCTTGCCGTTTACCAGGCCCTCCACCGAGGCGGCGTAGTCGGTCACCGGGGTGAACTCGACTTTCATGGCCAGCTTCTTCTCCAGATAGTCGCCCAGCGGCTTGAACTTGCGCTGCAGCTCAGTTGGCGCCTCATCGGGAATGGCGGAAACACGTAGCACCTGCTGGGCTTGTGCGCCAGCGACAGCGAAGAGTGCAGAAGCGAACAGCACGTTGCGGAGGGAAAAGATGGACATGGAGGATCCTTATGATTACGTTGTTGTTAGGTTAACGACGAGCCGCACGCCTCGCCTGAGGGGGCGGTACCGGGTCCTGGATATTCAGCTATGATAGCAAAAATGTCCCTGGAGCCAGAGCCATGACCTTGTCACGCCAGGTTGCGATCCACATGGTCGCGCCGCCACCAAGCAGCAAGCCAGCCGGAGTTGCCCATGGCGATGCGGCCACCATCGCCGATATCAGCGCCGGCCTGCTGGCGCCGCAGGCATCCACTTCGCCCAAGTATTTCTACGACAGCCTGGGCTCGCACCTGTTCGAGGCGATTTGCGAACTGCCCGAGTATTACCCGACCCGCACCGAAGCTGCCATCTTCGCCCAGCACGGCGCCGCCATGGCGCAGCACATCGGTCCCGGCGCCACGCTGCTTGACCTGGGCGCGGGCAACTGCGCCAAAGCCGCCAGCCTGTTCCCCCTGTTGCAACCGAAGCAGTATGTGCCGGTCGATATATCCAGCGACTTCCTGCAGCAGGCGGTGAGCCAGCTGCGCCAGCGCTTCCCGGCGATTACCATCACGCCCCTGGTCACCGACTTGTCGCAGCCGCTGCTGCTGCCGCCCTCGGTGCCGGTGGCGCGCCGCCAGTTCTTCTATCCCGGCTCATCGATTGGCAATTTCACGCCGCATCAGGCGATTGCCTTCCTGCGCCAGGTGCGCGAGAACGTGGGCGCGGACGGCGGCCTGCTGATCGGGGTCGACCTGGTGAAAGACCCGGCGGTGCTGGACGCGGCCTATGACGACGCGATCGGCGTGACGGCCGCCTTTAACCTGAACTTGCTGCGCCATTTGAACCACCTGGCCGGCGCCAACTTCGAACCAGCGCAATGGCGCCACGTCGCCTTCTTCAACGACGCCGAAAGCCGGATTGAGATGCATCTCGAAACGCGCTGCGCGCTGAGCGTGCAATGGCAGGGCGGCGAGCGCGCGTTCGCGCAGGGCGAGCGTATCCACACCGAGAACAGCTATAAGTACACGGTGGCCGGCTTCACCCGCTTGCTGGCCGACGCCGGTTTCCGCGTCGATGGCACCTGGACGGACGATGCGCACTGGTTCGCCGTGATGCACGCCGCGGCAGCCTATGCGTGACGCCTGTCCCTGGGCCGAGCGCTACCTGCAAGTGCGGGCCGCTACGCTGGAGCTGGCCGCGCCGCTGTCGGACGAAGATTGCGGCGCGCAGTCGATGCCGGACGCCAGCCCGGTCAAATGGCACCTCGCCCACACCACCTGGTTCTTCGAAACCTTCATCCTGGAGCGCTACGAAGAGGGCTTCCAGCCCTTTCATCCCGCCTTCCGCGTGCTGTTCAACTCCTACTACAACGGCGTCGGAGACAAGCACCCCCGGCCGCAGCGCGGCCTGCTGACGCGCCCATCGATGACGGAAGTGCGGGCCTACCGCGCCAACGTCGATGCCCGCATCAGCGCGCTGGCCGAACGCGCCGGCAGCGATGCCGCATTGGCCGCGCTGCTGACGCTCGGCCTGCAGCACGAGCAGCAGCACCAGGAGCTGATCCTCACCGATGTAAAGCACCTGCTGGCGCAGAACCCGCTCGCACCCGCCTACCTGCCGCTGCCCGCCGCGCCGCCTGCGGCAGCGCCGGTGCCAGTCCCGGCCTGGGAACGCTTTGACGGCGGACTATGCGAGATCGGCCACCAGGGCGACGGCTTTTGCTTCGACAACGAGCTACCGCGCCACAAAGTGTATGTGGACGCGTTCGAACTCGCCTCGCGCCTGGTGACGAACGGCGAATACCTTGCCTTCATCGAAGCCGGCGGCTATCGCGACCCCAGCCTGTGGCTGGCCGAAGGCTGGGACTGGATCCGCGCGCAAGGCATAGAGGGGCCGCTGTACTGGCAAGGCACCGCCGAAGGTTGGAGCTGCTTCACCCTGCACGGTCGCCAGCCGCTCGACCTGGCCGCGCCCGTGGCCCACGTCTCGTTGTACGAAGCCGACGCTTACGCCCACTGGGCCGGCGCCCGCTTGCCGACGGAAGCGGAGTGGGAATACGCCGCCAGCGAGCAGCGGCTGCAACAGATGTTCAGCCACTGCTGGCAATGGACCAGCAGCAGCTACGCCCCGTACCCCGGCTTCCGCCCCGCAGCAGGCGCGATCGGCGAATACAACGGCAAGTTCATGGTGAACCAATACGTGCTGCGCGGCGCCAGCCACGCCACCCCAAGCGGCCACAGCCGCGCCAGCTACCGCAACTTCTTCCCCGCCAGCGCCCGCTGGCAATTCACCGGCATCCGCCTCGCCAGATAGAGATTCGGGGTCAGGTCTGGCAATCGGACAAAACTTGCGCGCAGCGCAAGTTTTGTCCGATTGCCAGACCTGACCCCGAATTTTTTAGGCGACAAGCCGTTCGCTGGTGCGGGGGGCTGGGCGGGTTATCGGGCGCGAGGGGGCGGTCGCTGCTGCGGCGCGTTGCGCGCCGGGCAGGCGGAAGCGGGCGACTAGCTGCTCCAGTTCCTTGGCCTGGTCGCTCATGGCGGCGGCTGCGGCGGCTGCCTGTTCCACCAGCGCTGCATTCTGTTGCGTGCCCTGGTCCATCTGCATGATGGCCACGTTCATCTGCTCGATGCCGTTGGTTTGCTCGCGCGTGGCGACCGAAATTTCGGCGACGATGCCGGTGACGCGCTGCACCGAGGCCACCACTTCATCCATCGTGGCGCCGGCTTGCGCCACCAGCCGGGCGCCGGCGTCGACCTGTTCGACGGAATTGGAAATCAGCTCCTTGATCTCTTTGGCGGCGCTGGCCGAGCGTTGGGCCAGGTTGCGCACTTCGCTGGCGACCACGGCGAAGCCGCGCCCCTGCTCGCCGGCGCGGGCTGCTTCCACTGCGGCGTTCAGGGCCAGGATGTTGGTCTGGAAGGCGATGCTGTCGATGACGCTGATAATGTCCACCACCTTGCGCGAGGACTGGTTGATGGTGTCCATGGTGGTTACCACTTGCGACACGACTTCGCCGCCGCGCTGCGCCACGGTGGAGGCGGAGTTGGCCAGCTTGTCCGCCTCGCGCGCATTGTCGGCGTTGGACTGCACGGTGGAGGTGAGTTCCTCCATTGACGATGCGGTTTCTTCCAGCGCCGAGGCCTGGCCTTCGGTGCGGGCCGACAAGTCCATATTGCCGGTGGCGATTTCGCTGGAGGCGGAGGCGATCGCCACCGTGCCATTGCGCACCTGGCCCACAATCTGCGACAGCGATTCGTTCATTTCGCGCAGCGCCTGCAGCAGCTGGCCGGTTTCGTCCTCGGTGTGGGATTTGATCTGGCTGGTCAGGTCGCCGGCGGCGACAGCGCGCGCCACTTGCAGCGCGTAGTTGATGGGGCGGGTGATCGAGCGCGTCACCCACAGCGCGCAGACGGCGCCCAGCAGCAGGGCGGCGATGCCGAGCCCGATCATCATTATGTGGGCGGAGCTGATGTGCTGTTTGATTTGCGCGCCGCTGGCGGTCACGATGCTGTCCTGTAGCTCGGCCAGCTTTTCCACCGATGCTTGCAGCTTGGCCAGGCGCGGCATGGTTTCGCCCACGGCGCGCTGCGTGGCTTGTTCGCGCTGGCCGTCGGCCAGCAGCTTGAGCACGCCGCTGAACGACTGCACATAGGCGGCGCGTTCGGTATTCACTTGCGCCAGCAGTTCGCGCCCGGCAGGGCGGTAGACCAGCTTATCCAGCGTGGCCAGGGCCTCGGTGATGATGGTTTTGTTGCCCTCCACCTGCTTGCGCAGGTCGGCCGCTTGCGCCGCGTCGGTCACGATCAGCAACTGCAGCACCAGGGCGGCATTGGCGCGCGTGGTGGCCGTGATGGTCGCTGCGGCGTCAGCCTTGACCCAGTCCTTGTCGATAATGGTGGAGCTTAAGTCGCCGATGCTGGACAACTTTTGGCTGCCGACCGCGATCAGCATCGCCATCAGTGCGAAGACGATGGCGAAACATAATCCCAGGCGGGTCCCGATCTTCAGGTTTGCAATGCGCATGACTGCTCCTTAAGGCGGCTGGAAAACGATTTACCAGTATAGAACGAAGGCCGCCGGGAGCAGGAGGGCGGGGCGGCTGTGGCCGCCGCCCCGCAATGAAAACAAGCCGAAAAAGTTACTTTCTTGGTGCTAGCCTTGGTAGGCGATGTAGTCAACGCCATGCTGCATGGAACCGATCACCTGGGCGTAGTTTTCCTTGCTTTCGCTGAAGCCATACAACACCGTGCCCAGGCTGGCCTTCTTGTTGTCGAGCACATCGAGCCACCAGGCGAAGCCGTCGTTGTCGGGCTGGCGGTGCAGGGCGTAGTCGTAAATCTTGGTCAGCATTTCCTTGTTGCTGACGTTGACGCCATACATCTTGGCGAATTCGGCCGACTTGGTGAATTCCAGCGCCACCGATTCCATGCTGGTGCCGTTGTCGACGGCCTTGAGCCAGTAGCCCAGGCCCGCTTCGTCCGGTTTGCGGTTGAAGATGGCCTGGTACAGGCGGAACAGTTGGCCCGCCTTGCCATCGATATCGAGGGCTTTGTCGCCGTCGGCAAAGTGCAGGCGTTCCACGCCGCTCAGTGCAGCCAGGCCGTCGGCGCCGCTGACGGTGTAGCCTTTGGCGTTGGCGCTGACTTCATACGCGCTGCGCTTGCCGCTGAAGTTGGCGGTATCGAGACCGCTGCCGCCGTCGATGCTGTCGTCGCCGCCGTTGCCGGTGAGCGTGTCGTGGCCGGCGCCGCCGCGTAAGACGTTGTCGCCGGCGGTGCCGAACAATTTGTCGTTGCCGCTGCCGCCGTTGGCGTTCTCAAAGGTGCTGCCGAAGTTGACCGTGATTTGCCCGGCGCTGGTGATGCTGGCCCCCTTGCTGTCGACGTAATCCCAATGGCCGGCTTCCAGGTGCAGCGTGAGGTCCCGGGTCAAGCCGCTGCCGTCGATGGTATCGATGCCGCCACCGTCCCATAGCATATGGGGCAGCAGTTCACTCAGCCTGTAGGTATCGTTGCCAGCACGGGCTGCTGTGTTGGGGCCATAGAGGTACTGCAGGGCTGCGATGTGGGCTTGCGACAGGTTGGTGGAGAGGGCGCTGTCGCCGTCCAGCCCAAGCACCTGCAGCAGGTGCTGGTTCAGCTCCGGCAGCATGCTGCGCAGCGTGCCTGCAGCGGGTTTGCCGAGGTAAAGGTCGCCGCCATTGCCGGTCAATGCGGCATAGGCCATCTTGCCGCTGCCAATCTCGGCGGAGGCGTGGATTTCCAGCTTGTCGCTGCCCAGTGTACTGCCGGTGCCGAACTTGATGCCGCTCACGGCGGCGATACTGGCCAGCAGGCCGTCGATCGAATCCTTGTCCGCCTGGCTGAAAGGCGTGGCGCTGCCGTCGGTGAGGTAGTTCACGTTCAGGGTTTGTCCCGCGCCCAGGTAAGAGAGCAGTTCTTCGCGTAAGGCTGCCGCATCGCGCGTGTTCAGCAAAGGTTCGATCCACGACGGCAATTGGCCGGCGAGCAGTTTCACCTCGGTGCTGGCCTTGGCGTCGAGCGGCGCGGAACCGGCCGGGCCGGCGTCGCTGAAGATCCAGTCGATTCGGGCGCTGGCGTCCTGCGCCAGGTCCGAGTTGTTACGATAGCTGATATTGCGCAAGACCAGGTTGACCAGTGCTTCGTTGGCATCGGCGTTGAAGTCGATGCGCAGGCTGCCGCTGCCTCCCTGGACCGTGCCGACGACCGTGCCGCCAATCGTCACGTTACCGCCGGCGAAACTGAGTTTGCCGCCGGCCTCGAAGATGTCTGCCGCGTTGGCGCCGCCATGACGTTCCAGTTTCAGGCTGGCGCCCTGGTAATTGGTGGCGGCCAGTTCGTTGTCATGCACGCTGATGCCGGCGTTCAGGGCAATGGCTGCGTGGCCTTCCTTGTAAGTGATGGCATTGCCGCTTGCGGTGCCGGCTGCACCGAAGTTCAGGTCGGGCGAACCATCCGCATTGAAGCTGTAGATGGCGACGGAGTTGCGCAGCTCGACGGAGCCGGAAATGAGCAGGCGGCCGTCGGGCATTTCCACCACTGTGCCGCCATAAATGGTTTCACTCTCACGCGGCGGCGCTAGCACGGAACCATTCGTGCCGAAACTGCTGTCGATTTCGCCGTTCGCGCGGAGTGCGGCCATGCCGAATTGGCTGGACAAGATCTTGCCGCCGATCCACGATTTGAGTGAGCCTGCGACCACAATGCTGCCGTCCTGACGCACCAGGACCGATTCGGCGTAGCCGTTGGCGAAATCGCCATTCGCTTGCTGGGCCGGGGTAAGCTGGGGGCCGGGATAGATGCTGGTTTTGCCGTCAGTGCCGAATTCCCGGTCCAGGCTGCCGTCGGCATTCAGGCGCACAACGCCAAACACGGTGCCAATGCCGGAGTACTTGCTGGGATTGGTCCAGCAGGCTGCCACGATCTTGCCGTCCGGCTGGACAGTGAATGCTTCGACCGAGCTTACGGCCGAATCAAATGTGAAGCTGGCTTTGCCGCCGTTGCCGAACGAGCTATCCAGGCTGCCATCCGGGTTGATTCGGTAAATCACGGACTCATTCCAGCGACCGTACTTATGCGAACCCGCCGCCAGGATCTTGCCGTCGCTTTGCATGCGCACGCTGGTGAGGTAGACATTGTCGTCCGGAATGAGCACGCTGCCTTGCTCGCCGAAGGTCAGGTCGACTTCGCCGCGTGCGCTGAAACGGCTAATGGAAATGAAATTATTCGGCTGATCCAGCAATGGCCCAGTGCCGGAAGTGCCGACTATGAGGAATTTGCCATCGGGCGCTTGCAGCATGCCGGCTGGGTCCTCGATGTCGCCCGGATTGGTGGCGACCCAGCCTTGGCCTTTGGCGAAAGTCTTGTCCAGGGCGCCATCGGCGTTCAGGCGATACAGCACATAGCCGGAAGGCTTATTTTCGGGATAGGTATTCCAACTGCCGCCAATAACGACCTTGTTGTCCGGCATGAGCTTGAAGCTATCACCGCTAGCGGAAACGTAACTTCCCCCGGTGCCCATTTCCGGGCCTGGCGACGTGCCGAGATTGGACTGCATGCTGCCATCGGGGTTGAGGCGGACGATGGAAATAGGTCCGGCACCGATCAGACGTCCATCCGCCGTCAGCGTCAGGTTGTGTAGATAGAAACTTCCGGGGAAATTGTCAGGACTGGTGAAGCCGGTGTGGCTAGCAATGATGGAGGGTGCGGTATTGGATGCCATGTTGCAAAAAAATTAAATTAATTTGCAGCATGTTAATCAGGACCGGCGAAAACGGCAAGTGCCTGGGATTCCGGGGCGGGGTGTATGCCCGCCCCGAATGGCGGTGCCTTAAGTTGATACTTCTGTTTTGCTAGTTACTGCGTCTGCCCTGGCCGCGATCTGGCGGTTAATGGCGCTCAGCACAGCCTTGAAGGAGGCGGTGACGATATTGCTGTCGATGCCGGCGCCGAACAGGGTGGTGCCGCCGTCCAGGCGCAATTCGACATAGCAGGCCGCCTTGGCGTTGGCGCCGTGGCCGATGGCGTGCTCGTGGTAGTCCATCAGCGTCACATCCAGGCCGAGCGCGTCGACGAAGGCGTCGATCGGGCCGTTGCCGCCGCCTTGCAGCGCGAGCGGGGCTTTGTTGTGGATCAGGCCGATGTCGATCTGCACCGGTTCATCGTTGGAGCTATCTTCCACCATCTTGTGCGAGGCGTAGGCGTACGGTGTGGCCTGTTCCAGGTATTCGCTCTGGAAGATCTGGTAAATGCCTTCGGACGTGATTTCCAGGCCGGTCTGGTCGGCCACTTTCTGCACGGCGCGCGAGAATTCGATCTGCAGGCGGCGCGGCAATTCCAGGCCGTAGTCCTGCTCCAGCAGGTAGGCCATGCCGCCCTTGCCGGACTGGCTGTTGACGCGGATCACGGCGTCGTAGCTGCGCCCCACGTCTTGCGGATCGATCGGCAGGTATGGAATTTCCCATGGTGCGCCGTCCTGCTGCTTGGCGAAGCCCTTTTTGATCGCGTCCTGGTGCGAGCCGGAGAAGGCGGTGAATACCAGGTCGCCCACATAGGGGTGGCGCGGATGCACCGGCAACTGGTTGCACTCCTCGACGATCTTGCGCACGGCGTCGATGTCGGAGAAGTCCAGGCCCGGGTGCACGCCCTGGGTGTAGAGGTTGAGCGCCAGCGTGACCAGGTCGACGTTGCCGGTGCGTTCGCCATTGCCGAACAGGCAACCTTCGACGCGTTCGGCGCCGGCCATAACGGCCAGTTCAGCGGCGGCGATGCCGGTGCCACGGTCGTTATGCGGGTGCACGGAGATGATGATGGAGTCGCGGCGCTGCAATTTGCGCGACATCCATTCGATCTGGTCGGCGTACACGTTCGGGGTCGAGCATTCGACGGTGGCCGGCAGGTTGACGATCATTTTCTTCTCCGGCGTCGGCTCCCAGATGGCTGAGACGGCGTCCACGATATGCTTGGCGAAGTCCAGCTCCGTGGTGGAGAAGGATTCCGGCGTGTATTCGTAGGTCCAGTCGGTTTCCGGGTGTTGTGCCAGGAGCTGTTTCACCAGCTTGGTGCCTTCGGTGGCGATGGCGGTGATTTCCTCGCGGCTGGCGCCGAATACCACTTTGCGGAAGACCGGGGCCGTGGAGTTGTACATATGCACGATGGCCTGTTTGGCGCCGATGCACGATTCCACGGTGCGGCGGATCAATTCTTCGCGCGCCTGGGTCAGCACGATGATGGTGACGTCGTCCGGAATGCGGTTCTCTTCGATCAGCTTGCGCACGAAGTCGAAGTCAGTTTGCGATGCGGAAGGGAAGCCCACCTCGATTTCCTTCAAGCCTACCTTGATCAGCAGTTCGAAGAACTTGATTTTCTTCTCCACGCTCATCGGCTCGATCAGCGCCTGGTTACCGTCGCGCAGGTCGGTGCTCATCCAGATCGGCGGCTTGCTGATGACGGCGTTCGGCCAGCTACGGTCGGTCAAGCCGACGGTCGGGTAGGGACGATATTTGGCGGCAGGGTTCTTCAACATCATGGTGATACTCCTGTGATTTTCAGATTTTTTGAAACCGGGACGTGGCGCGAAGGCGGCCGACGTGGATACAGCTAGGGGGAATTCAGGCGCGTGCCAGTAGTAGCGCCCCTAGGGATAGGGCGCCTGGCAGGTGGGCAAAGATGTGCAGATGCGAGGTCATGTCGTCCAATGTACGGCACCGGAATTGGCCTTGTCAAGGAAAAATCTTGGCGGCAATTTGCGACGTTTTCGCACTTTCGAATGCTAAACTGGGCCTACTACTGAGGATAAATCGGATATGGATAAGATTGATCGAGAAATAATCGAGCTTCTGCGCGATGATGCGAGGATAAGTTTTAAGGATCTGGGCGAGCGCGTCAGCCTCAGCGCCAACACGGTGGCGGATCGCGTGCGGCGTTTGGTGGCGGACGGCGCGATCCTGGCCTTTGAAGCGCGCGTCGACCACGCCGCGCTCGGCCTGCACCTGCAAGCCTATATCGACATCAAACTGAAGGCCGGCATGAATACCCACGAATTCGAGGAAATCGTGAAAACCATTCCCGGCGTGCTGGAAGTGGCGCTCATGACCGGCAATTATGACGGCCTGCTGCGTGTGGCCTGCCGCGACCAGGCGCATTTGCTGAGTCTTATCGACTCCTTGCGCGACCGTGCCGGCGTGCAGGATACTTATAGTCGCGTGATCCTGCACCAGACCCCGGTGCGCGCACCATTACAATAAGCGCCATGCACAAACTGAATACAGAACTCAAGCGGCTCTACCTGGCCGAGCCGGAGGCCGAAGCGGCGGGCCAGACGCGCGCCATCTCCCTGGCGTTCCGGCGCTTGCCGGACGATGCGGAAGACGGACATTGGGAGCGCCTGTGCGTGGTGGCGAACGCGCTGCAAACGGAGCTTCGGCTGCCCGCGCCTGCGGTCAGTGTTTCGGGCGATGGCGCTTACGGCCTGTGGCTGTCGCTGGCGCAAGCCGTACCGCTGGCGCAGGCGCGTGAGTTCGCAGGATTGCTGTGGAGTGCTTATTGTCCCGCGCTGAAGCCGGGCGCCGCATCAGCGCCGGCGCTGCCGCCGCGCCTCGACCCGGTCAGCGGCAAATGGGCTGCCTTCATCAATCCCGGCCTGGGCACCTCCTTCGCCGGCGATGAGGGCCTGGAGATGCAGCCGCCGGAAGCCGGTCAACTGGCCTTGCTGGAGCGGCTGGAGAGCATCACACCCGCGCAATTTGTGCAGGCCATGGTTCAACTGCGTCCGGCCGCCGCATCCGCACCGTCGGCAACATCCGCAAGCTCCGCCGGGTCCGGCGACTTGCTGTTGAAGGACGCCACGCTGGAAGACATCGTGCAGTTCCTGCACTCGAAAAATATCGAGCCGACATTCCGCTTCGTGAAGTAAACCTGAAATGGTGATGCGCTGGCGTTGCTTAGTTAAATATGCTTCGCAACGACGTCACTGTCGCCTGTGCTTCGCTTTCATGTCCACCCAAGGCGCCTACTAGATGCTGGCTGAATGTTTCCACCTCTCCTAATAGCACTTTGTCGGCAAAGCGGCGGTCGTTGTAGTTGACCAGGTAATAGAGCTCGTTCGCTGTGAATACGAAGTGCGCCGCGACTTGGTTGTCGCCCGCGCGCAAATGGACAATGCTGTAATTTCTTGCCGCCTGCTCTGCATGAGCGAGTTTTTTTGTTTCAAACATCGCCCCCCAACGCTTCGTGTTTAACAGGCGTTCGGTGGCAATCAAAAATTCATGCCACTCTTGTCCGGCCTCGATTGACCAACTCTGCGCCGATGATTTCGTTTCGTGAAAGCCGATGATCTTCGGTTCGCATAAGATCCAGGACGTTGGCGTTTTTTGCACAAACACGTCGAGATTTTCCAAGGATAGAAAATCAAGAGAGCGCAATTCGCGCCACTCATCCACCCACTTTTTCCCTTGACTACTTTGTGTCGGTAAATCGTCGTCAAACGTATCAGATGCGTCGATAGGCCGTGGAACTGTTTTTGGTGTGAAAGCCGGAAGTGCGGTCGCCGCAGGCGTACCGTACATGTGTTGAACGATGCTGGTGGATAGGGCCTCGGCCTTTGTTGGCGACGCCAGTAATTTTTGGAGCAAAATCAAGGCGGCAGCCCGTTCCTCTGGTCGAGTCGGATCAAACTCTAGGCCCGTGACGTCACGCAATGCTGAGCACATCGCCTCAGGGGAAGTTTTGGGTTCGTCAATTTCCATGATTTTTCGCCGTTTCCGAGTTCATTGTAATTCAACGACGGCTGTCGAACTGTTTCCGAAATTTCGCCGCTCGGATCGCATCCAAGTAGAAGTATTCATCCGTATGCTGCCGCCGTAACAGAGAGATGGCGGGTTCCTTGGCTTTTAGCCGCTCCATATTGCATTTTTGCGAATAAAATTCGCGCAGCCGTTGGCCTCCCGCAGGATCTGCATGCAGAAGGAGCGAACCGTCCATGCCCAATTCCAGTCCATATTGCATTGCCGTATCGAGCAGCGCCTTCGCAACCCCAAGCACCGGTTCGGTTCCCAGTTCTGCGTAGAATTCAGCGGGGGCATCGGCAAGGAACCAAGCGAAGGTCCTGGCAGTTAACTCAGCGGCAACCAAGGAGCGAAACTTGGGTACAACCGTGAGCATCCCTATTGGTACATCGGGACCTGCGTCATTTCGGAGCAAGATGGTTGCGCCATAGCCGTTTCCGGCAGAACTTCCAGGAATATGCGCCAACGCATTTTGTAGTGCGATCAGACCGAAGTTGTTGTACCAATTCCAGCCAACATCAGCTCGGATACTGGTGGGATCGACACCCGGCCCAGCTATGCTGTAACCGGCATCGATCATCGGTTGAATATGCGTATGCCAAAACGCGACATGCGCGACCGTCATCGGAACTATGCTGATCTCGACGTCTGCCAATGGAAGTCGGGTCGCGTCAACGCGCGCAAGTCTGGAAATGGGATGGCGTAGGGCGAGGCCCATCCGAAATCAGGCAGCGACTTGCACGCGCGGCTCGCCGGCGGCCATTTCGCCGATGACGGCGGCGTGGTCGAAGCCGTGGCTGCGGAACAGGGCCAGGACTTCATCCACGCTGGCCGGGTCGCAGGAGACCAGCAGGCCGCCCGAGGTTTGCGGGTCGGTCAGCAGGGTGTGCTGCGGCTGGGTGATGTTGGGCGACAGCAGCACGTCCTTGCCGTAGGCGTCCCAGTTGCGGCCGGAAGCGCCGGTGAAGAAGCCGTCGTGCGCCAGTTTTTCCACGCCCGGCAGCAGCGGGATCTGCGACATATTCAGCTTGGCGGTCAACTTGGCACCGCGCGCCAGTTCCAGCAGGTGGCCCAGCAGGCCGAAACCGGTGACGTCGGTCAGCGCGTGAACGCCCCGCAGCTCGGACAGGGCCTTGCCCGGCTTATTCAACTTGGTGGTGTTCTCGATCATGGCTTTGTAGCCGCCGTCGCCCAGCACGCCTTTCTTCAACGCGGCCGACAGCACGCCCACGCCCAGCGGTTTGCCCAGCACCAGCACGTCGCCCGCCTTGGCGTCGGCATTGCGTTTCACTTTGGATGGATGGATCAGGCCCAGCACCACCAGGCCGTAGATCGGCTCGACGGAATCGATGGTGTGGCCGCCCGCGATCGGGATGCCGGCCTCGGCACAGATCGATTCACCGCCTTTGATGATCTTGCCGATCACCTCGATCGGCAGCTTGTTGACCGGCATGCCGACCAGGGCCAGCGCCATGATCGGTGTGCCGCCCATGGCGTACACGTCGGAGATGGCGTTGGTGGCGGCGATGCGGCCAAAGTCGAACGGGTCGTCGACGATGGGCATGAAGAAGTCGGTGGTGGCGATCAGGGCCTGCTCGTCATTCAGTTTGTAGACGGCAGCATCGTCGGCGGTTTCAATGCCGACCATCAGCTCCTTCGGCACCGGGAAGCCGTTGGTGTTCTTCAGGATCTCGGACAGCACGCCGGGCGCGATTTTGCAGCCGCAGCCGCCGCCGTGGGAGAAGGAGGTGAGTTTGATTGGTTCAGTGCTCATGATGGGGCCTATGGGTTCGTATGCAGCAGATTATCCACCAAGTCGAGCAGGGCCGCCTGTTCGGCTTCGGGCGTGAAGAGGATGGCGCGTGCGGCGCACTGGGCCTGTAGCGCGGCATGCCAGGCCGGATCGGTGATGCTGCGGTCGACCAGGGCCGCCAGCGCGGCGGCGTCGCCGGGCGGGAAATAGCCCAGGTAGTCGTCACCCAGCATGCCACGGTTGCCGCTGATGTCGCTGGCCAGCACCGGCACGCCGCTGGTGACCGCCTCGATGATGACGTTGGCGCCGCCTTCCATGCGTGAGCAGATTGCCATGGCGTGTGCGTGTTTCAGGCGCTGGCGCGTTTCGGCGTGGGGCAGGGCGCCCAGCCACTGGTAGCGCCCTGGCGCTGCCGCTGCCGCCGCTTCGGCCGCCGCGCCCAGCGCCGGGTCCAGCACACCGCCGATATGCAGCAGGCGCGCTCCCGGCGCGGTCAGTTGCGCGGCCGCCGCCATGAAGGTGCGCGGGTCTTTTTCCTCGCGCAAGTGGCCGATCATCAGGATGTCGTGGTGGCGCGGCGCGGCGCTGTGGCCGGCAGGCTGCAGGGCCGGGGCCGACTGATAGATCACGCGGGCTTTGGCGCGCAGATGCGGCGGCAACTCGGCCAGGCCGGCCGGCTGCAGCAGCACCAGCGCCGTGGCGCGCTCCAGCGAAGCTTGCGCGTCGGCGTCGGTCTGGATGTCGCGGTACAGGTCGGTTCCGGTCAGCACCAGGATGCTCGGGCGTTCAGGATAAGCGGCGTGGAAGCGCGCCAGCGGTGCGGCGCTGCGGCGAGCGTGCAGGGCGATCAGCAGCGCGGGCGCATCCGCTCCCGGCGCGGGCCAGTCGGACGCGATGCTGGCGTGGTAGCGTGTGCGCAGGCATTGCGCCCAACGGCGAGCGGTTTGCCAGTTGCCATTGTTCGCTTGTGCCAGCGCTGGGCTGACGATGCAGATAGTCTGCTTGCTCACTAGTGTTATTTACGCAAATATCGCTACAATCAACCCATGAACGCCATCCACGCCTCGTTCCGGACCGCCCGAACACAGCAACTTGCCGACGCCTTGCAGGCTGCGCGCAATTATACGCTGAGCCTTTTCGAATGCTTTTCCGCAGCCGGCCTGGATGCGGCGCAGCGCGTGCCGCAAATGCGCATCGTGAATCCACCGTTGTGGGAGCTGGGCCATACCGCCTGGTTCGCGGAATGGTTCATCCTGCGCGAAGCCGTCTCCAGCCACCCGGCCGATGCCGTGTACGCTTCGCTGCTGCGCAAGGGCGACGACTGGTTCGACTCGAACATGGTGCCGCACCGCAGCCGCTGGACCCTGGACCTGCCCAGCACCGGCGGCGTGAAAACCTACTGCCACGAAGTGCTCGACCGCGTCCTGGACAAGCTGTCGCGCGAACCCAATACGGACGAGGCGCTCTACCCCTACCGCCTGGCGCTGGCGCATGAGGACATGCACGGCGAAGCCTTCCTCTACACCTTGCAGACCCTCGGCCTGCAGGCGCCCGCCCACCTGACGCACGACGAGCGCGCCGCCGGCGCCCCGGGCGACATCGGCTTCCCCGGCGGCACGCTGCAACTGGGCAGCCCGGCCGGCGCGGGCGGCTTCGTCTTCGACAACGAAAAATATGCGCACCCCTGCTACGTCGCGCCATTCCGCATGGACGCCACCCTGGTGAGCAATGCGCAGTTTGCTGATTTCGTGGAAGACGGCGGCTACGAACGCCGCGAATACTGGAGCAATGCCGGCGCCGACTGGCTGCTGCGGCAGGAGCGATCCGCCCCGCGCTACTGGCAGCGCGACAATGGCCAATGGCGCACCATGCGCTTCGGACGCCTGTGCACCTTATCCGCGCACGAGCCCGTGCGCCACGTCAGCCTGTACGAAGCGCAAGCCTACTGCGCCTGGGCCAACCGGCGCCTGCCGACGGAAATGGAATGGGAATATGCCGCCTTGCACGGCCACCCCGCTTTCCGCTGGGGCCAATTGTGGGAATGGACGGCGTCCCCGTTCGAACCATACCCCGGCTTTAGCGCCGACCGCTATCGCGAATATTCAGCGCCCTGGTTCAGCACCCACCAGGTCCTGCGCGGCGCCTCCTTCGCCACCCCATCGCGCCTCGGCTCCGCCAAATTCCGCAACTTCTACCTGCCCGAACGCGACGACATCTTCAACGGCTTCCGCACCTGCGCCTTTGAATAAGATTCGGGGTTAAGATTCGGGGTCAGGTCTGACAATCGGACAAATGGTGCCCTTGGGCACCATTTGTCCGATTGTCAGACCTGACCCCGAATTGGTTTTTACTTCTTCAGGTGGTCATCCAGCCAGTTGATCACGGTTTTGTGCCACATGACCGAGTTGGCTGGTTTCAGGACCCAGTGGTTTTCGTCGGGGAAGACCAGCAGCTGGGACTTGACGCCTTGGCGCTGCAGGGCGGCGAAGGTGCCCAATGACTGGGTGGTCGGGACGCGGAAGTCGAGGTCGCCCTGGATCACCAGCATCGGGGTCTTCCACTTCGCTACGTGGTGCACCGGGTTGTGCTTTTCGTAGTTCTGCGGGTTGGCGTAGTAGGTGCCGCCGTTTTCCCATTCGGTGAACCACAGTTCTTCGGTGGCGTAGGCCATGCCGCGCTGGTCGAAGATGCCGTCGTGGTTGACGATGCACTTGAAGCCGTCGCTCCAGTTACCGGCGATCCAGTTCATCATGAAGCCGCCGTAGGATGCGCCCAGGGCGCAGGCCTTGTTCCCGTCCAGGAAGTCATACTTGGCGACGGCTGCCGCCATGCCTTTCTGCAGGTCTTCCAGCGGTTTGCCGCCCCAGTCACCGCTGATCGAGTCGGTGAAGGCCTGGCCGTAACCGGTGGAACCGTGGAAGTCGATGAACACGGCGGCGTAGCCGGCGCCGGCGTACACCTGCGGGTTCCAGCGATAGCTCCAGCTATTGCCGAAGCTGCCTTGCGGGCCGCCATGTACCAGGAAGGCGATCGGGTATTTTTTACCCGGTTCGTAGTTCCATGGCTTCATGACGTGGCCGTACACGGTTTCGCCATTGGCGCCTTTGTACGAGAACTGCTCGAAGTCGGCCATCTTCACGTCTTTCAGGCGATCGGCATTGGCCCAGGTCAACTGGCTGCCTTTCTGCTCGGCGCCTTCGGCCTTGAATTTGACCAGTTGCGCGCCGCCGCCCAGCGAGGCGTGGGCTACCACCACGGTGTCTTTCTTCACGTCGAAGTCGCCGGCGTAGCCTTTGCCGGTGAGCGCGGTCACTTTGCCGGAGGCGGCGTCCAGCGAGAACAGGCGGTGGTTGCCGATATCGTCGGCATTGGCCAGCAGGGCTTTGCCGTCTTCGCGCCATTTGTAGTCGGCGATTGAGCGGTCCCAGTCCTGCGCCAGCACGCGTTTCTTGCCGCTGGCGACGTCCATCAACACCATGTGGAAGCGGTCGGCTTCAAAGCCTGGGCGCTTCATCATCAGGTAGGCCAGGGTTTTGCCGTCCGGGGAGAAGGATGGCTTGGCGTCCCATGCCGGGTTTTCTCCGGTCAGGTTGCGCGGGGCGCCGCCGCCGGATGCTGCCACTTCATACAAGTCGAAGTTCGTGGACCAGGATTCGCTCTTGCCGGCGACGCGCGCGGCGAACACAATCTTCTGGCCGTCTGGGCTGAACTGGTAGTCGTCGGCACCTCCGAAGGGTTTGGAATGCACGTCGGCATCCAGCGCGCCGCTCAGGCTGACGGCTGCACCGGCTTTACCTGCGGCGTCGACCGGGGCCGAGTACAGCACATTGCGGCGGCCGTCTTTCCAGGTATCCCAGTGGCGCACGAACATGTCGTTGTACAGCATGCCGGTGGCCTTGTTCTTGGCCTTGTCGTCCAGGCGCTTCTTGGTGCAGGCCAGGTCGGCGCAGTCGCGGAATACTTCGAAGGACATGGCCAGGCGGTCACCTTTAGGCGACAGGCGGAAGCTCTCCACGCCCACCGGGTAGTCGGTCACGCGCACGGCTTCGCCGCCGGCGTTCACTGGCAGGCGCCACACCTGGGCCGAGCCGGAACGGCCGCTAACGAAGTAGACGGCGTCGCCGGAGGCGGACCATTGCGGCTGGCTACTGCTGGCATCGTGCTGGGTCAGCTGGACGGGGGTGGGCTTGGCGGCCTTCAGGTCGATCATCCACAGCTGGGTAATGCCGCGGTTCTTGTCCATATTGGTGGCGCGCACGGTGTACACCACGCGGCTTGCATCGGGCGACAGCGCTGGGCTGCCGACGCGGTCCATGCTCGCCAGGTCTTCGATGGTGAGGCCGCGCGGGGCGGCAACTGCACTGGTGGCTGCCGCGACGGCGGCGCCCAGTACCAGCAGGCGTAAGGTCATTCGGGATCTCCGGTCTGTTATTAAATCTGCCAGCTTGGTCGCCGGCAAACGGGGATGATACTGTAATATTTCGCGCATGGAGATCAACGCGAAAAAAATTGCGGCCTGGGGCCTGACGGGGGCTACTGCGGCCCTGTGCGCGGGCGCGGTGCTGGTGACGCAGACCTGGTATTCGAAACCGCTCAAGCTGGAATGGTTCTATATGCGCGCCTTTGCCTCGGCCGCGTTGAAGAGCCCAGAGATGATGTCGCAGCTGCGCGTGCTGCCCGGCTGGCTCGATTTCCACAGCACGCGCCTGGACGATGAGTCGCCCGAACGCCAGCAGGAAATCCTGCAGGATATGCGCGACAACCTGGCCATGCTGGACCGTTATGACCGCAATGCGCTGGGACGCGAGGCGCAGCTATCCTACGACACCTTGCACTACTACCTGACCGACAAGATTGAGGGCGGCCGCTTCTACCTGCACGATTTTCCGGTCAACCAGATGCACGGCCTGCAAAGCGCGCTGCCCGAATTCATGACCGATGTGCACCAGGTCACCACGCGCGGCGAGGCCGAGGACTATATTGCCCGCCTGCGGAAATTCCCGCGCAAGTTCGAGCAACTGCTGGAATTCCTGCGCGCGCAGGAGGCGGCCGGCATCTTGCCGCCGCAATTCCTGGTGGAGAAGGTGCTGCTGCAAATGCACGGCTTTGCCGGGCGCCCGGCGCGCGAGAACATGCTGTACGCGAGCTTCAAGGCCAAGCTGGATGCGATCCCGCTGGCGGACATGGATGAAAAAGTGCGCGCCGAACTGCTGCAAGGCGCGGCTGATGCGATCCAGACCAGCGTCTATCCGGCCTACGCGGAACTGGTGCGCCATTTCGTTGGCTTGCAGGGCCGCGTCAGCCGCAACGACGGCGCCTGGTCGCTGCCGAATGGCGACGAGTACTACGCCTGGTGCGTGCGCCATCACACGTCCACCAGCCTGACGCCGCAGCGCGTGCATGAACTGGGCCTGGCCGATGTGGAGCGCGTGAACGGCATCATGGACCGGCTGCTGGCCGAGCAGGGGCTGGAGCAGGGCTCGGTGGGCGAGCGCATGCAAAGCCTGATGCGCGACCCGCGCTACCGCTTCCCGGATACGGAGGAGGGCCGCAAGGCCATGCTGGCCGAGTACCGTGCCATCATGAAGGAGGCGGAGGAAAAGCTGTCGAGCGCCTTCCTCGACCATCCGAAAACAGCCATCGAAGTGCGCCCGGCACCGAGCCAGTCGACGGCCACCGCACCTAGCGCCTATTACATTGCCGGCGCCCTGGACGGCACCCGCCCCGGCGTGTTCTACGCGAATATGCGCTCGATGAACGATATTCCGCGCTTCGGTATGCGCAGCACCGTGTTCCACGAAGTCATTCCGGGCCACCACTTCCAGATATCGCTGGCGCAGGAGATGCAGGGCGTGCCGTTCTTCCGCCGCATCATTTCCTTCTCCGCCTACCAGGAGGGATGGGGCCTGTACGCCGAACGCCTGGCCTCGGAAATGGGCCTGACACCGCAACCGCTCGACCAACTGGGCCGCCTGCGCGATGAAATGATGCGCGCCGTGCGGCTGGTGGTCGATACCGGCATCCATTACAAGCGCTGGTCGCGCGAGGAAGCCATCGACTACATGGTGGAGCACACCGGCATGGCGCCCAAGGAGGCCAGCGCCGAAGTGGAGCGCTACTTCGTCTCGCCCGGCCAGGCGCTGGCCTACAAGGTGGGGCAGTTGACCATCCTCGGCCTGCGCGAACACGCCCGCCGCGAGCTGGGTGATAAGTTCGACCTGAAGCAATTCCACCACGAGATCCTGGGCCACGGCGCCTTGCCGATGACGGTGCTGGAGCGGGTGGTGGAAGATTGGATCGCAAAACGACAAGGGCATTGACATCGTTTACTTAAATGCTAATATATCGGACATCGATATACCGATCACCGATATATGAAGAAGCTTGTCTGGAAATTCAAATGGTTCTGGGATGACGCCGACCACACGTTCGAGCGCTGGCTGGAGCAAAAAGCGCGCGAGGGCCTGCACCTGAAGCGCGTGCATGCCATGCGCCTGCTCTTTGCGTTCGAGCGCGGCGAACCCGCCGAAGTGAATTACCGCATCGACTTCCGCCTGACGCGCGCCGACGCGCATTACCTGCAATTGTTCGAGGACGCCGGCTGGCAACGGGTGGACGAGCAACTGGGCTGGCAATTCTGGCGCGCGCCGGCCGGCACCGCGCGCAGCAGCGAAATCTTCACCGATGCCGAGTCCATGGGGCGCAAGTACAAATACCTGATCGCGCTGTTCGTCGTGCCGCTGCTGCTGCAACTGCCGTACACGATCAAGCACCTTGGCAGCGGCAGGCCCGGTCTGATCGCCATGATGATCGGCCTGCACGTGCTGTGTTTCTATTGCGTGGCGCGGCTGGTCAAGCGCTTGCGAAGTTTGCGTAGTCCCGGGGCCTGAACGCCCACAACTTATTCTTACCCGAGGAGTTTACTGATGAAATTGCGAGTTTCATGGTCGGCGCTCGTCCTGACGCTGGCGGCACTGCTGGCGCTGGACGCCAAGGCGGCAGCCCAGCCTGGGCGCGGCTGTCACCTGCGCGGCAGCGAGGAGTCCCTGCGCTGCCACGATATCAATGTGCCGCTCGACCCGCAGCGTAAGGACGCGGGCCAGCTCAAGCTGCACGTGGCCGTGGCGCCGGCGTTCCGTCCGGTGCCGAACAGCGATCCGGTGTTCGTGCTGGCCGGCGGCCCGGGCGAGGCGGGTTCGGACGTGGTGGCGCTGCTGGAATCGACCTTCAAGCGCATGCGTGCCACGCGCGACATCGTCTTTATCGACCAGCGCGGCACCGGCCTGTCCGGCAAGCTGCGTTGCGACGACCCGATGCTGGACGAAGCTGCCACTGAAAGCCAGATGACCGACGCCATCGGCAAATGCCTGTCCGCGATCAAGCATCCGCTCGGCCTGTACAGCACGGCCGCCGCCGCCGCCGATATCGAACAGGTGCGCCTGGCGCTGGGCTACGGCAAGGTGAATATTTTCGGCGGTTCCTACGGCACCCGCCTGGGCCAGCACTATGCGCGCAGCTTCCCGGCCAGCGTGCGCACCCTGATCCTGGACGGCGTGGCCGCGCCGGAGCAGGTGATCCCGGCCGCCGCGCAGGATGCGCAACTGGCGCTGGAAGGCATCTTCAAGCGCTGCGCCGACGACAAGGCTTGCGCCCAGGCCTATCCGCAACTAGCCAAGGAATTCGAGACCGTGCTGGCGCGCGTCAACGCCGGTTCGGTCAAGCTGGACTTCGCCCACCCGCGCAATATGAAGCGCCTGCAACTGCCGCTGACCAACCTGCGCTTCGTGTCGGTGATCCATTCCACGCTGTACTCGCCGCACGACAGCCAGCGCCTGCCTTACATCATCCACAACGCGTATGAAGGCAACTGGGGCCCGTTCCTGGCGCGCGCCTACGTTACCACCGACTACTCGCCGGAAGGCATGATCGCCATGCCGATGCACCTGGCCGTGGTCTGCAGCGAAGACATTCCGCGCCTGACTGAGGAAGCGCGCACGGCCGATGAGCGCGGCTCCTTCCTGCGCGGCCACGCCAGCCGCATCGCCAGCCTGTGCCCGTTGCTGAAAGTGCCCGCCGCGCCGGTGCAAGCGGTGAGCCTGATCGCCGCGCCGACCTTGCTCTTGTCCGGCGCCCAGGATCCGGTCACGCCGCCGCGCCGCGCCGAAAGCGCCGCCAAGTCCATGAGCAAAGCCAAGCACATTGTGGTCGCCAATGCCGGCCACGGCGTGTCGCGCCTGGGCTGCGTACCGCGCCTGATGCGCGAATTCCTCGATCAACCGGAAGCGAATGTGGACAGCAGCTGCCTGCGCGAAATCGCGCCGATCCCGTTCCAGCTTGGCCACGCCGGCGCCAAACCCTGAAAGGACGCAAGATGATCCACGTAGAAGACGTACATAAGAGCTTTGGCGACTTTGCCGCGCTGGCAGGCGTCAGCTTCACCGTGGCCGACGGCCGCGCCACCGCGCTGCTCGGCCCGAACGGCGCCGGCAAGACCACGCTGATGCGCACCCTGGTCGGCCTGCTCAAACGCGACCGGGGTTCGGTCAGCATCGACGGTGTCGATCCGGACCGCGATCCGATGGGCGCGCGCCGCAGCATCGGCCTGCTGACCGACCAATTCGGCTTGTACGAACGGCTGACCACGCGCGAATACCTGGAGTATTTCGGCCAGATCAACCGCATGGACAAAGCCGCCATCAAGCAGCGCATCGAGGAAGTGACCGAGCTGCTCGGCCTGGGCGAGTTCCTGGAGCGGAACTGCAAGGGCTTTTCGCAAGGCCAGCGCATCAAGGTAGCACTGGCGCGCACCCTGCTGCACCGCCCGCGCAACCTGCTGCTGGACGAGCCGACCCGTGGCCTGGACGTGATGAGCACGCGCGCGCTGCGCCGCGCCCTGACCAAATTGCGCGAAGAGGGCTGCTGCATCATCCTGGCCACCCACGTGATGCAGGAAGTGACGCATTTGTGCGATGACGTGATCGTTATCGCGAACGGTAAAACGGTGGCGCAAGGCACGCCGTTGCAGCTCTGTGAACAAACTGGTATCGCCAACCTGGAAGACGCCTTCGTCCACCTGGTCGGCACGGAAGAGGGGATCGCAGCATGATGCCGCAATACTTGGTCGTAATGAAAAAAGAGCTGGTCGAGGCGATCCGCGACAAGCGCACCCTGAACATGCTGCTCATGTTCGTGTTCATGTATCCCGCCATGGTCGGCTTCATGCTGCACATGCAGATCAAGCGCGGCACCAGCACCGAGAAGGTCGGTATCGACATGGTGGTGGTGGGTGCGGCGCAGGCGCCCAACCTGGTCAATTACCTGACCCAGAAGAACGTCAACGTCACGCCGAAAGAGAGCATGAGCGAGGCCGATATCGCCACGCTGCTGAGCGAGAAGAAGACCGCCGCCGTACTGAAGCTGGGCGAAAAGTTCAGCGAATATTATGAAGACCTGCGCCCGGCCCCGCTCGAGCTGTGGTTCGATTCTTCGGTGGAGAAGGCGTCCCAGCGCCGCGAGCTGGAAACCATGCTGCGCGAATACGGCAACGGCATTGCCGGCGCGCGCCTGCTGGCGCATGGCGTTTCGCCGGCCACGCTGTCGCCGCTGGCGCTGCAACGCTACGACACGGCAGACAGCACGACGCGCTCCAACACCCGCATCGGCATGTTCCTCGGCATGTTCTTCGTACCGGCCTGCATCTTCGGCCTGGCGGCGGCGATCGACAGCACCGCCGGCGAGCGTGAACGCCGCTCGCTGGAAGTCTTGATTTCGCAGCCGATGCGCGCCTTCGACCTGGTGGCCGGCAAATGGCTGGCGGCATCCGCGCTGGCGGCAATCGGCCTGGCGTTCGAGTTGGGCGTGGCGCACGCGATGCTGAAATACCTGCCGCTGGAAGAGATCGGCCTGTCGTGGCGCGTGGATATCCCGATGCTGCTGCTGGTGATCGCGACCGCGATTCCACTGTGTTTGATGATTGGCGCCCTGCAGGTGGCGATGGCGATGAATTCGCGCACCTTCAAGGAAGCGCAGGCCACGGCCGGTATCGTGACCTTCATCCCGATGCTGCCGGTGTTCATTGTGCCGGCGCTGGACCTGACCACCAAGGACTGGATGTACGCGGTGCCGCTGCTGGGCAACCAGACCATGTTCCAGGCCATGGCCACCGGCCAATCACTGGGCCTGATGCCCTACTTGCTGACTTGCGCCTTGCCGCTGGCGCTGGCGTGCGCGGCAGTCGCCTTCGCAACGCGCCGCATGTCGAGCGAAAAGTACGTACTGGGCGTCTGATGTAAATTCGGGGTCAGGTCTGGCAATCGGACAAATGGTGCCCTTGGGCACCATTTGTCCGATTGCCAGACCTGACCCCGAATCTTTTTACAGCAGGTGCTTGCCGAGCGCTTCCAGGCGTTCGAAGTAGGCGGTCATCTCCAGCTCTTTGCGGGCGACGCCGCTGCGCATGGCGGCTTGGGCGATCTTCGGGGTGACGGTCGGCAGCAGGCGGTCGTCCAGCAGGCCCGGTACCACGTAGTCTTTGCCGAAGCGGGCATCGCTACGCGCCAGGCCGGCCAGGGCGGTCACGCAGGCGCGCTTCATGTCCTGGTTGATGGTGGTGGCGCCGGTGTCCAGCGCGGCGCGGAACAGGTAAGGGAAGCACAGCGCGTTGTTGATCTGGTTCGGGTAGTCCGAACGGCCGGTGGCGATGATCGCGTCCGGCGCTACTTCGCGCACCAGCTCCGGGCGCAGTTCCGGTTCCGGATTGGCCAGGGTGAAGACGATCGGCTGCTTGGTCATGCGTTGTACGTCGGCTTGCGACAGCACGCCTGGGCCGGATACGCCGAGGAAGACGTCGGCGCCTTCCATCACGTCGGACAGCGTAGTGGCGCTGGTGTCCTGCGCCCAGTCGGCTTTCTCGCCGCTCAGGTTGCGCGCTTTGGTCAGCACGCCCTTGGAGTCGCAGACGAAGATGTTTTCGCGGCGCGCGCCGATATCCACCAGCAGTTCCAGGCAGGCGATGGCTGCTGCGCCGGCGCCGGAGCACACGATTTTCACATTGGCGATATCGCGGCCGGTCATTTCCACCGCGTTCAGCATGCCCGCGCCGACCACGATGGCGGTGCCGTGCTGGTCGTCGTGGAATACTGGAATGCTCAGGCGCTCACGCAGTTTGCGCTCGATGTAGAAGCACTCGGGTGCTTTGATGTCTTCCAGGTTGATGCCGCCGAAAGTTGGGTGCATGGCGGCGATGATGTCGACCAGCTTGTCCGGATCGGTTTCGTCCAGTTCGATATCGAAGGAATCGATGCCGGCGAATTTCTTGAACAGGATGGACTTGCCTTCCATGACCGGCTTGCCGGCCAGTGCGCCGATATTGCCCAGGCCCAGAACGGCAGTGCCGTTGGTGATGACGGCGACCAGGTTGCCTTTGGCGGTGTATTCATAGGCCAGTGCCGGGTCGCGCGCGATCTCCATGCAAGGCGCGGCGACGCCGGGCGAGTAGGCCAGGGCCAGGTCGTCCTGGTTGGCCACGCTTTTGGTGACGGCAATGGCCACTTTGCCGGGGCTGCCGGCCTTGTGGTACTCCAGTGCCTTCTGTTCCAGACTGCTCATACTGCTTCTCCTTTTGTTCTGCGAAAAACGCCCGCTACAGGCCTTGCGGCCGGTGCGGGCGTATGCTGCTGGGCGCTACGCGGGCGCCCGGCTTGCTATGTATTTATGGGTACAGGCCACGAACTTCGCGGGCAGCCAGCACGCGGGTGCATGCCAGGATGAAGGTTGCGGTGCGCAGCGAAACCTTCTTCTCGGTGGCGACATCCCACACGGAGTTGAATGCGTCCTGCATGATGCGGGTCAGGCGGGCGTTGATCTCTTCCTCGCTCCAGAAGAAGGAGGAGAAGTCCTGCACCCACTCAAAGTACGATACGGTCACGCCGCCGGCGTTACACAGTACGTCCGGAACGATCAGGATGTCTTTTTCGTTCAGGATGTCGTCCGCTTCCGGAGTGGTCGGGCCATTGGCGCCTTCCAGGATGATCTTGGTGCGGATCTGGCCTGCGTTCTTCGCGGTGATCTGCTGTTCCAGTGCTGCCGGAACCAGGATGTCGGACTCGATGCCCCAGAAGGAATCGCGGTCCTGGGTTGCTTCCGCGCCGGCGAAGCCAGCGACGCCGCCGGTTTCCGCCACGTGCTTGTGCAGTTCAGCCACGTTCAGGCCGCCCTGGTGTACCACGGTGCCGGTGTGATCCTGCACGGCGATGATCTTGGCGCCAGCTTCTGCGAACATATTGGCAGCGATACCGCCCACGTTGCCGAAGCCCTGGATGGCGATACGTGCGCCCTGGATGGCGACGCCGCGCTTGGCTGCCGCTTCACGGCCGGTCACGAACACGCCGCGGCCGGTAGCTTCGCGACGGCCCAGCGAGCCGCCCATCGAGATTGGCTTACCGGTGACCACGCCGGTCGACAGGTTACCTTCGATCATGGCGTAGGAGTCCATCATCCATGCCATCACCTGTTCGTTGGTGTTGACGTCTGGTGCCGGGATGTCCTTGGTCGGGCCGATGATCAGGCTGATCTCGCTGGTGTAGCGGCGGGTCAGGCGCTGCAGTTCACCTTTGGACAGGGTCTTTGGATCAACGCGGATACCACCCTTTGCGCCACCGTATGGCACGTTGACGGCGGCGTTCTTCACCGTCATCCATGCCGAAAGAGCCATCACTTCGGACAGGGTCACGTCCTGGTGGAAGCGCACGCCGCCTTTACCTGGGCCGCGCGACATATTGTGTTGCACGCGGTAGCCCTCGTAGTGGGCAATAGAACCGTCATCACGCTCGATAGGTACGTCAACCACCAGGATGCGCTTTGGACGCTTCAGGGTTTCCACCCAGCGCGACAGGCCGCCCAGGTGAGGAGTAACGCGATCGATTTGTTTCAGGTACTGGCCCCATGGACCGAGATCGTCGGCGTTGAGGTAGGAAGGCAAGACGTGGTTGGTCATTGTGTGACTCGCTTGAGTTGTTCGGTAACGCCGAGAATATTATTCTCGCGCAACTCTTGAGGCCAATGCCGAGTGCGCATCCGGTTATGCAAAATTTGCATAACCTTGGATTTGGTAGTGGAACTACAAGCTTTGTGAACCGGGAAACCAGGGTACGGCCCATAGGGCCGGACCCTGCCAGACCAGCCGGGGTCCGGCCCTTCGGGCCGTACCCCGGTTTCCCGGTTTCAGGGTTTCAGCGATCCGAAGCCGGCAGCCGCCGCTTCGCCGACGCCGGTTTCTGGCGCTCAGCCAAATGCTCCCACAGCCTCCCCACAATCGCCTTCCCCGGCCGCTGCGCGCTCGGCCGTTCGCGATACAGCCGGATCTCCATCTCAATCCCCCACTCAGTGCGCCCGCCATCAGCCGGCGCCAGCAGCTTTTGCTTCACCTCGCGCGTCACCGCCGACTCAGGCAAAAACGCAATCCCGCGCCCCTCCAGCGCCATCATCTTTAACCCTTCCGCCATATCGGTTTCGTAGTGCGTCTCAAGATGCAGCGACTGCTTCGCATCCGCCGTCACCAGGTCAACCATGCGCCCCAGGTAGGCATTGGTGGTGTAGGAAAGGAAGGGCAGCGGCGCCGTCTTCCGTCCCGGCAGCACGAACTCCGGCTGCTTCGCCTTGTCGCAGCGCGAGTAGGCGCGCAAAGCCTCGCGCCCCAGCACCAGCATGTCGTAGCGCCCCGGGTCCAGCTGCACCGGCTGGCGCGGATGGTGATAGCACAGCAGAAGGTCGCAGCCGCCTTCCACCAACTGCAGCACCGCGTCGTGCACGTTCAGCGCCATCAGGCGCGAATTGATCGGCGCGAAATCCTCTTCCAGTTGCGTGATCCACTTCGGCACAAAGGTCAGCGACAAGGTATGCGGCACCGCCAGGTCGATGCTGTTCTGCGCCGCTGCGCGCTTGCCGCGCAATAGTTCCCGCACGCCGTTGATCTGGCTAAGCATTTCCAGCGCCTGCTCGTAGAACACCAGCCCCGCCGGTGTGACCCGCGTTGGATAAGAGGTGCGATCGATCAGGTCCATGCCCAGCCAGTTTTCCAGCGACTGGATGCGCCGCGAGAACGCGGGTTGTGTCACGTGGCGCAACTGCGCCGAGCGGCTGAAACTATTCGTTTCCACCAGCGAGATAAAGTCCTCAAGCCATTTGGTTTCCATGGTCGCAATCCTAAGCGGTAACGATGCGGCGCATCGGAGTGAACAACAACGCGAGCGTAGCGCACAGCACCAGCACCACGCCGCCGCCGGCGAACATCTGCGCCAGCGTCACGTGCAGCATGACCCAGCCGGTGGCGGCGGACGACAGCGGCGCCAGGCCGAACAGGATGAACATGAAGATGCTCATGGTGCGCCCCATCATCTGCGGCTGCACGCGCTTCTGTATCCAGGTGAAGATTGCCACCTGCACCAGCCCCACCAGCGCGCCGAGCGAAAGCAGCAGCACGCCGGCTTGCCAAGCCGCCGTGATCAGGCCGAGCGGCATGACCAGCAGGCCAGCCATGGCGTCCACGCCCAGTGCCAGCAGGCCAATGCGCAGCGGCTTGCCGGCATTGCGCTTGGCGTTCATGCCGGAGAAGACCATACCGGCCAGCATGCCCGCGCCGTGCGCCGCCATCAGCATGCCGAAGGCGGAGCCGTCGTGCAGGCGCTCTTTGGCCAGCACCGGCAACGCTACCTGCATGGTGCCGCCGATCAGCACCGAGACCAGGCCCCAGTACGCAAAGCAGGTGCGCATTTCCACATCGCGCCAGACGGCGAGCACGCCTTCGGCGACGGCGCTGAACACGTTCTGCACTGCGGCTTGCGCTGTGCCGGGCAGCGGCGCCACTCGCGACAAGGTCCATGCGGAGAGCATGAAGGTCAGGCTGTCGAAGGCGAAGGCCAGGCCCAACGCAAACATGCCGCTTTTCGCGCCGTCGGCGCTGTCGCCCGCATGATCGCCGATGGCCAGCAGTAGCGCCGCCAGCAGCGGGCCGACCAGCATGCCAACCTGGCGCACGCCCATGATGGCGCCATTGGCGGCTTGCAGCAGCTCGGGCGGAATGGCGCGCGGCATGATCGAGGAGCCGGAGGGGTAGGCAAACGCCTGCGCCAGGCCGATGCCGAGCGACAGGGCGTACACCATCGGCAGCGTGGCTGCGCCGCTCAATGTCAGCGCGGCCAGTGCGCCCAGCAGCAAGGCGCTGGCGTACTTGGTCAGCATGAAGACGCGCTGCGGCGAGTAGCGGTCGACCAGCGCGCCGCCAACCAGGATGAAGATCGCGCGCGGAGCGCCCAACAAGGCCAGCACCAGGCCAAGCGAGAGCGGGTCGCCGGTCAACTTCAAGACCAGCCAGGGCAGGGCGATCAGCGTGAATTGGTCGCCCAGCATGGAGAGCATGCCGCCCGCCAGCAGCCAGCGGAAGTTGGCATTGGTTTTCAGGCTTGGCGTCATTGCTTGTGCCCCGTCAGGTTGGCCAGTACCGCGTTCAGCGGCGCCAGTTCCTCGTCGCTGGAATGGCGCATCAGGTCGGCCGCGTATTCGGCGGCGGTGCGCTGGGCGTTGTCCAGCAGCTCGTGGCCGCCGGCGGTGATGACGGCGTAGCCGACGCGCGCATCGCGCTCGTCGGCCTGGCGCGCGACCCAGCCGGTTTTCTCCAGCGGCAGCAGGGTGCGGGTGACGCCGGAAGCGGTCAGGCCCAGGCGCTCCGCCAGGTCGACGCGGCGCAAGCGTCCGCCCGGCGCATTGGCCAGGCTTTGCAACAGCATGAAGTCGCTGAAGCTCAGGCCGTGGTGGCCGCCCAGGACCGTATCCAGGCGGCGGATGATGGTGGCGTGGGCGCGCGCCAGGCGCAGGCAAAACTCAAGTGCGTTATCCATGACTATTCATTGAAAAGTGTTTGAGTAATCAAGTATATCGAAACTTCTTTCCGCGCGCCACAAAAACATGAAATCGGCGTCAGCGGTAAGCTAGCGCCTATGAACCAGCGTCGATCCTTCCTCAAGAGTTCCGTCGCCGTGGCGTCGGCTTTGGCCCTGCCATCCATGGCGCGCGCTGCCATCGCCGCGCCGCACGAGCGCAGCCTGCGTTTCTACAACACGCATACCGGCGAGACCTTGCGCACCATGTTCTGGGCCGATGGCCAATTCATCCCGGAGGCGCTGCAGGACATTAACCGCCTGCTACGCGACCACCGCAACGACAAGGTAGCGCCGATCGATACCGAATTGCTGCTGATGCTGGACCGTGTCAGCGCCCAGTTCAGCAACCACGAAGTGATCCATGTGATTTCCGGCTACCGTTCGCCGGAGAGCAACCGCAAGCTGGCCGAGGCCAGCGGCGGCGTGGCCAAGCACAGCATGCATCTGGAAGGGAAGGCGATCGATGTGCGCATTCCGGGGCGCGACCTGGAGCGCTTGCACAAGACGGCGCTGGCGCTCAAGGGCGGCGGGGTTGGCTACTATCCGACCTCACAGTTCGTGCACATGGACACGGGGCGCGTGCGTCACTGGTGACCCAGCAACGGGTAGGGGTTGATTGGTTTACCTTGCCACCAGTTCTTTTCCGGCCCGAGTTCATACATCGCGAAGTGCAGGTGCGGTGTGGCGGGATCGGCATTGCCGGTGGCGCCGACGTAGCCGATGATGTCGCCGCGTTTGACTTGCTGGCCTTCTTTCAGCGTATCCGCATAGCGCTCAAGATGGGCGTAGTAGTAGGAGTATTTTTCGCTGGGGTCGAACTGGTAGATGGTGAGGCCGCCGGGTTTGCTGTTGAATAGTTTGGCCACGCGCCCGTCTGCCACCGCGTAGACCGGCGTGCCGCTGGGGGCGAGGATGTCGAGTGCCTCGTGCATCCGTTCGTCGCCGCGCGGCTGGCTGTAGGTATCCTGGATATGTGCCGACTTCACGCCGGCCACCGGGATCAGCAGGGACGCGCCGCTGCCGCTGCTTTCCGCCACGTGCATGCCGGCCAGCGAGTCGCCGGATGCCTTGCCGGCGCCGGGGACGCGCGCTTTGCCGTCGCCATCCTGCGCGGCGCCGCGCGTCGGCGTTGCTGCCGGGCCAGCGCTGTGCGGTGCCGCCGCGCTAATGGCGTCGGCTGGCGGCGTGGAAAAGGTGCCGGCCGCTGGCGGGCTGATGGTCGCCGTTGTCCGGCTATCGAGCGGCACGCGGCTAAGCAGCAGCAAGGTACCTGCCGAGCCCAATACTATGCCAAGCACCAGCGTTCCCAATGTACCCAATGGCCTCATGCCGAACTCCTTCACTCTTGCAGCACGACTGCCGTACCCGGCCCCACCGCATCGGCAACGCGCGCCGCGTCCCAATTGGTGAGCCGTATGCAGCCATGCGACTGTGTTTTGCCGATCTTGCCCGGCTCCGGCGTGCCATGGATGCCGTAATGGTCGATCGACAGATCAATCCACACCACGCCAACCGGGTTGTTCGGCCCCGGCGGGATGGTGGCCTTGCTATCGCCCGGCCGCGCATCCCAGAATAGTTTCGGGTTGTAATGGAACGGCGGGTTGCGCGCCACGCCGTTCACCTTCCATTGCCCGACCGGCAGCGGATCGTGCTCGCTGCCCGTGGTGGCGGGCATTTGCGCGAGCACGCGCCCGTCTGCATCGAGCAGGGCCAAGGTACCGTCGCTGCGGTCCACCACGATGCTGGCCGCTTTTGGCACAGCGCGCGCCGCAGCGGTGTTGGGCACCATGATTTGCGCGCCCGCCTGTTCGAAATCCTTGCCGGGATTGAGCTTGCGCAGCAGTCCCGGGCTGGCGTGGAAGCGTTCGCCGAGCGCTTCCGCCACGTCGGCGAATCCGAGCGCCGGCATCTTCGCCTTCTCCGCCATATCGTCCGGCACCGGCGCGAAAGGCTCGGCCAGGTCAGCCTCGGTCACGGTGTAGGCGGCCAGCACCGGCTGGCCATCATCCAGCGCCGCCAGCGTCGCCCGGTCCGGTTTGCCCGTTTCCGGCAAGCCGCGCGCACGCTGGAAACCAAGCAAGGCTTGCCGCATATTGCTGCCGGCGGCGCCATCCACCTGGCCCGGCGAAAAACTGGCCCGGTCCAGCAGCACCTGGGCGCGCACGATAGGGGAGGGCGAATCCGTGGAGGCGTGCGCGCCCGTGCTGGCTAACATGAAAGCAATCAGAAGGGATCTCATGCCCGCAGTGTCGCGCTGAATGGGGCGCCGCTCTGTTCGCTGACGTACAAAAGAAAAAGGCCGCCGGGTTACCCCAGGCGGCCTCTTAGGAGACAGGGTCAGGCCCTTTGGGCCTGACCCTGGTTTCCAGGTTTCACGGTTTAACGGTCACCCCAAGGACGACGCGGTGCATCGGTACGCGGGCCTTTAAAGCCGCCAGCATCGCGATCACGGTTGCGGAAGGTGCTTTCGCCGCGCTCACGGGAGCCAGCGCCTTCTTTGCGGAAGCCGCCTTCGGCCGGACGCTCGGCGCGGAAGCCGCCTTCAGGACGGAAACCGCCGCCAGCCGGACGCTCAGGACGGAAGCCGCCTTCGTTACGGTTGCGGAAGCCGCCATCGGTGCGCTCGCCGCCACGGAAGCCGCCTTCCGAACGCTCAGGACGGAAACCGCCTTCAGCACGGAAGCCGCCTTCGCTGCGATTGCGGAAGCCGCCTTCTTTACGCTCGCCGCCGAAGGAGTTGCCTTCGCTGCGATAGTTGCCGCCTTCCGGACGCGGGTTCGAGAAGGAACGCTGGCCTGGCTTGGCGTTGCGGCCATCGCCTGGTTTCCAGCTTGGACGGCTGGCCGAGCGTGGCGCTGCGGCGCGCTTAGGCTCGTAGCCCTCAACCACTTCCACCGGGATCGGCTGGCGGGTCAGGCGCTCGATGCGGCGCACGAGCATGTTCTCAGCGTGGTTCACCAGCGATACCGCGACACCGTTGCGGCCAGCGCGGCCGGTACGGCCAATGCGGTGCACGTAGTCTTCAGGGAACTTAGGCAGGTCGTAGTTGAACACGTGGGTGATGTTCGGCACGTCGATACCGCGTGCTGCCACGTCGGTCGCAACCAGCACCTTCACGTTACCGCGACGCAGGCCGTCCAGGGTGCGGTTACGCGCGCCCTGGTGCATGTCGCCGTGCAGCGCAGCGGCGGAGAAGCCGGCGATGTTCAGGCGGTCAGCGATGGTGTCAGCGTCACGCTTGGTGGCGGTGAAGACCACTGCCTGGTCCATGGTTTCGTCGCGCAGCAGGTGGTCCAGCAGGCGGTTCTTGTGCGACAGGTCGTCCACGAAGTGTACGCGCTGCGAGATGTTCTCGTGCTTGGTGGTGGTGCTGTTGATCTTGATGGTCTGCGGATCCTTGGTGATGCGGCGGGCCATATTGCCTACCACGCCTTCCAGGGTTGCCGAGAACAACATGGTCTGGCGCGACTCAGGGGTGGCGGCGACGATCTTGTCGATGTCTTCGATGAAGCCCATGTCCAGCATGCGGTCAGCTTCGTCCAGCACCAGGATTTGCAGTTGCGAGAAGTCGATCTTGCCCTGCTCCATATGGTCGATCAGGCGGCCCGGGGTCGCAACCAGGATTTCAGGATTCTTCGCCAGCAGTTGCATCTGCTTCGGGTAAGGCATGCCGCCCAGGATGGCCACAGCGCGGATGTGACGCATGCTGGAGCAGTACTTGTCGGTGTTGGTGGTGACCTGCAGGGCCAGTTCGCGGGTCGGGGTCAGCACCAGCATTTTTGGCTGTGCCGGGCGGAAGCGTGGACGCTCGCCACGGGCGCGCGCCGACTGTGCTTCCTGGGCTGCGGTCTTGCCGGCTGGGCCGGACGCGCCGGCTTCCGCCAGGCGATGCAGTGAAGGCAGCATGAAGGCTGCGGTCTTGCCGGAGCCGGTTTGCGAGGAAACCAACAAGTCCTGACCAGCCATCGCTGCAGGCAATGCCTGCTCCTGGACCGGGGTCGGCTTGGTGTAGCCGGAGGCGGTCAGTGCGTTGAGGAGGGACGTGTTGAGACCAAGTGCTTCAAAAGTCATGTATATCTTTCGTAAAAAGCGAAAAAAAGCTACGCTAAACCAAAACGAAACGACTCTATTTTGTATAGAAATTTCGGCACAAAAGCTTTGCGCCGGGACGGTGTCATTGGACTACGACACGCAAGGCGGGGGGGCTTTTTAAAGCGGCATCCAGTGTTTGGGGATGCGGCGGTAGGTTCGCGAAGCTGCTGTTTGTGTTTTTATTACAGCTGCGTTAAGTGTGTTGCAGCGCACAAGGGGTGAATTATACATGGATTCGCCGCCCGGCGGTAGATTTATGCTGGCGTTTGCGGCATAGCAATATTGCAGCGTTACTCTTCCTGCGGCGGGGTGTCGGGCTTTGCTTTGGGCTTGATGCCGCGGCGCGCCAGCGATTCGCGCAGCAGGAACTCGATTTCCGCGTTCACACTGCGCAAATCCTGTGCGGCCAGGCGCTGCAATTCGTCCCACAAGGCGGGATCGATACGCAGCGGGAAGGCTTTTTTGCCGGGACTGGCCATAGTGCTTAGTTATACAGGGTGCCGGTGTTGACGATGGGCTGGGTTTCCTTGTCCGAGCACAGCACCACCAGCAGGTTGCTGACCATGGCTGCCTTGCGTTCCGTATCCAGCTCGACGATTTCGCGTTCGGCCAGGCTTTGCAGTGCAGCTTCGACCATGCTCACCGCGCCGTGCACGATGCGGGTGCGGGCGCTGACGATTGCTTCCGCCTGCTGCCGGCGCAGCATGACTTGGGCGATTTCGGGCGCGTAAGCCAGGTGGGTCAATTTGGCATCGATCGTCTCCACGCCGGCCGCGCGGAAGCGTTCCTGCAATTCGGCCTTGAGCGCCTGCGACACTTCATCCATGCCGGAGCGCAGCGTCAATTCACCCTGCGCCAGATCCTCGCCGTCATCGTAGGCGTAGCGCGAGGCCAGGTGGCGGATGGCCGCTTCCGCCTGCACTGCCACGTAACGCTCAAAATCATCGACATCGAAGATCGCCTGCGCCGTATCCTGCACGCGCCAGACGATCGCCGCCGAAATTTCGACTGGATTGCCGCGCTTGTCGTTCACCTTCAAGGTCGGCGCATTCAGGTTGCGCGCGCGCAGCGACAGGCGCTGCTTGCGGTAGAGCGGGAAGGCCCAGCGCAGGCCCTCGCTGCGGTCGGTGCCGATGTACTGGCCAAACAAGGTGAGCAGGGCGCTTTCATTTGGCTGCAGCATATACAGCCCCGGCGCCAGGAAAATCGCCAGCAGCACACAAAGTCCAGCCAGCAGCGGCTGGAAGGCGCGCGCCATCAGGAAAGCAAGGATTGCCAGCGTAACCACCACGGTCAACACCAGATATCCACTGTAAGACGAGAACGGCTTTTCGTTACGGGTCATGATCAATCCCAAGAGGTTAAATCAAAGTGATATCACTTTAGTCTCACTTTCCCGTGTTGTCAATTTGATTTCTCGCAAAAGGCGTCGGACGAACGCCAGTTAGATTGTCCAAATACGTCGCGAGAGAGCGGAATGATACTTTTTCATTACACGACCGAAGTGAATATGCGGGCGATTTTGGTTAGTCGCATACTGTGTGCATCGCGAATACGACGCAGTCCGAACGATGTACGATATGGGAATGGTTAAGCGTGTACCTCGTGCCAAATGATTTTGGCTTGAGCCTGTTGGACCGGATTGTCGATTATGGGGAGATTTGTGGTGAATGAGTATTTGAAAGTTCGGTGGTTGCACAGCGATCCTCAATACCCGGTTTTGCTGTTTAGTGAGATCGATAGGAATCGACACGAATTGCGAAAGGTGGAGGTGTTTGCCGATGGGCGCCTTGGTTTTGCGGCCGAAGAGTGGAGCACTGGCGATACTGCACTGGGAGAGGTGCCTGTCCCCTTACCACATGAGATTTCAGCTGACCCGCAGTTTTTGGTAGAAAGCACCAACTCTGCTGAGTTTGAGAGCTGTGGGAGCAAGCGAAGGTGGGATGAAATTCGGGGTCAGGTCTGGCAATCGGACAAACTATGCGCGAAGCGCATAGTTTGTCCGATTGCCAGACCTGACCCCGAATTTAATTACTCGTAGTCGCTGGCGTTCAGGCCCATGACGTGGGAGAAGCCGCCGTCGACGTACATGATGTCGCCGGTGATGCCGGAGGACAGGTCGGACAACAGGAAGGCGGCGGCGTTGCCGACTTCTTCAATCGTTACGTTGCGGCGCAGCGGGGCGTGGCCGGCGGCGAAGCCGAGCAGCTTGCCGAAATCCTTGATGCCGGAGGCGGCCAGGGTCTTGATCGGGCCGGCGGAAATGCCGTTGGAGCGAATGCCGTGCTGGCCCAGGTTCTCAGCCAGGTAACGCACGGACGCTTCCAGCGATGCCTTGGCCAGGCCCATGGTGTTGTAGTAAGGGATCGCCCGCACCGCGCCCAGGTAGGACAGGGTCAGCACGGAGGAGCCTGGCTTCAGCAGCGGCAGGGCGGCTTTCACCATGGCCGGGAAGCTGTAAGCGGAAATGTCGTGGGCGATGCGGAAGTTTTCACGCGACAGGCCGTCCAGGAATTCGCCGGCGATCGCTTCGCGTGGGGCGAAGCCGATGGCGTGCACGAAACCGTCCAGGCTGTCCCAGCTCTTGGCCAGGTCGGTGAACAAGTTGGCGATCTGCTCGTCGCTGGAGACGTCGCAGTCGAAGACCATGTTGCTGCCGAATTCGGCGGCAAATTCAGTGATGCGGTCTTTGAAGCGCTCGCCAACGTAGGTGAAAGCCAGTTCGGCGCCTTCGCGATGGGCTGCCTTGGCAATGCCGTAGGCGATGGATCGGTTGGACAGGACGCCAGTAATCAGGATTTTTTTGCCTTGCAAGAAAGCCATATCTACTCCAATGGGGTTATACCGCAAGAACGGGATTGTAAACGCGCTGCCGCCCGACCTGCAAGTTTGGCAAGTGGGCGGCGGGCGGGAAAAAACGTTTTAGTTGTTGCGGCGGGACTTGGATTTGCCGGCCTCGTCACGCTTGATGCGTGGCTTGACCAGGCTGACTGCCGGCTTGGACTCGCTGCGGGAGGAGGAAGCCTGGCGGTAATTGCTGCGTTTTGGACCGGCGCGCTCGGCGTCTTCCAATGCCATGGCGGCATTTTCGATGACGTCGGTCGAAATATCGCCCGAGCTGGCGGAAATCTTCGGTACCAGGATGGTGGAGCCCGCTTTCAGCACCGATTTGCTCGGAATATTGTTGGCCTGGCGGATGGCGTCCGGCGTGGTGCCGAACTTGCGCGCCAGGGAGGCGATGCTTTCACGCGCGCTGCTGATCTTGTGCGTGGTCCAGCTCGACAGGGCGTTGGTCCAGGAGGCCAGGTTGGTGGTGAACTTTTCCGCGTTTTCGGTCGGCAGCAGGATCTTGGTCTGTTCGCCGCCGGTAATCACCGGTTTTTTGAATTGCGGGTTCAGGGCCTTGAACTCATCCACCGAAATTTCGGCCAGCTTGGCGGCCAGTGCCAGGTCGATATCGCGCGTCTTGGCAATCGCGGTGAAGTAGGGCTCGTTATCGATCACCGGCAGGTTCACGCTGTACTGCGCCGGGTGGGCGACGATGTTCTTTACCGCCTGCAGCTTGGGCACGTAGTTGCGGGTTTCGGCCGGCATGTGCTCGGCCAGGCTTTCGAAGTCGGTCGGCTTGCCGGCGGCCTGGTTGCGCTTGATGGCTTTCTGCACATTGCCTTCGCCCCAGTTGTAGGCGGCCAGGGCCAGGTGCCAGTCGCCGAACATGGTGTACAGGCGCTGCAGGTAGCTGAGGGCGGCGTCGGTCGAGGCCAGCACGGAGCGGCGGTCGTCCTTGAAGGCGTTCTGCTTCAGGTCGTAATCGCGGCCGGTGCCGGGCACGAACTGCCACAGGCCGGCCGCGTTAGCGGTGGACAGGGCTTGCGGGTTGAAGGCGGATTCGATGAAGGGCAGCAGGGCCAGCTCGGTCGGCATATTGCGCTTTTCCAGCTCTTCCACCACGTGGAACAGGTAGAGCGAGGCGCGGCCGACGGTGCGGTTGATGTAATCCTGGCGGTCGGCGTACCACTTGACGTGCTTGCTGACCAGGGCGTTGTTTACATCGGGAATGGCGTAGCCGGAGCGGATGCGGCCCCAGACATCGGTTTCTTTGTATTCTTCTACGGCAGGCGCCTGAAGCACCACGGATTTGGTGGCTTCGGTGGCTGCGAGGGAGGAGGCAGTCGGGACCGCAGCGCTTAGCGCCAGGGCGATCAGGACAGCTTGTTTGAGTCTATCTTGCATGGCTTTTCGCGGTTGTCGTCAGGAAACAATGGACGGACTATCTAAGGGCGGAGTGTAGGGTTGAAACCTTGCAGAGTCAAGGTAAAATTCGCTATGTGCCTGATTTTCTTGGATAATTATGTCGAACTGGCTATATAATTGGTGCCTTGGATAACGATTTTGGATGTAATAAATGAGCAACACCCGTGTGGATTATGAAGAGGTCATCGCTGATACCGAGCAGTGGCTGGAAAAGGCTGTCATCGGCCTGAACCTGTGCCCGTTCGCTAAAGCGGTGCATGTGAAGAAGCAGGTGCGCTATGTGGTGTCGGAGGCGGCCACGCCGGAGGAGCTGCTGGAAGACCTGATCAAGGAGCTGGAGTTTCTGGCGGCGGAGGACCCGGAGCTGGTCGATACCACTTTGCTGATCCATCCGCTGGTGTTGCAGGATTTTGAGGATTACAACGAGTTCCTGGATGTGGCGGATGCGGCGCTGGAGGATTTGATGCTGGATGGGGAGCTGCAGGTGGCGAGTTTCCATCCGCATTATCAGTTTGCGGATACGGATGCGAACGATATCTCGAACTATACGAATCGTTCGCCTTATCCGACCTTGCATCTGCTGCGCGAGGCGTCGATTGACCGCGCGGTGGAGGCGTTCCCGGAGGCGGAGGATATCTTTGAGAAGAATATCGAGACCATGCAGAAGCTCGGCCATGAGGGCTGGGATAAGCTGGGCTTGAAGGTGAAGTGATGGCGGAACAGAAGCTGCCGGAGCGGCCGGATACGCCTTGCGTGGCGGTGTGCTCGACTACCTTTGATGAGATTTGCCGGGGGTGTGGACGGACTTATCTGGAGGTCGCGCATTGGGTGGCTATGGGCGCGGAGGAGAAGGAGCTGGTGTGGCAGCGGATTCTGGCGCAGGGGTATCCGCGCAGGAATTCTTGAGCTGGGGTGTTGGAAAACCGGGAAAACCGGAAAACCAGGGAAACCGGGAAACCAGGGTACGGCCCTATAGGGCCGGACCCTGGTTTTCCCGGTTTCCCGGTTTTGCAGTCCTCAAGCTCTTATTCGGCTTTCCAGGAACCGATATAGTCCTTCTTCCCGACCTCCACGCCGTTGTGGCGCAGGATGTTGTAAGCGGTCGTCGCGTGGAAGTAGAAATGCGGCAGGGCGTAATGCATCAAATATTCCTGCCCCACCCAATGCTTGGTCTTTTCACCACTGCCCGTGGTGATCGCGCGCTGGGCCGAACCTTCAATCGCTTCGCGCGGCAGCGTTTCCAGGAACACCAGGGTGCGCTGGATACGCAGTTTCAATTCACCGATAGTCTTTTCAGTGTCTTCAAAAGAAGGCACTTCCTCTCCAGCCAGGCGCGCGCCTGCGCCCTTGGCGAAGTCGGCCGCGATCTGGATCTGGCGGGTAAAGGGCAGCATGTCCGGGAACAGGCGGAACTGCAACAACGCATTCGGATCGAGCTTCTTCGCCTCGACATGGGCCTCGGCCTTGTCCAGGATGGACAGCAGGCTGCCCAGGATCTGGCGGAACGCCGGGAGCGACGCGGAATACATAGAAAACGACATGGGGAAACTCCTCCGTTTATAGAGTGGCGATGATACCAAGATACGTGCATAATTGCTGCTGGATAATCTTTTCCACCAGAACCCGCTTGCATGGCTCGGAATTTATATAACAAATTAAGGTCCCGCCTGAGCGCACTGTATGGCTTGTCCATCTACGGTGCCTTGTTACTGGTGGTATTCGGCGGCCTGGTGATTCCGGCGATTATCGGCAGCTACCTGCTGATCGGCGTGCATGAGCAGAAATCGGCGCAGACGGTGCTGAACGAATCCCTGCAACGCAATGCCGACATCCTTGCCCTCGGCATGCAGGAATCCCTGTGGAATATGAATGCGGAATCGGCCCACTCGCTGGTTGAATCCGTAATGCGCGACCGCTCGGTGCTGCAAGTGCAGGTGACCGGCCAGGCCGACACCCAGTTCATGCATGTGGAAGCGCCCAAGCGTGCCATTGGCAATGTGGTGCGGGCCGAGCGCGAGATCCTGGTGCGCGGCGAGAAAATCGGCAAGATCATGGTGGAGATGGACGACGCGCGCTCGCAGCAGGAACTGCGCGAGAAGCAGCTGTCCTATGTGTTCGTGCTGGCGGCCCAGCTCACCGTGTCGCTGCTGCTGATCGTGCTGTTCCTGAACCAGCGCCTGTTGAAGCCCCTGCGCAAGCTGATGCGCTTTTCCGACCGCCTGTCGCACGGTGACTTTGAAACCCGCATGGAATTGAGTGGCAGCGATGAATTGGGCCGCCTGGCCGGCCAGCTGGACCAGATGCGCGTGGCGATCAAGCATTTGTTCGAGGACATCGCCCAGCGCGAGGAGCGCTTCCGCACCATCGTGACCCAGGTGCCGGGCGCGGTGTTCCGCTTCCGTCCCGACGGGCCGATTGATTTCGTGTCGGACGCCATTGAAGACATTTCCGGCTATTCGGCCGCGCAGTTCATGCGCAGCACCACCCATGCCTGGGCTAACCTGATTTGTCCGGAAGACCGCAAACGCCAGCGCCGCGCCGTGGTGCAGGCGATCCAGGACGGCAAGCCTTACGAAATCGAATACCGCATCATCGATTCCACCGGCACCGAGCGTTGGGTGGCCGAGAACGGCCAGCCGCAGCCGGTGGAAACGGGCGGCGCGCCGTGGGTGGACGGCATCATCTCCGATATCAGCCAGCGCAAGCACAATGAAATGCGCATCGAGGGCTTGCTGGCCGAGCAGAGCGCGATCCTGGACAACGTCATGTTCGGCGTGATGTTCGTGCGCCACCGCAGCATTGTCTCCGTCAACCGCCGCTGCGAGGATTTGTTCGGCTATGAGCCGGGCCAGATGATCGGCGCCTCCACCGCCATCGTGTTCCCGACCGCGTTCGATTTCGAGTCCGCCGGCGCGCGCCAGTATCCATCGCTGCAAAGCGGCGAGTACTTCAGCGAGGAGCGCCATTACCGGCGCAAGGATGGTTCGCTGTTCTGGTGCATGGTGTCCGGTTGCGCGATTGACCAGAACCGCCCGAACGATGGCTCGATCTGGGTCTATGCGGACATTACCGCACGCAAGGAGGCGGAGGAAAAACTGCGCCTGTCGGCCACCGTGCTGGAGCACATTGCGGACGGCGTGATGGTGATCGACGACAAAGGCGTGATCGTGGCCGTCAACCCGGCCTTCACCCAGATCACTGGCTACACCGAATCCGAGGCCCTGGGCCGCGACCGTGGCCTGACGCGCTCCGGCCGCCACGACGAGCAATTTCATGGTGAGCTGTGGAAGGAGCTGGTGGAACATGGCTACTGGCGCGGCGAAATCTGGAGCGAGCGTAAGAGCGGCGAGATGTACCTGGAGTGGCTGACCCTGACCGCCGTGCGCGATACGCGCGGCCTCACCACGCACTATGTAGGTGTGTTCAGCGATATCACGCTGGTCAAGGAATCGCAGGAAAAGCTGGACCACCTGGCCCACCACGACCCGTTGACGCAACTGCCGAACCGCCTGCTGTTCCACGACCGCTTGCAGCACGCCATCCAGCGTTCGGTGCGCGGCAATGAGCAACTGGCCTTGTTGTTCATCGACCTGGATCGCTTCAAGAACGTCAACGACACACTGGGCCACCACATCGGCGACGAGCTGTTGAAACAGGTGGCGCACGCGCTGTCGGAAAAGCTGCGCGAAGGCGACACCCTGGCGCGCCTGGGCGGCGACGAATTCATCGTCCTGCTGGAGGATGTGGAGGGCCAGTACGGCGCCGGCCAGGTGGCCGAAAAGCTGGTGGCCATGTTCGAACATCCATTCATTGTGGCCGGCCACGAGTTGTTCGTGACTTGCTCGGTTGGCATCTCCGTGTTCCCGACCGATGCCAGCGACCTGAATATGCTGATCCGTAATGCGGACGTGGCCATGTACCAGGCCAAGGCGCGCGGCCGTAACGGCTACCGCTTCTACCAGGCCTCCATGACGGGCGAGGGCGTCGAGCGCTTGCGCCTGGAAACTTTCCTGCGCCGCTCGATCGAGAAGGAGGAAGTCTTCCTCAACTTCCAGCCGCAGGTGGAAATCGATACCGGCAAGCTGCTGGGCGTGGAGGCGCTGGTGCGCTGGAACCATCCAGAGCTGGGCCTGGTGCCGCCGAACCGCTTCATACCGTTGGCGGAAGACACGGGCTTCATCAACCAGCTGGGCCAGTGGGTATTGGTCGAGGCCTGCCGCCAGATGGTGCGCTGGCAGGAGGCCGGCCTGGTGGTGCCGAAGATCGCGGTCAACCTGTCGGCCCGGCAGTTCGAGCGCGGCAGCATGGTTGGCACGGTGGCCGAGATCCTGCGCGAGACCGGGCTGGAGCCGCACCGCCTGCAGCTTGAAGTGACGGAATCCGTCATCATGAACACGGGCGATGCACTGGCCTTCATCAACGACTTGCACGCGGTCGGCGTGTCGCTGGCGATCGACGATTTCGGCACCGGCTACTCCTCGCTGGCCTACCTGAAGCAGATGCCGGTGCAGACGCTGAAGATCGACCGCTCCTTCATCAAGGACATTTCGACCGACGTCAACGACGAGGCCATCGCCATCGCCATCATCCAACTGGGCCGCAGCATGAACCTGTCCGTCATCGCCGAAGGCGTGGAGACGGAGCAGCAGGCGGCCTTCCTGCTGCGCCATGGCTGCAACCAGGCGCAAGGTTTTTATTACAGCCGCCCGGTGATGCCGGACGACTTGCTGCAGCGCTGGCTGCCATAACGAGAAGACGATGCTCCAACCGAAGAAACTTTCCCGCCGCCGCTTTTTGCTGAGCGGCGTTGCCGTCGCCGGCGCCATGCTGGTGGGCTGGGGTGTGATGCCGCCGCGCCAGCGCCTGCGCGGCAAGGCGCCGCTGCCGGTGGAAAACGGTGCGGTGCCGCTGAACGGCTGGATCGCCATCGGCGCCGACGGCAGCGTGCAGCTGGCTATGCCGCGCGCGGAAATGGGGCAGGGCGTGCATACCGCGCTGGCCATGCTGGTGGCGGAGGAACTCGATGTGGCGCTGGATGCAATCAAATTGATCCAGGCGCCGGCCGACAAGATCTACAGCAACCTGGCGGTCATGCACGACAACTGGCACTTCCACCCGGACGATATGAGCCAGACACGGCGCGTGGCGACACGCATGCTGGAGAAGGTGGGGCGCGAGCTGGGCATCATCATCACCGGCGGTTCGTCCAGCGTGGCGGACGCCTGGGAGCCGATGCGCGAAGCCGGCGCCACCGCGCGCGCATTGCTGGTGGCCGAGGCGGCGCGTGAATGGAAGGTGCCGCACGACCAGGTGCGCACGGAGAACGGCGTGCTGTATCACGATATCAGCAAGCGACAGGCCGCCTACGGCAGCCTGGTGGCGCGCGCCGCGCTGGGCCAGCCGCATGAAGTCAAATTGAAGGACCCGCACAGCTTCCGCCTGATCGGCCAGCCGCTGCCACGGCGCGACTCGCGCATCAAGTCCGAGGGTGCGGCCAAATACGGCATCGACGCCCGTCCGCAAGGCATGGTCTATGCGGCGCTGCGCATGTCGCCCTATGTGGGCGGTTCGGTGCAGGGCATCAGCCCGGGCGAGGTGACCGGCATGCCGGGCGTGCTGGGCGTGATCGATTTCAGCGGCGCCTTGCCGAAGAACTCCGGCGCCGGTGCCGGCGTGGCGGTGGTGGCGCGTACCTTCTGGCAAGCGCGCCAGGCGGCAGCAGCCTTGCCGGTGCGCTGGAACGATGGCGGTAACGGCGCCCTGTCGAGCGAGAAGGTGTACTCAGAACTCGCGGCGGCGCTGGCTGGTGAGGACGGCTTCACCTACTACACGGTGGGCGATATGGAGCAGGGCAAGGATGCCTTGCGCACCATCCGCTCCGAATACCGCGCGCCGTTCCTGGCGCATGCCACCATGGAGCCGGTCAATTGCACGGCCCAGGTCAAGGATGGCAAGGTGCACCTGTGGCTGGGCACCCAGTCCTCCACCTTCGCCGTGCGCGCTGCGGCGCGCGTGGCCGGTGTCGGCGAAGATGACGTGATCCTGCACGAGCACTTGTTGGGCGGCGGTTTCGGTCGCCGGCTGGAGTCGGACATGGTGGCGCAAGCGGTGGCCATCGCGCGCGAGACCAAGGGCGCGCCGGTGCAGGTGATCTGGACCCGCGAGGACGACATGACGCACGACGTGTACCGACCGGCGGCGGTGGCGCGCATGGAGGCCGGGTTGGATGGCGCGGGCAATATCGTGGCCTGGGATGCGCGTAGTGCCAGCGGCGTGCTGGTGCACCAGTTCATCAAGCGCAACCTGGGCTTGCCGGGCATGGGGCCGGAGAAGCATACCGCCGAAGGCCTGTACGACATGCAGTACGAGATTCCGAACCAGCGCATCAGCCACGTGGCGGTGGATAGCGCGGTGCCGCTGGGGAACTGGCGCGCGGTGGGCCACTCGCACAATGCCTTCTTCAAGGAGAGCTTTGTGGATGAAATGGCCAGCGCGGCCGGCAAGGACCCGGTGGAATTCCGCCGCACCATGCTGATCAACCATCCGCGCCATTTGGCGGTGCTGAACGCGGCGGTGGACAAAGCGGGCAAACCGGCGGAAGGGCGCGCGCACGGCGTGGCGCTGCACCAGTCCTTCGGCACCATCGTGGCCCAGGTGGCGGAAGTGTCGGTGCAGGACAAACAGATCCGCGTGCACCGCGTGGTGTGCGCGATCGATTGCGGGCTGGTGGTGAACCCCAACCTGGTGGCGCAGCAGGTGGAGTCGGGCGTGGTGTTCGGCCTGTCGGCGGCGCTGGACGGCGAGATCACGATCAAGGACGGCAAGGTGGTGCAGACCAACTTCCACGATTTCCCTGTGCCGCGCATGAATGTGGTGCCGCAGGTGGAAACCATCATCACGCTCAGCACCGAGCGCCCGAGCGGTGTCGGCGAACCGCCTACGCCGCCGGTGGCGCCGGCGGTGGCCAACGCAGTCTTTGCGCTGACCGGTCAGCGCCTGCGTAGCCTGCCGTTGAAATTAGCCTAATAGCGCGCGCAGGTTGCACTCCTGTTGCCATTGGCGGCGTTCCTGGGTGGACGCTGCCTGGCGCGCAAGTTCCTCGTCGCCGAGTTCGGCCTGCGCTTCGATCAGGCGCTGCGCCACGTTCGGGTCCGGCAGCATGGTGCCGAAGAAGGCCACGTGTTCGTGGCGCTGGATCAGCAGGGTAGGGAAGTTCTCCACATCGAGGTCGCCCACCAGGTCGGCGTGGTCTTCGATATCGACCCACAGGAAGTATTTATCGGGATGGCGGCTGGCCAGTTCCTCGAACACTGCGCGGTAGGAGGCGCAGGTGCCGCACCAGGCGGCGCACAGGCAGGCCACGACCAGTTGGTCTTGTGCCAGCGCGGCGGCGACTTCGGCGCGGTTGTCGGCGTGTAGGGTAGTGCTGTGCATGGGGTGCTATTGTACATGCCCACAGGTTAAAATACCGGCCATGGCTACCATTCTTGCAATCGAAACATCCTCTGAAATGGCTTCCTGCGCCTTGCTGCGCGGGGAGCACGTGTATTTCCGCGAATCGTCCGGCGTACGCACCCACTCCCAGTCCGTGCTGCCCATGATCCAGGAATTGCTGGAGGAGGCGGGCATCGTCCTGCGTGATTGCGACGCTATCGCCTACGGCGCCGGCCCGGGCTCCTTCACCGGCGTGCGCACGGCTTGCGGCATCGCGCAGGGCCTGGGCTTTGGCGCCGGCTTGCCGCTGCTGCCGATCGTGACGCTGGATGCCATGGCGCTGGCGCACCTGGCGCGCCATGGCGACGCGGCACCGGCGCAGGTTTTGGCGGTGCTCGACGCGCGCATGAATGAGGTCTACTGGGCGCAGTACCGTTTCGACGGCGGCCTGCCGGTGCCGGTGTTGCCTGCCGCGCTGTCAGCGCCGGCCGAGGTGGCGCCTTCCGGCCCGGTACGCGCCTGCGGCAACGGTTTCCCGGCCTATGCCGAGGCCTTTGCCGGCCAGGCGTTTGCCGACGGCGCGGATGCCGCCATCATGCCGCACGCGGTGCAGGTGGCCCAACTGGGCCGCGCCGCATTTGCCGCCGGCCACGCCGTTCCCGCCGCGCAGGCGCAGCCGCTCTACTTGCGCAACAAGGTCGCCTACACCAAGGCGGAACGCGCGGAAATGAAGGCGTCGCAGGCATGAAGCAACCGGTATGGGATTTGGCCCGGCTGATTTACGAGCCGATGCAGGAAAGTGACCTGGATGAGGTGGTGGTGGTGGAGCAGGACGTGTATCCGCACCCCTGGAGCCGCGCCAATTTCGTCGACTCCCTGAATCAGGGCTACCACGCCTGGGTGCTGCGCGCGCAGGATCGTGAGCTGATGGGCTATTTCCTGGTGATGGGGATTGTCGACGAAGCGCACCTGCTGAATGTCGCCGTGGCGCTGCCGTGGCAGGGCCAGGGGCTGGGGCGCGTGCTGGTCAACCAGGCGGTTGCGTTGTCGCGCGGATTGGGCATGGAGTCGGTGCTGCTTGAAGTGCGGCCTTCCAATGGCCGCGCGCTGGAGATTTACCAGCGCTATGGTTTTGTAGAAATCGGGCGCCGCAAAGGCTATTATCCTGCTGCTGATTCAACCCGCGAGGACGCTATTGTGATGCGTTTCGGCTTATGACTGATCGTCGCTCTGCTGTGTTTTTGGAGGAGATGGGTGTGGGGCCGCAGTGGCGCCTGCGGAGTCGCGCTTTGGCTGCTGCAGATGCTCTGGCCGCTGCGGATGCTGCCTCGGCCACCGTCGACCTGAGCGCCGCCGCGCCGCAGCCGCAAGTGCCCGTCCCCGCCACCGGATTGCCCGCGTCGCCAGCCGCCCAGCACCAAGCGCCCACCGCCCACGCATCGCCACCGCCCGCCGCCTCCCGCGCCGCAATGCCCGCCGCGCCAGCATCGGCCGACGCCACCCGCGCCGCAATGCCCGCCGCGCCAGCATCGCCCGACGCCACCCGCGCCGCAATGCCCGCCGCGCCTGCGTCGCCTGACGCCGCCCGGACCGCGATGTCCACCGCGCCGGCATCGTCCGAAGCTACTCGCGCCGCGATGCCCGCCGCGCCTGCGTCGCCTGACGCCGCCCGCACCGCGATGTCCACCGCGCCCGCATCGCCCGACGCTACCCGCGCCACGATGTCCGCCGCGCCAGCATCGCCTGCCGCCGCCCGCGCCGCGCCGCCCGCCGGGCCGGCCTCTTCGGCCGCTGGCAGCGCCGCGATGCCCGCCGCGCCTGCGTTGCAGGCCACTGGCCGCGCTGCGATGCCGTCGCCATCTGCCGCGTCGGCTCACGCCGTGCCGCAGCCGCCTTACGCCCCGATGGCGGATGCGCCAACTGCGCCGGTATCGCCAGCCGCCACCGCCGCGCGCGCGGCAATGGCGCCAACTGCGACTGCCGACGCGCACGCCGACGCGCAGCAGCCACCCGCCGAGGGGCAGGGCGCACTGGCTCCGACAGCGTCGCCAGCGGCACCGGCGCGCGTGCCTGGCACGCCAAGCATCGCCTCGACCGGCGAGGACATGTCCTGGTTTGACGACGCCCCAACGCCTGAATTCAAGCCGCAGCGCAAAAAAGTGGCAGCCCCCGAACAGCCCGACGCCGCGCCGCAACAGCGTCCAGCCCCTGCCGCGCCGCCGATGCGCCCCGCGCCAGCCGCCACAGCCGCAGCCGCCCGCCCGCCAGCACCACCGCGCAGCCCAGGCAGCCCAGGCAGCCCAACCGGCCACACTGCACCAGCCCCAATGGACCCGACGCCCGCCTACGACGACACCGCGATGGACGAACCACCGTCCTGGTTCGACGACGACCAGCCTGCCGCCGCCGGCAACGCCGCGCCAGCCGCCAGCCACGCCGCGCCCGGCCTCGGCCAGATCAGCGACGAAGACATTGCAACGATGGACTGGCCCGCCCTGCAAGCCGCAATCACAAGCTGCACCCGCTGCCCGCGCTGCGAAACGCGCCAACAAGCCATCCCCGGCCGCGGCGACGAGCAAGCGACCTGGATCGCCCTCGACACCGCTCCCGGCCAAACGGAAGATGCAGAAGGCTACCCATTCGCCGACGCCCCCGGCCACCTGCTCGACAACATGCTCAAAGCCGTCGGCCAGACAACCGAGAAGGGCGCCTACCTCACCAGCCTGGTGAAGTGCCACGCCCCGCAAGCGCCGAGCGCCGAAGAACTGCAAGCCTGCCGCCCCTACCTGGAGCGCGAGCTGCAACTGACGCAAGCGAAAGTCATCGTCGCCTTCGGCCACAGCACCGGCAAAGGCCTGCTGGGCAGCGCCGCGCGCGGCCGCATCATGCTGAGCGGCAGCGTACCGGTCGTCGCCACCTACCACCCGTCCGACCTGCTGAAGAAGCCGGAAGACAAGGCCAAGGCATGGCAGGACCTGTGCCTGGCCAAAGCCGCCCATGCCGGCCGACGCTAGAAGCTTCCACCGCAAATGGGGCCACCTCGCGCGGCCCCATGTGCGCGCCCTGGCATGGCTGCTCGACTCGCCCGACCTGCTCGACCCGCATAGCCTGCACTGGCAAGGCCGCATCGCCACGCTCGGCCCGGTCAGCCCGGCGGTCGCCAATTGGCTGGCCGACCTGGACGCCGACCCCGCAGCGCTCGATGCGGCGCTCGGCAACCGCTGCTACTCCCGCCTTGGCCTGTATGCCGAAAAGCTGATGGCCTTCTACTTCGCCCAGCAAGGCACGCTCGCCGCACACGGCCTGCAAGTCCGCGACGGCAAGAACGGCACCATCGGCGAGTTCGACTTCCTGCTGCGCGAAGAGGATGGCGCCAGCTTGCGCCACATCGAGTTCGCCACCAAGTTCTACCTGCTGGATGGAGATCCCGACGGCTGCAATTACAACCGCCTGATCGGCCCCAACCTGGCCGACACGCTCGGCCTGAAGATGCGCAAGATCTTCAACGCCCAGTTGCAACTGGCACAGCACCCCGCCGCGCAGCAAATGGTGCCGGCGCCGGTCAGCAGCGCCCAAGCCCTGGTGAAAGGCTGGCTGTTCTACCACGCCACCGAAGCCGCACCGCAGATCGAAGGCATTTCCCCTAACCACTGCCACGGCCACTGGCGCACGCTTAGCGAGCAGGCCGCCGCGCCGGGTGAACAATTCATCGTGATGCCGCGCCTGCAATGGCTGGCGCCCTTGCGCACGCCCGCCAGCCGCAACGCCAACGCCGATGTCGACGCGCAAATGTCCGCCACGCCCGCGCCGATGTCGCGCGGCGGTCTGCTGGATACGCTAAGGGAAAAGTTCGCCACCGACCCCGGCCCCGTACTGGTGGCAACGGTGCGCGAGGAGGGCGGTTGGCTGGAAGAAGTGGAGCGCGGCTTTGTGGTGCCGGATGACTGGCGCGCCCGAGCCCAGGCGCGCCGAGGAGAAGGGGCGTTGCCCGCTTAGTGTTTGTGCTCGCCGATCAGGCCGAGCGAATCGTGCTTGCGTTGGTTGGCCAGATGCAGCCGCTGGATCGCAAACATGGAGCTGGCAACGAACAGGCCGAAGATGACGATAATCGCGTTGATGCCCAAATGCAGTTTCACCATCAGCGCATACATCGCCAGCATGGTCAGGATCGACAGGTTCTCATTGAAGTTCTGCACCGCGATCGAGTGGCCCGCGCTCATCAGAACGTGGCCGCGATGCTGCAACAGCGCATTCATCGGCACCACGAAGAAGCCTGCCAGCAGGCCCACCAGAACCAGCAACGGATAGGCCAGGCGCACGTCATGCACAAAGATCATCAGCATGACCACAATGCCCATGGCGATACCAAGCGGTATCACGCGCAGCGAATTGCGCAGTGAGATAAAGCGCGCCGACAAGCCTGCACCCAGCGCCACACCCACCGCAAACACCGCAATGGTGCTGGTGGCTTTATCGAGCGGCATGCCGAGCGACTGCTTGGCCCATTCCAGTACGATGAACTGCAAGGTGGCCCCGGCACCCCAGAACAGGGTCGTTACCGCCAGCGAGATCTGTCCCAGCTTGTCACGCCACAGGATGCTGCAGCAGTTGGCGAATTCGCCGATCAGGCGCAGCGGATGGCGTTCCTGGTGTTCGTAGCGCGCGCCGGTGTCCGGAATGCGCAGGTTGAACAGGGTCGCCAGCGTGTAGCAGATCATCACCACCATCAGCGCGGTTTCACTCACCGTGTCGATGCCGGTTTGAATGCCGGGCATGTCGAAATTGTGAAGCGCCGCCGAAATCGGGCCACCCACCAAGGCGCCGCCCAGTGCAAAACCGAGGATCACGGAGCTGACGGTCAGGCCTTCGATCCAGCCATTTGCCACCACCAGCTTTTCCGGCGGCAGCAGTTCGGTCAGGATGCCGTACTTGGCCGGCGAATAGACAGCCGCGCCAAAGCCCACCACCGCATAGGCGGCCAGCGGATGCACATCATAGAACAGCAATGCGCAGCCAAAAATCTTGATCAGGTTGGAAATGAACATGACCCGCCCTTTAGGCAGGGCATCAGCAAAAGCGCCTACGAATGCTGCTAACAGCACGTAAAACAGCACAAAAGTCAGCTTCAGCAAGGGTGTTACCCAGGCCGGAGCTTGCATGGTCACCAGCAGGTCGATCGCCACGATCAGCAGAGCATTGTCCGCCAACGAGGAAAAGAACTGCGCGGCCATGATGGTATAAAAACCACGATTCATTCAGGACGCCCGATAATTATCTCGGCATGCTTTATACCATGGAAAGGTGGCTTTCCAAAGAATTGCGCCCTGCATTAAGTGGGCGCTAAGGTTAAAATGCCGCATTCCTTTTTTGCCAGGTTTCCGCCATGCCAAGGCCTATCGTCGCCCAGATCCACCTCGCTGCAATGCAGCATAACCTGGCCCGCGCCAAAGCCTGCGCCGGGGGCGCCAAAGCCTGGGGCGTGGTCAAGGCTAACGCCTACGGCCATGGCCTGGAGCGCGGCATGCGCGGCTTTGCGGCGGCGGACGGCCTGGCGCTGATTGAACCTGACAACGCGGTGCGCCTGCGCGAACTCGGTTGGGGCAAGCCAATTCTCTTATTAGAGGGATGGTTCGACCCTGCCGACTTGCTGGCCATGGCTGAACATGGTATCGAAGGCGCCGTCCACTGCGCGGAGCAGATCGACATGCTGGAGCGCACCCCGCTGGCGCGCCCAATCAATGTGCACCTCAAGATGAACACCGGCATGAACCGCCTCGGCTTCCTGCCGACCGGGTTCGCCGCCGCCCATGCCCGCCTGCGCGCCATTCCGCATGTGGGCACGATTACCTTGATGACGCACTTCGCCAACGCCGACGAACTGCACCACCCCGCCATGCCGCTGGCCGAGCAGGTGCGCCGCTTTAACCAAGGCGCTGCCGGGCTGCCGGGCGCGCGCAGCCTGTGCAACTCGGCCGGCATCCTGCACATGCCGGAACTGGGCGAGCTGCTGGCGACCGACTGGGTGCGTCCCGGCATCATGCTGTACGGCGGCACGCCGGGCGGCCAGACCGCGCAGGAGTTCGGCCTGCAGCCGACCATGACCCTGTCCAGCGAATTGATCGGCGTGCAGGAGATCGGCGCGGGCGACTACGTTGGTTACGGCAGCCGCTTCAGGGCCGAACAGACCATGCGCATTGGCGTGGTGGCCTGCGGCTATGCCGACGGCTATCCGCGCCACGCGCCAATCGATACGCCGATCCTGGTGGACGGCGTGCGTACCCGCCTGGTGGGCCGCGTGTCGATGGACATGCTGACCGTGGACTTGAGCAATGTGCCGAACGCGCGCGTTGGCAGCAAGGTGGTGTTGTGGGGGCAGGGCATGCCGATCGACGAAGTGGCGACGGCGGCCGGCACCATCGGCTATGAATTGATGTGCGCCCTGGCGCCGCGCGTGCGCGTGATCGAGGCGTAAACATGGCCAAGGCAAAAACCAACTACACCTGCAGCGAGTGCGGCGGCACCAGCAGCAAATGGACCGGCCAGTGTTCCTCCTGCCAGCAGTGGAACACCATGGTGGAAACCGTGATCGAGGCCGCCGGCGGCAACCGCTTCTCACAAGCGCAGCACCAATCGCTGGCGCAAACCGCGCCGGTGCTGTCGTTGCAGGATATCGAAGCACTGGACGTGCCGCGCTTTGGCACCGGCATCGAGGAATTCGACCGCGTGCTGGGCGGCGGCCTGGTGGCGGGCGGCGTGGTGCTGATCGGCGGCGACCCCGGCATCGGCAAATCGACCCTGCTGCTGCAAGCGCTGGCCAATATGTCCAAGGTCAAGAGCGTGCTGTATGTCAGCGGCGAGGAGTCCGGCGCCCAGATCGCGCTGCGCGCCAAGCGCCTGGCGGTGGATGCCAAGGACCTCAAGCTGCAGGCCGAAATCCAGCTCGAAAAAATCCTCGGCACCCTGGCCGACCTTAAGCCGCAAGTGGCGGTGATCGACTCGATCCAGACCGTGTACTCCGACGCGCTGGCCTCCGCGCCCGGCTCGGTGGCCCAGGTGCGCGAGTGCGCGGCCCAACTGACCCGCGTCGCCAAGACCAGCGGCACCACCATCATCCTGGTCGGGCACGTCACGAAAGAGGGCGCGCTGGCCGGCCCGCGCGTGCTGGAACACATCGTTGACTGCGTGCTGTACTTCGAAGGCGACAACCATTCCAGCTTCCGCCTGGTGCGTGCCATCAAGAACCGCTTCGGCGCGGTCAATGAGCTGGGCGTGTTCGCCATGACGGAGAAGGGCCTGAAAGGCGTGTCCAACCCGTCGGCCCTGTTCCTCTCCTCGCACGAGAACCAGGTGCCCGGTTCCTGCGTAATGGTGACGCAGGAGGGCACGCGCCCCTTGCTGGTGGAAGTGCAGGCCCTGGTCGACACCAGCCACCTGCCTAATGCGCGCCGCCTGTCGGTTGGCCTGGAACAGAATCGCCTGGCCATGCTGCTGGCGGTGCTGCACCGGCATGCCGGCATTGCCGCCTTCGACCAGGACGTTTTCATCAACGCGGTGGGTGGCGTCAAGATCACGGAACCGGCCGCCGACCTCGCAGTCTTGATGGCGATCAACTCTTCGATGCGTAACAAGGCCTTGCCGAACGGATTCGTGGTATTTGGTGAAGTGGGCCTGGCGGGCGAAATCCGGCCCGCGCCGCGCGGCCAGGAGCGCCTGCGCGAAGCGGCCAAGCTGGGCTTCTCGATTGCGATGATTCCGAAGGCGAATGCGCCGAAACAAGCGATCGAAGGCATGACCATTATCCCGGTGGAGCGCATCGATGATGCATTTAACCGGCTGCGGGAGCTTCAGTAATATAGCAATTCCCTAAATATTGGCTACAATACCAAGCTCAATATCAACCAGTTCACATAACGGACAAGAAATTGTTAGTAGATTCAAGGCAAGGCGCACGCAAAATCCTGCGTGTACGGGCGATGATCGTGATGGACGGCGGCGCGCCAATCAATGCGCGCACTTTCGACCTGGGCCTGGCGGGTATTTCGCTTACGGCAGGCAATAAAGTCAATGTCGGTGGCACCGGCCAGATCGTGTTTGAGATGCTTGTCGATGGCAAGCCGCAAATCGTCAACACACGCGGCAAGGTCAACAACTGTATTTTCTCCGGTGATGAGTTCAAGATTGGTTTCACCTTCCTCCCGCTAGAGAACGAAGCGGCTGGTGCAATTACCAAATTTATGCGCTAAACTTAACTTATGAACTATGTGAGCGGCTTGCTAAGCAATATGTACGGTTCCTCGCAGGGCCTGGGAAATGCCGGCGCGGCCGGTACACCATCGTCCAGCGTGTTGGCGCGCGTAGAGCAAACCATGGCCGCCCAGCGCGGCGTGGCCGCCAAGCTGAACGCCAATATCAACACCAGCCAGGCTCGCCTGTCCGGCCTGGGCCAGTTGCAGGGCGCGCTGTCGCAGTTCCAGGACATCGCCGAGCGCCTGGCGGGCACCGGCCTCAGCACCCGCGCCAGCACATCGAGTACCGGCGTGCTGGGTGTGGCGACCAATGGCAAGGCCGAGCCAGGTGCACATACCGTCAAAGTCAGCCAGTTGGCGCAACAGCAAATCCTCATCAGCCCGGAAGCGCAAACGCCCGATACCCCGCTTGGCACCGGCTCGCCCACCGTAATCCGCATTGGCAGCGGCGACAGCAGCAAGAGCATCACCATCGACAGCCGCAACAACACGCTGCAAGGCATCGCCGAAGCGCTCAAGAACGCCAGCTTCGACGCCAGCCTGGTGCGTTCCAGCACCGGCACCTCCCTGCAATTGCGCAGCGCAAGTGGCGAGGCTTCCGCGCTGAAGATCAGCGTGGCCGGCGACGCCACCGTGCGCCAACTGTTCAACGGCATGGAGCAGACCCAGGCCGCACAGGACGCCATGCTCACAGTGGATGGCAAAGCGGTCCGCAGCGCCGACAACAGCATCGAATCGGCCATCACCGGCGCCATCCTGAACCTGACCGGCAAAGGTGAAACCACCGTCACCATCGCCCGCGACAACGGCCAGATCGCCAAGAATGTCGAGTCCTTCGTGAGCGGCTTCAATGCCCTGCAAGACCGCCTGGGCGCGCTGCAAAAAGGCCCGCTGAAAGGCAACCAGGCCCTGGCCCAGGTCAGCGCCCAACTGGGTGACATGGTACGCAATGCCGGCAGCAATAAGGACGCGCTGGCGAATGCCGGCATCAGCTTCGACGACAGCGGCCGCATCAAGCTGGACAAGGACAAACTCACGGCCGCCATCGCTAACGATGGGGAAGGCGTAGCCAAGCTGTTCACCAACGAAGGCAGGGGCCTGGCCGACGCCCTCGGCAAGCGCCTGGAGTCGCTGGGCGGCGAACGCAGCGTGGTATCGCGCGCCATGGCGCAAGCCGACCGCGAGGTCGATACCTTGCAAGACCGCAAAGCAAAAATGGGCCAGGCACTGACGTTGCAAGCCCAGGCGCTGGTGCGTATGTATTCGCAGCAAGAGCAGGGCGGCGGCACCTCGTCGCTGCTGGATCTGCTGGCCTGATTCCCCGTCCAAAAAACTGAAGGCTCCGGCGGCGCCACCCGAAGGTAACGCAGCGGAGCCTCGCCTCTGCAGAAGCGCTAGCTACTCGTGGTAGCGATCAACCAGCTTATGATGTCCCCCGCGATATTCAGCAATGATCTCATACACAATCAACGCGATCATGCAGCCGAATATGCCCATGGTGAACAGAGCCCACATATCAAACCAGCCTGCGTTACCGTAGGCCGCTCCCTAGAGTTGATACAATTAAACTCTAGCAGACAGACTTGCAATTACAAGCCCAACAGCAACAACTATTTGGCCTGCTAGGTGATTGTACGGGGAAGCGATACCCTAAAGGTTGTTCCATTATCGGGACAAGAGGTGACACTGATATGGCCGCCATGGGCATGGGCAATTTCGCGGGCGATATACAGCCCCATGCCGAGACTGGTGCGCGCTATGCTGTCCACCTTGTCGTGCGTGCCGAGGCGGACCATGGGATCGAAAATGCATGACAGTTTGTCGACCGGGATTGGTCTGCCGCGGTTATTGATGGTGACGAGAATGATCTCGTCAGTGCAGCTTGCGGTCGCAAGGATGGGAAAGATCTCGCTGCCGTACTGAAGCGCATTACCAATGAGGTTCGACAGCATTTGGGCAATGCGGTCGCCATCGAATTTCGCCTCGATGTGCGCCGGCGTACGAAGCTCGACAAATCGGTTTGGATGGTAGGTCCGCAATTCATTCACGACCTGCTGGCACACGCTAACAAAGTCCCCTTGCGCTGTCTCCACCGGAATCCCTTTGCCAAGGTGCGTGCGGGAAAACTCGATCAGGTCATTGATCATCCTGGTCATCCGCTTGGCGGAGCCGAACATGCGTGAGGCCAACAAAGCATATTTCGGGGCCAGTTCAAGATCCTGCAGCATTAAGCTGGTCCCGGCAACCAAGGTGCCGATCGGGTTGCGCAAGTCGTGGCCTAGAATGGCCAAGAACATATTCTGCGATTGATTCACCAGGCGATGATAACGCGCGACCGACTCCGCCAAGGCCTGATCGATCGCCTGGTTGAAGCGGATCATATCGGACAGGTCCGTGGCGAGGGGCTTCCTTGCCGATTTGACCCAAAGCGACATGACACTGGCGCGCAAGGCGCGGTACTCGGAAACCAATTGCACGACAGTGTAGCCAGACTGAAGGCGCGCTTCGGCATGCAGCTCTGCGACAGTGCCGTCTTGTGGGGCTGCGCCTGTGCCATCAAGGCCGTCTGCAAGAGTGAGCAACACGCGGTGTGCATGGCCGCGCAATTCGAGATCAGTCATGGTCAGCGCAGGAGGTTCTATGGTGCGGGCAAAATCCTCCCATGCCTGTAAGATGGGCTCAATTTGCTCACGAATGAAATCGGCCAGCCGTGGTTGTGCGTAGGCATGTGAACTTGACCGTGCCCAGTTCCCGACAACCGAATGGCAAATTTCTCGTAGCATCGGCTTCGCATTCTCGAAGTTGGAAAGGCGCACTCTTAAGCAGAATCGCACTTCGACCATTAGGGAAGTATGCCCGATAAAGCGGCAACATTCATGCTGCAATTGGCACTTGTGCGCCTTTACCACGGCCTTCTTGGTTTGTTCAGGACAGCGATGGCGGCGCGCGTAGCTGTTTCGGCTTGCGCTGCCATTTCGGCGCACGGACTGCGCCCCACGAACGCCCTTATTTTGTGACGAGGTCGGGCTGCATCACCGCCTTCAGGTAAAAGCTGGACGGGTCGTCGGCTTCGCGTTGCACGAACCACCAGACGGCGCCTTTTTTCATTTCCCAGTCGGCGTCATCGCCCATCATCAGCAAGGCGGCTGCCTGGCCCAGCGTAGGCTGGTGGCCGACCACCAGCACGGTTTCCTTTGACGAGGGCCAGTTGGCGGCCTTGAGTACGTCGCTGGCATCGGCACCCGGCGCCAGGTCGGGGTGGATTTTATATTTGCGGCCCAGTCCGCCCACGGTCTGCACCGTGCGCGTGGCGGGGCTGACCAGGATGCGGCAGTTTTCCGGCAGGACGGAGTCGAGCCATTGCCCCATGCGTCGCGCTTGCTTGTGGCCTTTGGGCGTGAGTGTGCGTTCCAGGTCGTCCAGGCCGGGCTGGCCTGGTTCCGCTTCTGCGTGGCGCCACAAGATCAGGTCCATGCTTCCTCCCTTGAGCTGGCTTCAATCCACCGGCATTTCGGCCGGGGTACCAAGCGACTCCATCAGGTGTTGTTGGGCGCTGTAGGGCTTTTGCTTGCCGCGTGGTTTGCGGCGGTGGTACACCCCGTGGTCGTCCAGCTCCCATGCGTTGGAGTTGTCCTTCAGGTAAGGCGTCAAACCTTCCGCCACCACGCGCCGTTTTAGCGCCCGGTCCAGTACCGGGAACGCCACTTCGATGCGGCGCAGCAGGTTGCGGTTCATCCAGTCCGCGCTGGCCAGCATCACGTCGTGCGCCAGGTCGTTGCGGAAGTAATAGATGCGGCTATGTTCAAGGAAGCGGCCGATGATGGAGCGCACGCGGATGTTCTCGGACAGGCCGGGCACACCGGGCTTCAGCATGCAGGCGCCCCGTACGATCAGGTCGATCTTCACGCCGTCGCGCGAGGCGGCATACAGGGCGCGGATCACCGGTTCATCGGTTAATGCGTTGATTTTAGCGATAATCCGGCCCGGACGCCCGGCTTTTGCAATTTTTGCCTCGTTTTTGATCGCTTTGATGATCTGGTCTTGCAAGGCGAACGGCGCCAGCCACAGGTGGTGCATACGTTGCGGCTTGGCCAGGCTGGTCAGGTGCATGAAGACTTCGTTGACGTCGCGCCCCAGCTCGGGCTGGCAGGTCAGCACGCCGAAGTCGGTATAGAACTTGGTCGTGGTCGGGTGGTAGTTGCCGGTGCCAAGGTGGGCGTAATAGGCCAGGCCGCCTTCTTCGCGGCGGATCACCAGGGCGATCTTGGCGTGGGTTTTCAGGCCCACCACGCCGTATACCACTTGGGCGCCGGCTTGCTCCAGCTTGTCGGCCCAGTTGATATTGGCTTCCTCGTCGAAGCGCGCCATCAGTTCCACCACCACCGTCACTTCCTTGCCGCTGCGGGCGGCAGCGATCAGGGCTTCCATCAGGTCGGAGTTCATGCCGGTGCGGTAGACGGTCTGCTTGATCGCCACCACGGCCGGGTCGAGCGCGGCGCTGCGGATGAAGTCGATGACGGTCTGGAAGCTTTGGAACGGGTGGTGCAGCAGGATGTCGTGCTTGCGGATGGTGGCGAAGATGTCGTTGTTGACGGTTTTGGCCAGCACGCCGGCGACGAACGGCGGGAAGCGCAGCTCGGGGCGGCGCGCCTGCTCCACGATCTCGCCCAGGCGCACCATATTCACCGGGCCGTCCACGCGGTACAGGCGGGTCTGGTCCAGGCCAAACTGGTCGAGCAGGAATTGCGACAGTTCGGGCGGGCAGTTCTTGGCGACTTCGATGCGCACCGAGCGGCCGTAGGCGCGGCCTTGCAGCTCGCCTTTCAGGGCCTGGCGCAGGTTTTTCACTTCATCCTCGTCCACCCACAGGTCGGAATCGCGGGTGACCCGGAATTGCGAGTAGGCTAGCACGTCGCGACCGGCGAACAGTTCGGCGATGTGGGCGTGGATGACGGAGGACAGCAGGACGAAGGAGAGGCCTGCTTCTTTCGTCAGGTGGTCCGGCAGGCGGATCACGCGCGGCAGCACGCGCGGGGCCTTGACGATGGCGATGGCGGTGCCGCGGCCAAAGGCGTCCTTGCCGTTCAGGGCGACGATGAAGTTGAGGCTCTTGTTCACCACTTGCGGGAAGGGGTGGGCCGGATCGAGGCCGATCGGGGTCAGCAGGGGGCGCACTTCGCGTTCGAAATAGTCTTTGACCCAGGCGCGCTGCGCTTCGTTGCGCTGGCTATGGCGCACGATGTGGATGCCCTGCGCTTTCATTTCCGGCAATACGGCCGTGTTAAATATCTCGTACTGGCGTTTGACCAGTTCATGACATTCGCTGGAAACACGTTCCAGGCTGGCGGCCAGGGCAGGGTGGTCTTCCAGGTCGCCGTCCAGGCTGGCGGCGGCCAGCAGGCTGGCGACGCGCACCTCGAAGAACTCGTCCAGGTTGCTGCTCATGATGCACAGGTAGCGCAGGCGCTCGAGCACGGGAATATGCGGGTCTTCGGCTTGCGCCATGACGCGGCGATTGAACGCCAACTGGGAAAGTTCGCGATCGAGGAATGAAACTTGGGACTTCGTCATGCTTGTCATCGTAGCACTATTTTAGGGGTGTAATTTAGTGTAATTTGGAAATATGACAACTTTGTGACCAGTGTCTAAACTTTATTTTGACCTGTCATAAAGCTGTCATATTGGCGTCATAGACTGCGAAGCATTCAAACCCCAACCCCCTGACAAGGACCTTTGATATGCGTATGAAACAGTTGTTGACCTCCTTCGTTGTTGGCGCTTCGGCGGCAATGGCGCTCTCGACCGCTTTCGCAGCGGACATGACCGGTGCAGGCGCAACTTTCCCTTATCCGATTTACGCCAAGTGGGCTGAAGCCTACAAGGCATCCACCGGCAACGGCCTGAACTATCAATCGGTAGGCTCCGGCGCCGGCATCAAGCAGATCAAAGCCAAGACCGTGGATTTCGGCGCGTCCGACATGCCACTGAAAGCAGAAGAACTGGATGCTGAAGGCCTGATGCAGTTCCCGGCCATCATGGGCGGCGTGGTGACCGTGGTGAACCTGGACGGTATCGCTCCTGGCCAGCTGAAGCTGACCGGCCAAGTGGTTGCCGACATCTACCTGGGCAAGATCACCGAGTGGAACAACCCGGCAATCGCGGCCCTGAACCCGGGCGTGAAGCTGCCAGCGGCGGAAATCACCGTGGTGTACCGCGCGGACGGTTCCGGCACTTCCTTCCTGTTCACCGACTACCTGTCGAAAGTGAACCCTGAGTTCAAGACCAAGGTTGGCGCTGGTACCGCGCTGAAATGGCCAACCGGCGTGGGTGGCAAGGGTAACGACGGTGTTGCCGCCAACGTGCAGCGTATCAAGGGCGCGATCGGCTACGTGGAGTGGGCTTACGCGAAGAAGAACAAGATCGCGCATACCCAGCTGAAGAACAAGGATGGCAACTACATCCAGCCGGATGATGACAACTTCAAGGCTGCTGCAGCGAATGCTGAGTGGACCAAGACCCCGGGCTTCGGCGTGGTGCTGACCGACCAGGCTGGCAAGACTTCGTGGCCGATTACCGGTGTGTCCTTCATCCTGATGCACAAGGCACAGGCTGATGCGAACAAGGGTAAGGAAGTGATCAAGTTCTTTGACTGGGCGTTCAAGAACGGCGATGCGGCTGCGGTGGAACTGGACTACGTTCCTCTGCCGGATACCGTGGTTAAACAAGTGCAGTCTTCCTGGAAGGCTAACTTGAAGGATGCGTCGGGTAAAGCGCTGTACTAAGTCTTCTTGAGAACCGGGGAACCGGAAAACCAGGGTACGACCCTGAGGGTCGGACCCTGGTTTCCTGGTTTCCCGGTTCTTGAAGAGGAAGCTGAGCGGGGCGTCTTGAACGCAGGGCGCCCCGGTTAGCTAACCAAAATACAAATCATGAGTGCAGAAATTACCTCACCAGCCACCCTCCAGTTAGCGGAACCAGCCTCCACGAGTGCTGCCGTCGCTGCCATGCAGTCCATCGTGCGCCGCCAGCGTATCCAGGACTGGTTCTTCCACAAGATCACGATGGTATTCGCGCTGACCGTACTGTTTGTACTGGTCGGCATTATCATTTCCCTGATCAACGGTGCCTTGCCTGCTTTGCAGGAATTCGGCCCGAGCTTCATCACCACCGTCGAATGGGACCCGGTCAATGACAAGTATGGCGCCGCGATTGCCATCGTCGGCACCCTGGCCAGCGCCGGCATCGCGCTGCTGATCGCCTTCCCGGTCAGCTTCGGCATTGCGCTGTTCCTGACCGAGGTATGCCCGGTCTGGCTGCGCCGCCCGCTCGGCACCGCCGTCGAACTGCTGGCCGGCGTGCCGTCCATCATTTACGGTATGTGGGGCGTGTTCGTGTTCGCGCCGATGTTCAGCGAATACGTGCAGCCGCTGCTGAAATCGACCTTCGGCGCCTTGCCCCTGATTGGCGCGCTGTTCAAAGGCCCGACCATGGGCATCGGCATCCTGACCGCCGGCATGATCCTGGCGGTGATGATCATCCCCTTCATCGCTTCCGTCATGCGCGATGTGTTCGAGATCGTGCCGGCCGTGCTGAAAGAATCGGCCTACGGCCTGGGTTGCACCCGCTGGGAAGTGGTGCGCAAGGTGGTGCTGCCTTACACCAAGACCGGTGTGGTGGGCGGCGTCATGCTGGGCCTGGGCCGCGCCCTGGGCGAAACCATGGCGGTGACCTTCGTGATCGGTAACGCCAACAAGCTGCCGACATCGCTGTTCTCGCCCGGTAACTCGATCGCCTCGACCCTGGCCAACGAGTTTGCCGAAGCGTCGACCAAGCTGCACGTGTCCTCGCTGTTCGCACTCGGCCTGATCCTGTTTGTAATCACCCTGATTGTCCTGTCCGCCGCCAAGCTGATGTTGATGGGCCTGTCGCGTAAGGAAGGCGTGAAATGATCCAAGCTAAGAACCCTGTCTACCGTCGCCGCCTGCTGACGCACCGCATCGGCATGTTCCTGTCCGTGGCGGCCATGTCGCTCGGCCTGATTGCACTGTTGTGGATTCTGGCCACGCTGCTGATCAACGGCTTCTCGGCCCTGAGCGTGCATATGTTCACTGCCGATACCCCGGCGCCGTCCACCGAAGGTGGTGGCCTGCGCAACGCCATCGTCGGCTCGCTGATGATGGTGGGCCTGTCAACCGCCGTCTCGACCCCGGTCGGCGTCCTGGCCGGTATCTACCTGGCCGAATACGGCGAAGAGAACAAGATCGCCCAGTTGACCCGCTTCGTCACCGACATCATGCTGTCGGCGCCATCGATCGTGATCGGCCTGTTCGTGTACGCCATGTATGTGGCCAACGTGAAGCACTTCTCCGGTTTCGCCGGTTCCATCGCGCTGTCGCTGATCGCGATTCCGGTGGTGGTGCGCACGACGGACAATATGCTCAAGCTGGTGCCGAACTCCTTGCTGGAAGCGGCCTACGCCCTGGGCGCGCCGCGCTGGAAGGTAGCGATGATGGTGCGCCTGCGCGCCGTCAAGGCTGGCGTGATGACCGGCGTGCTGCTGGCCGTGGCCCGAGTCTCCGGCGAAACCGCGCCGCTGCTGTTCACCGCGTTGAACAACCAGTTCTTCAGCACCGATATGAACCAGCCGCTGTCCAACCTGCCGGTAGTGATCTACCTGTATGCAATGAGCCCATACGACAACTGGCGCGAACTGGCCTGGGGTGGCGCACTGCTGGTGACCTTCTCGGTCCTGGCACTGAATATCCTGTCGCGCACCGTGTTTGCACAAAAAGCACCAAAATAACGAGTACAGATCATGACCCAAGCTAGCAAAATCATTGAAATCTCCGGCCTGAACTTCTTCTACGGTAAGACGCGCAGCCTGCACAACGTCAACCTGGACATTCACGAGAAGAAGGTGACCGCCTTCATCGGCCCGTCCGGCTGCGGCAAATCGACCCTGCTGCGCACTCTGAACCGCATGTACGACCTGTACCCGGGCCAGCGCGCGGAAGGCGCTATCCGCTACCGTGGCCAGAACATCCTGGACTCGGGCCTGGACGTGAACATGCTGCGCGCTAAAGTCGGCATGGTGTTCCAGAAACCGACCCCGTTCCCGATGTCGATCTACGACAATATCGCTTTCGGCGTGCGCCTGTATGAAGACCTGTCCAAAGGCGAGATGGACGAGCGCGTGGAATGGGCCCTGAAAAAGGCCGCGCTGTGGGGCGAGGTGAAAGACAAGCTGTCCAAGAGCGGTCTGTCGCTGTCCGGCGGCCAGCAGCAGCGCCTATGCATCGCGCGCGGCGTGGCGGTGAAGCCGGACGTGCTGCTGCTGGACGAGCCGACTTCGGCGCTGGACCCGATTTCCACCTCCAAGATCGAAGAACTGATCTCCGAGCTGAAAGAGGACTACACCATCGCCATCGTGACCCACAATATGCAGCAGGCCGCGCGCTGCTCCGACTACACCGCCTATATGTACCTGGGCGAGCTGGTGGAGTTCGGCGAGACCGACCAGATCTTCATGAATCCTGTGCGCAAAGAGACCCAGGACTACATCACCGGCCGCTTCGGCTAATTGAGATAGAGAGATAAAAATATGATGGGCGAACACTCCTCCAAGGCCTACGACACCGAACTCGAAGGCATCCGCTCCAAGGTGCTGCTGATGGGCGGCATGGTTGAAACCCAGTTCCTGGACGCGATGACCTGCTTCCGCATCGGCAATGTGGAACGCGCCGAGCGCGTGATTGCCGAAGACTCCAACGTGAACCAACTGGAAGTTGAACTGGACGACCAGTGCAGCCACCTGATCGTGAAACGCCAGCCGACCGCCAACGACCTGCGCACCGTGATGGCCACCATCAAGGTGATCACCGACCTGGAACGCATCGGCGACGAAGCGGCCAAGATCGCGCGCATCTCAAAAGCCCTGCACGCACGCGGTGCGGTGACCCTGAACCACTACGAAATGGTGCGCAATATCGCCACCGCCGCCAGCGACTTGCTGCACGATGCGCTGGACGCCTTCGCCCGCAGCGACGAAAAACAGGCGCTGCAGCTGATCGCCCAGGACGCGGTGATCGACCACGAGTACCGCACCATCATGCGCAACCTGATCACCTTCATGATGGAAGATCCGCGTACAATCTCGGCTGCGCTGGACACCATGTGGGTGGCCAAGGCCATCGAGCGCATTGGCGACCACGCGAAGAACATCGCGGAATACGTGATCTATGTTGTGGAAGGCAGGGATATCCGCCACACCAACCACAGCGCATTAACCGAGGCAAGCCCTGAGTAATCCATAACAATGGCATCCGACAAAACGACTGTACTGATTGTTGAAGACGAACCGGCGATCGTCGAGCTGATAAGGTTCTCGCTGCGCGAGGCTGGCTGGAACTGCGTGGTGGCCCAATCCACGCAGGAAGCCTGGGAAGCCATGCAGACCCGCACCCCGCAGTTGCTGCTGCTGGACTGGATGCTGCCCGACCAGAGCGGCCTGCGCCTGCTGGCGCGCATTCGCGGCGACCGCCACTTCTCGAACGTGCCGGTGATCATGCTGACCGCCAAGAGCATGGAAGAGGACAAGCTGGCAGGCCTGAATGGTGGCGCCGACGACTACATCACCAAGCCGTTCTCGCCGCGCGAGCTGCTGGCCCGTTCGCGCGCGCTGCTGCGCCGCAAGAGCCCCGAGTTGGCGGAGACCCAGCTCAAGGCCGGCCCGGTCGTGCTGGACCCGGTCAGCTGCACCGTCTCCATGCACGAGAACAAAATCGATATCGGCCACGCCGAATACAAGCTGCTGAAATTCTTCATGGCCCACCCGGAGCGCGTGTTCTCGCGCAGCCAGCTACTGGACAAGGTCTGGGGCGACCATGTGGTGATCGAAGAGCGCACGGTGGATGTGCATGTGCTGCGCCTGCGCAAGGCGCTGAAGGATGCCGAGCATCTGATCAAAACGGTGCGCAGCGTGGGCTATATGCTCACGGAGAAGCCATGAACCCGAAAGTGTTGTTTTGGGTACCGGTTGCGCTGCGCCTGGCCTTCCTGTTGGGTGGAGCAGGGCTGGTGTGGTGGTGGTTCGGCATGGCAGCCGGCGTGGTGGCGGCGTTTGCCGGCGTGCTGGCGGCGGTCTTCATCCAGCTTAAATACCTGTACCAGCTAAGCGAATGGCTGGAAAAGCCCGAGTCGGGCCGCCTGCCGGACGGTTGGGGCGAATGGACCGAGATTTTCGCCCGCCTGTACCGCATGCGCCGCGACGACGAGAAAAACCAGGCCGAGCTGACCGAATGGCTGGCCCGCTTCCGCCAGGCCATGCACCTGCTGCCGGACGGCGTGGTAATCATGGACGACGTGCTGTTCCTCGAATGGTGCAACCCGGCGGCCGAAGAGCACCTGGGCCTGCAGCAAAGCCGCGACAAGGGCATGCGCGTGACCAACCTGGTGCGCAGCCCCGACTTCATGGACTACCTGATCCTGGGCCGTTACGACCAGCCGCTGACGCTGAATTTCCGCGGCCGCAAGCTGGTGGCGCATATCATTCCGTTTGAAAACCGGCGCCAGATCCTGGTCACGCACGACATCACCGAAACCCAGCGCGCCGAGATGATGCGGCGCGACTTCATCGCCAACGCCTCGCACGAGCTGCGCACACCGCTGACGGTGATTGCCGGCTTCCTGGAAATCGCCGCTTCGATGGAGCTGGACGCCGAAACCCGCGCCGCGCACATCAAGCTGATGATGGAACAAAGCACGCGCATGCAGCACCTGATCGAGGACATGCTGACCCTGTCGCGCCTGGAATCGGTGGACCACCCGATGCGGCCGGAGCACGTAAACATTGGCGCCTTGCTGGAGCAAGTGCTGCACGAAGCGCGCGCCCTGTCCGGCGGCAAGCACGAGATTTCGCTCGACCTGCAAGGCGGCGATGTGATGGGCAATATGGACGAGCTGCACAGCGCCTTCGGCAACCTGGCCTCAAATGCCGTGCGCTACACCCCGGCCGGCGGCGCGATCCGCCTGCGCTGGGAAGACACCCCGAGCGGCGTGCAATTCCAGGTGCAGGACACCGGCATCGGCATCAACCCCGAGCATATTTCGCGTCTGACCGAACGCTTCTACCGCGTTGACAAGAGCCGCTCGCGCGAAACGCAGGGCACCGGCCTTGGGTTAGCGATCGTCAAGCACGTGCTGCTGCGCCACAGCGGCAAGCTGCACATCGCCTCCGAAGCAGGGCAGGGCAGCACCTTCACCGTCAGCCTCCCCAAAAGCTAAATCCTAAAAAATGGGGACGTACCCTATTTTCCCCCGACGGGGAAAATAGGGTACGTCCCCATTTTTTAGGTACAATCTGCTCGCCTTAAAAAATGAGCAAATAATCCAATACATGCAGCTGAAACGTTTCGCCCTTGCCATCCTGGCTGCCGCGGCGCTGGCCGGGTGCCAGACTACCTCCACCACCGTTACCACCGACTTGCCACCTCCAGTCAAAGCGACTGATGTGCCGCTGGTGTCGGTTGATCCGCATTCTGTGCCGGTCCAGCCGCAGCCTGTGCATCCGCCGGCTGCCCTGCCACTGCGCAAGGTGAAGATCGGCCTGGCGCTGGGCGGCGGGGCGGCGCGTGGCTTTGCCCATATCGGGGTGATCAAGGCGCTGGAGGCGCAGGGCATCGTGCCGGACCTGGTGGTGGGTACCAGTGCGGGTTCGGTGGTCGGGGCGCTGTATTCGGCGGGCAATGATGCCAAGTCCTTGCAGAAAATGGCGACCGACCTGGATGAATCGGCGATTTCGGACTGGGCACTGCCCCTGTTTGGCAAGTCGTCCGGGGTACTGAAGGGCGAGGCGCTGCAGGCCTTCGTCAATAAGGCGGTGAACCACCGTACCATCGAAAAGCTGAAAATCCCGTTCGGCGCCGTGGCGTCGGATTTGAAAACCGGCCAGCCCATCCTGTTCCAGCGCGGCAATACCGGCATGGCGGTGCGCGCCAGCTCGGCAGTGCCAGGGGTGTTCCAGCCGGTGAAGATCGGCGACCATACCTACGTCGACGGCGGCCTGGTGGCGCCGGTGCCGGTGCGCTTTGCGCGCGAAATGGGGGCGGAATTCATCATCGCGGTGAATATTTCGACCCAGGCGGAGGCGCAGGCGACCAATTCTTCGCTGGAGGTTATCATGCAAACCTTCTCTATCATGGGCCAGCGCATCAACCAGCTAGAGTTGCGCGATGCGGACATCGTGATCCAGCCACCGCTGGGCAAAATGGCATCCAACGATTTCAATAACCGCAGCGGCGCCATGCTGGCGGGCGAGCGGGCCACCAATGCCGTCATGGCGCAGCTAAAGCAAAAGCTCAAGGCGCGCCGCGAAATGCCGGCGCCATAACTACATCGAGGAAGACAAAGCATGCTGAGCAAACCAGTCCTGTCCCTGGAGGACGTGAAAAAAATCGCCGCTGCCGCCGAGGCGGAGGCGCTCAAGAACAACTGGGCGGTCTGCATCGCCATTGTCGATGACGGCGGCCACCTGCTGTGGTTGCAGCGCCTGGATGGCGCGGCGCCGCTGTCGTCGCATATCGCGCCGGCCAAGGCGCGCGTGTCGGCCCTGGGCCGGCGCGAGTCCAAAGTGTATGAGGACATGATCAATGGCGGCCGCGTCTCCTTTATCGGCGTGCCAATGGTGGATGCGCCGCTGGAAGGCGGCGTCAACATCGTGGTGGACGGCCATACCGTCGGCGCGGTGGGCGTTTCCGGCGTTAAATCCAACGAAGATGCACAAATTGCCAAGGCGGGTATTGCTGCTTTGTCTTAATTCTTGCAGTTGAGGCAAGGTATTCATAGAATACGAGCAAGGGGGAGTAATGAGACTGCCGGTCACCTTGCTAATTTGCCTAGCTTTCCAAGTGGCGCCGTTGCGTGCCGAGGAGTTGCAACTGTCGATCATCGCCCAGCATTCGATTAATGATCGGGTCTGGCCGGTGCTGGAAGTGGCGGCGAAGCGCATCAATGTCACCGTGGTGGCGCGCCCCATGTCGGCCGAACGCGGCGTGGTGGAGGCCAACCTGGGCCAGATCGACGGCGCGGTGGGCCGCTCCACCGGCGTCGAGCAGAAATTCAGCGACCTACTGCGCGTGCCCGAGCCGGTCTACCATTACGCTCCCTCCGCCTATTCCTATATGCGGCCCGATGTGCGCGGCGGCTGGAACGCGCTGCGCTCTTATTCGCTGTGCATCCGGCGCGGCCTTCAGCTAACCACCGCCCGCACGCGCAATATGGCGCGCCAGCAGCTGGCGGACGAGGCGTCCATGCTGCGTATGCTGAAGGAGGGCGGTTGCGAGGTCGCCATCATGGACCGCAACGAGCCTGCCGCCAAGGCCGCCATGGCGGCCGATCCCGGCCTGGCGCAACTGCGCCCGCCGCTGGAGGAAATGCCCCTTTATATTTACCTGCACAAGCGCCACGCCGCCCTGGTGCCCAAGCTGGCGGCGGCATTGAAGCAAATGCGCGCCGAAGGCACGCTGCAGAAACTGTCGGGCGAGGCCGATTAGCCATGCAGCGCCTGCTGCCCTTGCTCTGCGCGCTGCTGGCGCTGCCTGTGCAAGGGCGGGACCTGCAGCTTTACCTGATTCCCAACACGCCAGCCCACGACGAGGCCTGGCAAGTCATTCGCGCCGCCGCCCGGCGCGCCGGCATCGGCGTCGCCATGCGCGCCTTGCCGCCGCAGCGCGGCATGGTCATGGCCAATCGTGGCGAGATCGATGGCGCCATTGGCCGCACCATGCTGGCGGCGCGCGACTTCCCCGACCTGCTGCCGGTGTCCGAGCCGGTGTTCCTGTACGCGCCCAGCGCCTATACCTATAAGCAGCTCGACGTTTCCGGTGGCTGGGCGGCGCTGCGCGACCATACCCTGTGCGTGCGGCGCGGCTACACCCTGATGGAGGAGCGTACGCGCGCGCTGCCGCGCCAGCGCCTGGACGACGATGCCTCGCTGCTACGCATGCTGCGCCACGGCGGCTGCGACGTGGCCATCATGGACCGGAAGAACAAAGAGGCGAGGGCGCTCATGGCGACCGACCGCGACCTGCATTTGCTGCAGCCGCCGCTGGAGGAAGTGCCGCTTTACCTGTTCCTGCACAAGCGCCATGCCGCCCTCGTGCCGCGCCTGGCGGAAGCGTTGCGCGACCTTAAACGAGATTAAGGCGGCCTTGTCGCCGAGGGAAGTTTAGGTTATAATTCAAAGGTTTAGCCAATTACCATTCGACCGTAGCGCCTACCTCACACATCCATCATCATCTGACCTTCGAGCCCGGCATTGCGCCCGTTCGCCCGTGGGTTGTCTGAGTGGCGTCGCTACGGTAACTTAATCAGGAGTTGCCCTTGCCGCCATTTTTTTCTGGCCCTGCCGTTCCAGCCATCCTGGCACTAGCCGACGGAACAATCTTTAAAGGTATTTCTATTGGCGCTGCCGGTCACACGACGGGCGAAGTCGTTTTCAATACCTCCATGACGGGTTATCAGGAAATCCTGACCGATCCTAGCTACTCCCGCCAGATCGTCACCCTGACTTACCCGCATATCGGCAACTACGGTATCAATACCGAAGACGTCGAAGCTTCCAAAGTTCATGCCGCTGGCCTGATCATCCGTGACCTCCCGCTGGTCGCCTCGAATTTCCGCTCCCACCAATCGCTGTCCGACTACCTGAAGGCCGAGAACATCGTCGCCATCGCCGGTATCGACACCCGCAAGCTGACCCGCATCCTGCGCGAGAAGGGCGCCCAAGCCGGCGCGATCCTGACCGGCACCCAGGGCAATGAGCCATCCGTGGCACAGGCGCTGGAACTGGCGCGCAGCTTCCCGGGCCTGACCGGCATGGACCTGGCGAAAGTGGTCACCACCGCGACCACCTTCGAGTGGACCGAAACCGAGTGGGAACTGGGCACAGGCTATGGCAAGGTAGCTGATCCTAAATTCCACGTGGTCGCCTACGACTTCGGCGTGAAACGCAACATCCTGCGCATGCTGGCTTCGCGCGGCTGCAAAGTGACCGTGGTGCCGGCGCAAACGCCCGCTGCGGACGTGCTGGCCCTGAACCCGGATGGCGTGTTCCTGTCCAACGGTCCTGGCGACCCTGAGCCGTGCGATTACGCGATTGCCGCGACCCGCGTCTTCATGGAAAAGAAAATCCCGGTGTTCGGCATTTGCCTGGGCCACCAGATCCTGGCACTGGCTTCCGGCGCCAAGACCCTGAAGATGAAATTCGGCCACCACGGCGCCAACCACCCGGTGCAGGACCTGGACAGCAAGAAGGTGATGATCACCTCGCAGAACCACGGTTTCGCCGTGGACGCGGACACGCTGCCAGCCAACTGCCGCGTGACCCACGTGTCGCTGTTCGATAACTCGCTGCAGGGCTTTGCCCGCACCGACGTGCCGGCATTCTGCTTCCAGGGCCACCCTGAAGCATCGCCTGGCCCGACCGACGTCGCCTACCTGTTTGACCGCTTCATCAGCATGATGGAAGCCGCGGAGAAGAAATAAATGCCAAAACGTTCTGACATTAAAAGCATCCTGATTATTGGCGCCGGCCCGATCATCATCGGCCAGGCCTGCGAATTCGATTACTCCGGCGCGCAAGCCTGTAAGGCACTGCGTGAAGAGGGTTACAAGGTCATCCTGGTGAACTCCAATCCGGCGACCATCATGACCGACCCGGAAATGGCCGACGTGACTTACATCGAGCCGATCACCTGGCAAGTTGTGGAACGCATCATCGCCAAGGAAAAGCCGGACGCGATCCTGCCGACCATGGGCGGCCAGACCGCGCTGAACTGCGCGCTGGACCTGCACCGTCACGGCGTGCTGGATAAGTACAAGGTGGAGCTGATCGGCGCGACGCCGGAAGCCATCGACAAGGCCGAAGACCGCTCCAAGTTCAAGGACGCGATGACCAAGATCGGCCTGGGTTCGGCGCGTTCCGGCGTGGCGCACTCGATGGAAGAATCGTGGGCCGTGCAGCGCGAAGTCGGTTTCCCAACCATCATCCGTCCGTCCTTCACCATGGGCGGCAGCGGCGGCGGTATCGCTTACAACGAAGAAGAATTCGAAGCGATCTGCAAACGCGGCCTGGAAGCCTCGCCAACCAATGAGCTGCTGATCGAAGAATCGCTGCTGGGCTGGAAAGAGTACGAGATGGAAGTGGTGCGCGACAAGGCGGACAACTGCATCATCGTGTGCTCGATCGAAAACCTGGATCCGATGGGCGTGCACACCGGCGACTCGATCACCGTGGCGCCGGCACAGACCCTGACCGACAAGGAATACCAGATCATGCGCAATGCCTCGCTGGCAGTGCTGCGTGAAATTGGTGTCGACACCGGTGGCTCCAACGTGCAGTTCTCGATCAACCCGAAAGACGGCCGCATGATCGTCATCGAGATGAACCCGCGCGTGTCCCGTTCCTCGGCACTGGCATCGAAAGCCACCGGCTTCCCGATCGCCAAAGTGGCCGCGAAACTGGCAGTGGGCTTCACCCTGGACGAACTGCGTAACGAAATCACCGGCGGCGCGACCCCGGCTTCGTTCGAGCCTTCGATCGACTACGTCGTGACCAAGGTGCCGCGTTTCACCTTCGAGAAATTCCCGACCGCCGACCACCACCTGACCACCCAGATGAAATCCGTGGGCGAGGTGATGGCGATGGGCCGCACCTTCCAGGAATCGTTCCAGAAAGCCCTGCGCGGCCTGGAAGTGGGCGTGGACGGCATGAACCAGAAAACCACCGACCGCGAGAAGCTGGAAGAGGAACTGGGCGAGCCAGGTCCGGACCGCATCTGGTACGTGGGCGACGCTTTCGCCCAGGGCTTCACCCTGGAAGAGGTGTACCAGCTGACCAAGATCGATATGTGGTTCCTGGTGCAGATCAAGGAAATCATCGACCTGGAACTGTGGCTCGACACGCAGAAGCTGGAAAACCTGGACAAGAACACCCTGTACAAGCTGAAGCAAAAAGGCTTCTCGGACCGTCGCCTGGGCTACCTGCTGCAATGCGGCGACACCGCCGTGCGCAACAAGCGCCGCGAACTGGGCATCCGTCCGGTGTACAAGCGCGTCGACACCTGTGCCGCCGAGTTCTCGACCGACACCGCGTATATGTACTCGACCTACGATGAAGAGTGCGAGTCCAAGCCGACCGACAAGAAAAAGATCATGGTGCTGGGCGGTGGCCCGAACCGTATCGGCCAGGGTATTGAATTCGACTACTGCTGCGTGCACGCCGCGCTGGCCATGCGCGAAGACGGCTACGAGACCATCATGGTCAACTGCAACCCGGAAACCGTCTCGACCGACTACGACACCTCCGATCGCCTGTACTTCGAGTCGCTGACCTTGGAAGACGTGCTGGAAATCGTCGACCTGGAAAAACCAGTGGGCGTGATCGTGCAGTACGGCGGCCAGACTCCATTGAAGCTGGCGCTGGACCTGGAAGCCAACGGCGTGCCGATCATCGGCACCTCGCCGGACATGATCGACGCTGCGGAAGACCGCGAGCGCTTCCAGAAGCTGCTGCAGGACCTGGGCCTGCGCCAGCCGCCGAACCGCACCGCGCGCACCGAAGAAGAAGCGCTGGCGCTGGCACAAGAGATTGGCTACCCGCTGGTGGTGCGTCCTTCCTACGTGCTGGGCGGCCGTGCGATGGAAATCGTGCACGAGCAGCGCGACCTGGAGCGCTACATGCGCGAAGCAGTCAAGGTGTCGCACGACTCCCCAGTGCTGCTGGACCGCTTCCTGAACGACGCCATTGAGTGCGACGTGGACTGCATCTCCGACGGCGACACCACCTTCATCGGCGGCGTCATGGAGCACATCGAGCAAGCTGGCGTGCACTCGGGCGACTCCGCCTGCTCGCTGCCGCCTTACTCGCTGTCGCAGGAAACCATTGATGAACTGAAGCGCCAGACTTCGCTGATGGCCAAGGGCCTGAACGTGGTCGGCCTGATGAACGTGCAGTTCGCGATCCAGAAGCAAGACGGCAAAGATGTCGTCTTCGTGCTGGAAGTGAACCCGCGCGCCTCGCGTACCGTGCCTTACGTGTCCAAAGCGACCGGCCTGCAACTGGCCAAGATCGCTGCGCGCTGCATGGTCGGCCAGAAGCTGGCAGACCAGGGCATTACCAAGGAAGTCGTGCCGCCATACTTCAGCGTCAAGGAAGCCGTGTTCCCGTTCGTGAAATTCCCTGGCGTGGACACCATCCTCGGCCCGGAAATGAAATCGACCGGTGAAGTGATGGGCGTTGGCGTCACCTTCGCGGAAGCCTTCGTCAAGTCGCAGCTGGGCGCCGGCGTCAAGCTGCCGAAGTCGGGCAAGGTCTTCCTGTCGGTGAAAGCGTCGGACAAACCGCGCGCCGTGAAAGTGGCGAAAGACCTGGTCGACGCCGGCTTCACCCTGTGCGCCACCAAGGGCACCGCCGCCGTGATCTCCGCTGCCGGCATTCCTGTCACCCCGGTGAACAAGATGTCCGAAGGCCGTCCGCACGTGGTCGACATGATCAAGAACCACGAAATCGTCCTGGTGATCAACACCGTGGAAGAAAAGCGTACCGCGATCACCGACTCGCGCAACATCCGTACCTCTTCGCTGGCGGCCCGCGTGACCACCTACACCACCATCGCCGGTGCGGAAGCGGCAGTCGCCGGTATCCGTCATCTCGACGAATTGCATGTGTACGATTTACAAGGCCTGCATAAGTCTTTAAACTAAGCCTTAGTAAGTAGTACGCTGGGCATATAACCACAGAGCCCGCGCCGAAGCATGGCGCGGGCTCTGTGCTTTTTAGCAATTTAACAAGAGACAGACATGAATACCGTTCCACTGACTAAATTCGGCGCCGAACTCCTGAAAGAAGAGCTGCACCAGCTCAAAACCAAGGAACGCCGCATTGTCATCGATGCCATCGCCGAAGCGCGCTCGCACGGCGACTTGTCCGAGAATGCAGAATATGACGCCGCCAAGGAGCGCCAGGCTTTCGTTGAAGGCCGTATCGCGGAACTGGAAGGCAAACTGAGCTCGGCCCAGATCGTGGACCCGACCACCCTGGACGCGGAAGGCCGCGTGGTGTTCGCCTCCACCGTGGACCTGGAAGACCTGGAATCGGGCTCCAAAGTCAGCTACCAGATCGTCGGCACCGACGAAGCTGACCTGAAAATGGCCAAGGTGTCCGTCACCTCGCCAATCGCCCGCGCCCTGATCGGCAAATACGCCGGCGACGTGGTCGAAGTGCAGGCCCCGTCCGGCCCGCGCGAATACGAAATCCTCGAAGTCCGCTACGTTTAATGGTATTGGATAAGGTACGCCTGCTGGTCGCCGCGCTGTGGGCCGGTAGCCTGTGGGCCGTCGGCTACCTGGTGGCGCCGACGCTGTTCGCCACGCTCGACCGGGTGTTGGCCGGCCAGATCGCCGGCAGCATGTTCCACTCGATGGCCATGCTGTCGCTGGGCTGCGGCGCCGCCATGGGCGTGCTGCTGTTCTTCGGCACCGGCGACTGGACGCCTAAGCGCCGTCGTTCGGTGCTGCTGATCGTGGTGGCGATGGTGATGTGTACCGTGCTGAGCCATTTTGGCCTGCAACCGCTGATGGCGGCAGCCAAAGCTGCCAATGACGGCAGCTTTGGCAAGCTGCACGGTCTTTCTAGCAGCATCTACCTGCTGCAAAGCCTGCTGGCAGGCTGGTTGGTCTGGAAGCAGGCGTAAAAAAACCGGGGAAACCAGAAAACCAGGGTCCGACCCTGAGGGTCGTACCCTGGTTTTCTGGTTTCCCCGGTTCTTCCGGATCAAATATCAGCCAACAGACTTCTTGGTGCCGACTTTCTTCTTGACGCGCTTGATGGTGCCGCCGGCGGTAACGCGCTCGTTCCCCTTCAGCAGAACCTTGCTTACCGAAGGCTTCTTGGTACCGGAAGCGCTTGGCTTAACGATGGTCACCATGCGCATGCCCTTGCCGGCCTTGCCGGAACCGGCTTTCTCGGCTTCGACTTTCGGGCGGTACAGCACCAGCAGCTTGCCGATGTGTTGAACGCCGGCCGCGCCGGTCTTTTCGCAAATGGTTTCGTACATTTCGATGCGGGCTTCGCGGTCATCGCCGAATACGCGCACCTTGATCAGGCCGTGGGAATCCAGGCCCAGCTCGATCTCCTTCATGACGGAAGGGGTCAGGCCGGATTCGCCGACCATGACGATTGGTTTCAAGCCATGGGCTTCGGCGCGCAGGACGCTGCGCTCGGCAGGAGTAAGGTTCAGCATAGTTATTTTTGGATAGGTTTCTCTTAAAGGCAGTATTCTACGCTAATGGCTAAGAACAAATTAAACAAAAACTGGTTGCACGACCATATTAACGACCCGTATGTGAAAGCCGCCCAGAAGGATGGCTTCCGTGCCCGCGCCGCCTACAAGCTGAAAGAGATCGACGAGGACGAAAAGCTGGTTAAACCCGGCCAGGTGATTGTCGACCTGGGCTGCACCCCCGGTTCCTGGGGCCAGTACGTGCGCCGCAAGCTGGCGGGCAAGGAGGATGGTGGCATCAACGGCACCATTATCGGTCTGGACATCCTGCCGATGGCGCCGATCGCCGACATGCACTTTATCCAGGGTGATTTCCGCGAGAACGAAGTCCTCGACCAGCTAGCGGAAGTACTACACGGCCGCAAGGCGGACCTTGTTTTGTCCGACATGGCGCCCAACCTGTCCGGTATTGCGGTGGCCGACGCCGCCCGCATGGAAGACCTGATCGATATCGCCATCGAATTCAGCCAGCAGCATATGAAGCCAAGCGGCTCGCTGCTGGTGAAATGTTTTAAAGACATGGGATTCAGCCAGATCGTCGAGAAATTCCGCCGCGAATTCAAGGTCGTGGTGCAGAAGAAACCGAAGGCCAGCCGGGATAAATCCTCTGAAATCTTCTTACTCGGCCGTGGATTGAAGAATCCAGTGGAATAAATGGCATTTTTACTCTTGATTTAGCTGGAAAAACCCACATATCCGGCGCAGGAGTATGCACCATTGGGCTGGTTTGTAGCACGGCCCGTGTTAAACGAGTAAAATCGGATTTCTGCTACAGGTAACTGGTGCGCCCGCATCCAAGGAGTTTTCGTGAATAACATGTTTTCTAAATCGGCTATCTGGGTCGTCGTGGCCTTGCTGTTATTTATGCTGTTTAAGCAATTCGACAGCCACAGCATGGCCGGCGGCGTAAAGGGCATCCAGTACTCGGACCTGCTGGACGAGATCAAAGCCAAACGCATCAAGGATGTGGTGATTGAAGGCAGCACCATTACTGCCACCAAGATTGATGAAACCAAAGTCCGCACCACGTCCACCTATCTGGATCGCGGCCTGATTGGCGACCTGCGCGAAAACGGCGTGCGCTTCGACGTGAAGCCGCCGGAAGAGCCGGGCATCCTGCAACAAGTGTTCGTCTCCTGGTTCCCGATGCTGCTGCTGATCGGAGTATGGATCTTCTTCATGCGCCAGATGCAGGGCGGTGGCAAGGGCGGCGCCTTCTCCTTCGGTAAATCGAAGGCGCGCATGCTGGACGACACCAATAACACCGTAACCTTCGCCGACGTGGCGGGTTGCGACGAAGCCAAAGAGGAAGTGACCGAGATCGTCGACTTCCTGAAAGACCCGACCAAATTCCAGAAACTGGGCGGCCGCATTCCACGCGGCGTGCTGATGGTTGGTCCTCCAGGTACTGGTAAAACCCTGCTGGCGCGTGCCATTGCAGGTGAAGCCAAGGTGCCGTTCTTCTCGATTTCCGGTTCGGACTTCGTTGAAATGTTCGTCGGCGTGGGTGCATCCCGCGTGCGCGACATGTTCGAGAACGCCAAGAAGCATTCGCCTTGCATCATCTTCATCGACGAGATCGACGCTGTCGGTCGTCATCGTGGCGCCGGCATGGGTGGCGGTAACGACGAGCGCGAACAGACCCTGAACCAGTTGCTGGTGGAGATGGACGGCTTTGAAGCATCGTCCGGCGTGATCGTGATTGCCGCGACCAACCGTGCCGACGTGCTGGATAAGGCGCTGCTGCGTCCAGGCCGTTTCGACCGCCAGGTTTCTGTTGGCCTGCCGGATATCCGTGGCCGCGAACAGATCCTGAACGTGCACATGCGCAAGGTGCCAATCAGCACCGACGTCAAAGCCGACATCCTGGCCCGTGGTACCCCTGGTTTCTCGGGCGCCGACCTGGCCAACCTGGTCAACGAAGCAGCCCTGTTTGCCGCGCGCCGCAACAAGCGCCTGGTCGACATGATCGACTTCGAAGATGCGAAGGACAAGATCTTCATGGGCCCGGAACGCAAGTCCATGGTGATCCGCGAAGAAGAGCGCCGCAATACCGCCTACCACGAGTCCGGCCACGCCGTGGTGGCCAAGCTGCTGCCGAAGGCTGACCCGGTCCACAAAGTGACCATCATGCCGCGCGGCTGGGCCCTCGGCCTGACCTGGCAGCTGCCAGAGCACGATAATATTTCGGGCTACAAGGACAAGATGCTGGAAGAGATTTCCATCCTGTTCGGCGGCCGTATCGCGGAAGAGATCTTCGTCGGCCAGATGTCGACCGGCGCCTCCAACGACTTCGCCCGTGCCACCAAACTGGCGCGCGCCATGGTCACCAAGTACGGCATGTCCGATGCAATGGGCGTGATGGTGTACGAAGACAGCCAGAACGACGGCTGGCTGGGCGGCGCCAACAAGACCATCTCGGAAGCGACCCAGCAAAAGGTGGATGCGGAAATCCGCACCATCCTGGACTCGCAATACGCCCTGGCGCGCAAGCTGCTGGAAGAGAACCGCGAAAAGGTCGAAGTGATGACCAAAGCCCTGCTGGAATGGGAAACCATCGACGCCGACCAGGTGAACGACATCATGGCAGGGCAGGAGCCGCGCCCACCGAAGGCCGGCACCACCATCCGCAAACAGCCGGGTAGTGACGGCCCAGGTTCCAACCCGAACCCGAACGCCACCGCACCAGCCTGATTGACCAGAACGGATAAAAGGTGAGGATTAGTCCTCACCTTTTTTATTTCCGAAACCGGAAAACCGGAAAACCGGGGTACGACCCGCAGGGTCGGACCCCGCCGTGCCAGCCGCGCAGCAGGGTCCGACCCTGCGGGTCGTACCCTGGTTTCCCGGTTTCAGGGTTCAAAGACCAAACACCATGCACAAATTCGGCCGCTTCAACTTCCCCACCAACAGAACCTTGGTGATGGGCATCCTCAACGCCACCCCCGACTCCTTCAGCGACGGCGGCCAGTTCGCCACGCTTGATTACGCCATGACCCACGCCGAGCAGATGCTGCGCGACGGCGCCGACATCCTCGACATCGGTGGAGAAAGCAGCCGCCCCGGCGCCCCGTCAGTGAGCCTGGACGAAGAACTGCGCCGGGTAATGCCCGTCATCTTCGCCCTGCGCGACTGCGGCAAAGCCATCAGCGTCGACACCTACAAACCCGAAGTCATGCGCGAAGCCGTGCTGGCCGGCGTCGACATGATCAACGACATCAACGGTTTTCGCGCCCCCGGCGCCATCGAAGCCGTGAAAGACAGCGATTGCGCGTTGTGCGTAATGCACATGCTTAACAATCCAACAACAATGCAGGCCCAGCCAGAGTACAATGACGTGGTGCGTGAAGTCACGGCATTCCTGGCAGAGCGCATCGCCGTGCTGACGGCGGCAGGCATCGACAAAGAGCGCCTGTGGATCGACCCTGGTTTCGGCTTCGGCAAAACGGTCGAACACAACTACGCGCTGCTGAAGGCGGGCAAGCAGATGGTGGCCGAACTCGGCGTGCCGCTACTGGCCGGCCTGTCGCGCAAATCGATGATTGGCGCCGTCACCGGCAAACCCGTAGAGCAGCGCCTGGCCGGCAGTATCGGCGGCGCATTGGCAGCAGCCGCGCATGGCGCCCAGATTGTCCGGGTGCACGACGTGGCGGAGACCGTGGACGCACTCAAGGTGTGGCAGGCGGCTCATTAAGAAAACGAGAAAGAGAACAGAATATGGCACGCAAATATTTCGGTACGGATGGTATTCGTGGACTGGTTGGCCAGGCGCCCATCACCCCCGACTTCGTCATGCGCCTCGGCTACGCCGCAGGCAAAGTGCTGGCCAAAGCGGCCACGACGGGCACCGCCCGTCCCACCGTCCTGATCGGCAAGGACACCCGCATCTCCGGCTATATGCTGGAAGCCGCGCTGGAAGCCGGCTTTGCCGCCGCCGGCGTGGACGTGATGCTGGCCGGCCCAATGCCGACCCCGGCCATCGCCTACCTGACCCGCGCCCTGCGCTTGCAGGCCGGCGTGGTGATCTCGGCATCGCACAATCCGTTCCAGGACAACGGCATCAAATTCTTCTCCGACCAGGGCACCAAGCTGCCCGACGCGGTGGAACTCGACATCGAAGCCCAGATCGAGCAGCCGATGGATTGCGTCGCACCCGACAAGCTGGGCCGCGCCAAGCGCCTGGAAGATGCGCAGGGCCGCTACATCGAATTCTGCAAGAGCACCTTCCCCAACGAGCTGGACCTGCGCGGCCTGAAAATCGTGGTTGATTGCGCCCACGGCGCCGCCTACAACATCGCCCCGCACGTGTTCCACGAACTGGGCGCGGAAGTGATCGCGATCGGCAATAAGCCGACCGGCCTCAATATCAACGAAGGCCACGGCGCCACCGCACCGAAAGCCATGGCCGCCGCCGTGCTCGAGCACAAAGCCGACCTCGGCATCGCCCTGGACGGCGACGCCGACCGCCTGATCATGTGCGACGCCGCCGGCCGCCTGTACAACGGCGACGAGCTGCTTTATGTGATGGTGATGGACCGCCTGGCCAACGGCGGCGTGGCCGGCGCCGTCGGCACCCTGATGACCAATATGGCGGTGGAAGTCGCCCTCAAGCAAAAAGGCATCGGCTTCGCCCGCGCCAAGGTCGGCGACCGCTACGTGCTGGAAGTGATGCAGGAAAAAGGCTGGATCCTGGGCGGCGAGGGCAGCGGCCACCTGCTCGCGCTGGACAAGCACAGCACCGGCGACGGCATCATCTCCGCGCTGCAAGTGCTGTCCGCGCTCAAGCGCAGCGGCAAGACCCTGGCCCAGATCGCTGGCGAAGTGACCTTGTTCCCGCAAACCCTGATCAACGTGCGCGTCCCGGCCGGTTTCGACTGGCAGAAAAACGCCGCCATGGTCGCGGAAAAAGACAAGGTGGAAGCCGAGTTGGGTGACACCGGCCGCGTACTGATTCGCGCCTCCGGCACCGAGCCCCTGATCCGCGTCATGGTGGAAGCGCGCGACGCGGACAAAGCGCAAAGTATGGCGCGCCGCATCGCCGACAAAGTAGAAACTGCGCTGGCGGCATAAAAGTTGCCCGTGCGACATTGACGAATAGGCCCTCGCCGGGGTATTATTCGTTTATCGGAGTGTAGCGCAGCCCGGTAGCGCACCTGCTTTGGGAGCAGGGGGTCCAAGGTTCGAATCCTTGTACTCCGACCAGGAACATCTCGAGCGGGTTGTCTTAGGACAACCCGCTTTTCTTTTAGCGGTCCAGAAAAAACACACTGGACCCGCGTCTCTGCCCTTAGCTCAGTTGGATAGAGCATCGGCCTTCTAAGCCGAGGGTCACAGGTTCGATTCCTGTAGGGCAGGCCAATTTCAAATAAAAAAAACCGGTGCCAGGTCTGTCATTCGGACACCTGAACCATTTCTTTGATATTTCTCAATACCGAAAAACTATGGTTTTTCGGTATTGAGCCAGATCAAACTTTCAGTTCGAGTGTCCGAATGACAGACCTGGCACCGGTTTTGGCGCCGGTGCTGCCGGTGCTGTTTATTACTTGCGGCGGCGCAGGGTGGCCAGTGCTAACAGGCCGAGGCCCAGCAGTGGCAGGCTGCCTGGCAGGGGGATCTTGCCGCTTTGGCTTTGGTCGGCGCCACTTGGCAGGCCGACTACGGTGCTGTAGATGTCCAACTGGATGTTCTGGCGCGCCAGGAAGCTGCCGCCCATGGTGGCGTTCTGACCGAAGTGCAGGTTGCTCTTTTCGCCCGAACCGAACAGGGTGCCGTACCATTCGCCGTTAATGCCGAGTTCGTAATTGCCCTTGGTTTCGGTGTAAATATTGGCGGCGCTGCCGTTGAGAACGTCAAACTCGAAGTCCTGGCCGATATTGATATTGTTCAGCACGTACAGATTGATGGCGCCGCCGCTCAGGTCGAAGATCAGCTTGCCAAAGCCGCCGATGTCCAGCGAGTCAAAGTAGTAGGAGCCGGCGCCCAGCGTCAGGGTGGAATCGTAGCCAAGGTTGACCTTGCCGTATTTGCCTTGACCCAGTGCGCCGGTAGTGCGGTCGCCCAGGTTGAAGACATTGCTACCCACGGCAAATGGCGTGGCACCAGGCAGCACATCCAGTACGGGGGCGTTGACCGGGGCAATGGTGTCCTTTGCGAGGTTGGCACCCCACTTTTTATCCACGATGGTGCCGGAGTTGTGCACGACGTTGCTGACCTTGGCGGCTTGTTCCAGGGTGACCGCCACGTTTTCGCGGGTGCTGGTCTCCACCTTGCCGGTCACGGTCGATTCGTATTTTGCGTGCACCGTGCCGGTGGTGGCAATATTGCCGGATACCTTGCTGCCTTGTTCGAGGGTGATTTTGCCCGTGGTGGTGACATTGCCCTGGACTTGGGACTTGTATTTCATGTCCAGGTTACCGCCGGCGGCGACATTACCGGTAACCTTGGTTTCCTGATTCAGTTCGACGTTCTTGCCGGCGTAAAAGGTGTATGGGCCGGCACTTGCGAAAACTGGGGCGGCGACCAGGAGGAGAGCGGTAATGGCTTTCATTATTTGCAATTTAAATTATCTTTAAGAAATTATACATTACTATAAGCAATTTCCGCGCCATGCTTCATAAGTGTATGATTTATATGGGGGTGCGTAAGCAATGCAGCGCTCAGCATGGGTGTTGTGTAAAATTTTTCGACATCAACTAGTTTAACTACTGTGGCGTGATGAGCATTCTTCCCGAATTGTTAGCTTTGCCTTTGTTACCACTCCTAGTGCTGCAGGGACGACGCACGCGCGCCCGCACGCCGCGTTTGCCGGAGGCGCCCGGTGCGCGCCATGGCGGGCTGGCCGGGACGGCGCCTGGCGCGCCCTTGCAGGTGCTCGGGCTTGGCGAGTCGCCGGTAGCGGGCGTGGGGGTGGCGCGGCAGGAGCTGGCGATCACCGCGCAATTTGCGCGCGAGCTGGCGCGGCGGACGGGCCGGCCGGTGCTGTGGCGGGCCTGCGGCCGCAATGGCGCCACGGTGCGCGACGCGCTGGCGCAATTGGTGGAGCAGGTGCCGGCGCAGCCGGTCGATGTGCTGCTGGTTGCCTTTGGGGTGAATGACGCGGTGGCGTTTCGCCCGGTCGCTGCCTGGCAGCGGGACATGCTGGCCTTGCTGGAGCGTTTGCGCGAGCGGTGCCAGCCGCGCGTGGTGCTGGTTTCCGGTGTGCCGCCGATGCAGGAGTTTCCCACCTTGCCGCATCCCTTGCGTTGGGTCATGGGCTTGAAGGCTGCGGCGCTCGATCGCGGCCTGCTTGCCTTGGCGCGCCAGCATTCCTGGTTGTACCATGTGCCGATCGTGCTGGACTCGCGCAACGATGCGTCGCTGACGGCGGTGGATGGCTACCATCCTTCCGCCAAGGGTTGCGAAGTGTGGGCGGGTCTTTTGGCCTCTGCATATATGGATATCAAATTATGAAGCTGTTGATTGTTGGCGCTACCGGTCTGGTTGGGCGCGAGGTGCTGCGCCTGGCGCTGGAATCGCCGGCGGTGCGTTCGGTGGTGGCGCCAACGCGCCGTCCTTTGCCGCCGCATCCCAAGTTGATTGCGCCGGTCGTGGATTTCGACCAGTTGCCGGATACGGAGCCTTGGTGGCAGGCGGATGCGGTGATCTGCACCCTGGGCACGACGATCAAGGTGGCGGGTTCGCAGGAGGCTTTCCGCAAGGTGGATTACAGCTATCCGTTGGCGGTGGGGCGCCTGGCGCGCCAGCACGGTACGCCAGCCTTCGTGCTGAATTCCGCGCTGGGGGCTGATGCGGGTTCCGGGGTTTTCTATAATCGCGTGAAGGGCGAGGTGGAGCATGGTTTGCGCTCGCTTGGTTTCCCTTCGCTGGTGATTGTGCGCCCTGGCCTGATCGGTGGTGCGCGTGAGGAGTCCCGGCCTGGTGAGCGAGTCCTGGTGGCGATGCTGACGGTGCTGGGGCCGGTCTTGGCGCGTGCCTGGCGCATCAATCCTGCGTCGAGCATTGCGCGCGCGATGCTGGAGGCGGCGCTGCACCCCCAGGCGGGCGAGCAAATCATTTCTTCCGACCGGATGGCTACTTGATAATGCCGAGCAGGCTGCTGTAGTCGTCGGTCCATGGCCGTACGCGGGGCGCGGGCGGCAGTTCCTGCAGGTCGGCGTAGCGCGCGAGGCGTTCGCGCGGGCCTAGCAGCACCCAGGTGGCGGCGGTGGTGCCGCGTGCGACGTCGGATTTATTCTCCACCAGATAGGCGCGACGCTGCACACTGTCGGCGGCGCGCTGTACGACGGGCGCCAGATTGAGGTAGCGGTTGGAGATGTGGATGGCCAGTACGCCGTCCGGCTTCAGGTGGCGCAGGTAGATGGCGAAGGCTTCCCGGGTCAGCAGGTGTACCGGCACGGCGTCGCCGGAGAAGGCGTCCACCGCCAGCATGTCGAATTGCTGGGGCGCTTCGGCATCCAGCACGAGCCGGGCGTCGCCCAGGGCAAACTCTTTTGTGGCGGGGCAGTCGCGTAGGAAGCTGAAATGGCGTTCGGCGAACTCAATCACGAGCGGGTTGATCTCGTAAAAGCGATACACGTCACCCGGGCGGCAATAGGCGGCCATGGTGCCGGCGCCGAGTCCGATCACACCGACGCGCTGGCCGTCGCCAGTGCGGCTGGCGGCGATGGCGATGCCGGCGCCGCCGCTGTTGCCGTAGTAAGTGGTGGGCCAGCGCCGTTTTTGCGGGTCGAGGAATTGGCGGCCATGGACGATGACGCCGTGCGTCAGCTGGCGTACCTTGCCTTCGTCGCGTTGGGAATCTTTGACTTTGACGGTGCCGTAGAAGTTGCGCGCTTTGGCGGTTGGGGTGGAGGGCCAGATGGCGTTGGCGACCCACAGCACGCCGACCAGGGTGGTGCAGAAGACGGTGGCTTTGATGCGCGCGTCGCGCTGCATCTTCCCGGCGGGGCGGTGGTAGCAGGCGGCGCCCACCACGCACACTGCGGCAATGCAGGATAGCGTCAGCTCGTAGTCGTCGTTGAAGAGGCGCGGTGCGAGCAAGCCGGCAAACAGGCCGCCTAGCGCGCCGCCGATCGCGATCAACAGGTAGTAGGCGGTGAGCTGGTCGGGTGGTGGTTTGAGGCGGGCCAGTTCGCCGTGGCAGGCCATGCAATACGTGAAAATGCTGACGCTGAACAGCAGCACCGGCCAGGCGATGCCGGCGGGGAGCAGGCTGGGGAAGGTGGTGCCTGCGATGAGCAGGGGCGTGAGTACGGCCATCAGCGGCAGGAATATCCAGCGCTTGTACCAGCGTGCGCTTTCAAAGCATAGGATGAAGGTCAGCAGGTAGAGTACGAGCGGCAGCACCCATAGCATCGGGATCGGCGCGATGTTGGCGGTGAGGTGGCTGGTGGCGGCCATCAGGATGACGGTGGGCACGGCAGCCAGGGCGCACCAGGCCAGGCTGTCGCGCATGCTGGGGGCTGCTGCTGTGGCGGCAGCGGCGGGGCGTGCGGCGCCTGCGTTGCGGCCGCGTCCGTTCCATGCCAGCGCGGCGCAGAACAGGGCGAACAGGACGAAGCCGGCCGACCAGAAGGTGGACATTTCCTGGACCGTGAAGCGTGGCTCAAAAAGGAGCGGGTAGCTGAGCAGGCCGAGCAGGGAGGCGAAGTTGGATAGGGCGAACAGGCGGTAGGGCACGCTGCCCGGGCGTTCTTGGGCGAACCAGTGTTGCACCAGCGGCCCGGTGGTCGATAGCAGGAAGTAGGGCAGGCCGATGGTGGCGGTCAGCAGGCCCAGCAGGAGCAGGGCCGGATCGCCGCCCGCGCCGGGTTTCCAGTTTTCGCCAGGGACGATGGGGAGCGTCAAGGCTGCCACCAGCAGCAGGGCGGCGTGCAGCCAGGCTTGCTGGCGCGGCGTCAGGTGGCGGCTGCTGAGGTGGGCGTACAGGTAGCCGAGCAGCAGGGTGAACTGGAAGAACAGCATGCAGACCGTCCACGCCGAAGCCGATCCGCCGAACCAGGGCAGCACCATCTTGCCAATAATCGGCTGTACCTGGAACAGCAAAAAGGCGCTGAGGACGATGGTGCCTGCGTAAAGGATGAGCATGCGGGAATCTTACCCCGCAAAGCGGGCTTAGCCCAGCACCAAGTTGGCGGCCAGGGCTAGCATGATGGCGCCGGTCAGGCCTTCGATGCATTTCCACGCCAGGGGCCGGCTGAACAGCCCGGCCAGGCGGGTGGCGCCAAAACCCAGCGCGCTGAACCATAGGAGGGAGGCGCTCATGGCGCCGGCCGTGAAGCCCAGCCGTTGGCCGTCGGGATAGCTGCCGCCGATTGAGCCCAGCAGCACCACTGTGTCGAGATAAACGTGCGGATTCAGCAGGGAGAGGGCGACCACGCTGGCCAGGGCCTGGCGCGCATCCGGGGCCGCGGCGGCGGCGTCGATGGCCAGGGATTTGGGCCTCAGCATGGAGCGCCAACTGCGCAAGCCGTACCACAGCAGGAAGGCGGCGCCACCCCAGCGCGCCGCCGCCAGCAGGATGGGTGAGGCCTGGATCATGGCGCCGGCGCCCGCCACGCCCAGGCCAATCAGCGCCACATCGATCACGATGCAGGCGGCCACGGTCAGTGCGACATGCTGGCGTTTAATGCCCATCCGCAATACATGCGCATTTTGCGCTCCGATTGCCATGATCAGGCTGGCACCCAGCCCCAAACCGTTGACGTATGCCTGCATTGTTCACTCCTTTTTATAGAGCCCCGATTCTGCGGCGCCTGGTGTTGGAAATGAAGCTGAATTAATATGTTTCAGTCTTCATTAAATTTTCTTAAGGAGTGCCGGGCATGATTCCAGACGCAAGGCAGGGCGAGGCGCTGCTGGCGGTGATCGATAGCGGCAGTTTCGAGCAGGCGGCGGCGGCGCTGCATTTGACGTCGTCGGCCGTTTCGCAGCGGGTCAGCGGCTTGGAGGCGGCAATCGGCACGCCGCTCCTGATCCGCAGCCGTCCACTCCGTCTGACTTCGGCTGGGCAGCAGTTGGTGCAGTATTTACGCCGTAGCCGATTAATGGAACAAGAGTTTCTGGCGGAATTAAAGATTGCCGATGCGGCGCCGCCGCGTATTGCGGTTGCGGTGAATAATGACACCCTGGGTACCTGGTTCCTGCCGGAACTAAGTTCTTTCCTCAATCGCGAGAATATCCTGTTGGAGATAATCCTGGATGATCAGGACCATACTTATTCCCTATTTGAAAAGGGATTGGTGCTGGCTGGGGTTTCCAGTGAACCGGAGCCGATGCGCGGTTGTCGCTCCCAGCATTTGGGTTATATGCGCTATCGCTTATTGGCACATCCGGAATTTGCCGCGCGCTGGTTCCCGGATGGATTTAATCGTGAATCCGCCCGCAAGGCGCCGGTCATGTTTTTCGACCGCAAAGATTCGCTGCAGCAGATATTTATTGAACGCGAACTCGGTTTGCCGCTTGGTGCCTATCCCATCCAATATATCCCGTCCAGCGATCCTTTTGTCGCCTCCATCCGGCTGGGAATGGGATACGGCATGCTACCGCGCCAGCAATATAAATCAATGCTGGAAAGCGGGGAGCTGGTTGACCTGGCGCCGGGTAAATACCTGGATGTCCAACTGTATTGGCATTCATGGCGCATTCAATCGCCACGGCTGGTGCGGCTGACGGAGGAGGTGCTTGCTGCTGCAGGGCGGGCGTTGGATCGCCAGGCTTAAAGGTGGCGTGATCGCGCCAATAGTTGGCGCAAAGCGGGCGCAAAAAAGCCCGCGCAGGGCGGGCTTTCCAGGGTGCCGATTAATACGTGTAGAAGATGCGCTGCAGTTCTTTGGTATTACTGGTTTTGGTCATGGCCAGCATGAGCAGGATGCGCGCCTTTTGCGGATTCAAGGTATCGGATACCACGAAGTCCAGTTCATCATCATTCGCTTCGCCATTGCGGGCCAGAATGCCCTGGCCAACACGACTGGCGCGCACAATAATCGTTCCATTTTTACGCGCCGCAATCAGGTCGGGTTTTACTTTTGCGGCCAGACTGCCATCGCCGGTGCCGGCGTGGATAATACCTTTGGCGCCCGCTGCAATAAATGCATTCAACGCGACAGAATTCATATTCGCATAGCCATAAACAATATCGACTTGCGGCAGGACGCTCAGGTTGGAAATATCGAATTCGGTTTCGCTCGTATGCTTGCGGGTCGAAACGCGGTAGAAGTGGGCATTCGGACCCTGCACATAACCCATCATGCCCAATTCGGCGGTTTTAAATGCGTCGGGGGTCGAGGTATTCGCCTTGGTAACATCGCGTGCGCTATGGATTTGGTCGCCCAAAGCCACCAGCACGCCTTTGCCGATCGCATCCTGGCTGCCGGCGATTAATACCGCGTTATACAGGTTGATCGGGCCGTCCGCCGACAGGGCGGTGGATGGGCGCATGGCGCCGACCAGTACCACCGGCTTGCGCGACTTGACCACCAGGTTCAGGAAATAGGCAGTTTCTTCCAGGGTGTCGGTGCCATGGGTGATCACGATGCCGTCCACATTCGACTGGGCCAGCAGGGTGTTGACGCGCTTGCCCAGGGTCAGCCAGTGCTCGTTGGTCATGCTTTCCGAAGCGATCTGGAATACTTGCTCGCCGGTAACGTTGGCGACTTTGCGCAGTTCGGGCACGGCGTTGATCAGTTGCTGCACACCGACCGTGGCGGCGGTGTAGCCGACCGTGGTGGTGGAGGTGGCGCCGGTGCCGGCGATGGTGCCGCCAGTTGCCAGGATCATAACGTTAGGAAGCTTCTGCGCATGCACGCTGAATGCCATGAGGAAGGCAAACAGTGCGAAGATAAATTGCGCGGGCGTGGAACGATGCATGCGATCTCCTTGGGTTCATTGGGGAATGTTGGGAATGTTGCGCATCTTACTAAATCTGGTGCAGTATGGGCAGTAGGCTTCTATTTTTGAGGTGGGACGTTGATGACCGAAGACGAAGAATATGCGCGCTCGGAGCTGTACGGTTTGCTCTCCATGCTTTTTTACGGCCCGCCATCGCAAGTGGTGCTGGACCTGATCACCGATGCCGCGATTGAAGGCGAGGGGGCGTTGGCCAGTGGCTGGCGCAGCTTGCAGCGTGCTAGTGGTAAGACCGACCAGGACCGGGTGCAGGAAGAGTACCAGGCGCTATTTATCGGGCCTGGCCAGCCGGCGGTTGCCCTATGCGGCTCGCACTACTTGTCCGCAGCGGCGCTGGCCAGCTTGCACGATGACTTGACCCGCCTGGGCCTGGAGCGATCCGAGCACCTGAAGGAGGGCGAGGACCACTTTGCCGCCCTGTGTGACGCCATGCGTTCCTTGCACGGCAATTTGTCGGCGCAGCGGGAGTTTTTCGGCGCCCATATCCAGCCCTGGGGCATTCAGTTGTTTGATGCTATTGACGCGCAGCCCGGCGCCGCTTATTACCGCGCGGCAGGCAGTCTGGCGCGCCGATTCGTCGAAGTGGAGAGCCAGACCTTCGCCCGCATGTCGGCATGAAAAAACCCGCCGCAGCGGGTTCCACGTGGGGAGGGGGGCGATTTAGCCCAGTTTGTCGTTGGATTTGCGGCGGGAAGCCAGGCCCAGCAGGCCAACCCCAACCAGCAGCATGGCGTAGGTCGCAGGTTCCGGAATCGGCGCAGCCAGGTTCAGGTTACCGGCATACGAGCCGCCCATGCCTTCGATGGCGGTGGCGCCAGTCACCGTAAAGCCGTAGTTGCCCGACATCAGGGCGTCGATCGGGAAGAACTGAATACCCGAGGACGTGTCAAACGTCGTATCCAGGTCGGTGTGGCTGGCATCTGCTTCCACCTTGAAGAACTGGATGTCGGTAATGCCGTAGTTTGCCAGGCGGGCGGCGTCGAGCCAGGTGCGTCCGACGACGACTGAGCCGCTGGCATAGCTGGCATTGGTATCGACCGAGAACAGGTAAGTGTCCATAAAGTCGCCAGGCGAAGCATGCAGGGCCCCAAAGATGGCATTGCCTGCGCCATCAAAAGTCAGGGTTGTCTGCGCTAGAGCCCCCGAACTGGCGAACAGCCCGGCGGATAGCATCAATGTACCGGCTACCTTGCTTAGAAACGCTTTCTTCATGTTAATACCCCTTGAATAGTGTTGTTGTGAAGGTGAAGCGGTGTTTTGTCAGTACGCAAGAGATTGCTTGGCTATATCATCAGTGGCCTGCTGAAAACATAACCTTTCCCGCTTACTAACGCTGACCAATATAGCCCACTGGTTTTGCTGGATACTTCATTGGTGAAGTGTGTATGTTTTCGAGCGTACAGAGGGCCAGCGCGCTCGCGGGGCGCGGCCGAACTTCTAGCCAAGGTCAAGCGGAACTTTTGTGTGTGTGCCCCACTCGTAGGCCGAATCCGACAGTAGCAAGAGCCGAACTGACGGGGGATTTGTACGCAAACGCACCGTGTGGTCGGGGTGCCCGGTCATAACATGGAACTGTGATCGAGCAAACAGAATACGGAGGCCTATCATGTTGACCCAACCGAACCATCCATCCAAGTACGTGGTGCGTGAATACCTCGAACGCCGTTCGCAAGAACTCAAGCCTCCCCCTTCGCCAGAGGAGATTCGCCGCCAACTCGGTTGGGGCTTGATGCTTTTCGAACCAAAGATGGAGCAAGGTCGTTAGGTCTCCGTACCCCGCCGCCGTAGCCCGCTGACCAGACCGGCAGCGGGTTTTTTTACGCCTGTTTTGCCCTGTTCTTCGCTGTTCGCTGAAATCTTCGCCATTCACCGAGCCGGCGCCGCCGTTCACCGAATAGCCGTTTCGCCGCCGCCCGCCCCCCGGTATCGTTCAACCATCCAATCAACGGGGAGCAAGAAAATGAACAAAGACATGCAAGGCCGCAGCCAACTGCTCTGGGGTTTGATCGTCATCGCCGTCGGCGTGCTGTTCCTGATCGACTTCGACATGCCGCCCATCGGCCAACTGTGGCGCTACTGGCCATTCCTGGTGATGATCTTCGGCGCCGTAAAACTGATTCCGCCGACCGCCCCGAAACATGTGGTGGACGGCCTGTGCCAGATCGCTTTCGCCGGCTGGTTCTACGCATCGTTCGAACACCTGTGGGGCCTGACCTTCAACAATAGCTGGCCGATCCTGGTCATCATCGCCGGCATCAGTATGCTCGTGCAGCCAGTTGTGATTAAATACACCGCCAAAAAAGAGGAGAAATAATAATGAATAGCCGCGAACGCAATACCACCACCCAGATGCTGATCGGCGCTGCCGTTATCCTGGCCGGCTTCCTGTTCCTGATCGATAACCTGGGGTGGATCGACCTCGACATGCGGGTGCACTTCTGGCCCTTTATCCTGATGGTCGTGGGCGCCTCGACCCTGGCGCAAGCGCCGCGCCGTGGCGGCGTGGCCTACCTGGCCGGCGGCCTGATGATCGGCTTCGGCGCGGTCTCCCTGCTGAAGGGCCTGGGCCTGATCTACATCAGCTGGAAGGTGCTGTTCCCGATCGGGATCATCGGACTCGGCGTGTTGATGGTGTTCCGTGCCCGTCGCCGCAGCTCTAGCTCTTCCACCTTTGATGCGATTGGCGATATCGAAAATCCCGACCACTCCGCGTTGTTCGGCGTGTCGGAAGGCGAGACCAGCGAACGTGTGCTGGACCTGACGGCGGTGCTGGGCGGCTTCCAGCGCAAGGTGACGACCCAGGACTTCCGTGGCGGCGACATCACCAGCATCATGGGCGGCGTGGACCTGGACATGCGTACCGCTTCGCTGAACGGTACCGCCGTACTGAATGTATTCGCCATGATGGGCGGTATCTCGATCAAGGTGCCGACCGACTGGACGGTGGAGCTGGAAGGCACGCCGATCCTGGGCGGCTTCGACGAGAAGACCATGGAGCCGAAGGATGGCAGCAAGCGCCTGGTGGTACGTGGCACCGCCATCATGGGCGGCGTGGAAATCCGTAACTGATGCAGCGCGTACTGACCAGCCGGAGCGGCATCCTGCTGTACCTGATGGTATGGATGCTGCTGGGGCTTGGCGCGGGCGGGGCGGTAGCCGCCCTGGTCGACGAGACTATGCTGCGTGCCCAGTTGTTCGCGGTGCCGGCCAGCCTGCTGTTCTCGGTGGCGGCCGGCTTCTCCGCCTACTATATGTGCAAGGCCAATCCCTTGCGAGAACGCAGCCCGGTGGTGATCCTGGTGTCGACCCTGACCGCCGCCGTGTGCGCCGGCTTCTTCTGGGTCTTCCTGCTGGGCGTGTGGAATGGGATGGCGGAAGCCTTCGAGGCGCAGGCCATTGCACCCCGGCCGCAACTGGTGGCGCTGTTGTTCAGCCTTGGCGTCATGTTGTATGGCTTGCTGGCCACGCTGAACTACCTGCTGGCCGAGTTCCTGCGGGCGCGCCAGGCGGAGCAGCGCGAGCTGGAGTCCAAGCTGTTGGCGCGCAATGCGGAGTTGCGCATGCTGCGGACCCAGATCGACCCGCACTTCCTGTTCAACAGCCTGAATTCGATCAGCGCCCTGACCTCGATCGACGCCAAGCGGGCGCGCGACATGACGCAGCGCCTGTCGGACTTCTTCCGCCAGAGCCTGGGCATCGAAGCGCAAGGCAAGATCACGCTTGAAGAAGAAGTGCGCCTGATCGGCCACTTCCTGGCGATCGAAAAAGTGCGTTTCGGCGCGCGGCTGGGCGTTGAGCAAGAGGTGGATGACGCGGCCTTGCCATGCCTGCTGCTGCCAATGCTGCTGCAGCCGCTGGTGGAGAACGCGGTCAAGCACGGTATCGGCGGTTTGCCGGAGGGCGGGGTGGTGCGCATCGAGGCACGGCGCGAAGGCTCGCTGCTCATGGTGAGCGTGGAAAACGATACCGACCCGGACACGCCGCCGCGCAAGGGTAATGGCATTGGCCTGGTCAATGTGCGCGAACGGCTGCAGGCGGCGTATGGCCACCTGGCCACGCTGCATTGCACGCAAGAGAACAATAAATACCGGGTGGCGCTGACGCTGCCCGTCGAGACAAAGGAGTCCTGAACTATGCGCGTCGTCATTGTCGATGATGAAGAACTTGCCCGTGGCGTTATGCGGGAATACTTGCGGGCCCACAGCGACGTGGACGTAGTGGCGGAATGCGCCAACGGTTTCGAGGCGGTGAAGGCGATCGCGGAGATGGAGCCGGATGTGGTGTTCCTGGATATCCAGATGCCCAAGCTGGACGGCTTTGAAGTGGTGGAGCTGGCCGGCAGCAAGCCGCATTACGTTTTTGCGACAGCCTACGACCAGTACGCCCTGAAGGCGTTCGAAGTGCATGCCATCGACTACCTGCTCAAGCCTTATCCGCAAGAGCGCCTGGACCAGGCGCTGGCCCATGTGCGCACGCGGCTGGGTGGCGAGCGCCCGGCGGTGGTGCAGATGGCGACCGAAGCGGCGGTGCGCAACGGCCCGCTGGAGCGGGTGCTGATCCGCGACGGCGCGCGCGTGCACGTGATCGCGGCGGAACGCATCGATTCCATCGAGGCGCAGGATGATTACGTGGAGATCCTGGCCGAGGGCAAGCCTTACCTGAAGAACCAGCGCCTGTCGGAGCTGGAGGAACAACTGGACCAGACCCGCTTCGTGCGCCTGCACCGCTCCTGGATCGTGAATGTGGAACGCATCGAGCGCATCGAGCAGGCCACCAAGGACAGCCACTGCGCCGTGCTGAAAGACGGCCGCAAGATCCCGGTTAGCCGCAGCGGGTACCAGAAAGTGAAGGGTTTGTAAGGCGTTCTTGCTGGTCGCGTGACTTTTGGTGAGATTGCGCTTGTCCCGCGCAAGCTAATATGCCGGGTTTGCAGCCAACAAGAAATGCGCATGACGCCCGACCGGATCTACTTCAAGGACAATCCGTGGCCGGAAGGCCACCCCATCAAAGAGTTCTCGTGGTCCGCCAAAGAGGTCGACGGCGAGGTGTGGTTCGACCTGCACCTCAAGTCCGCCGACTACTACGCAGAGCGGGACATTGAGGATGATGAGGAGGTGGATTATCCGTCCGACTGGGCAGCCCCCATCGTCTGGGGCAATTACCACGCGTGCACGTTGTCCTCAAACTTTTGGGGTAACGAGGGATTTCGCGTCTGCCCCACGGGGGACTATTCCCCCGAAATGCTGGACGGCCTGGAATTGAGTATCGATCCTGAGCCCGAGGCGATTGAGGATTTCGAAGACCTGGCGTTCCACATTTACTTGCTGGGACATGATGCGGCGGCAAAGCACAAGATCCGGTTTGACCGGATTGGCGCTACCTCTCAATTCAGGATCACCTGGACTGGAAAAATCGCGCAGGCCTACGTTGGTGATTACGAATTCAGGCACGAGTTCTCGTTGGTAGTATCCAGCGCGGAATTTCCTACGCTTAAATAAACGGTTGGAACAGGTATGAAGCGATTTTTTTGGATGGTGCTGGCGCTGGCAGTCCTGCCGGCACACGCGCAGTTGTACAAATGGACCGATGCCAACGGCAAGGTGCACTATTCGGACCGTCCACAGGATGGGGCGGATGTGAAGGCGGTGCCGCGTGCGGCCACCTCCGGATCGACCGGGTCGAATGGATCGGCCGGGGCGGCCGGCGGCGATGACTGGCGCGAACGCGAGCGGGCGTCGCGCGAGCGCCGGGTCAAACAGCAGCAGGAAGAGCGCAGAACGGCGGCCGGGGCAGCGCAGCAGGCGAATAGAGAGCCCTATAACCCCAGTATGAACAAGTCGGACAAGCCCATGACGGGCGATGAAATGTGTGCGCGCGACGCGCAGCAGATCGCATACTCCGAGAAAGCCAAGCGCCTCGCCTTCAATCGTTCTAACGGAACGGGCGCCGTCGCGAGCGAAGAGGAAACACGCGAAATCGTCCGCCAGCGCAAGGAAAACCACGCCCTCCTGTGCGGCCCCGGCCAGCGCCGCCGATAACGCGCCTTACCCAAGCTGCAGGCTTCACGCTTAAATACAGAATGATAAAACGATCCACTCTTTTGGCGCTCCTAGCACTTTCGCTGGTGCAAACTCAACACGCACAATCTGCAGATGCCGAAGTGCCAAAGGGCCCGCTGACGGCTGCCGAATATGCGCAGTGCAAGGTCCAACTCACGGAATTCAACGAGAACGTGCGCGCCAACAACGCCAAGTTGGTCGAGATCAGAGCGTTGGAGGTAGAGGTTGAGGCAGTGAGAGCGGAACTTAACAAGGAAGAAGCGGCAGTTGATCGCCGCGATCGTACCGCCATGGACGCACTCAACGCAAAGATCGGCAAGAATAACGAACTTGTTGAGCAGCATGAGAAGATGACCTTACTGATCGATCGCTTGGTGAGCGAAAACAAGCAGCGCGGCGCAGCTTATAGCGAGGCGTGTGAAAACCGCCCACTTGTTCAGCGGCCCACAGCGCCAACGCAGCCGGCTGATTCGGCTTGCAATTCGACGACAAGTGCCAAGGATGTCCAGCGCCATCTGGAAGCCACGTTTGTTGAGATTCGTGCAAATGAGAAGCGCCACCAGGCTGAGGTGGAACGCGTTGCCCAGGCACAGGCAAAAGCACAATCATGGAACCGCGAAAAGCAGGGAAAAATTTGGTTGCAGATCCTCGGCTCGCCGAAGTTCATGGCTTTCGAGCGCGAGAAGCGACCCTTCGTGCAGGAGTTGCTGGGCATCGTCGGTAGTAAGCCGAAAAACGCCCACGAGGAATGCCGGATATTGCAACGTATTGCGGCGATGCTCCCGGCCATAAAGGCCATCAACGCGCGGCAATACGCGTCCATGGCGGATGAGATGCGCGTGGCGAAGTAGTTCCAGTATGAGCTGCATGCCTGAGCCTTTCGGCAAACGCATTTTACGCAGGGCTGGGACCGTCAGGGATACACCTGAATTGTTTTGATCCATGCGCTGACCACATTAATCAGGAGCTTGATTCAGGCTGCACCGTTACGCATGACAGACACTTTTCGAAAATTGGAGTTCTTTGCCGCGAAACGCAAACTGTGGCAGTGGCGTGTTGGACTGCATTTTGAGCACCTTCCGTTGGGTGATTGCTGGGTAGTCACGAACTGTCCGGAACATTACGAATTCCAAGTACGATATGCCCTTAAAGAGAAGATGGGCGGTATGGATAAGGTGAGAGTCATCTTCGGTCGGCCAGCATTTTGGCGTGTAGCCATCGCAGAAGTCACAGAGTCAGGTCACGCTGAAGAACTTGTACAAAGACTGACAGGCCGGCTGACGATCTACGATCCGCAAACTTACTTGGCATGGGGCAGACTCCTGCTCAAAAGAGAACGCAGACTCGACGCTGGAAAGTATTTGCTGCTCTCCGGGCTATATGACGATTCCGAGAAGGAGTATGTGGAGCAATTCAAGCGCTCGCTCCAAAAGGCACATACAAGAGTAATTGTTGGGAGAATGCCCTCCGCAAGTCGGAAAAAATCCGCAAGGCGGCGATTCCCGACGAAGGTTTTTGAGGACCTCGCAGACTTACCATGTCCAGAATGGCTCAAGCATCGTCCGCGCGACTGGGGTGCCTAGAACTTCTTCGCACTAAGCAAACGAAGCCTTAGTTTGGTACTTCAATTTCGGACACCAGTCCCCGCCGGACGACTCATCGCAGGAGGATAAAGGGTAATCATGCGCGCCTACGACAATAAAGACTATCGATACAAGACTTCAGAGGGCGAAAGTGAAGCAGCACTTAGGTTCGTCAAGCAAGTTTTGGGATTTCATCCGGACGTCAGCACGCTTGAGTATGATCTCAATTTCTTCGCTGGAGGAATCGGCGTATATGATCGGGTAGCATTCTCCTGCGGGATTCAGTCTCAGCAGTGGCCAGATCTTGTTAAGAAGCTGAACCTGGTAACACCGTCCGATGCTCTTGGATTCTCGGATTGGCGCGAAGAATTTCTTTGGCTCGTAAACAGTGAAGAGCCCACGACGTCTATCGATGTCTACTCGGCTGATTTTATTAATTCAAAGAAGCGAGACTTCCAGGCACTCTGCATTTCAAGCGGGCAGATTTTCTTTAGCAAGGACAGTGACGTCAATTCTTGGACTGCAGTTTGGGAGAATGACGGAACAATCAACTATCTCGGCTTTGAACAAGGTTAATTATCCGAATTTAGATAACTTGTCTATTTTTAGTCATATGCAAGCTAGACGATCGAGCCTGTCATCACTTCCCACCAATCGGGCAGCAAAGGGGCGGAAGCCGCCTCCGGATTGGCGCGCAATGTCGGGCCAAGTTTGAACTAGTACGGATTAATAACTCTTCACCAGCTCTTTCAGCTTAGGGGCCGCGTTATCGCCCCACCAGTTCCATAGTTGCTCCATTTGTTCAGTATTCTCGCGGTAGTATCGGTTGCTGGCCGATAGCCAAACAGTCGATGCCCGTATCGGTGTCCGGAGCCGAAGCAACTGGCCACCATACCGCGCGGCGACGATGGAATCCATCGCATCAACGTTTGCGATGGCGACGACAAAGCCATCAACCCGATTGAGGATCACTTTCTCAAAATTGCCATATGCGTCCGCAGTACCGCTATCCACGGCATACCCCTCGTCGCGCAACTGGTCACTTAAAGGGGTGCCTTGAATCGATGCGAGTTTGCGCCGCTTAAGGTGTTCCCGGGGATCGGTGTCGGGCGGGATTGCATCGTTGACGCGCACGTAGACTACCGCTAACACACGTATTCCGCGACGCGTATCCGGTGCTCCATGATGCATTGGCAAGGCGGAATAGGGTTGTTCGCCGTCGCGCAGGTCGACTGGTGCCATATCGACGCTTCCATCCACCAATGCGACTTTCAGGCGTGCGTTTGGCAATCGGATTAGTTTCGCGGTACAGCCTATTTTGTTGACTGCGATACGCATTAGACCTGCTGCAGCGCCGGGTGGCTCTGGCACCACCGTCCCCTGGCCGAGATAATAGGGTGGCCGTTCGCGGTCGGGGTAGCCGACGCGGATGACGCAGTCGCGTGCTTGTGCCGCGCTGCACATTAGCATTGTTGCTACGAACCCTAACCACTTCATGTGGCACCTCGTCGAGCATGAAGCGCATCAATTCTGGGCTTGGCGCGGCTGGCGCGCCCCAGCATAGATACTAGTTGCTAGAGGATATCATTTCCGGATAGCGCGTTGAAGCCGGTCGGGCAGCAAGGCCTGGCATTCCGGATGAAGCAGTCATCGACCAGCGCAAGGGAAACCGCGCCCTCCTGTGCGCCCACGGCCAGCCCACGCGGAGTTCGGCAAATGCGCGCTCCCTATGTTCACTTTATGCGGAAACGTTTGGCGCTTCGACTTGCCACCAGGCGGGGAGGAGGGCCTGGATTTCGGGGCGGGCGAAGCGGTCGTCGATGAGGTGGATGGTTCCTTGGTCGCTGGTGGTGCGGATCACGCGGCCGGCGGCTTGCACCACTTTCTGCAGCCCGGGGTAGAGGTAGGTGTAGTCGTAGCCGGCGCCGAAGGCAGTCTCCATGCGGGCCTTGATCTGCTCGTTGACGGGATTGATCTGGGGTAGGCCAAGGGTGGCGATGAAGGCGCCGATCAGGCGGTCGCCCGGCAGGTCGATGCCTTCGCCGAAGGAGCCGCCCAGCACGGCGAAGCCGATGCCTTCGCCGCCGGTGCGGAAGCGGGCCAGGAAGGCGTCGCGCGCGCTTTCGTCCATGCGGCGTTCCTGGCGCCATAGCGGTACGTCAGGGTGGCGTGCGGCAAACAGGTCGGCCACTTTTTCCATGTAGTCGAAACTGCTGAAGAAGGCCAGGTAGTTGCCGGGCTGGCGCTGGTACTGCTCGCCCATCAACGCGGCGATGGGTGCGAGCGAGCGCTCGCGGTGCTGGTAGCGGGTGGAGATGTGGCTGGCGATGTGTACTTGCAGTTGCTGCGCTTCGAACGGGGAGGCGACGTCGATCCAGGCGGTGCCCTCGGGCATGCCGAGCGTGTCGGCGTAATAGTTCCAGGGGCTGAGCGTGGCGGAGAACAACGCCACCGTGTGCGCGGCTTCGAAGCGCTGTTTGAGGAAGGGCGCGGGCAGGATATTGCGGATGCAGAGCACCGAATTGACCCGCCCCGCCGCCGCGCTGCGCCCACCATCGCTGATCTCGATATCGAACAGCGAGTGCTCGCCGAAGCTCTCGCCCAAACGCCCGAACAGCAGGGCGTTGAAGTAGAAGTCCAGTACGTCCGCGTCAAACCAGGCCGGATGTTCGGCCATGTAGTCGCCAATCTCGCTGCAGGCATTCTGCAGCGCGGCCATGAATTTCTCGGGCAGCGCGGCGTGGCAGGCGTAGGTGCCGTCCTGTTCCTTTTCGAGTGCGCTCCATTGCCGGTGGACGCGGTCCAAAGGCTTGCGCAGCGCTTCCGGCGCTGTCTTGCGCAGCACGCGCAGGCGTACGTGGTCCATCTCGGCCGAGTACATCTTACGCGCGCGCGACACCATATTGTGTGCTTCGTCGGCCAGCACGCCGACCTTCCAGCCGTTCATCTGCGTCAGCGAGTAGAGCATGGCGCTGATGTCGAAGTAGTAGTTGTAGTCGCCCACCACCACGTCGGCCCAGCGCACCAGTTCCGATTGCAGGTAGTAGGGGCAGACCTGGTGCGCCAGCGCCACCTCGCGCACGGCGGCCCGATCAAGCATGGGCAATTGCAGGGCGGCTGCGCGCGCGCCGGCCAGGCGGTCGTAGAAGCCATGTGCCAGCGGGCAGGATTCGCCGTGGCAGGCTTTGTCCGGGTTTTCGCAGGCGGTGGATTTGGCGGCCAGTTCCAGTGCTCGCAGCGGCAGCAGGGGCGCGCTGCGTTTGATGGTTTCCACCGCGCCCAAAGCCATGGCGCGGCCGCTGGTTTTGGCGGCGAGGAAGAACACCTTGTCCAGGCCGTGCTCGGCGCTGGCCTTCAGCATCGGGAAAATGCTGCCAATGCTTTTGCCGATGCCGGTTGGGGCTTGCGCCAGCAGCGAGCAGCCGCGCGCGCTGGCTTTGAACATGGCTTCCGCTAGCTGGCGCTGGCCGGGGCGGAAATCGGCGTGCGGGAAGCGCAGGGCGCGCAATTGTTCGTCGCGTGCGGTGCGGTGGGCCAGTTCCTGTTCGGCCCAGGCGATGAAGCGGCCGCATTGCTCGTCGAAGAAGGCGCGCAGGGTGGCGGCGTCGGCTTCTTCGGTCAGCACGGTTTCCTTTTGCGTGCCGATGTCGAAATAGACCAGGGCCAGGCGCAATGCCGGCAGGCCGCGCGCTTGGCACAGAAGGTGGCCGTAGGTCTTGAGCTGGGCCCAGTGCAGGATGCGGTGGTTGGCGGGCTGGCGCGCCAGGTCGCCACGGTAGGTCTTGATTTCCTCCAGTTGGTTCTGGCGTGGGTCGTAGCCGTCGGCGCGGCCGCGCACGTGCAGCGGGCCGAAGTCGCCCGCCAGGCTTACTTCGCGTTCGTAGCCGTCGTCGCGGCGGCTGGTGACGATGGCGTGGCCCTCGATGCCTTCCTGTGCGGTGGGCGTGGGCGTAAAGCGCAGGTCAAGGTCGCCTTGCTTGGCGGTGAATTCGCACAGGGCGCGGACGGCGATCGTGTAGCTCATTCTTGCCACGCCAGGTAGCAGACGGAAACAGGCATGCCGTGTTCGGCGCAGTAATCGATCCAGCGCAACTGGTTGTCCTGCAGGCGGTCGCCCGGGCCTTTCACTTCCACCATGCGGTAGCGGCGCTCGGCCGGCCAGAACTGGATCAGGTCCGGGAAGCCGCTGCGGTTGGACTTGATGTCCAGCAGGATGCGTTCAAACCAGCGACGCAGGTGGGCGGCCGGAATGCAGGCCAGCGCCAATTCCAGCAGCTCGCCTTCGATCGCGTCCCAGTACACAAAGGGCGACTGTAGGCCGGCCTTGGCGGCAAAGTTGGCGCGGATAACGTCGCCGTAGCTGCCGTCGTCCAGGCGCGCGAAGCAGGCGTCGAACATGGCGGCGCGGCGGCGCTGGAAATCGGCGCTGTGCAGGTCGGCTGGGCCGTGGTGGAAGGGGTGGAAGAAGGCGCCGGGGATGGCGGCAAACACCGCGTCCCAGCACAGCAGGCCAAACAGCGAATTGGCCAGCGCGTTTTCGACGTAGAAGCAGGGCGCGTCGTCCTGCCACAGATGGTCGCGCACCACGCCCTCGACCCACCAGTCCTCCGTGGGCAAGGGTAGCGCCAGGTCGATGCGCTCGACCGGCGTCGGCGTGTGGGCCGGCGCGCGCATATGCCCGAGTTTGCGGCGCAGGCGCGGTGCCATGCGCAGCAATTGCTGGCGTTCGGCCTCGCTTTCGGGTGCGGCTTGCGCGCGCTGCAGCCATTCGTAGGCCAGGCCCAGGCGCTCGTCTTTTTCCAGCACGCGGATGGCGCGGGCGCGCGCGCCGGGGTAGGCGCATTGTTCGTACAGCTCGAAAGCGCCGGCCCAGTTGCCGAGTTTTTCCAACTGCTGGCCGAACTGGAACAACATTCTCTGGCGCCGGCTGAGGAGCCATTCATTGTCGCCGGCCAGCGCCGGCAGTTCGCGTGCCAGCAGCAGCGGGTCTTCGCCTTCGGCAAAACGTTCGCGGCAGGCGTGTAGGGCCAGGTAGTCGTCGATGTCGCGGCGCGAGCGGAAACCGCGCGCCGCCGGTGAGAACTCGACCTTCTCGTAACGGTAAATGCCCAGGTTGGACAGCACGAATTCGGACCAGTCCTGGTGGAAGTTACCGAAGAAGATCAGGCGCAGCCGGTCGCACAGCGGTTTGGAGAGGATGTGGTAAACCTGGTCGCCGGCGTCGGCATACCAGGCGGTGAAGCGGTGGCTGCCTGCGTGGCGTTCGCGTAGCGCTGCCAGTTGGTCGGCCTTGCGCGCGCTGCGTTCGGCGCCGGTGAGGGCGAACACGCGCGTGATTTCCGGCTTTTGCAACAGGTCGAACAGCGCTTCCAGGGTCAATTCCGGGTCCTGCACCAGCCAGCCTTGCTCGACCAGGGGCGCGGCGGCGCTCACGGTGCAGCCGATTTCCGGATAACTGAGTTTGGAGGCGCGGAATAATTCGCCCTTGCGCATGACCATGCGCACGAACAAGGCGCGCGCGGGCTGGGGCAGGGTGGGGAAACGGGCGAGGAATTCGGCTTCCTCGCCGGTCAGCAGGTCGCTATAGCGCTCGCCAATCCAATGCAGGACCTGGTGGAAGTTCTCCAGGTAATAGAACGGATTTTCAAGGACTTGGTTCATGCAGGCGCGGCGCGAAAACTGTATTTATATACAGTATAACGCGCCGACGCCGGCGTTGTCAGCCCTTCTTGCGCGTGGCGCTGGCTTTTTCGACCTGGTGCTCGAACTGTTGGACGGCGTCGCGCGTGGCCTGGGTCACCTGTTCGTAGCCTTTGAAGGCGTTATCGATGGCCGTTTTGACAATTTCCACCGCGTTGTCCGAGCCGGGGCGCACGTTCCTGGTTACGTCGTAAATCAGGGCGCTCAGGTTGGATTTGGCCTCGGCCAGGTGGGCATCGGCGGCTTTGTGGAAGTCGGTCGACATTTCCGTCAGCAGGGCGCCCAGTTGCTGGTTATAGGCGTTGGTGGCGGCCATGCCGGGTTGCAGGCGGGCGTTGATCACGTCCAGCGCCTCCTGCGGCGTTACTGCGGCGCTGACCTGGCGGCTGGCGTCGACCTGCTCGTCCAGCGCTTTGCGGGCGGTGGAGATATTCAGGGCCACCGCCTGCTCCACGCCCTGCATGGCGCGGCTGGTCAGGGTGTTGAAGGTCTCCAGCTGGAATTCAAACAGGGTCTTGGTGGCGTTGGCGAACTGCTCGGGATTTTGAAACATACGGGCTCCTTCGTGGTCGTTGGAATGGCGCTGCTTCTTGCTCTGGCTTCATTATTTAATACGCACCAACTTTTCGCAATGGGCATCTTTGTAAGGACCAGCAATTTGTGTCCAACCTTCGCCCAGAGGTGTCTGCGAGCAGGCTTTCTGGCCATCCAGGCGGCTTTGGTACAGGTACCAGTGGGCCGGGGCAGCCAGGGCCGCACCAGCGGCCAGCAAAAGGAGGAGGGCGAGGCGACGTTTCATCGGGGTGCGCTCATTGGTAAGTGGAGGGTGAAGGTGCTGCCCTGGCCGGGCGCGCTGGCCACCTCGATATGGCCGGCCAGCACGCCGGTCACGATGTTGTGGGTGATGTAGAGGCCGAGGCCGGACTGGCCGGCGCCCAGGCGCGTGGTGTAGAACGGGTCGAAGATGCGGCGCAGGTGCTCGCGGGCGATGCCGGCGCCGTTGTCGCTGACGGTCAGCAGCAGCTCGCTGCCTTCGGCGCTGGCGCCGATGCGGACGTGGGCCCCGGCCGCCGGCTGCGCGCCGAAAGCGTGGGTGATACAGTTGTCGAGCAGGTGGCTCAGTGCTTGCGCCAGCGGGCCGGGGTAGCTGTCCAGGTGCAGGCCGGGTGCCACCTCCAGCGCCAGTTGCGGGCGCGGTTGCGGCAGGCCGGCCCACAGGGGCGTCAGCAGTTCCCGCAGCAGTTGCGCCAGGTCGAAGCTGCGGCGCTGGGCGTCCGTGGTGTCGACCGCAATCTGCTTGAAGCTGGCCACCAGGCTGGCGGCGCGCTGCAGGTTGCGCTGCAGGATCGCGCCCGCTTCGGCGGCCTGCGCCAGATAGGTCGCGAGCTCCGAACGGCGGATGCCGGCCTCTATCTGGCCCGCCAGGGCCGTGGTATGGTCGGCAAAGGTGGACGCGGTGACCAGGCTGTTGCCGATCGGCGTGTTCAGTTCATGCGCCACGCCGGCCACCAGCGCGCCGAGGGCGGCCAGCTTGTCGCGCCGCACCAGCTCCTCTTGCGTCATGCTGAGGTTTTCCAGCGCCGATTGCAATTCCTCGTTGGTCAGCTCGGCCTGTTCCATGGCGCGCGACAGTTCGGCGGTGCGCGCCGCCACCAGCTCCTCCAGGTGGGTGCGGTGGCGTAGCAGCTCGGCCTCGCGCCGCGCCCGTTCAATGGCGATGCTGGCCAGGTGGCTGGCGACGCCGATCAGGCGCTGCTCCTCCGCGTCGGGCCGGCGCACGGTGCGGTAATACATGGCAAAGGAGCCCAGCACCGTGTCCTCGTCCTGCATGATGGGCATGGACCAGCAAGCGCGCAGGCCGTGCGCCTGGACCAGGGAACGGTAGGGCGCCCACAGCGGATCGTGCGCGATGTCGGACACCACGACCGCCTCGCGCCGGTACATGGCCGTGCCGCAGGAGCCGACGCCGGGGCCGATGCCGAGGCCCTCCAGGCTGGCGGCATACTCGGGCGGCAGGCTGGGGCAGCAGGTGCTGTGCATATGCTGGCCGTCGTCGTCCAGCAGCATGACGGAGCACAGCACCCCGTCCGACTGCGACTCCACCAGCGCCACCAGGGCTTGCAGGGTGGCCTGCAGCGGCGCGCCGCGCGCCATCATCTCCAGCAATCGCTCCTGGCCCACGCGCAAAGCCTCCGCGCGCTGGGCGCCCGAGGCATCCACCATGCGGATATGGAACAGGCGCCGGCCCGGGCGCGCAATGCGCACGCCGCGCACCTCGCATTCCAGCACGCGCCCGCTGCTGTGCGTGAAGTTGATATGGTGGACCCGCAATTCGCCCGCATGCACGCGCTCCATCATGGCGTTTAGTTCAGCCGGATCGCATAGGTCGGCGTACGGCATGGCCAAGAGTTCCAGCGCGCTGCGGCCCAAGAGCTGCTCGGCGCGGTAGTTCAGGTCAACCGGGCGGCCGGCATCCATGTCCAGCAGCAGCACCGCATCCGGCGAAGCGGCGGCCATGGTGTGATAGTTGACTTCCAGGTCAAAGCCGCCGATGCGCGGGCCTTGGAGGGCCAGCAGTACATGATCGACCACGCTGGTGGTGGTTAGCGGCAGGCCGAAATAGCCCACCGCACCGGCGCGCGCGGCACGCTGTTGCTCGTCCTGCGAAGGGCGGTGCGACATGACCAGGACGGGAATACGACGGCCCGCTTCGGCCAGCGCCAGTTGGCCGGCCAGTTCCAGTTCCGCACCGCCGGCTTGCGCCGCATCCAGCAAGACCAGGGCGATGCCGCCGGCGGCAGCCAGCCGCAAGGCCTGGGCGCCGCTCGCGACCGATTCAACCCGGTACTGGTGCTGTGCAAACGCCATCTCCAGCCCTGCCAGATCGAGGCTGGTACTGCTTGCGACCAGAATGGTGATGTTCTTCTCCACCCCGCCAGTGTATTACACCTGCGGCGTGACGATGCGTGGCAAATTATCCTCAATCCAATCGACCAGCACCTCCAATCGTTGCGCTACCTCACGCCCTAGCGGCGTCAGGGTGTACTCGACATGGGGCGGAATCACCGGCAGGGCAGTGCGTAGCACGAAACCATCACCCTCCAGCGCGACCAGGGTCTGCGCCAGCATCTTCTCGCTCACACCGCCGACCTCCTTGCGCAACTGGCTGAAGCGGTGCATGCCGCCCAACAGCACCACCAGGACCAGCACCCCCCAGCGGCTGGTGACATGGCTCAGCACCGCCCGCGACGGACAGTCCGGCGCCAGCACATTGCCGGGCCGCGCAGCTTGGCGCGCCAAGGCAGCGCGCAGGGATTTTGAAGTTTTTTCCATACTTACTGAAAAGTGCGTACTTACGAAAAGTTAGTGTTGATCCTATTATAGCCCTACATTGTTCTTAACCAAGGAGAGAAACATGATCGTCGTCACTGGCGCCTCGGGCGCATTGGGCCAACTGGTGGTGCAAGGCCTGCTGGACAAGGTGCCCGCCGGGCAAATCGTTGCCGCCGTACGCGACCCTGCCAAGGTCGCGCACCTCGCCGCGCGCGGCGTGCAGGTGCGGCAAGCCGACTACAACGACCCCGCCAGCCTGGATGCCGCCCTGGCAGGCGCCGAGAAGGTGCTTCTGGTATCGTCCGACGCCGTCGGTCAACGCCTGCCGCAGCACCTGAACGTGGTTGCCGCCGCACGCCGCGCCGGCGCGAGCCTGCTGGCCTACACCAGCATCCTGCACGCCGACCGCTCCCCGCTGGCACTGGCCGAAGAACACGTCGCCACCGAAGCAGCCATCCGCGACAGCGGGCTGGCGCACGTTTTCCTACGCAATGGCTGGTACCTGGAGAATTTCGACAGCCGCATCAGCGGCGCCGCTGAGCGCGGCGAAGTGCTGGGCAGCGCAGGTGACGGTCGCATTTCCGCCGCCGCCCGCGCCGACTATGCCGCCGCCGCCGTTGCAGTGTTGTTGGCGGAAGCTCCGCAGCAGGTCTATGAACTGGCCGGCAGCAGCGCCTTCACGCTGGCCGAATTGGCTGGCGAAGTAGCCCGCCAGACTGGCCGCCCGGCCAGCTACCGCAACGTAACGCAGGCAGAGTATGCCGGCGTGTTGAGCGCAGTGGGCGTGCCCGCACCCTGGCCGGAACTGCTGGCCGATTCCGATGCAGGCACCGCGCAGGGCGGCTTGTTCGATGAAGGTAAAGCGCTGGTGAACTTGATTGGCCGCCCGACACGCAGTTTGGCGCAGGCAGTTGAATCGGTCTTGGCGCGCTAGGCCAGAAATGAAAAAAGCTCCCCGAAGGGAGCTTTTTTGCGGAATTTTTGGTGCCCACGGAGGGACTCGAACCCCCACACCTCGCGGCACATGGACCTGAACCATGCGCGTCTACCAATTCCGCCACGTGGGCACTGGTACTGCAGTTGTCTCAGAAGGTAGCGTTTGGTGCCCACGGAGGGACTCGAACCCCCACACCTTGCGGCACATGGACCTGAACCATGCGCGTCTACCAATTCCGCCACGTGGGCGCTAACTTCTTCAACTCTCCGTTGCGGTGTTGTCTGCAACAGAGGCACGCATATTAATTGCCACCATCGGATTGGTCAAGGGGAAATTAATAATCCCATGCAATTAAATTCGGGGTCAGGTCTGGCAATCGGACAAATGGTGCCCAAGGGCACCATTTGTCCGATTGCCAGACCTGACCCCGAAAACAAAAAAGCCGCTTTTCAGCGGCTTTTTTGCGGAATTTTTGGTGCCCACGGAGGGACTCGAACCCCCACACCTCGCGGCACATGGACCTGAACCATGCGCGTCTACCAATTCCGCCACGTGGGCATTTTGCTGCGTTCTTCTGCAACGAGGCACGCATAGTAATGGCCGGCGTGCCTTCGGTCAAGACATTTATGAAAGTTTGTTTCTTCGACCATGCTGGCGTGTGGCGAGTAGCAGCAGGCCGGCGCCGAGCATGGTCCAGCCGGAGGGCTCGGGGATGGGCGATACATCCCAGCCGATGGCGTCCATGGCGAGCACGTCGTTGCCGCTGATCCGCAGGGTTTCGCCCATGCCGGCGGTGGGGTCCATCAGGCCGATGAAGAGGTCGTCCTTCCAGTGGCTGGCCTGGCGGCCGTCGCCAAAGTAGCTGCCGGTGGAGAATTCGGGGCCGACCGTGGTGCCGTTGAGCGAGAAGTATTTGCTGCGTGTGTCGGCGGTCCAGTCGATCACGCCCTGGGCGGCGCTCGCGCTGGAGTAGCGGAACAGGTCGAGGGTGGAGACGAAGGTGAATTCGTCGGCCGCAAAGGGGCCGTTTTGGGGTGGGGCGTTGAAGTCGAGGATGTCGACGCCGCTGATAAAGCCCAGCACGTGGCCGATTTCATGGGCGGCCACGCCGACAAAGTCGAAGGCGCTGGGACTGGTGCCGTTGCTGGCGTCGAAGTCGAAGGCGAAATCGCTGTTGAACTGGATGAAGCCGTCGCACGGGCCGATGCAGCCGCTCAGCGTTTGCGGCGCGACGCCCAGGCCAATGGCCTTGGCCTGGGCGTTGGCGATATACATGGCCTGGTTGTTGTCGCCGCCGTTGTTGTCGAGGTAGGGCGTGGCGCTGCCGGCGCCGTGCGGGCTGTCGGCGGTGCGGTTGATCAGCATGCTAAAGCTGGGGCTGCCGGGCAGGTGGGCGGTGGCGTCGGCGGCGGAGCTGGCGTCCGCCGCCAGGGCGTTGCGGACCGAGGTGTAGGTGTGGAAGTCGGAGGCGGCGGCTGCCTGGCCGAGTATGCCGCCGCCCAGCGAGTTGAAGCCGACCGTTAAATTGATCGTCACATTGTCGTTCAGTAAGCTGGCCCAGCGCGCGGCGGCGTCGTGGAAGCCTTGCTGGGCCTGGAGCGAGGTGCCGGGTGTGAAGGTGAAATTGAATACCGGGGCGGCGGAGGCGCTGCCGGCAAGTAAAAATAGACCAATGAACAAAGATTTCATGGCAGTCTCCTTAAACAGATGGGTAAGGGGAGTGCCGCAAGAAGCGTGCGCGAGAGTGTCGCTGCGGATGGGTGAGGGTTGGCCGGGCTTGGTGGCGTCAGGGAATCCGACGCTGGAATGAAAAAAGCTTCCCGAAGGAAGCTTTTTTACGGAATTTTTGGTGCCCACGGAGGGACTCGAACCCCCACACCTCGCGGCACATGGACCTGAACCATGCGCGTCTACCAATTCCGCCACGTGGGCATTAGCAACATCTGCTATCATACTGCTTTGGTGAGTTTTGCGCCAGATGAACTTTCATTCCACGCTGCACATCAACTCGCCATTCCCGCATCGCTGCGAGAGCCAGAATTATAGAGGAAACTCTGCCGAAGTCAAAGGGTCTGCGAAAGATTTTTGTACGCGGCCCTTCCTGTTACACTAACGACCAATAAAAAGATTACTGAAAACCTTTTGAACTCCACTCATATCATTCCTAGCCGCGAAGAAATTCTCGGTATCTTCCGTAGCGCCAAAGCGCCGCTCGACCTGCGCACGTTGGCGCTGTCGCTCAAAGTTAAAGCTGAATCTCACGCCGTGTTGACGCGCCGGCTGAACGCCATGGAGCGCGACGGCCAGATCCGTTCCGACACCGGCGGCTTCTACGTGCTGGCCGATCATTCGGAATTTGTCGCCGGCCGCGTGTCCAGCCACCGCGACGGTTATGGTTTCCTGATTCCGGACGAGCCGGGCGAAGATCTGTTCCTGGCCGAGCGTGAAATGCAGAAAGTGCTGCACGGCGACAAGGTGCTGGGGCGCGTGACCGGCTACGACCGCCGTGGCCGCGCGGAGGGCACCATTGTCGAAGTGGTGCAGCGTGGCACAACCCATATCATCGGCCGCCTGCTGAAGGAAAACGGCGTGTGGGTGGTGGCGCCGGAAGACAAGCGCATCAGCCAGGACATCCTGGTGCAGGGCGCGGTAGGCAAGGCGAAGTCGGGCCAGATCGTGAGCGTCGAGCTGACTGAGCAGCCCGGCCGTTTCAAGCAGCCGTCGGGCAAGATCGTGGAAGTGCTGGGTGACATGGATGACCCCGGCATGGAGATCGAAATCGCCGTGCGCAAATTCGGCGTGCCGCATATCTTTTCGGACGCTGCGCTGAAGCAGGCGTCCAAGCTGCCGGACGTTGTAAAAGAATCCGACTGGGGCGAGCGCGTCGACCTGCGCGATGTGCCGCTGGTGACCATCGATGGCGAGGATGCGCGCGACTTTGACGATGCCGTCTATTGCGAGCCGGTGAAAATCGGCCGCAGCAAGGCCTTCCGCCTGATCGTGGCGATCGCCGACGTGTCGCACTACGTGAAGCCGAACGACGGCCTGGATGGCGATGCTATCGAGCGCAGCACCTCGGTCTACTTCCCGCGCCGCGTGATCCCGATGCTGCCGGAGAAGCTGTCCAACGGCCTGTGTTCGCTGAATCCGCGCGTGGACCGTCTGACCCTGGTGTGCGATGCGGTGATTACCGCGCAGGGCGAGTTGAAGGCTTACCAGTTCTATCCGGCCGTGATCCACTCGGCTGCGCGCCTGACCTACACCGAGGTGGCGGCCATCCTGGGCAACACCAAGGGCCCGGAAGCTGCGCGCCGCGCGGAAATCGTGCCACACCTGCAGAACCTGTACGACCTTTACCACGCGCTGCAGAAGTCGCGCCAGGAGCGCGGTGCGATCGATTTCGAAACCACCGAGACCTATATCGTCTGCAACCCGGCCGGCAAGATCGAGAAGATCATCCCGCGCACCCGCAACGATGCGCACAAGCTGATCGAAGAGTGCATGCTGGCGGCGAACGTGTGCGCGGCGGACCTGCTGCTGCGCCATAAGCATCCGGGCACCTACCGTATCCACGCCGGCCCGACCAAGGAAAAGCTCACCCAGGTGCGCGATTTCCTGAAGCAGCTCGGCCTCTCGCTGGGCGGCGGCGACACCCCGGTGGCGCGCGATTACGCCGACTTGATGAAGAAGATCAAGGAGCGTCCGGACGCGCAACTGCTGCAAACCATGCTGCTGCGCTCCATGCAGCAGGCGGTCTACAGCCCTGACAATATCGGCCACTTCGGCCTGGCGTATGAGGCCTATGCCCACTTCACCAGCCCGATCCGCCGTTATCCGGACTTGCTGACCCACCGCGCCATCAAGGCGATTTTGGCGGGCAAGAAGTACGAACCAAAGGTGGCCGACCAGTCGCTGTTGAACACCACCATCTCGAATGCGCAGCGGCGCCAGGCCCTGAAGGACAAGCAGGACGGCAAGGAGAAGAAAGCCAAAGCCGATCCGTCCATCTGGGACGCGCTGGGTGTGCACTGCTCGGCCAACGAGCGCCGCGCCGACGAGGCGTCGCGCGATGTGGAAGCCTGGCTGAAGTGCTACTTCATGCAGGACAAGCTGGGCGAGGAGTTCAGCGGCATCATCACCGGCGTGACCAACTTCGGCATCTTCGTGCAGCTGGACCAGCTGTTCGTGGAAGGCCTGGTACACATCACCGACCTGGGCGCCGATTACTACGAGTACGACGAGGCGCGCCATGAACTGCGCGGCCAGCGTACCGGCAAGCGTTTCCAGCTGACCGGCCGCGTCAATGTGCAAGTGGTGCGGGTGGACCTGGAATCGCGCAAGATCGACCTGCGCCTGGCCGACAGCGAGATTTCCACGCTGCCGCCGCAGGGCAAGAAGCCGTCCCGCAAGGGCGGCGGCCTGGTTGGCTCCCTCGGCGAGTTCGATAGCTTCGACGAGGACGACAATGCAGGCGTAGCGCGCAAGCGCAAGGGGGGCCGCGCTGCGGCGCCGTCCATCAGCGCGCGCGAGGAGGCGCCGACCCGTGCACCGGGCCGCGCCGATTCGAAACGCGGGGCAGCGCCGAAGCGTGGCGCGGCTGCGGCGCCGTCCGCCCCGGCGGCGCGCCAAACGGCCAAGCCGAAGGCGAAAGCCAAGCCCAATACAAGCGCCCAGCGCGTGACCAAGGCTGCCAAGCCTAAGAAGAAACGATAAGCACCCCGTCCGGCGCTTCGGCGCCGGACTTATTTTGAGAACTACGATGTCCAAGAATAAAATGATTTTCGGCTTCCACGCCGTGACCTCGCGCCTGCGCCACGAAGCTTCCAGCGTTGAAGAGATCTTCTTCGACCACGCCCGCGATGACCGCCGCATGAAAGACCTGATCGCCAACGCGAAAGCGGCTGGCGTGCGCGTGATGCCGGTGGAATCCGAGCGCCTCGACAAGATCGTCGGCACCCGCCGCCACCAGGGCGTGATCGCCTTTGCATCGCAGCTGTCGCTGGCGCGCAACCTGGACGAGCTGCTGGATATGGTGGAAGGCCCGCCGCTGCTGCTGGTCTTGGATGGTATTACCGATCCGCACAACCTGGGCGCCTGCCTGCGCGTGGCCGACGGTGCCGGCGCGCACGCGGTGATCGCTCCGAAGGATCGTTCGGTGGGCTTGAACGCCACCGCTGCCAAGGTGGCATCGGGTGCGGCGGAATCTGTGCCGTTCATTACCGTGACCAACCTGGCGCGCACCTTGCGCGAGCTGAAGGAGCGCGATATCTGGCTGATCGGCACCTCGGACGATGGCGACAAAACCTTGTACGAAGGCGATTACGCCGGTCCGACCGCGATTGTCATGGGTTCGGAAGGCGAGGGCATGCGCCGCCTGACGCGCGAGACCTGCGATGTGCTGGTGTCGATTCCGATGTTTGGCTCGGTGGAGTCGCTGAATGTGTCGGTGGCTTCGGGCGTTTGCCTGTATGAGGCGCGCCGCCAGCGGATTGCTAAGGAAGCGTAAACCGTAGAACCGGGAAACCAGGGTACGGCCCAAAGGGCCGGACCCTGGCTGGGGTCCGGCCCTTTGGGCCGTACCCCGGTTTCCCGGTTTAGCAGCCTGCATCCCCGAAGCGGATGCGCTATGATAGTTCCCCAACCAACTCCCCCGCACCACCATGTTCCACCACCTCCGTGACGACATCCGCAGCATCATCGAGCGCGATCCCGCAGCTCGTAATGGCTGGGAGGTGCTGACCTGTTACCCCGGCCTGCAAGCAATCGTCATGCACCGCTGGGCGCACTGGTGCTGGACGCACGGCCTGAAATGGCTCGGCCGCTTCATTTCCTACCTGGCCCGCATCATCACCGGCATTGAGATCCACCCCGGCGCCACGATTGGCCGCCGCGTCTTCATCGACCACGGCTTCGGCGTCGTCATCGGCGAAACCGCGCAAGTCGGCGACGACTGCACCATCTACCAGGGCGTCACACTGGGCGGCACCTCGCTGCACGCCGGCGCCAAGCGCCACCCCACGCTGGAGCGCGGCGTCATCATCGGCGCCGGCGCCAAGGTGCTGGGCGGCTTCACCGTCGGCGAGTACGCCAAGGTCGGCTCCAACGCCGTGGTGATCAAACCCGTCCCCGCAGGCGCCACCGCCGTCGGCAACCCGGCCCACCTGGTACAAAAGGACCACGCCCCGTCGCCCGCTTCGCACCTGTTCTCCGCCTACGGCGTGACCGCGAACGGCGACGACCCGCTGTCCAAAGCCCTGCATAGCCTGATCGCCCACGCGCTCGTGCAGGAGCAGCAAATCGAACGCCTGTCGGCAGCCATGAAGGCGGCGGGTTTATCCTGTCCGGACCTCAAAGCCTGCGACAAGCTCGATACCGCAGAACTCAACAAACTGGTCGAATAAGGAGAAAAAATGGACGAGATTCTGGACCCGTTTGAAATCCGCGTACTCGCGGTACTGGCCGAAAAAGAAGGCCTGACGCCGGATAACTATCCGCTGTCGCTCAACGCGCTGACCAACGGCTGCAACCAGCTCTCCAGCCGCGAACCGGTGATGCAGATCAGCGAAGACACCGTGGCCGACGTGCTGGCCCGCCTGGGCGAACGCAAATTGGTCTCCACGGTCAGCCAATCCGGCGCGCGCGTGGTCAAGTACGAGCACCGCATGCGCATGAAATGGACGCTGGAACAGGACAAGCTGGCCGTGCTGACCATCCTTATGCTGCGCGGCCCGCAGACCGCAGGCGAGATCCGCACCCGCACCGGCCGCATACACGAATTCAAATCCGTGGCTGACGTGGAAGCGGCGCTGCAATTCCTGATCGATAAATACCCGCCGCTGGTCGCCAAGCTGCCCTTGGCGCCCGGTTCACGCGAACCGCGTTACGGCCACCTGCTGGGTGGTGAAGACGCCCTGGCGCGCGAGGCCACCGCTGGTGCCTTCGGTGGTGCGGCAGGCGGCGCAGGCGAAGGTGGCGGCAGCGGTTCGCGCGCCGACCGCGTGGCAGCGCTGGAGCAGGAAGTCGCCTCCCTGCGCGAAGAAGTGGCCGCGCTCGCAGCGCAAGTCGCCGAACTGCGCGCTGTAATCGAGTAGCGGTAGCTGTTGTGAGAATCCGCCATATTCAACAGGATTGATTGTGGCGTCCCCGGGGCGTTGTTATGCTTGACGCAAAACAACTCACGCCTTGGGGAGTACGAATGGAATTGTTGCGTCGCTTGTCCATCCGGCACAAGCTTCTTCTCAGCATGGGCCTGTGCCTGCTGCTGTTCATCATCATCTCGTCCACCCTCAGCATCATGAAGACCAGCCAAGCCGCGCGCGAACGCGTGCTGAGGCAGGAGCTTCCCGCGCAGGTGGCCGCCATCCGCAACGACGTGCTGCGCCAGATCGCCACCCCGCTGGCCGTGTCGCAATCGCTGGCCAACAACACCTTTGTCGGCGCGTGGGAAGACGCCGGCGTGCCGGACGAAGGCCTCGCCGCTTGGACCGCCCAGGCCAAAGAGCTCAAGTCCAAGAACAATGCCGCCACCGTGTTCTGGGTTTCGCGCGCCACCGGCAAGTACTTCACCGACAAAGGCTACGACCGCACCCTGAGCGAAAAGGCCGCCAGCGACCAATGGTTCTACGGCTTCCTGGCCGGCAGCGCGCAATACCAGCTCGACATCGACAAAGACGTCAGCGCCGACTCCTATATGTTGTTCATCAACACCCGCGTGCAAACCGCAGGCGGCAAGCAGGCCGCCGCTGGCCTGGGCCTGTCGGTCAACGCGCTGGCGCAGGCCGTGCGCAACTACAAACTCGGACAATCCGGCTACGTTTACCTGGTGCGTGCCAACGGCATGATCCTGATCCACCGCGACGCCAAGCTGGTGGACGGCAAGCACGCCCTGGCCGAGCTGCCCGGCATGTCGCCCGCACTGGCCAAACGGCTGCTGGGCAGCGAAGCCTTCGTCGCCGACAGCTTCAAGGACGGCGAAGGTGAGCAATTGGTCGCATCCTCCTTCATCCCCGAGCTGAACGCCTACCTGGTAGCGCAAGTGCCGGAAGCCGAAGTCCTGGCCGGCATCGCACGCGGCGCCGCCATGACATCCCTGATTGCCGCCATTGTCGGTGGCGGCATCGGCATGCTCGCCATCTTCGTGATCGCCCGCGCCATTGCCGCACCGGTAGCGCATGCAGCCGGCATGCTGGAAGACATCGCGCGCGGCGGCGGCGACCTGACGCGCCGCATGCCGGTGGAATCGCAGGACGAAATCGGCGCACTGGCCGGCGCCTTCAACAGCTTCGTCGAATCGCTCAACGCCACCATATTGCGCGTGCGCGACAGCAGCCGCGCCATTGGCGCCGCCACCGGCGACATCGCCAGCGGCAATATGGACCTGTCGGCCCGCACCGAAGGACAAGCCTCCAACCTGGAGCAAACCGCCGCCGCCATGGAGCAGCTCACCTCCACCGTGCATAACAACACCGCCAACGCCGAGCAAGCCAACAAACTGGTCGCCAACACCGCCGACTCCGCGCGGCGCGGCGGCCAGGTGGTAGAGCAGGTGGTCGAGAAGATGCAACTGATCACTGCCAGCTCCAGCAAGATCGCCGACATCATCGGCGTGATCGACGGCATCGCCTTCCAGACCAACATCCTCGCACTGAACGCCGCTGTCGAAGCCGCGCGCGCCGGCGAACAAGGGCGCGGTTTCGCCGTCGTCGCCAGCGAAGTACGCAACCTGGCCCAACGCAGCGCCGCCGCTGCGAAAGAGATCAAAGAGCTGATCACCGAATCGGTGCAACAGGTCGCCGACGGCGGCAAACTCGCCGATTCCGCCGGCGCCGCCATGCAGGACATCGTCAAATCGGTGCACAGCGTAGCCAGTTTGATGGGCGAAATCGCCAGCGCAAGCCAGGAGCAAAGCCTCGGCATTGACCAAGTCAATCAAGCCGTCACGCAAATGGACAACACCACGCAGCAGAACGCCGCGCTGGTGGAACAGGCCGCAGCAGCAGCCCAGTCACTGAGCGAACAAGCCGCACGATTGGAAGAAGTGGTCAGCCTGTTCAAGCTCGACGCCACGCTGAAAATTCGATAAAAGGGGAGGCCGCACATGAAGCACTTAACCACGATCGTCACAGCAGCCATGCTGGCCCTCGGCGCCGCGCAACCAGCCCAGGCACTGGACTGGATGGACAACACCATCGGCTACCGTTTCGGCACCCGTTTCGCCGAGCCGTACAACGGCCAGGACATCCGCAAGCACATCGTCAACCTGACGCACGCCAGCGGCCACGCCTACGGCAGCAACTACATGAACCTCGACATCCTGAAGTCCGACCGCGAGGACGACAGCGCGACCGAGGCCTACCTGCTATACCGCCACACCTGGGATATCGGCAAGCTGACCGACAAAGCGTTCAAAGGCGCAGGCATGCGCGGCCTGGGCATGACCGCAGGCTTCGACTGGAACCACAAGAACGACAACGGCTACGCCTCGCGCAAGCAGATGCTGGTGGCCGGACCGACCTTGATGGTGGACGTCCCCGGGTTCCTGAATATCAGCCTGCTCGCGCTATGGGAAAGCAACAACCCGATCGGCGTCCCCAAGCGCTACCGCTACGACACGCACGCCATGCTGAACGCCGCCTGGGGCATTCCCCTTGGCAGCGGGTGGTCGTTCGAAGGCTATGTGAACTACATCGGCAGCAAAGGCCGCAATGAATTCGGCGGCCCCACCGCCCCCGAAACCAACCTCGACATGCAGCTGATGTACGACCTTAGCACCGCCGCCGGCTTAAAGCCTGGCAAGCTAAAGGCCGGCATCGAATACCAATACTGGCGCAACAAATTCGGCAACCCCTCGAACGTGCCCGGCAGCCTCGCCCAAACCCCCATGATCCGCGCCGAATACCACTTCTAGTCTCTATCCCTCGTCTAGGTTCGCGGCCGAGATAATCATCTCGGCCATTCCTTAGTATTGCCTCAAAGCAGGGTGTATTTTTCACGCATCACTGCAGAAATAACTCGGCCATTGTGACTTTTGGTGAGTTTATTCTTGCTATCGTTGACTATTCTGAATGAACCCAAGATCGACTTACCGCAGAATCCTTTGTGGAGCGAGCATATGGTCTATTTCTTTGAGCAGTCCAGATTTGCAGGGAACTACAGTTTTGTGACCCGGTCGCCGCGACGGCGACAATGGCCCGGGTAAATCAGACTAAGCAGCTTTTTATCAACACCCGTTTCGGGTGGAACGGCGCCTTGAGCCTTCCTTAGCTGCCATCAGCCAAACATCCTTTTACGCACGCACATGCGCTAGACATGTGCGGCTGGACTGCTGTCGTCATTTTTAGCGATTTTTGATCGAAAGAGATTATGCGAAACCAAAATACCTACGTGCAGGCGTTGCTTAAGGTCGCGAAAAAGGTGCTGGTATGTATCGTAAGCGTGGTCGTGCTCGGGCAAAGCGCTCATGCCCAGTCGGCAATGCCCGAAGGGACGATCGGTTGGTATTTTTACGGACCTGGAAGCGGTAACTACGCACCGGATGCCGTAACGGCTTGCCAGCTCACCGCCACAAACCATATGGGCACGCCACTGAAGGAAATGCATCCGCATCCAGTCATTGTTTGGTACGACTGCAAGTACCCGCATTTTATGGCGGCTGGCGGTGAAGGTTGGTATGGTGCGACCTTCCTTGAATGTGCGCCAGGCTACTATCCTCGGTGGCCCGGAACCTGTTCGAAAATACTGGAAAAATCAAGTCCCCTCCAATGCCAGGTTTCAAAGCCAGGACATGCAGTAAATAATCCTGTGGTGATCTCGACCGGAGCGAAAGTGCAGGTCGAGGTTGATCCCATTGGCACTCCCCACAGCCCATTGCAAATAGAACGCACTTACCGGACGTTTGGCGAACCCGGCGGATCGCTTGGGGTGGCTTGGTCATTTGCATTCGATCGCACCTTAGAGCCTACCTCGCACTCGCCCGGTCAAGCACCGGCTCAGGTTTCCGGGATGGGGGACTGAGATAGCCCCCTGAATCGCCGGACACAGTCTATGCATTATCCTTACGACTAGGAATAGGACTAGGCATATGACTAAAAGCAGGCAAACAATCGAGGTGGTAACGGTCAGCGACGAGAAGCGTCGCCGGTGGTCCGCAGCTGAAAAGGCAGCGCTGGTGCGTGAAACGTACGAGCCAGGAATGAGCGTTTCGCTCGTGGCGCGCAAGCATGGCATCAGCGCGAGCCAGTTGTTCAACTGGCGGAAGTTGGAGCGAGAAGGCGCGTTGGTAGCCGTCCATGCTGGTGAGTCAGTTGTGCCGGCCAGTGAGCTGGCGGCTGCTCGTGCCCAAATCGCGCAGCTGCAGCGCATGTTGGGCAAGAAGACCATGGAGGCAGAAATCTTGAAAGAAGCCGTGGAATTCGCTCGTGAAAAAAAGTGGATTGCGCGCGCGCCCTTGTTGCCGAAGGACGACCAGTGAAGCCGGTCTGCCAGGCCTTGGGTGTGGCGCGCTCGCACATAATTGACTTGATGGCGCGCTCTCCGGACTGGGTGGATGGCAGAACGGTGCGCCAAACTGACGTTCTTGCCGACCTTGCTCTGGTCGACGCAGTGCGAGCGGAGATTGGTCAACTGCCGACCTACGGGTATCGACGTGCCGGGGCTCTGGTGAATCGGCGACGGATGGCTGCGGGTCTGGCGCTGTTCAATCACAAGCGCTTCTATCGGGTCATGAAAGCTTACCGGCTGCTGCTCCCCAAGGCACCTAAGCGGATTGTGAGCGCACGCGTGCACAACGGTGTGGTGGCCGTACATGAATCGAATCGACGCTGGTGTTCCGATGGCTTTGAGATCGGTTGCGACAATGGTGACGTGGTCACGGGCGTCTTCCTGAAAGACTGTTGCGACCGCGAGATTATCTCGTGGCGCGCCTGGTCTAATCGAGGCCTGCCAGGTGAACCGGTTCGCGACATGCTGGTCGAGGGCGTAGAAGCCCGCTTTGGCGAGGCAAAGGTCCGCAGCGGTACTGAGTTGGAATTCTTGAGTGATAATGGCGGCGCCTTTCGAGCTAAGGACACGCATTCGCTGGCTAAGGAACTGGGCATCAAGCCAGTTCACACACCGGTGTGCAGTCCGCAATCGAACGGTATGGCGGAGAGCTTTGTGAACACATTTAAGCGCGACTACGTCAGCCAGATGGACCGCAGCAGCGCCGACATCGTGCTGCAGCAAATGCCGGCGGCGTTCAAGCATTTCAACGAGATTCATCCGCATTCGTCCTTGGGCTACAAGTCGCCAAGCATGTTTCGGAAAGAGCTAATGCGCCGGGCTCAGATCGGCGCTAACTAAGCGATAGGCTGTGTCCGGAAGTGGCGGGGCAAGATCATGCAGACGCACAGGTCCAGAACACCACCACCAAGTTCGAGTACGATCGCCAGGGTAATGTGACGAAGATCAGCGATCCGCTAAATCATGCGACCACATTCGCCTACGATGCGCTGTCTCGCCGAATCCGCACGACAGACGCTACGACAACCGGCGTAACGCTATACGAATACGATGGTATAGATCGGGTGACCAAGGTGACTGATGCGCGCCTCGTCGTCACTAGCTATGCAATCGATGGACTGGGTAATCTGACTCAAACAAACAGCGCTGATACCGGTGTGACAAACAGCACCTATGACAATGCGGGCAACCTCACTAGTCGCACGGACGCCAAGCTGCAAAAGACGACCTACCAATACGACGCGCTCAATCGGCCCACACTGATTACCTATGCTGGCGGTGCCACTGTCGCCTACCAGTACGATGTTGGCCAAAACGCCATCGGTCGCCTTAGTCGCATTACTGATGTCAGCGGCACAACTGACTATAGCTACGACCTGCACGGCAACGTAACCTCCGATACGCGAGTGATCGGTGGCGTGACCTATACGACAGGCTACCGTTACGACGCTTCAGGCCGCCTCACCGGCCTGACTTACCCAAGCGGGCGCACCATCGATTTTGGTCACGACGCGATGGGTCGAATTAACCAAATCAACACCGGCGGCGGAGCCGTGCCTGTGGTAAGCCAAGTGCTCTACCAGCCTTTCGGGCCCGCACACTCGATCACTTTCGGCAATGGTCGGACCATAACGCGCAACTACGACCTGGACGGACGCTTGACCAGTTTCAGTCTGGCCACTCAAACGATGTCGGTCAGTTACGACGCCGCCAGCCGCATCACGGCTATTGCAGATGCCAACAACGCGCCCAGCAATACGACTTACGGATATGACACGCTGGATCGCCTGACCAGCGCGGTGAGCCCAAGCGCTGGTATCAGCTATGCCTATGACAAAGTCGGCAACCGTCTGCAAAAAGTCATTAACAGCTCGGTGACCAACAGCAGCTATGCCGCCAACAGCAACCGCCTGATCCAGGTTGGCACGCAAGCGATCGTGACTGATGCGAACGGCAGCATCACGGATAAGGGCAATGCCACCTTTACCTACGATGCGCGCGGACGGATGATCTCGGCCAACACGGCCATAGGCCTGGTGCAGTACACGATCAATAGCCTGGGCCAGAGGGTGCGTAAAGTGACGCCCACCGCGACAACGGTGTTCCATTATGACCTGACCGGCAAGTTGATTGCGGAGGCGACGACGACAGCCGGCGCAACCACGGTGCTGGAGCATATCTACCTGGGCGACTTGCCAGTGGCGGTGATCAAATGAGCCGCGCTTTCTCCGCCGCACGAGTAAACGTTGACGGTGCAGGCATCCAATCTTGGGAGGTCGTGGGAATGTTAAAACGCCTGTTCATCATGCTGGTGCTCGGTATTGCTTCCCTCAGCGCCATCGCTCAATCTGATGACCCCGAACCGGGTGGTCATACTCCGAATCCCAGCGTGCCGCCGAGTATAAGCTTGGCCTATAACGCCAGCTTAAGTCGGCTTGCCGCGCCTGGTTCCATCATGCTGATTGCCAATGCCGAGGCTTTCGACAGCACGATTGCCAGTATTTCCATTCACAATGGCAGCACGCTGCTCGGCACCGTCAAGGCGGGGACAAATACATTCTCATGGAACAATGTCCCTGCCGGCACTCACGCCTTGACTGCCGTCGCGACTGATAGCCGTGGACTTTGGACCAGATCGGTCCCTCTGTCGGTAACAGTGACCGGCAATGCCGCGCCGACGGTCGCGCTGACGGCGACCCTGACTGGCGCGACAGCGCCAGGGAGCATTGCATTGAGTGTCACCGCGAGTGACAGCGACGGCAGCATTTCCAAGGTCGAGTTCTTCAACGGCACAGCACTGTTGGCAACGGTGACTCAGGCGCCCTATACCTTTACTTGGTCAAATGTGGCGGCAGGCAGCTTTAGCCTCTCAGCGCGCGCTACCGACAACGGAGGAGCCACATCAACCACGCAACCCCAAGTTGTCACGGTCGCCGCTGCTGGTGCCCAGGTGTACTATTTGTACGCCGATCAGGTAAATGCTGCGCGCGAGATAACGAGCGCAGCGGGAACAGTTGTATGGCGGGCGGATGTTACGGAGCCTTTCGGTGCCAATATTCCAAATGAGAACCCGTCGAATCAGGGTGGTTTTACCTATAACATGCGCTTTCCTGGGCAGTACTTTGATAAGGAAACTGGCCTTCACTCCAATTATTTCAGAGATTATGATTCGAAATTTGGTCGATATATACAGTCAGATCCTATTGGTCTTGCGGGTGGTTTAAATACTTACGGCTATGTCGAAGCTAACCCACTTTTAAATATTGACCCATTTGGATTGCAGTCAGTAACAGGTGAATATGGAGGCGGCAGGGCAGGGCGGCTTCCGCTACCCGGCGATATTTTGGCCCCCGGAACGCCAGCTAATGACGCATTCGTTGACGTTTGGTATCGGATCTCGGACGCGACACAATTTCCTTCCACCGGCAAGTGCAAGGCCTCGGAGTTCGATTTTTGCGCGGTAAAGTGCGGAGGCGCAAGCAAAGTAAAGGGGTGCTATGTATCCATTCGCTGGAAAACACGTCGCTTGTACCCTGGAACAGGTGGTTTGATCAGAGAAGAACAGCGTATCATTAATTGTAATTGTGATTGTTGAGGTAAAGGAGTCATGTATTTATGAACATTAAAACCCCACCACCTCCTGCAATTGGTAGTGATCGAGTGCTCGCTTATGCGTTCATTGATAAATCAATAAAGTTTACGGGAAGTCAGCGGTTGTTCGTTGATGGAGAGCAACTTGGGCGAGTTCCGCAAATTGCTATTTGCAAGAGTTTAAACAAGGATATAGTCGATTACTTAATATTGTATTGCGATAAAAATTGGCGCACATTAGGGGTTGCTGGAGAGAAGACGCTCGCGCGGGCGGTGGCTGAGGCGGAACGATGTTATGAAGGTATTGCCAGTAAATTTGTGCGAGTTAATAACCGGAAAAGTGTCGTACGTAAATGGATTGTTGAGCAGTATCCCAAATCGGCATGTGGATTTTGCGGTCGCATGTATTTCGAGGTAGATTCGATAATTGAAGGGAGGTCCTCGGTAATTTGTTCAAACTGTATTGAAAATTTTTCTAAAATATTACATTCGAAAGGGAAGGTGGAGGGATAAGCATACAATTTGGTTGGTGGCCGCTTGGCTCTAGCGGGGCGCACTATCGATTATGGCCACGATGCGATGGGTCGTATTGACCAAATCAAAACCGGCGGTGGAGCTGTACCTGTGGTAAGCCAAGTGCTCTACGGGCCTTTCGGGCCCGCACAATCGATCACCTTCGGCAATGGTCGGACCATAACGCGCAGCTACGACCTTGACGGATGCTTGACCAGTTTCAGTCTGGCCACTCAAACGAGTCCAGCAGTACGACTTACGGATATGACACGCTGGATCGCCTGACAAGCGCGGTGAGCCCAAGCGCTGGTATCAGCTATGCCTATGACAAAGTCGGCAACCGTCTGCAAAAAGTCATTAACAGCTCGGTGACCAACAGCAGCTATGCCGTCAACAGCAACCGCCTGATCCAGGTTGGCACGCAAGCGATCGTGACTGATGCGAACGGCAGCATCACGGATAAGGGCAATGCCAATGTGTTACCGGCACCGCTGCTGACATTCAGAATCTCAACAATTTAATCGACTCTGAACCAGGAAGTACGCTTACCGTGGTGAACTAATATGAAGATCTTTATCGTGGGAGTGTTGCTCATTTCTTCCTTTTTTCCGTTATCTGGCTTGGCCAAAAGTAGCGAAACTAGGGAAGAGAGGGAGTTGAATATGGCTGAGCATGCAGTCTTGATTTCGCTGATGGTTCACCGAAATCCGGCCAGCCGCTACATGTGTACAGAGAACAGTTACGCCTGCTTAGGGGGGGATCAAGGCGAACTGGCGCTTGCGTTAATTTCATCTAAGAAGTCTTACAGCGCTGTTCTTAGGTTAAGTAAGCTATTGAGGTATCGATTGGATGCGGGGCTGTCTGAGGATTTTCAGTGCCACCTCCTGAGTAAAGGGAAAGCTATAGAAGACACTTTGGCCAAGTTGAGATCTGAGGATTTGCATAAGCAATGCATTGGCGAAGTAGAGAAGATAATTTTGCGAAATAGAGGAAAGTTTGATGGTTTTGATGTCAACGCTGTTTGTTCTTCCTCGATAGAGATAGCGAAACGAGTAGATGAACTTCGCATAGCCATTAAAAATGATACGCAATGCGAAGCGGAAGACTTTTAGCAAGACGAGAAAGTGGCATTTGATTAACTGCCAACGCCAACTTCTCCGGATTTTTTCGCAGGCTCTGTGACTTGGGAAAGGTAGCCCGACACTCAAAGTGTTGGGCTACCTTGTAGTAACTATCTTGATCAGTTCTCTTCGCGCCAGCGGCGCAGGTAGATGGCGGCGGCGATCATCGCGACGCCGGCGGCAACGCCGATCCACAGGGTAGGGCTGGCCAGGGAGGCGTAGGCTTCGTTGTAGAAGGCGGCTACTTGGCTCGCTGGCGGCACGTCGCCGCGGTCGGCTTGCGCCATTGCCTGGCGGGCACCTTGGTCGAAGATCATCCAGTTGCCCGGCAGGACGCTGCCCAGCAGGCGCAGCACCACTTGCGTGAAGTACCATTCGATGTTCAGACCCAGCTTGAAGCCGGCGTTGGCCCAGGCCAGCAGGGCGCCGCTCATCAGTGGTGCGCCGACCGCCCACAGGAACACTTTGCTGCGTGCCCAACTCGATACCATCAGCAACCAGCCCACGGTCGGCAGCGCCCACAGCAGGTACACCGGGATCAGCGACAGCATGCGGAATGGGCTGAGCCAGAGCGAGGTGGAGGACATCAGGTCGCTGAATACGTTCAGGCCGTGGAAGGTGAGGGTGATTGAGGCCATCAGCATAATGGTGAACGATACGATGAAGCCAATCACGGCAACAATGATCGGTGCGGCCACAATCGCCATGGCGACCTTGGACAGCACGGTCTCGGTATCCGACACCGGCAGCGATTTCCAGAACAGGATGCTGCGGTCGCGGCGGTCGTCGTGCAGGGCGCCCAGGCAGTAGAAGAAGATCAGGAACGCCATCAAAATGTACAGCGGCGTGGCCACCATCGGGAACGCTGCGCCAAAGGCGTTGGCCAGGTCGTGGCGTTCAATCGTGGTCATCTCGTGGAAGCGCGCTATCTTTTCGCCGTCCATCTGCAGGTTCATGTTCATACCGAAGACCGCCATCACAACGGTGAACAGTATCATCAGGCTGCCTACAATGACGGGGGCCCAGAACAGCATGCCTTTGTTTTCCCAGTATTCGCGCTGGATCAGCCATTTCATCGTATTCATTGATATTGTCCTTTCATGCTGGCGACGAACAGGTCGGCCACGCTTGGGGTGCGGGTTTCGCCGAACGTTTCGAGTTGCTTGCGCGAGACGCCGTCGAACAGCATCACGGCCTTGCCGAACACGGTGCGCTGGTGCAGGGGCTGCAGGGCGCTGGCGGCGGTCATGTATTCGGGCTGCACCATCACTTCGGTGTAGCGTTCGCCAATTTCGTCCATCGAGGCGGCGAGGGTGATTTTGCCGTCGCGGATGAACATCAGGTCGGTCAGGATGTTCTCGACTTCCTCAATCTGGTGCGTGGTGATGAGGATGGTCTTGTTTTCGTCGAAGTAGTCTTCCAGTAGCTGGTGGTAGAACTGCTTGCGGTACAGGATGTCCAGGCCGAGTGTCGGTTCGTCCAGCACCAGCAGCTTGGCGTCGATCGCCATCACCAGCGCCAGGTGCAGTTGCACGATCATGCCCTTGGACATGGCCTTGACCTTCATGTTCGGTTCAAGCTTGGTATTGGCGATGTATTTTTCGGCGCGTTCGCGGTTGAAGCGCGGGTGCACCCCTTCGCAGAAGGCGATGGCGTCTTTCACCTTCAGCCAGCGCGGCAGGATGGCGACGTCGGCGATGAAGCAGACATCCTTCATCAGTTCATCGCGTTGCTGGCGCGGGTCGAGGCCGAGCACATTCAGCTCGCCTTCGAAGCGCGACAGGCCGAGGATGGCTTTGAGGGTGGTGGTCTTGCCCGAGCCGTTCGGGCCAATCAGGCCGACGATGCGGCCAGCCTTGATTTCAAAGCTGGCGTCGTCCAGCGCTTTGGTGGCGCCGAAACTCTTGCTCAGGTGTTTGGCAGTGATGATGGCTGTCATGCCGGGGCTCCTTGTGGCGGCACATGCGTGGCGCGCAGCAGTTGTTCAATGTCCAGGCCCAGGCGGCGGATGCGCTCTACCATTGCGGGCCATTCTTCGCGCACGAAACGCTCGCGCTCAGAGGACAGCAGTTTATCAACAGCGCCTTCGGTTACGTACATTCCTAATCCCCTTCTTTTTTCAACCAAGGTTTCGTCGACCAGCTCCTGGTAGGCGCGGGACACGGTTATCGGATTCAATTGATAGTCGGCCGCGACCTGGCGGACCGAGGGCAGGGCGTCGCCGGGCTTGAGCAGGCCGTCGAGCATCATGCCGACAACCCGCTCTTTAAGCTGCAGGTAGATCGGGCGGTTTTCATTCCACATACATCATTTCCTCCAGTGTTAGTGATTTAATGGACTGGTGTTGTAGTGAACTATAACACTGAATTTCGGTGGCGCAAGTGGTTTTTTTGCAACCTTCAGCCGTCGCGGAGAAGGTCGCGCAGGAGCAGGGCCTGGCTGGCCTGGGTGCCGGACATGGTGTTGTCGAAGATGACGAGGCTTTCGCCAGGCTGGTCGCGCAGCCAGGCGGCCACTTGTTCCAGGCGGACTGGCTCGTAGGGGGAGCGGTAGATTTGCGGGCTGCCGTGCAGGCGCACGTAGCTGCCGTTGTGCGAGGTGGGAGTGAATGGTCCGGGGACGCCGGCGGGGGGATCGGCGACTACGCGGATTGCCTCCATTTGCCGCAGTACGGCGGTCGCTTCGTCGGTGAACCAACTGGCGTGGCGTGCTTCGCAGGCTAGTTGCGGGGCGCCGGCCTGGCGCGCATCCAGGCGCTCTTGCAGGCCGCAGCACACCGCCTGGACGGCGGCGGCGTCGAAGCGCAGGCTGGGCGGGGTCTGCACCAGCACCCAGCCCAATTTTGCGCCGAGGGTGCCTGCTTCGGCTGCGAAGCGGTCCAGTTCCGCGCTGGCGTCGTGCAGGCGCTTTTCGTGCGTGACGGTGCGCGGCAGCTTGACGGCAAAGCGGAATGTGGCGGGTACGCTGTCGGCCCAGCGGGCGTAGGTTTCCGGGCGGTGCTGGCGGTAGAATGACGAGTTGATTTCGACGGCGTTGAAGACTGCGGCATAGCGCGCCAGGTTGCTGCCGGCTGCGGCGGGCGGGAACAGCGCCAGGTCAGGCCCGGGCAGCCCCCAGCCTGCGATACCAATGGTTACACTCGCCATGCCTGATCCTCGCTATAGTCGCAGGCACTATGACACAGGAGCCAAACATGAACCAACACCGACGCCGAGCCGTGCGCAATGCTGGCGCCGCCATGATGCTGGCGGGAGCGGCGGCAATGGCCGTGCTGTCCGGCTGCGCCACGCTTGCCGGGCCGCGCGACTATGACGTGCCACTGTCCAAACTGCAGCGCAATATCGACCAGCGTTTTCCACTCGAGCAGCGGGCCTTGGGCCTGTTCGAGTTGCGCTTGCAGCAACCGCGCCTGTCCACGCTACCGAATGACCGCATCGCGCTAAGCGCGGCGCTGACGGTCAGTTCGCCGCTGATGCGGCAGCAGTTCAGCGGCAGCCTGTCGCTGTCGGGTCGCCTGCATATCGACCTGGAACGCAATGCGGTGATGCTGGCCGATGCGCACCTGGACAATTTCACGCTGGATGGCCTGGATGAGCGCACCCAGCGCCAGGTCGGCAGCGCGGCGCGTTTGCTGACGGACTCACTGACGCGTGATACGGCGATCTATAGCTGGCGGCCGGAGGAGTTGCGCTACGCGGGCGTGCAGTATGTGCCGACTGCGATCCGTACCTCGGCATCCGGGCTCAGTATTCACCTGGAACCATTGCGCGACGGTCGACTATAATTATTTTATTGGTAATTTTGGGGAATAGAAATGCCGTTTGTTGGTCTGGGTTTGCATATCCTGGTTGCGATTTTCTTTGCCGTGCACGCGGTACGGCGCGGGCGTGAGCTGTACTGGCTGCTGATCCTGTTCTCGTTCCCATTGCTGGGCAGCGTGGTGTACTTCTTTGCAATCTACCTGCCAAGTTCGCGCCTGGAGCATGGCGCACGCAAGGCGGTTGCTGCCGCCGGGCGCATGCTGGACCCGGGGCGCGAACTGCGTGAGGCACGTGATGCGTTCAGCTTTACGCCGACTGCGCAAAACCAGATGCGACTGGCCAGGGCCTTGCTGGAGGCGGGTGAGGCGGCGGAGGCGGTGTCCACTTATGAGGCTTGCTTGCAGGGTGCTTTCGGTTCCGACCTGGAGATCCGCCTGGGCGCGGCACGCGCCAGCCTGGCCACCGGCGCGTTTGGCAAAACGATCGAACACCTGGAGTTCGCGCGCCGCGCGGACGCCAGTTTCCGCGCCGAGCAGTGCAGTCTGCTATTGGCGCAGGCTTTGGCCGGTGCTGGCCGCAAGGACGAGGCGCGGGCGGAGTTTGAGCGCGCCGTGGATCGCTTTGGCAGCTTCGAGGCGCGCGCCGAATTTGCGATTTGGGCTGCCGATGCGCGCGAATTCCAGCTCGCGCAGCGCTTGCGCAATGAGCTGCAGCATTCGATGGACCGCTGGAACAAGCATACCGCCAGCATGAACGGCGCCATGGTGCGGCGCCTGAACACCGCCTTCGCGCAAATGCCGCGCGAGTAAAAATGGAAGGAGCATCAGTATGCACAGCCCGATCCTGATGTTCCAGTCTGCCCATTTCGATGTCGTCCAGGACGAAGACAAACTGACGAATCCCGGCATTTACGGTCGCCAACTGGCTGAGTGGGTGGCCAAGGAGCTGCCGCTGCACGGTTACCACGCGCTGGGCGAGGTGATTCCGGAGGATTTTGCCTGGTGCGTGCCGGTGGCGGCGGAGGACTGCGAGCTGTATGTCGCTTGCGCCAATGCCGAGGAAGGCTGGCAAATTTATGTCTTTGCCGATTGCGGGCTGATGGCGCGGCTGATCGGGCGTGACCCGCGCGCGAAAGCGGTGGAGGGGCTGTATTCTGCCGTGCGTGCGATTCTGGAAGGCGCGCCCGGCATCCGTGATTTGCATAGCGAATAACTTATCCCGTTTTTGTAAAGGGCGTGTTTTGTGCGCCAGATGGCGGCGTGGTGCTTCTGTTGAACGAGCGCGGGCAGTGGGGCTGCCTGGCTGGGGCGGTCGGAAGACGATATCTGGATGCCAAACTTGACGTAAGTTAAGGATTTTGTCCGGCCATTCGGGGATAGTCAGGCTCGGTTTAACCTGAGCAGGACTATCACTAAAATGAATGCAAACGACAAAATGTTCGGCAACCCGATGCCGCCCCAGGAAATCTCGCTGGACGTGCTGCGCGAAAAATACGCGAAGGGTGAAGAGCAGGACATCATCGATGTGCGGCGCCGGGTAGCGCAGGCGCTGGCGGCGCTGGAGGCGCCGGAGCAGCGCGCCGACCTGGAGGAGCAATTCCTGTGGGCGCAAGAGCATGGCTTCGTGCCGGCGGGCCGCATCAATTCGGCCGTGGGCCTGGGCCTGAAGGCGACCCTGATGAACTGCTTCGTGCAGCCGGTGGGCGATTCGGTGACCGGCGAGGCAGACGGCCTGCCGGGCATCTATACCGCCGTGGCGGAGGCGGCGGAAACCATGCGCCGGGGCGGCGGCGTGGGCTACGATTTCAGCGCGATCCGCCCGGCCGGGGCCAAGGTCAAGGGCACGCAGTCGCGCGCGTCCGGGCCGGTGTCGTATATGGAAGTATTCGATGCCTCCTGCAAAACCGTGGAGTCGGCCGGCGCCCGCCGTGGTGCGCAAATGGGCGTGCTGCGCATTGACCATCCCGATATCGAGCGTTTCATCGCTGCCAAGGACGATGGCGGCTTCCGCAATTTCAACCTGTCGATCGGCGTGACGGACGGCTTCATGCAGGCGTTGGCGGCGGACGGCCAGTTCGAGCTGGTGCATAAGGTGGAGCCGGGCGATGAGGACCTGGCCGCAGGCGCCAGCCAGCGCGACGACGGGCAGTGGGTGTATCGCCGCGTGCCGGCGCGCGAGCTGTGGGATAAGGTGATGGCCTCGACCTATGACCACGCCGAACCGGGCGTGCTGTTCGTAGACCGCATCAATGCCGAGAACAATCTGTATTACTGCGAGACGCTGCGCGCGACCAACCCGTGCGGCGAGCAACCGCTGCCGGGCTATGGCTGTTGCGACCTGGGTTCGCTCAACCTGACCCGCTTTGTGCGTCATCCCTTCAGCGAGAAGGCGGAATTCGATTACGAGGCGATGTGCCGCGTGGCCGGCATTGCGGTGCGCATGCTGGACCTGGCGCTGGATGCGACCCAGTGGCCGCTGCCGCAACAGGCGGAGGAGGGCGCCAACAAGCGCCGTATCGGCCTGGGCTTCCTGGGCCTGGGCAGCGCGCTGGTGATGCTGGGCCTGCGCTACGATTCGGCCAATGGCCGGGCCATGGCGTCCAGTATCGCGGAGGGTTTGCGCGATGCGGCGTACACGGCGTCGGTGGCGCTGGCGCGGGAGAAGGGTGCCTTCCCGCTGTTCGACAAGGACAAGTACATGCAGGGGGCGTTCGTGCGCCGCTTGCCGAAGGCGTTGCGCGAGGCGATTGCCAAGCATGGCATCCGCAATTCGCACCTGCTGTCGATTGCGCCAACCGGCACCATTACGCTGGCCTTTGCCGACAATGCCTCGAACGGCATCGAACCTGCCTTCTCGTGGGTTTACCAGCGCCGCAAGCGCATGCCGGACGGTTCTTCGCGTTCGTATGAGGTGGCGGACCATGCGTGGCGCCTGTATCGCCATATGGGCTTTGAAATGGAGCAGTTGCCGCCGCAGTTCGTGACGGCGCTGGATATGGCGGCGCTGGACCATGTGAGCATGATGGAGGCGGTGCAGCCTTTCGTTGATACGGCGATTTCCAAGACGGTGAATGTGCCGGAGACCTATCCCTTCGAGGACTTCAAGGACCTGTACACGGAGGCGTGGCAGGCTGGCTTGAAGGGGCTGGCGACCTTCCGTCCGAACTCGGTGACGGGCAGTGTGCTGAGCGTGGCGCCGGAACCGGCGGCTGCGGTGGCGGCTGCTGCGGCGCCGCTGGTGCGCGATGACGATCCGCTGCGCAAGCGTTTCGACGGGCGTCCGCTGGGCGAGCTGGAGTCGGTCACCTCCAAGGTGGAGTACTGGACCCAGGAGGGCAAGAAGGCGGCCTACCTGACGGCGAGCTTTATCACGGTCGATGGCATGCATGACGGGGTGCCGGTGCGCATTGAGCGGCCGTTCGAGTTCTTCATGCCGGCCAACCAGCGCAGCGATGGGCAGCAGTGGATCACATCGTCCATGCGCTTGTTGTCGATGGCGGCGCGGGCCGGTAGTTCGATCGCCAAGGCGCTGGCCGATATGCGCGAGGTGGTGTGGGAGAAGGGGCCGGTGCGTTGCGGCTTGCTGACGCGTGAGGACGGGGTGCAGGTGCCGGTCTATCACGATTCGGAGGTGGCGGCGATTGCGTTCACCTTGCAGCGCATGCTGATACGGCGCGGGTTCCTGGATGCTTACGGCAACCAGGTGCCGGTGCCGCAACTGGCGGCGCAATTCTCCATGCGCGGCGAGGTGGGGCATGTGGCGCCGGAGGCGATGACGGCGGCCGGTGCGGCGCCGGCGCAGTCGGCGGGTAAGTGCCCGGAGTGCGGCGCGCGCGCGCTGCATAAGGTGGATGGCTGCACGCGTTGCGTGGAATGCCACTATATGGGCGGCTGCGGCTAGAACCTCGAAACCGGAAAACCGGGGTACGACCCTCAGGGTCGGACCCCGGTTTCCTGGTTTTGCGGTTTCCCTTAAGCTGCGTCAAGGACGCGAAAGCCGCCCCTGCCTAAACTTCCTCCCACAACTACCCCGAGGAGGAATTACAAATGCATCACTCTTTCCAATTAGCTTCCATGCTGGACGCCGCCAACGTCACCCGTGTGCTTGAACTGCTGCGTACCGTGCCTGGTATCCGCGGCGTGCACGCCCCTGCCGGCGGCGCCCATGTCGAAATCGCCTTCGACGATTCCCTCACCAGCGTGCACCACCTGGGCAAGGTTCTGGAAGAAAACGGCTACGCGCCTGTGACCCAACGTAGCCAATCCTGCTGCGGCGGTTGCGGCGGCCATTGATCAACACTTGACCTGGATCATGTGAGCTGCCCGGGTGGCGGCTGTATTCTGGCTAAAAACATACATTTGAAACACCACAAAAGGAGCTATCATGCACGCCACTAAGAAGTTATGGACGTGGCTCGCCATTATCTGTCTCGCATCGTTTACGGTGCTAGGCTGGGTGGGCCGCGAAATCTATTTGAAAGCGCCTCCGATTGCGCAAGTCGTCGACGAATCCGGCGCCGTGCTGTACACACCGACCGAGGTGCAGTACGGCCAGAGCGCGTGGCTGTCGGCCGGCGGCCAGCAGCTGGGCACTGTATGGGGCCACGGCTCCTACCTGGCGCCTGACTGGTCGGCCGACTGGCTGCACCGCGAAGCCGTCGCCCTGCAGGACCTGTTTGCGCGCAAAAACTTCAACAAGGACTACGCCCAGCTGGAAGCTGGCGGCAAAGCCCACGTTGACGCCCTGGTGAAAGCCGAGCTGCGCACCAACACCTACAACGCCGATACCAATGAAGTGAAGCTGTCCGCTACCCGCGCCGAAGCGGTGCGTATCGTGGCTGCCCACTACAACGGCCTGTTCGGCGATGAAGCCCAGTATGCAAAACTGCGCGAGCAGTATGCAATGACCCCGAACGCGCTGCCGGAAGCTAAGGACCGTGCGGCACTGACCGGCTTCTTCTTCTGGTCCTCGTGGGCTGCCGCTGCTGACCGTCCGGGCGAAACTGGCCTGAGCTACACCAGCAACTGGCCGCACGAACCGCTGATCGACAATACCCCGACCGCCGGTGCCGGCATCTGGTCGATTGCTTCGATCATCCTGATGATCGGCGCTATTGCCGGCATGCTGTTCTACCACGGTATGCACAAGGAAGAAGCTGATCCTGTGCCACCGAAGAACGACCCGCTGTTCAGCCTCAAAGCCACGCCTTCCATGAAGGCCACCAAGAAGTACTTCCTGGTCGTCGTCGGCCTGATCCTGGCCCAAGTCGGCATGGGTATCATCACCGCCCACTATGCGGTGGAAGGCACCAGCTTCTTCGGTTTCCCATTGGCTGAAATCCTGCCGTTCACCGTCAGCCGCACCATCCACACCCAGTTCGCCGTACTGTGGATCGCGACTGCCTGGCTGGCTACCGGCCTGTATATCGCTCCGGCGATCTCCGGCGTCGAACCTAAGTTCCAGAAGCTGGGCACCGATGTCCTGTTCTACGCGCTGCTGTTCATCGTGGTCGGTTCCACCGTGACCGGTTGGCTGGGCGTGCTGGGCCACAAAGGCACCGACTTCGCTTTCTGGCTGGGTAACCAGGGCCTGGAATTCACTTCCATGGGCCGTATCTGGCAAATCCTGCTGTTCATCGGTCTGCTGTTCTGGGCCTTCCTGCTTGGTCGCGGTCTGTGGCCAGCACTGAAAACCCCTTCGGAAAGCCGCGGCATCATCGCCATGGTGTTCCTGGCCGCACTGTGCATCGGCGGTTTCTACGCAACTTCCCTGACCTGGGGTAAGAGCACCCACTACTCGATGGTCGAGTACTGGCGCTGGTGGTTGGTCCACCTGTGGGTGGAAGGCTTCTTCGAAGTGTTCGCCACCGCTGTTATCGCGCTGCTGTTCACCCGTCTGGGCCTGATCCGCGCTGCTTCGGCGAATAGCGCCATCATCCTGGAAACCATCGTCTTCCTGTTCGGCGGCATCCTGGGTACCCTGCACCACCTGTACTTCACCGGTACTCCTACCTCGGTGATCGCGATCGGCGCCATGTTCTCCGCGCTGGAAGTGGTTCCGCTGTCGCTGATCGGTATGGAAGCGTATCGCAACTACAAGCGTTCGCAGTCGGCTCCATGGCTGGGTGCTTACAAGTGGGCCATCCTGTGCTTCATCGCTGTCGGCTTCTGGAATACCGTGGGCGCTGGCCTGCTGGGCTTCTCGATCAACACCCCGATCGCCCTGTACTACATGCAAGGCCTGAACATGACCGCCGCCCACGGCCACGCTGCGCTGTTTGGCGTGTACGGTATGCTGGGTATCGGCCTGATGCTGTTCTGCCTGCGCGGCCTGGTAAATCGTTTCGCCTGGTCCGACAAGCTGCTGGCTGGTATGTTCTGGAGCATGAATATCGGTCTGGCCATGATGGTCTTCATGTCCCTGGTCCCAGCCGGTATCTACCAGGCCGTGGCAGCGATCACCAAGGGCATGTGGTATGCTCGCTCGCCTGAAGTGGTGCACTCCGCCTTCATGGAAACTGCGGTCTGGCTGCGTGTTCCGGGCGATATCGTGTTCGCGATTGGCTGCGCTTTCCTGGCCCTGTTCGCCCTGCGCCTGATCGGCAAGGCGAAGACGGAAGAAACCGTCGCCGAAGGCGTCGTGCTGGAGAACTGATCCATGCGCCTGACCGGTCACACAGACTATGCGCTGCGCCTGCTCATGTACTTGGGCCGGCATCAGGGCAGGCTGGTGACCGTACAGGAGATCGCCACAGCACACGCGATCTCCGAGCATCACCTGCGCAAGGTAGCGCACCGACTCGGCCAGGCCGGGTTGGTCGCCACCTGGCGTGGACGGGCCGGTGGCCTGCGCCTGGCGCAGCCACCGGCTTCGATTTCGGTGGGCGCCGTGGTGCGCCTGGCCGAAGCCGATTTCACCATCGTTGAATGTTTTAATGCCACACGCAACACCTGCCAGTTGAGCGGCGCCTGCCGCCTGCAGGAAGGTTTGCAAAAGGCGACCGAGGCTTACCTTGGTCATCTCGACCGCCAGACCCTGGCGGACCTAATCTGAAGGAACCATCATGAGTGCGCCTGAAATTGTCTTAGAGCTGTGCGGCATGGTGCCGCCTGAACCGATGGAGCGCGTATTGGAAGCGCTCGACCTGCTGCAACCCGGCCAGCATATCCGCATGGTCATCGACCGCGAGCCGGTGCCGTTGTACCGCATCCTGCAAAACAATGGCTACCGCTACGCCACCTCGATGCGCGACGACTACATCTACGAAATCCTGATTACCCAAGCTAACTGATGCAACGCAAGCTGGCTTTCGAGCATACGCCCGGGCTGGCGCTGCCGCTGCGTTTCCTGCTGGTGGCGCCCTGGTTTGGCGCCCTGGCCGGCCTGCTGCTGGTGTGGCAGGGCGCGGAGGCGATGTCCACACGCTGGGCGCCGGCCACCCTGGCCGCCACCCATTTGATTACGCTCGGCTACCTGGGCATGGCCATGGCAGGCTCGCTGCTGCAGATGGTGCCGGTGGTGGCCGGGGTGGAACTGCACTGGGCGCGCAAACTGGCGCCCGCCATCTGGGGCGCGCTGGGCGGCGGCACCTTGCTGCTGGCCTTTGGCTTCCTGTGCGGCTTACCGTGGTGCCTGCGCGCCGCCGGCGTTTTGCTGGCCGGCGCTTTTGTGCTGCTGGTGACGGTCCTGGCGCGCGCCCTGGCGCAGCGCTCGGCGCCCGCCGCGCTGCCGGTCGTGGCGGGCATGCGCCAGGCCGTGCTGGCGCTGGGCTGCGCGGTCGCCATCGGCGTCACGCTGGTGGGCGTGCTGGTGGGCGCGGTGCGCCTGCAGCCGACCGTCTGGACCAATGTGCATGCGGCCTGGGCCCTGGTGGGCTGGGTCGGCGTGCTGGTGGTGTCGGTGGTATTCCAGGTGGTGCCCATGTTCCAGTCCACGCAATTATTCCCGCGTCCCCTGGCGTTTTCCCTGCCGCCGCTGTGCCTGGCCGGGCTGGCGCTGTGGACCGTCGGCTACCTGCTGAACCAGGCCTGGCAATGGGTCGGCGCCGGCCTGGTGGGCGTCTGCCTGGCGCTGTTCGCCGTTTACACTTTACTGCTGCTGAAGCGCCGCAAGCGCGCGGCCGATGTCGCGACCTGGTATTGGTGGCTGTCGCTCGGTTCCTTGCTGGCCTGCGTGCTGGTGTTCCTGTGCCCGCTGGGTGCGGACAAGGCGCTGGTGATCGGGGTGTTGTTTATCGGTGGTTTCGCCATGTCGGCGGTGAATGGCATGCTGTATAAGATCGTGCCGTTCCTGCTCTGGTACCACGGCCAGCACGCCGGCTGCAATGTGCCGGGTGTGCGCCAGTTGATGCCGGACAGCGAGCCGCGCGTGCAACTGGCCTGGCATGCCGCCAGTGTGCTGCTGCTATTGGGTGCCGCCTTCGCACCCGGCTGGTTGGCCCAGCTGGCGGGTGCGGTGCTGGCGGTGGCCTGCATGCGCCTGGGTTTCGACCTGGCGCTGGCAGCGTTTACCCTTCGTAAGCTCGCAGGCGCGCAGAATCCAGAATCGTGATCTGGCGGCCGTTCACGGCAATCATGCCCTGGTCGGCCAACTCGTGCAGCACGCGCGAGAAGTATTCCGGCGTCAGGTTCAAACGCGAGGCGAGCAGCTTTTTGCTGACCGCCAGCGTGACTTCAGAACCGTCGCCCGCGTCATCTTCCTTCAACAGGTATCCGATAATGCGCTGGCTGCCTGAGCGCAGCGAGTAGGCTTCCACATCTGAAATCAAACCATGCAGGCGGCGGCTCATGCCGGCCAGCATGCGGCGCGCGAACTGCGGGTTGCGTTGCAGTTCGGCGAACACGGTGTGCTTGGAGATATGCAGCAGCATGCAATCGCTGACTGCGTGGGCGGTGACGATGTATGGCTTTTCCATGAACATCAGGGCTTCACCGAAGCTGTGGCCGGGGCCGATGATCTCGACGATCTTTTCGTTGCCCTGGGCCGAGAGAAAACTGAGTTTGACCTGGCCGAAGATGACCATGTGGAATCCGATGCACGGATCGCCACGCTGGAACACTGCGCTACCGCGTGGGATGTGATGCTCGGTAGTGCCGGCAGCCACTAGCGACAGCTCTTCGTGCGACAGGTCTGCGAACAGCGGCAGTCGCTTGAGGAACTCGCGGGGGTCGATTTTGGGGCTTACCATATTGGTTCTCCTGAAATGGCAAAAGGACCCCCGGCTGGGGGTCCTGTCTGGTTACGCTAATGTCGGGCAGTTTCCTGCTTAGTGGCCCGAATCGCCATCAGGCTTGCTGTTGGTGCGGAAGATCTCTGGATTTTCCTTGCCAACCACGTGCAGCAAACCGACCAGGCCTTTTTCCATGCGCGACAGCGCGTGGTCGACCAGGATGAAACGACCCGGCACTTCAACCTTGAACTCTACCATTGTTGCGCCGCCAGGAGCCACGGTGGTGGTCTGCACGTTTTGCAGCGGTGGCGAGGTCAGGTCGCCCAGGTTGTAGACGCGGTCGAACACTTCGCCGATCACGTGGAAGCTGGAGGTTGCGTTCGGGCCGCCGACGCCGAAGAAGATGCGGACGGTTTCGCCAACCTTGGCTTCCATGCGGTGGGTTTTGGTCAGCGCGTCATGGGTACCGTTGAACATCAGGTGTTCCGGTTGTTCGGCCAGCAGCTTGTCGAGCGAGAACTCGGCTTCGCCTGGGGTGCCGTGCTTCTGGGTGGTGTACAGCTCGCCTTGCATCACGTAGAACTCGCGGTCCACTTTCGGCAGGCCGCCTTCAGGTTCCACCAGGATCATGCCGTACATGCCGTTGGAGATGTGCTGTGCCACCATCGGGGTCGCGCAGTGGTACACGTACAGGCCTGGGTTGAGGGCCTTGAAGGTGAAGCTCTTGGTGCTGCCTGGCGCTGCCTGGGTTACTGCTGCACCGCCGCCTGGGCCGGTCACAGCGTGGAAGTCCACCGAGTGGATCATTTCGCTGTCTTTGGCGTTCGACATGTCAACGTTGACGGTGTCGCCGACGCGGACGCGGATGAACGGGCCTGGTACTTTGCTGTTGAAGGTCCAGTATTTGTAGGTGGTGCCGTCCGAAAGCTGGCCCAGGATTTCAGTGGTGTCCAGTTTGACGTTCAGGGTCTGCGGGCCGCGCTTGCCGACCGGGGTGCCGACGTTCATCGGGCTTTGCGAAACGTCCGCCGCCAGCGATTTCGGCTTGGCTTCAACGTCGCCCACAATCAGTTTACCGATCATGCCTGCAGCCACGTGGCCTGGCAGGGAGCAGATGTAGGTGAATTCACCTTTTTTGTCGGCTTTGAAGACGATGGCGGTCGATGCGCCCTTGTCCTTCAGTTGGTTCGATTTGGTTTTGAAGTCCGGCACGGAGATGTCGTGGATGGCGCCGTCGCCGTTGACCAGGTTGATCTGCACGACCGCGCCCAGCGGCACGCGCAGGGTTGGGTTGGCCTTGCCCTTGGAATCGCCGGCGTCGCTCACGAAGACCAGTTTACCGTCTGCGATATCGGTGCGCAGGGTAAAGGTCACGTCCGGGCGGTACTTGACGGCTGTGCTGCCGTTGCCGCCGTGCTGGCCGTGTTGTGCGTAAGCTGGCGCCAGGGTGGCAGCGCCGATCACCAGCGCTGCGATGGCTTTGGACATCAAGGTCGGTTTCATTTTCTTCTCACAGGTTTGTCCGGCACGGGATTGCGCCGTTTGACAGCCAAATCTTAGTTTTTAAATGCATGTTTCTGAATTGACGCAGGTCAAATTTTTGGAAAGAACTGCGGAATATCAAAACGACTTCGAAACTTTTGATTTAGATCAAGTGAGAAATGACCCCGGAACGACGATTTCAGGGCACCAGGCGGGGCAAGCGGGCCAGGAAGCTGTCGCGCTGCTCCATGCCGCTACCGGCGCCGGCCTGGGCGAACGCGATGCGGCGGCCGGCTTGCGAAGTATGTTCCAGCCAGCCGATGTACCAGCCCACTTCCTTGCCGCTGCCGGTCTTGCCGTAGACGTGCCAGCCGCCGACCGTCTGCGGCCATTTCACCAGGGTGGCGGTCATGGCGTAGGCCTTCGGCTCCAGGCCCAGGTCGCGCGCCAGCACGCGGCGCAGGAAGGCCACTTGCTCGTCCGGCGAAATGCGCAGGGAGGAGCCGAGCCAGGATTCGGACAGGCCGTTATCCTTGCCCGGATCGCCGCTGACATCGGCGTTACCGTAGTTGAACTGGCGCGTGTAGGCGGCCAAGCGCTCAGCACCCAGTTGCAGCGTGATTTGCTGCGAGTACCAGACCACGGACTCTTTCATCCAGGTGCTGGGGCCGTGCGGCTGGCGCCACACGGGGCGCCAGTCCACATAGCCTGGTTTGAAGGGCAGTACGGGCGCCTGCTCGTCCCACAGCACGCCGGCGTCGTAGCCCATGAGCGCGAGCGGCAGCTTGAAGGTCGACATGGGCGGCAGGCGTTGGTCGCACACGCCTTCGTGCACCAGCCACTTGCCGTTGGCGTCATCGGCATCGGCCATGGCCAGGCAGTGTTGTGCGGAATACGCGAACAAAGGGAGGCCCAGCCCTGCAAGCAGGGCGAGAATTTTGCGCTTCATTGTGAGGTCCTTGGTTAGAGTCTGGCGAGTTGCGCCGGTAACTGGCGCAGGAAGGCTTCCTTGGTGCGCGGGCCGGCCGCGCCTTCCTCTTTCTTCTCGTCCTGGACCAGGCGGGCGAACACGATGGTGCGCTTGCCATTGGTGGCCCAGCCTACGAACCAGCCGTAGGAACGGGAGAAATCGTCTTTGCCGTCGGCGCCGATGGGCGCGCCAGTGCCGGTCTTGCCGTAGACGCGCCAGCCGTTCGGCAGGTCATCCAGGTGCAGCAGCGTGGCGGTTTGTTCGACGGCGCGCGGCGAGACGGGCAGCTCATGCCGCACCAGCTTGCGCAGGAAGGCGGTTTGCTCGTCGGCCGAAATCTGCAGCGAGGAGCCGACCCAGGACCAGGTCACGCCATTGTCCTTGTCGGCATCGCCGCCGGTATCGCGGTTGCCATAGCCGAAGCCTTGCACGTACTGGTCGAAACGCTGGCGGCCCAGTTGTCTGGTTACCTGCTGCGCATACCAGACGGCGGAATAGCGAATCCAGTCGCGCGGTTCCATGTCGCGCCGCCAGTCCGGATTCCAGGCCTGGTATTCGGCGCGGTAGGGTAGCTTGGGCGCATGCTCGTCGCGCAGGAAGCCGCTGTCATAGCCCATCAGGCTGACGGCGATATTAAAGGTGGATACCGGCGAGATGCGCGTGGCGCAATCGCCTTCGCGCAGCAGGGACTGACCGCTGGCGGCGTCGACGAAAGTGGTGCAGTTCAATGCCGCGACCGATTGCGCGGAGGGCGATACGCTCCAAGCCAGGGCCGGTTGCAAGGCGAAGTTGCCGCCGGCAATAGCGGCCAGTGCGGCGATGGTGGCAGCGCGCGCCCACATGGCGCGGCGCCCATTGGCCGGGGTGCGGATCAGGGAGACACGTTCGCCCAGCGTGTTGGCATCGATGCTGCCGAAGGCCAGCGCGCCTTGCGGCGCCAGGTGCTGCAGCTTGAGCTGCGCCACCAGTGCGGAGGCGTAGGCCTTGCGCTGCGCCGCTGGCCTGCCGCGCAGCACGTCACGGTCGCAGCCCAGCTCCTGGGCCCAGGTCAGGCTGTTGCGCAGTAGGCGCATGAAAGGGTTGAACCACAACAGCGTTTGCAGCAGCACGCCAAGCGTCATCCATTGCAGGTCGTGCCGGCGCAGGTGGGTCAGCTCGTGCTCCACGATCATCTGGCGTTGCAGCGGATCGAAGTCGCGCAGGTGGCGCGGCAGCAGCAGGCGCGGTTTGAACAGGCCTAGCAGCATGGGCGAGATCGGCGCGTCCACTTCCAGCATGGTGGCGCCGCCTTGTGTGGTGGCCGGGGCGCCGCCCACGGCCAGGCTGTCCAGCATGCGGTGCGCGCGCCACAGGCGGGCGATGGAGCAGGCCAGGCCAAGCAGGTAAATGCATAACCAGGCCTGGGCGCCGCGCAGCAGCAGGGTGCGCGCCGACAGTGCCGGCGCGGCGGCGGCCGGCGCGTCCATGCTGGCGGGCAGGGTGGCGGCGTTGGTGGACGGCAGGTACTGGCTGACTGTGCGTGTCGCAGGTTCCAACGGCGGGATCAGGCGCACGCGCTGGCTGTGCGGCAGCAGCATCAGCACGAAAATGGCCAGCACGGTCAACTGGCCCAGCAACCACAGGCTGCGCTGCATGGCCAGCGCCGGCAGGCAGCGGCGCAGCAGGGCGCTGATGGCCCACACGCTCAAGCCGGCCGCCAGGCAACCCAGGCTGGCCAGCAGGAAGCGCATGGTCAGCAGTTCCAGGCCGCTCATTGGGCCTCTTCCTCATCCGGCCAGTCGGACAGCATTTGCTCCAGTTGGGCCAGTTCGCCAGCATCGACCAGCTTACTGCCGGCGAACATGTTCACTGGCAGCGGCGTATCGAGCTCCATGATGCGCGTGCCGAAATCGTGGGCGTAGGCGGCCAGGGTTTCCACCTTGTCGAGCAGGGCCGCATACACTTGCACGCCATGGCGCACATGCTGTGCCACCATTTGCTTGTCCATCATGCGCTCCACGGTCTTGCGGGTGGATGAGAATGACCAGGCCAGCTCCTCCTCCACCGCATCATGGATTTCGCGCGCACTCAAAGGCGCCTGGCGCCACAGTGCTTTCAGGACGCAGAGTTCGGGAGTGGAAGGGATGAGCATTTGCAGGAAATTATGTGACGAATGGTGACAGTATGTGACAACTGTCGCAATCGCGTCAAGCACTTATCATGCTATGCTTTTTGCAATGTGAATCAAGGGGCAAGTATGGGCGCAAAAACATGGATGTTGATGTACGCGGAAGGCGATCCCGCCGAGATCCTGCGTTCCCGCCCGGTGCTGGACCGCGCGGCCAGCGAAGCGGTGCTGGCACAACTCTTCCCTGGCCAGCGCTACAAGGCGGCGGATGACCTGACATTGGCCCACGCCTGCCCGAGCGGGCGCAATATCCTGGTGGGCAGCTTTCCCGGCCTGACGATCATCGCCGCCGACGAATTAGCGATCGACAACCCCAGCCAGCTCGACCAGCGCTTCCTCGACCACGCCGCAGACCGCACGGTCTATTTGCACATCATGTACAGCGTGGTCGACTGGTTCGCCTACGCGATCTGGAAAGACGGAACATGGCTGCGTTCACTGAGTGTTGCGCCGGATGGCGGCGTGATCGAAGACCTTGGCGAACGCCGCCCCTTCGAAGCCCCGTACTGGGCCGGCGCCTACCCCGCCATCGACCCTGACGATGACGAGCCCAGCACCTACCCCTTACCCTTCCACCCGCTCGACCTCGGCGAAGCGGCCCTGGAAGCCCTGTTCGGCTACCAGCTCGAAGGCGACAACGGCCCCGCGCTGCTCGACCCGGAAACCATCCCCCTGCTGGCCTTCAAGCCCGCCAGCTGGTGGAGGTTCTGGTAAAGAAATTCGGGGTCAGGTCTGACAATCGGACAAAAGTTGCGCGCAGCGCAACTTTTGTCCGATTGTCAGACCTGACCCCGAACTTCGATTGTTCCGTTTTCGGTGATGGCGATCCAGCCGCCGCGTGGGGGCGTGGCTTCGGGTTCCCAGTCGGGCAGGACGTAGCGGCGGGTGCCGCCGACTTCGTGCAGGGCGGGGCGGTGGGTGTGGCCGTGGATCATGATGGAGGTGCCAGTCTGGGCGAAGACCTCGCTGATCGCTTCCGGCGTCACATCCATGATTTCGTAGGATTTTTCGGCGTGGCCTTGCTTGCTCTGCTCGCGCAGGCCGGCAATGATTTGCTTGCGCTGCTGCAGCGGCATGGCCAGGAATTGCTCTTGCCACACGGGCTGGCGCACTTGCGCGCGGAAGGCCATGTATTTGACGTCCTGGGTGCATTGGGCGTCGCCGTGCAGCAGGACGATGCGCTGGCCGTAGGCGTCGATGACCCAGGTTTCCGGCAACAGGGTCAGGCCCGCTGCGGTGGCGAATTGTTCGCCGACCAGGAAGTCGCGGTTGCCTGCGATCCAGAATAGCTGGACGCCTGCATCGCTGACGCGGCGCAGGGCTGTCACAATCTGCTGGTGGAACGGGTCCGGCAGGTCGTCATCGCCCGCCCAATACTCGAAAATATCGCCCAGCAGGTAGAGCTGCTTAGCGCCCAGCGCGTGCTGGTCGAGGAAGCGCAGGAACGCTTCCGTCAGCACCGGCCGCGCCGGCTGCAAATGCAGGTCTGATACGAAGAGGATCAAATTACGCCGCTTCGATCTTTTCGATGATCACGTCTTCTGCTGGCACGTCGGCGAACATGCCGGAGCGGCCAACTTTGACCGATTTGATCGCGTCAACCACTTCGGTGCCTTCAGTAACTTTACCGAATACAGCGTAGCCCCAGCCGTCCTGGCCTGGGTAGTCCAGGAAGGAGTTGTTCTTCACGTTGATGAAGAACTGGGCGGATGCGGAGTGCGGCGCCGAGGTGCGGGCCATGGCCAGGGTGTATGGCTCGTTTTTCAGGCCGTTCTTGGCTTCGTTTTCCACGGTCTGGTCGGCTGGCTTTTGCTTCATGCCTGGCTCGAAACCGCCGCCCTGGATCATGAAACCGTCGATCACGCGGTGGAAGATGGTGTTGTCGTAGTGGCCGGCCTTCACGTAGTTCAGGAAGTTCTCAACAGTCTTAGGCGCTTTTTCCGCGTCCAGTTGGGCAACGATGGTGCCTTTGTTGGTGGTGATGGTGATGGTGGTCATCTTGTTGTCCTTTTGTGTTTCTAAAAAAGCGTTATTTTACAGGCTCCTGCGCCGGAGCAGGAGTGGCCTCCTGAATCGGGGCCGGTTGCGCGGGCTGGGTCTGTTCGACCGGAACGGGATGCCGGGGCACAATTGGGGGCGGGGTCGGGACTGGCGGCTCTGGCACGAATATACGCGTTTTAAGGATGGTTGCCGATTTGACCACGACCGGGATCACGGGAATGTTCTGGAAGCCGGGTTTGTCGTCCACCAGCAGGACCTTGATCTTGTCGACCGTTTCCTTGCCCTGGATGACTTTGCCGAATACGGCATAGCCGTGGCCTTTGGCATTCGGGTAGTCCAGGCCGATATTGTCGACCACGTTGATGAACCATTGCGACTGGCCGGAGTCGGGCGAGTCGTGGCGCGCCATGGAAATGGTGTAGGCTAGGTTGGACAGGCCGTTCTTTTCTTCGCTCTTGATGGTGGGGCGCAGCGGTTGCTTGGGTTTCATGTCGGCGGTGTAGCCGCCGCCTTGCACCATGAAGCCGTTGATCACGCGGTGGAAAATGGTGTCCTTATAGAAGCCGCTTTTGACGTAGGCGAGGAAGTTGGCGGTGGAAATAGGGGCTTTTTCCTGGTCCAGCTCCACGACGATCTCGCCCAGGGTGGTTTTGATCGATACTTGCGGGTTGTCGGCGGCCAGGGCGATGCCGGTGCCGGCCAACAGGCTGCCGCTGACGATGCCGGCGGCGAGGGCGATCCAGGTCAACTTCTGCATTCTTGTTTTATTCATAAGGTTTGATTCTCGCGTAGTCGAAATTTTCGGTGCTATACTTCGGCAGACGTTCCATTCTAACAAAGTAGAACTATAACAAAGGGTAGGTACATTCCCCTGTAATCCACCGAGCACCGGTGCGGCGCCCCAGGCGTTTCGCGCCCGTCGCTCGTTTACTTCAAGTCCGATGAGCAATTTAAAGATCTTCAATACGCTGGCACGCGAAAAGCAGTCGTTTAGACCCATTGAGGCGGGCAAAGTCCGGATGTATGTCTGCGGCATGACCGTTTACGACTACTGCCACGTGGGCCACGGCCGTATGCTGATGGCGTTTGACGTGATCTACCGTTGGCTCAAGACGTCGGGCTATGACGTGCGCTATGCGCGCAATATCACCGACATCGACGACAAGATCATCAAGCGCGCGGTGGAGAACAATGAAACCATCGGCCAACTGACCGGCCGCTTCATCCAGTACATGGACGAGGATTGCGCTGCGCTGGGCATCCTGGCGCCGACCGATGTGCCGAAGGCGACCGAGTATGTGCCGCAAATGCTGGGCATTATCGAGAAGCTGGAAGCCAAGGACCTGGCCTACAAGGCGGCGGACGGCGACGTGAACTACGCGGTGCGCCAGTTCGAGCGTTACGGCAAGCTGTCCGGCAAGTCGCTGGACGACCTGCGCGCCGGTGAGCGCGAGCTGGCCCGCGCGGCAACCACGGACTCGGGCAAGCGCGATCCGCTCGACTTCGTACTGTGGAAAGCCGCCAAGGAATCCGAGCCGGAAGAGGTGAAGTGGGACTCGAAATGGGGGCGCGGCCGTCCGGGCTGGCACATCGAGTGCTCGGCCATGTCCTGCTCGTTGCTGGGCGAGACCTTCGACATCCACGGCGGCGGCGCGGACCTGCAATTCCCGCACCACGAAAACGAGATCGCCCAGTCGGAAGGCGCTTCCGGCAAGACGCTGGCCAATTACTGGGTCCACAACGGCTTCGTGCGCGTGGATGGCGAGAAGATGTCCAAATCGCTGGGCAATTTCTTCACCATCCGCGAGGTGCTGAAGCAGTTCGACGCGGAAGTGGTGCGCTTCTTCATCCTGCGCGCCCATTACCGCAGCCCGTTGAACTACTCCGACGTGCACCTGGACGACGCGCGCGGCGCGCTGACCCGCCTGTACACCGCGCTGGACGGCGTGCAAGGCGACGGCCAGCCGCTGGACTGGAACGAAGACAACGCCAAGCGCTTCGCCGAGGCGATGGACGACGATTTCAACACCCCGATCGCGGTGTCGGTATTGTTCGACCTGGCCTCTGAAGTGAACAAGACGAAATCGCCAGTCGCCGTGCGCCAACTGCAAGGCCTGGCCTCCGTACTGGGCCTGTTGGAGCGCAGCCCCGAGGAATTCCGCAAGGCCGCACCGAAAGGCGCAGCAGGCGAGGGCATGGACGAAGCGGCCATCGAAGCGGCCATCGTCGCCCGTGCCGCCGCCAAGAAGGCGCGCGACTTCGCGACCTCCGACAAGGTGCGGGCCGACCTGCTGGCGGCCGGCATCGTCCTCGAAGACAAGCCTGACGGCACCACCAACTGGCGCCGCGCGTAATGGTCTTGTCCAGGGAAAACGGGGAACAGGCCCCGGTGCCACCGTATTGGGAGGAAGCCAAGGCGGAACTCATGAAGCGCGACCGCATCATGAACCGCCTGATCCCCCATTTCGGCGATCTGCACCTGGTCGGCCACGACGACCCGTTTACCACCCTGGCGCGCGCCATCGTCAACCAGCAGGTCACCACCCAGGTCGCCAACGCCGCCTGGGCCAAACTGCTGGAAACTTGTCCAAAATTTAACCCGGCGTCCGTGCAAAAAGCCGGCGCCGCTGCGTTGGCGGGCTGCGGCCTGTCCAAGCGCAAGGCCGAATACATCCTGGATTTGGCCGACCATTTCAAGAATAAGAAGGTCCACGCCGCCCAATGGGAGCAGATGGATGACGAGGCAGTGATCGCTGAACTGGTGCAGATTCGCGGCATTACACGCTGGACAGCAGAGATGTTTTTGATATTTAATCTGCTCCGACCCAATGTACTGCCGTTGGACGACAGCCGGCTGATCGCTGGAATCAGCCAAAACTATTTTTCCGGCGAACCAGTGTCGCGCAGCGATGCGCGCGAAGTGGCTGCCAATTGGGAACCCTTCCGCACGGTCGCCACCTGGTATTTATGGCGTAGCCTGGACCCGGTTCCGGTAAAATAGCGCAAATTCTCACGGCAGCCCGGCCACAAGCGGGGCTGCCGTGGTAGCAAAACACTTGGAGGTACAATGATTAAAACGACTTTCCTCAATTTTGAGCAACCGATCGCAGAACTGGATTCCAAGATCGAAGAGCTGCGTTTCGTACAAGACGATTCGGCCGTCGACATCTCGGAGGAGATCGACCGCCTGGCCAAGAAGAGCCAACAGCTGACCAAAGACATTTACGCCAAGCTGACCCCTTGGCAGGTTTCGCAGATCGCCCGTCACCCGCAACGTCCATACACCATGGACTATGTGAACGAGATCTTCACCGACTTCCACGAACTGCACGGCGACCGCACCTATGCGGACGACCAGTCCATCGTCGGCGGCTTTGCCCGTTTCAACGGCCAGCCATGCATGATCATCGGCCACCAGAAGGGCCGCGATACCAAAGAACGCGCCATGCGCAACTTCGGCATGCCGAAGCCGGAAGGCTACCGCAAGGCCATGCGCCTGATGAAGGTGGCTGAGAAATTCAACCTGCCGATCTTCACTTTTGTTGACACCCCGGGCGCCTTCCCTGGCATCGACGCGGAAGAGCGCGGCCAGTCGGAAGCAATCGGCCACAACCTGTATGTGATGGCGGAACTGAAAGTGCCGCTGATCGCGACCATCATCGGCGAAGGCGGCTCCGGCGGCGCGCTGGCGATTGCGGTGGGCGATTCGGTACTGATGCTGCAATACGCGACTTACTCGGTGATTTCGCCTGAAGGTTGCGCTTCGATCCTGTGGAAGACTTCCGAGCGTGCGTCGGATGCGGCGGAAGCGCTGGGCCTGACCGCGCATCGCCTGAAGGCTATGGGCCTGGTGGATAAGATCGTGACCGAGCCGCTGGGCGGCGCGCATCGCGATCCGAAGGAAATGGCCAAGATGCTGAAACGCGCGCTGGCCGATTCCCTGCGCCAGTTCCAGGGCGTGAAAACCAAGGACCTGCTGGCTGCTCGCCATGAGAAGCTGATGGGTTACGGTAAGTTTAAAGAAACTTCTGCTTCTGAGTAAAACCGAAGAACCGGGAAACCAGGGTACGGCCCGATAGGGCCGGACCCTGCCAACGGCCGCAAGCCAGGGTCCGGCCCTTTGGGCCGTACCCTGGTTTCCCGGTTTAAAAAACCATGCGCGCCCCAGACCTCCTCCCCGACCTCCCGCCCGGCCCAATCGCCATCGCCTACAGCGGAGGCCTCGACAGCACCGCCTTGCTGCACCTGGCTGCAGCCACCGGCCGCGAACTGCACGCCTTCCACATCCACCACGGCCTGAGCCCTAACGCCGACGCCTGGGAAGCCCATTGCCGCGCCGAATGCGAACGCCTGGGCGTAAAGTTCGCCAGCCGCCGCGTCACCCTCGGCGACCGCAGTGAAAACTCCGCCCGCAAGGCGCGCTACGCCGCCCTCGGCGCCCTGTGCACCGAGCACGGTGTGGCGCAACTACTGACCGCCCACCACCTGGACGACCAGGCCGAAACCATCCTGTTGCAGCTACTGCGCGGCTCCGGCGTGGCCGGCTTGTCCGGTATGGACGCCTCCAACCACGCCGCCGGCCTGCTCGGCACCGCCAGCGTGCTGCTGGTGCGCCCGCTGCTGCAAGCCAGCCGCGCGCAACTGGAGGCATACGTGCGCGAGCACGGCATCGGCCATATCGAAGACGAGTCGAACGCCGACTTGCGCTACGCCCGCAACGCGCTGCGCCACGAGATCATGCCCAAGCTGGCCGCCGCCTATCCCGGCTACCAGGAGCGCTTCGCCCGCAGCGCGCGCCACGCGCAGGCCGCCCAGCGCCTGCTGACCGAGCAAGCCGCCGACGACCTGCAAGCGTGCCTGACCGGCGCTGCTGGCGCCGCCTCGGCCTCGGACGTGAACGCCAGCCTCGATATGGCGCGGGTGAGGGCGCTCAGCGCCGACCGCATCGCCAACCTGTTGCGCCACTGGTTCTCCGAGCGCGGCATCCGCCTGCCGTCGTCCAACTGGCTGGCCGAGATGCAGGAGCAAGCCCTGACCGCGCGTGACGACGCCAATCTCAAAGTCACCCACCCCGACTGCGACGTGCGGCGCCACCGCGACCGCTTGTACCTGGTGCCGCGCCGTCCGGAAGCCGACGCCGAGCTGGCAGAGATGTTCCGCTGGAATGGCGAAGCCAGCATCGACTTCCCGCAATTTGGCGGCACCCTGCATATCGAGCCGGCCGCGCTGGGCCTGGACCCCGCCTGGCTGGGCCAGCAAATGTTGACCATCGCCTTCCGCAGCGGCGGCGCGCGCCTGAAACCGGCCCGCAACCGCCCCACGCGCACCCTTAAGCAGCACTACCAGACGCTGGGCATCCCGGCCTGGGAGCGCGAACATATGCCGATGGTATCGATCCACGGCCAGACCTTGTACGCCGGCGGGATCGGCATGGATTGTCATAAATTGAGCTCGGGTGACGATCTTCGTTTGGTATTCCGATGGGAAGCCAAATAATCGTTGCCGACAGCTGTCTATACATATGAACTTATGCCAATTAGGTATGAGGGTATGATCTTTTTGTCTTGAGATTTTGCACCGCAGCATGTAGAGTAAAGGACTCCCTTTATCACATCAATGCGGAAAAATCAGCATGGCTTTAATCGTTCACAAGTACGGCGGCACGTCGATGGGTTCGACGGAACGCATCAAGAACGTCGCGCGTCGCGTCGCCAAATGGCACGACGCAGGACACCAGGTAGTGGTTGTTCCGTCGGCAATGTCCGGCGAGACCAACCGCCTGATTGCGCTGGCAAAAGAGATCCAGAACCCGCCCGACCCACGCGAACTGGACATGATCGCCTCCACCGGCGAGCAAGTCTCCGTAGGCCTGCTGTCGATGGCGCTGCAAGCCATAGGCAAGGATGCGATTTCCTACACCGGCTGGCAAGTAGCGATTAAAACCGATTCCGCTTTCACCAAAGCCCGTATCCAGTCGATTGAAGACGGCCGCGTGCGCGAAGACCTGCAGAAGGGCCGCATCGTCATCATCACCGGCTTCCAGGGCGTGGATGAAAACGACAATATTGCCACCCTGGGTCGCGGCGGTTCCGATACCTCGGCCGTGGCGATTGCCGCCGCGCTGAAAGCGGACGAATGCCTGATTTACACCGACGTGGACGGCGTTTACACCACCGACCCGCGCGTGGTGTCCGAAGCGCGCCGCCTGAAAGCGATTACGTTTGAAGAGATGCTGGAACTGGCCTCGCTGGGTTCCAAAGTCCTGCAAACCCGCTCGGTGGAATTCGCCGGCAACTACCGCGTACCGACCCGCGTGCTGTCCTCGCTGACCGATCCGCTGATGGATCTGGAAGAAGAAGCCAACTCGGGCACCCTGATTTCGTTTGAGGAAGACACACACATGGAACAAGCAGTCATCTCCGGCATCGCCTTCAACCGCGACGAAGCCAAAATCACCGTCCTGGGCGTGCCTGACCGTCCAGGCATCGCGTACCACATCCTGGGCCCGGTCGCCGAAGCGAATATCGAAGTCGACATGATCATCCAGAACCAGGCTGTCGACGGCAAGACCGACTTCACCTTCACCGTGTCGCGCAACGACTACCAGAAGGCCATGGACGTGCTGCACAACGAGAAGGGCGAGATCGGCCACCACACCCTGGTGGGCGACGCTAAAGTGTCCAAGATCTCCGTTGTCGGCGTCGGCATGCGCTCGCACGTGGGCGTGGCATCGCAGATGTTCAAAACCCTGTCGGAAGAGGGCATCAACATCATGATGATCTCCACTTCCGAGATCAAGATTTCTGTCCTGATCGACGAGAAGTACATGGAGTTGGCCGTGCGCGCGCTGCACAAGGCGTTCGAACTGGAAAAAGCGTAATATTTCCAAAAAAGCTGCTGTATTACCCTTGACCAAAGCAAGGTCGGTCTTTAATATAGCGGTCGCGTTGACGCAGTAATACATCAACGAGGAGACGTGGCCGAGTGGCCGAAGGCACTTCCCTGCTAAGGAAGCATACGGGCAAAACCTGTATCGTGGGTTCGAATCCCACCGTCTCCGCCAGATTCAAGCAAAAAGCCCCGACTAGTTCGGGGCTTTTTGTTTTCCAGCGCTCAGACGCCAAACGAATTGTTCGGCCTGGTGGTCTATTCGGTCATTGAGTTTCGCAAGGCCTGCATCGACGTGGCTTCGCAAGCCCACCATGTCATCGTGGAGCAGGTCGACTGATCTTTGTAGGCGTGCATTGGCTTCGCGCAGTGATTCCAATTCAATTCCGAGCCTGGTGATGCGTGTTTGGTCGTCCATATCGCTCTCCCGTCGGTGCCTCGGCTTTGACGCAATCGTTGGGAACCCTTTTTGAGATTGGAGAGCAGGGGTGTGAAAAGGTTCACCTTCACGGTGAATTTTTCCGTGGGGCGATCGCGCCTGCATGATTGGATATGCAGGCGCGCGCGCCCGTGGACTCAATTGTTCAGGTTAAGTGTGACGTGGACATGATGGTGGTGGTTCGGCCAAGGGAAGTATTTGGCATTGCTCCACGCACCCGTCCCCATATCGTAGGCGTTGCCCTGCACAGTCACAATTCCCGTGCGCAGCAGAACCACCCCCCAATCAGCACCAGCGATGCCGGTGGCGCCCGGCCCGCCCCGGATGTAACCGACCTGTGAAACCGTGCCCAGCGCTGCAAGCCGGTGGATGCCGGCACGGCTGGCGTTGATCCACGCCCTGATTTGTTCGCGCGCGTGCTCGCCTTGGGCGCGCTCCGCCGGGTTGGGGCTGGTCAATTTCGGCAGGTCCTGCAAGCGTGCCACAAGCTTTTGGTAGTTCGAGGTGCCGCTGTTGGCGTCGGCGCCGGCGAAGCGGTAGAAGTGGTACATGTCGATGTCGGTACCGCGCGCGTGGGTCTCATGGCCGAGGTCCTTGCCATGTTCGCCGGACACGTCGTTGACGGCTTCGAGCAGGGCGGCATTCGCTTCCATCCAGGCATAGGCGGCGCGGGAGCACCAGTTATCGCCGCCGAGGTCGCGCCCGCCAAAGCGGGACAATGAGGCAGGCATCCGCCAGAGCGGGTGCTTGTCGACGTCGGTCTTTTCCGCTTCCAACTCTTTGGCCTCGCCATCCTTGGCCTTGAGGGTGAAGCGGTAGCGAATCGTATTCGACGGCGGCGGCACGGTGAACACCGTGGATGCCTGGGTTTTGAATGTGGCGATGGTGCGCAAGGTATGGTCGTTGATCCACTGCGCATCGGCGCCCGGCGCTGAGTCCAGTATGGTGGCGTCGTCGCCCGCGCCCAATAGTTCAACCTTCACGTTTTCCACTTCCACGTCGTCGGGTTTCGTGATGTCGAGGTCGAAGCGGCGGTGGAAGGTGTTGGTGTGGCCGGACGCTGGAACGCCGTAATAGCTGCCGTCGTTGTGCGCCGTCCAGGCATCCGTTGCGGCGCTGATGGCGTTGATGTCGATGCTGCTGCTTGCGGCGAGCTTGGCTTGTACCGACGTGGCGAGGTAGGCGTCGCCCACATTGGTGGCGAAAGCCGACAAGGTGAGGGATGCCGGTGCGTCCTTGGTGAACTTTGCCACGTCGAAGCTGCGTGTCAGCTTGCCAGTGCTGCCATCTGCCTGCCACATGGGCGGGAGATAGAGCTGGGAATTGACCTGCATGGCCTGGTCGAACAGTACGTTGCCGTCGGCGTCTGCACGTACAGTGACTCCCCAGACATCGTTGAATACGCTCTGGATGCTGATCCAGTAGGGATATTCCGCGCTGGCGACAATGTAGGTCAAGGTGGCTTGCTTGGTGCCTTTTGGCAGATGCAGGCTGGCACTGTCGGTCACCGGCACACCTTCCGCTGCGGCTGAAACGCTGACGCTTGCCTCGTCGGGTGTTGCGGCAAGCGGCGTGGGGCGCGCCGCCAGCGAGGGCTGTTGGCGGCGCTCGAGCAACTGCGATCTGGTCGGCGCGCTTTGCAACGCGTGGCCTCCTGCGGTAGCGAATGATACCGGATCGGAAGGCGCGAGCAATGGCAGCGTAATCCGGAGGTCGCCGTTCAACTGGAACGCTCCGGCGCCCCGGTATAACTGGCCGCTGCGCGTGGTGCGGGCCTCCAGTTTCAGATTTCCGTTTGGCAGGGCGGGTAAGGTAAAGCTGCCATCGGCTGCGGTGACAGTCGAAAGGACGATGTCCGTGTTGAGAATGGTCGCGACCAGCCTCACGCCACCCAGCGCAAAGTTGGGCGCGGAAGGCGGCGCCGTGATGCGCCCAGAGACCTGGCGGCTGGCGATGTGAAATGGCACGCGACCGTAGTACGCTGCGCCAGCGGCATCCGTCGCGCGCACCTCCAGCTCCAGGCGGCCGGGCTTGGACGCGAGCATGGTGCGTAAGGCGTCAACGTTGATGGGCTGAATGGCGCCCTCGGTATCGAGCCTCAATAGTGGCAGCAGGCTGCCGAGGCTTTTTCCCGTTACGTCGTACAGGTCGGCGCCGGCCAGGTCGCGCAGCGGCGCCGTGCGTTCGCCAGGAAGGACGAAATGCAAGGTCCAGGCTGGGAATGCGGCATTCAGTAGCTTTTGCCGGACCTGGTCGATGCGCAGCGTGGCTTGGGCGTAGACCTCCTTATCGTCGTCCAGCAATACGTCGACGGACGCATGGCCCCCGGCGCGCAGGTCTGCCGCGTTGAGGCCGACCGAGGTAGGCGCACGGCGCGCCATGATATCGGCGGCCCCCGTTTCTGCCAGCAGGGTGAGCGTGCCGTCGGCGCCGGTCACGCCGCGTCGCACGCCGTTGACGAGTACCTCGATGCCCGGCCCCGCTGGACGCGTGTCGCCGTCGCTGGACTCGTAGGTGCGGACATGGAGTACCGCCTGGCGTTCTGGCGTGAGCGGAGTGCCGCGCACGCTGATCGAATACGAAATGGCCGCTTTCTCAGGATCGATAAACTTGATCAGCGCAGTCGCGCTGGCGCCGGCCGGCAAGAGGCCTGTTTCGAGCGGCACGGCCACCAGCGCATTCGCATCGTTGTCGTTGCCTTGTGCGTTGTAGACTGCCACGCCAGGAGTGGCGATATCGCGCACTAATAGCTGCACGGGTCCAAGCACGGGCAGGGCGCCATGGTTGGTGATGGTGACGAGTGTGTCGAAGGTGTCGGTGACGCGGTTGTACACCATCGCGCCCTTTGCGACGGACATCTGCGCATCCAACGGTTCGGCCGCGTAGGCTGTTCCCATGGCTAGGAACACACCCAGCGCGAGTACGTGCCTGCGGCCGCAGAGGAGCAGGGCGGCAAGTCCCAGTGCGGTCAGCGCGGTGGTGGAAGGCTCAGGCAGCGCTTGCTGGAGCGGTGTCGCTGAGACCACCGCTTCGCCGCCCGGAGCGGAATAAATGGCCAGGCCTCCGATGCCGCTTGCTTTCAATGTGAGCATGAACAAGGCGCCGGAGCCGGTGGGGTCGGTGGTGGGGAAGAGCGGAGCCGTGCCGCTTGCATCGAGCAGGTGGAGCGAGAGGGCGTCGAGGTATCCTAGCGCGGACGGGGTGGCGGTGGTGGTGAGGTCGAACGTCAGCAGCGTTGACAGGGTGGGGATGGCGAGCGTCGCTTCGCTGTAAAAGCTGCCGTCATCGGATAGGACCACGTTCCCCGGCAGCAGGCCGCTCACGTTGCCGCTGGCGCCACCAGTGGCGGTGGCACCATGCGCGCTGAATGCCTGGATCAAGACGGTGTTGGGCGGCGTTCCTGCGCCGACAAGTCCGAACGAGAGTACGGCACTAGTGCCTGCGATGGTGTGCGTGTCGACCGAAAATCGAATGGTGCCACTGGTGGCCAACTGCGGAGCAAGGAGCGTCGCTATCAGGAGGCTGATAGCGGCGAGTGTTCGCATGAGGCGCGGCAAAGACTGAAACGGCAAATGGGATGGCATGGGGACCTCCGGAGATGGGCTCGACCTTGGGGATTTGCTGTAGTGGCTTCAGCAAGATCGGTGCCATCAATGCCACCCGGGCGGCGACCTGCGCTCCTGTTAAAACGTGCTGTCAAACGCGCCGACGCTCAAGCGCCCCAGATCTATCTCGCGGCTATGTTGCCTGGTCTTTGCTTGATGTTCGACAGTATTGGCACGAAAAAGTTCAATCCAATTTGCAGGGTGCAGGTTGCGCTGTTATAGCTTATCCAATCTGGTGAGGAATAACGCGCTTTGCTGTGCGATTGCGTCGCGTTGCGTATCATCCATGCGGCGCAACTGCTGGTAGACCATGCCGAGCCGGTGGTTGCCTTCCAACTTGTCGCGGTTGCGGTTGAAGAAGTCCCAGTACAGGGCATTGAAAGGGCAGGCGCGGTCGCCGGTGCGTTGCTTCTTGTCGTAGGCGCAGCCCTTGCAGTAGTCGCTCATGCGGTCGATATAGGCGGCGCTGGAGACGTAGGGTTTGGTGGCGAGCAGGCCACCGTCGGCGTATTGGCTCATGCCCAGCGTGTTGGGCAGTTCGACCCATTCGAAGGCGTCGATGTAGATGCCCAGGTACCACTGGTGCAGCTCTTGCGGCGACAGACCCGCCAGCAGGGAAAAATTCCCGATCACCATGAGCCGGTTGATGTGGTGGCTGTGCGCGTGCTCCAGCGACTGGCCGATGGCCGAGGCCACGCAGCGCATTTGCGTCTGGCCGTTCCAGAACCAGTGCGGCAGCGGGGTGTGGTGATTGAAGGCGTTCAGCGTGTCGTAGCCAGGCATGCGGTGCCAGTAGACGCCGCGCACATATTCGCGCCAGCCCAGGATCTGGCGGATATAGCCTTCCGCCGCCGCGATGGGCACGTGGCCGTCGCGCCAGGCGGCTTCCACACGCTCGACCACCGTGCGCGGGTCGAGCATCTTGCTGTTCATGGCGAAGGAGAGCAGGGAGTGGAACAGGCGCCAGGCCTTGTAGCTCATGGCGTCCTGGAAGCGGCCGAAGTTTGGCAGTGCGTTCTGCACGAAATGGTCGAGCTGCTCCAGCGCTTCGTCGCGGTTCAGCGGCCAGCGAAAGTCGTCTGCATGCGGTTCACCGAAGCTGCGCACGCCGGCGCGCTGGATGGTTTCCCATAGCGCGCTGTGATCGTGGTGCGGGCGGGTATCGGCCGGCTCCCACGGCATGCCGTTCCACGATTCGCGATTGTCGTGGTCGAAGTTCCAGCGGCCGCCGGCTGGCGCGCCGGTAGGACCGACCATTACGCCATGGCGCAAGCGCATGTGGCGGTAGAAGTGCTCCATCACCCATTGCTTGCGCTGGCCGAAGAAGGTCGCTGCTTCGTCGCGGCCGGCGTAGAAGTGCTCGGTATCCGACATCTCGCCGGGAAGTCGCAGGCGCTCGGCATATTCACGCAATTGCTGGTCGAGCCGCCATTCGTCGGGTGCTTGCCAGCCGAAGGCAGCGGCATCGTAGTGGGCGAGCAGGTAGTCGAGATTTGCGGGAAAATCCTGGCGGTTGTCCGCGTCGTCAATGCGCATGTAGTGCACGCGGTGGCCTTGCCGGCGCAGGCGCTCGGAAAAGTCGCGCATGGCGGCGAAAATGGCGATGATCTTTTGCGCGTGGTGCAGGACGTAATCAGTCTCCTGGCGCAGTTCGATCAGCACATAAACCACGTCTTCGCGCACGGTGGAAAACCAACTGTGCTGGCAGTTGAGCTGGTCGCCGAGGATCAGGCGGAGGGTGGGTTTCATAGGGCGGAAAGTCAAAGTTACCAATTGGTAGTAATTTTAACGCATAAGTTTTATGCCGGGCACTTGTCGCTCTGAAATAACTGTATATAATCACAGTATTTTTAACAAGCCAACTTTGGAGCGGGGATGATGGACGATGTGATCGACATTGCGGAAGATGTACTGGTGCAGGAAGACCGCCTGTGGCAGGGCAATGGCTGGACTGCTCGCGTCATCAATAACGATGACGACGACGGTTGGGCGGTGGCGATGGTCAAGGATGGCGAGGCGGAACCGGCGCTGGTCGGTCCCTGGACCATGGGCCGCGACAAGAAGAATCCGAAGCCGCTCGACGTCGCCGCGTTCAACACCCTGGTCAAGACCGCCAACGAGGTGATCCGCCGCCACGAGCAGCAACTGCACGCGCAGCTGCACAAGAGCGTGCGTGTGCATACGATCGGCGCGGCCTATGTCACCGTCAACCTGGATATCACGCCGGACGAAGACGATCCCTATGCGACCCTGACCGCCGTCGATCCGTTCGGCGAAGAATTGGCGCAGGTGCGCGTGGCGCCGAACTTCAAGTTGAGCGTGGCCAGTGCGACTGCCTGGATGGAGTCGGGCTATCGCAAGCCCTCGGCCTGACAGGGGGCGAGCATGGATGTGGCGGAGGTGGTGGATGTGGCTTTGGCGTGGGCCAAGGGCTGGACGCTGACGCGCGATAAGGCGTCACCTGTCAGCACGGGCTATGGCTGCAAGATTGACCTGGGCCTGCCCGGTCGCCTGGAGCGGCATGTGGTGGCCGATTTCGATGCGCCACTTGTGCACGAATTGGCTGGCGGGCTGCGCACGCCCGGCACCTGGCTCAAGGTGTGCGCGGCGCCGCAGGATGTGGCGCCAGTGCTGCACGACGCCTGGCAGATCCAGGCACCGGAATACCTGATGGCGGCGGATCTTGGCATCGCCACGGCGGTCGCACCGGATGGCTACCGTCTCGTCGTTTCCAACGTCGGCGCTGTTATCGAAGTGGAAGTGCGCGACTTGCAGGGCGAGCTGGCGGCGCGCGGGCGTGCAGCGCACAGTGGCGGCTTTGCCACCTTCGACCAGATCGTTACCGAGCCTGCGCACCAGCGGCGCGGCCTGGGGCGCCTTGTCATGGCGGCCCTGGGTAATTATGCGATCGCGCAAGGGGCCGATGTCGGTGTGTTGGTCGCCACGGAACAGGGCAGGGCGCTCTATCAAACGCTGGGCTGGCGTCTGGTATCGCCCGTCACCGCAGCGGTGGTGCGCGAAAGCCTGATCGCGGTCGTGGACGATGCCGATCCCGCGTTCGAAAACCTGCTTGGCAAAGGGCTGGAAGAATTCAACCTGCAGGCGGCGGGATTCAGCGACCAGCGGTCGCTATGCGTTGTTGTGCGCGATCCGGACAGCGGAGAGGCCGTGGGCGGCATCGTCGGCAGGACTTCGCTTGGCCTGGCTTTCCTGGACCTGTTCCATCTTCCTGCAAGCGTGCGTGGCGCGGGAGTGGGCACGCGGGTGCTGCAAGCGTTTGAAGACGAAGCGCGCAAGCGCGGCTGCCGCAACGCAGTGCTTTACACCATCAGCTTCCAGGCACCCGGCTTTTATGAAAAGAACGGGTGGGTGATGTTTGGCGAGGTCGAATCCGACATGGAAGGCGTCAGCCGTGTCTTCATGAAGAAGCGGCTATAACACGGGCCTGGTGCTCGGCGCAGGTGCGGCACTGGCCATACAGCGACAGCGTGTGTTCGATCAGCGCAAACCCGCGCTGTTCGGCGATGACGCGCTGGCGCTTTTCAATGTAGGGATCGACGAACTCCTCCACCCGGCCGCACTGGGTACACACCAGGTGGTCGTGGTGCTTGCCGGTGTTCAGCTCAAAACGCGCAGGGCCATTTTCGAACTGGTTGCGCGCCAGGATGCCGGCCTCAACGAACTGCATCAGCACGCGATAGACGGTGGCCATGCCAATATCTTCATGCTCTTCGAGCAGAAGGCGATAGACGTCTTCCGCCGTCAGGTGCTGGTCGCGCCCAACGTGGAAAAGCTCAAGTATGCGCTGGCGAGGTGCCGTGACCTTCAATCCGGACGCGTGGATATCACGGGCAGTGTCCAAGGGTGTTCTCCATAGTGATTTTATAAATTTTAATGCAAATGAGAAGCATTTGCAATTAACTTAGTTCAGGAGAACCGAAGGAAAGGCGCGCTGCGGACACTCCTGGCGCTCGCACACCTTGCAGCCGGAGCCGATGGGCGTGGCAACGCCCGGATCCTGTAGATCCAGCCCCTTGGAGTACACCAGGCGGTGCGCCTGTGACACGTCGCAGCCCAGCGCTACGGCGAAGGAGCGCGCGGGGGCCTGGAAGCCGGCGGCGCCGGAGGTGATGGTCTTAGCGATCCACAAATGCGTGCCGCCATCAGGCATGCGCGCCAATTGGCGCAGCACGCGGCCCGGCTGGCTGAATGCCTCATACACGATCCACAAAGGACAAGTGCCGCCCACGCGCGAGAAGTGGAAGGCCGCCGCCGACTGCCGTTTCGACACGTTGCCGGCGCGGTCAACCCGCACAAAGAACACCGGCAGCCCGGCAGCACCGGGGCGCTGCATGGTGCTCAGGCGGTGGCACACCGCTTCGAAGCCGACGCCGAAGCGGTGCGCCAGCAGTTCGATATCGTAGGCATGCGCTTCCGCCGCATCCAGGAAAGCCCGGTAGGGCATCAGCACCGCGCCGGCGTAGTAGTTGGACAGCGCAAGGCGCAGCGCCGCATCGCTGCTTAAACGCGCCTGCGCCACCAAGGCTTCGATCACATCACCATGTTCGAGCGCGCCGAGTTGCGCCGCTAGCTGGAAGGCGCGCTGGCCAGCGGACAGGGACTCCGACAGGTGCAGCACCTTGCGCTGCGCGTCGAACTGGCGCTTGCGCGTGCCCAGCGCGCCGTCCGCATCAATCGAGATGGTGATGCCGAACTGCTCCAGCAGGCGATGTTGCAGCGCCTGCGCGCTATTGTTGCCGACCCGTTCCGCCGCTTCGTCCAGCTCCGCAATGTAGTTCTGGCGCTGGTTCAGGTAGTCGCGCACCTCTTCATCGGCGGAAGGCGCCAGCACGCCTTGCCGCGTGCCGCTGCTATCGAGCTGCACTTCCAGCGACTCCGCCCGTTCCGCCGCCATGCGGTAGCGCCGCTGCAACTGCAGAATGGAGCGCGCCATGCCGGGCATGTTTTCGACCAGCGTTTTCAGCTCCGAGATGGAGGCCGGCTCGGCGCCGGGCAGGTCGCTCAACACGTCGCGCAGGTCGGCCACCAGGCTGGCGTTTTCATGCTCGGAGAAGATCTGCGGGTCGATGTTCAGCGAGCTGCCGATTTTCAGCAGGATCGGCACCGTCAACGGGCGCTGATTGTTCTCGATCTGGTTCAGGTAGCTGGGTGAAATGCCCAGGGTTTCGGCCAACGCGGCTTGCGTCATCTGGCGCTCCTTGCGCACGCGCTGTAGCCGCGCACCCATGAAAACTTTGCTCATGGCCGGCCCCGCAAAACTTCGCAAACTTTGCAAAGTGCCGCCATTTCCTTCGCAATTCCTCGCATTTTCACTCCTTCACACCGGATTCGAATGTGCGAATAATGCAAACAATTTACTAAAAGTGCAAGGAGAAGAAAATGGCTGTTACCGTTCCGTTGTTGATCAATGGCGAGTGGATCGAGTCGCGCAGCACCGTTTGGCGCGATGTCGTCAACCCCGCCACCCAGGAAGTGCTGGCGCGCGTGCCGTTCGCCACGGCGGACGAAGTGGCGCAGGCCGTATCGTCCGCGCAGCGCGCCTTCAAGACCTGGCGCAAGACGCCGATCGGCCAACGCGCCCGCATCTTCCTCAAGCTGCAGCAGCTGATTCGCGAGAATATGGCCGACCTGGCGGCCACGCTGACGGCGGAGCAGGGCAAGACCCTGGTCGATGCGGAAGGCGATGTGTTCCGTGGCCTGGAGGTGGTTGAACACGCGGCCAATATCGGCACCCTGCAAATGGGCGAGTTCGCGCAGAACGTCGCGGGCGGCGTGGATACCTACACCGTGCTGCAGCCGCTCGGCGTTTGCGCCGGCATCACGCCGTTTAACTTCCCGGCCATGATCCCGCTGTGGATGTTCCCCATGGCTATCGCCTGCGGCAATACCTTCGTCCTCAAGCCTTCCGAGCAGGACCCGCTGGTGACGGTGAAGCTGGTGAAGCTGGCGCTGGAAGCCGGCATCCCGCCCGGCGTGCTGAACGTGGTGCATGGTGGCGAAGACGTGGTGAACGCGCTGTGCGACCATCCCGCCATCAAGGCCATCTCCTTCGTCGGTTCGAGCAAGGTGGGCACACACGTGTACCAGCGCGCCACGCTGGCGGGCAAGCGCGCCCAGTGCATGATGGGCGCCAAGAACCACGCCGTGGTGCTGCCGGATGCGAACAAGGAGCAAACCCTGAACCAGCTGCTGGGCGCGGGCTTTGGCGCGGCAGGCCAGCGCTGCATGGCCGCATCCGTCGCGGTACTGGTGGGCGAAGCGCAGCAATGGCTGCCGGAACTGACGGCAAAGGCCAAGGGATTGAAGATCGGCGCCGGCAAGGACAATCCCGACCTGGGCCCGGTGGTTTCCTGCGCCGCGAAGGAGCGCATCCTGGGCTTGATCGCGCAAGGCGTGGCGGAGGGCGCAACCCTGGCGCTCGACGGCCGCGATGTGAAGGTAGACGGCTACCCGAGCGGCAATTTCGTCGGCCCCACCATCCTGGCGGATGTGAAGCCGGGCATGGCGGTGTACGAGCAGGAGATCTTCGGCCCAGTGCTGATCGTGGTGCCGGCGGCCACGTTGGATGAAGCGATTGCGCTGGTCAACGCCAACCCGAACGGGAACGGCACCGCCCTGTTCACGCAAAGCGGTGCGGCGGCGCGCAAGTTCCAGGAGGAGATCGATGTCGGCCAGGTCGGCATCAACGTGCCGATCCCGGTGCCGGTACCGCTATTCAGCTTTACCGGTTCGCGTGGCTCCAAGCTGGGCGACCTGGGGCCATACGGCAAGCAGGTGGTGCTGTTCTACACCCAGACCCAGACCATCACTCAGCGCTGGTTCGACGACCTGGCCTCGGTTGGCCAGGTTAACACCACCATCAGCCTGAAGTAAGCGCCATGGAATTCTCGCTCAACGACGAACAGCGCGAGTTCCAGCAAGCCGCGCGCGCCTTCGCGCAGGGCGAGCTGGAGCCCAATGCCGCGCGCTGGGATGCTGATGCCTATTTCAGCGTCGAGGCCATTGCCAAGGCCGGGGAGTTGGGCTTCTGCGGCCTGTACACGCCGCCGCGCTGGGGCGGCCTTGGCCTGACGCGGCTGGACGCGGCGGTGATTTTCGAAGAGCTGGCCGCTGGCTGCACATCGACCACGGCCTACCTCACGATCCACAATATGGCCACGTGGATGATTGCGCGCTGGGGGCAGGATGCGTTGTGCGAGCAGTGGGTGCCGGCATTGGCATCCGGCGCGAAGCTCGCCAGCTACTGCCTGACGGAGCCGAATGCGGGCTCCGACGCGGCCTCCTTGCGCACGCGCGCCGAGCGACATGAAGACGTGTATGTGGTCACCGGCAGCAAGGCCTTTATCTCCGGCGGCAGCCGCACCGACATGCTGGTGGTGATGGCGCGCACCGGCGGCCCGGGGCCGGAGGGCATTTCCGCCTTCGCCATTCCAGCTAACACGCCCGGCGTGAGCTTCGGCAAGCTGGAAGAGAAGATGGGCTGGAACAGCCAGCCCACCTGCGCGATCAATTTCGACAACGTGCGCGTGCCTGCCGCAAACCGGCTGGGCGACGAGGGACAGGGCTTTGCTATCGCCATGAAGGGCCTGGACGGTGGTCGCATCAACATCGCCACCTGTTCCATTGGCACCGCGCAGGCGGCATTGAATCGCGCCCAGTTCCACCTGAAAGAGCGCGTGCAGTTCGGGCGCGAGCTGGCCCAGTTCCAGGCCTTGCAGTTCAAGCTGGCCGACATGCTGACCGAGCTGGTGGCGGCGCGGCAAATGGTGCGCCTGGCCGCCTGGAAGCTGGACACCGAAAGCCCGGACGCCAGCGCCTACTGCGCCATGGCCAAGCGCTTCGCCACCGATGCCGGTTTTACCGTCGCCAACGACGCCTTGCAACTGCACGGCGGCTACGGCTACATCCGCGAGTACCCGCTTGAGCGACATGTGCGCGACACGCGGGTGCACCAGATCCTTGAAGGTACCAATGAAATCATGCGCCTCATCATCGCCAGGGCCATCCTGCGTGACGGCGCCACGGAGACTTTGACATGAAAACAAGCTACACCAACCTGTCCGTCGAACGCCAACAGCATACCGTGCTGGTGACCCTGCAAAACCCGCCGGCCCATACCTGGACTGAGGAAAGCCTGGCCGCCCTGCGCGAGCTGGTTGAAGACCTGCAGCACGAACGCGACATCTACGCGCTGGTGATCACCGGCGACGGCCCGAAATTCTTCTCCGCCGGCGCCGACCTGAAACTGTTCGCAGACGGCGACAAATCCACCGCACGCCGGATGGCGCAGCGCTTTGGCGAAGCGTTCGAGGCGCTGGCTGCATTCCGTGGCGTGACCATTGCTGCCATCAACGGTTACGCCATGGGCGGTGGTCTGGAATGCGCGCTGGCCTGCGATATCCGTATCGCGGAAGAACACGCGCAATTGGCGCTGCCGGAAGCCTCGGTCGGCCTGTTGCCATGCGCTGGCGGCACGCAGAACCTGGCGCGCCTGGTGGGCGAGGGCTGGGCCAAGCGCATGATCCTGTGCGGCGAACGGGTGAGCGCGGCGCAGGCTTTGTCCATCGGCCTGGTGGAAGAAGTGGTCCCGACCGGCCAGGCGTTGACGGTGGCGCTGGCCTTGGCCGCCAAAGTGGCGCGCCAGAGCCCAAGCAGTGTGAGCGCCTGCAAAGCGCTGATCCAGGCGGGCCGCACCTTGCCGACCCAGCATAACTTGCCGCTGGAGCGCGAGCGCTTTGTGAGCCTGTTTGATACCAATGACCAGAAAGAGGGCGTGCAAGCCTTCCTCGAAAAACGTGAAGCGAGCTGGCGCAATGCTTGAACTGAATATCGAGGAGCGCGAAGCTCCACACGGCAAACGCGTCGCCATTGCGACCCTGGACGCGCCCAAATCGCTGCACGCACTTACGCTGGACATGATCCGGCAGCTGGACAAGGCGCTGGTACGCTGGGAGCAAGACCCGCAGATCGCCTGCGTTTTCCTGCACTCCAGCACCGACAAGGCCTTCTGCGCCGGCGGTGACGTACGCAGCCTGCGCGATGCTATCCTGGCCGACCCCAAGGCATTCCCCAATCCCGCCGCGCAGGCTTTCTTCAGCGAAGAGTACCGGCTGGACTACCGCATCCACACTTACAGCAAGCCGCTGGTCGTGTGGGGCGGCGGTATCGTCATGGGCGGCGGACTTGGTTTGATGGCGGGCGCGCCGCACCGGGTTGTCACCGAAACCACGCGCATCGCCATGCCGGAAATTTCCATCGGCCTGTTCCCGGACGTGGGCGGCAGCTGGTTCCTTCCCCGCATGCCGGGCCGCAGCGGCTTGTTCCTGGCCCTGACCGGCGCACCGCTGAATGCCGGCGACGCGCTGTTCACCGGCCTGGGCGACTACTTCATCCAGCAGCAGGAGCGCCACAACGTCATCGCGGCGTTGTGCCAGGCCGACTGGCGTGCCGATGGCGAGCAGGTGGCGGACAGCGTCCTGCGCGAGTTCGCGGCAGCCGCCGACTACAACGCCTTGCCCGCCTCCGAAGTGCGTACGCATTTCGACGCAATCCAGGGCATGACCGCATCGCGCACGCTGACCGACGTTGTCGCCGCGATTGGCGCCTACGCTGGCGATGCCCCTTGGCTGCAGCGCGCCGCTAAAACGCTGGCCAACGGCTCACCATTCTCCGCCGCGCTGGGATGGGAATTGCAGCAACGCGCACGCCATCTCAGCCTGACGGACGTGTTCCGTATGGAGCTTAAAGTCGCCCTGCATTGCTGCGCCTACCCCGATTTTGCGGAAGGCGTGCGCGCGCTGTTGATTGACAAGGACAACGCCCCGCAATGGCAGGCCGCGACCGAGCGCGATATCACCGGCGCGGTGGCGCACTGCTTCACAGCGCCATGGCAGCAGCACCCGCTTTCCGACCTGGATAAGAAAATGGAGACGCAATGAAGAACATCGCATTTATCGGCTTAGGCAATATGGGCGCACCGATGGCCCACAACCTGGTGCGCGCAGGATTCAAGGTATCGGTCTACGACATCGCGCTGCCTGCCGTGCGCGCACTGGCAGAAGAGGGTGCCCGCGCAGCTGAAAGCGCGGCCGATGCCGTGCAAGGTGCGGACGTGGTGATTTCGATGCTACCCGCCAACCAGCACGTGCGCGACCTGTACCTGGGCTCTGGCGGCGTGCTGGCGGCCGCACGTGAAGGCGCGCTGCTGGTGGACTGCAGCACCATCGCCCCGGAAGTGTCGAAAGAGATTGCCGCCGCCGCCGCCGCGCGCGGCCTGGCAATGCTGGATGCACCAGTCTCCGGCGGCACTGGCGGCGCGGCTGCCGGCACGCTGACCTTCATCGTCGGCGGCGAGGCGGACGCGCTGGAGCGCGCACGCCCGGTGCTGTCGGCCATGGGCAAGAACATCTTCCACGCGGGCGGCAGCGGCGCCGGCCAGGTGGCGAAGATCTGCAACAACATGCTGCTGGGCGTGCTGATGGCCGGCACCGCCGAGGCCCTGAACCTTGGCGTGGCACACGGCCTCGATCCGCAGGTGCTGTCGGACATCATGTCGCGCAGCTCGGGCCGCAACTGGGCGCTGGAGCTATACAACCCCTGGCCCGGCGTGATGGAATCGGCGCCCGCTTCGCGCGGGTACAGCGGCGGTTTTGGTTCGAACCTGATGCTCAAGGACCTTGGCCTGGCGCAGCAGGCCGCGTCGGGCGTGAATGCGGCCACGCCACTGGGCGCATTGGCACGCCAGTTGTACCAACTGCACCAGCAGCAGGGCAGGGGGCAGCTGGATTTCTCCAGCATCCAGTACCTGTTCGCGGGTAGCTTAGTCGCTGATGACGTCAAGGCTCCGAAAATCGGCTGACAGCACAGCGGTAGGGTCGCCTTCGTGGTCGGGCAGGGCCATGAAGGTGATCGCCAGCTTTCCGTCCCGTAGCGAATAGCTGGCATAGTCGCGCGCGCCGCCGTCCGTGTCGCGCAGCATGACGGGGTGGCGGCAGCTGTGGACTAAGACACGGCTAAGCCGCTGGGCCGGGGAGCGCGACACGTCCACAGCCGACAGGAACAGCTCCTCGCCCGCGCCACACTGTCCGCGACCATCGCCAGCGGTGCTGCGCTCCGCGATGTTCAACAGAACGATCCCGCGCGACGCGTACGGCTGCAATTCGGAAGGCAGGAAGCGAATGGAATCGACGCTGCCAATCAGCTCCGGCGTGTAGCCCTTTTCAATTTTCGCGATGACGGTTTGCTTGCCGTCGCGCGTGACCGCAATCGTTCGGCGCGCCGCGTTGTAGCGCATTTCCACCGGGCGGCCGGCCAGGCAGACGATTGCCGTCCGTGTGCCTTTGGTCGAAACGCTTAACGATTCCGGCGTCTCGGCAGGGCATTTCGGATTGCCGGCCCAGCCGATGGCTGGCGCTAGCGCTAAGAGTAAAGCCCTGGTTAGCAATTCATTGGCCTCATGTAGTTGTCGCTCCAATGCCAGGTCGTCTCGCTGCCCGTTCCGTCCAGCGCCGGGAATACGTCGTCATCAGAGAAGAAACGGTTCGATCCCACGTGTTTGACGGAGGAATAGTAGCCGGTCTGGCGGCAGCGCTCCCCTGCCTTGCGCACTTCCGGCGGTGGCGGCAGCGAAAGATCCACGTGCCTCATGCCGATATCCTCAAATTCGCCCGGGATGATTTCGACGAAATGCCAAGTTGCCGGCCGCTCTTCGAACGCGTGGTGCGAGATGGCGGGCCCGGCGAGATCGGGATACAGCTCGCCACTTATCTCGATCTGCTTCCGGAGTTCCGGCCACATCTTATGGTCGGTGGCGAAATCCAGCATTCTTTTTTCGTCGAACCAAAGCTCGTCACGTCCGATTGCGTGCAGCGCTTCCAGCCCTAATTGGCTGAAAGTACTCGCGTCGGTCAATCCGAAGTGCGTCCGGTTCACGACAGAAAACTGCAGCGATGCGTGGGTATCATCCGCCGCCACATACACGCCAGTGCAAGGCGGCTGCTGCCCCGTGGTGCCCGTGATATCAGTCCTTACCCTGAATTTTGGGATGACAGGCGATTCGACCATAAAGCTTGGAATATGGTGCGCAAACGAAAAATCGCACCAACGCGGCGACGGAAAGCCGTATAAGAGGCTGTCGATCGGGTAGCTGAAGTGATTTATCAGGGCTATCGCTTGCTGATATTGTTGCTCCTTCTCGGGAGGGTATGCGCACACCCAGAACTCCTGGAGCTTTCTCATTTCGTCGTCTGTGGCCGTGCGCGCGTACACTCCCTTCTTCCGCTTTTTGATGTCTTCAGCGACCGAACTTTTGAGGCAATCGAAATCACTGAGCGGGCTGGGTTGTACGACTTCATACGCATTCTGTATGCCCCACTGGGCGTGTTGAAGAATCCTTCTTGTGGCGTGGCGTGAAGACGCGACAAGTTCAGGATCGACCAGGCCATTAACTACTTGCTCCAATACGGAGTGCAGCTTCTGCAAGTATTCAAGCGACGAGTACCAGTACAGCATGGCCGCCTGGCGCGCCTGCCATGGCGAGAGTTGCGGGGTGGAGCCGCTCATCGTTTAACCTTGATGAAGTATTCTTGCTGATTGATGTACGACGCTTGCAAGAATTCGGGGAAGAAGACCATCTGGCCGTCCTCCATCCAGATGCGGTACGACTTGTGTCTGACATCGCGTTCACAATTCTCGTCGCAATCGCCCAGGATGTTGGCGTTGTCGTTAATCAGGGCATCCGCCAGATCGTCGGTCAGATGGACCAGATCCTGGTTGGTTGACTTGCTCGCGAGGATCGCCTCCTCAGGAAAAACTTCTTTCATGAGCCGAGTTGGAGAAATGAACTTTCCGCTCGCCCTGGCAAAGACGAAAGCATCTCTCTCGAAATCGGGAGTTCCCCCGCACACTGTTTCCCGTTCGAAGACGACGCTGAGATAGCCCTTGGACATGACGACTTTGCCCAGCTTAGACTCATACCCCCAAGGGTGCCCATCGGCATAGCGCTGGCATTCCGCAGCACGTTTGCGGAACTCCCCCACTGCGCCCCGCAGTTTGGCATTGATGGACTGGATACTGGCGCTACTTAATCCCGGCCCGGACACTAACTGCACCGACTCGATGGACGCGTCCTTCGCCAACGGCTTGCCGTTTGCCTTGGTAACAGTATGCACGGTGTATTTCACCTGTCGCGAGAGCGCGTCGGGTTGGGAAGAGAATGGGTTTTCCAACTTGCCCGTTTCAATCCAGCGTAGCGTAACGCGCCCCGTTGCGGGATGAACGTGCCGCACATACGTCTGCAGGCCCCGGGTTTTCAGGGCCACGACCACCGCGCCAGTATTCACCACGCGCCGAATGCCCAAAGCCGGCATGTGTTCGAGCACAGTGAAGCGCTCCGGATGGTCATCGTCGGGGGCTTTGCGGAAGTCACCCACCGCGCTGCCACATCCGCCATGATGTTCGTCTGTCTGGACAATCCACTCCCCCCCCTTTGAGAAGACACGGCCCGGGATGTTCTCGCCGCGCTTTGCGAACGAGGTAATAGGAATCGACGTGTCGTTGCCGCGTCCATTTTCAGTGAAGAAGAAGCTGCAGGAAAAATGCGCGACCTGGTGCTCGGCACCGTAATAGCCGGTCAATCCCTCAGAGTTGTTGACCGCGATCAGGCGCGGATTGTCAAACACGTACAGCACTTTGGCGCATGCCGCGCTGGACGCAGCCAATGCCGCCAAGGCGAAGATCTTGCGGAAGTCTTTCAGGAACATAAGCTCAGTTTTCGGACGAGAGGGTCAAGTACATCAACAGCTTGCCGGCATCATTGCAGACGAAGCCCTGCACGGGCCGGCCGGACTTCGTCACGGTCGTCGCGTACTTACGGCAATCGGCCTGGCTGGAGAGATCGATATTTGAGCTCTTGTTCTTCTCCATCAGGCTACGGAATGAGGCGGTGAGCCATGGCCGTGCTGCCTCCGGAACGACCGGCGTTACTCCGGTTGGCTCTTTGAGGGAGGCAAACCAGTTATCGCCAGGCTCAAGTTCGGCGACCAAGGTAATGTAGTCGGTCGGCCCCGGAACGCCGCCGGTGTATTCCGGTGTGCCGAAAACATCCCAGCGCGCGGATTTTATGGGGAACTCGATATTGATCATTGCGCGCAGCGCAGCCGCATCCTCAGACTGGGGCGGCTTCGCATCGCTGTTTTTGCACGCGCTTACAGCCAGGCTAGCGCTGATAGCCAGCGCGATGGTGACGGCCATCGGCATATACCGTTTAAGTATAATCATTCGTTCTTAATGTAGTAGCCAATTGGCCCGGTGGAGTTGGACTTTAACGCGAAGCTTACGGTCTGTATATCATTCTCCAGGGCGTTATGCCACGAAATGTACTTTAAGGCCATTGGCGTGCGCGTGGGATTGTCGAGGATGAGTTTACAGATACCGCCAGGCGGCACTGTGATTCGCGAGCAGCCGGAAGAATCCAGCGTCAGCGAGCCAGTGCCACCATCCATCGCCTGCCAGTTGCCAAGTTCTAGCGGGCTGTTGCCCGTATTGAGCAGATCGAAGGTTACAGGGCCGCTGCCGCCTCTGAGCAGGTTCAGTATTCTCTCGGAAGTGCCTTTGCGCTCAATCATGGTGCCGAATCCCATTCGGAATACACCCTTGGCATTCCTGTCGAATGCGTATGTCATGTCTTTGTCAACGGGGAGTTGTTCCTTGACGTCGAGTAGCCTGAAGTCGGCCTCATGATCCAACTCTCCGGCCCCAAATTTTCGCGGGTTCAGACTGAAAGTGATGATGTACTCGCGTGTATCGGTACAAGTTGGGCGCACTGCTTCGGCTTCGATGCAATCCGCCAGCGAGCAAAAATCTTCTAGAACAATCCGCTTGGGTTTGATGATCAATCTGAACTTTTTCCGCGAGGGGACAAAGTCGCGCCAATCGCGTTTGTTGCTCATGTCGATTTCACCTAGCTCAATTTCCTTGAGCATCCTGTCGCCATCCTCCGTGAGCAAAACGGCGTGATTTTTCTGGCTCGCGACAAACGAACAAAGTTCGTGTTTCGGAAGCTTGGCGGCAAAGGCGCCGTTATGCGCCATCAGTAGACCTGCGACAGCGGCCAGCGTTCTAAAAATGTCCAATACCATAGCTAATAGTTCCTGTCTTATCGACCCTCATGTAGAACTGTAGGTAAGAAGTGTCGCCGCTGGAGTTGTTTTTCCAAGCGATGAAAGTTTGGGAGTTGGTCGCGCGCGTCGGATTGCCGATCCTTAGTTTGCATGACGAACCACTTGCTAGACTAATCTCATTGCATCCATCCAAAGTGATGGAGCCTACCGATGCCTCAGAGCCGGCCTGGCGCCAATTTCCAAGGTTGACAGGCGCATTGCCGACGTTGGCCACCTCGACCTGCACGCTCGACGCCGTGCCGTTCAGGACCATCGCCAGGTGATTGGCAAGTGAGGCGTCAGCTCGTAGTTCAACTCGCGGCATTCTGAATTCGCCTTTGACGACACGTCTGAAAGAGTAGCTGGCCGTATCATCGAGCGGAAATCCTGCCTTGGTGTCGGTAATCTCATGGTGAGCGGCGACTCAAAGTGGCCGGGGGAGAATTTGTGCACGTTCAGGCTGATATTCAGAACATACTCGGACGTGTTCCGGCAAAGGGGCGTGGCCTTCGTGAACTTAATGCAGACATCCAGCGAGCAGCCATCCTCGAGGACGAGCGACTTGGGCGAAAGGACCAAGCGGTAACGGGAGCCGAGTGCTTTGTACTCGCTGTCGTGTGTGAAGGTTGCGGAATCCAGAACTCCCGCATCAATCTCCGCCAGGAATTGATCGCCACGCTCGTTGAGCAAGCATCATAGCGCTTCGCGGCTATAGTTTCGCAGACGCCGCCGGTGGCGTGGGCGGCCATTGGGGATGCTAGCAGCAGCGCCGATAGGTACAGAGTGTGTGATTTCACGGCCGATTAATCGTCCTTCCCGAGAGTGTATTCCCTCTGACAATCGGGTACTGGCTGCGAGAATTCAGGGAAGAGGGTTAGTCCGCTCTTGCTCGCCCACACACTGTAAGCGGTGTTAGTCAGGTAGTCCGCACAGTGCTCCGTGATAGCGCCTTGGCTATAGCCGTTCTTTTCCAGGAGCGTGCCGGCCATTTTTTCATTCAAAACAATAAGATGCATGCTATACGATTGCCGCAGCTTCAACTCCTCTTGCGGGAAGAAGGAAGTATAAAGTCGTCCGGCAGGTATGTGCTTTCCCGACTTTCGGTAAAAGACAAACGCATCTCTCTCGAAATCCGGCGAGCCCATACAGGACTGGGATCTCGAGAAGACAATGCTGATGAAGTCCGGGGAGAGCACTATCTTATCGAGCTTCGATTCATAGTGCCATGGCCTGTCAGCGGCCATATGGCGGCAGTTGGCGGCGGCCCTAAAGAACTGTTTGCTCGCGTCGGTCAGTTTGGTGTTGACCTTGGCGATGGCCGCACTGCCTACACCATGGACCGACTTAAGCTGAACCTCGGTGATAGTAAAAAATCGCTCTGCTCGGCCTGTAAGTATGTTTGTGACGCTTGAGGTGTACTGCACCGAGGATGGCAAAGCTCTCTCGATTTCCGCTCGTGCGGAAAGCGGGCATACACACAATCCAAAGCAGGGGAGGGCGGACGCAAGCAATTTCATTCAAGTGCAATCCTAGCGAGTGACGAGGAGAGAGTGGAAACTACGCGGATACTTTTGGTCCAGGTTGGAAAGGTCCGGCCGGGTTTCCAATAGAAGCCTGATCTCCGTGTTCCCTTGTCTCGGCGCGAACTCGAAAACGTTCACCATCGGTAGCGATGCATGTTCGCGCTTCTTCGAATAGGTTTTCAATAACACCAGATCTGAAAAGAACGACTCAGGCAAGTCCATTCTGTAGACGCCAGTCGGGAAATTTCGCGGGTTGACCAGAAGTGCGGCACTTTCCCACGGCCCCTTCGAACTTTGACGTCTGAATCCTACTGAAATGGACCTCATCTTGAAATTCTCAGGCCTAAAAGAGAGCGATGTTTTGATGGGCTTTTTGGGATCTTTAGGCCAATAGAATGTGCCTTTGCCGAAAACCGGATCGGACTCGCCCAGCGAACGCCCACCCTCGATTGCCTCGCGCAATGCGTTTGCAATGTAGATCAAATAGTCCCTTTGTTCTGGCGACATCGGCACCGTGGCGGGGAGTTCTGTTGGGTCGAGTCTGTCGTAGTGAGTTTCTGGGATAGTGATGTTTGTTTGCGCCAGCGCGGGAGCCGTCGCCAGCAGCGCGAGGGCAAGAAGGGCTTTGATTCTGTGTGTTGTACTCATTGTGGTCTGCTGGTGACGAGTTTCCAATGCATTCTTTACTTACTCCGATTCGTCACTGCAAGGCAGACGCCGTCTTCGAAAGCACCTTTCGGTGATGAATATCCACGCCGGTTCGAGGGGGAATCTGCCCGGTCACACCAAAAAGATCATTTCGGATACGAAACTTGGGGATGCGGGGGCAGTCACTTCTGAACGCTTCAAAGTAACCGTAAAAGGCGTAGTCGCTCCATTGCGGATTAGGTCGGTGATATACGGTTTGGTCAATTGGTCCTGCAATGGAGTTGATCAAGCCCGTCGCTTGACGGTACTGTTCTTCTTCCGCTTCGGTGGCCCATTGCATTGAATACTGCTCGGCACCCCGGAGGCATTCATTTACTGAGGTGACCTTGTATTTATCGAAGGCCCGCATCGAAATGTCTTTTGCAAGCGACGTTTGCAGCTGTTCTAAAAATAGCCAACCGTAGCTGGCCCAATTCTCGGAGGTGTTCCGATTTCCCCATTGCGGGCTTCTTAGCAATGCGCCGCGTTGCTGAGTTGCAGCTCTATCAAGGAGCGAATTCACGGCCCCTTCAAGCATCTGTGCAACGACTGCATGCAGGCGCATCAACTGGCCGAGAGAGGCGTAGTGATAGAGCATCGCTGCCTGGCGCGATTGCCATGGAGAGAGTCCAATTGTGAAAGACTGCGGCATGCCAGAGCTGAACTGTGCTCAGTGCTCAGACCACAACGTCAGGTATAGCAGCACGGAGTCCGAACTACCGCATACGAATCCTTCAACCGGCTTGCCCGTTTTCTTAAGAATGGAGGAGAACTTCCGGCAGTTTGCTTTTCCGGAGAGGTCGACATTGCTGTTTTTGTTTTGATCCAGGATCTGGCGAAATTCGCTTGTAAGCCATGGTCGCGCGGCCTCTGGTGCGATAAACGTCTCTCCCGTCACGCTTTTGATTTCGTCAAACCAGGATTTTTCTGCCTGCAGTTCGGCCACCAGAGTGATGTAATCAGTCGGCCCGGGTACCCCACCGTGGTACTCCGGCGTGCCGAAAATTTCCCAGCGGGCTGCCTTGGCGGGTATCGAGAGATTGATCGTCTCGCGCAGCTTCGCGAGATCGTTCGAGACAGTCGTTTTTGGTTCTTCTTCCATGGAGCATCCTTGAAGCAATGTGATGGCAGCGGCGATAAGCGCTTGTTTAATTCGTTTCATGTTAATGACCATCAGATCCGGTTTCTCAGCCTTCGACTATCTTGAGGTTTGCGTTGACGCGATGTGGGGGCGCCGGCTGTGACCGGAGACTCCCATTGGCCTTCAGCCCAGCTGACGTTGCGCTGGATAGTAGCGAAGTTTGTATATTGATGTCCCAGTCCGGTAATTTCAAAGTTGCCGTTGGCCGAATCGGGGATGCCGGTAGCAATATCGCTTTGGCCTGGGTTGAAGTTATATCGGTCTTCCATATGGACGGTCAAGACGGCGGCGTACTGAATCACTCCTTTGTCGTCGGCGGATACGGTGACATCCGCGCTGACCCAGATGAAGTGGGCGCCAATCGCTTTCTGCCAGTTCTCGGTCGCTGGATACGGGGCTATGCCACCGTTACCGACCGTGAATGCGGTGCTGGTGACTGAGAACTTGATTCGGTCTTTTCCTATTACCTCGGCATGCTTCTGGAAGTCGCGCACCAAGTTGGGCAGGAGCATGCGGCCGGAGGCATCGTCCTGAATAAATCGCTCATAGTTGATGGTTCGGTCAGCGCCATCTCCGAACAGGAAATGCCTGTATGCGGCGTTGGCGTCGGTCAGGTCTTCGCCCCGACAGGCGGGGACGATCTTTGCGGTCTTGCCGCTGCAAAGCGCTTCCGAGCCCTCAAGCATGGCAACCCATTTTGCGAACTGGGCGCGATCGGCTGCAGTCGGTTCGCGTTTGGGAAAGGCCGCCAAGTGGCCGTTGTCATGTTTGATGGGCGGCCTGCTCGCCGGCCCGAGCTTGTAGCGTCCCGATGCCTCGGCGAGGGTAACGGGCGCGGTATGCGGGCTCTTTTCTTCTGTCGGTTGAAGAAGTATGTCGAAGGGACTGCTCATCTCTTTCCACCAAGTTTGGCGATTTCCTTTAGGGCGCTATGGCCGACATGGACTTTGGCTGCTTCCGCCGAATCGCCTTGTGCTACATCGGTGTATCCATCTTCGCCGGAGATGCCGTGGAAGACCGAACCGCTGCCCAGCCGGATGAAATAGGGCGTGTTCGCCAGTGGCGCGCCGGAGTTTGCATCCGTCAGGCGCACTTTTCGGCTGAACAGGGACATTTGTCCGCTTGGCAGCGGGATGAACGAAGCTTCCTGTTTTCCGCCGCCATCGAAATCGTGCTTCGCGCTCTTGACCGTGAAATTGCCCGGGCAGGCGAAGGTGATGTTGCCGCCTTCCAGCGTGATCGATGATTGGCCGGCGTGGAGTACGATTTTTTTGCTGGCCTTGATCTCGATGCCGTCATTGACCGACAGGATCACCACTTCCTTGTCCGCCAGGATTTCCAGCTCGCCGGTGTTGGCCTGCATGGTCACGTTGCCGTTGCCGGCAATGGCTTTCAGGCCGCCTTCGCGCACGAACATGGTGGCGGCGTTGGCGGCGACGCTGGAGTAGCTTTGGCCGGCGCTCAGGTGCAGGTCGGAGCCGCTGGTCCAGTGCAGTTGCTGGCCGGCGTAGAGCAGGGTGGAGGCGGGCGTGGCGAGGTTGATGCTGTCCACGCTGTCTATCACGGTAATGGCGCCTGCGAAGCGTTCCACCGGTTTGGCTGCATCCAGGTCGCGTGCGCCGTCCTGGGCGCGCTGGGCGCTATGTCCGTTGACGGCGCCGCTGTATTTGCCGTCCTGTTTCGGGTCGATCTGCTTTTGCAGGTCTTGCTGCGCTTTGATGGACTCGGCGCCGTACAGGGCTTGCTGCTGCTTGGCGGTCTTGGACAAGGCGTCGGCCAGCTTTTCGCCGGCGCGCAGGCGTTGCAGGGCGTCGTCGGCTTCGAGCTGGGTGGACTGGATGCCGCTGCCTTGCGCGCGGCGGGCGCTGGTGGTCAGCAGCAGGCCTTCGCCGGAGCGTAGTACGGCCCAGGCGTCGGTGCGGAGTTCGAAGCCGGTACCGCGATGCTCGCCGCGTGTGGCGGAGTTGGGGGCCTGGTGCACCAGGTAGCCCAGGTTCAGTTGGCTGGCGGCGGTGCTGCTGGCCAGGCGCATGCGCAACTGGCTGCTGGTGTCGTCCAGCACCCATTGGTTGTAGCCGCTGTTATCGAGCGCGTGGCTGTGGATGCCGGAAATCACGCCGGCGTGGTTGGCGCTGGAGTCGACGCCGGCGGAGAAGGGCGGCTGGTCGCTGCCGGTGTAGAGCTGGGCGACCACGATCGGGCGGTCGATGTCGCCTTCGATAAAGTCGACCAGCACTTCGGTGCCGATGCGTGGCGTGAACTGGCTGCCGAAGTTGGGGCCGGCCAGCGCTTCGGCCACGCGCACCCAGGTGCCGGAGCTGTCGTCGCCGGGGGCGTTGCCTTCCGTGTCGGTGTTGTGGCTGGCGCCGCCGGGGTTGGCGCTGCTGCCGCGCTGCCATGGGAACTGGATGCGCACTTGCTGGTTGCGTTCCGTGGTATTCGCGCTGCCGGGCAGGCCTACCACCAGCGCGGTTTGCGCGCCCAGGGCGGCGCCTTGCAGGCGTTGGGCGGTGGCGGCGGGCACCAGCGGCACGGCGGCGCGCAGGCTGGCGAAGCGGTTGCGGTAGGTGCCGGGGGCGACGCCGGGACCGGCTTTCAGCGCGGGCGTGAAGTTGTTGCGGGCTTCGTGCTCGACCCACAGGGTGGTGAATTCGTCGCCGTCGAAGCGTTCGTGCGCGGTTAGCGCGAAGTTGCTGCCGGCGGCCAGGCGGCGCGCGGAGCCTTCGCCGGTGAACAGCTTGTTGCCCAGTTCCAGCGCCTGCAGCATGAGCAGGCTGTGGCCGTCGGCCGCGCCGCTGGCGGTGTAGCTGCGTTCTTCGCTGCCGTCGTACACGGCCATGGCGGGCAGTTCGCCGGCGTCCAGGTTGCTGGCTTGCTCGGCGGCGGGGGCGGCCACTTGCGCCGGGTCCCAGCTGGCGATGCTGACTGCGTTGGGGGCGATGGCGCGGCGCGCGCTGAACTGGTCGATGGCGTCGTCGCGTTCCGTGGCGCGCACGCCGTGGAAGCGCAGCGCCTGCACGGCTGGGCGCTTGGCCTGGCTGTCGAAGATCACGACCCGGTGGCGCGACTGGCCGTCCTGCGTGGCTTCTTCGTTCTGGTCATGTTCGAAGCGCCAGTTCAGGCCTTCGGCGGCGAGTATGCGGCACAGGAAGTCGTAGTCGCTTTCGCGGTACTGGGTGCAGGTGGCGCGTGGCGCCAATTCCTGGCTGATGTCGAAATCGACCCGTACTTGCGGGTAGTCGGCCAGCACTTCCTGCACGATGTCGCGCACGGATTTGTCCTGGAAGATGTAGCTGTCGCGGCGCAGGCGCAGCAAGGCCAGCGCCGGTTCCAGGCGCAGGCGGTAGCGCGCTACGCCGCCGTCCGCGCCCAGCCAGCCGGCCTGCGTGCACAGGCCATGCCAGGAACGGCGGCTGCCGTCCGGTTGCAGCAGGCGGATCGTGAGTTCCTCGCCGATGAAGGGACCCAGGTCCAGGCTGGTGGACGTGCTGAGCGCTTCGACCTCGAAGTGGAACAGTTCATTCACGCCTTCGCGGCCGTGCATGCGCTCCGCCATCAGGCTTTCCGGCAGGCCGGATTCCTGGGCGCTGGAGAGTGTGAACAGGCGGCCGTTCTGGCCCAGGCCTGTGCCGAACAGCGACTGCATCACGGCAGTGTAATGGTGACGTGGGCCTGGCGCGGCGCCATGCGCACCACGTCGTCATAGGCGTCGACTTGCCCTTTGGTATGGCTGGAAAGCGAGGCGCGCAGGCCGACGTAGGCGAGGGCGGAAATCAGGGCGAAGACGGAGCACAGCACCCACAGCGGCAGGTCGCTGCGCAGCTTGTGCATGACCTGGTCGGGGCGTTCGCCGTGCGGCGCAAAGCCGGGGCGGCGGCCTTTCAGGTGGGCGATCTCGTCGCCCAGGCGGCTGGTCAGGTAGCCCAGTTTTTCCGAGCCCTCCAGGATGTAGCGGCCCTGGAAGCCGAGCAGCAGGCACATATGGAACACTTCCAGCGCTTCCACGTGCTCGCTGCCGCGCGTGCGCAGCGCCTCCAGGCGGTTAAAGAAGTTTTCGCCGGCCAGTTGGTCGCCGAATAGCGCCAGTTGCAGCGGCTTCATCTCCCAGGCATCGCGGATGGCGAATTGCGAACGCAGGATGATCTCGTCCACCGCCGCGCAAAAGGCGTACTTGGAGGCGTCGATATCGTCGGCGGAGGCGCCTTTCTTGCGCGCGTTGCGGCCGAAATCGTCCAGGAAGCGCGTCATGCGCGTCTGGAATTCGTTGTGGTCTTGCGGCGCGCTGCCGTTCTTCAGCATGAACAGCGCGTAGAAGCCGTCGTACATCAAGTCCAGCAAGGTGGATGCGGCGCTTGGCGCGGCGGCGGATTCGGCGATCAGGGATGGCGGTGCGATGGTATTCATGGTCGGACGGATCAGGAGTTCACGGCAATCAGTTCAAGGCGCAGCTCGCGCATGCCGGCTGGCGCGTAGATTTCAATCGATTGGGCTTGCAGCATGCGTTCGTACAGCGGCCCTTTGGAATCAAGCACGAAATAGCAGGTGTCCGGGCGCACTGGCACGGCGGCCGGCACTTGCGGTGCGTGCGACAGGCGCACGCCCGGCATGGCGGACAGCACGAATTTTTCCACGTCGTCCGGCGCGCCAACCTTGAAGCGCAGCGGCACCGCTTCCACCAGTTCCACTTGCGGCATTTCGGCCGACACTGCGAGGTAGAAGGTGGTGGTGGCGTCGATCTTGCCCGAGTCGAGCATGCCACGGTGGTGGGCCGGTTTCGGCTGCGACAGGGCGATGGCGAAGTAGCGCGAGGAAATCACGGTGTCCAGCAGTTCGCGCACGATCATGTATAGCTGCGCGAAAGCGGGGCCGGGGTCGTCGTGGCGGTAGGGCGGCAGGTCGGACAAGGACCAGCTGCGCGAATACGTCATCAGCGCGCCAGCCAGCGACAGTAGCTGCTCGTACAGGCGCTCCGGGTGCAGCTCGGGGTTGTGGTAGTAGTGCGACAGCGAGGCGAACGAGGTGCTGGCGGTATGCAGCAGCCAGAAGGTGGACATGTCGCCGCTGCGGAATTCGATCACGTTGCGGCTTGGCTCGCGGTGGTGGCCGTACAAGGCGTTGACCTTGGCTTGCAGCGCGTCGAGCAGGCGGCGCAATTGCAGGTACAAGGGCTGTGCGCTACGGATGGTCAGGCTGGGAGGCACGAAACCGGGATCGAGCTCGAAGCCGCCGGTTGACAGGCGGCGCAAGCGTAGCAGGGGCAGGGTCACATAGCCCTCGCGCGGTTCGGCGTCCGACACCAGGCGCAGCGATTTTTTCAGGAAGGCCAGTTCGGCTTGCGCGGCCTGGGTGTACAGGTCGGGCGTTTCCACGTTCGCTTGCGCGAAGCGGGCGCCGTTGGCGGCCTGGCCGGTCTGCGCGAAATTGCCGCCGAAATGTTTGAACACGGGCAGGGCCACGTACCACGTCACGCTGTGTTGCGACTGCGCCAACTGGCCCAGGTCGATCGCTTCCGGCAGGTTGTCGCTGCCCGGCGCGTCCACCAGTTCCCCGTCCGGCAGCACCAGCGCCAGATCGAGCAGGCGCAGGGTGTTGTGCGCCAGTGCTTCCATGTCGACCGCCAGCCGGTCAACGCCCCAGGCGTAGGGATGCACGGCTTTTACGCTGCGATGCAAACGGTATTCGTGGTAACGGTCCTGTTGCTGGAAATGCTGGGGTCGCAGGAAAAGGCCTTCGCCCCATAACACCTTGCTGGCCATCTTGTGATCCTTCTGATAATTGTTTTCTGGTAACTGCCAGAACAATAACACTTCCGCAAAAAGCCTGTACTGAAAGGCTCAATCGTGCGCGGGGGTGTGGAAATTGGAGAGATTCAATTGTGCGCAGGTAATATTTTTCTTCTGATAACGTTCGCCTGAGCAACTATTGTGAAAAAGCTATTTGTCCGTCCCCTAAGAGGTAAGTTATGAAGAAAATCACTGTTATCAGCCGTATTTTGTGCATCGCAGCATTCGCTGCTTCGCTGTCTGCCTGCCAGACCATGGAGTCCGCGAAAGTCGCTTTGCCGGTCAAGCCCAAGCTGGAGGATTTGCTGGCCAAAGCCAGTGAAGCCAAGTCGGCGGGTAAGGCGGAGCAGGCCATCACGCTGTGGAAAGAAACCGCGCAGGCCTTCCCGGCCGATAAGCAGCCGTGGGTGAATATCGCCCAGGCGCGTTACGACGCCGGCCAGTACGGCGAAGCCATTGTCGCAGCGCAGGAAATCCTGGTGCGCGACCCCTCCGACCAACTGGCCAACAGCATCGTCGCCATTTCCGGCCTGCGCTTGTCGACTCGCGCGCTGGCTGACCTGAGCCGCCAGAACAACCTGTCCGGCAACATCCGCACCGAATCGCAAGACCTGGCCAAGCTGCTGCGCGAGAGCCTGGGCGAAAGCGTGCTGGTGCCAACCGCGGATAAACAAGTCAAGGCGCCTGCCAAAACCGCGACCCGCAAAACGCCGGCCAAGGCCAGCGCATCCACCCCAAGCGCCGACCCGTTCGGCGCGCTGAAATAACCCACTAGTCGAAACAAGGAGAAGCCATGTCCAAGAACGAAAGCGTGCAGAAGCGCCTGCAGAAAATCCGTCCGCCACGGGTCCAGATGACCTATGACGTGGAAATCGGCGACGCAATCGAAAACAAGGAGCTGCCCTTTGTGATGGGCGTTGTCGGCGATTTCGGCGGCAATTCCGAGGTGGAGCAAAAGCGCCTGAAGGAACGCAAGTTCGTCAACATCGACCGCGACAATTTCGACGAGGTGCTGAAAGGCGTGGAGCCGCGCGCCACCTTCCGCGTGCCCAATGAAGTCGGCGGCGAAGGCCAGTTCGGGGTGGACCTGAAATTCAAGGCCATGTCCGACTTCCGTCCGGAATCGATCGTGCAGCAGGTGGAGCCGCTGCGCCAGCTGCTGGAGGCGCGCAACAAGCTGGCCGACCTGCGCAACAAACTGGCCGGCAACGACAAGCTGGAAGACTTGCTGAACGACGTGCTGCACAGCACCGAGAAACTGGCCGAACTGGGCCAACCTGCCGCCAAAGGAGAGTGATATGTCGGCCCAACTGAACGCCGGCGGCGCGCTGGCCACCACCGAACACACCCTGCTGGACCAGATCGTTGAGCAGAGCAAGGTCGCCAAATCGAGCACCGAGCATGCCCGTGCGCGCGACATCATCGCCGAACTGGCGCAGCAGGTCATGGCCGGCACCGTGGTGGTGTCGGACAACCTGGCTGCCACCATCGACGCCCGCGTGGCGGAGCTGGACCGCGTGATCTCGGCGCAACTGTCGGCCATCATGCACGCGCCGGAATTCCAGAAGCTGGAAAGCAGCTGGACCGGCATGCATTACCTGGTGAAGAACAGCGCCACCGGCACCGGCCTGAAAATCAAGATGCTGAACGCGACCAAGAAGGAGCTGGTCAAGGACTTCCAGGGCGCGCTGGAATTCGACCAGAGCGCGATGTTCCGCAAGGTGTACGAAGAGGAATTCGGCACCTTCGGCGGCGCCCCGTTCGGCGCCCTGATCGGCGACTTCGAAATTACCCGCCAGCCGGAAGACATGTACTTCATCGAGCAGATGTCGCACGTGGCGGCGGCGGCGCACGCGCCCTTCATCAGTTCGGCCTCGCCTGAGCTGTTCGGCCTGGAGACCTACGCCGACCTGGGCAAACCGCGCGACCTGTCGAAAGTGTTCGACACCGTGGAATACGCCAAGTGGAAGTCGTTCCGCGAATCGGAAGACTCGCGCTACGTCGGCCTGACCCTGCCGCGCTTCCTGGGCCGCCTGCCGTTCAATCCGGCCGACGGCGCCACCGTGGAAGGCTTTAACTACGTCGAGGACGTGGACGGCACCGACCACCACAAATACCTGTGGTGCAACGCGGCCTATGCCTTCGGCGTGCGCCTGACGCGCGCCTTCGAGGACTTCGGCTGGTGCGCCGCGATCCGTGGCGTGGAAGGCGGCGGCCTGGTGGAAGACCTGCCGACCCACACCTTTAAAACCGATGAAGGCGAAGTGGCGCTCAAGTGCCCGACCGAAATCGCCATTACCGATCGCCGCGAGAAGGAGCTGAGCGACCTTGGCTTCATCTCGCTGGTGCATTGCAAGAACACCGACTACGCGGCCTTCTTCGGCGCGCAGTCGGCGCAGAAAGCACGTAAGTACAACACTGACGCTGCCAATGCAAACGCCGTACTGTCGGCCCAGCTGCAGTACATCTTCGCCGTGTCGCGTATCGCCCACTACATGAAGGCCATGATGCGCGACAAGATCGGCAGCTTCGCCGCTGCCGCCAACGTCGAGGATTACCTGAATCGCTGGCTGACCCAGTACGTGCTGTTGGACGACAACGCAAGCCAGGAGCAAAAAGCGCAGTTCCCGCTGCGCGAAGCCAGCGTACAAGTGTCGGAAGTACCAGGCCGTCCCGGCGTTTATCGCGCCGTGTCGTTCCTGCGTCCGCATTTCCAGCTCGACGAGCTGTCCGTTTCACTCCGTTTGGTCGCGGAGTTGCCGCAATCGACCAAGTCGTAATTTAATTTTATATTTTCTCCGAAACAGAAAGGAATACCATGGCAATCGACGTCTACCTGCAAATTGACGGTATCAAAGGCGAGTCCACCGATACCACCCACAAAGATTGGATCGAAGTCAAATCCGTCCAGTGGGAAGTGTTGCAGCCAAAGTCTGCCACCGCATCGACCGGCGGCGGCCACACCGCGGAGCGTACCGAGCACCGCGATATCGTAGTTTCCAAGCTGGCCGACCTGGCTTCGCCACTGCTGCTGCAGAACTGCTCCTCCGGCAAAACCCTGCCGAAAGCAAAACTGGAGTTCATGCGTGCTGACGGCCAGGGCGACCGCGTCAAGTACTTCGAAATCGAACTGGAAAACGTGCTGATCTCCAGCGTCGCTCCAGAAGTACGCCAGGGCGACATCCTGGGCGAAGACGTTTCGCTGAAGTACTCCAAAGTAAAGTGGAAGTACACCCAGCAGAAAGTCAACGGCGGCACCGGCGGCAACACCTCCGGCGGCTGGGACCTGTCGTCCAATAAGGTCGCGTAAGAGGTAAGCAGATGACGGTGAGGGGATTTACGCCGGGGTTGATGGACCGGCTGCTACTGCCCGGCGATCCTGGCGCCGGCAGCGGCGCGGTGCACAGGATGTCGCTGGAGGAGATGAAAGACTCCGTCGCGCGCGACCTGGAGGCCCTGCTGAATACCCGCACCGTCATTCCTGAGCATTTGCTCAAGCGCTTTCCCGAGTGCGGTCGCTCCATCATCAGCTATGGGCTGAATGACTTTGCCGGCATGTCGCTGGCCAGTCCGGATGACCGCGCCGCCATTTGCCAGGGGCTGGAGCGTGCCATTGCACGGCACGAGCCGCGCCTGCGCAATGTGCGGGCCACGCTGGAGATGAGCGAGGGCGGCATCGACCGCCTGAATTTCGCCATTACGGCGCTGCTGGTGCTGCATGCGGCGCAGGAACCGGTCAATTTCGACGCGGTCTTGCAGCCATCCAGCCTGCATTACACGATTAGCAAGGCACGCCGCGTGGCGATGCCGGGAGCATGATTTGGAAGAATTACTGCCGTACTATGAGCGCGAACTGGGCTTCTTGCGGCGCTATGCGCGCGAGTTCGCCGAGCGCTACCCCAAGATTGCGGGCCGCCTGCTGATTGGTGGCGAGGTCTGCGAGGACCCGCATATCGAACGCATGATCCAGTCTTTCGCGCTGCTCAATTCGCGCGTGTCGAAGCGGCTGGACGACGATTACCCTGAATTTACCGAAGCACTGTTCGAAGTGCTGTATCCGCATTACCTGCGGCCTTTTCCATCGTGCTCCATCGCGCGCATGGATTACGTTTCCACCGCCGCCCAACTGACCGCCGCCACCGAAATCGCGCGCGGCACGGAGCTGAATACGCGCCCGGTCAACGGCGTGGCGTGCACCTTCCGCACCGCTTACCCGGTCACCATTGCGCCGCTGGAGCTGAGCCGTGCCTCCTTCACGGCCGCCCTGGCCGCGCCGGAAGCGGTGCAACTGCCACCCGGCGCCGGCGCCGGCCTGGCCATCAGCATCGAATCGCTGTCCGAACAGGTCGGCCTGCCGGCCATGGAAGTGCCCAAGCTGCGCGTCTTTATCGACGGCGAGCCGTCCTTCTGCGCGGCCCTGCGCGACGCGCTCTTCATGCGCAGCGCCAAAGCCTGGGTCGAGTGCGACGGCAACGGCCGCTGGCTGCCGCTGGCACGCATTCCGGTGGCCGCCGCCGGTTTTGAGGACGACGACGCGCTGATCGATTTCTCCGCGCGCTCGCACCAGGCCTACCGCCTGCTGACCGAATATTTCTGCTTCCCCGAGAAGTTCAACTTCTTCGACATCGACCTGGCGGCCCTGTGCGCCCAGGCGCCGTTTGGCTGCAAGCGCCTGACGCTGCACATTGCCATGACCGGGCTGCGGCCCGATTCGCACACGGCGCGCATGTTGTCGACCCTGAACACCAATAACCTGCTGCTGGGTTGCACGCCGGTGGTCAACCTGTTCGCCCAGCGCGGCGAGCCAATCCGCATCACGCATACGGCCGCCAGCTACCCTGTGCTGGCCGACGCGCGCCGCGCCTATGCCTACGAGGTGGTCGCCATCGACGCCGTGCGCATGGTGCGCCAGACGCCGCAGGGCGAATCGATCGTGGAGTTCCGTCCCTTCTATTCGCTGCGCCACGGCGAAACGCCGGAAAAGCACGGCCACTACTGGGTGATGCGGCGCGACGAGCAGATGGCGCTGCAAAGTCCCGGTTACGAAACCGAGATCACCATCGTCGATATCGACTTCGATCCGGCGGCGGTGGAAACCGATACCCTGAGCCTGCAGCTGACCTGCACCAATCGCGACTTGCCGGCCGCGCTGGCCTACGGCATGCGCGGCGGCGACCTGTTCCTGGAGGGGGGCTCCAGCGTGCGCAGCATCACTTTCCTGCGCAAGCCAACGCCGTCGCAGCGCTTCGAGCGCGGCCACGGCGCGCACTGGCGCCTGGTATCGCACCTGTCGCTCAACCACTTGTCGCTGTCGGGCGGCGGCCTGGAGGCCTTCCAGGAGATGCTGGCACTGTACGACCTGCCGCGCTCCGCCGCGACCCAGCGCCAGATCCAGGGCCTGCGCGCGGTGGCGTACAAGCCCGCCAATGCCTGGCTGGCCGGCAATCCCTTCGCCTGCGTGGTGCGCGGCATGGAGGTGCGCCTGACGCTGGAAGAGGAAGCCTTCGTCGGCAGCGGCATCCATGCCTTTGCCCAGTTGATCGAGCGTTTCCTTGGCCTGTACGTGCATGCCAATAGTTTTACGCAACTGGTCGTCTTGGCCGAACGAACCGGGGAGGAGCTGCTGCGATGCACACCGCGAAGCGGCGATTTGAGCCTGCTGTAATCGAGCGCCTGTTCGCCGAACCGTTCCGCTTCCAGTTTTTCCAGGCGGTGCGCATGGTCGAACTGTGGCTGCGCCGCCACGGGGTGGCGCAGGAGGGGGCGGTCGCCAACTTCATGCGCTTCCAGAATCCGCTGACGCTGCGCTTCCCGGCCAGCCAGATCGAGGCCCTGCGCGCCGAGCCGCGCGAGATCCTGCCGACCGCGCCCGCGCTGGCCGAGGCCCTGCACGGCAAACAGTTGCGCTACCTGCGCATGACGCCCAATTTCATGGGCTTCCTGGGCAGCGCCGGCGCCTTGCCGGCGCATTACACGGAAGCGATTGCGGCCCACCAGCTGTACGAAAAGGACGAGGGGCCGCGCGCCTTCCTCGACGTGTTTTCCACCCGTTCGCTGTCGCTGTTCTATGAAGCGTGGCGCAAGTACCGGCTGGAACTGAAATACGAGGTGGACGGGCAGGATCGCTTCCTGCCGCTGTTGCTGGCGCTCGGTGGCCTGGGCGGCAAGGGGCTGACCCGACGCCTGGGTGCCGAGGTGCCGGGTGCCGCGCCTGGCCATGGCGCCGTGCGTGACGAATCGCTGGCTTTCTTCGCCACGGCCCTGCGCCAGCGCCCGGCCTCCGCCTCGAACATGGCGCGCGTGCTGGGCGAGTACTTCCGCGTGCAGGTGGCGGCGACGCAGTTTGTCGGCTGCTGGTGCGAAGTGCCGGCAACGCAGCAGACCATGCTGGGCGGCGTGTCGGCGCAGTTGGGCGCGACCGCCATGGTGGGTTCGCGCGTCTGGCAGCGCGACCTGCGCATGCGCCTGACCGTCGGCCCGCTGCGGCGCGCCGATTTCGACGCTTTCCTGCCGGGCGGCAGCGCGGCGCTGGCACTGGACAAGCTGCTGTCGATGTTTACCGGCGTCTCGCTGGAGTACGAGATTTGCCTGATCCTGCGGGCGGACGACGTGTCCGGCGCCTCTTTGGGCGCCGGGGCGCGCCTGGGTTGGGACAGTTTTATGCAGGACGGCGGTGCGCAGGAAGACCGCGCCGACGTGCGCTATTTCATCCATGGTTTAACGAATTAATTACACAATACAAGAGGACCGCTCGATGAGCATCAACCTGAAAACCCTGATCGGGAAACTGAACGACACCTGCCGCAATGCGGCCACCCGCGCCGCCAGCATCTGTGTCGGCCTGGGGCAATACGAGGTGGACCAGGAACACCTGCTGCAAGCATTGCTGGAAAACCCGCGCAGCGACCTGGTGCTGCTGGCGCGCCATTTCGAAGTCGATACCAGCCGCCTGCAGGCCGACCTGCAGGCAGAGATCAGCCGTTTCCGCAGCGGGAATGCGCGCACGCCGGTGTTCTCGGCGCGCCTGCCCAAGTTGTTCGAGCATGCCTGGCTGATTGCCTCGCTCGATCTGCAGGCGGGTCAGCAGGTCTTCATCCGCAGCGGCCATCTGCTGCAGGCCATGCTGACCGATGCCGAACTGTCGCAGCTGGCCTATCGCAGCTCGCCGCTGTTCCACCGCTTCCAGGCGGATGATATCAAGCACCACCTGGACAAGCTTGCCGCCGGCTCCGAGGAGGCCGAGGCGGCCGCACGCGCGGCGGTGGCGGGCGAGGGCGCTGCCGACGGCATGGGCGGCGATCCGGTTGGCGAGATGCAGCAGCCGGCCGGCAAAACGCCGGCGCTGGACCAGTTCACCACCAACCTGACCGAGCGCGCGCGCGCCGGCAAGGTTGATCCGGTGATCGGGCGCGATGCGGAAATCCGCCAGGCGATCGATATCCTGATGCGCCGCCGCCAGAACAATCCTATCCTGACCGGCGAGGCAGGTGTCGGCAAGACCGCCGTGGTGGAGGGCCTGGCGCTGCGTATCGCCGAGGGCGACGTGCCGGATGTGCTGAAAGGCGTGGCGATCCATACGCTGGATATGGGCCTGTTGCAGGCCGGCGCCAGCGTCAAGGGCGAATTCGAGAACCGCCTGAAGAATGTAATCGACGAAGTGCGCAAGAGCCCGACCCCGATCATCCTCTTCATCGACGAGGCGCACACCATGATCGGCGCGGGCGGCCAGGCCGGCCAGAACGACGCGGCCAACCTGCTCAAGCCAGCCCTGGCGCGCGGCGAACTGCGCACCATCGCCGCCACCACCTGGGGCGAGTACAAGAAGTATTTCGAGAAGGATGCCGCGCTGGCGCGCCGCTTCCAGGTCATCAAGGTGGAGGAGCCGAGCGAGGAGCTGGCCTGCGCCATGCTGCGCGGGATGGCGCCGCTGATGGAGAAGCATTTCGGCGTGCGCGTGTTTGATGAGGCGATCACCGAGGCGGTGCGCCTGTCGCACCGCTACATCATGGGGCGCCAGCTTCCGGACAAGGCGATCAGCGTGCTCGATACCGCTTGCGCCAAGGTGGCGCTGGGGCAGAGCGCTTCGCCGGCCTTGATTGAATCGCTGCAGCGGCGCCTGGAGCGCATCGCGGCGGAAGTGGGCGCGCTGGAGCGCGAACAGGCCGCCGGCGGCACGCACCAGGAGCGCTTGCAGGAACTGGCTGCCGTGCGCACTGCGGCGCAGGATGAACTGGCGGCGCTGCAGGCGCGCTGGGAGCAGGAGAAAGCGTTGGCGGCGCAGATCTCCTCCGCCCGCGCGGGCCTGGAACGGGGCGTTGCGGCGCCGGCCGCAGGCCATGGAGCCGGGCAGGGCGCCGAAGAGGGCGCCGCTGCGGATGCTGGCGCGGACGGCGCGCTGGCGGATGCCGGCGGCGCGGCCAGCCAGGCGCGCGATATCCAGGCCTTGCTGAAAAAGCTGCGCGCCCTGCAGGGCGATGCGCCCATGGTGCCGGTACAGGTGGATGGCAACGTGGTGGCGGAAATCGTGGCCGGCTGGACCGGCATCCCGCTTGGCAAAATGGTGAAAGACGAAATCCAGGCCGTGCTGCGCCTGCGTCCCGCGCTGGAAGAGCGCGTGATCGGCCAGCCGCACGCCATCGAAGCGGTAGCGCAGCGCGTGCGCACCGCGCGCGCCAACCTGGATGATCCGAACAAACCGAAAGGTGTGTTCCTCTTCGTCGGCCCGTCCGGCATCGGCAAGACCGAAACCGCGCTGGCCCTGGCCGACGCGCTGTACGGCGGCGAACGCAAGATGGTCACCATCAATATGAGCGAATACCAGGAAGCGCACAGCGTCTCCGGCCTGAAAGGCTCGCCGCCCGGCTATGTGGGTTACGGTGAGGGCGGCGTGCTGACCGAAGCCGTGCGCCGCAACCCGTACAGCGTGGTGCTATTGGACGAAGTGGAGAAAGCCCACCCGGACGTGCTGGAGCTCTTCTTCCAGGTCTTCGACAAGGGTGTGATGGACGACGCCGAGGGCCGCGAAATCGACTTCCGCAACACCATCATCATCCTCACCTCCAACGTCGGCTCGGCCAGCATGATGCAGGCCTGCCTGAACAAGGAAGAGGAAGAAATGCCGTCGCCGGAAGAACTGGAGGCGGTCATCCGCCCGCAGTTGGTGAAAGCCTTCAAGCCGGCCTTCCTGGGCCGCCTGAAAGTGGTGCCGTACTACCCGCTAGGCGACGATGTACTGGCCAGCATCATCAGCCTCAAGCTGGACCGCATCGGCCAGCGCGTGGCGGCCAACCACAAGGCCACCTTCCACTACGACGACACGCTGGTGGAAGCAGTGCTGGCACGCTGCACGGAAGTCGATTCCGGCGCGCGCAATGTGGACAATATCCTGAACGGTACTTTGCTGCCGGAAGTCGCCGAGGCGGTACTGGCGAAGATGGGGGAGGGAAGTGCGATCGGCCGCATTGAAGTAGCGGCCGACCAGCAGGGGAACTTTAAGTACAGCGTGGTTTAACTATTCGAGGAGATGCCCAGCATCTCCTCGATATGCGCCAGCGAACCGGTGTCTTTCACCACGCTGCGCAGCCAGGTATGCAAGTCCTGCTCGCCGGCGTCGGCAGCCTTGTCGGCGAAGTAGGAGACAGGGCTGTGCGGTTCCGTGCGGCGGAAGAAGCTGGCAATCTCGCGCAACTGCGCAATCGCCTGCGCGCGCGAAGTTACCGGCCCCTGCGCGTGCGACGTGCCCGCAACACCCACCGGCTGCGCGATCAGTATCTGCTCACCGGCCGGCGCCGTGCCCAGCGGCGTGTTGATAGTCGCCGGCAAGCCCGCGTGCGACGGCATGGCGTCGATCATCGCCTGCACCGCCTCGCGCGCCGCCGAAAAACCAGGGCTGTCATCGCCCAGGCATTCATCGGCCGCCTGTTCCAGCTCACGCAAGGCATCCATGCAATAGCGAGCATCGGTCGCGAACTGCTCGCGGAAGCGCGGCGAATTGCGCGCGCGCGCCGACTCCATATCGGCCAGCTTGGGCCAGTCCGGGTTGCGCGCATGATCCGGCAGGCTGGCCTGCTTGCGCGCCATCTCAAAGTCGACGGCGGAAAACGCCGTGCCATGGCCCTCGGTCAGCGGCATTTCGCGCAGCAAGGCAGGGGTGCGCCCCAAAATCCAGGCCAGGTTGCCGATGCGCTGCTCCATATCGTCGCCGTCCGGTTCCGGGTACAGGCCCAGGCTCCAGAACTGGCGGCACAGGCCCGCCAGCAGGCGGAACGCCTCGCCCAGGCCCTGCATGCGGTGCTGCTTGGCGGCGGCTTCCGCCAGCCACACGGCGATGCGCAAGTCCTTGCTTTTCTCGCCCAGCAAAGTGCTGCAGCGGGTGACAACGAAGGACCAGTCGGCCTCTTTCAGGTCGGTGACCCATTCGCCCTGTTCCAGCGAAGGATCGTCGAAGCGGCGCGCCTGGGCAATGGCGTCGAAATCGCTGGAGAACGACAGGTCGGCGCCCGCCGGTTGTGCCGGCGAGATGGGCGCCAGCAGGGTTTCTGCATTAAACATAGTGCTACTCCTTCTTAGTGCTTCCTATTGCGCCATGCGGAATTCGATGCGGCGGTTGCGCGCGCGTCCGTCGGCGGTATCGTTGCTGGCCACCGGACGGTCCGGCCCCTGGCCGGAGGCGACCAGGGTGTCCAGCGCCACGCCCTTGGCGGACAGGTAGTTGCGCACCGCCTCGGCGCGCGCCTGTGACAGGTTCTGGTTGCTGGTGCGCAGGCCGACGTTGTCGGTGTGGCCGATGATCTCAACCTTCTGGCCCTTCATCTTCAGCATGGCGGCCGACATCTCGTCCAGGATCGACTTGCCGGACGGCGTCAGCAGCGCCTGGCCGCTCTCGAATTCAATGATGCGGTTGGCCAGGGCCCGATCCAGCACGCCCTGGTCGTTGGCGGTGACGCGCAAGCCATTGTTGACCGTGTAAGTGGGATTCAGGCTGCCGGCAAAGTCGCTGGCAATGCGCTGGCGCAGCGCCTCGTTGGCGACTTCGCCGCGCACGCTGACATTGGTGCCGTCGATCTTGAGCTGGCCGCGGCTGACCTGTTTGAGGCCCGGCGTAATCAGCTTTTGTACATGGTTGCTCCAGTTGGCCGGTGTCGCCACCGGGCCGATGGTGATCTGGTCCAGCACCTTGTCGGCGCCGTAGACTTCGCGCAGGCGGGTCAGCACGGCGGCTTTGCTGGCCTCGTCGGCCACGGTGCCGCTGGCCACCACCTGGCCGGGAGTCTGCGCCTGGACTGCGCAAGCGGCGCACAGCAGGAGGAGGGGAAGGTAACGCATATCAGTTTCCGATAAAGGAAGTGCGCAGCGAGTCGCGCGCGGATTTCAGGGAAAGGCCGGGCTGGGCCAGGTAGGCCGATACTTTCTGTACCGCGTAATCCTCATTGACCTGGTCTTCCACCCAGTCGACGTTGTCGAAGCCGATGTGGCGCTCCTCGGCCACGCGCGGGTCCATGATGCCCAGCAGGGTTTGCGGCGAGGCGCCGCTGAAACCGAGCACCAGCACCGGCTTGCCGTCCAGGCGCGTGAGGAACAGCGACAGCTCGAAGTCGGCGCGCGTCAGGAACGGCGTCACCACATGCATCCAGAACGCCGCCACCAGGTAGCGGTACATCGGGTCGTTCGGCAGCGGCAGCACCAGGCTCTTGTCCAGGCGACTCGAACTGCTGGCCATGACCGGCTGCAGCAGCATGCCCAGGGCCAGCAGCACTTGCCGCACACTGCCGGTAAACCCGGCCTGTGCCAGCATGGCGTCCAGCCCGCCCACCGTTTGCAGTTCCAGGAAGTCGGCAAACGCCGCCTCGTAGGCGCTGGCGCGCGTGTCCAGTTCCACGGTGTTGCCGTTCAGGGCTTGCAGCGGGGCGGCGGCATCCTGCGCGGAGATCACGCCGCCGCTCAGGTTTTCCAGCCGGTTCCACAAGCGCGTCAGCACCAGCGGGCTGTTGGAGGCGAAGGCCGACGGTTCGTCCAGGTCCACGCTGCCCGCCATCAGGAACGGGAAGCGGCGGCTCGACTGGTCGCTGCTGGCGGCGATATGGCCGGCAATGGCGCCGCGCCGGCGCGGGCCGAACAGGGCGAAGTGCAAGGGCTGCACCGCGTCATAGGTCAGCTTCCAGCGCGCGTCGGTGCTCAGCATGTCCATCGAGCGCGCCAGCCAGTCGTCCAGCACCTGCAGCGTCTTCGGATCGCTGCCGCCTTTCACAAAATCGGCCCGGCTCGGGATCTTGCCGAAGTAGCCGATGGCGGCTGCGGTAGCGGTGCGGCTCATTGTGCGCCTCCCGCTGCGGCAATTGCCGGTGCGCCGGTGCTTGGCACAGGCACGCCACCCACCACGGTGTCGGGCAGGCGCAGCTTGCGGAAGCCCTGGCTGGCCTGGACCGGCGCCGGGGCTGGGGCCGGCGCGGCTGGCAGCAGGCGCAGGTTGGCCGCCACGGTGACGCCACCCTGGGTCCAGTTCAGCTCAAAGCTGCCGTCCGGACGGCGCTTGCGCTGCGCCGCGTCGATCATTTTCTTCAGGCCGAAGTGGCCCAGTTCTTCCAGCACCACCACCTTCTTGCCGTCCGGCGTGAAGGCGGTGATGCGCGAGCCCGGCACGCCCTGCGGGTTCGGCCACACCATGGATACCCACGGCTGCGGCTGGCCTTTCCAGCGCACCTGCTGGCCGTCGATCTCGATGGTGTATTCGCTGACGCCGGTCACCGCCACGGTTTGCAGCTCGAAGCGGGTCTGCGCCTCTTCGCCGCTGGCCTGGTTGGCCACGCCGTTGGCGCTGAGCGGGGCGATCCAGCCCGGGAAAGCCGTGGACACCGCAGGCGACAGGCTGATGCCCATATTGGCCCAGGTCTTGGCGCTCAGCGAATCGCCGCGGCGCACCACCAGCGGGCCGATGGTGGTGTTGAAGAATTTCGCCACCGCGCCGTCCGGGCCGAATACCTGGCCGATTTCGGCATTGCTCGCCTCCACCCGCGAATCGGCCGCGAACGGATACTTGGGCTGCAGGTCTTTGCGGAACGGTTCCAGCACCTGGGCCGCCCACACCTTGTTGATTTCAGCCTCGGTCGGCTGCACGATCAGGGCGAACGTCTGCATCAGCGGGCGCACCAGCAGCGGGCGGATGGCCTGCTTCTGCTGGTCGCTCATGCCAACCAGCATTTGCTCATCGACGTAACGCAGCGCGTCGGCCAGTTCGGAACCGCTGCCATCCAGCGTTTGCTGCATCAGCTGCTTGGCGCCGGGGCCCGGGTCGCCCTGGTTCTTGATCTGGTTGAAGCGCGCGCGCAGCTTGGCCAGGCTGTCCATATAGCCGCGCATCAGCGTCGCATCGTTGTTCTTGACCACCACCAGTTGCGCCACGCCGGCGAACTCGCGGCCCACTGGACCCAGCGGCATTGCCGTGCCGGCCGGCGCGCTGGTCGGCAGGTTGATATTCACCTGCGACGGCTTCTGGCGCAGGATGGTTTCGCGGAACCAGTCGCCCACGCCGCGCTGCGCACGTTGCAAGCCGGCGTCCAGCAGTGAAGGGTTGTCCCACGAGGTTTCCTGGTACACGGTGTTGACCAGTTTCGAAATTGGCGAAACCTGCGGGTCGCCCAGGCGGTTCATGGCGCTTGCCGCCGCTTCAAAACCGTTCAGGTCCTTGATCGTCACGCCCTGCAGGAACTTCTGCCATTCCTTGGCGTAGTCGTTCTTGTACGCGTCCAGCAGCGCCTTCTGGATCTGTTCCGGGCTGCCTTCCAGGGTCAGGTCGTCGCGGCTAGCCGTTTTCAGCACCCAGTCGGCGCTTTGCAGTTCGCGGTTGGCGGCGTCCTTGAAGGCGTCGCGCACATAGCCTTCCCAGGCGGCGCGAGTGTAGGCGCCAGAGATGGAATAGCTGCCCAGCACCAGTTCGCGGTCCTGTTCACCGACGATGCGCGCCACCGTCATGGCCGGATAGCGGGTCGACGCGCGCGCCTTCACGTCGGCATACACGCGATCGCGCGCCGGCATGCCGCGCACCACGCCACGCAGCGTGTTGCGCGCCTGGTCCACCAGGGCCAGCCGGTTCTCCACTTGCGGCCAGGACGGGTCGTTGATTTCCGAGAGGTAGAAGCCGATCAGGCGCTCGGCGCTGCGGATCATCTGCTCGCGCGGCATGCTGCCACGATTCGCTTCCAGCCACACGCGCCAGAAGCGGGTCAGTTGGTCGTTCAGGTGGCTCGATTCGGCACGCGCCTTATCGCCCAGCATCAGGTAGGTCTTCAGCGCATTGTAGGCGTCCTCCACATTTTCCGGCGAGGCGTCCTTGAACTGCTGCGGCGCGGCGGCGACTGCCGGCGTTGCCGCCGGAGCCGGGGTGGCGCTGCCTGCCGTGGCGGCAACCGGGCGCGCCAGCGGCTGCAGGCGGTCGGCATTGGCGTTCACTTCGCCCAGGAAGGACTCCAGCGACTGGCCGACAGGTTTCAGCATCACTTCGCGCACGCCGGCAAAGTACTCTTCGCGCAGTTTGCGTTCCAGCAGTTCGCCCTGGTACAGGCCCAGGCTCACCGAGAGCGGACGGTCGTCGCGGAAGCGCGCCAGTTGCTCGATACGGTCCTGCAGGATTTCCAGCGCTTCCAGGCGCGCCGACAGTTCCGGGCGCTGCTTCTGCAGCTTGACGGCTTTATCCAGGTCGGCCTGCACATTGGCCACCAACTGGCGGTTGCCCATATACGACCAGCTCCAGCCGCCCAGCAGCAGGCCGCTCAGCGCCACCGCACCAAAGAAGGCGGCGTAACGCATGCGGATCTTGGCCGGGCTGGCGTACTGCGACACCAGCTGCTTGTCGGCGAAGATCACGTTGCGGAACAGTTTGAGCAGGAAGTAACCGTGCTGCTGTTCCGAATCGTGCTGTTCCTGCTGTTGCAGGTTCAGGTCGAAACGCTGCGCCACGCGATGCGAGGTGGCCGACACGCCGTTACCTTCCTGCAGCGCGCTGGTGAAGTAGAAGCCACGGAACACGGGCTTGAACTGGAATGGATTTTCCTCGAACAGGGTGGCAACGAAAGTGCGCAGCGGCGCCTTGATCGAGTTGAACTCCAGCGGGAAGGTGAACACGCCGGACGGCAGGCGCTCGCGCCATTGCAGGGCCATATTGGCCATGCTCATTTCCTTCAGGCCTTCATACAGCTCATCGAAGCGGGCGTCAAACTGCTGCAGCAGGGCGTCGTTCGAACTATTTTTCTTGTAGGGCAGGGTGGCGCCCCATACGCGGTCGCGCTCACCGATCTCGCTGTCGTGGAAGAAATCGGTAAAGCCGTTGATCAAGTCCGCCTTGGTGAAGACGATATAGACCGGCGCATGCACCTCCAGCTTCTCGGTCAGTTCCTGCACCCGCTGGCGCAGGTTCTTGGCCAGTTCAATCGCGAACTCCGGGCGCTTGCCGGTCAGTTCTGCAATGCTGACGGCGATGATGATGCCGTTGATCGGCGCCTTCTTGCGGTACTTCTTCAGCAGGCCAAGGAAGCTGAACCACTCGGCGCGGTCCTCGTCGTTGACGGAATAGCGGCCGGCGGTATCCAGCAGGATGCCGTCGGTGGTGAAGAACCAGTCACAGTTGCGGGTGCCGCCAACGCCTTGCACGATGCGGCTGCCGGCCAGCGGGAACTGCAGGCCGGAATTGGCGATGGCGGTGCTTTTGCCGGCGGCCGGGTTACCGATGATCATGTACCACGGCAGCTCGTACAAGGCGGCGCTGCCGGAGTGCAGGCCGAGCTTGGAGGTCTTGATGGTCTGGATCGCCTCCAGCATGCGCTTGCGCAGGGCCTCGGTCTCGTGGCGTGGCGCGGCATTGCCGGCCGGCGTGGTGACGGCTTGCTGCTCCAGCATGCTGCCTAGCTGCGTGGCGGCTTTGCGCGCGCGGTAGCGGCGCCATAACCAGATGGCCGCGCCAAGTGCCAGCGCCGCCGCCAACACGGTGAAGGCCATGCTATAGGGCAGCTCCAACAGCACCGCTACCAACAGCAGGAAGGCCGCGAAGGCGATCCAGCCGTAGATCAGGAAGGCGGTGCGCGAAGTCAGGATGTCCCGGATTCTCTGCATCATTTTTCTACTCTTGCAAGGTTAGCTAAGGGTTGGTGCGCTGCTGGCCGTGGCCTGAGCAGGCGTCGGCAGGGGGCCGACCAGCAGTGCGAAAGGTTGGCGCGGATTGCCGTTGGCCAGGCACAGCGCGTGGCCGCCGCTCTCGGTCGCCTGTTCGAGCGCCAGCGCCAACGCTGCCAGGGCGCCCGCCGCGCCGGTATGGCCGCAAGCGGCACCCACGCAGGCCAGCGCGGTGTTCGTATCCAGGGACGGCGCGCGCGTCTCCACGCACTGCATCAAATCCGCCACGGCGGCCACGCGGTGGTCCGTGTCGGCCGCGACAAAGGCAACTTCGAGCGCGTCGCCAGCAGCAGGGGCAGCCGCGCCATTCGCCGCCGCGCCAGCGCGCTGCGCCGCCTGTGTCAGCTCGATCGCCTGCTGCGCCAGGTCTGCCAGCGGCGGCGCCGGCTGGTCCGCCGCAGCGCTGGCCAATGCCAGCAAGGCGGGCGCATCGTGCGCGCCGGACGCAGGCTGCAAGAGGATGCCGGCCGCGCCTTCGGAAGGCATACGCCCATTCTGGTTGCGCGCCCCGAACAGCTTGCCGTGGATGGCCAGGTATTCGACAGCATCGGCATCGATCGCCGAGTCGCAGGCCAGCACCATGCTGAAGGCCGGAGCCGTTGCGCCGCCGGCTTGCGCGACCAAATCGCGCAATGCTCCCGGCAAGGTAACTTGCGGCAAATGGCGCAAGGCCAGCCGCTCACGGGGCCAGCCGGCATCCACCGCGCAATGCGAGAGCCAGTCCGTCGCCACATCGCGCAGCGAGGCCGGCCAGTCTTCCGGCAGGAGCGGCAGTAGCTGCAGCACGCCATCGCTGTCTTGCGCCAGCGCGTGCATGGCCAGTTCGGCCGCCACCTCGCCGCCGAGCGCCAGTGCCCGCAGCTGGTGCGGATTGACCTTGGCCGAAGGGTGGTCCACCAGCCACTCCTGCAACGGCTCCAGGTCGACATCCGCCACGCGCCCGGCCATGATCGGGAAGCCCTGCATATCCGTCAGTTCAGAATCGAGTTCAAGGCGCGCTGTGCCCTCCGCGAAAGCAGCAGCCAGCGCCGCCGGCGAATCGCCGTGCGGCATACGCAGCGCAGCGCCGGCCACGCCCAGCGGCAGCCACGGCGTTTTGGACGAAGCAGCGCCTGCGGCACCCGGCGCCACGGAAGCATCCTGCACCGGTACTGCTGCCGACGCCTTGCCCGCGCTGGCAGTATCGGCCGCGCGCGCCGTATAAGCCTTATTCGCCAGCCAAACGGTGCTAAGCAACACCAGCGGCACCGCCAGCAACGCCAGTGCCAGGTCGCCCGTATCCGGCATGCGCATCGAGCTGCGCCAATACCAGACCGCACCGATCCAGCAGATGCCGAACACGCCAAGGACCAGTAAGCTGCGCTTCAACCAATTCCGCATGCCCGCCTCACACCGCATCCGTCGTGTTTTGCTGACCCGCGATCAGGGTCGCGCCGCAAGCGGTCTTGTCGCCGTGCCGCGCAACGGCTTTGCCGTCCACGATCAGCGTCTGGTCGCCGCTGGCAATCGTGTTATTGCCGCACTTCGGGCAGGACACCTTGTCCCCCATGCGCGCGATCGGCTTGCCGCCGCTGTCGCTCTGCTGCGACGCCTCCAGCACAGCGCCGCCGTGCGAAGTCTTGTCGCCTAAAACGATGAATGCTCCTGGCATGTCGTGCTCCTATTTCCTTCTTACGCCGGCCACACGCAATTCCGTGTGGCCGAAATCCATCATCTTCCAACGGCCGCCCCAGGTCATGCCCAGGCTCTCCGCCACCTCGCCGAACAACTGGTAGCCGCGCATCGCCCACGGGTCGCGCTCCGAAATCACCAGCTTGCCGTCCCGCAGGAAGGCGCAATCGGCGGCCAGGCCATATTGGTGCCAGCTCTGGAACGCCGCCGCATTGGTGACGTTGCTGCCCTGCGCTGCCAGTTTGTTCTGGCGCTCAGGACTGCGATACCCTTCCAGCAGCGCCATGTCATAGCCATGCTGCTCCTTCATAATGCGGAAAGCCTGCAGCAGCTTTTGCGCATACGCCTTTTCCAGCAAAGCCCAATCGCGGCTCGCCGTGACCAGGCCTGGCCGCACCACCTCCACTTCGGCGGTGGTGAACAGCATCGGCGGCAGCGCAGGCGGCGGCACCAGTTGCTCGCCTTCCAGCAGCGACGCCACTTGCTGGTTCGTCTCGCGCACCGGCGCATCGAAGCCACCCACCATGGTGCGGCTGCTCGACATCCACGCGATCAGTGCCGGCAGCAGCATGATCACCAGCGCCGCCAGCGCGGTCCACCAATGCTCGCGCAGGAAATTGCCGCCGCTGCGCACCGCCAGCGCGGATTCGTTACCGAGGGCCGCAGCCTGGCCGCTGCCACGCCGCGCCCAATCCTGCACGCGGCGCTGCACACGGCCGCCGGCCAGCTCCAGGCGGCGCGCCACGTAGGTGCGTCCCGCAGGGAACAGCACCATCCAGCTCAGCGCGCAAGCGAGCAAGAAATAGAGCAGTACGGCAAGGAAAAACACATTGACCCCGATAAATGTAATTACACTTTTGATAACTAAATGAGCGCGTGTCGGCTTGGCAATTAGTTATTGCGGGAAAGTATATCTTGAAGTTCTGATAAGGCGCGTTCGCTTGGATTTCAATCGTGCGCGCCTCCAGTAAAGGCACTCTGTTGAAGAGTGCGCCACCTTTTCCTAGAATAAAGTAAATTATTGCTAATCTTTACGGGGAGCAATCCATTGTCACAAAGTAACGAAACCAGAAAGCCGGCAGCTCGCCCCAGCCTGCTCTCGGCAGAGCAACAAGGTGCACTTGATCAACATCCGGTGGCGCCTTTGGCGAGCCCAGCGGCAGCCGCGCCAGCGCCCGCCGCCGCCCGCCGCAAGCCCTTAAGGTTGGCCGCCGGCATCGCCATCCTGGCCGGGGCTGCCGCTCTGGCAGCGACCCAGTTTGGCGGCGAGCCCGAGTTCGAGCCCGCGCCGATCGTGGCCGCCGCACCGGCCGTAACGCCTGCGCCGGCAAATGCACCGGCGGCGGCGCAAGCGGCAACTGCAACCGATGCGCCGCTTGCAGATGCCGCAAACGGTGCGCCGCCCGATGCCGCAGCCGTGGCGACGCCCGCCGTGCTGGCCGCCGCACTCGACGCCCCGCAGCCGCAAACCGCCACCATCGTTGATGAAGCGCCATCGGCCGCCAGCGCCAAGCCCAAGGAATCGCTAGCCCAGATGCTGGAAGGCGGCGCCGCACCGGCCAGCAAATCTGCCCCGGGAAAGCCAGTCAAGAAACCGGTGGCAAGCAAGCCCGCCAAACCCGCTGCCGCGAAGTCGCAATCCAGCACCTCGGCGGAACCGGATAACGATGTGGCGTTGCTGGCCGCACTGGTGGCGCATGCAAAATACGAAACGTCCGCCAATGCGCGCCTGTCATTGCCCAGGGCACTGGAGCAATGCAAAAAGCAGGGCAAGCAGGACGCCGCGCGTTGCCGCATCCGCGTCTGCGAAGGCCGCTGGAAGAAGGATGAATGCCGCGTCTACAACCGCAGCAAGCTGGAAAAGTCCGCTACACGTTCTTAAGCGCGTCAGAATTCCGACACCAGGGGCAGGCGCTGCTGCAAAGGCGTATCCGGCAGCAGCGCCTTATCCAGGCTGTAGATATGGTCATCCCTCCACCGAATGCGCGGCGGTGACGAAATCATAGAGGACGGCTTATCTCCGGCACGCTTATACAAAATGCCTTCCATTGGTTTTCGATGTTTTGGGGCTGTGCGATCTTCTCGCGTGCAACAGATGTCCACCCTCGCGCCAAGCTGGAAAAGCGTGGCCCGTTGATTTCGTCGTAGACGATGATGCCGTCGAACCCCTCGTGCGCTAAGCCTTTGACGGGCAAACGCATTAGGCGGTCAAGTGAGCGTATTGCCCTTTTATCTGCTCTCAGCATTGCCTTTCGAGTCAGCTCAGTACTGATTGCTTGAGGTGGTGCGGAAATTACCATACGGGGTTCGGAGCAATTCTCTCGTCTGTCGAGTTGATCGTGGACGAGGCTATCGATCGCCTTGTTCTCCGACAGATTGAGCCAGATCACAAAAGGACCGTCTTGTGTGCCAGCGCAAACTTGAAGATGGATGCACGTCAGAAAAGACAAGGCTGCGCATCTTTTTAGGAGGAATTTCATCGTGTAGTGGTTTGCGCCTCCAATTGCCAGATCGTCAGGCCATAGCCAGAATCGAAGACGGGCATTGTTTCGCCCTTCTTGAAGTGGCACGCGCTATCTGGCTTCGCTGGGCTGAGCCACGTGCCCGCCGCAGGGCATGCCTGGCCACCCAGTACGCGCAGAATCTCTCTCCCATCTTCCAGCGTCACTGGCTGGCGCGGCATACTGCGGGCGAAATCCACCATATCCTTGGGGTAGACCATCTCGTCGCGGTACCCGGTGTCATCCAGGTCGTACAAGTACGTAAAGGCCGCTGAACACATCGCCCAATAGCCAAAGTAGGGCGTGAAGTCCGGTTCGATCTGTTCATGCTTGCCCCAGAAGTGGGCGACGCCTTTCATGGACTGGTACCAGTTCTTCACAAACCTCTCCATGCCCTTGGCACGTTCGACAGGATCTTGTTGATTGATCGCGTTGAAGAGCGGTGTGTAGGGCTTCCAAAAGTGGAAGTCCATTGTAGGCCGGTCCGGGAGGTAGAAGCTGAGAAGCGTTTCGATCACAGCATCAGACCCGTCGTAGTCAGTTTCTTCGATGAGCGAGAATATGCGTGGGATGAGATCCTCGCGGTGAAGCAAGACCGCAGCGGAGAGCAGGTTTAAGTAATCGACATAGGTGTCGATCATGTCATTAAGGACGAAGGGCGGATAGTAATGTGCTTCAGGCACGTCATTCAATGCCAGTGCCACGTCTTCGAATGCTTCCACGACTTGTGTCAGGTAGGGTGCAAGTGACGATACGTCGTCGCCGCCGGTTAGGCGCAATAGGAAAGTGTTCCAGTAGCGATATGCCCATGCCTTCAAGACAGCGACGTTGTCACGTGGGTCGTCAGTGGGTTCGGCGAGTTTTTCGCGCAATACCTCTACATCGTCCTTGAGCCATTCGAGCATGTTCTGATAGCTCTCTTCATTAAGAAAGGGCTGGCGGCGCGACTCGATGAAGTCCACGTGCTTTACCTAAGCTGCGGTGTTTCTTCTGGTTTGTCCAATTGCCAGATCGTCAGGCCATAGCCGGAATCGAAGACGGGCATTGCTTCGCCCTTGTTGAAGTGGCGCGCGCTATCTGGCTTTGCTGGGCTGAGCCACGTGCCCGCCGTAGGGCAAGCCTGGCCACCCAGTACGCGCAGAATCTCTCTCCCATCTTCCAGCTTCACTGGCTGGCGCGGCATACTGCGGGCGAAATCCACCATATCCTTGGGGTAGACCATCTCGTCGCGGTACTTCGAGTCGTCCAGGTCGTACAGGTAGGTAAAGGCGGCTGAACACATCGCCCAATAGCCAAAGTAGGGCGTGAAGTCCGGTTCGATCTGTTCATGCTTGCCCCAGAAATGGGCAACGCCCTTCATGGACTTGTACCAACCCTTGACATATTTTTCCATCGCCTTGGACTGCTCCTGAGGCGTAGCGCTGTTAATCGAAGTCAGTAGGGGTGTGTAAGCTTTCCAATACCAGCTATCCACCTTCGGCCTGTCGGGCACGAAGAAACCGAGCAAACTTTCGATAATCGCGTCGGACTCGTCATAGTCCGTCCCTTCGATAAGCACGTGGATGCGGGGGATCAGATCTTCGCGGTGCAGGAGCACCGCCGCAGAAAGAATATTCAGGTAATCAACGTAATCGTCGATCATATCGTCGAATACGAAGGGCGGGTAATACAGCTCTTCCGGCACCTTCTCCAGTTCATCGATTACCCGCTCATAGGCTTGGACGACAACCGTCAGGTACTTTGCGAGTTCCAGCAGGTCCTCACCAGCCGTGAAGCGGAGGCGAAGGGTATCCCAGCACTGCAAGGCATGCGCCTTCAGGATCGCGACGTTGTCGCGCGGATCGTCAGTTGGCTCGGCCAGCTTCTGCTCCACCAGTTTGGTGTCTTCATCAAACCACTCCAGCGTGGCCGTATAGCTTTGTTGGTCAATAAATGGCTGGCGACGCACGTTTTCAAATTCTTTGGTCATTTCTTTTTCCGCGGCTTGGGTTTCTTCTTGGGCTTACCACTCTTTTCATACCGTAGTTCGGCGGCGTCAATTTCCGCCTCAGAAAACTCGCGCTGAATATTATGCTCGGCGTGGTCTTTTGCATACCGCTGCGCTGCAGCGGGGTTATCAACCAGGCCTTCCTTCATGATCAGCGCAATCGCTTTGGTATGCGCCTCGGCCTGAATGGGCGTCACGAGGAAGACGTGGCGCGTATAGTTTTTTTGCATCCTCATCTTCCAGCGAGCGAAGTCCCGGTTGATCCTGTCGGTAACCCACTGCTTACCCATCTGCAGGACCTTTTTCGATGGCGTCTTCTTCTTCCCGCCACCTTGCTGTGCTCCTTGCCCCGCCATGCTGTTCGCTTCACCCAGCAAATTCAACAGGTCACTGGCCGGATTCATGCTCGCCTTGGCTTCAACAATGGCGAACTGCTGTGAATTTGAACGATTGGTGAACCAGGCCGAATCGATGCCGCTCTGAAGAACGTGCTTGCTGGGCGTGCACAGGTAAAGCGGCACGCTGTTGTCATTGATCTTCTTGTACTGGTTTTGCCAACCTGAAGCCTTGCCGCTCTTAATGCTGCCGGCGAGGTCGTGGCCGTTCCAATCCAGCCCCCAGTTCTTCTTCTCAATCACATGGTGTTCGACGATATGCTCGCCCATCAGGCCTTTGGCAGCATGCTCCAATAGCTTATAGCTTTCGTACGCTAAACGCTGTGTGGCAGTGGCCACTTTGGAGGCGCTGACTTTACCCTGGGTGCGCGGCTTCTCGGCAACGACCTCGTGCCGGCGGTCGCGCGATGCGTTTGGCGTGACAGCGTTGTTGCGTGTGTGGCTGCCTTGGCCGCCTTTGCCACCGTGGGCGCCGCGTGGCGTCATCGCCGCATTTTGTGCCAACGCCAGCGCCACCGCTGCGGCGTGTTCTCCCAGCAGCTCCTCCAGGAACTTCTTGATTTCTGCCGCCGCTTGTTTGATGGGGGCAGCGAGCTTGCCACGCAGGGATTTGATGGACGGGATCACGTCGCGGGCCAGTCGCTCCAGGTGGTCCGGACACCACCAATGACCGGCGGCGATGTATTCCAGCATCTGGATGCTGCTTTCCAGTGCGAAGTTGGCCTTGATGATGGCTTCCTGCGTATTGCCGGCCCAATCCAGCGCGCGCACCCATTTCACGGCGCCGCCTTTCTTCACGCCGAGCATGCGTTCGACCATGGCGACGCCGCCGTTAAAGGCGCCTTTCAGCGCCTTGCGTTCCTTGTACAGCGGCTTGAAAACGGTCTTGAAGGCGCTGCCCACTTCGGGAATGACCCCGAAGGCTGCGAAGCCGAGGGTGATCTTCTGGTCCAGCGTGGCTTTGGCCATGCCGCCATGCTTGTTGATGTTATACAGGCAGCCGCTGATATCGCGCACGTCCATCACCTGGTCGACCACGGGAATCAGCGAAATCAGGCCGCCAATCACCTGCGCCGAAACCATTTGTTCTTCGTTGAAATCGCCCAGGATCAGGTCTTCCAGGAACTGGACGCAATCGTCAATGATGCTCACGCTTGCTCCCTTTCGTGTTCGAGGCGCGCTTGTTCAATGGCGAGCTTGCCTTCTTCGCGAACTTTTGGATCTTTATGTTCTCCCGGTTCGAGCGGTGGAGGCACCCAGTCGCGCGGGTCTTCACCGAATTCCACGGTGTACTCGCCGTATGGGACGCTCACCAGGCGCGCCTGGCCTTTGTCATCCAGGGCGCCTTCGCGCACCGTGCCGTCGGCAAAGCGCACTTTGTAGGGCGCGCCGGGAACCGCATCCAGGTCGTCGTAGAGGAACATCAGGTCGATATCGTTTTTCGCCTGGTCTGGTTTTGGCAGCGCTGGCAGGCTGGCTTCACCACTGGCGGCACCTGAAAGTTCCTTCTTGCTGGACTTGAACTCGATCTTGCCGGGGGCATTCAGGGTGATGTTGCCGCCTTCAATGCGCAGCGCCGCCCCCTGGGTCGTCAGAAGGATGTGCTGCTTGGCGGCGACGTTCACCTCGGCGTTGATGCTGGCAACGGTGAGCAGCTTGTCCGCAGTGAGCAACGTCGACGCTTCCTGGCTTTGGCTGCTCCATTTTCCGCTTGCCGCGTGCAGGTGCAGGCCGGTTTCCTTGGCCGGTTTGGCTGGGTCGCTCGCCTTGCCATATGTGAACAGGCTGATTCCTGCGATGGCGGCGTGGTGCAGGTTGCCTTGTGCCGCGAAATTGACCGCGCTAGCTGCGACGATGCTGCTGCTTACATCGGAAGTAAGTATGGCGTTTGCGGGAGTCGCGGCGACGATACCTGCGGGGCTGTCCAGTTGCATCAATGGCGTGTTAAAGGCTTTGACGCCTTCGCCATTATCAGCTTCGAGGATTTTGCCGGTGCGTTCCATGCCGCAGACCGCAGGAAGCTGTTCCGCCTCTGGCTCCTTGGGCAAATCGGCCTTGTGGGTGCGGGCGCGGTCCGCCAGGTCCTTTTGCAACTGGCGGCTGGTTTGCGTCATGCGCATGGCGGGACGCGCATCGAGCGCCTGGCCGCTGGCGCCGCGCGCGGCCTGGCTGGTGAGCAGCATGCCTTGCCCGGCGCGCACAGCCAGCGCGTGCTCGGTTTTGAGTTCGGCACCGAAACCGGCATCGTGCAGGCGCTGGTTGTCGCTCTGGTGGCGCAGGTGGCCCAGGTTCAGTTCCGCCGTGCCGGTGTGCGGCTTGGCGTGGCGCTGCAGCGCGACCCGTGCCTGGCCGGGCGTGTCGTCGAATACCAGTTGGCTGTAGGCGCCGGAGCCGGCCTGGCTGCTTTGCATGGCCTGGCTTTTCAGGCCGGACAAGGCGGCCGGGTGGGCGTGGCCGCCTGCCGCACCGGGGAACCAGGCGGGCGCGTTGCCGGTGGCGGCACCGGTGCCGGAGGCGACCTTGTTGTGCTGGGCGTCGGCCTGGCCGGCGCCGTTGTAAAGCGCGCCGATGATAACGGGGCGGTCGATATCGCCTTCCAGGAAATCGACCAGCACTTCCTGCCCGACGCGCGGCAAGCTGTTGCTGCCCCAGTTGGCGCCGGCGATCGGCGCCAGCGGCGTGGCGACGCGCACCCAGGTGCCGGCGCTGTCGTCGGCCGGCGCGCCACTGTCGGATGCTTGCAGGGCCGGCCCCAGGCGGCTATGGCTGCTGGCGCCGCGCTGCCAGTGGAACTGCACCTTCACGCGGTGGTCGCGGTCGGTGAACACTGGCGCGCCGCCGGGACCGACCACGATGGCGGTTTGCTGGCCTTGTACGGTGGGGCGTTTCCATTCGGCGCTGCTGCGGTAGGGCAGGGCGGCTTCGATGGCGTCCACGCGGTTACGGTATAGCGGGCGCTCGGCGATGCTGTTGCCGGTGGCGTGCTGGCTGTCGGTCAGGTCGGCGTCGTTCAGTAGCTGCAAGGCGGCCGGGCCGATCTCGCGTTGGATATTTGAGCGCATCTGCGCGGCCAGGTTGTTGTGCATCAGGTGCAGCACGCGGGTGGCGATAAATTCGCCGCTGCCGCCGCTGCCCGGTTCATCGAGCAGGGTAAAGCGGGTGGCGGGCGCCATAGTGCGCACGGTGCCGGCGCCAGTAACGTTGTTGCGCGCCACATCGAGTGCCTGCAGGCGGCGATCCGCTAGGCGCTGGCCGTGTTCGCGGCTGGTGTAGGCGTAGGCGCCGGGCACGTCGCGCGCGGTGAGGGCCAAGCCACTGTCATCGGCGCCGCCGGCGCTGGCCGGGCGCAGGCCCAGGGTGCGATAGTCCCAGCTTTGCAGGGCGACTTCGCCGGTCAGCAGGCTGGCTTGCTGGCGCCAGCGGTCCATGCTGTCTTCGCGCATGACGGCGCCAGCCTGGGTGAAGCGCACGCTGGCCTGGGCGTTGGGCTGGAAGGCGCCGTTATGGTCGGCGATCACCAGCACGTGGCCGTCGCTGCGGTGCTGGTAGTAATAGAACAGGCCTTCTTCGGCCATCAGGCGCTGGACGAAGGCCCAGTCGCTTTCCTGGTATTGGGTGCTCAGGCTGCGTTTCGGGTAGGCCGCGCGGTCGGCCAGTTCGAAGCGCCACTCGGGCACCAGTGCGCCCTGGCCTTGCCAACTGCCTAGCACCGCGTCGAGGATGTCGCATACCGACATGTCCTGGAACACGCGGCTGTCGCGGTTTTGCGCCAAAAAGGCGGTCCAGGGCTCGACCCGCACGCTGTAGCGCGCCATGCCGCCGTTGGAGGCGCTCAGTTCAATCGCAGTGATGTGGCCGTGGAAGGGCCGCAGCGCCTGTGGTCCGGCCGCCGTCACCAGTTCCAGCAAGGCGGGTTGGCCGATCAGCGTTTTGAGGGGAATGGCGGCGTCGGTGGCGAGGGTGCTGATGTCGAAAACAAAGGGTTTGCCGATGGCTTCTTCACCGCGCACGCACTCCACGATCAAAGGCGCGCACGTCGTCAGGCGCAGCAGGCGCGTGTCTTGTGTGATGCGATCCAGCATGTGATTGTTTTTTCGATAATCATACGGATCGACATTACAGCGTAGAAATACTTTATCGGCAATAGTGATTTCAATCGTGCGCACCTCCGCCTAAAACTATTGATTTGCTAGTGTCTCAGTAGGGGCCACCTTCCGGCGCTGGCCTTCCAGCCAGCCGGCGGGAAGTTTGTCGAGCAGGGGATCGTTGGCTTTCAGGCTGGTCCAGCTATTGCCACCGTCCGCCGAGTAGACCAGCAGATGCGGGTGTTCATCCATGTCGCCCAGGATGCCGGCGAGCCAGATCTGTTTGTCGTCCACCAGGTAGCTACTGATTAGGGACGACAAGCCTGTCGGCAGTTGGATGCGGCGCCATTTGGCCCCGTCCCTTGAGACCATCAGTGTTTGCTCGATGGAGCCGGTGATCCACCAGCCGCCACGGCGCGAATATCCCAGTTCCACCAGCAGGTCCGGGTCGCCCAGCCTGGCCGTGCGTTTGCTCTTGCAGGTGGCGGGATCAATGCGCTGCACGTGGTAGCGTGTCTGTCCGTCTTGCAGGAAGTTGGTCACCAGGGCGAGCACTGTGTCGCTCGATGCGGAGAATTGCACGTTGTAGGCTTGCAGCGCTGCCAGCGGCGAGCGGCCGGCCGGCGCGCCCAGCTCTTTATAGGAGACCGTGCAGAGGCCGCGCCCATGGCGCAGCGCGTAGCCGGTGGGGGTGTCGCTGACTTCCAGTCCATTCGGCAGCAGGGCGGCGCCGGGCCTGGTGCTAAGGTGTTTGCCGCTGGCGGGATCGACGATGACCGCGCCGGCGTGGATGCGTCCCGCTTCGTCGAGCTGCAGCGGCGGCCAGATGCGGCCTGCGGGCAGGGTTTGCAGCGTGACCGGCGCTTCCGCTTGCACGCGTACCCGTTCGCTGTCCTCGGTGATCGTCACGTTGCCGACTTTGAATTGGGTCGCCGGCATGGCGTCTTCTTTACCTTCCTCGGGTGCGCTTGCCAGCAGCGATACGACCAGGATGGAGAGTGCGTGGTTGGCGGCGTGTAGCGTCCCCTCGGACGGTAATTGCAGCGGGCCGTCGAATCCGCAGGCGAGGGCGGCGACTGGCCGTGTTCCCATCCATCGCTTGGCTGGCGGCGTGATGCTCACCTGCGTATCCTGCAGTTTCAGGAACGGCATGGGGAATTCGAATACTTCGGCGAATACCTGCGTTTCTTCCGGCGCCAGGCCATTCAGGAGTTGGCGCAGTTCGTCCGGCTGTCCGCAGTGCTGTTGTACCAGCCGGGTCAGGTTTTCGTGGTCGATGGTTTCCAGGCCGAACCTGGGCAGCGCGGAATAGCGGATGGTCTGGATCGCTGTGGATTCAGGCGCGATCCGACCGCTCCATCCATAAGTGAGCTGCGACTGCCAGTCCTGGAGTTGCGCTTTGCGCAGGTCGGGGCCCATGTCCCGGCCCAGGAAGTAGGCGCGTGGGTGGCGTGCTACCGTCAATGCCTTGCCATCCAGCGCCGCCGTCAATTCGGGGAAGGTCTTGTCGCCATACTCTTCACCTTCGCCTAAATACTCGAACAAGGGTGTCGCGGCATAAAAGCCCACCTTCTGCGGCCGCCTGGTGTCGTTTTTGAGGGTGATGGCGATATCGACTTCGTGCCCCTTCAGCTGGATCCTGGCCCCCGTCACAAAAGGCGCGTCGGGTTGCATGCCGAGCGTGAGCGGCACCGCGTTCTCGAATTCGTATGCGTTTGCGGGGGTACTGATGCAGCAGGATGCAATGGCGCCAGCCAGCGCGAGTTGTAGTTTTAAAAGATGCTTCACAAAATTGATCCAGGTCACCCAATCACCAAAAGTCAATTGTAGTCAATTTCTTAAGTCCCTAGAATCCCGTTATGGAACTTAGGCGACATCACCGGACTTACCTCGCATGGCTGCTGTGTATCGCCATGCTGGTGGCGGCTTTGATGCCAACCCTGGCCCGCATTCATTCCCACGTGAGCGCGCAGGCTGCCGTCCATGCCGTGAGCGACCACCCGGCGCCGGGGCAGCACGCCAATCATATGGACAAGTGCCCCTTCTGCCATTTGCAGTCCGACCTGCCGCTGCTGGAAATCCCGCCCGCGCAATGGATCGCCGCCGAGCTGCCCCGGGCACGGCCGGAACTGTTCTACCAATCCCCATCTCCCCTCCATACCTGGGCTGCTGCCAGCCCGCGCGCTCCGCCCGTCCTGGGCTGACTCCCATTCCGTTTGACTGAAACTGGCGCCGCGCTAACGCAGGCGTTCGCCCCCGCTCGCCCTAACGAATCGCAAAATCATGAACAAAAAGATCCAACTGTCCCTCGTTTCGCTCGCACTGCTGGCAGCATTCCCTGCGCAGGCGGAAGAACCAACCCTGGTCGAAGTCGTCGTCATCAGCGGTGCGCGCGCCGCCACCAAGCTGTCGGAAACCCCCAGCGCGATCGGCGTGATCGATGCCGAAATGCTCCGCCGCGACAAGCCGAAAACCATGGGCGATGCCCTTAACCGTGTGGCCGGCGTGCATTGGAACGACCTGGGCAACGAGCAGCACAGCATGGCGATCCGCCAGCCGATCAGCACCGGCTCGGTGTACCAGTACCTGGAAGACGGCATTCCGATTCGCCCGCTCGGTGTCTTCAACCACAACTCGTTGAACGAGATGAACCTGGCCGGCAGCAATGGCATCGAGATCCTCAAGGGGCCTGGCTCTTCGCTCTACGGCAGTAATGCGGTAGCGGGCGCGATCAATATGATGTCCGCCGCGCCGACGCGCAAACCATTCGCCATGCTCGGTGTGCGGCACGAGGCGGTGGCCGGCTTCACGCGCTACGACACTGCGGTGAGCAACACCTGGGGCAAAGTGGGCCTGCGCTTCTCGCACTACAGCAGCCGCCGTTCCAGCGACAACTGGCAGCAATACAGCTACGGCGACAAGGACTCCTTCACCCTGCGCGCCGACTATGCGCTGGACAACGGCTCGCAAGTGCGTGCCACGCTGGTGCGCACCGACCTTGATACCGCCATGTCGGGCAGCGTGTTCGAAAACGACTACCAGGCGGCCAGCGGCAAGAGCCTTAACTCCTTCACCTACCGCCGCGACCTGACCACCCGCGCCACCGTGGCGTGGGAGGGCGAGACCACGTCAGGCGGCAACACCACGGTGACCCTGTTCACGCGCCGCAACGACCATGGTCAGATCCCGGCCTACCAGATCGGCAGTTGCAGCGGCACTGTGTGCAAGGGCGCGCAGAACAACAACCATGTCAGCTCGCACGGTATCGATATCAAGCACGTGCAGGAATTGGGCTGGCTCGATGCGCGCCTGATTGCGGGCGTGTACATCGACCGCAGCGCCAATCCTTACGTGAGCGATAACCTGAGCATCGTGCGCGACCCTGTGAGCGGGCGCTATGTAAGCTACACCTTGGCCAGCGCCGCGCAGCCGCTCGGTGTGCGCGATTTCACCACGGACATCGACAATGACGCCGCCTTCGCCCAGTTCGAATTCACGCCGCTGAAGCTGTTGCGCGTGGTGGCCGGCGGCCGCGCGGACCGCATCCAGTACGACTACCGCAACAACCTGGCGCCGAAGGGGAGCGCCAATTTCGGCGCGCCGAACGAGCAGCGCAGCTTCGGCCGCTTCAGCCCCAAGCTGGGCGCCAGCTATGTGCTGGGTGCCGACGCCAACCTGTACGCCAACATCAGCGACGGCTTCACCCCGCCCGAAGTGAGCCAGTTGTATGGCAAGACCGGCATTCCCGACCTGCATTCCGCCACGTACCGCAATATGGAACTGGGCCTGCGCCTGGCCTTCCTCGGCGGCGCCCTGCGGCTGGACACGGCGCTGTACCGCCTGGTGGGCCGCGACACCATCGTCAGCTACACCATCTCGCCCGGCAACAGCGAGAACCGCAACGCCGGCCGCACACGCAGCCAGGGCCTTGAGTTCGGGTTGAACTACGACAGCAAGCTGGTGGACGCCCGCTTCGGCACGGCGCTCGCACGCCACCGTTTTGAGCGCTACCGCATCTCCGCCACGCAGGACTTCAGTGGCAACGAAATGCCGCAGGCCCCGCGCGACATGACCAATATGGAGATCGGCTTCAAGCCCATGGCTGGCGCTCGCATCGCGTTGGAGGCCATACACCAGGGCCGCTACTGGATGAACAACGCCAACAACGTTGAATACGGTGGCCACACCCTGCTTAACCTGCGCGCAGCGTATCGGATGGCGAACGGTTGGGAGCTGTGGACGCAGGTGCGTAACCTGGGCGACCGCCATTACGCCGATTCGGCCTCCAGCTCCTTTGCCGGGAGCGGCAGCTACCAGCCCAACGCGCAGAACCAGTACACGCAGGGCGCACCACGCAGCGTGGCGCTGGGGCTGACCTACACTTACGGAAAATAGATCCAAGGTGGCTTGCGTTGCACAGCCGCCCACTTTCGGCATCGGTAAAGGATTCTTGAGATTTATGTTAATTATGTGTAGCCTATAATTAATCACCACACATAATTATGTTAATTCTGTGAAGCAATATTTCGATCGACCAAAACTTGCTGCTGAGATGGCCCGGCAGCTATTGCACCCCGGCATCCTTGAGGTAGCCCTGCGGTCGGGCCTGTTTATATCTGGTCAACGTCGAACTGGCAAAACGACCTTTCTCCAGCGCAATCTGATCCCGGCATTGGAAGAGCATGGAGCGTTGGTAATCTACGTTGACCTTTGGACGGACACCAAGGCGAACCCCGCACAATTGGTTCGCAGAGCAATTGTGCAGGCCCTGCAGGAGCTCGAAAAGCCGGGCTCGGCCTGGCTTGCAAAGCTACGAAAAGTGAAGGCGTTGGAGCTCGATGCCGGGGTATTCAAATTCGGTTTCAAAGTCGAGACTGTGGGTACGCCAGAAGGGCCGTCATTGGCAAAGGTCATTACCGAATTGGTCGACCAAGCGCAGCGTGATGTCGTGCTGGTAGTGGACGAGGTACAGCAGGCGATCACGACGGAAGAGGGCGGTGAATTGCTGCTCGCTTTGAAGGCGGCGCGCGACGCGGTGAATCCCCGACCAGACACGCCAGGCCACTTTCTTTTTGTGGGCACTGGATCACATCGAGCAAAGGTGAGCGAGCTCACCACCAAACGCACTCAGGCGTTTAACGGTGCCACGACAATAGCTTTCCCTACATTGGGCATCGAATACGTGGACTTCATACTCGAACGGTTGAAGGATGCGAACGCGGTTCAATTGCCTTCTCGCGAAGCTGCATTCCAGGCGTTTTGCAAATTGGGGCACCGCCCCGAGGAAATGTTGTTGGCGCTACGCCAGCTTCAGTCTCTGGAGTTTGCTGGGAAGGATGTCGATGATACGCTGAAAATCATAGCCACCACGTTGCGAACAGCGGCAGCGGACCTCGAGTTGGGACGCGTTGAACAACTTGGCGTCCTGGGCGCCGCAGTTTTTGCGCGCATAGCTGCAAACGACGGTGAGGTAACGGGTATTTTCTCGAATGAGGCAGCGGCTGAATATAGCGCATCGCTCAACCGCGAGGTGAAGATCGAGGAAATTCAGCCGGTGGTAAACGAGCTGCTTGATGCGAACCTCATCATGCGAACAGGTCACGGAAGGTACATGGTCAGCGATCCATTTGTTCAGGCAGCTTGGAGGGAGCGCAATCGCTTGATCGGAGGTTAGTTCCTGCCTCGCCCGGATTGCTGACGCGCCGATCTTGGCCGACAACTCGGCCTTTGGCTATCGCTCGCCAGCCGGCGCTGGCCGCGTCCGGAAAAGGCTCGGGGTACCGATCCCGCGCAGCGCGAAGGCTCGATCAGGCGGCGGCCAGGAGCAGCTCGGCACTTGCTTTTACACGCCGGAAGGGCGGGCGCTGTCCCGGGCGCGCATATTGGAGGAGAGGATATTGTCCTTTTCCAGCGCGCGGCCGGCGCTGACGGCGTCGGCCCATTCGCGGGTGGTCGCTACGGCGGCGAAGTTGGAGTGGAATACCACGCTGAGGGCGCGGTGGATTTCCTCCGCCGTGGCGCGGCCGGCCGCGTTCTCGTAGGGCAGGGCGCCAGTCGCGTCGGACAGCACTTCCACCGCCAACCCCATATGCCAGGCTTCGACAATGGTGGAGGCGTTGCAGTTGTGGGTCATATAGCCGGCGATGGTCACGGTGTCGATGGCCTGCTCCTTTAGCCATTGCGCCAGGCCGGTGCCGGTGAAGCTGCTGGCCAGCTTTTTGTTGATCCGCAGGTCGGCGCCCAGGGCGGCGACTTCGGGGTGCAACTGCCAGCCGTCCGAGCCGAGGGCGAACACCGGCGCATCGGCGGGCGTGTCGTGCTGCACGACGATGACCGGCACGCCGTTTTCGCGCGCTGTTTTCATGGCCTGCACGATATTGGGCAGGGATTGCGCGGTAGGCGGGTACTCGATCGGCAGCTTGCCGGTGAAGTATTCATTCTGTACGTCGATAACAATCAGTGCGCGGCGTGGCATCATTGGCTCCTTTGTGGTGGTTGATGGGGGCCATTGTGCGGCCGGCGCGGAATGCGTGAAAGTGGCCCGAGGGACGTTATTCGATATAATCGGGCCATGCTTAAAAAAGTGGCCATCATTGCCTTCGACGGCATCACCCCCTTCCACCTGTCGGTGCCGTGCCTGGTTTTCGGCGGGCAGCACGGGGAATCCCTGTTCGATGTGACAGTGTGTTCCGCCGAGCGCGGGCCGATGCGCACCACCGCCGGTTTCGATATCGCAGCTCATAAAAGCCTGCGCGCGCTGGCCGGTGCGGACATCGTCATCATGCCGACCTGGCACGACGACTGCCGCCCCTCGCCGCCGGCACTGTCGCAGGCTTTGCGGCGCGCGCACGCGCAGGGGGCGCTGATTGTCGGCCTGTGCCTGGGCGCTTTCCCGGTGGCGGAGGCCGGGCTGCTGGATGGCCGCGCGGTGACCACGCACTGGGCCTTCGCCGCCCAACTGGCGGCGCGCTGCCCATTGGTGCGGGTCGACCAGGAAGTGCTGTACGTGGATGAAGGCGACGTGCTGACATCGGCCGGCGCGGCGGCCAGCCTTGATTGCTCGCTCTACCTGCTGCGCAAGCTGGCGGGCGCCGATTACGCGAATATGGTGGCGCGCCGCCTGCTGGTGGCGCCGCACCGCGACGGTGGGCAGGCGCAGTTCATCGAGCGCCCCTTGCCGGTGTCGGGTAGTGATTGCCGCCTGTCGGCGGTATTGGATTGGGTGCAGCACCGGCTGGCCGAGGAGCACAGCCTGGATGCATTGGCGCAGCGCGCCGCCATGAGCCGGCGCAACTTCACGCGCCATTTCCGGCAAGCCACCGGCACCTCGTTCAAGCAATGGCTGCTGAACCAGCGCCTGGCGCATGCCCAGCGCTTATTGGAAAAGAGCGACGCCCCGATCGAGGTCGTCGCCCAGCAGAGCGGCTTTGGCACGGCGCTGTCCTTGCGGCAGCACTTCCGTGCCGCCTTCCAGCAAACGCCGTCCGCTTACCGCCGCCTGTTCCTGTAACTTACTTCACGCCGTGCATATCGGGCAGCGTGTGCGCGATACCCTTGTGGCAGTCGATACAGGTTTTCTCGCCACTGGCCAGCTGGGTCGAGTGGGCGTCCACCGCGCGCTTGCTCTGGCGGGTGAAGTCCATCGATTCGAACTGGTGGCAGTTGCGGCATTCCAGCGAGTTGTTGGCCTTCAGGCGTTTCCATTCGTTGTTGGCCAACTGCAGGCGGTGCGCCTCGAACTTCTCGCGGGTGTCGATGGTGCCGAACACCTTGCCCCAGACTTCTTTCGACGCCTGCATCTTGCGCGCGATCTTGCTGGTCCACTCGTGCGGCACGTGGCAATCCGAACACTTGGCCCGCACGCCGCTGCGGTTGGAGAAGTGAATGGTGCGCTGCAGCTCGGGATAGACGTTGTCGCGCATTTCATGGCAGCCGGTGCAGAACTTCTCGGTGTTGGTGGCTTCCATGGCGGTGTTGAAGCCGCCCCAGAACACCACGCCCGCCACGAAGGAGCCAATCACCAGGAAGCCAAGGCTCAGGTGCACTGCCGGCCGGCGCAGTATGCCCCAGTACGATTTGAAGAGTTTTAACATTGCCACCCCCGCTTATTTCTTCTTGGCCGGCGCGGCCGGTGCGTTCAGCATGGTGTCCACGTCCTTGAACTGGTTCGTCACGAGCGGCTCCAGGTTCGCTTGCGGCACGTGGCACTGCAGGCAGAAGTAGCGGCGTGGCGACAGCTCGGCCAGGAAGTTGCCGTCCCGGTTCTGGAAGTGCGTCACGCTGATCATCGGCGCCTGGCTTTCCTGGGTGCGGGTGCGGGCGTGGCACATCATGCAGCGGTTGGCACTTTTGTCGATCTGGTAGTTCTCGATCTTGTGCGGAATGATCGGTGGCTGCATGGCGTAGTTACGCTGGCGCTTCACGTCGCTGTTGTCGGGATTGACCAGCGCCGGCGGCTTGGTGGTTTCAGCCAGCGGCGTGGTGCCGCGCATATTGTCCAGGGCGCGCGGTGCCGGCTGTGCCTGGGCGAACACGGACAGCGGCAGCAGCAGGGCGAGAATCAAGGCGAATTTTTTCATGGTCGGTTCCTCCTATACCTTGCGAATGCTGACTGCGCACTTCTTGTAGTCAGTCTGCAAGGAGATCGGGCAGGTGGCGTCGAGCGTCACCTTGTTAATCAGTTGGCTGGCGTCGAAGAATGGCACGAAGACCAGGCCGCGCGGTGGCCGGTTGCGGCCGCGCGTCTCGACCCGGCTCTGGATCGAGCCGCGCCGCGATTTGACTTCGATCAGGTCGCCGCGTCGCGCGCCCAGCGCTTTCGCGTCCTCCGGGTGCATAAAGCACACGGCATTCGGCACGGCGCGGTACAACTCCGGCACGCGGCGCGTCATGGTGCCGGTGTGCCAGTGCTCCAGCACGCGGCCGGTGGACAGCCAGAACGGGAATTCCTTGTCCGGCGCTTCGGCTGGTTTCTCGTAAGGCAGCGCGAAGATCACCGCCTTGCCGTCCGGGTGGCCGTAGAAGCGCACGCCTTCGCCTTTCTTGACGTATGGGTCCATGCCCTCGCGGTAGCGCCAGCGCGTCTCTTTGCCGTCCACCACCGGCCAGCGCAGACCGCGCGCCTGGTGGTAGGTATCGAACGACGCCAGGTCGTGGCCGTGGCCGCGCCCGAATTCCGCGTACTCTTCGAACAGGCCTTTCTGCGGATAGAAGCCAAAGGCCTTGGCTTCGTCGTTCTGGTAGCCGGCTTCGATCTGCGAGACCGGGAACTTGTCGACCTGTCCGTTGCGGTACAACACATCGAACAGGGTCTTGCCCTTATACGCAGGCATGGCGGCCAGCAGCGGCGCCGGCCACACTTCTTCCATCTTGAAGCGCTTGGCGAATTCCATCAACTGCCACAAGTCGGAGCGGGCCTCGCCTGGCGCGCTCACCAACTGGTGCCAGAATTGCGTGCGGCGTTCGGCGTTGCCGTAGGCGCCTTCCTTCTCCACCCACATCGCGGTTGGCAGGATCAGGTCGGCCGCCGTGGTGCTGGCGGTCGGGTAAGGATCGGACACCACCACGAAGGCGCTTGGGTTGCGCCAGCCCGGCAGGATCTCGCCCATCACGTTCGGGCCGGCCTGCATATTGTTGTTGCACATGACCCAGTAGGCGCCCAGCTTGCCGTCCTTCAGGGCGCGGCTTTGCGCCACGGCGTGCAGGCCTGGCTTGTCCGGGATGGTGCCGGGCGGCAGTTTCCAGATTTTCTCGGCGATTTCGCGGTGCTTCGGATTGGCCACCAGCATATCGGCCGGCAGGCGGTGCGAGAAGGTACCCACCTCGCGCGCGGTGCCGCAGGCGGAAGGCTGGCCGGTCAGCGAGAACGGGCTGTTGCCCGGCTCGGAGATCTTACCGGTCAACAGGTGGATGTTGTACAGCAGGTTGCTGCACCAGGTACCGCGCGTGTGCTGGTTGAAGCCCATGGTGAACAAGGACATCACCTTGGTTTTCGGATCGGCGTACAACTGCGCCAGGCGTTCCAGGCGGTCTTTCGAGACGCCGCTCAGTTTGGCCACGGTGTCGACATCGTAGGCGCTGACGAACTTGGCGAATTCCTCAAAGGTGCTTGGCTTGCTGCCGCCTGCCTCGCCGGCATTCTTGGCGGCTTTCTGCAGCGGATTGTCCGGGCGCAGCCCGTAACCGATATCCGTATTGCCAACCACGAAACGCGTGTGCTTGTTGATGAAGTCACGGTTCACGCGGTTGTTCTTGATGATGTAGTTGGCGATGTAGTTCAGGATCGCCAGGTCGGTCTGCGGCGTGAAGACGATAGGCTGGTCGGCCAGTTCGAAGCTGCGGTGCTCATAGGTCGAGAGCACGGCCACCTTGACGTGCGGGTGCGACAGGCGGCGGTCGGTGATGCGGGTCCACAGGATCGGGTGCATCTCCGCCATGTTCGAGCCCCACAGCACGAAGGCGTCGGCCGCTTCGATATCGTCGTAGCAGCCCATTGGCTCGTCCATGCCGAAAGTGCGCATGAAGCCGGCCACGGCGGACGCCATGCAGTGGCGCGCGTTCGGGTCCAGGTTATTGGTGCGGAAGCCGGCTTTCATCAGTTTGGAGGCGGCATAGCCTTCCCAGATGGTCCATTGGCCGGAGCCGAACATGCCCACGCCGTTCGGGCCTTTTTCGTTCAGCGCTTTCTTGAACTGCTTGGCCATTTCATCGAAGGCGACGGTCCAGGACACCGGCTGGAAGTCGCCGTCCTTGGCGTATTTGCCGTTCTTCATGCGCATCAGCGGCGTGGTCAGGCGGTCCGCGCCATACATGATCTTGGACAGGAAGTAGCCCTTGACGCAGTTGACGCCGCGATTGACTTCGGCGTTGATGTCGCCATGGGTGGCGACCACGCGGCCGTCCTTGACGCCCACATTGACGCCGCAGCCCACGCCGCAGAAGCGGCACGGCGCCTTGCTCCAGGTGAGCTGGGTTTTGCCGGCGTCGGTGACGACGTTGGAGGCGGCGGCCGGCAAGCTGATGCCGGCGGTGGCGGCTGCCGTCATTGCGGCAGTCTGGGTAATAAAATCACGACGGGTGTTTTTCATGGCATTTCCTCGTCCATTGCGGTGGCGGGTTCGGCATGTTGATAAACCAGGGCGACGTTCAGGACGCCGGGCAGGGCGCGGATCGCGTCCATGGCGTCGAGCGTGCGCGGGGCGCTTTCCGCTTCCAGCGTGACCACCATGCGGCCGTCGTCTTCGACGGCATGCACGATGGCGTGCGGCAGGAGTGCCAACTGGGCGCGGATGTCCGCTGTTTGGGCGGGGCGGGCGTGGACTATGACGCCGGCGATGTGGATCTCTGCGGCCATCGTCATGCTCCCGGCGGGCGACCGCTCAGCAGTTGATACATCCAGACGATAAATCCATACCCGCCCACGGTGGCGACGGCCAATATCGGGGCCAGCACCACGGTCATGAACAGGAAGACCTTTACTTCTTGCGCTTTGGAAGGCGCTGTTTCTTTGTTTTCCATATTGATCTCATTGTATGGTTACAAATACTAAGCAAAAAATGACGCAGGTCAACTATTGCTTCGGGGTGTTGCGCGGACTCAACTCAATCACGATGCCACTGGTGCCTGGTACCACGGCGGCGGCCTGGCCTTCCAGGTCGCCCGCCTGCGGGGTGGCGCTGCCGCTGGCGGAAATGCGGGCGCCGACCACCAGCTTCGGCGTGTCGGCCAGTTTGCTGCCGGCGGCCAGCACATTGCTCTCATCAAGCGTGAAGGACAGCGGCAGTGCATTGGCCTGGCGCCGCACGGCGGCCAGCGGCATGGGCGGGCCGTCGGCGGCGCGCGCGTAGACGTAGAGGGTCTGGCCTGGTTCCGGCGCGGATGTGCCCGGCGCCAGGCGGATGGTGCCCGACAACACGGCCACCGCCGCCGGCAAGCCTTGCCGCGCGCGCGCTTCGGCAATGCCGGCGCGGGTCGAGGTGGCGAACTCGGAGTCGCCCGGGATCAGGGCCAGCACCGCCGTCCAGCGCTGCTCGGCGCGCGCATAATCGTTCTTGGCAAAGGCCGCGCTGCCGGCCAGGGCCAGGGCTTTCACTTGTTGCGGGTCGAGCGCCAGCGCGCGCTCGATCAGGCGTTCCGGCTCACCATCGAGCTTGCCGTCCTGCGCCGTGCCCAGCGCGTCGGCGTAGTCGGCCAGCACGCCGGCGTCCTGCGGCAGCTTTTCGGCCAGGTGGGCGTAGGCTTTGGCGGCATCGGCGTAGCGGTTCATGGCGCTGTAGGAACGGGCCAGCATATGCCAGCCTTCGAGGTTGTCTGGTTCATCGCGCAGGCGTTGCGCCAGGCCTTCGACCATGGCGGGGATGTCCGCTTCCGACGGGCCGTGGTCGGACGGGGTGGCAGCCGCTTGCAGCAATTCCGGCGGCATGCTCAGCACGTCGGGACGGCCCACCTGCAGGTAAATGGCGGCGGCTGCCGCCGGCAGGCCGAGGGCCAGCAGCAGCGCCAGGCGCGGTTGCTGGCGCACCAGGCCGGACGGCGCCATGCCGGCCGCGTCGGGCAGCGGCGTGGCCTTGCGCGTCAGCAGCGGCGGTACTACGCAGGCCAGCGCCAGGGCGGCCATCAACGCGATCACGATAACAAATGCGCTCATGTTCTTTTCCTCCAGAAGCCGCGCAGCGCGAGCACGCCGACGGCCAGCAGCAGTGCAGGCCCGAACCACAGCAGGGCGGTACTGCTATTCAGCGGCGGTTCGTACAGGACAAAGTCGCCGTAGCGCTGCACCATGAATTCAACCACCTGCTTCTCGCTGCGGCCCTGGGCCAGTTGCTGGTGGATCTGGGCCCGCAGGTCGAGCGCCAGCGGGGCATGCGAGTCGGCCAGGCTTTGGTTCTGGCACACCAGGCAGCGCAGTTCTTCGGCCAGGGCCATGGTGCGCAGGTCCAGCGCGTTTGCGCTGCCTGGCGCTGGCGCGCTTGCTTCGTTCTTAGCCATTGGCGAGCTCCTTCACCATGCGCGCCACGCGCTCGCGCGCGTCGGGCGAGGACAGGGGGCCGATATGTTTCATGCGGATGATACCTTGCTGGTCGATGACAAATGTCTCCGGCACGCCATATACGCCGAAGTCGATGCCGATGCGGCCGTCGTGGTCGAAGGCGACCTGGCGGTATGGGTTGCCTTGCTCGCGCAGCCAGCGCAGGGCGTCGTCGCGCTGGTCCTTGTAATTCAGGCCGATCACGGGCGCGTGTACGGCGCGCGACAGATCCATCAAATCCTTGTGTTCGATGCGGCAGCCCTCGCACCATGAGGCCCACACGTTCAGCACCCACACGCTGCCCTTCAGGTTGGCGGGCGAGATGGTGCCGGAAGGATCATCCAGGCGCTGCGCCGAGAATTGCGGTACCGGCTTGCCGATCAGCGGCGACGGCAGCTCGCGCGGGTTGCGCTGCAGGCCGACCGCCAAAAAGCCCAGCAGCACGATGAACAGGGCGGCGGGGATGATGAAGCGCTTCATGGCGCCTCCTGCGCCAGCACGGGCGCGGTGGCTGGTGTTGCGGCGCCGGAGGCTGGCTCGCTGTTGTGCGCGTGCTGGCGCGCGGCGCGGTAGCGGCGGTCGCTCGCCGCCAGGAAGCCACCCAGCGCGAACAGCAGGCAGCCGCCCCAGATCCAGCCCACGAAAGGCTTGACCTGGATGCGCAGCAGGTAGCGCCCGTCGCCGGTGGCATCGCCCAGCGACACATACAGGTCGCGCAGCAGGCCACGGTCGATGGAAGCTTCGGTCATGGTGTCCTGCGCTACTTTATAGCGGCGCTGTTCCGGCAGCAGCACGGCAATCGCCTCGCCGGCACCGGCACGTGTGACGCCGACGCTGGCGCGCAGCGCGGTGTAATTCGGTCCCCGCACGTCCTCCAGCTTCTGCAAGGTGAAGCTGTATTCGCCCAGCGTGGCCTGCTGGCCCGGCGCCAGTACCACGTCCTGCACCAGCTCATGGCCCTTGACCATGGTCACACCGATGACGAACACCGCCAGGCCGGCGTGCGCCACCAGCATGCCGTACCAGGAGCGCGGCTGGCGCGCCAGCTTACCGCGCTGCTGCAGCAATTGCCAGGCCGTGCCGGCCAGGATCCAGGCCGCCAGCAAGAGGCCCAGCGCCACCATCGGCGAACTGCGCAACAGCAGCGCCACGCCAACCGCTGCGCCCAGCGCAATGGCCGCCGGCCAGCGCAGGCGCTTGGCCAGCTGCGCCAGCGTGCCGTGGCGCCAGCCCGCGAACGGACCGGCGGCCACCAGCAGCAGCACCGGCAGCATCATCGGCACGAAGACTTTTTCGAAATACGGCGGCCCGACCGATATCTTGCCAGCGCCCAGGGCATCCAGCAGCAGCGGGTACAGCGTGCCAAGCAGCACGGTGCCGGTGGCGGCCAGCATCACCACGTTCTGCAACAGCAGCAGCGATTCGCGCGACATCGGCGCGAACGCGGTGCGCTGGCGCAGGCGCGGCGCGCGCCAGGCGTACAGCAGCAGCGAACCGCCCACCACCACCCCCAGGTACACCAGGATGAAGGCGCCGCGGCGCGGATCGGTGGCGAAGGCGTGCACCGATGTCAGCACGCCCGAGCGCACCAGGAAGGTGCCGAGCAGCGACAGCGAGAACGCCAGGATCGCCAGCAGCGCGGTCCAGCTGCGGAACACGCCGCGCTTTTCCGTCACGATCAGGGAATGCAGCAGCGCCGTGCCCACCAGCCAGGGCATGAAGGAAGCGTTTTCCACCGCATCCCAGAACCACCAGCCGCCCCAGCCTAACTCGTAATAGGCCCAATAGCTGCCCATGGCAATGCCCAGGGTCAGGAAGCTCCACGCCGCCAGCGCCCAGGGCCGCGACCAGCGCGCCCACGATGCATCCAGGCGCCCGCCCAGCAGCGCCGCGATGGCGAAGGCGAAGGTCACCGAGAAGCCGACATAACCCATATACAGCAGCGGCGGGTGCGCGATCATGCCCGCATCCTGCAGCAGCGGATTCAGGTCGTTGCCGTCCGGCGCCGCCGGCAGCATGCGCATGAAGGGATTGGAGGTGAACAGCATGAACAGCAGGAAGCCCACGGCCACCAGTCCCAGCACACCAAGCAGGCGCGCCTGCACCTCGCGCGGCAGTTGCCGCGACAGGCAAGCCGCCGCGAAGGTCCAGGCTGACAACAGCCAGGTCCACAGCAGCAGCGAGCCTTCATGGCCGCCCCAGGCCGCGCTCAGGCGGTACTGCCACGGCAGCAGGGAATTGGAATGCTGCACCACATAGCGCAGCGAAAAATCGTTCGCGTAAAAGCTGTAGAACAGGCAGCCGAATGCCAGGGTGCAGAAAGCGAACTGGCCGGCCGCCGCCGGCTTGGCCAGCGCCATCCAGCGCGCGTCGCCGCGTTGCGCGCCCACCAATGGCAGCGTGCCTTGCACCACCGCCAGCAGCAGGGCCAGCACCAGCGCGAAATTACCTGCTTCGCCGATCATGGTGTGCCTTTCAGCGAAGCCGGCGCGCGGCCTTGCTCCAGCGCGTGCGCCGCTTCCGCCGGCATATAGTTCTCATCGTGCTTGGCCAGCACTTCCTGCGCCAGGAACAGCGCGCCCTCGCCCAGGCGGCCCTGCGCCACGGCGCCTTTGCCTTCCTTGAACAGGTCGGGCAGGGTGCCTTTATAGTGCACCGGCACCTGCTTTACTTTGTCGGTAATGATAAAACTCACAGTCAGGCCGTCGGCCAGGCGTTTCACGCTGCCTTCTTCCACCAGGCCGCCGATGCGGAAAATGCTCTGGCGCGGTGCGCTGCCTTCCGCCACCTGCGACGGCGTGTAGAAGAACACCAGGTTATCGTTGAACGCGTTCAGCACCAGGGCCACGGCCACGCCGCAAGCGGCCAGGCTGCCGCCGATCAGTGCCAGTCGTTGATGGCGTGGTTTCATTCTGCCTCCACCTTTTGCTCGCGCAGGCGCAGGGCCCACACTTCCAGCGCCATGGTGGCGAACACCACACCGAAGGAACCCCACACATAGCCGGCATAGCCGCCCATGGCCAGGAAATCCTGCAAACTAGTCCAATTCATTTTGTTCTCCTGCGCAGCCACGCCGCGTTGCCGTGCCGTTCCAGCACGATGCAACGCGCGCGCCGCAGCGCCACTGCAATTGCGTAACACCAGAAAGCGGCCACCATCAAGAGCATGGCCGTAAACATATCCGGCGCCATGCTCGGCGCCTTGCCGAGCGTGACGGACGGACCCTGGTGCAGGGTATTCCACCAGTACACCGAGAAATAGATGATCGGGATGTTGACCGCGCCGACAATGGCCAGCACGCCTGCCGCGCGGTCGGCGCGGCGCGGGTCCGCGATCGAGGCGTGCAGGCCCATGTAGCCGAGGTAGAGGAACAGCAGGATCAGTTCCGAGGTCAGGCGCGCGTCCCACACCCACCACGCGCCCCAGGTCGGCTTGCCCCACAGGGCGCCGGTCCACAGCGCGAGGAAGGTGAACAGGGCGCCGGTCGGCGCCAGCGCGCTGGCCATGATGGACGACACGCCGGTATGGTAGGACAGGCCGATGGCGGCCCAGCCGGCCATGGCCAGGTAAATCAGCATCGACATCCAGGCCGCCGGCACGTGCACGAAGATGATGCGGTAGGCGTCGCCCTGCTGGAAATCGGTGGGTGCGAACAGCATGCCGAGCGCCAGCCCGGCCAGCCCGGTCAGCACGCCAAGCGCGGTAAACCAGGGGATCAGTCGCCCGGCCAGATGGTAGAAATTGCGTGGCGAGGCAAAAGCAAACACCGTGAAGCGGCGCCGGGCGCCGTTTGCGGTGGAGGAGTACGGTCGATTCATGGGCTTTCCGTTCTACTCGTACGCGATCCGCAGGGCAGCGGCGGTAGCCCAGGGCGTGGCGGCCAGCGATGCGGCGAGCAGGGCGCCCAGTAACATCAGGTGCGGCGCGCTGCCGGTGCCATCGCCGGCGGCTACAACTGCGGAGCTGCCGAGAATTAGTAAGGGAATATACAGGGGCATCAGGATCAGCGCAACGAGAACGCTGCCGCCGCGTGCACCCAGCGCCAGGGCGGCGCCGATGCTGCCCAACAGGCTAAGCACCGGTGTGCCGAGCAGCAGGCCGCACCACAGCACGGCCAGCGCGCCCGTATCCAGGCCATACTGCAAGGCCACCAGCGGCGCCAGCACCAGCAGCGGCACGCCGGAAGTGAGCCAGTGCGCCAGCACTTTCGCCAGCACCAGCAGCTCCAGCGGCTGGCCCGCCAGCAGTAGTTGTTCGAGCGAGCCGTCCGCATGGTCGTCGGCGAACAGGCGCTGCAAGCCAAGCAGGGAGGCCAGCAAAGCGGCCACCCAGACAATGCCCGGCGCCACGCTGCGCAGCAGTTTGGAATCGGGACCGATGGCGAGCGGGAAGAGCGAGGTGGTGACCAGGAAGAAGGCCAGCGGCATAAGCGCGTCGCTACGGCGGCGCATGGCCAGCAACAGGTCGCGCCGCAGCAGTTGGGCGGAAGTACTCAGCACGGCGCCCCCAGGTGCAGCGCGCGCACGCCCGGCAGGTCCGGCTCCTGGTGCGTGGTCAGCACCAGCATGCCGCCGCGCGCGCAATGCGCTTGCAGGATCTGGCCCACTTGCGCGGCGGCCGCCTGGTCCAGGGTGGCGATCGGTTCGTCGAGGATCCACAAAGGGCGTTCTGGCGCGAGCAGCAGGCGCGCCAGGGCGACGCGCTTGCGCTGGCCTTGCGACAGCAGGCGCACCGGGCGCTGGGCTTCCGCCGCCAGGCCAATCTGGGCCAGGGCCTGTTCGGCGTCGGCGCGGGTACAGCGGGCGCCGGGCAGGGCGCCCAGGGCCAGGTTTTCCCAGGCCAGCAAGTCCGGCTTCAAGCCGTCCGCGTGGCCGATGTGCAGCAGTTCGGAGTGGAATTGGGCGCGTGTGGCGAGGATGGCTTGTTCGCGCCAGTGCACGCTGCCGCGGTCGGGCCGCGCCAGGCCGCACAGCATGCGCAGCAGCGTCGTCTTGCCGCTGCCGTTGCGACCCTGGACCCAGAGGGCCTCTCCAGCTTGCAGCCTGAAATTGACGCCCGCAAACAAGGTGCTGCGGCCGCGGCGGCAAGTGAGCTGCTGGCAGGTCAAACCCATTAATCCCCTCTCGTCAAAATGGTCACATGGTAGCATCCATGTATCCGCTTGCACGATACAAATTGGCAAATCTATAATCTAGGTCATGTTTGCCCGACATTTTGCCTCGATGCTGGCCGTGTGCCAGATTGCCATTTCCGCCTCAGCTTTAGCCGCCGCCGAAAGTGAAGAGCCCAAACGCCGCAGCCTGGCCGCCCACGTGGCGCGCCAGCCGCTGGCGCTCGCCCTCGACGGCCGCCTGGACGACGCGGCGTGGGCGCAGGCGGCCGCCAACACACGCTTCTTCCAGTACCAGCCGGAAGACGGACGCGACGCCCCCGGCCACTTGCGCACCAGCGTCAAGGTCCTGCTGGAGCCGGACGCGCTGGTGTTCGGCGTGCGCGCCTGGAACCCCGACCCTTCGCAACTGAATGGCACCCTGGCCCGGCGCGACAAGGTCGACCGCGACCAGGATTTCATCGGCATCTGGATTGATCCTAGCGGCCATGGCCGCTCGGCGCAATTCGTGCGGGTCAACGTGGCCGGTGTGCTGAGCGATGGTATTTACCGCGCCGACGAGGACGAAACCGACCTCGGTCCCGACTATCCGGTGGCAAGCGCCGTGCACCATCTGCCGGACGGCTACTCGATGGAGATCCGCTGGCCGCTGTCCAGCCTGCGCTTTCCGTATGGCGAAGCCAAGCCGTGGCTGGTGCGCGTCGAGCGCAGCGTGCCGCACGCCGACGGCATGCTGCTCCTGAGCGCCCCGCTGAAAAAGGAATCACTGCACTTCATCGCCGAGATGGATGAACTGGAAGGCATCGCCCAGGTGCTGCCGGAGATGCAGGACAAGCCCTTCTGGGAACTGCGGCCCGAAATCACGCACCGTGTCCATGACAACTACGGCAAGGGCAGCAGCCAGACCAGCGTCGGCCTCGACATCAGCGCCCGCCCGCGCGCCGACTGGGTCTTCAACGCCACGCTCAATCCCGACTTCTCGCAAGTGGAGATCGACGCCCCGACCAGCAACGGCACCAGCCAGGTCGCCCTCAGCCTGCCGGAAAAGCGCACCTTCTTCCTCGAAAGCGCCGACGTGCTGGGCATGCGCCTGCCTGCCTTCTACTCGCGCACCATCGCCGAACCGCGCTGGGGCATGCGCGCCACCTGGCGCGGCGCCGCCGCCGACGCCACCGCGCTTAGCCTGAGCGACCGCGCCGGCGGCGTGGTGATGCGCGGCTCGCCCTACGGCACCGACGACTACGTGAATGCCGGCGACAGCAAAGCGACCCTGCTGCGCGCCCGCCGCCATGGCGAAGAAGTGGTGGCCGGCGCCTTCCTGTCCGACCGCGACTACGGCGAGGGCGGGCGCAACAGCGTGCTCGGCGTGGACGGCCAATGGCGCCTGCCCGCCGACGGTGAAAGCGGCAGCCACACGCAGCTGCTGTGGGCCGCCATGGCCTCGCGCACCAGCTCCCGATTCGACGACGACGGCCGCAGCCACGCCACCCGCGCCCGCCATAGTGGCTATGGCTATGGCCGACTGAATTACAGCTCGGACGACTGGTTCAACATCGCCCAGTTGGAAGTCATCGGCAGCAACTTCGCCAACGACAACGGCTTCGTGCCGCAAGCCGGCATCATCAAAGGCGACGTGGAGTTGAACCGCCGCATGGGCGCGCACAAGTTCGGCGCAATCGAAGCCTACGAAACCGAGCTGCACCTCGGCCTGCGCGAAACGCGCACCTTAGCGCATGAAGTGGTCGAGCGCTGGGTACGCCCCGGCATCTGGCTGTTCGCCGGACGCCAGACCCGCTTCTGGGCCAATGCCGGCTTCGACCAGCAGCGCGCCCACGCAGGCGGCCGCCTGCACCGTGTACACGCCGCCCATTTAGGGATTGAAAGCTCGCCCTCGGCCCGCTTCGTCAAACTGGAAGGCGAGCTCACGCTGGGCCGCCAGCTCGACACCGAGGCCGACGCGGTCGGCCGGGGCGGCAACCTCGAACTCGAAGCCAGCCTGCGTTTCCCGCTGCCCGGCGGCTGGAGCCTTGAATCCGACCACCGCTGGAACCGCGCCTGGGTCAAGCACGACCAGCTGCAAGACTTCAGCGACAGTGGCTGGCGCTGGGTCGGCACCCTGCACGCCACCCCGCGCGACGCCCTGCGCGTGATCGTGCAGAACACCGCCGCCCAACGCCAGGAGCGCATGCCGCACCTGATCCAACCGGAAGACGCCCACTACCGCCACCGCTCGCTGCTATATAAACGCACCACTCGCCACGACCGCATCGTCTCCATCGGCGCCACCACCGACGCCAACGGCGCCTTACCCGGCGCTAACAAAGGCCTCACCCTCAAGGTCCAGTGGGGCATCTAAGAAATTCGGGGTCAGGTCTGGCAATCGGACAAAAGATGCGCGTAGCGCATCTTTTGTCCGATTGCCAGACCTGACCCCGAATTTCTTAGATGCGGACTTTTCTTTGCTTGTCGAGGTACATCGAGCGGTCGGCTTTGGCGAGCACATCGGCTACTGAGCTGCCATCGCCGGGGAAACAGGCGTCGCCGATGCTGGCGGTGGTACGCAGGCTCTGGCCCTCCCAGTGCATGGGCTGGCCGATCCGCATCGAGAGCGCCAGGCGCAGGCTGTGCAGGCGCTCGCTGCTGCCGTGGGCGAGCGGGATGGCGATCACGAATTCGTCTCCGCCCAGGCGCGCCACCAGGTCTTCGCTGCGGATCAGGCCCGTCATCCTGCGCGCCACCTCCACCAGCACCGCGTCGCCGGCGGCATGGCCGTGCACATCGTTGATCGGCTTGAAGCCATCCAGGTCGATGAAGAGCAGGCCGACGCTGTTGCCGCCCAGCGTGGCATTGGCGCACAGCTCCTGCATCCGGCGCTCGAAGCGCAGGCGGTTCGGCAAACCCGTCAAATGGTCATGCTCGGAGACGTGTTGCGAATGGCGCTGCTCGTTGCCCGCATCCTCCAGGTCCTTGCGCAGCATGTGCTTGAGCAGGAAGGCCTGGCGCGAGAACTTTTCGCGCGCCAGCATCGACAGGATACCGATCAGGTTGGTGCTGATCAGGAAGAACATGATCGCCACCAGCGCGCTGCTTTCGGGCCGCTTGTGCAGCTCCTGCCAGCCGATGGCAATGGCGGCGTAGCCGGCCGCCAGCGACAGGCCCAGCACGCTGGCCGCCAGCGGCGTCACATAGCTCCAGGTATACAGCGCCGTGGTGACCAGGGTCAGGCCGGCATAGTAATGGGTCCACGACGCCTCGCCCGGCAGGGCGGACGCGATGATCGCCTCCACGCCCACGCCCCACAGCGCGTGCAGGCCGAAGGTCAGCATGCCGTAATGGCGCTCGAACCACAGCCGGTCTTGCCAGGCGTGCAGCAGGCAAGCCAGGGTGGCCAGCAGCACCACCGTGCGCACGCCCCAGGCAAAGCCGAGCGCGCTGGGCAGGGCCCAGATATCGAGCACACCGAAGCAGACATACAACAGCATGCAAAGGATGGACGCTTGGCTAAAGGAGCGAAACTTGGCCGGCACGATGTCCTGCTGATAGTTCTCCTCCAGCGCTGCCGGAAAGTCGTTGAGCGCCGCCGCAGGGCTACGGGCCGGGAAAAACTGGGTAGGGAGCGAAAGTGTGCGCACAGCCGATTCCTCGATTGGAATGGTGGGCGAAGTCTAGGCCGGGATCAGGAAGTTGCGCAGGGATAGGGCGCGGAGGATAGATGCAGTATAGCAATTCGGGGTCAGGTCTGGCAATCGGACATTTATTGCGCGTAGCGCAATAAATGTCCGATTGCCAGACCTGACCCCGAATTTTTTAGAAGCTGCGGACCAGGCTCAGGGAGAGGGTGCGGCCGCGTCCGGCGAAGTAGGAGGAGGCGTCTTTGTAGCTGGTTGACTGTGGGTAATAACCAACATATTGGCGGTCGGTCAGGTTTTCCAGGCCGACGCCGATCTTGCCCCATGGGGAGTCGTAGCTGCCGGCCAGGTCGACCAGGGTGTAGCCTTGGAAGTGCTCTTCCAGGATGGCGGTGCCAACGCTGCGGCCGATGTTGATGTCGCGGTCTTTCAGCTTGGTCGCTTGCAGGCGCAGGGTGGCTTTCGGCAGCCATTGCCAGTTGGCGCCGGCTACCAGCTTGTCCGGGCCTTGCGAGCGGGCGCCCAGGGCGACGTCCATCGGCGCGCCGGCGCTGGCGGCGGTTTTGCCCAGGGTGCGGGAGTAGGAGCCGAAGGCCGACAGTTGGCGCGTCGGGCGCACTTCGCCGGACATTTCCCAGCCGCGCACGGTGGTTGGCACGCGGTCGAGCTGGCCGATGCCGGCGGCATTGATGCGCAGGGCGGTGCCGAGCTTGGAGCGGGAGTCGTAGAACGAGGCGCCGACATTGCCCAGCGCGCCGCGCCAGTTGACGCCGATTTCCTTGTTGCGGGTGACCACCGGTTCCATGTCGAACAGGCTGGCCACCGATTGCCCCGGACGGTTCACGGCGCGCAGCACCAGGCCCACGTCCGGCAAGCCGAAGCCTTCGGCGCTGGAAACAAAGGCCGACCAGTGCGGGCTGAAGCGGTACACGGCGCCGATATTCTTCACGTTCTTGGTGAAGGCGCGCTCGCCGCCTTGCACCAGGCGGCTGCCGTAGGCGGCCAGGGTGGTGTAGGTGTCCACGTTCAGCTTGGCGTCCTCATGGCGCACGCCGCCGCGCACGGTCAGCGCGCCGATTTCATATTCGAGCTGGGTGAACGGGGCGATGGAGGTGAAGTCCAGGGTCGGCACCCAGGTGCGGCCGGTGCCGGCCAGCCATTGCTTGGTGCGGTCGCGCAGGTAGTCCAGGCCAGCGGTGAATTCCAGGCCCTCGATCACAGTGTTCGGGCGCACATAGGTCAGCTTGGCGCCGTATTTGTCGGCCACCACTTCGGACTGGTCGAACAGCTTGCCGGCCGGCGCCAGCGTCACGTCCTGGAAGGTGGCGGTGTTGGTGGCGCCGTACAGCGAGGCGAAGTCCTGCTTGAACAACTGGGCGTTGAAGGAGCCGCCCAGGACTTCGTTGTGGCGGTATTCCAGGCTGCTGGTTTCCACCTTGTTGCGCGGCGGTGCGCCGAGCGGGGTGCCCGGCGTGGAGCTGGTCGGAATGCCGCTGGCGAAGTTGGCCGGCACTTGCTTGTAGTCGCCGTCGCCTTCCATGCGGAAGCGGTTGACGGTCAGTTGCAGGCGCTGCTCGCCGAAGTTTTTGCCGATCTTGAAGAACAGGTCGGTGCCTTCGGAATCCATGGTGTCGCCCTGCACCGATTCGATGCCGAGCGGGCGGCCCCGGCCGTCGTAGCCCAGGCCGCGCTGCTGGATGCTGCCGAAGGCGAGCAGGTCGAAGGCGCCGGATTTGTGCTGCAGGGTGTAGCCGGTTTTCCAGTCCAGGCTGTCGTGCCGCAACTGGGACGACAGGCGCGCATTCACGCTGTGGGTGGTGCCTTCGGCCTTGGGCGATTTGGTGATGTAGTTGACGATGCCGCCAGTGGCGCCCATGCCCTGCATGGCGGAGGCGCCGTTGATCACTTCCACCCGTTCGATGATGGCGGTGTCGGCCACATAGCCTTCGCGCATGCCGCCGCGCAGCGGATTGGTTTGCGGTACGCCGTCCAGCAGGATCAGGGTGCCACGTCCGCGCAGCGATTCGCCGGTGGAACTCATTTTCTGGCGGCTTGGCGCGTAGCCGGGGATGTAGGTGGCGAGGGCGGCGGACGGGTCGTCCGCCAGCAAATACTGGGCTTCCAGCTCTTTCTGCGAAATCACGCTGACGGCGCCGGGGATCTTGTCCACGCTCTTGCTGTTGCGGGTTGCGGTGACCACCACTTCGCTCATCGGCGCCTCGTCGGACTGGGCCATGGCGGCATTGCCGGAAGCGGCCAGGCAGGCCAGGGCAACGGCGCGGGTGAGGGGATGCAGCGTGGTCATCGACTAACTCCTAAATGAGAAGATACAAAAAACAAGCCGACAATGATAATCATTCTCATTTATAATTTCAATTAATTTATTGCTGGCACTTTTAAGAATGATCTCCGGTTTGCTGCGCGCGCGCCTGCGTGACCTCCACTTGTATGCGTCCCTGCTGTTCGGGGCGCTGTTCGTGCTGGCCGGCCTGACCGGGGTGCCGTTGGCCTGGATGCACGAGCTGGATGCGGCGCTGAATCCGACCCTGCTGCATTCGCGCCATGCCGCCGCCTTGCCCGCTGCGGCGCCGACGCCGCAGCAGGTGCAGGCGGCACTGGATACGCTGTCCGCCGCACCCGGCTACGGCAAACCAACGCAGCTCATGCTGCCGCATGTGGCGGACGATGTGTATGTGGCTTGGTACCGCCAGCCGAAGAAGGACAAGGGCGCGTTCGTTACCGAGGTGTCGCGCCAGGTCATGCTGGACCGCCATTCGCTGCAAGTGCTGGGTGAGCGCAACTGGGGCGAGTTCGGCCTGGGCCGCCCGCTCCTGATGCCGTCCCTGTTCCACCTGCACCGCTACCTGTTCGCCGGCGAGGTGGGCAAGACGGTGATCGGCATCAGCGGGTTGTTCCTGACGATAACTTCGCTGCTCGGCCTGGCCCTGTGGTGGCCGAAGAGCACCCTGGCCAGCCTGGGCAAGGCGCTGACGGTGCGTGGCAACGTGACGTCGCGCCAGTTCAATTACAGCTTCCACCGCGCAGCGGGCTTCTTTATGACGCCGGTGCTGGCGGTGCTGGGCTTTAGCGGCCTGGCCATGAACCTGCCGGAATGGGTGCGTCCCGTGGTGGGCGTGGTGGCGACCTTGGAGCCGAATACCAAGCCGGCCAACGGGCCGGCCGCTGGCCGCCAGGTGATCAGTGTGTCGGCGGCGCTGGAAGCGGCGCAGCAGCACCTGCCGCAGGCCCGCCTGTCGCGCGTGGCGCTGGGCTCGGCCAAGGCGCCGTATGAGATCCGCATGCGCCAACCGGGCGAGGTGCGCGCGGGCGATGGCAGTACGCGCGTCAGCGTAGACGCCTTCAGCGGGGCGGTATTGCGGGTGCGCGATCCGCTCCAGGCGGCGCCGGGCGATACTTTCTTTAACTGGCAGTACCCGCTGCATACCGGCGAGGCCTTCGGCTTGCCGGGGCGGGTGCTGGTCTCCGTGTCCGGCCTGGCGCCGCTGCTATTCATGGTCACCGGCCTGGTGCTGTGGCTGGGACGGCGCGCCATGCAGCGCAAGGCGCGCGTAGCGGCTGCCCTGGCGGCGGCAAAACCTGCCCACGAAACACTACCCCCTCCGCACGACCGCGCCGCGAAATACCACACTGTCGCCTAGGATTGAGCCCGGGCTCCGCCCGAAAATTGCCAACAGGTCACAAATCAGTCACACTGGAATTAGTGGATAAGTGTGAGATTTGCGCACCAGTGCGAGTACCACAACGATTCAGTCGGGTATTGCTACGAAGGAACTAAATAGCAACTACCATAGCTTTTGTGTACCATATGACATGAAAGTGAGGGACCAATGAAACGTTTCACCTGGCTGGCTTTGCTGGCTTCTGCATCGGTCCAGGCGCAAGAAGCGCCGGCGGCCGCCCCCTCCCTGACCACCACTGTGACCTTTGCCAGCCAGTACGTATCGCGCGGCATCCGGCAAACCTGGGACAAACCGGCCTTGCAGGTCGGGGTCGATTATGTCCACCCGAGCGGCTTTGTGGCCGGCACCTGGGCCTCCAACGTCAGCGACAGCTTCGTTGAAAAGGCCAAGCTGGAATGGGACCTGTATGCGGGTTATTCCGCCAGCGCCGGCGATGTCGGCTACAGCGTCATCCTGTACCAATACCTCTACCCCGGTGCCAAGGTCGGCGCGACCGGCACCACCTTCAACTACACCGAGTTGTCGCTGGGCCTGACCTATAAGGCCTTCTACGCCAAATACAACTACACGGTGAGCCCGCATTTCTTCGGCATTCCGCACGGTCGCGGCACCGGTTACCTGGACGTGGGCATGAACCATGACCTGGGCGCCGGCTATACGCTCAACCTGCACGCCGGCGATGCGCGCGTCGGCGGCGCCGGCAATGAAATCTGGGATTGGCGCGATGCCAAGGTGGGCGTGACCAAAGCCTTTGAGGGCGGCTGGAGCGTGGCCGGCGCCGTCACGCGCGGCTGGGGCGCCACCGGCGTCTACCGCGATTACACCAACGGTGTGCCGGATGCGGCCGGCCGGTTGGCGTATTCGAACACCGAAAAGGCTACTTTCGTAGTCACCATTGCCAAGACTTTCTGAGGAGCACAGCATGCTGTCGAAATTGTCGCTGAATGCGAAGATCTGCATTGCAGCTACGCTGCTGGTGATCATCAGCCTGGCCGTCACCGCTACGGTGACCGGCATTAAGAGTAGCCGCACGGCGGAAAAAGACGCGATGGACCTGGCGCGTACCCAGGCCGCTGCCGCCGCCTCGGCGCTGCAGTCGCGCATCGGGCGCAACCTGGCCACCATCATCCAGTTGGGCGCGGCCCAGCGCGCCACGCGCGGCGCCAAGCAACCACTGGCGCGCGAGCAAACGGGCGAAATCACCAAGTCCGCCTTGTTCAGCTCCGAGGACCTGATCGGCGCCGCCGTGACCTGGGAACCGAATGCGCTGGATGGCAAGGACGCCGAGTACGCGGGCAAAAAGCCGGAGTACGACGACACCGGCCGCTATATGCCGTATTACACGCGCGCGGCAGGCGGCGCCGTGCATATTGAGCCGATCGTGTTCGACCCCAAGCCGGGCGCGAACGACTGGTACGACATTCCCAAGAAGACCGGCAAGGTCTTCTTCACCGAGCCGTATGCCTATCCTGTCAACGGCAAGGACGTGCTGATGGCGTCGCTGGTGGCGCCGATCATCATCGAGGGCAAATTCCAGGGCACGGCCAGCGCCGACTTCATGCTGACCAAACTGGGCGAGATCCTGAAAGAGATGAAGTCGATCGAGGGCGGCCGCCTGTCGCTGGTATCGAACGGCGGCCTGTATGCCAGCAATCCGACCGAGGCGGTGGTGGGCAAAGCGGCCGAGGATATTCCCAAGGAAGGCCTGGACAGCATCCGCAACGGCAAGGCCTATGAGTACGAGGACAAGCAGGGCATGGCGCACCTGATCCAGCCGCTGGTGCTGCACCCCGATATCGCGCCGTGGGCGGTGAAAATGAGCTTCCCGCGCGCGGTGGCCACGGCCTCGGCGCGCGAGCTGCTGACCTATACCTTGCTGGTGTCCTTGCTGTGCGCGGTGGCCACCGGCTTTATCCTGGTGGTGGTGGTGTTCCGCCTGACGCAGCCGCTGCGTGAGCTGGGCGCGGCCATGTCGGGCCTGGCCAGCGGCAACGCCGACCTGAGCGCGCGCCTGGAAGTGCGCGGCAATGACGAACTGGCGGTGATCGGCACCGGCTTCAATGCCTTTATCGGCAAGATCCATTCGGTGCTGGCGCGGGTGCGCGAGTCGTCCGACAGCGTGGCGGTGGCCAGCCGGGAAATCCGCGAGGGCAATTCCGACTTGTCGGCGCGTACCGAGCAGCAGGCCAGCGCGCTGGAGGAAACCGCAGCCACCATGGAGGAGCTGACCAGCACCGTGAAGCAGAACGCCGACAACGCGCGCCAGGCCAACCAGATGGCGGCGCGCGCGTCGGAAGTGGCCTCGCGCGGCGGCGAAGTGGTGGCCCAGGTGGTTGACACCATGGCCTCGATCAATGAGTCGTCGCGCAAGGTGGTCGATATCATTTCCGTCATCGACGGCATCGCGTTCCAGACCAATATCCTGGCCCTGAATGCGGCGGTGGAAGCGGCGCGCGCCGGCGAGCAGGGGCGCGGTTTCGCGGTGGTGGCGAGCGAGGTGCGCAACCTGGCCCAGCGCAGCGCGGCGGCGGCCAAAGAGATCAAGGAATTGATCGGCAATTCGGTGAACCAGGTGGAGGCGGGCAGCGCGCTGGTGGCGCAGGCCGGCAACACCATGCAGGAAGTGGTGTCCAGCGTGCGCCGGGTGACCGATATCGTGAGCGAAATCAGCGCCGCCAGCGGTGAGCAGAGCCACGGCATCGGCCAGGTCAACCAGGCCATCGGCCAGATGGACGGGGTGACGCAGCAGAATGCCGCGCTGGTGGAACAAGCGGCAGCGGCGGCGGAGAGCCTGCAGGACCAGGCGGCCACGCTGGTGGCGCTGGTCGGCGAGTTCCGCCTGGCGCAAGGCGAGGCGGCGTCCGGCCAGGCGGCGGCAGGCGCTGCGGCGCGCCGCGCGCTGGCGCTGCGCGGCTAGCGGCAGCGCGCGGCCGGTCCTACATCCGGCTGGACGGCCAGGTCGGTTTTTTCTCCGGCTTGGCCGGTGCGCCGAAGTCGCGCACCGACAGCATGCGCTCGGCCCCCACGCAGTTCACGGCAAAGCCGTTGCGGCCGGCCGCTTTCACGCAATACAGGGCCTGGTCGGCCGCCAGCATCACCTTGTCGACATCGGCCGGCAGCTCGGTGGTGAGGGCGATGCCGATACTGGCCGTCACTTCCAGCGCCTTGCCGTTGACATTGAACGGCGCCTTCATGGCCGCGATCACTTTCTCCCCCAGCAGGTTGATGTCGTGCGCCGCGTCCAGGTGTTCGAACACGATCACAAATTCATCGCCGGCGATGCGCGCCACCGTATCGGTGCTGCGCACGGCCTGGCGCAGGCGGTCGGCAAACTGCACCAGCACCGCGTCGCCGGCCGGGTGGCCGTGGCTATCGTTGATGACCTTGAAGTGGTCGATATCCAGCACCGCCAGGCCGATCTGCTGGCCGGCGCGGATGGCGCGCTTGAGCGCCTGCGGGAAGAACTCGTCGAACATGCGGCGGTTGTGGGCGCCGGTCAGCGGGTCGGTGGTGGCCAGGCGCTGCAGGTTGCGTTCGGCCATCTGGTGCTGGCGCGAGACCTGGTAGAAGGCGCGGCTTAGCTGGCCGAATTCATCGGGCCGGGGCGAGTTGAACTGCTCCACGTCCACCTCGTCGCGGCCCAGGGCGAGCACGCGCCCGTACAACTGGTACAGCGGCGCCAGCATGGCGCGCACCAGCAGCCAGCCGAGCAGGCCCGCCAGCAGCGCCGCCAGCGCCGCCGTGCCCAGGGCGCGCAGGCGGACCACGTCCATGCCGGCAAACACATCCTCCAAGGGCATGGCGACGGCGATGGTCCAGTCCACCCGTTTCAGGCGCGTGTGCGCCAGCATGGTGGCGCGGCCCCGGTCCTGCACATCGACCCGCCAGCCGTCCGCGTCGGCCAGCGCGGTATGGGCCAGCGAACCCGCTTCCTCGCGCACCAGCAGGCGGGTGGGGTCGGGATGGTAGACGGTGGTGCCGTCGGCGGCGACGATGAACAGGTAGCCGGAGGCGGCGCCGCGCAGGGCCTGCAACTGGCCGGCGAACGCCGGGCGCTGCAGGTCGATGGTGCCGACCAATACGTAGTCGATGGCGCCGGCCGCCGTCAGTACCGGCTGCGTGACCGCCACCACCGGGCGGCCGGTCAGCACGCTGCGGAAGGGCGCCGACACCACGCTGTCCTGCACCGCCAGCGTGTCGCGGAAGAACTGGCGGCCATGGCTATTCAGCTTGCCCACCATGCGCCGGTCCTGCAGGTTGGCGATCAACTGGCCGCTGCGGTCGAGCGCCGCAACATTGGTGAATTCATCACGCAGGCCGCCGCGCTGTTCGAGCTGGGCTTGCACCTTGCCATGCGCCAGCGGTGTCGCCTGCAGGCCTTCCGCCAGCACGCGAAGCACCTGCTGCTTGGAGCTGATGTCGCGGTCCAGGTAGGCGGCGGCGCCGGCCAGGGTGGCCATTTCCTGGTTGCCGATTACTTCGCGCATTTCGCGCTCGGCGACCACGAGCGAGGCGCCGCCCACCAGCACGGTGGCCAGCATGACCATCAGCACCAGCAGGGCGGTGATCTTGAATTTGAATGTTTGATAAGTAGCGAGACGGCGCATGACCTTCTCCAGCGGAGAGACAGCAGGCGAGGGTTTGGCCAGTTGGGAACAGTGCGCGGGTGTACGGCGCAACACAAGTATACAGTATGTAGTTGTCAGCAGGCAAACAAAGGGGCGCATGTGGGTTTATGTTTAACATCCGGGCTTGAACGACTGGCCGGAGAACCACGTGCAGCACCCGATTCGCTTTTACAAAAAATCTGCCGGCGGCCTGGGCTCGCTGCAGGGCACGGCCAAGGCGCTGCGCAGCAACGGCGCGCTGCCGACGCTGAAAGTGCTGCCGCGCCTGAACCAGCCGCTGGGCGTGGATTGCCCCGGCTGTGCCTATCCGGATTCGCCCAAAGACAAGGTGGTGGATTTCTGCGAGCAGGGGGCCTGGGCCGTGGCGCACGAAGCCACGCTGCGCCGCGCGCCACCCGAGTTCTTCGCTGCCCACACCCTGGCCGAACTGCGCCAGCGCAGCGAAGCGGAACTGGAAGGCTTTGGCCGCCTGACCGCGCCCATGCTGTACGACGGCGCCAGCGACACCTACCGCGAAGTGGCCTGGGAGCAGGCTTTCCAGTTGGCGGCACAAGCCCTGCGCGGCCTCGATTCGCCACAGCGCGCCGTGTTCTACGCGTCCGGCCGCAGCAGCAATGAAGCCGCCTTCCCCTACCAGCTATTCGCGCGCGCCTTCGGCACCAACAATATGCCGGACTCCTCGAACTACTGCCACGAATCGTCCGGCATGGCGCTGGGCAGCACGCTGGGCGTGGGCAAGGCCACCATCACGCGCGAAGACTTCGAGCACGCCGAGGCGATCTTCGTCTTTGGCCAGAACCCCGGCACCAACCACCCGCGCATGCTGGGCGACCTGCGCGAAGCGGCGCTGCGCGGCTGCCGCGTGGTGGTCTTCAACCCCATGCTCGAACCGGGCCTGCGCAGTTTTGCCGACCCGCAGTCGGCGAAAGAAACCCTGACCGGCCACGGCGCCCGCATCGCCACCGACTACTTCCAGGTGCGCGTGGGCGGCGACCTGGCGGCCCTGACCGGTATGGCCAAGGCCGTGCTGGAAGCGGAAGTGGCCGGCGGCAAGGTGCTGGACCATGACTTCATCGCGCGCCACACCAGCGGCTTCGAGGCCTTCGCCGCCACCGTGCAGGCCGCGTCCTGGGAGCAGGTGGAAGCCGACAGCGGCCTGTCGCGCGCCCAGCTCGAACAGGCGGCGGCGGTGTATATCACCTCCAAGGCCAGCATCGCCACCTGGTGCATGGGCCTGACCCAGCACGAATACGCGGTGGAGACGATCCAGGCCCTGGTCAACCTGATGCTCATGCGCGGCAATGTGGGCCGCCCTGGCGCCGGCCTGATGCCGGTGCGCGGCCACTCCAATGTGCAGGGCGACCGCACCGTGGGCGTGACCAACCGGCCCAAGCAGGAATGGCTGGACGGCCTGCAGCGCGTGTTCGGCTTCACCCCTCCGGCGGCGCACGGGCTGGACGCGGTGGCCGCCATCTACGGCATCATGGACGGTTCGGTGCACGCCTTCCTCGGCCTGGGCGGCAATTTCGCCGTGGCCGGGCCGGACTCGCCGCGCGTGTTGCAAGCCATGGAAAAGCTGCAGCTGACGGTGCATATCGCCACCAAGTTGAACCGCACCCACCTGCATCCGGGCCGCGTCGGCCTGCTGCTGCCTTGCCTGGGGCGCACCGAACGCGACGAGCAGGCCGGCGGCGCGCAATTCGTCAGCGTGGAAGACACGGCCAGCATGGTGCATGCTTCCACCGGGCGCGGCGCGCCGGCCAGCGCCAAGCTGCGCTCGGAGCCGCATATCGTGACCGAGCTGGCGCGCGCCACCCTGGGCGAATCGGCCATCCCGTGGCAGGCCATGGGCAGCGACTACGCCACCACACGTTCCCTGATCGAACAGGTGGCGCGGACCGCCGTGGCGGGCTTTGAGCAATACAACGAACGGATTACCCAGCCGCGCGGCTTTTACCTGCCGAACAGCGCGCGCAACCGCGACTGGCGCACCGCCAGCGGCAAGGCGCAGTTCACCGCGCTCGAACTGCCGCAGGACAGCATCATGCGCCGCGCCCGCGCCCAGTACGGCGAGCAGGTCTTGTGCCTGGCCACCGTGCGCGCGCACCGCCAATACAACACCACCGTGTACCGCGATAGTACGGGCGAGGTGGACCGCTATCGCGGCGTGCACAATACGCGCAAGGTGCTGTTCATCAGCGCCGCCAGCCTGGCCAGGCTGGGCCTGCGCGACGGCCAACTGGTCGATATCCACGCCGCCGCGCCGGACGGCATTGCGCGCCAGTGCAATGGCTACCAGCTGGTGCAGTACGACGTGCCGGAAGGCGATGTGTTCGGCTATTTCCCGGAACTGACGCCGCTGATTTCGCCCGAGCTGATGGCGCGCGGCTCCAAGACCCCGGCCTTCAAGGAAGTGCCGGTACTGCTCAAGCCTGCGGAATAATCGGTTCTTCGTGGTGCATCGGCGCATCGAGCGGGATCGTGATGCGGAACACGCTGCCCACGCCCGGCGCGCTGTCAACCTGGATTTTGCCGCCTAAAATGGTGGTGACGATGTTGTGCACGATGTTTAGGCCCAGGCCAGAACTGCCTTCGCTCATGCGGGTGGTGAAGAAGGGGTCGAAGATGCGGTTGATATGGCTGGCGGCGATGCCGGCGCCGTCGTCGCGGATGGTGATTTCGGCCACGTCGCCTTCCGGCACCGGCACCCGGATCGACAGCCGGCCGTGGTCGCGCTGGTGGAAGGCGTGCTGCAGCGCGTTGTCGACCAGGGCCACCACCACCTGGCCCAGCGGGCCGGGATAGCTGTCCATGGCCACCAGCGGCGCCAGGTCCAGCGCAACTTCATATGGCGTTTTGCGCAGCACCGGCGACAGGGTGTTGAGGTTTTCCTGGATCACGGTGCCCAGGTCGAATTTGCGCCGCTGCGAGCTGGCGCGGTCCACCGCCACCTGCTTGAAGCTCGACACCAGGCGCGCCGCGCGCTCGATATTGCGCGTCATCAGCTCGCCGATGCCTTCCGCCTCTTCCAGGAATTTCGTCATGTCGGAGCGCCGCAGGCCGCTTTCATAACTGACGCCCAGCGCCTTGACCTTGTCGCCCAGGGTGCTGGCGGCGATCAGGCTGTTGCCGATCGGCGTATTCAGTTCATGCGCGATGCCGGCCACCATCGAGCCCAGGGCCGCCAGCCGCTCGCTGCGCGCCAGCTCGTCCTGCGCGTGGCGTGCCGCCTGCGTGCGTTCCTCCACGCGCCGCTCCAGCGATTCGTTCAGGGCCGCCAGCGCCTCATACAGCACGGCTTTCTCGGCCAGGCCGGCCAGGATGTTCTCGCGCATTTCGTTGATCTTGTTGGCCAGCAGGTCCAGCTCGGTATTGCCGCCGTGGCGCAGCTGCAGCGGCGTGCTGCCCAGGTTGTCGATGTTCAGCTGGCCCACATAGTCGCTCAATTGCCGCAGCGGTTGGCCCAGCAAGTGGCGCACCACCAGCATGAAAATGAACCACAGCGCCAGGGTCTTGATGACCGAATTCACCAGGATCAGCACAAAGCCGTACTGCACCTGGCTGACCACGATGCGGCGGTTGGAATACACGGTCCATTTGCCGATCGGCTGCAGGGCGCCATTCTCCAGCGGGTAGGAAATCGGGAATTCGCGGCTGAACACTTCGCCGAACAGGCCATCCTCGCGCGTCGGCGGCGCCAGGCGGCCGTCGGGCTGGGCTTGCATATGCCGGCCCTGCTGGTCCAGCACGGTGCCGACCGCGCGCACCAGTTTGCCCTGGTCGTCCACCACCTTGATGCCGACCACGATCGGCAACTCCTTCATGCCGGCCAGGATGCCGCGCATGATGTCGTCGTTGAAGCGCCACATGGCGTCCGCAATGCCGGGGCCGAAAGTGTGCTGCATGGCCTCGATCTCGCGCTCGACGCGGGTGCGCGTGTGCTTGTATTCGGCCGTCAGCTGGAAGGCCGTCACCACCACCGTCACCAGGAAGTAGCAGCCGAAAATGATGCGCAGCAGGCGGGCGGCGATCGAACGCTTCATTTCAGCCACCTGTCTTCCAGCTCCTTGTAGCGCGGCGTCTTGCGCAGCTTGGCGTAGCCCTGGTTGAAGCGCTCCAGCATGGCGCGGCTGCCGGGAGCGTCCTTGCTGAAGGCGACATATAGCTGCGGCGTGGCGACGGTACCCACCAGGACGAACTTGCCCTCGAATTCGGCGGCCTTGCTGCGGAATAGCGCGTCGGCGATGCGCGCCTCGGCCGCCATATAGTCCATGCGGCCGGCCAGCAGCATGCGGAAGCCATGTTCGTTCTTGTCGACCACGCGGCGCACGATGCGGGTATTGAGGTCGAAGGCGTCGCCGTACTCGTACTCGCGCTGCACGCCGACGGTGTGCCCCTCCAGGTCGCGGGCGCGCAGATTGCGCTGGCTGCTGCCGGCGCGGGCGTAGATATTCATGCTGGTGGCAAACAGCGGCTGGTGCGGCCACAGGTAATGCGGCGCGATCAGGCTGTTGGGCACCGCATTGAAACAGGCCAGCACGCGCCCAGCGCGCGTTTCAGCCATGCAGCGCGCGTACGGCAGGGCTTTGAAATGCACCGTCACCCCGGCCAGGGCATAGGCCTCGCGCACCACGTCTACGGCAAAGCCGCGCGCGTGTCCGTCCTGGCCGGAGGAGTAGGGCGCCCAGTCGTCTTCCGCGCCGACGGTGACGGTGGGGCCGGCGTCGGCGGCTGCCGCCAGCGCCGAGGCGGCGACGCTGGCGGCGAGCAGGGCGCCGATCCAGGCCCGCCTCATGGCTGCCGCTCCTTGTTGTAGGCGCGCAGCCAGGCGGCGAAATCGGCGGCCGGCAGCGGGCGCGCCACCAGGTAGCCCTGCATGGCGTCGCAGCCTTGCTCTTGCAGCAGGGCGCGCTGCTCCTCGGTTTCCACGCCTTCGGCCACGGTTTGCAGGTTGAGGGCGCGCGCCAGGGCGATGATCGACTGCACAATGGCCAGGGCGGCGCGGTCCTGCAGCAGCTCACGCACGAAGGACTGGTCGATTTTCAGCACATCCAGGCGGAAATGGCGCAGGTAGTTCAGGCTGGAGAAGCCGGTGCCGAAATCGTCGATGGCGATCGAGAAGCCGAGTTCTTTGAGCCGCTCCAGGGTGGCGGCGGTGCGCCGTACGTCGGCCATCAGCATCGACTCGGTCAGTTCCAGCTCGATCGCGGCCGGCGCCGTGCCCAGCCCGGACAGCATGCGCCCCATGTTCTCGGCGAATTCGGGCTGCGCGAACTGGCGCGCCGACACATTCACCGCCAGCACCGGCACCAACAGGCCGGCGGCGCGCCAGGCGGCGTGCTGGCGGCACGTCTCGGCCAGCACCCAGTCGCCGATAGCGCCAATCAGGCCGCATTCCTCCGCCACCGGGATGAAGCGGTTGGGTGGCACCAGTTGGCCTTCATCGTTGCGCCAGCGGATCAGCACTTCGGCGCCGTTCACGTCGCCGCTGGTCATGTCCAGCTTGGGCTGGTAATACAGCTCGAACTGGCCGGCGTCCAGCGCGCGGCGCAGCTCCATCTCCAGCTTGAGGCGCGACAGGATGCTGGCGTTCAGCTCCGGCGCGTAGAACTGGAAGTTGTTGCGGCCCTGTTCCTTGGCCAGGTACATGGCGGCATCGGCATTGCGCACCAGGACTTCCGGTGTGTCGCCGTCGTCCGGATAGCAGGCGATGCCCATGCTGGCGGAAACGTGCAGGCGCATGCCCATCACCTGGTAGGGCTCGGCAAGCTGCGTCAGCATGGCCTGGGCGCGCGCGGCGATCGCGGCGCCATGGCCGGCGCCGGGGCAGAGCAGCACGAACTCGTCGCCGCCCATGCGGCCCACCGTGTCGCCGCCGCGCAGCGCGCCCAGCAGCCGCTGTGCCACCTGTTCCAGCAATTGGTCGCCGCAGGCATGGCCGAGCGAGTCGTTGATGTTCTTGAAGCGGTCGATATCGACGAACAGCACGGCCACCTGGCTGTCGTCGCGCTTTGCCTGGGCCAGGGCCATCGCCAGGCGGTCGGCCACCAGGCGCCGGTTGGGCAGGCCGGTCAGCTCGTCGTGGAAGGCCAGGTGGGCGATGCGCTGCTCCTGCACCTTGCGCAGCGAAATGTCGGTGAACAGGGCGATGTAGTGTTCCGGCTCGCCTTCCGCATCACGGTACAGGCTCATGGAAAACCAGGCGGGGAAGCTGTCGCCGTTGCGCCGGCGGCAGGTGAATTCGCCCTGCCAGGCATTGTCGGCGGCCAGCGTTTCCCACATGGTCTGGAATTGGATGCGGGTGCCGACATCGGCAAACAACAGGGCCGGATCCTGGCCCAGCACCTCGTGCGCCGGCTGGCCGGTGAGGCGGGTGAAGGCGGGGTTGCTGGAAATGATGCGGTGGTGGCGGTCGCAGATCAGGATGGCGTCGTTGCTGGCCTCGAACACGCTGGCCGCCAGGCGCATGCGCAGGGCGCTTAGCGCCAGGTCGCGCAGGGCGTGGTGGGCGCGCAGCAGGAAGCGGGTGCGGTGCGCCAGGGTGCCCCAGGCAATCGGCTTGGTGATGAAGTCGGTGGCGCCGCTCTGGTAGGCGCGCTGGATGGATTCCTTGTCGTTGACGCCGGTGACCATGGCGATCGGCACGTCGCGCCCGTTGGGCAGGCCGCGCAGGCGTTCGCACAGCTCCACGCCGTCGCCGTCCGGCAGCATCACGTCCAGCAGCACCACGTCGGGATGACAATCCTGGAACAGGGCCAACGCCTGCGCCGCGCTGGCCGCTTCCACCACGTCGAAGCCGCCTTCCTCCAGGGTGGCGCGGGTGATCAGGCGCGCCGCCAGTTCGTCGTCCACCACCAGTACCAGGGCTTGGCTGCGGCGCTCCATCATGCCTCCCGCGCCTGCAGCGCGCGCAGGGCGGCGCGGGTGGCGTCGTACAACTGCGCCAGTTCGGCCATGGCGGGCGCCAGTTCCTCCAGCTGGCCGTGGCGGGCACGCTGCTCCAGCTCGGAGCATAGCTCGGACAACTGGCGCGCACCGACATTGGCGCAGCCGTTTTTCAGCGAATGGGCGGCGCGGTAGAGCAGGGCGCTGTCGCTGTTGCGCTCTGCCTGCCGCATGTCGCCATACAGCCCGGGCGCCTGCTCCAGCCAGGCGTCCACCACGCGCCGCAACAGGCCGCGCCGTAGCTGGCGCAGCGTGTCCAGGGCTTCCTCGTCCAGCAGCCCATTGCCCGCCGCCGCGCCGCCCGCCACCGGCGCGCCAGCCGTGGACGCCCCGCCGGCCGCCGTGCCGGCCGCGTCCAGCACCGGGCGCGCACCGCGCGCCGGCGCCGGCGACAGCCAGCGCCGCAACATATCGCCCAACTGGTCCTGGGTGAACGGTTTGGCGAGGTATTCATCCATGCCCACCGCCAGGCAGCGCTGGCGGTCGCCCGCCACCGCGTTGGCGGTCAGCGCCACGATCGGCACATGGCGCTGGCTGCCCTCGCGCGCGCGGATGGCGGCCGTGGCCTGGAAGCCATCCATCACCGGCATCTGGCAATCCATCAGGATCAGGTCAAACTGCTGGCGCTCCAGCAGCCCGATCACGTCCAGGCCATTGGCCGCCACTTCCACCGACACGCCCAGGTTGTGCAGCATGGCCAGCGCCACCTCCTGGTTGGCCAGGTTGTCCTCCGCCAGCAGCACATGCCCCGCCAACCGCAAACGGCGCGCGCGCGGCCGCGCCGCGCCTTTGCCACCGGGCGCCTTGCGCAAGGCCTGGCACAGCGCGTTATAGAGTTCCGACTGGCGCACCGGCTTGGTCAGCACTTGCGGCGCGTTCGCCTCGCCGCTGCCGTGCCATTGCATGCCGGCTGAACTGAGCATGATGACCGGGATCGCGGCCAACTGCGGCTGCTGCTGCATATAGGTGACCAGGCCGGCCCCGTCCTCGTCCGGCATCATCATATCGGTGATTACCAGCTCGAACGGCTGCACGCTGCGCGCCAGCGCCTGGCGCGCGCCCGCCACGTCCTGCACCTGGGTCACGCGGCAGCCCCACGAATGCAGCTGCTCCGTGAGGATTTCCAGGTTCACCTCATTGTCGTCCACCACCAGCACCCGCATCGGCTCCAGCATCGCCTCGTGCTCGTCCGGCACCGCAGCGGCGCGCGCCAGCTCCAGCGTGAAGGCGAATTCGCTGCCCACGCCTTCCTCGCTGCGCACGGTGATGACGCCGCCCATCAAGCCCACCAGGCGCTGTGAAATGGCCAGCCCCAGGCCGGTGCCGCCGAAACGGCGCGTGGTGGAACTGTCGGCCTGGGTAAAGGCTTCGAACAGGATGGGCAGCTTGTCGGCCGCGATGCCGATGCCGGTGTCGGTAACCGAGAAATGGATGCGCGCGCGCTCGCCCGGCGCATCGACGACATCCGCCCGCAGCACCACCTGTCCGCGCTCGGTGAATTTGATGCCATTGGCCAGCAGGTTGGTCAGCACTTGGCCCAGGCGCTTGCTGTCGCCGCGCAGCATCAGGGCGCGCGTCGGCACCGCGCAGCCAAGTTCCAACCCCTTGCCATGCGCCACCGGCGCAAAGCGCTCGGCCACGTTTTCCATTAACAGCGTCAGGCTGAAGGCCGCGTCATCCAGTTCGAAACGGCCGGCCTCGATCTTGGAGAAGTCGAGCAGGTCGTTCAAGAGCGACAGCAGGTCGTCGCCCGAACGGCGCACAATGCGCACGAAGCGCCGCTGGCGCTCATCCAGGTCGGTATTGCCCAGCAGGTCGGTCATGCCCAGCACCCCGTTCAGCGGGGTGCGGATCTCGTGGCTCATCATGGCCAGGAACTCGCTCTTGGCGCGGCTGGCCGCTTCCGCCGCATCGCGCGCCCGTACCAGGTCGGCGGTGCGGTGGGTAATCTCCAGCTCCAGGTGGTCGCGATGGCGTGCCAGCTCGGCGTCGCGCGCCTCGATCTGCACCAGCATTTCATTGAAGCGCTGCGCCAACTGGGCCGCCTCGTCCTGGTCGCGGCCCGGATCGGCGCGCAGGCTGTAGTCGCCGCGCGTGCCGACCGCATTGGCCAGGCGCGAAAGGCGCAGCAGCGGCGCACTGAGTCGCCCGCCCATATACCAGGCCAGGAAACCCACGCCCAGCAGCCCTGCCAGTCCCTGCATGCCTGCCACCAGCATGGCCTGCACCATGGCCTCGTCCACATAGCGCAAGCTGCCGCGCAGCTCGACCTCGCCGATCACCACTTCCTTTTGCCGGATCGGGGCGCGCGCCACCAGGGCGGCATCGGCCCCAAGCTCGGCGCCGCCCGGCTGGAAGCGCACGAACACCCGGCCGCCGGGATGGCTGACCGTGGCCTGCACCACTTCCGGCACGCTGGCCAGCGCGGCCAGGGTCTGGCGTCCGGCTTCCGGATCATCGAAGGTAAGGGCGGCGGCGCTGCCGTAGGCGATCATCTCGGCCAGGCCGTCCAGCGAGCGCTGGGCCTGGGCGGTGAGGGTGGCTTGCTGGGAACGCAGGAAAACCAGTTCGAACACCAGCAGCATCAAGGCGCACAAGGCCAGCACCAGCCAGGTGATTTTCTGTTTGAGCATGAGCCGGCGCCACATATGCCCTTCCTCGCCCTAGCGCAAATTGACGGCCAGTTTCAGCAACTGCGAACTGACCTTGTAGTTGCCCCGTTTAAGCATGTCCATATTCACCTTGAACTGGACCCGTCCATTCAATTCCACCAGCCCGATCGCGCCGCCCGCCTCGGTGAAATCGTCCTGGTCGCCCACGGTCAGCACCCTGGGGAAGCTGGCGCTGACGCGTTCCAGCAGGTCGCGCGCGGTGCTGTCCTGGATGTAGAGCAGGTGGCAGCCGCCCACATCCGGCCCGCTTGCCGGCCGCACCTGGATGGTCCGGCTGTCGATGCTGCGGCCGTTGACCTGGCCAAAGGCCGCTTCCGTGCGGCGGTCGGCATTGGCCAGGCACAGCACCAGCGGGCCATTGCCCTGGTCCGCCGGCCATTCCGTAAATTTCATGAAGTTGAAAACCAGCGCGGCCTTGATCTGCTCCTTGGAGACGGTCGCCTGCGCGGTCGAGATGGGCGGCCAGCAGGCCGCCAGCAGCAGGGCGTAGCGAAGCGTCACTGAAACAAGGTCAGGCTGCATCCCAGCAAGTATAAACTTTGCACCCGTTCGTGTTTGACTATTTGAAAGATTGTTGTGCACAAGCCAAAAGCGTTACGCCGCACTGCAAAATAGGACTACTATTCCCCGGTCACCGTTGCCGGAGGATGCGATTTTGGATACGGACTTGTTCAACGTCAGTGTGGAAGCCCTGCTGGACATGCCGTTCAGTACCGCCAGCCGGCAAACCCTGTCGGCACGCGACGCCCCGGCGGTGATCTCCGTGATTACGGCGGAGGATATCCGCCAGTTCGGCTACCGCTCGGTGGCCGAGGCGCTGGTGCAGGTGCCCGGCATGTACGCCATTTCCGACCGGGTCGCGCCCAATGTGGGCGTGCGCGGCATCAATGCCGGTGTGCGCGCCTGGTCGCGGATACTGAAAGTCATGCTGGACGGCCAGCCGCTGGCCTTCCGCAGCGACGCCAGCAACTTCCTCGGCCCCAGCCTGGTGAATATGGAAGCCGTGGAGCGCATCGAAGTGGTGCGCGGCCCCGCCTCGGCGCTGTATGGCGCCGACGCCTTTTTGGGCGTGGTGAATATTATTACGCGCGGTGGCGACCAGCGGCACCACGCCGTAACCGCTGGTTACAGTGGTGGCGGCGAAAAGGGCCTGGCGTTGGCGGGGCACGCCCAGGCCAGCCTCGGCCCGTGGCAGTTCATGGCATCGGTCGCGGGCGCCGGCCTGGAACGCAAGGACGCCGGCCTGCCCGCCAGTTCACCCCTGTACCGGCGCGTGACCAGTGCCGCCGGCGGCACCACCGCAGGCGACGACGAGACGCGCCCGCGCAATGCCCTGCTGCGCGTGGGCTATGCGGCGCCGGCCCATGACACCACCCTGATGGCGCACGCCTACCGGCTGGACAGCGATGCCCAGTTCCTCGACTTTGGCATGTTAAGCCGCGACAACCGCCTGGCCCTGCACCAGCGCACCGTGCGCCTGCAGCACGAGTACCGTGGCTGGGAAAACTGGACCCTGCGCGCCAGCGCCGCCCACGCCGAGGGCGACCCGGATAGCCGCGAACGCCTCTCACTAGGCGCCACCGCAAGCTACCCCCAGCGCGAAATCGGCTTCTCCGAAACCGCCTTCAACTTGGAAGTGCAGCGCCGCTTCGGCGAGCAGCACAGCGTGGTGCTGGGCCTGGACCGCAGCCGCGACGCCGAAGAGCGCATGCGCATCTACAGCGTGGACATGGCCAGCGGCCGCCGCACCCTGGTCTCCGGCCAGGAGGCGCGCGAGCGGATCACCAATACCGGCGCCTACCTGCAATACAGCTTCCGCCCCTGGAGCTGGCTGGGCGTGACTGCCAACCTGCGGCGCGACCGCCACAGCGTATTCGGCGCCGACAACAACCACCGCATCGCCCTGGTGGGCAGCCTGTCGCCCACCTTGCACTACAAGCTATTGCACGGCACGTCCTACAAGGCGCCCACCGCCAGCCAGTTGTACGCCCAGCCGCTGTATCCCGGCGAAGTGCTGGGCAACCGCGCGCTGCGCCCGGAAACCTCGGCCAGCACGGAAGCCAGCCTGTACTGGCAAGCCACGCCCAGCCTGGCCCTATCCGGCAATGCCTACCGGCTCACGGTGCGCGACAAGACCGAGCTGCTGCCGCTGGGCGCCAACCTGCAGCCGCAAAACAGCGGCCGCCAGGAAGGTAAGGGCTGGGAAGGGGAGGCCCTGTGGCAGCGGGGCGCGCAGCGCTGGCGCGCGCAGGTAGCCTGGGCCGATACCGACGACCATTTCCAGCCGCGCCTGCAGCCGCTGCAGGTGACGCCCACCGCCAGCTATCCGCGCCTGATGGCGCGCGTGAGCTGGCAATACCTGCATGCCGGCCTGGGGCAGTTCGCGCTGGCGGCGCGCCACGTATCGCCGCGCCGCGCCAGCAAGTCGAATAGCCAGGAAAACCTGCTGCGGCCCTACCAGTTGGCATCCTATGCGCTGGCCGACGCCAACTGGCAGCGCAGCCTTGGCCGCCACACGCTGGCCCTGCGGGTCAGCAACCTGTTCGACCGGCAGTACGCGGAACCGGGTTACGGCGGCATCGACCTGCCGGGCGAGGCGCGCACCGTGACCATCAGCTACAGCTACCGTTTCTAAAGCGGAGGAACGCATGAAAAAGTGGAGCAAGGCCCCCGCTGCGACAAAGACGCCGGCCACCGCGCGAGCGCTGGCCCTGGGCCTGGCTTTGACGCTAGGCGTGGCCGGCTGCGGCGGCGGCACATCGGTCGACGCCAATCCTGCCGCTGTGACCGCGCCCGGCACGGTGAAACTGGGCCTGCTGGTCACCCGCACCGGCAGCGCCGCCAACCAGGGCCAGTTCGTGGAATACGCGGCCCGCCTGGCGGTACAGGAGATCAACGCTGCCGGCGGCGTGAACGGCCAGCCGCTGGAGTTGGTGCTGCGCGACGACAAACTCGACGCCGACACCGGCGTGCAGAGCGCGCGCGAACTGCTGGCCATGGACCTGCCCGCGATCTTCGGCCCCTTCTCCAGCCGCGTTGCCATTCCCGTCGCGCAGCAAGCCACCATCGCCGCCGGCATGCCCTTCGTGGTCAGCGGCTCCTCGCCGCAAATCACCACGCTGGAAGACAAGGGCACGGTCTGGCGTACCGTCGCATCCGACGTGCTGCAAGGCGCCGCCGTCGCCGACCATATGCTGGCGCAAGGCCACAGCCGCATCGCCATCCTGCATGTGGACGACGTATTCGGCCAGGGTTCGAGTGAAGCCGTGCGCGCGCGCCTGGCCGCACGCGGCGCACCGCCGCTGGCCAAGGTGCAATACCCCGCCAGCAAGACAGTCGGCTTTGACGCCGAACTGACAGCACTGCTGGCCAACGGCGTGCCCGACGCCGTCTTCATCGCCGGCTTCGCGCTGGACGGCGCCAGCATTGCGCGCGGCCTGAAAGAACGCCTGGGCGCGCGCATGCCGCGCCTGTACGGCGCCGGCAATTTCGGCGTCGCCTTCATCAACAACGCTGGCGAAGCGGGCATCGGCATGCAGGCCGTATCGCCCACCGCACCGCGCGAATCGCCCGACTACGCAGCCTACCGCGCCGCCTTTGTCAAGTCAGTAGGACTGGAACCGGAAGGCACCTCCTTCACCGGCTACGACGCCGTCTACCTGATTGCGTTGGCCATGGCCCAGGGCGGCGCCAACACACGCGCCGCCGTATTGGCCAATATGGCAAGCATCTCGCGCGCAGAAAGCGTGGCGGCCGTGCAAATCCACCCCGGCCAATTCGCGCAAGCCTTGAGCGCCATCAAAGCCGGACGCGATATCGACTATCAAGGCGTGGGCGGCGTGATCGACTTTGACGCCAACGGCGACCCGACCGCCGGCACCTACCTGATCCTGGAAGCGGTCAAAGCGGCGGATGGAAGCGTGAGTTTTGTCGAGCGCAAGGTGATTTCCTTCCCTTAGCCGGAAGTGGCGGCGCCCCGGCACTAGCCATCTGCTAGCCCGCCGCCCTTGCCGTTGCAGGCTTTCGTGCCAATGTTGCTGAATTTTTCAGCAGCCCGGATACTGGAATGCTCCATAACCAGGCGGGGGTGGCCATGACCAAATTTCATCACGTCACGCACTACGGCGAGATCGCCATGCCGGGATCGACAGTTCGCGGCGAGCTGCCGTTAGACTTCACCATGAATTCCCCGGTCGGCATAGCGCGCGACCACTACAACCATATCTGGGTGTGCGACACCGGCAATAGCCGGGTGCTGGTCTTTACCGCCGACCTGAACACGCTGCTGCACGTGATCGACACGCCCGGCGCCGGCAGCGAACAGGCGCGTCGCCTGCTGATGCCCTTCCACCTGTGCCCACACCCGGAGCAGGACCTGATGTACTGCACCGACATGGGCAACAGTCGCGTGGTGGTGTTTGAATACGACGAGCATGCGGTGGACTTCCAGTTCGCCTTTGGCGATGCGGCGGACGGTATCAACGGCAAAAACTTCGTCCCGCTGACCGACCCGAACGGCATCACGATTGTGCGCGAGGCCAACGGCCAGCACTTCGTCTACGTCAGCGACGAATTCTTCCACACCGAAGGCAACGACGACAGCCGCTGCGTGAAGTTCACCACGGAAGGCAAGTTCGTGCACCAATTCCGCGCGGTGGACGACGCCAACAGCGTGCACAACCTTCTCTGGCCGCAGGGACTGGCTTCGGACAATCACGGCAACATCTACCTGGCCAACACCGGCCACTACGAGATCCTCAAGATCGACACCGCCTGGCCGGTCAAAAATGAACGGGTACAGTGCCCGGGCGAGACCTCCTTGCTGCACAGCTTTGGCGACCCCACCGGCATTGGCAAGTTCAATGTCATGCGCTCCGTCTGCGTGATCAACGACCGCATTTTCGTGCCGGGCCAGTTGGAAGACTCCATCACCGTGTACGACACCAACGGCAAGCGGCTTACCGTGGTGGAGGGCATGCTGCCGCTCTGGAGCAGCAAGCCCCAGGTGGCGCACTCGCTGGCGGACATGGTGTACGGCGCGCTGCAGGATGCCATCTTCGTCGGCCCCTACCAGATCTGCGAAGCCGCCGAGCCCAATGTGTACTACGTGACCGAACCCTTCGCCTCCATCGTGCTGAAGATGCGCATAGCTCCCGTCCGCGACGGCAGCGACCAGGCAGCCATCCTGCTGGACGCCGTAGGCCACCGGCGCGACAACCAGGTGATCAAGTCCGCCACCTCCCAGTTCAATTGCATGACGTCCGTGATCGGCGTCGACCCGGCCCGCGCGGGCACCGGCAAGCTGCCGCACCTGAACTGGATCGATAGCTGGGCCACCGCCACCGCAAACGTCTACAAGTATTGGTACGACCAGGTGACGCAGCACGCCAAACTGGACCCGCTGGCCAACGCCTCCACCTCGTCCTTCAATATCGATTCCGGCAACTGGTGCATGAAGACTTTCAACACCGCCGCCGACCCCATCGCCCAGTTGCACGACATGATGCGCGGCTTCTTCATGCCGGGCGGCCTGGCCATGGCCGTGTACTACCCGTCCGAGGCACAACCGCTGCTGGGGCAGATCTGTCCCGGCACGCCGCTGGTCTTCATTACCAACTTCAACGCCGGCACCGTCTCCATGTTCCAGTTCGGCCCCGGCGGCCACTTGCTGAACTACGGCTTGCCCTTTGGGCGCGACGGCACCGGCGGCGACGGCACGCTGCACGCGCCGCAAGGGCTGGAAGTGAACAGCCACGGCGAAATCTACATCGCCGACTCGGGCAACAACCGCATTTCGATGTGGCAGTTGCAGACATCCGGCATGGTCTCCTTCGTCAAGAACTTCCAGTGGGAAGAGAAGGGCGTGCCGCTGGCCAAATTCGCCCCCAGCGACGTTACCATCGACGCCCAGGACCGCGTTTTTGTCTGCGACCAGTTCAACGACTGCATCCGCGTGTTCGACAGGCAGGGCAAGAGCCTTTGGCATTACGGCAAATCGGGCTACTGCGACGACCCCGATAAAGACTTCGAAAAATTCTACTTGCCGGCCAGCCTGTGCGCCGACAGGGAAGGGCACCTGATCGTCAACGACCTGGTGAACCGCGCCCTGAAGATTTTCCGCATCGGCGAGGACACGTTGGAATATGTGACCGGGGACGTGGTTTTCAAAAAACATCCCGAAGCAGGCGGCGTTTGGATGCCGTTCTTCATCTACGCGCGCGACCGGCGCGTGTATGTGCCCGACACCACCTATAACGTCGTCAATATCTACGCCTACAAGCCGGAATGACGGAGGGGATCCATGGTGCGTGCCGTGTTGGCCAGCCTGTTGCTGCTGGTGTTCAGCCTTGCGCAGGCTGCCGATCGGAGGACGTTCACCGTTGGCGTTGAAGACTACAAGAACTGGCTGCCGTATTCGGAAGTGCGGAACGGCGTCTATGGTGGGCTGGGCAAAGACATCCTCGACGCCTTCGCCCGCCACATGGGCTACACCCTTATCTACGAGATCTATCCCCTGAAACGGCGCGACCGCCTGTTTGTCGATGGGGAGGTGGACCTGGCATTCCCCGACAATCCCAACTGGGTGGTGGACATGAAGCGCGAGCTGAAAATCAGCTATGCGCCCATGCTGGAATTCACAGACGGGGTGCTGGTGCGGCCCGAAAACCTGGGGAAGGGCGTTGGCCAGTTGAAGACGCTCGGCATCCCGCTCGGCTTCACCCCATACCCCTACCAGCAGCTGATGTCCGCCGGCGCCCTGCGCATCGAGGAAACCGCCGATTACGACGCCCTCTACGAAAAGCTGGTCATGCGCCGCGTGGATGGCGCCTACATGAACACCCGCATCGCCCGCCACTACTGGACCACGATCCGCAAGCTGCCGCAGGTGCCGGTGGTGTATGACCCGAACCTGCCGCATGCCTCCGGCCAGTGGTACCTGTCTTCCCACAAGTACCCGCGCGTGGTGGAAGAGTTCCGCCGATTTATGCAGACCAATAGGGCCGAGGTGGAGGAGTTGAAGAAGAAATACAACTTCGTTTCAACCGATGACCAGTAGCTTTCAGGCGACGAACACTATTTTGGCCGCGATGCCGGCCAATCCCAGCACGATGGAAACTGCGATGCCGATTAGCCAGCGCCTGGTCGCCTTTGCTTCGGCTCGACACTCCGCAAACCCATTATCCATGCTAGCGCGCAGCTCTTTGAAGTTACCTTCAGCCCAGCTCCGCTCATCGGCCAGCTTTTTCTCAAAGCGTTCGCGACTCTCGTCGATCCGATCGCGTACTTTCTCGAACTCGTCTCGCTGCCTTTCGAATCCACGCTCAACATACGCTCGGAGGCCTTCCAGATCGCCATGTAGATGGGCTACTGCATTTTCCAGCCTCGTAATGCTCTCGCGCATTGAATCCATTTCGGTCTCAAGCTTGGTGATGCGTGATTTGTCGTCCATTTGGCCTCCCCACGGATGCCTCGACTTTGCGGCAATGGGAAGGCCAGGTTTTGATATTAGACGGGGCTTACGCAAAAAAGTTCACACGTTTGACGCAGCAAAGGGCCCAGAGCCCTAGTGCACAGTTAAGCCGACTTCAGCTCTTCGCGTCAATGCGGGTGAACAGCTCAGACTTAAAAGTATGAGGGTGATTTTCAACGTCAAACGCAAGGGCTGGCCGGAAAGGAACTTGGGTCGGCGTAGCCCACCACTGTCTGCTATCTCAGGGACTCAAAGCCTATGTTTCGTAAAGATGGTCAAGCGACGCACGCTCGGGCAAAATCGACCAGGTCGCGTGGATAGAAGCGGTCCTCGCGGTAAGTCGCGTCGTCGATGCCCAGCACAAAGGTGATGGCGGCCGCTTCGAATGACCAATAGCCAAAGTACTGCATGCCTTTTCGATTGGTGCCGAAATACGGCTCGTTCTCGCTCATGTCGTACCAGGCGCGTATGTACTCTGCCATCATCTCTGCACGTTTTTCCGGTGCGCAGGTAAATAGTGGCAAGGTTTGCGAGTAGGGTTTGCCGCGTGTACATTTCTTCGGAGCCTCGCTGCGGCCCGGTACCCATGGCGCAACAAGCCGCTCCAGCAGGGCGTCGCGGCGCTGGTTGTCGTGGTCCAGGACGGGCATGATGCGGACCAACTGGTCCTGGTGGCCGAGCAGGATGCCGAAGCACACCAGCGACAGGGCGGTATGGTAATCGTCGTCGCGCAAGTCAACCCATGTTTTGAAGTCGTCGTAGTCGTCGTCCTCATCCGCTCCACTCGAACCCGCGCCGGGTGCAAGGGACATCAGCAAACGCCCGTAGTTCTCCCAGAAGCCGACAGCTAAAGGATAGAAGGCCTGCAAATCTTCAAGCGCGTGGCCTGCGCTGAAGCAGTTGCGCAGGTGATTGACGGATTCAAATGCCAATTGGGACGCCGCGTCGTAATCATCGGGGTCGCCACATTCGTAGAAAGTCTTCAGCGTCGAGTATTCGAGGTTGTCTTCATAGCTTTCGTAGCGCATGCGGCCGGAACGGCGTTTGCTCTCGAAATCGGCCATAGAGAATTTCTTGGACTGCCAGTACTCCTGCAAGCCGTCGAAGCTGGATGGAATCGGTAACTCGCTGGGGCCCAGCGCGGCAGGGGCGCTATAGGTGGGCACCTTGGCGCCGTATTGGGCGCGCGCGAAATCGACGATATCCTTCGGGTAGTAGGGCATATCGCGATAGCTGGCGTCGTCGATGCCCAGAACCAGCGTAATCGCCGCAGCCTCCCAGGACCAGTAGCCGACAAAATCGTATCCCGTTTCGTGCCGGTTGAAATAGTCTTCGCGCCGACTGGATTGATACCACTCGGCGAGGTAGCGCGCCATCAATTGCGGGCGCTCCGCTGCGGGCGCGGAGAAAATGGCGAGCGTTTTCGAGTAGGGCAGGTTGCGCCGGCAAATATTGGTGCCTGGCTCCCGGCCATCGATGGCGCAACTGAACAGGCGTTCCAGCAGGCCATCGCGATGGTCGTTGTGGTAGTCCATCAATGGGGCGAGCCGCTGCAGCATGTCTGGCTTGCCGAGCAGGAGGCCGAAGCAGGTCATTGCCAACGCTTGGTGGTATCGAGGACTGGCCAGCGGCACATGCGCCCATGGCGTTTCACGTTCCCCGCTGTCGTTGTAGGCCTGGTTGTAGTGTGCGTACGTCTCCCAGTACTCAACTGCGCGGCCATAGAATTGTTGAAGATCGGCGATCGGGTGCCCGGCGCTGTAGCAATTGGCCAGGTATGCCGTGGCGTCGCTGGCCAGGCGTTCGGTTATGTCCATTAACCTGTAGTGCGAACTGGCGCCTGGACTTTGCGCAAGGTGCTGCAGGTGTGTAGCCACCTTGTCGAACGTCTCCACGTGATCGGAGAACACCTGCTCGTAGCCATAAAACCTCAGTAAGGGCTCACGCAGTGATTGATAGAAGACGTCTTCTGGCAGGCTGTCATACATGGCGTTGTTAATATTGTAACTATGAGGGCGCCATTACACCTCAGAATTCTGTTGGCGGCAAGGGATGTTCAATTGAATTGCCGGTTATACATTCGCTTTCTAGCGCGGCCGGAAGACCAATACCGGTACTGGCGTGTTGAGTAGCACGCGGTGCGTCTCGCTTCCCAGCAGCATGCCGCGTACACCCTTGTAGCCGTGGGTGGCCATGGCGATCAGGTCGCAGCCGTAGTCGAGGGCGATGGCAACGATGGTTTCGTAGGGCTGGTCGGAGCGGCGCTGCACCACGTCGCAGGGCACGTTGTGGTCGCGGGCGACTTTGGCTACTTCTTCCAGCACGGCGGAGGAGTGGACTTCGCTGTCTTTCAGGTACACGCCGCGTGTGTCTTCCAGCATGTCGGGGTGATAGGTGAAGATATGGAATTCGGGGATCACGTGCAGTGCGGTGACGCGGGCACCGGCTTCCTGCGCGAATTTGATCGCTTCATGCAGCGCGGCGCTGGAGGCCGGCGACCCGTCGGTGGGGAAGAGGATGTGCTTGAACATGGCTGGCTCCGTGCGTGGATTCGATATGTTCAGTGTGTGCTGCGCTGGAGCGTGGTTCCATGACTTAGGTCAATTCTGGCGGCGCCGTGAAGCAAAACCCTGTGAACAAGTTGCTGAGAAAGCCGACCTCTATCATTCTCAATAGGTGATATGGACACGACGGTGCGCACTGGCTTGCTATCGGGCGAAACGAACTTCTGGGAAGGGGATTATCTCGTTGTGTTAGCTGCTTTCGGTTTCGCGGACGGGTCGTCTGGGGTGACGAAGCCGATCGGCCGCTTGGGCGTTGCTGGCGGTGGCGCCATCAGCTCTCGCAGCATGTCGATGATATGCTTGAGCTGTACACGGTTGTTGTGCTCGAACGTTTCCTGTTTGAACGACATCAGATCCGTTTTTTTCTCCAGCTCGTCCAGGCGTAGCGCCAGTTCTTTGTTCGTCACTACCAGTTCGCGCAAGTGAACGAAGGCGCGCACGACGTACACGCCGACCTCGATGGCTTGCGGCGAGGCGAGCACGTTGGCGGCCTGGATGGCGCCGTGCTCGGTGAAGGCATACGGCAGCGCCTTCGAGAATTTCTACTTCGCGAGGTGGTCGCAATTTGCGACCACCTCCTGCTTTTCGGGGGCTGTGAGCTGGAACATGAAGTCGGTCGGGAAGCGTTCCTGGTTGCGCTTGACTTGTTCGTTGAGGCGCTTGGTCGGCACACCGTACAGCTCGGCCAGGTCGGCGTCGATCATCACTTTTTGGCCGCGAATGAACAGGATGCGGTTCTCAATGCTGGCCAGCGGCATCGCCGGTGCGCTCATTGCGTCGCCCCTTGAGCTCTGGCGTGCGCCCGTTTTGCGTCGAGCTTGCGGGCCGCGTGCTGCAGCACCATGTCGTCGGACGGGCCGCGCTCGCTGAGCAAAATACAGCTCTCAATGTGCACAGCCTGCACACAATTCTTTGATGTGACTTCGGCCGGCTTCATTAATTTCGGTTCCTGAACTTTAGCCAATCTGATCTTCGTCGGGACGACGGACTCCCGGCTTGGTTGGATTTGTTCAGTGTGTGCTCGTCTGGAGCGCGCGAATTTGATTTTTGTCAATTCGTGCCTTCGCCGTGCATGAAAATCCTGGCTCGTTTAGTATCTGTCAGCTGGCAACATTCCAAGTCTGGGACACGTATGATCAAATTGTTGGGAAAGTCTACTTCCATCAACGTGCGCAAGGTGATGTAGGCGCTTGCTGAAACTGGCCAATCATATGAGCTCGAGGATTGGGGCAATGGCTATCGCGCTACCGATGTACCTGAGTTCCTGGCACTGAATCCGAACGCGATGGTGCGGGTGTTGGTGGATGCCGAGTTTGTGCTGTGGGAGTCAAACAGTATTTGCCGCTACCTGGCTGGGAAGGCGGGGCGCGTGGACTTGCTGCCAAGCGCATCGCAGGCGCGTGCCCGGGTTGAGCAGTCGATGCCTTGATGTCCTTCACGATGCGGTTACTAATACGATCTTGCATTTCAAATAGCTATGACCGGATGGGGCCATTACCGGCAATTCGCTAGAGAGAAAAATATGTTTGAACTAAATGATGCGCGTAGGCTATATTGGCTGGTTGACGAATTATTGGCAGGCCATATCTCTGTTCCATTTTTTTGTAATCAGCAGCCGCTGCCATGGAAAAATGTAGAAGGGCATAGCTCGGAAGGGCATTTTGTATCTGTCAACTCGCAAAACTAGGATTATTGTGTACGTATGATCAAATTGCTGGGAAAACCTACCTCCATTAACGTGCGCAAGGTGATGTGGGCGCTTGCTGAAACTGGCCAATCATATGAGCGCGAGGATTGGGGCGATGGCTTCCGCGCGACCAATGTGCCTGAGTTCCTGGCATTGAATCCGAACGCGATGGTGCCGGTGTTGGTGGATGCGGAGTTTGTGCTGTGGGAGTCAAACAGTATTTGCCGCTATCTAGCTGGGCAGGCGGGGCGCGTGGACTTGCTGCCAAGTGAACCGCAGGCGCGTGCCCGGGTTGAGCAGTGGATGGATTGGCAGGCGACGGATATGAATTCTTCGTGGCGCTATGCATTTATGGCGCTGGTGCGGGGGCATGCTGCGTTTACTGACCCGGCGCAGATTGCATCCAGTGCGGCTGCGTGGAACCGCAATGTCGGTATCCTGGACCGGCACCTTGCTGCCCATGGCCCGTACGCGGCCGGCGCGCAGTTTTCGCTGGCCGATATTGTGCTTGGGCTCTCGCTCAATCGCTGGCTGCAAACGCCGATTGAGCGTCCGTCTTATCCTGCCATTGAGGGCTACCTGGAGCTCTTGCGAGAACGCCCGGCTTATCGTGAATTGATTGGCTGCGCCTGAGAGTCACTTTTAGATTCGTAAAGTGGGCGCGTACCATGTTCTCTGTCCTTTCGACGCTGTTCGGAGAATTGGGCGATGGCGGTGTGCTCGGCGAACGCCCGTGGCGCCTTGCTGCTGTCGCCCCAACTTGAAGTCGCAAAATGCGACTTCAAGTTGCTGACTTCATCGAGAGTTGATGGCTGCGCCTGAAACTCGCTGATGAATTTGGATAGCTGGCGCAGTCCTTCCGGCGCGTTCACATAGCTTGCTCCATCCCGCTCCACCAATGGCAGCCATCTTGGCTGGCCTTCGTGTGCAAAGACGAGGATAGGCTCCGGCTTGTAAGGGAAGTTGAGTCCCCCATTCGCCGATGCGGGAAGCGAACTCCAACACCTTGCTCTCATTGCGGCCACCCAGGTGGTCGGTCGATTCCTTCACTGCAGCATTTTGGCAGTCGCCTGGAGTGCAATCGATTGCACTTGCCCGCTGAATAGCAGTGATTCTGCGTCGACGGGCATGCTGATGGCTGCGATGACAAGCGTTTTCATGGCGCGAAGCATAACTGTTCGGCACCTGCCAACGTGTTTGCTCGATATCAAACGATTGTTTTGCTCCCCTGGTTATGCTGCCATTTCAGCGCTGACATCGAGAGGGGGGCAAATGATTTCGCGAATCGATGAAAAGCGAATCGAACACATATTCCGTGCTGCCAAAGGTCATTTGCCGGACACTATTGCAAAGCGCGCTTTACTCGAGAACGTCGCAAATGATTCGCGATGTTATGTCGGGGCGGACTCACATGGAAACAGGCGTTTTGCAAAGGCACTCACAGATGGGCGAGAAGTGTGGGTCGTGGTACGGGAAGGTGTTATTGTAAATGGCGGTGCAAATGATTTTTCGCGCCAGAAGGAGAAGAAATGACTAGTTCATTGGATCCCCAGCAGGCCTATCTGGCAATGTTCAAGTTCCTGGAAAAGTACTATGAGTTGTCCAATTCCGGCGAGGTGGGTGCGCTGCTCGGCAGTATGGCTGTATTAGAAGATGGGAAACCGTTGGATCCAGCAATGTGGGACGAGTGGATGGATGCCATAGATGAGGTTTGCAATTTGCGCAGTGGGGCCGCTTAAACTCTTAGCCGCCCCGCTGTAGCTGGCGATACTCGCTGGGTGTCACGCCGACAGTGGCGCGGAACTGGCGGGTGAAGGCGCTGTGGTCGGCGTAGCCGCAGGCTAGGGCGATGTCGGCGACACTGGCGCTGCCGGCCAGTAGGCGCGAAGCCGCTTCCAGCCGGGTCTTGATGATCATCTGGCGCGGCGTGAGGTGGAAGATGCGATCGAAGTAGCGTTCGATCTGGGCCACCGACATGTGGGCGGTGCGCGCGAGCTGCGGCAGGGTTAGCGGCTCGCTGTACTTCTCGTGGATCAGGCGCACGGCGTCGGCCACCTTGTGATAGGCCGGGTTCTTGTGGTCGGCCATGGCCAGGTCGCGCGAGACGCCGGCCAGGCCGACGATGGCGCCTTTGGCGTCGCGCAGGGGGCGCTTTTGCGTCAGGCACCAGCCGGGATCGCGGTTGGGGTAGAGGTGAAGTTCCAGTTGGTCTTCGATCAGGATGCCGTCGTCCAGCACGGCCTGGTCCTGGGCCTGGAAGCGCTGGCCAAGCGGGGCGGCGAAGACTTCGTTGGCGGTTTTTCCGAGCAGGCCGGCCTTGTCCTTCATGCCACAGCGGCGGGCCAGGGTCTGGTTGACGACCACATAGCGGCCCTGCCGATCTTTGAGGAAGAACACGACGTCGGGCAGGGCGTCAAACAGGGGCTCGGCGAAGAAGACATCTCCGATCTTTGCGCCCATGTCGCTGCGCGCGGAACCGTGTACCTGATGTGCTGCCATGCCGTCCTCCCTATGAATTAGTTCATTTTTACACGATTGTGCAGATTTCGTCACCATAATCGGGGCGGCGATGCAAGACGGCGGGCGGCGAAAAGCCTAAGATGGCAAGCATGAAAACCATAGCCATTATCGATTCCCACACCGGCGGCGAACCCACCCGACTGGTGATTGACGGCGGCCCCGACCTGGGGCGCGGCCCACTGAATGAGCGCCTGGCGCGCTTCCGTGATGAGCACGACGGTTTCCGTTCGGGCGTGGTGTGTGAGCCACGCGGTTCGGACGTCCTGGTAGGCGCGCTGCTGTGCGAACCGCATGCGCCGGATTGTGCCGCAGGCGTCATCTTCTTCAATAATGTCGGCTACCTTGGCATGTGTGGTCACGGCACCATCGGCCTGGTGGCGTCGCTGGCTTATATGGGCCGCATCAGCGCTGGCGTGCATCGTATCGATACGCCGGTTGGCGTGGTGCAGGCGCAGCTGCATAAAGACGGCAGCGTGACCGTGAACAATGTGCCGTCCTGGCGCAAGGCGGCTGCCGTGCCGGTGGATGTGCCGGGCTACGGGGTGGTGCGGGGCGATATCGCGTATGGCGGCAACTGGTTCTTCCTGGTGTCGGATCATGGCCGTCAGCTGGAGCTGGGCAATGTGCGAGAGCTGTCCAACTACACCACGGCGATCAAGGATGCGCTGGAGGCGCAGGGCATTACCGGTGATAACGGTGCGCTGATCGACCATATCGAACTGTTTGCGGACTCGCGCAGCGGCGCGGATAGCCAGAACTTCGTGCTGTGCCCGGGCAATGCGTATGACCGCTCACCTTGCGGTACCGGTACCAGCGCCAAGCTGGCTTGCCTGGCTGCGGATGGCAAGCTGGCCGAGGGCGAGGTGTGGCGCCAGGAGAGCATCGTCGGCAGCGTGTTCGAAGGCTCTTATCGCCGCGATGGCGAGCGTGTGCTGCCTTCCATTCGCGGCAAGGCCTGGGTCAATGCTACGGCGACGCTGGTGCTTGATCCTTCCGATCCATTCGTTTGGGGCATTCGTTGATCATGACGCCGGACGTGCTGATCGTCGGCGCCGGGATTATCGGCGCTGCTTGCGCCGATGCCCTGTCGGCGCGCGGTCTGCGTGTGACCGTGGTCGAACGCGACGCGGTCGGCAGCGGTGCAACGGCGGCCGGCATGGGCCACCTGGTGGCGATGGATGACAACGCGGCCGAACTGGCTTTGAGTTCGTATTCCCTGCAACTGTGGCGCGAGCTGGTCGATGGCCAGCCGCAGCGCCATGAGTACAGCCGTTGCGGCACCATCTGGGTGGCGGCGGATGATGAGGAGCTGGAAGCGGCACGCGCCAAGGCGGCCACCATGTCGGCCCACGGGCTGGAATGCGACGTGATTGGCGCGCAGGATTTATACCGCCTGGAGCCGCAGTTGCGGCCAGGCCTGGCGGGTGGCTTGCTGGTGCAGGGCGATGGCTTGGTGTATCCGCCCAAGAGTGCGCGCATTTTGCTGGCGCGGGCGGTGGCGCGCGGTGCCACCCTGGTCGAGGGGAATGTGGTGGCGCTGGAGGATGGTGCGGTGCGCCTGGCCGATGGTTCGCGTTTGTCGGCTGGCCGGATCGTGCTGGCGGCGGGTACGCGTTGCCTGGCGCTGGCGCCGGACTTGCCGCTGCGGCCAAAGAAGGGCCACGTCATGATTACCGACCGCTATCCCGGTTTTATCCGCCACCAGCTGGTGGAGCTGGGCTATATCAAAAGCGCGCATGCGTCGGATGGCGATTCGGTGGCGTTCAACCTGCAGCCGCGCCCCACAGGGCAGGTGCTGATCGGCTCTTCGCGCCAGTTCGATACGACGGATTTGACGGCGGAGCCGGGCATGATGGCGCGCATGCTGCGCCGCGCGGCGGAATATACGCCGGCGTTGGCGGGGCTGAATGTGCTGCGCTGCTGGACGGGCTTGCGGGCGGCCACGCCGGATAGCTTGCCGCTGATCGGGCCTGACCATTCGCGCCGCAACGTGTGGCTGGCGACGGGGCATGAGGGCTTGGGTATTACCACCTCGCTGGCGACGGCGCAGTTGCTGGCCGCGCAGATGGCGGGCGGGGAGGCGGGCATTGATGCGCGTCCTTACCTGCCAGGGCGGTTCGGCGCGCAGGGGAGGGCTTATGGCTGATTTGATTACTTTGACCATTGATGGGCGCAGCACGGCCGTCGCTGCGGGCAGCACGCTGGCTGCCGCCATTGCTATCGCTGCGGATGCGCGCAATGCGGGCGGCGTCACGCGCCGTTCGGTGGGCGGACAGTTGCGGGCGCCCTTGTGCGGCATGGGGGTGTGCCAGGAGTGCCGCGTTACCGTCGATAGCCGCGCCCATGTACTGTCTTGCCAGACGCTGTGCGCGCAGGGCATGGATGTGCAGACGGGGGCGGCAGCATGACTAAATTCTTTGACATCGTTGTGGTCGGCGCGGGGCCGGCCGGCCTGGCGGCAGCCCACGCTGCGGCTACTGCGCTGGGCGGGCCGGGCGCGAGGGGCGGCTCCGGCGCGGGCGTAGGCGACGGCGCAGCAGGCGCAGAAACAGGCGTAACAGGCGTAGAAGCAGGCGCAGAAGCAGGCGCGAGCGCGGATTCGGCCAAGCGGTCGGGCGCGGCGCGGGGTGGCATCGCCATCATCGACGACAACCCGCTGGCCGGCGGCCAGATCTGGCGCGGCGGACCGGCGAAGCAGCCAGACCAACGAGCGCGTGCGCTGTGGCAGGCCTTGCAGGCGGCGGACAACGTCACCTTCCTTCCCGCGACCCGCGTGCTGATGCAAACCCAGCCCGGCGAGCTGCTGCTGCAGGACGCCGGGCAGGCGCACACCATCCGCTACAACCGCCTGATCCTGGCGACCGGCGCGCGTGAACTGCTGCTGCCGTTCCCCGGCTGGACGCTGCCCGGCGTGACCGGTGCCGGCGGGCTGCAGGCGCTGGCGAAAGGCGGTTACCCGGTGCAGGGCAAGCGCGTGGTGGTCGCCGGTAGCGGTCCGCTGCTGCTGGCCGTGGCGGCCACACTGAAGGAACGCGGCGCCACTGTTGCCGCCATCATCGAGCAGGCGGGCCTGCCGGCGTTGGCGCGCTTCGCCGCCGGCTTGGCGCTGACGCCGACCAAAGCGTTGCAGGCGCTGAAGCTGGGCGCCAGCCTGCGCGGCATACCGTATTACAAAGACAGCTATGTAAGTGCCGCCTGCGGCGACGAAAAGCTGGGCGCCGTGCTGGTGCAGCACAAGGGCCGCAGCGTGGATATCGCCTGCGACTACCTGGCCTGCGGCTACGGCCTGCTGCCCAATACCGAACTGGCGCGCGCCCTCGGCTGCGCCATCGAAGGCGGCGCGGTGAAGACCGACCCGTGGCAGCACACCAGCGTGGCCAACGTGCTGTGCGCCGGCGAGGGCACTGGCGTGGGCGGCGTTGACCTGGCGCTGGTGGAAGGCCACATCGCCGGCCTGGCCGCCGCCGGCCAGTCCAGCGCCGCACAAGCCTATTTTGCCGAGCGCGATAAATGGCGCGGCTTCGCGGCCCGCCTGGCGCAAGCCTTCGCGCCGCGCGCCGAACTGCGCGCGCTGCCCCAACCCGACACCATTGTTTGCCGCTGCGAAGACGTCTGCCATGACGAACTGCGCGGACAGGCAAGCTGGCGCAGCGCCAAGCTGCACACCCGCTGCGGCATGGGCCCTTGCCAGGGCCGCATCTGCGGCAACGCAACCGATTTCCTGTATGGATGGCGTCCGGACGCCGTGCGTACTCCGATCTCGCCGGCCCGTGCCGGTAGCATTATCACCCTCGAACCTCACAAGGAGACTTGAAATGGCAGCAATCAAATGGGAAGGCGTATTCCCAGCAGTAACCACCAAATTCCACGCCAACGAGGAGCTGGACCACGCAGAGATGGAGAAGCACTTCTCCTTCATGATCGACAGCGGCTGCCACGGCCTGGTGACCTGCGGTTCGCTGGGCGAAGCCAGCACCCTGTCGTTTGACGAGAAGCTGGCCGTCGCCAAGACCGCCGTCAAAGTGGCCAACGGCCGCGTGCCGGTGCTGGCCAACGTGAGCGAAACCCGCACCGTCAACGCCGAGCGCTATGTGCAGGAAGCGCGCGACCTGGGCGTGGACGGCTTCATGGTCATGCCTTCCGTGCTGTACGCTGCCGACGCTTTTGAAGCCAAAGCCAACCTGCGCACCATCGCCAAAGCCGCCAAGCTGCCGATCATGGTGTACAACAACCCGGTGACCTACAAGGTCGACCTGACCCCGGCCGACTTCAAAGAACTGGCCGATTGCGAAGAGCTGGAATCGATCAAGGAATCGACCGACAACATCCGCCGCGTGACCGACCTGCGTAATGCAGTGGGCGACCGCTACGCCATCTTCATGGGCGTGGACGACCTGTCCTTCGAAGGTCTGGCGGTTGGCGCGGACGGACTGCTGGCCGGCCTGGTGGTGGCCTTCCCGAAAGAGACCGTGGCCCTGTACAAACTGATGAAAGCCGGCCGCTACGCCGAAGCGCTGAAACTGTACCAGTGGTTCATGCCGCTGCTGCACCTCGACGTTTCGACCAAGCTGGTGCAAAATCTGAAACTGGTGGAAGCACTGGTCGGCGTCGGTAACGAAAACGTTCGCCGCCCACGCCAGCCACTGCGCGGCGCGGAACGCGAATTCATCGTACAGGTGGTGCAGCAAGCACTGGCCACCCGTCCGGACGTCAGCGCCTACCTGTAAGCCATGACCATGCCGGGGACCAATGCCGATCAACTATGCCAGGCGCCTGACCGGGCGCCAGCGCGCAGCACATGCTAATCGCCACCTCGGCATCGCCCTCGCTTTCGTGGCGGGGGCGGCCAACGCCGGCGGCTTCCTGGCCGTCCGGCAGTACACCTCCCATATGACCGGCATCCTGTCGGCTGCCGCCGACGATCTGGCGCTGGGCGCCTTCGAGGCCGCCATTGACTGCGCCGGCGCTTTGCTGGCCTTCCTGGCCGGCGCTGCCTGTTGCGCCATCATGGTCAATTTTGCCCGCCGTCGCCGCTTGCATAGCGAGTTCGCCTTGCCGCTCTTGCTGGAGGCGGTGCTGCTGCTGGTCTTTGGCATGCTGGGCGCGCGCTTGCAGGCGATCGACGTGCTGGTGCTGCCGGCCACGGTCACGCTGCTATGCTTCATGATGGGCTTGCAGAATGCCGTCATCACCAAACTCTCCAACGCCGAAATCCGCACCACCCATATGACCGGCATCATCACCGACCTGGGGATCGAGGCGGGCAAGGCGTGCTACTGGAACCGCGACAGCCAGGCCGTGCCGCTGGTGGCGGCGGACTGGAAGCGCGTGCGCATCCTGGCGGCGCTGGTGTCGTCCTTCTTTATTGGGGCGCTGGCGGGGGCCTTCGGCTTCAAAGCGATCGGCTTTGGTGCGACCTTGCCGCTGGCCGGGCTGCTGCTGGCCATGGCGGCCGTGCCTATCTACGACGACATCGCGGCGCGCCTGCGCCAGTGGCAGCGCTAAGGTTTAGCCTTCGCGGAAAACCAGAACCGGAATTTTGCTGTGCGTGAGTACTTTTTGCGTCTGGCTGCCCAACATCAGGCTGGCCAAGCCGCTGCGTCCGCGCGATGCCATGGCGATCAGGTCGCAGCCGCGCTGCAGGGCGGTGGCGACGATAGCGGCATGCGGCTGTTCGGCATGCACTTGCAGGGTGGTGCAGTTGACGTGCAGGGTGCCGGCCTGGCGCGCGATTTCGGCCAGGATTTCATCTTCCACCGGGTGGGCGGCGGCCCGGGACACCAGGGCTGGCTCTTCCGGCAGCACGTGGATGGCGGTAACGCGGGCGCCGCTCTCGCGCGCCATGCGCAAGGCGGCGTTGACGGCCAGTTGCGAAGCGGCGGAACCGTCGCTGGGAATGAGGATATGGCGGAACATCAGACTATTTCTCCTTTTTGGTGTCGCAGTCTAAGTGTCCCGCCGGTTTTCAGCAACCGCTTAAGCGGTACGCAGTGTGGCCGGAGCGCGACGGGCGTCCAGGCTCAGGCTGCCGGCGCCGAAGGCGGCAACTTGCAGCAGGCCGCCGGCCATGGCCAGGTTCTTCATCAGGTGGATCATCTGGTTCTGGTCTGCGATCGCGCTGTGGAACAGTAGGCCGGTCACGATTGAGAACGCGGCCAGGGCCAGCGCCACCGGGCGGGTATACAGGCCGAGTACCAGCAGCAAGCCGCCAATCACTTCGATACCGATGGCGCCGGCCAGCCCCAGCTCGGGGAAGGGCAGGCCCATCGCGCTGATATAGCCGATGGTGGCCGCCGGGGCGGCGATCTTGCCGATACCGCTCATGATGAAGATGGCGGCCATCAGTATACGGCCGGTCAGTGGCAGGGCGGTGGTGTTGGCGCCGGTGTTGGTCAGTTGGTTCATGGTGTGGCTCCTTCGGGAATGTGTGGTTGATGGAGGCATCTTATGTCGCGCCAAGCCATCCCGGAAGCCTATATATTTGTATGTAGTGTATCGTTAAACTAGATGGATTGCTCCTGCAGCAGCCGCGCCAACTCCACCCGCAATTGGGCCCCGGGTGGCGCCGCATAGGGATGGGCGGCGCGTTCCACCGCCACCGCCAGCGGCAAATCCATGGCGCTCAAGTGGCCCAGGAACCAGCGCGGCAGCCGTTCCAGCAGGGTGCGCGCGGCCTCGGCGTCAACCTGCGCCACGGGCAGGGCGTGCTGCAGTGCGGCCAGCACGCGCCGGTGGGCGGCGCGGTGCTCATGGTCGGCGGGGTAGTGCAGGTGGTCCATCATTGCCTCTTCCTCGACGAAATCGGCGGCCAGGGCGGCCAGCAGTTCGGCGATGCGCAAGGGAAGCGATGTATCGTCGGCGTCGATGGTGGCGTGGATGGCTTGCAGCAAGGCGCGGTGCGAAGCATCCATTTCGGCGACCCCGGTTTCCAGCAGCGGACTCCATTCCAGGCGTTGCATGGTGACCTCCTTGGCTATCCCACCAGTCTGGCCCCGCTGCCCAGCGGATTCCATGATCCAGATCAAATACAATACGGCGTATGGAAAAAGTACTGATCGTGACGGGCGCCAGCCGAGGCATTGGCGCCGCAATTGCCCGCCAGGCGGCAGCCGATGGCTGGGTGGTGGCCGTGAACTATCAGCGCGACGCCGCCGCTGCGGCGGGCGTGGTGGCGCAGATCGAGGCGGTGGGCGGGCGCGCGCTGGCGGTGCAGGCCGACGTGGCGCGCGATGAAGATATCGAGCGCCTGTTCGCCACCGTGCAGCGCGAGCTGGGGCCAGTCTCCGGCCTGGTGAACAATGCCGGCATCACCGGCGGCCTGGGCAGCTTCAGCGCAGCGGACCCGGCGACCCTGGAGCGCGTGTTCCGCACCAATGTGCTGGGGCTGATGCAGTGCAGCCGGCTGGCGCTGGCCGCCTTCCGCGCGCATGGGCAGGGCGGGGTGATTGTGAATATCAGCTCCACCGCCGCCACGGCGGGCAGTCCGAACGAGTATGTGGGTTACGCGGCCAGCAAGGCGGCGGTCGATACCTTCACCATGGGCTTGGGTAAGGAAGTGGCGGCGGAGGGCATCCGCGTCTGTGGCGTGGCGCCGGGCACCACCCAGACCGATATCCACGCCAGTTCCGGCGACGCCGGGCGGCCGGCGCGGGTGGCGGCGCGCATCCCCATGCTGCGCGTGGGCGTTCCGGAGGAAATCGCGGAGGCGGCGGTCTGGCTGCTGTCGCCGGCGGCACGCTATGTCACCGGCACCACCCTGCGCGTGTCGGGCGGCGCCTGATCACCACTCCATCGCCAGCAGCCGCGCCGCCATGCGCGGCCAGCACAGGGTGCTCAGTTCATCGCGCGCGGCCCAGCGGAAGCCGTCGGCTTCCGGCGTCGGCTCGCCGGTGCGCTCGTGCGGGAAAAAGCTGGTGCAGCGCAGGTGCTCCAGGCTGCGCAACTGGTCGCCGCTCTCCACCTTGAACAGGTGCAGGCGCTTGTCGGGCCGGTAGCTGAACTCCCCCAAATCCTCAAATCGGCTGGCGTCAAAGTCCAATCCCGCCTCTTCGAACAGTTCGCGCCGGGCTGCCTGCAGCGGCGTTTCGCCCGCATCGAGCAAGCCTTTCGGTATGTCCCAACTGGCCGTCCCGGTTACATGGCAGAGCAGCAGCTGGCGCGCCGAATTCACGACCAATGTGCCGCATGAAACTTGCTGCATGTCTTTGATTCCTTTACATTTTGCTAGCGTTGGCGATTACTTAACGGATAGAAACAGTACTCTAGGGAAATTTCTCGACAGATACAAAAGGCTGTTATAAAGTGTGAGAATTCAATTGGCGTGTTTCGACCGCCCAGCCTTTTTTCACCCCTATTCGCCTAGTGTACGCATGCCAAAACGGCAAGCGTTGCCCAAATATTGCCGACGTTTCTTGCCATGAGTGCCATTATGCCAAAGCAGCACCTGACGCCTGTACTGACCGCCGTTGCCGCGTGCACCGCGCAATTGCTTGTTCTTGCGCCGGCCCACGCCGGCCACCAGGACGGCAGCGACTGGACGTTTGGCGGCTTTGGCACCTTGAGCGCCGTGCATTCCACTGAAAAGCAGGCGGACTTTTCCGCCAACCCGCTCAACCCGGGCCAGGCGGGTGCCACGCGCGAATGGAGCTATGGCGTGGACAGCCGCCTGGGCACCCAACTGGCCTACAACGGCGACCGCTGGTCGGCCGTGCTGCAGGTGGTGGCCGAGCGCAATGTGACTAATTCCTGGCGTCCGGTGGTGGAGTGGGCAAATGTGCAATACCAGGTGTCGCCGGAACTGAGCCTGCGCTTCGGCCGCATCGCCTTGCCACTCTTCCTGTCGGGCGACTACCGTAAAGCCAGCTACGCGCTGACCGCCGTGCGCGCGCCGAGCGAATTGTATGGCGCGCTGCCGATCAGCAATAGCGATGGCATCGACGCCAGCTACCGCTGGACCATGGGCGAGTGGAAGCACACCACCCAAGTGTTGTATGGCGGCACCCGCGTGCGCCTGTCCGAAACCCTGCGTGCCGACGCGCGGGCACTGACCGGCATTTCCAACACCAGCACCATGGGCGCCATCACGGTGCGCGCGGCGGCCCTGAAAGCCGATCTGGAGACGAAACTGGGCGAGCCGCTGTTCACCGCCCTGCGCCAGTTCGGCGCCCAGGGCGAGACCCTGGCGCGCCGCTATGAGCCGGATGGCAAGCGCGCCTCGGTGCTGAGCATCGGCGCCTCGTACGACCCGGGCCAGTGGTTCATCATGGGCGAGGCGGGCCGCATCAATGCCCGCTCGCTGCTGGGCGACAAGAGCTCGGGCTATGTCAGCGCCGGTTACCGTTTTGCCAGTGTTACGCCATACGCCACCTTCAGCAAGGTGGTGGCCAATTCGCCGACCCATGTCGATGGACTGGACCTGTCGGCCTTGCCGCCGCCTTACGCCGCCGTCGGCCAGCGCCTGAACACGGAGCTGAACGCCTGGCTTAGCATGATCTCGGTGCAGGATACGATCAGCGCCGGCGTGCGCTGGGACGCAGGCCGCAATACCGCCCTCAAACTCCAGTTCGACCATGTGCGCCCGCGCAAGGGCACCAGCGGCACGCTGACCAACCTGCAGCCGGGCTACCAGTACGGCCGCAGCTTCGGCGTGGTCAGCGCCGCGCTGGATTTCGTTTTCTGATCGGGGACATTGCATGATCAGGAAACTCCTTTGCTGCCTCCTGCTGGCGCTAGCCGCCGGTACGGTTGCTGCGGCTGAACTGGTGGTGATCGTCTCGGCGCGCAGTCCGGTGACCGCCCTGCGCGCCGAGCAGGTGGCCGACATCTTCCTGGCCGAGACGCGCCGCTTCCCCGATGGCGGCGAAGCGGTGGCGCTCGACCTGCCGATTGGCGCGCCGCTGCGCGACGAGTTCTACCTCAAGGTGGCGAACCGCACCCCGGCGCTGATGAAGGCTTATTGGACCAAGAAGATCTTCACCGGCCGTGGCCAGCCGCCGCGCGAACTGCAGAATAGCCAGGCGGTGCGCAAGCTGGTGGCCGACAACCCGACCCTGATTGGCTACATCGAACGCAGCGCGCTCGATGCCAGCGTCCGTCCCGTACTGGTGGTGCATTAATATGAAACGCTGGCTTCGCATGTGCCTTGAGACGCAAGTCTCGCTCCCCGTGTTTACCGTCGTGTTGCTGGCGGTGGTCTGGGCCGCCACCCTGCATTTCATCGACAGCGAGGAAGTTGCCGCGCGCGAGCTGGCGGCCGAATCGTCCAGCGAGCTGATTGCCACCTATGAGGCGCAGGTGGCGCGCAGCATCAACGGCATCGAGCAGACCCTGAAAGTGCTGAAATACAGCGCCGAACGCCAGGGCGCACGCGGCGCCTTGCCGGACTTGCAGGCACACGGCCTGCTGCCTTCCGGCCTGGTGTTCGTGGTGAGCATCGTCGATGCCGAAGGCGACACCGTGGCCAGCAACCCTGCTGCGCCGCCGCTGAACGTGGCGCGCGAAGACTACTTCCGCTTCCACCAGCAGCAACGCAGCAATTACACCTATATCGCGCAAGTCATGCGCGACGCGGCCAACCAGGATTGGCACCTGCATTTCACGCGCCGCCTGGAAGACGCACGCGGTGAATTCACCGGCGTCGCCATCGTGGAGGTGGACCCGGCTTACTTCACCAGCGGCTATGAACGCAGCCGCCTGGGCGAGCACGGCATGCTGGGCCTGGTGGGCGACGACGGCGTGGTGCGCGCCATGCGCGTGGGCGACCGCCAGTCCTTTGGCCAGCGCGTCGATATCCCTGCTTTGCTGGGCAAGCCCGGCGTGCCCGTGGCGGGCAGCTGGGATGGCGTCAAGCGCTATATCGCCGTGCGCCAGTTGGCCGGCCTGCACCTGAGCGCCGTGGTCGGCGTGGCCGAAGCGGAGCAGATGGCCGCCTTCGTGGCGCAGCGCCGCCAGTTGCTGTGGGAAGCAGGCGTCGCGAGCGCGGTGCTGATCCTGCTGGCGGGCATGGCCTGGGCCTGCGTGCTGCAGGGCGCCAAGGCGCGTCGCCGCATCCGCCGCGCGCAGGAAACCTATGCCGCCGCCTCGGAATCGAATATGGACGCCTTCTTCGTGCTGCGCGCCGTGCGCAACAAAGAGGGCGCGCTGGTGGACTTCAAGTTCGCCGCCGTCAATTCACGCGCCGAACAACTGACCGGCATGAGCCGCAGCGCGCTGCGTGCGCAGACCCTGTGCGGCTGGCTGCCGGCCGCGCGCCACAACGGCATGTTTGAACGCCTGGCCCATGTCACCGAGAACGGCGGCGTGCACCAGGAAGAGGGCGAGAACGCGACGCCGCAGCTGCGCGCCGAATGGCTGCACTGGCAGGTGGTGGGCGTGGAGGGCGGCGTGGTGGCGATCGTGCGCGATATCAGCGAGCGCAAACGCGCCGAGGAACGCATTTACCATATGGCGCACCACGATGCCCTGACCGGCCTGCCGAATCGCAGCCTGATCTGCGACCGCCTGCAGCATTCGATCGCCCACGCTGAGCGCAACCAGGAATCGGTGCTGGTGGCCTTCATCGACCTGGACAGCTTCAAGCTGGTCAACGATACCCTGGGCCACAATGCCGGCGACGACTTGCTGAAGGAAGTGGCGAGCCGCATGGTGGGCTGCGTGCGGCGCGAAGATACCGTGGGCCGTTTCGGCGGCGATGAATTCGTGCTGGTGCTGCCGCACCTGGACAACGACCCGCAAGTGCTGCTGCCGCTGCTGAACAAAATCCTGGAGTCGGTGATCGAGCCGATCGTGCTGGAAGGGCAGAAGGTGCAGGTAAGCTGCTCGATCGGCGTGGCGGTCTACCCGCGCGACGGCCGCGATGCCGACACCCTGATGATGCACGCCGACGCCGCCATGTACCGAGCCAAGGACAGCGGCAAGAACAACTGCCAGTTCTATACCCACGAGATGAACGCCGGCCTGGAAGAAAAGCTGGCGCTGACCGACGGCCTGCGCAAGGCGTTGGAAGGGAACCAGTTCTCGCTGGCCTACCAGCCCAAGATCAACCTGGAATCGGGCCGCATGTTCGGCGTGGAGGCATTGCTGCGCTGGCAGCATCCGCAGCGCGGCAACATCGCGCCGGCCCAGTTCATCCCGCTGGCGGAAGAAAATGGCCTGATCATCCCGCTCGGCGAGTGGGCGCTGCGCGAGGCTTGCCGCCAGGCGCGCGCCTGGCAGGACGCCGGTTTGCCGCCGCTGGTGGTGTCGGTGAATGTGTCGGCGCGCCAGTTCGACGATCCGCGCCTGGTGGAGCGGGTGGCGGAAGCGCTGGCCTGGAGCGGCTTGTGCCCGCAATGGCTGGAGCTGGAGCTGACCGAAAGCATGATCATGCGCGACACGGCGCAGTCGGTGGCCAAGATGCGCCAGCTGGAAACGATGGGCATTGCGCTGGCGATTGATGATTTCGGCACCGGCTATTCCAGCCTGACGGCGCTCAAATCCTTCCCGATCAGCCGCCTGAAGATCGACCAGTCCTTCGTGCGCGACCTGGCCGGCAGCGCCGACGACCAGGCCATTACCTGCGCCATCATCTCGCTGTCGCACCAGTTGGACATGCGCGTGATCGCCGAGGGCGTGGAGACGGAGCAGCAGCGCAGCTTCCTGCAGCAGCATGGCTGCGACGAGGTGCAGGGCTTCCTGTATAGCCGCCCGGTGCCGCCGCAGCGCATCACCGCGATGCTGCTCGGCGAAGAAGTGTCGGACGAGGTTACAATGTTTGCTCCCTGATCACAGAGCAAGCATGCCATGAGCGAATACAGCAACGACATCTACACCGAACCTTCCAACGTCGACATGGACACCCTGGCCAACCTTGGCCCGCTGCGCGCCATGGCCGGCATTTGGGAGGGCCAGCGCGGCCTGGATATCAAACCCAAGGCCGACGGCCCGCGCAAGCAAGCCTATGTCGAACGTATCGAGCTGCAGCCGATCGACCCGGTCACCAATGGCCCGCAGCTGTTCTACGGCCTGCGCTACGTCCTGATCGTCAACAAGCCTGATAACGTCAAAACCTACCACGAGCAGGTCGGCTACTGGCTTTGGGAGCCGGGCACCAACACGGTGATCCAGACCCTGGCCATCCCGCGCGGCCAAATCGCGATGGCGTCCGGCATTGCGGCGCCGGACGCGAAGGAATTCGAACTGGTGGCGCGCCGCGAGCAGGATACCTATGGCATCTGCTCCAACCCCTTCCTGGAGTTCGGCTTCCGCACTACCGAATACCGCATCAAAGTCACCATCAACGACGACGGCACCTGGGGCTACGAGGAAGACACCGTCATGCTCCTGCGCGGCAAGGAAGACGAGCCTTTCCACCACATGGACCGCAACGTGCTGCACAAGGTCGCCGAGCCGACCCCGAACCCGCTGGCGCGCAAGTAATCAGAGCCGGGAGAAGGCGGGATACAACTCGCTTTCTTCGCGCTTGGTGCGCAGGAAGAGGGCCTTGAACACATTGTTCGCCTCTTCGCGGAAGCCAGACGGATCGGCCTGCAGCCGGTTCGGCAGGTTCCAGCGCGTGGCGAAGGCCATGTATTTCTGCGCCAGGTCGCCCATTTCCTGCTGGTAGAAGCGGCCCAGCGCCGCCAGGTCGGCCTTGCCCGAATTGGCGAAAGCGGGGTAGACCACGCGGTCTTCCACCGCCAGGTGCAGCTTGATGGAGGCGCTCATGGTGCGCAGCAGTTGGGTAATGGCGGCGGCGTTGTGCTCAACACCGGTGGCGACCAGCTTGCGCAGTTGGTGGATGCCTTCCAGGATTTCGTGGTGGTCGTGTTCGAAGCGCTGCACTTTCATGGTTCTCTCCTTAAACATGTATTTGATTTGCATATTATGGCATAATTCAACAAAAGATGCATTGAGGATATATGTTTAAAAATCCGATGATGGAAGCGGTCGAAGCGCAGGGCTACGTAACTGCCGCCGCGCGCGCCGTGCTGGTGGTCGATCCCAATCCCGCCAGCCGAGACTTGATGTTGCGCCGCCTGCGCTCGCTCGGTTACGCCCCGTTGCAGGCAGCCGACGGCGCACAGGCGCTGGCGCTGTGGCGCAGCGGCGGGGCAGGGATGGTGATCACCGACAGCCAGTTGAACGATATGGACGCCTACGCCCTGGCGCGCGCCATCCGCACTGGCGAGAGCGGCAACGTGACGATCGTTGCCAGCTGGCCGCACGCCTTCCTGCGCGACCTGGAAGCCTGCTACGAAGCCGGTATCGACGACCACCTGCCACAGCCGGCCACCATGGCGGCGCTGGCACGGCTGATGGCGCAGTGGCTGCCCCTGCCCGCAGCCAGCGAGGCCACGCTCGACCCGGCGCGCCTGAATGCGCTGGCTGGCGGCAGCTTGCCGGTGGCCGAGAGCCTGCTGCACGATTTCGCCGCCTCCAACGCCGCCGACCGCCGCGCTTTGCAAGGCGCGTTCGCCCGGCGCGACCTGGCGGCCATCGGACGTATTGCCCATGCCGTGCGCGCCGCTGCCCAGGCAATCGGCGCCGCCCGCCTGGCGCGCGCCGCCGGTCTTCTGGAAGCGGCCTGGCGGCGCTCCGACCTGCCATCCGCCCTGGCCGCCGCAGCATGCTTCGACCACGCCTGTCGCGGGCTGGACGACTACCTGGCGTTGCGGCTTTCCTCGCCCGTGTAGGCACCCAGCGCGGGTAGCTGCCAGATGCACCACGCCGCCGCGATGCCGATCGACGCCACCACCAGGCCGACGCCCGTGATCACCTGGTCGTCCAGCGTGTAAGCGTTGCACAGGCGCTGCGGCATGTCCTGGTACAGCATGCCCGCAATCGCCATCATGGCGCAGAAGTTCCCAAGGAAGAAAAGCTGGACCGCCGCCGCCGCCCGCGCCAGCGCGGCCGGCAACAGGAAGCCTGCCAGGAACAGGCTGGCAAACTTGCCCAGCTCTGCCAGCGGCAACGTCAGCGCCTGCTCCAGCGCACGCGGCACCATCCAATACGCGCTTGCCAGCAGCAGCCAGGTCAGCCCCGCCAGCCCATGCGCATCCCAGCGCCCCAGCCCCCCGCCACCAGCCCGCGCGCACCCAGCCCACGCCAACGCACCCCGCAGGCACACCTGCGCAGCCAGCCCAGCCCCTGCCAGCCCGCGCCGCAAGCGCCCCCGCACGGCTAGCCCGGCCCCCGCCAGCGCACGCCGCAGCCGCCCCGGCACAGCCAGCCCATCCCCAGCCAGCCCGCGCCGCAAGCGCCCCCGCACGGCCAGCCCGGCCCCCGCCAGCGCACGCCGCAGCCGCCCTGGCGCAGCCAGCCCATCCCCTGCCAGCCCGCGCCGCAAGCGTTCAGGCACAGCCAGTCCGGCCCCCGCCAGCGCACGCCGCAGCCGCCCTGGCACAGCCAGCCCAGCCCCGGCCAGCCCGCGCCGCAAGCGTCCCGGCACAGCCAGCCCGGCCCCGGCCGGCTCGCGTCGCATGCGCCCCGGCACAGCCAGCCCGGCCCCCGCTAGCGCACCGCCGATGACGATCATCGGCAGTTGCACCGCCATATGCAGCGCCATCGACGCCTCAAGCGGCCCGCGCAACAGCAGCGCCCCGCCAAGCAGCAACGCCGCAGCCGCAAGGCCCCTCATGGCGCATGCTCCCGCGCAGCCGGCCCCGGCTCCGGCTCCGGCCCCGACACCGGCACGCCTGCAGCGCGCGCGAGCCGTGGACCGCTCGCCGCAAATTGCGCCAGTTCCAGTGCTGCGTGCAGAGCCGCCTCCGGCTGCTCATAATCCACCACCCGCGACATCCGCCCATCGCGCCCAACGATATGGAAAGCCGCATTATGCTGAAACTCCCCCAGCTCCGCCGGAAGAACGATAATCCCAACCTGCTCCAGCAAAGCCCGCCGCTGCCCCGCATCCGGCACCGTCGCGAACTGCCACACCGAAGGTTCCGCCCGCATGCGCGCCGAGTACGCCGCCAGATCCGCCCCCGTATCGCGCGGATCAAAAGAAATGGTCAGCAACCGCACCTGATCCTGCAACCCCCGCGCCAAAATCTCACGCTGCATCTGCTGCAGCTCCGACCCCTGCACCGAACACACCGCATTACAGCGGGCATAAAAAAAGGTGACGACAGCCACCCGCCCATCCCCAGCCAGCACCGCCGGCAGAGTATTCACGCGCAGCGCCAAGCCGCCCACGCCCGGCAGCACAAGCCGCGCCGGCACCAGCGCCAAGGGCGCCTCGGCAATCGCCAAGCGCCGCCCCTCCTCAGTGGACACCACGCGAAACCCCATGGTCGCCTGCCACAGCGCCGCCACGCCAAGCACCGCCATGGCCGCAACCAGCAACGCCGTGCGCCGCAAATCCCCACGACCCGCGCCCGCGCTAGCCGGCTGGCTTTGCGAGTTTGGCGAGATCATCATCCCCATTGAACGGCTCCTTGCGCCCAGCATCCGCATCCCGCACCGCCTTCACCGCAGCCGGCGCCACCGTGGCCGCCTTGTTACCGAAATTGCCCCGGATATAGCTCAGCACCGCCGCAATCTCCGCATCGCCCAGCTTCTCCCCAAAGGCCGGCATTTGCCCGTTATAAACCGTGCCTTTCACAGTCAGCTTGCCCGACACCCCATGCAGCAGGATGGCCGCCGCCACCTTCTCATCGCCCACCACCCACTCCGACTCCGCCAGCGGCGGAAACACCCCCGGCAAGCCCGCGCCAGTCGCCTGGTGGCAGGCCACGCACTGCGCCGAATAGACCTGCGCCCCATCCACCGCACCGCCAGTCGCGCCACCCGCTTTCGCCTGCAAAGTCTCGATGGTGCGCCGGTCGCCCAGCGCCGGATCATCATCGCGCACCGTCAGGATATAGCCGATAGCCCAAGCCAGCGCCGAGCCGACAACCGCCAGCACAAACCACGGGATAGGCCGATCCTTCTCGGTTGGATCGGGATTCTCGCGCTGCTGCGCATCGAAATCACTTGGCGACATGCTGTCCCCCTTTCGCCTTCGGCGCAGGCAAGACCGGATAGGTATGGTCAAGCCCCTGCAGGTAAGCCACCAGGTCCAGCACCTCCGGCTTCGCCACCACCACCTTGCCCGGCGGCTTAAAGCCAGGCGGAAGATTCACCACCCGCTCGCCCGGCTCCGCCGCATCCTTCACATCGAACAGGTAAGGATAGGACGGCATGATCGACCCCGGCACATAAACGCGCGGCTGGAACATATGCCCCAGGTGCCAGTCCGCACTGGGCTGGCGCGCACCGATATTGAACAAGTCCGGCCCAGTGCGCATGGTCCCCAGCAAGTGCGGCGTATCGTAGTAATAGTCCGCCGCCACCGAAGCCCGACCCCAGCCGCGCTGGTCGTCCGGCGCCTGCGACTTATCGCGCGGTTGCTGCGAATGGCAATACACGCAGCCATTCTCGATATACACCTGCCGCCCGCGCAACTGCTGCGCCGAATAAGGCTTGAGCGCCGCCGGCGGCTCCGCATTGCGCAGTTGCACATGCGGCACCACCACCAGCGCCGACGTAGCCAGCGCCAGGGTCACCATGGCGCCGCCCAGTAGTTTGAGTTCGTCTTGCATATCAGGCCCCCGCCAGGTTGCCGGACGGCGCAGCCGAACCGTCCCGCGTATGCAGCAGCGCCGCCCCCACGCGGCGCGGACCGTGGCGCAGCGCCATCGCCGTGAAGTGCCAGGCGAAGACCAGGTGGCCGATGGTCATGATGGCGCCGCCGACCGAACGGCTTTTCAGCCAAGGGATGGTCACGTTCACCGAATCCATGAAAGGCCGCGCCGCATCCAGCATCGCCAGCCCTTGCAGCCAACCGCCGATGGTCAGCCCCACGAAGTAAATCGAAAAGCCCAGCACCACCAACCAGAAATGCCAGGCGATCAGTTTCGGATAAGGCCACTCCCACGCCATCACGCGCGGCATCACAAAGTAGATGGCCCCGAACATCACCATCGAGAAGAAGCCGTACAACCCAAGATGCGCGTGCGCCACCGTGAAGTGCGTGAAGTGCGCCACCGTGTTCACACTGCGCAGCGCCTCGATCGACCCCTGGATCGAACTCAGGGTGTACATCATGCCGCCCAGGACAATGAAGCGTAGGGTAGGGGAGTGCACCAGCTTGCCGAAGTGGCCGCGCATGGTCATATGCTGGTTGATCGAAAATGAAATCACCGGAATCACCATCATCACGCTTTGCACAATGGACAGCGTGATCAGCCAGCCCGGCACCGGCCCGCCGATCAGGTGGTGGCCGCCGACCTGGCCGTAGAAGAAGGCCAGGGTCCAGAAGCCCAGCAGCGACAGGTTGTACGACTGCACCGGCCGCCCGATAATCTTGGGCAGGAAATAGTACACCGACGCCACCGCCATCGGCGTGTAGAACAGCCCCAGTACGTTATGCCCGAACCACCAGTTCATGGCCGCCTGCTGCACGCCAAAGTGCACCGCCGGCAGGTTCCCGATCAGGAACAGGATGGGGAACCAGAACAGCGCCGCGCCCATATACCAGATCGATACATAGAGATGGTGCACCTTGCGGCTTTGCAGGGTGTACACCAAGGGCAGGCCCACCAGCGCGCCGCCCGCCACCAGCAGCACATCCACCTGCCAGGGAATCTCCAGCCATTCCATGCCATCGCTGATGCCCGCTGCAATGCAACCCAGGCCCGCGATCAGACCCGCATTCCACAGCATGGCGCCGAAGATCGCGAAGCGCCCGCCCACCAGGTTGGTCTTCAGGAGTCGTGGCAGCAGCCAGATGGCGATGCCCAGCGCCGCCATGGGCGCCCAGCCATAGGCCACGGCATTCAGGTGGATGGTGCGGATGCGGCCGAAGGTCAGCCAGGGATACTGCACCAGCCAGTCCGGCTCGTGCAGCTTGATGGAGCTGGTCAGGCCCGCCGCCGTCGCTACCAGCAGCCAGACCACGGAACAGGCCAGGAAAACAAAGGTGACGAAGGCGCTGGAGCGGTCCGCCTCGACCCGCTCGGCCAGCTCCTGTTCCAGCGCCGCCCGTTCGGCGGCATCGGGGTCGCGCCGGTCCTCGCCGGCAACCGGCTGCGCCAGCCCGGCGCGTTGCTGCGGCGTGGCGGCCGGCTCCTCGCCGTGTCCCACCTCGCCGGGGGAGAAAATTACATTGGCCGCCGCCGAACTCGCGTCAAACAATCGATGCCGCAACGACCAGATAAAAACCAGAAGGCCGGTGACTGACAGTATGAAAGAAGACAGGAGTATGGTGACGGTATCCACAGCTATCCTTCCCGCCCGTCGACGCGGGCACGGTACAAATATGGGGCATACACGAACAGGTAGAGCAGGAAGGCAGACGACCAGGCCACAGCGGAGGCCAGCAGCAGGTAGTCACGCATCCCGGCGGGGATAATATTGGCACACAAACGGGCCAGTGCGCCAGCTTGCAGCAACAGATACATTGCGCTTTCGGCACGGCCGGCGCGCAGCATGCGGCCAGTATGTCCCAGCGCGGTGCGCGTGATCATGCCCAGGATCAGGCCCGACATGCCGCCCACCGCCAAGGCGTGGAAGGCGCTGCTGGCCGACCCAATACCCAGCGCCGCGAAGCCCAGCAACAGCAGGCCAGCCACAACCCAAGCATATGCCATATGCAGGATCCACAGCAGCGGCACACGCAAGGTGGCGTGCGGCGCCCAGCCAATCAGGCGCCAGGCATTGATGCCGGCCGCCGCGAACGCCACCAGCGCCACCACCACGCCCGGCAGGCCGGCCACCCAGGCTACTGCCGTTGCCGCCAGCAAGGCAATGCTGGTCTTCTCACGCCAGGCCACGCTGACCGGCTGGCTGCCAGGAGCGCCGTTACGGGTGAACATCGGGATCACGCGGCCGCCGATCACTGCCTCCAGCACGGTAATCATCAGGATCGCGCCATGCACCGGGGTCAGGGGCGAGAGCGGAATCCAGCCATTGGCGCCGGCATGGAACAGCAGGTTGGCCAGCGACAGCAGCGCCAGGATGCCCAGGATAGGGTAGTTACGTTTGCTCTGCGCCTGCACCAGCACGCGCCCGAAGGCCAGCGCGCACAAAGGCAAGAAGGCGCCGTCGATCACAAAGGCCCCCAGTTTGGGCGCCGCCAGCATCGCCACGCGCCCCGCGATCCACAACACGGCCAGGGCCGCCAATTGCGCGCCGGCCGGCGTTGGCAGGTTGGTCCAGTTGCGGCCCGCCGTAAACAGGAAGCCGACAATCACCACGCCGCCAAAGCCGAACACCATTTCGTGCATATGCCACAGCATATTGGCCGTCGGCAGGGCTGGCAGCAGCCCTTTATAACTGGCCAGCCACACCGGCACGGACAGGGCGGCCAACAGCGCGGCCAGCAGGTAGAAGGGGCGGAACCCAAGCCGCAACAGGGGATGTGGTTGATCGGTCGATGTAGGTTCAGTGGGAATATGGATGCTGCGCATGGCTGGCCTCATGTTCTTAAGATGTATAATGAATGCTACATTACCGCTTAGGGTAAAGCAATATTCCAAATGCTTGTTTAGGCGACCTGGATCATGAGACTGACATCTTTTACCGATTACACGCTGCGTTCGCTGATGCACCTGGGCATGAACCGCGACAAACTGGTCACCATCCAGGAAATCGCCGACCTGCACGACATCTCGAAAAACCACCTGACCAAGGTGATTCACCAACTGGGCGCTAGCGGCCTGGTGGAAACCGTGCGCGGACGGCATGGCGGCTTGCGCCTGAACCGTGAGCCGGAAGACATCAATATCGGCGACGTGGTGCGCGACAGCGAATCGGATTTTCACATCGCCGAGTGCTTTGACGCGGATGGCGGCACCTGCGCCTTCCTGCGCGACTGCGCCCTGAAACGCAAGCTGGGCGAGGCCACCGACGCCTTCCTGCACGTCCTGGACGGGATGACGCTGGCCGATATCCTGCCCGGCCCGAGGGGCAAGGGCGGCACCCAGCCGGTCTTCCTGCAGATGCCGAAAAAGCAAGCCTAGTTAATTAGGTATTCCAGATATATCTTTATTGACGGCGGCCGGATTAAACATGTATGATGAATGCATGTTTAACCCCTGAGGAGCCGTCCCCATGCTGTCTGCAGAACACCGCGTCATCGTCACCGCCACCGTGCCTATCCTGGAGCAGGGCGGAGAGGCCCTGACCCGCCACTTCTACCAAGTCCTGTTCACCGACTTCCCGCAGGTGAAACCCTTCTTCAACCAGGCCCACCAGCATAGCGGCGAGCAGCAGCGCGCCCTGGCCAACGGCATCCTGATGTACGCCAAGAATATCGAACGCCTGGAAGCACTGGGCCCGCTGGCCGCCGCCATTGTCAATAAGCACGTCGCCTTGCAGATCCAGCCGGAGCACTACCAGATGGTGGGCGCCAGCCTGCTGAAGGCGATCCGCGAAGTGCTGGGCGCAGAAACCGCCACCGACGCGGTGCTGGAAGCCTGGGGCGCGGCGTATGGCCAACTGGCCGAGATCCTGATCGGCGCCGAAGGCCAGGCTTACCAGGCCGCAGCCTCGGTACCGGGCGGCTGGAGTGGCGCGCGCGCCTTCCTGGTCGCGGAAAAGCGCATCGAGAGCGACGAGATCACCACCTTCGTCTTCCGCCCGGCGGACGGCAAGGCGGTCATGGACTTCGCATCCGGCCAGTACATCGGCGTGCGCCTGGTGGTGGATGGCGCAGAGCAGCGCCGCCAGTACTCGCTGTCCACCGCGCCAAACGGCCAGACCTACCAGGTCAGCGTCAAGCGCGAAGACGGCGGCAAGGTATCCGGCTTCCTGCATGCGCAAGTGAAGGTGGGCGACACGGTGGAATTGTTCCCGCCATCGGGCGCGTTCACGCTGGCTGAGGGCAGCCGCCCGATCGTATTGATTTCCGGCGGTGTCGGCATCACCCCGACCCTGGCCATGCTGGACAAGGCGCTGGAAACGGGCCGCGAGATCCGCTTCATCCACGCCGCCCGCCACGGCGGTGTACACGCCTTCCGCGACCATATCGACGGCCTGGCGCAACGCCACCCGCAGCTCAAGCGCCACTACATCTACGCCGAAGAACGCGCCGGCCAGCCGGCAGCGGACGCCGTCGGCCTGCTGGGCAAAGAGCAATTGGGGGAATGGTTGCCGCAGTCGCGCGACGTGGACGCCTACTTCCTCGGCCCGGTGCCGTTCATGCAGGTGGTGAAACGCAGCCTGCGCGAACTGGGCGTGCCGGAAGGCCAGACCTACTACGAGTTCTTCGGCCCGGCCAAGGCGCTGGATTAAACCAGCAGCGCGGCATTCATGGCGGAGACATCGGCCTCCGCCTCTTCCAGCATGCGCACGCGCTTATCGTTATCGATGAACAGGTCCATCACGGAATCCTCGTGCGGGGCCTCATCCTCCTCGGTGCCCACCAGCGGCGAGATCACCGGCGAGAAGTGATTCGCCAGCAGCAGGGTATCCAGCAAAGTCTCGGGCGGGATTTGCAGCATGCCGCCGCGCAGGCTCTCGATGGCCTCCGCCACTTCCTGCGGGATGCCGAGCTTTTTCACCACCTCACGCGTGATGATTTCCTCGCTAGCGGTTTGCCAGTTTTCCGGATCGGGTTCCAGCAGCCCCGGAAATTCATCTGCGCGCGACAGCAGGTAGAAGCCGCCCACCTCATGCACGATGGCGGCGAACAGCGCCGTATCCGGATTCACGCCCGTGACTTCGCGCGCGATGATGCGCGCCAGGCAGGCCACGTGGACGGTGTGCTGCCACAGCTGTTCCGCCTTGGCGCGCAGGTCGGGATCGACGATCTTGCTACCGAAGGCGCGCACCACCATGGCCGCCGCCAGCGCGTACAGGTTGTGGTAGCCGACACGCATGATCGCGTTGCGCACATTGGTGACATCCGGCCCGCCAGTGCGGTTGAACATGGCAGAGTTGGAGAGGGCGACGGTGCGCGCGGCCAGTTGCGGCTCCGCCAGCACCAGCTTGATCGCATCCTCCATCGGGCAGTCCGGATCATCCAGCGCGAGTTGGACCCGCAAGGCGGCGTTGACGCTGGTAGGAAACACGAGGTCTCCCCGGATCGCCAGCGCAGCGACGTGTCCGAAGGCTTCCAGTTTATTCATGTGGAAAATTATACGGCCCCAAGGCCCTTACTGCCAAATGGACGAAGTTCGGGGTCAGGTCTGGCAATCGGACAAACTATGCGCGAAGCGCATAGTTTGTCCGATTGCCAGACCTGACCCCGAATTTATCAGGCGCCGGCGAGTTGCGGTTGGCGGGTGCTGCGCTCTTCGCTGTAGCGGGCGGCGGAGAGGTCGTCGGCGAAGATGGCGGGGCGCTTGGCGGACATGATGTCGGCCAGCAGTTGGGCCGAGCCGCAGCTCATCGTCCAGCCGAGCGTGCCGTGGCCGGTGTTGGTGAACAGGTTGCGGATGGCGGTGCGGCCGACCACGGGCGTGCCGTCCGGGGTCATCGGGCGCAGGCCGGTCCAGAAGCTGGCTTCGGCGGTGTTGCCGGCGCCGGGGAAGAGGTCGTTCACCACCATTTCCAGCGTCTCGCGGCGGCGTGGGTTGAGCTGGGTGTTGTAGCCGGCGATCTCGGCCATGCCGCCGACGCGGATACGGTCGTCGAAGCGGGTTACCGCAATCTTGTAAGTCTCGTCCAGGATGGTGGAGGTCGGGGCTTTGTCGCCGTCGACGATCGGCACCGTGATCGAGTAGCCTTTCAGCGGATAGACCGGGATTTCGAACAGTTCTTTCAGGAGCGGGGTCGAGTAGGCGCCCAGGGCCACTACGAAGGAGTCCGCTTGCACCAGCTCGGCGCCGCATTGCACGCCTTTGACTTTGTCGCCTTCCATCACCAACTGGTCGATCTCGACGCCGTAGCGGAATTTCACGCCCAGCTCCTTGGCCATCGCTTCCAGGGCGGTGGTGAACAACTGGCAGTCGCCGGTTTCGTCGTTCGGCAGGCGCAGGCCGCCCACCAGCTTGTGCTGGGATGCGGCCAGGCCCGGTTCGGCCTTGATCAGGTCGGCGCCGGTCAGCAGCTCGTACGGTACGCCGGTTTCTTTCAGGACTTGGATATCCTTGGCGGCGCCGTCCAACTGGGCCTGGGTGCGGAACAGTTGGGTGGTGCCTTGCTGGCGGCCTTCGTAGGCGATGCCGGTGGCGGCGCGCAGGACTTTAAAACAGTCGCGGCTGTACTCGGCCAGGCGCACCATGCGCTCCTTGTTGATCGCGTAAGATTCGGCATTGCAGTTGCGCAGCATCTGCCACATCCATTTGAGCTGGAAGGTGGTGCCGTCGGGGGTGATGGAGAGCGGCGCGTGGCGCTGCAGCATCCATTTCATGGCTTTCAGCGGGATGCCGGGGGCGGCCCATGGCGAGGCGTAACCGGGCGAAATCTGGCCGGCGTTGGCGAAACTGGTTTCCAGGGCAGGGCCGGGTTGGCGGTCGAGAACGGTGACGTCGTGACCGGCCTGGGCCAGATAGTAGGCGCTGGTGACGCCAATGACGCCGCTGCCAAGGATAACTACGCGCATGGATTGCCTCCGGTTTATTTGTTGCGGATTATTTTGCTATGATAGGCAGATTTCCCTAGTATTTGTTACTATATAAGCTCGTCAAAACAGTAAAAAATCATGCGAATCCAGAAAGAATCAGTCCGGCAGCTGGACAAGATTGATCGGAAGATACTGCGCATCCTGCAGGAGGACGCGCGCGTTGCCATGAAGGATTTGAGTGAGCAGGTGGGCTTGTCGATCACGCCCACCATCGAGCGCGTTAAACGCATGGAGCGCGACGGCGTGATTTCGGGCTACCACGCGCGCCTGAATCCCCGGGCGCTGGGGGCGAACTTGCTGGTGTTTGTGGAAATTACGCTGAACCAGAAATCGGCCAGCCATTTCGAGCAGTTCCGGCGCGAGGTGCTGCGCATTCCGGAGGTGCAGGAATGCCACCTGGTGTCGGGCGATTTCGATTACCTGATCAAGGCCCGCATCCATGAGATGGCGGAGTACCGCAAGCTGTTGGGCGATATGCTGTTGAACCTTCCGGGCGCGGCGCAGTCCAAGTCCTATGTCGTCATGGAGGAAATCAAGGAAACCTTGATTTTGGCCACAGAGTCCGCACCGTAGGCGCGCGACAATGACGCTTTCTAACCAAGGAGCGTACCATGTCCACGAACAAACCCGATCCGGTTGCACATATGTCCGACTTGCACGATTCCGAGCACAAATTTGAACTGGCAATGGCGAAGCAGCGGGCGGAGACTTTTCGCTGGATGCTGTTCCAGACTACCGTCATTGTTGGTGCAACGGCGGGGCTGCTGAAACTGTTTGGGTGCTGACGACGCTTGGTCTAGAATGCCATTAGCCTGGACTGAGCGAACGGAGTATTTGTGCAAAGCACTTATGGAGCCGCCAGCGTCACCCCACCAGCCGCCTTGGCGCCGGCTACCCCCGAGCACGCGGTATTGCTGCGCTGCCTCGATGAACATCTCTCCACCGACCAGAGTTTCACCTCCGCCCTGGCGCGCACCGTGGGCGCCATTGCCCGCACCGACGGCAGCATGTCGCTGGCGCAGTTTGCCGCCGTGACCGACCTGGCGGGCGATGGCCGCGCCTCCGCCGTGTTCACCGCACTGATGCTGAACGCCATCGAGTGCGATGTCACTGTCGACTGGGCGCTGCACGCGCTGGGCCGCTCCAGCCCGACTGTTGGCGAGCACGCGCGGCATGGCGCGTTCAACCTGATGAAGCCGCTATTGGTCTTGCAAGGCACGGCGGCGCGTCCGTTGGCGCAGAAGGTGGCCAAGGCGCTGCATATCAAACTCAGTGCGGAACAGTTGTTCGGCCTGCCCCCCGAGGCCGAGCGCCGCCTGCTGAGCAACCTGGGCAACCAGGCACGCAAGCTGGTCAAGGGCCCGGGATTGGCCGACTCGGTGGCCGATTTCGGCCGCAGCATGGGCCATGCCGAACTGCTCAACCTCGCGCGCGGCTACCACGGCGGCTTGATGAGCCAGCAGGAATTGCAGGATGCCGTGCAACGCAGCGTGAACACCATCTGCCAGGGCATCGAGAGCTACCGCGAGCATGAAAACGCCACTGCAGCCTGCGAAGCCAGCGCCGCCAGCCTGCTGGCCACGGCGCAACAGTTGCGCCACCAGGTGCAGCAGCGCCTGGCCCTGGTCGATGCCCGCATCGCTTACGAGCGGCGTGTGCTGCACCAGGATATTGAAGACGCCGTGCACGATGCCGGCAACGCCATCGAACTGGCCCTGGCCGCCAATCCGGACGCCCGGGAGCAGGCAAGCGGTACCCAGTTTGGCAAGGAAATGGAATCGCGCCTGGACCGCGTCGTCCAGCGCAAGGAGGAGGTGCTGGATTTGCTGCAGCACGACTTGTCGTTGTTCCAGTCCGATATCCGCCTGACCCAGTCCACCGTGTTCGAGCGCCAGCACCACGCCACCCTGGCACGCCTTATGCCGCGCATGCGCGTCGGCACCCGGCTGGCGCAGGGTGTCGATACGGCCGCCAACATCACCTTGATGGGCAGCGCGGTGGCCGCCGCCAGCACCGGCACGGCGGCCTACCTGTTCGGGGTCGCCGTGGTGCTGCCGGTGGTGGCGCCGGCCGCGCCCTTTGTCGGCGGCGCGGTGCTGCTGGCGGGCGCCTTCAAATGGTTTGCCGATGCGGGCCGCCGCAAGCGTTCGGAAATCCAGGACCGCCGCCGTGCCTTCGAGGAGGAGTTGCGCAAGCGCCTGCAGGACGTGCAGGCCGCCTTCGGCCGCCAGTTGGACCGGGTCGCGGCCAGCTTCCACGAGTCGGCCACCCAGTTGCTCACCCCGCTGATGCTGGAGGCGGAAGCGGCGGGCCGGGTGCAGGCGGTGCGCAAGCGCATCGCCGACAAGGTGATTGCCCAGGCCAACCGAGCCATTGCCGAGCTGCGCACAGCCCTTGGTGCGCACGCCTGAAAAGTGTTGCTTTCAAATTGATATGTTCGCTGGCGCACGTAGCCGCGTGAACTTGCCTTGTTACAATAACCGGTGAGCAACGCTCTTTTTCAACTACTTATATAATCACAATTATGAAGACCCAGCTCTTAGCCGCCGCCATGCTGGCGCTCAGTACTTCTGCCTTCGCCACCGACGTCGGCGTTTCCGTCACCGTTGGCCAGCCAGGCTTCTACGGCCGCATCGACCTTGGCAATATGGCGCCGCCACCGGTGCTGTATCCGCAGCCGGTGATCATCCAGCGTCCGGCGCGCATTGTCGCCGAGCCGATGTACCTGCGGGTGCCGCCAGGCCATGCCAAGAAATGGGATAAGCACTGCCACAAATATAATGCCTGCTCGCGCAACGTCTATTTCGTGCGCGACGAGTGGTACACCAACGAATATGCGCCGCGCTACCGCGAAGAACATCGCGGCGGCCGCGATTACGACCGTCGCGATGACCGCCGCGATGACCGCGACGACGACCGTGGCCACGGCAAGCATAAGGACAAGGGCCACGGCAACGGCCATGGCCACGGCAAGCATAAGGACTGACCGGGGCGGCCGGAGTCGCCGCCGACTATAGGAGAGCTGTTTGCGAAGCAAATATGTGATCGTGGGTGGTGGGGCCGGTGGCCTTGAGCTGGCGTGCAAACTGGGTCGGAAACTCGGCCCGCAACAGGTAATGCTGGTGGATAGCCGGCTTTACCATATCTGGAAGCCTTCGCTGCACGAGGTGGCGGCGGGCACCCTGGACATCCACCAGGAAGGCCTGTCCTTCCAGATGCTCGCGCATGACAACGGCTTCACCTATGTGTACGGCGCCATGACGGCGCTGGACGCGGCGGCCAGGCAGCTGACTGTGGCGGCGATTTCCACCGAGGCCGGCGAGGCCGTCCTACCGCAGCGCAGCATCGGTTACGACTCGCTGGTGCTGGCGGTCGGCAGCACTTCCAACTATTTCGGCGTGCCCGGTGCGGCCGAACATACCATTTCCCTCAATGCGACTGAAGATGCGGAGCGTTTCCGCCTGACTTTGCTCAAGCTGCTGACCAAGGCCGCTTTGCAAAAGGGGCAGGGCGGGGCGGCCGGCGTGGATGTGGTCATCATTGGCGGCGGCGCCACCGGCGTTGAACTTGCGGCCGAGTTGCGCGAGGCCAGCGGGGTGTACACCTCGTACGGCTTTGGCCACCTGGATCCGGTGCGCGATGTGCGCATTACCCTGCTGGAAGGCGCGCCGCGTATTTTGGCGCCGTTGCCGGAACGCGTGTCGACGGCGGCGCTCAAGCTGCTCGACCAGCGCGGCATCAAGGTGGTGACGGATTGCCGTGTCACGGCGATCGCGGCGGACCATGTCAGCGTGGGCGAGCACAGCTACCCCTCGGACATTGTAGTGTGGGCGGCGGGCATCAAGGCACCGGCCTTCCTCGCCACGCTGGGGCTGCCGGTGGCCAAGGGCGGCCAGCTGGAGGTGACGGGCGAGTTGCAGGTGCAGGGCGTGCCGGGCGTGTACGCGCTGGGCGATTGCGCGCTGTGCCTGGGCGCGGATGGCAAGCCGGTGCCGCCGCGCGCCCAGGCGGCGCACCAGCAGGCCGATTACCTGCTGGAGACTTTCCTGCGCGAGTCGCGCGGCAAGGCGCCGCAGGGCAAGCCGTATGCTTACCGCGATTATGGCTCCCTGGTGTCGTTTGGCCAGTCGACCTCGGTTGGCAGCCTGATGGGTTCGCTGCGCGGTTTTAGCTGGTTTGTGGAGGGGTTCTTTGCGCGCATGATGTATGTCAGCCTGCATTTGCTGCACCACCAGGCGGTGCTGGGCACGATACGCACTGGCGTGCTGGCGGTGGCGCGCTTCCTGGTGAAACGGGCGACGCCGCTCGTCAAGCTGCATTGATGCGGGACGGTGTTTTGGCTGCCGTGCTGGCGGCGGTTATGCTGCTGGGCGGGTGCTACAACCGCGCGCAGGATGTGGCGCAATTGGTGCGTCAGCATGCTGTTGCCGCAGGCCGGGTTGCGCTGTTGGAGTGCCGCCAGAACGGCCGCTGGTGGTATGACTTCACGGTGGAGGGCAAGCGCAGGCGCGGCATGTCGAACGATCCCGCCGGCTGCGCCACGCGCCACGTCGGGGATGCTGTGCCGGTGTATTACAACCCTGCGGATCCGGCGCTGCATCGCGCGGTGCTGCCGGCGGCGGCCTATGCGGCCGAGCATGGGTGGTATGTTCCTGAATGGCTGTGGTTCGGCCTGGGCGCGCTGGCGCTGCCATTGTCGGCCTTGATGGCGCTGCGGCGCGGCAGTAAAGGCTAGACGGCGGAGGCTTCGCCGCAGGCGCGTTTCGCGTCGCGGCGCACGCACGCATGCGGCGTAGGTTGTGGCAAACGTTGGGCGTATGTCGAGGCAAATGTTGAGGCGGACGCCGGGACGAACGTTGCGGCGGACGTTTGGCCGAACCTCGGGGCGCGTTAGGCCTAGCGTCGGGCGGAGCGGGCGGCGCAGGCTGTGCGCGGCAGGGTGCGGCAGGGTGCGCGGCGCGGCGCGCGGCGGATCAGGCGGCGGGGAGCGCCGGCTTGGGCAGGGCGACCGTGAGCACGCTGCCCTGGCTGCCGTTGGCGGCCAGTGTCAGGCTGCCGCCCAGGAAGAGGGCGCGTTCACGCAGCATGCGCAGACCGTGACATCCCTGCCAGGCGGCGTCGGCCGCAGCGCTGCCGTTGGGGCCGACGCCATCGTCCTTCACCATCAGCACGATGCTGTCGTCCATATCATCCACAATCACTTCCACCATGCCGGCGCCGGCGTGGGCAGCGACATTGCGCAAGCCTTCCTCGGCGGCGCGCAGCAGCACCACGCGGTGCGTGCGCGGGCAGGCCGGCTCGTCGTCCGGCAGGCTGCAACTGGCCTTGATTTGCTGCTCCGCAGCAAACTCCGTCACCAGTTCGCCCAGCGCCACCCGCACCCCAAGGAATTCCAGCTTGTCGTTCCACAGCTTGTGCTGCATGGCGCGGTTGGTTTCAATGACGGTGTGCAGCAGGTTCTTCATCTGCGCCGCGCGGTCGAGCAGGGCCGGCTCCTGCGGCAATTTGGAGGTTAGCAAACCCAGGTGCATGGTCAACGCCGTCAGCGAGGAGCCCAGGCTGTCGTGCATCTGGCGCGACAAGGCGCGCCGTTCGTCGTCCCAGCAATTGTTGATGTAACCCAGCAGCTCCCTGAGCTCAGCAGCGTCCGTGGTGGCAGACATATGTTTTGTAGTCCATGTTTATTGCCCCGATCATACATGAGGATGGTGTGTGGTGGCGCACATACAGTCAGCAGTGCGGCTGCCAAGCTGGCAGCTCACAACGAGGAGACGGAAATGAAAGACGCCATTGCACTGCTTAAACAAGACCACGCCAACGTCAAAGCCCTGTTCAAGGAATTCGAGGACATGGGCGAGCGCGCCTATGCCAGCAAGAAGAAGCTGGCCGACAAGATTTGCCTGGAGCTGAGCAAGCACGCCACGGCGGAAGAGGAAATCTTCTACCCGGCCATGCGCGCCGCCAGCAAGGAGGCCGAAGACCTGGTGGATGAGGCAACGGTCGAGCACTCGACCGCCAAGGAACTGATCGCCCAGATCAGCGAAATGGACCCGCACGACGACCTGTTCGACGCCAAGGTCAAGGTGCTGGGCGAGTACATCGAGCACCACGTCAAGGAAGAAGAGGGCGAGATGTTCCCCAAAGCACGCCAGGCCGGGCTCGACCTGCAAAGCATGGCGCGCGAGATCGAAGCGCGCAAGGACGAAATCGAGTTCGTGCCGCCACGGATGGCCGGGCTTACGTCCGGGCTGCCGCAGGCGAGCGCGCCAGGCACTCGCTGATGGCGCGCAGCAGCTGGTCCACGTCCACCGGCTTGACCAGGTGCATGTCGAAGCCCGCATCCATGACGCGCCGCTGGTCATCGGCCAGGCCGTAGCCGGTCAGCGCGATCAGTTTGATGTGGTGCGTGTCCGGATTGGCGCGCATGCGGCGCGCCACTTCGTAGCCGTCGATGCCGGGCAGGCCGATATCCACCAAAGCGATATCGGGGCGCGCCGCCACGGCCGTGGCCAGGCCCTGGAAACCGTCGGCCGCATGCTGCACCGGGTAGCCGTAGCAGCTCAGCATCATGGCCATCATTTCGCGGCCGTCGTCGTTATCCTCGACCAGCAACACCGCTGGCTTGGACTGTTCGCTTGTATCCATTGGGGGCGCCTTTGATTCGCTTACATGCTCAATGCATGGCAGGTGCAGGGTAAAGGTACTGCCTTCGCCGGGGCCGGCGCTTTCAGCATAGACATTGCCGCCGTGCAGTTCCACCAGCCGCCGCACCAGCGCCAGGCCGATCCCCAGCCCGCCTTGCGCGCGGTCGAGGGTGCTGGTGCCTTGCACAAACACGTCGAACACCTGCGGCAGCAGGTCGGCCGGAATGCCGACGCCGCTGTCGTGGATGCTCAGCGTCAGCTCGCCGTCGTCGATTTCACCGATCACTTCGATGCGGCCACCGGGCGGCGTGTATTTGAGCGCATTGTCCAGCAGGTTGCTGAACACCTGCTCCAGGCGGGTGGCGTCGCCATTCACCCAACACGGCGCGATGTCGGCCACCAGCTCGTAATCGGCCAGGCGGCCGGTGGCGTGGAAGGTTTCCAGCGTGGTGTGGAGCAAGGCCTTCAGGTCGAGCGGCAGGCGGTTCAGCAGGATCTTGCCGGACATGGCGCGGCTCAGGTCCAGCAGGTCATCCACAATGCGCCCCAGGTGGCGGCTTTGGCGCTGGATGATTTTCTTGGCATGGCACACGCTATCGGGCGCCACGCCCGGCAGGCCGATCAGGGAGGCGGCGCTGCTGATGGCCGACAGCGGATTGCGCAACTCGTGGCCCAGCATGGCGAGGAATTCATCCTTGGCGTGGCTGGCGCGCTCGGCGCTCTTGCGTTCTTCGATTTCGCGCAGCAGGCGCTGGTTGCTGGCGATCAGGTCGGTGGTGCGCTGGCTCAGCTGGCGCGCCTGGCGCCGCAATTCCTCGTTCTTGGTGGCCAGGGCGACAAAGACGCTGATCTTGGCGTACAGCATTTGCGGGATCACCGGCGTGAACAGGAAATCCACCGCGCCGCGCTGGTAAGCCTTCAGGCGGTCCAGCTCGTCAGCCACGAAGGCGGTGATGAAAATGATGGGAATGTCGGACGAGCGCGGGCGTTGGTGGATGGCTTGCGCCGTTTCAAACCCATCCATGCCGGGCATGTTCACATCGAGCAGGATCACGGCAAAGTCGTGCGTCAGCACTTGGCGCAGGGCTTCCTCGCCGGAACGCGCGGCGACCACGTCATAGCCCTCCTGCGCCGCCCACTGCCCGAGCAGGTTGGTCAGCGCAAACAGGCTGTTGGCGTCGTCGTTGACGACCAGGATCTTGGGCTTGTCCACCCTGCCGATCATAGCGTTGCCATTTAACACTGTCAAAAGAACAGCTTCAATCGGACGTGCCCTGTGTACGCCTGCGCACAGTCAGGCAGGCAGGGGGCTGCCATAGTGAAACCTCGTCCACCGGAGGAGCTACCATGAATATCGACACCATCGTTGACAAAGAGTATGTGGGCAAGAGTTTCTGCGAGCTGGCTGAGGCGCCCGTCAGTGCCCTGCGCGGCGTGAGCGGCAAGGATGCCAAGGCGCTGCAGGCGGCCTTTGGCGTGCAGAGCGTGCGCGACCTGGCCCAGCTCAAGTTCGTGCGCTGGGCGTGCGCCATTGCCATCCTGGCCGACGAGGAGCAGTTGGCGCCGGCCGACAAAGCCAAGGAGGAGTTGCTGGACGATGCGGTGGAAATGACCTTCCCGGCCAGCGATCCGATCTCGGTGGACTCTGGCATCACCCGGATTGAGGTGGCGCCGGAAAAGGTCGATGCGCAGCACGACCACCAGCATGCCACCAAGGTGGAGGAGTCGACGGAAATCGGCCGCGAGGCGGCGACCGGCTAAGGCGCGGCGCCGCTCAGATGGCGGCGGCGCGCGCCGTAGCCGAGGCCGCCGTGGCGGGAAAGGGCGTGCCGCTCGGCGCCGCGCTGCAGCCGGAGGCCACGCAGTAGCGGTTCTTGCCGGTGCGCTTGGCCTGGTACAGGGCGGCATCGGCCACATGCATCAGGTTGTCGACCGTGGTGGCGTCGTCCGGATAGAGGGCGATCCCGAGGCTGGTGGACAGCTGCAAGGTCAGGCCATTCACGTGATAGGGCTGGGCCACCACCTCGATCAGCTTGCTCGCCGGTTCCTGCGCATCGGGCAGGGCGCCGACATCCCCCATCACAATCACGAATTCATCGCCGCCAATGCGCGCCACCGTGTCTTCCTTGCGCGAGGAATTCACCAGGCGCTGCGCCACCTGCTTCAGGATTTCGTCGCCATAGGCGTGGCCGTGGGTGTCGTTGATGGCCTTGAAACCATCCAGGTCCAGGTACATCACGGCGGTGCGGCGCTGCTGGCGCGCGGCGTGCTGCACGGCGGTCGCAATGCGGTCTTCCAGCAGGCGGCGGTTGGGCAGGCCGGTCAGGGGATCGTGCAGCGCCAGTTCCTGCTGCTGCTTGCTGTACGAGGCCAGCTCCTTGTAGAGCAGGCGCACCTCCAGCATATTGTGGATGCGCTTGTGTACTTCCAGCAGGTCGAAGGGCTTGCTGATGAAGTCGCGCGCGCCCGCTTCCAGCGCCGCGATCTTGAAGCTGGGCTGGGCGGTCAGGGCCAGCACCGGCAGGTAGCCTTCCTGCTCGATTTCCTTGAGGCCCTTCATGACCTGGAAGCCGTTCAGCTCCGGCATTTGCAGGTCAAGCAGGATGAGGTCGTAGCAATGCTGGCGATGCAGGGGGCAAACCTGCTCCGGCAGCATGGTGGCCGTGACATTGGTATAACCGGCATCGCGCAGGATCTCCAACATCAGGTCAATGTTGTCGGCGCAATCGTCAACTACCAGGATCTTGGCGTTCAGGATCTCATCAGGGTTGGGCATCGCGATCTCGGGAACTAAGGAACTAGTGTAACTGGGGACAGTTTGCCATGGCGCACGTGTCATTAACTAGTCTAGCAAAGTTTTTACAAGTTTCTTGTAGGACATTTTCTCGTGTTGCAGTAGTCCTTAACTTCGCTCACTGACCAGGGAAATGCGTGCAATTGTCGCTATCAATTCGGAAGGTTCTATCGGTTTCGGCACGTGGTCGAGGAAGCCGCTCTCCAGTGCGCGCAGGCGGTCTTGCGGGCGGGCAAACGCGGTCAGGGCGACGGCCGGCACGCTGCCGCCGCGCGCCGGACCCAGGGCGCGGATGCGTGACAATAGTTCAAAACCGTCCACATCGGGCATACCGATGTCGCTTAGCAACAGGTCGTAGTGGGCGCTACGCGCCAGGGCCAAGGCTTCGGCGGCGTTGGCGGCCGTTTGCACGGCGCAGTTGCAGTCGCGCAGGATGCGGCTGACCAGTTCGCGCGCATCGGCTTCGTCGTCCACCAGCAACACTTTCAGCCCGCCCAGGTCGCGCAGGCCCATGTCGGGCAGGGTCACCTTGTCGCTGCGCGGCGCCAGGTGCATGCGTTGCGGACGCGGTTCGCCCACGGCCAGCGGCAGGCGCACACTGAAACTGGCGCCTTCGCCCTCGCCCTGGCTGGCGGCAGCCACCGTGCCGCCATGCTGTTCGACCAGGTGTTTGACGATGGACAAGCCCAAGCCGAGGCCGCCGTGCCGGCGCGTGGTGGACGCGTCGCCCTGGCGGAAGCGCTCGAACACGTGCGGCAGGAATTCGGGCCGGATGCCCATGCCGCTATCGCTCACCGTGATCACGGCGTGCCCCTCCTGGGCGCGGATGGTGGCGCGCACGGCGCCGCCGCGCGGGGTGAACTTGAGCGCATTGCTCAGCAGGTTCCACACCACTTGCTGCAGGCGGTTGGCGTCGGCCGCCACGTGGCCGCTGGCGGTAAAGTCGCGCTCCAGGCGGATACCCTTGGCTTCCGCCGCCGGCCGCACCGCCTCCAGCGCCGCATCGACCACCACGGCCGGCTCCAGCAGTTTCATGTCGAGCAGCACCTTGCCCGAGGTGATGCGGCCCATGTCCAGCAAGTCTTCGATCAACTGGGCCTGGGCGCGCGCGTTGCGCTCGATGGTTTCCAGCCCGCGCAGCTGTTCCTCGGCGCTGCGGTTGCCGCGCCGCAGCACCTGCGACCAGCCCAGGATTGCGGTCAGGGGGGTGCGCAGCTCGTGCGACAAGGTGGCCAGGAACTCGTCCTTCATCTGGCTGCTGCGCTCGGCCTCGGTGCGCGCGTAGCGCTCGCGGTCGAGCAGGACTTCGCGCTCCTCGGCGGCGCACTGGGCGGCATCGACCATGCGCGCGTTGTCGATGGCAATGCCGGCCTGGGCCGCGATGCCGCCCACGATGCGCTCGGTGCGTTCGTTGAACACATGCGGTTCCGGGTGGCCCAGGAAGAGGGTGCCGACCACCTCGCCGGCGCGTGCCTGCACCGGCACCGCCAGGCCGCTGCGCACTTGTGGATGCGGCAGGCGTTCGAAATCGGCGGGCGCCGTGCCGGACACGGCGTGCAGTGCCTGGCGCCGGCCGTCGGCGCGCGCGCCCTGGTAGAAGAAGGTGCCAAAGCGGGCGCCGGCGATGCGGGTGGCGGCGTCGGTCACCTCTTGCAGCAGGGCCGGCAGTTCGCGTTGCTGCGCCAGGGCGCTGCCTGTGCTGTTGAGCAGTTCCAGGATGGTGGTTTCATCGCGCAGCCGTTCCTGCACGCGCTTGACCTGGTCGACGTCGGTGGCGGTGCCGAACCAGCGCAGCAGGTTGCCGCGCGCGTCGCGCATGGGGTTGGCGCGCGTCAGGAACCAGCGGTACTGGCCGTCGCGCGCGCGGATCGGGTATTCCATTTCGAAGGGGCGGCCGCTCTGCACCGATTCCTGCCAGCGCGTCGCCACCGCCGGCAACACATCGGGCGGGATCAGTTCGTTCCAGCGCCCGGCCAGCATATCCTCGCTGCTCATGCCGGTGTACGCTTGCCAGCGCTCGTTGTACCACATCATGGCGCCGTCGGAATGGGCGATCCAGGCCAGTTGCGGGATGCTGTTGGCCAGGCTGCGCAACTCTTCTTCGCTGTTGCGCAGCGCGTCTTCGGCGTCCTTGCGCGCGCTGATGTCCTGCACCATGCCGATGATGCCGCGCAACTGGCCGTCGCCGCCAAAGTCGCCGTGGCCCACGATGGACAGCCAGCAGCGGCGCCCGTCGCGCTGCAGGATGCGGCATTCGGTGTGGAAGTCGCGCCGCGCGGCGCTGGCGTCGGCGAAGGCGGTTTCGACCGACGCCAGGTCGTCGTCGGCGATGCGCTCGCGCAGCACCGGCCAGGTGATCGGGATTTCGGCCGGCAGTTCAAAGATCTCGGCGGCACGCCGGCCCAGGCGCACCTGGCCGCTGCGCGCATCCCATTCCCAGTCGCCCAGGCGGCCGGCCGACAGCGCCACCTGCAGGCGGTTGGTGCTGTCGCGCAGGCCCCGTTCGTGCAGCTTGCGCTGATGGATGTCGAGCAGCAAGCAGGTCATGCCGAGCGGCGAAGGCCAGGCCCGCACTTCGATCCAGCGCTGGCTGCGCAGGTAGAAGATTTCGCAGGTGGCGGGTAAGCCTTGCTCGAGCGTGCGGCGCAGCGGCGCCTCCACGGCGCCGCCGGCCAGGGCCGGGAAGGCGGTCCATAAGGAGTGGCCGCGCGGGTCGGCGGGGCAGGGCAGCAGCAGTTCGGCGGCGCGCGGGTTCAGGTACTGGACGGTCCAATCCTTAGCGATGACGGCGAAGCCGTCACCCATACTATCCAGTACGTTATGTGCGCGGGGATCGGGACTCATAACTCATGATTGTAGCCAAGCCCCGCGCTTAGTGCCGCACCGTTGCTTAGGCCAGGTTTTGCAGCACTTTTTGCAGTTGTTCGATATCGTAGGGCTTCTGCATCGAGACGGCGGGGAAGTCGAGGTGGCTGGTCAGGGATGCGCTGTAGCCGGAGGCAAAGACGATGCGCAGGCCTGGCTGGCGCTGCAGCGCCAGGCGCGCCAGCTCGACCCCGCTCATGCCGGGCAGGCTGACGTCGCTGAACAAGACATCGAAGCGGGCGCCGGCCAGCACATCGAGCGCCGCTTCGCCGTTGGCGACGGCGCTGACCGCATGGCCGAATGCACGCAGCATTTCACACACCAGGTATTGCGCGTCCTGGTTGTCCTCCACCACCAGGATGCGCAACAGGCTCTCGCCGGCCGCCGCCATGGCAGGTGCGCTGGCCGGGGCCAGCGCACACAGGATGCCGGCCACCTTGCCGCCCACCTCGCGCACCGGCGTGTAATGCAGGTCGAAACTGGCGTCGAGCACGCGGCCGTCGCGCCATAGTTTGAGGGATTGGCGCGGGAACACCAGGCTTTGCCCGGCCCAGCATTGTTCGATGGCGGGCGGGTTCCAGCTCCAGGGCGCGGGCGGCACGACCGGGATGGCGCCGCCCGGCGCGCTGGCATTGGCCGCGCCGGCGCTGCTGGCGTATGCCTGGTTGTAGAGCATGATTTGCTGGCGCCCCCACATCAGGAGCATGGGCAGCGGTGTGTTGAGCATGATGTCGAGGGTCAGGCGCAGCGCGGGCGACCAGTCCTCTTGCGGACCGAGTTCGCTGCGCGACCAGTCCTGGGTTGTCATGCTTTCGCCTGTGGTGTGCGCCATATCCATGCCGATGCCGGTTTGCCAATTTGGGCAATCCTACACAGAAAATCGGAAAATGGGGTACGTCCCCATTTTTTTGGCAAAAAAAAGGCCCGCTATCAGCGGGCCCGAATTCTATTTCCTTGGAGGAGAATAGAGGAGACAGGTGCAATGATGCTGCTTTGCGGCATCGAAATCCAATTTTCATTCATGATGAGAGAAATACGTTTCATGAATGAAGTAACAATGTCGAGAAGGCAACGAATTAAAACTGTTTAAAACTGTTTCGCAGTACTGGACAAGCGCGAATCTCGCCCTTATAATTCTGCCTCCTTTGCACGGTGAACTGTGTGAAAGAGAGAAGTAAAGAGCGGGAAACGCCGGTTTCGGCTAGGAAAGTTAGGCAGTAAGTAAGCTTTCCAAAACGAAATTCATGCGATATAATCCTGCTTCGCTTCACAAAGCGGCTGTAGCTCAGCTGGATAGAGTACTTGGCTACGAACCAAGGGGTCGTGGGTTCGATTCCTGCCAGCCGCACCAGAATTTAGTAAGTGTTGTGCCCTGCGCTGTCGAGCGAGGGGTTTAGCAGGACGTTGTGAGTTTTCATAACCGACTGTTATAATGAAGTTTTTGCGGCTGTAGCTCAGCTGGATAGAGTACTTGGCTACGAACCAAGGGGTCGTGGGTTCGATTCCTGCCAGCCGCACCAGAATTTCAGTAGGTCCCCATCGCCGTCGGGCGGTGGTTGAAGTAAGTTTTGCGGCTGTAGCTCAGCTGGATAGAGTACTTGGCTACGAACCAAGGGGTCGTGGGTTCGATTCCTGCCAGCCGCACCAAATTAAAAGGGTCCATACCGGAAGGTGTGGACCCTTTTTCCATTCCGGCGCGGCGGCGCTATACTCTAGCCATGATTACCCTGATCCTTGCCACCGCCGCCATCGTCACCTTCGCCGATCCCGGCAAGATGAGCGATGTGCCGCATAATTTCCGCGACCGCGAGAATATGGAGTACCAGTTCCGCGAACACCTGGGCCAACTGGCTGCCAAATTGCCGGCCGGGCAGGAGTTGAAAGTCGATTTCCTCGATATCGACCTGGCCGGGGAAGAATTCCCGCGCGTGGCGATCCGCGATGTCCGCGTGCTGAAAGGCCAGGCCGACTGGCCGCGCCTGCACCTGCGCTACAGCATCGAGCAGGATGGCCGCGTGCTCGGCAGCGGCGAGCGCAAGCTGTCCAACCCCAGCTACCTGATGACCGTCAACCGCTACGGCAGCGATATGTACAGCCACGAGAAGCAAATGCTGGACGACTGGTTCTATAAGGACATCCAGCCCCGCCGCTGATCTGCCGCTGATCGGCCACTCCATCGCACTTCCGCCATCGGCGCTCGGCATGGTTACCGTACAAACCATGCGCAACGCCGCCATGATCGCCGCCGTGGTGCAATTCCTGCGTTAATATGCAGGAATGACACTCATCACTTGCATCGAAGACCTGCGCCTGCTCGCCAAGCGCCGTGTGCCGCGCATGTTTTATGACTATGCCGACTCCGGCTCCTGGACCGAATCCACTTACCGCGCCAACGAGTCCGACTTCCAGCAGCTGAAATTCCGCCAGCGGGTGGCGGTGGATATGAATAACCGCAGCCTGCGCAGCAGCATGGTGGGGCAGGAAGTGTCGATGCCGGTGGCGATCGCGCCCACCGGGCTGACTGGCATGCAGCACGCCGACGGCGAAATCCTGGCCGCCCGCGCGGCCGAGAAATTCGGCATCCCCTTCACGCTGTCAACCATGAGCATCTGCTCGATCGAGGACGTGGCGGCGCACACCAGCAAGCCCTTCTGGTTCCAGCTCTACGTGATGAAGGACCGCGATTTCATCGAGCGCCTGATCGAACGCGCCAGGGCGGCGCGCTGTTCGGCGCTGGTGCTGACGCTGGATTTGCAGGTGCTGGGCCAGCGCCACAAGGACTTGCGCAACGGCCTGTCGGCGCCGCCACGCCTGACCCTGGCCAACCTGCTGAACCTGGCCAGCAAGCCGCGCTGGTGCCTCGGCATGCTGGGCACCCGGCGCCGCAGCTTCGGCAATATCGTCGGGCACGCCAAGTCGGTGTCCGACATGTCCTCCCTGTCATCCTGGACCAGCCAGCAGTTCGATCCCGGCCTGTCGTGGAACGATGTGGAATGGATCAAACAGCGCTGGGGCGGCAAGCTGATCATCAAGGGCATCATGGATGCTGAAGATGCGCGCCTGGCCGCCAACTCCGGCGCCGACGCGCTGATCGTGTCCAACCACGGCGGCCGGCAACTGGATGGCGCACCGTCCTCCATCGCCGCGCTGCCGGGCATCGTGGAAGCCGCCGGCAAACAAATCGAGATCCATATGGACGGCGGCGTGCGCTCCGGCCAGGATGTGCTGCGCGCCGTGGCGCTGGGCGCGCGCGGTGTCTATATCGGGCGCCCCTTCCTGTATGGGCTGGGGGCGCTGGGCGAGGCGGGCGTGACGCGCTGCCTGGAGATCATCCGCAACGAACTGGATATCACGATGGCCTTTTGCGGCAAGCGCGACATCCAGCACGTCAGCCGGGAGATCCTGCTGCCCTGAACACCAGGCCAGCCAGGAGCTTGCACAGTTCTTCCATAAAGTTGTCCATTGGCGTTTCCTTTCTGCTAAAGGTCGAAGTAGACGCATTGTGAACTGAATCATTCTTGGGATAAATGCTTATAATTGAATTGAGTATCCCAAAAATGGAGCAATAAATGGACGTGCTGCACCATATGCGCCTGTTCGTGGAAGTGGCCAAGCGCAAGAGCTTCCGTGCCGCCGCCGAAGCGCTGGACATGTCGAATTCCACCCTGTCGCGCAATATCGCCGAACTGGAAAAGGCCATCGGCCTGCGCCTGCTGCACCGCTCCACCCGCAAGGTCGAATTGACCGAGGCGGGCGAGGCCTACTTCAAACGCTGCCAAGGCATTGTGGAGGAGGCGATGAGCGCCCACGAAGCCCTGCTCGACTGGTCAGAAAAACCGGCCGGCATCCTGCGCGTCAGCATGACCTCCAGTTTCGGCATGGGTTACCTGGCGCCGGTGCTGGGCGAGTTCGCCGGCATGTACCCCGATATCAAAATGGAGTTCGACATTTCCTCGCGCGCGGTGGATTTGCAGTCCGAACCTTTCGACCTGGCCATCCGCATGGGCCAGCCGCCCAGCGCGCCGTCCACCCTGGTGGTGCGGCGCATTGTCGATATGCCGCGCTTCCTGTACGCCGCGCCAAGTTACCTGGCCCGGATGCCGCCGCTGGAGCATGCCTCCGACCTGGTGCGCCACACCTTGTGCGGGCGTTCATTCTCCAGCCGCCTGCCGGATATCTGGCGCACCCTGTATCGCGGCGACGAGGTGGTGCAGGTGGCCGCGCAGGCGCGCTTCGCCACCAATAGCGCGGCGCTCAGCATGTCGTTTGCCGCCAACGGCCTGTGCGTCTCCGCGCTCGACCCGCTGCTGGCCAGGCAGGAGGTGCAGGCCGGGCGCTTGCAGCCCGTGCTGCCGGACTGGCAGATGGAGCCGATCCTGGTGCACGCGCTGACTGAAACACGCCATTTGCCGGCGCGCGCACGCCTGTTCATCGACTTCCTGCGCCAGCGCCTGGCCGAGCCGTAACGCCAACTTAACCGCCGCCGATGCCTTCCACAATGCGGCCACTGCCGCCGCAGTTGGGGCAGGGGGCGCCGTCCGGCGTCTTGCCGCCGCCCCTGCACGCGGGGCAAATGTCTTCGCCGCTGCCGGGCGTGCCGGGCGCCGCTTCGTCACCCGGATTCAGGGGCGGCTGGGTGCTGTTTGGGTTCATGCTCTCGTCCTCCGCGTCGTCTTGCTGAATGCAGGCTGACATGGCAACGGCATGGTGTCCGTTGCCTGCCTAACGGATTACAATGGCTGCATCACCCAACAGGAGAACGCGTCATGGCCACCCTGATCAGGCATCGAAAGACCCGCATCGTCACGCTGGAAGCAGGCGACGACTTGCATGAGCACTGCAAACCGCGCGACATCGCCTTGGTTCCCGACCCGGCGGGCTGGTGGACCTGCTTCATTGGCGAGGACGGTTCGGTTGAACGCTACGATATTCCGTTTGCGACCTATAATGAGGCGCTGTGGTCGGCCAAGGCCGCCGCTGAATTTGACGCGCAATAGACCTGAGACTTATGAGCGATACCTCGATCCTGATTATTGAAGACGACGAGCACATTGGCCAAATCCTGACTTTTATCCTGCAACGGCAAGGCTACCAAACCACCCTTGCCGCCGACGGGCTGGCCGCGCGCCAGGCTGTCGAGGGCAGCAGTACCCCGCCGTCGCTGGTGCTGCTGGATGTGATGCTTCCCTATCTCGACGGCTTCGAGTTGGTACGCATCATTCGCGCCCGCGACGGGTGGCAGGAAGTGCCGATTGTCATGCTGACCGCCAAACACACCGAAAAAGACATCGTGCGCGCGCTCGACGCGGGCGCCAACGACTACGTGGTCAAGCCATTCCAGCCCAATGAATTGCTGGCGCGCGTGCGCCGCCACCTGAAGGAGCCGGTATGAAGCTCGCGATTCCGCGTGCCGCGCCGGTCGCACTGGCCGCTGCGGCACTCCTGGCCGGCGCCGCAACTGCCAGCGCCGCCGAGACCACGGTCGGCATCAGCCACGGCATCGACAACCTGACCGGCCCGCGCGCCGACTGGCACGAAACCGCGCTGACCGTGCGCCACCAATTGGCGCCGCGCTCCGGCTTCGGCCTGGGCGCCACGCGCATCGAGCGCTTCGGCATCCACGAAACCCAGTTCAGCGCCAACGCCGACCTGCCGCTGTCGGACCAACTGACCGCCTCCATCGACGGCAATGCCAGCGGCGACCACCAGATCCTGGCGCGCCACGCACTGGGCGCCACCTTGCAGTATGAATTCGCCAAGGGCTGGCTGCTGCACGGCGGTGGCCGCAGCAGCAGCTACAACGACGCCCACGTCAACCAAAGCCTGCTGATGCTGGAGCGCTATGTCGGCAGCTACAGCGTCGCCGGCGCCTGGCGCGCCGCACGCGCCCTCGGCGCCACCGCGCACAGCGGCGAGCTGCGCGCCAGCTACTACTACGGTGAGCGCAGCTCGCTCGGCCTGTCGCTGGCGGTGGGTAAGGAAGCGGCCAATATCGGCGGCATCACCCGCCTGGGCAGCGTGCGCTCGGCGGCGCTGACCGGACGCCACTGGCTGGACCAACGTTGGGCCGTCACCTACGCCCTGGGCCACACACGCCAGGGTGATTTCTACACGCGCAACGGGATCAACCTTGGACTACAGGCCGCCTACTGATATCTACCTGCTGCTGGCCTTCTGGACCGGTGTCGGCGCACTCGGGCTGACCATGCTGGTCGGCCTGCAAATCATCTGGCTGCGCTTTTCCTTACGCCGCCTGCAGCGGCGCGAACAAGTGCTGACATTGAAATGGCGGCCCTTGCTGAATGCCGCCATTTCCGGTGAGCCCGTCGGCAACCTGCCGGACCTGGCACAGCACGACAACCTCCTGTTCCTCAAATTGTGGCTGCATTTGCAGCAGGCCGTGCGCGGCGAAGCCAGCGAAGGACTGAACGCCATCGCCCGCCGCCTGGGCTGCGACCGCATGGTGCGCGCGCTGCTGGCGCGCAGCAACCGCGCCGAACGCTTGCTGGCGACCCTGGCCCTGGGCCATATGCGCGACCAGGAATCCTGGCCCGCGCTGGCGCGCGCCGCGCATGCCGAAGACAGCGCCTTGTCGGTGCACGCCCTGTGGGCGCTGGTGCAAATCGATGCCGCCCGCGCGGCGCAGGAAATGGCGCCCTTGCTGCTGCGGCGCGAGGACTGGCCGCTATCGCAGTTGGCCAATATCCTGCAAAACGCACGCGCCGAATGGCAGCCGGTGCTGGCCGACGCGCTGGTGCGACTGGCGCCCGGCGAATTACCGCAGGCCTTGCGCCTGATGGCGGCGCTGCGCATGGATTTGCCGCTGCTGCAACTGCGTGGCTACCTGGGCAGCGGCGCAGCGGAAGTGGTGCTGGCCGCGCTGCGCCTGGCGCGCGTGCCCGGCGTGCTGGAAGACGTGCGCGGCCACCTGGCCAGCGAAGACTGGCGCATCCGCGTGCAAGCGGTGCGCGCGCTGGGGGAACTGGGTGACCGCAACGATGTGGCGCGCCTGCGCGCCATGCTGTCCGACCCGCAGTGGTGGGTGCGCTACCGCGCCGCCCAGGCCCTGCTGGCACTGCCTTTCTTGTCGGAGGATGAATTGAATGAATTGCGCAATGCCGGCGACCGCTATGCCGCCGACATGATCGCCCAGGCCGAAGCGGAGGTCGCATGACGCCCGATCCACAACTGGTGCACATCGTCACGATCTGCGTGCTGGTGTATTTCGTGCTGCTCAACGGCGGCTACCTGATGCTGAATTTCCTCGCCATGTTCGCCTTGCGCCGCCGCTCGCAAGAGGCGGTGCTGGACGACCTGCCGCAGGTGTACTCGGCGCTGGAGCCGCCCATCAGCGTGCTGGTGCCGGCCTATAACGAAGAAGCCACCATCGCCACCTCGGTACGCTCCATGCTGCAGCTATCGTATTCGGAGTTCGAGGTGATCGTCATCAACGACGGCTCCAGCGACCGCACCATGCAGGTGTTGACCGAGGAATTCGGGCTGGTGCCGTTCCCCGAGGCCTACCGTATCCAGCTTGAGACCAAGCCGGTGCGCGCCATCTACCGCTCGACGCGCTTCCCGAACCTGCGCGTGGTGGACAAGATCAATGGCGGCAAGGCCGACTCCACCAATGCCGGCATCAACGCCGCGCGCTATCCCTTGTTCTGCTGCGTCGACGCCGACTCGATCCTGCAGCGCGACAGCCTGCAACGCCTGGTGCGGCCCTTCCTGCGCGACCCGCTGATGGTGGCCAGCGGCGGCACGGTGCGCATTGCCAATGGCTGCGAGGTGCGCGGCGGCTTCCTGACGCGGGTCGGCATGCCGCGCAATCCCTGGGCCCTGTTCCAGGTGGTGGAGTACCTGCGCGCCTTCATGTTCGGGCGCCTCGGCTGGTCCGTGATCAACGGCATGCTGATCATCTCCGGCGCGTTCGGCCTGTTCCGCAAGGACACCGTGGTGGCGGTGGGCGGCTACAACCCGAAAGCGATCGGCGAAGACATGGAACTGGTGGTGCGCATGCACCGCAAGCTGCGCTCGCGCGGCATCCCCTACAAGATCGAGTTCGTGCCCGACCCGGTGTGCTGGACCGAGGCGCCGGAAGAGCGCAAGGTGCTGCGCAACCAGCGCATTCGCTGGCAGCGCGGCCTGTCGGAGACCATCGCCGCCAACTGGGGCCTGATATTCAGTCGCCATGGCGGCGTTGTGGGCTGGATGGCTTTGCCGTTCTTCATCCTGTTCGAGTGGCTGGGGCCTGTGGTGGAGCTGTTCGGCTACGCCTTTATGGCGGTGGCCTGGTGGCAGGGCTGGGTGTCGTGGGAATCGTTCGCCATCTTCCTGTTTGTCGCGGTCGGGCTGGGCATCCTGCTATCGGCCTTCGGCCTGCTGCTGGAGGAGATTTCCTTCCACCTGTATCCACGCGCCAGCCAGATCCTGACGCTGGCGGCGGTGGTGGTGGTGGAGAATTTCGGCTACCGCCAATTGAACAGCTGGTGGCGCCTGGTCGGCCTGTACAAATGGGCGCGCGGCGGCGAAGCCAAGTGGGGCGTGATGACGCGCAAGGCGACTTGGCAGCGCGATCTTTAGGCCCGCGCACATTGGCATCTTATGCGAGCTGGGAGGTGGCTCCTCCCCATCGCAGGTATCCGAAAGAGTATTTCGGTGGAACACCCCGGTTTAATTGGTCGATTCCGAGCAAGAATGAGGTGGTCTAGTTCTGCTAGTAGCGGCCGTTCAGCAATTTGAAAGCCGTAGCATTGCTTCTCTGATTTTTGGCGTTACGATTCGGGATAAGATGATTGTTCTGCGAATTTCCGACAATGATGGAGTCGAGTTGAATGGTGTCAAACTACCTTCAACAAGTAAGGTCGGGGAAACTGTTTAAATGCAGACGGCACGAGCCCAACCCGCACGCCATTGTGGCCAGGGTCTGACCCCGTACTTGGTCAGACCCTTTCGGTCAGGGTGCTTTAAGGTCAGTAGTGAGGCGCCGACGAGTACTCTTCTTGAGTCGCCAAAGTTGTAACCGAGGCGTTTAAGTGAAAGCAGACTGATTTACTGAGCGCTCACCTTGCGTACCAATTGATTACCCGTATCAGCCACATAGAGGTTGCCGCTTGAATCAAGAGCCAAACCTCTCGGATACGCGAAACTGGCAGCGGCGCCAATGCCATTTTGGTTGCCCTGTGACGTTTTCCCGGCAAGCGTGGACATGGCGCCATTCGGCGTGACCAAGCGGATCTCATTCCTGAATGCCACGTAGAGATTGCCAGCCTGATCTACGGCCACACTATCCGGAGTGCTCGGACTGGAACCGAGATCGACGATTGTGCTGACTGCACCAGCGGGACTGATCTTCCGAACTTTGCTCGAGGCCTCTATCACGTAGATATCGCCTGATGGCCCCATCGCCAAGCCGCCAGGGTAGCCAAAAGTTGCCGCAGTTCCCGTACCATCGCTGAAGCCGATTTGACCGCTACCTGCAAACGTCGTGACTACCCCGGCCTGAGTAATTTTTCGTATCCTGTGATTGAAATAGTCGGCCACATAGATATTGCCTGCCGAATCGAGGACGATGCCTTGCGCGCCGCCAAATCTGGCGGCGCTGCCCGTCCCGTCAGCAAAGGCCAAGGCCGTACCGCCGGCGAGCACGCTGACTTCACCAGCGGCGGAAATCTTGCGGACGTCGATGCCATTGCCGACGTAGACATTATTGGCCGAGTCCACAACGAGGCCTTGAGGGTTAGCCACTCCGCGTGCCAGCGTGGATACCAAGCCGGCAGGGGTGATTTTCCGTATCATGTAATTCTGGGTGTCCGCGACATACACATTTCCGGCAGAATCAGCTGCTGCTGCCCCGGGACGATTGAATCCGGCAGCTAAACCCAGACCATCAGCACTTGCAGTCGCTCCGCTGCCCGCCAAGGTCGTGACAACAGCGGAAGCTGGGCGGCATGCAATTGTAATGTTGGAGATATTGGCCGAATTGACGACGCCAGCTCCGTTGCTTAGATTGCAGAAGGTTGAGAAGCCCCAGGGTTGATTCGCTATTGTTACGCTATATGCCGCGCCTTCACTTAATTTTTCTGGAAAAATAAACTGAGTGGCATTGGCAGGTACCAGCAACTGAGTGCCGCCGTTCGATAGGGTTAAGCCCGACGAAGTGAGTCCACTAGAAACCCCGCTCAGTGAGTACATCGATACTGGGGGCGGGGAACTCTGGGAAGAACCGCCACCGCATGCGGATAACATGAAGAATAAGGTGGGTACAGCAGAACGAACAACGAGACGGACTATCATTGGCTAAAAGTATTGGTTGCAATTGAGCAAGTCTACTATAGCGGTAGTCTTAATTTGTCACGAAATCTCACACTGGAGGTCCAAGTGCAAAAGGCCGCATTTGGCAGCCAGTGCTGGCCCAGGCTTGGGCAAGTAGGCATTACGTCAGCGCGGGCAGCGTGATGTGGAAGGTGGTGCCGACGCCTTCCTCAGTTTCAAACCCGATCTTGCCGTCGTGCTGTTCGATGATGGCGCGGCAGATTGCCAGGCCAAGGCCGGTGCCGCCTTTCAGGCGCGTGTCCGAGCTGTCGGCTTGGGCGAATTTCTCGAAGACGCGGGAGCGGAAGGCTTCCGGTATGCCGCTGCCGTTATCACTCACCGACAGCCGGATTCCTTGCGGCGTGACGCTACAGGCCAGCGTGACGCAGTTGTATTGTGGCGAGTATTTGATGGCGTTCGATAGCAGGTTGACCAGCACTTGCACCAGGCGGTCCTGGTCGCCGCGCACCATCAAGCCTTCCGTTTCGCCTTCGCGCGCTAGTTCCACCGGGCGCTGGGCGGCGCTGCCACGCACGGCGTTGAGCGCGTCGTCCAACAGCGGGCCGACCGGCAGTTCATCGTGGCGGAAGTCCATCTTGCCGGCTTCGATCTTTTCGATATCGAGCACGTCGTTCACCAGGCGCACCAGACGTTCGCTGCTCTGGTAGGCGATATTCACCAACAACTGCACGTCCTGCGGCAGCTCGCCGGCGCCGCCGTCGGCCAGCATGGAGAGCGATGCGCGGATGGAGGTCATCGGCGTGCGCAGTTCGTGCGAGACGGTGGCGATGAACTCGTTCTTCATTTCCTCCACCTGGCGGCGTTCGGAAATATCGTGCAGGAAGGCGCTGAACATGGCGTTGGCGGGGCGGCTGATGGTGGCTTCCACCACCAGTTCTTCGCCGTCGCGCCGGATCAGGGTGCGTTGCAAGCGGTGGCCGAAGGCGGCGCTATCGCTGCCACGCGCGGCGGCCAGTGCGTCCTGTTGTTGTTCCTGGAAGCGTTGTGGCACCAGCAGTTCGATATAGCTCTTGCCAATGGCTTCTTCGCGGCTCCAGCCGAACATGCGGCCGGCGGCGGGGTTCCAGTCGGTGATGTGGCCGTCCGGGTCGATGGCGATGAAGGCGTCTTGCGCGCTGTCGATAATGGCGGCGATGCGTTGCATGGCGTCGCGCAATTGGGTGGTGCGGGCGCTAACGCGTCCCTCCAGGTTGGCTACCAAGGCGTTCAGGGTGCGGCTCAGGGCTTGGATTTCGCCGTAGGGGGCGAGCTGGGGCAGGGTGGCGGCCTCGCCGTGGCGGATGCTGTCGGCGGCAGCGGCCAGTTCGCGCAGGGGGCGGGCGATGCGGCGTGCCAGCGGGTAGGCGCAGAGGGAGAACAGCACGGCCATTAGCAAGCCCAGACCCCAGGCGCGGTGCTGCATGGCGCGCACGGGGGCCCAGGCGGTGTCCACGCTTTGGCGTACCAACACGGTCCAGCCGAGGCCCGGATAGGCGCCGTGGCCGCGCGTGCTGGCGTAGCCGGTCAGGTAGTCGCCGCCATCCGGCCAGCGTTCCACGACATAGCCCGCCGGCAGCGCGCTGTTCGCCGCATGAGCGTCGCCGGCGACTGGCGCAGCGGGGGGGCGCACGGCCGACGCCGCGCCGGACCCGTCGCCCGTAGTTGGGGTGCCAGCCGGGGCAGCGGCAGCGGAGCTGGCGGCCGGCGATGCGCCAGGCTTGGCGTCGGCTGAGGACGCGCCGGGTGTGCGGCCTGTGGGTGGGAGAATCTTGCCGAGCAGGTTGGCTGGCCCGAGCAGGACTTTGCCCTCGCGGTCGATGATGATGGCCTCCACCTGGCGCCGTGCGCTGGCCGGGGCCAGGACGGAGCGCTCCAGCTCACGCGCCCATTGCCAGGACAGGTGCGCGCCCAGCACGCCGCTGCCGTCGGTCAATGGAAACGCGAGATCGACGAAGCGCAGCGGCTCCGGCCCCTGCGCCGGCAGCAGCTTGGCAAGCAGCACGGCTTCGTGGACGTCGCCCACATGCACCCCGGCCAGTGCGTTGCGATGCCACGGGCGCGCGCCGACGTTGGCGCCTTCCAGCATGCCCTGGGTGGCGGCCACCACCTTGCCATCGCCTTCGGTCAGGCCGATCCAGGCGTAGTGTGGGTAGCTGCGCTGGTGCTGCTCCAGCGTGGCGCGGCGTGCGGCGGCGCTGGCAGCAGACCCCATATCAGGCCGCTGCGCCAGCAACTGCACTTCGCGGTAGCGCTCAAACATATCGCGGTCCAGCTTATCGGACGTTTGCTGCGCCAGCTCGGCCAGCGCGCTGCCGATATCCTGTTTGACCTGGCTGCTGGCGGTGCGCGCGATTACTTCTGCCAGCGCCGCCGCCATGATGATCGCCAGCGCGCAGAACGCGATGGCGAGATAGGCCCCCAGGCCAGCCTTGTAGCGCGCGCGCTTCATGCGACGCGGTTGGCCGGATGGCCGGCGGCGAAGGCTTCGATATTGTCGATCAACTGGTCCGCCAGCCCCTGCATGGCCTGGCCGCTGGCCCAGGCCGAATGCGGTGTTAGCAGGAAGTTCGGTAAGCGCAGGCGCAGCAAGGGGTTGTCGGGCGAGGGCGGCTCCTTCGACAGCACATCAAAGCCCGCGCCGGCGATCACGCCGCGCTGCAGGGCATCGGCCAGCGCCGCCTCGTCCACCAGGCCGCCGCGTGCGGTGTTGACCAGGATGCTGCTCGACTGCATGCGCGCCAGTTCAGCCGCGCCGATGATGTTGCGCGTGGCGTCCGTCAGTGGGGCGTGCAGGCTAAGCACGTCGGAAGTCTCCAGCAGCTCGTCCCATCCCACGTTGCGCACGCCCGGATCGTCGGTCGGCGTGCGCGTGTGCACCACGACCTGCATGCCGAAGGCGCGCCCCAGGTGCGCCACCTGGCGCCCCAGTTCACCGTAGCCCAACAGGCCAAGCCGGCTGCCGTGCAGGTCGCGGATCGGGTGATGGAACAGGCAGAAACGCGGCGACTGTTCCCACAGGCCGGCCTCGATATCGGCGCGGTAGGCCAGCAACTGCCGGCGCAGGGCCAGGATCAGGGCGAAAGTATGCTCGGGCACGGCGGCATGCGCGTAGCCCCGGATATTGGCGACGACGATGCCGCGTTCGCGCGCCGCCGCCAGGTCCACATTGTCGGTGCCGGTCGCGGCGACCGCGATCATTTTCAGGTCCGGCAGCGCGGCCAGCGCTTCGGCGCGCAGCGGCACCTTGTTACTGATGGCGATGGTGGCGCCTTGCAGGCGCTCGATTGCCTGCGCTGCCGTGGATGCCGGGTATTCAGCCCATTCATGCGCAAAGCCCGGGCGCCGGATGTCGGCGATGATGCTGTCGCGGTCCAGGAAAACAATTCGTTCGCTCATACAGTCAACTCCAGGGGGGAGGGCGCGGCCATGGGGCGCAGCCGCAGGTGGGGGTGGGCCGCCATCAGGTCTGCCACCCATTCAACAAAAACGCGCACCTTGGCCGACAGGTGGCGGTTCTGCGGGTACACCACATGGATGGGCGCCGACTCGGTGCTCCAATCCTCCAGCACCCGCACCAGTTTGCCCTCGCCGCCACGGTTGGCCAACTGCACGTCGGTCAGCATGATAATGCCCAGGCCCGCCAGTCCGGCCTGGAAATAGGCATTCGAATCGTTCAGGGCGACGCGGCCGGGCAGCGTCAATTCAATCCGCTCGCCGTCGCGCGTGTAGTCCCAAGGGTAGACCCGGCCGGATTTGGACGAGAAATAGTTGATGACCCGGTGCCGCTCCAGGTCGTGCGGGTGGGTCGGCGTGCCGTAGCGCTCAAGATAGGACGGCGCCGCGCAGGTGACGAAATTCAGCATGCCGACGCGGCGCGCGATCAGGCTGGAATCGCCCAACTGGCCACCCCGCACTGCACAATCGACGCCTTCTTCGATCAAATCGATGATGCGGTCGCTGCAACCGAGTTCGAGCTGGATATCCGGGTATTGTTCGAAGAAGGAGGGCAGGGCCGGCACCAGCAATTCGGCCGACAAGCCGGTCGGCGCATCCACCCGCAGGCGCCCGCTCGGGTTCAGGCGGCTGCGCGACAACGACTCCTCGGCATCCTTCACATCGGACAGGATACGCAGGCATCGCTCATAGTAGGCCGCCCCGTCCGCCGTGACGGAGACCTGGCGCGTGGTCCGGTGCAGCAGCTTGACCGAAAGCGTCGCTTCCAGGCTGGCCACCAGGGTCGAAACCGTGGCTTTGGGCAGTTGCATGGTTTCCGCCGCGCGCGTGAAGCCGCCGGCGTCGACCACCTGTACAAAGACTTCCATTGCTTGGAGCTTATTCATGAGTTTTGCCTCATTGTTCGGGATTCTGAACAATCAATTCAACATTAGTGTATTTTTCTTATTCTAGTGGAAGTTTATTATTACCGTATTGCAGCATAAAAAAGCACTTGACCCTCCTGTGATGGGAATGTTTACAGTGGCTGTAGTTTTTAAGGAAAGGAACAATCATGAGTAACCGAGATGGATTCTTTGCAATGGTTTCGTTGGCGCTGGGCGCCATCGCCCTGGCAGGCGTCCTGCATACCGACGAATTCGTACTGGGCGCGCAGGTCGGCTTTGGCGCCGCCACCGCACCGAGCGCCATGCTGGCCTCGGCCGACGCGGAGGAACGCGAATGACCGCGCAGGTGCCAGCGGAGCTGAAAATCCGCGAACTGGAAGTGCGTGGCGCGCAAGGCCCGCTCGCCGCACGTCTTTACCTGGCCGGGAATTCGTCCGCTAAACGCGACGCCCTGATCGTTTTCTTCCATGGCGGCGGCTTTGTGGCCGGCGACCTGGAGGAGGCGGACGAATTCCTGCGCCACTTGGTAACGTGCAATCCCGGCCACGTCATCCTGGCCACTAATTACACCCTGGCGCCGGTCAGCCCTTTCCCGGCGGCGGTGGAAGATGCGCACGCGGTGCTGGCCTGGGCCAAGAAGAACAAGGCCAAGCTGGCCTGGAGCGGCAAGCAGCTGCTGACCGCCGGCATTGAGGCCGGCGCCAACCTGGCCGCAGTCTCCGCGCTGATGGCGCGCGACCGTGGCGGTCCGGCGCTGGCGGGCCAAATCCTGATCATGCCGATGCTCGACCCGGGCCTGACCACCTGTTCCATGCGCGATGTGCCCAACTGTCCGGACCAGATGAAGCTGGCCGACACCTGCGCCCAGGCCTATCGCGGCTACCTGCCGAATGCCGCCGACCGTGCCCACCCATACGCTTCGCCGTTGCAGTCGAGCCGCCTGAAGAATTTGCCGCCGGCCCTGATCCTGTCGGCCGAGGACGACCCTTTACGTGACGAAGCAGAGCAATACGGCGCGAAACTGATTGCCTGCGGCGTCAAAACCACAGTCAGACGCATGCCACCGGCCCCACTGCAGGAGCCGGGAGCCAGGAATGAATGCGCGTGCAGGGGCTTTGCGCTGAAAGAGATGGCCAGTTTTATCAGCGCCATCGACGGGACGGAAACTCCCGCGGCGTAAGGCCGTTTCCATAAAAAAGTAGTATCAGAAAAATGTGCCTGCGAGGCACAGGGGCTCCTTTTTGCCTGAATTTCCCAACGAATTTCTACCCCCCCAAGAGGTTAATAATGAAAAAGATGAATCCAATGTCCACTCTTGTGCGACCGCTGGTTGCCGCCCTGGCCATGGGCGGCCTGGCTGCCACCATCCTGTCCGGCTGCGACGCGAACAGCAAGGCGACCGAAAGCCACGCGCCTGCTGCTGGCGGCCCGCCAGTATCGGCAGCGGTCGTGGTGCAGAAGTCCGTTGCGGAAACCCAGGAATTCTCCGGCCGTATCGAGGCCGTCGACCATGTTGAAATCCGTCCGCGTGTGAGCGGCTTTATCACCGCCGTGAACTTCAAGGCCGGTAGCGAAGTGAAAAAGGGCGATGTGCTGTTCGTGATCGACCCGCGTCCGTTCCAGGCGGAAGCCAGCCGTGCCGATGCCGCCGCCAATTCGGCGCGCGCCAAGGCCGACCTGGCCAAGCTGGAACTGGCCCGTGCTGAAAAGCTGCTGGCCGATAAAGCCATCGCCCAGCGCGAGTTCGACGAACGCGCTTCGGCCCTGAAGGAACTGGACGCCAGCGCCCGCGCCGCCTCGGCAGCAGCGGAAGCCGCGCGCCTGAACCTGTCCTACACCCAGGTGGTGTCGCCGATCAACGGCCGCGTGTCGAAGGCGGAAATCACCCTGGGTAACCTGGTCGACCCGGCTGCGGTGCTGACCAGCGTGGTCTCGCTCGACAAGATCTACGCCAGCTTCGACGGCGACGAAAGCACCTTCCTGCGCGTCGGTGGCCAGGCCCACAAGGGCCAGGCGATCAGCGTGAAGGTCGGCCTGGCCAATGAAACCGGCTTCCCGCATGAGGGCAAGCTGGAATTCGTCGACAACCAGCTCGACGTCCGTACCGGCTCGGTGCGCATGCGCGCCACCTTCGACAACAAGGAGCGCGCCCTGGTGCCCGGCCTGTTCGCCCGCGTGCAGCTGGACGGCGGCACCGCCACCCAGCAAACCGTGTTGATCAACGACCGCGCCGTGGGCACCGACCAGGACCGCAAGTTCGTGTTCGTGGTCGGCGCCGGCAACAAGGCGGAATACCGCCCCGTGGTATTGGGCCCGAACGTGGACGGCCTGCGCGTGGTGCGCAGCGGCCTGGAACCAGGCGAGAAGATCGTCGTCAACGGCCTGCAGCGCGTGCGCCCTGGCGCGCCGATCACGCCGGCAATGGTCGACATGACTTTTGACCCGATGGCAGCCGCGCAAAAAGTCGCCGCCAGCGAAGCCAAAACCTCCAAGGAATAATTCATGAATTTCTCTCGCTTCTTTGTCGATAAACCGATCTTCGCGGCGGTTCTATCGATCATTGTCTTCGTAGCGGGCTTGATCTCGATCTTCAAGCTGCCCGTCTCCGAATACCCGGAAGTGGTGCCGCCATCCGTGGTGGTGCGCGCTGTTTATCCGGGCGCAAACCCGAAAGTGATTGCGGAAACCGTCGCCGCGCCGCTCGAAGAGCAGATCAACGGTGTCGAGGGCATGCTGTACATGTCCTCGCAAAACACCTCCGATGGCGCGCTGATGCTGACCGTGACCTTCAAGATCGGCACCGACGTCGACAAGGCTGAAACTGCGGTGCAGAACCGTGTGCAGCGCGCCTTGCCACGCCTGCCGGAAGAGGTGCGCCAGATCGGCGTGACCACGGTGAAGTCCTCGCCCAACCTGACCATGGTGGTGCACTTGCTGTCGCCGAACGGCCGTTACGACGACCTGTACCTGCGCAACTACGGCGTGCTGAACGTGAAAGACCAGCTGGCCCGTATCCAGGGCATGGGCGACGTGCAGATCTTCGGCGCCGGCGACTACGCCATGCGTATCTGGCTCGACCCGCAAAAGGTGGCTGGCCGCAATATGACCGCGTCCGACGTGGTCGATGCGATCCGCGAACAGAACGTGCAGGTCGCCGCCGGTGTGATCGGCGCGGCGCCGTCCAAGGCGGCTGATTTCCAGCTCACCGTGAACACCCAGGGCCGCCTCAGCACCGTCGAGGAATTCGGCGACATCATCATCAAATCGAATGAAGATGGCGCGCTGACCCGCCTGCGCGACGTGGCCCGCATTGAAATGGGTTCCAACAGCTACTCGCTACGCTCCTTGCTGAACAACAAATCGGCGGTCGGTATCGGTATTTTCGAAGCGCCGAACAGCAATGCGCTGGAACTGTCCGCTAATGTGCGCGCCAAGATGGAAGAACTGAAGAAGGACTTCCCGGAAGGCGTGGCTTACGACATCGTGTACGACCCGACCCAGTTCGTGCGTGAGTCGATCAAGTCCGTGATCCACACCCTGCTGGAAGCGGTGGCCCTGGTGGTGCTGGTGGTGATCATCTTCCTGCAAACCTGGCGCGCATCGATCATTCCGCTGCTGGCGGTGCCGGTGTCGATCGTCGGTACCTTCGCTGTCATGATCGGCTTCGGCTTCTCGATCAACACGCTGTCGCTGTTCGGCCTGGTGCTGGCCATCGGTATCGTGGTCGACGATGCGATCGTGGTGGTGGAAAACGTGGAACGGAATATCGCCAGCGGTTTGTCCTCCCGCGACGCGACCATCCAGGCCATGAAAGAAGTGTCCGGCCCGATTATCGCCATCGCGCTGGTGCTGTGCGCCGTGTTCGTGCCAATCGCCTTCGTGTCCGGCTTGACCGGCCAGTTCTACCGCCAGTTCGCGCTGACCATCGCCATTTCGACCGTCATCTCGGCCTTCTGCTCGCTGACCTTAGCGCCGGCCCTGTCGGCATCGCTGCTGCGTCCGCACGACGCACCGAAAGACGCGCTGACCCGCGTGATGGACAAGCTGTTCGGCCGCTTCTTCGCCTGGTTCAACCGCTTCTTCAACCGCGCATCGCACAGCTACGAAAGCGGCGTGCAGGGCGTGCTGAAGCGCAAATCGGCTTCCGTGCTGGTCTACCTGGTGCTGGCCGCCGCCGCCGGCGTGATGTTCAAAGTGGTGCCGAATGGCTTCGTGCCGGCCCAGGACAAGCAATACCTGGTGGGCTTCGCCCAACTGCCTGACGCCGCGTCGCTGGAACGCACCGACCAGGTGATCCGCAAGATGTCCGACATCGCCAAGGAAATTCCAGGCGTGGACGCATCGGTCGCCTTCCCGGGCCTGTCGATCAACGGCTTCACCAACGCGCCGAACGCCGGTATCGTGTTCACCACGCTGAAGCCATTCCACGAGCGTACCGACCCTTCCCAATCGGGCGAGGCGATCGCTGCAGAAATCAACAAGCGCATGGGCGCCGTGCAGGACGCGTTCGTGATGGTGTTCCCACCGCCGCCAGTGAACGGCCTGGGCACCACCGGCGGCTTCAAGCTGATGATCGAAGACCGCAACAACGCCGGCTACGATGAGCTGTACAAAACCATCCAGGCGATCCAGATGAAAGCCTGGCAGGACAAGCGCCTGGCCGGTGTGTTCTCCAGCTTCCAGATCAACGTGCCGCAGCTGTTCGCGGACGTGGACCGCGCCAAGGCCAAGCAACTGGGCGTGCCGCTGCAGACCATCTACCAGACCTTGCAGATCAACCTTGGTTCGCTGTATGTGAACGACTTCAACCAGTTCGGTCGCACCTACCAGGTGCGGGTGCAGGCTGACGCGCCGTTCCGTTCGCAAGCCGAGCAGATCGCCCAGCTCAAAGTACGCAATAGCAAAGGCGAGATGATCCCGCTGTCGTCGCTGATGCGCGTGAAGGACAGCTATGGCCCGGACCGCGTGGAGCGCTACAACGCCTACGTGTCGGCCGAGATCAACGGTGCCCCGGCGCCGGGCTTCTCCTCCGGCCAGGCGCAAGCCGCGCTGGAAGCAATCGTCAAAGAGAACCTGCCGAAGGGCATGGGCTACGAATGGACCGAGCTGACCTACCAGGAAATCCTGGCCGGTAACACCATGATTTACGTGTTCCCGCTGTGCGTGCTGCTGGTGTTCCTGGTGCTGGCAGCCCAGTACGAAAGCTGGACCCTGCCGCTGGCGGTGATCCTGATCGTGCCGATGTCGATCCTGTGCGCGCTGATTGGCGTCAAGCTGACCGGCGGCGACAACAATGTGTTCACGCAGATCGCGCTCTTTGTGCTGGTCGGGTTGGCGTCCAAGAATGCGATTCTGATCGTGGAATTCGCCCGTGAGCTGGAAGACCATGGCCGCACCATCCTGGAAGCGGCGCTGGAAGCTTGCCGCCTGCGTCTGCGCCCGATCCTGATGACGTCGATCGCCTTCATCATGGGTGTGGTGCCGCTGGTGTTCTCGGTCGGCGCGGGTGCTGAGATGCGTCATGCGATGGGTGTGGCGGTGTTCGCCGGCATGCTGGGCGTGACCTTCTTCGGCCTGTTCCTGACACCGGTGTTCTACGTCCTGCTGCGTACCCTGGCCAAGCGTTTTGAGAAGAAATCCCCGGCGGCGGACAACGCCCCGCAACTGGAAGGGAACCACTAATATGAAAAGCATGATTGCGAAGGGCGTGGCCCCGCTGCTGGCAGCACTGCTGCTGACGGCGTGCGCCGCCCCCGAATTCAAACAGCCGCAAGTCGACGCCCCTGCCGCCTTCAAGGAAGGGCAGGTGGTGACCGCCGCCGACGGCACCCGTTGGAAGCAAGCCCAGAACGCCGAGCGCCAGCCGCGCGGCGAATGGTGGCTGGCCTTCGGCGACACGGCCCTGAATGAGCTGGTCAACGAAGCCACCCGCAACAACGCCAACCTGGCCGTGGCGGCCGCCCGCGTCAAGCAGGCGCGCGCCATCGCCGGCGTGGCCGAAGCCGACCGCATCCCCCAAATCGGCGTCGGTGTCGGCGGCCAGCGCTCGCGCGCCGGCGTCGACCAGCCGATCCAGACCGCCTACAACGCCACGCTGAGCGCGAGCTACGAGGTGGACCTGTTCGGCCGCGTATCGAGCAATGTCTCGGCGGCGCGCGGCGACGCGGCGCAGGTGGAAGCGAACTACCGCTCCATCCTGCTGTCGCTGCAAGCCGACGTCGCCCAGACCTATTTCCGCCTGCGCGCCACGGACGCCGAATTGGCGACTGTGGAGCAGACGGTCCGTTTGCGTGAAGAGAGTGTCAAGGTCACCCAGCGTCGTTTCGACCTGGGCGACATTGGTGAATTCGACCTCTCGCGCGCCAAGACCGAGCTGGCAACCACCCGCGCTGAAGCCATCGGCCTGCAGCGCCGCCGCGCCACCACCGAGCATGCGCTGGCCGTTTTGCTGGGCAAGCCGGCAGCCGCCTACACGGCGGGCAACAGCCCGCTGCTGGATTCGGCCCTGCTGCCGGCGATTCCGGGCGGCCTGCCGTCCTCGCTGCTGGAGCGCCGCCCCGACATCGCCGCTGCGCAGAAGGCGATGGAAGCGTCCAACGCCCGCATCGGCGTGGCCCGTTCCGCCATGTTCCCGGCGCTGAACATCACCGCCAGCGGCGGTGGCGCCGCCGGCCACTTCAGCGATGTGTTCAAGTGGAGCAGCCGTTCCTGGGTGCTGGGCGCCTTGATGTCGATGCCCCTGATCGACGGCGGTCGCAATAGCGCCAACATCGCGCGCAGCGAAGCGGCACTGGAAGAATCGGTGGCCGGCTACCGCCAAACGGTGCTGAGTGCCTTCGCCGAGGTGGAAGACAACCTGGCCGGCCTGCGCATCCTCGGCGGCCAGACCGCCCAGATCGACGACGCGCTGGTTTCGGCGCGCCGCTCGGCCGACCTGGCGCAAAAGCTGTACGACGCCGGACGCTCCAGCTACCTCGACCTGCTGGACGCCCAGCGCAACCTGGCGGCGGTGGAACGCAACGCCGTGCAACTGCGTGGCGACCGCGCCGTGACCACGGTGGCGCTGATCCGCTCCCTGGGCGGCGACTGGAACTAAAACCTTCCCGGTAAGCCCTTAACGGCGCGCTGCACTTGCAGCCGCCGTTTTTTTTCGCTATGCTTGCGACAAATGTCACAAAGAAGATAACATGGTCACATCGCAACTACTGAGCAGCATTCCCGGCCTGCGCCACGCCTTCGGCAGTGCGGCCGAGCTGGTGCCGGCGCTACTCGCCCCGGTGTGGGAGCAACGTCCCGCCAAGCGCCAGGTGCACGGCACCCGCGTCGAACACGTCACGCACGCCCAGCAAGAAGTCGGCGATGCCGACGGTTTCATCACCAGCGCGCCCGGCATCCCCGTCAGCATCATCACCGCCGACTGCGTGCCTTTGCTGCTGGCCCGCCGCGACGGCAGCCAGATCGCCGCCATCCACGCCGGCTGGCGCGGCCTGCAGGACGGCATCATCCCGGCCGGCATCAGCGCCATGAGCGCCTTGCCCTTGGCCTCGGCCTCGGCGTCGGCCCCGGTCGCGGCGGTGGGGCCGACGATTTGCGTGGATTGCTATGAGGTGAGCGAGGAGTTGGCGCAGGCCTTCGCCAGCCGCTTCGGCGCGGCGGCGGTGCCACGCTTCCGGCATCTTGACCTGCGCGCCATCGCTGAACTGCAGCTACGGGCGGCGGGCGTGCAGGAGATTGAACATGTCGGCGGCTGCACTTGTTGCAAGCGCGATGCTGCCGGCGCTCCGTTTTACCGCAGTTACCGGCGCGGCGACCGTGGGTCGCAAATGCATTCCGGCCTGTACATCACCCCCAAAGGAGAAAAATGAAGCTTATCGCATCCCTTATCCTGGCCGCCTGCGCGTCCGTCGCGAACGTCGCGACTGCACAGGAGCGCGACTGGAGTTCGCCGCAGCAGCCGTTCACCATTTACGGCAATACGCATTACGTCGGTACCGGCGGCATCAGCGCGGTGCTGGTCACCTCGCCGCAGGGCCATATCCTGGTCGATGGCACCACCAACAAGGGCGCGCAAGTGGTGGCGGCGAATATCCGCTCGATGGGCTTCAAGCTGGAGGATGTGAAGTACATCCTTAGCACCCATTCGCACGAGGATCATGCGGGCGGCATTTCGGCCTTGCAGGCGCTGACCGGCGCCACGGTGCTGGCCGGAGCGGCGAATGTGGACACCCTGCGCACCGGCGTTTCGCCAAAGAGCGATCCGCAGTTTGGCACGCTGTCCAACTTCCCCGGCTCTGCCAAAGTACGCGCGGTGGCCGATGGCGAGCTTGTCAAGCTTGGCCCGCTGGCGGTCAAGGCGCACAGCACGCCGGGCCACACGGAAGGCGGCGTGACCTGGACCTGGCAATCGTGCGAAGCGGGCAAGTGCAAGAACGTGGTGTTTGCGGATAGCCTGACGGCGGTTGCGGCGGATAGCTATCGCTTCACCGACCATCCGGAAGTGGTGGCTTCGCTGCGCGCCAGCTTTGAAGCGGTGGAGAAACTGTCCTGCGATATCGCCATCGCCGCCCATCCGGAGGTGAACGATATGTGGGGCCGCCAGCAGCGCGCGGCGCAAGAGGGCAACGCCGCCTACATTGATACCGGCGCCTGCCGCGCGATCGCCGCAGCAGGCCGGAAACGCCTGGAAACCCGCCTGGCCAGCGAGAAGCGCTGATCCAGTACGGGTTGGGGAAGGGCGCCGGCAAGGCGCGCCGCTTGCCGTTTTGGAGGCGGGGCGGCGGTGCTGCGTTGCCGGCCAGGGAGCTTACTTGGTGGCCTTCTTCACGTCGTAGCCGGAGTGCTTGGCCGAAGCGGCTGGCGCGGCGGCTGGTGTTGCCGGCGTGGCTGGGCTAGCGGGGCTGGCCTTGCCTGCCTTGTCCGCCGGAGTGGCCGGGGTCGCAGGCGTTGCCGGGGTCGCGGCGGATGCGGCAGCCGCTGCGGCACTGGATGCGCTGGATGCGCTGGACGCTGCGGCTGCGGCGGCAGCTGGCTTGGCCACTGCGGCGGTGGCAGGCTTGGCGGCTGGTGCCGGAGCTTGGGCGAAGGCAGCGGTTGCGAACAGGCCGGCGATCAGGGTGGCGATGGTCTTCTTCATGGTCAGGCTCCTTGGCGTAAATGGTATAAATCGTTTTGTGTGGCGTGCACTATTGCCGTGTCACTGAGCTTAAAACGGCACTGCTGCCGGGCTAGTTGACCAGCATTACAACTCCTTACATCTGCACAAACTGCTTACAAAGTGCGGCGTTTAACCGTCGCCGCCCCGTGCGCCCCGTACAGTGGGGCCATGAATGATGCACTCAAGACTTACAAGGCCAAGCGCGACTTCCGCCTGACACCGGAGCCCGAGGAGGGCGGCCGCCCGGGGCATGACCGGCTGGCCTTTGTCATCCAGAAGCATTGGGCGACGCGGCTGCACTACGATTTCCGCCTTGAGCTCGACGGCACGATGAAGAGCTGGGCCGTGCCCAAGGGCCCCAGCTACGACACGCGCGACAAGCGCATGGCGGTGCAGGTCGAGGACCATCCCATTTCCTACAACGAGTTCGAAGGCACGATTCCGGAGAAGCAGTACGGCGCCGGCAAGGTGATCATCTGGGATCGCGGCACCTGGGAGCCGCTGGAAGACCCGCACAAGGGCTACCGCGCCGGCAAACTGGTGTTCCTGCTGCACGGTCACAAGATGCACGGGCGCTGGGCGCTGGTGCGTATGCGCGGCAAAGGGGAGGCTAAGGAACCCTGGCTGCTGATCAAGGAGAAGGACCAGTACGTGCGGCCCGCCGATGAGTTCAGCGTGGTCGATGAAATGCCCGACAGCGTCACCCACCTCGCCGCCGCCAACGCGACCGTGCCGCCTGCGGCAGCCGCGCCCCTGCCGGAGTCGCTTGCGCCGGAGCTGGCCACCCTGGTCGATGCCCCGCCCGCAGCGCCGGATGAATGGCTGTTCGAAGTCAAATACGATGGCTACCGCCTGCTGGCCCGCATCGAAGGCGACGACATTCGCCTGCTCACCCGCAACAGCAACGACTGGACGCACAAGCTGGAACCACTGCAGGCCGCACTGGCCGATGCCGGCCTGCCGGACGGCTGGTACGACGGCGAGATTGTGGTCCACAACGCGCAGGGGCGTCCCGACTTCGGCCTGCTGCAGCAAGCCTTCGACGGCAGGCGTACGAAGGATATTGTCTACTACATTTTCGACGCGCCTTACCTGGGCGGCGCAGACTTGCGCGCCTTGCCGCTGGAGCAGCGCCGCGCCAGGCTGGAAGCGGCGCTGGAACAAGTCGACGGCGACACCATCCGTCTCAGCACCGTGCTGCAGGCGCCGCCGGAGCAAATATTGTCGGCGGCCTGCGAAATGGGCCTGGAAGGCGTGATTGGCAAACGCCGTGATTCCACTTATACCGAACGCCGTTCGCGCGACTGGATCAAGCTCAAATGCGCCCAGCGCCAAGAGTTCGTCATCGGCGGCTACACCGACCCGCAAGGCAGCCGCACCGGCATCGGTTCCTTGCTGCTGGGAGTATATGACGCGGACGGCGCCTTGCACTATGCCGGCAACGTCGGCACCGGATTCAACGACAAGACCTTGCGCGAACTGGCGCTAAAGCTTAAGCGCCTGGCGGCCGACGCCAGCCCGTTCGCGCCCGGCAAGGCCATCGCGCGCAAGGCGCACTGGGTGAAACCACAACTGGTGGCGGAAGTCAGTTTCGGCGAGTGGACGCATGGCGGTTCGCTGCGGCATGCTGTCTTCCAGGGCCTGCGCAAGGACAAGCGGGCCGCCGAAATACGTCGCGAGGAGCCGGCACCGCTTGAGGAGAGTACTGTGCAAAGCAAATTGCCCGCTTCATTGAAGGTGACCAACCCGGACCGGCTGGTCGACCAGGCCAGCGGCTTGAAGAAGATCGACCTGCTACGCTACTACGCCCTGGTGGCAGACCTGATGCTTGAGCACACGCGTGGCCGCCCCATCTCGCTGGTGCGCGCGCCGGAGGGCGTGGGCGGTGAGCTGTTCTTCCAGAAGCACGCCGATGTCAGCAAGTTGAAAGGCTTGAAGGAATTCCCGCGCGAGCTGGACCCCGACCATCCGCCGATGCTGGAGGTGGGCACGACGGAGGCGTTGCTCTCGTCCGCGCAGTTCAATGTGATCGAGTTGCACACGCAGAATGCACTGGGCCGTACTTACGAGAAGCCGAACCGCATCGTATTCGATCTGGACCCCGGTAGCGGCGTGGAGTGGGCGCAGGTGCAGGAGGCGGCGCAACTGGTGCATGGCTTCCTGGATGAACTGGGCCTGCCATGCTTCCTCAAGACCAGCGGCGGCAAAGGCTTGCATGTCGTCGTCCCCATAAAGCCTTACTATGACTGGGATACGGTGAAGGCGTTCAGCAAGCAGGTGGTGGAGCATATGGCTGCTATCCTGCCCGAGCGCTTTGCGGCGAAGAGCGGCCCGCGCAACAGGGTCGGCAAGATCTTTATCGACTATCTGCGCAATAGGCGCGGCGCCACTACGGTCTCGGCGTGGTCGGCGCGTGCCCGGCCCGGCTTGGGGATCTCGGTGCCGGTGGGCTGGGACGAGCTGGCCAGCCTGCGCGGCGGCGACCACTGGACGGTGGCGACCGTGCATACGCGGCTGGACGTAGGCAACACGCCTTGGGCGGATTATGCGAAAGCGGCGGTCGGCCTGGCGCCTGCCATGAAGGCGGTCGGCCTGGCCACAGCCGCCTAGGGCGCGATCAGGCGGCCTTGCGGCGGCTGGTGCCGGATTTGGCGGCGTTGGCAGCGGTCTTCGCGGCGGATTTCACTGCGGATTTCACAGCGGATTTTGCGGCCGGCTCTTCAACCTTGCCAGGGCTGGCGCGCTTGGCGGTGGCGGGTTCCTTGGCCGTGCTGCGCGGGGCAGGGCTGCGCGACTTGCTGGCGCCGGCGGTTGAGCGCCGTGGGCGCGGCGCGCGCGGCGCTGCTTCTTCGTCTTCCACCTTCTCCGTTTCCTCATCGGCGGTGGCGCCGCGACCGCGCGAACCCAGGCTTTGCTTGAGCAAGGCCACCAGGTCCACCACATTGCTGGCTTTCGGCGCCGGGGATTCGTCCGAAGGCTCGGTAATGGTGTGGGTCTGGCCGGCCTTCACTTTCTTGTCCACCAGCTTGAGCACATCCTCGCGGTAAGTGTCATGGTAGGCGAGTGGATTCCAATCCTCGCTCATGTCCTCCACCAGCGACAAGGCCATCTTCAGCTCCTTGTCGGTGATGCCCGCATCGTCCGGCAGTTTGAGCTCCTCGGGGTTGCGGATCTCGCTGGCATAGCGCAGCGTGTTCATGATGATGCCGTCGCCCACCGCCACCAGCGCGCACAGGTGCTGGCGCGTGCGGATCACCACCGTCGCGACCGCGATGCGGCCAGCCTTGCGCAGGGTCTCGCGCAACAGGGCGTAGACCTTGTCGCCGCCGCGCCCGGGCGCGAGGTAGTAGGGCGTTTCGTAGAAGGTGAGCGGGACCGAATCGGCATCCACAAACGCCAGGATATCGATCGTTTGCGTCGCCTTGGGATTGGCCAGGCGCAGGTCTTCGTCGCTCAGCACCACGTACTCGCCATCCGTATGCTGGTAGCCTTTGACGATATGGTCCCAGGTAACTTCCTTGCCGCTCGCCTTGTTATAGCGCTTGAAACCGATGGGCGAGAAATCGCGCTTGTCCAGCATGGTCAGATCCAGGTCCTGCGATTCAACGGCCTTGTGCAGCTCGACCGGGATATGCACCAGGCCAAAGCTGATGGCGCCTTTCCATAATGCGCGTGCCATATTAGTCTCCTACACTTCCGGTTACCGGCAAAACGATACCGCTGATATAGCTTGAACAGCAGGGCGCCGCCAGGAAGACGAAGGCGGGGGATATTTCCTCCGGTTGCGCCGGCCGGTGCATATCCGCCTGCGAGCCGAATTCCTTGATCTTGTCCGGCGCCTGATCGGCCGGGTTGAGCGGGGTCCACACCGGGCCCGGCGCCACCGCGTTGACGCGGATGCCGCGCTCCAGCAGGTTGGACGCCAGCGACATGGTGAAAGCATGGATCGCGCCCTTGGTGGTCGAATAGTCGAGCAGCTTCTTCGAACCGCGCAAGCCAACCACGGAGCCGGTGTTGATGATGGCGTTGCCGCGCTTCAGGTGCGGCAGCACGGCTTTGGCCATGTGGAAGTAGCCGTAGATATTGGTTTTCATGGTCAGGTCGAAGCGCTCCTCCGACAGCTCCTCCAGCGCCGAGGCATGCTCCTGGAAGGCTGCGTTGTTGACCAGGATATCGACCCGGCCGAACTCGCGCAGCACCTGATCGACGGCCTGGCGGCAGAAGGCCGGGTCGCGCACGTCGCCCGGCAGCAGCAGGCAGCGCTGTCCCTCGGCTTCCACGTGCGCGCGCGTCTGCTCGGCATCCTGCTGCTCTTCGGGCAGGTAGAGCAGGGCCACGTCGGCCCCTTCGCGTGCATACAGTACGGCCACGGCGCGGCCGATGCCGGAATCGCCGCCGGTAATAATCGCTGCCATGCCGGCAAGCTTGCCGCTTCCGCAATAGTCGGGCGCCATGAATTGCGGCTTGAGGGCCATTTCATGTTCCAGCCCGGGCTTCGCCAGGTGCTGCGGCGGCAGCGGCGGCGCAGGGTAGGGCTGGTGCCCGGCTTGCACCGGCGCCTGCTCGGCCGCGTGCTTTGGCCGTTGCGCATCGCGCTGGTCCTGTTCCTGCTGGATGGCGCGCTGCGCATTCCCGGCGCTGCTTTTCTGCTCTGAATCGCTGGTGCTGGACATGGCGGCCTCCTGTGCTCGGAAGGCCAGTATTTGCCGCCGCAACGTTGCGAACCGTGCGCTCCCACACACAAAAGAGATGTTGTGTGGATTGAACTTGTGGCACACTAAACCACATGCCTAATGCTGCTGGCCGCCGTCAACGTACCGGCCTTTTCCTCCATCCCGATGCCGCCCGGCGCCAGGAATTTGTGGCCGCCTGTGCCGAGTCATTCGACCGCTTGCTGACTGCGGACAGCATCGCCAGCGCGCGCCATGCGCTGGCGCAGAACAAGATCTCGCTGCTGGTGATAGACCTGAACGGCGCCGACATGCCGGCTGGAACCGAGCTGGCCGCGCTGGTACGCAGCCGCGCTGGCGCGCCGGTGCTGGTGCTCTGCCCCTATACCCGTTCCGCCACCATGGCGGAGCTGATGGCGCAAGGCCCGCTGACCTATCGTATTACCCCACTCGACATGCCGCAACTGCGCGATGCCGTGGCGGGGCTGATGGCGCCCGTGGCCGACACCCTGGCTTCGGCCCAGCAGCACCTGCTGGACCGGGAAGCGGAGCTGAACGACTTGCTGGCGATCCAGCGCAGCTTGCAGCGCGCCCTGTACGGTTCCGAAGAGCTGGAGCGGATGGGCGCGCGCGTCTGCAACGCCTTGTGCGGCTATCCCGGCATTTGCCACGCGGCCCTGCTGCGTGCCAACGCCGATGGCAGCCTGCAATTGGTGGCGCAGGATGCCCGCATTGACCTTGATATGCACGATGTGCTGGCCGGCCGCCACGCGCTGCTCGATGCCCCGGCCCTGCGCGGGGAACTGCTGCTGCTCGACGCGCCGGACAAGGCGGGCGACCCGGAACTGGCCGCGCTGCTGGAAGAGCAGGGCGTGCACATGCTGCTGGCCATGCCGCTGCGCGGCGAACCGGGCGGGCCTTTGCTGGGCGCCGTCAGCATGTTGTTCGACCGTCCGCTGGTCCTTTGCCGCGAGCACTTTGCCTGTTTCGGCTCGGCGGCGCAGTTGATCAGTTTTGGCATGGTGATGAGCGACCTGCGGCAACAGAACGACGCCCTGGGGCTGCAACTGACCGAGGTCACGCCGCTCGACGGTTTGACCGGGGTGGCCAACCGGCGCCAGGGCGAGCAGGTGCTGGACGGTGAGATCCGCCGCGCGCGCCGCTACGGTTTGCCACTGGCGGTGCTGGCCTTCGACATCGACAGCTTCCGCACTATTAATGAATTGTACGGCTACACCACGGGCGACCGCGCGCTGGCGCAGATCGCCGGCATGGTGCAGAGCCGGCTGCGCAATTCGGACACGCTGGCGCGCGTGCGCGGCGAGCAGTTCCTGGTGGTGGCCACGCACACCGTGGCGATCGATGCCTTCAAACTGGCCGAAGAACTGCGCCTGGCCATTGCCGCCACCGAACTGGCCGGCGCCGATTCGGTTACCGCCAGTTTCAGCGTGGCCCAGTTGGCGCCCGACGAGGGGGCGACCGAGCTGGTGGCGCGGCTGGAAGCGGCTTTGCACCGCGCCAAGCGGGCCGGGCGCAATTGCGTCGAACTGGCCATGGCGCGCTGAGTTGTGCTGAGTTGTGCTGAGTTGTGCTGAGGCGGCCCATAAATGACGAGCGTCATTCACGTGTGATATATTACATCCATAATAAAAATAATCGAGGAGAAGATCATGCGTGTAAGCAGGGAGCAAGCGGCGCAAAACCGCGAGCGCATTGTTGAAACAGCATCCCGCCTGTTCCGGGAAAAAGGCTACGACGGCATTGGCGTGGCTGACCTGATGAAATGCGCCGGCCTGACGCACGGCGGCTTCTACGGCCATTTCGCCTCCAAGGAAGATCTACTGGCCGAAGCCTTCGGCAAGGCTATGCAAGGCTCGGCGGAAAAGTGGCGCGAGCTGCTGGCCGCCGCGCCCGCCAAGCCGCGCGCGGCGCTGGCCCAGATGTACCTGACCACCAAACACCGCGACAACCCGGGCAGCGGCTGCGCCCTGGCCTCGCTCGGCCCGGACGTGTCGCGCGTCGGGCCGGAAGTGCGGCACGCCATGGCCGACAGTTTCCAGGCCCAGATCGCGGCGCTGGCGCAGGCCTTGCCCGGCGCGCCGGAGCAGCAGCGGCGCGACGCCATCACCACCTATGCCGCCATGGTGGGCGCGCTGGTGCTGGCGCGCTCGGTGGCGGACCGCAAACAGTCCGACGAAATCCTGGCCGCCGTGCTGACCACGCTGGAGCAGGGCAGCTGATGCTGGCCTGGTTGCGCAGTTACCGGCGCGCCCTGCTGCCGGGCGATATCAGCGCGGGCATCGTGGTGGCCATGATGATGATCCCGCAAGGCATGGCCTATGCGCTGGTGGCCGGTTTGCCGCCGGTGACCGGCATTTACGCCAGCATCCTGCCGCCCATTATTTACGCACTGTTCGGCACCAGCATGACCCAGTCGGTGGGGCCGATGGCGATCGTGTCGCTGATGACGGCCGCCATCATCGGCCAGATGGCGCCGGCCGGCTCCGCCTTGTACTCGGTGCTGGCGGCGCAACTGGCGCTGGTGGCGGGCGGCATGCTGCTGTTGTGCGGCGTGCTGCGCTTGGGCTTCCTGGCCAACTTCTTTTCGCGCCCGGTGATGAGCGGCTTCACGGTCGGCTCGGCGCTGGTGATCGCCTTCGGCCAGCTCAAGCCCTTGCTGGGCGCCGACCTGCCACACTGGCATGGCCCGAGCGCCGCGCTGGGGCTGGGCGCCTTGCTGCTGCTGGTGCTGTCGCGCAGCTATTTGACGCCGCTGCTGCGCGCCTGCGGCATGCGCCAGGGCGGCGCCGATATCGCGGCGCGCCTGGCGCCGATGCTGGTGGTGCTGCTTGGACTGCTGCTGGTGCAGGTGCTGGGCCTGGAAGCGCTGGGCGTGAAGACCACCGGCCAGGTGCCGACCGGCTTGCCGCAACTGAACCTGGCCACCTCGCCCGGCCATTGGCAGCAGTTGCTGCAGCCGGGCATGCTGGTCGGTTTCGTGGTTTTCCTGATCAGCATGTCGGCAGCGCAGTCGCTGGCCTTGAAGCGCAATGAAAAGCTGGCCAGCAACCGCGAACTGGTCGGCCTGGGTGCGGCCAATGTGGCCAGCATGGTGTCGGGCGCCTTCCCGGTGACGGGCAGTATGTCGCGCTCCGCCGTCAACTTCGCGGCCGGCGCGCAAACGCCGCTGGCCAGCATCCTTACCGCCGGCCTGCTGGCGCTGGCGCTGGTGGCGCCGACCGGCTGGCTGGCCTTGCTGCCCATGCCGGTGCTGGCCGCCACCATCATCGTCGCCGTGCTGGGCATGCTGGAACTGGACACCTTGCGCACCGCCTGGCGCTACGATCGCGGCGATGCGCTGGCCTGGTTGGTGACCGGCGCTGGCGTGGTGGTGCTGGGCGTGGAGGCGGGCGTGCTGGTGGGCGTGGCGCTGTCGATGGGCACCCTGATCTGGCGCGCCAGCCGGCCGCATATCGCGGTGCTGGGCCGCATTGCCGGCAGCGAGCATTTCCGCAACATCGAGCGCTATCCGGCCGAAACGCGGCCCGAACTGCTGGTGCTGCGCATCGACGCCAACCTGTTCTTCGGGAATGTGGAGGCGGTGCAGCAGCGCATCGAGGATGAATTGCGCACGCACCCAACGGCGCGCAACCTGGTGCTGGCCATGTCCTCCGTCAGTTCGATCGATACCACGGCGCTGTTCGGGCTGGGCGAGCTGAATACCAGCCTGGCGCGGCGCAATATCGGCCTGCACCTGGCCGAAGTCAAAGGCCCGGTGATGGACCGCCTGCGTGATTCCGACTTGCCGCAACGCTTGAATGGCCAGATTTTCCTCAGCACCGCGATCGCCTGCGACGCCCTGGCCGGCTGACAAAAAGTTGCAGGGCGCTACGGATTGGGTATGATCGTTCCAGGCTCACTACGCGTGGAACATGGTCGGCATATTCATCAGGCAGCTCTGGGCAAGCATGGTACTGGCGGCATGGCTGGCGTCGGCGGCTATCGCTGCGCCGCCCGCGCCCGTGTCCGCGCCTGCGCCCGCGCGGCTGGCCCAGGTCCATGTCCTGTTGCTTAATTCATACGGGCCGGGCCGACCGGGATTTGACAGCATCACGGACGCCTTCATCCCCCAGTTGCGCGATGGCGGCATACCGCTGGAGCATATCCATGTCGAATACCTGCACCTGAACCAGCCCAATGCCGACCTGGCCGCAGCGGCGCGGCGCGACATGCTGCTGGCCCAGTACGGCGGCCAGCGCATCGACCTGGTGATCGCCCTGCAGCAGCCGGCCCTGCGTTTCGCCCTGAATGAACTGGCGGCCCTGGCGCCGAAGGTGCCCTTGCTGGCCGATGCCATGCCCTCCACGGTGCAACTGGCGGCCAGCCCGCGCCCCATTTTCCAGTATGCGATCGTGCCCGATGTCGGCGCCACCATGCGCCAGGCCATGCAACTGCTGCCGCGCACCCGGCGCGTGGTGATCACGGGCGGCATGTCGGAGGCCGACCGCGCCTTCCAGCGCCAGGCGGAGGTCGAGCTGGCGCCCTGGCTGCGCAAGGTGCAGATTGAATTCCTGCAGAATATGAGCTGGCCGGAGCAGCTGCGCTACATCAACAACCTGACGCCCGACACCGTGGTGCTGGCGGGTATGTTCAACCGCGACCGCGACGGCTTTGCCCTGCCCACCATCGACGCCCACCGCGACGTGGTGCGCGAGGCCAATGTGCCGGTCTTCGTGCTGTTCGACCTGGCGGTGGGCGAGGGCGCGCTGGGCGGCGCCGTGCGCGGCCTGCGCCAGTCGGGCACGGAACTGGGGCGGCATGCGCTGGAGATCCTGCAGGGGCGGCAGGGCAAGGCCGGCGAATTGACGCGGATTGCGGCTGGCCCGGTCCTGTCGCTGTACGACTGGCGCGCCTTGCAGCGCTGGGGTATCGACCCGGCGCCGCTGCAAGACGCCACCATCCTGAATCGGCCGCCCACCCTGTGGCAGGCCTACCGCACGCCGGTGCTGGCCGCCGCCATTACCATCACGCTGCTGGCGGCCATGCTGGGCGTGATGCTGGTACAGCGGCGCCGCCTGGGGCAGGCCGAACTGGCCAGCCGTGAAAGCAAGGAACGCTTCCGCGCGCTGGTCGAGCATGCGCCGGAGGCGATCCTGGTGCTGGATATCGACCAGGGCTGCTTTGTGGACGCCAATGGCGAAGCGGAGAAGCTGTTCGGCTTTGCGCGCGCGCTATTGCTGGGCATGCATCCGAGCGCGCTGTACCTGCCTGGCCAGTTCGGCGACGAGCATCCCGAGCAAGCGGTGCGCGCCAATTCCGAACGGGCCTGGGCCGGCGAGGCGTTGGCCTTCGAGCGCACCGTGCGCCGCCCGGACGGCAGCACCTTCCCGGCCGAGGTCAAGCTGCGCCGCTTGCCGGCCAGCGGCAAGCGCTGGCTGCGTTGCAGCTACCAGGACATCAGCAGCCGCAAATTGGCCGAGGCCGAACTGCTGGCGCACCGCAACCAGCTGGAGGAGCTGGTGCAGCAGCGCACCGCCGCGCTGTCCGACGCGGTGGCCGAGGCCAAGGCGGCCAACCAGGCCAAGAGCGTGTTCCTGGCCAATATGAGCCACGAGCTGCGCACGCCGCTGAATGCGGTGATCGGTTTTTCCGGCATGTTGGCCGATTCAGCCAGCATGTTCGAAGGCGAGCGGCGCCACCTGGCCATCATCAAGCGCTCCGGCCAGCATTTGCTTGGCCTGATCAACGACATCCTGGAGTTGTCGCGCATTGAAACCGGGCGCGCCCAACTGGCCCTGGAGCCGCTGGCGCTGGAACCCCTGCTGCAGGAAGTGATGGAGATGGTGCGCCTGCGCGTGGAGCGCAAGGGCGTGCAGCTGTCGCTGGCCTGCGGCCGATTGCCGCCGCCGGTGCTGGCGGACGGACCGCGCCTGCGCCAGGTGCTGCTGAATCTCTTGTCCAATGCCGCCAAATTCGTGCAGCAGGGCGGCGTGAGCCTGCTGGTGGACGCGCAGCCGCTCGGGCCGCGCCGCTGGCGCCTGGCGTTTGCGGTGCGCGATACCGGCATCGGCATCGCCGCTGCCGACCAGGCACGCATCTTCGAACCCTTTGAGCAGACGGCCCAGGGCAGTGTGCGCGGCGGCACCGGCCTGGGGCTGGGCATCAGCCGCGAGTTCGTGCGCCTGATGGGCGGCGAGCTGCGCTTGCGCTCGGAGCTGGGGGCGGGGGCGGAATTCAGTTTCGCGCTCGAAGTGGACGAGAGCGAGCAGGCCCCGGTGTTGCCGTTCGCCGCCAGCGTGGTGGGCCTGCCGCCGGAGGAGCGCGGTCGCCGCTTGCTGGTGGTGGACGATGATGCCGACAGCCGCGAACTGTTGCGCAGCATGCTGGCGCCGCTCGGCTTCCATGTGCTGGAGGCGCAGGACGGCAATAGCGCGATGGCCTTGCTGGCCGGCGGCGCGGTGGAACTGGTGCTGATGGACTGGCATATGCCGGGCCAGGACGGGCTGGCCGTGACGCGCTGGCTGCGCGCCCAACCGGGCCTGGCGCAGCCGCGCGTGCTGGTGCTGACCGCCTCCGCTTTTGAGGAGGAAAAGCAGGAGGCGCTGGCCGCCGGCGCCGACGCCTTCCTGCGCAAGCCGGTGCAGTGCGAGCAGTTGTTGGCGGCGCTGGCGCAGTTGATGCACCTGCACTTCCTGATGCGCGACGAGGCCCTTGCTGGCGCGGCCGACGGCGCGCCCGCTCCCCTTGCGCCGGCCGCCGGGAGCAAGCCCGCCGCCAGTGCACAGGCCAAGCCCAGCGCGGCCGAACTGGCCGGCCTGCCGCCGGCCTTGCTGCAGGAGCTGGCCGGTGCGGTGCGCGGGCTGGACATGCAGCAAGTGGAACTGCTGCTGCGGCAGGTCGATGCGCTCGATGGCGCGCAGGCCAGCCACCTGCGCGCCATGCTGGAGCGCCACCAGTACCAGCAGCTATGGGAGCTGCTGCAGGAGCGGCTGCAAGGCGCGGCCGGCCGGAAGGGAGCCACCGCATGAACGGCTTGGGCGAGATCCTGGTGGTGGAAGACACGCCGGCCTCGCTCAAGCTGCTGAGCGACCTGCTGGGCAACGCCGGCTACCTGGTGCGCCAGGCGCCGGACGGCGAACTGGCCTTGTGGAGCGCCAGCGCGCGCCCGCCGGAGCTGGTGCTGCTGGACGTGAACATGCCCGGCATCGACGGTTTTGAAGTGTGCCGCCGCCTGAAAGCCGACCCCGCGCTGTGCGACATTCCCGTGATTTTCCTGTCGGCCCAGTACGAGATGGACGACAAGGTGCGCGGCTTCCAGTGCGGCGCGGTGGATTTCATCGCCAAGCCTTACCAGGCGGAGGAAGTGCTGGCGCGGGCCCAGGCCCATATCCGCCTGGCGCGCACCCAGAAGGCGCTGAAGGAAACGCTGGAGGAACTGCGCAACGCGCGCGCCGAAGTGGCGCGCAACGAGCGCATGGCTGCGCTGGGCGCCCTGGTGGCCGGCGTGGCGCACGAACTCAACACGCCGCTCGGCAACAGCGTGCTGATCGCCAGCACTTTGGAAGACCGCGCGCGCGCTTTCGGCCACCAGATCGGGGAGGGCGTGCGGCGTTCCGACCTGGAGCACTTCGCCGCCGATACCGCCAAAGCCGCCGGCCTGCTGCTGCGCAGCCTGCGCAAGTCGTCCGACCTGGTGGAAAGCTTCAAGCAGGTGGCGGTGGACCAGTCGAGCGAACGGCGCTCGCATTTCGACCTGGCCGACCTGGTGACGCAGGCCCTGCAACCATTGAAGGCCGGCCTGGCGGCCGATGGCCTCGCGCTGGACATCACAGTGCCGCGCGGCCTGCGGATGGACAGCTACAGCCGCCCGGTGGCGCACATCGTGCAGCAACTGGTGCGCAACGCGCAGCTGCACGCCTTTGGCGCCATGGGCAGCAGCGGCGGCACCATCAGGATCCTTGCCGCCGCGCAGGAGGATGAAGAGTCGCGCGGCCAACTGCGCCTGGAAGTGCAGGACAACGGCTGCGGCATCGCGCCCGGCACCTTGGAGCGCATCTTCGACCCCTTCTTCACTACGCGCATGGGCACCGGCACCGGCGGCCTTGGCCTGCACGTGGTGCACAACCTGCTGTGCCACGTGCTGGGCGGCGCGGTTTCGGTTGAATCCACGCCGGGCGCCACGTGTTTCCGCATAACGCTGCCATTGACGGCGCCGACGCTTTCCCCTTAATGTACACTCCCGCAACCGTTACCAACCTGAGCTCCGGGAGCCCCATGAAACAGTTAGTCGCAGCACTCGCCATTGCAGCAGCCTTCAGTTCTCCATCTTTCGCCGCAGCCAAACCCGGTAACGCCGATGCCCGCTTTGCCGCCATCCACCAGGCGGAATGGAAATGGCGCCTGCAACAACGGCTGGAAGACGACGAGGACGATGTGCGCGGCGTGGAGCACCAGTTGCCGCGCGTCGACGCGGCGTTGCAGATGGAGCGCCAGAAGCGCTGGGAGCAAACGCTGCGCCAACTCGAAAGCATCAAGCCCGAACAGCTTTCGCCGAAAGAGCGCATCAACTACCAGGTGTACCGGGCCCAGATCGTGTCGCTGCTGGATAACCAGCGCTTCCGCGAATACGAAAAGCCGCTCAACGCCGACTCTTCGTTCTGGTCCAACCTGGCGGGCGAGTCGCGCAAGTCCTTCCGCTCGGCGCAGGACTACCGCAATTACGTCGCGCAACTGAACGATGTGCCGCGCTACTTCAGCGAGGAAATCACGAATATGCGGGCCGGCCTGGCGCGCGGCTTCACCCCGCCCAAGGTCACGCTGGAAGGGCGCGAGCAATCGATCACCGCCGTCAGCGATGCCAAGCCGGAAGACGTAGTGTTCTTCAAGCCGTTCAAGCAAATGCCGGCCACCATTCCGGCGGCGGAACAGGACGCCCTGCGCGCGGCGGCGCTGGCGGCGATCCGCGACAAAGTGATTCCGGCCCACGCGGCCCTGCTGCAATTCATGCGCAACGAATACGTGCCAAAGGCGAAGGTGGACCTGGCGGCGGAAAGCTACCCGGACGGCAAAGCCTATTACCAGTCCAAGATCCTGGAGTTCACCACCACCAGCCTGAGCGCCGAACAAATCCACCAGATCGGACTGCAGGAAATGGCCAAGATCCGCGCCGAGATGCACGAGGTGATGCAGCAGGTGAAGTTCCAGGGCGACCTGCCGGCCTTCCTGCAATTCCTGCGCACCGACCCGCAGTTCTACGCCAAGACGCCGGAAGAACTGCTGATGCGCGCGGCCTGGATTTCCAAGAAGTTCGACGGCAAGGTGGCCGAGTATTTCGGCCGCCTGCCGCGCAGCCGCTTCGCCATCATCCCGGTGGCGCCGGAGATCGCGCCGTACTACACCTCGGGACGCGGCGGCCCCGGCGGCTACTGGGTCAACACCTATAACCTGCCGGCGCGCCCGCTGTATTCGCTGCCGGCGCTGACCCTGCATGAATCGGCGCCCGGCCACGCCTTCCAGATGCCGATCGCGCTGGAACAGAAGGGCCGTCCGCCGTTCCGCAACGCCTACATCTCGGCCTACGGCGAGGGCTGGGCCTTGTACACGGAGCGCCTGGGCAGCGAAATGGGCATCTACGAAACCCCGTATGAAGTCTTCGGCATGCTCAGTTACCAGGCCTGGCGCGCTTCGCGCCTGGTGGTCGATACCGGCATCCATGCCAAGGGCTGGACGCGCGAACAGGCGCAGCGCTACCTGATGGACAATACCGCGCTCTCCGCCCACGAAGTGATGACGGAAGTGGACCGCTATATTTCCTGGCCCGGCCAGGCGCTGTCCTACTATCTGGGCGAGATGGCGATCTTCGAAGCGCGTGGCAAGGCGGAGAAAGCGCTGGGCAGCAAGTTCGACATCCGCGCCTTCCACGACACGGTGCTGGAACTGGGCTCGGTGCCGCTGCCGGTGCTGCACGCGCGCATCGATGAATTCATCGCCAGCGGCGGCAAGAGCCCCTACCCAAAGGAGTAAACGCAAGAAGAAGCTGCACCGTGCTGGTGCAATGCCTTATGCTGGTGCGGAAAAAGTGAGAGAATCACTTGAAAACACTGGCATGAGTCTTGCAGATAGCGTCATATGACCGATCGCACCACGCTTACCGTAACAAACCAGGGGAACCGTCCTATCCAGGTCGGCTCCCATTTCCATTTCTTTGAAGTCGATTCGGCGCTGCAGTTCGAGCGCTGGAAGGCGTATGGCATGCGGCTCGATATCGCGCCGGGGACGGCGCTGCGCTTCGAGCCGGGCAAGGCGCACAGCATCACGCTGGTGCGCCTGGAAGGCGATGCGGAGGTGGCTGGTTTCAGCGTTGGCGCAGGACGATAGGCGCCATCAATTCCGGATGTTTGCCGAGGTGGCCGTCGAACACGGCGCGGATGGCCGCCATGTCCTGTTCCTCATCGCCGCTCAGCCACAGGTGGTCGACCAGGCTCAGCAACTTGCGCGGGTAATCCATGTACACCAGCACCAGCGGCACCTTGGCCGTCATGGCCAGCTGGTAGAAGCCGCTTTTCCAGTACGGCTTGTAGCTGCGCGTGCCTTCCGGCGTGATGCCGACCCAGTACCAGTCTTCCTTCATCATGGCATCGGCCTGGGCCTGGATCAGGCCTTGCGGCGCGCTGCGGTCGACCGGGGCGCCGCCCAGGTAATAGAACCAGCGGCCCAGCAGCGGGATCTTGAACAGGCTGTCCTTGGCCAGCCAGCGAAACTTCAGGTCGAGCGCCCACTTGCCCAGCACGCCGAGCGGGAAATCCCAGTTCGAGGTGTGCGGATAAACCACGCAAATGCCGCGCGGGCCGGGCAGGGGGCGGAACTGGACTTTCCAGCCGAATGCCTGCAGGACGCGCAAAGCGAGGCGCTGCTTGAGTGTTGGCAGATTCTTCGCCTCTAGCTTATATTGATCCATGCTTCCCCCGTTGTTGTATTGGCACCATTAACGCTTAGTTATTGTCGGTAACAGTAGTTGGTGCTGAAAAATTGTGCGGCAGTATTCTATCGCGCCGTTCGATGCGGTCGCAAGGTGAAATTATGTCAAGGCAAGTCTTGTGCATTACAGGACCACCCAACGTACTGCCAGGCGCATTGCATGCCGCGCTGGGCGCGTTCGATGTTTGCCATGCGGCCGGCCTGGCGGCGGCCGATGTTTCATTGCAGGGCCAGCACTTCCCGGTGGGCCTCTTGGTGCTGGATGACTGGCCAGCTTCCCTGGGGGAGCTGGACCACTTTCTGCGCCGCCATAACCGGCCGCGCTGGGTCGCCGTCTTCCGGCCACAAGCCTTGCAGGAGGCCCCGTTCCGCCAGCTGGTGCACGACCATTGCGTGGATTTCCATACCTGGCCGCTGGACCCGGCACGGCTCGGCCATACCCTGGGCCATGCGCTCGGGCTGGCCGCCCTCGGTCACCGCGCCGAGGCGGCCGAAGCCTGCGCCATGCGCCTGACCGGCAACAGCCCGGCAATTACCCTGCTGCGCCAGCAGATCCTGAAAGTGGCGGGGGCCGACGCGCCCGTGTTGATCTGGGGCGAAAGCGGCACCGGCAAAGAACTTGTTGCGCGCGCGATACACGATCATTCGGGGCGGGCCGCCGGCCCCTTCGTGCCGATCAATTGCGGCGCCATCCCGGCCTCGCTGGTGCAGTCGGTACTGTTTGGCTACGAGAAGGGCGCCTTCACCGGCGCCGGGGCGGGCAAGACCGGCCTGGTGGAGTCGGCCAGCGGCGGCTCCATCTTCCTCGATGAGATCGGCGACCTGCCGCTGGAGCTGCAGGCCAACCTGTTGCGTTTCCTGCAGGAGAAGACGATTTACCGGGTGGGGGGGACGCGCAGCGTGCCGGTCGATGCGCGCGTGATCGCCGCGTCCCACGTCAAGCTGGGCGACGCCGTTGAGCGTGGCCATTTCCGGGAAGACTTGTTCTACCGGCTCAATGTGTTGACTTTGCAAGTGCCGGCCTTGCGCGAGCGGCGCGAGGACGTGGTGGCGCTGGCCGAAGAAGTCTTTCACAGTTACGCGGTCGAACGCGCGCGTGGCCTGCGCGGCTTCAGCAGCAGCGCCTTGCGCGCCATGCGCTGCCACGACTGGCCCGGCAATGTGCGCGAGTTGCTGAACCGTGTCAGGCGTGCCGCCGTCATGGCCGATGGCGCCCTGATCCAGCCGCACGACCTGGAGCTGGAAGGCGTGCTGCGCAGCGCGTCCGCCAGCCGTGAAGCGTTGGACAGCACGCGCGAACGGGCCGAACGGCAGGCTTTGCAAAGCCAGCTTGACGCCGGCCACAGCATCACGGCGGTGGCGCGCGAACTTGGCATATCGCGCATGACGCTGTATCGCCTGATGGCCAAGCATGGCATCCAGCGGCCGCCCCGCCGCATGGAAGACTGACGCGCCGGCCAACAAAGCTGCTGTGTCACAGCTTTGTGACACACGCCGCCAGGGTCGACTCCCTATAGCTCAAGGCCACTTGCGGCGCGAAAGCCTACTGCCGCGTCACAAGGTTGTGACACTTTCTTCGCGCCCAACGCGCATTCCTGCTGCGCCGCCGCATCAAATCCGAATGATATCAAGCGCTTACCTGCGCTGGCATCAAGCTTGCGATATGGGGTCAAGCCCCTGCAATGAGGGCTCATGCGAAATTTCACAAACAGTGAGGACGAGATGAAGAAAACTATACTTGCAACCGCCATTGCCCTGGCAATGAGCGCCGCCTTTGCCCAAGAGACACCGCTGCCCACCACGGCCACTACGCAGACCGGGCCGGGGGCACAGGCGAGCGATAACGCCAACGCCAACCAGGAAAGCAATGCCAACCGCAACAACGACAATAGCCAGGCCAATGCCAACAACAACAGCACCGGTGCGGCTATGGCCAGCGCGGTCGGTGCGGCCGCAGCCAATAACGGCGCTACGGCCAGCTCCTCCATGACCAATGCCTTCAACACGTCGACCGCCACGGCCACCAGCACTCTCACCGGCACCGTGACCAACAACGTCATCAACAATATCGGCAATGTCGCCAGCAACGGCGGCAATGCCAACGGCGGCGCGGGCGCGGCCGGCACGGCGGGCGCCGCCTCGGGCGGCAGTGCCAACGGTAGCGGTGCTGCCGGCGGTGCGTCCAGCGGCGGGGCCGGGGCCGGCGGCGGGGCCGGCGGCATCGCCAACAATGGCAGTGCGACCGGCGGCGCCGGTAGCGGCGGCGCCGGGAACGGCGGCATGGCAACGGCAGGTGCCGGCAGTGGCGGCGCCAGCGGCGCCGGCGGCCTGGCATCGGGTGCGGCCAGCGGCCGCGGTGGCGATGGCGCGCGCGGTGGTGAAGGCGGGGCCGGCGGTGCCGGCGGCGCCGTGACAGCAGGGGCAGGTGGTGGTGGCGGTGCAGGTGGCGCTGCTGCGGGCGGTGCCGGCGGCCTGGTCGGCACCGCAGGCAGTGGTGCGGGTGGTGCCAGCGGCAGTGCCGACGGCGCCAATGGCGGCGCAGGCGGGGCTACCGGCAATGCCGGCGGCGGAACCGGCGGTGCGGGTGGTGCCGGGGCTGCGGGTGGCGCTGGTGCGGCCGGCGGCGCGGGTGGCCTGGGTGGTGCTTCGGGCAATGTCGCCAGCGGGGCTTCGTCGGCGACCCAGAGCGCGGCAGGTGGCGCTTCGTCGAGCGGCGCGGCCAGCTCCAGTAACACGGCCAGCAATGGCATGCCGCCACCGGATGCGATGGCGACGGCCGGCATGGGAGATCAAAACAGCAGCGCCGGTAGCGGCGTGGCAACCGCCGGCAATGCCGACAACTCTGGCAATGGCTCCGGTTCCGGCGCCGCCACCGGTGGTACCGGCGGCGCGGGCGGGGCGGGCGCGGCCGGTGGTTCGGGTGCGGCTGGCGGTTCCGGTGCGGCGGGTGGTGCCGGGACGGCAGGCAGCAACACGGCCGGGAATGGCGCCGCAGGTGGCGCGAATACGTCCGGCGCGGGTGGCGGTAGCGGCGCGGTGGCGGCCAATGGCGGCGCCGGCGCAGCAGGCACCGGCGGTGCTGGTGGCGGCGGTGCGGCCGGTGGTAACGGCAGCAGCACCGGTGGTGCCGGCGCGGCCGGCGGTGCCGGCGGCAGCGGTGCGGCCAGCGGCATGGCCAGCAATACCGGCGGCGCCAGCGGTGCCGGCGGCGACGGCAATGGCGGTGCAGCGACCGGCGGCTCCGGCAATGGCGCGGCAGGCAGCGGCGGTGCAGCGACCAATGGCAACGCCACGGCAGGTGATGGCGGCGCCGGCGGCGCTGGCGGTGGCGGCAACACCGGCGGCGCAGGCGGTGACGGTGGCACCAATACCGCAGGCGCCGCGAATGGTGGCGCCGGTACCGGTGGCGCCGGCGGCGCAGGCGGCACCAACAGCGTGAGCGCAGGCACCTTCGACATGTCCAACACCATGAGCAATGTCGGCCAGTCGGCGGCCGGCATCATGGTGATCAGCCAGAACAACGGCATGTCTTCGCTGGTGCAGCAAAGCGTCAACGTGCAGGCCAACCTGGGCGTAGGCAAGTGATGGGCGCCGGCGTGCGGAGCGGCTCGGCCGCCCGCCGGCCAGTGCTGGCCGGTCGTCGGCCAGTGTTGGCGGCGGCGTTGTGCGCCGCCTTGCTGCCGCCTGTTGCAGTGGCGGAGCCGTGGGCGGGCGTGTTGCCGCTGGCCGCGCTGGCGGCCGCTGGTGACGCGGCCGCTGTCCCGGTGCCGGGTCCGGTTCCGGATCCGACCCTGGGGCCGGCCCTGGTTCCGGCCGCAAGCAGTGTGGCCGCGCGCGACGAGAAGCTGGAACAGATGCGCGGCGGCAGCGAAACGCCGTGGAGCGATATGAAGCTGGCGGGGACGGTGGCCAACAACAGCGCGGTCAACGTCGTGACCGGTTCCAATATCGTGACCGACAGCGCATTTTCCAATGCCTCGGGATTGCCGATGGTGATACAGAATTCTGGCGCGAATGTGCTGATCCAGAATGCCACCATCATTAATGTGCAGATCAAATGAAACGGATCATCAGCGTTCTGGCATTGCTGCCGGCATGTGCCGGGCAGGCCGCCGACTTTACCGCCGGCGGCGCCAGTTTTGTGGTGCCGGTGACCAGCCTGAAGGAGGCGCGTTTCCGCAGTACGGTGCGGCAGCAATACGACTTCAGTTGCGGCTCGGCCGCGCTGGCGACTTTGCTGAGCCACCACTACGATTTTCCCGTCACGGAGCAGGAGATCTTCCGTGACATGTTCCTGCGCGGCGACCAGCCGCGCATCCGGCGCGAAGGCTTTTCGCTGCTGGACATGAAACGCTATCTGGCCGGACGCGGCTTCACTGCGGACGGCTTTGAACAACCGTTGGACAAGCTGGCACAGGCCGGGCTGCCGGCCATTGTGCTGGTGGCCGAGAACGGCTACCGCCACTTTGTGGTGCTCAAGGGAGTGCAAGGCCAGCGCGTGCTGCTGGGCGATCCGGCCGGTGGCACGCGCGCCATGTCGCGCGAGGCGTTCGAGGCGATCTGGCAGAACCGTTTGCTGTTCGTGGTTCACAGCCGGCCCGGCAAGCCGCGCTTCAATGAGCTGGCCGACTGGCGCGTGGCGCCGCAGGCGCTGCTGGCGGACGGCATTGTGCGCGACAGCTTGCGCGACGTAACGCTGCCCAAACTGGGTGGCAGTGATTTTTGAATGGGAGGCGGCATGTGGCGTACACTCGGAGTGGTAATGCTGGTGCTGGCCCGGCCCGCCATGGCGCAAGGTCCACCCGCTGGCTGGACGCCGGCGCCGGAGGCGGCGCTGGAACAGGCGCGCGGGGGCGCCGACCCCGGCTTGGGCTTGCTGGCCGCGTTCGGTGTGGAACGCCTGGTGGAGGTGAACGGCGTGGTGGTGGCGCGCCAGCGCCTTGACTTGTCCGACATGGTGCGCACCGGCGCCATGCAAGAGGCGAACGCCGCGCTGGCGCCGCTGCTGGTGCAAAACAGTGCGAATGGGCAGTTGATCCGCAGCCTGACCACGATCGACATGACGGTGAATGCCCTGGCGACGCTGAAGAGCCTGAACCTGGAGGGCAACATGCGCCAGGCCTTGTCGAATGCCGTGCTGCCTCGTTAAACAGGGGGATCGATGCTTCCAAAAAAAATCGCGGCCGGGCTGCTGATCGCTGCCAGCCAGGCGGCGGCGCAGCAAGCACCGCCGCAGCGCAGCAACGCCGAGCTGGCCGCCGAACTGGCGCAACTCAAGCAGGCACTGGCCGAGCAGCGCGTGCTGCTGGATGAATTGCGGCGCCAGGTGGCCGACGAGCGCCTGGCCGCAGCACGCGGCACAGGTCCGGGCGCCGGCGCCGGCGGAGTCAATGCTGGCGCGGCTACCGCTGCTGCCGCCTCCGGCGCGCCGCAAAGCCAGCCCCAGCCAGCCCCGCCGCAGCCCACCGCGCCGGGCGCGCCGGCTAGCGGCCAGCCCGCAGTGGCGACGGTCGGCCAACCGCCCCGGCGCGACAGCAAGCCACCCGAAGTGGCACCCATCTTTGAATCGCCTGGCGTGCTGACCGCGCGCGGCAAATACGTGCTGGAGCCATCTTTCCAATTCGGTTACTCGTCCAGCAACCGCGTGGCGCTGGTCGGTTACACCATCATCCCCGCGCTGCTGGTCGGCCTGATCGATGTGCGCGAGGTCAAGCGCAACACCAGCACCGCCACCCTGAGCGGCCGCTACGGCCTCACCAACCGCACCGAGCTGGAGCTGCGCATCCCCTACATCTACCGCTCCGACTCCACGGTCAGCCGCGAATTGTTCGCCGGCACCGCCGTGGAGAAAGTGTTCGACGTCAGCGGCCGCAACGTGGGTGACGTCGAGCTTTCGGTGCGGCACCAATTGAACGAGGGCGGCGCCGACAAACCCTTCTACGTGGCCGGCCTGCGCGTCAAGACCCGCACCGGCAAGGACCCGTTCGAAGTGGTCACCGATTGCGTGCGCCGCTGCGTCGGCGAAAACGTCACCGGCACCGGGCTGCCGCTCGACCTGCCGACCGGTTCCGGTTTCTACGCCGTCCAGCCCAGCCTGACCTGGCTCTATCCCAACGATCCGGCGGTGTTGTTTGGCAGTGTCAGCTACCTGCACAATTTCCAGCGCAAAAACCTGAGCCGGCGTGTGCTCGACGGCGAATGGGAACCGATCGGCACCATCAAGCCCGGCGGCGTGATCGGCTTCAACTTCGGCATTGGTCTGGCGCTGAACGAAAAGACCTCGCTCAGCTTCGGCTACGACCACAGCTCGATCGCGCGCACGCGGCAGAACGGCGTGCCGGCGCCCGGCTCGGTACGCACCCAGCTCGGCACCTTGCTGGTGGGCTTTTCCTATCGCCTGAATGCCAAGCGCAGCATCAATGTTTCGGTGGGCGCCGGCCTCACGCGCGACACGCCCGATGTCTCTGTCTTGCTACGCATTCCGACGAGCATGTAGTTGCCGTATACGCTAAGCTAGCGCTTTGGCAACTAAGAAGAGAGACATCCATGATCCTGAAAAAGCTCGCCCTACCATTGGCCATCGCCGCCATCGCCGGCACCGCGCAGGCGGCCGCGCCGATGCTCAAGAACCAGGTCCCGGGCTACTACCGCATGGCCATCGGCGACTTCGAAGTGACGGTGCTGAATGATGGCACGGTGGACCTGCCGATGGATAAGCTGCTGCACCAGAAAGCCGAGAAAACTGCCAGGACGCTGGAGCAGCACTTCCTGAAGAACCCGGTGGAAACGTCGGTCAACGCCTTCCTGGTCAACACCGGCAGCAAGCTGGTGCTGATCGATACCGGCGCCGGCGCCCTGTTCGGCCCGACCCTGGGCAAGCTGGCGCAAAGCTTGAAGGCTGCCGGCTACCAGCCGGAGCAGGTCGATGAGATTTATATCACCCACCTGCATGGCGATCACGTCGGCGGGCTCGGTCCGCTGGACAAGCCGGCATTCCCGAATGCCGTGGTGCGCATGGATAAGCGCGATGCGGATTTCTTCCTGAGCAAGGTGAATCTGGAGAAGGCGGATGCCCAGTCCAAGGGCAATTTCCAGGGCCCGATCAACGCGGTGGCGGCGTATGCCAGCGCGGGTAAATTGCAGCCGTTTGACGGTAGTACGGAGCTGGTGCCGGGCGTGCGCTCGACTTCGAGCTATGGGCATACGCCGGGGCACACCACCTATGTGGTGGAGAGCAAGGGGCAGAAGCTGGTGCTGATGGGTGACTTGATGCACAACGCGGCGGTGCAGTTCCCGGATCCGTCGGTGACGATTCAGTTCGACAGCGATGCCAAGGCGGCGCTGGCGCAGCGCAAGGCGGCGTTTGCCGAGGCGGCCAAGCAGGGGTATTGGATGGCGGCGGCACATTTGCCGTTCCCGGCGGTGGGGCATCTGCGGGCGGAGGGGAAGGGGTATAAGTTCTTCCCGGTGAATTATTCCGTACCGCGCTAATGACGGCATGACCAGGGCGGCGCTTGCATCGCCCTGGCAATCATATTGCTGTAGCTATAACGACGATGCTTCTATTGTGAATTCTTTGCTCACAGTGCAATGTCGGTAACTTTTACAACCCTATAAGTTCATATAAAAAAGTCACTCTTGCTTTTTGGATAGCTTCATTCAGCAATTGCCGCCATGCCCCCCGAGCTGGAACGAAAGATGCTCATATTGAATCGCCCGTCGTTGAAGCTGACGGCGATTAACAATTTGAACGTATACCTAAACTGGGGGAGTGATGAAAAAGAAGCTATGGAAATTTGGTGCCCTGCTGGGCGCATGCTGCGTTGCCGTTAGCGCCCAAGCCGGACCTTTGGTTACCCAATGGACGTTTAGCCTGGGCGCCAACTGGAGCGGTGCTCCCGTCTTCACCGCCGGCGGCGGCACGACCTTCAGCGATGCCGCGGAAATTAGTTGGGGTGCTGCGGGCGACATGCATACCGTAGGCAGTGGCCGCAGCGGCCTGGAGATTACCAACGCCAACTCGGCTGGCCTGGTGAACACGAACGGCCTTGCCGCCACCACCAACACGATTACCCACTATAACAACGTGGTTGCCGGCGGCTCCTCTACGTTGAGCACGGCTATGCTGCTCAGCACGTTGTCTTTGACGCCCACTTTGCCGGCGCCGGGCCCGGTCATCGGCCCGACGGCCATCAACTTCGCCATCAACTTCAGCGAAACCAGCAACGGCGCGCCGTGCGGCTTCCCCTCGACATCGGTATGCGATGACATTTTCGTCATCGGCACCGGTTCGTTGAACAACCAGTTCGACTATGACGGGAATACCTACTTCGTCAGTTTCTTCGAGAGCACCAACAATCTGAAGGCCTTGCCAGCCGCGACCTGCGCTGCAGCGGGTGCCGCGCCCAATTGCCTGGGTTTGCAAACGCAGGAGGGACAGTTTACACCGGCCATCTTCAAGTTCACGATCACCAGTGAGCGCGTTGTGATCGAAGTGCCGGAACCCCCTGTGCTGGCATTGTTCGCGCTAGGCGTACTGGGCCTGGCTGTGGCCAGGCGCCAGCGTGCCGGGTGTAGCGATCAGGCAAGGGCAGGGTAGTCGGTATAACCTTCCGCCGACGCGCCGTAGAACAACTCGGGACGCTGCGCATTCAGCGCGGCCCCCAGTTGCAGGCGGCGCGGCAAATCCGGATTGGCAATAAAGTCCTTGCCCCAGGCAATCGCATCGGCGCGGCCTTCTGCCAGCGCAGCCTGCGCACCAGCCAGGTCAAACTGCTCATTGGCCACATACACCCCACCAAACTCACGCTTCAACAGCGGGCCGAGCGAATCCTCGCCCACCGCCTCGCGCGCGGCGATGAAGGCAATGCCGCGCTTGCCCAGCTCGCGCGCCACATAAGCAAAGGTCTGCGCCGGATTGGAATCCCCCATATCGTGCGCATCGCGGCGCGGCGCCAGGTGCATGCCGACGCAGTCCGCGCCCCACACAGCGATCACGGCATCGGTCACTTCCAGCAGCAGGCGGGCGCGGTTTTCCACGCTGCCGCCATACTGGTCGGTACGCTGGTTGGTCGAATCCTGCAGGAACTGGTCAAGCAGGTAGCCGTTGGCGCCGTGGATTTCCACGCCATCAAACCCGGCCTTTTTCGCATTTTCCGCACCCAGGCGGTAAGCCGCCACGACTTCCGCCAGTTCGGCGGTATCCAGTGCACGCGGCACCGGATATGGACGCGCCGGGCGCAACAGGCTGACGTTGCCCTTGGCCGGGATCGCGCTCGGCGCCACCGGTGCCTGGCCGTCGAGCAGGCTCGGGTCGGAGATGCGGCCCACATGCCACAGCTGCAGCACGATTTTGCCGCCTTTGGCGTGCACCGCCTCGGTCACCAGCTTCCAGCCTTCCACCTGCTCGTCCGACCAGATGCCGGGCGTGTTCTCATAGCCCACACCCTGCGGCGTGACCGAGGTTGCCTCGCTCAGGATCAGGCCGGCACTGGCACGCTGCGCGTAGTACTCTGCCATTAGCGCGTTGGGCACGCGCTTGCCGCCCACGGCGCGGGCGCGGGTCAGGGGCGCCATGATGACGCGGTTTTTCAGTTGCAGGGCGCCGATGGTGATGGGGTCGAACAAGGTGCTCATAGGGTCTTCCTTTCATGCTCAATAAATTGCTGGATGACCGCCTCATTGCGTTTGAAGAAATTCCACTGGCCGACCCGTTGCACCGTCACCAGTCCCGCTTTCTGCAGGACAGCAAGGTGGCCGGAGACGGTCGATTGCGACAGGCCCGCCTGCTTGTCGATCAGGCTGGCACAGACCCCGAATGTCAGCGGATGCAACTGCTCGCTGAAATGCGTGTCCGGCTCCTTCAGCCAGGACAGGATCTGCCGCCGGACCGGATTGGCCAGGGCTTTGTGGATTGCATCAATGTCAATGGTATTGGTCATTTCGGTGTTCTCCGATCATTATATCGGAAAGTTCCGATGCGTATATCGTGGCATGACGATGGATTTCAAGAGCGTTATCTGAACTGGTAGAGCAGCAGGGCGGCGATGGCCGGCACAGTTTGCACAAAGATAATGCGGCGGCTGACGGTCAGTCCGCCCCAGATGCCGGCCACAGCCACGCACAGCAAGCCGTAGTGGACGAAAGCGCTGGCGACGGCCGGGTCGCTGTGGACCAGGCCGACGGCCAGGGCGGCGACCAGGAAGCCGTTGTAGCAGCCCTGGTTCGACATGGCGGGCTTGACGATGGCTGCCTTGTCCGCCGACAGGCCAAACACGCGGCGCCCACGGGTATCGAAAAAGACGGTTTCCAGCAGCACGATATAGACGTGGACCAGCAAAACGAGTGCGACGGCGGCCTGCGCGAGCAGCAGCATGGGGGGCTCCCTGAAAGTTTAAAGTCCAGATGATATACTGTTGGCCTTCTCCCGCGGGGACGACCCCGCCGCCACACCTGGGAGCCAGGCCGGGACGACCCGGCTATGACTTGGGAGAACATCATGTCCTGGATTATTCTTTTGCTCGCCGGCCTGCTTGAAGTGGTCTGGGCAGTCGGCCTGAAATACACCGAAGGTTTCACCAAACTGGTCCCCAGCGCGATTACCTTGTCCGCCATGGCGGGTAGCGTGGTCTTGCTCGGCCTGGCCCTGCGCACGCTGCCGCTGGGAACTGCGTACGCGATCTGGACTGGCATCGGTACCATTGGCACCGTCATCTGGGGCATCATGATGCTGAATGAGCCGGCCAACCTGGCGCGCATGGCCTGCATCGCCATGATCGTGCTCGGCATCGGCGGCCTGAAAGTCCTGTCGGCGCATTAACCCTAAGGGCGCAAGCCCGACTCGCCCGTCCAGCGCGCATAGATGCGCGCCAGTTCGCCGCTCTCCTGCAGTTTGCGGATGGCGGCGGCCAGCAAGGGCATGGCTTGCGGCGGCGCCTTTTTGCCGACCCAGAGATACAGCGGATCTTCCTTCAACACGGCCGGCATTAACTTGATCTGCTGCTGCAGGCCGTGCTCGCGGATCAACCAGTGCAGGGTCAGCTCGTTCATATAGAAGAAGCGCCCGTGACCCGCCAAAACTTTATTCAGGTTGGTGAGGTTGGCGCCGGTGCTGTCGTCCACCTCGATGCCGCGCTCGCGCAGTTGCTCGATGTACGCTGCGCCGCGCGAGGTATTGACCAATGGTTTCAGGCGGGCCAGGTCGTCCAGGTTATTCACCACCGCGTCGTCGTCGGCGGCGGCTGCCAGTCGTTGGCGCGACAGGTAGAGCGGCTGCTCCACCGGATCGGCGATGGCGCGCCGGGTGGGAGTGTCGAGCAGGGCGCAGGCCAGGTGTAGTTTGCCGCTGCGCAGTCCCTGTTCGATGCGCAGCACCGAGCGGAACTCGTGCTGGCCGCTGAACTGCAGGCGCGGTTCAAGCCGGGCGATGGCGGTCAGGATGTCGGGGCACAAGCCGCTGGGCTGGCCGTTGCGTAGCAGCCATTTGGGCGGCAGGCTTTCCTGCCCCATCACATGCAGGCGTAGCGTCTCGCCCATGGCGGCAGTGCAAGGCAGGGCCAGGGTCAACGCCAACACAATGCGCGCCATCGTCGCTGGGGCAAGCGGGCTTGTTTTCATTCATCGCTCCCGTTCCCCCTATTGTATGGCGCGTGACGGTCAGGCGAAAGAGTCGTTCACTTGCGCCAGGTAGAACCACTCGGCGTTCGGTTTAGCATTGACGTCCGGGAACAACATATAGGCATCAAACGGCGCCAGGACGGCGCTGCCATCGGCACGGCGGCCGATTTCATCGCCTGCTTTGAGGCGGTCGAAGCTGGACCAGGTGCGGCTGAAAGCGTCGCCGGCATCGAGCTTGTCGTGCACTTCCACCATGGACAGGTATTCCATGTCATCCAGCGCGATCGGCTCCGGCTGCGGCGCCTCGATCAGCCCAAAGTGGGCCAGGGTGTTCATGATGGCGCGGTAGGCCACGTCCGGCGCCTGCGGGTCGGCGTGCTGGCCGCACTCCAGGGTCAGGGCCATGCCGCCGGTGCTGCGCATGTATTCGGTGGTGCCGACGCCGTATTTCAGGACGGTTTGCAGGTCGCTGTCGTCGCGCAGGCGGCGCGCCACGCCGGCGCCGTAGGTCGCCATCCAGCCGTCGACAAAGCGCCGCACGCCCAGGATGCGCGCCATGGCGCGTTCTTCTGCTTCGTGCTGGAAGGGTTGCAGGGTGCCGTGGTTATTGCGCGGGCCGACCATGACAAAGGGCTGGCTCTGGGCGTTGAAGGAGTGCAGGTCGAGCAGGATTTCATGCTGGCCGAGCAAGGGACACAGCCAGTTGGCGATGCGGTCTTCAAAATCCTGCGGATGCTCGTTCGGGAACAGGTTGCGGTTCAGGTTGCGGTCGCCCGAGCGCACGCCCTTCTGGTACGCCAGCGGATTGGTGACCGGCACGAAGGTGACGCTGCCCTTGACGATTTGCAGTTCGCCCTTGTCCAACTGCTGCATGACGCGCAGGATTGCCTTGGTGCCGCAGGTTTCATTGCCGTGCACCGCGCCGGTTACGATCAGGCGGCGGCCCTTGCCCTGGCCGGTGTAGTTGACAGATTTGAATTGCAGTTTGCTGGCGTCGGTCATGCTGGTTCCTGGTCAGTGATGGCGGATAAGTGGCCGGTATTCTATCGCAGGTAGAATGCGCGCATGAATCGATCTTCCCGAGTCCATGGACTGGATACCTTGCGTGCGCTGGCCATCATGCTGGTGTTCGCCAACCACTACATGTCTTTCGTCAGCCACGAAGCGACCTTTGGCTGGTTCAGCCGGATTGGTTGGGCCGGGGTGGACCTGTTCTTCGCGCTTTCCGGCTATTTGATCGGCAACCAGATTTTCGCCGGCCTGCGCAATGGCCGCGAGGCGGGCTTTTCGCTGTGGCGCTTTTATGCGCGCCGGCTGCTGCGCACTTTGCCCGCGTTTTACTTTGTGCTGGCGCTGTACGCCTTCTGGCCGTACTGGTCCGGCAGCCTGCCGCACGCGCCGTGGTGGAAGTACCTGACCTTCACCCTGAACTTCGACCTCAAGCCGGGCACCCTGTTCTCGCACGCCTGGTCGCTGTGCGTGGAGGAGCAGTTCTACCTGCTGCTGCCGCCGGTCGCACTGGCCATCGGCGCCATCGCCTCAAAGCGCCGCGCGTTGGCGCTGGCGCTGGGCTGGGGCGCACTGGCCGCTGCGGTGGCGGCGGGCATGTGGCTGCGGGCCGACTGGTGGCAGCCGTCGATGGACGTGGGTGGGCGCGGCAGCCAGCGCTATTACACCCTGATTTACTACTCCACGCTGGCGCGCTTCGACGAATTGCTGGCCGGTGTGGCGCTGGCCATGCTGCGCAACTTCCACCCCGCGTGGTGGCGGCGCCTGACGACCCACGGCAACGCGATGCTGGCCGCCGGCGCCGCGCTCACCGCACTGGCCTTCTGGCTGCTGCTGGAAGCGCATTTCAGCTGGAGCATGTCGGTATTCGGCTACCCCTTGCTTGGGCTGGCGTTCGCTATGCTGCTGCTGGCGGCCCTGAGCGAAGGCTCGCTGCTGGCGCGCACACGCATTCCCGGCATGGGCGCGATCGCACTCTGGTCCTATTCCATCTACCTGACGCACAAACAGCTCTGCATCCTGCTGGCGGAGCATTTTGAGCCGGACCTGCCAGGCAGTATCGCCCTGATGATCGCCGCCAGTATTTTCGCGGGATGGCTGCTGTATGTTGCGGTGGAGACGCCGTTCATGAAGTTGCGCGAGCGCTTCGTTCCGTCCAATTTCAAACGGGGCGACGCTTAGGCTTAGCCGCGCATTTCAATCACGTTATCGGTTTGCGCATCGAGCAGGACGGCGAACAGGGCGCGCACGCGGGCCGGTGCTTCGTAGCCGTCGGTCGCCTCGATGGCGGCGCGCAGGCCGGGGGCGCCTTCCATGATGTGCGGGCTGGCGTAGGCGCGGATCAGCAGGGCGGCCAGTTGCGCCGCCTCGCGTTCATGGTTGTGGCGCAGGCGGTGCTCGATCACCTCGATCAGCGCGCGCTGCATGCGTGGCGTCGGGTTCTCGATGTGGGCGAAGACCAGGGGCGTGTTGGTGATGGCGTCGCACAGGCGGCGCTCGATCGCGTCCGGCTTGGTGTCGGACGCGATGTCGAAATAGGCGCCAGTCCAGCGGGTACGGGCGTACTGGTGGCCGGGCGGGAAGGAATCGGCGGTGTCGAAGCCGAGCGCGTGGCTCAGTTTCTTCAACCAATCTAGGATAACGGTGCTCATGGTGACAATTGTACAGCCACTGGTGCGCAGCGTTACTGCATGGCGCGCGCGACGTCTTGCAGCGTGCGCGCGTCCAGCAGCGCATCGGTCCAGCGCTCCAGGTCCTGCGCCCCGGTAGGCGCCAGGCGCTGGCTCACGGCGGGCGGCAATGGGCCGCACTGTCGCTCCAGAACACGCAGCAGCATTTCAACTTGGCCATTGATGCGGCCCAGCTTCAAACCGTCCTCACGGCCGATCCGTTCTGCGGAAGATATGTAGGCCATATGTGACTCCTTTTCCATTGTTCCGATCTGGCGCAGGAACTGCCGTTCCATGGCGGGCGGTAGCCTGAGCAGCCAATCGACTAACAAGTAGGCATCCATCATACGCTGATAGGGTCAGGGGTGACGGACCCTGATCACAGGGGTATAGCACCGGTCGAAAATGCGGTAGTTATAGGTCAGCACGCGCTCAGCGAATCGGTTGTCGTGCTGTGCCTGGATTTCGGCGTGGATCAGCAGGGGAGCGCCATTGCAATGCACGCGTACCAATAAGTCCGCCACGCGCTTACCAATACGGGTGCCCGTGTAGGGCGGAGCGAGGTCTTTGTCGAGGAAGACGGGCGGAACAGCCCAATCTATGCCTGCATGCGGGCTGGGAAAGTAGTATCCCAGGAACGCAGGAAAGTAGCGGAAGACGAGGAACTTCCACGGATTGTCATAATCATCGCGAAGCGTGGCAGCAGGCATCGGCCCAGTCTAGGCCGAGAGGGCGGCGCGGTGCTTGAGACGCATCAAGCACCGCGCCGTGTCGGACCAAAATCCCGGCCCGGAGTCGCCCATCAGGCAGCGTGGGCTTCCTCACCCAGGCGGCCGGCGCGGAAATCCTCCACCGCCTGGAAGATCTCGGCCTGCGAGTTCATCACGAACGGGCCATACTGCACGATCGGCTCGTTCAGCGGCTTGCCCGACAGGAGGATGAAGCGGCTGTCCGGCCCAGCCTTCAGGCGCACGCCATCGGCCCCCTCGTTATTGGCCAGGATCGCCATGCTCTGCGCCGGCACCGCCTTGCCGTCAACCACCACCTCGCCGCGATAGACGTAGACAAAGGCGTTGTGGCCCTGGCGGATCGCCTGGCTGAAGCCCGCGCCGGCCGGCAGATCAACGTCGATATACAGCGGCTCGGTCACCTCGCGCTGCACCGCGCCCGCCACGCCCTGGCTCTCGCCAGCGATCACACGCACGGTGGCACCGGTGTCGGTCTGCAGCACAGGGATCTCCGCCGCTTCGAAATCCTTATACCAAGGCGCGCGCATCTTATCCTTGGCCGGCAGGTTAAGCCACAGTTGGAAGCCCTCCATCAAACCCTCCGCCTGCTCCGGCATTTCGGAGTGGATCACGCCACGGCCGGCGGTCATCCACTGCACGCCGCCGCTGGCCAGCAGGCCCTCGTTGCCAGCGCTGTCGCGGTGGCGCATGCGGCCGGTCAGCATATAGGTCACGGTTTCGAAGCCGCGGTGAGGGTGGTCGGGGAAGCCTGCGATGTAATCGTTGGCTTGCTCCGAACCGAAATTATCCAGCATCAGGAACGGGTCCAGGCGACGCTGCAAGGGCTGGGTCAACACGCGATTGATCTTCACGCCAGCGCCATCCATCACGGCCTGGCCGCGGATAATCCGTTCCACTGTGCGGGTTTGAGCGATGTTGTCCATATCATTTTTCCTTTGTTGGTTAGGCCAGCAATTCTTCTACACGCGCATCCGCAGCCGCTTTCTGCTGCGCCGCCACTTCCGGACCATAGCCCTGGCCCTCGATGAACACATACTCCACATCGGTCAGGCCGATGAAGGCCAGGAAGGTCTTCAGGTGCGGGAACTGGGTATCGGACGGACCATCCTTATGCATACCGCCGCGCGACGTCGCCACATACACCTTCTTACCTTGCAGCAGGCCGAGCGGACCGGTCTCGGTGTACTTGAAGGTGACACCAGCGCGGGCAATCGCATCGAACCAGGACTTCAGCTGCACGGTGATGCCAAAGTTATACATCGGCGCACCCAGCACGATCACATCCGCCGCCTGCACCTGAGCGATCAAGGCATCATCCAGCGCCACGCGGGCCGCTTGCTCGGCGCTGCGCTGGTCAGCCGGAGTGAACAGCGCCTGCAGGGTCGACTCATCCAGCACCGGATGCGGGTTGGCAGCCAGGTCACGCACCGCCACGGTCGCACCAGGGTTGGCGGCCAACAATTTGTTCACGATATTGGTCGCGACGCGGGAAGATTCGGAACCGGAGCTTTTAGCGCTGGAGTTGATTTGCAGGATGTTCATGGTGTGCTTCCTTTCGAATGGGGTTTATTGCTGCGATGGAGTCACTATAGCGGTTCCATATTTGCTCCAGAAGCCGTTAAAATGGATAACTTCGTGCCACCAGTGGAACAATCATGACGGAAATCGACCCTAGCGACCTGCTCCTGTTCGCCCGCATCGTCGAATGTGGCAGCCTGAGCCAGGCATCCGAACGGCTGCAACTACCCAAATCCACGGTTTCGCGCCGCCTGAGCCAGCTAGAAGCCCGGCTCGGCGAGCGATTGCTGACGCGCACCACGCGCAAACTGGTGCTCACCGAGTTCGGCGCCAGCCTGCTCGAACACGCCCGCCGCGTCGCCGAAGAAACCGAAGCCGCCGGCGCCCTGGCCCAACACCGCCAGCAAGCGCCAAGTGGGCTGCTGCGGGTTTCCATGCCGGCCGACTTCGCCAATGTCTACCTGGCCGACATACTGCCCGGCTTCATGGCGAAGCACCCGGCCATCACGTTAGAGTTGGATTTATCGCCACGCCGCGTCGACCTGGTGGCAGAGAACTTCGACATCGCCATCCGCATGGGAGTGCTGCCGGACGACGCCACTTTGGCGGCGCGCAAGATAATGACATCAACGTGGGGGCTATTCGCCGCGCCCAGTTACACGGTCGTGCACGGTTTGCCCGAGCACCCCGACGACCTGTTCAAGCACGAACTACTCAGTCTGCGCCGCATGGCCAACGGCATGGTGCGCTGGCCGCTGACGCGCGGCAAGACCACCTGGGAGCGCGACGTGCCGGTGCGGCTGATGGCGAACTCCCCCGAGTTGCTGACCCGCATGGCCGCCACCGGCATGGGCATCGCCACCTGCACCACGCAATTCGCCGCCCCGCTGGTGGCGCGCGGCGAGCTGGTGCGCGTGTTACCCGACTGGTGTTTCGCCCCCGTGACCGGCTGGGCCGTCTTCCCCGGCCGCCGCCTGATGCCCGCCAAAACCCGCGCCTTCCTCGACATGCTCGATTCAATTCGGGGTCAGGTCTGACAATCGGACAGCTAGCGCTATCGTTTGACTTTTCTCAATACGCTAAATAGAACGATTTCGCGTATTGAGATTTATCAAAGTTCGTGCGTCGGTGTCCGAATGTCAGACCTGACCCCGATTTTGGTTGGCCATGAGCTCGCCGAGGCGGACGGGGGCGGCGGGTTGCCACGATTCGTTAAATTGCAGGGTGTTTTTGGGGAAGAGCATGACGACCGTGGAGCCAAGTAGGAAGCGGCCCATTTCTTCGCCTTTCTTCAGCACGATGTCCTGGTCGGCGTAGGTCCATTCGGTGACGGACGGCAGGCGTGGCGGGTTCACCAGGCCGTGCCATACCGTGGCCATGCTGCCAACAATCGTGGCGCCGACCAGCACCATGACGAAGGGGCCGAAGGCGGTGTCGAACTCGCACACCACGCGTTCGTTGCGGGCAAACAGGCCGGGTACGCCGCGGGCGGTGGTGGGGTTGACCGAGAACAGCTCGCCCGGCACGTAGATCATGCGCTTGAGCTTGCCTTCGCAGGGCATGTGGATGCGGTGGTAGTCGCGTGGGCTCAAATACAGGTTGGCGAAGCTGCCGTGCTCGAAGTGCTTGGCGAGTCCGGCGTCGCCGCCAACCAGGGCGGTGGTGCTGAAGTTGTGGCCTTTGGCCTGGAAGATCTGGTCGCCTTCAATCGTGCCGAACTGCGAAATGCGGCCGTCCACCGGGCATACGAAGTCGGCTTGCGCCAGCGGGCGGGCGCCGGGTTTCAATGCGCGGGTGAAGAATTCGTTGAAGCTGTGGTAGCTGGCGATGTCGGGATTGGCCGCTTCGTCCATGTTGACGTCGTACTTGCCCACGAACCAGCGGATCAGGCGGGTGGTCATGGCGCCGCCTTTGGCGCCTGCGACGCGGCCGGCGAAGTTGGTCAGGGCGCCTTTCGGGAGCAGGTATTGCGGCAGTACGGCGAGTCGGGACACGGTCGTCATTCCATTCATTGAAAGATGCGGAATTATATCCTTGCTACCGCTTGCGCCATAGGGTACAGTTGCGCCCGAGAATTATTTACATTTTTAGCAATGATTCGCCTGACATTGATCGCCGCAGCAGTCCTTTCCGCCACCCAAGCCATGGCGGCGGAAAACACAGCAGAACCCATCCAGAAAGTCGAGGTCAAGGCCGCTGCCAATACCTATAATCCGCGCCGGGATGACACCGCCAGCAAGATCATCGTCAATAGCGATGAGCTGAAGCGCTATGGCGATACCTCCATCGGCGATGCGCTGAAGCGGGTGCCGGGCGTGACCGTCGGCGCCGGTGGGCGCGATATCCGCATGCGCGGGCTGGGCAGCGGTTATACGCAGATCCTGCTGAATGGCGAGCGGGTGCCGCCGGGTTTCAATATCGAGTCGGTGGCGCCGGATAGTATCGAGCGCATCGAGGTCATCCGCGCGGCCAGCGCTGAATTCAGCACCCAGTCGATTGCCGGCACGATCAATATTGTGCTGAAGAAGGCGGTCAAGACTGCCCAGCGCGAGTTCAAGTTCGGGGTCGGGCATAACAAGGAGGCGACGACGCCCAGCGGAAATGTCGTCCTGTCCGATAAGGATGGCAATTTCTCCTATTCGGTGAACCTGGGTAGCAACCGATACGGTTTCGATCGCAATAGTTTTACAGATGAGGAGTCGTTCGCGCTGACTGGCGAGCCGTCGATGAGCCGTCGCATGAACGTCTATGACCGGGGCCACGCGCGCGGCCTGGAATTGTCGCCACGCTTGAACTGGAACCTGGAGAACGGCGATACCCTGACGTCGCAATCCTTCTTCAACCAGAATATCTTCAAGAGCACCATCGATCGCGGCTTTGAGGGCGATGCGCCTTTCTATGATGGCGTGCATGTCATTAACCAGAATAAGACGGTGTTCATGCGCTCGGATGTGAATTGGGTGCATAAGTTCGGCGAGGGGGCGAAGCTGGATGCCAAGATCGGGGGCAACCGTTTGCGCTCGAAGGGCCAATGGTATGAGACGGATGCGCGCCATGGCGTGGACGCGCTGCAGCATGATGTCTTTAGCGGTGTGCGTGAGTGGGGCGTGAGCAGCACCGGTAAGTACTCGGCACCGATGGGGGCGGACCATGCGCTGGCGCTGGGCTGGGAGATGGGCTTTACCGATCGCGATGATTGGCGTAACCAGCGCGATCTTAAGCTGGATACCGGTGAGCGTGATCCGCGTGATGAGGGTTATCAGGCGTCCGTGCGGCGCAATGCCTTGTATGCGCAGGATGAGTGGAACCTGGGCAAGCAGTGGTCGGTGTATTTGGGCTTGCGTTGGGAGGGCATGGAGACGCGCAGCTCGGGCGCTGGCTTTGCGCCGGTGCGCAACCGCAGCAGCGTGTGGAGCCCTTTGGCGCAGACTTTGTACAAGCTGCCGAATGGGAAGGATCAGTTGCGCGCTGCGTTGACGCGCACCTATAAGGCGCCGAATGCGGGCAACCTGTCGGCGCGGCGCTTTAGCGCGACCAATAACAGTAAGCTGGAAACCGATTGGATCGGTAATCCGAACCTGAAGCCGGAGCTGGCGACGGGCCTGGATGCGGCGTATGAGCATTATTGGGCGGAGGGGGCTTTGTTCAGCGTGGCGGCGGCTGCGCGGCGCATCAATAACTTCATGCGTCGCAACGTACGCGAGGATGAAAGCGGCCGCTGGGTGACGACCATGATGAACAATGGTCGTGCGGATGTGCGTAGCCTGGATGTGGAGGTCAAATTCCCGTTGAAGGCGGTGCTGGACGATGCGCCGGGTGTGGACGTGCGTGCCAGCGTGAGCCGCAATTGGTCGCAGGTGCGTTCGGTGCCGGGGCCGCATAACCGGCTGGACCAGCAGGTGCCTTTGAGCGCTGTGCTGGGCTTGGATTACAAAACGCCGGATGGGGTGTGGAGCCTGGGCGGCAGTTTCAATTTCCGTGGCGCTGGCCTGGTGCGCATGGCGCAGGAGCAGCTTGACTGGTCCACCGTGTCGCGCCAACTGGATGCTTATGTGGCGTGGAAAATTGATCCGAAGACGCAGCTACGCCTCTCGGCCTGGAACCTGCTCGCGCGCGATTCCGTGTCGCGTTCAACCTTCCGCAATGCGAAGGATGGGGTGAGTTCGACTGAGTCCACCGCGCCGGGCGTTCGTAATATTCGCTTACAACTTGAGATGCGCTTCTAAGCTAGAATCTTGCCTCCAAGTCACACGAGGCATCTAATGAAGAACAAGCATTTCCAGCGCAGCGCGATTGCCGCTGCCTGCGTGGCCCTGGTTTCGGGCAGCGCTTTCGCGCAAGATGGCGCGGCGAACGAGCAGCATCTTGAGACGGTGCAGGTGGTGGGTAACTGGCTGGGTTCTGGCCAGAAGAGCGTGAAGAATTTCGGCGGCGCGCGCAATGTAGTCAAGCGCGAGGAAATCCAGGAATCCGGCGCGGCCAGCATCAGTGACGTGCTGCGCAAGGTGCCGGGTGTGCAAATTACCGATAATTCGTCCAGCGGCGGCAGCGCCATCTCGCTGAACATCGGTGTGCGTGGCCTGGATGGCCGCTATTCGCCGCGTTCCACCGTGCTGCTGGATGGCATTCCGCTGGCGGTGGCGCCGTATGGCCAGCCGCAGTTGTCGTTCGCGCCGGTGTCGCTGGCGAATATCGATTCGATCGATGTGGTGCGCGGCGGTGGCGCGGTGCGTTACGGCCCGCAGAACGTGGGCGGCATTATCAACTTCAAGACGCGCGCTGTGCCGATGGGGGACTTTAAGGGCGATGCGTCGGTGCGCTTCAATTATTTCGACGGCGGTTACCATAATACGCAGACCAGCGCTTTTGCCGGCGGTGGCGATGGGGATGGCTTGGGCATGGCGCTCATGTATTCCGGTCTGAGCGGCCGTAGCTACCGCGAGCATAGCCAGGAAGAGGTGCATGATTTTGCGCTGAAGTTCCGCTATGCGATCGATGCCAGGTCGGAGCTGAATGCCAAGTTCTCCTATTTTGATGCGAAGTCGGATCTGCCGGGCGGCCTGACGCCTGCGCAGTATGCGGCCAACCCGCGCCATTCGTTCCGCAATTTTGACGAATGGTCCGGCCGCCGCCAGGGCCTTGACCTGGGCTATCTGAATGCGCTGTCGGCGACCCAGGAATTGGAAGTGCGCGCTTTCTATAACGACAGCACACGTTCCAGCCTCCTGACCAACGCGCAGGATAAGGAAGCCACCCTGATGAGCCGTCAGCCGCGCGAATACAAGGTGGCCGGTATTGAGCCGCGCTTCACCCAGCGCTTGAGCTGGGGCCCGGTGCGCCACGATGTCACGGTGGGCTATCGCTTCCTGACTGAGCGTGCGAAGGAAATGGCGATCAGTGCCAAGTTCGGCGCGAATGCACCGACTATTTCGCGTAAGTCGGAAAACAGCACGGATGCCCATTCCTTATACCTGGATGACCAGATCGCGTATGGCCAGTGGCGCGTGACTCCGGGCGTGCGCTTTGAGCACATCAAGATGGATCGCGAGAACAAGGTGACGCCTTTCACCTCAGAGATCAGCAACCATAAGGTGCTGCCTTCCGTGAACGTATCCTATCTGCTGAACAAGGAAGTTACCCTGTACGGCAACTACAACAGCTCTTTCGGCAGCATTCAGCATTTGCAACTGAACCTGCAGGATTCGGCGGATGCGCTGAAGCCGGAAAGCGCGAAGACGCAGGAACTGGGCGCGCGCTACAGCGGCAAGCAGTGGCAGCTGGAGGCAACGGCCTTCAACCTGGATTTCTCGAACCAGATCCAGTTCGTGAACGCGTCGCCAGTGTTCTATAAGAACCTGGGCAAGACCCGCCATCGTGGTCTGGAAACCCGTGCTGAGTATGCGTTTGACCGCGCTGGCAAGTTGTCCGGTTTGAGTGCCTATGCAAGCTGGGCGTATACCCAGGCGGAGCTGCGCCAGGGCGCGCATGCCGGCAATGATGTGCCGTTCTATTCGCGTAACGTGGATACCCAGGGCCTGAAATTCAAACGCGGCGCATGGACTGCGGATCTGAACACCACGCATCAATCTAAACAGTATGCGGATGAGGCGAATACTGTTGCTGAATCGGCCAATGGTTCGGTCGGCCGAATTCCTTCTTATCGCCTGTGGAATGCGAATGTAAGCTGGGATGTGTCTGGCATGCCGGGTACGGAGATTCAACTGGGCGTAAATAACCTGGCGAATAAAACCTACTTTACGCGCACCACGGATACCAACCTGGGCATTCTGCCTGGTGCGGGCCGTATGGCTTATATCCAGCTGCGCACCGGCTTTTAATTCGTTTTGAAATAGAAAAAAGCGCCACACGTCAAATGTGTGGCGCTTTTTTATTATTATGGTTAAATTATGTAGATAAAACCAAGCCGAAATGGTACATTGCAGGGCAGAAATGTCACACATTGTCACACATCGAATTTTCATATACTTAGGGTAAGAAAGATGACGACCTACCAAGAATATCAAGCGAAAATTGCCGAACTGCAAAACCTGGCAGCCGATGCGCGTAAAGCCGAACTGCAAAAAGCGAAAGACCAGATCTGGTCCATCATGCGCGAATATGACTTGAGCCCGGCCGACCTCGGTCCGGCGGCCAAGAGCAATAAACCGGTCAAACCTCGCGCACGCGTGCCGATGAAATACCAGGATCCGGTTTCCGGCTCCCAGTGGACTGGCCGTGGCCGTGCACCGAAATGGCTGGAAGGCAAGAATAAGGCAGACTTCCTGATTAAATAAGCTGGTAACAGTTGGTAACTGCTGATTGCCGGGAGAGGGGCGGATTTAATATCCGCCCCTTTTTTTATATGGCTGCCGGAATATGTGCGATGATGAAGCATGGCCGTCGTCCCTTTATTCCCCCTGCATACGGTGCTGTATCCGGATGGGTACCTGCCGCTGCAAGTGTTCGAGGTGCGTTATCTCGATATGGTGAAGCGCTGCATCGAGCATAAGGAGGATTTCGGCGTGGTGGCCCTGGCGCACGGCGACGAAGTGCGCAAGCCGGAGCAGCATGAAACGTTATGCGCGGTGGGCAGCATGGCGCATATCGCGGAGTGGAAGGCGCTGATGCCGGGCCTGATGCACATCCGCTGCCAGGGGCGCCAGCGCTTCCGCGTCGTGTCGGCGGAGCAGCTCAAACATGGCTTGTGGATGGCGGAGGTGACGCCGATCGATGACGATTTGGTGGTGCCGGTTCCGGCCGACCAGCAGGATGTCGCCAACAGCCTTGGCACCCTGATCCAGACCTTGCAGGAGCGCGGCGTCCCGCCCGAGCAGATGCCGATGCAAACGCCGTACCGGCTGGCGGAGGCGGGCTGGGTGGCCAACCGCTGGTGCGAGTTGCTGCGCCTGTCGCTGACGCAGAAGCAGCTGCTGCTGGCGCAGGAGAATCCGGTGCTGCGCCTGGAGCTGGTGCAGGATGTGATGGTGGAGCATGGCCTGCTGAATTAGGCCATCGCTGGCCCTATGCAGCCCCGTTGGGCGCCGCTACACTGGCCCCATGTACACTCCAACCGCTTTCGCTGAAGACCGCCTGGAGGCCAAGCATGGCCTGATCCAGTCCTATCCGCTGGGGATGTTGATCGTTCCCTCCGTCCCTTCCGCCGACCTGGTGCCGTTCGCGCTGTATCCCGACGAGGGCGAGGCGGGTCTGGGCGTGCTGCGGGCCCACGTGGCGCGCGCCAATCCGCTCTGGCAGGCGCTGGCCGAGGGCGGCGATTGCCTGGTGGCGTTCCAGGGGCCGCAGGCTTATGTGAGCCCGAACTGGTATCCGGGCAAGGCGGACAATCCCAAGCAGGTGCCGACCTGGAACTATGCGATGGTGCAGGTGCGCGGCACGGCGCGCGTGGTGCACGATGCGGCGTGGCTGCATCGCTTGTTGGTCGACCTGACCACGGTGCACGAAGGCGCTTTGCCGCAGCCTTGGTCGATGGACGATGCGCCGGCCGATTTCATCGACGGTTTGCTGAAGGCGATCGTGGGCATCGAGATCCCGGTCGCTGCCATCAGCGGTAAGTGGAAGGTGAGCCAGAACCGCAGCGCAGCGGATGCGAACGGTGTGGCCGAGGGCATGCGCAGTATCGCGGGTGCGCCCGGCGCGGCGGCGATGGCGGCGCTGGTGGCTGAGCGCGCGCCGGCCTTTAAGCCGGACTGAGTTCTTCTTCCCGCGCGTGCACGTGCATTGACCAGGTGACGCCGGCGATCAGCAGCACGATGGCGGCGATTTCCAGCGGGCGCGGGAACTGCTGTTTGTAGATAAAACCGTATAGCAGCGCGAACAGGGTCTCGAACAGGATCAACTGGCCGGACAAGGTGATGGGCACGCGGCGGCTGGCGATATTCCACAAATGGTTGCCGATCACGGACGCACCCAGGGCCAGCAGGCCGTTGCAGATCCAGAACAGGGTCCAGTCGCGGCCGGAGGCGGCGCCCGCCGCGCCGGTCACGTCGGCATGGAAAATGGCATAGGCGATGCCACCCACCACCAGCGAGATGCAGCCGGTGGACAGGCCGTACAGCGCCGACCATTCGGCGCTGCTGTAGTGCGGGTTGCGCTTCAGGTAGCGCGCGTTGTCCAGCGTGTACCAGCTCCAGCAGAGCAGGGCGCCGGTGGCGCATGCCACGCCGATCACGGTGTTCACCATGGAGGCGCCGGCTGCGGCGGCATGCTGGAATACGTCGATGTTAATGCAAGCGATGCCAATGGCCGTCACCAGCAACGGCATGGCGAGCTGGCGCAGCGGCACGGCGCCGTGGTCGTTGCGGCCCATGAGCGTCACGGCGATCGGCAGCACGCCGATGATCAGGGAGGTTGGCGCCACGCCAGCCAGCTTCACGCCGACGGCGAGGAACATGTAGTAAATGAGATTACCGGCCAGCGCGTGGCGCACCAGGGCGAAATAGTCGCTGCGTTCCAGCCGCCCCAGCAGGTTGCCCAGGCGCGGCAGCATCAGCACTAAGGCGATCAGGCCATAAGCGATATAGCGGCCGACTGCCATTTCCAGCGGCGAAAAAGCTGACAGCAATTCCGGTACCACGAACACCATGCCCCACATTGCGCCCGCCAAAAGGCCGCACACTACACCAGTCCACATACAACGCTTTCCTATTTAAACCTGCGACAGTTTCGCACAGCTTGCGATATCGCGCTCGAAGGCTCAGCCTTGTGGAGCATGGAGCAGCGTGGCCAACGCCAGCAGCGCCGCCACATTCAGCACGACGGTCAACCAGAATTTGGCGAGGAAGGAAGTCTTGGAGGATTTGTGGCGCAGCCATTGCTGCGCAGCGAGGGCGCCCGGCCAGCCGCCCAGCAGGCCAAGCAACAGCAGGGTGCGTTCAGGCGTGCGGCGGCGGCCCTTGCGGGCGGCCGACTTGTCCAGCGCGTAGGCGATAAAGCAGGCAACGCTGGCCACGGCATACAGCGCGGCCAGCGTGGCGAACTGCATCAGAAGTAGGACAGGCCGAGGGCGGCCTTCACTTCATCGGTGGTGCGGGCGGCGACTTCGCGCGCGCGCATGGTGCCTTCCTTCAGCACCTGCATGATGTAGCCCTTGTCCTTGGCCAGCTCTTCGCGGCGGGCGCGGATCGGCGCCAGCATGTCCTGCAGCACCGCTTCCAGGCGTTTCTTGACGATGGAGTCGCCCAGGCCGCCGCGCGTGTAATGGTCCTTCATTTCCTGCACGCCGGCCTTGTCGGTATCGAAGGCATCCAGGTAGATGAAGGCGACGTTGCCCTCCAGGTGGCCAGGGTCGGACACTTTCAGGTGCAACGGGTCGGTGTAGACCATCTTCACCGCCGCCTTGATTTCGTCGGCGGTTGCGCCCAGGTTGATCACGTTACCCAGCGATTTGGACATTTTCGCCTTGCCGTCGATACCCGGCAGGCGGCCCACTTCCGGCACCACCGCCTTGCACTCGGCCAGGATTTCCTTGCCCACCAGGCGGTTGAACTTGCGCACGATCTCGTTGGTCTGCTCGATCATCGGGATCTGGTCCTCGCCGACCGGCACGATGGACGCTTTGAAGGCCGAGATATCGGCCGCCTGCGAAGCAGGGTAGGTTAGGAAGCCGGCCGGAATATCGCGCTCAAAGCCGCGCAGCACGATTTCCTGCTTCACGGTCGGATTGCGCTCCAGGCGCGCCACGGTGACCAGGTTCAGGTAATAGAAGGTCAGCTCCGCCAGTTCCGGAATCTGCGACTGGATCAGGATGGTCGATTTGGCTGGATCGATGCCGCAAGCCAGATAATCCAGCGCCACTTCCACCACGTTACGGTGCACCTTATTGGTGTCATCCATATTGTCGGTCAGCGCCTGGGAGTCCGCCAGCATGATGAACTGCTTATAGTCATCCTGATACGAAACGCGGTTACGCAAGCTGCCGACGAAATGGCCGAGGTGCAACGGACCGGTCGGGCGGTCGCCGGTCAGGATAATAGGTTTAGCGTTGGAAGCTGGCTGGCTCATAGGGTTCTTTCTGCTTGCCCCTACCGATTGCGCCAAGAAAAACGCCACCTAAGCAGAGGCGGCGTTGATATTAAAATCACATCACTTTTCAGTGGCCGCGTTTGTTCAGCGGCGCCACCAATTGCGAGAAAACGGATGTGATTGGATAAATTTCATCCCGCAATGGTTACAGTTCCCGTTCCCCCTGTCAAGTTTGTCCGTCTTGGGGTCAGGAAGAAAAGTGGACATTTCCTGCAGGGAATGTCCACTTTTCTTCCTGACCCCAAAACGGACATTTCTCGTGCGCACTGTGGAATTGGTTTTCTAGTAATATTGCCGAAATTTATCATGCTCGCCGGAGAACCTATGCGTTTCAGCCTTTTCCTGTCCTCCTTGTTGTTGGCCGCGCAGGCGGGCGCGCAGACCGCGCCCATGGCGCCGGATATCGTGGCGGGCTTCGAGGCGCCGCAGGATGAGGCGGATTACATCAAGCGCGTGGTCATGCTTCCCATGCGGGACGGGGTCAAGCTGTATACAGTGATCGTGGTGCCCAAGGGCGCGAGCAAGGCGCCGATCATCCTGACCCGCACGCCTTACAACGCGGCTGGCCGCGCGCGGCGCAATGTCAGCCCTTCGATGCAGGCCTCGCTGCCGCAGGGGGATGATGCGTTCGGCCGCGATTTTATCCGCGTGTTCCAGGATGTGCGCGGCAAGTACGGCTCGGAAGGCGATTATGTGATGACGCGCCCGGTGCGCGGTCCGCTCAATACGAGCCAGACCGATCACGCCACCGATGCGTGGGACACCATCGACTGGCTGGTAAAAAACGTGCCGGAAGCGAACGGCAAGGTAGGCATGATCGGCTCTTCCTACGAGGGCTTTACCGTGCTGATGGCGCTGACCGAGCCCCATCCCGCACTAAAGGCGGCCGTGCCCATGAGCGCCATGGTGGACGGCTGGCGTGGGGACGATTGGTTCCACAACGGCGCCTTCCGCGTGAATACGCTCGCTTACATCGGCAACCAGACCACGGTGCGCGGCAGGGGAGAGCCCCTGGCCACCGGCGTGTACGACGATTACGAAGCGGTGCTGCGCGGCGGTTCCGTGGCGGACCTGGCGCGTAAGTATGGCCTGGACCAGCTGAATTTCACCAAGAAGCTGTTCGAGCACCCCGCGTACGACAGCTTCTGGCAGGAGCAGGCGCTGGACCGCATCCTGGCGCGGAGACCGCTGTCCGTGCCGACCATGCATGTGGTGGGGCAGTGGGACCAGGAGGATATCTATGGCGCCTACGCGACCTACGCCGCGCTGGAGAAGCAGGATAAGGACAATAAGCTGAATTACCTGGCCGTCGGCCCATGGCGCCATAGCGGGGTGAATTACGAGGGCTCCGCGCTGGGCGCGCTGCGCTTTGAGGGCGATACCGCGCTGCAGTTCCGCCGCGATGTGATGGTGCCTTTCCTGAAGCAGCACCTGGTGGATGGCGCGCCCGCCGCGAACACGCCGCCGGTACTGTCCTACCAGACCGGCAGCAACCAGTGGCAGCGTTTCGCACAGTGGCCGCAGTCCTGTGCTGCTGGTTGCCCTTCGGTCGCCAAGCCGGTCTACCTGCACGGTGGCTTCGCGCTGTCGTTCACCAAACCGACCGGTGGCGTGGCTGCCTATGACGAGTACGTGGCCGATCCGGCCAAGCCGGTGCCCTTCGTGCCGCGCCCGGTACGGATGGAGGATGAAAGTGTCTGGAAGCCCTGGCTGGTGCACGACCAGCGCTTCGTCAGCGACCGCACCGATGTCTTGAGCTACGTGTCGGAGCCGCTTAAGGAGCCGCTGGTGCTGACCGGTGCGCCGGTGGTGCGCCTGCTGGCGTCCACCTCCGGCAGCGATGCCGATTGGGTGGTGAAGGTGATCGATGTTTATCCCGACGAGGTGCCGTCACAGCCGAAGTTGGGTGGCTTCCAGCTGCCGCTGTCGATGGATATCCTGCGCGGGCGCTATCGCGACAGCTTTGAGAAACCGTCGGCGATCCCGTCCAATAAGCCGGTGCAATACACCTTCGCGCTGCCGCCCGTGAACCACGTGATCCAGCCGGGCCACCGGGTGATGATCCAGATCCAGTCCAGCTGGTTCCCCCTGTACGACCGCAACCCGCAAAGCTACGTGCCGAACATTTTCTACGCCGCGCCGGGCGACTACCGCAAGGCCACGCAGCGGGTGTTCCATGGCAGTTCGGTTGAACTGCCGGTGGTGAAATGACGCTGACAGTATCGCTGGCTGGTGCCGATGAACGTGCGCTGGTAGCGCGCCTGGCGCAGCTCTATTTCCACGACTTCTCCGAGTTCGACGGCGAGGATGTCGGCCCGTCAGGCTTGTACGAAATCGCCTGGCTGGAGCAGTATTGGCGTGAGCCGAATGCCGCCTATATCTTCCGCCTGGACGGCTTTGTTGCGGGCTTTTGCCTGGTCGACCAGGACACGCTGCTGGATGGCAGCCAGAATTCCATCGCGGAGTTCTTCATACTCAGGAAGTATCGCGGCACCGGCGTGGGCCTGCGCGCAGCCAGTGCGGTACTGAACAAGCGCCCCGGCGTGTGGGAAGCATCCCAGATCGCCAGCAATCTTCCCGCGCAGGCATTCTGGCGCCGTGTCGCATCCGCCTTCGGTGCGAACGAGGAAGTGTTCGTCAACGACGAGCGCTGGCATGGCTCGGTGCAGCAATTCACGGCAATCGCGGCGTGAGAATGTACGCATTTTTTGTGCCTAGTTGTCATGTATATTCATGCAATGAAAATTTTACCGTTGACGATATTTGCGCTGATGCTCTCCAGCACAGCATTGGCCCAAACCAAGCAGCAGCAAGTTGAAGCGCTATTTGCAAAGTGGGATCGCACTGACGCTCCAGGCGCTGCGGTCGCCGTCGTCCAGGACGGCAAGGTCGTCTATCGACGCGGCTTTGGCATGGCCGACATCGAGCAAGCCAGACCGATGTCGCCCGCAACGCCGGTGCACACCGCCTCGCTCTCCAAACAGTTCACCGCTTTCGCCGTCCTCCTCCTCGCGCAGCAGGGAAAGCTGTCGCTGGACGACGATGTGCGCAAGCACCTCCCTGACGTGCCGGACTTTGGCAAGCCAATCCTCATTCGCCACCTACTGAATCACACAAGTGGCCTGCGCGACCAACTGAATCTGCTCGCCCTGGCAGGCTGGCGCATGGACGACGTGATTACCGAAGAAGACATCATGCAACTGGTGCGTCGCCAGCGCGCGCTGAATTTCGCGCCGGGCAGCGATTTCGCGTACAACAATACCGGCTACACTTTGCTGGCGGCGATCGTGCAGCGGGTATCCGGCAAATCGCTGGCCGCCTACGCGAAGGAGAACATCTTCCAGCCGCTGGGAATGAAGAACACCTTCTTCCACGAACGCTATAGCAACCTGGTCGCGCGCCGGGCGAATTCTTACGAGCCCGGTCCGAATGGCGGTTACGCCAGCGTGGCCCTGTCGTTCTCGTATGTCGGCCCTACCAGCTTGTTCAGCACCGCGGACGACCTGCTCCTGTGGGACAAGAACTTTGACGATGCTCGCGTCGGTGGTAAGGCGCTGCTCGCGTTGATGCAGACGCCAGGAAAACTGAACGACGGCACGGTGCTCGACTACGCTCAAGGGCTTACCGTTGGCGCGTATCGCGGCCTGCGCACGGTCGATCACAGGGGCTCGGACGCCGGTTTCCGCAGCCACTTGCTGCGCTTTCCGGAGCAGCACCTGACGATCGCCGTTATCGCCAACGGCGCCGATGTGCAGGCGGGCCGGCTGGGGCAACGTATCGCCGACATTTACCTTGGCGATAAACTCGCTGCGCTGCCCAAGCCCGTTCCCAACTATTCCGACAGTGTGCCCGCCACATTGCAGCTGGCGCAGCTGGATGCCCTGGTGGGCGGCTACGCCTTGGAGAATGGTTCGGCCATCGCCTTCAGTAAGGAGTCTGGCGGCCTGCGTGGCTGGACCGCTGGCGACGACCCGATGTTTTTCTACCCCGCAGGGGAGCGCGAGTACTTTGCAAAACTGGTGAATGGCAGCTTTGTCTTCGACCAGCCTGGCCCGGACGGCGTGGTCGCTGGTGGCACCTGGCGCCGCAATACGCGCTCGGTGCGTGGCAAGCGCATTGAACCGGTCAAACTATCCGAAGCTGAACGCAAGGCCCTGGAGGGCGAGTATTACAGCGACGAACTGCATGTGCTCTACACGGTCGAGGCGAAAGGCGGGGATGTCGTCCTGCGCCATCCGCGCGGTGACGTGGCGCTGCTACCGTTCGGGAAAAACAGCTTCGTCGGCCCGTGGCCATTTGGCCTGCTGAAATTTGAGTGCGATGCCCCGACAGCATGTTCCGGTTTCAGCGCGACCGAAGACCGCGCGCGCTATGTGCAGTTCGTTAAAGCCAGTGTGGTTGGGGGCAAGTAGCGCGGAGATTGAAATTTGCTGTGCTCCGTCTGGAATCCCGGCGACAAAGCGCTTGCTTGTTAGGAGAAATTGATTGTCCTTCGACCTAAATCCATACGCGACTGGCCGCGCGTTCGCGCAGTTGCAGCAAGTCCCCGGGGAGCCAGCTTCGGCCACCCGCCGTTTTTGGACTTTTGTGGCCGACACGATCGCCATACGTATCGGGTTTCTGATTCTGGAGATAGCGTACGGTGTCTGGTATGGCGTGGCGGCGCTTGAAGAGCTGAATGGCCTTAAGTGGTGGGGCAGCTACATGGCTTTCTATGGCATCTACTACGTTGCGCTTGAGGTCCTTTTCGGTAGGACACTGGGAAAGGTTTTGACCGGCACGCGCGTTGTGACCAGTGAAGGGCGAGCGCTATCCATGCCTACCGCATTGCTACGTACGTTATGCCGCCTACTTCCACTCGAGCCGATGTCGTTTTCACTGGGGGAAACCTGGTGGCATGATCACTCAGTCGGACGCAGGTAGTGCGCACGCGGAGCGCAAGCCAATAGTTCGATGCTTCAGATCCCCTGCAACCCATTAATTACTATGCATAACGACACAAGCGAAATTTGCCGCCGATTCGGCACGGAATATATGCCGCCAGAGCCTGGGCAGAAGGTGGGGATTGCGCTTGGCTCGTTAGGGCGAGTGCCGCTATATGCGACGCGACTTCATCCAGAGAACGGTACCTGTGGCTGGTATATTTACTGCGGTGAGCATTCGATGGATGCCGATTTTTATCAGCCACTTCACGTATCTCACTTAGCTGAATATTGCCCGGAGATTGTTCCCTACTTGGCCTTGCCGCCTGGTTGGCGAGTCTTGCTAGCTCCGGACTACGAAGATGTTTGGTTCGATGGGGACCAACTGATTGAAGAAGCCGATGCGTGGTAACAGCCAGAACCGGACATCGTCGCTGCAATCTTTCCATTCAATCCGAAATAGGTTCGAGTGAACATGGACGCTATTCGTCTAATAGCCAGAATTGAAAATGCGTTTGATGGCGCAGTCCGCGCCGAAACGTCATTGTGGCAGTTTCAACTGACAGATAGATATGGAATGTCGCGGGAGATTACTGCGGATGAGTGGGCTGCGGCAGGCAAGCGGCGGGTTGATGCGACATGGCAGCAAATTCAGCCTATGCCAGGCGTCTCGCTGAAAACGAATGGGCTGCTTACATTCCAACGCCGATTGATCTGTCATCCTTTATAGATAACTGGCTTCAGGGTATGCATCAAGACATGGTATTAGCCGGAGTCAATTTCAACTCGGATTTGGCGGGGCTGGAAATCGATCCATTGGAATTGGCCGAAGAGCTTTTGCAGCGTCCATAACATGGCCTCTTCGCTACCTACCTCGCGGCCAGAACCCGGCCAAGAGCGGCCCGTCGGACAAGCAAGCTGTAACGTTAAGGAGAAATTGTTGTTCGGATTATTTACGAAAAAACAGCCCCCAGAACCGCCGAAGTCATTTCCACCAGTTCCGTCCTGGAAACCCGAAATTCGACAATCAAACGAACTGATAACCGAGCGTGTAAAGTACTACACGAATCAAGCTCGTGATTTTGCAGTATTCCAGTTTGGGACCATCGCAATCCTTCCAAATGGGCTAGACAATCAAGCGGCAGAGGACTACGCCAAACAGGCACTTCAAAAAGTATTTCATGCTCACCCAGATATGCATCCGCTCAATATGGATGATGGTAATGTGTTAGTGCGGTATAACCATGATGTAGCGAGCGTGGTCCTGACATCCGTTGTTGAGGCAAATTTGGATGAGATAGATAGGCGTCACCAGGATGCTTTAGCGGCTCATGAGGTACTGATAACTCCGCTGGGCCAGAACAAGTTTGACGCGTTCGGTAAGAGTGCGCTTTTTGGTCGCTGCTATATGTTCATGGACGCGCAGGCCCCTATGGTGGTCACAATCGTGCGGTGCGCAACTAAAGACTGATTGCGGCTGCGGATTCAGCCGGATTTGCGATGTGAATTCAATGTACGAGGCAAGACAACTTAAAAGATGCGCAGGCCTTCACGCTTCATACCAAAGCTTGTCTCTCCGTCAGCTAGCCCGACGCAAGGGGGCCATTACCTGGCTGCCTGTATTGGCTTCGTTGTGGTGGTGGTCTATTTGTTTATGCAGCACCCCATTATCACTGGCCTGGTTTGTGGATGTATCTGGTACTCTGCGAGCCAGGACCTGAAAAGATCAAGGCAGCAACAGGCGGCAGTGATCGCGAGTCGTGGTGACGAGAGGCTGTGCGAGTTCGCTCGTAGCTTTAACTCCCGGGACGTCGATACCTGGATTATTCGTGCCGTCTTCGAAGAGCTGCAGAAGGAATTGGGCGGGGCTCGGGTTTTTCCGCTCAGGGCCAGCGATCGATTTATCGAAGACTTGTGTATCGACCTGGAGGATCTGGATATGGTGCTGGTGCCGGCTATCGCAGCAAGAACCAGCCGGTCATTGGATGATTGCCGTTCCAATCCCTACTGGGGTGAGGTGAAGACCGTGGCCGAGCTGGTCTATGCCTTCAATGCACAGGCTGTGCTGAATTTCGACTCATATTGATTGGAGAATTCGAATTGACGTATCAAGTTAATGCTTTAGCGCTCCACCCTGAACACATCGAAGGCGTGGCCGAACGGACCTACCAGTTGTGGGGCCACCTGATCCGTGAAGATACGGGCATGTCGGCCACCGAGTATGTTGAAGTGGTTCGCGGCCGTGCCGTGACCGATAGTGTCCCGCTCACCCTTGTCGCATTGGAGGGGGACAAGCTGGTTGGTTCGGTCAGCCTGAAAAAGCATGAAGCATCAAGCGCAGCGGATCTTACGCCGTGGATCGGTGGGCTGCTGGTCGATGAGGCGATGCGCGGGAAGGGGCTGGGGAAGGCTTTGATGGAGGAGGCGGAAAAGGCGGCAGCGCGGCTTGGCTATCCTTGTCTTTACTTGTCGTGCGAGTCGCACGTCGAGCCATTCTATGAGCGCTTGGATTGGACTCTTCTTAAGCGGGCGATTTCGTGTGGTGATGAAGTGGCGATCATGAAAAAGAAGCTGGCTACCCACCGGTGACTTGTAAATGCCATCAGCCGCCATTTCACTTTAGCGATTTTGAGCGGATGGAACTTGGCGAGGACGCATTCGGTGCTGAGGTTTCGCTGGCGACGTGTAAGCAATGCGGCGTCGCATGGCTAAGGTATCTGATCGAAGAGCCGCACTACAGCCGCTCGGGTAGGTGGTGGCGCGTGATGTTGCAGCCGGAGATGAGGAATGCGATTTCGGCCGCCAACGCCAAGGCGTTTATTGAGCAGCAGGCGCACGTATTCGCTGGCGGTAGCTTCTTCAATTCAGCGGGGCATTCAGTAGACGGCCCGATTCGTATTGCGTGACTATGCGATACGCATCAGTAGAGCGCCGACGGCGATGGCCGTAATGGCTATGGCGCGATTGCGGCCAACGCGTTCGCCGAGGAAGAATTTGGCGATCAGGGCGGCGAAGAGAATCGATGTTTCGCGTAGCGCTGCAACGGCGGCTAATGGCGCGACCGTCATGGCCCACAGGGCCAGGCCGTAGGAGCCTAGCGTGCCTGCGCCGCCAAGCAGGGCGACGCGCCAGTGCTGTACGGCGTAGTCGCGCAGCTGGCGCGGGCAGCGGACGGCGCACCAGGCTAGCAGGCCGGTGGCGCTCAATACGTGGAGCCACATGACGTAGGCGGCCGGGGCTCCGGAGGCGCGGGCGCCCATGCCGTCGATGAGTGTGTAGGCGGCGATCACGATGGCGTTTAACAGGGCGCAAGCAGTGGCGCGGCCTCGCGCGTTGGCCGCCGCAGCCGTCGCCGCTGGCGGGCCTGTGGTGGCTGCGACGGGAGCGTTGGCGAACCAGAGGCCAAAGATGCCGCCGCTGATGCTGGCGACTGCGGCGTACTGCATCGGCGACAGGTGCTCGCCAAGCAGTGGCACGCTGGATACCGCGACCAGCAGCGGCGCGCTGCCGCGCATCAGCGGGTAGGCGTGGCTCATGTCGCCGTAGCGGTAGGCGGTGGCGAGCAGGCCGTAGTACGCGAAGTGGATGATGGTGGACGCGGCCAGAAAGGGCCAACTGGCAGCTGCTGGTTGCGACAGGAAGGGCAGCAGCGGCAGGGAAAGCAGGGCGGCGCCGCTGGCGACCAGCACGCTGCCGAAGAAGGGGTCGCGGCCGCCTTTGACCAGTGCATTCCACATGGCGTGCAGCAGCGCGCCGCATAGTACAACGGCAACGACGGTGGGCGTCATCAGCGCGGCCGCACGCTCTCGGCGAGGATCTCGGGCCGGTGATAGCGCTGGAATCCTTCCATCACGACATTCGATTTGGCGGCGCGTTCGAGTAGTTCGAGCAGGGCGGCGCGGTCGTCCGGAGTGAGCGAGTGGCGCGAGACGTAGACGCCGGTTTGCTGCCAGGGCAGTTCCGGAATCGGCTCCAGCCGAAGCCGGTCCAGCATGCCGTGCACGCGGGTTTCGCGGTTGATGGAGCCGGCCAGGATGGTCGGGCCCATGATGGTCAGGTCCACGGCGCCGGCATACAGCAGGCGCGCGATGGCGTTGGCGTCCACTTCGGTAAACAGGCGGCCCTGCTTGCCAAGCTCGCGCACCAGCGCCTGGTAGGCCTCGCCGTAGTCGTAGCCGCGCACCACGGCCACACGCAGGTCGCGCCGGTCCAGCAGGTCCTGGGCGTTGATGATGGGCGGGCGCTGGCTTTGCAGGGAAATCAGCACGGCGCGGTGGCCGACCATGGGCACGAAGATGCCGTGCAGGTCGCGCGCCGGGGTGCGGGTGGCGGGCAGCAGCAGGTCTGCTTTGCCGGTTTCGAACATCAGCTCCTGGCGCGCGCGCGGCACGCCGGTGAAGGTGAAGTGGCAGCCGGCGCGCGGCCCCAGGCTGCGGAACAGTTCCGGATAAATGCCGCTATAGACCCCGTTGCCGACAATGACGCTGACGCCCGTGCTGGAAACCGGCACCACGATATCGCGCGTGCAGTCGGCATGCGCCGCCACGGCCGCTGCCAGGGGCAGGGCGGCCAGCAACTGGCGGAGGCGGCGCGGGCGTACGGGCATAGCGCGATTATGCTCCCGTTTGCGCCGCCATGTGGTGTTGCCGGAAGTAGCGGCGGGCGACGAAGATGCCGGCGGCCTGCATGGCAGCGCAGACGAAGAAGGTGCTGCCGATGCGCCAGTCGCTCGGCGGCAGGTGGCCGACCGCGCTCAGGATGCCGCCGCCCAGCAGCGGCATGACCACGGAGCCAAGGCTGCTGATCGACTGCAGGGACCCCATCAGCTCGCCCTGCTCATTGGCCGGCGTCGATTTGGAGACGATGCCTTGCAGGGCCGGGCCGGCGGCGAAGGACAGCAGGTTGCAGAGGATGAAGACGTACATCATCCAGCCCTGGGTGGCCAGGCCGTACAGCAGGTAGGTGATGGCGCCGGAGGTCAGGCCGATCAGCGACAGGCGTACTTCGCCGAACTTGCGGATGAAGATGCCTAGCAGGCCGGCCTGCACCACGGCAGCGGTGATGCCGACGCAGAACAGGGCGATGCCGTTTTCCGCCGGGCTCCAGCCGAAGCGGAAGTGGGTGAACAGCACCCAGGTCGATTGCAGCATCATCTGCGCGCCGGTGACCAGGGCGAAGGTGATGACCAGGCCGCGAATGTCCTCGCGGCGGACCAGCTTGGCCAGCGCGTTGAAGGGGTTGACCGATACCAGCTTGAACTTGCCGCGCCGTTCTTCCGGCAGCGACTCCGGCACGCAGAAGTAACCGTAAATCAGGTTGGCGAAGGACAGCGCGGCCGCCACGTAGAACGGCAGGTGCAGGTCGATATCGCCCAGCAGGCCGCCCAGCATCGGGCCGCAAATGAAGCCCAAGCCGAAGGTGGCGCCAATCTTGCCGAAGCTCTTGGCGCGGTCTTCGGGCGTTGAGATGTCGGAGGCGTAGGCCGAGGCGACCGACATGCTGGCGGAAGACATGCCGCCGATCACGCGGCCAATAAACAGGCAGGCCAGGTTGGGCGCCCAGGCCGTGGTCAGGAAGTTGATGCCCATGCCGAACATGGAATACAGCAGCACGGGGCGGCGCCCCACGCGGTCGCTGATCGCGCCCAGCATGGGCATGAAGATAAACTGCAGCAGGCCGAAGGTGGCGCCGAGGATGCCGTACCACAGCGCGTGCAGTTCGCGGTCGGGCACGTACTGGCCGACCAGGATCGGCAGCACCGGCACGATAATGCCAATGCCCAGCATGTCGATGAAGATGCTGACTAAAACGAATTTCAGGCTGCCTTTCTTGCTCATGCCTCCACCGCCCATTCTGCGACAAAGCTGGCGCGGAAATCGAGCAGGGCTTGCAGGCGCTGTTCGCCCAGCGCGCGGCCGGCGGCGGTGCGCATGGTGCCGGGCAGGGTGGCCAGCTTCACTTCAATGTGGTCGAGCGAATAGGCTTTGTCGTTGCGTTCGCGGCCGGTGGCCAGCGGGTCGTCCGGGTGGGCCAGAGCGCAGCCCATGCGGCCGGCGGTGTAGAACATGCGGGCCAGGCCGACGGCGCCCAGCGCGTCCAGGCGGTCGGCGTCCTGCACGATGCGCGCTTCCAGCGTGGTCGGCTCCAGCGCGGCGGAGAAGCTGTGGGTTTCGATCGCGTGGGCGACCGCGTCCAGCAGCGCGGGCGGGAAGCCGGCATCGGCCAACTGCGCGCGTGCCAGTACGGCGGCCTGGCGCGAGGCCAAGTGGCGCTGCGGATGATTCTTCGGTAAATTGACCAGGTCGTGCAGGTAACAGGCGGCCATTACCACCAGCCGGTCGGCTTCGGGATGCTGCTCCAGCAGCAGGGTGGCATTGCGCCAGACGCGGTGCAAGTGGTTGGTGTCGTGGGCGCCGTCATCGCCCGCTGCGGCGCTGGCCAGCGCGACCAGGCGCGGCTGCCAACTGCTCAAAGAAATATCCATAGAAACCATAGTGTCTGTCATTAGCCGCGCAATTGTGCCATGTATTTTCCGTAAGCTTGCATGTTTCTCTAGAGTAAAATTTTTGGTGATTATTTTATTGGCTTGCGGTAACATATAACGTCATCATTCACAAATGAAAGAATATTATGAATGCCACCACAAAGCAGGCTGCTGAGTACCTGGCCTTTACCCTGGGCCAGGAAGAATACGGCATCGATATCCAGAAGGTTAGCGAGATCCGTAGCTACGAAAGCCCGACCCGCATTGCCAGCGCGCCGGATTATATGAAGGGCGTGATCAACCTGCGCGGCCTGATTGTCCCGATCATCGACATGCGCGTGCGCTTCCAGCTGGGCGAGCCAACCTACGGCCCGTTCACCGTGGTGATCATTCTGCACATCGGCAACCGCACCGTCGGCATGGTGGTGGACGCTGTTTCCGACGTGACCATCCTGGAACCGGAACAGGTTAAAGACGCACCGGATATCTCCGGCGCCATGGACACCGAATACATCACCGGCCTGGGCACCATCGACGACCGCATGTTGATCCTGGTGGATATTGAACGCCTGATGTCGTCCGCCGACATGGGCCTGGTGGAAAAGCTGGCGGCATGAAGCTGCTGAACAACCTCAGTATCGGCAAGCGCCTGGCCTTCGGCTTTGCCGTTACGCTTGCCCTGTCCATCGTGATTGCTGCCATCGGCGTCTGGCGCCTGCAGCAAGTTGCCGGCGCCACGCGCCACATGATGGAGACGCCGCTGGCGAAGGAACGCATGATCTCCGACTGGCAGGCGAAGATCGATAGCGCGATCCGCCGCACCACGGCCATTGCCCGCAGCAGCGATGCTTCGCTGGGCGCCTTCTTCGCGGAGGAATCGAAAGCTTCCAGCGCGTCTTCGGCCGAACTGCAAAAAAAAATTGAGCCGCTGATCAGCGACGCTGACGAGAAGGCCCTGTGGGACCGCTTGATGGAGCAGCGCAAGCTGTACATCTCGTCGCGCGACAAAGTCGCCAAGCTGAAGACGGAAGGTGAGCTGGAGCAGGCAAGCGAAGTGTTCGAAAAGACCTATCGTCCGGCGGCCGCCGATTACCAGAAGCTGGTGCAGGATTTGCTGACTATGCAGCGCGGTAAGATCGACACGATCGGCCAGCAGATCGACAGCGTATCCGCCAACAGCCGTACCTTGTTGCTGGTGCTGGCGGGCCTGGCGGTGGCTTTTGGCGCGGCTTGCGCTTTCGTGCTGACCAAGGGGATTACCATTCCGCTGTCGCGCGCAGTCGATGCGGCGCGCCGCGTGGCGGGCGGCGACCTGACCGGCGAAATCCGCGTGCATGGCAGCGATGAAACCGGCCAGTTGCTGGGCGCGCTGCGCGATATGAATCAGTCTTTGCTGAATATCGTGAGCGAAGTGCGGCACGGTACCCAGGCGATCTCCATCGCTTCGACCGAAATCGCGGCCGGCAACCAGGACCTGTCGGCGCGCACCGAGCAGCAGGCAGCGTCGCTGGAGGAAACCGCGTCGTCGATGGAAGAACTGACTTCCACCGTGAAGCAGAATGCCGACAATGCGCGCCAGGCGAACCAGTTGGCCGGTGCCGCCGCTTCGGTGGCGCGCAAGGGTGGTGATGTGGTGGCTGAGGTGGTGGGAACGATGGAGTCGATCGATGCGTCTTCGCGCAAGATCGTGGACATTATTGCCGTTATCGACGGCATCGCCTTCCAGACCAATATCCTGGCTTTGAACGCGGCGGTGGAAGCGGCGCGCGCGGGTGAACAGGGTCGCGGCTTTGCCGTGGTGGCGTCCGAGGTGCGTAACCTGGCGCAGCGTTCGGCTGCGGCGGCCAAGGAGATCAAGGAATTGATCGGCGATTCGGTCGAGAAGGTCAACGCGGGCACCCGCCTGGTGAGCGATGCGGGTGGCACCATGGAGGAAATCGTCTCCAGTGTGCAGCGCGTGTCGGACATCATTAGCGAGATCACCGCCGCCAGCGCGGAGCAAAGCACCGGCATCGACGAAGTCTATAAAGCTGTAGGCCAGATGGACCAGGTTACGCAGCAGAATGCCGCACTGGTGGAAGAGGCGGCGGCTGCCGCCGAATCCATGCAGAAGCAGGCCGGTGGCCTGGCCGACGTGGTCAGCGTCTTCAAGGTCCGCTAAGCGTCACCCAGCACCATCTCGCGGGCCGCCTGTTGCGACAGGCGGTCCGCTTCCCCATTCTTGTGGCGCGGTATCCAGCGCACATGCACTTGCGCCAGCGCCGCCATCAACTGCGTGGCGCGTGTCCGGTGCTCCTCCAGTCCTTTGGCGCCGGCTGCCGCCGATACCAGCAGGTCCTGCACCACGACCTGGCTGTCGCCATAAACCAGCAACTCCCTCACGCCCAATTCCACAGCCTTTTCCAGCGTTGCGATCAGCGCCAGGTATTCGGCGTCGCCGCTGCTGCCGTGGCCCGCGCGGCGGCTGATTTCCACGCGTTCGCCGGCAGGGCCGGACAGCAGCGCGCCAATGCCGATGCGGCCCGGGTTGGGGTGGGCGGAACCGTCGAACCATGCGTGCCATGCGGTGGGGGAGGCGGGGACGGGCTGGCGCGCCAGTTTTTCTGCGCGGGCGCGCTCTTGTTTTATTGACATGAGTAAATTATTTTGCAACACTGGCTCGGTTGTTTTCCGCTCACTTTAACAGGAGACTAGCTATGTCAGTGATGTATCGCGCAGCCGGCGCTTTGGCCCTGGCGCTTGCCATGCAAGCGGCTTATGCGGCGCCCGCCAAACCAGTGCGGAAGTACACGATTGAGCAGTTCATGGCTACCACGTCGATCAGTGGCGCCTCGTTCAGCCACGATGAAAAGTCCATCCTCTTCAGCAGCAATGAGAGCGGCATTTTCAATGTGTATTCGATTCCGGTTGGCGGCGGCAAGCCAACGGCACTGACCAAGTCGACGGTGGACAGCACCTATGCTGTCAGCTACTTCCCGGCCGATAACCGTTTCCTGTTCACGCGCGACAAGGGCGGCGACGAGAACAACCACCTGTTCGTGCGGGAGGCGGATGGCAGCGAGAAGGACCTGACGCCTGGCGACAAGCTGAAGGCTTCGTTCTTCGGCTGGAGCGACGACCGCAGCGCCTTCTACGTCATGACCAATGAGCGCAATCCGAAGTACTTCGACCTGTACCGCTACAGCGTGAAGGACTATTCGCGCACCATGCTGTACCAGAACGATAACGGCATCAGCCCAAGCCGCATCAGCCGCGACGAAAAGTGGCTGGCCCTGAACAAGCCGAATACCACCTCCGACAGCGACATCTACCTGTACCACCTGGCCAGCAAGGAGATGAAGCACATCACCCCGCATAAGGACGTGGCCAGCTATGACGCGGCCAGCTTTGATCCGGAGTCGAAAAAGCTGCTGTTCACCTCCAACGCGGGCGGCGAATTCACCAGCGTGCGCGCTTACGATCTGGCGAGCGGGCAGGTGGCCGAGCATGAGAAGGCGGATTGGGACGTGGTCGCCACCGGCTACTCGCGCAACGGGCGTTTCCGCACCACGATCATCAACCAGGACGGCAGTACCGTGCTGCGCGTGGTGGAAGGAAAAGAAGAGAAGCCAATGGCGCTGCCGAAGGTGCCGGGCGGCGATATGAGCGCAGCCGTGTTCTCGGAAAGCGGCAAGCTGATGGCCTTCTATGTCAACGGTGACCGTTCGCCGAACAACCTGTTCGTGTATGACCTGGCGACCAAAAAGTCCCGGCAGCTGACGCAGAGCATGAGCAAGGAGATCAACCCGAACGACCTCGTGGATGCCGAGGTGGTGCGCTTCCGTTCCTTCGACGGCATGGTGGTGCCTTCGATCTATTACAAACCGAAAGGCGCTGCGCCGAACGCGAAAGTGCCGGCGGTGGTGATGGTGCACGGCGGCCCGGGCGGCCAGACGCGGCGCGGCTATAGCGCCATGGTGCAGTACCTGGTCAACAATGGTTATGCGGTGCTGGGCATTAACAACCGTGGCAGCAGCGGTTACGGTAAGACCTTCTTCATGGCGGACGACCGCAAACATGGCCGCGAGCCGCTGTGGGACTGCATCGAGGCCAAGACCTTCCTGGCCAGCCGTGGCTACATCGATCCGGAGCGCATCGGCATCATGGGTGGCAGCTATGGCGGCTATATGACGCTGGCGGCCATGGCCTTCCGTCCGGAGGCGTTCAAGGTTGGCATCGACATTTTCGGCGTCAGCAACTGGATTCGTACGCTGGAGTCGATTCCGCCATATTGGGAGTCGCAGCGCAAGGCGCTGTACGACGAGATCGGCGACCCGGTGAAGGACAAGGACTTCCTGGTGGCGACTTCGCCGCTATTCCACGCCACGCATATCCGCAAGCCGTTGATGGTCATCCAGGGCAAGAACGACCCGCGCGTGATCAAGCCGGAGAGCGACGAAATCGTGGAGGCGGTGAAGAAGAACAATGTGCCGGTTGACTACGTGGTGTTCGACGACGAGGGCCACGGCTTCAGCAAGAAGAAGAACCAGGCCGTTGCGAACGCCAAGATGGTCGAGTTCCTCGACAAACACCTGAAAGGCGGCAGCGCCGCCATGGGGCAGCCGTAAGCATCAGGCCAGGCAGCGCCCCGTGGCGCTGCCTTCATCAGCGGCGATAGGGGTTATCCGGCCGCTGGTCGTGACGGTTGGGGATGCCGTCGCCATCACGGTCGCGGTCGCGGTGGTTGGGCACGCCGTCGTTGTCACGGTCGCGGTCATAGCGGTCCGGCACCCCGTCGCGGTCGCGGTCATGCTGGCGGCCACGGTCGTGGTGGCGGGAGTTGTCGCGGTAGCTGTCGCGGTAGTTGTCGCGATAGTTGTCATAGGTGGTCCAGCCACCTTCACGCCACCCCCAGCCATTGTCGACGCGAACCCATTCAGAAGGGTAGTAGCGATAGCCCTGGCGTTCGCGCAGCCAGTGGCCAGCCACCCAGGCGTGGCGGTAACCGTCCCAGCGCCAGTAGCCGGGCGCCCAAACATAACCATGACGTGGCGGTGGCAGGCTTTCAAAACGCGGTGGCGGTGGTGCGTTGCCGATCACCAGGCTGAAGTCGACCTGGGCCAGGGCGGTGCCTGGTACTAAGGCGACCGCACCAAATGCGAGGGCGGCCGCAACGATGAGTTTAGATTTGAGCATGGCTTATCTCCGGTAGTTGGTGCGCTTGACTTAAATATAGCAAGCGCACGGTTCGGACGATAAGCCTGATGCAGTTTCTTACAAATCCCCCTAAGGGGGTAACAATTGGCTCAGATGCTGCCAGGTTGAGCGGCTTTGCGCTCTTCCGCCAGCGAGGCCTGCTTCTCAGCAGCGCTCATGCGTTTGGCGGCAACCACCACGACCGGCACGCTTTGATTGGCTGCCGGCTGCGCGGCCGCCGCGTAGGTGGCTGGTGCCGCGCTCTCGTTGGCGCCATCGAAGACATAGTTGGCAGCGCAGGCCAGGCCAATGATAGCAACGAACAGGGCTTCAAAGTTACGCAGGGCTTTCATGATGTTCTCCGGTTTGCGGATCGTCCACATCAGGACTATCCATGTGCTCACTGTATCCAAGGCGGCGGCGGGTCGCCATCGGCATGCGACAAGCGGTAAAAAACGCGGGGCGAAATGCGGAAATGCGGGATTTTCCGCTTCCCCCGGCTAGCGCTGGGGATGGAAACCCTTCTTTCCCGACTCTCTGCCTGGCGGCGCGACCGTCGGCGCCAGCGCAACCTGCAGGCGGCCGCGCGGGCGCCGCTGTCCTTCACTTTGCCGCTGCGCGGCGGGAGGGCGGCGCTCCTGCTATCGGCCGCTGCGCTGGCGGTTGCTGTCGCCGGGGCGCTGCTCCTGTGGCGCCATGCGGCGGGCATGGCGGCCGAGGGCGGCGCCGCCACCTCGCCTGGCGTGTCCGCGCTGCAGGCGGTGATGCCGGGTGTACGTTTTGTTGTGCCGGAAGCGCCGGGCATAGCGCTGCAGGATGTGGTCGGTGGCAAATTGCTGGTCGCAAGCGGCTTGCATGGCGGCCCCTTGGTGCGGGTGGATCTGTGTGCCCAAGCACTGCCGCTGCAAGTCGGCTATCGCTTTTCGGAGGTGGGAGGTGAGACCGCCTTGCGCCACGCCTTGCTGGTGGGGGAGGGTAGCAGCATTCCGGCTATGACGATCAGTGCAGCCGGCGCGGATCTGCGGGTACGTTGGCGCGAGCGGGGCGCGGCGGCCCAATGGCTCGGCGATGCGCCTGGAGCCGCCATGCGTAGCCTGGGCTGGCTGGTTTGGGCCGATGGGGCGGTGCGGGTTGAGCGTCGTGCCGACAAGGGCTGCGCGCAGGGCGAGATGGTGGTGCAGGCCTTCTCCACTGCGCCAGTGGCTGGCCAGGCGCCGGGGCGGGCGCACGTCGTGGCCTTCCCGCTGGCGGGCGCGCCGCTCGGCTTGCGCCTGGCGCCGGGGCGCTATGAAGTCCCGGCCATGGCACTGGCGGCGCGCGAAGATGAAGTCCTGTTCAATCGCCTGCGCGAGTGGGGGCTGCTGCGGCTTGGCGCGGATGGCTTGCTGGAGTTGGCGCCGCCCGACCTGGCGCAATGGCTGGCCGCCGGGGATGGCCAGCGTGCTGCCGACCTGGCAGGCTGGCGCGACCTGCAAGCGGACGACGCCATGCGCCGGCTGCTGCAAAGACTCTATCGGCAAGCGGATGGCGCCTACCTGCAGCGCCAGGTCGACTTGTTCAACAGCGAGCGGCGCTTGCTGGCCTGGCGCCTGCGCGCCGACGCCGCGCCACAGGGCGTCACCGTGTCCTTGCTGGCAGCGGGAGGCGGTCAGCTAGCACAGTCTGCGGAGATGCCGCCGCTGGCAGTGCGCCTGTTCGCCGACATGCCGCAAGGCTGGCAAGCCTGGCAACGGGCGGCGCACTGGCCGGGGCGTGGTCCGGCCACGCTGGTGATCCACCTGCCGCAGCCGGCGCGTGGTAATGAGCGGATCGACCTGCTGCTGGCAGGCCAGCCCGTTGGCGCGGTGACGGCCACGCACGCCTGCAGCGGAACCGCATGCCGAACACCTGCCGACGTACAAGCCATCACCCTGCGTCCGGTACGCGGCGCTACCCGCATGGAACTGCCGGTGCGCGCGCTGGATGTGGCGGGCGCACTGCACCCAGGTGACCAGGCCTATCGCCATATCCGGCTGACGGGCGGCGTCCCTGCGTGGCAGACCATTCCCACGGCGTTATACGGCGGAAGCCAGCACGCTGGCGGCAGCGCCGCAGCCGGTCTGCCAGTCGAGGCCCGCGCCGGCATCCAGATCGTGGACCGGGATGGCACCCCGCTCTGGGCTGGCGGGGCCCCGACGCCCGCTGCGCGCAGCGCTGGATTGGCCACCCTGCTCGGCGTTGGCCCGGCCCATGCCAGCAGTCTGTCCGGCATGCTGGCGCGGGCCGCTGCGATGGAGGGCGCCACCCGTGCTGCGCGCCTGACAATTTCGCTACCCTTGCAGGCCCTGGGCCAGGCCATCCTGGAATGCCAGGGCCTGCGCGGCGGCGCGTGGAACGGCGAGCGCTGCGAGGGTGGCACGGCGCCGCCGGCGAATCGGCGCGCCGGTTTGGTGCTGCTGGACGCCGGCAACGGCGACATCCTGCTGGCTGCAGGTGCAGGCGGTCCCGCCGTCACACCCGGCAACTGGCGCGAAGCACGCGACTTCGACCGCGCCAACCCGGCCCGCAGCCCATTGCGGCTGCCCGCCTGGCAGCACGACGGCGGTGCTCATAGCAGCCCCGGTTCGGCTTTCAAGATCATCAGCGCGCTGGGGCTGGAAATGGCGGCCCGCCACGACCGCGCACTGGATGGCCTGCTGGGCGGCCTGCCACTGCAGGAAATCGACCACATCGCGCAGCAACGCGGCTATGCCTTCCGCACCGACGCGCCCAGCTACCCCACTGCCACTGCCGCCGCCCATGTGACCAACTACCGCGAGCAAAGCCTGTCGCGCCGCGCCGAATCCGGCCGCCTGGGACTGGCGCAAGCCATGACCTACAGCGTCAACACCTGGTTCGCTTGGAGCGCCGAGTTGAGCGACCGCACCCTGCAAGGCCAGGCGCAGGGTGGTGCGCCCGGACTGCGCGCGCTGGAGGAGGGGGCACTGGCGGCCCAGCGCCCCATCGCTGAAGCGGCCCGCGCGCTCGGTTTCGGAAGCCCGATGCGGCTGGATGGCGGCCTGCTGCCGGCCGGCTTCGCATGGCAGCCCTACGACGCACTGCAAACCAGCGCCTCGCGCATCGACCCGATCGACAGCCGCCATGAGCTGCGCCAGATGGCGATCGGCCTGCGCATGCAGGCCACGCCGCTGCAAATGGCACTCGCCGCAGCGGCCATCGGCTCCGGTGAACAGCGCTCGCCGCGCTTGCTGGCGGCGCTTGGCGGGCAGGAAGCGCAGCAGGCTAGCGGCGTGCCGCTGCCGGTGCGACTGGATCGCATCCGCAAAGGCATGAAAGGCGTGATCGACAGCGGCACGGCAGCCGGCGCGTTCAGCGGCCCGGCGCTGGCGGAAGCGCGGCGCGGCCTGTATGGCAAGACCGGCACGGCGCCCGTCAGCGAGGACGAGGCCACGGTGTGGTTTACCGGTTGGCTGGAGCCGGGCAGCCTGCCCGGCCAGGCGCGGCGCCTGGCGTTTGCCGCCTTCGTCAGCCACTCGCAATTGACTGGCGGCGGGCATGCCGCCCCTATCGTGGCGACCCTGCTCAAGGCAATGGCCGGGCAGAATGGCAAACAGAAGGGAAATCCCCCTTCATTCGCAGCGAATGGTCGGGCTGCCACTGTGCCATGATAAGGAGGCGTGCATTGGGCGCGTGACAATGTTGACAGGATAGTATGCGGCTGCCAGGAACCCGGTACCAGGAACACGGCTGGGAACAAGTACGCAAGTTGTTGGGCCACTGCTCGCTGCAGGCGTTCCGGCAGTGCGATGCGGACCTTTTGCTCGACCCATCCCGCTCGGCGGAAGCGCTGGAGTGGTATGCCGATGCGGCCGGGCGCCTGCTGCGCGACCATGCGCGGCGCGCGCGCGGCGAGGCGCCCGGCAATTCATACGGCGACAGCGCGGCGGAGCTGGCCCTGGTGCTGCTGTATGAATTGCAGGCGCAACCCTCCGACTGGGCGGCCTTTCTCACGGCGTTGGCGGCGGAGCATGCGCGCTGCGGCGAATTCTGGCGGGAAGACGGCGTGCTGGGCGGGCAGGGCATGCTGCGCAAGAAAGTCAACGATATGTTCGCCGTGTTGCGCGACAAGGTCGATAGCGATAACTACCAGGTGGCGACCGGCCTGCCTTGTTCGCCCAACCGAATTTACACCTATCGCATGCTGGACACGGCGTACCGCGAGATAGCGCAATTGTTCGCCAATTGGGAGCACAATGCCGCGCAGGTGGGCACGATCCTGGGCCGAGAGTTGCAGGGCTTCCCGATCGAGGTGCGGCAGATGCGGTCCATTGTCGATTGCCGCGCCGAGTGGCTGATCCGCTGGAGCGAGACGTTGGAGCAGTTCAGCGGCGCGCCCGGCCCGCTGCACACGCGTTCCAAGCGCTTTGCCAGTATGAAGAACAATCCCGACAAGATCGCCGCCATGCTGCGCGAGATTGGCGACTACGAGGAATTGTCTTCCAACCAGGACGGCGACTGGCAACTGGACGAGGCCGAGTCCCTGTCGTGGATGGAGGATTTGTGGCGCGTGGCGGAGGAGGTGGAGGGCGCCGAACACGCCGATGTTTCTCCGTCCCCCCGCAAGGTAGAACTGGCGGCATTGCGGGACGAAGCGCTGCCGGTTCGGCTGGCCGTGTTCCAGGTCTTGCTTGGGCCGGCGGATGACAGCTATCCCGAGGAATGGCTGGAGCCGGGAAGCGGCGAACTGCCGCCCATGGCGCGGCTGGCGGAAATGGCGGGCGTTTCGGTGCCGACCCTGCGCAAGCGGCGCAATGAATTGATTGATAAGCTGAAATACGGGCTGAATGCGGAAGCAGGGAGTAGCAAGTGAACAATACAACTGAACGCAAGCTGCAGGAAGCGCTGCTGCTGCGCAGCCGCCCTGGTGACGATGAACTGGTCCTGGACGATGGCGTACTGCAGTCGGCGCTGGATGGTAGCCAGCCCTTGAGCGCCACCCAACTGGCGGCTTTGCAGGCGTCGCCGCTGACCTTGCGCCGCTTCCGCCACCTGGCACTGGAACGCAAGCGCGCGCAAGCGGTACTCGGCTGGCGAGGTAGCCGGGGCATGCTGCGCGCGGCGTCCACTATCAGCGAGCTGACCGTGCTTGTCACTGATGACGGTTGCTGGTCGCTACATTTCGTGCCGCAGGATGCCGGCTGGCAGTTGATCCTTAAACTAGAGGCTGCGGCGGGATTTGCCGCGCAGTTGCTGGCGCGCCGGCCGATGCTGCGCGTGACGGATGGCGGCGGCGCCGTGCTGTTGCAGGGGCGGCTCGATGCGGATGGCGAATGCGAACGGGCCTGGCCCTTTGAGCAGGCGCCGGAGTTGCACTTCCAGGCGCATGGGGCGGTGTTTGCGGTGGAACCGCTCGGGCCCTGAATGATGGGAATCCTGGCGCGCATGCGTGGCAAATCCACGCGCGATCCGGCCGTTGACCGCAGTGCGGTTGACGGTCTTGGTACGTCTGCGCTGGCACTTCGTCTGGATGGCGCGCGGTTGGCGCCTTTGCCGCCGCTGGCGGCGCTGGTGGAGACGGCTGATGGTGTGCGCTGGGCGGTGCATGCGGCGCCTTTGCGCTGCTTCCTTACGCCGTTTGCTGCGGCGCCGGAGATCGGGCTGCGGCTTGACTATTGCTTCGACGCTTCCGGCGACCGGCAGCGGTTTGCCTTGCTGCTCGCAGCGGAGGCGGAGAGCGTGCTGCCGACTGCCGCCGTTGGCGCCGCGTTGCAGGATGCGGTGCAAGCGGCCTTGCAATTGGGGACGCTGGAGCTGCCGCCTTGCACGACGGACGATGAATGGCACGCCTTCCGCGCCGGGCTGAATGAGTTGGTTTATACGCGCTTCGGCCTGGTGGTGGAGGATTGCCTGCCGGTGGACCTGCACCCCGCGACCGATTTAGCCGCCCAACTTGCCGCCGCTGCTGGCGCGATTCCCACACCCCGCCCGCGCGAGCCCGATACTGGCGCAGGCGGCAACGCCGAGGTGCATGCGGAGCTTGCGGCGATGACGGCTGCCGCTGCGCCGGGAGCCTGCTCGGAGGCTGCGGAGGATGCTGCCGAGGATGCCAATCCGGGCGGGCCAGGGCGCGACGACGGCACGCCGTTGCGGTGGGCGCGACTGGAGGATATGCCATGGCACGGCAGGCGCGCGGCAGCCGCAGCGGCTTCGATAGCGGCGGGCGGCGACCCGGCGCAGCGTGATGTGGCAGCCCTGCGCCGCCTGTTCCTGGAACTCCCCGCACTGGCAGCCGGCCTGCGCGCCTTACCCATGCAAGAAGGCGACGGCACTTTCGCCCCCCTGCAAGACATCCTGCGCCGCCTCGCGCATGCCGCGCTTAACGCTAACACCATGCCAAGCCTGACCCAGGCCGCCCCCGGCCAGCGCCTGCCAAAAAACACGCAGAAGCTGCGCGCCATGCACACCCAATCCGCGCAGGCCGCGCTGGACGAAGGCTGGGCGCTGCTAGCCGCCATGCGCAACGGCCTCGATCCGGCAAGGCTGGACGAAACCGACCGCATGCTCTCCAACCTCGAATACAGCCTGGCGCAGCGCCGCGCCATAGAGCCATGAACGCCGCTCCGCACGCAAGCAGCGCCGAATGCCGTACCATCCTCGCCGATGGCCGCAGCGCCACGCTCACCGCCACCCGTCGCCCGCGCGGCAACCGGGCCGAGGTCAAATGCGTGGTACCCGGCGCCCCGGCCCTCGCGGACGCGATGCAAGCCGCCGTGCGCCTGGCGCGCCTCACCGAACACACTTTCGACAGCCGCGACCAGGTCGTGCTGGGCATCGACATCGCCCCGGCCGCCGACGACCGCAACTGGGAACTGGCCGCCGTCCTTGTCGACCGCATGGTGCGCGGCGTGTGGCGCCCTGCGCAAGAGGAGGTCACCGCAGCCGGTTGGTCCGACAACTGGCAGCAGGGCGAAGTCTCCGGCGACCCCGGACAGGCATGGCGCCTGCTCGCCAGCGCGCGCCACGGCGTTGAACCCGGAGCGGCGGCAGGCGTGATCTGGCTTGGCGCCGCCAGCGGCAGCGCGCCAGATGAAGCCTGGGCCGCGCACGCCATCAGCCATCTGGGCGAACTGACCGGCCACACCCATCCCCGCGCCGGCATCGCCAGCGCGCGCGCCTGGTTCCCCCTGCACAGCGGCGGCATCAACGACACGCTGGCATGGGTGGAGGTCAGCATCCGCCCGCTGCCGGCAGACGCGGCGCAGGACGAAGAGTCCAGCATCGCCGCCCCCACGCTCGACCTGGCGATGCAGCAATCGGTGCGCCAGACGCTTTGCGGCGCGCGCCACTTTGACGGGAAAGGGCAGTGGCGCTGGAAAACCGCCGTGCGTTTCGGTCAGGGCCGGCTGCATGGAGAATCCTGGCAATTCGCCCTCGTCATGGCCGACCGTCTGGCGAGGGGCCGGGAATTCGTGCCGCGCGGCCGTATCATCGCCACCGGCAGCTCCAGCGCCTGGCACGCCGGCCGCGTTGAAACGGTGGAAGGACTGCAGCCCAAGCTTGAGCTGATTCTCAGCCAGGCCACGCCCGGCGACCGCGTCCTGCTGCCCCACGCATGGCAGGAAGCTATCCCGCCCGGCTATCGCGCCGCCTTGCGCGGTAAAGGCGCTTCGCTGGCCTGCGTGGAAAAGCTGGGATGGATATGAATCGTGCGCACAGCGGCAAGGGGTTGCCTTTGCTACAATCTGCTAGCGCTGGGACAAACAAGGAGTAGGAAATGTTCAAGATGTTTGGTTTGGGTGGCGTCAAGTGCCCGCGCTGCGAGCACCGCAATGACGACACATCGGGCTACTGCAACCAGTGCGGCCTGACGCTGGGCGCCTCGCGCAGTGAACCGGTGCTGCGCGATAATCGCTGGATCCCCGCCAACGACGAGCTGGCGGTGTACTTTGGCGTGCGCCAGTTGTCCGGCATTTTCACCAAGACCCTGCGCGTGCCCGCCACCACCCGCGCCTACATCCTGCAGGGCGGCCAAGCCACCGAAGTGCCGCAAGGCGAATACGAACTGGAAGGCTTCTTCACGCGCTTGAACAATCTACTGCGCGACCAGCACGGCGAAATCCTGATCACCCGCACCACGCCGCTGCCGGTGGAGTTCAGCTTTTCCGACCTGCATAGCGCCGAGTTCCTGAAACTGGCCGCCCGTTTTACCGTCGGCCTGCAAGTGGAAAGCGTACCGGCCTTCGCCCAGCATTTCATGACCGTCCCCGGCACCGTCAACACGCTGCAGTTGCACGACCTGCTCGCGCCCTCGGTGCGCCAGGTCGCGGCTGAATTCCTGGGCGGGCGCGCCATGCGCGACATGGCCAATACGTCGGCCTTGCGTGAGCAGCTCAACGAACGCCTGCACAGCGCTTTGCGCCAGCGCCTGGCCGAATTCGGCCTGGCCGCCGTGCAGGTCGAAACGCTGGCCCTGCGCCACGACAAATACGATGACAACCGCGAACGCGTCGGCAGCCTGTTCCTGGTGGCCGATGAACGGCAGTTGCAGTTGGAGCACGTCAAGCAGCTCGACCAGTTGTATGACGAGGAAGAGTGGCAAGCCATCTGGCGCCAGGAACAGAAGATGCGCAGCGACTACCGCCGCGCCGAATTGAAGCAGGACGCGGAAGAGCAGATGCTGGCGATCCGCGCCCGCGAAATCGACCTGTACGGCCGCATCCTGGAAGCCAAGACCCGCAAGCAGGCCTTCGAGCGCGGCGCCGGCGCGGCCCTGGCGGACCTGGAGCACGAACTGGCCCGGCGCAAGTCGCTGCAGGTGGGCGAAGCCGCCGAATGGGACCAGGTGCGCCGCCTGGCCCAGATCAAGATGCGTACCGAAATGGAGCTGGCGCAGCAAGCCGGCCTGGAGGAGAAGGCCCTGGCCCGCCAGCGCTTCTCGCACCTGCTGTACCAGCAGCAGCTACAGCACCGCATACAGTCCGCGCTCGCCATCGAGGACGAGGAGTACCGTCGCAAGCAGCTTCAGATGCTGCGCCAGGCCGAAACAGCCGCCAAACAGCGCGAGCAGGAAATCGAGGCTGAACATCATCGCGCCCGCTTCCAGGGTATTGCGCTGGCCAATGCGGCGCGCCACCGCGAGGCCGAGCGCATCCAGGAATGGGAAGAGCAGGAACACCTGGCACGCAAACGCGAAATGGCGCGCGGTGAAGACGCGAAGGATGCCGGCGCTGGCGTACACGTCGCCGAGATCAACGCCCGCTTAGAGGAATTGAAGCGCAGCGGCGCCACCGCCGACGCCATCGCCCAGCATGAAAAGCTGCTGCGCACAGTGGAGGCGGACAGCCTGCACCAGCGCGCGGCCCAGGCCCTTGCGCACCAGGCCATGCAAGACCAGGTAGCGGTGGAAGAGCAGCGCCTGCAACTGAAATTGCGCGACCAGGAGGCGCAATGGCAGCAGTCCCTGAAAAAGCTGGAGCTGGAACGCGAAGAGCGTTTCAACCGCTGGAAGATCGAGTACGAGGGCATGGTGTCGCAGCAGGAGCATGCCGCCACCATGGCGCGCATCGACATCGAACGGCAGGAATCCATCGGCCGCATGAGCGACACTGCAAAGATCGCGCTGGCCGCCACGCCGAACGCCGAAGCCTTATCGCGCCTGATGCGCCAGCAAACCCAGGCCGGCATGTCGCCCGAGCAGCTACAGGCGCTGGCGGGTGTGGTCGCGGCGGAAAACAGCATCACCGCCACGGAAGCCATGCGCCTGGCGCGTGGTGAAGTGCAGGACGAACGGGCATATCGCGACAGCAGCGGCGACAAGGACCGCCAGCACCAGCTGGACCTGCTGCGCGCGCAGGCTGCGGCACAGGCGCCCACAGCGACGGTGACGGCGACGGCGACGGCGGCACGCCATTGCCCGAATGGCCATAGTGTGCCGGCTGATGCCAGGTACTGCCCGGAATGCGGCACCCAGATAGCGAGGTAAAGCAAGGCAAAGATGCAGACAGCAAGAGACAAGATTCGCGAACTGCGTGCACTGCACGACGACGGCCTGTTAAGCCTTCAAGAGTTCGACCGCCGCAAGAACGCCATCCTGGATGCGGAATACTCGCCGCCGGGAGGCAGCGCTCCGCCTATGGTCGCCAGCGCGCGCCAGGGAACCGAGCTTGGCCTGATGGCCGGACAGGAGATCGGTCCGCACAACCGCCGCTACCGGCTGGAGCGCCTGATCGGCATGGGCGGCATGGGCCAGGTGTGGCAGGCGACCGACCTCGCCACGCACGCGGAACTGGGCCACAGCGCCGTGGTGGCGCTGAAGATCCTGCCGCCGCAGCTGACCCAAAGCCCGGCCCATGCCAAATTGCTGATCGAGGAGGCGACCCAGGCGCGCCGCCTGGCGCATGACAATATCGTGCGCGTCTACGAATGGGCGCAGGACCCCGCCACCTCCAGCTATTTCATCATCATGGAATGCCTGGAAGGACAGGACCTGGATGCCTGGCTGACCGCGCACGGCAAAGCCACGCCGGTCCAGGTGGAGCGCATGCTGCGGCCGGTGGCCGACGCGCTGCAATACGCCTGGGACAAGCACCGCCTGGTGCACCGCGACCTTAAGCCGGGCAATGTGTTCCTGACCAAGACCGGCGAAATCAAGTTGCTGGACTTCGGTATCGCCTCGCGCGCGCGCAGCACCGGCACCGACCTGGGCATGTCCGTGCCCAACGCTGGAACGGCGGGCTACCGCGCGCCCGAATCCGGCACCAGCCAGGGCATGCCGCGCCCGCAATTGGACGTGTATGCGGTGGCCGTGATGATCTACCAGTTGCTGGAAGGCCGCCTGCCTTTCGATGGCATAGCGACCGCGCTGCTGGAACCGGCGCCGCCGGCTGCGCTCACCGCGCAGCAATGGCAAGTGCTGAAGCGCGGCTTTGCGCTGCGCGCCGACGAGCGCCCGGCATCGGTCGCCGCATTGCTGGATGAATTGCGGGATGCGGGTGAGCCAAGCGCCGAGGAAGCCGCCGCGCGTGAAGCGGCCAGCAAGGCGGATCGTGCCGCGAGCGAGCAGCGTGAGAACGAGGCGCGCGCGGCGCGCGCAGCGCAGTCGCGCGCCGACGCCCAGGCGCGGGCCGAAGAGGCCGAGCGCCGCCATCAGCAGGAAACGGAACTGGCGGCCAGGCGCAAAGCCGATGCCCTGGCCGCCGCGCAAGAGAAAGTGCGCCAGGAGCAGTTGCGGCGCGAGCAGGAAAAGCAGCGCAAAATCGTGGCCGAGCAGGAATCCAGGGAGCGCAAGGAGCGCCTGCGCCAGCAGCTCATCGCCCGCCGCGACGCCGACGCATTGAAAGCGCGCCAGGCCGAGGAAGAACGCCTGCGCAAGGCCACCCAACTGAAGGCCGAAGCGGCCTACCGCGCCGAACAGGAACGCCATCGCAAGGAGCAAGCCGCGCGCAAGGCCGCCGAACTGGCGGCGCTGCTGCCGTCCGCCAGCAGCCCGGTGGCCGATGCCGAAGGCGTGCTGCGCGACCGCTTCCTTGATGGCAGCGGCGTTGGCCCCGACCTGGTGCTGATCCCCACCGGGCGCTTCCAGATGGGCTCCACCGAGTATGAGCACGCGATCGCCGTCAAGGCCGGAGCACTCAAGACCTGGCTCGATCGCGAGTTGCCGGCCCACTGGATCGGCATCGAACACTCGTTTGCGCTTGGCCGCTACCCGGTGACGGTGGGCGAATGGCGCCAGTTCGTGCAGGCCACGGGCTGGGAATCCAGGCTGGACGTGGATTGGAACGCGCCGGGCTTCAAGCAGGACGAGCGCCACCCGGTGGTGTGCGTGACCTGGCACGATGCCCAGCTCTATCTGCAGTGGCTGGGCGAGAAGACCGGCCAGCAATACCGCCTGCCAAGCGAAGCGGAATGGGAATACGCCTGCCGCGCCGGCACCCACACCGCCTTCAGCTTCGGCGACGAGATCACGCCCGAGCATGCCAACTACGACGGCCACTTCACCTACAACAACGGCCCGAAAGGCAATAGCCAGGGCGGCACCACGCGCGTTGGCAGCTACCAGCCCAATCCCTGGGGCCTGTTCGACATGCATGGCAATGTATGGGAATGGACGCAGGACACCATGCACGAAAACTACCTGGGCGCCCCGAACGACGGCAGGGCCTGGGAGCAGGGCGGCGACCAGGCGCGCCGCATCCTGCGCGGCGGCGCGTGGCTGTACCAGCCGCGCTACCTGCGGGCCGCGCTGCGCAACGGCTACTCGGCGCTGCTGGCGAATGACGTGGTGGGCTTCCGTGTGGCGCGCAAACTGGTGTAAATTGCGCTATGTCTTAACCATCAGGAACCATGATGACCGTAAAAGTAGTCCGCGACCAGTCGCTCCCAATGCGCCACATCCTCCATGTGCGCGACCATATCGTTTCCGTCGATGGCACCATCGAGGAAGGCGGCAACGATGCCGGCCCATCGCCGCATGACCTGTACGACGCCGCGATCAGCGCCTGCAAGGCGCTGACCGTGGTCTGGTATGCGCGCCGCAAAGGCATTCCGGTGGAAGATGTGCAAGTCACCACCGAGCGCGACGCCAGCGAGGAGCGCAAGGGCGTCTACCGCCTGGCCGCCACGCTGCACCTGACCGGTGCGCTGACCGAGGAGCAGCGCGAAGAACTGCTGGCCATCTCGCAAAAGTGCCCGGTGCACAAGCTGATGACCGCTGTGACCACGGAAATCACCACCCAACTGGGGTAATCGCCATGAGTATCGCGCATCTCCTGAAAGGCCACGAGAAGGACCTTGGCGGCGGCTTCGTCGTGCGGCGCTATCTGCCGTCGGCGGTCAAGCAAGCCGTGGGCCCCTTCATTTTCTTCGACCATTTCGGCCCGGTCGAAGTGCCGGCCGACGCCGACCACGACGTGCGGCCGCACCCGCACATCGGCCTGTCCACCGTGACCTACCTGTTCGAAGGCGCCATGGAGCACCGCGACAGCCTGGGTACTTTGCAGCGTATCGAACCGGGCGCCATCAACCTGATGACGGCCGGTCGCGGCATCGTTCACTCCGAGCGCACCCCAAAAGAACTGGTCGGCGTGCCGCACCGCACGCACGGCTTGCAGTTGTGGTGCGCGCTGCCCAAGGCGCATGAGGAAGACGAACCGTCTTTCCAGCATACGCCGGCCAGTGCGATTCCGGAGCTGGAGGTCGATGGCGCCAAGGTCAGGGTGTTGATCGGTTCCGCCTTCGGCCACACGTCGCCGGTCAAGGCGTTCAGCCACACCTTGTACCTGGACGTGAGCCTGAAAGCCGGCCAGCAGCTGGCCTTGACCGGCTTGCCGCCTGAAGCGGCGCTGTATGCCGTCAGCGGCGCCTTGGAGATCGATGGCGCGCCGCTGCCGCAGCATATGATGGCCTTGCTGGATACGTCGGCCTCGCAGCGCGTAACGGCGCAAGGCGACGCGCAGTTCGTCATCGTTGGTGGCGACGCTTTGGACGGGCATCGCTTCCTGTTCTGGAATTTTGTCTCGTCGAGCAAGGAGCGCCTGTTGCAGGCGGCGGACGACTGGGAGGCGCAGCGCTTCCCTCAAGTGCCGGGTGAAACGGAGTTCATTCCCTTGCCGAAGAAGCCCGCCGCTTAAGCGGTGGCGTGGGCGGCGACCGTGCTATGCGCGGTCGCTCCGGTGCGGATGATCCAATGCTCCGGATAGGCATCGCTGGCGAAGCGCGTGTGGGCCGGGATGCGGCTCAACTTTTCCTGTTTCGGTGTCGGCGCCAGCGCGGTTTCCTTGCCGGTCAGCTGGTCGATATGCCAGAAGCCACCCTCATGGTGCATCAGGAGCGGCAGCGTGGCGGCTGCCGGCAGCGCATGGTGGCGCGGCAGCGGATAGCCTGGATGCGTGTCGCGCGCCAGCAGCACGAAGCACTCGGCGCGCGCGCCCTGGTCAATGCGGTGCAGGATCACGCCGTGCGGCATGACCGCGCTGACTTCCAGCAGGGCGATGCCTTTGATACTGGCGCTCATTTCGATCTTCATCCCCGCGCGCAGCGGGGCGGGCTTGTTCTTGCCGGGCCAGACGCCGTCCAGCAACAAGCCATAGCGCGACACGTCCTCGATCTCGAAACCATGCTTGCCGTGCCGGATCAGCGCATGGCGGCCGGACAGGCGGCGCGTCAGGCCGTCCGCATCCGGGCCCTCGGCGGAGAAGTGGTGCAGCAGGGCGTCCGCCTCCGGATCGACCAGTTCAAAACGGCCGAAACAGACTTCGTCCATCGCGAACATGCGGATATGGCGGCAGGCGCCGCCTTCCGGCTCGGCATTGATGAAGCTCGCCGCCAGCGTGGGGTGCGGGTGGGTCGGGCCGCTGCGCGCCTGCGCGATTTCAATCAGGTCTTCGTCCCAGGCGATGGTCGAGTAGCCCACATCCACCTTGCCCGGTGCCGCACCCAGGTCGAGGTGGGCGATGCCGGCGTTGCGCGCGGTGACGTCGATATCCATGGTGTTGCCACCCTGCGCGGTAACGCGGGCAATCGCTGCGTCGTCGGCCATCACGCGCACATTCTTGTGCGTGCTGAGGAAGGTACGGTGGATTTCGTTCAGGCTGGCGTCGACGCGCGGCACCAGGATGACAAAAGTGCATTCCCATTGGCGCTGCGTCTGTTCGCCCTTGGAGAGGATTTCGGCATGGATCTGGTACTGGCCATGCTCCTTGCCGCGCGAGGAGAATTCCACGAATACCGGACGCCAGTCGCCGTGCACGGAGCGGATGAACTGCTGCTTAAGCCCGCCGTGCGGGATCAGTTCCGAGCGCAGGTGGACGGACAACTGCGGCGCGCAATCCTGCGGCATGCCGCGCAATTCCATTTTCAGGGACTGGCGGCCGCCTGCCGCGCGCGGGTCGAAACCGCTGATGTGCAATTGGGCATGAACGCGGGCCGGGGCCGTGTAGCTGCTGGCGACAGCGGGCGCCTGCGGGCCGCTGCGCGCGTGGCGCATGGCGCTGAGCACGGCGAAACTGCCGCCTTCCTGTTCCGGGGCGGATTGCGCGTGACCGCCCGAGCAAGTGCTTTCCCCTGGCATGACCCAGTAGGTGCAATGCGGGTGATCTGGATTACAGCACTTGTTCATGGAATGGCGATCGTAGGGATACCGCAACTTTACGCGGTTTCCCCTGTGCTTGGCAACCGGCCATTCGATTGAAAAGGGTGGTTTTTACCCCTGTTTTCAAGCTGCGCACAAAGCGCAACGTTTTAATGTCTTATTGATATGGTTTTTCTTCATTCGGCTTGTCGTCTTAACCACAAGCTGCTGGCCCAACCTGTTTGCGTTTTGCCATCGGAATCGGCACGCACCTGCCACCAGTCGCCGCTGCGGCTGCCGGTCGGCGTGACCAGGGTACCCGCCGGGATGGTCGCCAGGCGCGCGGCGTTGGTGCCTGCAGCGACCCGCAGGTTGAGGTCACGGTGGACGCGGAACGGCGCCAACTCCGCTGCTGTAGCGTGGACCGGCGCCGCGTGAGCTGGCGCCGGATGCGCCGGAGCGTGCGCCGCTTCAGCGCGGGCGGCTCCGCCGAGGGCATGCAAGGCAAGCGCGCCGAGAGTCCAGGTGCCGGCGGCGACCAGCCCCATATTCCGCAGGGTTGGCCGGTACCACCATTTGGCCGGCGTCAGGTAACAGGCCAGCACCAGCGTGGCGGCCAGGCCGCCCAGGTAGGCCGCGAATGGCAGGTAGGCGTCCATGCCGTCAGCCCTCATAACGCAGCACATAGCTGCCAGCCACCAGGTGCTGGCCCGGCTCCAGCAGGCATGCATCGTCGCCAACCTGGCCGATCAACTGCATGGCCGAATCCAGGCGGTACAAGGCCTGCGACTCGGACAGCCGGCGGATGGCCAGGCTTTGCGCGCCCGCCTCGCAGCTGAAGGCCTTGCGCGAAAGGCCGAGACGATCGGGGCTCGACGGGGTGGCCGCCTCCAGCATCCACGGCTGGTCCAGCACCCGCAGCGCCGACAAAGCCGGCATGCTGCGCCCGAATTCCAGCGCGCCGCCCGGCAGCAACGGCATTGCAATCGGCTGCGGCAGGGTGAGCAGCGCCAGGTAGCGGTCGCGCATTTTCTCCGGCGCCGCTTGTAGCTGGATGCTACGACCACCCGGCAGCGTGCTCGCTGTGGCCGCAGTGGCGGCCAGGGTGGACGGCAGGGTAATCGCCTGGCGTCCACTGGCCGACACGGCATGCAGGGTGTCATCGCCACCGGCGACAACGGTCAGGGCGCGCTCGGCGTCGGCATTGCGCCCAATGGCGAGGCCTGGCGCGAAAGGAATGTGCAAGGCGAGCGCCCCGGTGCTGCGGTACAAGCTTAGTCGCGGCACGGCCAGCGCCACCAGGGTAAGCCGCTGCAGCGCGCCCGGCGCAAAAGTCGCGTCGCTGGCCGCTGCGGTCGCGGCACGCGCTGGCGTGGGGCGGGCTTGCGGCAGCGCCGTCTCGTCGCCGGCCGGGGTGCCGCGCGGCTGCCAGACCGCCGGAGCGGGCGCTGGTTTGGCGGACGCGGGCGCACCCGCCACGCGCGTCACCTTCAGCAGCAAGCGCGTACCGTGGCCGCCCTTCGCGCACAGCGCATACGCGCCCAGGCTCGCATCAAAGACGCAATCCAGCACGTCCTTCGGACGCACCTGCACGATCAAATCCGCATCCGGCCCGTCATTCACCAGCAAGACGCCGCCATGCTCGCCAAACGGCCAACCCGGCGCCGGAATGCCGCCCGCGCCGCCGAGCAAGGCCAGGCGCTGTCCCGCATACACGGCGCACGCGGGCTTCCACACCGCCCCGTCGCGCGAGGTGGAAATGTTGAATAACGCTTTCTCGCCGCTACACGGGAGATAAACCGCATGCCCAAAACGCACCGCAATTTCACCGGGCGCCAGTTGCTCGTCGCCGGCCACGTCATAGCGGACATCCTCGCTGCCCAGCAAATCGCCGAAATCCTTCTGGTGCAGCGTCGCCAGCGTTTCCGCCAGCTCGCGGGCGCGGTTGCCCCGGGTCAGGTGGTAGTCGTCGTCCACATCGTCTTGCGGAAGGCGTAGCTGGATGTGGGAAAAGCAGCGGACCGTGGACCGTCCGCGCAGCTCGCGCGGCGTACGCTCCAGCAAATCACGCAGCAAAGGCCGGCGCGAAAAGAGCGCAAAGCCAGGCGCCTGCCAGATCGCCTCCGCATTGAATACGTCCGGAATGCGGTCCAGGACTTCGTGTTGGACATAGGTGGGCATGGTGTTACTCCTCATTGGATGCGGCACTAAGCCCTAGCAGGGGGAGCAGGAAAAACAGCAAATGGCTGCCGCCGGCCGAGAGGAAGGACATGGGCTGCCCCATCACCGGCAGGATCGACAGGTTGGTGGACCAGGACAGCAGCAAATGCCCCGCCACAAAAGCCGCCCCACCGCACAGCGCGAAGCAGCGGAAGCGGGCGGCCCAGGCTTGCTGGTAGGCCCGTGCGGTGTGGGCCTGCTGATGTGCGCGCAGGGCTTGCCATACGAGCGCGGCGACGAATGCCGCTTGCAGCAACCAGAGCGCCAGACCCGCGATAAGGCCATGGCGGTTGAGGAAGAAAGCCGGCGCGAAATCATCCTGCACGGCGGGGATGGCGCCCGCTTCGCCCACCGGCAAACCTGCCGAGCGCAGGCCGAAACTGCTGTCCGCGCCCGCCAGTCCACCCTGTGCAATGGCGCTGGCCGCGCGCAGCACCTGCTGGCCGGTATGCGGGTGTTGGCCGGGCGCCAGCCAGACCTGGAAACGGTCGGCGTAGAAGCTGGAGGGGAGGGCGCTCGCACCGGCATCGTGCAAGGCGCCGACGCCGAAGGCCGCCGCTGCGCCAGCCGCCACGATCAAGCCCGCTGCTGCGCGCTGGCCGCTGGCGCACGTGTATGCCAGCACCACGCACGCCGCCCACAGCAGGAGCAGGATGAGCGGCGAGTAGTCGTCCACCTGTACCAGCGCGAATGCCAGCAGCGCGAGGAACAGCAGGACCGGCGCTGCCAGGGCCAGCCAGCGCGCCACGGTGCTGCTGTACTGCGGGCCGCTGTGCCAGGCGAAGCGCAGGGCCAGGCAGTGGGCCGTCATGGCGCACAGGGCCAGTTTCGCCAGCTCCACTGGCTGCACATCGAAGACGCCAGTTTCATCGCCCCATAACACTTGCGCCGCCAGCGCGGCCAGGGCCAGCGCGGCCAGCGCTAGCAAAGCGCGCTCAACGCCGCGCGGCGTGCCAGCCGCCGCCCGCCAGCGCGCGGGCGCCAGACGCCACAGTGTTAAAGCACCCAGGCCCATCGCCAGCAGCGCGGCGGTCTTCTGGAAGTAGCGCAAGTCGCCGCCGCCCAGTCCCAGCTCAAGTTGCAGCAGCAACCCGGCGGCCAGAAGCAGCATGGCGCAGCCGTTTGCTGTGGTGCGCGCTGCCGGCGTCGCCAGCCAGTTGGCGATCGCCAGGGCGGCAAGCAGCAGGGAAGGCGCAGCCGCAACCGGTTGTCCAAGCCGCAGCAAAGCGATTGCCAGCACTCCGCTGGTCAGCAGCGCCGTGGCGCACACGGTATGCGCCGCCCACGCGAACGCGCGCGCACGTGGCGTATGCGGGCGCCTGGTTCGCATGTACTCCGCGCCACCGCCCGCCGCTGCCGCGATTGCCAGCATTAGCGCGAATATAGTCTGCAGCGCGCCGCTGGCAAGCTCCGGCCAGAGCTGGCGAGCCTGCCAGTGCCATGCCATCTGCGCCGGCAGCTCCACGCTGGGCGCCGAAAATTGGGGCACGCGGCGAAGCGGACGCATGATCAGCAGGTCGCCCTGGCCGCCGGGCTCAAGTTGCAGTCGCATGGCACCGAAGGCAATCGCCTGTACGCCTTGCAGTGCGCGGGGAGCATGTTCAAGGTCGGTGATGCGCAGGCTGCCGTCGCCGGTAAGGGTGATGGTCGCAGCGTCAGGCCGCACGTCAGCGATACCGATGCGGTTCCCGCAATGCAGGTTGCCGCCGAGGCTCAGGGGCCGCGCCACGGCGAACGCCGATGGCGCGCGAAGGTTCCACCAAGCCGTCAGCCGTGTCGTCCAGCGCGCGTCGGGACAGGGCGCTTGCGGCGCACCGTTGCGCAACAAGATGGCGCCGTCGAAATGCCATGCGCTGCCCGCGAAGTTGAAGGCGACGCTGCCCGCCGGCGCAGGCAGGCGCGTGACCTGGTTCCCGCCCGGCAGCGCCAGGTGCCCGGCCCCAAGCGGCATGGTCGCAAGGCTCTCCGGCGCGCCGCCGGCCCGCAGCAGAACCGGCGCAGGCGAGTGCGCCGGATCGGCAGTCAACAGCCAACGGCCATTGGCATCGCGCTGGATGCCCGCAGCAGCCAACGGTTCCAGCGTCACCGATTCGCCGGGCGCCAGGCGTAGCGTCACCACATCCGGAACCCACATCGCCGGCGCACGCATCATCGCGCCCAACTGCAGCAGTCCAAAGAGCGCAAGAAGTGCCGACAAGGCGCGCCAGAAAGCGCGCTGGGCACGCGGCACCCCGGCCGAATGGGCCGCACCGGCCACTCGCTCTGCGCCAGCGGCGCGCGCGGTCACGCGGCGCGCAAACATGGCCCCTCCGAAAACGGAATGGCATCCAGCAGGCGACTGATATGCAGCGCATTGCGCGGCCGGTCCGCCGGCGCAGGCGCCAGCAGCGCCCGCAGCAGGGCCATGCCCGCATCGATTGCGGCAACAGGCAAAGCCGCCGCGAACCGGTCCTCATCCGCTGGCTGCAAGGTGGCTGGTAAACCGCCATGGCGCGCCAGGACATCCGCAGCGCCATCCGCTAGCCGTCCCCGATACGCATCGCCGCACTCCGCGCAATAGGCCAGAGAGGCGCCACCGGTCACCACATAAAACAACAAGGCCCCCAAGGCAAAGTAGTCGCTGTGCTTGCCCGTCGCATAGCCGCCGCCCGCAGCCGGGAAGAACTGCTCCGGCGCCTGCCACTGCGCCGTCCCGCAATAGCTATGCGGCTCAAGCGCAGCAAGCCGGCGGCTGGTGCCGAAATCCGCCAGTTTCAACCGGTTCAGCCACGGATCGACCAGCACATTGGCCGGCTTCAGATCGAGATAGCGCCATCCATACTGGTGCACCTTGGCCAGGGCCTGGTTAAGTTGCCGCATCCACGCCAGGGAACGGGGCAAGGGCGGCGCACCGCAAGCCGCGATATGCCGCGCCAGGTCCTGTCCCAGCAACTCCAGCGCCTGCACCGGCAAACCCTGGTGCCAGCCGCTATCCAGCAAACGCACGATATGGCATTCATCCCAGGGCTCCAGCGATTGCAGGAAAGCGATTTCCGCCTCCGCGCTTTGCACCCAACGCGTACGCAGAGCCGGCGCGGCGCGCTCCATCTGCGCCGCGTTCACCAGCTTCAGTGCCACATCGCCCGAACCATACGGCCCGCTGGCGCGCCATACCAGCCCGTAGGCCGACGCCGCGATCTGCTCCTGCAAGCGGTACTGCCCCAATTCCAATGTAATGATGTCATCAGTTTGCGCCATGGTGTCCTCCACGCCACACTTGCAGGGGGAGTTGGAAACTAAAACTTTGCCAAGACGTTGCCTTTAGGTAATATGGCCTCGACTACTAAAGGGAGTTGCAGGAATGGCATTGCTCAAAAAACTACTGGCTTTCCGTGACCCGCGCCGCGCAGCGCGCGAAAGCCTGCATCGCCAAGCCATCGACCGCACCCGCATCGACCCCCTGCAAAACGCCAAAGCCGGCAGCCGCGAGTTGGTGCGTATCGTGACGGAACAATTGCAATCGCGCGCCGACACCCGCCCCGAATCGCTGTTGTGCGCACTGGGAGCGCTGGCTGGCTTCGCCTGCCAGGCCAGCGCCCGCACCAACGCCTTCGCCCACGGCATGCCGCAGCGCGACTACCTGGCCGAAGACCTGGGACTGTTGCTGTTTGGGATGGAGTATTCGGTATGGGGCCTGGTGGCCGGCGCCGCACGCCACAACGGCTGCATGCAGTTCCCCGAACCGGCGGAAATCTGGGCCCACGTTGGCAAGACCGTCGGTACGCCAGAATTTGGCATCCCGCGCGTACCCGGCCAGCATGCAGCGCGGCAGCTTCCCGCTGACTACCTGCGCCTGTTCTGGCCCATGCTCAAGCCGGTCATCGCGCGCTACTGCACCAACCCCGCGCACTGGCCAATCATGTGCTCACTCGCCTTGCAGCAAGCAATCGAAAAAGTGCAGGGCAAGATCGACGCCGAAATGGCGATGCGGATGGCGCTGGAATCCGCGCTGCCAATGGCCCGCATCCACGCCGACTTCAGCTAAAAAATAGGGACGTTCCCATTTAATGGGCAACTTTTTCCCGGAGGGAAAAGTTGCCCATTAAATGGGGTACGTCCCCATTTTTTTTAGTCGTGGCCGTGGTGGCGGTGGCCGCGACCGTGGCCGCGGTGGTGGTGGCGCTCGCCGTAGTAGTAGGTCGGGCGCGATTCCACGTAGACCGGGGCCGGCTGGTAGTACACGCGCTGCGGTTCGTAATATACGCGCGCTGGCGGGTTGTAATACACCGGGGCGGGTTCGTAATAGACCGGCGCGGGCTGGGCGTAGACGCGGGTCTGCACGTAGCCGCGATGGCGGCGACCGTCCGAGCTCAGCGCATTGCCGACTGCCGCACCTACCAGGCCGCCAACAACTGCACCGTTGCCGCCGTTCTGGCTGCCAATTGCTGCGCCCAGTACGGCGCCGGCTGCGGTGTTGAAATCGCGGTCGCCGGCTGCGAAGGCGGCGGAGGAGGCGGTCAGGGCTGCACCCATCAGCATCAGCCCGGCAAATCGTTTGTTGAACATGGTAGGTCCCCTTTGTGGTCAGTACTTGAAGCGTAGATTAGCTACGCACGATTGCTTGCGCTATTGCATATACACATTCTTACAAACTCGGCCAGAGCGGAGATTTGTATCCTTAAGTTGCCCTCCCAGCAGAAGATTTGTAAATACGCTATTGTTTCAAGTTCCGAGCGAAACTTTACCTTCACACAGGAAACGCATGAACCTCCGCAAGCCCGCCTTCACCGCCTTGTTTGTTTGCCTGCTGGGCGCAGGTTTTTCCGGCATCGCCAGCGCCGCCGGTCCGAACGATCCCGCCACCTTGGGCAAGCTCCGCGACGCCGCCATGCAAAGTGACTGGTCTTACCAGCGCCTGGAGGATATGACCGACCTGGTTGGTCCGCGCCTGTCCGGTTCCGCCGGCGACGCCGCCGCCGTGGAGCAAGTTGCCGCCGCCATGCGCGCCTTGGGCGCCAAGGTCACCCTGCAACCGGTCAAGGTGCCGCATTGGGTGCGCGGTGAAGAGAAGGGCGAACTGGTGGATTACAAGGGCCGCCCGGCCAATATCACCCAGCGCGTGGTGCTGACCGCCCTCGGCGGCTCCGGCGCCACTCCGGCCAGCGGCCTGATCGCGCCCATCGTCATGGTGAAAGATTTCGACGAACTGCAAGCCCGCGCCGCTGAAGTGAAGGGCGCGATCGTGCTGTTCGATGTGGTGTTCGACCAGGGCATGGCCGACCGTGGCCTGGCGGGCAACGCCTACGGCCAGGGTTCGCGCTACCGCAGCACCGGCCCGGCACGCGCTGCGGAACTGGGCGCGGTGGCCGCGCTGGTGCGTTCCGTCGGCGGCGCCGATTACCGCCTGCCGCACACCGGCGCCACCAATATGAAGGACGGCCAGCGTATCCCCGCCGCCGCCGTGACTGCCGAAGATTCCATGCTGATCGGCCGCCTGCTGAAGCGCGGCCCGGTCAAGCTGAAGCTGACCCTGACCCCACAAATCCTGCCGGATGCGGACAGCTTCAACGTCATCGCCGACCTGCCGGGTAGCGAGAAACCGGAAGAAGTGGTGATCGTTTCCGGCCACCTTGATTCCTGGGACCTGGGCACCGGCGCTCATGACGACGCTACAGGCGTAACCGCCTCGATGGGTGTGCTGCACACCATCAAGCAGCTCGGCCTGCAACCGCGCCGCACCATCCGCATGGTGGCGTGGGCGAATGAGGAAAACGGCCTGCGCGGCGGCAGCGCCTACTTCCAGGCGAACAAAGACAAGCTGGAGAAGCAATACGCCGCGATTGAGAGCGATGGTGGCGCGGGCCGTACGTTCGGCGTCCAGGCCGGCATTCGCCGCGAAGCCGAGAAGTACTTCGCACCATTGCAGAAAGCGTTGCTGCCGATTGGCGCGGGGGTACTCAACCGCCGCGATTCCGCCTCCGGCGCCGACGTGCATCAACTCGAAGCAGGCGGTGTGCCGTCGTTCATGCCCTACGTCGACACCAGCAGCTACTTCGACTACCACCACACCCCAGCGGATACGTTCGACAAAGTCGACCCGCTGCAAATGAAGCGCCACGTTGCCGTGTTGACGGCATTGACCTGGTTCCTCGCCAACACCGAAGAACCAATCGGTCGCGCCCCCGACCAAAAGTGATCGATAGCCTGCCGCCAGGCTTGGCGGCAGGCGTGATTACAAGGCGTTGAGCGGGATTTTGAGGTAGCGCACGCCGTTGTCTTCCTCTTCGGGCAGGTGGCCGGCGCTGAGGTTGACCTGGATGGCCGGGAGGATCAATACCGGCATCTGCAGCGTCGCGTCGCGCTGGCTGCGCATGGCGACGAATTCTTCTTCGCTGATGCCGTCGCGGATGTGGATGTTGGTTGCGCGCTGCTCACCCACTGTTACTTCCCATTTCGGTTCGCGGCCGGCTGGTGGGTAGTCGTGGCACATGAACAGGCGCGTTTCCGCCGGCATTGCCAGCAGGCGGCGTACCGATTTGTACAAGTCGCTGGCACAGCCGCCGGGGAAGTCGCAGCGTGCGCTGCCGACATCGGGCATGAACATGGTGTCGCCCACGAACACCGCATCACCCACCTGGTAAGCCATGTCGGCCGGCGTGTGGCCCGGCACGTGCAGGGCGCGCGCTTCAAGCTGACCGATCATGAAGACTTCGTCGGCCTGGAACAGGTGGCCGAATTGCGATCCGTCCTCCTTCTCTCCCTTGCGGTTGAAAACGGCGCCAAACGCATGCTGCACTTTGCAGATGCCGGCGCCGATGCCGATCCGTCCGCCCAGCTTTTCTTGCAGGTAAGGCGCGGCCGACAGGTGGTCGGCGTGGGCGTGCGTTTCCAGCAGCCAGCGCACGCTCAGGCCGTGTTTGCGCACGAAGGCGATCACTTTGTCGGCGGCGACCGTGGTGGTGCGGCCTGACTTGGGATCGTAGTCGAGTACCGAGTCGATAATCGCGCAATCGCTGCCGTCCGCTTCATACACCACATAGCTGACGGTCGAGGTATTGGGGTCGAAAAAACCCTGGATCTGAGGCTTCATAGCAAGATAGTAGGTTGAACCAAGCGCTGCCATTATAAAGAATCCTGATAAGGCGGGCGAGGCTTATGCAATTTATGCTGCAAGTGTTAGGTGTGGGCGGCATCCCTGTCGCCATGCTAAGATTTTTCCGGCAGTGCTGTGGAAGGAAAATTCATGCGCGTCGCATGCAGTGTACCGTTGTTTGGACTGGTAGCCGGCGGCGCGGCCCTGGCTTCGGAGGGCGCGGCCGTACCGGACAACTTCGCCAATATGTCGCTGGAAGAGTTGAGCGACGTGCGCGTGGTGTCAGTCTCCAAACGGGAAGAGCGGCTGGGCGATGCGCCGGCGTCGATTTTCGTCATCACGGCGGAGGATTTGCGCCGCGCCGGCGCGCGCAGCCTGCCGGAGGCATTGCGCCTGGCGCCCAACCTGCACGTTGCGGCGGCTCCGGGCGGCACCTACGCGATCACGGCCCGTGGTTTTTCGGGCAACGGCACCAATAAGCAGTTGGTTATGATCGACGGCCGTTCGATCTATTCGCCGCTGTTCTCCGGCGTCTTCTGGGACGCGCAATACCTGCCCATGGAATCGATCGAACGGATCGAGGTGGTCAGCGGCCCGGGCGGCACGCTGTGGGGCACCAATGCCATGAATGGCGTGATCAATATCATCACCAAGCCGGCAGCCGCCATGGCGGGCAGCGCACTGGAGGCGACCTGGGGCCGGCTGCAATCGGGCCTGAGCGTCAGCCACGGGGCGGCGGCCAGCGATGGCGCCTGGCGCGCCTATGCCATGGACAACGCCATGCCCACCGGCGCGCGCTTGAACGGGCGGACGCTGGGCGATGCCTGGCATTTTGCGCAGGCGGGCTTGCGGCGCGACTGGCAGTTTGGCGATGATGGCTTGACGCTGCAGGGCGATGTTTATCGCAGCGGCAAAGGGCAGGTGGCGACGCGCGAGATTGCGCGTCCCCTACAGGCGAATTTGCGCGGCGCGAACCTGCTGGCGCATTGGTCCCGCCAACTGCGGGACGGGGGCAGTTGGAGCCTGCTGGCCTATCTTGACCATACTGAGCGCGAGCACACCGGCACCTTCCACGATACGCTCAATGTGCTGGACGTGCAGGGCACCTACAACCTGCCGCAGTTTGGCCGCCATGCGCTGGCGTTGGGGGCCGGCTACCGCTTTGCGCGCGATGAGGTGACCAGTGAGAGCGGTATCGCCTTCCTCCCATCGCGCGCGCGGCTGCGTTGGGGCAGCCTGTTTGCGCAGGATACGGTTGCGCTGTCCGACCAGTTCAAGTTAATCGCCGGCCTGCGCCTGGAACGCAATGCCTATACCGGCACTGAGTTCCTGCCCAATCTGCGCCTGTCGTGGAAGGCGAGTGATGATGCGCTGCTGTGGACATCGCTCTCGCGCACCGTGCGCGCGCCCACCCGCCTGGATCGCGACAGCTATATCGTGCAGGGCGCATTGAGCCTGCGCGCCGGGCCGCACTTCGAATCCGAACTGGCCCGCGTGCTGGAGTTGGGCTATCGCCAGCAGCTGGGGAGCCGCGCCAATTACTCTATTACCCTGTTCGGTGCGCGTTACGACCGTTTGCGCACGGTGACGGCGGTCCGCTTGCCGACCCTGTTTACCATCACCAACGGTATGGAGGGTAAAACGCGCGGCGTGGAGGCGTGGGGCAATTTGCAGCTATCGCCGGATTGGCGGCTGGGCGCCGGCTTCACGGCCATGCATGAAGAATTCAACATGAAGCCGGGCGTGCTGGACATCGCCAATTCGACCCGTGAGAATTTCGACCCGACCCACACGGCGCGCCTGCGCTCTTCCTGGTCGCTGGGCCAGGGGCGCGACCTTGATGTGACCTTGCGCCATGTCGGCCGCCTGCGCTACACCGAAATCCCTGCCTATACGGCGCTGGACCTGACCCTGAACTGGCGCCTGCGTCCCGGCCTGGAGCTGCAATTCGGCGCCAGCAACGCCCTCGACCGCGACCATGAGGAGACGCCCGGCACCCAGGCCAGCAGCCCGCGACTGTCGCTTGGACGCGGCGTTTACACGAGGATCATAAGCCGCTTCTAAGGCTGCCATGTTAATATCGCAGCCCATGAATTCCATGATCCGAGTCATTGCGCTTTGGCTGATGCTGGTGGCTGTGCCCTTCCAGGGGTTTGCCGCAGCCAGCATGCAGCTGTGCGGCATTGCCATGCCGGCGCCGCAGGCAGGCGCGCACGATCATGCCGCCATGCAGGCGGACAGCCATCACGATTGCAGCACCAGCGCAAAATGCTCCAGCATGGCCGATTGCTGCCTGGGTGCGGCACTTGCCTATGCCACCCCGCAAGCGGCCACGCAGCCGCAGCCGGGCGCGCGTTTGCAAATCTCCGATCCGGTACCACCCGCACCTGTAGACCTGGCGCTTCCCAAGCGACCGCCCCGAGCAACCTTTGCCTGATCAGTGCCGGTCATCACAGACCGGCGTATCCTGCACCCCCGCGCAGGACGACCTTGCATTGGAAATAACATCATGAATCACGCATTCAAGCTGGCGGCTGTTGCCGCCACGGCGGTGCTGCTGTCCGGCTGCGCCACGTTCTCGAACGATGGCGGTTTCGGCGCAGTAGCGCAAGCCACCAAAACCCGCAGCGGCGCCGAGACGCGCATGCTGCGCAACGAAGCAGACCAGCGCGCGCTGGACGCGCAACTGCGCCAACTGCTGGCCGAGCCGCTCAGCGCCGACCTGGCGGTGCAGGTGGCGCTGCTGAATAATCGCAGCCTGCAGGCGCGCTATTGGGACCTCGGCATCGCGGAGGCCGAACTGGTGCAGGCGGGCCGCATGGCCAATCCGGGCTTCAGCTTCAAGCGCAGCCACGGCGGCGGCGAAGTCGCCATCGAACGCACCCTGAGCCTGAATTTCATCCAGCTGCTCACCATTCCTTTGGCCAGCCGGATCGAGGCGCAGCGCTTTGAGCAGGTCAAGCTGGACCTGGCCGGCGAAGCTGTCGCCATGGCGCACCAGGCGCGCCTGGCGTGGATCGAGGCGGTGGCGGCACAGCAGGGCGTGGAGTACGCGCAGCAAATCAGCGATGCCGCCGAAGCCAGTGGCGAGCTGGCCAAGCGCATGCAGGCGGCCGGCAACTGGAGTAAATACGATGCTGCCCGCGAGCAGACCTTCCATGCGGACGCCATGGCCGATGTGGCGCGCGCCCGCAAGGCGGCCACCGCCAGCCGCGAAAAGCTGGCGCGCCTGCTGGGCATTCCCGCCCTTGGCGTTGCGAGCGCCGCACAGGATGGCCAGGGCCTTGCCTTCCGCCTGCCCGCGCGCCTGCCCGAGCTGCCTGCCGCACAACGCAGCGTGGCCGATGTCGAATCCTTGGCCTTGCGCGACCGGCTGGATGTGCAGGCGGCCCGCAAATCGGCCCAGCACACCGCCGATGCACTCGGCCTGACCCGCACCACGCGCTTCATCAATGTGCTGGAACTGAGCGGCATCCGCGAGCGCGAGGGCGACCATCGCACGCGCGGCTATGAAATCTCGCTGGAAGTGCCACTGTTCGACTGGGGCGGTGCGCGTGTCGCCCATGCCCAGGCGACCTATATGCAGTCGCTCAATCTGCTGGCCGCCGCAGCCAACAACGCCCGTAGCGAAGCACGCGAGAGCCATGAGGACTATCTGGCCTCCTACGAGCTGGCCAAGCACTATCGCGATGTCGTCATCCCCCTGCGCAAAAAGGTCTCGGAGGAGACGCTACTGCGCTACAACGGCATGCTGCTGTCCGTATTCGCGCTGTTGGCCGATGCGCGCGAACAGAGCGGCGCCGTCAACAACTACATCACCGCGCTGAAAGAGTTCTGGATCGCGGATGCCAACCTGGATGCCGCGATCGGTGGTAAAGGAGTACAGCAATGAGCAACCCCGTGAACAAACGCCGCTCCTTCCTCGCCAATGGCGCCGCAGCCCTGATCGGCGCGGGGCTGGTGAGCCGTGCCGGCGCCGCCGGCCTGCCGGAAGCCCCGCTGCAATCCAGCGCTGGCACCGCGCCGCCGTTGATGCCGCCCAATGGCCGTCCTTACAACCCGGTGGTCACGCTGAACGGCTGGAGCCTGCCGTGGCGCATGAAGGATGGCGTCAAGGAGTTCCACCTGGTGGCCGAACCCGTGGTGCGCGAAATCGCGCCCGGCATGTACGCCAAAATGTGGGGCTACAACGGCCAGAGCCCCGGCCCGACCATCGAAGTGGTGGAGGGCGACCGTGTGCGCATCTTCGTCACCAACAAGCTGCCCGAGCACACCAGTGTCCACTGGCACGGCCAGATCCTGCCGAGCGGTATGGACGGCGTGTCCGGCGTCAGCCAGCCGGCCATCCAGCCTGGCAAAACCTTCGTCTATGAATTCGTGGCCAAACATGCCGGCACATTCATGTACCACCCGCATGCGGACGAAATGGTGCAGATGGCAATGGGCATGATGGGCTTCTGGGTGACGCACCCGAAAGATCCGCGCCAGCATGCGGTGGATCGCGATTTCGTCTTCCTGCTTAGCGCTTACGACATAGAGCCGGGCAGCATGGTCCCCAAGGTCAACACGATGACGGACTTCAATATCTGGACGTTCAACAGCCGCGTCTTCCCGGCCATTGACCCGCTGTGCGTGCGGCAGGGCGACCGCGTGCGCATCCGTGCCGGTAACCTGACCATGACCAACCACCCGATCCACCTGCACGGCCACAAGTTCGAAGTGACCGGCACCGACGGCGGCTGGGTGCCGCCGACCGCGCGCTGGCCGGAAGTGACCACCGATGTGGCGGTGGGCCAGATGCGCGCCATTGAGTTCATTGCCGACAATCCGGGCGACTGGGCCTTCCATTGCCACAAATCGCACCACACCATGAACGCCATGGGCCACGACGTGCCGACCCTGATCGGCGTCCACCATCGCGGCGTGGCCGAAAAGATCAGCAAGCTGGTGCCGGGCTATATGGTGATGGGCGATAAGGGCGGCTCGATGGGCGGTATGGAAATGGAAATCCCCGAGAACACGCTGCCGATGATGACCGGTACCGGCCCGTATGGCGATATTGAAATGGGCGGCATGTTCACGCTGCTGAAGGTGCGCCCCGACCAGAAGCGGGGCGACTATTCGGACCCGGGCTGGTACAAGGCGCCAAAAGGCACCACCGCCTACGAGTGGACCGGCGAATTGCCGCCCGCCGTCGCAGCGCCGAGCAAGCCGGTACCGGCGGACGCCAAACCGGTCCAGGTGACGCGCGATAAGGATAAGGGGCACCAGCATCATTAAACAACTGCGCTACCTTGCGAAGTGGAGCCTTCTCGCCAGCCTGGTTGCAGTGCTGGCGGGGAGCGCTTCGGCCTTCTTCCTGGTAGCGCTGGATGTGGCAACGGCCTGGCGCGAGTCTTACCGCTGGATGGTGTGGCTGCTGCCGCTGGCCGGCTTTGCCGTCGGCTGGCTGTACCTGCAGCTTGGGCGCGAAGTCGAAGCGGGCAACAACCTCCTGATCGACGAGATCCACGATCCAAAGAAGGTGGTGCCGCTGCGCCTGGCGCCGCTGATCCTGGGCAGCACCGTCGTTTCGCACCTGTTCGGCGCCTCCGTCGGACGCGAGGGCACGGCGGTGCAGATGGGCGGTGCGCTGGCCGACCAGCTCACCCATGTTTTCCGCCTGCGCCGCGAGGACCGCAGCGTGGTGCTGATGGCCGGCATCAGCGCCGGTTTCGCTTCCGTGTTCGGCACGCCGCTGGCGGGAGCGATCTTCGGGCTGGAGGTGCTATTCGTAGGCCGCATGCGTGTGACCGCGATCTATCCCTGCATGCTGGCGGCCTTGCTGGCCGACCAGGTGACGCGCTGGTGGGGTGTGGGCCATACCCATTTCCTATCCGGTCCGCTCGGCGCGCCGGCTGGCCCGTTATGGATGGCGCTGTGCGCTATCATCGCTGCCGGCGTGGTGTTCGGCCTGACCGGACGCGCGTTCGCCGCGGCGACCCACGGTCTGGCCGCATGGATGAAAGCGCGCATTGCCTATGCGCCGTTGCGCCCGTTCGCCGGTGGCGTGGTGATTGCACTTGTAGTCGGCTTGTCCGGCCCCGCTGGCGGTGGCTTCGACTTGCACCGCTATCTCGGCCTCGGCATCGGCCCCATGGTGGAAGCCTTCCGCCTGCCGCTTGACTGGTGGGATTGGCTTGGCAAGTTCATTTTCACCGTTGGCTCGCTCGGCACCGGGTTCAAGGGCGGCGAAGTGACTCCGCTGTTCTATATCGGCGCGACACTGGGTAACGCCCTGGCGCCGCTGCTGCAGCAGCCATTTGCCTTGCTGGCGGCGTTGGGCTTTGTCGCCGTTTTCGCCGGTGCCGCCAACACCCCGTTGGCCTGCACCGTCATGGCGATGGAGCTGTTTGGTCCCGAAATCGGGCCCTATGCGGCCTTGGCCTGCGCAGTCGCCTACATGTTCTCAGGCCAGTCGGGCATTTACCGCGCCCAGCGCCGCGAACCGCTTGCTTAAGCGCAGTGCTTGCGCGCGCGTTTCAGGGTCCCCAGCATGGCCAGTCCGGCCAGCAGCATGACGTACTGTCCCGGCTCTGGAATCGGCAGCGGGTCGCCGCCCAGGGTGATGGCGTCGAACGCCATGCCCGAATCAAAATCCCGGTCGCTCCAGTTGGTGACGCCGAACTCCAGGCGGTAGGTGCCTTCGCTGGCGATGGTGTACTGTGCGCGCACCCAGCCGGTTCGGCCGCAGCCGGTGTCGTAGCACTCGTCCCCATCCGGGCCGAGCGGCGACCAGGCAGTCTCGCCCTCCACGATGGCGACGGGGAAGGGCGTCAGCGATGCCTGCGGGGCCGGCAGGTCGAACCCCGGCACGGCATTGCCAGCGGAGTTGGTGCGCGCGGTGAACAGGATGGCGACCGGGGTATTGTCCTGATTCAGCAGGCGCGCCCACGCATAGTCCGCATAGCCGGCGCCGTCGGTCGTCACGTAGTTGAACTGGAAATCCAGCAGCGCGCCGCTGTCGGCCTTGAAGGCGACCGAGCGCAGAATGCTGCCGTTGGCGTCTTCGTCGCTGGTGCCCACCCCGGGGAGCGAGGCTGCGGCGGTACTGCCGTAGGTGGCGATCCAGCCATACGCGCTGCCGCCATCGGGCGCCAGCGGGACCACGCCGTTCGCGCTGGCGGTGCCGCAATTGCCAGTGCAGGTCCAGGCAGCAGGAATGCCGCCATCAAAAGTGCCAGCCATCGCCGGCGTTGTCAGCGTAAGCGCAGTGAGCGCGCTGAGGATAAAATTTCTGGTTTGCATTTGACCACCCCGCGTGGAGAACGCCCCCATTCTCCATCGGTCTCGCGCAAACGCCGAAAGCCTTCATCAATCGTACTGGCGCGGCCCATAGCTGTTTCCGGGCGGCGAGCCAACAGTCCCGTCGGCGTTTCCTGAACCTGCCGCTGCGGCGCACGCGGGAAAGTTCTATCGCAATGCAGGGGAATCGCCGGGCCAGGTAGTGTCAGATAAGGGCTTGCCCTCGCAGCGAGAAGGATCGGACAGCGCGCCGCTCGGCAGCCCACGGCAAGCCCAGATCGCGCTACCGTTGGCGCCCCGGTACTGATCCCATGCCCAGGCATGGTCGGCAACCGGCGCTGGCTGGGAAGGGTAGGCCTCGGCGCCGTAGACACCAAAGGTGGTGCCAACACCAATCTCCACATTACTGTGCCTGTTGGCCGTAAGCGCCAACGCGACCACGCCAGCTGCGGCGCCGACCGCCACCATGGTCTCGCGCTTCTTGATCACATCCGGGCAAGACGCCTCAGCCACACCGCGTCGCCCCAACTCCATACGCAGGGCGTTGGCAAAATCCATGTCCGGCGCAGCGCTGGTCAGGGTCTTGCACATTTCAAAAGGACTGGCGGCGGAGGGATTGGCGTAAAAACTCTGATGGCCGATGCCTGCACAGGCGGTCAGCAGGGTGGCAATTACGGCGGCAGGAAGCGGGGTCTTCATGGGGGGCAGTATAACTCCCCTGATACCTGATAACTGTAAGAATGTGTGAGTATTGTGGCAACTTTCAAGCTGGTCAAATATGAAGTCGAGTAATTGACGGTCCCCCCGACTGGAATCGAACCAACGTCCCCTTGCAGACCACAGATTGCACGCCGTCGATGATGATTTAGCCCTTGCGAACTCGACCCGCGAGAGTTCCACGCTCTAGGTCAGGAGATGCCGATGCAAGCCCATGGGCAAACGCATCGCGCGTTCTGGCCATGTATTTTTTGACGTTCTCTAAATCTTTCTGAGAAGGTGTCGAGCCAGCAACCGTCGTAGACGATTGTGAAAGTGCGGACTCAGCGAGTGTTTTGTTCGTTTGAGAGGCAGTCGCCCCCGCACAAGCTTTCGAGGCAACGGGCCTCTCCGCAACACTCTGAACCATTAACTGCGATTTCGACTTCATAATTCTCTCCCGCCTTTCTTTACAATACACCAATCCTCGGCAGCCCGCTGCGAGTCACGGGACAATAGACTTTGCAAGTCTTATGACTTTCTTGCCTCTTGTGACTTCTTTAGTAAACCCCATCGCGCGGTAGCGATGCACCAACCCAGGAACTGGCGAATCGATCGCTGCCTCTCTACATCCTACCGTAATCGCCAACACTTCCAGGAATCGGCTAGCAATTGGTATCACCCGCCCTGACAGCGGATTGGCTACGGGATTACCTTCGAGCAGGTGAATGGTCGCAACAACACGCCGATCACTAATGCGGCCGAGCGCGAGGCCGCAAAGCGTATCATCCAGCCAGATCGCCAGCTCGACGCGCCTTGAGCGGCCACCGAACCGTTTTGCTTCCTTATTCCCATTCCATCCCGGCCGATGGGCATCACGTCCAAGGTCCCTATAGGTCTCGCGCCAAGCATCCGCTGCAGCCAGCGCTGCTTGATCGATCCCCTTCAGTCGCACTGGTAGGCCGGTAAGTTCCTGAACCTCGGGCTCCAACACGGTCATTGCCAATGACCGTGCATCGCGATACTTTCGTTCGGATTCTGCTCGATTTTTTGACTTGATATGCACCATAGGCTGCTAGGATTAACAGGAACGGAAATCTTAACGCAGATCAGCACTGCCCAGGATGAACGGCCGGATTATGCTAACGCTACAACGTATTCTGGATGCATGCGAAATTGGCGATACCTAAGCGGTATGCTAATTTGATGCCGAGCGTTGCTGAATGGCTTTTTTGGTGCCCCGGGCCGGAATCGAACCGGCACGCCCTTGCAGGCAACGGATTTTAAGTCCGGTGTGTCTACCAATTTCACCACCGGGGCAATGGGGTGTAGCCCGCTATTATGACATGACTGATCGCTAACATCTAGTCGTGGCGAATTTGATAACGCTTGTAATCGGCGTGGAATGTTGTAGCATGCTGGTCGCAGAAATACAGGAAAGCCAGCATGCAAATTCAGATTAACGACGTCCTGCGGGACTATATTGAACCCTTGACCGAGGCCGAACGCACGGCGCTGGAACGCAGCCTGCTGGTCGAAGGTTGCCGCGATGCGCTGGTGCTGTGGAACGATATCCTGGTCGATGGCCATAACCGCTATTCGATCTGCCAGCAGCACGGCATCCCTTTCAAAGTCACCCAGAACACGAGCTTCAAGAGCATGGAAGACGTGATGCTGTGGATGATCGACAACCACCTGGGCCGCCGTAGCGTGTCGGACTTCCAGCGCGGTGTGCTGGCCTTGCGCCAGCAGGAAATCCTGGCCAAGCGCCAGGAGGTCGAGATCGAGCGCGCGAAAGCGGAAGATGCGGCCATCGCGCCGCCGGAGCCGGAAAGCGAAGAGCCGGCGCAGCCGCAAAAGGTTAAGGCCAAGCGTGAAGACATCGCCCGCGCGGCGCGCCTGAGCGCCAATACCCTGGGCCAGATCGAGAAGATCACGCGCAGCGCTACGCCGGAGCTGGTGGATGCGGTGCGCGCTGGTACTATTTCCATCAACGCCGCCGCCACAGTGGCGTCGTTGCCGGAAGAAGACCAGAAGACCGCCGTCGCCGGTGGCCGCAAGTTCCTGCAGCAGGCTGCGCGCGAAATCCGCGAACAGCGCGCCGCCAGCCGCCCACCAAAAGTGCCGAAGGAAGATGCGGACATGGGCCATAGCGGCGGCTACGAGGCTTCCCAGCACCCTTCGCCCTTGACCGAAAGCGAAGTGCTGCGCCTGGAAATTTCGCAGTTGAAGGAAAAGAATGCCGCGCTGCGCGCTGAAAACGCCGAACTGCGCGACCGTATCGCCCAATTGGTAGAGGAGCAGTAAAAATGCATAAACTCGGTGCCGCGCTGGCTGCCTTCTGTCTCGCTCCCGCCGCCATTGCGGTATCAGCGGCACCGGCGGCACCAGCCGCACCAGCCGCATCGGAGGTGCTGCGCCTGCAGGCCATCGCCAAGCGCGTGACGATCATGCGCGATAAATGGGGCATCCCGCACATTTATGCCAAGACCGATGCCGATGCGGTGTTCGGCATGCTCTACGCCCAGTCCGAGGACGACTTCAAGCGCATAGAGCTGAATTTCATCAACGCCATGGGCCGCCTGGCGGAGGTGGAGGGTGAGAAGGCGCTGTACCAGGACTTGCGCATGAAGCTCTTCATCACGCCGGAGCAGCTCAAGGCGCAATACAAGGCCAGCCCCGAATGGCTCAAACGCCTGATGCTGGCGTGGGCCGATGGCCTGAACTTCTACCTGTACACGCATCCGCAAGTGCAGCCACGCTTGTTGACCCGCTTTGAGCCGTGGATGGCGCTCAGTTTCAGCGAAGGCAGCATCGGCGGTGATATCGAATCGGTCAATCTCGATCAGTTGAAAGCCTTCTACGGCAAGCGCCCGGCGCCAGCGCTGGCGCTGGGCGGCAGCGATCTTGACCAGGAACCGCGCGGCTCGAATGGCTTTGCCATCGCCCCGGCGCTGAGCAAGAGCGGCCATGCGCTGCTGATGATCAACCCGCACACCTCGTTCTATTTCCGTCCCGAGATCCACGTGGTCAGCCAGGAAGGCCTGAACGCTTACGGCGCGGTGACCTGGGGCCAGTTCTTCGTGTACCAGGGCTTTAACGACCGCGTCGGCTGGATGCACACCTCCGGCGGCGGCGACGTGATCGACGAGTACCTGGAAACCGTGGTGGAGAAGGACGGCAAGTTCTACTACCAATACGGCAAAGACCTGCGCGCCTTCCGCACCGAGAACGTGCGCCTGCCTTACAAGGCGGCAGACGGCAGCATGGCCGAGAAAACCATCACCGCCTATTTCACCCATCGCGGCCCCGTGGTGCGGGCGCAGGACGGCAAATGGGTGTCGGTGGCGATGATGAACGAGCCTTTGAAGGCGCTGACCCAGTCCTTCATCCGCACCAAGGCGCGCAATTATCCGGCTTTCTACAAGTCGATGGAGCTGCGTACCAATTCGTCCAATAACACGGTGTATGCGGACGCGGACGGCAATATCGCTTACTTCCACGGCAATTTCATGCCGGTACGCGATGCGCGTTTTGATTTCTCCAAGGCGGTGGACGGTGCTGACCCGGCGACCGACTGGAAAGGCTTGCACGCGGTGCGCGAGACCATCCAGTTGTTCAACCCGAAAAACGGCTGGATCCAGAACACCAACAACTGGCCTTATTCCGCCGCCGGCGCGTACAGCCCGCGCCCGCAGGACTATCCAGCCTATATGTCGGTCAATCCCGAGAATGCGCGCGGCATCCATGCGGTGCGCGTGCTGCAAGGGAAGAAGGAATTTACCATCGAGAGCCTGATCGCGGCCGCTTACGACAGCCATCTGACCGCTTTCGAGCCGCTGCTGCCTTTGCTGGTGCGCGCTTACGACGAAGCGCCGGCCAGCGATTTGTCCAAGGCCGCCGTGATCGAGCAGGTCGCGCTGCTGCGCGATTGGGATATGCGCTATTCCGTGAATTCGGTGCCGACCTCGCTGGCGATCTACTGGCTGCAGGAGATGGTCAAGCAGCATGGCCGGGCGGCGAAGGAAAAGGGTGAGCAAGTGCTGGACTACCTGGCCAGCCATGTCACGCCGAAGCAGCGCCTGGAAGCCTTGGTGCGTGCCTCCAACAAGCTGGCTGCTGATTTCGGCAACTGGAAGACGCCTTGGGGCGAGATCAACCGCTTCCAGCGCCTGACCGGCGACGTGGTGCAGCCCTTCGATGACAGCAAGCCAAGCCTGCCGGTGCCATTCGCATCCGGCAACTGGGGCGCCCTGGCGGCCTACGGCATGACTTCGCAGCAGCGCACCAAGCGTATTTATGGCGAGCGCGGCAATAGCTTTGTGGCAGCCGTTGAATTCGGCCCGCGCATCCGCGCCAAGAGCATCCTGGCGGGCGGGCAGAGTGGCGACCCGGCCTCGCCGCACTTCAACGACCAGGCCGAAATGTACGCGCGCGGCGAGTTCAAGGATGTGCTGTTCTACAAGGAAGACATCGAAAAGAACCTGGAGCGCAAGTACCGCCCCGGCGAATAAGGCAAGCGTTTGCGCTAGCGCAAAGTCCTCCCCATCTCCGCAGGCGCACAATGCAGTGACCACCTGCCAAGAGGGGAGGCGCCATGTCTTCCAATCCATCCGACGAAAACGGCGGCGCTGCCTGCCGGCGGATCGAGGACTTCATCTTCGTGCGCGAGCTGAATGAAGTCTTCCTGCTGCTTGACCACATCTCCGGACGCTGGGACAAGAGCCTGTACAACTTCCACAACCACGACGACGGCGAGCCGCATATCGACGAGCTGTGCGCCATCGGCCTGACGCCGCCGGACAGCGACGAGCAGCGCGTGGCGCAGGCGGTGCGCCTGCTGTGCGCCAAGGACAAGCTGAATGCGGCGGCGCGCCCGGCCACCGGGCTGACTATCGCCTTCACCTTGCTGGTGGTGGGCGAGGAGAACCAGCGCGACTGGCGCAACTGGGTGCGCAATGCGCTCATGCGGCGCGGTGCGTCGGATGCCGCGCCATCCGGCGGTGCGCCGCACACGGACAAGCCCACGCGCCTGACGCTTGCGCGCTATGCCTTCCCAGGCCTGGTCAAAGCGGCGGAACGCTTCAACCGGCGCGTGTTCCGCATCGTCGTGCTGCTCCTGCTTGGCTTGGTGCTGACCTGCGCCATGTCCTGGCATGTCACGGGCGGTAACGCCATGCTGCAGCACCTGGACCTGCTACAGGCGCAGCACAGCACCCTGTACAAGGCGATCGAGGATGCGGAAATCAAGCTGGCGGCCAGCGCCACGGCGCCGCCGGTGCGATTCTGTAGCGAAGCCGATGCGCAGGGCCGGCCGCGCTTCCGCAATACCGAAGAAGCGCAGCTATGCACGCGGGCCCAGTTGCTGGCCGAGCAGTTCAGCGCCGTCCACATGAACCTGGGGAACTGGCTGATCCCATGGCGCACCTTCTACGCCAAGGTGGCCGGCCTGTTCGGGCAGGTGACGGATGATCGCGCGGTGCCTTCCTATGCCACTCCGGCGGAGCGTGAACGCTTTATGCGGCGCGGCACGGAGGAGCAGGCGCGCGTGGTCACCCTGGTGGTGGGTACGGCCTTGCTGCCGCTGTGCTATGGCATTCTTGGCGCGGGCGCGGCGGTGGTGCGCGGGCTTTGGGCCAAAATGCGCGAAAGCCTGCTGTCGCCGCGCGACTATACGCTGGCTTTGCTGCAACTAGCGCTGGGCGCCACCATCGGCGCGTGTATCGCGCTGTTCGTCAACCCGTCCGGTGTGACGGCGGGGCCCGAGGTCGGCTTGCTGGGAACCTGGACGCTCAGCACCTCGGCCCTGTCCTTCATTGCCGGTTTTGGCGTGGAGGGCGTGTTCGTGGCGCTGGAAAGCCTGGTGCGGCGCGTGTTCAATATCAGCGACCCGGCGCGCCGGCCGGGCGACTAGCGCGCTTCCAGCACCTGGATAAGGTGGAAGCCATCGTTGCCGAGCAGGGGTGGGCTGATGTCGTTCAGCGGCAGGCAGAAGGCGGCCCGCTCCACCACCGGCGTTGCCTCGCCGCGCCGGAACATGCCGGCAGGTGCATCCTGCGTGGCGCTGGCTGGCGTTCCCTCCTGTTCCGCCAGCAGTTCGTAAGCGCCGCTGCTCTCCCATTGCTGGCGTAGGGCGGTGGCGCGTGCATAGGCAGCGTGCATCGCTTCCAGCGTGGCGTTGGCCGGACCCAGACCCTCGCTATCCGGCCTCACAAGCAATTGGCGCACGCGCGCCTGGCGCCGCACGGCTGCATGCGGGTCGCATTCCATGGCGGGCTGGCGGAACTGGGCGCTGAAGGCCTTGATCGGCGCGCCCTGCGGCGAAATGTCGCTTCCTTCGGAAGACTGGCGTAACAAGACAAACATTCCGAGGACGAGGCCGGCCAGCACCAGGCCGATGGCGAGCCGTATCTCCATTTTTTGCATGCGGTGCTCGCGCCGTTCGCGCGCGAAGTTCAGCATGGCGTATTGGGCGGCAGCCAGGTTGGCGCTTTGCAGGCCTGGCTGGGCCGCAGGCGCGCTGGCCGTTTGCGCAGCGGCGGTGGCAGCGGCATTGGCGGCGGCCACCGCATCGGCAGTATCGTTGCGCCGCACCGGGGCCTGGCAATGCGGGCAGTGGATGTCGCGCGTGGGGTCGAGTGCGCCGCCGCAGGCCTGGCATTTGTGCTGATCCACGGCAGGCGCCGTTTGTACAGGCGCGGCTTCCGGCGCGATGGCGTTGGCCAGCCGCGATGGGTCGATAATGCCAACGGCGGAATGGCATGCCGGGCAAGCTTCATGCGGCCGCGCGGGCAGGGGACAACCGCAGCCGGCGCAGAACATCTCCTTACCCTCGGCCAGCATGGCGCGGATATCGGACCATGCCAATGGCCGTACAAAGCCCTTCTCAGCCAGGTAAAGAATGTAGGTTTGGTAGTAGCCGTGGGAATTCGGGCACTGGAGCTGGGTGGTGCGGCCAAAGCGGGTCAGGTTGGCGACTGGCTTGAGTGCGGCCTTGCAAACCGGGCACTTCTGCACCCGCGCCAGCGACACGGCATGCGCATGTGCGCCGCCGGCCTGCATGGCGCCATGGATTTCCCGCACCAGTTCCGCGATGCCCGGCCCGGCCAGGCGCACGGATTCGGTGTCGTCGAACCACACCAGGCAGCAATCGGCGCAGGTGTCGATCTCTACCCGCCGTTGGTAATGGCCGGACAGGTCGAGCGCCCGCATGGGGCGCTCGCAGTTGCTGCATTTCCTGTCAGATGGCGTCAAGGGCATTGCGCAGGTCCTGGCGCAAGTCTTCGATATCTTCAATACCGACCGACAGGCGGATCAGGCCATCGCCAATGCCCAGGGCTGCGCGTTGTGGCGCAGGGATGGAGGCATGGGTCATCAGGGCAGGGTGCTCGATCAGCGATTCCACGCCGCCCAGGCTTTCCGCCAGGGCGAACACCTCGCAGCGCTCCAGGAAGCGGCGCGCCCCTGCCAGGTCGGTATCCAGGTCGATCGAGATGATGCCGCCGAAGCCGTCCATCTGCGCCTTGGCCAGCGTGTGCTGGGGGTGCGATTCCAAGCCGGGGTAGAAGACCTTCTTCACCTTCGGCTCGCGCTCCAGCCAGCGCGCCAGTTCCAGCGCGCTCTTGCAATGGCGCTCCATGCGGATCGCCAGCGTCTTCACGCCGCGCAGGGCGAGGAAGCTGTCGAACGGGCCGGCAATCGCGCCGACGGAGTTCTGCAGGAAGGCCAACTGCTCGCGCCATTCCGCCTGGCGTTCCTCGCCGCCCACCACGGCGATGCCGCCGATAATGTCGGAGTGGCCGTTCAGGTATTTGGTGGCCGAATGCACCACGATATCGAAGCCCAGTTCCAGCGGGCGCTGCACGATCGGGCTGGCAAAGGTGTTGTCGGCCACCAGGATGATGCCGCGCTCGCGGCAAATGCGCGAGATCGCCGCCAGGTCGGCCAGCTTCAGCATCGGGTTGGTCGGCGTCTCCACCCACACCATTTTGGTTTCCGGACGCAGGGCCGGCAGCAGGTTGTCCGGGTTGGTCAGGTCCACATAGGTGAACTCATGGCCGGCGCTGCGGCGGCGCACGCGCTCGAACAGGCGGAAGGTGCCGCCGTACATATCGTCGCCGGCCACAATGTGCGAGCCTGCATCCAGCAGTTCCAGCACGGTGGAAATGGCGGCCAGTCCGGAGGCGAAGGCAAACGCCTGCGCGCCGCCTTCCAGGTCGGCCACGCAACGCTCCAGCGCCCAGCGCGTCGGGTTGTGCGAGCGGCCGTAGTCCAGGCCTTTATGCACGCCCGGGCTTTGCTGGACGAAGGTGGAAGTGGCGTAAATCGGCGGCATGATGGCGCCGGTCGTCGGGTCGGGGGACTGGCCGGCGTGGATCACGCGGGTGGCCAGGGCGGACTTGAAGCCGCCTTTGTTCTTTGGTTCGCTCAAGATAAAGTCCTGCGCAGGTGGTTGAGTAAGTCGTAGCGTGTGATCAGGCCGTAGAACTTTCCGCCGTCGGCGACGATGGCCGTCAATCCACGGTCGAGGGTATCACGAAGTGCTGGCATGCCGGCCGACGGCGACAGGGTCTCGATGCGGGTGGTCATGGTGCCGCCCACTTCGCCTTTGAACTGGGCCACGTCGCTCTCGACCCGGAACAGGATGTCCGATTCGTCGATGATGCCGACCAGTTTGCCGTCCGCGATCACCGGCAACTGGGCCAGGTCGGCGGAGCGCATGCGGTTGAAGGCGACCAGCAGGGTGTCGGCCGGGGACACGCTGATCACGTCGCCGTTTTCATACAGGCGGCCGATCAGGTCGCGCAGGTCGCCCAGTTTCTGGCGCTTGAGCAGGCCCTGGTCGAACATCCAGCTGTCGTTGTAGACCTTGGACAGGTAGCGGGTGCCGGTATCGCAGACAAAGGTCACCACGCGCTTCGGTGTGGTCTGTTCGCGGCAGTACTTCAGCGCGGCAGCCAGCAGGGTGCCGGTCGAGGAGCCGGCCAGGATGCCCTCGGCACGCAGCAGGGCGCGCGAGCTGTCGAAGCTTTCCTGGTCGCTGATCGTGTAGGCCTGCGCAACCGCGCCCATCTCGGCGATGGCGGGGATGAAGTCCTCGCCGATGCCTTCCACGGCCCAGGAACCGCTGGTGTCCGATACCACGCCGGTATCCACGTATTCCTTGAGGATCGAGCCTTTCGGGTCGGCCAGGATGAATTCGACGTGCGGCGCCACCTTCTGGAAGTAGCGCGACAGGCCGGTCAGCGTGCCGGACGAACCCACGCCGACCACAATGGCGTCGACTTCGTGCGCCATCTGCTCCCAGATTTCCGGGCCGGTGGTGGTTTCGTGCGCCAGCGGGTTGGCCTGGTTGTTGAACTGGTCGGCGAAGAAGGCGCCGGGAATCTCGCTGGCCAGGCGGGCCGCGTAATCCTGGTAATACTCGGGGTGGCCCTTGCCCACGTCGGAGCGCGTCATGCGCACGTCGGCGCCCAGGGCTTTCAGGTGCAGCACCTTTTCATTGGCCATCTTGTCGGGCACTACCAGCAGCACTTTGTAGCCTTTGATGGCGCCAACCAGGGCCAGGCCCAGGCCGGTGTTGCCGGCGGTGGCTTCTACAATGGTACCGCCGGGCTTGAGGCGGCCGTCGCGCTCGGCGGCTTGGATAATGGACAGGCCGATGCGGTCCTTGATCGAACCGCCGGGATTTTGCGATTCCAGCTTGAGGAACAGCCGGCACGGGCCGGTGTCCAGGCGGGTGACTTCGGCTAGCGGTGTATTGCCGATCAGGCTAAACAACGCTGCAGGGCGGTCGTTCTGCATGCTCTCTCCTTGCGAAAAGCGCGCATTGTGGGGCGCACCGAGTGAACCAAGAAGGAATTTCTTTGCACTAGCTTATGCGGATTGCGCATGCCGGCAGGAGCAGTATAATCCCGCAGCGACTTTTATTTGACATTTACTGTGGCAAAACTCTACTTCCGTTATTCTGCGATGAACGCAGGCAAATCGACCTCCATGCTGCAGGTCGCCCACAATTATGAAGAGCAGGGCCTGATCGTGCGCCTGTTCACGGCGGCCATCGACGACCGCTACGGCGTGGGCAAGGTGACTTCGCGCCTGGGCCCGCAGCGCGAGGTGGAGCTGTTCGATGCCCGCACCAGCTTCCTGCAGGATATGCAGAAAGTGGCCTGCGTGCTGGTGGATGAGGCCCAGTTCCTGACCGCTGAGCAGGTGAAACAGCTGCACCAGCTGGCCCAGGTCAAGGGCGTGCCGGTGATCTGCTACGGCTTGCGCAGCGACTTCCGTGGCGAGCCATTCCCCGGCTCGGCCTACCTGCTGGCCCTGGCCGACGATATCGAGGAAATCAAGAATATCTGCACCTGCGGCAAGAAAGCCACCATGAATATCCGCGTGGACGAGAAGGGCGAGCGTATCCGCGAGGGTGAGCAGATCAGCATTGGCGGCAATGAAGCCTACCGCCAGGCCTGCGGCCGCTGCTTCTACACTGGCTGATTGGATAAGGCCATCTATCTGGCGCCGTCGCTGGCATTGGCGGCGGTGATTTGGGTGCTGTCGCAGCGCTACAGCATCTTCCTGCTGTTACGCCTGCCGGGTACGCTGTGCCACGAGCTGGCGCATTTCATGGTCGGCCTGGTCACGCTGGCGCGGCCGGCGTCGCTCTCCATTATCCCGCGCCGCGCGGCCCAGGGCTGGACGCTGGGCGAGGTCAAACTGGCCAACGCGCGCTGGTACAACGCGGCGCCAACCGCGCTGGCGCCGCTGGCTTTGGTGCTTCTACCCTGGTGGATTGCCGTGCTGCGCACGCGCCCCGGCTGGCATTTCACGCCGCTGGACGCGGGCCTGGCCTTCCTGATCGCGCCGCAATTCCTGGCCTGCTGGCCGTCGGCGGCGGATTGGAAGCTGGCCCTGCGTTCCTGGCCTTTGCTGCTTATTGCAGGAGCAGCGTGGTACGGCTGGACGCACGGCTGGATGCCTGCGTGGCGCTGGCCGGCAATTTGAAGGTGCGCACTTCGCGCACCAGCGCCTCGGCCTGATCCTGCATGGCGGCCGATGCGGCTGCCGCTTCTTCCACCAGCGCGGCGTTCTGCTGCGTCACCTGGTCCATCTGTCCGATCGCCTGGTTCACCTGGTCGATGCCGGCACGTTGTTCTTCGCTGGCGGAGGTGATCTCGCCGATGATGTCGGTCACGCGGCGCACGCTGTGCACCACTTCCTCCATGGTCGCACCGGCTTGCTCGACCAGCTTGGCGCCGGCTTCCACTTCGCCGGTTGAGTTGGCGATCAGGCCTTTGATCTCCTGCGCGGCGGCGGCGCTGCGCTGGGCCAGGTTGCGCACCTCGGTGGCCACCACGGCGAAGCCGCGACCCTGTTCACCGGCACGTGCCGCTTCGACCGCCGCGTTCAGCGCCAGGATATTGGTCTGGAAGGCGATACCGTCGATCACGCTGATGATGTCCTCAATCTTGCGCGAAGCGTCGTTGATGGCGCCCATCTTCTCCACCACCTGCGCCACCTGGGAACCGCCGCGGGCGGCGATTTCAGAGGCGTCGCGCGCCAGCGTATTGGCCTGGCGCGCGTTGTCGGCATTCTGGCGCACGGTGGAGGTCAGTTCCTCCATCGAGGCTGCCGTCTCTTCCAGGCTGGAGGCTTGCTGTTCGGTGCGTGCCGACAGGTCCTGGTTGCCGGCCGCGATTTCGGAGGAAGCCGTGGCGATCTGGTCGGCGCCTTCGCGCACACCGCCCACCACGCCGGCCAGGCGTTGGCTGATGCCATTCATGGCGCCCAGCACCTTGCCGATTTCGTCGCCGCTATTCACTTGCAGGTTCACGGTCAGGTCGCCGCCGGCGATGCGGCCGGCCGCTTCCTGCACCGTGGCCAGGGGGCGCGTCACGATCACGCGCACCAGCAGCAACAGGCTGGCCGCAAACGCGATCAGGGCCACGGCGCCGCACAGGGCGTAGCGGTTGCGGGCGTTGACGGCGTCGCGCGTGATCTCATGCACATAGGTGCCGCCAGCAACGACCCATTTCCAGTCCTCGAAATGACGGAACACCAGCAACTTTTCGCGCGGCGATTCCTTGCTGCCTTCGTCCGCCCACATATAGCGGATTTCGCCGTTCTTCTGTTCCAGCATTTCGCGGATGAAGGTCTTGCCGTTGCTGTCCTTCGCATCCAGCATGGACGCGCCTTCCTTCTCCGGGTGGACCAGCAGGTTGCCCAGGTCTTTGCCCGGCGCCGCATTGAGCACATACACATAGCCGCTTTCGCCGATGCGGATGCCTTTGATCTTCTCTTTCAGCGAAGCGATGTTCTTGCTGATGTCGATGCCGATGAACAGCGCGCCGACAACCTTGCCGGTGGCATCCTTCACCGGGTCGTACTGGGTGATGTAAGGCTTGCCGAACAGTTGCGCCAGGCCGGTGTAGGTTTGCCCGGCGCGCAGCTTGGCATAGCTTGGGTTGGCGTGATCGAGTTTGGTGCCGATGGCGCGCTCGCCGTTTTCTTTCTTTACCGACGTGGTCACGCGCACGAACTCCTCGCCTTCAACGGCGAAAATGGTGGCGATGGCGCCGGTCTGGGTGGTGAAACCGTCCGGGATGGCGAAGTCATTGTTTACAACCTTGCCAGCGGCTGTCAGCTGGCCGCCGTCCAATGCGAACGGGCCGGGAACGTGGTGCGCGAACTGGCGCGCGTAGTTGGCGGCATCGTTCACCATGGCGTCATTGAATACGTCCAGCATGTTAGACACGCCGTTCAGGTCCGACGCGACCTGGTCGCGTGCGCGCTGTTCCAGCATGGCGGTGCTGTTCCAGTTGATGAAGGCGATCAGCAGGGCAAGCAGGGTGCTGACGAGGACGAAAGTGAAGGCGGCAATCTTGGCGCCGACACTCCAATGACGCGTAGGGGGCGTGGGAGTGGACATGGTTGGGGGCTGTTTTTGTTAGGGGAGTCGGTCATCATACCTCATTTCCTAATGGAAACTCAAGTCCCCTAAAATATATTTCTCTATGTATTCAATGACTTAGCGTAAATCTTGCAGCTTTGAACACGCTTCAGGCTGGCTTAAGTCAGGGGCAGCACACTCGCTCCTACCCCCTCTCCAGAAGGTTGTCCTATCCTGTAGAATGGGTTTAGCACTATTCTTTAAGAATCACCCTACGTTCGGAGCAAGCCGATGAAGAAGCACACCCTGTTGGCCACCATGTCCCTGGCACTGGTCACCGCATTCGCGAGTGCCGCCCAGGCGGATAAGGCAGCAGACGTCCCAGTCAAGCCTGCTGCGCAGCAAACCCAGGCCGCCCTTTGGGCCAGCCACATGCTGTCGCGCTACCACTACAAGGCGATGCCGTTGGACGACGCGATGTCGGAGAAGATCTTCGACCGCTATTTCAAATCGCTGGACGGCGAAAAGCTGTTCTTCACCCAGGCCGATGTGGACTTCTTCGATAAAGAGAAGACCCGCATGGACGACGCGATCAGCGGCGAGAACCTGCAGGCGCCATTCGCGATCTATAACCTGTACCAGCAGCGTTTCAACGAGCGCTTTGCCTATGCGCGTGAACTGTTGAAGGGCAAGTTCGATTTTTCCTCGGACGAGGGCTTTACCCTGGACCGCGAAAAAGCTGACTGGCCGAAGAACGAAGCGGAAGTGAAGGACCTGTGGCGCAAGCGCGTCAAGAATGACTGGCTGCGCCTGAAGCTGGCCGGCAAGGAAGACAAGGCGATCCGCGAAACGCTGGATAAGCGTTACGAAAACTACCTGGCCCGTTCGCGCAAGCTGAATAGTGAAGACGTGTTCCAGATCTTCATGAATGCATACGCCATGTCGATCGAGCCGCACACCAACTACCTGGGCCCGCGCGCCGCCGAGAACTTCGACATCGCCATGCGCCTGTCGCTGGAGGGCATTGGCGCAGTGCTGCAGAACCGCGATGAATACACGGTGATCCGCGAAATCGTGCCGGGCAGCCCGGCTGGCTTGTCCAACAAGCTGAAAGTGGGCGACCGCATTATCGGCGTGGCGCAAGCCGATGGCGACAAGTTCACCGACCTGCTGGGCTGGCGCATCGACGACGTGGTGCAGCTGATTCGCGGCCCGAAAGACTCCACCGTGAAGCTGCAGGTACTGTCCGGTGAAGCCGGTGTGGATTCCAAGCCGTTCGTGGTTTCGCTGGTGCGCAAGAAAATCAGCATGGAAGAACAGTCGGCCAAGAAAACCATCATGGAAGTGAAGGAGGGCGCGGTGAAGCGCCGGATCGGCGTGATTTCGCTGCCAACCTTCTACCAGGACTGGGATGCGCGCCGCAAGGGCGACAAGGACTACAAGAGCGCGACGCGCGACGTAGCGCGCCTGCTGCAGGAACTGAAGAAGGACAAGGTGGACAACGTCCTGATTGACCTGCGCAACAACGGTGGCGGTTCGCTGACCGAGGCGGTGGAGCTGACCGGCCTGTTCATCGACCGTGGTCCGGTGGTGCAGCAACGCGCTGCTTCCGGCCATGTGGAAGTGGAATCGGACGGCGTGCCGGGTCTGGTATGGGACGGCCCGGTGGGCGTGCTGATCAACCGCAGTTCGGCTTCTGCGTCCGAAATCTTTGCGGCGGCGCTGCAGGATTACGGTCGCGGCCTGGTGATCGGCGAGGCCAGCTTCGGCAAGGGCACCGTGCAGACGCTTGTGAATCCGGAGCGTTCGGGCCTGAGCAGCAAGCTGCGCTACGGCGAACTGAAGATGACCATTGCCCAGTTCTTCCGCATCAACGGCGGCACCACCCAGTTGCGCGGCGTGACGCCGGACATCAAGCTGGCCTCCACCAGCGATGCCGAGAGCTTTGGCGAGTCGAGCTACGACAACGCGCTGCCGTACACCCAGATCAAGCCGGCCATCTATATCCCGGCGGGCGACCTGAAGGAACTGGTCGGCGTGCTGGATAAGAAGCACGAGGCGCGCGTGGCCAAGGACAAGGACTACCAGTACCTGCTGGATGACATCGCCTACGTGAAGAAGCAGCGCAAGGACAATATGGTGTCGCTGAACGAAACCGTGCGCCGCAAGGAGCGCGACCAGCAGGAAGCGCGTGCCCGCATCCGCGAGGCGCGCCTGGCTGCCGGCCCGTCGCCGGATGATCCGATCCTGCTGCCGGATCCGAAAGAAGCCTTGAACAAGGCGATTGCGGCCAAGCCGGCCAACCCGCGCGCGGCGCAGCGCCAGGCCAACCAGGTGCGCGGCGCGATCCGCACCGACGACGGCTTGCAGGCGGACGAACGCACGCTAGCGGCGGAACTGGATGCCGAAAAGGCGGCCAAGAATGCCAAGGACGTGCTGCTGAACGAGGCGGTGCATATCCTGGCGGACGAGGTGAGCATCCTGCGCACCGATACGCGCCTGGCCAGCCGCGTGCTGCCCTATGTAGCGGACAAGTGATATTGCTGGCGGTTATATCTAGTATTCCTACAATAAAGTAGACGGATATACCGCGCTGCAGCATACTACGCCTGTCTCCTCTATTCTCCTCCAAGGAAATAGATTCAGCCCGCTCCTTACCGAGCGGGTTTTTTTTTGCGCGCCAGCGGTTAGAATCCTGTCCGTGCATACCTCTCTCAAACTGACTACCGTTGCGGCGGCGGTGCTGGCGATTGCCGGCGCTGGCGGCTATTTCTATTTTTCTCCTGGCGAGCAGGGCGCGGCGTCGCGCCTGCCAGCCGTGGTCAAGCGCGGCCCGGCGCCGACCGAGCGGGCCTGGCCGGCGCGGCTGGAAACGTTAGTGGAGGCCGGATTGGTCGACCCCTACGGCATCGCGGTGGATGGCAAGGGGAATATCTATTTTTCCCAGGGCGGGGAAAGCAATACGATTTCCGTGCTGGCGCCGGATGGCAGTCTGCGCCTGCTGGCTGGCGCGGCCGAGGGTTATCGCGATGGCGTGGGCGCTGCGGCGTCGTTCAATACGCCGTCCGGCGTTGCGCTGGACGGCAAGGGTAATCTGTATATCGCCGACACCGGCAACCACGTAATCCGCAAGCTTGCGCCCGATGGTAGCGTAACTACAGTGGCCGGAAGCGGCGTGGCCGGCTTCATGGACGGGCAGGGCGCCCAAGCCCAGTTTAACGGCCCCGTCGGCGTGGCGGTCGATACGGATGGCATGGTGTATGTGGCCGACACCTATAACGACCGCATTCGCCGCATCGCGCCCGATGGCTCGGTCACCACACTGGCCGGCACCGGCCGCCCGGGTTTTACCGACGGCACCTGGGATGTGGCGCAATTCGATACGCCGTGCGGCATCGCCGTCGGCAAGGATGGCGTGTATGTCGCTGACACACGCAATGACGCGGTGCGCCGCATCGGTGCCGACGGCTCGGTGGTGACGCTTGCCGTGGCGCCGGAGTTGGAGAAGGAGCCCTTGCTGCGGCGCCCGATGGCGCTGGCGGTCACGCATGACGGCTTCGTCTACATCGCCGCCCATGCGCGTGGGCGCATATTGCAACTGGCGCCGGATGGCGTGGTGGCGCCGCTGCCCGATGTGGCGCGTCCGGTCGACCCGTCCACCGGCATCGACGGCAGCATGCAGGTCTACGGTCCGCGCAGCCTGGCACTGGCCAAAGACGGCAGCCTGCTGGTGACCGACGCGCCAGCCCAGCGCCTGCACCGCATCGCACCCGCCGCCAGTGGTCCCGCCGCCAGTGCGAGCGTTGTGGCGTCCGCGCCGGGAGCCTCCAACGCTGCCGCCGCAGTGCCGCCCGCCTCGGGTGCCGCCCCAGCGGCCGCCCCGACGCCGGCAGGTCCCAGCTTGATGGCCCAGCGCCACAAGGGGCCGATGCCCTGGCCAGTGCTGCCGCAGAACCAGCCGCACGAAGTGGTCGGCTTGATGGGCGAGGTGCGCGGAAGCTACGACGGCGACAGCCGCCACCACTTCCACGCCGGCCTCGACGTGCAAGCCGACGTTGGCAGCTCGGTCCACGTGGTGGAAAAGGCCAAGGTCAGCGACCCGCTGCCCAACTGGGCGTATGGCAGCGTCTCCGAAGGCATCAACCTCGGCACCACCAGCTACATCCACATGAAAGTCGGCCGCGACCGCAAGAACAACGCGCTCGACCAACGCTTCCAGCTGCTGCTGGACGACAAAGGCAAGACGGACCGCGTGCGTGTGCGCCGTGGCACGCGATTTGAAGTAGGCGACCAGCTTGGCGTGGTGAACCAGATGGCCCACGTCCACCTCGACTTGTACGATCGCGGCCGCGTGGTCAACCCGCTCGCGCTGCCGTTCCCCGGCCTGCAGGACACGATCCACCCGCACATCCAGGGCATCGCCATTTACGACCAGGCAGACAAACGCCTGCCAGCAAAGAAGGGCCAGCGCCTGCATATCCCGCGCGCGCTGGGCGAAGTGAATGTGGTGGTGGACGCCTTCGACCAAATGGACGGCAACCTGGCGCGGCGCCGCCTGGGCCTGTACAAACTTGGCTACCAGCTACTGCAAGCGGACGGCCGCCCGCTACCCGGCTACGAACAGGTTCGCATCACGCAAACCTACGACCAGTTGCCCAAGCAGCGCGAAGCCGTCAAAGTCGTCTACTCCGCAGACAGCGGCATCACCGTCTACGGCAGCAAAGCCACCCGCTTCACCTACGCCCTGCACAGCAAGCTGGCGCAAGGCGAAGCAACGCCCGGAAAATGGAAGGTCAGCGACCTCCCGCCCGGCGACTACACCCTGCGCATCCACGCCGCCGACTTCGCCGGCAACACCGCCCAAGCCGGCCGCGACCTCCCCCTCACTATCGACTAAATGTCCGTTTTGGGGTCAGGAAGAAAGGTGGACATTTCCCAAAATGTCCACCTTTCTTCCTGACCCCAATTCGGACATTATTGGATGGTGGTGTTGCGGCCGAAGATGTTGCGCTGGGCGGGGTTGCCGCTGACGTCGATGCGGCCGGAGCCGTTGGCGCGGGCTTCTACTTTGTGCTGCACCCAGGCGTGCACGGCGCCGGAGCCGTTGCTGGTGATGTTGGCTTCGTCGCTGCGCAGGTCGCTTAGCTGGGCGCTGCCGGAACCGGTCAGCTGGACGTCCAGCATGCGCACAATGCCGCGTGCGTAGAAGCCGCCGGAACCGGTGGCGCTGACGCTCAGGGCGTCGCCGCGCACCGAGCCGATATTCACGCGGCCCGAGCCGGACATGTTCACCTTGGCGCTGCGGCTTTCCAGACCGTCGGCGTAGAGCTGGCCGGAGCCGGAGTGGCGGATGTCCAGACGATCCACCTGGCCGCGCATTTCGAGTCGGCCGGAGCCGTTGTGCAACACTTGCAGCGGACCGCCGGCCAGGCCTTGCACGTCGGTGTTGACGGAGCCTGAGGCTTCCAGGTCGGTCAGGCGCGGGGCGGTGTAGCGCACGCGGATGCGCTGGCTGCTGCGCAGGCGCTCTTCGGTGTACACGCGCAGGGTGTCGCCTTGCACTTCGGTCCGCACCAGCGGCACCAGGTTGGCGTCGCCCTCGATCACCAGCGACGGGGCGCCGCCCACTTTCACTTCCACATCCATCGTCACACCGTAGCGGTTCTCGATGCGCAGCGCGGTGGCGCTGGCGATGGTGCGGCTTTCGGTGGCAGCGGTGCCGTTGCCCTTGATGTAGTCGTTGTGGTCGCTGACCACGACAACGCAGCCGGCCAGGCTGGCAGAGATCAAAGCGGCGAGGAGGAGGGGTTTGGCGCGCATGGTGGTGTCCTTGTTATACATGCAGGTTGGAATGCGACCATCGTAGTTGCACTGTCCCGCCAATGCGCCCGAAATGCGACGAAACGCGATTTTTGGGTGCTGAGTAGCAAAAAATTGATAACATGAAAGAGTCGGCCTACGCCGGCCCGACAGCGTAGCTGTTGAGCACAATTCAGTACTACCCCTTGTTTCCGCCGCGGATAGGCCATCTGCGGCGTTTCTTTTTGTGGACGGACGTGCTATTTTTCTGAAGAGAACATTTCAAGGAACTGGCATGCAACTGAAACCCCGTCTGGTACGGAATATCGCCGAGCTGGAAGCCCTGGTCGGCCAGGAAGTCGGTGTCTCGAACTGGGTCGATATTACCCAGGAGCGCGTCAACACCTTCGGCGCTGCGACGAATGACGAGCAATGGATCCACACCGATCCGGCGCGCGCGAAGGCCGAGTCGCCTTTCGGCGGCACGGTGGCGCACGGCTTCCTGACCTTGTCCCTGCTGCCAGGCTTGCTGCAGGACGCGGTGTATATGGAAGACATGCGCATGGGCCTGAATTATGGCCTGGACAAGGTGCGTTTCCCGGCGCCCGTGCCGGTGGGCAGCCGCGTGCGCGGACGGGTGGTGTTGCGCAGTATCGAGCCGGTGGCGGGCGGCCACCAACTGTTGTGGGAAGTGACGGTGGAGTGCGAAGGCGGCAGCAAGCCGGCCTGCGTGGCGGAATTCCTGATGCGCCGCTACACCTGAAGCGGGCTCAGCCCGGCTGCCGGGCCACGCAGTAGCGCCTGCGGCCGCCGGCCTTGGCCTCGTACAGGGCTTGGTCGGCGCTACGCACAAGCTGGTTGGCATCGCCGCTTTCGCCAGGTATGACGGTGGCTACGCCCAGGCTCACGCTGACCGCATCGCTGACCGTAGACATGCGGTGCGGGATGGCCAGCGCGGCCACACTTTCCAGAATGCGCTGGGCGACAGTTTCCGCGCCTTCTTCGCCGACTTGCGGCAATAGCACGACGAATTCCTCGCCGCCGTAGCGCGCCACCAGGTCGGGTTGGCGGCCGGCGCACTGCAGCATGGCGTCGGCCACCTGCTTCAGGCAGTCGTCGCCGGCCTGGTGACCATAGGCGTCGTTGTACAGCTTGAAGTGGTCGATATCGATCATGATGACCGAGAGCTGGCTGTGCCCGCGCCCGCAGCGCCGCCATTCATTGTCGATCGCATCGTTGAAGCAGCGGCGGTTGGCGACGCCGGTCAGGGCATCGGTCAGGGTCAGTTCGCGCATGGCATCGGACTGCCGCTTCAGGGTCAGGTGGGTGCGCACGCGCGCCCGCACCACGGCCACATTGAAAGGTTTTGTAATGAAATCCACCGCGCCCGATTCCAGCGCGCGGGTTTCATCTTCCGGTGTGGTGAGGGCGGTGACGAAAATGATGGGAATGTCGCGCAGCTCGGCGGCGGCGTGCAGCGCGGCGCAGACCTCGTAACCATCCATGCCGGGCATGACCGCGTCCAGCAGGATCAGGTCGGGCCGGTGCTCGCGCGCCAGTTCCAGCGCCTTTTCACCGTTCAGGGCGAACAGCACCTCGTGCTCTTCGCCCAGCACATGGTTGAGGATCTGGATATTCTCCATCGCATCGTCAACGATCAGCAGGCGTCCGTTGTGGGCCTGGTCGGTCCAGCTCATGCCACTTCCTTCCGTTTCAGCATCTCCTGCACCATTTTCTCCGCATTCCCAAAGTCCAGCGTTTCGATAGCGTGCGCCAGGCCGGGCAGCAGGTCGGGGCAGCGCTGCTCCAGGCTGGGCCCCAGGACCTTGAAGGCCGACAATGCCTTCATATTGCTATTTTTTAACAATGTAAGCAAGTCGCCCAGTGCGCGCGGCAGGGCGCCTGGCGGCATGCTGTCGGCCGGGGCCTGCACTGGCAAGGGCAGTTCGCGTGCCGCCGTGGTGACCACGGCCAGCGCCTGTTCCAGCGCGAGCAGCAGGGCCGCTGCCGAGCTGTCCTGGCCTTCCGCCACGGCGCTCTCGGCCTGGGCGCTCAGGCGCGCCACGTCGTCGGCGCCCAGGTTGGCGGCCACGCCTTTCAGGCGGTGCAGCACCTGGGCGGCGGCGTAGCGCTTGTCCTGCGCCAGGCATTCACGCACCTCGCGCACGGCGTCGCCTTGCGAGTTCTCGAAGCGTTTCAACAGACTGGCGAAAGCGGCGTAGTTGCCGGCCACCCGGCGCAATGCGGCGTCCAGGTCGATGCCCGGCACGCAAGCCGGGCGGCCGTCGCGATGCGCCACCTGCGGCGCGGCGGCCAGTTCCGGATGCAGCGGCGCGAGCCGGGTCAGGGTGGCGATCATCTCGTCGACATCGATCGGCTTGGCGACGTGGGCATCGACCCCGGCTTCGATGGCGCGCACGCGGTCCTCCGGCATGGCGTTGGCCGTCATGGCGATGATGGGCAAGGTGCGCAGCCCCATGGCGCGGATGGCTTGCGTGGCGCGGAAGCCGTCCATCACCGGCATCTGCAGGTCCATCAGCACGGCGTCGAAGCGCTGCGGGTCGTCGCGCAGCAGGTCGAGCGCGATTTCGCCGTTGGACGCCACTTCCACCAGGGCGCCGCAATGGAGCAGGATGTAGCGCGCCATTTCCTGGTTGATTTCATTGTCTTCCACCAGCAGCACGCGCATGCCGGCCAGGCGGCCCGACAAGGGCGCGTGGCTGGGCGGGTGGGTCGGCTGGTTGGCGCCGGTCAGGGCGGCCAGCGCCGCTTCACGCAAGCTGGCCGGGGTGAAGGGTTTGGACAGCACGGCGTCGATCTGCAGGCTGTCGGCCAGCGGCAGCAGGTCGTCGCTGGCGCGTTCGGATGCCATCATCACCACATTCGGCAAGGCGGCGTCGCGCTCGGTGCGCGCCTGCACGAGCATGGCGATACCATCGGTGCCCGGCATTGCGCTGTCCACTACCAGCAGGTCGAAGGGCTTGGCGCTACCCTGGTGCTCGTGCAGCATGGCCAATCCTTCGACGGCGTTGATGGCGCAGCTCACCGTCCAGTCCATGGCCTGGACGGCGCGCACCAGCGCCTGGCGCGCGCTGGCATTGTCTTCCACCACCAGTACATTGCGGCCGCGCAGCACGGGCGCCAGCTCGGGCGGCCCGGCCTCGGCGCTGTGCTGCAGCGGGCAGATGAAGCGGAAGGTCGAGCCCTTGCCGACCGCGCTCTCGACGCTGATCACGCCGCCCATCAGGTCGGACAGGCGGCGCGCGATGGCCAGTCCCAGGCCGGTGCCGCCATAGCGCCGGCTGGTGCTGGTGTCGCCCTGGGAGAAGGCGTCGAACATATGTGTTTGCTGCTCCGGCGTGATGCCGATGCCGGTGTCGCGCACGGTGAATTCGAGCGCCAGCGAACCGGCGCTGCTTTGAGCGGCGCGCACGCCCAGCACCACTTCGCCGCGTTCGGTGAACTTGATGGCGTTGCTCAGGAGGTTGAGCAGCACTTGCTGCAGGCGCTTGGCGTCGCCCACCACTTCCGCCGGCAGCGAGGCGGCAATGTCGAATACCGGCTCCACGTTCTTGTCCCAGGCGCTGTTGGCGATCAGCACGGCGGTCTCGGCCAGCATTTGCTCCAGGTTGAAGGGTGCCTGTTCCAGTTGCAGTTGGCCGGCCTCGATCTTGGAGAAGTCGAGCACGTCGTTCACCACCCCGAGCAGGTTTTGCGTGGCCAGCTGGATCTTGCTCACGTAGCTGCGTTCGCGCCGTTCCAGCGGGGCTTCTTCCAGCAGGCGCGCCAGGCCGGTGATGGCGTTCATCGGGGTGCGGATCTCGTGGCTCATATTGGCCACGAATTCGCTCTTGGCGCGGCTGGCCGCTTCGGCCCGGTCGCGCGCGCGCACCAGTTGTTCGTTCAGTTCCTGCAATTTCAATTCGCTGCGTTTCAGGTCCGAGACGTCCGAGCCGAGCGCATAGAAGCCGCGCACCGACGTGCTCGCGTCGCGGTCCGGGATCAGGTTGATCCAGACGTAGCGCAGTTCGCCGGAGGCCAGTTCCAGTTCGCGCAGGAAGTGCTGCGGGCTGCCATTGAGAACGGCGTCGATATGCGGGCGTATCTCGCCCAGTAGTTTGGCCGGCAGCACGCGGTCGATCGGTTCGGCCATGGTCTCCTCCAGCGTCTTGCCGAACCAGTCCAGGAAGAAGTGGTTGGCGTAGTGGCAGCGCAGCCCGGCGTCCCAATACGCCACGATGCCGGGCAGGTTCTCCGTCACCGTGTGCAGGAAGCTGGTGCTGCGCGCCAGGCTGAGGGAGGTTTTCTGCAGCGCTTCGTCGGCCCGTTTGCGGTCGGTGATATCGAGCGAGATGCCGAGCAGGTGGGTCGCCACGCCTTGCTCGTCGCGCAGGGCGACCTTGCGCGTCATCAGGTAGTGCACTTCGCCGCCGGCGCTGCGCAGGGTTTCCTCGCCCACTTCCAGCACCTGCCCGGAGGCCAGCACCTGCCGGTCCGCCTCCTGGAAGGCATTGGCCTGTTCGGGCGGGAACAGATCGCGGTCGCTCTTGCCTAGCAAATCCTCGCGCGGGCGCCCCAGCAGCAGTTCACCCTGGCGGTTCAGCAATTCAAAGCGCAGTTGCTGCGCGTCCTTGACGAAGACCATGGCGGGCATGTTCTCCAACACGGATTTCATCAGCGCTTTGGAACGGCGCAGGGCCGCCTCGGCATCCTTCTGCTGGCTGATATCCATCAGCATGGCGGTGATGCCGACCATGCTGCCGTCGGCGCCGTAGACCGGGTAATAGCCAGCGATGAAGTGGCTGGTGCGGCCCGGGCGCGCCGACGAATTGCCGGTCAGCTCCGCCGCCGGCACCGCCTCGCCGGTGGCCAGCACGCGGCGATAGGCCTGGTTGACCTGGGCCACGATATTGCGGTCGTTGATCACTTCATCGAAGCGGCGCCCGATATGCTCGTTGACCGGCATGCCGTTCAGGGCGGCCAGGTAGTCGTTGATCATGAGGATGCGCAGGCGCGTGTCGACGAAGCTCAGGCCGACCGGCGCCGTGGCGTAAATGGTTTCCAGCAGGGCGTTGGAGTTTTCCAGTTGCGCCGTGCGCTCCTCCACCAGTTGTTCCAGATCCTGCCGGTGGCGCGTCATATTGCGTTCCAGCTGGAGCAGGGTGTCGCCCAACTGCTGGGCCTCGCGGAAGGCGACGCGCGGCGCCTGCACCGGCATGCTGTCGGCCAGGGCCTGGGCCGGCTGTTGCAGGGCGTCGATGGAGGCGGCAATGCGGCGCGCCGCCAGGGTGGCCGCGCCCAAGCCGCCCAGTACCAGCGCCAGGAGCAGGGCCGCCAGCGCCAGGAAGGGGCCGCCCAGGATGCCCAGGGCGTCTGGCGCCGGACCTGCTACCGTGATACTCCACGGGCTGTCGGCGCCGCGCAGGTAGCCGGCCTGTGTGGCAAGCCCGCGCAGGGCTTCGCTGGCGGGCTTGCCGTTGGCGCGGCCATCGTCGCCGCTGCGCGCGACCACGCGGCCGTCCGGCGCGAGCACGGCGATCGCGCTGCCGGATGGCAGGCGCATTTCTTCGATGACGCGGTCCAGCACCCCGGGCGGCAGCAGCACACTCAACACGGAGTGGGATTTAGCGCCGCGTCCCAGCGGCACATCGAGCGCGAGACGAGCCGGCTCTTTGCCGTTGGCGGGTAACAGGCTGATGGCGGAACGGCCGGCGGGCGGAATCCGGATGCGGGCGGCATTGGCGGCGCGGTCGAGCGGCATGGCGCTACCGGCCAGCAGGCTGGGTACGCCGTTTTCGGTGAGGACCAGGTGATGTTCGGCGGGTAGCGGAAGGCCGCGTGTGCCGGCCAGTGCGGTATTTGCGGCCAGCGCCTGGGCAATGCCTTCTGCTGCTTGCAACTGGCGGTCCACCACGGCGGCCGCACCGCGCGCCACACGCTGGGTCTCCAGTTCGCCACGACCCTGGTCGTGTTGCTGGAAATACAGCAGCACAAGCACCAGGGCAAGCAACAAAGGGCCAGCGCAGGCGATGGCCAACAGCGTGAGCTGCGACCGTAACGGCGGCAAAGGCTTGCTGGAATCATCCTGCACGGCACTTCCTTTCAGCGAAAGAGTCTGCAGGATGATGATATCGCAGCTTGTCTAAGACGAGAAGCGCGCAATCTCCAGCTTGGCGATGGCATTGCGGTGCACTTCATCCGGCCCGTCCGCCAGGCGCAGGGTGCGGTTGCCGGCCCACTGGTAGGCCAGTGGGAATTCGTCGGACACGCCAGCCGCGCCATGCGCCTGGATCGCCCAGTCCAGCACCTGCTGCGCCACGTTCGGCGCCAGCACCTTGATCATGGCGATTTCCGACTGCGCCACCTTGTTGCCCACCGTGTCCATCATATAGGCTGCCTTCAGCGTGAGCAGGCGCGCTGTATCGATCTTGATGCGCGATTCGGCGATACGCTCGCGCCACACGCCCTGGTCGGCCAGGCGTTTGCCGAAGGCCACGCGCGTGGTCAGGCGCTGGACCATCAATTCCAGCGCGCGTTCGGCCACGCCGATGGCGCGCATGCAGTGGTGGATGCGGCCCGGCCCCAGCCGGCCCTGCGCGATTTCAAAGCCGCGTCCTTCGCCCAGCAGGATGTTGGAGGCGGGCACGCGCACGTTCTCGAACAGCATTTCACAGTGACCGTGCGGCGCGTCGTCGTAGCCGAATACCGGCAATGGGCGCAGCACCGTCAGGCCAGGCGCGTCGGCCGGCACCAGGATCATCGACTGCTGCACATGGCGCGGCGCGTCGAAATCGGTCTTGCCCATGGTGATATAGACCTGGCAGCGCGGGTCGCCGGCGCCCGAGATCCACCATTTGCGGCCGTTGATCACGTAGTGGTCGCCATCGCGCTCGATGCGCGTTTCGATATTGGTGGCGTCGGACGATGCCACCGCCGGTTCGGTCATGGCGAAGGCGGAGCGGATTTCGCCGCGCAGCAGCGGTTCCAGCCAGCGCTGTTTGTGTTCCTCGTTGCCGTAGCGCTCCAGCGTTTCCATATTGCCGGTGTCGGGCGCCGAGCAGTTGAATACTTCCGAGGCCCACGGCACGCGGCCCATGATTTCGCACAGGGGCGCGTAATCGAGGTTGGACAAACCTTCCGGCGCGCGGCTGGAGCGCGGCAGGAACAGGTTCCACAGGCCTTGTTCGCGCGCCAGCGGCTTGAGGCGCTCAATCAGCGCGGTGGGAATCCAGCGGTTGCCTTGTTCTCGCCCGTTGCGGTCCACCTCCTCATGGAAGGCTTTCTCGTTCGGGTAAATGTGCTGGTCCATGAAGGCCAGCAGGCGCGCCTGCAATTCCTTGGTGCGCGGGGAGTAGTCGAAGTCCATGCCGTTCCTTTTATTCGATTGCTTTACCTTGGGCGTAAGCCCAGCCCATGGCCGCCATCGGGCGCGCCAGCTTGCCCGACTCCAGCGCCTGCGCACTCGATGCGGTGCCGTCCACGTAGCGCTTCATGATGCCCTGCATGATGCTGGCCAGGCGGAACATATTGAAGGCGAGGTAGAAGTTGAAGTCTTCCAGGCGGATGCTCTTGCCGGTGCGTTCGGCGTAGCGTGCGATGTAGGCGCGCTGGCTCGGGATGCCGAGGGCTTCCAGGTCCAGGCCTGCGATGCCGCGGAACTGGCCGGGTGCGATGTGCCAGCTCATACAGTGGTAGCTGAAGTCGGCGAAAGGATGGCCCAGGGTCGAGAGCTCCCAGTCCAGCACCGCCAGGATGCGCGGCTCGGTCGGGTGGAAGATCATATTGTCCAGGCGGTAGTCGCCGTGCACGATGGCAGTGTCTTCGCCGGGCGGGATGTGGGCCGGCAGCCATGCGAGCAGGCTGTCCATCTCGGCGATGGTCTCAGTCTCGGAGGCCTTGTATTGTTTGGTCCAGCGTTCAATCTGGCGCTGGAAGTAATTGCCCGGTTTGCCGTAGTCGCCCAGGCCGATGGCGTTGTAGTCGATGCTGTGCAACTGGGCGATGACGCGATTCAGTTCGTCGTAGATGGCGCCGCGTTCAGCGGGCGTCATGCCGGGCAGGGACTGGTCCCACAACACCCGGCCTTCGACAAACTGCATGACGTAGAAGGCGCGGCCGATCACCGCTTCGTCCATGCACAGGCAGTACTGGCGCGCGGCCGGGAAGCCGGCCTTGTGCAGGGCGTCCATGACGCGGAACTCGCGTTCGATGGCATGGGCGGAGGGCAGCAGCTTGGCCGTTGGTGCTGGTTTGGTGCGCAGCACATAGTGCGCGCCGCCGACCGACAACTTGAAGGTGGGGTTGGACTGCCCGCCCTTGAACTGCTCGACTTTCAGCTCCCCCTGGGGATAGCCTTCTACGTGCTGGCGCAGGTATGCGTCCAGCGCAGCGGTGTCGAAACGGTGGCGTTCCGAGACCTCCTTGGTGCCCATGAATTCTTCGAACATATTGCCTCCTTCCGAACGATCGTACTATTTTTGTAGACGGGAAGGCAAGCGCGATTTTGAATATTCCAGGAACAGCTGTTCCATCGTCGTACTACGCGTGGCCGTGTGCAGCGGCGCGGGTGGTGCGTAGTTCGAAAAGCGCACGATCCAGTCGTGTGGCTGCGTGCCCACATCGAGCGCGTTGATGCAGCCGGCGGCCTGCGACAGGTTGCCGAGGAAGATGCGCTGGCCGCCGGTCAGGGCATACGACAGGATGGCGCGATTGACGCCGCCGTGCAGCACCAGCAGCACAGTGTCCCAGCTATCGTCGGCCAGCAGGGCGGCGATGGCGGGATGGGTGCGGTCCATCAATTCGCCGATCGATTCGCCACCCAGGAAGCGGCGCTGTTCCGGCACCATGCCGGCGAAGGCGCCGAGGAAGGCTTCGCGCACCTGGTCGTCCGGAATGCCGGCCAGCTTGCCGCCACGGATTTCTTCCAGTTCGGACCAGGTTTCGAGCTGGATCTGCTGCCCGGTTTCGGCCAGCACGCGCATGGCGGTTTCCACGGTGCGCGGCAGGCCGGAGACGATCACGCGGTCGAACCGGATGCCGTCGGCGGCGAAAGCCTGGCCGGCGGCTGCTGCCTGGGCGCGCCCGGTTTCATTCAGGGGGACGCTTTCCGGCAGGTGGGGTTTGCCGGCGTGGTCGAAGTAGGTGACGCTGCCGTGCCGCATCAGGAAGACGCGGCGGCGTTCGGTGTTTGCTGTCATAGTCAGAAGAAAATAGCCAGTCGGGTGATGATGGTGCCGCTATTAGTATAAGGCCCCGTCGCCCGCACGTTGCCGGAATCGGGTTTGCCATCATCCAGCTTGGCGTCGATCTGCTCGGCGAAGGTGTCCGGCAGGTTGTCGAAGCGCACCCCATTGCCGCCCCGGCCGCCAACCACGTCGTTGTAGATATACACGGCGCCGCCCTGGGCGCTGGTCATGAAGTCCGTGCTGCCGTTGTAGGAACCGGTGATCAACCCCGCCAGCGCCAGGTGCTGCGGCGCCAACTGGTATTCGCTGACCTGACCGTCGCCGTTGCCGTTGCCAGCGGCGCCGGGGACGTGGGTGGTGGCCATGATGTCGTCGCCGGGTAGGGCGCGGAAGCGATCCTGGTAAGCGTTGACGGCGGCCTGCAGGGCGGTGGCCTGCTGGATGATGCTTTTGACCTTGGCGCTGTCGATCAGGGCCTGGCCTTTCAGTACTCCTCCAAGCAACAGGCCGATGATGACCAGCACGATGGCGATTTCAACGAGGGTAAAGCCACGGTGTCGCATGATGGTTTCCTTTCACGGCAGCCGTTGGGCGGCGAGCATGCGGTTGAACAGGATATTCGGCGAGAGCCATAGCACGATGTCGTCGTAGGCGCCGCCGGGGGCATTGGGGTTGTCGGCCTGGCCGCGTGCGATGAACATGCGACCGTCGGTGTTGAAGTTGGCCTTTTCGTCGAGATTACCAGCGCCCATGTCGGCCGCCTGCACGCCGACCTCGCTGAAGGCGCCGTAGCCATTGCGGCCTTGCGACAGGATGACGGCGGGGATGTCGTTCTGGGCGCTGGCGTGCACCAGGCTGCCGGCGGCATCGCGGCTGGCGATGGTGATGTCGCGCGGGGTGTTGAGGCGGAACGGCATGCCGCTGTCGCTGAAGGCGGGTGTGACGCTGTACAGGTAGAGGTGCTGCCAGGCGTCCAGCTTGGGCAGGCCGAGCGTGGCCCAGGGCAGGAAGCCGAAGCGGCGCTGGTTGGCGCAGCGGGTGCCGGCGCGGTCTTCAATGCCGTTGGCGGCGGAGATGGAGGGGCAGGGCAGGTAGCCGTTGCGGGCGGCGAAGCCGGCCAGCGCGTCGCGCGCTTCCTCCATGGCGCGGGCGGTCTCGCTGCTGCGGCGCTGTTCCATTTGTGCGGCCAGCGGCGCCAGCATGCCGCCCAGCAGCAGGCCGACGATGGCGAGGACGATTGCCATTTCCACCAGGGTGAAGGCGTGTTGGCTGGTCCTCATGGCAGGGTCCTGGCGGTGGCCATGCGTTGGTACAGCGTGTCCAGCGGAACGGTGGCCAGCAGGTCGTCGAAGCTGCCACCGGGGGCGTCCGGGCGCTTGCTGCGCGGGCGCTGCATGAAGTAGACCGAGGCAACCAGGTTGCCGGCCTGATCCTGGCTGGCCGGGTCGTCGCTGCCGCCGCGCGAGAAGATGACTGCAGGGGCGCATTGCGCGGCCAGGGAGCAACTGGCCTGGCCTGCAATGAAGAACAGGATGCCGTCGGCGTCGCGCGACAGGACGCGCTTCGTTGCGACCAGCGCGGTGCGTGCTAGCGGGGCGGCGGTGAAGGCGGGCGTTACGCTGTAGCGCAGTTCACGGCCCCAGTGATCATGCGCCGGTAGCCCGAGGTCGCGCCAGGGCAGGATGCCGGTGCAGTCGGCTTCACTGTCGCAGGCGACTGGCCGCTCGCGCCCGCCGCCATCCTCGCCAGGAGCGGCCGCGTTGGCCGCGTTGGCTGGGTTGGCCGCGTTGGCCGTGTCGGCCGGCCGTGGCAGGCGGCCGTGCGTGGCGGCGAAGCCGACCAGGGCTTCGTTGGCCTGTGCCAGCAACGCCATGGCCCGTTCTTCGCGCGCGCGCTCGAGGTTCACGCTGCCGAAGGCCGAGAGCAATACGGCAGCAAACGCCACGAGCGCCACCAGCAGCATGGCCAGCAGGGCGGCGCCTTGTTGTCTAGCGCGCGGCTTCATGGATTTCCCCCGTGGCCGGGTCGTAGCGTTGGCCCGGCTTCAAAAGGATCGAACGGCCGTCCGCGTCCAGCCGCACCCCGCCACGCTGCACGCTTCCCGCCGGCACCGGCACCACTTCCCCGTTCACAATCATCATGGCCCGTCCCCCGCTGCGGCGGACGATGCCGCCCAGCTGCAAATCCCCCCGCGCATCCACCGCCCCGCCAGCACCCTCCGCGCCAGCGGCCCCGGCCCCGACTCCGGCCCCGACCCCGACCCCGGCCCCGACCCCGGCCCCGGCGCCGCCCGGCCCCAATGCCGCACCCGCGCCCCCCGCACCTGCCGCCCCAGCGGCGCCGCCCGGCGTCCCAGACGCAAGCCCGGCCGCCGTGGCCGCAGTCGTCCCGAATCCCGCAGGCGCCTGGTTACGTTGCGCGTCGAGTTGCGCGCGCTCGCTGGGCGTGGTGAACAGCCGCCCCATGCTGACGAAGCTCTGCGCGCCAGCCTGCGCCGCCAGCAGCAGAAGCAACGCTGGCAAATAGCCCCTCATGGCCCCGCCCCACGCCCAGCCCCTGCCGGCGTAAGCGTCAACCAATTCAGCGTGCAATCCGCATTCAGCCCAGTCGCCGCCGCAGTGCGCCGAATACTGCAGTCCTGCACCGCAAACGTCCCGGCCATCCGCAAGTCCGCCAGAAAATTCAGCAAATCCAGTTCATGCAGCAAATCCATATGCAGCACCATCCGGCTGCCAAGCAAAGCATAGTCCCCGGTCGGCAGCGCAGTCTCCAGCCGATACGGCTGCTGCACCTCAATCTCGTAAGACAAAGGCAGCAAGCGCCGCTGCTCCTGGATCTGGCGGATCGCCTCCACCCAATCCAGGCGCCGCTCCGGCCCCACCAAACCCCTGCGCCGCAGCTCCACAAACTGGGGCTGGTAGAGGCGAATCTCCTCCTTTTCCGTCTCCGCATGCGCAAGTCGCGCACGCGCACTATCGCGCTCCAATACCTGCGCCGCCTCCGCAAAGCGCGCCATTCGTAGCTGCCAATGCGTCATCGACACCACCGCCAGCGAAACCACCAGCGTCGCCATAAACACCAGCACCGCATTGCGGAGCAAGGCAAACTCGCGTAGCAATATCATGGCGACCACCTCACGTTCAAAGTGAACTTGGCCCGTTCCCCCAGCCCCGCAGGCGCGCCGGCCTTGCCCACCAGCCGCACGTTCGGCCGCACATCGAACGGCAACTGCTCCACTTCCACCTGCATGCCCGGCGTGCGCGCCAACTCCTGGGCAAATCGGTTCATGCTCAACAGCACGCCGCGATAGTCGTCCTGCCCCACCAGCACCTCCGCCTGCAAACGCACTTGTTGCGACGGCGCGCGGGGAATCCCGATCAACATGGACGACGGTGGCGCCACCAGCGCCGGATTGCTCGCCATGCCCGGCATGGCGCTGCCGGCAAGCACCGGCACCGCCCCCGGCGCATTGGCGCGCCAATCGAGCTGGGTCAGGCGGATTTGCGGCGAGCGCTCCAGCGCATCGCTCAGGTTCGCCATCATGGCCTGTGGCCACGGCCCCTGGCGCGCCACCATCTGGGCGATATGCACCGCCGCCTTCATATTCCCCGTCTTATCGACCGCCGGCGGCATGCTTGACATGCTGGCCTGGTAGCCGAGGGTAAAGCCGTGCACCTCCTTTTTCAGCTCCCCCGTCTGGCTGCGCGCCAGGACATAGCCCACAAGGTTTGCCGCACTCCACACCACGCAGCATGCCGCCAGCACCGCGCTGGAGGCGTAGAGGGCGCGGCGCGTGCGCCACAGACCGTAAAAGCGCTGGCGCCCGGCCAGGGGGTAATCGCCATCGGGTGCCGCGCGCGCCATCAGCCCGAGGAAAACTTCATCGGCGCTGTCCACCGCAGCCAGTCGCTGGCGCGCGGCAGCTTCCTGTAGCGGCACCACGCGCCAGTCCAGCAAGGGCGCATGGCGGACGGCCGGCGGCGCGGGCCGTGCAGCAATCCGCGCCAGGGGCTGCAAGGCCAGCACCTGCAACACCGCATCGCGCTGCAGCATGTGCCCGCTGGCCAGGAACTGGCGCGTACGCTCGGCTTCCTGCTCCGCGCTGGCCCCGGCTTGCGCCAGGCGTGTAAAGCGCGGCTGGCCGCAATGGAAGTAAGTTTGCCGGATGCCGGCGGCATGCTCCGTCACCAGCAACAGATGTGGCACCTTGCGGTCGTCGTCGGTCAGCAGGCCGGCGCTGAGCAAGGCAGGCGAATAGAGCGCCGCCAGCGGCACCTGCTGTTGCTCCAGCACGTCCAGCCAGGGTTGCAGGATGGCCGGGTTGGTCAGCGCGGCAAACAACACGATATCGTCGCGCCGCCCCTCCTCGTCGCGCTCCTGCACAATGGCGCGGCGGAACGGCGTCTCGCGCCAGGCCTGGGCCAGGCGCCGCGCACGCATGGCCACGCCGGCCCGCCCCGGCACGTGGGGCAGCAGGTGGCGCTGGAAATCCTCCTCCACCAGGTCCGCCAGCAACAGGGCAGGCGTATCCTGGCTGCCCTCCAGCCACGCTGCAAAGCCTTGCAAGCCTGCCGCATCCGGCGCGAAGCAGGGGCCGGCGGCGAGCTGGCCGCGCTCCCGCGTCCAGCAGCACAATCGGTCGCCCGTCAGGTGGAGTAGGAGTTTGCGTGTCATGGCTAGATCCTGATGGCACTAATCGTGTCGTAAATCGGGCCGAGCACGGAAAGCATGATCCAGCCCAGCAGCAAACCCAGGATCACGGTCATGGCCGGCTCGATCATGGCCTGCATGCGCTCGATGCGTTCGCGCACCTCGCGGTTGTAGAAGTAGGCTACATTGCGCAGCGTGGCATCCAGCGCGCCGGTGGACTCACCCACCCGCAGCATACGCACCACCAGCGGCGGAAAAAGGCCCACCTGTTTGAAGGCCGCCGCGATCGGCTGGCCTTCGGAAATCAGCTCGCGCGCCCGGCGCATGGCCAGTGCCACCACCCGGTTGCCGGCAATGCCTTCGGACAGGCGGATGCAGTCGAGCACCGGAATGCCGGCCGAATACATCAGCGCAAAATAGGTGGCAAAGCGCGCCATGACCAGCTTTTCCAGCACGGGAAATAGCCGCAGCTTGAGGCGGTCGAAGGCAAAGGCGCTACGTTCGCTGCGCCGCAACTGCCAGCGCGTGGCCTGCCACAAGAGGATCGGCGCCGCCAGCAGCAGGTACCAGTAGCGGATGAAGATGTCGGAGACGGCAATCAGGGCGCGCGTATGCAGCGGAAGCTCCTGCCCCATATTGCGAATGAAAGCGGTCAATTGCGGCACCAGGTAGATCATCAGGAAGAACACCACGCCGCTCACGATCAGCAGCACGAAAGCCGGGTAGGTGACGGCCTTGCGCGCCTGCGCCGCCAGTTCGTCCTGCCATTTCAGGCTCTCGGCAAGGTCATGGAAGATCTCATTGACCTTGCCGCTTTGCTCGCCGGCGCGCACCAGGCTGGTGAAACCCCGCTCGAACACCTCGGGATAAAAAGCCAGCGCGCCGGATAGCTGCAAGCCGCCCTCGATCTTCTCCACCAGGTCGGTGATGATCTCACGCAGGCGCAGGCTGTCGGTGCTGTCGCGCAGGTCGCGCAGGCCGTCCAGGATCGGCACGCCCGCGCTACTCATTTGCTCCAGGTGGAAGCAGAAGTTGATCAGGTCGCGCCGGGTGACGGCACGGCCGCTGATGCGCAGTTGGCGCACGCGGGTCTCGCGGCAATCCACCAGGTCGAGCGCCATGCGCTGCAACCGCAGCTCCAGGTCGGGCACATTGAGCGCGTCCATATTGCCGGGCACAATGCTGCCGCTCGCGTCCATGGCGCGGTAGAGGAATTGCGGCATATCAGGCTAGCCTTTCGGTAAGGTCCACCACGCGCGACACTTCGTCCAGCGTGGTCGCGCCATCCAGCACGCGCCGCGCGCCATCATCGACCAGGGAGCGCATGCCGGCGGCCTGCGCGGCATTGCGCAGCTCGCGCGCCGGGGCGCGGCGCGCCACCAGTTCATCGAATTCGGCGTTCATGCGCAGCAGTTCCATGATTGCCATGCGCCCTTTGTAGCCCTGGTGGGCGCACCGGTCGCAGGCGCCGGCGCGGTAGATGGTGGCGCCGGGGCCTTCCAGCGGCAGGCCAAGCAGGCGGCGTTCCAGCTCGTCGGCCTGCACCGGCTGGCGGCAGTGCGGGCATAGCTTGCGCACCAAGCGCTGGGCCACGATACCGATGATGTTGCCGGCCAGGACATCAGCCACCACGCCCAGGTCCAGCAGGCGCGGGATGGCCCCGACGGCGGAGTTGGTATGCAGGGTGGAATAGACCTGGTGGCCGGTCATGGCGGCGGCCAGCGCCATGTCGGCGGTCTCCTTGTCGCGGATCTCGCCGACCAGAATCACGTCCGGGTCTTGCCGCATCATCGAGCGAATGCCGTCGGCGAAGCCCAGTTTGACCGATTCGTTGACCGAGGTCTGGCGGATCTGGTGCATCGGGTACTCCACCGGGTCTTCCATCGTCATGATGTTGATGCTCTCGGTGTTGATGTGGTTGAGGATGGAGTACAGGGTGGTGGTCTTGCCGCTGCCGGTGGGGCCGGTGACCAGGATCAGGCCATCGGGCCGGGCGATCATCAGCTTGAGCATATCGAGCTCGGCTTCGGCCAGGCCGAGTCGCTCCAGCGGGACGATGCCTTTTTGCCGGTCTAGCACCCGCAGCACGATATTCTCGCCGTGCGTGGTGGGCTGGGTGCTGGCGCGAAAGTCGATCTGGCGGCCGGAGAACTGGATCGAAATGCGGCCGTCCTGCGGCGCGCGCGTCTCGGCGATGTTCATCTGGCTGATCACTTTCAAGCGTACCGCCATGGCCGGCCAGTAGGAGCGGTGCAGGCTGCGGATCTGGCGCAGGATGCCGTCGATGCGGTAGCGGATGCGCAGGAAACTGTGCTCCGGCTCGAAGTGGATGTCGGAGGCGCTATTCTGCACGGCGTCCGCCAGCAGGGCGTCGATCAGGCGCACCATGGGCTGGCTGTACTCGTCGCTGACCGCGTCGAAGGCCACTTCGCCGGTTTCGATTTCGTGCAGGATGCCGTCGATCGAGAGTTCAAAGCCGTAGTAGTGGTCGATGGCGTGGGCGATATCGGAGTCGTTCACCAGCAGCGGCACCAGGGTAATACCCTTGACCAGCATGGCGCTGACCTGGTCGAGCGCGACGATGTTGGTGATGTCGGACATGGCCAGCACCAGTTGGTCGGTATCGCGCTCGTACACGATGGGGAAGACGCGGTAGCGCTTGGCCACGTCTTTCGGTATCAGCTTCAGGGCGACTGCGTCGACCACCAGGCTTTTCAGGTCGGCCGAGCGGGTGTTCAGGTTCTCGCTCAGGGCTTCGCGCATGGTCGCTTCGGTGACGAAGCCGAGCGCGATCAGCAACTGGCCGAGTGGGGCGTTGCTGCGTTTTTGCTCGGTCAGCGCGATCCGGAGCTGGTCTTGGCTGATGACGCCCTTCTGGATCAGCAGTTTGCCGAGCGGGATTTTCTGCGTGTCGGCCATTGTGCTTATTGGGGCGGCGTTTCCAGGGCTTGCAGGCGCTTGCGCACCGCGTCCACATTGAAGGCGGGCGTGCTGCCCTGCGCCAGCTCCAACGCGCGCCGGTAATAGGTGTGGGCCAGGCGCGGCTGGTTCATGCGGTCCAGGCCTACGCCCAGGTTGAACGCGTAGTCGGCGTTGTCGGGCATGGCGCTGTAGGCGCGGAAGTAGCTTTGCTGGGCTTCCGGCCAGCGGCCCTGGCGCGCGAACAGGTTGCCCAGGGCGAATTGCACCGGGCCGGAGTCGGGGTACTTGCGGGCTACGCCTTTCAGTTTGACTTCATTGGCTTCCAGGTCGCCGCCGCGCAGCTCGGACAGACTGGCCAGGGCGTCAGGGTCGTTGGGGTCGAGTTCCAGCAGGCGCAGGTAGTTGCTGGAGGCTTGCCGTCCGTCGCCTTCACGCAAGGCGAGGGCGGCGGCGCCGAGCAGGGCGTCGCGGTTGTTGGGGTCTTGTAGCAGGGCCAGGTCGTACTGCTGACGGGCGGTGGCGAGGTCGCCGGTTTTCAGGGCGTTGTAGCCGTTTTGCACGGCGGGCGCGATGCCGTCTGGCGCCGCGCCGCGCACAAAGCGCACGTTGCCATTTGCGCCGACGGCGGTTGGCAGGGCGCGACCGTTGCCGGTTTCCGTGCCGGATGTCGCGCGCGCCCGCCGCGTTGCGCCGTCCACCGCCGATGGCTTGCCGCGTTTTCCCGCGCTGGCAGCTTGCCGATTCGATGCTGCCGCCGCTGCCACGGCCGGTGCAGCGGGGCGGGTAATGACTGCGCCGGACGGCGCCGCCGTGAGGGGCGCTTGCGTGTCGCTGCCGCCGCTGCCGCTACCGATGCCGCTAGCGACGTCATGGCGCACCTGGCGTGCCGCGCGTTCAGCGGCATCGCGCATGGCTTCGGCACGGATCGCGGGGTCCGGGATAGCCGCCAGTTGTTCCGGTGTGGGGACGGTGACGTCCACGTTCGGGCGGGTTGCCGGCGCCGCAGCCGCCATATCCGCCTGCGATCCCATCCCGGGCCGTGCAATCGCCCCCGGCACAAAGTCGGGTGCGCCGCCAAGACCAGGCTGCGCCGCACCGCCCACCGCTGCGCCCGCACCGCCCGCCGCTGCGCCCGCGCCACCCGCCGCTGCACCCGCACCGCCCACCGCTGCACCCGCGCCACCCGCCGCCGCGCCCGCGCCACCCGCCGCTGCGCCCGCACCGCCCACCGCTGCCCCAGCGCCGCCCGCACCGCTCGCCGCTGCGCGTGCGCCGCCCACCTCCGTGCCCGCACCGCCCGCCGCTGCGCCCGCGGCGCCCACCGCAATCCCTGTTTGGCCGACCGCACTTCCTGCGCCGCCTACTGTAGCTCCTGTGCCACCACCCGGGTATGCGGCAGCCGCATAAGGCTCCACCGCTATGCCTGCCCCCGGCAGCGTGCCGCCCGACGCGGCTGGCGGCGTGCCGGGTGCCGGCATAGGCACCATGGGCAGCCGCGCACCCGGCCCCGGCCCAGACACCGCGCGCCAATAGATAAACCCAAACACCAACAACAACCCGAGCATGACCGCCACCAGCGCCATAAGGCGACGCTGCGACGACGCAATCGCCCGCATTGGCCCCGGCGCGTGAGGCCCGGCGCGAACCGCGCGTTCTTCGGCGCGCGTGGACGAGGGGGAATGAGGCGGCACGCCAAGCCCCTCACTACCCATCCAGTCATGCGCCCCGCTACCGCCCGAAGAAGGCGGCGCCGGAGAACGAATAGGCGGCGCAGCACGCCGAGTCTCATGTCGCGCCTGCGGCGGCACCGGATCGTGAACCGCCTCCTGGGCCGGAATCACAGGCGGCTCGGCATCGAGCGGCTCCAGACGCCATGCGTCGGGCATCACCGAAAAGGCCGGCCCGCCCTCGATGGGCGGCGGCAAAGGCTCGGCATGTTCCACCTCGCCATTCTGTACCCGGGCGCGCTCCGCCTTGCGCAAAGCCTGCATGAGCAAGCTCATAGCCCCTCCGCCGGTTTGGCAGGCATCAGGTGGCGGTAGTCGCGGAAATCGCCCGCGATGCTGGCATCCTTCACCACCACCGGTCGCAGGAAGATGACCAGCTCCGTTTTGTTCGCAGTCTCATTGCGGTACGAGAAGAGGTTGCCCACTACCGGCAAAGAGCTTATCCAGGGAATGCCGTCCTTGGTATTGTCGACAGAGTCCTGCATCAAGCCGCCCATCACCGCGACCTGACCGCTCTGCACCTTCAGCACCGACTCCATCTCGCGCGCCTGGATCACCGGCACGCGGCTGATAACGCCTTGCTTGTGCAGTTCCGGATTCGGGTCTTCCACCGAATCGACAATGCGCGTGATGGTAGGGCGCACATTCAGGGTCACCTCGTCATCCACGGAAATCTGCGGCGTCACGCTCATGACGAAGCCCACCGGCACCGTCTCGACCTTGGACTCGTAAGTGGCTGGCGTGGCGATCGTGCCGGTGGAGGTGAGGACGGCCGGCGTGACCTTGAGCGTGAAGAAGATATTGTTGTCCACCACCTTCAGCAAGGCAGTCTGGTTATTCAGGACGCTGATCCTTGGGCTGCTCAGCACCTTGACCTTGCCGAATGACTCCAACAGGGAAATGGTGGCACTGATATTGCCAAAGCGCGTGACCGGGTTGGAGTAGTCGAAGATGAAGAAGCCAGGCGAAGTGCCGGGCAGTATGCCGGATGGCAGCGGCGCCGTCCCGACCCGGCCCTGGCCCAGCTTGCCGTTGCCATTGATGCGCGACCAATTGATGCCCTGCTGGTACTGGTCGCTCAGCTTGACCTCGATAATGGTCGCCTCGATCAGTACCTGCCGCTTGGCGGCGGACAGCATGAGGTCCAGGAACTCCTGCACCTTCTCGTGCTGTCGACTGGTGGCGCGCACGGACAGCAGGCCGCCCTCCGGATTGGCAGTCACCGAGGCCGAACCGCGCGCCTGCACAGCCGCGCCAGGGCCGAAGGCGGTCGCGCCGGCCGCCGTCCGCGCCTGCGCCGCCGAAGCCTGCGCGCCGGGATAGCCGCCTTCCGGACCGCCCGTGCCTGCGGACTGCGCCTGTTGCAGCACGGCGTTCGCCTGTTCCCGCATTTGCGCCAACGGATCGCTCAACGAGTCCCCCAGCGTGGTCGGGCGCAGCATGTCGCGCACGTTCTTCTCCAGGCTAAACCAGAAGTTGTTATCCGAACGGTTGGAGACCGAAGTCGTTGAATTATTGTTGCCGCCGCCCAGCGATATGCCGGCCGTGGGCACCGGGTTGGCAGCCGAACCGCCAATCGCCGAGCCGCCCGTGGTGGAAATCTGGGTGGCGATATTCACGCTGCTAGTCGTACTGCGCGCAATGTTCACGTAATCCACGCGGTAGTGGTGCCAATACGGCTGGTCCGGCAGCACCACCAGGTTCTTGCCCTGTAACTCATAACGCATGTCGACTTGCTTGCCGATGCGTGCCAATAGCTGAGGCAAAGTCTGGTCCAGCGCATTCAAGGTCACCGTGCCCTCGATGGCCGGATGTACATCCACATTCAACCCCGCATCGCGCGCCAGCGCAAACAGCACCGACTGCACCGGCACCCGATGCACGGAAACGCTATACGTTTCCTGCCGCTGCGCCGGACGTGGCGGCGGCAAGGGTGCGCTTTGCTGAACCGGCTCCGGAATGGCGCCGGGTGCGGGCGCCGGTTCGCTCACGTGGGTTGGCGACAGGGGCAACTGCGGCGTCGCACAAGCCCCAAGCAAGACGCATAACAGCGAAGCCGAAAGGTTCTTCATGGTGATCGCCGCCTGAAACAAGTTGCCAGGAATCTATCGAAAACGATCATACTGCGATTGCCCGGGACCGCCGCGCACGAATAGCGGCTGTCCTCAATTGCCAGGCGCACGTGGGTGGAATTCACGAAAGGCAAATCATCCGCAAAGGCCGCCATCAAGGCCTTATCCGCCAACACGTTAATCCGCCGCACGATGCCGCGCGAAGCACGCGCGATCAGGCGCACCGCGCCCTGGCTGAACAGCTCCGGGCCACGGTAGCCGGCGGCGAGCAGACGGTGCGACAGGAAGAAAGGGATCTGGTCGCGAGGCATGGGCGGCACGTCGAAGCTGTGCGTAATACGTTCGCGCAATTGACGCATGTGCGGCAGCGACAGGTGCTCGTCCAGTTCCGGCTGGCCGAACAGCACGATCTGCAGCAACTTGCTGTTGGCGGTTTCCAGATTGGTCAGCAGGCGGATTTCCTCCAGCGTCTCCAGCGGCATCGCTTGGGCTTCTTCCACCAGCAACACCACGCGCCGCCCGGCCGCGTGGCGCGCAATCAGCTCCGCCTGCAGCGCCCGCACCACCTCGTCCGAACGCCGCCCGCCGGTTTCCAGGCCCAGCTCGGCGGCGATGGCGTGCAACACTTCCTGTGGGCAGAGGGTCGGGTTGACGAGGTAGAGCACATCCACCCCAGCGGGCAGGCGCGCCTCCAGCATGCGGCACAGCATGGTCTTGCCGCAGCCCACCTCGCCGGTCACCTTGACGATGCCCTCGCCATGGGTGACAGCGTAGAGCAGGGCAGACAGGATCTCCCCGCGCGTGTTACCGCTGTAAAAGAAGGCCGGATTCGGCGTGATGCCGAACGGTGCTTCATGCAAGCCAAAGTGCTGCGTATACATGGGCGAGCTTCCGGTGATGGAATTGGCCCTGCAATTTGACCACTTCCCGCAAAATTTCGTCGCCCGTGTAGCATTCCGCTAACGCCTTTTGCTATACATGCACGAATCAGTCGCATACAATGCCCTCGACTATATGGATTCGGGGCATAGGGCATGACGAGGCCGGAAAAGGTTCGCTTAGGTGAGATCCTGGTGCAGCAAAAGCTGCTGTCGGAAGAACAGTTGGGCATGGCGCTGGCGGAGCAAAAACGCAGCGGGCGCAAACTGGGGCGCGTGTTCGTGGAACACGGTTACGTCACCGAAGAGCAGATTTCCGGCGCACTGGCGCGCCAGCTAAGCATCCCCTACATCAACCTCAAGTTTTACCAGATTAATTCCGAGCTGGTGCGGCTGCTGCCGGAAACCCAGTCCCGCCGCTTCCGTGCGCTGGTGCTGGAGGACCGCAAGGGCACCATGCTGGTCGGCCTGTCCGACCCGACCGACCTGTTCGCGTACGACGAAATCAGCCGCCTGCTGAAGCAGACCATTGAGCTGGCCGTGGTCAACGAGACCGAGGTGCTGGCCGCCATCGACCGCATCTACCGCCGCACGGAGGACATCTCCGGCCTGGCGCGCGAGCTGGAACAGGAACTGGGCGAAGGCTCGGTCGACTTTGGCGCGCTGGCCGCCGCCAGTCCCGGCCTGGAAGAAGCGCCGGTGGTCAAGCTGCTGCAATCGCTGTTCGACGACGCGGCCCAGGTGCGCGCATCGGACATCCACATTGAGCCGCAGGAAGGCCGCCTGCAAATCCGCTTCCGCATCGATGGCGTGCTGCACCTGCAAACGGAAGCCGATATCAAGATCGCGCCCGCATTGGCGCTGCGCCTGAAACTGATGTCCGACCTCGACATCTCCGAAAAGCGCCTGCCGCAAGACGGCCGCTTTGCCGTGCGTGTAAAAAGCGCCCGCATCGACGTTCGTATCTCCACCATGCCGACCCAGTACGGCGAATCCATCGTCATGCGTCTGCTGAACCAAAGTGGCATGACCCTGCGCCTGGACGCCATCGGCATGCCGAAACCGCTGCTGGACAAGTTCCGTGCGATTGTGGCGCGCCCGAACGGCCTGGTGCTGGTGACCGGCCCGACCGGTAGCGGCAAGACCACCACGCTGTACTGCGCGCTGGCCGAGCTGAATTCGATGGAGAAGAAGCTGATCACGGTCGAAGACCCGGTCGAATATCGTCTGGCGGGTATTAATCAGGTGCAGGTCAACGACAAGATCGAGCTGGATTTTGCGCGCGTGCTGCGCTCGGCCCTGCGCCAGGACCCGGATATTGTGCTGGTGGGCGAGATGCGCGACCAGGAAACCGCGCAAATCGGCCTGCGCGCCGCCATGACCGGTCACTTGGTGCTGTCCACACTGCACACCAACGATGCCGCCAGCACCCCGCTGCGCCTGATGGACATGGGCGTGCCGCGTTATATGGTGGGCAGCTCGCTGCAGGCCGTGCTGGCGCAGCGCCTGGTGCGTGTGATTTGTGAATCCTGCACTACGCCTTACACGCTGACGCCGAGCGAGCATGAATGGCTAAGCCTTGAGTTGAAGGACAAGGTGGACATGGGCCGCTACTTCCACGGCAAGGGCTGCTCGCATTGCAATGGCCTGGGCTATCGCGGTCGAACCGGCGTGTACGAGCTGTTGGAAATGAGCCAGGCGGTGGTGGATGCCGCCAATGATGTTGATCCGGCCGTGTTCCTGAAAGCCGCCGCGCAGCAGATGGGCGGGCAAACCTTGCGTCGCCATGCGGTGCAGCTGGTGATCCAGGGCCGCACCACGGTGGCGGAAGCCATGCGTATCAGTAACCAGTTCGAGGACTAACGTGCCGCTGTTCGCCTACAAAGGCCGCAATGCACGCGGCGAACTAATGCAGGGAGTGCTGGAAGGCGCCGACAGCGGGGCCGTCGCCGACCAGCTTTTCAGCACCGGTGTGACGCCGATTGAAATCAATGTCACCAAGGCGGTGGCCAAAGTGAGCGAAGACAGCCTGTGGGAGCGTCTGACCGAAAAGAAGGTCAACCCGATGGATGTGCAACTCTTCAGCCGCCAGATGTACACCCTGCTCAAATCCGGCGTGCCGATCATGCGTGGGCTGGCGGGCTTGCAGGAATCTGCCATCAGCAAGGCCTTTGGGCGCGTGATCAAGGACCTGCGCGAGTCGCTGGATGCGGGCCGTGAGTTGTCCGCCGCGATGCGCCGCCACCCCGATATTTTCTCCGCCTTCTACCTGTCCATGATCCGCGTGGGCGAGATGACCGGCAGGCTGGAGGAAGTCTTCCTGCGCCTGTTCGATCATATGGAGTTTGATCGCGACATGCGCGAGCGGGTGAAGACGGCCTTGCGATACCCGAGTTTTGTACTCATCGCAATGGTCTTGGCAATAATTGTGGTGAACATCTTCGTCATTCCGGCATTTGCAAAGGTATTCGCAGGCTTGCACGCCGAGCTGCCGCTAATGACAAGGATATTGTTGGGGACGTCTGATTTTGCCACACGTTATTGGGGTGTGATTGCTGTCGCCGCCGCAGTGGGTGCTTTTGCGTTCCGCTCCTGGATCAGAACTACGAATGGCCGGTACCAGTGGGACCGCATCAAGTTGCGTATCCCCATCGCCGGGAAAATCATCCACAAGGCGACGATGGCGCGATTCGCGCGAAGCTTTTCACTATCCAGCCGCAGTGGCGTTCCGATTGTGCAGGCGTTGACGGTGGTTTCGCAGACTGTCGATAACGCCTTCCTCACGTCGCGTGTCGAACAGATGCGCGACGGGGTGGAGCGCGGCGAATCAATCCTGCGTACTGCTGCCGCTGCGAATGTATTTACCCCTGTCGTCTTGCAAATGATTGCGGTTGGTGAGGAATCTGGCTCGCTGGACGAATTAATGGATGAAATTGCACAGATGTATGAGCGGGAGGTCGACTACGAGTTGAAAACTCTGGCTGCGCAGATTGAACCCATTTTGATTACCTTCCTTGGTGTGATGGTGCTGGTTTTGGCGCTCGGGATTTTCCTGCCGATTTGGGACCTGGGCAAAGCGACCTTAAGGCGATGAGACTTACAGGGTGCTCCTCATGGCGTGTCGCTCTTCCGCAACGGAAGCGTCAGCGAGGGGCGGGTTATTTTGAATTCGCTGTAGTCTCAATTATCTTTGCCATTCTCTGCGGCGTGCTGCTGCAGAAAATGCACTTCTATCAACAAGAGGCGGAGCGATTAGCAGTTGAGCAGGTCGTGACGAGCGTGCGCGCAGCCCTTGCTGCACAAGCCGCTTCCTTGTATCTGCGGGGAAATCACGCGGAAATTGCGGCATTGGGTTCGCAGAATCCCATGCAATGGCTGGAGAGGCCCCCTCCCAACTACGCGGGTGAGCTGGATGCGACGAGGGCGCTCAAGGTCGCTCCTGGCAATTGGTACTTCGACCGATCGGCTTTAACCTTGACATATATGTTAAATAACGAAGAATTTTTTGGAAGAAAGCGCGCGAACCGGTTGAATTTCAAGGTAAGATTTGCGCAGAGCAATTTAAATCTAACAGAAAACCACGTAGGCCCAAGGTTAAGCGGAGTGACCTTGGAGCAGATTGAGTAAGCGTCCGCAAGACATAACGTATCTGGAGAAGTTTTATGACCTCGTATCGCGCCCCTAAGCAGTCCGGTTTCACCCTGATCGAATTGATCGTTGTAATGGTCATTCTTGGCATCCTCGCCGCGACGGCGCTGCCGCGCTTCGCCAATCTGGGCGGTGACGCTCGCTTTGCAAATCTGCAGGCGGTGCGCGGCGCGCTCGAATCGACCAATGCCATGGTTCATGGCCAATGGCTGGCGAATGTCAACGTACGGACCGCGAACCAAGTGGTGAATGAAGGCGTCACTATTGCGATCACTAACGGCTATGCAGCAGGAACTGCAGACACAGCCACGGGTGCTGGTATTACAGCTGCCGACTACACTGTTACAGCGAGCGTAGCTGGCGCGGCAGTCAACGGGAACGTACCTGCGATCCCTGCCAATGGCTTCGTTGTGGTTCCGAATAGTGTCAATGGTACAGCCACGGCTCTGAATTGCTTCTTGTCGTATGCGGGATCGACCGGTGCAAATGTACCGCCGGTAATCACGGTGACTGCTAGCGCCGCAAACTGCCAGTAAGTGGCAGTTCCAATTGAAAGCCAGGCCGCGTGCCTGGCTTTTTTCATTTCAGCAGTCTTCCACGGGAAGCGGAAGGGTCTTGCGGCAAGCGGTTACGATGCGGCGGCGCTCGGTGTATTCCACGGTGTTGACTAGTGCGGCATCCGGGCAGCCAATGGCTGAGTTGCACGCGAGGGCGCTGATCTCGTAGATGGTGTGCTGGATTTCCGTACCGCTCGCGTCCTGCCCGACATTGAACGCCGTCGGTGTGCATTTAACGCTGACGGTAAACCCATTCTCTGCCATGAAGTTAAGCGTCGTTTGCGCGGCGCAGCTATTCAATTGCAGCGCCTGGAACAGTCCCCATTCATTGCCGGCACGGGCGGCCTGCCAGGCGCGTGCTGCCAGGATGTCCTGGTTGCTGGTCGCCTGTTGGGTTGTGTACAGGCGCACGGCTGCAGTCGCCAGCATGGCAAGTACCACCACGACGACAATGGCGGCGATGTAGGCGAAGCCGCCTTGTTGATGCCTATGCGCTTTCACGGTACGTTCGCCACATGGGCGCCATAGGTAAGTGAGACGGATTCGCCACTGTCGTTCAAGGTAAGTGAAATTTCAACATAGCCGCCTTCCATCGTGCTGCCTGGAAGGTAATCAAAAGCACAGGACTCAACATTTCTGGCGAGGATCGCTCCGGTGGTTATCGGCGGCACTAGCTGGACGCTGTTGAAACTGTAGCCGGTGACACGGAACAATATGCCGCGTCCGCTCCCATTCTGCATGCCGGGGTTGAAACACACGAAACTCACAGCCTGCTGCGATCCTGACACCACAAAGAAGCGGCCGCCATCATACCCGGGAGGGAACTGGTGCGCGGGCGCGAGTGTCAGGCGCGCCGTGCCCAAGGTACGGAGCGGGGCAAGCGCGGCGGTAGCAGCGGGCGGGCGGGCCGCTGCGCTGATGGTGGCGGCGCCGTTCGCGCCATAGAGCTGATCGGCCGACTGGTTGCCGATGATGACCCGGTCGCCTACCGACGGCAGGGTTGGCATGGGCGTCAGCACGTCAAAGGTGGTCACGGCCACGTTGGTGTCCAGCGGCATGCTTTGGTTGGACGGGCCATGCGCCATGTCCCAACCAATGTCGGGGGCGGTGCGATAGCGCCCGCCCATCGTCGATGGTGCGAATTCGAGCGAAGTGTTTAATGAGCGGACCGAGTTGGGGACCGCCGAGCGTAGCTCGCGCATCATGCGGCGCATGGCGCCATCGGCCTGGTCGGTCAGGGCGGCGCGGCGCCCGCTGGCGAGATAGTTCTGCACTGCCGGGCCGAAAAACATGGTTAGCACACCCGCAATGATGCCGATGATGACCATGACGACGATCAGTTCGACGAGGGTGAAACCGGAAGAAGGGCGTTTCAACATTTAGTAGCTCGTGCGCCAGCCGCGCAATTCGTGGGCAGAAGTACCATCGCTCACCTGAACCGTGATCGCAATGGCCGACGCTGCGGGAACGCCGTTGGTGGTCATTACGTGGTTGTTGGCGACGTTGGCAACCGCAACCGTGACGGTGTAGCCGGTGAACTGCGGCAGGACATTGCCGTCGATGTCGCAGATCGAGGTTCGCGCGTAACCGTTGTAGTCCCACACGTCGTTGTAGTGGTTGCGGGCGCACGCGTTGTTGGCGGTGAAGACATTGGGCAACGCGGTGACTTGCCGTAACTGGACCTCCTCCAGCATGCCTTCCGCCAGGGCCGCCATCTGCTTGGACCGCATGGGCAAGGCACTGCTGGTGGAGACGCGGCTCAGTGCTGCCAGCACACCCGCCAGCCCCACGCTGATGATCACCATGGCGATGATCAGCTCAACCAGGGTCAGGCCCGCCTGGTGTTTACTGGACATAGCCCGTCTCTCCATGAATGGTGATACTGGCTTCGCCGGTAATGGTGATGGTTCCGGTGCTGACCACGGGGTTGCCCGCAACCAGGCGCATAACACGGCCATCGGGCTGGAATAGCAGCATGCCAGACATGCTGCCGCCAGCTACGACGGACGCATTTTGGCTGGCATAGGGGCGACCATCGGGCGATGGCATATTCAGTCCGCATGCGTTGGCGCCGCTATCCTGGGCGATTTGCAAAGTGACGTTGGCGCCAGCGACATTGGCACAGACCAGCCGCCGGTGGCTGACGGCGGTTTTCTGGGCGTAGCGTAAGGCGCTGAGCACCTCCTGCCGGTAGGTGGTCGATGCCCATGACGTACCCATCATGCGCGGGATGAGGATTGCGGCCAGCACGCCGACAACCACCATGACCGTGACCAGTTCCACGATCGTGAACCCTTTATTGTGATGTTTCAATCCGTGGCCTCCCGAACATGGATGACGCGCCGTGACTGCGGACTGAAGATGCCGAACGTGGCCCGTGCCGACGGGTCCTTCACGTTCCCGCAGGCGCCATATTGCGAGCGGAGCCAGGATTGTTGCGCGCCGGTGGTGGCGGGGTGGTTGGCCAGGCACGAGTCGTCCGCAGCCGTGCCGCCAAGGTTGATGGCGAGGTCGATATGGCCGGGCGTGGTCGGCTTAGCCAGGACGATGGAGCCTTCGCCATTCACCAGATAGGTATTGCTCGCGTTGACCGTACTGCCTGTCAGGCCGCCACCGCGCGTGTAGGCGATGGCGCTGGTAGGCAATAGTGTGCCATCGACCGTGTCTTGCACGTTCTTGATCCACGTCCGGCCGCTCCAGTATTCGGCCCGAACCGGCACCGTGAGCGGCAGGGACGCGCTGCCATAGGCATTGCCCATACGCAGGCGGCCGATACGGATTTCGGTGCTGGCCTCAGTGCCGGTGGCGGAGCTGACGCCGTCGGCGTCGGTCGCCCGAATCCGAATTGCTAGCGGGGCGGCGCGCGGCGTGGTGTCGGGTAGCGTGAATTTGGGTGTGCTCAAGGCGGCGCCCGGGATTGAGGGCGTGGAAAGGGTGCCGGTCACCGCCGCGGCGTCGATCTTGGTGTCGGCAAAGGTGCCAGCCCCTGGCGCCAGGGCACTGCCGTTGGAGGCCAGGGCAGTCAGGTTGATCTCGCGCGAGTAAAGATCGGTGCCGTTATTGAGATAGTAGTAGTTGACGGTTGGTGCGCCTGCCGCATTCCTGGCTGTCACCGTAACGTTGATTGGCTGTCCCGAATAGCTATAGAGGGGGTGGCGCGTAATGCTCGTGTCGAAATGGTCGGGCCGGAACGGTCCGGTGGCGACGCTGCCGCAGTTGCTGCTGGCGCCCGAACTGCGGCCCACGATTGAGTGGCTGGCGCCAAGGCCGAGATAGTTGTCGTTCAGGGCGATCAGATCGATATGCCCGACCTCGCTCCAGTTTGCGTCATTCGCAACTCCCTGGCCTGCGCTGAAATTGCCCACCGTTGCAGTGAAGGTGCCTGCCGACGCGGCTGCCGCAACGGGCGTGCATTTCTGATGGCTTAAGCTTGCGCCTTTCTTGGTGCTTGACGTTTCCAGGCCGTAGTTGGTGGTGGTGACGTTGGATGAATTCACCGCCCTGACCGTCGTGGTGAAGGCCTTGCCAGCCACGTAGGCTGCAGGCGGGGCAATTGGCGTCGTGGTCACGATAAATCGCTGCGGCACGGCGATGAAACTGGCGCTGCCGGTCATGCCTGTGGCAGACGCGGTCAGCGAGAGCTGGCCGGCGTCGGGGTAGGTGACATTGATCGGCGCTTCGCCGCTGGCGGAGAAGGTTAGGGTGGCGCTACTGGTGCTGCCGGTGCAGGCAAAGGTGGCGGCGGTCTTGCCCGAGACCGTCAGGTTGCGCGTCGCGGCATTGTTGTTGGAAGTCGGGTTGCTGTAGCTGCAACTGAAGTCGATAGCCTTGTCGCCCACGAAGCCAGGGACGCAGACGGCGCTGTTGTCGCTTTTCCGGACTGCGGTCACGGTACCCGATCCTGCGGTGCCGGAGGTGAGTGTCGGAACATTCAGCAGGAAGCCGGCATCGGCGAACGCAATATTGCAGCTGCTCGTGGACGCTGTGGAATTCCAGCACGTGGAGCCGGATGATGCCTGGGCGGAGACCGCCAGCGTCCAGGTCACGGCAGAACTGGAAGATAAGGCTACCGTCGTCGAGCCGCCATTGGCCGGGATGGAAAAGGGCAAGGTCTGTGTGACGCCGCCGGAAATGGCAGTCACATTGCCACTGGTGCTGCCGTTGTAAGGGGCGCATGTGCCGGCGGAGTCGGCGCCACTGCAGGCATAGACGCGCAGGGTGGCAGGTGTGCAGGTCAGCCCCGTGCCTGGATGTTGCACGCGGAAGTGGTGGACCGTGGCCGCGAGCGCCGAGCATTTAGGGTAGTTGGAGGTGCCGCCAACTTTGCAGGTGCCGTTGATATTGCTGTTCTGGCGGACGTAGAGGTCTTCGTCCACGGTAACGTTGCCATTGATGTTGGAACCCTGCTTGATTTCCATGCCGCCATGCGAGATCAAGGAACCGTTGATGCTGGCCTGCTGGGCGATCGTCATATTGCCCCCGGAGGTCATTGGGCCGTTATTCAGCGTAAATTGCTGTTCCACTTCCAGTGCGCCGCCGGCTGTGATCGAGCCGTTAATCATGCCTTGCTGGGCGATCTTGATGTCGCCACCCGCAGTGATACTGTTATTCCCATTGAGCGTGACGTGCTGGGCAAAGTCGATATTGGCGCCCGCGTAAATCGTGCCGTTGAGATTGACGTCGTGATCCACACTCAGGTTGCCGCCAGCGGAGATATTGCTGGTGCCATTAAAGTTGGTATTGCCGCCGATGCTCAAGTCCCCGCTGACGCCGATATCACCCATGAAGACCGAATTCTGTCCGGTGCTCATGGTACCGGTCACCGAAATATCGCCGGAAAAATTGGCGTTCTGCGCGATGGCGACGGCGCCCGTGACGTTGATGCTGCCGGTAAACTGGCTGCCTTGTCGGACTTGCAGGGAACCTGTAACTGCCAAGTCCATGCGCACAGTGGCTCCCTGCTCAAACGTCGCGGGGCCGTTGACCGTCAACTGCAAGCTGTTGTTGTTGGTATTGGTGTTGAGGGAATTGCCAGAGTTGAAGCCGCCGTTGACCACTATCTTTGTCGGTGCTTTGATATCCAGTACGGTACTGTCGGCCAGCGTCATCGCCGGACAGGTATAAGTACCTGCGGACTGGGTGCAGTTGAATGGAGGCTGGGTCAGTGCCGCCGGAATGGCGTAAGTAGCTGCCTGTGAGCTGCCGGCCGTTCCGAGCAGGGCCAACGCCAGGCTAAGCCGACGCGGTGCAGACAATTGCATAGAGAAAATCATAGGCAATCAGACCACGGTGCAAAAACTGTGTCAAGGTCGTAACACCGGCGTCAAATAAATTTGATAATCCGTGAAAATTTAGTAAAAGTGTAATGTATTCTTGAATATAATCAACCATCTACATCGCGAACTTCGCGTAACGAATTTCTTCTAGATCGGTGGCATGGGGTTTTTCTCTAAAACAAAAAAGAAGAAGGGCTTGCTGGTGACCTCCTTCCATGTAGACGGGATCTGCGTGGCAAGGGTCGAACGGCAGGCTGCCGCCAAACCAATCGTCAAACTTGCAGCATTCCACTCGCTCTCGCCGAGCCTGTCGGCCGAAGCTCTGGCGCGCATCGGGCGCGAAGCCCACGCGGCGGACTACGTCAATTCCACCATGCTGGTGGGTGGGGAATACCAGCTGCTGCAGGTGGAGGCACCCAATGTTACGCCGGATGAGTTGAAGACCGCCGTGCGCTGGCGCCTGAAGGACATGCTCGATTTCCACGTTGACGATGCGACCATTGATGTCCTGGATATTCCGGTCGAGGGTGCAGCGACCAACCGGGCGCATTCGATGTTCGCCATTGCGGCTCGGAACAGCCTGATCCAGTCACGCCAGGACTTGTTTGCCGATGCCGGGGTGCAGTTGAATGTGATTGATATCCCTGAAATGGCGCAGCGGAATATTTCGGCCTTGCTGGAGCCCGAAGGCCGCGGCCTTGCCATGTTGTCTTTTGACGATGCCGGCGGTTTGTTGACGGTGACCTATAACAAAGAGTTGTACCTGGCGCGCCACCTGGAGGTCACGCTTGCGCTGCTGCGCGAAGACGATATGGGGCGTCGCCAGGCGGCGTTTGAAAAGATTGCTTTGGAATTGCAGCGCTCGCTCGATCATTTTGACCGCCAGTTCAGCTTTATCAGCATTTCGCGCTTGCTGGTGGCGCCCACCGGCGTGCCTTCTTTGCAGGACTTCCTGGCCACGAATATCTACATGCCGGTGGAAACGCTAGGCCTGGGCGATGTGTTCGACTTGTCGGAAGTGCCGGCGCTGCAGGCAATGAGCGACCAGGTGCGGCTTTTCTTGCCGCTGGGCGCGGCGCTGCGGCAGGATGAGGTGGTGCTGTGAGCCAGCAAATCAACCTGTTTAATCCGATCTTCCTGAAGCAGCGGAAGATATTCACCGCCGCGCATATGGTACAGACCTTGGGTGCCGTGCTGGCGGGCGCACTGCTTATTGTGGCCTTTGGTGCGATGAAGACGCAGCAACTTGGCACGCATGCAGCCGCGGGCAAGGTGGCACTCGAACGCCGCGAGGCCAGGCTGGCCGAAATCAGCGTCAAGTTCCCGCCACGTCAGAAAAGCAAGGCGTTGGAGGACGAACTGGGGCGCAAGCGCTCCGAGCTGAATGCGCTGCGCGATGTGCAAGGCGTGCTGGAGCGCGGCGATCTTGGGAATACGGCAGGCTACTCGGAATACCTGCGTGCTTTCGCGCGGCGCGACGTCCACGGTGTCTGGCTGACCGGTTTGACGATCGTCGGCGCGGGCCGTGATATCGCGCTGGAGGGTAGGGCGTTGCAACCGGAGCAGGTGCCCAGCTATATCAACGGCCTGACGCGCGAAGCAGTATTGCAGGGTAAGACGTTTGCGAGCCTGGAGATCGGCCGGCCGGCAACCGCACCCGTGGGCACGGCCGGTGCGCAAGGTATACCGACCGCGATGAAGGAGGCTCCGGTTGCGCCTTACATTGAGTTCCGGTTGATGTCGCAACCTGCCGGGGAGCGCGAATGAAGGCACACTGGCTAAAATTAAGCGCAAGCATGGACGCGATGTCTTTGCGGGAACGGATTGCCATCTTCGCTGCTGCGGTCGCGTTGATGCTATACCTTTTGCATTCCCTGGCGTTGCAACCCTTGTTTGCGCGCACCGATGCACTGGAAGCGCAAGTGCGCCAGCAAAATGCGCGGATGCAGGAAGTTGATGCGGATATCGTGGCCCGGATGGCGGCCTTCGAGGCCAATCCTGACCTGGCGACTCTGGAGCAACTGGCGCAACTGAATAAGCAGGCCGCTGCGCTGGCAGGCTCCCTGCGCACGATGCAACGCGGACTGGTTGCGCCGGAGAAGATGAGCCTGTTGCTGCAACAGATCTTGCGGTCAAATGGCAAGCTCAAGCTGGTTTCCATGCGCACCTTGCCGGTGAGCGGCATTGGCGGTGCGGCCGCTGGCGCAGCCCCGGCAGCCACAGCGCCCACAGCGCCCACAGCCAAGGACGCGTCCCGCCCACGTGAACTGCTGTACCGCCACGGGGTGGAACTCGTCGTGCAGGGTAGCTACCTTGATATGTTGGAATACATGGAGTCTATGGAGCGCTTGCCATCGCAGCTGTTCTGGGGACGCGCGCAGCTTGATGCCCGCAGCTATCCGTCTTCTACCCTGACGCTGACCCTTTACACGCTTGGCCTGGACGAAAAATGGATGACTTTATGAGCGCGCGCCTGCTCGTAGCAGCCTTGTTGGCGGCGCCGCTGCTGGCCGCCGCGCAAGCGGGTTTGAGCGATCCAACACGCCCGCCGCCGGAAGCCATGCAGCTATTGGCGCCCGGCGCCGCGCCGATTCCTGCCGGTCCGCAAAAGCCGGTCCTGCAATCGGTCCTGGTGGGCAAGGGCCATGAGGGGCGCGAGGTGGCGGTGATCGACGGCGAGGTGGTGCGCAAGGGCCAGAAATTTCGTGGCGCTGTGCTGGAAGATGTAGGTCCGAACGAAGTCGTGCTTCGGCGCGGCAACCAGATCGAAAAGCTGGTTTTATTTCCCCTCGCCGCGGGTAGCCGCAAGAAGTGAGAACAAATGATGCGAAACTTCCTTAAGCTGGCAAGTGTAATGACCGTGTCCGCAGCGTTGGCCGCGTGCAGCAGCGCGCCGCCGCGCGACACCTACGACAAGATCAGCGAGCACATGGCAGCGGCCACCAAGCCGGTCGCCCAGGCGCAGCCGGATGCGGTGTCGAATGCCTTGCTGCCGCCGGTGAGCGCGCTGGCCAGCGCGCTGCCCAAGGCGCATGAGGTGCTGGAGGAGCGCTTTAATGTCGCCTTCAATAATGTGCCGGCGCAGCAGTTCTTCAATTCGCTGGTGGCGGGGACGCGCTATAACATGCTGGTGCACCCTGAGGTAACGGGCAATATCACCGCCAAGCTGCGCGATGTGACCCTGACCGAGGCACTGGATGCCGTGCGTGAGCTGTACGGCTACGATTACCGGATCGAGGGTACGCGGGTCTATATCCGTCCGCTGACGATCCAGACCCGCATGTTCCAGGTGAACTACCTGACGGCGCAGCGTCTTGGCACGTCGAACCTGCGCGTGAGTTCCACGTCGGTGTCGGATATCGCCAATAACAATAACAACGGTAACAACAATAACAATAACAACAATAATCAGAACAACGGCAATAACAATGACAACCAGGGCAATAGCGGTAACGGCAACGGGCGCATGCGCGATGCCAGCAATGTGCTGACGCGCACCGAGTCGGACTTCTGGAAGGAGCTGAAGCTGTCGCTTGAGGCGCTGGTTGGCGGTAAGGATGGCGGGCGTTCTGTGGTGATCAGCCCGCAGTCGGGCGTGATCGTGGTGCGCGCCATGCCGGATGAATTGCGTTCAATCGACCGCTACCTGCGGGCGACGCAGTTGTCGGTGGAGCGCCAGGTGATCCTGGAGGCGAAGATCCTGGAGGTCGAACTGAATTCCGGCTTCCAGTCGGGTATTAACTGGGCTGCTTTCGGCAGCGGCAATAACCATCGTATCTCGGGCGGCATGGTGCAACCGGGTACCGGCCTGGCGGGGCTGCCGCGCAACGGCGGGCGCGATGTTGTGGTGCCGCCGATCGGCAATACGGTTGAAGGGCTGGTGGCTGCCACCGGTTCGACCCTGGTGCATGCGGCGGAGGGTGCTGGTTCGCTGTTTGGGCTGGCTTTCCAGACCAGTAACTTCGCGGCGCTGCTCTCTTTCCTGGAGTCGCAGGGCACGGTGCATGTGCTTTCCAGCCCGCGTATCACGGCGACCAATAACCAGAAGGCGGTACTGAAAATTGGCACCGACGAGTTCTTCGTGACCGGCGTCAGCACGACCACCACGACCAATTCCTCCGGCAACGGTACGGTGTCGCCGAATGTGACGCTGCAGCCGTTCTTCTCCGGCGTGGTGCTGGATGTGACGCCGCAGATCGATGAGCAGGGCAATATCCTGATGCATGTGCATCCTTCCGTGAGCCAGGTTTCGACCGTGAACAAGGGTGTGAACCTGGGCAGCGCGGGCAACCTGAACCTGCCGCTGGCGTCGTCCACTACGTCGGAATTCGACAGCATGGTGCGCGGCCAGAACGGTAAAGTGGTGGCGATCGGTGGCTTGATGCGCCAGGCGACTACCAGTGATCGTTCCGGCGTGCCGGGCGTGGGCGGTTTGCCGGTGATCGGCAACCTGTTCTCGAATCGCCAGGAAGTCATGCAGAAGCGTGAACTGGTAGTGCTGATCAAGCCAACTATCGTGGAAAGTGATGCCAGTTGGGGCGAGGACTTGCTGAACGCGGAACGCCGTATCAAGGGTCTTGATCCAGCGCGCAAGGGAGCGCGTTGATGTATCGGCAGCATTTCGGTCTGCGCGAGATGCCGTTCGGGATCACGCCCGATACGAGCTACTTCTTTACCAGCGCACATTCGCAGGAGGCGCTGAATACCTTGCTGGTGGCGGCGCGCAGCGGCGAGGGTTTCATCAAGATCACGGGCGAGGTCGGCACCGGCAAGACGCTGTTGTGCCGCAAATTCCTGGCGACGATTGGTGATGGCTTTGTGACGGCCTATATCCCCAACCCCTATCTTGAACCGCGCACGCTGATGCTGGCCCTGGCGGACGAGCTGGAGGTGCCGCTGGAGCGCGATGTGGACCAGCACCAGATGCTGAAGTCGATCACGCACAAGCTGCTGGAATATGCGCGTGATGGCAAGCAGGTGATCTTGTGTCTGGATGAGGCCCAGGCGATTCCGATTGAAAGCCTGGAGGCTTTGCGCCTGCTGACCAACCTGGAGACGGAGAAGCGCAAGCTGCTGCAGATCGTGCTGTTCGGGCAGCCGGAGCTGAATCGGCACCTGGAGGTGGATTCGATCCGCCAACTGGCACAGCGCATCACGTTCCATTACCACATGGGGGCCCTGTCGCGCGACGACCTGGACTTCTATCTGGCGCATCGCTTGCGGGTGGCTGGGTTTACCGGCTCGCGCCTGTTTTCGCAGGCTGCGGTGAAGCGCTTGTTCGCTGCCAGCAAGGGGATTCCTCGGCTGGTGAACATCGTGGCGCACAAGTCCCTGATGCTGGCGTATGGCGAGGGGCGCCAGCAGGTGGATAAGAAGCATGTCGCCATGGCGGCCCAGGATACCGTTGGCGGCGCCGGTTCTGGCGCGGCGGGCGGCGCTGCGGCGGCGCGGGTGCGTCTGCCCTGGCTGGTGGCGGCGGCGGGCGTACTGATGGCTGCGGGCAGTGTGGCGTGGGCGGTGTTGAAATGAGTTTGATTAATAAGATGCTGCAGGACCTGGACGCGCGCGGTGGCGATGGCGCGCGCGGCGATGCATCGTCTTCCATGCGGCCGGTCAGCTATGCGCCGCGCCGTGGCTTGCCGCTGGCAACTGTTGGTGCAGCAGTGGTGGCATTTGCGGTGCTGGGCGGGGGCGGGTATGCGGCCTATCAGTATTTCCGTGGCGGCGAGCAGCCTGTTTCGACGTCCGCTGCCGCGCCGGCGGAGCAGGCGGGACGTGTTCAGGCGGCCATCAGCGATGACGCGGCGCGCAAGCGGGATGAGCGTATTGCAGCGGCGCGCCAAGCAGCGGAGGCTCAGGCGGCAGCGTCGCTGGAGAATCCAGAGAATAACGCCGCAGTGCCCGAATCGGGCCCACGGACGGCCAGCGGCAACGGCAAGCAGCGCGCCGACAAGGATGGTCCGGCTGCGGCTGCGGCGGCTGCGGCTGCGGCGCCTGCCAGGACGCCCGCACGTAATTCCAGTAAAAGCGCGCCAACGCAATTGACTGAAAGCGTGCCAATCGCCGGCGCAACGAGCAGCGCCGGAAAGCGCGCAGCGGCGGCAGCTAAGGATGGCGGCATTGCTGCGGGCGGTGCGGCTGGCGGTGGCGCGAGAAGCGCGGCGGCTGCGGGGCGAGGCGCGAAGGGCGCGACAGCGGCAACTGCGGCGGCGGCTTCGGACGGCGGGCGGGTGATTGGCGTCGGCGCCGGCGCGGAGCCGGCCCTCAGCTCACAGCAGAAAGCAGAAAACGAATACCGCCGCGCCCTGGCAAGCCTGCAAGACGCGCGCGTGAACGATGCGATTGCAGGATTGGAGCAGGCAGTCTACCTGTACCCGCGTCACGAAGCAGCCCGCCAAACCCTGGTCAGCCTGCTGATCGAAAGCGGCCGTCCGGCGGAAGCGATGCGCCACATGACGTTCGCCACCAGCCTCGACCCGCGCCAGGTCAATATGGCCATGCTGCTGGCGCGGCTGCAACTGGAACACGGCGGCAACGCAGCGGAAACCCTGCAGCGCAGCCTGCCATACGCCGAATCCAACGCCGACTACCGCGCCCTGGTCGCCGGCGTGCTGCAACGCCAGAACCGCCACAAGGAAGCCGCCGACCACTACCAGGCCGCCGTGCGCCTGCAACCCGGCAACGCCGTCTGGTGGATGGGAATGGGCATATCGCTGCAAGCCGACAAGCGCAACGCCGAAGCGAAAGTCGCGTTCCAGCGCGCGCGCGACACCGGCCGTCTGACGCCGGACCTGCAAACCTTCGTCGAGCGCTGCCTGCAGCAGCTGAATTAAAGCGCCGCCTGCGCGCCCCAGATCTGCTTCATTGAGAAGCGCAATTCGGCCTGGTCTTCGGTCAAGGCCGCGCTGATCGCGCATTCGGGAAGGTCGGTGCGGCGATGCACGGCAGCCGGCATGGCCTTGCCCGCCGCATCCCGCATGCAACGCACCTCCACCACGCCATCGCCGCCATCGCGCGCGACCACCACACCCGTTTCGCCGTTGGACAATTTGACCAGTACGCCCGGCGGGTACTTGCCGACCTGGCGATGGAACTGCGCCTGCAATTCGGGGTCGGCCGGATGGGACGGATCGTGCAGCAGCTTCTCCAGCGCCTCGTCCGGCAGCATGGAGCAGCGGTAATTGCGCGCCGAAACGCGCGCGCAATAGCGGTCTGCAATCGCCAGCAAGCGCGCGTTCTGGGTGATCTCCTCGCGCGTCATACCGGCCGGGTAGCCGCTGCCATCATCGTTCTCGTGGTGCATCAGCACGCAGGAAATCCACTCCTGGTCTTCGACCCCCGCGTATTTCAGGATTTCCGCGCTGTCCTCCGGGTGGCGGCGCACGATCGCCATTTCCTCGCTGTTCAGGGAGCCCGATTTGGACTGGAAGCTGTCGTGGTGGCGCAGCATACCCACATTCATGGTCAGCGCCGCCGCTGTCAGCGACAGTACTTCATCGGAGGGCTTGCCCAGGCCGTGCGACACCAGGATCACCACAATCGCCGTCTCGATACAGTGCCGCACCGCGTAAGTGCCGGCGATCTGGTTCAGGAACAGGCAGGCCAGCGCAATATCGGGATTGAGCTCCACCGCGCGCAGCACCTCGCGCGCGATATTGCGCAAGTCGGCGTCGGCATTGCGCTCATTGCGCAAATCACCCAGCAGCTTTTCCAGTCGCTTATTGGCCTGGTTCAGTTCATGCAGTACCGAAGGCGGCGGCTCAAGCCGCGCTCCGGAATCCATGCCGAGGTCCTGCAGGCTGTTCATATACTGGTTCATGGCTATCCCCGATTGTTACACGCGCGCCAATCGCTCCAATGCGAGCGCCAGCGTCTCGTCCTTCTTGGCAAAGCAGAAGCGCACAATGCCGGAATCCTTGCCGTCGCGGTAAAAGGCCGATACCGGAATGGCGGCCACCTTCACTTCCGACGTCAGCCACTCGGCAAACTTCGCCTCCGGTAAGGAAGAAATACGGTCATAGCGCACGCACTGGAAGTAGGTGCCGTCGCACGGCAGCAATTCAAAGCGGCTACCTTCCAGGCCTTTGCGGAACAAGTCGCGCTTGCGCTGGTAGAAGTCCGGCAGGTTTACATACGGCGCCGGATCGTCCATATAGCTGGCAAAGGCATGCTGCATGGGCGTATTCACGGAAAACACGTTGTACTGGTGGACTTTGCGGAACTCCGCCATCAGCATGGCTGGCGCCGCCACGTAACCGACCTTCCAGCCGGTCACGTGGTAGGTCTTGCCGAAGCTGGACACGACAAAAGCGCGCTGCGCCAGCTCCGGATGGCGGCACATCGACTCGTGCTGCGCCCCGTCGTACACCATGTGCTCATAGACTTCGTCCGACAGGATCAGGATCTCGGTATCGCGCACGATGTCCGCCAGCGCCGCCATATCGGCCGCGCGCAGCACGCTGCCGGTCGGGTTGTGCGGGGTGTTGATGATGATCATGCGCGTGCGTTCGGACACCGCCGCCGCAAGGCGCGGCCACGGCACGTTGTAGCCGCCATGCTGCGCCACTTCCATCTGCACCAGCACCGGCACGCCGCCGGCCAGCTCGATGGCGGGCAGGTAACTGTCGTAGGCGGGTTCGATCACGATCACTTCATCGCCCGGATGCACGCTGCACAGGATGGCGGTGGTCAGCGCTTCGGTGGCGCCGGGAGTGACGGTGATTTCTGCATTGACGTCGTACTGCCAGCCATACACGCGCGCGATCTTGTCGGCGATGGCCTGGCGCAGCACCGGCGCGCCGGTGCCGATCGGATATTGGTTAAAGCCTTCGCGCATGGCCACGGTGACCATGTCCACCAGCTTGGGATCGCAGGCGAAATCAGGAAAGCCCTGGCCCAGGTTGACCGAGCCATATTGTGCCGCCAGGGCGGACATGCGCGAGAAAATGGTGGTGCCGACAGCAGGCAGGCGGGATTGCAGTTGTTTCATCGGGCTGGGAAAGTGGAGGTTTTTTCCATTCTATCGCAGCCAAATAAAACAAGTGTTGCCCCGAGGGTAAAACTTAAAAGTCAAGCGAAGTTAAGCAAGCTTAAGCGTCGAGCGACCACTTCTCCGGCACGATCACTTTGAACATACCGGCTTTGGCCAGGCGCTTGGCCAGCTTGAGCAGGGCCTTGTCCTTGGTGATCAGGATGTCGGCCTGGGCGTCGCGCGCCAGTTCCAGGAACTTCTGGTCGTCGCGGTCGGTGCACACCGGCAGGCGCACGCCCGATTCCGGCGGCTGCACCACTTTGATGTACTGGTCGAAGCGGGCCGCGCTCAAAGGGCGGGTGTTGTCGTCCAGCGGCAGGTGCGGGTAGTTCAGCACGAACAGGTATTCGGCGCGGCAATCGGCGCGCGTGATCGCTTCGACCGCGCCGCTTTCGATAGCGGCCAGCAGCGCCGCCCAGCGCGGATCCTGGAAAACGAACAGGTCGAGGCAAACGTTGGTGTCGATAACGATGCGCTTCGGTGCAAGTTGTGGTGGAACGGATATCATGTCGGGGTTTTTCGCCTTAATTTTGAATCTTATGCTGATTGTGCTGTCGCCTGCAAAAAGTCTTGATCTGGAGACTCCGCCTACCACCAAACTCGCAACGCAACCCGCTTTCCTCGATCACTCGGAGCAACTGATCGAGCGCCTGCGTGCATTTTCTCCGCACGAGCTGGGCGAGCTGATGGACCTGTCCGATGCGCTCTCCACGCTGAACGTGGCGCGCTACGCCACCTGGAGCAAGGATACCGGTGAGGCGCGCCAAGCGGTCATGACCTTTAACGGCGACGTGTACGACGGCCTGGACGCGCGCAGCATGACGGCCAGGCAGCTCGATTACACCCAGTCGCGCATCCGCATCCTGTCCGGCTTGTACGGCATGCTCAAGCCGCTCGACCTGATCCACCCGCACCGGCTCGAAATGGGCACGCGCCTGCAAAACCCGCGCGGCAAAAACCTGTACGAGTTCTGGGGCGAGATGATCACCGAAGCACTGAACAAGGAAGGTTCGCCGGTGCTGGTCAACCTGGCGTCGGACGAATACTTCAAGTCGGTCAAGCCGAAGAAGCTGGCCATGCCGGTGATTACTCCAGTGTTTGAAGACTGGAAGGGCGGCAAATACAAGATCATTTCCTTCTTCGCCAAACGCGCGCGCGGCATGCTGGCGCGCTATGCGGCGGTGAACAATATCACCGACCCGAAAAAGCTGAAGAAGTTCGACATGGATGGCTACAAATTCGAAGCGGACGCCTCGAACGACACAACCTGGGTCTTCCGCCGCAAGATCGCAGCGTAAGTAGGGCAGGGTATGGCCCTATGGGCCAGACCCTGGTTTCCCGGTTCAACGGTTCAAATCACCAGACACGCCACCAGGCAGTCTTTTTAGAACCATCATCATCCAGCATCTTGCTGTCCGGGAAGTTCTTCACGAAAACGCGCTTGGTATCGTCACGCAGGAGCACATTGCCCATTTTGTCGTAACCACGGTACATAATGGCCAGCGCTTCCTCGATCGAAGGCGAATCCGCGTAATCGGTCAGCACGCCCTGCGAGCGATTGACCGCCGCCAGGTAAGCGCCGCGACGGTAGTAATAACGCGCCACATAGACTTCGTACTTGGCCATGGCATTGATCAGGTACTTCATACGATCAAGTGCATCCGGCGCATACTTGCTATTTGGAAACTTCTCGACCAGGGCCTTAAAGGCGGCAAACGCCTCGCGGGTCATTTTCGGATCGCGTTCAGCCGGGTCCTGTTCGTACAGGAAGTTCAGCAGGCCGATCGAATCATTGAAACTGACCAGGCCACGCAGGTAGTACATATAGTCTACGTTCGGGTGGTTCGGATGCAGCTTGATGAAGCGCTCCACGGCTGCCAGAGCCTGGGCCTGGTCCTGTGCCTTATAGTGGGAGTAGGCTACTTCCATCTGCGCTTGCTGCGCATAAGTACCGAACGGATAGCTCGATTCGAGGCGCTCAAACAGCTGAACGGCACGATCATAGTTGCCGCTGGCCTGTTCATCCTTGGCCTCCGAGTATAATTTCGTTGCGGACCAGCCTCGCGACTCGTCCGCGCGTTCCGGTAACAGGCCACAAGCTGACAAACTAAACAGTACGACTGTTGCTGCAACTACTGATATTTTTTTTTGCATGTTGATGTGCAAGGAATCGTTAACCAAAATACTAAACTTGGCTGATTATAGCCGATGGGAATGCTGTGATATTGAAACCTGAGATGAATTCGGCAGAACAAATGCCTGACAACGATTTTGACGCCGATTTTGAAGGTGAATTTGGGGAAGATACGCCTGCGGGCGACCCCCTGGGCCCGATTGAACTCGAATTGACCAAGGGCGACTGCGGCGAGCGCCTGGACAAGGTCGTGGCACGCCTGGTGCCTCAGTTCTCGCGCGGCCGCCTGCAATCCTGGATCGAGGAAGGCCATATCACCGTCGATGGCAAACCGGCCAAAGTGCGCGCCACCGTCTACGGCGACGAGAAAATCCTGGTGATCCCGCAGCCGGCGCCGGAAGATGTTGCTTTCACCCCGGAAGATGTGCCGCTGGACGTGGTGTTCGAAGACGACAACCTGCTGGTGATCAATAAGCCGGCCGGCCTGGTGGTGCATCCGGGCGCCGGCAACTGGTCGGGCACCATGCTGAACGGCCTGTTGCACCGCTGGCCGCAGCTGGGTGGCGTGCCGCGCGCCGGCATCGTCCACCGCCTGGACAAGGACACCAGCGGCCTGATGGTGGTGGGCAAGGATCTGCCGACCCAGACCGACCTGGTGCGCCAGCTGCAAGCGCGCACCGTGAAGCGCGAGTACTGGTGCATTGTGTGGGGCACCCCGCGCATGAGCGGCACCATTGATGCATCCATGGGCCGCGACCAGAAGGACCGCGTGAAAATGGCGGTTTCCGCCAGCATGGGCTCCAAACCGGCCATTACCCATTACCAGCGCCTGGCCGAAGGCGTGCTGGATGGCCGCCCTGTATCCCTGGTGCAGTGCCGCCTGGAGACGGGTCGTACGCACCAGATCCGCGTGCACATGGCCCACTTGGGCTTCTCCCTGATCGGCGACCAGGTGTACGGCAAGCAGCACATGGCGCACATCTTCCCGCGCCAGGCGCTGCAAGCGCGCCGCCTGGGCCTGATCCACCCGTTCACTGGCGCCCAGATGGAATGGAATGTGCCACTGGCGGAAGACTTTATCGAGCTGATGCAGCGCGCCGGTATCGAGGAGCCGGACGAGGCAGCCCTGGCTGCCGCCGCCGCCGGCCATGGCGCCTACGAAGACTACGATATCTACGACGACGAATTCGACGACGAGTAATGCAGCATTCCTTCCAAGGGGCGCAATGGCTGGTGCCGGACTGGCCCGGCGCGCCCGACAATATCGCTTTTGTATGTACCACGCGGCGCGGTGGCGTCAGCCCTGAGCCTTACGGCCCCGGTCCGCAGGAGATTGCCACCGCTGGCGGCGGCCTGAACCTGGGCGTGCATGTGGGCGACGATCCGGCCAATGTGGCTTTCAACCGCGCCATTGTGCGCGGGCGTTTGCCGTCCGAGCCGGCCTGGCTGTCGCAGGTGCACGGTAGCGTGGTGGCGCGTGCCGACCGCGTGGCGCGCGGCAGCGTGCCGGAGGCGGATGCCAGCATCGCCACCATGCCGGGCGCCATTTGCGCCATCCAGACGGCGGATTGCCTGCCGGTGCTGTTCACCGACCGCGCCGGTACCGTGGTCGGCGCCGCCCACGCGGGTTGGCGCGGCCTGGCGGGCGGCGTGCTGGAGGCCACGGTGGCCGCCATGCGCGCCGAACTTGCGCCGGCCGGCAGCGCAGACGGCGACCCGGCGGGCAATGAGATCATTGCCTGGCTCGGCGCCGCCATCGGCCCGCAGGAATTTGAGGTGGGGGAGGAGGTACTGCAAGCCTTCCTGGCCGGTGCCGCGAGTTCGGCGAGTTTGGCGGACGAGGAAGCAGCGGTGCGCGCCGCCTTTGTCCCGCGCGGTAGCATGCCCGGTAAGTACCTGGCCGATATCTACACCCTGGCGCGGCTCGCCCTGCGGCGGGTTGGCGTCAGCCAGGTGGCCGGTGGCGATTTATGCACGGTCACCGACGCCAGCCGCTTCTACTCCTATCGCCGCGACAAGTTGACAGGGCGGCAGGCGAGTTTGATCTGGATCAAACAGTAGGTGGTTCATCGCGACGGGCGGCTTCGGCTGCCCGTTTGCGTTTGCGGCGTTTGCCACCTGTTATATAAAATAGTATTCCTAATGGCAATGCGCCATACAGCAGGAAAGTCATAATGCCAGCGACCACGGTCGGTTCCGTGAACGCCATCAGCACCGTGACGTAGAGCCAGGCAACAGCAACAAGCAGCATTTTTCTCCCAAATTGTATTTTTAACGGACTCAAAAATGAACATGCCCGACCCGCAAGCCTTCGCCAACGCCTGGATGGCACAAATCAGCGACCCGAACCAGTGGCAAACCTGGTTCAAGATGATGCCGGAGATGGATGTGGTGCCAGGCGCAACGCTGCTGCGCGATGCCGGTGCCGCCGTGCGCCCGGAAGCGATGGAGCAGCTCAGGAACGATTATATGGGCGAGTTCACTGCATTGTGGCAGGAATTCCTGACCGGCAAATCGCCGTCGTTGAAAGATCGCCGCTTCTCGTCCGACGCCTGGCAGGGCAATCCGGTGTCCGCGTTCAATGCGGCATCATACCTGCTGAACAGCAAATTCCTGCTGCAAATGGCGGAAGCCGTTGACGCCACCCCGCAGCAAAAGCAGAAAATACGCTTCGCCGTGCAGCAGGTGGTGGACGCCATGTCGCCCGCCAATTTCCTGGCCACGAACCCGGAAGCGCACCAAAAGCTGATCGAATCAAAGGGCGAAAGCCTGACCAAGGGCCTGGCCAACCTGATGGGTGATATGCAGAAGGGCCATATTTCCCTGTCCGATGAAAAAGCCTTCGAAGTGGGCCGTAACCTGGCCACGACGCAAGGCGCGGTGGTGTATGAGAACGAGCTGTTCCAGCTGATCCAGTACGCGCCGCTGACCAAGACCGTCCACGAGCGCCCGCTGCTGATGGTGCCGCCGTGCATCAACAAATACTACATCCTCGACCTGCAACCGGAGAACTCGCTGGTGCGCTATGCGGTGGAGCAGGGCAATACCGTGTTCCTGGTTTCCTGGTGCAACCCGGACCAGTCGCTGGCCAAGACCACTTGGGACGACTACATCGAGAAGGGCGTGGTCAACGCCATCAACATCACGCGCGACATCAGCAAGCAGGACAAGCTGAACGTGCTGGGCTTCTGCGTCGGCGGCACTTTGCTGTCCACCTCCCTGGCGGTGATGGCCGCGCGCGGGGTGCAGCCGGCCGCTGCCGTCACCTTGCTGACCACCTTCCTCGACTTCAGCGACACCGGCGTGCTGAACGTGTTCGTGGATGAGGCGCAAGTGCAGATCCGCGAACAGGCGCTGAAAAGTGGCGGACTGATGCCGGGCCGCGACCTGGCCAGTACCTTCTCCAGCCTGCGCCCGAACGACCTGGTGTGGAACTATGTCCAGTCCAACTACCTGAAAGGCAAGGAGCCGCCGCCGTTCGACCTGCTGTACTGGAATTCGGACTCGACCAACCTGCCGGGCCCGATGTTCTGCTGGTACCTGCGCAATACCTATCTGGAAAACAGCCTGAAGGTGCCGGGCAAGCTGACCGTTGCCGGTGAAAAGGTTGACCTGACCAAAATCGACGCGCCAGCCTTCATCTACGCCTCGCGCGAAGACCATATCGTGCCGTGGAATTCGGCCTACCAGTCGACCAAAATCCTGAATCCGAAGAAGCCGGGGCAGAACACCTTCATCCTGGGCGCTTCTGGCCACATTGCGGGCGTGATCAATCCAGCGGCGAAGAAAAAGCGCAGCTACTGGACCAACGATGCCCGTCCTGCGACTGCGGACGAGTGGTTTGCCGGCGCTGCCGAGCATGCCGGCAGCTGGTGGACGGATTGGGCGGCCTTCCTTACCGAGCACGGCGGCAAGGACGTGAAAGCGCGCACCAAGCTCGGCAACATCACCTTCCAGCCGATCGAAGACGCGCCAGGACGTTATGTTAAAGCTAAGGCTGATTGAAGAACGGTAATATTAAGTTGCGTTGCAATATTGGTCACGACAATCTGCTAACTTATAACATTGTCGTGCCAAAAGCTTTTTTTTCGCCCTATAATGGGGTCGCAAATATTATCAACGGCAGGTAGACGCGCTGCGGCGCAATAAATGGACTTGTGATGAGTGGTGCAAAGAAAAGTACTGAACGCTTGATTAAGAAATACCCGAATCGCCGTCTTTACGATACGCAAACCAGTTCCTACATTACCCTGACGGACGTCAAGCAGCTCGTGCTTGAGGCTGAAGAGTTCACCGTCGTTGACGCCAAATCCAATGACGACCTGACCCGCAGCATTTTGCTCCAGATCATCCTGGAAGAGGAGGCCAGTGGCGTGCCGATGTTCTCCACCGACGTTCTGGCCCAGATCATCCGTTTCTACGGCCACGCCATGCAAGGCATGATGGGGTCTTACCTGGAAAAGAATATCCAGGCATTTACCGATATCCAGCGCAAATTCACCCAGGGCACCTCCAATTTCGACGGCAAATCCTTTAGCCCGGAAATGTGGACCCAGTTCATGAATGTGCAAGCGCCGATTATGCAGGGCATGATGAATAACTACATCGACCAGTCGAAGAGCCTGTTTGTGCAAATGCAGGAGCAGATGCAAAACCAGAGCAAGAATATTTTCGGCACTTTCCCGTTTGCGCCACCACCGGGCGAGAAGAAGTAAGCTTTTTAAGCTGACCGGAAACCAGAGTACGGGAAAGCTGGGGGAAACCGCGAAAACCGCGAAAACCGGAAAACCAGGGTCCGACCCTAAGGGTCGTACCCTGGTTTTCCGGTTTTCCGGTTTTCACGGCTTAAGAGCCCCCGCATTTGGTATAATGGCAGATTGCCCTGAATCATCAGCTATCTGCCATGCAATCCAAGCAAATCACCCGCACCACCCCTGCCGAAGGCACTCCCGCACCTAAAGTTGGCTTTGTCTCCCTCGGCTGCCCGAAAGCGCTGGTCGACTCCGAACAAATCCTGACCCAACTGCGCGCCGAAGGCTACGAAACCGCCAAATCCTACGACGGTGCCGACCTGGTGATCGTGAACACCTGCGGCTTCATCGACGCCGCCGTGCAGGAGTCGCTGGACGCCATCGGCGAAGCGCTGGCTGAGAACGGCAAGGTCATCGTGACCGGCTGCCTGGGCGCTAAAAAAGACAAAGACGGCGACGACATCATCCAGAAAGTCCACCCGAAGGTGCTGGCCGTGACCGGCCCGCACGCGGTGGGCGAAGTGATGGCCCAGGTGCACACCCACCTGCCAAAGCCGCACGAACCATTCATCGACCTGCTGCCGCCACAAGGCATCAAGCTGACCCCGAAGCATTACGCCTACCTGAAGATTTCCGAGGGCTGTAACCACCGCTGCTCGTTCTGCATCATCCCATCGATGCGCGGCGACCTGGTGTCGCGCCCGATCGCGGAGCTGATGCTGGAAGCCGAGAACCTGTTCAAAGCTGGCGTAAAAGAACTGCTGGTGATCTCGCAGGACACCTCCGCCTACGGCGTGGACGTGAAATTCCGCTCCGGCTTCTGGAACGGCCGTCCGGTGAAGACCCATATGACCCAGCTGACCCAAGCCTTGGGCGAGCTGGCCAAGCAATACGGCGCCTGGGTGCGTCTGCACTACGTCTACCCATACCCGCACGTGGATGAAATTATCCCGATGATGAGCGGTGGCCATGTCCTGCCTTACCTGGATATTCCGATGCAGCACGCGCATCCGGATGTGCTGAAGCGTATGAAGCGCCCAGCTTCCGGCGAGAAGAACCTGGACCGCATCCTGAAATGGCGCGAGATGAATCCAGACCTGGTGATCCGTTCCACCTTTATCGCCGGCTTCCCGGGCGAGACCGAGGCGGAGTTTGAATACCTGCTGGACTTCCTGAAAGAAGCGCAGATCGACCGCCTGGGTTGCTTCGCGTACTCGCCGGTGGAAGGTGCGACCGCCAATGAACTGGCGAATCCGGTGCCGGAAGAAGTGCGCGAAGAGCGCCGCGGCCGCGTGATGCTGCTGCAGGAAGAGATTTCGCGCAATCGCCTGAAGGCGAAAGTGGGCAAGACGATCAAGGTGCTGATCGACGAGCTGACCCCAAGCGGCGCGATTGGTCGCAGCGCGGCCGACGCGCCGGAGATTGACGGCGTGGTCCACGTCAAGCGCCCGTTCGATCCGAAGAAGAAGCTGGCGGTAGGCCAATTCTTCGATGTTGAGATTACCACTTCGGATGCGCACGACCTGTGGGGTGAAGCGCAGTAATTTCTAAGCCCGCACTGAAAAACTGAAAAGCCGAAAACCGGGAAACCGGAAAACCAGGGTCCGACCCTAAGGGTCGTACCCTGGTTTCCCGGTTTCCTGGTTTCCCGGTTTAGAATAGGTGCCATGACCCAAAAGCACCGCCAAACCCAACTAATCCACACGGATTACCTCCCCCCCGAAGGCTTCGCCGCCTTCCCCAGCGCGATCCACCACGCCTCCACTGTCCTGTTCAAAAACGTCGCCGCCATGCGCTCGGGCGACTGGAAAGAAAAGAACGCCTACACCTACGGCCTGCACGGCACCCCCACCACCTTCACCCTCGAAGCCCGCCTGGCCGAAATCGAAGGCGGCACGCACTGCCTGCTAGCCCCGAGCGGCCTCGCCGCCATCGCCATGTGCAATTTCGCACTGCTGAAATCCGGCGACGACGTCCTACTCCCCGACAATGTGTACAGCCCCAACCGCGACCTCGCACGCTGGCTGTCCACCGACTTCGGCATCAGCGCCCGCCTGTACGACCCCATGATCGGCGCCGGCATTGCCTCCCTGATCCAGCCCAACACAAAGCTGATCTGGACCGAAGCACCTGGCTCCGTCTCGATGGAAGTGCCCGACCTGCGCGCCATCTGCGCCGCCGCGAAGCAGAAGGGCGTCCTCACAGCCCTCGACAACACCTGGTCCGCCGGCCTCGCCCTGCACGGTTTCGACCTCGGCACCGACATCGTCATGCAAGCCCTGACCAAATACCAGTCCGGCGGCTCCGACGTCCTGATGGGCGCCCTGGTCACGCGCGACAAGCTGCTGCACGAACGCCTCAGCATGGCCCACATGCGGTTGGGCATGGGCGTGAGCGCCGACGACACTTACCTTGTGCTGCGCAACCTGCCAACGCTCAAGCTGCGCTTCGACGCGCATGACGCCTCCGCCCGCAAAGTCGCCACCTGGCTCAAAGCGCGTCCCGAAATCAGCAAAGTCCTGCACCCCGCCTTCGAAGACTGCCCCGGCCACGAATTCTGGAAGCGCGACTTCACCGGCGCCGGTGGCCTGTTCTCGGTGCTGTTCGATGAAAAATACAGCGAAGCGCAAACCGACCGTTTCGTTGATTCGCTGGAGCTGTTCGGCATCGGCTATAGCTGGGGCGGCGCGCACAGCCTGTGCATACCGTACCGCATCCACGCCATGCGCAAGAACTGGAGCGGGAAGGGCACCCTGGTGCGCTTCAACATCGGCCTGGAAGACCCGGACGACCTGATCGCCGACATCGAACGCGCGGTGGCGCAGCTTTGACCAATCGCTAGCGGCATTCCAGTTTGTTAGCGATCAACGTGAATGACGATTTTTAGTTGGAATAGTGTATGGATGATGTCGTTCGGAGTGAAATATTGGCATTAGCGCGCCAGGCCCACAACCTGACGGAATCCTCGTACCAGAATAATTCGTCGACGCGTGGCGACCCTGCGTGGCGGGACAAGCAGCGTCTGCTGCTGGCTGACATGGCGTTGCATTTGTTGCAGACCGCTTTGCGCGACGGCGAGCTTTCGCAGGATGACCTGAAGCGGAACCTGTACGCGATCCTGACTGTTTCGGATCAGCTTACGCCGGGTTACGAATTGAAGGACGTCGCGGACAAGCTATACGCGCCCCGGTAGGAGGACCGTATTGGCGTGTGGGGTTTTCCGATTCCCATTTTGTACGCCAACCCATCAGGGGCGAGAGCCGAGCGCCACTTGCGTGGCGACCTGGATGCAGGCGGGTACACCTTTCGTCGCCATGCATCCAGGCCTGAAGTGCAGCGAAGCGGCGCTGGTCTTAGTCGCCGATCGGCGAGTTGTTGTTGAGGGCCATGATGCCGCGAATCAGGCGGTAGATCTTCCACAGCCATGCGCCAACCCACAGCAGCCATGCGACCGGAATGCCAAGCACCGTGGCAAACAGTGCCCAGCCGACGCAGACCCACACCAGGTACCACCAGAACGAGCGGATCATCCAGCCATGGTGGCTGTCGACGAAAGTGCCCGCGCTGTCGTCGCGTTTGATGTAGTTGAAGATCAGCGGGATGAGGGAGGCCGCGCCCAGCGTGAAGAACACGCTCAGGCCGTGGCCCAGGTAGAGCCAGAAGGCCCATTCCTTGGCAGAGCGTGTGCGGTCTTCGAGTACCAGTTCTTGTGACATGTCGCTTCCTTACAGTTCTCGGCCGTTGTAGTGCTGGACCGGGACCGACTCCAACTCAAAATCCTCCAGCGCGCGGGCGTTCACGGCGGCCACCGCATTGCCCTTCGGGTCCTTGCCTTCGCCGTAAGTGTGGATGCCGCACTTGGGGCAGAAGCGGTGATTGATCACGTGTTTGTTGAAGGTGTAGTTGGCCTGGTCGGCTTCCGGCGTGAGGAGTTTCAGGTTATCGCGCGCGATGAACCACATCAGCGCACCCTTGCGCTGGCAGATGGAACAGTTGCAGGAGACCAGTCCTTCGATCTGGCCTTCGGCTTCAAACTTTACGTTGCCGCAGTGGCAGCTTCCTTTGTACAGCATTTTCGCCTCCGGTTAGAATGGTTAGTTCGGCGTTAATGATAATGTAATTGCAAGAGGAGTGGTGAAAATGGCGGGTCCATTGCAGGGTATCAAAGTCATTGAAATCGGGACGCTCATTGCGGCGCCGTTCGCGGCCCGCCTGATGGCGGAGTTTGGGGCGGAAGTGATCAAGATCGAGGCGCCGGGCGAGGGTGATCCCATCCGCAAATGGCGCAAGCTGCACAAGGGCACTTCGCTCTGGTGGTATCTGCAGTCGCGTAACAAGAAGTCGATCTCGATCAACCTGAAAGCGCCGGAAGGCATCGCCCTGGTCAAGCAATTGTGCGAGGACGCCGATGTGCTGGTCGAGAATATGAAGCCGGGCGCGCTGGAAAAACTGGGCCTGGGCTGGGACGTGCTGCACGCGCTGAATCCCAAGCTGACCATGGTGCGCATCTCCGGCTATGGCCAGACCGGCCCTTACAAGGATCGCCCTGGCTTCGGCGCCATTGGCGAGGCGATGGGCGGCATCCGCTATACGACCGGCGAGGCAGGCGGCGTGCCGGCGCGCGTGGGGGTTAGCCTGGGTGATTCGCTGGCATCCCTGCATGCGGTGATGGGCGCGCTGATGTCGGTGCTGCGCGTGAAGATGGGGCAGGGCGCTGGCCAGGTGGTGGACGTCTCGTTGGTGGAGAGCGTGTTCAACTTGATGGAATCGCTGGTGCCGGAATATGACTTGCTGGGCCATGTGCGCGAGCGTAGCGGCGGCGCCTTGCCTGGCATCGCGCCTTCCAACACCTATCCGACACGCGACGGCTCCTATGTCGTCATCGCGGGCAATTCAAACCCGATCTACAAGCGCCTGATGCACGCGATTGGGCGCGCCGACATGGCCGAAGACCCGCAGTTCGCGCACAACGACGGCCGCGCAGCGCAGGAAAAGCTGATCGACGCCGCCATTGCAGGTTGGACTTCCGCGCACACGATCGACCAGGTGCTGGCAGAGTTGGAGCGCGCCGAGGTGCCGGCCGGCCGCATCTACTCGGTCAAGGATATCGTCGCCGACCCGCACTACCAGGCGCGCGGCATGCTGCTCGATACGGTGCTGCCGGATGGCGTGCAGGTGAAGATGCCCGGTATTGTGCCGAAGCTGTCGGAGACGCCGGGCGAAGTGCGCTGGCAAGGCCCGACGCTGGGCCAGCATACCGACGGCGTACTGGCCGGCCTCGGCCTGACCGAAGCGCAAGTCGCCGCCCTGCGCGCGCGAGGTGTTGTAGCGTAAAGATCGGGGTCAGGTCTGACAATCGGACAAATCTTGCGCTCCGCGCAAGATTTGTCCGATTGTCAGACCTGACCCCGAATTTCAGCTCAGTAGGTTGAGGATGCCGTCGAGGCCGACGTAGTTGAGGGCGACGCTGGCTTGTTCGCGTACCACGGGCTTGGCGCGGAAGGCGACGGAGAGGCCGGCGATGCCCATCATCTTCAAATCGTTGGCGCCGTCGCCCATGACGATGGCCTGGTCGGGCATCACGCCCATGGCGGCGCACACGTGTTCGACCGACTTGCGCTTGACGTCGGCGTCGACGATTTCGCCGATCACTTTGCCGGTCAGCTTGCCGTCGATGATTTCGAGCTCGTTGGCGCGGGTGTAGTCGAGGCCGAGGCGCGTTTTCAGGCGTTCGGTGAAGAAGGTGAAGCCGCCGGAAACCAGCAGCGTTTTCAAACCTGCGGCCTGCACCGCCTGCAGCATGCGCTCGGCGCCCGGCGACAGGCGCAGCCGCTCTTCATACACGCGTTCCAGGGCGCTGGCGTCCAGTCCTTCCAGCAGGGCGACACGGCGCTTCAGGCTTTCGGAGAAATCGAGCTCGCCGCGCATGGCTGCTTCGGTGATCTCGGATACTTGCGGCTTCAGTCCCTGCATGTCGGCGATTTCGTCGATGCATTCGATGGTGATTAGGGTCGAGTCCATGTCCATCGCCACCAGCTTGAATTCGTCCAGGCGGCGCACGCCCATCATGTAGGTGGTGTCGAGGTGGGCTGCCTGGGCGGCAATCTCGATGGTCTGGCGCAGGGCCGGGGTATAGGTGATTCCTTCGCAGCGCAGGGCGTTGTCGGAAACCGTCACCACGCGCTTGGGCGCGGTCAGGGCGGCGATGCGCTGCAGGCGGGCGGCGCAGTCGCCGACTCCTTGCAGCACCAGGTTCATCGTCATAGTGTTCATCAGGCGGTCAGCTGTTTAATGGCAGTTTTGATCTGGTTCACGCGCGCGGCCAGGTCCGGCATATTGGCGGTGATCTTGAGCTTGTCCTGTCCATTCAGCTTGATGTGGCGCTGGTTCTGGATCAGGTGGATGATGCGCATCGGGTCGATCGGCGGCTTGGGCATGAATTGCAGGTTCACGGCTTCCGAGTGGGCATCGATTTTGACGATGCCGACGGCTTTGGCCGCAATGCGCAGGCGGTGGGTTTCCACCAGCGCTTTGGCTGGATCCGGTAGTTTGCCGAAGCGGTCGATCAGTTCTTCCTGCAGGTCGTCAATGTTGGACTGTGCCTGGCAGTTGGCCAGGCGTTTGTAGATCGACAGGCGTTCATGCACGTCGCCGCAGAAGTCCGCTGGTAGCAGGGCTGGCGTGTGCAGGTTGATTTCGGTGGTGGTGGCGAGTGGTGCGGCCAGGTCGGGCTCGCGGCCCGCCTTCAGGGCGCGCACGGCTTCGTTCAGCATGTCGGTGTAGAGCTGGAAGCCGACTTCCAGCATTTCGCCGGACTGGTTCTCGCCCAGCACTTCGCCGGCGCCGCGGATTTCAAGGTCGTGCATCGCGAGGTAGAAGCCGGAGCCCAGTTCTTCCATCTGCTGGATGGCGTCCAGGCGGCGTTGCGCTTGCTTGGTCAGGCCTTGCACGTCGGTCACCAGCAGGTAGGCGTAGGCCTGATGGTGCGAACGACCGACGCGGCCGCGCAGTTGGTGCAACTGGGCCAGGCCGAACTTGTCGGCGCGGTGCATGATGATGGTGTTGGCGGTCGGTACGTCGATGCCGGTTTCGATAATCGTGGTGCACAGCAGGATGTTGTAGCGCTGCGCCACGAAGTCGCGCATGACTTTTTCCAGGTCGCGTTCGTGCATCTGGCCGTGCGCCACGGCGATGCGCGCTTCGGGCAACATCTCCTGCAGCTTGGCCAGGCGGTTCTGGATGGTTTCCACTTCATTGTGCAGGAAGTAGACCTGGCCGCCGCGTTTCAGTTCGCGCAGTACGGCTTCCTTGATGATGGAGTCGCCTTCGCTGCGCACAAAGGTCTTGATGGCCAGGCGCTTTTGCGGGGCGGTGGCAATCACGGAGAAATCGCGCAGGCCTTCCAGTGCCATGCCCAGGGTACGCGGGATTGGCGTTGCGGTCAGCGTCAGCACGTCCACTTCGGCGCGCAGCGATTTCAGCGCTTCCTTCTGGCGTACGCCGAAACGGTGCTCTTCGTCGATGATGACCAGGCCGAGGCGGTCGAACTTGACGTCGTCGGACAGCAGCTTGTGGGTGCCGATCACGATGTCCAGCGTGCCGTCCTGCATGCCCTTGATGGCGGTGGCGATCTCTTTGCCGGTGCGGAAGCGCGACATTTCGGCGATGCGCACCGGCCAGTCGGCAAAGCGGTCGGCGAAAGTTTGTGCGTGCTGTTCGGCCAGCAGGGTGGTCGGCGCCAGGATGGCGACCTGTTTGCCACCCATGACGGCGATGAAGGCGGCGCGCAGGGCGACTTCGGTCTTGCCGAAGCCAACGTCGCCGCACACCAGGCGGTCCATCGGTTTGCCAGAGGTCATATCCTTGATCACGTTCATGATCGCGGCTGCCTGGTCCGGCGTTTCGTCGAAGCCAAAGCTGTCGGCGAAGCGTTCGTAGTCGTGCGAGGAGTACTCGAAAGCGTGCCCGGTGCGCGCGGCGCGGCGGGCGTACAGGTTGAGCAACTCGGCGGCCGTGTCGCGCACCTGCTCGGCGGCTTTGCGCTTGGCTTTGTCCCACTGGCCGGAGCCGAGCGTGTGCAGCGGCGCGTCGTCCGGCGAGGCGCCGGAGTAGCGCGAAATCACGTGCAGCTGCGATACCGGCACATACAGCTTGCTCTCCTTGGCGTATTCCAGATGCAGGAATTCGGTCTCGCCTTCGCCCAGGTCCATGCTGACCAGGCCCATATAGCGCCCGATGCCGTGGTTGATGTGCACCACCGGGTCGCCGATCTTGAGCTCGGACAGGTCGCGCACCATCGATTCGACTTGCGTGACGGCTTCCTGCTTTTTGCGGCCGGCGCGGCGGCCGGAGCCGGCGTACAGCTCGGTTTCGGTAAGGAACGACAATTGTCGTTCCGGTGATGCTGAATCTAATTCGAAGCCGGCGTGCAGCGGTGCCACGCCCAGCGCGATCTTGGCGTCGCTGGCGAGGAAACCGTCGAAGCCTTCCACCAGCGCCGGCGACAGGTCGAACTCGGCGAAGTACTGCTGCAGCGTTTCGCGGCGGCCGTTGGATTCGGCGCAGATCATCACGCGGCGGCCAGACTGCAGCAGGTAGGCGCGCAGGTTGGTCAGCGGGTCGTCCAGGTGGCGGTTGACGGCGATGTTTGGGATCGGCGCCGACAGCTCGGATGCCGGCAGCGACATGTCGCGCGAGACGGCGATGCGCGGGTGCGGCTTGGCCAGCACGAAGAACTGCTCGTCGCCGAGGAAGATGTCGTTGGGCGGCAGGATCGGGCGTTCGCGGTCGGCCTTCAGGAACTTGTAGCGCGATTCGGTATCGGCCCAAAAGCGTTTGATGGCGCCATCGATGTCGCCCACCAGGGCGACGCTGGCCGCCTCCGGCAGGTAGTCGAAGAAGGTGGCGGTTTCCTCGAAGAAGAGCGGCAGGTAGTACTCGATACCGGCGGAGGCGATGCCGCTGCTGATGTCTTTATAGATCACCGCGCGCGACGGGTCGCCTTCGAAGGTTTCGCGCCAGCGGCTGCGGAAGGAGGTGCGCGCTGTTTCGTCCATCGGGAATTCGCGGCCCGGCAGCAGGCGCACTTCCTTCACCGGGTAGAGCGAACGCTGGGTATCGGCGTCGAAGGTGCGGATGGTTTCGATGGTGTTGCCGAACAGGTCCAGGCGGTACGGCAGGGCGGAACCCATCGGGAACAGGTCGATCAGGCCGCCGCGCACCGAGTATTCGCCGGGCGACATGACCTGGCTCACATGGGTGTAGCCGGCCAGGGTCAGTTGCGATTTGAGCCGTGCTTCGTCCAGCGTCTCGCCTTGCTTGAAGAAGAAGGTATAGGCGGCCAGGAAGGAGGGCGGCGCCATGCGCACCAGCGCCGTGGTGGCGGGGATGATGGCGACATCGCACTGGCCGGTCTGGATTTCGTGCAGGGTGGCCAGGCGTTCGGACACCAGGTCCTGGTGCGGCGAGAACGCGTCGTACGGCAGGGTCTCCCAGTCCGGCAGCAAATGGCAGCGCAACTGGCCGTTGGCGAACCAGGGGATTTCGGCGAGCAGGCGCTGGCCGTCGCTGGCCTGGGCGACGACGACGGCCAGCATCTGGCCGCGCGCCTTCAATTCGAGGGCCGTTTGCGCCAGGGCATAGGCGTCACCGGAGCCGAACAGGTTAGGCAAAGCGAAGCGGTTGCCGGGCTTTGGAATGGCTTTTTTTAAATCAAAGGGCATGCAAAGGTGACGCTTGAACAAGACTGGCCCCACATTATATCCATCTGTTGCATCGGCGGTTCAAGAAGACACGAATATGTTGACGCACGGTAAAGAAGCGCCGATATTCGTTCGGTAAGAGCACAATCTCTCCAAATATAACCAGATGAATAATTTTGCTATGAAAGAAAGGGTGAGTTTATGTTCAAGAACCTGCTGATCAAGTGGAAGCTGGCGGCGCTTGTGGCGGTGATGATGCTGGCACTCGCCATTCTTGGGGTGTCGGGCTACAGCGGCATTTCCAAAGTGGGTGATTCGGTCAACGAGATTGGCGTGGTGCGCCTGCCTTCGATTCACGGTCTGCTGGTGATGAGTGAGGCGCAGACCGCCGTCGACAAGGCGACCCTGCAGGCGGCCATCTACGAAAACGACTACCAGGCGCAAGTCCATTTTGCGCAGGTGGTGAAAGATCGCGACGCGGCTTGGGCCAGGGCCATGGTCGGTTGGAAAAAATATGAGCCGCTGCCGCAAACGGCGGAAGAGGCGGTGTTGTGGAAGCAGTTCGTGGCCGAGTGGGAGGCCTGGAAGGCGGCCGACGCGAAACTGGGCGGCACCGTTGCGGCGCTGGCGTCGAATAAGGACGAGGCCAAGCAGAAGGAATTGTTTGCGCAGTTCTTCCAGCAATTCCATGCTTCGGAACCGCTGTTCATCAAGGCTGAAACGACCCTCGACAAGATTACCGACCTGAATGACAACATCGCGAACGAGTCGGTGAAAATGGGCTCGGAGTCGGTGGTGTCGGCGGAGCGCGCGATGGTGGCCACCGTGCTGGTGGCGATGGTGGTGGCGGTGGCCATTGCCTGGTATATCGCGATGGCGATCACCCGTCCTATCGTGTCGGCGGTGAAGGTGGCGCAGACGGTGGCGGCGGGCGATTTGACCAGCGATATCACGGTCGAAACGACCGAGGAAACCGGCCTGCTGCTGCAGGCCTTGAAGGATATGAACGAAAGCCTGATCCGGGTGGTAGGCCAGGTGCGCAAGGGGACCGATACCATTGCCTGCGCGACCACCGAGATCGCGAGCGGCAACCTGGACCTGTCCAGCCGCACCGAGGAGCAGGCCAGTTCGCTGGAGGAAACCGCCTCTTCGATGGAGGAGCTGACTTCCACCGTGCGCCACAATTCGGATAATGCGCAGCAAGCGAACCAATTGGCCAAGACCGCGTCGAGCGTGGCAGCCAAGGGTGGCGAGGTGGTGGCGCGCGTGGTGGAGACGATGGATTCGATTAACGAGTCGTCCAGCAAGATCGTGGACATTATCAGCGTGATCGACGGTATCGCTTTCCAGACCAATATCCTTGCGCTGAATGCGGCGGTGGAGGCGGCGCGTGCTGGCGAACAAGGCCGCGGCTTCGCCGTGGTGGCGTCGGAAGTGCGCAACCTGGCGCAGCGCTCGGCGGCGGCGGCCAAGGAAATCAAACAGTTGATCGGCGATTCGGTCGAGAAGGTCGGCGCAGGCAGCAAACTGGTTGGCGAAGCCGGTGCGACCATGGGCGAGGTGGTCACCAGCGTGCAAAGGGTGACCGATATCATTTCCGAGATCAGCCTGGCGACGCAGGAGCAAAGCTCGGGGATCGACCAGATCAACACTGCCATCAGCCAGATGGATCATGTGACGCAGCAGAACGCGGCACTGGTGGAGGAGGCAGCGGCGGCTTCGGCGGCGCTGGAGGAACAGGCAGCGCAACTGATTGAAGTGGTGAGCGTCTTCAAGCTTGATGCGGCGGCGGTGGCGGCAATCGGCGCTGCGCAGCCGACCCGCCGGCCAACGACCCAGGCGCGCGCACTCGCCGTCGCCCGACCCGCTGGCGGCGCGCAACGTAGCGCGGCCCGCGCGGCGGGCAGCGCCACGCGCGCTACCGTCGCTACAGCCGCCACCTCAGGAGATGCACCGCGCCCGGCCAAGGCCACCAGCAAGGCCGCCAGCGACGAGTGGGAAGAGTTCTAATCGGGGCAGCGCAGGAGGACAGCCGTGACGTTATCGCGGCTGCCGTCCCGCAAAGCCTTCTGCACCAGCGCATTGCAGGTCTCGGCCAGGTTGGCCGGGCCGGCGCAGGACAAGATGGCCGCCAGGGCGTCCTGCTCCGACGCGCCATATAATCCATCACTGCATAAGAGATACAGGTCGCCTGCCGCCAGCGGCTGCGCAAACACGTCCGGCCGCACATCTTCTCCCGGCCCGATCGCTTGCAGCAGCAGGTTGCGTGGCGGGAGCATGCCTGTCATACCGGCCTCCAGCGCCTGTTGGTACAAGGTCTGGTCGCGCGTCAGCTGCGCCAGCCGGCCATCGCGATAACGGTAGATACGGCTGTCGCCGACATGGAAGATATACGCCGGACCACTGGCCAGCGGCTGCCACATGCCGGTCAGCGTGGTGCCCATGCCGTAGCCATCCTGCAGCCCCGCCGCCGCATTGTTGCGGTACAGGGTCAGGTTGGCGAAGCGCACCGCGTCCTGCAACTGTTGCAGCGCCTGCTCCTGGCTGGCGGGTGTTTCAAGTCCGCGCAAATGCTTCCACACCAGCAGCAAAGCCTCCGTACTGGCGATATCGCCGCCTACATGCCCGCCCATGCCATCGGCCACCGCCACCAGGTTCAGCTCCGGCAGCAAGAGCAGGTTGTCCTGGTTGCTGGGCCGGACGGAACCCGCATCGGTCAGGCCGTATGCCAGGCCCATGCCCATTTGCTGCAGGACCGGCGGCGACAGTGGAATCATCAGATTTGCTCCGCAACTTGCAGCACCCGCGCCGGAGGCATCATGCCCAGCTGGCGTGCCACATCCATGTTAACGAGATAGGAGTAGCTGCCCGGCGTCTCGATCGGGATGGCGGCGGGTTTGACGCGATGGTACAGGATCTGCGCCGCCTTATGGGCGGTGAGGCGGCCGACATTGCCGTAGCCGGCCACCAGGCCAAACAGGGCGCGGCCATCGCGCACCGTCACTTCCGCCGCCGAGAAGACGGGCACACCCAGGGCCAGGGCTGTTTCGGTGAGCAGTCGGCGGTGCGCCGAGAGAAAGCTGTCCGGCCCCACATACAGCAGCTGCGCGCCTTGTTCGACCAGTTCGTGCAGCACGTCGGGTATGGCGTTGGCGCGCGGCTGGCCCGCATCGTCCAGCGGCACCGGGCGGCAAACGAAGTCGGCGCCGCTGCGCTCCACCTCGGTGCGCATATCGCGCACGGCCACGCGGGCATTGACTTCGGTCGGGTTGAAGATGGCGCCAATGCGGTCGAAGCGGCGGTAATTGCGAATGGCGTTCATCTGCAGGCGTGGCGGCACCACGTGGCTGACGCCGGTGACGTTGCGCTGGGATGACGCCAGGCTGCGCACCAGGCCGGACGCGATCGGCGCCGACACCATGGTAAACACGATGGGAATTTCGTATTCTTTTTCCGCCACGGCCATGGTGACCGGGGTGCCCCAGGTGTAAATCAGGTCGGCGTGCCAGGCGCGCGCCTCTTCCAGCAAGGCGGTGACGCGGCTGGCGTGCAGGTCCACGCTGCGCACCAGGAACTCGGCTTCCAGCTTGTTGTCGGCGAACCATTGGCGGAAACCGGATTCCACGCCAGTCTCGCCGCGGAACAGGATCATGTAAATGCGTGGAATGTGCGGGCGTGCGTGGTGCGCCTGCGCCGTCGGCAGGAACGTCGCCAGCGCTGCCACTGGCAAAGCGCCGGCCGCGTAGAGCAGCCGGCGCCTGGTCAACAGGGGCTCGCCGTCGCGCATGCTCAGGTGCCGGTTGCCGGCGTTGGCGGTGACGCGGGCGGGGCGGGTTGGGCCGGGGCTTCCGGCGGCTCGGGTTCCGCTGGCGCTTCCGGCTCAAGCGGGGCGGCTTCCATGTCCACCGCGCGCACCGTCGGGTCGGCCGCATACTCCTCCAGCACCCAGTCGCCGTTCAACTGCACCACGCCTTCCGGCGCGGGACGGTCGAGCGGTGGATGCTTGGGCAGCGCGGCGCGCATATAGTCCATCCAGATCGGCAGCGACAAGGTGGCGCCGAATTCGCGGCCACCGAGCGACTTCGGCTCGTCGTAGCCCATCCAGGCCACCGCCACCACGCCGCCGCCGTAACCGGCGAACCAGCCGTCGAAGGAATCGCTGGTGGTGCCGGTTTTGCCGGCCAGGTCGGCGCGCCCCAGGCGGCCTGCCGCTGCGCCGGTGCCGCTGCGCGCCACGTCGCGCATCATGCTGTCCATGATGAAGACGTTGCGCTCGTCCAGCACGCGCTCGCCGGCCGTGGCGGCTGGCGGTACCTTGATGTCCATGATCGGCACGCCCTTGGCGTCGGTGACGCGGGAAATCAGGTACGGCGTCACCTTGTAGCCGCCGTTGGCGAATACCGCGTAGGCGCCGGCCAGTTGCAGCGGCGTTACGGCGCCGGTGCCCAGCGCAATGGTGTAGTTCTTTGGATGGCGCGGCATGTCGAAGCCGAAGCGGGCCAGGAAGGCGTGCGTGTCATCCAGCCCGGCGGCGCGCAGCAGGCGCACCGAAGGCACGTTCTTGGAGGCTGCCAGCGAACGGCGCATGGTGACCTGGCCATCGAACACGAAGTCGTCGTTCTGCGGCTTCCACGGTTCGCCGTTGGCGCCGCCCGGCATCTCCAGCGGCTGGTCGGCGATCAGCGTGGCCGGGCCGAAGCCCTTGGCCACGGCGGCGGAATAGATGAATGGCTTGAACGCGGAGCCGGGCTGGCGCCAGGCCTGGGTCACGTGGTTGTACTTTTGCAGTCCGTAGTCGAAACCGCCCACCATGGCCTGGTAGGCGCCGGTGTTGGCGTCCAGTGCGACAAAGGCGGCCGCCACTTTCGGCACCTGGGTGATGGTCCAGGCTTTTTTCTCGTTCTGCATGATGCGGATCACCGCGCCGGGACGGATGGCGATGGTCGGCTTGGCTTTGTCCGACAGGGCGCTGGCGGCCGGTTTCAGGCCGTCGCCGTTGATCGAGATCACGTCGCCGTCCGAGGTTTCGGCCTTGACCAGGGTGGGGCTGGCCTGCAGCACCACGGCCGGGATCAAGCCGTCGCTGACCACGCGCTTGGCCAGCGCGTCGTCGATCGCGTCGCCGCGTTCTTCCTCGTCGGCCGGTAGTTCGATGGTGGCTTCCGGGCCGCGATAGCCGTGGCGCTGGTCGTAGGCCACCACATTGCGCCGCACCGAGGCGTAGGCCGCGTTCTGGTCGGTGGACTGGATGGTGGTGTAGACGTTGATGCCACGCGTATAAGTCTCTTCCTTGAATTCGGCAAAGACCACCTGGCGCGCCAGTTCGGCCACGTATTCCGCGTGGGTGTCGAACTCCTGGCCGCGATGGTTGACGTGCAGTTGCTCCTTCTTCGCGGCCTCGTACTGCGCCTCGGTGATGTAGTCCAGCTCATACATCCGTTTCAGGACCACCTGCTGGCGCGAGCGCGCCTTCTTCGGGTTCACGGCCGGGTTATTGCGCGAAGGGTTCTGCGGCAGGCCGGCCAGCATGGCCGTTTCCGCAATCGACAACTCCTTCAGCGACTTGCCGAAGTAGGCCTGGGCGGCGCTGGCGAAGCCGTAGGAGCGCTGGCCCAGGAAGATATTGTTCATGTACAGCTCAAGGATCTTGTCCTTGTCGAGCGCGTCTTCGATGCGGTAGGCCAGCATGATCTCGGCGATTTTGCGTGAGACGAATTTGTCCTTGCTCAGGTAGAAATCGCGCGCCACCTGCATGGTGATGGTCGATGCGCCCTGGCGGAAACTGCCGCGCAGGTTGGCGCGGGCGGCGCCCATGGCGCGGATCCAGTCGATGCCGCCGTGCTCATAAAAGCGCGTGTCCTCGATGGCCAGCACGGCCTTCTTCATCAGGTCCGGCACTTCGGCAATGGGCGTGAAGTCGCGGTGTTCTTCGCCAAATTCGCCGATCAGCACCTTGTCGGCGGTATAGACACGCAACGGGATCTTGGGACGGTAATCGGTGACTGCCTCCAGCGTCGGCAGGTTGGGGCGGATAACGAAAGCAGCGTAGCAAGCCAGGGCGATGGCGCCGCCCAGTGCGGCGATGCCGGCGCCGATAGCGGCGCGAATGATGTTGCGGCGATTCAGCCAGGAAGGTCGATTGCTCAAATCAGCTCTCACGGTTGCGAAGTCGGGCAATTATAGACTATGCAGGTGTTGCCCCTTATGCCATAGTCTTGGTGTTTCAGTCTAAAAGGATTTCAGTGTTTCGTCCCTATATACCCGACGAGGCGCGGCTGCCGGAGATGACTTTCCGCGCCCTGTTCCTCGGCACCATCCTGGGCATGGTGTTTGGCGCTTCCTCGCTGTACCTGGTGCTGAAAGTCGGCCTGACCGTCAGCGCATCGATCCCGGTGGCGGTCATCGCCGTCACTTTCTTCGGCCTGGCCAAGAAGATGGGCGGCAAGGACTCCAGCATCCTTGAGAACAGCATTGCGCAAACCGCTGGTTCGGCCGGCGAGTCGATCGCCTTCGGCCTTGGCGTGACCATGCCTGCCATCCTGATCCTCGGCTTCGACCTGGAAATCTCGCGCGTGATGCTGGTCGGCGTGCTGGGCGGCCTGCTCGGCATCCTGATGATGATCCCCATGCGGCGCACCATGATCGTGGACCAGCACCGCGAACTGAAATTCCCGGAAGGGACGGCCTGCGCCGAAGTACTCAAAGCGGCGGCTAGCGACGCTTCGCGCCTGGCCGCAGGCGAAACGGTGCAGGGTGAATCGGAGGCGGCGCAGGACGCACGCCGCCGTGCGCGCCTGATTTTCGGCGGCTTTGCCGTCGGCCTGTTGTACAAGGCGCTCAATGTTTCGTTCAAAGGCTGGAAGGATGCGCCGGAAGTGGTGCTGGGCGCGCCGCTCAAGGGCGGCTCGGTCGGCGCCGAAGTGTCGCCGGAGCTGCTGGGCGTGGGCTATATCATCGGTCCGCGCATCGCCCTGACCATGGCCGCTGGCGGCGTGCTGTCCTACCTGCTGCTGATCCCCATGATCAAATTCTTCGGCGACCCGTTGGCCACCGTGCTGGCGCCGGGCACCATGCTGATTTCCCAGATGGGTCCAAACGACGTGCGCGGCGCCTACATCCTCTACATTGGCGCCGGCGCCGTGGCGGCGGGTGGCATTATCGCCCTGTTGCGCGCCATGCCGATGATCTGGCGCAGCCTGGCCGGCGGGCTGGCCGGGGCAGGCAAGGGCAGCAAGGCTGACGCCACGCGCCGCACCGAGCAGGATATCCCGATGAAGTGGGTGGTGCTCGGCTGCCTCGGCATCATTGCCGTGATTACTGTTTCAACGCCGCTGCATATGAATTTGCTGGGCGCCTTGCTGATCCTGGTGTTCGGCTTCCTGTTCGCCACGGTGTCGTCGCGCCTGACCGGCGAGATCGGCTCCTCGTCCAACCCCACCTCCGGCATGGCGGTGGCTACGCTGCTGCTGACCTGCCTGATCTTCCTGGCGGTGGGCTGGACCGGCGGCCAGTACTACGTTACCGCGCTGTCGGTCGGCGCCATTGTCTGCATTGCCTCGGCCAACGCCGGCACGGTGTCGCAGGACTTGAAGACCGGCTTCCTGCTCGGCTCCACGCCGCGCCTGCAGCAGTACGCGATGCTGGTCGGCTCGCTCGCCTCGGCGCTGCTGCTCGGCCCCATCCTGCTGCAACTGAACAACGCCAGCACCGTCTACGTCCCGGCGGCCCAGGTGGCGCCGGGCCTGGCCACCGATGCGGCACGCCTGACCGTGACCGCGCGCGTGGAAGGCCCGCAGGCCGCCAGCGACAGCGCCACCTACAAGGTTTGGCAAAAGCCGGACGCGCAGGGCGGACCGGAGGGCAAATACCTGGTGGCGCCGGACGGCAAGGCGGTCTGGTACGTCGATCCCGGCATCAACGGCACCCACGCCAAGCGCCCGGACGGCAGCGAAGTGCGCAAGTACGACGCTCCCAAGGCCGTGCTGGTGTCCTACATCATCAAGGGCATCCTCGACCAGGAGCTGCCTTGGACCCTGGTCATGCTGGGCGTGATGATCGCCATCGTGCTGGAAATGGCGGGCGTGCAGTCGCTGTCGTTCGCGGTCGGGGTGTACTTGCCACTGGCGGCGACCCTGCCGATTGCCGTGGGCGGCGCCTTGCGCTGGCTGGCGGACCGCCGCAACCACAAGCTGCCGCAGTACGCCGGCAAGGACGAGGAAGCGCTGCAGGCGGCGGGCGACCGCAGCGAAGGCGTGCTGCTCGCCTCCGGCTATATTGCGGGCGGCGCGCTGGCCGGCATCGTCATCGCCATCACCGCCGGGGTGATGACCAATTTCGACGCCGCCGTCACGCAATGGGCCGAACAAAGCAACCCATTTTTCAGCGGTCCAAGCGCGGATTTGCTGTCCCTGCTACCTTATGCTGTAATCATGGCGCTGCTCTTGTGGGCAGCACGAGAAAAAGCTAGCTAGTGAAAGAAGGAGACTGGGCGATGAAGAAACTGGGTGCAGCAAGCCTGCTGCTGGTAGCCGGAGCGGCGGGCGCCGCGACACAAACGGTCGATTGCGGCCGCCTGCTGGACGTAAAAGCCGGGGTGTGGCGCGAGAAGGTCACGCTGCATATCGAGAACGGCAGCGTGAAAGCGATTGAGCCAACCAAGGGCAAAGGCGATGTCGACCTGAGCGCCATGTCCTGCATGCCCGGCTTCATCGACATGCACGTGCACCTGACTGGCCAGACCCAACCCCAGGTTGAAGCGCTGCGCGGCCAGCTCACGCTGGACGCCGCCGACCGCGCTTTCGACTCGGTGGCCTTTGCCGAGCGCACCCTGAAAGCAGGCTTCACCACGGTGCGCGACCTGGGCGCGAGCGACGGCTTGAACATCGCCATGAAGCGCGCCATCAACAGCGGCTCCATCGTCGGCCCACGCATGTTCACCGGTGGTAAGACCATCGCCACCACCGGCGGTCACGGCGATCCAAGCAACGGCAAGTCGCGCGAAGAGCGCCATGTGCACGGCACGCCGGGCCCGATGGAAGGCGTGATCAATAGCGCGGAAGAAGCACGCCAGGCCGTGCGCGCCCGCTACCAGGAAGGCGCGGACGTGATCAAGATCACCGCCACCGGCGGCGTATTGAGCCAGGCCAGCAGCGGCATGAATTCCCAGTTCGACGACGCGGAGCTGAAAGCCCTGATCGCCGCCGCGCGCGACTACGGCTTCAAGGTCGCCGCCCACGCCCACGGCACCGATGGCATGAAGCGCGCCCTGAAAGCCGGCGTGGACTCGATCGAACACGGCACCTTCATGGACGACGAATGCATCGCCCTGTTCAAGAAGAACGGCGCCTGGTACGTGCCGACCATCAGCGCCGGCCGCTATGTCGCCGACAAGGCCAAGGAGCCGAACTACTACTCGCCGCTGGTGCGCCCGAAAGCCGCCGCCATCGGCCCGCAGATCCAGGGCACCTTCGCCCGCGCCTACAAGGCCGGCGTCAAGATCGCCTTCGGCACCGATGCCGGTGTTTTCCCGCACGGAGAAAACGCCAAGGAATTCGCCTATATGGTGGAAGCCGGCATGCCGGCGCTGGAAGCGATCCGCTCCGCCACGCTCAACGCAGCCTCGCTGCTGGGCCAGTCGAACCGACTTGGTTCGCTGGAAGCAGGGTATGCTGCCGATATCGTCGCCGTAGCGGGCGACCCGCTGAAGGACATTGCGCTGCTGCAGAAAGTCGGCTTCGTGATGAAAGAAGGCGTCGTTTATAAACAGTAACCGGGAAGAGCATGGCGGACGTGGATTGCGATGTACTGGTAGTAGGCGGCGGGATCAATGGCGCAGGCATTGCACGCGATGCCGCCGGCCGCGGCCTGTGTGTCGTGCTGTGCGAGAAGGACGACCTGGCCTCGCACACCTCGTCCGCCTCCACAAAGCTGATCCACGGCGGCCTGCGCTACCTGGAATACTATGAGTTCCGCCTGGTGCGCAAAGCGCTGGCGGAGCGCGAAGTCTTGCTGCGCAGTGCGCCCCACATCATGTGGCCGCTGCGTTTCGTCATGCCCCACAATGCCGGACAACGCCCGGCGCTGCTGATCCGCGCCGGCCTGTTCCTCTACGATATGCTGGCAAAGCGCGAGCTGCTGCCGGGCTCGCGCGGCATCGACCTGCGGTGCCACCCCGCCGGGCGCCCGTTGAAAGACAGTTTCAGCACCGGCTTCGAATACTCCGACGGCTGGGTGGACGACGCCCGCCTGGTGGTGCTGAACGCCATGGACGCCTGCGCCAAGGGCGCCTGCATCCTGACCCGCACCACCTGCGTCGGCGTCGAGCGGCAAGCCGACCATTGGGTTGCCACCTTGCGCAAAGCCGATGGCACTGAAAAGCGCATCACCGCCCGCTCCATCGTCAACGCCGCCGGACCCTGGACGCAAGCCTTCCTGAAAGGCGCCGCAGGCGCGCAGAAGGCGCGCAACCTGCGCCTGGTGAAAGGCAGCCACATTGTCGTGCGGCGGATTTTCGAGCACGACCAGGCCTATATATTCCAGAACAAGGACGGCCGCATCGTCTTCGCCATCCCCTACGAGCGCGATTTCACCCTGATCGGCACCACCGACCTGGAATATACTGACGACCCGCAAAAAGTGGAGATCGAAGAAAGCGAAATCCGCTACCTGTGCGAACTCGCCAGCGACTACTTCCGTGAACCGGTGCGCCCGGCCGACGTGGTATGGACCTATGCCGGCGTGCGCCCCTTGCTGGAAGACGCCGCCGCCGACGCCAAAGCCGTCACGCGCGACTACTTCCTCGAACTGGACGAGCAGGGCGCACCGCTGCTGAGCGTATTCGGCGGCAAGATCACCACCTTCCGCAAGCTCGCGGAAGACGCCACCGACATGCTGTGCAAACAGCTCGGCAAGCGCGCCCAGGGCTGGACCGAAAAAGCCTGCCTGCCCGGCGGCGACCTGTTCGGCGCCGTGCCGCAAAACCGCTCCGTGCAAGAGTTCTGCCAATGGGCCGCCGCCGTGCAGGTGAAATACTCCTGGCTGCCGCACGCGCTGGTTAAGCGCTACGTGCGCGCCTACGGCACCCGCATCCACACCATGCTGGACGGCTGCAATAGCCTGGCCGACATGGGCGAAGAAATCCTGCCCGGCCTGTACGCCGCCGAAGTGAACTACCTGCGCCGCAAGGAATGGGCACAGACCGCCGCCGACATCCTCTGGCGGCGCAGCAAGCTCGGCCTGCACCTCCCCCCCGGCGCCGAAACCCACCTCGACGAGTGGATTCGGGGTCAGGTCTGACAATCGGACAAACTATGCGCTTCGCGCATAGTTTGTCCGATTGTCAGACCTGACCCCGAATTAAAAAAGGCAGCCGAAGCTGCCTTTCTTAATAAATGGGGTACGTCCCCATTTTTTATTTGACGCCGTGCATCAGTTTCTGCACCAGTGGTGCGATCAGGAACAGGACCACGCCTGCGCCCATCAGGGACCAGAAGCCGAAGGTGTAGCCGGACAGGGCCGAGGCTACCGACATGCCGCTTTCGCCGGAGACGTGGGAGGCGAAGATGCCGGACAGGTTGTTGCCGATGCCGGTGGACAGGAACCAGCCGCCCATGCCCATGCCTACCAGGCGGGTCGGAGCCAGCTTGGTTACCATCGACAGGCCGATCGGGGACAGGCACAGCTCACCAATCGATTGGATCACGTAGACCATGAACAGGGTCCAGAACGGGATCATGCCTTTGTCGTCGACCAGGAAGGTCAGCGCGTACATCAGCAGGCCAAAGGCCAGGCCGTTACCCAGCAGGCCCAGGCCGAATTTGCGCGGGATCGATGGGTTCATGTTGCGCTTGCCCAGCATCACCCAGATCGCTGCCACGACTGGCGCGAACACGATGATGGCGAGGGAGTTCACGGACTGGAACCAGGCGACCGGGAATTCCATGAAGCCCAGGCCGCGGTTCACGATCTGGTCAGCCAGGAAGGTGAACGAGGAACCGGCTTGCTCGAAGAAGCACCAGAACAGGATGTTGAAGGCGAAGATGATCATCATGGCGATGGTCTTGTCGCGCGCCACAGGGCCGTTGCGCACGCCTTCAACCACCAGCATCACCACCAGGATCAGGAACAGCACGGTCAGCACGCCTTGCAGGGCGGCGGCGCCGACTGCCAGCAGCGAGTACATGACAGGGATCACAGCAAGCGCGCCCAGTGCCACGTAGACGATGCGCATTGGGGACTTGGCTTCCGGTGCTGGCTCGCCGATGCCCTTCAGGCCTTTGCGGCCGATGTAGAACCAGACCAGGGAGATCAGCATGCCGATGCCGGCGGAGATGAAGACGATCTTGTAAGCCGGGGTGTCGCCGGTGTTGAAGATCTTCTGCGCCAGCAGCTGGGTGAAGATCGGGGCCAGGAAGCCGCCGACGTTAATACCCATATAGAAGATGGTGAAGCCGGAGTCGCGACGGGTGTCGTTGATCGCATACAGCTTGCCGACCATGGTCGAGATGTTCGGTTTGAACATGCCGTTACCAACAATAATGGTCGCCAGGCCAAGCTTGAAGATATGGTCTTCCGGAATGGCGATCATGAACAGACCGGCCGCCATAAAGACTGCACCAAGCAGGATCGAGCGCTGGTAGCCGAGCACGCGGTCTGCGACATAGCCGCCGAACAGTGCGCCTGCATACACCAGGGCGAGGTAGGAACCGTAGGTCAGGTTGGCCGCAGCCTGGCCGGACGCGTCGCCGCTGTAGAACTGCGAAACGATATACAGCACGAGTGCCCAACGAATACCGTAGAACGCAAAGCGCTCCCAGAATTCCGACATAAACAGCATCCAAAGCGGAGCAGGGTGACCCATGATCTGCCTGAATTCAGGGATTTGAACCTCTGTGGTTTGCGTGGTAGGACCGCTCATGCGGTGTCTCCTGGTCAAAAAAAGCCGAATTGTAATCTACCGTAAGGCTTTCCAGTGCAAAATCGCGTGCTGCGAAGCAGCATTGTGGTAAGTTTGCCAAGCTTGCGTCTGTGAATCGCTTCTGCTTAGGCGTATATTGAAGGTGCAGGTCCCCCAAAAGTTTATAGAAGGATTTTTGTATCATGGACAGCAACGTTGTCGATACCCTCATTGCTCCGGAAGGCAGGCTGGAAGTCCTGTCCAAATCGGAGGTGGTGCAATTGCTGGATTCCGGCAAGGGCGGCCTCTATAACATGTTTCGCAACTGCGCCCTGGCGGTGCTGAATTGCGGCAGCACAATCGACGATGGAAAGGAACTGCTGGATCGCTTCAAGTCGTTTGACATCAACATCCTGCAGCGCGAACGCGGGATCAAGCTGGAAATCAAGGGTGCGCCGGCCATCGCTTTCGTGGACGGCAAGATGATCAAGGGTATCCACGAGCACCTGTTTGCGGTGCTGCGCGATATTGTCTTTGTTAATAATGAGGTGACGGGCAATCCAAAGTTCGACCTGTCGCGCAGCGAGGGGATCACCGATGCGGTGTTCCATATCCTGCGCAATGCCAATGTGTTGAAGCCGCAGCTGAACCCGAACCTGGTGGTGTGCTGGGGCGGCCATTCGATCAACCGCGCGGAATACAACTATTCCAAAGAGGTGGGCTATCAGCTTGGCCTGCGCGGGCTGGATATCTGTACCGGTTGCGGGCCGGGCGCGATGAAGGGGCCGATGAAGGGCGCCACCATCGGCCACGCCAAGCAGCGTTTCACCGGTGGCCGCTACCTGGGCATCACCGAGCCGGGCATCATCGCGGCGGAGTCACCGAACCCGATTGTGAACGACCTGGTGATCATGCCGGATATCGAGAAGCGCCTCGAAGCGTTCGTGCGCACCGGCCACGGTATTTGCGTGTTCCCGGGCGGCGCCGGGACGGCGGAGGAAATCCTGTACATCCTCGGCATCCTGCTGCATCCGGAAAATGCGGATATCCCGTTCCCGCTGATCTTCACCGGGCCCGAGACGGCGCGCGAGTATTTTGTGCAGATCAACGAGTTCATCGGCCTGACCCTGGGGGCGGAGGCGCAGAAGCGCTACAAGATCATCGTGGATGATCCGGAACTGGTGGCGCAGGAGATGCAGGAGGGGATGCGGCAGGTGCGCGAGTATCGCAAATCGCGTTCGGATGCGTACTACTTCAATTGGGCGTTGAAGATCGATGAGGAGTTCCAGCGCCCGTTCGTGCCGAGTCACGAGAATATGCGCAACCTGAGCCTGCACAAGAACCAGCCTGTGCATGTGCTGGCGGCCAACTTGCGGCGCGCGTTTTCGGGCGTGGTGGCGGGGAATGTGAAGGAGGAGGGTATCCGGATCATCGAGAAGTATGGGCACTTCGAGATCCATGGCGACAAGGAGATCATGGGGCCGATGGATGCGCTGCTGGCCTCCTTTGTCGCGCAATGCCGGATGAAGTTGGCGGGCAAGGCTTATACGCCTTGTTATCGCGTCATCCAGTAATCAGCGTTTGGAAGGCTCGGGCGCCGGCGCTGCGGCACGGCGTTCGAGCAGTTTCCTGATTGCTCGCATTTCTTCGCGCATCTCGGCGCTTTCCTTGCGCATCTCGGCGCTTTCCTTGCGCAGCTCGGCGCTGTCGCGGCGCTGGCGGGCATCCATTTCAGCGAACTGCGTCTTCAGTTCGCCGATATCGCGCTCCACATTGGCGCGCCAGCGGGCGCTGCCGTCGCCGGCCTGGAAGGCTGTGGTCATGCCCGAAATTAATGAGGAATTGATTGCCCCGACACCGAAAATCACGCTCACCGCCACGCTGATGCCGGTGATGATGATGGTGGCGTTCATTTTCCGCATATAGGCTTCGAGTGAATCCATGCGGCGGGAGTGTTCTCCCAGGCGGCCCGCTTGATCGTCCAAGCGTTGGTTCATGGCGTCAAGCCGGATATTCTGCGCGTCAATGCGTGCGGCAAGAGCGGCAATCATGCCTTTCAGCTCAGCCACCGAAGTCTCAATGAGGCCCTTAAGCTCGGCGTGCATGCTGGCAACCTGGATTTCCAGGCGCGTAACGCGTTCAGCAAGGGAAGGCTCAGGAGCGTTCATGAGCCCTATGATGCGCCGCGCTTGCAGAAAGTTCAAGCAAGCCCAGCAGGGTCCGGCCCTGTCGGGCCGTACCCTGGTTTCCCGGTTTCCCGGTTTTAGTCTTCCTTACGCAGGTGCGGGAACAACAGCACGTCGCGAATGTTAGGCGAATCAGTCAGCAGCATCATCAAACGGTCGATACCGATACCGCAGCCGCCAGCCGGTGGCATGCCATACTCCAGCGCGCGAATGAAGTCAGCATCGTAATACATCGCCTCATCATCGCCCGCTTCCTTCGCCTTCATCTGCGCCAGGAAACGTGCCGACTGGTCTTCCGCATCGTTCAGCTCCGAGAAGCCATTGGCAATCTCACGACCCACCATGAACAGCTCAAAGCGCTCAGTAATCCCCTCGCGGGTATCGGAAGCACGTGCCAGCGGCGACACTTCAATCGGGTAATCGATGATGAAGGTCGGTTCCCACAGCTGCGCTTCAGCGGTTTCTTCGAACAGCGCCAGTTGCAGCGCGCCCAGGCCGGAGGTGGCGAACGGCTTCACGCCGAACTTCAGCAGTTCGGCCTTCAGGAAGTCCATGTCGTTCAGTTGCGCTTCGGTGTAGCCCGGCGCGTATTTGTTGATGGCGCCGCAGATGGTCAGGCGCTGGAACGGCTTGGACAGGTCCAGCTCCTTGCCGCCGTAGGTCAGCACGGCAGTGCCCTTTGCATCAACGGCCGCTTGGCGGATCACTTTTTCAGTGAAGTCCATGATCCATTCGTAGTCGGTGTACGCCGCATAGAATTCCATCATGGTGAATTCCGGATTGTGGCGGACCGACACGCCCTCGTTGCGGAAGTTACGGTTGATTTCGAACACGCGGTCGAAGCCGCCCACCACCAGACGCTTCAGGTACAGCTCAGGCGCGATACGCATGAACATCTGCATGTCCAGCGCGTTGTGGTGGGTGATGAAAGGCTTGGCCGATGCGCCGCCCGGGATCGGATGCAGCATCGGGGTCTCGACTTCCATGAACTCATTGGCTTCCATGAAGCGGCGGATCGACGAAATCGCAGCGGTGCGCGCCTTGAAGGTGCGGCGGGTTTCTTCGCTGGTGATCAGGTCGACGTAACGCTGGCGGTACTTGGTTTCCTGGTCGGCCAGGCCGTGGAACTTGTCCGGCAGCGGGCGCAGGGCCTTGGTGATCAGTTTTACTTCGCTGACTTTAACGGTCAGTTCGTCGGTCTTGGTCTTGAACAGGGTGCCGGTTACGCCCAGGATGTCGCCCAGGTCCCAGCCACGGAATTCTTCCATCGACTCTTCGCCGGAGGTATCCAGGGTGACGTAGATCTGGATGCGGCCGTCGGCCTTCTGGCCGGAGGCGTCTTGCAGGGTGGCGAAAGCGGCTTTCTTGCCGGCTTCGCGGCGCAGCATCATGCGGCCGGCGATGACCACGGTCACAGGCTCGGCTTCCAGTTCTTCGCGGGTCTTGGCGCCGTATTGCACGTGCAGGTCGGCTGCCTTGTTTTGCGGACGGAAGTCGTTAGGGAAGGCGACGCTCTGTTTCTCGCGAATCGCGCCCAGCTTGGCGCGGCGCTCGGCGATGATCTTGTTGTCGTCCTGGCCTGGTGGCAGTGTGTTATCCGTAGTCATGGTTTTAGTGGTTAGTCAGATTATTAATATCGATTTCGCTGAAGTCGCGTGCAATGCAAATCACATTGTCGAACGCCTTAAACGCTTCAGCAGGCAAAGTGGTTGTCAGGACGACGCAGCGCATGCCGGCTCGGCGCGCTGCTTCCACGCCCAAAGGCGCGTCCTCGAACACGATGCAATGCGCCGGATCGGCGCCGCAGCGTTCGGCCGCCAGCAGGAATACGTCGGGTTCCGGCTTGCCGCGTTTGACGTCGGCGGCGCCGACGACGGTGTCGAACTGCTGGCGCACGCCCAGCCCGTCCAGCGTGAAGTCCACGTTGCAGGGCGGGGCGGCGGTGCCGACTGCCAGCTTGATGCCGGCAGCCTGCGCTGCGCCCACCAGGGCGCCAAAGCCCTCGACGGTGCGCAGGTGGGGCGCGTAGATTTCGCGGTACAGCACTTCCTTCTCGCCGATCAGGGCCGTCACTTCCTCATGCGCCAGGCCTTCTCCCAGGTACTGGCGCATGATTTCGTGGCCGGTGCGGCCGGCAGTGGCGACAAAGAATGCCGCTTCGTCGACAGCATGGCCGCGCCGGCTGAAGAACTCCAGCCAGGAGCGGGTGTGGTAACCCATGTTGTCGACGATGGTGCCGTCCATGTCGAAGATGAAGGCGCGCTGCGTCATACGCTTAGATGCCTTGCTTCAGCGACGCGGAGATGAAGTCGTCCAGGTCGCCGTCCAGCACCTTGCCGGTATTGCCGGTTTCGAAGCCGGTGCGCAGGTCCTTGATGCGGGACTGGTCCAGCACGTAGGAACGGATCTGGTGGCCCCAGCCCACGTCGGTCTTGGAGTCTTCCAGCGACTGCTGCTCGCTCATGCGCTTGCGCAGTTCCAGTTCGTACAGCTTGGCCTTCAGCATGTCCATCGCCTCGGCCTTGTTACGGTGCTGGGAACGGTCGTTCTGGCACTGCACCACAATACCGGACGGACCGTGCGTGATACGCACTGCGGAGTCGGTCTTGTTAATGTGCTGACCACCGGCGCCGGACGCGCGGTAGGTGTCGATACGCAGGTCGGCCGGGTTGATCTCGATCTCGATCGAGTCATCCACTTCCGGGTAGACGAACAGCGACACGAACGAGGTGTGGCGGCCGCCCGAGGAGTCGAACGGCGACTTGCGCACCAGGCGGTGTACGCCGGTTTCGGTACGCAGGTGGCCGTAGGCATATTCGCCTTCCACTTTCAGGGTGGCGGTCTTGATGCCGGCAACCTCGCCCTCGGATTCTTCCAGCACTTCGGCCTTGAAGCCCTTGCGGTCGCAATAGCGCAGGTATTGACGCAGCAGCATGGACGCCCAGTCCTGGGCTTCGGTACCGCCGGCGCCGGCCTGGATGTCGATGAAGCAGTTGTTCGGGTCCATCGGGTTGCTGAACATACGGCGGAATTCCATCTGTTCGATGATCTTCTGGATTTCCGCAGTGTCCGCAATCACGGCTTCGAGCGTGTCGTCGTCGCCTTCTTCCTTGCCCATCGCGAACAGTTCGTTCATGTCGCTCAGGTCCGCCGCTGCTTTCTGCAGGGTGAGCACGACACCTTCGAGGGCTTTTTTCTCACGGCCCATGTCCTGGGCTTTTTTCGGGTCGTTCCAAACGGCCGGATCTTCGAGTTCGGCGTTCAGTTGTTCCAGTTTCTCCGACTTCTTATCGAAGTCAAAGATACCTCCGAAGTTCGGCTTCGCGGGTAGTCAGGTCCGCGAGCAGGTTGGCGAGGGAATTGATGCGTTCAGCTTCCATGGTTTTCAGGTCTGATAGTTGTGAAATCGAACCTGAAATTATACCTCAGAGGCTGGCGCATCGGGCAGTCTAGACGAGCAGGCTGAATTCCGCGTGGTAGCTGGCGCCCTGCGTGCCGGTGCCGACCGGCTCCAGGAAAAGCGACAGGCGGCCGATGCTGTCGTTGTCAATTTCATAAATTCCATCTCCCAGGCCCGCTCTGCCGCTGAAGACCAGGGTGAACTGCTCCAGGTGCGGCAGCGCTTTGCCGGGCCGCACCGCCGCCAGCTCAAGGGTGGCGCCGCGCTGGCCCTGGTAGGCGGTGAACGGCTGGCCGACCAGTTGCTGGAAGCCAATCATGCGCAGGGTGGACGGGGTGGCTGGCAGGGCGGCCATTTCGGCGGCGCGGACCAGGGTGGGGCCGCCCAGCAGTCCACCAGCGGCGAGCAGGAAGTTTCGACGTTCCATGACTTAATCCTTTGATAAGTGTGGTTGCAGCGGGTGCCATTCCATGGCCTGGTACAACCCGTCTACCGCGCCCGGTTGGAAGCCGAGCCGGCGGTACAGCCGCACTGCCGGGCTGGCCTGCAGCACGTGCAGACGCAGGGGCAGGCCGCTCAGCCGGCTCTCATCCTGCAGCCGGGCCAGCAGGCTGGCGCCGATGCGCTGGCTGCGATAGGCGGGCAGCAGGCTGATATCGACCAGCCGGATTTCATTGGTGCCGCGCGCCACGTACAGGCGCCCGGCCGGCGCGCCGTCGGCCAACACCAGGTTTTGCTCCATGCGCGGGAAGCGGCGCCGATAATCGCTGGCCTGGGCGTCGTGCTGCAGGCGCACCAGCATGCCGCGCAGGGTGCGGTCGAGCACGCTCAAGTCGTCGCGCGTGCTGTCCACCAGCGCCAGCAGGAAAGGCTGGTCGCCGGACGTGATGGCGCGCAGGGAAAGCTGCCCGGTCATGGTTTCAGCTCCGGGGCGGGTAAATGCCGTTCAGCGCGATGATGAAGTTCAGCGCGAGGTAGGGCTGCTTGTTATTGTGGGCCGCGCCGCCGCCCGCCGCGCCGAGCATGCCGGGCGCGGACGGCGCCATGGCACCCACGTCGTGGTAGGGCGCGTTCAGGGTTACCGGCTTGGCCAGCAAGGCGTTGGCCGGCGATTGCACCGTTGCGGCCGCGCTGCTGGCGTTCATGACGTGGTTGTGAGCGGGCATTTGCTGCTCCGTGAGGGTGACCGTGGCGTCACCTCCTTGCTCGCCCAAGTAGCGCGGTGTCAGGCCGGGCGCGGCGCCGGGATGCAGAGGCATACGCTGTTGCAGGTTGGGCAGCCCGAAGGTGGATTTGCCGTCGCCGCCATAGTTCGTGCCAAGGAGGGAGAACAGGGCGGTATTTTGCGAAATGGGTAGCAACTGCCCATTGCATATGGCCCAGCCGCTGGGGGCAAAGTTGCCGGTGAAGATGCGGATCTCGCCAATAAAACGTTCGGACATGCTGGACTCCTCGGCTAGCCCTGCGAAGGAAAGATGCCTTCCAGCGCGATGATGAAATTGATCGCGAGGAAGGGCGCCATATTGCTGTGCGGCTGGTTGCCGCCGCTGTACTGGATGGCCTGGGGTGCCATCGCTACCGTGGCAGCGTTGGCTGCGGCGTAGAACTTGGGCTTGGCCGGGGCCGCCGGCACGTAGGCGCTGGCCCCAGTCAGGCTGATGCCGCTGCCGGTCAGCGGCGGCGCTGCGGTGCTGGCGTAGGCGGCGTGGCTGTGCAGGGGCAGGTTGGCCGCTGACAAGGTTACGCTTTCCGCGCCTACCTTCTGGCCTTGCAGGTAGGTGTTGCCCACCAGGGTGCCCTGGTGTATTGGCACCCGGCCGCGCATGTCGGGCATGCCGAAGGTGGTTTGGCCGTTGCCGCCATAGGTGGTGCCGATCAGGGTGAACAGGGCTTCGTGTTGCTCAATCGCGTACAGGGCGCCGTCGCAGAAGGCCCAGCCGTTCGGTGGGAAGTTTCCGGCAAACATGCGAATCTCGCCGATAAAGGGGGTCATATGCCGTCTCCAGAGGAGTTAATCGCGGGATGGGAAAATGCCTTGCAGCGCGATGATGAAATTCAAGGTCAGGGAGGGCTGCATATTCTCGTGCGGCTGGCCGCCGCCGCCATTGGCCACGGTGTTCGGTGCCAGCACGGCGCTGGCATCCTGCGGCGCGTAGTAGTTCAGCGCCCCGGCTTCCACATTCCCAAGCACGCGGCCGGCTGGGTCGGCAACGTGGCTGATGTTGGTGGCAATGCCCAGCTTGTGCGTGTGCACTGGCATTTCATCGGCGTTCAGGGTAGTGCGCGCTTCGCCGGCCGCCTGGCCCAGGGCGTAGGCCGGTCCGGCATGGGCCGGCGCGCGCCCGCGCAGGTCGGGCAGGGCGAAGGTGTTGACGCCATTGCCGCCATAGGTGGTGCCCAGGATGGAAAACAGGGCGATGTTCGTGTTAATGGACAAGGTTTGCCCATTGCACAGGGCCCATCCCTTGGGCGCAAAATTAAACGAGGTCATCCGGATTTCGGCGAGATAGGGTTCGGACATGCTGCCTCCTTGCAGGTGCATGCGCCCCTGGCGGGGCGTTGCGGCCGTTTCAGTGGGGTAGGTGGATCAGGAATGTTTGCGGCGGCGTGCCAGGCGCAGCGCGGCCAAGCCGCCTGCCAGCAAGGTCAGCGTGGCTGGCTCCGGTACGTCTTCCGGATCGCCAGGATCGTTGGGGCCGCGCAGGAATTCCAGCCTGACATTGTCCAGTTGGTTCCAGAAGATTGGATCGTTATTGAAGTTGCCGAACTGGAGCAGGGTTAAATTGCTGGAAGCCATCACGATCAGGGTGAGGGTTTCCCAATCGCCGGTGACGTCGCTCTCGTCATACACCACGACATTGCCGAATTTGACCTGGGACCGGTTATCGGGTGGGAATTGCGGGTCGCTCGGCCAGCGCTGCAAGTCGAACTTTAGCTGGTAGGTGGCGCCGGCGATGGTGGCGATGCTCTGGCGCAGGAAGCCGAATTCGGTGGTGTTGAGGTCGCCAAAGATATGATTGTTGGGGTCGGCCAGCGGGGAGCCGGTCACGTCCACGCCAAAACTCATCCCACCGCCGCCTGGACTCGTCAGTGTCCACATGCTGTAATCGAGATTTTCGAAATCTCCGTTCAGGACCAGGTTGGGGCCGGCGTAAGCGAAGGGGCTGGCAAGCAGGAGGGCGCAAAGGGCGGCGCGGAGCTTCATGATGTGATCCTTTATCATTATTCACAACGTCGGAAGTTGATGTGGATCATACGACCAGATCTTGTCAATCAAACATTTTTCTCGGAGAGCGTGGCGCTTTCGCAAAGGTTTCATATAATTTTGCAAGCCAGACGGGACGCGCCTAGAGAGCAATTTGCAATTCTGTGGATTGCAAGGAGCAAATCTGCCGCGCCCGCTTATATTCATCAGTAAATTTCAATTCAGAATGCAGTTCATGCGCTATTTCATTCTCCTGCCCGCTGCGGCCGTGCTTGCCGCCTGCGCGACGACGCCGGCGCGCCCGCCGCAAGGTTCGTCGGCTACCCTCACCATCCTCGAAACCACGGATTTGCACGCCAATGTCCTGGGCTACGACTATTACAAGCTGGCGCCCGATGCCTCGCTCGGCCTTGAGCGCACGGCAACCCTGATCCGCCAGGCGCGCAAGGAGTTCGCCAATACGCTGCTGCTGGATAACGGCGACACCATCCAGGGCACGGCCTTGGGCGATTACCAGGCGCTGGTGGCGCCGGTCGGCTGCGGGCAGCCGTTGGCGATCCACAAGGCGATGAATTCGCTGGGGTTCGATGGTGGCTCGGTCGGCAACCACGAGTTTAATTGGGGGCTGGGCTTTCTCGGCCAGGTCACGGGCAGCCGCTTCGGCGTGGAAGGCACGCCTTCGCGTAGCCAGCCATGCGCCGGACCGGCGTTCCCGATCGTGCTGGCGAACGTGGTCAGCGCGCGCGATGGCAAACCGCTGTTCGAGCCTTACCGCATATTGGACAAGCAGGTGACGATCACCGGCCCGGACGGCAAGCCGGCGCAGGCCACGGTCAAGGTGGGGATCATCGGCTTCACCACGCCTGCCATCATGGGTTGGGACAAGCGCTGGCTGGACGGGCGTATCCGCACGGAAGGCTGGCGTGAGACCGCCCAGCGCTATATCCCCGAGATGCGCGCGCGCGGCGCCGAGGTGGTGGTGGCGATTTCGCATGGCGGCTTGGATGGCGCGGGCTATGCGCCGTCCATGGAGAACGGTAGCTGGCACCTGGCGCAGGTGCCGGGCATCGACGCGCTGCTGCTCGGCCACTCGCACGAAGTATTCCCGAACGCGGCCAGCAAGTCGGCCAGTTTCAACCTGCCGGGCGTGGACAAGGCGCAAGGCCGGGTGCATGGCGTGCCGACCGTCATGCCCGGACTGTGGGGCAAGCACCTGGGCATCATCCAGCTCGCGCTGCGCCACGATGGTCAGCGCTGGGTCGCCGATGCCGGCGCGGCGCGCGTCGAAACACGCAGCATCCAGCGCGCCGACCGCAGTTTTATCGAACCCGACCCGGCGATTGCAGCCTTGGTGAAGGCCGAGCACGAGGCGACCATTGCCTACGTCAAGACGCCGGTGGGCGAAACGGACTTCCGCATGTCGGCATATTTTGCCGATGTGGGCGATGTGTCGGCGATCCAGGTGGTGAACCAGGCGCAGGCTGATTATGTGCGACGCCATGTGCAGGCTAACCTGCCACAATACGCGGCGCTGCCGGTGCTGTCCGTCTCCGCCCCTTTCAAAACCGGTGCCGCCGGCGTGGCCGATTACACCGATGTGGCGGCGGGCAGCATGGCCCTGAACAACGCGGCCGACCTGTACCTCTACCCGAACGACCTGCATGCGGTGAAGGTCGATGGCGCGGGGCTGAAAGCGTGGCTGGAGCGCGCCGCTGGGCGTTTCAACCAGATCGACCCGGCGCGCAGCGAACCGCAGGAGCTGGTGAATACCGGCTTCCCTGGCTTTAACTTCGACATGCTGACCGACCCGGACGTACGCTACCAGATCGACGTAACGCAGCCTGTCGGCAAGCGCATCAAGGGCCTGTCATGGCGCGGCCAGCCGGTGCGCGCCGAACAGGAGTTCATCGTGGCGACGAATAACTTCCGCGCCAGCGGTGGCGGCGGCTTCCCAGGGCTGGATGGCAGCAAGACGATCTTCGCCTCGCCGGACAATAATCGCGCGGTGTTGATCGACTACCTGAAAACGGTCAAGCGTATCAGCCGCCGCGATAATGGTTCGGCGCGCAGCTGGAGCTTTGTGCAAGTGAAGACGCGCGGCCCGGTCGTATTCCGTTCCGCGCCCGGCAAGCTGGCCTTGGCGCAGGATGCCGGTATGGTTGGCGTGTCGCTCTTGAAAGAGGATGACGGATCTGGGAAGGGATACTCCGTGTACCAGCTTGCCCTCGATAGATAGCCGCCACTGCGGGGGGCGTGGCGGCTGGGGCAACGCTCAATGAGGCTTGCGCTTCTCCTGCTGGACGAGAATAAACGGGCTGACGACGCTGGCCCACAGGTTGGCGTCTTCGGCAATCCATTGCTGGCATTGCGCGTCGGAGACCTTGGCCACCTGGCCGGCGGTCATCCAGACCGCAATGCTGGCCTTGTCGTCGTGGGCGATGCGCACGGCGACGTCCACCAGGTCCAGTTCATCGGCCACCCAGACCACATTGCCCTGGGCGAAGTGCTTGAGTAACTCGCTCCATGGGATGCGGGCGGTTTCGCGGTTGACTTTGGCGCGGAGCTCCGCGTCTTTTTCGGGTTTCAGCTGCATTTCTTAACTCTTAAATCGGTGGAATCTGCTCGACGATGGCCGCCGGGCTACCCCGCCATGTTAACCGATAGGCCGCGCCTTTGCGAACATTGCCCACCAGCGCCGGGCGGAAACAGGCCAGGTTGGTGCCGCCGGCACGCCGTACGCTGGGGTAAATGAGGCCGGTCGAGCCTTCGGAGAGCAGCTCGCGGGCCAGGCGCTGCGAGGCGACGTAGCTGTCGGGGTCGAGGCAGGCGTCGTATTCGGGCAGGCCGCAAATATCGTGGAACTGGGCGCTGAAGTCCGATAACAGGGCCTGGTAGCAAACGCTATCGTCGAAGCGGTCGATTTCGGCGTATTCCACGGTTTTGTGGAAGATCACCTCGGCCAGGGCGGTTTCGTGCTCGAACGCGCAGTACCAGGCGCCGCGCTGGCCGTCGTTGAAGCGGCTGCCCTGCGGGCGGGCGTAGGTGAAGGCGGCATTGATGCTGCGGTAGTTGGGAACGTAATACACCAGTTCTTCGATGCCGATGCCTAGGGCGCCGCCGTGTTCGGCGCGCAGGCGGGCATTGGTGGCGTTATCCAGTTCAAACAGCTGCTGCAGCTCGGCGTCGTTATCGGCGAGGGCGGCCAGCACGGAATCTTCTTTATAGACAAAGCGCGAGGGAATCAGGCGCACAGTGTCGAATTGGCGCAGCAGGCGGAATGGCGGCAATTACAGGCCTCCGCGACGGGCGTCGAGCAACTGGCGCACCGTTTGCATGGCGAGGATGCCACCGGCCTGGATATAGTCCAGGGGTGTGCGGCCGCCAAAAATGGTGTTGCGGTTGGCAAGGCTGATCCATTCATCGGCCAACTTGTCGCCGTAAATGATGTGCAGCGACTTGTAGATGCCGAGCAGGTAGGAAATGCGTGTGATGCGATCGACTTCCAGCACGCGTTCGGGGTGCTTTTTCCATTCGTAGAAGGCGCTGCTGGACAGGCCGCCAAGCAGTTCGCGCGCGTCGTCGTCGCGCAGCTTCCAGGCTTCAGCCAGCTTGAAAAAGCCCTTGAGGGCGGCTTTGGACAGGCGTTCGCGTTCTTCCTTGCGGCTCAGGTCAACCGGTTGGGGGATGGCGTATTCGCTGTTGGGGTAGGCAAAGGCGGGAATCATATTTCCTCCGTTTATGGATTCTTTATACTCCACTTCCGTATAAATTTCAAGTTGCTTCTGTTTGCCCGGGATCAAAGCGTCCCGTGCTGCCTAGTGTCAATATTGCACCAAATCATCGATGGAGGCTTGCGATGGAGCAAATACTGCCTGGTTTGGAGCGTCAATTGCGGCACTTTCGACGTGATTCGGCGGCCTTGGCGGCGCGGCATCCGCAGCTTGCTGGGGCGCTCGGGTCGCCTGATGGCGCGCTGGATGCCCATGTGGATCGCGTGGTGCAGGGTGTGGCGGGCCTGCATGCGCGCAGCGCGCTGGCTTTGCAACGGGCTTCCTGGCAGAGGGATGAGCATCTGCTGCAGCTGTACTATCCGCAGCAATTGCGCTTGTTCCCGGCATGCCGGATCGGGCCTGCGCCAGGTGGCCAACCCTTGCCGGTGGCGTTTACGGCGACCCGTCTTAGCGATGCGGCAATTGAGTTTGACCTTAGCTGCATGGGACCGTGGCCGGTGGAAGGCGTGGCGGTCTATATTGATGGCGATGCGGGCTTCAGTGCTGCGCTACGGACAGCGTTGCTGGCGGCTGCTAATGCCGGCGTTGCGAGTTTACGCTCCCACGGCGGCGAGTGGCGCGACCTGGCGCAGTGGCCATTTGCGCCGTGCGGGCTGGACCCGGGGGAGGCGCTGTTGCCGCGTCCATCGGGCGAACATGCGGGGCTGGCGCTGCTGCGCGAGTTCCTGGTCCTGCCCGAACGTTTTAACCTGCTCCGACTGACGCTTATCGATGAGGGAGATGGGCTGGCGGCGATGACATTGCGCGTACCGCTGGCACAGGGCATCGGCAGTGAGCTGGGGAAGCGCATGCTGGCGGGGCTGGATGCCAGCCGCCTGCGGGTGGGCTGGATGGCGAGCGCGCTGCTGGCACCGGTCGCGGCGGCGCCGATCCGGCTGGATGGCCGGCAGGCGGAATATCTCGTCTCGGTTCCGCCGGAGCTGGAAATCTTCTCAATTGACAGCGTCTGCGTCGGCGCCGAGCGCGCTGAGGGCTGGGTGGCCAGGCATGTGGCGGGGGCGCCACCCGGCCACGAGTGGCGGATTGCGATGGGCCAGCGTTGGCCGGTTGGCGCAGTGGCGTCGGTCAATACCCGCTGTGCGCGGCGTGCCGACGTCCTGGCGCGTCCGCCGCGTGGCCCGGCATGTCGCTGGCAACTGAACTCGCTGCTGGCGCTGGACTTCCTGCCGTCCGGCGCAGAGGCCTTGCGCGAGCTGCTGGCGACACAGGCGATACGCGCCTCGCCCGCAGTATTGGCGATGATTGGCGCGGTGCATGCCTTGCACACCCGCTCCGTGCTGTTCCAGCGCGGCCGGGCGGCGCCGCTGGCGGGCACGGAGCTGCGCCTGCACATTGATGAAGCGCCGTTCGCCGGTTGTGGCTTGCTGCTGTTCGCCCAGGTGATGGACCGCTTCTTCGGCGAATGCGCCCACTTGAACACCTTCACCAGGCTGCTGCTGGTTTCTGCCCGTACGGGCGAGGAGCTGATCCGATGCAAAGCGAGGAATGGGGCAACCCTGCTGGAATAAGTGCGGCGGATGCGCAGCGGATGGCGCTCTTTCAACTGGCGGCGCTCGTGCCGGGAGCGGGTTGGTGCAACAACCTGTCGCTGGCGTTCCCGGCCAGCGACATCGCCGGGATGGAGGGCAAGGATATTACGCCTGCCTGCGTGGGATTGCTGGGTGTGGCGGGTACGCTGCCCTATGCCTATACCGAAGCGGTCGCGCGCGCCGGCAGTAGCGCTGCGCGCGAGTTCCTGGATCTGCTGTCGGCGCCTGCTATCGGCATGTTCTGCGCGGCGTGGCGGGCGGCGCGCCCGGAATGCGTGTCGTTGCCGGTGCTGCCCGTGCGACGTGGGCCGCTGCGGGCGCGCGGCTTGGGTGAGCAACTGGCGCAAGCGCTTGGTGTGCCAGTGCGCATCGAGCAGTCCGCGGGACGCTGGGAACTACTGCCGGCAAGCCAGGCCAGTGACCTGGGCGGGCCGAATACCTGTTGCGGCAGCGGCGCTTTACTGGGGCAGCGCCTGTGGCGAGTGGACAGCGCGGTGCGGGTGCTGGTGGGACCGGTCGGCGTGGCAGCGGCGCAGGCATTCCTACCTGGCGGCGCGGGCGCGCGGGCCCTTGCGCGGCATTGGGCGGAGCTGGCAGGTGGAGGCGCCGATGTGCGGGCGGAGGCATGCATCCTGCTGCAGGCGGGTGCCTTGCCGGGTGCAGCGCTGGGGGCGGGAGCGCGCCTGGGGCTGGATGCGCTGTTGCAGGCGTCGCGCCGTGGCCGCGTGCGGGATGACTTGCGCTACCGTCTTTGCTAGTATGGGCCACCACATTTCAAGGGGGAGGCGCTATGAAACAGGCGGTCATTCTGGCCCTGGCCATCGGTTGCGGCAGCGCCTTTGCGGCGCCGGGCAACGCGGAGCTTAAGCAGCAGGTGGCTGATACGGAGCGCGCTTTTGCCGCAACTATGGCCAAGCGCGACCACCAGGCCTTTGCGTCCTTCCTGGCGGATGAAGCGGTTTTCATCCACGGTCCGAAGTCGTTCCGCGGCAGGGATGCTGTGGCGGCCGAGTGGAAAGCCTTCTATGACAAGCCGGAAGCGCCATTCAGTTGGGAGCCGGATGCGGTCGAGGTGCTGGACTCAGGCACCCTGGCCCATTCCTCCGGTCCGGTGCGCGACCCGCAGGGCAAGATCGTCAGCCGTTTCAACTCTGTCTGGCGCCTGGAAGCGCCGGGTAAATGGCGCATCGTGTTCGACAAGGGCGAACGCGTGTGCGACTGCAAGAAGTAGTTACGCCGATTCGGCGTGCTCCACCAGCAGCTGCACGCGGGTGACGCCGTTGTATTCATTCGCGTCGAGGCGGAAAGCAACGCGCGCGCGTTCGCCCAGCGCATCGGTGTGACCGAACCAGATGGCGTCGTAGCGCACGCCATTCTTTTCCAGCATCAGCTTCAGGTGGCGGTCTTTCAGGATGCGCTGGCTGACCACGCGGAATTCGTCGCAGAACACGGGCGGTGCAAAGCCCTGGCCCCAGACCTGTCCATCGAGCAGTTCGATGAATTGGGTGGTGTAGCAGCCATCTTCCAACGGGCCGTCGGTCTCCACCACGCGCTCCAGCTGCGATTCCGAGAGCCAGGCCTGGCCGATCGCTTCGAAGGCGGCGCAGAAGTGTTCAAAAGCTTCTGCGCGCAGGCTCAGGCCCGCCGCCATGGCGTGGCCGCCGAATTTGTCGATCACGCCCGGCGCGCGCTTTGAGACCAGGTCCAGTGCATCGCGCAGGTGGAAGCCGGGGATGGAACGCCCGGAACCCTTGATCATGCCGTCGCCTGCCGGCGCAAAGGTAATCGTCGGGCGATAGAAGCGTTCTTTCAGACGCGAGGCGACAATGCCGATCACGCCCTGGTGCCAGCTTTCGTCGAACACGCAGATCGTGCTGCAGTCGGCAGGCTGGAAGTCGTCCAGGTGCAGCAGCGCCGCATCCTGCATTTCGGCCTCGATTTCGCGACGTTTCAGGTTGATGTCGTTCAGTTGCTGCGCCAGCTCCCAGGCACGGTCTTCGTCGTCCGTGACCAGGCACTCGATACCGAGCGACATATCCTCCAGGCGTCCGGCGGCATTCAGGCGCGGGCCGAGGGCGAAGCCCAGGTCGAATGGCGATGCGGTGCGCGCGACGCGGCCGGATACGCGGAACAGGGCGGCGATGCCGGGATGCATGCGGCCGGCGCGCATGCGTTTCAGGCCTTGTGCGACCAGGATGCGGTTGTTGGTATCGAGCCGCACCACGTCGGCCACGGTGCCCAGCGCCACCAGGTCCAGCAGGGAATCCAGCTTGGGCTGGGTCTGGGCGTCGAACAGGCCGCGCCGGCGCATTTCCGCACGCAGGGCGAGCAGGACGTAGAACACCACACCCACCCCGGCCAGGTGCTTGGACGGGAAGCCGCAGGCGGGTTGGTTCGGGTTCACGATCACGCGCGCGTCGGGCAGGGCGTCGCCGGGTAGGTGGTGGTCGGTGACCACGACGTCGATGCCGCGCCGTTTTGCTTCCTCCACGCCTTCAATGCTGGCAATGCCGTTATCGACGGTGATGATGATGTCCGGCGATTTCTCGCGCGCCGTCAGTTCCACGATTTCCGGCGTCAGGCCGTAACCGTACTCGAAGCGGTTGGGGACGATGAAATCGACCGTGGCGCCGAGGGCGCGCAGGCCGCGCAGGGCGGTGGCGCAGGCGGTGGCGCCGTCGCAATCGTAGTCGGCCACGATGCACATGCGCTTGCCTGCGGCGATGGAATCGGCCAGGAAAACGGCGGCATGGTCAATGTGAAGCAGGCCGGAAGGCTGCATCAGGGCAGCTAATTCGCTGGACAACTCGCCCGGGTCACTCAGGCCGCGCGCGGCGAACAGGCGCGCCAGCACGGGGTGGACGCCGCCCTGGCGCAGGATGTCGGCTTCGCGCTGGGGGCAGGGACGGATGGCGATACGGGTCATTGCGAGAGGTTCTTCAGGTTTTGCGCGCGCCAGAACTTGCGTAAGGAAGTTTTGGTGGTGCGGATTTCTTTCCAGCCGTCGCGATCGCCCAGGATGAGGGTCAGTTCGCTGGTGCGGCCGTCGTTCAGTGCAGCGAGCAGGGGGGCGAACCATTCCTGCTCGAGCTGCTGCATGGCGCCCAGCCAGGCGCCCCAGTCGTTGCCAGCGCCGGCGGGGATCAGGTGCGGCAGCACGATGGTGCCCGCTTCGCCCGGGGCGGCTTTGCTACCGGGTGTGGCCAGTGCGCTCAGCCAGCCGGAAACATAGTCAGCGTGGGCGGGGCCGCTTGGCGCCGCCACGGCGAGGCGCTGCCCGGCGTCGCGGGTGGCCTGGCCATCAGCGCCACCCCACATCCAGAAGGAATTCACCGGCGCCAGGCCGCGCTGCTGGCGCGCCTCGTTCACTGGATGCTCGTGCCACAGCATCTGGATCTCGTTCTGCAGCTTCTTGAAACCCAGCGCGGTCGGGCCGGTGGGCATCCAATCGGCCAGGTTGCCGCCCATGGCGGCGTCGGGCGAGGCGGTATCCAGCCCTTGCCAGCTGTCGGCGCGCATGAACCAGGTGTTTGCGTCCCCCCACAGCAATTCGTCGAAAAATGGCTTGGCCAGGTCGAACAGAACCCGTGCATCTTCTTCGGCCAACTGCAGGCGGCGGGTATCGGCCAGGACCAGGCGGCTGCGGGCGAGCTGGATATGCACGGGGTGCACGATGAACCAGTGACCCTGGGCCGGCCCCAGGCCGAAGCCACGCATTACAGCCGCCGCGAGCGACGAACCGGTTGCGCTGGCCAGCCAGGATTCGTGCGACAGTAAGCGGCTATCCTCTGCGCCAGCATGTCTTTTTAATACGCTGTTACGCGACAGTAAAGCCGCAAGGGCGGGCGCCTGCAGGTTGCGGGACAGCTCCTGCGCCAGTTCTGCGGGCGGCAAAGCAAAGGGGATTACGACGGTCGTGGAAGCCATGCGGCATTGTAGTGGAATCTCTTTATATGGCAAACTGCGGGTTTTACTGTGTCAATTTGATAAAAATGCCGTTTGAATGGCTGGTTGGCCTGCGCTACACACGCGCCGGCAGGCGCAATGGGCGCAATAGTTTCATTTCCTTTATCTCGGCGATTTCGATGGCGGGTATTGCGCTTGGCGTTACCGCGCTGATCGTCGTGCTATCCGTTTACAACGGCTTCCAGAAGGTGGTGACCGAACGCATGGTGTCGGTCCTGGGCCATGTGGAACTCTACGATGTGGGGGGCACCGGTTTTGCGGACTGGCGCACGACCGCCGCTGCCGCCGCGCGCAACCCGCAGGTGAAGGGTGCCGCGCCTTTCGTCGAAATGCAGGGCATGCTGGTGCACGGCGGCGACAAGCTGCGGCCATCGGTGGTGCGTGGCATCCTGCCGGGGGAGGAGCCGAAAGTCTCCGATATCGGTCAGCAGATGAAGGAGGGTACCCTGGACGTGCTGCAACCGGGCGCCTTCAATATCATTCTCGGCGCCGAACTGGCGCGCGAACTGGAGGCCAAGGTGGGCGACCGCGTGGCGCTCGCCCTGTCGCAAGGGAACTCGCTGTCGAATATGGCGCCAACCCTGCGATCCTTCACCGTGGCCGGCATTTTCGAGGCGGGCCACAACGAGTTCGATTCCGGCTTGGCCCTGGTGCATATGGAAGACGGCCTGCCGCTGACGAATATGAGCGGTCCGTTTGCCTTGCGCCTGCGACTACATGATATGCAGCAGGCACCCGCCGTGGCCAATGAGCTGCGCACCATGCTGCCAGGCCAACTGGTGGTACGCGACTGGACCAAGCTGAATGCCGGCTGGTTCGCGGCGGTCAAGTCGCAAAAGAACATGATGTTCATTATCCTGACCCTGATCATCGCGGTGGCGGCCTTCAACCTGGTGGCGACACTGGTGATGACGGTGACCGACAAGCAGGCTGATATCGCCATCCTGCGCACGTTGGGCGCCTCGCCGTTCTCGATCATGAAGATTTTCGTGGTGCAGGGCGCGCTGGTCGGTGTTTTTGGCACGGTCATTGGCGTGACGGCGGGCGTGCTGCTGGCAATGAATGTGGGTGTGATCGTGCCGGCAATCGAAAGCCTGTTCGGCATGCAGTTCCTGTCGAAAGATATTTATTTCATTAGTGCCGTGCCGTCCGAGCTGCGCTGGGGCGACGTTGGCGCCATCGGCGTGACGTCGGTGCTGCTGGCACTTGTATCGACGCTGTACCCAAGCTGGTGGGCTGCCCGCGTTAAACCTGCGGAGGCCCTGCGTTATGAATAATCTTCCATTCGAATGGCTGGTCGGCCTGCGCTACACCCGCGCCGGCAAGCGCAGCGGCCGCAATAGCTTTATCTCTTTCATTTCCCTGATTTCGATCAGCGGCATCGCCCTGGGCGTGGCCGCGATGATCATTATCCTGTCGGTGATGAATGGCTTCCGCAAGGATGTGACGGGGCGCATGTTGTCGGTGCTGGCCCATGTGGAGGTATTCGAGCGCGGCACCAGCTTGCCGGATTGGCAAGGCCTGGCGCAGCGCCTGCAGACCAATCCCGAGGTAAAGGGCGTGGCGCCATTCGTGCAGGCCCAGGCTATGCTGTCGCGCGGCGGCGAGGCATTGCGGCCCGCCGTGGTGCGCGGCGTGTTGCCTTCGCAGGAGCCGCAAGTGTCCGATTTGGCGCGCACCACGCGCTATGGCAGCTTTAACGATCTGCAGCCGGGCGAGTTCCGCATCGTGCTGGGCATCGACCTGGCGCGCGCCCTGCAGGTTAATCTTGGTGACAAAGTGACCATGGTGCTGCCGCAGGGGACCGTGACACCGGCTGGTATTGTGCCGCGCATGCGCAATTTCACGGTGGCTGGCGTGTTTGTCGCGGGCCACCAGGAGTTCGACGCTGGCATGGCCTTTGTCCATATCGAGGACGCGCAAAAGCTGCTGCGCCTGGAAGGACCGGCCGGCCTGCGCCTGCGCCTGGCCGATATGCACCGCGCGCCGGAAGTGGCGCAGGAGCTGCAAAAGCTGGTGCCGAATCAACTGACTGTCAGGGATTGGTCAAAACTCAATGCGAACTGGTTTGCGGCGGTGCAAACTGAGAAACGCATGATGTTTGTAGTGCTGGCCCTGATTGTGGCGGTGGCGGCTTTCAACCTGGTCTCGACCCTGGTCATGACGGTGACGGACAAACAGGCCGATATCGCCATCCTGCGCACTATCGGCGCTTCACCGCGCTCGATCCAGAAAATCTTCATGATCCAGGGCGCTCTGGTCGGCTTGCTGGGCGCTGCATTGGGTGTGGGCGGCGGGGTGCTGGTGTCGCTGAATATTGATGTCATAGTTCCATTTATTGAAAATCTCTTGGGAGTGCAGTTCTTGTCGAAGGATATTTACACAATCAGCACCGTGCCCTCGGACATGCATTGGTCCGACGTTGGTGTGATCGGCGTGGTGGCCGTGCTGCTGGCGTTCGCCGCGACCCTGTATCCAAGCCGTTGGGCTGCCAATGTCAAACCTGCGGAGGCGCTGCGTTATGAGTGATGTCCTGAGCTGCCGCAACCTCGGCAAAACCTTCACCCAGGGCACTTATGTCGTCAAGGTGCTGGAAAAGATCAACCTGTCGGTGCAGCGCGGAGAGCGGGTGGCGATTGTCGGCGCCTCGGGTTCCGGCAAATCGACCCTGCTGCATTTGCTGGGCGGGCTGGATACGCCGAGCACCGGCAATGTCATCCTGAAGGGCGACGACTTTGCTTCCCTGAGCGAGACGGCGCGCGGCGACTTGCGCAACCGTGAGCTGGGCTTTGTGTACCAGTTCCACCACCTGCTGCCGGAATTTTCCGCGTTGGACAATGTGGCCATGCCGCTGCTGATCCGCCGTATGAAACGCGCGGATGCCGAGCAGAAGGCGCAGGAAATCCTGGCCCGCGTAGGGTTGGCCAAGCGCGTAAGCCACGTGCCGGGTGAGCTCTCCGGCGGTGAACGACAGCGCGTGGCACTAGCGCGCGCCTTGGTGACCCAGCCTTCCTGCGTGCTGGCCGACGAGCCGACCGGCAACCTCGATCATTCGACGGCGGAGCAAGTCTTCGACCTGATGCTGGAGCTGTCGCGCACCTTGGGTACGGCCTTCGTGATCGTGACCCACGACCCGGGTTTGGCAAATCGCTGCGACCGCATGCTGCGCCTGACCGATGAAGGCCTGAATCCCGCCTGACGGAGCCCGCTATGTGGATCGATACCCATTGCCACCTTGATGCGCATGAATTCGGCGACCAGGCCGCGTCGCTGGCGCTGGCCGCCCAGGCGCAGGAACGCGGCGTGGGGATGGTGGTGATTCCAGCGGTTGACCGCGCCAATTTCGCAGTCGTGCGCGAGTTGGCGCATAAGGCGCCGAATGCGTCTTATGCACTCGGCATCCACCCGATCTATGTGCCGCATGCGGTGGAGGACGACCTGGACTTCATGCGCGAAGCCGTGGCGCAGGCCATGGACGATCCGCGTTTTGTGGCGATTGGCGAGATCGGGTTGGATTTCTTCATTCCCATGCTGTGTGAGCCGGAAATGCGGGAGAAGCAGGTTTTCTTCCTGCGCGAGCAGCTGCGCATTGCGCGCGACTTCGGGCTGCCGGTGCTGTGCCACGTGCGCAAATCGCAGGACCAGGTGTTGAAGCATGTGCGCCAGATCGGGCCGGCGGGCGGTATTGCCCATGCGTTCAACGGTAGTTTCCAGCAGGCGCAGGCCTATATCGATGTGGGGTTCAAGCTGGGATTCGGCGGCAACCTGACCTTCACCCGGGCTTTGCAGATTCGCCGCCTGGCGACCGAACTACCGTTGTCGTCCATTGTGGTGGAGACGGATGCGCCGGATATTGCGCCGTCCTGGGTGCATCCCGGTGTGAACACTCCGGCCGAGGTGGCGAGGATAGGCGCCGCGCTGGCGGAGTTGCGCGGTGATGGCGCACCTTCTGTCGCCGAGGCCACCACCAAAAATGCTTTGGATGTGATGCCGCGCTTGCGGGCCTTGTTGGCCGCCTGAGCGGCCAGCCAGCCGGGGAGGGGAAATGCGTTGCGCTATCCTCGGCCTGGTGGGTGGTGCGGCGTGGCTGCACCGGCAGGCAACGCTGCCGGAGGGCGAACTGCTGCTGGCCTGCGTTTTAAGTGCTTTGCTGGCCGCGCTGGCAGGAGTTCTGTTGCGGCGGCCGGTAGCAGCCCGGGTGCCCGCGCCCGTCCTGGCCCTGCTGCGGGCGGCGCTGGCTGCGCTAGCGGGCGCTTTGCTGGGTTTCGCCTGGGCCGCCCACGTGGCTCAGGGCGCGCTTTCGCATGCCTTGGACAAGGGCGATGAAGGCCGTGATATCGAAATCATCGGCACGATCGACAGCCTGCCAAGCCGCCAGGAAGGCAGTACCCGCTTTAACTTCTCCGTTGAATCCCCTTCCGCCGTGCCGCCACGCATCGTGCTGTCCTGGTATGCGGGGCGAACTGGCGCCATGGCGCCGCCACCAGAGCTGCTGCCGGGCGAGCGCTGGCGCCTCAAAGTGCGTTTGCAGCGACCGCATGGCAACGCCAACCCCCATGGGTTCGACTATGAGCTCTGGCTGCTGGAGCAGGGCATCCGCGCCACCGGCTATGTGCGTGCCGAAGGGCCGAACGAACGGCTGGCCGCCTTTGCACCGTCGCCGCACAATGCCGTGGAGCGGGCGCGCTACGCCATTCGCGAGCATATCGCCGCTGCCTTGCAGGAGCGCCGCTATGCCGGCGTGATCGCGGCGCTGGCAATGGGCGACCAGCGCGGCGTCTCGCAGCTGGACTGGCAAGTCTTCAGCCGGACCGGGATTGCCCACCTGGTGTCGATCTCCGGGCTGCATATCACCATGATCGCGGGGCTGGTGGCCTGGCTGGCCGGGTGGTTGTGGCGGAAGTCCTTTTTCATGCCCGCCTGGCAGTTGCCCTTGCGCCTGCCCGCGCCGCGCGTGGCGGTCCTGGCCGGGCTGCTGGCCGCCTGGGCGTATGTGGCGCTGGCAGGTTTCGGCGTGCCGGCGCAGCGCACCTTGTACATGCTGGCGGTGGTCGCCGCCGCGATGTGGCTGGACAGGCTGGCGGCCATTTCGCATGTGCTGGCCCTGGCCGCCGGGGTGGTGGTACTGCTTGATCCGTGGGCTGTGATGTGGCCGGGATTCTGGCTGTCGTTCGGTGCCGTGGCGGTGATCCTGTACGCGACGGTTGGCAGGATGGGGCATGTGCGTGCGCCAAAAGACGCGGCCAGCCCCGATTCGGCGCCACCGCCTGAGCGGATCTGGCGCGAGCGGCAGCTGGCAAACCTGCGGCTGGCAGCGGTGACGCAATTCGCCGTGACGGCAGGGCTGGTGCCACTGACCATACTGCTGTTTTCCCAGGTCTCCATTGTCAGCCCATTGGCGAACGCCATTGCCATCCCCGTCATAAGCCTGTTGGTTACTCCGCTGGCACTACTGGGCAGCGTCCTGCCGACGATGTTGGCGGCGCCCGTGCTGCAGTGCGCGCACTGGATACTGGAACTCTTGCTGGACCAACTGCAGTGGCTCTCCGTGCAACCGCTGGCCGTGTGGTCGGCGCCGGCGCCGGACTGGCCGACCTTCGTTTTCGCCCTGGCCGGCACGATGTGGATGCTGGCGCCGCGCGGCTGGCCGATGCGCTGGCTTGGCCTGGCATGCTGGCTGCCCTTGTTAGCCGCGATGCCAACCAGCCCGCCATCAGGCACTGTGCGAGTCCTGGCCTTCGATGTAGGGCAGGGCATGGCCTTGCTGGTGGAGACGGCGAGGCATCGGCTTCTATATGACAGCGGCCCGACCTACACGCCGGAAGCGAACGGCGGTAACCGCGTCATCCTCCCGTACCTGCGCGCACGCGGCATCACGGCGCTGGATGCGATGGTGATCAGCCACAGCGACAGCGACCACTCGGGCGGCGCACTGCCCATCCTGCGGGAGGTCAGGACGGCGAAGCTCATGTCGTCGCTACCGCCCGGCCATGCAATCGTTGCCGCTGCAGCGCTGCACGAACAGTGCGTGGCAGGCCAGGCCTGGGACTGGGACGGGGTGCGATTCGAGATGCTGCATCCAACGCCGGAAAGCTACGCCGACCCGCTCCTGAAGCCCAACGCGCGCGGTTGCACGCTACGGATCACGGCGGGCGGCCACAGCATCCTGCTGCCCGGCGACATTGAAGCCGCGCAGGAGGCGCAACTGCTGGCACGCGCGCCGGAAAAGCTGGAGGCGGCGATCCTGCTCGTGCCGCATCACGGCAGCGGCACGTCCTCCACCCCGGCCTTCCTGGCTGCGGTACAGCCGCGCCACGCCATCTTCCAGCTCGGCTACCGCAACCGCTATCGCCACCCGCGCGCGGATGTACTGGAGCGCTACCGTGCCATGGACGCCGGCATCTGGCGCACCGATGAAGCGGGTGCGGTGAGTATGGCAATCGGCCCCGGCGTCACCCTGGAATCCTACCGCCATCAACACGCGCGCTACTGGCACGGGCGCTGATTCACTTGCGTTGCCATTTATATATTATTCGTGAGGCAAAAAACGCCCGACTGGCATGACACGGCATCCTGAGCGATAATTAGAGGCTTTAGACAAAACGTTTGTTGCCCTAGCTTCTAGAATAAGTAGATGACGAAACCGAAAGTTCATTTCGCGCATGCGAACAGCTATCCCTCGGGGACCTATCGCCAATTCTTCGAATACCTGGGCAGGGACTTTGAAGTGCAGGCGCTGGACATGCATGGCCATAATCCCCGCTACCCGGTGGAAGATGGCTGGGGCAAGCTGGTGGAAGAATTGATCGCCGAGCTGGAAAGCCGCTATACCGAACCTGTCATCCTGGTCGGCCACTCCCTGGGTGGCATGCTTAGCCTGATGGCCGCTGCCCAACGCCCGGACTTGGCGCGCTGCGTCGTGATGCTCGATTCCCCAGTGGTGGCCGGCTGGCGCGCAAATGTGTGGCGCCTGTTCAAAGGCACCAGCTTTGCGGACCGCTATTCGCCTGCGCGCTTCTCCGCCAAACGCCGCAATGTGTGGCCAGGCCATAAGGAAGCGATGCGCCATTTCGCCAGCAAGGAGATTTTTGGCGCCTGGGCGCCTGGCGTGCTGCTGGATTACCTGGAGCATGGCTTGGTTGAACACCCGGAAGGGGTGCAGTTGCGCTTTACCCGCGAAGCCGAAACCGCCATTTACCGTACCTTGCCGCACCATATCGGCAAACTGGTGAAGGACGAGTTCCCGGTGCCGGTGGCCTATGTGGCGGGCGATAATTCTGAAGAAAACCGTCAGGCCGGCCTGCAGCACACCCGCAAGCTGGTGGGCCGTAACTTCCGCATGATGCGCGGTTCGCACCTGTTCCCGATGGAGATGCCGCGCCAGGCGGCCGAATTAACGCGCGACCTGATTCGTCAGATGCTCGGCGAAACGCTGCACAACACGCCGGAGTCGGCCCCGGCCCCCGCCGTAGAGCCCCAGCGCATGCGCGCGTGATGTAAAATTCGCACAATTAATTAAACTAGAAAGTCCCAGCGATGACGATTAAAAGCGACAAGTGGATTCGCCGTATGGCGGAGCAAACCGGCATGATCGAGCCTTACGAGCCAGGCCAGGTGCGTGCCGTGGATGGCCGCAAAGTGATTTCCTTCGGCACCTCGTCGTACGGCTACGATATCCGTTGCGCCGACGAGTTCAAGGTGTTCACCAACATTAACAGCACCATCGTCGATCCCAAGAACTTCGACTCCAACTCCTTCGTGGACGTAAAGAGCGATGTCTGCATCATCCCGCCGAACTCCTTCGCGCTGGCCCGCACCATTGAGTACTTCCGCATTCCGCGCAATGTGCTGACCGTCTGCCTGGGCAAATCGACCTATGCACGTTGCGGCATTATCGTCAACGTGACCCCGTTCGAGCCTGAGTGGGAAGGTTATGTGACCCTGGAGTTCTCGAACACCACCCCGCTGCCTGCCAAGATCTACGCTGGTGAGGGCTGCGCCCAGGTGCTGTTCTTCGAGAGCGATGAGGTGTGCGAGATTTCGTACAAAGACCGTAACGGCAAGTACCAGGGCCAGCACGGCGTGACCCTGCCGAAGGCTTAAGGTTTTAGTATCGGGAGCGTAAGCTCCACACAAAGTCCGCCGCCAGTCCGATTGGCGGCGGCAATGCGGCCACCGTGCTGCTGCACCACCTGCTGGGCGATTGCCAGGCCCAGGCCATGTCCATCCACGTCCTTGGCGGCATTGATGCTGCGGTAAAAGGGCTGGAAAATCTTCCCAAGGTCTTCTTGCGCCACGCCCGGGCCGCTGTCCAGCACCCGCACGCGCAGGAATGCGCCGTCCAACGCTGATTCCACTTCCACTTTGCCGCCTTCGGGGCTGTGCTTGATCGCGTTGCGCACCACGTTTTCGATGGCGCGCGCCAGCAGTTCCGGCTGGCCCATCACTTGGGCGTCCGCTTCAAGGCGGGCCTCGACTTCGCGCCCCACGCTGGCGGCTTCGAAGCGCGCGTCTTGCAGGATGTCTTCGAGCAGTTCGCCAAGGCTGAATTCCTGTTGCGGCGCGTCGAAGGCGCCTGCTTCCAGCCGGGAGAGGGTGAGCAGTTCGCCGACCAGTTTGTCCATCCGCACGCTTTCCCTTTCAATGCGTTCCATCGAGGCGGTGGCCTTGTCAGGCTGCTGGTGCGCCAGGCCGATAGCAGCTTGCAGGCGGGCCAGCGGTGAGCGCAGCTCGTGCGAGACGTCGTGCAGCAGGTTCTTCTGCCCATCTAGCAGGGCGCGCAGGCGGGCGGTCATGCGGTCGAAGTCGCGGCCCAGCGTGGTGAGCTCGTCGCCGCCGGCGCGGTGGGTGCCGTCAAAGCGCGGCTCCAGGTCGCCCGATGCGGCGGCGTCGAAGGCTTGCCGCAAGGCGCGGATGGGGCGGGCGAAGTACCAGGCCAGCAGGGCGGCGAACAGCAGGCTGGCGAGGATGGCTGCGGCGATCGGGATGAAGGGCGTCAAGGGACGGAAGCGTGGCGGCGGGCCGCCTGGGCCTCCGCGTTCGCCGCGCTCCGGACCGGGGCGGAACTCGGGAGCGGTTCCAGGGCCGGGGCCGGGCGAAGGCATGGCGGCGGCCTGCGGCGAGTGCGTAGGCGCTGGCGCGCCGGTTGGCGATTGGGTGCCAGCGGCGGCGTCGTGCGGCTGGCCTGGGCGCGGGCCATCCGATGGCGGTTGGCGCGATTCCTGCCTGCGATAGGCGCGCGGGTCCAGGCCGGGAATGCCGGACCCCGCCAGCAAGGCGCGTGAATCCGGCAAGTCCATGCCGCCCTGGTGGCGGCGCGAGGGCAGGAACAGCATGAAGCGCTTGCCGTCCGGCGCGCTGACATGGCGCACCCCGCGCGGGTCGGAGCTGGATAGCATTTTTTGCGCTTCGGCCAGCATGGTCGGGCTGGTGATGCGCCCCAACAGCTCCTTGCCGTCGTCCCCAACGGCGAACACGCGGTGGCGCGGCATGTTTTCCAGCAGTTGCCGTAAACCTTCGGTACCGCCAAAAGCCAAGGTGGCGGCGGCCGATTCAATGGCCATTTCCGCCGGCGGGCCGGTTTCAATGTCGGATGGGCGCGCTTCGGCAGCGGCCCGGCTCCGGAGCCAGACAGCACCGCCGATGGCGGCCGTGGCGGCGACTTGCGCCAGCAAGATGGAGAAGAAGAACTTCCAGAACAAGCGGCCCACATTTACTCCCGGATCAACTGGTAGCCCAGGCGGTAGACAGTCTGCAGGCAGGAACGGCCATCGGCGATGGTGCCCAGCTTGTGGCGCAGGCTGCTCATATGGACGTCGATATTGCGGTCGAAGCGCGCCATGGGACGCCCCAGGCCTTGCTCCGACAAGACATTCTTGCTGACCGGTTTGCCCGCATTGCGCGCCAATACCTCCAGCAGGTTGAATTCGGTGCTGGTCAGGTCCAGCGGTATGCCTGCCCAGGCGGCACGGCGTTGTTCCGGCCACATGGAAAGCTGCCCCACCACCAACGGGCCGACGCCGGTATCGGCCACGGCCTGGGTGCGGCGCAAAATGGCGCGGATGCGGGCGGTCAGCTCGCGCGGCGTGCAGGGTTTGGTCACGTAGTCGTCGGCACCGAGCTCCAGGCCGACGATGCGGTCGGTGTCGTCGCCGCGCGCGGTCAGCATCAGGATCGGCATACGGCTGACGGCGCGGATGCGGCGCAGGGTTTCCAGGCCGTTCATGCGCGGCATCATGACATCGAGGATGGCAATGGCGTACAGGCCGGTCAACGCCGAGGCGGCGCCGGTTTCCCCATCATGGGCGGTGGAGACTTCGAAGCCTTCCTGCTCCAGGTATTCCTGGAACATGCCGACCAGCTCGACGTCGTCGTCAATTAGCAGGACTTTGTTCATGGCGCCCATGATAACAAACCGCCTGCGTCGCCTCGCCCCGTCTTTACATGGTTTTACCTGCCCCTTACCGCGCTTTACAGGCCTCGGCCAGAGAATGGAATCTCCTATCCATCCTTAGAGGATTGTCATGAAAAAGAGCAGAATCATTCCGCTGCTGCTGGCCGCCGCCATTGCGCTGCCGCTTGCCTGCGTGGCGGCTGAAGGTGAGCCGCCGATCGGCGAGCGCGGGCAACATGGTCCCGGCCCAGGGCATCGCTTCGGCCCCAGTCCTGGCATGCACTTCCTGCGCGGTCTCGACCTGTCCGACAGCCAGGAGGACAAGCTGTTCCAGCTGATGCACAGCCAGGCGCCTTACCTGCGCGAGCAGCAGCGCGCCCACGAGAAGGCGATGCAGGCGCTGCACGAGATGCGCAATGCGGAGAAATTTGACGATGCCGCAGCATCGAAGTTGGCGCAGGCCGCCGCCCAGGCACAGGCAAATATCACGCTGGCCCATGTCCGCACGCACCAGAAGGTGCTGGCACTGTTGACGCCTGAACAACGCAAGCAACTGGAAGAGCGCAAGGCGCGTCCGCAGCGTGGCGGAGGCTTCCATGAACGTTAATGCTATCGCTGGCAGCAACTACGCGAGCCAGGTTTCCGCAACTGGCAGCGAAAAGACCCGACAAGCGCCGCCGCCACCGCCACCGGGCGGTCAGCCGCCGGGAGCGGGCGGTTTCGTCAGCGCTATTGGCGAGGCGCTGGAATCGCTGGGCGTGACCGATGTCGCCGCAGAGGATAAGGAGGCCGCAGCCTCGGCGCTGGGCAGCTTTCTGCAGGAGCTGATGGGCGCTTTGCACAGCCAGGGCAACGCCAACGGGGCGCAAGCCGAAGGGACGTTCGGGCCGGGGCAGGGTGGCGCCGGCGGCCCTGGCCGGCTGGCGGAGGATTTGCAAAGCCTGGTGGCATCGCTTCAGGGCGAGACGGAAGGTGAGGAGGCGAGTTCGCTCGAATCGTCATTCTCGTCCCTGCTGGAAGCTTTGGGTGCGGATAACAGCGATGCGCAGGGCAAGCTGGCCAGCTTCCTGGAATCGCTGGCCGGCAAACTGCCGCAGTCGGGCAGCAGCGGCAACTTGGTCAACACCAGTGCCTGATAAGGAGACAGATATGGATGCGCATGAGCACAGCCTGGCCGCCGACCTGGAGGCAATGATGAACATGCAGGGTGACCGCCGTCGCTCATTGCGCTGGCTGCTGGCCGGCGCGGCGTCGCTGCCCCTGTTGGGTTGCGGCGGGGCCGGCGATGACGGCACCGTTGCCACGGGAACCGGAACCGGCACCGGTAGCAGCACGGGCACTGGGACTGGCAGCAGCGGCAGCTGCACCGTCATTCCCGAAGAAACCGGCGGCCCCTATCCAGGCGACGGCACCAACAGCAATGCCAGCGGCATCGTCAACGTGCTCACGCAGACCGGCGTGGTGCGCAGCGATATCCGCAGCAGCTTCAATGGCGCCAGCGGCACCGCCGGCGGCATACCGCTGACCATCAAGCTGAAGATCGTGAACGCGAATGCCAGTTGCGGCGTGGCGGGCAGCTTCGCGGTGTACCTGTGGCATTGCGACCGCGAGGGCCGCTACTCGCTGTATTCGCAAGGCGTCACAGACCAGAACTACCTGCGTGGCGTGCAAGCGGCCGATGCCGATGGCAACCTGACCTTCACCAGCATCTTCCCCGGCTGCTACGACGGGCGCATGCCGCACATTCACTTCGAGGTCTATCGCAGCCTGGCGCAAAGCACCAGCGCCGCCAACCGCATCAAGACTTCGCAGTTCACCTTCCCGCTGGCGACGATGAACGAAGTGTATGCCACCGCTGGCTATGCCAGCTCCGCCAGCAACCTGTCGCGCATCAGCTTCGCCAGCGACAATATTTTCAGCGACGGTTACGCCCTGCAGCTCGGCACCATGAGCGGCAATGCCACCGAAGGCTATGTCGTGACCCTGAGCATCGCGGTCGCGGCCTGATCCTCCCATCCCAATAGCTGCCCGGCGAAATCGCTTTCGCCGGGCCGCGCCTGTTTTCGCCGCCTGGCGAAATCCCTTTCGCCCGCCACGCACCCTGCAGGGGCAACAGTCCTGGCACGCCGTTTGCACTATCCCTCTCATGGCATAGGCATGGGAGCTGGCATGAATCGTTTGATGACTTATCGCCCGGAGCTGGAGCTGGCGCCAGCCGCCGCCGGCGCCGCATGGCGCGACAACAGCCTGGCGCAAGCCGCCGAACTACTGTCGGCCCGGCGCGAAGGGCGCCTGGAGCCATGGATGCAGCACGCGGCGCCAGGCCTGTCCGGCGTGCTGGCGCCGCTGGCGGGCAAGGTGCTGTCATCCGGCCCCGCCGCAGCGCGCATGCTGGGACTTGAGCTGGAAGGGCTGAGCGCCGAAGACCGCGAATTTGAAACCGCGCGCCAGTTCATGCGTTTTGCCGGCCTTGCCGCGCGCCGCGCACGGCAGGCGGCGCGCGGCGATCCGCGCCAGACCCGGCGCGCCGCATTGGCGTTGGCGGCGCGCCGCCATGCACCCGGCCTGATGCCGGCCATCATTTCAATCATGGAGCGGAAACCCGCTTCTTCACCTGCAGTCTCACCAGAAAGGGAGCACATCATGCACGACATCGACCGCACCACCCTGGAGTTTGGCAACGAGGCCTCCAACTACGAAGGCGAGTACGAGTTTGGCGAGGCGGAATGGGGTGGCGAGACCGGCCAGCAGGGCATGCTGACCGAAGCCGAGGAAATGGAGCTGGCCAGCGAGCTGCTGTCGGTCACCAACGAGGCGGAGCTGGACCAGTTCCTGGGCAGTTTCCTGAAGAAGGCCGCCAATTTTGCCGGCAATGTGATCCGCTCCCCGGTGGGACAGGCCATTGGCGGCGCGCTGAAAGGGGTGGCGAAGAAGGCTATCCCACTGGCGGGTGGCGCCATCGGCGGCTATTTCGGCGGTCCTTTGGGCGCCAAGATCGGCAGCGGCCTGGCCTCGGCGGCGGGCAGCGCCCTGGGCCTGGAAGCGGAAGGCGAGTTCCAGGGCGAGGACCGTGAGTTTGACGGCGCCCGTACCTTCGTCAAAATGGCGGCCGACACCGTGAGCCGCGCCTCCCAGTCTCGCGGCGGCGATCCACGCCAGGTGGCGATGCAGGCTGCCACCGCAGCCGCGCGCCAGTTCGCGCCCGGCCTGCTGGGGCGCAACGGCGCACAGGGCCAGCAAGGCGGCTCGCAATTCGGCCAGCAATTCGGCCAGCAGGGCGGCCAGTACGGGCAGCAGGGCGGCATGGGGCGCGGCCAGGGCGCGCAAGCGGGTGCGGGGCGCGGCAACAGCGGACGTTGGGTGCGCCAGGGCCGCAAGATCGTGATCTACGGAGCCTGAACGCGATGAGCCCTTACGCCGCCTGGATGCTGGCGCAGGAAGCGCGTTCGCTGCTCTCGCGCCTGGCCCGCGTGCAGCCGTTCGCGCTGATCGAGCCGATGGTGCCGGCAGCGGCCTTGCTGCCCGCTGCACAGCGCGCGATCGAACGCCAGTTGTATTCCGGGCGGCGCGAGCTGCGCGCCATGGTGCGCGGCTTCCTGCGCTGGCTGCATGGCGCGGCCGGGCGCCGGGCCACGGCGGCCGAGGCGCAGCGCCGCTTCACTTTCCTGCGCATGAAGTTCAACGCCGCGCTGGTGCAGTTCGACCTGTTCAACGACGCCGTCACGCAGCGCAGCGAGCACCGCAACGGTGTCTGGCTGGCGGGCCTGGACATCGCATCGCTCGATGCGCTGGACATCCCGGGCGGCTACTACAAGGCGCCGCCAGTGCTGTGCTACCTGGATCGGGGCCCGGGCGCGGCGATCAGGCGCGCGCGCACGCGCTTGCCGGGCGGCGGCGAGAACCCGGTGGCCATCATCCGCGTGCCGCGTGAACGCATGGTGGGCGCCAGTATCGCGTCCTCGCTGTTCCACGAGGTCGGCCACCAGGGCGCGGCGCTGCTGGACCTGGTGAATTCGCTGCGGCCCATGCTGCAAGCCTTGCAGGGCGGGGGCAGCGGGCCGGTGCGGGTGTGGCAATTGTGGGAGCGCTGGATCTCCGAGATTGTGGCGGACTTCTGGTCGGTGGCGCGGGTCGGCGTTGCCGCCACCCACGGCCTGATCGGCGTGGTCAGCCTGCCGCGCATCTTTGTTTTCCGCGTCAATATCGACGACCCGCACCCGGTGCCCTGGATTCGCGTGCTGCTTAGCTGCGCCATGGGCGAGCGGCTCTACCCGCACCCGCAATGGCAACGCCTGGCGCGCCTGTGGGAGTCGTACTACCCGCTGGACGGCTTGCCGGCGGCGGACCAGCAGCTGCTGCAAGAGCTGCGCGCCGCGCTGCCGGCGCTGGCCGGCTTGCTGGCCAACCACCGCCCGGCGGCCTTGCGCGGCGCCTCGCTGCCGCAGGCGCTGGCGGTGGCGCAGCGCCAACCTGCCTACCTTGGACTGTTGTTCCGGCTATGGCAGCGCAAGCCGGAGCGCATGTATGCCGCCGCGCCGGTGCTGGTGTTTGCCGTGATCGGGCAGGCGCGGGCCGACGGCAAGCTCAGTCCCGAGCACGAAAGCATCCTGCTGGCGCGCCTGTTGACGCATTGGGCGTTGCGAAACACGTTGATTGACCTCTGAGGAGAATCTTATGGCTACAAGTGGTAAGAAAGCGCCGCACACCGAGCATGGCCGGATTCAGGCCACGGTGTCGGCCCAGCTGCGCGACGGACGCCTGGTGCCGGTCGGTCATGCAAAATTGCTGTTGCTGCGCGCCGGCGCAGATCGCAGTGAGCCAACCCTGGGCGAGTTGGATGACCTGGTCAGGGATAACCACCCGGTGCGGCACACCCATACCGGACCCGATGGCCGGGCCTCCTTCGACCAACTGCCGCTGTTGGATGCGGAGGTGGCCTGGTACTGGGTCGTGTTGGACAATGTCACGCCGTTCGAGGCCGATACCAAGTACTTCTGCAAACTGGCTGCGGTTAGCCGAGCCGACCGTATCGGCTCCGCCGATATCGTGTTTGTGCCGGAGGTCAAGCTGGACGTGATGTTCTTTACCAACGGCGTCAAGCGCTCGCGTGATCACGGCCTGGTGGGCGATACGCTGTGGGTCACCACGCACTATATGCGCCACGGCGCCGTCAATACGCCCGAGCCGCACCGGCCTATCCCCGGCATGCGCGCCACGCCCGAACCGCCACTGAGCGCGGTCGATACCAGCACCGGCTACGAATCGCGCGCCGTGCTGGGCGCCGTTGGCCGGGTGGATGCCGCCGCCAGCTTCTTCATGGCGCCGCGCGGCCTGGATGGCGGCACGCCCAATCCCAACGACGGCGCCTACTTCCGCGTGGCCGAGCCGGTCATGGTGGACAGCAGCACGCCGGTGCCGGTGAATGGCGACATCACCACCCACGCAGCGCGTACCGAAACCGAGTTCCGGCCCGCTATCGCGCACTGGACGCTGATCCGCAACAGCGCGGAGGCGCTCGCCTTCAATAACTACAAGCAGTTCCTCGACCACCTGTTTTGCGAAGAGGGCGGCAACAAGACGCCCGAGGGTCGCGCTTTCCGCTCGCTGGAAAAGCGACGCTTCCTGCCGTTCAACGACACCGACTCCTACCGCGTGCTGAAGGCGGCGACGGAAGCCTATGTGATGGTGAACTGCGGCGTGTTGAGCGAACCATGGGACTTCCGCCCGGTGGACGATGCCGACTACCTGGACCGGCGCGACCTGCCGGAAGATAAGGTGCTGGCCGAGGAATTGCTGAACCGCTACCTGACGGAAGTGGACCCGGACATCAAGACCCTGCCATACCTGGCCCTGATCCGCAGCAAGCTGCCCGACGTGCGCATCCACATCGACCATGACCACGCGCACGACGTGGAGCTGTGCGCCGGCTTTATCCGCGACCGGTTGCAGAACCCCTGCATGATGGAGCTGATCTGGTCCTACTGGCAGGAGGAGGGCATGCTGGTGCAGTCGATGAATGCCATTACCCGCCGCTTCCAGAACGTGCGCTCGAATACCAATGGCAATGGCCTGGACCCGCTGGCGAATATGGAAATCGACATGCTGCGCCCGTTAAACAACCTGCTGTGGGGCTATGTGCAGGACGAACAGCACCGGCTGACCGTGGTGCGCCGCAACTATGAGTACGATCACCATTACGGCATCCGCCTGGATGGCAAGGCCGTGCGCAATTTCCACCCGGCCGACAGCCGTTCCAAGTTCATCGAAGCCTTCCACAACTTGCTGCGCCAGCTGATGCCGTTCTACCGCCAGGACGACGACACCACGGTCAAGGCCGATGCCTTCCCCATCCTGAACGCGCTGAAGGAAGTGCACCTGATCCTGTCGCAGGGCGCGCATAACCAGTATGGCGACCTGCCATCCACCTCGCGCATCGAGATGCTGATGCAGCAGTGGATGCTGGCGCGCCCCGAGTTCCGCGAGTTCCTGCCGACCCGCCTGATGGTGGCGCACCCGGAACCGTGGATGGACCGGGTGGACGCGATGAAGAAAGTGCAGGGCTGGAGCGACACCAGCGTGGCGCACTTCCGCGACCTGGCCATGTTCGGCGAAATGCTGCTGCTGTCGATCCGCACCACGCACTGGACCGATATGTACGAGCCGAACGACGCCTTTGCGTGGGCGCGCTTCTGGCGCCCACAGGCGCAGGGCTATATGCATGCCTACCGCGCCGTGACCGGGGTTGACATGACAGCCGAGGTGCCGAATCCGAAGCTGGAAGCGATGATGCCCTCCGAACTGCTGCGCCAGCGGCTGGAGGGCAAGCAGCGCGTGGCGTGAGCCGTCATGGGCGCCGACTTCACCAGCGCGCTTTACCTGGGACTGCGGCATGCCAGCAGCGCGCTGCAGCCCTGGGACGAGCTGACTCTGGGCAAGCCGGCCGCGCTGGCGCCGGTGCCGGGCGAGGTGGCGCTTGGCGCCGAGCTGGCAGGCTTGATGGATTGCGCGGCGGCCTGCCTGCTGCCCTCGACCCTGCACTTGTTCTGGGACGTGTTCGGCTGGCTGGCAGGGCAGCATTGCGCCGTGCTGGTCGATGCGGCGGCTTATCCGGTCGCGCGCTGGGGCGTTGAGCGTGCCGCCGCACGCGGCGCGCCGGTGCAGCTGTTCCGCACCGGCGATGCGGCGCATGCCGGGCAATTGGCGCGCTCCTGGCGCAACACGGGGAGGCTGCCCTTGCTGTTGGCGGACGGCTACTCCCCTGGTTGCGAGGCGCCGCCGCCGCTGGCTGCCTATGCCGAAATCGCCGCCAGCCAGCGCGGCCTGCTGTTGTTGGACGACACCCAGGCGCTGGGCGTGCTTGGGCCGCGCGGCGGCGGTTCGGTTCCCGCCCACGGCCTGGCGGGCGCGCCGGTGCTGTGCGGGGCCTCGCTGGCCAAGGGCTTCGGCGTGCCGCTGGCGGTGCTGGCGGGACCGCGCGGACTGTTGGGACGCTTTATGGCCGCCAGCGAAAGCCGTGTGCATTGCAGTCCGCCGTCGGCGGTGCTGGTGGCGGCGGCGGGTCATGCGTTGCAGCTGAACCGGCGGACGGGCAATGCCTTGCGCCTGCGCCTGCGTGAGCGCGTGGCCCAACTGCGCGGCCTGCTGGCGGCGCAGGGTATTGCATGCACGGGAGGCAGCTTTCCGGTGCAGCGCATTGCGCTGGCGCCGGGCAGCGACGGACCCGATCTGCATGCGCGCCTGTCGCTGGCGGGGATCGAAGTACTGCTGCAAGGGACGCGGGCCCAGCCTGTGCTGACGCTCTTGCTGCGCGCCGACCATGGCGCGGAGGAGGTGGCGCATGCGGCCCGCACGATCGCACAACTTATGGAGGTGCAGCATGTTTGAAATGCTTGAATTCGAATGGCGGCCGCGTGGTGGCCGCAGCATGCCTCGCTCACGCCCGACGCCGCGCATGAAGGCGGCGCGCCGCCAGCGGCCAGGCCCTCGGCCACGTCCGGTGCCCGCAGGCGGTTTCTGGCCCTACCGCGTGCCGGTCTACCAGACCTTGCCTCTGCTGGAGCCGGAGCCATTGCCTCTGCCGCCCGCGGAGCCGCAGCCGGGGCCAGACGCTGGGCTTGGCGCGGAGCCTGAACCCGCCGGCGACGACGGCGGGGAAGGTGAAACCCCGCCGACGCTGGGCACGGCCCTGGCGTATATGCAACCCGGCACGCTGCGCCCGGCCTATCGCTTTATCGGCAACTTGCGCCAGGCGCCAAACCATTCACGTACCAAGGGTCCTGGCCTGTACTACCTGGAATTCACCGTCAATGGCCGGCGGCGCGGCTATAGCGGCATGTCGCAGAATATGTCAGAGCGTCTGGAGAAGCACCGCACCTGCGCCGGCATGATGGGCATTCCGCCGGAGCAGGTGTCGACCTATGTGGCGCCCGACCTGTTCGATGCCGCCGACCGCCGTCGCCGCGAATGGACCTTGCATGACGTGATGCTGAACCGCTTCCCCGGCGTGCTGACCAACCAGCGCCGCGAACTGGAGTTGGAGCTGATGGGGGAAGAACATGAGCACGCATGCCGCTGCGGCCAGTGCAGCCGCCGCCCCTTCAGCGCCGAGCAGGAGACCGAGCTGGCCATGGAATTGCTGTCCGTCGCCAGCGAGGCCGAGCTGGAACAGTTCCTGGGCAAGATGTTCAAGGGGATCTGGAAAGGCGTCAAAAAGATCGCCAAGCCCCTGGGTGGCATCTTGAAGGGGATCGCGAAGAAGGCCTTGCCTTTCGTCGGCGGCGCACTGGGCTCCCTGATTCCGATTCCGGGCGTTGGCACGGCCCTGGGCAGCGCCCTGGGCGGGGCGCTCAGCAAGGCATTGGAAATGGAGATGGAGGGCATGCCGGGCCTTGACCGCGAGCTGGAAGTGGCGCGCCGCTTCGTGCGCATTGCCGGCAGCGCGGCCCAGGCGGCGGGCGACAGCGACGGCAGCCCGCAGGCGGTGCGCAAGGCGGTGCTGGAGGCGCTCCGCGCCCATGCTCCGCGCTTCGGGCAATCATGATCATCGATTGCCATTGCCATGCGGGCCCGGGCGACGGGCTGACAGGACCATGGGACAGCAACGCCGCCCTGGACCGTTACGCCCGCCGTGCCCGCGCCGCCGGCATCGACCGCAGCGTGCTGCTGGCGGCCTTCCATAGCAACTACGAGCGCGCCAACGCCGCCGTGGCCCAACTGGTGGCGGCGCAGCCGGAGCGCTATATCGGCTTCGCCTTCGTTCATGCGCGGCGTGATGCGGGGCATGTCGCCAGCGTGGTGCGCACGGCGGTCGAGCAATACGGTTTTGCCGGTATCAAGCTGCACCGGCACGATGCGCCGATCACCGGGGAGGTGTGCGAGGCGGCGCGCTTTTTCGGCCTGCCGGTGCTATACGACCCGATGGGCGTGGCCTCGGTGGCGGAACTGCTGGCGACCCAATACCCCGATGTGAATTTCATCCTGCCCCACCTGGGCAGTTTCGGCGACGACTGGTCGGCGCAACTGGCGGTGATCGACCACTTGGCGCGGCACCGCAATATCTACGCCGATACCTCCGGGGTGCGGCGCTTCGACCTGCTGGTGCAGGCGGTGCGGCGGGCCGGCCCGCACAAGATCCTGTTCGGCAGCGACGGGCCGTGGTTGCACCCCGGCCTGGAGCTGGAGAAAATCCGCTTGCTTGGCTTGGCGCCGGGCGACGAAGCGTTGGTCACGGGCGGCAACCTGCTGCGCCTGATCGGGGCCGGTTAGCCGGTGCGCGCCTTGCGCCGCAGTTGCAGGGTGCGGTCGGTCACGCCCAGGCGCAGGGCGGCGCGCTGGTTGTTGTCGCCTTCCTGCTCCAGCACCAGCTGGATGGCGGTGTCGGTGGCGGCCTGGCCGATGCGCGCCAGGTTCATGCCCAGGTCCACCGCGCGCCGGATCGCCTCGGCGAAGGCATGGTCCGGCCAGCAGGGCAGACCGCTCCGCCTTTCCTCGGGCGGCACGTCGCCGATGGTGATCGGCCCCGGCCCGCTGTGGCGGTGCCAGATGCGCGCCACGGTTTGCCGCAGGTCCCGCACATTGCCGGGATAGCTGCGCGCCACCAGGTACTGGCGCACGGCGGGATCGAGCTCGCGCTCGTGCTCGGGCGCGCCCAACTGGGCCAGGAAGTGCCGCACCAAAGGCAGGATATCGCCCTGGCGCTCGCGCAGTGGCGGCGTGCGGCAGCGCCAGGCGGCAATGCGGTAGTACAGGTCGGCGCGAAAGGCACCGCGCTGCACTTCGGCTTCCAGGTCGCGGTTGGTGGCGCACACCAGGCGAAAGCTGGTGGGGAACCACTGGTTGCTGCCTACGCGCTTGTACTGGCGCTCCTGGATCACGCGCAGCAACTGCGCCTGCAGCGGCAGCGGCAGCTCTCCCACTTCGTCGAGAAAGAGCACGCCGCCATTGGCTGCCGCGAAAGCGCCATCGCGTGAACTGAAGGCGCCGGTGAAGGCGCCGCGTTCATGGCCGAATAGCTCGCTGCCCGCCAGCTCCGGCGACAGGGTGGTGCAGTCAAGCACGGTGAGGGCGCCGTTGCCCTGGTCCAGGCGGCTGATTGCCTGCGCGATCAAATCCTTGCCGGTGCCGGTTTCGCCCGTGACCAGGACGGGTGAATCGGTGAAGGCTGCCACCTCGACCACGCTGCGCACCAGCGTGCGCCAGGCGGCGCTGTCGCCCACCAGGAAGTCGCGTACCTCGGTGCTGGCCATGCGGGTATCGAGTTCGTGCCAGCGCTGCAGGCGGGCGGCGGCTTGCCGGGCCACGGCATCGTGGCCGGCGTTGGCCAGCAGCAGGTCGCCGGCACCCGCTTCCAGCACCGCCCACATGGTTTCTGCCGGCAGGCCGACGGGCGCGGTGCAAATGGCAAGCAGGGGTAAGCCGCTGGCGGCGCCATCGCGCACCAGCGCCTCGGCTTCTTCATCCCATGCGACAAACAAGGCGATGCCGGCGGCTGGTGCCGGTCCGCAGGCGAAACCAAGTCCGGCCAGCCTGGCGCGCAGGGATTGCATGGTGTCCGGCGCGACGTCGCTGCTGGCGGTAAGGCAGATGGATTGCTGCATGCGTGTTGGCCCTGGGTCTGGAGCGGACAACCACTATATCTCCATGCAGCCGTGCCGCGCTTTGCGCCAGCGCAAACAAAAAAGCCCGCGTTCTCACGCGGGCTTTGGATTTGCTGCTAGCTTTTATTGCTTAACGCAGTCGACGAAGTAATCGCGTTTGCCGTCAACCTCGCGCTTGACCAGGCCGTGGACGTCGGTCTCGAAGCCAGAGAAGCGTTCGTTGAAGTCACGTGCAAAGCGCAGGTAATCGACAATGGTCTTGTTGAAGCGCTCGCCCGGGATCAGCAACGGGATACCTGGTGGGTAAGGCGTCAGCAGGATCGAAGTGATGCGGCCTTCCAGCTCGTCCAGCGGCACGCGTTCGATTTCGCGGTGCGCCATCTTGGCGAAGGCGTCCGACGGCTTCATTGCTGGCACCATGTCCGACAGGTACATCTCGGTGGTCAGGCGCGCCACGTCGTAGGCTTTGTAGAAATCGTGGATCTGCTGGCACAGGTCGCGCAGGCCCATTTGTTCGTAGCGCGGGTTGGCAGCCGAGAACTCCGGCAGGATGCGCCACATCGGGGCGTTCTTGTCGTAGTCATCCTTGAACTGTTGCAGCGCGGTCAGCAGGGTGTTCCAGCGGCCTTTGGTGATGCCGATGGTGAACATGATGAAGAAGGAGTACAGGCCGCACTTCTCAACGATCACGCCGTGTTCCGCCAGGTACTTGGTCACGATCGACGCAGGGATGCCGGATTCGCCGAACTGGCCGTCCAGCGACAGGCCCGGGTTGACGATGGTGGCCTTGATCGGGTCGAGCATGTTGAAGCCCGGCTTCAGGTCGCCAAAGCCGTGCCACTTCTTGCTTTCCTCAGTGAAGATCCAGTCTTCCTGCGAACCGATGCCTTCGTCGGCGAAGGTGTCCGGACCCCAGACCTTGAACCACCAGTCGCTGCCCCATTCCTCGTCGATCTTGCGCATGGCGCGACGGAAGTCCAGCGCTTCCAGGATGGATTCTTCCACCAGGGCGGTGCCGCCCGGCGCTTCCATCATGGCCGCTGCCACGTCGCACGAAGCGATGATCGAGTACTGCGGCGAGGTGGAGGTGTGCATCAGGTACGCTTCATTGAAGGCGTCCCGGTCCAGCTTCACGGTTTCGGAGTCACGCACCAGCACTTGCGAAGCCTGCGACAGGCCGGCCAGCAGCTTGTGGGTCGACTGGGTCGAGAAGATCATCGACTCCTTGGCGCGCGGGCGGTCCTTGCCGATCGCGTGCATGTTCTTGTAGAAGTCGTGGAAGGTGGCGTGCGGCAGCCATGCTTCGTCGAAGTGCAGGGTGTCGATCTTACCGTCCAACATTTCGCGCAGGGTTTCCACGTTGTAGACCACGCCGTCGTAGGTCGACTGGGTGATGGTCAGGATGCGCGGTTTCTTGTTGGCGGCAGCTTGTGCGAACGGATTGTTGGCGATCTTGCGCTCGATGCTCTCCATGGAGAACTCTTCCAGCGGGATCGGGCCGATGATGCCCAGGTTGTTACGGGTCGGCATCAGGAACACAGGGATCGCGCCGCACATGATGATCGAGTGCAGGATCGATTTGTGGCAGTTGCGGTCGACCACGACGATATCGCCCGGCGCCACGGTCGAATGCCACACCATCTTGTTGGAGGTGGAGGTGCCGTTGGTGACGAAGTAGGCGTGGTCCGCATTGTAGATACGGGCGGCATTGCGCTCGGATGCGGCCACCGGGCCGGTGTGGTCCAGCAACTGGCCCAGTTCTTCCACCGCGTTGCAAACGTCGGCGCGCAGCATGTTCTCACCAAAGAACTGGTGGAACATCTGGCCGATCGGAGATTTCAGGAACGCCACGCCGCCGGAGTGGCCCGGGCAGTGCCAGGAGTAGGAGCCGTCGTTGGCGTAGTGCACCAGGGCGCGGAAGAAAGGCGGCGCCAGGCTGTCCAGGTAGGACTTGGCTTCGCGGATGATGTGGCGCGCCACGAACTCCGGGGTGTCCTCGAACATGTGGATGAAGCCGTGCAGCTCGCGCAGGATATCGTTCGGGATATGGCGCGAAGTGCGGGTTTCGCCGTACAGGTAGATCGGGATGTCGGCGTTCTTGTGGCGGATCTCGGACACGAAGGCGCGCAGGGAAGCCAGCGCCACGTCGGTTTCCTCCAGCGTGCCGCCGCCGAATTCCTCGTCGTCGATCGACAGCACGAAGGCGGAAGCGCGCGACTGCTGCTGGGCGAACTGCGACAGGTCACCGTAGCTGGTGACGCCGAGGACCTCCATGCCTTCCTTTTCCATCGCCGCTGCCAGGGCGCGAATGCCCAGGCCGGACGTGTTCTCGGAACGGAAATCCTCGTCGATGATGACGATGGGGAAGCGGAATTTCATCAGTGGTCTCCCGGCGTGCTCACGCATCGCCGCAAAAAAAATAAGACCGGGAGTATCGCAGAAATTGCGCTCCCGGGGGAAGAATTTTACATCATTGCCAACACGCCCAGCGCGAGGCCCACCGCCGCTACGCCGTAGGTGGCGTACATCAGCCATTTACGGTTGGTCAGCAGGGTAATTGCCGCCAAAGCGATAGCAATTTGTTCAGCCGTGGTGGCCAGCGCCCACTGGTGGTGCTTGTGCAGGGCGTGGTCCGACTTGTGATCCCATTCCGCCGATGTGGCTTCCCAATGATCGGCGTCCTTCTTGATGGCGTCCTTCTCTTCCTTATAGCGCACCACCTCGGCCTTGTATTTCTCCACGTCGGCGTTGGGCAGCATCATGGCCAGTTCCGCCAGGTTCTGCTTGGAGGACTTGGCCTGGTAATAATTCCAGCGGTTGGCCGCCTCGGTCTTGGCAATGGCCGCATTGTTCTTGAACAGGGCTGCGTCATTCTGGGTGGCGCCGCCCTGGTAACCGAAGATGGCGCCCACCGTGGCCAGGATGGCGGTGGTTACCGCGATTTTGCCGGAAAACTTGTCGTTGCTATGTGCTGCGTGTTCCACGGCGTGGTCGTGCGGGCCGTGGACGTGAAAACCGTGTCCGGACATTCTCTTATTTCCTGGTGAAGCTGATAAATGCATACGGCAGCCCTGCTGCCGAAACGTGTTCCTCGCGACCGGCTTCCTGCCACTCGCCGTCCGGCAGGGCGGGGAAGAAAGCGTCGCATTCATATGTGCGGCCAATACGCGTAATGACAAGCTTGTCCACCTGGGGCAAGGCTTGCTGGTACACCTGCGCGCCGCCGATGACGAAAGCCTGCTCCACGCCGCCCACCAGGGCGCGTGCTTCTTCCAGCGAACCGACGCGCTCCACGCCGTCATGGCGCCATTCCGCGTTGCGGCTGATGACGATGTTGCGGCGGTTCGGCAAAGCGCGGCCGATGGAATCGAAGGTCTTGCGACCCATGATGATCGGGTGGCCCGAGGTCAGGCGCTTGAAGTGCGCCAGGTCTTCTGGCAGATGCCAGGGCAGGGTGTTGTTGATGCCGATGCCATTACTGGCGTCCGTGGCAACGATGATGGTCAAAATTGTCATGGCCGACATTATATAACGGTGCACTTTGCAATCCGGTCATGTTGCGGAATTGCGGCAACGCAAGTTATTTGTGGCCGGAATGGGCCTTGTGGTGGGCCTTGTGACCATTGGAGAGTTTTATGCAGGGGTTCGCGGCGTATCTTGAATTCAGCGCGCTAGGAATTGCCGTTCGGTAATTCTGTTTGCAGGTTTCATAACGATACCAAGTAGGAGTCCCCTGATGAAACACCCACTCAAGCATGCCTTGGGACCTTCCGGGCGCGCCGTCCTCGCTTTAGCCGACGGCACACTGTTCGAAGGCTTCTCCATTGGCGCAAGCGGCGCCACGGCGGGCGAAGTCGTCTTCAATACCGCCATGAGCGGCTACCAGGAAATCCTGAGCGACCCAAGCTACAGCGGGCAGATCGTCACGCTGACTTATCCGCATATCGGCAACACGGGCGTCAATCGTGAAGACGGCGAAGCTGCGCGCATCCATGCCGCCGGCCTGGTGGTGAAGGACTTGCCGCTGCTCGCCTCCAGCTTCCGCAGCGAACAGGACCTGTCGTCCTTGCTGGCGGAGCAAAATGTGGTGGCCATTGCCGGCATCGACACCCGTAAGCTGACGCGCATCTTGCGCGAGAAGGGCGCGCAGTCGGGGGCTATCCTGGTGGATGGTGCGGCGGAACTGGCGCTGGAGCTGGCGCGCGCGTTCCCCGGCCTGGCCGGTATGGACCTGGCGCACAGCGTCAGCACGCCAGCCCCTTATGAATGGTCGGAAACCGAATGGATGCTGGGCCATGGCCATGGCCGCCAGTTGCAGCCGCGCTTCCATGTGGTGGCCTACGACTTCGGTGTGAAGGCGAACATCCTGCGCATGCTGGCGCAGCGCGGTTGCCGCGTTACCGTGCTGCCGGCGCGTGCCGGCGCCGCTGCGGCATTAGCGCTGCAAGCGGATGGGATCTTCCTGTCGAACGGCCCCGGCGACCCGCAACCTTGCGACTATGCGATTGAGGCGGCACGCGAGCTGATTGAGCGCGGCATCCCGACCTTCGGCATCTGCCTGGGCCACCAGATCATGGCGTTGGCGTCCGGCGCGCGCACCGTCAAGATGAAGTTCGGCCACCACGGCGCCAACCATCCGGTGCAGGACGTCGACACCCGGCGCGTGATGATCACCTCGCAGAACCACGGCTTTGCCGTCGATCCGGAATCGCTGCCCGCCAATTGCGCGGTGACGCATATTTCGCTGTTCGACGGCTCGCTGCAGGGGTTCCGCCGCACCGACCGTCCCGCCTTCTGCTTCCAGGGTCACCCGGAGGCATCGCCAGGCCCGCACGACCTGGCACCTTTGTTCGACCAGTTTGTTGCCATGATGGAGGGCGCGCGCCATGCCTAAACGTAGCGATATCCAGCGCATCCTGATCATTGGCGCCGGCCCGATTGTGATCGGTCAGGCTTGCGAGTTCGATTACTCCGGCGCCCAGGCCTGCAAGGCGCTGCGTGAAGAGGGTTTCCAGGTGGTGCTGGTGAACAGCAACCCCGCCACCATCATGACCGACCCCGGCATGGCCGACGTGACCTATATCGAGCCGGTCACCTGGGAGACGGTGGCCCGCATCATCGAACGCGAGCGTCCGCAGGCGGTGCTGCCCACCATGGGCGGCCAGACGGCGCTGAATTGCGCGCTCGACCTGCACCGCCATGGCGTGCTGGAACGCTTCAATGTGGAGTTGATCGGCGCTACACCGGAGGCCATCGACCGCGCCGAGGACCGTGCCAAGTTCAAGGCCGCCATGGAGCGCATCGGCCTGCAGTCGGCCCGCTCCGGCATCGCGCACAGCATGGCCGAGGCCTGGCGCGCGCAGGAGAAGTTGGGCTTCCCGGTGATTATCCGCCCCTCGTTCACCATGGGTGGCAGCGGCGGCGGCATCGCCCGCAGCGCCGATGAATTCAACGCCATCTGCCTGCGCGGGCTGGAACTGTCCCCAACCTCCGAACTGCTGATCGAGGAATCGCTGATCGGCTGGAAGGAATTCGAGATGGAGGTGGTGCGCGACCGCAAGGACAACTGCATCATCGTCTGCTCGATCGAAAACCTGGACCCGATGGGCGTGCATACCGGCGACTCCATCACCGTGGCGCCGGCGCAAACGCTGACCGACAAGGAATACCAGTTGATGCGCGACGCGGCGCTGGACGTGCTGCGCGAAATCGGCGTGGATACCGGCGGCTCGAACGTGCAGTTCGCCATCAACCCGCAAGACGGGCGCATGATCGTGATCGAAATGAACCCGCGCGTATCGCGCTCCTCGGCGCTGGCCTCCAAGGCAACCGGCTTCCCGATTGCGCGCGTGGCGGCCAAACTGGCGGTGGGCTTCACGCTGGATGAGCTGCAGAACGATATCACCGGCGGCGCCACCCCGGCCTCGTTCGAGCCGGCCATCGATTACGTGGTGACCAAGATCCCGCGCTTCGCCTTTGAAAAGTTCCCCGGCGCGAACGACCGCCTGACCACGCAGATGAAGTCCGTCGGCGAAGTGATGGCGATGGGCCGCACCTTCCAGGAGTCGTTCCAGAAAGCCCTGCGCGGTCTGGATATTGGCGTGGACGGCTTGCAGCGCATCGCCACCGGGCGCGACGTGATTGAGCAGGAATTGAGCCTGCCCGGCCCGCAGCGCATCTGGTACGTGGGTGAAGCCTTTGCCCAGGGCATGTCGCTGGTGGAGGTCAACCGTCTGTCGCATATCGACCCCTGGTTCCTGGCGCAGATCCAGGACCTGGTGGAAATCGAGGAATGGGTCGCTGCCCAGCACCTGGGCAGCTTTGGCGCGGATGTGATGCGGCGCCTGAAGCAGCAGGGCTTCAGCGACCGCCGCCTGGCGGCCCTGCTGGGCGAGGATGAAGCCGTGGTGCGGGCGCAGCGCCACGCCCAGGGCGTGCGTCCGGTGTACAAGCGCGTTGATACCTGCGCCGGTGAATTCGCCACCCGCACCGCCTATATGTATTCGACTTACGACGAGGAGTGCGAAGCGCAGCCGACCACGGCGCGCAAGATCATGGTGCTGGGCGGCGGCCCGAACCGCATCGGGCAGGGCATTGAATTCGACTACTGCTGCGTGCACGCGGCCCTGGCCATGCGCGAGGATGGCTATGAAACCATCATGGTCAACTGCAATCCGGAGACGGTATCGACCGACTTCGACACCTCCGACCGCCTGTATTTCGAGTCGTTGACCCTGGAAGACGTGCTGGAAATCGTCGCCATCGAACAGCCGGAAGGCGTAATCGTGCAGTACGGTGGCCAGACGCCGCTCAAGCTGGCCCTGGCGCTGGAAGCGAACGGCGTGCCGGTCATCGGCACCTCGCCCGATATGATCGATGCTGCCGAAGACCGCGAGCGCTTCCAGCAACTGCTGTATGCGCTGGACTTGCGCCAGCCCGCCAACCGCACCGCCCGCACCGAGGATCAAGCCGTCGCCTTGGCGGAGGAGATCGGCTATCCGCTGGTGGTGCGTCCTTCTTACGTTCTGGGCGGCCGCGCCATGGAGATCGTCCATGAGCGGGCCGACCTGGAGCGCTATATGCGCGAGGCCGTCAAGGTGTCGCATGATTCGCCGGTGCTGCTGGATCGCTTCCTGAACGATGCCATTGAAGTGGATGTGGACTGCGTCAGCGACGGCGAACAGGTGCTGATCGGCGGTGTGATGGAGCACGTGGAGCAGGCGGGCATCCACTCGGGTGACTCGGCGTGCAGCCTGCCACCGTACTCGTTGGCCGAAGGCACAGTGGCCGAGATCAAGCGGCAGGCCGTGCGCCTGGCGCATGGCCTGGGCGTGGTCGGCCTGATGAACGTGCAGTTCGCCGTGCAGCGTCAAAAGGTCGACGGTCGCGTGCTGGATCGCATCTTCGTGCTGGAAGTGAACCCGCGCGCCTCGCGCAGCGTCCCCTTCGTGTCAAAAGCCACCGGCATCCCGCTGGCTAAAGTCGCGGCGCGCTGCATGGCCGGCCGCTCGCTGGCGGCGCAAGGGGCGGTGACCGAAGTCGTGCCGCCTTACTACAGCGTGAAGGAATCGGTGCTGCCGTTCGCTAAATTCCCCGGCGTGGACTCTATCCTCGGCCCGGAAATGAAGTCCACCGGCGAGGTTATGGGGTCCGGCCCGACTTTTGGCGAAGCCTTCCTGAAAGCTTCCATGGGCGCGGGCATCCGCATTCCGCAGCAAGGCTACGTCTACCTGCGGGTGCGCAAAGCCGACCAGGCGCGTGCCGTGGCGCTGGCGCGCGAGCTGGCGGACGCCGGCTACGCGCTGTGCGCCAGCGAAGTGACGGCCGCCGTCTTGGAAGCGGGCGACGTGCCGGTCAATGCCATCGAAGACGAAACCCTGCTAGGCCTGCTGGCCCTGCGCGAGATCGCCATGGCCGTGGTCACGGTGGACGAGAAGCGCAGCGCCATCGCCGCCACCCGTAGCCTGCGCTGCACGGCCCTGTCGTCTGGCACGGTGATGTTCACCACCATCGCCGCCGCCGAAGCCGCGCTGGAGGCGCGCAAGCATATCGGCACCATCGCTGTGCGCTCGCTGCAGGAACTGCATGCGCTGGCCGGCCGCCCCGCCGACGCCGACCGTCCGGCTTTGCCTGTGCTAGCGCCGCGCCCCGTCCCCGGCGCCTCCGACCTGGCCGCAGCGGCATACCAGCACCCCGAACGCCGCGCCCAGGCGCGCCAGCGCAGCGTAGGTGTGGCGCCGCTCAAGCTCTTCATCCGCCAGCCATTCACCGAGTCCGACGAGCGCGAACAGCGCATGGTGGCCGAGATCATGCAGCTAATCGACAGCGCCAACGGGCTGCCGCATCCGTTCGACTACCTGACCGGCCTGCAAGCGGAGAGCGCGGATACCTTCCGCGCCGCCTTCGAGCGCAAACAGGGCTTGCCATTCACGCCGCAGAACTTCCGCCGCCATCGCCTGGCATTGCTGGAGCAGGCGGACGTGATGGTCAATATCCGCGTGGGCATGAGCGAAAGCAGCGCGTTTGAGCTGAGCTACCACATATTCAAGGGCCGCAGGACGCCGATCCTGTTCCTTGTCTGGAAAGGCGCGCCGATCAAGACCACCTTGCTGCGCGAACTGGAAGACCTGGTGGACGTGACGTATATCGAGTTTGATGAAGTGGCGGAACTGAGGGGCAGTTTGCATCAGTTTTTCAAATGTCTGGAAAAGGAGTGAGCGATGTTTAAGAACTTCAAAATCAAAACCCTTCTGGTCGGCGTCATTGGCCTGTTGATCGGCATGCTGGCGATTATCGGCGGCCTGGGAATCGTCAGCGCAGAGCGTTCCGTCGGGCTGGTGAAAGACGTGACGGTGGCCGACCAGAAGAACATCGCCGAGCGCAGCGCCATCCGCCTCGATATGGAAACGGGCCGCAGCCAGATCCTGCAAGCCTTGCAGCACAATCCGGAGCTGGCCTGGAGCAAGCTGCATGACCACCCGCTGGCCAACCACTTCAATATCGTGGACGAAGTGACGGCGCGCGTGAACAAGCGCTGGGAGGGCTACCTGGCCAGCATCAAGACTGCGGAAGAACGCAAACTCGCGGAAGAATGGTTCGCCAAGAGCGATGGCCTGGGCGTGGCGCATATCCGCGCCGCCACCGCCGCCGTGAAGGAGAACCGCTGGGACGATGCAGAGTCGGTGCTGATCAAGAAGATCAACCCGTCCTACCGCATTGGCGACGGCGCCCTGAAAGCCCTGACCGAATACAGCGACAAGCGCACCCTGGAGGACGACGCCAAAGTCGCCGCCGACCTGAAAAGTACCAGCCTGACGGTGACAGCGGTATTGATCGGTGGCCTGGCGCTCAGCATCGTTGCTGGTTTTGTGCTGATGAAAGCCATTTCCGAGCCTTTGGCGGAAGCCATGGCCGTGGCCCACCGCGTAGCCGATGGCGACCTGAAAGGGCAGTCCACTGTGCACCCGACCAATGAGTTTGGCGAGCTGCTGGATGCGCTCGACAAAATGCGCGACAACCTGGCTGCCATCGTGGCCGAGGTGCGTACTGGCAGCGACACGATATCCAGCGCCTCGGGCCAGATCGCGGCCGGCAATATGGACCTGTCCGATCGCACCGGCCAGCAGGCCGCCTCGCTGGAAGAAACCGCGTCCTCGATGGAGCAACTGACCGGCACCGTGCGCCAGAACGCCGACAATGCGCGCCAGGCCAACCAGTTGGCGGTGTCTGCGTCTGCCGTTGCAACCCGTGGCGGCGCCGTGGTGGAGCAGGTGGTGGACACCATGGGTTCGATCAATGAATCCTCGCACAAGATCGTAGACATCATCACCGTCATCGACGGCATCGCCTTCCAGACCAACATCCTGGCGCTGAATGCAGCAGTGGAAGCGGCGCGCGCCGGCGAGCAGGGGCGCGGCTTCGCGGTGGTAGCGACGGAAGTGCGCAACCTGGCGCAGCGTTCCGCCGCCGCAGCCAAGGAGATCAAGGAGCTGATTGATGATTCCGTCGGCAAGGTGGAAGTGGGCGCCAAACTGGTGAACCAGGCCGGCACCACCATGAAAGACATCGTCACCAGCATCCAGCGCGTGACCGATATCATGGGCGAGATCACGACTGCGACGCAGGAGCAAACGGCCGGCCTGGAACAGATCCACCAAGCCATCTCCGAGATGGACAGCATTACCCAGCAGAACGTGGGTCTGGTGGAGGAAGCGGCATCCGCTTCCAACGCCTTGCAGCAGCAGGCCAGCAGCCTGTCGAAAGTGGTCAGTGTTTTCCAGGTTGACAATAATCGCCGCCACGAGCATCCTGCTGCCGAACAGGCCCGCGCAGTCATCCAGGCGGTGCGAACCAAACCTGTCGCGCTGCCTAAGCCCGCTGTCCGCAAGACCGCGCCGGCTTCGCCAGCAGCACCGCGCGCCCGCCGCGCAGTGGCCAGCAGCCAGGCAGGCGACTGGGAAGAATTTTAAATGGGGATAACGATTGGACCACAAAGCATTTGAGCATTTAGTACGCCGCCTGGAGCTGGATTCCCATGCCAGCCCGGCGGCTTTTCGCCGTAAAGTTTTTGCGATCAGCGTGGCGGCGTATGTCGTGCTGTTTGGCGCCCTGGGCGGGCTGCTGGCCCTGTTCGCCGTGGCCATGCGCTGGGCCTATGAAGCTGAGCGCACCTTCACCACCATCAAGGTCGGGCTGTTCGGCCTGTTCCTGCTGCCGTTGATCTTTGTGGTGCTGCGCGTGATGCTGACCCGCCTGGAGCGCCCGACTGGCCGTCCGCTGGAGCGGGCGGAGGCGCCCAAACTGTTTGAAATCCTGGACAAGCTACACGGCAAGCTGAAAGGTCCGCGCATCGACCATGTGCTGGTTACGGACGACTACAACGCCGCCATTTGCCAGCATGCCCGCTTTGGCATCCTGGGTGGCAACCGGAACTACCTGATTGTCGGCCTGCCATACCTGCTGGGCGCCACGCCCAAGGAAATGCTGGCAACGCTGGCCCACGAATACGGGCATTTGTGCGGCAACCACGGCAAGGCCGCCGCCTGGGTCTATCGCCAGCGCCGCCTGTTCGTGAACATTTACGAGCACGTGGAAGAGAGCGCCGAGGACAGCGTGATCAGTGCCGTACTTGCTGGCGCGCTGAAGCGCTTCTTCCCTTACTACAGCGCCTACACCTTCGTGCTGGCGCGCCAGGAAGAGTACGAGGCCGATAGCACCGCCACCGACATGGCCGGCCGCACCGCCAACGCCCACGGCCTGGTGCGCGGCCACCTGCTCGGCACTTGGGTGAGTCGCAAATTCTGGCCCACGATGTACGAGCACGCGGACCGTGCCGAACGGCCGCCCTTCATGCCGTTTGCCTCCATGCGCATGGCGTTCCGCGCCAATTACGACGAGTGGGCCTGCAAGCCGGCGCTGGACGCCGCCTGGGCTGAGCGCTCCGGTGTGGATGACACCCACCCGTGCCTGCGCGAACGCCTGGACGCCATCGGCGCCGCGCCGTCGCTGCCGGAACCGGTTGAAGTGAGCGCGGCGGACGTGATGCTGGCTTCCGGCGTCGGCAAGAAGCTGGAAGCGGAGCTGGACCAGCAATGGTGGGCAAGCAACGCGCGCGGCTGGACCGAGCGCTATCGCCATGTGACCCGTTCGCAGTTGCGCATCGGCGAACTCTCGGCGCAGCCGCTAGGCAAGCTGACCGTCGTCGAATTGCAGGAGCTGGCGACGCTGAAACTGGAATTCGAAGGCACCGAAGCCGCCAAGCCGGTGGTGCAGGAACAGTTGAAGCGCCCCGGCGGCCCGTACCCGAAGGCGACGCTGATCTATGGCCGCGTGCTGCTGGCCGAAGGCAACCGCAACGGCGTGGACCACCTGCGCCAAGCCGCCCTGGACGACCCCAAGCTGCTGAACGAAGCCGCCCAGCGCGGCTACCAGTACCTGCTGGAGAAGGAAGGGGAAGACTCCGCCAACCTATGGTGGAGCAGCGTCGTCCCCGAAGAGGAAGCGGCTTAAATCATCGCTAGCCGTATGTTATTTCGGTTATGGTAGTAATGGCGAGTTAGCCGGACGCCGCCAACCCACCGTGGAGCAGCGTCGTCCCGCGAACAAGAAACGGCTTATACCGCCATCGGCGCCGTGATCGGTGCGTGGTGCTGGTAGCCTTCCAGCGTGAAGTCGGTCGGCTCGATTTTCTCCAGCCATTCCGGCTCGTACTTGCCGGTTTCGGCGAACGAAGGCACGCGGCTGTTGATCCGCAGCTGCGGCAGCGGCAGCGGTTCGCGCTTGAGCTGCTCCTGCACCATCTCCATGTGGTTCTCGTAGATGTGCGCGTCGCCGATGAAGTAGCTGAACCAGCGCGGCTGGTAGCCGGTCAGGCGCGCCACCAGGTGCAGCAGGGCGGCGCCTTCCGCGATATTGAACGGGGTGCCAAGGCCGATATCGTTGCTGCGAACGTAGAGGCAGAGCGAGAGTTCACGCGTGGTGGCGTTCGGGATGAACTGGTACAGCAGGTGGCAGGCCGGCAGCGCGACCTGGTCCAGCACCGCCGGATTCCAGCCGTGGAACAGGATGCGGCGGCTGGAGGGATTATTGACGATGGTGTCCAGGCACTCGCGCAACTGGTCGATCGCCTTATACATCAACACTTTCTGCACACCGTCTTCCACCAGCGGCGCCACTTGCATGAAGCCGTTGCGCTCCGCGTCGGCGATTTGTGCCGTGGCGGCGGCGTCCAGCAGCTTGTAGCCGGGCCATTGGCGCCATTGCACGCCATACACCGGACCCAGGTCGTCGGTGCCGGTGCGGTACGGGTTGGCCAGCCATTGCTGGTTTTCGTTGGCGTTCTGGTCCCACACCTTGCAGCCCAGCGCGCGGAAGTCGGCGGCGCTGCGCGAGGCGCGCAGGAAGGCGCACAATTCGCCCACGACGGATTTGAAGGCCAGCTTCTTGGTCGTCACGGCGGGGAAGCCGTCGTTCATATCAAAGCGCATCATGGCGCCCGGCACGCTCAGGGTGCGGATGCCGGTGCGGTTGTCCTGCCAGCTGCCTTGCTCCAGCACGGTGCTGATCAATTCTTTGTACTGCTTCATACGTCTCTCCGATTATCGTTTGTTACCACGGCCGCCAGGCTTGGCATGCGCCGCCGCGCGGCCAGCGGCACGCGCTGTCGACTTGGCCCCGCGCGTCGCCGTTACCACGACCTTGCCGCCGCCAGTGCCACCCGCGCCGCCGCCGCTGCCACCGCGCCCGCCCGCGCCGCCGCCTGAGCGGCCCGCCGCGCCAGTTCCCGCGCCTGGGCTGCCGCTGCGCGCGCCATAGATTGGTCCGCGCGAGCGCGCCTTCTCTTTCGGCGGCAGTTCCTCTTTCAGCCCGCCGAAGCCCCCCGCAGGGCGCGGCGTATCTTCGCGTACTGGGGCCGCCGCAGGCTTGGCCGGTTTGGCGGGCTTGGCGCCGCCACGCACCGCCTTGGCGGCAGGCCGCGCGGCCGGAGCAGGCGCGGAACCGGTCAAAGGCACACGGTGGTCTGCCTCGAAGCCAGCTTCCTCCTGGCGCGGCAAGACCGACCCAATCAGCTTTTCGACTGCACGCAGTAAGTCCACTTCATCCGCGCACACCAGCGAAATCGCCTCACCTTCAGCGCCGGCACGCCCGGTACGGCCGATGCGGTGGATATAATCTTCCGCCACGGTAGGCAGGTCAAAGTTCACCACCAGCGGCAAGGCCTCGATATCCAGCCCGCGCGCCGCGACGTCCGTCGCCACCAGCACTTGCACGGCGTTCGCCTTGAAGCGCTTCAAAGCCTTGATGCGCGCCGTCTGCGCCTTGTCGCCATGGATCGAATCGGCCGCAACGCCTTCATCCTGCAACAGGCCGACCAGATGCTCGACACCCTTGCGCGTCTTGACGAAGACCAGTACCTGTCCCCAGCCCTCCTTGCGCATCAAATGCAGGAAGAGCTCAGGCTTATGCCGCTTATCCGTGGTGAAGACCGATTGGCGCACCGTGCGCGCCGTCGTATTCGGCGCGGAGGCCTGCACCGTCAACGGATCGCGCAGCAGCTGCCCTGCCATCTTGCGGATCTGCTCCGGCATGGTGGCCGAGAACAGCAAAGTCTGGCGCTGCGCCGGCAGCACCGAAAACAGCAGGTCCAGGTCCTCCGCGAAGCCCAGGTCCAGCATGCGGTCCGCCTCATCCAGCACCAGGGCCTGTAGCTGGGTGAATTCGATTGCACCTTTGCGATGCAGGTCCAGCAAGCGGCCCGGCGTCGCGACCAGCACATCCACCCCCTTGCGCAGCTTGACCAGTTGCGGCTCCATCGGCACGCCGCCATACGCCACCGCGCTGCGCAGCGGCAGATGGAAGCCATAGGTCTGGAAACTCTGGAAAACCTGGTCCGCCAGCTCGCGCGTCGGCACCAGCACCAGGCAGCGGATATGGTTCGGCGCGGCCTGCTCGCCTTCCAGGCTCAAACGCTGCAACAAGGGCAGCGCGAAAGCGGCAGTCTTGCCGGTGCCGGTTTGGGCGGCGGCCAACAGGTCGCGACCGGCCAGCACCGCAGGAATAGCTTGCTTCTGGATTGGCGTGGCGGTTTTATAGCCGATCGATTCCAGGGCGCGCAGGAGCCCGTCGATCAGGTCCAGCGAGGTGAAACTCATAATATGTCGCTCCAAAGAGAGAGGGCGTGGCGGACTTGTTCGTCCGGCAGCGCGAGAAGATTATCGCCGACATACCATTCGGTGAAACTGGTGCCCGGAAGTTGGGCATGGGACGCACGATTCAGCAGCCACACGCCATGGCGGGCCGCGATCTCATTGCGGATTTCCAGCAGGCGCTCGCGCGCCACCGGAAGGTGAATATGCAGCATATTGGCCTGCGGCTGCGCCGGATTGGCGCGCAGGCGCGGGAACTCGCTGAGCGTCTCGTACAGCCATTGCGTGCGGCGGAAGTACGCCGGCATGGCCGCCAGGCGCGCATCGAACTGCATCGCCGCCGCCACCACGTAGGGTGTGCGGTGGATCACGTTGCCGCCCTGGCGCCGGAACCATTCCTGCGCGCGGGCGATAAAGGCGCCGCTGCCCAGCAACATGGCGCCACCCAGGCCGCCGATGCCCTTGTACAGGGAAACGTACACACTGTCGAAGCCTTGCGCCAGTTCGGCCGGAGCGCGGCCACAGCCCGCTGCCGCTTCCCACAAGCGTGCGCCGTCCATATGCAAATGGATGCCTTGCTCGCGGCAGTGCGCCTTGATGGCCGCCAGCTCCTTCCACGACGGCGACTGGCCGCCCAGCTCGCGCGCCGGCAGTTCCAGCGAGACTGCGCCCAGGCGGTCTGGTACGGCCTGCAAATCGCCGAGCGTGAAGGGGCGGTGCGGATCGCCCAGTTGCAACGCCTGGAAGTGGTCCAGCAGTTGATGGTTGCCGCGTTCGTGCCGGAAAATGTGCGCGGTCGGGTGCAGCGCCACCAGGCGGCTGCCGCGTTCCATGCAGGCCAGGCGCAACGCCGTGACCTGCGCCATGGTGCCGGTGATGACGAAGGTGGCGGCCTCAAAACCCAGCAGGTCGGCCACTTTGCGCTCGAAGGACTGCAGCAGCTCGCCCTCGCCATACACGTCGTGCGCGACACCATTCGCCTCGCACCATGCGGCCATGGCAGCGAAGGTCTCGGCCGGCGCCGGCTGGCGGTGGCCCGGCAGGACGGTATGGCAATTCTGGCGCAGTTCAGCGTCGGTCACGATCGCCTCAGTGGGTCACGTGCACGTGGTGGAATTGCAGGGCCGCCAGGTTGGCGTAGATGCCGCCCAGCGCCACCAGCGATTGGTGGGTGCCGGTTTCGACGATCTTGCCGTCTTCCATAACGATGATGCGGTCGGCGCGCTGCACGGTCGCCAGGCGGTGCGCGATGATGATGGTGGTGCGGCCCACCATGGCCGCTTCCAATGCGCCTTGCACCAGGCGCTCGGATTCCGCATCCAGCGCGCTGGTGGCTTCGTCCAGCAGCAGCAGCGGCGGGTTTTTCAGCAGGGCGCGCGCAATCGCGATGCGTTGGCGTTGGCCGCCGGACAAGCGCACGCCACGCTCGCCCAGGAAGGACTTGTAGCCGTGCGGCAGGCGTTCAATGAATTCGTGGGCTGCGGCCAGGCGCGCCGCTTCGATCACTTCCTGGTCGGTGGCGTCGGCGCGGCCGTAGCGGATGTTTTCCATCGCATCGGCCGAGAAGATCACCGTATCCTGCGGCACGATACCGATGGCGCCACGCAGGGTGTGCAGGTCGAGCAGGCGGATATCGCTGCCATCCAGGCGGATTGCGCCAGACTGCGGATCGTAGAAGCGCAGCAGCATCTGGAACAGGGTGGTCTTGCCGGCGCCGGAAGGGCCCACCACGGCGATGGTTTCGCCCGGCTTGATGTCCAGCGTGACGTGGTCCAGCGCCAGGGTGTCCGGGCGCGAGGGGTAGCAGAACGAGACGTCGGTCAGGCTCAAGGCGGCGCCATTGGCGGCGCGCGGCGGCAGGGCTTGCGGCTGCGCCGGGTCCTGGATGTCGGAGCGCACGGCCAGCAGTTCCAGCAGGCGTTCGGTGGCGCCGGCGGCGCGCTGGGCTTCGCCCATCACTTCGGATAAGGCGCCAATGGAGCCGGCCACGATGGAGGCGTACAGGATGAACTGCCCCAGGTCGCCGCCGGTCATTGAGCCTTCCAGCACGGCGTGGGCGCCCAGCCAGAGCACGAAGACGATGGTGCCGAATACCAGCACAATGGCCAGCATGGTCAGGAAGGCGCGCGCCTGGATGCGGCGCATGGCCGTGGCGAAGGCGCCTTCGACGGAGCCGCCAAAGCGTTGTGCTTCCAGTTTCTCGTGGGTGAAGGCCTGCACGGTCGGCATGGCGTTCAGGATTTCGCCGGCCATGGCGGAGGCATCGGCCACGCGGTCCTGCGAGTCGCGCGAGAGCTTGCGCACGCGGCGGCCGAATACCACAATCGGCAGCACCGTCAGCACCAGCAGGCCAAGGATGATGGAGGACAGCTTCACGCTGGTCACGAACAGCATCACCAGGCCGCCCAGGAACAGCAGCACATTGCGCAGCGCCATGGAGATACTGGTGCCGACCACGCTCTGGATCAGGGTGGTGTCGGTCGTCAGGCGCGACAGCACTTCACCGGTCTTGGTGGTTTCGAAGAACTCAGGGCTTTGCCGCACCACGTGCGAATACACGGCACTGCGGATATCGGCCGTAACACGCTCGCCCAGCCAGGAGACGGTATAGAAGCGTGCCGCCGTGGCCAGCGCCAGGATCGAGGCTACCGCGAACAGCGCCAGGAACACTGAATTGACATGCTCCGCGCTGCGCACGCCCGCTTCGGTACCGAAGCCCAGGTCGATCATCTGCTTGAAGGCATACGGGATGGCCAGGGTGGAGCCGGCCGCCACAACCAGGGCGATGCCGGCGACGATGAATCGGCTACGGTAGGGCTTGAGGAATGGCAGCAGGCCTTTGAAGGCGGCCAGGCTGCCTTTTTTGAGTTCACGTGCTTCTGGTTGACCGGTGGTGGTGGTGCTCATGCGTGTTCTACGTTCTTCTTCAAAGTTTTATCGGACTGGCATAACCCGTCATCTCCAGGTAGCCGCGCCCTGCGGGTTTGCCGCCGCGGCTCACCGTGATTGCGCCCTCCCAGTACACGGCGCCGGTCGAGCGGCGCGAATCCAGCTCCTGGTCATGCTGCAAGGGGCTGGCCAGCCACTGTTCGGGGCCGGTGGTGATCAGGGTGGCGACGGGATACTCGGCATGCGTGCGCGGCGATTTCCAGCGCACCTGCGGGGTAAAACTGACCTGGTCCTGCGAATAGTGCGTGATCTTACCGGATGCATCGCGCCATGTCGCGTGGCCCCATAGTTTACCACCTCGGCGGTCCCTTATCTGGAATGCCATGAGGGCGCCGCCGTCGGCCAGGTTGACGCCGACCCAATCCCAGCCCGCCGCCGTCGGATCCAGCACTTCGCTGGACCATTCATGATCGAGCCAGGTGCTGCCCTGTACGGCTTGCGGGGCGGCGCCACGGCGGGCCAGGGTGCCAGTGGTGCGGAGTTGGGGCTTGCTATAGTAATAACTGGCTTGCGCGGGCTGCGGGCCCTTGCGCGAGAAGCCGGCGTCGCCTTGCAGCAGGATGGGCTTGGTCGGCGCCAGTTGCAGCGTGAGGGTGAATTCGGCGGCATTAATGTCGATATGATAAGTGCCATCGGCGGCGCGGCGCATGCGCCAGCTATCCAGCTGGACGTCGGTGTCTTCGGTGGAGGCGCCGGCCAGTCCGAAACCGGCGCGTACCGTGCGCTGGTCGTGCAGCAGTTTGCCGTGCGCCGGGTCGGATAGGGCGACGTGGGCGACGATGATGTCCTTCGGTGCGAATTTGCTCGGGTTGTCGCGACCATGGCCGGTGCCGCTGCGGAAGAAGGTGACCTGGTAGCCAAGCTGCTTGCCGTCCGGGGTGGTGAGCCAGCCGGTGGCGTACCACCATTCGGTTTTGAAGCCGGGATGCGCGCCGTAGTCGCGTGGGAATTGCAGTTGGACGCCGGGTTTGACGGGCGCGAATTCTGCGGCCTCGGCGGCGTGCAGCGGCCAGGCCAGCAGCAGGAGCAAGTAGAGCAGGGCGCGCATCACCAGTCCTCCCGCACGGCGCGGATTGGGCCGGACGACAGGGCTTGGCGTCCTGCCAGCAGGGCGGTCAGCGTGGCGGATAGCAGCAATGCGGCGGCCACGGTGGCGAGCAGGGGCCAGGGATAATGCATTTGCATGGTCCAGTGGAAGGATTGAGGGTTGATCACGTGGACCAGCACCAGGCTGATTACCCAGCCCAGCGCGAAGCCCGCCAGGATGCCGAGGGCGGTCAGGGCGCTGCCTTCCAGCGCCAGTATGCCGAGGATCTGGCGGCGCGTGACGCCGACATGGCGCAGCATGCCGAACTCGCGGCTGCGCGCCAGCGTTTGGGCGGAGAAGGTGGCGGCCACGCCGAACAGGCCGATGACGATGGAGATGCCTTCCAATAGGTAGGTGACGGCGAAGCTGCGGTCGAATATTTTCAGCGTGAGGTTGCGGATTTCGGATGGGATGCTGGTTTCCAGCGTGGCGCCGAAGGGGAGGGTGCGTATGTTTTCAAGCACCTGCGCGCTGCTGGCGCCTTTCGCGAGCCAGATCGCGACATCGGCGGCTTCGCGGTCGCCGGTCATGGCGATGTAGTCGGCGCGGCGGATGATAACGGCGCCCGCCGCCCGCGCGTAATCGCGCCAGATGCCTTCGACCCGGAACTCGCGTAGTTGGCCGCCCAGCGGCAAGCGCAGCGTATCCCCCGGCCGCAGCGAGTACAGGTCCGCCATCGCTTCTGATACCCACGCCGCCGGAGCCACATCGCTCGCCGGCGCGGCAGGGCCAGCGCCCAATGCGCTACTCGCTGCCCGCGCGTCGCCCGTGCCCGGCACGCCGCCCCGTGTCGCCGGATCGCCTGCATCTGCCGCATCGGCCCGAGCCCCCGCATCGCTAGTCTTCGCCGCATCGGCCCGCGCCGCCGCATCGGCCCGAGCCCCCGCATCGCTAGTCTTCGCCGCATCGGCCCGCGCCGCCGCATCGGCCAGCGCCGCCGCATCGGCCAGCGCCGCCGCATCGGCCAGCGCCGCCGCATCGGCCAGCGCCGCCGCATCGGCCAGCGCCGCCGCATCGGCCAGCGCCGCCGCATCGGCCAGCGCCACCGCATCGGCCAGCGCCGCCGCATCGGCCCGCGCCGCCGGATCGGCCCGCACCGCCGGATCGTCAGTCTTTACCATGCCGCTCGGCGTTGTCCGGGCGCCGGTCCTTGTCGCGTTGTCCGGCCGCGCCGCGCTGCGTGGCTGCGCGGTGTCAGGCTCGTTGACGAGGATCATGGCGCTGCCGGGATCGTCCGGGGCGATGTCGCGTGCCAGGATGGCGATGTTTGGCCGCTCGGGCGCGAGCGACACGGAGCGGATACGCATGAACTCAAGCCGCGCCACGCCAGGCATGCCGCGCAGGGCGTCCTGCTCGAACGAGGACAGCCCACCACCCAGACTGCCTGCCGTTGTGCTGCGCGCATACACGTCCGCCGGCAGGATACGCAGCACCCACTCATCCACCGAGGTGCGGAAGCTAGCCACCATGATCGCCATCGCCACCATCAGGCTGAAGCTCGCCAGCACCCCACCCAGAGCGATACCGGCCTGGCCGGAGGCATTGGCCAGCCGCGTCAGCGCCAGCGAAACCACCGGCCCGCGCAGCCCCATCGCGCCGGATGTGCCGGGTGCGCCCAGCCGCTGCCGGCCGGCGAGTGAGCGAAACGCCATCCCCGAAAGGCGCGGCATGAGCGCAATCGCCCCCACCAGCAGCAAGGCAATCGACAGATACCCAAACAAAGGTAATTCGAAAACCGGCGGCGCAAACGCCATTGCGCCGGCCAGCGCCAGACACACCAGGCCCGGCCAAGGCCGCGCCAATGGCCGTAGCGCCGTTTCGTCGGTGCCCGCCTTGAGCGCGACGGCGGGACGCGCGCGGGCTGCGTCCATGGCAGGCGCCAGCCCACCCAGCAGCGCCACTGCGAGGCCAAGCGCGAAGTACAGCAGGGCCGCCCCAGGCTCCCATTGCACCGCCGGCTGCACCCCGGCGAAATAGCCCGCGCCAAGGTCGCCACCGAACAAGCGCAGCACCGCAGCCGCCAGCGCATAGCCACCGGCGATTCCCAGCGCCGCCCCCACGCTGCCAAGCAGCGCCCCTTCCAACAGCACCTGCCGCAGCAATTGTCCGCGCTCCAGCCCCAGTACCCGCAACAAGGCGAATTCGCTGCGCCGCCGCAGCACGGACAAAGCCTGCGAGGAAAACACCAGGAAAGCGCCAGTAAACAGCGCCACCAGCGCCAGGACGCTCAGGTTGACGCGGTAAGCCCGGCTCAGATTCGTATTGCGACTCTCCTGGTCCGCATCATTCGGCTGCCCGACCCGGAAGCGGCCCGGAAACTCTCGCCCGAGCCTCGCCTCCAGCGCACGCTCGAAAGCGCCGCGATCGACGCCATCGCGCAATTTCAAGTCCACGCGCGACAAGCGGCCAAGGCGCTGGAACTGCCACTGTGCCGCAGCGATATCCATCACGGCAAAGCGCTGCCCCACGCGCGCCCGCTGCAGCGAGCCGGCCACCCGCAACGGAGGCGCATCCCCGCTCGTTGCCAGTCGCAATGGCGCGCCGGGCTGCACCTTCAGCCACTGCATGGCCGCCGGTGAAAGGAAAATGGCATCATCCGCCAGGGTGTCGTAAGGCTGGTCCGCGCCGGGAGCGCCGATCAGGTCCGGCGTGATAAAGCCCGCGCGGAACACGTCCAGCCCGATAATCCGCAAAGCTTGCCGCCCGCCGGGCAATGGCGCCTCGAACTCCAGCACCGGCGAAGCCACGGCAACTTCCGGCAGGCGTGCCAGCGCGGAATAAATGGATTCGTCGAAGGTCGATTCAGTGCCTGCCACCTGGATATCGGCCTGGCCCGACAAGCTGCGGATGGCGCTGGAAAACTCGTTCAGCGCCGCCGCATTCACCAGATGGATGGCAAACCCTAGCGCCACTCCAATCGCAATCGCCGCAATAGCCGTCAGCGCCCGCACCGGGTGCGAACGCCATTCACCGACCGCCAGCCAGCGCGTCAGCCGCCGCATTCCAGCTGAACAAGCTCGGAGGCGCGCTTAGCCTTCAATTTCGAGCGTTCCATATTTTGCACAGTCCCACCGCGCGCATCCTCTTCCGCCCACTTCTGCTGCAACTGCAGTTTCTTGCACTTCTTATTGTGGGCGGCAACCGCACGCGCCTCCGCCAGCGACTCACGCTCCTCGCGCGCCTCGCGCTTGCGCCGCTCGCCGGCCAGTTTGTTGGCTTCGCGCGCCTGGCGCTTCAAGTCCGCCGCTGCGGCGGGATCGGGCGGCGGCGCAGGCGGCACCGCAATGGTGGTGGCAACGCCTTTCTCGCATGGCTGCTGCGAGTAGCTGATCTTGCCGTCAACGGAGCACTTGTGCAGGGCTTCCGCCCCTGCAGGAAGGGCCATCGCCAACAGCAGCAAGGGCAGGAGTTTCATAGGATCTTCCCGGGATTCATCAAGCCCAGCGGATCAAGTGCGGCTTTTATCGCGCGCATCAGTGTCAATTCAACCGGCGACTTATACCGCGCCAGTTCGTCGCGCTTCAAAGCGCCGATGCCATGCTCGGCCGAGATCGAGCCGCCGAACTGCGCGACCGAATCGTGCACCACACGGTTGACCGCCCCCTGGCTTTGCAGGAAGTCTTCGTTCGCCACGCCGGGTGGCGGCGCGACATTGAAATGCAGGTTGCCATCGCCCAGGTGGCCAAAGCACACCAACTGGCAGCCGGGGAAGGCCGCCTGCAACTGCGGTTCGGTGGCGGTAATGAAGTCGGCAGTCGAAGAAACCGGCAGCGAAATATCATGCTTGATGTTCTTGCCGTCCGCCGCCTGCGCCAGCGGAATATGCTCGCGCAAGTCCCACAGCCCTCGCGATTGGGCCGCTGAGCTGGCGACCACCGCATCCTGCGCCGCGCCCTCGGCCAGCGCCGCACCGAGCGCCCGTTCCAGCAGGCCCGCCGCATGCGCCTCCGACTCGCTACTGGACAGCTCCAGCAGGGCGTACTGTCGATAGTTCGGCGGCAAAGGCTGCTGCAAGGCTGGGAAATGCCTGGAGACCAGTTGCAGGCAATAGGCCGACATCAGCTCAAAGCCGGTCAAGCTGGCCGCGCAATGGTCCTGCATGATGGACAACAGCCGCAAGGCCTGCGCCGGCGAGTCCATGGCCGCCAGCGCCGTCACGCTGGCCTTCGGCTGCGGATACAGTTTCAGCACCGCGCCGGTAATGATGCCCAGCGTGCCTTCCGCGCCGATGAACAGGTCGCGCAGGTCGTAGCCGGTATTGTCCTTACGCAGCCCGCGCAGTCCGGACCAGACCTCGCCTTGCGCCGTCACCACCTCCAGCCCCAGGCAAAGCTCGCGCGTATTGCCATAGCGGAGAACGGCGGTGCCGCCCGCATTGGTGGACAGGTTGCCGCCGATGGTGCAACTGCCCTCCGCCGCCAGGGACAGCGGGAACAGGCAGCCCTGCGCGGCCGCAGCTTCCTGCGCCTGTTGCAGGATCACGCCCGCATCGAGCGTCATGGTACGGTTCACCGCATCGACCTGGCGTATCGTCTGCATGCGCGCCAGCGAAAGAACCACCGAGCCGCCGCTGGCATCGGGCACGCTGCCCAGCACCAGGCCGGTATTGCCGCCTTGTGGAACCATTGGTATGCGCGCCTGCACGCACAGCCGCACGGTGGCGGCAACCTGCTCGGTATCGGCCGGCCGCAGTACGGCCAGCGCGCGCCCGGTGAAGCGCCCGCGCCAATCGCGCAGGTAGGGCGCCATGCCCGCCTCGTCGGCGATCACATGGGTGTCGCCCAGCAAGGCGCGGCAAGCGGCGAGGAAGGCCGGTTTATCCATGGTTACTTGGTCTTGCTGGTATTGACCTTCTCCAGCAATTCCCGGGCGGCTTGCTTGGCAGCCCTTTTATAGGGCTGCACGTAAAGAATGGCGCACATGAAGTAGACCACCACAATGGCCGCCTCGCCCCAGCCCAGCCACGGCATGCTCTTGTCGCTCCAGCCGCGCACCACGCCTTCGGTGAAGTACAGCAGGATCATCATCGAGGTCCATTGCAGCGTGTAGATATCGCGCTTGATCACGCCCAGCAGGGGGAACAACAACGGCACCGCTTTCAGCACCATCCACGAGCCGCCCGGTTTCAAGGGCGCGATCCACATTTCCCACGCCGCGCACCAACCGATGAGCAAAACGAGGCTGCCAATGGCGCCCCAATGGAAAAGTTTGTGTTTGGTGCTGTTCATGATTACCCCCGCAACTTCACGGCCGCTTCGGCCAGCCTGCGTCCCATTGCGAGCGCCAGGCGTTTTTCATCTTCCGTGATCGGCTTTTTGCCGTCCAATCCCGACCAGTGGGTGGGGCCGTAAGGCGAACCGCCGCTGCTGGTTGTCATCAACTCCGGATGGGTATAGGGCAGGCCCATCACCATCATGCCATGGTGCAGCAAGGGCACCATCATCGTCAGCAGCGTCGATTCCTGCCCGCCGTGCTGGCTGCCGGTCGACGTGAAGACGCAAGCCGGCTTGCCGGACAAGGTGCCGGACAGCCATTGTGCCGATGTGCCATCCCAAAAATACTTCATCGCAGCCGCCATATTGCCGAAGCGGGTAGGGGAGCCCAGCGCCAACGCCGCGCAGTCCTCCAGATCCTGCAGTTCCACGTAGGGCGCACCATCCAGCGGCACTTCCGGCGCGGTCGCTTCCGTTACCGTGGAAACGGCGGGCACGGTGCGCAGGCGGGCGTCGCAACCGGGTACCGATTCAATGCCTTGGGCAATCAGTTCCGCCAATTTGCGCACGGAGCCGTGCCGGGAATAATACAAGACTAGTATTGTGAGGTTAGTTCGGTTCATTAGCGCTATTATATGGCCCTTTACCAAGTAGCATAAAGATCAACAACAATAACTGATGGTTCTTAAGTCCCTATATAACAATGTGGCGCGCGCCTGCACGCGCGGCGTGGCCGAGCTGCGCGCCTTGTCCTGGAATGAACTGCGCGACCTGGTGCAGTTTGGCCGGCGCCGGCTGCGCGAGGAAAGCCTGCCCCAGGTGGCGGGCGGCCTGACCTTCACCACCGTGTTCGCCCTGGTGCCGGTGCTGACGATTGCACTGGCCATTTTCACCACCTTCCCGATGTTCAATACCTTCCGCTCGGCGCTGGAAGCGTATTTCATCAAGAGCGTGATGCCGAAGGCGATTTCCAACACCATTCTCAGCTACCTGACCATGTTTGCCTCCAAGGCAACAAGGCTATCGGCGGTGGGTGCGGTGATGCTGGTGCTGACCTCCGTCGCCATGCTGAGCATGATCGAACGCGCCTTCAACCGCATCTGGCGCGTCAAGAACGAGCGCCGTTTTGTGCGGCGGGTGCTTGTCTATTGGGCGCTGATTACGCTTGGGCCTTTGCTGGTGGGCGTGTCGCTTTCCCTCTCCAGCCACATTTTCGACGCCACCAGCGACCTGGTAGGGGCGGTGACCGGGCCGATCTTCTATACCCTGTTATCGATCCTGTTGACGACATTGGCCTTCACTTTGCTCTACATGACGGTGCCCAACCGGACCGTGGACTGGCGCGATGCGCTGTGCGGCGGCGCACTGGCGGCGGTGGCGTTCGAGCTGGCGAAGCGGGGCTTCGCAGTTTTTATCACCCAGGTGCCGACGTACTCCAAGATCTACGGCGCGCTGGCCGCCCTGCCTTTGTTCCTGCTCTGGATCTACGTCTCATGGTTGATTACGCTGCTGGGCGCCTTGTTGACGGCGGCGCTGCCTGTGGTGAAGTACGAGCGCTGGTGGTACGAGGCGGTGCCGGGCGGTGAGTTTGTCGACGCCATGGCCGTGCTGCGCGTGCTGCACGAGGCGCGCGAGCGGAGCGACAATGCGGCGGTCAGTTCTGCCGAAATGCGGGGCCGCACCCGCCTGGGCTTTGACGAAATGGACGCGCTGCTGGAACGGATGGTGGCGCCGGGCTGGGTCGCCAAAGTGAATATCGCACCGCCGCCGCGCGTGCAATTTGGCAAACGGGTCAGCGAGGGGGCGGATAACTGGGTGCTGCTCGCCAATGTCAACAAAGTGACGGTAGCCGATGTGTACCGCCTGTTCGTCTTCGGCGGCATGTCGCTGAATGCCGGCGTGGTGGCCGATTCGGACGATGAGCTGGACCACGCGGCCAGCCGCGACGCCGCCATGCTGGCGCGCCAGGTTGAAACGGCGGTGGAGTCCGGCCTCGGCGACAGCCTGGCCGAACACTTTGCGGCGGCCTAACGCAGGAAGGCCGCCAGCGCGTCCAGTACCGCGTCCGGCTGCTCGGCCATCATCTGGTGGCCTGCATCCACCGTAACCGTGCGCGCACCGGGCAGGGCGGCCAGCAAAGCCTTGGTGCTGCGCGGCGGCGTCATCATATCCTTGGCGCCGAAGATGAATTGCACCGGGCAGCGCACGCTGGCCGCCGCCGCATCGCCGTTCGCATAGGCATTGCAGGCTGTGAAATCGGTATGGAACAGGTCAGGCTCGCCCTGCGCTGAAATACGCTCCATCAGCCGCTTCGACATGCCCATGACCGAAAAACCCGGGCCAGGGCAGGACGGCTTCTGCGCCATTGAGCTGTGCGACCATATATTCACCATATCGATCGCATCACCCTGCGCATTCAGGGCCGCGTCCAGCAAGGCATCCGACACTTTCATCGGATAAGTGCAGCCCAGTAGCGACAGGCGCGTGATCCGGTCAGGCGCCTGGTGCGCCGTCTCCAGAGCGATCAGGGAGCCCATGCTGTGTCCCACCAGGGCGGCCTGGCGCACGCCCGCCGCGTCCAGTACGGAGAGCAGCCAGGCCGCCATCTCCTCCACGCTTTGTTTCGCCGGACCCGCGCTGCGGCCATGTCCCGGAAGATTCACAGCCAGCACGCCGAAGCCATGGTGCGCCAGGTAGCGCGACTGCAACGCCCACACGGAATGGTCATTCTGCGCGCCGTGGATGAATACCACGGTCGGCAGCGCCGGATCGAAGGCCTTGCCGCCGGTATAGCAATAGGAAGCGCCGAACATCATGCTCAAGCCCCTTTCTGCGCAGCTTTGAGCCCGCGCGCCAGGTCTTCCAGCAGGTCGTCGGCATCCTCCAGCCCGACCGACAGGCGCATGCTGCCTTCCGCAATACCGGCCGCCGCCAGCTGTTCCGACGGCACCCGGAAATGGGTGGTGGAAGCAGGGTGGATGACCAGCGAACGCGCATCGCCCACATTGGCCAGGCGCGAAAACACCTTCAGGCTGTCGACAAAACGCTTGCCCGCCGCCCGGTCGCCCTTGAGCGTGAAGGACAACACCGCGCCCGCGCCTTTCGGCAGCAAGCGCGCTGCCAGCGCGCGGTCTGGATGCGAATCCAGCTCGGGATACACCACCGATTCCACCGCAGGATGCGCCGCCAGGAACTCGGCCACCCGCCGCGTGTTGGCCACGTGCCGGTCCATGCGCACGCCCAAGGTTTCAATCCCCTGCAGGATGGCGAACGCATTGTGCGGACTCATGGCCGCGCCGAAATCGCGCAAGCCCTCGCGCCGCGCCCGCAGCGCAAACGGCGCCACCGTGGACTCTTCGGAGAAAACCATGCCATGGAAGCCGTCGTACGGCTCGCACAGTTCGGCGAAACGACCGGTCGCGTTATACGCCGCCTGCCAATCGAAGGTGCCGCCATCCACCAGCACGCCGCCGATAGCCGTGCCATGCCCGCACAGGAACTTGGTGGCCGAGTGGAACACCAGGTCGGCGCCGTGGTCGAAAGGCCGCAACAGGTAGGGTGTGGTAAAGGTGGCATCCACCATCAAGGGCAAATGGGCCTCATGCGCGATGGCCGCAATGGCCGGGATATCCAGCACATCCAGTCCTGGATTGCCCAGCGTCTCGCCGAACAGCGCCTTGGTGTTGGGGCGGATCGCCGCGCGCCACGCATCCAGGTCGCGCGGATCGACAAAGGTGGTCTCGATGCCGAAACGCCGCAAGGTATAGCCCAGCAGGTTGTGCGAACCACCGTACAGCGCCCGCGACGACACGATATGCGAACCCGCGCCGGCAATGGTGGCCAGGCCAAGGTGCATGGCCGCCTGGCCGCTGGCGGTGGCGATGCCCGCCACGCCACCCTCCAGCGCCGCCATACGCTCCTCCAGCACCGCATTGGTCGGGTTGGATATGCGCGAATACACATGGCCGGCGCGTTCCATATTGAACAGCGCCGCCGCGTGGTCCGAATCGCGGAAGGAAAAGGAGGAGGTGAAATGGATGGGGACTGCGCGACTGCCGGTGGCTGGATCAGGTGTTGTGCCGGCATGCAGGGCGAGGGTGTCGAAACCGGGATAGTTTGGTTTGCTCATGCCCCACATGCTATCGTGTTATTTATACTATGAATACTGTTGCGTCTTGATTAATCCAAAACTGGATTTTTCACTTGGCATACGCTAAATTCGATGGTAAGGCTTACAATAAAACCATAATCACCAAGGACAGGACGGCCCAAAATGAAAGTCTCCGAAATTCTCCAAGTCAAAGGGAACATCCTCTATACGATCACTCCGGACCAGCCACTGGTGGAAGCTGCCAATACGATGGCCGAAAAAGACATCGGTTCTTTGGTGGTCATGGAGTATGGCGACCTGGTTGGCATGCTCACCTTCCGCGAAGTGCTGAAGGCCCTGCATGCGAACCAGGGTTCCGTGGGCGGCGGCACGGTGCGCAAGCACATGGACGACCACCCGATCACCGTCACCCCGGACACCGAAGTCAATGAAGTGCGCCGCATCATGCTGGAAAAGCATGCCCGCTACCTGCCGGTCATGAACGCCAAGACCCTGCTGGGCGTGATCTCCTTCTACGACGTCGCGCGCGCCGTGCTGGAAGCGCAAAGCTTTGAAAACCGCATGCTGAAGGCCTACATCCGCGACTGGCCGGCGGAGCAGGAGGAGCGCTCGGAGAATTGATTGCAAAAAAAATAGGGACGTACCCCATTTTTTTGACGTACAAAAAATGGGGTACGTCCCTATTTTTTTGTTAGGCCACGCCAGCCAGGGCGTCGTTACTGAGCCAGCCTGACAGCGCCTCGATGGTCATCGGGCGGGCGAACAGGAAGCCCTGGCCCAACGGGCAACCCAGGTTATGCAGGATCTGCGCCTGGCGTTCGTCTTCCACCCCTTCCGCGATCACCGCCAGGCCCAGGTTGCGGCCCAGTTGCACCACCATTTCGGCGATGCTGCTGCCGCGCGCGGAATTGGTGATTTCGGTGACGAAGGCGCGGTCGATCTTGAGCCGGTCGATCTGCAGGCGCTGCAGATAGGACAGGGACGAGAAGCCGGTGCCAAAATCGTCGATCGCGATGGTGACGCCGGTCTGCTTGATCTGCGACAGCATCTTGATCAGCAGGTCCGGTTCTTCCATTGCCATCGATTCGGTAATCTCCAGCTCCACATATTCAGGCGGCGCGCCGGTCTCGTGCAGGGCGTTGCGCAGCGTATCGAGGAAGTGCGGGTGGCGGAACTGCACCTGCGAGACGTTGATCGACATGGTGAATTCGGTGTGGCCGGCGGCGCGCAGCGTAACCAGTTCCTGCATCGCCGTGCGCATGACCCATTCGCCGATGTCGATGATCAGGCCCGAATACTCGGCAATCGGGATGAAGCGGTCGGGCGAGACGAATTTGCCATCCGGGGTCTGCCAGCGCAGCAGGGCTTCCGCGCCCATCGGGCGGCGCGAGGCCAGGTCGACCTGCGGTTGGTACACAACAAAGAGTTGGTTCTGGCTGAAACCGGTGCGCAGGGCGTGCATCATGCGCACGCGCTCGCGGATTTCCACGCCCATGCTGCGCGAGAAGTAGAAGTGGCCGGTGCGCTGCTGGCTCTTGGCCCGCTTCAGCGCGATATCGGCATCCTTCAGCGCATCGGCGCCGCTGCCATCGTGTTCGCACAGGCGCACCAGGCCCAGCGTCGCGGATAGCTGAACGTCCTGTTCGTCGATGCTGAAAGCAGTGGTGAACAGGTTGAGGATATTCGGCGGGTTGACCTGGCCGGCGTCGCCCAGCACGCAGAAGATGTCGCCGCCAATGCGCGCCACGGTCAACTGTTTGCCCAGGTTGTTCTGCAGGCGTGCGGCGACGGCGGACAACAGCAGGTCGCCGAACTCGTGGCCCAGCGCATCGTTGGTTTCGGCGAAGTGGTCCAGGTCGACCAGGCAAAGCGTGGCGTCCTGCTTGGCCGGGCCGGCCAGGGTGGCGTCCAGGATCTCGATCAGGCGCGTGCGGTTCGGCAGCTTGGACAGGTTGTCGTAGAAGGCCGCCGTATGCAGGTGCGACACCAGTTCCACATTGTCCAGGCCCACCGCCACGTTGCTGCAGAAGACCTCCAGCAGGCTCGCCTCCAGCGCGGTCGGTGCACGTTCCACGTCCATGAAGGCGACGAAGGTGCGGCTTGCCTTGCCGGCAAAGTAAAGCGTGATGGTGTGCTCGCAGTAGACATTGCGGCGCGCCGCCAGGCAGTCTTCCATGGCTTTGTGCACGCGCGAGTCCTGCGCGGCGGTCAGGATGCTGCTCGAAAGGTCGTGGTGTTTGCCGGTGGCGGCCATCACCACCAGTTCGTGGCAACCGGCATCCGGGCATTCCTGCACGCACAGCACGCCGTGCGCCGTCTGACCCAGCAGCTCGGCGATCTGCGACAGCACGCCGGAGGCGAAGTTCTGCACGCCATGCAGCGCCATCAACTCGGTGCTGGCTTGCACAATGCGCGACAGGCCGCGCCGGCTTTCGTTGATATTGCGGATTTGTTCGTAGGAGCGGATCGCCGCTGTCACGGTGGTGAACAGCTTGATGCGGGTCAGCTCGGATTTGGTCTTGTAATCGTTGATGTCGAAATCGCGGATGGCGTCGATCTCGGGCGCGTAACCCGGCTGCCCGGTGCGCAGGATGATACGGACATCGGTCAGTTTCAGCGTTTCGCGGATATAGCGCACCAGGTGCAAACCGGCGTCATCCTGCTCCATCACCACATCGAGCAGGATCACGGCGATTTCCTGTTCGTGCGCGAGCATTTCGCGCGCCTGGGCGGCGGAATAGGCGTGGACGAACTCCAGGGGGCGGTGCTGCATGTCCAGGTTGCCGAGGGCGAACGTGGTCGTCGAATGGACGTCTTCGTCGTCATCGATAATCATCACGCGCCAGACATTGCGCTGTGTGGTGGGAACTGGCTGAGCCGTTTGCTCTTCTAAGAAAACCAGATCATCCTGATCGTCGTGGCCGCCATCCGGCGCCGTGATCGAAGGGGGCATGTGTCGCTTCTCCAAGGGGACTCGGTGTTCTTACAACTTAGTATATAGCGAATTGTTCCTGAGAACGACCATTAAAACACTTTCCCCGGAGTTAACGAATAGCGGTGTGATAGTTTCGCCATAGTTGTGGTCAAAATAACTACTGCCTGCGAGTTTTAGCATATCCGGTTAGAATGAGGAGTTTCCCCAGTCACTCTCGCTCCCCATCATGTCCGGCAATTCCTTTGGCAAGCTGTTCACCGTTACCACCTTTGGCGAATCCCATGGCCCTGCAATCGGCTGCGTGATCGATGGCTGCCCACCGGGCCTGGTCCTGTCGGAAGCCGACATCCAGCCGGAACTGGACCGCCGCAAGCCGGGCACCTCGCGCCACGTAACGCAGCGCCAGGAGCCGGACACGGTGCAGATCCTGTCGGGCGTGTACCAGGGCGTGACCACCGGCACCCCGATCGCGCTGCTGATCAAGAACGAAGACCAGCGCAGCAAGGATTACGGCAATATCGCGGAGAGCTTCCGCCCCGGCCATGCCGATTACACCTACTGGCACAAATACGGCGTGCGCGACCCGCGCGGCGGCGGCCGTTCCTCGGCGCGCCTGACCGCCCCGGTGGTGGGCGCGGCGGCCATCGCCAAGAAGTGGCTGAAAGAGAAGTACGGCACCGAGTTCGCCGGTTGCATGAGCCAACTGGGCGAGATCGCCGTGCCGTTCGAGAGCTTTGAACACGTACCTGCCAATCCGTTCTTCGCGGCCACCTCGGACGCGGCCCTGATTGAGCGCATGGAGGACTATATGGACGCCCTGCGCAAGGACGGCGATTCCATCGGCGCCCGCATCGATGTAGTGGCGCGCAATGTGCCGGTCGGCCTGGGCCAGCCGATTTACGACAAGCTGGATGCCGACATCGCCTACGCCATGATGGGCATCAACGCGGTGAAGGGCGTGGAAATCGGCGCCGGCTTCGACAGCGTGGCGCAGCGCGGCTCCGAACATGGCGATGAACTGACCCCGCAAGGCTTCGTCGGCAACAATGCCGGCGGCGTGTTGGGCGGCATTTCGACCGGCCAGGACATCACCGTGTCGATCGCCATCAAGCCGACTTCCTCCATCCGCACCCCGCGCCGTTCGATCGACAAGGACGGCAACCCGGTCATGGTGGAGACCTTTGGCCGCCACGACCCATGCGTCGGCATCCGCGCCACCCCGATTGCGGAAGCCATGCTGGCCCTGGTGCTGATCGACCACGCCCTGATGCACCGCGCACAGTGCGGCGACGTGAGCGTGGCGACGCCTGACATCGGCAAGGCGTGATCCCGGCCCAGGCTTTCGGGTTCGCGCTTTTCCTCTTCTGTTATTACGCTTACGCCGGTACTTTTTCCACCTACGCCAGCCTGTACTTCCAGGGCAAGGGGATGTCGGTAGCCGAAATCGGCGTGCTGATGTCGCTGATCCAGGTGCTGCGCATTTTCGGCCCCAATGTCTGGGGCTATGTGGCCGACCACTCCGAACGGCGCGTGTTCGTGCTGCGCCTGACCGGCGCGGCGGCCCTGGTCACATTCTCCGGTTTCGTCTTCGGCTCCACCTTCGCCCACTTCTTCGCGGCCATGGTGCTGGTCAACCTGTTCACCAGCGCCCAGGGCCCGATCTGCGAAGCGCTCATGCTGTCCGAAATGCGCGGCGACCTGACATACTACGGCCGCATACGGCTGTGGGGTTCGATCGGCTTTATCGTGACCGTGATGCTGTCGTCCTTCCTGATGGACTGGCAGGGCACGGACGCCCTGGTGTGGTTCTGCGGCGTGCTGCTGGTGTTTGTGCTGGGCGCCGCCTTCCGCCTGAAAGAAGTGCCGCGCATGCAGCATGTTGGCAAGCCGCCGGCCTTGCTCGCGGTGTTGCGGCGCAAGGAGGTGCTGGCCTTCTTCGCCTCCACTGCGCTTATGGTGGCGGCCCACAGTTCGCTCTACACCTTCTATTCGCTATACCTTGAAAAGCAGGGCTATAGCAAAACCGTGACGGGCCTGATGTGGTCTGTCGGCGTGGTGGCCGAAGTGCTGCTGTTCTATTTCCAGGCGCCCCTGTTCAAGCGCTGGGGTGCGAAGAAGCTGATGTACGCCTGCTTCGCTTTCGGCGTGATTCGCTTCGCGCTGATCGGCGCCGCGCCGCATACCCTGGTGGTGCTGGTGCTGGCGCAGGTCATGCACGCCGCCACCTTCGCGCTGCACCACTCGGCGTCGGTACAAACCATGCAGCGCTGGTTCGGCGGCGCTCTGCAAGCGCGCGGCCAGGCGCTGTACATCAGCATTTCCTACGGCATCGGCGCCACGGCGGGCAGCCTGGGGCTGACCCAGGCCTGGCAGTCGGCCGGGCCGCAATCGATCTACTTCGTGGCATCGGGATTGGTGGCGCTGGGCGCCGGCGCCGCTGCGCTCAGCTATCGCTGGCAGCGCTAGGCTGATCTAAGACTACGCAGCGCGGTTGACGGTATCGATATGAAGGCGGCGCTCGGCAGCCTTCATTACCAGCGAACGGATGTCGTTCAGCAGCGAGAACTCGGTCGGGCTGAGGTGGATGGCAGGGAAGGAATCGTCCCAGTCGCCGTACATGAAACCAGTCGGCTGGCCGTTGGAGCACAGCGGCAGGATCACGAAGCTGCGCGCGTCGCTCAGCGTATCGCGCCACCAGGCCGGCAGCTTGGCCGCGAACTTAGGATCGGCGGCATTCTCGATAAAGATCACGCGATCGCTGCTCAGCGCCGCATGGAATACATTCGGCTCGTAAGCATCCGGGAACTGCATCACCGGCAGGTGTTCGCGCACGCCATCGCCCAGGCACATGCGGGCGACGTACTTGCCATCGCGGCGGTTGCGCACGAAAGCGACCGAGCGGGTGAACTGCAGGCCTTTGAAGACGGTTTCCAGCGCGATCGACACCATCTGCCCCGCGCTGGCGGTATCCAGCGAATCGCGCATATCGGACAACCCGCTTAGCAGGATATTGTTGCCCGCCGCGCGCTGACGGGTTTGCGCCAGTGCCTTGGCGCGGCGTTCGGCCGGCTTGGATAGCGGCGCAATCGACAAGTCGCTCGCCGCCACCACCTTGGCTTGTTCAATCGCCTGTGCCAGCTGGTCCGTGCTGACGCCGATCATGCCCGAATAGCGCGCCATGATGCGGCGCACTTCGGCCGCGCCTTCCTCGCTGTCGTGCCACAGCGCCCCGGCGCAAATGGAGGACATGGTCGAAACGCCGGCCACCCAGTCCTCATGGCTCAAAGGCTCGACCGGCGCGTCTTCCTCCGGCGGCTCCAGCGTGCGCATGCCCTGGATCAATTTTGACGGCAGGCCCCAGTGCAGTGCGGCGGCGCGGCCGATGTCCTGCAGGCTCAGGCCCAGAATCTCGACCGCCGCTGCATCTTCCTTGCCGGCGCCGGTTACCTGCTGCAGCGCAGTCCAGCGTTCCGGCATGTAAAAGGTGACCATCATGCGGCCCATGGTGTGCAGCATGGAGCAGACCACGGCCTCTTCGCCGTGGCGGCTTGCCGCCGTCGCCGAGACTTCGCGCGCGACGATGCCGGCCAGGACGGCTTTTTCCATTTCGATATGGGCCAGGCCGGAGTCCGGCGACACCACGGACAGTTCCTCGATCAGCTTCAGGCCCAGGGCCAGGTGGCCGATCGCTTCGGTGCCCAGCACCAGCACGGCCTTGCTGACGGTGTTGATATGCTGGCCGAAAGCGGAATACATGCCGCTATTGGCCAGGCGCAGCACCTTCTGCGTCAGGACCGGGTCCGACAGCACCGTGCGTGCCATATCGAACTCATTTTCGTCCTCGCCGCGCATGGCGCCAAGGATGGAGGTAATCGCCTTGGCGAAACCCGGCATATCGCCCTGCAGGCGCGTGCGCTCCCACAACGTAGCCAGGGTCTGTTTGCCCAGCGTGCTCATTGCAGCACCTGTCGCGGCTCGTCGAGCAGCTGGTGGTCAGGCATCAGCGCCGCATAGGTGCGCTCTTTCAGTGCTGCCAGCGCCGTATGGGCCGCCATTGGACGGCCGGTCAGGAAGCCTTGCACGTACTGGCAGCCGCCTTTCTCAACATACCCCAACTGGTCTTCGGTTTCCACACCCTCGGCCACCACGGACAGGTCCAGGTGCTTGGCCAGGTCCAGCACGGCGTTGCAGATTGCGCCATCCTTTTCCGAACCAGGCAGGTCGCGGATGAAGGTGCGGTCGATCTTCAATACCGAAATCGGGAAGCGCTTCAGGTAGGACAGGGAGGAGTAACCGGTGCCAAAATCGTCGATCGCGATGCGGGCTTTGCGCTCCGCCATTTTGGAGAGGATCAGCTCGGCATGCACCGGATCGATCATCAACGTGCCTTCAGTAATTTCTAATACCAATTGTTCACCAGGCAGGCCTGAGAAGGCCAGCGCATCATCAAGTACATCCAGGAATTTGTCGTTGCGGAATTGCCGCGGGCTGATATTAACAGATATATATAGTGGCCGTTTGGCCACTTCCTGGAATTGCTTCAGCTGCACGCAGGCCGACTTGAGCGCCCACGCGCCCAGCAGGTTGATCAGGCCATTGGTTTCCGCAATCGGGATGAAACGCCCTGGCGGCACCATGCCAAGGGTAGGGTGCTTCCAGCGCATCAGGGTCTCGAAGCCCTCGATCTCGCGCGTGCCGGAATTAACAATTGGCTGGTAGTACAGCAGGAATTCGCCCTCGCGCACGGCCTGGAACATGGCCGCTTCGAGCGAGATATCGTGTTCCGGCGGGCCACTCTGGCGCTGGCTGTAGACCACGCAGCGTGCCTTGCCGGTTTCCTTGGCGCGCGACATGGCCGCATCGGCCAGCGCCACCAGGCGCACTTCGTCCTCCGCATGCTCCGGATAAATCGACACGCCGAGCGAGGCGCTGACATAAATCGTGTGCTGCTCCACCTCGAATGGCGATTGCAGCGTGGCCAGCAAGCGGCCTGTGACCAGCTTGATCTGGGCATCGTTGTAAGTGCCCGGCAAAACGGCCACGAATTCATCGCTGCCAACGCGCGCCAGCGTGTCGCTGTCGCGCAGGGTCTTGCGCAGGCGCGCGGCCGCCATTTTCAACACAGCGTCGCCAACTGGATGCCCCAGCCCATCGTTCACTTTTTTGAAGCTGTCCAGGCCAATCGTGGCCACCGCAAACCCCTGGCCGGAACGGCGCGCCTGGGCAATGGTCATGCGCAGGCGGTCCGTCAGCAGCAGGCGGTTGGGCAGCTCGGTCAGGCCATCGTGGGTGGCCATATGGCGCAAGCGCTCCTCGGTGGCGTGCTGCGCCGTCATGTCGCGCCCGACCACCAGCAGCTCGAAGGCTTTGTTGGCGGTGGCGTAGCTGCTGACGCGCAGTTCAAACCAGATTTCCTGCTCGGGAGTCTTGAGTCGTACTTCGGCGCGGTTGGCGCCACGGGCCTGGATGGATTCGGAGAAGGCGGACTTGAGTGCGGCGTGATCGAGGTCTGAAATTAGGGCCAGGAAAGGCTGGCCTTCGAGTTCCTTGCCATTGCCCAGCAGGTTGATGCTGCGCTGGCTGGCGAACAGTACTTGCCCCAACAAGTTTAGCCGGAACACGACATCGCCCGCTTCCTCAAGCAGGATATTGGCCTCATGATGCGATGTCGGTAAGGGCACTGTCGGGGAGCTGGAAAGCATTGTTGCGCTCGATTCTTTCTTTCAGGTCGTAACCAGAGAGAAATGTAACACTTATAGCTCATGTTTTACATGAAAACCGACAAGATTCGCCGATGTTTTTAGGAAATTCTTTGCTCCAAATCAGTTTTGAAGCGAATCGCCAAAAGTTTGATGCTTTATTAAGCAATATTTCCACACTGCTGCACCTTGCTCGCTTTGAAAGTTTGCGTTAGCCTCGTGTTACAGAGGCTGCCGAGGAGAGCGTAATGAACCGCTTTGACACGCACGAGGTTTTCAACCAGGTTGCCCCGTTTGAGAACGTCAACCTGTTCACTTGCGATACCGCTTTGCGTGAGGCGCTGGAGCGCGAAGGCGGCGCCTTTGCGACGGCCTCGCTGATGGAACTGGGGGCGGAACTGGGCACCTCGGCCATGCAGCAACTGGCGCGGCAAGCCAACGAGCACCCGCCTGTCCTGAACAATTTCGACCGCAGTGGACGCCGCGTCGACGAGGTCGAATTCCACCCCGCCTGGCATCAGTTGATGGAAAAGCTGGTCGCCGCCGGCGCCCACGCCTCGCCGTGGGAAGGCAAGCACCCGCACCACGGCGCACAGGTGGCACGCGCCGCCCGCTACATCCTGTTCGGGCAGGTGGAAAACGGCGCGCAATGCCCGATCACCATGACATACGCCAGCGTGCCGGCCTTGCGCCAGAGCCCCGGCCTGGCTGCCCGCTGGTTGCCGCGCATCCTGTCGCGCGTGTACGACCCCAGCCCGCTGCCGATCGAGCAGAAACGCGGCGCGCTGATCGGCATGGGTATGACTGAAAAGCAGGGCGGCTCCGACCTGCGCACCAACACCACCCGCGCCGAAGCCGTGCCGGCCAGCGAAGTGCGCGCGCTGTTCGGCGCCGACAACGAACCGGTGTACCGCCTGACCGGCCACAAATGGTTCTTCTCCGCGCCCCAATGCGACGCCCACCTGGTGCTGGCCCAGGTCGACAATGAAGGCCTGACCTGCTTCCTGCTGCCGCGCTTCCTGCCCGACGGCTCGCGCAACCAGATCCGCGTGCAGCGCCTGAAAGAAAAGCTCGGCAACAAATCCAACGCCTCCTCCGAAGTGGAATTCACCGGCGCCTACGGCTGGCAACTGGGCGCCCTGGGCCGCGGCATTCCCACCATCCTGGAAATGGGCAACCATACCCGGCTCGATTGTGTGCTGGGCAGCGCCGGCATCATGCGCGCTGCACTGACCCAGGTCCTGCATCACGCCCGCCGCCGCAGCGCCTTTGGCAAGCCTTTGTCCGAACAGCCGCTGATGCAAAATGTGCTGGCCGACCTGGCGCTGGAATCCGAAGCCGCTACCGTCTTCGCCATGCGCCTGGCACGCTGCTTCGACCATCCCGACAATCCTGCCGAGGCCCTGCTGGCGCGCCTGCTGACGCCGGCCGGCAAGTACTGGATCTGCAAACGCGGCCCGGGCTTCGGCGCCGAAGCGATGGAGGTGCTGGGCGGCAGCGGCTATGTGGAAGAAAGCACGCTGGCCCGCCTGTACCGGGAACTGCCGGTGAATTCGATCTGGGAAGGCTCCGGCAATGTCATGTGCCTGGACCTGCTGCGCGCCCTGTCGAAATCCAGCCAGGCGCAGGAAGTACTGGCCGCCGAACTGGGGCAGGGCAGCCACGCCGATCCCGACTATGTGCGCTTCACCAGCCAACTGCTGGCCGACCTGCCCAAAGCGCGCGAAGACGAGTTCGGCGCCCGCCTGCTGGCGGAACGGGTGGTGCTGGCGATCCAGGCCGGCTTGCTGCTGCGCCACGCCCCCGCCTTCGTCAGCGCTGCCTTCATCGCCACCCGCCTGGCGCGCGAACCGGGCGGCGCCTACGGAAGATTGCCCGCAGGTACTAACTGTGAAGCCATTCTACAGCGGGCGCTGGTCGAAAATGCCTGAGGCTGGGATAATGCGGCCTACATACTGAATTCACTCTATAAACATATGAAACAAGATCCGCGCTTCCCCAACCTGTTCATCACCGACCACCCGCTGATCCAGCACAAGCTCAGCCACATGCGCGACAAATCCACGTCCACGCGCACCTTCCGCGAGCTGCTGAAAGAGATCACCCTGCTGATGGGTTATGAAATTACCCGCGACCTGCCACTGACCACGCGTGAGATCGAGACTCCGCTGCAAACCATCCAGGCCCCGGTAATCGCTGGCCGCAAACTGGCCGTGGTGCCGATCCTGCGCGCAGGCGTGGGCATGAGCGACGGCCTGCTGAACCTGGTGCCATCGGCCCGCGTCGGCCACATCGGCGTGTTCCGCGACCCCGACACCCACCAGCCGGTGGAATACCTGGTGCGCCTGCCGGACCTGGCCGACCGTACCTTCATCCTGTGCGACCCGATGGTGGCGACCGGTAACTCCGCCGTGCACGCGGTGGATGTGCTGAAAAAGCGCGGCGTTAGCGACGACCAGATCGTCTTCCTGGCCTTGGTGGCGGCGCCGGAAGGCATTGAAGTGTTCCAGAAATCGCACCCGAACGTGAAAATCTTCTGCGCCTCGCTCGATTCCCACCTGAACGAGCACGCCTACATCATCCCAGGCCTGGGCGACGCAGGCGACCGCATTTTCGGCACCAAGTAAGCCATGGCGACGCCGACCGACCCGGAATTCCAGGATCGGCTGCAAGCCCTGCGCGACAAATACGCCGCCAGCGTTCCTGAACGCATGGCGGCGATCCGCGACGGCCTGGCGCTTTGCGTCGAGGCCGGTCGCAGTCCCGCCAATCTGGAGCAATTGCACCACGCACTGCACAGTGTTGCTGGCTCAGCCGGTTCATTCGGCCTGCACGCCCTGGGGGGCGAGTCGCGCCGCATCGAGCAACTGGTGCGCGGGGTGATGGAAGAGGGCGCCGAGTGGGACGGCATCGACACTGCCGTGCAAGCTCTGTTGCGTTGGGCAGACAAGGACTTCCGCGCAACCAAGTTTGGGGCGCACGATTGATATTTATCAAACAAGATTGATAAATCTTGTCTATAGTTACACATACATGTACGAGAACTGTTGGATAAACGCGAATTTATTTTCTAATTCTCGTGTTTTTAACAGGTATTTCGGTATAATGCGGGATCGTTTAGATTCAGGTTACTGGGTTCGAACGGTATCACGGGCGCAAGCTCATTTAACTGTAATAGGAATTGTAATGGCAACTGGTATCGTAAAATGGTTCAACGACGCTAAGGGTTTTGGTTTCATCACCCCTGACGAAGGCGGCGAAGATCTGTTTGCTCACTTCTCGGCTATCCAGAGCAACGGCTTCAAGTCGCTGCAGGAAAACCAACGCGTATCTTTCGACGTGACCTCCGGCCCAAAAGGCAAGCAGGCGTCGAACATCCAGCCTCTGTAATCGAGACCGGATCAAAACGATAAAAAATCCTCGGAATCCGAGGATTTTTTTCGCCCCTAGCTTCCGCTAGCGGCGGTGGAAGTAGCCCGGCTGGGCGTAGGTGCGGCGCAGGAAGTCGACAAAGGCGCGGATGCGCAGCGGCAGGTGGCGGCGTTGGGCGAACACGGCATAAATGTCGTTGCCGGGGGCGGAGAACTGCTCCAGTACCGGCCTCAGGCGGCCGGCTTCTATATCTGCACCCACTTCCCACATCGAACGCCAGGCCAAGCCTTTGCCGGCCAGCACCCAGTCGTGCAACACGGCGCCGTCATTGCAGCTCATATTCCCCGAAATCTTTAGCGTCACGTTCTTGTCGTTCTGGCGGAAGGTCCAGCCACGCTGGCTGCCTTCGCTACTGATCGTCATACAGTTGTGGCGGGCCAGGTCGTCCAGCGTTTTTGGTACGCCGTGGCGCTTGAGGTAGGCCGGGGTGCCGACCACCACGCGGTGGTTGTCCGCCAGCTTCATGCTCACCAGGTTGGAATCGGAAAGCGAGGCGATGCGGATTGCAACGTCCACGCCTTCGCCAATCAAATCGACCACGCGGTCGTTCAGGTTCAATGTCACCGACACGTCACGATGCTCCGCTACAAAGGAGGGAATCAGCGGCGCCACATGCTGGCGGCCGAAGCCTGCCGGGGCGGAAATCATCAAGTGCCCGGTTGCGCGCGCGCTACGTTCGGCGACCGCCGCTTCCGCCGATTCAAGCTCGGCGAGGATGCGTTGGCAATCCTCAAGGAAGGCCGTACCTTCGTCCGTCAGCGCCAGCTTGCGCGTGGTACGCTGGAGCAGTTTGACGCCCAGGCGCTGTTCCAGCGCGTCGAGCCGGCGGCCGATCACAGCGGGTGCGATGCCTTCAGCGCGCGCGGCGGCCGAAAGACTGCCTCGGTTGACCACCTCGACGAAGGTGGAGATTTGCTTGAATTGGTCCATGCCCGGTCATTTGTGACTAAAACGCACAGATGATATGCGTTTTAGTCTTGTTTCACTATGTTTTTAGTCAATATACTGGAAAACATCAGATCACAACACTCAACATCAAACGGAGAAAGACTATGAGCATTACCCTGCCGGCAGGCATGCAAATCACTGGAGAAATCACGCTCGGCTTCGAGCGCGTGCTGACCCCGGAAGCCTTGGCCCTGGTGGCCAAGCTGAGCCGCGAATTCGAGCCGCGCCGCCAGGAATTGCTGGCCAAGCGTGTGGAACGCGCCAAGCGCTTGGATGCTGGCGAGCGTCCGGATTTCCTGGCCGAGACTGCGCATATTCGTAACGGCGACTGGAAGATCGCACCGATCCCAAAGGCCCTGGAGTGCCGCCGCGTTGAAATCACCGGCCCGGTTGAACGCAAAATGGTGATCAACGCCCTGAACTCGGGCGCTGATTCCTACATGACCGACTTCGAGGATTCGAACAGCCCGAACTGGGATAACCAGATCTCCGGCCAGATCAATATGCAGGATGCGGTGCGCAAGACCATCGCGCTGGAACAGAATGGCAAGTCCTACAAGCTGAACGAAAAGACCGCCACACTGGTGGTGCGTCCGCGCGGCTGGCACCTGGATGAAAAGCATGTGACGGTGGACGGCAAGCGCGTATCCGGCGGCATCTTCGACTTCGCCCTGTTCATGGTGCACAACGCGAAAGAGCAGTTGGCGCGCGGCGCCGGCCCGTACTTCTACCTGCCGAAGATGGAATCGCACCTGGAAGCGCGCCTGTGGAATGATATCTTCGTGATGACCCAGAATGAACTGGGCCTGCCGCAAGGTACCATCAAGGCGACGGTGCTGATCGAAACCATCCTGGCTGCGTTCGAGATGGACGAAATCCTGTACGAGCTGCGCGAGCACAGCTCCGGCCTGAACGCCGGCCGTTGGGACTACATCTTCAGCTGCATCAAGAAGTTCAAGCTGGATAAGGACTTCTGCCTGGCCGACCGCGCCAAGGTCACCATGACTTCGCCGTTCATGCGCGCCTACGCGCTGCTGCTGCTGAAGACCTGCCACAAGCGTCATGCACCGGCAATCGGCGGCATGGCGGCGCTGATCCCGATCAAGAACGATCCGGAGAAGAACGAAGTGGCGATGGGTGGCGTGCGCAACGACAAGGCGCGCGATGCGACCGATGGCTACGATGGCGGTTGGGTGGCGCACCCGGGCCTGGTGGAGCTGGCGATGGGCGAGTTCAAGAAAGTGCTGGGCGATGCGCCGAACCAGATTTCCAAACAGCGTCCGGATATTGAGGTGACTGCGGCGGAGCTGCTGGACTTCAAACCGGAAGCGCCGATCACCGAAGCCGGCCTGCGCTACAACATCAACGTGGGTATCCACTATCTGGGTAGCTGGCGGAATGGCAATGGCTGCGTGCCGATCCACAACCTGATGGAAGATGCGGCGACTGCGGAGATTTCGCGTTCGCAGGTGTGGCAGTGGATTCGTTCTGCCAAGGGTGTGCTGGAGGATGGCAGCAAGGTCAGCGCCGACATGGTGCGCGCGATGATTCCTGAGGAGTTGGCGAAGGTGAAGGCGACCGCGCCGGATGGTGCGACCCCGGCCTATGACCGCGCAGCGCAGATCTTTGAAGAGATGTCGACTTCGGATGCGTTTGAAGAGTTCTTGACGCTGCCGCTGTACGAAGAGATCTAAGCTGAAAAAGCCAGGAAGCCCATAAAACCGTTAAATCCGTTAAAACCGATAAAACCGGAAAACCAGGGTCCGACCCTAAGGGTCGTACCCTGGTTTTCCGGTTTCCCGGTTTTAGCGGTTTCCCGGTTTTAACGGTTCTGCCGCGTAGCCAACGGCTCCCTTCCCAAAAACTCCGCCAACCTCGCCTCATCAACGCGATGCCCCGCGACCCTGCGCAGCAAGCTCTCCACCCGATCCGCCCCCCAGAACAACTCCCCCTCTAACACAAAGCTCGGCACCCCAAACACCCCATCCCTGATCGCCGCCTCAGTCGCCCGCGCCAGCTCCGCCTTCACCTCCGGCGACGAAGCCGCAGCCACCAGCGCCTCCCCATCCAGCCCGCAATCCCTCGCCACGCGCGCCAGCATGCCGAAATCCTGCGCATCCTGCCCCAGTTCCCAGCAAGCCGCCATCACCGCCGTCACAAACGCAATCCGCTCCGTGCGGCCCGAAATCGCCGTCGCCATGCGCAGCATTGGCAGCGGATTAAAGGGATGCCCCGGCGGCCCCATAAACGCCAGCCCCTGCGCATCCGCCTGCCGCATCACATCGTGGAAGGTCAACGCCCGCTTGGCCGGAACCTCCGCCGGCCCCACCAGCCCATGATGATTCAACATCGCCGCAAACAGCACCGGCACCATCTCCACCTGCACGCCAGCCGCCTCGATACGGGCCACCTGCTTGGTCGCCAGCCACACGAAAGGGCTGATGGGATCAACGTACATGCGAACGGTTTGCATAATTCTCCTGGTCAGAAAGTATTTTTCCACGCGCGCAGCGCAGCGAAAACCGCCACGGGAGCCTCCCCGCCATGCAGCTTGCCTGCCGCGCGCAACTGTGCCGCGATTTCAGGTTCACGATAGCGCAGGAACGGATTTGTTGCACGCTCCACCCCGACGGTGCTGGGAACAGTCGGCACCCCGCGCTCGCGCAAGGCCGAATCCGCCGCCACGCGCGCGCGCAAAGCCGCATTCCCCGGCTCCAGTGCGCTCGCAAAACGCAAGTTGGACAAGGTATATTCGTGGGCGCAAAACACCTTGGTCGCCTCCGGCAGCGCCGCCAGCTTATCCAGGGAAGCTGCCATCTGCTCTGGCGCGCCCTCAAACAGCCGCCCGCAACCGCCAGCGAACAAGGTATCGCCGCAAAACAGCCAAGGCTCCACGCCATCGCGGAAATACGCGATATGCCCGAGCGTATGCCCCGGCACATCCAGCACCCGCAAAGCCAGCTCCAGCCCCGGCACCTCGACCCGGTCGCCTTCACCCAGCGGCACGCTCACGGCCGCAATACCATCGTGCCGAGGCCCGAAAACCGGCACCGGAAAACGCTCCAACAGGGCCGGAACGCCGCCAATGTGGTCAGCGTGGTGATGGGTGAGTAGAATGGCGGTAAGTGACAGGCCATGTTCCTGCAAAGCAGCAAGAATTGGCGCCGCATCACCGGGATCGACCACCGCCGCATTGCGGCCATCGTGGACCAGCCACAGGTAGTTATCCCTGAATGCGGGAATGGTCAGGACGGAAACAGGTTTGCTCATGGGCTCAATCAAAGGGAATGCATGGATAGCGCAGCATCGGACGAATCCATTATAGCGTTCGACAAATGGCTGGAAACACCGCCAGGGGCCTACGTGCGCGCTTGGGAACAGCAATGCCTGGACAAGATGGTGGCCGACATCTTCGGCTTCAATGCCGTGCAGATCGGCATGCCCCAACTGGACGCGTTGGCCGCCAACCGCATGCCGCACCAATGGCTGGCCGACATCCGCCTGCACCCGCGCCGCGCCGACGCTGGTCGCACCGTCGCCCTCACACTGGATAGCGTAGAACTGCCCTTCGCCTCCAGCAGCATGGACCTGGTGGTGCTGCCCCATGTGCTGGAATTCTCGGCTGAGCCGCACCAGGTCCTGCGCGAAGTGGAACGGGTGCTGATTCCCGAAGGCCAGGTGATCGTCTGCGGCTTCAACCCCGCCAGCCTGTGGGGTTTGCGCCAGATGACGGGACGCTTGACCGGCTCGCACTACCTGCCCAAGGCAGGCGAGTTCATTTCGATGCCGCGCATCAAAGACTGGCTAAAATTGCTGAACATGGGCGTCAGCCACACCCACCTGGGCTGCTACGCCCCTGCCTGCCGTACCGAGCGCTGGCTGGCGCGCTACGGCTTCATGGATAAGGCCGGCGCCAAATACTGGCCGTATTTCGGCGGCGTGTATATGGTGCAGGCCATCAAACGCGTGAAAGGCATGCGCCTGATCGGCCCTGCCTGGAAACAAAAACCTGCCACGGCGCCCGTTGCGGTGCCGGCGGCGAACAAACATAAAGAAAGACTCGATGGATAAAGTAGAGATTTACACCGACGGCGCATGCAAGGGCAATCCTGGCACCGGCGGCTGGGGCGCCATGATGGTGGCGGGCGATGCCAAGAAAGAAATCTTCGGCGGCGAACTGAATACCACCAACAACCGCATGGAACTGACCGCCGTGATCGAATCGCTCAAGATCCTCAAGCGGCCGTGCGATGTGGTACTGCACACCGACAGCCAGTACGTCCAGAAGGGCATCAGCGAATGGATCCACGGCTGGAAGGCGCGCGGCTGGAAGACCGCCGCCAAGGAACCCGTCAAGAACGCCGACCTGTGGCAAGCCCTGGATGCGGCGCAAGCCATGCATAAGGTGGATTGGCGCTGGGTACGCGGCCACAATGGCCATCCTGGCAACGAACGCGCCGACCAGCTGGCCAACCTCGGTGTCGAATCGGTGCGCAAGAAATAAGGCCTGTTATACTGCTCAGCTTGCTACAAATCCCCATCGCGAAGATCTATGCGTCAAATTGTCCTTGATACTGAAACTACCGGCATTAACCCGAAACAGGGTAACCGCATCATTGAAATTGGCTGCGTCGAACTATTCAACCGCAAACTGACGGGCAATAACTTCCACTGCTACATCAATCCGGACCGCGATTCGGAAGAGGGCGCGCTGGCGGTGCACGGCCTGACCACCGAATTCCTGCGCGATAAGCCGCGCTTCCACCAGATTGTGGAAGAGCTGCGCGAGTACATCCGGGATGCGGAAGTCATCATCCATAACGCACCGTTCGACCTGGGCTTCCTGAACCACGAGTTCGCCATGCTCAAGCTGCCGACCTTTGATTCCCACATTGGCGGCGTGATCGACACCTTGGTGCAGGCCAAGGAAATGCGACCGGGTAAGCGGAACTCGCTGGATGCGCTGTGCGATCATTTCGGCATCTCCAACGCCCACCGCAAGCTGCACGGCGCGCTGCTGGACGCCGAGCTGCTGGCGGACGTCTACCTGGCCATGACGCGCGGTCAGAATAGCCTGGGCATGGATATCGTGATCGAGGAATCGAGCTCCGGCATCAATATCGGCGAAATCGCCCTGGCCGAGGTCATGGTGCTGCGCGCCAGCGAGGCCGAGGCGGCGGCCCATGCGGAATTCCTGGACGGCCTGGATAAAGCCGTGAAGGGAACTTGTGTTTGGCGCAACCCTAGTCTATAATAGCGCCACTTCGGGAGGTTAGCTCAGGGGTAGAGCACTGCATTCACACTGCAGGGGTCGCAAGTTCGAAACTTGCACTTCCCACCAGAATTCAGCAATACAGCCAAAGGCCTGCGATTAACGCGGGCCTTTTGTTTTTTTAGGGCGAAAAGCGCCACAATCATCAGCGGCTGCCTGGGAGCGCGATAGCCGAGCGTTAAACCTTGGCTTCCACCCCCGGCCGTGCCGAGCGGGATAGGAAGTGGCTGGTGGTTGACGGCAAGAGCTGCAACATCCATTCCGCCATTGTCATCTCCTGTTGCATGATCTGATCGCAGGCAACCTTGGTCTGCAGGTCGCCAGCCGCTTCCGCCGCCCTGATCAGCACGGTGTAGCTGGCGATCTCCATGTGCTCGAAGACATAGACGCCCATCGCGCCCTTCACCACCTCGTCGCTGGCCATCATGGCGACCACGCTTTCGCCGAAAGCCATCAGCTTGCCGGTGATGTTCTTCACCGTCGAAGCACTGGTGCCGCGCCGCGCAAGGCAGCCTTCCAGCTGATCGCGCTGCCAGCGCGTTTGGCCCAGATGCTCAATCGGGCGCGCGTGCAGCTCGGGATAGTGCTCCAGCCTTTCGGCCATTGTCTTCAGCATCGCCTGAGATTGCTGCTCCATGGCGTGCGCGTCGCGTCGGACATGCCGTCGCATACCGCCGGTACCTAAAGGCCGCGCTAGTTTGTAAACGAATTTGCCAGTTGGTATCGTAAGCGCCTTGAGGCAGGTGCGCTGCTACGATGACCTGACGAAAAATCAAAACGGGCAGGGGCGATGATGGGCGATTTTGAATACCCGCGACCGCAGCTGGTGCGCGAGCAATGGCAGTCACTGAACGGCGAGTGGGAGTTCGAGTTTGATGACGAGCACCAGTACAGCTTGCCTTCCGATTCCATTCCATGGTCGCGCCGAATCCGCGTTCCCTTTGCGCCGGAGGCGGCTGCCAGCGGCATCGGCGAGACCGATTTCCATAGTGCCTGCTGGTATCGCTGCCGTTTCACGGTCGAGCAGCGCGGCGAGCGCACACTGCTGCATTTCGGCGCGGTCGATTACCAGGCACGGGTGTGGATCAACAACCACATGGTGGCTGAGCACGAGGGCGGCCACACCTCCTTCGTGGCCGATATCACCGATGAGCTGGTCGATGGCGAGCAGACCCTGGTGGTGTTTGTGGAAGACGACCCGGCCGACCTGGCCAAGCCGCGCGGCAAGCAGGACTGGCAGCGCGAGCCCCATTCGATCTGGTATCCGCGCACCACCGGCATCTGGCAGTCGGTGTGGGTGGAGAACGTCGCCGCCACTTACATCCGGCGCCTGCGCTGGACGCCCATTTTCGACGGCTACGAGCTGGGGTGCGAAGTGCTGGCGGGTGGCGATATGCGCCCGGGCCTGGCGGTGGAAGTGCGGGTTTGGCACGGCGACAAACTGCTGGCGGCCGACAGCTACCTGCTGGTTGGGCAGGAAGCCAACCGCAAGATTGCCTTGTCCGATCCCGGCATTGACGACTCGCGCAACGAGATCCTGTGGAGTCCGGAGCGCCCCACCTTACTCGACGCGGAGCTGACGCTGTATTGCGGCGACGAGGTGCTCGACCGCGTGCGGTCCTACACCGCCATGCGCTCGGTTTCGATCAACCGCGACCGCTTTATGCTGAATGGCCGGCCCTACCATCTGCGGCTGGTGCTCGACCAGGGCTATTGGGAGGAGAGCCTGATGACCGCGCCCTCCGACCAGGCGCTGCGGCGCGATGTCGAACTGGCCAAGGCCATGGGCTTCAACGGCGTGCGCAAGCACCAGAAGATCGAAGACCCGCGCTACCTGTATTGGGCCGACCGTCTTGGCCTGCTGGTGTGGGAGGAAATGCCCTCGGCCTACGCCTTCACCGCGCGCGCCATGACGCGCCTGGTGCACGAATGGTCGGAGGCAATCGAGCGCGATTACAGCCACCCCAGCCTGATCGTGTGGGTTCCCTTCAACGAATCCTGGGGCGTGCCCAACCTGACTGCGGTGCAGGCCCACCGTAACGCGGTGGAGGCGCTATACCACCTGACGCGCATGCTGGACCCGACCCGCCCGGTGATTGGCAACGATGGCTGGGAGGCGTCGGCCACCGACATCCTCGGCATCCATGACTACGACCCCGATCCCGACAAGGTGCGCCAGCGCTACGAGGTGACCGATCCGGTGCGCACGCTGTTCGACCAGCGCCGCCCCGGCGGCCGCATCCTGACGCTGGACGGTTTCCCGCACCGTGGCCAGCCGATCGTGCTGACCGAATTCGGCGGCATCGCCTTCGACCCTAATGCGCCGGCCCACCACACCTGGGGCTATTCGCGCCAGAACACGGCGGAGTCCTTCCTGGAACATTACCGCGCCTTGCTCAAGGTGGTGAATGAAACGGTGATGTTCAGCGGTTTTTGCTACACCCAGTTCGCCGACACCTTCCAGGAGACCAACGGCCTCCTGAACGCCGACCGCACGCCCAAGATCCCGCTCGAACAAATCAGCGCCGCAACGCGCAATGTGCAGTAGGTGCGCCGTGCTGAAGCCTCCATGCGAACCCTTCGAAACCTTCTGGCAGGTCGGCTATGAAGGCGCGGACCACGTCAACCACGCGGGCCAGCCGCAGGACATGAACCTGGTCACCGGCCACCTGCAGCGGGCGCGCGCCGACTATGCGCTGCTGGCGCAGTTCGGCATCCGCACCGTGCGCGAGTCGATCGGCTGGCGCCTGGTCGAGCGCAATGGCCAGTTCGACTTTTCGCCCCTGCTGCCCCGGCTGGAAGCGGCGCGTGAGCTGGGCCTGCAAAGCTGCTGGACCTTCTGCCACTACGGTTGGCCGGACGACGTGGATATTTACAGCGACGATTTCGTGCCGCGCTTCGTGCGTTTTTGCCAGGCCAGCGCTCGCTTCCTGGCGCCGTGGCTGGGCGATGCGCCGGTCTATTCGCCGATGAACGAGTTGTCGTTCACGGCCTGGGGCTTGTCGGTACATATGTTCCGTTGCCTGAATATGTACCACGAGCAGGCGGGTGCACTGGGCAAGCGGCAACTGGTGCGGGCCTCGATTGCCGCCATGGATGCCATCCGCGACATTTCGCCCGGCGCGCGCTTCTTCCAGTGCGACCCGCTGATCCACGTGATTGCGCCGAAAGACCGGCCGGACTGGGCGGCGCAGGCGGCCGGCTGGAGCGCTTCGCAGTTCGAGGCGCTGGATATGTTGTGCGGCCGGGTCGAGCCGGAGTTGGGCGGCCATCCGCGCTACCTGGATCTGGTCGGCGGCAACTACTACCACAGCAACCAGTGGGAGAGCGGCACCAATATGCGCCTTTGGTGGCACCTGGACGATCCGCGCCGGCGTCCCTTGCACGACATCCTGCTGGAGCTGCACCGGCGCTACGGTCGCCCGGTGTTGTTGGCCGAAACCAGCCACGTTGGCAGCGGTCGAGGCGTGTGGATCCAGGAAATGGCGGAGCAGGTCGCCATGGCGCATGAACAGGGTGCAGAGGTGTGCGGCATCTGCGTCTATCCCGCCATCGACCGCCCGGACTGGGATAGCGCCGACCATTGGCACCACAGCGGCCTGTGGGACCTGGACCGCGACGGGCCGGACCCGCTGGCCCGGGTGCTTGTGGCGCCGTACGCCAATGCCTTACGTCAATCCATTCGGTTGACCGACAAACTTTGCCAATCCAAGGAGAATACCATGCAGACCTTGCTCGTTTTTTGCCACCTACGCTGGGATTTTGTCTTCCAGCGGCCGCAGCACCTGCTTACCCGCCTTGCCAAGTACTACAAGGTGGTGTTTGTCGAGGAGCCGGTGTATGAGGAGGGCGAGGCGCGCATGGTGACATCCCGGCCGGCACCGAACCTGACGGTGTGCCAGCCGCATACGCCGGTGCAGGCGACCGGCTTCCACGACGACCAGATCCCGCTGCTGCAACCGCTGGTGTCGGCACTGGCGCCGCCCGGCGAGGAGGTGCTGGTCTGGTTCTATACGCCGATGGCGCTGCCGCTGTTGCAAGGCTTGCGTCCGTCGCTGGTGGTGTACGACTGCATGGATGAACTGAGCGCCTTCAAGAATCCGCCCAAGCAACTGCTGCAGCGCGAGTCGGCGCTGTTGAATATCGCGGACCTGGTGTTCACCGGCGGCCCCAGCCTGCATGAAGCCAAGCGCAGCCGGCATGGCAATGCGCACTGCTTCCCGAGTAGCGTGGATGCGGTGCATTTTGAGCAGGCGCTGGACCGCAGCAATGGCCATCCGCTGCATACCAGTATTGCGCGCCCGCGCCTGGGCTTCTTTGGCGTGATCGATGAGCGTTTCGATGCGCAGTTGATTGCCGATATCGCCGATGCGCATCCGGAATGGCAGGTGGTGCTGGTTGGGCCGATTGTGAAGATCGATCCGGCGTCGCTGCCGCAGCGGCAGAATGTGCATTACCTCGGCCAGCAGTCGTACAAGGCCCTGCCGCAATTCCTGGCGGGGTGGGATGTCTGCCTGCTGCCGTTCGCGCTGAACGAGGCCACGCGCTATATCAGCCCGACCAAGGTGCTGGAGTACATGGCGGCGGCACTGCCGATCGTCAGCACGGCGATCCGCGATGTGGAGGAGCCGTATGGGACGATTGTCGCCATCGGGCATAACCACAATGAGTTCATTGCCCATTGCGAAGCGGCGCTGGCGCAGACGCCTGAGCAGAACGCCGCCATGGCGCAGGCCATGCGCGATGTGGTGGCACGCACCTCGTGGGATGCGACTGCGGACCGCATGCACGAGCTGATCGACCGCACACCGCCCGGCGGCAAGGCGGCGCGGCTGGCTAGCCAGGGTGAGAGCGCCGGTGCGGCGGCGCGGGATGACGCCGCGCGTATGGTGTCTGGCGACGCGGCTGGTGCAACCGGGGCAGCCGGCGCCGCAGGCGCCAAGATCAACCCCTTGCGCGCGACGTCGAGCGTGCAGCGCTACGGCAGCATCGTGATCGGCGGCGGCCCCACCGGCCTATCGGCCGCTTACCATATCGGCCCCAACAACCTGCTGCTGGAGCGGAATGCGACCGTGGGCGGTTGGTGCCGCTCGATCAAGGATGGCGGCTTCACCTTCGACCATGCCGGCCACATCATGTTCTCCAATGACCCGTATGTGCTGGACCTGTACGACAAGCTGCTGGGGGATAACCAGCACTGGCAAATGCGCGAGGCCTGGGTCTATAGCAAAAACGTCTACACGCGCTACCCGTTCCAGGGCGCGCTGTATGGCTTGCCGCCCGACGTGATCAAAGAGTGCATCGTGGGCGCCATCAATGCCCGTTATGGCGACGCGCCGGCGGCTGCCGATTGTGCCAGCACTCCGGTCGAGGATTGCTGCGCCGACGGCAGTGCGGAGGTGGCACAAGCCAGCGCGCAGGCGCGGGAAGGGCGCACGCAAAGCTTCGAGGAATTCATCTACAAGGTGTGGGGTGAAGGGATAGCCAAACACTTCGCGATTCCCTACAACCGCAAGCTGTGGACCGTGCCGCTGGACGAGATGGAAACTTCGTGGCTGGGCGGCCGGGTGCCATTGCCCGACCTGGCAGAAATCATCGACGGCGCTTTGCAACCGGTGCCACGTCCGATGGGCCCCAACGCCCGCTTCGGCTACCCGAAACACGGCGGCTTTCAGGCGCTGATGTATGGCTTCCTGCCCCTGATTCGCGGCAAACTGGAACTCAACGCTGAAGTGGCGCAGGTGCTGCCAGAGGAACGGATCGTGACCCTGGCCGATGGCCGCCGCTTCCAGTACGAAAAGCTGGTCAGCACCATGCCGCTGCCCGAACTGGTCAAGCTGATCGGCGCAGCCGCGCCGCAGGCGGTGCGGGAAGCAGCGCGCGGCCTGCGCCATATCTCGATCCGCTGCGTGAACATCGGCATCGCCCGCAGCGAGGTGACGGACAAGCACTGGATCTACTATCCGGAGGACAGCATTTTCCACCGCATCTTCGTGCAGGGCAATGCCAGCCCGGCTTGCAATGCGCCGGGTGGTTTCGGCTTTACTTGCGAGATCTCCTATTCGCCATGGAAGCCGCTGCCGCTGGATGGGGATGCGTTGATCCAGCGCTGCATCGAGGACGCGATCAAGGTGGGCTTTATGCGCGAAAGCGACCGCGTGCTGGTGGCAAACCAGGTCGATATGCCGGTGGCCTATGTGGTGTACGACCACCAGCGGGCGCGCAATGTGGCCACCGTGCGCGAATGGCTGGCGCAACACGATATCTACCTGGCCGGCCGCTACAGCGAATGGGAGTACTACAACTCGGACCATGCCTTCCTCGCCGGTAAGCGCGTGGCCGAACAAGTGGGGCGCCAGGCCAGCCGGGTCGCGCCGCGCGCCCGGTAGGGGGGAGCATCGCGATGGAACGCAAGTGGGCAAACTATCCCAGCCTGGCTGGCAAACGGGTGCTGATCACTGGCGGCGCGACCGGAATTGGCGCGGCGCTGGTGGTGGCATTCCTGCGTCAGCACGCGCAAGTCGCCTTCCTCGACATTGCGGCCGACGATGCGGAGGCGCTGTGTGCCCGCATGAAGGCGTCGGGCCATGACGCGCCATTGTTCCGCCGTTGCGACTTGACCGACCTGGCCGCGCTGGAAGCGACCATCAGCTACTTCAGCGCCACAATGGGCGAGATCGATGTGCTGGTAAACAACGCTGCCAACGACCAGCGGCACCAGTTGGAAACGCTCACCCCGGCCGAATGGGACCGCCTCACCGCGATCAACCAGCGCCCCATGCTGTTCGCCTGCCAGGCGGTGGTGCCGGCCATGCGCCAGCGCGGATCGGGCTCGATCATCAATATGGGCTCTATCAGCTGGCATATCAAGAGTGGCGGCTATCCGGCCTATGCCATGGCCAAGGCGGCCGCCACCGGCCTCACGCGCGGCCTGGCGCGCGAGTTGGGGCGCGATGGCATCCGTATCAATACAGTCGTGCCAGGCTGGGTCATGACGGAACGCCAGTTGGCCCTGTGGGTGGATGCGGCGGCGGAGGAGGACATCCGGCGCAACCAATGTCTGCAAGCGGCCCTGATGCCGGCCGACGTGGCGGCCATGGTGCTATTCCTGGCGGCCGACGATGGCGCCATGTGCACCGGGCAGGAGTTTATTGTCGATGCGGGGTGGTCATGAAAATCACGCAGCTCAGTACTTACCGCGTGGCGCCGCGCTGGATGTTCCTCAAGATCGATACCGACGAGGGCATCAGCGGCTGGGGCGAGCCGGTGATCGAGGGCCGTGCCCGCACGGTGGAAGCGGCCGTGCATGAACTGGGCGAATGCGTGATTGGCCAGGATCCGGCGCGCATTAACGACCTGTGGCAAGTGATGTACCGGGGCGGCTTCTATCGCGGCGGCGCGGTGTTTATGAGCGCCCTGGCGGGCATCGACCAGGCGCTGTGGGATATCAAGGGCAAGGCGCTGGGCGTGCCGGTGTACCAGTTGTTGGGTGGCCTGGTGCGCGACCGGATGAAGATCTATAGCTGGGTGGGTGGCGACCGGCCGGCCGACATCGTGGCCGGTATCCGCACCTTACAGGCGCTGGGCCTGAACACCTTCAAGATGAACGGCACCGAGGAACTGGCGCTGCTGGACAGCGCGAAAGCGGTGGATGCCGCCGTCGAGCGCATCGCCGGATTGCGCTCGGTGTTCGGCTACGACATCGAGTTCGGCATCGACTTCCATGGCCGCGTGGCCTGGCCGATGGCCAAGCCGCTGCTGCGCGAGCTGGAACCGTACCGCCCCCTGTTCGTCGAAGAGCCGGTACTGGCCGAGCAATCGGATTACTACCGGCGCCTGGCGGACATGACCAGCATTCCGCTGGCGGCCGGCGAGCGCATGTATTCGCGCTTTGAATTCAAGCGTGTGCTGGAGCAGGGCGGGCTGGCGGTGCTGCAGCCGGACCTGTCGCATGCGGGCGGCATCAGCGAATGCCTGCGCATCGCCGCCATGGCGGAGGCCTATGACGTGACGCTGGCGCCGCATTGCCCGCTGGGCCCTGTTGCGCTGGCGGCCTGCCTGCAGGTGGATTTCGTTTCTTACAACGCAGTGCTGCAGGAGCAGAGCATGGGCATCCACTACAACCAGGGCGCGGAGCTGCTGGACTATGTGCATAACGCCGCCGACTTCCGTATGGAGGGCGGCTATATTGCGCCGCTGCCCTTGCCGGGGCTGGGGGTGGATGTCAACGAAGAACGGGTCATCGAAGCTAGCCGCGCGGCGCCGGACTGGCGCAATCCGCTGTGGCGGCATGCCGATGGCAGTGTGGCCGAGTGGTAGCGCAGGCGCGCCTGCTGGGGATTGATTGGGGCACCAGCAACCGGCGCGCCTACCTGGTGGGCGCCGATGGCCGCTGCTTGCAGCAACACCAGGACGAGCAGGGCGCGCTGGCGGCACGCGGTCGATTCGCGGAATCCTTGCAGGAGCTGCGTGCGCGACTGGGCGTGGCAGCGCCGCTGCCGGTGGTTATGTCCGGCATGGTGGGCAGCGCGCTGGGCTGGCTGGAGGTGGCCTATCTCGACCACAGCGTGGCGCTGGAACGCTTGCCGGAAACCCTGGTGCCGGTCGCAGCCGCGCCGGGTTGCTACATCGTCCCCGGTTACTGCTACCGCGAACAGGGCAGCATCGACGTGATGCGCGGTGAGGAAACCCAACTCTTCGGCGCACTGGCACTGGGCCATGGTGATGGCCTGTACGTTCTGCCGGGTACCCATTGCAAATGGGTCGAACTGGAGGGCGGCGTCATCCAACGTTTGACGACGTTCATCACCGGTGAGCTGTTCGCCGCACTGCGGGCTGGCGGAACGCTGGCGCCGTTGATGGATGACAGCGAAGACGTGCACGCGCTGCAAGCGGGTGCCGAGCGCGCCCAGCGCCCGGGGGCCTTGTCGCACACCCTGTTTGAGGCGCGCGCCCGGGTCGTGTCGGGGCAGGCAGCGCCGGCCTCCACGCGCTCCTATGTCAGCGGCCTGTTGATCGGCACTGAATTTGCGGCGCGGCGCGAAAGCTCCGCCCAACAGCCGCTGTTGCGCCTGATCGCGGCGCGCGGGCTGGAAGCGCCCTACCAGCAGGTGGCACGGATGCTTGGCTACTCCACAGAATTGATCGACCCGGACCAGGCTTATTGCGCTGCGCTGGGGCGCTTCCTGAAGGTTCTTCCATCATGAATATCGAAGACTACCAGCCACCTTTGGTGGCCATACTGCGTGGCTTGACGGCGGCCGAAGCACCTGCGGTGGCGCGCTCCTTGTTTGAGAGCGGCTTCCGCATCCTGGAGGTGCCGTTGAACCGTCCCGGGGCATTCGAGTGCATCGGCATTCTCAACGACATGAAACCGCCCGGCGCCCTGGTCGGCGGCGGCACGGTGCTGTCCACCCAGCAGGTCGAACTGATCTTCGCCCAGGGCGGCCGGGTGGTGATTGCGCCGAATTTTGATGCCGATGTGGTGCGCCTGACCAAGGCGCTGGGAATGTTGGCGGTGCCGGGTGTGGCTACGCCAACCGAGGCGCTGGCGGCGCTGGCGGCGGGCGCGGACGCTGTCAAATGGTTCCCGGCCGAGGCGCTGGGGCCGGCCGCCCTGCGCAGCGTGAAGACCATCCTGCCGCCGCAGGCGCGGGTGTGGCCGGTGGGCGGTGTCAGCGCCGGCAACCTCGGGGAATGGCGGCGGGCCGGTGCCGACGGCTTTGGCATCGGCGGTCGGCTGTATGAGCCGGGCTTGCCGATATCGGAGCTGGAGTTGCGGGCCAAGGCAATCCTGGCGGCGTGGCACGCGTCATGAAGCCGTCGGTCGCCGCGCTGCCGTTCGGCGCACTGGCGGATGGCACGCCGGTCACGGAGTACACGCTGGACAATGGCGCAGGTATGCAGTTGAAGGTGCTGAACTACGGTTGCATCATTCGTCGCTGGAGCCTGGGCGAACGCGGGGTCGACATCGTGCTTGGCTACGACACGTTGCAGGACTATGAACGCGACCAGGCCTATATGGGCGCCCTGGTGGGGCGTTTTGCGAATCGCATTGCCGGGGGCCGCTTTTGGATGGACGGCAAATCCTACCAACTGGAGCAGAACGAAGGCGAGCACCATCTGCACGGCGGCAGCGCCGGATTCCACAAACAGAGCTGGCATGCGTGCGCGAGCGCGGACCAGCGTATGGCGCGCGTTAGCTTATACCGGCTCAGTCCCGCAGGCGAGGCCGGCTATCCCGGTAACATGCTGGTGATGGTGACTTACGAGTTGCTGCCCGCTGGTGCGCTACGCTGCATGTACCAGACCGTGGCCGACCAGACCACCGTGGTCAGCATCAGCCAGCATAGCTATTTCAACCTGGCCGGCACGGGCGATGTGCTTGCCCACTTGTTGTGCCTCGATGCCGAGTGCTACCTGCCGGTGCGCCCGGACTTGATACCGACCGGGGAAGTGGCGCCGGTGGCCGATGGACCGTTTGACTTCCGCCTGCAACGCCGTATCAGCGAGGGCCTTTGCGCCGATCATCCGCAGTTGGCGCTGGCCGGTGGCTATGACCATAATTTTGTCCTGGCTGGCATTTCCGGGCCGCATGCCAGTTTGGTGGATCCGGTCTCGGGCCGGCGCATGGAAATCTACACCGACAGCCCTGGCATGCAGTTCTATAGCGGCAACTACCTGAATGGCTCGCTATCGGGGCAGGGCCGCGTATTCGGGCGCCATGCCGGGCTGTGCCTCGAACCGCAGCAGTTCCCGGACGCGCCCAACCACACAACATTCCCGCGCTTGATTTGCCGGCCGGGCGTGCCCTGTTGTATGTCGGCGCTGTATGCACTGGAAAACTGGAGGTAGTTGTGGACTTGATCGTGGATGCGCAAAATGTGCTGGGGGAATGCGCCGTGTGGTGCGACCGCACGCAGCGCCTGTGGTGGACCGATATCCTCGGGCGCAAGCTGTGGCGCTATACTCCGGCCAACGGTGCCAGCGAACAGTGGGACATGCCCGAGCGCCTGGCCTCTTTCGCGCTCACCGCCAACGACGAGCGCCTGCTGCTTGGCCTGGAGAGCCGCGTGGCGTGGTTCAGCGTCGGCAGTGGGGAGATCCTGACCATTGTCGAGGTGGAGGCCGGCATCCAAGGCACGCGTCTCAATGACGGGCGCTGCGACCGGGCGGGCCGTTTTGTGTTTGGTACCATGAACGAGGCGGTGGGCCGAGCGCCAATCGGCCGCTTCTACCGGCTTGGGCACGAGCTGCGGCTGGAGCAGCTACCGTTGCAGCCGGTGGCAATCGCCAACAGCATTTGCTTCAGCCCGGACGGCAACATCATGTACTTTTGCGATTCGCTGGGCGGCGCGATTTCCTGTTGCGACTATGGCGATGAGCTTTGCAACGAGCGCGAATTTGCCCGCCTGCCGCCGGGCGGCGGCGAGCCCGATGGCTCGCTGGTGGACGCTGACGGTCACTTGTGGAACGCCGAGTGGGGCGCCGGGCGGATTGTGCGCTACCGGCCGGATGGCAGCGTTGAGCGTGCCATCGCCGTCCCCGTCAGCCAGCCCACTTGCCCCGCCTTTGGCGGAGCGCAACTGAATGAGCTGTTCGTCACCACCGCCCTGGTGGACCTGCTGGTGCCCGAGCGCTATGCCGGCGGTGTCTTTTCACTCCCCATCACCGATACCGTCGGCTTGCCCGAAGCGCGTTTTGGGCAAAAAATATGATAATTGGTATTAAATTGGTGTTACAGTGAGTTTTTTGACAAGCAAGGAACTCACTATGAATATTGGGAAGTTGGTGGCAGCTTGCGCGTGCGCGGTTGCGCTGGCGAATCCCGCTTTCGCGGCGCCGGGCAAAGTCTGGCCGATTGCGGGCGTGGCGCCGGAGCTGGAAGATTTCAGCGACCTTAAACCGCTGGCGGATGCCATTGGCAACGCGCGCGTGGTGGCGCTGGGCGAGCAGACGCACGGCGGCCGCGAGGAGTACCTGCTGAAGGCGCGCGTCCTCAAATTCCTGCACCAGAAAATGGGCTTTGATGTGCTCTTGTTGGAGAGCGGCTTCTATGACATCGCCCGGCTGGCGCAGCGTGTGGAGCAGGGCGAGCGGCTGGATGATATCGCGCCCGGCAACGTCTTCTTCATGTACGCCAGGACTGCCGAAGGGCGTGGCATGCTGCAGTACTTCGACCGCCAGCGCGCCGCTGGCAAGCCGATGGCGCTGGGCGGTATCGATGCGCAGCATACGGGCGAACTGAGTAAGACGGAACTGCTGCAGCGTTTGCACGGCCATTTGCAGCAAGCGGCACCGGCATTGGGCAGCGGGCCGGCTTGGGAGCACTATGCGCGATTGGCGCAGCCGCTGCTGGCAATGCAGCGCACGCCGCCCGCCGCTGCGCAGCAGGCGGCATTCCACCAGCAATCCGCTGCATTGAAGGCGACCCTATGCCGGGCCGATACCGGGCCGGTCACGTACTCGGGGAATGCCTTCTGGTGCCAGGTGGTGAAGAGTGTCGAGGCGCAGGCGACCAGCTACTGGAGCGCCGACCATGACTACCAGCGCGATAACCAGATGGGCGACAATGCGATCTGGCTGGCCGAGCGCATGTACCCTGGCCGCAAGGTGGTGATCTGGGCGCATACGGTGCACGTGGCGCGTGGCTTCGAGCGCACGCCGCGTAACCTGCAGGCAGGCGAAGTGATGCACCGCCGCTGGAAGGGCGACTACAAAGTGGTGCAGTTCAGCGGCGCCGGCGGCGAGATCCTGGACTTCGCAACGATGAATACCTTGCCGCTGCCGGCCATCCCGCCCGATAGCCTGGAAGCCTCGCTCGCCAAGGAACAATATGCGGTACTCGGTCTTACTCCCGGTGCGCGCGTCACGCAGCCGCAGTTCAGCTATGAATACCTGGTGCAGCCGGGTGCGGAGCTGGGCGTGAACTGGGATGTGCTGCTTTTCATCCGCAAGATCACGCCAGTCAGCATGGCGCGCTGAATGGGCACGGCGCCTTTACTGGTGCTGGATCGTGCGCGCGTATTCGACGTTGAACTTGCGCAGCGTATCGGGCGGGAAGGCGCGGGTTTCCCTGAGCGCGTCGGCCACCACTTCATCAAAGTTCGGGTCGCGTGATGCCTTGAGTTTTTTCAGGCTGATCACGCGGCCTTGGTCGTTCAGTTCCAGCTCGTAGCCGACTTTCAGCACACCGTCTTTGATGGCGGCGCCGGGGACGTAGAAGATCTCGTCCTGCACCGCCTGCAACTGGGCCTTGCTGGCGCGTTTGCCTTTCGGTGGTTCCGGCTTGGTGATTTCCATGCTGTAGCGCAGCCGGAAGGCGGTTGCCGTCCCCCGCACGAAGGGCGTGGAATCCTTGATTGCCTTCCTCACCGCCGCATCATAGCCGGCGTCACCTGAGGATGTGACGAGTTGCGTTCCCAGGAAATTGCCTCCGCTATCGATATAGACCTCGTATTCGACAGCGTACTTGCCGGCGGCTGCATTGGCGGGCCATTGGTATTTGATGCTGGCGCGGATTCGCTCGATGTGCTCCTTGCTTGGCGGATTTTCGCCCTGGGCGCTGTTGTATTGCGGGGCCGCCTGCGTGGTGCGGGCGAAGCGCTTGGCTTGCGTGTCTTCATCGACAGTGCTAAAGCAGCTTCGCACCACGAACACAATGACAAGGAATAGGGGCCACAGCAAGCCGGGGCGGGCCCAGTCGGATTTGGCTTCCGGCTCCGGTTGCCATTCCGGCTCCGAGCGTTCCATTGGGACGGCCGTGCCGGGGCCGTTGCGCTCCACTTCGGTGTTGGCGGCGTGGCCCCAGGCCTCCAGGATCTGGCGGTCGATGATGACGGCCAGCCAGGTGTAAAAGCGGCTCGCCATCTGGTGGAACAACATCAGGTCGTTGCGCCCCGCGTTCGACGGGTCGGGCGTGGTGCGGATGAAGTTGATCAGTTGCTTGAACGTGGATACGGTGCCCGGTGGCAGCGATTCGTAGACCTTCCATTCATCGATAGCGCGGTTCACCATGCCGCCGGCTTCGCCAAACTGCAGGATGCGGTTGCGGTCGCGTTCCCATTCGAAAATGTCGTTCGCAACCACGAACAGGGTCTCGTGCCCGGGTTTCCAGCCGGAGGCGAGCAGCTGGATGATGCGGGCTTCGAAAATTGCGCGCGCGGTCAGGTTGAGCAGGCGGTCGTCGTCCAGGCTGCGCTGGAGCACGGCTTTCCAGAGCGCGCGGTTGCGCGAGTCGTTACGTTGCACCAGCATTCCTGTGCTGGCGAGGAGTTTCTCGAAGGCCTGGTCGGCGAGTTGATACGGGTCTTCCTGCTCCATGACTAGGGCCGGATCGGGGACCGGGGGCGGCGCGGCTACGGGTGCCTGCTCCGGCAGCGGTTCGGACGGTGTGTCTTGCGCAGCCTGCTGCGCCGCTTCGAACTGCATGTGGGCGTGCCAGTTCAGCGCAGTTTCATACGCTTCGCGCAGCTCCTGGAAACCGGTCGGATCGGCCTCCTGGTCGATCTTTTTCAGTTCGCGCGAATAGGCGCGGCGGATATCCTTGGCGTCAACATCGGGACGCAGGCCAAGGCGGATGAGAAATGGAAAACTGTCACGCATTATGATTTGGACGGTAGGCTGTAAAGGGAGATCCAGGTGAGGAAGACGATCAGGGCGAGCAGCAGGCGCAGGATGGTGGATACGGCCGACTCGTCATCCTCACCGCGTGGCGGCACCCATGAAACGTTGGGAGCAGCTCCAAGGGGCAAGGCCATTTCCTGCCAGCGCAGTAGCCGCTGCTGGTCCACGATCACCGGCGCCAGGTGGGCGTAGTAACGCGCGAAGTGCTCAAGGTAGCCGTGGTCGCGCCGCAGGCGACCCATATCCGGGTCATGCTCCTGGCGCAGGTCGCGAATCACGCGCAGGATCGGCCCGCGCAGTAGCTCGCTTTGGCGGTGCAGGATAAAGCGTTCGAACCAGGCCTCGGCCAGGTGCCAGTTCGGCCAGGTGTCTTTCTCATCCCAGCCAAAATGATCGGTGGCGGCGATGAGCAGTGCCTCGTGGCCGGGTTTCCAGCCGCGTGCCAACAAGTGACCGATGGCCGTTTCCAGGTGCCAGGCGCCATCGATACTGAGCGGATGCTGTTCGGCCAGTTGCGCGCGCAGCGCTTCCACCCAGATCGTTTCATCCGCTAGGCGGCGGCCATTGGCGACCACCGTCACCGCCGCCACGATCCACTCAAAAGCTTCCCTGGCTTCGGCTTCGGGCGGGTTGGCGGTGACTGTTTCGCACGCGCTGGAATGCGCTGACTGTCCGAGCGCCAGCTCATATGCTTCACGCAGGCGCTGGAAAGCTGCGGGATTGGCTTCCTGGTCGATCAGTTTGAGCTCACGTGCGTAGGCGCGGCGGATCTCCCTCAGGTCGGCATTGGCTTCGACACCCAGGAGCGCAAGCGCGTGGTCAAGGTCAGACACCGATTCCTTACTCGTCGAGATTGAGGAAGCTCTGGTGCTCGAAGTATTCAAGCACTTCCTGGAATGTGCGTGAGGCCTGGCGCGAGGTGCGGTCATCCTGCGCTTCCAGCGCGCGTTCGAATTGCATCAACTGGCGACCCAGCTCTTCGCGGGCTTCGCCGCGCAGTTGCTGGTACAGGCGCTCGCCACGTGCCAGCATGGTGCGGAATTCGATGCGCTCGCGCGGGTGGATCTTGAGTTCGGAGAGCGCGGCGAAGCGCTGTGTGATTTCCTCCGGGGTGAGGACGCCGGGATTGCCTTCGATGACCAGCGAGTGGGTCTTCTTGGTCAGCGTGACGGTCGCCTCCACCTGCAGCAGGCCGTTGGCGTCGTAGGTGAAGCGCACGTCCACGCCGTTATCCTGGCCTGCCACCTGGGAGATCGGTATTTCAATCGAGCCAAGGGAGATATTGTCGCGCACCATGCGCGCTTCGCCCTGGAAGACGTTGATGCGCAAGGCATTCTGCTTTTCGCTGTTCGGGTAGTAGCTTTTTACCTTGCTCACCGGGACCACCGTATTGCGTTCGATGATGGGGTCGAAGTGGCCGTAGGAGAACTGGTCGCGGCCAAGGTGCATCGACACTTCAACGCCCAGGGAATAGGGCGCCACGTCCGTCATGACGATTTCATCCAGCGCGGCGTCGTTCATCTTCAGGCCGGCCTGCACGGCAGCGCCGAGGGCCACCACTTCGTCCGGGTTGATGTCGCAGGACGGGAAGCGGCCAAACATGCGCGCCACCATGCGGCGCACGATCGGCATGCGCGTGGCGCCGCCGGCCAGCACAATGTTGTCCAGGTTGGCGGTATGCAGGTTGGCGTCGCGCAGGGCGCGTTCGACAGGGGAGCGCAGGCGTGCCAGCAGCGGCGCGGAGATGCGTTCCAGCGCCGCTTCGTTTAACGGCATGGAATAGCTGATGCCGGCATGGTGTGTCTGCAGCGTGGCTTCGGCAGCTTCGCTGAGTTGGCGTTTGGCCTGTTCGACTTGCGCCACCAGGCTTTGCATGAAACGGCCGTCGTTTTTCAGTTCGAGCGGGATGGACGCCTGCTTGAAGAATTCATCGATCAAGAGATTGACGAAATCTTCGCCGCCCAGGAAGTTGTCACCGGCCGAGGCGCGCACCTCCATCACGCCCTCGAACAGGTCCAGTACCGAAACGTCGAAGGTGCCGCCGCCAAGGTCGAACACCAGGAACTGGGTTTCCTTGTCGCGCTGGTGGATGCCGTAGGCCAGGGCGGCGGCGGTCGGCTCGTTCAGCAGGCGCTCCACTTTGAGTCCGGCCAGTTGGCCGGCGGCGCGGGTGGCTTTACGCTGGGCGTCCGAGAAATAGGCCGGCACGGTGATGATGGCTTCCGCGATCGGTTGGCCCAGGGCGGCTTCCGCATCCTCTTTCAGTGCGCGCAGGATCAGTGCCGACAGCTCCTCGGCGCGGAAATTGCGGCCACCGAGGTTGAACTGCATATTGCTGCCCATATGGCGCTTGAACACGGCGGCGCTCTGGGTGGGGTGGGTCTGCAGGCGCTCGCGGGCCGCTTTGCCGATCAGGATCGAACCGTCTTCGTCGACGCTGACACAGGACGGCGTCAGGAACTCGCCCAGGCTGTTGGGGATTAAGCGCGGTTCCCCGTTCTGCCAAACCGCAAGCAAGCTATTAGTCGTGCCAAGGTCGATCCCGACAATCATTGCAACTCCGATGTATTTTTTACAAATCAACAGACTAGCATTTATTTATTGCAGAGAAAAGTCGTTGTATTAGAGGAAATTACCTTATTGGCGCGCCATCGCCATCGCCACCCTATCCCGCAGGACCCGCCAGGGCAGGGGCAAGCTGGAACGGCACTAAACCCTGACCGGCAAGGTCAGGATGAAGCTGGTACCCTCTCCGATGGCGCTTTTTACGTCGATGCGTCCGCCCAGCACGCCGTACACGATGTTGTAGACGATATTCAGGCCCAGGCCGGAGCCGCCGCGCCCCAATTTGGTGGTGAAGAATGGGTCGTAGATCTTGCCCATGTTTTCCGGAGCGATGCCAACGCCGTTGTCACGTACCGTTATCGCGATGGTGTCACGGCCGGGCAGGGCGGTGATGCGGATTTCGCCGTTGTCTTGCCCCTCGAAGGCGTGGATCAGGCCATTGTTCACCAGGTTGATCAGGACCTGGCCGAACGGGCCGGGGTAGCTGGCCATCATGATGCCTGGCGCGATGTCATGGCTGACGCGCACGCCGGATTTCTTAAAAGTGGGCATCAAGACCAGCAGGATTTCGGCGACCAGTTCGTCCAGCTGGAACTCGCGGCATTGCGAAGTGGCGCGGTCGACGGCGACCTGTTTGAAGCTGGCCACCAGGTCCACCGCACGGTGCAGGTTGCGCAGGACGATCTGGCTACCGTTGTTGACATCGGCGACGTAGGCGTTCAACTCGGAGCGCTTAACGCCGCTTTCCACCATGGCGGCGAACGCGGTGCTCTGATCCAGCAGGGTGCTCACTGCCAGCAGGCTGTTGCCGATCGGGGTATTCAGTTCGTGGGCCACGCCGGCCACCAGGGAGCCGAGGGCGGCCAGCTTTTCGCTGCGCACCAGTTCGTCCTGGGCGCGTTGCAAGGTGCCGAGGGAGTCGGCCAGCTCGCGGTTGGTGTCGGCGATCTGGCGGGTACGGACGTTGATCAGCTCCTCCAGTTCGAGTTCGCCGCGTTTGCGGTCGGTGATGTCGGTGGAGACCCCGCCCAAGGCCCAGATGTGGCCAAATTCGTCGATCAGGGGGAACTTCTCGGAGATATAGGTGCGCGCGCCGCCCGCCATGCCGGGCGCGGTCTCCTCATGGCTGGAGGCGCGTCCGCTGGCCAGTACGGCGCGGTCGCTCTGGCGCATTGTGTGCGCCGCCTGCGCGCTGAACAGAGCTTCGTCGGTGTTCCCCAACGGCTCCGCCGCGCCCTGGGGCAGGATCATGCGGAAGCTGTGGTTGACCATCAGGTAACGCCCGTCCAGGTCTTTGACATAGATGACGGCGGAGGATTTTTCCACGATGTTATTGAGCAGCGCCTGGCTGCGGCGCAGGGCGGCGTCGCGCGCGGCGACGGTGGTCAGCATGGCGTTGAAGGCCGCTGCCAGGCGGCCCACTTCGTCCTCGCTGGAGACCGGCGAGCGCAGGTCGTAGCGTTGTTCGCGCGTGACCTGGTCGGCCACGGCGGAGAGCGCGAGCAGGGGTTGCGTGACCAGGCGCCGCATGCCGGCTGCGTACAGGATGCCGCCGGAAAAAAGGGTGAGGAACACGACACCCAGCACCAGGCCGTATTGGCGCAGGCGCTCGAAGGTGGAGGCGAGCTCGTAGTCGATGGCGAGGAAGCCGACCACTTCGCGCTCAAACCTGACGGGAGAGAGCATCGACAGCAGGTTGCCGTCGAAGCGGTGGCCGGGGCCTTCCAGTGCGCGCGGCCAGTTGCATGCGCTGCCGGTGGCATTGCGGTTGAAGAAGGCGAACAGCCGTTTGTCGGCAGTGAACAGGCAGGCGCGCGCGATTTCGGGGCTGCTGCGCAGGGCGTCCAGCTTGCGGGTGGCACCATTGCGGTCGGCGAAGTTCAGGTCGGCGTCCAGGTTCAGGGCCAGGAGCTCACTGCGCCCGGCCAGGTCTTGCACCAGGCTGGGGCGGGCCACCAGCAAGTCGTAGCTGGCCAAGGCCAGCAGGGCTACCAGCATCGCCGCGATTGTCGTGAAGACGGACACCAGCAAGAGCTTGCGCTGGAGTCCTAGATCGCGGAAGAAGCCTCGGAAGCCTTTCATACGGGTTGGGTCCCATTTGCAATCGAGTAATTATCTTAGCATGCGCCGGAATGGCGGATTTGTTGCTATCGTCGGGACATGACTGAGGAGCCAGAACGCCCGCCGGCGCCCGCCGCGCCGCCCGTCGCCATGCCGCCGCTAGGGGCTTGGCGTGTCCCCCTTTTCTGGATGGGGTGCGGCGCACTGCTGGCCAGCCTGGCCGGTGGCGCTGTGCTGGTGGCGCAGCGTATCGGGCTTGAACGGGATATGGCCGCCGTCGCTACGCTGGTTGCGCCGCCATCGGTACCCGCCGAGAGCTCCGCCAGCGCTGCGCCCGCCGCAGCGCCAGCCGTAACGCTCCCCGCCGCGACACCCGCGACACCCGCGCTGCCGGCACCGCCAGCGCAGACAGGCAAGGAGGCCAGCACGCCCCCCCCTTTGGCAATGGGTGCGCCGACCGCGCCCAAAGCGCGGTTGGACCGGGTGCCGGGAGATAAGCGGGTGAAGGCAAAGCGGCCAGGCAGCGCCAGCAAGGCGACGCGCTACGCGGTGCAGGCCGGCAAAAAGGCCGCCAAGCCGCGTACTTACCGCAGCCAGGCGGCCGGCGAAAAGGCACTGTACTGGGGAGTGTTCAAACGCTGTCCGCTGCCTGGCGAACCTGGTGCGGTGGAATGCCGCCGCCACATCTGTCATGGCGCGGAAAAGAAGGGCCCGGCTTGCAAACCGTACCGGGGTAAATGGCGCTAAATCACCGAAAAGGACACAAACGCGCGCTGGTGTTCGGCCAGCTCCTGGCAAGCCAGGCAAGTCGCGGCGCTGGGCTGGGCCTGTAAACGGCCGGCGGAGATCGCCAATCCGCAGCGCAGGCATTGTCCAAAATTCCCCCCCTGCAAACGATCGAGCGCGGCATCGATCGCCGCGATCTCCGCGATATCGCGGCCCGCCAGCACCTCGCGCCGTTGGCGCAGGACTGTGGCCCAACGGTCAATTTCTTCAGGTAGCATGGCTAGTCTCCACTTTTGATGAAACTGTAACGGCCATCTTGTGCCGCGTCACCAGTCCCGCTTGACCTAAGTCAAGTTTGAATGACATATTCTTTTCGCCAGACGTTTGGCTGCTTGCCGCCTGAGACGCTACAATCATAGGATGACAGGATTTGACATTCACCAGGACCCGGCTTTGACTCATTCAACGATTGCGGAACGCAGCCTGCAGTGGCTGTTGGCATCGGCCACCGATGCCATGCTGATCATCGACCGGGAAGGGCAGCTTTTGCTGTTGAACCCGGCGCTGGAAACCCTGTTCGGCTACGGCCCCGGCGAGTTGCAAGGCCAAACACTGGAAAGCCTGATCCCCGAGCGCTTCCGCCACGGCCATGTCGGCCTGCGCGGCAGCTACTTCGAGAGTCCGCACCCGCGCGCCATGGGCGCCGGCTTCGAGTTGCAGGGCAGGCGCAAGGACGGTACCGAATTCCCGGTTGAAGTGAGCTTGTCGCCGCTGCAGGATAAGGAAATGCAGCCGATGGTGATGGCCACCATCCACGACATCAGCGCCCGCAAACAGGCCGAACACGCGCTGCAGGAAAGCGAAGCGCGCATGCGCGCCATCTTCGAAACCGTGGTGGACGCTATCATCACCATCGATGAAAAAGGCATCATCGAGCGCATGAACCCCGCCGCCGAGGGCATGTTTGGCTACGCCGAGGCCAACGTCCAGGGCCGCAACGTCTCGATGCTGATGCCGGCGCCCCACCGCGAGGCGCACGACGGCTACCTGCACCACTATATGAGTACCGGCGAGAAGCGCATCATCGGCAAAGGCCGCGAAGTGCAGGGCCAGCGCCAAGACGGCAGCATCTTCCCGATGGACCTGGCGGTTACCGAAATGTGGCTGAACGGGCGCCGCATGTTCACCGGCCTGGTACGCGACATCACCGAACGCAAATCCGCCGAGGAAAAAGCGCAGCAACTGTTGCAGGAGCTGACCAGCGCCAATGAAGAACTGACCAATTTCGCCTACGTCGTGTCGCACGACCTGAAAGCGCCGCTGCGCGGCATCGGCTCGCTGGCCGACTGGCTGGCGCATGACTACGCCGACAAATTCAATGATGAAGGCAAGGAGCATATGCGCCTGCTGATCAACCGCGTGCACCGCATGGGCGCGCTGATCGACGGTATCTTGCAATACTCGCGCGTGGGCCGCATCAAGGAAGCCGTGGTGCCGGTCAAGCTGGACCAATTGGTGGCCGAGGTGGTGGACTTGCTGGCGCCGCCGGCCCATATCAAGGTCAGCGTCATGTCCGGCATGCCGACCGTCACCGGCGAACCGACCCGCATCCAGCAGTTGTTCCACAACCTGGTGTCGAACGCGGTGAAATATATGGATAAACCACAGGGCGAGATCGAAGTTGGTTGGAGCGACGACGACAGCCACTGGCGTTTCCATGTGCGCGACAACGGCCCCGGCATCGCCGAGCGCCATTTTGAGCGCATATTCCAGCTGTTCCAGACCCTGGCCCCGCGCGACCGCGTGGAGAGCACCGGGGTAGGCCTGGCGCTGGTGAAAAAGATTGTAGAAATGTACCAGGGCAGGGTGTGGCTTGAGTCCGAGCTGGGCAAAGGCACCATCTTCTACTTCACCCTGCCGAAGAAAAGAGAGAAAAAATGAACAACACGAGCAAGCCAATCCTGCTGGTCGAAGATGACCAGGTCGATGTCATGACCATTCTGCGCGCCTTGAAGGAGGTCCATGTCGGCAACCGCGTGGTGGCCACGGAAAACGGCGAAGCCGCGCTGGAGTACCTGCGCGAGCCAGACAGCGAACAGCCATGCATCATCCTGTTGGACCTGAATATGCCGATCATGAACGGCATCGAATTCCTGCAAAACATCAAACAAGACCCGACGCTGCGCCGGATTCCCGTGATCGTGCTCACCACCTCGGAAGAACAGCAAGACAAGATGCGCAGCTTCGACCTGGGCGTGGCCGGCTACATGGCCAAACCGGTGGATTACCGCCAGTTCGTGGAAGTGGTGCGCTCGATTAACCTGTACTGGACCATCAGCGAGCTGCCATGAGCAATTTGTCCGGCAATCCGGTGCGCGTCCTGATCGTCGAAGACGATATCGTTGACCGCATCGCCTGCCGCCGCGCCTTCGCGCAAGCGCCGGGCTTTGATTGCGAACTGCTGGAGGCGGAGAGCGGCCAGGACGGCCTTGACATCGCCCTGCGCGAAAAGCCGGACTGCATCCTGCTCGACTACCACCTGCCGGACGTGACCGGCCTGGAATTCCTGGCGCGCCTGGCGGCCGACCAGGGCGAGCCGCAGCCCACCATCCCGGTGATGATGCTGACCGGCGCTGACAGCGCCACCGTGGCGGCGGAAGCCATGCGCCGCGGGGCGCGCGACTACCTGGTGAAGGACAGCGACGGCCGCTACCTCGATTTCCTGGCCGGCGCCATTGACCGCCTGCTGCGCGAGCAGCGCCTGATCGAAGAAAAGCTGCAAGCCGAACGCGTGCTGCGCCAGTCGCAGAAAGAGCTGCGCGAGCTGGCCGCCTATCAGGAAAAGCTGAAAGAACACGAACGCACCCGTATCGCGCAAGAGGTACACGACGAGCTGGGCGGCCTGCTGACCGGTATCAAAGCCTATATTTCGGTCGCCATTGAGCGTGGCGGCGAGCAGTCCGACCCCTTGCTGAAGGATGCGGCCAAGCTGGCGCAGGACGCAATCGAGACGGTGCGCCGCGTGATTACGGACCTGCGTCCCAGTGTGCTGGACCAACTGGGCATCTGGCCCGCGCTGGAATGGTATTCCGAACAAGTGGCCCAGCGCAGCGGCTTGCGCTGTATCTGCAATATCACCCCCGGTGCGGCGGCGCTGGAACTGGACGCCGAGCGCAGCACCATGCTGTTCCGCGTGGCGCAGGAAGCCCTGACCAACGTGGTGCGCCACGCCGAGGCCAGCGAGGCCCGGGTGCAGGTCGATACCGATGGCGAGAACGTGGTGCTGCGGGTGGAGGACGATGGCAAGGGGATTGAAAGCGCCGGCCTGTCCGACCGCGAATCCTGGGGCCTGTTCGGCATGCACGAACGCACGCGCCGCTTTGCCGGCGAACTGACAATCAGCGGCAAGGCCGGGCAGGGCACCACCCTGCAACTGCGCCTGCCATTGGAGGATAAGAATGGGTGACAAGATCACCGTACTGCTGGTCGACGACCACGCCATCGCGCGCAATGGCGTGCGCCTGATGCTGGGCACCGCGACCGACATCAGCGTGGAAGGCGAAGCCGGCAACGCCGTGGAAGCCATGGCGCGCGTGGCCGAACGCAGTTTCGACGTGGCCCTGGTGGATATCAAAATGCCGGGCAAGAATGGCCTGGACCTGCTGAAAACCCTGCGCAGCGAATACCCGCGCATGGCCGTGCTGGTGCTGAGCACCTATTCGGAAGAGATTTATGCGGTGCGCGCGCTGAAGTTGGGCGCCTCCGGCTACCTGACCAAGGACGCGCCGACGCCCACCCTGATCGAAGCGGTGCGCAAGGCGGCGGCGGGCGGCAAGCACGTGAGCCCTGCTTTGATTGAGAAATTAGCAACATTGGTGGGTGGCGGGCCGAGCGGCGACCATGAAGAGCTGTCCAACCGCGAACTGGAAGTTTTCAAGCTGATCGCCCAGGGCGAGCCGCTGGTGCAGATCGGGGAGAAACTACACCTGAGTCCTAACACAGTGACAACTTATCGCAGCCGAATCCTGGAGAAGATGGGCATGTCCAGCAATGCTGAGCTAACCCGTTACGCACTCGAGCACGGACTTATCTGAACCCGCTGTAGGGGAACCACTACAGCAACTACACAGGAAGCTTGATACCGGGAAATGATGCCGGGCGCGATACTGACTCCATCAAAACAAGGAGCACAATCATGAGCCCGGTTATCCCAATCACCCCTGCAAGTGGCACCAAAAATTGCGCGGCAGTCGCCGCTAAATGTTCGATGTGCAGCTTTAACCGTCTGTGCCTGCCGCAGGGCCTGGCTGAAGATGACGTAGCGCGCCTGGACCAGATCATTTCGCGCCGTCGCCGCATCTCCCGCGACGAGCCGCTGTACCAGACCGGTGACAGCTTCCACAGCCTGTACGCGGTGCGTTTCGGCCATTTCAAGACCGTGCAGGTGAACCAGCGCGGCGAACAGACCATCGGCGGCTTCCACATGGCCGGCGACCTGCTCGGCATGGAAGCGATTGGCGCCGGCCAGCACTCCTGTAATGCGGTGGCGCTGGAAGACAGCGAAGTCTGTGAGATCCCGTTCTCGCGCCTGCAAGAACTGGTGATGCAGATCCCAGGCTTGCTGCAGCAATTCCACCGCACCATGAGCCGCGAAATCCAGCGCGAGCAATCGGTGATGCTGTTCCTGAGCCATATGCGTGCTGAACAGCGCCTGGCCATGTTCCTGCTGAACCTGGCTGGCCGCTACGCCCAGCGCGGCTACTCCTCGACCAATTTCCAACTGCGCATGTCGCGTGAAGATATTGGCGGCTACCTTGGCCTGACCGTGGAAAGCGTCAGCCGCCAGTTGGCACGCTTGCGCCTGGACGGCTCGATCGTGCTGCAAAACCGCGACCTGCGCATCCTGGACCGCTCCAAGCTGGAGGCCTTGTCTTCCGGCGGCATGGCGCAAGAGTTGGCCGTCGCCTGAGCGAATTACAAGTTTCTCACCTGTAGGGGGTGTATGGGGCAGCTTCGGCTGCCCCTTTTTTATTTCAGGTGGCTGGCGGCGACGGCCAGCGCCAGGTCCATGGTATTGATATGGGCCTCGATCGAATCCGGCAGGGAGCGCATGATGTCACGCGCGCCGGACTCGTCGCCTGCTGCGAGCAGGCCCAGGGCCTGGTCCAGCGATGCCAGCAAGGCGGCATGGGCCGCGCGATGCGTTTCGCGCAAGGGGTAGGCGATGGCGGACATGAGCCGGTTTTCTTCGGCCAGGTCCTCCGCGAATTCTGCCGTTAGCGCTTGGCAAGCCTCGTCAAACGCCGGGCGCGGCAGGGACTGCATCGACTCCAACAAGGCGAAGATGATGCGGTGCGACTGGTCCATCACAGGGATGCCGAGTGCCAGGTCGGGGCCGAAAACAATGGAATCCATGCGCATCTCCAGATTGATAATGGAGATATTGTGCCGCGTGGAAATATTCGGCGCCCATGATCCAGGTCAATTTCCCGGCTGCCCTTACATGAAGCGGTCGAGGATCTTCTTGCTGTGCTTGTCCAGCGCGTACTGGTCGCGGATCAGGAAGTGGATGCCGTGGCTGTCGGAAACCAGCAGGGACACGCTGCCGATGCGGCGGATGTCTTCTTCGCCGCGCAGCACGAAGCTGGTATCGCCGCGGTCGGTTTCCACCGTCCAGGTGGAGGGGCAGGCGTAGCTGCCCACGTCGATAATCCGTTTCACTTCCGGCATGAATTCGCGGCCGGCCAGCTCTTCGCGCACCACGTCGGCCATTTCGGGCGAGAGGTCGGAAATCTTGTCGAGCCATGCCACTTCCTTGCCATCGCTGTTGACCAGCGACAGGCCTTCTTCCGGGGCCTGGATGGGGAAGGCGCGCACCGGCGATACGCCTTGGTGCAGCACGCCATTGGCGTCGATCAGGTTCAGTTTGCCGAAGCTGTCGCGGCTCAAATTGAAATTAGTTGTCATCTTCGCGGCTCTTTGCTTTGTCATCCAGGTCGGTGTCGACGTTACGCGCTTGCGCCCGGTACAGGCGGTAGTAAGCGCCTTCCTTGGCCATCAGCTCGTCGTGCGGGCCTTCTTCCACCACCTTGCCGCGATCCATCACCACCAGGCGATCGGCGCGCTGCAGCGTGGACAGGCGGTGCGCAATGGCGATCGTGGTGCGGCCGGCCACCAGGTTGTCGAGCGCTTTCTGGATTTCTTTTTCGGTTTCGGAGTCGACCGAGGCGGTCGCTTCGTCCAGGATCAGGATGCGCGGGTCGATCAGCAGGGCGCGTGCAATCGAGATGCGCTGGCGTTCGCCGCCGGACAGGCCCTGGCCGCGTTCGCCTACCATGGAGTCGTAGCCTTGTGGCAGGCGCAGGATGAAGTCGTGGGCGTGCGCGGCGCGGGCGGCTTTCATGATTTCTTCGCGCGATGCATCCGGCTTGCCGTAGGCGATGTTCTCGGCGATGGTGCCGAAGAACAGGAACGGCTCCTGCAGCACCAGGCCGATATTGCGGCGGTAGTCGGACACGGCGAAGTTGCGGATGTCCTGCCCATCGAGCAGGATGGCGCCTTCGGCCACGTCGTAGAAGCGGCAAATCAGGTTGACCAGGGTGGATTTGCCGGAGCCGGAGTGGCCCACCAGGCCGATCATTTCACCGGCTTTGATTTCCAGGTTCACGCCCCGGTTCACCGCGCGGTTACCGTAGCGGAAGCCGACTTCGCGCAGGGTGATGTCGCCTTTGACTTTGTCGACCTTCACCGGCTGCACCGGGTCCGGTACGCTGGAGACGTGGTCGAGGATGTCGAAGATACGCTTGGCGGCGGAGGCGGATTTCTGCGTCACCGAGACGATGCGGCTCATGGAATCGAGCTTGCCGTAGAAGCGGTTGGCGTACAGCACAAACGAACTCAGCACGCCGACGGTGATGTTGTGCTTGGAAATCATCCAGATGCCAAACACGTAAATCACCAGGATACCCAGCTCGGTCAGGAAGGACACGGTCGGCGAGAACAGCGACCACACCTTATTCAGCTTGTCGTTGACGGCCAGGTTGTGTTTGTTGGCGGTGCGGAAGCGGGTCGCTTCGCGCGTCTCCTGCGCAAAAGCTTTCACCACGCGGATGCCGGGAATGGTGTCGGCCAGCACGTTGGTGACTTCGCCCCATACGCGGTCGATCTTCTCAAAGCCGGTGCGCAGCTTGTCGCGCACAAGGTGGATCATCCAGGCGATGAAGGGCAGCGGCAGCAAGGTCGCAAGGGCCAGCCATGGGTCGATCGTGAACAGGATCAGGCCCGTCATCACGATCATCAGCACGTCGGACGCGAAGTCCAGCAAGTGCAGCGAGAGGAAGACGCAGATGCGGTCGGATTCGGAGCCGATGCGCGACATCAGGTCGCCGGTGCGCTTGCCGCCGAAGTATTCGAGCGACATGCGCAGCAAGTGTTCATAGGTGGTGGTGCGCAGGTCGGCGCCGATGCGCTCCGAGACCAGTGCCAGGATATAGGTCTTGGCCCAGCCAAAGATCCACGCCAACACGGCGGCGCCGGTCAGGGCGGCCATGTACTGGACCACCAGCTCGTGTTCGACCGGCTTGCCGTTCTGGTAAGGGATCAGCACATTGTCGGTCAGCGGCATGATGATGTACGGCGGGATCAGGTGCGCGCCGGTGGACAGCAGCATCATCGTAAAGCCAAGCAGCAGTTGCCATTGGTAGGGGCGGGCAAAGCGCCACAGGCGGAACAGGGTCCAGGTGGATGGCGGGGTGTGGACTACCTTGGTGCACACCGGGCATTCTTCCTGGTCGGCCTCCAGCGGGGCCTTACAAGTGGGGCAGGAATTCTGATCGACTTGCTGTAGTGGTTTTCCGTCCACATGCGCTTCGTGCAGGCGCACGAAATTTTCCTGCAGGCGGATGGCGAGCAGGTTCTGGCCCAAAGTGAAGCGCCATGCGGCCAGGCGCTGCGTGTCGTCCATCAGTTCCAGGTGGCCGACGCCGGCGTGGTCGTGCAGCTTTAGAACCATCCCACGACGATAAGCCCAGTCTTGCCATACCTTTTCCCCGGGGGCGCGTGCCATAATGCGGCGCTCTGTGATAACGACCAGGCCTTTGTTGAAGTGCAGTCGGGAGTCGAGGTCAACCTCCAGCGCGCCGAGAACGTTTTCGTCAGGTGCTAGCAGCGCTGGAATCTCTGTGCGCCACCTGTCGGGCAGTTCTGTCAGGCTCAGCTCAGAGGAAAGTTGGTTTGTTATCATTGTGATTCAGACTCCGGGCACTCTTTGCCAAGTGGCAAGAATTGCGAAACAGTGGGAAAATAGAAGGACGGGCGGAGTATACCGCAAGAGGTACAAGAGCTAAAAATGACAAAAAAGAAAGATATTGAGTTTCTCCGTGTAACACACCTGCGCGGACCGAACATCTGGACCTATCGCCCGGTGATCGAGGCTTGGCTGGATATCGGCGAGCTTGAAAACTACCCTTCCAACAAACTCCCCGGATTTTACGAGCGCCTGATCGCTTTCCTGCCAGGCCTGATCGAGCATCGCTGCGGCGTCGGTGAACGCGGCGGCTTCCTCGAACGCCTGCGCGACGGCACCTATGCCGGCCACGTCCTGGAACACGTCGTCCTCGAACTGCAGAACCTGTCCGGCATGCGTACCGGCTTCGGCAAGACGCGCCAGACCGCAGAAGGCAGCGGCATCTACAAGATGGCGTTCCGCACCCGCCAGGAACAGGTTGGCCGCGCCGCACTGGCCGCCGGCAAGGACCTGATGATGGCCGCCATCGAAGACAAGCCTTACGACCTGGCCGCCACCGTTGAAAAACTGACCTCGATGGTCGAGTCGCTGTGCCTGGGTCCTTCGACCGCATCCATCGTGGACGCGGCGACCGACCGTAAGATCCCGCATATCCGCCTGACCGACGGCAACCTGGTGCAACTGGGCCACGGCGCGCGCCAGCGCCGCATCTGGACGGCCGAAACCGACAACACCTCCGCCATCGCCGAAGGCATCGCCTCCGACAAGGACATGACCAAGGACATGTTGAAGTCGGTTGGCGTGCCGGTGCCCGAGGGCACCCTGGTCAAGAGCGCCGACGAAGCGTGGGAAGAGGCGCAGGACATCGGCCTGCCGGTGGCGGTCAAGCCATACGACGGCAACCATGGCCGTGGCGTGTCGCTGAACCTGATGACCGAGACCGACGTCAAGGCGGCTTACGATATCGCCGTGGTACGCGGCGGCAGCAAGAGCGTCATCGTCGAAAAATTCATCGTCGGTAACGAGCACCGCCTGCTGGTGGTTGGCCGCCGCATGGTGGCCGCTTCCATGGGCGAGTCGCTGTGGGTGACCGGCGACGGTAAATCGTCGGTGCAGGAACTGGTCGACACGCAGATCAATACCGATCCGCGCCGTGGCACTACCGAAGAATTCCCGCTGAATATCGTTGAACCGAAAAAATCGGAAGAAGTGCTGCTGGACCTGAAACGCCAGGGCCTGACCCCGGATTCCGTGGTGGACGCCGGCCGCAAAGTGCTGATCCAGGTGAACGGCAACGTCGCCAACGACGTGACCGACCTGGTGCACCCGGCGGTCGCTGAAATGGCGGCACTGGCGGCGCGCACCATCGGCCTCGACATCGCCGGCATCGACCTGGTGGCGGCCGATATCTCCAAGCCGCTGGAAGAGCAGGGTGGCGCGATCATCGAAGTGAACGCGAGCCCGGGCCTGCTGGCCCACCTGAAGCCCGCTGCCGGCGGCGTTGCGCGCCCGGTGGGCCACGCGATTGCCGACCAGTTGTTCGCGGATGAGGAAGACGGCCGCATCCCGATCGTGGGCGTGGCCGGCTCGCGCCAGAATGCGCTGATCGCGCGCCTGATCGGCTGGCTGCTGCAAATGGGCGGCCGCTATGTCGGCACCGCGACCGAACAGGGCGTGTACCTGAATGGCCGCCCGGTGGCGCGCGGCCCGCTGACCGAGTGGGAATCAGGCCAGCGCCTGCTGATTAACAAGAATGTGGAGGCGGCGGTGTTCGCCAACTCCAACCGCATGATCCTGAGCGAAGGCTTCTCCTACGACAAGTGCACCGTGGGCGTGGTGACCGATGCCGGCGGCCACGAGGAGCTGGGCGAGTTCTATATCAACCAGCCGGAGCAGATGTTCGGCGTGCTGCGCACCCAGGTCGACGTGGTGCTGCCGGAAGGCGCGGCGGTGCTGAATGCATCCGACGCACAAGTGGCTGAAATGGCGGAACTGTGCGACGGCGACGTGATCTTCTACGGCCTGGACGAGCATGTGCCGGCGCTCGACTCGCACCGCCAGGATGGCGGCCGCGCTGTCTTCCTGCGCGAAGGCGGCTTCGTCATGGCCGCCGGCCGCGACGAGCTGGCCGTGCTGCCTCCGTCCTGCCTGCCGGCGAGCGAAGAGGATCGCAAGGAAGCCGTGTTGGCGGCGATTGGCGCCGGCTGGGCCATGGGCCTGTCGCCGGACCTGATCGGCGCGGCGCTGCGTACCTTCGAGTGGAACACCAAGAAAAACTAAACGGGATTACGAGGAATGGAAGTTATTCGCACCCGCGCGCTGCGCGGCCCAAATCTGTGGAGCCACCACACCGCTGTTGAATCCATCGTGTCCTGCACGCCGGAGGAACGCGCGGTCGACAAAATCCCTGGCTTCGAAGTGCGCCTGCGCACCCGTTTCCCGCGCCTGGCGCAGTTGCAGCCGGACGGCCACGCCGACACCATTCCGATGGCGCACGTGCTGGAACTGGCGGCCCTCGGCCTGCAAGCCGAAGCCGGCTGCCCGGTGACCTTCAGCCGCACCACGCAGACGCTGGAAGAAGGCATTTACCAGACCGTGGTGGAATACACCGAGGAATCGGTGGGCCGCCTGGCCATGCAATGGGCGGAAAAGCTGTGCCAGTCCGCCATGGACGACACGCCGTTCGACCTGGCCGCCGCGCTGCACGAGCTGCACGAGATGGACGAGGACGTGCGCCTGGGCCCATCCACCGGCTCCATCGTGCACGCCGCGATTGCGCGCAAGATCCCGTTCCGCCGCATGACCGAAGGCTCGATGGTGAGCTTTGGCTGGGGCTCGAAACAGCGCCGCATCCAGGCTGCCGAAATGGATTCGACCAGCGCCATCGCCGAGACCATCGCGCAGGACAAGGAACTGACCAAGAAACTGCTGGACGCCGCCGGCGTGCCGGTGCCGACCGGCCGTACCGCCGAAGATGCGGAAGACGCCTGGAAGGCGGCGCTGGAAATCGGCCTGCCGGTCGTCGTCAAGCCGAAGGACGGCAACCAGGGTAAGGGCGTCACCGTCAACATCACCACCCGCGAACAAACCATCGCCGCCTACAACGCGGCCAAGGAATTCCGCGACGACATCATGGTGGAGCGCTTCCTGGCCGGCCACGATTTCCGTTTGCTGGTGATTGGTAACAAGCTGGTGGCCGCTGCCCGCCGCGACCCGCCGCATGTGGTGGGCGATGGCGTGCATTCGGTGCGCGAGCTGGTGGACATCGTCAATGCCGATCCGCGTCGCGGCACCGGCCACGGCACCGCCTTGACCAAGATCCGTTTCGACGATATCGCCCTGGCGCGCCTGGCGCTGCAAGGCCTGGCTGCGGACTCCGTGCCGCCGATCGGCCAGCGCGTGGTGCTGCGCAATAACGCCAACCTGTCGACCGGCGGTTCCGCCAGCGACGTGACCGACGACGTGCATCCGGAAGTGGCGGCGCGCGCGGTGGAAGCGGCGCAGATGATCGGGCTGGATATCTGCGGCGTCGACGTGGTGTGCGATTCCGTGCTGCGTCCGATCGAAGAGCAGAATGGCGGCGTGGTGGAAGTCAATGCCGCGCCCGGCCTGCGTATGCACCTGTCGCCATCCTATGGCAAGGGTCGCCCGATTGGCGAGGCGATCATCAACACCATGTTCCCGGAAGGCGACGATGGCCGTATTCCGGTGATCGCCGTGACCGGCACCAACGGCAAGACCACCACGGTGCGCCTGACCGCGCACCTGGTCGCCGCGTCCGGCCTGCGCGTGGGCATGACCAATACCGACGGCGTGTACGTCAACGGCCGCCAGATCGATTCCGGCGACTGCTCCGGCCCGCGTTCGGCGCGTAATGTGCTGAACCATCCGGACGTGGACGCTGCCGTGTTCGAGACCGCCCGTGGCGGCATCCTGCGCGAAGGCCTGGCTTACGACCGCTGCAAAGTCGCCGTGGTGACCAATATCGGCGCCGGCGACCACCTGGGCCTGAACTACATCACCACCGTGGAAGACCTGGCGGTGCTGAAGCGCGTGATCGTGATGAACGTGGACCAGCATGGCTATGCCGTGCTGAACGCCACCGACCCGATCGTGGCTGCCATGGCGGCCAAGTGCAAAGGTAAGGTTATCTTCTTCGGCGCCGACCGCTACCATCCGGTGGTGGCGACGCACCTGGCGCAGGGCAAGCGTACCGTGTACGTGGAGAACGGCCAGTTGGTGGCGGTGGAAGGCAAGAACGAGCAGCGTATCGCGCTGTCGGACGTGCCGATTACCTTCAACGGCACCATCGGCTTCCAGGTGGAGAACACCATGGCGGCGGTGGCTGCGGCCTGGGCGGCGGGTATTTCGTGGGATGCGATCCGTCGTGGCCTGCTGACCTTTACCACCGATAGCCATAATGCGCCGGGGCGTTTCAATATCTTCAAATACCGTGGTGCGACCGTGATTGCGGACTATGGCCACAATCCGGATGCCATGCTGGCGTTGGTGAAGGCGGTGGATGCTTTGCCGGCCAAGCGCCGTTCGGTGGTGATTTCGGGCGCGGGCGACCGCCGTGACCAGGATATCCGCGAGCAGACCGAGATTCTGGGCAAGGCCTTTGATGATGTGGTGCTGTATCAGGATGCCTGCCAGCGCGGGCGTGCCGATGGCGAAGTGGTGGGCTTGCTGCGCCAGGGGCTGCAGGGCGCAACGCGCACTTCTAAGATCGATACCATTACTGGTGAGTTCAAGGCGATTGATACCGCCATGGATCGCTTGCAGGATGGGGATCTGTGCCTGATTTTGGTGGATCAGGTGGAGGAGTCGCTGGCCTATATCGCCAAGCGGATTGCTGCTGCTTAACTGAGGAAACCGGGAAACCAGGGTCAGACCCTCAGGGTCTGACCCTGGTTTTCCGGTTTCCCGGTTTCCCGGTTTTTTAGGCCGCCAGCGCCGCCTTGCGCGCCACCAGCAACGCCGTCTCGCCCTCAACAAACTGCGCCGCAAACACCCGCTTCTCGGACTCCACCACGCCGTCCGCCTCGATCAGGTTGCACAGCAAATCCGCCGCCGCCACAGCCATCTTGTGCAAAGGTTGCCGCACCGTGGTCAGCTCATAGCTCAACCAGTTCGACCCCTCCACCGCATCAAACCCCACCACCGACATCCCCGACGGCACATCGATATGCAGATGCTGGCGCGCCGCATCCACGCAGCCCATGGCCATCGCATCATTCGCGCACATCACAGCATCTGGCACCGCACCGATGCGCGCAATCAGCTCATGCAAACCGGCCACGCCGCTGGCGTAGTCAAACTGCCCATGAAACACCGGCGCCTCCGGCAGCCCGAGCTCCGCAATCCGTTCCAGCGCCCCGCGCAGCCGCTCGCGCGCAATGGAATTCTGGCTTGGACCACCAATGATGGCCAACTGCCGATGCCCGGCAGCAGCGAGGCGATTCACGACCACGCGCGCCGCTTCCTGCTGGTCGCACAGCACGCTGTTCACATCCAGGTCGCGCAAATGGCGGTTAAAGACCACCAGCGGCACCTGGCGCCGCTTGAATTCCGCCACATGGGCCGCCGTCACGCTGGAAGCCGCCACCACCCCGTCCACCTGGAACTGCCACAGGTCGTTCAGGATGCACTCGATCTCCCCTTCATGCTGCATGGTGAAGAGCAGGGCGCGTTTGCCGCGCCGGTTAAGCTGTTGTGATAATTCAGACAACGCGGCCGGGTTGTACAGCATGCTGGAATGCGACACCACGATCGCCACAATATTGCTGCGGCGCGTAATCAGGCTGCGCGCGGCCGCGTTCGGGATGTACTCCAGTCCCTCGGCCGCCTTCATTACGCGCGCGTAGGTTGATTTCGATACGCTGGCGCCAGGTTTGAAGCAGCGCGACACCGCCGATTGCGACACGCCCGCGACCAGCGCCACATCATAGGAGGTGACGCGGCGTCCTTCCTGGAGGATGATGGCCTTTTGCTCGGCGGCGTTGAGGGCGGTTTGTGGCTTGGTGGCTCGCATATCCTATAATCTTACCACATGGCAATAGTTGCCCTGCGTTTATAAAGCTTGGTTGTGGCGTGCTAGCCGCGTCTTCTCTGGTAAAATACCGCCCCTTTTTCTCAGCGGACGAAACAAGATGGTTAACGCGTGCGGCATTGACTTTGGCACTTCCAACTCCACCGTAGGATGGGTGCGCCCCGGCCACCCCATCATGCTGGAGCTCGAAGATGGCAAAATGACATTGCCCTCCGTGGTCTTCTTCAACGCCGAGGACGAGGACACCAGCTACGGCCGCGCCGCCCTGGCCGAATACTTGGCCGGCTGCGAGGGCCGCCTGATGCGCTCGCTGAAAAGCCTGCTGGGCACCAGCCTGATCGACGGTCAGACCGAGGTCGGTGGCCGCGCGCTGCCTTTCCGCCTGCTGCTGGCGCAATTCATCGGCGAAGTGAAGCGCCGCGCCGAGAGCGCCGCCGGCCGCAAGTTCGAGCATGTGGTGATGGGCCGCCCGGTGCACTTCATCGACGACGATGCCGCCGCCGATAAACTGGCCGAGGACACCCTGGCCGACATCGCGCGCAGCGTCGGCTTCCGTGACGTGGCCTTCCAGTTCGAGCCGATTGCCGCCGCGTTCGAGTATGAATCCCAGATCGACCGCGAAGAACTAGTCCTGATTGCCGACATCGGCGGCGGTACGTCCGACTTCACCCTGGTGCGCCTGGGCCCGGATCGCGTGGCGCGCACCGAGCGCGCCGACGATATCCTCGCCACCGGCGGTGTGCATATCGGCGGTACCGATTTCGATAAATATCTCAGCCTGTCGAGCGTGATGCCACTGCTTGGTTACGGCAGCCAGTTCCGCAGCGGCGCCGATGTGCCGTCCAGCTACTACTTCAACCTGGCCACCTGGCACACCATCAACCAGGCCTATACCCGCAAGATGCAGTCGCAACTGAGTGAGATGATCCGCGACGCGCGCGAACCGGCCAAGCTGGAGCGCCTGCAGCACCTGATCGAAGAACGCGCCGGCCACTGGCTGGCCTTGCAGGTGGAGGAGGCCAAGATCGGCCTGTCCACGCAAGACCTGGTGCAGCTGCCGTTGGAGCGCATGGTGCCGCCCGCCGTGCTGGAAGTGACGCGCGCGGGCTTCGACGGCGCCGTGGGCCAACTGGTCGACAACGTGGGTGCCACCGTAACCCAGTTGCTGGCCGACGCCGGCGTGCATCCGGACCAGGTGGACACCATCTTCTTCACTGGCGGTTCGAGCGGCGTGCGCCTGCTGCGCGACCGCATTGCCGCCCTGGTGCCAGGCGCGCGCCGCGTCGAGGGCGACCTGTTCGGCAGCATCGGCGCCGGCCTGGCGCGGGACGCATTGCGCAAGTTTGGCTAAACTGCGTACAATAGCCGCCGTGAAAGCCAATCGTCACATTCTGCATGCATTGCTTGCCTTGCTGCTGGTCCTGTCCCAGCAGCTTGGGATGGCGCACGCGGTTTCGCACTGGTCGGATTACCGCCAGGGCAGCGAACAGCAGGAGGCGGGCGATGCCGGCGAAAGCGGCCTGAGTGCCGGCCTCGCGCTGGACCACAATTGCAGCCAGTGCGCGGCCTTCGCGTCGCTGGCGTCGGCGATCGATACGCCGAGCTTCACCTTCCCAGCGGTTGCCTACGCCGCACCGCAAGGCGGCGTGGCGCCGGCCCTGCCACACGGCGTGCGCACCGCGCGCGCTTACGATTCCCGCGCTCCACCCCTGGCCTGACACAACGAAGTCCCTTTTGCTGCCGCCGGCACCCGCGCGCTGCCGGCCGGCTATCGTTTGTCGTATCCAGAGGTAAAACATGAATTTCAAGTACTCCCTGCTGGCAGGCGCTGTCCTGTCGGCCGTATCCGCATTCGCCCACGCTGATGATGGCGAGGTGACCAAGGTCGTCGTGACCGCCAACCCTTTCCATAAGGGCGAAACCGAACAAATCCTGCTGCCGGCCAAAGTCTTGTCGGGCGATGAGCTGCGCGACAAGATGGCGAATTCGCTGGGCGAAACGCTGTCGTCCGAACTGGGCGTATCGTCGTCGGCCTTCGGCGCCGGTGCTTCGCGTCCGATCATCCGCGGCCTGGAAGGCGCGCGCGTCAAGATGCTGGAAAACGGCATGGCCGTTTCTGACGTTTCCGGCTTGTCGAACGACCACGCGGTGGCGGGCGACGGCGCGGTGGCGCACCAGATCGAGATCCTGCGCGGTCCGGCTGCACTGCTGTACGGCTCCGGCGCGATCGGCGGCCTGGTGAACGTGGTGAACGAGCGTATCCCCCCGGCGCTGGAGCCAAAGCTGACCGGCCAGGGCGAAGCACGCTATAGCACGGTGGACCAGGGCCATTCCACGTCCGGCACCATCGACGGCGCCATCGGCAAACTGGCCCTGCACCTGGACGCCAACGCGCGCCAGTCGGGCGATTACAAGATCCCGGGCAACCGCGTCGCGGGTGAACCAGCCTCGGGCAGCGGCCGCCTGCCGAATTCGGGCACCAAGGAGAAGGGCGGCGGCCTGGGCGGCTCCTATATCGACGCCTGGGGTTATGTGGGTGCCTCCGTTTCGGGCCTGGACAACAAGTACAGCGTGCCGAGCGACGAGGGCTCGGTGATCGACCAGCACCAGACGCGCTACGACATCGACAGCCTGTTCAAGAACATCCTGCCGGGTATCGAATCGGCCAAGTTCAAGGCGGGCTATACCGACTACCGCCACGCGGAGCTGAGCCAGGACGGTGTGCCGGAGGTGCAGTTCACCAACCGCGCGCTGGAAACCCGCGCCGAGATGGTACACAAGGCGATCAGTGGCTGGCACGGTACCTTCGGCCTGCAAACCGAGCTGACCCACTTCGCCGCCAAGGCCGCCGGCCACGATGAGGAACACGAGGGCCACGACGAGCACGAACACGAGCACGAAGGCGAGGACGATCATGATCACGGCCACGCGCATGGCGACACCGTGCCGGCCACCCGTTCCAAATCGACGGCCGCCTTCCTGGTGGAGGAAAAGGAATGGGGCCCGGTGCGCGTGAATGCCGGTGTGCGCATGGAGCGCGTCAAGCGCGAGCCGGTCACCGGCCTGGATCGCTCGTTCTCGCTGCAAAGCGGCGCCTTGGGCGCGCTGTGGTCGTTCACGCCCGGCTATGCCACCGGCCTGACGCTGTCGCGCGCGCAGCGTGCGCCAAGCACGGAGGAGCTGTACTCCGCCGGCCCGCACCACGCCACCATCACCTTCGACCTGGGCAACCCGGACCTGCGCAAGGAAACCTCGCGCAATATCGAGCTGTCGGTGCAGAAGACCGCCGGCCTGCTGCGCTGGAAGGCCAACCTGTTCCATAACAGCATTTCCGACTTCATCTACGGCCATGTCACCGGCCGCGTGGTGGATGGCGAAGGCCATGAGGGGCACGATGGCGAGCAGTTCCGCGAACGCGTATTCAGCCAGGGCGACGCCACCGTGCGCGGCGCGGAAGGCGAAATCGAATACAACCCGCTGGGCCTGGGCTTGAACGGCCGCCTGTTCTCCGACACCTCGCGCGGCGAACTGAAGCACGCTGGCAGCCTGCCGCTGCAACCGGCCACCCGCTTCGGCGCCAGCATTGGTTACCGCAGCAGCGCCTGGCGCGTCGGCGCGACGTGGATCCACGCCCAGTCGCAAGACCGCCTGGCTTCGTTCGAAAGCTCGCCATCCGGCGCCTACAACCAGGTCAACGCCAACCTGTCCTACACGCAAAAGCTGAAGGACCTGGACCTGACCTGGTTCGTGCTGGCGAAGAACGTGCTGAACGACGAGATCCGCGTTTCCACCTCGCTGCTGAAGGATGTTTCGCCTCTGCCGGGACGTAACTTCGTATTTGGGGTGCGCGCCAAGTTCTGAGTTTGAGGCAGATCAAACCCGCTGCAAAGTCGCTTCTTATACTTTAGATAACAATCTGAGGTATGGGAGGCGGCGATGGGCAAACGTCTTGCGGACCGGGAGCGCATCTTCCGGTGGTTCCACGGGCCCGCCCAGCGCGGCGACCCTTACGCCCAGTTCAACCTGGCCTTGTTGTACAAGAACGGCAGCGGCGTGGAGGCCGACTTGCGCCAGGCGTTTAGCTGGATGCGCCTGTCCGCCCTGCAAGGTCTTGCCTTTGCCCAAAACCAGCTGGCCGCCATGTACTACCGTGGCAACGGCACCGGCTGCAGCGACGTGGAAGCGGTGTACTGGTTTCGTCGCGCCGCACGGCAGGGCGATCCCGCCGCCCAGCAGAACCTGGGCCAGATGTATCGGCGCGGCCGCGGCGTTCCCCACAATGAAGAAATGGCCGTGCGCTGGTTTGGCCGCGCGGCGGAACAGGGCGTCGCCAGCGCGCAAGCGTTGCTGGGCGAGGCTTACCTGAACGGGCGCGGCGTGGCGGCGGATTGCGAGCGCGCCCTGGGCTGGCTGCGCAAGGCGGCGGTGCAAGGGGAAGGGCATGCCCAGTGCTTATTGGGCAGCATGTTTGCCCACGGCACCGGCGTGGTGCGCGATGCCGGCCAGGCGCTCATGTGGTACGGCCTGGCGGCCGAGGGCGGGTCGGCCCAGGCCCAGTTCAGTGTCGGCGTGCTGTATGCCAGCGGCGACGGGGTGCAGCGCGATCTGGCGAAGGCGCTGCACTGGTACCGCAGCGCGGCGGAGCAGGGAGACGCGGCGGCCCAAAACAACCTGGGCGTGCTGTACGCGACTGGGCAAGGGGTCAAGCAGGACGAGGGCGAGGCGCTGCACTGGTACCGCAAGGCGGCGGCCCAAGGGCACACCCTGGCCCAGCATAACCTGGAAGGCTTACGCGGCGGTGTGCTCGACGCGGCATTGCCCGACGAACAATTTCATGGCAGCATTAACTTCGATGAAACCCTCCGTCCCCATCCTCACCATCCTCACCATCGCGATGCTCGCGGCAGTCCGCGCTGAGGCCGCCCCCGACTGCGGCGGCGTGCTGCAGCGTGCGCGCGAGCAACAGGTTGCCGTGGCGGACTGGCAGGCGGGGCGCCGTGTGACGGGCAGGGATCGCCTGTATTTTCATTCCGCGCCGGAGCCGGGTTGCCGCCTGCGCGACACTTTCGTGATCAAGGGCGAACCCCTGCAAGCGCTCAACGAATACGGCACCTATACCGAGGTGCAATACGTGAACCCGCGCACCGGCCGGATCAGCCTGGGCTGGGTCGAGAGCGGGCGGCTGGAAGAAACTATCGCTGCGCGGTAAGCGGCCTGTCGCCGCCTGGCGCCAGCATCACGGACGCGTTCAAGCGGGCCAGCCCGGCCTGCGCCGCGACATTTTCCACCCGTAAGCTGTAGGCGCCGCGCACCAGGGCGATATTACCCAGGCTGCGCGAACGCTGGTTGGCCCATTTGCTGGCCACGCACATGGTGGTCACTACGCGCGCATGCACCAGCATATTGTCGGCCTTACGCCGCACTTCCACTTTGAAGGGCATGGCGCGCCCGTAGCTGGCGCGCTCCTGGCGCGGTACCTTGGCCAAGTCCACGGTGTCGATGCAGTCTTCCACGCGCCGGTCGCCGAGGATGGTGATTTCCTGCTTGCTGAGCGAGTCGCCGGCGGGGTTGCTCATCTCCACCAGCAGGGTATAGCTCAGGTCCACCGGCACCTCGACATCCACGCTGACCACGCTGCCCGCCTCATCGAGTTTCATTGGCGCATCTTTGACCAGGGGTGGGAACTCACACAAGGCTACAGCCGCCATGGCAATGCCGACGACGGGCTTTTGGCACAGGCTGTAGAGAAAGGGAGTCATGCATTCACTATAGGCGACGCTTCCGAGGATTGCATCCTGCGATCCAAGAATAAACTGTTTCCGTGTATCTTTTTAGCTTGTTTTTTTGCATCGGCGGCGCGCGCCGCGATCTGGTGGTGCGAATAGAACTGGCGCGGTTCGACGCGCAGTACGCCGGCCGACAGGCTCATCAACGAGTAAAAGACTTTCTTGCCCTGGCGGTCTTCGCTGATATAGCCGCCGCGCTCGCGGTCTTCATAGCTGTAGAAGTCGACAATTGCCGTGGCGAAATCATCGAGGATGGCCTGGCAGCGCTGCTCCCAGTCCTCGCTCTGGAACAGGATCACAAAGTCATCGCCGCCGATGTGGCCGACAAAGTCGCGCCCGTGGTCGCCGTGTTTGGCCAGGATATTGCCGGTGAGCTGGATCACGTCGTCGCCGCGGCGGTAGCCGTAGACGTCGTTGAAGGGCTTGAAATGGTCCAGGTCCACATAGCAGACCCAGAAGCGGGTGCCGCTTTCCAGCAGGCGGTCGATATGCTCGTTGATCGGCACGTTGCCCGGCAACTGGGTCAAGGGGTTGGCGTAGCGCGCCGCCGTGATCTGCATTTGCGTGATTTCGCGCATCAGGTCGTGGCCGGTGCCCATGCCGATATAGTTGCCGCCAGCGGTGATGATGAAGCCGTTGAACAGGTGGTGGGCGTCGGATTCGGCCATGCGGCGCGACAGGTCCTGCAGGCTGGTGTCCGCGTCGGCAATGATGGGCTTGGGGTCCATGAACAGGGTGCAGGGCTTTTTGCCGTACAGTTCGCGCTGGTAGGGGCGGGCGAAGTGGTCAATCATGTCGAAGCGCGACACCAGGCCAAGCGGCTGGCCGGCATCCACTACGGGGATGATCAGCAGCTTGGGATCGGCCATGAAAATCTCGTACACCTCGTTATTGTTCATGGCAGGCGGCACGGTGGCGACCTCGTGCAGCAACTTGCGGATGCTGACGGCATTGCGTTCGGCCGCGCGCTGCGGGTAGACCGCCACGCCGCTGCGGCCCAGCACCTTGACCACCTCCGCCGGCAGGGCCTTGGCGGGCACGGCGTGCGGCCGGCCCAGGTGATAACCCTGGCCGTAGGCGATGCCCAGGTCGCGCAGCACCAGTAGCTCGGCCGCTTTCTCAATGCCTTCGGCAATCACCAGGGTGTTCGACTTGTCGGCGATCTCCTGGATCGAGCGCACAAATTGCAGCTTGACCGGGTCGTGGTCGATGCCCTGGATGAAGTGCATATCGATCTTGACGAACTCGGGCCGCAACTCGGACCACAGGCGCAGGCTGGAAAAGCCTTCGCCCAGGTCGTCGATCGCGATCTGGAAGCCCATATTGCGGTAGTGCAGCACCGCTTCGCGCATCAACTCGTAGTCGTAGGTGGGCTGGTTTTCCGTCAGCTCGATAATCACATTGGCCGGATTGATGCCGAATTCGTGGATGTAGCCCAGGGTTTCGCCTTGCACACCGTCCGGCTGGCGCACCAGCGATTCCGGGCTGACGTTGAGGAACAACTTGCCCGGGAGCTTGAGTTCGGCAAAGCGCTCCAGCACGATGCGGCGGCACAGGTATTCCACCTCGCGCGCCAGGTGGTTGGCGCGCGCCACCCGGAACAGGTTGAGCGGAGAATGCAGCGGACTGTCGGAGGGGCCGCGCACCAGGCCTTCGTAGGCGATGATTTCCCCGCTCTGCATATGCACGATGGGCTGGAACAGGGCGTGCAGCTGGCGCCGCTGGATAATGTCCAGCAGGTGCTGGCCCAGCAGCTCGTCCGGTGCGGGGCGCAGGTAGCTCACATTATTGGGAAGGGCGGCGGAAGGGCTCACGGTGGTCGGACGCGGTAGGGGCAACGCCAGGATTCTGTGCCCGAATTGTGACAACATGATGAATACTGGAAACACATATTTAGCGCTACAATAGGCTTCCACCTCCAAGCCAGAGAACGATGCCGAGCAAGCTCCTATCCCGTTCCGCCATGATGGCGGTCCTTTTCAGCGCCGGCGCAGCGCAGGCTGCCGGCGGCGTCACTGTGCAAGTGCTGGACGGCGGCGGCAAGCCGGTGGTGGATGCTGTGGTCTACCTGGAGGCCGACGGCAATCAGCAATTGCCGAAGTCGCTCAAGCCGGGCGAAATCAGCCAGAAGGGCTTGCAGTTCGTGCCCACGGTGACAGTGGTCCAAACCGGCAGCAAGATCTACTTCCCGAATAACGATAAGGTGCGCCACCATATCTATTCCTTCTCGGCGCCGCATAAATTCGACCAGAAGCTGTATACCGGCACCACGGCGGAGCCGCAGACGTTTGAAAAGCCGGGCACCGTGGTCCTCGGTTGCAATATCCACGACAAAATGATCGCCTATGTGCGCATTGTCGATACGCCGTATTACGGCAAGACCGACGCCGGCGGCCGCGTTGCGCTGGACGCGCCGGCCGGCAAATACGTGCTGAAGGCCTGGCACCCGGATATCGTGGGCGGCAATCCGCTGGAGCAGGCGACGCGCCTGGCCGACGGCAGCGCCAGCGCCAGCTTCAAAATGTCCCTGAAACCGCGCACCGCCGACGCGGACGCCTCGCCGAACTGACGCCATGCGATCCGCAGCCTGGAAAGCCGCATCGTCACCCTGTTTCTGGTGCTGCTGATTGTGGTGCAACTGGTGGGCCTGGCCGTGATCCAGCGCGGCATCGATAGCAATGCGCGCACGGCCATCGCCGCCGAGCTGGTCAACGGTGGCAAGGTGTTTGCGCGCCTGATGGAGCAAAATGCGCAGAACCTGCGCAACGGCGCCCGCTTGCTGGCGCGCGATACCGGCTTCCTGGCGGCGATCGGCAATAGCGACGAGGGCGACCGCGCCACCATCGAATCCGCCCTGGCCAACCATGGCCGCCGCATCAAGGCCTCGATGACGATGCTGGTCAGCCCCGAGCGCAAGGTGGTGGCTTCGACCAGCGACGCGCAGGCGGCAGGCCTGGAGCACATGGTCATGTCGATGCTGGACAAGGCGGAGCAGACCGATGGCGCCAACGGCGTCGCCGTGGTGGAGCGCATGCCCTACCAGATCGTGGTGGTGCCGGTGAAGGCGCCGGTGACGATCGGCTTTGTGGTGATGGCATTCCCGCTCGACGAGCGCCTGGCGCGCGATATGCGCGAAACCACGGCCCTGCATACCCTGCTCCTGACGCGCGACAGCAAAGGGCACTGGCTGCCAGTGGCCTCCAGTTGGCCGCCCGCCACGGTGGGAACCATCATGACGCAGCTGCAAGGCCTGGGCGCCATGCCGACCGAGGCGATTGACCTGGAGATTGACGACGACCGCTTCTCGGTGCGCATGTCGCACATCGGCGAGGATGACGGCCACGTGGCCGTGGCCATGCTGGGGCGCTCGATTGATGAAGCCACCGCCGAATACGCACGGCTGGAGCACTGGCTGCTTGGCCTGACGGTGGCCGGCATCATCATCTGCGCCGTGGCCAGCGTGCTGACCGCCAAGCGCATTGCGCAGCCGCTGCGCCAGTTGGCGGAGTCGGCCAAGCGCCTGGAGCAGGGCGATTACAAGGTCGATATCGCGTCGTCCCGCGCTGACGAAATTGGCGCGTTGGCCAACGCCTTCGGCAGCATGCGTGACGGTATCGCCAAGCGCGAACAGGAAATCAAACGCCTGGCGTATTGGGACCCGTTGACCAACCTGCCGAACCGCGCCCAGTTCCTGCTTAAGCTGAACGATTCCCTGGCCGACGCCAAGAAGCGCGGCGGCTCGGTCTATGTGCTGATGATGGACCTGGACCGGTTCAAGCACGTGAACGACGTGATGGGCCACAGCTTCGGCGACGCCTTGCTGAAACAGGTGGCGGGCCGGCTGCAGCAGTTGCTGGCCAACCGGCGCCACCAGGCTTACCTGGCGCGCCTTGGCGGCGATGAGTTCGCAGTGCTGCTGCCTGGCTCCGACCTGGGACAGGCGGTGGTGGTGGCGTCCGACATCCTGCAGGCGCTGGAAACACCGCTCTCGCTGGAGCAGCAGATGGTCGATATCGGCGCCGGCATCGGCATTGCCGGCTATCCCGAGCACGGTGTGGACGGCGAAGAGTTGCTGGGCAAGACCGAGGTCGCCATGTACACCGCCAAGCAGCGCAACGATGGCGCCGTGGTGTACGACGAATCGATTGATGAGGGCAGCCAGCAAAGCCTGTCGCTGCTGACGGAGTTGCGGCGCGCGGTGGAGAACAATGAGCTGCGCCTGTTCGTGCAGCCCAAGATCACTTTCTCCACCGGGAATGTGGTCGGCGCGGAGGCGCTGGTGCGCTGGCAGCACCCGGTGCGCGGCAATGTCTTCCCGGACCAGTTCATTCCGTTTGCCGAGCAGACCGGCTTTATCCGGGTGTTGACGCAGTGGGTGCTGGAACGTTCGGCGGAGTTGTGCCATGCGCTGGCGCAGCGCGGCATTCATTTAAAAGTGTCGGTCAACCTGTCTACCCGTGATTTGCTGGACCAGGATTTGCCGGTCAAGGTCGCCGAGATCTTCATGCGCCACCATGTCTCGCCGGGCGCCTTCTGCCTGGAGATTACCGAGAGCGCGATCATGGACGACCCGGTGCGCGCGCAACAAACGCTGGAGCGCCTGCATGCGATGGGCTGCGACTTGTCGATCGACGATTTCGGCACCGGCTATTCTTCGCTGGCCTACCTGAAACGCCTGCCGGTCGATGAACTGAAGATCGACAAATCCTTCGTCCTGAATATGGCGAACGACGTGGGCGATGCCAAGATCGTGCGCTCCACCATCGACCTTGGCCACAATATGGGCTTGCGCGTGGTGGCCGAGGGTGTCGAGGGCGAGGCCGCCTGGAACATCCTGGCGGAGATGGGCTGCGACCAGGGGCAGGGATACTTCATGAGCCGCCCAATGCCGGCAGACCAACTGGCAGGCTGGGTTGAGAACTGGCGCGCACCGGCTTTGGCCGAATAAAAAACTGTCCGGAGCACTCCGGATAGTTACTTATTTGTCAAAATCCACGTTATGATCTTTGCCGCATTCATAACTATCCCTATGGACGACACATGCCATTTAAGCGCGCTACCCTTGCATTTTCCCTGATCGCCGCCTTCAGCGGCCAGGCCCTCGCTCAATCCTGCCCAGCCGGCGCCGCCGCCGTGACCTATCCGGTCACCAAGAAGGTTGAACAGCAGGACACCTACCACGGCACCACTGTGGCCGACCCCTACCGCTGGCTGGAAGACGCCAACAGCGACGAGACCAAGTCCTGGGTGGTGGAGCAGAACAAGGTGACCAATGCCTGGCTGTCGCAGATCCCGCAACGCGAGGCGATCAAAGCGCGCCTGACCAAGCTGTGGAACTTTGAGCGTTACGGGGTGCCATCGAAGAAGGGCGGCCGCTACTTCTTCAGCCGCAATGACGGGCTGCAGAACCAGTCGGTCTTGTACACCGCCAAAAACCTGACCGAAACCCCGCGCGTCCTGCTGGATCCGAACACCCTGGCCGCCGATGGCACCGTGGCGCTGGCCGGCACCGCCGTCAGCCCGAACGGCAAGTTCTTGGCCTACAGCACCGCCGCCTCCGGCTCCGACTGGAATGAGATCAAGCTGCGCGATATCGAAACCGGCAAGGATCTGGCCGACCATATCAAGTGGGTCAAGTTCTCCAACACCGCATGGGCGGCCGATGGTTCCGGCTTCTACTACAGCCGCTACGACGAACCGACCGAAGCTAGCAAGCTGGCCGGCGTGAACTACTTCCAGAAGGTCTACTTCCACAAACTGGGCACCGCGCAGGATGCCGACGTGCTGGTGTACCACCGTCCCGACCAGAAGGAATGGGGCTTTGGCGCCGAAGTAACCGATGACGGCCGCTACCTGATCATCAACGGCTCGCACGGCACCGAACGCAAGAACCGCGTCTTCGTGAAAGACCTGAAAGCCAAGGATGCCAAGGTCGAAGACCTGCTGGTGCAGTTCGACGCGTCCTACAGCTTCATCGACAACGACGGCCCGGTCTTCTACTTCCGCACCGACAAGAACGCGCCGCGTTCGCGCGTGATCGCTATCGACATCCGCAAGCCGGCTAGCGAAAACTGGAAAGAAATCGTTCCGGAAACCGCGCAAACCCTGACCGGTGTCAGCATCGTCAACAAGCAACTGGTGCTGAACTACCTGAGCGACGCGCACAGCGCCGTCAAGATCGTGGACCTGAAAGGCAAGCATGTGCGCGATATCGCGCTGCCGGGCCTGGGTTCGGCAGGCGGCTTTGGCGGCAAAGCGCGCGACACCGAGACTTTCTATGCCTATACCAGCTTCACCACCCCGGCCACCATCTACCGCCTGGATATGAAGACCGGCAAGTCGAGCATCTACCGCCAGCCGAAGGTTGACTTCGACCCGAACGCTTTCGATGTGCGCCAGCAGTTCTACACCTCCAAGGATGGCACCAAGGTGCCGATGTTCATCGTGTCGAAGAAAGGCATGAAGCTGGACGGCAGCAACCCGACCTACCTGTACGGCTACGGTGGTTTCAACGTCTCGCTGACCCCGAGCTTCTCGGTAGCCAACCTGGCATGGGTTGAAATGGGCGGCGTGTATGTGGTGGCCAACCTGCGTGGCGGCGGCGAGTACGGCGAAGCATGGCACAAGGCCGGCACCAAGCTGCAGAAGCAGAATGTGTTCGACGACTTTATCGGCGCGGCGGAATGGCTGGTGGCCAACAAGGTGACCTCGCCAGCCAAGCTGTCGATCGGCGGCGGTTCCAACGGCGGCCTGCTGGTGGGCGCGGCGATGACCCAGCGTCCAGACCTGTTCGGCGCGGCGCTGCCGGCGGTGGGCGTGCTCGACATGCTGCGCTTCCAGAAGTTCACCATCGGCTGGGCATGGACCTCGGACTACGGTTCGTCCGACAACGCCGACGAGTTCAAGGCCCTGGTCAAGTACTCCCCGCTGCATAACCTGAAGCAGGGCGGCTGCTACCCGGCGACCATGGTGTTGACCGCCGACCACGATGACCGAGTGGTGCCGGCGCACAGCTTCAAATTCGCCGCAGCGGCCCAGGCTGCGCAAGGCGGTGCAGCGCCGATCCTGATCCGCATCGAGTCCAAAGCAGGCCATGGCGCCGGCAAGCCGACCACCAAGCAGATCGAGGAAGTGGCTGATCGTTGGGGCTTCTTGAGCCGCGCACTGGATATGCAGCCTGCGGCACCGGCTGCATCCACCACCGGCGGCCAATAAGCCGTGCGCGCGCTGCTGCTGTGGGCTGCCCTGATTGCGCCGGCCACGGCAGCAGAGGCGCCAAAGACCTTCGCTGACCACACGCGCGCACTTGCGTCGCAGCCCGGTTTCATGGAGTTGTGGCGCGACACGGAAAAGGGGCGGGTACTCCTTTCCGTGCGCGAACTGGATCAACCCTTCCTGCTGACCACCTCCCTGCCTTACGCGCTGGGCTCCAACGATGTTGGCCTGGATCGCGCCCAAGCGGGCGAGGGCAAGGTGGTGCGCTTCCAGAAATTTGGCAACCGCTTGTTCCTGGTGCAGGAGAACACGCGCTTTGTTGCGCGCTCCGCCGATGCCGATGAGCGCAATGCGGTGGCCGAATCGTTTGCCGGCGCGGTGCTGTGGTCGGGCGATATCCTGGCCAGCGAGGGCGCGCGCCATCTGTTGGATTTCTCCAGCTTCCTGCTGGCGGACCAGCATGGCGTGGCGCAGCGCCTGGCCGATACGAAGCAGGGCGCTTACCGCATCGACGAGAAGCGCAGCGCCGTGCTGCCGGCCGAGGCGAAAGCATTCCCCGACAATATTGAACTAGAAGCGCTGCTGACCTTTGCCGGCTCCGGCAGCGGCGAGTATGTGCGCCAGGTGGCGGCCGATCCCGCCAGCCTGAGCATGCGCCAGCATATTTCCCTGGTGCGGCTGCCGGATAGGGGCTACCAGCCGCGCCGCTATCATCCCTTCTCCGGTGGCATCGACACCGGCTACTACGACTTCGCCACGCCGTTGGCCAGCAGCCTGGATGTGCGCTGGCAGATCCGGCATCGCCTGGAAAAAGGCGGCAAACCGATCGTGTACTACCTTGACCGTGGCGCGCCGGAACCGGTGCGCTCTGCCTTGCTGGAAGGCGCGCGCTGGTGGAGTGCGGCCTTCGAGAAGGCCGGCTACAAGGACGGCTTCCGCGTTGAGCTGATGCCGGAGGGTGCCGATCCCGCCGACGTGCGCTACAACGTGATCACCTGGGTGCACCGCGCCACGCGCGGCTGGTCCTACGGTAACGCGATCACCGATCCGCGCACCGGCCAGATCATCCGGGGCGCCGTGACGCTCGGTTCGCAGCGCGTGCGGCAGGACATCCTGATTGCCGAAGCCCTGCTGGCCCCCTACGGCAAGGGCGCTCCCGCCGAACGCCGCAAACTTGCGGAGCAAATGGCCCTGGCGCGCCTGCGCCAGTTGTCCGCGCACGAAGTGGGGCACACCCTCGGCTTCGCGCACAACTTCGCCGCCAGCCGCCACGGCAACGGTTCCGTCATGGATTACCCGCATCCGGTGCTCAAGCTGGGCGCCGACGGCGGCATCGACCTGCAGGACGCTTACGGCGTCGGCGTCGGCGCGTGGGATGAATACATGGTGAAGTACGTCTACGGCGACTTTGGCGGCGGCGAGGCCGAAGCCAGTGCCCTGGCCAAGTTGCGCAGCGACGCCCGTGCCGCCGGCCTGCAATACGTTTCCGACAACGATGCGCGCACGCAGGGCGCCTCGCACCCGAACGGCCTGCTGTGGGATTTTGGTCCTGACACGCTGAAGACGTGGGATCAGCTAGGCGCCATCCGCCGCCGCGCGCTGGACAACTTCTCCTTCGACGTGCTGCCGGACGAACGCCAGGTGGGCGAGCTTGAAGCACGCCTGGTGCCGGTCTACCTCTTGCAACGCTACCAGGGCGAAGCCGTGGCGCGCCTGCTGGCGGGCGGCGAGTACGAATCCGCCACCAGCGCCGACATCCGCGCCGGCCGCGCCGCAGCGGGCGTCAAAGCCACGCCAGCCGCCACCCAGCGCGCCGCCGTCGCGCGCCTGGCCGAAACCCTGAGCGCAGAATACCTGGCCCTGCCGGGTAGTGTGCTCGACCAGCTCTCACCGCCGGCGGCCGGCTTCGACCGCAACAAGGAGTACTTCGGCACCCGCATGAGCGCCGTTTTCGATGCACTCTCCGCCGCCGAAACCGGCGCCGCCCAAACTGCAGGCTTCCTGTTCGACGCCGCTCGCTTGAACCGCCTGTACTGGCAACACGCCCGCGACGCCAGCATGCCCGGCACCGGCGAAGTGATCGACGCAGCCCTCGCCAGCACCTGGAAGCGCGGCGCCGTCCCCGGTAAGCTGGCCGGCGGCGAAGCCGTGCAATTGGCCGCCAACTGGGTCGTCCTCGACGCCTTGCTGCAAGCGGTGGACGGCGGCAAGCTGCACACCAACGTCGACGCCGACCTGCGCCAGCAACTGCGCGCTTTGGCCGGCTGGCTGAAAGCCAATCCCGGCAAAGGCACCACCGCCGCCAGCCGAGCCCACGCCGCCGACCACGTGCTGCGCTACCTGGCCGACCCGCGTAGCGTCAAACTGCGCACCCTGCCAACCATCCCGCCCGGCGCGCCGATCTGATGTCGAACCATGCGCCCATAACGAATTTGGAGCCATATGTCTGAAATTCTGAAGGAACAAGACGCGCTGCGAGCGCTCGAACAATCGCGGCTCGCGGCGTTGGTGGCCGGCGATGTCGAAGCGGCCAGGTTGCTTCACGCCGACGACTTCCAGCTCGTTACGCCGGTTGGCATGGCGCTGTCCAGGGAGCAGTACCTTGGTGCCATCGCCGCCGGGGTGCTGTCCTACAAGGCCTGGGAGCCGAAGAATATGGAAGTGCGACTGTTCGGTCAGGGGGCGGCCATCCGCTACCAGTCTGAGCTTGAAGTGACTTTTGGGCAGCACCACATGCCGCGCGCACCGCACTGGCATACCGATTTCTATGAGAAACGCAATGGCGCCTGGCAGATTGTCTGGTCGCATGCGACTGCGGTCCGGTCAATGGTCTAAGCTGTAGCTAAAGCAAGTTATAATTTTGGTAAATGAAACGTCATCACCAGCGCAAAACGGCGCTCCAGCACTTTGCCTCCTTCCGGCAGAACTTTCTTGTCATCGGTTTGGCCTGGCGCAACCTGGGGCACGCTGAAAAGTGCTAGCAGCCGCCGCTGCGATCCTGCTCCTCATCGCATTAAGCTCCATCGGGTATGGGCTTTGGTACCTGCTCGCGCGGAAGTACATGTCCTACCTCGCGGAACTGACCGGTGTTGAGTGGCGCGATATTCCACCGCGTTACCAGGCTGTCATCCTCGGCATGCTGAAGATGGTTGGTGCCGGCATGCTGGCTTTCGGCGCGGCGCTGGCATGGCTCGTTCTGCCTTTGAGCCAGGGTGAGCGCTGGGCGATCTGGGCGATCTTGTCCCTGCTGATCGTACATGGTTTCGTGTCGGTCTACGTGACGATCATCCTGCGTAACTTCAATCCCAATGCGCAGACCAACGTAGCGTCCGCGTGCGCCGGTGTCGCCGCTTCGCTCGTCGCTTTGGTGCTAGCCTATCTGGCCTAGTAGCGCACCATCAACAAGGTGATCACGCCGACCCAAGGCAGCACAAATATCAGCAGCTCCAATCGGCGCAGCCAACTGGTACGGCCAGGATAGCCGCAGAAGGCAATCGCGTTGATCAGTGAGCAGAGTGCCCACAGCAAGATGAGGAATGCCATGTAGAGCAAGGCTTCCCCAGTACCGGCGCCAACACAGCCTGCGTTCTGGCAGCCGCCGACGCTGTTGCGGCCGCTCCGTGAAGCCTCCTCATAGATCACCGGCGCAACGGTACCGCCAATGGCCACGAGATAGGAGATGGCACGCAGCCAGTTTGCCGTTTTACTTTGCATGGCCTAGCGGTGAATCACAACGAGCAGCGCTTTCGCCTCGGACTTGCCGGTGTTGCGAATGGCGTGATGGACGTCGGCCACATAGCGCGCGGTGCCGCCTAGCTTGACCTTCTTCTTGCTGCCAGCGACTTCCAGCTCCATCGAGCCATGCATGACGGTCAGGTGCTCGGTGGTGCCCGGATCGTGCGGCTGCGAAACCAGCTCACCGCCCGGCGTCAACGTCAGCTCATACCATTCGTATTTACCCGCCAGCTCCATCGGCCCCAGGATGCGCAGCACATAGCCGGCATGCGCGCCGGGCAGGGTGGGCGTCTCATGCGCATCCACCAACTTTATCAGTTCAACATCCTTTTCGACGTCGGAAAGCAACTCCCCGATCTGCACCCCGAGGGCATTGGCCAGGCGCCAGGTAATGGCAATGGTGGGATTGGCCTTTTCCCGTTCAATCTGCGATAGCATGGACTTGGAGACCCCCGCGATACGGGACAGGTCTTCCAGCGTCAGGCCGCGCGCCAGGCGTAGTCGTTGCAGGGCGGCGCCGACTTCGGGCGGGGCGTTGGTGGGAGTGGTCTGCTTCACGCTTGCAAAGTTCAATGTAGTAACGTAGGATTCTGTATATCGAATTTGCGTTCAATATAGTGAATTCCCGCCGGATTAGTGAATTAAGAGTAAACTTTACATCAGAGGACGACCATGAGCCAAGCGACGAATGCGTTTTACACGGGCCTGCAACAGAACCTGGAAAAGCTGCGCAACGAGGGTCTGTACAAGCCGGAACGCGTCATCGCGTCGCGCCAGGGTAGTGAAGTCCAGGCTGACGACGGCCGTACCCTGATCAATATGTGCGCCAACAACTACCTGGGCCTGTCCGGCCAGGAATGGGTGGCGCAAGCCTCCATCGAAGCGACCGAGAAATACGGCTACGGCTTGTCCTCGGTGCGCTTCATCTGCGGCACCCAGACCGTGCACAAACAGTTGGAAAAGGCCATTTCCGAATTCCTCGGCACCGAAGACACCATCCTGTACGCGGCGGCCTTTGACGCCAACGGCGGCGTGTTCGAGCCGCTGTTCGACGAGAACGACGCCATCATCTCCGACGCGCTGAACCACGCCTCCATCATCGACGGCATCCGCCTGTGCAAGGCGGCGCGCTTCCGCTACGCCCACAATGACATGGCCGACCTGGAAAAGCAGCTGCAGGCAGCCGCCGACAAACGCCACAAGGTCATCGTGACCGATGGCGTGTTCTCGATGGATGGCACGATCGCCCAGTTGGACAAGGTGGTTGAACTGGCCGAAAAGTATGGCGCCCTGGTCATGATCGACGAATGCCACGCCTCCGGCTTCATGGGCAAGACCGGCCGCGGCACCCACGAGCACCACAATGTGCTGGGCAAGATCGACATCATCACCGGCACCCTGGGCAAGGCCCTGGGCGGTGCCATGGGCGGCTTCACCTCCGGCCGCAAGGAAGTGATCGACACCCTGCGCCAGAAATCGCGCCCATACCTGTTCTCCAACACCCTGGCGCCATCCATCGCCGGCGCTTCGCTGGAAGTGTTGAAGCGCCTGTCCGCCTCCACTGAGCTGCGCGACCGCCTGCACGAAAATACCGCCTACTTCCGCAAGGAGATCGAGCGTATCGGCTTCACCATCAAGCCGGGCACCCACCCGGTGGTGCCGGTGATGCTGTTCGAAGCGCCGGTGGCGCAAAAATTCGCAGCCCGCATGTATGAGCTGGGCGTGCTGCTGTCCGGCTTCTTCTATCCAGTGGTGCCGATGGGCCAGGCGCGTGTGCGCGTGCAGCTATCGGCGGCCCATACCCGCGAACAACTGGACAAGGTCCTCGCAGCATTCGAACAAGCTGGCAAAGAACTCGGCATTATCAAGAACTAACTGGAAAAGCAGGTAAGAAAATGGAACGTATCCTCGTCATTGGCGCCAACGGCCAAATCGGCTCTGAACTGGTGGAAGCGCTGGCCCAGCAGCACGGCGCGCAGAATGTCATCGCCACCGATATCAGCCCGGTCAATAAATACAATGCGGCGCGCTACCAGGTGCTGAACGTGATGGACAAGGCCGCGCTGGAGCAGTTGGTCGCGGCCGAAGGCATCACCCAGGTGTACCAACTGGCCGCCATGCTGTCGGCTACCGGCGAAGCGGCGCCGCTGAAAGCGTGGGACCTGAACATGGACGGCCTGCTGAATATCCTGGAAGTGGCGCGCGAACGCGGCGAGCAGGGCAAGCCGCTGCGCATCTTCTGGCCATCGTCGATCGCAGCCTTTGGCCCGAACACCCCGGCCGAGAACACACCGCAGTACACCGTGATGGACCCGACCACCATCTACGGCATCTCCAAGCTGGCAGGCGAACGACTGTGCGAATATTATTTCCTGAAGTACGGCGTTGACGTGCGTTCGATCCGTTACCCAGGCATTATCAGCTTTAAATCGCCACCAGGCGGCGGCACCACCGACTACGCGATCGCGATTTTCCACGCCGCGTTGCGCGGCGAAACCTACGATTGCTTCCTCGGCCCGCAGACCACGCTGCCCATGATTTACATGCCCGACGCAATCCGCGCAACCATTGAATTGATGGACGCACCTGCCGAACAAATTAAGATCCGTTCGTCGTACAATGTCGCCGGCGTTTCCTTCAACCCGGAACAACTGGCAGCAGCGATCACCCGTGCGGTGCCTGCATTCAAAATTGCCTACACTCCGGACAGCCGCCAAGCCATTGCAGACAGCTGGCCGCGCAGCCTGGACGATTCCAAGGCGACTGCGGACTGGGGCTGGAAAGCGAGCATCGGCGTGGACGAGATGGTGAAGGACATGCTGGCGAATATTGACGTGAGCCTCAGCGAGGCCGCATAACCAGAGAGAGACAAGTAACAATGGACATGAGTGTTTTCGACCTTTTCAAGATTGGCATTGGCCCGTCGAGTTCCCACACGGTGGGGCCAATGGTGGCGGCGCGCCGCTTCCTGGTCGAGAACAGTCCATTGGACGACATCACCTCCGTGACCGCTGAGCTGTTCGGCTCCCTGGCCCTGACCGGGATCGGTCACGGCACCGACAAGGCTGTGCTGCTTGGCCTGATGGGTGAAACGCCGCAAGGCGTGGACCCGAGGGCAGTCGACGATATGCTGGCTGCCGCCGACGTGGATGGCGAGCTGTGCCTGTTGGGCGAAAAGACGGTACCGTTCACGCGCAAGGAACACCTGCTGTTCCACATGGCCGAGAACCTGCCGGGTCACCCGAACGGCATGCGCTTCACCTTGCAACGCGCCGACGGCAGCAGCGTCACCAAGATTTACTACTCGGTTGGCGGCGGCTTTATCGTTGCCGAAGGCGAGCAAAGCGCCACCGACAACAAGCCGGCCGTGCGCCTGCGCTATCCCTTCAGCACCATGGCGGAACTGCTGGGCCATGGCGTCAGCAGCGGCAAGACCATCCCGCAAATGCTGCGCGAGAATGAGCTGAAGCGCATGACGGAAGCTGAACTGGATGCTGGCCTGGACCGCATCTGGAACGTCATGCGCGACTGCATCCAGCACGGCCTGGAAACCAGCGGCCAACTGCCGGGCGGCCTGAATGTGAAGCGCCGCGCCGCCGACTTGTGGCGTCAGGCGCAGCTGGGCGACCGCGCCAACCAACTGCCGCACGATGCGCTGAACGGCGTCAGTTTGTACGCCATGGCGGTGAACGAAGAGAATGCGGCAGGCGGACGTGTTGTAACGGCGCCTACAAATGGCGCCGCAGGCATCATTCCCGCTGTGCTGAAATACTATGCGGAAGACTGCAAACCGGTCGACCCGGTGGCGGGCGTGCGCGCCTTCATGCTCACTGCTGCCGCGATTGGCATGCTGTGCAAGCGCAATGCCTCGATCTCCGGCGCTGAAATCGGTTGCCAGGGTGAAGTGGGCGTGGCCTGCGCGATGGCCGCTGCCGGCCTGGTCGCGGCGCTGGGCGGTACCAATGCGCAGATCGAGAACGCGGCCGAAATCGGCATCGAGCACCACCTCGGCATGACCTGCGACCCGATTGGTGGCCTGGTGCAGATCCCATGCATCGAACGCAACGGCATGGGCGCGGTGAAAGCGATCACTGCGGCTTCGCTGGCGTTGAAGGGCGACGGCACCCACTTTGTCACCCTCGACAACGTGATCGAAACCATGCGCCAGACCGGCGCCGACATGCAGGCCAAGTACAAGGAAACTTCCCTGGGCGGCCTGGCCATCCATGTGGTAACCGTGAACCACGCCGCCTGCTAAATTAAGGTTTTGTGGGGCAAAGCCCCACGAATATTCGGTTGGCACTATAATAAATGTCCGTTTTTACCTGCCAACCGGACTTACAACTCTATGCAATACGTGTCTACCCGGGCCGACGCGTCGGCTGCAGCACAATCCCCTCAGCAGTTTTCCGACATCCTTTTGGGCGGCCTGGCACCGGACGGTGGCCTGTACCTGCCCGTGGAGTACCCGCAAGTCACCGGCGAAGAGCTGAATAAGTGGCGCTACCTGTCCTACGCCGACCTGGCGCTGGAGATCCTGAAAAAGTTCGCCGGCGACATTCCTGAAGCCGACCTGCGCGCCCTGGCGCAGAAAACCTATACCGCCGACGTGTACCGCAATGTGCGTGAGGGCGAAAAAGCCGCCGACATCACGCCGCTGCGTGTGCTGGATGAAACCGACGGCAAAAAGCTCGTGCTGCAATCGCTGTCCAACGGCCCGACACTGGCCTTCAAGGACATGGCGATGCAGTTGCTGGGCAACCTGTTCGAATACACGCTGGCCAAGCAGGACGCGCAGCTGAACATTTTCGGCGCCACCTCCGGCGACACCGGCAGCGCAGCGGAATACGCCATGCGCGGCAAGAAGGGCATCAAGGTCTTCATGCTGTCGCCGCATAAAAAGATGAGCGCTTTCCAGACGGCGCAGATGTTCAGCTTGCAGGACCCGAACATTTTCAATATCGCCGTCGAAGGCGTGTTCGACGACTGCCAGGACATGGTGAAAGCCGTCTCGAACGACCTGGAATTCAAGGCGCGCCAGAAGATTGGCACGGTCAACTCGATCAACTGGGCGCGCGTTGTGGCGCAGGTGGTGTACTACTTCCGTGGTTACCTGGCCGCGACCAAGAGCAATGAGCAGAAAGTGTCGTTCACCGTCCCGTCGGGGAACTTCGGCAATATCTGCGCCGGCCATATCGCCCGCCAAATGGGCCTGCCGATCGACAAGCTGATCGTCGCCACCAACGAGAACGATGTGCTGGACGAGTTCTTCCGCACCGGCGTGTACCGCGTGCGCAAGTCGGCCGAGACTTACCACACCTCCAGCCCATCGATGGACATTTCCAAAGCGTCGAACTTTGAGCGCTTTGTGTTCGACCTGGTGCAGGGCGACGGCAAGCGCGTGCGCGAGCTGTTCAAGAAAGTGGAGACCGAAGGCGGCTTCGACCTGTCCGGCGCGCCGGGCAGCGATGGCGATGAGTTCAAGCTGGTTGAAAAATTCGGCTTCAAATCCGGCAAATCGAACCACGACGAGCGCGTGCAAACCATTCGCGACGTGGCCGACGACTACGGCATCGTGATCGACACCCACACCGCCGACGGCATCAAGGTCGCCAAGGAGAATCTGGAGCCAGGCGTGACGATGATCGTGCTGGAAACCGCCTTGGCCGCCAAGTTCAACGAAACCATCCTGGAAGCGCTGGGCGAGGACGCCGAGCGCCCTGCAGGTTTCGAAAATATCGAGGCGCTGCCGCAGCGTTTTGAAGTGATGCCGGCCGACGTGGCCAAGATGAAGGCGTTCATCGCCGCCAACACGGGACTGTAAACAATGGCAATGCTCGCCGTACGCGAAGCCCTGGATTTCCTGCTTGCCGCCGCGCGCCCCGTGGCGGAGATTGAAAGTGTTCCTACGCTGGAAGCCAATGGCCGCGTCCTGGCGCGGGCTGTCGTATCGGGCATGAATGTGCCCGGCCACGACAACACGCAGATGGATGGCTACGCGGTACGCGCCGCCGATTGCGCCAGCGGCAGCGCCACCTTGTCGGTCACGCAGCGCATTCCGGCCGGCCATGTCGGCCAGCCCTTGCTGCCCGGTTGCGCCGCCCGCATTTTTACCGGCGCCATGATTCCGGAGGGCGCGGATGCGGTAGTGATGCAGGAGCAGTGCGATGCGGCGGATGGTTTGGTTACGATCCGCCACACGCCGAAAGCGGGCGAATGGATACGCCGCACCGGCGAGGACATCAGCGTCGGCAGCGTGATCCTGGCAAGCGGCACGCGCCTGCGCAGCCAGGAACTGGGCCTGGCCGCCTCCATCGGCATGGCCGAACTGGCGGTGCGGCGCAAGCTGCGCGTTGCGGTGTTCTTCACGGGTGACGAGCTGGCCATGCCCGGCGAGCCACTGGCGCCGGGCGCTATCTACAACTCCAACCGTTTCACGCTGCGCGCCTTGCTCGAAAACCTGGGTTGCGAAGTGCAGGATCTGGGCATCGTGCCCGACTCGCTGGAGGCCACGCGCGCCGTGCTACGCCAGGCCGCCGATGGCAATGACCTGATCATCACCTCCGGCGGCGTGTCGGTCGGCGAGGAAGATCACATCAAGCCTGCGGTGGAAGCGGAAGGCAAGCTGAATATGTGGCAGATCGCCGTCAAGCCGGGCAAGCCGCTGGCGTTCGGCGAAGTAGGGCAGGCCTTTTTCATCGGCCTGCCGGGCAATCCCGTATCGAGCTTTGTCACCTTCCTGCTGTTCGTGCGGCCTTTCCTGCTGCGATTGCAGGGCGCCGATGTGACGCCGCAGCCGCGCGGCATGCTGCTGCGCGCTGACTTCAACTGGCCAAAAGCCGACCGACGCAACGAATTCCTGCGCGCAAAGCTGAACGAGCAGGGCGGCCTCGACCTGTTCCCGAACCAGGGCTCGGCCGTGCTCACCTCCACCGTCTGGGGCGATGGCCTGGTCGACAACCCGCCTGGCAATCCGATTGCCGCCGGCGATGTGGTGCGCTTTATCCCCTTCAGCGAATTGATGTACTGATATGCAAATTAATCTTAAATATTTTGCCAGTGTGCGCGAAGCGCTCGGCAGCGGCGAAAGCGTCGCGCTGCCGGAAGGCGTTGCCACGGTGGGCGCGGTGCGCGCCTGGCTCATCGCACGCGGCGAGCCGTGGGCCGGCGCCCTGGCGGAAGGCCGTGCCCTGCGCATGGCCAGCAACCAGCGCATGTGCGATGCCGCCGCGCCGGTGGCGGCAGGCGATGAAATTGCATTTTTCCCACCTGTGACAGGCGGCTAAGACGTTACAGCAACAGCGCGACTATCACTATTGACCTGTCGCGCCAACGGCATATACTGGGAACTGTGCGGCCCCAAACCTGTGCCGCGCCATTCCCTTCCTCAGTTTCCGTCGCCCCCTCCCTGCGGCTTATTTCCTTTCTTGCAAGGAGAGTCGCAATGGGATTCGTCTCCGAGGCGGACACAGTGTCCGTCCCCCCGTGTTTGTCTTCATCGCGCCTGCAGATCTCAGGGTCTACGACCATGGGTCCGCTGCTGCGCGAAATCTCGGCCAAATACCGGCTGCTGCATCCGGAAGTAGCGATTGATGTGGCGCTGGGCGGCTCCCTGCGCGGCCTGGACGACGTGCGCAGCGGCCACGCCCATATTGCCATGCTGTCGCGCGCCCTGGCGCCGGGCGAGCATGACCTGTACGGCATACCGATCGCGCGCGACGGCCTGGGCATTGTGGTGCACGCCAGTAATCCGATGGAGCAGCTCGATTTTGAGCAGTTGCAGGCGATCTTTAATGGCCGAATCGATGCGTTCCACGTGATCGGTGCCCAGCCGGGCAGCGCATCCAGCGCTTTGCTGGCGCGCTTCCTGTGCCAGCCGCTGGATGCCTTCAAACCCTCGGCCGCCGTTGAATCGAACACTGAACGCATGGCGGTGGTCGCATCCTGCGAGAACGCCATTTCCTTTGTCTCGATCGGCGCGGCGGAACGCGCCATCGCGCAGGGTGTGTCGATCCGGCTGCTGCCGGTGGCGGGCATCTCAGCCTGCATGGCGAATATCCGCAACGGCAGCTATCCGATCTGCCGCTCGCTCACCCTGGCCAGCAAGGAGGCGCCGGTCGGCATTGCACGCAGCTTCTTTGCGTTCTGCCTGTCGGCGCAAGTGAACGGCATCCTCAACGCCTTCGACTTCGTCCCTTACCTGGATTGAGCTTATGGAACCCATCTCACTTTTCCATGACCGCCTGCGCCAGGTATTGGCCACGGCGCATAGCGGCGAACATACGGCCGCCGTGCTGGTGCTGACCATCGATCGCTACAGCGGCATCAAGATCAGCCACGGCTTCCAGGCTTGCACGGCGTTGATCGCGCACGTCGCGTCGGCCGTGGCGGCGACCTTGCGTCCCGGCGTGAGCATGGCGCGCCTGCTGGGCAGCCAGTTTGCGGTGATCGTGCCCTTACTGGCGCAAGAGGAGGACGTGTTGGCACTGGCCGAGCGCATGCTGGCGGCCGTCAAACAACCGATGGCCTGGCATAACGACAGTGTCGCTAGCACCGTCAGCATCGGCATCGCCCTGGCCAGCGATGGGCGCGATAGCGCAGCCGTGCTGCGCGCCGCCAACGTGGCGATGGCGCAGGCGCTTAGCCTGGGTGGCAATCGCTTCTGCTTCTATCGGCAGGAAATGAATGCGCGCAGCGCGCGTATCTGGGCACTCGACGCGCAAACGCGGCGCGCAGCTCGCCGCAGCCACGAAGCGCCGGCAGCGGAGCACGCAAGATCGACTACAATGCAGCCCCTATGGAGAGCAATCACGAACAATGTGTAGCCGTTATTGGCGGCGGTCCCGCCGGGCTGATGGCGGCGGAAGTCCTGGCTGCGGCAGGCGTGCGCGTCGATGTCTACGACGCCATGCCGTCGGTTGGCCGCAAATTCCTGCTGGCCGGGCGCGGCGGCATGAACATCACCCATTCCGAGCCCTACGAACAGTTTGTTGCGCGTTACGGCAGCCGGGCCGGCGTGCTGCGTCCCATGCTGGACGCTTTCACTCCGGATGATTTGCGGGCATGGGTGCATGGCCTGGGCATCGACACCTTTGTTGGCACCTCCGGCCGCGTTTTCCCGACTGAGATGAAAGCGGCGCCGATGCTGCGCGCCTGGCTGCATCGGCTACGCGAAAGCGGCGTGCATTTCCACCAGCGCCACCGCTGGCTCGGTTGGACCGCTGACGGCGCTTTGCGCATCGAAGCGCCAGACGGCGAGCGCATCGTGCGCCCTGCGGCCACCGTGCTCGCACTGGGCGGCGCGAGCTGGGCCCGTCTTGGTTCGGATGGCGCCTGGCAGCCTTTACTGGCGCAGCATGGCGTTGAAGTGGCGCCGCTGGTCCCGGCCAATTGCGGTTTCGACGCGCGCTGGAGTGAGCATTTCTCCGCCAAATACGCCGGCCAACCTTTGACGACCGTTGCCATTGGCGGCCGAAAAGGCCAGATGGTGGTCACCGCGAGCGGGGTGGAGGGTAGTTTGATTTACGCCCTCTCCGCCAGCATTCGCGACCGCATCGCCGCCGATGGTAGCGCCACTATTGAACTCGACTTGCTGCCGGACTGGCCGCTGGAACGCCTGCGGCAAGAGCTGTCGCACCCGCGTGGCTCGCGCTCCATGTCGAGCTTCCTGCAAAGCCGTGTGAATATCAAAGGCGTGAAAATCGGCCTGCTGCACGAAGTGCTGGACAAGGAAGCCTTCCACGATCCGCTGCGCGTGGCCGCTACCCTGAAGGCGCTGCCGGTTACGCTGCACGCTCCGCGCCCGATCGACGAAGCGATCAGCAGCGCCGGCGGGGTGCGTTTTGAAGCGCTGGCGGGAACGATGTTGAAGGCCTTGCCCGGCACCTTCGTGGCGGGCGAGATGCTGGATTGGGAAGCCCCGACCGGTGGCTACCTGTTAACGGCGTGCTTTGCCAGCGGACTGGCCGCCGGCAAGGATGTGCTGCGCTACTTAGTGCACCCAGCTCACGCCGCCTGAGCCACTGCGGCTGACATTACGGTCGTTCGGGTTGCCATACACGCGGATATCGCCGGTGCCTTTCACCGTCACGTCCGCCGACTGGCGTGCGAAGACGTTGGTGGTGCCGGAGCCCTGCAAGGTGACAACCACCTTATCGGAAGCCAGGTGCTGCGCATTCAGGTCGCCGGAGCCGGTCAGGTCGGCGGTCAGCTCCTTGCAGCTGCCGCTGGAGGTGATCGCACCCGAGCCCACCATTTCCAACGTCACGCGTTCGCCCTGGCCGGTATTCAGGTTCAGGTCACCACTGCCGTGCACACCGGCTTCCACCTGCTTGTAGCGGCCATTAAAGGTCAGGTTGCCCGAGCCTTGCAGTTGCACGCTCAGGTGCTCGCCGCTGAAACCATTGACCGTGCTGTCGCCGCTGCCGTTAATCACCAGTTCACTCAGGGAAGGCAGCACCAATTCGACTTCAATCGGACGGCGCGGGTGCAGCAGCAGGCCCTTGGAGCCGATGCGCAGGGTGTTGCCCACCTGCTCGGTGGCGATATTGCCCAGCAGGCGCTGCTCGCCGCGCACCTTGAGAGAAGGAATGTCGCCCTGGCGCAGGCGCAGGTCGATCGGGCCGACCAGTTCCACGGTGGAGGTGGTGGCCGCCACTTCGCGCACTTCGGTGCGGGCGGTGCGGCCGGCCACGCTGGTCGGGTTGGCGGCGCCCTGGGCCCGCAGCATGCTGTAGGAAACAGCGGTCAGCAGCGCTGCCAGCACGGCCATGCCGAGACCGATCTTGAACAGGGAACGGAAATTCATTGTCATTCCTCTCAAGCGCCGCGCAGCAGCGCAGCGTTCATCTGGATGTAGCGTTTCAGCCCGATCAGCGAATACCTGGTGACCACGATGCTGGCCAGTGTCAGCAGGATGCCGAGCACGACCAGACCGATACCGACCACCGTCTGGGTGGCGCGCGACTCGCTATCGAGGTCGGAGGTGATGTGGACGCCGCCTTCGGCCATGGCTTCCGCGCCTTCCAGCAGCTTTTCAGACTTGCTGGAGGCTTCATCCCACTCCTTGCGCAGGCCGGGTGATGGTTCCTGGAAGATGTCCACGCCTTGCTCGCTGATCGAGACCTTGGTCTGCATGCGGGCCTCCACTTGTTCGCCCTCGTCGTCGTAAATGACCAGGTGGCGCAGCGGGCCGCTCAATACCAGCTCATTGGCGCCGGCCAGGCCGCTAGCCGTAATGGCAATGCCACTGATGTAGAAAGCGAAAGCGCTGGCATAGACCGAGATCAGCAGGGCCGAAAACACGGCCGCCGGCACCACCATGAACAGGTTGAAAATGCCCAGGCCGATGAAGGAAAACACCATGCGGGCCAGGTTGGCCGGATTGCGCTGCTGTTCGAATGCTTGCTGGTGGCTGCTGGCGCGCAGGGTCATGGCGATCTTGCGCGGCTCGTCCATATCGGCCACGATCTCCGCCTCGCTGCGGCCGGCGGCCAGTTCGTCGATGAAACGCTGCTCGTAGTAAGCCATGGTCTTGGCCGCGATATCGGGCGGCAAGCCGGCGAGGGCTTTCTTCAATACGTCCAGGTACTCGTTCTTGCTCATTAGTAACTCCAGCCTTCTTTTACTCCATGTTGTCACTGTAGTGGACAAAATGCGGGCGCTCCACCGGTGTGCGACAGGCTGCAGAAATGCGGGAGCAGTCGACCAAAACGGGTGACAGGCGGCGCCAGCCGATCACACCCTGGCGCGCCGCGCGGCATTGACCAGGAGTTTTGCCGCCTGGACGCCGCTGCGCACGGCCATCTCCAGGGTGGCGGGATAGTCGCCCTGGGTGTAGTCGCCGGCCAGCACCAGGCCATCCAGCGCGGTGACGTTGGCGGGGCGTTCCAGGCCCGGGGTGCAGGCGAAAGTGGCGCGTTTGTCCATGATGACGCGCGACCACGACGGCTGCGCCAACGCCGGCTGGCCCAGGTCCGCCGCCAATTGGGCGGCCAGGGCCGCCGCCAACTGTTCTTGCGCCAGCTCGGCCGCCGCGCTGGCGGCGCTGATCACCACCGCAAACAGCCCGTCCTGCTGCGGATCAAGCTGCCCACGGTCGAAGACGAACTGGCCAAAGCGCTGGCTGGCCGGGTCGTCTACCAGGGCGTAAAACGGTGTTTCCAGGCGTGTGCCGGCCGGGTATTGCAGATAGCAGGTGGCGATCGGTTCCGACCCTAGGTTGGCTATCTGCGCCACCAGCTCCGCAGTGGCTTCCAGCGGCTGCAACAAAGCCGCTGCCGCTGTCGGTGACGTCGCCAGCACCACTCCATCAAATTCGGTATCGCCCACCAGCCACCTGGACGACGGGCGGGACTGCAGCGTGTCGATCTTGGCGCCGAGGTGGACCTGGTGCCCTTTTTGCCGCAGCCATGCGGCAGCGGTGGCGGGGAAGAGGGCGGACAGATCGGCACGGGGCAGCAGCATGTCGGAGGCGGCGCGGCCGGCTCCCAGGCTGTCGCGCAGCACGGCCAGGAATACCTGGGCCGAGGCGCGTTCGAGCGGGGTATTGAGGGCGGCCAGGCACAAGGGGCGCCACATCAGTTGCACCAACCGTGGCGTTTGCTCGAAGCGTTCCAGCAATTCGGCGACGCTGCAGTCGGTGTTCAGGCGCCAGCCCATCCAGCGCGCGGTGGTACTGAAGCGGGCCAGCGAAAGCTTGTCCTCGCGTGCCAGGCCGCGTGCGCGCAGCAGGGCGATGCCGACGTGCAGTGGCGCGGGCAGGCGCGCGGTGACGAAATCCATGCCGCTGCCGGCTGGATAACGCATCTGCAGGGGCAGCTTGAGGAGGGCGGCGCCGAGGTCGACGCCAACCAGGCGCATCAACCGCAGGGCTTCGCGATAGGCGCCGAGCAGGATGTGCTGGCCGTTGTCGAGGGCGCGCTGGTCGATGTCGACGCGGCGCGCGCGGCCGCCCAGCGTGCGGGCGGCTTCATACACCGTGACCTGGTGGCCGGCGCGCGCCAGTTCAACGGCGGCGCTGAATCCGGCCCAGCCGCCGCCAACTACGGCGAAGCGCTTAGCCACGAACCCAGGTCTTCCACGCCAGCCACAGCTTGCGGATCGGGGTCAGCGAGATGCGTTGTTTGAGGACGTGGTAGCCGTCTTCTTCAATTTCATTAAGCAGGGTGCGGTAAATCGCTGCCATGATCAGGCCGGGGCGCTGGGCGCGGCGGTCTTCCTTGGGCAGCAGGGCGAAGGCTTCGTCATAGGCTTTTTGGGCACGCGCGACCTGGAATTGCATCAATTTGGCGAAATTCTCGGTTTCGCGCGCATTCAGCAGGTCGGCGGCGGTGACGTTGAACTGCTGCAGTTCGTTCACCGGCAGGTAGATGCGGCCTTTGCGCGCGTCTTCGCCCACGTCGCGGATGATGTTCGTCAACTGGAAGGCGTGGCCCAGTTTTTCGGCATATTGCAGCGTTTCCGGGCGCGTCACGCCGAAAATCGAGGCCGACAGGATGCCGACCACGCTCGCCACGTGCCAGCAGTACTTCGACATGCCGGCGTAATCGAGGTAGCGGGTCTGGTTCAGGTCCATCTCCATGCCGTCGATAATCGCCTGCATATGTTCTTGTTTCAGGCTATACGTGGCGATATGGGGCTGCAGGGCCTGGGTGACCGGGTGGCTTTGCTTGCCCTCATACATCTGGGCGATTTCGTTGCGCCACCAGGCCAGCTTGATGCGCGCCAGAGATTCGTCGCTGCATTCGTCGACGGTGTCGTCCACCTCGCGGCAAAAGGCGTACAGCGCGGTGATGGCGCGGCGGCGCTCCGGAGGCAGGAACAGGAAGCTGTAGTAGAAACTGGAACCGCTGGCGGCGGCCTTCTGCTGGCAGTATTCGTCGGGGGACATATTCTTATGGCTTGGGTAACGCTGAGAAAGGCGCTATTTTATAGTGAACCGCGCCGCATCCGAAGCGCGCGCCAGAAAACCTTGAACCAGTCGCGCTTTTCGAGCTTGGGGCGACGCAGGAAAACGTCGTAATCGACTTCTTCGATCGCCTCCAGGATGCGCAGTCCGCCTTGCACCACCATGCGCAGTTCCAGGCCGATGCGGCCTTTCAGGCGGCAGGCCAGCGGGGCGCCTTGCAGCATCAGGGCGCGGGCGCGGTCGACCTGGAATTTCATCATGGCGCGCCATTTGGCCTTGTTATCGGGGCGCGCCAGGTGGGCTGGCGACAGGGCGTAGCGCGTCAAGTCCTCCATCGGCAGGTAAATGCGCTCTTTGTGCTCGTCGATGGCCACATCCTGCAGGAAGTTGATCATTTGCAGGGCGGAGCAGATGGCGTCGGAGTCGCGGATATTCTGCTCCTCGGCGGCGCCATAAAGGTGCAGCATCAATACGCCGACCGGGTTGGCGGAACGGGCGCAGTAATCGAGCAGGGTGTCGTAATTGGCGTAGCGGGTCACCTCCACGTCCTGCTTAAAGGCGGACAGCAGGTCGTAGAAGGGACGCAGCGGCAGTTGGTGGCGTTCGATGGCGGCCGCCAGGCGCTCGAACATCGGCTCCGGGCCGTTGCTGCCGACGGCGCCGCGTTCAATGCGGCCCAGGGCTTCTTCGTAGGCGGTGAGTGCGGCCAGGCGTTGTTCGGGCGTGGCGTCGCCCTCGTCGGCGATATCGTCGGCGCTGCGGGCGAAGGCGTAAATCGCTTCCACCGCCGGGCGCAAGCGGCGCGGCATGAGGATGGAGGCGACAGGGAAATTCTCGTAATGGTCAACGGACATAGAGGTGCTGTTCTAAATTAATGACGCGAAAGTCATTTGCAAGTCTTGTTGACCCGGCTATAATTTTTTACTAAACGGAAAGTCATTTAGTTCCAAACTGGAAATAATAATGGCAAAGATGCACACCCGGCAATTGCCAGAGACACTTAAAAGGAATTCCATCGTGTTCGTAGCAAAAAAACTACCCCTGGTCGTGGCCTGCGCCTTGCTGCTCGCCGCCTGCTCGAAAGACGCTCCAAAGACCGAGGATATCCGCCCGGTGCGCGCCATGGTGCTGCAAGCCAGCGATATCGATGTGAACGCGGAATTCTCCGGCGAAGTGCGGGCCCGCGTCGAATCGCGCCTGGGCTTCCGCGTCGGCGGCAAGATTGTGGCACGTAAGATCGATGTCGGCAGTGTGGTCAAGCATGGCCAGGTGCTGATGGAACTCGATCCGCAGGATTTGAAGCTGTCGCAGGCGCAGGCCATGGCCGCTTTGCGTGCTGCGGAGACTTCGCGCGACCTGGCAAGCGCAGAGTTGAAGCGCTACCAGGAGCTGCGCGAGAAGAATTTCGTCAGCCAGGCCATTCTGGATGCAAAACTGTCGGCCGCCAAGTCGGCCCAGGCGCAGGTGGACTCGGCGCAGGCCGCGTATCGCGGCATGTCGAACCAGGCCGGCTATGCGAGCCTGGTCTCCGATATCGACGGTGTGGTGACGGCGGTGGACGCCGAGGTGGGGCAGGTGGTGTCGCCGGGCACACCGGTGGTGCGCCTGGCTAAGACCGACGAGAAGGAAATCGTCTTCGGCGTGCCGGAAGATAAAGTCGATACCCTGCGCGCCATCAAGGACGTGCATGTGCGCCTGTGGTCCAGCCCGGACAAGACAGTGCTGGGCAAGATCCGCGAGGTTTCGCCGGTAGCCGACCCGTCCACCCGTACTTACGCTTTCCGCGTGTCGATTCCTGCCAGCCTGGCGGAGGCCAAATTGGGCATGACGGCGCTGGTGGCCTTTGCTTCCCGCACGCCGCAGCCGCAGATCAAGGTGCCGCTCACGGCGCTGTTCCATGAGAAGGCCGCGACGTCGGTGTGGGTGGTGGAAAACGGCGTGGTGCGCCTGGTGCCGGTCACGGTGAATGGCGTGTCCGGCAATGAACTGGTGCTGGGTAGCGGCGTGAAGGCCGGCCAGACCGTGGTGACGGCAGGCGTGAACCTGCTGAAGCCTGGCCAGAAAGTGACCATCCTCGGAGCCGCCAAATGAAGGGCTTCAACCTGTCGCGTTGGGCGCTGGAGCACATCCCGCTCACGCGCTACCTGATCGCGGTGCTGCTGATCGGCGGCCTGCTGGCGTATAAGAACCTGGGGCAGGACGAGGACCCGCCGTTCACCTTCCGTGCCATGGTGGTGCAAGCCTTCTGGCCGGGCGCCACGGCTTTGCAGATGGCGGAGCAGGTGACGGACAAGCTGGAAAAGAAGCTGCAGGAAACCCCGTTCATCCATGAAATCACCAGCTATTCCAAGCCGGGCCAGACCCTGATCCTGGTCACCGTGCGCGAATCGACGCCGCCGAAAGAGGTGGCGCAAGCCTGGTACCAGGTGCGCAAGAAGATTGGCGACATCCGCGCCACCTTGCCCGCCGGCGTGCAGGGACCTGTTTTCAATGATGAATATGGCGATACCTACGGTTCCATCTTCGCGCTTTCCGGCGATGGCTTCACCTATGCGGAGTTGAAGGACTACGCGGACCTGGTGCGCCAACAACTGCTGGGCGTGAAGAAGGTGTCGAAGGTTGAACTGTTCGGCGTGCAGGACGAGAAGGTCAATATCGAGTTCTCGCACAAGAAATTTGCGCAACTGGGCCTGTCCATCGAGCAGATCGCCAACCAGATCGCGACCCAGAACGTGGTGGAGGCGACCGGCGTGGTCGTAACCCCGACCGACAACCTGCAAGTGCGGGTGTCGGGCGCGCTGCGCACCGTGAAGGATCTGGCGGAGCTGGAGCTGCGTGCCAACGGCACCACCTTCCGCCTGGGCGACTTTGCGACCATCAAGCGCGAATACCTGGACCCGCCGCGCGACAAGATGCGCTTCAACGGCAAGGAAGTGATCGGCCTGGGCGTGTCGATGGAGAAGGGCGGCAACATCATCCAGATGGGCAAAGACCTGGAAAAAACCGTCGACGCCATGAAGTCCAAGCTGCCGGTCGGCGTTGAGCTGGAGCGCGTGTCGAACCAGCCTGCCGCCGTCACTGCCTCGGTGGGCGAGTTCCTGCGCACCCTGGTGGAAGCGGTGCTGATCGTGCTGGCGGTGAGCTTTGTCGCCCTCGGCCTGCACACCAAGCCGAAGCTGCGCCTTGACGCGCGTCCCGGCCTGGTGGTGGCGCTGACGATCCCCCTGGTGCTGGCCGTGACCTTCCTGTTCATGCGCATCCTGGACATCGACCTGCATAAGATTTCGCTCGGCGCCCTGATCATCGCGCTCGGCCTGCTGGTGGACGACGCCATCATCGCGGTCGAAATGATGGTGCGCAAGATGGAGGAAGGCCATTCGCGCCTGGAGGCGGCAACCTTCGCCTACACCTCCACCGCCATGCCGATGCTGACCGGCACCCTGATCACGGTGGCAGGCTTCCTGCCGATCGGCCTGGCCGCGTCGGCGGCAGGCGAATATACCTTCTCGCTGTTCTCGGTGAACGCTATCGCGCTGGTCACGTCCTGGCTGGTGGCTGTGGTATTCACGCCGTACATCGGCTACGTGCTGCTGAAGGTCAAGCCGCATTCCGAAGGCGGTGGCCACCATGAACTGTTCGATACACCGGGCTACCGCAAGTTCCGCGCCTTGGTGAATTGGTGCGTGGAGTATCGTAAGACCACGATTGTGGCGACGCTGGTGGTGTTCTTCCTCGGCGTGTACGGCTTCAAATTCATCGAGAAGCAGTTCTTCCCCGATTCCAGCCGTCCGGAACTTATGGTGGAGATGTGGTCGCCGGAAGGCACCGCCTTCGCGCAGACTGAACGCCAGGCCAAGAAGTTCGAGGAATTGATGCGCAAGGAGGCAGGCGTGGCCAGCGTGACGACCTATGTCGGCACCGGCAGCCCGCGCTTCTACCTGCCGCTGAACCAGATCTTCCCGCAGACGAACGTGTCGCAGGCAGTGGTGCTGGCCAAGGACTTGAAGGCGAGGGAAGAGCTGCGCAAGAAGATTACGCATCTCTTCAAGACCGACTTCCCCGAGATTCGCGGCCGCGTGCAATTGCTGCCGAATGGCCCGCCGGTGCCGTATGCCGTGCAGTTCCGTGTCACCGGCACCGAGGTCGACCGGGTGCGTGCCATCGCCGACCAGGTGAAAGACATCATGCGTGCCAATACGAACACCGTAGGCGTGAACGACAACTGGAATGAGTCGATCAAGGTGCTGCGTCTTGACCTGGACCAGGACAAGATGCGCGCCCTGGGCGTCACCTCGCAAACGGTGATGCGCGCGGCGAACACCATCCTGTCCGGCACCCCGATCGGCCAATTCCGCGAAGGCATCCGCCTGATCGACATCCAGGTGCGCCAGCCGCTGGACGAGCGCAACACCATCGCCGTGCTGAACGACACCTATATCCCGACCAATTCGGGTCGCTCGGTACCGATCTCGCAACTGGCGCGTGTGCACTTCGTGTGGGAGCCGGGCGTGGTCTGGCGCGAGGGCCGCGAATGGGCTATCACGGTGCAGTCGGACGTGGTGGAGGGCGTGCAGGGGCCGACGGTGTCGGGCCAGATCAATCCCAAGCTGGATGAACTGCGCGCCAAGCTGCCAGCGGGCTATGAGATCAAGGTTAAGGGCGCGGCGTCGGACAGCAGCGCGGCGGAGGAGTCGATTGCCGCCAACCTGCCGCTGGCGGTGTTCATCATCTTCACCTTGCTGATGCTGCAGTTGCACAGTTTCTCGCGCTCGCTACTGGTGTTCCTGACCGGCCCGCTGGGCGTAGCCGGCGCGGCGATGGCGCTGCTGATCATGGGGCGTCCGCTCGGCTTCGTGGCCAACCTGGGCATTATTGCGCTGTTCGGCATGATTATCCGCAACTCGGTGATCCTGGTGGATCAGATCGAGCAGGATATCAAGGCCGGCGTGCCGGCCTGGGATGCGATCGTGGAATCGGCGGTGCGCCGCTGCCGGCCGATCATCCTGACCGCCGCAGCGGCAGCGTTGGCCATGATCCCCCTGTCGCGCTCGGTGTTCTGGGGGCCGATGGCGGTGGCGATCATGGGCGGGCTGATCCTGGCGACAGCGCTGACCTTGCTGTTCCTGCCGGCACTGTATGCGGCCTGGTTCCGTGTGCCAAAGCCGGAACGCAGCGGAATCTAGCGCAGCGAGGTAAGGAAAAGTTCCCGCAATCTGCGCCTGAACAGAGCTGCCTCAAACCTGGTGCTTGCAGTCCCGCCGGCCCCCCGTGCGTCCGCTAGTCTGGAAAGACTGACGACCCTGACGACCGAGAAGGAGGACCATCATGGACTGCAAGACCACCGAACGCATCACCTTTGAGCAGCGCCTGTTCGCGCGTGAGGCGCTGGCGCAGCGCTGGCCGGCACTGGATAAATATATTTGCTCCGCCGGCTCGCTGGAAGCCGCTTATGGCCACGCCAGCCGCGCGCTGGAAGGCAAGCTCGATATCCCACGCGGCGCCGCCGAAGAGGCGCTGCATTTCTATAACGCTGTGGTGCACGACGGCCGCTACATCGAGCACATGCTGGAAAAGCCGCAGGAAGTGGCCAGCAAACTGGAATTGCAACTTTCCGATGACGTGCTCAAGCACCTGGTGTCCGTGCACGACTTCCTAAGCCCTGGCAGCACCAAGATGAATATTGCCGTGGTCGCCGTTGCGGTGGCGGTGACGGTGGTGATCGTCAAGGGCAGCGATCCGTTGGAGGAAATCGTCATTGACCAATCCGGCATCCTCAAGATGTAGGGGCGGGCCATGGCCGTCGCCACGCCGCGCGTGCTGCTGGCCAGCATGCCTTGGGCAACTTACGCCGAACCCTCGCTGGGCCTGGCCACGCTGAAAGCGGTGCTGGACGAGGCGCAGGTGGCGAGCCGGGTCATGCACCTGAACCTGGGCCTGCTGCGCTATATCAACGCCGATACCTTCACCATGCTGGCCGCCTTCTGGGGCATCAACGACTTCCTCTTTAGCGGCGCGCTCGACCCGCGCTTTGACGAGGCGCAGGCGGCCTGCCTGGTAGAGCGTTGCCGCCTGCATGCGCCGGAGGTGCGCCAGCCGCGCTACCGCAGCGAGGAGGAATTGCTGCGCCTGTGCCTGACGTTGCGCGAGGATGTCATTCCGCGCTACCTGGATGAGTGCGCGCAGCGGGTGCTGGCATGGCAGCCCACGCTGGTGGGGCTGAGCTGCATGTTCGACCAGACGTTGGCCTCGGTCGCCCTGGCGCAGCGCCTCAAGGCTTTGCAGCCGGGTTTGCCGGTGGTGCTGGGTGGCTACGCGCTGGAAGGGCGCCCGGGCGACGCCATCCTGTCCAGCTTCCCCTTCATCGATGCGGTGGCGCGCGGCGACGGCGAGCCGCAGATCGTGCGCTTGGCACGGGCATCGGTGGGCGCCGAGGGATTTGGCGGCATCCCTGGTATCGCGGCGCCCGGCCAGCCGGCACAAGCGGCGCAGCAGGCCGACCTGGGCGCGAATCCGCCGCCGTCCTACGTCGATTGGTTTGCCGACCTGGATGCGCTGCAAAAGGACGAGCGCGTGTTGCTGCGCAGTCAGGTTCTGCCGGTGGAAGCCTCGCGCGGCTGCTGGTGGGGCCAGCATAAGCATTGCGTGTTTTGCGGCATTGACGAGCAAACCCTGAAATACCGCGCCAAGCCGGCGGAGCGGGTGTTGCAGATGCTGGCCGCCGTGCGCGAGCGCTATGGTGACCACGTCTTCCGCTTTTCCGACTACATCCTGCCGCGCCAGTACTACGACGAGATGCTGGATGCGCTGGCCCGGCACCAGCCGCGTTTCCGCCTGATGGGCGAAATCAAGGCCAACCAGACCAGCGAGCGCCTGCAGCGTTTCGCCGCCGCCGGATTTATCGAGTTGCAGCCCGGCATCGAATCGTTTTCCTCGGAAGTGTTGCGCCTGATGGACAAGGGTGTGCGCGGCATCCACAACGTGCTGACGCTGAAATCCGGGTACCGCAACCGGATCCAGATTAATTACAACGTGCTGTACGGCTTGCCCGGCGAGAAGGCCGAGTGGTACCGCGCCATGCTCTCGCAGCTACCCAAGCTCTACCACCTGACCCCACCGGTCAGCCGCACCGAGACCATCGTGACCCGCTTCGCGCCGTTGCAGGCCGATCCGACCCGTTTTGGCCTGAGCCCGCGGCCGCGTCATCACCGCTGCTACGACATGTTGTTTGCGCAAGACTGGCTGGCGCACAGTGGTTTTGAGCTGGACGATTACGCCTACTATTTCGCGCGCGGCTTTGAATATCCTGACGATCTGGCGGGCTTATACCGTATGCTGGTGGAGCAGGTTGAGCACTGGAAGGGACAACATCGCAAGCGCCCGGTCTACCTGTATTACGATGACGACCCGCTACGCGGCGAAATGTCGGTGCACGACAGCCGCTTCGGCGAAGAGCGGGTGTGGCGGCTGGGCGGGCTGGCGCGGCAACTGGTCCTGGCTTGTGACGAGCGCATGCTGACGCTGGAAGCTTTGCGACCGTTGGCGGACGGCGACGGGCCGCTGCAGGCGGCCGTGGCAACGCTGGTCGATGAGCAGCGCCTGTTCTGGAGGGAAGGGGAGCACGTGCTGTCCCTGGCGGTGCCGGGCGAAGTCTGGCGCGCGCACGCAGCCAGCGGCTGGACGTCAAGCTGGACCGCTAATTACTGCTAGGGCAGCAAATGTTGCGCAGAACGCAAAAAACTCTACCGAACTCGGGAAACACCGTATAAAATGCCGGGTTGAAGTTGAAAGCTCCCGGGCGACCCCGTTTTCACTGTAAGGTCGCCCTTTGCTTTTGTGCAAATATGCCGCGAGGATGGCGAAATTGGTAGACGCACCAGGTTTAGGTCCTGACGCCAGCAATGGTGTGGGGGTTCGAGTCCCCCTCCTCGCACCATAAGTACACTTTTATTTTTATTGGACGATTTTTACAATGGCCACTGCAGTTGAAACCCTGGGCACTCTCGAACGCCGCATGACGATTTCCTTCCCGCTGTCGGACGTTCGCTCCGAAGTGGAAAAGCGCCTGAAAGTACAGGCCCGCTCCGCACGTGCTCCTGGCTTCCGTCCGGGCAAAGTGCCGATGAAGATGGTTGCCGCACAATACGGCTACCAGATCGAGACTGAAGTGCTGAACGATAAAGTCGGCCAAGCCTTCAACACCGCTGCCAACGAAAACCAGCTGCGCGTAGCCGGCTTCCCTAAGATCGAGCCAAAGCAAGACGCACCAGAAGGCCAGCTGTCGTTCGACGCTACCTTCGAAGTTTACCCGGAAGTCACCATTGGTGACCTGACCAAGGTTGAGATCGAAACCGTCAAGTCCACCGTGACCGACGCCGAAATCGACAAGACCGTTGATATCCTGCGCAAACAGCGCGTGCACTTCCACGTGAAGGGCGAGCAGGGCGAACACGGCGACGGCGGCGAAGCGATTGCTGCCAACGGCGACCGCGTGACCGTGGACTTCGTCGGCTCCATCGACGGCGTTGAGTTCCCAGGCGGCAAAGCTGAAGGCTACCCGTTCGTGTTGGGCGAAGGCCGCATGCTGCCAGAATTCGAAGCCGCAACCATCGGCCTGAAAGTTGGCGAAGCGAAAACCTTCCCGCTGTCGTTCCCAGAGGACTACCACGGCAAGGATGTGGCTGGCAAAACCGCCGAGTTCACCATCACCCTGAAAAACCTGGAATGGGCCCACCTGCCGGAAGTTGACGCAGAGTTCGCCAAATCCCTGGGCGTGGCTGACGGCGACCTGGCCAAAATGCGCGAAGACATCAAAGTCAACCTGGAACGCGAAGTTGCAGGCCGCGTCAAGGCACGCAACAAAGAAGCCGTGATGGAAACCCTGGTGAAGACCGCCGAACTGGAAGTTCCACAGTCGCTGATCGCCCAGGACTCCGAGCGTCTGGCTGAAATGACCCGCCAGGACATGGCGCAGCGCGGCATGAACGTAAAAGATGTACCATTCCCGGCAGAGCTGTTCAAGGACAAAGCTGAGCGTCGCGTACGCCTGGGCCTGATCCTGTCCAAGCTGGTAGGCGACCAGGAGCTGCAAGCGACTCCTGATCAGGTCAAAGCGCAGATCGAAGACTTCGCGCAGAGCTACGAAGATCCACGTGAAGTGCTGAAGTACTACTACTCCGACCGTCGTCGCCTGGCCGAAGTGGAAGCACTTGTATTGGAAGAAAACGTCGTTACTTATGTCCTGGGCCTGTGCAAGAACGTCTCGAAAGAAGTAGCTTTCGACGAACTCATGGGAAGCGCACAAGCGTAATAGCTTGACAATATTCGACGCCGGCCTAGAGCCGGCGTTGTTTTCACAAGGAATTGGAATGAATCGTAATCCCGCACTCGATACGGAAATGCTCGGCCTGGTGCCGATGGTGATCGAACAAAGCGGCCGCGGTGAGCGCTCGTACGATATCTACTCGCGTCTGCTGAAGGAACGTGTCATCTTCATGGTCGGCCCGGTCAATGACCAGATGGCCAACCTGATCGTGGCACAGCTATTGTTCCTGGAAAGCGAAAACCCGGACAAGGACATCTCGCTGTACATCAACTCCCCAGGCGGCTCCGTTTCCGCCGGCCTGGCGATCTACGACACCATGCAGTTCATCAAGCCTGACGTGTCGACCCTGTGCACCGGCATGGCCGCCTCCATGGGCGCCTTCCTGCTGGCAGCCGGCGCCAAGGGCAAGCGTTTCTCGCTGCCGAACAGCCGTATCATGATCCACCAGCCGTCCGGTGGCTCGCAAGGCATGGCGTCCGATATCGAGATCCAGGCTAAAGAGATCCTTTACCTGCGTCACCGCCTGAACAGCATCATGGCGGAACGTACCGGCCAGACGGTTGAGCAGATCGCCAAAGATACCGACCGCGATCGCTTCCTGTCGGCGGATGAGGCGGCGGAATATGGCCTGATCGACAAAGTGTTGACCAGCCGCGCATAAGCGTCCACGCAATGCGACGCCCGGACGCTACAACGTTCGGGCGTTTTGCATTTTTTTCGGGTAGCATGTGGTTGTGCGCAGTATTTCTTGCTTGTGCGCACGGCAAATTTGCACCAAAACTAAAGATTAGTCCCATGTCAGAGAAAAAATCTTCCAGCGGCGAAAAACTCCTGTACTGCTCGTTCTGCGGCAAGAGCCAGCATGAAGTGAAGAAGCTGATCGCCGGCCCGTCCGTCTTCATCTGCGACGAATGCATTGACCTGTGCAATGACATCATCCGCGACGAGACGTCCAGTATCGAATCTGTCACGGGCACCAAGTCGGACCTGCCGACCCCGCTGGAAATCACGGAGCTGCTGAACCAGTACGTGATCGGCCAGTCGACTGCCAAGCGCATCCTGTCCGTGGCCGTGTACAACCACTACAAGCGCCTGAAGCACCTGGGTAAGAAGGACGACGTCGAACTGGCCAAGTCCAACATCCTGCTGGTGGGCCCGACCGGCTCCGGCAAGACCCTGCTGGCGCAGACCCTGGCGCGCATGCTGAACGTGCCGTTCGTGATCGCCGACGCCACCACCCTGACCGAAGCCGGTTATGTGGGTGAGGACGTAGAGAATATCATCCAGAAACTGTTGCAGAGCTGCAACTATGATGTGGAGAAGGCACAGCGCGGCATCGTCTATATCGACGAGATCGACAAGATTTCCCGCAAGTCCGACAACCCATCGATCACCCGCGACGTATCGGGCGAGGGCGTGCAGCAGGCCCTGCTGAAACTGATCGAGGGCACCATGGCGTCGGTGCCACCGCAAGGCGGCCGCAAGCATCCTAACCAGGACTTCGTGCAGATCGACACCACCAACATCATGTTCATTTGCGGCGGCGCATTTGACGGCCTGGCGAAGATCATTTCCAACCGTTCCGAAAAGTCCGGCATCGGCTTCTCGGCGGAAGTGAAGAGCAAGGAACAACGCTCGAACAGTGACCTGATGATGGACGCCGAGCCGGAAGACTTGATCAAGTTCGGCCTGATTCCTGAACTGGTGGGCCGTCTGCCGGTGGTTGCCACCCTGGCCGAGCTGACCGAGGAAGCCCTGATCGAGATCCTGGTCGAGCCAAAGAACGCGCTGGTCAAGCAGTACTCGAAGCTGCTGGAGATGGAAGGCGCGGAACTGGAAATCCGTCCTGCCGCACTGCACGCGATCGCCCGCAAGGCGTTGGCACGCAAGACCGGCGCTCGCGGCCTGCGTTCTATTTTGGAACACGCGTTGCTGGACATTATGTTTGACCTGCCAAACCAGCAGAACGTCACCAAAGTCGTTATCGATGAAAATACCATCACCAGTGGCGCAAAACCCCTCCTGATTTACCAGGAATCCCCAAAAGCAGCCGGGGAAAATTAAATAGGGTTTTGAATCCCTGAGGCAAGGCGTTACAATCAGTCTCAATAATAGAACGCCGGCTTCAGTCGAAAAGCCACTCGCGATTGCGGTCGCGCGTGGCTTTTTTTGTTCCCGCGCTGGAAATCGCATGTTTTTATTAGAGTGCTACTGCATTTTCTCAAAGCAAATATAATTGCAGTACTGGCCTTGTGAAATTGCCGCTGGGGCACACATAAAGACCAGGTTTTTAAATAAGGTACGCCATGACAACTACCAAATTAACTGAGCAAACTCAACTGCCTCTGTTGCCACTGCGTGACGTAGTAGTGTTCCCGCACATGGTGATCCCGTTGTTTGTTGGCCGACCAAAGTCCATCAAGGCGCTCGAAGCCGCCATGGAGCAAGGCAAGAGCATCATGCTCGCCGCACAAAAAGCGGCCGCCAAGGACGAACCTTCGCCATCGGATATTTATGAAATTGGCTGCGTGGCCAACATCTTGCAGATGTTGAAGCTGCCTGACGGCACGGTCAAAGTGCTGGTCGAAGGCGCACAGCGTGCCCGCATCAAGAAAATCACCGATAGCCCAACCCATTTCGTGGCCGACCTGGTCCCGCTGGAATCCGAGCTGGGCGACGAGTCCGAAATCGAAGCGATGCGCCGCGCCATCGTCCAGCAGTTCGACCAGTACGTTAAGCTGAACAAGAAGATCCCGCCTGAGATCCTGGCTTCGCTGTCTGGGATCGATGATGCCGGCCGCCTGGCCGACACCGTGGCCGCCCACCTGCCGCTCAAACTTGAGCAAAAGCAGGTGATCCTGGAAATCATCGAAGTCTCCAAGCGCCTTGAGCACCTGCTCGGCCAGCTGGAAGGCGAACTCGATATCCTGCAGGTGGAAAAGCGCATCCGTGGCCGCGTCAAGCGCCAGATGGAGAAGTCGCAGCGCGAGTACTACCTGAACGAGCAAGTCAAAGCCATCCAGAAGGAACTGGGCGAGGGCGAAGAGGGCGCCGATATCGACGAACTCGAGAAGAAAGTCGTCGCCGCCAAGATGCCGAAGGAGGCGCTGGAAAAAGCCCAGGCCGAACTGAAGAAGCTGAAGCTGATGTCGCCGATGTCGGCCGAGGCGACCGTGGTGCGCAACTATATCGACACCCTGGTTTCGCTGCCGTGGAAGAAGAAGTCCAAGGTCAACAACGACCTGGCCAACGCCGAGAAAGTGCTGGACACGGACCACTACGGCCTGGAAAAGATCAAGGAACGTATCGTCGAGTACCTGGCGGTGCAGCAGCGCGTGGACAAGCTGAAAGCGCCGATCCTGTGCTTCGTTGGTCCGCCAGGCGTGGGTAAGACCTCGCTCGGCCAGTCGATCGCCAAAGCCACCAACCGCAAGTATGTGCGCATGGCGCTGGGCGGCGTGCGCGACGAGGCCGAGATTCGCGGCCACCGCCGTACCTACATCGGCTCCATGCCGGGCAAGGTGCTGCAATCGCTGTCGAAAGTCGGCGTGCGCAACCCGTTGTTCCTGCTGGATGAAATCGACAAGATGGGCGCGGACTTCCGCGGCGATCCTTCGTCGGCCCTGCTGGAGGTGTTGGACCCTGAACAGAACCACACCTTCTCGGACCACTACATCGAAGTCGACTTCGACCTGTCCGATGTGATGTTCGTGGCGACCTCGAACTCGTACAACATCCCACCGGCATTGCTGGACCGGATGGAAGTGATTCGCCTGTCCGGTTACACGGAAGACGAGAAAGCCAATATCTCGCTGCGTTACTTGCTGCCGAAGCAGGTCAAGAACAACGGCCTGAAGGAAGCGGAGATTTCGGTCAGCGAAGCGGCGGTGCGCGACATCATCCGCTACTACACCCGTGAAGCGGGCGTGCGTTCGCTGGAACGCGAAATCTCCAAGATCTGCCGCAAGGTCGTGAAGATGCTGCTGCTGAAGAAGTCGGACAAGAAGGTTGCCGTGACGCCGAAAAACCTGGACAAGTTCCTGGGCGTGCGCCGCTACGACTTTGGCGTGGCCGAGAAGACCAACCAGGTTGGCCAGGTGGTCGGCTTGGCGTGGACCGAGGTGGGCGGCGATCTGCTGACCATCGAGTCGGTTGGCATGCCGGGCAAGGGCAACGTGATTCGTACTGGTACGCTGGGCGATGTGATGAAGGAGTCGATCGAAGCTGCCCGCACCGTGGTGCGCAGCCGTGCGGCGCGTCTGGGCATCAAGAACGAAGTGTTCGAGAAGCAGGACATCCACATCCACGTGCCGGAAGGCGCGACGCCGAAAGACGGCCCATCGGCTGGTATTGCGATGACTACGGCGATGGTGTCGACCTTTACCGGCATTCCGGTTCGTGCGGATGTGGCGATGACGGGCGAGATCACTTTGCGCGGCGAGGTGTTGCCGATTGGTGGCTTGAAGGAGAAGCTGCTGGCGGCGCATCGCGGCGGGATCAAGACCGTGCTGATTCCTGAGCAGAACGTGAAGGACCTGGCTGAGATTCCGGACAATGTGAAGAACAAGCTGGAAATCGTGCCGGTACGCTGGATCGATAAGGTGCTGGAAGTGGCGCTGGAACGCCAGCCGGAGCCGATTGTGGAGGTTGCAGCGCCGGTGGAAGTGCCGGCGGTGGCTGCGGCGGATGGCAGCGGTGAGGTGGTTAAGCACTAAGGCTTAGCGAGGGAAACCGCAAACCGGAAAGCCGAAAAAAACCGGGAAACCGGGAAACCAGGGTCCGACCCTAAGGGTCGTACCCTGGTTTTCTGGTTTCCCGGTTTTCTGGTATTCCGGTCTTCCCGCTTTCCCCGTCTCCACGCCCCCCCCTCAATTCCCCGCTTTTCCAGCATGCAGGTCAAAGAAACCCCCAAAAACGGGCGCCACAAACGGCGCCCGTTTGCATTTACCCTTGACACAAAGCAATGCCGCCCTGTTTAATACGCCCCTGAGATTTTTATGCAAACGAAAACGCAGCATAGAAAACGGTATAAACGATATAAACCTTTGTGACGGGGACTGTAATGAACAAGACCGAATTGATCGACCACATCGCGACTTCCGCAGACATCTCCAAGGCGGCAGCAGCACGCGCCCTGGACGCGATGATCGACGGCGTAACCACCACCCTGGCCAAGAACGACAGCGTCACCCTGGTTGGCTTTGGCACCTTCTCCGTGAGCGAGCGCGCAGCCCGTACCGGCCGCAACCCGCGCACCAAAGAAGAGATCAAAATCGACGCAGCTAAAGTTCCTAAATTTAAAGCTGGTAAAGCGTTGAAAGACGCTGTACAATAATGGCCTTCGGTAAGCAGTAATGCTTACCAAGCTGTTTAAGCGGGCGCTTAGCTCAGTTGGTAGAGCGGATCCCTTACAAGGATTAGGTCGGGAGTTCGAGCCTCTCAGCGCCCACCACTTAAACAAAACGTAGTACCTGTGTTGTGAATGCTGGAGCGGTAGTTCAGTTGGTTAGAATACCGGCCTGTCACGCCGGGGGTCGCGGGTTCGAGTCCCGTCCGCTCCGCCAGCAAGCACACACGATCACTACCTGGAGTGGTAGTTCAGTTGGTTAGAATACCGGCCTGTCACGCCGGGGGTCGCGGGTTCGAGCCCCGTCCACTCCGCCAGAATACCGAGAAAGCCCCACAAGTCCCTGAGACTGTGGGGCTTTTTCATTTGCCTTGTGAGCAACTGACCTGTAAAATCGCGCGGGCAGTTCTAAGCCTCCACTCTAGGAAAACAATAGCTGACATGTTCGATTTCGTACGTACGCATCAAAAGCTGATGCAGATTATCCTGGCGCTCCTGATTGTGCCGTCCTTTGTGCTGGTTGGCGTCAGCGGCATTACGCTGTTCGGCGAAGACCCGAACACTATTGCCAAGGTGGCCGGCTATCCGCTCACCCAGCAAGAATGGGAAAACGCGCAACGCCGCCAGCTCGACACCATGCGCCAGCAAATGGGCCCGCAGTTCGACCAGAAGCTGTTCGACACTCCGGAATTCAAACAGAACGTACTGGACCAGTTGCTGGCCCAGCGCGCGCTGACCGCTGAAATCCGCAAAGCCCACATGACCGTCAGCGACGGCAATGTGCAGCGCGCTGTATGGAACGATTTCCCGACCCTGGTGAAAGCCGACGGCACTTTCGACAGCGAGCAATACCGCGCCATCCTTGCCCAGCAAGGCATGAACGTCGATATGCACCAGAACCAGCTGCGCAACGACCTGGTGATCAACCAGATCCTGGGTGGCCTGGAGCAGAGCGGCATCACTCCGCGTACCGTGGCGAAAGCGATTTCCGATTTCGGCGCGCAAGAGCGCGAAGTGCAGGAGCTGGCTTTCCCGCTGACCAAGTTCATCGCCGACGTCAAAGTGACCAACGAGATGATCAAGGCCTTCTACGACAAGAACGCCAAGCTGTTCGAGATTCCTGAATCCGCGAAGATCGAATACGTCGTGCTGAACGCCGACGCCGTCGCCCCGCAAGTTAGTGTGACCGACGAGGAAGTCAACGGCTATTACGCCGCCAACAAAACCCGTTTTGGCACCGAAGAACTGCGCCGTTCCTCGCACATCCTGATCAAGGACAAGGCGAAAGCCGAAGCCGCCCTGGCGGAAGTGCGCAAGAATCCTGCTGATTTCGCCAAGATCGCCAAGGCCAAATCGGAAGACCCGGGTTCCGCTGAAGTGGGCGGCGACCTGGATGTACTGGTCAAAGGCTCCTTCGTGAAGCCGGTTGAAGACGCGATCCTGAAACTGAAGCAGGGCGAAATCAGCGACCTGGTGAAGTCCGAGTTCGGCTTCCACATCATCACCGTGACCGAGCTGAAGCCAGCGCAAGTCAAGCCGCTGGACGAAGTGAAGGGCGAAATCGTCGCCGACCTGAAAAAGCAGAAGGCCGGCAAGCTGTTCTCCGAAATGTCGGAACAGTTCACCGATCTAGTGTATTCGCAGTACGAAAGCCTGAAACCGGCTGCCGACAAGCTGAAACTGAAGATCGAAACCGCTGAAGGCCTGGGCCGCCAGCCAAACCCGATCCTGGGTGCCGCACCGTTCAACAACGCCAAGTTCCTGACCGCGTTGTTCGGCGACGATTCGCTGAAGAACAAGCGCAACACCGAGGCGGTTGAAGTCGCACCGCAAACCATGATCGCCGGCCGCGTAGTCGAGTTCAAGCCTGCTTCCAAAAAGCCGCTGGCGGACGTTGAAGCCGCCATCAAGCAGCAAGTGGCAATGGAAGAAGCTGTGAAAGCAGCCAAGAAGGCAGGCGAAGAGAAGCTGGCCGCCGCCAAGAAATCGGGCGACGCGGAAGGCTTCACCGAGGCGAAGACCGTATCGCGCGCGAAATCGCAAGGCATTCCACCTGCCGCATTCGCTGCCGTGATGAAGGCCGATGCCGCCAAGCTGCCAGCCTACGTTGGCGTTGAGATTCCTGGCGCGGGTTACGGCGTCTACCGCATCAACAAGGTAGGCCAGCCAGCCGAGCAGGATAAGGCGCGCCGTGAACAGGAAAGCCAGCGTATCGCCCAACTGGTTGCCCAGTCGGAGTTCACCAGCTACCTGGAAGCGCTGAAGCAAAAGGCGAAGATCAAGATCGTTCGCCCAGTCAGCTCGATCACTAAGCCAGCAGCTGAATAATCAGCTACGGTATGAAAAAAGGGAGGCTCGTATGAGCCTCCCTTTTTTTTATTCCGCATGCAGCTTGCGGGCTGCGGCGAGGAAGGAGTCGTGCGTGATATCGGGTAGTTCGAGCTGCACCGCCTTATCGTATTGCACGAAGTTGCGGTCAATCGATTTCAGGTAGGCTGGGTCGTAGTGCTCGACCAGCAGTTCGTCCACCAGCTGCGGCATATCGCCCGCAGTGGCCATTTGCTGCCAGCCCTCGATCCGCTGGCGCCCGTGCAGCTGCACCAGGAATTCCAGTTGCGCGTTGAGGGCAGGGGCGTTACAGGCGAAATGCTGGTAGTCCTCGATCAGCAGCTTGACGCGGTCGGCGCGCGACACCTGCATCGCGACGCATGGCGAGGCGCGCATGCGTTCCATCAAGGCGCCTGGTACGCGCAGCGCGCCGACCTTGCGGCTTTCCGATTCAACGAAGACCGGCAGGCTGCGGTCGAAGCGGCGCAAGCGATCCCAGATCGATGTTTCAAACGCCTTCTGCGAGGGCTGCGGCTGGCATGGAATATTCCCCAACACCGAGCCGCGGTGCGCGGCCAACTGCTCCAGGTCCAGTACCTGTGCGCCGATCGCCTCCAGCGTATCGAGCAGGCGGGTCTTGCCGCTGCCCGTGGTGCCGCAGATGACGCGGAAATCCAGATCGGGTGTCTGTTCCAGGTCGGCATTGATGGCGGTGCGGAAGGCTTTATAGCCGCCATCGAGCTGCACGATCGGCCAGCCGATCTTGGCTAGCACGGTCGCCATCGAACCACTGCGGTTGCCGCCGCGCCAGCAGTAGACCAGCGGCTTCCAGGTTTTAGGTTTATCGAGCCACAGGGTCTCGATATGGTGGCCGATATTCTTCGACACCATGGCGGCGCCGACCTTTTTCGCTTCGAAGGAGCCGACTTGCTTGTACATGGTGCCGACGGTGACGCGCTGCTGGTCATCCAGGACCGGGCAGTTGATGGCGTTCGGCAGGTGGTCGAGCGCATACTCGGACGGGCTGCGGGCGTCGATAATGGTGTCGAAGTCGTCCAGCCGCGCCAGTACATCTTCGATGGAGAGGATCTCAGGATACTTCATTTGCTTTTCAGGATAGGCTGGAGGTGGGGCCAGATATTGCCCAGGATGGTGGGATGCGCTTCCGCCAGCGGATGCAGGCGGTCACCCTGGAACCATTCCGGCTTTTGCGCAACGCCATCGAGCATAAAGGGCGCCAATGGCACCTTGTTCGCTTTGCTTAGCGTGCCGTACATGGCGAAGAAGCGGTCGGTATAGTCGCGGCCATACTGCGGCGGCATGCGCATGCCCACCAGCAGCACGCGCGCGCCCGCCTTGCGCGAGGCATCGATCATGGCCTGCAAGTTGGCTTCCGCCGCCGGCACTGGCAGGCCGCGCAGGCCATCGTTGGCACCTAGTTCGATCACCACGACATTGGGCTTGTGTTTGCTCAGCAGGGCGGGCATACGGGTGCGGCCGCCGCTGGTGGTTTCGCCGCTGATGCTGGCGTTCACCACGGTGGCGGGCAGTTTCTGCTCCTGCAGGCGCTGCTCCAGCAGGGCTACCCAGCCGGTCCCGCGCGCGATGCCATATTCGGCGGATAAACTATCACCCACCACAAGGACGGTTTTTGATGCAGAATAGGCGTTCGTGGCGGCGCTGAACGATAACAGCAGCACCGCAAGGAAACTGTATATTTTTTTGAACATGACCATGCGTGATATTCCTCAGACCTCCAGCCAGTTGGTGCAGGCGGCTATTTCCGTTTCTGGCCTTGGCAAACGGGTGGCCGACGCCAGCGGCGAATTGACCATCCTGCATGCGGTGGATTTTACAGTGCAAAAGGCTGAAACGCTTGCGATTGTGGGTGCTTCCGGTTCCGGCAAATCGACCCTGCTTGGCCTGCTGGCCGGCCTGGATACACCGTCCGAGGGCACCGTGGTGCTGGATGGCGTGGATATCTTCGCGTTGGACGAAGATGGCCGTGCCGCCCTGCGCAAGGAGAAGTTGGGATTCGTGTTCCAGTCCTTCCAGCTGCTGCCGCACCTGACGGCGGTGGAGAACGTGATGCTGCCGATGGAACTGTCTGGCGACAGCCGGCCGCGCGAGAAGGCGGAAGCCATGCTGGGCCGCGTTGGCCTGTCCAGCCGCCTGAAGCACTATCCCAAGTTCCTGTCCGGCGGCGAGCAGCAGCGCGTGGCCCTGGCGCGCGCTTTCGTGACGCATCCGCCCTTGCTGTTGGCGGATGAACCGACCGGCAGCCTGGATGCCGCGACCGGCGAATCGGTCATCCAGCTGATGTTTGAGTTGAATCGCGAGCATGGTTCGACCCTGGTACTGGTCACCCACGATCGCCATATCGCGGCGCGCTGCGGCCGTACTATCACCATCGTGGCCGGCCGCGTCGCCGAGGGCGGTGCCGCGCTCGATTGAGGCCTTAGCTGCCGTGGTAGGCTGCCAGGCGGTTGATGGCGGTACGGATGGCGGGTATCAGCTCGCTGGCGCCGATGCCGATCGGGCCGGCGCCTTCCGTCACCAAGACGTCCGCCGCCATGCCGTGCAGCCAGACGCCGGCCAACGCCGCTTCCCATTCCGGCCAGCCCTGCGCCAGCAGGCTGCCGCACAGGCCCGACAACACGTCGCCGGTGCCGGCGGTTGCCAGCGCCGGATTGCCGGTGGTATTGATAACGATCGCGCCATCACGCGCAGCGATCACCGTTCCCGACCCTTTAAGAATCACCGTGGCGGCCAGGTGCTGGGCCAACGCTCGCGCTGCCGCCGGGCGGTCAGCCTGCACCTCGGCGACCGAAATACCAAGCAAGCGCGCCGCCTCCAATGGATGCGGGGTCAGGATGCAGGGCGCGCCGCGCTGCGCCAACTGGGCGCGCAAGGCGGCGCCTGCGGCAAGCAAATTCAAGGCATCCGCGTCCAGTACGGCCGGGCTTCGGCTGTGCAAGGCGCTTTCCAACAGTTCGGCGCTGGCAGCGGCGCTGCCCATGCCGGGGCCGATGACCAACACCGCGCTGGAAAAGTCGTAGTCCTGGGCGCTGCGGCACATAACTTCCGGCTGCGCGGCGTCGAATGCAGGCGGCTCGCCGACGAAGCACGCATAAACCCGTCCCGCGCCGCTGTATAGCGCCGTGCGCGACGCCAGGATCGGCGCTCCCGCCATGCCGCGCGCGCCGCCGATGACGGCCACGCTGCCATGGCTGCCTTTGTGCGAGCTATGCCGGCGGCGCCGCGCGCAATGCGCGAACAGGCCGACATCGTTCAGACGCGCCAGCGCTGGCGGGAACAGGTCGCGGTCGATATCCAGGCTGCTGACGATGACGAGGCCAGCATGGTCGCGGCCTTCCGCTGTATGCAGGCCCGGCTTGTCGGCAATAAAGGTGATGGTGTGGGTCGCACGCAAGGCAACGCCGGCCTCGCCGCCCACGATGGCGCCGGTGTCGGCATCCAGCCCGCTCGGCACGTCCAGCGCTAGGATGGGGCAGCGCAGGGCATTCACCGCCTGCACCAGCGCCGCAAAGTCGCCGGCAATGGGACGTGCCAGGCCAATGCCGAACAGGCCATCAACCACCAGCGTCCAATCGGTGCCCGAGGCCAGGGCCGCGCCGTCCGCCGCGTTGGCGATATCGGCAAAGCGGGCAGGGGAGCTGCGGGCCCGCTGCAGGGCTGCCAGGCGTTCGGTGGCCGGCGTGCCGCCAGGCGCAAAATGGAGGATGGTGACCTGCGCACCAGCATGGCCGAGATGCGCGGCAGTTTCCAGCGCATCGCCACCGTTATTGCCCGGCCCGGCCAGCACCAGCACGCGGGCGCGGTTTATCGTGAACGGCAGGAGGTCGAGTGCTTCGTTGGCACCGGCCTGGCCGGCGCGTTGCATTAGGGCGCCATCGGGCAAGCGCTGGGCCGCAGCGTGCTCGATCGCGCGGATTTCAGCAATCGTATACAAGGGCGTCATGCGGGCAATTCTAGCACTACAATAGCGGCTTCACGACTAGCGCGAGGCAGGGCATGGACTGGCAATTCTGGATCGACCGTGGTGGTACTTTTACCGATATCGTTGCGCGCCGCCCGGATGGCAGCCTGACCACGCATAAGCTCCTGTCGGAAAGCCCCGAGCAGTACCGCGACGCCGCCATTGCCGGCATCCGCCACCTGCTCGGCGTTGCCGCAGGCGGCCCGATTCCGGTTGGGCAAGTCGACGCGGTCAAGATGGGCACTACGGTCGCCACCAACGCCCTGCTGGAACGCAAGGGCGAGCCCACCGTGCTGGCGATCACGCGCGGCTTCCGCGACGCGCTACGCATCGCCTACCAGAACCGGCCGCGCCTGTTCGATCGCCACATTGTGCTGCCCGAACTGCTCTATCAACAGGTGGTGGAAATCGATGAGCGCATGGGCGCGCACGGCGACGTGGTGCAAGCGCTGGACCAGGGCGCGGCGCGCGCGGCGCTGCAGGCGCATTACGACGGCGGCCTGCGCTCCATCGCCATTGTCCTGATGCACGGCTACCGCTACACCGCGCACGAAGCCGCACTGGCGGACATTGCGCGCGACATCGGCTATACCCAGGTCTCCGTTTCGCACCAGGTCAGCCCGATGATGAAACTGGTCGCGCGCGGCGACACGACGGTGGTGGACGCCTACCTGTCGCCCATCCTGCGTCGTTACGTGGACCAGGTAGCGTCCGAACTGCCCGGCGTGAACCTGCAATTCATGCAATCGAACGGCGGCCTGACTGACGCCCGCACCTTCCAGGGCAAGGATTCCATCCTGAGCGGCCCGGCCGGCGGCATCGTCGGCATGGTGCGCGCCAGCAGCGCCGCCGGTTTCGACAAGGTGATCGGCTTCGACATGGGCGGCACCTCGACCGATGTGTCGCACTTCTCCGGCGAGTTTGAACGCGTCTTCGAAACCCAGGTGGCCGGCGTGCGCATGCGCGCGCCGATGATGAGCATCCATACCGTGGCGGCGGGCGGCGGTTCAATCCTGCATTTCGACGGCAGCCGCTTCCGCGTCGGCCCGGATAGCGCGGGCGCCGATCCCGGCCCGGCCAGCTACCGTCGTGGCGGCCCGCTAGCGGTCACCGATTGCAATGTCATGCTGGGCAAGATCCAGCCTGAATTCTTCCCCAAACTGTTTGGCAGCGACGGCGCCCAGGCGCTGGATGCCGACACTGTGCGCGAGCGCTTCGCCGCCATGGCCGCAGGGATTGAGGCCGCCACCGGCGCTCCAACCTCACCGGAAAAGGTCGCCGAGGGCTTTATCGAGATCGCTGTCGGCAATATGGCCAACGCTATCAAACAGATTTCCGTCCAGCGTGGCCACGATGTGACCGAATACGCGCTGACCAGTTTTGGCGGCGCCGGCGGCCAGCATGCCTGCCTGGTGGCCGACGCGCTGGGCATGAAAACGGTCTTCATCCATTCCCTGGCCGGCGTGCTGTCGGCCTACGGCATGGGCCTGGCCGACCAGACGGCCATGCGTGAAAGCGCGGTCGAGGTGCGCCTGACGCCGGACGCGCTGCCTGCGCTGGAAGCGCGCCTGGCAAGCCTGGGCCAGGATGCGGTGGCCGCGCTGCACGCGCAAGGCGTTGCCGACCATCGTATCAGCGTGATCCGGCGTGCCCACCTGCGTTATGAGGGCACGGATTCGGCCTTGCTCGTGCTGTTCGACAGCATCGAAAGCATGCAAGCGCAATTCGAGGCCGCTTACCGCAAGCGCTTCTCCTTCCTGATGCCGGCCAAGGCCCTGGTGGTCGAGGCGGTATCGGTGGAGGCCATCGGCAAGTCCGACGCCCCGGCCGAAGCCACGCCGCAGCAAGCGCCGCGCCAGGCGACCCTGGCGCCAACCCAGCAGGTGCGCATGTACAGCGCCGGCCAGTGGCACGACACCGGCTTATTCAAACGCGACGCGACGCGCATCGGCGACATTATCAAGGGCCCCGCCATCATCGCGGAAGCCAACGCCACCACCATCGTGGAGCAGGGTTGGCAGGCCGTGGTTACGCCACAAGACCACCTGGTGCTGACCCGCGTCGAAGCGCTGCCGCAGCGGCGCGCCATCGGCACCAGCGCCGATCCGGTGATGCTGGAGATCTTCAACAACCTGTTCATGTCGATCGCCGAGCAAATGGGCCTGCGCCTGCAGAACACCGCCTATTCGGTCAACATCAAGGAGCGTTTGGATTTCAGCTGCGCCATCTTCGACGCGGACGGCAACCTGATCGCCAATGCACCGCACATGCCGGTGCACCTTGGCTCAATGGGCGAGAGCATCAAGACGGTGATGCGGCAGAACGCCGGCAAGATGCAGCCGGGCGATGTCTACATGCTCAATGATCCGTACAACGGAGGCACGCACCTGCCGGACGTCACCGTGATTACGCCGGTGTTCGATGAAGCGGAACGCGAAATCCTGTTCTACGTGGGTTCGCGCGGTCACCACGCTGACATCGGCGGCAGCACGCCCGGCTCGATGCCGCCCGATTCGCGCAGCATTGAGGAAGAGGGCGTCCTGATCAACAACTTCAAGCTGGTCGATGGCGCCGCCGGCGGCCAGTTGCGCGACGCCGAAGCGCGCGCCTTGCTGGCCGGCGCCCGCTACCCGGCGCGCAATCCCGACCAGAACATGGCCGACCTGCGCGCGCAAGTCGCGGCCAACCAGAAAGGGGTGGAAGAACTGCGCCGCATGGTCGCTCATTTCGGACTGGATGTGGTGCGCGCCTACATGGGCCACGTGCAGGACAACGCCGAGGAAGCGGTGCGCCGCGTGATTTCGGCCCTGCGCGACGGCAGCTATGAATTACAGCTCGATAATGGCGCCGTGATCCGCGTCGCGCTACGCGTCAATGCCGCCGAGCGCAGCGCGGAAATCGACTTCACCGGCACTTCCGCGCAACTGGATAACAACTTCAACGCGCCGTCGGCAGTCTGCATGGCCGCCGTGCTCTATGTTTTCCGCACGCTGGTGAACGACGACATTCCGCTGAACGCCGGCTGCCTCAAGCCTCTGCATGTGATTATCCCGCCCGGCTCGATGCTGAATCCGCACTATCCCGCCTCGGTCGTATCGGGCAATGTGGAAACCTCGACCTGCATCACCAACGCCTTGTACGGCGCGCTGGGCGTGCAGGGCGCATCACAGGGCACGATGAACAACTTCACCTTCGGCAATGCCAAGTACCAGTATTACGAAACCATCAGCGGCGGTTCCGGTGCGGGCGAGGGCTTCAACGGCACGGACGTGGTGCAAACGAATATGACCAACTCGCGCCTGACCGACCCCGAAGTCCTGGAGTTCCGCTTCCCGGTGCGGCTGGAGAGCTACGAAATCCGCAAGGGCTCAGGTGGCGCGGGACGCTGGCATGGCGGCAGTGGCGGCGTGCGCAAGGTGCGCTTCCTGGAAGCGATGACGGCAGCGATCCTGTCCAACAACCGTATCCACGCGCCATTCGGCATGGCGGGCGGCGCGCCCGGCGCCCTGGGCCGCAACACCGTGCTGCGCGCGGACGGCAGCAGCGAGCAACTGGGCCACATCGGCAAGACCGATATGCAGCCCGGCGACGTCTTTGTGGTGGAAACGCCGGGCGGCGGAGGCTACGGACCTGAAGCTTAGGCCGTCGTCGAAATACCGTACTTGCGCTGGGTGCCGGCGTACTGGATCAGCAAGGCTTCCAGTGCCGGGCTGTCCGCATCCAGGCGGCGGATACGGTTGATCAGCGTGCCGGCCTGTTCGCCCAGCGGCGCCTCCCAACCCAGTTCGTCCAGCTGGCGCAGGATGGCGCCCACGGCGGCAAACAACACTTTGAGGTTGCCCGGCGTGCGGCGCAGCGCCTGGTGCAGGGTGGCCACGGCGGCGCGGTGATCGCCCTGGCGCGCCATGGCTTCGGCTTCGGTGACCAGTTCCTGCATGACGTTGTCGATTTTGTCGCCCACGCCTTGCGCCAGGTCGTGCCGACCGGCTTTTTCAAAGACGCCGACTGCTTCTTCCATCGTAATCGGCTTGTCGTTGTCGTTCATCATATGCATGACGACATCCGCCGCATCCTTATCCAGGCGGTGTTTCAGGCAGGAGTTCACCAGTCCGATACGCAGCTGGTTCGACAGGCCGCGCGCCATGCCGACCGCCGTCACTGCATTCGATAATTCGGACGCAGCTTCCGTCGCATGGCCCGTCACGTCCAGCAGCAGGGCGGAGGAGATGTGCTTGCAGACTTCCGTACTGGCGCTGGCGCGCAAAGTGCGCTCCATATCGCGGATCACATTCGATGCCTGGTTCACGTCGCCCTTGCGCACCAGTGCGCGCACCAGGTTGACGTGGTCTTCCGGGTCGCGGAATTCGGAATGGCGCGCCTTGCTCACCACCTGGCGGAAGGCTTTCTCCGCCGCCGTGATGTCGCCGGTTTCGTAGGAGACTTCGCCCAAATGGCGCAGGCGATGCACCAGGTTGGGCGACATGGCCACCGCGTCTTCCAGGATCTTCTTCGCTTGCGGCGCCTGGCCCATGGCCACGTAGGTGCGCGCCAGTACATCATAAGCAGCCATCAGGCTGGGATTTACCTCCAGCGCGCGTTCCAGCGTTTGGGTGGCGTCGTCGTAGCGCTCCAGGCCGAACTGGCAACGCGCCAGGCCCAGTTGCGCCCAGCCCAACTGGCGGCCTGCCAGTGCGGTCTGATAGACCAGCGCCGCATCGGCCAGTTCGCCCAGTTCCACGTGCATCTCCGCGCGCAGGCGGGCAAAGTCGGTGGCGAAGCGTGGATTGGTGGTTTCGGCTTCCTGGCAGGCGGCGATTGCCTCGCGCTGCCGGCCCTGGCCGATCAGCTGGTAGATATGCATGAACACCGCGCGCCGGTCGACCGCGCGTGCAATGCGCAGCATCAGGCCATCCACAGTGAAGGGTTTGAGCACATAGTCGGTGGGAGTCAGTTCGGCGGCGCCCATTACCTTGCTTTGCACCGCCTCCGACGTCAGCATGATGAAAATGGCCGAACGGTCGATCAGCTTGTGGTTGCGCAGGTCTTCCAGCAGTTGCTGGCCATCCTGACCGCTGTCTTCGCTGCCGCTGCCAAGGTCGTACTCACACAGGATTACATCAAAACGCTTGTTGCTCAGCTGGCGGATAGCCGTACCGGAGCTGACGGCGTACTCGATGCGCGTGATCGAGGCCTGGTTCAGCATATTATGCAGGTTGCCCCGCATGGCCGGATTGGGGTCGATGATCAACACCGACAGGTCGCTATACGATTGCATTGATTCTGTCTCTTATTGTTTACCGCGCAGGGTGACATACTGCGATGATAGCGCAGACAGCATGGGATGCTGTGGATCGGTTTTGCGCATACGCACCAGGATGGCCGCGCATTGTTCCCCGAGCGCCGTCTCCCAGCCGCTATCGAGCATCAGGCGCAGGATGGCGGAGGCGAGGGCGGACATCAGCCCCGCGTTTTCCGGACGGCGGCGCACGGCCACTTGCAGCACCTGGATCGCGCCGCGCTGGTCGCCCTGGCCGCTGCAGGCCGCCGCCTGGCGCACCAGGCCATCCAGGTAGCGTTCCACACTTTCGCCCTCGTTCTGCGCTAGTTCGGCGCGGCCGGCGCGTTCATAGACCGCGCTCACATCCGCTTCCGACACGCCGCTCGATGGATCGCCGGCCAATGCGTCCAGCAACTCCATGCCCTGTTCGTCCAGGCCTTGCTGCAGGCAGTTCTGCGCCAGGCCCATTTTCAGGGTGCTGGAAATGCTGCGGGCGTCGTTCAGGGCGCGCAAGGAGTTCTCCAGCTCCGAGCGCGCCGCTTCGTCCTTGCCGTTCAGGCCCTGCACCAGGGCTGCCGAATAGGCTTTGCAGACATCGGTGGCCGGGCCGGGGCGGGCGGAGCGTTCCAGGTCGCGCAGCACATTGGCCGCGGCGGTGGAATCGCCTTTCTCCACCAGGGTGCGTACCAGGTTCACATGGTCTTCGGGATCGCGGAATTCCGAGTACTTGGAGCGTGTCACCACCTGCTTGAAGGTTTTCTCTGCCGCGTCCAGGTCGCCCGCTTGCAGCGCGACGTGGCCAAGCTGGCGCAGGCGCCGCACCATATGCGGCGATATCGACACCGCCGCCTCCAGCGCGGCGCGGGCCTCGGCGGGCTGCCCCATGCTTTGCTGGATGCTGGCGATCATGTCGTAGGCGGCCATGAATTTGGGGTTCTCATCCACCAGGTGCTGCAAAGTCTCCAATGCCTCCGGCAACTGGCCTTGCTCTTTCTGGCAGCGGGCCAGGCCCAGTTGCGCCCAACCCAAAGGCCGCACTTCCAGGATTTCGCGGTAGATCGCTTGCGCCTGCGCCATCTCGCCCAGGACCATATGCGCTTCGGCGCGCAGGCGCCCGCATTCGGTCGCATAGCGCGGGTTGGCGGCGGCCGATACCTCGCTGGCCAGGATGGCCTCGCGCATGCGGCCTTGCTCGGCCATCTGGTGCACGGAGAGCAGGGCAGTGCGGCGGTCCACGGCGCGCGCAATGCGCTGCGCCAGCACGTCGACCGTGAAAGGCTTGAGAATGTAATCGGTCGGCGTCAGTTCCGCCGCGCTGACCACTTTGCTGTACACCCCTTCGGTGGTCAGCATGATGAAGATGGCGGAGGGCAGGATCAGTTTGTGGTGGCGCAGGTCTTCCAGCAACTGCTGGCCATCCTGGCCCTGCTCGGTACCCAGGTCGTACTCGCACAGGATCAGGTCGAACGACTTCTTCTCCAGGTGGCGGATTGCGGTTCCGGCGCTGACGGCATGTTCAATGCGCGTGATACCCAACTGAGTCAGCATATTGTGCAGACCCGAGCGCATATGCTGGTTGGGATCGATAACCAGGACCGACAGGGCGCTATATTCTTGCATTTTCAGGGCAGAAGGCTGTCATAGAGGGAGAATACTCCAAGGAGAGCCAAAAAACAGGCTCATGGGCGACGAATGTTGCTTTCGAGCCAATCGGACACTCGGAGGGGAAGGGCGGATAAGGGTGGGAAGCTTAAGCTGAAACAAGTATAATGTCGGCAAATCGAAATACAGCAAGACCAGTCAGCTCGTGCACAGTATTCCTTTAATCCGCAGCCACGCTGCACTCTTCACGCCCCAACCATGTTGATTCTGCCGGGTTCAAACGCCCTGTCCTCCTTCCGTAGCCAACGCCTCCTCAACCAACTCCAAGCAGTTTTGCCGGCCATTACGTCGGTCCAAGCCCGCTTTATCCACTTTGTGGATTCCGCCTCGGCTCCGTCCGAAGACGATCTGAACCGCCTGAACGGCCTGCTGACCTATGGTGAGCCAGCCCTGCCGGAACAGTCCGACGGCGTGGTGGAAGAGTTTGTGGTCATTCCACGTTTCGGCACCATTTCGCCGTGGGCTTCCAAAGCCACCGACATCGTGCACAACTGCGGCATGGCCCATATCCACCGGGTGGAGCGCGGCGTTGCCTACCGCATCAACCTGAAAGGCGGCATCCTGGGCACCGGCCTGGGCGCTGCTAAAAAGCTGGACGCGGAGCAGGCGCAAGCCGTGGCCGCGCTGCTGCACGACCGCATGACCGAGTCCGTACTGCGCCACCCGGACCAGGCCGCCGGCCTGTTCGGCAGCCTGGAAGCCAAGCCGCTCGAATCCATCGACGTGCTGGGCGCCGGCCGCATGGCGCTGGAAAAGGCGAATACCGACCTGGGCCTGGCGATGTCGGACGACGAGATCGACTACCTGCTGGAGGCGTTCACCAACGCCAAGCGCAACCCGACCGACGTTGAGCTAATGATGTTCGCGCAGGCGAACTCGGAGCACTGCCGCCACAAGATCTTCAACGCCGACTGGACCATCGACGGCGTGGCGCAGGACAAGTCGCTGTTCAAGATGATCAAGAACACGCACGAGAAGAACCCGCGCGGCACCGTGGTGGCCTACTCGGACAACTCCTCGATCATCGAGGGCGCCGAAGTCACCCGATTCCACCCGCGTGAAGGCCAGGAATACGCGCCTTCCACCGAGCTGGTGCACACGCTGATGAAGGTGGAAACCCACAACCACCCGACCGCGATTTCCCCGTTCCCGGGCGCCTCCACCGGCGCCGGCGGCGAAATCCGCGACGAAGGCGCGACCGGCCGTGGCTCCAAGCCAAAGGCGGGCCTGACCGGCTTCACCGTCTCCAACCTGCTGATCCCTGGCGCAGTACAGGCCTGGGAAAACGCTGCCTGCGTCACCGCGCCGGTCGGCAAGCGTGACGAAAGCCAGGTCTACGGCAAGCCAGAGCGCATCGCTTCGGCACTGCAGATCATGATTGAAGGCCCACTGGGCGGCGCCGCATTCTCGAACGAATTCGGCCGTCCTGTGCTGGCCGGCTACTTCCGCACCTACGAGCAGAACATCGGCCAGCAGTTTGCCGGTGGCAAAGACACGGTGATGGGTTATCACAAGCCGATCATGATTGCTGGTGGTATCGGCAATATTTCCGGCTCGCACACCCACAAGAACGACATTCCAGTCGGCAGCCTGCTGATCCAGTTGGGCGGCCCGGGCATGCGCATTGGCATGGGCGGCTCGGCTGCTTCCTCCATGGCGACCGGCACCAATACCGCCGACCTGGACTTCGATTCGGTCCAGCGCGGCAATCCGGAAATGGAACGCCGTGCCCAGGAAGTCATCAACGGCTGCTGGCAACTGGCGGACAAGAACCCGATCATCTCGATCCACGACGTGGGTGCGGGCGGCCTGTCGAATGCCTTCCCGGAAATCACCAACGACGCCAAGCGCGGCGCGATTTTCGACCTGCGCAAGGTTCCGCTGGAAGAGTCCGGCATGGCACCGAAGGAAATCTGGTCCAACGAATCCCAGGAACGCTATGTGCTGGCGATCGCCCCAAGCGACCTGACCCTGTTCCAGGCTCTGTGCGAGCGCGAGCGTTGCCCGTTCGCCGTGGTCGGTGTGGCGACCGAAGAGCGCCAGTTGAAGGTGATTGACCCGGAAATGGGTAATAACCCGGTGGATATGCCGATGGATGTCCTGCTGGGCAAGCCGCCGAAGATGCACCGCGACGTACACCATGTGCAAAACGAGTTGCCGGCCATCGACCTGACTGGTATCGAGCTGGAAGAAGCCGCCAAGCGCGTGCTGCTGCTGCCAACCGTGGCCGACAAGAGCTTCCTGATCACCATTGGCGACCGTAGCGTGGGCGGCATGTCCGTGCGCGACCAGATGGTTGGCCCATGGCAGGTGCCGGTGGCCGATTGCGCCGTGACCACCCTGAGCTTTGAAGGCTATGTGGGTGAGGCGATGGCGATGGGCGAGCGTACTCCGCTGGCCGTGATCGACGCGCCTGCCTCTGGCCGTATGGCGGTGGGTGAGACGGTAACCAACCTGGCAGCCGCGCCAATCAACGATATCTCCGACATCAAACTGTCCGCCAACTGGATGGCCGCCTGCGGCCAGCCAGGCCAGGACGCGGCCCTGTTCGACACCGTCAAGGCAGTCGGCATGGAACTGTGCCCGGCGCTGGGCCTGTCGATCCCGGTCGGCAAGGATTCCCTGTCCATGCGCACCACCTGGAAGGATGACGGCGCGGACAAGGCGGTGATTTCGCCAGTGTCCTTGATCGTCTCCGGTTTCTCGCCGGTGTACGACGTGCGTAAAACGCTGACTCCACAGATCCGCACCGATCTGGGTGAAACTTCGCTGATCGTCATCGATCTGGGTCGCGGCAAGAACCGTATGGGTGCCTCCGCATTGGCGCAGGTCATGGGCCAGTTGGGCAATACCGCGCCGGACGTGGATTCGGCGGAAGACCTGAAAGGCTTCTTCAACGCCATTCAGCAGCTGAACAAGGAAGGCAAGATCCTGGCTTACCACGACCGCTCGGACGGCGGCCTGTACGCCACCCTGGTGGAAATGGCCTTTGCGGGCCGCGCCGGCCTGTCCATCAACCTGGACATGCTGACCCTGGGCGCCGAAGGCACCATGGATCACGGCGATGCCAAGAACTGGGCCGGCCAAGTGGCCGAGCGCCGCAACGAGCTGACCCTGGCTGCGCTGTTCAACGAGGAGCTGGGTGCCGTGATCCAGGTGCGCGCCGACGAAAAATCGGCCGTGATGGACGTGCTGCGTTCGTTCAACCTGGGCGCTTGCAGCCACATCATCGGTAAACCGAACGACCGTGGTGTGATTGAGTTCACCCGCGACGCCAAATCGATCTATCACAAGCCGCGTGCCGAGCTGCACCGCCTGTGGAGTGAGACCAGCTGGCGCATTTCCCGCGTCCGTGAAAATCCTGCCACGGCGGATGCCGAATACGACCGCCTGCTGGACGAGACCGATCCTGGCATGCAGCCGAAGGTGACTTTCGACCTGAACGAGAACATCGCCGCGCCATTCGTAGCGACCGGCGTGCGTCCGCGCGTTGCCATCCTGCGCGAGCAGGGCGTGAACTCGCATATTGAAACCGCCTGGGCCATGCACCGCGCCGGCTTTACTGCCGTCGACGTACACATGAGCGACCTGATTGCGCGCCGAGTTTCTCTGGATGAATTCCAGGGCATTATCGCGGTTGGCGGTTTCTCGTATGGCGACGTATTAGGCGCGGGTGAAGGCTGGGCTAAATCAATTCTGTTTAATCCGGAAATGGCTGAGCAATTCCAGAAATTCTTCCACCGCACTGATACTTTCGGCCTGGGTATTTGCAATGGCTGCCAAATGATGTCGAACCTGAAATCGCTGATTCCAGGCGCGCATGCATGGCCTAAATTTACCACCAATAAATCCGAGAAATTCGAAGCACGCTTCTCGATGGTGGAAGTTTTGGATTCGCCTTCTATTTTCCTGCAGGGTATGGCCGGCACCCAGGCACCGATCGCAATTGCGCACGGTGAAGGTTTTGCTGATTTCAGCCAGACCGGGAATGTTAATGAGGCGATTGGCGCGCTGCGCTTTATCGATAATAAAGGCGCTGCTACCGAAGCGTATCCATATAATCCGAATGGCGCACCACGCGGCCTGACTTCCGTGACCACGGCCGATGGCCGCTTCACGGTGATGATGCCGCACCCGGAGCGCGTTTCCCGCACGGTGCAGAACTCCTGGCACCCGGACGGCTGGGGCGAGGATTCGCCTTGGGCGCGCATGTGGGGCAATGCCCGCAAGTTCATCGGCTAAGTAGCCGGTGCAATAAGAAAGGCCGGGAAATCCCGGCCTTTTTTTCGTCCTGCTTGCGCCAGTTTGCGCCAGCTTCTGGCGCGATCACGCCAAGGCGCAGCTTACAGATGCTTGGCGGCTTCCCTGCGGCTAAGGGCTGCGAGGCCCGTGCCCTGTCCGGCAAGGAAGGCGCGCACGGACTCGGGGGCATGGCGCGCGTAGTCGCGCAGGGCCCAGCCGATAGCCTTCTGGATGAAGAACTCGTGCTCATGCGCGCAGGCGAGCGCATAGCGGAACAGGCGCTCCTGGTCAGTGCGTTCGCGCCAACCCAGTTGGTGCAGCAGGGCAATGCGCCGCACCCAGAAATTGCCGTGCGCCAGCGCCTCATCCATACCGTCGTGCCGGCCGCGCAGGATATCGCCAATAATGGCGGCCAAGCCGTCCACACTATCCCACCACGATTTTTGCTGCGCCAGGACGATTAATTCGGGCAATTCGCTCGCCGCTAATAACCTCCAATTAGCGGCGAGAATATCCAGCGCGGCATAATGATATTCCCGTTCGGGCAAACCCCATAATTGCTGTGCCAGGCCGATTAACTCGGCCGGATCAGCTTTGCTTAATTCGCGGGCTATCGGCTTTATTGCAGCCCGCCGTGCGGGCGTGGGAATGCCGAGGAATTCAAACTGGTCACGCATATAGGCGCGCATGGGCGGGGCGCGGGTGGGGTCGGCTAATGGCGCCAGGGCGGCGATAACGCTTTGTGTGGTCGGCATAATAAAAAAGCGCCCCACGGGGCGCTTTATCAGGGCTGAGCCCGGGATTATTGTACTTTGGCTTTAGCGATCAGCTGGTCACGGAAAGCAGCCACTTTACGCTGGGTCAGGGACTCGGCGATTTGTGGTTTGATTTCTTCCAGGGCCGGCACCTTGGCGGCGCGCGAGCCTTCCAGTTTGATCACGTGGTAACCGAATTCGGACTGCACCGGTTTGTCGGTGTACTGGCCGTCTTTCAGGGCCACCAGGGCGTCGCCGAATGGCTTGACGTAGCGGCCGGCAGGGGACCAGTCCAGGTCGCCGCCGTTTGGAGCCGAACCTGGGTCTTGCGAGACTTTGGCCAGTTCTTCAAACTTGCCGCCGGCTTTCAGCTTGGCGATGATGTCGGTCGCTTCTTTCTCGGTTTTCACCAGGATGTGGCGTGCGTGGTATTCCTTGTCGCCTTTGGTGGCTTTGAACTGGTCGTAAGCGGTCTTGATTTCAGCGTCGCTCACTGGGTTCTTCTTGACGTAGTCAACCAGCAGGGCGCGGATGATGATGTCCTGGCGCGCCTGCTCCAGGGCGTCTTTCACGTCCTTGCTGGCGGCTACGCCTTGTTTGGTGGCTTCTTGCACCAGCACTTCACGGCCGATCAGGGATTTCTTGATCATTTCGCGCAGTTGCGGCGAATCCGGCTGGCCTTGGGCGGCTGCTTGTTTCAGGGCAGCGTCCATTTGGGCGGATGGGATGGCTTTGCCGTTCACGGTAGCGACGTTCTGGGCGAAGGCAGGGGTTGCAGCAACTGCGATCAGGGCCAACAGCAGGGTGGCTGGTTTAAATTTCATTGAAAATTCCTTAGTTGAAATAATTCCGGCGCCACGCGGGCGCCGGATTTGATCCGTGACGGATTATTGTACCTTGGCTTTCTTCACCAGGGATTCCTGGTAGGCCTGCAGTTTCGCGCGCACCAGGGTGTCGGCGATACGTGGTTTCACTTCGTCCAGGGTAGGCAGTTTCACTGGACGGGTGTCGTCCACTTTGATCACGTGGAAGCCGCTGTCGGTTTTTACTGGCTTGTCGGTCACCTGGCCTTTTTGCAGGGAGGTGAAGGCGTCAGCGAACACTTTAGGGAAGTTGGCTGGAGTGCCCCAGTCCAGGTCGCCGCCGTTAGCTGCGGAGCCGGTGTCTTTGGAGTTCTTGGCCAGGTCTTCGAACTTGGCGCCGCCTTTCAGCTTGGCGATCAGGTCGGTCGCTTCTTTCTCGGTTTCCACCAGGATGTGGCGAACGTGGTATTCCTTGTCGCCTTCAGCGGCGACCGCGCGGTCGTATTCAGCTTTGATTTCAGCATCGGCAACCGGGTTTTTCTTTACGAAATCAGCGGCCAGGGCGTTCAGCATAATGTCCTGACGGGCTTGTTCCAGAGCGGCTTTGACTTCATTGCTCTTGGACAGGCCTTGCTTTTCGGCTTCCTGGATCATTACTTCACGGCCGATCAGGGACTTCTTGATCATTTCGCGCAGTTGCGGGGAATCCGTCTGCTGGCCTTGGGCTGTGACTTGCTTGACCAGGGCGTCAACTTTAGCGGACGGGATAGCTTTGCCATTAACAACAGCGGCGTTCTGAGCGAAAGCTGGTACGGCAGCAACGGCGATAAGTGCGAGCAGCAAGCGGGCTGGCTTGAAAGTCATTTAGTTTAATTCCTACGGGAAAGTTTACTGAATTGCGGGGATTTTGAATTGAGGTTCTTCTTTGAGGACTTCCCAAAAACTCCGCGCATATCATACTTCGGACGGTGCCAATGCGGTAATGGCCAATGCATGAATTTCTTTATGCATCATATCGTGCACGGAATCATACACCAGACGATGGCGCATGACGAGTTTCACACCCTCGAATTTATGAGAGACGATTTTCAGGCGGTAATGACCACCGCCGGATGCGGCGCCGGCATGGCCGGCGTGCAGTGCGGATTCATCATCCAGTTCAATTTCCTGCGGCGCCAGCGCTGCTTCCAGGCGCTCGCGGATCTTGGCCAGGCGCGGGTCGCTCATGCTTCATCCTTAATATGTTTAGAGAGATAGAAGGCCTGGGCGATAAAGAACACCAGCATCAGACCGGTGACGCCAAAGGCCTTGAAATTGACCCAGGCGTCGTTATCCGCTTTAAACAGGATGAAGGCGACAAACAGGTTAACAAAACCCAACACCAGCCAGAAGGTAATCCACATGAAATGCAGGCGCACCCAAACGTGTTCGGGCAATTGCACCTGCTTTTCCATGGCCAGGCGGATCAGGTTCTTATCGAAGAAGCGATAGGCCACCAACATGGCAGTCGCCAGCGCCCAATAGATAATGGTCGGTTTCCATTTGATGAAGTTGTCATCATGGAAATAAATGGTCATGCCGCCGAATACCACGAACACCACCAGGGATACCCACAGCGCGCCATCGACTTTCTTGCGGCGCGCCAGCAGGTATAGCACCTGGGCGGCGGTGGCGAGAATGCCGACAATGGTGGCGACAATGATAGGCGCTTGCGAGGCCGGGATGGCGCCACCCGCTACCAGGCCACTTAGGTGGCTGTTCAGCCATGCGTGGGCGGCTTCCTGGTTGCTACCGGCATATTTATAGCTGCCAAAAAACAGGATCAGCGGAAACAGGTCGAAAATGAATTTCATGCTTTTTATTAGGGCTTGGGATCGAATCGCAGCGAGGCCGAATTGATGCAATAGCGCAAACCGGTCGGCGGCGGGCCATCGGGAAATACGTGGCCCAAGTGGGCATCACATACTGCACAGATGATTTCGGTGCGCAGCATACCATGTGAGCGGTCGGTTTTCTCAATGATATTCGCCGGGTCGAGCGCTTTGAAATAGCTCGGCCAGCCGCAGCCGGAATCGAACTTGGCGTCGGATTCGAACAGGGGCGTATTGCAGCACACGCAGGTATAGATGCCGTGTTCGTGGTGGTCCCAGTATTTGCCGGTAAAAGCACGCTCGGTGGCGGCGTGGCGCGTCACTTGGTATTCCAGTGGATCGAGCTGGGCGCGCCATTCGGCGTCTGGTTTGACGACTTTATCCATTCTTTTCTTTCAAGAAGAGCAGCTTACCGACAGCTGGTTGGACCAGTCCGGCGGGAGCGCTGCGTAATGTTCATTTTCGGGCTGTTCGTCGAACGGGCGTTCGAGCAGGGCCTGCAGGCGCTCCACTTCGGAGAAGTCTTTATTCTGCGCCTTTTCAATGGCCACCTGTGCCATGTAGTTTCGCAGCACATACTTGGGGTTGACCTGATCCATCGCAAGCTTTCGTGCCGCATCGTCGCTATTTTCGGCGCGCAGGCGCGCGCGATAGGCTTCCGCCCACTGGTCGAAGGCGGGGCGGTCGATGAACAAATCGCGCAGCGGTTCGTCGCCCGCCGGTCCGGCCGCGTGCAGGCCGCTCAGGCGGCGGAAGAAAATCGTGTAATCGGTATGATTAGCCTGCAAAATTGCGTATAGCCCGTCCAGCAGCTCGCGGTCGCCTTCCTGCGTGGTGGTCAAACCCAGCTTGGCATGCAACAACTGGTCAATATGGCGCGCGAACTCCGGCTGGTAGACATCGAGTGCTTCCTGCGTCAGCTCGACTTCGCCGATCAGTGGCAGCAGGGCCTGGGCCAGGGCGTAGCAATTCCAGTGGCCGATTTGCGGTTGGTTGGCATAGGAATAGCGGCCCTGGTTGTCGCTGTGGTTGCAGATATGGTTGGCGTCGAAGCCTTCCATGAAGCCGAACGGGCCGTAATCAATGGTCTGGCCGAGGATCGACATATTGTCCGTATTCATGACGCCATGCATGAAGCCGACCGCCTGCCAGTGCGCAATCATGCGCGCGGTGCGGCGGGTGACTTCCTCCAGCAGCGCGGCATATTTGTTTTCCTCGTCCTGCAGGGCAGGGTAGAAGCGCTCGATCACATAGTCGGCCAGTTGCTTCAACTGCTCCGGCTTGCGGTTGGTATACCAGTGCTCGAACGAGCCGAAGCGGATGAAGGTGGGCGCCATGCGCACCACCACGGCGGCGCTTTCAATCGACTCGCGCACAATGCCCTGGTCGGAGCCGACCACCGACAAGGCGCGTGTGGTCGGAATACCAAGCCCGTGCATCGCTTCCGAGCACAGGAATTCCCGGATCGAGGAGCGCAGAACGGCGCGTCCATCGCCCATGCGGGAGTAGGGTGTCAGGCCGCCGCCCTTCAGTTGGAGTTCCATCGGGCCTTCAGCGGTGGCGATATCGCCCAACAGGATAGCGCGGCCATCGCCGAGCTGCCCGGCCCAGACACCGAACTGGTGGCCGGAGTAGACGGCGGCGAGCGGCTGCGAGCGTTCAGCAACGCGGTTGCCGGCCAGGGTTTCAATGCTTTCCTGGCTGCGCAGCGCGGCGGCATCGACGCCAATCAAGCTGGCTGCCGACGGGCTGATCCCTACCAGATAGGGCGCTGGCAGCGGCGTCGGCATGAGGCGGGTGTAAAACGCGGGCGGCAAGCCGGCGAAAGAATTTTCGAAGGGGAGGCTGGTAGCTGTCATATCAAGCGAATTGTAACGCAGCCAGCTACAGGATGTTTGTTCCCAAAGGTAACCGAAATAGCTTTAAGGAACTCTTAAGCTCTTGATTTTAAGTGACTTTCTGTCGGAAAGTTTTACAGCTGATGACTGCGCAGTCAAACTGCTGAGAGTAACTACTTGATTCTACGTAAGCTCGAACGGCAGGCACACTAAATGCATTCCCTTTCAATACACAACAAACGGGGGGTGTTATGAGTATCCTGAAAAAAACAGTGGGTGCGGCAATTGGTGCCATCAGCTTGTTTCTTGCCTCGGGGGCAGGCGCTACTGAGTTTGCTTTGATGACCACCGGCGCGTCGCACGACATCAATAGTGCAATATTCACCGCTTATCCGGCGCAGCCGACAGGGAGCGGGGTTATCGATCCGTTCGTACGCTTGAAACGGGATGGCGCAATTGCCGAAGGCTATAACACCACCGTTATTCCCACCTACAACAACTTCGGTGGCGCCGGTTTCAACCATGAGATTACCATTGGCGGCGTTGGGTTTATCAGTACGCCCGGCGGCACCGTGATGCGTTTCTTGCTCGACATTGACCAAACTGCGAGCAGTCCGCTGTTGAGCCTGGACAAAGTGCAAATTTACATTTCCACGGTGGCGAATCAAAGTGTCAACATCGGCAGTCTGATTAACAGCGCGCTGGTGTATGACATGGATGCCGGAGGGGACAACTATGTGAAGCTGAACTACAACCTGAATAATGGTAGCGGCAGCGGCGACATGACTTTGGACATTCCGCTCGCCATGTTCATGTCGGCTTTTACAGCATATGATGCAGACCCCGGAAACTTGGTCAAGTTCGGTGCCGACGCCAACTTGATGAACGGCGCCTTCATTTACCTGTACTCGCGCTTTGGCGACCAGAATGGGATGGCAGACAATGACGGGTTTGAGGAATGGACCCACTTCAATGGGGCTGGTATCGAAGAGCCGCCTTGCAATCCTGCAATCGAGGATTGCGGACCTCGGGAGATACCCGAACCAAATTCGTTGATCTTGTTCTCGCTCGGCTTACTCGGTTCTGCCTTTGCAATCAGGCGTGGCCGTCGTTGAGCGCGCTGCAAGGGATAGCATTCCTTGAGAAAAGCGCCGGCCACCAGGCCGGCGTTTTCTTTTGGAAGCTTACTTCCAGACCTGGACCGATTTGGAACTGGTGTTGCCGGCGCTGTCGCGGGCGACGGCTTGCACGGTGTGGCTGCCGCTCTTTTCCTTGCGGCTATTCCAGTTGTAGGAAACCGCGCCGTTGCCGCTGGCCTTGAGCACGCCATCAATATACAAGCTTACGTTGGACAGGGCGACGTTGTCGCTGGCAGCAACGCTCACCGCGACATTGCCCGAAACCTTGGCCCCGCTCGCAGGATTGCTGATGTTGACCACAGGCGGCGTAGTGTCAGCGCTGGCAACCGTGTTGGCGACGGTTACGTTCAGCGAGTTGGTCCCGACATTCCCTGCGTTGTCATAGGCTTTTGCCACTAGCGTGGTAGCGCCATCGGCGCGGGCGCTGGTGTCCCAGGCAAAGCTATATGGCGCGGTGGTATCGCTCGCCAGCAGCGTGCCGCCGACATACAGTTCGACACGGCTGACGCCCAGGTTGTCGGAGGCGCTGACGTTGATATTGGCGATACCTTTCAGCGAGCTGCCAAGCGATGCGATGGCCACGGACGGCGCCTGGGTATCGCTGGTTGCTGCGGACTTGGCGGCCATCACGGCGCGGTAGGCATTGACGCGGCCAGCGCCATAGTAGGTGTCGCGCCCTGCGGTGCCGAGGTCGTCGGCGGTCGAGGCCAGGATCGTGTCGATCTGCTCCGCCTTCAAGGCTGGATTGGCCGACAGCATCAGTGCGACGACGCCGGCGGTGATCGGGCTGGCGAAGGAGGTGCCATTGACGGCGCCGTAGCCACCGCCCTTGACTGTGGTCCAGATGCCAACACCGGGCGCGCTCAAGTCGATCGGCGCGCCGTAAGTGGACCAGCTTGCGCGCGCATCATTGGAGTCGGTGGCGGCCACGGTCAGCATGGTCGGGGTGCCGGCGTTTGAATCCAGGGCGCCATTGTTGCCGCCTGCGGTGACCACCACGCCACCCTTGTTACGCATGTACTGCGCAGCGGACTGCACCGCAGCCACATGCTGCACGCCGTAGCTGATGTTCGCGACACGCGCGCCGTGGTCCGCCGCCCAGGTGATGGCGTTGGCGACCATGCTGTAGTAGGTGATGTAACCGGCCGTGTCGCTGATGCGCATCGGCATGATCTTGGCATTCCATGCCGTGCCTGCCACGCCTTGCGCGTTATTGCCGGCGGCTGCGGCGGCGCCTGCCACCTTGGTGCCGTGGCCGAAGACGTCGGCAGTGTTGCTGTTGTTATCGTAGGTATTCCAGCCTGGCACAATACGCGCCGCCAGGTCGGGGTGGCTCGCGTCGACGCCGGTATCCAGGATGGCGATGGTGACGCCGCTGCCGGTGGCGATATCCCACGCTGCCGGAGCGCCGATCTTGGCCTGGTGCCACTCATTGCCGTAGTAAGGGTCGGACGGGGTCTGCTGCATTTGCAGCACGCCGTCCAACTCGGCGAACTTCACATGCGGATTGCGTTTCATCGCTTGCTTCAAGGCCTTCTCGCGGCCGTGCGGCATTTCCACCACATACACGTTCAGCCCGTTCAGTTTGCTACTGGCGTTCCCGCCATGGTCCTTGAGCAGCTTCTTGAATGCCGCCTCAGGCAGGCCGGGGCGCGGCGATACCAGGATGCGGCCGCTGGCAAACTGTTCCGGCTCGATGTCCTGGGCGAGTACCGGGCTGGCTGCAGCAGCGAGTGCCAGGGAAAGATAGCTGGCGGTGGTGTGAATCTTCATTGCGGAGTCCCTATTGCAAAAATGAGTGGTGTAAGCAATACCTGAAGTTATGCCGCGCAAATTTTATCTGTGGAAAAATTTGCGCGCATTCAATGACTTACGCAATTATGCGCAGCAACTATCATGGTAGAAGTGATACATGTGAGGATGTGAAAAGAAAATGCCGGCCCGTGGGCCGGCATTTACGGGAGCGGGGCAGCTTACTTGGTGACTTGTACGGTTTTGGTGCTGGTGTTACCGGCGGCGTCACGTGCTACGGCCTGGATGGTGTGGCTGCCGGACGATTCTTTGCGGCTATTCCAGGTGAAGCTGACGGAGCCATTGCCGCTGGCCTTCAACGCGCCGTCCACATACAGGCTGACGTTCGAGACGGCCACATTGTCGGTGGCGCTGACGCCGATGGTCACGTTGCCCGACACAGTCGCGCCGTTGACAGGGTTGCTGATGCTGACAACTGGCGCGGTGGTGTCGGCGACGACGTTGTTGCCCACGGTGACGTTGATGGTGCTGGTGCCGACGTTGCCGGAGCTGTCATAGGCTTTGGCGACGATGGTGGTGGCGCCATCGGCGCGGGTGGTGCTATCCCAGGCGAAGCTGTAAGGACCGGCCGCGTCGGTGGCCAGCAGCACGCCGCCCACATACAGTTCCACGCGGCTGATGCTCATATTGTCGCTGGCGTTGACGTCGATATTGATGGTGCCTTTCACGGTCGCGCCGGGCGAGACGATGGACACGCTTGGCGCCTGGGTGTCGGCTGCAACCGCAGCTTTGGCGGCGCTCACGGCGCGGTAGGCGTTGATGCGGCCGGCGCCGTAGTAGTCGTCACGGCCGGCAGCGCCCAGGTCATCGGCGGTGGAAATCAGGATCGAATCGATCTGGTCGGCTTTCAGGGCCGGGTTCGCTTGCAACATCAGGGCCACCACGCCGGCGGTAATCGGGCTGGCGAAGGAGGTGCCGTTGACGGCGCCGTAGCCGCCACCTTTGACAGTGGTCCAGATGCCGACGCCAGGGGCGCTCACATCGATCGCCGCGCCGTAGGTGGACCAGCTGGCACGCACGTCGTTGGCATCGGTAGCGCCCACGGTCAGCATGGTTGGGGTGCCGGCGTTGGTGTCCAGCACGCCGTTGTTGCCGCCGGCGGTCACCACCACGCCGCCTTTGTTGCGCATGTATTGCGCTGCGGACTGGACGGAGGCGACGTGCTGCACGCCGTAGCTGATGTTGGCGACGCGCGCGCCACGGTCGGCGGCCCAGGTGATGGCGTTGGCCACCATGCTGTAGTAGGTGATGTAGCCGTTGGTGTCGCTGATGCGCATCGGCATGATCTTGGCATCCCAGGCCACGCCTGCCACGCCGACCGCGTTGTTGCCGATGCCGGCTGCGGCGCCGGCGACCTTGGTGCCGTGGCCGTAGACGTCGGCGGTATTGTTGTTGTTATCGAAGGTGTTCCAGCCAGGCACCAGGCGGGCGGCCAGGTCAGGGTGGGCGGCATCGACACCGGTGTCCAGGATGGCGATGGTCACGCCGGCGCCGGTGGCGACATCCCAGGCCGCTGGCGCGCCGATTTTGGCCATGTGCCATTCGCTGGCGTAGTAAGCGTCGCCTGGGGTCTGCTGCATTTGCAGTACGCCATCGAGTTCGGCGAACTTCATGTGCGGGTTACGCTTCATGGCCTGCAGCATGGCTTTTTCGCGGCCGGCCGGCACGTCCACCACGTAGACATTGGTGCCGTTCAGCTTGCGGCTGACGTTGCCGCCGTTGTCCTTGGCGATCTTCTTGAAGGCGGCTTCTGGCAGACCGGCACGTGGCGCCACCAGGATACGGCCGCTGGCAAACTGCTCTGGGTCGGCGGCGTAGGCGGAGGACGGCGCTGCGGCGGCAGCAGCCAGAACCAGGGCCAGCGAAGCGGCGGTAGCCAGGCGGGTTTGAGCGAACTTGGAGGTGGTGGTGATAGTCTTCATTTGAGAGAGTCCCTGTTTTCAATAATTTCGAAAAACGAGGACTGCCTGCCGGCGATGCGCCGGTAGAAGACTGCTTCCCGCACGGGCTCATGGCCCGGTTCGGGAGCTTTTGTCTGGCAGTCCTGCCGTCATGGGGCCGAAGCCCTTTAGACCGTTGACATTGCGTCCCACCCTTTCGGATGGTTTGCCCTTTTCAGATCTTGCTGTACGGAATCTTAATCAGTAACTTGCATGATGGCAAGCACTATTCTTAAAACTTTTTTGGCCTGTGGAAATTAAGTCTGAATTAAAAGAAACCTTCATTAATTCAATGACTTGGATTATTTCGTGTGATTAACTTTTATTTCGAAATCTTAATATTGAAAATATATAAAAAAGCCCGGCCGAAGCCGGGCTAATACAGGGGGTGTAGTGCGAATTACTTGACCACTTGCACGGTCTTGGTGGTGCTGTTGCCGGCGCTGTCGCGGGCAATGGCCTGGATGGTGTGGGTGCCGTTGGCTTCCTTGCGGGCGTTCCAGGTGTAGCTCACGGAGCCGTTGCCGCTGGCCTTCAGCGCGCCGTCCACGTACAGGCTGACGTTCGAGACGGCCACATTGTCGGTGGCGCTGACGCCGATGGTCACGTTGCCCGACACAGTCGCGCCGTTGACCGGGTTGCTGATGCTGACGACTGGCGCGGTGGTGTCGGCGACGACGTTGTTGCCCACGGTAACGTTGATAGTGCTGGTGCCGACGTTGCCGGAGCTGTCATAGGCTTTGGCGACGATGGTGGTGGCGCCATCGGCACGGCTGGTGCTATCCCAGGCGAAGCTGTAAGGACCGGCCGCGTCGGTGGCCAGCAGCACGCCGCCCACATACAGTTCCACACGGCTGATGCTCATATTGTCGCTGGCGTTGACGTCGATATTGATGGTGCCTTTCACGGTCGCGCCAGGCGAGACGATGGACACGCTTGGCGCCTGGGTATCGGCTGCAACCGCAGCTTTGGCGGCGGTCACGGCGCGGTAGGCGTTGATGCGGCCGGCGCCATAGTAGTCGTCACGCCCGGCAGCGCCCAGGTCGTCGGCGGTGGAAATCAGGATCGAATCGATCTGGTCGGCTTTCAGGGCCGGGTTCGCTTGCAACATCAGGGCCACCACGCCGGCGGTAATCGGGCTGGCGAAGGAGGTGCCGTTGACGGCGCCGTAGCCGCCACCTTTGACAGTGGTCCAGATGCCGACGCCAGGGGCGCTCACATCGATCGCCGCGCCGTAGGTGGACCAGCTGGCACGCACGTCGTTGGCATCGGTAGCGCCCACGGTCAGCATGGTTGGGGTGCCGGCGTTGGTGTCCAGCACGCCGTTGTTGCCGCCGGCGGTCACCACCACGCCGCCTTTGTTGCGCATGTATTGCGCTGCGGACTGGACGGAGGCAACGTGCTGCACGCCGTAGCTGATGTTGGCGACGCGCGCGCCACGGTCGGCGGCCCAGGTGATGGCGTTGGCCACCATGCTGTAGTAGGTGATGTAGCCGTTGGTGTCGCTGATGCGCATCGGCATGATCTTGGCATCCCAGGCCACGCCTGCCACGCCGACCGCGTTGTTGCCGATGCCGGCGGCGGCGCCGGCGACTTTGGTGCCGTGGCCGTAGACGTCGGCGGTATTGTTGTTGTTATCGAAGGTGTTCCAGCCAGGCACCAGGCGGGCGGCCAGGTCAGGGTGGGCGGCATCGACACCGGTGTCCAGGATGGCGATGGTCACGCCGGCGCCGGTGGCGACATCCCAGGCCGCTGGCGCGCCGATTTTGGCCATGTGCCATTCGCTGGCGTAGTAAGCGTCGCCTGGGGTCTGCTGCATTTGCAGCACGCCATCGAGTTCGGCGAACTTCATGTGCGGGTTACGCTTCATGGCCTGCAGCATGGCTTTTTCGCGGCCGGCCGGCACGTCCACCACGTAGACATTGGTGCCGTTCAGCTTGCGGCTGACGTTGCCGCCGTTGTCCTTGGCGATCTTCTTGAAGGCGGCTTCTGGAAGACCGGCACGTGGCGCCACCAGGATGCGGCCGCTGGCAAACTGCTCTGGGTCGGCGGCGTAGGCGGAGGACGGTGCTGCGGCGGCAGCAGCCAGAACCAGGGCCAGCGAAGCGGCGGTAGCCAGGCGGGTTTGAGCGAACTTGGAGGTGGTGGTGATAGTCTTCATTTGAGAGAGTCCCTGTTTTCAATAATTTCGAAAAACGAGGACTGCCTGCCGGCGATGCGCCGGTAGAAGACTGCTTCCCGCACGGGCCCATGGCCCGGCTCGGGAGCTTTTGTCTGGCAGTCCTGCCGTCATGGGGCCGAAGCCCTTTAGACCGTTGACATTGCGTCCCACCCTTTCGGATGGTTTGCCCTTTTCAGATCTTGCTGTACGGAATCTTAATCAGTAACTTGCATGATGGCAAGCACTATTCTTAAAACTTTTTTGGCCTGTGGAAATTAAGTCTGATCTCAAAGAAAGCTTTGTTAATTCAAAGACTTGGATGTTTCCCATAGTAATATCTAATTTTAATATTAGAATATTGAAATTGGATAAAAAAATGCCCGGATTACTCCGGGCCAAAAGAGGAATTTATTAACTCAGCGATTAACTTGAACTGTATTGCTCGCCGTGTTGCCAGCGCGGTCGCGCGCAACAACCTGGAGCACGTGGCTACCCGGGGCATCCTTGCCTGAGTTCCAGTTGTACGACAGTGTCGAACCGCTGCCGGTGGCTTTGAGTTGTCCATCGATGTACAGGCTGAGTGCGATGCCGGCGGCGCTACTGTCGTCTGACGCATTGACCGTAATGTTCACCATGCCATTCACCATGCCGGGGGTGGGGTTGGTGATCGCAACCACCGGCGGCGCGGAGTCAGTCAGGCGTCTGGTTGAGGCATTGGCGACGTTCACCGCGACTATGCTGGACGTGGTGGCGTTGCCGGCAGCGTCATAGGCGACTGCAACCAGGCTGTTCATGCCATTCGCCACCCCATTCGAATCCCACACAAAACCAAACGGGGCAGTAAGGTCGGACGCGACCACAGTATTGTTGACTTTCAGGTCGACCCGCGTCACTGCCACGTTGTCGCTGGCTGTGACACTGACCGGCACCAGGCCGGACACGCTGCTGTTGGCGAGAGGGCTGGCAAGCGCAATAGCCGGTGCGATGGCGTCCGGCGGCGGCACCGCCAGGGCGGCAGCGACCGCCGCCGCAGCATTCACACGGCCGTAGCCATAATAGATGTCGCGCCCTGGCGTGCCCAGGTCAACTGCGGTGCTGAACAGGATGTCCTGGACCTGGTCCGGGCCCAGTGTTGAGTTGACCGCCATCACCAGGGCTGCCACGGCCGCCGTTATGGGGCTGGAGAAGGAGGTGCCGTTCACGCCGCCATAACCGCCGCCTTTGACGGTGGTGTAGATGCTGGCGCCGGGCGCAGCCAGGCCGACAAACGCGCCATAGCTGGAAAAGCCGGCGCGCGCGTCGGTCGAGGTGGTCGCCGACACGGCAATCATACTGTTAGTCGGCGTAAAGCCTTCATCCCGGTTGTAGTTGCCGGCGGAGACGAACAGCAGGCCGCCTTTGCTGCGCAGGTAGTTGGCCGCACTTTGCACGGCGTAGCTGCTGGGTACACTGGCATAGCTGATATTGGCCACTTTGGCGCCATGGTCTGCCGCCCAGGTCAGTCCACTGGCCATGGTGGAAAAGTAGGCGTAGCAGGCACCATTACTCAGGAAGGCAATCCGGATCGGCATGATCCTGGCTTGCCCGGCCACACCGGCGACACCCAGGCCATTATTGGTTACCGCTGCCGCGGCGCCGGCCACTTTGGTGCCGTGGCCGCAGATATCGGCGGTGTTGCTGTTGTTGTCGTAGCTGTTATAGCCGGGGACAAGGTTGCCGACCAGATCGGGGTGGGCTGCGTCGACCCCGGAATCCAGGATGGCAATGGTCAGGCCGCCGCCCTGGGTGCTATCCCACGCGCCTGGCGCGCCAATTTTGTTGATATGCCACTGGCTGCCCAGGCCGGGGTCATTCGCGCTCAAGGCCACCGGCACAGCGCGGTCCAGTTCGGCATACTTGAAATGGGGATTGTTCCTGAGCTTGTCGACCATGGCGCGCTCGGAACCTCGGGGGAGTTCAATAATATGAATATTGCTCTGGCCCAGTTTGCGCGCCCTCTGGCCGCCGTGGGTCTTGAGCATTTTGGACATGCCGTCGAGCGTCAGGCCAGCATGCGCTTCGACCAGGATGCGCCCCGGAGCATACAACTCCTGCCCGGCAGCAAAGACCGGCGTGGCGCAACTGGCGATGAAGACTGATAACACAATGCTATTCTTCATGGTTTTGCCCTCCTGCGCAGATCTTAGGCCTCGAATTTCTGGCCATCAAGCGGATTTCCGGAGTTTCTTGCAGCTGTGGCGAATATGTCTGGACATAATGAAAACTGAGTTGGCGTTCATTCATCCCGACAGGATTCCTGTTTGAAATCAAGTCCTTGCATTAGTTGGCACCTGAATCGCTGATTAATTTGAGGAAACTCCAATATAATCCTGTCAAAGTGCCTGCCCACCACATTAAGAAGGAAGAGACAATTCATGAGCGCAGATTACGCAGTTCAAGGGTCCATTGCCGTCATTACCCTGAATAACCCGCCAGTCAATGGACTTGGCCTGGCCACCCGCAGCGCCGCCATCGAAGGCATTCGCCGCGCCGAAGCGGACGATGCGGTGCAGGCCGTGGTCCTGAGCGGCGCCGGCAAGGCGTTTTCGGGCGGTGCCGATATCAAGGAGTTTGGCTCGTCGAAGGCGCTGACGGAGCCGACGCTGCATTCCTTGATCCAGGCGGTGGAAGCTTGCAGCAAGCCGGTGGTGGCGGCCATCCATTCGGTGGCGATGGGTGGTGGACTGGAACTGGCGCTGGGTTGTCATTACCGTGTGGCCTTGCCGGGCGCGCAGATTGCATTGCCGGAAGTGAAACTCGGCCTGCTGCCGGGTGCCGGCGGCACGCAGCGCCTGCCACGCGTGCTGGGCCTGGAGATGGCACTGAATATGGTCGTTACCGGTACCCCGGTCTTGTCCGAAAAGCTGGCGGGAACGGCGTTGTTCGACAAACTGCTGCCGGCCGGCGCCGACCTGCTGGCCGAAGCGTGCCAGTTTGCGGCATCTGTCGCGGATGTGCGTCCGCTGCCGAAGGTACGCGACCGTGAAGTCGAGTTTCCCGGCCACGAGGCCTTCCTGCAACAAAGCCGCGCCAGTGTGAAGGCCGCTTCCGGCCCGTTCCCGGCGCCGCTGGAATGCCTGGAAACGGTGGCGGCCTCGGTCACGATGCAGTTCGAGGACGGCCTGAAATTCGAGCGCGAGCGATTCCTGCACCTGATGCAGACCAACGAGTGCAAATCCCTACGTCACGCCTTTATCTCCGAACGTGCCGCCAGCAAGATCCCCGATGTGCCGGCGGACACCGCGACCCGCGCGATTGCCAAGGCTGCCGTGATCGGCGCCGGCACCATGGGTGGGGGCATTGCCATGAACTTTGCCAACGCCGGCATTCCAGTGGTGCTGCTGGAGACCAGGCAGGAAGCGCTGGACAAGGGCCTCGCCACCATCCGTAAGAACTATGAGAACACCCTCAAAAAGGGCAAGCTGACTCAAGACAAGTTCGAACAGCGCCTGGCCCTGCTTAGCGGCACCCTGGAGTACGCGGCGATTGCCGATGCCGATATCGTGGTCGAAGCCGTGTTTGAAGACCTGGCGGTGAAGGAAGCCGTGTTCCGCCAACTGGATGCGGTGATGAAGCCGGGTGCAATCCTGGCCTCCAACACCTCCACCCTGGACCTGGACAAGATCGCCGCCTTCACCCAGCGTCCGCAAGACGTGGTGGGCACCCATTTCTTTAGCCCGGCCAACGTGATGAAGCTGCTGGAAATCGTGCGCGGCAAAGAGACCGGCAAGGACGTGCTGGCGACGACCATGGCCCTGGCGAAAAAGCTGAAGAAGACCGGCGTGGTGTCGGGCGTATGCGATGGCTTTATCGGCAACCGCATGATCGAGCAGTACTTCCGCCAGGCCGGTTTCCTGCTGGAGGAGGGCGCCACCCCGGAGCAGGTTGACCAGGCAATCGAGAAGTTCGGTTTCCCAATGGGGCCATTCCGCATGAGCGACCTGGCCGGCAATGACATTGGCTGGTACATCCGCAAACGCCGCTATGTTGAGAAGCCGGAGGTGGTGTATTCGAAGACGGCGGACCTGCTGTGCGAGATGGGCCGTTTTGGGCAGAAGACCATGGCCGGCTGGTACGACTACAAGGAAGGCGACCGCACAGCCCATCCGAGCACCGTGGTGAACGAGATGATCGCGCGGCACGCCGCTGAATTGGGGCTCGCGCGGCGCGCGGTCAGCGAGCAGGAAATCGTTGAGCGGCTGGTCTATGCCCTGGTCAATGAGGGCGCGCTGATCCTGGAAGAGGGAATCGCCTTGCGCGCTTCCGATATCGACATGGTGTACCTGACTGGCTACGGTTTCCCGCTGCACCGTGGCGGCCCGATGTTCTATGCCGATACGGTAGGCCTGCCGCACGTTCTGCGCTCGATGGAGTCCTTCGCCAAAGGGCGCCATGGCGAGGCTTGGCGCGCCGCCCCGCTGCTGGTAGGTCTGGCGGCGCAAGGCAGAGGCTTTAATAGCTGATAGCAAGCCAAACATTATTACAATTTCATCGTGGGTTCGATGCTAGACTGCTTTTCCCATTCAACGTTAGGATTATGATAATGAACAAAGCCTTGACCGCCGCCGGTGTATGTTTGCTATTTGCTGGTTGCGCATCCGATCCGGCCAGCAACGATCCAAGCCAAGGCAAGCCTGCCGAGCGAAAGGTTGCTGCGCAAGAAGAGCGGGACGATGTTACGGGTTCGCACCTGCGCCGCAAGCGCCAGACGGAAAACGTGGCAGTCACCGACCGCGAAGCGATGGAACGCCAGGGGCGTCCAGCGGCCAACATCACGCTGCCTGCGGGCGGCGGACGCTGATCAAGCGATGCGCTTGCGCATGCGCGACAGGGGAATGTGAACCTGGCCGGGCAAGGCAAGCGCAAAATCCTCCACCAGCTCGAAACCGCAAGCTCGGTAGAGTGGCACGCCCGGCATGGTTGCGGCCAGTTCCATAGCCGTGAATCCGGCGCGTGCAGCCTCTTGTTCGCAGTGTTCCATCAAACGCCGACCCAGGCCCTGCCGTGGCACGGCCGGATCGACGAAGAAGGCGCGGATCCGCGCTGGCTGCGTTGCTGGATCAAGCAACGGATCCGGCCCGCTCTTGTGCCGGTCGCCGCCGAATAGTGTGGCCCGTTTGCTCCAGCCGCCGCAGGCAAGCAAATGGCCTTCCTGCTCCAGCACGAAATAGGTGCCATCCTCCACCAACTGTGTATCGACGCCGAACACGTGGCGCGTCACGGCTGCCGCTTGCTCCTCGGTATAGAAACCGCGACTAAGCTCGATGCCGGAACGCCGGATAAGGTCTTCCATGGCCTTGGTATCGGCCGGCAGGGCAGGGCGCAAGGTGGCTGGATTTGGCATGTGGAAATGGTATCATGGGCTGTGACACAGGGAGGAATCATGCGCACTTTCGCTGCTGCCGTCTTCACCTTGCTCTGCTGCCTGCCAGCCGCCGCCCGTGACCTGCTGGTGATCGGCACCCATTTCGAACGTGTCTATGAACGCGGCCAAGAGGGCGAAATCGTCGGCTTTGGGCCGGAAATCGTGCGCCTGATCGCGCAGCGCCTCGGCCACCGCGCTATCTTTGAGCTCTATCCCTGGGCCCGCGCCCAGGCCCTGGTGGCGCAAGGTAAAGCCGATATCCTGGTCGGGCCTTATAAAACCTTTGAGCGCCAGCAAATCATGGCCTTCTCCAAACTCCCGTTCTATCAGGATCAGATGGTGTTTTATGTGCGCAAAGGGGGCGGCGCGGAGTGGAATGGTGATTACGACGTTTTGACGGGCCGGCGTATCGTCATAGTGAACGGCTGGGCCTATGGCGCCGCGTTTGATAAGGCGCGTCCGCAACTGCGGCTGGATATCGTGAACAGCGTAGATAGTGGATTGAAGATGCTGGCGGCGCAGCATGCGCAAATGTTCGCCAGTAACCGCCGCAATACCGAGCCGGTGCTTGGGCGGCTGGGCTTTTCCGGCCAACTCACCATGTTGCCGCAGGTGATTGAGGTGCAGGACGGCTATTTCGGTTTCCCGAAACGCCCTGCGTCGGACGCGCTGCGCAAGGAATTCGATGCAGAATTCCAGCGCATGGTGGAGAGCGGGGAGTTGAAACGCCTGGGGCAGCGGCACGAAGTCAACGTGCCGCCGCAATAAGCATCAGCGCCGCTCCGGCGTCAGCACGGTCGGCAGGGCTTTGGGCAGTGTGGCCGGATAATCGCGGCTGAAATGCAGGCCGCGGCTCTCGCGCCGTTGCAGCGCGCTGTTGACGATCAGCGAGGCGACTTCCACCAGGTTGCGCAGCTCCAGCAGGTCGCTGGTGATGCGGAAATGACGGTAGTACTCGTCGATTTCCTCTTTCAACAGGGCGATACGGTGCTGGGCGCGCTCCAGGCGCTTGGTGGTGCGCACAATCCCCACATAATTCCACATGAAGCGGCGCAGCTCGTCCCAGTTATGGGCGATCACGACTTCCTCGTCGGCGTCGGTCACGCGGCTTTCATCCCAATCCGGCAGGTATGGTGTGCCTTCCTTGTCCTGGGCCAGGATGTCCTGGGCGCAGGCGCGTCCGATCACCACGCATTCGAGCAGCGAATTGGAGGCCAGGCGATTGGCGCCGTGCAGGCCGGTGCAAGCCGTCTCGCCAACCGCGTACAGGCCTGGCAGGTCGGTGCGGCCGAACAGGTCGGTCACCACGCCGCCGCAGGTGTAGTGCGCCGCCGGCACGATAGGGATGGGCTGCTTGGTGATGTCGATGCCCAACTCCAGGCAGCGCGCATAAATGGTGGGGAAGTGCGAGATCAGGAACTCGGCCGGCTTGTGGCTGATATCGAGGTGCACATAATCCAGGCCGCGCTTCTTGATCTCAAAGTCGATGGCGCGCGCCACCACGTCGCGCGGCGCCAGCTCGGCGCGCTCATCGTGCGCCAGCATGAAGCGCTGGCCGGCCGAGGCGCCAGCCTCCGGCGGCAGCTTGAGCAGGCCGCCTTCACCGCGGATCGCTTCCGTAATCAGGAAGGATTTGGCGTAGGGGTGGTACAGGCAGGTCGGGTGGAACTGGATGAACTCCATGTTCGAGACGCGGCAGCCGGCGCGCCAGGCCATGGCGATGCCGTCGCCGCTGGCGGTGTCGGGATTGGTGGTGTACAGATAGACCTTGCCGGCGCCGCCGGTCGCCATCACCGTATGTTCGGCGGCCATGGTGTGCACCTGGCCGGAGTTCACGTCCTGCACGTACAGGCCGTGGCAGCGCGGCTGCGCATTGTCGGGACGCGGGCCGAGCTTGTCGGTGGTGATCACGTCGATCGCGCAATGGTGTTCGAACAGGGTGATGTTCGGATGCGCGCGCACCTTCTGTTCCAGCGTCACTTGCACCGCGTGGCCGGTGGCGTCGGCCGCGTGGATGATGCGGCGCTGGCTATGGCCGCCTTCGCGCGTCAGGTGGAAGCCAAGTTCGGCGTTCTCGTCGCGGGTGAAGGGCACGCCAATGCCGATCAACCATTCGATCGCTTCGCGTCCGTGCTCCACGATAAAGCGGGTGGCGCCCTCGTCGCACAGGCCGCCGCCGGCCACCAGGGTATCGGAGATATGCTGTTCATGACTGTCGCCCGAGTCCAGAACGGCGGCAATGCCGCCCTGGGCCCAGTTACTGGCGCCATCCAGCAATGCGCGTTTGGAGATAATGGCTACCTTGCGGCTTTCCGCCAGGTGCAGTGCTACGGAGAGGCCAGCCAGGCCGCTGCCGACGATCGCTACATCGAATTTCATGGTGTTTCGGGCTGTCTTTTTCGCGAGATAAGCAACAATATAAACTATTTGCCGTTGCGCTGCCTCAAAAGCCCCACTGCCGGCATGTTGCATGATGGGGCCATGACCAAGAAGAAACTGCTCGTGGTGGAGGACGACCTGGGCCTGCAGAAGCAATTGCGGTGGGCCCTGGACGCGTATGAGGTGGTGTTTGCGGGTAACCGCGACGCCGCCCTCGGCCAGTTGCGCCGCCACCAGCCATGCGTGGTCACCATGGACCTGGGCCTGCCGCCCGATCCGGATAGCGCCAGTGAAGGCCTGCTTCTCTTGCAGCAGATGCTGAATATCGCCGCCGACACCAAAGTGATCGTTTTGTCCGGCAACCAGGATCGCGAGAACGTGCTCAAAGCGATGGCGCTTGGCGCTTACGATTTCCACCAGAAGCCGCTGGACGGCGATTTGCTGCGCCTGATGGTGGATCGCGCCTTCTTCCTGCATGGTGTGCAGCAGGATAATCGCCGCATGTTGCAAACCGAGTCCGATTCGCCGCTGGCAGGCCTGGTGACGCGCGACCCAGGCATGTTGCGCGTGTGCCGCAATATTGAAAAGGTGGCGCCCAGTTCGGCCACCGTCATGCTGTTGGGCGCTTCCGGTTGCGGCAAGGAGCTGTTGGCGCGCGGCCTGCACCAACTGAGTACCCGGCATGACCGGCGCATGGTCGCCATCAACTGCGCCGCCATACCTGAACACCTTCTGGAGAGCGAGTTGTTCGGTTACGAGAAGGGGGCCTTCACCGGCGCCGAGCGGCAAACGCTGGGCAAGATCGAGCTGGCCGCTGGCGGCACCTTTTTCCTCGATGAGATTGGCGACATGGCCTTGCCGCTGCAGGCCAAAATGCTGCGCTTCCTGCAGGAGCGGGTGATCGAGCGCCTGGGCGGGCGGCACGAGATCGCGGTCGATGTGCGCATCGTCTGCGCCACGCACCGCAACCTGAAAGCCATGGTGGATGAGGGCCGCTTCCGCGAGGATCTTTTTTACCGCCTGAGCGAAATCGTGCTGGTGGTGCCGCCGTTGCGCGAACGGGTAGGCGACGCCCTGCTGCTGGCGCAGCACTTCCGCCACCGATTCCTGCAGGCGGAAGGCCGCCCCGGCATGCAGTTCCATCCCGAGGCCTTGCTTGCCATCGAGGCCTATGGCTGGCCGGGCAATGTGCGCGAGATCGAGAATTGCGTTAAACGTGCCGTGATCATGAGCGACGGCCCGCATATCACACTGGAGGACCTGGGCCTGCCGCCTGGTGCGCCGCAGGCGGAGAGCATCGACCTGCGAGAAGCGCGCAACGCCGCCGAATACCGCGTGATGGTCAAGGCGCTGGCGCGCACTGGCGGCAATATCGCGCGCGCTTCCGAGCTACTGGGCGTTAGCCGCCCAACTTTATACGACTTAATGAGCCACCACGGGATCAAGTGATTCCAGTTCGCGCCATGCGTGCGCCGCTTTCAGTTGCTGGCGCAACCCTGGCAAGGGAAAGCCCAAACCATACGCCTTGTGCGCAGCCTCCAGCGCGGCGGGATAGGACTTCTCGCGCAACCGTGCCAGACCCAGGTTGTACCAGGCTGCCGCATGACCCGGTTGCAAAGCCACGGCCGATTCGAGCTGTTGCAACGCTTCCTTGTCGCGCCGCAGCGAGAGCAGGTAGGCCCCGTACAAGGCGCGCGCCGTACCATCTTCCGGCACAAAGGCTATCGCGCGCTGGAAATAGCATTCGACTGAATACCGCGTCGCGGGAACCTGCTCTTTGCGCAAGCGCTGCGCCAGTCGTGCCATGGCGGATAGAGCGCGCGGGTGGTTGGGAAAGTGTTCCAGCGTATAGGCGATATCGCTGCCCAGCGAGGCGGACTGGCCGCGCTGCAGTGCTTCCACGGTCGGTCCGAAGTGATAGGTCTCGACCAGGGTAAGCCCGCGCGCTTGCTCCGGATCATAGTAATTGCCACCGGTCGCACCTTGGTTAAAGGGAGGACAGTCAGCCGCCAGCGCGGCAAGCAGGATCAGGTAGCCGGCCATGGTGGATTATTCCCCTCATTTCAATGCTGCGGTATCAAATACCAGCTTCGGGCAGGACATGGCGCTGCCCGACAGGTGGACGTAGGGCGGACACGTGGCGAGCATGAGCTGCCAGCGCCCGATGGTGAAAAAATTAGCGCTGCCCAGCATCACGGCGCCGATGCGGCGGTGGGCCCGCAATGATGCCGGGTTGAAGGCTGAGATCCGGCTGCATGTCCACTGTATGCCACGCGTCCGCATGCGCATGTGCGCTTCATCCCATAAGCGGCAGAAGGCGGTGCCGAGGCGCAGGTGTGGCTGAACGAACACATCGTAGTCCCAGCACGCAGCGGGCGAGGGCAAGCAGTAGCGCGCGCGCACCTCGTCTTCCTGGTAGGCGCCCAGTTGGTACCACAGGATGCCCGCCAGTTCCCCGCCTTTCCAGGCCGCGATGCTGCAGCCGCCCTGGCGGAAGCGGCGCGCCACCACATGCGGCGGGCGAGGATACCCGGACGGCAGTTCCTCCAGCCGCATCAGGCCGCGCACGGCAATGCTGCCGGCGGCGCGCCGCATCGCTTGCGGCGCCACGCGCTGCGCCAGGAAAAGGTAGCGTTGCATGCCGCATCCGGCGCGCTGCAAGCAACGCGCGAGCACATACCAGGCGGCGTTAGTAGCGCCCAGTTCGGCGATCGTTTGGAGATAGCGCGTCAGCATGGTGCCATTACAGCAAAGGCTTCGTGCTGCCTCTTTGCGTTAGCGCAAGCGCTGGTGCCGCGGCCTTGCATAGACTGGGTCCTCCAAGGAGGAAATCATGCTCACCGTGCTGATGGCAACATTCAACGGCGTCCAGACCCTGCCGAAAGTGCTCGACGCCTATACCCAATTGCATAGCCCGGACGAGGGCTGGCGCCTGCTGGTGGTGGACAATGGCAGCAACGACGGCACCCGCGAGCTGCTCATGTCCTACGCCGGCAAGCTGCCGCTGCATTACGCATTTGAACCTCGGCGCGGCAAGAATGCAGCCTTGAACCATGGCCTGGAACTGGCGCTGACGGGACCCGCAACGCGCCTGTTTGTCTTCACCGACGACGACGCGACACCCGACCCGGACTGGTTGTTGCGCTACGCCGAAGTCGCCAGCGCACGGAAGGAGTACGCGATATTCGGCGGCAGCATCGTTCCCGACTGGAGCGAGGCGGCGCCCGAGTGGTTGTTACGGCTCGTTCCTTGCGGGCTTACTTACGGCCTGACCGATCCGGGGCTGCCGGAAGGGCCGGTGTATCCGGGCCTGGTGTGGGGCGCCAATATGGCGGTGCGGGGAGAGGTGTTCAGCCAGGGCTTTCGTTTCGACGAAACCATGGGGCCTGCGTCCGGCGACTACGCGATGGGCGGCGAGGTGAGTTTCACCCGGCTGCTGGATGGCGCCGGGTTCCAGTCCTGGTTCTGCCCTGCGGCGCGCGTTGCGCATCACATCCGCCCCGCGCAACTGGGTGCTGCCTGGATCATCGGGCGCGCCCGCCGTTATGGCCGTGGCGCCTGCCGTCTGGCCAAGCCAGGCCAGTTTCCTGAGCTTTTCGGAGCGCCGCGCTGGATGCTGCGCAAGTACGCTGGCGAGCTGTTGGGGCTTGCTGCTGCGATCGTCCTGCGCCAGCCCGAACGCGCCTTCCTCAAGCGCTGGGAGCTGGCCTACCTGGGTGGTTATATCCGCCAGGCGTCCGCCGCAGCGGGACGCCCGGCGACGCCGCGCATCCTGATCACCAGCTACTCTGGCGAGCTGGGTGGGATGGAGCTGCGCATGCTGGACGAGGCGCGCTTCCTGAAACGACGGGGCTATGACTGCGTGCTGGCCGCGCCACGCTTCAGCGGCGACGAACGCTGGCGCCAGTCGGCGCAGGATGAATGCGTGGAGGTGGCGGATCTGAGCGTGCCGCCTTTGCTGGAAGAATGGCCCTGGCGCCGCACCAACCGCCTGCGCGCGCTCGCTTTTGCGGCACCCGCTCTGCGCCGGCAGAAAGCGGACCTGGTGCATATCGCCTTTTGCTGGACCCTGTACGGCGCCAGCGCCTTGTGGCTCGCACAACGTTGCGGCATTCCGACAGTGATCAGCGTCCACAACGCATTTCCGGCGGTGGAGTTCAATAGCTGGCAACGCGACCTGCTGCAGCGGGCCATGGCGAATGTCAAAGGCGTCTACGGCGTCTCAGATTCAGCCATGCAGCGCTTCCTGGCCCTGTACCAGCAATGGCTACCAAGTGAAGCGCGCCTGGCCGTGATTCCAAATTGTGTCGATACGCGGCGCTTCCATCCTTCCGCTCGCAGGCGGGCCGCAGCGCGCAGGCAATGGGGGATTGCCGATAGCGATGAGGTGATCGGTTGTGTCGCGCGCCTGTCGGACCAGAAGCGACCCGACCTGCTGCTGGCGATCTTCGCGCAAATGGCACCCTTGCGTCCGCGCCTGAAACTGCTGCTGGTCGGCACCGGGCCAATGGAATCCACCCTGCGCGACATGGTGAAGCGCCAGCGCTTGTCGCGCCGAGTGATCTTTACCGGTTTCCAGGCGCAGGTCGAAAGCGTGATCCCTGCGATGGACCTGCATTTGCTGGTCAGCCGGCGCGAAGGTTTCGGCATCGCCACGATCGAGGCCATGGCCTGCGGCGTGCCGGCACTGGCGACACGCGTACCTGGCAGCGAAGACATCCTGCAGGATAGCGCTGGTGGTGTGTTGCTGCCGCCCGGCGATATCGATGCCGCCATCCGCACCATCGCCGAACTGCTGGACAGCCAGGAGCGCCGCACGGAAATGGGCTTGCGCGGCAGGGCGGAGGTCGAGTCGCGTTATGCCGTGGGCGTGGTCAGCGCCCAGGTAGAGGCGTTCTATAGCGGTTTGGTTTGATATGGCCGGCCTTGCGCGCAATTTTGCCTACGGCTTCGCAGAGAAGTACCTGCTGGTATTCCTGGCGCTGGCCGGATCCATGCTGTTGGCGCGCCTGCTATCGCCGGCGGAGTTGGGGGTATATGCCATCGCTTCGGTGCTGGCCAGCCTGGCCCAGGTCTTCCGCGACCTTGGCACCGGGCAGTTGCTGGTACTGCAGCCGGTCATGGGGGAGCCGGAGCAGCGCGCCATGCTCACGCTTTCCGTCGCCACCGGATGGGCGCTGGCAGTGCTTCTGGCACTTCTCGCTACGCCGCTCGCGCTCATCTACCGCCAGCCGGTGTTGGCCGACGTGCTGCGCATCCTCGCTCTCAATTTCCTGCTGGTGCCATTTTCCGCGCAGGTCACAGCTTTGCTGCGCAGGGAAATGCGGGCCGGATCCTTGTTTCGCATCAGCGCCTGCTACGGGCTGGCCCAGTTTATCGCCACCGTCGGCCTGGCTGTGGCGGGATTTGGGCCGTGCGCCCTGGCGTGGGGCAGCTTTGCTGCCACCGTCTCAGGCTTTGCCGCCGCCTTCATCCAGCGCCCGGCCGGAATGGTGTGGCGACCGGCGCTGCGGGGCGTGTGGCTACTGGTGCGTCCGGGCGGACTGGCCGTTACCGGCAATGCGATCGATGAAGTGGGCGTGGTGGCGCCCGATTTGGTGGCCGGCAAGCTGCTGGGGGCGGAGGAGGTGGCCGTTCTCGGCAAGGCGCAATCCGTGCTGTCGCTATTCAACCAGGCCATCACCAGCGCCGTATCGCCCGTCGTATTTCCCTTGTTCGCCCGCACCGCGCGCGAAGGCGGCGATCCGGTACAGACCTATCTCGCTGCTGCCGCCTGCATCACCGCATTGTCCTGGCCCTTCTTTCTTCTCGCCGGCTTGTTTGCCGCGCCCCTGGTGCATTTGCTATACGGGCCGCAATGGCAGGGCAGCGTCCCTTTGATCCGGATCATGTGCGGCGCTGCCGCGCTGTATAGCATGTTCAGTATGGTGCGCTACCTGCTGCTGGCGATGGGGCATATCGGCGCCCAGGCGCGGCTGGATGCGATGGCGGTTGGTGGGCGCCTGCTAATGCTGCTGCCCGCCGGACTGGCTGGCTTGCAATGGATGGCCGTTGCAGTGGCGTTAAGCCTGGTCCTGCGCAGCTGGCTGGTGCTGCGCGTCCTCAAACAGTTCTATGGCGTGGAACTTGCGCAGCTGCTGTGGCAACTGCGCAAGAGCGCCATTGTTGCAGCAGCGGCAGTGGCGCCTGCGTCGATAGCCTACCTGCTGGCCGGCGGCGACGGCGGCGGCCAGGCGATGTTGTTGGCAGGGGGCGCAGCCGCCGCTATCGGCTGGGGCCTAGCGCTTTGTTTACAGCAGCATCCCCTGGCGGTGTTTTTGCGCGGTACGGTCTTGCCGAGATGAAGGAGGCGCTATGCGTGTCGGTATCCTGTCCTATCCAATGTTGTTCCAACGCGAGGGCGGCTTGCAGGTCCAGGTGCGCGAAACCATCGCGGCGCTGAACCACCTGGACGCGTCCATGTCGGCCGAACTGGTTGATCCGACGCGCCAACAACTGACGGAGTTTGACCTGATCCACGTTTTCTCTGCTTTTCATGGCAACGTCCGGGTGGTCGAATCCGCAGCGGATCTTGGTGTGCCGGTGGTGCTGTCACCGCTGGTGTCGCCAAGCTGGAACCGGGGCACAGGCTTGCGCGCGCGCGTAGCCGACCGTTTGGCGGGGCGGATTTCCGCGTACAGCCTGCAGACCAGCTATGCGCAGACCAAGCGCGCGCTGCAACTGGCCAACCTGGTGATTGCCCTGGGCGACGCTGAATGCGAAGCGATCGTTAGCGGTTTCCTCACCGATCGCGCCAAGATACGCGTTTTCCCGAATGGCATAAGCCGCCAGTTTTTTACCGCCAGGGCCGATCTGTTCCGCCAGCGTACCGGCATCGCCGGCCCCTTCGTCCTTTGCGTAGGCGCTATATCGCCGTACAAGAACCAGCTCGGGTTGACGCAGGCGCTGGCGGGCTGCGAGCTGCCGCTCGTTCTGATCGGGCCCGTCGCGCGCGACGATCACGCCTACCTGCAAAGCGTGCTGAAGTCCCCTTGGGTGCGCTGGATTGGCGCGCTCGATCATGATGACCCCGTGCTCGCCAGTGCGTTCGCGGCGGCGTCCGTGGTCGCGCTTCCCAGCCAGGGCGAGATCTTCCCCTTATCGGTGCTGGAGGCGCTGGCGGCAGGCACGCCTGTCGTCATGACCCAGGATAGCGCGCTGCATATCGACGGTGCGGAGAGCATATTGCACAAGGTAGCCTGGAATGATGCGACGGGCCAGCGTGAAGCCATCGTTAGTCTGGCGAGCCGCCCGCCGCCGCGCGCCAGTGTGCAAGCGATGGTGGAGCCCTTTACCTGGCAGCGCGTGGCAACCCAGGTGGCCAACTGCTATCGCGAACTGGTTCCGGAGCCGCAAAGTGCTGTTTAATTCCTTCGCCTTCATCTTCCTGTTCCTGCCACTAGCGCTGGCTGGCTACCAGTTGCTGCGTCGCCATGGCGTGATATGGCTCGCGGTGTGCTCGCTGTTCTTCTACGCGTGGTGGGATTGGCGATTCCTGCCTTTGCTACTGATGTCCATTTGCTTCAACTTTGTGGCCGGGCGCACAATCTGCTGCCAGCGCGGCTGGTCGCGCCGTGTGGCCTTCTTCGGAGCGCTGGCAATCAATCTGGGCTTGCTGGTCTGGTTCAAGTACGCGGCTTTCCTGTTCGGTATCAATCCCGGCGTGCCGCTACCGATCGGCATATCGTTCTTCACCTTCACCCAACTGGCTTTCCTGGTCGATTGCTGGCACGGCAAAGCGCGCGAGCCGCGCTTTGGGCCGTATATGCTGTTCGTCAGCTATTTCCCGCATCTAGTCGCCGGACCGGTGCTGCATCACACAGAAATGATGCCGCAGTTCCGCAATGGGCGAGGCCTGCATGCTTCCGACCTGGCGGCTGGATTGACCTTTTTCGCGATAGGATTGGCGAAGAAGGTGCTGATCGCCGACAACCTGGCGCCTTTGGCCAATCCGGTTTTCACCGCCGGAGCCGCGCCGCAATTGCTGGACGCCTGGATCGGCACCATGGCGTATAGCATGCAGCTGTACTTCGACTTTTCCGGCTACTCGGATATGGCGATCGGCCTGTCGATGCTGTTCGGTGTGCGCTTGCCGGAAAACTTCAATTCACCCTACCAGGCGCGCAACATTGCAGACTTCTGGCGGCGCTGGCATATGACGCTGTCGCGCTTCCTGCGCGATTACCTGTACATCCCGTTGGGCGGCAACCGGCATGGGGCGTGGGCGCACCACCGTAACCTTTTGCTGACCATGGTGCTGGGCGGCGCCTGGCATGGCGCCGGCTGGACCTTCCTCGTGTGGGGCGGGCTGCATGGCCTGTTCCTGGTTATGCACCAGCATTTTGCCGGCGGCGTGGCGCGCTGGTGGAACCGCCCGCTGACCTTCCTGGCGGTGCTTCTGGCCTGGGTGCCGTTCCGCGCGCCAGACATGGCTGCGGCGCTCGATATCTGGGCCGGCATGGCTGGGGTGAATGGACTGGGGCTGCCGCGCGGCTTGGGTGGTGCGGGATTGCAATGGGTGGACGCGGGGGGAGTCGGCCTGCCACTCTTGATTGCCGCCGCCATGCTGGCCTGGTTTGCGCCGAATACCCGCCAGTTGATGGAGCGCCGCTGGCGCGCCGCTCTGCCGCACGCGGGAAGCGTGGCGGCGGTGCTGCTGGCCTGCATCTTCAGCATGAATCGCCCAACCGAGTTCCTCTATTTCCAGTTCTAATATGAAGCCCTATCTCGCTATTGCCGCCGGAATCCCTTTGCTGCTGGTCGGCGGGGTGTCCGGCCTCAACTACACCATGGATCCATACCTGATCCACCAGTGGGGTTCGCCGCAGGTACAGCGCTTGCGCCAGCCCATTGAAAAGCTGAACGCGTGGGGAAAGACCTACGCCATTGCCGTCTACCGGCCCGCCACCATCTACCTCGGCAACTCGCGCACCGAGTTAGGGCTGGCGGTCCCCGCTGGCGGGCCGGCGCGGGTGTTTAATGCCGCCTTATCCGGCGCCACCTTAGGCGATGCGATCCGCATGCTTGGCCATGCGCGGCAGGTTGCGCCGCTGCGCGAGGTCATTTGGGGGCTGGATGCGCCGTCGTTTACCCTTAGCCAGGGCAATATGGAACTGGAAGCGGGCCTGCTGGCGAGGGATGGCAGCTATCTCGTGCGACGTACCCTGCTGGATTTGCAGCGTGGGGTCAGTATCGATATGACGCGCGAATCGCTGGCGCTACTGCGCGGCAGCGCGGAGTCGGTGTGCCATGCGAGCCTGGCCCGATACGGCCAGCGCGACGGCGCCTGCATGCGTCACCGGATTGCGGGGTGGGGTGGGACTGGGGCGGTGGTCAGCGCGCGCACCCGAGAGTTTCTGCGCGGGGAGGGCCCTTCGGGCAGTGCCTTGCCGGCGCTTGCTGAGGCCATCCGTAGCGCCTGTCAGCTCAAGTGGCGCCTGTATATTAATCCGACACACGCCATGACGATTGATGCGCTGTACCGAGCCGGCAAGGGAGTGCGCTATGAAGCGTGGCTGGCCGCGCTGGCCGGCTTGGGCCAGGACCTGCGCGCAGCGGGCTGCGAGGTGCGCATTTATGACTTTTCCGGCTTCAATAGCGTGACCAGCGAAGCAGTCCCGCGCCCCGGCGACCGCGCGGATATGCAAAACTATTGGGAACCATCGCACTACCGCGAAGCGGTGGGTGGCGCCATCCTGGCGCGGCTGGCCGGCGGTCGCGCAGGAAGCGATGGATTTGGCAGCGAACTGCTGCCCATCACCATGGCCGCCCGCATTGCCGGATTGCGCGCCTCACGCGCCGCCTATGTGGCAGCCCAGCCGTATGAAGCGCGTGAGGCCGAGCGCATTGCACGCAATCACGCCGCCGGCCGGTAGCGCAGGGCGGCAGCGCCCTTTTCGCAGGGCAGCGCCTCGAATTGCAGTTCGGGAAACTCCCTGGCCCAACGCTCCAGCGCGGCCTGCTCACCGGGCCGCGCGGCATCATCCAGGAAGACTGTGGCGCCGGGCGCCAGGCGCGGAAACAGGATCGGCCCGGCCGGATAGCGCGCCGCATCGGCCACCGCTTGCGGCGGCCCGTCGATCACCACCATGTCGATCGCCACGCTGGCTGGCAGGTTTGCGCTGTCGTACCAGGCTTGCTTGCCGCCGCCAAACGCCTGCAGGGTCAGCGGCGCATCCAGCACTGTGGCCCAGGCCTCCAGGCCGTGCAGCGCCAACTGGCGCCGCGTGCGGCGGGCGTAGACCGGATCGTGCTCCAGGCTATACACCATGCCGCCACCGTTCAACTGCATGCAGCGCGCCAGCACCAGTGTGGAGATGCCGCTGCTGCACTCGACCACGCAGCGCGGCTTTTCGTCCAGGGCGTGTGCCGCCAGTTCCTGCAGGAAGTCGGGCGAAGCGGCCCAGCCGCGTGTCAGCGGCAACGCACGCCGCAAGCCCAGGCTGATATACAGCCCTTGCAGGGCTTCCAGTTGGCGAAACAGCACGCTGTGGCCTTGCCGCGTATCGTCGCGCAAGCTATGCACCAGCACATGCATATGCCTGAGCTTGTGCAGGATATAGGCGCACAGGAGCAGCAATACGGCGATGGCAATGGTGTCCATCACTCGTAGTATCCGTAGTAGTCGGCCCCGCTGAAGGCGCGCGACTTGTTGTAGATCAGGTTCACGTTGCCGCAACGTTCGATGCGGGCGAGGGCATCGCGCACTGCTGCCTGGGTGGTGGTCTCGGCCTCCACCACCATCACCATTTGCCCCATTTGCGACACCAGCACGCTGGCTTCCGTGGTCAGCAGCAGGGGCGGCGAGTCGAAGATGATAATGCGGTCCGGATAGCGGTTGGCCAACTCTTCCAGCAGGCGGCTCATATTCCGGCTGGCCAGCAGTTCAGTCGCGTGGCGGCTGGCCGGGCCAGCCGGCAGGATGGTCAATGACGGCACATTGGTGCGCAGGATGACATCCGATAGATCCACGCTGCCATCCAGCAGCACATCCATCAATCCGCGCTCGGCCTGCACCCCCAGTACTTTCAACACCGAGGGCCTGGCCACGTCGGCATCGACCAGCAAGGCGCGCGCGTCCTTTTCCATGGAGATGCTCATGGCCAGGTTGATGGCGCAAAAGGTTTTGCCTTCGCCGGGCAAGGCGCTGGTGACAATGATCAGGTTGCCGTTTGGGATGGCTTTTGACCCGCTGGCGCGCGCATCGTTCAGCAGGTGGCGCTTGATGATGCGGAAGTCCTCCGCCACCGAGGTGCGGCCGCTTTCGTGGGTCACCATGCCACGCTGGCGCAGGCGCACCAGGTTGATATCGGCAAAACCCTTTTCGGCTGGCGGCGCCACTTCCAGCAAGCTTGGCGGCAGTTGCATGGGTCCCTCCGATCAACTGAACAACAAGGTGTAGGTCATGACTCCCGCGTAGCACAGGAAGAGGCAGGCACTGCCCGCGCCAAAGCCCAGGCGATCGCGCCACAGCTTGCGCCGTTCATCATCGGTCCAGTTCATGGCGATGGTGCCCAGCACACGCAGGCCGGTACTGGCCCGCAGTTCCGCCGGGCTGAGGAAGGTCGGGCGCAATTCGGCCAGGCCCAGTGCTGCGGCGCAGCCGCCCAGCAGGCCAATCCCCAGCACGGCGCTGTAGTACAAGGCACGATTGGGCCCGATTGGACGCTGCGGCAGCGTTGGCGGGTCGATGATCTTGAAACTCATCATCTCGGTGGTGGTGGTCAGCTCGCCCGACAGCTTGGCGGCCTCGCGCCGGCCGATCAGCTTTTCATAGTTCTCTTTGTTGACCTGGTAATCGCGCGTCAGCTGCCCGAGCTGGGACTCCAGTTCAGGCACCGCCAACCGTTGTTCCTGCAGCCGGGCCTGGCGTTCGCGCAGGGCCTCGACCCGTGCGCGCAAGGCAGCAACCCGCGCTTCGGCCTCCGCCAGCGTTACCTTCATTTGCTGGAACAGGGGGCTGTACTGGCGTGCCGCATCACCCGGATCAGCCTGCTTCTGGCGTTCCTGGCGGCGTTTCTCTTCCAGTTGTCCGATCAGGCGCAGGGTGGAAATCACATCCGGGTGCTGGTCGGTGTATTGCAGGCGTAGGGCATCCAGGTTTTTGTTCAGGCCGCTGATCCGGCTATCGAGCTCGGATTGCTCGCCCGGTGTCACGCCCGCCGCCAGCACCGGCTCATCGCCGCCAAACTGGGCTTCGATGGCCTTGCGCGCCTGTTCGGCTTCGGCCAGTTCCAGTTGTGCGTTGCCGAGCGCCTCGCTGGCCTGCAGCAACTTGCTGCCGTAATCCTGGCCCTCGCGCGGCAGCAGAAAGTTGTGCTTGAGGCGAAACTCCTTGACCGCATTTTCCGCACTCGACAACTTGTCCTCGTAGCCCCGCACCTGCTCGTCAATGAATTGCACGGCCTTCTCGGAGTCACCTTTCTTGCCCTTGAAACTGCCTTCCACAAAAATGGCGAGCAAGGCCTGCACCACGTCGCGCACCTGGCGCGGATTCGCATTGCGATAGGTGATGGTATAGATGTCGTAAGTGCCGGTACCCTGGACACGGATCGTCTTCAGCAGCTCGTTGACCTGCGCGTCGACTTCGCGCGGCGTGACCGCTTTCACGTCCAGGTCCACCATGCGCAGCACGCGTTCCAGGTTTGGCCGGCTGAGCAAGGTGCGGCTCATGATGGACACCTGCTGTTCCACATTGGGCACGCTGGTCATGCCCACCATCAGCGGCTTGAGCACACTCTGCGTGTCGACAAATACCCGCGCTGAGGATTGGTACTCGTCTGCCATCCAATAGACGTGGGCCCAGCCCACCAGCACCACGAACCAGGCGGTGCAGAATCCCGCCCAACGGTGCTTCCACAGGCTCTTGAGGCTGGATAGCAGTTGGCTGTAAAAGTGCTCCATGCGCTGATACTCCATGTGGTCGGGCCTGGAGCTTTGATTATATGGGCGGGTTATCGCCTTGCCGCGCCAACCCGCCCGACCTTTGAGGCCCGTCAACAAAGGGTGTCAGCTATTGCGGCGGCGCAGGGCCAGCGACATGGCCAGCATGCCCACTGCGAGCACGGCCATCGAGCCAGGTTCCGGCAATTCCTGCTGCAAGGCGTTGGCCAGCGTGTTGTGCTCGACCGTGATCTGGTAGGTGGTGCCCGCCAGCAGCAGTGGTGTGATCGCGAGGAAAGCGGCAGTGCCCGGGTCATAGGTGGTGAGGCCGGGCCCACCGTCGGTACGGCTGACAGCACTCAGTCCGTTGAGTTCATCCGGCGAATAGCTGAAGACGGATGTGTTGGTGGCCAGGTTAATAATATTGATGGACCACGACAGACGGGCGTTGGCATTCGAGGTCGGGCCTGCGCCGGCCGAGACAAACGCCTGGCTATACGGCGTGCCGTCGAAGGAAATCGTCATCGTATCCGACGCGCCCAGGGTGAAGGCGAAGGTGGTCGAGGTGCCGACCGACGAGTTGCCGGATGCGCTCGCGTTCAGCGCGGTGGAGGCATCGGCACGGGTGCGGGCATGGGCGCCGGCGGGCGTGAGGCCAATGGTGATGGCGGCGCCGGTCAGATCCTGGTCGGCATAGCCAAAGGTGCCGGGTACTGGCGGCGGGCTGGGGAAGGGCAGGAAGTTGTTCTCCGGCAGCGCGGGGCAGGGCGCACCCACGCATTGATGCGGCACATTGGGCTGCAGGCCACTCAGGATGCCAAACGATTGCGTGCCGTTGGCGAAGATCCCGTTCAGCGATGCCGTCGCATGCGCGTCGTTGGTGCCGGTCAGTATCGTGAAGTCCGTCGTGCTGTAGGCTGTGCCGCCCGAGTGCAACAGGCGGAAGTTGTTGATGTCGAGGATGGCCGAGGCGAACGTCGTGGCCTGGGCGGGAACGCTGGCAAAGCTGGCAGCCACTACGGCTGCTGTTGCCAACCACTGTTTGCAAAACTTTTTCATGGCGGAATCTCCGTGGAAAGCGGCGAGTTTGCCGGCATAGCGATACCAGCAGCATCCATGCCATGCGCCTCCCCCCGGGGCGTTAGGAGACCATGAAAAGAAAACCGACGCGGGCGGAACATTACGCCTCTTGTCGTGTCCAAGCCCCATTCCCATAGGAGGACACATCGTGGACCCAAACGCAATTGTTTCCCTGTTGATCGAGGAGGGCGCGCCGGGGCAGCAGTCGGTGCAGGCGCTGGATGAGCAGTTGTTCCATATCCGCCTGGCCAACTCGTCCGGCCAGCGCGAAGCCGCCAGCGTCCTGCTGCAGAAAATGTATGGCTGGCGCGGATACGAAGTCGATCCCCACGCACCGCACTTACCCAACCGCATCACGCTCGCGGCCGACAACCAGGGGGAAACGGTAGCCACCATGTCGCTCTGCCTGGACGACCCGCAGATCGGGCTGCCGGCCGATGAAAACTTTGGCGACATCCTGGCGGGACTGCGGCAACAGGAGCGGCGGCTGTGCGAACCGGCCCGGCTCGCCATCGACCGCAATGTCAATATGCGCGTATTTGCCGCCTTGATCCACATTGCTTACGTGTACTCTCACAACCTGCATGGCGCCACGGACTATGTGATCGAGGTGAACCCGCGCCATGTGATGTTCTACAAACGCATGCTGGGCTTCCACACGCTGGCGCCGGAGCGGCATTGCAACCGGGTCGGCGCGCCGGCCGTACTGCTGCGCCTGGACCTGGACCATATGCGGCAACAGATAGCGCGGCATGGCGGGCGCATGGATGCAGCCGGGGAACGCTCCTTCTATCCCTTCTTCTTCTCTCCAGCGGACGAGGCCGGCATCACGGTGCGCCTGCGCGAAGGGAGGAACTGACCATGGCCGCCGCCTTCGCCAACGCCCTGGCCGCCTGGCGCGCGCAGCTCGGGCCCGCCCGGGTTGTGACTGCGCCCGAGGCGCTGGCGCCGTATGCGGCCAGCACTGCGGCCCTGCCAGTCATGCCACTGGCCGTGTTGCGGCCACTCACGCATGCCGAAGTGGTCGCCCTGGTGCGCACCGCCGCCGCGTGCGGGATTCCGCTGTACCCCCTGAGTACCGGGCGCAACTGGGGGTATGGCGACGCCTGCCCGCCCCGGCCGGGGCAGGTGATCGTGGACCTGGGCGGCATGCAGCGCATCCTGCATCTCGACAGCGAACTGGCGTACACCGTCCTCGAACCGGGCGTCACGCAGGCACAGTTGGCCACCTATCTGGCCGAGCAGGCGGCGCCGCTCTGGATGGACTGCACCGGCGCCGGGCCGGATACCAGCCTGGTGGGCAATATCCTGGAGCGCGGCTTCGGCCATACCCCCTATGGCAACCGCATGCTGCATGTGGCGGGCATGCGCATCGTACTGGCCAGCGGCGAAACGCTACAGACCGGTTTCGGCCATTTCGCGCGCGCCAGCACCGCCTACCTTTACCCGTATGGCGTGGGGCCCTGGCTCGATGGGTTGTTCACGCAATCGAACTTCGGCATCGTCACCAGCCTTGGTTTCTGGCTCATGCCGTGCAGCGCGGCGGTCAGCCACCTGATCGCCACTGTCGGCAGCTTTGACGCTATCGCGCCGGTGGTGGATGCCCTGCGGCCCCTGCGGCTCGACGGCACTTTGCGCAGTGTGGTGCATATCGGGAACGATCTGCGTGTGCTGTCCGGTGGCATGGTCTTTCCGGACGCCGAATTGCCGCAGGGGCCGCCTTTGCCGCCGCAGATGCGCGCACGGCTGTGTGCCGCAGCCGGGATCGGCGCCTGGACGGTGTCGGCCGCGCTGTATGGCCGTCCGGCGCAAATCGCCGACGCGCGCCGTGCCATCCGGCGCGCCATCGGCCGGCAGGCACGGCTGCGCTTCATCGATGACCGGACGCTTGCCATGGGCCGTGCGGCGGCGCGGCTGCTGGGCGGCGGGCGCATGGGACAACGCCTGGCGGCCCAGGTCGACCTGGGCCGCTCTTTGCTGAATATGAACCGGGGCGTACCGGACGGGCGCTTCCTGGCCGGCGCCTACTGGCGCCGGCGCGGCGGCCTGCCGCCCGGATTCCCATCCGGCGCCCATCCGGCGCGCGATGGCTGCGGCATGATGTGGCTGGCGCCCGTATTGCCCTTGCGCGGCAGTGAGTTGTTGCAAGTGTATGCCCTGGTGGAACCGCTGTTTGCGGCGCACCGCTTCGACCTGTTTGCCACCTTCAGCATGATCAACGAGCGCACGCTGGGCGGCGTGCTGACCATCTGTTTCGACCGGCAGGATGCGGCGGAAACGGAGCGGGCGCACGCCTGCTATAACGCAGTCTTGCACAGGCTGCTGGAGCGAGGCTACATCCCATACCGCGTTGCGCCACAGTCCATGGCCGCCCTGGACGACGGCCAGGACAGCTACTGGGCGACCGTGGCGCGCATCAAGGCGGCGCTGGATCCGCAGGGCATCCTTGCGCCCGGACGCTACCAGCCGCGCTGACGGCGGCGCAGGCCGAGCAGGACGGCCAGTCCGAGCGGCAGCAGCAGGGCGCCGGAAGGCAGGGCCAGGGCCACCTGGGCGATCACCGGATCCGACAGGCGCGTGGTCCAGCCGTTCTGGCCGAAGACCGAGGAAGCCAGCAGTTGGGTCATGGTGTTGGTGCCATAGAAGTCGGCGCCACCCTGCTGCGTCCCGGTGCTGAAATACGCACACGCGGCGCCGCCCACGCAGCGCGCCAGATAGCTGCCGTAGCCGGACGAAGGCGAGGTTGTGCCGTTCAGATGCTGGTACAGGGTGATCGCCGGCCCGCTCACGCTTACTCCCAACAGACCGGGGACGAACTCCCAGCGCATTAGCAGGTCGCCGTCGGTCATGGCGCCCATGGTACTGAAAGTCTGCCGCTGCGAGGCCTTGATGCCGCCGATGCCAAAGCCCGGGTTGGTGCCGCCGGTCAGTTTGTCCAGGTAGAAGTCGAGGTGGATCTTGCCGTCGCAGCCAAAAGCCGCATTGGTACAGCCGGCGCTCATGACCTGGTTGCCGAAGGTGCCGGCGCCGGGAATCACCGCGTGATCGCCGGCCCCGTACATCATGAACGAGATGCTCTGGTTGTCCTGGCCAGTGCGCCACAGTTGATTGGACGGGTTGCCCTGCTCGTGGATGCTGGTCATGTAGCCGACTGCGAAACTGGCCTCGCGCAGGCCGCTGCCATTGTCGGTGCTGCGGGCCAGGTAGCCGCTGTATTTGATTTCCACTATGCCGGGCGTCTGCAGGACGAAAGGCGCGACAGGTGTGGCGCGGGCCGCCCCGCCGAGGGCCAGGGCCATCGTTAGCGCGGCGGCGAGATGATGCAGGTTCTTAGGCATGGCAGGCTCCGGTGGTTGGATGTGAGCCATGTTGCAAGGAACGGGCCAGCCTGTAGTCACTGGCTGGCGCCAGTGCGCCGTAAAGGCTGCCGACGCTTTACAGCCGTGCCAGCAAGCCTTCCACCTCGGCGCGGTGGACAAAGCCCTGCACCGCGAGCAGCTGTTCGCACTGGCTGCGCGCGCCGCGCTTATCACCGCTGCGGAACAGGGCATGCGCGTAGTGCAGGCGGATATCGGCCGCTGTCGGCGCGCTTTCCAGTGCCTTTTTCAGCAGTGGCACGGCGCGCCCGGCTTGCCCGTTTTCGGCCAGGATCCAGGCCAGCGTATCTGCCACCGCCGGATTGCCCGGCGCCAGCGCGTAGGCCCGTTCCGCCGGCTGTCGTGCCGCCGCGTCCTTCAGTTGCAGCAGCGCCCACGCCAGGTCGTTCAGGGCCAGCACATTATCCGGATCCCGCTCCAGGATGATTTCGTACTCGCGCCGCGCGCCGGCGTGGTCGCCGTTCTGCAGCAAGTGGCTGGCGTAATAGAGCCTGGTTGGCTGGTCGGCGGGCTGCCCCGTCAGCCATTCCCGCATGCGGCGCTGCGCCGCGTCCTGTTGGCCGGCCGCATGCAAGGCCCGGTGCAGTGCGATCAGCATGGGACCGCTGCGTTGCAGGGCAAGCCCGCGCTCGTAAAGGGCAACGGCCGCATCGAACTTACCTTCCTCCAGCAGCGCATCGGCCTCCAACTTGAAGCCGATCGCCGCCGCCGGTTGGCGCTGCTGGGCCTGGCGCGCCAGCTTGCGCGCATCCTCAAAACTGCGACTATCGATCAGCAGTGCGCTGGCCAGGGCCAGGGCGTCTTCGCGGTTGGGGGCAACGACAATGGCCCGGCGCGCGGCTTGCAGCGCGGCGGGCTTTTGCTGCAGCACCATATGGGTGCGCGCTATGCGCAACTGCACATCGGCGCTGGCAGCCTGCAGCACCGCCAGCTTCTGTAGGGCATCCAGAGCCTGCGCGTGCTTGCCGGCGGCCGCAGCGGCTTGCGCCAGCAAGTCCAGGGCCGCTACCTGGTTGGCCTGACCGCCCTGCAAGCGCTGGGCCAGGGCCAGCGCCTTTTCCGCCGCGCCGTTGCGCAGGTAGAGCGTGGCGAGGGCCTGTGCTGGCGCCAGCGCATCGGGATGGGCCTTGGTGGCGCGTTCCAACACTTCCAGCGCGGCGGCGTTATTGCCGACGCGCGTCTCCAGGCGTGCCAGCGCCAACAGGAGCGGTAAGCTCTCGCGCTGCCTTGCCAGGGCGGCCTGGTAGCGCTGGCGCGCCTGTGGCAACTTCTTCTCCATCAGATCCAGCTCCACCAGGTTGTCGAGCGCCGGCATATGGCCCGGATCGATTTCCAGCGCCCGGCTAAAGGCCTGGCGCGCGCCCACCAGATCGCCGCTCACCAGGAACACGCCGCCCTTCAGGTTCTGCACTGCCGGGTTGTCGCCTTGTGCTTCCATGCTGCGGATCTGCTCCATCGCCTGGCTGAAGTTGCGGCTGCGCAGGTGCGCCATGACCAGCAGCGCGCCCGCGCGGGATGCCGCGCCGTCCTGGTTGGCGGCCTGCTGCAGGGCTTCGAGGGCGCGCCCGTCCTGGCCCTGGTTCAGCAGGTTGATGCCGCTGGCGGCGTGCAGCAGGCTCGATTCCGGCGCCAGGCTGCTGGCCTGGCTGAACCAGCGTCCGGCCTTCTCATGCTGGCCCAGGCGCATGGCCGCTTCACCGGCCAGGGCCAACAGGTCGACGTCCTGCGAACCGGCGGCCAGGGCTGGCTCCAGCAGGTCCAATGCATCTTGCGGCTTGCCCTCGCGCAGGTCGCATTGCGCTTGCAGGCGGATGGCGTAGGGCTCGTGCGGTTGGGCACTCCGATAATGCTTGATATACGCGCGCGCCTGGCCAGCGGTGCCGGTCGCAAGTTCGATGGTCGCGGCCAGCAGATAGCTCGGCAGATGTTCCGGCGCGGCGCGCAGCACCAGCTGCACCTGCTCCAGGGCGGGTTTGTGCTTGCCTTCCGCATAATCAAGCAGGGCCTGGGTGTACATTACCACCAGGCTGCCGGGCTGCAGCTTGCGCGCGGCCGCCAGTTGCTGACGCGCCAGTTCAGGCTTGCCCAGTTGCAGTTGGGTGGCCGCGATATCGGCATGCGCTTGCACATTCACCGGGTCGTGCGCCAGGATCGCGCGGTAGGCGGCCAAGGCCAGCTCGGGCTTGCCGCGGGCGCGCAGCAGGTCGCCCTTGAAGCGCAGGGCATCGACCTGATGCGGATCCGCCGCCAGCGCGCGTTCGACAATGCCGTAGGCGCCGTCGGCATCGCTGCGCAATAGCGCCAGCCGGGCCAGGCCAAGCTCGGCCTCGACCAGCCCCGCCTGCTTGTGCAGGGCCTGGGCGTAAAGCTGAGCGGCATCTTCCAGCTTGCCCAGTTCCAATTGGGCGTGGCCGCGCCAGGCCAGCACGGCGGGCGTCGCGCTTTCCGTCTGCAATTCATCGAGCAGTCCTTGGTAAGCCCCTTGGGCGAGCAGGGCGCGGACCAGCCCGGGTAGCACATCCTGGCGCGACTGGCCCAAGGCCAGGGCGCGTCGCAATTCCTTTTCGGCGGCGGCGGGATTGCCTTGCGCCAGGTGCAATTCACCCAGCAGGCGGCGCGCGGCGCCATGGCCCGGCTCATGCTGCAGCAAGTTCTTCAGGTGAATCACGGCAGCCCGGTCTTCGCCGCGGCCGTGCGCCTGGCGCGCTTCGCGCAGCAAGTCTTCCGACGGTTTCAGGCGTTGGCAGGCGAGCAGTGCGACCAGGGTGAGGGCGGCCGCGAAGGTGATTCTGTGAGACATGGCAATCTCCCAAGGCTGGTAAAGGTTCCAGCGTAGGGAGCTGACGGCGCGACTTGTTGATCGCGCTCAAAGAAAGGCGCGATCGGGGGCGGGGAATTTACTTGGTGTGGCCCGGCGTAGCCACTTGGAGGTAGAGCGGCCAGGTGCCGGCCGGGGTGCTGTTGGAAACGGTGGAGTTGGCGCGGTAGCGGCTGGCGAGGAAATCGGCTGACACTGCATCGCCGGCGCGCGCTGCTTTCTCGAGCAGGCGGATGGCTTCCGGGTGCTTGCTGGAATTTTGGCTATACAGCAAACCCAGCTCACGCGCAGCTACGATTGAACCTTGCTCGGACCATTCGCGCAGGCGGCGCTCGGCGGCGGCGCCACCGTGTTCGCCCAGTCGCTTTGCAACCGCTTCGATCACCGGCGCAGGCGGTTCGACGTCTTCCTTGGCTTGGCAGGCAATCAACATGCCGACCATGACCAGGGTGGACGTCACAATCACTCCCGCCTTGTTAAAAATTTCCATATATTCTTGTTTTTCCCGAAGGATGGCATTATATCAATCAGTTGCCCAAAATCAAATCCAAGGCCGCAATCGGCGGCTGACTACGCAAATTGTAGGGATTGCCGGGCAGGCTAGGCGCACGCCTTGCAATGCTGTCAAACGCCTAAGTGTGGCCGATCATAGCACGGGGGTATTGCGCTGCATCAAAAGCAACGGGGTAACAGATGTAACCAATCGTTAGCGCGCTACCGCGCGGCCGCTATGCTGGTCCAGCCAGGACCCGGCATGGTCCAGCACCAGCTTCAGTTCACCTTCAAGCACGGTGAACAGCAGGGGAATTTCGACAATCCGGCCCTCCTGCAGGGCCAGTTCCAGTGCCAGCGAGGCCGCCACAAAGCGTTTGGCCCCCAGGTTGCCGACCGAGCCGCGCAAATTGTGCAGGATGCGACGCGCCTCCATGAGCTTGCCATCGCGGATCGCTTCACCCGCCATATTTAGCGGCTCCACGCCCGGTCCGATCCCGTCGCGCACGATCTTGACCACGGTGTTCAGGGCCTTCTCGTCGCGCCCCATGTATTCGAGCAACTGCTCCACGCAAAAAATGGCCTCGTCGGGCGCACTTGCGTAACTCATAGTGTGAATCTCCTCTTATTATTCGCGGAACGTCCAATAGCGTCCCATCGCCCCGTCCACCGCCTGCAAGCCGAACCGATCGGCGGCGCGGGCGTGTTTCTGGATCAGGTAGTACATATCGCTTAATGCCGTGCGTTTCTCTGCAAAGTACGCGTGGCGGATAAAGCCGGTATCGACCGTGCTGGCGTCAACGGTTTCGACACCTTTCGCCACCACCAGGCTGGCACCGCTCTCGCCGGCGCGGGCATAACCGTGAATCGCCTTCGATGCGCGCATGGCGCTGTCGCTGGACGATGCATACAGCGTCAGCGGATTGGGGATCGCCGCCAGCGCCGGTAGTATCTGGTGCCGGAACACGTCGGCGTCGATATCGGGCGCCGCCAGGATCACTTCGCGTATCCGCGCAGCCAGTTCGGGCCGTGCCGCAATCACACTCGCCGTCGCCTTAACCAGGGCGCGGTTGCCCATGCTGTGCGCCAACAGGTAGACATGCTCGGCGTCCGATTGCTGCAGGAAATCCCCCAGGAACGCCGCCAGGTCGGCCTGGGTCCATTCCACATTGGCTTCATCCACTATATAACCGGATAGCTTGCCTTGCGAGGGCCAGCTGTAAAAAACCGGCGCGCCGGGGAAACCGAGATCATAGGCCAACTGGCCGGTGCGCCGCGCCGCATCCTCGAACGTGGTGCGGTAGCCGTGGATGAACAACAGCGCACTGCGGCTGCCGTGGGCAGCGACGGCCGCCTTCAATTGGTCCAGGTAGGCGTCGCGCTCGACCAGCTCGGCCGACAGCAGCACCACATGCTGCTCGGGGTCCTGGCGCAACTCAAGCCGCAGCAGGGAAGGAGATTCCAACTCTCCCATGCGATGCTCGCGCGGAATGCTGACTTCGCAACTGCCATAACGCAGCGCGCCGCGCGCCGGGCCGAACAGGCGCGCCGGATGGCGGTCACCGCTCAGCTCGCGGTTGGTGGCGAAGAAGACGCGCATGACGGCGCAGTCGGGCTGGCCCGCCATGCCGGCCGCCGGTGCGCGCGCCGCGCGCCGGCGTTCCACCTCATCAATGATATTGCGCGCCGCCGCGCGCAGGTAGCGGTCGCCGGCCAGGCCGGCAGCGGCCAGGGCGTCGGACAGGACGAACTGGCGCGAGCGCGAGCCGGGGTCTTCTTCCACATCGGCGATGGCGTCGGCCACCGAGCTCGATTGGCGCACCAGGCGGGACTTCAGCATTTGATAGGCAGCGCTGACAGCGCCTTCGCTGGCACCTGCCGTCACCGCTGTCGTAATGACGTCCATGCTCTTCTCCTGGCTGATTAATGCATATCTGACCACACACAATTGACCAAGTCCAGCACCGCGTGCATCTAGCGTTCGGGGGCCAGTTCCAGGCGGTTGATGCGCGCCGCCTTGTTGAAGTCGATGGCAATGCGCAATGCCTTCGGCTGGCATTTGGCGCGATAGACGTACATGCGGTCTTCTCCATTCACGTTTCGCGACAGCAGTTCCAATGCGATGGGACGGGCGCAGCCTTGCAAGGCGGAAGACAGGCCGGGCGCGGCCAGGTAGCTGGCGCCTTTTTCGGTGAAGCTCTCCTGGCTGGGCAGGCCGTTCGCCAGGCCTTCCAGCACAGCCACGACCTGCGCCGTCACGTCCGGTTCCGCATCAGGAATCGCGTGTGCCGGCGGGAGCAGGCAGCAGCAAGAAAAAAATAACATTCTGTTAAATTTCACAGAGGCCTCCCTCTAACGTTGCGCGTGCGGTCTTGACTGAATGCAAATGCGACACTTTTGCAATTTAAGTCAAGGTTCCCATTAAATCAACGAAGTTTTCGTCGTTATACTCGGCCCCACGCCGTTGAGTACGAAGCCCGGCGGGGCTTGGCAGTGCACGTGAAAATACACCAATAATCGCTTCAGGAGAGACACAGAATATGCGCTACGCAAACCGTACCACCCTGGCTTCCATGGTCATGCTGGCCTGCGCCAGCCTGGCCCAGGCCAGCGAGAAAACCGTTGAGAACCTGACCGTCTTCAGCAACACCAAAGCGGTCTCGGCGCAAGCCGCGTTGAAGGCGAATGCCGCCCGTTTCGGCCTGCCCGCCAAACTGGACAACCTGCAACTGGTGGCGGTCAAGGAATCGCTGACCGGCAAGCATTACCATTTCCAGCAAATGCTGCGCGGCCTGCCGCTTGACCGTGCCGAGATCGTCGTGTCGATCGGCCACAACGGCGACTTGCAGAAGATCTTCAACGAAAGCCGCCACATCTCCGCCAAGATGGAGGCCGACGCCGTCAACCAGCTCTACAACAAAGGCCAGATCAGCGAAGAAGCCGCCCTCGACAAGGGCTGGAAAAACATGAAGGTCCAGCACAACCTGGTCAGCGTGCCATCCACCAACCTGGTCTGGGTCCCGACCAAGGATGGCGTGCAACTGGCGCGCAAGGTCAGTATTGAAGCGGAAATGCCCACCGGCGGCTTCGTGCAATACCTGAACGCCCATAACGGTGAGCTGATCGACTCCTATACCACCTCGCTGCCGCGCACCAACAAGGGCGGCGAGCGCTCGATCGAAGCGCGCCAGGCTGCGCCCGGCCAGGCGCTCGACATGAATGCCGCCATCAAGGCCGCCAAGGATGCCGGCAAGCCGGCAGCAGGTGCGGTCACCGGCGGCAAGTTCCTGGATGGCGCCGGCACCGTGGCCGCCGCCGCCCTGGCGCCGTCCGGCATCAATGGTTCGGGCTACGCCTTCGATCCCGATCCCCGCACCACCCTGGCAACCGAAGCACTGACCGACACCTCGGCCGCCAGCGCCTTCGATGCAGCCTATTCCAACAAGACCCTGCGCGACCTGACGGTTACTGCCGGCGTCTACAAACTGACCGGCCCTTACGTCAACATCAAGAACATTGAAGCGCCGGCCACTGCCCCCAGCACCACCACCAACGGGGTCTGGACCGCCAAGCGCGGCAACAATGCCTTCGACGATACCAACGTCTACTTCCACCTGGACCAGAACCAGCGCTACATCCAGTCGCTCGGCTTCACCGGTACCAAGGGCATCATCGAGCGCTCCTTCGACGTCGACACCGACGGCCTGAACGGCGACGACAACTCGCACTACAGCTACAGCGGCGCCACCGACTACCTGGCCTTTGGCCACGGCTGCGTCAATGACAGCGAAGACGCCGATGTCATCCTGCACGAATACGGCCATGGCATCCAGCGCAACATCAACGTCAACTGGACCGGCGGCGACACCGGCGCCATGGGTGAAGGCTTCGGCGATTACTGGGCCGCGTCCTACTCCTACAGCACACCAAACGGCAAAACTTTCCATCCCGAGTGGGCCTTTAGCTGGGACGGCCATGGTTCGTGCTGGGCCGGCCGCATGCTGAATCGTACCGATGCAAAGTACAACAGCAGCAAGACTTATGGCGCACACCAGTCGGTCACCGAGAACGGCACCACCTTCCAATCCGACGAACTGTGGTCGGCGCCGCTGTACCAGTCCATGGTCGCCCTGATCGCCGCCGGCAAGCCGCGCGCCAACATCGACAAGATCATTCTGGAAGCGCACTTCGGCCTGGGTTCCAACATCAAGATGCCGGCCATGGCGACTGCCATCGTCAACGCCGCCAAGAACCTGTATCCGGCCGACCTGTCCTACGCCAACACCTTCCAGGCCAAGTTCGAAGCGCAGAACATCCTGGGCGCCGTGCTGCCGCCAGGCCCGAGCATCAACGAGACGGAAAGCAATAACACCATTGCCACCGCCAACCCAGTCACACAGAGCGGCACCACGGTGAATGGCAATATGGGTTCGAGCACCGACTCCGACTACATCGCCATTACGGTGCCGGCCGGCAAAACGCTGAGCGCCGTCATGACCCCGAACGCCACTTCGGACTACGACCTGAAGCTGTACAACAGCGCCGGCACCGAACTGGCATCGAGCACCAAGGGCACCGGCCAGGCCGACAGCATAACGCGCGCCAATACGGGCTCGACTGCTGTAACGTGGTACGCCAGGGTGTACTACTATGCTGGCGGCACAGGTGTCACCAGTGGTACTTACGCCTTGAAAGCCTCCTGGTAATCACTAGCGCACCCGTGTGCGTGCAGCCGCCTGACCCGCAAGGGCAGGCGGTTTTTTTCATGCAATTTCGCTTACAATGGCCAGGCGCTAAATCCACAATAAAATCACGCTATGCCAACTGACCTGGGCAAGTTCATTCTGGAAGAAGCACCCGGCGGCATCATCGCCACCGACGCGCACGACACCGTCCTGTTCTGGACCAAAGGCGCCACGGAAATTTATGGCTACAGCGGCGACGAGGCGCGCGGCAACAAACTGGGCGAACTGATCGGCATGCCGGGCCATCCGGCGAAACAGGAGTTCGGCGCCGATTTCGAATACCTGCGCCGGCGCAAAGATGGCCAGGCCGTGTACGTCGGCGCCGCCTGCAAAGCCGTCTACTCTCCACACGGCGCCATCGATTACATCATCCACAGCCAGACCGACATTACCGACGCCAAGGCGCTGCGCGATGCGCGCAATGTGGAATCGCGCTATCGCGGCTTGCTGGAGTCGATGCCGGATGCGATTGTGATGGCCAATTCCACCGGCCGCATTGTGCTGGTCAACAGCCAGGCCGAGCGCCTGTTCGGCTTTGCGCCGCGCGAGCTGCTGGGCCAGCCGGTCGAAGCGCTGCTGCCGAACCGTTTCCGCGGCGGCCATGTGGCGCACCGCGCGCAGTACTTTGTCCAGCCGCGCACCCGCACCATGGGCGCGGGACTGGAACTGTACGGCTTGCGCAAGGATGGCGTGGAGTTCCCTGTCGAGATCAGCCTCAGCATGGTCCAGATGGAGGAGGGCACGATTGTCATGAGCGCCATCCGCGATATCGGCGAGCGCAAAAAGGCCGAGCAAAAGTTCCGTGGTTTGCTGGAATCGGCGCCCGACCCGATGGTGATCGTCAATACGCGCGGCGAGATCGTGTTGGTCAATTCGCAGACGGAGCAGGTGTTTGGCTACCAGCGCCAGGAACTGCTCGGAAAACCGATCGAAATCCTGATCCCGGCGCGCTTTGCCGGGCGCCACCCGGCTGCGCGTGGCAGCTTCTTTGATAAAGCGCAGCCGCGCGCCATGGGGGCTGGTAGCGAGCTGTACGCCATGCGGCGCGACGGCACAGAATTCCCGGTGGAGATCAGCCTGAGTCCGCTCAAGACGGAAGACGAAATGCTCGTCTCCAGCGCCATCCGCGATATCACCGGGCGGCGCCAGATCGAGCGCAAGCTGCTCGAGCAGAAACTGGAGCTGGAGCAGGCCAGCAAGGCCAAGGACCGCTTCCTGGCCAGCATGTCGCACGAGCTGCGCACGCCGCTGAATGCCATCCTGGGTTTCGGCCAGCTGCTGCACAACCAGAAACTGCCGCTCACCACGGCCCAGCGCTACGCCTTCGCCGGCAATATCGTGCAAGCCGGCCAGCATCTGCTGCACTTGATTAATGAAACCCTGGACCTGGCCAAGATTGAAGTGGGCGCCGTTACGCTGTCGCTGGAACCGGTCGCGCTGGACGACTTACTGCACGAAGCGTGCAAAATGATCGAAGCCATGGCTGAAGCACGCGCCGTGCACATCCACCTGGAGCCGTCGAAGGGCCTGTATGTGCGGGCCGACCGCATCCGCCTGCGCCAGATCGTGCTCAACCTGCTGTCGAACGCGGTCAAGTACAACCGCAAGGGCGGCCAGGTCTGGCTCGATGCCGGCGTCGGCGACACGGGACGGGCCTGGCTCGCCGTGAAGGATGACGGGCCGGGCCTGAGCCCGGAACAACTGGCGGGACTGTTCCAGCCTTTCAACCGCCTGGGCCAGGAGGGCGGCTCGGAGGAGGGCAGCGGGATCGGCCTGGTGTTGAGCCGTCGCCTGGCAGAACTGATGAACGCCACGATCGAAGTATCCAGCGCGGTCGGCCATGGCAGCACATTCACCGTCGGGATGGAAACGGCGCAGCCGCAGGTGCTGCCGTCCATGCCGTCGCCCGACGGCCTGCCGTCGCCCGCCGCCGCCCTTGGCCTGCGCAACAAGCCAGTCTTGCTGTATGTCGAAGACAACCCGGCCAACCTGCGCCTGGTACAGGAAATCGTCAAGTTGCACCTGGACCTGGACTTGCTCTCGGCCACGGATGGCAATAAGGGCGTGGCCATGGCGCGCGAGTTCCTGCCCGACGCGATCCTGATGGACATGAACCTGCCCGGCATCAGCGGACGGGAAGCGCAACGCCGCCTGCGCCAGGACCCGGCCACGCGCGACATCCCCATCATTGCCCTGTCGGCCAACGCCATGCCGCTCGATGTGGAGGCCGCGCTGCAGGCCGGCTTTGTGCGCTACCTGACCAAGCCGCTCAACATCACGGAATTCCTGGAAGTCGTGGGCGCAACGCTGGAACGGAACACCAAGTGAAAACCATCCTGGCCGCCTGGCTCTTCGCGGGGGCCGTCCAAGCGGGGGAATCGCCAGTGCTGGAACTCAAACTTTCCGTCAAAAGCCAGGATGGCCGGCCGGTGGCGCATATTACGCTGGCCAACCGCTCAGCGCAGGCGGTCAAGGTGCTGCACGCGCTGGCGGATGAAGAAGAGATGTTCGGCAAACTGTTTGAGCTGCACGATGCGGCCACCGGCCAGGCGCTGGAATACCAGGGCATCATGGTCAAGCGCGGACCGCTGACGGAGGCGGACTACTTCACCATGGCGCCGGGCGCCAGACGCCGCAACGCCATCGACCTCGGTCGCGCCTATGCCTTCAAGCCGGGACGCCACGCTTACACGATCAGCTATCGCGGCCACTACCTGCAAAATGGGAAGGAAATGCCGCTCACCGTGGGGCCGGTACGCTTCGAGCATACCGGCCGGTGAGCGGCGCGCCGCTGCTTATTGCAGGGCAGGGGTGTTTTCGCCGAAATACTCGTGCGAGTCGGCGTTGTCGACTGCCTGGGCCGGATTGCTGAGCGCCAGGCTGGCGGCGGCGGATTGGCCATAGGCATGGTCATCCGTACCGGCCACGACGTTGAAGTGGCTCATTTCATGCACCAGGGTGCCGCCTTTGGAGTCGGTGCCGGACATCGGTGCGCTCCAGAAGGCCTTGCAGACGTAGATGGTGTAAGGCTGGGTCGGATACACATACGCGTAATAGGTCTTCTTGCACCCGCAATCCACCGTGATCGGCTTGGTGTCGAAAGCCGCCTTGATCGCTGCAAAGTGCGCCTTCACGGTGGAGTAGCGGCCCGCGTCGTAAGAGCCGAACCACTTGGTGTAGCGCTGGCCGGCGTTATTGGCCCCGAGGTAGGTATTACTGTTATTCGCCATGCCTTGCGCGGTGGAGATGGCGCTGGTGATGGTGGACTGCTGGGACGTGGTGCATTTGCTGAAGGCCAGGCCGGCCGCTGCCGCCACCGGTTCCGCCGCCTTGGCGACGCTGCCGCGCGGTAGGGTGCCTTCGATCGACACGGTCAGCGCATCCGATTGCAGTGTATCGGCCTGTTTTTTGTCCATCGCCTTGCCTGCCGGGTCGACATTGCTGAATAGCTTGGCCGACTTGGTGCTGTAGCGGATCGCGTAGTCGCCGGAGATGCTCATGTTATACATCTGCGACAGTTCAACCGTCACCTTGTGCGACTTGCCGGGCTGGATCACATAGTAGTCCGCCGGAGTGGGCGCAGCGCGTTTGACGTGCATGCCCTCATACGCCACCTTGGCGCCGTCGCGGGTCACGTCGAACAGGGATTCTTCGATATCGCCAAATGGGGTATGCCATTTCAGCACATACTGCGGCACCGCCGACGTATTGGTGAGGGTGACATGCACCACCACGTCATCTTGCGGGCCGAGGGCGCGCTTGTCGATGCTGATGCTGGCCTTCAGGCCGTCCGCCGCATAGGCGCCAAAGCTGAAGGATGCTGCCAGTGCGAAGCCGCCAAGGTGTTTCCAGTTCATTCGTCTCTCCGTCCTTTGATTGATGTTGTACAGGGCCTTGTAGCAGCCCCTGGGTCAATCTTGCTGCGGACGGATTGGCACTTCAATCTAATTCAGCGTGGCGACGATAGCCTGTCGCCATTTCAGCCACAATAGCGTTAAGCCTTGAACAAGCTTGCCTTACTTGTCTCAATTGGGACAATTGTAACCGCGCCGTATGCTCATCAGGATGCCGCAGCCCAGGCCCAGGGTCGCCAGCGCCGTGCCGCCGTAGCTGAAGAAAGGCAGTGGCACGCCGACCACCGGCACCACGCCGCTGACCATGCCGATATTGATGAAGGCATAGGTGAAGAAGATCATCGTGATCGCCCCGCCCAGCAAGCGCGAAAATAGCGTAGGCGCACCGGCTGCGATCTGCAGCCCACGCACCACCAGCATCGCATACATCAGCAGCAGGACGATGCCGCCCACCAGGCCAAACTCTTCGGCGAAGACGGAGAAAATGAAATCGGTCGACCGTTCGGGGATAAAGCCAAGATGGCCCTGGGTGCCATCCATCCAGCCGCGCCCCGTCACGCCGCCCGAACCGATGGCCGTCATGGCCTGGTTGATCTGGAAGCCCTTACCCATTGGATCGGCGCCCGGATCGAGGAAGGTCAGCACGCGTTGGCGCTGGAAGTCGTGCAGCATATGCCAGACTAGCGGCGCTGCCGCAACAGCGCTCGCCGCCAGTGCGAGCAAGGCCTTCCACGACAGCCCCGCCAGCACGATGACATAGAAGCCCGCCGACAGCACCAGCATCGCCGTGCCGAAATCGGGCTGCTTGGCAATCAGGCCGACCGGAATGGCTAGCAGCACCGCCGCCACCGCGAAACGCTGCCAGCCCTGCACGCCGTCATAACGATGGAAATACCAGGCCAGCATCAGTGGCATCGCGATCTTCATCATTTCGGAAGGCTGGAAGTCATGCCCAAGATTCAGCCAGCGCGTCGAACCTTTTTTGGTGACGCCGAACAGGAACACCGCCACCAGCAAGGTCACGCCCAGCGCATATAGCACGGTGGCGTGACGCATCAGCACCTGTTGCGGGATGTTAGCCGCCGCCCACATCAGGCCCATGGCCATCAGCACATTGCGTAGCTGAAGTTCAAAGCGGCCGGGGAAATCGGCCGAGGCGGAATACAGGGTGAACAGGCCGGTGCAGACCAGCATGCCGACAATCGCAGCCAAAGGCGCGTCCACCGCCAACAGCGGTCGCAGGCGACGCCAAAACGGGGTATGCAGGCTCATTGGACAGCCTGCAGCCAGATCATGCGGCCGGCCAGGACGGCGAATCCAATCAGGGTGATGGCGCCAAGCAGGGCAAGGCGGCGGCGGAATTGTTTTTGTTCGGCGTTCATGCCGAAATTATAAGGCCAAGCCTAGCTTTCCCGCACGTAGATTCCGGGGGCGTCGCCTAGCCACGGATAGTCCGGGTGGGGCTGGGCTGGCGCCACGCGCAACTCGCCGCAGCGCTGCGCCAGCCATGCGCTCCAGTCCTGCCACCAAGAGCCAGGCACCGCCTCTCGCGTGGCCAGCCAATCCTTGGCGCCGGCATCGCGCCGCAGCGGCCCGGCCCAGTATTGCTGCTTGGCGCTGCCGCCGGGCGGATTGATGATGCCGAGGATGTGGCCGGAGGCCGTCAGCACATAGCGCACCGGCGCACCAACCAGGGCCGCGCTGCAATAGGTGCTGCGCCAAGGGGTGATATGGTCGGCCAGCGCGCCCACGGCGTACAACTCTTGCCGGATGCGGCCAAGGTCGATCGGCTGGCCGCGCATCTCCAGCGCATCGGGCCGTGCCAGTTTGTTGGATTGGTATAGCTCGCGCAGGCAAAAAGTGTGGGTGGCGCGCGGCTGGCGCGTGCCGTCGGCATTCCAGGCCAGCGGCGCCAGTGCGGGCGCTGCCTCGCCCAGCAGGTATTTATGCACCACATAGCGCCAGACCTGGGTGTTCGGGCGCAGCATGCGGAAGCTCCAGCCGATTTGATGCGAATCGAGGAAGCCCTGGCGCGCCATCAGCTCATCCAGCCAGGCCAGGCTTTCATCGTTAATGAAGCTCGCAATATCGCCCGGCTTGCTGAAATCGGCCAGGGTCGCCAGCAGGGACCAATGCGCTACCGGAATGTCGTGCACGTTCGGATAGCGCCGGTTCAGCCACGCCATCAGGGTCGCCAGGGCGGTACCGCCGATGCAATAGCCCACAGCATGCACCTGCGGCACGTCCGCAATCGTGCGCGCCGCCTCGATTGCCGCCAGGATGCCATCAAACAGATGGTCCTCGAAAGACACCCCGGCCATCGCGCTGCCCGGGTTCTTCCAACTGATAACGAAAACGTCGAAACCCTGCTCGACCAGGTAGCGCACCATGCTTTGCTGCTGAGTGAGATCGAGGATGTAGTATTTATTGATCCAGGGCGGCACCAGTACCAGCGGCAGCGCGTGCACTTGCCCACGCACAGGCGTGTACTGGATCAGTTCCATCATAGGATTGCGCAGCACGACACGGCCCGGCGTGGCGGCCAGATCGCGGCCCAATGCAAATTGCGTCCGGTCGACCATGCGCAGGTCGCCGGCCAGCAGGTCGCGCAGCCACTCCTGATAACCAGCCCGCAGGCTAGCGCCGCCGCTCTCGAACGCGCGCCGCAGCGCCTCCGGATTGGTCAACAGGAAGTTGCTGGGGGCAACCGCATTGCACCAGTGGCGTAACCAGAAGGCCGCGCTGCGGGCATCGCGTTCGTCCACGCCGGGGGTGTCGTAGATCTGCCGTTCCAGCGTGCGCGTCATGCCCAGGTACTGCTGCATCAAGCCACGGAAGAGGGGATTGACGCGCCAGGCCTCATCGGCAAAGCGGTCATCGCCCTCGGCCGCCTCGGCCACGGGCGTGGGTATGCCAGTGGCCCAACCGACCGAGGCAAGCTCCTGCCAGGCGCGGGCCAGTTCCACCGGGTGCGCCAGCCACGCGGCGGCGACTTGGGCGAATGGATTCGGCATGCGAACCAGTATAGCCCTAGTGCGCCATGAACACCGGCAGGGTCATGCTTTGCAGGATGGTGCGGGTGGCGCCGCCCAACATGATTTCGCGGAAGCGGCTATGGCTGTAGCAGCCCATGACCAGCAAATCGGCATCCACGTCCGCAGCATGCGACAACAAGGCAGACCCGATATCGATATCCGTCACCTGCGAAGACACCTCCACCTCGATGCCGTGCCGCGCCAGGTAAAGCGCCATGTCAGCGCCAGGTTCGGCGCCATGCACGTCCGGCTGGCGGCCGGCATTGAAGACGACCAGCGACACTTTGCCGGCCGCTTGCATGAGCGGCAGCGCAGCGGTGACGGCGCGCGTTGCTTCCATGCTGCCATCCCATGCCACCAGCACGCGCCGGAACGGTGCCTCAAAGTGCCCGGCATAGGGCAGCACCAGCACAGGGCGAGCGCTGTTCGTGGCCAGGAATTCCGGCGTTTCCTGTGCCAGCGGCGCCATCGGCTCGTCGGGATTGGCCTGGCCCAGCACCACCAGGTCAGCATAGCGCGACTGCAGCACCAGGCCATCGCCGGCCTGGTCATCGATCAGGCGCGATTCAAAGGAAGTGACATCCAGCGCCGCACACTCGCGATCGAACTCCTGTAAAGCAGCGCGCGCCTGCTTGCGCGCTTCGTCCATGCATTCGGCCGCCATGCTGACGCCCATCGAGGTGGCGTAATCCATGGTCAGGTAGCGGGAGACGCCGGTCATGGCGGCGCCCACCAGGCGGCCTCTGAACAGCGCCGCCAACTGCGCCCCAAGGCGCACCCGGCGCGCAGTGTCCTTCGAACCGTTCACATGAACCACGATAGTTTTGAATGCCATGGCTGCCTCCGATTGTTAGCGAAAAGGGAATACAAAAAGTGAATACAGAAAGTCTAGGCTTGTGCGCAAATACTGTGCATGACCTGGATCAAGTGCGTGGGAATTGACTTTTGAATGAGAATCGTTATCATCTAGGGGTTTGAATAGGGAGCCAGCCACCTGTACGCAGAATGCCAGCCAGTCATAAAAGCAAAAAGAAATACTGGTTGAGGTTCTAATGAAGATGAAACAAATCGCTGCCCTGGTCGCCATGGCATTCCCCCTGGCCGCAATAGCGCAAGACAGCACCGTGCTGCCGCAAATCCAGGTCACTGCGCAAAAGCTGGACGAAACGTCCTACACGGTGGACAAGGGCCGCACCGCCACACCGCTCAGCATTTCCCTGCGCGACACGCCGCAGTCGGTTTCCGTGATCACCCAGCAGCGCATTGAAGACCAGGGCCTGCAAAACGTAAGCGATGTGGTCAACAACGTCACCGGCGTCTCCGTCAACCAGTACGAAACCCACCGTGCCGGCTTCACCGCACGCGGCTTCGACATCGACAACCTGCAGATCGACGGCGTACCGACCACCTGGGACCAAGCCTGGAGCTCGGGTGAAGTCGTTGGCAGCCTGGCCTTGTACGAGCGGGTGGAAGTGGTGCGCGGCGCCACCGGCCTGATGACCGGCGCCGGCAACCCCTCCGCCGCCATCAACCTGGTACGCAAGCGCGCCACCAGCAAAGACCTGACCGGCTCCGCCGAAATCGGCATCGGCCGCTGGAACGAGCGTCGCGCCCAGGTCGACGTATCGACCGGCCTGAATGCTGACGGCAGCGTACGCGCCCGCGTAGTGGGCGAGGTCCAGCGCAGCGACAGTTGGACCAATCTGCTTGAGAACAAGAGCAACACCTACTACGCCACCGTGGAAGCGGACCTGACGCCGCGCACCGTGCTGTCCGGCGGCATCAGCCGCCAGAAGAACGACCCGAAAGGCCCTATGTGGGGCGGCCTGCCAGCCTGGTACACCGACGGCAGCAAAGCGGGTTGGGACGTCTCCAAGACATCCTCCGCCGACTGGACCCGCTGGGAAACCGAATACCAAAGCGCCTTCGCCAACCTGGAGCACGGCTTCGACAACGGCTGGAAACTGCGCGCCAGCTACTCGCGCGGTGACCGCAAAGCCGATTCGGCGCTGCTCTACCTGTCCGGCCTGCCGGACCGCGTAACCGGCCTAGGCATGGCCGCTTTCGCCGGCGCCTACAAAGTCAACACCAAGCAGGACGACTTCAGCCTGCACGCCAGCGGACCGTTTGAACTGGCCGGCCGCAAGCATGAAGCGGCGATCGGCTACGCCCACTCCAAGCAGAAGTTCCTCACCCAAAGCCGCGCCGCCGACTACGGCAACGCCTATCCGGCAGTAGGGGACTTCAACAACTGGGACGGCACCAAATACCCGGAACCCACCTGGGGACCACTGGCCTTCTACGAAGCGAGCGTCACCAAGCAGGACTCCGTGTACGGCGTAGCGCGCTTCTCGCTCAGCGACCCGCTGAAAGCCATTATCGGAGCGCGCGTCACCAACTACGACAAAACCGGTACCAGCGCCTGGATTCCGCCTTACCGTATGAAGTACGACCATGAGCTGACGCCATATGCAGGCGTGGTCTACGACATCAGTGAGAATTTCTCGGCCTACGCCAGCTACACCGACATCTTCCAGATGCAGAACCGCCGCGACAAAGCCGGCGCCATGCTCGAACCGATTGTGGGCAAGAGCGCGGAAGCGGGCGTCAAGGGTGAGTTCTTCGACGGCCGCCTGAACGCATCCTTCGCCGTCTTCAAGATCAAGCAGGACAACCTGGCGCAGGAAGTCGACAAGGTGGACCGCGACGGCGACGGCCCGTTGGCGCCGGAAGTCTACTACCGCGCCGCCAACGGCGCCAAGACCGACGGCTTTGAGTTCGAACTCTCCGGCGAACTGGCACGCGGCTGGAATGCCACCGCAGGCTACTCGCAATTCAGCGGCAAGGAAGCCAACGGCAGCGAGATCAACACCGTGTACCCGCGCAAGCTGTTCCGCGTCTACACCACCTACCGTCTGGATGCACTGACCGTAGGCGGCGGCGTGAACTGGGAAGGCCGCACCTACACGCTGGACCCTGCCGCCCCAGACAACACCAATGGCCGTATCGAGCAGGATTCCTTCGCCCTGGTGAACCTGATGGCACGCTACGACATCAACAAACAACTGTCGGCGCAGCTCAATATCAACAACCTGTTCGACAAGCAGCACTTCGGCATGTTCGCCGCCTACGGCGCCATCACCTACGGCGCACCGCGCAGCGTATCGGCCAGCCTGAAGTACCGCTTCTGATAGGGACCTGCCATGCGTGCATTCTGGACTTTAGTTCACCGCTACCTGGGCCTGACCACGGCAGCCTTCCTGTTCATCAGCGGCGTGACAGGCGCCATTATCTCGTGGGACCACGAACTGGATGATGTACTCAACCCGCACCTGATGGAGTCGAACACGCCAGGCCAGGCGCAATCCTCGCTCGCCCTGGCGCGCGCGCTGGAACAGCGCTATCCGCAGATAGGGGTGTCCTTCATTCCATTGCACGCAGGGCAGGGCGAGACACTGCACTTCGGCGTCTCGCCCAAGGTTGATCCGGCCACCGGCAAGCTGGCCGAACCGGGCTTCAACCAGGTCTTTGTCGACCCGGTCAGCGGCGCAGAGTTGGGGAAACGGGAGTGGGGCGCCGTCTGGCCCATCACCAAGGAAACCTTCGTCTCCTTCCTCTACCGCCTGCACTACTCGCTGCACATTCCCGAAATGTGGGGTATCGACCGCTGGGGCGTCTGGCTCATGGGCGTGATCGCCATGATCTGGGTGGTGGACAGCTTTGTCGGTTTCTACCTGACCTTGCCGGTGCGCGCCCGCAGCAGCAACGCGCGCGGCTGGTGGCAGCGCTGGAAACCGGCCTGGAAAGTGCGCTGGAGCGGCGGCAGCGCCAAGCTCAATTTCGACCTGCACCGCGCGTTCAGCCTGTGGACCTGGATCCTGCTGTTCATCCTTGCATTCACCGCGTTCTCGCTGAACTTCTATCGCGAGATTTTCTACCCGATCATGACCACGGTGTCCGACGTAACCCCAACGCCATTCGAAACGCGCCCCGCAGCGCCGCTGCACCAACCGATCGCCGCACGTATCGGCTACGACGAAATCCTGAAGCGCGCCCGAGCGGAAGCGGCAACCCGCCAATGGACCGACCCAGCCGGCAGCGTGTTCTACTCACAGGACTTTGGCATTTACGGCGTCAGCTTCTTCCAGCCAGGGAACGACCACGGCAACGGCGGCGTCGGCCCCGCCGTGCTGTACTTCGACGGCGGCGACGGCAGCACGCTGGGCGAGCGCCTGCCATGGAAAGGCACGGCAGCCGACATCTTCGTACAAGCCCAGTTCCCGCTACATTCCGGCCGCATCCTCGGCATACCGGGCCGCATCCTGATCTCGGTCATGGGGATCGTAGTGGCGATGCTCAGCGTGACCGGCGTGATTATCTGGTGGCGCAAACGCGCATCGCGGGTGAGATCCATCGCCGCACAAAAGCTCCTAGCGGCACAGCCCGCGATCTGAACGCAAACTGAGCCAAAACCGGTGCCAAAACCGGTGCCAGGTCTGTCATTCGGACAGTCGCGCCGTACGTTTGATGCAGATCAATACGGCGCGTAAAGCGTATGCCGCTTCTTCTACGTGTGTTCCTTTGCGGAAAACCTTGAGAAATGTCAAAAGTGCGTAGGGACTGTCCGAATGACAGACCTGGCACCGGTTTTTTGTCGCGGGCTCGGGCGCCGGTCTTGTCTATCCCAGGAAAAATTCCAGTCCGCGTGACAGGGCAGGGAACATGGCGGAGCCGTGGTTTTCATGCGGTAGTTCGATAAAGCGCACCCGCTCCAGACGGAAGCCGTCCCTATTTGCATCAAGCTGCGCCGCCAAGTCACGCGCTTGGTCAACCATGCGGCGTTTGGCAAGCGCTGCGCTTCGGGCGGACGGCGGTGCTGCCGCTTGTTCCAGCTCTCCAACCGTTATCAGCACTTTGGCTTCGTCTTTACGCGGCGCCGCCAGGTTGGACACCTCGCTGAGCAAATACTGGTCTGCGTACCAAATCGATGGGCTCGCCGCGATATAGGTCTGGAATGCTGCTGGCCGTGTGAACAGCGCGTGCAAGGTCAGCAATCCGCCATAGGAATGTCCGAACAAGGCTTGGCGCTGAGGATCTATTGGGGCAACAGTTCGAACAAGGGGCTTTAGTGTATTTTCGATGAAATCGAGGAAATGGTCCGCACCGCCTTCGCCATGCACGCTCTTTTCGCCTGCGGCCGGCGTGTAGTCGCGGGTGCGGGCGGTGCTGTCATAGTCCTCGCCGCTGGCGTATCCAATGCCGACCACAATCGGCGCATTCTGACCGGTGGCCTTACTGCGCCGCGCAATAGTGCGAGCCATCAACGCGACAGTGGGAAAACTCGCATTGCCGTCCAGCGCGTATAGAACCGGATGACCTGCGGCTGGAGCCGGGGTTTCCGGCACGCTGATGAAGATGCGGTAGATGTGGCCGGTATGTGCCGACTTGAGGTCCAACTGCTTTGCTTGCGGTAGGTCGGCGGGCTGCCAAACCGGTGGCGCGGTGGCTGCCAGTGCTGGGAGGGCGGCGCAACCAAACACGCCGGTCGTAGCACGGAGAAACGCTCGGCGCGTAATGCAGTCATTGATCATATGAAGCGAGAAGAGTCGGTAATCCCCCCATTTTTGATGCGCGCCAGAAGTAGGGGTTAGGCGGCGAGAGCGAGTTTCTGTTTTGGTGTTATCCCGCCCAGGCCCATGTTGGGGCGCTCGTGATTGTAAGTCCAGAGCCAACCGGTGGCAAAGTCCTGGATCTCGTCCAGCGATTCAAACAGGTGCTGCGCAAGCCAGTCGTAGCGCACGGTGCGGTTGTAGCGCTCGATATAGGCGTTCTGCTGCGGCTGTCCAGGCTGGATAAACGCAATCTCGATGCCATGCTTCTTTGCCCATTGCGCCGTGACGCCGCTTATGTACTCCGGGCCGTTATCACAGCGTATCGTTCGAGGCTTACCACGCCACTCAATGACTTGATCCAGCGCCCGCACAACGCGTTCCGATGGCAGCGAGAAGTCCACGTCGATAGCCAGTCCTTCTCGGTTGTAATCATCGATCACGTTGAACAATCTGATACTGCGACCATCGGCAAGCTGGTCATGCATGAAGTCCATCGACCAGGTCTGGTTGATGGCCGTCGGCACGGACAACGGCACTGGTTTCTCCCTCACAATGCGCTGTCGTGGCTTGATGCGCAGATTCAGCTCCAGTTCGCGATAGATTCGATACACACGCTTGTGGTTCCAGCCGAAGCCCTTCACGTTCCGCAGGAATAGGAAGCACAAACCGAAGCCCCAGTTGCGCTGATTGTTCGTCAGGCGAACCAGCCAATCGGCTATGACCTCATTTTCGGCATTGAGCTTTGCTTGATAACGGTAGCAAGTCTGGCTGATGCCGAAGGCAACACAGGCGCTCTTGACGGTCATGCGGCCGGCTTCGACGTAGTGTCGTGCCATCTCACGTCGGCGAGATGACTTCACCACTTTTTTGCCAGCGCCTCCGCAACGACCTCCGCCTTCAGGCGCTCCTCCGCGTACATCTTTTTCAAGCGACGATTTTCCTCTTCCAGCTCCTTCATGCGGGCCATCAGGGAGGCATCCATGCCGCCGAACTTGGAACGCCATTTGTAGAACGTGGCACTGCTCATGCCATGCTCGCGGCACAGCTCAGGAACCGGGGCACCGGCCTCGGCCTGCTTCAGGATGGCGATGATCTGGCTTTCGGTAAAACGGGACGTCTTCATGCGGTAGAACCTTCAATTTCAAAGTTAGAAAATTCTACTTCCTGCGGCGATCATTTGGTGGGGGGATTACCGGTCAGCATCGCTCGTCCGCAAAATTCCTTGCCGTTGTCGGTCCGAATTGCCTGCGGCAGGCCGCGATGCAAAGCGACGCGATCCAGGATGCGAGTCAATCGGTGTCCGCTGATCGCCCGCTCCGGAACGATGGCCACAGCTTCATGCGTGGCATCGTCGACCACCGTCAGATTCTTGATCACCCGGCCTTCTGCGGTCCGGTCGAAGACAAAATCCATTGACCAGACCCGATTGGCAGCTGATGGCCGCCCCAGCGGCTGTCGATCCGACACCGGTACCTTCTTGCGCTTGCGGCGGCGCACCTGCAACTTCTCTTCGGCATAAAGACGCTCGACCCGTTTGTGGTTGACCGCCAGGCCCGACTGCCGCACCTTTAAATAAATCATTCCGGAGCCATAGCGCCGATGCCTTTGGGCTAGCGCCACAATTTGCGCTCGCAGCGCCACATTGCGATCCGGTGCCGGCTGGTAGCGATAGGCACTGGCGCTCATGCCGATTACCCGCAAGGCTCGACGTTCACTCAGGCCCTGCTGTGTCATATAACGCACCAGCTCTCGGCGTGACGGTGCGCCTACCACTTTTTTCGCAAGACTTCGCGCGTGACCTCATTCTCCAGCATCGACTCGGCCAACAGCTTTTTCAACCGGGCATTCTCGACTTCCAGCTCCTTCAGCCGCTTGGCGTCGGGCACGCTCATGCCGCCGAATTTGCTACGCCACAGGTAGTAACTGGCCTCGGAGAACCCGTGCTGCCGGCACAGATCCTTGATGGGCATTCCCGCGTCAGCTTGCCGCAGGAAGCCAATGATCTGCTCTTCAGTGAATCGCTTCTTCATGTTCAATCTCCTAACTACGTGATTGAACTCTAAATCGCCGTGCTACTCAAATCGGGGGAGACGTCGGCCCCGATCAACCACCTGTTTGACTGCCGCGATCTTGAATTCCTCGGTATATCTCTTGCCGCTCATTGACTCTCTCCTTTGCCTTAGAATTATGGCTCAGGAGTATCTAGGATAGTGGTGGCGATTCAAAGAGGAAGCCTAATTACATCCATAGAACTAAAAAATGTATCTTTCCGATATTCCGAAGAAGAACCTTATGTGCTCCACAATCTAAATCTATCTATTCCCGCGGGACAATGTATAGCCATAACAGGCGCATCCGGATCGGGAAAATCGAGCTTGATTAAACTGCTTCTGGGCCTGATTGTTCCAACTGAAGGACAGATACTCGTTGGCGGCCGCCCAATAGAAAAAATTGGGACCACTAACTACCGAAGTATCGTTGGAGCAGTTATGCAGGAGGATCAGCTGTTCGCAGGCTCTATCCAGGATAACATCTCGTTTTTTGATTCCTCTGTTGACTTGGATCACGTTGAGGGCTGTGCCGCTCATGCAGCGATTCATGATGAGATAATGACTATGCCAATGGCATACGATACGTTGATCGGCGATATCGGAACTGGGCTTTCAGGCGGGCAGAAACAGCGCATATTATTGGCGAGAGCGTTGTATAAAAATCCACGTATCCTAATACTTGATGAGGCAACTAGCCATCTTGATGTGAATAATGAACTAGCTGTGAATATGGCCATCAAGGAAATTGTGTTTACACGAGTTATCGTCGCACACCGTCCAGAAACTATCGCTATGGCAGAGCGGATGGTCAAGCTCGAAAAGGGCAAAATCTCTTATGACGAACAATGACGCAGAAGTGCGAATTTCATTAAATAATGGAAGGATTTGATTTGAAGAAGAAACCCCAAGCCTGCTTACTAGCATGCTCGAGCCTGTTGCTCCCAGCCGTCGTCGAAGCGTCGGCACAGACTCTCTCCGTCGAAGGCACAGCAGTTGCGCCAAACAACACATCGTTTTCTATTGTCGAGGTTAAAGGAGGCAGCGAGGGTACAAGGGCTCAATCAGATGCCGCAGCCAAAACAGTCGTGAACAATGCAGAGTTAATTCGTTTTGGCGCAAGTAACGTCACTGAGGCACTCAAACATGTTCCAGGTTTGCTGGTCGTCAAAGGGCGCATCCAGCTTCAGGGGATGACCTCTGCATATACGCAAGTCTTGATTGACGGTGAGCCTCCGCGTGGTGTCAACTTCAACGACCTGCCGATCAGCATCATTGAACGAGTTGAAATTTATCGCCAAGGTAACGCACAGTTCAGTTCGCAAGCCATAGGTGGCACAATTAACATCGTACTTAAGAAAGTGTTGTCTACTGCCCAGCAACAAGTGAAGGCTGGCGTGTATAACGAGTACAAGCCCGTATCCACGATTGAGTGGTTGGCCTCTGATAAGAGGGATAACCTTTCTTATTCGGTTTCAGTGCTAGCAAAGGTTGATACAGCTACGTCGTCAATTCCATACGACACTACTACGCAAGTCGATGATGAGTCGGGGCAACCACTCCAAGTCTATTCCACTTCGACCAATCGTACTGTCAATGAGAAAAGTTTGAGGCTTAATCCACGGTTGCAATACAGGGCTGCAAGCGGGACCAGTTACACATTAACTGCATCAGTCGGCGCATCCACAAACCACTTATGGCGCGAGGGAAAATATTCGTTCCATGCAGGTCACCCCCTTCCAGTTGCGGGTGTTCGCGGGAACAGCGACGTAATAAACACCTTCGCCAATATCACATTGCGCAGTCTGATAAATCTGGACACATTGGGGAAGCTTGACGCCAATGTAGGGATCCATGAGAAGACCTCGGAGAAACGGTCCGACGTACATTATTCCGACACGACAAAAGCGTCGCTCTTTCGGCGAGAGAGTACGCTAGATGCCAACACGCGAGGATTCAGCGGCTCGCTTAAGTTAACGATTCCTAGCACCAAAGAACATGACCTTGTAGCAGGTCTTTCAGGATCTCGTTCACGGTCCCATTCAAGTCGCTATCAGCAACAAGTGGATAGTATGACCACCGTGACGGTTCCGGAATCTCAGCTTACTGATACGACGATTGATAAGGTTGCGGCATTCGTTCAGGATGAATGGAAGCTCAATTCGACGGTTGCGCTGTACTTTGGAGTTCGTGGGGAAGTTGTACGCTTAAAGAGCTCGGATACGCTACTGGAACCAGTCGACCATACGTCGAACATGCTTAGTCCGATCGTTCAGTCGCTTTGGAAACTTGACCGAGAGAATGTCGACAGGATCCGCTTCGGCCTGTCGAGGTCTTATCAACCGCCAGCGGACCACTTCCTTGCCGTCCAGAAGGTTCAGCCCACCAACAATACTTTCTATGCTCCCGACAATTTGGGTAATCCCCATTTGCGTCCTGAGCGTGCGTGGTCATTAGATTGGGCGTTCGAACATTCAGGCAAAGATGAGTTGAATTACAACCTCAGGCTTAAATCAAGGCGAGTACAGGATGTGATTCGCGAGCAGCTGATTTACTCCAACGGCATTTGGTGGACACAGCACGTCAATGCTGATCGCGCAATGAGTACTAACATTGATTTTGATATGCAGTTTCCCCTTTCGAGATTCGTCGGCCAATCAAAGGGGGTAGACCTGAATTTTGAGGTCTCAAAGAACTGGTCAAAGGTCACGACCTTGCCAAACCCAAACAACATCCTGGTTCCGATTACGCTGACGGTGAAATTTGGGGCTGATTACACTGGTATGGCAAGCCGTTTGTCCTTCGGCGCCAGCGCGGTTTATGCGCAAAGTCATATACAGCAAATCAGTCCAAGCAATACCCTGTACGAAAACAATCCACTTCAACTCGACCTCTACGGGACCTGGAAATTCAGTAAGTCCACGCTGGCACGTATCTCTGTCATGAATGCTTTACGTCGTAACTATATCTACCGGTCGGAAGAGCAATACGGTGGTATGACAGCGGTCACTAACTTCCAGACCCCACAGTATCGCCGGATTTCATTTGCCTTCGAGCACAAACTTTAAGGCATTTCATTACACACAACTCGCTTTCATTGCCTGAGCGTCACATAAAAACCGTTTACTTTCAGTGACTGTAAGCGATAACTCAGCGGCGTCATTCTCAATGCCCAATGCGTTTCCCGGACCAAACTGGACACCCGTTCCAGCGCAAACTGGACACCTATTCCGCCTCAAACTGGACAGTTTGAGGCGGTCTTAGCAAAAGCGTAGCAACGCGGGATAACCGTGGCACTCTGGCGGATTTTTCCGGAGTGTCCATTGACCAGGTGAGTAGGCCCGGGCACGGCAAGCAGCAAGAACAAGCCGTATTCGGAGAATTTCTCCGAAAATAACCTTCCGCTAGTTTCCTTGAAATCCTTTCTGGTTTGGCGTAAAAACGACATGACCGGAATCTGCGCTCGACGGGAAGGCGCGCAACCATCGAATGACATTTTGATTTAATTCAAGATTAACGAACATTCTTCAAAGTCAAAGGTAGCCTGCTATGGGACTTTTTAGCAAATTGTTTGGCGTTCAGAACGGCAATGTCGTGCAAGAATATAGCTTTGGCGCAGGTTTGGACCCCGCCATAGTCCAACAGTGCCGCAAGGACGCAGAGCGTGGATACGCTGCGGCACAAGCGTATCTGGGCGAGATGTATCAACTTGGTCACGGAGTGCCACAGGACTTCACTCTCGCTGCGCACTGGTCACGTAAAGCTGCGGATCAAGGCCATGTCACGGCACAGTATTTTATGGGGCTGCGCTATAGCTTCGGTAGAGGAGTACCTGAAGATGTTGTAGAAGCAGCGCAATGGTTCCTCAAGGCGGCCATCCAGGGGCACGCAGGTGCGCAATGCGAAATGGGTGTCAGATATCGATGCGGGTATGGCGTACCGCAAGATTTTGCGCAAGCAATAATGTGGTTCCATAAGGCCGCGAACCAAGGGGATGTTTCGGCCCAGGGGCAACTAGGTGAAATGTATTTCCATGGCCAGCGTGGGGTTCAGGACGTTGCACAAGCGAAGCACTGGTCTCTTTTGGCCGCGAATCAGGGCGATTCTACGGCGCAATTCATGTTAGGCGTAATGTATGCCAAGGGGTATGGCGTGTCTCAGGATCTTGCGCAAGCTTTTCACTGGTATGGCAAAGCCGCAGATCAAGGTTGTCCTGCCTCCCAATATAGCCTTGGGTTAATGTACGAATATGGCCAAGGGGTGCCACAGGATTGCACAACGGCGGAAGTGTGGTACCGCAATGCCGCTAATCAGAACTATGCCGCCGCTCAGTCCGCACTAGCGGTTATGTACGCAAATGGAATTGCCGTGCAGCAAAGCTATGAATTGGCGGTGCAATGGTGTCGTAAGGCCGCAAATCAGGGGGATGCCAGAGCTCAATTCAACTTGGGCGTGATGTATCAAGAAGGCAAAGGAGTGCCACAAGATGACACTCAGGCAGTGGAGTGGTACCGCAAGGCTGCCGATCAAGGAAGCCCTGAGGCCGAATTCAATCTGGGACTAATGCCTGCCTATCTGACTGCCAAACCAGTAAATTGATTAGAGATGCCACCCATCCTCTAGAAGAGAACGCATTTGACCTTTCGGGAACTATCGATCGGCTCTGGAGAATGGCCTTTCGTGCCAACAAATTTAAAGTTGGATTACGCGTTATATTTCATCAACTTAGCTCTACTTTGGCGTGAAAAACACGAATCACGGCCGCCCCTCATATGCAAAGGTATCGGGACTCCGCCAATCGTTGGGTTATTGCTTTCGCCGTTTCTCCCACGTTTCAAGAGCAAACAGCATGACCGTGTGGGCGGCATGAATCGCAAGCCGGGCATGGCGCGACTCAAGGCGATAGGTCGTCACCCCGGCACCATGCGCGGAGCTGGCGTGTGTGCGAAGGGCGCCAATACCCTCGACCACCGCAATCATGCCGCTGAGGATGGTTTGCAGGTCGGTGTCCGCGACCGCCGAAGGGTCAAAGCCCAGATGCTTGCGCACTACGTTCCACAATGGCTTGAGATCCTGCTTTGCAGGCATCTCGATGCCGTTTTCGGCAATGTATAGCTTGCAGAAGGATTCAAGAATATTGCTGGCCGCCGATACTGCTTCGCGTGGCTCCGCCTGAATCTTGGTCAGGGCGCGCGCGAATTCGTCATCAATCGCGCGATAGTCGAAGGCCTTCAGCAGCTCCTCAAGTGTTCTGGATGAAGACGCCGTCGATGCCGCAGCGGTGACACGGCCACCCTTCATATAACGCAAGTGGCAGTGCTCGAGCGCCGCTTCAATTTTTTGCCTGCTGGCACCGTCATCCCATTGGCCAAGTGGAGCATCCATATAGCCTTCGATCAACTTACCCAACACCGCCATCGGATCGACATTGGGATCTTTGTTCGTGCGGCGCAGCCATTCGAGGGCTTTCGCTGGCTTGCTACCGTCCGGCGGGTCGCCAGGCGCGTCGGCGTACATAAACAAGCTGTCCAATGTGGCGTGGGTTTCCCGCGCAGCACACACTTCAGCAACTATGGATACTACCGGTGCGGGAATTACCTGGCGCATGTATGCTTTTTCCTTTAATTGATAGTTCAACTGACGGCTCGCCACACCGTGGACAACCCGGTCTATTCGTCCAAAAAACGGAGCCGCCTACGCTCAACTGCCTTGCGGCGCCCGGTATTTTGCAAAGCGATCGCTGCTGTCAATGTAGCGCATGGCACTTTGCACGCTTTTCCAGCCTACGTATTCCATCAATGATTTGGTGTCCCAGCCGTCGGCAATTGCCCAGTTGGCAAACCCGCGACGCAACGAATGGCCGCTGTATGCGTCGGCGTCCATTACACCGGCCTTTTCAAAAATCGTCCGCAGCAGTGGGATCAGGCTATTGGGGTGCAAACCATCGTTCCCGACATGGCCCCAACGGTCAATGCCGCGGAACACCGGCCCGCTTTTCAAATGTGCCATCGACACCCAATCGAGGTATGCCGACACCGGGCACAGGAGAGCGAGCGCCGGTACCTGATACGTCACCCCTTTGTGCCCCCGGTCGCCCTTGGTGCGCGGAAAATAGCAACGCAGGCCTTCGCCACCGGCGATCTGCACATGTTCAACCAGGAGGCTGGTAAGTTCATCGCCGCGAAATCCACGCCAGAAGCCTAGCAGCACAATTGCGCGGTCGCGGGTATGGCGTAATTGGGCGCCGCGGTCACCGCAGACCTGCGCAGCAGAGATGGCGCACTCAAGCCAGTGATCGACTTGGCTTAGCAGCTCAATCTGCAGCGGCTTTGCCTGCTTTTCCTGCGCCGGGTGTTCGGCGCGGATACCGCGCAGCACCTTACGCACGAGCGGCACTTTGGTCGGATCTGGGAAGCCTTGATCAAGGTGCCACTGCGCGAGGGCCGCAAGGCGCTGAGTCAGCGTGTTGGTGGCCAATACACCGGCGTAGCTGGCCAAGTACTTGGCGATCGAGTCGGCGCTGGCGGGAAGAAAACCACCCCATTCAACCTCGAAGTGGCGCAGAGCCGCCTGATAGCTACGCCGCGTGTTCTTACGCGTGGCGGCCGCGAGGTAAAAATCGACGTCAGGTTCCTGGTTCATTGTGATTGCGGCTGTCGCGGCCTTGGGGATGTTTCGTACTGAATGTGGTCAATTTTACGCCGAAATGGCGTATCGGGCGGGATAATTCTAGATTATCCATTGCCAATTCCATCGCTTTACTTATGGTGCCTGCCATGTAGCGTAGTATGTACTATGGTAGTATGTGGGATAGTATCTTACTCACAGGAGGGGAGCGATGGCGCGCGCAGGATTGTATAAGTCAGACGTTAAACGGGCGCGTGACACACTTATAGCCGCCGGCCGACATCCATCGCTCGACGCGGTACGTATCGGGCTTGGCAATACGGGCTCCAAAACGACCATCCACAAGTATTTGAAGGAACTGGAAGCGGAAGAGGGAGCTGCCGCCAAGGGCTTTTCGCTTAGCGAAGAGCTGCAGGCGTTGGTGGCACGGATGGCGGAGCGCCTTCACGAAGAAGCCGATTCCCGAATCCTCGTCGTACGATCAGAGTGCGACGCGCAGATGCAGCGCCAAGCGGAGATTGGACAGGCCCTGCAGCAAGAACTGTCGGCAAGCCAGGCGCGGGAGCTGGACCTCGAACGCCAGCTGGCAGCCGCGCGATCCCATGCCGTAAGCGTGCTCGATCAACTTCAGCACGAGACCATCGCACGGCATACTGCGGAACAGCGTGTCACCGACCTGACGGAACGCCTTGCCGAAAACGAGGGCCATCGCCAATCGCTGGAAGATAAGCACGCGCATGCGCGCGACGCGCTGGAACACTACCGGCTGGCGGCCAAAGAGCAGCGCGACCAGGAGCAGCGCCGTCACGAACACCAGCTTCAGCAGTTGCAAGCGGACATACGGCAGCTCCAGCAAACGCAGGCAGGTAAGCAAGAGGAGCTGACGCGACTGAACCAGGAAGGGGCACGCTTGGTCAGCGATTTGCTGCACACCAGGCAGACCCTCTCCGAGACCAGGCATGCTAATGAGTGCAGGGAGTCCGAGTTGACCGGCCAATTGGCTACCCTTCGCAAGGAAGCCGATGCGTCAACACACCAATTACAGCAACAACTGAGCGAGGCGCGCCTGGACGCCGCAGGTCATGCGCGAGAGATAAAGTTGCTTCAAAAAGACCTCTCGCGACTACAACACCGGCATGATCAGCTACTCGAAGAGAAGGTCACCTGGCGCCACGAACGGGCTCAACTGGAAGACATGATCGCGCCGAAGGACGGCAAGTAAAAACGGAAACCAATCGCTTCCGACCAGGCGCAGTCGGCCGCCGAACACCCTACGACCGATGCTTGAGCTCCGCCACAAACAGTTGGCGGGCTGCCGGCTCGTCAGTCTTGCTAGATTCGAATTTCGCCTTGACATAAAAAAGCATCGACTCTCGTAGCTTGACGGTCAGTTCCAGATCCTCAGGCAATTGGTATTCGGCACCGATGGCCTGCCGCTGCTCCGCTTCCAGCTTGGGATTGGGGGTGACAAGCACATCCACAAACGTACTCCATGCGGTATCTGTCGCCGGGTCAATGTCTGTCGCATCAGTTGCGCGCGTGGCGAGAATGCGCCCCAACACAAAGTCGCGAAATCCACGGCGCGTATGGCAGAATGCGCGCACGTGCCAGCGCTCAGCATCGGAAGCGAACGCATGCGGCGAGAGCCACCGCCACTCGGGCGCTTCGCCTGTCATTGATTGATACTGCACCTCAATCTTTCGCCGCTCCCTGACGGCCTCAACCATCGCCAACAAGACTTCAGTGCTCGCCCGCCGTAGCGGCAGCGGCCAATGGGCCACCGGCACCTGCGTCGACGGCATGCCCGCAAATTCATCCAACGTGACGGGCCGTATCAACACTGGCACAAAGCCCGGCTGCGGGAGATATCGCCTGCGGGATTGGTTGTAGACCATCTTCCCAGGGAAGCGTTCCATGTAGAGGCGAAAGTCTTTTGCCGCCTGGACAGCGGTCACCTCGAATGTGTCGACCAGGTCGGCACGTTGCACCTCGCCCTTCCAGAACAGACAGCGTTCGATATGCATCAGCCGTTGCCGAATGCTCGTTGGCAGTGGCGCCGCATCCTTCGAGGGCAATGGGGTCTTTCGGGTTCTGGTCACGTGAAGGTCCTGTGATTTTGTACAGTATTGACAATGGTATCACATACCGTTAAGTTTCGATATATGTATAGGAACTTTATGGGTAAATAGTGTTTACCCTAATTCGATTTCGCCTTTAAGCATAAGGAATGCGTTGATGATGGTCGACAGCCAGGCCCCGTTAAGCCATTTTGCGTTGAACAGATTGATCATGGTGGATTCCTATACGCCTGGTCGGATTACGGAGCTACCACTTGTGGGTGGAACAGCGATCACGGGGCGCAACGGCCGCGGGAAGACCTCGCTGCTGAAGCTGATCCCCGCTTTCTTCGGCGAGCGTCCGGACCGCATTGTCCGTCCGGTGAGCAATCAGCAGAATTTTGCGCGCTACTACCTGCCGCGTTCGACCTCATACATCGTCTACGAATATCAGAGGGAAGGAGCCACCTGTTGCGCCATCTTGTGCTCTGATGCATCCGGCGAAGCGGTCGAATACCGCTTTGTCGACAGCGCGTACCAGCGCGATTGGTTTGTTCAGGACGACGATACATCGCTGGTGGCAAGCGGCAACTTGGTGGAGCGGCTGAAACTTGGCGGCGTCTCATGCAGCCGGAAAATGTCGCTTGACCACTACCGTGCCATCATCCAGGGTAAACGGGCTCATGGCAGCGATCCTAAGCAGCATCGCCGGGACCTTCTGGCGTACGCCTTTTGCCCGCCGAACCAGCCGCTACCGCTGATCGAACGCATCGTCTTTGGCATGTTCACGCGGAAAACCAATTTTGCCGACCTCCAGCGGATGATCGTCGCCACCGTGACGGACGCTACCGGCCAGATTTCACTTGGTACCGAGCGTAAAAAAGTCGAAAGTTGGCCCGACGCCTATCACAGCTATATGGCCGTCATGGCCCACGCCGGCCGCATGGAGGAGGTGGAGGCCACGTATCGTGGATCGTTGGCGGCCGAGCAGGAATTGCGTGGCCTAAACGGGCGCTTCCGGGCATTGGAGGATAGCCTGAGGATGCGTCAGGCAAACCTGCAACTGGAACTCACGGCAGCAGAGGACCAACAGACGATTGCAGATCAGAACTTTACCGCATTGCGCGGCGCTATCCAGGATCGGATTCGCGAGGCCACCGGCTCTATCGAGGATACTGAGCGCAAATTAAACCAGCTCAGTCAGCAATATGAACAGTTCGAGAAAGATGACATAGCGGACAAAGCGGCCCTCGTTGAGCGGGAGGGCGAAATTCTGCAAGCCAGTATTCGCGCAGGGGAACGCAAGAGCTTGCTCCTGCGCGAACAGACCAATATCGACGAAGAATACGAAAAGCTCTTGCAGGGACTCGAGCTGGAGCACAGCCAGCGCTCACATGCGTTTGAACAGGAGCGCTCCAGCGCCGGAATAGCGCACCGGCAACGCATGGAGGAGGTGGCGCGCCAATTCGATGCGGAGCAGCAGCAAACGCGGCAGCAGGCGCTACCGGATGAGCATGCGCTCCAGGCAGCGCTGGAAGCGGCAAACATTCATCTGGGATTGGCCAAGGCGCAGCTGCAAACACCCCAGGCCGATGCCGACCTGGTCGCCATCGCCGACCAGCAGGAAGCCATGGTCACCCACGCGCGCGACAAATGCGACGACTGCGCGACCCAGCATGCGCTCGCCAGCGCTGCCCATGACAAGGCGCGGAACGCTTTCGACCAGGCGGAGCGTCAGGTGCAGCTGCTGCACAATGAAGCCAGTCGTGGCGAGACCAAACTGGAAGCCCTTCTGCGGCAGGCCACCCCGGATCAGGACAGTGTCCTCTATGTCTTACGTGCACAGCACCCGCAATGGACACAGGATATCGCCAAGGTACTACGGGAAGACCTATTGACCCGCACCGACCTAGCGCCAGTCATTGGCGAGCTCACCGATAGCATCTATGGCTTGCGGGTTGACCTCGACGCGCTCGAAGCTCCGCTAATTGCCGATGAGACCGCGCTGCAGCACAGGATAGACGCAACGCGGGAGGAGATTCGTAAGATCAAAGAACGCATCGCGCATCAGGAGGCCATGATGACGGCATGCGCCGGCGAGCGCCTTGCTGCGCAGCGCACCGCCGATCTACGCGCTGGAGAGGCGTCCAGCGCCAAGGCGGGCCTGGCCTCCGCCGAGAAATTGTTAAGGACTACGCGCGCCAATGTACAACGCAGCCGCGAAATGGCTGCCGAGCAGGCGATGCAGACCTACGACGATGCCCAGCGTGCGTGTTCCGACGCGAAGGATCGGCTCGGCAACCATCGCAGGCACCTTGATGAGGCCATTGCACAATTGGTAGCACAACGGGATGCACGCATTGTCGAAGCCCAGCATGCCCTGGATCTGGCCCTCGCCGAGATCAATGGCCGGGCAAGTGATGCCTCGCGGCGCTGTACGGCGAGCCGCGAGCAACTTGAGAAGGAGCGAACCGCCAAACTGAAAGCGAACGGCGTGGACACGGAGGCTGTAGCGCTGTTGGATGAGGAGATAAAGGTGGCGCGCTCGCAGCTACGGACCATCGAGCAGGCGCGTAATCCTGTCGCCAAATGGCGTCTCTGGCTGGACGCCGAATGGAGCCAGCGCCCTATGCACCAAGATGCGCAGGCAGCGGCCAAGCGGGACAAGGCAAAGGAAGAGCAGGCAAAAGCTGCCTGCGTCAAGGCATGGGAAGACGATAAGGCCCTGCGCGCTCGAACCCTGCAGGAGTTGCGCAAACAGCTCGCGGACATCGTTGCCGAACAGCAGAAAGTGGTGAAACATCTTCAGCTGCTTGAACCCTATGCCGTAGCAGCGCATAGCGTACCGGCGTTCGATCCGGCATGGCAATTGGCAGCGCTCGTCGGACAATACGTGCTGCAGTTTGGAGAGCTCAAATCCTGCGAAGAACGCTTGGCGCGCGATGTGGATGTCATTAAACGGGCTTTCACGGCGCATCGGCTATCGCCGCCAGATCAGTACTATGACACACATCGTCAAGCTATCGGCCCCGACCGCGCTGTACAGGCAAGGGAATGGGTTCAGGCCTTCAAGGCATGGTATGCCACCGAACATTTGATCTATCAAAACTTGCTGCGTGTCGAGGCCAGGACCATTGCGGAAGCGGTCGGGGACTTTCGCAACCGGATGGACGAGTTTCACCGCAAAGTCCAGCAATTCAACCGGGAACTGCAGGAAAGCCTGAACACCAACCAGGGATTTGAAAGCATTGGCCAACTGAGCGTGGAAATCGTTTCCTCCATACGTGAGCTGGCCTACTGGGAAACGATCAGCAAAGTAATGGACGCCCGTAATGACTGGTTGGGCGACGAATTGGTCGACTTGCCACCACCAGCTTTTGCCACGGCATTGCGGGAACTGCTCGACCACTGGCACTTGAAAGAGGGCATTCAGGCGGAATTGACCAGCCTCGTGCGTATTCAGGGTGAGGTCATCGAAAACAACAATCGGCGCCCGTTTAAGACGGGGGAAGATCTGCAATCCATTTCCTCCAATGGCCTGTCGTATATCGTGATCGTCCTCATTTTCGTGGCGTTCATCAACCGGATTCGCGGCCGGGCGCCGGTCAACGTGGTCTGGGCACTGGATGAGATCAAAGACCTGGACCTTGGGAATGTGGAACTGTTGATGGAAATCCTGAACAGGAACAATATCACGCTGGTTTCAGCGTGTCCGGACCCCGATCCGGATGTTCTGGCGCTGTTCCGCCATCGGCGTTCGATCAGGCTCGACCGCTGCATCTACGACCCAAGCGGCGCCGCACATGTTCTTGGGTCCGAGTCTATATAGGGGAGCGAGTTATGTTTGATCAGGCGATGCCACTGCTACTTAAGGGGGAATTTATCTGTGAAGTGCGCTATCCAGACGCGTTCCGCTTTCTCACCATCGAAGCCAACCAGAAAGATGCCAACGCCTACCTGGCCCGTATCGGACGCACCCTGGTAATGACTGAACAACATGGCGCGTGGTATGCGGCGTATGAGCGCGTGGGGCCAGAGGAACGGCGGGCCACTAAAGAGGAGTTCACTCGCGTCAAGCAGAAAATACGGTTTCTGGTCGATTTCTTTGTGAAGGCGATGCGTGCGAGTGGCTTGGAAGTTTTCTATTCCCGGAGCGATAAAATCGAGGCCCATGCGCTCATGGCCGCGATCGACGGCAATCCGGGCCTGCGCGCTGAGTTCCAAGCGCTAGGCACGGTCGGCCGCGGCGGCGCGACCGATGGGAAATTGAAGGGTAGCCTGGACCGACAACTGAAACTGCTGGTCGATGACGGATTCCTCGTTTGCGTCAATGAAGAGCGCGAGATTTATCAAGTCACCGGCAAGATTGAGTACCTCACTGAACTGGTGCAATTCCTGATGACAGCCGAGAATATCGGCGACGACATTGCGGAAGAAGAAGCACCGCAACCCCGCCTGCTATAAATTACGATGCTAGAGCACTCCGATCTTGTCGTTACTCACTTGAACGACCTGTACAAACACCGGCTGCTCATCGCTGCGGCATATAACCGCGGTGAAGTCGATCATTCGGACGATCCCGACAAGGGGCGCGGTCTCGCCAAGCTCAACCAGGCGCGCATTCTGATCCCGTTTAGGGATGGCACCTACCGCCTGGCCAGCTCCCTCGTGAAGCACCTAGACGAGGCGCTCCGTGTCGACCGGCTCTATTCCATGGTGGGCGCCGATGTAGCAGATCTCGACCGGCGCCTGCCGGAGATTGCGGATCTTGTTTCGCACGCGGTGTTCGATGGCCGGCATGACGACGCGGACCGCTATATCGACGAATTTGACCGGGCCGTTTTCGCCCTCTCTGACAGCGTAACCGTTGCACTGCAGTTCCTACGTATTCTGGCCGATAACCGATTCGCCAATGTACCGACCTATGCAGAAAAACGCGCCCAGAACGAATTCTATCTGGGGCGGGTCGAGCGCATCAGCGAGGCGCTGGGTGCGATTCAGTCCAGCGACCTGCTCCACACACTGGAGGCCACACCCGAAGGGGAGCGAATGTACGAAACCTACCGCTCGCAGATCGTACATCACCTTCCCCAGTGGCGCGCCCAGCTGCTCGACATCACGGCAATCTTGCGGGACTATCTGTTCCGCACCCGGCAAATCCAATTGGTCGCCAAACGCATGCGCGCTTTCGAGCTGTTTTTGAAGCGCACACCTTCCTATGTTCCGCAGGAGATTGATGTCTTCGATGACGCGCCGGGGTGGATGCGCCGGGCCGCCGGCATTGCGCTCGCAGCGCATCCTTGCATTCAAAATCCCGCTCAGGAAGAAGTGTTTTACGACATTGCAATGTCAATTCCCAGCGTGCGGGCGCCCCTCAATGCGCCGCCAAGGCTGGGAACGCTGCTGTCGGAAATGACAATACCAGCAAGTGAGGAAACCGAGCGTTCCCAACGTTGGCAAGATGCGTTGGCGCAATTACTCGCCGGTGTAGGGGAGCGCCCGGTGTCCGCGCTCGCTTGGAAAGCGCAGCACCAGGAGCTAGCCGGTCTCGATGACGACATCTGGTTGCTTTGTCTGCTGCATGAGGGTGCGTTGCGGCGTAGACGCAGCGCGAATGTACACTTCGAGCCGGTCGTCGTTGATGCGGAGCCGCTTTGCGGGAATATTGTCGTGACCGATCTCTTATTATCGAGGACGCGCGCGTGAGCACCAAACAACTGGCCCAGAGCTTACTGAAAGTGGTGCAAAGTCCGGCTGATCGGGTACATTTCCCCGCCTCGAAGATGCTAATGGCCTTCGTTGCTGAAAGCGGCATCGGCACCGTACAAGGTAGGAATATTCTTTTCAATGCGGCGCACAAGGATCGGCTTTGCGCGTGGCTGCGTGCCGACGATATCGATCCAACCGTCTCGACAGACGCTTGGGCGACGGCGGGGCGCGCTGCGGCGCTGGAACTCGGGCCGGACGAGAAGTGGGCAGGACTCGCCGTGCGTGCCAACAGGGTGGCCCTCAAGACGCTGCAGGGACGGCCACTGCGATGCGGACGTGAATCGCTCTACCTGCCGCCGCGCGCCAACCTGGAGTGCGATGTGGCGGAAGCGCTCGAGCGTACGGGGCACACCACGGTCGTCGTGGTGGAAAATTGGGAGGTGTTTGAGCGCATCGATGACCTTGAACTTGATCTTCGTCCATCCGGGGACAATCCTCTCATCGTATGGCGTGGCGGCGCCCGCGCTTCGATAGGCGCGGCGATGAATTTTCTCGCTGCGTTCAACCAGCCAGTATGGTCGGCACCAGATTACGATCCAGCAGGACTGGCCATTGCAGCGCGCCTACCTCATCTTCAGGGCATTCTGGCGCCGCCAGACGAGGTATTACGCGATCTGCTGCGGGCGTCCAAACTGCAGGAACGTTATCAAGCGCAATTGTCTGGCGCCCAGGCGGTGCTCGATCAGGCCAAGCATCCCGACGTCTGCCGCTTATGGTCAATCGTGAAGGTGAGTCGCAACGCATTGCCGCAGGAGTGCTTGTGCAAGCGCCGGGGTGAGGAAAATGTGGGCAGGGCGCGCTCGGACATACAAGACACCCTACGATAAGTCACGCATAAACTGGATAGGCATACCTGGCCATTCCTTGCTGTTTTCCGCGTTGGTGCTCATCGGCGTGGCCTGGCTATGATTTCGTGACCGTAAACGCCCAAAGGAACAACCTACAAGGCAACGTGTCCGCTCCTATAAACACCGCAAACGAAAAAGGTAAGGTTCCTCTTTGCAGCAAAGAGCGGCGAGCAGTTGGCGAATAACCGGCCGGGCAGACTCACGCTTGGTCTGCCCCGCGCAGGCTCGGCACCTATCGCTGCCGGCGACAGCATCCGTTTTACTACTCGAATTTTGATTGCCAGGCAGGTAATGGTGACGTGGCAGACACGCAAATCGGCTGGCCAAAAGTGATTATTGGTGACAATCTTGATTTGCATTTTTGCGATACTCCACTGGACGGCTGGAAACATTTAGTTATACAGGTACCTACATACAAGGAAATAACGTGACCGATCAAATTTCATTTGAGACCAACGATTTCGCCAGCAATCCTGAACCGCGGTGTCCCTGCATTCTGCTGTTGGACGTATCAGGCAGCATGAGTGGCGCGCCAATCGCGGAGTTGAACGCCGGCCTGGCCGCGTTTCGAGAAGAACTGGCCGCCGACTCGTTGGCGATGCAGCGTGTCGAGATCTCAATCGTCACCTTTGGGCCGACCAAGGTGGAGATGCCCTTCACGTCGGCGGGTATTTTCTATCCTCCGAATTTAGCTACGCAAGGGGATACCCCTATGGGCAGTGCCATTCTGCAGGCCCTCGACCTGGTTCGCGAGCGCAAGGTCGACTATCGCGCCAATGGCATTTCGTTCTACCGCCCTTGGATCTTCCTCATCACCGACGGCAGCCCCACCGATGAATGGAAGCATGCCGCGGCGGCGGTGCGCGAAGGTGAAGCCTCCAAATCTTTTGCGTTCTTCGCGATCGGGGTTAAGGGCGCAAATATGGAGGTGTTGCGCGAAATCAGTGTGCGCGCTCCGTTAGGCCTGCAGGAGCTCAAGTTCCGGGAACTCTTTAGTTGGCTCTCCAATTCCCTGCGCTCGGTTTCTCGCTCCACGCCAGGTACCGAGGTTCCCCTGGCAGCGCCAACCGGATGGGCGTCGGTTTGATCTGGCGCGTTGTAAGTGCTTCGGTGGCGGGTACCTCGCATTTGGCGAATGGCACCCGGTGCGACGACAGCTGCTGGGCGCTGGGAGAGCAAGCGGGTAACGGCGACGACTTCCTTTGGGCTTTTGTTGCCGATGGCGCCGGAAGTGCGAGCCATGGTGGGCAGGGCGCCGAGATTGCCATGGAGGCGGTGGCCGAGGTCATGGCGACGAAAACGGGTGCGGGCGAATATGGCGTGAACGATGAACTGGCCGTTGAATTCGTCCTGGCGGTTCGGTCGCGGATCCAAGCGCAGGCGTCGGCGTGCGGTTTGCAGTTGCGAGATTTCGCATGTACGTTGTTGGGCGTTGTGTCGCGCCCCGACGTAGCGCTCCTGCTGCAGGTTGGCGACGGCGGGATCGTCGTAAGCAACGGGGGGCCGTTGGAAGTGCCGATCGCACCGATGTCAGGGGAGTACGCCAACATGACCCACTTCGTTACCGATGAAAATGCCGTGGAAAATCTGCAGACGGTGCTGTACCCATCGTCATTGAGTAAAGCTGCGCTGTTCTCCGACGGCATTCAGCGCTTGGCCCTGAACATGGCGGAGAACACTGCCCATGAGCCTTTCTTCGCGCCGTTCTTCAAGGGGTTGGCCGACGCCAAACCCGAGCTTGAGGATCAACTCTGTGAAGCATTGGCAAGGTTCCTGGCAAGTGACGCGGTCAACCAGCGCACGGATGACGATAAGACTTTGGTGATTGCGGTGCGGACCTGATCACGACCGTGAGTAAGGCTCTCTACACTTCCGCCGGCGAAGCCATCCACCTGGGGCGCGAGCTCGGCAAGGGCGGCGAGGGAGCTGTTTTTGACGTGACGTCGGATCAGCCCATCGTCGCGAAGATTTACCATAAGACCCCCGATCAGAGAAAGCAGCAAAAGCTGGAGTTTATGGCCCGAGCAGGATCACCTAAGCTCCAGAAGTATGTGGCCTGGCCGGTGGTAACGCTGCGCGAAACTAAAAGTGGGCCAGTCATTGGATATCTGATGCCGAAGGTGTCAAAGCGCGCGCCGATCCAAATGATTTACAGCCCGGCACATCGCCGGCAAGATCATCCCAAGGCTGCGTGGGACTTTCTGCTCTGCGTCGCGCGAAATGTGGCTGCCGCGTTCGACGTCATCCATGACGCTGGCCACGTGCTCGGCGACGTCAACCAGGGCAACGTGATGGTGGCAGGCGACAGCACTGTGACACTCATCGACAGCGACTCGTTTCAGATCAACGCAAACGGAACGCTCCATCTTTGCGAGGTGGGCGTTTCGCACTTCACCCCTCCTGAGCTGCAAGGAGCCTCCACCTTCGCCGGTGTGACTAGGACCACGAACCACGACAATTTCGGCTTGGCGCTCTTGATATTTCACGTTCTCTTTGGTGGACGCCATCCCTATTCGGGGGTGCCGCTGCGACAGGGCGTCGGCGACGCGCTCGAAACCGACATCGAAGGGTTCCGTTACGCCTACGCAAAAGATGCAGGTACGCGCGGTATCTCGCCCCCACCGCGATCGATTCCGGCCGCGATGCTTCCCGACGTGATCGAACGCATGTTCCATGTGGCATTTACCGAAAGTGGCGCCAAATCGAACCGGCCTACCGCCAAGCAGTGGGTGCAAGCCCTCGACCATTTAAGGGGGGAACTTCGGCGATGCAGCGTATCCAAGCTGCATGTCTTCCCGGGGCATCTGTCGGCGTGCGCATGGTGTGCATTAGAACAGCAAGGGGTGATTTACTTTGTTGATCTGGATTCCGCCCACGTACACGGGGAGCATGGCTTTGACGTCGCCCGCCTGTGGGCGGCGATTGAAACGATACAGCCGCCTGGCCAGGCAAGAATTCCCGTTATTGACGCGTCGAAGATGCGCGCCAAGGCTTTGCCGCCTGGCGCCGTTCAGCATGACACCGGCAAGGCCGCCATCCGGTTTGGCGCGATCATCCTGGCCGTGCTCTTATTCATCGCCAGTCCTTCCTTGGTACTGCTGTGGCTTTTGCTTGCGTGGGCTGGCTGGAGCCTTGGCAAGCCCACCGAGAACAAGGTGCTCACGGCGGAGCGCCTGCAGCGTAAGCAAAACCGCGACCAGGTCAAGCGGGAGTATGAACTTCTGGTGCAACAGTTACGCAAAGCAACAGGACCCGAGGCATTCCTGGCGAAAAAGGCGGAGCTGGCCAAGTTGCGAGCCGAGTATCGGGCATTGGCGGAATCCGAACGACAGGAACTGACGCGTCTTCATAGCACGGCGCAGGAGCGGCAGAAGAAGCATTTCCTCGAAAAGCACTTCATCGACAGCGCCGCCATACCCGGAGTGGGCCCTGCACGCAAAGCGGCATTGCGCTCTTTTGGCATCGAGACTGCTGCGGACATCAACAAGCGTGATGTAATGCAAGTGAAGGGCTTCGGCGAAGGGTTGACTCGCGCGCTGCTGGACTGGCGCGCCAGTTGCGAGCGGCGTTTCACCTTTAATCCCGCCATGGCAGTGACAAACGCAGATAAAAATGCAGTGCGTGCCAAGTATGGCGCTCTTGCCGTTAGGTTGGAGAAGTCGCTCACTGCCGGACTGTCGGAATTGCGCGCGCTCGGTCCATCGATGGCCACGACAGCCGCTACGCTGCAACCACGGTTGGAGGAGGCGGCCAGGCGCCTGGCGCAGGCCGACTTGGATTTGATGGCGACACAATAGACAAGGGGAGCGAATGCCATGGCCACCACCAAACGTCCTCAGAACAAATGCAAAAAATGCGGCTACACATGGTACCCGCGAGGCAAGCGGATATCGCTGAAGTGCCCTAACTGCGGCAGTAACGAAGTCGGCTTTGCGGGAGGAGGGCTGGGCCTGGTGGCCGCGGTAGTTCTTGGCCTCCTGTTATTCGGAGGAAAAAAGGCTCCCAACGAAGTTGCATCGCCGCCAACCGCCTCGGCGCCAGCCGAAATGCATGCCCATGACGATGTCGCGGTCGCGCCGGGAAATGTCCCGGACATCCTTGGCACGGCGACGCAGGACACCGCGATGGCGTCGCCTCAGCCGTTGGAACAGGTGTCGGCACCTGCCAGTACACCGAACGAGGACAATTGTGCCGCGGAGGAGGAGGGCGGAAAGCCGTGTCGGCGCGATCCGTGTGACACAGTGAAGTTGGGGCAGGGCTGCATGGAATCGAATAAACCGGCCAACGAACTCTATTAGATGCCGACGACGTACGGGCCGCTGCTCAATGTTGTATGACTATTGCGGAGGAATATACATGGGGTTCTATCTTCGAAAAAGCGTCAGTGTTGGGCCGCTGCGCTTTAATTTGTCCAAGTCGGGCCTCGGCGTTTCCGCCGGCATGAAAGGGCTCCGATTTGGCGTTGGCCCGCGCGGAAACTATGTGCGCATGGGGCACGGAAACATCTATTATCGCGCCACGCTTCCACCGACCGCGCCCAGCGGCAGGGCCGCGAGGCCGGCAACCCCGGCGGCACCACCGATTCCGGCCGGGACGCATGCGCCACTGGAGGAGATCGAGTCCGCCGACGTGGCGCAAATCGTCGATTCGTCCTCGCGCGAACTCCTTGACGAACTCAATCGCAAACGTGCGAAACTGCGGCTGTGGCCGGCAGTGGCGACCGGTGCCGCGCTAATTATGGGCCTTGGCGCCAAGTCCGAATGGCCGACGTGGTTGTTGTGGCTAACTGGGCTGGCGGGGATGATCGCCATTTACATGGCACATTCGCGCGATGCTTTGGAAAAAACGGTGGTCCTGTTCTATGAATTCGACGCCAATATGGAAGCAGCCTATGCGCAACTGCATGACGCAGCCAGCCAGTTGGCCAATAGTGCCGCGACCTGGCATATCGAAGCATCGGGTAAGGTGCATGACCGGAAGTACCACGCCGGCGCAAGCAATCTGGTGCGGCGCAAGAACACGTCGATTCGTGTCGTCGAGCCACCCTATGTCAAGACAAACATTGAAACGGTGGCCATTGGAGTAGGGCGCCAGACACTGCACTTCTTCCCCGACCGCGTTCTGGTGTATGACACGAACGGTGTAGGGGCGGTCGGCTACGCGGAGCTCGCCATTGGCGTGAGCTCAACCCAGTTTATTGAAAGTGATGCTGTTCCTCGGGACGCTGAGGTGGTTGGCCGTACCTGGCGATTCGTCAACAAGTCAGGCGGGCCGGACCGTCGATTCAAGGAGAACAAGGAGTTGCCTGTTTGCCGGTATGAGGAAATTGCAATGTCGAGCCCATCGGGGTTGAACGAGGTTATCCAAATTTCCCGGTGCGGCGGGGGCGATGTGTTCGCCCAGGCGGTTTCTTTCCTTGGCAAAGCCATGCCGAAAGAGGTGAATGGCCTTGTTCGTACGACATAATGCGCCTCCCCGACTGGCAGCCTTTTCTTTCTACCTTTGCACAGCAGCGTGAAAGCCTTTGGACACGCGTCCTGCACACCCGTCGCCTTGGAGGTGCACGACGCAAAGCCAGTCGTCGGTATGGGAGGAGCCGCGCCGTACAATCCGCCGAACGAGGCGGCGGTATTCTTATGGATTGAACATTTTCTCAACATCCACATCAGAATGTGGACCTTTCAGGCATCGATGACCCAAATAGGGTGGAGCCCAGCCTGCATCCGCATAGCGGAACCCGACGCGGCGGCCGCGGCAACTAAGCAGACGATTGCGGAGCCCAATGCCATCAGCGCATCCGGCCTGCACCGGAGATCCACATTGCCTTCGCCATGGACCCATAGCATTCCAATGACTGCTACCGCCAACGGTACCACGGCACCAACCATCGGCGGCTGTCTAAACCTCCTGATCGATTCGAGTTGCAGGCTCTTGGACTGCACAAGACCGCCCGCGCGAGACGTGCCCCTCTTTCCTACCACGGGCTTTTCCAGGCTTCCGGCACAGGTAACCTAGACTCCTCGCCGAAAGCAAATAGTAACGACGGTCAATTAGCGCTGGCTTTACGCTGTCGCTGTTCGATTGCTTGCCTCTGGAACGGGACCGCGTTCTGTGGCTTAGAGCATTGCCTCAAACCTCGGTGCTCGCTAGAATGTTTCCATTCGGCACACATTCTCCCCTTCAATGCACGCGACTCACATGGTTTCTCCCTACGAAAATATCGTCATCGGCAATTTCCTCTACGGACTAGGCTTTCGCCTGGGACAATCGGCCGGGAGTGATGCGCCGTCCGCATGCATCAATCTTTTGCAGCAAACCCGTCTCGACGGGAAGTTTGGTGACGTACTGCTTCAAACCGGCGGCCTGGCCCGGGTGATTGAATTCAAGCGCATCACAAATAAGGGAAAAAAAGAACAGCGGCGCTCAGAAAAGCTGCGGATCATGCTTGCTGATTCACCTCATCTCGTAGAAGCATCGCGCAAAGTGCATTGGCATGCGTTGACAGGATTCTCGGGCGTCGCAGAAGAAGTCGACGTCACCCTGACCAGGTACATCGACCTTGGCCAGGGAGGTGCGGTGGTCAGTTTGGCCGCCTTTACACAGCAAACGGCTCTAGCAATGCTCAGCCCATCCGAAGAGCCACCGAAAGAACACGTGGCCGACTATCTAAGTGCATTGGCCAGCGCGGCGCGCGTCAGCGGATCTAACAATGGCGGCATTCTGGTGCATATTAGCCCAGATGGTCAGTTGCATTATGCGGCCCTACGTGACCTATCTGATTTGGAACTTGATTTACGTATGCTCGCAGAACGCGAACGGCAGCTAACGCGTAGCCTGTTAGCACAGCGCGAACTCGATATGGAGCAAAGCCATGAACGAGAACGCCAGCAAAGCTTTAGCCCGGACATTACTCCATGACAGACAAATTTGATCCCCTCAAAGCAGCATACCGCTTGAATGAAGCCACCGAGATCCAGCAGGAGCAAATCGCAGCGCTGATTTTGGAGTTGCAGCAGGTTGCTACGCGCTATGGCGATACCCTCGACAAGCTGCCAGCCCAGATCGCCAAAGGGGTCAACCGGGCGTTACCGGAAGCTGCTGAAACGGCGGCGAAGCGCATAGCCGCGAATTGGAAACAGGCGAACGAGCATGCTGACAAAGCCACCATCGCTTATGCACGCGCCAAGCGCGCCGCACCATGGCTCTTGTTCGGCTCTATCGCTGCCGGCACGCTTTTCGTATTGGGATTGGGCACTTTCATCGCATTAAAAGTCCTACCCAATGCCGGCCAGATCGCTAAGCTCGAGACGGAAGTGCAATCGCTTCGAGCCACAATCGCAGAACTTGAAAAGAAGGGTGGGCGGACGCCGCTGGCCTATTGCAATGACATGCAGGGACAAACACATTTGTGTGTTCGCGTCGACGAGACAAGGCAGTCCGACGTTCCGGGCTATCGCATTGTTTACAATAGATAACAATTGGTGCGCGAGGACTGTTTGGCCAATTGAACTTCCGCAGGACATTTTGTCGCTGCCCAGGCATTAACGAAGATTTAAAAACAAATGGCTACATATACTTGGGTCGACTTTAACCACAAAGATGCCGACCGCTTGGCAGACCTACAAGGGATAAGGGAAGACCTAGAATGCGCCCGGGATTTCGCTCTCGCGTGGAAAGCGGCGGCGGGCGCCGCTCCCTCGATAATGAACTTGGGAGAGGCAATGTCCATCGCTGTATCGATCAAGTACGCCAGGCCCTTTGCTACGGGTGTCCGCGCTAAACTGTCCTTGGCAGACTTAGACGGCTTGGATGAACGCCAACGTGCTGCACATGATTACCTTCTCGCATACCGCGCCAAGCATATCGCCCATTCGGTCAATGGCTACGAAAGAAATCAGCCGCGGGCAAATTATTGCGTGGAGCGTGTGCAAGATGAAGGCATTACTTCGATTACCTGCTCACATGCCCGCGTGGTCGGATTGAATGGTCAGCGGTTCGACGATGTGATTGAGTTATCTTCGATCTTCATAGCCCATGTTGACCATTGTATCGCCGAAGAGAGCGATCGCCTGCTTCAGATCGCCAGGTCAATTCCTATCGACGAGCTGCTTAGTGCCGGTCAAAGCGCGTTCTCTGGGCATCGTTTGGGCGATGTCGCGAAGAGCAGAACGTAGATATCGGCAAGGCCATGCCAAATTCCTTTGCAGCGTTTGCCGCCGAACTCACCAGTCATCTTCTTTCCGATGCACTCCTATATACGGACTACAAATCGGGGGTATTTCTGGCCGGCAGATCCGAGGCACTCTCGGCGGACTTCTTGAGCAACCACCTAGCCCCAGCGCTTTCCCGTGCGGGCGCGACCGTCGTGTCCCTTCAGCCCCCGTCGGCCAAGGGACCAAAATCGTTGGAGGAGGTTGGCGCCGCGCTGTGGGCACACATGGAAAAATCGAAATTGGAGCAATACCCGTCCAGTCTTTCGGAGATCGTGCTGCGGGCAACGGCGACAGGAACTTCCTTCGCATTGCTGCTTAATCAGGTAGAGGACCTAACACTGACGTCTGACGGCGTGTGCATACTGATGGCGCTTAAGGCCTGCCGGGACGCCGTCAACCTCCGACCTGGTGCGCATGGATCATTCCTGCTTGTGGCCGCAGGGACCCACATGCACCGCTTGACCACCATGGTCTGCGACAGTTCGCAGCCATTCTATGGCTCCACGCTTCTTCAGCTGCCAGCATAGCTCGGCAACGCTGTATTGCCGATGCCGCAGGATTTATAATCTAAGCAATTTTCTTGCGTGGGGAGTCCAATGATTTTTCTCATCGTGTTCTATCTACTGGCCTTTTGCGCGGCTTGCACTGGCTATCTTGTGCTCGCCTTGCTGGGGCATATTGGCGAGCCACTCGAACCAATTCGCATTGGCTTGGCCTGTTGCTGTACGGCCGGCATTGGCGGCGTCTTGTACTGCCTGCGTGCGGTCTACATTAACCGCTGCGTCAAAAATCAATGGAGTTCGCAATGGAATTGGTGGTACATCCTACGACCGATGACCAGCTTTATCTGTGGTGGTGCCAGCTATCTTTTCCTTAAAGCAGGACTACTGGTGCTTGAATCCAAGACCGAGGGACAAGCGAGCGAAATCGGTTTCTACGCGCTGGCGTTCATAGCCGGACTGAATGTCGATAAGTTTGTGGCCAAAATAGAAGGAGTGGCACACGCGGTCTGGGGAATCGAGAAGTCCCGTAGCGCCGCCTCGAGTGACGACGCTACGACGCCGTCTCGCCAGGCAAGTACACCACCGGTGCCGGACGATAAGCCAGCCTAGCGGGCCAGAGCCTCGTCAATTAATGGCTGCACCTGCTCCCGGTTGGCGAGGATGATTTGCTGTTCGTTGGCGTCAGCGACATCCGTTTTCAATAACCCAAGTCGCTTTAGCGTGTAATACAGCAGGGCCTGGCGACAGGCAAGGTGCACCTGTCCGTCCACCATGCCGTAATCGAGTTCAATGACCCTACGCTTTCCCCCCGCCAAGGCAGGGTGGGGCGCCAGGACAAGATCGACAACGCGGTGCCAGAGGGTGTCTTGGGCGGGGTCGATTTCGGTGCCCTCGAAGGCTGAAATGTCGAGAATCCGCGCCAAAACAAAGTCGTAGAAATCTTCGCGCTTATGACAGTAGGCGCGCATGTGCCATCGGAAGCCATCGTAGCCAAGCGCGTGCGGAGAAAGCCATCGTTGACCTGGCTCTGGCGATGACATGGACTGGTACTGCACGAACAGCTTTTGGCGATTCAAAATCGCCTTGACGACGCGCACAACCGTCTCATCATCCAGACTCCGTTCTGGCGAAGGCGCAATTGCGCATGCAGGGCCGTGCCCAATAAAGCTTGCGCCCGAGTCCATGATCCCCACTTCGGTCGCCAGCAGCTCAGCAAGGAAACGTTTCGCGGAAGTTCTGCTATACAGCGGCCGAAAATGCTGGCCCGTCAAATAGGCCTTCGAGCCGCGGTCATAGTGCAAATTTTCGGGTGTGAGAGAGCTATAGAGTGAGACATCGAGCGATGCCTGGGGCACTGAAATCCCGAAATACTCAGTCAAGTCTGTGCGATTCAACTGGCCACTCCACCGTAGACGAAAATCGATGAACTGAAGTCGCCGGTCCTGCCCCCAGGGGATGACTTTGGACGGTTTATCAACCTGCGGCGGTGTTTCTTCCATTAAAATTCCCGTATAAAAACTAGACGCGTATAAATTTTACGCGTATAGTTATTATACCGATTAATTGAAGAAGGTGCGATTCAACATGCCAACCACGCTTACATTTTTCCCCGTTGGCAACGGGGACATGACCCTGGTGAAGCTCGGCGACGCTGAGTCCACTACTATTTTAATTGATATCAACATTCGTTCGGACGCGGACGATCCCGCTTCGTCGACCAGGGATGTGGCGAAGGATCTGCGCGCCCGGCTGAAGACCGATGACAAGTCCCGCCCGTATGTTGACGTTTTCCTGCTGAGCCATCCGGACCAGGACCATTGCCGTGGGTTGCGGCGCCATTTTTACCTTGGGCCGTTGGGGGATTACCCAGATGACAATCTGCCGCAGGATCAAAAGCGCATCGTCATCCGGGAAATCTGGTCATCGCCAATCGTGTTTCGCCGGGCTTCGAAGAATCACACCTTGTGTGACGATGCCAAGGCCTTCAATACCGAGGCCAAACGACGCGTGCGCGTCAACAAGGAAAACGGCTTTATAACGGCCGATGGCGACCGCATCACCGTGCTCGGCGAAGACGCCGATGGCAAAACGGACGATCTGGCCCCCATCCTGTGGACGACGGGGAATAAGTCGGCGTCGATCCGCGGTCGCGATTTCTCTGCCCACTTCACCGGTCATTTACTGGCGCCGATCAAAGCGGATGACGACGCTGAACTGGAAGCAAACCTGTCGAAGAACCACTCAAGCGTCATCATCAATTTCATGTTCGCATCGGGCGCACTGACACCCGATGGCGTCAAATTCCTGACCGGCGGCGACGCCGAAGTGCTGATCTGGACGAAATTGTGGGAGAAATACAAGGACACGCCCGAAGTGCTGACCTATGACGTGATGCAGACGCCGCATCATTGCTCTTGGCACTCCCTCTCGTACGACAGTTGGTCAGAAAAGAAGGAAAAGGCCAAGGTGGAACAAGATGCTCGCAGAGCGCTGGGACAGGCGCGTGCCGGCGCCGTGATCGTGGCCAGCTGTAAGCCGATTCGCGACGACGACGTGGATCCTCCTTGCATTCGCGCCAAGCGCGAATATGAGGATATGCTAAAGGCGAGCGCTGGCACATTGATTTGCACGGATGAGTATCCAAGCGAAAATTCGCCGGAGCCATACGTTCTGACGGTCACCGCCGATGGAGCGGCCCGACCTTCGAAAAGCCAGGCGGCAGCAAAATTGGGGGCTGCCGCGTCCGTTGCGCGCGAACCGATGCCCCATGGTTGATATTAAGGTCCGCGCAACGCAGATTGCCGCTGAATTGGAGCGCCATCAGGCGCTTGCCGATGTCGCGTTGCAGGAAATGCGACACGATGGCGGGTTGATCTTTACAGTGCAAGTGGCCGTTCCACTACCTGGCCGCGCTGCGGCTGCCGGACGATCGTCCACAGGCGTCCTTTCCAAGGAAACCTGCACCTTAGTGTTCGCGCCAAGCTGGCCGGTAAACGGGCCGCGCATGTTCTTGCGCGCCGATTTTCCATTGGACCTTCCCCATATCAACCCGCATAAGCAAGGTGACCTGGTATCGCCGTGCCTTGTCGAAGGTTCGATCGACGAGTTGTTTCACCGTTTCGGCATGGACGCGGTGATCGACCAACTGGTCGAATGGCTCGCCAAGGCGGCCGCCGGGCAGTTGATAGATCAGGCGCAAGGTTGGGAGCCTACGCGCCGCGACCAGAACGATGGCCTCCTGGTGTTTGATGCGAGTGCATTAAACACTGCAATTACCAATAGTCCGATCAGCGCCTATCGCGTCAACTTCATGGCCCGGGAAGACTATTTCCACGGGCAGCTAAATGGCTATGACGAGGTTGATTTGGGCGCCTTCCGTTACGATGCCTCGACAATCGATCTCTCGGGCCAGAAATGGAGCAGGGGAGGGACCGTGGCGCTGGTGGCGCGGGTCGCTTCGCCCGCCTGGGAGGAGATGACGTTTGATGAATACTTTCCAGACTCGGTCACGGACTTGCCGACCTTGCTCAATTCCGCTGTGCGGCTGGGAATTGATCGGGAAGCGTTGGAACAGAAGGTCAAGGAGTTCTGCCGTGACCAGGATTGGACCAGCCGCGATGGCGCAAGGGACCACGAAATTTACGCGGCGGTGATTCTGGCCGTCAAACGGCCGCTGCACCTGATCACCGACCGGGAGCGCTCAGTCGAATTCCTGCCTTATTTCTTGCGCTATTACGGCAATGCCTTACAGAACAAGATAGAAGTAAAGAGCGTGTGGCATGCCTATGCGCCGTCCGCGAAAGTTTTGCAGGCAGCGGCCGGATTCGACGGTGTAGACACCTCCAAGAAAATCGTACTTGCGGGATGCGGAAGCGTCGGTTCCAAGATCGGGATGCATTTGGGGCGAGCGGGGTTCGGCAATATTGCCTTCGTGGATGACGATTGGATATCGCCACACAACATGGCTCGCCATGGTCTCCTGGTACGGGAATTTCTGGTGCCGACATCGAAAGCCCAGCTTATGCAGGAGGCGTTTGCCGGTTTGTCGCACGCCGGCTGTCAAATATTCAAAGGCGACTTTACTTCATTGCTCGCCGACCAAAGCGACTTCCGGTCGATTGGCTGCCATGAAGCGGATTTGATTATCGATGCGACAGCGTCGCTGACCGTTATGGCTGCAGAAACAATGTCGCCGTTGCTCGATGCTACGCAGGCTCGACTGGCTCGCGTGCTGATGTACGGAAGAGGGCGCTGCACGGCCCTCCTCATAGAAGGCATGGCACGCTCATGCCGTGTTGACGACTTAACTGTTGCGATATTCAATGCTTGTCGTACCGACCCAACTTTGCGGGTAGCTGTTGCTGGGAATGCGAACGACGCGACGCGTTTAGCCGTCGGCGACAATTGCAGCTCCATGACGACACCGATGTCCGACAGCACCGTGTCGCGTTCAGCGGCCCTGGCCGCATTAAAGATCGAACAGTTACTGCGCGCGGGCCCAGCCGAAAAAGGGACACTTTGCATTGGCGTAACCGACGAACTTGGTGTCGGCGTGGCGTGGCGGGAAATTTCTGTGGGCCCGACATTGGCGTTGAGCTGCACATTGGGTAGTGGCTGGACCGTTCGTGTACCGCAATGGATCGCTGACGAAATCGCGACAGAAGTGCAAGGCTGGCCTGGTATTGAAACCGGAGGCGCGCTGATAGGCCACTTGGTCGAAGCAACGAAGACCATAGTGATCGGCGGCCTGATTGATGCACCACCGGATAGCATTCGCGAGGCTGCACGCTTTGTGCTGGGCACCGAGGGGTTAGTGGCGGCGTTGGCCCGGGCTCACGAAGACTCTGTCGGCTATCTGCACTTTGTTGGCACATGGCATAGCCATCCCATGGGTGGAAGTCACTCCGCGCTCGATCATTCGACGTTGACCCATCTAGCGGACATTGCACCTGACCTACCAATGCTGTCACTAGTGTGGAGACCCAACGGCTTAGTGTGCGCAGTGGCGCGCTCCAAATAGTTAAATGGCTCCTTTGATTTTCGATGGAAAACAAGAAGTGCTCACAACCTTGTGGAAGGATGAAGAATGAACTGGTCAAACGGACCGATGGCGATAGTCAGACGGCCAAAGCTTACTGGTCTCGGTGAACATGTTGGTGTGCTGCAGCCAGACGGAAATGTGTTTCATACGGCCGATGGGACCGGACCGGAGATTGTTTCGTTCGCTCAGTTCGCCGCCGGGATGCCGGTCGAACTGGTGGAACGGATCGCGCCTAGCGAACAGCCACACACCTTGACGCGCATCCAATACGAGCTGTTGCGACAGCGGCCGTATGACTTACTTTCGAATAACTGCGAAATCGTCGCCAATAGGGTCGCCGGCAAGCCAATTGAGAGTCGCCAAGTAAAGTTCTGGTCAACGTTGGTAGCACTGGCCGGCTTGGCTGTGCTCGTGCGTTCCACTTAGTTTTCACATGGCGAGATGTTGCGCCGCCAAGGATCCCTGAATCCACAGTAATCGCAGCAAAGACAACTAAAGTCTAGTAGTTCGAACGCAATTATTAATCGTAAGGAGAATGCCATGGGGCAGGACACAATCACCTTTAAATGTTCTTGTGGGAGCACCAAGTTTGAGACGCCCAGGAACCCCGCAGCGACCGACATGGTGAAGTGCGTCAAATGCGGTGCCAGCGGCAAGTACGGCGAGCTGATGAAAGATGCGACCCGGCAGGCCAAGTCGCTACTGGATAAGCAGATAAAGGATGCATTGAAAAAGGCCGGATTCAAGTAGGCGCCAATGAACCATTATTGCGCCGAGCCTAACTATGGCTAAGAAAGACAAACCGTATTGCTCTGTCGTCGTAGAGAGTTTTCAGGCTGCCTCAACGGCTGGAATCCGTGGCGAAATCCATATTCGACCGCTTGCTGGACAGGGGCTTTCCACGGATTTGCACGTTGAATGTTCCAAATCGTTGTCGCGGGAATATCCCGTCGGAACAAGATTTCGAATCAAGGCAAAGCTGACGGATCGGGAAGGCGGAGGCGAATACTTGTACAGTTACTTCAAGTGGCCAGTCGAGGTGCTGCCATAACGACCTACGTATCGACTCGGCTGATCGAAGCGTAACAGCAAATGCCTATGGAAGCGTTCTTGCATACCAAACGTCTATGGTGGGTAACCAAGGTACACTTTACAAAACACGCAAAGAAAGACTTTGCCATGCAGGCTCACGCGATTTGCACAAAAGAGGCAAATTCCAATTTGGGAATTGCTGAAAGTTTGCAAAAAGAGGGCAAATTCCAAATTGGCGAATCGCAGTTAGATTGCACAATGAGGGCAAATTCCGAAAAGCATTTCATATTGTGGTGTTTGCCTCATTTGTGCAAAGTTTTGAGCCTCATTTGTGCAAACGCTCTAAGACTCATTGAATACGAATCATTTGCATTCTATCGGCATGCGTCCAGTGAAGCAAAGTTCAAACTCCTCTCAGTTGGCTACCTCAGACCGAAAGTCCACATTTTTCACTTCTGAGAATCCGAAATATGCTTCATCAGGTGGCGAAGCATATTTCAGACTTCCTGAATTATCTTTTCACTTGGACTCGCCAGCTTCACGTCTCCATTAGTTCTGGTTATGGGCACGTGTATTGTCACTAGATCCATAACTTTGCTGCGGTCGGCCCTATAGCTTTGCCTCCGACGCTCATTTCTCTACGATATGGCCCGAAAAGAACCAGTGGACAAAGTCGACCGATCTTGTGGAACCATAATCTTGCCATCTCGCTGCTGCGGAAGCATAAACTTGCAAATAAAAAACCGCTAAATGACAATGAGTTAGAGATTCAGTTGGACCTGCAGCAAATGTTCAGCGAGTGCAACTTCCCATGTAGACTCATATGGAGATATCTTGAAGCTCGAAGGGAGCGCAACACGTCCGAAACCCCCATCGCCCAGCCCTTGATTAAGCGCGCCATGTCCGCGTCCAAAGCAAGGCGCCACAGCAGTAATTCAAGCACCGACGTAGAATTTTCTGCTGTTTATTCGTATTTGGGCTGGTACCAGATGAGCGCCACTGAGAAGATAAGAGTGAATCGCTTCGGCCTACCGGCGCAACTTGTGGTCGAGTTATCGTCAGTCATGGGCGTACCTAAAGTGACACTGATCAATGCCCTGCGTCTCTCGCGCGCTACTGTCAATCGAAATGCAACTCCACAAGCTGCTCTCGCGCGATGAGTCAGAAAGAGTCTTGGGATTACAGTCATTGATTGGCCAGGTTCAGTCCATGACCGATGCAGAGGGCAAGATGGACTTTGATGCCGCTAAATGGCTGGGCCGTTGGCTAAGGCTATTGGTCGGGCAGGTAATTCAACCTGCGTTCGCAAATGACGTGGGTGGTGACCTGATCTCTCGCTTATTGATGGAGGCCGATAATGCCATTTCGAGCCGACGATTTGATGACGCGGCAAAAAAGATGCCAAGTGGGGTTGAGAGCGCTTGGCGACGCTTACGTTGACGATGCCGTTGAGGACGATACTGGTCAGAAGCTTGTCGTCGCGGACATCCTGCTACAGCAAGGCAAGGTCGAGAACGCTTGTTCAATGTATTGCAGAATGCTCGAAGAGCGCTTTCAACAATTCAAAAAGAAGCACTCGAATAATTGAGGGTAGGTCAGGCCGAAGGCGGCCAAAAGCTGCCCAATTTCGAGTATTCTGGCCTTGAGCGGCCGTAGCGCTGACGGTCGACAAGAGTAATTTTATAACTAAGATCGCTGATAATGACCCAGGCGCGCGCATTGCGCAGCGGGTATTTATCAGCCTCATCAGGAAATCAAGCAAGGTGAACCGAACTGATCGAATCCTGTTCGACTCTATGGATTTTCGTCCAGAAGAAACGCCGTCGATACTACAGTCTGTAGAAATCGACACCTCGTGTCCCTATGTTCCATTTGGACGCATTGAATTTCTTGTGCATTCGTTAGCTGAGAACGGCAACCCCGATTTATTCTGGTCTTGGTGCATTTCGCGTGATGGACTGATCGATTTCGGGGCTGGGCGGATTGAAGCAATTGAGCATACTAAGCTTCCAAGCATCTTTGATACTATTCGGTCAGATCTTGATAGAGTGAACGTGTCGCTGGAGCTACCAAACGCGGCTCAGATACTCGAATGCTTCGCAGTGTACGATGGCTGTCCCCATTGCGTTGGATGCATCTTGATGCTCCGCTCTGCGAGCCGTGCGTATTACTTACATTGGCACCGTGAATCCTAACTTTTATTTTTCATCGGGCACCTTTGGGGCCGCTGAACGCATCGCTTAGTTGGTAGGCGGAAATCGGCCAACAGCAGCCTTTCACATAAGACTTCAACGCAACCTGAATAAATGAATCAGCTCACAGTAGTGTTGGTAGATCCCCCAGACGAGGAGTCCGCGTCCGTCACTCTTCGCAGTTCGAAAGGCGATCTCGTAGCGTTTTGCCATCCATGTAGTTTGAAGGCCGGCGACGTCATTAAAAATCGCCTGTGTGTCTTGGATGCTGATGTCCTTGCCACCTATCTTTCAGACTGGCCAGATGAGGAAAAGGACGCACTTTCGACTGAGTGGATCGAACGCATCGGACACTACGCGTATAAAGGACGGGCCCGCGTTGTCAATCAAGACGAAGGGCTGGTCGAAGTATGAGGTACCCTGACTTTTTCGGACACTCCTGTTTGGTAAACTTCACCAATGGGAGGACTTATGAAACGAACAAAAACATACACACCGGAGCTTCGCGAAGAAGCGGTAAAACTGGTCTTAGCCCAAGGCCTGACACTGGAGGATGCAGCGGCCCGCATTGCCATTCCGAAGGGTACTTTAGCCAATTGGGTAAGCGCCGCCAAACGCGGGACGACGCCTAGCGCCGCACCAGGAAGTCGCACCGTCCCTGAGCTTGAGGCGGAGAATGCGAAGCTGCGCAGAGAGCTCGCTGAAGCCCGCATGGAGCGAGATATCGTAAAAAAAGCGGCAGCGTACTTTGCGCGGGAGTCGCTGCCAAGTACGCGCTCATGAAGACGATGCGACTCGAATATCCGATTGCCGTTATGTGCCGAGCGTTCGATGTTTCGCGCAGTGGCTACTACGCGTGGGCGAGCGGCGTGTTGTCGCCGCGTGCGCAGGAAGATGAACGCTTGAAGGTGGCCATCAAGGCGGTACACAAGCAAAGCCGCGAGACCTACGGGCCGCTGCGTATGCAGCCAGAGCTTGCGGAACAAGGCTTTGAGGCTGGGCGTGACCGTATTGCACGCCTTCGTCGCGAATTGGATTTGCGCTGCAAGCAGAAGCGCAAATTCAAAGCCACGACGAACTCCAATCATGACCTGCCTGTCGCCGATAATCTGCTCAACCAGACATTCGCCCCAACCCGGCCGAACGAAGCCTGGGTGACTGATATCACGTACATCCAGACCGGCGAGGGATGGCTCTACCTGGCCGGCGTGAAGGACGTATTCACCTGCGAAATCGTGGGCTATGCGATGGGTGAGCGCATGACACAGGCGCTGACGGCGCAGGCACTCTGGCGCGCTGCAACCAATAAGCGGCCAGCACCAGGATTGATTCATCACTCGGACCGGGGGAGTCAATACTGTGCTCATGACTATCGTAAGCTGGTAGAGCAATTCGGCATGAAAGCGTCCATGTCGCGCAAAGGAAACTGCTATGACAACGCCCCGATGGAGAGCTTCTGGGGCAGCTTGAAAAACGAACTGGTGCATCACCAGCGCTACGCCACGCGGGCCGATGCGCAGTCTGCAATCCAGGAATATATTGAAAGCTTTTATAACCGTCAGCGGCGTCACTCACGCCTTGGCAATGTTCCGCCAGCATTGTTCGCTGAATTCTTCAGCAAACAGCTGCAGGCGGCTTGAAACAAGAGTGTCCGCTATTGACAGTACACCTCAGTACAAGGTTTTTTAATTGAAATGGGCGCGCTAAGTGATGGGTATGTCGACTTCGCAATTTCCCGCCTTGATATCAGCTATGATTGCTTCGATTAGTGAGCTGTCTGCTTTGGGCGACGGCGATCGGCGGTATCCGGCCAGGAGCCGCCGAACTAAGAACTCGCAAACGTTGGGAACCGAAAGCATAGAAATTGATTACTGAAAATGTGATAGCCGAGCTGGGCAAGTTTATACCGACCGATGAGGCCGAAAACGTGGGCCGATTATACGAAATTCTCGACCAGTTGAGGCCGCTGTCTCCTGATTTGCGTTCACCAGTAATACCGGCAATACTTGCACTTATTGAACGGCACCCTGAGGCAGAGTTGGGCTCGCCTGGGCCACTGGTTCACGAACTTGAAGCGATACCGGGTTATGAGCTGTTCTTGCGCGATTCCGTCTTACGGCAACCAGCACAGCTAAACATCTGGATGGTGAATCGGATTTTGAACGCAGAGATTTCATTGGATGTGCGATTAGGATGGCTCCAGGTCCTTCAGACGGTTTTGACACATCCCTTGGCATCCAAAGAGTCACAGCAAACTGCCAGTGACTTCTTGGCGCACCAAGGCCAGTAGTACGCCGATTACCAGCTGGATCCGGCCAAATAGCTGCCACTTGCTAGGTGACAAATTGCGTATTTTTACCTCTGTGTAGCCTGCTATGCTGCTGAGTAGTCAAGATAACTAAGGGGCGTTGGCATGGCGTGCTTAAGGCGGGCATCGGTGACTTTGGCGGCTGCAATCTATCTGCTTGGAGCATCAACTTCGACATTCGCGGAAGGAGTAAATTACCAATTGTTGCCAGCGTTCGGGGTGACAGTCGGGGCAAACTTCCCACTCGACAATTTGATTGCGCCAACCGGCAAGCCGCTTGAGAAAAACACGCTTCTAGGCAAGCGCTTACTCATTAATTTCTACTCAGCCTATTGCGCGCCATGTATTAGAGAAGTTCCGAAACTCAATGAAATTTAAAATAGTCGCGGCGATCTAAACGTCCTGGCAATCACGCCTGATTCTGCGAGTACAGCGGCGTCCTACGTAAAGACGCACGGTCTAAATTGGCCAATAGCGGCAGGTGCCCAGTCTCTACTGTTTGATCAGCTGAACGTGAAGGCATTTCCGGCTTTTGCGCTCCTTGATGTGGATGGCCGATTGCTCGCGACGGTTCAAGCAAATCAACTTGGTGGCGAAGATGGCAACGCTACAGTTAAAGGCATCGAGACATGGATTGATTCTCAGTCGGGCAAGTAAGTAAAATTTATACGCCGAGAGGCAACATCCGGCCAATAGCGGAAGTATTGAATCAAATTGTAGGTGACAGCGAACTGGCTGCTTTGCAAAGGGAACACATGATTGACCAATTTCTTAACGAGATTGAAGAAGTTAGAGCCGACGGCGCTGTCGTGTTGCTCAAATGGGATGGCGAGCGCAAGTCGAAGTGCTGCACGGTGGTGATTACCAAGTTCGAAGCAGACTATGTCTGGCGGCAGGACTCGGACGATTTAGAGAGCTCGCTAAGGACTGCGCTGGCTGATTACAAAGCATCACAGCGCTCATGATCAACCGCTGACAAATGCAGACAGTGATTTTATTTTGTACCCCGAATGGATTTAACTAGTGATATCGACAGCATCTGAATTCGTGCGATTGCGGCAGAGCGGCTCTCGTGAAGAATACATGCGAGCCGCAAATGAAGAAGCGAGCGTCGAGGTCTGGTTCGAAGTCATCGAGCACTATCCGGATATGTGTAAATGGGTCGTCCAAAACAAGACAGTGCCGCTCTCCATCCTGGAGGTTTTGTCGATGAGCTCCGATGAGGGCGTCCGCTACGCAGTCGCCATGAAACGTAAGTTGAACGCTTTGATTTTTGATCGGCTGGCGCGTGATTCAAACGAATCGGTCCGAGCTGCTATTGCGGCCAACCGGAAAGCTCCGAGCGAGTTGCTCTCGGCACTTGCATGTGATCCGGCGCCACTGGTTTCATCGGTTGCGCGATCAAGGATCGCACCTTAACGGCCATTAGCAGCCCCATTTGAGACTGTGATCCTATGAAAAATGTAGCTTATAAAATGTTTCTTATGGCATTTTTTCTGCTTGGTGTAGTTGGTTGCACCGACACCAAATCACTGCCGGGCGGTTACAAGCTTGAGCGATGGGAGGATAATAAAACCTTTTATCTGCTGGGACCGTCGCCCCAAAATGGCAAAGGCGGCGGTTTGATAGACGGTACTGTTCTTCGATTGGCATGGAACGATGCAGTAATCGGTGCCGAGCGATTTTCCACCTTTCGGGGCGACCCAGATGGATGGATGATTATTGATATTAAATCGGGAAAAATATCTGGTCCTATTTCGAAAGCGGAATTCGAAATATTCCGCGCTAAATATCAACTTCAAGTGAAAGAAGTAGATCAGGTGTGGAATGAACTGTGAATACCTGTCCGCCTCGGGCCTATTTTTGGCAATTGATTCGAAGGTCCGAGATGGGGCGGATGCCGCCAGTCACGAGACGCCATGTGTCTGGTCAAGTCTGAGCTAGTACAACTGAAGTCACTGAGCGTCAGCCAAGCGTCTTTGAGGGACTTACTTGCTCTCTTCTCTCGCTATCAAATAACCATGCAACAGTTAGCGCAGTTCCGATTATCGAAAATTGAGTTTGGTTTACTGTGGCGCAAATGGGAGACGGCGCGATCCGTATTGACCTTCCGAGCCGTCTCGGCGCCGTGCCCACGAATTGGCCGGCGCTTATGCAGTCACAGCATTGCGGGCCTATCTCGAAGAGAATGCAAAAGGTTCGAAACGCATCGACCCGTCGCGTTGCTACGTCGTCGACGTGCCAACGGGCACTGTTTGCTTTGTGCCGAATGCGAACAAACGTCGGCTTGGCGATCTAACGGCCGCTGGCGAAGAAATCGCAGCTCGCTGGTCGAGTATTTAGTCTCAAACTTGGATGGGCTGGCGCAAATCGACGATTGGTAAGGCGCTACTGTCAACTTCAGCGCGGGTTCGTTCGAGGTTCGGGTTGTTGCAGTTTGTGCTTAGAATAGCTTAAGCCGATGGCCTCGTCGCAGTAGGTAAGACCTTCATCGCTGAGTGGATGACGTGCTGTTGAGATCGGTCAATCCTCAGGACAATTGCCTCCTGCTAGCTGACGTGTTAGAGGCGAAGCTAGGAGGCCGCGAATCGTGCGCCGTCGCGCCATCGCAAGCATATGATCTCCCGATGCACTTGTGTCATGGGGGCCATATGCCAAGCAACCCTAGATTTTCGCATCCGGTGTCAAGCACTAGGCCCTTCGGCAGCCACCGCTACGACGTCTTTTCGCCGAAGCTTGCGCGCGGTGTCACCGTGTTTGGGCGCCAGGCACTTAGTATCTGGACAACACTGGAAGCGAGTCCGTCAATTACCGCCTATTGCGAACGTCCCATCAAGTTGCCCCATGCAGGCAGCAGGCGTGCAATCGATTTCTGGGTCAGGGATGCTGAAGGTGAACAGTTCCTCGTCATCCGGCGCGATTCGGATCGTAAGCGCGACGAAGTCTTAGAGGTTGACAGTATCCCTGTGCGTTACCTTGAGGCTGGCGAGCTGGAACTGCACCAGGTCGCGCTGACCAACTGGGGGCGGGTAATTCGGGACCTTTCGGCGTTTTCGCGCTTAGTACCGAATAGCTTGCCTGCGGAAGTTGCAGTAGCAGTGGGAAGGGGAATGACAATAAAGGACCTGCAATTGCACTTTGCTGAGCAGGCCCCGGACCTTGTGCAGCTGGCGATCTTCAAACTGCTTCATTCAGGCAAGGCGCGATGTCCGTCGCTGTCGGACAAGGAGTTCTCCACCAGCCTCGTCATCGAAGTACCATGTCCCGCCTTGCCGACGTAGGGCAGAGGCGCCTCTGCCGGCAAGACGTCCCTGAGTATCGCCGGGATGTCAGCACTTGGCCAACCGCCGACTTTAGTGCGTTGCCTTCTGACGCACAAGCTACGCATCTCAGTCTTTGCCGTGCCGTAGCACTGTACGTGGAACAGGCCGACATGCCTGTGACCCAAATACTGGCGGAATGTGGCGTTTGTCGAACTACCCTATATGAAGCTGTTCGCCGTTGTTTAACGAAACATGCAGACGGCCAGATTTATGGCTTCCGCGGGGCATTGCCTTACCAGAGAGTTCAGCCTTACGAACGTCACACTCCATTGAAGAGAGGCGCATGCCGATCCTTAGGTACCGTCGGCGCGTTTGACCAGCTGATGCGGGACTATCCACGCATAAATACTGCAATCAAGAGGATGGTTCGGAATCGCAATACTGCAATTGACGGCGCACGGGAGGTGCGGCAACCGATGAAGCGTATACACAAAGCATTCATTAATGCTTGCCGAAAATATGGCGTGAAAGCAGACCAGTACCCACTCAATACTAGCCGCCTAGCGTATCGCACCTTGCAACAGTATGTGAAGTCCATAGTTGAGAAGGAGTTTGATATGGCCGTAACTCACGCTGGAGGCAAAAGTAACCAAACAGCCGCAACCGATCGGGGACAGGCGCCGGCGGCAAGTTACCCTTTTGAGGTAGTTGAATTCGATGGCCATAAAATTGACTTACGCATCGTCGTAAAAATCGCTGATCCATCAGGATTTGAAACGATATTGGAACTCAACCGGATTTGGATACTGGTGATCTTAGACGTTTTCACGCGTTCGATCCTTGGCTACCACATTGCACTGGGTACCGAGTACAACAAGGACGACGTTGCTTTGGCTCTGCAAAACGCACTGACGCCCACAGTTCCGCGTCAGTACAGTATTCCCGGCCTGGCCATCATGCCCGGTGGCGGTTTTCCTTCGTCCGTAGTTCCCGACGCGGCTTATGCATGCTGGGACTGGTTCAAGATGGACGGCGCCAAATCTCACGTCGCAGAGGCTACCCTGGAGCGGCTCACCCGCATCATTGGATGTTGGACTGATAACGGTCCGCCTGGACAGCCGAACGATCGACCATTCATCGAGCGGTTCTTCCAGGTCGTGGCTAAGCACTTCGCCCACCGTCTCCCGGGGACGCTAGGCAGCGACCCGGCTTCCATAGAGAAGGCGTTAGGGGATCCCAAGGGGGATCTATCCTTGCTCGTCGAACTGCATGAACTTGAAGAGATGGTCGAGGTCACCCTGGCCAACTACAACGGCGAGCCGCATGGGAGCAATGGCCGCACGCCGCTCGAGATGATGGCCTACTCGGTTGCGCGCAAACCCGACCTAGTACGCCACATCCCGGCTTCCGTGCGCTGCAATCTATGTCTTCTGCAGGAAGGACGAGCAGTTGCCGTGAAGGGCTCAGTGAAGAACGGCATACGACCCCACATTAACTTCCTACATGTGCGCTATACAAGTTCGATCTTGTCTAGCAACGCAGCTTTGATTGGTAGAAAGCTTCGCATCTATTACGACGTACGAGATATCCGTACAGTAAAGGCCTACTTTGAGGATGGCGCCGAGCTGGGTACCTTAACCGCTGCGAGGCCTTGGTCCACTACACCGCATTCAGTGCGTCTTCGCCAGGAAATCTTTCATCTAATTGCCGAGCGCAAATTGCGCATGACGGCCGACGAATCTCCTATCGATGTATGGATGCGCATGAAGCTGGCCGAAGCAAGGCGCAGCAAGAAGGCCGCAAGCGCAGTTGCCAAAGCGATCGAAGCCGGCATTCCGACCTCGGCTTCGCAGCGTCCGGTTCCTCCGCCTGATGCAGCAGAAACTCCAGCAGGCCACATCGCTGATGAGAACGCCTCCATTCAACCAGTGCCCATGGAGATTCGGTGCACCATCACGTTCTGAGGCCCGTCATGCTCGATATGCATACCCGACCGATCGCCCTTGCCGATCATCCACTTACTCAACACAAGTACATCATCGCCACTCCGAGCATCAATGCGTTGATCCAGAAGGTCAAGCGTCTAATCCGCATGCATACACCCGGAGGAATGATCTATGCCCATCCTCGCTTTGGCAAGACGTATAGCATACGTTACATTATTCGCGTTCTAAAGCAGGATTATCCTGGGGCGATATGTTTAACCTTTGGCGCGGAAGCAAAAAAGACATCGTCCGAGGATAGTTTCTTCACGTGCTTACTGGAAGCCGCGGGCCACCAAGGAGCCTTGACCGGCTCTGTTACACGCAAACGCCGGCGCCTAATTGAACGGGTTACAGAGCTGGTGGATGGATCTGGCCTTAACTGGGTGGTGCTCTTCGCAGACGAAGCGCAGCGCCTGGAGGTGATGGAGTATGAATGGCTACGCGACGTCCATGACTGCCTGGAACGCAAAGGCATTCGAATGATCACGCTACTTGTCGGCCAGCCCCAACTACTGAACCAAAAAACTGCCTTCCGATACAGCCAGCATACTCAGATTATCCTTCGCTTTATGGTCGCCGAGATGCGATTTGATGGGCTCACGACCCCGGAACAACTGGCGGCCTGCCTGCAGGGATATGACCTTGCAGTTTATCCTGCCAACACCGATTGGACCTACACGCGTTTTTTCTATCCTCAGGCGTATGCCAACGGCATGCGCTTAGTCGAACAGACGGCCGTGCTATGGCGGGCGTTTCTCGACGCGCACAACGCAGTTGTGCCGGGAGTCAAGATCGAAATTCCTATGCAGCACTTTGCGCATACGATAGAGAACGCTTTTGAAGAGAACGTCAAATTAGATTGCCCGGACTTCCGCTTTACCCCGGCGATGTGGGAACGTGCGATACAAGAATCATATTTTCAGGTGGCTCAGGAAGAACTCTATCGCGACACACCTGCGGAAAAACCAGAATCCAGGAAACACTGATGAAGTTCGGGAAGATCGTGCTGGACGAAGTCCACGAAACGGCCCGGGCTTGGTGCTGGCGGGATGACTGGTACGTCTTGTACGACTCATCATACTCACTGCTATCGAAATTCGCGCTGCTAAACTCCGTGCTCGCGCGGGAAATCGTCGACATTGTCGTAAGCCGCAGAAGTCGCAAGCGCTCGGCCATGGTGAGCAACCCTGATATGGACTTGAGAGATGGCAAGATAGTCGATTTCGACGTACTGAAAGCACTATTCCGTTTGCCGGAGCAGAGTCTGCGCGATGCCTTCCTGCTCGATTACATCCCGAACAGCCTGCCGCGATCGAGCCCGACTCTACGCTGGTGCAGCCACTGCCTCGCACGAGGCTATCACATGCCGTTATTCCAGATGAATCTGACGCGGGTATGCCCGATCCACGAAATAGCATTGTGCGATGCGTGTCCAGAATGCCATCGAAGCATATCCTACCGTCTACGATCTGACGTCTTTCATGATCCGTTCCGTTGCCCTCATTGTAAATTCGATTTAGCGCCTTTGCTGCGGAACGCTCGTCCCGGCATCATGCAATTGCGGCAGCACGATAAGACGAGGCTTTCATTGATGCGGCGCTTTTACAGCACGGAGGATCAGGCGATTTGCCGGGTTCATGAGCTGGCCGACCAGTATAAACAGAGCGGAATGAGCGAACTAGCTTTGAGCAAGCCGCATTCACATGAGTTAGACTCGCGCTATGCAGGATTTATCTCCCAGGTCCTACGCGACCTGGGAGTAAGCAGTGACACGAAGCAGCAGACCTTCGCCTTGGAATCGATTGACTGTCACCGATGTAATAGTGGTCGAAATATTCTCCTGGACGATGACGACCCATACGCCCCCCAGGAAACTCCGACGTTAAATGCAGGGGGGCGGCCGCGCTCGGTGCGCCATGGGGATAACGGCACGTTCGGTGAGTTATCTGTCCTTTATAAGGCAATCCGTCGGCATCTATGGCGACATGAGATTTTCCCGCATCGTTACTGCGTTTCTCGAGCTGCAGGTCATCTTTGGTGGAACGTAGAAGGAGAGCGCATGTCTGTGTTCTGCCCAGATGCGCTTGCATTTATGCGCTGGCGTATGATGTGGGAAGGCTGCGGGACACCGCGGTATTTGCTCAGTGCACCACAACATGATGCGTTTGGTATCCTTGGATGGCTGCTGGCTCGCCCGTGCCCCTGTCCGCCACATTGGAGTAATCCGACGAAACAATGGGTCATCAAGCAGATCTTCGCAGGAACTTGCCTAAAGAGCTACCGGGACTTAAAAATGCATGCTGGCGATGAATTCAAGCAGGGAGAGACCTTATGGTCGCGCAATCGCGAGGCTGTGCAGTGTGAGTGCTTATGGGCGGTTGCTGGCGGCGACAGTATCGAGTCTCCAGCAACGGTGTATTTGCAATATGGCAAGGCAACCAAACCTGATCCTATCAATCTGGCGGACTTGAGCTTGCACAGGATGAGACTCAAGGAACAACTCAACCTTATCATGCGCTGAAAACTAGTGGACCGGTTAGGGCAATTTCTACTTACACCTCATATTTCCAGCCTTTACCACTGGAGCGCAATATTTTATGAGCGGGTCATCTGCGACGCCGTGCTTCATCAGGTAAGCCCAGGCGTATGCGACAACTTGAATGAGGTCAGTGCAGTAAGCAACGTAGCATGGACCCAGCCAGACCCACAAGCATGGGGAGTTGGTGCGAATGCAAGCTTTGCTTAAGGATATTTAAAGTGCTGTATAATCGTTCCAAAAGGGTGCTCGCACAATCCGGTGCGACAGGATTCGCGTAGGTCGGGCCGCCACGCGTGACCTGATACGTCCATATCTCGATGCACCCCAATTCGATCCAGCTGATTGGCGCGGTATTGTTCGCGCTCGCTGTTCTCCATACTTTTTCTACTGGCATTTTCGAGCGCCTGGCGCATCGCCATCCCCGGCACGCGGGAATCTTCCACTTGCTCGGCGAAGTGGAAGTGGTGTTTGGATTTTGGGCGATGATCCTGATCCTGGTAATGTTTTTCGTCCATGGGAAGGACGAAGCGACGCAATACCTGGATGGCCGCAATTTCACCGAACCGATGTTCGTCTTTGCCATCATGGTGATCGCCGGCACGCGTCCGATCCTGCAGTGTGCGGCGCGAATAGTCGCCTTCCTGTCACGACGCTTACCCTTTTCCCCGAACATCGCGCTCTACATGGTGGTACTCACGGTGGTGCCGTTGTTAGGCTCGTTCATCACAGAACCTGCGGCCATGACGCTTGCGGCATTAATGCTCCGTGAGAACGTCTACCGCCATCCTCTTTCCGCCAGTCTGAAATACGCGACACTAGGTACGCTCTTTGTGAACGTTTCGATTGGTGGCACCCTGACCACTTTCGCGGCGCCGCCCGTGCTGATGGTGGCAGGCGTATGGGATTGGAATGTGCCGTTCATGCTAACCACCTTTGGCTGGAAAGCGGCCATTGCCGTCGTTATCAACGCCGGTATCGCAGCATTCTGGTTCCGGCGCGAACTGGCCGCGATTGATGGTGCGCCGGAACGCGTCGACCCGGTTCCGTTCCAAATGGTCGCGGTACATTTGGCATTCCTCGTCATCGTGGTAATGTTTTCGCATCACCCTGCAGTGTTCCTCGGCGCGTTCCTGTTCTTCCTCGGCTTCGCTCAAGCGTATGGTCGCTATCAGGATCCGCTGATTCTAAAGGAGGCGCTCTTGGTGGCGTTCTTCCTTGGCGGCTTGGTGGTTCTGGGTGGCCAGCAAGCATGGTGGATCGAGCCGTTGCTGCTGGGCCTTAATGAGAATGCAGTGTTCTATGGCACGGCGGCGCTCACCGCTATTACCGATAACGCCGCGCTGACCTATTTGGCATCGCTGGTGCAGGGCTTGTCCCCGCAATTCCAGGTCGCGTTGGTGGCCGGCGCAGTGACGGGCGGGGGACTGACCGTCATCGCCAACGCGCCCAATCCGGCTGGCGCCGCGATCCTTCGCGAAGGTTTCGACGACGGGGCTATTCGGGCGGAGTTGCTGCTGTTGGGCGCACTGGTGCCAACTGTGGTTGCAGCGTGTGCGTTCCGCATGCTGTAAGGCATAGAGATTCAAGAGACGGTGCAACGGACGGATGCTGCCGCTTAGCAGTTTACTTACGCAGGTGGGCCGAAAGGCCCTTGGGGCCTTGTTTCGGCAAGGCTCCCTTTTTCTACCTTAGGTCGAGCGCCTATTGTTTGAGGAGGGAATACCATGGCGATCGGGAAAATTGGTGGCGTGGCATCGTCAGGCTATGTCCGGCCGATTGTGCGGCGGCTCGCGACGGATCCTCTCCAGCGCGATATCTTCGTGCTGCGAGGCATGGTGGTGCATGTGGATGCCAGCCGGCGCAGGTTTGCGCTACGGCAGGAAGGTCATGCCTATAACGTGGGCTGGTCTGCGCACACGGAATTTGTCGGCACCGATGCGGAGTCGATGCAGGGACTGGAAATCTGCGTGAAGGGCAAGATTCAAGCCGACGATTTCCAGGCGGAGTCCATCGTTGCGGTGCATTGAGGCGCGCGGCGGCGTGAGCCCGAGCACCTATGTTGGTTCCCTGGCTGGCATTGGCCAATGAGTGGACAGCTCTGGCCACATGTCGGGGCCCTGCTAATTGCAACTCTGCTCGCGGGGACCGGTGGCGAATTGTTTGTGCGTGGCGTGGTCGGCGTGGCGCAGCGATGGGCCTTGCCAGAGTTCTTGGTTGCAATGACGGTCGCCGTCTGCGCGACGTCGGCGCCGGAGTTGACTGTAACCATTGTCGCATCAGCGAGCGGGAATTCGGCGCTGGCGATGGGCGACGCGCTGGGAAGCAATATCACCAACATCCAGTTGATACTTGGGATGTCGCTGCTTTTTGGCCCCTTGCCGGCGGCTACGCGGGCGCTGCGTTGGCATGTCGCGTATGTGCTGGCGGCGCCCTTGGTGACGGCCGGCCTGGTGGCGGACGGTACGCTGTCCCGCTGGGATGGTCCGTGTTGTGAGCCGGATTCGTTGCATGGCTATGGTTCACGGTCGCCAGCGGACGCAGAACGCGTGCGCAGGCCGCGACGGGCTAGGCACGCGGTATGAGCGCTCACGCGGGCTTTCTGTTGGCATGCCTGGTCGCCGGCGTAGGCCTCTTGGCAGTGGCCGGCCATTTGTTTGCACAGGGCGGGAGAGCCATGGCGCGCGCGTTCGACTTTCCGGACGCGGTTGTCGGCGCCACGGTGGTCGCCTTGGGCACATCGATGCCCGAACTGATGACGACGCTGGTCTCTCGCTGGCGTGGCCATCAGAACCTGGCTTTGGGCACGCTTCTGGGCAGCAATCTGTTCAACGGCCTGGCGATCCTCGGAACGGCTGCTGTCATCGCGCCAGTTCAGGTGTCATTGTTGCCGACCTGGACCATGTTGCTGCTGGGGGCGGTCGCGGTGTTGCTGGTCATGCCATATCGCGGCGAGCTCAGTCGAAAGCGCGGCATCCTAATGTTGGCGTGCTATGCATGGTATGTGACCGCGCTAGGCGTGATGTTGGGATTGGGCGATATCCGTTAGCTCCCCCCAGAGAGTTCGCTTTGATGGGAAAAGGAGACATTGTTGACGAGGAGTTCGAAGCGCATGCGTTCAAGGTTAGCGAGCACCTGGGTGTGTCGCCAGAGGGGCCACCAGTCGTAAAGGAATATTTGTATCGGGCGCCAAAGCGCGACCCAGCCGACGATCGTCAGCCCTTCGCGGAAGACCGCTGTGATGGCGCCGCTGCCGTGAGTGCGTAGCAGATCGGCGGAAAGGATGCACGTGGCGACGAAGCAGCAGCCGATCAGCAGGCTGAGGCGGCCTTGCCAGAGCAGGTCGGTCAGGTCTGCGCGAGCACTATGGCGGCTCAAGGCGAAATGTTCGCGTAGCGCGTGAGACAGGCGCGCAGCCTGGTGAGTATCGGCCGGCGGGGTGGCAATGTGCACTGAGAGGTGCAGCGTACTGTTGGCAGGATAGCGCCTAGCCCACTTTTCGATGTACTGGTCGGCGGCACGATCGAGCTCCTGGGTGAAAAACGGCGATGGATCGAGTGAGTTGAACAGGTCGTCGAGCGCGTGCACCTTGAGGTGCAACTGGTGGACCGGCAGGTGTTCCATGTTGCGCGGGCTCCCAAAAATGATGGTAACGCATTAGACAGCCAGGTCCAGCCGTCCTGCCTGCGGGTTTTGATTAACGCTACATTAGCTGAAGGATTGCATGTCCGTCCAACACTTGCGCGAGGTTTTGCTGTTTCTGGCTTTGGCTGGCATTCTGGTGCCCGTCCTGCAGCGCCTACGTATCAACCAGACCGTGGGCTTCCTGCTGGTTGGCATCGCCTTTGGCCCGCATGGGATGGCAAGTTGGCTGCCGTCGATGCCGGCATTTGGCTGGGTTAGCTTCCAGGATATCGAGCGTATCAAACCATTGGCCGAGCTGGGGATTGTCTTCCTGATGTTCATGATCGGGCTTGAGTTGTCTCCCGCACGGCTGTGGTCAATGCGGCGCGACGTATTTGGTACAGGACTGGCGCAACTAACGATCACTGCCGTTCTGATCGGACTGTTCGCCCTTGCGTTTGGAAATACCGGGGCAGCTTCTGTCGCGATTGGCATGACGCTTGCGATGTCTAGTACCGCTGTTGTCATGGACTTGTTGAGTCGCCAGCACACCTTGCGTAGCACGCTGGGCCAGAAGTGCTTTGCGATCCTCCTGCTGCAGGATCTGGCGGTGGTGCCGGTGTTGATTCTGGTGGAAGGGCTCGGCAAGGGAAGCGGGCAGGCCCTCTGGCTGACGCTGCTGTTGGCGTTGCTTCAGGCGGCAGTGACCATTGTCGTCCTGTACTACCTTGGAAGACGCGTCACCAAGCCACTCTTTTCGTCTCCTGCCGTACAAAGGCAACCCGAGGTGTTCGTCGCCCTGATCTTGTTGCTGACCATTGGTATCGGCGCCTTGACGGCATGGGCTGGATTATCGCTTGCGCTTGGGGCTTTGCTGGCGGGCTTGTTGTTGGCCGACAGCGAGTTCCAGTATGAAGTGGAGATCATCGTTGAGCCGTTTAAAGGCTTGCTCATGGGACTGTTCTTCATGTCGGTCGGAATGGAGATCGACCTTGGCGTCGCAGCCGAATATCCACTCCTACTGCCGGCATCGGTGCTTGTAATGCTCGGGTTGAAGGGGGCTGTGGTGGCGATGCTCCTGCGTGGCCTAGGGTGGCGCCGTGCTGTGCACGGTGGACTGCTACTGGGTCAGGGCGGCGAGTTCGCCTTCATCGTTCTCGCTTATGCAGTCAGTACCCAAGTGGTCTCGGGGGCTGGAAGTCAGTTCCTGCTGCTGGTGGTCAGCCTGAGCATGCTGCTGGCGCCCATGGCTGCGGCCGTGGGGGCGCGCTTGGTGAGGTCCGGTGAGCGCCACGACGAAGCGGGCCCGCGATTGACGGACGAGCTCGCCAGGCGCCTCAATGGACACGTCATCATTGGCGGGTATGGCCGTGTTGGCCAACTAGTGGCCGATGTCTTGAAGAAGCAAGGCTTCCAGTATGTGGCCGTCGAGCGTGACCGGCACCTCGTCGACATGGCGCGCCGCCAGCGCAAAGAAGAGTGCGTGTACTCCGGGGACGCATCGTTGCCGGAGATGCTACAGCGCCTAGGCAGCGCGCGCGCCGCATGCGTGGTGCTGACGATGGACGATCCGCGTGCGGCGTTGCACGCGGTGGTTGCGCTGCGTCGGCACGATCCGGAACTGGTCTTGCTGGCGCGCGCGCGTGACGAGCGCCACGCCCGTGCCTTGAAGGCTGCCGGCGCCAGCGAAGTTGTATCTGAGGCGCTGGAGTCGGGACTGCAGTTGGCCTGTTTTGCGCTGGGCGCAGCAGGCATGCCGATTGGAGCGGCAGATTTTCATGTCGATCGCGAGCGTGAAGAGCTTCGGTTGAAGATCGACGAGCCGGATCGATAGAAAGAAAGAGCAAGGAGAGACAATGACAATGTTCAAGAACATTCTGGTGCATGTGGGACCGCCATTTGATGCTGATGTTGGCAGGGTCGCAGTGCAACTAGCCAAGATTTTTGATGCCCGCCTCATTGGGGTGGCATGTACCGGTATCGAGGTGCTACTTGCACCGGGGCTGATTGAGACGGGCAATGAAACCATTGCCCGGCATCTGATGGACAAGATCGATGCGGCGAACAGCGCATTGGTGAGCCTGGAAGAGCTTGCCCGGCAGATGGGCGTCGAGGCGGTGGAAACGCGTCGCGCCAATGGGCATGCGGAGGCGGAGTTGAAGGAGCAGATGGCGTTTACGGATCTTGCCGTCGTCGGCCAGGGTACGGGGCAGGGACGTTGGCGCAATGGTTGGCGAACGCTCCCACAGCAGCTGCTGCGCAACGCCACTCGCCCGGTACTGGTCGTGCCGGACGGGTTTTCCGGCGAGTCCTTTGACCAGCGCATTGTTATAGCATGGGACGAAAGCGCCGCCGCTGTCCGCGCTGTGTCCTCCGCGATGCCTATTCTACAGCGCGCGCAGGTGGTGGAGGCAGTGACCTACTCTACCGACGACGGTTTCAATATGCCAGGAGAACTGGAGGCTCTATCGAGCTATCTGGCCTCGCACGATATCTATGCCCGTACAACCTTCCTGCGCGCCAGGAGTAACGTCGATATTGGCGAAGCGCTGCTCGGCCACGTGAAGTCGAGCGGTGCCGACCTGCTGGTGCTGGGGGGCTACGGCCATTCGCGGCTGCGCGAACTACTTCTGGGAAGCGTCTCGACCACAGTGATGCGTGACCTGCAAGTTCCGGCACTTTTTATGCATTGATCTCGCACCACCATTCTCCGCTAACCGCATTTCGATTTTCCTAACTGACTCTGCATGCGTAGTATTCGTTCGCTCCCCATTTTTGCAAAGCTCGGCAAATACTTTTATCTCGATAAAGCGTTGTTTGCGCTGCTGCTGTTGCTGCTCACCATCAGTACGCTGACTATGTATTCCGCAGCCTACGATTTCCCCGGTCGCTTTGGCCTGCATTTGCGCAATGTGGCCGTCGCGTGCGGCATCATGTTCATAATTGCCAACATTTCGCCCACAGCACTGATGCGTTTGGGCCCTTTTCTGTATGGCGTCGGTGTATTGCTATTGCTGGCGGTTGACCTAGTGGGGACGATCAAGAAGGGATCGCAGCGCTGGCTTCATATTGGCTTTGAATTCCAGCCGTCCGAACTGATGAAGATTGCCACCCCGTTGATGCTGGCATGGTACTTCCATACGTATTCGGACATCCGCCGAACCAGGTTGTTTGTGGTCGCGGCCGCTCTGTTGATGCTGCCAGTACTGATGATCCTGAAGCAGCCTGACCTCGGTACATCCATCCTGGTGTTTGCCGCGGGCTTCTATATTATTTTCCTGGCCGGATTGCCGTGGAAGGTGCTCTTTGGCCTGGCAGGGACTGCTGTGATGTCGCTGCCCTTCCTATGGCCGATGTTGCACGACTATCAGCGTGACCGGATCTTGACACTGCTGAACCCGGAAGCCGACCCACTGGGCAAGGGATTTCAGATCCGCCAGGCGATTATCGCGATTGGGTCCGGCGGTGTATCAGGCAAGGGTTGGTTGCAGGGGACGCAGGGGCACCTGGGGTTCATTCCGGAGCGCTCGACGGATATGGTGCTATCGGTCTTTTCCGAAGAGTTCGGGTTGATTGGCATTATCGTGCTGCTGATGCTGTTCTCCTTTCTAATTGTGCGCGGCATGCAGATTTCGGCCGGCGCTGTGACGATGTTCTCGCGCCTGATGGCGGCTGCTATGGCGATGATCATCTTTACCTACGTATTCGTGAATATCGCCATGGTCAGCGGCATGGCGCCGGTAGTCGGTATTCCTCTGCCGTTTCTGACGTATGGCGGCACCGCACTAGTGACGATTTGCATAGCCTGCGGCATCCTGGCGGGCGTGCATCGCGAAGCCCGTATGGACGTCATCAGTCGCAGCTGATATCGGGGGAGAGGTATGCGTCAAAGCATCGTGCGTGACGAAGCGAGCGACAGTGATGGCATGCGCTCCGGCTAGGGTTTGCCATGTCCAATGCCCCAAGCACACAGTTGCGGCTTCGCTTGTGCCAGTTTCTCATTTGGTGCAGTATCGAACATATGTCTGCAAGAAATACTTGCATCTGTCCGTTACTATGAATTCTTCGGAAATTCCAGATGACATCCGCCGCTATGTGATTCAATGCGTGCCTTCGGTTCCCTATATCGAAGCCGTATTGTTGATGCGCGAGGGAGCTGCTTCCAGTTGGGCGGCCGATCTGTTAGGTCGACGTCTTTACCTCACCGAGGAGGATACGCTTCGACTGTTGGCGCGGTTACAGGCGGACGGCATCGTGATATCGGTCGCTGGTAGCGATTCCAAGTATCGCTACGCGCCAAACTCGCCCGACCTGGAGCGGATATGGACCGAGCTGGCCGTTGTCTACGCCCGCAACCTGAGGTGTACTGTCAATAGCGGACACTCTTGTTTCAAGCCGCCTGCAGCTGTTTGCTGAAGAATTCAGCGAACAATGCTGGCGGAACATTGCCAAGGCGTGAGTGACGCCGCTGACGGTTATAAAAGCTTTCAATATATTCCTGGATTGCAGACTGCGCATCGGCCCGCGTGGCGTAGCGCTGGTGATGCACCAGTTCGTTTTTCAAGCTGCCCCAGAAGCTCTCCATCGGGGCGTTGTCATAGCAGTTTCCTTTGCGCGACATGGACGCTTTCATGCCGAATTGCTCTACCAGCTTACGATAGTCATGAGCACAGTATTGACTCCCCCGGTCCGAGTGATGAATCAATCCTGGTGCTGGCCGCTTATTGGTTGCAGCGCGCCAGAGTGCCTGCGCCGTCAGCGCCTGTGTCATGCGCTCACCCATCGCATAGCCCACGATTTCGCAGGTGAATACGTCCTTCACGCCGGCCAGGTAGAGCCATCCCTCGCCGGTCTGGATGTACGTGATATCAGTCACCCAGGCTTCGTTCGGCCGGGTTGGGGCGAATGTCTGGTTGAGCAGATTATCGGCGACAGGCAGGTCATGATTGGAGTTCGTCGTGGCTTTGAATTTGCGCTTCTGCTTGCAGCGCAAATCCAATTCGCGACGAAGGCGTGCAATACGGTCACGCCCAGCCTCAAAGCCTTGTTCCGCAAGCTCTGGCTGCATACGCAGCGGCCCGTAGGTCTCGCGGCTTTGCTTGTGTACCGCCTTGATGGCCACCTTCAAGCGTTCATCTTCCTGCGCACGCGGCGACAACACGCCGCTCGCCCACGCGTAGTAGCCACTGCGCGAAACATCGAACGCTCGGCACATAACGGCAATCGGATATTCGAGTCGCATCGTCTTCATGAGCGCGTACTTGGCAGCGACTCCCGCGCAAAGTACGCTGCCGCTTTTTTTACGATATCTCGCTCCATGCGGGCTTCAGCGAGCTCTCTGCGCAGCTTCGCATTCTCCGCCTCAAGCTCAGGGACGGTGCGACTTCCTGGTGCGGCGCTAGGCGTCGTCCCGCGTTTGGCGGCGCTTACCCAATTGGCTAAAGTACCCTTCGGAATGGCAATGCGGGCCGCTGCATCCTCCAGTGTCAGGCCTTGGGCTAAGACCAGTTTTACCGCTTCTTCGCGAAGCTCCGGTGTGTATGTTTTTGTTCGTTTCATAAGTCCTCCCATTGGTGAAGTTTACCAAACAGGAGTGTCCGAAAAAGTCAGGGTACCTCAACCTGATTGAAGTGAGTACGCTTATCCATGCAAAACCAGCTGGAAAGGCCCAACTGCTTGCCGATGCATTTGTTTGGCGAAAGGAGAAGTAGATGGCGAGTGTCATATACATGATGTGCGCCGCGACGGCGTTGGCATGTGCGATTCTGGTGTTACGGAGTTACCGTGCGACGCGGCATCGACTTCTCTTATGGTGCGGACTATGCTTCACTGGCATGTTCCTGTCGAACCTGTTGTTGATCATTGATCGACTAGTGGTGCCCGAAACGGACTTGTCGACAATACGATTGACAGCCGGGCTCATTGCGTTGCTTCCGCTGTTGTATGGCTTGGTTTGGGAGGACGATTGATGCTGATCAATGCCTGGTTGAGCGGCGCAATCTTTATGGCCGCGATGGTAATAGCACTGTTTTTCGTTCGGTGCTGGCGCCATTCGCGAGACAAGCTCTTTATTTACTTTGCATTGGCCTTTGTGTTGGAAGGTCTTCATCGGATGCTGCAGGCATGGCCAACAGCGTCACATGACGAGCCTCAGTACTATTTGCTGAGGCTGCTGGAATACGGACTCATTCTCGTGGCGATTATTCAAAAGAACCGGAGGGCTACGCGCGTCAGGCAAGAGTAGCAATCAACGACAGCGTGAGGACTTTTTTTTGGGGGGGGGACGGACATACCAAGGACCGGGAAGGTGCATTGTGCAGGCGCATGGAATCCCCGCAGGAGCGTCCAGGGAATCTGGGTTCGAAATGCACAGCGGTGACCTTATTGTGATTCGAGGCTCACGGAACGACTGGAGGAAGGATGCGATCGAAAAGCGCACTATGTCTGGCCGGCTTGCTGTTCCTGAGTGCATGCGCCCGGCCATGGCCCGTAGTAGTGCGGTATGAGGGCGGCATGGATAATCCGCAGGAGCCTTTGATCGTAACGGTGCAGGAAGCGTTATCGGAAGAAATGAGCAGCGTCATGGAAGGTAAGTGCTTGCAATTGCAGTTGCAGCGCGCCCCAAGCGAAGCACGTCCGGTGCGGATCATTGTCACCAGTGCTAAAGGGACTGTTATCGGCGCTACGTCGTTCAGCGTGCTCGGGCCAGGTGGAACGTATATTCCGGTCGAAGGGCAGTTGGGTGTGCTGACCATCCGTCATGACGGTACTTGCCCTTGATGGGCGGACACGACCCTATTGTTGCTTCCTAGTTCCGGATTGAGCTAGTCTAGCGCCCCGGTCTGCATGCTTTCGTACCGGAACCGCCATCTGTTCGCATTGCGGTTCTGCCGCCTCATAGCACTGGGTCCAAGGCAGAGATTCGCTTGCAGGCCAACCACTTTAAGTGGCACGCGGCGGATGTATTAAAGGTCCGCAATTGCTAGAATATCGACCGCCTTGCAGCCTAGCGCATCCGAGATTCGAACTAGGTTTAGCAACGATAAATTGTTCTCGCCTCGTTCGATTTTGCCCATATTGCTTCGTTCAACACCTGAGATGGATGCTAGGGCTTCCTGAGAAATGCCTTTATCCTTCCGCATTGCACGAATTGCGGCCCCCACTCGGACGAGCTTCTTGTCCTTATCGATTTTCGAGGAGAGTCTTGGCATCTGCGCATGGTCGCGCTATGATGCTTTCATTGCCACGTGATTGAATACCCATTTTGCCTGGTGCGGATGGGGTCTGTCGGTGATCGCCCACTTCAACCTCCCAGCAGTTCACTCAAAAATCAACATCCAAATCAATCAAGGCCAATAATTTGGAAAGAAAGAAAAAGTAGCAGCTTTAATGATCACGACGAACGAAACACATGAAGTCAAGCCATTTTCTTTTATGCCAATCTCGGGATTTAAGACATGGCGGACTGCAGGCCTAGATGTATGGCGACCGTATTATCTAATGAGCTTCGCTTGTAAGGAGGGCCGAACATGGATTAGCCAAGCTATGCTTCTATGGTGCGAACAGGACCTAATAGGTTTTTGCGAACAAGCGGGTTCAAGCAAGATAATAAAAATACACAAAATAACGAAATTAGTCCCTCCGAAGTCCGGACACATCGCGATGTGGGATGCCGTAGCCATCAGGGAGATATGGAATTACGGTGATCGCAGTGATGATGTTGATCTCTTGTTAATTGCCGATGATGCGAACCAGCAAACCAAACTCCAGGTCATCGACCATTCAAGCTCCAGGGAAATGGAAAAGCTTTTTGATGCCAAGTTGAATAGCAATTCCGTCATCCTCTAGTGTTGTATTGTTTGCGCGCCTAAACGCCACCGACTAAGCGGGGCGAGACCTGTGCTGCCCAATTAATATTGGGTCCACGGCTTGAGCCCCCACCTTTATAGACTTTAGCCACGTTCGGCGCAAAGTCTTTAAGCTCTCAATGCACTGACTACAAGTTCGCCGGCGCATTGAGCAAGAAAATATAGTTAATTACCCTTAACCATGAAACTCGATCTGAACATTGCATTCAAAAAGCTCCACGAACTTCAATTTGAAGACGGTGACCTTGGCGCTGCATATTGGTCGGCTGTAGCTAAATTTCTAAAAGACGCTGAGAGCTTTAGAGATCGTGCTATCTATGCTGAAAGCAAACTGATGCAGATAAACAACATCCTTAACGCAAGGCAATCTAGTTTCGTACCGACTAAGACTTAATCTATTCGACTCGGCGAATTGAATGCCTGCTTCGAGCATTTGGGAACGCAAGCAGGGGGGGGCGGCCGGATTGGTTTTGCCGCCACCTTTCTAAAACATGGTCGCAGGCTTGCGCAGCCGATTTCCGGAAATGATTCGCTGTTGGAACGGCGAAGGACGTCAAGGAATTAGACGAACGCGTTACTCAACCAAAGAGCTGAGATGCAAGTGCCAATACCCTAGGACGACTCTCAGAATGAGCACATGAGCAGCCCAAGAGACGATCCAATTACCATCTTCCCCGATGCTGCTTCCACACCTGCAGAGACGTACTCGCTTGCGAAAGGATTCTGGAACTCGTCTCCGCGCCGCTGACGAATAGCGCAGACGTAGATTTTCGGTTCCTCAAAACCACCTGTAGGTGCCTCTACTAGTATTTGGTCGCTGTCATCAAATGCACCCAATATTCTTTTCAGTTCACCAATAGTCATCAATCGACCTCGCATAAATGGGCGCTCTGCAACCTAGAGCAACTCGAAAGTCTCCATGGCCCGAGGGAAGATCCGCTTCCAGGAACCAGGGACCGAGCGCCTTTCGCCGACTGTTTCAAAGCGCGCGCTCATCGTGCCGAACACTCTCACGTCTCGGGCAATTCGCTGTAGGACCATGCCGAACGTCGCCAGAAGTAATCCAACGGCTGCATCATCCTTACGAACAATCGGAACGGCGGAGTCTTGCCTGCTCTCGGGCTACCAGACAAATTCAGTGCATTCAACGGCATTATTTCCCGGACCTGCTTGCGGTTCGATGGCCGATTGTTTCATCACTTTGATGTCGCTGTCGAGATGTATATCGCTATGCGTCAACAATACGTCGTAAAGCATAAGCTGGGCAGTGGTAATCAACACTATCCTCCATGCGTTTGCTTCGAACGGGAGGCTTCGATGTCTGGCTGCGGCGCCCTGGCGGGAGGTGTCATCTTGGCGAATGCCGTAAGGTTGATCGACGACCGGCTCGATTCTGCGGTGTGCCGTGTTGGCGTGAGGTTGATCGCGTGCGAAGCGGGCTTAACGAGATCACGCGGTCCGCCACGACCAGGGAAGTCAAGTCCTCTGATTGTTAGAGACCATTTGATCAGTCGGATGCGAAGAATCAGCAGCGGAGATGTTTGGTACTTCGAGTACCAAGGCCGCACCCGGAAGTGTGGATTCTCGACTCCAGGGAATTGCCGGCTTAGGCGGACGAGGAGGAAATCCGCTCCTTATCGTTAATGCGAATGCGTGTCATTGGCATTTCGATTTGCATTTCTAGAATGCGTATGCTAATCTTGTTCGTGTTGCTGCGTTAGCAACTTTTCTGACGAATGCTTTTCAGGAGCACCTTAAAGCTCTCTCGATAGTCACGCGGATACTCGCCTCATCTACCCGCCAAGGTGCCCACGAGAGCCGTGGTTTTCACTAAGTCACTTTGTGTTTCAATGAAAAAGGGAGAGGTATGGATCGGCGATCAGTTTTGAGGTTGACTGCGGGTGTTGTCACGCTAGGTGGATGTGCTACGGCCAGTGCTGTATTAATGCCTTCGCTGAGCCTTCAGAAGGCGCCTAAGCTTCCTCGCGCACTTCTGGAGGATGTTAGTTTTACAAACGGTGTTCATTCCGCACGGCTTCCAGACGGGACATGGAACCTTTGGGTTAGAGCTGCACCTCAAGGCAAGAATCGTCGCGCCCAGGTAAAACTTCGCCTGGATGTGGCTACAGATGAAAAATTCTCGCAAATCATTCTCAGGCAATCCATATCTGCGTTAAATCACAAGTCTTACATCGTCCGGATGCAGGTACGGCCAAAGATTAGTAACAACTTGCTCTTCTTCCGTTTCGTAGTAACCGACACACCTATCGCTTTTTTGGCATCCAACGGTTTCCTCAACTCGCAAAATTTTACTGCACATAGTCGGTCAGGAAAATTGGATCCGTGGGAACAGCATGCTGAACCATTTCAGATGCCGCAGAATTTTGCCTCGGATAAGATGAATAAATACTCCTCGTGGCCGCCAAAGTAAGGAACGGCCTCCTGAATATATAAAATACGGATAATTTCAAATGCCTAAAGTTGAAGCAGTTGTCGGATTTGTCGATCAGGGGTTGAGCGGTGCTGCTGCGGCAGACACTATTGTGAGTGGCGTGAAAGACGGGAGTCAGAGCTTTCAGTTGGTGAATAAGGCAGGTGTAGCGTTCGGCGCTATCGTTAGTGCAGTCCCAGCGTTGCGGCCGATTGCGATCCAGGCCAACGTCTTCTCTGCTAGCACGACCTTCCTGAAGATCATGCTTGATGTGCAAGAAGGGCGTGAATGGCAGTTGGGTGACGCGGTAACGGTTGTTGGTGCGACGGCCGGGATTATCGCGACGGTCTTGTTTTTCAGTGCGGCGGCTCCTGGTGTTATGCTAGTAATGACCGGTATTTCAATCGGAGCAAACCTATATAGCTTGCTCACGGGACCAACGCTGAATGGCATTAATGATTCGATGCGTTCGATTGCCCAGGAAACTTGGCCGACCATCCCGGTTGTGGAGATGCCCGCGCTTACAGTAACCTCGACCGGTGGCATAGCTTCGTATGCTGAGATCATAAACGATCCATCACTTAAGTTTGGAGCGCTGGAGGTGAATTCAGATGGAACCACGCGTTGGGTCGAAGCAAGATATACACCCGAGCCACCACCACAAGGTACGCCCGGTACAGAGGGATTCAAATGCAGTGACTGCCACGCATCGTGATAACTAGAGCTTGAGTGTGAATTGATTGGCGCTACACCTACGGTTTATAATATGGTGCGTCGCGCTCAATTCGAGCATTTCTGCTTTCGGAATTGGTATTGTAAATGCTATCGGCCATCTCTTCTTAAAAGCTTAGGGGGCAGTTATTAATAAAAAAGGAGGGCGGCATGGTCTGGATTTTATCAAACGCATACTTTCTCATGGGAATAGTTGCATTTTGCTCAATAATAAATAACTTAATTATGTACAAGCATTTAAAGAGCAACAAGTTACAACATGGCGACTACGGGTATTTTTGGCGCCTAATGAGGAACGGGGATCGGGATGGTCGCATTGTGACTGTTTTATCTGCGATTGCAGTTGCCGCAGGTCTACCTGTTGTAGCTGCTTTGGTCTACAGAGTCGTAACTACATAAAGGCTTTGCAGACGGATCCATGATTTTCATCGCCAACCTTTGCAAGAGATGCCGGTGAGGGGGCTATCTCAGGCTTTTCGCAGCCGATGGAGATGCGTTGCAGGAAAGCTGCAGTTTGAGCTCCGCTGCAGCGCTAACATGGTCTCCTGCAACACTCTTTATCTAAAACCAATCGGGACGGCGGCAAGGAACTGCGGCAACTCCGATAATTCTTCGGGTCCGCGGGCCAGCAGTCGAACTGGGCTGTTGTTGCTGACGCGTTCGGCATAGGCGCTACCCAATACCATTGGCACAAATCGATGGCGTTCCATCACCTCCTCGGGATAACCGCCTAGCGCATGGCCAGCTAAAGGCCCCCATTGTCGCGGAAGTGCTAGCGCCAGGCTCGAGAGCAGGGTGAAGTCAAAAATCTCACCCGATCCCAGGGTCAACCACGCATGAAAATTGACGCCTCCACCGGTTCTCCCGAAATCATCCAACGTGAATCCGTTGGCGTACATCCGGTGCAACTGTCCCCAATCCGGTGAGAACAATGCCTTGTCTTCATACCAGAGTTGACCGATGGTGAGAATCGCAGGGACGTTGAATGTGCGCTCGACATGCGGTTGCAACCAAGCCGACCACTTGAGGCATTGTTGCGCGCTGTCCCGCAAGTCGCGCACGCCTGCCGCACGCAGCATTTGCTCGACGCGGGGTAGGGTGTCGGCATGCAATACCGGCGCAGATTGCCACTCGACAGCTGCTACTGGCGCCCCGATGGCCGCAGAGAACCGCGCGGCTTCGCCGAACTGTTCTTCGTAAGTCTTCCCCGCACGTGGATTGCGTCCGTAAAAGTCTTCGGGCGCGACACCGGCCGCTTCGTACTTTTTGAACATACGGCGCAGACGGCTGTAGGTCGCATCGAACATGGGCTTGTCTTTTTCAGATGTTGGAACGTTGAGGTGTACTGTCAATAGCGGACACTCTTGTTTCAAGCCGCCTGCAGCTGTTTGCTGAAGAATTCAGCGAACAATGCTGGCGGAACATTGCCAAGGCGTGAGTGACGCCGCTGACGGTTATAAAAGCTTTCAATATATTCCTGGATTGCAGACTGCGCATCGGCCCGCGTGGCGTAGCGCTGGTGATGCACCAGTTCGTTTTTCAAGCTGCCCCAGAAGCTCTCCATCGGGGCGTTGTCATAGCAGTTTCCTTTGCGCGACATGGACGCTTTCATGCCGAATTGCTCTACCAGCTTACGATAGTCATGAGCACAGTATTGACTCCCCCGGTCCGAGTGATGAATCAATCCTGGTGCTGGCCGCTTATTGGTTGCAGCGCGCCAGAGTGCCTGCGCCGTCAGCGCCTGTGTCATGCGCTCACCCATCGCATAGCCCACGATTTCGCAGGTGAATACGTCCTTCACGCCGGCCAGGTAGAGCCATCCCTCGCCGGTCTGGATGTACGTGATATCAGTCACCCAGGCTTCGTTCGGCCGGGTTGGGGCGAATGTCTGGTTGAGCAGATTATCGGCGACAGGCAGGTCATGATTGGAGTTCGTCGTGGCTTTGAATTTGCGCTTCTGCTTGCAGCGCAAATCCAATTCGCGACGAAGGCGTGCAATACGGTCACGCCCAGCCTCAAAGCCTTGTTCCGCAAGCTCTGGCTGCATACGCAGCGGCCCGTAGGTCTCGCGGCTTTGCTTGTGTACCGCCTTGATGGCCACCTTCAAGCGTTCATCTTCCTGCGCACGCGGCGACAACACGCCGCTCGCCCACGCGTAGTAGCCACTGCGCGAAACATCGAACGCTCGGCACATAACGGCAATCGGATATTCGAGTCGCATCGTCTTCATGAGCGCGTACTTGGCAGCGACTCCCGCGCAAAGTACGCTGCCGCTTTTTTTACGATATCTCGCTCCATGCGGGCTTCAGCGAGCTCTCTGCGCAGCTTCGCATTCTCCGCCTCAAGCTCAGGGACGGTGCGACTTCCTGGTGCGGCGCTAGGCGTCGTCCCGCGTTTGGCGGCGCTTACCCAATTGGCTAAAGTACCCTTCGGAATGGCAATGCGGGCCGCTGCATCCTCCAGTGTCAGGCCTTGGGCTAAGACCAGTTTTACCGCTTCTTCGCGAAGCTCCGGTGTGTATGTTTTTGTTCGTTTCATAAGTCCTCCCATTGGTGAAGTTTACCAAACAGGAGTGTCCGAAAAAGTCAGGGTACCTCAAACTGCCAACATTGTGGAACAAAAGTCGGCTGGAATACGAAGGAATGTACTCTCGCCAAGGCTGGCTACCGATGCACTCACTGCGACAACTATCTTTCAGGTGCCGAGCCGCTTCTCGCTGAGCATTTGAAGTTCCGGGAGCAGTCCGACCAAATTCGCTCCAGATTGGGTCCCTACGATGAATTTGCGAGCCGCCTGATTGCGCAACGCGGCATAGTTCTCAACACATGGGGGACCCTCGAAGCCTTGAGGTGCGACCGGTTGCGGCCATGGTGTAATGGCGATCAAGTAAGGCGTATAGCGCTATATATGCGCTGCTATAGCAGCCGACGCACTGCAGCAGCGCGGTTTCGAGGCATCGTTAGCCTACATTGGAATATTCGCGCGGAGGTGTCCAGCGTGACATTTCCAACGCCGAGGGATAAGCCGAATATGCTCGCACGTTTGCTGCCCACCTATCGCGCAACTTTGCGGCGCCTTGGCCGGTGGGTCTTTAGCGAGACGGCCGACGAAAAGCAAGCTTGCGCCCGCTTCCGAAAAAAAGGCGACGAACTGGTAGGTGATTGGCAGCCCAAGGAATTGACTTACATGATTTTCCGCCATGTTCTCGAAGGAGCTGGCTTTGATTGTGCTCCAGCCGGGAGAGAAACCATGAGTCATTTTCCAGTCCAATTGCAGTATTGCGTACTATTCCTACGCATCATCCGCCTGGGTGCACGGGCGTATTTCCTTGGTTTGTTTGCCACCATACACGCTATTTTATTGCGTCATCGAGACTGGACTGTTCAATCACTTTTCGACGGTTCCGGTTTTCCCGTTGAGCGCTTTGTCCTTGTTGATGGCGCAGAGCGAGCACTCAGGGGAGAAGAGGGCACCGCCATCTTTCCGGAGATTGAAGGGATGCCGTTATGGCCCTTTGTTCGACATGACAAACCGGCTTACGAGGTCGCGCCCCCAGATGAGATCAGCACAAATTTGCTCACTCAAAGCAGACATCGAAACGCGTGATCCGGCGCACAACATCGCAATCGTGAATTGGGGACGGTCGGCGGTGCCAGATAACTGCCGCCTCGCCACGCCAGCCGTGTCAGCGCACCAACGGAACTGCTTCGATCTTGTGGTGCAATTGGCTGACTAAGGGGCAAAGTCTGTTGATTTGCAGCGAAATATGACCCACTTCACCACGTAATTTGCAACTAAATCTGACCCACGTTAAGACACATTCCTAGGTAACGTGACCGAGTTCATGGAGAATACCGCACAGCGCTGCCTGTTGGGTCTGGCTGCAGCGTGAACGTAGCGTGACCAATTGCGTTTCTAGTACCAACATGGAGGCAATGCGCGTCCTCACGTCGGCAAGGTGCGTGTCCAGCATCGCATTGACTTCGTCGCATGCTTCGTCGGGAGAATCCCTGAAGTGCAATAGGCGCCGAATTTCCTCAAGCGATATGTCGAGCAGCCTGCAATGTCGTATGAAGGCGAGGCGTTCCTGATGATCGGCGTTATAGACGCGGTAATTGCCAGCGCTTCTGCCGGGCGCTGCCAGCAATCCGCTGCGTTCGTAATAGCGAATGGTCTCGATTGGACAACTGGTCGCCTCCGCCAGCTCACCGATTTTCATGTGCCTCCCTTTTTACACTTGACCCTGTAGTGGCTACAGGGTTTTAAATAGAGGATACCCCATTTTCAGGAGAAATTCATGTCAGCATGCTGCTCTGGCGGTTGCGCCAGCCCAACACCAGCGCCTGATCGTCGCTATCGCCGCATCCTGTGGATCTCCCTGGCGGTCAATGCAGCCATGTTCCTTGTCGAACTCATTGGAGGATGGCATGCGGGATCGGTGTCACTGTTGGCCGATGCTATCGACTTCCTGGGTGACGCCGTGAACTACGGCCTGTCGCTCGCCGCATTGGGCATGGCTGTGGTTTGGCGTTCCCGCACTGCATTGTTCAAAGGGCTCACTATGGGGGCCTACGGCGTTGCCATTCTCGGGAAGGCCGCATGGACTATGATGCAAGGGACGGTGCCTGAAGCGGCCACCATGGGAACGATTGGCGTGCTGGCGTTGTTCGCCAACGGTGGCGTTGCTCTACTGCTTTATGCGTATCGTCAGGGCGACGCCAATATGCGTTCAGTTTGGCTGTGCACACGCAATGACGCGATCGGTAACATTGCGGTGATGTTGGCAGCGGCTGGCGTGTTTGGCACCGGTGCCGGCTGGCCAGACTTCGCCGTAGCAGCCGTCATGGGACTGCTCGCAGTGAGTGCCAGTCTCTCGGTAACGCGACATGCGTTGACGGAGCTCCGCGCCATGCGAGTGACCGCAGTCCAGGCAACGCGCTAGCACTGCTGGGCATGCCTCGAGATGCGGTCGCCAAGTTGCACGGGCTGATTGCGCCTGCTTCGAACATACACAAGAAGAGGGGACGCTTTCGGCGCTTACGCGTGGCGACCGAAGATATAACGAGAAGATCACCATCGCTGGTTGCGCCTTCCCGCGCTAGTGGAGTTTGGAGTTACAAGGGGTGTCATGCCGTCACAGCGCTGACGCTGCGCGCCACCTCCCGTACGGGCTCATGATCTTGACGCGGCTTTGGAAGAGCAATTCATCGTTTCCTATCTCATTCGGTACTGTTGGCTAGCGACTTGCGGTGCTATACTCAAGCGATGACTCGTCGATTCATATTGATGCTTGCGGCACTGATCGTACTCCAGTTCAGCTGGGGTACGGTGGCGGCCTACTGCATGCATGAGACGGGTATTAAGGCGCAGCACCTGGGCCACCACGCCCATGCCGAACCATCCGATGACGCGGGGACAACCGCCAAGGATAAGCCGGCGCAGGTCAAAAAAGGGCTGGCGCATACCCATTGTGCTTCTTGTGCCCACGGAACCATGATGGGCGTCAGCTTTGATGGCACTACATCGCCGCAGGTACCCGCTATATTGGCGGCGCATCCTGAATCCGCCAATGCCTCCGTCTACGCCCCGCCCCCCGAGCGCCCACAGTGGCGCTTGCCAGCCTAGTATCGGCGGCACTTTCTTACAATTTCAAATCGACTTGCGCCACTCGGCGCTGAATGTCGCCGCCCATTAATTCTATCTTTTGACGTGAGCGTGAAGCAGGCGTATCGGTGCGCCTTGTCACGACACGATCATGTTTGCCGGCATTCACCCATGCTGGTCGCCCGAGGGTGGCCAGCAAGCCCGGGACCCGGCTTGAATGAAACGACTATGATTGAGAGAGGTGCGGCATGGGATCGAACCACAATCACACTGCAGCAGAAGGCACAAACGAACGCCCGCTATGGATGGCTCTGGGACTCACCACGACGTTCTTGATCGCTGAGGTCATAGGTGGTCTGCTGACGAATAGTCTGGCGTTAATTTCCGACGCCGCACACATGCTAACCGACGCGGCGGCCCTCGCGGTGTCGCTCATCGCCATTCGCATCGGTAAGCGACCTGCCGACAATCAGCGGACGTTTGGCTATTACCGCTTCGAAATCCTGGCGGCCGCCTTCAATGCGGTCCTGCTGTTTCTTGTGGCGTTCTACATCCTGTATGAAGCCTACCAGCGCATCAACAATCCGCCGGAGATCGCATCGATGGGGATGCTCATCGTTGCTACTATCGGGCTCGCAGTAAACTGGATCAGTATGCGCTTGTTGTCGGCAGACAAGGACGCCAGTCTGAACATCAAAGGGGCCTACCTCGAGGTGTGGAGCGACATGCTGGGATCGATTGGCGTCATTGCGGCAGCGATCATCATCCGGGTCACCCAGTTAGCCTGGGTTGATTCAGTCATCGCCGTCTTGATCGGCTTGTGGGTGCTGCCCAGAACCTGGATGCTGCTCAAAGCAAGCATGAACGTGCTGCTGGAGGGCGTCCCAGAGGGCATGAATATCGAAGACGTGGTCCTTGCCATCCGTGGTGTAGACGGGGTGCAGGACGTGCATGAGCTTCACGTTTGGTCCATCAGCAGCGGGAAGCCTAGCTTGACGACGCACGTGGTTGCCGATGTTGTCGGCACCGAGCAGGAGGCTTTGCTACTGCGCATCCGGGTCATGCTGGCCGAGCGATTTGATATTCACCATAGCACGGTGCAGGTCGAACGGGTGCCGTGTCCCGATGCACAAAGCCATACCTATGGACCTCGTGTGAATGCCGATGGTACCGGAGCTGCAAATGATGCCACACGCTGAGCAGCGCGATGAACGCAATGCCGACACCGCACGCACCATTGTCGTGGCGCATGATGAGTCGGACATGACCGAAATGCTCAACGAACTGCGCATCCTGCTGCTGGCGGCCCAGTTACTCACCGGTTTTTTGATCACGCTGCCATTCAATTCGGGGTTTCAGGGGATTGTTACCATCGAAAAATGGATGTACATGGCCACCTTCCTTTGCTCGCTGTCGAGCCTTGTGCTGTTGATCGCGCCGGCCGTGCAACACCGCGTACTGCGGCCCCTTAGGGACCGTGGCGCGTTCAAGAACCAAGCCAGCCGCCTGATGATCGCGGGCGCCATCTTCCTGTCGCTCGCGCTGATCCTCTGCGCAACGTTGGTCACCGCCGAGGTGGTGGGGCATTCCCTCGGGGGAGCGATTGGCGGTGTAGCCGCATTCGGCGTTGCCGCACTATGGTGGATTTATCCATGGTGGTTACGTCGAAGTCACCTGCGCCAACAGAACACAAAACCTGCGCTTAGCGACTTGTAGCGCGAATGACGTTTGACAGAAATGACTTCCTCATGGGAGAAGACTATGAAAATCAAAATTGAAGGATCGGGGATCACGACGTTCAATAGCAAGGAGGACTTCTTTGAGCAGGCGCTACGAGTCTCCGAGCAACGCTTGACTGTCTTGGCCTCCAACATTGCCAACGCCGACACGCCAAATTACAAAGCGCGCGACATCGACTTTCGCCAGGCGTTGGCCCTAGCCATGAACTCCGGGGGAAGTAGCACAAACCTTCAGGCCAAGATGCACCCGCCGCAGGCCGACAACCCGCTCGCCACCGCCTTGCTTTACCGCGTTCCTTACCAATCGTCGGTGGATGGCAATACGGTGGAGGTGGATGCGGAAGTGGCAGCCTTCACGACCCAGGCCATTAAACACCAACTTCTTTTGCAGAAGGTACAGGATGAATACAAAGAACTTGAATCGGTGTTCAAGAATGTCGCAGGCTGAGCGTGCCGTACATCGACTCACGGTCGGAGCGGTGGCTTCTGGCATCGCGCGCCGTGGACGTCAGCACGTGCATCACCCGATTGTCGTGCCGTTTACCGGCGGCGTAGGGGAGGGATAGGGCATGCCACGTCGCCTGGATTTGACTGACCCGGTGCACCAGTGGTTGTTGGTGGTGTCCTTAGGAATCTCCGCTTCTATCTTCCTGTTCGTACTCTGGTTACGGTACCAAGACCGCAAGGGGCCCAAAGAACAGCAGCGGCCCAAGCGGGACGATCCCCATAAGCGGAGAAAGCGTCGGCGCTAACGGAGGCCCTGGGCCGTGACGGCACGGTTGCAATTATGGCCGCTACCGTGCCGCCTATCGCTGGCGGCACGTGGTCGTTGGGGGATCAAAGGTAATGACGAGTCAGCACAACACCCCATGTGATGAGTGCAAGCGCCATGGCGAGCAGCACCGCAGCGCTGCCCAGATCTTTGGCATTCTTCGATAACGGGTGGCGCTCCAAAGAAACTCGATCCACCACGGACTCGATTGCAGAATTGACCAGTTCAACCATCAACACGAGAACGAGCGGGGCGATGAGCGCCAGGCGTTCCAGGGAAGATAACGGCAGTATCATCGCGCCGGCGCTGCCGGCCGCAAGGAGAAAGAGCTCTTGCCGAAAGGCGTGTTCTTGGCGCCAAGCACATTTCAGGCCGTCGAGGGAGTAGAAAAAGGCGCTGAAAATACGCTTGAGGCCGCTTTTGCTTTTGAATTCACTGATGGGGTGCATGTCAATGTCGGTTTGAAAAGGAAGGGGGGAGTCCCAGCGCGGGATGCGATCCGGCGCTAGGGAGACTTGGTGACTCATTGGATTGCCGCACACTTTGGGCAGCGCAGATGGCGTCACGTTGCTCACGTCGCCAACGGGTCATTGGGCGGCGGGCGTAGCAAGCGTCGGCCCTGGTTGCGAGCAACGTACGCTTGCAGGCACAACACACCAACCACCACGGCTACCGAGATCCAGAGTGACCACAGCGTATGTGTAAGGAAATGGGCGCCGCGCATTTGTTGTACCCAACCCAATGCTGCGCCGAGCAGCAAGGCGCTCACGCCTGCCAGTGCCGCCATGCGGGGATGCCCCGGCAGCCACACCACACAGACCGCCACCAGCCACAGGGCGGTCGATGCATGGCCGCCGGGCAGGCAATTTCCCGCGTCTATCCATGCGGGGACATGGTCAAGAATACGCAGATAGGGTTGGCTTCCCCCATAGCGCGCCAAGTCCCATGGGCAATGCGAATCGCTGGCGCGCTTGAGCAAGGAGATCGTTAAGGGCGTTAATACTGCGCTCGCGGCGACTATGCGTAAGCGCAGGCGCCACCACGGAGGAAGGTAGCTCCGGCGAAAGATGACGTCACCCAGACTGACGCCAATGGCAACGACGGCCAGAACCGTCAACGCGATCTTGGCATAGCGGTGCCCCAGGGTCTCCGTGAGCCAGGCGTCGCGCCAGGGAAAGCGCTGGGTGGCCGCATCAAAAAAATAGTCGGCGAGCCTGAGGTCGATGTCAGTCAGCGTGCCGAGCCACAGGAGGAATCCCGCTGAAAGCAGCAGCCCACCAGTGGCCCAGGTCAGAGCCTGGGGCGGTACAAGTATGGTGGTCACAGTCGTTGGTTTGTGCATGGCTAGCTCCTGCACGCATTGAAGATGTCGAGTCGTGGATTGCGTGCCACCGTAGAAATGTGCAGCATCCCGAGTACAGAGTGAAATACGTTGTCATGACTCAACGGCTGTTTCGCTCGCAGCGACAGGCATGTGCGGCTAACCTTAAAGCGTTTCTCAAAGTCCGACGAGAACCACATCAGCATGGGAACTTTACGTTGCTCCGGCGGGGAAATGAGGTAAGGCGCCCCGTGGAGGTACATGTTCTTTTCGCCTAGAGATTCGCCGTGGTCAGAGACGTAGAGCATCGATGTTGCGGCACCGTCCTCACGTGCGATCCGTTCCAGTAAGCTGATCGTCTTGTCCAGAAAATAGTCGGTATAGAGAATGGTGTTGTCATAAGTGGCGGCGATTTGCTCCCGGGTACACTGTTCGAGCGCGTTGGTTTTGCACACCGGCGCGAACTGTTCGAAATCTGGTGGGTAACGCTTCCAGTAGGCAGGGCCATGGCTTCCTTTCTGATGGAGCACGATGACCATGTCCTTCTTGGTGCTGCGTACCAGCTCAGGTAAATCCTCCAGTAAACGTTCGTCGTAGCATTCGTCGTTAGTGCAGTACTTGCTATCGCCTGATGGCTTGGACAAGTCTTGATACGTGACCCGGTCGCAGGCGCCCTTGCAACCGGAATTGTTGTTCCGCCAGACCACGTCCAGCCCAGCGTGCTTTAGTACGTCCAATAGGCCTTCCTGCGATCTTGCACGGCTGTCGTTAAAATCCTCGCGGTCCATGACGGAAAATAGGCATGGCAAGGAGACAGCTGTCGCGGTGCCGCATGAGGCGACATCCGTGAAGTTGATCAAGTCGCGCCGTTGCGAAAGCAGGGGATTGGTGATACGCGGGTAACCGTTCAACGAAAAATTCATGGCGCGGGCGGTTTCCCCGACGACGATGACGGTGATCGCACGTTGCTTGCCTTCACGCCATACCGGCCCCTTGGACGCGTCCCTTCCCAGGGGAGCAATCACGCTTGGTTTGCTAAGGCGCTGGCGGACATAGCCGTTCACCGCCTGGATGTAGTTCGTTGGTGTCAGCAAAAACCGCAGCTCGCGATGGCCTCGAACCGCCGGCGCATAGCTCTTGAAGAAGACAAACAGGATTACTAAGGCCAACGCCGTCGCTGCGGCGATTACCAGCGCGGTGGTGGCGATGTGGCGAGCCGGGGCATCGTATTGGATTTGCGTGCGCGCAAGCAGGGCCGAGGGCAGTACACCGAATAGTGCGACGGTCACCAGCATCCGCCAGTTGAGGAGTTCCCATGCTTCGCCAGGATCGGTCTCGACGACGTTCTGCACCATCGATTTGTCAATCTGTATCCCGTACTCGTTCATGAAATAACTCACTACCGCGCTCATCATGAAGAGCAGAACCAAGACCGGCTTCATGATCCTTGGTGCGTTGAGTACGCTGAGGGCCGCGCCAAAGGCCAGTGTCAGCATCAGGAAAGTACATGCCAGGAGCGGCAGCTTGCCGATCTGTTCGCCACCGGTGGCCAGAACAAAACGCTCCCAGAAAGGGACGTTAAACACCGCCACCAGCACTGCCGCGGCAATGAAAGGGAGGAAATATGCGCGTATGCGCAAGGATTTAAGAAGAGTCACGACATGCATACTCGATTGGTGCGCAGCACAAGAACTGCGGCGTTGCAAAGGTTCGGTTAATGCGGCGTTGAGGCCGCGTGAAGTCGCCTGATTCAGGCGACAATTTTGTGCATCGATTTGCTGCGGACCAAACGTCAGGACGAACGCCGCCAGCGCGGATCGCTCAAGTGAGGATCGCGGACGTGGTCGTGCAAATCGGCAATAAGAAAAGGCTGCGCCGTCTATGTAAAACGGCGCAGCGTGCGGGTCATGGACTAAACATATTTTTCAACGCCCAAAGAAGAATACGGGCTTCCCAGGTCCCCATCACGAGCATGGCTGAGATGCCATCCTGCATCCACATCGGGCTCTTCGACGCGGCAAGCGCAGCCACCAGGCAGACGCATGCCGAAGCCAAGCCGAGCAGTGCATCCGTCCTCCTGTCGGCGTCCGCCTCCGCCTTGCGGCTTGCGCTGAGCAGTGTGATGCCCGCTGCCGTGAACAGTACCAGCGCAACAGAGAACAGTGGCAGTACGTCGCCGGCGCGCGTGCGGAACAGGTTGTGCGCGCCGCTGGTTGCGAGATAGCCGAGCAATGGCGCGCAGCTACAAGCGAGCAAGCCCAGGCAAAACCATAGCTCGGGCTTGCTGCGACCTGCAGTGGCGGACTGATTTGGTTGCCCACGCAGTCCTGCCATGCCGCGCAGGCCAATGCTCGCCAGGGGATGGGCGGATCCGGCTAGCAACGTCAAGTTATCCAAACGTAATCCAACCATGGCGCTAGCAGCGAATGCTGCCAGGTTAAACGCAGCCCCGGCTAGCGCGACTGTGCGCGCTGGCCAGGCCCCGCGGTGTGAGGTTCGTGTCGGTTCCAAAGGACACTCCTTGAGTTCCCGTCAGGTCTTCAACGCATCACGTCGCTCAGTGCGCTACGACTGGCGCAGGCGACTCGATCGGCTCGTCCTCATCCTTGCGGTGCATCAGGCGATAAAGCACCGGAAGGACCAGCAACGTCAGGGCCGTCGACGAGAGAATCCCGCCAATGACCACGGTTGCCAATGGACGCTGAACCTCCGCACCCGTACCCGTGGCCAACGCCATCGGCACAAACCCTAGCGACGCGACCAGTGCCGTCATCAGCACCGGGCGTAGCCTGGTCAGCGCCCCCACATTGATCGCGGAATCGAGCGTGGAACCAGCTTCCCGCAACGAGCGGATGTAAGAGATCATCACCAGGCCATTGAGCACGGCCACCCCGGACAAGGCAATGAACCCGACAGCTGCCGAGATCGACAGGGGGATGCCTCGCATCCAAAGCGCTACGATGCCGCCGGTCAGTGCAAACGGTATGCCAGTGAAGACCAGGAGGCCATCCTTGACATTGTTGAACATGACGAACAACAGGGTGAACACCAAGAACAGGGCCAGCGGAACGACCACCTTCAGACGAGTCGTGGCCGACTGCAACTGTTCAAAGGTGCCTCCCCAACTGATCCAATAGCCGGACGGAATTTTGACGCCGGATGCGATGGCACTTTCCGCCTCGCGGACGAAACTACCGATGTCGCGGCCGCGCACATTGGCGCTGACCACCACGCGGCGCTTGCCGTTCTCTCGGCTGATCTGGTTCGGGCCGGGTGCAAATTGCAGGGTGGCCACCTCGGCCAGCGGAATGAACGACGATCCGCCTGCGGACTGGCCTGGCACTGGAATTGGCAGGCGACCCAACGCGTCGATGTCGCTACGCAGTGTCTCTGGCAGGCGCACGATGACGTCAAAGCGACGGTCGCCCTCGAACATGATGCCTGCCTGGCGGCCGCCCGTGGCAATGGACAGTGCTTCCTGCACGTCGCCAATGTTCAAGCCATAGCGCGCGGTCTTTTCACGGTCAATCTGCACGGTCAACATTGGCAGCCCATCCGTTTGCTCGACTTTCACCTCGGCGGCACCAGAAACCTGTTGCATGGCCTGGGCAATCTGCTGGCCTGTTTTGGTCAGCACGTCCATGTCATCGCCGTAGATTTTGACAGCGACATCGCTACGCACCCCAGAAATGAGTTCATTGAATCGCAACTGGATTGGCTGCGAGAATTCATATGAGTTGCCAGCGTACTTTTCAGCCTCTTCCTGGATAGCCTCGATCAGCTCCGCGCGGCTACGTTTGGGCTTTGGCCAGTCGGACTCGGGTTTGAGCATGATGTAGCCATCGGAAATGTTCGGCGGCATCGGGTCGGAGGCAATTTCGGCGGTACCGGTGCGCGCGAACAGGCGGTCAACTTCCGGGAACTTGGCTTTGAGCCCCGCCTCGAGCTTCTTTTGCATTTCCAGCGACTGACTCAAGCTGGTGCCAGGAATACGCAGGGCTTGCAGAGCAATATCGCCTTCGTTCAGGCTCGGCACGAATTCACTGCCCATACGGGTCGCCAGCAGGCCGGACAAGGCAATCAGTACTACTGCGGAGGTGATCACCAACGAGGCGTTTTTCAGAACATAGTTCAACATCGGCTCGTACGCACGACGTGCCATGCCCATCAGGCGGTTTTCCTTCTCCGCGATGCGGTCGCCGATGAACAAGGCCACTGCTGCCGGCACGAAGGTCAACGACAGGATCATCGCGCCGATCAAGGCAGCGACGACGGCGAACGCCATCGGATGAAACATTTTGCCCTCGACACCGGACAGGGCAAAGATCGGCAAGTACACCACCATGATGATCAACTGGCCGAACAGCAGGGGGCGCCGCGACTCCTTGGCCGCCTCAAAGACTTCATGGAAGCGTTCCTGCAGGGTCAATTGACGCTTAAAGTGCTCCTGCGTATGGGCCAGTCGGCGCACGCAGTTCTCGACGATCACGACAGCACCGTCAATAATGATGCCGAAGTCCAGTGCGCCCAAACTCATGAGGTTCGCGCTCACCTTGTACTGCACCATACCGGTGAAGGTGAAGAGCATGGAGAGCGGAATCACCATCGCGGTGATGATCGCCGCCCGGATGTTACCCAGGAAGAGGAACAGGATCACGATCACCAGAATCGCGCCTTCCAACAGGTTCTTCTTGACCGTGTTGATGGCCTTATCGACCAGCACCGTGCGATCGTAGACCGGCACGGCCTTGACGCCGGCAGGCAAAGTCTTGTTGACTTCAATCATCTTCTTGCTGACGGCTTGCGCAACCACACGGCTGTTCTCGCCAATCAGCATGAAGACGGTGCCGAGCACCACTTCACGGCCGTTTTCAGTGGCCGCGCCAGTGCGTAGCTCGCGACCGAGCTCAACCTGTGCCACATCGCGCACCTTGATCGGGACACCCTGCACGGTGTGCAGAATCGTGTTTCGAATGTCGTCCAGTGAGCGCACTTGGCCTGGCGCACGGATCAAGAATTGCTCGCCGCGGCGTTCGATGTAGCCGGCACCCACGTTGTCGTTGTTGCGTTCAATGGCGGCAACGACTTCCTTCAGCGTCAAGCCATAAGCACTGAGCTTGGTCGGGTCCGGGGTGATGTGGTACTCCTTGGAGTAGCCGCCAATCGAGTTAATCTCCGTCACACCAGGCACCTGGCGCAGTTGCGGCTTAATGATCCAGTCCTGGATTTCGCGCAAGTCGGTCGGTGTGTACAGTGAGCCGTCAGCTTTTTTGGCGCCCGGATCACTTTCGACCGTCCACAGGTAGATTTCGCCCAGGCCGGTGGAGATCGGCCCCATCATGGGCACGACGCCGGTCGGCAGGTTTTCCTTTGCCTCTTGAATGCGCTGATTGACCAGCTGGCGGGCAAAGTAGATGTCGGTGCCGTCTTTGAAAATGACGGTCACTTGCGACAAACCGTAGCGCGACAGCGAACGCGTCTGCTCCAGGTTCGGCAGCCCGGACATGACAGTCTCGAGCGGGAAGGTCACGCGCTGCTCGACCTCCAAGGGCGAATAGCCGGCCGCGGAAGTATTGATTTGCACCTGAACATTGGTGATGTCCGGGACGGCGTCGATCGGCAAGCGCTGATAGTTATAGAGGCCCACGGCCGCCATGCCAAGCACGGCGAGCATGACCAGCCATCGATGCTGGATGGCGAATTGTATGATGCGTTCAAACATGTTCTGGCTCCCGATTAATGCCCGTGCTCGGCGCTACCCTTGCCTTGCTCAGCCTTCACGACGTAACTGCCAGTCGCGACGTAGGACGAACCAGGTGCCAGGCCCTCGACGATCTCCACCATGCCGCCTTCACTGCGGCCGGTGCGCACTTCCTTGGCTTGGAAGCCCTCTGCAACTTTGGTGAAGACGACCGTACGGCCTTCCAGGGTCTGGATGGCATCGGACACCACTGCAACCGGCACTTCCGTCTTGCCACGCACCAAAGCGATATTCACAAACAAACCGGGACGCCAGGCCATATTGGGGTTGTCAATAACAACGCGCGCCTTCGCAGTACGCGTCTGCTCCCCGAGCAGGTTGCCAACATAGCTGACCTTGCCGGTTGCCGAAGAACTGGTGCTGCTGGACTTGATTTCGACGTTCGACCCGACGCGCACTGCCTCGATGTCTTTGGCCGCTACGACTACTTCAACCCAGACGGTCGACAGGTCGGACAGTAGGAATACATTGGTGTCCTCCTTGATCGCTTCACCCTGGGTGATGTGCTTCTCGACCACGACACCGTCAAATGGCGCGCGGATTACATAGCGGTTCAGCGCGCCATCACTAACGTCGGCGCCGATCGCGGTCAGTTTGGACTTGGCGTTCTGGGCCTGGATCTCTGCCTCCTGGAAGGCTTGGCGGGCCTGCAGGTAGTCCTGCTCGGCGGAGATCTTGTCTTGCCACAGCTTCTTCTCGCGTTCTGCAGTCAGTTGCGCCAGGGCCAGGCGCTTTTGCGCCGCCAAGTGGGCACTGCGCATTTCGGCCAGCTCTGGACTGGCGATGATGGCCAGTACCTGGCCCTTCTTGACGCGCTGCCCGAGGTCGGCCTGGACGGATTCGGCGACGCCTGCAATGCGCGGCACGACGTGGGCCGTACGGTCTTCGTTGAATTTAACTTCGCCCGGCAACTGATCAATGGTGCCGAGCGTGGCCGAGCCCGCCTTGGCAAGCGTGATGCCGGCAGACTTGATCTGTGCTTCGGTCATTGGCACCAGGCCTTCCTCTTCCTTATGGTCTTCTTCGTTCTTGCCTTCGTGCTTGCCATGCTCGGCATTCGCCGCCGCGACAGGTTTGGCTTGCTCTTTTCCACTGCCGCCCTTGTTCCAGAAAAGAATGGCGGCGCCCAGCAGCGTCCCTGCCAAAATGACGCCCAGGATGGGCTTTTGAGATTTTTTGTCGATGTTGAATTTCATTTCGTGTTCCTGTCGGTATGAGGCGCCTGGATAACGTCAGGCAGCGTGACATAGCGTTGGATGTCTGCCATGGCCCGATACCGGTCTGAGAGGGCGCTGAGATATTGCGCACGGGTCTGCACCACGGTGCGCTGTGCATCAAGCACATCGAGGAAATTGAATTTGCCTAGTTCAAAGCCGGTCACCGCGGCATCGAGCGCACTTTGTGCGGCGGGCAGGATTTCTTGGCGCATGGTCTCTACCTGCGCTTGGGATACCTGCGTGCGTTGATAGGCATCCGATACCGCGAGATTCAAGCGCAGTCGATCGGCTTCGAGTTGTGCCTTGGCCTGGTCGACCCGGCGCAGCGCGGACAGCAGATTGCCCTGGTTGCGATTGAACAGGGGAAGCGGAACCGACAGGCCGATGACCGTCTGCGAGCGACCTTGTTCGTAGTCTTTCTTGTTGCCGAAGACGACCGAAACGTCGGGAATTCGCTGCGTCTTTTCATACTGCACCTGTGCCTCATCGCGCTTGATCGCCCCCTGCGCGCGCTGCAGCTGTGGTGACGTGCCGAGCTGGGCCAGCAATTGGTCCAGTGACGGCAGCGCGTGCAGATCGCTTTCAGGTACCGACAGCCGCTGCGTAACAGGCGCGGTACTCCCCCACATGGCAGCCAACTGGCGCCGTGCGGTCATCAGGTTGGCATCGGCCTGGACGAGTTCCAGTCGCGCAGATGCTGCCGCGACATTCGAGCGTGTTTCCTCTACTGGGGAAATCTTACCGGCGGTGACCCTGCGTTTGGCGGCGGCACTGGCTTTCTGCGCGAGATCGAGGGAGTTTCGCGCCAGCTCTGCACGCTCCTGCGCGGCGAGTGCCTCGAAGTAAGCCGCCGCCACGTCTGAGCGTAGTTCTGCGGTCTTTACCTGGACGTCGCCGATGGCAAGCGAGCGATCAAGATCGGCCACCGCGATACGGGCAGCACGCTTGCCACCAAGTTCGAGCGGTTGACTGATCTGAATGGTTTGCGTGCGGTTGGCGCGTTGCGTCCCCTCCCGGGTAACGGCGAGTTCAGGGTTGCGCCACAACCCAGCCTGCTGGCGCGCGCCATCGGCAATGGCGATGCTTTGCGCCGCAGCACGTAGGTCTGGATTGGCACCAAGCGCCAGTTCAATTGCCTTGTCGAGCGTGAGCGGAAACGCTTCCTGCATGGGCGCGCTCTGCGCCGCGATGACGGTGTTACTGGCGAGCGGATATGGTGCGCCAGGCTCTGCCGCTTGAATGGGAAGCCACGGGCCAATCATGGCCGCAGCGCCCAGAAAGAGAATTCTAGGTTGCATGGAATTTAGCTCCGAAAATAGGTCGAAGAAAATCCAGCGGCGCGCGCACTAGTGCCTAAGCACTATCACACTGCATAAAAATCAGGATTGAGAATAGATTACGCCGCTGGGTTTAGACAGCGGAGTGCCACTGAGGGCGCTCTGGCGGGGCTGTGTAGGCCGATGCCAAAGCAGGCACAGGCAGGCACGGAGTGCATTTGTTGGCCAATGGATGCGACACCGCAGGCTCCAGCCCAGCCAGTGCAACATTGGCATGGGAACACGATGCGCAATCCGCATGCGGCGTCAGTTTCTTGGTCAGCGAAGAGGAGTTGTCCTTAGCGGTCGTTGCCAGCTCGTCAGCACTTTCTGCGTGTTGGTGGTGACCGAAGTGTTGTGCCGCGCGTCCAGTCTCATGACCGCAATAGGCGCTGACCGCAGTCCAGGTGAACTGGAGTGCGACAAACGTCATAAGCAGGATGATGAACTTTCGGGCCATGCGCGAAAGTATAGCACAGCCCAGCAGTCTTGCTGGGCCGTAAGTTAGTTTTAAGTCTTCGACGCAACGGCCAATGGCGCCGGCGATGGCGTCGCGTTGTGCAACGCCGGAAGCTGATAGGCGAGCAGGCGTAAGGCATTGAACACGACGACGAGCGTCGAGCCTTCGTGGAATAGCACTGCGGTGCCGATGTTCAAGCCAAAGATCGTGGCAGGGATCAAGACTGCGACCACACCCAGGCTCACCCAGAGGTTCTGTTTAATGATGCGACTGGTGCTGCGCGAGAGGCCGACCGCGAAAGGCAGTTGCGTTAAGTCATCGGCCATTAGAGCCACATCGGCCGCTTCCAGTGCTACGTCAGAACCGGCGGCCCCCATGGCAATGCCCACCGTGGCATTGGCCATGGCCGGTGCATCATTGACCCCATCACCTACCATCGCCACTTTGCCGTCCTGCTCGCGCAGCGACTTGATCACCTCTACCTTGTCCTCCGGCATGAGATCGCCGCGCGCCTCGGTCAAGCCGACAGCCTGCGCAACAGCGTTGGCCACCTGCTGGTTGTCGCCGGAGATCATGATGAGTCGGGTCACCTGGAGTTGCCGTAGTTGGGCCATGACCGCCGGAACCACATCTCGGGGTTTATCCATGAGTCCGACCACACCGAGTAAGCGGTTGCCGCTGCTGGCGATCATGGTCGTGCGGCCGCCTTGGACCAGCTTTTCATTGGCCTGCGAGAGTTCATGACTTAACGACAGGTCGTCGACCTCTGTGAAGAGCACAGGTTTGGCGACGTAGACCTTTTCGCCGTTGACCATACCCTGAACGCCACGGCCAGTAATGCTGGTGACGTCGGTCGCTTGAGGGATTTGCCGACCGGGGGTGATTTGCTGGCGGGCCGCCTCGACCACGGCAGCAGCCAGCGGGTGGTCGCTGTGCGACTCGATGGCAATGAGGGTTGCCAGCAACTCATCGGGCGCTACGCCGGCAGCCGGTACCAGGTCCGTCATGACGGGTTTGCCGACAGTAAGGGTGCCGGTCTTATCAAATGCAATAGCGGTTAGCGTGCCGAGATTCTCTAGTGGGGCACCGCCTTTAATCAGTACGCCTCCACGGCCGGCTCGAGCAATGCCCGACAAGACCGCGCTGGGCACTGAAATGGCGAGCGCGCAGGGGCTGGCTGCAACCAGAACGGCCATGGCGCGATAGAAACTGGCCGCGAAGGGTTCATTGACCACCAGACATGCGCCCATGAGGACGATGACGAGGCACAAGACGGCGGGAACAAAGATCCGCTCGAACTTGTCGGTCAATTGCTGGGTTGGCGAACGTTGCGCTTCGGCTTCGGTAACCATTTTCACGACCCTGGCCATGGTGGATTCGCTGGCCAGGCGTGCAACCTTGACTTCCAAAGCCCCGGCTCCGTTGATGGTGCCGGTGAACACACGGTGGGCCGCCGGCACGTGCTCGAACGCCATTTCTCCCAATGATGGTTCGCCAATCGCCTGCTTATCGACGGGGACGCTTTCGCCGGTTACGGGCGCCTGATTGACACTGGAGGAACCCGCGACCACCACACCGTCCGCCGGCAGACGCTCATTGGGTTTAACGACCACGATGTCCCCTGGTTGAAGCGCTTTAACGGAAACGTCCTCCACCACGTCGTCGCGCTTGAGGTGTGCCGTCTCGGGGGCGAGTTCGGCGAGCGCCTCGATAGCCTTGCGTGCACGGCCCATGGCGAAGTGTTCCAGCGCGTGTCCCAGGCTAAACAAGAAGAGCAGCAACGCGCCTTCGGCCCACTCGCCCAGTGCGGCGGCGCCAATTGCGGCCACCAGCATCAGGGTATCGATCTCAAAGCGGCGTTGGCGCAGGTTTTCCAGCGCCTCCACTGTCGTGAAGTAGCCGCCGAAGAAGTAGGCCGCCACATACAGGGTGGTTGGCAACCAAGGCGCCGCCGCCAGATACTTGTCGAGCAGCCAGCCAATGAGCACCAGTCCCCCTGCCAGGCAAGCGAAGATGAGTTCAGTGTGTGTGCCGAAGATGCCACCGTGCTCATGCTTATGTTCTTCGTCGCGGCCATGCGTTTGCTCCTCATCGTGTGCATGGGCATGGCCCCCATGCGCGGTGTCCCCGGCGTGCCGGGCTGCAGGGGAGGGCGGATGCCCTACCTCACCAGTTGGCGCACTGGCGGCGGCAGCCTGCTGCGTGGACGAGTGCGGGCCCACGTCAAGGCGCTGCGCATCGACGCCAATGACGCTTGCTATGGCTTCGCGCAGGTTGGCTGGCGACCACTGCTGGCGCAGAAACTCGATCCGGATCGTACCTATTGGAGAAACCTCGGCTTCGACGACGCCAGGAAGCTTGCGCAGGTCAGCAGACAGTTGCCGTGCGCGCCGCGTATGCGTAGATTCGATCCGAGCGAGGAAATGGCCGTAGGTCTCACTGATTTGCGCACCGGTGGCATGGGCGATTTCACGCAGGCGGGGTAGACTGATGACACCCGGGTCGTAATGGACACACAGTTGCAACTGGTGATCGGGGGATTTCTTGATATGGGCATGCTCAATGCCCGGGCGCCCGCTCAGTGCTTCAATGAGTCGACCAACGCATTGATCGGCGGAGTCTTCCACATCCGGAAGGATGAGCGGTAGCTCAAGGGCGAGCTTTGTCGGTTGTACCATTTGCTACTCCTAAACTGGTCAATTCCGTCTGCGACGACGCGCAGGCCTTTGTTGGGCTAAGGCAGGCAACAGATCCAGGAAGGACGAAATGGGGTATCCGGCGGGTGGGATTGAATGATCAAGGCGGTCGCTTCGGGATGAACTCGCGCGGAAACGGAAGGCATGACGGCCGGATCTTGACAAGTCATGGAAGATAGTGGGCTGTGACACATGGTACAGTCGCTGTCCCACGCGCCATTGCTGGCACCCGTATCATCTTGCATGCCGGATAATGGAAGATGTCGATGGGCATGGTGACCCACATGGTGCGGATCACTGTCCCGTTCGTGCTGGCAATATGGGGACGCCACCGACCATGTCGCCTGAAAAAGCAGCAATGTGATGAGAAATCGGATCAGGAGCTTCATCATGCGCCGATTATAGTCGAAGTCCCAGCTTAGGCGCGGCCAGTTCAAGCATTGAACTGAATTCAGATTAGGCAATGCACAAGTTGCCCCGAACTCGCGTATCGCAAGGATGAACGCATGGCCAGGCACGTAGGGAGAATCCAGCGACAGGGCGGTCGTCCTTGCCAGCAGTGCGCCTTCACGCGCTGGGCATCGTGGTGGAGTACTATTGAAAGGGCTGTCGGAGCGCAACAGGGAGGCGGAGCCGGTATGCGGGCATGCATTGTCACATTTAGGGTGCTGGTCATGGTCCTGGCCTATGGAATGGCAGGGGGCGCGACGGCGCAGGAAAGTGACCACCACCATCCACAGCATGGGCAAGCACCCAATGCCAGTGATGGCGAAATCAAGGCCATCGACCGGAAAAGTAGCAAAGTAACGATTGAACAGCGGCAACTTACCCAGAAGGGATCTATCGCGACGACGCTGCATTTCCCCGTCATCGTCCCGTCCTTGTTGGACAAGGTGCAGAAGGGGGATAAGGTCCGATTCACCGTGAAGAAGGTACACGGCCAATTGACCATCACAGCGTTGGATTTGATCGACTAATGCGAAACGCTCGGATATGTTGCTGGCCCCCATGCCGATGGCGTGAATCGCGCGGGGTGCGCGGCCCTAAGTGCCATCTGTTTCGGTGAGGGACTATGCGTGATGCGGCGGTGGAAACTCAGCTTTATACGGTGTCGTTTGCTGTGGCTTTCGCTGCCATTGCGGCACTCTTGCTGTTTTTTGGATGGCTGCAGTGGCGCTATCGACACCAACACCGCAACACAAGAAAGCCGCGCCCCGGGCGGCGCATTGCGGCCCGATCGCGCGTCAGATCGAAGGGTGGGGCTCGCCGCAAACCGTGATGCGTGGTTTGCACCCGTCCGGCCTGGACCAAGCATGGATCATGCTTCGCATAGCGCCTAGCTCGTTCGAGCATGCAGAGTCAGTTGCGCCCAGGTCGCAGCCTGTTGCGAGTTCCGTGCAGTCAGACGGCCGCATCGTCCCGTTGGCCGTTGCGAATGCGGACGACACTGGCAACCTCCGATATGGCGATCAATCCATCGTGTCGGTTACCGGTGTGCGCGCTCGCCAGGACGGTCTCCGCGATTTCCTCCGCCTGATTGTCCGCGCAAAAGACCAACAGAACCGCTTGGCTGATGCCGTCAGGGTGCCATGTTTCGGAGAATTCGTGACGGGGCCCCATTCCGCGGGGGTGACCATGGGTCCTTAGTAGTGTGAATCCCGGAAAATGGTCGAGGCGGTGCAGCGCGGACTCGACTTCGTCAAGTCGATGCGGCGGGATGATTGCAATGATCTGTTTCATGGCGGCCCCTAAACTGAGATTGTCATTACTGCCATGAAGCCCATCGTAGGCGACTGGTCAACATACGCAAGGCGGCGATGCATTACGGCTGTCGATATTTTCGTTTCAAGCCTAGTTCTCGGTGCATTCCGGCTGTCTTTGGTGTTTTAGAACATTGATGTAGATTCATCACTGTAGAGGCGAATGGTGAGCCGAACTCGCGATCGCCATCGCACAAGGTTGCCCTGATCCTTCAAATGCTTGTCTTTGCGTTAACGCAAATTTCGTGGCAACATTCTTCTCGATCAATGTTGCTGCGGGCGGTGGGAATACGCCCTCCTGTGGCACATCGAATCTTCGATACTCCCTTGATGGCGGTAGGCAATGCACCTCGCGACCCTTGATATAAACAATTTCCGAAAAGTCAAACAATTGACGTTGTCGTTCACACCTGGGCTAAATATTCTGCTTGGAGAGAACAATATTGGAAAGTCCACGGTGGTCGATGCCTTACGCACTCTGCTGGCTGGTCCGGACGACGGATTCCTGCGACTAGGGATCGAAGATGCCCACGACGCCGCTGCGCCGGTCATTTCATTTCGCTTCGTGTTTCGAGGACTGAACATCGTTCAAGCCGCCCAGTTCATGGGGGCGGTACGCTTACTGCCCAATGGCACTTTTGAGGCTGAGTTCCACGTTCGCTTTGAAGCACCTGATGAAATCGGACGCTTTAAGACCCGTCGCCTCTGTGGCGATAGAGCAGCAACGCCCATGAACACGGAGATGATTGAACAACTCCGTAGTGTATATCTGCCGCCGCTTAGGGACGCGTCCAAGGCGTTACGTCCTGGTACACGGAGTCTGCTTGCACGATTACTGCAACGTGTGGCGACGCCAGAAGGGATGGCAGCTTGCAACAATGTCTTGGCATTGGTCGATCAACAATTGGGCGCGGCACAACCGATTGCCGCCGCGAAGGATGCGATCTCTAGCCGGTACAACGAAATGCTTGGCGCCGTATTCTCTCAACGGCTTGACTTGAATTTGAGCCCGTTGGATATGGGAAAGGTCGCAGCCCGGCTTGCCATTCTGGCAGACGGCTTCGATATTGAACGCAATGGCCTGGGCTACAACAACTTGATTTTCATGGCCGCTGTTCTGGGCGAGTTGTCGTTAAGCGGAGAGGTAGTCTATCGCTGTTTGCTGGTCGAAGAACCCGAGGCTCACCTGCATCCACAGCTGCAGTCCATCCTTCTCGCCTACCTTAACGCAGAAACTGGGGCGAGGGGGCAGCAGGTACAGGTTTTCGTAACCACGCATAGTCCCCATTTTGCGGCGTTTGCAGAACTGGACAGCATCATCCGGCTAAGTGAGCATTTTCAAACGTTATCTGCATTTTCTGTGAACCAGGCTGGCTTGGATGATCGGCGCAAGAAAAAGCTAAAGCGCTATCTGGATGTGACACGTGCTGATCTTTTCTTTGCAAGGGCTGTCATCTTGGTCGAAGGAGCTGCGGAACGAGCGCTGGTACCTGCGCTGGCTGACTTCCTGAACATAAACCTTCGCCATTTCGGAATCTCGATGGTTAGCGCAGAAGGGTTGAATTTCGATTGTTTCCTTCCCCTGTTTGGCCGCACTGCGATGCCGGTAAAGGTTGCGACGATTACCGATCGCGATCCACGTGAGCACGCCTATCCAACCCTAAACCAGGTGGCTGATATGTCTCCAGCTGCTCAGGCCATTCTGCAGCAAGACGGTCCGTTTCGAAAAGCATTCATCGGCGCCAAGACATTGGAATATGATCTGTGCCTCCAAGGGCCAGCGAATCGGAATCTAATCTTAGACGCCTTGGAAGAAATGCATCCCCACATCGCGCGGGACTTGAGAGTTGCGGTCGCAGCTGAGCAGGACAACACGACTGCTGCTCGTGTGCTTTACCAGGGAATGTTTGAACGGGGAGGGAACGCCACCAAGATTTCCAAAGGTGCCTTAGCCCAGGAGCTCGCTGAAAAATTGAGGGACCGCCCAGCTGGGTTTGTTGTCCCAACGTATATTCAGGAAGCGTTGGACTGGATACAAGTACCGGAGCCTCCGCCGGCGCCAGCGGACGTGGTTGCTCAGCCGGCACTGCAAGCCGTCTAACGCGTTCGGGAGAAGTCAATGTCCATAGAAGACCAGAACGCTGTTGTGGGTGCCCCCTTGGTCGATATGTCGGTCGTGGCAGGCGCCGGCAGTGGAAAGACGAAAACCGCGATCGACCGGGTGCTGGCGACGTTGGAGCGAATTCCGACTCACTGCAAAGTGGCGCTTCTGTCATTTTCCAACGTCGCGGTGAATACATTCCGCCAGGGATTGGGCGCTCAGAAAGCGGATACTGGGCGTGTCACAGTTGCGACCTTCGATTCGTTCTTCACACAATACGTACTCTTGCCTTATGCGGCATCGGTCATGCAGTCTGCCGAAAAACCCTATTTGGTGTTGGGTGAGGAACCATTTTTAGCAGCTTTCAGCATTCTTCATGGCGGTCGCGCGCACCCGATATCCGACTTGAAGATTCACATGGGAGCGCAAGGACCGCAAGCACTCTTTGGCAATCAGCAGATTCCCTGGTACATCGCTGAAGCCGCCATCGTGCGGTTGGGCCGGACTGGCGCGTACACCTATGACACAGGACGATACTGGACCTATCGCACCCTCTTAGCATTGCCATTTCTTGTGCAATTGCTGGTTAGCCGCTACCCTCAAATGCTCATTGATGAGGCGCAAGACATCGGCTCCATGGACTGGGCCGTGCTTGGAATTCTGAGGGCCAACGGCATACAGGTGGCCATGATTGGAGATCCGGCACAGGCGATTTTCGGCTTCAACGGCGGCGACGGTGCATACCTGCGTTCGTATATTCAAATGCAGGAGGTTCAGCATTTCTCGCTGCGCACGAATTTCCGTTCGGTGCCGGCCATCGTAGCATGTGCGAACAGTCTGACGGGGCGCAATGATGCAGCTGCGCGCATGGCCCTGCCCACCCATAGCGGAGCCTTCATTGTTCCGTATGACCCGGCAGACCCGCGGCAGGTGCTGAATCACTTTCAGGGAGTCCTTCATCCATTAGGGTACGCGGCGGACGAAATCGCAGTGATATGCAGGGCCACCGCTCTCGTTGCCCACGTTCGCGGCGGGACGTTGAATCGCGGTGCGGGACTTGTAAAGAAATTCGTGAAGGCGGTTGATCATCGGCTCGCGAATGAATATCACCTTGCTTACAAGGAGTGTGTGGGCGTGATTGGCGCGCTTCTCGACCCCTTGATGCCCAGGTTCAGGGAATTTGTTGATGAGCCAAACATTGCTTTGAGCCGTGCGGTTAAGTCAAGAATATGGCTGTTTACATGTGATCACGATAACGGGCTGCCGCACAGTCAATTGAATGCTCGAAGCGTCTGGAAACCACTGCTTGTGAGAAATCTGCGTATTTTAATCGGCGACTTGGCCGCGCTGGGCTTCACATTTGGAGACATTTCGCAAAAGATAACGACACGCGACCTTGAAGACAGTCCATTAGTAGAACCCCGTCATGCGGTGCGCGTCGACACGGTGCATCAGGTCAAGGGGGAGAGCATCGGCGCAGTGCTCTATATCGCTTCCGAACAGCATGCAGCAAGCATGCTTGGTGGCGCCGTGACCGAGAACGGTCGTATCGGTTATGTCGCATTGACGCGAGCGCGCGATGTTTTTTGGCTGGCAGTTCCGGCGAATTCGTACGCCCAGCTTTTGCCGCGTGCCGCTGCAGTCGGCATCAGACCTCTTTAACCTCCACCTATTTTCGGAACAGCATGGCATTACTAGCGGAGTCATTGGTTGACGAGTGGTTGAACCGGAAAGGATTCTTCACAGTTCGCGGGGTTAGGCACGGAGTCGGTGAGATTGATTTGCTTGGTGTGCGTCAAGGCTCTCAAAGCATGGAAGCGCGGCACGTGGAAGTGCAAGCGAGCTTCAGGCCAATTGGCTATATAACGCCATTGCCGGCGAAAGCATTGGAAGGCTTTGCGAAGTCAAAGACGAGCATGAAGGCTCGGCAACTGGAGCAGCTAGAGGCTTCGGTTGGTGCCTGGGTCGAGAAGAAGTTCACGTCCAGTTCGAAGTGCGCTGCGCGTGACCTGGCATGGAAAGGGCTTCAGTGGAAGTTTGTCCTGGTCCATGCCGTAGTACGCGATCAAAACGAATTGATCCTGATCGAATCGCATGGCATTGAACTGATTCCCCTGCATCGTGTATTGGGCGAGCTAGGGCAGGGCAACGGCATCAAAGGTGGCGCAGGCACGGATCTCTCCGAGGTCATCGAGTACTTCCACCAAAACCAGCGCGAAGGCGACGGGAGAGGTTGACACAGTTCGTCAAGCTAGTGCCATCCCTCGCCTGATTGCAACGATTGCTCTTCTGTCGCTGGTCGGCTTACCAGACGCGCTTCGCTATCTTCGCAATGCGGGCGCCCCTCCCGAAGTGATCGATCGCGTGCTGACGACGACAATTGCAAGGCGCCCGAGCAATCGCCGTAAAAATTCAGTAATTCAACGAGTCAACCCGCTGACACTCATTCCGGTCCCTAAGGAATGGCACCAGATCGCGACACCAGGCTGTCGCTGGTGAGTCAGCTGCAGCTGCGCCTGAGTGGGCGCAGGACTGCTTTCACAAAGACATCCCCGATGGCCCGTCAAAGGAATCATCGTCATATTGGTCATCAATTGGCGGTGAAACGATGGGTGCCGGGCGCGCCTGCGAGAAGGTGTTGAAGACCGCCGCGGACTCTCCCAAGATGGTCTGCAACTTGCCCATATGCTGTGGTTGTAACCGGCTATTGTTACTGAGCCATTTCACCACCTGATTCAATTCGCTGGGCGTGAGTGGCATGATTACGTTCTGCGAGACACCGTACAGCAGAACCAAAATACCATTACGCAGATCTCCGGGGCCCTGCAATGCACCGTGGATGCGTCCGAAATTGGCTGCAGCGTCTTCACCCTCTTGACGGTTCAGCCAGTCCAGCAAAGACTCGTGACTGTCTACGGCGGGACGTTGCCCGGGCAACTCCTTTGGTACGGCGCGCATAACCTGGCTGAGCGTGACCTCAGGCCACCTCATCTTCCGTGGCATGCAGTGGTACTCCAGTTGTGGAACTAGATTGTACGCATAGGCAATTGGTACTCCGAGTTCCTGGAACAGCACGTTATCCAAAAACTGCTCGTGATCAAACTCCCACAGGACATTGGCTGGGCAATCACGCTCTTTGACCTCAAGAAGTAGCGCCTGCGCGTCGTCCAGCATGCCGACAATATCCCCACAGTACTGACGCATTCTGGCCCCTTGCTGGTTGGCGTAGGTTGAAAAATGCCGTAACTGCGGGCGTCCCGGGACGCTGCAGTACACTTCCAGTGCCGAAATTATTGCGGCCTGAACCAGATTCTCTTTGCCTCGTCTCCCCATACATTCCTTTCATAACGAATCCGCCATAATTCGCCATTGTAGGCGGGAACTGTCCAGACTCACTAGCCGGCAGGTGGGGCAATCTAACTCGTGGGGCGCAGAATTCCATAATGAGCCATACCTTGAGGAAGCCACTTCGTATTCATTCGTCAGTCAAGTTAGGCCGCACTGAACAGACGTCTTTACTTTTTCCGCCAGATGTCTATCCTAAAAAAGTAACCTTGCGATTTTTCGTCACGTTACCAATTTCCTGAACTCGAACTCTGCGTGGAGTGCAGTGTCTGTATGGACGCATCGGGCGAAACGTATCGTGGTTATAACCCCTGCAGGGTTATGATAGCGCGCACCCCGGTTTCTTCCGCCAACAACCCGGGCGCCGCGTTATTGGTTGCACGGATCAGGTCGAGCGCCTCCTGCTCGGTATAGACCATCGTCGTTCCAAGATCGCGATGCCCCAGCCACGCTGCGACATGGCGGATGTCTTGGCCAGTGAGCAGCGCCGCTTTCGCAAACGTGTGACGCAACCAATGTGGGGATGCTTGCCGCAATTGCCCGGCGCCGGCAGTGTTACCCGCGTTTTCCAAATGGTCAGCGGCAGCCGTCAATCGTCCCTTAACGATGTTATACAGGCCATGGCGGGTACCGACTGGACGCCAGGCCTGGAAGAAGCGGCGGGATTCCACATCTTTGATCAAACGACCGCTCGCCAGAGACGCACTCCGGCTCGTGCGTGGCGATAAGATGAGGGCGCCTGATTCACCAGGAACGGGCAGGGCGGGCATGCCAAAAGCTTCTCGATAGGCCCCCAGCGCATCCATCACGCATCGTGCCACCGGAACTTTTCGTTCCTTGCGGCCTTTTGCTGTCTCTTCACGTATCTGCATGATCCAGTAGGTCTTGCCGTCCTTCGGATCGGACAGCCGATGAAAAGCCGACATCGTCGCTTTGAGGGTCGGCCGGGATTCGTGTAAGAAAACTCAAATTCCGCTGTAACTTATTGATTTATCTGGGAAATTGGTGCACTCGTCAGTCGTCGATCAGCGCCTGAATAATTGGACAGCCATCGCTGCGCTCCTCGCTGTCGCACTGGGCGACCATTCCTTCAAGCGCGATTTTCATCGCCTGCAGATCAGTTAGTTTTGACTCCACCATCGCAAGCTTTCTGGCAGCTAGGTCGCGCGTGCTGCTGCAGGCCAGCGAACCTTCCAGCCTGAGTAAGCTCGAAGTTTCGCCCAGCGTAAAGCCCAGTAGCTGTGCCCGCTTGATGAACCTTATCCTGCGGATATCTCGGTCACCATAGGTGCGGTAGCCGCCATGCGGACGCAATGGCTCGTCGATCAGCCCGCTGCGTTGGTAGAACCTGACGTCTCCACATTCACCCCGGCGGCGGCGGCCAGGCGACCGATCGTCATTTTTTCATCCATCTGGTTGACTCCGTATATATGTGCGGAGTTTATTCTATTCTTGTATCAAACCAATAGGAGTCGGCATGGCCAATCGGAACGAAAAGCACCCTGGTCGCAGGCATATTGGCGGCCCTTGGCGCGTCGGCTTGCTGCGCCGGCCCACTCATTCTTCTATTGCTTGGCGTCGGCGGCGGTTGGGCGTCGCACCTGATCGCATTGGAACCATATAGTCCCTATCTCACCGGGCTGACGCTGCTTTTGCTCGGAATAGCCTTCTAGGGGGCGCCACAGAATTCGGAAAAATTCGTACGCTAAGGTTTTGAACCGCTGATGGCGCCCCGCAGTTCCATGTGAAACGCGCGACACCGGCCCACCAATCCAAGGGCGGTTATGAAAAATCGGAAGCTTACGATTTTTCGCAAAACCCAGTGCGCCGCGGTCAGCCGCGCTTTTTGCCGCCGGCAGGCGGCTTGGCCGCCGCCGCAGCGCTCAAACTGTCCTGCAGCCTGGTCACGTCCTGCTCCAGAATGTGAATCCTGGCTTCCCGCTGCGCAAGCTCCTGTCCCGCGTCCTTGAAGCGCGCCTCCGCCACCTCCGCGTTCATGTGCTCGGCGCTGGCCATCTCGTTGGCGGACGCCAGCTGCTCGGCAAGAAGCGATGCCCGGCCCGCGTGGGCGGCGCCGGCGGCGACCGCCTCATCGAGCCGCGCCTGCAGGTGGACCTTCTCAGTCCGCAGCGTGGCCAGCGCCTCGCGGTGTTCGCCCAGGTGGATCCGTGCCTGCGCCAACTCGCGTTCCAGGGCGGCCGCGCGCGTGTCGGCCGCCTGCTTGTCGCTCGCCCGCTGCTCGGCCGCCTTGTCCTGGAAGTGCTCGAATTGCTGCCGGGTGTGGGCCAGTTGGTCGGCCAGCAGCTTGACCTCGGCGGCGCGGTCCGCCAAGCGCTGGGATAGCCCGTCCTGCTCGGCACGCAGCGCCGCGATCGTCACGGCCGCGTGCTGCCGCTCGTCGCGCTCGTGCGTCAGCGCCGCCTTCACCTGGGCCAGTTCGGCGGCCACGGCGTCGCGCTCGGCGCGCAACTGGCCCGCGGCCGCGCGTTCCGCCTCCAGCTGTTGGGCGGCCGTCTGGCGGCCCTGTTCGTGCTCGGCGCGCAGCTGCTCGACCTGGATCTGGGCGGCGGCCTCCAGCCGCTGGTGCACGGCCTGTACTGCCTCCAGCAGGTCGGCCGGCAGGCCAGTACTGGCTGCCACGGCCTGGCTCTCGTGCTCGGCCTTCCAGCGTTTTAACAGCGGCGCAATGGTGCTCTTGCTGCCGGTGTCGCCCAGCGCGGCGCGCACGGTGTCCACAGTGGGATTGGTGCCGGCTGCGGCCAGCGCGGTGGCGGCCTTGGCCACGTGAGAGTAGAGGATGCCTGCGCGCGCCATGGCGGAGCCTTTTACGAAATAAGGTAACGTATTCTGCGCTACGTAATATAACGATATATTACGCTTTGTAGATTTCGCTGTCACGTGCGGTTTTATGGTGCGATAACCTCACTTACAGCATGTCATGCCGCGTCCGGCATGCTAAGCTGGCCGTCATTCCGTTACGAACGCGCATTTCGCGAAACGCCGCCATGGCCACCATGCCCACCCCACCCGAACCCGATGATCAGGCCGCGACCGGGCCGGCGCCGGCAATCCGTACCGCCGTTACGCCACTGGACGACCACGTGCTGGCCGCGCGGCATCGCGCCTTCCTGGCGGCCGCCACATCGGACAACACGCGCCAGGCGTACCGCTCCGCGATCAAGCACTTCCTGGACTGGGGCGGGTTGCTGCCGACCGACGAGGCGGCCGTCATCCGCTACCTGGTGCATTTCGCCGACCGCCTCAGCCCGCGCACGCTGGCCCTGCGCCTCACGGCGCTTTCGCAGTGGCACGCCTACCAGGGTTTTACTGACCCCGCCGCCGGCGCCACCGTGCGCAAGACCCTGGCCGGGATCACGCGCACGCACGGGCGGCCGAAGAAAAAGGCCAAGGCGCTGCCGATCGAGGATCTGGAGGCAATCGTGGCGGCGCTGGCCAATTTGGGCACACTGAAGGCGAAGCGCGACAATGCGCTGCTGCAGGTGGGCTTCTTCGGAGGATTCCGGCGCAGCGAGCTGGCCGGCATCGCGGTCGAGCACCTGGACTGGGATGCGCAAGGCATGGTCATTACGCTGCCGCGCTCGAAGACGGACCAGACCGGGGAAGGGATCGTCAAGGCGATTCCGTACAGCGCCGGACCCTGCTGCCCGGCGACGACGCTGCGCGCCTGGCTGGACGCCGCCGACGTGGCCAGCGGTCCGGTGTTCCGCTCGATCACTAAATGGGGCGTGGTCGGCATTGAATCCCTGAACCCGGCCAGCGTCAACATCATCCTGGCCGATGCCGCCCAGATGGCCAACCTGGACTACGTGCCAGAGCTATCGAGTCACAGTCTGCGGCGCGGCATGGCCACCAGCGCCCACCGTGCTGGCGCCGAGTTCCGCGACATCAAGAAGCAAGGCGGCTGGCGCCACGACGGTACGGTTCAGGGCTACATCGAGGAAGCTGAGCTATTCGAATCGAACGCGGCGGGCAGCCTGCTCCGCTCCCGCACCAAAGCGGGATGATGTGTCGTACTGCGACGCATCGGGAAATACAATGGACGTCGGCGCGGGGCTGTGTCGGGCCAACACTGAACACCTTGCTCCGGTCAAACCTGGGACTTACGGCGGTTGGTAAATCCGCCTTCTCAAGGTTCCAAGATCGCTTTCCAGCAAGGGAGAGAAGACCCGCTACCTTAGTCGATTTTTTCCGAATACAGTGCTCTGGCGGGAGATATAAACGAGCGCTCCATTATTACTATCAGGCTTATGTCTCATTTCTGGCGCTATCCCGGCTGCAGTGTATTCCGACACTGACGTTGCCGCCCGCGCTGCGGTGCCGCCAGTGAGCGCCAACGACAGTGTCGGATGGGCGCTAAGATGTCCGAAATAGTCTTAGCGCCCGATTTTTCCGTTTCCCCTGTTCGCTCTGTATTGGACTAATGGCCGCCCTTGGCGGTCATTAGTCGATGTTCCTGCGCCATCATGCGCGCCGTTTTGGCTACTGAAACAAAATGGTCGCGCAGAGATCGGCAATGCGCGCTCATCGCTCCAAACTCTCCCTTTGGGCGATCAGCGTAAGAACGGGCCATCTGACCATGCCGGGCAGCTTCGGCGTCATACTCGGCCGCCCTTTTGTGTGAAGTAATCGGCGATCTTCTGGTGATCACTTGGCGTTGTGGCCGTGGCGATGTTTGCCGGGATGTCATTGGCGGCCGGGCCTACCATCGTATTACATCCGACCAGTCCGATGAAGAACATTCCCGCAATTGCTAGTTTGACCCGCATCATTTTCTCCTTGATGATTTATCCACAAGAGTAGCCGCGAATACCCTGTTGGTCGCGCTCGCGAATAGCATGCTGCCATTTTTACCGTGTTACACGTCCCCGCGTTCTCGTCCGCATGTTTTGTTGCGGAGTAATCGCGACCGTTTTCATTCTGCGTGCGGCGTGAGACATCGGCGAGAACTCTCGCTGAATCAGTAAGGCACTTGCGCTCAGCACGATCATTCGTCGACTCGTCGATCCTGCGCATCTACCGTTCCAGTATGCCCATAACGCCCCATGGTGATAATCGAGCCCGTCCTGCTCGGTAATTGCAGGGCACCTGGCATACTGGATCGCCCGCCACAGCGAGCTCATCCATTCGTTCGAGCGATCAGTTGAACTCTTGGCTAGACGCGCTCGAGCGCGAAGCGCGCGGCACCTCATTGCGTTCGCAGGATTCGACTGATCTACGCTTGCGCAGCCAAGCGAAGAGACTGCTCATGTCGTCGGCATTGGAACCCGTCCAGGAGGGGCCGTCTTCATGTCGCATAAGGGACGGGCGCCTGACCTGCAGACCACCGTCCAGCAGCCGCTGAATGACTAGGGACGGGACCTTTTCACTGATGAGGTAGGCGATGGCATAGCGCCATCCGCAATGTTGCGCCAGATCAAGTGCATACTCGATGATGCCTGCCAGGTGAATGCTCTTGCGGCGTTCCTGATCTAACTGCACGGCGGCCTCCATTTCCACTCTCGGCTTGGCTGCGAAGGGCCAAGCGATGTGTCCGGCGATTCGTTAACTTACCATGCCGGGGTTGCCAGTGTGATTGAGGATATCAATGGAACGGACACGTGTTGACACTGCGCTACAGCTATCAACGTACACTGCACGGTACTCGGATTGGCGAATGTCAAGCTCGGCGTGATTGCCCAGGGGGAGGCACTGTCTGATGCCGCCAGAAGCGATCCACGCCTCGGATCCCTTGATGACCTCGGATTCCTGATAAGAGAAGAACCGCAAAACGAGGATCTGGTCGAGATCCCGCGGACGTTGCCACTGCCGCATCATCCGTCTGTCTATCTATGTATTAGCCGCATCGCACACAGATGCCTAGCGCGTACGGGATTTCATCAATTCCGTCAACAGGAGCGCGTCGCCATTGCAGTCCACGCCTGTACTTGCCGCGCCCAGTGCTGCGGACCGCCGCATGCCGCCATGCTCACCAGGCATGGCGCGCGGTTCGAAAGCCACTGCAGAGATTTCGCACGCTCGAGTTGCTTGCAAAGCATTTCAGTTATCTCCATCTCTACGGTGTACAACTGGAAAACGCTCTTGGCCGTCTTTACCCCGACCACGGGTTTGGGACCAGCATTCATGATGTGAATCCACCTGCCTTCCCATTCCTGCCCGCTCATCGCTTTTCTGGCGCTGGGCGGGAGACGTCCATTTCATTCTCTCTCCGTGAACCATTTTGAGTCTGGGTTGGTACAGGGATGAGTTGCCGTCCAAATTCTTTGGCTGTCCGTTTAAGTGCGTACTCCTTGGATTGTCGGACTTGCTCTTCGTTGCGTTTGACGCGCCCTTTTGTGCTTGCCGCTGTCGTTGCTGCCGGGGGCCAGCCCCAGCCAAGCGGTGAAGTGCTTTTCTGTCGGCCAGACGGTGAGGTCGGCGCCCACTTCCCCGGTCAGTTGCAGCACCCCATACTGCGTCAGCGCTGGCAATTGCGTTGGATCTTGCCCCCGCACATTTGCGCCAGGATTTCCCGCAGCTTGGCGATCTGCGGCGCATTGACGCCGCCGCGTTTGGCGGTTCTGGCCAGCGGTGGTTGCCTGCCATCATACGGCGGCAGCACTGCGGCGATGCGCAGGTCGCAGTCGGCGATCAGCTTCTGGTAGTGATCCCAGGATTGTAACGCCTGCGCCAACGCGAAGATGTGTTCGTCAGCCCAAGTGCCGTGCAATGCTTCGATAACGGCTTGTTCCTTGCGGCGCCGGATGTGTGTCCCGCACAGTTCCAGCAAGGCTTGTGGTGAACGTTCGCCACCCACGAAGGCGCGTACCAGCGCCAAGCCGCTGACGCCGGCCAGCGAGGAGATGACGTCGTGCAGCTTGATAATCATGCGTTCTAGGGCTTTTTACATCAACTGCACGCAACTGTCGGCTGCCGCCACATGGTCGGCGCGCAAGCGCAGGTAATCTTGTAGCCGGCGGATGTCGGCCGGTGGCACGAAGCCGGCTTTCAGCAAACCATGCATATGCAGCGTGGCGCCCCACTGGCTGTCAGTCATGTCGATTTTCCGGTCGGGCAGGTTGCGCGTCTGTCGTCCTTTGACCATGCGTACCTCCAGCTTCGCGACCTCCAGCACGCCGCATAAGGGTAGCCAGTAGACGCCGGTGGCTTCCATGGCGATCAAGTGGACATGCTGCCCAATCAACCAATCGCGCAAGGCGTGCAGCTGCGAGGTGACGGTGCCGAATATCCTCGGCTCCTCGCCACCGATGGAAACATGCATGTGTTCGCTGCCGACGTCAACGAATGCCGCCAGTGGGTCCAGCACGGGCAACTTCTTGGAAATGATGTGCCTCCGTTCTTCTATCACATTGCGCGTGGCAGTGTCTGGCCCGGCCACGTCAACAGGAACTACAAATCTCTCCGGCGGGAAGCAAAGCTCTCCAAAATGTGCGAATGATCGTAACTAGAACCAGTCTCAATAACAGACAATCGGATTATCTCCGACGCGCCAAAGAAAAATCAGCCACGCTGCCGGAAGCCGCCACGCATGCGGTCACGATACCCCTGGTTCACGGTCTGTGTGCGGTTCTCGCGAAAACAGGAAACTCAATATGAGGCTCGATGCATTTGCACTGCCATTAATTCCGTCAAGATATCCTTCAATTGTCAGGGTCGATCAAAAACAGCTGTTTGCCCATACAACGAAAAGTTTGCTGGTTGCCGATTGCGTCAAATATACTCTTGGTAGCCTCGTCCTTTAGGCAACTAACAGCACGGGAAAAATTCTCTGTTTCCAAGGAATTTTCTGCCCTGGCAAAATCCAGGGTGAAAGGATGGAATGCAAGACTGCGTTCCAAACAAAAAAAATGGATCGACGCCCATTGACTCTTGGATCAGCCTATTTTCTGATCATGCTGTGCATGCATGCTGTCGTCATGCCGACGTATGGTCAGTCGTTGCCGAGAGTGCAATTCACTTCGTTGGACTGGCCGCCCTACACCGCGCAGCAACTGGCGCATCAAGGAGCGACCTCCGCCGTCGTCTCGGCTGCGATGGCAAGCATGGGCTATCGCGTCGAAGTCTCCTTTTATCCTTGGAATCGGGCCGTAGCCTTGGCGCGCAGTCGTTCCAGTTACATCGGTTACTTTCCCGAATACCAATCAAAGGAGGCCAGTGTCGACTTTTTGTTTTCCGATCCAATTGGCTCGGGGCCTCTGGGATTAGCAGAACATGCTGACACGCCCGTCCATTGGGAGAGACTCGACGACTTGGCGCATTTCCAAATTGGGGTAGTCGCCGGCTATATCAACACGGAACAGTTTGACGATCGTGTGCGGCGTGGCCTACAGCGCGTCGATTATGCCAGCAGCGACAAGCAGAATCTGCTCAAGCTCGCCGCCAAGCGCGTGCAACTTGTCGTGATCGATCAACGCGTCTTTGACTACCTTATACGCCACGACCCTCAAGTGGTAGCGGTCGCACGTAAGCTGCGCTTCAATGTACGGCTACTTGAGAGCAAGCAATTGCATGTATGCTTTCGCCGCACGCCAGAAGGCGAGCGCATGCGTAAAATCTTCAATGAGGGACTAAGAAGAATCAATGTGGACGTCACGATGGAGTTGGCCCTTAAGGAAATTCTCGACGCGCCGTAGAATGCGTTCACGATCTTGCCAAATGGCCGAAAATGGCGCTCTAGGCACGGAGTGCTGCTCCAGTCCCCGCACTTCCGTGGTCACGCACTGCCACCAGTGGGTCTGTGCATAAAATGCGAAAAAAAAGTCCATGCGGCCAAATAGTACGCCTTCACTCTGATGGATATTGAGTTCACAAAAAAAGCACGGATCAAGCCCAAATTTGCGCGGTTTTCGAAGTCCGTTCACAGTACGAAGAATCCGAGGGGACTGCGACGATTTTCGTCGATGTACCGGCCAACAAAATCATCAATCCACTGTCGGCCGGCCAGTAGGCCCACGAACGGACTGCGCGGGTAATCGGATCAATACTGCGTGGTTTTGAGCAAGACTCCGAGTAAGGATCAGTGGTTGATAACCTATCCCGTACTCGGAGGCGTCGTACCAAACTCTGAACTACCCGCCGGGATCTCAGACGGAGGCTCACGCGCACCGCGCCCTGTTCACTTTGCAGAATCAGCGGCGCCTGCCATTTCGGCATCGGCATGATGACATCCGAGAGACCGTCCGCGCCGGTTGCGCCGCCACGGCACGCAAGCTATGACAGTGTACGTTGACGTACGCATTCCAGCGTACACCGAGCGGAACTGAGCACCGCATGCCGCAGCCGCAAAAACCGCCGATGGCCGCCGGGATCGCCCCACCTACCATGAAGAAAAATGCGGCCTTAGATTCGAGAGTTAGTCGTTTAAAGATCCCACTAGGTGCTGCAAATTCATTGCCCATTCTGGCCGCGTTAAACATCCTTGTGGGGCGGGTCAGCACTCAGTGCCAGCAGCATGAGCAATGACAGACGTTTCTACGCAAGACAAATTGCAAGGCGCCATTGGGAAAAACGATGTCGCAGCACTGCGACAACTATGCCACGCATCCGAACGCATAGGCTTGCCTTGCAAGACCGCCAAGTTAATGCATTCACCAGCGCGCCCGAACTGAGCAAAGTCTTCGAGCAACTTATCACCACGACAATGCCAAGCAGAAGCTATTTACTTGGGCGGCAACTGTGCATGATAGTCTGCAAAGAGCGATCCGCGCGAACAATCGCTTACGCGACGAACGGATTGCTGAGATAGCCCCCTGAATCGCCGGACACAGTCTATGCATTATCCTTACGACTAGGAATAGGACTAGGCATATGACTAAAAGCAGGCAAACAATCGAGGTGGTAACGGTCAGCGACGAGAAGCGTCGCCGGTGGTCCGCAGCTGAAAAGGCAGCGCTGGTGCGTGAAACGTACGAGCCAGGAATGAGCGTTTCGCTCGTGGCGCGCAAGCATGGCATCAGCGCGAGCCAGTTGTTCAACTGGCGGAAGTTGGAGCGAGAAGGCGCGTTGGTGGCCGTCCATGCTGGTGAGTCAGTTGTGCCGGCCAGTGAGCTGGCGGCTGCTCGTGCCCAAATCGCGCAGCTGCAGCGCATGTTGGGCAAGAAGACCATGGAGGCAGAAATCTTGAAAGAAGCCGTGGAATTCGCTCGTGAAAAAAAGTGGATTGCGCGCGCGCCCTTGTTGCCGAAGGACGACCAGTGAAGCCGGTCTGCCAGGCCTTGGGTGTGGCGCGCTCGCACATAATTGACTTGATGGCGCGCTCTCCGGACTGGGTGGATGGCAGAACGGTGCGCCAAACTGACGTTCTTGCCGACCTTGCTCTGGTCGACGCAGTGCGAGCGGAGATTGGTCAACTGCCGACCTACGGGTATCGACGTGCCGGGGCTCTGGTGAATCGGCGACGGATGGCTGCGGGTCTGGCGCTGTTCAATCACAAGCGCTTCTATCGGGTCATGAAAGCTTACCGGCTGCTGCTCCCCAAGGCACCTAAGCGGATTGTGAGCGCACGCGTGCACAACGGTGTGGTGGCCGTACATGAATCGAATCGACGCTGGTGTTCCGATGGCTTTGAGATCGGTTGCGACAATGGTGACGTGGTCACGGGCGTCTTCCTGAAAGACTGTTGCGACCGCGAGATTATCTCGTGGCGCGCCTGGTCTAATCGAGGCCTGCCAGGTGAACCGGTTCGCGACATGCTGGTCGAGGGCGTAGAAGCCCGCTTTGGCGAGGCAAAGGTCCGCAGCGGTACCGAGTTGGAATTCTTGAGTGATAATGGCGGCGCCTTTCGAGCTAAGGACACGCATTCGCTGGCTAAGGAACTGGGCATCAAGCCAGTTCACACACCGGTGTGCAGTCCGCAATCGAACGGTATGGCGGAGAGCTTTGTGAACACATTTAAGCGCGACTACGTCAGCCAGATGGACCGCAGCAGCGCCGACATCGTGCTGCAGCAAATGCCGGCGGCGTTCAAGCATTTCAACGAGATTCATCCGCATTCGTCCTTGGGCTACAAGTCGCCAAGCATGTTTCGGAAAGAGCTAATGCGCCGGGCTCAGATCGGCGCTAACTAAGCGATAGGCTGTGTCCGGAAGTGGCGGGGCAAGATCATTGCAACACTACATGGGATTAGCACCTTGCCATTTCAAACGAGCCGCGCAGTATGCTAACCTCCTATATGTGCCCCAAAACCCGGCACGCTCCCCAGCACTAGCTGCCATGGGCTCCTCCGCCTCGAGTCCTCTAGGTTTGCAATCCAATGTATAAAAGAATCACAATAGATCAGTTACGCAGGGGGATGTTCGTCCATAAACTGTGCGGATCCTGGTTGAATAGCCCTTTCTGGGCCACATCCTTTGCGCTTGACAGCAATGAACACAGCAGGTATTAGTCAGTGGTGTAAAAGAATTATGGATCGATGTGAGTAAGGGGGCGGACGTGGCAAGCGCGGTTACTGCGAGTAGCTCTGACAACGCGTTGGCAACGGGGCCAGCAATGGCACCAGCGCATTTCCAGTTCAGCGAAGTACACCCGACGAGCTTCGTCGATGAAATGAAAGTAGCGTCTCAGCTCATCAAGCAATCGCAGCAAGCGGTAACAAGTATGTTCACCAACGCGCGCATGGGGCGTCTGCAGGATTTTGGTGCGTTGCGTCCACTGGTGGAGCAACTGGCGGCGTCCGTACTGCGCAACCCGAGTGCTTTAATCAGCCTGGTGCGTCTGAAGCAGGCGGACGACTATACATATATGCATTCGGTCGCAGTGTCCGCGATGATGGTTGCGTTGGGCAAACAAATCGGCCTGACTGACGAAAGGTTACGAGATTGTGGCTTGGCAGGCTTGTTGCACGACATCGGCAAGATGGCGATTCCCGTGGAAATCCTGAACAAGCCTGGCAAGCTAACGGATGCTGAATTTGCGATCGTCAAAAACCATCCTACTGCCGGTCACGAAATGTTGACCGCTGGGGGCAATGTGCCAGGCATTGCGCTTGATGTTTGCTTGTATCACCATGAAAAATATGATGGCACGGGCTATCCGGCTGGCCTGAAGCATGAGGAAATCAGTTTGTACTCCCGCATGGGGGCTATCTGTGACGTGTATGACGCCATCACGTCGAACCGCCCCTACAAGACGGGTTGGTGCCCAAGTGAATCACTGCGGCGCATGGCGGAATGGACCACCACGGGCCATTTTGATCCGACGTTGTTTCCTGCCTTCGTCAAATGCACTGGAATCTTCCCGGTCGGAACGTTGGTCAAGTTGAACTCTGGCCGTTTGGGAGTAGTGATCGATAACAGCAAATCACTGCTGCGTCCGCAGGTGCGGGTCTTTTTCTCGACAAAGTCAATAAGTCATATTCCGCCCCTGACAGTTGACCTCGCTGTGGAAGGCATTCTGGATAGCATTGCAGGACGCGAGAACGTCGAAAAATGGGGGTTCCCGGACCTTAGTCATTATTGGTTGAACCCAATATGAGCTTACTGCGTGGAGATGGCGGTCTTTTTACCGTGCGATCAGCAGCGCTGAATTGAGCAGGCAAGATTTTCTGTATTGCCCTTGTATTTGCATGGCGCTCTAAGGTCGTGCTTCGTACTTCGTCGGGCGGACCTGTCGGGTTGTACGAAGGACTGTATTCAGGAGGTCATGCCCCCTCCAGGTCCACACGATGGACGTAGGATTGAGTGCAAGATTTGCTGAGCAAACTCGCTTTGAACAGGCGAGGATTCGCTGACACTTACTATGAAAATCAGAACCCACTATAGTCGACCAGCAGTGAATGCGAGCAAACAAGCTCGTTCGTAGCGTCTACTTGGGCGTTAGAAAGGAAATAATATGAGAAGCAACCTCCCCATCACCGATAGAGAATATGAGCTGAGCGATTCTGATACCATCGTCTCCACGACGGATCTCGATGGCAATCACCGGATCGGCGCTAACTAAGCGATAGACCGTGTCCGAAGTGACGGGGAAAGATCACCTGTCAAGGTGAAACGGTTATGGGCAGGCCAACGACCGGACACCAACCAGCCTGACTTTGCCGGCGATGCGCTGCGAATCCATCCTCAGAGTGCTTCATATTCTGGGAATACTCACCTAGAGTTTTCCTAGTCCTTTCACTTTGAGTCATAATCCTCGCTAGCCATGAGACTTGACCTTAATCCAAGACACAAGATCTGTCACATCCGTCACCCATGATAAATGCCAACATGAAAGCCTCAACTTTCATCATCGATGATGTCGATACGACTCGATCCTTGATTCGTCTTTTACTCAAAAGCACCCCCTACGAAGTGGTTGGCGAGTCTGATACGCTCCTCGGTGCATTTCAGAAGCTAGTTGTGACGAAGCCCGATCTGATCATTCTTGACGTTGAAATGCCCGATGGAAATGGCATCGACGCCATCCCTAATTTACGTGCAATATTGCCCGACGTTACCGTGGTCGTCGCTTCAGCACATAACGATGCAGGAAGTGTACGATCAGCACTTCAGATGGGCGCGCACGGCTACCTATTAAAGCCCTTTACGCCTGGTGCTTTGGAGGACGCCATTGCCGGTGCCTGGCGGCGAAGCGGTAAAGCGCATCTACCCCCCTATACTTAATGAGGTACTGTCAATAATGGACACGTTCGTTTCAAGCAGCCAGCGGCCGTTTGTTGAAGTTATCTGCAAACGATACTAGCGATACTTCGCCAAGGCCCAAATGACGCCGCTGGCGGTTGTAGAAGATTTCTATGCACTCCTTGAATGCCAGACAACGAAATCCGGAGCACGGTTGCCGATGCCCGTAGCGATATTGAATCCAGCCTGTAGAAATAGGGGCTTGGCGCTTATGGCTGCGTCGACCATGGATTCTTGGCTACCAAGGCAGTGGCCAAGTGTTTTCCAGTACAAAGAAAAATTTGCTAGTTGCTGACGGCGGAGTCAAATATACTGCTTGCATACCAGTCCGTTAGGTAAGCCGTTATGCGACCCAAACTTTCTGTTTCCAAGGAAATTATGCCCAAGCGGAATCCGGGTGAGATTAGATGGAGTGCAACATTGTGTTCCAAGCGAAAATGGATCTGCGCCTATTGACGATTGGAATAACCTGTTTTCTGGTCATGCTGGGCCAGCATGCTTTCACCATGTTGGCGTATGCCCAGTCTGTACCGAGCGTACAGTTTACTTCTTTGGAGTGGCCTCCCTACACCGCGCCGCAACTGGCACGCCAAGGAGCGACCTCAGCGGTTGTATCGGCTGCGATGGCAAGTATGGGTTATCGCGTCGAGGTCACCTTTTACCCGTGGAATCGAGCCGTAGCCCTAGTGCGCGGCCGCTCCAGTTATATCGGTTATTTTCCTGAATATCGATCAGAGGAAGCCAATTCCAACTTCTTGCTGTCCGATCCGATTGGCTCGGGTCCGCTGGGGCTTGCTGAGCATGTTGATGCGCCCGTACACTGGGACGGCCTGGACGACCTGGCGTATTTCCAAGTTGGGGTGGTCACCGGTTATATTAATACGGACGGGTTTGACGATCGTGTGCGCCGAGGTCGCCAACGCGTCGATTATGCCAGCAGCGACAAGCAGAATCTGCTCAAGCTCGCCGCTAAGCGAGTGTCCCTTGCCGTCATCGACCGGCGCGTGTTTGACTACCTTACACGACACGACCCCCAAGTGGCAGCGGTGGCCCGTAAGCTGCGATTCAATGCGCGGCTACTTGAGAGTAAGCACTTGTACATTTGCTTCCGTCGCACTCCAGAAGGCGAGCACATGCGCAAAATCTTCAACGAGGGACTGAAGAAAATCGATGTGGACGCCACGATGGGATTAGCCCTAAAGGAAATTCTCGATACGCCTTAGGTGGGATCTTTCACATTCGGGGCTGCGGAGACTCTGCCAGGCGCTGTCTTCTTGTGCGCCAAGCGGTAGCGAGCGGTGTTGGGCAATCAAATGCTCCGTCGGGCATTATTGTGTACAGCACAGCGCATCTTCTTGGGGGCAAGTCCGATCAACGCTTGGTCGCGTCATTTGCGGTGGCTCATCTCTCGAGCGCAGTAGTCCGTGGCCTGCAGCTTGGAAAGGCAATTTAGGATGGTATCATTGATGCATTCCTACTAATGTTTCCACAAGTGCGCCAAGCGAACACAAGATCCATAGAGAATATCTTGATTGGTCAATTCATCTCGGCGTTGTTGATCGCGCAGTAAAACGTCAGCCATTTCCAAGCTGTGTGCTCATGCAGGGTTCTGCCAATAGTGGCCAAGGTCCGGAAATCCCCATTTCTCGATGTCCTCGCGGCCTGCAATGCTATCCATAGCACCACCGATGGCGAGGTCGACCGTTAGTGGCGGGATGTAGCTCATCGACTTTGTCGAGAAGAAAACCCGCACCTGCGGACGCAGCAGCGACTTACTGTTATCGATCACTACCCCCAAGCGGCCAGACTTCAATTTGACCAAAGTCCCGACGGGGAAGATTCCAATGCACTTGACGAAGGCAGCAAACAACGTCGGATCAAAATGGCCAGTTTTGGTCCATTCGGCCATCCGCTGAAGAGATTCCGCTGGGCACCAGCCGGTCTTGTATGGACGATTTGAAGTAATGGCGTCATATACATCGCAGATCGCACCCATGCGGGAGTACAAACTGATTTCCTCATTCTTCAGGCCAGCTGGATAGCCCGTGCCATCGTACTTTTCATGGTGATGCAAACAGACATCGAGCGCAATTCCGGGTACATTACCCTCAACAGTCAACATTTCATGACCTGCAGTTGGATGGTTTTTGACAATCAAAAATTCAGCATCGGTTAACTTACCAGGCTTGTTCAGGATGTCGGCAGGAATCGCCATCTTGCCAATGTCGTGCAACAAGCCAGCCAAGCCACAATCTCGCAACTTTTCATCGGCCAGGCCGATTTGTTTGCCCAACGCAACCATCATCGCGGATACCGCGACCGAGTGCATATAGGTATAGTCGTCCGCCTGCTTCAGACGCACCAGGCTGATTAGTGCATTCGGGTTACGCAGCACGGAAGACGCCAGCTCCTCCACGAGTGGGCGCACCGCGCCAAAATCCTGCAGACGCCCCATGCGCGCGTTGGTGAACATACTTGTTACTGCTTGATGCGATTGCTTGATGAGCTGAGACGCCACTTTCAGTTCATCGACGAAGCTAGTCGGATGTACTTCGCTGAACTGGAAATGCGCAGGCACCACTGCTGGCCCCGTTTCCAACGCGCTGACAGAATTTCTCGTATTGACCGAACTTGCCACATCCGCCCCCTTACTTAGATCGATCCATAATTCCTTTACACCACTGACTAATACCTGCTGTACCATTTCATTGCTGTCAAGTGCAAAGGATGTGGCCCAGAAAGGGTTATTCAACCAGGATCCGCACAATTTGTGGACGAACATCCCCCTGCGTACCTGATCTATTGTGATTCTTTTATACATTGAATTGTAAAACCTAAAGGGCTCGAGGCGGAGGAACCCATGGCAGCTGGCGCTGTGGAATGTGCCGACTTTTGGGGCACATACAGGAGGTTAGCATACTGAGCGGCTCGTTTGAAATGGCAAGGTGCTAATCTCGTGTAGTGTTGCAATCCGTTCGGCGCGTAAGTGATTGTTCGCGCGGATCGCCTTTTGGCAGGATATCAACGCAGACATCGTAAGTTAGCGAATTGCCGGACACATCGCTTGCCCGTTCGCAGCCAGGCCGAAAATGGAAATGGAGGCCCCAGTGCCATTTGATCATCAGGAGCGCTCACCAGGCAGGCCTCATCGATGATGCACTTAATCTGGCGCAACATTGTGGATAGCCAGATGACGACCGTATCGCCGGCACGCAGCACGTTCATGAGAGCAGCCAGTCCGGTCCGCTCCGACTTGGCGCCGCTGACGGTATCCTCAAATATGCGCTCGCACCCGGCGGTAGTCAACGCATCGCGCTGCAGGTCCAGGTGCGGGTCATCAGTGGAGACGCGGACGTCACCGATCAACGTGCGAGGCCGCCGCCCACCGGGTGCTATTCGGCAACACAAATGTGCACGCTTAGTACTCGGCCGAAGCCGGTTGCCGAGCTTCGGCACCTGTATCGTGATACTACTCAGCGGTCCCGTGGCTGCAGGCATGAGCTATCCCGTGGGCGTCGAAAGTATGCCCAATTTCTTACCATACTTGGGCAGCATGGCTGGATCGGCATGGCCGCAAATCTCACTTTATGCATCCTTGGGTCTCAGGCGGTCCTTTCCATCATCCGAATGAACCCTAGCCTGCAGAAGGGAAAATCTCAGGTTACGGCTCCTGCTACAGAGGGCTAAATGCGGAAACAGCAGTGCCGAATGGCCAAGGGCGGAGCCGTGTCGTGCGTCAGCGGGACAGATTCAAGTGAGGCAGCCAGCAAGATATGGGCGCGCTCGATGCGGGGAAGCACGACTTCCAAGCTGCAGGCTACGAATGGCTGGACTGCCGACATGCCGGAAGTGTCTGCCGACTGGTAGCCAGTGCCGTAGTGTGCAGCGCACAACGCTGGACTGGTCTTGTCCATGCTCATGTCGGTGCAGCCGGGCATACCCGCCATGCTAACCAACTCTACTGTCTGCGCGTTATCCAGCATCGGGCAGGCATATGCGGACACAGCCAGCTGAACAAACAGCAAGCTGAACAGCATAATGATGGCCGCGATCGCGCGTGTCGCTTGTGACGGTTTGATGGTCTGCAAATGTTAGCACAACGCGCCTGTGGTCGCTGTCAAAGATACACATGAACGGATTATCAATGCGCCCCGCTGGGGTGACCAGCGTCTCTGCCGACGATGGTCGGGTGACGTGCATGGGATCGAATGTCGAGAACGTTTTTTTGAACCAACACGGCTCATGTGTGACCTTCCAAAGGTCAAATTTGACCTATATAGAGGTCATCTGTTCTAGCATTCGCGCTGATTGAGGCGATAGCACTAAATAATTAGTCGCCAGTTGCCAAACTGCCCAAGTCTGCATATAGAATTGTCGGTGTTTTAAGTTCTGCATTGTGTTGTTTGTCCAGCCTCGCATTGACTGTTGCCCGCATGCTGCCGGGCGTGCACGAAGTACGTGGCTCAACCACATAGGAGCCTGAGCCTTGAGCAGCATTCATGAAACAGCGTATCCGCGTTTCAAGCCGGAGCTGACGCTGCGCGAACTGGAAGACGTATATAGCCCGAATGACGACGACCACAAATTTGTTCGTCGCAATGCACGCACTGAGCCGGCCCGGCTGTATCTCGTACTGTTATTGAAAACGGTGCAGAAGCTGGGCTACTTCCCCTTGTTAGACGAAGTTCCGGCCCAAGTTTTGTCGTTTCTCGGAAAGGCCATCGGTGCGCGATCGGTCCCGGCAAGGGGCCTTCACGCCGAGGAGAAGCGACCTAATTCGCGCCAACGGTGCATGGAGGCCATCAGGGCATACCTGAAAATCAGGCCAATCAGCGACGATACTTTTTCCGCCATTCAGAACGCGGCCACTGAGGCGGCCCAAACCAAGCACGAACTGGCTGATATCATTAATGTCGTCATTGAAGAGTTGGTACGTCAGCGGTTCGAGCTTCCCGCATTTAGCACGCTCCATCGAAGGGCATTGAAGACACGTAGTGAAGTTAATGATCGCTTTTTCCAGGGCCTCATCGAACCTCTCGCACCACCTGTCATCGCCCGGTTTGACGCGATGCTGGTTCCGGCCGCGCCACCAAGCGTAAGCGGCTGGCAGCAGCTCAAGCAAGATCCCAAGAAGCCGACCAACACGGAAGTGCGGCAGTATCTGGAGCACCTCCAATGGCTCAAGAGCTGGGCGACGCAGTTGCCGGCCATCTCTCATATCCCGGTTGTGAAACGCAGCCAATTCGTCCATGAGGCCCGTGCGCTTGATGTGGCCGACATGAAGGCGATCAAGCACAATAAGCGCTACGCGCTGATGGTGCTACTGTTTCATGCCCAGCTGAGCAAGTCGCTGGATGACGCGGTGGAGATGTTCATTCGCAAGCTGCGAAAAATCCATTCCGGCGCAGAGGAGCAGTTGCGCCGATACTATCTGGAGCACCAGAAGCGGGCCGAGAAGCTGATCATCCAGCTGCGAGATGTGCTTGAAGCCTTCTTTGAGGGGGAAACCGATGAGGAAAGGGGCGCGCGCGTTGCCGCCGCATTCCACGACGAGCCGGGCAGCCTGCTGAACGAATGCGACGAGCACATAGCCTATGCAGGAAATAACTACCTGCCGTTTATGCTGGCGCCGTACCAAGTGCAGCGCCCTTTGCTGCTTAACTGTCTCAGTTTGCTCAACCTGGAATCGACATCTGCCGACCAGTCGCTCATCGACGCGATTCGCTTCGTCCTTGCTCATCGCCAGAGCCATCGTGAATCACTGTCTATCGCGGGAGCGAATATCAATCTGAAGTGGATGCCGGAAAAATGGCGCAAGCTGGTTACTGGTCAGCGCACCGTTGACCAGGTTTCCGAGGTGAGCCGAAAATATTTCGAGCTCTGCGTGCTTACCGAAACAATGCAGGAACTGCAATCTGGCGATTTGTACGTCGCAAACAGTGACCAGTTCAGCGACTACAGAACGCAGCTCGTTGAGTGGGACGTCTACCAGGCACAGGTGGAGGAATATGGTGCGATGCTCGGCTTGCAGACCGAGCCGAAGGAATTCGCTGCGGCGCTCAGGGCCTCCCTCGCAAAGATGGCTGCAGTCGTTGACGCGGGTATGCCAGAAAACGAGCACGTTGATATCATCGGCAACGAACTGATCCTGCGCAAGCACGCCAAAGACGCCAAACCGGAGGCACTAGAGAAGATCGACAAGATCCTCACTGAACGCCTGCCCGAAAAGAATATCCTTGATATCCTGGTGGAGTCAGAAGGCTGGCTGGATCTGCACAAGTTGTTTGGGCCCTTGTCTGGCTTCGACTCCAAGGTGGATGATCCGCGGCGTCGGTTCATCACCACGCTGTTCTGTTATGGCTGCAATTTAGGCGCCACGCAAACCGCGCGCTCGGTCAAGGACTTGAGCCGTAAACAGGTGGCCTGGCTAAACCTGCATCACATCACCGAAGAGCGCCTGGAAAAGGCCATCGTACAAGTTATCAACGCCTACAATAAATTCTTGCTTCCGAAATACTGGGGAACGGGCAAGAGCGCGTCGGCCGATGGCACCAAGTGGAACATGTACGAGCAGAACCTGCTGTCCGAATACCACATCCGGTATGGCGGTTACGGCGGCATCGGCTATTACCACGTGTCCGACATGTACATTGCGCTGTTCAGCCATTTCATTCCATGCGGTGTTTACGAGGCCATCTACATCCTTGATGGACTGATCAAGAACGAGTCGGAGATTCAGCCCGATACGCTGCACGGCGACACGCACGCGCAAAGTGCCCCGGTATTCGGGCTGGCCTATCTGTTGGGGATCAATCTAATGCCTCGTATACGCAACCTGAAAAGCCTAGTGTTCTATAAGGCTGACAGGGGAACGCGCTACGAAAACATCAATGGCCTTTTCAGTGAGTCTATTAACTGGGAACTCATCGAAACGCACTTACCGGACATGCTACGCATCGCGCTGTCGATCAAAGCCGGCAAAATCACGCCATCGACAATCCTGCGACGCCTGGGTACTGCTAGCCGCAAGAACAAGCTGTATTTTGCGTTCCGCGAACTAGGGCGGGTTGTGCGCACCGAGTTTCTGCTCAAATACATCGGCGACGTTGAACTCCGAAAAACAATCCACGCGGCCACCAACAAGAGCGAAGAGTTCAACCAGTTCATCAAGTGGCTGTTCTTCGGGAACCAGGGCATCATCGCTGAGAATGTGCGCCACGAGCAACGCAAAGTCGTTAAATATAACCAGTTGGTGGCCAATCTGGCCATCCTTCACAACGTCGAGGCCATGACGGGCACACTGAAGGAAATGCAGAGGGAAGGGTTCCCGATCGATGAAGAGATTTTGGCCGGCTTGGCGCCGTATCGGACGGAGCACATCAACAGGTACGGTGACTATACATTGGATCTGGAAAGGAAGGTGCCGCCATTGAATTTCAAGACTAGAATTCTTCAGTAAATCAAATGATTACGACGGGATTTGAGCTTTTTTACACGAATCCCGGCCGACCCTCAAGTCGGCCAGAAAGCTATAGAACGCTTCAACATCCTGGACTGACCAACGCGACGGCTGCACGCCACGTACTTGCTCACAGAACCAGCGCAGTTTGGCCAAATGGTGGCCATAGGTCGCAACCGTTTCTGGCGAGTTGCGCCGTCCGCGGCTTGCGATGGCGCGCAACCAGACCTGCGCCGCTTCCCAATCGTCCGCGACCGGCCCGAGCCCGTGGGCTGGGCGCAGGGTAGGCACTTCGTGTGCCGGGCTGGATGGGTCGACCAACTGATTCAACGTGTTTTCTCCTGCCTTAATACATCCGGAATGGCTGCACCGGCGCGATAGGCATGCTGGCGGAACGTCTCCAGCAAGCGAGCATCCATTTGCCGCTGCGCCTCCAGGGCCACCGCGCGTTCCTTCCACACCCGGGATTCCCCGCGGGCCTCGTCGATGGACTGCAGAGCGAACTTGCGTATATCGGTCACTTCGTTCGTCAGTTTGGTCACAGCCGTCGCTTGGTTCGCCAACGACTCCTGAAGTAGACCCGCTTCCTGTTCCCGCAGGCTAACCGACTCCCGCGCTACCGCAAGCTCCGCCGCAAGACGCGCCGCTTCGGCGCGAACCGCGAGTAGTTCCAATTCAGTCTCGCGAAGTCGCGCAGCGTAAAACTCCGTCTGGGCCGTGACGTTGGCGCCAAACCGGCTTGCCCGAGCCAATGCGGCATCGACTGCATCCGAGACGATCGCATGGACCTGGGTGAAGTCAAGTACGGGCGTCGGAGAACGTTCCTCGCCAGCCATTGCCGGCAGGCCTGGCCGGGCTGCGAGTTCGGCTGCCAATGCTTCCTTTTCAACCGCGAGGGTGGCGGTGGACGGTCGGCGTTCGCGAGCGTACGCGGCCAACAAGCGCTGGTAGATCGCTGGGCTGTGAAGCTTTCCGGTGGCATCGTGCACCGCCCGCATGAAGCCACGCACGAAAGGGCGGTGGTTGCGCTGGTCGAAAGGATAGGTCGCCTGCAATTCGGCGACACGGTTAGAAACGATACGCGCTTGGTCGTCGGTCAGTGCGAAGGGGGAACGGGGCATGGGCCACTCGAAAACGGTTCTGGTACAGGTACAGTAACAGTCATAAATATACCTGTCAATTCGCATTACTTACCTTAGCACGGATTAAGGTAAGTATTTTATCCGAATGGTTTGTTGTTTCACGGCTCGTTTTTTGGCCGGTTCTAGGCGGGATTTTCATATCATTTCTTCCATTGGCAAAAATATACTTGAAACCAGCAAATCACTAGCTATAGTGATCTTATGGCGCTCACGCCCCACATTTAGTAAAGGAACTTGAAATGACCGAAGGACCTCGAATTTCGATCAACAAACTAGGCGAATACATGACCGCGACGCCAGCGCGACGCCGGCAGATCATCCGCGACCAAAAGAACCCTGCTACTTTTAAGGCGGCTCGCTACAAAGCTGCACGGGAAGCAATCGTCGACTACCTGGAAGGCGGCATGGCAGACGACGGTCCTGCGCTGGCTCGCGCGACGGAGCTGCGCGCAGATATGTCGGGTTCAGATTTTGCGGTCCAGGATCGGCAGCTGTCGGCCGAAGCCATTGAAGATTTCCTCCCGATTGCCGAAGAGTTGGAGATTGAAGCGCTGTCGGTGGAAAGCGGATACGCCTTTGCCTCCGAAACGCTGAACTTTGGCGGTACGCTGGTGTCGATGCGGCCGGACGCCATCCTGAAGGACCGCGAAACTGGCGAGGTAGTTGGCTGCGTCAAGCTGAACTTCTCCAAATCCGCCCCGATCCAGGAAATCGCCGGCGCTTATGTTGCCACAGCCTTGCGGGCCTATCTCGAAGAGAACGCCAAGGGTTCGAAACGCATCGACCCGTCGCGTTGCTATGTCGTCGATGTGCCGACAGGCACGGTTTGCTTTGCGCCGAATGCGAACAAACGCCGGCTGGGAGACCTGGCGGCTGCAGGCGAAGAAATTGCAGCTCGCTGGACGAGTATCTAGCGTCGGACCTTTTCGGCACCTGGGTTACCAGGTGTCGCCATCGTATGCAATTTCGTGAAAGGTAGGTTAGAATTGCTGCAACAACACCCGCCGCCACGAGCTCAGGAAAGAGCAGTGTAAAAATGGCGGGTTATTTTTTTGTGCGCACAGTTTTACGCACCCGCAGGGCTCGCCGCAAGGAAAGTCGCGGACACCCCACAAAGGCTTGAGGACACAGCCAAGCTGTCATGTGTAGGCAGCCCGCCCGCTCGCTCGCGGATGGGCGAACCCAGAAGATGTGGCCGTGCTAGACCCCATTTTCGGACGGGTAATGGATTGGCGGGCAAGGACTGCTGGACGCAATTTCAGTAATTCACCACTTTTCAGCAGCCGTTGAAAAGCGGGGTTCAAGTGAAATTCGTTCGAAATAGTTCGCGTTGCGTAGCGGCCAGGGCACCTTGTATATCGAATTTAGGCAATTTATGTCCGAAGGATAAATTGCCTAAACTCGGTATAAAAGCCGAATTTCCTCGGGCACCCGGCGATTCACACTGAAAGAGTCGGTAAAGGTGAGCTTATACAGGAGCGGGGGCCGAAACAGGGGCGCAATTGGCGGTGCGAGACAAGCCAGGAAGTGACCTGTGGACGAACACGACATTTTGGCTCCAATTGCCTGGTGTGGGACGTTCGCGCACAGGTGAGCTCGAAATATAACTCTGGGGAATAGCCAGGTCAATCTGAAGCCTTAGAAAGGGCGTTCCCAAGAGCGTTGGCATTGAAACTCATGCCGGCGAGGGCAATAGTCTGGACTTTACTTCGTCAAGTACGCGGATTCTGCCTTTTGCTTCACAAATAGTTTGGACTTTGCTTCGCCGGACGCCATTGCCCGTAAACGAGGGCTGCGGCGATTACGTCGTTTGACATAATATAGATTATGCGTAATTTCGGACTATTCCCATTTAGCCTGCATGCCTGCCACCAATGCCTCAAGTACCGTTTTGCAGCGTGCTCAATGTCGTAGGTTCGAATGCATAGAAGCCCAGTTCGACTTCGCCAACGCGCTGCGCCAATGCAAGCTGCTGGCGCAGCGCTATTCGCACGGCGATGTAGACTTCCCGTCCCTGCAGGTCCTGGACTTCGACGCTCAGTACGAGTTCAAGCGCCAGCCCGGGAAATCCGGTACGCCGTGGCGCCAGGATCGATGGCGGGATCCTCTAAGCCTACGACTTCGCTCGCGGAGACCCAAACCGCTCCCTGCACCGCGCTATGGTCATGGGCGCTGCGCTCAACAGCGCGGTGGCCGTCGCCAGCAGACCGGTATGAGAACGCGTAAACAGCGCTAATCCGAGACTTGATTCAAGTTCGGATACGTGGCGCCCGACGGTAGGCTGGGTCAAGCCATTGCGAAAGATGTCAACGCGAATAACCTGAAATCCAGCCTCTGGACCTCACAGACTATCTGATTAATCGGCCGGGGCCACTGCAACGGCCCCGGCCATCGGTACGTCAGCCTCGGTCGGCAGCCGCTTTCGCGCGCGCGGCGTGCAGTTTGCGGTAGCTGTCGATCTTGCGATGGTGACGGTCCAGGCCTTCCAGCTTCATGCTGGTTGGGGTCAGGCCATAGAAGCGCACGCTGCCCTTGACGGAACCCAGCGCGGCATCCATGCGCTCGTCGCCGAACATGCGGCGGAAGCTGAACTCGTAGTCCTCCATTTCCAACTCGCCATCCAGCGCCACAGACAGCACGGCATCCAGTGCCTGGTAGAACAGGCGGCGTTCAACGGTGTTGTCGTTGTATTGCAGGAAGGCGCCAATCAATTCGTGGGCTGCTTCGTATTCGTTCAGCGCCAGGTTGATCAGCAGGCGCAGTTCGAGGACGGTCAATTGGCCCCACACGGTATTTTCGTCGAACTCAATGCCGATCAGGGTGGCGATATCGCCGTACTCGTCCAGCTCACTGTTTTCCAGGCGCTCCAGCAGGTCGTCCAGGCGGTCGTCGTCCAGGGTATGCAGGTTCAGGATGTCTTCGCGGAACAGCAATGCCTTGTTGGTGTTGTCCCAGATCAGGTCTTCAATCGGATAGATTTCCGAGTAGCCGGGCACCAGGATGCGGCAAGCGGTGGCGCCCAATTCCTTGTAGACGGCCATATACGATTCCTTGCCCAGGTCCTTGAGGATGCCGAACAGGGTTTCCGCTTCCTGCGCATTGGAGTTCTCGCCGTGGCCGGAGAAATCCCATTCGACAAACTCAAAATCGGACTTGGCGCTGAAGAAGCGCCACGAAACAATGCCGCTCGAATCGATAAAGTGTTCAACGAAGTTGTAAGGCTCCGTGACGGCGTTGCTGGTGAAGGTCGGCGGTGGCAGATCGTTCAGGCCTTCGAAGCTGCGGCCTTGCAGCAGTTCGGTCAGGCTGCGTTCCAGCGCGACTTCAAAGCTTGGGTGGGCGCCGAAGGAGGCGAACACGCCGCCGGTGCGCGGATTCATCAGGGTCACGCACATCAGCGGGTACTTGCCGCCCAGCGAGGCGTCTTTTACCAGCACCGGGAAGCCCTGCTCTTCCAGCCCTTTGATGCCGGCCACAATGCCTGGGTACTTATTCAGCACTTCCTGCGGCACGTCCGGCAGCGCGTATTCGTTTTCCAGGATTTCGCGCTTGACCGCCCTTTCGAAAATCTCGGACAGGCATTGCACCTGCGCTTCTGCCAGCGTGTTACCGGCGCTCATGCCGTTACTGACGAACAGGTTTTCGACCAGGTTGGATGGGAAGTACACGGTTTCGCCGTCCGATTGACGCACGAACGGCAGCGAGCAAATGCCGCGCTCCACATTGCCGGAGTTGGTGTCGATCAGGTGCGAACCACGCAGTTCGCCGTCCGGGTTGTAGACCGCGCGGCTGTAGTCGTCGAGGATTTCCTTCGGCAGCGCGCCCTTCTTGCCGGGCTTGAACCAGCGCTCGTCCGGGTAGTGCACAAACGGCGCGTTGGCGATTTCCTCGCCCCAGTATTCGCCGGCGTAGAAGTGGTTGCAGTTGATACGTTCAATGTACTCACCAAGGGCCGATGCGAGCGCGCTTTCTTTGGTCGCGCCTTTGCCGTTGGTGAAGCACATTGGCGAGTGCGCGTCGCGGATGTGCAGCGACCATACGTTCGGAACGATATTGCGCCACGACGCGATTTCGATCTTGATACCCAGGTCGGCCAGCACGCGCGACATATTGGCGATGGTCTGCTCCAGCGGCAGATCTTTGCCGGGGATGTAGGTCGCGGCTTGCGGGTCCGGGTTCAGGGCCAACAGGGCCTGGGCGTCGGCGTCCAGGTTTTCCACTTCTTCAATGATGAAGTCGGGGCCTTCCTGTACCACTTTTTTCACCGTGCAGCGTTCGATCGAGCGCAGGATGCCCTGACGGTCTTTTTCGGAAATGTCTTCCGGCAATTCGACCTGAATCTTGAAAATCTGCTTATAGCGGTTCTCTGGATCGACAATATTGTTCTGTGACAGGCGGATATTTTCGGTTGGAATATTGCGCGTATTGCAATACAACTTCACGAAATAGGCTGCGCACAGGGCGGAAGATGCCAAGAAGTAATCAAACGGACCGGGCGCCGAGCCATCGCCCTTATAGCGGATTGGCTGGTCGGCAATCACCGTGAAGTCGTCAAACTTGGCTTCCAGGCGAAGCTTGTCGAGAAAGTTGACTTTGATTTCCATACAAATATTCCAATAAATGCTTAAAAATAGATCTGGCCGCTATTATCCGTGCTTTAGGGCCGCGCAGCAAAGCAAGTTGCCGGAAGGGGTAATTGGTCATACTATGATGAAAATCTCCCTTTCCGGTTGGTACCTATGCGTATGCTTTTCGGGCGTTTGCTGGTGCTGCTTGCTGCGTTGACCGCAGCGACGGCCATCCGTGCCGGCGAAACGGATGCGCCCCTCAAGATAAAGCTGACCGCGCACGAGTACCCTCCTTTCATGAGCCAGTCGCTGCCCTATGGCGGTCTGCTGACGCGCATCGTGCGCGAGGCGTTCAAGGCGGCGAATGTTGAGGTGGAGATCGAGTCGCTGTCGAGCAACAACCGGGTCATCACCGGGGTCATGGTCGGGCTGTACGATGGGGCTTACGGCTGGGCGCATTCTCCTGAACGCGACCGCAAGCTGCATTATTCCAAATCATCCATTTTCACTTTCCGCATGGTGTTCTTCCATCGGCGCGAGATGGACATACCGTGGGATAGCCTGGCCGACCTTGGGCGCTACCAAATCGGCGCGACGCTTGGCAACCACTACTCGGAGGAGTTTTCGCTGTTGCAGGCACAGCGCAAGCTGAGAGTTCAGGAGGCGGCCAGCGACCTGAATAATATGCGCAAGCTGTTGCTGGGCCGGATAGACCTGTTTCCGATGGAGGAAGAAGCCGGGCAAATGCTGCTCCTGCAGTCGCTGAAGCCGGCCGAGCAGGCGCAAATTGCTTTCCAGGGGCGGCCGATCGCACTGATTCCGACCTATCTGGTGCTGCGGCGCGACCTGCCGAATGCGGCGGAGCTGTTGGAGCGCTTCGACCAGGGCTATAAACAGATCAGCGATAGCGGGCAGCTGGCGCGCATTCTTGGCGAGACACGCAAGGCGTTGGTGGCGGCGGCACAGCAGAATCACAACAAGCGCAAGCAACCGTAGTGCCACTCAGGAGTGCCGCCATGCGCCCTTCCGTTTCGCCCATGTTTGCCTTGGCCGTCGTTAGCGCGGAGGGGGTCTTCCCGCTAGCGCAGGCGCAAGAGGCGCCCCTGGCGCAGGTGCACGTGACGGCGCAGAAGCGCGCCGAGGCGCTGCAAAGCGTTCCCCTTAGCGTGACAGCGTTGGAGCAGCGCGACTTTGAGCGTATGGGCATTGAGCGTTTGTCCGACCTGGCGCGCGAGACGCCGGGGCTGGCCGTCGTGTCGTCGGGGCCGGGGCAAAACATCCTGATCGTGCGGGGTGTTTCGTCCGTTGCGGGTACGGCGGGGACGGTGGGCTACTACCTGGATGACACGCCGATCACCGCCTCCAGCAATGCCTCTCTGCTGTCGCTGCGCGGGCTGATTGACCCAGGCATCTTCGATATCGCGCGTATCGAGGTGCTGCGCGGGCCGCAAGGCACCTTGTATGGTTCGAGCTCCATGGGCGGCACAATCAAATACGTCAGCACCCAGCCCGACTTGCGCCAATTCAGCGGACGCGCTAGTGCCGCCCTGTCGCGCACCACGGGCGGTGGTTGGAATGAAGAAGGCAATGCTGCGCTGAATGTGCCGCTTGGCAGCGGCGGCAATGCTGCTGTGCGGCTTGGACTATTCCTGCGCCATGCGGATGGCTATATCGACCGCTATCCGATTGCTGCGGACGATATCCTGGCGGTGGGCCCGGGCGGGCGGCAGGCAAAAAACGGGAATACGGAGACCACTAAGGGTGGGCGGCTGGCTATGCGTCTGAACCTTGGTGACGGGCTGACCGTGAACGGCTCGGTCTATTACCAGCATATGCGGCTGGGAGCGCCGTTCCAGGTGGATGTGCCGCCGGGGAGTTTCAGCGCCCTGCTCCAGACGCGGCTTCTGCCCGAGCCGAGCGTGCAAAAGTCCTCGCTCAGCAACTTCACCGTCAATAAGAGTTTCGGCAGCTTTGAGTTGGTGTCGTCGACTTCGTATTACGACCGGCGCGTGTCGATCACAGAGGACGCCTCCAAGGTGCTGTATTTCTTCCTTTCGCCGGCACCGCAAACTTCGGTCTATCCGGTGCTCATGCGCGGCGAGTACATCAACCGCGAAATCACGCAGGAAGTGCGGGTGCTGTCCGACTTCAAAGGGCCGTTCCAGTTCATTGGCGGCGTGTTCTATCGCCATGTGGATGCGCCGTTGGCGTCCGAAATTCCGGTCACGGAGGGGTATAACCAGCGCTTCGGCACGAACTTCGACAGCTTCTTCCTCGGCGGCCGGCAGGCAACGGTGCGCGAGACGGCATTGTTCGCCGAATCCTCGTATCAAGTAGCGCCGGCGTGGACGGCGCGTTTTGGCTTGCGCGCCTTCCGTATCCGACAGGGCTTTGCCCAGCAAGGCGATGGCTTGTTCAACGGTGGGCCTTCCGCCGTGGTCGGCGATTCCAGTGATAGCGGCTATACACCGCGCTTCAACCTGTCATGGCAGCCGAAACAGGATCTGATGCTGTATGCCACCGCTTCCAAAGGCTACCGTCAGGGCGGGCCGAACAACCCGGCGCCAGCCGCATTGTGCGCGAACGAGGTGGCGAGTCTTGGACTGAGCGACGATGCCTTGCGCAAGTTCGCGGCGGATACCCTGTGGAGCTATGAGGCGGGCATCAAGTCGCAATGGCTCGCGCGGCGCCTGACGCTGAACGCCTCGCTGTACAGCATCGACTGGAACAAGGTGCAGCAGCAGATCGTGCTGCAGTGCGGGTTTAATATCACCGCCAATTTTGGGTCGGCGCGCAGCAAGGGCGCGGAGCTGGAGGCGAGCTACCAGCCCTCCTCCGCCCTCACGTTGCGGCTGAACGCGGGCTATAACAGCGCCACGCTGGAAAATGACGTGCCAGGAACCGGCGCCATGAAGGGCGACCGCCTGCTGGACGTGCCGCGCTGGAACGGCGGAGCTGCCGTCGAATACAACTGGCGCTGGAACGTCGGCTACAGCGGTTTCGGGCGGCTGGGCGCCAACTACACTGGCAGCGCCAACGCGCTCTATGATCGTAGCAGCCGGTTCTACCGGCGCGCCGGCTACGCGGAGGTGAACTTCCAGTTCGGGTGGCAGCCCGAAGGAAAAACACCGCGTTGGCGCGCCACTTTCTTTGCGGAGAACCTGCTGGACAAGGTCGGCCAGACCGGCTTGCCGGTGGCGATTTCGGCCGACTTGCCCACCACGCGCCGCGTTGCGATCAATCGTCCGCGCACGATTGGCGTGAAGGTGGACGTGCCATTCTGAGCGCGCCTTACTGCCAACCACCGCCCAGAACCCGGTACAGCGTCACCTGGTTGCTTGCCTTGGCAAGACGGGCGGTGATCAGGTTCTGCTGCGCTGCGTACAGCTCGCGCTGCGACACCAGAGCATTCAGGTAGGACTCGCTGCCCTTCTGGTAGCGCGCCTCGTGGATGCGGAAGCTCTTTTGCGCCGCCGCCGACAACGCCGCTTGCGCCGCCAGCCTTTCGTCCAGCGTACCGTTCAGGGCCAGCGCGTCTGCCACTTCGCGGAAGGCGGACTGGATGGCCTTTTCGTAGCGCGCAACGGCGATATCACGGCCGGTCCGCGCCATATCCAGGTTGGCGCGGTTGGCGCCGCCCGAGAAGATTGGCAGGTTCACTTGCGGTGCGAAGCTCCAGGTGCCGCTGCCGGCTTTGAACAGGCCTGACAGCTCCTTGCCCGCACTGCCGGCGGACGCTGTCAACGAGATGCTCGGAAAGAATGCGGCGCGAGCCACGCCGATATCGGCATTGGCCGACTGCAGCATGCGCTCTGCCTCCAGCACGTCCGGCCGGCGCAGCAGCACGTCGGCCGGCAAGCCAGCGGGCAGTTCGGCCAGGCGGGTGACCGATGCGAGCGAGCCTTGCGGCATCAGCTCGCGCGGCACGACGGCGCCGACCAGCAGGGCCAGGGCATTTTCGTCCGCTGCCAACTGGGCGCGGAAAATGGCCACATCGTTGCGGGCCGCTTCGGCGCTGGTCTGGGCTTCGTACATATCCAGGCCGGAGGTGGCGCCGGCTTCGAAGCGCCGCTTGGCCAGCTCATACGTGATTTGCTGGCTCTTCAGCGTATCCTCGGCCAGACGCATGCGTTCCTGGTCCGCCGCCAGGGCCAGCCAGGCGGTGGCCACTTCGGCCACCAAACTGTTTTGCTGCGCGCGGCGCGCTTCGCCGGTCGCCAGATACTGCTGCAGCGCGGATTCCGACAGGTTCTTCACGCGACCGAAGAAATCCAGTTCAAACGCAGGCAGCGCCAGTCCCGCATTGTACTGGCGCGTAATGGTGGCTTCACCGCTGGGCGACAGCTTGCCAGGCATGCGCTGCGCGTTCTGGCCGACGGCGGCGCTCAGGTGCGGCAACTGTTCGGCGCGCGCCACGCCATACTGGGCACGCACCTTCTCGATGTTGAGGATGGAGATGCGCAGGTCGCGGTTGTTGTCCAACGCCAGTTGGACCAGCTGCGCCAACTGCTCGTTGGCGAAAAATTCGCGCCATGCGATGTCAGGCACGGCCCGCGTTTCAGTGCTGCGGGCGGGCTTGTAGGCTTCGCCCTGCGGCCAGGCCGAAGCCACAGGCGCGCTGGGTTGCTTGTATGTGGGCGCCAGGCTGCAGCCGGCCAACAGTGCCGCCAGCGACAGGGTGATGAGTGATTTATTCATGTCAGATTGCTTCCGTAGTCGTTTCGTTGCGTACCGGGGCTGTGGCGCGCGGCGCGATGAACCAGCCGCGCACCAACACAAAGAACACCGGCACAAAGAAGATCCCGAGGAAGGTCGCACTGAGCATGCCGCCCAACACACCGAAACCAATTGCCGTTTGGGCGCCGGAACCCGCGCCGGACGCCATGACCAGCGGCAGCACGCCCAGGCCAAACGCGATCGATGTCATCAGGATGGGACGCAGGCGCATTTTCACCGCTTCCAGCGTCGCTTCACGCAGGTCCCGGCCCGAATCCTGCAGTTCTTTCGCAAACTCCACGATCAGGATCGCGTTCTTTGCGGACAGGCCCACCACCGTCAACAAGCCGACCTTGAAGTAGATATCGTTGGCCAGGCCGACGCCCATCGTTGCCAGCACCGCGCCGATCACGCCCAACGGTACCACCAGCATGACGGAGAACGGCACCGACCAGCTCTCGTACAAGGCGGCCAGGCAGAGGAATACGATCAGGAACGACAAGGTGTACAGCATTGGCGTCTGCGCGCCGGAATCGCGCTCCTCCTGCGACAGGCCGGACCATTCATAGCCGATACCCGCCGGCAGCTTGCCGATCATCTGTTCCATTTCCGCCATCGCATCACCGGAACTGACGCCCGGTGCGGCCATGCCCTGGATGTTCAGCGAAGAACTGCCATTGAAACGTTCCAGGCGCGGCGACGCGGTCACCCATTCGCCGGTGGCGAAGGCGGAGAACGGCACCATCTGGCCATCCTTGTTCCGTACCGACCATTTCTGCACGTCTTCCGGCAGCATGCGCGATTCAGCCTCGCCTTGCAGGAATACCTTCTTCACGCGGCCACGGTCGATGAAGTCGTTGACGTAGGCCGAGCCCCAGCCAACCGACAGCACCTGGTTGACTTCGGAAATATCCAGCCCCAACGCCACTGCCTTCTGCTGGTCGATTTCCAGGCGATACTGTGGCGTGTCTTCCTGCCCGTTCGGGCGAACACCGACCAGCTTTGGATTCTTGCCGGCCATCTCCAGCAGTTGGTCGCGCGCTTCCATCATCTGCGTGTGGCCGATATTGGCGCGATCGATCAGTTGCAGGTCAAAGCCACTCGCATTCCCGAGTTCCATCACCGCTGGCGGAGCAAAGGTAAACACCATGCCGTCGCGCATCTGCATCAACGCTTCCATCGCGCGCCAACCGATATAGCCGGAATGGTTGTCCAGGCCCGCGCGCTCTTTCCAGTCCTTCAGTTTGACGAAGGCCATGCCGTTATTCTGGCCATTGCCGGCGAACGAGAAGCCGGCCACCGACAGCACGGATTCCACATTCTTCTTCTCTTTCGTGAAGAAGTAGTCCTCCACCTCCGCAATCGTTTGCACGGTGCGTTCCTGGGTTGCACCGGATGGCAACTGGATCGCCGAGAACAGTACGCCCTGGTCTTCTTCCGGCAGGAAGGCGGACGGCAGGCGCATATAGGAGAAGGCCAGCACGCCGAGCATAGCGGCGTACACCAGCATCGAGCGTCCACGGCGCTGGATCAGCTTGCCGACCACGCCCTGGTACTTCACGCTGCCGCTTTCGAACTTGCGGTTGAACCAGGCAAAGAAACCCTTTTGCGGCGCGTGCGAGCCGGGCTTCAGGAACGTCGCGCACAAGGCTGGCGTGAAGACCATTGCCACCAGCACCGACAGCACCATGGCCGATACGATCGTTACCGAGAATTGGCGGTAGATCACGCCTGTCGAACCGCTCATGAAGGCCATCGGCACGAACACGGCGGAAATCACCAGGCCAATGCCGACCAGCGCGCCGGAAATCTGGCCCATCGACTTCAGCGTTGCCTCTTTGGGCGACAAGCCCTCCTCCGTCATCACGCGCTCCACGTTCTCCACCACCACAATGGCGTCGTCCACCAGCAGGCCGATGGCCAGCACCAGGGCGAACATGGTGAGCGTATTGATGGAATAGCCCATCATCGCCAGCACGCCGAAAGTCCCCAGCAGCACGACCGGCACGGCCATGGTCGGGATCAAAGTGGCGCGAATGTTCTGCAGAAACAGGTACATCACCAGGAATACCAGCACAATCGCTTCCGCCAGCGTCTTCACCACTTCCTGGATCGACAGTTCCACGAAAGGGGTGGTGTCGAAGGCGGTCACGGCTTTCATCCCGTTCGGGAAGAATTTCTGCAACTCGGCCAGGCTGGCTTTCACGCCGTCAGCCGTTTTCAGCGCGTTGGCGCCGGTCGCCAGTTTGACGGCAATGCCTGCCGCCGGTTTGCCATTGAAGCGCACCACGCTGGAATAGTTCTCGCCGCCCAGCTCAATGCGGGCGACATCGCGCAGGTACACGGTGGCACCGTTGCCCTGGGTCTTGAGCAGGATGGCGCCGAATTGCTCCGGCGTTTTCAGCCGGCTCTGTGCCGTGACGGCGGCGTTCAGGCGCTGGCCGCGAACAGCCGGAGCGCCGCCCAACTCGCCGGCGGAGACTTCGGTGTTTTGCGACTTGATGGCGCCAATCACGTCGGTCGGCGTCAGGTGGTAGCCTTCCAGCTTGGCGGGATCGAGCCAGATGCGCATCGCATACTGCGTGCCGAAATGCTGGATCTCGCCCACACCTTCCACCCGCGACAGCGGTTCAACAACGGTGGACGCGATATAGTCGTCCAGGTCGGCGTTGCTCATGCTGCCGTTCTCCGACACAAAGCCCAGGATCAGCAGGAAGCTGTTGGTCGCTTTCGATACCACCAGGCCCTGCTGCGTGACCTCTTGCGGCAGCAGCGGCGTCGCCAGCGACAGCTTGTTCTGCACCTGCACCTGCGCGATGTCTGCATTGGTGCCGCTCTTGAAGGTCAGCGTGATCGACAGGCTGCCGGTGGTGTCCGATGTCGAGGAAATGTAGCGCAGGCCGTCGATCCCCTTCATCTTTTGCTCGATGACCTGGGTGACGGAATCTTCCACCGTCTTGGCGGACGCGCCGGGATACATGCCGGCGATCTGGATCGTCGGTGGCGCGATATCGGGATACTGCGCCACCGGCAAGGTGCGGATCGCAAGCAGGCCTGCCACCATGGTGACAATCGCCAGCACCCACGCGAAGATCGGTCGTTGGATAAAGAATTTTGCCATGTCCCGCTCCTTACTGTGCGGCAGGCGCGGGTTTCAGTGCGACCGTAGCCTTGGCCGGCGCGAACACAGCCGCCTGGCCCGGCTGCACCTTCTGCAGGCCTTCCACGATCAGGCGTTCGCCGGCAGCCAGGCCCGACTTCACCAGCCACTGGTCACCCAGTGTTCCGGTTGTGACCAGTACGCGCTGTTCGACGATGCCTTTCGGGTTCAGCACCAGGGCTGTCGCTTCTCCTTTTGCGTTGCGCGTCACGCCTTGCTGCGGCACGGCGATTGCCTTTTCGTCGACGCCGTTTTCCACCACGGCGCGCACGAACATACCGGGGAGCAGGTCGTGTTTGGGGTTCGGCACGATGGCGCGCAGGACCACATTGCCGGTGCCCGGATCAACGCTGGAGCCGGAGAACTGCAACTTACCTTCGTACGGATAGGTCGAACCATCGGCCAGCTTCACGACCACGCGCGCCTGGCCGCCCTCCTGCTTCAGCGCGCCAGAGGCCACCAGCTTCTTCAGGCGCAGCAGCTCTTCGCCCGACTGTGTCACATCGACATAAATCGGATCGAGCTGCTGCACGGTCGCCAGCGCAAGCTCCTGCCCTGCCGTCAGCAAGGCGCCGGGCGTCACGCTGGAGCGGCTGATACGGCCAGAAATCGGCGCTTCGACCCGGGTGTAATCGAGGTTGATGCGCGCGGTTGCCAGCGCCGCCTTGGCAGATTCGACATCGGCGCGCGCCTGGGCTTCCGCCGCCACTGCATCGTCATAGTCCTGCCGGCTCACGCCTTCAATCTGCAACAGATCTTTATAGCGCGCAGCCTTCGGTGCGGCCGCCAGCAGGTTCGCTTCAGCGCGCGCCAGGGCCGCCTTGGCTGAGTTGTGCGCCGCATGGAAGGTGGCCGGGTCGATCTGGTACAGCGGGGTGCCGGCTTTTACCTCGGCACCTTCCGTGAACAGGCGCTTTTGCAGCAGGCCGCCGACCTGCGGCCGCACCTCCGCCACCATGAAGGCCGACGTGCGGCCCGGCAGCGTAATGCTCAACGGCAGAGGACGCGCCTGTACGGTGTGCACGCCGACCTGGGGTGGCGGCGCATTGACCGGCGCCTCCTGTTGGGACCCGCATCCGGCGATCAGGGCCGCCGCACATGCGAGGAAAACAAAGTCATTTTTCATAATTGGCTCACGCGAGTAATCACTCATTTAAAAGGTACGGAAAAATAGGGAATCCTGGGGTATTGCACAAAATCTCAGTCGAGGAACATGCGGCGGAACGCGGCGAAGCCGCTGGCCTTATAGGCGTCAACGCGCTCGGGTTCGCGCCGGGCGAATTCAATGGTGGCATTGGCGACGGCGAGGAACAAGGCGTCGGCGTATTCCGTGGGGTGGCCGGCCAGCACTTCACTCGCGCTGACTTGCTCCATCAAGCCCACGTCCGGGAACATGGCTGCCTCCGCGTCCCGGGTCTCCCTGGTCAGGATCTCGGTGACGGCAAGCTGCGACAGCGCCTTGTCCCAGACCGGGTTGGCCAGGCACCAGTCCACATGCATGTCCCACAAGTGGCGGGCGCGCTCGGCCAGGGGGCGCGACAAGTCGAAGGATTCCTTGGACGAGGCCCAGCCGAGTTCGCAGATATACAGGTAGGTTTCATTCAGCAGCGCCTCCTTGGTCGGGAAGTAGCGGAAAAGCGTGCCCTCCGCTACGCCGGCCAGCTTGGCGATCAGCGCCGTCGGGGCGCCAACACCACGCTCGGCCACCGCTTCCGCTGCAGCCAGCATCAAATGCAACCTCTTCTCTTCGCTTTTTGGACGCGCCATGTTTAGCTCAATAAATAACGGAGTACTCACTCATTATATTTGAGGCGGCGCGAGATTGCAAACAAATTAATCGAAATCGAACAGGTCGCTCAGGAAGCCTTCCTTCTTCTTTTTATGCTGCGGGTAGGAGCCGTGGCCGTGGCTGTAGCCGCCATGCTGCTGGTAGCGCGGGTCTGGTTGCTGGTAGCGCGGATCGGGTGCGCGCTGCGGCTGGTGGCCGAACTGCGTCGCGGCGGGTGTTGGTGCGGCGGCCGCGGCTGGGGCCGGGGCGCCCTGCATGGAGCGTTCGATGATCTTATCCAGCTCGCCACGATCCAGCCACACGCCGCGGCAGTTCGGGCAGTAGTCGATTTCGATTCCCTGGCGCTCGCTCATCACCAGGCTGACATTCTTGCAGACGGGGCAATCCATTGCATACTCCTTATCAATGCGGGTGCCACGATGCTAGGCTGCCAGCCTTAGGCGGTTCTTAAGCTGCCAGCGCCGGATAATCCGTCAGCCCGCGCGCGCCACCGCCGAACAGCGTGTCGCGATCATGCTCATTGAGCGGGGCGCCGATGCGCAGGCGTGCCGGCAAGTCCGGGTTGGCGACGAATGGGCGGCCAATCGCAATCAGGTCGGCCCAGCCCTCCTCCAACGCGGCGCGGGCCCGTTCAGCGGTGTATTTGCCGGCGTAGATCATGACGCCTGGGAAGGCGGCACGCAGGGCCTGTTTGAAGGCCAATGGCATAAGTGGCGCGTCGTCCCAATCGGCTTCCGCGATGTGGATGTAGCCGACGCCAATCTCCGCCAACCGCGCAGCAGCGGCGGTATAGGTTTCCTCGGGATTGGCATCGACGCAGCCGTTTAGCGTCGTCAACGGCGCCAGGCGGATGCCGACGCGGTTGGCATCACCGGTCGCGGCGACCAGGGCGCGCGCCACTTCGTCCAGGAAGCGCAGGCGATTCTCCAACGAGCCGCCGTATTGGTCCTGGCGCGTGTTGGCGAAGGAATCCAGGAACTGGTTAACCAGGTAGCCGTTGGCGCCATGCAGCTCCACGCCGTCGAAGCCGGCGGCCATGGCATTGCGCGCCGCTTGCGCATACTGCTCAACGATTCCTGCGATCTCGTTAGTTTCGAGCGCACGCGGCGCGGAGGCTTGCGCGAAACCTGGCATACCGCCCTCGCCTTCGATGAATACGCGCACGCCTTCGGCCTGGATGGCGGAAGACGATAACGGCGCCGCGCCGCCCAGCAGGCTGCTGTGGCTCAATCGGCCCACATGCCATAGCTGGGCGAAGATGCGGCCGCCGGCGGCATGCACGGCGTCGGTGACTTTGCGCCAACCCGCGACCTGCGCATCCGTATGGATACCCGGTGTGCCGGCGTAGCCCTTGGCCATTGGTGAAATGTAAGTGCCTTCGCTGACGATCAGGCCTGCACTGGCGCGCTGCGCATAGTATTCGGCCATCAGCGCATTCGGCACATCGCCCGGCTGCGTGCTGCGCGAGCGGGTCATGGGCGGCATCACGATACGGTTTGGCAGTTCGATCGCGCCAAGGCGAAGGGTTTGGAATAATGGATCTTGCATGGTGTTCTCCTGAATTAGTCCCAGGCCGGGGCCAGGCCTTCGGGATTGACGAGGCGGCCGTTGCGCTCCAGCGCGGCAACCCGCGCCATATCGTCGGCGTCCAGCGTCAGGCTGGTGGCGAGCAGGTTGCTGGCCAGGTTTTCGCGCTTGGTGGACGATGGAATCACCGCGTAGCCAAGCTGCATGGCCCAGGCCAGCGCGACTTGCGCAGGCGTTGCATGGTGGCGGGCGGCGATGGCGCCGATGACCGGGTCCGCCAGCACCTTGCCGTAACCCAGCGTCATGTACGAAGTGACGTGGATGCCCTGCCCTTGCAGGAAGTCCACCAGCTTGCGGTTCTGCAGGTGGGGGCTCAGTTCGATCTGGTTGGTGGCGATCTGCGCCGCGCCAACGGTGGCGATGGCGCGCTTCGTATATTCAATATTGAAGTTGGAGATGCCGATCTGGCGTGCCAGGCCGCGCTCGCGCGCCTCGGCCAGCGCCACCATGTATTCCTCGACTGGTACCGGGCTTAGTGGCCAGTGGATCAGGGCCAGGTCCACGTAGTCGGTGCCCAGTTTTTCCAGGCTTTCTTCCAGGCTGGCCAGGAATCGGTCGGCGCCAAAGTTCTCGTTCCAGACTTTGGTGGTCAGGAACAGGTCCTTGCGTGCTACGCCGGATTGGGCGACGGCCTGCCCTACTTCGGCCTCATTGCCATAAATTTGCGCAGTATCGATGGCGCGGTAACCTGCTTGCAGGGCGTTACGGACCGAGTCGAAGGCGGCCTGGCCTTGCAGGCGGAAGGTGCCTGCGCCGATAGATGGGATAGTCATTTCGTGTTCCTTTATGCAGCGAGTTTTTCGGACGTGCCAGCGCCGGCGGCGTCGTGCTTGCGGTCGATACGGCCGCTCAGGGCGGTAATGCCGACGGCAGCCAAGGTCACCACGCCGGCAATCCAGGGCGTATGGATCAGGCCAAAGCGACTCACCACCAGGCCGCCGACCGATGCGCCGATGGCGATGCCGACATTGAATGCGGAGATATTGAAACCAGCTGCCACTTCCACCGCGTCCGGCGCCACTTTGTGCGCTTGCTGCACAACGTAGGATTGCAGGGCCGGCACGCTGCCGAAGGCGAAAGCGCCCCACGCCAGTACGGTCAGCACCACCAGCACCGGATGCGGCGCGGTAAAGCTCAACACCACCAGCACCACCGCAAGGCCAAGGAAAACCTTCTTCAGCGCGCGGATCGGGCCTTCCTTGTCCGCCAGCTTGCCACCCCAGACATTGCCGACAGCGACCGAAATGCCATACGCCAGCAGCACCACGCTGACCGCGCTTGGCTGGAAGCCGGAAACGTCCTGCAGGATCGGCGCCAGGAAGGTGAAGGCGATCAGTGAACCGCCATAGCCGACAGCCGTCATGGCGTAGACCAGCAGCAGGCGTGGTTGCAGCAGCACGCGGGCCTGGCGCAGCAGCGGTGCCGGCGGTGCGCTCTTGACATCGCGCGGAACGAACAGGAAGGCACCGATCAATGCCACCACGCCGAAGCCTGCGACCACCAGGAAAGTGGCGCGCCAGCCGAAATTCTGGCCAATCCAGGTGCCCAGCGGGATGCCGGTGACGAAAGCGACAGTCATACCGCCAAACATGGTGGCGATGGCGCTGGCCGCCTTTTCCTTGCTCACCAGGCCGGTCGCAATCACCGAGCCAACCGAGAAGAACACGCCGTGCGCCAGGCCGGTCAGCACACGCGCCACGATCAGCGAACCGTAGCCAGGCGCCAGCCAGGCGGCGATATTACCGGCGGTGAACAGCACCATCAGTCCCACCAGCAGCGGGCGGCGCGGCACTTTCCCGGTCAGCGCAGTGAGAATCGGCGCGCCGATGGCGACCGCCAGCGCGTACAGGCTGACCAGCAGGCCGGCCGATGGCAACGTCACGCCAAGGTCGGCGGCGATGGTCGGGATCAGCCCGACGATGACGAATTCCGTGGTCCCGATCGCGAAGGCCGCGATCGTCAATGCAAGTAGGGCGAGTGGCATGGTGTTCTCCATCTGTTGAGGTTGGATGCCACTGTACCGGGGCCACTCTTGACGAAAAAGCCTGTTTTCCGCGAAAGATATTTGATTTAGACTCAAATATATGAAGACCACCCTCGACGAAATGCAGGCATTCATTGCCATTACCGCCACCGGCTCAATCAGCGCGGCTGCGGAACGCCTGGGCCTGACCGTTTCCGCCACCAGCCGCACCCTGACACGGCTCGAGGAAAAACTGGAAACCACCCTGGTCCGCCGCACCACGCGCCGCCTTGAGCTGACGGAGGAAGGGAAAGCCTTCCTCGAATGCGCGCGCGGCATCGTCGCCAAGGTGGAGGAGACAGAGGAAAAAATGTCCTTGCGGCGCCAGGGCCCGGCCGGCCGCCTGCGCATCGACGCGTCCACGCCCTTCATGCTGCACGTGCTGGTGCCGCTGGTGAACGGTTATCGCGAGCGCTATCCGCGCGTGGAACTTGAATTGAACAGCCACGAAGGCATCACCGACTTGCTGGAAAAGCGCACCGACGTCGCCTTCCGCATCGGCCGCCTGCGTGATTCGACCATGCACGCGTCGCCGATCGGCAGCGGGCGCCTGCGCGTCCTTGCCAGCCCGGCTTATATTGAACGCCATGGCGCGCCCGCCAGCGTGGCCGACCTGGCGCAGCACACCCTGCTTGGCTTCAACCAGCCGGAATCGCTGAACGAATGGCCCTTGCACGACGTTGACGGACAGCCCTTGCACATTACGCCGAATATCTTCACCTCCAGCGGCGAGACCCTGCTGCACCTGGCTTTGCACGGCGCCGGTATCGTCTGCCTGAACGACTTCCTGGCCAATCCCGACCGTGCTGCGGGCCGCCTGCGCCAGGTCCTGATGGCAGAAACATTGGAGGTTCGGCAACCGATTAACGCCGTGTACTACCGGAATACCGCGCTTTCAGCCCGGATAGCGTCGTTTGTGGAGCACGTTAAGGAAAAACTGGGTGATCGCGGCTTCGACGAGCCGGTATAATAACTCCCCTTGCAACTGTAGGGTTATTGAGAATGTCTTTGCTTGATCACGAGCTCGAACTGCTGGCGCCAGCCAAAACCGCGGAAATTGGCCGCGAAGCCATCCTGCACGGTGCGGATGCCGTATACATTGGCGGCCCCGCCTTCGGCGCGCGCCATAACGCCAGCAATCCGATCGAGGATATTTCCTCGCTGGTGGAATTCGCCCACCGCTACCGCTCGCGCATCTTCGTGACCATGAACACCATCATGCACGACTCGGAACTGGAGCTCGCGCGCAAGCAAATCTGGCAGTTGTACGAAGCCGGCGTCGACGCGCTGATCATCCAGGACATGGGCCTGTTGGAAATTGACCTGCCGCCGATCCAGCTGCACGCATCGACCCAGTGCGATATCCGCACGCCGGAAAAAGCAAAGTTCCTGGGCGATGTCGGCTTCTCACAGTTGGTGCTGGCGCGCGAACTCACCCTCGACAAGATCAAGCAGATCCGCGCCGAAGTGGACACGCCGCTCGAATACTTCGTCCACGGCGCACTGTGCGTGGCCTTCTCCGGCCAGTGCTTTATCTCGCACGCCGACACCGGCCGTAGCGCCAATCGCGGCGATTGCTCGCAAGCCTGCCGCCTGCCCTATACCCTGAACGACAACCAGGGCCGCGTGGTCGCCTTCGAAAAGCACCTGCTGTCGATGAAGGATAACGACCAGAGCGCCAACCTGGAAGCGCTGGTGGATGCGGGTATCCGCTCCTTCAAGATCGAAGGCCGCTACAAGGACATGGGCTATGTAAAGAACATCACGGCCAACTACCGCCTGCTGCTGGACGAGCTGCTTGAGCGCCGTCCGGAGTTTGCACGTGCCGCCAGCGGCCGCACCCGCGTGCTGTTCACGCCGGACGTGGACAAGACCTTCCATCGCGGTCATACCGACTACTTCGCCACCGGCCGCAAGGAAGATATCGGCGCCTTCGATTCGCCGAAATATGTGGGCGTGGAACTGGGCGCCGTGGTGCGCATCGGCGGCGACCATATCGACGTGGTCACCAATGCGCCGATGGCGAACGGCGATGGCCTGAACTACATGAACAAGCGCACCACCGTCGGCATCCAGGCCAACAAGGCCGAGAAGCTGGGCGACACGGAAGACGGCCAGCGCTGGCGCGTATTCCCGAACGAGCCGCTGGCAACGCTGGCGGGCCTGAAAGTTGGCACCGTCATCATGCGCAACCGCGACCACCAGTGGGAAGCGGCGCTGCACAAGAAGTCCTCCGAGCGGCACGTTGGCCTGCAACTGACGCTATCCGAGCAAGCCCACGGCCTGCGCCTGTCCATTGTGGACGAAGACGGTATCGTGTCGCAGGCCGAGGCGGCGATTGAGCTGCAGCCGGCGCAGAACGCGGAGCAGGCGGAAAGCGGCCTGCGCGCCAGCCTGGCGAAGATGGGCAACACCATGTTCGTGGCGGACCACGTGGAGCTGAAGCTTTCGCAACCGTGGTTCGTGCCGTCGTCGGTGATCAACGCCCTGCGCCGCGACGCGGTGGCGGCGCACGAAGCAGCGCGCCTGGCAGCCTGGCAGCGTCCGGAACGCAAGGCGCCGGCCGAGCCGCGCGCTATCTATCCTGATACGCAACTGAGCTACCTGGCCAACGTCTACAACGAGAAGGCGCGCGAGTTCTACTTCAAGCACGGCGTGCAGCTGATTGATGCGGCGTATGAGTCGCACGAGGAGCCGGGCGAGGTGTCGCTGATGATCACCAAGCACTGCCTGCGCTTCTCGTTCAACCTGTGCCCGAAACAGGCCAAGGGCGTGCAGGGTGTACAGGGCCAGGTGAAGGCGGAGCCGATGACCCTGGTCAGCGGCGACCACACCTACAACCTGCGCTTCGACTGCAAGCCCTGCGAGATGCATGTCATGGGTGCCATGAAGCCAGGTATCCTGAACTCCCCTCCTCCATCAGCGGTGCCGTATAGCCCGCTGACCTTCCACCGCAAGCGCCCGCAGCACTAAGCGAGCAAGGCGCGCGCTTCCGCCAGCAAGCCCTCAGCGCAGGGCTTGCCGGTTTTCGATTCCCTTAATGAGACATGCCACAGGCCGATGATGCCGGTCAGCTGGCCTTCGTCTTTCGCCTGTTCAATGCGGCGCACCAGGTCTGCGGCCAGCAAGCCCAGATGCTTGCGCGCGGCGGCGGCCATCAGCTCGCGCGCGGCGGACAGGGTCGGCGAGGCGGGCGGTGCGGTCGCCGGCAGCGGCACGGGCACGGGCACGGGCACGGGCACCGGCGCCGCTAGTGGCTCTGTCGGCGCGGGACGCGCCACGACCGGCGGCGCAGCGCTGATACCTGCCAGCCCTTTGCGCAGCAAGGCTTCCACCGACTCCAGCATCTCGTCCTCGCCCAGCCAGGTATCAATCTCGCCCAGCGCGCGCTGGCCATCGAGCAGGATCAACACCGAGCGCTGACGCGCCGTCAGGCCAGCGTTGCGTTGCGCAACTTCCGCGCGGCCAGCATCAGTCTTGCCGAACACGGTGGCGCGCAGGCGAATTCGATTTTCCGGAGTCAAATGCATTCCTTCATGCTAGCCGGCAATTATTACAACATCATTTCAGCCGCGCCTGCCTTCGTGATATAAAGACATGTCCAACGACCCCGCCCGTCCAAACATGCCCATCCGCTTACGCACGCTCATGGCCTTGCTGCTTGCTGCGGGTGCGTATTATCTGTTGGCGCGGCTCGGGTTGATGCTGGCGCTGGCGCAAAGCAATGCCAGCCCGGTCTGGCCGCCGTCCGGCTTTGCGCTGATCCTGTTGTTGCGTTTTGGGCGACACTTGTGGCCCGCAATCCTCGCCGGCGCGTTCCTCGCCAACCTGGCGGTGTTCGTCAACAACCAGGCCGCTTCGCTTCCCATCCTGCTCACCGTGTCGCTGGTAATCGCGCTCGGCAATGCGGCCGAAGCACTGGTGTCCGATTGGCTGCTGCGCCGTCTCGGCATTGCACCGCTTGGCCTGCAAACGCAGCGCGATGTCTACAAATTCGGCAGCGCCATCGCCGTCGCCGCCATGGCCTCGGCCATCACCGGCGTGCTCTCGCTGCGCCTGTCCGGCATCATCCCGCCTGAGCTGACCTGGCAGGTGCTGGCCACCTGGTGGACCGGCGACTTCCTCGGCCTGCTTCTGCTAACGCCCATGGCCATGGCGATCCCGCGACATCCGGGCTGGCCCAGGTTCAAGCCCGGACAGATCGTCTTCCTCGCCACGCTGCTGGCTGCCACGCTGACCATCTTCCTGAGCGACTCACGGCACGCGGCCACCCAGTTCCTGCCTTATGCTTTGTTGATGTTCCTCGGCCTGGCGGCGGTGAATCGCTGGCGCTCGATGATACGCATTGCGCTGGCCATCATCGCCGGCATCGCGATTCCCGCCACGGTGCAAAACCACGGACCCTTTGTTTCCGGCGTGCTGCACCATTCCCTGCTGTCGCTGTGCACCTTCCTGGCGATCAGCAGCATCCTGGCGTGGGTGCTGGCGACGGAAGAAGACCCCAGCCTGTCCGAAACCTATGTCTGGACCCCGATCCTGACCCTGCTAGCCTGCATGGCCATCACAGTCGCGGCCTGGGGCTGGATCACATACGACACCGAATCGCGCACCCGCGAGCGCTTCCAGCGCGCCGCCGACAATGTGCGCGAGACGATCCGTATCCGTATGGAGTCGTATGAGTCGCTACTGCGCGCTGGCAATGCCCTGTTCGACGCATCGGCCGTGGTGGAACGGGACGAATGGAAGCATTTCGTCGCGGGCATGAACCTGGGGACGCAATATCCCGGGGTACTCGGCATCGGCTTCGCACGTTTCGCCCCGGGCGGAGCGGCCAGCGCCCTGCGCCAGGAACTGAAGATCTGGCCGGAAGGCAACCGCGAAATGTATGCGGCCATCAAATTCCTGGAGCCACGCTCGCCGCGCAATGTGTTTGCCATCGGCTATGACATGATGTCCGAACCGACCCGGCGCGACGCCATGGTGGCCGCCATGCAGAACGGCAAATTGACGGCCAGCGGCCCCATCACCCTGGTGCAGGAAATCAGCGGCCCGAAACAAGTTGGCTTCCTCATTTTCCATCCCGTGTATAGCAACAATAGCGGCGGCCAGCGCGAGCTGCGGGGTTTTGTCTACAGCCCTTTCCGCATGGGCGACCTGATGAACGGTATCTTTGGCGAGCGGCTGCGTGAGGTCAGGCTGGATATCCATTTCCAGGACAGCCGGGGCCAGTTGATGTACACCAGCGCCCGGCCTGGCGACGGCCAGAGTTTTACCCGCCTGCATAGCGTGCAGCAGGTGCCGGTGGCCGACAACGGCCAGTCCTGGGCCCTGAGCATCCGCCCGACGGCAGTGTTCGACGCCAGCGTGGACCAGGGCAAGTCCTTCCTGGTACTGGTAATGGGCACCTTGCTCAGCCTGCTATTCTTCGGCGCCGCGCGCAACCTGGTGCATGAGCGGATCGCCGCGCTGCGCGCCAAGGAGCAGTCGGCCAAGCAGTTGGAGCAGCAAACGGCCAGCCTGGAGGAATCCGAGGCCCGTTTCAAGCTGCTCACCTCGCACATCCGCAACCACGCCATCGTCCTGCTCGACCCGCACGGCACCATCACCACCTGGAACGACGGCGCGGAAAAGCTGTTCAGCTATAACAGCGCCGCCATCGTCGGCCAGCCCTTGCAACTGCTGCTGGCGGAAGGCGATGCCGTGACCAGCATGACACTGGCGCTGGAGCATGGCCAGGACGAAGCCACCGCCCTGCGCCGCCGCGCGGACGGCAGCACCTTCCTCGCCCTGACCCAGCTCTACCCGGTGCGCGACGATCATGAACGCTGCATCGGCTACGCCATGATCCTGCGCGATGTCACCGCCGAAAAGGCAGCCGAGAAAGAACTGAACAACGCCAAGACCCAGGCCGAGGCGGCCAGCGCGGCCAAGAGCGCCTTCGTGGCCAATATCAGCCACGAGTTGCGGACACCGATGAACGCGGTGCTCGGCGTCAGCCAGATCCTGGCCCGCACGCCGCTCAATGCCGAACAGCGCCAGTATCTCGACATGGTGTCGGGCGCCGGCCGTTCCCTGTTGGCCTTGCTGAACGACGTGCTCGACTTCTCCAAGATCGAGGCCAACAAGCTGGAACTGGCCGAGGACGATTTCCTGGTCGATGACGTACTGAGCGCGCTGGCGGCGGTCATGGCCATGACCGCCGCTGAAAAAGGCCTGGCCTTGTCGCTGACCGTGGAAGCGGATGTGCCCCTGTCGCTGCACGGCGACGTCCAACGCATGCAGCAAGTGCTGCTCAACCTGGTCAGCAACGCCCTCAAGTTCACCGAGAAAGGCACGGTCAGCGTACACGCCAGCCGCTCATTGGCGCACGCCGGCACCCTGCGTTGGGATATCAGCGATACCGGCATCGGCATCAGCACGGAACAACTGCAGCGCCTGTTTACGCCCTTCAGCCAGGCCGACGCCTCGATGGCGCGTCGTTATGGCGGCACCGGCCTGGGCCTCGCTATTTCGCAGCGCCTGGCCCATATCATGGGCGGCACCATCGAAGTGGCCAGCACGCCGGGACGGGGCACCACCTTCACTTTCCTGATGCCGCTGCGCGAAGGTCGCCTGCCCGACCCGTATGCAATGGGGGCCGAACGCCGCAACTGGCGCGTGCTCTACGCCGATCCGGCAGCGGGCATGCACGATGAGGTGGTGCAACTGGCCAAGCGCTGGGACTGGCGCTGCGATACCGTCGATAGCGCGCAGGGTATCCGCGCTGCGCTGCTGGCGCACCGCTACGACCTGCTGGTGTATGACAGCAGCCTGGGCGACACGGCGCGCAAGGCCGAGGTGGCGCGTCGCATTTGTGTGCGCAGCCGGCTGGAGCAGGCCGACCCAACGCCGGGCCATGATCCCGAGTTGCTGCGGCCGCTGACCCGCTCAGCCATTTTCCATGCCCTGACCGAGCAGCCCAACAGCATAACGTCCATTGCCGCCCCTGCCGCGCCGCGCCCTCTTGCAAACGCGGCAGGACATGGCGCTTTCACCACCGGCCAGCGCGCGCTGGAAGGCCTGTCCATCCTGCTGGCCGAAGACAACCCGCTGAACCAGCTGGTGGCGCGCAGCATGCTGGAAGTGGTCGGCGCCAGCGTCCACATCGTCGAGAATGGTGAACAGGCGGTGGAATTCCTGCGCGCCGGCAAGGAGGCGGTCGACCTGGTCCTGATGGACGTGCAGATGCCGATCATGGATGGCTTTACCGCCACCCAACGCATCCGCAGTGAACTGCGGCTGGACCTGCCGGTGCTGGCCATGAGCGCGGGCGTGACCCTGGGCGAGCGCGCCGAGTGCGATGCGGCCGGAATGGACGGCTTTGTCGCCAAGCCGGTCGATGGGGATGACTTAATTACAACAATCTTGCAATTTGTGAGCGCCGGCGAGCGCAATTGAAATCTCTCTAATTGCCACTACAGATATAATTAACAAGTAGTCATTATATTTGTGGATATAGATGAAGAAGCTTTTGCTTGGGGCTGTCTCTGCCGCCCTGTCGTTCCCGGCCCTGGCCGACACCTTTGCGACAATCGAAAATAAGCCGCTGTCCGAGCTGTGGGTCAATCCCGGCTTTTACTCCTACCATTTCCAGCGCGATAAGGGCTTGGACAACACCAACCCCGGTATTGGCGCGGAGTACCGCTTCTCCACGGTCGCTGCGGTCACCGCCGGTCGCTTCCACAACAGCGACCGCCAGATGTCGAACTACGCCGGCATCTATTACCAGCCCTGGTCGGTCGGCCCGCTGCGCCTGGGCGCCGTGGTGGGCGCCTTTGACGGCTACCCCAAAATGCGCAATGGCGGCTGGTTCCTGGCGGCGATACCCGTCGTCAGCATGGAGTACCAACGGGTAGGTGTAAATTTTGCTATCGTACCTACATACAAGGAGCGTTTGCATGGCGCTTTTTCCGTGCAGCTCAAATTCAAACTGAATTAGGCGTATGAACAAGCGCGCATCCATCGAACACTTGCAAGCCGGGCCATTGGCTGAGCTGCAGCGCCTGGCCCGCTTCATTTGCGGGCGGAATGTACCGGTCAGCGCGCTGGTGGAGGATGCCGCCCTGTTCAGCTACCTGCCGCCCGGCGCCGGCGACGAGCAGAAGTCCGCGCTGGCCGACATCGCCCACAGCGCGCGCGCCCAGCAAGCGCTGCGCCAGGGCCTGGCGCGGGCCAACGGTTTCCTGGCCGGTTTTGCGGAACATGCGCCGGCCCCGCTGTGGATCAGGGATGCCACGGGCGACTATCTCATGGGCAATAGCCTGGATCAGCAGGATGGCGCCAATCCGGAGAGCCCGGAGGTCACCAAAACCATGGAGACCACGGAGGACGGCAAGCGCCACTGGCTGGTGCATAAGTTCCCGATCAATGTGAATGGTGAATCGTTCACAGGCGGTTCGGCGATCGACGTGACCACCGAGGTCGAAAAAGAGCGCGCCCTGATCCGCCACGACAATTTTTATGTTTTGCTGTCGCGTTTGAGCGCCCTGATCCCGCGTTCGCGCACCCTGGAGCAGTTGTGCCTGGATGCTTGCCGCCTGGCGGCGCACCAGCCGGGCCTGGATTGCGCAGCGATCAGCTACCAAACGGAGGCCGGCACGCTGCAATTGTTCGCTTCCGCCAGCCGCGAGGGCCAGGAGCGGCACTGGCACGCCGACGAGTTGACGCCGGACTGGATGGCCGATGAGCTGGCAGCCCACGTCATGGCCACCGGCCGTGTGCAGTCCGGCTCGCGCAAGGGCCACGAGATCGCGTCCTGCATGGCGGTGCCGCTGTTCGCCAACAACCAGCCGTGGGGCGTGGCGACTTTTTATTCGCGCCGCGAGCAGCATTTCGACGCCTTCTACCGCGAACGTGCTGGCGAGATGAGCAATGAGCTGAGCTACGGCATCGAGCGCCTGGTGAATGCGCAGGAAATGCACCGCTTGGCGCGCACCAATGTGCTGTCCGGCCTGCCAAGCCGCCTGCGCTTTGAAGAGGAAATCGCGGCCCTGGCCGCCTCCGATGGGCGCGGCACGGTGCTGCTGCTGAATATCAACCGCTTCGATGAAATCAGCTCGGCCTACGGCAACGCCGCTGCGGTGGGCTTGATGCGCAATATCGCCCAGCGCCTGCGCTCTGTGGTGGCTGACAGCATGCTGCTGGCCCATGTCGGCGTCGGCCGTTTCGCGGTCTTCCTGCCCGCGCACGGGACCCAGACCGCCGCCGAGTTCATCCAGGAAACCGCAGTGCCTATGCTGCAGGGCGCCTACCAGGTCAAGGAACACAAGATCTGGTGCACCATCAATGCCGGCGCTGCCGCCCTGCCGGACGACGGCACCACAGCCGATGAATTGCTGGTTAAAGCGTGGGACGCACTGGCCGCCGCGCGCGACCTCGACCTGCGCTTCGGCCAGTACGACCGCGCCGCCGACCGCGTGGTGGCGCGCCAGATCAGCCTGGAAGTCGAGTTGCGCGAGGCGCTGGAGCGGCAGGAATTCGTCAATTTCTACCAGCCAAAAATCGATCTGCGCACCGGCAAGCTGACCGGCGCGGAAGCCCTGGTGCGCTGGCGCCATCCGCAGCGCGGCCTGATCTCGCCGTCCGAATTTGTGCCGACGCTGGAACGCACCGGCCTGGTGATCGCCGTCGGCCGCCAGGTCATGCAGCGCGCCATGCAGGACTGGCGCGCCTGGCATGACGCCGGCCTGGTGCCGCCACAGATCGCTGTCAATGTCGCGCCAGCCCAGTTCCGCTGCGATTCCCTGTTCAGCGACATCGAACAAGCCTTGCAAACAGCGGGCGCCGACAATCAGCCGCTGTCGATTGAAATCACGGAGAGCTCGCTGGTGTCCGACCACGACCGTGTAGTGGACATCCTGAGCAAGGTGCGCGCCTTGCAAGTGCCAGTGGCGATTGATGATTTCGGCACCGGCTACTCCTCGCTGTCCTACCTGGTCAGCCTGCCGGTGGATGTGATGAAGATCGACCGTTCCTTCGTCACCCGCATGTCGCACGATGCCGGCTATATGGGCCTGGTCAGCACCGTGGTGTCGCTGGCGCATAACCTGGACATGAAGGTGGTGGCCGAGGGGATTGAAACGGAAGAAGAAGCCAAGCTGCTCAAACTGCTGCGCTGCGAGCAGGGACAGGGCTACCTGTATGGCCACCCTGTCCCGGCGGAAGAATTCGCCGCCTTGCTCGAAACCGCTTAACGACTACGCTTAGTGGCGGCCGCTGGTGCGCGCCGTCGCCACCTGGTCAAGGATATGCTTCGGCACCGCAGCGTAGTGCTGGAACTCCATGGTGTAGGTCGCCCTGCCCTGCGTCAACGAACGCAGCGACGTCGAATACCCGAACATTTCCGCCAACGGCACCAGCGCCTTGATTTGCTTGCCGCCGCCGCCCGGAATTTCGTCCATGCCCTGCACCATGCCGCGCCGCGAAGTCAGGTCGCCCATCACATTGCCCATGAATTCCTCGGGGGTTTCCACCTCCACGTGCATCATTGGCTCCAGCAACTGCGGGTCGGCCTTGCGCATGCCATCCTTGAAGGCCATCGAACCGGCCATGCGGAAGGCGTTCTCGTTGGAGTCCACGTCGTGGTAGGAGCCGAAGGTCAGCGTGGCGCGCACGTCGACCACCGGGTAGCCCGCCAGCACGCCCGCATTCAGCGTCTCGCGGATACCTTTCTCCACCGCCGGGATGAACTCGCGCGGCACCACGCCGCCCTTGATCGCATCCACGAACTCAAAGCCCTTGCCGGCCTCCATCGGGTCCAGCTTCAGCACCACATGGCCGTACTGGCCCTTGCCGCCTGACTGCTTGATGAACTTGCCCTCGATATCGCTGACCGCCTTTCGAATAGTCTCGCGGTAAGCCACCTGCGGCTTGCCGACCGACGTCTCGACGCTGAATTCGCGCCGCATGCGGTCCACCAGGATTTCCAGGTGCAGTTCGCCCATGCCGGACATGATGGTCTGGCCCGATTCCTCGTCGGTATGGACGCGGAACGAAGGGTCCTCCTGCGCCAGGCGGTTCAGGGCAATCGCCATCTTCTCCTGGTCGGCCTTGGTCTTCGGCTCCACCGCCTGCGAAATCACCGGTTCCGGGAACACCATCTTTTCCAGGATGATGACGTGATCCGGCGCGCTTAAGGTATCGCCCGTGGTCACGTTCTTCAGTCCCACCGCCGCCGCGATATCGCCCGCGAACACTTCCTTGATTTCCTTGCGTTCGTTGGCATGCATCTGCAGGATGCGGCCCAGGCGCTCCTTCTGCGACTTGGTCGGGTTATAGACGGTATCGCCCGAATTCACGATGCCCGAATAGACGCGGAAGAACGTGAGCTGGCCGACGAAGGGATCGGTCATGATCTTGAAGGCGAGCGCGGAGAACGGCTCGTCATCGGAAGGATGGCGCTCGATCTCCTGGTCATCCTCATCATGGCCCGCAATCGCCGGCACATCGAGCGGCGAAGGCAGGTACTCGATCACCGCATCCAGCATGGCCTGCACGCCGCGATTCTTGAAGGCGCTGCCCGCCAGCATTGGCACGATCTCATTGCGGATGGTGCGCGCGCGCAGCGCGGCCTTGAGCTCGTCCTCGCTCAGGGTTTCGCCATTCAGGTATTTCTCGGTCAGTTCGGGCGAAGCCTCGGCGGCAGCCTCCACCATATGCTCGTGCCACTTCTGCGCCAGCTCTTTCAGGTGGGCGGGAATGTCCTCATAGGTGAACTTGACGCCCAGCGTCTCGTCGTCCCACATAATGGCGCGCATCTTCACCAGGTCCACCACGCCGTGGAATTCTTCCTCGGCGCCGATAGGGATCTGGATCGGTACGGCGGTGCCTTTCAGGCGGTCCTTGATTTGCTGCTGGACGCGGAAAAAGTCGGCGCCGATGCGGTCCATCTTGTTGACGAAGGCCAGGCGCGGCACCTTGTACTTATTGGCCTGGCGCCAGACGGTTTCCGATTGCGGCTGTACGCCGCCCACCGAGTCGTACACCATGACGGCGCCATCCAGCACGCGCATCGAGCGTTCGACTTCAATCGTGAAGTCGACGTGGCCCGGCGTGTCGATGATGTTGATGCGGTGCTCGGCAAAATTGCCCGCCATGCCCTTCCAGAAGGCGGTGGTCGCGGCCGAGGTGATGGTGATGCCGCGTTCCTGCTCCTGCTCCATCCAGTCCATGGTCGCGGCGCCATTGTGCACCTCACCCAACTTGTGGTTGACCCCGGTGTAGAAGAGGATGCGCTCCGTCGTGGTGGTCTTGCCAGCGTCGATGTGGGCGCTGATGCCAATATTGCGGTAACGCTCGATAGGTGTCTTGCGGCTCATCACAATCTCCTTGAACGATGCCTTGCGGGCATCTTCGATTCTATCAGTAACAGGAAAGCGAAGATTGGGCGGCTCAACAAGAATTCAAGGGAGCGGCTTCGCCTTTAACAGACTGCTCGATACCGCGAAATTGCCTGCGCCAACATGGTGCAGGGTATGCAGGGCGGCATTACCTTCATGGAAGTCCCAGTGCCCGTTTACAAATACCCGCTCGTCCGCAGCAGCGCCTACCACTTCGGCGAAACAAGTGTCGTATGCGTCTTCGGTGTGCTTTTCCGGGATCAGCCTGCACTCCAGCCAAGCCACGCAGCCATTGGCCAGCAGGGGCACGCCGGTCGCTCCGCCTTCGATGGCCTGCAGGCCGAAGCGTTGGAACTTGTCCTGTTCGCGCCCGCTGTCGCTGCCGACGGCATAGGTCAGGTCCGCCGCTGCGGCACCGGGGATGCAGACGCCAAACACGCCACTGGCCGCGATCAGTTCGCGCGTGAAAGTGCTTTTGTCGATGACGATGGCAATGCGGGGCGGCGTGAACTCGACCGGCATGGACCAGGCGGCCGCCATAATGTTCCGGCGGCCATCGTGGGCGCTGGTGACGAGGACGGTCGGGCCGTGATTGATGAGCCGGCTGGCGTGCTTGAGCTCAACCGGCTGGAAGTTCGGGTGCAAGGGAAATGGATGAGTCATCCACCCATTCTAGCGCGATATGTGAAGCTTAGCGCGGAGAGCCGCCCAGCACGCGCGCTGGCAGCATGACAATCGCGCGCAGCAGTTCAAACACGGCCTCCACCCCGATGCCGAGCAGGCGGAAAGGCAGCAACAGCAGCCAGACGAAGGGATACAAGACCAGGGCCAGCAAAGCCAGCGGCCAGCACAGGAACAGCAGGAACAACCAAAGAATGAAGCCGAACATCCTCACCTCCATTAGAGTTGAGGCAACTTTATAGCGGACGTCCGGCCCGGACAACGGACATGCGACCAACTGCGGATTTGGCCGATGGATGGTGAAATATCAGGTTCAAGCTGCAAAGGCTGGCAAGGCGGCAGTTTCCCTATGCACCACGGCGCGCATATTGGCTTGCAGCGACTGGATCTGGCCGCCGGCGCGGTAGGCAAAAGCGACCTGGATGGTTTCGCCGGCACGCACTTGCATCGGCTCGGCGAGCGGCAGGGTCATGTAGTGGTTGAGCCAGTCAATGGTGCTATTGCGCTCGGCCACCACCGCCAGGATATTCTTGGTGATGAAGCGCAGCGCATTCAACTGCCCGTCGCGCTCGGCCACGAACAGGCCTTCCCAACGGTACAGCATTTCGTTCGGCTGGGTGAAATCGATCAGGGAATAGACTTGCGGCTGGGCCAGCTCGCTGGTGCCGTTCTGGATCTGGCCGGGCTGCTGGAATTGCACGATGGGAGCGTGGAAACCGTCGAAATCGTACTCCTGCTGCACCGGTTGCACCGCCATCAGCACGGCTTCCGGCATGAAGGCCGGCAGCGGGCCGCCGAAGCGTTCCAGATAGCGCTGCTTGAAGTGCTCGATGACCTCGACCTGCTTTTCGCGCAGCATGGCGACGTGGATCATCTCGCAGATCACGACATCGACCGGCTCGGGCGGCAGGTATTCAAAGGCGTCGGCGTGGATCACTTCCACCCGCTCGCCATTTTTGTTGATGGACAGGAACTTGCGCGCTTCCTGCACCATATCCGGGTTGAATTCCACGCAGTAGACCTTGCTGGCCTTCTGCGCCGCGAAGAACGACAGCACGCCGGTACCGCCACCCAGTTCCAGCACCTTCATGCCCGGCTTGACGACGTAATCAATCGCCGCCTTGAAGTTGTGCATGCGGTTGGCGTCCATCAGCATATTGTGGTGGTAGTGGACGGGAATGAACTGGCCAAGGTAGCAGCTCTCGATTTCGCGTTCGTTCAGCATGGCGGGCGGCGCGGCAGGCGCGCGGTGGGTTTTCGACGTATGGATTGTCGCCCAGCCCAGCCCTGGCCATTTGCACGATATGAGGTGGAAATACCGCTTTATTTCCTGCCAAGATGGCGCTGGATGGCTTGGGCGATCCAGGGTTTGTCGGCGCGGGTGGCGAATTCGGCGGCATCGATGCCCCAGGCGCGGTCTTTCAGGGTGGCGTCGGCGCCCTCCTGCAACAGCAGCTGCACGGCGTCTTCCATACCTTCCCTGGCAGCCAGCATGAGGGGCGTCATGCCGGTGGGCGATGCGGCGTCGATATAGGCATGGCGTTCGAGCAGCAGCTTCATGATGCCGAGGTCGCCTGCGGCGGCTGCGTAATGCAGGGCAGTCCAGCCTGGGCGGTTGATTTGCGCGCCTTTTGCCAGCAGGGCCAGCACCGCCGGCTTGTTCTTTTGGAAAGCCGCCATCATGAGGGCGGTGTTGCCGTTGGGAGCGGCCTGGTCGATTTTCAGTTGTGGCTGCGCGAGCAGGAGCTGGGCCACCTTCATGGCGTCGTAGCGCATGGCGAGGATCAGGCCGGTTTCGCCGCGTTCCGGGTCCGTGACATTGGGATCCAGGCCGCGCGCCAGCACCGCGCGCATGGTACGGTCATCATCGAGCTGTATGGCACGGAAGAAGCGGACGGCATCTTCCGCCGCCGTCGGTGTTTCGCCGGCCCGCGCTGGCGGCCAGGGCCCGGCCAAGCCCCACAGGGCCAGCGCCGCGCAGCGCTGGAGGGCGGCGCGGCGCGACCGCATCAGGCGGCGGCCTTGAACAGTTCGAAGAAGTTGGCCGAAGTCTGCTCAGCCACCTTCTCCACCGGCACGCCTTTCAGCTTGGCGATGAATTCGGCGACATGCGCCACATAGCCTGGCTCATTGGTTCGGCCGCGATACGGCACCGGTGCCAGATAAGGGGAATCCGTCTCGATCAGCATGCGCTCCAGCGGCACTTCCAGCGCCACCGCTTGCAACTCCTTGGCGCTCTTGAAGGTGACGATGCCGGAGAAGGAAATGTAGAAGCCCTGCTCCATCGAGGCGCGCGCCACTTCCAGCGATTCGGTGAAGCAGTGCATGACGCCGGCCACGCCGCCGCTGCCGGTACCGGCGCCCTCTTCGCGCATGATGCGGATGGTGTCTTCCGATGCGGAGCGGGTGTGGATGATCAGCGGCTTGCGGGTTTCGCGCGAGGCGCGGATGTGGGTGCGGAAGCGCTCGCGCTGCCACTCCAGGTCGCCTTCCAGGCGGTAGTAATCGAGGCCGGTTTCGCCGATGGCGACGATTTTCGGGTGCTTGGACAGTTCGACCAGTTGTTCAACGCTCGGCTCGGGCGTGTCTTCGTAGTCGGGGTGTACGCCGACGGAGGCGAAAATGTGCGGATACTGCTCGGCCAGCGCCAGCACGCGCGGGAAGTCCGGCAGGTCAACCGACACGCACAGGGCGTGGGTGACCTTGTTTTCCGCCATCTTGGCGAGGATTTCGGGCATCCGGACGGCCAGGTCCGGGAAGTCGATATGGCAGTGGGAATCGATAAACATCCCGGCATTTTATCGAAAATCCCGCCATCCCTCAAAACACCGGAACTTTTCCCCGGAATGCCTGTCGAATATCAAAGCCTCCACAGGGCAGCCCGGCCAAAGTGGCAGAAACTATGTACAGGAGGCGGTATGGATATCGAGGAGCGCATGGCTAAAGTTGAAACCGACGTCGCTGTGCTGAAAGAAGTGCAGCGCTTGTTCTTACAGGAAATGGGCGAGCTGCGAGGCACCATGGAGCGTGGATTTGCGGAAGTCAGGGCCGCGCTCGTGGAAGAAAGGGCCGAACGCCAGCGAGAGTTTCGCTGGATGTTTAGCACTCTGTTGGCAATTCTGGCCCTGGTGCTCGGAATGGTTGCGCGGATGGCAGGGATTCTTTAAGCGCCTGCCGCGCCAGGCCGCGCTCAGGCCACGCGCTTGCCGAGGATGATCAGGTCGCGCTCGATGCCGTCCAGGTTGGCGACGCGCGGCAAATTGGCCCAGGTTTCGAAACCGAACTTCTCAAACAGCGCCAGCGAGGGCTTGTTGTGGCCGAAAATGAAGCCCAGCACCGTGTGCACATTCACCTGCGGCGCGAAATCAATCGCCTCCTGCAAGGCATAGCGTCCAACACCCTTACCGCGCCAGGCCTCGTCAATATAGATCGACACCTCGGCCGTGCCGGAGTACGCGGGGCGGCCGTAGAAATTCGAGTATGAAATCCAGCCAATGATGCCGTCGCGCTCCACCTCCTCGACCACCCACAGCGGCCGCCGCGCGGGCTGGTGCTCATGGAACCACGGCAGGCGCGATTCGACCGACACCGGTTCGGTATCTGCCGTTACTTCGCGCGAGGCGATGGTGCTGTTGTAGATGGCGACGATGGTGGGCAGGTCGTCAAGCGTGGCAATACGGTGGCGGAACTTCGTCATGCTTTACAGAGTGTGTGTGGCACGGGACGAGCGCAGAGCTGCGCCCAGGATTTCTTCAATACGCAGGCGGGTGCGGGTGCCGGTCTCGTCATCCGGAAAATGCACACCAATCCCCTGCGTCTTATTATTGGCCGCGCCGGCAGGCGTGATCCAGACCACCTTGCCTGCGATGGCGTATTTGTTCGGGTCGTCCATCAGCGACAGCAGCAGATAGATTTCGTCACCAATCTTGTACGGCTTCTGGGTCGGCACAAACATGCCGCCGTGCTTCAGGAAAGGCATATAGGCCGCATACAGGGCCGCCTTTTCCTTGATAGCAAGGGACAGCACCGTCGGCCGGTTCAGCGGTACAGTGTTTGGATCAGTAGGGCTTGCGCTCATTCAATTCCTTTCTTCAGCTACAGCAAGCAGTGTAGTCAAGAAGCATATCTTCAATAAACAATTTCGGTGACAGTGGATGGTCGGACGTGGCGCGCCTTTCGTTGGCGCCCTTGATCGCCCCCATCAGGCGGCTGATATTCACCTTGTCCGCCAAGCCGGCCAGCTCACGCTGGTAACGGGGATAATAACGGATGTTTCCTGCAAGTTTGTAGGAAAAAAGGTCATAAAGCCAGCGCTGTTGCCACGATACCAAGGCCGTCAACGGCACTTTTTGCAGTTTATCGGCGGTTTTGAGCGCACCTTCGATGCTTGGACGGGCCAGGTATTGCAAGAAGGCGTCCAGTTCTTCCCGGTTGCCGGTTTCGGAGGCCGCTGCGGCGGCCAGCGGCGAACCGCCCTGCTCGCGCAGCCAGCTATCGGCGTCCGGCACCCCCTGCTCCTTGAGCCAGGCCAGCGCCTCGGCGTGGGTCGGCATGGGCATGGTGAACTTGCGGCAGCGCGACAGAATGGTCGGCAGCACGCGGTCCAGGCCGTTCGACGCCAGCAGGAAAACGGTACCCGGGGGCGGTTCTTCCAGCGTTTTCAGCAAGGCATTCGAGGCCGGCATATTCAGCGCCTCGGCCGGATACAGCACCACCACCCGCAAGCCCTGGCGGTGGGTGGAAATGTTCATGAAATCCGACAAGGCGCGGATTTGCTCGATCTTGATTTCCTTGGATGGCGCTTTTTTGGCGGCTTTCTTGTCTTCGCCCTCCTCGCCCTCACCCGGTTCATCTTCCATGGCTTCCGGACGCACGCGGCGATAGTCCGGGTGGCTGTGCTGCGAGAACCAGCCGCAGCTTGGGCATTCGCCGCAAGCACGGCCGTCGGGGAGCGCCTTCTCGCACAGCAGCGCCTGGGCAAACTGTTCGATGAAATCCGCCTTGCCAATGCCGGCCGCGCCATGGAACAGGATGGCGTGCGGCAGGCGCTGGCGCAGCGCCTGCAACTGCGGCCAGGCGCCCTGCTGCCATGGATAGATGTGTCCGCTCATTCGAGCGCCCCCACGATCTGGGCCAGTTCGGCCTGGATGTCGGCGATGCTGCGGGTGGAGTCGATCACGCGGAAGCGGTGCGGCGCTTCGGCGGCGCGGCGCAGGTACTCGTTACGGGTGGCCATGAAAAAGTCGGCCTTCTCGCGCTCAAAGCGGTCCAGGTCGCGCGTGGCGTCCAGGCGGGCGCGCGCCACTTCCAGCGGCACGTCGAACAGGATGGTCAGGTCCGGTTCCAGGCCGGGATGCACCCAATGCGCCAGGGTTTCCAGTTTTTCGCGGCTCAGGCCGCGCCCACCGCCCTGGTAGGCGAAGCTGGCGTCGGTGAAGCGGTCGGAAATGACCCAGGCGCCGCGCGCCAGGCCCGGTTCGATCACTTGCGCCACGTGTTCGCGGCGGCTGGCGAAGACCAGCAGGGTTTCCGTTTCCACGTGCATGGCTTCGTGCAGCCACAACTCGCGCAGCTTTTCGCCCAGCGGCGTGCCGCCCGGCTCGCGCGAGCTCACCAACTCCAGGCCGCGCGCCTTGACGAGCTCGCCGACGAACTGGATATGGGTGGATTTACCGGCACCGTCGATGCCTTCGAAGGTGATGAATTTACCGCGCTCTGTCATTTTTATTGTCGTTGATACTGGTTGACCGCCCGGTTATGGTCGGTCAGGTTGTCGGAGAACTGGCTGGTGCCATTGCCGCGCGCCACAAAGTACAGCGCGCCGGACTTGGCCGGAGCCAGCGCCGCCATCAGCGAGCCAACGCCGGGCAGCGAAATCGGGGTCGGCGGCAAGCCGGTCCGCGTATAGGTATTGTAGGGGGTGTCGGTTTCCAGGTCCTTCTTGCGGATATTGCCGTCGAACTTGGGGCCGATGCCGTAAATGACGGTCGGATCGGTCTGCAGCATCATGCCCAGCTTGAGGCGGTTCACGAAGACGGCGGCGATCATATTGCGCTCGGACTTCTGGCCGGTTTCCTTCTCCACGATGGAGGCCATGGTCAGCGCCTCATAGGGCGTCTTGTACGGCAGGCCCGGCGCGCGCTGCTCCCAGGCTTCGCCCAGGCGTTTCATCAGCATGCTGTGCGACTGGCGAAAGATGGCCAGTTCGCTGGAACCCTTGGCAAACAAATAAGTGTCTGGGAAGAACAGGCCTTCCGGTTCCTTGAAATCGGGATTGATGCGGGCCATCAGCTCGCGGTCACTCAGTTCGACGGTATCGTGCTTCAGCCCCTTGTGGGCGGCAATCGCCTGGCGCATCTGGCGGAAAGTCCAGCCTTCGATGATGGTCAGCGATTCCTGCGCAAACTCGCCGCGCACCAGCTGGTCGATCAGGCGCAGCGGCGTTGTGCCCGGCTTCAGTTCGTAAGTGCCGGCCTTGAGTTGGCCGCTTTTGCCGGAAACCCGCGCCAGCAGGTTGAACATGAGCGGCTGGATCGGCACCCCGGCCGCCACCATTTGCTGGCCGGCGGCACTGGCGCCGCTGCCCTTGTTGATGGTGAATTCGATAGCCGGTTCTTCACCGATGACCGGCTGCCCCGCCCACCAGCCAAAGCCGCCTACGGCCACAGCGGCGGCCAGCAAACCCAGTGCGATCGTTTTTCTTATCAATGCCATTTCCGAATGCCCGTTCTATTACCCTATCTTGAACCAGATTCAGCCTGGACAACAGCGTTTTCCAGGCACCCGGCGCAAATTTCGCGGGATCACTATAATGAAGCCCGTAATGATAATGCTTCATCGTCAGGATATGGGAATTTATGAATAACTGGAATCAACTTTTAACACAGGAACAAGAAACGCTGACCACGACGCAGCTGGCCACCGGTTTCGTCGCCCCGCTCACCGACCAGGGGTTGATCGCCTTCACCGGCGAGGAATCGGCAAGTTTCCTGCACAGCCAGTTGACCAATGATGTCGAGCACCTGGGCCTGGGCGAGGTGCGCCTGGCCGGCTATTGTTCGCCGAAGGGCCGCATGCTGGCGTCGTTCCTCATGTGGCGCACGGAAGAATCAATCTTCCTGCAGCTGTCGCGCGCGATCCAGCCGGCGACCCAGAAACGTTTGCAAATGTTTATCTTGCGCGCCAAGACCAAGCCAGCCGACGCGTCCGAGCAGTTCGTGACGCTGGCTATCGGCGGCGGCGACGCAGAAGCCGTGCTGCAAACCTGGTTCGACGTGCTGCCGGCCAAGCCGTTCAGCAAGATCGACCATCCGCTCGGCACCGTGCTGCGCGTGGCGGACGCTTTCGGCGCAGCGCGCTATCTTTGGCTGGCGACCCCGGAAACGGCCACCATGGCTGCCTCCGTGCTCAGGGACCGCCTGGTAGTTGGCGGCAACGAGGCCTGGCGCCTCGCGGAGATCCATGCGGGCGTACCGCAGGTTGGACCGGGAACGCAGGAGCAGTTCGTGCCGCAGATGGTGAACTTCGAGCTGCTGGGCGGCGTGAATTTCAAGAAGGGCTGCTACCCGGGCCAGGAAATCGTGGCGCGCAGCCAGTACCTGGGCAAGCTGAAACGCCGCACGGCGCTGGCGACAATCGCCGATGCCGCCGCCGCGCCAGGCGCGGAGGTGTTTTCTCCTGCCGATCCTGAGCAACCGTGCGGCATGGTGGTGAACACCGCGCCAAACGGCGCCGGTGGCGTCGATGCGCTGGTGGAGATGAAGCTGGAGGCGCTGGAAGCGGGCGATGTGCGCTTTGGCTCCGCGTCCGGCCCGGCGTTGCAGTTCAAGCCCCTGCCCTACGTGCTGGATAAGCTCGACGTCTAAGCATGGACTTCTACGTGTATTACAAGGTGCAGGACGCGGTTGCGGCGGACCTGCAGGCGGCGGTTATCGCCATGCAGGCGGCGCTGGCAAGCGCCCATGGCGTGGCGCCGCAGCTCAAGCGCCGGCCGCCGGCTGCGGCTGGCGTGCAGACCTGGATGGAGGTCTATCCAGGCGTTGACCCGGCAGCGTTTGCGCAGGCGCTGGATGCGGCGGCTGCGCAAGCCGGCTTGGCGCGCTGGCTGGACGGCCCGCGCCATGTGGAGCTATTTGAGGACTTGCCGCCATGTGCCTGATCGTCTTTGCCTGGCAACTGGTCCCCGGCGTGCCCCTGATTGCCGCCGCCAACCGCGATGAATTCTACGACCGCGCCGCCACGCCCGCCGCACCGTGGGCGGAGGCGCCCCACATCTACGCCGGCCGCGACCTGAAAGCCGGCGGCAGCTGGATGGGCATCACGCGCCCGGGGCCATCGCGTTTCGCCGCGATCACCAACGTGCGCAAGCCGCAGGAGCACAACCCGCAAGCGCCGTCACGCGGCCAGTTGGTGGCCGATTTCCTGGCGGGCGCCATGTCGGCACAGGAGTATGTGGCGCAGATCGCGCCGGGCGCAGGGGAATACAACGGCTTCAACCTGGTCCTGTGCGACGGCCAGGAGTTGGTCTGGTATTCGAACAAGGGCGATGAAGACCCCCGCAACGGCCAGCCGCTGGAGCCGGGTATTTACGGCCTGTCCAACGCCCTGCTCGACTCGGCCTGGCCGAAAGTGCTGAAGACGAAGGCGCAATTCGCCAGCCTGCTGTGCCTTGGCGCGCCGGAGGATGCCTTTTTCGAGATGTTGTCCGACACGACCCGCGCGCCCGACATGCGCCTGCCGGAAACCGGCGTGCCGCTGGAACTGGAACGGCTGCTGTCCGCCGTGAAGATCGAATCGCCGAACTACGGCACGCGCAGCTCCACCGTCGTCAAACTGTATGCCGACGCGCCCGCAGAACTGCACGAGGTGCAGATCCGCTAGACGCGGCCCGCCGCGCTTACGGCAGTTGCTCGCGTACGCAGGTCGGCTTTTCCTTGCCCTGGCGGGCGCAGGAGATCAGGGTGCGGGTGCCGGTGTCGATGGCGTAGAAATGGGTGGCGCCGTTGGCGCCCACCGGCGCGGCGGCGGCGGCCGGCCATATTGCGGCGCCATTCACCTGGGCCTGCGCGACCTGCATCGGGCTGATGGAACCAAACAGGAAGCCTGCGCCAAAGACTGCGCAAACACCCAGCGCTACGATCGTACGTTTCATTGTCTACTCCTGGAATTCGTAAGTCATTTCAATGTGGGCGATGCCCGCGTCAAGGAAAACGTCGCCCGCCATGGCAAAACCATGCGCCAGGTAGAACTCCGCGGCATGGGTCTGGGCGCTCAGCACAACGCGCTGGTCGCCGCGTTCGCGCGCCCTTTCCATCAAGCCTTGCAGGATCGCACCGCCCACGCCGGTGCCGCGCGCCTTGCGCAACACGGCCATGCGGCCGATATGCCCATCCGGCAGCAGGCGCCCGGTGCCGATCGGCTGGCCGGCGCTGTCGTAGGCGACCGCGTGCAGGCAGCCCGCGTCGCGTTCGTCCATCTCCAGCTCGGCCGGCACGTTCTGCTCGCGCACGAAGACTTCCATGCGGATTGGTTTCGCGTCGGCCTGCATGCTGGCCCAGTCGCCAAAGCGGAGTGTCGTCGTCATGCCGCGCATTCTCTCACAACATGGCGCGCAGGGCGTCGCGCACTTGCGGGTTGGCGTCATAGGGATCGGCCGGGTTGGCCTGCGCCACCATGTCGCGCGCCCGCAGCGCCACGCCGTCCAGCGCTTGCGGATGGGTAAAGATGTAGAACTTGTCTTCGGCAATGGCGGCGAAGGTCAGTTCCGCCACATCGTGGGCGCTGACCTTGCCCGAGGTGACGGCCTTGCTCACCATGACCTGCGCCGCCATCTGGCTGGCGGTCGGTTTGCCTTCCATCGGCGCGTCTTGCGGGCGGTTGCGGTGCGACTGGTGGATGCCGGTCGGGACGAAATAAGGGCACAGCACCGATGCGCGGATCGGCGCGTCCACCAGCGCCAGGTCGTGGTACAGGCTTTCCGTCAGCGCCACCACGGCGTGCTTGGACACGTTATAGACGCCCATCACAGGTGGGCATAGCACACCTGCCATGGAGGCGGTGTTGACGATGTGGCCTTCAAAGCCCGGCTCGCGCTTGGCGCATTCCAGCATCAACTTGGTGAAGATGCGCACGCCGTGCGCCACGCCGGTCACGTTCACGCCCATCACCCAGTCCCAGTCCGACTCGCTGGCTTCCCACAGCAGGCCACCGAAACCAACGCCTGCATTATTGAAGACAAGGTGTACCGCGCCAAACTCGCGCATGGCCGCATCGGCCAGCGCCTGCACTTCGGCGGAGTGGCGCACGTCGCAGCGCTGGCCGATGGCCTGGGCGCCCTGTGCGCGCAAATCCGCCACGGTGGCGTCCAGCGCGTCCTGCTGCACGTCCGCCAGCACCAGCTTCATGCCGAGCGCGTGGGCTTTCAGCGCGAACTCACGGCCAAAGCCGCTCGCGCCACCGGTAATCACTGCAACCTTGCCTTCGAAATTTTTCATGGAATCAGCTTTACGAGTTGCTTGCCTAGGTTGCGGCCCTGTAGCAGGCCGATAAGGGATTCCGGCGCGGACGCCAGGCCCTGGGAAATCGTTTCGCGGTATTTCAGCTTGCCGGCGGCGACCAGCCGGCCCATCTCGGACAGGCCCTGCGGCCACAGGTCCATATGCTCGGTGACGATGAAACCGCGCAACGTGACGCGGTTGAGCAGCAGCTTCTTGGCGTTGCGGATCGGGATTTCGGCCCCGGTGTAGCCCGCCAGCAGCCCGCACAGCGCGACGCGCGCGAAGGCATTGGTGCGGCCCAGCGCGGTGTCGAACACTTCGCCTCCGACGTTCTCGAAAATGGCGTCGATGCCGTTCGGCGTGGCGGCGGCCAGGTCGGCCTTCAGGTTGCCGGCCTTATAGTCAACGCAGGCGTCGAAGCCAAGTTCGCGCACAACGTACTCGCATTTCTCCTTGCCGCCCGCGATGCCAACCGCGCGGCAGCCAGCCAGCTTGGCCAACTGGCCGACAGCGCTGCCCACCGCGCCGCTGGCGGCCGACACCACCACGGTTTCGCCCAGGCGCGGGCGCAGGATCTCATGCATGCCGAACCAGGCGGTCATGCCAGGCATGCCCATCACGCCCAGATTGGCCGACAAGGGCGCGTGGGCCGGATCGACCTTGCGCAAGCCTTCGCCGTCCGAAACGCCCATCTCGGCCCAGCCGAACATGCCGGCCACGAACTCGCCCACGGCAAAGCCGGGGTGGCGCGACTCCACCACTTCGCCGACGGTGCCGCCGATCATGGTCTGGTCCAGCGGCTGCGGCGCGGCATAGCTTTTCGCGTCGCTCATGCGGCCGCGCATATACGGGTCGAGCGAGAGATAGTGGTTACGCACCAGGAGCTGGCCGCCGGCCAGCGTTGGCACTGCAACTTCTTCGAGCCGGAAATTCTCCGGCACGACAACACCGCGTGGGCGCGATGCCAGCACGATGCGATGGTACTTGGTCATGCAAACTCCTTACACTGCAGATACCCCGCCGTCCACTGCCAGCACCTGGCCGGTAATGTGGCGGCCGGCGTCGGACGCGAACAACGCGACCGCGCCCTTCAGGTCCTCGTCGCCGCCAAGGCGGTTCAGCGGGGCGGCCGCGGCGAGTTTATCCTCGCCCATGGCCTTGATTACACCGGCGCTCAGCTTCGACGGGAAGAAGCCCGGCGCGAGCGCGTTGACATTGATGCCGTACTCGCCCCATTCGCCCGCCAGGGTGCGGGTAAAGTTGACCAGTGCGGCTTTGGACGTATTGTAAGCGATGGTCTTCATGGTGCCAGGGGCATTGCCCATCAGGCCCGCGATGGAGGCGATGTTGATGATGCGGCCGGAGCGGCGCGGGATCATCGAGTGCTTGCCCACCGCCTGCGACAACAGGAAGATGCTGCGCACGTTCAGGTTCATCACCTTGTCCCACGCTTCCAGCGGATACTCCTCGGCGGGCGCGCCCCAGGTGGCGCCGGCATTATTGACCAGGATATCGATATGCCCGCCCAGCGCCGCCAGCGCTGCTTCCACCAGCGGATCGATCGCCGCTTCCTTGCCCAAATCGGCGGCGATGGCGTAGGCTTCCACGCCCTGCTCTTTCAGCACGGACACCGCCTCGTCCAGGTCGGATTGCTTGCGCGAGGTGACCACCACTTTGGCGCCCAGTTCGCCCAGCGCCAGCGCCATTTGCAGGCCCAGCCCGCGCGAGCCGCCGGTAACGAGGGCGGTTTTGCCTTGCAGCTTAAAGAGATCGAGGGTGGTGGTCATTGCCGGGCTTCCTTTCAGATGGAGTAGTCCATGCACTGGCGCGCATCGCGCACAGCGCCGAAGAATGGTTTGAGTGCTACGTGCTGCGGGTGCGACTGGTAGGCGTCGAGCGCTTCCTTGCTCTCGAATTCGGAGTACAGCACTACGTCATAGGTCGCCTCCAGGCCAGGTTCGGCCAGCCCCACTTCCAGCTTGAGGATGCCGGGCACGATAGCGGCGCAGGCTTCCAGCTGCGCCTTCATCTTGCGGGCATTGGTGGCGCGGTCGGCGCCCTCGGCGTGGTCTTTCAGCTTCCACATGACGATGTGCTTGATCATTCAGCTTCCTTCAGAACCACGCGTCCTGCATGTCGAGCGTGGTGGTATCGAGGCTGGCCAGCAAATCCAGCTGCGGCTGGATCTTGGGCAGCTCCCATTGATAGAAATAGCGGCAGGCCTGCAGCTTCCCGCGCCGGAAAGTATCATCCTGCGGCAGCCTTGCGACGGCCGCCATGGCTTGCTGTAGCCAGATCCAGGCGACCACCACATGCCCCACCGCTTCCAGGTAGACCGTGGCGTTGGCCAAAGTCTTATTCAGGTCGGCGGCAGCATACAGCGCTACGGTCACTTCTTCAACCCGGCGCCAGGCCGCGTCCAGCGCGTCGCCATGGGCGGCCAACTGCGGCACATCGCTGGCGCGCGCCGCAGCGACGGTGGCGCGGATCTCCTCGGCCATGGTGGCCAGCAGGGCGCCGTCATGGATGCTGGCTTTGCGCCCCAGCAGGTCGAGGCCGTGGATGCCGTGCGTGCCCTCATGGATTTGGTTCAGGCGGTTGTCGCGGTAGAACTGCTCAACGTTGTACTCGCGTGTGTAGCCATAACCGCCGTGCACCTGGATCGCCAGGTTGTTCGCCTCCAGGCACCATTGCGAGGGCCAGGACTTGGTGATGGGCGTCAGGAATTGCAGCAGGCGGCCAGCGCGCTGGCGCACTTCCGCGCTGTCGCCGGTACGCTCGTCATCCACCAGGCGCGCGCTGTACAGGCACAGGCCAAGCGCACCTTCGGCGTAGGCTTTCTGCGCCAGCAGCATGCGCCGCACGTCGGTGTGGGCGATGATGGGGAGCTGGGGCGAGGCCGGGTCCTTGGCGGCCGGATGGCGGCCTTGCGGACGCTCGCGCGCATAGTTCAGCGCGTGCAGGTAGCCAGTGTAGCCCAGCACCGCCGCGCACAGGCCGACGCCGATGCGCGCTTCGTTCATCATATGGAACATATTCGCCAGACCCTGCCCCTGGCGCCCGACCAGGTAGCCGATGGCACCGGCCTGGCCGCCGGGGCGGTATTTGCCTTCGCCGAAATTCAGCAGGCAATTGGTGGTGCCCCGGTTGCCCATCTTGTGGTTGAGGCCCGCCAGCGCAATGTCGTTGCGTTCGCCGTTTTCCAGGAACTTGGGGACGATGAACAGGGAGATGCCCTTCACGCCCGGCACCAGCTTGCCATCCGGGCCGGGGATCTTGGCCAGCACCAGGTGGACGATATTCTCGGCCAGTTCGTGCTCGCCGGCGGAAATCCACATCTTGTTGCCCGTGATCCGGAAGCGCTCCGCCGCCTCGGCCTCCGGTTCAGCGCGCGTGGTGATGTCGGACAGGCTGGAACCGGCCTGCGGCTCGCTCAGGCACATGGTGCCGAACCAACGGCCCTCCAGCATGGGCCGCACGAACTGCTCGACCTGCGCGCTGGAGGCACATTGGAGCAAGGTGTTGGCGTTGCCGATGGTGAGGAAGGCGTAGCTGGAAGTAGCCATATTGGCCGCCGTGAAGTAGGCGGTGACCGCCTTTTCCACCAACAACGGCAACTGCATGCCGCCCAGTGCGTAGTCCTGGCCGGCGGCCATGAAACCGGCCGCCGAGAAGGCCGCCAGTGCGCGTTGCACATCCGGGATCATGCTGACCCGCTCACCGTCGAACTGCGGCTCCTGCTGGTCGCTCAGTTTGTTGTGCGGTGCGAACAGCTCGGTCGCAATCTGCTCGGCGCTATCGATAGCGGCGGTGAACGTCTCGCGGCTATGGTCGGCGTAACGCGGGCGCTTTGCCAGCGCTTCCGCATCCAGCCAGTCATACAGCATGAACTCGACATCGCGTCGGGACAGCAGCATGGGGTCTCCTTATAGGTATTTCGGGCCAGCATAGCACAGGCTTACACGTTTTAGCACGGTCGTTCGAGAAATTGTGCGATTTGTAAGTTTTGCGTAAGTTTCAAGCAAGAATGACGTAAGGATACTGGTCCAAACTCCATTCTGCCGTTGAAGCATTTGGAACACTAACTATTAAATTGGAGACAAGCATCATGGCAATTAGCTCTGGGACCGCCGACGCGCGGAACGTGGGGAATGGCAAGTCCACCCCCATGACCAAAGAGGAGAAGAAGGTCATCTTCGCCTCCTCGCTGGGTACCGTGTTTGAATGGTACGACTTTTACCTTTACGGTTCGCTGGCATCCATCATTGCCAAACAGTTCTTCGTGGGCGACCCAACCACCTCCTTCATCTTTGCGCTGCTGGCCTTTGCCGCCGGCTTCATTGTGCGCCCGTTCGGCGCCATCGTGTTCGGCCGCCTGGGCGACATGATCGGCCGTAAGTACACCTTCCTGGTCACCATCCTGATCATGGGCTTGTCCACCTTCATTGTGGGCCTGCTGCCAAACTACGCCAGCATCGGCATTGCCGCGCCGATCATCCTGGTCATCCTGCGCCTGCTGCAAGGCCTGGCGCTGGGCGGCGAATACGGCGGCGCTGCAACCTATGTGGCGGAACACGCGCCAAACGGTAAGCGTGGCCTGTTCACGGCGTGGATCCAGACCACCGCGACGCTGGGCTTCTTCCTGTCCCTGCTGGTGATCCTGGGTGTGCGCCAGTCGATGCCGCTGGAAGAATTTGAAGCCTGGGGCTGGCGCATTCCGTTCCTGGTGTCCGTAGCCCTGCTCGGCATCTCGGTATGGATTCGCATGTCCATGAGCGAATCGCCTGCTTTCGCCAAGATGAAAGCGGAAGGCAAAACCTCCAAAGCGCCGCTGAGCGAAGCCTTCGGCCAGTGGAAGAACATGAAGATCGTGATCCTGGCGCTGGTCGGCCTGACCATGGGCCAGGCGGTGGTGTGGTACACCGGCCAGTTCTACGCGCTGTTCTTCATGATCCAGACGCTGAAGATGGATATCGCCACGGCGAACATCCTGATCGCAACCGCGCTGATCCTGGCGACCCCGTTCTTCATCTTCTTCGGCAGCCTGTCGGACAAGATTGGCCGCAAGTGGATCATCCTGGGCGGCTGCCTGATCGCTGCCGTAACCTACTTCCCGCTGTTCGGCGCCCTGACCCACTACGGCAATCCGCAGTTGGAAGCAGCGATCAAGAACTCGCCAGTGGTAGTGGTGGCTGATCCGGCTTCCTGCCACTTCCAGTTCAACGCGACCGGCGAGAAGAAATTCCCCTCCTCCTGCGATATCGCAACTTCGATGCTGTCGAAAGCATCCGTAGCCTACACCCGCCAGGACGCGCCTGCCGGCACCGTGGCGTCGATCAAGGTTGGCGACAAGGTTTTGCAAGCCTTCAACGCCAGCATGACGGCGGACGGCCTGAACTTCGATGCTGATTCGAAGAAGAAGGAAGGCGAACTGAAGAAAACTGTGGGCGAAGCTGTGAAAGCGGCCGGCTACCCAGCCAAGGCCGACCCGGCACAGATCAACAAGCCCATGGTGGTGCTGGTGCTGTTCGTGCTGGTGCTGTATGTGACCATGGTGTACGGCCCGATTGCGGCGATGCTGGTGGAGATGTTCCCGACCCGTATCCGCTACACCTCGATGTCACTGCCGTACCACATCGGTAACGGCTGGTTCGGCGGCCTGCTGCCAACCACCGCCTTCGCCCTGGTGGCCTTCAAAGGCGATATCTACTACGGCCTGTGGTACCCGATCTGCGTCGCCCTGGCGACCCTGGTCATCGGCGCCCTGTTCGTGCGTGAGACCAAGGACAACAACATCTACGCGCAAGACTAAGCATCCGTCCCGCCTTGCAGAAAGCCGCCAGATGGCGGCTTTCTTTTTGGCGCTTTCGGCATCGCCAAATCGCCTTACCAGCACACGCTAGCTGATCAGCGCTCCTTGCGCACGTGTTCAGTGGCGTAGATGGCGGTTTTGTCGAGCAAGTTGGCGCCGCTGTCGGCGATCCATTTGCTGAGCGACTCGTCGCCGATCGACTCGGCCTGGACGATCATGGCAATCGCGCCAGCCAGTGGAATGGTCAGCGCCTCCAGCTCATTCGGGCGTGGTGGGCGCGGTTCACGGATGCCGCTCGGCCATTTGATCGGCAGGCGCGGCGGCTGGCCGGTCGGGCACCAGTCATCCAGCGTGGCTTTCAGGAAGGATTTGACATCACCGCCCTGGGCCTGGATGGCGCAGGCGGCATCGACCTGGCGCTGCCCCAGTTCCACCGCTGCCAGTTGAGCTTCCACCAGCCAGGCCGGCTGGTGGCGCCAGGGAAGCGGATCGGGTTCCGGCGCCAGTCTGGCGAAAGTGGAAAACTGGGCATGCCTGCCCAGCGGGCCGCCGCCCACCACTTCCCAGATCTTGGGATTGATACGCGCGATAATGCGGACGAGGGTGCTGCTGATGTGCAGTAAGTCTGACATGGCGACTCCTCCAGTTGGGTCAGGGCCGCCGGGCCGGCAGCCCTGCACCAACTATAGGCGCCAAAGCCGCACACATATTCACGCATTGTCACTGAGGCCTGCGCGCAACAGGCCGCGCTAACTCAGCCTAACCAGGGCGTGTACTCGAAGCCGGCACCAACCACGGCGGCCAGCGCACCGACGTTCTCCTTGCTTTCGCTGAAGCCGACCAGTACTTCCGCCACGCTGGCCGTCTTGCGCTCAAGGACGCCGGTCCAGAAGTCCATGCCCTCTTTTTCGCCCGGCCGGTGCAGCACGTTCTGGTACAGGCGCGACACCAGGTCATGGTTGCTGGGCGCGCTACCGTAGAGCTTTTTAAACTCGTCGGAAGTGACAAAGCCCTGTGCGATCTGGAGCAGGCTGAAGCCCTTGTCGGCTTGCTCGATCCAATAACCGAGCCCCACGTTGTCGGGCTTGCGGTCGAAGGCGGCCTGATACAAGCGGTACACCTGGCCGCCGGTGCCATCGGCGTCGAAGCCCATGGCGCTGCTGCCGAAATGCAGGCGTTCGACATTGCGCACGGTGGCATTGTTGACGCCATCCAGGGTGCTGACGAGCACGCCGTCGTTACCCTTTTCCACGCGATAGGCGTCGCGCTCGCCACTGAACCAGGCGTGGTCGCGGCCCGTGCCGCCGTCCAGCAAATCGTTGCCGCTACCGCTGGTGAGCTTGTCATCACCATCGCCGCCGAACAGTTCATCATCGCCAGCGTCACCGAACAACTCATCGCGCCCGGCGCCGCCGCGCAAATCGTCGTTCAGCGCCGTGCCGACCAGTTTTGCACCGGCCTCCCCACCATATTGGCGCACGCCGACCTTGCCGCCTTGCGGATCGAAGCCGGCGCTGAAGTTGGCCGCGCTCAGTGTGCTGGCCTTGACTTGCTCCAGGAAGACCAGCGGCTGGTAGCTGGCGGAATAGCCAGCCGCGCCGTCGAGATCGACTTCGATCAGGGTGCCGTGTGCCTGCTGCACCAGGCGCAGGAAACCCAGTGCGCCAAATGGATTGTCGACCTGTTCGCTTAGGCGGCCCAGGCCGCCCATCAACAGGATGTCGCCGCCAGCGCCGGCCTTGAAGTCCGTTATGGTCAGCGTACCGGGCAACAATTTGGCCACGTCATAGGTATCGCGCCCCTCACCACCGGTCGCCACGGCCTCGATCGCAAACATGGCGTGGGCCGCGAACGCCAAAGAGTCGTTGCCGTTGTCCAACTCGATCGTCGGGGCGATCGCCTTCAGGGCAGGATTCCAGCCCACCAGCACCTGGTCATTGCCCTCGCCGCCGCGATAGATGCCGCTGCCGCTAGCCTGCAGCATATCGTTGCCGGCGCCGCCTTCCAGCAACGAGGCGCCCGATCCGCTATCGGTCAGGCTGTCGTTGCCATCGCTGCCGCGCAGGATGTTGAAACCGCCGTTGTCGCTCAGCTCGTCGTTTCCATCGCCGCCGTCCAGTATGTCGTTGCCGCTACCGCCGGCAAGGCGGTCGTTGCCGGTACCGCCGGTCAACTGGTCGGCGCCGGCCCCGCCGTCCAGGCTGTCATTGCCCGCGCCGCCGCTCAAACGGTCATCGCCGTCCCCGCCTTCGAGCTGGTCGGCGCCATCTTCGGCGCTTTCAGCGCCGCCATCGAGCAGGTCATTGCCCGCCCCGCCACGCAGGATGTCGGCGCCGTCGCCGCCGCGCAGGGTGTCGCGCAAATAGCCGCCTTGCAGCGTGTCGGCCGCCGCTGTGCCGTCCAGGGTGATGCCGGTTTCGCTGCCGTCCGGATTCAGGTAGCCGAGGAAGTTCTTGAGCGTGAGGCTGCCGGGCGACACTTTCAGCAAGCGTGCCACAACCTGCTGGTTGATGGTCACCAGCGTGTCTTCCCCCTGCGCTACCAGGCTGACCAGGCCGAGGCGGGCCATCGGATTGCCCTTGCTGGTATGCCACAAGCCGGAGTCATAGATCATGCGCATATCCAGCACATCGCCCTCATCGCCGGCTTTGAAGTCGGCGATGACGTAGTCCAGGACGCGCCCGTTTTTGGCCGGGCTCCAGATGGTGAAGGTATCGCGGCCGCTGCCGCCATTGGCGCGCACCGACCACGGCGCCAAGCCCTCGGGCGCGTAGCGGAGGGTGATGACATCATCGCCGGCACCGCCGTCCATACTGCCGGTGCCATAGTCGATGGTCAGGGTCAGGCGGTCGTCGCCCTCGCCGCCGACCAGGGTGTTGGCGCCGACAGCGGTCAGGATGTCGTTGCCGGCGCCACCGTCCAGCAGGTTGCCTTCGCCCTGCTCGGACAGCACATCGTTGCCATCCTCGCCGAATAGCTGGTCGCGGTTGCCGCCGCCGTACAGAAGGTCACGATTCGGTGTTCCAGTCAGTTTCATCCGCGCTCCGTCGCCCAAATTGTCAGATGATATAGAATAAATAGCAAAACTTTCTCACGGAAACTATCCATTGCGCTTCGGCAGGCGTAAAAAAAACGCCGCACGAGGCGGCGTCGTTGCGCAGGACCGGGAACTCAACCCATCCATGGCGTGTATTCGAATCCGGCGCCGATCACCTTGGCCACGGCCGCCGCGTTCTCGGCGCTTTCGCTGAAGCCGACCAGCACGACGTTCAACGGCACCAGCTTGCGGTCCAGCACGTCGAGCCAGTAGGCGCGGCCATCGGCGTCGGGCGCGCGGTGCAGCACGTTCTGGTAGAAGCGATCAATCAGCTCGCCATTGCCAGGATTGGTGCCGTACAGTTTGCGGAACTCGTCTGAGTTGATGAAGCCGGCCGCAATGTCCATGAGGCCAATGCCCTTTTCGGCGGCCGCCATCCAGTAGCCCACACCTTGCAGGTCGGGCTTGCGGTCGAAGGCGGCTTGGTACAGGCGGTAAACCTGGCCACCGACGCCATTCACGTCCACAGCAATGTGGGCGTCCTTGAACTGGATGCGCTCGACATTAAGCAGGGTATCGATTTCGTAATTCAGGTACGGGGCGTCCACCTGCACTTTGCCGCTCGCGTCGATTTTGATCCTCGCGTCTGCCCGCGCCATATCCATCACCGCAGTGTCGATCCCGGTGCCGCCATTCAAATGGTCGTTGCCGCTTCCGCCCAGCAAGCGGTCGTTGCCACCGTAGCCGTACAAGGAATCATAACCACCCAGGCCGGACAGGACATCGTCCAACTGTCCACCCGACAATGTATCGTTCGACGTGGTCCCGACGAGATTCTTCGCCACGTCGTTGACGCCCACCACCGCGTACCCTTCGACAAAAGCCTGGGCGGTCAGGCTGCTGGCGAGGGTGTTCTTCAGCGTGACACCAACCATTTCACTGCCCTGGTAATACACGAGGATTTGGGTGTCACTACCATTCTGCGCAACGCGCAACAGGCCACTGGCGAAGGGGTTGCCATTGCCAGCACTCATATTGCTCAAGCTGGACGCCAGCTTGAGGCGGTCACCCTCGGCAACATTGAAGTCGTGGATCACCGTTTCTGCAGGCGCCCCAAAGCCGTGCAAGTCGAACAGGTCGGCGCCTGCGCCACCGCTCACTTCGATCTTGGTCGTGTCGGCCAAATAGCCATGTATCTTGAAGATGTCATTCCCATTGCCACCGAAAGCCTTGACGGTTCTTTGCGGCAGTTGGTGATAGGTGTGGATCTCGAGGACGTCGTTGCCGTCGCCACCGTCCATGAGCGAATCCTCCCCCCAGCCTGCTTCCAACTCATCATCCCCACTGCCGCCCTCCAGCACGTTTATGCCACTGGAACGTGCCTGCAAATAGTCATTGCCGGCACCGCCACGCAAGGTGTTATGGTCTGAGCCGGCATACAGCTCATCGTTGCCCTCGCCGCCATCGAGCAGGCTGGCGCAGTCAACACCCGAACCGGAATACAGCTTGTCGTTACCAGCACCACCGTACAGGGAATCGTTGCCACGGCTGCCACTCAGGGTGTCATTCCCGGCACCGCCATAAATCGTATTGTCGAGCCAGTCACCATCGATATCGTCATCCCCGTTGGTACCGTACACAGGGGCGGTCACCGAGCTGCCGTTTGGCGCCAATCCATTGGTGAAGTTCGCGCTGGTCAGCGAGGTGGCCCGTAAATTCTCCAGGGTCACGACTTTCACCGCGGGCTTCACGCCGTTGCCATCGACGTCCCAATATAGAACCGTGTCCGCACCCTCTTGCGCGAGGCGCAGATAGCCGCCGGGCGCGAAAGGATTGGAGGGGCCGGCCCAGTCATGTATCAGGAAGTTGAAAATGTCGAGCACGTCGCCGCCGGCGCCAGCCTGGAAGTCGGTGACTACGTACTTGTTTGGATTGAACTTATTCTGCATCACAAACTTGTCGATGCCGGCGCCGCCGGTCAATCGCAACTCGAACAAGCCCGCAGCGCCGAGTTTGAAAGTATCCTTGCCTTCTCCCCCGTCGATTTGTGCGATGGCGACCAGCCCGGCCTGGGAGTACGAGTCCGCCACAAACTCGAACTTGTCATCGCCTGCGCCGCCACTGACGATATGCTTGCCGCCGCCAAGCGTGATCGTGTCGTCGCCAGCACCGCCCGACACGGTCGAGGCCTGGTTGGTCGAGCTGGTGATATCGTCATTACCGTCACCGCCATCGAGCACATTGCTGCCTTGCCAGTCGCTCAATCTGTCATGGCCGGCGCCCCCAAGCAGGCGGTCGTCGCCGACGCCATCGGATAGTGTGTCATTGCCATCGCCGCCTTCGAGCAAATCATTGCCCTCATCGCCGCGCAGCTTATCCTCTCCGATGCCGCCATACAGCTTGTCGTTACCGCTGCCACCATTGAGCTCGTCGCCAGGATAGACAAGTTCGTCGCCGCCATACAGGATGTCGTCGCCGCCGTTCCCGTGTAGGATGTCAGCGCCGCCGGCACCGTTCAATGTATCGGCAAAGTCGCTGCCCAGCATGCTGTCGTTGCCATCGGTGCCAACCCAATTCAAGGCCACGGGACTAAATCCGGTTTGCAGGTCCAGATACCCGTACCGCACGGAGTTGCCGGAGGCGTCCAGCAGCCATCCGTCCGGATAACTCACCTGCAGCCTGGCACCAAATGGCAGGTCGGCCGGCGGATCGATCGTCACCGTCTTGCCGGAGATGCTAACCCGCGGGTCCGTCACACTGAGAGAGAAAGACTTCACGCCGTACTGGCCGACAAAGTTGATAAAGCCTTTGCCGGCTACCACAGCTTCAGAAAAATTCAGCACGATATTGCTACTTGCGGGAAATTTCTCGCCACTGGGAGGAAGGTTGGTGCTGGACAGGTAAACGTTAGATATCATAATAACAACAGTATGCTGGCAGAAGGCCAGATACTACAGAACAAATAGGAAAACATTCTCTCCGAAACTATCCCTTGTGCCGCCGAAATACAAAACGCCGCGCGTAGCGGCGTTTCGGGGCAAGCCGCGCCAGCAGCTTAAGCGATGATGCGCAGCGAGAAGTCGGTCGCTTTGACGTCCTTGGTCAGGGCGCCAATGGAGATGCGGTGCACGCCGGTTTCGGCGATGGCGCGCACGGTGTCGAAGTTGACGCCACCGGAGGCCTCCAGCAGCGCGCGGCCGCCGTTGATTTGCACGGCCTGGCGCATCATGTCGAGGTTGAAGTTGTCGAGCAGGACCGATACCGCGCCCGAGGACAGCGCTTCTTCCAGCTGTTCCAGGGTTTCGACCTCCACCTGGATCGACACCTTCGCGTCGAGGCGCTTGGCTGCGGCCAGTGCGGCGGTGATGCCGCCGGCGGCGGCGATGTGGTTTTCCTTGATCAGGATGCCGTCGTACAGCGCGAGGCGCTGGTTCTGGCCGCCGCCCACCCGCACCGCGTATTTCTGCGCCAGGCGCATGCCCGGCACCGTTTTACGGGTGTCGAGAATGGCCGCCGTAGTGCCGGCGATCACGTCCACATAGCGACGGGTGGCGGTCGCCACGCCCGACATCAGTTGCATGAAATTGAGCGCCGAGCGTTCGGCGGTGAGGATGGCGCGCGCCGGGCCGGTGATGGTGCAGACCGGGGAGTCAGCCGCCATCAGGTCGCCCTCGGCGTAATGCCAGTCGATCTCGATGGCCGCGTCCAGCGCTTGCATCACGCCTTCAAACCAAGGCGCGCCGCACAGCACAGCCTCCTCGCGCACGATCACGCGCGCAGTGCTGCGCCCTGCTTCCGGTACCAGCTTGCCGGTCAGGTCGCCGGTGCCGATATCTTCCATCAGCGCCGCCAGCAGGTTGCGCTCATACGCGCCGGCCAGCGCATCGTCGAACGGTGCGAACTTATTCTTCAAAGTACTCATGCCGGGCCAATCCCTTTGAACAATTGCGCTTCTTTGGCCAGGTCGGCGCCCGGCGCGACTTTGGCTTTCTTGGCAGCGGCGAAATCGAGCATGCGGTTGATCGAGCGCTGCGCTTGCGCGCCAACCGCTGGATCGACGTGGATCTCGTTATTCATGTTTTCCAGCACATCGGCCAGGTTGCGCAGGCCATTCATCGCCATCCACGGGCAGTGCGCGCAGCTCTTGCAGGTGGCGCTATTGCCGGCGGTCGGCGCTTCGATGAAGGTCTTGCCCGGTGCGGCCATGCGCATTTTGTGCAGGATGCCGTTGTCGGTGGCGACGATGAATTCCGTTGCCGGCAGGTTGACGGCGGCGGCGATCAGCTGCGAGGTGGAACCCACCACGTCGGCCTGCTCCACCACGCCGGCTGGCGACTCGGGGTGCACCAGCACCTTGGCGTTCGGGTGTTCGGCTTTCAGCAGGTCCAGTTCCACGCCTTTGAATTCGTCATGCACCAGGCAGGAGCCCTGCCACAGCAGCATGTCGGCGCCGGTCTGTTTCTGGATGTAGCCGCCCAGGTGCTTATCGGGCGCCCACAGGATTTTCTTGCCCTGTTCGTGCAGGTGCTTGACGATGTCCAGGCCGATGGAGGAAGTCACCATCCAGTCGGCACGCGCTTTGACGGCGGCGCTGGTGTTGGCGTACACCACCACGGTGCGGTCCGGATGCTGGTCGCAGAAGGCGATGAAGTCTTCCGGCGGGCAGCCCAGGTCCAGCGAGCAGGTCGCATCCAGGTCCGGCATCAGCACGGTCTTTTCCGGCGACAGGATCTTGGACGTCTCGCCCATAAACTTGACGCCGGCCACCACCAGGGTCTTGGCCGGATGGTCGCGCCCGAAGCGCGCCATTTCCAGCGAGTCGGAGACGCAACCGCCGGTTTCCTCCGCCAGGTCCTGCAGGTCGGCGTCCACGTAGTAGTGGGCCACCAGCACCGCATCGCGCTCGCGCAGCAGGGTCTTGATGCGTTCCTTCAGCAGGATCTTTTCGTGGGCCGGCACCGGTGCCGGGGTGCGGGCCCACGCATGGGCCACGCAGCTGCCGCCTTCGACTGGCTTTTCGAATTCGACAGTCTTGATGGGTGCAACAATCGCGTTCATTGGCTTTACTCGATACCTTGGCTCTTCAGATACTCTTCATAGCCGCCACGGAAGTCCACGACTTCGTTTTCCTTGATCTCGATGATGCGGTTGGCCAGCGAGGAAACGAACTCGCGGTCGTGCGACACAAAGATCAGGGTGCCGGCGTACTTTTCCAGGGCGATGTTGAGCGACTCGATCGACTCCATGTCCATGTGGTTGGTCGGTTCATCCAGCAGCAGGACATTGTGACGGCCCAGCATCAGCTTGCCATACATCATACGACCTTTTTCACCACCCGACAGGACCTTGACCGATTTCTTGACTTCGTCGCCGCCGAACAGCAGGCGGCCCAGCGAGGAACGCACGGCCTGGTCGTCGTCGCCTTCCTGCGTCCACTGGCCCATCCAGTCGGTCAGGTTGATGTCGGACGCGAATTCTTCGGTCGGATCCTGCGGCATGTAGCCAACATTGGCGTTCTCGGCCCACTTCACCAGGCCGGTGTCGGTGGTCAGGCCAGCGATATCCTGGCCGCCGATACAACGCAGCATGGTGGTCTTGCCGGCGCCGTTGGCGCCGATGATCGCGATGCGCTCGCCCGCTTCCACGGCGATGTCCACATTCTTGAACAGGGTGCGGTCGTAGGTCTTGCTGATGCCCTGGGTTTCCACTGCCAGGCGGTGCAGCTTCTTCTCACCGTCGAAGCGCACGAACGGATAGGCGCGCGAGGATGGCTTGATGTCTTCGATCTTGATCTTGTCGATCATCTTGGCGCGCGAGGTAGCCTGGCGAGCCTTGGACTTGTTGGCCGAGAAGCGGCGCACGAAGTCCTGCAGTTCGGCGACTTTGTCTTTAGCCTTGGCGTTGTTGGCCAGCTGCTGGTTGCGGGCCTGGGTCGAGGCCAGCATGTATTCGTCGTAGTTGCCCGGATAGATCTTCAGCGTGCCGTAATCCATGTCGGCCACGTGGGTGCACACCTGGTTCAGGAAGTGGCGATCGTGGGAAATGATGATCATGGTGGAGTCGCGCTGGTTCAGCGTCTCTTCCAGCCAGCGGATGGTGTCGATATCCAGGTTATTGGTCGGTTCGTCCAGCAGCAGGATGTGCGGGTTGGAGAACAGGGCCTGCGCCAGCAGCACGCGCAGTTTCCAGCCCGGCGCCACGGCGCTCATCGGGCCTTGGTGCAGGCTGATGTCGATACCGGCGCCCATCAGCAGTTCGCCGGCGCGCGATTCGGCGGTGTAGCCGTCGTACTCGGCGACCTTGCCTTCCAGTTCGGCCGCTTCCATGTAATCTTCGTCGGTCGCTTCCGGGTTGGCGTAGATGGCGTCGCGCTTCTGGATCGCTTCCCACATCTCGGTGTGGCCCATCATGACCACGTCCAGCACGCGCATTTCTTCGTACGCGAACTGGTCCTGGCGCAGCTTACCCAGGCGCTCGTTGGCGTCCAGGCTGACGTTGCCGCCGGATGGTTCGAGATCGCCACCCAGGATCTTCATGAAGGTGGACTTGCCGCAGCCGTTGGCGCCGATCAGGCCATAACGGTTGCCGTCGCCGAATTTGACGGAAATGTTCTCGAACAGCGGCTTGGCGCCGAACTGCATGGTAATGTTAGCGGTAGAAAGCATCGGGTGCTGGAAAAGATGTTAGAAAGCGAATCGGACATTATACCCCGGCCACCACTTGGCCGCCTAGCAGACGCCGGAGGGGCGCGGGCATGAAAATTGTCGATATTGCCACTTTGATCGCGATCAACACCCTACCCATGCTGGCACTGGTGCTGCTGGCCACGCTGGCCGAACGCCGCCGGCCGGTCGAGCGCCCCACATTCGGGGCGGCCCGCCTCAACCTGCCCTACCTGCTGGTGTATGGCAGCAGCGGTCCGCTCACCAGCCTTGCGCTCGGCAGCTTGACGGTGGCGATCGTGAATGCGGCGGGCGGTGGCTGGATCGCGCTGCGGGCCGACGGCTGGTGGCTGCTGCCGTCCTTCCTGGCCTATCTGTTCGTACTCGATTTGCTGGAATACCTGTTCCATCGGGCACAACATCGCTTTGCCTGGCTGTGGGCCATGCATTCCCTGCACCACAGCGATCCGGCCATGAACGCCACCACCGTGATGCGTCATTTCTGGCTGGAGCCAGCCGTGAAGGCGCTGACCATTTACCTGCTCGCTGGGCTCTTGTTTGCGACGCCGGGTGTGATCGTGGGCATGTATGCGGTGCTCGGCTTCTACCACATCGTGCCGCACATGAATTTACGGCTCGGCTTCGGGCGCGGCTGGTGGTTGCTTAATTCCCCACAGTTCCACCGCATCCATCACTCCGCCCTGCCCGAGCATTACAACTGCAACTTTGCGTCGCTGTTCCCACTGTTTGACCTGCTATTTCGCACCCAGCATGCGCCGCGCCCCGATGAATTTCCGCCGACCGGGCTGGACCAGGCCCCGGCGACCCTGTGGCAAGCCATCACCTGGCCATTTCGCTACCGCCAGGCCGGCGCCGAGCCGCCGCCTACTGCCTCATCCAGTCCCGGAGTTCGTAGTACCAGTAGGTGAGCTGCGCTGCCAGCAGGCCGGCGGGGCCGCCTGTAGTCGGCAAGCCCCAGGCGGCGAATTGCTCGACCTTGCTCAACTCGCCCATGAGGGCCGCGGATAACACATCGCCCGCCAGCGAGGTCGGGCCGACGCCATGGCCGCCAAATCCCATGCCGTACCAGACGCCATTTGGCAGTTTGCCCAGTTGCGGCATCTTGTGGCGGCCGTAGCTCATCAAGCCGCTCCAGGCGTAATCGATCTTCACGTCCGCCAATTGTGGATAGACTTTGAGCATGTCGGCGCGCAGCAGGCGAGCCACGTCCTCCGGGCTGCGCGCGCGGATCGAAATGCGGCCGCCCCACAGCAGGCGCGAATCCGGCAGTGGGCGGTAATAGTCGAAAGCGAAGCGGGTGTCGTAGATGGCAGCACGGCTGGTCAAGGCTTGCGGCAGGCGCTCGCCCAGGGGCTCAGTCACCATAACGTAAGTCGCGATCGGCAGCATGGCGCCGGCCAGCGCCGGATACAGGCGCTCGATGTAGCCGCCGCAGCAGACCACCACTTCCTCGCATAACACCTCGCCACCAGCCGTGCTCACGCGCCAGCCGGAAGGCGCCTGTCCATTGGTGACGGGCGTGATGGCTGTTGCGCGGCTGCCTTCATGCACACGCACCCCGCCTGCGTGCAGGGCGCTGGCCAGGCCCTGGGCGTATTTCAGTGGATGGAAGTGGAAGGCGTTTTCTTCGTACAGCGCGCCGAAATAGCGTTCGCTGCGGGCGCGTTCGGCAAAGTCGGCAGGCGACACGCGCTGCCATTCAACGCCCAGTTGCTCCTGCATGAAGCGCTGGCGTTGGTCCAGCACACGGGGATCGTCGAACCAATTGGCGAGATAGATGCCGCCATGGGTGGCGTCACAGGCGATATCGTAACGGTCGATCCGGCGCCGGATCTGTTCAACCGCGTCCAGCGTGAGCTGGTACAGGCGCCTGCCCTGCCCGGGGCCAACAGTGGACAGCAAGGCCTGCTCGTCCAGCGAGTAGCCGCCGAAAACGAAGCCGCCGTTGCGCCCGGAAGCGCCGTGCCCGACCTGCTCCGCCTCCAGCAACACCACGTCACGCTCGCCATGCTCCATCAGCGACATGGCCGTGGCCAGGCCGGCGAAACCGGCGCCGATCACGCAGACGCGGGCCTGCTGGCTGCCGGCCAGCGTTGGAAAGCTCTCTCCCGGCGCGGTGGCACGGTAGTAGCTCTCGGCGCCGTTCATGGCAAGGTGGGGTAGCCGCTTACGGTCAGATCGAAGCCATCGGCGTCGGATACCAGATGCGCCTGCGCGCCGAACGGTAAAGTGCACAGGTCTTTTATGTGCCCGAACGGCAGTCCGGTCAGCACCGGCACCGACACGGTCGCGCGGATAAAGGCCAGCATGGTCTCAAAGTCGTAGCCGTTATCGTTCGGCGACAGGCGATAGCCGGAGAAATCACCGAGCACGATCGCCTTCTGGCGCTCCAGCACGCCGGCAAAATGGAGTTGAAGCAGCATGCGCTCGACGCGGTAGGGATGCTCGCCGATGTCTTCCAGGAAGAGGATGCCGCCATAGATTTGCGGCCAGTATGGCGTGCCAAGCAAATGGTTGAGCATCGCCAGGTTGCCGCCCCAGAGCGTGCCCCGCACGTCGACCAGCGGATTGCCGCTGCCGCTGCCGCGCACCGAATGGGTAGGCCCCAGCATGCAGTCCCAGAACTGCGTCATAGTGTACTCGGACGGTTCCTCGCGGGCGAAGTCGCCGTTCATCATCGGCCCGGCAAAGCTGACGCGCCCAGTGGCCTGGTACAGGGCCATGTGAAAAGCGGTGATATCGCTATAGCCGACAAACAGTTTGCCGCTGTCAGCCATTTTGCGAAAGTCGATACGCGGAAGGATGCGGCTCACGCCATACTGCCCGCGCAGCATCAGCACGATCTGGCAGGCGGCGTCGGCCGCCGCCGCGTTCAATTGCGCCAGGCGACCGTCGTCGGTGCCGGCAAAACGCTGGAACCTGGCGCTGGAATCGTAGTAGTTGTGGACGATGCAGCCCTGCGCTTCAAGGCGGGCAATGCCGCGTTCCAGCGCGGCGTCATCGAGGGCGTAGCCGGCAGGTGCGGCGATGGCAATTCCGATATTTTTCACCCGGCCATCTTACCTCGCAGGTGTTGATCCAGCAAGACAAGCAAACGTCCCACCAGGGCGGGCGGCATGTCGTGCCCCATGCCCTGGATGACTTCCATGCGCGCGCCAGGGATCTGGCGCGCCGTGTCGATGCCGCAGGCGCACGGCACCAGCGGGTCGGCGTCGCCGTGGATCACCAGCGCCGGGCAGGCAATCTCGCGCAGCAAGGCGCTGCGGTCGCCGGAAGCGGCAATCGCCACTAACTGGCGCGCCACACCGTCGCCGCTGACATTGCGCGCCACCGCCTCGCCGGCCATCTGGCGCAGCAACGCCTCCGGCATGGGAAAGCCCGGGCTGCCGATGGTGCGGAAGGTGTCCACCATCTGCTCCACCACGCGCCCCCGGTGGTGGGCCGAAGGCGTGCGGCGCAGCAGGATGCGGCGCGCGGCGGGGCTGGGACCCGGCAAGCCGCGGCGGCCGCTGCTGGACATGATGGAGGTCAGGCTCAAGGTGCGCGCCGGATAGCGCGCGGCCATAATTTGCGACACCATGCCACCCATTGACACACCGACAATATGCGCTGCGACGATACCCAGCGCATCGAGCAGTCCGAGCGCGTCGCCCGCCATGTCATTCAGGGTGTAAGGCGCGCGCTGCGCCCAGCCGCAAACGTGGCGCAGGTAGGCCAGCCACAGATTGGGCACGCCAAGATGGTCGAAATGGGAAGACAAGCCGGCGTCGCGGTTGTCGTAGCGGATCACGTGGTAGCCGCGCTGTACCAGGCCGTCGACAAATTCGCGCGGCCAGGCAATCAGTTGCAGGGCCAGGCCCATATTCAGCAGCACAGCCGGGCCTTGCGGGTCGCCGCTGGACTCGTATGTAAGCGTAATACCGTTTATATCAACGCTGGCCATAGTCCAGCATAGCACCGCCCCGGCGCGCCGTGGCGCGCAATGCGGGCCGCCTCAGGGCGCGTTGTTTTTGCGCAAAGCGCGGCGCTCGGCGAAGAAGTCCTTCAGCACCTGGCCGCAATCGTCGGCCAGCAGGCCGCCGGTCACTTCGGCGTGGTGGTTCAGTTGTTCGCTGTCGAACACATTGACGACCGAGCCGCAGGCGCCGGTCTTGGGGTCGGTGGCGCCGTAGATGATCTTCGACAGGCGCGCATGCATCATGGCGCCGGAGCACATGACGCAGGGCTCCAGGGTCACATACAGCTCGCAGCCCGGCAGGCGGTAATTGCCCAGGGCCTCGGCGGCGGCGCGCATGGCCATGATTTCGGCGTGGGCGGTAGGGTCGTGGCGGCCGATCGGCTGGTTGTAGCCACGGCCGATGATCTCGCCATCCTTGACCACCACGGCGCCTACCGGCACCTCGCCTTCAGCCCAGGCGCGGCGCGCTTCTTCCAGCGCGGCGCGCATGTACAGCTCATTCGACAATTTCGGCCCAGCAGTTCGGGGTTTCGTGCAGCACCAGCTTGTGCAGGTGCAGGCCGGTGCCGTAATGGTCCTTGAAGGCGGCCCTCAGGATGTCCCAGGCCACGGCGGCCAGGTTTTCCACGGTCGGAATGCGGTCGATCACCACGGTCTTGTGGTTCGGCAGCGAAGACAGGAAGTCCTTCACGGCGGCATCCTTCTCATACACCAGGAAGGCATGGTCCCAGACATCGACCAGGTGTTGCTTGGCGATGGTTTTCACATCGGAGAAATCCATGATCATGCCGTTGTCGGAATTGCCCTCGGCGTCGATCACTTTGCCGGTCAGGGTGATTTCCAGGGTGTAGCGGTGGCCGTGCAGGTTGCGGCACTGGCTCTTGTGGTCCGGAATGCGATGGCCCGCATCGAATTCCAGCTTGCGTGTAATTGTCAGCATTGCTTATGGGATGTTCAACAGTTTATGGGTTTGCAAGCTCAGTTTCCATTTCGGATTGCGCTTGCAGGTTTCGATCGCCAGCGTGGTATTGAAGGCCGCCAGCGGGCCATCCATCGGCTGCACGAAGAAATTCTCGAAATCCAGGCCTTCATAGGCGGCCAGGTCCTGGTCCTTCTGCGGGATCACGACCTTGAGCTCATTGCCTTTGCCGACCACCAGTTTGGAACCCATTTTCGGGCTGACGCAGATCCAGTCCACGCCGGCCGGCACTTCCAGGGTGCCGTTGGTTTCAATGGCGATGGTGAATCCCACCGCGTGCATGGCGTCGATCAGCGCCGCGTCCAGTTGCAGCAGCGGCTCGCCGCCGGTGAACACTACATATTTGTGCCCGGCGCCGGCCGGCCACAGGCTGTCGATTTCCTGCGCCAGCGCCTGCGGCGTGGCAAATTTGCCACCGCGCTCGCCGTCGGTGCCCACAAAGTCCGTGTCGCAGAACTGGCAGACCGCGCTGGCGCGGTCCTGTTCGCGCCCGGTCCACAGGTTGCAGCCGGAAAAACGGCAAAACACGGCGGGACGCCCGGCATGGGCGCCTTCGCCCTGCAGGGTGTAGAAAATTTCCTTGATGCTATAGGTCACAGCGTACTTCCGGTGTTCGGCAACCCTACATTATAGCGCTTTTCACGAAACGAAACGGGTTTGCGCTTAGTCAACATTTGCTTACGGCGGGGGCGGCACAATCAAGTTCCAGACGCAGTGAACGATAAAGGCCGCCGCCCAATGAATAGTCTCTTCAAACTCCCACATTTGATGGACGCCCCCACCCCAGGCCAGCCACACGGCTTCGCCTTGAAACTGATGGAAATGCTGGTCATCCCCACCTTTGTGCTGGACACCCAGGGCCGGGTCCTGATCTGGAACCGGGCCTGCGCGCGCCTGACCGGGGTCGCCGCCGAGGAAGTGCTCGGCACCAGCGGCCATTGGTGCGCCTTCTACGCGGTGCAGCGCCCTACCCTGGCCGACCTGGTGATCGCCGGCCGCACCGGCGAGATCCTCGACCTGTACGACGGCCAGGCGCGCTGCCCACCTGGCGCCAGCAACCAGCTATGCGCCGAGAACTGGTGCGAGATGCCGCGCACCGCCGGGCGCCGCTACCTGGCGGCGGACGCCAGTCCGATCTACGACAGCGACGGGCGCCTGGTGGCGGTGGTGGAAACCTTGCGCGACCTGACCGAGGAAAAACAGGCCCAGATCGCCCTGGAACAACTGGCCACGCGCGACGGGCTGACCGGGCTGGCGAACCGGCGCTGTTTCGACCAGACCCTGCTCGCCGAATGGCAGCGCGCGCTGCGCCAGCAGCAGCCGCTCTCGCTGCTCATGGTGGATGTGGACAATTTCAAGCAGTACAACGACGCCTACGGCCACGTTGGTGGCGACGAGTGCCTGAAACGCATCGCCGGCGCGGTGGCCAGCGAGATGCGCGCCAACGACCTGGTGGCACGCTACGGCGGCGAGGAGTTTGCAGTGATCCTGCCGAACCAGTCTTTGAAGGGCGCCGCCATCGTGGCCGAACGCATACGCTGCCGGGTGCTGGCGCTAGGCTTGCCGAACCAGGGCGCGCCCAAGCGTTTCGTTACCGTCAGCATCGGCGCGGCCACGGCGATCGCCTCGCACGACCACCAGCCGGAACAGCTGGTGAGCACGGCCGACGCCGCGCTCTACCGCGCCAAGCATATGGGGCGCAACCGTATCAGCCTGCCGGGAATGGAATGAAGGTGATGCCGTTCTGGATGGCGCCGATCACCTGCGCCTGGTTTTCCGCCGATTCCGAGAAGCCGGTCAGCACGATGGAACGCAGCACGCCCTCGTCCAGGCGCGCGGTCCACCAGTTCAGGCCTTCCAGGTCCGGCTCCCGGTGCAGGGCCTGGTGGTAGAGCAGCGTGGCGAATTCACGGTTGTTGAGGGTGCCGAAGGCCCCGGCAAATTCCGGACTGGCCAGGAAATTGCTGGCCACCGAATGCAGGGTATAGCCCAGCTCCAGGGTATTGATCCAGTAACCCAGGCCCGGCAAGTCCGGGGCCCGGTTAAAGGCGGCCTGGTACAGGCGGTAGGCCTGGCCGGCGGCGCCGCTGATGTCGAACGAGACATTGGCATCGGCGAATTGCAGCTGTTCGATATTCAGCAGCAGGTCGATGCCGCCATTGCCCGTATTGTCGGTGACGGTGTGGCCGCCGCTGCCGGCCTTGACCGTGTAATTGGCGCGCGCGCCAGCCAGCAGCACCACGTCGCGCCCGGCACCGCCGTCAAAGGTTTCGTTGCCGACGCCGGCGCTAAAGCGGTCGTTGCCGCTGGTGCCCTGCGGCGCGCTGTGCAGGGCCAGTTCGGCTACGGCCACTGTGCGGTCGCTGAAGACCAGCACTTCCACGCCATCCAGCTGGTCATTGCCCTCGCCGAACACGCGCACGCTGTCGGCCAGGCGCTGCACATTGTAACTGGCGAAACTCTTGCTGAAGACCGCCGTATCGCTGCCGCTGCCGCCCGACACGATGTCGTCGCCCGCCCCCAGCACCACCCGGTCGGCACCGGCACCGCCGGTCACCGTGCTGCCGCTGGCGCCGCTGTACACCTGGGAGCCGCCATTGCCCGCCAGCGCGTTTTGCATGGTCACGCCATACGCCAGCCCGATATTGCGGTAGCCCGCCTGCGTCTCGCTGAAGCCACCCGCCCGCAGGTCGATCGTGACAAAACCGGTGCAGGCGGAAAAGTCGAAGGTGTTGCTGCCGCCGGCGTCCCAGATGCAGCGCGCGGTGGTCGTATTGTCGAAGCGATACACGTCGTCACCGCTGCGGTAGGACATGTTCGCACCGTACAGGTATTGCACCGCCTGGATGTCGTACAGCATGGGCGTCACGGCGTAGCGCCCGGTCAGGCTGTGTACCGTCGGCTCGTTGTAGGACATTTGCGTGTAGTCGCCATTGTCCTGGTTGGCCGGCAGGTAGGGGCCGTCGGTGCCGCCGCCGCTACTGTCGTAGTTGCCGGGGTGTTTCAGGCCCAGCATATGCCCCACCTCGTGCAGCATCACACTGGGCCCGTAGCTGCCGGGCGTGAACACCTGGTTGTAGCGCGCGTCCACGTCCAGGTACATGGCCACCGAAGTGCTCCAGGACTCCGGCAGGTAGGCGTAGCCGCTGCTGCCGGACTGCTGGTTGGTGCCAAACTGCAGGGAGCCGTTGGCGTTGACTTCGACAAACGTCAGGTTGGCTACGTCGGCCCACAATTGCAGCGCATCGCGCACGCCCTGGCGCTGCGCCGTGCTCATCGCGGCGAAGCCGCTGCGGTCTTCGTCATTGGCGTCGCTGGGTGGCGTCAGCAGAAAGCTGTAGCTCAGGGTGCGCGGGGTGCCAGCGGTCGGGCTCCAACTGCTGTACACCAAGGCGTCAATTGCAATATTACCGGTTACGAAACTCATGGCGTGCGTGTGGAAAACAGGGGTCCGGCCATGTTAGCACGAGCTTGCCGCCATCGCGCTACGGTTGCGTCCACTACGCTTGGCCTCATACAAGGCTTTGTCGGCCGCTTCCAGCAGTTGTCCCGCTGACACGGCGGGCGCCGGCACGGCAGCCGCCAGGCCGATGCTGATGGTGACATGCGTTGCCACCAGCGAAGCGGCATGCGGCAACTGCAAATCCGCGACGTGCTGGCAGATCCATTCACCGTAGCGCTGCATTTCTTCGGTCGTGGTGTTGGGCAGCAGGACCACGAATTCCTCGCCGCCGTAGCGCGCCACCAGCTCGCCCGGACGGCGCGTGCATTCCGCCAGGGCCTGGGCCACGCGGCGCAGGCATTCGTCGCCCAGTTGGTGGCCGTAGTGGTCGTTGTATAGCTTGAAATGGTCGACATCGACCAGCGCCAGGCCGAGCGGCGCCTGCTGCCGGCGGTGGCGCGCCAGCTCCACGGCGAATTGCTCGTCGAAGGCGCGCCGGTTGTACAGGCCGGTCAGGCCGTCCTTGCTGGCCAGGGTGTCCAGGCTGGCCAGCGCGGCCTGCAGGCGCAGGTGGGTGCGCACGCGGGCCTGGACCACGGCGCCATTCAAGGGCTTGGGGATGAAATCCACGGCGCCCGCGTCGAGGCAGGCAATTTCGCTGTCGGCGCCGGCGCTGGCGGTGACGAAAATGACCGGGCAATGGCGCAGGTCGGGGTCAGCCATGATGCGGGCGCAGACGGCAAAGCCGTCCATGCTTTTCATCTCGACATCGAGCAGGATCAGTTGCGGGCGCTGGGCACGGGCAATCTCGAGCCCGGCCAGGCCGTTGGTGGCGAACAAAATGCGGGCCTGTTCGCGCAACATGGCGCTCAACAAGCGGATGGTGTCGGGGTTGTCGTCGATGATCAGGATGGTGCTTTCCATGCTTCCTCACTCAGGACTTCCAGCGCGCTACCGAAGTCCAGCGCCTCGATGGCGGTTTCAAGCTGTGCGGCGGCTTGCGCGCCATGCAGGCCGGCCAGTTGCTCGCGCATCTGGCGGAATTGGTTCAGGGCGTCCAGGTCCTGCCGCTGCAGCATGCCCACCAGGGTCAGCATGGCGGCTTGCAGGTCCTGCTGCACGGCCGGCGCGTCCGGCTGCTCCGTGCGCAGCCAGTGCGCGGCGGCGGCCAGGGTGGCGGCCAGCGTGCGCTGGGCTTCCTCGAAATGCGGCGCCGCGCTGGCGGGGTCCGGGCCGCGCAGGGCCTGCTCCGCCGCCAGCGTGGCTGCCGAGAAGTCATGCGCGCCCAGGCTGCCAACGCCGCCGCGCAGCGCATGCAGGCCGGCGGCGGCGGCAGCGATATCGCCATCCTGCCAATGGCTGCGGGCCGCGTCGAACTCCGCCTGCGACTGGCGTACCACGCGCCCCACCAGCGAGACAATGTTCTGCCGCTGCGGACTGCGGCCGATCACGGCCAGCAGCTTGCGGATGCTGAAGACACCCGGCTGGTCGTCGGGCGCCGGCGACGCCGCCGCAGGCGTGGCCACGGCAAGCGGCTGCGGCACCGGTGGCACGGCCAGGTGGGCGGCAATGGTGTTCAGCATCCGGCCATAATCGACCGGCTTGGCGATGAAACCGTTCATGCCGCAGGCCAGGCATTCGGCCTGCTCCGACTCCAGCACGCCGGCGCTCATGGCCAGGATCGGCACGCGTAATCCCAGCTCACCGCGCAGGATGCGTGTCGCTTCGTAGCCGTCCATTACCGGCATCTGCACATCCATCAGCAACAGGTCGTAGCCAGCCGGCTGGGCACGTACCATTGCCACCGCCTGCTGCCCGTTTTCGGCCAGCGAGACCAGAATGCCGGCTGGCTCCAGCACGCCGCGCGCCACCACCTGATTGGTGGCGTTGTCCTCCACCAGCAGGATGCGCGCGCCACGCAAGGCCGCCAGCTGCGGCACGGCCAACGGCGCGGCGGCCGGCGCCACCCGCTGCTGGCTCAGGCCCTGCAACAACAGATGCAGCGCGCCTGGCAGCAGCGGCTTGGCCAGGGCCGCCGCCTCGTCCGCTTGCGGCAGGCGATCCAGGCTGCGGTTCAAGGCCACCAGGGTCAGGCCGCTGTACGCCGCCGCGCCCCCGTCATCCAGCAGGGCCGAATCGACCAGGGCCACGTCCCACTCGCCGGCCGCCATGGCCGGGGTCGCGGCGTGCGTTTCGACCTCGCAGCCCCAGCGCCGCAACAGGCTTTCCAGGTAACGCAAGGTCGGCACGTGGTCGTCCACCAGCAGCACACGCAACCCGGGCAGTGGCGCCAGGCGGTCCGCCGCAGGCTGGCGCAGCGCCAGTTGCAAAGGCACCGAGACCACGAACTCGCTGCCGCGCCCCGCTTCGCTGCTGACCGTGATGGTGCCGCCCATCAGCTCCACCAGTTGCTGCGTGATGGACAGGCCCAGGCCCGTGCCGCCATAGCGGCGCGCGGTCGAACTGTCGGCCTGCTCGAAGGGGTTGAACAGGCGGCCCAGCTGTTCGCTGCTCATGCCGATGCCGCTGTCGCGCACCGTCAGTTGCAGGATTTCCATGGTGCTGCCCGGCCCGCTGACGCCGAGATGGACGCAGACCGCGCCCTCGGCGGTGAACTTAATGGCGTTGCCGACCAGGTTCAGCGCCACCTGGCGCAGGCGCTGCAGGTCGCCCACCAGGCCTTGCGGCAGGCCCGCTTCCAGCGTCAGCAGCAGGTCGAGGCGCTTGCCGACGCTGGCCGACTGCATGGCGGCGGCGATCGCTTCCGCCAGCTCGTCCAGCTGGAACGGCGCGGCCGCCACGGCCAGCTTGCCCGCTTCGATCTTGGACAGGTCGAGAATATCGTTCACCAATGCCAGCAAGGCACTGCCGGAGGCGCGGATCAGGCGCACATACTCCTGCTGTTCGGCGTTGAGCGGCGTGCGGTCCAGCAACTGGCCGATGCCCAGCACGGCGTTCATCGGCGTGCGGATTTCGTGGCTCATATTGGCCAGGAAGGCGCTCTTGGCGCGGCTGGCCTCCTCCTGCTGCAATTCGGCGCGTTTGCGCGCCGTGATGTCCAGCGCGACGATGTGGAAGCCGCGCACCTCGCCTTGGGCGCCGATGTCGGGAATGTAATCGCTCATGAAATGACGCGGCCAGCCGGCGCGCTCGGCATCGACTTCGAAATGCACCCGCTCGCCGCGCAGGGCGGCCGCCACATGGCCGCGCACCGCGCCGTAGATGGTGGAGCCCAGCACCTGCTCGATGCTGCGCCCGATCATGCCGGCCGGGTCGATCCCCAGCATGGTCTGGTAGCTGCGGTTGGCGAAACGGTACACCTGGTCGCGATCGACATAGCCGATGGCGGCCGGGTTGTTGTCGGTGACGGTGCGCAGGAAGCGCTCCTTCTCCGCCACCGCCAGCTTGGCCTGCTCCAGCGCCGAGACATCGGCCATGGCCACCACCGCGCCCAGGCGGCCGCCATCGGCCCCGGACAGGGCGCTGCCGTTGCACAGCAAATGACGTTCGCTGCCATCGGCCGCCACGATCAGCAGCTCCTCGCCCTGCACCCTGGCGCCGCGCAAGGCGCGCCGCAGCGGCGATGCCTCGTCCGCCTGGATGGCGCCCGACGGCAAGGCGCGCGCGGCGCGGTTCGACAGCGTAGGCTCGCCTTGCGGGCCGCACGCCATGACCGCCACCTCGATGGTTTCCAGCACGGTCGAGAGCAACAGGCGCTCCGCTTCCAGCTCCTGCTCGATGCGGCGGCGCTGCGAGATATCGCTGACGAAGGCGGCAAACGATTGCAGGCCGTCGACTTCCAGCTGGGCCAGGGTCAATTCGGCATCAAAGCGCGCGCCATCGCGGCGCCAGCCGGTCAGCGCCACCCGCGCGCCGGTGGCTGCGTTCTCGCGGCTACCCAGCAGCCACCACAGGTTGCCGCCGGCCTGCAGCAACTGGTCGATATGCTTGCCCAGCACTTCCTCGCGACGCCAGCCGAACACCTGTTCCGCACGCGGGTTCCAGTCGGTGACGACGCCGTCGCTGGTGAAGGCGATAAAGGCGTCCTGCGTCGCCTCCAGCAGGGTCAGCATGCGCTGCTCGCTGGAACGGACAATTGCCAGGGTGCGCTCCAGGTCCGCCGTGCGGTCAGCCACGCGCTGTTCCAGCTCGGCATTGGCGCGCACCAGCGCCTGCTCCTGGCCCTGCAGCCGCTGCAAGATGGCGTTGAAGGCGCCGCGCACCGTTTCCAGTTCGCCGAAGCTGCCCGCCACCGGCGGCAGCGCCATGGCATGGCCCTGCTCCACCTCGCGCGCCGCCTGCGCCGTGTGCAGCAGCGGGCGGGTGACCGTGCGCGCCGCGCGCCAGCCCAGCAAGGAGAACAGCAAGGCGACCGCCAGGCCGGACAGCGCCACCGTCAGTTGCAGCCGGCGCACCGGCGCAAAGGCGCTGGCGGCTTCCTGCCGGGTGAGGATGACCCAGCCCAGGCCGGGATAGCTGTCATAGCCGCGCGTACGCGCATAGCCGACCAGGTAAGTGCGGCCATCGGCCCAGCGTTCTTCGACAAAGCCGGATGTCTGCGCGCGCGCCAGCGCCAGGCTGGTGGCGGCGCTCGGCTGGTCCAGCAGCGCCTCCGGCCCATACAGGACCTGGCCGTTGCGCGCGACGATCAGGGTATCGGCCGCCGCGCCCTGGGCGCTCTGGTCGAACAAGTCCTGCACCTGGCGCGCCCAGTTCCAGCTCAGGTGCGCGCCCAGCACACCGGCTTGCGTGCCGGCGGCATCGTAATAGGGGAAGGCTACATCGACAAACCGCACGGGCGCACTGCCGCTGGCGGGCAGCAGCTGCGCCAGCAGCTTGGCGGCGTGCACGTCGTGCACATACACGCCCTTGGGAGCATCACGCCACCAGTCGCGCGCCGACACGTCGACGCCCTCCAACAGGCCGCCGGTACTGACCAGGACCTTGCCGGCATTGTCGGTCAGGCCGATCCAGGCATACAGGGGATAGGTGCGTTGTAATTCGTCGAGGATCTGGCGCCGTTGCGCCGGTCCATGCTGCGGCGCCGTGAATTCGGCGCGCCGCGCCAGCAGCTGCACTTCGCGGTAGCGCTCGAACATGGTGGCGTCGAGCTGGCCGGCGGCATGCCGCGCGCGCTGGGCCAGGCCCTGGCCGATGGTGCTTTTCAGCTCATCGGTGACCACTACGCCCAGCACCACCACCAGCAGCGCCGTCAGCAACAGGGAACTGGCGGCCAACAGCAGCGACAGGAGCGTGCCGAGGCCAATACGCTGGCGTAACGATCTGCTGGCGGCCTCCACTTGCTCTGGCATGGCAACTCCGGTTATCCGATGCGCCAGTATAACCGACTCGCCCCGCCAATGTTGCCCGAAAGCTCTTTTTCTGTGGCGCGTGCTGAGGCGCGCGCCCGGCTCAGAACTGCTCGACCCAGGCTGCCAGTTGCGACGGCGTCAGGGCATTGTCGGCCTGCACCATGCGGCATTCGACGGCGGTCGCGCCGCTGGCCATCTGCATGGCGGCGCCGCGCTTACCCATCCACAGCAGGCAGGCCAGCCAGAACGCGTGCTGCGAGGAGACCGGAGTGCTGGTCGGGGTTTCCAGGAACTCGGTCAGCTGCGACGCCTGCAGGAATTGCGCGCTGTCCGGGCCGGTGGCGCGGAAGGTCGGGCCGAAGGCTTCCGCCAGCAGGGCGAAGGCGTGCGCCGGCTCGGCGCCGGCGTAACGCTGCTCCAGGTCGTCCAGGTGGTCGCGCACGGCACGCCCGAAGGCGGCGCTGCGGAAGGCTTCGGAGCTGATCAGGTCCGAATGGTCCAGCATCAGCCAGTCCGGTTCCGGCGGCGTCATGCCGGCGCTCAGGGCGCCGGCCAGGTAGCTTTCCACCGGCACGAAGGAGGTTTCGCCGGACAGGCTGGCCGACAGCGTGTACAGGGTGCCGATGCGGCTGGCCACGGCCTGCTTCTGGCGCACCAGCAGCTTTTCGCGCAGCAGCTGCGAGTGCTCCTTCTGCAGCTTGGCCAGCGACAGCGCCTGCTTCAGCTCCATGCGCAGGGCCGCGATATCCCACGGTTTCTGGATATAGCGGTGGATCTGGCCCTGGTTCACCGCATCCACCGTGTGCTCCAGTTCCGAGTAGGCGGTGGTCAGGATGCGCACGATGTGCGGGTAACGGTCCCACGCGTAGAACAGCAGCTCATTGCCATAGGCGCCGGGCATGCGCTGGTCGGACACCAGCACCGCGATCTCGTCGGCGTGCTGGTCGAGCATGCGTTTGCCCTCCTCCACAGACTCGGCCACATACACGGGTGCCAGCGAACCGAGCGCGCGCTGGAAGTATTTGAGGGCGGTCGCTTCGTCATCGACGTAGAGGATAGCCGGCGCTTGTTTAATCGCTTGTTCTGTCATGCTCGTTCCTTCTCTAACTCCGGGAAATTCATGGTGACGGTGGTGGAGCAGCCCTGCTCGGACTGCACCCGCAGGTGGCCGCCGAAAGACTGCATCACGCGGTTGCAGAAGATCAGGCCCCAGCCGCTGCCGCCTTCACTGCCGTGCATGGACACCGGGTCCAGCAGCAGGCGGTTGAGCAGCGCCGGCGCGATGCCGGGCCCGTTGTCTTCCACGATGATGTAAGGGCGGTCTGCCACGCCCACGGTAATGCTGATGCGGCCGGCGGGATGGCCGTCCAGCGCACGCAGCGCATTGCTGAGCAGCGAAGACAGCACCAGCGCCACGCAGTTGGGCGCGGCGCGCACGGCAAAGTCGGCTTGCAGCTCGAGCGCGATCATGTCGCGCTGGCCGGGCGCCAGCGGATACACGTCCAGCAAGGCCGCCACCATTTGCTGCGCCGTGCTGTTGCCGGCACGGGCCGCCGGCACCACGCTGGCGCGCTTGACCGATTCCACGAAGGAGGCCAGCACCGACAGGCAGTAGCGCGCGTTGTCGTTCATATGCGCCGCCGCGTTGCCGATATCGGCTTTCAGCGGCAGGCCGTTGTCCTCGGCCTGGTTGCTGACCCGGCGCTGGATATTGCGCGCGAAGTTGGCAATGGTGGCCAGTGGCGTATTCAATTCGTGCGCCAGGAAGGCCACGGTTTCCTCGATGGCCAGCAGGCTTTGGCGGCGCACGGCGCGTTCGCGCGCGCTCTCGCTGGCCAGGCGCAGCGCATCGCGCACCACGCCAGTGTCGAGCGGTTTTTCCAGGATGCGGAAGATGTCGCCGCCGTTGATGGTCTCCAGCAGCACGTCCTTGTCGGCATAGGCCGTGACCAGGATGCGCACCAGGTGTGGATAGTCGCGCTCCACTTCGCGCAGCAGCTCGCCGCCGACGCGGCCCGGCATGCGGTAATCCGTCACCAGCACGTCGATATCGCTGTCGGGCCGGGCCAGGATCTGCAGCGCCGCGTCCACGCTGGGCGCGGTCAGCACGGCGAACTCACTCTCCACCGCGCGCGCGAAGTATTTGCGCGCCATCTCCTCATCGTCCACGTACAGGACGGTCGCCAGCCGCTCGCTCATTTCTCGCCTCCGGTCACGCGCGGCAAGTCAAAGGTGAACTGCGTCCATTCGCCCGGCACGCTTTCCACCGCCAGCAGGCCGCCGTGGCGCTGGATCACGCTGTAGCAAATGCTCAGGCCCAGGCCCAGGCCCTGCCCCACCTCGCGCGTGGTGAAGAACGGCTCGAACACGCGGCCGATATTGTCCGCCGCGATTCCGGGACCATTGTCGCGCACCGTGATTTTCAGGCGGTCGCCGCGCGCTTCCGCATAAATGTCGATGGTGGGCGCCGTGCTCGCGCCCTTGCGCATGGCCAGTGCCGCATTGCTCAAGAGGTTGATCAGCACGCCGATAATAGCAGCCTCGTCGCCACGCACCAGGGTGTCTGGCTGCAAGTGACGCTGCACCTTGACGCCCTTGATTTCATGGCCGACCAGGCGCACCGAGGACTCCAGCGCGCGTTCGAACAGGAATTGCGCACTCTCATGCTCGCTGCCGGATTTGCGGTAGGCGAAGGTCTTCAGGTCGGACACAATGTACTGCACGCGCTGCATGCCCTGCTTGGCGTCCACCAGGCATTCCTTCAGCACCTCGCTGTCTTTGGCTGCTGGCTCCTCCATCGCAACGTCGATCGCCATCATGCAGAAATTGACCGGGTTGTTCACCTCATGCAGCAGGCCCGCCGCCAGGGTGCCCAGCGCCGCCATCTTCTCCTGTTGCAGCATCTGCCCCTTGATCTCGGCCAGGCTGCGGTTGTTGGCTTCCAATTGGTTGTTCTTGTCGGCCAGTTCCGCCTTCAACTGGAACAGGTTGAAGCGCGCCTGCTCGTTGTAATAGGTGCAGACCGCGCTGGCGGTGGCGCTGAACGCCAGCAGCAGCGAATTGACAGCAAAGGCGCTGTCCATGGCCGCCGCGCCGGCATAGCTGTAGCATGCCGCTGCGTACAGCAGATAGGTCAACAAGCCCAGCGCCAGGTTCTGCCACATGCGGAAAGCGAACGCGATGGCCGACGCGAACACGGCCAGGTTCAGGCCCGCGTAATAGATCGACTGCGCGCCTTCGGTGGCGGAAATCATCCACGCGATCATCGCCTGCGGCAGCATGAGCCAGGTGAAGCTCATGGCCTCCACGTGGCGCTGGCCCCAGGGCTGGCGCATGATCCAGATAATGGCCAGGATGCCGAGCGACACCAGCACGCGCGCCAGCGCGAACTGGCCCAGGTGGGCCGGGTACAAGCTGTAATCGAGGCCGACGCCCAGCAAGACCAGGGCGATACCGGTCCACGCGCCGCCCCGGCTAAAGCGCAGGCGGTAGGCGCGCAGGTCGGTTTCGTAGGCGGTATACAAATGCGGGCTCACTGCAGGTACCGGGCCGGTCATGGCAAGGTGGCTTCGGCGAACACGTTGACGCCAGTCGGATCGACATAGGTCAGGCGGTCGCGCGATTGCGGTGGCAGCAATTGCTCCATCTTCGCCTCATCACGGTAAATCAGGTACCACTCCAGCAAATGTTCCATCCCCGGCCGTTCCGGATTGCTGATATGGACGTTGGTCACCAGCAGGCGGCCGCCGCTGCGCATGCAGGAGGCGAAGTAGCTGAGCAGGCGGCTGCACACCTTGTCGGACAGGTAGTCGAACAGGCCGGCGCAGTACACCACGTCGAAATTGCCGCCCACCTGCGGCCCGTCGGTGCGGCGCTTGAGCAGGTTGTGCACCGAATCCTGCACGAAGCGGATCTCGGGCTGGCGCGCCAGGCGGGCGCCCAGTTCGCCCAGGCGGCCCCGGGTCCAGTCCAGCGTCTCTTCGCTGAAATCGACCAGTTCGAACGACAGCCAGTGCGGTTCGTCATACTCGCGCAGGAAACGCTGGATCTCCTGGGCCGGGCCGCAGCCCACGTTCAGCACGCGGAACGGGCGGCCAATGCGGCGCGCCTGGTCGGCGTGGCGTTTCAGGAACTCCACCAGCACATCGATGCGGTTGCGGTGCGCCACCGCCACGGCGGTCTGCAGGAACGCGGCGTTCACGATCTGGAAATAGGTGCTCGGGCCCTGGCGCGGATCGCCCAGGATCTGGTTCACCATTTCGTAGTCGCCGGCGTAGCCGAGCGGTTTGCTGAACGTGCGGAACACAAACGGCGCGCGCAAAATCAGCGGATGCAAAGCGCCCTGGGCGAAGGAACGGTGGGCGGCCGAAGCCTCTTGCTCCACCATGCCCGCCTCGCGGTTCAGTTCATCAAAGTAGCGGCGCACGCGCACGATCAGCGGTTCGGCCAGTTCGGTGAACACGTCGGCACGCAAACGGCCGCCTTCTTTGGGCAGGGAGTCCGACAGGTCCACCTGTTCCACCCAGCGCGCCACCTCGGTCAGGTAGGCGCGGGTTTCATTGACCGCGATCTGGTAGTCGCGCCGGATGCGGAAGCGGTCATCCCAGTCCAGCACGAACTTGCTCGCTTCGCGTCCCACCGCGCCGGGCCGCATCACGACCTCGCTCAGCTCGCGCCACTCGTCGATCAGGGTCACCGACACCACCGCCGTCAAGCCGGTGTTGACCATGCTGATCACGACCGCCTTGCCGATGTAGGCGCTGGCTGTGCCCATACGCACGGTCAGCTCGCTAAGCACCTCGCTGACCTGCACGATGGAGTAAGGGTTATAGACTTCCATCACCAGCGACTTGCGCTGGAGATTCACAATGGTGCCGCGTACCGCCTCACCCTGTGTGTTCAGGAAACTGACGACCGGATCGATTTGCGCCTGTGAATACACTGTGCTGAACTTAAATGGTTGCCGTAGATTAAGATGAGTGTACGCACTTGTGGCGCAAATCGCAATATTTCATTCGGCAGAACAGAACTTTCCCGCCGCCAGCAGCCGCAGCGCCTAAAGTTAACTGCCGCACGGACAATAAAACTGTCCTGCGCGACACAGTCCATCAAGTAATGGAGATCATGATGGAGCAGTTGCGCACCCCTACCCCGACCGCCATGGAGCGGGCCCAATTCCACGAGCAGTTCTTGCGGACCTTTGCCGACGCCCGCTTCGACGGCCTGCGCGACGCCGTCGCGGCGCTGGAAGAAGTGGCCTGGCGCCAATATTGCGAACGCCAGCAAAGCGCCTCTTGAAGTGCCGCCTAAGGCGCCGGCAGCAGCGCCTCCAGGCGCGCCACCACGCGCCCAGCCAGTTGCGCATGCGAGAAACCGGCATAGCGTTCGGCGACCTGGCGCGCCGCCAGCAAGGTGCGGCCATCCATCAAGAGACTGCGCACCACGCTGCGCCAGTCCACCGCGCCCGGGAAGCGGCCACCATTGATGGCGATTCCCGACGCCTCCAGGCGCTGCGCCAGTAAATAGCGTTCCAGCTGGGTCGGCAACAGCAGCATCGGCACCGCCGCCAGCATGGCATGCGCCACCGTGCCCTCCCCGCCCTGGTTGACGCACAGGCGCGCTTCGGCCAGGGCCGCCGCCAGATCGACCGGCCCGCGCGCCCAGGCCAGGCTGGTGGCATGCACGGGCGGCACCGCACCCGCCGCCACTTCCGGCTGGTAGCACAGCACGCGGCAGCCCTCCATGACCAGCGCATGCAGCACCGCCACATAGGCGGGATGCTCCTGACGCAGATAGACGAACACTTTATGGCCCTGGCCGGGCGGCCACTGGGGCGCCGCGCCCGCTGGCGTGACAAAGGCCGGCCCCAGCCACTGTTCGCCCACGGCGGGCCGGCCATAATGGTCCAGCTCGGGCCAGGCGCACAGCAGGTGCTGCCGGCCCAGCATGGCATCGGCGGCCGACACATACGGCACCCCGCCATGGTGCACCAGCAGCGTATTCATCACTTTCAGCACATGCAATTCGGCGGCGGCCAGGCGCGCCAGGTCGACCGGCTCCCACGGGCGGAAGGTGGGGATCGGCTGGCCGGCCGGCGGCAAGGTAAAGGCCGCACCCAGCGCCGCCGCCGGGATATCCAGGCTGCGCGCCGCCAGCAAGGCGGTCGGCGCAAATTCCGCCACCAGCACGTCCGGCTTCAGCAAGCCCAGCGCCGCGCGCCAGCCGCGCAACAAGCCATCCAGCGCCTGCGGCTCCTGGTAACCGGCGCCCAGCATTATCTCAGCCAGGCTGGCGGCATTCTGCGCGCCCGGGTTCAGCCACACCGGCGCCTGCAGCACGGGCACGTCCAGGTCGTTCAGCAGGCGCCGCGCCAGCGCCAGGTCGCGTACCGAAAGGCTCACGGCATGGCCGCGCGCCAACAAAGCCTGCGCCACAATACGCAAACGTCCCGCGTGGGCGGGGTCGCCGCCCAACTCCCAAGCCAGGTGGAAATGCGCCATGGATCAGTGCACCCGGCAAACTGCCATTGTATTTTTCACATGATTTCCAAAGAATTTGCTGCTTCGGATTTTAGAACACACTGGCAAACAGGTGTGCAATACTAGGCCATGACCCGCTCCCGATTGCTGCCACAGAGCTTGCGCGCGCGCATGACCTGCGTAGTGATCGCCTTCGTGCTGACGGCCACCACCTTGCTGACCTGGTTGGCGCTGTCCATGGCGGAGCGCGACATGAAGGCCGTGATCGGTCAGCAACAATTTAGCCTGTTATCGCTGGCCGCCGTCCATATCGACGAGCAGTTGGCCGCCAAGCGCCTGTTGCTGGCATCCATCGCGGAAGTGGTGCCGCCCGGCCAGCGCAATGCCGCCACCCTGCGCGCCGCCATGGAACGGCACCCCTCGGTCGCCTCCGAATTTGCCAATGTGGCCGCGTTCGACGCCCATGGCCAATACCTGGCCAGCCTGCGTCCGCCCAACCAGCCCAACCCCACTGTGGCGGACCGCGCCTATTTCGAGCAAACCATGGCGCTAAAGCGCGGCATCATTTCCGCCCCGGTGCGCGGCCGCGTGTCCAGCCTGCCGATCGTGGCGCTGACCCACCCCATCATCGACAGCGGCGGCGACGTGCAGGTGGTGCTGGTGGGCAGCATCGACTTGCTGAACTCCGATTTCTTCCACCATTTCAACACCATGAAGCCGGGCAAGACTGGCTACATGTTCATCATGACCACCGAGGGCATCCTGGTCAACCACCCCAACAAAGCGCGCTTGCTGGAACACATCAACGCCCGCCCCGGCCTCAACCTCGGCACCCAGCGCGCGCTGAACGGCTTTGAAGGCTGGATGGAAGCCACCAACAAGGACGGCGTCGACGGCATCTATTCCTATAAACGCCTGAACGCCACCAACTGGATCGTGGCGGTGCGCTACCCCACCGACGAGGCCTTCGCCCCCATGGCCCAGATGCGGCAACAGGCCGTGCTGGCCGCCACCGGCTTTGCCGCCGTGGCCGGCCTGCTCAGTTGGTGGATGGTGAAGATACTGCTGTCCCCGCTGCAAAAACTGCGCGGCAAGCTGCTGGCGATCCGCAACCGGGGCGGCGATATCAGTGTGCTGCGCAGCAGCGGCAGCGATGAAATCGGAGAACTCAGCGAAGCGCTCTACGAACTCACGGCCGAGCGCCAGGCCGCGCAGGAACGCCTGGCCGAAAGCGAAAAACGGGCGCGCGTGATCGCCGACAATATCCCGGCCCTGGTGGCCTATATCGACCGCGACCTGCGCTACCGCTTTACCAACGAACACTACCAGTTCCTGCTCGGGCAAGACCCGCGCGCCATGATCGGCAAGCGCATCGACGAAGTGTTCGGCCCGGACATCCTGGCGCGCTGGCAGGACTGCATCGACCTGGTGTTGTCCGGCCGCCGCATGCACGTCGAGCGCGCCGGCGAAGAGCTGGAACGCTATCTGCACCTGATGGCCGAACTGGTGCCCGACACCGCGCCCGACGGCACGGTGCAAGGCTTCTACCTGATGTGCACCGACATCACCGAACGCAAGACCGCCGAACTGGCCCAGGCCGCCAGCGAGAAGCGCCTGCGCCTGATCGCCGACCACCTGCCCGTGATGATCAGCGCCATCGACCCCGAGCACATCCTCCAGTTTGGCAACGAAACCTACCGCCGCTGGCTCGGCATCGACACCGACACCCTGCCCGGCCGCCCCGTCGCCAGCGTCATGGGCCAGGCCGCCTACGCCGAAGCCCGCCCGGCGCTCGAACGCGCCTTCGCCGGCAGCATCACCGAGTACGAATCGAGCGCCCGCCTGCATGGCGAAACGCGGGTCCTGGAAACCACCTTCGTACCCGACGTGCGCAAGGATGGCAGCGTGCCCTTCGTCTACGCCCTGACCAGCGACGTCACCCGCAGCCGCGAGGTGGAAGCCGAACTACTACGCCAGGCCCGGCGCGACCCGCTGACCGGCATCCCCAACCGCCGCCTGTTCGAAGACGTGCTGGACCAGGCGATCGAACGCGTGCGGCGCCAGGACTGCCAACTGGCCCTGGCCTACCTCGACATCGACAACTTCAAGCACATCAACGACAGCCTCGGCCACGCCGCCGGCGACGAAGTGCTGAAGGAATTCGCCCTGCGCCTGGGCGGCAATGTGCGCGCCACCGACACCGTGGCGCGCCTGGCCGGCGACGAATTCGTGATCGTCTTCGAAAACATCCGGCATGCCGGGGAAGTGCAACTGCTGGCCGAGAAAGTGATGGCCGCCGTGGTCCCCGACTTCAACGTCCTCGGCGCCCCGCTGCGCGTGACCACCAGCATCGGCATTGCCCTGTACGCCGGCGGCACCGAAACCGCCGGCGGCCTGATCGGCCGCGCCGACATGGCCCTGTACGACACCAAACGCCGCGGCCGCAACGGCTTCACCATCGATAGCGGGCAAGGGTTGCCGGAGGCGGTGGTCACCCAGCGCTAAGCGCCACGCCTACGACCAACCCGGGCAATATATTCGGCAATGCGATGCGAGTTCGCCTGGATTTGCCCGCTCCCATTGTGCACGCTGAGCTGGCGTAAACAGATGTCATCTGACAGGAAAAACATCATGCCAAGTCCAGTGAAAACGGAAGAACAACGGAGCACAACTGAGCCCGCGTCTTCCGCACGGTTGGCAGCGCCAGCATTCGCGAGCTCCACGCTTTGATTAAACATACTGCCGAAATTACCGGCCGCTCGATGACGGATTTGATCGTGGAGGCTGCGACGGCAGCTGCGCACAGCGCGCTTGAGCAATCTACCGTCTTAAGACTTTCTGTAGCTGACTCTCTCGTATTTGCTGAGGCGATGCTGAACCCGCCTAAACCCAACGCCGCTCTGCGGCGCGCGCTGGACCGTAATGCGCAGTTATTGCAGGAAAAATAGGTGGCGCGCAGTTCAACATCGCAGCGCTTGGCCCGGAGCATGATCGCGCTGACTTCACATCCGGAAAGTCGGCACTTGACCAACTGCCCTACTGGCTAACGCTTTGCTGCAGGCGGCGCGTTCCAAGATCGCCGCTTATGCAATGTTGGCTGATGCCGAAGATGAGGAGGCTCTTGCCTTTTATCGTCATCATGGATTTATCCTTCTGCCTCAAACACAACGTTCACTTTTCTAACCTCTGGCCAGTCTCCAATAGGACTCAAACACCTGGCGACACTACGAGGCGAAGAATCGTCTCAGCGCAATAGCTCAATGAAGCGGCGGCCCGCCGGCCCTGGCGGTGCATCCTTGCGCCAACTGGCGTACATGGCGAAGGCCTGGCCCAGAATCGGGCTGGCTTCCAGCGTCAGCGCCACCAAGGTCCCGCGCGCAAGGTCATCTTCCACCATGTGGCGCGGCATGCCGCCCCAGCCAAGGCCGGCGCGCAGGAAGGCCAGTTTGGCGCCGAGGTCGGCCAGACGCCAGCCTTGCGGGTTGAGTACGCCGAACTGGCGGCCTTCGGTGAGCGTGGAGCGGTCGGTCAGGATCAGTTGCACGTGGCGCGCCGCTTCGCTGCGGGCGATCGGCGCCGGCAGCGCGGCCAGAGGGTGGCCGGCGGCGGCCACGGCCAACACCGGCACTTCGAACAGGAAGGCGGTGTCGCACTCGGGCGGCACTTCGGGGTAGGAGCCAATCACGGCCAGCCGGCATTTGCGCTCCAGCACGGGCTGCACCACGGCGCCCAGCGCTTCCACGTCGAGCCGCAGGGGCGTGGTGGGAAACTCCTGGTGGAAGGCGCGCACGGCTTCGGTCAGGCGGGCAATCGGGTACATCACGTCCACCGCGACCGACAACTCCGCCTCCAGTCCTTCGGCCAGGGTGCGGGCGCGCGCTTTGAAGCCGTCCATACTGCTGGCGGCGGCGCGTGCGCTATCGAGCAAGGCGCGGCCTTGTTCAGTCAGTTGCGGATAGCGTCCGCTGCGGTCGAACAAGGGGAAGCCAACTTGCAATTCGAGATTGGCAAGGGTCTGGCTGACCACCGATTGCGCGCGCCGCAGCTTGCGGCCGGCAGCAGAGAAACTGCCCTCCTCGGCCGCCGCGATGAAAGTACGCAACTGATCCATCGACATCCCGTCAAGCATGGGCAGTAAACCTGTATAGTTTCCAAGGTGGCCGATTTTACACGAGCTTGTAAGACTGTTCTGACACAGGAGCGCGTTGCGCTCTGCTAGGAAACCCCCAAACGCCCTTGGATACTAGTTGCCATGCTGACTCCCTTCCCACTCAGCCGCAACAGCCAGCCTGGCACTGGCGGCCCGTCGCGGCAACTCTATATGTTATTGCGCGAGGTGCCCAACCGCGCCGAAGCGATGGCATACCTACAACGCCGCCTGGCGGAAGCGGCCGCCTTGCATCCCGCCTGGAGCGGCGGCCTGGCCGGGCTCGAAGAATGGCACGAACTGCGCGCCCGTACCCAGGCCGAAGAGTTCCGTCTGTACCTGGCCGGGCGCAGTGAGGGCGGCACGCGTCGCCATTTCGCCACACTGGCCCAGGCGCGCCGCTTCCTGTGCATGCAGGCGCCGCTACTGCTGGCGGAAGGCGCCTGGCTGCACAGCGTGCTGGATCATTGGCGCCAGCCAGCCTATATGCCGCTGGTCAAGCTCTATCTCGATTACCTTGGCAAAGGCGTGCCGGCCGCGAATCATGTGGCGCAGGTACAGCATGCGCTGTCGGCGCAATCGTGCAGCAACTGGCAGGAACTGGAAGACGGCAGCTATGTGCAGGCGGCGATCCGTCTGGCGCTGGCCTGCGCCGGTGAGCGCTATCTGCCGGAACTATTGGGCTACCAGTTGGCCGTGCCGGACCAGCCAGCGTCACAGTTCTCGGTGCTGCATGAACTGGGCGAGCTTGGCATCGTGCTGCCGCCGCCCCTGCCGGACGGGCTGGTGCTGACGGCGCTGCGCACCATGCTGGGTAACGTGACCGACCGGCCGGCCTTCCTGCAGCGGCTGGAGGTAGGGCATGCTCTGGGTCGGCTCGGTTTGCAAACGGTTCCGGCGACGGCGAGTGAAGGCGCGCAATATGAGGAAGCGACCAGCAAGGTGACGCCGGCTGTGTTTGCGCCGCCAGCCAATGGTGCGACCCATGCGGACGCGGCGACTGAGGTGGATGTAGAGGATGTGGGCGGCAGCGCGCCGCGCGGCATCCTGCGGCATGACTTCCCGCGCGATGAACATGCCTGGGAAATCATCAGCAGCGACCTTGGGCTGCTGGAAGCGCAAATTGCGGCCTGCGCCAGCAAGGCACAAGCGATGACAATGCTGGCGCGCCATATGGGGCCGGCGGTCCACCACCAGCCACTGGGCCTGATGGCGGCGCGCGTCTACTCGCAGTTGTTCGCGCTGGGTTAGTTCGCCAGTTCGGCACGCAGCAAGGCAGGCGTCAGGCCGGTCCAGCGCTTGAACGAGCGGCGGAAATTGGCGGCATCGTGGAAGCCAAGGTAGCTGGCCACCGTCTCATTGTCGGCCTGGCGGGCGCGGAACAGATACAGCGCCACGTGGGTACGCACCAGGTCCAGCTCGGCGAGGAAAGTGGTGCCGCAACGCGCCAGGTGGCGCTTCAGCGTGGCCGGGCTGATGCCAAAAGCGGCGCTGGCGCTCTCCAGCGTCGGGTTGCAACGTACCTGCGCCAGCAGGTAGTCGTACAGGGCATCCGGCAGGCTGGGCGTGGCTGGCTGCTGCGCCGCGACGGCCAGCGCGCTGGCAACGGCGGCGCTATCGGCGCCCGGCCAGGGTTGCTGCGCCCAGGTTGCATCGAGCAGCATGGCATCGAGCTGGCAATCGAAGCGCAGGTGGGTGCCAAGGTGGACTTCATGCTGCTCCACATGGCGTGGCCGCGCGCGGTTGAAGCAGAACTGCCAAGGCAGGCGGCTGCCGCCCAACCAGCGCGCCAACGCCACCACGGCCGTCATATGCATCTCCACCAGTGCCGCGCGCAGGCCTGGCGCGCCGTGGCTGTCGCACCAGTACAGCACCAACTGCCCTTCCGCCCGATGCAAGCGCGGTCGCAGCAGCGGCGTCAGGCTGCTGGCGTGCGCGCACAGGATTTCCAACGCCTCCAGTAGCGAGCCGGAATGGCGCAAGGCACGCGCCAAGTGCGGGTCGGTTCCGGGCAACAGCTGCTGGCCCAGCATGAAGCTGGTGTCGGCGCTATCGAGCTGGCGCAACACATTGGTCAATAGCTGCAAATGCTGCGTAGGGCTGATCCGCCAACCAGGCGGTGGCGCCGCGCCGTCGCCCGGCAAGCCGCTGCCGCGCGCAATCACGTTCGGCAGCGCGTCGGCCTGCAGGGCGAAGTCGAGCAATTGCCAAGGCCCGCTGCCTGGGACGGTTGCTTCATCGGGCAGCGTGTAACGCATCAGGTGGCAGGCCGCGTGGCACCGGCTTCCAGCGCGGCGGACACGCGCGCCAGCACGCCCTCGGCCTCGCCCTGCGCCGGACTGCAGGCGTAACGCAGGCTCACCGGCAGCGGGCCTTGCGGACCGTGATGGCGCATACGGCCCACCATGCCGCACAGGTGCTGCGCCAGCAGGCGCGCCGCGTGGTCATCCATCCCTGGCAGCAGCAAGGCGAAACGGTCGCCCGCATAGCGGCACAACAAATCCTCATTGCGCAGGTTGAGCAGCAGCATATGGCCGACCGCCTGCAGCACGCGGTCGCCCTCGCGCTGGCCGTGTTCGCGGTTGATGCGGTGGAAGCCGTCGATATCGAGCATCACCAGGGCGCACTGGCCGGTCGGATCGCGTTCTTGCTCCAGCCGAATCTGGTGCCGCAGGTAGGCGGCATCGGCCAGTTGCGTGACGCGGTCGAAGGCGCGGTGCTGGCGGAACAGGCGCTCGCGCTTGGCCAGGTGGTCGTTGACCAGGAACTGCTCGTGGCGCCAGTAGTAAATGCCGGCGGTCAGCACCAGCATGCCGAACGGCAGCAGCGCCTCCAGCCAGTTGTCCCAGGCAGCGGCTTTGTCGATGCGAAAGAACTCGTCCAGACAATCCGCCCAGGAGCCCAGCATGACCGCCGCCAGGCCGCCGGCCAACAGGCGCGTCACCAGGCCGCCAGGGCGGCTGCTCAGGGTCATGACGAACCACAGGCCGGCCACGACCGCCATGCCGCCTTCGGCCAGGATATCCATCCAATGCCAGGCGGCCAGCGGTTTGGGGTCGCCGGCGCTGGCATACAGCAGCAGGCAGGCCAGCACGGCCAGGGCGGCGGCGGCGAGGGAGTGTCGGTGTAGGTTCAGCATAACCGGGCAGCTTAGCGGCGGCATATGACTGCGGCATGACAGGCGACGGGTCATTTCGGCTCACACCGGCGTAACCAAGTTGTCATGCACGCTTCCCATAATCCGCTGCATTCCTCCACTCCCGGTACCACAATAATGAAAACCCAACTGACCACCCTCGCCGCCGCAGCGTTCGCGCTGGTGCACGGCGGCGCCGTGCAGGCCGCCGAAGCCCCGGACGCCGGCCTGGCCGCCACCAGTGTTGTCATCACCGGCCAGCGCGCCGTGCTGGCCAAATCGATCGCCGCGCAGGACAAGGCCGACAACATCCTGAGCGTCTTGAGCAGCGACGATATCGGCAACCTGCCCGACAAGAACGCCGCCGAAGCGCTGGCGCGCATGCCGGGCGTCTCGGTGCAGCGCGACCAGGGCGAGGGCCGCTACGTCACCGTGCGCGGCCTGGGCCCGGACCTGAACGCCGTCACCATCAACGGCGCGCTGGTGCCGTCGCCGGAAGCGGGCCGCCGCGCCGTGGCGCTGGACGTGCTGCCGGCCGGCCTGGTGCGCTCGCTGGAAGTGAGCAAGACCCTCCTGCCGGAACAGGACGCCAGCTCGCTGGGCGGCACCGTGGAAGTGAAATCGCTGTCCGCCTTCGACCTGCCAGGCTCGCTGCTGTCGGTGCATGGCGCCGTGTCGCGCGACCAGAACACGCAGCAGGACAGCCCGAGCGCCGGCCTGCTGTGGGCCAGCCGCTTTGGCGATGGCAAATTCGGCGTCGCCGTCGGCTTGAGCGGCGAAAAGCGCAAATTCGGTTCCGACAACGTGGAAACCGGTGGCGCCTGGGATGGCGAACGCCTGGGCGGCTTTGAGTTGCGCGACTACCTGCCGGTGCGCGAACGGCGCGCCGCCGCCCTCAACCTCGATTACCGCCCGCAAGCCGGCAGTAGCTGGTTCCTGCGCAGCTTCCTGAGCCGCTTCAGCGATGACGAAGTGCGCGACCGCCTCACCGTCAGCAATATCAGCGGCGGCGCACTGACTGAAGGCACGCCCGCCAGCGCACGCCTGGAACGCCGCCTGCGCCAACGCAAATATACGCAGGGAGTACAGTCGCTGGTGCTGGGCAACCAGCAAAAGCTGGGCGACTGGCAACTGGACCTGCAGGCCGGCCGCAGCAAGGCCGATGAAGACACGCCGGAAGCCTTGAACGACGGCCGCTTCCGTGGCAACGCCAATTTCGCCGGCATCAGCTTCAGCGACGGCCAGCGCCCCGCCCTGCAAGCCCCCGCCAGCGCCTACGACCCGGCCAGCTACAGCCTGAATGCGATCACCCTGCAGCAACGCTACTCGGAAGACACCGAACACCACCTGCGCCTGGACCTGGCGCATGAATTCGCGCTGGGAGAAACGCGCTCGCAGTTGAAGTTCGGCGCCAAAACCAGCCGCCGCGAAAAAGCCAACGACACCAACCAGTGGAGCTATAGTGCCAAGGCGGTCGGCGGCGCGCTGTCGATGGCGGGCTTCGTGCAGGACCACCAGTTGGACTACCCCTTCGGCCGCATCGGCGCCGCGCTTGATCCGGCGGCCATCCGCGCCCGCGTGGCAAACCTCGACCGCGCTGCCGCGCGCCTGGCGACCGAATCGGCGATCAACGACTTCACGCTCAATGAGGATATCGACGCGGCCTATTTTCAGAACAGCTTCTCGCAAGGCGACTGGCGCCTGCTGGCCGGCGTGCGCGCCGAGCACACCGCGTTCGACGCGCACGGCGTGCGCACCCGCGGCAGCGCCATCACCCCGCTCGAACGCAGCCGCTCCTACACCGACTGGCTGCCGTCACTGCAACTGCGCTACGACCTGGACCGCGACACCAGCCTGCGCGCGGCCTGGACCAATTCCGTGGTGCGCGCCAATTTCAGCCAGCTAGCGCCGGGCGTGGCCCTGGCCACCGCCACCGAAGCCACCATCGGCAACCCCGACCTGGCCCCGCTCAAATCGCACAACTTCGACCTGGGCCTGGAGCGCATGATCGGCGGCGACGGCGCCGTGTCGGCCTACTTGTTCTATAAGGACATCAAGAACTTCACCTACACCACCAACCTGGCCGGCAGCGGACAGTGGGCCGGCTATACCAGCGCCACCACCTACGCCAACGGCGACATGGCCAAGGTGAAGGGCATCGAACTCTCATGGCAGCAGCCGCTGCGCATGCTGCCGGCGCCCTTCAACGGCCTGCTGGTGGGCGTGAACGGCGCGCTGACCGATTCGCGCGCCAATGTGGCCCGCTACGACAGCAAAGCCGGCGCCATGGTAGCGCGGCGCATCAGCATGCCGGGCCAGTCCGACCGCGTGATGAACCTGATGCTCGGTTATGAATCCGGACCGCTCAGCACCCGCGTCGCCCTGAACTACAAATCGCCCTACCTGCTGGAACTGGGCTCGGATATCCTGAATGGCAGCCAGGATCGCATGGTCGACACCCAGAAGCAGGTCGATTTCTCGCTGGCCTGGCATTTCAGCAAAGCCGTGCAACTGAACTTTGACGTGGCGAACGTGAACAACGAAAAGTACTACGTCTACCAGGGCGTCCAGCAGCACAACGCCCAATATGAACAATACGGCCGCACCTACAAACTGGGCCTGAAAGCGAGCTTCTTCTGATGATGCGCCTGTCCCGAATCTCCTTGCTCCCCCTGCTGCTGGCCTGCAGCCTGCCGGCAGCGGCGCTGGAAGTCATCGCCCTGCCGCACGGCGCCAGCCTGGCGATTGACAAGCGCGGCCTGCAATTGCGCGGCGCCGACGGCGCTGAGCACGCCCGCCTGCCGCTGCGCGCACGCCACCTGGACTACCGCGACGGCACCGCCCTGGTGGTGGACGCCAATACCGAACGCGCCATCGTGGTCAGCGTCGATGCGGCGGGCGGCACGCTGGCCGCGCGCAGCGTGATCGACGGCGCCGCCGTGGCGCCGGACGCATCCTGCCTGCACCTGGACGCGCAAGGCTTGCTGCACGCCTTCCTGATCGGGAAAGACGGCCAGGCGGAGCAATGGCTGCTGCCCGTGCCGTCCGCCCCCGGCGCAACGCCAGGCACGGCAGCGCAACTGGTGCGCAAGCTCGCCCTGCCGCCGCACAGCAACGCCTGCCTGGTGCATGACGCCAGCACCACCCTTGTGGTGAACGAAGAAGGATTCGGCGCCTGGGCCTACAACGCCGACGCCGAAGCGCCGCCCGAACGGCGCGCCCTCGCCCTGCGCAAGCCCTACGGCAAGCTGGCCGCCGCGCCGGAAGCGCTGGCGCCGGCCGCACAAGGCGTAACCTTGATCGACCACAAACGCAAGGTCATGCAAACCATCGCATTGCGGCGCGACCTGCCGCCCGCCGTCGTGGTGCAGCCCCTGGTGCAGACCGAAACCATGCCGCGCATGGGCGACGCCGCTGACGACCCGGCCATCTGGGCCGACCGCCAGCGGCCGGGCCAGGGCCGCGTACTGGGCACCAACAAGAAGCAAGGCCTGCACGTCTACGACCTGCAAGGCAAGGAACTGCAAATGCTGGAGTCGGGCCGCCTGAACAACGTCGACCTGCGCCAGGACGTGCTGCTGGACGGCCAGCGCTTTGACCTGGCCATGGCCACCCAGCGCGACGACAACGTGCTGGTGCTGTACACCATCGACAGCGCCGGCACGGTGGCCGAGGCGGCGCGCTTCGCCACGCCGCTGCAGCGCATCTACGGCATCTGCCTGTACCAGCCGGGCAGCGGCGGCCTGGAAGTCTTCGCCAACGACAAGGACGGCAGCTTCCTGCAATACCGCATTGGCCGCAGCGGCGGCGCCTTCAGTGCGAACCTGGTGCGCAGCTTCAAGCTGGGCAGCCAGCCGGAAGGCTGCGTGGCGGACGACCGCAACCACCGCCTGTTCGCGGGCGAGGAAAAGCGCGGCGTCTGGAGCCTGGATGCGCGCGCCGACGCCAAAGCCGAACCACGCCTGGTGCTGCCGGTCGGCGCCCACCTGCGCGCCGACGTGGAAGGCATGGCCCTCTACCACGGCGCCCAGGCCAGCTACCTGGTCGTCTCCAGCCAGGGCAGCAACAGCTACCTGGTGACCGACGCCGCGCCGCCGCACCGCATCCGGGGCAGCTTCCGCATCGGCTTCAACAGCGCGGCCGGCATCGACGGCGCCTCCGAGACGGACGGCCTGGACGTCAGCGCCGCCAACCTCGGCGGCCGCTTCGCGCGCGGCATGCTGGTGGTGCAGGACGGCTACAAGCGCCTGCCGGACGGCGCCCAGAACTTCAAGTACGTGGCCTGGGAGGACATCGCCCGCGCCTTGGGCTTGCCGTGATGGTATGCTGCCCGGAATAACAATCCGGGGAGCTGTCGTGTCCATTGCAGAAAGAATATTTAAACTCAAAGAAGCCGGCAGTGATGTGCGGACCGAGGTGGTGGCGGGTCTTACCACCTTCCTCACCATGGCCTACATCATCTTCGTCAATCCCACCATCCTGGGCGACGCGGGTATGCCGAAGGAAGCCGTGTTCGTCGCCACCTGCCTGGCGGCCGCGCTGGGCACGCTGATCATGGGCCTGTATGCCAACTACCCGATCGGCATGGCGCCGGGCATGGGCCTGAACGCCTACTTCGCCTACGCCGTGGTGCTGGGCATGGGCATCGCCTGGCCGGTGGCGCTGGGCGCCGTCTTCATTTCGGGCTGCCTGTTCCTGTTGGTAAGCCTGTTTGGCCTGCGCGAAGCCATCGTCAACGGCATCCCGCGCTCGCTGCGCATCGCGCTCACCGTCGGCCTCGGACTATTCCTCGGCCTGATCGCGCTGAAAGGCGCCGGCATTGTCATCGCCAACCCGAACACCATGGTGGCCGTGGGCGACCTGCACAAGGCCCCGGCCCTGCTGGCGATCATCGGTTTCCTGCTGATCGTCACGCTGGACCGCCTGAAAGTCAAAGGCGCGATCCTGATCGGCATCATGGCCGTCACCATCCTCAGCTTCTTCTTCGACGGGAACACCTTCAAAGGCGTGTTCTCGGCGCCGCCATCGCTCGATGCGACCCTGTTCAAGCTGGACGTGCCGGGCGCGCTCGGCGTGGGCGTGCTGAATGTGGTGCTGGTGTTCTTCCTGGTCGAACTGTTCGACGCCACCGGCACCCTGATGGGCGTGGCGGGCCGCGCCGGCCTGCTGGTGAGCGGCAAGATGGAACGCCTGAACAAGGCCCTGCTGGCCGACAGCACCGCCATCGTCGCCGGCTCCATGCTCGGCACCTCCAGCACCACCGCCTACCTGGAAAGCGCCGCCGGCGTGCAGGCGGGCGGGCGCACCGGCCTGACCGCGCTGGTGGTGGCGCTGCTGTTCCTGGCGGCCCTGTTCATCGCCCCGCTGGCGGGCGTGGTGCCGTCCTACGCCACCGCGCCGGCGCTGCTGTACGTGGCCTGCCTGATGCTGAGCGACTTGGGGGATATCGATTGGGCCGAAACCACCGAGAGCATTCCGGCCGCCATCACCGCCTTGCTGATCCCCTTCACCTTCTCGATCGCGCACGGCATCGCCTTCGGCTTCATCACCTACGCCGCGCTGAAACTGCTGACTGGCCGCTTCCGCGAGGTCAAGCCGATTGTGTGGCTGATCGCCCTCACCTTCGGTTTCAAATACGCCTATATCGGGGCCTGAACCCGAATTTTCAGCACGCCAATCAGGTTGCACAGGCGCATGCGGGCCAGCACGAGGGCATCTTCGCCCTCGGCTGCCACATCCAGGTCCAGGTTCATGCCATGCACGCTCGGCGCCATGCGCATGGCGTGCAGTTGCACGCCGCCACGGCGCAGGGTGGCCAGGACAGCTTCGGCGGCATCCATGGCGGCGCTGCGCTCAAGGCGCAGGCGGAAAGTTCTTTGTTCGGTATCCATGATAGAGATTATCCGGCTGCCGCGCCGGAATAGGCATCCAAAGTTTGCCTTGTTTTGCATGTAGAATAGAAGAATCTTCTTCAAACAGTGCAAATCATGGAACAACTCGACGAACTAGACCGGAAAATCCTGCGCGAACTGCGGCGCGACGGCCGTTTGAGCAATACCAAACTGGCGGAAAAAGTTGGCCTTTCAACCACACCCTGCTGGAACCGGGTGCGCGCCATGGAGGAACGCGGCGTGATCGAGGGCTACACGGCCTTGCTCAACCAACAAGCCCTAGGCTTGCCGGACACCGTCATCATCGAAGTCACGCTGGACCGGCACGACGACGACATGCTGCACCGCTTCGGCGAGGCGCTGGCTGAGCTGCCGGAGGTGATGGAAGCCTACCTGCTGACCGGCGATTACGACTACCTGATCAAGGTGGCGGTGGCCGGCACGGCGGGCTACGAGGAATTCTTGCGGCGCAAACTGTACAAGCTGCCGGGCATCCGCCACAGCCGCTCCACGTTCGTGCTGCGCTGCCTGAAACGGGCACATTCTGTCGAGCCCTGATAGAATTTAGTTATGAAATACTTTACCACCCTACTCCTGGCCTCCGGCCTGGTTGCCGGCAACGCCCTGGCAGCCGAAGACATTGAACAACCTGGCAACTGGATCATCGCCGCCGAAATCGGCGCTATTGCCACCAGCGGCAACACCTCGGGCACCTCCGTCACCGGCAAGTTCGAAGCGCTGCAGGACACCCCGCTGTGGAGCAACGAGTACACCGGCCACGGCTACCTGAAGGAAGACCGCAACCGCATCGACGGCAAGGACGTGAACACCCGTTCCGCCCAGCGCTACCAATTGGGCGCGAAGGCCGGTTACAAGCTGATGGAAGAAAATTCCACGCTGTACATGCTGGCCTCGCTGGCCGAAGACAAGTTCGGTGCCTACACCCGCAGCTCCAGCGTCGGTGTCGGTCACGGCTTCCGCTGGTTCCAGTCGGACGACAAGACGCTGGACATGGAATTTGGTCCGGGCTACTTCGACGGCAAACGCGCCAGCGGCGAGCGTGAACAAGGCATGATCGTGCGCGGCCGCGCGGCTTTCCGCTGGAAGCTGAATGACAATGCCGCCTTCGCGCAGATTGTGACCGTGGAACGCGGTTCGTGGAATATGCATTCGACTTCGGAAACCTCGCTCAGCACCCGCATCAATGGTTCTATGCAGATGAAGGCCGCCTTCCGCGCGCAGAACGACACCAGCGTGCCGGTCGATAAGCAGAACACCGATACCCAGACCTCGCTGACGCTGGTCTACTCCTTCTAAAGCCAGCGTATCAAGGCCAGGCCCGCCAGGGCCTGCGCCACCGCGCCATGCCATAGCAAAATGGTGTTGTCCAGCGTGGCCCTGCGCGCCGCGCGCAGCTTGCCACGCGCGGCCACGTACAGCGCTGCGGCCCCCAGCACCACCGCGTGCAATCCGCCATACGCCAGCATTGCAGCCACCGCCGCGCTCCAGGCATTGCGCTGCGGCGCCAGGCCGGCTGCCATGTGGCTGCCAAGATCCAGGGCGAATGCCGCCAGCAGGCAGGCGCCGGCCGCCAGCAACGGCCAACCCTGGCGCGGGCGGCACCCGCCCCACCATGCCAACGCCGAACTGGCCGCCAGCAGTGCTGCCACCAGCCACGCCACCCGCGCTGGCGGCAAGTGCGCGCCGGGCGGCGGGCATACTTCCAGCGCCATGCCGATATGCAGCAGCGTGAACGCCAGCGACGCGAAGATGGCGCCGTCGACCACCACCAGTACCAGCGTCGCCCACCACGAATGCGAGGCTCGCCCGTCTGCGCCAATCGGCAGCGCCACGCCGCCCCCGGCCAGCGCCGCGCGCCCGCCACCCGGCGCCAGCGGACGGTCAAGGCCCCACAGCCACGCCAGCAGGGTTGCCAGTGCAAGCGCGCCGCACAGCCAGGCCGACAACGGCAGTTGCACCGTCAATAGCAGGAAAAAGCCCGCCGTGCCAAACGCGCAAAGAAAGGGCAGCCAGCTATCGCCCGGCAGCACGAGCAAATGCGCCGGGCGCGCGGCGCGCCAGGTCGTCACCAGCGTTTCGCGCCGACCGCTCACGCTGCCAGGCAGCCAGTGCAGGCCCGCCTCCACCTCCCCAGCCAGGCCGGCCTGCCGCCACAGGGGCTCCGCCGAGCGCACCTGCGGCTGGCTGCGCGTACCGTACTCGCCTTGCGGCAGCCATTCGAGCCCGCTGCTGCGCCACGGATTGCCCGGCGCGCGCGCAGGACGCCGCAAAGTACGCACCATGTCGATAGTGAACAGCAGCACGCCGGCCGCCAGCAGCAAGGCACCCACCGTGCTGGCGAGGTTCAGGCCATCCCAGCCCATCGCGGAGCTGTAGGTATAGACACGGCGCGGCATGCCGAGCAGGCCGCTGGCGTGCATCGGGAAGAAGGCCACATTGGTGCCGATGAACACCATCCCGAACACCCAGCGCGCTACACGCTCGGACATGCGGTGCCCGTTCATCAGCGGCATCCAGAAATACGCCGCCGCGAACATCGGAAACACCAGGCCGCCGACCAGCACGTAATGCAGGTGGGCGACGATGAAGTAGCTGTCGTGCGCCTGAACGTTGAACGGTACCGAGGCCAGCATCACTCCCGTCAGCCCGCCCAGCACGAAGACCAGCAGGAAGCCGAGGATAAACAAGGTCGGTGCGTTCCACTGCACCCGCCCGCGCCACAACGTGGCGATCCAGGCGAAGACTTGCACCGCAGTCGGAATGGCAATGGCCATGCTGGCGGCAGAAACCAACATGGCCTCAAGCTGGCCCAGGCCGGCGGTGAACATATGGTGCATCCACAGCGCAAAGCTCAGGGCGCCAACAGCGACCAGCGAGACAAAGACCGCACGCCGCGCCACCAGCGGCGTCTGCACCAGCACTGGCAGCATGGCCGACACCAACCCTGCGGCGGGCAGGAAGATGATGTACACCTCCGGGTGGCCGAAGAACCAGAACAGGTGCTGCCACAGCAGCGGATCGCCGCCGCGCTCCACGATGAAGAAGGGCCAGTCATAGGCGCGCTCCAGTTCCAGCAAGGCGGTGCCGGCGATCAGCGGCGGGAAAGCGAAGACCACCATCAGGCCGACCACCAGCATTGACCAGGCAAAGACCGGCATGCGGGCCAGCGTCATGCCGGGCGCGCGCGTGAACAGGATGCCGATGATCAGCTCAATCGCACCGGCGATGGCGGAGATTTCGATAAAGCCGATGCCGAGCAACCAGAAGTCCGCGCCCAGGCCGGGCGAGTATTGCTTGCCCGTCAGCGGCGGATACATGAACCAGCCGCCGTCCGGCGACAGGCCGAAGGCCAGCGTCACGATGAAACCTGCGCCGCCGAAGGCGTAGGCCCAGTATGCGTAGGCGGACAAGCGTGGAAACGGCAAATCGCGCGCACCGAGCATGCCGGGCAGCAGGAAGACAGCAATCGCTTCCACCATCGGGATCGCGAACAGGAACATCATCACCGTGCCGTGCATGGTGAAGAACTGGTTGTAGGTGCCGGTCTGCAGCAAGTCGTTGCCGGGGACGGCGAGCTGCAGCCGCATCGCCAGTGCCAGTGCCCCGGCGAAGAGGAAGAATGCGAAGGCGGTGGCGAGGTAGAGGCGGCCGATGCGGGTGTTGTTGACGGCCCTCAGCGCGCGCCAGCCGCGCGGTTTACGCCAGGCCCGCTCCAGCGCTTCCAACTCGCCGGGTGGGCGCGGAAGATGGTTCGGCGTGCTCATCGCAGCGTCTCCAGCCATGCGACCAGGGCTTGCAAGTCTTCCGGCGACAAGCTGCTGGGGGGCATGCGGGCGCCGGGCTTGGCGGCTTGCGGGTTGGCGATCCAGCCCGGCAAACTGGCGCGCGTCATGGGCAGCGCGCCGGCTGCCAGGGAGCGGCGGCTGGCGAGGTGGGTCAGGTCCGGGCCCAGCGCGCCCCCTTCCGCCACGCCGCGCACGGTATGGCAGGCGTTGCAGCGCGCAGCCAGGAAGACTTGCTGGCCGCGCGCCGTTGTCGACGGCGCTGGCGAGGCGGGGCGGGACTGCTGCGCAAGCCATGTGTCGAAGGCGGCTGGGTGCTGCACCAGCACGTCGAGCGCCATGGCGGCGTGCTGGGTGCCGCAGTACTCGGCGCATGGGGCGCGGTAATGGCCGGGTGTGTCGGCTCGCATCGACAGGCCATGCAGGCGGCCGGGAACCATATCGACCTTGGCACCCAGCGCAGGCACCCAGAAGGCGTGCTGCACATCAGCGGCGGTCAAGGCGAAGTAGACGCGCTCTCCCGCCGGGAGCCGGATCTCATTTGCCAAAACCGCTTGCCGACCGGTGCGCGTGTCGCGGTAGCGCACTTCCCACCACCACATATGGGCCGTCACGCTCACGTGGATACGGGCCGCGCCTGAGAATGGCCACGCCAGTTGCGAGGCCTGCCAGCCCGACCACGCCATCAACGCCGCCAGCAGCGGTAGCGGGAAGACGAGCCCTCCGCCGACCACCAGCGCGCGAGACCATGAACGCGTGCGGCGCCTGCCCACGCCCGCGATGACGAGCGCCGCTACCAGGAAGAAGATCACGGCGCCAGCGCCGAACAGCAACCAGGCCAGGTGCGCCAGCGCCAGTCCATCTGGGCCGGCGGGCGCAAGTGCCGATTGCAGTGCCGCCGTCATTCCAGCGAGTAGAGGTAGGCGGCCATATGGCGCGCGTCCTCCGAGGACACACCCATATCCGGCATCAGGCTACCCGGCGCCATGGCTTGCGGGTCGGCGATCCAGCGCACCAGCACTTCTTGCCGGTTCGGCCAGCGGCCGGCGATGTAACTGCGCAGCGCAAAGCGCTCCAGCGATGGTGCTGCGCTGCCGCGCGCTGCCTCCACATCGGGGATCGTGTGGCAACTGCCGCATTGATACTGCACGAGCAGCTCCTTACCTTGACGGAGGTTGCCGCCGTCGATTGCGGGCGGCGCGGGCTTTTGCGGTTCGCATGCGCACAGCAGCAGCGGTAGCAGGCAGAGGCCGGCCGCGCGCTGCACGGTTTGCTGAGGGTGCATGGTGATTTCCTGCACGAATCGTTCCTGCCTTTCCGCTAGCAAATCCTATAATCCACCGCAGACATCATCGACCTTTTCTCTATTGTGCGGCGCTTACTTGCTATCGCTGGTGCGACTTTGTGCGCGGCCTTGCTGGCTGCGCTGCTGGCCGCTGCGCTGGTGTTGCAGGCGGGATGGTATGACGTGTCGGCGCTGCGGCCGCACTTTCAGTTCGTTCATACCTTGCTGGAACGGGGCATGCAGCAGTCGGTGCGTTTCCATGCGCGGGGGATTGCGCTGCCGGCATCGGCGGCATCGGCGGCAACCACGGCGCTGGCGGTGGCGCGCGGGGGCGTGGCGTTTCGGCGGTACTGCGAGCAGTGTCACGGCGGGCCGGGCGTGGCGCAGGGTGCGATCGGTTTAAGCATGCAACCGGTGCCTGGGCCGCTTGCCGATGCGGCGCGCAGGTGGAAGGCGCGTGAGATGTACTGGATTACAGCGAAGGGCATCAAGATGAGCGGGATGCCGGCGTGGGGTTTCCATCTGCCAGAGCAGGAAATCTGGGATATCGTCGCCTTCCTCGGCGCGCTGCCTGGCATGACGCCGGAAGCCTACCGGGCGATTCCTGTTGCGCCGCCAGTGCGCGCGGAGTCGGTCGGTGCCAGCGACAGCGGCACCGACAGCGGCAACCGCGTGCGCGGACGATTGGCGCTGACGCAGTATGCCTGCCAGTCCTGCCACCAGATTCCCGGCGTGACCGGGCCTCAAACTTTCGTCGGGCCGAACCTGGATGGCCTCGGGCGGCGCGCCTTCATCGCCGGCAAGTTGCCGCGCAGCGAGGCCAACCTCATTCGCTGGATCATGGCGCCGCAGGACGTGAAACCCGGGAGCGCCATGCCGCAACTGGGTGTCAGCGAACGCGACGCGCGCGATATGGCGTTCTACTTGCTGCAGTAGAGAGGGGGTCACAAAAAACGGGAAAAGTCTCTTTCGGTCTCTTTTGCACTCTTTTCGTCTCGTGGGAACTCTTTTGGTCTCAAATCGATCTAATTCGATGAGCACTGGAAAACGGAGGATCCTATGAGCACATTCATATTCAGCGTTCCCGCCTCGATCGAGACTTATCAAGCGCTGGGAAACTTCATGTACGAGCATGGAATCGAACAGGAAATGTTCGAGCTGGTCGATACAGTGATCAATGCCTGGATGACGGACTATGTGAAGGCGCAAAACAAGCAGCGAGCATCCCGGCTTGAAGGTTACCAATGGAAAGAACTCTTCCTGCCAAGCGGGACGGCGCTTCGGACGGTCTACAAACGCGTCAGCTATCTAGCGCATATTGAGGGCAGCGATTTGCAATATGACGGCCACAGCGTTTCACCGGGCCAGTTCGTCAACGAGGTTGCCCAGTGCCATCGCAATGCGTGGCGCACCATATGGGTACGCTTCCCGCATGAAGACGATTGGAAAGCAGCCTTCGCGCTACGCAACAAAACCGTGCAATTAGAGACTAAAAGAGACCGCAAGAGACCAAAAGAGTGCGTTTGAGACTCCAAGAGACTTTTGCCGTTTTCGGGACGCCCCCTACCGTGCACCCGCAGGGCAAGCCCCTTATTGGTCCAACTGCTTCTGCGTCTGGTACAGGCGGGCGTAGATGCCGCCCTTGGCGAGCAGCACCTCATGGGTGCCCTGCTCCGCGATGCCGCCAGCCGCCATGACCACGATGCGGTCCGCGTTCTCGATAGTTGACAAACGGTGCGCGATGACGACCGTGGTGCGGCCGTGCATCAGCTTTTCGAGCGCCGCCTGCACCTGGCGTTCCGACTCCGTATCCAGCGCACTGGTCGCCTCATCCAGGATCAAGATCGGCGCGTCCTTGTACAAGGCCCGCGCGATCGCCATACGCTGGCGCTGTCCGCCCGACAAACGCATGCCATTCTCACCGACTTGGGTCTGGTAGCCCTGCGGCTGGCGCATGATGAACTCGTGCGCATAGGCCGCGCGCGCCGCCGCCTCAACACGGCCAAGATCCGGCGCCGTATCGCCGTAAGCGATGTTCGCCGCCAGCGTATCGTTAAACAGCACCACATCCTGGCTCACCAGCGCGATCTGGCTACGCAAGTCCGGCAAGCGGTATTCGCGCAAATCGACGCCATCCAGCAGGATGCGGCCGCTGCCCACATCGTAGAAACGCGGCAGCAAGCTGGCCAAGGTCGTCTTACCGCTGCCCGAACCGCCCACCAGCGCCACGGTTTCGCCAGCCGGGATATCCAGCGATACCGAACGCAAAGCCGGCGCCGCCTCCGTGTCATCCAGGTTGTAGCGGAAGCCCACATCCTCCAGCACGATACGGCCCTGGGCGCGCGACAAAGTACGCGTGCCAGTATCCGCCTCCAACGGCGCATCAATCAAACCAAACACCGACTCCGCCGCCGCCAGCCCGCGCTGCAGCGGTTCATTCAGCTTGGTCAGGTTCTTGATTGGCGTCTGCATCGCCATCAGGCAGGTTATGAAGGCAACGAAAGCGCCCGGCGTCAAAGCCCCCTCCTGTGCCCGCAGCAAAGCGTAATAGATCACCGCCGACAGGGTGGCGCCCACCATCAGCATGATCAGGCCCGAGTTCATGGCCGCAGTCGAGGCATGCTTCACCGCCAGGCGGCGATTCAGGTTCACCACCTCATCGAAGCGCTGCTGCTCATACGCCTGCCCGCCGAAAATCTTCACCACACGCTGGCCACCGATACTCTCGTCCAGCACGCGCGTCAGCTCACCCATGGCATGCTGGGCGCTGGAGCTCAAGCGACGCATGCGACGCGCCGCGATCGTCACCACCAAGGCCACCAGTGGCAGCAAGGCCAGGCAGAACAGCGCCAGTTTCCAGTCGATCTGGAACAAGGAAGTCAGGAAGCCAGTCACCGCGACGATGTCGCGCACCGCGATGGTCAGCACGCTCAAGCCAGCCTGCGTCACCTGCGTCGCATCGAAAGCGATGCGCGACAAGGTGGTGCCGGTGGAAGACTGGTCGAAATAGCGGTTCGGCAAGCGCAGCACGCGGTTGAACATCTTCTCGCGCACATTGGCCTGCACGCGCTGGGTCAGCCAGGACGAACCATAATCGCCGCAGAACGTGCTCACCATGCGCAGCACCGCCAGCGCCATGATCAGCGCCGGGATCGCCCACAACGCCGCCGCAGCGGGATCGGACGGCAGCACGCGGTCCAGCAAAGCCTGCACGCCGCCCAGCATGGCCGACTGCGGCGCCGCGCCGCCCAGGGCGTTCGGCTGCACCGCATCGACCACGTTCTGCAACTGGCGGATCAGCAGCACGTCGGTCAGCGAAGCCACACCGACGCCGAGCAGTGTCACCAGGGCCGCCCATTTATAGGGCAGGAATTCTTTCAGCAGGCGGACGTAGAGTTGGCGGCTTTGCACTATCGTTATGGGAATAATTGGCAACCCCGAATTGTACCAAAGCAGGAATGCGGCAACCGTGGCAGAATGGACTGCTCCGCAATGTTAAGGAAAAGACCACATGCGCAACGACAGCCAATTCCACGCCCTGCACCAGGACGGCATCCTGCTGCTGGCCAATTGCTGGGACGGCGGCACCGCCCGCATTGCCGCCCTGGCCGGCGCCAAAGCCCTCGCCACCAGTAGCGCCGCCGTGGCCTGGGGCCATGGCTATGGCGACGGCTCACAACTGCCGACCGCCCTACTGCTGGAAACGGTGCGCGACATCGTGCGCGCCAGCGACCTGCCACTCAGCGTGGATATCGAGGATGGCTATTCCGCCGATCCCGAGCTGGTAGGCCAGTTCGTGGCCCAACTGCTGCAGGCGGGTGTGGTCGGTATCAATATCGAGGATGGCAGGGACGCGCCGGAAATCCTGGCGCGCAAGATCAGCGCCGCCCGCGCCGCCGCCGATGCCGCCGGGGTGAAGCTGTTCATCAACGCCCGTTGCGATGTCTACCTGAAAGGCCTGGCCGAGCCGGGCGCCCGCGTGGCGGAAACCCTGCGCCGCGCCGCCCTCTACCAGCAAGCCGGCGCCAGCGGCCTGTTTGCGCCGGGCGTCACCGAGGAAGGCGAGATCGCCGCGCTGGCGCAAGGCAGCGCCATGCCGCTCAACGTGCTGGCCCGCCCCAACCTGGCGCCCCCGGCGCGCCTGGCCGAACTGGGCGTGCGGCGCCTGAGCGCCGGCTCGGCCCCGGCGGAAGCCATGCTGGGCCGGCTGCGCGCGTATATGGAGCGCTTCCAGCAAAGCGGCGCCATCGACGACGAGCAGACCTTTGCCTACGGCCCGCTGAACGCTTTGATGTCTACTGCACGATAGTGGCTGGCTCGTTCCAGTAGAAATACAGGTCCTTGCTGCGCCCCGCCTGCACCTGCAGGTCGCGGCGCTGCACCTGGCCATCGGCCGCCGTGGCGGTGACCCGGTAGCGTCCCGGCGCCAGGTTGACGAACATCAGCGGGCCGGCGTCGCGCGCCTGCACAGCGGTAGCGCCGGCGCGGTCGGTGACCTCCACCTGGACGTCCGAGCGGTACTCACCGCTGCCACGGGTGGCGAACGTCATGCGCACGTTGTATTCCGGCTTGCTGGCCAGCATCTGGCTGCGCTCTTCCAGACCGACGCCGCCGGTGACGAATTGCGGCTCGCCGGCCGCCAGCGCCACGCCCAGAACGCTGCACGCCAGGGTGCAAGCCACGGTAAAGTTGCGTACAAGCATGATCGACTCCCTTCTTATCCTGAACATGCCGCCAGTATTGCGCCGCCCCGCCCGTCCCGCTATCAGTGTTCGTATCGAATCAGTGTCGGGGAAAGCCTACAACGTCCTATTTCCAAGCTACACGAAATGTTAGACTCTTGATCTTTGCAAGTTACTGCAGCAACGTTATCAAAAGAGTCATCATGTTGAATCACAGGGCGCAATTGCGCCCATCTTTGCTGGCGGCCGCCCTCGCCAGCGCCCTTTGCGCACCGGCTTTCGCACAAAGCCACACCGAAAACGCACTGCCCGAAGTCCTGGTGACTGCGCAGCGCATCGCCACGCCCGAATCGCGCACCCCGGTGGCCATGTCGGTGCTGAGCGGCGAGCAACTGGACAAGCTGGGCATTGATAACGCCGCCGGCCTGGGCAAACGCCTGCCCAACGTACACCTGGACGGCGCCGCCGACGGCCTGCGCATCACCATCCGTGGCGTCTCCAACTCCGATGCCACAGAGAAAGGCGACCCGTCGGCCGCCTTCATGCAGGACGGGATCTATATCGCCCGCCCGCAAGCCCAGACCCTGAGCTTGCTCGACGTTGACCGCATCGAAGTGCTGCGCGGCCCGCAAGGCACCCTGTATGGCCGCAACACCACCGCCGGCGTGGTCAACGTGATCAGCAACGCCCCGGTGGCGCGCCTGGAAGGCGCCGCCAGCCTGGCGCTGGGCAGCTACCACGCGCGCATCGCCAGCGGCATGCTGAACGTCCCCGCCAGCGACTGGCTGGCGCTGCGCGCCGCCGTCGCCATGCACCAGCACGACAGTTACCTGCGCAACGGCCAGGGCACCGGCTTTGCGCTGGGCCAGGACCGCGACGACCGCTCCGCGCGCCTGTCGGCCAAGCTGGCGCTGGGGCCCGCCGCCGCGCTGCTGCTGCGCTACGAACACGCCACGCTGGACGGCAACATCGACAACATCGTGCCCGACACCAATTTCTTCACCGGCGTCGCCAACAGCAAACCGGTGTGGCGCCCGGCCAGCACTACGCAATACCTGACCAACAGCTTCCAGCCGTTCAACACGCGCCTGGAACAAGGCTACAACCACAAGTCGCTGCACAACGTGGGCGCCGAACTGACCTGGGACCTGGGGCCGGCCACCCTGCACTACCTGGGCTCGCACCGCAAGGCCGAACACGCGTTCCTGGCCAACTTCTACTACCGCGCCATCCCGACGCTGGCGATCGGCGTGCATGAGGATTTCCACGGCCGCCAGCGCCAGGATTCGCACGAGCTGCGCCTGTCCAGCAATGGCGGCGGCCCGCTCAAGGCGCAAGGCGGCCTGTATGACTTCCGCGAGGAGTCGCACCAGCTATATGTGTTCCGCGGCCTGCAGGCTCTGAAGCAGCCGCCTTATTACGTCTTCCCGCACGGCCCGACCATTGCCCGCAGCCGCGCCGCCTTCGGCCAGCTCACTTACAGCCTGACGCCAGCCCTGCGCGCCACCGCCGGCGCGCGCTACACCGAGGACGAGAAGTCGCGCGTTGGCACCACCAACTTCCAGCAAGCGCCCGTGTTCAACCCGGCCACCGACCTGAAAATTTTGAACAACGCGTCGCTGCAAGGCCACAAGACCACCTGGAAGCTGGGCGCGGAATTCGACCTGGCGCCGCGCGCCATGGCCTACGCCAGCCTGTCCACCGGCTACAAATCGGGCGGCTTCAACGACGGCTGCCTGGCCGGCTCCAGCGCGCTCGGCATCGCCTGCCCGGCGGCGGTCACGGTGCCGGCCGGCGCCCTGTTCTACCAGCCGGAAACGCTGAAATCCTGGGAAGCGGGCTTGAAAGCGCGCTTCTGGGAGCAGCGCGCCAGCCTGAACCTGGCCGTCTTCAACTACGACTACACCAATATGCAGTTGTCCGGCGTCGCCATTGTGGCCGGCGCGCCGCGCTTCATGACCCAGAATGCCGGCGTGGCCAGCGTCAAGGGCCTGGAGCTGGACGGCCAGGTGCGCGCCGGCGGCGCCGACCGTTTCAGCTACGGCCTGACCCTGCTCGACGCGCACTATGTGGCCTACCTGCCGAACGGCGTGGTGTCCTGGGCCGGCCAGCCGCTCGACCGCGCGCCGCGCTCGGTGCTGAACCTGGGCTGGGAACACACATTCCGCCTGCCCGGCGCCGCCTTGCTGGCCAGCCTGCATGCGCGCCGCAGCGCCGTGTACAACATCAGCGTCTCGAACCAGCTGCTGCAGTACCGCATCCCGGCGCGTACCGCCAGCGACCTGTCGCTCGGCTATCGCCCGGACGGCGCCAACTGGAGCCTGCTGGCGCGCGTGAAGAATATGGAAAACAAGGTGCAACCGATTACCATCGACAGCTTCGGCATGTCCGTGCCGAGCGAGCCGAGAACCTTCGACATCCGCCTGGATTACCGCTTCTAAAGGAGAGCCATGACGTCGCTGCTGAACCAGGTGGGAGGCGCGGTGCGCGGTGCGCGGGGACTGCTGCGGCAGGTCTGGCTGCTGGCGGCGCTGCTGATGCTGCAGCTCGCGCCCGCGCACGCCGCCGCCCCGCTGGTGCTGGACGAACGCAGCGGCGCGCATGACGCCTGGCCCGCCGTCACCATCCTGAAAGACCCGGGCGGCATGCTGAGCGCCGCCGCAGCGCTGGCCGCCAGCGCCCAATTCGAGGCGCCGCAATCGGCCTACGCCACGCTGGGCGTGCACAAGGGCGCCGTGGTCTGGGTCCGTATCCCGGTCGTGGTGCCGGCCGACGGCAGCGGCGAGTGGATGCTGCACATCGACTATTCGCAGATCAACCGCGCCGACATCTTCGCCGCCACCGGCGGCATCCTGCACAGCCACACCGTGAGCGGCAACCTGCAACCGGTCAGCGTGCCGGACGGCGGCGGCCGCACGCCTGCCGCCGCGCTGCGCCTGAAGCCCGGCATGGAACACGTGGTCCTGCTGCGCATCGAGAACAACGGCTCCACCATCCTGCCGATCCGTTTCTCCAAGCCGGCGCAGTACCACGCCGCCGCGCTGGCCGAGCAGATGCTGCAGGGGATGCTGCTGGGCCTGAGCCTGTGCCTGCTGCTCTACAGCCTGGCGCAGTGGGTCAACCTGCGCGAGCCGCTGTTCGCCAAGTTCGCCCTGCTGATCGCCGGCACCAGCCTGTTCTCGGTCGAGTTCTTCGGCCTCGGCAGCCAGTACCTGTGGCGCGACAACGTCTGGATGACCCTGCACGCCGGCGGCCTATTCGCCCTGATGGCTTCTTGCGGCGGCTACCTGTTCGTTGAGCAGGCGCTGGCGCGCCCAGGCGTCGACCGCCTCTTCTCGCGCCTGATGAAGGGCGGCGCCGCGCTGGCCGCGCTGTGCGCCCTGGCCTACAGCTTCGACCTGTTCAGCGTGCAAGTGCTGGTGATCTTCGTCAGCACGCTCGGCCTGCTGCCGATGCTGCTTGGCCTGCCGGGCGCCTTCCTGCGCGCGCGCCGTGGCGACCCGGTCGGCGTTTACTTCCTGGTTGGCTGGGCGGTCAGCTTCGCCTCCTCGGTGGTGTTGAGCCAGGTCATCAGCGGCAAGCTGGGGGCCAATTTCTGGACCCTGCACGCCCTGCAGTTCGGCAATGCCTTCGACATGCTGGTGTTCATGCGCATCCTCGGCCTGCGCACCAAGGCCATGCAGAACGCCATGCTGCGGGCCGAGGCGGCGACCCGCCTCAAATCCGATTTCCTGGCCAATATGAGCCACGAGATCCGCACCCCGATGAACGCCATCATCGGCATGAGCCGCCTGGCCCTGATGAGCGACCCGTCGCCCAAGCAGCGCAATTACCTGGCCAAGATCCTGGGCGCGGGCGAACACCTGCTGGGCGTGATCAATGACATTCTCGACTTTTCCAAGATCGAGGCCGGCAAGCTGACACTGGAAAAAGTGCCGTTCGACCTGGATCAAATGCTGGACCACCTGTCCAGCCTGACCGCCGTCAAGACCGACGCGCGCAAGGTCGAACTGGTGTTCCGCGTCGAGCGCGGCGTGCCGCACAAACTGGTGGGCGACCCGCTGCGCCTGGGCCAGGTGCTGATCAACCTGGCCAGCAACGCCGTCAAATTCACCGAACGCGGCGAGATCGTGGTGGCCGTCAAACTGGTCGAACACAGCGCCGACGGCGTGCTGCTCAAGTTTAGCGTCAGCGACACCGGCATCGGCATGGACGAGGAGCAACTGGCGCGCCTGTTCCAGTCCTTCAGCCAGGCCGACAGTTCGATTACGCGCAAATACGGCGGCACCGGCCTGGGCCTGAGCATTTCGCGCCAACTGGTCGAGCTGATGGGCGGCGCCATCCGGGTCAGCAGCACGCCCGGCGTCGGCAGCCGCTTCAGCTTCACCGTCAAACTCGGCGTGGGCGATGCAGCCGCAGCCACCGTGGCCCTGCCCGCGAGCGCGTTGCAGCAGGCGCGCGTGCTGGTGGTGGACGACAGCGCCAGCGCGCGCGAGGCCCTGGTCGAGATGCTGGGTTCCTTCGGCGTGGCGGCGCACAGCGCCAGTTCCGGCGAGCAGTCGCTGAACATGCTGGCGCGCGCGGTCGACGCTGGCCAACCTTACCAGGTGGTGCTGATGGACTATATGATGCCGGGCTGGGACGGGGTGGAGACCATCCACCGCATCCATGCCGACCCGCGCTTCAGCGCGCCGCCGGCAATCCTGATGGTCACCGCCTGCACCCGCGAGAGCGTGTTGCAGCAGGAAGGTGCGCTGCCGTTGCAAGGCTTCCTGACCAAGCCGGTCGGCCCGGCCCTGCTCTACCACAGCCTGTTGCAGGTGCTGCGCCCCGAGCTGGCGCCCCCGGCCGCCGCAACGGATGCCACGCGCAGCGTCGGCGCCGGGGAACTGGCACGCCTGGCCGGCGCCCGCGTACTGCTGGTGGAGGACAACGCCAACAACCGCGAAGTGGCGATCGACTTCCTGGCCACGGCCCGGGTCCAGGTCGACGTCGCGCTGCACGGCGGCGAGGCACTGCGCATGGTGCAGCAAGCCGACTACGACCTGGTGCTGATGGACGTGCAGATGCACGAGATGGACGGCCTGAGCGCCGCGCGCCAGATGCGCGCCATGGCGGGCCTGCGCCAGCCGCCGATCCTGGCCATGACTGCGCACGCCATGCCGGAGGATGAGGCCAAGAGCCTGGCGGCCGGCATGAACGGCCATATCACCAAGCCGATCGACCCCGACCTGCTGTTCCGCGCCCTGCTGCGCTGGATCGAGCCGGCGCGCCTGGTGGGGCGCGCCCTGCCCGAGGCCCCGTCAGCCGCAGCGGCGGTCAAAGCGCCGGCCGAGGCGGGCGCCCTGAGCTACCCGCCGCTGGCCGGGGTGGACTGGCACTACGCCCTGGCACGCGCCGACCGCCAGCCGGCCGTGCTGGCGCGCCGCCTGCGCAGCTTCTGCAGCGAGTACGGCGCCGGCCCGGCCCAGTTGCAGGCCGCGCTGGCTGGCGGCGACTGGGGCCCGGTCGAGCGCCTGGCGCACAACCTGAAGTCGAGCGCCACCTATCTCGGCGCGCCCGGCCTGGCGCAACTGGCCGATAGCGTGGAGGCTGGCGTGCGCGACGGCCGTCCAGAGCGCTGCCATGCCGAGGCCGGCCAAATGGCGCATGCGCTGGCCACCATCCTGGCCGGCTTCGCCGACGCCCTGCAGCCTGCCGCTAGCGGCGCCGCTGCAGACGCGGGTGCGGGTGCCCCCGCCGGCGCGGAAGCGGAAGCGGAAGCGCACGTTTCGGGCCTGCTGCGCGCGCTGGCAACCCATTTGCGCGCTGACGACGCGCGCGCCGAGGACCTGCTGGCGGTGCTGGCCGCCCTGCTGGCCGGCTCGCCACACGGCGCACTGCTGGCGCGCATGCAGCGTGCGGTCGACGAAATCGAATATCATGAGGCTTTGGCGCCGCTGGCCGAGCTGGCGCGCACACTGCAGGTCGAGCTGGAAATGGAGCAATGAACAGCGAAGCGCAGAAGGTCCTGATCGCGGATGATGATGGCATCAACCGCCAGGTGCTGGCGACCCTGCTCAAACCCGACCACGTGGTGCTGCTGGCCAAATCCGGCGAGCAGGCGCTGGAACGCGCCCAGCGCCATCTGCCCGACCTGGTGATGCTGGACGTGATGCTGCCCGATATGGACGGCTACGAGGTGCTGCGCCGCCTGCGCGCCGACCCGGCCACCGCGCATATCGAAGTCATTTTCATCACCGGCATGGGTCGTCCCGAGGACGAGGCGCGCGGCCTGAAGCTGGGCGCGGCGGACTACATCACCAAGCCTTTCAACAGCACCGTCGTCATGGCGCGCATCGCCACCCATCTGCAAGTGGTGCGCCAGCGCCGCCTGCTGCAGCAACTCGCGCACATAGACGGCCTGACGGAACTGGCCAACCGGCGCCGTTTCGACGAAATGTACGCGCTGGAGTGGCAGCGCGCCCGGCGCCACCAGCATGCGCTCTCAGTGGCCATCCTCGATATCGACACCTTCAAGCAGTACAACGACCATTACGGCCACCCAGCGGGCGACCGCGTGCTGCGCGCGGTGGCGCGTCTGGCGAGCCAGGCCATGCGCCGTCCGGGCGACCTGGCAGCGCGCTACGGCGGCGAGGAACTGGTGCTGCTGATGCCGGAAACCGATGCCGCGCAAGCGCTGCTGGTGGCCGAGGGCCTGCGCGAGGCGGTGGCGCAGTTGCTGCTGCCGCATGAGCGTTCGGCGGTCAGCCCGGTGCTAACGGTCAGCATTGGCGGCGCCAGCATGGCGGCGGGCGGCGGCGAGGAAGCGTCCGCGCTGTTCGACGCGGCCGACGCGGCGCTGTACCGCGCCAAGGAATCAGGCCGCAACCGTGTGCACTGGAGGCTGGCATGCGCGCCAAGCGACTCTTGATCGAAGGCCGGGTGCAGGGCGTGGGCTACCGCTACGCTTTTTCCGAACGCGCCACGGCGCTTGGGCTGGCGGGCTGGGTGCGCAACCGCGCCAGTGGCGCGGTGGAGGCCAGCGTGCATGGCGCCGATGACGCCGTCGAGTCCATCATCGCCTGGGCCCACCAGGGTCCGCCCGCAGCGCGCGTTACGCAGGTCGCAGTGCTGGACGAGCCGGAGCCGGCACCGGCCGCCGGGCAATTCGAGATCCGTCCGACCGCCTGAGGTGCATGGCGCAGATGCTGCGCCTCACGCCCCCAGTATCCGCCACAGCAGCCAGGCCGGCAGGCCGAGATAGAGCGCCACATGGGCCGCGTTCTGCAAGCCACCGCGCACCTGGCTGGCCTGGCCCGGACGCAGCGCCGCCGCCAGCAGCGAGCCGCCTTCAATCAGCGCCCGCAGCAGCGTGGCACCGAGGATGACGCCAATCGCCCATGCCGCCCACCACAGGCCAAACGCCATCAGGTAGGCTTGCGCGCCGAAGCTGTAGTACTCGCCGAACGCGCTGCCGTAAGCGATGCGCTGGTGCAGGTGGAAGGCCGGCACCGCCAGCAACAGCGGCAGCAGCACAAATTTCGCCACGGGATGGTCGAGCCGCCAGCGCCCCAACGCCAGGCGCGCCTGCGTGTACACGTCGAGCAAATCGACCGCGCGCACGGTGCCGCCGTGGCCAAGCGCAGCGGCAAAACGTACCGGGTCCGGCACGGCCAGGCCGTAGCGCCAACGCCCTTCCCCCGCCAGTTGCAGGTCCACGCCGGGCACCGGCAGCGGCAAGCGCCAGGGGGCGAGCGCCACCACGTGCGCCAGCTCGATTTCCAGGCGCTGCGCGCCGCGCGCCAGCAGCAGGCGACCGTTGACAACCGACGCTTGCGCGGAGAACGCCATCAGCAGGCACCAGGCAATCGCTTCCGGCAGCACGAACAACACCGCGATCAGGCGCAGTTGCGCCAAGGTGTTGTTGCGTAAGGGTTCGTTCAGCAGCATGGCGAGGCACATGGCAAGCAAACCCGCGCGCGCAATAAAGCGCGCCGCGCCGGCCGCAACACGGGCTGCCGGCGGCAGGACAAAGACGCGCAGCGGGAACTGCGCTGATGGCGCTGCTGCGCCACCCTGACCGCCCGCGCCGGCGCCGCGCCGCGCCTGCCAGGCCGCCGCCAAGGCGCGCGCAGCCAGCAGCAGCAGGAAGGCGCCAGCCGCCAGGCCGACCCAATCGCCCCAGCGCACCATCAGCGTGGGCGCGGGTTGGCGCACCGGCAGATCGGCCACCACCAGCCCCGCATTGCCCAGCCCTGCGGCGGCCAGCACTTCGCCATACGCATCGTAAGCCGCGCTATAGCCATTGGTAGTGACGCGGAATTGCGGCAAACGCGTCTCGATGCTGCGGAAGGCCGCCGCCGCCTGGTGCAGCCGGGCCCCCTGCCCGCTGGCGCCGAACCAGGAATCGTTCGACATCGTCAGGATCACCTGTGCGCCCTGCCGCGCGCCGGCAAGCGCCAAACCGGCGTCGACATCGTCGCGGCAGATCAGGGGCAGCACGGGGATTTCGCGGCCATCGGACAGGCGCAGCGGCATGACGCGCGCGCCATTGCCGGGCAACCAGTTGCCAGCCCACGGCAGCCAGCGGCGTGCGGTTGGCCCGTCGAGCCAGGCCGGCAAGTATTCGGTCAGCGGGAAAAGATGCGTCTTGCGGTAGAAGCCCGCCAGCCCGGCACCGGGCTGCAGGAAGGCCGCCGCGTTGTATTCACCCGCGCCATCACGGGCATAGGTGCCGAACACCAGCGGCACGCCGGCCGCATCGGCGAAGGCCCGGATCTCGGCGTCGAACTCGGCGCCGGCCTGGCTTTTCGGATTGCCGAACGTGGTCGGGTAGGCGGTCTCGGTCCACAGCAAGGCCTCCGCGCGCTGGCGCGTCACGGCGTCATGGCTCATCGCAAAATGCTGGTCCAGCAGCTCGCGCACGAAGGCGTAAGCGCCCTTCTGCTGCCGCTGCGCCTCGTAGTCGACGATGTTCGCCTGGATCAAGGCCATGCGCAGAGGCTTATCACCCGCGTCCGCGCCGGGGCCGGGCCCGGGGCCGGACCCCATGGCGTGCCAGCCATAGGCGGCCAAGCCAAGCGGCACCAGCGCCGCCAGCGCCAAAGGCCGCGCCATGGCGCGCCAACCGTGCCGATAGCGGGTGAACGCACCCGCCACGCCCTCATTGGCCAGCAACAGCAACAAAGTCAGCCCCGCCGCGCCGCCCAGGTCGGCCGCCTGGCGCAGCAACGGCGCTGGATACAGCCCGTAGCCCAGCGTGTCGCCCAGGATGCGCGGCACAAAGAATTCGCACGCCACCCAGGCCGCCGCCGCTGATGCCGGCAGCGCCGGCAACGCACCCGCGCTGGCGCCGCGCGCGGCAACATAGCGCACCAGCGCGTAGGCAAAAAATTGCGGCTGGAACAGCGGCGCGGCCAACAGCAGCAAGGCCACGCCAGCCACTTCACCCAGCTGCGTGTAGCGCCCCAGCGCACCACCGAACCACGCAAACGCGGCGGCGGTAAAGGCCACCGACATGGCCCAGGCGCACAACAACGTCCCGCCTAGCGAGCGGCGCTGCCGCAGCGTATCCAGCGCCGCCAGCCAGGGCGCCAGCAGCACGAATCCAAACACCCAACCCGCGCCACCGCGCGAGTAAGCCGCCGCCATGATGGCGCTGGCCAGAATGCAGGCAAAGATTTTCATCGTCCGGACGATTCCACAGGTGGGGGAATGACGATACGCCGCAGCGGCAATCCAGGCGGCGCCAGTTCCGGCGGCACCACGCGGTCCGGCGGCATGGCGATGGCCTGGCGCGCGCCGTCATACAACTGGAAGCCCGGCGCGAACATGAGGATGGGTTCAATCACCTGACCATCGTCGGTGACCTGGTGGTGGCGCACATAGCCTTCCGGCAGCGGGAAATCCTTTGGCACCGCCAGGCCCACCAGCGGCGGGCTGGTGCCGGGCGGATTGAACGCGCCCAGGCCGGTGTGTACGCCATGCTCGTGCAGGCGCTTGATCACCTGCGCCATCGTAGGCTTTTCACCGCGCATGACGTAGTGGCTCAGGTCGCGCGTGGGGTCGGCGTCGCCCTCGGCAGGCGGGGCGGCCGCAGGCGAGCCGCCCGTCGGGGCGCTGGCCGTGGCGGCGCCTGGCGCGGCGGCCAGCGGCGCAGGCGCACGCGCCACCGTAACCGGCGCAGCTTGCGGCGCGGGCTCGGGGCGCGAGAAGAACCACAGGAAGAAGGCCAGGCTGGCCGCGCCCACTGCCAGCAGCAGCGCCGCAGTCAGGTAGGCCTTGCTTGGCCGCCAGCCTTGCATCAGGGCGTAGGCGTGTTATAGACCGACACCGCCCAACCCATGCGTTCATGGCCGAACTGGTTCCAGATCGGGTTCTTGCCGTTGGCGAAGCTGGTGTAGCGCGGCGCACCGGTGCCGGTGCTGCCGCCGAACAGGCCTGCGGTGACGGTGGAACCGTTGTAGGTCGGGTGCGTGTCATCGGACTGGATGTAGTCATAGCTGCTGCCTGCCGAGACAAAGTGCGCGTTGGCGTCGCGGATGGTCGGCCGCAACGTGTTCACAATACGGTTCACGTAGCTGGCCTGGCTCTCGCCATCGACATAGCGCAGCGCCTCGGAATCGACCACGCCGTCGCCGTTGCTGTCATAGTCCGCGCCCATGTACTGGGCAAAGTTGTCAGCGCACTTGAAGCCCTTCTGGCGCGCCAGGTCGCACATCAAAAAGTTAATGCGCGCCAGCGACGGCAGGAATTTCTGCTGCATGTTCACCGTCGCGCCGGTATTCGGGTCCTTGCAGCTGCTCTGCGTATTGTCCGCCGTGTAGCCGGGGTAGTGCAGGTTCGAGATAATCTTCGCCTTCACGCCCGCGTAGGCGTTGGCGTTGATGTAGTCCATCGCCGCCGCCACATAGGTGCGGCAGCTATTCTCGGCCGCCGTCAGCACGGCGTCGCTGCAGGTGCCGCTCTGGCTCTTGAAGCTGGAACGCGCCTGCAGGCCGTCATTGCCGCACATCTCAAAGGTCACCACCCGCGTGTTGCTCGACTGCATATAGGATCGCTCGGCGACAATCTTATTGTTGTACACGTCGGAGGCCACCGCGCCCGACTTGGTGCGGCGCACGCTCTCGATATCGGCATTCCATTGCGCCGACAGGTATTCCGCATCCACCGTGGGCGCCGAATACTTGGCGGCGCTGGTCACCGAGCCGTTGTAACCGGCATAGATCGAATCGCCATAGGCCACGATCCGGTACTTGGTCGTGGTGCCGGGCCGGTCGATGGTCCAGGAAACGTTTTGGGTCAGGGTATTCGCCGCTGCTTGCCCGCCGAGGGTGAAAAACGCCACGGCGGCCAGCAGGGTATTGCGCAAGCGAGTGTGCATTCGTGTCTCCGATTTTATGGTGGAAATGTTCGAAAGAACCAGTCAACGCGCCAACGAACCATCTTAGCGCCGCCGACGCGCGTTGCGCCGGTCTGGCTCGCCAGGCCATCAAATTGGCTCCGCCGGAGACTTGCGCTGTCGCGCGGCGGCCACGAAAATGGCTGATTGCGGCATAATGCGGCATGCTGAAACTGACCTTCCTTGGCACCTCGTCCGGCGTGCCGACGGTGCGCCGCAACGTGACCGCGCTGGCCGTCCACACCTCGCTCAACCGTGACTGGTGGCTCGTCGATTGCGGCGAAGCAACCCAGCACCAGTTGCAGCGCATTTCCCTCACCGTGCACGACCTGGTGGGTATCTGTATCACCCACATCCACGGCGACCACTGCTACGGCCTGCCCGGCCTGCTGGCCAGCGCCTCCATGACCGGCCGCAAGCAGCCGCTGATCCTGGTGGCGCCGGCCGGCGTGAAGGCGTGGCTCGACGCCACCTTGCTGCACACCGAGCTATTCCTCACCTTCGACATCATCCACGTCGACCTGGCCGCGCAGGCCGAGGTGCACCGCCAGGACGGCCTGCTGATCGAGCGTTTCCCGCTCTCGCACCGGGTGCCGAGCTTTGCCTTCCGCTTCACCTTTGAGCACACGCGCTGGAAGGTGGACCACGACGCGCTGCGCGCACGCGGCGTGCCGCCCGGCCCGGCGTGGGGCCTGCTGCAACAGGGGCAGGACGTGCCGCTGGCGGACGGCAGCACGCTGGCCGCCGCCGACTTCCGCGCCCGCCACAGCGAACGCGCCGTCGCCGTGATCGGCGGCGACAACGACACGCCCGCGCTGCTGGCCGCCGCCTGCGAAGGTGCCGACGTGCTGGTGCACGAAGCCACCTACACCGAGGCGACGCTGCAGAAGGTCGGTCCCGGCCCGCAGCACAGCTCCGCGCAGCGCGTGGCGCAGTTTGCCGAGCAAGCCGGCCTGCCTTCCCTGGTCCTGACCCACTTCAGCCCGCGCTACGACAACCGCGAAGGCATGGCCGCGCTGGAAGCCGAGGCGCGCCAGCACTTCAACGGCACCCTGCTGCTCGCCAGGGATTTGCAAACCTATGAGATCTGATATGCCCGCCATCACCGCATTCCGCCAGCAAGCGCCGACGCCCGAATACGACCATCCACGCGCAGAACGCCGCCTGGACGGCAACCCGCAGCGCACCACCTGGAACCACTTCAGCAGCAGCAGCGGCGAAGTGCATGCCGGTGTCTGGGCCTGCGAAAAAGGCAGTTGGCGCATTGCCTTCGCGCCCAATAAGGACGAATATTTCTATGTACTGGAAGGCCGTTGCCGCGTGATCGATGCAAACGGCCACGCCGCCGAAGCCGGTCCCGGCGACGCCCTGGTCATCCCGGCCGGCTTCAAGGGCGTGTTCGAAGTGGTGGAGCCGGTGCGCAAACATTATGTGATCGTCGAGCGAAAGAATGTGCACGAACTATAAGACCACCAGCCGCGACCTGGTGCAGGCCATGATGGAGGTGGAGCTGCCGGAGGACTGGACCTGGCCCGTTGATATCTACCGCGACTACCGCGCCCCCGTCATTCGCCAGGCCGCTGACGGCCGCCGCGAAGCCCTGCTGGCCAGCTTTGGCATGGTGCCAAAGGCCCGCATCCCGGCCGGCAGCAAGGACTTCGCCACCATGAACGCGCGCTTTGAATCGGTGGGAGAACGGCATTCCTACAAGTTCGCGTGGCGCCGCAGCCAGCTATGCCTGGTGCCCATGACCGCCTTTGACGAGCCGTGCTACGAAAGCGGCGCGGCGGTGTGGTGGGGCATCGGCATGGCCGACCAGTCGCCCTTCGCCGTGGCGGGCCTGTGGAATGAATGGCAAACCGCCGAGGGTCCGCAGCACTCGTTCACCCAGCTCACCGTGAACGCCGACGAACACCCGCTGATGCGCCGCTTCCACAAACCGGGCGAAGAAAAGCGCAGCATCGTCATCGTGCCGGAGGCGGAGTGGGATAACTGGCTGGGCTGCCGCAATCCCGAAATTGCGCGCTCTTTCATGACGCTGTTCCCGGCCGAGCGCATGACCTCTTGGCCCGCGCCACGCCCGAAAAAGACGCGCAAGACCGAGGCGCCGCCTGCCAGCGATGCGGCGCCAGCGCAGGCAGACCTGTTCTAAGCGGCTTTCAGGCGCAGCGCCGCCACCTGGCGCGCAGCCGGTTCCCGGCGTTGCGGCGGCAGGCGGAACACGCCAACCGCCTGCGCCAGCGAAGACGCCTGGTCTTGCAAGGCGCCGGCCGCCGCAGCAGCCTGCTCCACCAGGGCGGCGTTCTGCTGCGTCACGCTGTCCATCTCGCCCACCGCCTGGTTGACCTGGGAAATACCGGTGCTCTGCTCGGAACTGGCGCAGGAAATCTCGCCAATGATGTCGCTCACGCGACGCACGCTACTCACCACCTCCTGCATGGTGGCGCCGGCGTCGTCGGCCAGGCGGCTGCCTTCCTTGATATCGCCCACCGAGCTATCGATCAAGTCTTTGATTTCCTTCGCTGCTCCGGCAGCGCGCTGCGCCAGGTTGCGCACTTCCGTCGCCACCACCGCAAAGCCGCGCCCTTGTTCGCCGGCGCGCGCCGCCTCGACGGCGGCATTCAGCGCCAGGATATTGGTCTGGAAAGCGATACCGTCGATGACCGCGATGATGTCCACGATCCTGTGCGCGGAGTCGTTGATCACGCCCATCTTCGCCACCACCTGGCCGACCACCGCGCCGCCCCGCACCGCCACTTCCGACGCGCTGGCCGCCAGCAGGTTGGCCTGGCGCGCGTTATCGGCGTTCTGGTGCACAGTGCCGGTCAGTTCTTCCATCGAGGACGCCGTCTCCAGCAGCGAACTGGCCTGCTGCTCGGTGCGCGACGACAGGTCCAGGTTGCCGACCGCGATCTGGCTCGATGCGGTGGCGATGGTGTCACTACTCTGGCGTACCTTACCGACAATGCCGGCCAGGCTTTGGTTCATGTGGCGCAATGCCGCCAGCACTTTCCCGGTTTCATCCTCGCTGTGGACTTCGATCAGTTGGGTCAGATCGCCATCCGCCACCTTCTCGGCGATGCGCACCGCGCGCTCCAGCGGCAGGGTAATGCTGCGCACCAGCCAGTAGCCAACGCCGGCCGCCAGCAGCACACCCAGCACCAGCAGGCCGATCACCAACCGGCGGAAGGCAGCATACTCGCGCTGCGACGCCTCGAATTCCTGCTTGCCTTCGGCCGCTTGCAAAACCACCAGCGCGTCGAGCTTTTGCCGCAGCGGGCCAAAGGTCGCGTGCATCGGCCCGGACAACAAAGCCTTGACCTGCTCGCCATCGCCATTGCGCGCCGCAGCCAGCATGGGGTCCAGCGCCTCGCTCACATACGCGGCACGCGCGGTCGCGAATTCAGCGGCCAGCGCCTGTTCGGCCGGCGAACGCACGGCGCTGGAATAGGCCTTCCATTGCCGGTTGAATTCCGCCCGGTTCTTTTCCACTACCGGCAGGATGGCCGGCAAGCGCGCCGGATCGTTGCTGGCCGCCTCGGCGATGATGACCTGGTTGACCAGGATGGCGCGGATAGCGCTATCTAGTTCGCCCAGCGCCAGCAGGCGGTCCTGGTACACGGCGCGCAAGGAGCGGTTCGATTCGGCCAGGCTGAAGATGCCCGAAATGCCGATGACGATCGTGAAGGTGGCGAGGATGGTGAGCGCGGCCACCAGGCGCGCTTTGATAGAGAGATTGTTCAGCATGGAAGCAATACTAGCGGCGGCCCAAAAGGAAAGTAAGCGCTATGCCCTGCTTTCTTAACCTGTCACAATTTGCGCCCCAAACAATAACTTTTTGCTATGATCGCCCCTTTCCACGAAGGAGCCCAATATGAAGTGTGCAGTCAAAGCCCTTATCATCGCCGCCAGCCTCGCCGCTTTTCCGCTCGCCAGCCAGGCCGAAGTGATTCCGCTCAAACTGGCCCCGGGCCTGTGGGAGGAAAGCCGCGTCCTGATGGTCAACGGCCAGAACGCCACTGAAACCATGCGCGCCTCGCGCGAACGCATGATGGCGCGCATGACGCCGGAGCAGCGCAAGATCATGGAAGATAAAATGGGCTCGCAGATGGGTGGCGGCCCGGTACAGGTGTGCCTGACCCCGGCCCAGGTGGCCAAAGGCATCGACACCGAAGAAGTGCGGCGCAAGATGCAGGATGGCGCGCAAGGCTGCAAGCTCGATATCCTCTCGGCCAGCAGCGCCGGCGCCAAGTTCAAGGCGACCTGCCTGGGCCCGAACGGCACCGGCTACCACGGCAGCGGCGAATACACGGTGACCAGCCCGAAAGAATGGCACTTCAAAATGGTCGGCGACGGCAAGGTCACCGGGCCCGATGGCACGCCGACCGGCGCCAATATCCACGCCTCACAGGAAGTAACGGCGCGTTGGAAAGGCAGCGACTGCGGCAGCGTGCAGCCGCGCCAGGACGGTTAAGACTGAAGCACCAAACGAGCCACGCGGCACGGGCTGGTGGCTTCGATCGACTGCAAGCCCATGATGCCTCGGCTTGCAGTCACCGAAATACCGTTCCCGGATTGTGACCCCGGGATTTACACCTCGACGAACTCGAAACTCAGGGCATTGTCAGCCTTATCGGACCAGTACATTCCGCCATCGTCGCCCTTGCACAGGTGTTGGTCTTTGTTGTTGTAAATGCAGATGCGTCCACTCGGTTCAATCCACTCGACATAGGTGGCGCGACTCCACAGATTCCATGCAGCCGGGCCGTTCCCTTGGCCCTTGTTGCCATTGTCCCCGATGTAGCGGGACGAACCGGCGCGTGTGATAAATTTCTCGTTTTCGTACTCGTATGTGTATACGGTCGATCCAGAGACTTTGTTTGGATCCGTGCCGGCAAATGAAAGCCAATTGCCTGAAGAATCCATCCAACCCACAAACGCCCCATCCTTTTCGGTAAAGCACTTAACGCGATATTTATTTGTCAGAGGGAGATCTCCGCCCGCACCGAGCATGGTGTACAGGGCGTAGTTTTGTGCATTTTTTACGGCGAGTCCTGGGTTGTATGTGGCCAGCTGCTGGCATATAAACCAGGAATACCAATCATCGGTTGTTAATCCCGCCGCGTGGGAAACTTCATGAACCACGACAAATGCACGGGCCCACTCTGCTGAGTTCCACATCACAAATCGAAGCAGGTCATCATTAAATAGCTTGTCGCACGCATATATGGTGCGCTGGTTGTAATAGGTGTAAGCCAACAGGTCGGATGCACAGTTGGGATCTTTATCTTTGTGCCTATAGGTCAATGGCACGCCGCTCATCCATTTCGCCATACTCGTGAGCGTGCGGATGACTGTCTCACGCCTCTCTTGCCAGGGACCTGTTCGCCCCCAGATGAACTCCATGTCGAAGTTCTCACAATACAGGCGGTTTTTATCGTGATCGATGGACGTTTGTACGCTTTCAAGCGCGAGAAGAATATTGTTATACGCCGTAAAGTGCGCCCGATGCATGGCAGCCGCTTGGTCGGGCGTTAAATTAACGTATTTGGGTTCTGTTGGCTGGAGCGGGAATGATGCGTGCAACGCGGGTTCCACCCTGTCGGCGGGCGCCGGTTCCGCGCGCGGAGCCACCGCCGTGCCGCTGACCTGGAAGGTGAGAACCTTACTTTCGACAAATGCCAACTGCAGATGATTTTCATGGAACGGCGGTTCCGCGTTGCCCTCGGCGAGCGTGCCGAGTATGCGGAGCTGGAACGATGCTTCGTAGGTGCCAGGCTCTGAAATATCATACTGTTGGCCCATGTCGAGTTGACCAGTCACCAAATGACCTGCCGGAATGCGTATGAATGAACCAGCACCGGGCTGACGAAGGGTCGCCAGTGCGCCGACATAGGTTACCGGCGATCCGTTGTGCGAAAGCGTCAGGCAGTTCGAATGTTTGGGAGCTAGGAATGTATTCCTATGGAGAATCCAGACATCTGTCGGCCCTGTGTTTTTCAAGGTCCCGATGACCGTCATGGGCTGACCGATTTCATAGCTTGGTGAAACCTCGATTTGGCATTCGAAAATGCCGGAGATACCAGGGTCTGCGATTTCCCTGTCGCTAACAGCGTTCATCTGACTTTCTCCTTAATCCGTTGTGGACTTTCTGGGCAAGCGACGTACACAGTAGCATCTCCCTACGGCCGAAAAATCAACACATTGTCACGGGCGTGCCGTTTTCGCTGGCATCCAGCCGCCAAGCTGCATCAGATCACATCCCCCTCGATGCGCAGGGCGTTGCCATCGCCTTCCACCGCCTCGTCCTGTCCATCCCACTCGTTCAGCAACTGGGTCACCAGTTGCAGGATGTTGGTGGCCCGGTCACGCTTGGCGACCAGGTCCTGCATCTGCTCCACGGTGGCACGGATGCGGGCCAGGCCCTGCTGGCTGATCGGCTGCACGATGGCGCTGCTGGACAGGTAGGCCGTGATCATGGCGGCGATGCGGGCATAGTCCGACTGGATATTCCCCAACTGGACGTTGATGAAACGCGTTTCATCCTTGTCCGCATAGGCTGCGCGCGCCAGCAGCGCATTTTTCGCCACCCGCAAGCCGTCCTGTTTGGCCAGCAGGCCAATCAGGTACAAGCTGCCGGGCGATGTGGGCATGGGCGGAGTGGCGCCGGCCAGCCCTTTACTGTTGGCGTTTGTGCTGAGGAATAGCTTGTTCATGGTTTGTCCTTTGCTTTGCTGGCTGCGGAGGCTTGGGCCGCTGCTTCGGCCTCGCTATCCTTCTTGATCGCTTCCCGCACGTCCTTCAGGTAGGAGAAGTAGAACTTGGCGTGCTCCTTGCGCGATTCTGGCTCGGCCAGTTCGAGCAAGGCCACGGCGGCTTCGTTCAGTTTCGTGCCCTGGTACAGCACCGCGCTGCGCGTGTCGCGCAACTCCTGCTCCTGCGCCAGTTCGCGCGCGCGCTTCTGCTCGATGCGGGCCAGCAGCTTGTCGGCTTCGCCACGCACCGATTCAAAGCTGTGCTGGCGCTCCTTCTGCCCGGCCACATTCCAGGCTGCGGCGGCGCGGTAGGCATCCGCCTCGTAGCGCATGGCGAAGCTTTCCAGGTTGTCGCGATGGACTTTGGAGGACACGGCAATCGCATCGCGCTGCTTCTGGAACGCGGCGGCGCTTTGGCTGATGGACTGCACCAGCAGGCCGATGTCGCGTGTGTTCTCGCGCGCCGTCTCCATATCGTGTTGCAGGGTGCCGCAAGCAACGAGGGGCAGCGCCATGCCGGCGGCCAGTACTTTGATTAGCAATCGCATCTGGGCTCCCTCACTTCACGCGCGCGGCGATGACCGGCAGGCTGATCGCCTGGACCAGGGCCGCAATATCTTCCGGCTTGACGCCGCTGGCGTGCAGCGCCACGATCTGCGCCATGGCGGCTTTTACCACGCCCTCCGTTTGCACCAGTGCCGCTTCCGATTCGTCCAGCGCCGCCAGTTCCATCTGGTCCACCAGCAGGTACTCGCCCTGCTCCACCGGTACGCGGCCGGCCGTCCACGCAGCGGAGAACGATAGCAGCGCCTTGGCCGCGTATATGCTGCAGGGGTTCGCCGTGCCGCTGTTCAGGGCGGAGTACAAGGGCTTGCCGGTGCAGGCCGGCCGCGCCGCCGCCAGGTTGGCGCGCGCGTCCAGCAGGAAGTCCAGTTCATCGAGCAGGTGGTCGCGCTGCTTCTTGATGATGCGCTCACTCTCCAGCGCACGTTCGACGCGCTTCTGCGCAGCCGCTGCCTGCTGGCGGGTCAACTCCGCTTCCATCAGGATGCCTGCCGTGGGTGGCGCCGCCTTGCCGGTGGCACGATTCACCAGTTGCGACACCAGCAGCACGCGGTGCTGCGCCTGGCTGGCATTGCCCTTACCCTTGCCGGCCAGCGCTTCGAGATAGCCATCCAGCAGTTCCTTCTTCTCATTCAGCGCGGCGAGGCGGCCGGCCTCGCCCAGGCGCGACAGCACGGGGTTCGACTTGACCGAGGCGATTTTGGCCTGCACCTTGTCCAAGCCTTCCAGCGACTGCGCCAGGTCCGCTGCCAGTTGCGCGGCTACGCCAGGCGTGCCCTCCTGCTTGTCCGCCTTCTCCAGCGTGGCTTTGTATTGCGCGCGGCGGTTGCTGACCTCCGTTGCGATGCCCTCGCGAGCCTGGGCGATTTCCTGCAACTCCTTGCGTTTCTGCGCCAGCAAGCCGCTGTCGCTGGCCGAAAGGCCGCTAATGCACTGCGTCGCCTTGCGCGCGTCGGTGCACAGATTGTCATAGAGGCCCGCCATGGCCACCAGTTCGGGGTCACCCGCCAGGGACTCCGGCAGCACCGTCGGCTGTTTGGTGCAGGAGAACTCGGGCGCATCCTTGATCGCGACAGTCTTGATCGCCAACTGGCTGCGCAACTGGCGCACGTTGGCAGCCGCGTGCTCCATTTCGGTCCGCGCCACGCTCATTGAGCCGCAGGCGGCGGGCAGTTTCACATCCGCGCTACCGGCGATCGCCACGATGCGTTCGTGCGCCAGGGTTTCCAGCGCGCCCCAGGTGTTGGAAGCGTTGGTGCCATCCACCATCAACGCCAGGCTGGCATCGCGCAGCGCCAGTTGCGAGCGTTTGACCAGGGCTTGGCGCTCAGACTGGTTCTTGACCAGCGCAGCGCGCTCGGTTTCCAGCGCTTTACCAAGGCCCGCATCGGCGAAGGCCTGACTGGCGCCCTGCGCCAACTTATCGTTCCCCGCGTTATAGAAACTGCCGCAGCCGGTCAGCCCGGCCAGGGAAAGGAGGATGGCCATCCTGTGAAGCGTGCAACCCATGTAACTCCTCCGGTATTCGGAAAATTCTGAGCCATGATTTTGCACCGCTTTCCAATTGTGTTGCCATCCTAAGTATAAAAATAGAAAACAGTATCCATTAAACAACACAAAAGCCTTGCTACGCTGGCTCTAGACCGCAGCCCGGGAGTTATGCAACAATTGCCGAGACACAATTATAATGTTCATTTACACAACAGCCTGCACCTAGGAATCCCCATGAAGAAATTTGCCGCCGCTGCGCTAGTCCTGCCACTCTTTGCCCATGCCCAAAGCGCTATCCCAAGCGACCCGGCAAGCGCTGCGGCCTGCTACCAGGGCATTGCCGCCACCAGTAGCAAGAACGAAGTGTTAAAGGCAATCGGCTGCCTGAAAGACAATCCATATGCCGGCGAAGCGACACTGGCGGATTTTCTGAAACTTCCGATACCGGCAGCGGACCAGGAAACCAAGGCCGCGCTGGCGGAACTGTCGACGCAGAAAGCGCAGCGCCTGTACCTGGCCATCCGCAGCCGCAGCTATGAGCGGGTACTAGTGGTCGACAAGGCATGGCTGGGCGGCGACCGTACGGCGCCAGCGCTCGACCTCACCCCGCTGCGTCTCAGCGTTACCCATACCTCCGCCATTTTTGGCAAGGAAAAGCGCGCGCCGCTGCAGGACGTGACCAGCATTAGCTACCAGGAGTTCCGCACCAAAGGTATCGGCCGCTTTGTGACCGTAATGCGCGACAAGAGCCAGCTGGCGGACGACAGCTACCAGGGCCACTTCCCCTTGAAAAGCGTTGACCGCAGCGACGACTCGAAATGGGTGGCGATCATGGCTATGGGCGGCACCAGCTACCAGGTGTCGCCGGTCGTCAAGAACCAGAATGAACGGATCTCCTTCAAACAGGAAGACCTGAACGGGACGCAAGTCACTTTCGTCAGCGAAAACGATGCCCAGCAATTCATCGCTGCGTTTGAGCAGAAACAGAAGGAGGACCAGGCGGCCCGCGACAAAAAGGCGCAAGCCGAACGCGCCGAGGCACAGCTAGCAAGCCAGAAAAAGGCGCAAACGCTGGCCGAAATGGCGAAGGTCGCGCGTGGTTCGGAAGACTCCTGCAAGCGCACGGACCTGGGCCGCTCAATCCTGACCTATGATCCGGAATCCGTGGAGATCAACTGCCAGTTCGGCGGCGTGGTGGAACTGGGCGGGCTCAAATCCGCCGGCTGGCTGGTCGTCAGCAAAAGTAAGGACAAAGACGGCGTCGTCACCGAGTACTACATCCGCAAGGCACGCTGATCCGTCTTCAGACTAGCAAGATAGGAGTGTTGCGTTCTCCCGTCATTGTGCGCCTTGCTGAGTGAAATAGAGATAGATTGTCAACACTCGTAAAGGAGGAAGACAATGAACTCTTGGGGACTTTCGTTAAAGTTGTTCGCCTATCTTGTCGTAGTCCTGGTCGCGGCCGCCATCGCGTATGCGGCCGTGATCGCCCTGCGCTACTGGCCGGCGATCTCGGTCTAGGGGGCGGGCATGAACAAGCGACAAGCCAGGCTCTTCGCCATCGCCGCCACCGCCGTCTCGGCGCTGGCCTTCCTCGGGCTGACACTCGACAGCCACCGCAAGTTTGACAAGCTGACCAACGCCAGCGCCATCACCGACCAGGTGACGCGCGGCAAAGACGTCTGGCACAACAACAACTGCATCAACTGCCACACCTTGTTCGGCGAAGGCGCCTACTATGCGCCCGACCTGACCAAGATCACGCAACTGCGCGGCGAAGCCTACCTGCGCGCCTACATGAAGGATCCGTCCCGCTTCTATGACGAGAAACGGCACCGGCGCCTGATGCCGCGCCAGGATTTGAGCGACGGCGATATCGGCGCCCTGATCGCCTTCCTCGATTGGGTCTCCAAGGTCGATAACCAGGGCTGGCCGCCGCGTCCCCTGCTGGTCACCGGCGCCACCTTCCCTGGCACCGACAGCAGTGGCGCCGCTGCCGCCCCCGCCGCCCGGCCCACCACCGCTGCGGACGATCCGATCGCCCTCGGCGAGACGGTGTTCCGCAGCGCCGTGCCGGCCTGCACCGCCTGCCACTCGACGGCACCGGGGGTCAACATGGCCGGGCCATCGCTGGCCGGCCTCGCCAGCCGCACCCAAACCTTGCTGGCCGGCGGCGAGTACCGTGGCGGTGCCAAGGACCTGGCCGGCTTCATCCGGGAATCGGTACTGACGCCGAGCGCCCACATTGCGCCGGGCGCCATGTATTCGGCCGATGGCAAGTCCTTCATGCCGGCGACCTATTCCAGCTCACTCAAGCCGGAACAAGTGGAGCAACTGGTGGCCTATCTGTCCTCCCTCAAGTGACCGAGCACGCCCTTTTACACGGAGCTGAGCGATGAAATACAAATCACAAGCGGTCGCCTATTGGTACTTTGCGGTGGCTGTGGCCTTGTTTGGATTGCAGCTGGTGTTTGGCCTGCTGTCCGCCACCAAGTACCTGGGACCCGATCCCCTGCTGTATGTATTGCCCTTTGACGTCACCAAGGTGATCCACACCAACCTGCTGATCGTATGGGTGATCTGCGGCTTCATGGGCGCCACCTACTGGATGGTGCCGGATGAATCGCGTACCGAACTGCATAGCACGCGCCTGGCCTACATCCAGCTGGTACTGTGGGTGCTGATGGGGGTGACCGCCATCATCGGCTACCTGTTCCGCTGGGGTACCGGCAACAAACTGCTGGAACAACCGCTGCCGCACAAGCTGGTGATCGTGGTGGTGATGCTGATGTTCCTCTATAACGTCGGCATGACCATCAAGAAGTCGGGCCGCCTGACCACCAGTGAAGGCGTGCTGATTGGGGGCCTGGGCCTGGCGGCCGTACTCTACCTGCCGGCCCTGCTGCACTACGAGAACTACACCGTGTCCATTTTCTACCGCTGGTGGACCATCCACCTGTGGGTGGAAGGGGTGTGGGAAATGATCCAGGGCGGCTTCCTCGCCTACTTGCTGATCCGGCTCTCCGGCGCCGACCGCGAAGTGATGGAGAAATGGCTGTACGTGATCGTCGGCCTGGTCTTCATTGCCGGCATCCTCGGCACCGCCCACCATTACTACTGGGTAGGCGTGCCAAGCTACTGGCTGCCGATCGGCGGCATTTTCAGCGCGCTGGAACCGGTGGCCCTGGTCGGCATGGCGATCTACGCCTATTCGGCGATCCGCCGCAGCGGCGCCAGCCACCCCAACAAGCTGGCCTTGCACTGGACCGTTGGCAGCGCCGTGTTCACCCTGTTCGGCGCCGGCCTGCTCGGGCTGGCGCATACCTTCCCGGCGGTGAACAAGTGGACCCACGGCACCCTGATCACGGCCATGCACGGCCATGCCGCCTTCTACGGCGCCTACGCCATGATCGTGATGGCGATGATCTCCTTCGCACTGCCCGGCCTGACGCGGCGCCCGGAGGAAGGCACACCGCTCGGCTACTGGGCCTTCTGGCTGCAGATTATCGGCATGTTCGGCATGACGCTGTCGTTTGCCACGGCCGGCATCGGCCAGGTCTACCTGGAGCGCATCATGGGCCTGGGCTTCCTGGACGCGCAGTTGAAGATCCAGGTGCACTTCCTGATGCTGGTGGCGACGGCATCCCTGTTCGCGGTCGGGGTGGTGCTGTTCATCATCGACTTCTTCCGCTTCGGATTGCGCAGCGATGCGGTCGACAATGCACCGGCGGGGGCCTATGCAGCGGGAGCGTGACGCGGCGGTGCAGCCTTATTACCTGGCGCAGGGTGATGAGGTTGCACTGTTCGAGCAGTGCCATGAGCGCCAATTGGCGGTGATGCTGAAAGGGCCGACCGGCTGTGGCAAGACGCGCTTTGTGGAGTACATGGCCTGGAAGCTGGGGCGGCCACTGGTCACCATTTCCTGCCATGACGACCTGACCACGCCCGACCTGGTGGGCCGCTTCCTGATCGATGGCGGCAGCACCGTGTGGCAGGACGGCCCGCTGACGCGCGCCGTGCGCGACGGCGCCATCTGCTATCTCGATGAAGTGGTCGAAGCGCGCCAGGACACGGTCGTGGTGCTGCACCCGCTGACCGACCACCGCCGCATCCTGCCGGTCGACAAAACCGGCGAAACCATCGCGGCGGCACCGGGCTTCCAGCTAGTGATCTCCTACAACCCCGGTTACCAGCGCATGCTGAAGGACCTGAAACCGAGTACCCGCCAGCGTTTTGTGGCACTGGACTTCGATTTCCCGCCGCCGGAGCGCGAGGTGGCGATTGTCGCGCACGAGGGCGGGGTCGCAGCCGACGTCGCGCACGAGCTGGTGACGTTGGGTGGCCGCCTGCGCCAGTTGCGCGAGCGCGGCCTGGCCGAAGTGCCCAGCACGCGCTTGCTGGTTGCCGCAGCACGCCTGATTGCCAGCGGCATCGCGCCGGGGCGGGCCTGCTACGCCGCCATTGCCGCGCCGCTGTCCGACGACAGCGCCCTGACCGGCGCCATGCATGACCTGATCCAGGCCAGTTTCATTTAAGCCCATGGCGGAAGCGGAAGATGTCATCACCGATGCCGCGCGCTTCGCTTTCGAACGCGTGCAGCGTATCCGCGAACGCCGGCGCGGCCAGCAGGAGGCGCCCGGGCTGGCGATGAAGGCGGTCGCCGCCCGCCTGGACCTGATGGTAAGTGCGGCGTTCGGCCGCAGCTACCGCTTGCACGCCGCGCCCGCCCCGCTGCCACGCACCATGCTGGAACGCCTGTTCCGGCGCGGCCAGGCGCCGGCCAGCACGCTCGCCCTGCCGGCGACCGACGGCCAGGGCATCTGGTTGCCGCCGCGCCTGCTCCTTGAGCCTGACGCGGCCTACGATTGCTATCGCGCGCTGGCCATGCTGCAAGCCCTGCGTGCCAGCCGTGGCGCGCAGGACCATGCGGGCGGCAGTGGACTGGCGCCGGTGTTGTTCCACATTTGCGAAGCCTGGGCCTCCGACGCCCTGCTGCGACAGCTATTCCCCGGCCTGCGGCCCGCGCTGGCGACGCTGCGCGCCGACGCCCTCGCCGCGCGTCCCGATGCGGGGCGCATGAGCGGGAGCGTGGCCTGGGTTGAGGCGGCTGTGCAGCGCGCCCTGGCCGGCACGCCACCGCTCGACGGGCTGGCGCCCGACGCCACGGCGTATTCCTGCGCGGCCTTGCGCCGCTGCGCCGAGGATGCGGCTGCGCGTTTGGCGGCACCAGCGGGCGCGGCCCTGTACAAGGACCTATGGCTGGGCGACTTCAAGCCGGCCGACGCTGCGGCCAACACGCTACCGGGCCCGCACCACGCTGCGTCGGACCACGAGCGGCGCCCGCGCAGTGCGCGGCTGCTGCGGCGTCCCCAGGCCAGGCCCGCGACCGAGGGCGAGGACGACAGCGCGTCGCCTGGGCCTTTCATCCTGCAAACCGCGCAACCGCAGGAGAAGGCGGAAGACCCCTTCGGCCTGCAACGCCCAGCCGACCAGGACGCGGCGACGGCGGCAGAAGAATTTGGCGATGCGCTGTCCGAGTTGCCCAGCGCGCGCCTGGTGGCGACACCCGGCACACCGGCCGAAGTGTTGCTGAGCGATGAGCCATTGCAAGGAACACGCTCCCGGCAGGATGCGACACAGGCAGAGCGCGCAGGATTGCGCTGCCACTACCCGGAATGGGATTATCGCCGCCAACAGTACGCGCCCAGGGGCAGCAGCGTGCTTGTCACGCAGGCCCCGGCCGGCGACCCGGCGCTGGTCACGGGCATCATGCGCAAGCACGCCCTGCTGCTGGAAGCGGTCAGGCGCGGCTTCCAGTTGCTGCGTGCACGGCGCTCCCGTTACCGACACCAGTTGGACGGCGATGAGGTCGATATCGATGCCTGGGTCGATGCCGCCTGCGCGCGCGCGGCTGGCGTCGAACCGGACGGGCGCGTGTTCGAGACGCAGCGCATGGAACGGCGCGACCTGGCCGTGCTGGTGCTGGTGGATGTCAGTGGATCGACCGACGGCTGGATCACGGACCAGCGCCGTGTGATCGACGTTGAGCGTGAAGCCTTGCTGCTGGTGGGCCAGGCGCTGGATGCGCTGGGCGAGCCGTTCAGCGTGCAGGCTTTCAGCGGCGAGGGCCGCGAGGGTGTGGTGGTGCGCGAGATGAAGTCCTTCGCCGAACCGTATAACGCGGCAGTCGCCTTGCGCCTGGCTGGCATCGAGCCGGAAAACTACACCCGCACCGGCAGCGCCATTCGCCACGCCAGCGCATGCCTGGCCGCCCTGCCCGCCCGCCATCGGCTGCTGCTTTTGCTCACCGACGGCAAACCAAACGACGTGGACCTGTATGAGGGCCAGTACGGCGTGATGGATATGCGCCAGGCCATCCTGGAAGCGCAGCAGCTTGGCATCTCGCCCTTCTGCCTGACGATCGACCGCCAGGGCGCCGATTACCTGGGCGCCATATTCGGCAAGAAGCAGTTCGCGATCCTGCCGCGCACCGAGCTGCTGGCCAGCACGCTGTTGTCCTGGCTGCGGCACCTGGTGGCCTGAGCCGGCAGCGCGCGCCTAGCGGCTCAGGCGAAGCCCCAGATAGAAGCGGCGTCCGATCGCGTCATACATGCTGGTGTTGGTCTCCGTGCCGATCACATCGCCTGCCAGGCCGCTGATAATCGGCGGCGGTTTGACATTGAAGGCATTGTCGATGCCCGCGTACAGCACCAGCGTCTTCTTCAGCGCATAGGTAAACTGGAAGTCGTTGATGGTCTTCGAGCCGACCCGGACCGCGCCGGGCTTGAGCGAGAATTGCGCCAGGAACTGGTCGTCCAGTGCCGACGCGCTGACATAGCTAGCGCTGGTCGAGACGCCAAACGCCTCCACTGATAGCCTAGCTGCAGCGCCGCTTTGTCGCGCGGGTAACCCACTTCGCCGGTGGCGGCATCGGTCTTTGCCCCCGCCAGCGGCACGTTGTAGAACTCCGTCAGCCGCGTGAAGGCAAGGCGCGCGTTGAGACGGCCCGGGCCAAGGCTGTCCACCCAGGCCAACGACCAGTCCAGGCCCCTGGTGCCGGTGCCGCCGCTATTGCTGGCCGCGCTGTCGATGAACGTGATCGCGCCGGAACTAAAGGAGCCCGCATTGGCCTGGCGGCGCGTGATGAACTGGCAGAAGCCGGCATTGCCGCCGCCGTAGCACTGCTGCAAAGCATACTGGCGCGGCGTGGAGACTATGGCCCCGGCGATCCGGATCCGGAAGTAGTCCGCCGTCATGGTCAGCTTGCTCAAGGCGGGAATGGATAGCGGTGTGACAACCAGCCCCACCGTGCTGGAGTGGCCCTTTTCCGCCTTGAGGGCCGGGTTGCCCCGATTGAAACCGCTCAGGCTCTGGATGTCGGCCTGGCTGACCGTGAACTTGCCATTGGCGGCGATATTCGCCGCGACGGCAGGAATCGCACGGCAGGCCGCGTCATAGGTGCCGCTGGAAGCGGCGGTAACGCCGACGCAGGGATCGACAATCCCCGTCGGGAAGACCTGGCTCGCAGTGGCGAACAGCTCATTTATGTTGGGGGCGCGGGTGGATAACGCGCGGGTGCCGCGCACCTTCAGGTCGCTGAGCGGGCGCCACTCAAGCCCGGCGTTCCAGCTATGCGCGCTGCCCACGGTGGAATAGCTGCCGGTGCGTACCGCGCCCAGGAAATTCAGGCTGCGCGCCATCGGCTGGTCCTTCAGCAGCGGCAGGCGCACCTCGGCAAAGGCCTCACGCACGGTAAAACGGCCGCTTGTCACCGGTAGCGTACCGCCGGAATTCAGGCCGGCCTGCGTCAGCGCATCCGGCACGCTCAGCGACGATTCCGCGCGCCACTCAAGACCCGCCGCCACTGCAACCGCCCCTGCCGGTAGCGCGAACGGCTCGCCATTGATGCTCACCCCCGCCAGCTTCTGCACGATGGCCGTATCGAGCGCACCGGGGGCGCCCACATACTGCAAGGCGCCCGGCGAGATGGTGTTGTAGCCAAACAGGTTCAGCGGCATACAGCCTTCGGCGCGCGCCGCAGCATCGGCACACATGGCATTGCCGCCCGCATCGGGAGCGGCCTGCAGGGCGGCGCGGAAGCGCGCGATATTCACCTGCCCGCTGGTGCGCTGCCGCTCCTTGCTCTTGCCGTAAGCCAGATAGCTGTCGTAATTCCAGTCGCGCATGCTGCCCTTCACGCCCACCACCAGACGCAGCGTATCGCGGTCCACCTTCGCCACCCGGGTATCGGCTTCCGCGATGCGGCGGCTAAAGCTGTAGTCGCGCAGGCCATCGCCATTGCTGTCCGCGCTACGGTCGTACAGGTACTGCGGCACCAGCGGGTTGCGCACGACCACGCCGTTGACCAGGGTCTCCGCCGCCACCTGGCCGTTGGTGCTGCGGAAGACATCCGCCGAGGACAGTGCCAGCGGTTCGACGATGGTGCGCACCTGGGTCCGCGAGTAGTTCGCCTCGAAGAACGCGCCGTGTTGCGGGCCCAGGGCGAGGTCCCCTTTGCTGGCCAACAGCAGGCGCTCGGTGGGGACGGCGATGGTGCGGTACGCGGCGCGGTTGAAGCCGGTGGCGGACAGCGCGGCCGTGCCATTTGTCGACCACGGAATCACGTTGCCGTTGCGGTCATACGAAAACTCGCCCGGTTTGCCGTTGGCGTCGCGGTTGAAAAAGAAGCGCCCCTGCGGTGCGGCCACCGAGTAATTCCGGATCGGCACGAATGCATCGGCGGCCAGCCCCGTGCCGAGCATGCGCGAAATCTGGTCGGACGCCGAGAACGCGCGGTCGCGCGAATAGACGGCGCCCTGTTTGCTGTAACCCAGGTGCGCCATTAGCCGGCTGGCGCCGTCCGCGCTGGCCAGGCCATAGGTGAGCGACAGCTTGCGTTTCAGGTCGTCACCGGCGCTGGCGCGCCCGGCGGAGGCATCCAGCGACCATCCGTCCAGGCGCTGCTTGAGGATGATGTTGATGACACCCGCCACGGCATCCGAGCCATACGCCGCCGAGGCGCCGCCCGTCATCAGTTCGACCCGCTCGATGAAATCGGTCGGCAAGGCGTTCAGGTCGACCGCGCTGCTGCCCGGCACCCCGGACACAAAACGGCGGCCATTCACCAGCAGCAAGGTGCGCGCGTCGCCCAGGTTGCGCAGGTTGACGGTACTGACGCCGCCACTCGATGGCAGGAAGTTGGAGTTGCTGCGGTTAAGCGTGGGCGAGCCGAAAGCCGGATACTTCTGCAACAGCTCCTGCAAATTCACAGCGCCCGAAGCGGCAATATCGGCGGCGCTCAGCACCTGCAAGGGTGACGGCGATTCCGCGCCCGCTGCAGCGATCCGGCTGCCGGTGACTTGCACTTTCGGCACGTCGGCCGGAGCATTGTCGGCCGCTGCAATCGACGTCCAGGCGGCCAGGCTCCAGATTGCATATCTCCCCATGCGCGCCTCCGATATTTTTATCAGCCCTAGCTTGCAATGTACGCAGGGACGGGCCTGGCTGTAAATAGACAGCGCCCCAAGCTTTATACATTTTGCGAATAGCCGATATCCAAACTCGCAATTAGCCTTATATCTAATCGCGGTCCATACTGGGTTCAGTACTTCAGCAAAGGAGCCATCATGAACACCAACCTCAATGCCACCCATCCCCTGGCCCTGGTAAGCGCCCTCGTACAGTTCTTGCAAGACATCCATCGCCCGCGTGGCGTCGGCGCGACGGTTAGCATCGCCAAAGATGATGTCAGCCTGATGCAGCTGTATCGCCTGAGCCGCGGCCGCGAATCCATCGCTCCCGGCGTGAACGCAATGTTGGCAAATCGCTTCGAACGCTAAACGGCATCCCTACCGCGCGTCACAGCGCCAGCTCCAGCGCGAACCTGAGCGCGCGCTGGCCCGTGCCGATCACAGTGCGCAGGGTGTCGCGCTGACCGTCGTCGAATAGCTGTGTGCTGTGCGTCGCCGGCCGTAGCGCATTGCCCACAGTCGCGCGCAACGCCAGCCCGGGACGCGGCGTCCACATTGCATTCACGTCCAGGCGCCGCTCGGCGCCGCGTCCGCTCCACTGTGTCGCCGACGTATGCGCCAGTCCCCCCTGTTGCAGGTTCCAGTTCAAGCCCGCCCGCAGGCCGGGCGCCAGGCGCAGGTCTAGCGCCGCATTGAGCGTGAGCGGAACTTGCTCGCCCAGCCTGTTGCCAGACCCCGGCACCGACTCCACGCGCGACCAGTTGCGCGCCAGGCCCAGCCTGAGTGAAGTGCCGTCCTCCTGCGCCATGCGCCAATCGAGCTCCAACCCGCGTGTGCTGGCGTTGCCGATGTTCTGCGGTGTCGCCACCCACTTACCCTTCTCTTCGAACAGCACCGGCTGGATCACGTTTGCGATCCGGCGTTGATGGACGGCGACGCTGAACATGCTCTCCTTGCCGAAATAGCGTTCATACGCCGCATCCAGGCCCCACGCCAGTTCCGGTCGCAAGGCCGGATTGCCCTGCAGATCGGGATTGGTCGGACCGTTGCCGTTGTTGACCGTAAAGCGGCGCGGAACCAGGTCGCGTGTGTTCGGCGCCTTGTAGCTGCGTGCCAGTCCCAGTCGCACCTGGTCGCGGCTATCGGGTAAACGCCACAAAACATGCGCCACCGGGCTCCAGACGCTGGAAGTGCTGCGCACATCCGCCAGGTCGCGCCCATTGGTCTGGGTACGCAAACCTTCCCAGCGCAGACCGACATAAACCTCGATGCGCGACGACAAAGACCACTCGTCCTGCACATAGGCGGCCAAGCGCCGCACCCGCGCCGTGTAGCGTTGGTCGAGCAAAGCCAGCGACGCGCCGGCAGCGTCGGCGTCCTCTTGCCGCCGCCCTTCGGAACGACGCGACAGCGAGCCATCCCAGCCGGCTGCCAGCGCGTGGCCATTCTCGCCAGCCATGCGCAGCTTGCCGCTGCTGCTGGCACCACCGTCCGCCGCGCTGGAAATGACATGACGCGACCAGAGCGCGCTGCCAGCCGCACTGCTGCCACTGAAAACGTAATCGCTGTTGCGCCGGTTCTGCGCGACGCCGGCCTTCCAGTCGATGCCGGCGGCGTCGCCCAGGCGATAACTGCCTTCCAGCTCGCTGCGGCCGATTCTGGTGCGGGCGTCCGCCTGGTAGGCGTTCAAGGGAAAGTCGCTGGCATCGCCACGCAACAGCGCTTCCTGCGCGCTACCACGATTGCGGTTGCGGCTGTGGTCAAGCAAGCCTTGCCAGGCCAGTTTCGAGCCGCCGCCAAACTGCCAGCTCACGCGCGGCACCAGGCCTAAACGGTCGATCACGGCGGAGTTGTTCTCCAGCGTGCGGCGCTCGGACAGCGGGGTGCGCTCCACGATGCTGTCGGCGCCTGCGGCATGTTCGCGCGCCGCACGCAGCGCCAGGCTGGCCGCGTAGCCGTCACCGGGACGGGAAAGGTCAAGGCCGACGTCGGGCCCCCATGCGGCCCCGGCCTGTTTCGCGCCCAGTGCGAGCTGCGACCTGGCGCGGGCGCCGCTGCGGCGCAGGATGATGTTGATGCTACCGGCGATGCCCTGAGTGCTGCTGTCGGCGCTGGCGCTGCGCAGGATCTCCACGCGCTCGATCAGCTCCGGCGCCAGGCTGTCCGGCGAAAATCCCGGCGGCGCCGGTTCGCCATTCAGCAGGAACTGGGTGCGCCCACCGCCGCCCTGCGCCACGCCGGGCTGGCGCCGCAAGGTATCGGCCAGCGTCGCATCACCGTAGCGCAAAAGCTCATCGCGCGAGACGACGATGCGCCCCGCCGTATCGTTGCGCCGTTGCTGCATGGTGCTGGCCGCCTTGACTTCAACGCGCATCGCGTCATTTTGCGCGGCGGCGCAGAGTGGAAGCAGGAATATGGGGAAGAAAAGGCGCATCGCAAAGACCCTGTGGTGAAGGAAAGAAGCGCATTGTTGGCGAGGCGTCGCGGAAAGCCATGCGGAGTGTGACGAATGCCCGGCGTAGCGGGACGAATGGCCGAAAGCGGCTGATATACTGCCGCGCCATGGATCGACTACTCTCTTTGCCCGTATGGCTACGCGTGCTACTGGCCAACTTCACCCTCTGGACGCTGGTCAGCGCACTGGCCGGCATTACGACTTACGGCGACCGCATCGACAGCCGCGATGCCCGCAGCTACTGGGAAATGACGGCCGGCTGGTGGTTCGGCTATTCGATGATGATGGTGCAGAGCTATATCCTCTACATGCTCTACCGCCGCCACCCCGCATTGCTGGCCAGCCTGCGCCGGATCGGCGCCGGCTACCTCGCCTATCTCGCGGTATGCTGGCCGAGCGCGATGCTGGGCCTGGGTTTCCGCCGCTGCTTCAAGTTCGATAATGAGCCGACGCTGGCCAATGCCTGGGCCTACGTGCTCACGATGGACAAGCTTGAGTGGTTCGTTGAGTACGTGCTGTTGACCATGGCGTTCGGTGTTGTCGTCGCGCTACTGCTGTGGCGCCAGCGCCGCTTACAGGACCGGCAACTGGCGCAAGCCTTGCTGTCGCTCGAACGCCAGCGCCTGGCCGCATTGCGCGGACAGTTGGAACCGCACTTCATCTTCAACATCCTCAGCGCCATCGCCGCCCTGGTGCGCATGGACGATAAAGCGCTGGCGCTGGATGGCCTGTCGCGCCTGGGCGACCTGCTGGAGTATGCACTGGCCAGCAGCGAGGATGATTGGGTCGATGCGGCAAAGGAGCTGCAATTCGTCCAGACTTACCTCGATCTGCAACGCCTGCGTTTTGGCGAGCGCCTGCAAGTGCGCATCAAAAACGGGCACCTGCTGGAAGAGGACATCGTTTGCCCGCCCATGATCCTGCAACCGCTGCTGGAAAACGCGCTGCGCCACGACCTGGAGTGCCACGCAGCCGCCAGCGACATCGAAATAGCGTTCGAGCGGCACGGCAACCAGCTGCTGGTGCGCGTCTCCAACCCGCTGCAACCGCTGGCCGCACCATCGGCCGGGCTGGGAATTGGCCTGCGCGGCATCCGCGCGCGCCTGGAACTGGCTTATGGCGATGCCGCTTCCCTTGTCGCATCGCGCATGGGCGACCGCTTTGTTGCGCAGCTGACGCTACCCTGGGAGGCGCCGCAATGAAGGCCCTGATCGTCGACGACGAAGCGCACGCCCGCGCCAACCTGCGCTGTCTGTTGCAAGCCTTGCCCGGCTGGGAGGTCGCGGCGGAGTGCGACAGCGCAGCCAGTGCCCGCACCTTCCTGGCAAGCGGCGCGGCCGACATTATCCTGCTGGACGTGCAGATGCCCGCGCAGTCGGGCCTTGACTTTGCGCTCGAACTGAGCCAGCGCGAAGCACCACCCATCATCGTGTTTGTCACGGCCCACCGGGGCCACGCGCTGGACGCCTTCGATGTCCATGCCCTGGACTACATCCTGAAACCGGTGGCGGAGGACCGGCTGCAACAGGCCCTGCAACGGGCCAGCCAGTTGCTCGGCCAACGCGCCGCCTACACCAGCGCCCTGCGCAACTTTGTCGCGCCGGCCCCGGGCTACTGGACCGAACTCGCCGTGCGCTCGGTCGGCCGGATCGACCGCGTCAAGCTGTCCGATGTGCTCTGGATTGAAGCGGCCGGCAATTACGTCGAGCTGCACCTGCCGGAGCGCACCCTCCTGCATCGCAGCACCCTGGCGGAACTGGAGCGCTACCTGGACCCGGCCACATTCCTGCGCATCCACCGCCGCACCCTGGTGCGGCGCAGCCAGATGCAGGCCCTGCGCCAGCTCGCGGAAGGTCGGCACATGCTATTGCTGGACGGCGGCACGCAGTTGGCGGTCAGTGAACGCTATGCAGCCGAGGTCAAAGCCTGGCTGGCGCAACCGGCCGGGGGTGGTAATTAGCCTACAGTTAGATAGTTTTCTCTAATGCAATAAAGTATAATTCCTACAGTAAATACTGCATTTTTATTAACATCTACGCCTGGCCGGCGAACTACTTCCTGGAGCTTAAATGGGTCTGTCCCCTACACGTACGCTGTTGATCGGCGCTTGCCTCACCTCGGCCCTGATGGGTTGCGCGACCGAGAGTTCGCGCGCCATCCCAGTGGCGCCTTCCGCCAGCGCGAGCCGCCCATATGTCGGCCCGCGCAGCCTGATCGCCGTGGGACGTTTCGACAACCGCTCCAGCTTCCAGCGCGGCATCTTCTCCGATGGCGTCGACCGTCTGGGCGGCCAGGCCAAAACCATCCTGATCTCGCACCTGCAGTTGACCAACCGCTTTAACGTGCTGGACCGCGACAACCTGGAGCAACTGAAACAGGAAGCCGATTTCAAGCGCCAGGGCCAGTCCATCAAGGGCGCCGATTTTGTGGTGACCGGTGACGTGACCGAATTCGGCCGCAAGGAAGTGGGCGACCATCAGCTGTTCGGCCTGGCCGGCCGTGGCAAGACCCAGGTGGCGTACGCCAAGGTCACCCTGAACGTGGTGAACATCAATACCTCGGAAGTGGTGTATTCGGCGCGCGGCGCGGGTGAATTCAGCCTGTCCAACCGCGAAGTGCTGGGCTTTGGCGGCACCGCCAGCTACGACGCCACCCTGAACGGCAAAGTGCTGGACCTGGCAATGCGCGAAGCTGTTGAACAACTGGTGGCCGGCGTTGAAGCCGGTGCACTGACCGTTTCCAAATAAGGGCCGGCCGTCGATGAAATTCAAGTTCGTCAAAGCGTCCGCCGTGGCGCTGGCGGCCTGCGTTCTCGCGGGCTGCCAGGGAAACCCTTCCCTCTACCAGTGGGGGTCTTACCAACCGCAGGTTTACAAGCACCTGAATGGTGAAAGCCCGAACGAGCAGATCGCGGACCTGGAAAAGGACTTGCAGCAGATGGCCTCGGCCGGCAAGAAACCGCCGCCGGGTTTCCACGCCCATCTGGGTATGCTGTATTCGGTGGTTGGCCGCAACGAGCTGGTCGCAGCCCAGTTCCAGGAGGAGAAGCGTCTCTTCCCTGAGTCGGCAACCTATATGAACCGCCTGCTTGAAACCATGAGCAAGGGACGCAATTAAGATGGCAAAACGTATGTTGAAACTGGCTGCGGTGCTGGCACCGGCAGTCCTGGCGGTCGGCTGCGCCAACCAGGCGCAAAAGCCTTACGATTACAGCGCCTTTGAGGCGAGCAGCCCGCGCTCCATCCTGGTGCTGCCACCGGTGAATAATTCGCCGGACGTGCAGGCTACCAACAGCATGTATTCGAGCATGACCTACCCGCTGGCGGAGGCGGGCTACTATGTGATGCCGGTTTCCCTGGTCAATGAAACCTTCAAGCAGAATGGCTTGACCAGCGCCGCCGACATCCACAATGTGGACACGCAAAAGCTGCACCAGATCTTCGGTGCCGATGCTGCGCTGTACATGACGGTGAACCAGTTTGGCAGCAGCTACAACCTCGTCAGCAGCGTGATCACCATTGGCGCCAAGGCGAAACTGGTGGACCTGAAGACCCAGGCGCTGCTCTGGGAAGGCGAAGTCACCGTGGTTGACAATGGCAACCAGGGCGGCAACACCCCGGGTGGCCTGGCCGGCCTGCTGATCAAGGCTGTCGTCACCCAGATCATGAATTCCTCGCTCAACCGCAGCCACGAAGTCGCGGCGCGTGCCAACGCCATGCTGCTAAGCGGCGGCCAGGCGCGCGGCGTGCTGTACGGCCCACGCTCGCCCAACTTCAAGGGACGCGAGCGCGGCATGCCTGTCGCCAGCAACGAGCCGGCACCACGCCTGGTCGCAGCCGCACCGGCCGCGCCAGTCGCCGTCGTGCCGCAGCCGGTCGCCGTGGCCGCTACGCCGGTCGCTGCCGCGCCGCAGCCGGTGGTAGTGGCGGCACAGCCAGTCGCGGTAGCGCCGCAGCAGGTGGCGGTTGCGCCGCAGCCAGTCGCAGCGCCGGTCGCACCGGTTGCCGCCGCGCCTGCGTATGCACCTGCGTATGCGCCAGCGACACTGCCGCCAGCGGCCCCGCTGAACGCGGAACAGCAGCGCTATGCCGAGGTGCTTGCCAAGGTCAAGTCCAAGCACCAGGCCCTGGACCCGTCGTCGGCATGGTACCGCCAGGAGCTGTTTGATTGGGTCATGGACCGCAAGGAAGAGTTTATCCGTGCTGGCAAATCGCCCGAGATCGCCCTGCAACAGGCGGTAACCGCGATGGAACGCAACTAAGCACGGGGCCCGCGATGGATGTCATTTGGTGTATGCTGCGCCCATGAACCAAGACACCGACATCCAACTCAGCGGCGCATTTGACGCCACCGACGGCAGCGGCCGTGCCGTCAAGATCAAATCCGTCCGCATCTTCGACGAAGGCTACGGCGTGATCGACCTGTACGTCGATCTCGCCGCGCCTGCCACCGACGGCCTGCACAAGGACAAAAAGCTGATCGCCGAGATCAGCGCGCGCCTGCGCACGCTGGGCTACAGCGGCCCGGACCTGGAGCCGGGCGACCCTGTGATCCAGGAAAAGCGCCTGATCGTCCTCGATACACCCGACGAGTTCCTGCCCTTCGCCGTGCGTAAGGGCTTCAAAGACCTGAGCTCCGAGTTCGACGACCAGTAAAGCCGCGCTGCGCTGCTTACTTCAAGCCATCCAGCGCAGGGCCGATCTGCGCCACTAGCAGCGCCTTTTGCTTGGCACGCACACGCACGCCATTGCCAATGCGCTTTGCATCGACCAGGGCATCCGCCGAGAAGTGCTGCTTGACGTAAGCCTCCATCTTGTCGGCATCGGCCGCATTGGCGGAACTGGCGACAATGGCCGGATACAAACGGTTGCCCGCCACCGAATCCTCGTTCTTCAGCAGCGCCTCACGGTTCGCGACCGCAAAGGCCCAGGCTTGGTCGATGTGTTCCGCCGACGCCACGCCCGGCACCATCATACTGGTCAACTGGATCGGCAAGTCAGGCGACAGGGCAATCTGCAGCGTGCGTTCGGACAGCTTGGGGTCCAGCGCCATGGTGAGCGAGCGCGCGAAGCGGTTGCGCTCCTCCAATGACTGCGCCTTCAGGGCCAGGCCTTTGAGCGCCTCATAGGTCGCCTCGTCCGCATAGCGTCCCACCACCGACATCACGAAGTTCAAAGAGGACGGTGGCAGGCTCGCCGGATCCGCCAAATAGCGCTGGAAGCGGGCGCGCGCCTCGGCAATCACTTTCTGATCGCCGGTGCGTGCCAGCACGCCGGCCAAGGCCGTGCGCAGCTGGCGATCCTCCACCGACTCGCCCTGCTTTTCCTCCCAGCCCAGCGACTGGAACTTCGGCATCACCAGCGCCGCGATGTACTGTCCCAGCTTGGCCCGTTCCGGCGTGCCTTCCGCGAGCTGGTACAGGTTGCCCAGGTTTCTCAGCATTGCACCCCAGACTGCAAGGCGTGGCTCGTCCTTGAACTGGCTCGCCAGCGCCAGGTAACGCGACAGCGGAATGCGCTCGCTGGCCACCATGGCCCACGCATCGCCCAGCAGCTTGACGCGGCTTGCGTCGGGCAGCTTGGTCGCGATGGCTGCCAGCGCGTTGAAGCTGGCGTCGTCGTACTGCACACGGTAGTAGCCGACGCTGTCCGGATCAACGATCAATTGACCGTCGCAACCGGGACGGGTCACCGTGCTGCTGGCGCCCGTCAGCACAGTGTATTCGGCCTTGCCGCCCACCGTGCCCAGTGCGACCGGGATCGGCCACTGGCGCTTGGGCACCGGGCTGCCATCCAGCACGAATGGCTGCTGGCTCAAGGTGATCTTGCGCTGCCCGTTCTCACAGCGCTGCGCCACTTTCACCACCGGCACGCCGGCCTGGGTGGTCCAGGCCGAAGCCAGCTTGGCCACCGGTTTGCCCGACGCTTTTTCAAGCGCGGCCCACAGGTCGGCCGTCGTGGTGTTGGAATATTTGTGTTGCGCCATATAGGCCTGAATGCCCTTGCGGAAGGCATCCTCGCCCAGATACGCTTCCAGCATATGCAGGAAGGCCTGGCCCTTGCCATAGGTGATGGCGTCGAACACGCTGTTGGCCTGCTCTTCGTTCTCGACCTTGGTCTGGATCGGGTGCGTCGTGGCGCGCGCATCGAGGTTCATCACGCCTTCGCGGTCAACCATCGCTTCGAGCTGAACCCGCCATTCCGGATGGAAGTGGGCCGTGGCCTTGGTGCCCATCCAGGACGCAAAACCCTCGTTCAGCCAAAGGTTGTCCCACCATGCCATGGTGACCAGGTTGCCGAACCACTGGTGCGCGATTTCGTGGGCGGCGACGGCGTAGACGACTTGCTTGGTGCTGTCCGGGTTGCGCTTCGGGTTGTAGAGCAAAGCCCCTTCGTTATAGACGATGCCGCCCCAGTTTTCCATGGCGCCGTTCATGCCCGGGATCGCGATCTGGTCCAGTTTGGCCAGCGGGTATGGCTGGCCGAAGTAGTTGTTGTAGTAGCGCAGCAGGTCTTTGGAAGCGTCCAGTGCAAACTGCGTGGAATCCTCTTTGCCGATGGTCGAGACGACGCCGAGTTCCACTCCATCCTGGGTTGCCACGTTGCGCGCCATCTCGCCGGCGACCAGCACGAACAGATAGCTCGGCATCTTAGGCGTGACAGCGAAGGAGACGCGCTGCAGGCCATTGGGCAGGGTCTCCTGCTTTTCAGCGGGCGTATTCGAGTAAGCTTTGAAGCTGGCTGGCACGTCCACCGTCAGCTTGAATTTGGCGCGGAAGGCCGGCTCGTCCCAGGTCGGCAGCAGGCGGCGCGCGTCGGTCGGCTCCATGGTGGTCGCCAGCAGGGACTTATCGTCGGCGCCATTCTTGTACTTCAAATAGAACAGGCCGCGCGGCTCGCGGTTGACCACACCACGGAAGTTCAGTGCCAGCGTGTATTTACCGGGCGCCAGTGGCTTGGCCAGTTTGAAGCTGAGGGTTTGCGCTTCCTTGTCGAACACCGGCGTCAGTGCCGTCTCGGCCAGAGACTTTCCGTTCAGGCTCGCCGCGTCGATTTCCATGTTGAGCGCATTGAGCATGATGGTCGAAGTGGCTTTCTTCACTTCGATCTCGATCGTTTCGGAGCCGCTGAAGGTGTTGTTCGCCACGTCCGGCACCAGGTGCGCGGTGTACTGGATCGGTACCACATCCTTGGGCAGCTTGCCCGGGGTGGCGGCAAAGGAAAACGGGGCTTCGGCGTGGGCGCCGACGGCGGCCAGCGACAGTGCTAATGCGGTCAGGGGAAGTCTCATGAATTCTCGCTTGGGGAATGGCCCGGATTGGCCAGCTCGAATTCTATGGGTGAGGTGGAGTCCCAAAGTGCGAATTGCGACGAACGGTTGAATTCCGGTCATGAATTAGCAAAAACACCACCTCACCCACTGGATCAGATATGCAGCGCGTGCCCCAATGCGCGCAGCGCCGCCTCCTGGATCGCCTCGCCCAGGGTCGGATGCGCATGGATCGTGCCCGCCACGTCCTCCAGCGTTGCGCCCATTTCGATCGATTGGGCGAACGCTGCGGAGAGCTCGGACACCGCCTTGCCGACCGCCTGCCAGCCGACGATCAGGTGGTTGTCGCGGCGTGCCACCACGCGCACGAAACCGTCCTTGGATTCCAGCGACATGGCGCGCCCGTTGGCGGCGAACGGGAACATCGCTTCAATACAGTCGATTCCCTGCGCGCGCGCCTGCTGCGGCGTAGCGCCGACCACCACCACTTCCGGATCGGTAAAGCACACCGCCGCGATGGCGGCGGGCGTGAAATGGCGCCGTTTGCCGCTGATGATCTCGGCCACCATCTCGCCTTGCGCCATGGCGCGGTGCGCCAGCATTGGCTCGCCGGTTACATCGCCGATGGCCCACACATCGCGCATGGAGGTGCGGCACTGGTCATCGACCTTGATGAAGTGGCCGTCCATGTCGATGCGTAGCTTCTCCAGCCCGAAACCGCGCGTGTTCGGGCGCCGGCCAACCGCCACCAGCACCTGGTCTGCAGCCAATGCCGATTCTTCACCGGCGGCATTGCGGATGCGCACTGCGCCGCCCTCCTCGTCCAGGCCGAGCACCGAGCTGCCAAGATGCGTTTCCACGCCGAGGCCCTTGAGTGCGATAGCCACTGGTCGCGTCAGGTCTGTGTCGTAGGCAGGCAGCACACGGTCCTGCGCCTCCACCACGTGTACCTGGGCGCCCAGCTTGGCGTAGGTGATGCCCAGCTCAAGGCCGATATAGCCGGCACCAACCACCACCAATTTGCCCGGCACCGTCTTGGGCGACAGCGCTTCGGTGGCGCTGATCACCCGGCCGCCGAAGGGCATGAAGGGCAATTCAGTCGCGTGCGAGCCGGTTGCCAGCAGCAGGTGCTCGCAGCCGATGCGCTGCGGGCTTTCGCCATCGCGCAGCACTTCGACCGTCTTGCCGTCGACTATATTGGCCCAGCCTTTCACGACCCGCACGCCGCTTTTTTTCAGCAGGGCGGCCACACCGCCGGTCAGGCGGCCAACAATGCCGTCTTTCCAAAGTACCGTCTGGCCGATATCGATGCGCGGCGCTTGCACCGAAATGCCGAGTGCGGAACCGCTGGCGAAGTGGCTGGCCTTTTCGAATTCGTCCGCCGCGTGGATCAGCGCTTTGGAGGGGATGCAGCCGACGTTCAGGCAAGTGCCGCCGAGTTCACCTGCTTCGACCAAAGTAGTGGGAATGCCAAGCTGGCCGGCGCGGATGGCGGCGATATAGCCGCCAGGACCGCCGCCGACAACCAGCAGCGTAGTGGTATGTTGGTTCATTGTTACTCCACGAAGAGCATCGCTGGGCATTCCAGCAAGGTGCGGATGGCTTGCACGAATTGGGCCGCGTGCATGCCGTCCACCACGCGGTGGTCAAACGAGGACGACAGGTTCATCATCTTGCGCACGACCAGACCGCCCTGGCGCACCACGGGCCGCTCCACGATCTTGTTGACGCCGATGATGGCCACTTCAGGGTGATTGATCACCGGCGTGGTGACGATGCCGCCCAGGGCGCCCAGGCTGGAAATGGTGATCGTGGACCCGGACAGCTCATCGCGCGTAGCCTTGCCGGTGCGCGCCGCGTCGGCCAGGCGGCCTATCTCGGCGGCGCACGACCACATGTCGCGCGCTTCGGCGTGGCGCATGACGGACACCATCAGGCCGGCGTCGGTCTGCGTGGCGACACCCAGATGGACTGCGCCATATTGGGTGACAATGCCGGCGTCGTCGTCAAAGCGCGCATTCATCTGCGGGAACTGGCGCAGCGCGACCACCAGGGCGCGCGCCAGCAGCGGCAGCACGGTCAGTTTTCCGCGCTCTTTGCCCCACTGCTCGTTCAGGCGCACGCGCAGGCTTTCCAGCTCGGTGACGTCGATTTCCTCAACATAGGAGAAGTGCGGAATGCGGCGCTTGGACTCCTGCATTTTCTGCGCGATCTTGCGGCGCAGGCCGATCAGTGGGATGGCCTGTTCGGTGTGGTTCTCACGGTAGCCGCCCGGCGCAACCGACGGCGCACCTTGCACGCCGCGCGCGGCGTAAACATCCAGGTCGGCGTGCAGGATGCGGCCGGCGGGGCCGGTGCCGTGCACGTATTGCAGCTCCACACCCATGTCCCACGCGCGCTGGCGCACAGCGGGCGAAGCGAGCGGACGTTCGCCCGGATCACGCGCCACGCGCGCCGCCGATTGCGCGTGCGCGGCGCTTGCCACTGGCTGCGAGGCGGGCTGCAAAGCGGGCTGCGAGGCGGACTGCAAAGCGGGCTGCGAGGCGGGCTGTAATGCGGGCTGCAAAGCCGCTGCTGCAACCGCGACGGGAGCAGTTGCCGCTGCCGCCGGCTGTGACGGGGCCGCTGGCGCCGTCGCATGCGCTGCGCTGGCCGTTGGGGCCGAGGGCGTCTTCAGGTTACCCGCCCCTTCCACCTCAATGTGGATCAGGTCGGCGCCGACGGCCATCACCTGCCCCGCCGCGCCGCCAAGCATGGCGACCGTGCCGTGCACCGGCGATGGGATTTCAATGGTGGCCTTGTCGGTCATAACGTCGGCCAGGATCATATCCTCCGTGACCGCGTCGCCCACCTTCACATGCCACATGACCAGTTCTACTTCCGCGATGCCCTCGCCAATATCCGGCATCTTGATGACGTGAATACCCATCGTTATGCCTCCACCGTACGTTTGAACGCCGCGCCAACGCGCGCCGGCCCCGGAAAATACGCCCATTCCTGCGCGTGCGGATATGGCGTATCCCAACCCGTCACACGTTCTATCGGCGCCTCCAGGTGGTAGAAGCAATGTTCCTGCACCAGCGAAACCAGCTCGGCGCCAAAGCCGCAGGTGCGCGTGGCTTCATGCACCACCACGCAGCGGCGGGTCTTCTTCACCGACTCCACGATCGTCTCCAGGTCCAGTGGCCACAGGCTGCGCAGGTCGATGATTTCGGCATCGATCCCTGTCTCGCGCGCCGCCGCCTCGCTCACCCACACCATGGTGCCGTAAGCCAGCACGGTCAGCTGCTTGCCCGGCCGGAAAATGGCCGCCTTATCGAGCGGCACTGTGTAATACCCCTCCGGCACCTCGCCCAGCGGATTCTGCGACCAGGGCACCACCGGCTTGTCATGATGGCCGTCGAACGGCCCGTTGTACAAGCGCTTAGGCTCAAGGAAGATCACTGGATCGTCGTTCTCGATGGAGGCAATCAACAGCCCCTTGGCATCGTAAGGATTGGACGGCATCACCGTACGCAAACCGCAGACGTGGGCAAACACCGCCTCCGGGCTCTGGCTGTGGGTCTGGCCGCCGTAAATACCGCCGCCGCACGGCGTGCGGATGGTGATCGGTGCCGTAAAGTCGCCCGCCGAACGGTAGCGCAGGCGCGCCGCTTCCGACACGATCTGGTCGTAGGCCGGGTAAATATAGTCGGCGAACTGGATCTCGATGCAAGGCCGCAGGCCATACGCGCCCATGCCGATTGCCACGCCCACAATGCCACCTTCGGAAATCGGGGTATCGAACACGCGCGATTTGCCATACTTCTTCTGCAGGCCTTCGGTGCAGCGGAATACGCCGCCGAAGTAGCCCACGTCCTGGCCAAAGACCACGACGTTTTCATCCTTCTCCATCATCACATCCATCGCCGAACGCAGCGCCTGGATCATGGTCATGGAGGTTTTCACTGTATTTTCCGCCATCTCAGATCCCCAATTGCTGTCGTTGCACGCGCAGGTGTTCCGGCATGTCCTTGTAGATGCCATCGAACATTTCGGCAGGACTGAAGGTGTGGCCGCTGGCCATGGTGCCGTACTGTTCGGCCTCCTTCTGCGCCGCCAACACTTCCGCCTCCAGCAGTTTCTGCGTTTCCTCGTGCTCCTGTTCGGACCAGGCGCCGGCTTTGATCAGGTACTGCTTCAGGCGTGCGATCGGGTCGCCCAACGGGAAGTGCGACCAGTCGTCGCCGGGGCGGTATTTGGACGGATCGTCGGAAGTGGAGTGCGGACCGGCGCGGTAGGTGACCCACTCGATCAGGCAAGGACCAAGGTTGCGGCGCGCCCGTTCGGCGGCCCAGCACGATGCGGCGTACACCGCCAGGAAGTCATTGCCATCGACCCGCAACGAAGCGATGCCGCAACCGACGCCGCGCGCCGCGAAAGTCGTATCCTCGCCGCCGGCAATGGCCTGGAAGGTCGAGATGGCCCACTGGTTGTTGACCACGTTCAGAATCACCGGTGCCCGGTACACGTGGGCGAACGTCAGCGCGGTGTCAAAGTCCGCTTCCGCCGTGGCGCCGTCGCCGATCCAGGCGGAAGCAATCTTGGTATCGCCCTTGATGGCCGACGCCATGCCCCAACCCACCGCCTGGATGTACTGCGTGGCCAGGTTGCCGGAAATGGAGAAGAAGCCAGCCTTCTTCACCGAGTACATAACCGGCAGTTGCCGGCCCTTGAGGGGATCGCGCTCGTTCGACATGAGCTGGCAGATCATATCCACCAACGGGTAGTCGCGCACGATGAGAATGCTCTGCTGGCGATAAGTGGGGAAACACATATCGTCCACATTCAGCGCCAGCGCCTGCGCGGTGCCAATGGCCTCCTCGCCCAGGCTCTGCATGTAAAACGACATTTTCTTCTGGCGTTGCGCCATCAGCATGCGGCTGTCGAAGATGCGTGTCTTCATCATGGCGCGCAGGCCCTTGCGCACGACTTCGATATCGATCTGGGGGACCCAGGGACCGACGGCATTGCCATCGGCATCGATCACGCTGACCAGGGAGTACGCGAGGTCACGCGTATCCATGGGGGCCACATCAACTTCGGGACGCCGCACGGCGCCCGCCGGTGACAGGCGTAAATAGGAAAAGTCAGTTGCACAGCCTGGACGCCCCGTTGGTTCGGGCACGTGCAGGCGTAGTGGTTCGCCCTTGCTCATTCAGATTCCTTCATGTGCGATGGTGTCGCAGGATCGTTCCTGGCGGGCTTGCAGCGGATAACGTCGGCCGGCCAGGCGGATGCAGAAATATTTCCTCGAAAGCAACGCTAGGGTAGCACGCTTCCCGCCCCGCAGAAAGCGGCGCGCGCGGCTGTTGTTGCGTGGATAAAATTTTCTTAACCAAGCTTAAGGCCCGGTCTATAGCAACAAGCTAGCAACCATGTTGAGAATAAATCAAAATTATTTCTTGGCAACTTCGAAATCTACATATAGTATATTTCGTAATATCTTTTTACTAAGGTATCGTCTCGCAAGGAAGTGGCTTTCCTTGCGCGGCTGGGTAGTTGGCCATTCAACCAGAAAGGAACGAAATGGAGCAAGACGATCAGCAGCAACGCATCCTGGGCCATACCGTTGGCCGCGAAATCACCCTGGAAGAAATGAACGAAATCGCAGGCGCTCAGGGTGGCGCCGTCGGTACCGGACCGTTTTACGTGGGACGCCAGCTCTTGTACCGGGATTTGGGTCCAGATCCAACCCAGTAATCGCCACCACAGACTTTGTGCGCAAAGTGGATTGGCCAGCTTTGCGCAGTTTTGAACCAGGCCATTCAACTAGAAAGGGCAATAATGGAGCAACAAGAAAAGCAGCAACGTATCCTGGGCCACGCAGTTGGTCGTGAAATCACCGCGGAAGAACTCGCCCACGTCACCGGCGCAGCTGGCGGCCAGATCGGCACCATGCCCTTCGGCGATCCGCGCAATCCTGATTACCTGGATCTGATCGACGATCCAACCCTGTAATTTTTTTGGGGCGCAACTTACCGTGTTGCGCCCCTCCCCGACTGCACGCCGCTCATGCCAAACATCCTCATCCTAAGCGAAGCCGACGACATCCACGCCACCGCCGTAGACTGGGGTTTGCGCCAGTTCGGCCTGGAGCCGGTGCTATGGAAGTGGTCGGACTTTCCGCATAGCGACCGCTACGCGGTACATCTGGGCCCGCAACAAGGAGAGCGCCTCACGATGACGCTGGGCGAGCGCCACATCACGCAGCCATTCGACGTAATCTGGAACCGCCGCCCCGGCAAGCCGCGCGCGCGCGCCGGCAGCCATCCGGAGGACCTGAAGATCATCAGCAAGGAAGCGCTGGCCTACCTGAAAAACGCCCTCGATTTCGTCGCACACCCGGATGCCATGTGGGTCAACCCGCCCGATGCGATCCGGCGCGCCAACCACAAGCTATTGCAATTGGTGACAGCAAAAACAAACGGTTTCGCCATCCCCGACACGCTGTCTGGCAACGATATCGACCAGGTGCGCGCGTTTTACGACAAGCACCGTGGCCGGATCATCTTTAAAGCCTTCCTTCCTGGCGGCTGGGATGAAGGCGCCGGCAACAGCCGCCACCTGGGCACCTCCGCCCTCGGCCCGGAGCACCTCAAGTACGACGAAGCCATCCTCGCCTGCCCCGGCATCTTCCAGGAGCAGATCGACACCGGGTACGAAATACGCGTTACCATCATGGGAGATAAAGTACTGGCCGGTGCGATCGACAGCCAGGCGTCCGGCCCGCTGGTGGACTGGCGCTTCTCGAACGTTCTGGGGCAAGTGCCGCACCAGGCCATGCAGTTGCCCGAACCCGTCGCGCAGCGCTGTGTTGCCGTGTGCCGCGCACTCGGCATCGTGTTTGGCTGTATCGACCTTATCGTCACCCGTGGCGGGGAACATGTTTTCATTGAAGTCAATGAGGCTGGCCAGTTCCTATGGCAAGAGCAGGCGGCACCGGAGATCCCGATGCTGGACGCCTTCTGCCGCTTCCTCGCGCGCGGCAGCGTGCCGCCAGATGTGCCGCCTGTCACTTTGGCCGATTTCTACCAATCGACCAGTTGTCCAGGAACCGCGCCCCTTGCAGCTTGTGCACCTTCCTGAGTACCTCTTCATGCAACACATTGTTGGTCGCTCGGCGGCGCGAATTCTGCTGCTTCTACCTGCCATCCTGCTGCTCGCTTGCGGGCACAACCACAAAATCGCACCGGACGACGTTATTCAAGGTGATGGGCTGAGCGCTCGGGTAGAGCACTGGGAATACTGCTGGCAGGGCTGCTCCCAAACCGAAAAGATCTACTTTTCCGAGCGATGGGGCGAGGTCGATGAGAAGGACTACAAAAAACATCTCGGCATCTGGTACGACCCAACGCCATCCACATTGCTGATGCTGCCGAAGAGCAAGCGCTTTCTCACCACCCTTTACAGCACGAACGACGGATCAGTGTTGGTGGAGGTCTCTAAAGCGTCGACGCTACGGATGATCCCGCGCGCCGGGTGCATGCGGGTAGACGGTGCGACCTTGTCGCGTCTCGGCACCAGCAAAGGGCATACATGTGTGGCGGACAATTACAGCCGGCACCTTCTGCACTTCCGCTTGCCCGGCATCGTTTACCCCGCCCTCCATGTTTCGCTTCACGGCGGATTCTGGGTGGACTATCGCGATGAGAGCGTGCATGAAATTGCCCTCGGCGCGCCCGAACCAAACGACCTTCTCGGCGTAGGGGATATGGATGCGAGCCGCCAGTACCTGTTGGCGCTGTATAAGACCGATGTGCCGCAACACTACAAGGTGTGCGCCTTCGGCGGCGGCGTCGAGAAACAGGCGCCGAGTCGTTACTGCGTTGAGTTCGATTCCGCAGTCCCCTTGGACACTGAGGCGTTAAGGAGGAAGTTCAAACCCACCATGCTGCCAATCCGGAACGTGAATGCTTTCAGCGCGACCGAGCCGGTGGAAGTGAGCAAGCATCATAGGGATTGGCTGTCGCAGCACATTGTGTTTAAAGCGGGGGACTCACCGTTTTCCTCAGCCTCGGGCAAATTGCCACTGACAATCAGTTCCGATAACCTCAAAAACTATGAGGCATCCCAACCCAACGCCTGGTAGACGACTTCACGCTGCATCGCGGCATGCAGAAGCGCGCCGCCGACGCGGGCTTCGGGAACGCCAGGCGAACAAAACGCTAAAGATGCCGCACTTCGTCCGGTGGCACTTCCCAGTTGTCGTTCCGCCCATCGAGGTAGGTGATCGGCGCATTCACCAGCTCCTCGGTGCTCACGTCGTCCAGGCAGGTGACATTCACCGAATAGAACTCGCCCCAGCGCGGCGACCGCCCTTTGCCAAACGAACGCACCCCGCAATGGCGGCAAAACAGGTGTTGGTCCGTCTTGGTGAGGAACTGGTAAAGCGCCAGATCGTCAGCACCAGAGATCAGCCGAAACGCGGACGGCTGGACTATCGCCGGCCAATAGCGCACCTTGGTGCAGATCGAGCAGTTGCAGCGCAGCGTGCCCTTGCTCAAGTCGATATCCGCTTCGAATTTCACCGCGCCGCAATGACAACTACCGTGATATGTCTTCATGCCATCTCCTATTTAATCCGTCTGGCCGCGAACCAGCAGCCGGTGCGGGCCTGCGCCCTTTTCCGATAATTTGTCGCCCGGGTTCCGCAACCGGCAACGGTCGATAGACAGGCATCCGCAGCCTATGCAATCGTCCAGCGTGTCGCGCAGCTTGCGCAACTGTGCGATGCGTTCATCCAACTCCGCGCGCCACGTGGCGGAGAGGCGCTCCCAATCGGCGCGACTGGGGGCTGCCGTCGCGGGCAAGGTGGCGAGCGCCGCCTGGATCTCGGCGAGCGCTATGCCCACCCGCTGCGCGACGCGGATAAACGCCACGCGCCGCAGCACATCACGCGTATAGCGGCGCTGGTTCCCCTGCGTGCGAAAACTGCTGATCAAGCCTTTCGTCTCGTAAAAATGCAGCGTCGATACCGCCACGCCGCTGCGTCGCGCCACGTCTCCAACCGACAGGTTGGCCGGGAATTCTGCTTGTTCGTGCATAAACGCTTTCCTCCTTGACCTCAATAATACTTGAGGTTTTAGACTCTTGCTGTCGCGTGCCTGCCGCACGCATTCATCAGGAGCTCCCGTGGGCGTTCGATTCAACCACACCATCGTCATGTCCGGCGACACGCACCAGGCGGCGGTTCTGCTTGCCACCATCCTTGGCCTGTCCGATCCATCGCAACTTGGCTCAATGCTGCTGGTCGAAGGCCCCTCGCGCCATGCCGTCTTCCTGCTATCCGAGGACGAGTTCGACCTGGTCCTGGCGCACATCGATGCTGCCAGTCTCGCGTACTGGTCCGGCCCCGACAGGCAAACTGCGGGCCGCATCTGCCGCAACGTCAGCGGCCGGGGTTTGTGCATGGAGGCTGCGGACGGGCATCTCATGCAAATCATGACCGCGCCGAACGCCTGCGGCGATGTGCCATTTTCAGCGTGATCAGTCCGGAAAACGCACAAGACTGCATAGCCACACGAAAGTATCCTTGACCAGACATGTAGAACGATCAAATCGTCCATGAAGAACAAGGAGACATAAGTGAAGCACAGTAATAAGTTGAAGCACACCGTCCTGGTCGCATCCCTCGTCGCCGCCTTCCCGGGGATCGCCCTGGCGCAAGCGACGGAAGACAAGAACGTCCAGCGCGTTGTGGTGACGGGCTCGAACATCAAGCGCGTGGACCAGGAAACGGCATCGCCGGTGCAGGTCCTGTCGCGCCAGGAAATCGAACAAAGCGGCGCGCAGACTGTGGCGCAAATCCTGGACAACCTGACCAGCAACGATCGCGGCGCGATCAGTGACCTGGGCGGCACCAATTCCTGGGCCAGCGGCGCCACCGGCGTCTCCCTGCGCAACCTCGGCACCGGCGCCACCCTGGTCTTGCTGAACGGCCGCCGCCTCTCCTCGTATGGCTTCGCGGACGGGCTCCAGTCCAACTTCGTCAACATCGACTCCATTCCCAGCGACGTCATTGAGCGCGTAGAGATCCTCAAGGACGGCGCTTCCGCCATCTACGGTTCCGACGCGGTGGCCGGCGTCGTCAACATCATCACGCGCAAAAACTATCGCGGCATTGGCGTCAAAGCCTCGGCGCAGCAATCCATGAAGCGCTCCTTCCTCGATCGCGAGCGCAAGGCATCGATCATTGGCGGCATGGGCGACCTGGCGACCGATGGCTACAACGCCTTCGCCCACCTGGAAGTCTACTCGCGCGGTAAATTCACCGATCGCGACGTGCGCTCCCTGCTGCCGGACTGGTATATCCGCATGAACCCGGACCGCGACGCGACCTCCACCGGTTCCGTTCCCGGCAACTATGTGGGACGCTACCCGGCGAACTACCGCGATCCGGCGCTGGCCGGCAAGTCGATCAACGTGGCAGCGCCAGGCTGCGCGCCAGAGAACCTGCGCGGCGGCCTGTGCTTCTACGACTACTGGCAGGACACCCTGGCGCGCGCACCAGCGGAGCGCGTCACCTTCCTGAGCTCGGGCCGCCTCAAACTGGGCGGCGACATGACTGCCTACGCCGAGCTGCAACTGGCCAAAACGCGCAACAACTACAACACCGCGCCACCGCGCAGCAACGTCAACGGCGTTCCACTGTCCTGGTACGACTCGATCAGCGGCAAGATGCAGTACTTCACCGACCCGCAACTGCCGGTCGGCCACCCGAGCAATCCGTATGACTTCCCTATCGGCCTGAACTACCGCTTCACCGATGAGCGCGACATGTTCAAAAACGTCGGCTCCTCCGAGCAGTTCCGCGCCATGGCCGGCCTGCAAGGCGAAAGCTTCGGCTGGGAGTGGGATGGCGCGCTCGGCCACATGGGTTCCAAAGCCCACCAACGCCAGCACTTGTACCGCGACCGCTACGGCTACTACGACGCCATCGTCAGCGGCGCCTACAAGTTCGGCCAGAAGAATGACCGCGCATTGCTGGAGAAGATGTTCCCGGAATTTGGCTCCAATGGCGAATACCGCCAGACCTTTGCCGACTTCAAGGCGAACCGCGAACTGTTCATGCTGGGCGGCGGGCCACTGCAGATTGCCACCGGCGTTGACCTGCGCCACGAGAAGTTTGAGCACCAAAGCAGCGACAACGTGCTGGCAGCCCGCATCGTCCAGTTCAGCGGCGTGAAAATCGATGGCTCGCGTAAAGTGGCAGCCGCCTTCGTGGAACTCGCCGCGCCCTTCACCAAGCAGCTGGAAGCCAGCTTTGCGATCCGTGGCGACAAGGTGATCGGCCAGGCCGGCGCCGTGGTGCCGAAGCTCGGCCTGCGCTACACCGTGAACGACATGCTGATGCTGCGCGGTACCGCCTCGCAGGGCTTCCGCGCGCCTAGCTTGCCGGAGACCGGCAACGGCGGCGCATCCTGGTTCAACAACGGCTACAACGATCCGAAACGCTGCGCGGCGGCGACCGAACTGCGCAACATCCTCAACACCGGCAATGCGGCGGACAAAAACCTGGCCCTTACCGCCTATGGCCTCGGGTGCTCGGTCAGCTTCCCGTCGGCTGTCACCCCGAATCCGGACCTGAAGCCGGAATACACCAACAGCTTCACTGCAGGCCTGGTGCTCCAGCCGATCCGCGCGTTGAGCTTCACCATCGACTACTACAACATCAAGCGCCGCGACGAAATCGCGGTCAAGAGTGTAGACCAGGTGCTGGCCAATGAAGACAGGCTGGCAAACCTGGTGGAACGCGACCCGCTGACCTCGCAGGACTTGGATATCGCCCGCCGCGCCTTTGAGCTGTCGGGCAAGTCGGTCGGATTCCCGACCGGCCCGATCAAAACCATCGCCGCGCAGTATGAGAACTACGGCAAATCGCGCGTTTCCGGTATCGACCTGGATGCCAAGGCGCGCTGGAACCTGGGCGAATCGGGCACCTTGAACCTGGGCATGGAACTGAACCACCAGTTCAAGTACCAGCAGTGGGATAGCTTCGCCAAGACCTACACCGAGAACTATGTCGGTTATCGCGGCGTGCCGCGCACCCGCGCGGTAGCCAAGATGTCGTGGGAACGCGGCCCGCTCGTCGCCGGCCTGCGCGCGAACTACACCAACTCCACCAAGCTCGCCTGGGGCCAACTCGATTCCACCAGCAGCATCGAGGGTTGCGAAGACCGTGGCGTGAACAAGGACGAATGCCGTATCGCCTCGGATACGACGGTGGACCTGTGGACCCGCTATGCGCTCGGCACTGGCACCAGCCTGTCGGCGAACGTGTTCAACCTGTTCGACCGCAAGGACCCGGTCAAGCTGTTCCCGGGCAGCTCCCTGCCGCTGCGCTCGCGCACCGTCATGCTGACTGTTGAACACAAGTTCTAAAGAAGGAAGCGCGACATGACTAACATCAGGACATTCGGCCTGACGACGGCTGCCGCGCTCCTGTTCTGCGCTAGCGCGCAGGCACAGGACGCCGATCCCTATCTCTGGCTGGAGGAAGTCAGTTCCGCACGGGCGCTGGACTGGGTTAAGCAACGGAATAGCACAACCACCAGCCAGTTGGACGCCCTGCCAGGCATCCGCCAGACCACCGACAAAATCCGCGAAGTGCTGGACTCGCGCGAGCGTATTCCTTTCGTCGAGAAGCAAGGCAAGTACGTCTATAACTTCTGGAAGGATGCCGAACGCCCACGCGGCGTCCTGCGCCGCACCACGCTGGAAGGCTACAAGACCGACGCACCGCAGTGGGAAGTGGTGCTGGACGTCGATCGCCTGGCGCGCGACGAGAAGGAAAACTGGGTATGGCACGGCATGGACTGCCTCAAGCCGAAAGCCGAGCGCTGCCTGTTCTCGCTCACGCGCGGCGGCGGCGATGCGCACGTCGTGCGCGAGTTCGACACCGGCAGCCTGCAGTTCGTCGCCGACGGCTTCTTCCTGCCCGAGGCGAAAAGTGAGGTCAACTGGGTAAGCCGCGACCGCCTGCTGGTGGCCACCGACTTCGGTCCCGGCTCGCTCACCAGTTCCGGCTACCCGCGCATTGTCAAGGAATGGAAGCGCGGCACACCTTTGCCGGCTGCGAAACCAGTATTCGAAGGGCAACTGGGCGATATCAGTGCATCCGGCTACGCCGACCAATATCCCGGATTCAACCGCGAGTTCGTCCTGCGCTACACCTCCTTCTTCACCAACGAGTTGCACGTGCGCCATAAGGGGAAGCTGGTCAAGCTGGATAAGCCGAACAGCGCCACCGCCTTCACCTTCAAGGACCAGCTCCTGATCCGCCTGCGCGCGGATTGGAAGGCCGGCAACAGCCTTTACCCGCAAGGCGCGCTGCTGTCCATCGACTTTGCCGGCTTCATGGCTGGCAAGCGTAACTTCGACGTGCTGTACAAGCCCGATGCCACCCGTTCGCTGCAAGCGGTCACCACCACCAAGAGCGCCATCCTGCTGACCGAGATGGTCAATGTCCGCAGCCAGGTGCACGAACTGCGCAAGCAAAAGGGCAAATGGGAACAGCGCACGGTATCGACTCCGGCCTTCGCCAACGTCTCGATAACCTCGCTCGACTACCTGGAATCGGACGACTACTTCGTGACGTTGAACGACTTCCTGACCCCGACCTCGCTGCACCTGGGCCAGGTGGGCAGCGACGAACGCCAGCCATTGAAGGCGCAGCCGGCCTTCTTTGATACCTCAGGCCTCAAGGTGGAGCAGCACTTCACCCAGGCCAGGGACGGCACCCGCATTCCGTACTTCGTCGTCATGCGCAAGGACCTGAAGTACGACGGCAGCAATCCAACCCTGTTGTACGGCTATGGCGGCTTTGAGATTTCCATGAAGCCTTCCTACAGCGGCACCCTGGGCCGGGCGTGGCTGGAACAAGGCGGGGTCTACGTGCTGTCGAACATTCGCGGCGGCGGCGAGTTCGGACCGCGCTGGCACGCCGCTGCGCTGAAGGAGAAACGCCAGGTCTCCTACGACGACTTCATTGCCGTCGCCGAAGACCTGATTGCGCGCAAGGTCACGTCGCCGCAGCATCTCGGCATCATGGGCGGTAGCCTGGGCGGCATGCTGGTCTCGGTCGCCGCGCTGCAGCGCCCGGAACTGTTCAACGCGGTCGTCAGCCAGGTGCCGCTGGCGGACATGAAGCGCTACCACCTGATGCTGGCCGGCGCCTCCTGGATCGACGAGTATGGCGACCCGGATCGCCCCGAAGAATGGGACTACATCTCGCGCTATTCGCCGTATCACTTGCTGGACAAGACGCGCAAGTATCCGCCCGTGTTCTTCACCAGTTCGACCAGGGATGACCGCGTTCACCCGGCCCATGCGCGCAAGATGGTCGCCCGCATGCAGGAGCAAGGCCACCAGGTTCTGTATTGGGAGAATATGGATGGCGGCCATGGCGGCGCCGTGAACGGCGAGCAGCAGGCCCGCCTGAACGGCATGGTCTACAGCTTCCTCTGGGACCGTTTGAAGTAAGACTGCGGGGCAGCCTGTCACGGCTGCCCCCCTTTTTCAGGCGCTGCCCATCGCCACCTGGGCACCGTATTCGGTCGGACTCATGCCGACCACCGATTTGAACTGCCGGCTAAATGCGCTGTGGTCCGTATAGCCGCATTCGTATGCGATATCCGCAATCCTGGTATCCGGCTTCTTTTCGATGATGGCCCTGGCCGCCGCCAGCCGGCATTGCACCAGCATTTGGCGCGGCGAATGATGGAACACCTTCTGGAACAAGCGCTCCACCTGCGAGAGCGATAGACCCGCCTGCTCCGCCAACTCCTTGAGACACACATTGTGCTGGTAGTTTTCGCGAAGGTAGTCCGCGATATGCGCGATCTGCCGGTATGCGGGATTGACATCATCCGGCATGCCAAGATCGCGCGAAGTGCCGATCAGGCCAATGATCCGGCCTTCCCTATCCTGCAGCGGGACCTTCCTCGTGATGCACCAACCACGGCTGCGCCCTGGATAGATATGCAGTTCGAGATGCTTGTCGATGGCAGCCCCGCTTTCGATCACCTTGCGGTCCTGGGCGAAATAGGTTTCGGCCAGCGCGCGCGGGAACAGCTCCAGCGCCGTCTTGCCAATCACCTCCTCCTTCTCCCGCGCCCCGCAGCGGCGCACCATGGTGTGGTTGATGCCGAAGTAGCGGCCCTCCCTGTCTTTCACAAAGAACGCGATGTCATTCAGGGCATCGAACATGGTCAAGATAGCGCCGATATTGATCGCTTCCAGGTTGTCGAAACATGTCTGGCTGATCATTTCTTTTCCTCCCGAACACATAAAGTAGTAACTTTGCATCGGGTTGGAAACGCTGTGGCCGGACTATGCCGATTTATCATGCATCCGCCCGGAAAACAGTCAAGCCACGAACCACACTGACGCTATTTGGCACAGGCCCGGCGGGTGCAGCGTCGGCCCCCGCTATCCTGCCTTTACGGGGCGATTTTTCGCAGTAGCGGAACGCCTCTGATCGCAAGAATTACCATGTACGAGAGCATGAACGCCAGTATCGCAGTGGCTGGTACGCTTAAGACCGGATGAATCGAAGCACCGTTCAGTACGAAGCCCAGGGCACCGCTGTTAAGTACTGATAAAAGCGCAGCATGTATCAGGTAAATGCCAAAACTCGCAGAGGAAAGTGAACCGATCACCTTTTCTGCTGACGGCGTAGAGAAGAGCCGGGTCTCACAGATTGCGTACTTCGCCACGATAAAGAACGAGGCTGCCATCACAATGACGTTCGGCGCAAGGTAGCCGTACAAATAGTCGACTAGCTGTCCTTTGTTCATTGACGTTAACTGGTAAGTGCCGCAGGCAGTAAGCGCCACCATTGCCAGAAACACCATACCTGCGACAAGCGCGCGTCCCCTGCTGATCTTCAGTTTCGCGAGGCAGTATCCAAAAACGAGAAATCCGCTAAAACCCGAGATCGACAACAGGTCTATCTTGCTTCCAATTTTGGAAATTTTTTCGCCAAACGGAATGACCGCAACCGCGACGAACCATAAAAGCAAGTAGTAGTTCAACAGCGTTTGGCCGGAATGGGCGACCACAAGCCTCAATATTGGCAGATAAAGGTAAACGCCGATAATCGCGTACAGAAACCAGAGGTGGTAGTAGGCGGGACTCAGGGCGATGCTATAGAACGAATAAAAGGAAAGGCCATCCGTTTCCTCAACATAGGCCTTCCAGAAGATGTAAAGCAGCGACCATGCCAAAAGCGGAACCACTACCTTGTTAACGCGCTTCTTAAAGAAATCCAGCAACGGCTCCTGCTTGCCTAGCAGGAGACAGCCAGAAATCATAAAGAACAAGGGAACACACATCCTTACCATCGAGTCGTACAGGTTTCCGTACCACCAATACCCCGGCGGGAGTTCATTGAACTTGTACAGCAGCGGTGCGGCTGAATGCAGTAATACCACGCCAAGGGTGGCAATTACCCGCATGTAATCGACCCATACAATTGAAGCCTTCTCTGTCACAACTTCTCCTAAAAAAATGCCATTGGTGACTTCCTTCACCAGGCTTGATAAAACGGCGTTTTCAGGCGCACCGGCCGCACGTCGAGGCGCGCGTCGAAGATCGAATAGTCGTGATCATCCAGCCCGGCACTATCCCAGCCACGGGTTCGTTCATCCCGCCGCAGCATAAACTCGAAACCCAGCTCGGGGGCGGGATCGGCGACCGGCGCATCCGGCAACTGCTCAAGGTCGAAGGCGATGCCGCGCACATGGTCGCGCGGGCCATCCACCAGTTGTGTCAGCGCACGCAGGATGGTGTTCTCGCCCAGGATGTCGGTAAAGGCGGGACGGACGAATTCCAGGTCCGGCACAAAGCCCGGCTGGCGGAACTTGAGTTCGCCCCGCGCCTGCTTGGCCGCCAATACCCTCCCCTGCAATGTGGCCAGGTCATAGCGATCGCCATTATCCAGATAGGAAATCCGCACATTGCGCACATTCACCGGCCCCGCCTCCTGCGTCGCCTGGCGCAAATCCAGCAAGAGCGCACCACTGCCGCCAACGATCTCGATTTCGCTTCCCTGGATAATGGCGGCGGTATTTTCGTCCACCCCAAGCCCCACCTTGTAACCCTTGGCCAGCATCAGCGCCAACATGCGCCCCACCCGGCCCCGTTTGAGGAAGTGCTGGTCAATGAACAACTGCTCGCCGACAAAGCCCAGCCCCCGGTCGATCTCTTTCCCCTCGCGCATGACGCCCTTCATCACCTGCACCGGATTCATCGCGTCGCGGAACATGGTGCTGCTCATGATGGCCGCCCCGGCGCTGCTGCCGGCCACGACCCCACCGCGCGCCTGTAGCTCGCGCACCGCCTGCAACACCGGCGAGGCCACCCCTTGCGGATTCAGCACATCGGCCGTGTACTCCTGCGCACCACCGGTAAAGAACACGCCCGTAGCGGCGGCGATCCTGGCCACATTGGCCGGGTCGGCTGCTGCCCGGCGCGCCGACTCCAGCGTCTCCCCCGGCCAACGCGGCGCAATCTTCAGCAGCTCCGCCTGCGCGCCACGGCGGCGCAACTGCTCAACCGCATCCCCGCCCGATTTTTCGGGATTGGCGGAGGCACTGGGAATGACCACATAGCGTGCCGCCGAACCGCCGGCGAGCTGTACCAGCCGCTGCCGCACCGCTTCATTGTCGTTGCGCACCGCGCCGCCCATCGGAATCACGGTGCCGGCGACCGGCTGGAATGCCAGTGACGGCGCACGCTCTGCAGCAAAGGCGCTGGAAGCCAGCGCATAAAACAGGAAAATCGACACGAATTTCACGAGCCTGCCCCTTTTTCAGCATGGAATTGCCCTCTATGTTGCCAGACACCGGGCCTATTGTGGAAAGTCCGCAACATTTGGCCGCAACATGCAAGTTCCGGCGCGCGCTAGCGGCACAAACTTGCATACACTGAAACAGTTCCAAAACAACCCCGCAGCGGCATAGACGCTTGCGTATGAATACCCACTCGAGAGGACTTAGCGCATGAAATTACCTGGCAAGCACAAGGCATCGGCAATCCGCCGCACCCACTGCGCCCATGCGGTGCTACTCGCACTTGGCAGCATGAGCCTGGGCGCATACGCGCAAACCATGCCGCGCGTGGAGATTACCGGCTCGAGCATCAAGCGCATCGAAGGTGAGGCGGCGTTGCCGGTCGAAATCATCAAGCGCGAAGATATCGAGAAAGCCGGGGTGACTACCGCCGCCGAACTGCTGCAAAAGATTTCCTCGAACGTGGGCGGCCTGACCGATGGCGCCAGCGTCAGCGATGTGATGGGGGGCCAGCGCGGCTTTAACGGCGCCAACCTGCGCGGTCTTGGGGTATCCAGCACACTGGTGCTGCTGAACGGCCGCCGCATGGCCAACTTCGCCAGCCCGGGCGACAACTCCGGCGTCGACCTGAACAACATTCCGGCCGGCGCCATCCAGCACGTGGAAGTGCTTAAAGACGGCGCCTCGGCGATTTATGGCACCGATGCCATGGGTGGCGTCATCAACTTCATCACCCGCAAGGACTACCAGGGCGGCGAGGCCAGCGTCTACGCGCTGCGCACGGACGAAGGTGGTGGCGGCAAGAAATCGGCCACGCTGTCCGGCGGTATCGGGTCGGTGAGCACCGACCGCTATAACCTGTTCGGCGCGCTGGATATTCAGGAAACGGATCGCCTGGCCAGCTCGCAGCGCAAGTTCATGCAGGAGTACAGCCTGCCCGACCGCCTGTCGCCGCAGCTATCGAGCTATTCCTTCCCGGCCAACGTCGACCTGACCTCCGCCCAACTGGCGACCCTGAACCAATCGGGCTACCTGAAGGGCTCGGGGCCGGGTGGCACCTGGGTGCCATCGCCGGCCCGGCGCGTCAACCTGGGCAAGGACTCCTGCGTGAATGGCAGCCCGAACGTGGTGCGCCCGCTTGGCCCCGGCGGTACAGAAGGCTGCAACTTCAACTATATGGGCGACTCCGAGGTCTATCCCGACTCCAAGAAGCAGAGCTTTATCGGCCGCGCCACCGTCCAGGTGGCTGAGGACCATCAAGTGTTTGCCGAAGTTTTGCTGAGCAAATCCAAGACCAACTATGCCGCCTCGCCCGCCACCTCCGGCAGCATCAACGGCACCAGCACCGGCATATTCCTGCCAGCCGACCTGCAAGCCAAGACCGGCATCACCACCCCGGTCAACTTCCGCTTCCGCTTGTCCGACGCGGGCCGTCGCACCTCGGAAGTCACCAGCAAGGCATCGCGCCTGGTGCTGGGTGCCACCGGCAAGGTGGGCGATTGGGAATACGATACGGCCTTCAACCACAGCGTGAACAAGGCCACCGACCTGGATATCGACGGCTGGGTCTCGCGCAGCAAGATGCTGGCTGGCATTGCCAGTGGCGCATACAACCCCTTTGTCGTGGCCACCAGTGACGCCGGTCGCAAGTTCATGGACTCGATCAAGATCCGTGATGCCGCGCGTATAGCCAAAGGCACCAGCGACAGCGTCGATGGCAAGCTGACCCGCAAGCTGATGGCGCTGGGCGGCGGCGATGCCATGTTGGCGGTAGGCGCCGAGTTCCGCCGCGAGAAGACGGAGTTCAGCGCCACCGACGCACTGCGCACCAACGACGTGCAGGGCGACCGTGCCAGTTCCGACGAATTGCTGGCCGACTCGTCCAACTCGCGCGACATCGCCGGCTTCTACACCGAGATCAACGCACCATTCAGCAAGGAATGGGAAGCCCAGTTCGCCATTCGCCACGACCGCTATAAAGGCGTGCACGATCCGCTGACCAAAGTCACCACGCCTAAACTGACCACCACCAATCCGAAAGTCGCGCTCAGCTACCGTCCAAGCAAGGAAATTCTGGGCCGCGCCTCATACGGCACCGGTTTCCGCGCACCGTCGATTTCGGAACTGTTCCTGCCGGTGCGCTCCGGCACCACGGCCAGCTTCGTGAAAGACCCGGTCTCCGGCGAAGTCGCCCAGTTCGACCTGGACCGCTATGGCAACCCGCAACTCAAGCCGGAAAAGTCCAAGCAGTTTTCGGCCGGCGTGGTGCTGGAACCGAACAAGAACTGGAACGCCAGCCTGGACTTCTGGGTGATTCGCAAATCCGACATCATTTCGGAAATCGGTGAGCAAACCGTGTTTGACAACCCGATCTATTACAACGATCCGGAAATCGTGGTGCGCGATGAAGATGGCGCCATCTCCTTCCTGCAGTTCAAGAAAGAGAATCGCGGCAAGCTCAACACCTCCGGTCTCGACATTGCACTGAACTGGCGCGGTGATGCCACGTCGATGGGCCGCTTCAGCGCCAGCCTGAACGGCACGCTGATCACCAAATACAAGTTCCAGTCCGACCCGAATTCGCCGATGGCGGACGGCCTGGGCGTGTTCCGCGACGACAAGGCTGTGCAACGCTGGCGCCACAAGCTGAATTTCGACTGGGACCGGGGACCGCTTAGCGTGAGCCTGGGCCACATCTTCTTCTCCAGCTACGAAGACCAGAATATTCCGGGGCTGGCCGATCCCGGCTGGAACGACCGCGATGTGAAAGCGTATTCGCTGTGGGACCTGACGGGCAGCTATGCGTTCACCAAAAACCTGAAGCTGCGCGCCGGCGTGATCAATGTATTCGACACCGCGCCGCCGTTCACCAACCAGTCGCGCTACTTCGAAGTGACCTGGGACCCGACCTATGGCGACCCACGCGGGCGCTCAATGTTCGCGCACCTGCAGTACAAGTTCTGACCCTCAGCCCTGGCGCTCCTGACCACAGGCAGGAGCGCCAGCGCAGGGTTGCTTTCGCGAAGTCCGCTACAATAGCCTCTTCTCAACTTCCACACGGTATATGTATCCGTCACCCCGCTGCAGTTCTGCCAGCATCACCCCGCACGCCACCAATCCTGCCATGAGCGCCTTGCTGCGCGCTGGTTCGGGCGTTTAAGGGGACCTCAATGGAAATTGCCATTCTTTTCGGCCTGATTCTCTTGAACGGCCTGTTCGCCATGTCGGAAGTCGCGCTGATGACCGCGCGCAAAGCGCGTCTCAGCAAACTTGCTGAAAGCGGCGACCACGCCGCACAGGCGGCGCTGCAACTGGGCGAAGACCCCAACAAATTCCTCTCCACCGTGCAGATCGGCATTACCTCGATCGGTGTCCTGAACGGTATCGTCGGCGAGGCCACCCTGGCGCGGCCATTCGCGCAGTGGCTGATCTCGCTGGGCGTACCAAGCGCATGGTCCGATAACTTTGCCACGGTACTGGTCGTCATCACCATCACCTACTTCTCCATCGTCGTGGGCGAACTAGTGCCCAAACGCCTGGGCCAGCTTAACCCGGAACCACTGGCGCGCCTGGTGTCCCGTCCCATGCTGCTGTTGGCAGGCATCGCCAAGCCATTCGTGCGGCTGCTCTCGGGCTCCACGCAGCTCGTGCTGCGCATCATGGGCGTGCGCCAGACCGGCCCGCAAGCGATCACCGAAGAAGAACTGCACCTGATGCTGGAAGAAGGCTCCGACTCCGGTGTCATCGAGGAGCAGGAGCACCAGATGGTGCGCAATGTATTCCGGCTGGACGACCGCCAGATCGCCTCCTTCATGATCCCGCGCGGCGACGTGATCTATTTCGACGTCGAAGAAGAGCTGAGCGTCAATATGGCGCGCTTCAACCAGTGCCAGCACTCACGCTTCCCCGTGTTGAAAGGCGGCTGGCGCAATGTGGTCGGCGTCGCCAGTGCGCGCCAGATGCTGGGGCAATCCCTGAGCGGCGGCACGCTGGACCTGGCGGCGCAACTGCAACAACCGGTCTTCGTCCCTGAAAGCCTGACCGGCATGGAGCTGTTAGAGCACTTCAAGCAATCCGGCGCCCACCTGGCCTTTATCGTTGATGAGTATGGTGAAGTCCTCGGTATCGTCACCTTGCAGGACGTGCTGGAAGCGATCACCGGCGAATTCAAAACACCGCATCCGGAAGACGCCTGGGCTGTCGCCCGCAACGACGGTTCGTGGCTGCTGGATGGACTGATCCCGATTCCCGAACTGAAGGACCGGCTAGGCATGCAGAATGTGCCGGAGGAGGAGCGCGGCCGCTACAACACCTTGAGCGGCATGCTGATGCTCTTGCTGGGCAATATCCCGCGCACCGGCGATACCTGCTCCTGGCAGGGATGGGAGTTTGAGGTCGTTGACCTGGATGGCTTGCGCATCGACAAGGTGCTGGCCAGCCCACGGCCACTGGAACTGGTCCCTAGCGAACGTCAAGAAACGTCTTAATTGCTCGGCGCCAGAAGCCATGGATTTGTCCTGGTGACTTTTCGAGAGACTCCTTTGGGGATGATAAAAGTACAATAAATCAGCCCCGCTTTGACACACTTTTGCGATGTCATTTTTCCCTGGGGTGGCGAACGAATCGTTCCGCAACTAACCGGAGAAAGAAAGTTTGACAACGTACACAGTCAGCGTGAAAACAAAGGATGTCACCTATGCGGGCACCGATTCAAGCGTGTTCATCTATTTCTATGGCCCCAACGGCCAAAGCGGTGTCCCAGGGCATGGCGAGATCGAACTGGATAACTCCGGCAACGACTTCCAACCGGGTAGCATCGGTGTGTACGAAGTCGACGGCGAATTGAACGGCCCCATTACCCATATTGATTTGACGCTTGACGGGACTGATGAATGGAAACCTGAATGGATTACCATCAAGGACCCGAAGACCGGATTGCTGTGGAAGGCGGATTTCGGCGGCGAACCATTCAGTAATAGACGCGTCGTCAAAGAAACCACTTTGATCAATGCACTTCCCGACGCTTCCCCGACCAAGATGGCACGCGAGTGGAAACTGGCCCAGGCCTGGCTAGATACCTTTGGCGCCGGCATTATCGAGGTCTGCAAGGACGCTGCCGGCAGCTACGAGCTACTACTGCCGGTCCTACTTCAGCAGCTGGAAAAATGCGACTTCCCGACCAAGTTCGTCACCATCGGCGGCACAGCCAATGCGGGAATCTTTTATGCCGGTTCAATTGAGGGTGGCGCGGTACACCGCGTCCAGCCGAACAAAATGCTGGGAGAAAAAGTGGCGCACTATCTGACGGTGGCCCGGGGCTGGGATGTCAGCGTTGGCGCGTCGCTGGGATCGGTTGTCGCGGCTTGGCGCTGCCCTACCGTTGAAGGCCTTGCGGGAGAATCTTATGCCTGCCATTTAAGCGTGCAGGCGGGCATAGGCATTGTGGTGTCTGCCATTTTCAGCCCCAGCGGGAACAGTCCCGCAGGTATTCAGATTTCCGTGCTGGCGGGTCCCGATGTCGCCCTCTCTGCCGGGCAAATGGATCCGTACACGTGGATATGGCCAGTGTAAAAATTTACAAAGACAGGATGTACAAGCGGCTCCGCTAACGCCTATCGGGCCTGGAGGGACTGCGCATTGCTAGTTCGCACTCCAGCATCCGATGGGCCAGAGCGCGGCCGCTGAGCCAGGCGCCTTCGACCCTGCCGCCTTGCAACCAGTCGCCGCACAGCCCTATGCCCAGTTCTGCGTCCCACGCGCTGCCGATTTGCTCTGTCTCGCAGTTTGCGTAGCGCCAGCGGTGGGTACGAACCGCAACTGCCGCCGGCCCGCCCAGCTTGCGAAACGCGCTGAGCAGGGCCGCCGCAACATCGGCGGCGTCATGCTCGATATGTTCGGCGCTCCATTGCGCATTCGCTTGCAGCACCCAACAGTCCTGCCCACTGCGGCCTGGTTTGCTGTTGTTGCGGGCCATCCAGCGTAGCGGACCGGCATTAACGAATGCCGCACCGAATCCAAACTGCGCCGGCTCCGCCGACTGTGCTACCACCGTCCAGCAGGGTTCCATGCTTTGCGCTGCGGCCAGGGTGGACAGTGCAGGAGCGGCCTGCGCCAACAGGACGGCCGCCTGCGGTGCCGGGGCAGCCACTATCACCTGGCTGAAGGCACCACCAAGCGCACCGTGTTCGACACTGCTTAAGTGCCAGCCATCCGCCCCACGAATCGGTTCCTGGATCGTGTGTCCGGTGCGCACATCCAGCCCGGTGGCCAGCGCTTTGCCGAGCGCGGACATGCCGGGCACACCGACGTAGCGCAGGGGAGCCTCGGGCAACGGCTTGCGCTCGCTTCCAAGTACTGCCGGTGTCACCTGCCAGGCGGCGACGGCGCCGCTGTCGACCCAGCGCGCCACTTCCCGCTGGAATAGCGCGTCGCGCGCGGTAAAGTACTGCGCGCCGTGATCGGCCTGCCAGTCGTCACCGCGACACGTACACAGGCGCCCGCCCGGCCCCCGAGCCTTGTCGAAGACTACGACGCTGTGTCCGGCCGCGCTCAGAGCGGAGGCACAGGATAAGCCGGCAATGCCGGCACCGATAATGGCGATGGAAGTGCTCATGGAGTTGCGTTTTCTGTTCAAAAAGTTCAGTGCCAACCTTGCCGCCAATTTGCGGCGTCGGTCAGCGTTTTCCAGGGAATGATGCGGCTGCGCCGGCTGTGCACCGCTTCCAGCTCCACCTCGGTGACCGGAGCCTGCGGGTCCTCAGGCTGCAACACGCGCACCACCAGGAAGTGCTTTTCCTTGTGTTGCGGTTGCAGCGCCGTCCACTTGCTCAACAGGAGTTTGCGCGGATTGAGTTTGAGGCTCATGCGGCACTCCACAGCGCGCGGTAAGCACCATCGGTATCGTGCTCGGCAGCCTGCTTTTCCAAATTGAAGCGCCGTCCGCCGCGCGGATCGGTTCCCAGCCCGGCAATGTAAAGCCAGTTACCGTGGTTAAGACTGCAGTCGTAATCGATCAGCGCCGATTCGAACCACGCCGCGCCGGCGCGCCAATCGCATTGCAGATCGTGGACCAGGTAGCCGGCCACAATCTGGCGCATGCGATTGCCAAGGTAGCCGGTGGCCGCCAGTTCGCGCATGCCGGCGTCCACCAGCGGCTGCCCGGTAGCTCCCGCGCGCCAGCGCTGGAACGCTTCCTCGTCATGCGGCGGGGCCGCCTTGCCCGGCAGACCTCCCGCGCGGTATAGGCGTTTGCCGTATTTGAGCTGCAATAGCTTGAAGTAGTCGCGCCAAAGCAGCTCGAACCAGAGCCAGTAACTGCCCTCGCTGGCGCCCTGCCCGGCTTCGAACTCGCGCAGCCGCTGTGCCACATGGCGTGCAGAAAGAGCACCGCAGGCGAGCCAGGGCGAAAACTTGCTGGAGTAGTCGACGCCGTGGAGCCCGTTGCGGGTATCTTTATAGCTGTGCGGCAGGTTCCGCATCAGGTATTGCTCCAGATGCGCCAGCGCGGCAGCTTCGCCGCCCTGGAAGGCGGGATGGGGGAATGGAAAACTGGAGCGCGGGTCGGGCTGCACACTGGCACCATGCAGTTCAGGGTTGGGCATGTGCTTGGCGGCATCTGGCAGCGGGGGCAATGCCTCGACTGCTCGGGCCGCGAGCGGCGCGAGCCCGGAGCGCTCGATATTTTGCCGAAACACAGTAAAGACGTCCGGCAAGTCCTGGGCCTTCCACGGCAGCGCGTCGGGCGCGAACAGGGTGGATTGCCAGTGGCTGTGGACCTCCAAGCCACTGTTGCGCAGGGCATCGAGTTCGTCGACCTCTTCAGGCATCGCCATGTCCTCGCAGAAAACAGCAGCCGCATTGACGGCTTCAGCCAACTGCGGCAGGGTCTGCGCCATTGTCCCCTCGCGGACGATCAGGCGGCTGCCCAGCCAGCGCAGCGCGGCATCCAGCCCAGCGGCTGCACGGGCGCGAAAGGCGCGGCGGCGTTCGCCCACCCGCGCAAATCCCCAGGCCGAACCGGCCGGCGCCGGGGCAAGCCATACCGGTAGCAGGCGATCGGCCCGCTGGCAGGCGGCCAGCAAGGCCGGGTTGTCATGCAAACGCAGATCGTCGCGGAAACAGTAGAGGACGGTGCGCATGGGATCAACGCTGCCGGCGGCAGCGTTCAGAGCAATACTTCACCTCATCCCAGCACTGGGCCCATTTGCGCCGCCAGCTCATGGCCCTACCGCAAGCGGCGCAAAGCTTAGCCGGAAGGCCAGATTTGTTTCCTTTGAAATCAGATTTCATTTACGCTTGCCGGAAATTCTACCAATCAGCAAACTTTAATACCAATCAGTATCGCGCGCAAGTCCTGGGTCTGGGCCATACGGGTAAAGCTGGGCCGTCGCACGCAACGACGTCTCCTGGCCGAATTCAAACTTGAGAAAAGCCTCCATCGACCGTGAGTTCGATGCCGTTGACATAGCGCGCGTCCGGCGATGCCAGGAACAACGGCGCTGTCGCAATTCCGTCTGGTTGTGCCATGTAGCCTAAGGGCACTGCTCCGGCGGCATAGTCTTGAAGTGCCGCAATCTGGACCTCATCCATTTTCAGACCATTTTCCACAATGGGCGTGCGCGTAAAACCAAGACTCAGTGCATTGACGCGAATCCTGCGCGCTTTCAGGTCGTTGGCCCACGAGCGGGCGAAGGAGCGCACTGCGGCTTTGGAGGCGTTGTACATCGGAGACCACGCCCACAGCGCCGCCCCCCCAAGTGAAGCCACCACTTCGCCGAGCGTCTTCGCGGTCCTGCCCGTGATATATACGCGCCTGACAGCTTCCGCCCGCAGCGCCTTGGCAATGGCTAATCCAATGCCGGTGGACCCACCGGTTACGACTGCAACTTGATTCATGAATCGATTTGCGAAAGCCTGTCGTAAGTCACTGTGCTTCACGCCCTCAGCGATCCTGTGCGCCTGGGCCTCGTGCAATCGTTTCCCCGGATTGCTTGACGCAATTCTGAATGCATCGGCATTTCTTTGAAATGGTCCCGTCATTAGTTTTGGCGATGCGTCTTGATGAAAGCGGTCACCACTTCATCGATGCCGATAAAGTCGCGTCCAAGCGGCTTGGCGATCAGGTATTTGACCTGCAAGTTCGGCGCAATCCTGCGCACCGCCTCATAGCTGCCGGACCAACGACCGGGGTCGTTAACCCCCACCAAGGCGCCATCCTTGCCCGTGAAGACATAGGTGGTCGATTCAGTCTGCGTGGCGCCGCGTCCAATGTGCTGGCGGTACAGGGCGTAAGGTCCGTCCTCGCCGGCGCGATATTCTCGGGCCGGGCGGGTGCTGTCGAATTGATCGAGGGCCTCGGCAACCATGCGCTCCGTGCTGCCACCGTGCTCGATCAGTTCGATAAACATGCTGACTTCATCTGCCTGCGGCATTTCGCCTAAGCCAATCGGACCCATCTGCGGATACTTAAAGCGGAAGACGAGCAGATTGCCGGTTTTGCCTTCGGCCTTGTATGCCTCAGGCAGCAGGAATACCGCGCGCAAGCCATTCAGCTTTAGTTCTATTTTGGTCTCTGGAATGGAAGTGCGGGTATCGATCCGCTGGTCGCATGAAGCAAGAACCAGGCATATAGCGATGGCAGGCGCAACCTTCAACACACTGCCTGCCACGCCGGAAAACCTGTCTTTGCGAGGTGCTGTTTGAATCATATATGTGCGTTTGTTCATGACGACTGACTGTGCAGCGCCGCTTAAAAGTATAGAAAGGATGCATGCTACGCGATAAGCAATGAGTCGCCCAGACTCAGTCAGCTTTCTGAGTGGGCATTCACCAGTTGCACAACCACCTTGCCTTTCGCCCTGCCCTCCTCAAGGTAAGCAAGCCCATCCTTTGCCCGGGCAAAGGGAAACACCTTATCGACCACCGGATGCAGGCGCAACGCCGTAAGATGTTCGCCAATCTTCGCCAATTGCTGGCCATCCGGATGCACGAACAGAAATGAATAGCTGGCCTCGCGCTGCTTTGCCTTTTGAATGATCTTCCCGCTCAGCAGACCGAATACGAACCTCATCAGGAAGTTCATTCCGCGCTGTCGAGCGAATGCCGCATCCGGCGGCCCGATCAAGGAAACGATCTGGCTGCCGGGCCTGACGACCTGCAGCGACTTTTCCAGTTCGCCGCCGCGCAAAGTGCCAAGCACGACGTCGTAGTCGCGCAGTTGCTCTTCGAATTGTTGCTTCTTATAGTCGATCACTTCGTCCGCGCCGAGATTGCGCACGAATTCCACATTGCCGGTGCTGGTCGTCGTTGCGACCTTTGCCCCCAATAGCTTCGCCAACTGGATGGCAAAGGTGCCGATACCACCAGCGCCTGCCGGAATAAAGACCTTCTGGCCTGACTGAAGCTTGGCGCGTTCCACGAACGCCTGCCACGAAGTGAGCCCCACCATTGGAATTGACGCAGCCTGCACAAAGTCCAGGTTCGCTGGTTTATGCGCCGCCGCGTGCTCCGGCACAGCGGCGTATTCGGCAAGCGCTCCAACGCCGAGGTCAAAGGTGCTGGCAAATACAGCGTCACCGACTTTAAACCGGGTCACCCGGCTCCCGACCTCAACGACAACGCCGGCGAGGTCGCTGCCCATAGTCGCCGGCAATTGAAGTTTGACGATGGGTTTGAAGCTTCCGGTGGGAATCATGTTATCGATGGGATTAAGTCCGGCCGCGTAGACCTGGACCAGGATCTCGTCCGCTTTAATCGTGGGCTGCGGAACATCCGCGAATTCGACGTTCTTTGCGCCGCCATAGCGCCTTAAAACCAATGCTTTCATCAGAGTCTCTCCTAGACCAGGCTTAAATCCTTGCGCAAGCCGGCATCGAGCAGGCCGGCTGGCGCGAACGAACGCAACAGGCGCAGGCGCTTTGCCAGGCCGCCAGCGGTGTAGCGCAGCTTTGGCTTGCTTGCCAGCGCCGCTTTCAATACGGTTTCCGCAACCACGATTGGCCCTTCGGCGCCAGCCATCGCTGCCTGCACCCGGCGGGTCACGATGTCCCGCACTTCGCCATAGGCATCCAGCTTGGCATCGGGCTCCAGCAGGTTGGCATCGAATGGAGTCTTGGTGTACGCCGGTTCAATCACGATTGAGCGGATACCCCAGTTGCGCAATTCGTGGTCTAGCGATTCCGAGTAGCCCTCGATGGCATGCTTGCTGGCCGCATACAAAGCGCCGTATGGCATCGGAAGGAAGCCCAGCACGGAACCGATGTGGAGGATGCGTCCCTGTCCCCTGCTCCGCATATGCGGCAGCACGGCGCGCGTCATGCGAACCACGCCAAAGAAGTTGGTGTCGAAAATCGCTTGCGCCTGTTTAATCGAGCTTTCTTCCGCACCTGCTGGCGCCACGCCGAAACCCGCATTATTGACGAGCAAATCGATACGCCCTTCGGTGGCAATTACTGCCGCGACTGCGATTTGCACCGAATCGTCACTGGTCACATCGAGAGGCAGCATTGCGTATGCCCGTTGTGCGCCTTGGGCGCCGCGCCGGCTGGTGCCGTACACCGTGAAGCCTGCCTCTGACAGGCGCTTTGCCGTCGCCTCGCCAATGCCGGACGAAGCGCCGGTAACCAATGCAATCTTTTTCATAACGAAGGTATCCTCTCGAGTCGAACAAGGAATATGACGCTCATCATATTCCGAAGTAAAAAAATGGCGCGGGCTTAGCGCCCACATCACTCTGCTGCCGGTGAAAATTGTTTGAGCGCTGCTGCACAAAGTGCCTGCGACAGCTTGGGATCGTCGACCGCGCGCGCCACCATCGTTGTACCAATCAGACCGCATACCAATGCCATTGCCTGCTCATGCGCCTGGGGCTGGCCCCAGTCTGGAAACTGGCGCGCAAACAAGTCGATCATCTCCTTGATGTGGATGGTCGCCGCGCGCCGCACCTCCGGCGCTTGCCTCGGCATTTCCGAGCCAAGTGCCGAGACCGGACAACCGGTTTCAATGGCTGCTATGTGTTCCGGGGACAGGTATGCCTGCATCATTGCCTGCAATGCTTGCCCTGGTGGAGCGGTAGCAGCCACGCGTGCCGCCAGCGCCACCGATTCGGCACCAGCACGATCCCCCGCTTCAGCCAGCAGCGCATCGCGCGATTCGAAGTGGGCGTAAAAGCCCCCGTGCGTCAGGCCAGCCTCCTTCATGATGTCGGCGACGCCAGTACCGCTATAGCCGGTGCGCCGGATCGCGCGCGCGGCGACTTCGACGATACGCTCGTGCGTTTCCTCTTTACGACTTGGCAACTGGCGCGTGGTGGATTTCTTTGACATGACGACCATCATATCCCAGTTTTCCGAAACGTGCACAAAGAATCCACTGGTACTGCCGCTATAATGACCGGCTCAAAGCAGAGAACCTTTAGAAACAGCGAATGAGCGATATCGAACTGCCTTTCCGGGCTACCACCATTGAAGCCTGCGCCTGGCTGACGCAGCAGACCGGCTCTGCCTGGACCCTGGCCCGACTTCTCGAGAACGGGCTGACGCCTGTCGTTTGGCTTGACTACGATGCGGCATATCCCGAGCTGTTCGGCGATGCCAATGGCGGCTATGCGGCGCCAATCTTCTTCCAAGACGACATTGCCCGCCTGGCAGCCGGCAGCGAAGATGTGCTGATCACGTTCACGAAAGATGCCTACAAACTGCCGGCGCGCTTGCCGGCGCCGGGATTTCGTCGCTCGCTCGACGAATTGCGCTTCCAGAAAAAGGATCTCGAGCGGCTCGCCGGAAAGCTCAAACACGAGGCGCGCCCAGCGCAGCAGCAAACGCAAAGCCCGGGTGCCAGCGAATCGCAGTTCGGGATTAGCAAGGCCGAGGTGCTGGCAGCGTTTGCCGGTTTCGTGCGCCTGGACCTGGCGCGCGAACTGGATGCAGCGGTGGGCATCTTCGGCGACGATGGCGCCCGCGTCAAAGCAAGCGCCCGGAAGTCGAAACGCAACGCAGTGTGGAATCCTGTCACGCTCGCCCTGGGACTACACGACGCCTACCGTGTACCGCTCGGCCCTCTAAAGCGCGCGTTCAAATCGCACGACTTCCTCTACGCTTGGGAAAGCGATTGGGAAGAGTCCCTTCGTTTGCTCGGCAAATAGGCCAAACAACAAGGCGACGCAGGGAGTTGGGTACTCATGCGATTTTAGGCGAGCGCCGCTTTACTTAGGACGTCCTCTACCCATTGATTGAGGCTCTTGCCATGCGCGGCGGCGGCGATGGCGACGGCCTCGTGAATCGCCGGATCGACACGCAAAGAGAACTTACCCGAGAAACTCTTACGCGGTTCGACGCCGTCTTCGGCACATGCGTCAAGAAAAACTCTCAGTGAAATCTTGCCTTCTCGCAGCAAGCCCTTGACGTCCTTCGCGTAAAAGTCGGCACCCCCATTCAGGCCGAGAAATTCGCCCCGGAACATTTGAATTCCAGGATCAAATGTGATGACCGCATGGTGGCCATCAATTGTCATCGTGTTCTGCATACTTATGGCTTCACTCCATTATCTTCGAACCACTTGCGGATAGATGCAAGTGCACCTTTGTCCGTGGTCGGTTCGGGATGTGGCCGGTGGAAAACGCGCCGCTCGCCAAACAAGTGAACCAAGACGCGCGAACCCTCGCGTTCCTCGACGCGACCGCCCAACTCGACAAACAGCGCTTCAATGTCCGTCCAGCGAACATTCGCTGATGCTGGTCGTGCAAATACCAGCTCCAACGTTCGGTGGACCTTACGTTTCATGCTTCAATGGTAGCAGAAAGTGGTATCACCGCAAGCGCAGCCAGATTTCCTGCTTGCGACACTATGGCGCCCGCTTCGAGCGTTTCTATGGCTCATCCCTAGTGAAGGCAAGGAAACGCTGAACGGTTGGGGCTGAACGACCGACATTAACCGAGCAACCCGAGAGATGGCTCATCAGTGAAGGAGCTGTCGCTTCCTGCTAATTCAGGGCTCGCTGAACTCGAACTGAACCAAAGTCTCATCAGGCCAGCTTTGATCGCCCAAAGGTACGATGAATTTCACGCCAGAAAATCCGTACTGACCGTGAATGGTCGATGGAATTGCAAGGCGGTTGGTCCCGTTGACCAAGGTAATCGACTTGAGCGGCTTTTGCGCGAAAAAATTATAGCCGCCATTCGGATTCTGACACACATCCTTGCCCCCGGTGGTCATGGAAACCAGCGTCCGCTGCCAAAAACTGTAACGCACCATTGATATCGCCGAGCCTACCTCGCACTCCAGCCGCAGGTCGCCCAGCCGCCGCACATTGGCCGGCAATGAGGGCGATTCGATCCATAGGCCTACCGTATACCACTCATCTGGCTGCTCAAGAACGGCATCCTCCTGTTCGAATTGCTTGCCGGGGTGCGGAAGTGCAAACGTGCCCTGAGGGGTCAAGGACACCGGCCAGCGCTGCTCCTGATAACGTATTTGCACTGCGTCGGCGGGGATCGGGCCTACCGATGCGCGCACTGGCCGAACAATGAACTGCAGCGCGCCAATTGCGGGAGCCAGCGAACGGTTTTGCTCAAATGCTTTAGCACCTTCGAGGATTGCTTTGTAAGGGGTACCGGAAAGGTCGCGAATGTCCTTTGGTTTCGCTCCCTCGCCTGAACCCTCGCTGCCTGCGGCAATTGAACCACCAAGGGGCAACGCCAAGACTAGCGCCAACATCAATTTTTTCGTTTTCACTGTTTCCTATTGGTGCCAAGAGTTTATAATCTTTACAATATGTTAATTGGTGCTAAAGTGTCAATCTTCTATTTTTATACTTAGCGATTTGTTTTATCAACAGCATTCAGCAACACGGCCCAGGTCTTCCTCAAGCCGGAAGTGAAACTTGAGCACTGGTTTGTGGAACGCCTGCACCGCAAAAAGTTCACCAATAAATACCGTCACGCGCAGCTTCTCGACCAGTCGCACGAACACCGTCATACCATCTTGCGAACCATCAAAAAGACCTGCTTGGCAATGCCCGCTGTTGCCAGACACTGCGCTTTAGAAAAGAAAAAGCCCCTGATAATCAGGGGCTTAATTTCATCCAGATGCCGGCAGTTGCCAATCGCTACCAGTCAGGGAATCACTCCCACTCAATGGTCGCTGGCGGTTTGCCGCTGATGTCGTACACCACGCGGTTCAGGCCACGCACTTCATTAATGATGCGGTTGGAGACCTTGCCCAGCAGCGTGTGCGGCAGGTGCGCCCAGTGCGCGGTCATGAAGTCCTGGGTCTGCACAGCGCGCAGGGCCACGACATAGTCGTAGGTGCGGCCATCGCCCATCACGCCGACCGACTTCACCGGCAGGAAAACAGCGAAGGCCTGGGACGTTGCGTCGTACCAGTTCTTCGGTGCTTCTTCGCCCGGCATGGCGGCGCCTTCGTACGGAGTGTTGCGCAGTTCTTCGATGAAGATGGCGTCGGCGCGGCGCAGCAGGTCGGCGTATTCCATTTTCACTTCACCCAGGATACGCACGCCCAGGCCAGGGCCTGGGAATGGATGGCGATACACCATCTCGTGCGGCAGGCCCAGGGCCACGCCCAGCTTGCGCACTTCGTCCTTGAACAGTTCGCGCAGCGGCTCCAGCAGTTGCAGCTTCATGGTTTCCGGCAGGCCGCCCACGTTGTGGTGCGACTTGATGGTCTGGCCTTTCTTGCCCTTACCTGCGGACTCGATGACGTCCGGGTAAATGGTGCCTTGTGCCAGCCACTTGGCGTTCACCAGCTTGCCGGATTCAACTTGGAACACTTCCACGAATTCGCGGCCGATGATCTTGCGCTTCTGCTCAGGATCGGTGACGCCGGCCAGGTGGCCCATGAACTGTTCGGTCGCATCGACCTGGATCACTTTCACGCCCAGGTTTTTGGAGAACATGTCCATCACCATCTTGCCTTCGTTCAGGCGCAGCAGGCCGTGGTCGACGAAGACGCAGGTCAGCTGATCGCCGATGGCGCGGTGGATCAGGGCTGCCGCCACGGAGGAATCAACACCGCCGGACAGGCCAAGGATGACTTCATCGGTGCCGACTTGCGCGCGGATTTTTTCCACGGCTTCGGAGATGTAGTCAGGCATATTCCAGTCAGCCTTGGCGCCGCAGATCTCGTGCACGAAGCGGCTCAGCATGGCCTTGCCTTGCACGGTGTGGGTCACTTCCGGGTGCCATTGCACGGCGTAAAACTTGCGCTCTTCGTCGGCCATGCCGGCGATCGGGCAGGAGTCGGTGGACGCCATCAGCTTGAAGCCTGGCGGCATATCCAGCACTTTGTCGCCATGGCTCATCCAGACCTTCAGCATGCCGTGGCCTTCGTCGGTGACGAAGTCGTTGATGCCGTTCAGCAGCGCGGTGTGGTTGCGGGCGCGCACTTCGGCGTAGCCGAATTCACGTACCAGGCCGTTTTCCACTTTACCGCCCAACTGCGCAGCCATGGTTTGCATGCCGTAGCAGATGCCCAGCACCGGCACGCCGGCTTCGAACACGGCCTGCGGCGCGCGCGGGGAATCGCCTTCCAGCGTCGAGTTGTGGGAGCCGGACAGGATGATGCCTGACGCGCCGTAGTTGCGAATGAATTCGTCGTCTACGTCGTATGGGTACACTTCGGAGAACACGCCCGCGTCGCGCACGCGGCGTGCGATCAGCTGGGTCACCTGGGAACCGAAATCAAGGATGAGGATTTTTGAGTGCATAGCGGGGGCAAAAAAAAATAGCGGCGACACTTGGTCGCCGCTTTGCGGGTTACTTATTCGGAGCGGTAGTTCGGCGCTTCTTTGGTGATCTGTACGTCGTGCACGTGCGACTCGCGCATGCCGGCGGAGGTGATCTCGACGAATTCTGCTTTTTCTTTCAGTTCGTCGATGGTGGCGCAACCGCAGTAGCCCATGGACTGGCGCACGCCGCCCACCAGCTGGAAGATGATCGCCAGTACGGAGCCCTTGTAAGCCACGCGGCCTTCAATGCCTTCCGGTACGAACTTGTCCTGCTTGGCGCTGGCGTCCTGGAAGTAGCGGTCGGCCGAACCATCGGCCATCGCGCCCAGGGAGCCCATGCCGCGGTAGGACTTGTACGAACGGCCTTGGTACAGGATCACTTCGCCCGGTGCTTCCTCGGTACCGGCGAACATGGAGCCCATCATCACGGTGGATGCGCCGGCTGCCAGTGCTTTCGAAATGTCGCCCGAGAAGCGGATGCCGCCGTCGGCGATACATGGCACGCCAGTGCCCTTCAGTGCTTCGGCCACGTTCGAGATCGCGGTGATTTGCGGAACGCCAACGCCAGCCACGATACGGGTGGTGCAGATGGAGCCAGGGCCGATGCCGACCTTGACCGCGTCCGCGCCGTATTCAACCAGCGCCTTCGCTGCCGCTGCGGTGGCGATATTGCCGCCGATGACGTCAACGTGCGGGTACTTGGTTTTGATGTACTTCACGCGGTCCAGGATGCCTTGCGAGTGGCCGTGGGCGGTATCTACCACCAGCACGTCCACGCCTGCCCCGACCAACAGGTCGATGCGTTCCAGGTCTTTCGCGCCGACGCCGACTGCCGCGCCAACCAGCAGCTTGCCGTGCTGGTCTTTCGATGCGTTCGGGTGTTCGGTGGATTTCTGGATGTCCTTGACGGTAATCAGGCCGCGCAGTTCAAACGCTTCGTTAATCACCAGCACACGCTCCAGGCGGTGCTTGTTCATCAAGCGCTTGGCTTCTTCGGTGCTGGCGCCTTCGCTGACGGTCACCAGCTTTTCGCGCGGGGTCATCTTGGCGCGCACTTCCGCATCCAGCTCTTGCTCGAAACGCAGGTCGCGGTTGGTGATGATGCCGACCACTTCTTTGCCTTGCACCACAGGGAAGCCGGAAATACCATATTGCTCGGTCAGTGCGATCACGTCGCGGATCTTCATGTCCGGCGGAATGGTGATCGGATCGCGCAGCACGCCAGCCTCAAAACGCTTCACACGCGACACTTCACGCGCCTGGTCCTTAGGATTCAGGTTCTTGTGAATGATGCCGATACCGCCCTCTTGTGCCATCGCGATCGCCAGACGGGCTTCGGTGACGGTGTCCATCGCTGCGGACAGCAGAGGAATATTCAGGGAGATGTTGCGGGTCAGGCGAGTCTTGAGAGACGTATCCGCAGGCAGAATGTTGGAATACGCAGGGACGAGGAGCACGTCATCGAAAGTGAGTGCTTTTTGGAGCAGACGCATAGTATTTCCTATAGGCGCAAAAGCAGATTATACAGAATTTGTGCGCTTTCGTCTTGGCAATCTTCGCCCGACAGTTCCTGTAGGAAATACATTTGACATGGAGATGATTTCGCGGTGAAATTGACATTCTCACCCAAGGAATTCCCGATATGAATCAACGTATTACACGCTTTGCACTAGCCGCCGCCCTGATTGCCTGCTCTTCCCTGGCCCAGGCGCAGTGGATGTGGGTGAACGAGAAAGGCGTTAAACAGCTCAGCGACCAGCCGCCCCCACCCGGCACCCCGGCCAACCGCATCCTGAAAGCCCCGCGCGGCCAGGCGCCAATCGCTGTGGCCGCACCGGTCGCGCCGGCAGCCGAGGGCGACGAGTCGGCAGCAGCGGAACCGGCCGACGCTAAAGCCCCTGCCGCCAAGCCGACCGTGGCCGAACGCAACGCGGACTACAACAAGCGCCAGAAGCTGGCGTCGGAGAACGCCGCCAAGGCGCAGGAAGAAGCCAACCGCGCCAATGAAAAGGCCAAGTACTGCAGCGAGGCCAAGAAGAATATCGACCTGCTGGAAAGCGGCGTCCGCATCTCCGAGGTGGACAACAAGGGTGAGCGCGGCTACATGAGCGACGAGGGCCGCGCCAAACGCCTGCAGGATGACCGCGGCGCGTATAACAAAACCTGCAAATAGCCGGGAACTTGCCGCCGGGGCCGGGGTCGAAGGGTTCGTGAAGAGACAATCACGCACTGGAGGCGATCATGAATGGCAATGAACCATCGAAAAACCCGGATTTGTTTGACCACGAAATACGCATCACATAGCTGGAGGAGGCCGTGAAATACTTGCAGCGCACTGTGGAAGACGGCTTTGCTCGCATGGACCGAGCGTTTGAGGATCAGCGGCAAGAAACCAAAGCGCTGCGCGAAAGCATGGAACGCCATATCGAGGCCATGCGGCAAGAATTCCACCGCGACCGCCGCATTTCCGCCATGGTTTTCCTCACCACCCAACTCGCGGTGATTGGCGCCCTGCTGAAGCTGGCAGGAATACTTTAAGCCTTCTTCGCACGGCGGCGGCGGGCGTCCTTCGGGTCGGCGATCAGGGGGCGATAGATCTCGATGCGGTCACGCGCATGCAGCACGGTATCCAGCGTCTTCTTCTTGCCGTAAATCCCCACCGCCATGGTCACCAGATTGATCTCCGGCGCCTCTTGCAGGATACCGCTCATTTCGATGGCCTGGCCGATGGTGCTGCCAGCGTCAACCTCCAGCGCATACAGGATCGGCTGCGAGGCTGGCGCAAAGCACACCGTGACTTTGATACGCTCAGCCATAGACAGTCTCAGCGCGTTTGCAGAAGGAATCCACCATGCTGTTGGCGATCATGCTGAACACGGAGCCGATCACCTGCTCCAGCAGCTTGCTGGAAAACTCGTAGTGCAGGTCCAGTTCGACCTTGCAGGCATCTTCACGCAAAGCCTTAAAAGTCCAGGTACCATCCAGGGTCTTGAACGGTCCATCCACCAATTTCATGCGGATTTCGCTGAACGGCGTATTCGAGTTGGAAGTGGTGAAGTGCTGCTTCACCCCATGGAAATTGATCCCAACGCTGGCCACAACATGGTGCTCACCCCGTTCGCGGACATCAACTCCGCCACACCAGGGCAAAAATTTGGGATAATCCTCGACCTTTGCCACTAAATCAAACATTTGCTCGGCGCTGTATCCCAGGAATACCGACTTGTGCACTACTGCCATTGAGTAACCGTTTGCTATGATGTTGTCCAAAGAACCCGTAGTTTAACCGACCCACGCATTTTTACCCATGTCCATCGCCGATAATCGCAAAGCCTTCCACGACTACTTCATTGAAGACAAGTATGAAGCCGGGATCGCGCTTGAGGGCTGGGAAGTGAAGGCAATCCGCGATGGGCGCGTTCAGATCAAGGAAGCTTACGTTACCATTCGCGATAACGAACTGTACCTTTTTGGCGCGCACATCAGCGCACTGCCGACCGCTTCCACCCACATCAGCCCGCAAGCCATCCGCACCCGCAAGTTGCTGTTGCACCGCGCCGAGATCGACAAACTGATCGGCAAGGTCGAGCGCGCCGGCTACACCTTGGTGCCGCTAAACCTGCATTTCAAAGGCGGCCGCGTCAAATGCGAGATCGGCCTGGCCAAGGGCAAGAAGCAGCACGACAAGCGCGCCACAGAGAAAGACCGCGACGCCAGCCGCGAAGTGCAGATGGCAATGAAACAAAACCGCCGCTGATCGCCACCGCCCGAGCGTAGCGCCTGCGCCACGCCGCAGGCGTATAGTTTCCAATTGGTAATACGGGTGCTACACTTCCGGCACTGCCAATTTTTAGCCCGGGGAATGAAATGGTTACTAAAACTGCAATCTTGGCGCTTAGCGTTGCGGTGCTATCTGGTTGCGCGACCCCGTATTCGCCTGTTCCGCTCGCAACCAATTTTCCAACGACCAAACAGGAAAAGCTCCAGGCAGCGGCCCATTGGGGCGTGATTGCCACGCATATTGAGAAACAGGTGATGACGGAGCTGCGCAAAACGTCTGCGCGGCCCGTGTATGTTGCAAGCCCAAACAATCCGACACCATTCCAGCAGGCGCTGACCAACCAGTTAATATCCTCGCTGGTAAAGGACGGACACGTGGTATCCCGCTCCCCCGCCGGCGCACTCCAACTTGGCCTGGATGTCCAGGCGGTGACCTTTACGCCAACGCGTGCGCAGGCCCTTCCAGTGGGCGCGGCGACTGCGCTGGCCACCGGGGTATGGGTGTTGAGTGAGCACAACCCTATTTCCAGCTCGGTGAGCAAAATAGGCCGATTCGCCCGCACAGTTGGAATTGGCGCCGCAATTGATGCTTACAAGTGGTACGACAGTGAAAACGCTTCCGGGTCAACGCCCCGCACCGAGTTGATTATCACCGCATCCATCAGTGACCAGTACCGCTATTACGCGCGCGCCAGCAATACCTATTACGTTGCGGATGGTGACCGCGCGCTCTATGGAGTTGTTGAAGAGGTACCCAAGGAGCACGAGACCACCCTGTTTAAAGTGAAGGGGGACAAGTGATGCGCCGATTCGCTGCCATCCTGTTGACACTGGCGCTGGCCGCTTGCGCCAACTTGCCCGACGCGCAAGAAAACAAGTACGCCGGCACATCTCAAAATCAGTTCGTCGCTGCCAACTATCAAGCGGCAGATAACCTGCTCAGCCAACTAAACGGGCGCCTGGCTGCCGACAAGCCGCTGATCATGGCCACCGTGGTAAATATCGATGCACTGGACCAGAGTTCCACCCTGGGCCGGCTGGTATCGGAGCAGGTATCCAGCCGCCTGGCGCAAGGCGGCCTGCGCATGCTGGAAATGAAGCTGCGTACCTCGGTCTATATGAAGCGCCACATGGGCGAAATGATGCTCACGCGCGAAGTGGGCGAAGTGGCGCACAACCACAACGCACAAGCCGTGGTGGTCGGCTCCTACGGCGAAACCAGCGACGCGGTCTTCGTCAACATCAAGGTCGTGCACCCGCAAACCAACCAGGTGCTGGCGGCGAACGACTTCGTGCTGGCCAAGGATGGCGTGGTGCGCTCTATGTTGATGGGACGCTGAGCAATTCCACCAGGCGCGGCAAAACCTCCTGCGCCGGCAATTCCAGTTTGAGCGACAACAAGTCATCGGCGCGGGTCTTGCCGGCATTGATGGCCGCAATCGGCTTGCCCGCCCCTGCCGCGATGCGGCAGAAGCGGTAGCCGGAAAACACCATCAACGACGAGCCGACGACCAGCAGCGCATCCGCCGCCTCCATTTCCGCCAGCGCATGCGCGGTGCGGTCGGCAGGCACGTTATCGCCAAAGAAGACCACATCCGGCTTCAACACCCCGCCGCACGCCGCGCAATGCGGCGCATGGAAGTCCTCCAGCGCATCTGGCTCCACCGCCGCATCGCCATCCGGCAGCGGCTGCGCCAGCACGCTCGCCAGTTCAGGATTATCCCGCTCAAGCTGCGGCTGCAGGCTGGCGCGCGAGTAGCGCGCGTGGCATTCAAGGCAGATCACGTGATGCAGGTTGCCATGTAGCTCGATCAGGCGCTTGCTGCCGGCGCGCTGGTGCAGCCCGTCCACATTCTGCGTGATGACGCTGGCCACATGCCCGCTCGCCTCCAACTGCGCGATAGCGCGGTGGCCGGCGTTCGGCTCGGCGCGCGACATGGTGGGCCAACCCACCATGCTGCGCGCCCAGTAGCGCCGCCGTACCGCGTCCGAGCGGCGGAATTCCGGGCCCTGGATCGGCGTTCGGCCGCGCCGTACACCGTCCTTATCGCGATAGCCGGGAATGCCGGAAGCGGTGCTCAAGCCAGCCCCGCTCAACACCAGCACCCGCGTGTGGTTGGCCAGGAAGCCGGCCACCCCTTCCTCAGTCGATGGCAGCGCAACCATTGGGCTTGAAGATCCGTTCAGTGGACGCCGGATACTTGTCCAGTTTGGCCGCAGCGCGCGTCGGGCGCGGCGCGAAATCGCCGCCGCAGTTCGGGCACTTGCCGTGCAACTTCTCGTTGGCGCAATCGGCGCAGAAAGTACATTCAAATGAGCAGATCAAGGCATCCTGCGCGCCGGGCGGCAAGTCCTTATTGCAGCATTCGCAGTTGGGTCGCATTTGCAGCATGATATTCAAGTCTCCTAGTGCTCGCGGTAGCGCACCGCGTTGATCAGGGCAGCAGTGGTCTCGACAAGGGCCAGGTCATCGTTTGTCGCGCGCGCCAGGCTGCGCTCACGGATACGCGAAAGGCGTTCCAGCAATTCCTGCTTGGGCAGCGCGGACCGTAAGACAGCGGCGGGATCGAAGGCAGCGTCGCCGTCATCGCCACGCTCAAGGGCATCAAGCTGGCCGCGCACCGCAGAGTCGCTTGCGGCGGACGGCCCCATTGCGCCACCCGGCGCGGGCTGACGGGCCAGTTGCTCACGCAGCGGGGACAGAAACTCAAACGCCTCTTTTGACAAGCCCTGCGCCGGCAAGGCAAGCAGCGCCTGGCGCCCTTCCGGACCACCTGCGCGCATCAGGAAATTCACCGCGCGCGTAAACACCTCCATATCGGCGCTTTGCAGCAAAGGCAGCACCGCCGGTAGGCTATCCGGGCCGCCGATCAACAGCAGCACATCGAGCACCGGCTTCACCAGTGCTTCATCGCGCAGGAAAGGCCGCAAGTGACGCTCGCCATCGGCGCCAAAGCGGCCATACAGCAGCACGCGCAGGCCGTTTTCATCGATCGAGGAACCTTGTTGCGGCAGCGGAAGGGTGACGGCGTTGCGCAGGAAAGCGCGGTCGATCAACGGCAGCAGGCGCTGATCACGGCTAGCGGCGGCTGCGTGCACAAGGCGGAATAGCTGTGGCCCATCCAGCGCCGCATCGAGCGGTAACGCCAATGCGGCCTGAAGGGCCAGGCCCCGGTCCGCCTCGCTGCCGTAGGCCAGCAGGAAGCTGGCCGCGTCGAGCAAGAACTGGGGACTCGGGCGCTTGGCACGCACCTCGGTGGAGAGTTCGCGCCGTAACAAAGGCACGGCATCATCGCGGTAAATGCCGAACAGGCGCCAGGCGGCGTTCAATTCCACACGCTGGGCACCCACTTGCGCCAGGTTGGCAGCCGGCGGCATAGCGCGGATGGCGGCAATGCGCGCAGCGAGGGTCGCGTCGGGAGAAAGCGCCCCGCCCTGCGCCACGGAAGCCTGCCCCGCCTGGGCCCACACCGTTACGGGCGGCAGCGCGGCAATAGCCAACAAGACGGCGCTGGCGAGCATGGTGCGGGCAGCCGGCCGACGCATCATGCCGACAGCCTGCGCTGCATTTCCTCGACGGACGCGCGCCACTCAGCGTAATGCTCGCTATCCTGCCAAAGCTCACGCAACTCGGAGCCCTCCGACAGCACCAGCGCCAAAGCGCGCAATGCCTTCTCAGCGATGTCCGTGCGCGGCTTGAACTTCGGCAGCACCTCCGCCACCCAGGCATCGGCACGGGCGGAATCGTCATCCACCGCCCCGCCCTTGCCCAGCAAGCGCGCCCAGGTTTCCACCGCCGCCAGGGCCTCCGCACCAAACGGTGCCTCCAGGTACTCCGTGGTTTCCGCCTGAAGCACGTTGCTCAAGGTGTCATCAATAAAATACAGGTCCTTCGACTCCTGCAAATCCTCCACCCAGTCCTGCGCGAAGTCATTGCCATACGGTCCAACAGCCCAGGTTCCCACAAGCGCCTCCTGTTCGATATAAGACGCAATTGTACAGCCGTCGTTACTTCTGGGTTTTGACGACTTGCAGCGCAGTGGCGATCAGGCTGCTCATGTCGCCGACGTTGGCGGGCACGATCAGGCTGTTGTTGGTCTTGGCGAGCTGGCCGAAGGCGTCAACGTACTGCTCGGCGACCTTCAGGTTCATCGCCGCTTCGCCACCTGGCTGCTGGATCGAGAGGCCGACCTGCTGCAAGGCGCCGGCGGTCGCCTCGGCAATGGCGAGGATGGCGGCGGCTTCGCCTTGCGCGCGGTTGATGGCGGCTTGCTTGTCGCCTTCGGAGCGGGCAATCGCCGCCTCGCGCTCGCCGGTGGCGATGTTGATCTGCTCCTGCTTGCGGCCTTCGGAAGCGGCGATCAGGGCGCGCTTGCCGCGTTCCGCCGTGATCTGCGCCTGCATGGCGTGCAAAATCTCTTGCGGCGGGGTCAGGTCCTTGATCTCGTAGCGCAGCACCTTCACGCCCCAGTTGGCGGCCGATTCGTCGATCGCGTTCACCACGGTGGAGTTGATGTGGTCGCGCTCCTCAAACGTCTTGTCCAGCTCCATGCGGCCGATCACGGAACGCAAGGTGGTCTGGGCCAGCTGCGTGATGGCGGCGATGTAGTTGGAGGAACCGTAGGACGCGCGCATCGCGTCCGTCACCTGGAAGTACAGGATGCCGTCCACCTGCAACTGCGTGTTGTCCTTGGTGATGCAGACCTGCGATGGCACGTCGAGCGGAATCTCCTTCAATATGTGCTTGTAGGCGATGCGGTCGACAAACGGCACCACGATGTTCAGCCCCGGGCCCAGCGTGGCGTGGTATTTGCCAAGCCGCTCCACCACCCATGCGTGCTGCTGCGGCACCACATTGATGGTCTTGAAAACAAATACCAGGGCAACGATGAACACCACCATCGTCACAGTGCCATAACTAATTTCCATGCATGCTCTCCTTGTTAAGCGCCGACGATCAGCCGGCTGCCGCGAACTTCGCGAATCCTGAATACACCCGGCGCTGCGGCTTCGCCCGGCGCCAGTTCCACATCCCACAGCGCGCCGCGATACATGACGCGCGCCGCGCCGTCCTGCCAGGCTGGCACATTGACGCTTTGACCGATGTCGAGATTGACGTCGGGGTTGGCCTCCGCGCGCGGCTGCGACGATTTACCAAAGCGGCTGCGACGCAGCAGCAAGGTGGCGACGGCAGCCACCAGCGCGGCCACCAGCAACTGCCCCGGCGTGTCGACCCGCGCCATCGCGGTCAACGCGCCGGCGCCAAAACCGATTGCGATCATCAGCAAATAGAAGGTGCCGATAAACAGTTCCAGTGCGACCAGCACGCCTGCGCCAACCGCCCACATCATCCAATCCGCCATTCCAACCTCCAAAAATAAAAAACCCCTGTCGCCGATAAGGCCACAGGGGTTCAAGCAACGAGGCTTATCGTTACTTTATTGTTGCATTTCTGCCAGCTTCTGCCAAGTGTCGATCACCGAGTCCGGGTTCAGCGACATGGTCTCGATACCCTGCTCCACCAGCCACACGGCCAGCTCAGGATGGTCGGAAGGACCCTGGCCACAAATACCGATGTACTTGTTCAGCTTCAGGCAAGCCGAGATGGCCATGGACAGCAGCGCTTGCACGGCAGGATCGCGCTCGTCGAAGTCGGCCGCCAGCAGTTCCATGCCGGAGTCGCGGTCCAGGCCCAGGGTCAACTGGGTCAGGTCGTTGGAGCCGATCGAGAAGCCGTCGAAGTGCTGCAAGAACTGCTCCGCCAGCACGGCGTTGGAAGGCACTTCGCACATCATGATGACGCGCAGGCCGTTCTCGCCGCGTTTCAGGCCGTTCTTGGCCAGCAGGCCGACCACTTTTTCCGCCTGGCCCAGGGTGCGCACGAACGGCACCATGATTTCGACGTTGGTCAGGCCCATCTCTTCACGCACGCGCTTCATCGCCACGCATTCCATTTCGAACGCGGCGGCGAAGTCTTCCGACAGGTAGCGCGCGGCGCCACGGAAGCCCAGCATCGGGTTCTCTTCATCCGGCTCGTAGCGCGAACCGCCGATCAGCTTCTTGTACTCGTTGGACTTGAAGTCGGACAGGCGCACGATCACTTTCTTCGGCCAGAAGGCCGCAGCGATGGTGGCGATGCCTTCGGCCAGCTTGTCGATGTAGAACTGCTTCGGCGAGGCGTGGCCGCGCGCGACCGATTCCACCGCTTTCTTCAGGTCCGCATCGATGTTCGGGTATTCCAGGATCGCTTTCGGGTGCACACCAATATTGTTATTGATGATGAACTCCAGGCGGGCCAGGCCGACGCCGTTGTTCGGCACCGACTGGAAGTCGAAGGCCAACTGCGGGTTACCCACGTTCAGCATGATCTTGGTCTTGATCGGAGGCAGCTCGCCGCGCGACACTTCGGAAATTTCGGTTTCCAGCAGGCCGTCGTAGATCTTGCCTTCGTCGCCTTCAGCGCAAGACACGGTCACGAACGTGCCGTCTTTCAGCACGTCGGTCGCATCGCCGCAGCCCACCACCGCCGGCACGCCCAGTTCACGCGCGATGATCGCTGCGTGGCAGGTGCGGCCACCGCGGTTGGTGACGATGGCGGAAGCGCGCTTCATCACCGGTTCCCAGTTCGGGTCGGTCATGTCGGCCACCAGCACGTCGCCCGGCTGCACGCGCTCCATTTCGCTTGGATCGCTGATCACGCGCACTGGGCCGGCGCCGATCTTCTGGCCGATGGCGCGGCCGGAGGTCAGCACGGTGCCGCTCGACTTCAGCTTAAAGCGCTGTTGCGAGTCGGTTGGCTTCTGCTGCGATTTCACGGTTTCCGGGCGCGCTTGCAGGATGTACAGCTTGCCGTCGCGGCCATCTTTGCCCCACTCGATGTCCATCGGGCGGCCGTAGTGCTTCTCGATGATCATGGCGTACTTCGCCAGTTCGACGATTTCAACGTCGTTCAGCGAGTAGCGGTTGCGCATTTCGATCGGCACATCGACAGTCTTCACGGAACGGCCAGCCTTGGCTTCGTTGGTGAATTCCATCTTGATCAGTTTGGAGCCGATATTGCGGCGGATCACGGCGGATTTGCCCTGCTCCAGCATTGGCTTGTGGACGTAGAACTCGTCCGGGTTCACGGCACCCTGCACCACGGTCTCGCCCAGGCCGTAGGAGGCAGTGATGAAGACCACATCCTTGAAGCCCGACTCGGTATCGATGGTGAACATCACGCCGGACGCGCCGGTGTCAGAACGCACCATGCGCTGCACGCCCGCCGACAACGCCACTTCGGCGTGGGTGAAGCCCTTGTGCACACGGTAGGAAATGGCGCGGTCGTTATACAGGGATGCGAACACGTGCTTCATCGCTTCCAGCACGTTGTCGATACCGACCACGTTCAGGAAGGACTCCTGCTGGCCCGCGAACGATGCGTCAGGCAGGTCTTCCGCCGTGGCGGAGGAACGCACGGCGAACGATACCTCGGTCGAGGAATCGGCGACCAGGCGCTCATAGAAAGCGCGGATATCGGCTTCCAGGCGCGGCTGGAACGGGGTGTCGATGATCCATTGACGAATCTCGGCGCCGGATGCGGCCAGGGCGCGCACGTCGTCCACGTTCAGGTGTTCCAGGCGGTCGGCGATGCGCTGCGCCAGCGAGGGGCCGCCGTCAACGCTGTGCGACAGGAAGTCGCGGAAGGCTTGCGCGGTGGTGGCGAAACCGCCAGGTACACGCACGCCGGCACCAGCCAACTGGGAGATCATCTCGCCCAGCGACGCGTTCTTGCCGCCGACGGATTCCACATCCGTCATGCGCAAGTGTTCGAACGAGGCGACGTACACCGCCCCTTCCCCCTGCTCCTTCAATGCTGCGTTAGTCATAAAGACACCTTTTTTGATGATAAAAATCTTTACGCAGGTGCGCTCGGCATCGTTCTTGTCATTCTTGGCGCCGTGCAGCACAATCTTACTGTTGGCAAGCATTTTACAGCCTGCGACGAAAATTGACGATTCATCCATTGGAAAAGCTTTTTTGATGCCACAAGAACAACGCCCCGACCTGCCCTCCTCCTTCCGTACCGTCTTTTTCGTCTCAGATGGCACCGGGATCACGGCAGAAACCTTCGGCCACTCGGTCCTGACCCAATTCGACCTGAAGTTCCGCCAGGTGCGCCTGCCCTTCATCGATACCTGCGACAAGGCCTATGATGCAGTGCGCAAAATTAACGAGGTGGCGGCCGACGATGGCACCAAGCCCATCGTTTTCTCGACCCTGGTGAAAACCGAGCTGTCGGAGGTGATCCAGCGCGCCAATGCCATGCATATGGACCTGATCCAGACCTTCGTTTCGCCGCTGGAGCAGGAACTGGGCGTGAAATCGACCCACACTATCGGCCGTTCGCACAATGTGGTGGACAGCGAGGAATACAAGAACCGTATCGAGGCGATCAACTTCTCGCTGGCGCACGACGACGGTCAATCGAATAAGAACTTATCGTCGGCGGACGTGATCCTGGTTGGCGTCTCGCGCTCGGGCAAGACCCCGACCTCGCTGTACCTGGCCATGCAATACGGCGTGAAAGCGGCCAACTACCCGCTGATCCCGGACGATTTCGAGCGTGGCAAGCTGCCATCGGCGCTGTACGCCTTCAAGTCCAAGATTTTCGGCCTGAGCATCGAACCGCAGCGCCTGTCGGAGATCCGCAACGAACGCCGCGCCGGTTCCAAATACGCGTCGCTGGAGAATTGCCGCTATGAGGTGAACGAAGCGGAGGCGATGATGCGCCGCGAAGGCATCCGCTGGCTTTCCTCCACCACCAAGTCGATCGAGGAAATCTCGACCACCATCCTGCAAGAGATCAAGCCGAACCGCTCGGTGTACTGAAAAAATGGGGACGTACCCCATTAATTTAGAAGAAGTGCTTCCAGTCGTGCAGCCAGCCGGGAATGTCTTCCACCGGCATCGGGCTGGCGATGTAGTAGCCCTGGGCGTAGGTGCAGCCCAGGTCTTGCAGGAAATCCCAGTCCTGCTTGGTCTCCACGCCCACCGCGCAGGCCTGGCGCGACAGGCTGCGCGCTAATCCAAGGTAGGACTTCAGCACCGTGCTGATGGCGCGCTTGCGCGAGGCGCCGTCCACGAAGCTGCGGTCGATCTTCAGCTCGGAAAACGGGATGGCGGCCAGTAGCTGCAGGTTGGAGCGCCCGGTGCCGTAATCGTCGATCGCCAGGCCAAAGCCCAGCATGCGCAGGCGCAGCAGGCGTTCCAGGAAATGCGGATTGGTGGTCAGCACCGACGATTCCGTGATCTCGAAGGTGATGTAGTCGGGCAGGATGCGGTGGCGCTCCAGGCAAGCGGTGATCTGGGCGATGAACTGCGGGTGCGCCAGCGTGCTGGGATCGACATTGACCGAGAATGAGATGGGAATACCCTTGTCGTGCAGGTTGCGGCAGGCGGCCACCGACTTCTCGATCATGCTCCAGTCGAGAAAATCAATGCGGCGCACGCTCTCCAGCACGGGCACGAAGGCGGCCGGCCCCAACACGCCGTGCTGCGGGTGGCGCCAGCGCGCGAACATCTCCAGGCCTTTCACGGCACCAGTTTCCAGTTCGATCTTGGGCTGGAAGAAGGGATCAAATTCGCGCGCCTGCAGGCCGCGCCCCACTTCGGCGAAGGTGAATTCCGGAATTTCCGGCTCCGGCTCCGGCTCGGCCGAGGGCTCGTTATAGAGGCCCACCAGTTCCTGCAGCCGCGCAGAGCTGAGCGGCTTGGCCGAACTGCCCAGCATATCCACGCCATAGGCTTCCGCCATGGTCTCCACCGAGAACAGCACGTCGGCACTCTGCGCGCCGATCACGATGATGCCGACGCGGCAATCGACCTGGGCCAGGCGCCGGATCACCTCCAGGCCATCCATGCCAGGCAGGGACAAATCCATCAGCGCGATATTGACTGCGGGAGTGAGACCGATCTCAAGCAGGCGCAAGGCGCTCAAGCCATCCGACGCGGTCGTGATGTGCTGGGCGCCCAGGTGACGCAACATACCAACCAGGAGCTCGCGCTGGACAGGTTCGCCTTCGGCGACCAGGAAATGCATGCTTGCAATTTCCATAACACCTATTCCAATCTGAATATTATTCTTAACCCAGATTTTGCCTTACTTGCTCGAAAAAGCATACTGCCGCGCAGGCAGCAACGTTCAGCGATTCAACTTTACCCAAGTGTGGCACCAGCACACGATGGGTGGCGCCGCTCAGCAGCGCATCCGACACGCCCTGCCCTTCGTGGCCAAAAATCCACGCGACGGGACGTTTCAGGTCCAGTTGGTAAAGCTGTTCGGCCGCGTAGCCACTAGTGGCCAGGGTCGCGATGCCGGAGTTGGCTTGCAGCGCGGCCAGGTCGACGTTCTCGTGGATATCGAGCACAAAATGCGCGCCCATGGCGGCGCGCAGTACCTTCGGCGACCAGCAGAAGGCGGTACCGGGGGCGCAATACACTTCCGTGACGCCCGCTGCAGCGGCGCTGCGCAGGATGGAGCCGACGTTGCCAGGGTCCTGCACATTATCCAGCAGGACGGCGTTGGCGCTCAGGGCGGCCGGCACTGGCTTCTCCGGCGTCTCGATCAGGAACATCAGACCGACGCCGTGTTCGACCTGGCTGATGCCGTGGTAAAGCTGGTCCGGCAGGCACAGGATGTGGGCGTGTTCGGATTCCAGGCGGCGCACCAGCGGGCCGACTTCGGCATGTTGCAGGGCGCCTTCCGCGACGATGGCTTGCACTGGGTGGCCACGCAGTTCAAGCCAGGTTTCGCACAGGTGAACGCCATCCAGCAGGCTGCGGCCAGCCTTGCGCCGCGCTTGCGAGTTGGTGGCCAACTTGGCGATCTCTTTGTATTGCGCGTTGTCGCGCGAGGTGATGTGTTTCATTGTTCCTTCTCCAGCAGCACACGCACTGGCGCAAAACTGCGGCGATGTACCACCGATGGGCCGTGCTCGCGCAGGCGCTCCAGATGCAGTGCGGTGCCGTAGCCTTTATGCTGGTCAAAACCGTATTGCGGATATTTCTTGTGCAGCTTGACCAGGGCCGCGTCACGCGCGGTCTTGGCCAGGATCGAGGCGGCGGAAATGGCCTCGATCTTGTCATCCCCCTCCACGATGGCGATGCTCTGGATGCGCATGACCGGGCACTTGTTGCCGTCGATCAGGGCCAGGGTCGGCACGGTGGACAGCGCGTACACGGCACGCTTCATGGCCAGCAGGCTGGCCTGCAGGATGTTGAGGCGATCGATCTCCTCTTCCGACGCCTTGGCCACAGCCCAGGCGATGGAGTGTTCACGGATCAGCGGCGCCAGCTCATCGCGCCGCGCCTCGTTCAGCTTCTTCGAATCGCGCAGGCCGGGGATCGGGCGCTCACGGTCCAAAATCACCGCTGCCGCGAAGACCGGCCCGGCCAACGGCCCGCGCCCAGCTTCATCCACGCCGCAGATGATCTCTTCCAGCGAATAAGGGAGGTCGTCGAAAAGACCCGATTGTTGGCCCATGGCTGTTTCCTTCAAAATTCGGGGTCAGGTCTGACAATCGGACAAATCTTGCGCGTAGCGCAAGATTTGTCCGATTGTCAGACCTGACCCCGAATCTTCTCCTATCTGTTGATGACTTTGAGGACTGCTGCGGCGCTTTCCTGGGCGCTGTTGCGTAGCAGGCTGTGATGCATGTCGGTAAAGCGTTGCACTAGCTGCAGGCGGTGCGGCACGTCGCTCAGTTGCTTCCACATGGCCTCGGCCAGGGCTTCGGCGCTGGCGGCGTTTTGCAGCAGTTCGGGCACCAGGAATTCGCGCGCCAGAATATTCGGCAGGCCAATCCAGGGCTGGTAGCCCATGTGGCGCATGATGTGCCAACTGGCGGCCATCATCTTGTAGGCGATCACCATCGGCTTTTTGAACAGCGCGACTTCCAGCGAAGCTGTGCCGGAGGCGACCAGCACGGCGTCGGCGGCGCAGATCGCCGTGTGCGATTGGCCGTCCAGCAGCATCAGTTCAACGTCTTGCAGGCCGGCTTCGGCGATCAGTTGCAGGAAGTACTGGCGCTGCTTTTCACCTGCCATCGGCACCACGAACTTGAGCGAGCGGTCGCGCTGCAACAGCAGCTTGCAGGCGCCGATAAAGGCGGTGGTGTTGTACTTCAATTCGGCCATGCGGCTGCCGGGCATGACGCAGACCACGTTGGCGTCTTCGGCCAGGCCCAGTTGGCGGCGGGCGGCGGCTTCGTCGGGCTGCACCGGGATCATTTCGGCCAGCGGGTGGCCGACGTAGGTCACGGGCACGCCGGCGTTCTGGTAGATTTCTTCCTCAAACGGGAAGATCACCAGCATGTGCGAGACGGACTTGATGATTTTCTTGATACGGCCGCCGCGCCAGGCCCAGATCTGCGGCCCGATATAGTGCACGGTGGGGATGCCGGCGTCGCGCAGTTGCGCTTCCAGCCCGAGGTTGAAGCCCGGGTAGTCGGCGCCGATGAAGCAGGCCGGCCGTTCGGCCAGCAATTGGTCGCGCAGGCTGTTCTGGATGCCTTTCAGCTCGCGGTAACGGGGAATGATTTCAAACAGGCCGCGCACCGTCATCTTTTCCAGCGGCCATTGCGACTCGAAGCCGTGCGCCTGCATGGCGGGGCCGCCGATGCCGTGGAAGCGTGCTTCGGGCAGGTGCGGGCGCAGGCCGCTTAACAGGCGGCCTGCCAGCAGGTCGCCGGACGGTTCGCCGGCGACGACTGCGATCGATACGTCAGCGGACGATGCCACGGGTCGCCGTATCGAGGAATTCGCGCATGGAGCGCGCGGCTGCGGCGCAGTCTTCCGGCAATTCGCCTTCGGCGGCAAGCATGGCTGCTTTGGCTTCTTCCAGCGTCAGGCCGGAACGGTACAGGATCTTGTACGCGTTGCGGATGGCATTGATCTGCTCGCGGGTGAAGCCGCGGCGTTTCAGGCCTTCGATATTGACGCCGTGGGCGGCGGCCGGGTTGCCGTTCAACAGCACGAACGGCGGCACGTCCTGCGTCAGGCTGGTGCTCATGCCGACGAAGGCGTGGGCGCCGATCTTGCAGAACTGGTGCACGTTGGCGAAGCCGGACATGATCACGTGGTCGCCGATCTCAACGTGGCCTGCCATCTGCGCATTGTTCGAGAAGATGGTGTGGTTGCCGACCACGCAGTCGTGCGCCAGGTGAACGTAGGCCGAGATCCAGTTGTTGTTCCCCAGCTTGGTCACGCCCTTGTCCTGCACGGTGCCCAGGTTGAAGGTGCAGAATTCGCGGATGGTGTTGTCGTCGCCGATTTCCAGGCGGGTTGGCTCGCCCTTCCATTTCTTGTCCTGCGGCGCGGCGCCGATGGAGGAGAACTGGAAGAACTTGTTGTTCTTGCCGATCGTGGTATGGCCCTCGATCACGACGTGCGGGCCCACCACGGTGTTCTCGCCAATCACCACGTTCGGGCCAATGAGCGTGTATGCGCCGATTTCGACGCCCGCCGCCAGTTCGGCTTTCGGGTCGACGATTGCGGTTGGGTGGATGCTTGCCATAGTCTTACTCCACGGCGCGGATGGTGCACATGAGTTCAGCTTCCAGCGCTACCTGGCCATCGACCGAGCCGACCGCCTTGTATTTCCAGATGCCGCGCGCATTGCGCAGGATTTCCACGTCCATCTTCAGCTGGTCGCCAGGACCCACCGGGCGCTTGAAGCGGGCGTTGTCGATGCCGACGAAGTACACCACCGAGTTCTCGTCCGGCTTGATGCCCATGGACTTGAACGACAGCAGGGCTGCGGTTTGCGCCATCGCTTCGATCATCAGCACGCCCGGCATGACCGGTTTGTGCGGGAAGTGGCCGTTGAAGAACTCTTCGTTCACGGTCACGTTCTTGATGGCGGTGATGGACTTGCCCTCTTCATAAGAGAGCACGCGGTCGACCAGCAGCAGCGGGTAGCGGTGCGGCAGGTAGGACTTGATCTCGCAGATGTCCATCGTCTTGGTTTCGGTAGTGGTCATGATTCTTCGTCTTCGGTTTTAGTTTTAATGGTCTTTTCCAGCGCGCGCATTTTATCGCGCATCGTCGGCAGATTGCGAACTATGGCTGCCGACTTCTCCCAATCGCTGTTTTTGGCCAGCGGGTAAATGCCCGTGTACTGGCCAGGTTCGGATATCGAGCGTGATACCAGGCTGCCCGATGAAATATGCACATTGTCCGCAATGGTCAGGTGGCCCAGGATCATGGCCGCGCCGCCGAATGTGCAGTGCTTGCCGATCTTGGCGCTACCGGCCACGCCGACGCAGCCGGCCATGGCGGTGTGCGCGCCGATCACGCAGTTGTGGCCAATCTGGATCTGGTTGTCCAGCTTCACGCCGTCTTCAATAATGGTGTCGGCCAGCGCGCCACGGTCGACCGTGGTGTTGGCGCCGATATCGACGTCGTCGCCGATCACCACGCGCCCCACCTGCGGGATGCGCACGTACACGCCGCCGTCGTTGGCAAAGCCGAAACCGTCGGTGCCAATCACGGCGCCTGAGTGGACGATGCCGCGCTTGCCGATCACGCACTTGGCGTGGAAGGTCACATTGGCGAAGAAATGCGTGCCCGCGCCCACCTGGGCGTCGCGGCCGATATAGCAGCCGGCATCCAGCACCACGCCGGGGCCGATCACGGCGCCCGCTTCCACCACGACTTTGGGGCCGATGTGGGCGCTCGGGTCCAGCGTGGCGGCCGGGTCGACGTAAGCCGTCGGGTGCACGCCTGCCGGGCGCACGTAGGCCGTTTGCGCTTCGAAAATCTGCGCGGCGCGGGCAAAGTACACATAGGGATTCTTGACGACGATGCGGGCCCCTGGATAGGTTTCGGCCACGGTGGCATCGTCATTGGCGCTGACAATCAGGGCTGCCGCCTGGCTTTGCCCCGCTTGCGAGCGGAATTTGCTGTTACTGAGGAAGCTGATCTGCGAAGCGCCTGCATCGGTCAACGGCGCGATACCCGTCACATAAAGTTCCGGGTCCCCCACCAGTTGGCCGCCCAGGCGTTCGACCAGTTCTCCTAGTCGAAGGCCCATCTTTGAAATCCAATCTGTCTGTTATTTGTCCAGCGCTTCCAGCACCTTGGCGGTGATGTCGATGCGCGGGCTGGCCCAAACCGCGTCCTGCAGGACGATGTCGAAGCCTTCGGTCGTTGCGATCTGTTTGATGATCTTGGTCGCTTTTTCGGCGATCGCCGCGCGCTCCTCATTGGTGCGCTGGCTCAGGTCTTCGCGGAATTCGCGCTGGCGGCGCTGGAAGTTCAGGTCGGCCTCGTAGGCCTCGCGCTGCAGACGGCTGCGCTCAGGCTCGGGCTTGATTGCGCCTTCCTTCTCCCACTTGTCGGCGGCAGCCTTGGAGCGCACCGCCAGTTCCTGCAGTGCTTTCTCGCGGCTGGAGAATTCCTCGCGCAGCTTGTTATCGGCCAGCTTGGCCAGGCGCGACTCATTGTAGATGCGCTCGGCGCTCAACCAGGCAATCTTGGAGGACTGCGCTTGCGCCGGCGCCGTGGCGAGGATGCCCAGCGCCAGGATGGCAGCCATTTTGCTCAGCGTAGCGGTGGCAGTCTTCAACTTCATTCTCCGTATAAAAAGACGTTGCTATACAGCAATTAGAAGCCGGTACCCATCTGGAACTGGAAGCGCTCCAGGCGGTCGCCGAACTTTTCATTCAGAGGCAAAGCATAACTCAACTTCAATGGGCCGACCGGGGAAATCCAGCTCAGGCCAAGGCCGGCCGAGAAGCGCAGCTCGGACAGGCGCATCTTGGCGCGTTCCTGGTACACCTGGCCACCGTCGACGAAGCCGAACCAGCGCAGCGAGCGGTCCTGGCCCTGGCCTGGGAACGGCATCTGCAGCTCGGTGTTCAGGATCAGGCGCGAGGCGCCGCCCAGGGTATCGCCGAAGCGCGGGTCGACCGCGCCCAGCGAGGAGCTGGCGTAGCCGCGCACCGAGCCGATGCCGCCGGCGTAGAAGTTCTTGAAGACCGGATAGCGCTTGCCCGCGAAGCCGCGGCCGTAATCGAACTCGCCTTTCAGGGCCAGCGTGATCTTGTTGGTCAGCGGCTTGTACCACTGGGTTTCGTACACGGTGCGCCAGTACTTGGTTTCGCCGATGCCGTCCAGTTCCAGGTTAATACGCTGCATGAAGCCGATGGTCGGGGTCATGGCGGAGTCGCGGCTGTCGCGCGCCCAGGCGGCGGTCAGCGGCACCGAGTAGGCGTTGACCGAGCCGATGCCGTTGGCCGGGCCGCCCAGGTCGCGCACATACTGCAGGAAGTAGGTCGGCGACGATTCGTCGGTTTCCACACGCGATTTTTCCAGGCCGATGCCGAAGAACACGGTGTCGGTTTCGGAGAACGGCACACCAAAGCTGATACGGCCGCCGGTCTGCTTGATGTTGTACAGGCCCGAGTTCACTGCTGGCGGGCGGAAGGTACGCAGGTACAGTTCATAGCTGCGCGAAACGCCGTCTTCGGTGAAGTACGGATTGGTATGGTTGAAGGCGATGGTGCGGCTGTACTTGGAAGTATTCAGCTCCAGGCCCACGGTATTGCCCGAACCGGCGAAGTTGGCCTGCTGGATCGCCGCGTTGAAGGTGAACTTCTCGGCCTGCGAGAAAGCGCCGCCGATCTGGAAGTTGCCGGTCGGGCGCTCCACCACGGTCAGGTTGATGTCAACCTGGTCGGAGGTGCCTTGCGCTTCCGGCGTGTCCACGGTCACGTCCTTGAAGTAGCCGGTGCGGTCCACGCGGTCGCGCGAAGCCTTGATCTTGTTGGCGTCGTACCAGCTCGATTCGAACTGGCGGAACTCGCGGCGGATCACCTCGTCGCGGGTGGTGGTGTTGCCCGAGATATTAATGTGGCGCACGTAGGCGCGCTTGCCCGGGTCCACCACGAAGGTGAAGGCGACCTTGCGCTTTTCCTGGTCGATTTCCGGATTGGCGTTCACGTTGGCGAAGGCGAAGCCGAAATTGCCCAGGCGGTCGGTGATCAGCTTATTGGTGGCGGTCAGCGCGCGGCCCGAGTACAGCTTGCCCGGCTTCAGCAGCACCAACTGGCGCAGCTCGTCTTCGCGGCCATACATTTCGCCTTCGAACTTGATGTCGGAGACGGTGTATTGCTGGCCTTCGGTGATATTGACGGTGATGTAGATATCCTTCTTGTCCGGGGTGATCGACACCTGGGTGGAATCCACATTCATCTCGATATAACCCTGGTCCGTGTAGAAGGACTTCAGGGATTCGATATCGCCATTCAGCTTGGTCTTGGAATACTGGTCGGCCTTGGTGTACCAGCTGAACCAGCCTCCGGTATTCAGGGCGATCTGCTCGCGCAATTGCTTGTCGCTGAAAGCCTTGTTGCCGACAAAGTTAATCTGCTTGATGCGCGCCACGTCGCCTTCGTCGACTTCGAAGTCGATGCTGACACGGTTGCGCTCCATCGGGGTCACGGTGGTGGTGATCTTCACGCCGTACAGGCCGCGCGACAGGTACTGGCGCTTGAGTTCCTGCTCGGCGCGGTCAACCGACGCCTTGTCGAAGGTCTTGGCTTCGCCGACGCCGATATCCTTCAGCGCCTTGATCAGCATGTCCTTCTCGAATTCGTGGGTGCCTTTGAAGTCGACCTTGGCGACAGCCGGGCGCTCCTCCACGATCACGACCAGCACATTGCCGTCGCGTTCCAGTTTCACGTCTTTGAAGATGCCGGTCGCGTACAGGGCCTTGATGGTGGCCACGCTCTTGTCATCACTAAAGGTTTCGCCCACGCGCACCGGCAGGTAGCTGAATACGGTACCGGCTTCGGTACGCTGGATGCCTTCGACGCGGATATCCTTGACGACAAACGATTCGGCGGCCAGGGCGCTGCCGGAGCAAATTGCCAGGACTGCGGCGCCTACCAGGCTGCGGCGGAAATGTGGGGCGATACGATTAGTGTGTAATTTCATCGGCAAATCGAAAAATATTAAAGCTTCCGGGCCAGGTCATTGAAAATCGCCAGCGCCATTAAAGACACCAGCAATCCCAGTCCAATACGCTGCGCCAGATCGGCAAATCGCTCCGAAACAGGACGCCCGGTCAAAACTTCCAGCGAATAATACAGCAAATGCCCCCCATCCAGAACAGGAATTGGTAGCAAATTCATTAAGCCAAGGCTCACGCTGATAAAGGCGACAAAGGCGATAAAAGATTCGGCGCCCATTTTAGCCGTCTCACCCGCATATTCAGCGATGGTAATCGGGCCGGTAATGTTCTTCAGCGAGACTTCACCCACGATCATGCGGCCCAGGATGCGCAGGGTCATGCTGCAGATTTCCGTGACCTGGCGCATCGCCTTGGCCGTGGCATCGAACGGGCCGTAGCGCACTGCCATCGTATCAACGGCGCCCACCAGTTCGGCCTTGATCTTACCGACTGTTACAAGGCCTTTGCTGTTGGCGGACTTGTCTTCCACCGCCTCCGGTGTGACCGTGAGTTCGAGCGGTTTGCCATCGCGCTGCACGCTCAGGGCCAGGGTGCGGCCCGGGGCCCGTTGCACTTCCTTCAGGAAGGCGCGCGCGTCATCAACCGGCTGGCCGTCGACGGCCAGGATGGTGTCGCCTTTCAGCAGGCCGGCGCGGCGCGCGGGGCCGCCCTCCTCCATGCGGCCGATCACGGCCGGCGGGCGCATCAGGTCCAGGCCGAGGGCGCCCGGCACGTCGTCTTCCAGCTTGATGGCGGCCGCCGCCGACGCCGGCAGCGTGGCGCGCACCGTGCCATAGCCCGGGCGCTCAGACTCCAGGCGCAGGTCTTCTTTATGGATGGCGGCCTGGATGATGGCCCAGCGCAGTTCATTCCAACCCTGCACCGGCTCCCCGTTGACCGACTTCACCAGGTCGCCGCGCTGCACACCCGCCGTGGCGGCAGCCGTGGCGGCCTGCGGCGCGCCCAGGCGCGCGGTCGGCTCCTGCACGCCGCCCATATACAGGCCGGCATACAGGGCGATGGCGAGCAGGAAGTTGGCCAGCGGGCCGGCAGCCACGATGGCGATGCGTTTCCAGACATTCTGGCGGGTGAATTCGCGCGCCAGGTCCTCCGGCGGCAGGCCTGCCGTCTCGGTTTCGCGCGCGTCCAGCATCTTGACGTAGCCGCCCAGGGGAATGGCCGACAAGGCCCATTCGGTCTGGTCCTTGCCGAACTTGCGCATCCAGACCACACGGCCCATACCGACCGAGAAACGCAGCACCTTCACGCCGCACCAGCGCGCCACCAGGTAGTGGCCCAGCTCGTGGATGACGATCAGGGAACCGAGACAGACAATCGTAGCGAGGATGGTGCGCAAGGCGTCCATGGCTGGCCCTCCTGGGTTATCCCAAAATAATGCGTTCCGCCGCCGCCCGCGCCAGCGCGTCCTGCGCCATCAGCGCCTCGATGCTGCTGGCCGCGCCATGCGGCAGTTCGTCCATCACCTGGGCGATCACGCGATCGATACGGCGGAAGCCGATGCGCTGGTCCAGGAAAGCTTGCACCGCCACCTCGTTGGCCGCGTTCAGCAGGGCCGGCGCGGTGCCGCCGGCGCGCAGGGCGTCGAAGGCCAGCGCCAGGCAGGGGAAGCGGGTGAAATCCGGTTTTTCAAATTGCAGGGTGCCGACCTGGGTCAGGTCCAGTTGCGCCACGCCGGAGGCGATGCGCTCCGGGTAGGCCAGCGCGTGCGCGATCGGCGTGCGCATGTCCGGGTTGCCCAGCTCCGCCAGCACCGAGCCGTCGTTGTAGGACACCATGGAGTGCACCACCGACTGCGGGTGGATCACCACTTCGATCTGCTCGGCGGATGCGCCGAACAGCCAGTGGGCCTCGATCACTTCCAGGCCCTTGTTCATCATGGTCGCGGAATCGACCGAAATCTTGCGCCCCATGACCCATTTCGGATGCTTGCAGGCTTCGTCCGGGGTGACGTTTTCCAGTGTCGCCACGTCGCGCTTCAGGAACGGGCCGCCGGAGGCGGTCAGCAGCACCTTGCTCACGCCCGCCGCTGCCGGCACACGGCCGTAGTGTTGCGGCAGGCATTGGAAGATGGCGTTGTGCTCGGAATCGATCGGCAGCAGCACGGCGCCGCTGGCGGCCACGGCGTCCATGAACAGTTGGCCGGACATGACCAACGCTTCCTTATTCGCCAGCATAACCTTCTTGCCGGCGCGGGCGGCGGCCAGGGTCGGCGCCAGGCCGGCGGCGCCGACGATGGCGGCCATCACGGCATCGGTGTCGGCGGCGGCGGACACGGCGCACAGCGCCTCCTCGCCCCACTCCACCTCGGTGCGGCAGCCGGCGGCGCGCAGCAAGGCCGCCAGTTGCTCGGCGCCCGCGGCGCTGCCGACCACGGCGCGCGCCGGGCGGAACTGGATGCACTGCGCCGCCAGTTCTTCGACCCGGCTATGGGCGGTCAGCGCGTACACCGAGTAACGGTCCGGGTGGCGCGCAATCACGTCCAGCGTGGAAACGCCGATGGAACCGGTGGCGCCGAGGATGGTAATGCGTTGCATGGAATTCCTTAGAACAGCCTTGGGGTGATCAGCGCGGCGATGGGCAGCACCGGCACCAGCGCGTCGATACGGTCAAGCACGCCGCCGTGGCCTGGCAGCAGGTTGCTGCTGTCCTTCATGCCGGCGCGGCGCTTGAGCATGGATTCGAACAGGTCACCGACGATCGAGGCCGCCACCACCAGCACCAGCACGGCCAGCATGACGCCCCAGCCCATGCTGCCAACCAGGCGCACGGCGAAGGTGTCCTGCAGCAGCGGCACGGACGGCGCCAGCAGCACGGTCACGCTGGCCAGCAGCAGCACGGCCAGCAGGCCGCCGACCGCGCCTTCCCACGATTTACCCGGGGAGATGGTCGGCGCCAGTTTATGCTTGCCGAAGGCCTTACCGGAGAAGTAGGCAAAGATGTCGGCTGCCCACACCACCGCCATGACCGACAGCAGGTAGACCGGGCCGCGCGCAAACAGCAGCAGGATGGCGACGAAGCAGGACACCAGGGTGGCTGCGTACACCATGCTCAACATGGTATTGCCGGCGCCTTCGGCCGGCGGCAGGCCCAGTTTCAGGGATGGCGCGAAGCGGATCAGCCAGATGGCGGCGCCGATGGCCAGCCAGAACCTGGACTGCTCCAGGCCATTGCTGAAGAAGAAGGTGTAGGCGAACGCCAGCGTCCAGGCCCCAGCCACCACCACGGCGGCGCGGTTTTTGAACAGGCGGAAGGTTTCCCACACGGCGGCGGCGAAGAAGAGGGTCACCACCGCGTTCACCGCCGGCTGGTAGCCGGAGAACAGGACGGGCAGCAGTACCGCCAGCAGCAGGACGGCGGTAATCACGCGGGTTTTCAGCATGCTTGTTTAGCTTTTCTGGGCCACTTGGTCGCCGGTGCGACCAAAGCGGCGTTCACGATTCTGGTAGGAGGCGATCGCCTCGTCCAGGCGTTCGGCATTGAAATCGGGCCAATAGGTGTCGGTGAAGTGCAGTTCCGTGTAAGCCAGTTGCCACAACAGGAAATTGGAGATGCGCTCTTCGCCGCCGGTGCGGATGAACAGGTCGGGCTCGGGCGCATACGCCATCGACAGGTATGGCGCCAGTTGCTCTTCGGAGAAATCGGTCGCGCCCGGATGCTCGGCCACCATCTTGCCGATGGCCTGCATGATATCCCAGCGGCCGCCGTAGTTGGCGCACACGGTGACGGTCATGCGGCTGTTGTTGGCAGTCTTGCGCTCGGCGTTGGCGATCATCTCCTGCAGCTTCGTATCGAAGCGCGACAGGTCGCCCACCACCTTCAGGCGGATATTATTCGCGTGCATCTTCGACACCTCGCGCTCCAGCGCGGTGACGAACAGTTTCATCAAGAGGGATACTTCCTCTTCCGGCCGGCGCCAGTTCTCGGAACTGAAGGCGAAAACGGTCAGGTACTCGATGCCGCGCGCGGCGCAGGCTTCCACCACGGTGCGCACAGCTTCCACGCCCTTGACGTGGCCTGCCACGCGCGGCAGGAAACGCTTGGTTGCCCAGCGCCCGTTGCCGTCCATGATGATGGCCAGGTGGCGGGGCACCTTGGGTGCATCAGGAACTCCGGTGGTCGAACTCGAATATTTCATAGGTACGTAAACTAAAAATCCGGGGGAGGCGCAGGCAATGCCTGCGCCCCTCCCCGGTTTTGGGTCCTTAGACGGTCAGGACTTCTTTCTCTTTTTCGGCGACGGTCTTGTCGATGTCGGCGATGAACTTGTCGGTCAATTTCTGCACTTCGTCAACGCCACGACGCTCGTCGTCTTCCGAAATGGCTTTGTCCTTGACCAGCTTCTTCATGGCTTCGTTGGCGTCGCGACGGATGTTGCGCACGGCCACTTTCGAATCTTCGCCTTCGCCCTTGCACAGCTTAACCATTTCCTTGCGGCGCTCTTCGTTCAGCGGCGGGGTTGGAACACGGATGGTGTCACCCTGCGATGCTGGATTCAGGCCCAGGTCGGAATCACGGATCGCCTTTTCAATGACTGCGCCCATCTTCTTTTCAAACGGGGTTACACCGATGGTGCGCGCATCGACCAGGGTCAGGTTAGCGACCTGGTTGATCGGGGTCGGGTTACCGTAGTAATCCACCATCACGCTGTCCAGCATGCCCACGTGGGCGCGACCGGTGCGCACCTTCGCCAGGTTGGCGCGCAGCGTTTCCAGGGACTTAACCATTTTATCTTGGGCGTTCTTCTTAATGTCAGCAGTAGACATTCATAACTCCTGTTGCTTTAACTTGAATATTATTAAACGTGTACAAGTGTACCCTCTTCCTCGCCCATAATCACGTTCATCAACGCGCCGGGTTTGGTAATCGAGAACACTTTAATCGGCAGCTTCTGGTCGCGGCACAGCGCAAAGGCAGTGGCGTCCATCACCTGCAGGTGCTTGGAGATCGCTTCGTCGAAGCTGATCTTGTGATACATGGTGGCGTTCGGGTCTTTCTTCGGATCGGCGGTGTAGATGCCGTCGACCTTGGTGGCCTTCAGCACGATTTCCGCGCTCATTTCCGAACCGCGCAGTGCCGCAGCGGTATCGGTGGTGAAGAACGGGTTGCCGGTGCCGGCGGCAAAGATCACGACCTTGCCTTCTTCCAGGTATTGCAGCGCTTTCGGGCGCACATACGGCTCAACGACCTGCTCAATACCGATGGCGGACATCACGCGCGCGGTAATGCCCACGTGCTTCATCGCGTCGGCCAGGGCCAGGGCATTCATCACGGTGGCCAGCATACCCATGTAGTCTGCGGTGGCACGGTCCATGCCCTGGGCGCCTGGCGCCACACCGCGGAAGATGTTGCCACCGCCAATCACGACCGCTACTTCAACGCCCAGCTTGGCGACTTCGGCGACGTCCGCCACGGTGCGCTCGATGGTGGCGCGGTTGATGCCGTACGGATCATCGCCCATCAGGGCTTCGCCGGACAGTTTCAGGAGGACGCGCTTGAAGGCTGGTTTTGACATGAGCTGGGGCTCCTTTTCAATGTTTTGTTCGGTCAGGCTTCGGCGGCAATGATAACGGAAATGCCATTGTCCACCGTTTGATTCATGATTGAAAGCCTTAAAAAAGACTTAACAAGCTGCGAAACCGGGAAACCAGGGTGCGCCCCAGAGGGCGGGACCCTGCCGTTCACGGGGTCTGGCCCTTCGGGCCGTACCCCGCTTGCCCGGCTTTCATGGTTCAGCAGGCTTAAAAAAACGGGCCTTGCGGCCCGTTCTCTTGATTATGCGCCTTTGGAGGCAGCCATTTGGGCTGCGACTTCCGCCGCGAAATCGTCAACTTTCTTCTCAATGCCTTCGCCGACCACGTACATGGTGAAGCCCTTAACGGTGGTGTTAGCGGCTTTCAGCATCTGCTCGATGGACTGCTTGTCGTTTTTCACGAAAGCCTGGTTCATCAGGGACACTTCTTTCAGGTACTTGGCAACGGCGCCATCGATACGCTTGGCAACGATGTCGGCTGGCTGGGCTGGCTTACCAGCGGCAACGGCAGCAGCTGCATCTTCGTCGGACTTAGCCTGGGCAACCGAACGCTCTTTAGCGATCAGGTCAGCTGGCACGTTGTCGGACGACAGGGCGACTGGCTTCATTGCAGCGATGTGCATGGCCACGTCTTTACCAACTTGCTCGTCAGCGCCGTCGAATTCAACGATCACGCCGATCTTGGTGCCGTGCAGGTAGGTTGCCAGCTTGCCGGTGGTTTCGAAACGCTGGAAACGACGGAAGGACATGTTTTCGCCGATCTTACCAACCAGGGCAGCGCGCACTTCGTCCAGGGTCTGGCCGTTGCCAGCTGGCAGAGCCTGCAGGGCAGCGACGTCAGCTGGGTTGTGTTCAGCGGCCAGCTTGGCAGCCAGGGCAGCCAGGGCCAGGAAGTCGTCGTTTTTAGCAACGAAGTCGGTCTCGGAGTTCACTTCCACCAGGGCGCCAACGCCACCAGCGATGTAGGAAGCAACCACGCCTTCAGCGGTGATGCGTGCGGAAGCTTTAGCAGCTTTGCCGCCCAGCTTAACGCGCAGCAGCTCTTCCGCTTTGTCCATGTCGCCGCCGGCTTCGGTCAGCGCTTTTTTGCATTCCATCATTGGCGCGTCGGTTTTTGCGCGCAGTTCGCCTACCATTGCTGCAGTAATTGCTGCCATGTGTTTCTCCTGTATTCGGTTTGGGATTCTGTCCGGGGCGGCGCCAAAGGCAGCCTGCTCGTCCGGGTGATTCTGTTTAAAAAAAAGGGGGAGCTGGTGGGCCACCCCTTTCTCAAGCTGAAGCTGCCTTGCGGCAGCCAGGCAATTAAGCCTGCTCGTTAACTTCTACGAACTCGTCGCCAGCTGCAGTCTTGATCGATTCCAGGACTTCAGTGGTGGCGTTTGCGCGGCCTTCCAGGATCGCGTCTGCTACGCCACGGGCGTACAGGGTGATCGCTTTGGAAGAGTCGTCGTTACCAGGGATAACGTGGGTCACGCCTGCTGGGGAGTGGTTGGTATCAACCACACCGATCACTGGGATGCCCAGTTTTGCAGCTTCGGTGATCGCGCCTTTGTGGTAGCCAACGTCCACCACGAAGATTGCGTCAGGAACACCGCCCATATCCTTGATACCGCCGATGGATTTCTGCAGCTTTTCCAGTTCGCGACGGAACAGCAGTGCTTCTTTCTTCGACAGCTTCTCGACGGAACCGTCTTCGATCGATGCTTCCATGTCTTTCAGGCGCTTGATCGAGGTCTTGATGGTCTTGAAGTTGGTCAGCATGCCGCCCAGCCAACGCTGGTCAACAAACGGAACACCGGCGCGCTGAGCTTCAGCAGCGATGATGTCGCGAGCCTGGCGCTTGGTGCCAACCATCATGATGGTGCCACGGGAAGCGGAGATTTGACGGATGGTTTTCATCGCGTCCTGGTACATGGCCAGGGTCTTTTCCAGGTTGATGATGTGAATCTTGTTGCGGTGGCCGAAGATGAACGGTGCCATCTTTGGGTTCCAGAAACGGGTTTGGTGACCGAAGTGGACGCCGGCTTCCAGCATTTCACGCATCGTTACAGACATAATTACTCCAGGGTTGGGTCTGGAATCCTCCCAGTGACCCTTGCGGGCACCCTTGTTGGGGGGATTCGGGTTTATAAAATAAGAAAAAGTACAACATTGCAAGAACGGAGTTCAGGCAACCATCGATTTTAGCCTATTTTGGTACTGCTGCGCAAGCGAGTTACGGGCCTGTACGCTGCGCGCCGGGCGATATTTTAGTGCAAGATTGACAATAATCGCAAGGGTTTCGAATTTCCCACTTGCATACTGGGCCGATCGCGCGCGGGAGGGGGCGTCGCCAGAATGGGAAACTGCCCTTGAGGTGCCCCATGAGCCTGGTTGACATCTCACCCCTCCCAGCCGAAGATGAAATTATGGACCCCGCCTCCAAGCAGTACATCGATACCAGCCTTGCCGTGTCCGAAGCGCATAGCGACACCAAAGTGGCCGAATTTCGCTCAATCATCGAGACCTACACCGCGCGCGCCGAAGAGCGTGACCTGGCAGCGCGGGAGCGCGAGCAAATCCGCCATAATGATCTCGATCGGCGTATGCATCAGTTTGAAATCGTAGTGGCCGGCGTCAAACGCGCCGTCATCACCACCGGCATCGCTGCGACCTTCAGCACGGTATTCGGCGTTGCCGCATTCAACGCCGCGCTCCTCCAGAATATCCAGGCAGCCTTCGAGTCCGGCCGACAGGCTTCGCCAGTGCAGGCCAGGATGCAGTCGAATATCGACCAGATGCAGTCAAACGTTGGCCAGATGCAGTCGAACATCGTCCAGATGCAAGTGACCATCGTCCAAATGCAAACGAACTTCGAAAACATGCAAACGAACATCGAAAAGATGCAAACGAACATCGAAAAGATGCAGTCCAACATAGGGCTGATGCAAACAGACATCGATGAGATCAAGCGCCGGCTGCCACGCGGGCTCGTACAAAAATAATTTCAAAAACCTGTCGATTTGCTGTCTCATGGCTCGTCGTGCCTATAGCAACTACCCACAAGGAGACCTAAAATGACGACCAACACCATCAAGCTGCACCGCGTCCTGCGCGCCTCCCCGGACCGTATCTACAAAGCCTGGACCACGGCCGCCGCCTTCAACAAATGGTTGCCGCCAAACGGCTACCTGGGCGAAGTGCACGAAATGGACGCCCGCGTGGGTGGCAAGTACCGCATGTCCTTCACTGACCTGGGCACCGGCTTCTGCCACTCCTTCGGCGGTGAATACCTGGAGCTGCACCCCGGCGAGAAAATCCGCTATACCGCCACGTTCGACGACCCCAACCTGCCCGGTCAGATGACCTCCACCATCAACCTGCGTGCTGTCTCGTGCGGCACCGAAGTCGAGATCACCCAGGAAGGCGTGCCGGCCGTAATCCCGGCCGACCAGTGCTATGTCGGCTGGCAGCAGTCGCTGGCCCTGCTTGCCCTGCTGGTCGAGCAATAAGGGGGCGCACATGGGTACCCCATCCTCCTACTTCCCGTCCATTGAGGCCAAGTACGGCAAACCTGTTGAGCATTGGTTCAAACTGCTCAAGGGCATGAAAGACATGAAGCATATGGACATGGTCGCCGTGTTGAAGAGCGAGCATGCCATCGGCCACGGTCACGCCAACGCCCTGGTGGCGCACCACCTATCAGCGGGCAAGTCGGCCAAAGCTTGACCCCGCTCCAAGCGGATGCGGGGGCAGTCGCCATAATGGGGAATCTCACGGAGGTTCCCCATGAGCCTGGTTGACATCCAATCCCCCACCGCCGAAGATCAAGCTATGGATCCTGCTTTCAAACAGTATGTCGATTCCAGCGTCGCCGTCTCCGAAGCGCACTACGACACCAAGCTTGCTGAGTTCCGCGCGGTGATGGAGGCCTACACCGCCCGCGCCGAGGAGCGCGAGGCGGCGGCACGTGACCGTGAGGCAGCCGCCCGGGAGCGGGAGGAAATCCGCGCCGCAGACGTTGAAAGGCGCATGGCCGCCTTCGAGCAAACTGTGGCCAGCGTAAAGCGCGCGGTGGTTGCAACCGGCATCGCCGCTACGCTCAGCACCGTCTTCGGCGTCGCCGCCTTCAATGCCGCCTTACTGCAAAACATGCAATCCGCATTTGAACAGGGCCGGCAAGCATCGCCGGCACAAGTCGAGATCCTGCTCAAACTGAACCAGATCGAACATCAGCTCGCCGAACAGCGCGCCGCGCGGCCGCGCTGACTCAAGCGATCGTCAACGCCACCGGCCCGGCCAGGGCCTGGTAGCCATCGTCGTAGAGCAGCCAGGCCGAATAGCTCCCGGCCGCCAGCGCCGATGTTTCGAAACGCGCATTGCCGGCGGCGCCGACGTATTGCCAAGCCAGCGAAGAAGCCTGCCCGGGCGTCACCCCGCTGCGGTAAATGCCAACCCAGTTCTTGCCGCTCACTTGCGGCGCGGGCACCGTGTAGGCCAGGTTGACCGGCGTCCCGCGCGGGACGGAGGCCGGACTGGCCGCCAGGCTGGCCCGGGCGGCCGCGCCGCTGCGCGCCAGCGCGGGATCAGTGCGTAGCGGCTGGCCAATTTCTACGCGGCCCGCCACACGGCGCAAGTACTGGCCATCCATATCGCAACTAACCGACAAGTCATACCAGCCAAAACTGGCGGCAACCGACACCCTGACCGCCACTTCCTGGCCAGCCGCAACGGTATGGCTACTCGCGCCACGCCCATAGGCATTGTCGATCACCTTGAAGGTGACCGCCGCCGCACCGCCAGCATTGGAGAGGATGACGTCGACGCCCTGCGCGGTGTAGTTGGCATACGCGTTAAAGGACACTTCAGGCCGCGCGCCGCCAGCCGCATTTGCCAGCGCCAGCACGCCGCTGAACTCCCGCAGGAAGCCGTTCGGTCCCTGCACGCTCAGGTGATAGTTGGATCCGTTCCAGTTCCACACCTCGCGCTCGATGCTCTTGCCGGCTTCCACCGTGTAGTACCACGGCCCGTCGCTGCGCGCCTGCGAGTAGACAATGAAAGCGCCGCCCGCCGCCCCTTGGTTAAAGAAGGACAGCTCAAACTGTTTAGCCGCCGCCACACGTCCGCCCACGGCGAATTTGTACGGCAAGGCGCAGGAATAGCGTGGCCCGCCGGCTTCCTGCATGGGCAGCGTTTGCAGCGCCGGCGGCTGCGGGTACGGCTTGCCCGACACAAGCTGGTAGCTGGTCGTCTTTGGCACCGAGTCCGGCCACCCGGCATTCGGCGTCCTGAAATCAAAGGCGGAGGTCAGGTCGCCGCACACTGTCCGGCGCCAGGGCGAAATATGCTCGCAGCGCGTACTGCTGCGCGCCTTGCCGCGCGCCGCCAGCCACTCTTCCAGGAAGCGCAGCTTGGAGGTGTGATCGAACAATTGCGAGCAAACGCGGCCACCTTTGCTCCAAGGCGAAATCACCAGCATCGGCACGCGCGGGCCCAGGCCGACCGGCACGCCGTTATAGTTCTCGTACTGCCCCACATCAGCCATGGTCGCCCGCCCCATGCCGGGATTGAGTGGCGCCAGGTGCGAAGGAATATGGTCGAAGAAACCGTCGTTCTCGTCGTAAGTGAGCAGGAAGACAGTCTTGGACCAAACCTCCGGATTCGCCACCAGTGCCGCCAGCAGGCGCGCCGTCAGGTTCTCGCCGGCGTTGGGCGAGTTTGGCGAGTGCTCGGTATAGTCATTCGGCGCGCAGATCCACGAGACCTGCGGCAAGCGGTTCTGGCGCACATCCTCCGCGAACGAGGCGACCAGCCAATCGCCCTTGGTGCCGCGCGCATTCGACTCGGTCGAACCGGGGGCGATAGCGCGCCCCTTCTGGTACAGCGGGCTAAGGGTCGACAGGCGCGAGCCGTCGGCATTCACCCGGAAATTACGGAAATAGGCCAGGTAGTTGTCGCCATAGTTGTCCCACTCCTGATAGACCTTCCAGCTGACGCTATTCCCTTCCAGTACTTCCGCATAGGTGCGCCAGTTCGGCGCGCCGGCCGTCACGCTGGCGCCGACGTTGTCGTACTTGGGGTCATTATTGTAGTAGCCACCCGCATCGATGTTGTACAGGCTGCCCATCGCGCCCAGCCAGTTCTGGTTGGTGCCGGTCAGCGAATACATGCGGTTCGGGTCGGTCGCGCCGAAGATCGAGCAGTGGTAATCGTCGCAAATCGTGAAAGCGTCTGCCAGCGCGTAGTAGAAAGGCAAGTCGCCGCGATCGAAGTAGCCCATGCTTTGCGCGGTTTTTTGCTTGACCCAGGCATCCCACCCCTGCCAGGTGGCTTGCGAACCTTTCCAGCTATGGTTGGTGCCCAGCGATAGCGCACTTGTGTTTTTAGCATCAAAATGAAAAGGCAGCACATAGCCGCCCGCCGCATTCGGCTGGTACCAGACCGGTTTGCCATCCGGCAGCGTGATGGCGCGCGGATCATTGAATCCGCGTACGCCGGCCAGGGTGCCGAAATAGTGGTCAAATGAGCGGTTCTCCTGCATGAAGATCACCACGTGTTGCACGTCGGCCAGGGTGCCGGTGGCGTTGTACGCCGGCACAGCCAGCGCTTGCCTGATCAGGTCGGGAAACAGGGTGCCGGCAGCACCGGCAGTAGCCATGCCAAGGAATTTGCGGCGGCTGGAGGGCATCGGGGTTCCTTGCGGGATGTTGGAGGTGGGCCGATGCTAAGGTGGTTTTATGACAAGCAAATGTCGTGTGTTACCCGCGCGCGACGGCTTGCGCCGGTTCCACGCGGCCCGGCGGCGAAAACGGCATAGCCGGAAAGAGCGCCACTGTCGTTTATAATCTTGCTGATAACGCGCCCGTGCGCGACCCAGACAACCCAGCAAGAATCCATGACTATCAATATCAAAACCCCCGAGGACATCGAAGGCATGCGCATTGCCGGCCGCCTCGGCTCGGAAGTGCTCGATTACATCACCCCCTTCATCAAGGTCGGCGTCACCACCGCCGAGCTGGACCGCCTGTGCCATGAGTACATGACCAATGTACAGGGCACCATCCCGGCGCCATTGAATTACTGCCCGCCAGGCTACACGCCCTACCCTAAAGCCATCTGCACTTCCGTCAACGACGTGATCTGCCACGGCATCCCGGCCGAAAAGCCGCTCAAGGACGGCGACGTGGTCAACCTGGACATCACCGTGATCAAGGACGGTTACCACGGCGACAACAGCCGCATGTTCTTCATCGGCAAACCGTCGATCCTGGCCAAACGCCTGTCCGACATCACCTATGAGTGCATGTGGCTGGGCATCGAGCAGGTCAAGCCGGGCGCCACCCTGGGCGATATCGGCCACGCCATCCAGGTACACGCCGAGAAAGCCGGCTACAGCGTGGTGCGCGAGTTCTGCGGCCACGGCATCGGCAAGATCTTCCACGAAGAGCCGCAAATCCTCCACTACGGCAAACCGGGCACCGGCCCCGTGCTGGAAGCGGGCATGATCTTCACTATCGAGCCGATGATCAACGCCGGGCGTCGCGAGATCAAGGAAATGCCGGACGGCTGGACCATCAAGACCAAGGACCGCAGCCTGTCGGCCCAGTGGGAGCACACCATCCTCGTGACCGAGACCGGCTACGAAGTGCTGACCCTGTCCGCCGGCAGCCCGCAGCCGCCCGCCTTCGTCACCGAAAAAGCCGCAGCTTAAGCGAAGGCCCGAGCACGCATGTCCCACGCCGTGATGAAGAAGGATCTGCGCGAACAGCTAAAGGCGCGCCTGAAAACGGATCGCCAGCGCCTGATCGCCAACTTCCATGAGGACGGCATGCCGGAGAAGCTGCTGCGCAACTTGCGCGGCAGCGTCGACGACGTCCTGACCCAGGCCTGGGCCAACACGCGCCTGCCGCCGCAAGCGGCCCTGGTGGCCGTGGGCGGCTACGGGCGCGGCGAGCTTTTCCCCTATTCCGATGTCGATGTCCTGATCCTGCTGCACGATGCGCCGGACGACGCCACCCGTGGCCGCCTGGAGGAGTTTGTCCAACTGCTGTGGGACCTGGGCCTGGACGTAGGCCACAGCATCCGCACCATCGACGAATGCCTGGCCGAATCCAAGGCCGACATCACGGTGCAAACCAGCCTGCTGGAAGCGCGCATCGTCACCGGCAACATGGTGCTGTTCGCGCAAATGCAGGACGCTTACAACAAGGCCATGGACCCGCGCGCCTTCTTCGAGGCCAAGACCATCGAAATGCGCCAGCGCCACGCCAAGTACGAGGACACCCCGTTCAGCCTGGAGCCGAATGTGAAGGAAAGCCCGGGTGGCCTGCGCGACCTGCACGTGATCCTGTGGATGGCCAAGGCCGCCGGCCTGGCCAACTCCTGGCGCACCCTGGCCGTGCGCGGCCTGATTACCCAGACCGAAGCGCGCCAGCTGATGGAGAAGGAGCGCGCCTTCAAGGATATTCGCGTGCGCCTGCACCTGGTAGCAGGCCGCCGCGAAGACCGCCTGGTGTTCGACGTGCAGACCGCCGTCGCCGAAACCCTGGGCCTGAAAGCCACCGGCAGCGGCGTGCACATGCGCCGCGCCAGCGAATACCTGATGCAGCGCTACTACTGGGCCGCCAAGGCCGTGGTGCAGTTGAACACCATCCTGCTGCAGAATATCGAAGCCTACCTGTTCCCGCACAACGAGGAAAAGGTACGCATCAACGAACGCTTCAGCGAAGTGAACGGCCTGATCGACATGAACGACGACGACACGTTTGAGAAAACGCCGTCCGCCATCATGGAAATCTTCGTGCTGCTGTGCGAACGCCCGGCCCTGAAAGGCATGACGGCGCGCACCATCCGCGCGCTGTGGCACGAGCGCTTCAAGATCGACGCCGGCTTCCGCGCCGATCCGGTCAACAAGGCCTACTTCCTGCGCATCCTGCAGGCGCCGCAAGGCATCATCCACAACCTGCGCCGCATGAACGAGCTGTCCATCCTGGGCCGCTACCTGCCAAGCTTCCGCAAGATCACCGGCCAGATGCAGCACGACCTGTTCCACGTCTACACGGTGGACCAGCACATCATGATGGTGCTGCGCAATATGCGCCGCTTCACCATGACCGAGCACGCGCACGAGTACCCGTTCTGCTCGCAGCTAATGGCGAACTACCCGCAGCACTGGCTGCTGTACGTGGCAGCGCTGTTCCACGACATCGCCAAGGGGCGCGGCGGCGACCACTCCAAGCTGGGCGTGGCCGATGTGCAGCAATTCGGCCAGGAGCATGGCATGAGCGAGGAGGACATCGAACTGGTGGCCTTCCTGGTCGAGCACCACCTGACCATGTCGCACGTGGCGCAGAAGCAGGACATGTCCGATCCGGACGTGATCCAGGCCTTCGCCAAAGCGGTGGGCGACGAGCGCCACCTGACCGGCCTGTACCTGCTGACGGTGGCCGACATTCGCGGCACCAGCCCGAAAGTGTGGAACGCCTGGAAGGGCAAGCTGCTGGAAGACCTGTACCGCATGACCCTGCGCGTGCTGGGCGGCGAGCCGCATTCCGCCGACCGCGAGCTGAAAAACCGCCAGCAGGAAGCGCTGGCCACCCTGCGCCTGTACGGCCTGCCGCCTGACGCACACGAGGCGCTGTGGAAGCAGCTCGACCTGGCCTACTTCCTGCGCCACGACGCCAGCGATATCGCCTGGCAAACGCGCGCCCTGTGGGACCGCCTGGACAGCGATCAGCCGGTGGTCAAAGTACGCCTGGCGCCAATTGGCGAAGGCTTGCAGGTGGCGGTCTACATCAAGGACCAGCCCGACCTGTTCGCGCGCATCTGCTCCTACTTCGACCGCAAGAACTTCAGCATCCTGGATGCCAAGATCCATACGACGAAGCACGGCTATGCGCTCGACACCTTCCTGGTCACCGAGCAGAATTTCGCCAAGAGCTACCGCGACATCATCAACCTGATCGAGCATGAGCTGTGCGAGCTGCTGTTGACCCAAGGCCCGCTCAGCGCGCCGAGCAAGGGCCGTCTATCGCGCCTGTCGCGCACCTTCCCGATCCAGCCTACGGTGGACCTGCGCCCGGATGAGCGCGGCCAGTACTACCTGCTGTCGGTGGCGGCCAATGACCGCACCGGCCTGCTGTACTCGATCGCCAAGGTGCTGACCAATTACAAAATCAACCTGCATACGGCCAAGGTCATGACCCTCGGCGAACGCGTGGAAGACGTGTTCATCGTCGACGGCCCAGCCCTGGCCAACGCCCGTACCCAGCTGCAGCTGGAAACCGACTTACTGGAAGCACTGAAAATCTGATGTCTGAAGAACTGTTACGCCTTTCCAAACGCATGTCCGAACTGGGCCTGTGCTCCCGCCGCGAGGCCGATGAATGGATCGCCAAGGGCTGGGTGCGGGTGGACGGCCACATCGTGTCCGAACTGGGCACCAAGGTCTATCCAAGCCAGAAGGTCACCGTGGAACGCCAGGCCGCCGCCGAACAGGCGCGCCGCGTCACCATCCTGATCAACAAACCGGTCGGCTACGTCTCCGGCCAGGCCGAAGACGGCTACCAACCGGCCGTGGTACTGGTCAAGCCGGAAAACCGCTGGGAAGAAGACGACGCACCGGAGCGCTTCGACCGCGCCCAGTTGCGCAGCCTGGTGCCTGCCGGGCGCCTGGACATCGACTCGGTCGGCCTGCTGGTGCTGACCCAGGACGGCCGCATCGCCAAGCAACTGATCGGCGAAAACACCAGTATTGACAAGGAATACCTGGTGCGCGTCGAGTACACCCAGCCGGGCCGCCTGCCGGACACCGAGCTGAAGAAGCTCAACCACGGCCTGTGGATGGACGGCAAGCCGCTGCTGCCGGCCAAAGTGCGCTGGCAAAATGAGGATCAGCTCAGCTTTACGTTGCGCGAAGGCAAAAAGCGCCAGATCCGCCGCATGTGCGAAATGGTCGGCCTGCGCGTGATCGGGCTGAAGCGCGTGCGCATTGGGCGTGTCAAACTTGGAAACTTGCCGGAAGGACAATGGCGTTACCTGTCCCCGGACGAATGCTTCTGAGTCGGCATCGATGCAACATAAATGCAGCATTGATTGCCGTTTAGCAAGCGAAAGAGGCCGGAACGCTGTAAAGTAGCTGGCGTCTTCTCCCAAAAAACGAGAACATTAAGCTGTGAACGATCCAATGCCATCCGACTTCCGCAAAGGTCCGCCGCGTCCGCAAGACGCCGTAGAGCCGATTCCTGCGGGAGCCCATCCCCACGACATCGTCGATCCCGATGAAATCGGCGACGCGCTAGCCGCGCTGGCCGAAATGGGCGACGCCGTCTCGATTTACCACCATGACAATGCGGACGTGGTACTGGCCCGCATCCTGTCGGTGGACCCCGAGCTGCCGCATTTCGTAATCCAGCTCAATGAAGGCTCAGCCCTGCCGGCCGGCGAATGCACCTTCGTCGCCTGGCTGCGCGGCGCCAAGTTCCAGTTCAAGCTGAACGACCCGCACTGGAACGCCCTGCCGGAACAACCGACGCTGATCCCGGCGCAATTCCCGGAACGCTGCCAGGTGCTGAATCGCCGTGCCGCGCCGCGCCTGGAAACCCCGCTCGGCACCTACCACACAGCGTCCTTCGTCCTGAATGGCAAGCCGTATGAGTTGCAGCTGTACGACTTCGCCGTGGGCGGGGTTGGCATGCGCTGCTCGCCGCGCGACGCAGTCGGCCTGCACGTCGGCCGCAAGCTGCAGCGCGTACGGCTGGAGATGGGCCCGGGCTCCGTGCTGATCTGCGACCTGGAAATCCGTTTGTCGCGCCACTTCCGCTCCTTCCTGCTGGGCGAGCAAGTGCAGATCGGCTGCCAGTTCAGCAACCTGTCCACGCTGATGCAGGAAGAACTGCACCGCATCCTGGAGCGCCTCAGCTCCTCGCGCTTGCAACGCTAGGCAAACACACCGTCACGCACAAGCCCATGCTGCCGGCGGCATCGAGCACGATGCTGCCGCCATGTTGCTCGACCACCGCGCGTGCGATCGCCAGCCCAAGCCCGCTCCCGGCCTGCGTCTGGCGCGGATCGCGGAAGAAACGGTCGAACACGCGCTCGCGCAGCTCGGGCGCGATGCCCGGCCCCTGGTCGGCAATACGCAGCACGCACTGCCCGCCTTCGCCTCGCACATCGGCCAGTACCTTGCCGCCCTGCGGGCTGTATTTGATGGCGTTGTCCAGCAGGTTGTCGACCAGCGAGACCAGGCTCTCGCGCCGCCCGGCGACCAACAAGCCGTGGTCGCCGCTCAGTTCCAGCTCAATGCCGCGCGCATCGCCGATGCCGGACAGCGCCGCCATGCGTTCCTGTACCAGCCCGTCGAAGCAGATGGGCTCCAGCGGCTCGCCAACCGTGGCGTCGCTGCGCATCAGGCGCAGTAACTGGCTCACCAGGCGCGTGGCGCGCGCATTGCCGCTGACGATGCCGTCCAATAGCTGCTGCTGGCGCGGCTCACTGGCCTGCTGCTGCATGGCCTCCACATTGATGCGCATGGCCGCCAGCGGCGTGCGCAACTCGTGGGCCGCGTCGGCAATGAAGGCGCGCTCACGCTGGGCGCTGTCGCTGACGCGCGCCAGCAGCGCGTTGATACGGGTGAACATGGTGGCCAGTTCGCGCGGCCGGCCTTCCACCGGCAGCGGGCGCAAATCCTGCGGGCCGCGCGTGGCCAGTTCCGCCATGGCGTTGCGCCACGGCCCCTGCGCCACGCGGATGCTGAACCAGGCGGGCAGGATCAAGAACGGCAGGCTGACCAGCAGCGGCGTCACCAGGGCGCCGCGCGAGGCGAGCGTGAGGAAAATGTTGACGCCGTCCGCCGGCATGACCACCGTCGCCAGCAAACCCGAATGCGGCGATTGCAGGGTGCGGGCGCGCCATTGGCTGCCGCCGCTCTCGAACTGAACGCTCTCGCCCGGCACCGCAGCCGGCAAGGCAGCCGGCACCAGGTGCGATCGGTACAGGGTGCCGTCCGGGCCCGTGACGACGAGGCCGGGCCCCGGGAATGCCGCGCCGCCGGCCCCGTCGCCCTCGCCCGCCCCGCCAATGCGGCGCAAGGCCGCTTCCATGCCCTGCATGGCGCGCGCCAGCTTTTCCGGTTCGCCTTGCAGGCTTTCCGCCACAGCGAAAGCCGCATCGTACATTTCCTGCTGCTGCAACGTGACCTTGTCCCTGCTGGCGTCAAACACCACAAAGACCATGAGCAGCAGCCACATAAGGCAGAGCACCAGCATTTGCGCCAGCATCAGGCGCGCCATCAGGCTGCGCCCGGCGTTGCGCGCACGCCAGCGCGCCACGAACGCCGCGTTCACCGGCCACCTTCGCGCTGGTCGATCACATAGCCTACGCCGCGCACGGTGCGCACCAGTCCTTCGCCCAGCTTGCGGCGCAGGTTGGCCATGTGCACGTCCAGCGAATTGCTGGCATTGGCCTGGGCGCCGGGCAAGGCCTGCTCCTCCAGCGCACGCCGCGTCACCACGCGGTCGGCGCGCATCATCAGCATGCGCAACAGCTCGTACTCGCTGCCGGTCAGGTCGGCGGCGCGGCCATTGACGGTAACGCGGCGCGTGGGCACATGCAGCACGATGCCGCGCAACTCCAGCGTCTCGCCGTCAAAGCCGTAGCTGCGCCGCGCCAGTGCGCGCACACGCGACAGCAGCTCGGCCAGTTCGAACGGTTTGACCAGGTAATCGTCGGCTCCCGTGTCAAGCCCTTGCAGGCGGTCGGACAAGGCGTCGCGCGCGCTCAGGATCAGGATCGGCACGCCCTCCCGCTCGCGCCGCAAGGTGGCCAGCAGCGACATGCCGTCACCGTCCGGCAGCCCGAGATCGAGCAACAGCAGATCGAAACCGCGCAAGGTCACCTGGCGCTGCGCATCCGCCAACTGGCGCACCCAGGTCACCTCCATACCCTGGTCGGCCAGCGCAATGCGGATGCCGTTGCCCAGGTCCATATCGTCTTCGATCAACAGTATTTTCATGGACGCTATTTAAGCATGCCAACCTGAAGGAAGGGTGAAGGTGGACTTTATCCAATCTTCATGCTGCGCTGCGAGACTGCCGGCTCCATCACTTCTTATAGAAAAAGTCATGAAACCTTATGTCTTGTTTGCCCTCCTGGCAGCAGCCTTCGCCGCCCAGGCCGAAGAAAACGTCCTTACCCTGGGTGGCGGCCTGGCCGCCGCGCCGCGCTATGCGGGCTCAAAGGAAGTGCAGTTAGCACCCATCATCGCCATCGACTACCAGATGAGCAACGGCTTCTACGCCAGCACCATGCGCGGCCTCGGCTTCGGCACGGCGCTGGGCGACGTATCGGTGGATGCGGCAGTCGGGGTGCGCGGCGAGCGAAAGGAAAAAAATGAGAGCGGCTTTGCCGGCAACCGCGGCAGCACCGAGCTGCGCGGCATGGGCGACATCAAAGCCAGCGCCACCGCCAACCTGCGCGCTGGTTACAGCATCACGCCCGGCCTGTTACTGGGGGCCACGGCTTCCCTGCCACTGTCGCAGCGCCAGAACGGCAAGACCGCCGGCTTGGATGTCACCGGCATCCTGCACCAGGACGACAGCGACAAGATCGCCATTTCGCTGGGCGCGAACTTCGCCGACAAAAAGTATATGCAGACCTACCATGGCGTCACCGCGCTACAGTCGCTGCGCTCCGGGCGCAAGCAGTTCCGGCCGCAGGGCGGCTTGTACGAAGCGGTGTTGAATTTCGCCTGGGAGCACAGGGTGGACGCGCGCTGGAGCGTGACCGGCCTGCTAGGTTCCAGCACCCTGCTGCGCGTAGCCGCGCGCAGCCCGCTCACCTTGCGCAGCACGGCGCCCACCGCAGCGGTGTACGCCAGCTACCGCTATTGATGGCGGCGCTGGTCAGAGCATGTCGAGCGGTGTCGCGCGCCGTGGCGGCGAGAACGATCGGTCCAGCACGGCCAGGTCTTCCTGGTCCAGCCGCAGCGTCATGGCGGCCGCGTTGGCGCGCACGTGGGCTTCGCTCACGGCTTTTGGGATAGGCATCACGCCATCGCGCCGCAGCAGCCAGGCCAGCGCGATCTGAGCCGGCGTGGCCTGATGGCGCGCTGCCACCGCCTGCAAGGCCGGTTCGGCCAGCAGGCGCGCCTGCTCGGCGCGGTCCGCTTCCAGTGGTGAATACGCCATCAACAGGATGCCGCGCTCTTCGCACCAGGGCAGCAAGTCCCACTCGGCGCCGCGCCGGCGCAGGTTGTACAACACCTGGTTGGCCTCGATTTCGGCGCCGCCCGGCAAGGCATCCGCCTCTTTCATGTCGGCCAGGTCGAAGTTGCTCACGCCGTACTCATGGATCTTGCCCGCCTGCTTCAGCGCCATCAGCCCTTCCAGGGTTTCCGCCAGCGGCACGCTGCCACGCCAGTGCAGCAGGTACAGGTCGATATGCTCGACCTTCATGCGTTTCAAGCTTTTCTCGCAGGCCGTCACCACGCCCTTGCGCGAGGCGTTCTGCGGCAGCACCTTGCTCACCAGGTAGGCTTCGCTGCGGCGTCCCGCGATGGCCTCGCCGACGACTTTCTCGGCCCCGCCATCGGCGTACATCTCCGCCGTGTCGATCACCGTCATGCCCAGGTCCAGCCCCAGTTGCAGGGCGCGCACCTCGGCCGCCTTATCGGCCGCCCGCTCGCCCATATTCCAGGTACCCTGCCCCATCCTTGATAGCGTCATGGTCACACTCCGAAAGCGCGCACGGAAAGCGCGTAAGTGAAAGCAAACAGGAACAACAGGAAGCCGGCCACCAACGGCGCCGCCAGCATGGAGGTTACACGGCGCGGAACCAGCAGCACCAGGGCCTCAAACGCCACCGCCAATGCCAGGAGCGCCAGCAGCGAAGGCCAGTGCAACAGGCCCGCCTGCACGCCCTGCTGCAGCGCGTTGCCGCCAACATAGCCCTGCAACACCATGGCCGGCGCCACGTAGGTGAACGGCAGGCTGGCCACCGTCATGATGGCTTTGAACGCCAGGAAATGCCTGGCTTCCGGCGCCTTCTGCTTCAGCACATTCCCGAAGAAAAAGCGCAAGCCGTCGGCCCGCCCCATCACGCCAAAATAGCACAGGCCAAGGAAGAATGGCAGCAAGGCCGTAGCGCACAGCACCAGCATGGACGCAATGGGAAGATGGATGAAATCGGCGAGCGCGCGCAGGGACGGCGCTGCGCCGTTTGCGGCGGCGTGGAACATCGCCAGGATCTGTGGCGCCAGCAAGGCCGCCGCGCAGAACTTGAGGAGGAAGCCGATGCGGGGAACCAGCATCAGCCCTTCCGCAACGATAAAGTAGACCAGCACGCCCGCCAGCAAAGTCCAGGGCGCCGCGCCGACCAGGGTCAGGCCCTGGCTGGCGCTTTGAAGGATTTCTCCCAGGCCCATCAGGCCTCGATTGCACGCGCCGAGTTGGCGGACCAGCGGTACAGGCCCACGATCACGGCGGCAGCCACCGCCAGTGCCAACAGCATGCCGGTCGCTTCCGACATGCTGTTGGCGATCGCCAGTGGCTCGCCCTTGCCGCTCAATACGATCAGGCCGGCCAGCGCCACGTTGAACAAGCTTTCGCCGACGATAAAGCCGGACATCACCAGCACGCTCAGGCGGGAAGCCGCCTCGCCATGCTTCTTGCGGCGCATGGCCTTCTCGAAGAAGTAGCCGGCCACCGCGCCCACTACAACCGGCGTCGTCACCGACGACGGCAGGTAGATCGCCAGGCCAACGCCCAGCGGCGGCAGGCTGTATTTCTTGTTGCTGAAGGTCTTCAGCGCGAAGTCGATGGCCACCAGGCCCAGGCCGATCAGGGCGCCGTAGCCCACCAGGTGCCATGGCAGGTCGCCGCCGATCACGCCTTTGGCCAGGGTGGAGATCAGGGTCGCCTGCGGCGCCGCCAGCGGCTGGTCCGAAATCGCGTTAGCGTTCGGCGCGCCGGCAAAGCCGTTGGCATGGTTCAGCAGCTCCAGCACTGGAGGCACCACGCAGGAACCGGCGAACACGCCGATGATCAGCGCGATCTGCTGCTTCCACGGGGTGGCGCCGACCAGTTGGCCGGTTTTCAAGTCTTGCAAGTTGTCGTTACCGATCACGGCCACGGCCAGCACTACGGTGGTGACGAACAGGGCGAAAGCGATCAAGGCCTGCGCGGTGTCCGGGCCCATGATTTCACGGCCAACCCAGCCGACCGAGGTTGCAGCGCCCAGGATGGTCAGGATCGCCAGGCCGGAAACCGGCGAGTTGGAGGAGCCGATCAGGCCCGCCATATAGCCGCAGACAGCGGCCGCCAGCATGCCGGCCACCAGGATGTAGCCGATGCCGACCACCACCAGCGTGGTGGAGATCGAGGACAGCGGGCCGCCCGAGAGGAAGGACGACAGCAGCCAGCCGGCCGGCACCATCGAAAGGATGGTGACCAGGCCGACATAGAAGATCGGCAGGTCCTTGTCTTCGCGCGGCACGTCGGCGCCGCCCTGCTTGGCGACACGGGACGCTTCCATCGCCGACTTCAGGCCGCCGATGACCGGCTTGCCCAGAGTGGCCAGGGTGACGATGGCGGCAGCACCAATGGTGCCGGCGCCCATCATGCGCACGTCGCTGCGCCAGACGGTGATCGCGTGGTCGGCGAACGAGACGCCTGCTGCAGCCGGGCTGGCAGCCGTCAGCAGCGGCACCAGCACGCCCCAGGCGATGACCAGGCCCACCAGCATGGCGATGCCGACGGTGATGCCCATCAGGTGGCCGGCGCCGACCAGGGCCAGCGAGCTCGATGCGCCCAGGCCGGTGGAACCGTTGCCGAATTTGACGAAGTGCGCCAGTTCAGCGGCGACCAGCTTGGCCGCGCCGAGGAAGGCGAAAACGGCGGACGCCAGCGCGCCCCAGATCACCGCCCACAGGCCGGCCTTGCCTTCGCGCGCGCCGGCGCGGGATTGGGTGCCGACCTTCAGCACTTCCGCAGCGGCCACGCCTTCCGGATACGGCAGGTTCGATTGCGCCACCAGCGCGCGGCGCAGCGGCATGGTGTACATCACGCCCAGCACGCCGCCGATGGCGCAGGCGCCGAAGGTTGGCCAGAACGGGATCTCAGCCCACCAGCCGATCATCAGCAAACCAGGCAGCACAAAGATCACCGACGCCAGCGTGCCGGCAGCGGAAGCGATGGTCTGGACGATATTGTTTTCCTGGATGGTGGCGTCCTTGAAGGCGCTCAGCAAAGCCATGGAAATCACGGCGGCAGGAATCGAGGTGGCGAAAGTCAGGCCGACTTTCAGGCCCAGGTAGACCTGGGCGGCGGTGAACACCAGCGTGATAAGAATGCCGAGGGCGATGCCCCGGACACTGAATTCAAGCGGATTGTTGGTCGAGGGATTGCTCATCTGGTGGGGGCGATTTAGTAAAAAGAAAACAAACTTGCCGGAATATTACCTCAATCGTCCTGGTTCGGGTCAAGCCCCGGGAACATCACCTCGGTAAATCCAAATTTGCTGAAGTCGCGGATGCGCGCCGGATACAGGATGCCGAGCAGGTGGTCCACCTCGTGCTGCACTACGCGCGCGTGAAAGCCGTCCGCATCGCGCACAATGCGCTCGCCGAACTGGTCGTAGCCTTCGTAGTGCAGGCGGGTATAGCGCGGCACGCTGCCGCGCAGCCCCGGCACCGACAGGCAGCCTTCGAACGCCTCTTCCATCTGCTCACCGATCGGCGTCAGCACGGGATTGATCAGCACCGTTTCCGGCACTTGCGGCGCATCGGGATAGCGGGCGTTGGACTTGAAGCCGTAAATCACCAGTTGCAGGTTGACGCCGATCTGTGGCGCGGCCAGGCCGGCGCCGTTGGCGGCATGCATGGTGTCGAACATGTCGACGATCAGCGCGTGCAGTTCGCCGGTATTGAATTCTCGCACCGGCTCCGCCACGCGCAGCAGGCGCGGATCGCCCATCTTCAGGATTTCACGCACCGCCATGTTCAGACTCCCAGCAACGCGAGCAAGCCCGCTTCATCAAGAATGGTGAGGCCCAGGTCTTCCGCCTTGGCCAGCTTGCTGCCCGCCTCCGCCCCGGCCACCACATAGGAGGTTTTCTTCGACACCGACCCGGACACTTTGCCGCCCGCCTGTTCGATCAGGGCCTGTGCCTGGTCGCGGCTCAAGGTTGGCAAGGTGCCGGTCAGGACGAAGGTCTTGCCGGCCATGGCGCCTTCCGCCTCGGCCGCCTGCGGCAACTGCGCCAGCAGGTCTTCGCGCAGCTCGTGCAACGCCACCAACGCCGCGCGGTTGCCCGGTTCGCGCATCCACGCGTCCAGCGCTTCCGCCACGGCAGCCGGCAGGCCGAAGACATTGAACACCTGCAGGTGGGCCAATGCCAGCAAGGTGGCACCCGGGCTGACCTGGTCCACCTGCTCGGCCAGTTGGCGCGCGCGCGGTTCGGTCAGTTTGGGAATGCCGAGGGCGGCCAGCAAGGCCACCGGTTCCAGCTTCTCGCGCAGCGCAGCCTTGGGCGCGTGCTCGCCTTTCGGCGCCACGCCGGCCGCCAGCAGCGCATCCAGCGCTTCCTGGTTGCGTGCTTCGGCGAAGAAATCGGCGATCGATTCGGCCACGATGCCGCCAATATCTGGCAAGACGCGCAGCAGCGCCACCGGCGCGCGGCGCACCAGCTCCAGGCGGCCCAGCCAGTCGGCCAGGGTCTTGGCGGTTGACTCGCCAACGTGGCGGATGCCGAGCCCGAACAGCAGGCGCTCCAGCGGCGGGTTCTTGGCGGCGGCAATCGCTTCCAGCAGGTTCTCGGCCCACTTGGTCGGCACTTTGCCCTGGGCGACGGTGTCCGGCGTGCTGCCGTCACGCTCGTCGGCCATGCGCTTCATTTTGAGCAGGTCGTCCAGCGTCAGGCGATACAGGTCCGCCACGCCGTGCACCAGGTTGCACTCGACCAGGTTGTCGATATAGCGGTCGCCCAGGCCTTCGATATCCATCATGCGGCGGCCGCAGAAGTGGCGGATCGCCTCCTTGCGCTGGGCCGAGCAGAACAGGCCGCCCGAACAGCGCGCTATGGCCTCGCCCTCTTCGCGCACCACGTGCGAACCACATACCGGGCATTCTGCGGGCAGCGCCCACATCAGCGGTTGCGGCGTCGGGCGTTTTTCCAGCACCACCGCCAGCACTTCCGGAATCACGTCGCCGGCACGGCGCACGATCACGGTATCGCCCACGCGCACGTCCTTGCGGCGCACTTCGTCCTCGTTGTGCAGGGTCGCATTGGTGACGGTCACACCGCCCACGAACACGGGCACCAGGCGCGCCACCGGGGTGATGGCGCCGGTACGTCCGACCTGGACCTCGATCGCCTGCACCGTGGTTAGCGCCTCCTCGGCCGGGAACTTATGCGCCAGCGCAAAGCGCGGCGCGCGCGACACAAAGCCCAGCGCCCGCTGGTCGGCGAAGCGGTTGGTCTTGTAGACCACGCCGTCGATTTCGTAAGGCAGCGCCGGGCGCGCCTTGCCGATGCGTTCGTAGTAGCCGGCCAGGCCTTCCTTGCCACGCACCACGTCGCGTTCGGCGCTGACCGGCAGGCCAAGTTGGGCGTACCAGTCCAGCAACGCACTGTGCGTGGCCGGCAGCTCGGCGCCGATCAGCTCGCCGATGCCATAGGCGTAGAAACTCAGCTTGCGCTGTGCGGTGATGCGCGAATCGTGCTGGCGCAAGGCGCCGGCGGCGGCATTGCGCGGGTTGACGAATTCCTTCTGGCCCAGCTCACGCTGACGTGCGTTCAGGGCTTCAAAATCGGCCTTGAACATCAGTACTTCGCCGCGTACTTCCAGCACCGGCGGCGGCGCGTCGGTGGCCAGGCGCAGTGGAATACCTCTAATGGTGCGCAGGTTCGCCGTGACATCCTCGCCGGTGTAACCGTCGCCGCGCGTGGCGCCCTGCACGAAGACGCCGTCTTCGTAGCGCAGGCTGATGGCCAGGCCGTCGTACTTGGCTTCGGTCGAGTACTCGACTTCCAGCGCATCCAGGCCCTCGCGCACGCGGCGGTCGAAGTTCTCGATGTCCTCGTCGTTGAAGCCGTTGTTCAGCGACAGCATCGGCACGGCGTGCGTGACCGAGGCGAAATCGTCCAGCGGCGGCGCGCCGACGCGCAGGGTCGGCGAGTCGGGCGCTTGCAGTTCAGGGTGCGCCGCCTCGATGGCTTGCAGCTCGATGAACAGCTTGTCGTACTCCGCGTCCGGAATGGTGGGCGCGTCCAGCACGTGATAGGCGTGCAGGTGGCGATTCAGTTCCGCCGTCAGCCAGGCGGCGCGTTCGGCGGGTGTTGCGTTATTGGTGATGCTCATACTCTGTTGCAAACGTGCTTAACTAAACAGACGCAGGGCGCGGGTGGAACCGGCCGGAATATCCGAGGCCGCCATGTCGTCGTAGAACTCTTTGACCTGTCCGGCGATGCTGGCCAGGGTTTCGTCGGCCAGCGGCTGGTTGGCGTCGTCCACGATGGTCGCGTCCAGGCGCGCCATCAGGTTCTTGGCGCAGGCGATCATGGAGCCGAAACCGTCGCGGGCCGGCGCCACGCATGGCACGTCGAGCAGCAGCGTCAGGCGCGAGGTGGTTTCCTCCGCCAGGGTCACGTTGGTGGAGAGGGCAAACAGGTGGCCTCCCTCGCCGTCCGGCATGGCGTAGCGGCCGTCTGGACGCACGTCGAAGCCGAGCTTCTCCAGGGCGCCCAGCAGGGTCGCGATATTCCATGGCGCGCCGTTGGAGGCCAGGTTGACGCCCAGTTGGGCGTCGTGGTTGGCGACGAAGCGGTGCAGGTTCTTGGCGTCCTGCATCACCTCAATCATGTCGGGGATTTGCGGCTCGGCGCCGATTTCGTCCGACACGCTGCGCAGGCGGGTCACCAGTTCGGAATATTCCAGTTCATTTAGCGCGGTGCTGCGGCTGGCCAATTGCACGCCGCCCTGCAGCTTGGTGTAGACCACGCCGTGGCGCACCGGCTCCCAGTCGCCGCTCACGGCCAGGCCGATGAAGTGCACCGGCTTGTTGCCGACAAAGCGCAGCTTCTGCAGCGCTGGCAGCAGTTTTTCGCCGCGCGACGGCGCTTCCAGTTCCAGCGGCAGCAGGCAGTCGATCAGCGGATCGACCAGGCAGGTCGCCAGTTCTTCCACCGGCACGTCGGCATCGGCGCTGCGCACCGGGGCACCGGCGACGGCTGCCGCTGCGGTGGCACCGGCCGCGTCATCATCCGGGGTGATGCCGGGCGCGGTCACGGCGCCGACATGGCCGCCTAGGTGTTCCGGCACGCCGTAGGCGCCGGAGCCGGCGTCCGGCATCGGCACGTCGTCCAGGTGGAAGCTCGGCTCAGCGCGCGGGCCGCCTTCAGGGCGCATCAGCACGTCGTCGTGCTGGCCGTCGAAAGCACGTTCAACGCGCTTCTTCAGCTTATGCTCCTGCCATTTGTTATAGCTAACCACGCCTACGACGAACACACCGCCGGCGGCGAGCAAACTCAGTTGAAGATCAGTAATCATGCGGCTTGAGCCTCAGTAGCAAAAGTTGCGGCGGATTCCATGTCCACCGCCACGATGCGCGATACACCTTGTTCCTGCATCGTCACACCGATAAGTTGATTGGCCATCTCCATCGCAATCTTGTTGTGCGAAATGAAGAGGAATTGGGTCTGGTCCGACATGCGCTTGACCATGCGGCAGAAGCGCTCGGTATTGGCGTCGTCCAGTGGCGCGTCCACCTCGTCCAGCAGGCAGAATGGCGCAGGGTTCAGTCGGAACATGGAGAACACCAGGGCCGTTGCGGTCAGGGCTTTCTCGCCGCCGGACAGCAAATGGATGGTGGCGTTCTTCTTGCCGGGCGGCTGGGCCATGACTTGCACGCCGGAGTCGAGGATTTCCTCGCCGGTCATGGTTAGTTTAGCCTGGCCGCCGCCGAACAGGATCGGGAACAGTTCGGAGAAGCTTTGGTTGACGCGGTCGAAGGTGTCCTGCAACAGGTCGCGGGTTTCCTTGTCGATCTTCGTGATCGCGTCTTCCAGGGTCTCAATCGCTTCCAGCAGGTCACGGTTCTGCGCGTCGAGGAAGTTCTTGCGTTCGGAGGCGGTGGCCAGTTCGTCCAGCGCGGCCAGGTTGACGGCGCCCAGCGCGGCGATGGCGTTGGTCAGGCGCGTCACCTCGCCTTGCAGGTAGGAGGCCTTCATCTCCGGGTGCAGCTTTTCCGCCAGCGCGGTTTCATCGGCCTGCACTTCGGCCAGTTGCTGCGCGAACTGTTCCTGGTTCAGGCGCGCTGCCTGCTCCTTCAACTGCATCTCGGTGATCTTGTCGCGCTGCGGTTGCAGGCTGCGCTCGTTATGCATGCGGGCGTCTTCGTGCTGGCGCAGTTGCTGGGTGATCTGGTCCAGCTCATGGCGGGCGTCGGCCAGCGCGCGTTCCTGCTGCGAACGGCGGTCCAGCAGGTCTTGCAGGCCTTCGTTGGCGGTGCCAGCTTCCAGGCTTTCCAGCTCCTGCTGGCCGGCTTTCAGGCTGTCCGCCACTTGCGCTACTTGCGCGGTGGCGGTGGCGATGCTGCGGCGCAGTTCGTCGATGCGGTTGCGGCCCGATTTCTCGGCGAATTCGGATTCCTGCGCCTTGCGTTCCAGCTCGCGCAGGTTTTCGCGCGCATCGGCCAGGCGCTGCTCCTTGAGCATGAAGGCGGTTTGGCCGTCTTCGTGTTCGCCTTGCAGGTTGCCCAGCTCCATATCGAGCTGCTCGAATTTCTCTTCGGATTCGAGCTTGACCTGCATCTGCTCTTCTTCCTGCGCGGCGATTTCGGCCAGGTCGGCTTCGATCTGGTTGCTGCGCTGATTGAAGCGGGCTTCGACTTCCGACAGCTTGACCACTTCCAGCTGCAAGGTATGCACGCTGGCGGTCAGGCTTTGCACCTTGGCGCGCAGCTCGGTCAGCAGGCGGCTGTGGTTGCCCAACGCGGCGTCGGCACGCACGGCGCGGCTGCGGGCCTCTTCAGCCAGCATCGACTGGGCGCGCAGCTGCTTGGTGATGTTGTCGATTTCGTGCTGGCGGCCCAGCATGCCAGCTTGCTCGTCGTCGGCGGCGTAAAAGCGCACCGACGATTGGGTGATGATGTGGCCTTGCTTGGTGACGAAGCAGGCGCCCGCCGGCAATGTGGCGCGCGCGGCGAAGGCGCTGGCATTGTCGTCCGCCAGGAAGACGTTGTGCAGCCAGTCTTGCAGCACGCCGCGCAGGCCGGGATCGTTCAGCTTCAGCAGATCCAGGAATGGGCGCAGCGGCGCGCCGCCCGGCGCAGCGTCCGCGCCGTGACCGACGGCGCCGGCTGGGGCAGCGATCGCGGGGGCGAACAGCGCCAGCTTGGCCGGCGGCGCGTCGTTGAAGAAGTGCTTGGCCCACTCGATGTTGGACACTTGCAGCGCGGAGGTGCGTTCGCGCAGGACAGCTTCCAGCGCGGTTTCCCAGCCCTCTTCAATATCCAGCTTTTGCCACAGGCGCGGCAGCTCATTCAGTTCATGCTTCTGCAGCCACGGCACGATCTTGCCTTCGGTCTGCACGCGCTCCTGCAGTTGGCGCAGCGCGTTCAGGCGCGCTTCCAGCTGGTGGGTGGCAGCCGATTCCGACTGCACCGCAGCCTGCGCGGCCTGGCGCTCCTCTTCCAGCTTGGGCTGCTGCTCCAGCGCCTCTTCGAGCATCATATTCTGCTCTTCCAGCGACTGCTGCTTCTCCTCAAGCTGCATTTTCAGGTTAGAGAGGTGAGACGAATCCGGCAGCGCCAGCCCGCCCTTCTCCTGCTGCAAACGTTCCTTGCGCGTCGCCAGCCCGGCCAGGATATTGGACGCGTTGCGCTGATGCGCCGATTCCAGCTCCAGTTGCTGCTGCGCCTGCATGATGCGGGCGCGCGACTCGGTGCTCTTGGTCTGCGATTCGCGCCATTCCTGCTCCAGCACCGGCAGCAACTCACCCTTTTGCTCGGCCAGCATGCGCGCCTCTTCCACCCGCGCCGACAGCTCTTCCAGGTTGATTTCCGCCTCGGCGACCTGGGACGAATAGTCCTCCGCCTGCTGCTGCCATTGGTCGCGCTGCGCGGTCAGGGTCGCCAGTTGCTGCTGCAAACGGCTGCGCGACTCGATCACGAACTTGATCTGCGCCTCCAGGCTGCCGATCTCGGAATTGGTTTGGTACAGGTGGCCCTGCGCCTGGTGCAGACGGTCGCCCACGGCGAAGTGCGCCTGGCGCATCTGCTCCAGGGTCAGCTCCACGTTGCGCAGCTTGGCGGTCTGCTCTTCCAGGTCGTTCTGCGCCTGCTCCATCTCGCGGAAGTACTTGGCCTGCTCGTTCTGCGCCTCGGTCTTGCGCAGCAGCCAAAGCAGCTTTTGCTTCTCGTCCTGGTCCGATTGCAGCTGGTGGAACTTGGTCGCTACTGCAGCCTGGCCTTCCAGCTTCTCCAGGTTGTTATTCAGCTCGCGCAGGATGTCGTCCACGCGCAGCAGGTTCTCGCGCGTGTCGTGCAGGCGGTTCTCGGTTTCCCGGCGGCGCTCCTTGTACTTCGACACGCCCGCCGCCTCTTCCAGGAACACGCGCAACTCTTCCGGGCGCGACTCGATAATGCGCGAGATCATGCCCTGGCCGATAATCGCGTAAGCGCGCGGCCCCAGGCCGGTGCCGAGGAAAATATCCTGGATATCGCGCCGGCGCACCGGCTGGCCGTTGATGTAATAGGTGGACGTGCCGTCGCGCGTCAGCGTGCGCTTGACCGCGATCTCGGCGTACTGGCCCCATTGGCCGGACGCCTTGCCCTCTTGGTTGTCGAAGATCAGTTCAACCGAAGCACGACCCGCCGGCTTGCGGTGGGTCGAACCGTTGAAGATCACGTCCTGCATCGACTCGCCGCGCAGCTCGGACGCCTTGGATTCGCCCAGCACCCAGCGCACAGCGTCGATAATATTGGACTTGCCGCAACCGTTTGGACCAACCACGCCGACCAGTTGGCCGGGCACCTGGAAATTGGTAGGATCGACGAACGACTTAAATCCCGACAATTTAATGGAAGATAGACGCACGTTTTATCTGTACTTCGCCCGCTGGGACGTGTTAAAAAAGTGGCTAATAATACCATCTTACCAGCAGGCTAAACACCAATGAAGACCAGAACCGCCATCCTTTTTGTGTGCATGGGCAACATTTGCCGCTCGCCAACCGCCGAAGGCGTTTTCCGCGCCCGCGCCGACGCCGCCGGACTTCAACTGGATATAGATTCCGCCGGCACCCACGCTTATCACATCGGCAATGCGCCGGATGCCCGCTCGACCCGCCACGCCGCAGCGCGCGGCTATGATTTGAGCACTCAGCGCGCGCGCCAGTTCGCCGCCGACGACTTTGAACGCTTCGATTACGTGCTGGCGATGGACCACGACAACCTGGCGATCCTGCAGCGCGCCTGCCCGCCCCAGCACCAGCACAAGGTGAAGCTGTTCATGGAATATGCCGGCCGCTCCGGCTCCGCCGTTGTGCCCGACCCCTACTACGGCGGCGCCAATGGCTTTGACACGGTGCTGGACTATGTGGAAGACGCGGCGGACGGCCTGATCGCCGTCCTGCGCAAGAATTAGGCGGCAGTGCCGTTGGCCGGTAGGTCGTGATGCTCGTCGTTGACGGCCGCGACGCCGCCCATGGCCACCGACAGCGCGGCGGCAACCACGCCTTCGGTGCGGATCAGGCGCACTTTGCCCTCGCGGAAGTGCTGCGCCATGGCCTCGCCGGAGATCGAAAACGCCTCCTGTCGCCCGGTGGTGGAGAAGATATACAGCGTCTTCAAAGGGCTGATCCAGGCAAGCTTGACCTTGCGTTTGCTGCCATCGTCCTCATCGAACTCCAGCCACATGCCGCGCGCCAGACTATCCGCTTCAATCGACGCGTCGTCGTCCTCCTGCGGCGGGACCTCAGCCTCGGTTTCGGCAAGTGCTTGCAGTTGCAGTCGCCGCTCAGCATCCTTCTGCGCCACCTCCAGGGCGATTTCCACCTGGCGCTCCGGCGACATTTCGATTGGCGCGCGCACGATGGAGGCGTGGCACTCCGCCAGCTCGGCAAAGAATTGCAGGCGGTCGGAATCCTGCCACTTGATCACATCCAACCACTTGTTCAGGGTAGATAGCAGCGACGGCAGTTTGGAAATCAGCTTGCGGCGATCGTCCTGGGTAATCTTCGGGCGCACGCTCCAGATCAGGTCATCCATGGTCTGGGTGGCGTTGTTCACGGCGCCCGGTTTTTCATCTTCGACGCTGTAGGCGATGGTCAGCACCGAGACCCACTTGTTCTCCAGGAAGGCTTCCACAATCGCCACCACTTCGCCGGTGCCGATGCGCAGCGCCACGGCGTCCTTGGCCGACTTGGCGGCCACCGACATTTTCTCCTGCTTCAGGGCCTTGGCGATCGGCTCCGCCATGGCGGCGGCAGCGGCGGCCTCCTCGGCCTTGATCGAGGCTTCGAGCTCGTTCACTGCCTCGGTAAAGACCGAGATTTCCTCTTCGTGATCCTTGCTGACCTTCTCCACGCTGCGCTGCATGGCCTGGTACAGCGGATCGTCCGGGTCCTTGTGCTGCTCCCAGCCCATGCGCGACAGCAGGTCGATCATGCGGCGGGCCGGGTGCGCTTCCTGGAAGAAGAAGTTCTTGTCCACCAGCGCCGCCTTCAGCACCGGGATCTGCAGGAAGCGGATCAGGTCGCGGATTTCCGGCGAAATGCTCTGGTCGCGGAAGACGGTATCGAACACCGCCGACAACAGGTCGATCGTGCCCTCGTCGGCGCGCGTCAGGCTGCCGGCCGGGGCTTGTTCCTTGATTTGCGGCAAGAGGAAGACGTTGCCCATGGCACCGCCCGCAGCGAAGCCCGCAGCCGCCATGGTGGCGCCACCCGACATCATGTCCGCCAACCCTGCGGCCTGGCCGCCAAGCGCCGGACCAGCCATCTGGGCACCACCCATCGCGACACCCGCCATTTGAGCGCCTGCCATTTGGCCACCGGCCACGAAGCCGCCCGCCGGCATGGCGCCACCTTCCGCGCTGGCGAAGACCGCGCCTTGCGGTACGGCGCGCTGAAGCTGCGCCAGGAAATTCAGTAAAGGCTCCTTGGCCGACAGGAGCGAGGCGCGCTGTGCGGCCTCATTATTGGCGCCGCCGTTGAAGCCTTGCGCCGGCCCCTGGGTCCAGCCGCCCGGAGGCACGGCCACCCCGCCTGGCACGCCCGGCACCGCTACACCGGACAGCATGGCGCCGCCCATGGCAGCACCCGCCGGCATCGCGCCACCGCTCATCAGCGGCATGCCGCTCATTACGCCTGGCGCTGGAGGCAGCGCGCCGCCGCCAGCCATCACGGGCATCATCGGCATGGCGCCGCCCGGCACAGCACCCACGCCGCCAACAACCGGCGTTGCACCACCCGCCATCATTGGCATCATCGGCATCTGCATTGCGCCGGCAGGCATCATCGGCATGCCCTGCGCCGCGAAGCCCGGAGCCGGCGTTACCGCAGCGGACGGACCCAATGCAGGCACCGCGCCGCTACCCAGCGCCGAAGCCGCCGCAGTGTGGGCCGGCGTGCCATACAGGCCCGGCGCCACATTCATGGTGGGTAGGGTCAAGTCCAGGTCGCCCAACTGGTCAAAACCGGTTGGCGTCGGCTTGCCGCCCGGCGCATCGCCCGCACCGGCAAAGAAGCTGCGCAACTGCTCGGCCAGCGCGGCTTGCTGGTTTTTCTTGCGGTTTGGCGCCTGCGACGCGTCGTGCGAATCGGCACGGCGCGACTTATGTTTTTCCACGGAGCCCGGACCGGCGCCCTTGCGCTCCAGCGCCAGGTTCAATTCCTCCAACATTGGCCCGAAGTTGAAAAACTCGTCCGGCTTGAGGAAAGGCTTCGCCAGCTCATTCGACTCCTCATCCTTCACGAAATCCATCCACGCCTGCTGGAAGGCAGCCAGGAAGACCTCGGGCCGGAATGGATTCTGGTTGATGCGCAGGATATCGCGATCGAGCAGGAAGGCCAGCCGCACATTCAGCGTGGCCAGCGCGTCGGAGTATTTGGTTTCGAAGGCTTTGCTGAAGCCCCCCATGGTGACTTTGCTGTCCATCTCCTCCAGGGAAACCAGGGACAGCGGCTCGGCCACTTTGCGCACCGGGGCTTTCTGGCCAGGCGCCAATTGGGCGATCTCGTGGCGCAGGTCACTCTCCAGCTGGCGCGCGAACAGGCCTAGAAGCGCGTAGTGGTCGGTGCGCAGCAGGTTACCCGAGCGCAGGCGCGCTTGCAGGTCTTTGACATTGGAGGCATCCGTCACATCCACCAGGCATGCCGCCCAGTTGGTCGAGAGTTCGCTGAACTGTTCGCTGATGTGCTTATTCACCAGGCCAATCAGATTTTCCAGAAGGGCATGCCGCGGCGTCACCGCTTTTTTGGGCGCCGTAGATGTTGGGGTTTCTGGAATCATGATTGAACCTGACTTTGAGGGTTATCCATATTGTCGCAGATTATTTCCATATGGCAATACGCAAAAGGAAATTATCTCAAAATATTTCCAGTGATGTCGCGCAACTGTGGAGTGCGCACCACAATGGTGCAAGGCCTTCTCCTACAAGGCTTGCCGTTGTATTCCGATACACCTTTACTATTGCACAAAGCATGATGAAGCTCCCATCCTTTCGAAAGGAAGCTGACATGAAATCCAGGCAGAAAACCAGCAAGCAGAGTTCGGGCTCGAGCGCGGGCACCCGCCAGTCGGCGGACCAGGGGTCGCGTTCCGGCGCGCAGCCTGCCAGCGAGCAGTCCGACACTGGCCGTCAGGCCAAAACCGACAAGAAAACACCCTCCAGCCGCAGCGGCAAACGCTGATTGAAGGGCGCGCCGGGGCCGGTGCGCAAAACGCCGGCCCCTTTTGCTCAGATATTGGTGACGCGCTTGCCCTTGGGTGGGCGGAAATCGGCCACTTCGTTCACCAGGCCGACCTTGGCGGCATCGCTGGCGGTCAGGTGCAGGTCGGAATAGGCGTGGATATTCCAGTGCTCGTCCGTCAGGTGGACGTGCTTGCGCAGGATTGCTTCGGTGCGGGCATCGTCAGCCTGCAGGCCTTCCACAATGATGCGCAGCGCGTCTGGCCGGGCGCCGTGCGGCGCGCTGGCGTGCGATTTATGCACCATGAAGCGGGCCGTTTCACTTGCATAGCGCTCGCTACCTGACAGGAACAGGATCACCGCAATCGAAGCCACCGCCCCGCCGTTATAAGTGATGACCTTGAGCGGCAGGTTGCGTAGGTAGTTGTGCAGGCACAGCCCGTCGCTGACGTAGCCGCCGTTGGACTGGATCAGGATATGGGCGGTTTCGATGCCGTCCTCCGTCATATCGGCCACTGCGTCGAAAACGCGGTGCACCATATCGCTGTTCACGTCACCGGACAGGGTGAACCAGGCCGACTTGTCTTCTTTTTCGCTCATGGTCGCCCCACTTTTTGAAATCGATGGAAAGGCCATTCTAGCGCAGGCGCGCAACTTGTTACGCTCGCTTCAGATCCCTGTAACCTCGGCAAGTGTTCGCGCCCCCACCGCCCTGCCTGCCCAGCGCGACAATTGCTCATGCGACGCGGCGTGTAATTGCTGCAGTACCGGCTCGGGCAGCAAACCGAAGCGCGAAGTAAGCACCTCCGCCAGCATCTGGCGGCGTCCTTCGAGCTGACCTTCCTGGCGCCCTTCTTGCCGCCCCTCTTGCAGCCCGATTTGCCAGCCCTCCTGGCGCCCCTCCTGGCGGCTCTCGCGCACCATACTATGAACGTAAGGCATTTTCATACTCCTTTCCAAGTCGCGCAGGTAGGTTCGATATTGCCCCTCCTGCTCACTGGGTAGTTGCATTAACCAGTCTAATACATTGAGAAAATCTACGATGCGCTGCTGCCCCCAGCCAAAACTGTAAGCGCGACGCGTCAGGAGCAGCTTGAGCACAAGGCGCGCCACCGGATTGCGCTTGGTACGCATGGTCGCAAAGTGCGCCTCCGCGAGCATCGCGAAAAAGTTCGCCGCCAGGCCTGCTGCAGTGGGCACAAAGTCGAGCAGCTTGATTACATTAAACTCGAAGCGCATCCGCGTCCCCCATGCGTCGCAGGAAACGGCGTTTGGCCGCCAGCTTGGGCTACGGTCCGCCAGCACGGCGATACTGACAACTGGACAACTATAGCGGTCGACCAAGCGTCCCCAACACGTAAACATACGTTCCGCAAATCCGCGCTGGCGGGACAACTGGATTTCGATATGCACAAACAGCTCACGTCCATCGCGCAGGCGAAACCGCACCAGCTTATCCAAGCGGCGCAAGCCGGTCTTTGCGTCGCGCGTTACCTGGCGCAATTCCTGGTCCCGGAATTCCGGCTCCACAGACCAGTCGATTTCTGCAGCCAACCCTGGGCAAAACAGCATAATGAAGTCCCAGATATACCGTTCCAGACCGGCCTTCCAAGGGTTGTCATAGTCGTCATTTGGCGTATCCATGCCCCCTTTGACCACCCTCGCCCTCCAGAGTTCCCGCCGCCCGCAAGATTGACTTTATTGCCCTCCTGTCATATAGTCCCAAGTCTTGATCGGGAGAGACCAGCACAGGCTGGCGCCGAAGGGGCATAACCCAAAAACTCTCAGGCAAAAGGACCGGTCAGGGAGCCGCAACGGCTCAAAACTCTGGAGAGCGGCCCGCCATAGCGCAGGGCCCACCGAAGGGGCGTGCGGGAATACCTTCCCGCTATCTCTCAGGTACCAAGGACAGAGGGGTAGGCGTATCTATGTTTACGTTTATTAACCCCTATCGGTCTGAGGTATCAATGTCGCTCAAAGTAACCCCACTCAATAACGCTCATCGTGCCCTCGGCGCCCGTATGGTCGATTTCGGCGGCTGGGATATGCCGGTCAACTACGGTTCCCAGATCGAAGAACACCACGCCGTCCGCACCGACGTCGGCATGTTCGACGTGGCCCACATGTGCGTCGTGGACCTAAAGGGCGCAAACGTACGCTCCTTCCTGCGCGGCCTGATCGCCAACAACGTCGACAAGCTGCAGGTATCGGGCAAAGCCCTGTACTCCTGCATGCTGACCCCGGAAGGCACCGTCATCGACGACCTGATCGTCTACTTCATCAACGAAGAGTGGTTCCGCCTGGTGGTCAACGCCGGCACCGCTGAAAAAGACGTGGCCTGGATGACCCAGCAGAACACCGCCACCGGCGCCGGCATCACCATCACCCAGCGCCGCGATGGCGAAGGCGCGATGGCCCTGATCGCCGTGCAAGGCCCGAACGCCCGCACCAAGGTATGGGAAGTGATCCCGCAAGCCAAAGAAGCCACCGCCGAGATGAAGCCATTCAATGTGGCCCTGGTAAGCGGCACCGCCTTCGGCGAAGCCATGGTGGCCCGCACCGGCTATACCGGCGAAGACGGCTTCGAAATCGGCGTGCCAGCCGAGCAAGCTGAAAACCTGTGGAACGCCCTGAACGCCGCCGGCGTCAAGCCAGCAGGCCTGGGCGCGCGCGACACCCTGCGCCTGGAAGCCGGCATGAACCTGTACGGCCAGGACATGGACGACACCGTGAACCCGCTCGACGCCGGCCTGGCATGGACCATCGACCTGGTCGCCGAACGCGACTTCATCGGCAAGGCAGCCCTGCAAGCCAAAGGCCAGAACGCCCAGTTCGTCGGCCTGATCCTGCGTGAAAAAGGCGGCGTGCTGCGCGCCCACCAGAAAGTTATTGCCGCCAACGGCGAAGCGGGCGAAATCACCTCCGGCACCTTCTCCCCGACCATGCAGCAAGCCATTGCCCTGGCCCGCGTGCCAATGGGCGTGCAAGTCGGCGACACCGTGCACGTTGAGATCCGCGACAAGAAGCTGGCTGCCACGGTAGTGAAGCTGCCTTTCGTCCGTAACGGTAAAATCCTGGTAGCTTGACCAGAACTGAACAACATAACCTTAGCCTTGGAGCCAATATGAGCAACATTCCAGCAGATCTGAAGTACACCGAGTCCCACGAATGGGTACGCGCTGAAGCAGACGGCACCGTGACCGTCGGCATCACCGCTTTCGCACAAGAAGCCCTGGGCGACATCGTGTTCGTCGAGCTGCCAAAAGTGGGCCAGACCTACGACGCCGGCGCCGACGCCGCCGTGGTGGAATCGGTCAAAGCCGCATCCGACATCTACGCACCGATCGCCGGTGAAGTGATTGCCGTGAACGAAGACGTGGCCGGCGCACCTGAATCGATCAACGCCGATGCCTACTCCGCGTGGCTGTTCAAGATCAAGCCAAGCGACGCAGGCGCCATTAACGGCCTGCTGGACGCCGCCGCATACGGCAAAGTCGCACAGTAAACACCGCATCATCGGGCCGGCTCTATGCCGGCCCTTTCCACATTCTGGCCAAGAGATTTTTCACCATGACCCGCACCAGCCTGACCCAACTTGAAGCCCGCGATGCCTTCATCGCCCGCCACATCGGCCCGGACGCCGCAGAACAGCAGCAAATGCTGGACGTTCTCGGCTACGCCACCCGCGCCGCCCTGATTGATGCCATCGTCCCGCCGGGCATCCGCAACAAGAGCGAACTGCCACTGGGCCAGTTCCTGCAGCCGCTGCCAGAGAACGAAGCACTGGCCAAGCTGAAAGGCATCGCGTCCAAGAACAAGGTGCTGAAATCCCTGATCGGCCAGGGCTACTACAACGCCCACACCCCGGGCGTGGTACTGCGTAACATCTTCGAGAACCCAGCCTGGTACACCGCTTACACCCCGTACCAGCCAGAGATTTCCCAGGGCCGCCTGGAAGCAATCCTGAACTTCCAGCAAACCCTGATCGACCTGACTGGCATGGCCATCGCCAACTCGTCCATGCTGGACGAAGGCACCGCCGCAGCGGAAGCGATGACCCTGATCCAGCGCGTCGGCAAATCCAAGTCGATGACCTTCTACGTCGCCAACGACGTGCTGCCGCAGACCCTGGAAGTGGTGCAGACCCGCGCCGAGCCGCTGGGCATCACCGTCAAGACCTTCGACCCGGCCGAATTGGCGGGCGTGACCGACGCTTTCGGCGTGCTGCTGCAATACCCAGGCGTGAACGGCGTTGTGCGCGACTACCGCGCCGCCGTTGAAACCGTGAAAGCCACCGGCGCCATGGTCATCGTCGCGGCCGACCTGCTGGCCCTGACCATGCTGACCCCTCCAGGCGAATGGGGTGCCGACGTGGTAGTCGGTAACTCTCAGCGCTTCGGCGTACCGCTGGGCTTCGGCGGCCCACACGCTGGCTATATGGCGACCCGCGACGAATACAAGCGTTCCATGCCAGGCCGCCTGGTTGGCGTGACCATCGACCAGAACGGCAACAAAGCCTACCGCCTGGCCCTGCAAACCCGCGAACAGCACATCCGCCGCGAAAAAGCGACCTCCAACATCTGTACCGCACAGGTGCTGCTGGCTGTGATGGCCTCCATGTACGCCGTCTACCACGGCCCGAAAGGCCTGAAGCAGATCGCCGAGCGCACCCACCGCTACACCGGCATCCTGGCCGCCAACCTGAAGTCCCTGGGCTACTCGGTCAACGACAGCTTCTTCGACACCCTGACCATCGCCACCGACAAGGCCGACGCGCTGCACGCAGCCGCTGTCGCCGCCGGCATCAACCTGCGCAAGATCGACAGCCGCCACATCGGCGTTTCGCTGGACGAAACCTGCGACCGCGACACCCTGGCCGCTCTGTGGAACGTGTTCAGCGGCGGCAAAGCTGCGCCTGACTTTGACGCAGTCGAAGCATCGGTTGGCACCAGCTTCCCGGAAGCGCTGGTACGCACCTCCGCCTACCTGGAGCACCCAACCTTTAACCGCTACCACAGCGAAACCGAAATGCTGCGTTACCTGCGTTCCCTGGCCGACAAGGACCTGGCGCTGGACCGCACCATGATCCCGCTGGGTTCTTGCACCATGAAGCTGAACGCCACCAGCGAAATGATCCCGGTGACCTGGCCAGAGCTCTCGACCATCCACCCGTTCGCGCCAAACGACCAGACCGTCGGCTACCGCGAAATGATCGCCCAGCTGGAAGACATGCTGTGCGCCGTGACCGGCTACGCCGCTGTCTCGCTCCAGCCTAACGCCGGCTCGCAAGGCGAATACGCCGGCCTGCTGGTGATCAAGAAGTACCACGAGTCGCGCGGCGAAGGCCACCGCAACATCTGCCTGATCCCATCCTCGGCACACGGCACCAACCCGGCATCCGCCGCCATGGTCGGCATGCAAGTTGTAGTGACCGCCTGCGACGACAAAGGCAACGTTGACCTGGTCGACCTGAAAGCCAAAGCGGAACAGCACTCCAAGAACCTGGCCTGCGTGATGGTGACCTACCCATCCACCCACGGCGTGTTCGAAGACGGCATCACCGAACTGTGCGACATCATCCACAAGCACGGCGGCCAGGTGTATGTGGACGGCGCCAACATGAACGCACTGGTTGGCGTAGCCGGCCCAGGCTCGTTCGGCGGCGACGTATCCCACCTGAACCTGCACAAGACCTTCTGCATCCCGCACGGCGGTGGCGGCCCAGGCGTCGGCCCGATCGGCGTTGGCGCCCACCTGGCCAAGTTCCTGCCGAACCAGCGTACCAACGGCTACGTGCGCAGCGAAGACGGCATCGGCTCGATTTCCGCCGCACCGTTCGGCTCCGCATCGATCCTGCCGATCTCCTGGATGTACATCGCCATGATGGGCGGTGAAGGCCTGACCGCAGCAACTGAAACCGCAATCCTGAACGCCAACTACGTTGCGCGCCGCCTGGCACCGCACTTCCCAGTGCTGTACTCGGGCCACGACGGCCTGGTAGCGCACGAGTGCATCCTGGACCTGCGCCCGCTGACCGATGCCACCGGCATCAGCAACGAAGACGTCGCCAAGCGCCTGATGGACTTCGGCTTCCACGCACCGACCATGAGCTTCCCGGTACCGGGCACGCTGATGATCGAGCCGACCGAATCCGAGTCCAAGATTGAACTGGACCGCTTCATCGACGCCATGGTCGCGATTCGTGCAGAAATCGCCAAGGTTGAATCGGGCGAGTTCGACAAGCTGGACAACCCGCTGAAGTTCGCTCCGCACACTGCTGAAGTGCTGCTGGCCGACAAGTGGGAACGCAAGTACAGCCGCGAAGTTGCCGCCTACCCAGTGCCATCGCTGCGCAAGCAGAAGTACTGGCCACCAGTCGGCCGCGCCGACAACGTGTACGGCGACCGCAACCTGTTCTGCGCCTGCATTCCAGTCAGCGACTACGCATAAGCGCACGCTTGCCTGAAATGAAAAACGCCGGTACCTTCGGGTGCCGGCGTTTTTTTTGCGTTGGAACCAGAAAACCGGGAAACCAGGGTACGGCCCAAAGGGCCGGACCCTGCCGGGGTCCGGCCCTTTGGGCCGGACCCTGGTTTCCCGGTTTCAAGGTTTAGAAGAGAAAGAAAGAATGAAACAATCCACCAAATCCGCCCTGCTATCGGGCCTGATCCTGCCCGGCATCGGCCAGCTAGTCATTCAAAAGCGCCGCATCCGAGGCCTGCTCTTCATGCTCCCCGCCCTGGCAGCCTTCCTCTGGCTAATGTACGGCCTCTCCCTCGCCATGAACAAAGTCATGTACGACGCAGCAACCGGCAAACTTCCCCCAGACGTCAACGCCATCAGCGAGCGCCTGCTAAGCTACGCCACAGTCCCCGGCGCCGACCTCGCCCTATGGACCATGTTCGCCTGCTGGCTCGCCAGCCTGATCGACGCCCTGTTCATCAAAGACCGGAACTAAGCCACACTCCGCGCCACGCGTACAGCACGCTGCACCTCCTGCGCCTCATCATCCCAGACCGCAGCCTGGGTAATCTCCTCCGCCCCCACCTGCGCACCATCCGAGTTAAAGCGCAGCCACGCCAGCGCCCCGCCCGGCGTCACACCGATAGCGTGCACCCCGCCATAATTTGGCGCCGCCATCAACGCAGCCATCACCAGCGTAGTAGCAATCGGCACCGGCATACCCCAATGCCCACCAGGCTTACGGCACACCAGCCACAGCCCGCCCGCCCCATCGCCATAAGCCAGGTACTCCCCAACCGCATTCGCCTCGCTCCACACCACGCAAGCACCACCGATATTCGCCACCGGCTGCGGCACCGACTGCCCACCGCGATAGACAACAATACTCTCCCCCGCCACAAACACATCCGGCACATTCGGCACATTCGAAGGCGCCAGGTGCAGGCAGCAAGCGCGCCGTGGCAGCCCCTGGTAATCGATCGCAATCCCCCACGCCGCCGCCCGCGCAAAGCTATTAAAGCGCAGCGTACGCCCAGTTGAAGACTCGCTCAGACGCCAAGCCCCCGGCACGCGATAACTACCCACCGCCGTCGCCAACGCCGCCGCCCCGCCCTGCTCCTCCCAAGCCATCAACGGCCCATCCATCGCAGCGTTGAAGTACCAGGCATTAGAAGCCGTCACCAGCACCATCGGCACGGCACCCGACTGCAGCAAGCCGAACGCAATGCGAGTAACATCACCCTCCACCTCCGGCACCTGGCGCGGCGCCATGCCGCGCATGACCTCCACCCAACCCGCCTCATCGAGATGATTGGGCACACCCACCGCCACATGCACAGTCGGACCGCCCGCGCTGCCCCACGGCGCCATCGCCAGCGCAATCGCAATCGCACCATCCGGCGCCTGGCGTACATCCAGCGCCTGCACCTTGCCCGCCTGGTTCAAAGGCAGCATGCCGCTCAAATCCGTCTGCGACCAGCGCCCGAAAGGCGTACGGCGGAACATATAGACCGAACGATTCGCGCCCACCGTGAACACCAGTGGCAAGCCAATCGAATCTCGCACCACAAAGATCGGCAAACGCGCAGCCGCCGGCGCCGCGCATGGACTGGAACGATAGCCGGTTTCATACAGCGGCACCAACTCCTGCCGCACCAGCGATGCCAGCTCACGTCCCGCTGTCAGCTGGCTGCGCCAGTAAGCGAAATCCGCAGGTTGCGACGCATCGTAACGGTCGAACACCGCGTTATAGGCACGCAGCAAACGCTCCTTGGCATCCAGCTCCGCCAGTTCAGGCCGCGCCAACAAGTTCAGCGCCAATTCAGCACGCCCACGCACTGCCTCACCCTGGCAGCTATAAAAAGTAGTCCACGACAGGGCCTCGCTCGCCATCGGCTCGCGCTGCAGCACAATGCGCGCCACGCGCGCGGCCGCAAAACTCAGGGCGCCAGAAGCACTGGCGCCCCCCCACTGTCGTACCTGCGCAATCGGCGCAGACGTCATTAGCACAGACATGCTTCACGCTCCCAATTCGATTTCAATGTCACCAGCCTCGTTGATGCGCAGGTCACGACACCCCAGCTTGCGCCCTGGGGCCAGCCCCTCCGCAACGGCAGCGAACATATCGCCCGTGACCGTTGCCAAGGAACCGGCAATATCTTGTTGAACCGAAGACAGGCTGGCAGCATTGCCATCCCACCACAGGTTGATGCGCTGAACGTTCAGCAAATGCGGCAACGGATCGGACACCACATAGATGCCGGTGGTGCCCGCATCGGTAGCCGGCACGCCCTTGCGCGCCAACGCCGCGATGGTTACGCGGCCATCTTCCACCTGCCACTGCAAACGCAGCGACCATTGCAAGGTGGCGCGCGCCCAGGCCTTGCCCATATAGCTGCGCTGGCGCGACAGCGGCAATTCCTGCTTCACGCTGTCCCACTCATAGCGACCCAGCACACTGCTGATATCCAGGGTTGGACGCAGCACGCCATCCGGCCCGGCCTGGCGGCCCATAGTCACTATGCACTGCAAATCCTGCTCGGACTCACGGTCGTGCAAAGTGCGATTCGCCTCTTGCCAGTTCAGCAGAACGTGGTCGCGATAAGTCCAGCCATTGCTGTTGCGGACAAAGCGCGCACGTTCGCCATTACTCAAGGTAGCTTCCACGCCCGACTTCTCGTTCTGGCTTTCCTCCCGGTTGACCTGTGCAACGCCCTCACGCGAGGCCACATAGTCGGGCAGCGAATCCAGGCGGCGCTGCAGCTTCTCCACCACCATCGGGTAAATATACTGGCGCAGGAAGCTCTCGCGGTTGATCACCGCGCGGCGCATTGCCGTTTTTTCGAGCACCGGGCCGGCCCAGCTGCGCAGCCAATGGCCCACCGCAGTGATAAAGAACTCCTTCAGTGGCGCGTTGTCACATGGCAAGTACGATTTATCAACGTCACACAATGCCGCTTGCAAAACGAGGCCGCCGTACTCATTGACCGCCGCCGTGAACTCCAGGCGCCAGCCAGCGACCGACTGGCGCAGAATGTCTTTACGGCCATAACCGTTATAAAAACGCAAACTCCCCGCCCCCAAAGTAAGGCTCAGATGGGCCAAGTTGGGGTTTGCCGAATCGTAACGAATCTCAATCGGACGCAACACGGCTTCGTCTTCACCCTCGCCGCCAAGTGCCAAGCTGCCGACCTCGATGCTGCCGTAACGGATGCTGTTGGGAAACTCCCCAGCCTCCCGCATCGCCGCGATAGTGCTCTCAAGAAAATTTCCGGAAGTAAACCAGCTAGCCGACAACTGTTGTACAGAAGTCGCCGTTTCGGAACCGATCTCAAAAAATACCGCTTTAGTAGTGACCATTTTTTCTTTTAAGAATGTTAAGATTTAGCCGTTTGGCAATGACTGCAATGTAAGCAAAAAAGCCTTCCTTAGCCTTCCGGAAATCTTCCGGTGGCAGGAAGGAAACCTTCCGGACCGGAAGAATTGCTCCGGAAGGTTTCTAAGTCATTGATTTATAAGAAGAGAAGAATAGAAGGTTGGGCAGGCCATGGAGTTCCAATTCGGCGACTGGTTAGTCAGTCCAGAAGCGAATATCGTTAGTAATGGAGAGGCAAAAACGCAACTCGAGCCACGCGTGATGGCCGTGTTACGCTATTTGTGCCGCCATCCAGGCGCTGTTATCCCGGCGGAAGAGATCCTGCAAGCTTGCTGGGGAAGCAACGAACTGGGCGACAATCCGGTCCATAAAGCCATTACTCAACTGCGGCGCGCCTTCGGTGACTCGACCACCGAGCCCCGCTATATTGAGACGATCCGCAAGCGTGGCTACCGCGCCATCGCCCCCATCGTCACCTTCGCCGCGCCACCGTCGACCGTCTGGGAAGGTGGCTCCCCGTTCCGTGGCCTCGAAGCATTCCAGGAAAATCACGCCGCCATTTTCTTCGGCCGCGTGCAAGCCACCGCCCAACTGCGCGACTTGGTGATGACCCAGGCCGCCCATGGTTGCCCCATGGCACTGGTGCTCGGCCCGTCCGGTTCCGGCAAAACGTCCCTGGTCCGCGCCGGCCTGCTGCCGCATTTAATGGCAAGCGCCACCCGCTCCGATGAACCGATCGGCCTGACCAGCACCGTCTATTTAGATTGCGCCGACCTCGGCAGCGGCACCCTGTTCCAGGCCTTAGCCGGCGCCCTGATCGACGCCGACATCAACGGCCAGCCCCTGTTCCCCGGCGCCAGCGCGGACAGCCTCGGCAGCCGCCTGGCTGAAGCGCCGGAAGCAGTTGCCGCAGAACTGCGGGAACGCGCCTGCTCACGCGCAGTAGTCGGAATCTTCGTTGACCGCCTCGAGGCCGTCTTCCGTGCCGAACCCGGCGAAGCCGACCGCTTCATCACCGTAATCGACGCCTTAGCCAAGTCGAATTGCCTGCTGATGCTGATGGCATGCCGCAACGACTTCTATCCCGAGGTCATGGCACAACCAGTCCTTTTGGGCTTGAAGACACGCGGTGGCCACTTTGACGTTTTGCCTCCTGATGGCGCAGACATTGCGCAAATGGTCCGCGAGCCCGCTGTCGCCGCAAGCTTAACGTTTGAGAAGGATGATGCAACTGGGGCGAGCCTCGACGACGTTCTTTGCGATGCTGCACGTGGTAACCCAGATATGTTGCCGTTGCTTCAGTACACGTTGAATGAACTTTACCGGCAACGAGAACAAGAAAGTGTTCTGCGTTTCGAAGTCTACCGGCAGCTTGGAGGCATCGAAGGCGCAGTCGGAGTACGAGCGGAGCAAGTCGTTTCACGCCTCAGCGCTACCCAGATTGCGGCGCTTCCCCATGTGCTCTCCTTAATTGTGAACATCGGCGAGGAACAGACCGCAGTGACCTCGCGGCGCAGTCCATTGGCGATGTTGCGTACTGAGGACGAAAAGGAACTCGTACGTGTAATGGTCGAAGCACGTTTGTTCGTTAGCGAACTGGCTGGCGACGTACCAAGTTTTGGTGTTGCTCACGAAGCTTTGTTGCGTCGTTGGGCGCGCGTCGCCGAATGGATCGAGCGCTATCGCGGCGCATTGCAACTGCGCACGCGAATTGAAAATCATGCATCAAGATGGGCAAACTCAGCCCGATCGCGCGATCAGCTCCTTCCGGGCGGAAGCCAGGTTAGCCAGGCAGCTGAACTGTTAAAGCTGCCAGATTTCGCATTGACTTCCATTGCGCAAGAGTTCGTTCGAGCTTCCGTTAGCAAAGCCAAGTTTGGTGATCGCATTCGCCTCAGCGTCACCATTTTAATTACATGCCTTGCGATTGCCGCAGCTACATTGGGGCTGATTGCCCGGAAAGCTCAACAGGCTGCCGAAAAGCAGCGAACCGACGCCGAAGGATTACTGACCTTCATGCTGGGTGACTTTGTCGACAAATTAAGGCCACTTGGGCGCCTTGAACTATTGGATGACGTAAGCAAAAAGGCGATGGCATATCTGGCACAACCAAATATGGGAGCCGAAGAGATGTCCTCAATCGTACCTCGAGCAAAAGCGCTCCACGTGATTGCCGAAGTTCATATTGCCAGGGCAAAGCGCAAAGAGGCGACGGAAGCTATCGAAGCAGCAGCATTATTGCTGAAATCCCTTCCGCCGATGAAGGACCGGGCGGCCGTTAAAGAACTCGGGATGAATGCATTTTTGCAAGGTCAAATTCATATTGCCCAAGGCGAATGGAGCGATGCTGAGCGCTCGATGAAAAATTACTTGGACCATGCTCAGAACTTTGTAGTGTTGGACCCCAGCGATGTTGACGGCTGGATTGAACAGTCGTATGCGCACAACAGCTTAGGCAGTATCGCTATGCGCCTCTCGAACTTTGAGCGTGCCGCTGATGAATTTGGCAAATCTCGCGCGTTGAAACTGCGAGCATTTGCCAAACGACCAAACTCTCCTAGCTTAACTGTGGATCTGGCAAACAGTTCGTCATGGCTCGCAGAATCGCGCCTTAAGCTGGGCCAGATAGCTGACGCAATGTCGTTGTATCGAGAAGAGGAAAAGCTGCTACGTCCAGTGCATGAGGGCAATTCCAGCTGGACCTATCGATTGACGCTATCCCTCGTTCGCCAGTCAAATATTCAACTTGCCCTTGGAGACAATCGACAAGCGGTTCACTCGATGGAACAAGCTGAACAATTGGCTCAAAAAGTTGTGAACCAAGACCCAAGCAATAGAACATGGGCGTCGCGCTTGTATCTAAATCAAGCTCGAAAAGTCGAGCTGTTAGACGAATCTACCCCCATCCTCGACAAGATTGCACGACTGAGGGATTTGTGCAAAAGGCTAGAAGAACTAGTTACGCTCGATCCTAAAAACGTCGGTGTCTCATTACAAACCCTGAAATTTCAGCATGTACTTTCAGCATTGCTGTGGCGCAGCGGACAGAAGGAAGAAGCTGAAAGCGACTTGAATTCGACCATTGATTTACTCGAGCGTCACCGCGCTTCCGCCAAAGACAATACTGCCACTCTGTATCTCGCAGATGCGCTATTGACTCGCTCGGAATTCGCACGCCAACGAAAACGTAGCGCCCTGTCCGATGAAGACTGCGAACGAGCTCGTCATGTATTAGGAGTACCTGAAGAAATAGTAACCGACTTCAGCTTGGTCGCGTTGCAAGTTCGAGCCAGTGTCTGTGCAGGAAAACCAAATCTGGTTGTCCAGCAAATGAAGATGCTGGAACAGATAGGATATAAGGATCCTAAGTATCTGCGCTATATCAACTCTCACCCACCACAGAAAGGCATCTAATGAGCGAAGAGACTCTAAAGAAAGGGCCACCGTTAATTCACTGCAAAGTCGAAGTAACGAAGGTCACTAACCCGTCCACCGGAGCTGAAGAATATGTTGCAAAATACCATCCAAAGGTCTTGAGAGTTATTGAGAATGACACGATTCTGAGCTTCAAATTGTCGGGCAAAACACCAGACGATGTGCGCATTGCGTCAGTGACCGTGATTCAGGAAGGAAACACTCAGCTCAGCACTCCTTCGATCAGTACCAATCGCAAAAGTGTAACTCTGACTGACATTAATACTGAGAAGGAAACATTGAATCTTCAGTTTAAATTCACCAATACCAAGACGAATGCAAGGATGACTTTCGCGCCTTGCGAAGAGAATGGCGTTTACCCTGAAGTTGACAACGATCCACCATTCCCGCCTTAAGTAGACCATGGTCCTTCCGTGACTTCTCCGAGGTGCTGGCGGCAGTTTGCAGCGGCACCTCGGAAGCATTCCCACTCGATTAAACTCGTGTGCCATATCCAAGATCAATCCTGACCAAGCAAAGCACATTTTTTTCGAATGGACCGCCCGCTGTTCCGCGATGAAGTGACCTGCTCCCCAATTTAGTACGGCCCCGAACAGGAGTCGACGGTTAATAACGCTTCAGCAAACTGCTTCGGCGTCAGATTCCGCAACGTACTGTGCGGCCGTTCTTCGTTGTACTCCCGACGCCAGCTTTCGATCACCTGGCGAGCATGCCGCAATGAGAGAAACCAATGCTTGTTCAAGCTCTTATCGCGAAACTTGCCGTTGAAGCTTTCGACGTAGGCCTTCTGTTGTGGCTTGCCGGGCGCAATAAACTTCAGCTGGAGCTGGTGCTGATATGCCCACGTGCCCAAGGTTTTCAACTCCGGCCCGTTATCGACGGTCACCGAACTTGGTAAGCCCCGTGATTCGGCGAGACGTTCCAGCACCGAGGCGACACGCCAAACCGGGCAGCGAGGTATCAACTTCGATGGCCAAACACTCCTTCGTAAAGTCATCCACGATATTTAGGCAGCGCAACCGTCTGCCATCGACGAAGACATCCGACACGAAGTCCATCGACCAGCTTTGATTTGCGCGCGTAGCCAACACCCTGACGCTGCGTTCGACCCCGGCGATGCGTTTGCGCCTCCTGCGCCGAACCATCGGGCCTGCCGCGTGGTAACGCGGTAGGTACGCTTCCAATTGAGCGTCCATCCCTCTCGGCGCTGCAGCACATGCAGGCGACGGTAGCCATAGCGCCGCTTCTGGCCAGCCAGCGCGGTCAGTCTCGCCAAGTGTTCGCCATCGTCCGGGCGCTTCGCCACATACCGGAACAATGATCTAGAGATTCCGATCAGCCCACATGCCCGCGTCACGCCCAACGCATGGATGGTCATTAAATGCGCCACGGCGAGCCGCCTAGCCTGCGGGCCTACCACTTTCGACTGACAACATCCTTTAATGCCGCGTTGTCCAGCATGACATCAGCCAACAAGTGCTTGAGCTTCGAATTTTCGGACTCCAGCTCCTTCAATCGCTGAGCTTACGAGACCGTCATGCCGCCGAACTTCGTCTTCCAGTTGTAAAAGGTCGCTTCGGCAATGGCATACTTCTGGCTGAGATCTGCTACTCGGGTGCCTGCTTCCGCCTCTTTTAGCACGCCAATAATCTGCTCTTCGGTAAATCGCTTTTTCATGCCTGCCTCCCATGTGGCAGACTCTAGCTTAGCACCGCACTATTTCAGGGGAGCAGGTCAAAGCCAACAGCTGTTCTATATAGGCAGTTGGCTTTACATGTGAGCCAAAAACTTGAAGCCGTAAAGTTTGCCTATTAACGCATGTTAACCAAAGCGCTGCGGGCACCGTGTAAGCGGCGTTCTGCGGCGTTTCCATTTGTGGAGGTGCAGCGTCGGATAACGGCCCAGTAGGAAGACGCGAGACAGGTGGTGCCATCGAAGTAGCCGCGCTCGCGCAGGAGCTTGTGCACGGCGGGCAGTTTGTAGCCAGGCACCGTCGCGGCCATGTGGTGCTCCGTGTGGTAGTTGACGAAGTTGGGGGCGACGAACAGCCGGGCGATGGGGCCGGCTAACGTAGTGGCGGTATTGCGGCGTGGGTCGCGGTCCATGTGGTCGGGGACGCCGCCGTGTTCTCCCATCACGCGCAGGCGCAGGATCAGGGGGAAGACGAAGAGCTGGCCGAGCCACCAGCAGGCATAAACCTCAGGCACGCCTAGCGTCCATAGCGTGGCGATGATCAGGCCGTGCATGAGGAAGAATGGATACAGGGCGCCCCGATCTGTGGGCTGGAACTGGTAGATGATCCCCTTCATGCCGTTCACGCCAGAGATGTCGCGCAGCAGTTTGCGGGCCAGGCTGGCGCGGGTGGCGGGGTAGCCGGTGACGAAGCCCAGGTCCGGGTCGGCGCCGGTGCCGGCGGTGCGGTGGTGTTCGAGGTGGCCGCGTCGGTAGGCGGCGTATGGAACGTTTGGCAAGGCGCCGAAGATCCATTTTCCAAACCACTGGTTGGCGCGGCGCGAGGTGAAGAAGTTCAGGTGCGCGGCATCGTGTGTGAGGATAGCGAAGCCGAGGGCGCGGCCGGCCAGCAAGGCGGAGGCGAGTACCCAGGCGAGCGGGTGGGGCCACAGCACGGGCAAGGCGAAGCCAATTACAACCAGTGCGATGTTGACGGCGACGACCCAGCCGGCACGTGCGTTATCGGCAGTCGTGAACTCGCGCAGTTCCTGTTTACTTAGGTAGGTGAGGATATTCATGCTGGCCATCCTAACGCTGCCAGCGTAACGGCATGGTACAGTATTCGCCATGCAACATACCTTTTCCGCCACCTCAGTTAATCTCTATATCGACCACCAATGCTGGATGGGCGGCGTCATGCTGATCCGCGAGCTGCTTGCGGTGGCAGGCACCCTGAATGCGCGCGAGCCGGATCTTGCGCTGGCGGCGATGTTCGATGTGACGCTAGTGGGACCGACGCTGCAGCCGGTACGCTCGTTCACCGGGCCGGCCATCGTGCCGGAGCGCAGCTTGCGCAATGCGCCAGAGGCGGACGTGCTGGTGCTGCCTTCCTTCTATGGCGAAGTGCCGGCCAGCCCTGCCCTGCTGCGTTGGATCATTCGACACTACGACGCAGGCGGATGCATCCTCGCCTCGGCCAGCGGTGTGCGGCTGCTGGCGGCGACCGGCTTGCTGGATGGGCGCGATGCCACGTGTAACCTGGCGGACCGGCGCGCTATCACAGCCAGTCGGCCGGCGGTCAGGCTGTCGCCGCAATCGCCCTTGGTGATCGATGGCCGGCTGGTCACAGCAGCAAGCATTGCGCCAACCATCGACGCCTGCGCCCATCTGGTAAGCCGCTTCCATGGCGAGAAGGCGGCGCTGAAGTTTGCGCGTTATGCAAACTCGTCGCGCCAACTCTCATTTGAGCAGGCGGCGGTGAACGCCAACAGCCGGCATCAGCACGGCGACGCGCGCGTGGCCGCCGCGCAAAGCTATATCGAGCAGCATTGCTGCGCGGGGATTACGCCGGATGATGTGGCGCGCCACGTGGCAATGAGCGCGCGCACGCTGGCGCGGCACTTTGCGGCGGTGCTCGGCTTGACGCCGGTGCAGTACATTTTGCAGCGCAGGATTGAGCAGGCCAAGCGCCTGCTGGCGCGGCCCGGCAACAGCTTGCGGCGCGTGGCCATTGAGTGCGGCTTCAGTGATGAAGCGGTGTTCCGTCGCGCATTCAAACAAGTGGCGGGGCAGGCGCCAAGCGCTTGGCGGGCATTGCTCTCCAGCTAACGCTTGTTGTTAAAAGGTGCTGGCGGCGGCTGCCGCGCTGTACATTCCCACATGGCAATGCCAACATGGTGGAACACCATAAGAACAATGCAACGGGATGAGACACAGTGCACTGCATGGCCTTGGCAAAGGGCCGCTGGCAGTCTTGCTGCTCGCGGCGGCGAATGCTTGCGCGCAAGATGCCGACCTGACTACTTTGCCGCTTGAGCAACTGATGTCGATGGAGGTGTATAGCGCCTCCCGCTTCAACCAGAAAGCTACGCAAGCCCCTTCCAATGTGACCGTGCTGACGTCGGCCGATATCCGCGCCTACGGTTGGCACACGCTGGCTGATGCGCTGCGCAGCATCCGTGGTGTTTATACCAGCAATGACCGCAGCTACAGCTATGTGGGAGCGCGCGGCTTCCTGCGGCCGGGCGACCTGAATGCGCGCTTCCTGCTGCAAATTAATGGCACCCGGATCAACGATCCCATATTTGACCAGGCGCTGCTTGGCGGCGAGTTCCCGCTGGACCTGGAGCTGGTGGACCGCATCGAGTTCGTGCCCGGGCCCGGTTCTTCGATGTACGGGACCAATGCCTTCTTTGGCGTCATCAATGTCATTACCCGCCGCGCACAGGAGATCGAGGGCACACGGGGTTCGCTGGAGGCGGGCCAGGCACGCTCGCGCAGCGGCCATGCGAGCTATGGCTGGCGCAATGAGGATGCGGAGCTGGTGCTGGGCGCAAGCCGGGCCCTGAGCGATGGGCGCGACTTGTACTTTCCTGAGTACGGCGCGAGTGCTGTAGGACTGGATTGGGAGCGCATCAGCCGCTTCTTCGCGCGTGGCCAGTGGAATGCCTGGTCGCTGATGCTTTTGAGCGGCGAGCGTACCAAAAGCATTCCTACGGCATCATTTGGGCAGCCGTTCAACGTGCCGGGTTCGCAGACGATTGACCGCCTGCGCCTGGTAGACCTGGGCTACCGCAGTACAGTCACGTCTTTACACGGGGAGCTGACAGCGCGCTTGTATCATGGCGAGTACTACTACGAAGGGCACTACGTGAACCAGGTGCCCTTCGGAACCATCAATATGGACATGACGCGCGCGCGCTGGCTGGGCGCTGACGTGTCGCTGTTCATGCGACTGGGGCAGGCGCACAAGCTGATATTCGGTGCAGACTACCAGTACAACCACGACCTGTCGCAAAAGAATTTCGACACGGAGCCTTTCGCGTTATACCTGGATGACAAGGCGCAAGGCAAGCGCCTTGGCATCTACCTGCAGGATGAAATCACACTGGCCGAGGGCATCCTGCTGAATGCCGGCTTGCGCTACGACCGTGAGACCAGCACCGGCGGCGTCTTTAATCCGCGCCTGGCGCTGATTGCGGAGGTGGCGCAAGGCACCACGGTGAAAGCAATCTACGGCAGCGCATTCCGCGCGCCGAATAGTTATGAGCTGTTCTATGGCATCGATGGCCAAGGTGGGCAGCTCGCCAATCCCGACTTGGGGCGCGAGCGCATTCGTAGCCAGGAACTGTCGCTGGTGCAGCGTGTGGGCGCCAACGCCCAGTTCACGCTGAGTGCCTATTCCAACAAGGCTTCCAGCTTGATTACGCAGGTGGACGATCCGGAGCTTGGCGTGCCGATCTTCCATAATTTTGCACGGGCCACGGCGCGCGGTATTGAGCTTGAGTACGAGCGCCACTTTGCCCATGGCGCCAGCTTGCGTGCCAGCGTTTCGCGCCAGCGCGTTTCCACAGAAGCGATCGAAGTCAATTCGCCGCATTGGCTGGCCAAGGTGAATGCGGCGGCGCGCTTGCGCGGCACCTGGCACGCGGGTGTGGAGGGGCAGTATGTCAGCCCGCGCAAACTGTTGGACCGGGGCGAGGCTGGCGGCTATGTACTGGCGAACCTGAACCTGTATACCGTTGGCCTGACACGCCACCTGGACCTGGCGCTGGGCGTTAGCAATCTGCTTAATCGGCGTTATGCTGACCCGGCATCCATCTCATACGTGCAGCGCACCATCGAGCAGGACGGGCGCAGGGCCTATTTCAAGCTGAAGGTGGCTTACTGATGCGCGCCCATCTTATCGCCCTGCTCTCCTGCCTGTTGCTGGCATGCGGCCTGGCGCGCGCGCAACTGCCATCGGGCGCGGACGAAGCGGAGCTAAAGGCAGCCATCTTGTTTAACTTTGCTCTGTTCACGGAATGGCCTTCCGACACGCTGCCGGCCAGTTCGCCGCTGCGCCTGTGCGTTTTCCAAGGAAATGCCTTGCTCACCGCGCTGACAGGGCTGCAGGAAAAGCAGGTCAACGGGCACCGGATCTCGGTGCGTACCCTGCCCGGCACGCCGGGGGCGGCGCAGCTGGCGAGCTGCCATCTGCTGGTGTTGGATGCGCAGGATCGCGAGCGCTGGCCGCTGCTCAAGCAGGACCTGGCCACCAGCAGCGTGCTGACGGTGGCGGACGACCGCATCATCGGTGCGAACGGCGCTATGATCTCCTTTGGCATCGATAATCGCCGCGTGGGTTTCGATGTGGACCTGGTGCCCGTGAAGCAGGCGCGCCTGACGCTGAGTTCCAAGCTGCTACGCCTTGCAAGGAGTATCCAATGAAGGCGCGTAACAATATAGCGCTGCTGCCCATCGGCAGCAAGGTGGTCCGCTCAACCATGCTGGCGGCGGGTGCGGCGCTGTGCCTGGCGGGCTTACTGATGGTGGTGTTCCAGTTCCTGGCCTTGCGCAGTACTTTGCTGCGCGACTTGCAGGTGCAGGCGCGCATTGTGGGGAACAACAGCACGGCCGCCCTGCTCTTCAGCGATGCGCGGGCGGCGGAAGAAATCCTGGGCGGGCTGTCGGCGTCACCCAGTGTGCAAAGCGCGAATATCAGTGTGGGCAGCATGCCGCTGGCGCAGTTCCGCCGCAATGGCGCGCCGGTGCCGGAGCTGCCGGCCAGTGCAAGCGGCGAGGCGCAGCATTATTACGGCATGGATTATGTAGAGGTTCAAGAGCCGGTGCGCATCGAGCAAAAGATCGTCGGCAGCGTGTCGATCCGGGCCACCTTGCTGCCGCTGTATCGCCGTGCGTTTGCCTTTGCGGGCTTTACCGCAATTGCGGCGCTGGGTTCCTTTGCGCTGGCGTGGCTGCTGGTGCGGCGCATGCGGGCGGCGGTGGCGCAAGCGGAACAGAACCTGCATTTGTTGGCGCACGTTGATCCTGTGACCTGCCTGCCGAACCGGAATGCATTCAACGATAAGCTGGCCTATACGCTGAAGCGGGCGGACCGGCAGGAGACGGCGGTCAGCTTGCTGCTGCTGGACCTGGATAACTTCAAGGTGGTGAACGATACGTTGGGCCATGATACGGGCGACCAATTGCTTCGGCTGGTGGCGGAGCGTTTGACGCAGACCCTGCGCAGTACGGACATTATTTGCCGCATCGGCGGCGATGAGTTCGTGGTGATCGTGGAACCGGCGGATGATGAGGTGGAGCCGGACCAGGTGGCGCGCAAGATCCTGCGTGCTTTGGCCGATCCGTTCATGGTGGAGACGCATCAACTGTTCGTCAGCGCCAGCATTGGTGTGAGCGTGTATCCGAAGGATGCGGGCGATTCGGCGGCGGTGGTGCGCTGTGCGGATATTGCGATGTACCACGCCAAGAACAAGGGCAAGAACGCGTATGAGGTCTTCCATGAGGATATGGCGGCCAAGGCGAGCAAGCGCCTGGCGCTGGAGGCCAACCTGCGCAAGGCTTTGCAGAATAATGAGCTGTCTTTGCATTACCAGCCGCAGATTGATGTGCGCTCGGGGCGTATGCGGGGGATGGAGGTGCTGGCGCGCTGGAATTGCGCGGCTTTGGGCGGGTCTGTGAGTCCGGCGGAGTTCATTCCGGTGGCGGAGGAAAGCGGTGTCATCGTGCCGCTTGGGCGCTGGGTGCTGCAGACGGCGATCCGGCAGGCTGCGGCTTGGCGCAAGATGGGGCTATTGGAGGATATTGAGCATGTGGCGGTGAACTTGTCGGCTTGCCAGACGAAGGATGCGCAGTTGATGTATGAGGTGCAGGCTTTGCTGATGGAGACGGGGCTGCCTCCGCGTTTGCAGGAGCTGGAGATTACTGAGGGTGTGTTGATGGAGAATGTGAATGCGAATATCGCGCTGCTGCATAAGATTCAGGCGGCGGGGATTCATTTGTCCATTGATGATTTTGGGACGGGGTATTCGTCTATGGCCTATTTGAAGCGCTTCCCGATTGATCAGTTGAAGATTGACCGGAGCTTCGTTAATTCCGTGCCGGGGGATGGGGCGGCGATTGCTAAGGCGATTATCGCGATGGCGCATTCGCTTAATTTGAGCGTGGTCGCTGAGGGGGTGGAGACTGAGGCGCAGGTGGCGTTTCTGTCGGACGCGGGGTGTGATGTGATGCAGGGGTTTTACTTTGCGCGGCCGATGCCGGCGGAGCAGTTGGAGGCGTTGCTTAGGGAGGGGAAGCTTTGGGCTGCTTGAAACCCTTTTGAACCGGGAAACCAGGGTACGGCCCATAGGGCCGGACCCTGTCTGCGGCGCGGGCGTCTCAGGGTCCGGCCCTTCGGGCCGTACCCTGGTTTCCCGGTTTACTAGGTTCTAGTCCAGCTTAGTCGCGTGCTCGCGGGTAGCGTGGAAAGTCAGCTTCGGCCAGCGCTCCTGGGTCAGGCGCAGGTTCACGCCGGAAGTCGCCAGGTACGCCAGGTTACCCGCAGCATCGTAAGCGACGTTGTGGCCCAAAGCCGTTTCGAAATCAGCCAGCGCCTTCTTGTCATCGCTCGACACCCAACGCGCAGTACTGATCGAAGTACCCTCAAACACCGCATCCACGCCATACTCATTCAGCAAGCGCGAGGCAACCACCTCAAACTGCAGCACGCCCACCGCGCCCAGCACCACTTCACCGCCCTGCACCGGTTTGAACACCTGCACAGCGCCCTCTTCGCCCAACTGCTGCAAGCCCTTCTGAAGCTGCTTGATCTTGAGCGGATTGCGAATCCGCACCTGGCGGAAGAAGTCCGGCGCAAAGTAAGGAATGCCGGTGAACTGCAGCATCTCGCCTTCCGAGAAGGAATCGCCGATTTGCATATTGCCGTGGTTCGGCAGGCCGATAATATCGCCCGCGTACGCCTCTTCCACCTGTTCGCGCGACGACGCCATGAACGTCACCACGGAAGACACTTTCACCTCGCGGTTCAGGCGCAGGTGCTTGACCTTCATGCCGCGCTCGAAACGGCCCGAGCAAACACGCAGGAAAGCGATACGGTCGCGGTGCGCCGGGTCCATATTGGCCTGGATCTTGAACACGAAGCCGGAGAACTTCTCTTCGGTCGGCTGCACGGTACGCACGGTTGCATCGCGCGATTCCGGCGCCGGCGCCCAATCGACCAGCGCGGACAGAATCTCGCGCACGCCGAAGTTATTGATCGCGGAGCCGAAGAAGACCGGGGTCTGCTTACCAGCCAGGAAGTCTTCCAGGCTGAATGGATGCGAGGCGCCGTGCACCAGCTCCACTTCCATGCGCAGCTGGTCCATCTCCATCGGGAACATCTCTTGCAGGCGCGGGTTATCAATGCCCTTGATCACCTCAAAGCCCTGCAAGCTCTCTTCGCCCGCGCGGAACAGCAGGATTTCGTCGTTGATCAGGTGGTACACGCCGCGGAAGTTCTTGCCCATGCCGATCGGCCAGGTCACCGGCGCGCATTGGATCTTCAGCACCGACTCCACTTCGTCCAGCAGCTCCAGCGGGTCGCGGCATTCGCGGTCCAGCTTGTTCATGAAGGTCACGATCGGCGTATGGCGCATGCGGCAGACGTCGAGCAGCTTGATGGTCTGCGCTTCCACGCCCTTGGCGGCGTCGATCACCATCAGGCCGGAGTCGACCGCGGTCAGCACGCGATAGGTATCTTCGGAGAAGTCCTGGTGGCCCGGGGTGTCCAGCAGGTTGATGATGTGGTCGCGGAACTCGAACTGCATCACCGAGGAAGCCACGGAAATGCCGCGCTGCTTTTCGATCTCCATCCAGTCGGAGGTGGCGTGGCGGCCGCTCTTACGCGCCTTCACGGTACCGGCCATCTGAATCGCGCCCGAGAACAGCAGCAGCTTTTCGGTCAGCGTGGTTTTACCCGCATCCGGGTGGGAAATAATGCCGAAAGTACGGCGGCGCGCGACCTCCCGCGCGATCAGCGCGGGAGTCTTGCTCGTAGATTGAACTTGGATATCGTCAGACATGATGGCAGCCAGCGGTTGGCGCAGACGGAAAACCCGCTATTTTACCATCAGTCCGCCCTCTTTCAGTCGCCTTTCACCCGGCGCCAGCCAGCCGGGTGCACCTCGGCCGACTTCAGTTCCTTGACCGGTTTGGTGATGGTTTCGCCCTTGGCGGTGGTGGTGATCATCTTCAGCTCGCCCTTCGGCAGGCGGACGATGATGAAGCCCACCGCTGCCGAGGTATTCGACAGGGTGCCGCCGACAACATTGCTGCTTACACCAAAGCCCTTGCAGACATCCACGCCGTAGTAGTTACTGGTGCCGCCCACCGAGCAGGAGGATTCCGAGCTCGGGATATTGGTCACCACATTGGCCACGCCGCTGACGATCTTCGGATCCAGGTTCATACGTTCGCCGTCGTTCAGCTTCCAGTCGAAGAACCAGCCGCTCTTGGTCAGCAGGTTCACGTCGTTCTCGCTGATGGTGATGACGGAGGAGTTGGCGCCGCTCTCGGTCAGCACTTTTTCCACCATGCCGCTGCCACGCACATCGACTTTAACGCCGGTGTCCTTCACCAGGTACAGGCTCTGGACATCGGTGTTGGTGGTGTCGGGCACGTCCAGCAGGCGGCCGGTACCAAACAGCACCACGCGCTGGGTGTTGATATCACCGTTGGCGTCCTTGACGGAGCACAGCGTCACATCTGGCCGCGCCGTGATCGGCTGCTTCACACCGGCATCGGCCATTTCGACCACGCTCACAGTGCCGGCGGCATTGGTCAGGTCAAAGCGCCACATGCGGCCGTCATTGTCGCCGCCATACACGTAGGTGAAGACAGGATCGGTCGCCGGATCGGCGGTAATCGCGGTGATTTTGGCCAGGCCGGAAGGCGTGGTGGTATCGCCTTTGCCGGTGCCGATCTTTTTCAGAATCGCGCCGGAAGCCACATCCACAATGTACAGGTAGCCCTTGCCGTCACCGGTGTTCACGCCGTCCACGCCAGGCGCATTGTTATAGCCGGACGTCAGCAGCACCACCCACTTGCCATTCCACAGGCCGAACTGCGGATTACCGAAGGTCAGGCCGATGTCCGGATCATTGCGGTCCGGGCAGACAGTGGCGTTGGCGCACAGCTCCCACAGCGGCTTGACGATGCCCTTGTCGGCTTCCGTCACGTCCAGGGCGTAGTAGCCGCGCCCGCCGCCGTTCAGGCCAGCCACCATCACGGTGCGCCACTTGCCGCCGATCTGCACATCGCCCAACTCCGGCGAACCGTCGGTGGTGAAGATGTGATTGGTGGCGTAGGTGGTGCTGGTCAGGTTCCACAGCTTGCTCATGGTGATGCGCGGCACGTAGGCGAAGCGTTCCTCGCCGTTGCTGGCATCGAAGGCATGCAGCATGCCGTCGTTGGCGGCAGTGAATACCGTGGCCGGACGCGCGCCGTACTCCGCCTTGAAGTTGGAGTAGCCAGCCGTGGTGTAGCTCTTGCGCGGCTCGCGCAGGTAGGCCGGCTTGGACGAAGCGATATCACCCAGCACGATCGGGATCGGGCCGGATGCGCCGGCCGGCGTGAAGTCGGTCTTGGTGTAGGCGCGGAAGATCTTGTCATCACCGTGCTGTTGCTGGCCGCGCAGCCAGTTCACCATATTGGCGCCGCTGTCCACTTTGGCACGGTCTTCGGCCGACAGCAGGATGCACTGCGGCAGCGAAGCGCACTTGCTATTGAACCAGGACTTCTCCAGCGCCGACAGGTTGTCGTAGGTGAAGCTCTCCAGCGTGCCCGATTCGTCCAGCTTATAGATGTTGCGGCTATCGCTGGCAGCGGCAACATCCTTGCCCAGCACGCCGGTGGTGGTCCAGACCGGGGTCGGGTTGACCTCACCGGTGGCGGTGTCGATCTTGCGGTCGGCCAGTTCGCCGTACCATTTCACGGTGGTGAAGGTGTCGGAGAAGATGTCGTTGTCTTCCAACGAAATATTCGGGGTCGAGGTCGCAGCGGCCGATGCGGCGCCGATGGTTTGCTGCATCTTGCCCAGTGCGGCGGCCAGGCCGTCCACCACTTCCTTCGGTTCGTTGGCACTGAAATACAGGCCCTTGCCGTTCACGGCGGCGTGCCACAGGTCATCCACGCGGGCTTGCACGGTGTTGCTGGAGCTGCCCACTTCGGGATCCGGCCAGACCCATTCGCCGCCGCCATTCCATGGGCAGCCGGTCTTCACGCCGGTGATCACGTTGTAGTAATCGCCGCCGACTTTCGGCGCGGTGGCGTAGTTCTTCTCGTAGGTCATCAGGCCATCCATGCCCAGGCCCAGGGTGAAGGTGTTCATGTGCAGGTGGGTGTTCTCACCGGCGCCGGCCGGCACTTTGCCCGGCTTGGTCAGGTCCTTGTCCAGCGCGTCGCCGCGCAGGGCCACGGTTTTGGTCGAGGAGCCGCCGTTGTACCAGTGCAGCGACACGTCGGCCAGCGACGGCGCGGCCTGCGCGCGGGTATCCACACAGCCGCCGGAGCGGGTGCAGAAGCGCTTGGCGTCTTCCTTGTTATCGTTGTTCACCACATTGGCGGTGGAGCCGCCGTTCCAGTAGCCGTCGGTCGTGAACAGGGTGAAGTTCTGCTGGCATGGGAACTGCACCACTTCCTCGCCCGCCGGATAATCGTAAGGCGAAAGGTTGGAGAACATGCGTCCCACATTGTCCAGCGCCGGACGGCTCGGGGTGGAGCCGCTGGTGGTGGTTTCATACAGCTTGGTGTAGAAGTCGGAACGGTTGGTGCCGGTGAATTCGGCCGGCTTCATCTTCATGGCGCCACCCACAGCCGCCTCCGACAGCAGCGCGTAACCGACACGATAGTTCGCGTTCAGCGACGAGAAAGCCAGGCCAACGGCCGACTTCATCATCTGCATACGGCTCTTGTAATAGGTGTACCAATTGGCGAAGTTGGTCATCTCTTCGTTATAGCTGCAGCTGGCACCAGCGCAGTCGGTGCGGGCGGAAACCTTGGGATAGGTATTGCCCGGCAGGATATCGACGCGCGCGAAGGCGGTGCTGATGCCGCTGGAAATCGGCATGGCCGAGGTCGGAATGCTGTCGATCGCGGTATCGCTGGCATAGCGGTCGCTCAGGTCAATGCTGCCGGTGGTGGTATGGGTGATCGACAGGCTGACACCTTTGGCGCCAGCGGTATCGGCCACGCACACCCAGGACGCATCCAGGTCGGCGCACATCTTGTTGGACTGGTCGCCGCCCACGTAGGCCACCACGCCGGCAATCTTGGCGTTGTTGATGGCGGTGCGGATCAGGCCAGACACCTTGAATTGGTCCGAGTTCTTGCCCAGGTCAATGTTGGTGCTCACCAGCGTCTTGCTGCCCAGTTTGATCTGCGAGATGGTGGCGGCGGTATTACCGGTCTTGCCTTCCACATTCAGCAAGGCCGTGGCAGGCCAGTTGGCGCTAGGCGCCGGGCGCACCTGGTTCGACTCGGCGCTGATAATCCAGCCGGCGCGGGTATTCAGCGTCACGTCGTCCGGCAGCAGCTCGCAGTTCGCCATGTCCTTGGGCGCGGCGCTGCACTTGATCGGCATCACGGCCACCACGTCGTCCGAGCTCAGGGTAATGCCATGGGTCGAACAGGCCGACACCGTCGGCTGGCCGACCGGCGCGCGCACACAGGCCCAGTAAGGGTTGCTGCCGGGCGAAGCCTTGTTGGTGGCGATGATGTTGGCGGCGATGGCGCTGGCCAATGCCGCGCGCTTGGCCAGCGTATCGGTGCCGGTGCTGGCCGTCATGGTGCCGCTGGTGATATTGGTCGCGGTGCCGCTGGCCGGATTGCGCACAGCGACAAAGTTGACGTTCAGGGAGGTGGCGGTATTACTGGCGCCCACCGCCAGCGTGCCGAAGGCCTTGTTGGTGGCCAGCGGTGTGGAGAATTTCGGCCATTTGAAGGCGCCAACCTGCTTCGCCTGGCAATTGGTCAGCTTGGTCGAATCACACCAGCGCACCTTGGCCGGGATCGGGTACCCGGCCGGAGCGCTGGCGCCCGGCGTGGTCGAGACGCACTTCTTCATGGTCTCGTCGACGCAATACTCGGACACCACGATATTGTAGTAGTACGGCGCCCCGCTCACCGCCTTGCTGGTGGAATAGGTCTTGTCCGGGTAGGAGTAATTGCTATTGAGCTTGCAGTCCGCGTCCAGGCACCAGGCCAGGTCGGGGAACTCGGTCACCAGGTTGATGGTGGTGTCGCTGGCGCCGGACAGGTTGCGGTTCAACTTGCCGAAACCGTCACTGTTGACGGCGGTCCAACTGGTGGTGTTGCCCGCCGTTTGGTCCGGGTAGCTGCTGCCATCCCATTTGATCGGCGCCTGGTAACGGATGCGCGGATTGTAATACTGGCGGTTGAAGTCGGGGCTCATGAACGGCGGATGGCCGGGACTACAGGCGGTCTGCCCCGCTTCCAGGGTGGCCAGCGATCGGCACAGGTTGTCGTTCACATTGTCCGGCGTGAAGTGCGATTCCATCGAGCCGGAGTTGTCGAACAAGAGCATCAGGTTCGGTTTGACCGTGCCGGTGCCGCTGATATTCAGCAGCGGCACCTGGGCGATATTGGTCTTGGCGGCGTCGGCGGCGCCAGGCAGCAGGGCCGATGCCAGCGCGGCGCTGGCCGCGACAAGGGTAAAGAGTTTTTTCATGGTCGTAGTCCTAGCTTTCTTAAGGCCCCATCATGACGATTGCCTGGTTCATGACATTGCCACCGCGCGGACCGCTGATGCGGGCCGTGATGACATAGGAGAGCTGTGGCGCTTCAAAATACGTCGGCGCGTCCGACGACAGGCTGTCGCCCACGCCGGCGCGGCCGCTGGTGTCCTGCTTGGAGGAAGTGAGCGCGCAGGAGTTGGCGGGTTGCCCCTGGTCGAACGGCCCGGCAAAGGTGCACAAACGGTGGATCACGTACTCGACCTGGTTGCCGGCGGCATCCGCGACCTTGGCCGAGCCCATCCAGAATTCCTTGTCCGACGGGCCCCTGCCCGGCGCCGGATTGGTGGTGGCGCGGTAGCCGGCTGCTTGCACATCGTTCCACAGCGCGGCGCGCGGGGTGGCCGAGAGCCAGGCATAGGCCTGGTGGATGCCCAGGTCGGCCGCCTTGGTGAGCGAGCTTTCGTAGGCCAGGTTGGCCGTGGTCAGGGTGGTCGAATTACTCGAACGCAGCATATAGATGCTGGACGCCAGCATCACGCCCAGCATGATCAGCATGATCGGCACCGACATGCCGCGCTGGCGGCGCATGGTTGGGAAAGGCTTGCGCATTATGGCCTCCAGGCGTTGTTGCGGATCTGGACCACGGTTTCGAACGCGCGGTAACGGTAGCAGGACCAGTGGATCGCGTCCCCTTCCGTATCCAGCGCCACGGTCACCGGCAGCGGCGCCACGCCAGACGGGGTCTGGGTCTCGAAAATGGTCAGCTTTTCGGTGGTGGTGGTGCAGGTGCCGTCGGCATTCTTCGGCTTATCCGGCACCTGGCTGCGCGCCACCACCGCCAGGCGCACCGCCGTCACGCGCTGGAAGTCGCCGGCGTCGCCCGCCACGCCGTCGCCATCGGCGTCCAGCATGTCCGAGCTCCAGGTGCTCACTTGCGAGCCGTACACGGGATCAAAGCCGACCCGCAGGTCAAAGCCGTACTGCGCCTTGATGGCCACCACGTTGTCCACCACCGCCTTGGGCGCGTCGCTGCTGCCGCGCATATTCGAGGCGCGCAGGCGCAGCACGCCACGCTGCACCGACCAGGTGTGCAGGGCGAATTTATCGGCCGGGCCCAGGTTGAACACGCGCGCCTTGCTGCCCTGGTTGTACACGCCGCCCAACAGCCCGGCACCGCTGTTGTAGCGGCCACTAGCGATTTGCAGGATGTCGGTGGCCACGCCCGACAGTTGGGCGACGCTGCAGTCGCCGCCGGCCGGTTCCGGCACCACCACGATCACATCGCCCGGGTTGAAGCCGAACGGATTATTGGTGCTGACGCGGATCTCGCTACCGCCGGCATACAGGTCGGCCAGCGACACATTGCCGACGCCGGACAGGCTGCCGGCCGAATTCAGGCTGATCACGTCGGAGCGCTCGCCGTTGTTGATGATGACGACCGGCGCCAGCGGCGTGCTGTCCACCCCGCCGCGCTTCACGCTGGGCAGGGCAAAGCCCTCGGCATCGGCCAGCAAGGTGTTGCAGCCGTTGACCAGCGTGTCGTTGATGCCCCAGCCGGCCTGGGCGGCGTCGAAGTTCAGCGAGAACAAGGCCATCATGCCGTTTTGCATACTGTCCGAGCTGCCCAGGGCGGCCGCCTTGTCGGTCTCCGACGTGGCCAGCAGGCGCGTGGCGAACATGATCGCCAGCATGCCCACCACCACGCTGACCATCAGCTCCACCATCGAGAAGCCGCGCGCGCGGCGCAGGGCGTGGCGGCGGCTCATGGCATCACCTTCGGGTTCATGATGTAGGTCGTCATCACATGCTTGTTCGGCTCTTCGCTCTGGCGGCGCTGCCATACGATGGTGACGTCGACCTGGGTCTGCGTCGCGCCACGCAGCACCGCCACATCCACGGCGGCGCCGGGAATGGCGCCCAGGGTTTCGCCCATCCAGGGTTTGAGGGCGGTGCTGGGCTGCTTCTTGTCCTTGGCCGTAAACACGTACTGGTCGATATTGTCGTAATCGTTGCTGACGATGCCGATCAGGCGGTCGGCAGCCAGGGTCGCCTCGGCACGCATGCCGGCGTCGTTGATGGCGGCGTAGGAGCGCGCTTGCATGGCCACGGTGCCCAGCAGGCCGACGGCCAGCAGGATCACGGCCACCACCGCTTCGATCATGGCGGCGCCGCCCTGCTTCTTGAGATGGATGGTATTCATTCTGGACACGCCCTCGAATCGCCGGTACCGCGCGTTGGATCACACTTGGTGGTCATGCCGGACAAGGTGACTACCAGTGCCACGGGCGCCACATCGTCCTTGAATTCGCTACCCGGATTCAGGCGGATGCTGTGCAGGCGATCCTCGACCGCCGGATCAACCCAGCCCAACTCGGTGAAGTAAATCTCGCGCGCCGACGCCGGCTGCAACACCGGCGCCGCCACGGCCGCCGGCGGCAGGCTGCCGGCCGAGCGGAACACCGACTTGTAGCCCTGCGCACCCTGCGGGTCGTTGGCGGCCGGCTTGTCCACGGTGGACCAGCCGCCCGCATCGCTGCTGCACGGCGCGTCCGGTTGCGGGAAGCAGATGTCGATCTGCCAGTTGTACTGGCCAGTGGCCCCGTTCTCGCTCAGCACAATGCGGCTGCGCGAATTGTGGCTCAGGGCCTGGCGGCGCGCGGTGCCCAGGCCGTCGGCATAGAATTCCGAGGTGGCCTTGGCCTTATTGGTTTGCAGCCAGTGCGACATGGAAGGCACACCCAGCGCCAGGGTGAAGCTGACAATGCCCACCCCCAGCACCAGCTCTAGCAAGGTCATGCCGCGCTGGCGCGCGCGGCTGGTGATTAGTTGGTGCATCGTCCACCCTCCCGGTCAACCCAGCAGCTGTCATTGGTGGTGTAGCCGGCCGGCACGGCGGTGGTCTTGCGGTTGCCGTTCTGGTCGATGGTATAGGTAAAGCCTTGCACCATGCCTTTGCCGCTCGCGCTCAGGGTGTAGCCGCTGGGACTGGCATTGCTCAGGGCAAAGTCGAAGTTCTTGCCGTTTTTCGGGAATGAGCCGGAGCCCTCGAAACCGGCGTAGGTGCGGTTGCTGGCCCAGAACTGCTCGGCCGAGGTCTGGCCGGCGCCCAGGCCGGTGAACGCTTCTGTCAGGCGGCCGCGTTTGACGTAGCCGCTGTAAATGGGCAGGCCGACGGCGGTAATGATGCCCACGATGGTGACGGCCACCATCACTTCCATCAGCGTATAACCTGCTTGTTGGCGTTTCATTATGCTTTGCTCCCACGGCTGGACTTTGGATAGCCTTAGTCTAGCCAGCGAAGCTTGCATTACCCTGAGGAAACCCTGACAAAAACCTGACAGGGCAAAATATTTACGCCGGGAAATACACCGAGAACAGGGCGCCCTGTCCGCCAGGCGGGGTGTCGATCGCCACGCTGGCGCCGTGGGCGGTGGCGATATCGCGCACAATCGCCAGGCCCAGGCCGCTGCCCGTGGTCTTTTCGTCCAGCCGCTGGAAGCGCTGGAACACGGCGGCGCGCTTGCCCGGCGCGATGCCGGGCCCCGAGTCTTCCACCGTCAGCATGCCGCCGCCCAAGTGGGGGAAGCTGCTGACCGTGACCGTGCCGCCCGCCGGCGTGTAGCGGATCGCGTTGTCCACCAGGTTGTCGACCAGGTCGCGCAGCAGGAAGCGGTCGCCCTTCACCATGGTCGGCCGCAGGTCGAAGCCGAGGTCGATCTCCTTGCGCAGCGCCTGTTCCACAAAGTGCTGGATCGACTCCTGCAGCAACTGGTCGAGCGCCAGGCGCTCCATGCGCGTCTTGCGCAAGGGGCCGGGTTCGGCGCGCGCAAAGGCCAGCAACTGGTTCACCTGGCGGATCATGCGCTCGGTGGACGCCTGCATCATGCCCAGCGCGCTGGCGGCCTCCGGCGTGCGCTGCTGCGCCGCCAGCAAATCGATCTGGGTGCGCATGCCGGCCAGCGGCGTGCGCAACTGGTGCGCCACATTGGCCAGGAAATCCTGCTGCGCCTGCGCGCCGTCGTGCACCTTCTCCAGCAAGCCATTAAAGGCCTGCACCACCGGCGCCACTTCGAGTGGCACCTCGGCCACCGCGATCGGCGCTGTGTCGTCGGCGCTGCGCGCCTGGATCCCGGCGCGTACCTTGTGCAGGGGCGCCAGGCCGCTGGTGACCGAGAACCACACCAGGCCGGCCGAGGCCAGGGTCAGCACCGCCGCCAGCGGCAGCATGGCGCGCACGATGGCGGCGCGCGCCTGGCCGCGCTTGCGCAAGGTCTTGGCCACCACCAGCAAACCGGCCTGCTGGCCGGCCTGCACCGGCTGCGCCACCAGGCGCACCGCCTCGCCCCCCACCTCGCCATCGCTGGCCGGGCTCGTGCCCCGTGCCGCGCTGGTCGGCGCCGTCGGCAAGGGTATGGGCAAGGCAGCGTCGCCCGCCAGCAGGCGCCCGGCGCTGTCGCGCAGCGAGAAATACACTTTATCGAGTTCGTCGTTGCGCAGCGCCCGCTCGGCGGCGGGCGGCAAATCGAGCACCAGCCGGCCGTCGCGCTCGCTGGTGCGCGCCGCCAGCATGGCAGCCGCGTCGCCCAGCGACTGGTCAAACGCGATCTGGGCCGGGATCCAGGCCAGCGCATAGCTCAAGGCCATGCCGGCCAGGTTCAGCAACAGGACCGGCAGCACCAGCCATTTCAGCAGGCGCAGGCGGATGCTATCCATGCGGCGCGGCGCCTTGCGGCTCCAGCATATAGCCAAAGCCACGGATGGTGCGGATGCTGATGCCGGCCTCGGCCGTCTTCTGGCGGATGCGCGAGATATACACCTCCACCGCGTTCGGCGTCACATCCTCGCCCCAGGGCAGGATGGCGTCGATGATCTGCTGCTTGCTCACCACGCGCGCGCCGTGCTGCAGCAGGTATTCCAGCACCGCCCATTCGCGCACCGAGAGGTCGATCACCTTGTCGCGCACGCGCGCGCGCTTGGCGCCCAGGTCCAGCACCAGCTCGCCCATTTGCAGCAGGCTCGGCTTGGGCGCGTGGCGTCGCGCCAGGGCGCGCACGCGCGCCACCAGCTCCGGCGTGGCAAAGGGCTTGACCAGGTAGTCATCCGCCCCCAGTTCCAGCCCACGCACCCGGTCTTCCACCGCGTCGCGCGCCGTCAGCAGCAGCACCGGCAACTGGCTGCCGCGCGCGCGCAGGCGGCGCACCACTTCAAAGCCATCCAGCCCCGGCAGGCCGATATCCAGCACCAGCACGTCCACCGCGCCGGGGCGCTGCAGCAGCGCGTCGGCCTCGCTGCCGTTCTGCAGCAGCTCCACGTTCATGCCGTGGCCGCCCAGCACGCGCACCAGGCCGTCCGCCAGAACCGCATCGTCTTCAACCAGGATTACGTGCATGGGAAATAGAATTTGGGAAAGGGTTGCGCTCAGCGCATTATGCCCCGATTCATCACGATGTAACAATTGCCCAGCATCATTATCGCGCCTTAAAACCCCGACGCGGATGCCACCATGATTCTCCTCCAGCCTGCCATCGCCCTCATGCAGCGGCTGCGCCTGCTGCCCAAGTTTGTCCTTGTTTCCCTGGTTTTCCTGCTGCCCCTGCTGTTGGCCTCCGGCCTGCTGGTCGGCGAGCTGCACAAATCCGTCGCCTTCACCGTGCAGGAACGCCAGGGCCTGGCCTATGTGCGCCAACTGCACGAAGTACGCCGCCAGCTGCAACAAAAACGCAGCCTGGAACACCTGCGCCTGGCCGCCAACCAGCAGGCCGACGCCGGCGCCATCCGCGCCAGTGCCGACGCCGCCAGCACCGCCCTGGCTGCCCTGCGCCCGCTGGCGCAAGGCGCACTGGCCGCCCTGCCGGCCCAGGCCGAACTGGAGCAAGGCTGGCAGCAGTTGCAGCAGCGCCAGGCCGGCGTCGACGCGCGCGCCAGCTTTGCCGCGCACAGCAAGCTGATCGCCCAAGCCGACAGCCTGGCCACGCTGGCCGCCGACCGCGCCCGCCTCTCGCTCGACCCGGAAGTGCGCAGCGTCTACCTGATCGCCTCCTTCCTGAAGACCTTGCCCGGCCTGGCGGAGAACCTGAGCGTCATCAGTGGCCGTGGCGCCGCCTATATCGACAGCGGCCTGTTCGAGGCCGGCGAGGACCAGATGCTGAGCGCCACCGCCATGCTGGCGCGCCACGATCTGGAACGCCTGCCGGCACAATACCAGGCCATCCTGCAGCACAATCCGGCCCTGGCCAGCACGCTGCAAGCGCGCCTGGCCGCCGTGCCGCAGGCGCTGGCCTTTCTTGAACGCGCCCGCAACGAAGTGCTGAATTCCTACAACCAGAGCAGCGGCAAGGAATTCAACGGCGCCGGCCAGCAAGCCGGCGCCGGCCTGCAAGCGCTGTCCGCCAGCACCGCCGACGCGCTCGACCAGTTGCTGGCTGAGCGCGCCGCGCGCGACGCCCTGTACCGCAATAGCGTGGCCGGCGTGGTGCTGCTGTCGATCCTGCTGGCCGGCTGGCTCGGCGCGGGCTTCTACCTCTCCTTCATGCGCGATATCCGCCAGTTGAACGGCGCGCTGCAGGCCGCCGCCGCCGGCGACCTGAGCGTGCGCATCGCCTCCCCTGCACGCGACGAAACCGGCGCCCTGGCCAACGCCTTCAGCGCCATGACCGCCTCCTTGCAAAACCTGGTGGCCGACATCCGCAGCGGCGCCGCCCGCATCGCCAGCGCCGCCGATGAACTGGCCAGCGGCAGCAGCGCCCTGCACGGCTCCACCAGCACCCAGGCCGAAGCCCTGCACGTCACCGTGACCGCGATGGAGGAACTGGACGCCGCCGTGCAGCGCAACCGCGCCCACGCCGACGACGGCCGGCAACTGGTGCAGCAGGCCGCCAGCGTGGCGCGCCGTGGCGGCGACAGCGTGGAGGCCGTGGTCGGCACCATGGCCGCCATCCGCGCCAGCTCCGCCCGCATTGCCGACATCATCGGCGTGATTGACAGCATCGCCTTCCAGACCAACATCCTGGCGCTGAATGCCGCCGTCGAAGCCGCCCGCGCCGGTGAGGCCGGCCGTGGTTTCGCCGTGGTCGCCAGCGAAGTGCGCAGCCTGGCGCAACGCTCCGCCGCCGCCGCGCTCGAAATCAAACACCTGATCGGCGACTCGGTCAGCAAGGTCGACAGCGGCAACGCCCAGGTGGACAGCGCCGGCGCCACCATGAGCCAGGTGGTCGCCTCGGTGCGCAGCATGGAAGAAGTCATCGCCCGCATTACCCAGGCCGAAGCCGGCCAGCGCGGCGAGATCGCCCGCATCAACGGCGCCCTGCACCAGATCGACGACATGACGCGCCAGAACGCCGCCCTGGTGGTGCAAGCCGCCGAAGGCGCCAGCCGCGTCCACGCCGAGACGGCCCTGCTCAAGCAGGCACTGGGACAATTCCGCCTGGCAGCCCCAGCACGCAAACTTTTCAACAGTGCGCCAGTAAAAATCGGGATGTTGTAGTGCTTGTAGGACTATCCTGACAAAGCGTCATGTTTCCAGCCTACATGACGGAGGACACGGCTCTTATGTTCATCACTCACATAGAAAATTAAAGTAATACCAACGCGATCGGCAAGCCACACCCCCTAAGAATGCCGACTGCAATAACGTGTACTTTAGTTTTTGTGAGGAAAAAATGAACAACACTCAACTTAGCGTCTCTGCCAAGAACTCGCTGTCCCGTTCCATGCCGATTGGTTCGTCGGAGTTTAAAGTTGCGTCCCGGCCTGTTGTCAGCTACAGCGGCGCCCAGCAGAATGAGCTGCTGGCAGCCCTCCCTCGTGAAGCACTCGAAGCGCTGTTTGAGCACCTGGAACTGGTGCAACTGCCCTTCGGCAAGGAATTGTTTGAGTTTGGCAGCAAGCTGGAGTACGTGTACTTCCCAACCACCGCCATCCTGTCGCTGCTGTATGTGATGGAAGACGGCGCCACCACCGAGATCGCCGTGGTGGGCCACGAGGGCGTGGTGGGCGTGTCGATGTTTGCCGGTGAGCGTGCCATGTGCACCGCCGTGGTGCAAAGCGCCGGCTACGGCTACCGCATGAAGGCGCAAGCCCTGCGCGACGCCTTCAACCTGGGTGGCGCCCTGCCGCAACTGCTGATGCGCTACAACGCCGCCTTGTTCGCCCAGATGGCGCAAAACGCCGTCGGCGGCCGCCACAGCTCGATCGAGCAAAAGCTGTGCCGCTGGCTGCTGGACCGCCTGGACCGCTCGCCAAGCAATGAGCTGAAGGTAACCCAGGAAATGATCTCCATCATGCTGGGCGTACGCCGCGAATCGATCACCGCTGCCGCCGGCAAATTGCAGGAAGACGGCATGATCACCTACCGTCGCGGCAACATCACTGTGATTGATCGTGCAGGTCTGGAACGCTATGCGGGCGAGTGCTATAAGGTGGCGAAGATTGAGTATGATCGCCTGCTCGCAGATGTGGCATGCTGCTAGGCTGCGGCAAACCGCCGGGCGGCGCGGCAACCGGCGCCCGCCCACCCCGCCCTCTCAGCGGGATATAGACTTCAATGCAGGTGCCGTGGTCGCCACGGCCGCGGCGAATATTCAGCACCCCGCCCAGCAGCAAAGCCCGCTCGCGCATCCCCAGCAAACCATGTGACATGGGCTTGGCCAGGGTCGGCGCCGCAATCCCGACACCGTCATCGATAATCCGCAGCACCAGCATATCGTCCGCCTGGCGCTTGAGCGAAACGTTGACGTGGGTGGCTTTGGCATATTTGCGGATATTCGTGAGCGATTCCTGCACGATACGGAACAAGGCAATCGACAGGCTGCTGTCGCCCTTGGCCACGGCATCGATATCGGGGCCGACATCGGTCTCGCACGGCGTCCCCGCCTGGCGTGCGAAATCCTCGCAATAGCTGTCGATGGCGGCGCCCAGGCCCAGGTTGTCGAGCAGGCTTGGGCGCAGGTCTTCGATAATACGGCGCTTGAGTTCCACGGTTTCCATCAGGGTGCCGCGCGCGCGGCGCAACTGGGCCGCCAGTTCCGGATGGGTCTTTTGCAACTGGTGGGTGACGGCCGAAATGTCCATGCTGATGGACGTCAGGTTGGCGCCCATTTCATCGTGCAGCTCACGCGACAAACGCATTTTCTCGTCTTCGCTGATCGAAATCAGGTGGCGCGACAGCACCGAGAGCTGCTCGGTCCGTTGCTGCACCATCGATTCCAGGCTTTCGTTCGACAACTGCAAGGCGTGCTCCACCGCAGCGCGGTGCACAAAACTGCGCCGCACCAACTGGTAGAACATGATCAGCACGACGATGGCGATGGCATTGATGCCCGCGCCCATCATCACAGCCTTCTGGTACTCGTGGTAGAAACTGGTGGCGCGCACCGCCATCGCCTCGTTCTGTTCGCGCACCATGATCACGATTTGCAGGCGGATTTCATCCATGCCGCTACGCTCGTCGCTGACCTGGGCGATATTGACGATTTCCTGCAAGCCGCTGTGCTTATAGACTTCGATCGCCTGGGTCAGGATGGCGATGCGCTTGCGCACCAGCGCCTGCAGTTGCTGCAGGTTTTTCAGCTGCACCGGGTTATTGGCCAGCAGCTTTTCCAGCTCGCGGAATTCGTGTTCGGCCTCGGCAACCACGGAACGGGTCGGCCCCAGGTAGGTTTCCTTGCCGGAGATGAAGTAGCCGCGCGCGCTGCTGTCGGCATCGAGCACCAGCACATTCAGGTATTGCAGCCGTTCCGCCACGCGCGAGCTGAGCGCCAGCTGCTCATTGGCGCCCTTCAGCGACTGCAGATTGTGGAACAGGCTAAAGCCGTTGACGATCAGAATCAACGCACACGTGACACACAGGAGCGTTTTATAGAGTGGCAGCCGGTGCCGGGGCGCTGGTTCGAGGGTGAAGTACATCTTGCCCATTATAAAACGCGCAGGAAATTGCTGCCGCACGGCAATTCAACCGTGCGGCGGGTGGCCTAATCCAGCAGGTTGTTCTTCATCGCGTAGTACGTCAAGTCACTATTCGATTGCAAGCCCATCTTCTCCATGATGCGGGTGCGATAGGTGCTCACCGTCTTGATACTGAGCGACAGCGCGGTGCCGATATCGGACACGGTGGCACCCCGCGCCAGGCGCAGGAATACCTGGAACTCGCGGTCCGACAGTTCGGTGTGCAGCGCCGTATTCGGGTCGCGGTCGAAACTTTGGGCCAGCAGCTCGCCCACCTGCGAGCTGACATAGCGGCGCCCCTGGTGCACGGTGCGGACGGCGGTGATCAGCTCCTCCGCCTCGCACTCCTTGTTGAGGTAACCGTTGGCGCCCATCTTGAACAGGTTCAGCGCATATTGCTGGGCCGGATAGCCGGACAGAATCAAGACCGGCAAATCGGGCTGGCCCTGGCGGATGGTGCGCAGCGTGTCTATGCCGCTCTGGTCCGGCATGGCAATATCGAGCAACAGCACGTCGCATACTTCTTTGCGGGCGATATCAAGCGCCTCGCGCCCGGTGCTTCCCTCGGCCACGACACTAAATTCGTCCGAAGACGAAAAGATTTGCTTGAAACCTGCCCGTACAATCTGGTGGTCGTCACAGATGGCTACGCGAATCATTGATCTTCCCTCATTAAATCTCAGCTTGGGAACGAGCCAGCGTCTGCAATATCACTAGCAAAATCATAACGTTAATATTGTAGCACTAATGGTTTAACAGTTTTGTCGAGTTTAGCCGAAAAAAAGGACGCCTAAGCGCCCTTGCTACAGCTGCTTACAACTTCAATAGGTCAAGGATGCCCAACAGCTCCCGGCGCAGCATCTCGCGCTCCACGGGCGGTGCATCGCCGGCCGCGCCAAAACCCAGGGAATCATCATACTCGCCCCGCGCCGAATCGGCCGCGCGGCTGTCCAGCTTGTTGCGTGCGCCGGAGATCGTAAAGCCCTGCTCATACAGCAGCTCACGGATGCGGCGGATCAGCAGTACTTCATGATGCTGGTAATAGCGGCGGTTCCCGCGCCGCTTGACCGGTTTAAGCTGGGTAAATTCCTGTTCCCAATAGCGCAGCACGTGCGGCTTGACGCCGCACAGCTCACTCACTTCGCCAATGGTGAAGTAGCGCTTGGCCGGAATCGGCGGCAGCACTGCCAGGTCTGCCTTGCCAGGACGGTCATTCATTCAGGGGTCCTTGCGGCTCAGGCGTTGCGCGCCGTGCCGGCGCTGTCTTCGACCATGCCTTTCAGCTTCTGGCTGGCGTGGAAGGTCACCACACGGCGCGCCGTGATCGGAATTTCTTCGCCGGTTTTCGGGTTACGCCCCGGACGCTGCGGCTTGTCGCGCAGCTGGAAATTGCCGAAACCGGACAACTTCACCGCCTCGCCCCGTTCCAGCGCGTTGCGGATCTCGTCAAAAAAGGTTTCGACCATGTCCTTGGCCTCGCGCTTGTTCAGGCCCACCTGCTCGAACAACAGTTCGGCCAGCTCAGCCTTGGTCAGCGTTGGCAAATCCTGTTCAGCTTCCTGGCGTACCTTGGCGTTCTGCATGGCGCTGTGCAGCTCGGCGTCCAATGCGGATTCAAGTACGGCGGAATCAACGTCGTTATGGTTAATTTTGCTGCCCTGCCTTCTAAAGAACATGAGTCCGGCATTGCCGGACTCGCTGGAGTGACTGAAATATTAAGTTAAGCCCGCAGTTTTGCACCGTGCGCCAAGACCACGTGCGCGGTGAGCGTCTTCATCAGCTCTTCCACTACATCGTCCTGCAGGGTGTTTTGAGTATCTTGCAAGCTAAAGCGGAAAGCAAGCGATTTTTCGTCTTCCGCCACCCGCTCACCGCGATATTCATCAAATAAAACAATGGCTTGCACGATGCGCCCGTGCGCGTGGGCCGCCACGGCGCCCTGCAGGGCGTCGATCAGGTCCTGTGCCGGAACCGCTTGTTTGACCACCAGGGCCAGGTCGCGCGTGGTACCCGGGAACTTGGAGATCTCTTCGTATTTTGGCACGTCACGTTGCTGTAGCGCAACAGCATCCACCTCGAACACAACCGGCGCTTTCGGCAGGTCGTATTTTTGCAGCCAGCGCGGGTGCAGTTCGCCGATAAAGCCGATCACCTTGCCGTCCAGCTCAACCGATGCGGCGCGGCCAGGATGCAGCGCCGGATGCGCCAGCTTGGCAAAGCGCAACTGGCGCGGCGCGAACAGGGCTTCCAGGTCGGCCTTGACGTCGAAGAAATCAACGTCGCGGTCCTTCTGGCCCCACTGCTCCTCCACCACCGGGCCGTAGGCCATGGCCGCCACGCGTTGCGGCTGGTCGTAGCCGGCCACGGTCAGCGGGCCATCCGGCACCGACGCGTCGCGCTTGAAGATGGCGCCGACTTCGAACAGGCGCACGCGCGCCTGCTTGCGGTTCAGGTTGTAGCGCACGTTCGCCACCAGGCTGCCAATCAGCGACGAGCGCATCACGGACAGTTGCGAGGCGATCGGGTTCTGCAGCTTGATCGGGTTGTCGTTGGCGTTGAAGTCCTGCTCCCACTGCGCTTCCACAAAGCTCATATTGACCACTTCCTGGAAGCCCAGGTCGGCCAACTGGTGGCGCACGGCGAAGATGGAACGGGTGTTTTCCGGTGCGATCAGCATCTCGGCCGCAGCCACTGGCGGCAGGGTCGGGATGTTTTCGAAGCCGTACACGCGCGCCACTTCCTCGATCAGGTCTTCTTCGATTTCGATGTCGAAGCGGTACGACGGCGCGGTGACACTGAAGATGCCATCGGCCAGCGTGAACTCCAGGTTCAGGCGCTGGAAGATGTCGGCGATCATCTCGTCGTTCAGGGCCACGCCAATCACCTTGGCGGCGCGCGCGGTGCGCATCTGCACTGGCGCGCGCTGCGGGATGTTCACGATCTGGTCATCGATCGGACCGACCTTGGTGTCAGCCGTGCCGCAGATTTCCAGCAGCAGCGCGGTGATGCGCTCCAGGTGTTCCGGAATGGTCGCGTAGTCCACCCCGCGCTCGAAGCGGTGCGCCGCGTCGGTCGAGAAGTTGTACTTGCGCGCGCGGCCCTGGATGGCGTTCGGCCACCAGAATGCCGCTTCCAGATAGATGTTGGTGGTGTCGTCCGACACGGCGGTGGCGTCGCCGCCCATGATGCCGGCCAGCGACTCCAGTTCCTTGTCGTCGGCGATCACGCCGACCCACTCATCGACTTCGATGGTGTTGCCGTTCAGGAGCTTGATCTGCTCGCCCTTGCGGCCCCAGCGCACGTCCAGCGCACCGTGGATCTTGTCCAGGTCGAACACGTGCGAAGGACGGCCCAGCTCCAGCATGACGTAGTTGGAAATGTCCACCAGCGCCGATACCGGGCGCTGGCCGCTGCGCTCAAGGCGCTGCTTCATCCAGTCCGGGGTGACGGCTTGCGCATTCAGGTTGCGGATCACACGGCCGGCGAAGCGGCCGCACAGGTCCGGCGCCGACACCTTCACCGCCAGCTTCTCGTCCAGGGTGACTGGCACCACACGGTTCTGCGGCACGGTCAGCGCGGTACCGGTCAGCGCCGATACTTCGCGCGCCACGCCCAGCACCGACAGGCAGTCCGCCTTATTCGGGGTCAGCTTGATGGTGAACTTCAGATCGTTGAGCGAGAAGTAATCGCGGATATTCTGGCCGACTGGCGCATCATCCGGCAGCTCGATCAGGCCGCCGTGGTCTTCCGACAGTTTCAATTCGCGCGCGGAGCACAGCATGCCCTGCGACTCGACGCCGCGCAGCTGGCCCACCTTGATTTCGAACGGCTTGCCGTCCGCGCCCGGCGGCAGCACCGCGCCGGCCATGGCGCACGCCACTTTCAGGCCAGCGCGCACGTTCGGCGCGCCGCAGACGATGTTCAGCAAGGTGCCAGTGCCAACATCCACCTGGCACACGTTCAGGCGGTCGGCGTTCGGGTGCTTCGCGGTTTCGCGCACATGGCCGATCACCACGTTGGTGAATGGAGGCGCCACCGGATCGATGTCTTCCACTTCGAGGCCGGACATGGTCAGCATGTGTGCCAGTTCATCCGAAGTCATCTTCGGATCGACCATCGTGCGCAGCCAGTTTTCAGAGAATTGCATTTTTCAGCCTTTTCGTATTCGTTTTCTTTTCAACCTGAGAACCGCTAAACCAGGGTACGGCCCGAAGGGCCGGACCCTGTAGCAGACCGGGGTCCGGCCCTTTGGGCCGTACCCCGGTTTCCCGGTTTAACGGTTTCAGTTGAACTGCTTCAAGAAGCGCAGATCGCCTTCATAGAACAGGCGCAGGTCATTGACACCATAGCGCAGCATGGTCAGTCGCTCAAGGCCGGAGCCGAACGCAAAGCCAATATACTTCTCCGGATCCAGGCCGAAGTTGCGCACCACGTTCGGATGCACCTGACCCGAACCCGACACCTCCAGCCAGCGCCCCTTCAGCGGGCCGCTACCGAAAGCGATATCGATCTCCGCCGACGGCTCAGTGAACGGGAAATACGAAGGACGGAAACGCACCTGCAGGTCATCCGTCTCAAAGAAAGCCTTCACAAAATTCAGGTACACGCCCTTCAGGTCCGCGAAGGAAATGTCTTCCGCGATCCACAGGCCCTCGACCTGGTGGAACATCGGCGAGTGGGTCGCATCGGAGTCAACGCGATAAGTGCGGCCCGGCGCGATCACCTTGATCGGCGGCTTGCTGTTGCGGGCGTAACGCACCTGCATCGGCGAAGTATGCGTGCGCAGCAGCAGCGGCTTGCCCGTGCTGTCATTGCCCTCGATGTAGAAGGTATCCTGCATCGAACGCGCAGGATGGTTTTCCGGCGAATTCAGCGCGGTAAAGTTGGTCCAGTCAGTCTCGATCTCAGGACCGCCGGCAACGTCGAAGCCGATGGAGCGGAAGATTTCTTCAACGCGTTCCCAAGTGCGCATCACAGGATGGATGCCGCCTTTCGCACGGCCGCGGCCCGGCAGCGACACATCGATCGCCTCGGCATTCAAGCGCAGTTGCAGCTGCGCTTCCGCCAGCGCGTCACGGCGCGCGGTCAGCGCGGACTCGATCTGCACTTTCGCGGCGTTGATCAGGGCGCCCTGCGCCTTCTTCTCGTCAGGGTCCAGCTTACCCAGGCCCTTCATCATTTCAGTGATCTGGCCAGTCTTGCCAAGGTACTTGGCTTTGGCGTTTTCAAGTGCGGCAGCGTCGGCGGCGGCGATAAAGTCAGCCTGCGCGGCGACGACGAGTTGTTCGAGGGAGTTCATCCGACTTTTTTCCTGTTGTGGAAATTAAAAACGGGACATAGCTAAGCCATGTCCCGCTTCTTATGTTCGTCGCCCGAAGGCAACGCACATCACTGGCAATTAAGCAGCGATCTTGGCTTTGACGAGGTTGACAATCGCTGCAAATGCAGGCTTGTCCATCACAGCCATATCAGCCAGGACCTTACGGTCCAGTTCAATCGCGGCTTGTTTCAGGCCGTTCATGAACACGCTGTAGGTCATGCCGTGTTCACGCGAAGCCGCGTTGATACGGGTGATCCACAGGCGGCGGAATACGCGCTTCTTGTTACGGCGATCGCGGTATGCATATTGGCCAGCGCGCATAACTGCTTGCTTGGCAACGCGATATACACGGCTGCGACGACCACGGTAACCCTTGGCCAGGTTCAGTACTTTTTTATGACGGGCACGCGCGGTAACCCCACGTTTTACTCGAGGCATAGTAGCTCCTTAAATAATGTGAGATTAAGCGGTTGGCATCATACGCAGAACGCTAGTCACGTCCGACGCATTGATGTTACGGGTACCACGCAGCTGACGCTTGTTTTTGGTGGTCTTCTTGGTCAGGATGTGGCGTTTGAAAGCCATGCCCGACTTAACGGTGCCACCTGGGCGCACGCGAAAACGTTTCTTCGCGGAGCTCTTAGTTTTCATTTTTGGCATGTGAATGCTCCAATAATGACCGGATTGTAGGTGGCAACAACTCTGCTGCACTTTTAGTGCCTACTCTCACGGGAACCCGGGAGTATAGCACAGGTTTTGTTTTCTGCGGTAAACCTTAGGGACCCTGAAACACAAACGCCGCCAGCCTCGAAAGAAGCGGCGGCGTTCGCAGGACGGGGTCCGGCCCTGCGGGCCGTACCCCGGTTTCCCTGTTTCCCAGGTTTTACTTCTTCTTCTTCGGCGCCAAAATCATGATCATCTGGCGGCCTTCCATTTTCGGGAACTGCTCAACCTGGCCGACAGCCTCCAGGTCAGCTTTCAGACGCTCCAGCATGCGCATGCCGATATCCTGGTGGGCCATTTCACGACCACGGAAACGCAGGGTGATCTTGGTCTTATCACCCTCTTCCAGGAACTTGGTCAGGTTGCGCAGCTTGATGTTGTAGTCGCCATCATCGGTACCCGGACGGAATTTAACTTCCTTCACCGAGATCACCTTCTGCTTCAACTTGGCCTCGTGCGCCTTTTTCTGCTCCGAATACTTGAACTTGCCGTAATCCATCAGTCGGCAGACTGGTGGAACCGCGTTCGGCGCGATCTCGACCAGGTCGACATCGGCCTCTTCCGCCAAGCGGAAGGCTTCGGCCAGGCTTACGATGCCCAGCGGTTCATTGTCCACACCCGAGAGACGCATTTCAGGGTGGTTGATCTCGCCATTGATGCGATGGGAAGACTTGTCAGTAGCTATGGTGTTTCCTTCAATATTGGTTAGTCGGCCGGTTGCGGAATTTCACGCATCAGGCTTTGGTAGCGACGTCTTGCTGCAGTCGCTCCACCAGGGCATCGATCGACATGACGCCCAGATCGACATTGCCCCGGGCACGCACGGCCACGGTGTTGGCATCCCGCTCCTTATCGCCCACCACGAGAATGAAAGGCACTTTTTGGACGGAATGTTCGCGGATTTTATACGTAATTTTCTCGTTGCGCAAATCCGCAGCAACCCGGAAGCCCAGTTTACGCAGCTTGGTTTCCAACGATTTGCAGTATTCGCCCTGCGCATCACTGATGTTCAGAATCGATACTTGCTGAGGAGCAAGCCACATCGGCAGTGCGCCAGCATAGTTCTCGATCAGGATGCCGATGAAGCGCTCCAGCGAACCCACGATGGCACGGTGCAGCATGACCGGGGTCTTGCGGGTGTTGTCATCCGCCACATACTCGGCGCCCAGACGGCCCGGCATGAAGAAGTCCACCTGCATGGTGCCGACCTGCCATGGGCGACCCAGCGAATCCTTCAAGTGGTACTCGATTTTCGGACCATAGAACGCGCCCTCGCCCGGCAACTCAGTCCAGGTCACACCGCAAGCGCGCAGGCCCGAGCGCAAAGCCTCTTCCGCCTTATCCCACACCTCATCGTCGCCGATACGGTTATCCGGACGCAGCGCCAGCTTCACATCGATATTCTCGAAATGGAAATCTTTATAGACCTCCATCGCCTGCTGGTGGAATGCTACCACTTCCGGCTCGATCTGGGCATTGGTGCAGAAGATGTGACCATCATCCTGGGTGAAACCACGCACACGCATAATGCCGTGCAGCGCGCCGGACGGCTCGTTGCGGTGGCACTGACCGAACTCACCGTAGCGCAGCGGCAGGTCGCGATAGGAACGCAGGTCGCTATTGAAAATCTGCACGTGGCCCGGGCAATTCATCGGCTTCAGCGCGTAGGAACGGTTCTCCGACTCGGTCACGAACATATTCTCGCGATAGTTCTCCCAGTGGCCGGTTTTACCCCACAGCGAAGCATCCAGAATCTGCGGCGCCTTCACTTCCTGGTAGCCGTTTTCCTGGTACTTGCGGCGCATATACTGCTCCACCTGCTGCCAGATGGTCCAGCCTTTCGGATGCCAGAACACCAGGCCCGGCGCCTCATCCTGGAAGTGGAAGAAGTCCAGTTGCTTACCCAGTTTGCGGTGGTCGCGCTTTTCAGCCTCCTCCAGTTGGAACAGGTACTGTTCCTGGTCTTCCTTCTTGGTCCAGGCGGTGCCATAGACACGCTGCAGCATCTCATTTTTGCTATCGCCACGCCAGTAAGCACCAGCCAGCTTCATCAGCTTGAAGACCTTCAGCTTACCGGTCGACGGCACGTGTGGGCCGCGGCACAGGTCGGTGAAGCTACCCTCGGTGTAGAGCGACACATCCTCGTTCGAAGGAATCGACGCGATGATCTCAGCCTTGTAATGCTCATTGATCGACTTGAAGTAAGCCACCGCCTCATCGCGCGGCAGGACCTTGCGGGTCACTTGCTCATCCTTCTTCGCCAGCTCAGCCATTTTCTTCTCGATCGCCACCAGGTCATCCGGCGTGAACGGGCGCTTGTACGAGAAGTCATAGTAGAAACCGTTCTCGATGACAGGACCGATGGTCACTTGCGCATCCGGGAACAGCTCTTTCACCGCGTAAGCCAGCAAGTGAGCAGTCGAATGGCGGATCACATCCAGGCCTTCCGCATCCTTATCGGTCACGATGGCAACATCGGAATCCTTCTCAATCAGGAAGGAGGTGTCAACGACTTTACCGTCAACCTTACCGGCCAGCGCGGCTTTGCCCAGGCTGGTGCTGATGTTGGACGCAACTTGCGCAACCGTTACTGGGGCATCGAATTGACGGATGGAACCGTCGGGCAGTCGGACTGAAACCATGATGGATCTCCGGAAGAAAAAATAGTGCTGGAAAATATGGACGAAAAAAAAACGCGGACTAGCCGCGTTTTTCTTCAATTGAACAAGCAAAAGAAAGCCGATCGACTAGCGTCACTCACCAACCTGCATGGTAGTTCGCGGTGTCATAACCGGTGTGCCTTTCTCGCTCTTACAAAGTATCTGGTGGGCGGTGAGGAATTCGAATCCCCGACCCCTTGGATGTCGACCAAGTATTCTAACCAGCTGAACTAACCGCCCGTGTCTTTTGCAATGGTACTACATAAAAAAATGTTCTGGTGGGCGGTGAGGAATTCGAATCCCCGACCCCTTGGATGTCGACCAAGTATTCTAACCAGCTGAACTAACCGCCCGAGAGCCAGCATTATAGAGAGGTGTTCCGCCCGTGACAAGTGTTTTCCCGAGAAAACATTGCTGCTATATTCAGAGCCATGCAAAACCACGATTCCACCCACCTCCACGCCCACCTGGACGGCGACGCCCAACACGCCCACTTCAACGAACACCGCAGCCAGACCGCGCTCGCCGTCGCGCTCGCGCTCACACTCGGCTTTGCCGTGGTTGAAGTCAGCGCCGGGTTCATTGCCAACTCACTGGCCCTGATTTCCGACGCCGGCCACATGGTGACCGACGCCGCCGCGCTCGGCCTGGCCCTGCTCGCACAACTGATCGCCAAACGGCGCCCCTCCGCCCGCTACTCCTTCGGCTTCGGCCGCGCCGAAGCGCTCGCCGCCTTCGTGAACGGCCTGGCAATGTTGTTAGTGGTCGGCTGGATCGTCTTCGAAGCCGTGCAACGCTTCGCCGCCCCCGAACCCGTACAAGGCGGCACGGTACTGGTGGTCGCCGCAATCGGCCTCGGCATCAACCTGCTGGTCGCCTGGAGCCTGTCACGCGACAAAGAAAGCCTGAACACCCGCGCCGCGCTGGTGCACGTCATGGGCGACCTGCTCGGCTCCGTCGCCGCACTGATCGCCGGCGGCGTCATCATGGCGACCGGCTGGATGCAGATCGACCCCATCCTATCCCTGCTCGTATCCCTGCTGATCCTCAAATCCACGGTCAGCGTATTGCGCGAATCCTTCCACCACCTGATGGAAGGCGTGCCCGACAGCACCGACTACAGCCAGATCGGCGCCGACCTGTCCGCCGTGCCCGGCGTTCTGTCCGTGCACGACCTCCACGTTTGGGAAATGTCCCCCGGCCAGCCCGCCCTGATTGGCCACCTGCAGATTAACGACCTACAACAATGGCCCGCCATCCTCGAGCGCGTCAAAGCCATGCTCCGCACCCGCCACGGCATCGACCACATCACCCTGCAAGCCGAACCTTAAAACCGGTGCCAGGTCTGTCATTCGGACACAGGTTGCACTCTTTTGAGAAATATAAAACTGCACGGAAACGCCACAGTCGTCGCTCAGTCAAAAGTTGCAACTGAGGATGCTTTGATAAATATCAAATATGTGGTCGGTGTGTCCGAATGTCAGACCTGACCCCGAACTGGTGACCCCGAACTGGAAATTGCCGTGCATACTTTATTGCGTTTTACTATTGCGGTCGTTGGCTCCCTGATGACTGGCGCTTGGGCTGGTTATGGGTTCTTTGCGTTTGCGCCATGCGATTGGTTCAGCGCAACCTCTGAGGGCGCGTGCGGTATTCGTGCGATTGGGGTGGCCGTACTTCTTGGGCTAGTTGTTGCCAGCGTCTGCTTTGTAATTTCCCTGCGCTTCGCTATGGCGAAAGTGTCGGCGCCCCGGCCCGTCGCCGGCAGTGAGGTGCCCAAAAGATTCGTCATCCTTTGGGCGGCCCTGTTTATCCTGAACTTTTTCGCGCTTGCGGCTGTGCCGCTCATGCAGAACTGGAGTTTCGATGCCTACAAGTTCATCGCGTTTATGCTCTTGCCGGCCCTTGTCGTGACCTCCGCCTTGCTGGCGCCTTACCGCGGCTATCCTCCATCTATGGCTCTTGTGGCTTTCGTACCCGTCGCTGGCTCTATTGTGGTTGGGATCTTGCTGCTGATCTCGAGGCCTGCGGTGGCGAAGTTTAGCGAGGAATCAAAATGAAATTGCTGATATTCGGTAATTCCGGCTCGGGCAAGAGTGCTTACGCGAGCGCCATTTCGCAGTAACTCGGATTCCCGCATTTGGATCTCGATCGATTGTTTGGGAACCCGCAAAAATAGCCGTGCAGCGCCCGGCGGCTGAAACTGCGATTTCGCTCCATGAGTTTATGGCGGCGAATGCCAGTTGAGTGCTGGCGTCGAAGCTTGCCTGGTGCCTAAAACCGGTGCCAGGTCTGACATTTGGACAGCAACCGCGCACCTTTGATTTTTCTCAATACGGCTGTAATTGCCACGACCGCTCGAAGCCGAGGTCTTGCTCAATCGAATGCTTTGATAATTATCAAACGTGCTCGCTGCGCGTCCGATTGACAGACCTGGCACCGGTTTTTAACGAATCTTTGATAACATTGCCAGCTTTGCAAGTGACTGACGGTGGGGCTTCTATGAATGGGTTATTGCGTTTCGTTTTTGCGGCTGGGGGTGCGCTTGCGCTTGGCGTGGGGGCGGGCTATGCGATGCTTGCTTCTGATCCGTGCCGTTGGTTCGGCTCTTCTTTTGAAGGGGGCTGCGGGTATGCAGCCCTGGGATATGTGCTGCTGCTCGGCTCCTTTGTCGCAGCGGTAAGCTTTGCCTTGATTCTGCGATTCATGCCGAACATCGCTCCGGCCACCGTCGCAGTGGAGGTCGGGCCGGCGCCGCAGAAGTTGGTTGGGCTGTGGCTGGTCATGTTCGTGTTGGACTTTGGCATACCCATGATCGTGGCTTTCGTTCCGCTATGGCTGTTCGATCTTCTCCGCATCGTGGACGACTTTACGATGCCGATCTTCATCATAGCTTCCGGTATGCTGGCGCACTATCGCGGCTATCACCCAGCCATTGCCTTGCTGGCCTTAATGCTAGTCGTGGGTCATCTGATTGTTGCCGCCTTATTGTTCTTATCCAAGCCAATTCCGATAGGCGCTAAATGAGGTTGCTCGTCTTTGGAAATTCCGGCTCGGGCAAGAGCACTTATGCCATTGCCGCCGCCACCACAAATGGACTCGCACATCTGGATCTGGATTCTATTGTTTGGGAATCAGGAAAAATCGCCGTCCAGCGCCATTCCGAAGATATTGCAGGATCACTTAAAGACTTTATCGCGCAATACTCCAACTGGGTAATTGAGGGTTGCTACGGCGAGTTGATTCAAGCAGCCGCACCTTGTTGCACCGAACTTATCTTCCTCAATCCAGGTCTCGACGCCTGTCTGGCCAATAATCGCCGACGCCCATGGGAACCTGATAAATATGCCTCTGCCGCCGAGCAGGATGCGATGCTGCCCAATTTGCAGCAATGGGTGGCGTCATATTATGCGCGCGATGATGCTTGGTCATACAAAACCCATCGGGCGATATACGACGCATTCACCGGCATCAAGCGCGAGCAGGTCTGACCGGTCGAAACATCTGTCGGTTTGTGCGCCAAGAGTTGGCAACAACGCGCCAAGCTTTAGCGCAGCCGTCACAGTGGAAAGTTGTACGCATCGACAACGCGCGGAGCGAGCGACCAGGTAGGCTTGCGGTACTTAGAGCGACTGCCCGGCAAGCTCAACGCATTTGCGGGAAAGGAATTCCCGACGCTGGATCAGCGCCGGGATAAGCACATTAAGCGCGTTAAGCGCGGCGGGCTTCCAGGATGCCGCTGACTTCGCAAATCGCGGCGAGCGCTTTTTGCAATTGGCTGGTGGCGCTGATTTCGGCCGTGAACGTCATACGTGCCTGGCCTTTGGCGGATTGGGTATTTACGCCGATAACATTAATTTTCTCGCGCGAGAAAATCTCGGAAATATCGCGCAGCAGGCCTTGACGGTCGGTCGCTAAAACAAACAGGTCAACCGGGAATACCGTATCCGATTTGGCCTTGCCCCATTCGGTGACAATAACCCGCTCCGGCGCTTTGGCGCGCATTTCGGCGAAGTTTTTGCACGAGGCGCGGTGAATCGATACGCCTTTGCCGCGCGTGACAAATCCAACGATGGTATCGGGCGGCGCCGGTTTGCAGCATTTGGCCAATTGCGTCATCAGGCCATCGGTGCCAACGACCAAAACACCCGATTTGGCGCCGGATTCAACGCTGGATTTATGGCTCTTATTAACCGCGACCTGGTCGGTCGATACCTCTTCGGCTTCAACCGGGTCGCGCAAAGCCATTTCAACGTGGCGCAGCGAGAACTCATCTTTGCCAACGGACAGGAACAAATCGTCCACCTTGCCAAAGCCCAGCTTCTGCGCCAGAGCTTCAAGGTTGACAGCCGTCTTGCCTTCGCGCTGCAGCGATTTCTCAACCAGGCTGCGGCCATTGGCGACAGTTTCCTGGATGTCAATCGCGTGGAACCAAGCCCGCACTTTGGTGCGCGTGCGGTTGGAAACCGTATAGCCCGGGCTCAGCCAGTCACGAGATGGGCCGGCGGTGCCAGGCGCGCCTTTGGCGGTAATAACTTCACAAGTTTGCCCGCTTTTCAACGCCGTGTTCAGCGGCACCATCACGCCATCGACGCGCGCACCGCGGCAACGGTGACCTACGTCGCTGTGCAGGTGGTAGGCGAAGTCGATCGGCGTGGCGCCCACCGGCAGCTCGATCACGCGGGCTTGCGGCGTCAGCACGAAGATTCGGTCGTCCAGCGTGGCCGATTTCAGCTTTTCGACCCATTCGCGCTGCTGGTCTTCGTTATTGACCACCGCATCGGCGACCTCGGACTTCCAGGCCAGCAGTTGGCGCAGCCAGGCGATCTTCTCGTCGTATTGCTGGCCTTTGAAGTTGGAGCCGCCCTCCTCCTTATAACGCCAGTGCGCCGCCACGCCGTATTCGGCAAAGTTGTGCATTTCCTGGGTGCGGATCTGCACTTCGAGGGGACGCCCATCGTCCGCCGTCACTACCGTGTGCAGCGACTGGTAGCCGTTCGGTTTGGGGCGGGAAATGTAATCGTCGAATTCTTTCGGGATCGGGGTCCAGATATTGTGGACCACGCCGAGCACCGTGTAGCAGGTCTTCACGTCGGGCACGATCACGCGGAAGGCGCGCACATCGTACAACTCCGAGAAGTCCAGCTCCTTGCCCTTCATCTTGTTCCAGATGGAGTAGATGTGCTTGGGCCGGCCGAATACTTCGGCCTTGATGCCCGCAGACTCCAGTTCGGACTGCAGGCGCGCAATGGAAGACGTGACGAAGCTCTCGCGCGCCATGCGCTTCTCTTCCAGCATCTTCGCAATGCGCTTGTAGGTATCGGGCTCAATGAAGCGGAAGGACAGGTCCTCCAGCTCCCACTTGACCTGCCAGATGCCGAGGCGGTTCGCCAGCGGCGCATACAGGTCCAGGGTTTCGCGGCCGTAAGCGCGGGTCACTTCGTCAAAGCGCTTGTTCTCGGCGAAGTAACGCAAGGTGGAGCAGCAAGACGCCAGGCGCACCAGCACCACGCGCATATCGGTGGCCATGGCCAGCAGCATTTTACGCAGCGATTCAACTTGCGCGACTGCCTGCTGCGCTGCCGACTTGGTGCGCGCGGCGCTGCCGGAAGAAGCCAGCGTCAACTCGCGCAGGCGCATCAACTGCCGCACGCCGGTGACCAGGTCGTTCACTTCCTTGCCGTAGCGCGGTTCGATGGCGGGGGCGGTGTCGGCGTCGAGCAGGGTCAGCTCGAACATCAGTGCCGCGATGCGGGTTTCCGCATCGGTGCGCAGGATGGCCAGTGTGCTGGCCACCCCGATGACAAATTCCAGGGCATCCTGCCCGTGCCCGGTGATACGGCCGGCGTACGCTTCGCTGGCGTGATCAAGCGCGGCCAGCACGCGCGCCCCGTCGTCTGCGGACAAACCTTGTACCAACTGGTCCGTCGTTGCGCTATTGAGAGCCGCGATTGAAACCATTGCGAAAACCTTTACTACTTATTGTTGGGCAGCCGTCACCACGATTTCGAGCAGCCATTCAGGACGGGCGAGTTGCGCAACCACGGTGGCGCGCGGAGGGGTATTGCCTTCCACCACCCAGGCGTCCCACACCTCGTTCATGCCGGCGAAGTTGGCCAGGTCGGTGATGTAGATCTGTGCCATCAGGATGCGCGACTTGTCGCTGCCGGCTTCGGCCAGCAGGCGGTCGATCTGGGACAGCACATCGGCCGTCTGGGCCTGGATCGAACCACCGACTTCCGGCACCATGCCGGCCAGGTAGATGGTGCCGTTGTGGACTGCCACTTCGGACAGGCGCTTACCTACGTGAAAACGTTTGATTTCCATTCTTCTCTCTTCAACGGTTCAACAAAAAATCCTTGGCGATCGCAATCTGGTCATCGTGCAGGAAGGTCGGGGCATGTCCCACGCCCGGAATTTCCACCAGCTGCGCCTGCGGGCCGCGCTGGGTCATCATCTGCGCCGTCTCGCGCGACAGCAGGTCGGAATGCTCGCCGCGCACCAGCAAGGTCGGGCAGCGAATCGCATCGTAGGCCGCCCACAGCGCCGCCTCGTCGGCCTTGGCCGATTCCGGCGTCACCGATTGGAAAGGCTGGGCCAGGCCCATATCGTAGTGGCGCACCCAGGAGCCGTCCGTATCCTGGCGCAGCACGTCAGCCGCCAGTTTGTGCCATTCGGCGTCGCTATGCGGGCCGAAGGTAACCGATACCATCTTCACGAATTCAGCGCCGGCCTCGAAGGTCGGGAAGCGCACTTCCTGCGCGATGTAGTCGCCGATGCGCTGGATCGCAGTCCAATCCAGGGTCGGGCCGATATCGTTCAACACCAGCTTGCGGATCGGGCTATCCGGCAGCGACGCCAGACCCATGCCAATCAGGCCGCCCATCGAGGTGCCGAACCAATCCACCGTCTGCTGCTCGCCCCGGGCCAACACGCGCGCCAGCAGGGTCACCATATCGCTCACATACTGCGGGATGCGGTACAGCTGCGGATTGCGCAAGGAGCCGGAGCGGCCGCGGCCCACCACATCGGGCGCCACCACACGGTAATCCTTGCACAGCGACTGTGCAAGATTATCGAAATCGTCCGCCACGCGGGTCACGCCGTGCACGCACACCAGTACATTCGGGTTGTCCTCGTCGCCCCATTCCTTATAGGCCATCTGATGCAGGCCGGACATGGAGAAACACTGGACGGATTTGATTTTCGCTTCAGGCATGCCGCTTCTCGCTCTTTGGTTTTTGCGCTACATTCTACATTGGCTAACAAATTATAGGGGACTCAATGGGCAGCACCACTTTGCGCGGCAAAACCGCACTCGTCACCGGCTCCACTTCCGGCATTGGCCTGGGCATTGCGCGCAGCCTGGCGGCGGAAGGCGCCAACATCGTCCTGAACGGCTTTGGCGACCCGAACGAGATCGCCAAACTGCAGGAAGCGCTGGCCAACGAGTTCGGCGTGCTGGCGGGTTACCACGGCGCGGACATGAGTAAGCCGGCGGAGATCGAGTCCATGATGAACTACGCCGCCAGCACCTTTGGCGGGGTGGATATCCTGGTCAACAACGCGGGCATCCAGCACGTGGCCAATGTTGAGGATTTCCCGGCAGAGCGCTGGGATGCGATCATCGCCATCAACCTGACCTCGGCGTTCCACACCACGCGCCTGGCGCTGCCGAATATGAAGGCGCGCAATTGGGGCCGCATCATCAACTTGGCCTCGGTGCACGGGCTGGTGGCGTCGGCCGGCAAGTCGGCATATGTCGCGGCCAAGCATGGGCTGGTGGGCTTTACCAAGGCCACTGCGCTGGAGACGGCGAAAACCGGCATCACCTGTAATGCGATCTGCCCGGGCTGGGTTCTGACGCCGCTGGTGCAGAAGCAGGTGGACGCGCGGGCGGAGAAGGATGGTTTGACGAATGAGGCGGCGAAAGCGGCCCTGCTGGCGGAGAAACAGCCGTCCGGCGAGTTCGTGACGCCGGAGGAATTGGGCGCCATGGCGATCTTCCTGTGTTCCGACGCGGCACGCCAGATGCGCGGCGTGGCTTGGAATATGGATGGGGGGTGGGTGGCGCAGTAATAGCTCGCGAATCGGAGAACCGGGAAACCCGGAAACCGGGAAACCGGGAAACCAGGGTCCGACCCTCAGGGTCGTACCCTGGTTTTCCGGTTTCCCGGTTTTTTTTCACCCACCTGTGGTTAACCACAATGGGGATAAACACAATAGCGACAACGTAGGTCGTTTGACATGATGAAGACATTCGGAGACAAACGAGGTCCTTATCATGACAATCGAAAAAAAGCCCTTCTACAAAATCCTGTACGTGCAGGTGCTGTTCGCCATCGTATGCGGCGTCCTGCTCGGCATCTACCTGCCCGCCGATGCGGTGGCCATGAAACCGCTGGGCGACGGCTTCATCAAGCTGATCAAAATGATCATCGCCCCGGTCATCTTCTGCACCGTGGTGAGCGGCATCGCCGGCATGCAGGACGTGAAGAAAATCGGCCGCGTCGGCGGCAAAGCCCTGCTCTACTTTGAAGTCGTTTCCACCTTCGCCCTGGTGATCGGCCTGGCGGTAGCCAACTTCATGCAGCCCGGTGCCGGCTTCAACGCCGACCCACACACCCTCGACACCAAGGCCATCGCCCAGTACACCGAGAAAGCCAAGGCCCAGAGCACCACCGACTTCGTGATGAACATCATCCCGAACACGGTGGTGGACGCCTTTGCCAAAGGCGACATCCTGCAAGTGCTGCTGGTAGCCTGCCTGTTCGGCTTCGCCCTCTCCTTGCTGGGTGAACGCGGCCGCCCGGTGGCCAAGCTGATCGACGAAATCTCGCACGCCTTCTTCGGCATGGTCAACATCATCATGAAGGCCGCCCCGATCGGCGCGTTCGGCGCCATGGCCTTCACCATCGGCAAATACGGCATTGATTCGCTGCTGCCGCTGGCCAAGCTGATGGGTTCCTTCTACCTGACCTGCGCCCTGTTCGTCTTCATCGTGCTGGGCTCCATTGCCAAATACACCGGCTTCTCGATCACCCGCTTCATCGCCTACATCAAGGAAGAGCTGCTGATCGTGCTCGGCACCTCGTCCTCCGAAAGCGCCCTGCCCTCGCTGATGCGCAAGCTGGAGAAGCTGGGCGCCTCCAAACCGGTGGTGGGCCTGGTGGTACCGACCGGCTACTCCTTCAACCTGGACGGCACCAATATCTACATGACCATGGCCGCCCTGTTCGTGGCCCAGGCCACCAACACCGACCTGAGCCTGATGCAGCAGCTGACCATCCTCGGCGTCGCCATGCTGACCTCGAAAGGCGCATCCGGCATCACCGGCGCCGGCTTCATCACCCTGGCCGCCACGCTGGCTGTGGTGCCAACCATCCCAGTGGCCGGCATGGCCCTGATTCTGGGCATCGACCGCTTCATGAGCGAATGCCGCGCCCTGACCAACTTCATCGGCAACGGCGTGGCAGCGGTAGTGGTAGCGAAATGGGAAGGCGAGCTCGACATGGAAACCCTGCAGCGCGAGCTGGCCCACCCAACCCCCATGACCACCCCAATCGCACCGGTCATCGCCGAACCGCTCGCCGCCACGGCTGAGTAAAAAGCCGGCGCCAAGTTAGAAGCCAAATTCGGGGTCAGGTCTGGCAATCGGACAAAATGTCCGATTGCCAGACCTGACCCCGAATTGCTTTTGTTGCATTGCAATTTCCCATTGGAAATTTTTAGCGTATAATCACGCCCCCTTGTTGGTCCTCCCGGAAATACCGTGCAATTGTCTCGCCAGACACGCGGGGCGCTCTATTACATCGTTGCGCTTCTGCTGTCCTTCACCCTCGTACGCGCGTTTGGCTACCATGCTAAAGCGAACAATGTCCTGAACGTTCTCGGCTTGCTGCTCCTTTTGCTCGGCAGCGGTGTCGGCGCCTTGCATGCGCTTGCTGCCTGCCTGCTGCTACTGGCGGCGGCCTACCTGCCGTTTGGGGTGATATATGGCAAACCGGACTTCCTGGTGATCTCCTCCCTGCTGCAAACCAACCGCAGCGAGTCGATCGAGTTCATTGGCCAGTTGCCATGGGCGAGTTTCTTGCTGGCGGCAGGCTTTGGCGCGGCCGGCTGGTTCTTCGTCTACCGCTTCAATCGCGCCAGGCGCAAAATCCCGCTGCTTCTGGCTGGCGCAGTTTGCCTGCTGCTGTCCCTGTTCCTCTTCAATAAACAAATGCGTACCCCGGACGGGCAAAAGGAAATCCTGGCGCTCGACCTGCCGCGCAGCGTCGCCCAGGCCGCGCAACAGTATCGGCAGGAGCAGCGCGCTTTCGGCGCCAACGATGCGGCGCAGCAGTGGCAAGTTCAGGACGTGGACAGCAAGTACCGCAACTACGTGATTGTCTTGGGCGAAAGTGTGCGGCGCGACTATATGTCGGCCTACGGCTACGCGCAGAAGACCACGCCCTTCGCGGACCAGGCCAAAGGCGTCTTTATCAATGGTTACGTGGCGCCCGCACCCAACACCTTCACCGCCGTGCCGCGCACCATGGCGGAAGTCAACGGCGACCAGGTGGCCTATGGCCGCAACCTGCTGGCACTCGCGCGCCAGGCTGGGTTCCGCACCTATTGGTTGTCGAATCAGGGCTATGTGGGCGAGTACGACAGTCCATCGTCGCGCCTGGCCTCCAGCGCCGATGTGGTCCACTTCAGCAAGCTCAGCTCCAGCCTGAACAACCAGGTCGATGACTCAATTTTGCTGGAGAAACTCACAGACGGCCTGCAGGAGGGCACTGGCAGCAAGCGCCTGGTCGTCTTGCACTTAATGGGTTCCCATCCCGTCTTCTGCGACCGCGTCAAAGGCGAAGAGCAGCAATTCACCGCCTCCAGTGCCGCCATGCGCTGCTATCTGGGATCGATCAAACGCACCGACAGCCTGCTGGCCGGTATCCACGGCACACTGAGTGCCAGCGGACAGCCCTTCTCCCTGATTTACCTCGGCGACCACGGCCTGCACCACCGCGACAAAGGCACGCCCAACATGACACTGGCGCACGGCAACCACACCAAGCAAAACTACGCGGTACCGTTCTACATCCTCTCCAGCGACGCCACGTCCCGCCGCCAGATGGACAAGGAAATGAGCGGCAGCAATTTCCTCAAAGGCGCCGCTCATTGGATGGGCATCCGGGCCGCCGGCCTGCCGCACTACGACCTCCTCGCCCCGACACCAGACTCCGACATCCAGGTCTACGTAGGAGACGGCTACAAAGCGTACCGCACCCTGCAGGACGATCCCGCCTGAAAAAAATGGGGACGTACCCTTTTTTCCGCAAAGCGGAAAAATAGGGTACGTCCCCATTTTTGACCCCGAATTTACTTAGAAGCTGAGTTCGATGCCGGAGGCGGCGCTGATTTCTTCACGGGTGACGCCGGGCGCGAGTTCGGTGACTTTGATGCCGGTGGCGGTCACTTCCATCACGCCGAGGTCGGTGATGATCATGTCGACCACGCCGACGCCGGTCAGCGGCAGGTCGCATTGCTTCAGCAGCTTGTGCGAGACCGAGCCGTCTTTGGCGGTGGCAACGTGTTCCATCAAGACCACCACTTTCTTCACGCCGGCCACCAGGTCCATCGCGCCGCCCATGCCTTTGACCATTTTTCCCGGGATCATCCAGTTCGCCAGGTCGCCCTTTTCCGACACTTGCATCGCGCCCAGGATCGCCAGGTTGATCTTGCCGCCACGGATCATGGCGAAGGAATCAGCCGAGCTGAAGTAGGCGGCGCCCGGCAGCGCCGTCACCGTCTGCTTGCCGGCGTTGATCAGGTCGGCATCCACTTCCGCTTCAGTCGGGAAAGGACCAATGCCGAGCAGGCCGTTTTCCGACTGCAGGAAGACTTCGATATCCTGCGGCACATAATTGGCCACCAGGGTCGGCAGGCCGATGCCCAGGTTCACATAGAAGCCGTCTTGCAGCTCTTTTGCCGCGCGCGCGGCCATTTCATCACGAGTCCATGCCATGTTCTTGTCTCCTTAGTTGGCACGCACGGTGCGCTGTTCGATGCGTTTTTCCGGGGTGGCGTTGAGCACGATGCGGTTCACGTAGATACCCGGCAGGTGCACGGCGTCCGGGTCGATGGCGCCGATTTCCACGATTTCTTCCACTTCCACCACGCAGATCTTGCCGGCGGCGGCCACGTTCGGGTTGAAATTGCGCGAGGTTTTGCGGAACACCAGGTTGCCCGATTTGTCGGCCTTCCAGGCTTTCACCAGGGACACGTCGGCCACCAGCGAGCGTTCCATCACGTATTGTTCGCCGTCGAACTCGCGGATTTCCTTACCGTCGGCGACGATGGTGCCGACACCGGTCTTGGTGAAGAAGGCTGGGATGCCCGCACCGCCGGCGCGCAGCTTTTCAGCCAGGGTGCCTTGCGGGGTGAATTCCAGCTCCAGCTCGCCGGCCAGGAACTGGCGCGCGAACTCCTTGTTCTCGCCCACGTAGGACGAGATCATTTTCTTGATCTGGCGGGTTTCCAGCAGTTGGCCCAGGCCGAAGCCGTCCACGCCGGCGTTATTCGAAATGGCAGTCAGGCCGGTGGCGCCGGTGTCGCGCAGGGCGGCGATCAGCGCTTCCGGGATGCCGCACAGGCCGAAGCCGCCCACGGCAATGGTTTGGCCGTCGGCCACGATGCCGGCCAGGGCGGCCTTGGCATCCGGGTAAATCTTATTCATTTTGTCTCCTCGCTCAAATTGCTCAAAAGGCCAGATGGGGTTTGAGGATAGAATACGACCGCCCAAACATCAATACCGTAGAACTACCGCAATGCCTATCAATTACCAATCCATCTTCCAGTTCGCCCCGGTAGGCATGTGCGTGTCCGACCAGCGTGTGATCCAGGCCAGCAACGATGCGCTGGCGGTCATGTTCGGCTACAGTGCGGGCGCATTGGACGGGCAATCGTTCCAGCTGCTGTACCCGACCCAGGATGAATACCTGCGCACGGGCGACCGCATCATCCCCATCATGAATACGAAGGGGCGTTATTCGGATGAGCGCATCATGCGCCGGGCGAGCGGTGAGCTGTTCTGGTGCCATGTGACCGGACGCGCGCTCGATCCCGCGCAACCGCTGGGTGCCGGCATCTGGACGTTTGAGGATTTGTCGGAGCAGCGGCCGGTGTCAGCCGCCCTCACCCCGCGCGAGCGCGAGATCGCCGCCCTGCTGGTGGAAGGCAAGACCAGCAAATTGATTGCGCGCGATACGGGCCTTTCGCCGCGCACGGTGGAAATGCACCGCGCCAGCCTGATGCGCAAGTTCGGCGCCGCGACAGCGACCGAGCTGGTGCACAAACTGGCGGGGGCGCGTTAAAGCGGTTTAGCCGGCCAGCATGCCGTCATCGGCGGCGATGACCGAGCCGTTGATGAAGTGGGCGTCGTCGCCCGCCAGCAGCAAGAGTAGTCCATCCAGGTCTTCCGGCTTGCCGGCGCGCTTGCGCGGCAGCATCTCGATCAGTCGCTTGCCTTGTTCGCTGGCGAAATAGTCTTCGTTGATCTCGGTCTCGATGTAGCCAGGGCAAATGGCATTGGTATTGATGCCGTACTTGCCCCACTCCACCGCCATGGCCTTGGTCATCTGCACCACGCCGGCCTTGCTCATGCAATAAACACCAATCTGCGGCATCACGCGCATGCCGGCCACCGAGGCGATATTAATAATGCGGTGCTGCTTGCGCGGGTCGCCCTTGGCGCGCGCAATCATGCGCTTGGCGGTTTCCTGCGCGACGAAGAAGGCGCCGCGCAGATTGCAATCCATAACAAAGTCATAATCATCCGGCGTGACATCCAGCAAACGTTGCGTCATTGATACACCGGAATTATTCACCAGGATGTCGATCGGCCCGGCCTCGGTCTCGGCATGGGCGATGGCGGATTTGATGCTGGCGTAATCCGTTACATCCACCGTGACCACGTGGGCCGCACCGCCGTCGGCTTCGATTTCGGCACGCAATTCTTTCAAGCGTTCCATCTGGCGCGACGCCAACACCACCTGGCAGCCCGCCTTGGCCAGTACTTTCGCAAAACGCGCACCCAGGCCACTGGAAGCACCTGTCACCAGGGCGATTTTGCCCTCAAAATTTACTTCGATTCCCACCGACTACTCCTCTTGATTCTGTTCCGTCATGATGACACAAAAAACTGCCTTATTAGATTGCCACGTCTAATAATAGCCCTCACAATGGCGCCACCGTTGCAATCCCAAGGAAAAAAGAGCACACTCGTTCTATTTCCTGCACCGAATTTTCACCATTCTTACAAAAACACTATGAGCAACCTTGTAGAACAGTACGGCCCACGCGAGGCAATGGAGTATGACGTTGTGATCGTTGGCGGTGGCCCGGCTGGCCTGTCGGCAGCGATCAAGATCAAGCAGCTGAACCCGGAAACCTCCGTGGTGGTGCTGGAAAAAGGCGGCGAGCTGGGTGCCCACATCCTGTCCGGCGCCGTGATGGACCCAAAAGCACTGACCGAGCTGATTCCTAACTGGAAAGAGCTGGGCGCGCCGCTGAACACCGCCGTCACCGAAGACCGCGTGCTGTTCCTGACCGAAAGCAAGGCCTACAAGACCCCTAACTTCATGCTGCCGGCCTGCTTTGAGAACCATGGCAACTATGTGATCTCGCTGGGCAACGTGGTGCGCTGGCTGGGCCAGCAGGCCGAAGCCCTGGGCGTGGAAATCTTCCCCGGCTTTACCGGCGCCGAAGTGCTGTACAACGATGATGGCTCCGTTAAAGGCGTGGCCACCGGCAATATGGGCGTGAAACGCGACGGCGAACCCGGCCCCGACTTCCAGTTGGGCATGGAACTGCACGGCAAGTACACCCTGTTCGCCGAAGGCGCGCGCGGCCACCTGGGCAAGCAGCTCATGGCCAAGTACGACCTGAACAAGGGCAAAGACCCGCAATCCTACGGCATTGGTATTAAAGAGCTGTGGGAAATCGACCCGGCCAAGCACCAGCCAGGCCTGGTGATCCACACCACCGGCTGGCCGCTCGACAGCAAGACCTACGGCGGCTCCTTCCTGTACCACCTGGAGAACAACCAGGTGATGATCGGCTACGTCGTGGGCTTGGATTACGAGAACCCCTACCTGTCGCCCTACGAAGAATTCCAGCGTTACAAGACCCACCCGGAAATCCGCACCTTCCTGGAAGGCGGCAAGCGCATTTCCTACGGCGCCCGCGCAATTACCGCCGGCGGGCTGCAATCGCTGCCGAAGCTGGTCTTCCCGGGCGGCGCCCTGATCGGCTGCGACGCCGGTTTCCTGAACATGAGCCGCATCAAAGGTTCGCACGCCGCCATCAAGTCCGGCATGCTGGCCGCCGAATCGGTGGTGGAAGCGCTGGGCGCCGGCCGCACGGCTGACGAACTGGCCAGCTACCCGACTGCCTTCGAGCAATCCTGGCTGCACGAAGAGCTGCACGTGGCGCGCAACGTCAAGCCGTGGCTGAAGAAAGGCCTGTACCTGGGTTCGCTGATGACCGGCATCGACCAGATCGTTTTCCGCGGCAAGGCGCCATGGACCCTGCACCACTCGACCCCGGACCACGCCAGCCTGCGCCCGGCGGCCGAGTTCAGCCCGATCACCTATCCGAAGCCGGATGGCAAGCTGACCTTCGACCGCCTGTCCTCGGTCTTCATCTCCAACACCAACCACGCCGAAGACCAGCCGATCCACCTGACGCTGAAAGACGCCTCGGTGCCGGTGGGCGTGAACCTGGCCAAGTACGCCGGTCCCGAAGCGCGCTACTGCCCGGCCGGAGTGTATGAATTCGTCAAGACCGACGAAGGCGACGACCGCCTGCAGATCAATGCGCAAAATTGCGTACATTGCAAGACTTGCGATATCAAGGACCCGACCCAGAACATCGTCTGGGTGACGCCGGAAGGCGGCGGCGGCCCGAACTATCCAAATATGTAAGAAAAAAATGGGGACGTACCCCATTTATTGGGCAACAAAGGCGGCCTTCGGGCCGCTTTTTGTTGCTGAATAAATAGGGTACGTCCCCATTTTTTCGGGGAATGCAAAAAAAATTCAAAAAATTTCTGTACGGCATTTAATACCTGGCGCGAAACGGTCGTCTTGTACTTCTGAGAGCGCAGAGAAACCAGCTGCTCTGAACTGAACCCACCCAACAGGAGTTTTAAATGCTGAGCCTTCACACCAACAATGCGGCGCTGTCCGCCCAGAACTCGATCTCCCGCACGCAGACCCATCTGTCGACGTCGATGACCCGCCTGAGCACTGGCTTCCGCATTAACTCGGCAATGGACGACGCAGCAGGCCTGCAGATCGCAACCCGTCTGAAAGTGCAAACCAGCGGCATGTCCGTTGCAATGCGCAACACCCAGAACTCGATCTCCCTGATGCAAACCGCCGAAGGTTCGCTGGACGAAGTAACCTCCATCCTGAACCGTATGAAGGATCTGGCAACCCAGTCCGCTGACGGCTCTTCGACCGACGACGACCGCACCGCGATGCAGGCTGAGTACGACTCCCTGATCAGCGAACTGTCCAACATCACCACCAACACCAAGTTCGGCGGCACCGCGCTGCTGACCTCCGGTACCGGTAAAATGGCCACCACCATCGACTTCCAGATCGGTGCCGACGGCGCGGAAAAACTGACCGCCGACTTCACCACCGAACTGGGCGACATGCACACCGACATCGGCCTGGCCGCTGTGGGCTACGACGGCGCAACCGGTGCCGCAGTTGCTGCACAAGGTTCCGACGTGCTGACCGCTGGCGCCGCCAACGGCTCCATCAACAAGCTGACCACCGCAATCGACACCGTGTCGGCCCTGCGTTCGAAGCTGGGTGCCGTGTCCAACCGTCTGGACCACGTCTACAACAACTTGTCGAACATTTCGACCAACACCAAGAACGCAACCGGCCGCATCATGGACACCGACTTCGCATCCGAGTCCGCATCCATGACCGCATCGCAGATGCTGCTGCAAGCTGGCACCGCAATGCTGAAGCAGTCGAACAGCCAGTCGTCCCTGGTTCTGTCCCTGCTGCAATAATCGCGTAACGCGCACTGAAAAGCCAACCGCACGCGGTTGGCTTTTTTTACATCGCCGTATTACTATCAGTTTTTATGGCAATCGACCGCATCACCCCGTCCAATCCGGCCCTGAGCATCCACGATCGCCTGGTCCGGGAAAATCCTGGCCAGGTCAACGCCCAGCCGGTACCGCCCGTCGCCCAACCTCCCGGCGATGCGCCCGACTTCGCCCTGCAAAGTGGCTTGCCGGCCGCCGTCGGCGCCCTGATCGAAGCCATGGAAGGCGCGCAGCGTGGTAGCGCCGCCGCCAAAGCCGCCGCCACCGCAGGCGCCGCTGCCGGCGCCATGCTGGCGCACGAATCGCTGTCGATGCAGCCGAACCAGTTGTTCTCGCTGCGCCAGCTGGTCTGGCACACCCCCGATACCAATATGCTGGCCGCTTCCTGGCAAGTGATGGTGCGCACCTACAGCGAACAGCGCGGCGCGCTGATGCAGCAACAGGAAGGCCGCCAATTGCCCGCCAGCGTCTTCATGGCCGATCCGCCGCCGCCGGTGCTACGCGATAACCGCGCCTTCCAGGGCATGGTGTCCGAACTCGATGCCTGGCGCTTCGCCGTCTATGCCTGGGGCGCGGAAAAGTTGACCCTGCGCGTGGTAGCGCGCGATCCCGGCCAGGACGGCCCCGACCAGCGTCGCCGCCGTCCACGCATTGCCGTGCGACTGGAGATGACCCTGCCCGACCTGGGCAAGGTGGTGGTGCAGATGGAACCCGCCGAGCTGGGCGTGGTGCTGGAAATCGGCGCACCCGGCAACGAAGCGATGCAGCAAATGCGCGAATTGCTGCCGCAGATCGCCACCATCATCGGCCGTTGCGGCCTGCAGATCGTGCGCGCGCGCCTGATGCGCGAGCTGTCGCCCGTCAATCCCCTCGACAACGAACCCACCCGCACCCAGATCGCCCTGCTGAGCACCGCCATTTTCAAGGCGATGGCCGAAGTCGCAGTCTTCCTCTCGCAACCGCGCATGCCGGAAGAAGCGTTGCTGGCCTAGTCCCGGAGCTGGACTCGACCGGTGCCAAACCGGTGCCAAAACCGGTGCCAGGTCTGTCAATTGGACACCGACGACATCCCTTTGATAATTCTCAATACGCAAATTAAGCCACTTTCGCGTATTGAGAAAAATCAAATGGGAGCGCTAGCTGTCCGAATGTCAGACCTGACCCCGAATTTCTAGTTCACGCGGCTGACGCGGTGGCCGGTTCCGGTCACGCTTTGGGCGATCTTGCCTTGCGATTTCCAGCGCACGGTATGGTCGGCGCCAGTGATCGACAAGCGGCCCTTTGGCACTACTTCGACATTCACTACGTTTCCTACGCCAAGAATTTCAACCGCGCTGCATACACCGGTGGCGGTGATGATATGCCCGGTGCCGACCACTTCCAGCTTGCGGCCATCGCAGGCGAAGGTGCGCTGATGGCCGCTGCCGCTGATGCTGATTAATTTATCCGTCAACTCCACCTCACCCACGGCGTCTTCCTGGGCGCCAGCGCCACCCATGAGGAGGAATGCAGCGCCAATCGTCACAATTTTCAAAGATTTCGAGTACATACTAGCTCTCACACAAATTAATGGAATGGCAATATTAATAGACTACCTCAACAGATGGAGCACGGTAGCCCCGGGACGGTGCGCCATCGCACGGTCGAACCTTGCCTGTAGCGATATATTGCACCGCACCATATCGTGCGGGAGAAGCTGTGGCCAAAACTCTACCGGGGATTCGTTTCATGCGCAGCGTGGCACGGCTAATCTCGGCCGTTACGCCCAAACGCCGCAAGACGAGCAGCAAATCACGCCAAAAACCCGCTGCGAAAGCCGCAGCACCTCTGCGCAAGCGCAAACCTGCGCCGAGAGCCGTGCAGGTCGCGCCGGGCAAATGGCTGGCACAGTCCATATATGCCCACGGGCAGCGTCTGGCGTATTGGCTCTATCTGCCTGACCGATCCACTGACATCGCTTTATCGCCAGGCCTGCCGCTCCTCGTCATGCTGCATGGATGCCAACAGAGTGCCACGGAATTCGCCCAAGGCACACGCATGAACTGGCTGGCGGAGCAACAAGGATTCGCGGTGCTGTATCCCCAGCAAGCGCTGCGGAGCCAGGCACACCGCTGTTGGCGCTGGTATGAGCCGACGGTGCAGCAAGGCGGCGGCGAAACTGCGGTGTTGGCGAGCCTGCTGCAACGCGTCTGCCAACAGCAGCCCATCGATCGCCGCCGCATCTACGCCTGCGGCATTTCCGCCGGCGCAGGCATGGCGGCCGTGCTAGCGCTGAATCATCCCGAGCTGATTGCTGCTGTGGCACTGCATTCCAGCCCCATCTTCGGCGCCGGCAACGGCGCGGGCGGGGCCTTGCACGTGATGCAGCACGGCGACCCGGCGCAGGCGACGGTGGCCATTCACAACCTGTTGGAGCGCCACGCTACGCACGGCATGCCCGCGATGCCGGCATTGCTGATCCAGGGCGAAGACGACCGCGTGGTGCGTCCAGTGAACCAGGTGCAGCTGGCGCGCCAATGGCTGCAGTTGAATGGGATGGCAAGCGCCAAGCCTTCGCGCGAGGTAAGCAAGCCGGCCGGTCGCAGCGGCACACCCAATGCGCACCGCATCCAGGACTATGTGATGGGGAGGAAAGTCATGCTGCGTGTCGCCCGCATCTCCAGTCTGGGCCACGCCTGGAGCGGCGGCGACCCCGCGCTGCGTTTCAACACTAAAGCCGGCCCGAATGCCAGCCGCATGGTGCTCGACTTCCTCAAAAAACACAGCCGCTAAAACCAGAGCCGAAAGCCGGTGCCAGGTCTGTCATTCAGACAGCTAACGCTATCACTTGATCTTTCTCAATACGCCAAACGCCGCCGGTTCGCGTCTTGAGAAAAGTCAAAGGATGCTACTGCGTGTCCATATGACAGACCTGGCACCGGTTTTGGCCTGGTTTTGGCCAGGTTTTGGCCTGCCTGCAGTTTACAATGGCGTTTTGCCGAACCAGTTGAGTTTTCCATGCATATTTGGGTCGATGCCGATGCTTGCCCTGTCGTTGTCAAGGACATCCTGTTCCGTGTTGCGGAACGGCTCCAGCTGAACGTGACGCTGGTCGCTAACCAGTTGATCCGCGTGCCGGGTTCGCGTTTTATCCGTGCGCTTCAGGTGCCGTCTGGTGCGGATGCGGCCGATGCCGAAATCGTGGCGCGGGTCAGCGAGGGGGATATTGTGATAACGGGCGATATTCCCTTGGCGGCTTTAGTGCTGGATAGGGGTGGATTGCCACTGAATCCCCGTGGCGAGTGGTATACGCGGGACACCATCGCGCAGCAACTGACTATGCGGGCCTTCATGGAGGAGTTGCGCGGCAGCGGTGTCGATACCGGCGGACCCGCTGCCTTCAGCCAAGCCGACCGCCAGAACTTCGCGAACGCGCTGGATCGTGCGTTGGCGCGCCGCCCAAAGGCGGGCGGCCTTGATTCGTAGCCAAGCCTGAAGTCGGGCAGCGTGGCGTCACATGCACGCCCAAGATAGCGTGGTGGCACCGTCTTGGGGCGCCTATGTTTTTAGCTTGGAATTGGGTTCGCTTTGCCGGTAGTGCTCCAAGATCACAGAGTCCAGTAGCCTGACGCGCCCCATCAGGTCATGGGCATTGGCTGCCGTCTGGGCTAACTTGACATGCGACTTGCCTTCTACACTGGCGCCAGCCAAGACCGAGTCACACCAGCGGCGCGTGCGACCGATATACGAATCCAGCGCGAACACCGAATTGGGGCAGTTATCGGTCGCTAAGTGCGCCGGTGGGGTGTCACCCGCGACTACCCAAAAATAGCGATCTGCGGAACTATCCGACGGGCAGATCTCGAACAGGGATATTCCAATGATGTCGGAAACGCCCAAACCGAAATAGACGCTTTTGATGCCTTTGCACCAGTTGAAGGAACTGAGGTACAGCTCTGCCTCTTCAAACAGCGCTGTAAGTTGCTGGGTTTCTTCGAAGTCGCCCCCGAACATCTGTTCTATCGGAGTCAATTTCGAAAAGTCGATATTCAAGGGAAGGTCTGTCATGGGTACACATGCGCCTTTTGTCGAACAGCGTGGAACATCCGAAGCTATCAGGGTCGTGCCTGCGCCAGGCAAAGTCAAGGCGCGCGCGCTTGAAATAAATTTGCAATACAGAAGGCGCGCGCCTTGCCCTGACTAGCGCTTTCTACGCAGCTCGATCATCTCGGCAATCGTCAGGATCGGCATGCTGTGCAACTGTGCGAATGTTTCGACTGCTGCGCCGTGCCTTATTGTGCCGCCGGGGTGCATCAACTCGCACAGCATGGCATAGGAGCCCAGGCCTGCCATGCAGACCAGCTCGACCGCGCCTTCGGTGCGACCGGTGCCACGACCGGTGCCAGGTCTGTCATTTGAACAGTTAGCGCTATCACTTGATCTTTCTCAATACGCCACGCACCGCATATTCGCGTATTGAGAAACATCAAAGAATGCCCTTGCGTGTCCAAATGACAGACCTGGCACCGGTTTTCGGTTTCGGAAAAGATGAACTGGTTAAAGAAGCCGTGTGACGGCCGCCGAAATTACATGAAAGCCAATACTAATTTCTTGTCAGCAATTCCGCGCACCGTCTAGAATCTCTGGGAATTTTTCTTACACGTCAGGAGCACCATGCTTAAATCCAACCGCCCCCTCCTCTTCCTCGCCGCTGCCGCCATGCTCTCGCAGGCAGCCGCCAAAGACCTGCGCGACGAAATGAACATCCAGACGGGCAAAGCCACCTTGGTCATTCCCGACATCGCCCCGCAGCAAGCGGCGGAACAGATCAAGAGTGCGCTGTCGCAGTTCGCCATCCCGACCAGCCTCAATTTCCACACGCTGCCGGCGCCGATACCCGCGCGCCCACGTTCTGCCACCGAAAAGCAGGTGCTCATCCAGGGCGCTCCGGCGACCGATTATGTGTGCGACGGTTCGTTTGCCGAAATTACCAAGACCCCGCCGCCCGTGCAGAACGCGCTCTATTTCAATCGCGAAGCACTACGCGCCTGCCTGTTTGCCTACCAGGGCGGCGTCAAGGTCGACATGATCTTCCACGTCATGCGCAAGACCGAGTCGCTGACCGGGGGCCTGTTCAACGGCATTACCAAGGCCATTCGCGGTAACGACGGTGAACGCATTACCGGCCAGCTCAAAGTCAGTATCGAGGATATCCGCAAGAAGCTCGCGGGCACGCTGGTGGCACGCATCGAAGCGCCTGGCATGCAGGTGGAGGAACCTGATCGCGATGCGGTGGCGCGGCTGTTGCCGCCGTTGACGCCGGCTGAACTGGCTGCTGAACAGAGTGCGGAGCGCGCAGCGGCTGCAGCGAAAGCGCCGCCTACGGTCGCCGCTCCGGCGCCCCAGCCCGCCCAGCGCAACATCGATGGTGGCGTTGACTTGTCGCTGGTTGGCGCGCGCAAGGAGCTGACGGCGATGGGCTTCAAATTCTTCGACCAGGACCAGTTTGTGGACGCGGCACGGCGCGATGACCTGGTCAGCGTAAGGCTGTTCCTGGCGGCCGGCGCGATTCGTCCGGGCGGCGCGGACAGCAAAGGCGAGACTGCCCTGGCCGTGGCCAAAGGCAGCGGCGAGCTGAAGATGATGCTGACCATTTTTGCCGAGGCGGAGAAGCAAGGCCAGTACCCCGGCAAGATCGGCGAGGCGGTATTCGCCAAATAGGCGGGCCAGCGAGGCCCGCTCCCGGGCTTAGCTACGCTGACGCCATTCGATCATCTCGGCGATCGTCAGGATCGGCATGCCGTGCAACTGTGCGAATGCTTCGATCGCCTCGCCGCGCATCATTGTGCCGTCGGGGTTCATCAGTTCGCACAGCACGGCATAGGGGGCCAGGCCTGCCATGCGGGCCAGGTCGACCGAGCCTTCGGTGTGCCCTGCGCGTTCCAGCACGCCGCCCGGTGCGGCACGCAGAGGGAACACGTGGCCGGGACGTACCATGTCTGCCGGACGTGCATTCGGTGCTGTGGCGGCGCGGATGGTGGTGACGCGGTCGGCAGCGGAGACGCCAGTTGTCACGCCTTCGCGCGCTTCAATCGAGACGGTGAAGGGGGTGCCGTATTTGCTGCCGTTTTCGGCTGCCATCGGGGCCAGTTCGAGTTCGCGTACTTTGTCGGCGGTCAGGCACAGGCAGACAATGCCGCTGCATTCGCGGATCAGCAGGGCCATGGTTTCGACGGTGAGGCGGTCGGTGGCGACGATCAGGTCGGCTTCGTTCTCGCGGTCGAAGTCGTCGAGCAGAATGACGGGGATGCCGGCGCGCATGGCTTCCAGCGCTGCATGGATGCGGGTTGCTACGGGGGTTACAGGGGTTACAGGGGATAACATAGGAAACGCTCCTCGCTAAAGTCAACGAAAAACGCTCCAGGGCAAGCGGATAGGCGCGGCCACCCGGGCCGCTTGGGCGGGCCGGGCTTACGCGCGTTTGCGCACATCTTCTTTCATCCGGACTATACCGTCGGCTCTGGAGTCGCACCAGATCTGCTGTCCCTGTCGATACGGCGTGACAGGCGCTCGCGGGCTTGAACATGGGTGTTCTTACCGCCGGTGGGGAATTGCACCCCGCCCCGAAGACGTAGTTAATTTGCCCGCATTTTTGCGGGCGGGGGGATTTTAGCTTATATCGGGGATGCAGGGAAACCGGGAACAGGAAAACCGGAAAACCGGGGTCAGACCCTGAGGGTCTGACCCCGGTTTTCCGGTTTTCCGGTTTTCCGGTTTTCGCGGTTTTCCCGATCTCCAGTGCCCTGCAACCTTAACCGACCGTCCCAATAATCGAAACTTCGCGGTTCTCGGGCACTTCGTTATACGACAGCACATGCAAGCCCGGTGCAAACAAGCGTGCGTAGCGTGCCAGCAGCGGCCGGATCTGCGGTAGCACCAGCAACAACGGCGGCGTCGCCTGTTGCTTCATCTGTTCCCGCGCGACCGGCATATTCACCTGCAACTGCGCCAGCAAGTGCGGATCGATCGGATAATTATCCAGCACCACCTTGCCGCTCTGGCGTGCCTGGTTCAGCGATCCAAGCAGCATATTCTCCAGCTCTCCGCCCAGGTTAAAGGCCAGCATCTCGGTCCGCTGTCCAAACAGGCTGGACACGATCTGGCGCCGCAGCGCGCAGCGCACTTCGGCCGCCAGCAGGATCGGGTCCTTGGTCGTCTCCGAAGAATCCAGCAGGGTCGTGGCAATCGGTACGATATCCTTCAGCGACACATTCTCCTGCAGCAGCACGCGGAACACGCGCAGCAACTGGGTATGCGTCAGTGCCTTGTCCAGCGAGCCGGCCAGCTTGGGCGACAAGGCGGTCAAGCGCTCCATCAGCGCCGCCACGTCCTCATGGCGGAACAGCTCCGGCAAGTATTCGCGCACCAGCTTGGAGACGTGGGTCGCGATCGCGCTTGGCGCCTCCACCACCTGGTAGCCCAGGCCCAGCGCGTGCGCCTTGTCCTTGGCCTCGATCCAGGTCACCGGCATGCCATAGGCCGGCTCTACGCCGGGAATGCCATCCACCTGGCCGTACACGGTCGGCGATGGAATCGCCATCAGGCGGTCGGCAAACACCTCCGACTGGGCGATGCTCGATCCACCCAGGATCACGGCATATTGCGTCGGTTTCAGCGCCAGGTCGTCGCGTACGAAGATCTGCGGTAGCACCATGCCCATCGACTCGGACAGGCTTTGCCGCACGCCGCGCAAACGTTTGGTCAGCACTTCGCCATGCGCCTTGTCGATCAGGCCCACCAGCTTGTAACCGAGCGACACCTGCAGCGGCTGCACCACCGGCAGCGATTGCCATTCCAGCTCGGGCACCTTCTCTTCGCGCAGCGCGGCCTCGATCACCGCCAGGTTGCTGTCGGGGACCGGTGCCGCCTGCCGCTCCCGTAATCGGTAGGCGACATAGCCAAGAACAGCGGCAAAGGTGAGGAACATGGCCCACGGCATACCCGGCACCAGGCCGAGGACCACCATCACTGCGGCGGCGCTGAACAGCACATTCGGCGATGACAGCAGCTGTTGGCCAATCTGCGACTCGAAGTCGCCCGAATCAGCGTCGGAAATACGGGTAACGATAATCGCCGCCGCCGCCGACAGCAGCAGCGCCGGGATCTGGGCCACCAGGCCGTCACCGATGGTCAGCAGCGCGAACTGCTTGAATGCGTCGCCGAAGCTCATGTCCTGCATCAGCGTACCGATGGCGACACCGCCGACGATATTGATGATCAGGATCAGGATCGAGGCGACAGCATCGCCGCGCACGAACTTGGCGGCACCGTCCATGGCGCCGTAGAAGTCCGCTTCGGTCGCCACTTCCTTGCGGCGGGCGGTGGCTTTTTCCTGGTTGATCAGGCCTGCATTCAGGTCGGCGTCAATTGCCATCTGCTTGCCTGGCAAGGCGTCCAGGGTGAAGCGCGCCGACACTTCGGAAATACGCTCGGCGCCCTTGGTCACCACGGCGAAGTTGATGATCATCAGGATCACGAACACCACCAGGCCGACCACGAAGTTACCGCCGATGACGACCTGGCCGAAGGCCTCGATCACCCGGCCGGCAGCGTGCGTGCCTTCATGGCCGTGCAGCAGCACCACGCGGGTCGAGGCGACGTTCAGTGTCAGGCGCATCAGGGTGGTGGCCAGGATCACCGTCGGGAACACCGAGAAGTCCAGCGGTCGCTTGGCGTTCACGCTGACCAGGATGATGATCAGGGCCAGGATGATGTTGAACGTGAACAGGACATCCAGCAGGATGGGCGGCAATGGCAGGATAATCATCGCCAGGATCGCCAGCAGGAATGCCGGCGTGGCGATCTTGTGGCGACCCGCTTCCGCGAACAGAGCCTTCAGGAAATTCATGTGGTTGCTGCCTCACTCATGGATGTTGGAACTGGTACCTGCCCCGCTTCCAGCGGATTCGGTTGCGACGGCCGGCGTCCCTCGCGGAACGCCTTCAGTTGCAGTACATAATGCAGGACCATGGACACCGCCTGGTACAACTGCACGGGAATCTGCTGGTTGACCTGGCTCGTATTGTAAATGGCGCGCGCCAAAGGCGGCAGGGATAAAACTTCGACGCCGTTCTCCGCCGCCAGCTTGCGGATGTAGAGCGCCATTTCGTCCACGCCCTTGGCCAGCACGTAGGGCGCCTCGGCGCGCTTGTCGTCGTATTTCAGCGCCACCGCGTAGTGCTCCGGGTTGACGATCACCACGTCCGCCCCCGGCACCACCTTGCGCGCGGCGCGTTCGGCCAGGGCGCGCTGCAGTTGGCGGATGCGCTGGCGCACTTCGGGCCGGCCTTCCTGCGTCTTGTATTCTTCCTTCAGTTCCTGCTTGCTCATCTTCTGCTGTTCGGCGTAGAAGAAGGCCTGGGCCGGCACGTCGATAATGGCGAAGATGATGAACACCGACACCATGGCCATCACGCCGTCCAGCATCAGGCTGGCGCCGTTGATCATGGCTTCGTTCAGGGCCAGGCCTTGCAGGCGGGTGTACTCGTTGACCGTGCCGGTGCCGATGTGGATCAGCACCCAGCACAGCACCGTCGCCTTGCCGATCGAAATGGCGACCTCGAACACATGGCGCTTGGCGAACAGGCGCCCCAGGTTGGTCACCGGATTAAAGCGTTCCAGCTTTGGCTCCAGGTTCTTGGAACTCATGACCCAGCCGCCCGGCACCATCGCGCCCAGCACGATAAACAAGGGCACCACGAACAGCGGCAGGATCATCTTCACCAGCAGCAGCGAGGCACTGAGCCAGACCGTGCTCATGACGTTGTCCAGCGCGCCCTCGCCTTCCAGCGGCGCAAACGCCTGGTGGAAGATTTCGCGGAAGTCGACCAGGTAGGAAGGCAGCAAATACACGAACAGTTTCAACGAGACCAGGATGCCGATCGCCGTCGCCAGGTCGCGCGAACGCACCACCTGGCCTTCCTGGCGGGACTTCTTCAGCTTTTGCGCTGAAGCCTTCTCTGACTTGTCGCCGCCGCTGTCGTCAGCCATGGGGCACCATTTGTCGCTGGATCATGTCGAGCACGCGGTTCGACATATGGATGTAATGCTGCGGAATAAAACGCACCACCTGAGCCAGCATCATCAGGCCGAAGATGGTAATCAGGGAAAAGCCCAGCGCAAACAAATTCAGCGAGGGCGCCACGCGATTCAGGAAACCAAAGCCAATCTGCACCACCAGGGCGGAAAACACCACCGGAATTGCCAGCAGCATCGCCGCCGAGAAAATCCAGGCCACGTTCCAGGCCACTGCCTGCAACAGCAGCGGGTGGAAGCCGCCGCCCAGCGGCCAGGCCTTGAAGCTTTGCCCGATCACGCCCACCAGCACCAGGTGGCCGTCAATCGAGAAGAACACCACAATCGCCAGCATGGTCAGCATGGCCGACACCACGTCCGACATGGTGCCGTTGGTCGGGTCGTTCATCACCGCCATCGAAAAACCCACCTGGCTGGAAATCAGGTAGCCGAGCAAGGCAATCACCGACATCGAAAAATGGAACGCCATGCCGATCACAAAACCGATCACCGCCTGCTCAATGGTGACCGCCACGCCCTGGATCGACAGCGGGTCGATGCCCGGCGCCACCTGCCCTTGCGTCAGCGGCAGCATCACAATCGCCAGCACCAGCGCCACCAGAATGCGCACCGTGACCGGCACCAGCATCTCGCCCAGCACGGGCGCCGCGCTCAGCATGGCCATGGTGCGCACGAAGGGCCACCAGATGGCGGTGAGCCAGGGCAGGAGGTTTGCCAGGACCTGTTCCACGGCTTCGCTACCCCACCAGTGTCGCGGCGCGCTGGAAAATGGAAACGCAATAATCCATCAGGTAGCCGGACATCCAGCGGCCCGTCAGGATGATCGCCAGCAGGGTCACCAGCAGGCGCGGCAAGAAGCTCAGCGTCTGCTCGTTGATCTGGGTCGCGGCCTGCACCAGCGCCACCAGCAAGCCCGCGACCAGGCCTGGCACCACCAGCACCATGACCAGGATCATCACGATATGCAGGGCCTCGACCACCAGGTCGACGGCCACGTCAGGGGTCAGCATCGATCAGTCACCTAATAGGCCTGTATGCTCGTCACGAGCGTGTTGACAGTCAATGTCCAGCCGTCCACCAGCACGAACAGCAGCAATTTGAACGGCAGCGAAATCACCAGCGGCGACAGCATCATCATACCCATCGCCATCAGCACCGACGATACCACCAGGTCGATGATCAGGAAGGGAATGAACAGCAGGCAGCCGATCTGGAACGCGGTTTTCAGTTCGGACAGCACGAAGGCCGCCAGCTTGACGGTGAAGCTGTGCTCGCTGGGATTGGTGATGGCCGCTTCGCCCGCCAGGCCGGCGATCTGCTTCAGCGAGGCCTTGCTGGTTTGCGCCAGCATGAATTTGGAAATCGGTTTTTCCGCGATCTTCAGCGCCTCCTGCAGGCCGATCTTGTCCTGGTCGTAGGGCACGAAGGCGTCGCGCCACACGGTGTCGCCCACCGGGCGCATGACGAGCAGGGTCAGGATCAGGGCCACGCCGGTGATGATGCGGTTGGGCAGGCCTTGCTGCAGGCCGAGCGCGGAGCGCAGCAGCGTGAGCACGATGACGAAGCGGGTAAAGCAAGTCATCATCATCACCATGATGGGCAGCAAGCCCAGCAGGGTCATGATGATCAGGATCTGCATCTTGACCGAGAGTTCGGTCTTGGCGCCGGGCACTACCCCGGCCAGCAAATCCTGGGCCCACGCGGGCGCGCAGGCGCACAGCAGCACTGCCCCGGCCGCCAGGCCAGGCACCAGGCGGCGCAAGGTCATGGCGCCATCATGTCGAGATTCAAACCGTCCAGATCAATGACCTTGAGGCCGTAGTTTTCACCCGCCACCACCACTTCGGCGCGGCCAATGGCGGTGCCGTTGACCTTGATGGTCAGCGGTTCACCGGCCAGCATGTCCAGTTCCACCACACTGTCGGGACCGATTTGCATCAGGTCCTGCAGCGACAGGCGGGCCGAACCGACTTCCAGGGTCAGGGTCACAGGGATCTTGCGCATCATGGCCGGCAGGTCGCGCCGGCCGCTGCCGCGCGGGGCCGGCACGTCGGCCAAATCCTGCGACACCTGGTCAATGATCATTTCTTCCGACATGTCGTCCAGCAGCGCATCGGAGGTCCCGTTCGGGTTCACATTCATCATATTCATTCGGTATCTTCAAAAGAGGTTAAGCAGAGTTTGCCCTTGTGCTCTGTTACCGCAGCTGTAAACAAGCGGGAGTCTTCGAGCATAACGTCTGCCCTGTGCAGGCTGATGGGAATCACATCGCCGACACGCAAGTCGAACAAGGCGCCCAGCGTGGTTTCCTTGGAAACCAGCCGGCCGTTCAAGCCAACCTGGAGCCGCGCCGCCAGCGGCCCTGGATTCTTATTGCTCTTTTTACTGGTATCGCGCTCGGGCAGCAAGCCGTGCAGCACGTGGCCCATCACCTGTTTATCCAGCGCAAACCAGACCTTGCCCTGCAAGTCGCCGTCGCGCAGGCTGACGGTGACGATCCAGCTGCCCTTGCCCGGCTGGGTTGCCGAGCCGGGCTGGATGCTTTCCTCTTCGGCGCCATCACGGCTGCCGGCCGGCAGGTTGCTTTCAATACGCGCGGCCAGGGTGCCGGTCAGCTGTTGCCCCAGCACCACGGCGAGTCGCTCCTCGGTGGCGGTCACGCGCACCGCTTGCTCGTCCAGCGCCGGATCGGCCAGCGCCGTGCCGACACTGGCGGCGGCGGGCCGGGTGCTGCGGCCGTAACGGAAATTGAGGACGCTGAGCAGGACTTTGCGCTCCATGGCAAAGGCGATCTGGCCGGCCGGGGCGGCAAAGCCGAGCCAGCGTTGGCGCGCCTCACTGCCATCAAGGCGGCTGAAGGCGACATCGTCCACCTGGAAAGTGCCCCAGTAACGGCGGTGCACATTCAGGCGCATGGCCTGGGCCAGGTCTTCGCGCAGCTGCGCAGCGAACACGGGCAGCCGGTGAACCGGCCGTCCCAGCAAGCATGGGTCAAGGACTTCGTAGTGCACTGTGCTGGTTGTGGTATTCATGGTTGGCCATCCATTTGCATCACATCGTATCGCAAAGTAATCCGCTCAGGATGAATTCGGAAGCGTAGAATAACCGAAATCCCTCAGTATTGCCACGAATCAAGTAACCCACCGGCGCAAAAAGACTTTACAGAAAAGTTGCCAGCGGGTAAGCTAAATTAGTGCAAGTTTCAGAGATAAACTTCCAACAATCAAAGCTTAATGCATGATTTATAAGAAGTTTTGCAAATTGTAAGCGGTTGTTACTAGCGCGAAATCGGGTTACTATAAACCATACCGCGCGGCGCCATTTAACAATTCAGGCGACGTATTGCGAATGATCCGCAAGCCAAGCCTGATGAACTAATGGTAACGATGTGCAAGCAGTGGCGCAACCAAACTGAGGTGTTAAATGGCAAATGAATTCGCAGGTTTGATCAAAGCCGACCTGGCGGCACTCAATAATGCTGCGGCCGACCTGGTCCAACACGCCGGTGCAATCGCCCCTGCCGCCAACAACTTTACCGGCCAGCCGCCCGGCAATCATTTCTCCTTTGCCCAGTCAATGCAGGACGCCATTGCCGGCGTCAACGCGCAGGATGTCGATGCCGGCCAAAAGATGGCCGACGTCGATGCCGGCCGCAGCGACGACCTGGTCGGCGCCATGCTGGCCAGCCAGGAAGCGAGCCTTTCCTTTCAGATGTTGATGCAGGTACGCAACAAAGTGATGGGTGCAGTCGATGAATTGATCAAGCTTCCGCTGTAAGCTGGCGTAAAACTACGCTAAGCAAGCCGCACCTATCTTCGCTTCTTTCTCGAAAGACCAGACGTGATTGCAAATATCAAGTCCGCCATTGGACGCTGGCGTGGCGCTGCGGCGCCGGCCATGCCGCCCGCCGTAATGAAAAACCTCTACCCCATGCTGCTGCTGGCCGTCGGCCTGACGGCCCTGGTCTTGATGGTGCTATGGAAAGACCAGAGCGGCTACAAGCCGGTCTTTGGCCAGCGCGAGAAAGTCGCCACGGCCGACATGATGAATGTGCTCGACACGGAGAAAATCGCCTACCGCATCCACCCGGAAACCGGCCAGGTGCTGGTGCCGGAGGGCAAACTGGGCCAGGTGCGCATGATGCTCGCGGCCAAGGGCGTGACCGCCCAGTTGCCGGCCGGCCTGGAACTGATGGACAAGAACGACCCGCTCGGCGTCTCGCAATTCGTGCAGGACGTGCGCTTCCGCCGTGGCCTGGAAGGCGAACTGGCGCAGTCGATCATGACCCTGGACGCGATTTCGCACGCGCGCGTGCACCTGTCGATCGCCAAGTCCACCTCGTTTGTCGCCAGCGATGGCGAGAAGTCCTCGGCCTCGGTGGTAGTGGCCACCAAACCGGGCCGCACCCTGGCGCCGGAACACATCGCCGCCATCGTCAACATGGTGTCGGGCAGCGTTGCCTCGCTCAACCCGGCGCGCGTCAGCCTGGTCGACCAGTCGGGCAACCTGCTCTCTTCCCACGTCGACCTGAGCGAGCCCTTCGACGCCTCCAGCGCCACCAATGAAAGCGGCAAGCGCGCGCAGGATGAAATCCGCGCCAACATCAAGGGCATGCTGGGCCCGATCGTCGGCGACAGCAACTTCCGCCTGAGCGTCACGGCCGAGGTCGACAACGACAAGGTCGAGGAAACCGTCGAGAAGTACGGCGCCGACCCGAAAGTCACCAGCGAGGCCATGCGCGAAGAGCAGGACCGCAACCGCATCGCCATGGGCGTGCCGGGCACCCTGTCCAACCGCCCGCCGCAGCAGCAGGCGGCCGACGCCGCCGCCGGCGGTGCAGCGGGCCAGGCGCCGGGCGAAGGCACGGCGCGCAAGAACGCCACCACGCGCCAGTACGCTTACGATCGCAGCATCACCCAGACCAAGAAAGCGCGCGGCCGCCTGGTGCGCCAGAACGTGGCCGTGGTGCTGGCCCACGCCGCCGCGCCCTTCCCTAAAACCGGCTGGACCGCGCCGGAAATCGCCAACATCGACAAGGTGCTGCGCAACGGCCTCGGCATCAACGAGGAGCGCGGCGACAAGCTGGTGGTGAGCGCCATGAACTTCCCGGCCAAGACGGCCGAAGTGCCATGGTGGCAGGAACGCGATACCGTGGTTGACTCGGCCAACTGGCTGGGTTACGCGGTGGCGCTGCTGCTGGCCTACCTGCTGCTGGCCCGTCCGCTGCTGCGCCTGCTGACCGCACGCTTCGCGCCAGCGGTGCCGGCCGCCAAGCCAGCGCTGGCCGGTGCCGCCCGCGCCGGCCAGGCCGAAGCCACGCCGATCCCGGGCACCGCCACCGCCGTGCCGGGCGGCGCCACGCCAGCCGCCGCGCTGGCATCGCCGGAAACGGCGGAGAGCATCGCCAGCGCCAAAGCCGGCACGCCAGGCGCGCTCGATGCGACCCAGATGCCGGTGGTGCCGCTGCTGGAAAACTACGATTTGCCACCGGCCGGTTCGCCGGTCGACGTGATGGTCGATCACTTGAAGATCCTGGCCGAGAAAGAGCCGGAACGCGTAGCCGAAGTCGTCAAACAATGGATGCAGAAAAATGGCCGACACCAACAATAACCTGGAGCAGGAAAACGAGCACAGCCTGACGCCGGTCGAGCAAGCCGCCATCGTCCTGCTGTCGATTGGCGAGGAGCCGGCTGCTGCCGTGCTGCGCTGCCTGTCGCGCGAAGAGTTGCTGGAAGTGACCCAGGTCATGTCGCGCATGAGCGGCATCAAGGTCGAGGCGGTGAAGACCGCCATGCAAACCTTCTTCGACGACTACCGCCAGCAGTCCGGCGTGCATGGTGCCTCGCGCTCCTTCCTCAAGCGCTCGCTCGACCTGGCGCTGGGCGGCGATATCGCGAACACCGTGCTGAACAGCATTTACGGCGACGAGCTACGGCCCAAAATGGCGCGCCTGCAGTGGGCCTCGCCGAAATGGCTGGCCGACTTCATCGCCAACGAGCACGTGCAGATGCAGGCCGTGTTCCTGGCCTTCCTGCCGCCGGCCCTGGCCGGCCAGATCCTGGACGCGCTGCCGCTGGACGGGCGCGACCTGGTGCTGCTGAACATGGCGCGCCTGGACGAGATCGACCGCGACCTGCTGCTGGAACTGGAAGAGCTGGTGAACCGCTGCCTGTCCTCCTTCGATTCGCAATCGACCAGCGTGGAGGGGGTGCGCCAGGTGGCCGAGATCCTGAACCGCCTGCCGGGCAACCGGGCCCAGATTGTCGAGCTGCTGCGCGCGCACGACCCGGACGTGGTAGCGCAGATTGAAATGTCGATGTACGACTTCCTCATCCTCTCGACCCAGACCGAAGTCACCCTCACCCGCATCATCGAGGAAGTGCCGCTCGAGCAGTGGGCCATCGCGCTCAAGGGCGCCGAGCAGGCCATCCGCGACGCGGTACTGAAGACCATGCCGAAACGCCAGGCGCAAGCCTTCGAGGACATGATGCGGCGCGCCGGTCCGGTGCCGATGTCGCGCATCGAAGCCACGCGCCAGGAAATCATGGCCACCGTCAAGGCCTTGGCCGACGCCGGCGAGGTGGAAGTGCAGCTGTTCGCCGAAACGGTGGTCGAATGATGAAACAGTTCCGCCCCTACCGTTTCCCGCCGCTGCAGCAGTACGTGCACCAGCATGGCCACAACGGCCAGCGCGGCGCCGGGCCGGGCCAGATGGCCGACGCGGCCCACTGGCAGGCCTCGGTCAGCGAGGGCTTCGAACAGGGCCAGCGCGACGGTTACGAGATCGGCCTGCAGCGCGGCCAGGAAGACGGTTTCGAAGCGGGCCGCCAGCAAGGCGTGGAACTGGGCCGTGAAGAAGGCCGGCAGGAAACCCTGGTCGGCTTCGACCACCTGGCGCGCCCGGTGGACGGCATGCTCAAGTCGCTGAAAAAACTGCGCGCCGACTACCGCGCCGCCCAGCGCAAGGAAGTGGTGGACCTGGTGGCCAAGGTGGCGCGCAACGTGATCCGCGCCGAGCTGGCCCTGCAGCCGGTGCAGATCATGGCCCTGGTCGATGAAACCCTGGCCTCGATGCCGCCGACGCGCGACGAGATCGATGTCTACCTCAACCCCGAGGAAGTCAAGCGCATCATGGAAGTCGATCCCAAGCGCGCCAAGCGCTGGAACCTGATCGGCGACGCCCGCCTCGACGTGGGCGAATGCCGGATTCGTGCCGGCGACAACGAAGTCGATGCCGGCTGTCACCAGCGTCTTGCTGCGGTCATGGAACAGGTCGATAATCAATTGCAGGCCGCCGATGGCGGCGATGACGCTGAGAGCGAAGAATGATTGCCGACGCACTGCGCAAGCTGGAACTGGACGATGTTCCGCTGGCCACCCCGACCGGGCGCCTGGTGGGCGCCTCCGGCTTGCTGCTGGAAGCGGCGGGTTGCAAATTGCACACCGGCCAACGTTGCCAGATCGAGACAGTCGATGGCGTCTGGCTCGACGCGCAAGTGGTCGGCTTCCGCGAAAAGCTGTCCTTCCTGATGCCGTTCAAGAAAGCCAGCGGCCTGACCACCGGCGCCCGCGTGCTGCCCTCGCCCGACAAGGTCAGCCTGCAAATCGGCAAGGGCTGGCTGGGACGCATGGTGAACGGCCTGGGCGAGCCGATCGACGGCTTGGGCAAGCTGGAAGGCGAACACCCGCTGGAAAGCCAGCCGCCGCGCATCAATCCCCTCAAGAAAAAACCGGTTACCGAATCGCTCGACGTCGGCGTGCGCGCCATCAATGCCATGCTGACCCTGGGCAAGGGCCAGCGCGTCGGCCTGATGGCCGGCTCCGGCGTCGGCAAGTCGGTGCTGCTGGGCCTGATCACGCGCCAGACCGTGGCCGACGTGGTGGTGGTCGGCCTGATCGGCGAACGCTCGCGCGAGGTGCGCGAATTCGTCGAAATGTCGCTCGGCGCGGAAGGCTTGCGCAAGGCGGTGCTGGTGATCGCCCCGGCCGACGAATCGCCGCTGATGCGCATCATGGCCACCGAACTGTGCCATTCGATTGCCGCCCATTACCGCGACCAGGGCAAGAACGTGCTGCTGCTGGTCGATTCCCTGACGCGCTACGCCATGGCCCTGCGCGAAGTCGCGCTGGCCCTGGGCGAGCCGCCCGCCACCAAGGGCTACCCGCCCTCGGTGTTCTCGAACCTGCCGCAACTGGTCGAATCGGCCGGCAATGGCGAAAACCCCTACGGCAGCATGAGCGCGATTTATACCGTGCTGGCCGAGGGCGATGACCAGCAGGACCCGGTGGTCGACACCGCACGGGCGATTTTGGACGGCCACATCGTGCTGACGCGCGAGCTGGCCGAACGCGGCCATTACCCGGCCATCAATATTGCAGCGTCCATCAGCCGCTGCATGAACCACGTCATCACGCGCGAGCACATGCTGGCCGCCCGCGCCCTGAAGGCCTCCATGGCGCGCCACGAGCGCGTGCGCGACCTGATCCCGCTCGGTGCCTATGTGCCCGGCGCCGACCCGGTCACGGATAAGGCAGTCAACCTGCATCCGCATATCGAAGAATTCCTGTGCCAGGGGACCAAGGAAGCCGCCCCCTACGGCGCCTGCGTCGAGCAACTTGAAAGGCTCATGTCATGACCAAGCACACGATCCGCAACCTGTCGACCCTGGTCGAGCTGCGCAGCAACGAGGTGGAAAAGCTGCAGTCGGAAGTGGCGGCCAAGGAAAGCATGCGCGAGCGCCAGCAGAAAACGCTCGACAAACTGACCCATCTCTATGAAAGCAGCGGCGCCTCCGGCAAGCTGCCGATGGCGCTCGCCCTCAACTGCGGCGACTACAAGCAGGGCGTGATCGCCATGGCGGCGCACCAGAAGGTCAACCTGTCGATGCACGAGGCCGATATGGCCGTGTCGCAGCGCGCCCTGACCGCCGCCTACGTCAAGCGCGAAGTGCTGGGCCAGGTGCTGGAAAAACACCAGAACGCCGCCGTCACCGCGCAGCGCTCGCAGGAGCGCAAACAACATGACGAACTGGCAACGCAACTGTGGTACCGCGGACATAAATGAAGAATCGGACGGAATATTTCATGAAGTCACTACTTTGGTCGCCCCTTACCTTGGTACACTTCATTTAAATTTCCTCGGAGCACGAGAAAATGGCTACTACCGCACCTACCTTTGATCCCAAGACCACGGCCACCAACCTGGCCCAGCTCTATGTGGAGGGCCGTCAGAAAGTCCTGACCACCCAAACCAACAGCGCCAGCGCGATCGCGTCGGCGTTGACCAAGCTCAGCTCAGCGATGAGCAGCTTCCGCAGCACGCTCAGCGCGCTCAGCGGCCAGAGCTCGGTGCTTGCCAACAAGGCAAGCTTCAGCGCCGAGGTCGGCACTGCCACCGCCAGCGCCTCCGCCGCGCCCGGCAATTACCAGTTCTATGTGCAGCAGCTGGCCACGGCCGGCCAGGTCTCTTATAACGGCATCAGCAACACGGCTGCCGCCACCGCCGGCAATATGATCGTGACCCTGGCCGACGGCAGCAACTTCACCGTCACCCTGGCCAGCGCCGACAAGAACCTGGACGGCACCCTGACCGCCAAGGAAATCGCAGCCGCCATCAATGTCGACGCCGGCAACAACGCGCGCGTCACCGCCTCCACCATGACGGTGGCCGGCCAGACCCGCCTGGTGCTGACCTCGAGCCAGACCGGCGCCGACAAGGGCGTGGTGGGCATCGACACCAGCCAGATCACCGACCCCGGCCTGGCCGCCGAGCTGGACATGGCCAACCAGACCGTGTTGCAAACGGCCAAGGACGCCATCGTCTGGATTGGTGCCCAAGGCGGCAATCCGGCCAATATGCTGCAGCAGGCCAGCAACACCTTCAATGTGATCGACGGCGTCTCGATGACCTTCACCAAGGCCCAGGCGCCGCTGGAGAACCCGGTCTCGCTGACGGTCGGCCGCGACGACGCCGCCACCGCCACCAATGTGCAGAACTTCGTCGATAGCTGGAACAAGCTGCTGGCGGTGTTCAAGGACGTCTCGGCCGCCGGCGACCCGGCCAGCGGCAAGGCAGCCGGCATTTACGCCAACGACGCCGGCCTGGCCGCGCTCAAGGGCCGCATGCAGGAATTGCTGCGCACCGAAACCGGCGGCAGCAGCCTGGTGGCCTACGGTGTCGCCGCCCAACGCGACGGCACCCTGGCACTCGACAAGGGCCGCCTGGGCAAAGCCCTGACCGCCAATCCGGACGGCCTGAACGCCATCTTCGGCAAGTCCGGCGCCAACGCCACCGGCGTGCTGGGCGGCCTGGACGGCCTGCTGAACAGCTGGACCAAGGCCGGCACCGGCCAGTTGGCCACGCGCAAGGACACCAACACCCGCCTGCAGGCGACCCTGGTCACCCGCCAGGCCGCGCTGGAAACCCAATACGACAACGCCTACAAGCGTTACCTGGCACAGTTCACGCAACTGCAAAGCCTGCAATCGCAAATGAGCGGCACGACGAGCATGTTCGACGCGCTGTTCAGCAAATCAGACTCCTGAAAGCATTGAGCAATGAACCAAGACGCCTACGGCAGCTACCACAGCACCAATCTTGAATCGCAGACGGCCCGCGCCACGCCAGTCGAACTGGTGCTGGTGCTGACCGACGGCCTGCTGGAAGAGCTGGCGCGCGCGCGCGGCCATATCGTGGGCAAGCGCTACGAGCAAAAGGCGCTCAGCCTGGACAAGTGCACGCAGATCATCAACGGCCTGGCCAGCTCGCTCGATTACGAGCAAGGCGGCGAGGTGGTGGCCAACCTGGGCCGCCTGTACGACTATTGCGCCGCCCGCCTGTACCGGGCCGGGGTGGAGATGGACCCTGCGGTGATCGACGAGGTGGTGGGCCTGTTGAGCACCATCCGCGCCGGCTGGCAGGGAGTGCAAGAAAAGCATGGATAGGCATCGCACGCTGCTGCACCTGGGGCAGCAGCTAAGCGCCGCCACCGCCGCCGGGGACTGGGCAGCGCTGGCGGCGATTAACACTTTGATGGCGGCCACCCTGCCGCAGTTGGCGGCGCAGGGTCGCTGGCTGCCGGCCGAGCGCGCCGCGCTGGCCGCGCTACGCGAATTGCATGCGGCGGCCGTGGCCAAGGTCAATGGCGCCGCCGCCGAGATGGGCCAGCATATGCACGACATGACGAACAACAGGGAGGGCTGGCTTGCTTATGCCCTCGACAGCGACAACGTACCAACCGGAACTGAAGCATGATCAATTTGCCTGCGGCACCCGCCGTCCCCGCCCCTAACGCCGCGATTGCCGGCGCCGACACCGGCTTGCCGGCGCCGGCCGCCAATGGCGCCGGCGCCAGCGAGGGCGCCTTGCCCGGCGCCGGCCTGGCCAGCACCCTGCTGGAAGGCGCCGCCGCCGCCGCCCCGGCGCCGTTCGCCGCCCTGCTGGACGCCATGGCCGGCATCCTCGCGCCCGCCGAGGAAGACGGTGGCGCCGGTGAGCCCGGCGCCGATGCGGCCGCCACCTCGGCTGCCGCCGCGCAAGCCGTGGCCACCATGCTGCCGGCCATCGACCACCAGGCCCTGGCCGCCCTGCTGCCCGGCGCTGCCGGCAGCGGCACGCCGGGCGCCACCCCGCACAGCGTGGCCGCCGTGGCCGCCGCCCTGACCGCGCCCGCCGCATCCGCCGCACCGGGCGGCGCCGACCAGGCCGCCCTGCTGCGCCAGCAACTGCAAGCCAACGCCCTGGCCGCGCCCGCTGCCGCCACCGTGGCCGCGCAAGCCCTGGCCGCCGAATCCGCACGCGCCGTGACGGCGCAAGCCGAAGCTGCCCGCCTCGCCGGCAGCCAGGCCACCGCCCAGGCCGAAGCCCTGGCCGCGCACGAAGCCGCCATGCTCGACCCGCGCGCCGCCCTGCTGGCCGCCGCCCGTCCGGCTGCCGTGCCCGCCGCGCCGGCGCCCGCCAGCAACCCGGCCGCGCGCCAGTCCGGCGCCACGGATGCCCTGTCGGCCGCCCTCGGCGCCCTGCAAGCCCAGGCCGCCGACAGCAGCGCCGCCCCGATTACCGCCAAAGATGGCGCCAGCCTGCTGGCCGACAGCCAGCGCCCGCACAGCGATGCCGCCACCCTGCCCGGCTTCCGCAGCGTGCTGGCCAACAGCGCCGGCCAGGCCGCCAACGCCGACGTGTTGCGCCTGAGCGGCAGCCCGGAACAATGGCAGCAGCCGCTGCGCGCCGCCCTGGGCGACCGCCTGCAACTGCAACTGGCACGCAACGACCAGCAAGCGGTGATCCGCCTGGAGCCGCCGAATATGGGCAGCGTGGAAATCTCGGTACGCCAGAGCGGCGGCGCCCTGCACGTGAATATCGCGGCCAGCCACAGCGAAGTGCTGCGCCAGTTGAACACCATTGGCGACGCCGTGCGCCAGGACCTGTCGCAGCGCCAGTTGGGCGAGGTGGCAGTCACGGTTTCCTCGAGTGGCGCGCGCAACCTCGCCGACGGCGGCGGTCAGCAACGCCAGCAACAATCCGAGCAGCAGCGCCAACCGGGCCGTGGCCTGGATGACGCCGACGCCGGCACCACCACTTTTGCCATGTTGAGCGAGCGGGAGTAAGTCTTAGATGAATAAAAAACTGGTCCTGATCGTGGTCGCCGTGCTCTTGCTCGGCGCGGGTGCCGCCGGCGGCGCCGTCTGGTATCTGAAGGGCAGCGCGGCTCCGGCCGCTGGTGCCAAGAGCGCCCCCGCCGAGGAAAAGAAGAACGCGGAGCCGCTCAAGTACCTGACCATCGAGAAAGTCATCGTCATGCTGCGCCGCCAGCCCGGTGACACGATCCCGCACTATATGTCGTGCGACCTCGTGATCTCGACCACCATCAAGCAGGAGAAGGAAGCCAAGGAAGCGCTGCCGATGCTGCGCAGCGTCGCCGTGCGCGCCCTGTCGGCGCTGCCGATGGAAAAGGCGGCCATGATGACCATCGACCAGTACGTGGAAGAGTTGAACAAGGCCTACGATGAAACCTATGCGAAGGAACAGCGCGAGCGTCCCTTCCAGCAGGTCATGATCGGCAAATTGATCCTGGAGTAAAGAGGCTGCCATGGGTTTGGTAGTGGACAGCGTTGCAGATCCCTACGCCGAGAACTACTCGGCGGTGAGCCTGGCCGACGAGCAGAAGCACCTGCTCGCCTATGCGCCCCTGGTCAAGCGCATCGTGCGCCAACTCAATTCGCAGGTGCAGGGCGCCATCGACCGCGACGATATGGAGCAGATCGGGCTGATGGGCCTGTTGGAGGCCCTGCGCCGCTACGGCGTGCCCGACGCCGCCTTCGGCAGCTATGCCGGGCTGCGCGTGCGCGGCGCCATCCTGGACGAACTGCGGCGCCAGGACTGGCGCCCGCGCGCGGTGCGCCAGCACAGCCACAAGATGCGCGACGCGGTGCGCGAGCTGACGCGCAAGCTGGGGCGCGAGCCGACCGAGCACGAAACCATGGGCGCGCTCGGCCTGTCGCCCGAGGATTACCAGGCCTACCTGCTGGACGAGAACGCGGAAACCATCGCCAGCTTCGACGAAATCCTGCAGGACACGCTGGCCGACAGCAGCAGCGTGGCCGGCCCGGAGGAACAGCTGATGATACGGCGCAGCCTGGAGCAGGCGCTGAACGGCCTCGACGAGCGCGAACAGCGCGTGGTGCAGATGTACTACGAGTTCGAGCTCAGCTACAAAGAAATCGCTGCCGTGCTGGACCTGACCGACGCCCGCGTCTGCCAGTTGAACAAAGCGGCCCTGAACAAGATGAAAGCGGTGCTGACTTCCTGAAGCCGGCGCAGCACTGACAAGACCATTCGAAAGGCATAAACCATGCAGCAACTCCTCGGCATCATGATCGTTTTCGGCTCTGTCTTTGGCGGCTACGCCATGATGGGTGGCCATTTCCATGCGATCTGGCAGCCCCTGGAGCTGCTGGTGATTGCCGGCGCCGGCATTGGCGCCTTCATCATCGGCAATCCGCGCCACGTGCTGACGGAAACCAATGTGCAGCTCAAGCACCTGATGTCGAGCAAGAAGTACGATTCCGAATTCCAGCGCCAGTTGCTGCTGCTGATGTACGAACTGCTGCAACTGGCCGCCGGCGGCCTGAAAGCGCTCGACGCGCACGTCGAAGCACCGAAGGAAAGCCCGCTGTTCCAGCGCTACCCGCTGATCCTGGACGACCAGAAGCTGCTGGCCTTCATCGTCGATAACTTCCGCCTGATGGCGATGGGTAAAATCAACGCGCACGAGCTGGAAGGCGTGCTGGAGCAGGAGCTGGAAGCCATCCACGAGGAGCTGACCCAGCCCGCCAAATCGCTCGGCAAGATCGGCGAGGCGATGCCGGGCTTCGGTATTCTGGCAGCGGTGCTGGGCATCGTGATCACCATGGGCACGGTGGGCGAAGGCGCCACCTCGGCCGAGATCGCCGAGCACGTGGGCGCCGCAATGGTCGGTACCTTCATCGGTATTTTCTTCTGCTACGGCGTGCTGGACCCGATCGCCAACATGATGAAGCAGCTGATCGCGCAGGAAGCGTCGACCATGGAATGCGTGAAGGTGGTGCTGGTGACGCACGTGGCCGGCAAGCCGCCGCTGCTGGCGATCGACGCCGGGCGCCGCCTGGTGCAGCTGAACATCAAGCCAAGTTTCGCCCAGTTGGAAAGCTGGATCAATGCGATGGAAGGCGGCGACGAGCCGGAATCGAACTCGCGCCGAGGAGGTGGCCGTGCTAAAGCCGCATGATAAGCACCACGAACAGACCATCGTCAAACGCGGCGGCGGCAAGCACAAGCACGACGACCACGGCGGCGCCTGGAAGGTCGCCTTCGCCGACTTCTGCCTGGCGCTGATGTGCCTGTTCCTGGTGCTGTGGCTGATGGCAGTGCGCAACACGGAAACCCTGGAGCACGTGATGACCCAGGCCGACGGCAGCAAGACCGACGTCGGCAAGGGCGTGATGCCGGAACAGGTGGGCGGCCCGCGCGGCAGCCTGATCGAACGCTTCCCGATGCCGCGCAGCGGCAACACCGACGTCGACGGCCAGGCCACCCAGGGCTACAACAAGAGCCCGACCCAGACCGCCGAACACCGCGTCAAGTACGAGAAGCCGGAAGACCTGAAGCTGCTGTCGCAGACCCTGGCCAAGTTGAGCGAGGAAACCGGCCTGGCCAAGAACCTGGAATCGATGATCACGCCTTACGGCCTGCGCGTGATGTTGCACGATACCGACAGCCAGGGCATGTTCGTGCGCGGCTCGGCGGTGCCGACCGACAAATTCACCAAGCTGCTGCGCGGCATGGGCCCGCTCTTCGCGCGCATGGAAAACCAGATGCTGATCGTCGGCCACACCGACTCGTCGCAATACGCCGACACCAGCTACCAGGCCTTCTCCAACTGGAACCTGTCCAGCAACCGCGCCATGGCCGCGCGCGCCCAGCTGCTGGCTGGCAGCATGCCGGGCGACAGCGTACTGCAAGTGGTGGGGATGGCGGATCGTGCGCCGCTGGACGCCAAGAAGGCCGATGCTGGCGTCAACCGCCGCATCGAATTGCTGATCCTGACCACCTCGCAGGCGCAGAACATCGCCGAGATGTTTGGCATGCCAAGCAGCAAGACTGCTATCATCCGGGAATCGGATTTGCCCGAACCCGGCCTCCTGCAGCAATTGCGCCAGCAAATGTTGCCTGGCAAGGGGAAGAGCGATGGCAATTAATGTTAAGACAAGAGGAAACCGGATGAGGATTTCCACCACAACTCCCGGCGCCCCGGTGCAAACCGTGGCCGACGCCGCCCCGGCCGACAGCGCGCGCCCTGCCGCCGCCCCGGCCGCCCAGCGCGAGCTGGAATCGGCCGTGCTGCAACCGGCCATGCAAGCCCTGAAGGAAATGGGCGAAATCGACCACGAGCGCGTGGCCCAGTTGCGCGACGCCCTGGCCAAGGGCGAACTGCGCTTTGACGCCGGCAAGCTGGCCGGCCTGATTGAACGTTTCCACAAGGGTGAGCAGTGAGCGACGCAGCAAGCGCTTCGTTATCGCGCCAGGACGCCATGCGCCAGCTGCTGGACGGCATTGCCGCCGACCTGCAGGACTACCAGCGCATGCTGGACCTGATTGCCCAGCAATTCGAAGCCGCCGTGCGCCACCAGAGCGAGCGCCTGGGGGAACTGGCGCAGGACATCAGCGCCCTGGTCGACGTGCTGCAGGCGCGCCGCGCCCAGCGGGTGGAACTGGCGACCCGCCTGACCGGCCCGCAGCCGTCGATGGCGCAAGTGTTCAGCTTGCTCAAGGCGGAGCCACGCGCCCGTCTCGAAGCCGACTGGGCCCAGCTGGAAAGCCTGGTGCAGGTGGCGCGCGAAATGGGCCGCCGCAATGCCGAACTGCTGGCCGAGCAATACACCATCATGCAGCGCGTGCTGCACGGCGACGACCAAACCTATGAGCCGCTCTGATTTCACGGCGTTTACGCCGCGCACCCAGGCCACGGCCCCGACCCGGGCCACGGTCGGCACCACGGCCACCGCCGCCGCGTTCGCCGTCAGCAGCAACGCCGCCACCTTCCGCCAGGTGCACGCCGACATCGCGCGCTACATCGCCGCCGCCGACGCGCCCACAGCCGAGGCGCCCAGCGCCGGCAGTGCCCTGAACGCCGACGGCGCCGCCTTGCGCGCCCGCCTGGCCGCGCGCGCCATTGGCGGCAGCGCAGACAGCCATGTGAGCGAAGAAGCCCAGCAAGCCTTCCTGCAAGCGATCCGCCCGCATGCCGAAGCCGCCGCCGCGCGTCTCGGCGTGGCGCCGGAACTGGTGGCCGCCCACGCGGCCCTGGAATCGGGCTGGGGCCGTCACGCCCCCGGCAACAATATGTTCGGCATCAAGGCTGGCGGCAACTGGCAAGGCGCGGTGCAGGCCCTGTCCACGCTGGAAGTGGAGGACGGCGCGCCGGTCGCGCGCAAGGAAAGCTTCCGTGGCTACGGCGACCTGGCCGGCTCCTTCAACGACTACGCCGGACTGCTGTTGGACAACCCGCGCTACCAGCGCGCCCTCAACACCGGCAGCGACGCGCAAGCCTTCGCGCGCGCCCTGCAGGCCGGCGGCTACGCCACCGACCCGGCCTACGCCGACAAGCTTACGCGGGTCGCCGCCAGCATCAAGGCAAGTCCGCTGGCTCCACTGTCCCCGCCTCGGTAACACGCGCCCGTATCAGGGTGCCGCTGCTGTTCTTGACGCGAATCATGGCCCCGCGCACACCGTTATCCAGCGCCTCACCCGTCATCGTCACCTCGATATTTTCATGGCGCGCGACGATGCGCACCTGGTCGCCGCGCTTCACCAGTTGCGGCGCCGCCAGCATATTCTGGCGCAGGATTTCGCCATTGCGGATGGTGCGCCGCGCCGCCATGCCATCGACTTCACTTAAGTTGGAAAAAGTGTCAGGAATTAGCGTTATGTCGTGGCGCACGTGCAACAAGTCTAAAGGCGACAGAATTTTGCCAGCAGTTAAATCATTAGCTGCTACAGCAACCTTTGCCGACACCTTGGCGCGCACCATGAACTCAAAACGCCAACTTTGCAAGCTTGGGCAAACGGCAACGAAACGCATGCGCCCGATGCCGCGCGGATCCAGCGTTTCGACCCGCGCCCCAGAGGGACAAGGCGGGATAACACGGTTATTGCGCACGACCTCAAGTTCGAACTTCGGTTCCAGCCAATGCAGGCTTTCTGAATGGCTTTGCAATTGATTTTTCGCAGCTTCTTGCACCTTGCTCAACAGATCTTCTACTTGTGAAGCGCTTGCTACTGAACTAGTTGTGATTCCCATAAGCAACAATGCATGGAAAAGCTGTACAATGGGATTGTTGGACATGGGCAATACCTTTAGTATGTAATTTCGCTGGGACATTACCAGAGGGGAGTAACAATGGCCATTAATTTCAAAGACGCGCTAGGCCTGCACGCCGACGCACTCGATTTGCGTGCGCAGCGTACCCGTATCCTCGCGTCCAATATCGCCAACGAGAACACACCCGGCTTTGCGGCCCAGGATATTGACTTCAAGGAGTCGCTGGCGCGCGTCGAAGCGGAAGCCGCCGGTGAGCCCATCCTCGACGGTGACGGCGAGACCAAATTCCGCGTGCCCTACCACCCGACTGGCGACGGCAACACCGTCGAAATCGGCGTGGAGCAAGCCGCCTTCTCGCAGAACGCGACCGATTTCGCCACCAGCCTGACCTTCATCAACATGAAGTTGCGCGGGCTGGCCAAGGCCATCAACGGCCAATAACGACAGTAACGACCAGCAATCCAAGGGGAGACCCATGAGCTTTAAAGACATTGCGCAAATCGCCGGTTCGGCCATGGCCGCGCAGACAGTTCGCCTGAACACCGTCGCCTCCAACCTGGCCAATGCCGACTCGGTGGCCGGCAGCGAGAACGAAACCTATCGCGCCCGCAAGCCGGTATTCGCGGCAGTGATGAACGACAACCTGGACGCATCGGCCGGCGGCCGCGTGCAGGTACTGGACGTGGTCGAATCGGCCGAGCCGCTGCGCAAGGTCTACGACCCGGGCAACCCGCTGGCCAATACCGAGGGCATGGTGTTCTACCCGAACGTCAACCAGGTGGCCGAGATGACCGACATGATGTCGGCCTCGCGCGCTTTTGAAACCAATGTGGAAGTGCTGGGCCGCATTCGCGGCATGCAGGCTTCCCTGCTGAAATTGGGCGAACTCTGATGGAAACCAACCTGTTCACCAACGCGGCCGGACAAGGCGCCAACGCCACCGGCGTCGCGCTCAATGGCGCCTCCAACGAGGGCCGCGACATGTTCACCAAACTGCTGGTGGCGCAGATCCGCAACCAGGACCCGCTGTCGCCGCAAGACCCGGCCCAGTTCGTCCAGCAGCTGACCCAGTTGTCGCAGACCGAAGCGCTGCAGAACCTGGCCAACCTGACCTCGGCCAACGCCTCCGTGCTGCAGTCGATGCAGGTGCTGGCGATGGGCGCACAAGTCGGTTCCGACGTCATGGTGCAAACCAATAGCGTGAATCTCGACGGCGCCAAGGTGCTCGGCGCCGCCACGTTGAGCAGCGCCTCGGCCAAGACCACCCTGGTGCTGACCGGTGTCGGCGGCCAGCAGTACGAGATCCCGCTCGGCACCCTGCCGGCCGGTACGCATGAATTCGTGATCGACCCGGTCAAGCTCGGCCTGCCGAAGGGCAGCTACACCATGCGCGTCGCCAGCGAAGCCAACCCGACCGTGCCGCTGGCGGTGCAGGGCCGCCTCGAAAGCGTCCAGCTCGGCACCGGCGGCAGCATGTCGCTCCTGATTGATACCGTGGGCGAAGTACCGCCTGCGGCCATTACCGCATTCCGGGCCAAAAGCCCGACTTCTGTTATTTAACGAAAGGTCCCCGCCATGAGTTTCGATATCGCTTTGTCCGGCATCCAGGCCATCAACCAGCAACTGGGCACGATTTCCAACAATATCGCCAACGCCGGGACCTACGGCTTCAAGTCCAGCCGTGCCAATTTCGCCTCGCTGCATGCCGGCGCCCAGCCGACCGGTGTCCACATCGGCTCGACCACCCAGTCGATCGGCCAGAACGGCGGCATCCAGGCCACCAACCGCGGCCTCGACGCCCTGATCAACGGCCGCGGCTTCTTCGTCACCAAGGACCTGACCGGCCAGACCAACTACAGCCGCGTCGGCATCTTCACCAAGGATGCCACCGATTTCCTGGTCAACAGCGCCGGCCACCGCGTGCAGGGCTTTGGCCTGACCCCGCCAAGCCTGGTGGCCGGCCCGATGGGCGACATCAAAGTGCCGACCAACCAGTTGGGCGCCAAAGCCACCGACAATATCGCCTTTGTCGCCAACCTGTCAGCCGCTTGGGTGCCGCCAACCGGCGACATTACGTCCAAGTTGCCGGATGCCACCGACCCCAACAACATCCAGGTGCCGGACGCGAACATGTACAACATGTCCAAAGTCACCGTGGTGCATGATTCGCTGGGCAAGGAGCACACCGTCACCCAGTACTTCGTCAAAAACGCGTCGCCGGACGACTTGATGGTGACCGTCTATGTGGCGGTTGACGGCACCGACCTGGGCGCAAGTGGCTCGGGCTACGTGCTGGAGTTCACCCCGGAAGGCAAGCTGGCGGAAGACACCGACGCCAATGGCGTGCCAGACAAAGTCTTCCTCAACACCCTGACCTTCACCCCGGCCCCGGCCGCCGAACTGACGATCGACCTGGACTACACCGGCACCACCTTCCAGAAAGGCGAATCGACCACCTCGACCAACAGCGCCGACGGCTACGCCGCCGGCAGCTACGTGGGTGTCGAACTGGACCAGGAAGGCAATGTCGTAGCCAAGTACTCCAACGGTGAAAAGCAGGCCATCGCCCGCATCACCCTGGCCACCTTCCCGAACGAAGACGCGCTGACGCCGACCAATGAAACCAGCTGGACCGCCAACGTGCAGTCCGGCACGCCGAACTACTCGGAACCAGGCAAGGGCGTGGCTGGCGCGCTGACCGTCGCCTCGCTGGAAACCTCCAACGTCGACATCACCGCCGAACTGGTGGGCTTGATGACCGCGCAGCGTAACTACCAGGCCAACTCCAAAGTGATCACGGCGGAGAACCAGATGCTGCAATCGCTGATGCAGGCCCTGTAAAGGCGGACTGAATGGATGCCTTGATTTATACGGCGATGAGCGGTGCCGAGCGGGCCATGCGTGGCCAGCAGGTGCACGCCAACAACCTCGCCAACCTCGACACCAACGGCTTCCGCGCCAACCTGGAGCTGGCGCAGTCGGCCAAGCTGCCCGGCTATGGCTACGACGACCGCCACATGTCGCAACTGCAGGCCAACGCCATCACCGACCGCCAGGGCGCCCTGCGCGGCACCGGGCGCGAGCTGGACGTGGCGATTTCCGGGCCCGGCTACTTCACCGTGCAAGGCCCGACCGGCGAAGGCTACACCCGCGCCGGCGCCATCACCCTGGATGCCGACGGCAATATGACTGTCAACGGCATGCAGTTGCTGGGTGAAGGCGGCCCGATCACCCTGCCGATCCACCGCAAGGTGGAAATTGGCCAGGATGGCACCGTCTCGATCCTGGGCCCGGGCGCCGACGCCCAGTTGCAGGTGATCGACAAGCTGCGCCTGGTGCGCGGCGAAGCGTCCGAGATGACCAAGAATGAGGCGGGCCTGCTGGTGGCGCGCGACGGCCAGGCGCTGGCGACCGATGCCACGGTGCAGGTCAAAGCCGGCCACCTGGAAGGCGCCAACGTGTCCGCCATCGAAGAGATGGTGGCCACCATGAGCCTGAACCGCACCTTCGAAATCCAGATGAAATTGTTCAAAGCCGCCGACTCCATGAACGAGATCGGCAACAAGCTGATTAGCGGCTAACCAGGAGAAACCAATGAATCCAGCAATGTGGATCAGCAAGACCGGCGTGCAGGCGCAAGACGCCAAACTGCAAGCCATCGCCAACAACCTGGCCAACGCCAACACCGTCGGCTTCAAGCGCGACCGCGTGGTGTTCGAGGACCTGTTCTACTCGATCGACCAGCAGCCGGGCGCCCAGCGTGCCGACAACAACACCCTGGCGCCGTCCGGCGTGCAGATGGGTAACGGTACCCACCTGGTCGGCACCCAGAAGATTTTCACCACCGGCACCCTGCAAACCACCAACAACGCGCTCGACGTGGCGGTGATGGGCAACGGCTTCCTGCAAGTGCGCCGCCCGAGCGGCGAACCGGCCTACACCCGCGCCGGCCAGTTGCAGATCGACGCCAACGGCGTGCTGGTGAATGCCTCCGGCCTGCCGCTGGTGCCGCAGATCACCGTGCCGGCCAATGCCACCTCCATCACCATTGGTGAAAACGGCACCGTCTCGGCCAATATCCCGGGCAACACCGCGCCGACCGAGCTGGGCCAACTGACCCTGACCTCCTTCATCAACCCGACCGGCCTGCAAGCCCTGGGTGAAAACCTGTTCGCCGAAACCCCGGCCTCCGGCGCCCCGACCGAAGGCCGCCCCGGCGACGCCCAGTACGGCAAGCTCAAGCAGGGCGCGCTGGAAGGCTCCAACGTGCAGGTGGTGGAGGAGATGGTGGACATGATCGCCGCCCAGCGCACCTACGAAATGAACACCAAAGTTTTGACAGCAGCGGATAATATGCTGCAATACCTGGCCCAGGCTGCACGCTGATGAAACTCGCCCTGCCCGCGCTGGCGCTGCTGTTGCTGGCGGGCTGCAATGCCCTCCAGCCGCAGGTGCGCCCGGCGCCCTTCGACGACGCGCCCGCCCTGGCGCGCAGCGGCTTGCCGCGCGGCACTTCGGGCGGCGTTTTCAATCCGGACAGCGGCATGTCGCTGACCTCGGACAGCCGCGCCTTCCGCGTCGGCGACATCGTCACCGTGATCCTGCAGGAAACCACGCAAGCGTCCAAGAGCGCCGGCACCACCATGGCCAAGGATTCCAGCGTCGGCATCGCACCACCGAGCCTGCTCGGCAAGACCTTCCCGAAAGCCGGCATCGACATTAGCGCCCAGCGCGCCTTCCAGGGCGACGCCTCCAGCACCCAGCAGAATGCCCTGAGCGGCGCCATCACGGTGATCGTGCAGGAAGTGATGCCGAACGGCCTGCTGAAAGTAGCGGGAGAGAAAGTACTGACCTTGAACCAGGGCGAAGAATTCGTGCGCCTGCGCGGCTTCCTGCGCGCGGCCGATATCGACGCCAACAACCAGGTGTCCTCGCAGCGCATCGCCAATGCGCGTATTGCGTATGGTGCGCAGGGTTCGCTGGCGGAAACCAATACCCCGGGCTGGCTGACGCGCTTCTTCCTCGGCCCATTTATGCCTTTCTGAGGTGATGTTTATGTTTGGCTTTCAAACCGTTAAAACCGGGAAACCGGGGTCCGGCCCTTCGGGCCGTACCCTGGTTTCCCGGTTTGCAGCCACCTTGCTCCTGGCCCTCGCCCTGCCCGCCAGCGCCGCGCCGCAACTACGCAACCTGGTCGCCATCGAAGGCGTGCGCGACAACCCGCTGGTCGGTTACGGCCTGGTGGTCGGCCTGAACGGCTCCGGCGACTCGACCCAGGTCAAGTTCGCCAGCCAATCGGTCGTGAATATGCTAAAACAATTCGGCGTCAAACTGCCCGACGGCGCCGATTCCAAAAGCAAGAACGTGGCCGCCGTCATGGTCTCGGCCGTGTTCCCGCCCGGCTACCGCCGCGGCCAGCCGATCGACATCACCGTCTCCTCCCTGGGCGATGCCAAAAGCCTGCGCGGCGGCGCCCTGCTGCTGACCCCGCTCAAGGCCGCCGACAATGAAGTCTACGCCCTGGCGCAAGGCAATGTGGTGGTGGGCGGCTTATCAGCCTCCGGCAAGAGCGGCTCCTCCGTCACCGTCAACACCCCGACCGCCGGCCGCATTCCTAATGGCGCCGTGATCGAACGCGAAATCGCCAGCGACTTCGCCAGCAGGCCCAGCGTCCACCTGTCGCTGAAGCAGCCCAATTTCCAGACCGCCACCAATATCGTGGAAGCGATCAACCGCAAGTTCGGCGACATCGCCAGCACCGCCGACGGCACCGGCATCGACGTGATCGCGCCGGAAAACCCGACCCAGCGCGTGGCCTTCATGGCCAAGCTGGAAGCGCTGCCGATCGAAACCGGCGCGGAAAACCCACGGGTGGTGTTCAACTCGCGCACCGGCACCGTGGTGATCGCCGACGGCCTGCGCGTGAAAGCCGCCGCCGTCACCCACGGTTCGCTCAAAGTGGTAATTTCCGAAAGCACCAAGGTCAGCCAGCCGCAGCCGTTCAGCCAGGGCCAGACCACCGCCACCCCGCAATCGGCGGTGTCGGTCGACGAAGCCAAGCCGCAAATGTTCAAATGGCCGGCCGGCGCCAAGCTGCAAGCGATTATCGACGTGGTCAACAGCCTGGGCGCGACGCCGGACGACATCATGGCCATCCTGCAAGCGCTGGACCAGGCCGGCGCCATCGAAGGCGAACTGGTGGTGATCTGATGGATAGCCGCTTCGCTCCCCTGCCCGTGCGCAAGCTCGACATCGCCTCCCCTGCGGAGTCCAAGCCGGGCCAGGCCGCGCCCGCCGCGCAAACCGACGAGGCGCGCTACCGCGCCAAGGCCACCGAGGCCGCCGTCAAGTTTGAGAGCTTCTTCATCGCCCAGACCTTGCACAAGATGCGCGACGCCACCAAGGCCATGGCCGGCGACGACAGTTTCTACAAAGACTCGATCAACAGCGACATGCTGGACATGGCCGACAACCAGGTTGCTGACCAGCTCGCCAACCGGCGCGCCTTCGGTGTTGCCGACGCCATTTTGCGCCAGCTATTGCCCCCCGCTCCGGTTTCCCCGCCGGAAATTCCAGTTATTTCCAAGAAAAATCCGACCGACGCTTAATCCAATCCATGGCGCGGTCGCCTTTACACGTTAACGGGTCAAAGATGCCTTAGAGCAACGGCCTAACCAAAGGGAAGATCCACCATGTCGATAATTAACAATGCACTGTCCGGTTCGTTGGCAGCCCAGGCGGCCCTGAACACGACCAGCCAGAACATTGCAAACTTGCAAACCAAGGGCTACACCCGCCAGGGCGTGATCCTGACCGCCGTGGCGCCCGCCACCGGCACCTATGGCGCCGGCTTCGGTGTCGAGGTGAGCAAGCTGATCCGCTTCTCCGACTCCTATAAGAGTCAGCAACTGTGGCGCGCCCATTCCGACCTCGGCCAGCGCACCCAGTCGCAACCGTATTTCACCCAGCTCGAACGCGTCATGGGCGACGAGCAGACCAGCCTGTCGAACGGCGTCGACCAATTCTTCCGCGCCCTGAACGCGGCCGGCGTGGACCCGGTCTCGTCCCCGCTGCGCCAGCAGGTGGTGACCGCCGCCAACGCCATGGCGCAATCGTTCAACAGTATTTACAACGTTACGCGCCAGCAGCAAATTTCGATTTCCCAGCAGCGCGACGCCATGCTGCCGCAGCTAAACACCCTGAGCGCCAATATCGCGCGCCTGAACCAGCGCATCACCGAAGCCGGCTCGCTCGGCACCAACACCTCCGGCCTGGTGGACGAGCGCGACCAGGCGATCGACGCCCTGGCCAACCTGGTCGCGGTCGAAGTGCTGGAACAACCCGACGGCACCCGCAGCGTCTCCCTGCGCAGCGGCCAGCCCCTGGTAGCTGGCAACCTGGCCGGCACCCTGGCCATGAACACCGCCAGCGGCACGCCCAAGCTGGAACTGACCTTCGCCAAATCCGTCTTCGGCCTGGACGACACCAAGATCGGCGGCCAACTGGGTGGCATCGGCGACTACGAAAAGAACATCCTGAACCCGCTGCAGCAATCGCTGGTGGACATGGCCGACCAGTTGGCGGCCAAGGTCAACACGCAACTGCAAGCCGGCTTCAAACCCGACGGCAGCGCCGGCACCGACCTGTTCGCCTTCAACGCCACCGGCGCCGGCGGCATCCTCAACATCACCCCCGGCATCGTCGCCGCCGACCTGGCCTTCTCCGCCGCAGCCGGCGAACCGGGCAACAGCGGCAACCTGCAAGCGCTGATCGGCATCAAGGGCCAGTCCATCAACCTGGCCTCGATCGGCTCGGTCCTGATCGGCGACGCCGACACCCAGCTGGTGGGCAAGCTCGGCATCGACAGCGGCCAGAACCTGTCGCTGCTGGAAACCGCCACCACCATCCGCCAACAGTCGGAAGACGACTGGGCCGCCACCAGCTCCGTCAACAAGGACGAAGAAGCGATCAACCTGGTGGAGTTCCAGAATATGTACCAGGCGAACATGAAAGTGATCGCCGTGGCCAATGAATTGTTCGACGCCACGCTGGCGCTGTTCTGAGGTAAAGCACCATGATGCGAATCGCCACCAACCAGTTCCAGGCGTCGATGAACCGCTCGCTGACGATCAACCAGACCATGATCGCCAAGTTGACCGAGCAGATGGCCACCGGCAACAAGATCCAGGTACCCTCCGACGAACCGATTGCCACCGTGCGCCTGTCGCGCCTGCGCCGCGAAGAGAATATCGTCAGCCAGTACGTGGAAAACATCGACGCCGTGAAAGTACGCCTGTCGAAGAACGAAACCTTCCTCACGTCCATGGTGAACGACATGGGCGCCGCGCGCGACTTGTTTGTATGGGCCTCGGATGGCTCCAACACGCCGGACGACCTGAACGCCATGGTCAACAGTCTGGTGTCCCTGCGCGACTCGCTCTACTTCAACAGCAACACGCTGGACCAGGAAGGCAAGTTCATCTTCTCCGGCACCCTGACCTCGACCCAGGCCCTGACCGTCGACAACGGCCAGCCGCCCGGCTCCCGTTACAGCTTCACCGGCAACAACGGCGTGCAGGAAGTGGTGGTCGGCAACGGCATCACCCAGCCCGCCAACGTCACGGTGGACGGCATGCAGGACTATCTGAACCAGCTCGACATCGCCATCGACATGCTGGGCCAGCCCACAGTCAACCCGGGCGACCCGGCCCTGAAAGCCGCCCTGCGTACCGCCCTGGACGGCACCGACAGCACGCTCAACCTCATCTCCGGCAAGATCGCCCAGTTTGGCGGCTCGCAAAACGTGATGGACACCCTGGCCAGCAACCACGCCAGCGTCAGCCTGTCGAACCGCATGGCGATCAGCGACATCGCCAAATTGGATTACGGCCTCGCAGCGACCCAGCTGACTGGTTACAATAACGCCTTGCAAGCCACTTACCAGGCGTATTCGAAAGTCAATAACCTGTCGCTGTTCAACGTACTGTAAACATCATGGAAATCGCCCAGCGCCCCAGTACAACCGGCCACGCCGCCCGTCCCACCGCTAATCCCGGTGCGAACCCGGCCGACCCGGCGCTGGCCGACGCGGGCGCCGCCCTCGAGCAAAGCGCCGGCACCAGCGCCGCGCCCGCCCCCCTGCGCCGCGGCCTGAGCCATATCGACGCCCCGCTGCAGAACGACGTCTCCGGCGCCCAGCAAGCGATCGACTTCCTCGAACAAAGCGCCGCCCAACTGCGCGCCCTGAAGAGCGACATTGCCGCCAAGCTCGCCACGCGCCAGATGCGCGACGGCCAGATTGAGCAGCGCGTGCGCCAGTTCAGCGACACCTGGCGCAACCGCGCCCAAGCCTCCGGCGGCACGCTGGACGCCCAGCTCAACTACTCGAATGAACCGTCCGTGCAGCGCTTCAGCGTGCGCGGCATGACCCTGGCCAACCTGCGCAACGGCGCCCGCGAAACGCTCGCCATCGCGCTTGGCGGCGGCACCAACGGCCTGCGCTCGGTGCACCTGACGCCCGGCCTGAGCGACGCCGAGATCGTGGCCCGCTTTGACCAGGCGCTGGCCCCGGCCGGGGTGCGCGTCAGCGTCAACAAGGATGGCGAACTGGTGTTCGCCGCCCCGGAAAGCGCCTGGCCCGCCCTGCGCGAATCGCTCGCCATCCAGGGCAGCGGCATCCGCTTCCCCGCCGGCCAGTTGAACCGCCTGAAAGCCGAAGCCGAAGCCCCGGTCATGATGCCCGAAGGCTGGGGCGCCAGCGACATCGAAGCCATGCGCGCCACGCTGCAACAAGTTACGCAAGCGCTGGCCCACGTCGAAGCCGCCCTGTCGAAAGTGCGGCAAGAGCTCGCCATGGCCGCCCAGCGCGCCAAAATCGACCTGCCCGAAATTGAAGTGGCCGGCATGGGCCAGATGGCCGAAGTATTCGCCAACGTCGCCAACGAGCCCGGCTACGGCGCCCTGGTCTCCCTCACCTCCGCCCTGGTCGGCATCAACCGCGACCGCGTCGTCTCCCTCCTCCGCCTCAGCTAAATTCGGGGTCAGGTCTGGCAATCGGACACCGACACACTAGCTTTGATCCGGATCAATACGGCCAGCCTGTTTTTGATGTTCTTTTACGGCGCGGCTAACTGTTTTCACGGACACATTTTGATGGCGCGCAATCGCGGCCATTGAATAGCCAAGGGAAAGATACGCCCGCGCCATACCCAGCTTCGGACTGGTGCCGTTGGCAAAGAATTCATGCAAGGGCGGCACCACCGCCTGGCGCTGAATGCGGCTAATTTCAAGCAACACCACCGCGTCACGCTGCTGGCCCAAATCCTGGCAGAACGCCTCATCCCCCAGCAGCAACTGGCAGCTGACATTCTTGAGCGGGCTTTGACCGCCAATCCCCGCCATAACGAACGCTTTGTACTCGACGATCGCCCCCTCTTCCTCCGCGCCAAACAAGGCCAGCACCGTGGCGATGTCCAGCCAGCCCGGCGCATCATGCACCCCGACCGTGGCACGGTAGCTGCTCCACGCCCAATCCAGCGGATGCGGCACCAGGCCGGCCCGGATCGGGTTCAACACAACATACCGCGCCAGTTCTTGCAGGTACGTTTCGCGCTGGCAAAGAATGGCTTTATAGCGCCCCTGGAACACATGCCCAACCAGGCGATGCTTGCGATTGAAGTACTGCGAGTATGTGGCATTCAGGAAGCGCATGCCCTGCGCCAGGCGCCCTTCCGCAGTGGTCAGCACCAGGTGGTAATGGTTGCCCATCAGGCAGTAGGCATGCACGACGAACTGAAAGCGCCGGCAAGTCTCCGCCAGCAAGGCCAACCAGACCAGGCGGTCCTCATCCGACAGGAAAATATTGCCGCGCCGCTCGCCACGTGAAGTCACATGGTACAGCGCTCCCGGGAACTCAAATCGTAATGGTCGGCTCATGCGACCAGTTTGCGCACACGCCCGCCCTCTCGTTTTGCGTTAACGCAATTGTGGGTCGGAAATTTGTCCGATTGCCAGACCTGACCCCGAATTTTTCGCCATGGCGGTGAGCTGGGCGGGGGGCATGGGGTGGGCGTAGACGTAGCCCTGGGCGTAGTCGCAGCCGGCGGCTTTCAGGAGGGCGAGCTGGGTCTCGGTTTCGACGCCTTCGGCCACTACTTTCAGGCCGAGCTTGTGGGCCATGACGATGATGCCTTCACATAAAGCAAGGTCGCCGCTGTCGCCGGCCAGGTCCATCACGAAGCTGCGGTCGATTTTGAGGTAGTCGATGTCGAATTTCTTGAGGTGGGCCAGCACCGAGTGACCGGTGCCGAAATCGTCCAGCGCGACTTGCAGGCCCATGGATTTGAACTGGCTGAGCCGTTCCACCACCGGGCCACTGTGGTCGAGCAACAGGCGTTCCGTAATCTCGATGACGATGCTGCGCGGCGCCAACTGCAGGCGCTCGACGTAGTGCATCCATTCTTCGAAGAATTGCTGGCCGGAGCGGAATTGCACCGGCGACTGGTTGACGCTGATCTGGAACGGGCGCCCCAGCTCTTCCTGCCAGCGCTTGGCCTGGTCGGCGGCGCTGCGGAACACCCAGTCGCCAATCTCCAGGATGACGCCGCTCGCTTCGGCGCTGCCGATGAACTCGCCCGGGTTCAGCAAGCCGCGTTCGGGATGGCGCCAGCGCAGCAGCGCCTCGGCGCGCTCAATACTGCCGGTGCGCAGGTTGACGATGGGCTGGTAGTGCAGCTCGAATTGCTGGTTGGCGACGGCCATCTGCAAGTCGCGCGTCAGGCGCAGGCGCAGTTGGGCGGCGGCCTGCATGTCGGGCGTGAAGTAGCTGTAGCGGTTGCGGCCGGCGTTCTTGGCGGCGTACATGGCCTGGTCGGCATTGCGCAACAAGTGTTCGGGGTCGCTGGCGTCGGAGGGATGCAGGGCGATGCCGATGCTGGCCGAGACCGAACCGCTGTTACTCCCCAGTTGGAAGGGCCGGTTCAGGGCGGCGATGATTTGCTGTGCCACGCGCTCGGCACTGGTCACCTGGTCGAGGCCGGGTAGGATCACCACGAATTCGTCGCCGCCCAGGCGCGCCAGGGTGTCGGACGCGCGCACGCAGGCGCCAATGCGGGCGGCCGCTTCCACCAGCAGCGCGTCGCCCATTTCGTGGCCGAAGCGGTCGTTGATTTCCTTGAACTGGTCGAGGTCGATGAACAGCAGCGCCAGGAACAGGCCGTCGCGCCGCGCCTTCTTCATCTCCTGCGAGAGCCGGTCCTGGAACATATTGCGGTTGGGCAGGGCCGTCAACGCGTCGTAATTGGCTTGGTGCCACATCAGCTCGGTCGACTGGCGCCGCTCGGTGATGTCGCTCACCAGCGCCAGCGCGCCCAGGTAGCTACCGTCGGCGTCGAAAATCGGGTTGGTGGCCAGGGTGGCCCACATCTCGCTGCCATTCTTGCGGATGAACTTGAATTCGTGGCGTTCCGCCACGCCTTGCTGGCGGCGTGCGATATTGCGTTCGAGCAGCGAGCGCCCCTCGTCGTCCATGAAGGCCACCAGCGGCTGCTCCAGCATCTCTTCGATCGAGTAGCCGAGCAGCGCCGCCATCTTGGGGTTGACGAAGCTGGTGCGCGCACTGGCATCGATTTCCCAGATACCCTCCTCCGCGCTGTGCACGATGCGGCGGAAGCGTTCCTCGCTCTTTTCCAGGGCGGCCAGCTTGCCTTCGGCCAGTTCCAGCACCACGCGGAACTGCGCCGCGTCGCCGCCCCCGCTGCCCAGCAAGGTGACGGCGAAGCCACGGTCGCCCCGTCCGCGCGTCATTTGCAGCGACATGCGCTGCGGCTCGCCGCTGGACAGGCAATTGCTGACGAAGGCATCGAAATCAGCGCTGAAACGCTGGGCGATGAACTGGCGGAAGGGAACCGCGTCCGGATTGCTGCGCGGCAGGCCAAGCAAATCGGCGCCGACCAGGTTCATCTGCAAGACCGTGGTGTCGCTGGCCAGCACGAAGTAGCCGACCGGGGCCAGCAAGTAGAGGTCGTTGAAATAATCCTGCTCGCGGATATAGCCCGCGTCGCTGCTGCCGTTGGAATAATGCGCGGCCGGTGTGCCGCCGATGGCGGCCAGCATGGCTTCGCCGGGCAAGAGATGGTCCGGGCCCGCCAATCCAGGGACGGCAGAGCGGATGGCGGTGGACTGCTCCGCCTCTATGGCACGCTGGTCTTTTTCCATGGCATCCAGCCTAGCATGCCCTTGTGACAATGTCGAGCAGCTAACTTTGGCGCTGGGAACGGTTCAGGCGCTGCTCGGCAAACCGTTGTAATTGCTCGAAAATCAGGCTGAGAATCCAGTAGATCACGGCTGCCGCCAGGTAAAGCGGCAAGGGTTGGAAGGTGGTGGCAATGACTTCCTTGGTGGCCAGCATGAGCTCGGTCATGGTGATGACGGAAACCAGGGAGGTGTCCTTGATCAAACTGATCAGGGTGTTGCTCATGGAGGGTACCGCGACCCGCAGCGCCTGCGGCATGACCACATAGCGCAGGGTCTGGCCGTAGCCCATGCCCAGGCTGTGACTGGCCGCCCACTGGCCTCTCGGGATCGACAGGATGGCGCCGCGCAGGCTTTCCGACAGGTAGGCGCCCGAATTCAGGCTGAGCGCCAGGATGCCGGCCGTGACCGGGGTGAATTCAATCCCGACCGATGGCAGGCCGTAGTAAATGACGAACATCTGCACCAGCAGCGGCGTGCCGCGCATCAGGCTGACGTACACATTGGCCGGCCAGCGCAGCCACTTCCACGGCAGGATGCGCATGACCGCTGCCGGGAAACCGATCACCAGCCCGCCCACCATCGCTGCCACCGCGAACACCAGGGTATAGCCGGCGCCCCTCAACATCACCGGCGCCGCTTCGCGCAGCAGGTCCAGCCACTCCATGCTCAGGGCGCCTTGCTGACGTCAGTCCCGAACCATTTGAGGGAGATGGCCTTCAGGCTGCCGTCGGCCGCCGCATCCGCCAGGGCCTTATTGATGGCCGCCTTGAACTGCGGATTACCCTTCTGGAACGGGATGCCCATGCGCTCCAGGCTGCCCACGCGCGCGCCCGGCTTGATCGGCAGCTTGGTGGTTTTCAGCAGGTAGGCCGTCATCAGGCTGTCGTTCAGGGCGGCGTCGATGCGGCCCAGCGCCAGGTCCTGCAGGTTTTCCGGCGCGCCGGGATAGCCTTTGACATCGATGCCCGGCACCGCTTTCAGCTGCATCTCGTACACGCTGCCCTGGCCGGCGCCGACGCGCTTGCCCTTCAGTTGTTCCAGCGCGGTCCAGTTGTTCTTGTCGTCCTTGCGCACGATCAGCATGGGCGAGGAATAGATGTACGGAGTGCTGAAGTCGAACACCTGTTCACGCTTGGGGTTGATGCCGACCTGGGAAATGATCACGTCATATTTATTGCTGGCCAGGCCGGCCAGGATCGAGGCCCACTCCGTGGTCACGAACTCCGGCTTCAAGCCCAGCTTGCCGGCCACCAGGCGCGCCACGTCCACATCGTAGCCCGCCAGTTCGCCATTCTTTTCCTTGAAATTGAACGGCGGATAAACGCCTTCCATGGCCACTTTCAGCGTGCCGCGCGCCTTGACGGTTTGCAGCAGGTCGGCAGCACTGGCGTGCAGCGCGGTAACGGCCAGCAGGAGGGCGAGGAGTGGTTTGCGCATCAGGAATCCTTCTAGTAGGAACGGCGGCGGCCGAATTGGTGGCCGACGACAAGGGTGGTGCTGGCGATCAGGGTCGACAGGCCCAGGATCAGCTGGACCAGCTTATCTTCCGGCAGGGCCCACAGGCTGCCCTTGGGCGGCTCCATGCCGGAGACCGCGCACAAGAGCGGCTCCACCCAATCGGCTTCTGGCGTAACATCGAGGATAACGGCGCCCTCGGTGGTCTGCATATAGATTTCGCCGCCCTCGGCCAGGCTGAAGCACACGCCATAGCCGGTTTCCTGCTTGCCGACGTGTTCCTTCAATGCCAGGTCATGCTCGGCAATCCATAGCTCCACATCCTGGGGTGTTTCCAGTGCCGTCCACGGCACCGGGCGAAAGCGCGGCTTGGCCGCATCGTTATCATCGTTCAACATGGCTCAGGAGTTTAACCGAATCCCCGGGAGGTCGTATGAAAGTAAACGCATATGTATCTGAGTTTGAGTGCTTCTTCGGCGAACTGCTGCGAGAGCACCCGGAGCTGGTGGAGGACCAGCGCAAGGGGTGGAATATCTGGTGGGATCACAAGGTGGATCTGGAGGCCGAGCGCGCGGCGCGGACGGATGCGGTGCCGACGCAGGCTTACTACTACCACTAGAACCGGGGAAATAGGGAAACCGGAAAACCGCAAAACCGCAAAACCGGAAAACCGGAAAACCGGAAAACCAGGGTACGACCCTTAGGGTCGGACCCTGGTTTTCCGGTTTTCCGGTTTTAACGGTTCTTATCCCTTCCAAGTCCGCTGCAAGCCCGTATCCGCGTGAATCCATCCCCCGCGCGGCCCTTGGCGGTAATAGAACCCCACCCCACCCTGCCGGAAACTACGCACCAAACTCCCCAGCACCTCCGCATTCAGATTCGGAATCCGGATATCCGCCGCACGCCCCGTCATATGCAGCGACTGGCGCGCCGCTGGAATGCCCTGCTCGATCAGCTTCTTATTGGAAGCCGGCGTCCGGTACCCCGACAAAATCTCCACCGGACTCTCAATCCCGAAGCGCTGCACAAACGCCTGCGCGCCCCACAGCGTCTCAAACAACTTGGGATCAATCGCCGCCGTCTCCTTGCCATTCACATCGCGCAGCAAATGGCACAGCTCATGGTAGGCGGCATCAATGACCTCGCCATCCTTCCAGTACGTCAGGCGCGCCTTCTCCCCGCTCTGCGGGCGGATCACGCTAATCGTGCGTGGTTTCACCCAAAAGTCGAGGTCGAGCATTTGGGCGTCGAAAATATCGGGCGGCGGCTCCGGCTCTTGCGCCGTGCGGCCGATCAGCGGCAGGCCCGCCAACGCAGTGCCCGCCAGGGTATGTAGGAAGTCTCGACGTGTCGCCATGGTAAGTCTTTGTATTGCAATACGGTTACTATAGCAATAGCTGGGGGAATTGAGAAACCCCTTTAAGAGTTTGGCGTAAACTTAGCCACTCTCGAAAGCAAATTGTCAGGTGGCATGCCCTGGGCAGCGACTGTTCGGACTTCACGCCCCCCTGCGGGCGGCCGGCACCTCCAGCACCAGGTCTGAGGTCGCCACCGCCACGCACGGCAGGATATAACCCTCCCGCTTCTCCTCCAGGCTCAGGCCCGGCCACTCGATCAGGTGGCGCGTGTTGCCGCTGCGCACCCGGCAGAGACAGGTGCGGCACGTGCCATTGCGGCAAGAACTGGGCAGCAGCACCCCGGCACGCGCCGCCGCAGTCAGCAAGCTGGCTTCGCCGTCCGTTTCGAACGATAATCCCTTCGGCTCAACTCTTATCTGAAACACAATGCCTCGCTATATCGCCCTGTTGCGCGGAGTCAGTCCCATGAACTGCAAAATGCCGGAACTGAAAGCCGCCTTTGAAAGTGCTGGATTTTCCAACGTTAAGACGCTCCTATCAAGCGGCAACGTCGCCTTTGACACCCGCAAGGCCCCCGAAGCCAGCATTGAGCGCCAATGCGAAGCCGCCATGCAACAGGCGCTGGGGCGCAGTTTCATGACCATCGTTCGACCCCAGAAGCACCTGCAGGACTTGCTGGCCAACGACCCCTACCCCGCCCTGGGCGCCAGCGGCCTGCCCAAGCGCGTGGTCAGCTTCATGCGCGGCACGCCCCAGCCCAAGGCGCCGCTGCCGCAGTCCCAGGATGGCGCCTGCCTGCTCGGCATACTCGGCAACGACATCTTTTCCGAATACGCGCCGGGCGCGGACGGCCCCGCCTTCATGCGCCTGATCGAAAAAACCTTTGGTAAAGAGATCACAACCCGCACTTGGGACACGGTCCGTAAGTGCGGTGCAGCATGAAAATGCTGCCGTTTCGGCCATGCCTATATGCATCTGTTGCAGTACAATATGCGACTTAGCCCGTAGGCGATCGCCTACCTGCCACCCGCCCGCAGCGCGCCGAACCCGGCAAGCTCAGGAAGAATACCAAGCGGACATCATCCGCATTTGAGGGAATCCATATGTCTGAAAAGTCCAAAATCATTTACACCCTGACCGACGAGGCGCCTCTGCTGGCGACCTACTCCCTGCTGCCAATCGTGCAAAAATTTGCGGCACCGGCAGGCGTTGACGTCGTCACCAGCGATATTTCGGTCGCCGCCCGCGTGCTGGCAGCCTTCCCGGAAGCGCTGACCGACGAACAGAAAGTCCCTGACAACCTGGCCACCCTGGGCGCACTGACCCAGAACCCGGACACCAACATCATCAAACTGCCGAACATCTCGGCCTCCGTCTCCCAGTTGATCGCCTGCATCCGTGAACTGCAGGCCGCCGGCTACAAGCTGCCGGACTACCCGGAAGATGCCAAGACCGAAGAAGAAAAAGCACTGAAAGCCCGCTACGGCAAGTGCATCGGTTCCGCCGTGAACCCGGTCCTGCGCGAAGGCAACTCCGACCGCCGCGCGCCGAAGGCAGTGAAAGAATACGCACGCAAGAACCCGCACTCGATGGGCGAATGGAGCCAGGCATCGCGCACCCACGTGTCGCACATGCACGGCGGCGACTTCTACCACGGCGAAAAGTCCATGACCCTGGACAAAGCGCGCGAAGTGAAGATGGAACTGCTGACCAAGTCCGGCAAAACCATCGTCCTGAAACCGAAGGTCGCGCTGCAAGCCGGCGAAATCATCGACTCCATGTTCATGTCGAAGAAGGCCCTGCTGGAGTTCTACGAAAAAGAAATCGACGACGCCTACAAAACCGGCGTGATGTTCTCGCTGCACGTGAAAGCGACCATGATGAAGGTGTCGCACCCGATCGTGTTCGGCCACTGCGTACGCATCTTCTACAAGCAAGCGTTTGAGAAGCACGCCAAGCTGTTCGAAGAACTGGGCGTGAACGTCAACAACGGCATGGCCAACCTGTACGAGAAAATCGAAAAGCTGCCAGCGTCGCAGAAGGACGAAGTCCTGAAAGACCTGCACGCCTGCCTGGAAAACCGTCCGAAGCTGGCCATGGTCGATTCGGCCAAAGGCATCACCAACTTCCACTCGCCGAACGACGTGATCGTTGACGCATCGATGCCTGCGATGATCCGCATTGGCGGCAAAATGTGGGGCGCCGATGGCCGCACCGCCGACGTCAAGGCAGTCATGCCGGAGTCCACCTTCGCCCGCATTTACCAGGAGATGATCAACTTCTGCAAATGGCATGGCAACTTCGATCCGAAGACCATGGGCACCGTGCCGAACGTGGGCCTGATGGCGCAGCAAGCCGAAGAATACGGTTCGCACGACAAGACCTTCGAAGTGCAGGAAGCCGGCATTGCCAACATCACCGACCTGGCCACCGGCGAAGTGCTGCTGACCCAGAACGTGGAAGAAGGCGACATCTGGCGCATGTGCCAGGTGAAAGACGCGCCGATCCGTGACTGGGTCAAGCTGGCCGTCAACCGCGCCCGCAACTCCGGCATGCCGGCCGTGTTCTGGCTCGACACCTACCGTCCGCACGAAGCGGAAGTGATCAAGAAGGTCCAGGTCTACCTGAAAGAGCACGACACCAGCGGCCTGGACATCCAGATCATGTCGCAGACCCGCGCCATGCGTTACACCCTGGAGCGCGTCTCGCGCGGCCTGGACACCATCTCGGTGACCGGCAACATCCTGCGCGACTACCTGACCGACCTGTTCCCGATCCTGGAACTGGGCACCTCGGCCAAGATGCTGTCCATCGTTCCGCTGATGGCGGGCGGCGGCATGTACGAAACCGGCGCCGGCGGCTCCGCGCCTAAGCACGTCAAGCAGCTGGTGGAAGAAAACCACCTGCGCTGGGATTCGCTGGGCGAGTTCCTGGCCCTGGCCGTGTCGTTCGAAGAACTGGGCCTCAAGTCGGGCAACGCCAAAGCCAAGATCCTGGCCAAGACCCTGGACGAAGCGACCGGCAAGCTGCTGGACAACAACAAGTCGCCATCGACCCGCACCGGCGAGCTGGACAACCGTGGTTCGCACTTCTACCTGTCGATGTACTGGGCCCAGGCCCTGGCAGCGCAGAACGACGACGCCGAGCTGAAAGCCAAGTTCACCCCGGTAGCCAAAGCGCTGAGCGAGAACGAAGCCAAAATCGTGGAAGAGCTGAACTCGGTGCAAGGCAAGGCGATGGACATCGGCGGCTACTACAAGCCGGACGCCGCCAAGACCTCCGCCGTGATGCGCCCAAGCGCCACCTTCAACAGCGTGCTGGCTTCGCTGTAAGGCTGGCCTTGTAGTCCTGCCCCTACGGGGGCGGGGAAAAAACCGGTGCCAGGTCTGTCATTCGGACACGGCCACAGCAGTAGGCGACGCCTACTGCTGTGGCCGTGTCCGAATGACAGACCTGGCACCGGTTTTTCTTTTCAGAAGCTGGCGGCGAAGGCGTCGCGGGCGGGGTGCTGGGGGATGTCGCGGCGCCAGATCATCATCGTTTCGACTTCAGCCACTTCGGGCGGCAGCTCGTGGCATTGCACGGTGCGGCCGAGGTTGCGCTGCTTGAGCACTTCGCGCGGCATCATGGCCACGCCCATGCCGGCGGCGACGCAGCCGATGATGGCTTCGAAAGTGCCGAACTCGGCGATGCGGGTGGGCGTGATGCCGGCGTCGGCAAACCACCATTCCAGGCGGCGGCGGTAGGAACAGCCGCTGCGGAAACCCAGCAGGGTGCGGCGCGCCACGTCGGCCGGTTCATGCACCGGGCCTTGCAGGGCGTCGGTCAACAACACCAACTCTTCCACAAACACCGGCACCTGCGCCAGCTCGGGGCGTTCGATCGGGGCCGCCACCAGCGCCAAGTCCACCTTGTGGTTCAGCACGGCTTGTACCATGTGGTCGGTGGGGCCGGTCTCCAGCACCAGGTCCACTTGCGGGTACTTGCGGTGAAAGGCGCCCAGCACGCGCGGCAGGCGCGCGGCGGCCGTGGTTTCCATCGAGCCGATGCGCAACTGGCCGGACGGTTCCTGCGCGCCGCGCATCGACATTTGCGCCTCGTCCGCCAGCTGCAACAGGCGTTCGGCGTATTCCAGCAGGCGCGTGCCTTCCGGCGTGATCAGCAGGCGCCGCCCGGCGCGGTGGAACAGGGTCACGCCCAGCGATTCCTCGAGCTGGGTCAGGCGCGCCGAGACATTCGATTGCACCCGGTGCAGGCGGGCTGCGGCCTGGGTCACGCTGCCTTCTTCGGCCACGGTCTTGAAAATGCGCAGCGATGAGAGTTCCATTCAATTCTCCTGGCGAGATGGATCACTTCATTATTATTCATTTTTACTGATACGGGAAGAAGTCTATAGTTCAGGCAACCGAGGAGCTTTGCCATGCACCGACCATCGCCCGCCATCCTGCTTGCCGCCAGTTTCGCTTTCGTCATCGTGCAGCTCGACGTCACCATCGTGAACGTGGCCCTGCCCGCCATCGGGCGCGAGCTGGGCGCGGGCGTGAGCGCGCTGCAGTGGGTGGTGGATGCCTATACACTGGGCTTCGCGGTGTTCCTGCTGTCGGCCGGCGTGCTGGGCGACCGGTTTGGTGCGCGCCGCATTTTCCTGGCCGGCTTTGCACTGTTCACCCTGGCATCCCTGGCCTGCGCCCTGGCGCCGGGCGCGCTGGCGCTCAACCTGGCGCGCGCCGCGCAGGGCGTGGGGGCGGCCTTCATGGTGCCGAGCTCGCTCGCCATCCTGCACGCGAGCTATGCCGATGACCGCGCCCGCCTGGCGCAGGCCATCGCCTGGTGGACGGCGGCGGGCGGGGTCTCGATCGCGGCCGGGCCGGTGCTGGGCGGCTTGCTGATGAGCGTGGCCGGCTGGCGCGCCATCTTCTGGGTCAACGTCCCGCTTTGCCTGCTCGGTTTCTGGCTGACCGTGCGCGCCGTGCCCGCCCTGGCCGGCAAGCCGGGGGCGCGCGGCATCGACATGCCGGGCCAGTTGCTGGCCATCGTGGCCCTGACGGCGCTGGTCAGCGCGGTGATCGAAGCTCCCGCGCGGGGACTCGGCAGCCCCCTGGTGCAAGGGGCGCTGCTGGCGGCCGTGTTGGCGGGCGCGCTCTTCCTCCAGCGCCAGCGCAGCACCGCCGCGCCCATGCTGCCGCTCGGCCTGTTCGCCGCGCGCGGATTTTCCGGCGCGGTGCTGTTCGGCGTGCTGGTCAACTTTGCCTACTATGGCGTGATCTTCATCTTCAGCATCTACCTGCAGCAGGTGCGCGGCTTTCCGGCGCTGCAGGCGGGCCTGATCTTCCTGCCACTGACCGCCACCTTCATCTTTTCCAATATCGCCAGCGGCTGGCTGCAGGCGCGCATGGGGGCCAGGCTGCCGATGATCGTGGGCGGCCTGATTGGCGCCGCCGGCTATGCCCTGCTCGGCCTGTTCGGCATCTCCGGCGAGGCCGGCTTCCTGACCATGCTGCCAGGACTGCTGCTGATCCCGGGCGGCATGGGGCTGGCCGTGCCGGCCATGACGACCTCGATCCTGGCCGCCGCCGAACCCAGCCAGGCGGGTACCGCCTCGGCCATACTGAACACCGCGCGCCAGGTCGGCGGCGCCATGGGAGTGGCCGTTTTCGGCGCCCTGCTGGCCGGGCCGGATGCCGGGGCGGCCCTGCACGGCAGCCGGCTGGCGCTGGGCGTGGCCAGCGGCTTGCTCTTGCTCGCCGCCCTGCTGGCCTGGCGCTGCATCGCCCAACCATTTTTCAACCAAGGAGAAACACCATGCCGTACGTAAATATCCGCGTCACCAAGGAAGGCGTCACCGCCGAGCAGAAGCTGGAATTGATCAAGGGCGCCACCGAGCTGCTGCAGCGGGTGCTGAACAAGAACCCGGCCACCACCTTCGTCATCATCGATGAAGTGGAGACCGACAACTGGGGCATCGGCTACGACAACGTGACCAGCCTGCGCGCCAAGGCCGCTGCCGCCAAGGCCCAGCCAAGCTAACTGGCGTGCAGCCCGACCTGGCTGCGGATAGTGGACAGCTGCTGGCGCAGCGCATTCAGGTCCACCGGCTTCACCAGGTAATGCTGGATGCCGGCCTCGGCCGCCAGTCGGCGCGCTTCCTCATGCCCCCAGCCGGTCATGGCGATGAACACGGTCTCGTCATCGGCGCGCAGGGCGTGGATGCGGCGCGCCGCTTCATAGCCTTGCATATCGGGCAGGCCGATATCCATCAGCGCCACATGCGGGTGGAACCGTTCAGCCAGCGCAATCGCGCCCTGGCCGTCATGCGCCTTGCCGACCAGGTAACCGTCCATCTCCAGCATCACCTGTAGCATCTCGGCGCCGTCGACATTGTCATCCACCACCATCACCCGCAGCGGCCCCTCGCCATCGGCGCCGCCGGCCCGCAGGTCCGGGCGCGGTCGGCGGCGGCGCTCGGCCACCACGATCGGCATGCGCAGGACAAATTCACAGCCCGGGCCCTGGCCCTGGTCGCCGCTATGGACCTGCACCGTGCCGCCATGCATGCGCGTAAAGCGCTGCGCCAGGCTCAAACCGATGCCCAGGCCACCCAGGGCATGGGCGCGGCCGGCCGGGCCTTGCACGAACAGTTCGAAGATGCGGGCGCGTGCTTCCGGTTCGAGCCCGGGGCCGTGGTCGCGCACGCTGAGGACGATATCGCCGCCATCGACTTCCGCCCGCAACGCAACCTGGGCGCCTCGCGGCGAAAATTTGATGGCATTGCCCAGCACATTGGCCAGGCTCTGCACCAGGCGTGCGCGGTCGCCGGCCAGCAGCACGCTGCCCGGCGGCTGGCGCACGTCCAGCACTTGGCCGCCCGCCTCCAGCTGCGGCCGGCACAGTTCCACCGCATGCTGCAGCACCGTGTCCAGCGCGACCCATTCGCAGCGCAGCGCCACCTTGTCGTTGGTAATGCGCGCCACGTCCAGCAGGTCATCCACCAGGCGCGTCAGGTGTTTCACTTGCCGCTCCACCACCTGGGTGATGTGGCGCACCCTGGGTGTGCTGTCGGGCATGGTGTTCATCACATCCATGGCGGTGCGGATCGGCGCCAGCGGATTGCGCAGCTCGTGGCCGAGGATCGCCAGGAACTCATCCTTGCGCCGGTCCACTTCGCGCATCTCGTACTGGCGCAGGCGCGCGCGGCGTGCCGACAACGCCGCGCTGAGCAAGGTGGCGCGCCGTACCGGCCGTTCCAACAGGGTCACATTGCCCACCTGTTCGAACACATTGCGCACGGCGGGCGAGTCGAGGCCCTGCTTGCTCAGCACCAGCACCGGCAAGTCGGACCAGGCCGGCTGGCTGGACAGGAAGCTGGTCAGCTCGGCGAGGAAGTCCACATTGAACGCCTCTTCGATCACGAACAGCGTGGCGGCGCCAAGCCGCAACTGGGGCACCACCTCGGGCAGCAACAGGCAGATATCGCATTCCAGCTGCGCATAGGACAGCACCTCCTGGATCAGGCGGGCATCCTTGCCGACCGGGGCGAAGACAACAATCCGCTGTTCGACCTTATTCATACCCCTCCCCGCCCTCGGCCTTGCCTTCCGGCGTCGGCACCCCGGTCAGGATGCCGCGGAAGCCGGCTAGCACCGGCCCGACCCGCAGGCCCTCGCGCGTGATCTGGAACGAGCGCAGCGTGGTTTCGTGCTGGCTGCCGCGCTTCTTGAATACAGACAGGGCCTTGTGCACGGCGCCGAATGCTTCGTAGTAGCGCAGCAGCAGCACGTTGTCGGCCAGGTAGCTGACGTCGAAATTGGTCCCCATCGGCCCGATCATCCCCTGCTGCACCCCGACCAGCAGGGTGACCACGCCGCGCTGTCCCAGGTAGGTCAGCACTTCGCGCAAATGAGTGGTGAGGAAACGCGCGTCCGGCATCGCGTTCATATAGCCGGTCAGGCTGTCGATCACCACGATCCGGGCGCCGTCATCGGCCGCCTGGCATACCAGGTGCGAGAACTGGCCGGGCGACAATTCGGCCGGGTCGATCTGGTGCATCGCCAGCAAGCCGTTGGCGAGCGGGGCGCGCAAATCCAGGCCGATCCCGTCGGCCCGGTTCAACAGGGTGTTGAGCGCCTCTTCGAACACGAACATGGCCGCCTTGTGCCCCTGGTTGGTCGCGGCCTTGACGAACTGCGCGGCCAGGCTGGACTTGCCCGTGCCCGGCGGCCCCGAGATCAGGGTGCTGGAGCCGGTCTCGATGCCGCCGCCGAGCAGCGTATCGAGTTCCGCGCTTCCGCTGGAAACCTGCTGCGGCACCACGCTTTCGCGCGACTCGGCAGGGACGATGCGCGGGTAGGCCACCACGCCGCCGCGCACAATCGAATAATCATGCGGGCCGCGCCGGTAGTCGATGCCACGGTATTTCAGCACGCGCAAGATGCGCCGCTCGGCGCCGTAGCCGGATTCCGCCTGCTGCAGCGAGATCACGCCGTGCGCAATGCTGCGCACTTGCTGGTCGCCGCCGATGGCCGTTTTATCGTCCAGGAACAAGGCGGTGCAGGCGCGTCTGGCGAAGTACTGCTTGAGCGCCAGCACATGGCGCCGATAACGCAGGGCGCCACCGGCCAGCAATTGCAGCTCGGACAAGGAATCCAGCACGACCCGGGTCGGATGCAGGGTCTCGATATGGGACAGGATGCGGCGATTGGTCTCGCCCAGCTCCACTTCCGAGGGATGGAACACCGTGTACTGCTCATCCAGGTCGAGCACGCTCTCGGAGGCGATGATCTCGTGCACGCTGATGCCGTCCATCGAAAAGCCGTGCGAACGTGCCACCGCGCGCAATTCCACGTCATTCTCGGCCAGGGTAATGTACAGAACCGGCTCACCCAGGCGGGCGCCTTCCACCAGGAACTGCAGGGCCATGGTGGTCTTGCCGGAGCCGGGATCCCCCTCCAGCAGATACAGCCGGTCCTTGGTCAAACCGCCGGCCAGGATGGTGTCCAGACCGGCGATGCCGGTCGAGACGAAGGCTTCAGTTTGATTGTTCTGCGGTTGGAGCATAGCGAACCCCGCACGAAGATTGTCGATAAGACACTATAGCAGTTGTATCCAAGTTACACGGTTCGTTTGAACCATGCACCTGATTAACCGCAACCGCAGAATCGCTTGGGTTTGGACACGTCGCAGACGCTGCCGTCCAGCTGCTTCCAGAAGAAGACAGTTTCCACGCCGTAAGGCGAGCGCACATTGCCGGCGCGCAGGTAACCCTGCTTGGCGAAGAACGCTTCGCCGCTGGCGGTGCTGTGCAATTGCAGGGCTTTCACGCCCCAGCTGCACGCCTGTTGCTCGACGCAGGCCAGCAGCGCCTTGCCGGCGCCGCGCTGGCGGGCTTCGGGCAGCAGGTAGCACAAGGCCAGCTTGCCGGCCGCCGTCAGCAGGGCGACGCCGACCACCGCGCCCTGCTCGGTGGCGACCAGTGCGAAATTGGTAGGCGAGGCGAACCAGGACGCCACCGTATCCGGCGTCTTGTTGCCGAGCCAGGCGGCCAGGATGGCGGGATCATTTTTATGGTCAAGCACACAACATTCGGCAATCGAGCGCCGCAGTACCTCACAGGCAGCCGTGGCGTCGTTTGCTTCCGCGCGGCGTATTTCAAAACTCATGCGTGCTCTCAAATAAGCAGTTTACAGGCGGAATATACACCAGTGGCAAAATCCCCGTCGGCCACCGCTTTGCGACACCCGGTCTAAGCTTATAACGAATAAGTAGTTTCTTTTCGGCGCCGAATTCTAGACCATGCATATCTGTTTTCACAATAGAGAATGCCATGACTTATAACAAATTCGCATTTGCACTTGGTGCCGCCCTGGCGGCGGCTTCCGTCGGTTTCGCGCCGCTCGCGGCGGCCCAGGAAGTGACCCTGCTGAACGTGTCCTACGACGTGGCGCGTGAACTGTATAAGGATGTCAACCCGGCCTTCGCAGCCGCTTATAAGAAGAGCAGCGGCGTCGACGTCACCATCAAGCAGTCGCACGGCGGCTCCTCGAAGCAGGCGCGCGCCGTGGCCGATGGCCTGGAAGCTTCGGTCGTGACCATGAACCAGGCCAACGATATCGATATGCTGGCCGACCGTGGCCTGGTGGTGCAGGATTGGGCCAAGAAATTCCCGAACAATGCCGCGCCGGCCTACTCCACCATGGTCTACCTGGTACGCAAGGGCAATCCGAAAGCGATCAAGGACTGGGGCGACCTGGCCAAGCCGGGCGTGCAAGTGATCATCCCCAACCCGAAAACCGCCGGCAATGGCCGTTACACCTACCTGGCGGCCTGGGGCTCGGTCCTGAAAAAGGGCGGCAACGAGGCGGGCGCGCGCGAGCTGGTTGGCAAGATTTTCAAGAACGTGCCGATCCTGGATGCCGGCGGCCGCGCGGCGACCACCACCTTCACCCAGCGCCAGATCGGCGACGTGCTGGTGACGTTTGAAAACGAGGTGGGCATGGTGCGTGCCGAATTCGGCGATAACTTCGAGGTGGTTTATCCGTCCACCTCGATCCTGGCCGAATCGCCGGTGGCCGTGGTGGATAAAGTGGTGGATAAAAAGAATATCCGCAAGGAAGCGACCGCCTACCTGAATTTCCTGTATTCCGATGCCGGCCAAGAAATTATTGCCAAGCATTATCTGCGTCCGCGTTCGGAGGCGGTGTTTAAAAAGTACGCGGCCAATTTCAAGCCGATCGCGCTCTTCACCGTGGATGAGGTGTTTGGCGGCTGGCGCGCGGCGCAGAAGAAGCACTTCGACGATGGCGGCGAATTTGACAAGATTTATTCGTCCAAATGAAGTTTTAAAGCCGGCCTCGCCGGCTTTTTTCATTTTAAGTTGCGCATAATTGACGTTGGCTGGACGAGTTAACCCATAAGTGATATCTTCGGAATTCAGAATATTGCCCCTAATACAGCAATATTTCGCCCCGACTGATCCCGAATTCCGAACATGCTAAAGAAAATCACCGCAGCCCTGCTGATGTCGATCTCCGCCGCCGTGTTTGCGGCGCCTATGAGCTCGCAATCCGTGCTGGTCGTTGAGGATGAGACTGGCAAAGTGCTGGTCGAGAAAAATGCGACTGCCGTTGTGCCGATCGCCTCCCTCACCAAATTGATGACCGCGATGGTCGTGCTGGACTCCAGGCTTGATCTGCAAGAGCAGATCAGCATCGACCGCGACGATGTCGACACCCTCAAGCACAGCACCTCGCGCGTGCCGGTCGGCGCCACCATTTCGCGTGGCGAAGTGCTGCAACTGGCCCTGATGTCGTCCGATAACCGCGCTGCCGCCTCGCTCTCGCGCACCTTCCCGGGCGGCCCGGCCGCCTTCAAGGCGGCGGTGGATGCCAAGATCAAGCAACTGGGCATGCACAGCACCCGCATCGACGAGCCGACCGGCCTGTCGCCCAACAACACTTCCAACGCCGCCGACCTGGTGAAGATGGCGGCCGCCGCCGCCAAGTACCCGGAAATCCGCCGCATGACGACCGACACCGAGGAAATCATGACCATGAAGGGGCGCAAGGTCGAATACCACAACACCAACCGCCTGGTCGGCGCCAAGGGCTGGGATATCGGCCTGTCGAAGACCGGCTACACGGAAGAAGCCGGCCGCTGCCTCATCATGCGCATCACCGAGGCCGGCCGCAACGCCACCCTGGTCCTGCTGAACGCCAGTGGCAATTCCGCGCGCCTGATGGATGCGCTGAACATTCGCCGCCTGCTTGCAGGCGACAATGCGCCCAAGGTCATGAAAGCATCCAGCCCGCGCAAGAAAGCTGCGCGCACCTCAGAACGCCGTCGCCGCCGCGCCTGATCCGGACGGGGTTCGCCGCCGAAAGGCACCATGGACCTGCTGCGCAACCTGCGCTTTGCACGCCGCCTGGCGATCCTCGTGGGGATCTTCGCCTGCGGCTTCCTGCTATACGGGCTATGGTCCTTCCGCACCCTGGATGCGCTGCGCGTCAACGGGCCACTGTATGGCGATGTAATCCAGGGCAAGGACCTGATCGCGGACGTGCTGCCGCCGCCGCTCTACATCATCGAATCGTTCCTGGTGGCGCAGCAACTGGCCGCCGCCGGCAACCAGATGGAGCGCGACCAACTGGCGCAGCGCCTGCGTACCTTGCACGCGCAGCAGCTGGCGCGCGAGCAGTACTGGAAAGGCCGCGCGCTCGACCCCAGCCTGTCCGAGGCGCTCAAGCAAAGCAATCTGCACGCCGCAGCCTTCTACCGCGATGCCTTCGGCCAGTTGGTGCCGGCGCTCGACCTGGGCGATCGTCCGCGCGCCGAGCATGCCCTGTTGTCGATGAAGCGCCATTACGAGCAGCACCGGCGCGTGGTGGACAACCTGGTGCAACTGGCGGCGAGCCGGGCGCGCTTTACCGAGGGCCAGGCGGCCCAGCAGGTCGAGAGCGACAGCGTGCTGCTGCTGGCCATCCTGGCCGGATCGCTGGCCTTGGCGGTGGCGCTGGCCTGGCTGATCAGCCGCAGCATGACCCAGCCGCTGGCCGAGGCCCTGGCAGTAGCGCAGCGCATGCGCCGGGGCGACCTGTCGTCGCCGGCGCCACAACCCTACCACGATGAAACGGGCGAACTGCTGCTGTCGCTGCACGCCTTGCAGCAGGACCTGGCCAATGCGGCGGCGGCGCGCGACGCGGCGGGCGAAAAACTGCGCCGCACGCGCCGCCTGCTGGACCAATTGACCAACAACACCGACCTGCTGGTGCTGGGCCTGGGGCGCGACGGCGAGGTGCTGTTGTTCAACGACACGGCAGTGCGCCTGACCGGCTGCGCACGCCAGGCCGTGCTGGGGCGCGTCTGGCGCGACCTGCCGCTGCTGCCCATGTCCGCCATCGCGCTGTGGCCGGTCGGCGGCCAGGCGCAGCAGCTACGCGCCATGCCGCCGACGCAAGAGCACCTGCTGACCACCGCTTCCGGCGACGAACGGCGCATCGCCTGGCGCCACACGGTGCTGGAGGAAGGCGATATCGCCCTGCTCTCCTTCGGGCTCGACGTGACGGAGCTGCGCCAGGCCGAGCGCGCCATTGCGGCGGCGCAGGAGTCGGCCGACATCGCCAACCGCAGCAAGAGCTCCTTCCTGGCCAATATGAGCCATGAGATCCGCACGCCGCTGAACGCGGTCATCGGCCTGACGCAGCTGGTGCTGCAAGGCCAGCTCGACGCGCGCCAGCGCAGCTACCTGCAGCAGGTGGACGGCGCGGCAGCCAGTTTGCTTGCCATGTTCAACGACATCCTCGATTTTTCGCGCATCGAAGCCGGCAAGTTCCATATGGAGCAATGCGTGTTCAGCGTGCGCCAGGCCGCCGAGCAGGCTTGCGCCGCCTGGCAGTCGCCGGCCCAGGCCAAGGGCCTGCAGCTAGAGTGCGCGGTGGACGCGGCGGTGCCGGCGGAGCTGGTGGGCGACGCGGCGCGCCTGCAACAGCTACTACAGCATTTGCTGGCGCATGCGGTGCGCTTCACCGAGCAGGGCAAGGTGCTGCTGGTGCTGCAGCGCGAAGATAGTCCCCAAGGCGGCCAGGGTGCCACCGTCTTGCGCTGCGAGGTGCGCGACACCGGCGTGGCGCGCGACGCCGCCATCCAGTTGTTCGAGCCGGTGTCGCAGGGCGACTGCGCGGCCGGCCTTGGCCTGTCGGTGGCGCGCCAGTTGGCGGCCATGATGGGCGGCCACCTGCTGCTGGAGAGCGATCCGCTGCAGGGTAACCGCTTCATTTTCACCGCCCTGTTCCAGCACGCCCTGCCGGCAGCCTCGGCCAGCGCGGAAGCGCAGGCGGCGGCGCAGGCGGCCTGGCCGGCGCTGAGCGCCTGCGGCATCGATATGGCGGGCGCCCTGGCGCGCGTGCAGGGCAATCGCGCGCAACTGCACAAGGCGCTCGGGCAGTTCCTGCAAAGCCAGGCGGCCCTGCACGCCACCATCGGCGACGCGCTGGCGCAGGGCAACCGTTCGCGCGCGCAAAGGCTGGCGCATACGCTGGCCGGCATGGCGGCGCAACTGGGCATGGAGGGCTTGCGCCAGGCGGCGGCGGAAGTGCTGAACGCCCTGCGCGGCGGCGCCGACGCGGCGCCCGAGCTGGCGCGCCTGGCGCCCTTGCTGGACGCGGTGCTGCAAGCCATCCACGCCGACCTGCAAGCGGCCGAGGGCTCGGGCGAGCAGGCTGCTTAAGCGCTTAAACGTTTAGGCCAGCAGGCTGCGCAGGCCGCTGGTGCGTTCGGTGCGGCGCCGGATCGCGTCCGGCAGCACGCCGGGATTCGGCGTCAGCAAGGTGAAGCGCTGGCGCGCGCGCGTGATGCCGGTGTAGACCAGCTCACGCGCCAGCACGCTGGACGCCTCGCGCGGCAACACCAGCACCGTGTGGCTGAACTCCGAACCCTGCGATTTGTGCACCGTCATGGCGAAGGCGGTTTCCACATTGCGCAAGCGGGTCGCCAGCACGCTGCGCACCTTGCCCGCGTCGGAGAAGTAGACGCGCAGCGAGCCGGTCCGCTCGGGGTCGGGCAGCACCAGGCCGATGTCGCCGTTATACACACCGCTGGCGTAGTCGTTGCGCGTGACCATGACCGGCCGCCCCACATACCACTCGCCGCGCCGTTTGAGTAAGTCTTGCGACTCCAGGCGCTGGGCGATGCTGTCGTTCAGTCCCGTCACGCCCCACTCCCCTTCGCGCACCGCGCACAAGAGGCGGAAACCCTCGAAGGCCTGCAGCACGCTGGCGGCCCAGGCGTCGTGGTCGTGGCCATGGCCACCACTGCCTTGCTGCACCAGTTGCAGGAAGGGGCGGTAGCCTTCCGCCGCCAGGCGCAGCATGTCCTCCTGCTGCGCCGCCTCGTTCCAATGCAACTGGCCGGCGCTGTCGGCGCGCAGCACGGCGCGCGCCGACTCCGCATCGCCCTGGTTGACCGCCAATGCCAACTGGCCGATCGGGCCGCCAAAGCGCCGGCTCTGGCGCAGCATCACGGTCTGTTGCGCCAGCGCGCCGGCGTGGCCCAGGTATTCGGGCGGGATGTCCTGGCCGCAGGCGGCCTGCACGAAAGCGGCGGTGGAAGCGTCGTAGCCGCCGGCCTGCGCGTCGTGGCACAAGTCGCCCAGCACCGAGCCGGCTTCCACCGATGCCAGCTGGTCCTTGTCGCCCAGCAGGATCAGACGCGCCGTCGGCGGCAGCGCTTCCAGCAGGGCCGCCATCATTTCCAGGTGCACCATCGACGCTTCGTCGACGATCAGCACGTCCACGTCAAGCAGGTTGGCGGCGTTGTGGCGGAAGGCGCGCGTGTCGGGCCGCGCCCCCAGCAGCGAATGCAGGGTGCGCGCGCCGCCCATGCGCTCGGCCAGGGCGCGCAGCGGCAAGGCGCCTTGCAGGCCCTCCTCCAGTTTGTCCAGCGCGTCGTCGATGGCTTGCTTCAGGCGCGCGGCAGCCTTGCCGGTCGGCGCCGCCAGCGCCACGCGCAAGTGGCTGGCTTGCTCGCCCTGCACCGCAAACAACAGTGCCAGCAGGCGCGCCACCGTGTAGGTCTTGCCGGTGCCGGGGCCACCGGTGATCACCGCCAGGCCGCCGCGCGTGGCGACGGCGCAGGCGATCTTCTGCCAATCCACACCGCCGTCGCGCGTGGCGTGGCTGAACAGGCGGTCGAGCCATTGCCTGACCAACGCCGGCGCCGGCCCGGCGCTATCGGCACCGGTGCGGCCGCGCACGGCGTGCGCCACCGTGTTTTCATCCGACCAGTAGCGGCGCAGGTACAGGCGGCCTCCGGCCAGCACCAGCGGCTGGCCGTGGTCGGTGCCGCCGGGCCAGGACAGCACTTGCGGGCAGGCTTGCAAGTAGTCGTGCCAGGCGGCGGCGTCCGGCGGCAGGGCGCCGGCTTCGGCGCACAACGCGGGCCAGTCCTCGTCGCTCCAGCCCAGCATGGGCGAGGGATCGTCGGCCAGGGCGGACAACTGCAGGCAGCTATGGCCGCGCCCTTCCAGCTCTGACAGCAGCAGGCAGGCCAGGGCCAGCGGCGTGCCGGCCGCCGCGCTGCCCTCCGCCGCCAGCGAAGTGACGAAGCGTGCGAACACGGGGCCCAGCCGGCGCAGCATGCCGCCTTCGGCCAGCATATCGATATGTTCGTAAAAACTCATGTGCAAAGTCCGTCCAGTCCGTCCAGCAGTTGCGCGTCCGGCGGCAGCACGTAGCAGCCGCGCGTCTGTTCATTGCCCACCCCGCGCAGGAAGTAGAAGATGGCGCCGCCCAGTTGGCTGGCCGGGTCATAGGCCTCGCCCAGGCGCGTGCGCAGCAGGCGGTGCAGGGCGAGCATGTAGATGGCGCCCTGCACGTCGTAGCGGTGGGCCGCCATACCGTGCGCCAGCGCCGCCTTGTGGTAGGCCGCATCGCCGCCGCCCAGCGCGTTCGATTTGTAGTCCAGCACCCAGTAGCGCCCTTCGTATTCGAACACCAGGTCGCAGAAGCCTTTCAGCATGCCGTGCAGCTCGCGCTGCGGCAGCGGCGGGCGGGCGATGCCGTCCAGCAGGTGCTGGCGGCACAGGCGGTCCAATTGCGCCGTATCCAGGCGCTCGCTGGGGAACCAGAACTCCATCTCCGGCAGCAGCTGGCTGATGCCGTCCAGCGCACCGCCCAGCGGCGGCAGCGTGGTGCTGGCGATGACGCGCAGCCATTCCAGCGTTTCCGCCTCGCGGTTGCCCCAGCCGGCGCGTTTGATCTGGCGCGCGGCGCGTTCGGCGTAGTGCTCCTGGTGGATGGCGGCGAAACCTTCGCCCGCCAGCGACTCCAGTTGCTCGTGCAGGAAATTGCCGGGCATGGAGCCGCGCGGGAAACGGTGCCACACCGCGTCCTCGATGCGCAGGCTGCTGGCGGCGTCTTCGCCCTCCATCAGGGTTTCCTGGGCCGCGCGCATCGGCGCCGGCAAGGCCTCGCCGCTGCGCCGCGCCAGCGAGCTGAAACTGCCGACCGACCAGTCGCGTTCGAAGTCGCCGTCGTAGGCCAACGGCGCCTCCAGCGGCGGGCGCTGCACGGCGCGCGCCAGGCGCGTGACCGGCACGCCCGGCTCCAGCGTGGCCACCGCGATGGCGTCGCACTGACCGCGCAGGCGCTGCCACGTTTCCAGCAACTGCCCGGCCGGCAGCGGTTCGCCGCCAGTCAGCAGGTAGCCGAGTGCGGATTCGTGCAGGGTGTTTTCGTCCTTCTTGCGGGCCGGCAGTGCCGCCACGCCCAGCCACAGGAAGTGGCGCGCGCGCGTCAGCGCCACATAGAGCAGGCGCAGGTCTTCCTCGATGCGGGCCGCCTCGGCGGCTTCCTGGCCCTCGTCGGACAACTGCATATCGATGCGGCGCACGCCGGCGGCGTCGGTGTATTCGAAGAAGATGCGGTTGCGCTTATCGACCTTGCGCACCGAGACCGCGAACGGCAGGTAGACCAGCGGGTACTCCAGGCCTTTCGACTTGTGCACGGTGACCACCTTGACCAGCTCCGCGTCCGATTCCAGGCGCAGCACGCGTTCATCGCCGCCGTCGGTTTCATCTTCGATCTGCTCGGCCAGCCAGCGGATCAGGGCTTGCTCTCCCTCCAGTTGGCGGCTGGCCTGCTGCAGCAGTTCGGCCAGGTGCAGCATATTGGTCAGGCTGCGCTCTCCGCCCGGCCGCGCCAGCAATTGCGCCGGCAAACCCAGGTCGTGGATGAAGCGGCGCAGCATGGCCAGCACGCCCTGGCGCTGCCACACCACATGCCATTCCTTCAGTTGTTCAACGCGCCGCTCCCACGCCAGTTCGTCGGCGGAGAATTGCGCCAGCTCGGCCAGCGGCAGGTTAGCGCTGCGGGTGGCGAAGGCGGTGCGCGCCAGTTGCCCGTCAAGCGGATTGGCGACGGCCGACAGCCAGCGCAGCATGTCGGCCGCTTCCTCGCTGGAGAGCACGGAGTCCTTGTCGGACAGGTAGACGCTGGGCACCACGCGGCGCTGCAAGGCTTTGCGCACCGCTGCCGCCTCGCGCCGGTCGCGCACCAGGATGGCGATATCGGCCGGCTGCAGGCGCTGGAAACCCTCCGCCGACTGGAAACCGGTCGACTCGTCGTTGAGCAGGCAGGCGATATGCTCGGCGCACTGCTCCGCGAAATACTCGCGGTAGGCGTCGGCGCCCAGTTGCTCCATGGTGCAGCCGGCAGTCAGGGCCTGGATGTCACCATCCGGGCCGACCAGCCGTTCGTCACGGCCGCGCGCGCCGACGGCGTCGAACGGCAGCGGGTTGCCTTTGCTGCTGCGGAAGCGGAAGGCGCCGCGCGCGAAGCCGCCCTCGCCCGCCACGCCTTCCGCATGCAGGAAGACCTGGTTGACCGCCGCCACCACTTGCGCCGTGGAGCGGAAGTTGGTGCCCAGTTGGTAGTGCCTGCCCTCGGTGGCGCGCCGCGCGTCCAGGTAGCTGTGGATGTCGGCACCACGGAAACCGTAGATCGACTGTTTCGGGTCGCCGATCAGGAACAGGCCCAGCTCGGGCGCGTTGTCCGCCACCCGGTACAGCAGGTTGAAGATGCGGTACTGGCTGGGCGCGGTGTCCTGGAATTCGTCCACCATCGCCACCGGGTACTGGCTGATGATGCGCTGGCGCAGCGCGGCGCCGTTGCCGCCCTCCAGCGCGCCGCGCAGGCGTTCCAGCATGTCGGCGAAGCCGAACTGGCGCTGCTGCGCTTTCAGCGCCTGCATGCGGGCCGCAATGGTGGCGGCGGCGTGGCGGAAGACATGGTGGCGCAATGGCTCGATCGCGTCCAGCGCCCGGCGCAGCGGCGTGATTTCGTCAAAATCGTCCGGAATATCGGGCGCGAAGTTCTTGGCACAGGCGTCGATCATGCCGGCTGGCGTCAGGCGGAACCAGGGCGTGTCGTTCATATCCGGCTCGTGCTGCGCCGGGTCGTTGGCCCAGTCGCGCAAGGCGGCGAACCATTTCACCACCGAGTCGGCGCGCAGCTTGGTGCCGTTGAAGCATTTAGGGTTGTCTTCGCGCTGGGCGGCGATCCAGCCCTCCATGCGCTCGGCGCGCTCAGCCCAGCCGTCTTTCAGCGCGGCCAGTGTCGATAGCTGCTCACGCCGCACGCGGGCGATCATGGCACCCAACGTTTCTGCACCAGCGGCTGCGGCAGCATCTGGCCGGCGCGCCAGGTCGCGCACGCTGCGCTTGAGCGCTTCGACATCGCGGCAGGCCGATAGCAGCACCTTCAGCGCCTCTTCGCCCAGCGGATAGACTTGCTGGCGCCAGTAGTCGTGGGCCGCGTCCTCATACAGCGCGCCCTCGTCGCTCAGCAACTCCTCGTCGAACAGGTTGCCGCTGTCGAAGGCGTGCTCGCGCAGCATGCGCTGGCACCAGGCGTCGATGGTGAAGATGGCCGCTTCGTCCATGGTCTCCGCCGCCAGTTGCAGGCGGTGCGCAGCCTGCATGCGCGCGCCCTCGTCGGGCAGTTCCTCCAGCAAGGCGTCCAGGTAGGAGTCCGGCTTCAACTCACCCTCGGCGCGGAAATAGGCCGCCGCCTCCACCAGGCGCTCGCGCACGCGGTTGGACAGCTCGCGCGTGGCGGCGCGGGTAAAGGTCATCACCAGGATTTCGGACGGCATCAGCGGGCGCTGGAAAGCGTTCTCCCTGCCGTGCCCCAACACCAGGCGCACATACAAGGCGGCGATGGTCCAGGTCTTGCCGGTACCGGCGCTGGCCTCGATCAGGCGCGAGCCATGCAGCGGAAAGTCGAGCGGGTTCAGTGCGATGCTCATTGCTCGCCCTCCCCTTCGCCGGCAATCGGCTGCACGGTCACGGATTGCGCCAGCCAGTCGGCCAGCGGCTGGTACAGGGCGCGGCTGTTGGCCGCAAAGCCATCCTGCGCCGACAGCGCGGCAAAGTCCGGCCACAGGCGGGCCAGGCAGGGATCATCGTTTTCGCCAGACAGTTCGAAACCTCCATCATAAGTACTGCGCGGATCGCCCTCCATCACCAGCGCCAGGCCGGTTTTGCAGGCCGCAGGCAGAGGTTGGTCCATGCCTGCGCGCCACAAGGCGGCCAGCGCGCGCAAGGTCGCCAGCGCCGCGTCCTGCGCCAACGGCTCCATGATCACGATGGCGTCGCGCGCCACCAGGAAGCCGGTGACGGACTGTCCCTGCGACGCTGCCGCCAACTGGCGCAACCACATCGGGATCAGCTTCTCGCCGCGCGGCGCGCCCGATTTGTCGCACACGCGCGACGACATCTGCACCAGCCAGGCCGTCGCATCATCGGCGCGCCGTAACTGGTCGATCCAGTCTTCCAGCAGCAAGCCGTCCAGGTCGAGGTGGATCGCCAGCTTGGGCGCCGCCTCCCAGTAAGTGCCGCACAAGGCCAACCAGGCTGTGCGCACCGGCACCAGTTCCTCCACCAATTCGTCCAGCACGCGGTCGCCGATCAGGCCGATCGGCAGCATGCCCTGGCGCCGCAAGCGCAAGCCGCGCTGCTGCAGGCTGGCGCGCACCTGGTCCAGCGCCTCCAGCTCGCCGCTGTCGGCCAGCATGGCGTCTTCCAGTGCGTAGCGTTCCAGGCCATTCAACTGGAACGGTTCCTCGTCCTCGCCCACCACCGCCGATTCGCCGAAGAACACGCCCAGGCGCTGGCGGAAGAAGTGCCGCACGGGCTGGCGCAGGAAGGCAGCCAGGGTGGACAGGCGCAGGCGGAAGCCTTCTTCCAGCTCGTACGGCGCCAGCGTCGGCGCGGCACCGGCCACGGCATCGCCGGCCTCGCCCGAATCGTGCGCCGCGCGCCATTCGCCGGCATAGGTAAGCAGGCCGCCGCGCTCGAAATAGGCACGACTGAACGGCTGCAACGCGTGCGCCGTGGTGCGCGCATCGAGGTCGAGCTGCCAGCCGTCGCGCAGGTAGTCGCGTAGCTGCGCCACCAGCACCGACGGCGGCTGCTCGCTGTTGTCGCGCACATTGCGCCCGACCCAGCTGATGTACAGCTTGTCGCGCGCCGCCAGCAGCGCCTCCAGCATCAGGTAGCGGTCATCGTCGCGGCGCGAGCGGTCGCCCGGACGCGCCATGCCCGGCAACACCAGCAAATCGAAATCGGCGCGGCTGGCACGGCGCGGGAAGTCGCCATCGTTCATGCCCAGCAGGCAGACCACGCGGAACGGCACCGCGCGCATCGGCATCAGGGTGCAGAAGGTGACGCCGCCGGACACGAACTGGTGCTCCAGCGACGGCTCGTCCAGGCCGCCCATCCACGCGTCGCGCAGGGTGGCCAACGGCACCTCCTCGTCGAAACCGGCGTCCTCGCAGGTTTCCAGCCACTTGTCGAGCGCATCATCCAGGCGCGCCAGGGTCAGGCGGTCCGCCTCGTCGCGGTCGCTGAAGAAGCCGGCCAACAGCAGGCGCGCCTGCGCCGCCCATTCCACCGGGCGACGCGCGCCGCCCAGGCGCTCGCGCCAGGCCAGCAGCGCCTCGATCAGTTGCGCCAGCGAGCCGGCCAGGGCGGCGTCCAGCCCGCCCACTTCCGCATACGGCTCAATGCCGCTGAAGGCGCCGCCATTGCCGGCCGCATAGCCGAGCAGCATGCGTCGCACGCCGAACATCCAGGCATTCTGCTCGCCCGCCGGCGCCAGGCCCAGGCCCGCGCGGTGGCCGGCATCCAGGCCCCAGCGCACACCCGCGCCTTCGATCCACTGGCCCAAGGTCGGTAAGTCATCCTCGGCCAGGCCGAAACGGCGCGCCAGCGCGGGCACGTCCAGCAGGTCGCGCACCTCGCTCTGGCGGCAGCGCTGTTGCGGCAGGCGCAGCAGCCATTGCAGCGCCACCAGCAGCGGATTCACGCTGCGGTCGTTGACGTCGCCGATTTCATGCGGAATGAAGCGCGGGTCGTGGCGCCGGTGCTGGCCGAACACTGCGCGGATGGAGGCCGTGAAGACGTCGATATCCGGCACCATCACCACCACGTCGCGCGGACGCAAACCCGGGTCGGCGGCGAACATGGCCAGCAACTGGTCGTGCAGCACCTCCACCTCGCGCTGCACGCTGTGCGTCACGTGGAATTCAATCGAGCGGTCGTGCGCGGCAGGCGGCGCGACGCCAAGCGCCGCCGGGTGTTCCGCCAGCGGCAGCATATCGCGCACGGCGGCCTGCACCTGCGCCAACAGGGTCTCGCCCGCGTCGTCACTGAACAGGTCGATGCGCAGCTTGTCGTCGCGCCCGGCCAGGTCGGCAGCGGTGTCGAATTCGTCCAGCATGCGGATGTAGTCGCGCCCCTGGCGGCCCCAGCTCGCCAGCAAGGGATGGCTGTGCGCATGCAGCGCCTCCAGCGGCAGCGCCGACAGGTCGATATCCTTGCGCGCCGCATGGCGGTGGCGCGCCGCGCGCAGCAGGTCGCGCCCTTCGATGATGTCGCCCCAATAGTAGCGGCACGGGTTGGGCACCGCGATCACCACCTGGGTGAAGCGTGCCAGCGAGGCCATGGCCTGCAAGGTCTGGTACGGCAGCGCCGACACGCCGAACAGCACGATGCGGCGCGGCAGGCGGCCCAGCGGCGCATCGCCGCGCTGCACCGCCTCGACGAAGGCGGCGTGCACACTGGCGCGCCCCAGGCCGCGTTCCTGCTGCGGCACGCTGGCCGCCACTGCGCGCCACAACTCGGCCTGCCAGCGCTGGTCCGGCGCCAGCGGCACCGGCTCGCCGCGCGCATTGCGCAACTGGTCGCGCCCGGCGGCCCAATCCTCCAGCCAGTCAGCGCGGTACACCTGGTATTGGTCGAACAAGTCGGCCAGGCGTTCGGCCAGTTGCAGGCGGCGCTCCGGGTCGCCGTCGCGCAGGAAATGGCGCAGCGGCGCGAAGACTTCCTGCGCCAGCAACTGCGGCAACAGGCGCATCAGGCGCCAGGTCAAAGGACCCTTGTCGAAGGCGGAGATGCGTGGCACGCTGGCATGCCCCAGCATGCCGCGATAGATTTCCCACAGCAGGCGCGCAGGCAGCGCCACGCGTGTCGCGCCGCACAGGCCCGTTTCCTCGGCCAGCGCGATTTTCAGCCACTCGGCCACGCCGTTGGACTGCACCAGGAAGATCTCCTGCTCCAGCGGCGCCAACGGATGGCCGCGCAGCCACTGGAAGACCGCGCCACGCAGCTCTTCCAGCTGGTTGCCGTGCAGGATAAGGAGTCCGGGTTGGATGCTTGGGGCCATGTAAGAGCAGCGAATGAGCAAGGATGGCTATTATCGCCGCTCCTGCGACAAAGTGTGTCGCTAACCCGGAATATTCGCGTTCATTTCCTGCGCTATATGCTCGCGCAGGCGATCCAGCAAAGGCTGCATTTGCAGCACGATGGCGCGGGCGCGCTCAATGCCATCGGCTGGCGCCATTTTTTCCAGCGCCAGGCACAGGTCGGCAAAGCTCATGGCGCCCACCGCGCGCGCCGAGGACTTGATGCGGTGGCCCAGCTCCGACAGGCGCACCATGTCGCCCGCGTCCAGCGCGGCCTGCACCTCGCGCAGGCCGTCCTGCGCCGAGTCGATGAACATATTGGCGTACTTGCGCATCTTCTCAGGCTTGTTGCCGAAGGTCTGGGCCAGGGCACGCAGGTCGAACAGTTCCGCTTCGCCCACCGGCCCGGGCGCCGCCTCCGGCACCACCTCCAGCGCGGCTGCAGCGGCCTGCGCTGCGGGCTGCGGCGCCGCCATGGCAGCAGCCTGGCCTGGCGTGGTCGTGCTGCGCACCTGGGCCAGACGGCCCTCGGCGGCGCGCTGGCTCATCCACTTCGACAGCACCGAGAACAGCAGGTTCGGCGCAATCGGCTTGGTGACGAATTCGTCCATGCCCGCCGACAGGCAGCGCGCCTGGTCCTCCTTGCCGGCGTTGGCCGTCATGGCGATGATCAGGGTGCCGGCCAGTTTCGGATGCGCGCGAATCAGGCGTGTCGCCTCGTAGCCGTCCATCACCGGCATCTGCACGTCCATCAGCACGCAATCGAAATGCTCTTTCAGCAGCAAATCGATGGCCTCCTTGCCGTTATTGGCCACCACCACGGTGGCGCCGGCATCCTCCAGCAGCTCCTGGCCCACCTGCTGGCTGAAGATATTGTCTTCCACCAGCAGGATGGAGGCGCCGTGGATCGGCGCCAGCAAGTCCGGTTGCAGCGCATTGCTGTCGGTGGCTTGCAGTAGGTGGGTGCCCTTTTGCAGTTTGGCCGTAAACCAGAAGGTCGAGCCGTGGCCCGGCTCCGATTCCACGCCCACGGTGCCGCCCATCAGCTCCGCCAACTGCTTGCTGATCACCAGCCCCAGGCCGGTGCCGCCGTATTTGCGGGTGGTGGAGGTGTCGCCCTGGTGGAAGGACTGGAACAGGCTTGAGACCTGGGCCGGCGTCATGCCGATGCCGTTATCCTGCACCTCGAAGCGCACCACGGTAAAGTTGTCGCGGTCCTCGACCGGCCGCGCGCGGATATAGATCTTGCCGTTCTCGGAGAATTTGATGGCATTGCTGGCGAAGTTCAGCAGCACCTGCTCCAGCCGCAGCGGGTCGCCACGCAACTGGTGGGCCAGGCCCGGCCAGATCTCGAACACCAGCTCCAACTGCTTGCGGGCCGCCGCGTCGCCCAACTGGCTGGAGATATTGCTCAGCAGCGACTCCAGCGCAAAGTCCAGCACTTCCAGGTCCAGCTTACCGGCCTCGATCTTGGAGAAGTCGAGGATATCGTTGATGATGCCCAGCAGGTGCTGGCCGGAATGGTAGATCTTTTGCAGGTAGTCCTTCTGCTTCGGATTGGTGGCGCCCTTCAGCGCCAGGTGCGCCATGCCGATCACGGAATTCATCGGGGTGCGGATTTCGTGGCTCATATTCGACAGGAAATCGCTCTTGGCCTGGTTGGCCGCGCGCGCCTGCTCTTTCAGCATATGCAGCTCGGTCACGTCGGTCGACAGGGCGATCACCACCGACACCTCCTTGTCCAGCCGCACCGGCGCCTTCACCGTCCACAGGTGGTGTACCACGCCATGATGGTCGGTATAGCTTTCCTCACCCGAGCGTTTCTGGCCATCGGCCAGCACCACGCCGTCCTCGCGCCAGGCTTCGTCGGCCTCGCGCGCCGGCATCACCTCGCGATCGAGCCTACCGATAATGCCATCCACGGGACGGCCCAGCATCTCCGCCATCTTGGCGTTGACGTAGACATAGCGCCGGTCCTGGTCCTTCATATACACGTGGGCATCCACATTATCCAGCACGCTATCCAGCAGGCGGCGCTGCTCCAGCGCGTTGCGGCGCTGCGAATACATGGTGAAGAAGTAGCCGTAAATCAGCAGCGTGCCGGCAAAGCCGGTCACCAGCGCGACAAACGGGAAGATGCGGTCGAAGCCCACGATCATATCGTCCTTGCGGGCGTAGAACTGGGCCTTCCACAGGCTTCCGTTGAAGTCGATCGGCAGCACGGAAATGAAATAGTCGTCCGGATCGCCAGGCAACGCGGCCGGCTTGTCGATCGAGCCGTTGTCGTTGAACAGCAGGCGGTCATCGTTTTCGATAATCAGGCTGCGTTTTTCCGGATCGGTCGACGCGTCCGAGTACAGGATCATGTGCACCTGGCGGTCGGCCATTTCATCGATGGCGCCCTGGATCAGTTTGGAGACCGAAAAGCCAATACCGACCGAACCAAGGAAGGCTGCGCGCCGGCTGCTCACGTCGTGCACCGGCATGCCGCGCTTGTACACCGGCAGGCGCATCCCCAGGCCGATATGCGGCACCGGCTGCTTGACCACCACCGGCTGGCCTGATGCGCTGATCTGGCCCGTATCGCGCGAGAGCTGCATGGCGCGGTCGATGTTCGGGTTGGCCGTGATATCGACCCCGAACTTCTCCATCAACTGTCCCATCGGCTCCAGGTAGGTCAGCGGCGAATAGTGCTCACGCTTGCCCGGCGGGCGGATGTCGAATTTGGGATAGCCGTCCGGTGCCAGGCTGGTATCAGCGCGCACGGCGGCCACAAAGGCGTCGCGCTGCTCCAGCGGCACATTGGGGGCGAAGTTGATCGCCTCGATCGCGGGAAAATGCTTGCCCACATCGAGCGCCGCCACGTACTGGCGGAACTGCAGGCGACTCACCTGGTCGGAAGTCTGGAACAAGGCCACCAGGCCACGCACCACATCGGAATACGCCTTCACCCGCGCCGAAATACTGTACTGGGTGGCGCGGTTCATATTGTCAAAGCTCTGGTGCGCCTCCTCCTCCACTGTGTGGGCGGCGGTGGCGTACAACGTGGTACCCACCGCGCCGGCCAGCGACAGGCCAAGCAGCCACAACAGGACCCGACCACCGGTCAAGGCCCTGAGCTTGCGCCGTATCCATTGAGAAAAGTCTTGCATTTAGGCAGCATACTATTAAAGCAGCGCGGAACGGAACCAATTCCTTGCCCCCTGATCCAAAGCACCACAGGAGGGCAAATCATGAAAAGCGAATCCCGCATTGAATCCCCCATCTTAACGGCATCCCGTCTGCGCGGTGTTTTTGTGGCCTGTGCGCAAGGTCTCGCCACTGGCCTCGCCCCCATGGCAGGCGCGGCGGCAGCGCCGCCAGCGAGCCCGGCAGCCGCACCAGCCCTGGAACACCGCGAGTTCAACGCCATGCTGGAGGCCGCATTCCAGCCCCCGGCGCCGGGCCAGCCGCGAACTTTCATTGTGCACTTTACCCAGCCAGGTGCCCGGGCCGCACAGCCCGTGCGCTGGCAACTGAGCCTGCACCGGCCCGACGGCGGGCTGCTGCGCCAGTGGCGCGGACGCCACGCCCTGCGGCGCGGTACTGGCCGAGTACAAGTGCAATGGCGCCCCGCCGAGCGGCTGCCCAACGGAATATACGAGCTGCGGCTGCAAGCTGGCGACATCCAGCAGCGCCGCCCGCTTGCCGTCGGCCCGGCAACACTGCTGGCCGCCCCCGGCGCCGCGCCGCCCGCCTCCATGCCCGGCCGCACCCTGGCCGGCCCGGCGCGCTTCGACGGCCTGCCCTACACCATCATCTACGGCAACCTGCACAGCCAGACCAACCATAGCGACGGCGGCGGCGACCCGGCGCACTGCACCGGCGCGCAGGCCCCGCAAAGCGCCCCCTTCGGCCCCGGCGACGCCTACCCATTCGCCGAGCGCCACGGCCTGCAATTCCTGCTGACCTCCGAGCACAACCACATGTTCGACGGCAGCGAAGGCAGCGCGCCCGGCGCCGACCCGCAGGCCGCGCGCCAGCTCTACCGCATGGGCCTGGATGGCGCCGCCAGCTACAGCGCGGCGCACCCCGGCTTCACCGCCCTCTACGGCCAGGAATGGGGCATCATCAGCGGCGGCGGCCATATCAATATCCTGAACAGCCCCGCACTGTTGGGATGGGAACGCAGCGCCAACGGCCAGCCGTTTGCCGACGTGGTCACGCCGCGCAACGACTACGCCGCCCTTTACAAAGTGATGCACGAGCAAGGCTGGCTGGGGCAATTCAACCACCCGAAAGAGGGCCAGTTCCCCATCGGCGGCAAGGCGCTGGCCTACAGCCAGGACGGCGCCGCTGGCATGGCCCTGTGCGAGATCATGAACAGCCACGCCTTCTCCCACCGCGTCGACGAGAGCGAGGCGCGCCACAGCTTTTACGAAAGCACGTGCAACCGCCTGCTGGAAGCGGGCTACCAACTCGCCTTCAGCAGCAACCAGGACAACCACTGCGCCAACTGGGGCGCCGCCTACGGCAACCGCACCGGCATCTTGCTGGCGGCAGGCGACGCGCAAACGCAGGAAAGCCTGCTGGCCGCCATCCGCGCCCGCCGCGTATTCGCCAGCATGGACAAGCACAGCGCCATCGCCTTGAGCGCCAACGGCGCCATCATGGGCAGCGAGGTGGAGAACAGCGGCCCGCTAGCGCTGCAGGTACACTTCGCCAGCAGCGCCGGGCGCGGCATCGCCGCACTGGAAATCATGGAAGGCGTCCCCGGCCGCCAAGGCGAAGTGCGCGCCCTGCCCGGCGTCAGCGCCCTGCGACATAGCCTTACGCCGGCGCCTGGCCGCCACTTCTACTACGCCCGCATCACGCAAGACGACGGGCGCCAACTATGGTCAGCCCCGGTCTGGATCAATCAACGCTGATGTGTACCGGCTTGATTTCACGCGCCAGCATTTGCCGCAGCGTCTCAGCCTCCTTGCGCATGTCGGCCGAAGCCTGCGGGCGCCGCTCGCACTCCGCCAGCATTTGCTGCGCCCCCTGCGAATCGAGCTGTCCGCCCTCGCGCGACAGGCGCAGCAAGCCATACCGCACCGCGACCTTGCACACGCCGTCGCCGTCGGCTTGCGCCAGCACCACCGCCGGCTGCACGGCGCGCGCCGCCGCCAGGTCAGGCGGCGCACACGAGCCACCCAACTGGAAATCCAACGCCTCCAGCAAAGGCGCCTGCGGCAGCAGGGCCTGCGCCTCGGCCAGCGTGAAAGGCTGGCCCGCGCCGCAAGCCCGCAGCACGCGCTGGATGGCGCGCGGTTCGCCTGCCGTTGCGGCAACGCGCATCCAGCGCAGCGACTCGGCCGGTTGCCGCGTCTGGAAATACTCGGTCAGCGCCAGCATCGCCGCCCGCTCGCCGCGCCCGGCCGCCGCCTGCGCCTGCGCCGCACATTGCGGCGACCAGTTGCCCGCCTGCTGTTGGGCGCACGGCACGTTCACGACCTTCACCCGCTGCTTGTGCCACACCGCCAGCGCCGCCAGCAGCACCAAGACCACCGCCACGCCGGCCATCGCGACCGCTGCCGCCCGTGGATTTGCTTTGCCAGGAATTTTCATGCCAGCATTGTACGTGCGCCCGCCACGCACACCAATGCGCTAAACTGTAGGAAAACAAACTAGGAGTTATAAGATGCGCTGGGAAGGCAACCGGGAAAGTGAAAACGTCGAAGACCACCGTGGCGATGGCGGCAGCGGCGGCGGAGGCTTCGGCTTTGGCGGCCGCTCCATCGGCATCGGCACCATTGTGATTGCACTGCTGGGCGGTTGGCTGTTCGGCGTGAATCCGCTCACCATCCTCGGCCTGCTGAGCGGGGGCGGCGGCCCGGTCCAGGTCAGCCAACAGCAACAACAGCGCCCGCACCCCGAAGCCAACGACCGCGAATACAAACTCATGAAAGTCGTGCTGGCCGACACCGAAGACGTGTGGCAGGAACTGTTCCGCCGCAACGGCGGCAACTACCAGATGCCCAAGCTGAACGTGTTCAGCGGCCGCATCCAGACCGCCTGCGGCCAGGGCGTTTCCGCCAGCGGCCCGTTCTACTGCCCGGGCGACCGCGAAATCTACATCGACCTTGATTTCTTCCGCCTGATGGAGCAGCGCTTCCACGCCCCCGGCGAATTCGCGCAAGCCTACGTGGTCGCGCACGAAGTCGGCCACCACGTGCAGAACCTGATGGGCCTGAGCGACAAAGTCCACAACGCCCAGCGCAGCGCCTCCGAACGCCAGGCCAACGCCCTCTCCGTCCGCCTCGAGCTGCAAGCCGACTGCTTCGCCGGCGTCTGGGCCCACCACGCCAACCGCGCCCGCAACATCATCGAACAAGGCGACGTGCAAGCTGCGCTGGCCGCCGCCACCGCCATCGGTGACGACGCCCTGCAACGCCAGGGCGGCGGCCAGGTGGTGCCCGACTCCTTCACCCACGGCAGCTCGGCGCAACGCGTACGCTGGTTCACGCGCGGCATCGAGTCCGGCGAAATTTCGCAATGCAATACCTTTGAGGCTCGCCAACTCTGACTATTTCGCTAGGTTCTTGACCAGGGGCGCTCGGTATTCGAGGTCTTTTTCATTGAAGTGCAGGATGCCTTGCACCAAGTCCGTATGGATGAAGACCTCGCTGTATTGAGCATCCGAGCCATCGCCCTGAAAGAAGAATTTCATCCTGGTCGGTGCGGATGCCATGTCTGCCGGATCATTTTTTAAACCAACCACCTCTGCGTCCACGCTTAGTTTCGCCAGACGATGGCCGGCAGCCATGCCGTACATCCGGGCCAGCGCCTCTACGAAGCGATCAGTATCGCCGCCAGTGCTCACAAAACGCGCAGCCCCCCCAATAGACCGAATCCGCAGTACCTTCGATCTGTCGGCGTTTCCAGTTCCGACGGAATTCGACGGCAAAGCCCACAGGCTTCCCATCCAGATCTCCGTGCACGACCACACTGCGCGCACCATCCTGTAGCTGTTCGACGCGCCGGACCTTAAATTCCAAGTCAACAAAACCTTCTTCCTGGGTGACCTTGACGACAGGCACACCCGCGCTGGCAAGGACGGCGAACATACCAAGGACTGCCACCACAATGGACTTCTTCAATTCGGTCTCCGAGGGGAAAACGTTTAGTGTAAAGTAATCAAATTATCAAGAAAAGGAGAGGTAATGCGTTCGTATCGAAAAATAGCATCAGGCGTGGTGCTTGGTTTGGCGGCAGTGGGCGGCGCTTACGCCCAGCAGCAACCCGACCCCTATCTGTGGCTGGAAGACGTCGGCGGTGAAAAGCAGCTGGCCTGGGTCAAGCAACAGAATGCCGCCGCCGAGAAAGAGCTGCAGGCGCAGCCCGACTATAAAGGCATCCACGCCCGCCTGAAGACCATCCTCAATTCGAAAGAGCGCATTCCCTACGTCAACAAGCAGGGCGACTATTACTACAACTTCTGGCGCGACGCCACGCACACGCGCGGCATCTGGCGCCGCACCTCGCTTGAGCAGTACCAGAAAGCCGACCCGCAATGGGAAACGGTGATCGACATCGACAAGCTGGCCGCCGACGAAAAAGAAAACTGGGTATGGCACGGCGCCTCCTGCCTCTACCCCAAAGGCGAGAAATGCCTGGTGCAGCTCTCGCGCGGCGGCGGCGACGCCCATGTCGTGCGCGAGTTCGACCTGGCCAAGCGCGCCTTCATCACCGACGGCTTCAACCTGCCCGAAGCCAAGAGCGACATCGGCTGGATCGACGCCGACACCGTCTTCGTCTCGACCGATTTCGGCGCCGACAGCATGACCACCTCCGGCTACCCGCGCATCGTCAAGGAATGGAAGCGTGGCGCCCCGCTGGGCAGCGCCATCACCCTGTACGAAGCCAAAAACGAAGACCTGGGCGTCGGCTCCTACAAGGACTTCACCCCCGGCTACAACCACCAGTTCATCACGCGCCAGATCGGCTTCTACGCCAGCGAGTTGTTCCTGCGCGAAGGCGCCAAGCTGACCAAAGTGGAAAAACCGGACGACGCCAACGCCTATACGGTGCGCGACCAGTTGGTGATCGACCTGCGCTCCGACTGGCCCGTCAACGGCGCCACCTACAAGCAAGGCTCCCTGCTGGCGATTGACTTCAAACGCTTCATGGCCGGCGAACGCCAGTTCGACATCTTGTTCACCCCGACCGCCACCAGCTCGCTCGACGGCGTCAGCGCCACCCGCAGCGCCCTGCTGCTGAATGTGCTCGACAACGTCAAGAACCGCCTGGTCGAACTGCGCCACGTGGATGGCAAATGGCAGCAACGCAAGGTCGACGCACCCGCCTTCGGCACCCTGGGCGTGCAGCCGCTTGACTCCGTCGACTCCGACCAGTACTTCCTGACGGTGACCGACTTCCTCACCCCGACCACGATGTACCTGGCGCAAACCGGCAACGACCAACGCACCGCGCTCAAGTCGCTGCCCGCCTACTTCGACGCCAAGCCCTACACCGTGCAGCAGCACATGGCGGTGTCCAAGGACGGCACCAAGGTGCCCTACTTCGTCGTGATGGGCAAGAAAGCCAAGCTGAATGGCAAGAACCCCACCATCCTGTACGGCTACGGCGGCTTTGAAGTGTCGATGAAGCCGTTCTACAGCGGCAGCACCGGCGAAGCGTGGCTCAAGCAAGGCGGCACCTACGTGCTGGCCAACATCCGCGGCGGCGGCGAATTCGGCCCGCGCTGGCACCAGGCCGCGCTGAAGGAAAACCGCCAGCGCGCCTTCGACGATTTCGCCGCCGTGGCCCAGGACGTCATCAAGCGCAAGATCACCAGCCCTCGCCACCTCGGCATCATGGGCGGCAGCAATGGCGGCCTGCTGGTCGGCACCGCGCTGACCCAGCGCCCCGACCTGTTCAACGCCGTGGTCTGCCAGGTGCCTTTGCTCGACATGCAACGCTACAGCAAACTGCTGGCCGGCGCCTCCTGGATGGGTGAATACGGCGACCCGGACGACCCGAAACAATGGGCCTACATCAGCAAGTACTCGCCGTACCAGAACGTGTTCAAAGACAAGCACTACCCGCGCGTCCTGTTCACCACCTCCACCCGTGACGACCGCGTCCACCCCGGCCACGCCCGCAAGATGGTCGCCAAGATGAAAGAGCAAGGGCACGACGTGCTGTACTGGGAGAACACCGAAGGCGGCCACGCCGGCGCCGCCAACAACGACCAGCAAGCCCAGATGAATGCCCTGACCTACGCCTTCCTGCTCAAGCAACTGAAGTAAAGGCGCCAAAACCGGTGCCAAAACCGGTGCCAGGTCTGTCAAATGGACAAAAAGCGCACATCCGTGCGCTTTTTGTCCATTTGACAGACCTGGCACCGGTTCTCCAATCGTGCGCAGTGGAAATTTTTCGCTCGCTACGCTAAAGCTTTTTAGTACTTTTTGATTGACTGTCGCACGTGCTGGAGTAAATTGGGCATTTCCCGTCAGCCTTCCCTTTCCTTACCGAGGTAGCGCCGAATGAACGACATGACCGAATTGCCGGAAGAGTTGGACCTGAAACTGATCTTGTCCACTTTGATGGCCCTGAAAAAAGGTGACTTTTCGGCGCGCTTGCCGTCCGATTGGACTGGCATGTCGGGCAAGATCGCCGACACCCTCAACGACATCATCGAAACCAATGAACGTATGGTGAAGTCGGTGACGGAGGTGAGCCGGGTGGTGGGCCGCGAGGGCCGCCTGACGCAGCGCGCGACGGTGCATGTCTCGGGCGGCTGGGCCACCATCATCAGCGCGGTGAACACCCTGATCGATGACCTGGTGCGGCCGACCACGGAAATGGCGCGTGTGATCGGCGCCGTGGCGAAGGGCGACCTGTCGCAAACCATGGCGCTGGAGGTAGATGGCCATCCCCTGAAAGGCCAGTACCTGCGCGCGGCCATGACGGCAAATACGATGGTGGAGCAGTTGACCTCCTTCTCGTCCGAGGTGACGCGCGTGGCGCGCGAGGTCGGCACCGAGGGGAAACTGGGCGGCCAGGCGCAGGTGAAGGGCGTGGCTGGCACCTGGAAGGATTTGACCGACTCCGTGAACTCGATGGCGGGTAACCTGACCTCCCAGGTGCGTAATATCGCGGAGGTGACCACCGCCGTGGCGAACGGCGACTTGTCCAAGAAAATCACGGTGGACGTGCGCGGCGAGATCCTGCAACTGAAAGACACCATCAACGTGATGGTGGACCAGCTGCGTTCCTTCGCATCCGAAGTGACGCGCGTGGCGCGCGAGGTGGGCACCGAGGGCAAGCTGGGCGGCCAGGCCTACGTGCCGGGGGTGGGCGGTACCTGGAAGGACTTGACCGATAACGTGAACTTCATGGCCTCCAACCTGACCGGCCAGGTGAGGAATATCGCGGCGGTGACCACCGCCGTGGCAAACGGCGACCTCTCCAAGAAAATCACGGTGGACGTGAAGGGCGAGATCCTTGAACTGAAAAACACCATCAACGTGATGGTGGACCAGCTGTCCTCCTTCGCGTCCGAAGTAACGCGCGTGGCGCGCGAAGTGGGTACCGAGGGCAAGCTGGGCGGCCAGGCGCAGGTGAAGGGCGTGGCCGGCACCTGGAAGGACTTGACCGACTCGGTGAACTCGATGGCGGGTAACCTGACCTCCCAGGTGCGTAACATCGCCGAGGTGACCACCGCCGTGGCAAACGGCGACTTGTCCAAGAAGATCACGGTGGACGTGAAGGGCGAGATCCTGGAACTGAAAAACACCATCAACGTGATGGTGGACCAATTGAATTCCTTCGCATCCGAAGTGACGCGGGTGGCGCGCGAGGTGGGCACGGAAGGTAAGCTGGGCGGCCAGGCCAACGTGTCCGGCGTCGGCGGCACCTGGAAGGACTTGACCGACAACGTGAACTTCATGGCCTCCAACCTGACCGGCCAGGTGCGCAATATCGCGGAAGTGACCACCGCCGTGGCCAACGGCGACCTGTCCAAAAAGATCACAGTGGACGTGAAGGGCGAGATCCTGGAACTGAAAAACACCATCAACGTGATGGTGGACCAGCTATCCTCCTTCGCATCGGAGGTGACGCGCGTGGCGCGCGAAGTGGGTACCGAGGGTAAGCTGGGCGGCCAGGCCTACGTGCCAGGCGTGGGCGGCACCTGGAAGGACTTGACCGACAACGTGAACTTCATGGCCTCCAACCTGACCGGCCAGGTAAGGAATATCGCGGCGGTGACCACCGCTGTGGCGCGCGGCGACTTGTCCAAAAAGATCACGGTGGACGTGAAGGGCGAGATCCTGGAGCTGAAAGACACCATCAACGTGATGGTGGACCAGTTGTCCTCCTTCGCCTCGGAAGTGACGCGCGTGGCGCGCGAGGTGGGTACCGAAGGTAAGCTGGGCGGCCAGGCCAACGTGTCCGGCGTGGCCGGCACCTGGAAGGACTTGACCGAGAACGTGAACCAGTTGGCGGCCAACCTGACCAACCAGGTGCGCGCGATCGCGGAAGTGGCAACCGCCGTGACGCGCGGCGACTTGTCCCGTTCCATCCAGGTAGAGGCGCGCGGCGAAGTGTCCTACCTGAAGGACAACATCAACGAGATGATCCGAAACCTGAAGGAAACCACGCAGAAAAACGCGCAGCAGGACTGGCTGAAGACCAACCTGGCGCGCTTCACCCGCCTGCTGCAAGGCCAGCGCGACCTGCAGGCGGTGACGAAGCTGATCCTGTCCGAGTTGGCGCCGCTGGTTTCGGCCCACCACGGCGTGTTCTATATGATGGATTCGCAACTGGCCGACGCCCGCCTGCGCATGATCGCCAGCTACGGCTACCGCTCCTCGCGCAAGCTGCCCACTTCCTTCCTGCCGGGCGAAGGCCTGGTCGGCCAGTGCGCGTTGGAGAAGGTGCGCATCTGGCTAACCGACGTGCCGCGCGACTATATCGTGGTCAGCTCCGGCCTGGGCGCGGCGCCGCCGACCAATATCGTGGTGCTGCCCATCCTGTTCGAGCAGCAGGTCAAGGCAGTGATTGAAATCGCCTCGCTCGACCGCTTCACGGAAACCCACCTGTCCTTCCTCGACCAGTTGATGGAATCGATCGGCGTGGTGCTGAACACCATCGAGGCCAATAGCCGCACCGAATCGCTGCTGACGCAGTCGCAGTCGCTGGCGCAGGAACTGCAACAGACCAACCAGGAACTGGCCGAGAAAGCGCGCCTGCTGTCCGAGCAGAATATCGAGGTGGAGCGCAAGAACCGCGAGGTGGAACAGGCCAAACTGGCGCTGGAAGAAAAGGCTACCCAATTGGCCCTGTCTTCCAAATACAAGTCCGAGTTCCTGGCCAATATGTCGCACGAGCTGCGCACGCCTTTGAATTCGCTGCTGATCCTGGCGCAGCAACTGGGCGACAACCCGGAAGGCAACCTGTCCGGCAAGCAGGTGGAATTCGCCAAAACCATCCACGGCTCCGGCTCCGACCTGCTGACGCTGATCAACGACATTCTCGACCTGTCCAAGATCGAATCCGGCACCGTCACGCTGGACGTCTCGGAATACCGCTTCGCCAACCTGCGCAGCTACGTGGAGCGCACCTTCCGCCACATGGCCGAAGCCAAGCATCTCGGCTTCACGGTGGAACTGGGCGACAACCTGCCTGCATCGCTGATGACCGACACCACGCGCCTGCAGCAGGTGCTGAAAAACCTGCTGTCGAACGCCTTCAAATTCACCAACCACGGCCAGGTGTCGCTCGGCATCGCCCTGGTGCATAGCGGCTGGAGCAGCGACCACCCCAACCTGGGCAATGCCGACGCCGTGCTCTCCTTTGCGGTCAGCGACACCGGCGTCGGCATCGCGGGCGACAAGCTGCAACTGATCTTCGAAGCCTTCCAGCAGGCCGACGGCTCCACCGCCCGCAAATACGGCGGCACCGGCCTTGGCCTGTCGATCTCACGCGAACTAGCGCGCCTGCTGGGTGGCGAGATCCGGGTCGAATCGACAGTCGGTGCCGGCTCCACCTTCACCCTGTTCCTGCCCTATAACCGCTCCGGCTTCGTGTACTACGAAACGGCGCGCCAGCCGGCCATGCCGCGCCTGCCCGCGCCGAACCAGCCGACCGGACCGCAGCCGATGATCGCCGCCCCCGCCGTGGTGTACACGCCGCCACCGCAGCCGCAGATCGAACAAGATGAGCAAACCTACGGCTCCACCATCGACGACCGCGGCCTGACCACGCCGGGTGACCCCTCGGTGCTGATCGTGGAAGACGACGAACGCTTCGCCAAGGTGGTGCTGGACTTCGCGCGCGAAAAGAACTTCAAAGGCATCGTCACCCACCAGGGCGACTGGGCCCTGAGCCTGGCGCGCGACTACCTGCCCTCGGCCATCCTGCTCGACCTGGACTTGCCCGACATCGACGGCTTCACCGTGCTGGAACGCCTGAAGCGCGACCCGAGCACGCGCCACATTCCGGTACACGTCATGTCCAGCCTGCGCGAACGCGAACCCGCGCTGCGCTGCGGCGCCATCTCCTACCTGAACAAGCCGGTCAGCAAGGAAGACCTGAACGAAGAGTTCTCGCGCATCCAACGCTTCCTGATCGGCGGCAAGCGCAACCTGCTGGTGGTGGACGACGAAGAGAACCAGCGCGACGCCATCATTAAACTGATTGGCGACTCCGACGTCGCGATCACCGCCGTCGGCACCGGCCAGGAAGCCCTGGCCGCCCTGCACGCCTCCCATTTCGACTGCATGGTGCTCGACCTGACCCTGCCCGACATCAGCGGCTTCGACCTGCTCGACACCATCGGCAAGGACCAGCGCCTGCGTGACCTGCCGATCGTGATCAACACCGCCAAAGAGTTGAACCGCAAGGAAGTGGCCAAACTCAAACGCTACGCCAAGACCATCGTCATCAAGGACGCCCGCTCGCCGGAACGCCTGCTGGACGAAACCGCGCTGTTCCTGCACCGCTCCCAGGCCAACCTGCCAGAAGCACAACGGCGCATGCTGGAAGAAGTGCACGCTGCCGATGCCGGCCTGGCCGGCCGCAAAGTGCTGATCGTGGACGACGACCTGCGCAACATCTTCGCCCTGTCCTCGCTGCTGGAGCGGCAGCAGATGCAGGTCTCCTTCGCCGAAAACGGGCGCGACGGTATCGAAGTGCTGGAGCGCGACCCGACCATCGAGATCGTCCTGATGGACATCATGATGCCCGAGATGGACGGCTATGACACCATGCGCGCCATCCGCCGCATCCCCAAATTCCGCTCGCTGCCCATCATCACGCTGACCGCCAAGGCCATGAAGGGTGACCGCGACAAATGCATCGCCGCCGGCGCCTCCGACTACATCACCAAGCCGGTGGACGTGGCGCAGCTGCTGTCGCTGATGCGGGTCTGGCTGCATTGATGGGTGCCAAAGAAGAACTGCGCCGCAACACGGCGCCCGAGCTGGAAGAACTGGAGCTGGAGTTGCTGCTGGAGGCGCTGGTGCGGCGCTTCGGCTTCGACTTCCGCCTGCATGAACGCGTCGCGCTGAAACGCAAGCTGTTCGGCTTCATGCAGCAGCACGGCTTGGCGACGCTATCGCAATTGCAGGACGGCGCCCTGCACGACGCCGCCACGGCAAGCCAGCTATTCCGCACCCTGCACGTACCGCCCGCTGGCCTGTTCGACGACCCGGCCGAAGCGCTGATGCTGCGCGAGGCCGCCCAGCACACCCTGCGCGGCGCCGCCCTGCCGCGCATCTGGCTGGCCGACTGCGCCGGCGCCGGCCAGGCCTGGAGCTTCGCCATCCTCCTGGCCGACATGGGCCTGCTGGAGCAAGCCGAAATCCACGCCACCGTTGCCAGTGACGACCTGCTGGACGAAGCCCTGTCCGCCTGGTTCCCCGTCGCCGAGCTGGAGCAAAGCCAGAGCGCCTACCGCCAAGCCGGCGGCCAAGGCCAGCTCAGCGACCACTTCCAGGTCCAGGCCGAGCGCGCCGTGCTCGCCACCGCGCTGCGCAAGCACATCACCTGGTCGCAATACAACCTGGTCACCGACGCCTCCTTCAACGAGTTCAACCTGATCATCGCCCCCCGCACCCAAGCCGACTTCGGCCCCCTGCTGCGCCAACGCCTGCAGCACCTCTTCCAAGCCAGCCTCGCCCCCCTCGGCCAAATTCGGGGTCAGGTCTGACAATCGGACATTTTGTCCGATTGTCAGACCTGACCCCGAATTTGACTCCGAATTTGACTCCGGCGCATCATGTGCAAAATTGCACAACGTGAGTGCAACCCTGTCAGTTTCGCACAGTTGGCAAAACATGCACACTCGTCGCATAACAAAACCCGAGGAGACTTTGATGCGTGTGTCGAATAACAAATTCATGCTGCGCCGCTCTGTGGCGGCGGTGATGATGACCTTGCCCGCCGTCTATGCGCAACCGGTGCTGGCGCAGGACGCCGGCGGCGAGAAGGCGGAGGCGGTGATCGACAAGGTCATCGTCACGGCGCGTAAGCGCGAAGAGCTGATCCAGGACGTGCCAGGCGCGGTCACCGCGCTGTCCGGCGCCCAGTTGGAAAAGAAGGCGCTGCCGGACATCACGGCCCTGACCGACATCGTGCCGAACACCACGCTCAAAGCCTCGCGCGGCACCAACACCACCCTCACCGCCTTCATTCGCGGCATCGGCCAGCAAGATCCGGTGGCCGGTTACGAGCAAGGCGTCGGCATCTACCTGGACGATGTCTACCTGGCCCGCCCACAAGGCGCGCTGACCGATATCTACGACCTGGAACGCATCGAAGTGTTGCGCGGCCCGCAAGGCACACTGTACGGCCGCAACACCATCGGCGGCGCGGTCAAGTACGTGACCAAAAAGCTGTCGCCCAACCCGACCTTTGAAATCAAGGGCGCCCTCGGCAACTACAGCCAGCGCGACCTGGTACTGAAAGGCAGTACGCCGATCAGCGAGATCCTGCGCGTCGGCGCCACCGTCGGCACCTTCAACCGCGACGGTTTCGGCAAGAACATCATCAACGGCCGCGAAAACTACAACAAGGACGTGGGCGCCGCCCGCGTCAGCGCCGAGCTGGTGCCGAGCAGCGACCTGTTTGTCCGCTTTGCGGCCGACTACACCAAGGACAATTCGGAAGCCAAGCAAGGCTACCGCCTGCTGAACGGCCCGGCGCCCGGCAATGAGCCACCACTGGCCGGCGACTACGATACGCGCGCCAACCTGTACAAGGTGAACGGCCATGAACAGCAAGTCACCACCAAGGGCGCCTCGCTGACCATCGACTACAACATCAACCCAGAGCTGATGTTCCGCTCCGTCACCGCCCACCGCTCCTCCAAATCCTACGCGCCGATCGACTTCGATTCGCTCAACGCGCCGCTGTGGGAAGCGCCAGCCATTTACAGCGACAAGCAGGACAGCCAGGAATTCCAGCTCACCTACTCCGGCTCCAAGTGGCAGGGCGTGGCCGGGCTGTTCTACATGAAGACCAACGCCTTCAACGAATTCGACGTGCTGTACAACGCCAGCGGCGGCCTGTCGCTGCTGACCCGCGACGACATCGATTCCAAAACCTGGGCGATTTACGCCGATGCCAGCTACAGCGTGAGCGACAGCTTCAATGTCAGCCTGGGCGGCCGCTGGACCGACGACCAGCGCGAAGCAGCCATCTACAAGCGCACCTACCTCGGCCTGGGCGGTTCGCCCAACCTGGGTAATCCGAATGCGGTCGGCCTGGCGGCGAACACGGACCTGGGCAAGGGCGACCTGAATCGCAAGGACAAGAAGTTCACGCCCAAGCTTGGTTTCGGCTGGAAGCTGGCGCCTGAACACAACGTCTACGGCACCTACCAGAGCGGCTTCAAAGGCGGCATGTACGACCCGCGCATGGACCTGGCTGGCACCGGCGGCCCGAACACCCCGGCCTCGCTGGAAAAACGCCGCGGCGTCAATCCGGAGGAAGTCGATACCGTGGAACTGGGCCTGAAATCCTCGCTCAACGGCGGCCGCCTGCAAACCAACGCCGCGCTGTTCTACACCGACTACAAGAACGTGCAGATCGCCGGCTCCATCCCCACCTACAATGCACAGGGCCAGGTAAGCGGCTTCGCCGGCACCCTGACCAATGCCGGCAAAGCCAAGATCAAAGGCCTGGAGCTGGAGGCGATCGCCCGCGTCACCAACGAGCTGACCCTGAACGGCATGCTGAGCTACATCGATGCCGAGTACAAGGAATGGATCGTCGCCAACGGCGCCACCCTGGTCAACATCGCCAAGAGCGCCGAAGTACAGAACACGCCGAAAGTGGCGGCCAACCTGAGCGCCAGCTACGAGTGGCCAGTCAACCTGCTGGGCCGCAGCGGCAGCATGAGCTTCAACAACAGCGTCTCGTACAAGGACAAGGTATACCAGGCCGAGATCGTGCGCCCGACCGGGGTCGCCTCACTGGATGCGCTGGTGCCGCAGAACCTGATGCTGGCGCAAGGCGCCTTCACCCTGTGGGACGCCGGCCTGGTCTGGACCAGCGCCGACCGCAAGCTGCAGATCGGCCTGCACGGACGCAACCTGACCGACAAGCGCTACAAAGTAGCAGGCTACGCCTTCGGCGGCTTCTTCAACACCGTCACCACCTACTACGGCGACCCGCGCACCTACAAGCTCACCGCCTCCTACAAGTTCTAAGCAATTCGGGGTCAGGTCTGACAATCGGACAAAAGCTGCCGCAAGGCAGCTTTTGTCCGATTGTCAGACCTGACCCCGAATCTTAAACAGTGTGTCGTTCGATTCGGCGAACTGGCGCAGCAGGTTCCAGACGGCGCGCACGCGTGGCAGGCGGTAGAGGTCGACCGGGGCCACCAGCCAGTACGCGCGTTCGACGTAGACTTCGTCCTGCAATACGGGCACCAGGCGGCCGTCGGTGGCCATGTAGGGCGGTGCCATCATCAGGCCGAGGCCGGCGGCGGCGGCTTCGGCCTGCGCCAGCATGCCGGTGCAGCACAGGCGGCGGCGCGGGTTCACGCCCAGTTCGTCGAGGAAGTTGAGTTCATTACTGGCCAGGCGGTCTTGCACGTAGTCGACGAAATCATGGCCGACCAGGTCGCTGCGGCGTTTGATCGCGGGGTGGCGCGCCAGGTAGGCGGGCGAGCCGTAGACATATAAACGGAACGAGGCCAGGCGCGTCACCATGTAGCGGCCCGTGTTCGGTGCGTCGAGCGTCACGCCCAGGTCGGCTTCGCGGCTGGCCAGGTTGGCGAAGCGCGGCTGTACCAGCAAGTCCACCGACAACTCGGGATAGTCCTGCAGGAAGCCTGCCAGCAGCGGCGTGATGAAACGCACGCCCAGCGCTTCCGGCACGCCCAGGCGCACCACGCCGCGTATCGCCACCTCGGTGCCGGACAACTGCCCTTGCGCCGCCAATAAGGCACTTTCCATCGCCTCCGCGTGCGGCAGCACGGCATGGCCCATCTCGGTCAGTTCGTAACCTTCGCGCGAGCGGTCGAACAAGGTGGCGCCCAGCTGCTGCTCCAGGCGGTCGATGCGGCGTGATACGGTGGTGTGTTCAACCTCCAGGCGGCGCGATGCGCCAGATAAGGTGCCGGCGCGGGCCAGCTCAAGGAAGAAACGCAGGTCGGTCCATTCGGGCAGTGTCTTCATGCGTCGTATTGTGCATCATTTTCCGGCGAATTGGGCTTGCTGTGCATAATTGCACACACAGTGGGCGCCGCCTCCGGTTCCCGCAATGATGCATTTCTTGCACACTGCACGCTCCTGCAACGCTGCCCACGAGGACTATGTATTCCGAGATCAGCTACACCAGCGACGATGGCCTGCGCCTCTTTGCGCGCGACTATCCTGCCGCCAGCGGCGCCGCGCGCCTGCCCGTGATCTGCATTCACGGCCTGACCCGCAATTCGGCCGACTTTGAGGACGTGGCGCCGTGGATCGCGGCCCAGGGCCGGCGCGTGATCGCGGTCGATGTGCGCGGCCGCGGCAATTCCGACTACGACCCCAAGCCGGACCGCTATACGCCCGTGGTCTATGCCAACGATGTGGTCAAGCTGGCGCACGACCTGGGCATCGAGCGCGCGGTCTTCATCGGGACATCGATGGGCGGCTTGATCACCATGACCCTGGCCGTGCGCAAATCGAGCCTGGTGGCGGCGGCGGTGCTGAACGACGTGGGGCCCACGCTGTCCGAACGCGGCCTGTCGCGTATTCGCGGCTATACCGGCAAGGGCGAGGCCTTCACCAGCTGGCAGCAGGCGGCCGACTACATCAGCGGCATCAACGCCGTGGCCTTCCCCGACAACTCGGCGCAGGAGTGGGAGCGCTGGGCGCGGCGCGCCTTCCGCGAGGACCGCGATGGCCACCTGGCGTTGCGCTACGATCCGAACATCGCGGTACCGATCCGCGCCAACAAGCTGAAGGCGACCTCGCTGGCGGCGCACTTCGCCTTCCGCCGCCTGGCGCGGCGCCGGCCCACCATGCTGATACGCGGCGGCTTGTCCGACCTGGTCGAGCCGGAGCAGGCCAGCGCCATGCGCGCCGCCGCGCCGCATATGCAGTATGCCGAAGTGCCGGGCGTCGGCCATGCGCCCATGTTGTCGGAGCCGGCCGCGCTGGAGGCGCTGCGCGGCTTCCTCGACAGCGTGGATTGAACTATATTGGGCGGACGGAGACACCGAATGAAAAAATATATACCGCTAGTACCGCTACTCATCGCGCTCGCGCCGGCCCTGGCGCCCGCGCAGGACCTGAAAGTTGCGCTCATCGCCGGCAAGACCGGCATCCTCGAACCGTATGCCAAGGAGACCGAGGCCGGCTTCATGCTCGGCCTGGAGTACCTGACCAAGGGTAAGATGGAAATCAACGGCCGCAAGCTCAAGGTCATCGTCAAGGACGACCAGAGCAAGCCGGACCTGGGCCGCACCATGCTGGCCGAGGCCTATGGCGATGATAAAGTCGATATCGCCGTCGGCACCAGCTCCTCCGGTTCGGCCATCGCCATGCTGCCCATCGCCGCCGAATACAAGAAAGTGCTGATCGTCGAACCCGCCGTGTCGGATGCCATCACCGGCGAGAAGTGGAACAAGTACATCTTCCGCACCGCGCGCAATTCCATGCAGGACGGCCTGGCCGCCGCCTCCACTTTCAGGCAAGGCAGCGTGGCCTTCCTGGCGCAGGACTACGCCTTCGGCAAGGACGCGGTGAAGGCCGCGCGCGAGGCGCTGCAATTGAGCGGCTCCAAGGCCACCATCGTGCACGAGGAATACGCGCCGCAGAACGCCACCGACTTCACCGCCTCGGCCCAGCGCATCTTCGACAAGCTGAAAGACAAGCCGCAGCCGCGCGTGCTGCAGATCATCTGGGCCGGCCCCAACCCGATGAACAAGATCGCCGACATGAAGCCGGAGCGCTACGGCATCACCCTGGCGCCGGGCGGCAATATCCTGCCGGTGCTGAAAACCTGGAAGGCCTTCGCCGGCACGGAAGGCACGATCTATTACTACTACAACTTCCCAAAAAACCCGATGAACGACTGGTTCGTGGCGGAGCACATGAAGCGCTATAAAACCCCGCCGGATATGTTCACCGCTGGCGGCTTCACGGCAGCCAGCGCGGTGGTGGCGGCCCTGACCAAGGCCGATGGCGGCGATACGCCCAAACTGATCGCCGCCATGGAAGGCATGGAGTTCGAGACACCCAAAGGCCGCATGTTCTTCCGCAAGGAGGACCACCAGGCCATGCAGCCGATGTACCACTTCCGCATCAAGAAGGACCAGAAGAACGAATGGGACCTGCTGGAACTGGTGCGCGAGATTCCGGCTTCCGAGCTGCCCGTCCCCATCAAGAACAAGCGCTGAACGATGACTCCTTTGCTGTCCACACGCGGGCTGACGATCCGCTTCGGCGGTCACACGGCCGTCGACAACGTCAGCGCCGATTTCCATGCGGGCCAATTGACGGTAATTGTCGGCCCCAATGGCGCTGGCAAGACCACCTATTTCAACCTGATGTCCGGCCAGTTGCCCGCCACCAGCGGCCAGGTGCTGCTGCGCGGCGAAGACATCACCGGCAACGGCCCGGCGGCGCGCACCCGCAAGGGCATCGGCCGCGCCTTCCAGCTCACCAACCTGTTCCCGCACCTGTCGGTGCACGAGAACGTGCGGCTGGCGGTGCAGGCGCGCGCCGGCGCCGGCATGAAGCTGTGGTCGATCTGGTCCAGCCACAAGGAACTGATCGAGCGCGCCGAGCATTACCTGCAGCGCGTGTCGCTGGCCGCGCGCCGCGACACGCCGGTGGCCGCCCTGTCGCATGGCGACAAGCGCAAGCTGGAAGTGGCCATCCTGCTCGCGCTGGAGCCGGAGGTGATGATGTTCGATGAACCCACCGCCGGCATGAGCGTGGACGAAGTGCCGGTGGTGCTGGACCTGATCCATCAGGTCAAGGCGGAGCGCAACAAGGCCGTGCTGCTGGTGGAGCACAAGATGGACGTGGTGCGCGCCCTGGCCGACCGCATCATCGTACTGCACCACGGCGCCCTGGTGGCGGACGGCGAACCGGCCGCCGTCATGTCCTCCGCCATCGTGCAAGAAGCCTACCTCGGGACTGCGCAAGCAACTGCGCAAGGAGCTGCAATTCATGACTGACACCCTGCTCAAACTGTCCGGCGTACACACCCACATCGGCGAATACCACATCCTGCAAGGCGTCGAGCTGGCCGTGCCGCGCGGCGGCCTGACCGTCCTGTTAGGCCGCAACGGCGCCGGCAAGACCACCACCCTGCGCACCATCATGGGCCTGTGGCAGGCCAGCGCCGGCAAGGTGGAGTTCAAAGGCCGCGACATCAGCAAGCTTGGCACGCCCGATATCGCGCAAGCCGGCATCGCCTATGTGCCGGAATCGATGGCGGTGTTCAGCGCCCTGACCGTGCGCGAGAACCTCTACCTGGCCGCGCGCAACGGGCCGATGGACACGGCGCGCCTGGAATGGATTTTCTCCTTCTTCCCTGCGTTGAAGAAATTCTGGAACTACCCGGCCGGCAACCTGTCCGGCGGCCAGAAACAGATGGTCGCCATCGCGCGCGCCATCATCGAGCCGCGCGAGCTGCTGCTGATCGACGAGCCGACCAAGGGCCTGGCGCCGGCCATCGTCCAGAGCCTGGCCGACGCCATCCGCCAGCTCAAAGGGCAATGCACGGTGCTGCTGGTGGAGCAGAACTTCAACTTCGTGCGCCAGTTGGGTGATACCGTGGCCGTGATGGACGACGGCCGCGTGGTCCACAGCGGCGCCATGGCCGACCTGGCCGCCGACCGCGCCCTGCAGGAACGCCTGCTCGGCCTGGCCCTCGACGCACACCAATAAGGAGCGACCGTGAGCGATAACACCGTGCCCGTCGCCACCGCATCGGCGGCCTTGCCCCCGATCCCGCGCGACATCCCGCCCCTGCTGCTGGTGCCGGCCCTGATGCTGGCCATGCTGCCGCTGGTGGGCAGCCTGCCGACCTGGGTCACACTGACCATGGCCGGACTGGCGATGGGGATGATGATCTTCATCATGTCCAGCGGCCTGACCCTGGTGTTCGGCCTGATGGACGTGCTGAACTTCGGCCATGGCGCCTTTATCTCGGTGGGCGCTTTTGCCGCCACCCTGGTGCTGCTGCCGATGCAGGGTTGGCTGGAAGCCGATTCACTCGGCATGAACCTGGCCGTGCTGGGCCTGGCCGTCGCCATGGCCATGGCGGTCACCGCCTTGCTGGGCTGGGCCTTCGAGCGGGTCATCATCATGCCGGTCTATGGCCAGCACCTGAAGCAGATCCTGATCACCATGGGCGGCATGATCGTGGTGGAACAACTGATCCACGTGATCTGGGGCGCCGACCATAAACCGATGCCACTGCCGACCGCCCTGCGCGGCGCCATCGTCGTCGGCGACGCCGCCATCGAAAAATACCGCCTGCTGGCGGTGGCGGTCGGCCTGCTGGTGTTCATCACGCTGACCCTGGTGCTGAACCGCACCAAGCTTGGCCTGTTGATCCGCGCCGGCGTGGAAAACGGTGAAATGGTGGAGGCCCTGGGCTACCGCATCCGCCGCCTGTTCGTCGCCGTCTTCGCGGCCGGTTCCGCGCTGGCCGGCCTGGGCGGCGTGATGTGGGGCCTGTACAAGGAAACCCTGACCGCCTCCATGGGCGGCGAAGTGATGGTCATGGTCTTCATCACCATCATCATCGGCGGCCTCGGTTCCGTCGGCGGCTGCTTCATCGGCGCGCTGCTGATGGCGCTCACCGCCAACTACGCCGGCTTCCTGGCGCCCAAGCTGGCGCTCGTATCCCATATCGTGCTGATGATCGCCATCCTGTTGTGGCGCCCGGCCGGCCTGTCGAGGAAATAATGCTGACTACCCTGCTCTCCGGCGACCTGCCGCGCAGCCGCACCCTGGGCGCCATGCTGGCCCTGGTGGTGCTGGCCTTGGCACTGGCGCCCTTCATCACCAGCGGCGCCCGCCCGCTCAACACGGCGGCCACCATCTGCATCTATATCGTGCTGGTGGCCTCCTACGACCTGCTGCTTGGCTACACCGGCATCGTCTCCTTCGCCCACACCATGTTCTTCGGCATCGGCGCCTACGGCGTCGGCCTGGGCTTCGTCGGCATGACGCCCACCTGGAGCGGCGCCGCCATCGGCCTGGTGGCGGCCCTGGCGCTGGCCCTGCTGCTGGCCTTTATCATCGGCCTGTTCGCGCTGCGCGTGCGCGCCATCTTCTACTCCATGATCACGCTGGCCGTCGCGTCCTCGTTCGCGGTGCTGGCCTCGCAGCTGTCGGACCTGACCGGCGGTGAGGATGGCAAGACTTTCGACGTGCCCGAGCTGCTGTCCCCCGCCAATGAGTTCGGCGAATTCATGGGCCGCATTGTGGACGGCAAGGTGCTCACCTATTACATCGTCTTTTTCTGCGCGGTGCTGATCTTCCTGGCCCTGCTGCGCATTGTGAACTCGCCGTTCGGCCGCGTGCTGCAGGCAATCCGCGAAAACGAATTCCGCGCCGAGGCGCTGGGCTATCGCACGGTGTTGTACCGCATTGCCGCCAACTGCATCGGCGCCATCGCCGCGACCCTGGCCGGCGCCCTGCTCGCCCTGTGGCTGCGCTATGTCGGCCCCAAGACCACGCTGGGTTTCGAAGTGATGACCGACATCCTGCTGATCGTGGTTATCGGCGGCATGGGCACCATGTACGGCGCCGTGATCGGCACCGCCCTGTTCATCGTGGCCAACAACTACCTCAAGTCCTTGATGGCACAGGCATCCGGCGCAGTGGCCGGCGTGCCGGTACTGGAAGCGGCCCTGCACCCGGACCGCTGGCTGCTCTGGCTCGGCATCCTGTTCATCCTCGCCATTTACTTTTTCCCGAGCGGGATTGTGGGCAAGCTGCGCGGGCGCGCCTAATCGCGCGGCAAACCGGCCGAATACTTGGCGATGACCGCATCCACGCGGCCGTCCGCCCGCAAGGCCGCCATGCCGCGCCGCAGTTCGTTGGCCAGGCGCGCGTCGTCCAGGCGTTTCGACAGGTGCAGTTGCACATCGCGCGCATTGACCGCGAACGAGGTGCCAAGCTGGCCACGGCTGATGCCCAGCTTGCGCATGGCATAGAAGATGCCGGGCCTGCCGCCCACCACCACATCGATGCGCTTCTCCAGCAGCATGTGCAGGCCTTGCACGTGGTCGGTGATTTCGTAGTGGTGGATCGCCTTGTCGTGCATGAACTCCGGGCCGTAGTCGGTGCCGCGAATACGCGCCACCGTCAAACCGCGCAAGTCGCTGATGCGGCGCAAATTGCTGCCGGCGCGGCCGATCGCAATCGCCTCCAGCGACCAGACCGGGCCCGCCACGTCCGCCACTTCCGCGATGGCAGGGCTGGGCATGGCCAGCATCATATCCACCTGGCCCGAGCGCAGCAGCGCCAGCGCGCGCGCATACGGCGCGCCGACAACATCCAGCGGGCGCCCCAACTCCCGGCCCAGCATTTCAAAGACTTCGGTATAGGCGCCGCTTTGCCGGCCCTGCGCATCGAGCATGCCGTAGGGTTCCACCTGCATCACCGCCGCACGCAGCGGCCGGCCGCCGGCGCGCACCTGCGGTGCAAGGCACAGCGCCAGCATGCCCGGCATGCAGGCCAGCAGTTGCCGGCGCCGGGTCGCTACCATGGTTCAGGTTCCGGCACTCGCGCTGGGGCGCGCGGCGATCCGGTCGCGCCAGGCCTGCAGATGCGCCAGGCCCTGCTCGGCGGGACGAAATTTCATCAAGCCGCGCGCGAAATCGAGAGCGCAGAAGGCGGTGATGTCGGCGATCGTGAAGCGCTGGCCCGCCACGTAGGGCTGCGCCGCCAGCACGCCATCGAGCCAGCGCGCGTTCTCGCGGAACTTCTCGCCCTGCGAGGCGCCGAAGTCGGGGAATTGCGGATTCTCCAGCGGCGCAAAGCCGGGATGGGAATGGCGGATGGCGTTGGCGGCAATCGCGAACAGGTGCAGCTCCATGCGGCGGTCCGCCATTTCGATGAAGGCGCGCTCCTCGGCGTTTTCCCCCATCAGGTTGGGCGTTGGATGCAGGCCTTCCAGGTAGGTGCAGATGGCGCGCGTTTCGCACAGGATGCGGCCATCGTCCAGCTCCAGCGCCGGCACGCGGCCGAAGGGATTGACCGCCAGGTAGTTCTCGCTGCGATGTTCACCCGTCCCCAGGTCCACGTTCTGCAATTCCAGTTGGATGCCCTTCTCCGCCATGAACATGGCGACGCGGCGCGGGTTGGGTGCGCGTGGCGCGGTGTACAGCTTCATTCAGTCTCCTTGTTGTTCCCGGCGCGACTGGCCGGTTTCGAGCATTTTGCGCGCCTCGGCGGAAAATTGGCGCGCTTTTTCTTCGCTGTCGGGCCGAACCAACACCTCGCTCGCCGGCCGTTCGATGCCGCGCTGCACCGCCGGCCGCGCGCGCAATTCGGCGATCCAGCGCTGCAAATGCGGCAGCCCTTCGGTCTCCACGCCGGACCAGCGATGCGTGCGCACCCAGGCCCAGTTGGCGATATCCGCAATCGAATAATCGCCCGCCAGGAATTGGTGGTCGGCCAGGCGGCGGTCCAGCACCGTGAACAGGCGCCGGCACTCGCCCTGGTAGCGGTCGATGGCTGGTTGGATCTTCTCGGGGAAGTAGCGGTAGAACACATTGGCCTGGCCCATCATGGGACCGATGCCGCCCATCTGGAACATCAGCCACTGCATCACCAGCGAGCGCGCCTTGAAGTCTTGCGGCATCAGGCGCCCGGTCAGCTCCGCCAGATAGACCAGGATCGCGCCCGACTCGAACACCGCAAAATTGTCGTTGTCGCGATCGACAATGGCGGGTATGCGCCCGTTCGGGTTAATCGCCGTGAACCACGGCTCCTTTTGCGCGCCCTTGCCCAGATCCAGCACATGCATTTCATACGGCAGTTCCAACTCCTCCAGCGCGATGGAAACCTTGTGACCATTTGGCGTGGCGGCGGTGTAAAAGTCGATCATCAACACTCCTTTTCGGCAGACCGAAGGATGATAGCCGAGCGCGCAAAAAAAAACCGGCCGATTGGGAGGGGGCCGGTGAAAACGCTTTTTAGGGCGCGGGGATAGAAGAAACTGAAACTGTGCCGGATTGAGGAATCCGGCAACCGGGCGATCAGCAATGCTGTACGCTATGGACGTACTTTGCCAGCTTTCCGCAAGACAAGGCTTAGGGATTCATTAAGGAACGAAATGTTCGGAGACGAAAAAAAACCCGCGCCATGCGCGGGTGAAGGGATTCAAATCGGGAGAGATTTGAAAGTGCTGGGATGGATAATCGACTGCGAATATCTCGCAGCGATTTTCCGAAAATCGAAACAACACGACTTCGTATAAGATAGTACAATTTTTAAAATAGAAACTCTCGAAAAGTCACAATGTGGGAAAAAATTTGCAAATGGACCATTTATTCCGCGTTGACTTTGTTCGCATTGGCCATATCCGCCTGTAGCATCGCCCCCTCCCCGCCCACCGTACCCGCATCCGGCCCCGCACCCGCTCCCAGCGCAGCCCCCGCACTGGCCACCACCCAGCAAGCCCACCGCATCATCGCCGGCGAATCGCTGCTCGCCATCACCGTGCGCCGCGGCGGCCCCTTGGCGCGCATGGGCCACGACCACGTGGTGGCCACACGCGAGCTGGAAGGCTTTATCGACCTGGCCAAAGGCCACACCGAATTACGCTTCCGCCTGGACCATCTGCAAGTGGACGAACCCGATCTGCGCAAGGAAGCCGGGCTGGACACCCAACCCTCGCCCGATGCCATCGAAGGCACGCGCAGGAATATGTTCAACAAAGTGCTGCAAGCTGCAGCGCACCCCTGGGTTGTGGTGCGGGCCGAGCGCGAAGGGGATTTCCTGAACGCGCAGGTCACGCTGCACGGCGTCACCCGCAACTACCGCGTGCCCTTGCAACTGAAGGAAGAAGGCGCCCTGCTGCAAGCGCGTGGCAGCTTTAGCGCGCGCCAAAGCGATTTCGGCATCACGCCCTTCGCCGTGTTCGGCGGGGCGCTGGCCGTGAAGGATGAAATGGAACTACGTTTCGCGATCAGCGCGCGACGATAAGGCGCAGGCCCAAGCCCACGAAAATCGCCCCCGCGCCGCGATCGAGCCACAGGCCCGCGCGCGGATTGCGGTTGATCCACTTGCCCACCGCGCCCGAGAAGTAGCCAAGCGCGCCAAACAGCACGCAAGCCTGCAAGGTAAACAGCAGCCCCAGTTGCGCCGTCTGCCAGCTGGCGTCACCGCGCCCCGCCAGCACGAACTGCGGCAGGAACGACAGGAAGAACAGCACCACCTTGGGGTTGATCGCGTTTGCCAGCAAGCCCTTGGCAAACAGCTTGCCCAGCGACTCCTCCGGCAACGCCGCCTGCCCCACCTGCGCGCCACCCTTGCTGCGCAGTGCGCCGAGTCCCATCCAGATCAGGTAGAGTCCACCAGCGACCTTCAGCGCCGTGAAAGCGGTGGGCGACGCCGCGATCAGCGCCCCCACGCCCAGCGCCGCCAGGATGGTGTGGCTCAGGCAGCCGAGCGCGCAGCCCAGGCCGAACACCACGCCCTGCTTGCGCCCGCGCGACATGCCCATGCTCAGCACCATCAGGTTATCGGGACCGGGGGAAACGGTAATCAGCATGGCGGCGGCCAGGAAGGCCAGCCCTTGTTCGGGAGAGATCAACACTTAGTCTTTCGGTCGGGGAGTTAAAACGGGGAGCCGGGATGATACACCAATAACAATTCGCTACATCCGCGCGCCGGTTTGTCCATTACAATAATGATATTGTGGAGATCATTAATAATTGCCTTCTTCCGCCGATTCATTTTTTGATTTTCCCGCCACCCTGTTAATAATCCTGGGGCTGGCCGCGCTTATCCTGTTGTTATGGCAAAACCGGCGCCTGCGCCAACGCCTGGCCGACAGTGAAACGCAATCGAAGCGCCTGCAACTGCAAAACGAAAAACTGGGCCGGCACCGGATCGACTTCCTGGCCGCGATGAGCCACGACATCCGCACCCCGCTGGCGGGCGTGATCGGCATGCTCAAGTTCGCCCTGCGCGACGGCACGATCGCCGATCGTACTGTTGAGTACCTGCGCATCGGCCTGAAGAATAGCGAAGCGCTGCTCAATATCCTGAACGACCTGCTCGACTTTTCCCGCATCGACGCCGGTCGCCTGTCGATCAGCACCCAGGACCTGGACTTGATCGACATCATCGACGAAGCCATCACCATCCTGCGCCCGCAAGCCGACGCCAAGGCCCTGCTGCTGCGCTGCGAACTGGCGCCCGGCCTGCCGCGCCACGTGCAGGGCGATCCCAACCGCATCCGCCAGATCCTGCTCAACCTGCTGGGCAACGCCATCAAATTCACCGAGCGCGGCGAAGTGCGCCTGCGCGCCTCGGGGGAAACGGCGGACGGCCTGGCGCGCGTCAGCTTCGCCATTACCGACACCGGCCCCGGCATCCCGCTGGAAATGCTGCCGCGCCTGTTCCGCAAATTCGAGCCGGCCGACCTCTCCTCCACCCGCCGCGCCGACGGCCCCGGCCTGGGCCTGGCCATCTGCAAAGAGCTGGTCGACCTGATGGGCGGCCATATCGAAGCCGACACCCGCCTCGGCAAAGGCACCACGGTGCGCTTCTCGCTACCGCTGGCCCTGGGCGCCCCGCCCGAGGAAACGCCGCTCAACGTGCCGGCCCACCTGCGCCACGCGCACCGCCTGCGCGTGCTGTGCGCCGAAGACGTGCGCACCAACCAGATCATCATCAGCACCCTGCTGGAAGGCATGGGGCACGAAGTGGCGGTGGCCGAAAACGGCCTGGAAGCGCTGCGCGCCCTGCACAACGAAGACTACGACGTGGTGCTGATGGACGGCCGCATGCCGCAAATGGATGGCGAGCAAGCCGCGCGCCTGATCCGCCGGGGCGGCAGCCTCGACCTGCCGGTGCGCGACCCGCTGGTGCCGATCATCGCCCTCACCGCCAACGCCACCGACCTCGACCGCGCGCGCTACCGCAACGCCGGCATGGACGGCTTCCTCAGCAAGCCGGTCGATGAGCGGCTGCTGTTCGACCTGCTGGAAAAGACCATCAGCCAGTTGCTGGTGCGCGGCCGCCAGTTGCCGCGCTCCGCGCCCACCCTGGCCGAGCTGGATGACCTGTTTGGCGTGGCGCCCGCCAATCCCGCCATCCACATCCTGCCGCTGAGCGGCATGACGCCGCGCCACCAGCGCCGCATTGCGCAAGCCTTCCTGGAAGAGGCACCGCGTCGCCTGGACGAGGGCCGCCTGGCGCTGCAGAACGGCGATGGCGAAGGCGCTACCAGCGCCTTCCACGCGCTGAAAGGCAGTTGCGGCTACCTCAGCGCACCGGAACTGCACACCCTGTGCCACCAGATGGAAAAAGCCAGCGCCAGCGGCGACCTGCAAAGCGCCGCCGCCCTGTTGCCGGAACTCGAATCGCTCATCCTGCAAGCTTGCAACGACCTGCGCCGCGACGATACCATAGCGGCATGACGACACAACGCGCCTGGGTGCGCATGCCATCCGGCCGCCGGCTGGACCTGCTCGACCCCACGCCCTTCGATTGGGATGACGCCGACCTGGCGCTGGGCCTGGCCCGCACCTACCGCTGGGGCGGCCACTCGGCCTGGCCGCTGCCGCTCTCGGTTGCCCAGCATTCGCTCACGGTGCTGGAATTGCGCCGCCAATGGTCGGACACGCCGCTCGATCCGCTCTCCTGCCTGCGCGAACTGCTGCACGACGCCGAGGAAGGCTTGCTTGGCTTCGACTGCATCTCGGTGCTGAAGCCCTTTCTTGGCGACAGCTTCCGCGAGCTGAGCCAAAGGCTGGAACAGGCCGTATTCCTGCGCTACGGCCTGCCGGCGTGGACGCCGAAGGATTACCAGGTCCACAAGCGCGCCGACCGCCTGGCGGCCGCCAGCGAGGCTGTGCACGTGGTCGGCTGGAGCGGGGAAGAAGTGCGGCGCACATTGAAGATCAGCGCCGTGCCCTTATCTGAAGATCCGTTGCTGCCGTTATACGGTAACACGGCGTGGGAACCGTGGGCGCCGGGCCTGGCCTGCGAGCGTTTCCTTGCCGAGCTCAACCGGCTGACGGCAGCAGCTTCATAGACCAGATGATAAAATTGCGCTAATCCGAAGTATTTAAAGACGAATTTCAAGTTATCCACTTTCTGTGTGGATAAGCGTGTGGAAAAGCCGGGCTTGACAGCCCGTTTCGCCTGTAACGGCGCGGCTTTCAACAAATTGCCCAATTCTTTGGCAAACATTTAGTTCTATTAAAATCAAAGACTTAGCGATGATCTGCATATGCTTTCTTGCAACTCACTGAGCCCTCGGAAAATATTTTGACAAAAAGCCTGCCGCAGAATAGTGTGTCCAAAAAGGATGAAGGGAAAATGCATGGACGTGAAAGTTCCTGACGACGACGCAAGCGAAGGCTGGATGATTGACGACGAGGCGCAAGCCGGTTCCGCCGAGCTTGCCGCAGGCGCCAGTCCCGCGCCGTGGCGCGTCCTGATCGTCGATGACGACGTCGACGTCCACGTGGTCACCAAGTTCTCTCTCAGCAACGCCTGCTTCATGGGCCGCCGCCTCAGCTTCCTGCACGCCTACTCCGGCGAAGAAGCGCTGACCACGCTGCGCAACAATCCCGACGTGGCCCTGGTGCTGCTGGACGTGATCATGGAAACCAGCGATGCTGGCCTGCGCGTGGCGAACCAGATCCGCAGCGAGCTCAAGAACGAGCTGGTGCGCATTGTGTTGCGCACCGGCCAGCCGGGCCAGGCGCTGGAGCACAGCATCATCCTCGATTACGACATCAACGATTTCTGGTGCAAGACCGACTTGACGACGCGCAAGCTGTTCACCACGGTCATCTCCTCCCTGCGCAACTATTCCGACCTGGTGCAGCTGCAAGCGCAACTCGCCCAATACAACCAGCACCGCGAACAATTCGCCGCCATCCTGCAAGGTTTGCAGCGGGGCCAGGCGTGGTCCGGTCAGCTCACCATCGGGCAGCCGCCGGCAACTGTGGATATCCAGGTCGAAGCAGGCCCGGAAAACGGCACTTTCAAGGCCGCCGGACGCATCCTGAAATAACTACTGTATGTGCGTACAGTAGTTATTTTGCTGCCATTTCCCCTGTAATTCCTGCGAAACGGCGCTAAGTGGCGGATTGAAAAGGGCTTTTTTCCTTATCCACATTGTCTGTGGATATCTTTGTTGATAAGGGGGTCTTGACAAGGCAAACAGCCCTCAACGACGCCATTTCCAACAAACTGCCTGTTCAATGTGCAGATAAAAGCGCCTTTAAAATCAACAACTTAGAAACTCACAAATTGTCACCGCGATTCTTTAACTAATTAAATTCGCGCGCTTCCCGGCGTCAATTTTTGTGCATAACCAGCCCCGCCACGCGCCGTTGCGCAGGCTGCTGCAAGACACGCTGAATGATCTGCGGCGCGATGTCGCGGGACTTCAAATACTCCACAGCGCATAGGGTGCTGAAACTGGCTTGCACCTCGATACCTCGTTCAACAATCGCACTACGCGCCAGATCGACGCGTGGAGTGTAATGCGGCAAATCCATGGGACACCTCCAAGCAAGACAGGCGGTCTTGAAAGTATCGACCATGGATGCAGGAAGTCAATCCCCAACCCGCGCTAGCGGTTTTGGTAGCCGCCGTAGTGGCGCACCGGGCTCCAGGCGGGCTCGATGGGAGGGGTTTCGGGGGCGTAGCGCTGGAAGTCGGGGCCGGCGTGGACGATGCGGCCGTTCACCACCGTGAGCGCGCTTTCCAGGGTCTTGATTTCGGCTTCGGGGATGCTGAAGTAGTCCTTCGGTAGCACCACCAGGTCGGCGTATTGGCCTTTCACCAACTGGCCTTTGAGTTTTTCCTCGCCGCTGAACCAGGCGCTGCCGGCGGTCATCAGCTTGAGCGCTTCGAAGCGGCTCAGGCGGTCGCCTGGCTGCCACATGGAGAGGCCGCCGGCGGTTTTGCCGGTCACGGCCCAGTAGATCGATGGCCACGGGCCGTAGCTCGATACGCGCGTGCCGTCCGTGCCCAGGCCAACCGGAATCTTCATCGCCAGCATCTTGCGCAGCGGCGGCATCTGGCGCGTTTGCGCGCCGTAGCGCTGCCAGTAGTGCTCGCCCTGGAAGTACATGCGGTCCTGCACGGCGACGCCGCCGCCCAGCGCTTTCACGCGCGCCAGCTGCGCGTCGGTAATCGTTTCGGCGTGGTCGAAGAACCAGCGCAGGCCTTTGAATGGCATCTCGCGGTTGACCTTCTCAATCACGGCCAGGTCGCGCTCGATCGATTCGCCATAGGTGGCGTGGATGCGGAACGGCCAGCGGTTCTTCACCAGCAGGCGCAGCACCGGTTCCAGTTCGCTCTCCATATGCGCGGGCATCTCGGGGCGCGGTTCGAGGAAGTTCTCGAAGTCGGCGGCGCTCCAGACCAGGTTCTCCCCTGCCCCTTCGGTGTTGTAGCCGTTGGCGTAGAACATGTGGTCGTTGCGGTCCGGCTTGGCCATGGTCAGCCAGCGCTGGTAGTCTTCCAGCTCTGTGCCGGGCTTTTGCGCGAACAGGTAGTAGGACGTGCGCACGGTCAGCTTGCCGTCCTTGGCCAGTTCCAGGGTAACCGAGTAGTCGTCGGGGTAGGCCTGGCCGCCGCCGCCGGCGTCGATGGCGCTGGTCACGCCCAGGCGGTTCATCTCGCGGTAGTAGTGGATGGTGGAGTTCTTCTGCTGCGCGCGCGGCAGCGCGCCGGTCTTGCCCAGCGTGGAATACAACACCATGGCGTTCGGCTTGGCCACCAGCAGGCCGCTCGGCTTGCCGTCGGCGCCCAGTTCCACCACGCCGTCTTTGTACTTGGTGTCCTTGTCGTAGCCGAGCACCTCAATGCCCTTCTTGTTCAGGAATCCCAGGCCGTACAGGTAGAGGATGAAGACCGGCTTATCGGGCACGGCCTCGTTGATTTCTTCCAGCGTGGGCAGGCGCCGTTCTTCGAACTGGAATTCGTTGAAGCCGCCCACCACCTTGATCCAGGCGCCGTCCGGCGTGCGGGCGGCCTGCTCGCGCAGCATTTGCATGGCGCGTTTGAGCGAGGTCACGCCGTCCCAGCGCAGCTCCGCGTTGTAGTTCAAGCCTTCGCGGATGATGTGCAGGTGGGAGTCGTTCAGGCCCGGAATGACCGTGCGGCCGCCGGCGTCGATCACCTGGGTGCCGGGCTTTTTCAGCTTGAGCACCTGGGCATTGCTGCCCACGGCAGTGATCACGCCGCCTTTAACGGCGACTGCTTGCGCGAAGCTGCCTTCGCGCGCCATCGTGGCGACCTTGCCATTGGTGATGATCAGGTCGGTCGCGTGGGCGTGCGGCAGCAAGGCAGCCAGCAAGGCTGCGGCCAGCAACGGTCGGGCCATGGGCTTACTCCTTGATCGCTTCGATCGAGAAGCCGAGCGTGACGTCGTCGCTCACGTGCGGCGCGTATTTGCCGGCGCCGAAGTCAGAGCGCTTGATCTTGGCGACCGCGTTGGCGCCGCAGGCGTCTTTCTTCATCATCGGGTGCGGCATGCAGTGGAAGGAGGTCACTTCCAGGTTCACGGCCTTGGTCACGCCTTTGATGGTCAGGTTGCCTTCCACGCCGACCAGTTTGTCGCCGTTGAAGACGAATTTGCTGGACTTGTAAGTGATGGCCGGGTACTTGGCGGAGTCGAGGAAGTCAGGGCCTTGCAGGTGGCCGTTGAACAGGTCGGAGCCAGTGTTGACCGATTTCGGGTCGATCGTCACTTCCACCGAGCCGGTCTTGGCGGCGCGGTCGATCTGGATCTTGCCGACGGTGCTGTTGAACTTATTCACCTGGGTCGAGTAGCCGAAGTGGCTGTACTCGAAGCGGGAGAAGGAATGGCTGGTGTCGATATTGTAGGTTTCCGGTGCGGCGGCGGCAGCCAGGGAAAAACCAGCGGCCAGGGCGAATGCGATCAGCTTTTTCATTGTCTATGCTCCATGTGGGGTTGGATCGACCATTATGCGACGACTACCGATCAGTGTAAAACGCATAATGTGCGCCCTACTGATCGACTTTTTCGATAGTAGGCACCACATTCGAACAAAAAACAATCACCCTTTCGAGGTAGGCGGCTGCAGCAGGCGTTCCAGCAGGCGCTGCTCCAGGGCGGCAAAGGCGGCGTCGCCGCGCCGCCGTGGCCGCGCCAGCGGTACCGGCAAGTCGAGCGCGATACGGCCCTCCTCCACCAGCAGCACGCGGTCGGCCAGGGCCAGCGCTTCCTGCGGGTCGTGCGTCACCAGCACTGCGGTAAAGCCGCGCTGGCGCCACAGTGCTTCGATCAACTGCTGCATCTCGATGCGGGTCAGGGCGTCGAGTGCGCCCAGCGGCTCGTCCAGCAGCAACAGGTTTGGCTCGTGCACCAGGGCGCGCGCCAACGCCACGCGTTGCCGCTGGCCGCCGGATAGTTCGCTAGGCCAGTCGTCGGCGCGTTCCGCCAGGCCGACCGTGGACAAGGCGGCGGCGGCCCGGCTCAAGCCGTACGGCAGGCCGAGGGCGACGTTTTGCAGCACGGTCTTCCACGGCAGCAGGCGCGGTTCCTGGAACATGATGCGCAGGCTGGCGCCGGCCACGCCGCTGCCGATGCTGGCACTGCCTTGGTCGACCTCCTCAATACCGGCGATGGCGCGCAACAGGGTGCTTTTACCGCAACCGCTGCGGCCCACCACGGCCACGAACTCGCCCGCTCTCAAGCTCAGGTCGACGCCTTGCAGCACGCGCCGCGCGCCGAAGCTTTTGCCCAGGCCTTCCAGCACCACGCCGACGCCGAGGCGGGCGGTGGGCTTGCGATCGGACGGTGAATACTCCTGGCGGGCGTAAGCCAGCAGGTCGCTCTCGATGGAGGTGGGGGCCAGCAGCATGCATGCTCCTTATCGGTAGGCTGGATTCCAGCGCAAATAGTATTTTTCGAGCCCGCGCGCGAGGATGTCGGCTAGCTTGCCCAACACGGCGTACAGCAGTATCCCGACCAGCACCACGTCGGTCTGCAGGAACTCGCGCGCGTTCATCGTCATGTAGCCAATGCCCGCCTGCGCGGAAATGGTCTCTGCCACGATCAGCAGCACCCACACCAGGCCAAGCGCAAAGCGCACGCCGACCAGGATGGAGGGCAGCGCCGCCGGCAGGATCACTTCGCGGTACAGCGGCCAGCCGCGCAAGCCGTAGCTGCGCGCCATTTCCACCAGGCCGGGATCGGTCGAGCGGATGCCGTGGAAGGTGTTCAAGTAGACTGGGAAGAACACGCCCACCGCCAGCAGGAAGAGCTTGGCCGTCTCGTCGATGCCGAACCACAGGATCACCAGCGGGATCAGGGCCAGCGCGGGGATGTTGCGCACCATCTGCAAGGTGGTGTCGAGCAGCGTTTCGGCGTGGCGCCAGGTGCCGGTCAAGAGGCCGAGCGCGAGGCCGGCGCTGGCGCCGATGGCAAAGCCCGTGGAAGCGCGCCACAGGCTGGTCTTCAAATGCCCCCATAGTTCGCCTGATATGGCCAGCGTCCAGAAGGCCTGCGCCACCGCCAGCGGCTCCGGCAGGATGCGGCTGGACAGCCAGCCGACGCGCGCCGCCAGCTCCCAGGCCAGCAGCAGCGCCACCGGCAAGGCCCACGGCGCCAGCGTCTTATGTAGCACCTTATGTAGCACCTTAGGTAGCGCTTTATGCAGCGCCATCTCAGGCCGCCTTCTTCGGCACGATGTTGGAGGCCATGACCTCGCCGAACGGCCCGGTCAACGACTGTTCACCGGTCGCCTTGCCTTTGCCGAGCAGGGGGAACACCAGTTCGGCAAAGCGGTAGGATTCCTCCAGGTGCGGGTAGCCGGAGAAGATGAAGGTCTCGATGCCGAGCGCTTCGTACTCGCGGATGCGCGCGACCACGGTTTCCGGATCGCCCACCAGGGCCGTTCCGGCGCCGCCGCGCACCAGGCCGACGCCGGCCCACAGGTTGGGCGACACTTCCAGCTGGTCGCGCCGGCCGCCGTGCAGCGCGGCCATGCGGCGCTGGCCGACCGAGTCCATCTTGCTGAAGGCTGCCTGCGCCTTGGCGATCACTTCGTCGCTCAAGTGGCTGATCAATTTATCGGCGGCGGCCCAGGCTTCCTCATTGGTTTCGCGCACGATCACGTGCAGGCGGATGCCGAAGCGGATCGTGCGGCCATGGCGCTCGGCGCGCGCGCGCACGTCGGCGATCTTCTCGGCCACAGCCGCCGGCGGCTCGCCCCAGGTCAGGTAAACATCCACCTGCTCCGCCGCCAGCTCGTGCGCGGCGTCGGAGGAACCCCCAAAGTACAGCGGCGGGTAAGGCTTTTGCACCGGCGGGTACAGGGTGCGCGCGCCTTTCACGGTGATGTGCTTTCCTTCGAAGTTGTAGCCCTCCTCGCCGCCCTCGCCTGCCAGCGCAGCACGCCAGACGCGCAGGAACTCATCGGAAATTTCATAGCGCTGGGCGTGGTCGGCGAACACGCCGTCGGCCTCCAGTTCCTGCTGGTCGCCGCCGGTGACGACGTTGACCAGCAGGCGGCCATTGGACAAGCGGTCGAAGGTGGCGGCCATGCGCAGCGCCAGGCCGGGAGTGGACAGGCCGGGCCGCACCGCCACCAGGAATTTAAGCTGCTTGGTCACGGGGATCAGTGAGGACGCCACCACCCAGGCGTCCTCGCAGGAGCGGCCGGTGGGCAGCAGCACGCCCTCGTAGCCCAGGGTGTCGGCAGCCACCGCGACCTGGCGCAGGTAGTCGGCATCGACGGCGCGCGCGCCTTGCGATGTGCCGAGGTAACGGCTGTCGCCGTGGGTCGGGATGAACCAGAAAATATCAGATGCCATTGTGGCTCCCCTCAAGGCTTAAGCAGCGCTTCGCGCACCACGATCGGTTTTGGAATCAATTTCAGGGTAGCGAAGGCGTCGGCCACCTTCTGCTGCTCCTGGATCACTTGCGGCGAGACCGGCTGCACGCCGTAGGCATAGCGCGTGGCTGCCAATTCGACAATCGCCGCATCCAGGCCGGTCTGCGCCGACAGCACGCTGGCCACGTCCTTCGGATTGGCGGCACCCCAGGCATCGACCTTGGCCAGTTCGTCCAGCAGGATAGCCACGATCTCGGGGTTCTTCTGCGCATAGCTACGGGCGGCCAGGTAGAACTGGTGGTTCGACACCAGGCCTTTGCCGTCGGCCAGCACGCGCGCGCCGAGCTGCTTTTCCGCCGCAGCCAGGAACGGGTCCCAGATCACCCAGGCATCCACGCTGCCGCGCTCGAAGGCGGCGCGCGCGTCGGCGGGCGGCAGGAAGATGGTTTGCACGTCGCTATATTTCAGGCCGGCCTTCTCCAGCGCCTTGACCAGCAGGTAGTGCACATTGGAGCCCTTGTTCAGGGCCACTTTCTTGCCTTTCAGTTCCGCCACGCTGCGCAGCGTGGACTGTTTCGGCACCACGATCGCTTCGCTGGCCGGCGACGGCGGCTCATTGCCGACGTAGACCAGGTTGGCGCCGGCCGCCTGGGCGAAGATCGGTGGCGCCTCGCCCACCGTGCCAAAGTCGATGCTGCCCACATTCAGTCCCTCCAGCAGCACCGGGCCGGCCGGGAATTCGGTCCATTTCACGTCCACCCCTTTGGCAGCCAGGCGCTTCTCCAGTGTGCCGCGCCCTTTCAGCAGGGTCAGCGTGCCGTACTTCTGGTAGCCGATGCGCAGCAGTTGCCGCTCCTGGCCTTGCGACTGGCCCTGCGCCAGCGCGGCGGAGGGCAGCATGCCCGCCACGACCCCGGCCAGGAAAATGCCGACGGCGAAAAGTCCAATGGTGCGGCGCCGTGCCGCGCGTGCTATCTGGTACTGGTTCATGGATTTCCTTATGCGGATTGAAGGTCGTTGAATTCACCGTGGTGCGGCAACAGCACCTGCGACAAAGCCGCCACGCCGGCATCGACGCGCGCCGCAATCGGCGCGGCGAGCAGCAGGCCGCGCTCCTCGCTCCATTGCAACTGCTGCGGCGTGGCGAAGATGCTGGCCAGTACCTGGCGCGCTTCCAGCGCCTGCAGCACCGGCCGCAAGGCGTAGTCGAGCGCCAGCAAGTGCGCCTGGCTGCCGCCGGTGGCGATCGGCAGCACCACCTTGCCGGCCAACCCGTCCTGCGGCAGCAGGTCGAGGAAGGCCTTCAGCGCACCGGCAAAGGACGCCTTGTAGATCGGTGTCGCCACCACCAGCGCGTCCGCATCGCGCACCGCCTGCAGGGCGCGCTGGATGGCCATGTCCTCCGTCAGCCCATGCAGCAGGGCGCGCGGCGGCAGGTCCCGCACGTGGATGCGGTTGTAGCGGTGCCCGAGCACGGCGAGGCGTTCGCCGATGTGCTGCAACAGGCGGTTGGAGCTGGAGGGCTGGGCGGGGCTGCCGCTGATAAGCAAGATAGTCATGGGCCTAGCGTACGGCGCACGCCGGACGGGGCAAACGAATTGTTTCGCAATTGTTTATTCAATTTTCTTCGTGGACGCTGGCGGCCGGCGGCGGCAATACTAAAAAACATCGCAACCCGAAAGACGTTTATGACCAGTGCCCTTCTCAAGCCGCAGCCCTTCGACCCTTTGACCGTCGCCCGCGAACTGGCCGCGACCCTGGCCGCCAGCGCGGTGGAGCGCGACCGCCAGGGCGGCCATGCGGCGCGCGAACGGCGCCTGCTGCGCGATTCGGGCTTGCTCACCCTCTCGGTGCCGCGCGAGTTCGGCGGCCAGGGCGCGGGCTGGAGCAGCGTAAACCAGGTGGTGCGCATTTTGGCCGGCGCCGACAGCGCGCTGGCGCATTTATTCGGCTTCCATCATTTGCAACTGGCCGGCATTCAACTGTATGGCAATGCGCGCCAACAGCGCGAGCTGCTCACGGCCACCGTCGAACAAGGCCTGTTCTGGGGCAATGCGCTGAACCCGCTCGACCAGCGCACCGTCGCCACCGCGCATGGCGACGGCTATGTGCTGACCGGCGAGAAGAGCTTCAGCTCCGGTTCGGTGGGTTCCGACTGGCTGACTGTCTCCGCCTGGCATGCGCCGACGCAGAGCGCCCTGATCGGCGTCGTCCCCAGCACCAGCGACGGCTTGTCGATCCGCCCTGATTGGGACGCCTTCGGCCAGAAGCAGACCGACAGCGGCACGGTGGAATTCCGCGGCGTGAACCTGCCCGCCGACCTGGTGCTGCTGGCGCCGGGCGAGCCAGCCAGCCCGCGCGCCACGCTGCGCTCGCAAGTGGCGCAGCTCATCATGGCCAACCTTTACCTGGGCATCGGCGAAGGCGCGTTCGAGGCCGCGCGCCAGTTCACGCGCGAGCAATCGCGGCCCTGGTTCGCCGCCAACGTCGCCGCAGCGGCCGACGATCCCTTCATCCAGCATCGCTACGGCGAATTGTGGACGCTGCTGCGCCCCGCCGCCGTGCTGGCCGAGCACGCGGCGCAGGAGCTGGATGCGGCGCTGGCCAAAGGCTCGCTGGTCACGGAGCGCGAACGCGGCGAACTGGCGATTGCCGTCGCCGAAGCCAAGGTGCTGGCGCACCGCGCCGGCATCGAAGTATCGAACCAGCTATTCGAGCTGACCGGGGCGCGCGCCACGTCCAGCAAACTTGGGCTGGACCGCTTCTGGCGCAATGTGCGCGTGCATACGCTGCACGATCCGATCGACTACAAATACCGCGACCTGGGCCGCTACGCGCTGCATGGCGCCGTGCCGGAACCGACTGCTTACTCCTGATCCATGACGACCCTCAAATCGATTTACAACGACACGCCCGCCGCGCCCCTGATCGTGCTGGAGCGGGTATCGCGCAGCTTTGCGCAAGGCCCACGCGAGCGCCTGCACGCGGTGCGCGATGTCAGCCTGTCCATCAACAACGGCGAGATCTTTGGCCTGGCCGGCAAGAGCGGCGCCGGCAAATCCACCCTGCTGCGCATGATCAACCTGCTGGAGCGTCCCGACTCGGGACGCGTGACGGTCGACGGCGAGGAACTCACCGGCCTGGACAAGCACGCACTGCGCGCCGCGCGCCAGAACATCGGCATGATCTTCCAGCAGTTCAACCTGCTGCGCAACGCCACGGTGGCGAACAATGTCGCCTTCCCGCTACGCATCCACGGCGGGCTCGATTCAGCCGCCATCCAGCGCCGCGTGGCGGACTGCCTGGCGCTGGTCGGGCTGGAGGACAAGGCGGCCAGCTATCCATCGCGCCTGTCCGGCGGCCAGCAGCAGCGCGTGGCGATCGCGCGCGCACTGGCCAGCAAACCGGCGGTACTGCTGTGCGACGAACCCACCTCGGCGCTCGACGCGGAAACCACGCGCGCCTTGCTGGCCACCCTGCAGGACATCAACCGCCGCCTGGGCGTGACCATCGTCATCGTCAGCCACGAACTGGAAGCGCTGGCCGCGATCTGCCACCGCGTTGCCGTGATCGAAGACGGCGCGGTGGCCGAGCAATTCCATCTGGCCGACCACCTCACACCGCGTACCACCGCGCTGGGGCGCGAACTTGCGGCAACCGCCGCGCAGGCAGCGCAGGCAGCACTAGCGGCACGGGGTTCAGCCGCAAGCGCAGCGCGCGCGCACCGGGAGCCGCTCCATGCTTGAGAAATACCTCGCGCTATTGCCCGAATTGACCGAAGCGCTGGCGCAGACCGGCACCATGCTTGGCATCGGCCTCTCCGCCGCCGTGCTGCTGGGCGGCCCGCTCGGCATCCTGCTGTTCCTGGTGGGCGACGGCCAGTCGCTGCAGAACCGCCCCGTGGCCGCCCTGCTTGGCTGGCTGGTGAACACGGTGCGGTCCTTCCCCTTCATCATCCTGCTGGTGTCGCTGGTGCCCTTCACGCGCGCCATTGCCGGCACCTCGATCGGCCCGCTGGCGGCGGCCGTGCCCTTGTCGGTGGCCGCCATCCCCTATTTCGCCCGCCTGGTGGAACAGAACCTGCGCGAGGTGCCGCGCGGCGTGATCGAAGCCGCGCATGCCATGGGGGCCGGCGAGCTGCAGATCGTGCTGCGCGTCTTGCTGGTGGAAGCGCGCTCCGGCCTGGTGCTGGCCTTGACCGTGCTGGCGATCAGCTTCCTGTCCTATTCAGCCGTGGCGGGCGTGGTGGGAGGCGGCGGCATCGGCGACCTCGCCATCCGCTATGGCTATTACCGATTCGAAACCGACGTGATGTTCGCGACCGTCGCCCTGTTGGTACTGCTGGTGCAAGCCATCCAGTTCGGCGGCAACCGCCTGGCACGGCGCCTGGACAAACGCTAACAAGGAGTGACAATGACTGTATTGCGACGTACCGTACTGCTGGCCGCAATGACCGCAGCAGCAACGCTGACCCTGGCCGCCACGAGCGCCCACGCGAAGGACCCGAAACAGCTGGTGATCGGCACCAGCGCCGGCCCCTACGCCGACCAGATCAAGCTGGGCATCAAGCCGATTCTCGAAAGACAGGGCTACCAGGTCAAGCTGGTGGAATTCAACGACTACGTGCAGCCCAATATCGCGCTGGCCGAAGGTTCGCTGGACGCCAACGTTTTCCAGCACATCATCTACCTGAACAAATTCGCGGCCGAGCACAAGCTCGCGCTGTCGCCGCTGGTCACCATCCCGACCGCGCCGATCGCCATCTACAGCAAGAAGCATAAGTCCCTGGCCGAAGTGAAAGCCGGCACCAGCGTCGCCTTGCCGAACGACCCCACCAACCAGGCCCGCGCCCTGGTGCTGCTCGAGCAGTTGGGCTGGATCAAGCTGAAACCCGGCATCGACCCGCTGCGCGCCTCCGAGCGCGACGTGGCGCAGAACATCAAGCAAATCCGCCTGCTGCCGCTGGAAGCGGCCCAGCTTCCGCGCGCGCTGCAGGATGCCGACTATGCCTTCATCAACGGCAACTACGCCCTCGCCTCCGGCATCAAATTGAAGGAAGCGCTGATTACCGAGAAGATCTCGCCCAACTACGTGAACCTGGTCGCCATCCGCAGCGCCGACAAGGGCAAGCAGTTCGCGCGCGACATTGAAGCGGCCTACAAGTCGAAGGAGTTCCTGGCCGTCACCAACAAGCATTTCAGTGACTACGCCAAGACCGACTACCAGCAGGCCCTGGAAAAGGCGCCGTGAGCATGGCGCGCCAGATCCGTTTCAATGCCTTCCAGATGAACAGCGCCGGGCACCAGTCACCCGGCCTGTGGCGGCACCCGCGCGACACCAGCCACCGCTACACGGACCCGCAGCATTGGACCGAACTGGCGCAGTTGCTGGAACGCGGCCTGTTCGACGCCGTCTTCCTGGCCGACGTGCTGGGCGTGTACGACGTCTACCAGCAAAGCCACGACGCGGCGCTGGCCGGCGGCGTGCAGGTGCCGCTGAACGACCCCTTGGCCCTGGTGCCGCTGATGGCGGGTGTCACCGAACACCTGGGCTTCGGCGTCACGGCCGCCCTCACCTACGAACACCCGTACACCTTCGCCCGCCGCCTGTCCACGCTGGACCACCTGACGCGCGGCCGCATCGGCTGGAACATCGTCACCGGCTACCTGGATAGCGCCGCGCGCAACCTCGGCCAGCCACACCAACTGGCACACGACGAGCGCTATGACCTGGCCGACGAATTCCTGGAAGTGACGTACAAGCTGTGGGAGAAGAGCTGGGAAGACGGCGCCGTGCTGCGCGACCGCGCCAGCGGCGTCTATACCGACCCGGCACGCGTGCATCCGATCGGCCATCTTGGCCGCCACTACCAGGTGCCCGGCATCCACCTGAGCGAACCCTCGCCGCAGCGCACACCCTTCCTGTACCAGGCCGGCAGTTCGCCGCGCGGCAATGCCTTTGCCGGTCGCCATGCCGAAGCAGCCTTCGTCAGCGGGCCTGGCAAGGCCGTGGTGAAAGGCTATGTCGACAAGCTGCGCGCGGCAACGGCGGCGGCCGGGCGTGATCCGGCCAGCCTGCTGGTCTACGGGCAGGCCCTGATCATCTCCGGCGCCAGCAGCGAGCAAGCGCGCCAGCGCCATGCCGAGTACCTGGAGTATGTGGACGTGGAGGCGGCGCTGGCCCTGCTCTCCGGCTGGACCGGCGTCGATTTCAGCCGCCTGCCGCTGGACGCCACCATCGACTACGTCGAATCGGAAGCCGGCCGTTCGGCCCTGGCCTCCTTCACCACCGCCGATCCCGGCCGCCGCTGGACAGTGCGCGACGCGGCGCGCTTTATCGGCCTGGGCGGACGCGGTCCGGTGCTGGTCGGCGATGCGCGCGAAGTGGCCGACCAGTTGGAGGACTGGGTCGACAGCACCGGCATCGACGGTTTCAACCTGGCCTTTGCGCTGGCCCACGAATCCATGCGCGACGTGGTGGAGCACATCGTGCCCGAATTGCAGCGGCGCGGCCGCTACCGCCACGCCTACACGCCCGGCACCCTGCGCCACAAACTGGCCGGCAACGGTCCGCGCCTGACGGACGAACACCCGGGCCGCCAGGTCACCATCCCGAGCACCATCCCCGCCATCAATTCCGCCACCATCCACGAGGAAGCCATATGAAGCGTAGAACCCTGCTGCAAGCCGCCGCCGCCGGCGCGGCCCTGACCGCCCTGCCACGCCTGGTGCACGGCGCCACCCCGCTCAAAGAGCTGCGCCTCGATTACGCCTACTACTCGCCGGCCAGCCTGGTGCTGAAGCGCTTCGGCTGGCTGGAGCAGGACTTTGGCGCCGATGGCACCCAGGTCAAATGGGTGCTGAGCGCGGGCAGCAATCGCGCGCTGGAATACCTGAACGCCAACAGCATCGACATCGGCTCCAGCGCCGGGCTGGCGGCCCTGCTGGCCAAGGCCAACGGCAATCCGATCCGCACGCCCTACATCTTCTCGCGCCCCGAATGGACGGCGCTGGTGGTGCGCAAGGATTCGCCCATCCGCACCCTGGCCGACCTGAAAGGCAAGAAAGTGGCCGCCACCAAGGGCACCGACCCCTACCTGTTCCTGCTGCGCGCGCTGCACTCGGTCAAGCTGCAACGCAGCGATATCGAACACGTCTCGCTGCAGCACGCGGATGGCCGCGCTGCGCTGGAGCAAGGCAAGGTGGACGCCTGGGCGGGCCTCGACCCGCATATGGCGGCCAGCGAGCTGGAAGGCGGCGCGCGCCTGGTGTATCGCAATGTCGCCTTCAACACCTACGGCTTCCTCAATGTGCGCGAGGAGTTCCTGGCCAGCCAGCCGGAGGCGGTCAGCCGCGTGATCCGGGGCTACGAGAAGGCGCGCGCGTGGATCAGGGCCAATCAGAGCGAAGCGGCGCGCATACTGTCGGAGGAGGCCAAGGTGTCGCTGCCGGTCGCCCTGCTGCAACTCAAGCTGCGCACCGACTTCTCCAACCCGCAGCCTTCCAGCGAACATGTAAAGGCATTGCAGGCCGCAGCGCCGATCCTGTTGGAAGAAGCGCTGGTCAAGCCAGGCAGCGACCTGCCGCGCGTGATCACGGAGCTGGTGGACACCCGCTTCGCCCAGCCTTTCATCGCCCGAGCATGAGCGACCCGGCCCCAACGACATCCGCCGCGCTGGCCGCCGCCATCTACCTGGGCCAGGCCGCCGCGCGCCCGCCCGAAGCGCAAAACGGCAACTGGCCGCGCGCCCGCTTCGCCGCCAGCATCGCCGCGCGCGCCGAAAGCTCCGGCGCACAGCGCGCCACGCCAAAGCCAGCTACGACAACGCCGGCCCGGACGCGTATTCCCGCCTGGCTGCTTGGCCTGCTGCTGCCGGCTGCCTTGTTGGCAGCAGCGGAAGCGGCGGTGCGCAGCGGCCTGTTGGCGCCCAACCTGCTGCCGCCCCCAAGCGCCATCCTGGAAACCATCGCCGAACTGGCGCAGCGCGGACTGGCCAGCCACGTCGCGGCCAGCGCCCTGCGGGTGGCAATCGGCTTCGCCGCCGGCGCCCTGGCCGCCATCCTGCTAGGCGCCGCCACCGCCCTGCACCGCCCCACGCACGCCCTGCTCGACCCCACCGTGCAAGCCCTGCGCGCCATTCCCTCGCTGGCCTGGGTCCCCCTGCTGCTGCTCTGGCTCGGCATCGACGAAGCCCCAAAGCTGGTGCTGATCGCCATTGGCGCCTTCTTCCCGGTCTACATGGGGGTCGCCTCCGGCATTCGCGGCGTCGACCGCAAACTGGTGGAAGTGGCGCGCCTCTACCGCCTGCCGCCGATCGCCCAGGCCAGGCAGGTGCTGCTGCCCGCAGCCCTGCCAGCCATCCTGACCGGCCTGCGCAACGGCCTTGGGCTGGCCTGGATGTTCATGGTCGCCGCCGAACTGATCGCCGCCAGCAAGGGCCTCGGCTACCTGCTTAGCGACGGCCGCGAAACCAGCCGCGCCGACATCGTACTCGCCGCCATCCTGCTGCTGGCCGTGCTGGGCAAAGCCAGCGACAGCCTGATGCTCCACCTGGAACAGCGCCTGCTCGCCTGGCGCGACAGCTTTGAAAGCCCACGCCATGCTTGATATCCGCATCGACAGCAAACATTACGGCCCGCAGCAAGTGCTCGGCCCCCTTCACTTCCAGCTCAAGCCGGGCGAAATCGTCAGCCTGCTGGGCGCCAGCGGCAGCGGCAAAAGCACCCTGCTCTCGATCGTGGCCGGCCTGGACCGCGACTGGCGCGGTAGCCTGCAACTGGACGGCGCGCCGCTGCACGGGGTACATCCCGCCGTCAGCCTGGTGTTCCAGGAACCGCGCCTGTTCCCATGGCTGACCGTGGCCGACAACCTGCGTTTCGGCCTGCCGTCCGCCGACGACTGCGATGGCGACATTCAGTTATTGTTGGAGGAAACCGGCCTGCAAGGCCTGGGCCGGCGCCTGCCCAAGCAGCTCTCCGGCGGCCAGGCCCAACGCGCCGCCATCGCGCGCGGCCTGATGCGCCGCCCGCGCGTGCTGCTGCTGGACGAACCTTTCTCCGCCGTCGACGCCTTCACCCGGATGAAATTGCAGGACTTGCTGCTGCGCGTGGCCGCCCGCCACCAGTTGGCGGTGCTGCAGGTCACCCACGATATCGACGAAGCGCTTTACCTCAGCGACCGCGTGCTGGTCCTGGCCAGCGGCGGCGGCCCCCTGCGCGGCGAATTCGCCATCCCCGGCGCCCGCCCGCGCAGCCGCAGCGAGGCCAGCCTGCTGCCGCTCAAGCACCAGTTGCTCGACCTGTTGCAACTGGCCGAGCAAGCCGCTTAATAGGCCACTTAATCGCTGCGCATCTGCGCCTGCGCCACATTGCTGTTGGGCGGCACGCTCTGGGTCAGCCAGACGTTGCCGCCCACGGTCGAACCGGCGCCGATGGTGATCCGCCCCAGCACCGTGGCGCCGGCATAGATCACCACATCGTCCTCCACGATAGGGTGGCGCGGCGTGCCCTTGATCAGGTTCCCCGAGTCGTCCGCCGGGAAGCGCTTGGCGCCCAGCGTCACATGCTGGTACAGGCGCACGCGTTCGCCGATGATGGTGGTCTCGCCGATCACCACGCCCGTGCCATGGTCGATAAAGAAGCTGGCGCCGATCTGCGCCGCCGGGTGGATATCGATGCCGGTACGCGAATGCGCGATGTCGCTGACGATGCGCGCGATGAAGGGGGCGCCCAGGCGGTGCAGGCTATGCGCCAGCCGGTAATGCAAAATCGCCACCATGCCCGGATAGCACAGCAAAATCTCGGCGATCGACGTCGCCGCCGGATCGCCCGCATACGCCGCCTGCACGTCCGACACCACCAGCGCCCGAATCTGCGGCAGCGAAGCCGCGAAGGCGCGCGTGATCTCCTGCGCCGCTTGCGACTGCTGCTCCTCCGTCTCCAGCGGTCCGCTGCCGAACTGGCGCCCGCGCCGCACCTGCTCATGCAGCCGGTCTAGCGTGGTGTTCAGCGTATCGCCCACGAAGTAGTCGATGCTCTCGTCGGTCAGGTTGGGGCGGCCGTAATGCGTGGGGAACAGCGCGGCGGCCAGCCCCTCCAGGATTTGCACCAGTTCCGCGCGCGCAGGCAGCTCGCGCACACGGCGCTGGTGGCGGATATTGTGGGTCGCTTCGCGCGACACCCGCAGCTGGTTGACCACCTCGTCGAGGTCCCAGCGTGCTGCGCCGCTCGCGGCGCCGTAAGAGTCGATAGCCATAAGGCACCAGCATATCCAGAGCGCGCATAAAAACGAAAGAAGCAGTTCGCACAAGCTTATGCTTTCAGCGCATAAGCAGCCCGGCGGCGAATCCCTTAAAATAACGCCCTTACTCCCGGGCTTTACATGAAGAACATCCTGCTTACCCTGCTGCTCGCCGGCCTCACCATGGTCGGTCCGCTGGCCATCGATACCTATTTGCCATCATTCCCCGCGATTGCGGAGACCTTCAGCGCCAGCCCGATGGCCATCCAGCAGACCCTGAGCCTGTTCCTGTTCACGTTCGCCTTCATGATGCTGTTCTACGGCACCCTGTCCGACAGCTTCGGCCGCCGCCCTGTGATCCTGTGGTCGCTGGTGCTGTACGTGCTGGCTTCGCTGGCCGGCGCGCTGGCCGGCTCCTTCGGCTTCCTGCTGGGCGCGCGCATCCTGCAAGGCCTGGCCTCCGGCGCCGGTTCAGTGATCGGGCGCGCCATCGTGCAAGACCGTTTTGAAGGTATGGAAGCCCAGAAAATGCTGGGCAATATCATGATGGTGTTCGGCCTGGCGCCCGCCATCGCGCCGGTGCTGGGCGGCTGGCTGCAAGTGTCCTTCGGCTGGCGCTCGATCTTCTGGTTCCTCACCGCCTTCGGTGTGGTGATGTTCGTCGCGGTCTGGCGCTGGCTGCCGGAAAGCCTGCCAAAAGAGAAGCGCCACCCGCTGCACCTGGGCGTCATCGCTGGCAATTACTGGATGGTGCTGCGCCACCGCTGCTTCCTGCTGCTGTCGATTTCGCTGGGCGCGGCCTTCGGTGGCTTCGCGCTGTACATCGGCTCCGCCGCCTACTTCATCATGCACATCCTGAAGCTGCCGGAAACCGCCTTCGCCTGGCTCTTCATCCCGCTGATCAGCGGCCACGTGCTGGGCGCCACCGCCAGCGGCAAACTGGCGCACAAGCTGACGCCACGCACTTTGATCCGCATCAGCTTCGCGCTGATGGCGGTTTCGGCCGCCGTCAACGTGGCGTACAACTGGTTCTTCGCCGCCACCATTCCGTGGGCCGTGCTGCCGCTGTTCCTGTATTCCTTCTCGCTGGCCCTGGCCATGCCGCCGCTCACGCTGGCCGGCATGAACCTGTTCCCCAACCACAGCGGCCTGGCGGCGTCCATGCAGTCCTTCCTGCAGATGATGCTGTTCGCGCTGGTGTCGGGTGTGGTGGCGCCGCTGCTGTTCGGCAGCGCCCTGCACCTGGCCTACGGCCTGGCCGCCTGCCTGGTGGTCAGCTACGCCGCCTATCACCTGGCTCAGGGCCAGGGCGCCGGCGTCACGTCCTGATATTGCGGGCCGCCCCGCTCCGGTTCCGGCACCGCGCCGGCCGGAGCACGGCCTGGCCGCAGATGGGGCGGCAAGCCCAGGCCCAGGATTTCCTTCCTCCCGTCCACGAATTCGGCACTGCTTAGCGGGTGCTCCTTGTCCGGCCAGTTGGCGATGGCCCATTCCTGCACCGCCACATAGCGCTTCCACACTTCGGCAATGAATTGCCGCCTCGTTTCTTCGTCCATCGCACCCTCCTTTTGGCTTTACCCCACTCTACACCGATTAAGTAATTCTTGATTTTCCCTGCCTAGGCAGTATAATTGATTCATTAATGAATTAAAACTGCCATGATTGATCCCTCCTTCAACACCTTGCGCGGCGGCTTTCTGGGCTATCTACTGAGCCAGACCCGCAATGCCTCCTTCCACGACCTGAGCGCCGAGCTGGAGCCGCTCGGCCTCACCTGCGCCCAATTCCGCGTGGTGGCCGGCATCGCCCACGAACGCGCCCACACCCTGAGCGAATTCGCGCGCTACCTCGATTACGACAGCGGCGCCATGAAACGCCTGCTAGACCGGGTCGAGGAAAAAGGCCTGATCCGGCGCGTGCCCTGTCCCGCCGACCGCCGCGCCCTGAACCTGGAGCTGACCGACGCCGCACGCGCCCTCTACCCGCAATTGATGGCCGCCGTGAGCCGCGTGCACGAGCGCATGCTGCAAGGCTTCACGCCCGAGGAAGAAGCGCAGCTGCAAAGCATGCTGCTGCGGATCAAAGCCAACACCCTGCACGGTTAGGACGCCCATGACAACCCGATTTACCCTCGCCACCCTGATGGCGGCTGCCACCCTGTTGGCCGGCTGCGCCAGCAATGGCGGCCTGCGTCCGCAAGCCAGCGTAGCCCAGCCCGACCAGCTCGCGGCATCAGGCACCCTGGCCGACGCCAGCGTCAGCCCCGCCGCCTGGCCCGCCGCCAACTGGTGGCAGCGCTACGGCGACGCCCAGCTGAACCAACTGGTGGCGGAAGCCATGGCCGGCAGCCCCACGCTGCGCATCGCCCAGGCCCGTGTGCGCCAGGCGCAGGCCGCCGAAGGCCTGGCCGAAGCAGCCGGCGCGCCGCAACTGGGCGCCGCTGCGCGCAGCACGCGCCAGTTGTATAGCAAGAACAGCAGCGTGCCCAAACCCCTGGCCGGTAGCTGGCAGTGGTCCAACGAAGCCACGCTGAACTTCTCGTACGAACTGGATTTCTGGGGCAAGCACCAAGCCGCGCTGGCCGCCGCCGTCGGCCGCCGCAACGCCGCCGAAGTCGACGCCCAGGCCAGCCGCCTGGTGCTGGAAGTCGGCGTGACCCAGGCCTACCTGCGCCTGTCGCGAGCGCACGCCCAGCTTGAACTGGCGCAGTCCGTGCTCATACAGCGCGAACACGTGCTGCAACTGACGCGCCAGCGCGTTGCCGCGCAACTCGATTCCAGCGTGGACTTGAAGCAGGCCGAACTCACCATCCCCGTGGCGCGCGAACAGATCGCCGCCGCCCGGGAATCGGTCGCCCTGCTGCGCACGCAACTGGCCGCCCTGCTGGGCGCCGGCCCCGATCGCGGCGCCGCCATCGCCCGCCCGCAGTTGCTGGCGGTACGGCCCGCCGGCCTGCCCGCCAGCCTGCCCAGCGAACTGCTGGCGCGCCGGCCCGACGTGGTGGCGCAGCGCTGGCGCGTGGAAGCGCAACTGCAGGACATCAAAGCGGCTAAGGCCCAGTTCTACCCCAGCTTCAACCTGGCCGGCCTGGTCGGCCTGCAAAGCCTGGGCTTCGGTAAATTCCTGCAAGGCGGCAGCCAGGTATCGGCGCTGGGCGGCGGCCTGTCCCTGCCCATCTTCGACGGCGGCCGCCTGCGCCACAACCTGGCCCTGCGCAACGCCGACTACGACCTGGCCGTGGAGCAGTACAACCAGACCCTGGTCGACGCCCTGCGCGACGTAGTGAGCCAGCTCACCTCCATCCAGTGGTTGCAGGAGCGCGCCGCCTACCAGGCCGAAGCCCTGGCCACGGCGCAGCAAGGCTACGACCTTGCGGTGCAGCGCTACCAGTCCGGCCTGGGCAACTACCTGCAAGTGCTGGCCGCGCAAAACCAGGTGCTGGCACAGCAGCGTGCCCACATCGACTTTGACGCGCGCGCCTTCGACCTCGATATGAACCTTGTCCGCGCCCTGGGCGGCGGCTACTAAGCGGTGAATAAAATGAACACGCAAAAGAAAATCTACGCCGGCGCCGCCGCCATCCTGCTTGCTGGTGTGGCCGGCGCGGCCTGGATCATGGGCAGCGCCGCGCGCTCCGAATCCACTGAAGACGCCTATGTGGAAGGCAATATCGTGCAGGTCACGCCGCAAGTGGGCGGCAGCGTCACCCAGATCGCCGCCGACAATACCGACTATGTGCAAGCGGGACAGCCCCTGGTGCACCTGAACGAAGTGGACGCCCAACTCGCCGTGGCACGCGCCGAAGCCCAGCTCTCGCGCGCGGTACGCCAGGTGCGCGTGCAGTTCGCCAACGCCACCCAGCAAAAAGCCAACGTCACCCTGCGCGCCACCGACCTCTCCAAGGTGCAGTCCGACCTCGCGCGCCGCCAGCAATTGGCCAGTAGCGGCGCCGTTTCCGGCGAAGACCTGCGCCACGCGGAAGACGCGGTGCGGGGCGCGCAAGCCGCCATGACGGTAGCCGAGCAGCAGCTGGCCAGCTCGCAGGCCCTGGTCGACCAGACCAGCATCGCCAGCCACCCGGACGTGCAAGCCGCCATCGCCGCCCTGCGCGACGCCTATGTCAGCGCCAACCGCACCACCGTGCGCGCGCCGGTCAGCGGCCATGTCAGCAAGCGCAACGTGCAGATCGGCCAGCGCGTCAACGCCGGCAGCGCCGTCATGTCCATCGTGCCGCCGGAGCAGATGTGGGTCAGCGCCAATTTCAAGGAATCGCAACTGCGCAATATCCGCGCCGGCCAGGCGGTAGAGCTGGTGGCCGACGTGTACGGCCGCAGCGTGCGCTACAAAGGTCGGGTAGTCGGGCAGGAGGCGGGCACCGGCAGCGCCTTCGCCCTGCTCCCGGCACAGAATGCCAGCGGCAACTGGATCAAGGTGGTGCAGCGCGTGCCGGTGCGCATTGCGCTGGACCAGAAAGAGCTGGCCGCGCACCCGCTCAAACTCGGCCTGTCGATGCGGGTGCAGGTCGATACCGCCAGCCCGGTCGCGCCGCTTGCCAGCGACCGCAGCAAAGGCTACCAGACCGACGTCTTCGCGCACGAACTGGAAGACGCCGACCAAGCCGTGGCCCGCATCATCGCCGCCAACACCGGCCACGCCGGCAACCATCGGGTGCAGTGATGCAAAGCCCGGCGCCCTTCCCGCGCATGAAACTCCTGCTGGCGACCATCTTCACCCTGACCGTCATTGAGTTCCTGCAATCGGGCATGCTGGCCTTTGGCGCCAGCCCGATCTCGGGGCAGATCAACGCCTCGCCCGAGGAATACAGCATCGTCACCGCCGCCTACGCCACGGTCGCCATCACCGCCATCGCCAAGATGCGCTGGTTCATCGAGCGCCTGGGCTGGCGCCGTTTCATCCTGCTCTCGATTGCCTTCTTCCTGACCGGCGCCGGCATCAGCGCCCTCGCCACAAGCTTCCCGCAATTCCTGCTCGGCCGCATCGTGATGGGCATGGGCGGCGCCGCCTTCATGACCAGCGCCCGCATGCTGGTCAACCTGATCCCGCCCAGCCCCGCGCGCATCAAAGGCATCATCGCCTTCGCCCTGGGCCTGTCCTGCGCCATTTCCGCCGCGCCCTGGATCGTCGCCCAGTTCGTCGGCGCCGACTGGTGGAACGGCATCTTCGTGCTGCTCGGCGCACTGGCCTTGCTGGCCGCCGTCCTCGCCGCCATCACCCTGCCTGACGAACCGCTGCCCGAAGACAGCCACACCCACGCCCACTTCGGCCCCCTGCTGGTGATGGCGGGCGGCAGCTTCCTGGCCCTGTTCGCGGTGCAGCGCACCCTGTACGATTTCTACAGCACCCTGCCCTACCTGCTCGCCCTGGCGGCAGCCGGCGTTGCGGCGCTGGCGTGGTTCGCCTGGCACCAGCACGGCCACGAAACCCCGCTGCTGCGCCTGCGCCAACTGGCACGCCGCCGCTACCTGACGGCGCTCGGAGTATTCACTGTCGGCTATATGGTGCTGGGTGCGAACAACACCATGTTGCCGTCCCTGGTGCAACGCGCCCTGGGCTTCCCGTGGCACGTCGCCGGCACGGTGCAGGCCCTCGGCCTCACGGCCAGCATCGGCGTCTTTTTCCTCAAGCTGCGCATCATCCGCACCGCGCCCAGCCCGCAGAAATTCTATGTGGCCGGCTTCGGCGCGCTCGCCCTGTTCGGCTGGCTGCTCTCCGGCCTGACCATGGAGGCCGACCTGTGGCGCCACGTGCTGCCCGCCATCGGCCTGTACGGCATGTTCATCGTGCTGATCCTGGCCACCACGGCGATCCACGGCTTCACCGAATTCCAGGACGACCCGGTGGCCTTCTTCCACGCCCAGCAAGTCAAGAACATGCTGGCGCAATTCGGCACCGCGCTTGGCGTGGCCGGTTCTAACCTGCTGCTGCAGTGGCGCAGCGCCGAACACTATGCGATATTGAATCGCCGCTTTGTAAGCGGCGACGTGGAGATGGGACACCAACTGGAACAGCTCAGTACCTGGTTCGCCAGTGGGCTCGGAGCGCAAGGCCCGCAAGCCGCCGCCCAACTGGCCCTGGGCCAGTTGGCGCAAACCCTGAGCCAGCAAGCCGCGCTGCTGGCGCAACTGGAGTATTTCCGCCTTCTGGTCTTCGTCGGCCTGGGCCTGGCCGCGCTGATGGCCTGGCAACGCACCCTGTCCGTGCCTAAACCGGCTTGATGCGGTAGACGCAGCGCCGTGCGCCGGACAGCAAATGTTCGGCGCGCTCGACGCTGGCACCCGGCCCCAGCACGCGCTGGAACACCTCCAGTTCCGAGCGGCAGAAGTTCTGGCACTCGCGCGCCGCCGCGCAGATCGGGCAATGGTTCTCCACCAGCAGCAGCGCGCCGTCATCGGCCTGCTCCACCTGCGCCATATAACCCTCCGCATCACGCGCCAGCGCCAGCGCCGCCACCCGCTGCGCCAAGCCTGGCGCCGTGCCGATCGCATCGCGGTAAGCCGCCTCCGTCACCTGCTCGCGCGCGCTGATCAGCTTGTCCATGCCCGCCTCGCCGAACAGACCGCGCACCTGCGTAATCAGTTGCAGCGTCAGGTCCGCATGGCGGTCCGGAAAGCGCGCATGGCCCGCCTCCGTCAGCAACCAGCGGCGCGACGGCCGGCCCACTTTCTCCGCCACATCCTCAAACCGCACCAGGCCGGAAGCCTCGGCCGCCTCAAGCTGGCGCCGCGCGCCCATCGAGGTCAGCTCCAGCAAGTCGGCTAGCTGCTGCGCCGTGCGCGGACCGCGCGTCTTCAACAGGAACAGGATCTGGTCGGCCGTATTCATGCCCCCGCTCCTTGCGCCGGCGCATGCTGCGTGGGTTGCATTGCCAGCTCCTTGCGCCAGCCGCGCAAACGCCAGCCAGCCCACGCCGCCAGCACCGCCCCCAGCATCAGGATCAGGCGCGTATCGACCAGCGTCAGCACCGACCCGATCGCCGCCATCGCGATATTGGCAAAGCAGAAGGTCATCGACAGCAGCCCCATGACCGAACCCTGGCCGTGCGCCGCAAAGCGGTCCGCTGCCCACGACTGCACCGTCGCGTTGTAGAAGGCATTGGGCAAGCCAAACAGGCAGATCGCCACCATGCCCACCCACAGGTTACCCAGCGCCACGCCCGCCACCGCAGCCGCCAGCCCGAAGGCCAGCCAGCTCGCGCGGTGCAGCGGCTCCATCCTGCTTTGGCGCCCGGCGATAATCGCCGCCAGCGTCATGATCGCGCACATCGCCATATTGATGGTGGCAATGCCGCGCGCATCGTAGCCGCCCTGCTCCACCAGCCACAAAGGGTAGTACTCGTAAAAGCCCGTAATGCCGCAGGTCAGCGCCAGCTGCACGATGAACAGCGTGCGCAGTTCAGGGAAGCGCAGCAGATTCATGGCGTGGTGCTTGCGCGCCACCTGCCACCAGGACGCGCCGTCATTCGGCGCCGCCGCAGCGCGCGGCACGGTGAACGCCACCAGCGCCGCCGCCAGGATCAGCGCCGCCACCGCCACCCAGAACGGCACCGTGATGCCGAAGCCCAGCGTGAAGCCTGCCAGTATCGGCCCCACCAGCCAGCCCAGGTGCAAAGCGCCATTCACCAGCGACAGCGCGCGCAGGCGCTGCGGCCCCTCCAGCTTTTCCGCCACCAGGGCGCGCGCCACCGCGCCATTCCCCTCCAGCAGCCCGGTGCCGAAACGCGCCAGGATAAACAGCGGATAGGATTGCATGGCCAAGGCCAGCGCCGTCAGGGCATGCCCCGCCGCCGCGCCAAGTGCCGTCGCCAGCAGGATCGGACGCCGCCCGTAACGGTCCGACAAAGGCCCCAGCAACGCCGAGCCGATCACCAGGCCGATCGGATTGACCGTCAGCGCAATGCCGAACAAAAGCTTGGGCGGCAAGCCCAGGAAGTGATTGAAAGAGTTGTGCGCCTCCGCCGCGAACAGCGGCGGCAGGATGGGGTAAGGCAGGGAGGCGCCGGTGGTGGACAGAAGTCCCAGCAGGCAGGTGGCCGCGATCAGGAGGAATTGGTTCATGCCCTCCACTATAGGGCGGGCTCGACAATAAGTAAACGAAAAAGTTTATTAATTACCGCACTGTTTCCCGCGCTGTTTACCTTAAGTGCTGCTGCACCCAAGCGATAATGCTGTTCGCATCCATCGCACCCGGCTGGCGCGCCATCTCCCGCCCGCCCTTGAACAGCGCCAGCGTCGGAATGCTGCGGATGGCAAACTGCCCCGCCAGTTGCTGCTCCGCTTCGGTATTCACCTTCACCACGCGGAAGTACGGCTCCAGCTTTTTGGTGGCCTGCTCATAGAACGGCGCCATGGTACGGCAGGGGCCACACCACGGCGCCCAAAAATCCACCAGTACCGGAATGTCATTGCGCTCAATATGCTTGAGGAAGCGCGCCGTCGACAAATCGACAGGACGGCCCGTGAACAGCTCGCGCTGGCACTTACCGCAGGTAGGCCCCTCTTCCAGGCGCACCGACGGCACCCTATTAACCCCGTCGCAATGCGGGCAAACGATGTGCAGGTTTTCCATTGCCGCAGTATAGCGCAGGCATATAATGCCGAGGGCACGCCAGCCTGCCAGCCAGCCAGGAACCCCGGAGGGAACATGGAATTCGTGAACACCGACCGCTTGCGCATCGCCTACCGCCAGCACGGCAACCCGCAAGGCGAGGCCGTCATCCTGCTGCACGGCTGGCCCGACGACATGCACACCTGGGACGGCGTGCTGCCCGACCTGGCGCGCGCCGGCTACCGCCTGCTGGTGCCCAGCCTGCGCGGCTTTGGCGACACCCGCTTCCTCGATCCCGCCACGCCGCGCAGCGGCCAGCTCAGCGCCCTCGCCCAGGACGTGCTGGACTTCGCCAGTGCCCTCGGCATCGAACGCTTCCACCTGGTCGGCCACGACTGGGGCGCACGCGCCGCCTACAACGCCGCCCTGCTCGCACCGCAGCGCGTGCTGCACTGCATGGCCCTCTCGGTCGGCTGGGGCAGCAACGACCCGCAGCAAACCATCAGCCTGCAGCAAGCCCGCAATTACTGGTACCAATGGTATATGGCGACCGAGCGCGGCGCCGAAGCCCTGCGCAAGGAACGGCGCGAGCTGGCGCACCTGCTGTGGCGCACCTGGTCGCCCTCCTGGCACTTCAGCGAAGGCGTCTTCCACGACACGATGCACGCCTGGGACAACCCGGACTGGGTCGACATTACCGTCCACTCCTACCGCCACCGCTGGGGCCTGGCCTTCCCCGATCCCCACTACGCGCTGCAGGAAGAACGCCTGCGGCGCGAAACCGTCATCAGCGTACCCACGCTCACCCTGCACGGCAGCGAAGACGGCGCCAACAGCCCGCAAACTTCCGAGCAGCGCGAGCACCTGTTCAGCGGCCCCTACCACCGCGCGCTGCTGGCCGGCGTCGGCCACTTTCCACAACGCGAGAACCCGGAAGGCGTCGCCGCAGCCCTGCTCGCCTGGCTGCAATCATGCGAACCGCGCTAAGCAAATGTGTTAACTTCAGGTCAAGGAGGCCACGAGAAGGAGGCCAACCGTGGAAGACCTGCAGTGGCTGGCATCGATACTGGACCTGTACCAGTTCAGCCTGACCCTCATCCTCGTCCTGCACACCCTGAGCCTGGCTCCCCAATGGCAGCGCCAGTACTTCAACCCGCGCCTGCTGCGCGTCACCATGTTGGGAATGATGCTGGGGATCGGCCAAGGCGCCGTCATCGTCGCGGCAGTGGAAGTGAGCACGGTCGCGCGCGGCGGCGGCGTTGCCCTGCTGGGCGCCGCCATCGTCATGCATGCCTGGATCGCCGTGCAGAACCTGCTCGCCAGCTACGCCTTCGCGCACCTGCACCGCCCCGCCGCCCTCATAGCGCACCGCATGGCCTGGGCGCAGCGCCCGCTTGGCTACCTGAGCGCCGCCCTCACCCTCCTGGCGGGACTAACGCTGCTGTGATCAGTTGCGACCGGCCGAGGTCCGCTCCGGCCACACAATCTGGTGATCCACCGAATACAGCCGGCACGGCTCCTTGCTCGCCGACTGGCAAGCCGCCAGCGCCTTCTCATTGGTGTTCTCGCCCTCTTCCGCCCAGCCCCACGAACCGCTGCTGGAAATGGCAAACGCGCGCGGCGTTGTCTTCTTCAGGAACTCGCGGTACTGCTCGCGCCCGCGCTGCGGCACGAAAGGTACCGCCGCCACATCCTCCAGCGCCGCATACTGGGTCGCGCGCTGCGGCGGCGGATCGGCCACCGCATACACCTCGCGCGTCGGCATGCCGACACCCGCCAGGAAGCGCTCCACCTCCGGCAGCCACACAGCCGCGCCATCGCGGTTGCCCAGCAAACCATGCGCATCCTTCTTGAAGGCGCCAAACGCCACCAACTGCGCCCGACCGCCCGCCGCCGTAAACGCCTGGTGCATGCGCGCCGCCAGCTCCGGCCCGAAATAGCTATCGTTGGCGCCATACATCCACATGCTGGGCAGCTTGTTGCGGCGACCATACTCGGTGAACGCCTTCACCAGCGCGCCGCGCCAGTCGCACAGGTCGCCATGCACTTTGAGGCCGCCCGCGAAATTCATAATGCCGCGCACACCCGGCAACTCCTGGGTCGCCGCCGCCACGCTCGCCAGGCCGCCGAACGACTGCCCCGCCAGCACAATGCGCTCCCGATCCACCCACGGCTGCTGGCGCGCAAAGCGCACCACATCCGCGATATCGCCCGCCTGCTCATAGCCGTTGGCCGTCATATTGCAGCCATACTCGAGGAATTTACCGCTCGAATTGGCGAAGCCGGTGCGCATCGGCACCATCACCGCATAACCGCGCCGCACGAAAGCCGTCGCCAGGTAGATAAAACGATCGCGCGCCTGCAGCTTGGGATTGCCCGGCGCCTTGCCATGGTTCACGATCAGCAGCGGGAACGGCCCCGGCCCCGCAGGACGGAACACCGTAGTCTCAAGCTGCCCATCCTGCGCCCGCCCGGCCGGTACCATGATGACCTGCTCGTTCAGCCGCACGTCGAGCGCCAGCTCACCGGCCTGCGCTAGCGGCAGGCTGGCGCAGGCCAGCAATACGGCGGCAACTCGGGCGAAGAAGGCGTTGATGATGCTCTCCAGAACTAATACGTGCGGACAATAAACACGATTCTATGTGCGCAGTTCTGGAAAGCAATCCCAAAAGATCAACCGTAGCAATTAACTCAGGTCCAGGAGCATGGAATGGACCGATTCCAATACCTCATTGGCAAGTTCCGGGTCGGATTTGTAGACATTCCGCGACACCGACACCGCCCCGATCAGCGCCGCCATGAGCGCCAGCGCCCGCCCGCGCCGTTCAGGCGGCAACTGCGCCGCGATCACATCGGCCATTTGCCGCAAGCCCGCCGTATAGCCCGCCGCCACCGACGCATCCTGCCGCGCCACCTCGCTGCCCGCCGCCGCCAGGGGGCAGCCGCCCGCCAGGTCGTCGCGCTGGCCCGGCGCCAGGTAATACGCGAACAGCTCCGGCAAGCTCACCGGCCGCTCCACCACCTTGCCGAACGCCGCCCGCGTGCTGAAGGCCATCGCCTCCGCCGCCAGCGCATCCTTCGACGGGAAATGGGCATACAGCGCGCCATGCGTCAGCCCCGCCGCCTTGCTGATTTCCGCCACGCCCACCCCGTCCATGCCCTTCTCGCGGAACAGGCGCGCCGCCGTTTCCACCAGCGTTTGCCGGTTCTCCGCCGCTTTTTCCTTCGTGATTTTCATACCCGGCCTCCCGCACAATGATTGCAACCATAATCATAGCACCTGTTGCCCGACCTGCCCATTTTTTACGCAGAAGCGCGCATTGCCGCACGGAATCAGGTAAACTTGCGGCACTTGCCTTAAGGAAATTCACCACCATGGCCATCTCCGCACTCCAGGCAGGCCTGTCCGGCCTCCAGTCCAACCAGCAAGCGCTGGGCTTGGAAGCGCACAACGTCGCCAACCTGTCGACGCAGAATTTCCAGCCCCAGCAAGCGCAGTTCCAGCAGACGCCGGGCGGCACCAGCGTGACCATTTCCAGCGCCGCGCGCGACCTGTCCGCCACCGACAAAGCTGGCAGCGCCCCTTCCGGCACCGATCCCGCCAGCTCCATCACCAATTCCCTGGTCTACAAAGCCGGCTTCGACCTGTCCGCCAAAGTCGTGCAAGCGGCGGACGAACGCCTCGGCACACTGCTCGACATCAAAGCTTAACGCGCGCGCCTTCCCGCGCTATGCTGTCGTATTGGCAGCGTGGTGGAGGCTCGCATGGATGACTTCGAACTGCCCCTGGACGACCGCACCCAAGCCGCCGAGCTGCTTGCCGCGAAACTGTCTGCCCTGCGCGGCCAGCATCCCCTGATCCTTGCCATTCCGCGCGGCGCCGTGCCGATCGGCCGCATCCTCGCCGACCGCCTGCAAGGCGAACTCGACGTGGTACTGGTGCGCAAAATCCCCTCCGCCATCGACCCCGAACTGGCCGTGGGCGCGGTCGACGAAATGGGCAATCGCACCCTGGCCCCCTACTTCGACCGCACCCGCACCAGCATGGAATGGGTCGCGCAGCAAACCAGGGAGCAACTAGCCCTGATGGCGCGCCGCCGCGCCATCTACGGCCAGGCCCGCCCACCCGCCGACATCGCCGGCCGCATCGTCGTCATCGTCGACGACGGCCTGGCCACCGGCTCCACCATGGCCGCCGCCCTGCGCTCGGTACGCGCCCGCCAGCCCGCCCGCCTGATCGCCGCCGTGCCGGTCGCCGCCCCCGATTCGCTGGAAATGATCGCCCCGCTGGCCGACGAAATCATCGTCCTGGCCGCGCCCATGGACTTCACCTCCGTCAGCCGCCACTACCGCGCCTTCCCGCAGGTGGAAGAAGCGGAAGTACTGCGCCTGCTTGGCAGCGGATAAGCAGCCGCCGCGTTGCCCCATCCGTGCGACTTGCCAGCCCAGCGTATGCCACACTCGCCGCGAGGAGATAGCCGAGCATGACAGCCAAGGACCCGCGCCAACAAGACCGCCGCGAAGACGACCGCAGCCACAGCCGCCGCAAGGACGACACCCCGCGCTACCTGGACCCCGGCGAAACCATCTTCAGCCTGTGGGGACGGGTGCTGGTCGCGCGCTACCGCCGCCTGGCCGCCGCCGCCACCCGCCACATCGTCCAGCGCCCTTTGCACATCGGCGTCTCCGCCCGCATCTACCACCCCGAAGCCGGCGCCACGGGCCTGCGCAGCAAAAACCTGCAATACCTGGAAGAGTCGATCGCGCAATGGGTCATGTCGCGCGACGTGCTGGTCTTCATGATCCCCACGGTCAACACCAGCGGCCTGCTGCACCCCTCCAACATCCGCCTGCGCGACTACGCCAAGCACCTGGACGGCCTGGTCCTGCAAGGCGGCGCCGACGTCTCCCCCCACAGCTACGCCGAAGCGCCCACCCGCCCCGAATGGAGCGGCGACCGCGCGCGCGATATGTACGAACTGGAATTGCTGCATGAATTTGTGGAAGCCGGCAAACCCGTGCTCGGCATCTGCCGCGGCTGCCAACTGCTGAACGTCGCCTTCGGCGGCACCTTGTACCAAGACATCGCCACCGACGTGCCGACCGCCCACCCCCACGTCTCCGACGACTACGACCAGCACCGCCACGAAATCAGCTTCCCGCCCGGCTCCTCCCTGCACGCCATGGTGCAAGGCCCGCCGCGCGCCCTGGTCAACTCGATCCACCACCAGGCGGTAAAGACATTAGGAAAAGACATGCAAGTGGAAGCGCTGTCCTCGCCAGACAACGTGATCGAAGCGATCCGCTACCGGCGTGCCCCGTTTGTGATGGGCCTGCAATGGCACCCCGAGTTCCACCGCGCCGGCGGCGTCGAGCTGCTCGACTGCACCGGCATCCTCGACAGTTTCCTGCGCGCCGCCCGCGAAACCCGCTTCTAGGCGCTCGCCGCAAATGGATTAAAAACGCGCAGGCAGCGCTCGAAGAGCTGGCCGTGCTGGAAGTCCTCGGTCAGCAAGGTACCGCATCCCCCTCAATGGCAGCCGCCACGATCATCGCATCGTAAATTGGTACACGATAACGCTCGGCGATGTGGACTGCACGATCATGCACCGACAGCGAAAGCGAACCCACCGCGTGTCGAAGAACGCCTTAGCGCCGCTCATTTGCTTCTTCGCGAGCAAATTTAGGGTCCGCAGGCAAGCGCCCCCGATACTTGCCGCATTAACCTCGGCACGGCTTGCCCTCATACTGCTTCCTGTGGAATTTATACGATTTACCATTCCAGCGCTCCACCGGGAAGCAAAACCCCGGCCCACCAATCTCAAGATCCGGCCAGCCATCCATGCCCTTGCTGGACAAAACGGTCAGCATACCCGTCCCGCGCGCCATCAGCCGCCAACTGCCATCCACCTGCTTGCTGACCAGCGCATACCCCGTCCCCGCCTGCCCAAAGCAAAAGCTGCCCCCTTCCGTGATAACAGCCTCCGGCCGCCCATCACCATTCAGGTCCGCAACTTGGTCGATCGCACCAGGAACATAGCTAGTACTCGGGTCCTCGCAAGCCCGCCACTGCGAACCATGCTGCGTGAACCCGGCAGCCTTGAATGCCGCCGCCTGCTCAGCCGGCGGCAAAGTAGCCGCCCCAGCCCAAGCCGCCTGGCCGAGCGCCAGGACAAATAACCCAATGACGACATTGCCCATATCGCCCCCCTCCCGAACGGGAAAAAATCAGGGTTTATCGTAGAAGACCAAGGAGCTGCCCAAGGACAGGGCCTCCTCAATATGCGCATGCAGGTCTTTAAAAGGCTGCTTCTCCAGCATATCCGCCTGCAGCACGCTGAAAGCATCCATCGCAACGTCCTCGAAGCCGAACTTAGCGCACTCGATGATCGCCGAATCCCAAAGGGCATCGGCCCCCTCCTGCAGCAAGAACATCATGCACTTATGCAGCGCATGCTCCTGCGGAAAGGCATATTCATAAACCGGCTTCCCCTCGAAAACGCCTTCGAAGGTATAAATCCCCAGGACACTGTTATCGCTCATGAGCTGTATTCTTTTACTGGTTGAATCCCGCCGGCAAAGCGGGTGCGAGCCTGATTATACGCCGGACTTGGAACGCCCCAATGCCCGGAAAAGACGCCAGAAAATAGCCGTTATCACCGCCAGCGCAGCCAGCAAAACGCCCAAACCGCGCCACGAAAACAGCATCGGCGCGCTTGCCAGCGGCGGCTGATAGATCAACAACTGATCCTGCTGATGCATGCGCAGCGGCACCCCCGGCGCCAGGTAAGTCTCCCCCAGCACAGGCTCCGCCTTGCCAACCGCAAGATCCCCCATCGCCTTATGCACCCGGCCAGCCCACGCCGCATCAAACTCCGGCACGCCATGCGCACCAAAGAAACGGAAGTCCTTCCCCGTAGCCTGCAACAGCTTGCCGATCTCATCGGCATAGACCCCGACATCGCTGCCAGGCAGGAACGCCACCAGCCCGCCCAGATGCTGGTACAGGAAATCCCCAGCAAACACATAGCGCCGCTCATGGTCGATAAAGGTTACCGACTCATGCGCATGACCCGGCGTAGCACGCACCTCGATAGCGCGCCCTCCCAGATCAATCTTCTCGCCCGCAGCCACCCAACGCAAAATGCGCAAGTCCCGCGCGCCAGTCAGCGTCTCCGACGCATCGATAGCAAGCTTACCGCCCTCCGCCCGCGCCTTCAGGTCCGGCGTCGCCAACACCAGCGCACCGTCGAATGCATCCAGGTCGCCCGTATGGTCAAAGTGGAAGTGCGACAGCATCAGCATAACCGGCTTTCCCGTCAGGCTTTCCGCCACCTCACGCATGCTGCGCGTGCCAGCCGGACGCTCGCCCGAACCCGCATCGATCAACAGCGCACGCTCCTTGCCGGCCAACAGATAAGACGAGTTGTACTGCGAAGACTTAGGCTCGCCGATGATGAACGTGCCATCATCCAGCACCTCCACCGCGTACCAATTATCAATGAAACGCGCCTTCGCGCCCCACAGCTCGCCAGTACGCACTTTGCCAAACACTTGGTCGCTGGCGTATGGCGCTTTCGCCAGCCAGGAGGCGGCAAGCAATAGCGCAAGCAGCAGGACGATTGTTGCGGTGATGGCGAGCAGAATCGCTCGGTACTTAGCGGTGAGGACGGGCATGAAACGGCGGAACGGATTAAGAGAAAGGCAATTGTAACCGTTCAAGAGCGTCCTCGCTGAGACCGCATTCCCAGCCTCTCGCCGGGGTATTTCAATCGCTCCCATGTCTAAAACGGTCTATTCCGGGCGCTTTGAGTCTAAAGACGTCTAAAAAACTCACCCTCAGGTCTAAAACGGTCCAATAATTCAGGGCCATTGTCTAAACGAGTCTACGATTCGACGGCAGATGTCTCAAACGGTCTACGAATTCGATCCGTGGCACAACTTTTAGACCGTTTTGGAGAACCCGCGATCCCCCGCAACCGCTGTGACGCGTTTTAAAATGCGTTGGGACGTTTTATAGCCATTTCAATTCCGCAGCAGGGCGAATATGTTGCCTGCTGGGCTTTTAATCGTCATAATAAACTTTGTTAAAACGTTAATATGACGTCGAATTGACGTTGGTCATCGCTGTGAATATGATGCAGACTTCAGCTCTTACTTCTGGCACTTGGGCCGCTGGCAGTTCTCAGTTTGGTGGCAGGGGCCTGCGCGCGCGGTTTGCTGGCGTTCGTGCGGGCGCATTCGCGGACAAGCTGTCGTATGGTCATTCGCGGCCAGTTCACGCGCGTGTCCAACATCTAGCTCAACCGGACGGCTTACGCGCTGCGCGCTCCAGCCACCGGTTAGCACCACGTTGGGGAGCGGGATAAGTGAATCAGCGAGCGTTCGTTTGGGGCGAGTGTAAGGATCTTTTGAGGAAAAGCCATTTGGCTGATTCACTGCGATCACAGGGGCTCAACGTAGACGACCGAAATTTTTGTATCGCTGTTCGTGACTGCGAAAGCTTGACAATTGAATTTGACGGGCGAGACGAATCGCGCGCCTCAATTGAAGGAACTGCAGCATTGCTGCCTACTTTGACGAAGGACGTCCAACTAGTTTCGGCTGCGCTGCGCGCAGCCGGGGTGACGTTTTGGATTGAGATCACAGATGCGGCTCAGAATCCGCTTGAGTATTTTCACAATCAATGCCCAGAACAATGACTATTTGCCCCAACCCTGCGGTCAACTGGACTGCCTCCACGCTGCGCGTTCCGGCAGCCAGTTACCTTGAACGTTAGATCGCAACACCTTATGCCAACACAAAACCCGTATACTCCGCCCACGTCAAATTCGACCGAAGCACAATCAGATATTTCACCAAGCATTGGCCTCTGGGCTGGAGCGTCTCTGCTTTGGCGGGTATTTCTTCTCCAACTGATTGTGGCAATACCGGTGGCGCTGCTGATGCCCAGGGGTGACGAGTTCATTCGGCTCAAGCCCTCCGTCATCTATTTTGCGATGACGCTTGTCCTCGGCATCTCAGCATTCTTCTCGAAGCCTGGAATCTTGAGTCATTTCTGGGGCAACCGTTTAGGGTGGGCTGCAAAATGCTGGCGACGTGCACATTGGTTATTGCTAGCATACTACTTGACTATGGCCATCGGTAACATCTTCCTGATTTTTATTACTACGATAGATGTGTGGGTTCAGATTAAGTTTTATGTTCCGATTGTTTCTCTAATCGCCACTTGTCTAGCCGCACCGCAATTTATGCGAAATGCGATCTAACATGGCGGTCAACTGGACTGCCTACACGCTGCGCGTTCCGGCAGCCAGTTACCTTTGACGTTGGTCATCGCTTTGAACATGTTGCGCACTTCGTCCTCTCCGCTTAGCTCCAAGGCCCACTGCTCGCACTTGGCGACTGTCGGTGGCGTTTGGGCCGCTGGCGGCATCACCGCTTTTGGCAAGCGCCAAGCCGCGCGGTATGCCGCTGTTCGCGCGGGCGCTGACGCGGATACGCAAGTGGCTGGGCATTCGTGGCAAGTTCACGCGCTCTGTCCAACATCTCATTCGAGCGGATGCGCTTACGCGCCCCGCTCAACTCAACGTTGGTCATCGCTTTGAACATGTTGCGCACTTCGTCCTCTCCGCTTAGCTCCAAGGCCCACTGCTCGCACTTCGCGACTGTCGGTGGCGTTTGGGCCGCTGGCGGCATCTCAGCTTTTGGCAAGCGCCAAGCCACGCAGTATGCCGCTGTTCGCGTGGGCGCTGACGCGGATACGCAAGTGGCTGGGCATTCGTGGCAAGTTCACGCGCTCTGTCCAACATCTCATTCGAGCGGATGCGCTTACGCGCCCCGCTCAACTCAACGTTGGTCATCGCTTTGAACATGTTGCGCACTTCGTCCTCTCCGCTTAGCTCCAAGGCCCACTGCTCGCACTTGGCGACTGTCGGTGGCGTTTGGGCCGCTGGCGGCATCACCGCTTTTGGCAAGCGCCAAGCCGCGCGGTATGCCGCTGTTCGCGCGGGCGCTGACGCGGATACGCAAGTGGCTGGGCATTCGTGGCAAGTTCACGCGCTCTGTCCAACATCTCATTCGAGCGGATGCGCTTACGCGCCCCGCTCAACTCAACGTTGGTCATCGCTTTGAACATGTTGCGCACTTCGTCCTCTCCGCTTGGCTCTAAGGCCCGCTGCTCGCACTTCGTGTCTATCGGTGGCGTTTGGGCCGCTGGCGGCGCCGCCACTTCTGGCAAGAGCCAGGCCGTGCGGTATGCTGCGGTTCGTGTGGGCGCTGACGCGGACGCGCAAGTGGTCGGGCATTCGTGGCAAGTTCATGCGCTCTGTCCAACATCTCATTCGAGCGGATGCGCTTACGCGCCCCGCTCAACTCAACGTTCGGCGGCAATAATCGCAACAACAATGATATCGAGGAAGACCTAATGGAATGTGCATGCGGCTGCGGCGGAAAGCCCGTTGAGGGAAAATTCCTTCCTGGTCATGATCAACGCCTGCGTGCGGATCTTGAGCGCCGAGTAGGTGGCCTGATTCAGCTTCGTATGTTGGTCGAGGCAGCGGAGTACTTCGCTGATGGCAGTATTGGTGGCTCGATGTTTAATAGCATGGTGAAGGACCTCCTTCAAGATCGGGACGAGCCAAAGTGATCCTCATGCCGTACTTGGCCGAACCATTCATTCAACCCGGACGCGCTGACGCGCGCCGGTTAATTCAAGCACGTTGGTCATCGCTTTGAACATGTTGCGCACTTCGTCCTCTCCGCTTAGCTCCAAGGCCCACTGCTCGCACTTCGCGACTGTCGGTGGCGTTTGGGCCGCTGGCGGCATCTCAGCTTTTGGCAAGCGCCAAGCCACGCAGTATGCCGCTGTTCGCGCGGGCGCTGACGCGGATACGCAAGTGGCTGGGCATTCGTGGCAAGTTCACGCGCTCTGTCCAACATCTCATTCGAGCGGATGCGCTTACGCGCCCCGCTCAACTCAACGTTAGCCTACGGATGACCCAGAAATTTCGACAAATGTACGTTGGTGTTGAACCGGCGGATGCTGAAAATATTGAGCTTAGTTACGTGCGAGGGAACCTCATGCTCCGTTACGTCGACTGGCGCGAAGCGCATCGATCTGCGGAATTCATTGATGTACTCGCCTTCCGGTGGCAAGAATACGACGACTTGAATACGCCACGGGACGACTCGACCTACTGCATTGAAAATTCAGCATGGCTCGAAGAGCAAACACCCCTTTCGCAATTTCGTGACACATATGCCCACTACAAGATTTGTTTCAACGCGTGTGGAGTGCTTGATGTGCTTTGTCAAAAACTGCCCGACTAATTGGGCTAACCAATTAATCAACCGGACGGCTTACGCGCTGAGCGCCCCAGCCGCCGGTTATCCTGCACGTTAGGCTCCCCATGACACTGTATTGGCGGTTCTTTAACTTCTTTGTTCGTCGCGTCGTCGCCATCGCCTTTATCATTGGAGGAATCGTTCTGACCGCTTCAGGCATTCCGTCCATTCTTCCTGGAGGAACGATAAACGTCGATGGAATTCCTTCCGATGATCTCGTTTTCCGCTGGGTGGCTTTTCTGCTACCTTTAGTCTTAGCTGCATTTGGCGTGGCGCTTTATCGGGCCAAACCGTATATACCAATATGGCGCAAACCATGACGTTAAAATTGCCTAACCCATTAATCAACCGGACGGCTTCCGCGCTGCGCGCCCCAGCCGCCGGCTATCGCAAACGTTGGGCCTATTGAACACCATCCATGATAAGAACTCTGTTATCGGCACTATTGCTTACCTGCCCACTTGCGTTTGCAGCGGACTCTTTGGAGTCTTGGGGATATCCGGATTCTAGCGAATTCGTGAAAGCGTCGAACGTACTCTGCGCTGATCAGGCAAAATCCGCTCTGCTGGCATGGCATTACGCTCAAAAGGGACGCTCCCGAGACGAGGTTCTCGCACTCATTCCTGAATCGCCTAAAGCATTTCCTATGCGGCTCACGAGCGCAATGCGCGAGAACGTCGAAGACGCCTTTTCCTATCCGGAGATTTCGCAGTATGCGCTCTACTCCTTTAGAGCCGAAGTTTGCATGAGAGAGACTTTGGGCGCAGTTCGGATGCCACGGCTCGCCCTCGTTGAAGGTGATGTTAAGCAGTGCCAACAATCTCATGGCACGGATAAGAGCAACGAACTCTTCAAATGCATCCAGACCGCTGTCAGAAAGCTAGAACCGAAATGACGTATTTGCCCAACCTTGCGGTCAACTGGACTGCCTCCACACTGCGCGTTCTGGCAGCCAGTTACCTTGGACGTTAGGCCTTAGATTTTGACCTCTCACATGGCTCCTCCATTTTTCTTTCGCGCGATTCTTGCTGTTCTTCTGCTGCTGGCAAATGGCTTTGCTGTAGCTAAGCCGAAGATTGAATTGGTTGGGGCTATCCGCCTTGCCGAGAAATATGTGATCGATCACAAGATTCCTAACCGTGATCGGTATCTTGCAAGCGTCACTTGGCACGAGGACTTAAATCATCCTGAGAAAAGTTGCTGGTCCATTTATTGGGCTCCAAACAAACCCGAAATACTTGACGCTCAACTAGTTGTCTGGGTATGCGATGATGGCAAGATCAGTTACCAAGATTCTTGGGCCTAACAATTCATTCCTGCGGACGCCTGCGGCGCCGCTGAACTCAAAACTTTAGCCACCCGCAAAATGGAAAGCAGTCCACTCACTTTCGAAGGCCTCGTACTACGCCCGTTTCACAGCGCAGATGCTCCGGCTTTTGTCACCGCCGTCCTCGAATCGACCGACACCGTAGGACGATGGATGCCTTGGTGCAAGAATACATATTCCGAGCGCGAAGCGCTTGAATGGTTTGCCGTCTGTGAAGCGGCTCACAGTGCAGGGTCCGCTTTCGATTTCGGTGTCTTCTGCCAAGATACAGGCGAATTTCTCGGCGGCGCCGGTCTAAATCAAATCATGCAGCAGCACCGGTTTTGCAATCTCGGCTATTGGGTGCGGCAATCTAGGCAACGACAAGGCATCGCCTCGCGTTGTCTCAAAGCTTTGGCATTGCACGCTTTTGAAAAGCTTCTTTTGCATCGCGTTGAAATTGTCGTCGCTGTAGGCAACCATGCAAGCGAAGCGCTGGCCGTCAAAGCGGGTGCGTTGCGTGAATGCATCGCTCGAAACCGCCTCTATATCCACGACCAATCAGTGTCGGCACATGTGTTCTCTCTTGTTCCCGGGAGCTCAGGTGGCTAACCTGGTGTTCGAGCGGAGCTGCGCAAACAGCCGCGCATCCCGCTCAACTTTACGTTGGGTGTTGAGAGGCTGACGCCATGGATCGATTTAAACATCTGAATGAATTCGGACGCTTCGAACTACGTTGGAAAATCATTTTCACGTTTTTCGCCATCATTTTCGCTGGTGCTTTGCTTGATCACATGCTGCGCGCGCCAATTGGCCGTCAGGCTGTTTGGTGCTACTCCGCCGGTGCGCTAGGCTTCCTGGGTGCCTTGTGGTCCGCGCATGTACTTCGCGACGGTGCTCGGATGGAGGGAGCTCGTGGTGGGTTAGGATTACTAGGTGAAGATCTATCCGCTGGAAATCTCGATGATTAAGCCCAACCTCATAGTCAACCGGACGACTTCCGCGCTGCGCGCTCCAGCTGCCGGTCGTCCTGCACGTTAGGAGCGGGCGTGGCTATTCCTCGACAAGCCAAGACAGCAAGCCGGTCGCGTGTGCACAAGCTCGTGGAGCTCGGCTGGACAATCACGGCAGAAATGAAGGCTGAATATGGTGAAACTTATGAATGGCTGCTTCAATGGGATCACGAATCGGAGCCCCAAAATCCCACAACCATTCCTACCCCCCTATTCAACTCGGACGCGCTAAAGCGCGCCGGTTAATCCGCACGTTAGGTCAAAACTGTGTCCCTTAACCCGCCTCCTATCTTTTGTTCAGATGCCTGCTATCGGTCGAAATCCGTCACTGGCTTCGTTTCAGATTGGGACGTTGAATGGTTCTATCACCTCCCATTTCCGTTCGAGTTTGTCGAATGGTTTGATATTGGCCTGTTCGAAGAAGGACCTTTTGTAGGGATGCTGCTTCCTCGAATTCCGATTGATCATTCTCGCGAGATCCTGCCAGTCCTGGAAAAGATCGGCTTCGACTTCGAACAGCGCGGAGATGTTGTACGTATCTGGGGCTACTTACCGAGGTCATATGAAGATTTTCCGCCCCAATAGTCGCCTAACCATCAACTCCTGCGGACGCGCTGCAGCGGCCTTCGCCCGCTTTTGCGCGCCGCTGAGCAAACACGTTAACCTATGAGATTACCGAACATCGAAGCAGATGGCTGGGAACTGCGATCTGGCGAAGCAGCTCATGCAAAGAGCCCTTCGTCTTTTTGGATACCTTCGCTTGAAGATCGCAAGGACCTTCGACGCGGTCTTGGGGCGAAACTAATCTTCGATATTGAATGCGTTAATGACTCCGATAAACTGGGGGTGAACGGCGAGCGCATGTGGGTAATCGTCTCAGAGGTTCACGACGACTATTTCATCGGCATTCTCGACAATAAGCCCGCCTCCTTTGAGCCGAGTGACGAAGAGTACTTAGTCTTCGGCGCGGAAGTTCCTTTCCGAGTGGAGCACGTAATTGACATCGGAGAGCCGCCCGAGGAATACTCGAACTGGCAGCTATCACAGAAGCCAGAACGGCTTTGGCCGCGCTAAAATGACTAACCTAGCAGTCAAGTGGACTGCCTCCACGCTGCGCCTTCCGGCCGCCAGTTACTTTGAACGTTAGCGCCTAGAACACATGGAACTAGACCTCCGGCACCTCCTCGTTGCTACAGCAATCCTCATGCAAAGTCTTGTGGCAAATGGGGCGGAGCGGCTCGCTGTGGTCGATTACCTTGGCAACAGCATTCCGCTTTCTCGTCCGTATGCCGACTTTGACGAGTACAAAGACGATCCGAAAAACCTTCCTGCGGAATCAATTCGCCGTGTCGAATCGATCATGCGTTCGACTCAATTCGGTCGGGACTTTCCGAATACGGAAGCACTGTCTCGTGAGCTTGAGCGCATCCAGTTCCCTGGCTACGGCACTTTCTACGCAAACCAACTCGGCGCGAAGTTAGACCCTTCCTTGGAATTGGTTTATGTCGAAATCCCCGGTGGTAAACTAAATCGGTACTTCGCAGTCGAGCGCACAAGTGGTGGGGTACTACATGTCATTGCTGATTTTGTTGCGCCCGCCTCACCGGAAATCACTCGTGTTCATCGGAGGAATGGTGTGCTTTCCTTCGAGTCCTCGCACGGCAAAGTAATTCCCGTCAAAGTCGGAAAGGCGCGCTAACAACATGCTCAATCTCGCTCCCTTCGGTCGCTGGACACGCCAAAGCTGCGCTTTGCCGTGCCAGTTAGCGTGAACGTTAGGCCTCACTCCATGCGCGATCTGCAATCGCTTCTCCAAGACCTCGAGTCCTCGAGTTCATCGATTCGAGACAAAGCCGCCCTCGAACTCATGGACCTTCAAGATGAAGCTGCGGTCGGCCCACTACTTCGGGCGATCGCCAAGCCGGAGAACATCAATCATCGCGGAACGCTGGTCTACGCCTTAGGAGCCTTCAACTGCGAAGCGTTCTTGGAGGTAGTAATCGACTTGGCGCTGACCGGAAACTTCGAAGTCTCTCTGGGCGCAATCGGCATCATCGAGGAGTCGGCAACGTACGCAGAAGCCATTCAAAGGGTGCATGCACATCTGCGCCAGTTCGATCCGAGTTCGCTAGTCGCGGAGCATCACAGCATGGCACTTCAGTCTCTCCTGGCTCTCACATCGGCCGAGGGAGAGAGGCAGCCCCGTGATGCCTAACCATTCCATCGAGGAGGCTTGCAACATCAGGCTTCGGGTGCTGTTGCAAGCCCCTCATGTCAAACTATTAGGCGAACTATGAGCTTACCGGTCGGGCATTATTTAAGAGGTTGGTCAGGGCGACTTAAGACAGCCCAAGAGAAGCCGCTTGCACCTCGTAAGATCACAGAGATCGCGAACTTGCTTGCCTCACTGCGAGAATTGGCCCCAGAGACCCTTGTGGACACAATCAATGAAAACAAGCGCGTTTCGTTCGTTGTCACTTCTTCTGGACTGCGCTTTGCATCAATTACTGTCGACGATGAATTTGCCTAACAACTTAATCAACCGGACGCCTTCCGCGCTGTGCGCTTCAGCCGCCGGCTATCGCACACGTTGGGCCCGGAAATGATGTCATTGAAAGAACTGATCAAAGAAAATCCGGATGTATTTTGCGGTGCTGTCCGTGAAGGCTTGATGCCAGAGAGCTCGAAAAATTTCGGACTGAAGGGCGTGATTACATTTCCTGGCTAGCTGAGGATATTCAGAACTCAGCTCCTATCCTCGCAATAAGCAATTCGAAGTACAAGGGCCGCGACCTTTCAAAAGAGTATTCGGAGCGCGTTACAGCCGCAGTACATGCATGGCGGGGTGGCAAATGACGCATGCCCGACCAAACATTCCAGCGGACTTTCGGCGCCGCTGAACCATCACGCCAGACCACAAAAACATGACCACCACACCTATACCTGCGAACCTGAGTGACTTCTGGAGTGCTTTCGCCAATTCCATTGGTGGCGTTGACGCTGCCCGATTCTACGAGGTGTGCATCTTCGGCGATAGCGAGGAGCTGGCGAATGAGCTTGCAGAACTCGTGCTGAGAGGCACCAAGCGCGCAACAGCGGGGTCGGTCTGGTCTTGCGAAAGTGAAGGAAGACGACTTCCCATGCAGGGCGATCTCAGTATCGTCACAAACTGGTCGGGCAGTCCGCTGTGCATCATTGAAACCGAAGTGGTCGAAGTTGTGCCTTTCAGTACAGTCACTTCCGAGTTTGCGGCCATTGAAGGCGAAGGTGATGGCTCTTTGTCGTATTGGCGAGAGGCGCATAGGCAGTACTTCACCCGCGAATGCGCCCGAGCAGGCTGGCAGTTCAATGAAGACATGCTTGTAGCCTGTGAGCGGTTCAAGGTTGTATACCAGCCTTCAACCAATGCACCCTGAGCCGCCGCTCACGGCACACTTCAACGTTAGGAATCCATGTACACCTGCCCATGTTGCGGCTATTACGCCTTTGGCGAGCCACCTGGCTCATACGATATTTGCCCGATTTGCTTTTGGGAAGATGATGTCTTTCAGCTCTATTTCCCGAACAAAGCTGGCGGCCCCAATGCATATTCACTCATCGAGTCGCAAGTAAATTTTGTACAGTTCGGCGCCTGCAATCGAGAGATGACGAAAAATGTCCGGGCCCTCAACACTGACGATCTGAAAGATCCACTTTGGTTCCCCTTGTGGGAGAAAAGGGTTCAGATTCCCGATTTCGAATCTGATACAACCCATCCACAACACGAGGGAACTTGGGCGGACCTTTGCTATTGGATAAAATCCTAAATACTCAACCAACCAGATGGCTCATGCGCCGCGTGCTCAGGCCACCGATTTCGCCCACGCTAGGTGCTATATGACGCGTCTTCTTTACATCACGTTGCTATTGTTCTCATGCTGCTGCGAAGCCCAGGAGAGCGCCCCGCCAAAATGGAAACCGGGCCAGGTCTTGGCAGAGAAAAAGGAAGACCTCGGATTTGGTTTCAGTTTAATTCACCGCTCAATTGTCAATCCACCCAGTCATTGGGAAGGTGTTGGGCACTTCTCTTTCGTCTATTTTGAAAAGCGACAGCTTTGTCAGTGTGGTCGCTCGGAATTTTCTATTTCGCCATCTGGGCGATATGCACTTCTCCAAGATGGACCGTCTGGAAAATTGCTACTGTTTACCACGCATCTTGATAAGATTTCTGAAGTGACGAAGCAATACGTGGGAAGTCCGCAGTCATTCAAGTGGGATGAGAAAAATCGTTCGGCAACTGTCGCCTTCTATCAAGGCAGTAAGAATGGGTACGAAGATGCAGCCCCAATTTCTATTACCTTGCCATAATTGGCGCTTAACACAACGATCACGCCGACCGGCGTTGCGCCCATCCGTCTGGCCACACATTGCGAGTGAAAGATATTTTTGATAGAGCTTCGAGTTGAGGGCGGCTGGGCGCGGATGGATGGCAACGGAGTAACACTCCGCAGGGGATTCCCTGCTCAAGAGGTTTTGCTTCCTTGGTCGAACATAATGTTTGTCTCACCTATTCCGGCAGTGCGCCACAGCTCTATTGGATGGGAAACCTTTCAGCGCGAACCGATCTCCACGTCCGCCATAATTAAAGGTCTTCCTTTCTACACATTTGAACTGGCGATCCATGACAGGTGCGAGCTTTTGAACTCTTCGAAGTTCTTGACGCGATTTTGGTTGAGAACCGCTCTTTTCATAAGACCCCTCGTCAACGCAGACAATAGGCCACACCCCATGAACGGCTGCTTGAGTTTACGGTTAAATAGGAGATGGGTTCGAAAGAACGGCCAACAAATCATCCACGCACTTGAAGCCGTGGAGTCCTTTTCCAAATTCGATCTCTTGTGCAGCTATGATGAATAATTGTGTCAACATCTCGATAAGCCGGAAGGCTCCCTTACCGCAGGCGTCCGTTATCGCACACGTCAGCACCATGAAATTCTTTAGCTTTTTCATCCTTCTCGCGTTGAGCGTTCCGTCAATTGCGCTGGCCGATGGTTTAGCGCTGACGAATGGTCGATATCTTCAGGGCAGAACCACCGTGTTCGACCTTACTCCTTCGCAAAGAGCCGTGATCAAGTGTATTCGCGAACGAAGGACGGACAACACAAAGACACCCTACGTCTTTCGGCTAACGGCCAAGCAAGCTGCAGTACTTAAGCGTGATGCCGGCTTGAGCCCCGAACGTTTTCAAGTCTACGAAACCTGGCGCGGTTTCAACGATGCTGGACCTCATTGGAATCTCGTACTCAGATACAATGAAGCGCAGATCGAGGTCCCTCACGATCTGCTACTCCCAATTAAGGAAGCCGAATACGCGGAATTCAAGGTTCAGGGTTGGGCACCGAACCATTCGCTCCAACGGATCTGCTCAAACAAGGCGCAATACAGCAAATTCAAACGTTGACCCACCTACTATGACGGAACTGTTCAAAGAAGACCGCCTTGATGCCTGGTTCGATGGCTCGGCCGTTTGTGTCGTCGCCGTTGGCACTCATGGCGACCCGCTTGATCTGAGCGAGGACAAAGCGAGAGCGTTCATGGCCAAGATTCAGAAGGCTATCGCCGCATCGGAGGCTTCATGACTGTGAACCATTGGGCTAGCCTTCTAGCGGCACTATTCAATGCAGTAGCAGTGGTTCGCGGTGAAAAATAGGCGCCCTGATCCTCAGTCCCGACTGAAGCCAAACTACGCCGCCGCCCAGTGTTCTGGAGGATTTGTCGAGGGGTACAATGCCGTGCGCAGCGCTGAGGTTACGAAGCGAGCCAGCCAGGAATTTACGTTTGACGCACCACCGAACCGCAAAATCTCCAACCTTGAGCCACCGGCGAGATCTCTGCAAAACGTTGGTCGACGCTTACTGATCCCACACATTCTAGATTACTTGAGGAAGCAGGAATGCAAGTGCTAAACAACCCGATCGCCATCATGTTCCTGTCGTTCATCGTCGGAGTCTTGGCGGACCTTGTGCTGCGCCGGCTGCCGTTTTATGGATGGATGAGCGCGCGCTATTTGTTTGCCGATGCTAAGACCTATGAAAGCCTTGGGGTCGAACGGTATCGGAAAATCCTCCTTGCCACGCCGCTGCGGTTGTTCAATAACACGATCAAACTCCCAAAGAAGCGCGACCTGCAATTGCTGAAGGAGATTCGACAACACATTGCAACTGCGGAGGTGTCACATTGGGTGGGTTTTGCCGTGATGATGGTACTGACGATCCACGCTTGGAATTCCTACGGACCCAAGATAGGCCTCAGCTTTGTCTTCTTCAATATAATCGGCAACCTCTATCCGTGCTTGCTACAGCAATACAATAAGAAGCGCTTGTATCAGCTAATAGCCGTCATGGAACGACGCGAATCGTACCCTTGAACCAAAACAGTCCCGATTGCGGGCGCCGCAGCGCCCGCTCGTCTGTGTCTGATGCCGACGCTCGCACGGTAGTCCGCCCAATCTTCGGCTACACCGGACTTGCGCAAAAGCTGGCACAGGTCCGTAAGACTAATTCGTTTGACGTACAGTCCTAACAAGGAATATAAAATGTTCGATGACGCACCACTATTAATCGGCATGGTCCTGCCAAGCCTCCCCTTCCTCGCCCTGTCCATCGCAGGTTTGACGCTATCGATTGTGAGAAGGACGCGGCATCCACGTGCCGCCCTTTGCGCCGCCTTGGGATTCGGATGCTTGTTCCTTGACGTAACCCTCTCGCTGGTCCAACAGTATATGTACATGTTCGCCAGTGGCTCCGCTACTGAGCGGGCAGATCATCTCTGGATCTACACGGTCACTTACGTTCTGAGGTTGGCCACCTTCGTCGCAATCGCTATCGCAATTTTTGTCGAGCGCCCGAATGCCCAACAAAACGCCGCGCGTGATGTGCAACAGGCTAGTGCCTGAGCCGTCACGTTCGCACTACTGGGAAACACTGCATGATTACAGCTTTCAATCTTGCCGGCTTCTTTGCCGCCCATGCCATCTGGTGCGTATCGGATAGCGAAGGACTCGTTCCAATGTTCGCCTATTCCGACAAGGACGGCGAGCGAAAGATGGAACGCCTCGCTACGGATGGCGACGTGGAACGATCCGTGGCGTTCGGAAAAGCGCGGCTAGAATCCAATGCGCTGGATGCCACCGATGGCGCCCTGATCTACGATGGTCGCATACCTATCGGCGACCAGAAGTTCGACGCGATCATTATCGAGGTCAGGAGCTATTTTTCACCGGCTTCGAAGGCCACAATGGCGGTCCCGTACAGCCCTGCCACGTCGGGAAATTTCCGCGTATTCCGGCCCAAGTTCCTTCAGTGGAAAGCATGCGAAGACTTCGATCTTAACCAAGTAGTGAACTCCTTCTTTGCGGGCGTCGACGCGCACGAGAAAGGCGCGAACGTCTGGAACAAGGCGCTCGACCAGTCGATTTGATTACCGGCCACTATGTATAGTCAATACTATTTAATCTTCGCAATGTGTGCGTTTGTGTCTTTATTCTACGCCGTTGATCGATATCGAATCCGGCGTGCGAAAAAGCGAAACCAGAATAACCAGTGCGCACTTTGCTGCGCGAAACTCGTTTGGTCCGAGTACGAGGAAATAGCGGTCGGTGGCGGTGAGCTATTTCGAACCACGGCGCGGATCTGCAAGACCTGCGCGCGGCGCGAAAAGTACATCGCATGGTCCGCTGCAGCGACCATCATTCTCGCCTTCGTCGCGACGATAATATTGCAGAGACTGTGAATATGGAGCACCCCCATGCCGTATAGCCGCAGTTCCACACAACGCCACATCCACATCTTCATCTGTCTCCTTTTGGCTGCCTCCGCCGTGCGGGCTGAAGACGATCCATACAAGGAGCTGACAAAAGGCCAGCCTAAAGAGGTCGCCGCTGTCGCAAAGCGCATCGCTATCTGTACGCACTTTGCCGGCGAAGAACCCTACGACGCCGAAAGGCAACAGGAACTTGCGGCAGCTTTAAAGAAGTACCGCTGCGGGCGCCTCGACAAAGATGAAGCTGCCCTGTTCCAGCGTTACAAGGACAAGCCCTCGGTGAAAGCCGCTCTGCAAAGGGCCCATGAATGGTAGCGGTGGATAACGTCATCCAGATCAAGGCCGACCACTTCGTTTTGAGCGAGTATGACGGAGCAACACCTCCATTGTTCACTAACAGGAAATCTGATGCCCCTCTCCATTGCCGAAATTAGCCGCGTCGTCGACGCGCTTGAAGTCGAAATCAACAACGGTGGCTTCGACCAGTACTTCTACAACGCCGCTGGTGGCGACGCGCAGATCGCGCTTGAGGCGCTCGGCCAGATCGGCGCGCACCACACCGCAGCGATCCTGCAAGGCGCCATGGCCAAATTCCCGGACGGTGCGCCGGCTATCGAGCGGGCTGCGCGCCAAGCGCAGCTGGCGGAGATTTCTCCCGAGTCGGATGCCTTCGAAAGCGAGGATAAAGCCTTCCTTGCCTACGTCGAAAATCCCGCCCGACTGGTGCAGGCCTACTCGTCCACATGATGCAGATCCGCATGCAAATGGCTACCGCCACTGATCGGGAAACCTGCCTTGCCGAGTGCGATGCGCAGTATTACGCCTGCGCGGAAATGGTGCCGGAGCATGAATACCAGTGCTGGAAAGAGTCCATCGTCTGCAAGCGCCAGTGCCCACGGTAAGTGCACCGCCCCCGCCCGTCCGCAAGCACCGGGCGGGCGCCCGCGCGAACAATACGCGTACCTCCGCCACACTCCTCACAGCGGCCCTGCTCGCCCCAGTGGCACCCGTTTGTCTGGCGGAGGACACATCGCGCAGCGCGCTTTACGACGAGCTTGCGCTCACTCGGATTCATGCCCGCGCGACGAGGGCGTTACACGAACCCTGGTGCCAGGCACCCTCGAGGTCTCGCCACTCAAAGGCTACGGCGCCCTCCAGGTCGGTTACCACACCTTTTCTCGAGCGGGCGAGCGCGGCACGGAGACGACCAGGTTCGTCCATTTATGGAAACGTGTAGGCACCACCTGGAAACTGAGGCAGGTCTACAACTACACCCCCAAGCCCGGCACTAATTTCCCCGGAAGCGGGCAATAGCCGCATCCACCACGCCCTCCACGCTGCCGGACGAATCGTACTGCGCGCGCAGATAGTGCGCATCGCTGCCCATATGCGTCACCTGCATCAGGTGGTTGAGCGCCGCACTACCGCCCAGCGCTTCGGCATACAAATCCATGCGCCGCAGCGTGGTCAGGATATCCTCGCGCAGCGACAGGCTCTCGTACGTCTTGGGATGCACCACCGTGCCATCCAGCCCGAAACGGCAAGCCTGGAAGCGGTTGTAGTTGTAGACCAGGTAGTCGTCCTCCGCCGGCGGCGCCTCCTTGCGCTCCAGCAGATAGGCGCACAGCGCCTGCAGATAGCACGCCAGCGCCGCCGCGCGCTCCACGGTCAACGGCGTGTCGCACACGCGCAGCTCAATGGTGCCGTACTCCGGCTTCGGGCGGATATCCCAGTAGAAGTCCTTCATGGACTTGATCACTCCCGTATGCTCCATCTTGGAGAAGAACTCGTGCTCGAACTGGTCCCACTTCAAAATGAAGGGCGCGCGTCCGCTCATGGGGAAGGCGAACACGCTGTTCAGGCGCGCTGAGTTGAACAGGGTGTCATTCCCCTGCACATACGGCGACGACGCCGACAGCGCGATAAAGTGCGGCACATAGCGGCTCAATGCGTGCAGCAGGTAGAGAGCATCGTCCCCGCTGCTACAGCCAATGTGCACGTGCTGGCCAAAAATGGTGAACTGCTTGGCCAGGTAGCCATACAGCGCCGACACTTCCTTGAAGCGCGGCTTGGAGAAGATCTTGCGCTCCGACCAGCGCTGGAACGGGTGCGTGCCGCCGCCGCAGATGCCGATGTTCAGCGTATCCGCCGCCTTCACCAGCGTGTCGCGCGTTTCATGCAACTGCGCCAGCAACTCGCCATGCTTGGTGTGCACGTCGGAGTTAATCTCGATCATGCTCTCGGTGATCTCCGGCGTAACATGGCCGGGGAACGGCTTGCGCGACAACAGGTGCAGCAAATCCGGGCTGGATGCAGTCAGGTCGAAGTCCGAAAGGCTGACCAGTTGCAGCTCCAGCTCCACCCCCATGGTCAGGGGCTGTGATGAGTTAAATTCTTCCAACGGCATTTCAGCCCTCCTCTTTCGCGGTCTCGCGCGCCAGCACCACCGCGCGCTGCGTAATGATCGGCCCCAGCACTTCCATGAACAAGGTCATGGCAGCCAGCGCGGCCAGTTCATCGACCAGCACAATACCCATATAGCGCGTCTGCTCCAACAGCAGGATCGCGAACACCGACATCGGCGACAAGGCCACGCCAACCAAGGCTCCCTTGCGCCAGGAAATGCCGGAAACGTGCGAGAACGCCGCCACCGCCACCGTCTTGGTGGCAAAGCGCACCATCAACAGCAGCAGGCCAAGCGAGGCGCCCGCCACCACGCGCTGCCAGTCCAGCGTGCACACGGCAAATACGAACAGCAGCACCGTCAGCAACTCGCCAATCGCGCCGAAGTTGCGCTGCGTGCGGGTGAAGGTCACGCGGCGGTGGCGCGCCATCAGGCCGAAGGTCAGCGTCGCCAGCATCGGTGACAAGTCGGCCGCCTGCGTGATCGACACCAGCAGGATCACCACCATCGCAAACGCCACCGTGCCGTCGCGCGCCAGCGTGCCCAGGCCGCGCAACAGCGCCGGTGTTAACATGCCCGCCACCACGCCCAGCACGGCGGACGCCAGCAGCTCGATCAGGCTATGCGACACCGCCTGCGTCAGGCTGCCGGAAGTCTGGAACACCCAGAACCCGACCACCACCTTGAACACGAACAGCGCCAGCACGCAATTGATCGCCACCAGGTGCAGCACGCGCTCGGTCACTTGCCCCGAGCTGCGTTCCTCGTTAATCACGCGCAGCACACCGGCCGGCGAGGATGACATGGCGAGCGACGCCAGCAACAGCGCCGTCAACGGCGGCATGCCCTGCCACACCGCAATGGCATACACCGCGCCAAACGTGAGCGCCGATTCGGCCAGGCCGCTAATGGCAATCCAGGGATTCACGCGCAACCAGCGCAGATTGATGCGGTAACCAAACTCAAACAGGATCAGGCCGAACGCAATATTGGCGAGCAGTGTTACCTGGCTGCTGCCGTCCGGCACGAGAAGATCGGGCGTTGCCTGCGCTAGCAGGAAGCCCACCAGGCCATACACGCTGATGCGCGGCAGCCTGGTCCAACGGTGAACAAACTCCCCGGCCAGCCATGCCAGCAGCATGGCGCAGGTCCAGGCGAGTTCTTCAGAGATGACAAACAAATCGGTCATAAACTTACCTCCGAACTCAACTATATTGCATTTGTGAAAAACGCGTCGCACCCAAGTTCGGTACAATGCCCGCATGGACATGATCAGCGAACACGTATGCCATGGCGGGGTACAGCGTTTTTACCGCCACGATTCGAAAGCGATTGGCTTGCCAATGCGCTTCTCCATCTTCATTCCGGCCCAGGCGGCGCAAGGGCCCGTGCCCGCGCTGTTCTATCTGGCCGGCCTGACCTGCACGGAAGAGACCTTCGCCATCAAGGCCGGTGCGCAGCAATTCGCGGCGCAAGAAGGCCTTGTGCTGGTGGCGCCGGATACCAGCCCGCGCGGCGCCGGTTTTGAAGGCGAAACCGCGAGCTGGGATTTCGGCGAAGGCGCCGGCTTCTACCTGGACGCCACGCAAGCGCCATGGTCGCAGCACTACCGCATGGAGAGCTACATCCACGAACTGCGCCAACTGGTGATTGATGAATTGCCGGTTGACGCCAGGCGCGTCGGCATCTTTGGCCATTCGATGGGCGGCCACGGTGCCTTGACGCTGGCCCTGCGCCGAGCCGACCTGTTCCGCAGCGTGTCGGCCTTTGCGCCGATTGCCGCTCCAAGCCGCTGCCCGTGGGGGCACAAGGCGTTCAATGGCTATCTTGGACCGGACCAGGCCACCTGGCTGTCGCATGACGCCAGTGCACTCATGGCGGTGCAGGAAACGGCGCCCTTCCCCAATGGCATCCTGATCGACCAGGGCCTGGCCGACAAGTTCCTGGAGGAGCAATTATATCCGGGGGTGTTTGAGGATGCGTGCCGCGCAGTCGGCCAGCCTTTGGAGCTGCGCCGGCATGCGGGCTACGATCATGGCTACTACTTCATTTCCAGCTTTATCGCCGACCATGTGCGATTCCATGGCCGGCAGCTGAGGGAAATTACTTCGTAAGGACGTTGCGGATGGTTTCCGCCAGTTCTTCGGCCACGAACTTGGCCACGTAAGCATCGGCGCCAACGCCTTTCACGTGGTCTTCGTTGGTCTTGCCCGACAGCGAAGAGTGGATCACCACCGGAATCTTGGAGAAGCGGGCGTCCTGCTTCACCAGGCGGGTCAGTGTAAAGCCGTCCATCTCCGGCATTTCCAGGTCAGTCAGCACCAGGGCCACACGGTCCTCGACCGGAATCCCTTCGGCCTTGCAGCCTTCGGCGATGTGGACCAGCTTATCCCAGGCTTCCTTACCGGTCTTCATCATCACGAATGGCGCGTGCATCGCTTCCAGGCCGCGCTCGATCAGGTTGCGAGCCACCACGGAATCGTCCGCTGCCAGGATAAAGGTGCCGGGCTTCAGCGGCAGGCGGCCGACGGCGGTTTCGTCGATTTCCTTGCCGTCGCTCGGGGTCAGGTTGCGCAGGATGGTTTCCACGTCCAGCACCTGCGCCAGGCGGGTGTTCTGCACGTCGCCATCGACACGCGCGATGGAGGTCACCATGCCGCCGCCGTGGCTGCCTTCGGCGCTCAGCACCTGGCTCCAGTCAAGGCGCACGATCTCGTCCACCGACTCCACCGCAAAGGCCTGCGTGGTGCGCGCGAACTCGGTCACCAGCATGATGTTCAGGCCGGTCTTCGGCTTGACGCCGACGATGCCCGGCAAGTCCATCACAGGAATGATTTGTCCGCGCAGGTTCACCACACCCAGCATGTGCGGCTCAGAGCCGGCGACAGCGGTCACGGTCGGCATGGCCACGATCTCGCGGATCTTGAAAACGTTAATGCCGTACAGCTCGGAGTTACCGCTGGTGTCATCGACGCCGAGGCGGAATAGCAGCAACTCGAACTTGTTGGAGTTTGTCAGGTTACTGCGCTCGTCAACTTCTTGTTGAACGGAATTCATCAATCGCTCCAATCTTCTTAAATAGGCATTCCCTTTGGTATGGAATGTTTCGGCAGTATACCGGCCTTTATTTAAATTCCGGGAGGGGTTAGGTCAGGAAACAACAAAAAAAAAGGACACCCGAAGGTGTCCTTTTTGCAATTCTGGAGCGGGAAAAGAGTCTCGAACTCTCGACCTCAACCTTGGCAAGGTTGCGCTCTACCAACTGAGCTATTCCCGCAGAGGAGGCGCTATTATGACAGCGCCTGTCAGGACTGACAAGTTCTTTTTTGCTTAACATTGCCACTATAATCTTTGTATGGATTCTATTGAGATTGTCTTGGCAATGCTGCTGGCCGTGATCGCCAGCGCCTACCTGAAACGCATGCTGCCGGCCGGCCTGCCCCTGCCCCTGGTCCAGATCGCGCTGGGCGCCGGCATCGCCGTCTGGTCCGGCCACGGCCTGCAGCTCGACCCCGAGCTGTTCTTCCTGCTCTTCATTCCCCCCCTGCTGTTCCTGGACGGCTGGCGCATTCCAAATACCGGCCTGTTCCGCGACCGCGTGGTGATCCTGGAGCTGGCACTGGGGCTGGTGATCTTCACCGTGCTGGGCGCCGGTTATTTCATCCACTGGATGATCCCGGCCATGCCGTTGCCGGTGGCGTTTGCGCTGGCGGCCATCCTGTCGCCCACCGACCCGATTGCGGTCGGCTCCATCGCCTCGCGCGCGCCCATTCCCAAGCGCCTGATGCATATCCTGGAAGGCGAAGCCCTGCTGAACGACGCCAGCGGCCTGGTGTGCTTCCGCTTTGCGGTGGCGGCGGCCCTGACCGGCACCTTCTCGCTGACCAATGCTTCGATCACTTTTATCTGGCTGGTCACCGCCGGTATCGCCGCCGGCGTGGCCGTGACGGCGGGCGTCGCCTGGCTGCAGGGCCGCCTCACCGCGCGTTACGGCGAGCCGGCTGGTTCGCCGATCCTGGTGTCCCTGCTGATCCCATTCGGCGCCTACCTGGTGGCGGAACGCATGCATGCATCCGGCATCCTGGCGGCGGTGGCCGCCGGCATCACCATGAGTTATGTGGAGCTGGGCGGCCAGGCGCTGGCAGCGACCCGCATCCAGCGCACCGCCGTGTGGGACACGGTGCAGTTCACCCTGAACGGCGTGATGTTCGTGCTGCTTGGCGAACAACTGCCCGACATCCTGCGCGGCGCCAGCGAATCGCTGGAACAGAGCGGCCACATTAATCCGTGGTGGCTGGTGCTGTATGTGGTGGCCATCAGCGTCGGTTTGATCGCGCTGCGTTTCGCCTGGGTTTGGGCGACCCTGAGCGTCACCCTGTTCCGCCGTACCCGCCGCGCGCGCGGCACGCAAAGTCACAAACCGCACTGGCGCTTGCTGCTGGCCACTGCGCTGGCGGGCGCGCGCGGCGCGATTACCCTGGCCGGCGTGCTGACGCTGCCGCTGGTGCTGCCCAACGGCGACCCGTTCCCGGCACGCGACCTGACCATCCTGCTGGCCAGTTCCGTGATCCTGATTTCGCTGCTGGCGGCCAGCATCGGCTTGCCGCGCCTGCTGAGTGGCATGCACTTCCCGGAGGAGCCGGCCGAGCGCCAGCAGGAAGACATGGCGCGCCGCCAGGCCGCGTCGGCGGCGATTGCCGCCATCGAGCGCGCCGAGCTGGCCCTGGCCGACGCCCACCATCCCGACGTGCTGCCGCAGGCTGCGGCGCGCGTGATTTCCCTGTACGAATACCGCCTGAACGTGGCCTGGTCGGCGGAAGACCAGAGCAAGGAGCATTTCCGCAAAATGGACAAGGCCGAACGCGATCTGCGCCTGGCGGCGATGGAGGCCGAGCGCGCCGCCATCTTCGACCTGGCGCGCCACCACCACATTTCCGACGAAACCGCGCGCAAGCTGGTGCGCGAGATCGACCTGGTCGAAGCACGCCACCAGAAACAGTCCAAATGAACCGCCGCGCCGCACTTTCCCTGCTCGTGGCATGGCTGCTGTTCTGGGCCATGATGGTGGCGACCGCCGTGCAGGACTTCCAGCGCAACGACCAGGGGCCGCTGTGGCAGCCCATCCTGTGGGAGTCGTCCTCCATGCTGGTGGCAACCCTGCTGCTGGCGCTCCAGCGCATCGGCTCGCGCCGCCACGACGCTTTGCTGGTCACGCCCGCCCGCTGGTTCGCGCGCCAGGCTTTGTGGCTGCCCATGTGGTGGCTGCTGTTTACGCCGCTGGCCTTCGGCATCCGGCATGCCGTGTATGCCGCGCTGGGCGGGCGCTATGCGCACGAACCGTGGGGCGAAACCTTCGTCTACGAGAACATCAAGATCTCGATCTTCATCGCCATCTTCACCCTGATTACCTTCGGCATCTTGTCCTTCCGCGCGGCGGAAAAGGCCAACGCCCAACTGCGCACCGCGCAACTACACCAGCTCACGCAGCAAATGCAGCCGCACTTCCTGTTCAACGCGCTGAACACGATCTCTTCGCTGATGCACACCGATATCGAACGCGCCGACGCCACCCTGGTGCAACTGGCCGACGTGCTGCGCGCCACGCTCGATGTGAGCGGCCAGCAGCAAGCGCCCCTCAGCACCGAACTGCGCCTGCTGCGCGGCTACGCAAAGCTGATGGAAGAACGCTTCATCGACCGCGTGCAGTTGGAATGGGATATCGACGAAGCCTGCGACGACTGCCAGGTCCCGGTAATGAGCATGCAGCCACTGCTGGAAAACGTCTTCAAGCACACCGTCGAACGCCGCCGAGCCCCCACAAAAATCACCATCACCGCAGCCAAAGAAGCCGGCACCCTGGTACTAGCCATCACCGACGACGCCGGCGAGCTCAGGGTCCGGCCCTCCGGGCCGTACCCTGGTTTCCCGGTTTCCCACGGTTTAGGAACACGCAACCTGCGCGAACGCCTGCAAGCCCTGCACGGCGAGCGCGCCACCCTAACGCTGGAACAGCTCGCCCCCGCCGGCGTCCGCGCCGAAATAAGGCTCCCATGCGCATCCTGATCGTCGACGACGAACGCCCCGCCCGCGACAAACTGCGCCGCATGCTGGCGCAAGATCCCGGCGTCAGCGCCGTGGACGAAGCGCGCGACGGCATCGAAGCCCTGGAGAAAGTCGCCAGCTTCGCCCCCGATGCCATCTTCCTCGACGTGCAGATGCCCGAAGTAGGCGGCCTGGAAGTCGCCGCCTCCCTGCCCGCCCCGGCCCCGCTGATCGTTTTCGCCACCGCCTTCGACGAATACGCCGTACCGGCCTTCGACGCCAATGCCATCGACTACCTGCTGAAGCCCTTCGACGCCGCCCGCCTGCAACGCGCCATGCAGCGCCTGCGCGAGCGCATCGCTGCCCGCGACAGTAAGGTGCAGGCACCAGCACTCCCGCCCGGCGCCCCGCTGCAACAATTGCTGGTCTACGAACGCGGCACCACGCGCATCGTCAAAGTCGAAGACATCGAATGGGTGGAAACGGCCGACAATTACGTTATCCTCCACACCCCACACGGCTCGCCGCTGCTACGTCAAACCATGGCCAACCTGCTGGACACACTCGGCATGGAATTTGTACGCTGCCACCGCCGCTCAGCAGTGCGCCTGGCCAGCATCGACCGCATCAACAACGAAGGGGAAGTCCTGTTGCACAGCGGCGCCATTGCGCCCCTCAGCAAGCAACTGCGTCCGCAGCTCCTTTTGCGCCTGGCCTCACGCTAAGAATGTCGCCGCGACCAAACTTAAGGTGGCTCACCACGTTTCACGCCAGGATCGTTGCATGACCATTCCCACTTCCAAAGCCGAGTTGCTAGAGGCAATCTCCACCCAGTTCGACAGGCTGATCACCGACCTGGCCAAGGTACCAGCTGACCGTGCGCGCGAGAAAACACTGGAGGGGCACGTGGCGGCAAGCACCATGAGTCCCGCCGATCTGGTGGCATATCTGCTCGGTTGGAATACGCTGGTGCTGAAATGGCTGGAGCGCGATGAGCAAGGACTGCCAGTTGATTTTCCCGAGACCGGGTTCAAATGGAATGAACTTGGCCGCCTGGCGCAAAAGTTCTATCAGGACTATCACGAGCTGAGTTATCCGCAATTATTGAATGCGCTGGAACACGTCAAACAACGCTTGGCCGACTATATCGCCACGCGCTCGGACGAAGAACTGTACGGCCGCGCGTGGTACGGGAAGTGGACCAAGGGCCGCATGATTCAGTTCAACACCTCGTCGCCGTATGCGAATGCGCGTGGCCGCATTCGCAAATGGCTTAAGGCCTAGGGGCTGAATACCTCCGCGCTTGCGGCTGCGCGTTCCCACTCACCACACCCAAAGGCGATTCACCCCAAAACACTGGCCACTGATCCCGCCCGTCCATATGCTGCAGTCACCACTAACCTGGAAAGACAATCGCCATGGACAACAAACGCCTCTACTTCCTCGACTGGCTGCGCATCTGCGCCTTCTTCCTGCTCGTGCTGTACCACACCGGCATGTACTACGTGACCTGGGACTGGCACGTGAAATCGCCCGCCGCCGGCCACACCATCGAGCCGCTGATGCTGCTCTCCTCGCCGTGGCGTATGTCCCTGCTGTTCCTGATCGGCGGCGCGGCGGCCGCCTTCCTGCTCGATAAACTGGGCGGCAAAGGTCTGGCGAAGGAACGCAGCAAGCGCCTCTTGCTGCCGCTGGTGTTCGGCATGTTCTTCATCGTGCCGCCGCAATCCTACTTCGAGGTGGTGTCCGACGTCGCCTACCAGGGCAGCTACTTCGAGTTCATGAAGCTGTACGTGACCGGCTACAAAGGCTTCTGCGACCAGAACGGCTGCCTTGATATTCCGACCTGGAACCACCTTTGGTTCCTGCCCTACCTGTGGATCTACACCCTGGTGCTGGCCGCCCTCGGCAGCCGCCGCGTGCAAGCCGCCGGGGCCGGCCTGATGCGCCACCTGCAGGGCTGGAAGCTGTTCGTGCTGCCGATCGCCTTCCTCGCCATCGGCCGCATCCTGCTGCTGCCTTATTGGCCGCACACCCACAACCTGACCGCCGACTGGCACAACCACGCCCTGAGCCTGCCGATGTTCCTGTTCGGCGCCGCCATGGCGCGCCAGGATGGCTTCTGGCAGCGCCTGGCCGGGCTGCGCTTCAAGTCCCTGGGCCTGTTCTTCGCCAGTTGGGCCGGCCTGATGGGTTTCTACATGATGGGCGAGGCCTTCCAGGTCGCCTGGCTGCCGCTGGGGCGCGTGGTGTACGCCACCTGCCAGTGGAGCGGCCTGCTTGCCGTTTGCGCGTTCGGCTACCAGCACCTGAACTTCGACAGCGCCAAGCGGCGCTACCTGACGCAGGCCGTGTTCCCGGTCTACATCCTGCACCAGAGCCTGATCATCTGCCTGGCCATGGCCCTGCGTGCCGCCGGCCTGCAACCGGCCGTGGAAGGCGCGCTGATCGTGCTGCTGACGCTGGCCATCAGCTTCGGGGTCTTTGAAATGGTGCGCCGGGTACCGCTGCTGCGGCCCCTGTTCGGCTTGGGCAAGGCGGCCGGCCCGCAGGCCGGCGCCAAAGGCGGCTTAGTTCAGAACCTTGCGTGAGCGCTTGGCCCGGTACATCTCGGCATCGGCTATGGCGAGCGATTCCTCCAGGTCGATACCGGGCTTGCGCATCGCCATGCCGATCGAGGCGCGCACATCGTAGCCGGCCAGCGTCTCCTGCACCCGCAGCAGCATGGCCTGCGCATCGAAGTAGTCGCACTCCACCATCAGCATCGCGAATTCATCGCCGCCCATGCGCGCCACCACGTCCGAGCCGCGCGTCACGTCCTTCAGGGCCTTGCTGCAGCGGATCAGCAGCGCGTCGCCGGAGGCGTAGCCCTGGGTATCGTTGTAGAACTTCAGGTCATCCAGGTCGATCGACACCACGCAGGCCGGATGGCCGTAGCGGCGGCAACGCTCTTCTTCGCGCGCCACCAGCATGTCCCAGCCGCGCCGGTTGTACAGGCCGGTCAGCTCGTCGCGCGTGCTGTCCACATCGCTGCGCTCGGCCTTGCGCACCGCCTCCGTGCCCGCCAATTCAGCCTCCAGCAAGCCGCCTAGCAGCTCGCCCATCAGCACCACCATGTCTTGGTCTTCGCGGATGCGCTCCGGTTGCGGCTCCGGGTCGATGGCGCACAACGTGCCGAACAAGGTGCCGTCGGCGCGCCGCAGCGGCACGCCAACATAGGCGCCGACCGTGAGCTTGTCGTGGATCGGGGCGCTGGCATAAGCGGGTTCCCGCGCCACGTCCGGCGCGATATTCGGCCCCTGCCCTTCGACCATGCGCGAGCAAAGCATTTCCGCCCAGTTGTAGACCTGGCCGGCCTTCACGCCGTAGCCGTTGTCTTCGGCGAACAGCACAATCCAGTCTTTCCCGTCGGTGCGGGTCACCATCCATAGCTTGAAGCCCAGGCGCTGCCTGAGGAATTGCATCGTGGCCCGGGAAGCGGCCGCAAAATCGTTCATCATTGCTTGCCTCATCAATTGGGGTGCTGGCTTGGGAATCCAATTATGCACCCAAAAACCGGCGCTAAACCAGTCAGGGTACACTTGGCAACGTACATTTTCGTTAATAAGGAGACAATGCGATGCCACGCTTGACTGCCAAGGATTTTGACCCCACGGTTTTGGACCTGTTCGACAAGTACGTACACGGCCAGCTCAGCCGCCGCGACTTCATCACCGCCGCCGGCGCCGGCATGCTGGCCACCATGGCGCCCAGTTTCGCCGCACCCCTGGTGGCGACGGACGATGCGCGCTTGAAAGTGACGTATGTGGAATACCCCTCGCCGCGCGGCTACGGCACCCTGCGCGGCTACCTGGCGCGCCCTACCACCGCCAGCGGCAAGCTGCCCGCCGTGCTGGTGGTGCATGAGAATCGCGGCCTGAACCCGCATATCGAGGACATTACGCGCCGCCTGGCGCTGGACGGCTTTTTGGCCTTCGCGCCGGACGCCCTGTTCCCGCTGGGCGGCTACCCCGGCAATGAAGACAAGGCGCGCGAGCTGTTCGGCAAGCTGGACCAGGCAAAAACGCGCGCCGACTTCGTCGCCGCCTACCAGGCGCTGGCCGGGCATGACAGCGGCAATGGCAAAGTCGGCGTGCTAGGTTTCTGCTACGGCGGCGGCATGGCCAACTACCTGGCCACGGTGCAGCCGGACCTGGCGGCGGCCGTGCCCTTCTACGGTTCCCAGCCGCCCGCCAGCGAAGTAGCGAAGATCAAGGCGCCCCTGCTGATCCACGACGCGGAAAACGATGCCCGCATCCGCGCCGGCTGGCCGGCTTACGAGGCAGCCCTGAAAGCGGCCGGGGTGCGCTACGAATACCACCTGTATCCCGGCGTCGAGCATGGCTTCAACAACGACACCACACCGCGTAACGACGAGGCGGCCGCGCGCCTGGCGTGGCAGCGCACGGTCGCCTTCCTGCGCCGCTTTACTTCAGGAACTTAAGCGAGTGCACCGCCGGCCCCGGCAAGAGCGGGGTCGCCTTGCCGGCTACCCAATCGGCGTGCCCAGCCAGGAAGTAAGGCGACAGCGGGTGGCCGCTCTGGCCGCCCGGCATATTGAACAGGCCCTGCTCCTCGCGCCCCGGGCTCACCGTCATGCGCTCGGACTGGCCAAAGGCCGGCCCGGCCACGCGCGGCATATTGCTGTCGCCCGGTAGTTGGTCGGGCGGCACGCTCAGCCACTTTTTCAGCACCGGCAGCGCGCCGGCAATCGGGTGCGCGATGGTGGCCGTATTGCGCGCGCCCCAGGTGGCGGTGGCCAGCGGTTTACCGTCCTTGCCCAGATGCTCGATGGTGCGGTCCAGCGCCGCCAGTTGCAGCGCCTTCCAGTTGGCATGGCCCGCTGGCAGCCAGCCGGCCGGCTGCTCGTCCAGCAGGCGCGCCAGCACCACCGGCCAGCGGCTGGACGCGGCGCGCATATTGGCATCCTTGTTCAACTTCGCCAGCTCCATGTTGGCACCGCCGTACAGCAATTCATACAGCGACCACATGAAAGCGCGGCTGGCGCGGTAGGCCACCGAATCCGTGCTGGCGCGGCCAGTCCAGTTCTCCTTCAACAGGCGCGCCAGCTCGGCACGCTGCGGCTTGCCCTGCAGCGCCTCCGCATCCAGCACGGCCAGCGCCCGCTCGCGCCACTGGCCGATGAACACGGCGCGGTCGTCCAGCATCACGCTGTAGACGCCCTGCTCGTCGGTCTTCGGCCCCAGCGCCGCCAGGCTGTCGCGCGCCTGGCGCGCCCGCGCCCCCATATCAAAGCCGCCGTCGCCCAACTTGGCCGCCTCGGCGCCCGCCAGTTGGCGGCTGTTCGCCGTCACCAGTTGGCCACCGGCCGGATTGCTCACGGACGGATAGGCCGCCGCCGGCAGCAAGCCTTGCCAGCCGCGCGAACTGCCGTCGGCCGCCAACGGATAGGTCGCATCCACCGCGCTGGCCGGGCGCTGCGGCAGCGGGCCGGAAATGGTCCAGCCGATATTGCCGCCGCTGTCGCCCACCACCAGGTTCTGCGCCGGCATGCCGACCTTGGGCGCCAGCGCCAGCGCTTCCTGCACGCTATTGACTTCCTCCATATGGCGCAGCGCCAGGTTGACCGCATTCGGGTGGTGCGCCACCCAGTGCACCGCGTATTCACGCCCGCCGGACTGCATGATCGGGCCGAGGGAAGTCTCGCGCACCGTCAGGCTGGCCGCCGCCTGGCCTTTGACCAGAATGCGCTCCACATGCTCGACCGGGGTCTCCCAGCCGCCCGGCAGCTTGACCTGGCCCGGACGATCCTTGGCCGCCGCCACCTGCACCAGGTCGATATAGTCGCCATAGCTGTTGGTGAAGCCCCAGGCCACATGGCCGTTACTACCCGCCACCACGGCCGGTGCGCCGGGAATACTGACGCCGACGATGCGGCGCGTGCTGCCGTTCGCGCCCGGCACCTGCAACAGCAGGCGGTACCAGGTGCTCGGCAAGCGGATGCCAAGGTGCATATCGTCCGACACGATGGCGCCGCCATGCTGGCTGCGTTGCCCGGCCACCGCCCAGTTATTGCTGCCCACCCCGTCGACAAAAGCGGCGGCGGCCAGCGTGGCTGGCTCCTTCGCAATCCCCTTGCCCCACCAGTCCGGCGCGCGCGCCGGGATCGGCGCATCTGGCGCCGCCATGCCGGCGGCGTCCAGCGGCGCGTCCCATTGCGTCGCATCCGGCAGCAGGAAGGCCAGTTGCTCGGCGCTCGCATTGGCACGCAGCCAGCCGCGCGCCAGCTCGCGCCCGATACCCGTCACTTGCAAATCGATATACATAGCCAGGGCCACCAGGTAGGAGTCCTCCAGCGCCCACGGACGCGGGGCCACGCCCACCAGGCCATATTCGAACGGACGGGTACCGAGTGCATTCAGCCCGTCGTTCACGCCGGCGCTATAGCGTTCCAGCAGCTTGCGGTCTTCGGCCGGCATGGCCTGGATCGCGAGCGCGGCGCGCGCGCGGAAGCGGTGCAGGCGATGCACGCGGTCCGTCTCCAGCGCCTTCTCGCCAAACAGCTCGGACAACTCGCCGGCTGGCATGCGGCGCAGCAGGTCCATCTGGAAAAAGCGGTCCTGCGCGTGCACGTAACCGGTCGCATACGCCACGTCGTGGCGGTCGCTGCCGCTAATGGAGGGAACGCCCTTGTCATCGCGCAGCACGGTCACGGCCGACGCCAGGCTCGCCGCCGAGATCTTGCCATCGAGCTGGGGCAGGCTTCCGCGCAGGAAGAACCACAGGCCCAACGCTGTCAGCAACAGCAGCGCCAGCACGCCCAGGGCTATGCGTTTCAACCACAGTTTCACCATCGGCTCCCCTCGTATATATTATGTCGCGCTAAATCTTGCCAGAAATCCAAAGCGAACGGCATCTAAAAGTGTAAGCGTGCTACAGTAGTTCCACCATGATGCCCGCACCCACTCCCCCGAATGAAGCGGAACGCCTGGCGGCCCTGTACGCCCTGCTGGTGCTCGACACCCCGCCGGAACAGCGCTTCGATAAAATCGTTGAATTCGCGGCCCAGGAATTCGACGTCCCCATCGCCCTGATCTCGCTGCTCGACACCGACCGCCAATGGTTCAAGGCGGCGATCGGCCTTGGCAGCACCTGCGAAACGGGGCGCGATATCTCGTTTTGCGGCCACGCCATCATGCGCGCCGAAATCTTCGTCGTGGAAGACGCCCTGCTCGACCCGCGCTTCGCCGACAACCCGCTGGTCACCGGCGCGCCGCACATCCGCTTTTACGCCGGCGCCCCGCTGATCCTGGCCAACGGCTACGCCCTGGGAACCATCTGCATCATCGACACCCGCCCGCGCCAGTTGGATAACATTGAAATGGCGATCCTGTCGACCCTGCGCAGCCTGGTCCTCCAGGAACTGGAGGCCCGCCATGCCTGAACTCAAGCAGATGCTGCTGGTCGAGCCGGAAAGCATGCTGCGCCGCACCGTGGCCCTGACCGCGCGCTCGCTCGGCGTGGCCGACGTGCAGGAAGCCGCCAGCACCGCGCTGGCGCGGCAAATGCTGAACCAGAAGGCCTTCCACGGCGCCCTGATCGCCATCGACGCCGGCGACGCCTACGACCTGTCCCTGCTGGACCAGGTGCGGCTGGGGCGCAGCGCCAGCAACGCAAAGATGCCGCTCGCCGTGCTGGCGGCCCGCTGCGACGAGCACCTGCTGGCGGCGCTGCGCGAGCGCGGCGTGAACCGGGTGGTGCTCAAGCCCTTCCGCGCGCGCACCCTGCTGGACGCCTTCAGCGTGCTGTCTCAGGATTAGGCGCATGCATTAATTCATGGTAGCGGAAGGCCTCGCGGATATTTTCGCGCAGGGCCTGGTCGTCCCAGGGCTTGGTGTAGAAGCGGTAAATTTCACCGCGATTGATGGCGCCCAGCACCGACTCCAGCTCGGCATAGCCGGACAGGATGATGCGCACCGTGCCCGGATACAGCTTGCGCACGCGGCTCAGGAATTCAGTACCGTTCATCTCCGGCATGCGCTGGTCGCTCACCACCACTTGCACATCATGCGTGGCCAGGTAGGAAAAGGCTTCCTGCGCGGTATGCGCCAGCAGGATCTGGTAGCCGTCGCGCCGCAACAGGCGCACCAGGGCCGACAGCACGTGCGGCTCGTCGTCCAGCAGCAGCAAGGTACCCCGGCTCGGGTCGCCCGGCTGCCGCGCCGGCTGCCGCGCCTGCCCTTGCGCCAGCAAGGCGGCGAATTCCTCTGGCAGGATCGGCTTGCTCAGGTAGTAGCCCTGCGCCTCGTCGCAGTGGTAGCGCTGCAGGTAGGCCAGTTGCCCCTCGGTCTCCACCCCTTCGGCGATGATGCGGAAATCCAGGCTGTGGCCGAGCGAAATCACCGAGCGCACAATCGCCGCCACGGTCGGTTCGCCCAGCATGTCGCGCACAAAGGACTGGTCGATCTTCAGGAAGTCGATGGGGAACAGCTTGAGGTAGGCCAGGCTGGAATAGCCGGTGCCGAAATCGTCGATCGACAGGCCGACCCCGACTTTTTTCAGGCGCTGCACGGTGGCCACCGCCTCGTCGGCGTCCTGCATCATCATGCTCTCGGTCAGCTCCAGCTCCAGGTACTGCGCCTGCAGGCCGGTGCTGCGCAGCGCCGCCACCACCTCGTCCGCCAGTGCCTTGTCGCGGAACTGGCGCGCCGACACATTCACCGCCACCCGCAGTGGCGGCAGGCCCGCATCCTGCCAGGCCTTGTTCTGGGCGCAGGCGGTCTGGATCACCCAGCGCCCCAGTTCCACGATCAGGCCCGTCTCTTCCGCCACGCCGATAAAACGCCCCGGCGCCACCAGGCCCAGGGTCGGATGGCGCCAGCGCAGCAGCGCCTCGACGCCGGAGATTTCGCCGCTCGCCACGTGCATCTTGGGCTGGTACACCAGGAACATTTCGTTGCGCGCCAGCGCGCCGCGCAACTCGTTCTCGATCGCCGCCCGCTCCACAATGCGCGCATGCATGGCCGGTTCATAGAACTGCACCTGGTTGCGGCCGCCCTCCTTGGCGCGGTACATGGCGATGTCGGCATAGCGCATCAGCAGTTGCGGGTCGCTGCTGTCGGCTGGATACAGCGCCACGCCCATGCTGCAGCTAACCATATGCTCCTGCCCGGCCAGTTGCAACGGCTCGGCCACGCTGTCCAGGATTTTGCGCAGCACCGTTTGCGAGGGCGTTGCCGCGTGGCCGTCCAACAGGATCAGCACGAATTCGTCGCCGCCCATGCGCGCCACGGTATCGGTATCGCGCACGCACTGGCGCAGCCGGCGCGCCACGCTGCGCAGCAGCTCATCGCCGGCGCCATGGCCCATGTTGTCGTTCACCAGCTTAAAGTTGTCCAGGTCGAGGAACACCACCCACACCGTATGGCCGTAGCGCTGCGCATAACTGATGGCCTGCTCCAGGCGGTCGCCGCACAGGTTGCGGTTGGGCAGCCCGGTCAGCGCGTCGTGGTTGGCCTGGTGCTCCAACTGCGCCTGGTACTTCATGGTGGACGTCATATCGGTCAGCACGCAGACGCGGTGGCTGTGCCAGCCTTCGCTGCCGCCCACCGGCGCCACGTGCAGTTGCGCCCACCAGGAGCTGCCGTCGCGGTGGCGCCCCTTCAGCACCAGTTGCACCTCGCTTTGCGCATGCACCGCTTCGTGCAGTGCCGTGCCGGCGGCGGCATCGTCCTGGTCGACCAGCAAGGTCTCCAGGCTGCGCCCGGCCAGCGCGGCGAGTGGGTGGCCGGTCAACTCGGCCAGCGCCGGGTTGGCATAAACAATGCTGTCGCTGCCGTCCTCGATGGCGGTGATGGCAATGGCGTTGATACTTGATTCCAGCGCGCGGTTATGCAACTGCAGCATCAACTCGACCTGCTTACGGTCGGTGACATCCTCGATGGTGCCAAGCAGGCCGATCGTCCTTCCGGCCAGGTCGTGCAGCGGCAGCTTGTTGATCAGGAACCAGTGCACGCTACCGTCGGCGAACAGCAGGTGGTCTTCGCGGTTCAGGCGCGGCACGCCGTTGCGCAGGATCTCGGCGTCGTCGGCGCGGATGCGCTCCGCGTTGTGCGCCCAGGGAAAATCGAAATCGCTCTTGCCCTCCACCTCGTCCTGCCTGGCCAGGCCGGCGGCGCGCAGGAAGACGTCGTTGCAGCCGCGATACAGCAAGTCCATGTCCTTCCAGAAGATCTGGTGCGGTATATGGTCGACCACCAGGCGCGTCATCTCCTGCGATTCGTGCAGTGCTTTCTCAATCCGCTGGCGGTCCGTTACGTCGTGCGCAAACACAAAGCGCGCCTTGTGCCCGGCCAGCAGCAACGGGTGCGAGGAGATTTCCACCTGCAACAGGCAGCCGTCCTTGCGGCGATGGGTCCAGGTGCCCGATTGCTGCGCGCCGCCCGCCGCCGTCGCCACCAGGTCGTTGTACAGGCGTACCAGCTCCTGCGCGGGACGGATATCCTCGATCGTCATTTCGAGGAACTCGTCCTCGCTATAGCCATACACCTCGGTGGCGGCGCGGTTCACCACCAGGAAACGCAGCGTCTCCAGGTCGTACACCCACATCGGGTGCGGGTGCTGGTCGAACAGGCGTTTGAAGCGCAGGCGCGAGCCGTAGGAGTCGGCTTCCGGCAATGGCGAAACAATACAGCGGAAGCACTCGGGGTGTTCATCGTGGGCGGCGTAATACTCCATGGCCAGCGCGACCGGGGCGCCTTCGCCCGCCGGTTCGCGCAGCGCCAGCTCGCCGCGCCACACGCCGCGCTGCATCGCTTCGGGAATGGCGTCGTCGCGCAGTTCCACGGCGGCCCAACTGCGGAACATGGCAAAGGCCTGGCCGCCGGCATCGAGCTCTCGATTCACACGGCGCGCATGGGCGTTCGCCGCGAGCAGTGTGCCTTTGGCGTCCATCATGAAAGCCAGGTAGGGGCTGTGCTCATACACGGCGGTAAAAGCATCCAGCCTGGTCCTGCCCGGCGTAACGGGAGAAGCCCTGTCCATGCGCGGCATGGTAGCAGAGTTACACCGTTTGCAGCGCCCACCTCAATGGTAAAGCATCCTCACGCCACACCATCTCGCGCGGTGTAAATTCCCAGTGGCGCTCCGGCCCATCCAGCACCACGCGCGCATCGCCGCTCATTTGCAGCAGGCCGCCGCTGTCGAAGTCCGGGAACACCAGTCCGGCCTTCCCGTTCAGCAGGATATTGCCCAGCGTGGAGAAGAAGCGGTTGCCCTCGTAATCCGGCACCACCAGCGTGCCATCGCGTTTAACCTGGACAAAACCGGGCGGCCCGCCGCGATGCGAGACATCGACCCGCATCGCCTCCCCCTGGCCCGAATAGGTGGCGACAAAGAAGGTCGCCGCGCGCCCCACCAGGTCGCGCGCCAGCGCGTCGAAGTGCGGCAGGCGGCGCGCCGGCAAGCCCGAGGCCTCACCCGGCTGGCGCTCGAAGCGGTAGTCGCGCACATGGATGTACTGCGGGCAGTTACCGAACGACTCGCCGACCTCGAGATCGAAGTGCCCTTCCTCCAGCGCGCGCAAGCGGCCGTTCAGGCGGTTGCGGCGCCGCGTATGCAGCTCGATCCCCAGCATGCCGATCGCCGCGCCATCGTGCAGGCCGGCCTGGGCCGGATCGTCCGGCTCCGGCGCCAGCGCCACGAGCAGGCTTTGCGGCGTCGGCGAATGCATGAATCCCTCTTCCCCGGCACGCAGCGTGGCCCACGGCCGCCCTGCCTCATCGACCGTGCCGAACACCGCGAACGGCAACTGGGCGAAGAAGTCGCGGTGCTGCTCCGGCAGGTAATTGCGGATCACCTTGCGGCCGATTTCGTCCATGCGGGCGGCGACGCCCAGCGTGTCCTGCAGTGCGATCTCGCCTGCGTGCCAGGGCCCGTTCATGCTGCCAGCCCCACCGGCGATTGGATGAACGGCTGGAAGCGCGGCAGCGCCTCGACGCGTGCCAGCCAGGCCTGCACATGGCCGTAGTTCGCCAGGTCCACATTGCCTTCCGGCGCCCGCGCGATATAGCTGTACAGCGCCACATCGGCGATGGTCGGCCAGCCGGCGGCGATCCATTCGTTTTGCGCCAGGGTGCTGTCGATCAGGCCCAGGATGCGGTGCGCGCGCGCGATGGCGTCGGCCGGGTCGGTCGGCTTTTTGAACAGATTGATGATGCGCGCGGTGGCCGGGCCGCTGGCGATTTCGCCCGCCGCGACCGACAGCCAGCGTTGCACGTTGGCCGCCCCTACCGGGTCCTGCGGCAGCCAGTTCGAGTTGCCATAGCGCGCCGCCAGATAGACCAGGATGGCGTTGGAATCGGCAATCACCGTGCCATTGTCCTCCAGTACCGGCACCTGGCCGAAAGGATTCAGCTTGAGGAAGGCCTCGGTCTTTTGTTCGGCCTTCAGCAGGTCGACCTCCACCAGCTCGAAGTCCAGGCCCAGCAGGGACAGGAACAGGTGGGCGCGGTGGGCGTGGCCGGAAATGGGGTGGTAGTACAGCTTCATGGGGATCTCCTTGTCAAATAGTGATGACAGTGTGATCCATGCCTGTAACGTTGGGAATCCCCGCCAGGGACAATAGACTATTCCACTTAATGGAATAACCACAACCTAGGTTGCGGCCTTTTTACCACACGAAGTGTGAGGCGGGCATCGGCCCTTTCCCGCATGGACCGGAGCGCAATTCAGGGGTATTTGGTACATTACTAAAACACAAAGTTCTTTGCCGACCAGCAATATGGTAACTATCATGATGGTCTGAAGACCCAAACAACGTCTGAAAACCATGCTGCTGAATGAACCAATTGCCGTCGGTATCCGGAAGGGACCGCCACGGCCGCAAGATGCGATATCGCCTTTCCCGCCTACGGCAACGTCATACGATATGACGAGCGAGGACGATATCGGCGATGCCTTGACCCTGCTGGCCGAACACGGCGATGCGATCTCGATGTACGCGCCCGCATGCCGCGAGCCGGTGCTAGGGCGCATCCTGTCGGTCGACCCCGAGCTGCCGCACTTCGTGATGGAGCTGAACCACGGCGCGACCCTGCCGCCGGGGGATATCACCTTTGTCGCCTGCCTGCGTACGGCGAAGCTGCAATTCCGCCTCTCCAGCAGCGCCTGGAAGACAACGCCCGGCCAGCCGCAGTTGGTACCGATGGTGTTCCCGGAAACCTGCGCGGTGCTCAACCGCCGCAATTCGGTGCGCGTGGAGTCGCCCCTGGGCGCCAACTTCACGGCGGCCTTCGTCATGAACGGCACGCCCTACGAGTTGCCGGTATACGACTTGGCGCACGGCGGCATCGGCCTGCGCTGCTCGCGCGGCGACGCCAAGGGTCTGCTCAAAGGCCGCAAGCTGCGCGATATCGTGCTGGAACTGGGCGGCACGGAATCGGTCTTCGTCGCCGAGATGGAAATCCGCGCCACCCGCTCCCACCGTTCCTTCCTGCTCGGTGAGCAGTTGCACATCGGCTGCCAGTTCACCAGCCTGACGCAGGAAGCGGAGCACCAGGTCCAGAGCCTGATGAGCCGCATCAGCGCCAAACGCTAAGCCTTTACGGCAGCACCTCAAAGAGCAGGAACTGGCTGACCTGGCTCTTGCCGAAATTGTCGTCGCTCGCCAGCACCAGGGTGGCGTGGCCGTTCGGCAGGCGCGGGCCCCAGGCCATCGCTTCCAGGTTGTCGATGCGCGGCAGGCCAAGCGTGCCGAAGTCCAGCACCAGGCGCTTGCGGGCCGGCCTGTAGTGCGCGCCGGCCAGCGCCGGCAGCGCTTGCACCTCGCTCGCATCGCGCGTATCCGTCGCATACAGGCGGATGTAATTGACGTGCCGTCCATCCGCCCCCTGCACGGTGGCGCGCTCCAGCACCAGCAACTCGCCGTCTGGCGTGGTGAGGATTTCCGAGACGCCGTTTTCAGACATCTTGCCCGGCACCGACGGTGCCGGAATCGCGTCCAGTTCGTAAGCGAACTGGCGCAGCACCGTTCCATCACGCCCAAACTGCGTCATGCGCACCGGGGCGCCTTGCTGCGAAGTGGGCAGCGGGCCGTCGGCATACAGCGGCCATTCGCTCGACGCCCACAGGCTATCGCCGCCGGGCGCGAAGGCAATGCCCTCGAATGTGGCGTTGTAGCGCGAGCCGCGCTCTGCATCCTTGTAGACGCGGAACTGCTCCGGCAACGGCAGCGCCGCCAAATGTGCGCCCTCGCGCCGGGCGTGGCTGATGAAAGGGTCGATGCCGTAGCGGCGGTCGCCTTCACTGGCGTACCAGATGCTGCCGTCACGCGGGTCGACGCGGATCGCCTCCACATCCATACCGTTGCAACCCTCCCTGCCCAGGAAATAACGCACGCCGACAAAACGTATGGCGTGGAATGCCTGCGCGTCGAAATCCAGCTTTGCCTCGTAGAAGCGCGCCGGGTTGTGCGTGCAGCGGTCATCCGACGCGATCACCCAGCGCCCAGCCGCCGCGTCGTAATCGAGGCCGGAGAAGCCGCCCAGCATGGTGCCGTCATACATCGCTTGATGCGGGACGCGCTGCTCGCCAATAAAGCGCAAGCCGGCCACGCTCGTTGCCAGGGGCGCTATCGCGCGCGGCGGCGTGCCGCAGCCGGCGAGCGCAACTCCTAGCGCCAGCGCGAGCGCCGCCAGCGCCCCTATCGTGCGAGTGCGCTGCTTCATGCCTGGTGCAAGCGCTTGTGCATGCAGCGCAAACCGATCCAGACCGCCAGCGCGACGACCGGCACCATCACCCCCATCAGCAGTTCCGGATTGCCGACCCAGCCCAGCGACTTGGCGCCTTTGGCGGAATAGCCAATCAAGCCCACCAGGTAGTAGGAAATCGCGGCCACCGACAAGCCTTCCACCGCCTGCTGCAAGCGCAGCTGCTGCGCGGCGCGCGCATTCATCGATTGCAGGATTTTGCGGTTCTGCGCTTCCTGCACGATGCCGACGCGCGTGCGCAGCAGGTCGTTGCAGTTGGCGATACGGCCCGCCAGCGCCTGCTGCCGGGCGGCGACCGCCTCACAGGTCTTCATGGCCGGCTCCAGGCGGCGCTCCATGAACTCCTCCACCGTGGGCGCGCCGTCAATGCGCAGCTCGCGCAACTCCTCGATGCGCGCATTCACGAGGCCGAAATACGCTTTGGCGGCGGCGAAGCGGTAGCTGGTGTCAGCCGAAACTTTTTCGATGCGCGCGGCCAGGTGGGTGATGCGGTCCAATAGTTTTTGCTCGATGGAGCCGTCATCCAGTTTGCCGTCCGCCTCCACCAGCGCGCCAGCCAGCGCAGCCAGCTCGGCCTCCACCGCATTCAGCTCCGGCACGGCGGCATGCGCCAGCGGCAAAGCCAATAAGGCCATCATGCGGTAGGTTTCGATTTCGAGCACGCGCTGCACCAGGCGCCCGGCCTGCTGTTCGTGCATGACCGTGTCGCAGATCACGAAGCGGCTGAAGCCATCGGCATGGATGGCAAAGTCGGTCCACAGCTCGCCGCCGTTCATGACCTGGCTGCCCGCCAGCGGCGCGCCCTGGAACACGCGCTGCAAGCTGGCCGCGAACGCCGCCTGCGCGCCGCCGGGGCGGGCCAGCAGCACGTGCGACGCCACCAGCACCCTGCCCTGCAGTTCCAACAGCCATTGCTCCGGCAGGTGGCGCGAAGGCATGCTGGCGAAGGCGTCTTCCGGCAGCGCCATGCTGGCCACGGTTTCGGCGAAGGTGAAGGTGGCGAACTCGGTGTGCAATTCCCATTTCAGGCGGAAGCGCCCGAAATCGTGGCTGAAGTATTTCGCCCCCGCCGCCGGCGCCGTTACGCCGAAATGTCCACATAGCCCGGCCAGCAAATCTTGCTGCGCATGTTCGCCGAAGATGGCGAAATGGGTCAGCAAAGTCGGCGCCTCCAGCAGCAGGAAGGGGCGCGAGTGGATTTCTGCCGCCAGCGGAACGCGCTGGGCATGGTTCAGGCTGGAGAACACAATACTCATGGGACGTGGCTCGGGAATGGCTGAGTCACGATAGTAACATTGTATTTACCTTATGTTTGTGCGCTGCAGCGAAAGACGATGCGCCCGCCGGGAGCAGCCAGCACCGGCTCCAGTTGCAGGGTACCCGGCGCGTCACCACCGCCAAGCCGCACACTGGCCATGCCGCCCTCCAACGCCAGCAAGCGCCCGCCAACCGGGTCCAGCAGGCGCAGCGCCAACGCCGCGCCCGGGTGTGGCAGGAAGCGTGCGGGGCCGGCTAGTTCCGCTGCCGGGCGCGGCTGGCGAAAATCCCATGCCGTAGCCGCCACCTCCTGCTCATGGGCGCCGCCTGGGACCACTCGTCCCGCCTGCACCGTGAGCAGTTGCCCGTCCAGCCGCAGCGTGGTCGCCACGCACAGCGCAGCGGGCGCTGGTGCCGCCACCTCGCACTGCAGCACCAGCGCGCCGGCATCGTCCAGCACATAGCTCGCTACCACGGCAGGTGCGCCGGGACTTACAAAGCGCACCCCCACGCTGCCGTCATCCAGCAACGGCACCGCATGCCAGGCCTGCCGATGCAGGGCGCGGCCCGGCGCGGGCAGCAGGTGGATGCCGTCGTCCGCCTGGCCGCCGTGCAGCACATCGGCCAGTTGGCCGTGCCGGTCCGGCACTTGCAGGCTGAGCAAGGCAGCACCAATGCTACTGATGCGCACGGCCATGCCACGCCGGTTGCTCAGCGTGAAAATGCTCACTGGCATACCTAGCGCATTATGTCCAGCAGCCTCTTGGGTGATATTCAAGTCCATGCCTTAAGTATATTCACGCTGCTGATCTTTGATAAAATTGGGGATTATTTCCCGTCGGCAAAATAAATAAATGCAGGCTTTGCAATTTTCCTCCCGTTCCGCCCTTGCGCTAGGCGCAGCGCTGCTTTTCGCCTTTGCCGGAGCACAGGCCGACGAGATTTCGGATATCAATAAAATGATGCGCGGAGGGCAATTAGGCGCGGCTTTGGCGAAGGTTGATGTTGCTCTGTCACAACGGCCAAAAGATGCGCAATTGCGTTTTATTAAGGGAATGATTTTGTCCGAACAGGGCAAATCGGCCGATGCGATTACTGTTTTCCAAAAGCTGACGGAAGATTATCCCGATTTACCTGAGCCTTATAACAACCTGGCGGTGCTGCATGCCTCGGCGGGGAATTACGATAAGGCGCGCATGGCGCTGGAACGCGCCATCCGCACCAATCCGACTTATGCCACCGCCCACGAAAACCTGGGCGACGTGTATGCCAAGATGGCGAGCCAGTCCTATGACAAGGCGATGCAGTTGCTGGATTCAAACCAGCCGGCCGCGCCCAAGTCCAAGCTCGCCATGGTGCGCTCCTTGACGCCGACGACCACTGCGCCGTTGGCCCCGCCACCTGCTGCGCCAGTCATGGTGGCGGCTGCGCCAGGGCCGGCGCCCGTCGTGACAGCGGCGAAGCCGGCACCGGTCGCGCCGGCTCCAGCACCAGTCCCCGCGCCGGCGGTACAATTGGCGAAGGCCGAGCCCAAGCCCGCAGCAAAGCCCGAGCCTAAGGCGGAACCTAAGCCGGAACCGAAGCCCATCGCTAAGCCCGAAGTTAAGCCAATACCGAAGCCGGAGCCGAAGCCTGAACCGAAGAGCATCGAAAGCGACGCCCCGGCCGTCAGCAAGGCCGTGGAATCCTGGGCCAAGGCCTGGAGCGCGCAGGACATGAAGGGCTACCTGAACGCCTACGGCAGCAACTTCCAGACGCCGAAAGGCCAGAACCGCAAAGCCTGGGAAGCCGACCGCACCGCCCGCATTGAGGGCAAGGGCCACATCAAGGTGTCCATCGAGTCGCCGCAGATCACCGTCACCGGCAACACCGCGACCGTGAAATTCCGACAGAAGTATGTGTCGGACCGCCTCAGCACCAGCAGCCGCAAGACCCTGGTGCTGGAGAAGCAAGGCAAGAATTGGCTGATCAAGCAAGAGCAGTCGGGAGGCTGAGGGTGAAGTCGAGGCGAGCCAGTACCGGAGCGGCAGCCGCGTTGCTGCTGGCAGCGAGCGCCCTGCTCGCGCCGGCTGGCCACGCGCGCACGCAGGATGCCGAGATCATGCTGCTCGATATCTACAAAGACCTGCGCGCCAGCCAACTGCAGCAAGCCATGAGCAAGGCCGACGCCCTGGTGCAGGCCTACCCCAACTTCCGCGTCGGCCACATGATCCGCGGCGACCTGCTGCTGATGCATACCAAGCCGGTCACCCAGCTCGGCGCCGGCCTGAACGCCCCCGCCGACAAGCTGAAAGACCTGCGCGACGAAGCGCGCGTGCGCCTGCAATCGCTGGTGGCGCGCCCGAATCCCGACCTGTTGCCGCGCTCCGTGCTGCAACTGCGCAGCGATATGCGCCATGTGCTGGTGGTGGCGGCGGCGCAATCGCGCCTGTACGTCTACCAGAACGTGAACGGCAAACTGCGCCTGGTGACCGACTACTACATCAGCCAGGGCAAGCTGGGCGTCGACAAATTCCGCGAAGGCGACCAGAAAACCCCGCTCGGCGTGTACTACATTACCGGCCGCGTCTCCGGCACCAAGCTGCCCGATTTTTACGGCGCCAGCGCCCTGCGCATCAACTACCCGAACGAGTGGGACCGCCTGAACGGGCGCGGCGGCTCCGGCATTTTCCTGCACGGCACGCCGTCCGACAATTACAGCCGCCCGCCGCTGGCCTCCGACGGTTGCGTGGTGCTGACCAATGAGGATTTGCGTCGTTTGGAAGACTCGGTCGATATCGGCAAAACGCCGGTGGTGATCGCCGACCAGCAGGAATTCATCAGCAAGGCCAAATGGGATGCGGAGCGCGACAGCGCCGCGCGCCTGGTGGACGCCTGGCGCGCCGACCTGGTGAGCGCCGACAGCCAGCGCCTGTTGAAAAACTACTCGGCCAAATTCAAATCGGCGGAAGGCGAGAACCTGAAAACCTGGTTCGAGAAAGACCTGCGTCCCCTCTCCAGCGTGAACGGCCTGAATGTGGCGATCAGCGAAATGACCATCTTCCGCTACCCGAGCCGCGACGATATGCTGGTCAGCACTTTCACGCTCGAATCGAAGATCGGCAAAACCCGCTCCACGCAGCGCAAGCGCCAGTACTGGGCGCGCGAAGGCTCGGCCTGGAAGATTGTGTTCGAAAGCCTGATCTGACTATTTGCGCCGGCGCAGGAAAGCCTGCACCTCCGCAAACGTGACCGCGCCCTTGTGCGCGCTGTCGATCTCAGCGAAATTCTTATCCACGTAACCCAATCCCGCCAGGCCGGCTTCCTGCTGCGTCAGGCTGCCGCTACGGTCGGTATCGGCCTCGTCGAAACGCTGGCGCAGTTTTGACATGGCCTGGGCCTTCAAGTCCGCCCCCGCCAGCGGCGCCTCGCGCGACGGGATGCGCTGCGCCTTCGGCACGTAGGGTTCGCTGCGCGGCAGCAGCGGCGCGTCTTCCGCCGCCTGCGCCGTCAGCGCCGTCGCGGCCAGCGCGAAAATGATTGCTCGCTTGATTTGCATTTACCTCACCTGCCCATCTGGTAAAAAGCACCCAGGTCGGCCCGGGTTGCGCGGCGCGCCGCATTATCCAGGTAACCCATATGCCCGCTGTGATAATTGCGGATCACGATATTCGGATTGGCACCCAGGCGCGCCAGGTCCAACTCGGTCTGGTAGAACGGCGTCGCCAGGTCGTAGTAACCGCTCAGCGACAGCACTTTCAAGCCCGGGTTCAGCGTCATGGCGGCGGCCAGGTCGGGCACCGTGTCCGGCACCGCCTTGCCATCATGGCCGAAATCCCAGCGTTCGATAAAATCATTGAACGGCAGGTACGCCGAACCTGCCGTGTAATGCAGCACATCCGCCAGGTAGTTGCGGATGCCGGTGACGAACGCCTGGTTCACCACCGCCAGCGAAGGATCGCCACCGCTGGCCAGCACGCTGCCGACCGGCGCTGCCACGCGCGCGTCGTAGCGCCCCACCAGCATGGAGGCAGGCAGCACATTGCGTTGCACATAATCGGGCCGCAGGTTCGGGTTCTGCTGCCAGCTCGCCGTGGCGATGCCGGTGAAGGCGTTCAGTTGCACCGCCACGGCCGGCGGCGGCGCCAGTCGCGATGCCAGCCACGGCGTCATCACGGAACGATAGCTGCCAGCCGCAAAGTTGCGCGCCTGCTCGATATACGCGCTGAAATCGGTCGGCAGCGGGTTGGCACGCTGGTGGTAGGCGCCAATCGCGGCATAGGTCGGCACATAACCCTGGCAGCTCACTTCCTGCGGACCCGCCTCGAACACGCCGCAATTGGCGTTGTAGTCCAGGATCGGCGCTTGCAGCACCACGCCGGCCAGGCGCGTGCCGGCCGTCTCCAGCAGCTTGGCCAGCACCGCCGTGCGCGGGCCGCCATACGATTCGCCGAACAGGTATTTGGGCGAGGCCTGGCGGTTGTTGGCGGCCAAATAGCGCTGCACGAAATCGCGCAGCGAGGCGGCATCGCTATCGACGCTCCAGAAATCCTGGTTGCGCTTGGGCGCGATGGCCTGCGTGTAGCCGGTACCGACAGCGTCCACGAATACCAGGTCGCTGATATCGAGCAGGCTCTCGGCGTTATCGACGATCTGCGCCGGCGTCGCCAGCACGCTGTTGCCCGGCTGGTCGGCCAGCAGGCGCTTCGGCCCATACGAGCCAAGGTGCAGCCAGAGCGAGGCGGAGCCGGGTCCGCCGTTGTAGAAGAAGGTCAGCGGCCGGTTGGCGGCGGGCTGGTTGTCCAGCGTGTAGGCGACATAGAAGAAGGACACCGTCGGCGCGCCGCTCGCTGTATCGCGCGCGGTCAGGTGGCCGGTGGTGGCGGTATAGTCGTAGCGCGTGCCGTTCAGCGTGAGCTGGCTGCGCGCGGTGGCGCCGGACTCGTTGGCGGCCGCCAGCGAAGCCGTGGCGCCGCCGCTGTAGATGGTGGCATCGGCCAGCGCGCCCGGCACCGTGGGCGGCGTGGGCGGCGTCGGTGTCACCGGCGCGGCGCTGTCGCCACCGCCGCCGCCGCATGCGGCCAGCAACGCCGCCACCAAAGCCGCTGTGGCTGCAGGCGCAATCCGGCTACCCGGCCAGCGTAACATCTTCGTCTCCTGTTATTCCTTGTTTTCCCTATATTATAGTTATCGTTTTTGTATTACCAGTACCGAATGGAAAAATATCCGCTGCGTACCCAACTGCTCAGTTGCACCGTGCTGGCCGTGATCGGACTGGGCATCCTCCATTTCGGGCACGATGAACCGTTGGGCCAGGCCCTGTCAGCCGGCCTGCCCTGGCTCGACCAGTTGGCACTGGGCGCAGCACTGGGCCTGGCGATCGCGCTGGCGTCGGCCGTGTCCTCTTTGCGCAAACCCTCCGCCGAGGCCGTGCAGCGCACGACGGCAAGCTATGCGCGGCTCGACCTGCGGGGTTGGAATCCGGTCTGGATTTCGCTGGGAGCGGGTATTTCAGAAGAACTGCTGTTTCGCGCGGCGCTGCAGCCGCTGATCGGCCTGTGGGGCGCCAGCCTGCTGTTCCTGCTGGCCCATGCGCGCGCCTATGAGTTCCACCGCATCGACCGCGCCGCCTTGCTACAGGCCGGCGGCGTGTTCGGCATGGCGCTGGCTTTCGGCCTGGGCTTTGAATATTTCGGGCTGCTGGCGATGATGGTGGCGCACACCATCATCGACATTGTCGGACTGCTCATCGTGCGGCGCCTGGCCGCCCTGCAGGAGCGCTGAGCGCTACTGGAAGGCCACCTCGGCGAAACTGCGCAGCTTGCGGCTGTGCAGCTTGTCCGAACCCAGGCCACGCAGCAGCTCCAGCGCGCGGATGCCGATGCGCAGGTGCTGGTCCACGCGGTCGCGGTAGAACTGGTTGGCCATGCCGGGCAGCTTGATCTCGCCGTGCAGCGGCTTGTCGCTCACGCACAGCAAGGTGCCGTAAGGGACGCGGAAGCGGAAACCATTGGCGGCGATGGTGGCGCTCTCCATATCCAGCGCCACCGCCCGGCTCTGGCTGAAGCGGCGCTCCGGCGTGCGTTGCGGCAGCAGCTCCCAGTTGCGGTTGTCGGTGCTGGCCACGGTGCCCGTGCGCAGAACGCGTTTCAGGTCGTGGCCGTCGAGCTGCGTCACCTCCTTCACCGCCGCCTCGATCGCCACCTGCACCTCCGCCAGCGCCGGAATCGGCACCCACAGCGGCAGGTCCTCGTCCAGCACGTGGTCTTCGCGCACGTAGCCGTGCGCCAGCACGTAGTCGCCCATTTGCTGCGTATTGCGCAAGCCGGCGCAGTGGCCCAGCATCAGCCAGGCATGCGGGCGCAGCACCGCGATATGGTCGGTGGCCGTCTTGGCATTGGCCGGGCCGACGCCGATATTCACCATGCTGATGCCGCTGCCGTCGGCGCGCACCAGGTGGTAGCCCGGCATCTGCGGCAGGCGCGGCGGCGCGGCGCCCAGGTCGTCGCCCGGCTGCATGGCATGGCCGACGCGGCGCGTCACGATATTGCCCGGCTGGACGAAGGCCACATAACCATCGTTGTCCGGGCTGGCCATCAGCTCGTGGCCCAGGCGCACGAATTCGTCGATGTAGAACTGGTAGTTCGTGAACAGCACGAACTTCTGGAAATGCTCGGGCGAGGTGCCGGTGTAGTGGCGCAGGCGCAGCAGCGAGTAATCGACGCGCGGCGCGGTAAACAGCGACAGCGGCTGCGCCTCGCCCGGCGGCGCCTCGTAAGTGCCGTTGGCGATGCCGTCGTCCATCGCGGCCAGGTTGGGCAGGTCGAAAACGTCGCGCATCAGCAGGCGGCGCTCGGCGCTCAGGCTGCCCTCGATATGGTCATGCTCGGCGAACGAGAAGTGCACCGGGATCGGCTCCGAGCTCAGGCCGACCTCGATCTGCATCTGCTGCTGGCCATGGTTTTTCAGCAGGAGGCGGAATTGCTCGGTGTAATAGCGCTCGAACAGGTCGGGCCGGGTCAGCGTGGTCTCGAACGCGCCGGGGCCGGCTACAAAGCCGAACGACAGGCGCGAATCAGCGCGCACCACGGTGTCGCTCTGCACCCGCACATACGGATAGCAGGCGCGCACACGCTCGGTGGGCGTCTCGCCCTCGACAAAGCGCTGCAAGGACTCGCGCAGGAAACGGATGCTGTCGTCGTAGATCGCGCGCACCTGGGCCAGTGCTGCGGAGGGATCATCAAACATGCGGGGTGCTACGTGGGGACGGCTAAACATCTGCAACTCCTTTCGACAGGCTACATCCTATTATAATTGCATGATGTGGCAGAAATATTTCATTGCGTTGCTGGCCGCCGCCAGCGCACCGGCGGCGCTGCCGGCGTTTGCGGCGCCGCCCCTGACAGTCTCGTGGCGCGAGAAGGCACCCTATTACTATTTCGAGGACGGCATCGCCAAAGGCTTCATGCTGGAGCGCGCGAAGCAGGTCTTTGCGGCGGCCGGCGTGCCCGCGCGCTTCGTCAGCGAACCGCAAAAGCGGATCTGGGCCAACTTCAACCACGGCGTGAAGAACTACTGCTCGATCAGTTGGTACCGCCTGCCCGAACGCGAAGCGGTGGCGCAGTTCTCGATTGCGGTGCACACAGACCAGCCGCACGCGGTACTGGCCGTGCCGGCCGCCCTGGCGCGGGTACGCGCCCACCCCAACCTGAAATCGCTGCTGGCCGATAAATCGCTGACGCTGGCCGTGATCGACGGCGTGTCCTACGGCCCCGAACTCGATCCCATGATTGCCGCCAGCGAGAACCATGTCATGCGGCGCACGGTGGAAACCTCGGCCATGTTCCGCATGCTGGCGGCCGGCCGCGCCGATTTCCTGTTCGTTGACCGCGAAGACTGGGGCTACCTGCGCCAGAAATTCCCGGAGCTGCAGTCGCTGGTACTGAGCGAGTTTGCCGATATGCCGCCCGGCCTGAAGCGCCACTTCGTCTGCAGCCGCGACGTTCCCGTCGCGACCATGGAGCGCCTGAACCGCGCCATCGCCGCCCTGCACGCGCGCGGCGAAGCGGGTCGCCGCTAGAGTCCCTTCGCCCCCAGCACCTGCATGCGCTGGCGCCAGGCCGCCACGTCGGCCTCCGCCATCTGGCCGGCGCCGCCCACCAGGGTGTTGCGCACCGGCGCGATACCGACGAAGTTGAGGATATTGCGCTCCAGCGATTTCAGGCTGTGGGCGCCGTAATACCAGCGGTAGAACAGCGCCGGCATGCCCATCGTCACCACCACGCGCGCGCTGCGGCCCGCCAGCAAGCCCGCGTGCAGCGGGTTCTTCGCCTTGCGCGCCAGCGCGAAACCGGGCCGCGCCACCTGCTCCAGGAAAGCCTTGAGCCGGGCCGGCATGTCGCCCAGCCAGAGCGGATAAATGAGCGCGATATGCTGCGCCTGCGTGATGGCCTGCTGCACCGGCGCCAGCGCGGGCGGCAGCGCGCCCTCCTCCCATTCGTGGCCATTGGCCAGCAAGGGGAAGTCCAGCAAGGCCGGCGTGACCACCTGCACCGTGTGCCCCGCCGCCTGCGCGCCCGCCAGGTAGGCGTCGGCCAGCGCATGGCACAAGTGGCCGCCGGCCGGGTCGGGATGGCCCTGGATCAACAGGATATGGCTTGAACTGCGGCTTGTACCACGGCTCATACCTCCTCCACCGTCACCAGGTTGCTTTGCGCCTCGGCGTATTCCAGCGCGTAGGCCAGCTCGCCCGGCGCATCGGCGTGGATGGCCAGCACCGGCTGCCCCACTTCCAGCACGCTGCCCAGCGGCGCGAAGAAGCGCACGCCCGCCGCCGCCGCGTGCGGCGCCCCGGCCAGCTTGGCCAGCGTGGCCAGCTTGCGGTTATCGACCGCCACCACGCGCCCGCCATGACGCGCTTCCAGCACATGCGTGCACGGCGCGCGCGGCGGCTCGCGCAAGCCGCCCTGGGCCGCGCAAATGGCCTGGAACTTGGCCCAGGCCGCGCCGCAATCGAGCACCTGGGTCGCCAGCGCCAGGCCGGCGCCCGGCGCCGCGCGCCCGCCCAGTTCCAGCACCCCGGCGGCCAGCACCAGCGCGCGCTGGCGCAAATCCTGCGGCGCGCCAGCGGCGTTTTGCAGCACCGCCAGCACATCCATCGCCTCCAGCGCCGGGCCGATGCCCACGCCCACCGGCTGGCTGCCGTCGCTCACCACGCAGCGCAGCGCCAGCCCGAGCGCCTGGCCGGCCGCCTCCAGGCGCGTCGCCAGTGCCTGCGCCGCCTGCTCGGAACGCACCTTGGCCGTGCGCCCGACCGGAATGTCGATCAGCACATGGCTGGCGCCGGCCGCCAGCTTTTTCGACAGCACGGAGGACACCAGCAAGCCATCGCTATCGAGTTCCAGCGGACGCTCGACGCGGATCAGCACATCATCCGCCGGGCTCAGCGTCACGCTGCCGCCCCATACGATGCAGCCGCCCTCGCGCTCCACCACGCGCCGCATGCCGTCGATGCCGATCGCCACCGGCGCCAGCGTCTCCATGGTATCGGCGGTGCCGGCCGGCGAAGTGATGGCGCGCGAAGAAGTCTTGGGCATGGTCATGCCGCAGGCGGCCACGATCGGCACCACCAGCAGCGTGGTGCGGTTGCCCGGCAAGCCGCCCACGCAATGCTTGTCCACCACCACCGGCGACGGCCATTGCATGCGCTGCCCGACCGCCGCCATGGCGCCGGTCAGGGCGATGGTCTCGGCCAGGTCGAGCCGGTTGCCCGAGCAGGCCGTGATGAAGCTGGCCAGGTGGATGTCCGGATAGCGCCCGCCGGCGATATCGGCCACGATGGCCTGCGCCGCCGCGTCGTCCAGCGGGCGGCCATGGATCTTGCCGCGCACCGCCGCGAAGGAGGCCAGCGGCGCCGCGTGACGCACCGTCACCGCCGCCCCGGCGCTCGCGCCCAGCGCCTCCCAGGCCGCCTCCGACAAGCCCACCTCCTGCCCTTCCAGCAGCGCGCCATCGACCACGTTCAGTGTGGCCGCCACCACCCGCGTGCCGCACTGCAGCTCGACGCGCGACTGCGCCGCGAAACCCTCCGCCCTGCACACCGCCCCGTCGCGCCGCAAGTAGGCCACCGGCTGCTGGTAAGTGTCGATGCCCAAGCGGCGGGCCTGTAAAACGTAAGCCATTCATCCTCCCCTATTGCAAAGCTGGCGCGCGGCGGCAGCAATCACGCCCCTGCCGCTTGGCCGCGTACATCGCGGCGTCGCTGCGCCTCAATAATTCCTCCGGCAGCAGGCCGTCCTCCGGATACATCGCCAACCCGATGCTGGCCGACACGCGCGCCACCGCGCCGCCCTCCAGCATGATCGGGAAGCGCACCGCATGCAACGCGCGCTCCAGCACCTCCTCCGCTTCCTGCACCGCGCCCAGGCCCGACAGCAGCAGCACGAACTCATCGCCGCCCAGGCGCGCCACCGTGTCATTGGCGCGCACCACCTGTTGCAGCCGCCCCGCCACCTCCACCAGCACCGCGTCGCCCGCCTCGTGGCCCAGGGTATCGTTGACCGCCTTAAAGCCGTCCAGGTCCATCATGCACACCGCCACCAGCGCATCGCCGCGCGCCGCGAAGGCCAGCGCCTGCAGCAGGCGGTCGCGCATCAGGCGCCGGTTCGGCAACTGCGTCAAAGGGTCGATGAAGGCCATTTGCTCCACCGCCTCTTGCTGCCGGCATTCATCGGTGATGTCGGTGAACAGGCCCAGGTAGTGCAGCAACCCGCCCTGTTCATCGTGCACGGCGCTCAGCGTCACATGCGCCGCGAACAGGCTGCCGTCGCGCCGCTTGTCCCACATCCTGCCATGCCACTGGCCGTCGCCCGTCAAGCCTTGCCACATGGCCTTGTAGAACGCCGCATCCTGCCGGCCCGACTGCATGATGCGCGGATGGCGGCCCAGCAGCTCGCCGCGCGTGTAACCGCTCATTTGCAGGAAGGCGCGATTCACCTCCAGGATGCGCATATCGCGCCCGACGATCAGGATGCCTTCCGCCGTGGCCTCGAACACGCTGGCCATCAGCATCTGGCGCGCCTTGGCCTCGCGCCGCTGCCGGCGCAACAGGCGCGCCAGGCGGTACAACGATTGTTGTATAGAGCCGGACACGGCGCCTCCTAATCCAGCACCACTTCTTCCAGGTATTCGGGCACCCGGCAAGGCCAATGCAGTTGCTCGCCGATGCGCCGCCGCAGGGCGTCGGCCGCCGCCGGTTCGCCGTGCGTCACAAAGCACTGGCGCGGTGCGGCCGGCGCAGGCGCCAGCCAGGCCAGGATTTCATCGGCGTCGGCGTGGGCCGACAGGTTGCCGATCATCTCCACCCGCGCCCGCACCGGGTAATACTCGCCGTGGATTTTGACCGAGGTTTCGCCGGAAAACATGCGCGCACCGCGTGTGCCCGCCGCCTGGAAGCCGGCGAACAGGATGGTGTTGCGCGAGTCGCCGGCAAAGGCCTTCAGGTGGTGCAGCACGCGGCCGCCGGTGGCCATGCCGCTGGCGGCGATGATCACCATCGGCGCCTGGCGCCGGTTCAGCGCCATCGACTCCTCCACACTGTTGACCACGTGCGCCACCTGCCCCAGCGCACGGCAGGCTTGCTCGTCCAGCCGGTGCTGGCCGTGGTGTTTTATATACAGCCTGGTCGCATCGACCGCCATCGGGCTGTTCAGGTAGACCGGCAGCGCCGCCGGGATCGCGCCGGCCCGCTTCAACTGGCCGATTTCATGCAGCAGCTCCTGCGCCCGGCCCACCGCGAAGGAAGGGATCACCGTCACCCCGCCGCGCGCCGCCGTCTTGCTGATAATCTGCGCCAGGCGCGCGCTCGGGTCGAAGGCTTCGTGGCGCCGGTCGCCATAGGTTGACTCCACCACCAGGTAATCGCAGGGCCCCAGCGCGGTCGGCGCGCGCATGATCGGATCGTTCGGCCGCCCCAAGTCGCCCGAGAACAGGATGCGCCGGCCCTCGCATTCGATTGCCACCGAGGCCGCCCCCAGGATGTGGCCCGCCAGTTGCAGGCGCGCCGTCATGCCCGGCGCCGGCGCGAACGCGTGGCCGACCGGCACTACCACCAGGTGTTCCAGCGCGCGCAGCGCATCGGCCTCCGAATACAGGGGCAAGGCCGGCTTGTGTTTGGAGTAGTTGTGGCGGTTTGCATACAGCGCCTCCTCCTCCAGCAGGCGGCCGCTGTCCGGCAGCAGGATGCGGCACAGGTCGCGCGTGGCCTCGGTGCAGTACACCTTGCCGCGGAAACCGGCGCTCACCAGCACCGGCAAAAAGCCGCTGTGGTCGAGGTGCGCGTGGGTCAGCACCACGCTGCGGATGGCCGCCGGCAGCACCGGGAAGGCATCCCAGTTGCGCAGCCGTAGCTGTTTGAAGCCCTGGAACAAGCCGCAATCGACCAGCACCTGCTCATCGCCGTGGCGCAGCAGGTATTTGGAGCCGGTGACGGTGCCGGTGGCACCGAGGAACTTTAGAGTAAGCATGTTTGCAGCATATCCAAGCCGCCGCGCAAATTGTTTGATCCATATCAAGGAGTCTGTGGGCGAAAAGCGGCAATGCCCTAATCACAACAACGTGTAGAATCAGGGCCTTTCACCATTTCCTTAGCAGGACGCCATACATGACAGAACTGAAACGGGGCCTGAAGAGCCGCCATATCCAGCTGATCGCGCTGGGCGGAGCCATTGGTACCGGCCTATTCCTGGGCATCGCGCAAACCATCAAGATGGCCGGACCGTCCGTGCTGCTGGGCTATGCGGTGGCGGGCTTCATCGCCTTCCTCATCATGCGCCAACTGGGCGAGATGGTGGTGGACGAACCCGTGGCAGGCTCCTTCAGCTACTTCGCCAATAAATACTGCGGCCACATGGCCGGCTTCATGTCGGGCTGGAACTACTGGGTGCTGTATGTGCTGGTCAGCATGGCCGAACTGACGGCCGTCAGCAAATACATGGAATTCTGGATGCCGCACCTGCCGCACTGGGTCAGCGCCCTGGTCTTCTTCCTCGCCATTAACGCCATCAGCCTGGCCAATGTGCGCGCCTTCGGCGAGATGGAATTCTGGTTCGCCATCATCAAGGTGGTGGCTGTGGTCGGCATGATCGTGTTCGGCATCTACCTGCTGGCCTCCGGCAGCGCCGGCCCCGAAGCCACGGTGGCCAACCTGTGGCAGCACGGCGGCTTCTTCCCCAACGGCGCCAGCGGGCTGGTGATGGCGATGGCCGTCATCATGTTCTCCTATGGCGGGCTGGAACTGATCGGCATCACCGCCGCCGAAGCCGACAATCCATCCGAGAGCATCCCCAAGGCCACCAACCAGGCCATCTACCGCATCCTGATCTTCTATGTGGGCGCGCTGGGCGTGCTGCTCTCGCTCTACCCATGGACCAAGGTGGCCGACGGCGGCAGCCCGTTCGTGATGATCTTCCACGCCCTGGACGCCAAATTCGTCGCCCACGTGCTGAACGTGGTGGTGCTGACCGCCGCCCTCTCCGTCTACAACAGCGGCGTCTACTCCAACAGCCGCATGTTGTACGGCATGGCCAAGCAAGGCAATGCGCCGAAAGCCCTGCTGGCGGTCAACCAGCGCGGCGTGCCGCTGGCGGCGCTGGGCGTGTCCGCCCTGGCCACCGGTTCCTGCGTGGTGCTGAACTACTTCATGCCGGGCCAAGTGTTCGGCCTGCTGATGGGGCTCGTGGTGTCCTCGCTGGTGATCAACTGGGGCATGATCAGCTGGATCCACCTGCGCTTCCGCGCCCAGAAACGGCTTGAATGCAAAGAGACCGGCTTCAAGAGCTGGGGCTATCCGTTCACCAACTACCTGTGCCTGGCCTTCCTGGCCGGCATCCTGGTGATCATGTATATGACCGAAGGCCTGCGCCTGTCGGTGTACCTGATTCCAGCCTGGCTGCTGGTGCTGTTCATCGGCTACCGCTTCCGCGGCGCCCCGGCACAGGACTAAAGGTATGGGCAAGGTTGCGCTGTTGACGATCCACGGCATGGGCGAGCAGCCGCACGACTATGCCGACGGCATGAAACGCGCCCTGCAGCAGCACATGGGCGCCGACTACGCCCGGGTCGCCGTGCACAGCGTCTACTACCAGCACCTGCTCAAGCCCAACGAGCAGGATGTCTGGCGCCGCGTGCACGAGCGGGCCAAGGTGCGCTACGACCAACTGCGCAAATTCATCCTGTTCGGCTTTGCCGACGCCGCCGGCCTGGAAAACCGCAAGGAAGACGACGACTCCGTCTACGAGCAAGCCCAGACCGAGATCGCGCGCGCCCTGTTGGCCATCCACGCCAGCCACGGCCCCGCCACCCCGGTGGTCCTGCTGGCGCACTCGCTGGGTTGCCAGGTCATGTCCAGCTTCATATACGACGCCCAAAAACGCGCCGGCGGTGGCGTGGTTTCCGCCGGCATCTGGAAGCCCGGCCGCCTGGCCGACAGCCTGACACCCGGCCAGCGCACCTTCCTGCAATGCGGCAGCGTGCGCGCCTTCGTCACCACCGGCTGCAACATTCCCGTGTTTGTCGCCGCGCACCAGCGCATGCACGTCAAGCCGATCACCAAGCCCAGCCCCGGCTTCAGCTGGCTCAACCTGTACGACCCCGACGACGCCCTCGGCTGGCCCCTGCAACCGCTCGACGGCGGCTACGAAACCCTGGTCGAAGACCGCGCCATCAACGCCGGCCAAAGCCTGCTCGACTTCATGACAAAAAGCTGGAACCCGCTGTCCCACACCGCCTACTGGACCGACGACGACGTGATCCACCCGCTAGCGGAAAAAATTCGGGGTCAGGTCTGACAATCGGACACGGCCACAGCCGTAGGCTGCGCCTACGGCTGTGGCCGTGTCCGATTGTCAGACCTGACCCCGAATCTTCGCTGGTGCCTGGGCTTGCTGTAGGGCGATGGCGGTGTCGACGCTGGGGCGGCTGGCGTTGCGCAGCACGGGGGCGGTCGCTTTGGCGTGGCCGCTGTCAATGCGGAAGGCGCTGACGGCGCGCGCCAGGATCTCGGCCTGGTCCTGCATCGATTGCGAGGCGGCGGCGGTTTCTTCCACCAGGGCGGCGTTCTGCTGCGTGACCTGGTCCATGGCGGTGATCGATTGATGCACCTGGGCGATGCCGGCGTTTTGCTCGGTGGTGGCGGCGCTGATTTCGGCCACGATGTCGGATACCTGCTTGACGCTCGCCACCACGTCGCTCATGGTGTCGCCGGCACGCACCACCAGCTTGGTGCCGGAATCGACTTTCACCACGCTGTCGTCGATCAGCACCTTGATTTCCTTGGCGGCGGAGGCCGAGCGCTGCGCCAGGTTGCGCACCTCGGTGGCCACCACCGCGAAGCCGCGTCCTTGTTCGCCGGCGCGCGCCGCTTCCACTGCGGCGTTCAGGGCCAGGATATTGGTCTGGAAGGCGATGCCGTCGATCACGCTGATAATGTCCACGATCTTGCGCGAGGAGGCGTTGATCGAGTCCATGGTGTCGATCACTTCCTTCACTACCTGGCCGCCCTGTACCGCGATCTGCGAGGCGTTCTGCGCCAGTTGGTTGGCCTGGCGCGCGTTGTCGGAGTTCTGCGCCACGGTGGAAGTCAGTTGCTCCATCGAGGAGGCGGTCTGCTCCAGCGCGGCCGCCTGTTGCGAGGTGCGGTGGTTCAGGTCGCCGGTGCCGGCCGCGATCTGGCGCGAGGCGGTGCTGACCGCGTCCGCCGCGGAGCGCGCCGTGCCCACCACGCCGCCGATTTCGCCCAGCAGCTTATTGAAGGCGGCGCCGGCGTGGCCGATTTCGTCCATGCGCTCCACCTTCACCTGGTGCGTCAGGTCGAGCGAGGAACTCACGTCTTCCATCGCGCCCTGCATCCGGTCCAGGCCGCCGGTGATCACGTGGTACATCTTGTAGCCGAGGAAGCCCACGACCAGCAGCACCGCCACGGTCACCATCCACAGGATCGTCACCGCGCGCGAGTAGTTGGCGTCGTTCTCCGCTTTCAGCTTGTCGATCAGCTTCTGGTTGTAGGCGATGTGGTCGTCCAGCCCCTTTTTCACCGCGCCGGCGGTCAGCGCCAGCGGTGACCCGGTCACCAGGGTGGCGCGCACGCCGTCCATGTCGCCGGCATGCGCGGCGGCCAGGAACGGCACCAGCGCCTGGCGGTAGGCTTCCATATTCGCCTTGTCCTGCTCCAGCATCTTGCGGTCGGTGTCGTCGAAGACGTTGTCCTTGGCATAGTCGGCCAGCACCTTGTCGAAGCGGGCGTGGGCATCGTTGTAGGCCTTGTCCAGGGCCGTCTTGTCGGGCAGGTTGGAGAACACGGACAGGCGGTAGCCGGCCAGGCGGCTGTCGCCCAGCGCGCCCTTGGCGTTGTTGATGGCGGTGACGCTCGGGATCAGGCGTGTTTGCACCAGGTCCATGCGCTGTTGTGCCTCGCGCAGCTGCCACCAGCCTTCGGCGCCGACGAACAGCAGGCCGATCAGGGCGATGGTCAGGGTAATGATCAGTCGATTGCTGATTTTCATGATGAGCCAGTCCATGTTGTTGGGGAGGGAGGAACTGCTATCGCTGCGGTAGGAAGATGCAATTGGCCATCTTTAATGATGACGAATATCATTTATCCATCGCAACACACCAACCATCACATTCATCGAGGAGTTACCATGTCACCACTTGGCATTTTCCACACTGCGCTTGGTCTGCTGGCCCTTGGCTCGGGCATTACCGCCTACGCGACGCAGCGCAATATCAGCCCGCGCAGCAAGGCCGGCTTGCTCTACATCGCAACAACATTCGTGGTCTGCCTGACCGGCTTTGGCTTGTTCGCCCACGGCGGCTTTGGCAAACCCCATGCATTGGCCGTGCTCACCCTGCTCACCCTGCTGGTGGCCTGGGGCGCCGGTGCGCGCCAATGGTTCGGCGCGGCCAGCGGCAAGGTGGAGACGGTCGGCTACTCGTTCACGTTCTTCCTGCACTTCATCCCCGGCATCACGGAAACGTTTACCCGTTTCCCGCGCGGCAATCCGGTCTTTGCCAGTCCTGAATCGCCCGCCCTGCTGGCGCTTGGCGGCGTGTTGTTCCTGCTGTTCCTGGCCGGCGCCCGTTACCAGCTCAGGGATTCGTGAAATACCGGCGGCTGGCCTTCCACGGCGTAGGCGGCATCCAGTTCTTCCATGCTGCGGAACGGCACGGCCTTCAGCACGGCGGTCGACGGCGCCCAGCGCCGCCTTGGCTTGGCTTCAAAATGGTCCACCACGCCGGCGATCCGGTAGCCGTTCATGGCCGACAGGCGGCGCTTGGCCTGGGCCTGGGCTTCGCGGATCGAAAGCACATAACGCTCCACCGTCAGGCCGGTAACCGGCGACTTGCCAATGCGCTGGCGCAGGCGCATCAGGAAATCGGTGTGCTGGCTGAGCAACGCCAGCAAGCCCAGGTTCGGGTCCGCGTTCAGCACGTCGTAATTGCCGCGCACCAGGTAGGTCGAGGCGCGTGGTTTGTGGTTGCAGGAAATGACGCGGATCTTGCCGCCCACCAGGGAGGTCATGCTGAAGAAAATACCGTCGCGCATACGCTCGCCCGCCGCGCCCGGCAGCAGTTTCACTTGCTGGATTTCGACGATGACGCTGGCGTCGGTATTGGTGAAGATGGCGGCCACGCCGACCAGGGCGCCCGCCATGGGATAGGCGGTGAAATCGCCCAACGGGTGGAAACCGCGCATGGCCAGTTGGGTGGCGTAGTCATCGATCACGCTCCAGTCCACCTGGTCCAGCACCAGCGGGTTGTCGCGCGTGATGCGGACATAGGAGGCGGGCTGCAGCAGCGGTTCCAGGGTATTCCGGCGCACCATATTGGCGGCGCGCTGGAAGGTGACCAAGGCAACGACGGCGGCCAGCAAGGCAAACCAGAGCAACATATCATGCAGGTCGGCCACCATGACAAAGCCGAGTGCCACCACGGCGCATACGCCGCAATTGATTGCCGCGCCCCAAACCATCGATTTCTTCAGCTGCAACGCCATACTTTCCCTCCAAAAGGCTAGGGAAAATTATAACGACCGGGGTGGGGTTGAAAATGCGCGGATTCTCACGAATACAACAATCCTGCGCATTTCTTGCTCATCGCTGGCGCATTGCCTTCAGTTCCGCCCCCAGCCAGGCCTTGCTTTCCAGCGGGGCCGAGGCGCCGCAACGCACTAGATACGCCTTGCCGCTGGAACTGCTGGCACTGGCGCCCAGCTCGATGAACTGTTCGGCATTGCGCACCATCTCCTTCTTTTCCAGGTATTCGAGCTTGCGCTGCAGGTGGGTTTTGGCTTCGGCGCCGCTGTACCAGGTGCCGTTGCGGTTGAACTCGCAGCCGGAGGCTTGCAGGCGGCCCAGCAGGGCTTCGACCTCGGCACGCGCCGGGGCCGGCAAAGGCGCGGCGCCGGCTGCGCTGGCAATAGCCACGGCGGCGGCAAAGACGGTGGCGATGGGGGTCAAGCGCATCATTTCTCCTTCTTGCGTACTTTATAGGGCGCCAGGATATTCCCGCAGCGCACATTGCCGGCGGCGACCCGGGCGTTAAAGGCATCCTGCTCTTTTTCCAGGCGCGCGCCCTCGGCGTTCAACTGGTCGGCCTCGGCGTTCAGTGTGTCCTGGCGGGCGTTGAAGGCAGCCACCGCCGCCGCATCGCTGCGATCGACCCGGGCTTGCGTTGCCATATGGGCGTTTTGCGCGGCAGCGGCCTGCTGCAGCGCCGCCTCATGTTCCCGGAAGCGGCGCGCGATGGCCTGGCGCTGCGGCCGCAGTTCGCCCTCCTCCGCCATGCAGGCCTTATAGGCCGGGGTATTGGGCTGGGGCGGCATGGGCTGGGCCTGCGCGCAGAGCGCGGCCGCGCCAGCGGCCAACGCGGTTATCATATATTTCATCACTGGTGCAAGTATTTTTCGGCCAACAATTAAGATTTACAATCCTACAACATCCCCCCCTAAAACCGTGTGCTAATATGCGGCAGCCTTTTTTTGGCGATCCCAAAAGAGAAGATACTGGAGATTATAAGTGAGCATTTTTAGGACCAAGAACCTGGACGACATGATCGCCGGCGCCCGCAAACCCGGCGGCTTGCAGAAAGTGCTGGGGCCACTCGACCTGGTACTGATGGGTATTGGCGCCATCGTCGGCACCGGCATCTTTGTCTTGACCGGCACCGGCGCGCTGACCGCCGGCCCGGCCCTGACGCTTTCCTTCGTGGTGGCAGCGCTGGCTTGCGGATTTGCCGCCCTGTGCTACGCCGAATTCGCCTCCACCGTTCCGGTGGCCGGCTCCATTTACACCTATAGCTACGCCACCCTGGGCGAGCTGGTGGCCTGGATGATCGGCTGGGACCTGATGCTCGAGTATGGCCTGGCCACCTCCGCCGTGTCGGTCGCCTGGTCCGGCTACTTCCAGTCGCTGATCGCCGGCATCGGCCTGCACCTGCCGACCGCGCTGACCGCCGCGCCGGGCGCCGTGCCGGGCGTGCAAACCCTGTTCAACCTGCCCGCCTTCCTGATCATGATGCTGCTGACGGCGATGCTGGGCTGGGGTGTGCGTGAATCGGCGCGCGTCAACAACATCATGGTGGTGATCAAGATCGGCGTGGTGCTGCTGTTCATCGTGGTCGGCGTCGGCCACATCAAGCCGGCCAACTGGCAGCCCTACATGCCGTACGGCGCCTCCGGCGTGATGAGCGCGGCGGCCCTGGTGTTCTTCGCCTTCATCGGCTTCGACGCCGTGACCTCCGCTGCGGAAGAAGTGAAGCGTCCCGAGCGCGACCTGCCGATCGGCATTATCGGCTCGCTGGCCGTGTGCACCATCCTGTACGTGATCGTGGCCGCCATCATGACCGGCATCGTACCGTACAAGAATTTCCTGGGCATCGACCACCCGGTTTCGCTGGCCCTGCAATATGCCGGTGAAAACTGGTTCGCCGGCTGGGTATCGCTGGGCGCCATCCTGGGCATGACCACCGTGATCCTGGTCATGGCTTACGGCCAGACCCGCATCATCTTCGCCATGTCGCGCGACGGCCTGCTGCCGAAGCGCCTGTCCAAGGTGCACCCGAAATACCACACCCCGTTCCTGGCCACCTGGATCGTCGGCCTGATCTTCGGCTTCATCGCCGCGCTGGTGCCGCTGAACGTGCTGGCCGAACTGGTGAACATGGGCACCCTGGCTGCGTTCTGCCTGGTCTCCGTGGCCGTGATCATCATGCGCAAGAAGCGTCCAGACCTGCACCGCGCCTTCCGCTGCCCTGGCGTGCCGGTGGTGCCGGGCCTGGCCATCATCTTCTGCCTGGCCCTGATGTGCTTCCTGTCCGCCACCACCTGGATCGCCTTCGGCATCTGGCTGGCACTGGGCCTGGTGGTCTACTTCACCTACTCGCGCCACCGCTCCGAATTGGGTAAAGCGCAATAAAAAGGCGCCCGCCGCCCGAGAAAGCCCGCAGCTGCGGGCTTTTTTTATTGTTGCGCACCTGCCACGAATTGCTGGCGCGCAAGCGTCCAATCTGTGACACTGGCCCCGTAGTCACTTGTTCAGACCGAAAACAATATGGGAGAGCTGAGTTGATGAATACAATCTGCCGCGCAATTGCAGCGCTTACCGCAGCCGGCCTGGCAACGCAAGCCAGTGCCCAGGAAGGTCCTAGCGTCACCATCAGCGGTTTTGGTACCGCCGCCATCACCTCCACCGACACCGACGACGCTGAGTTCATCCGGCCCAACCAGGCGGCTGGCGTGAAAAAAGACTGGCGCACGGGTCCCGATTCCAACTTCGGCCTGCAAGCGACGATGAAGGTCAATGACATGATCTCGCTGACCGCGCAGGGCCTGGTGCGCAAGGACGGCATCGACCACTACCGCGCGCAGGCGGCGTGGGCCTTCGCCAAATTCAAGGTCAACGATGAACTGAGTTTCCGCGTCGGCCGCATGGGCGCACCGATCTACATGATTTCCGATTTCCGCAACGTGGGTTACGCCAACACCATGCTGCGCCCGCCGGCCGAAGTCTACCGCCAGGTGACGCTGGATAACTTCGACGGCGTCGACCTGCTCTACCAGCGCAGCTTCGGCGACACCTCGCTCAGCGTGCAACTGGGCACCGGCCGCGCCGATACCGAACAGCCGGCGCAGGATGTGGAATTCCGCAAGATGCTGCTGCTGCACGTGGTGGCCGAGAACGGCCCGTTCACCGTGCGCTTCGGCCGCGCCCAGGCCGACTTCTCGGTGAAGAAAAACCCGACCCTGAGCGGCCTGCTGACAACCTTGCGCAGCGTCGGCCTGGCCTCGGTGGCCGACATGATGCCCTTGACCGACGTGCGCGGCACCTTCACCTCGGTCGGCGGCACCGTGGACTGGAAGAACATCGTGCTGCAAGCCGAATACGCCCAGCGCCGCACCGACACCCTGATCGTGCACGACACCAATTCCTGGTATGCCATGGGCGGCTACCGCATCGGCAAGTTCCTGCCCTACTACTACCACGGCAGCATCAAGCAGAAATCGATGCGCAGCGTGCCCGGCCTGCCGACCACCGGCCCACTGGCCCCGATCAGCGCCGGCGTCAACGGCCTGGCCAAGGCCGGCCTGCAAACCAGCGACGCGCTGGGTGTGCGTTGGGACTTCTACAAGTCGCTCGCGCTGAAGGTGCAGGTCGACCACATCAAGCCCAAGGATGGTGCCGGCGCCTTCATCAACGCCAAGCCGGGCTTTAACGGCTCGGTCAATGTGTATGCAGTAGCACTCGACTTCGTGTTCTGAGGAGGCCGCCATGGACAAGCGAATCAAGCTGCTGCTCGCCGCAGCAATGTGCAGTGCCGCCCTGCCCGCGCTGGCGGCCGATATTGTGGTGATCGTCAACCCCAAGAACCCGGCCACGCGCATGTTCAGCGAACAGGCCGCCCAGTTCTTCCTTGGCAAATCGACCCTGTTCACCCCGATCGAGCACACCGAAGGCGCCCTGCGTAACGAGTTCAGCCAGAAGGTCCTGGGCAAGGACACGGCCCAGGTTAAATCGCAGTGGTCCAAGCTGGTGTTCACCGGCAAAGGCAACGCGCCCAAGGAATACGGCTCCAGTGCCGAGGTGAAAAAAGCCGTGGCCGCCGACGTGCAAGCCATCGGCTACATCGAGAAATCCGCCGTCGACGACAGCGTCAAAGTCATCCTGACTGTGCAGTAAATTCGGGGTCAGGTCTGGCAATCGGACAAATTGCCCGCAATTTGTCCGATTGCCAGACCTGACCCCGATTTTCCATGCGATGATGGCCGCCATGCGCCATCCTGTCGTCACTTACATCATCGCCATGCTCATGCTGAGCACCCTGGGTGTCTACGTCCAGGAGGCGGGGCTTGATCCCATTACCACCGTCTTCTTCCGCTGCGCGATCGGCGCGGTGGCGCTGGCTTTGTATTGTGCCTGGCAGGGCATGTTCAGGCGCGCCAATATGCCGCCGCGCGCACTCCAATTGGCGGCTTTCAGCGGCGTGCTGATGGTAGTGAACTGGGTCACTTTCTTTGAGGCGATCCGGCGCATCGGCATTGCTACCGCGACCATCGTGTTCCATGTGCAGCCTTTCATGGTGCTGCTGCTGGGGGCGCTGCTGCTGCGCGAGCGGCTGGCGGCGAACAAGCTGGGGTGGGTGGTGCTGGGTTTCGGCGGTCTGTCGCTGGCTTGCGGGGTACGCTTCGATGAGCCGATGGATGCCAACTACTTGCTGGGCATCGCCAGCACGCTCACCGGCGCGCTCGCTTATGCGGGCGTCACGCTGACCACCAAGTCCATGCGCGGCACGCCGCCGCACCTGACGGCACTGGTGCATTGCCTGACCGGGGCGGTGCTGCTGGGCGGCTTCAGCACTTTGCCGGCTGGCGGGCTGAGCCTGGCGCAATGGGGCTGGCTCACCACCCTGGGCCTGGTGCCGACCGCCATGGCGTACGTCATGATCTACGGCGCCACGCCGCGCATGGAGACGGCAGCCATTGCGGTGCTGACTTTCGTTTATCCTGCGGCGGCGGTGCTGGTGGACTTCGCCGTATACGGCCACCTGGTGAGCCTGTGGCAGGTGCTTGGCTTTGCGCTGATCGTGCTGGCCAGCCTGGGCGTGAACCTGGATTGGGGTGCGCGCCGCATTGGCCGGCTGTTCAACTAGCTGCCAAACATGGCTTCGGCGCGCTGGAACAGAATCCACGATGTGGCGACGTATTTGTCGCCGCTGCGCGCCACATTGCCTTTGTGCGTGTGGGTGAAGCCGGCCGGCGCGATAATCAACCGTCCCTGGCGCGCTTCCACCTTGCGCTGCTGGTAGTAGAACTCGGTCTCGCCGCCTTCGGCCACATCATTCAGGTAGAACTGGAACAGCAAGGCGCGGTGCAGCGTTTCGCAGCTAGCGTTTTGCGGATAAATCTCCGAGTGCCAGTGGTGGTAGCCGCCGCTGTTTTGCAGGTACTTCTGCACATTGATCGGCCCGCCCCGGTACATGGACTGGATCAACTCGGCCAGGTAGGGCGTGCCGCAACGCTCGAAATTATCGATGCTGAGGGTGACCGGCTGGCCGCTGTCCGGGTCCACTACGCGCGGCGACAGCGCGCCGGTCAGCAGCATGCGGTATTTTTCCATATAGGAGGCGAGGTGCCGCAGCACGCTGGCCATCATCAGATTGGACACGTCATTCCACTCCGCGTGCTGGCTGATGGTCAGGTCGTAACTATCCTTCTTCGCCACATCCACGCCCTGCCCCGTCTTGCCGCGCAGGGCCTTGCCGCTCGCTTCAAAACGGGCCAGGATTTGCGCGCATTGGGCCGGCGTCAGGGCGCCATCGTAGATTTCAATAAAGTCGTCCATGGCGCGCAGCATACGGGAAATCGCCGGGCGCGATGTTAAGAATGGGACAGAAGTTCGGGCTTCTGTCTCATTCTTAACAAATGTGTATGCGAAATTCAACAGGTGAATACAAAGGGGGATATTTCGATAGATTTCCCGCCGCGCCCTCCCTACACTCAGTTGCAGCTTGATACGCAGTATTTGCGCGTCAGCAAAAACAATTAGCGCCGGTTAACTAACGGCCGTGGACAAACACTCATTCTTAGAGTCGGGAGAATTTTCAATGGTTCAGAAGCAATTCAAAGTTTCCAAGATCGCTGCAGGTGCCAAGATGCTGGCCGCCGTGGTTGCCGTCGGCGCCGCCGGCCAGGCTTTCGCCGCCAACGACAGCACCCGCGTCATCGTGCATTTCCAGCCTGGCAAAGCGGCACAGATGAAATCGGCGATCGGTTCCGCCAAGGGCAATATCAAGCACGAAATCTTCGGCACCGATGCCATGGCCATTGAAGTCCCGGTGCAGGCCCTGAAAGGCCTGAGGAACAACCCGAACGTGATCGAGATCGAAGAAGACGTTAAGCGCTTCCCGTTCGCCACCACCTCGGCATCGACCGGCACCCCTTACGCGCTGGGCCAACTGGTACCGTGGGGTATCAAAGCCACCCAATCCGACCTGCTGTCCGACGTCAACGCCGGCAACCGCAAGGTCTGCATCATCGACTCCGGCTACGACCGCAACCATGAAGACCTGAACGGCAATGTCGTCACCGGCGAATACGACTCCGGCACCGGCTGGTGGTACACCGACGAAAACCACCACGGCTCCCACGTGGCCGGCAGCATCGCCGCCATCAACAACAGCGGCACCGGCGTGGTCGGCGTCAACCCGAACAAGAAGCTGAAACTGCACATCGTCAAAGTCTTCGGCGCGGACGGCTGGGCCTACTCCTCGACCCTGGCCAGCGCCGTCAACAAATGCGTGGCAGCGGGCTCCAATGTGATTTCCATGTCGCTCGGCGGCGGCGGCTCCAGCAAGACCGAGCAGCGCGCTTTCGACACCGCGCAATCAAAAGGCATCCTGTCGATCGCCGCAGCCGGCAACGACGGCAACACTGTGGTGTCCTACCCAGCCGGCTACGCCAGCGTGATGATGGTGGCAGCGGTGGACGAGTTCAATAAATGGGCCACCTTCTCCCAGTACAACAGCAAAGTTGAAATCTCCGGCCCAGGCGTTGCGGTACTGTCCACCGTGCCGATGGGCGCAGGCAGCGAGTCCAAGCTGAGCGTGGGCGCCACCGCCTACGCCCCGGGCGACATGAGCGGCTCGCCCAAAGGCAATGTCACCGCGCCGCTGGCCGACTTCGGCCTGGGCGACAGCGTGAACAGCGCCATGTCCGGCAAGGTTTGCCTGATCCAGCGCGGCAGCGTCGACTTCGCCACCAAGGTCAACAACTGCAAAGCCTCCGGCGGCGTTGGCGCGGTCGTGTACAACAATGCCGCCGGCGCGTACGGTGGCACCCTGGGCACCACCGTCACCACCATCCCATCGGTCACCGCCACCGACGTCGATGGCGCCGCGATGAAAGGCCAGCTCGGCCAGAACGCCACGGTGGAAGTGAAAGCCACCAACTACGCCTTCTACGACGGCACCTCCATGGCCACCCCGCACGTATCGGCGGTTGCCGCGCTGGTTTGGTCCTACTTCCCGACCTGCACCGGCGCGCAGATCCGCAGCTCGCTGACCAAGTCCGCCAAGGACCTGGAAACCGCCGGCAAGGACAACAAGACCGGCTACGGCATGGTACAAGCCAAAGCAGCCCACGACCGCATCAAATCGCTGGGCTGCGGCAACTAATCACTGCTAGCTGAAATTCGGGGTCAGGTCTGGCAATCGGACAAACTATGCGCGAAGCGCATAGTTTGTCCGATTGCCAGACCTGACCCCGAATTGTTTATTGGAAGCGTTCGTTGCCGATGAGGGCGATATTGCGGATGCCGTGGCGCTGGGCGCTGCTTAATACGCCGGCGACAATGCTGTAGGGGGCGAGGCCATTGGAGCGCAGCTGGACGCTGTCTTCGCTGGTCAATTTGGTGAGCTTTTCTTCGAGCGCGGCGCGGTTGGCGAGCTGGGTGCCATTCCACCAGAGCGTGCCGTCGAAGTCGACTTCCAGGTTCTGCGCCACCGTCTGCGTGGCTGCGCCGCCGCGCGGCATGTCCATGCCGATGACGTGGTTGGCCCTGGGGATGGTAACGATCAACATGATGATCAGGACCAGCATGACGTCAATCAGCGGCGTCATATTCAGCTGGTTCAGCGGCTCTGCTTCTTGCGTGCGTTGAAAGTGCATACAGCCTCCTCTAGTTAGTCAAGCGAATGAACTCCGGAGTGAGGCCAATATACAACGCGGTTAATGCCCAGGCGCAAAGATTAGAGGTCAGCCACTAATTCTTATGGACATCGCGGAACAGCAGCATGTCGGTGATGCGGGTCGCTTTGTCGTCGTCGAAGCCGAGCTGCTGGCGTCGTTCGGCGGGGTTGGCCCAGGTGCCGAACAGGATGTCCCAAAGCGGCAGGCCGTAGTTTTGCGCGTGGTGTTCGTAGGCGTGGTGGACGGTGTGCATTTCTGGCCGCTGCACGATGTAGCCCAGCCAGCGCGGCGTGCGCAGGTCGCTGTGCAGGAACAGGTCGAAGGCGCCGGTCAGCAACAAGGCAACAGCGGCGGCGATCGGGCTGGCGCCCAACACCAGGTAGCTGGAAAAAGCGCTGATGATAACTGCGGCGGCGGTGTCCAAAGGATGGGCGTAGAAAGCGGTCAGCGCTTCGACCCGGCGCGCGCTGTGGTGCAGTTGGTGCGTCAGCCGCCACAGCAAATCGGAGGCGTGCGTGGCGCGGTGCCACCAATAGAACACAAAGCTGGTGAGCAGGAAGCTGGCCAGGCCCACGGCCCAATCGGGCATCACGTCGCCGGCGCGCAACCAGGCGTAGCGCTGGATCGAGGCGGCAAAAAAGTAGCCGACGGCGAGGGCGACAATGATGGTGGCGCCGCCTAGCGAGAGGGCCAGGAGCTGCCAGCGCTTGTCGCATTGGTTACGCGATGCGGGGGCGATGACTTCGCGGCTGAACAGGCCAACAAACAGCAGGGCGAGAAAGGGGAAGGCATAAATTTCCATCGCCGGATGATAGCACTACATATCCAGCTCGACCCAGGTGGGTGCGTGGTCGCTGGGTTTTTCGCGGCCGCGCACCGCGCGATCCACTTCGGCCTTGCGCAGCGCCGGCGCCAGCGCGGGATTGAGCAGCAGGTGGTCGATGCGCAGGCCTGCGTCGCGGCCGTAAGCATTGCGGAAGTAGTCCCAGAAGGTGTAGATCTTTTCGCCGGGGTGCATGCTGCGCAGGGCGTCGGTCCAGCCCTGCCCCACCAGCGTGGCGAAGGCGGCGCGCGTTTCGGGACGGAACAGGGCGTCGTCCACCCAGCGTTCGGGCTTGTACACATCGAGCTCGGTGGGCATGACGTTGTAGTCGCCGGCCATGATGACGGGCGTGGGCGATTGCACCAGCTCCGCGCCGCGCGCGATCAGGCGCTCGAACCATTTAAGCTTGTAGTCGAACTTGGGGCCGGGCGCGGGGTTGCCGTTGGGGAGGTAGAGGCAACACACCATCAATTCGCCCACCATCGCTTCGATATAGCGGCTTTGCGCATCCTCCGGGTCGCCGGCCAGGCCGCGTCCCACCTCTTGCGGCGTGCTGCCGCGCGCGAGGATGGCGACCCCGTTCCAGCTTTTCTGGCCGTGCCAGATGGCGCCGTAGCCGGCATCGTTGATGGCCGCTTCGGGGAATTTCTCTTGCGGCGCTTTCAGCTCCTGCAGGCAGGCCACGTCAGGCTGGGTTTCTTCCAGCCATTGCAGCAACGCGGGCAGGCGGGCGCCGATTCCGTTGATGTTGAAGGTCGCAACTCGCATGGCGACCATTATGCGCTCAAGTCTGCGGACGGCGCATCACGATTGCGGGCAGCTGTGTGCCGTCGCTGGCGGCAAAGTAAGCCGCGATCTCGCCGATCTCGCTGAAACCCTCGGCACGGTAGATGCGGCGCGCCGCGTCCCACTCCGGGTTGACGATCAGGATACTGCTGCGCAGGCGCGGATGGCGGGCGAACATTTCGGCCAGCGCGGCGCGGAACAGGCGGCGCCCCCAGCCGGTGCCGCGCGTGGCCGGATCGACCACCATGGAGGAGACATAGACCTCTTCGCCGTTGGCGTCGTGCGTGTCGGCTGCGGCGTGGTCGCGCGCGAAGCGGGCCGCATCGACAACCGGCTGCAGCGGCCAGAACTCGGCGCACAGGTAGCCGTACAAGCGCCCCGCTTCGCCGGCCAGCACCCAGCAGCCTTGCGGCGCGGCGCGCAAGCGCTCGGCGAAAGTGTGCTCGGTTTCCTGGATGGCTTGCGCAAAGCCGGCGCGTTCCAGGCGCATGATTTCGGCCATATCGGCCGCCACCGCCTGACGCAAGGTGAAGGACATTACTGCTGCTTCGGACAAGCCTGTTGCACGCTGCGTACACGGAAGCCGGCGACAGTCTCGCCTTCGGTCACGACTTTCAGGCAGGTGCCGTCGTAGGATACGAAGTAGTGCGTGCAGTGGCCGCTGGCCGCTTCACACGAGCGCAGTTCAGGGAACTGGCCTTGCAGCTGGCGCTCCCATTCGGTGCCCGCGTTGCGGTGGTCGGGACGCCAGCCGGCGTCGATCACTTCCTTACGGGCCTTGGCGTACTTGACGCCGACCAGGGTATCCCACATGCCGGTCGGCTGCGGTGCGGCGCTCGCGATGCTGGCGCCAAGGGTCAGTAGGGCTGCCACAAACTTAATTGCATTCATGAATAATTTATTTATATTATTAAGAACTAAACCAATTATGCCATGAGGCAATAGGCACGGATAGCGGATTTTGATCCAGGTCATGCCCGCCCGGGCGCGGCTTGTGGCAACATGCGGGACATGAAGATCCGTAAAACACTTTTGGCCGCGATGCTGGCCATGCCCGTGCTGGCCATGGCCGCCACGCCAGTCATCAACGTCTACAAGAGCGCGAGCTGCGGCTGTTGCGAAGGATGGGTCAAACATTTGCGCGCGGCCGGCTTCAAGGTCGATGCGCACAACGTCGAGAACCCGTCTGACACGCGCGAGAAAATGGGCATCCCGGACCGCCTGGGTTCCTGCCACACGGCGGTGGTGGAAGGCTATGCGATCGAGGGCCACGTGCCGGCCGCCGACATCAAACGCCTGCTGGCCGCCAAGCCGAAAGCGAAGGGACTGGCGGTGCCGGCCATGCCGCTTGGTTCGCCGGGCATGGAAGGTCCGCGCAAAGACCCTTACGATGTGCTGCTGGTGATGCCGGACGGCTCGACCCGCGTCTATCAGCATTACAACTAACGGTCGCCGGCAACGCAGCAATGCAAGTACAGTCCGAACTCCGCAGCCTTGCGCTGCGATGCCTGCTTGAACCCGATCCCGCCGCCAAGACTGCCGCCGTGGCAGCCATGGGCGCAGCCTGGGATGCGGGAACGCTAACGCTCGATACCAGCGCCCTCTTGGCCGCAACGGAAGCCGCCATCCCCGGCCGCCCTGCGCGTCCCGAGCTGGTGGCGCCGCGCCTGGTCGGGCGGCGCTCCATGACCACGGTGGAAGGCCGCGCCATGCTGGTGCACGCGCTGGCGCATATTGAATTCAACGCGGTCAACCTGGCGCTGGACGCCATGTGGCGCTTCCCCCAGCTGCCGGCGCAGTACTACAGCGACTGGCTGCGCGTGGCGCGCGAGGAGGCTTACCACTTCTCGCTATTGGCGGCGCACCTGCTCACGCTGGGCAGCGCCTACGGCGACTACACCGCCCACGACAGCCTGTGGGAAATGGTATCCAAGACCAGCGGCGACGCCATGGCGCGCATGGCCCTGGTGCCGCGCACCCTGGAAGCACGCGGCCTGGACGCGATTCCGCCGCTGCGCGCCAAGCTGGCGCAAGCCGGCGACGAGGCCGCCGCAGCCATCCTTGACATCATCCTGCGCGATGAAATCGGCCATGTGGAAATCGGCAACCGCTGGTACGGCTACCTGTGCGGCCTGCGCGGGCTGGACCCGATCGCGACCTATAGCGAACTGGTGGTGCAGTACAAAGCCACGGTGCGCGGCCCCTTCAACATCGAAGCGCGGCGCCAGGCCGGCTTCAGCGAAGAGGAAATACAAGCGCTGTTCTACTACATCAAGCAGTAGGCAACCAGCGCGGTTTGGATTCCGCATGCAGCTCGTGCTGCACCTGGCCGGCGTATTCGGGCTCCATGGTGCCGAGGGTGACGGCGATGCGGTCCGGCGTTTCCGTGCTGCGCCAGGTGAGCGTGGAGCCGCACACCTTGCAAAAGCCGCGCCGCCCATGGTCGGAAGAGCGGTACTCCTGCACCAGGTCCGCGCCCCTCTCATAGCTGAAACCCGCGCTGGCCACATTGGCGTAACTGCCGGACGCCGCGCCATGCTGCTTCTGGCACATATGGCAGTAGCAATGGCTGGCGCCACGCAGGGACTTCTTGTCTGCTTTGTAGGCCACGCCGCCACACAGGCAGCTGCCGCGTAAATAGTCCGCCATGGCGCAATCCCCAAATGAGGGAAAATCTATATCATGTAAGCAGCCACCCTTGGGAGACGCTCATGACCACCGACGCGCTGCCTTTCCGCACCCTGCTCTACCGCTTTATCTTCTTCGACTGGCTGTTCAAAGATGTGAGCGCAGCGCGCAATGTATTCGAACGCCACGCCGCCCTACAGCACAACAAGTATATGAGCCGCTACCTGCCGATCTACTTCCGGCGCTGGACGGTAATGGCCACCTTCGACTTCGGCCTCGGCTTCCTGTTTGAGCGCGCGCTGCAGGCCACCATGGTGTCGGCCTACTTCTTTACCTGGTCCTGCCTGACCATGGCAGGCATGGTGGTGATAGCCGCCGCGTGGATCTTTCTCACCTTTGGCAGGCTGAGTTGACTGAAAAATGTGCAGCGCAATTATTCGCCATCGAATCAGCGACTTAGCGCGCCATGCGTTTCCTTGTTAACAGACTTTTCCACAGAAACCGTTAACAACTTTAGCCGAAGCGCGCGACGAATTCCTTGAACAGTTCTTCCACCATCAGTTCGTACTTGGCGAGTTCGCCCGGGCCGTCCGGGGTTTGCCAGTCGTTCTTCCAGGTGACCTTGCCCGCATCGGGCAAATCGATGCGCGCCATGACTTCATTGTGCGGCGCATATTCGGCCGCGATGCCCCAATAGAAATCACGCCGCAGGTTGCGCCGCACGGAGCTGAGCGCAAAGTCCACCAGCACCGCATCCTCGATCACGCAGACAGCATGGCCCTCGATCTGGCCCGGCGCCGCATAACCCGGCGAACCAAGCTGGAAATCAAACTCCCTGGTCGAGATGGAAGCGTGGCAAAACTCCACCCGCGCCTTGAAGCCATAAGCGGTGGCGATACGCCGCACCAGCGACGCCATGAGGAAGCACACCGCACCGTATTTGTGCAGGTGGACCCAGCCCATGTCGTGGAAATGGTCGTACATGGTTTCGACCAGATGATGCAGGCGCTGGTCATGCACGTCCGCATACAACTGGCGCAGGCGCAATTCCTTGCGCGGAATGAATACGCTCTCGAACTTGGACTGGTACTGCTTCAGCAAATCCATGAAATGCTGCGTCGGCACGATCCGCACGCTATCACTGGCGCTGTCGGCCAGTGCTTCCAGCAGCCCCGCCTGGACCATGCCGGCAACGCCTTGCCGGACTTCGGATTCGGAATACGGCAAACCCTTGCAGAGTTCGCCCAATGTCAGTGCATTGTCGTTGAAACAATCGTTGCCAATTTTCAGGAAAAGGTCATAGCCCACCATCGAACCCGACAGGGGAATATGCTGGACCAGCCAGTTCCTGATGTCCGCCACGTCTTGCAATAAAGATGGTACTCGCTCGATTTGCATGTGGCCTCCTCCCAATGAAACTCGTAAAGCCCCGAGAGTTTGCTGCATCTGCACATGATAATTCAAGCGTGCGCATGTTGGTGTTTGTAAGGGAATGTAACTAAGGGTTGCACATATGGTTACAGTAGTGGTGAAGGTCGCATCAAAACTTGTTTTAATGCAATGCTCGATTTGATGTGGGCCACGCCCGGAATGCGGGTCAGCGTGCGGGTCAGGAAATGCTGGTAGCCATCCAGGTCCGGCACCACCACGCGCAAGGTGTAATCGGCATCCCCCGTCATCAGGAAACAGCTCATCACCTCCGGCGACAGCGCAATCTGCTCCTCAAAGCGCTGGATCACCTCCTCCGACTGGTTCACCAGGGTCACCGCAACGAAAACGCTGACCTTGCCCGCCAGCCGCCCCTCATCCAACTGCGCCACATAGCCCTTGATATAGCCGCCCTCCTCCAACTGGCGCACCCGGCGCAAAGTCGGCGTCAGCGACAGCCCGATCTTCTCCGCCAGCTCGCTCCAGGCCATGCGGCCATCGCGCGCCAGCAACTGCATGATTTTGCGGTCCGTCTTGTCCGGCCCAGCCTCACTAGTGAAATTCACCATGGTTTTTAGCTTTAATAGTTAATTTCGACTAATGATCGCATAAATCACTGGCGATTTCAGCGACATTCGCTCAAGGCCTTGCCTTAAGATTTTGGCACTAAAAAACCACAACGAGACACCCCACCATGCAAGACACCATGTTCCTCAGCGGCATTCAGGCCCTGGTCCAACTGCCCATGCTGCAACGCCGCCGCGACCTGGCCGCCGGACTGAAGACGGCCGGGCTGGTCTCCGGCTACCGCGGCTCGCCGCTGGGCGCCTACGACCAGCAATTATGGAAAGCCTCCAAGCAGTTGGCCGAGCACGACATCGTGTTCCAGCCTGGCCTGAACGAAGACCTGGCCGCCACCGCGCTGTGGGGCGCGCAGATGCACAAAGCCTACGGCGACACCAAGGTCGACGGCGTGTTCGGAATCTGGTACGGCAAAGGCCCCGGCGTGGACCGCACCGGCGACGTGTTCCGCACCGCGAACATCATCGGCACCTCCGCCCTGGGCGGCGTGCTGGCCGTCTCCGGCGACGACCACGCCGCGCAATCGTCGATGTACCCGCACCAGACCGACGGCATCTTCCACGCCGCCTCGATCCCCGTGCTGCAGCCGGCCAATGTGCGCGAAGTGATGGAACTGGGCCTGGCCGGCATCGCCATGTCGCGCTACTGCGGCCTGTGGGTCGGCCTGAAGACCATCGCCGAAGTAGTGGAAACCGCCGCCACCGTGACGCTCGACGCCCTGCCCAACTGGCACACGCCGGACCTCGTGCTGCCGCCGCATGGCCTGAACTGGGACCCCAAGCTGGCCTGGCCCGCCCAACGCGCCGAACTGGAACGCCGCCTGCTGGAAGAACGCCTGCCGGCCGCCCGGGCCTGGGCACGCGCCAACGGCATCGACCGCAGCATCATCGCCGCCCCGCAGCGCCGCTTCGGCATCATCACCGTCGGCAAGGCGCACCAGGACTTCATGCAAGCGCTGGACGACATGCAGCTGACGCGCGACGACCTGGCCGGCATCGGCATCTCCCTCTACAAGGTCGCCATGAGCTGGCCGCTGGAAACCGACGGCGCCAGCGCCTTCGCCGCCGGCCATGAAGAAGTGCTGGTCATCGAAGAAAAGCGCGCCAACGTCGAAACCCAGCTGAAAGACGCCCTGTACGGCCTGGCCGTGCGCCCCCGCATCACCGGCAAGACCGACAGCGACGGCGCCGTGCTGCTGCCCGAAATCTCCGAGTTCACCCCACTGATCGTCGCCCGCGCCATGGCCCGCCGCTTCGGCGACGCCCTGCCGCTGCTGCGCGAACGCCTGGCGATGCTGGACGCCGCCGCCGTACCCGTGCCGGCCGCCGTGATCCCCGTGCGCGCCCCATACTTCTGCTCCGGCTGCCCGCACAACAGCTCCACCAAGACCCCGGAAGGCTCGATTGCCGGCGGCGGCATCGGCTGCCACGTCATGTCGCTGGCCCAGCCCGAACTGAAGACCAGCACCTTCTCGCAAATGGGCGGCGAAGGCCTGCAATGGGTGGGCGCCGCACCGTTCTCCGGCACCGGCCACATCTTCCAGAACCTGGGCGACGGCACCTACCAGCACTCCGGCCTGCTCGCCATCCGCGCCGCCGTGGCGGCCGGCACCAACATCACCTACAAGATTTTGTACAACGACGCCGTCGCCATGACCGGCGGCCAGGCAGCGGAAGGCGTGATCGACCCCGCACGCATCACACGCCAACTCCATGCCGAAGGCGTCGCGCGCATTGTGCTGGTCTCCGACGATCCCGAGCGCTGGCACAGCGCCAATGACAACGGCCTCGCCGCCGGCACCGCCATCCACCACCGCAGCGAACTCGATGCCGTGCAACGCACGCTGCGCGAAGCGGCCGGCGTCACCGCCATCGTCTACGAACAGACCTGCGCCGCAGAGAAGCGCCGCCGCCGCAAGCGCAAAGCCATGCCCGACCCCGACCGCCGCCTGTTCATCAACGAACGCGTCTGCGAAGGCTGCGGCGACTGCTCCGTGCAATCGAACTGCATCTCCGTCGAACCGCTGGAAACCGCCTACGGCCGCAAGCGCAAGATCAACCAGAACGCCTGCAACAAAGACTACTCCTGCGTCAGCGGCTTCTGCCCCAGCTTCATCGACATCGAAGGCCCGCGCCTGCGCAAGCCCGAAACCGAACGCCTGCAAACGCTGGAAGCCGAACTCTCCGCCGCCCTGGTGACACCGCAAGTGCCCGTGCTGGACCGCCCCTTCAACGTCGTTGTCGCAGGCATCGGCGGCACCGGCGTGCTGACCACCGGCGCCGTGCTGGGCGGCGCCGCCCACGTCGAAGGCAAAGCCTCCACGGTGCTCGACTTCACCGGCCTCGCGCAGAAGAACGGCGCCGTGGTCAGCCAGGTACGCCTGGCCAGCGACGCCGGCCAGATCAGCGCCGTTAGGATCGGCCAGGGCGCCGCCGACTTGCTGCTCGGCGCCGACATGGTGGTGGCCGCCGCCGCCGACAACGCCGCCCGCCTGTCGCCGACGCGCAGCGCCGCCGTCTTGAACCTCGACGAAACCCCCACCGCGCAAATCGTCCGCCAACGCGACGCCATCCAGCCCGTCGCGCTGATGCGCGCACGGATCAAGCAACGCTGCCAGGAAGGCCGCTTCCACACCCTCCACGCCAACGCCCTGGCCCAAGCCCTGTTCGGCGACACCGTCGTGGTGCACACGCTGATGTTAGGTTTCGCCTGGCAGCACGGCCTGGTGCCGCTATCGCTGCAAGCCATCCAACGCACGATCGAGCTGAATGGCGCCGCCGTCCCCCTCAACCTGAGCGCCTTCAAATGGGGCCGTATCGCCGCCTGCAACCCCGGCCTGCTGGAACGCGTGCGCAAGGCACCGACCGCCGTGGTGCTGAGCGAACAAAGCCTGGACGAACTGATCGCAACGCGCAGCGCCGACCTCACCGCCTACCAGGACGCCGCCTACGCCGAACGCTACCGCGCCCTGGTAGCGCGCGCCGCCGAAGCCGAAGCACGCGCCGCCCCCGGCCAACAGGAATTCGCCCGCAACGTCGCCATCAGCGCCCACCGCCTGATGGCCTACAAAGACGAATACGAAGTCGCCCGCCTGTACGGCAGCGAAGAATTCCGCGCCAGCCTCGCCGCCCAATTCTCCGACCACGGCAAGGTCTCGATCTGGCTCGCGCCACCGCTGCTATCGCGCATCGACCCCGCCACGGGCCGCCCGCGCAAGCGCAAGTTCGGCCCCTGGATCTTCAGCGCCATGCGTTTGCTGTCGCGCGCCAAAGGCCTGCGCGGCAGCGCCCTCGACGTCTTCGGCTACACCGAAGAACGCCGCAGCGAACGCGCCATGATCGCCCAGTTCACGCAATTGATCGAGCAAGAATGCGCGCAACTCGACGCCACGCGCTACCCGGCCGCAGTGGAGCTGGCCCGCATGCCGCAGGAAGTGCGCGGTTACGGCCCGGTCAAGCACCAGTCAATGCTGGAGTACCAAACCAAGCTCAAGCATTGGCAAAATTCGGGGTCAGGTCTGACATTCGGACACCAAACCCGTTCGATTGATAAATCTCAATACGCCTAAGAAGAAAGTCCGCTAGATGCGGACTTTCTATTTGGGATGCAATTGCTACCAGAGTTTTAGATGCCCCGGCTTGAGGTAGGTCAAAGGTGTGTGCCGCCTGTCCGATTGTCAGACCTGACCCCGAATTTGACCCTGAGTTTGGTGTAGGCGAGCTGGTAGAGCAGCGGCAACAGCAGCAGGGTCAGGGCGGTGGAGGAGAGGACGCCGCCGATCACGACCGTGGCCAATGGGCGCTGGACTTCGGCGCCGGTGCCGGTGGCGATGGCCATCGGGACGAAGCCGAGTGATGCGACCAGGGCTGTCATCAGCACGGGGCGCAACCTGACCAGCGCGCCTTCGCGCACGGCTTCGGCCAGGGGCTTGCCTTGCTCGCGCAGGCTGCGGATGAAGGCGATCATCACCAATCCGTTCAGCACCGCCACGCCGGAGAGCGCGATGAAGCCGACCGCTGCGGAAATCGACATCGGTATGTCACGCAGCCACAGCGCGAATATCCCGCCCGTCAACGCGAAGGGGATGCCGGTGAAGACCAAGGCGCCGTCCCTGGCGTTGTTGAACATCAGGAACAGCAGCGCGAACACCAATGCCAACGAGGCGGGCACCACCACCTTCAGGCGCTGCGCGGCGTTCTGCAGGTTTTCGAATTGTCCGCCCCACGCCAGCCAGTAGCCGGCGGGGAGCTTCACGCCTTTCAAAATCGCTTGCTGCGCTTCGCTGACGAAGGAGCCGATGTCGCGCTCCTGCATGTTTACCGTGACCACCACGCGCCGTTTGCCTTGTTCGCGGCTTAGCTGATTGGGGCCGGGCGCGGTGTCGAAGCTGGCGATTTCGGCGAGCGTGACGAAACTCGGGCGTGCGCCTTCGCGCTTGGGCAGCGGCACCGGCAGGCGTTTCAGCAGTTCGATGTCGGAGCGTAGCGCTTCCGGCAGGCGCACCACGATGTCGAAGCGGCGGTCGCCTTCGAACATGGCGCCGGCTTCGCGCCCTGCGGTGGCGGTGGCGATCAGTTCCTGCACTTCGGCGATGTTGAGGCCGAGCCGGGCGGCGCGTTCGCGGTCGACCTGGATCTGCAGCATCGGCAGGCCGGTGGTCTGTTCAACCTTGACACCGCTGGCGCCGGGGATCTTTTCCAGGATGGCGCCGACTTCGGCGGCTTTGGCGTTCAGCACTTCCAAATCGTCGCCGAACACTTTCACCGCGACGTCGCTGCGCACGCCGGATATCAACTCGTTTACGCGCAACTGGATCGGCTGGCTGAATTCATAGCTGTTGCCGGGCAGTTGTTCCAGCGTGCTGCGGATGGCGGCCAGCAGCTGTTCGCGGCTGCGCTTTGGCTTGGGCCAGTCCTGCTCCGGTTTCAGCATGATGTAGCCGTCCGATATGCTGGGCGGCATGGGGTCGGAGGCGATTTCGGCGGTGCCGGTGCGGGCGAACACGGTGGCGATCTCGGGGAATTTGGCGATCAGGGTCTTTTCGATCTGCTGCTGCATCTGCACCGATTGCGCCAGGCCGGTGCCGGGGATGCGCACCGTGAGCACGGCGAAGTCGCCTTCGTTCAGGTTGGGCACGAATTCGGTGCCGAGGCGGGCGCCCAGCAACACGGATAGCGCGAGCACCAGGCCGGCGGCGGTGAACACCACGGGGCGGTTGGCCATCACGTAGTCCAGGCAGGCGCCGTAGCGCTGCTTGGCGGCGTGCATCAGGCGCCCTTCCCCTTCGCGCACGCTGCCAGTCATGAACAGGGCGACGGCGGCGGGCACGAAGGTGATCGACAGCAGCATGGCGCCCAGCAGGGCGGCGACCACGGTGAAGGCCATCGGGTGGAACATTTTGCCTTCGATGCCGGACAGGACGAAGATCGGCAGGTAGACGATCATGATGATCAATTGGCCGAACAACAGCGGCCGGCGTGCTTCGTGCGCGGCGGCGAAGACTTCGGCGAAACGTTCGTCGCGCGTGAGCGGGCGTCCGGCCAGTTGCTGCGCGTGCGCCAGGCGCCGCACGCAGTTTTCGACAATGACCACGGCGCCGTCGACAATAATGCCGAAGTCGAGCGCGCCCAGGCTAAGCAGGTTGGCGCTGACGTTGTTGGCGACCATGCCGGTGAAGGTGAACAACATCGACAGGGGGATCACCATGGCGGTGATCAGGGCGGCGCGCAGGTTGCCGAGGAAGAGGAACAGCACGCCGATCACCAGCACGGCGCCTTCCAGCAGGTTGCGCTTGACGGTGTCGATGGCTTTTTCAACCAGCACGGTGCGGTTGTAGACAGGCGTGGCGCTGACGCCGGCCGGCAGGCTGCGGTTGATGTCGACCATCTTGGCGTCGACCGCTTGCGAGACGGCGCGGCTGTTTTCTCCAATTAACATGAAGACGGTGCCGAGGACCACTTCGCGTCCGTTGCGGGTGGCGGCGCCGGTGCGCAGTTCGGCGCCGATGCCGACCGTGGCGATGTCGGTGATGCGCACGGCTACGCCGTCGATGGTGGCGACGACGATATTGCCGATGTCGGCCACCGATTTCACCTGGCCCGGTGCACGCAGCAGGTATTGTTCGCCTTCCTTCTCGATGTAGCCGGCGCCGACGTTGCCGTTGTTGCGTTCCAGCGCTGTCACCACGTCCGACAGGTTCAGGCCATACGATGCCAGCTTGGCCGGCGTGGGCGCGACCAGGTACTCCTTGTCGTAGCCGCCGATGGAGTTGATTTCGGTGACGCCGGGGACGTTGCGCAGCTGCGGTTTGATGATCCAGTCCTGGATCTCGCGCAGGTCGGTCGGCGTGTAGGCGCTGCCGTCGGGCTTGCGGGCGTCGGGCTTGGCATCCACCGTCCACAGGTAGATTTCAGAGAGGCCGGTGGCGATCGGGCTCATGGTCGGCGTCAGTCCGGATGGCAGCTGGCCGCGCGCGTCCTGGATGCGCTGGCTGACCAGCGCGCGCGCGAAGTGGATGTCGGTGCCGTCTTTGAACACCACGGTGATCTGCGACAGGCCGTAGCGCGACAGGGAGCGGGTTTGCTCCAGCTTGGGCAGGCCGGCCATCAGCGATTCAATCGGGAAGGTGATGCGCTGCTCCACTTCCAGCGGCGAGTAGCCGGCGGCAGCGGTGTTGATCTGCACCTGGACATTGGTGATGTCGGGTACGGCGTCGATCGGCAGCTTTTTGTAGTTGACCGCGCCCAGCACCGCCATGGCGGCGACGGCGAACATGACGAGCCAGCGGTGGCCTATGCAGGCCTGGATGATTTTACTTAGCATGGCCGCTCCTTAGTCTTCATGGGCGGCAGTGCCTTTGCCCTGTTCCGCCTTGATGGTGAAGCTGTGGGCGGCGGCGTATTGGGCGTCCTTGCGCAGGCCGGCGGTGATTTCCACCAGCTTGCCGTCGGAGCGGCCCAGCGTGACTGGCACCGGCTTGAAGCCGTCCGGCACGCGCTGGAACACCACCTGGCTGCCGTTCAGTGTTTGCAGCGCTTCCTTTTCGACGGCGACCGGCACTTCGGCGGAGCCGGTGACGATGTCAACGTCCACGAACAGGCCGGGGCGCCAGGCCAGCTTGGGGTTGTCCAGCACGACGCGGGCGCGCGCGGCGCGGGTCTGTTCGCCGATCATGGCGCTGACGAAACTGACTTTGCCTTTGGCGGCAGCGTCGGAGGCAGCGGAGTGCAGCACGGCTTCGGTATCGACGCGCACAATCTCCAGGTCCTTGGCGGGCACCACGACTTCGGCCCATACCTGGCGCAAATCGGACACGGTGAATACCTTGGTTTCCGCGCCCACGGCTTCGCCCACGGCGATGTGTTTATCGACGATCAGGCCATCGAACGGGGCGCGGATTTCCAGGCGGTTGAAGGGGCCGCGGCCGGAGCCGGTCGCGCCTAGTGCCACCAGCTTCTGGCGCGCGTTCTGCACGGCGATGGTGGCTTCGTGCCATTCATGCTCGGCCTTCAGGTAGTCCTGGCGCGCGGAGACTTTGTCTTCCCACAGCTTTTTCTCGGACTCGTAGACGGCGTGCGTGAGCGCGGCGCGTTTTTCGGCGGCGGCCAGGCTGCTGCGCTGCTCGGAGACATCGGCGCTGGCCACCACGGCCAGCAGGTCGCCCTTGCGCACTTGCTGGCCAAGATTGGCCTGTACTTCCTGCACGATGCCGTCCACACGCGGGGTGACGTGGGCGGTGCGGTCCTCGTTCAGCTTTACTTCGCCCGGCAGGCGGACGAAGGTTTCCAGCCGCGTGGCGCCGGCTGTGCGCAGCTGGATGTCGGCGGCGGCAATTTGCGCATCGCTGAAGGGGATGACTTCGGCATGCGCCGCTTCAGCCGCGTGGGCGCCGTGGGCCTCCTTCTCTTCATGCTGGCCATGCTCGTCGCCCTTGCTTGCGCTGACGCGGTCCCAGGCCAGCACGCCGCCGGCAAACAAGGCGGCGACGCCGACCATGGCCGCGATGGTGATCTTTTGACGCTTATTCATTTCAGTTCCTTGATATCCGGGTTGCCCACCAGGCGCGACAGATCGGCCTTGGCGCGGTAGAAGTCCGACAGCACGCGCAGGTGCTGGGCTTGCGCCTGCACCAGGGTGCGCTGGGCGTCCAGCACTTCCACGTAGTTGAATTTGCCCGCTTCAAAGCCTTTCAGGGCAGCTTCGGCGGCGTAGCGGGCGCCCGGTAGCACGTCGGCGCGCACCAGGCGCTCCTGCTGCAGCGCCGCCTGCATGCGGGCATGCGCTTGCAGCGCTTCGGCGCGGATGCGCAGGCGCGTGGCTTCCAATTCGGCGCGGGCCTTGTCGGCGCGCCGTTCGGCGGCCAGGATGGCGCCCTGGTTGCGATTGAACAGGGGCAGCGGGATGGACAGGCCGACGATGTTCTGCCGCACGCGTTCGCGCTCCGGCCCTTCACGCTTGCTGCCGACGATCAGGGATACGTCGGGCACGCCTTGCGCGCGTTCCAGCTTGAGCGCGGCGCTGCCGGCTTCCACTTCGGCGGCGGCGCGTTCGATCGCGGGAGCGGCGTCCAGCAGGGTTTCCAGTTGCAGGGCGGAGGCCTCGGGTGCGCCGGGGGCTGCCAGCGTGCCGATCAGGCGCGGATCACCGCCGAGCAGGCTGGCCAGCTTGATGCGTGCTTCGTCCAGCTCTTTTTGTGCGCCCACGCCTTCGATGCGCCAGTTGGCTTCCGCCACGCGCGCCCTCGCCTCTTCCACCGGCGATACCTTGCCGGCCAGGACCCGGCGCGCGGCCGCATCGCTGGAGCGGCGTCCGCTCTCGCTCACTTGTGCCGCCAGCACCACATGCTCCTGCGCCAGGTAGGCGGCGTGGAAAGCTGCGGCCACTTCGGCCTCGATGCGCGCGCGGCCCGCCGCCAGTTCGGCTGCGGCGGCGCGATTGCCGCTGCGGGCGGCGTCCATTCGGGCGGCGCGCTTGCCGCCCAGTTCGAGCGGAATGGCCAATTGCACGGTGGCGGTGCCGCCCTTGCTGGCGCGGCCTTCACGCACATATTCCAGCGAGGGATTGGGTCGTAGCGCGGCCTGTCGGCCGGCGGCTTCCACAGCGCCGGCTTCCAGTTCCAGCACCTTCAGTTCAGGGTTGTCCTGCCGCGCTTTGTGCAGCGCATCGGCAAGGGTCAACGTTGGTTGCGCCCATGCGGGGGCCAGGCAGGCGGCCGCCAGCAAGGGGATGCAAAGTCTTTTCACGATATTGCTCCTTGATGATTGAAACGGAACGGCTGCACGGGGCAGCCGGGTCAATCACAAGAGCCAGTTGGGACGCGGGGGGAGATCCGGTATAAAGGAATAGATCGGTGGCTGCGGCGGTTGCACCGGGGCGATCGATACGGCGAGCGGCTTGCGTTCCTCAACCGTCACGACGAACGGCGCATGGGAGTGGTGGCAGAAGTCGCAACCGGTGCAGCAGGAAGCAGCGTCGCCTGCATCGTCCGTCGCAGCGCCCGCGTGCTCGCTGGCCTGCGTAACCTTGGCGGCCAGGCAGCAGCTATCGGCCGCCGCCAGGGTGACCTGGACCGGAAGCAGCATAAGCAGCAGGATGACGAGGAAGCGCCGGATATTCATAACGCTGCGATTATAGCAAGCGATGCTGCAATGCGCTCGCCTGCGAGAATTTGGTTGATCCAGGTCATGGATCGCGCCCCGCCCCAGGGTGCAGACTGGAGCTAACATCAACGCAGGAGGAAACCATGTCTTACCAGACCATCGTGGTTCATGTCGACCAGGCCCCCAATCTTGAAGCCCGTATTGCCCTGGCGTCTGCGCTGGCCTTGCGCGAGGAGGCTCACCTGGTGGGCGCCGCCATGACAGGCATGCCACGCACCATGCTGGCGGGGCGTTCATATGAGGGTAGCGGCGTGTTCATGGCCGACTACCTGCAGCGCGCCAAGCTGCGCGTGCAGCAGGACCTGGCCCGCTTCGATACCCTGGCCGAGCGCCACGGCGTGACCTCGCGCGAGGTACGCAGCAGTAATGATGAAGAGTATTCGGGCTTGTGCCTGCAGGCGCGCTATGCGGACCTGGTAGTACTGGGCCAGGTGCGGCCATCCGATAGCGGCGAGGGCAACCTGCTGCCGGACTTGCCGGATTATGTGGTGCTGAATTGCGGCCGCCCTGTGCTGCTGGTGCCGAGCGAAGGCCGCTTCCCGGTCATCGGCAAGCGGGTGCTGGTGGCGTGGAATGGCAGCGTGGAAGCGGCCAAGGCCGTCACCGCCGCCCTGCCCTTGCTGCGCAGCGCCGAGCGTGTGACCCTGGCGATCCTGGGCGGAAGCGTGGAAGTGCTGGGTGAGGAACCGGGCGCGGATATCGCGCTCTACCTGGCACGCCACGGCGTGCGGGTCGAGGTTCTGCGTCGGCCGGAAGCGGTCGATCCGGGCGCGGCTATTATCGCCATCGGCCAGGAAATGGAATGCGACCTGTTGGTGATGGGCGCCTACGGCCATAGCCGCTTCCGCGAAATGATGCTGGGCGGCGCCACCCGTACCATCCTGGCAACGTCACCGCTGCCGGTGCTGATGGCCCACTAAATTTCCGGGAACTTTCGCGCCACTCGCCTGTCCTATGTCAATACGGCCCTCCGCACCCTGCTGCACAGTAGGGGAAAAATGCGGAGGAACCATGGACCACGGGGAACATATTGCAAGTCTAAAGGCGAAGGTGGATGCACACGATGAACTGTTCCGGCTCACGCACCACGAGCTGACTCGTCTGCACGAGGGACTGGAAAAGCTGCGCGATCATACCGACCGTGGCCTGGCTGAGCTACGCGATCACACCGACCGTGGCCTGGCTGAGCTGAGGGACCACACGGACCAAGGCTTTGCCGAGCTGCGCCAAGGCATTGAAGAACTGCGCCGCGAGCAAGCAAAAATGAATTGCTGGCTGATCGGCATTGCACTGACTTACGGCACGGCCATCCTCGGCATCATCATCAGGATGGCCGGCCTGCTCTAAGCAAATTAGGCGGTCAGCACGCCACGGCGCATCTGGTCCAGTTCAATCGACTCGAACAGGGCCTTGAAGTTGCCCTCGCCGAAGCCCTGGTTGCCTTTGCGCTGGATGAACTCAAAGAACACTGGGCCCAACTGGTTTTCGGAGAAGATCTGCAGCAGCAGGTCGCCCGGTTTGCCGTCGATCAGGATCTTGCGGTCGCGCAGCGCCTGCACTGATTCGCCATGACCCGGGATGCGGCGGTCCACCAGCTCATAGTAAGTGTCGATGGTGTCGAGCAGCTTCACACCGGCGGCGCGCAGCTTGTCCACGGTCGAGAACAATTCATCGCTACCCATGGCGATATGCTGGATGCCTTCGCCGCGATACGCGTCCAGGTATTCCTGGATCTGGCCAGCGCGGTCGGTGCCTTCCTCGTTGATCGGGATGCGCAGCTTGCCGCAAGGGCTGGTCATAGCCTTCGATTTCACGCCGGTGACCTGGCCTTCGATGTCGAAATAGCGCACTTCACGGAAGTTGAACAGGCGCTCGTAGAACTCCGCCCATTCGCCCATGCGGCCACGGTGCACATTGTGCGTCAGGTGGTCGATGTAGGTCAGGCCGTGGCCTTTCGGGTTCTGGTCCACGCCGGGAATCGGCTCGAAGTCCACATCGTAAATGCTGATCGCGCTGCTGCCGCTCCAGCGGTCAACGAAGTAAATCAGCGAGTCGCCGATGCCTTTGATGGCCGGCAGGTTCAGCTCCATCGGACCGACTTTGCTTTCAAAACCCCAGGCGCCCAGCTTCAGCGCGCGCTTGTAGGCGTAGGCGGCGTCTTTAACGCGGAAGGCAATCGCGCACACGGACGGGCCGTGCAATTCGGCGAAGCGCTGCGCGAAGGAGTCGCGTTCAGCGTTCAGCAGGAAGTTGATTTCGCCCTGGCGATACAGGGTCACGTCCTTGCTGCGGTGGCGCGCGACGGCGGTAAAGCCCATCGCTTCGAACGTCTTGCCCATGGCGACTGGATCAGGTGCGGCGTATTCGATGAATTCGAAGCCGTCGGTGCCCATCGGGTTGTCCCACAAAGATTCGGTCATTTTTGCTGTCTCCGGAAATGAAATGGATACCGGATATACTACGCACCGATTCTGGATTTTTTGCGCATAGTGCGCCATAGAACACGCTTATCATGCGCGTTTTGCGCACGAAATAGGATATTCACCATGATTACCGTCGACCGCCACGACCTTTCCCTGCTCAACGAACTGCAACGCAACGGCGAGGCCACCAACGCCGCCCTGGCCGACATCCTGCACCTGTCGGTCTCGCAGGTCGGCCGCCGCGTGCAGCGCCTGCGCGAGGCGGGCATTATCGACCACTATGCGGCGGTGCTGGAGCCGGGCGCGGTGGGGCTGGACGTGATGGCCTTCGTCCACATCACCCTCGACCGGCATGGCGAAAAGCGCGGCGACGCCTTCGAACAGGCGATCCGCGACGTGCCGGAGGTAATGGAGTGCTTTTCCGTGACGGGCGAGGCGGACTATGTGGCGCGCGTGGTATCGCACGACCTGGCCTCGTTTGCAGATTTGATGATGAAAGAGCTGCTACTGCTGCCCGGCGTGGTCAACGTAAAGTCGAATATCGCGCTCAAAAAAATCAAGCAATCGACTGTGCTGCCACTGGAGCACATCGTGCGGCCGAACCCGCGCAAACAGCGCATCGAGTTCGCCCGCACGGCGTAAATACACTTACTTGGCTAGCTCGATGGCGGTGACCGTCATCGTCTTGTCCACGGTGAAGCGCACCTTGTCGCCGGCCTGCACCTTGTCCAGCATGGCTGCGTCCTTCACCTTGAACACCATGGTCATGCCGCCCATGCCCAGGTTCTTCAATTCGCCATGCTTGATGGTCAGCTTGCCGCTAGGCTTGTCCACCTTGCGGATCTCGCCATCGGTGGTATCGGTCACCGTGCTGGCGGCCGGCTGCCCGTGGTCGCTATGCTGCGCCATCGCAGGCGCGCCGGACAGGCAGAGCGCCGCCAGCAAGGTTGCAAAAAATGCTTTCATACGTTCTCCAAAAAGAAATACAGGCGCAGCTTACACTGTGCGGCGCCGGATGATCAAATACGCTGCCGGCACAACAAACAGCGACAGCAGGGGCGCCGACAGCATTCCCCCCACCATGGGTGCAGCGATGCGCTGCATGATTTCCGAACCGGTGCCAGCGCCCCACATGATCGGCACCAGGCCGGCCACGATCACGGTCACCGTCATGGCCTTGGGCCGCACGCGCAGCACGGCGCCCTCGCGGATCGCGTCCAGCAACGCCGCTTCACCGCCCTGCCCGGCCGCCAGGCGCGCCTCCCAGGCGTGCTTCAGGTAGAGCAGCATGATGACGCCGAATTCCGCCGCCACGCCAGCCAGCGCAATAAAGCCAACGCCGGTGGCCACCGACAGGTTGTGGTCCAAAGCCCACAGCAGCCACACGCCGCCGGCCAGCGCAAACGGCAAGGTGGCCATGATCAGCGCCGCCTCGTCGGCGCGGCGGAAGGTCAGGTACAGCAGCACGAAGATGATCAGCAGGGTAGCAGGCACCACCACCTGCAGGCGCGCCGTTGCCCGCTCCAGGTACTCGAACTGGCCCGACCAGGAAACGGCGTAGCCAGCCGGCAGCTTCACCTTGGCCGCCACGGCCTGCTGCATTTCCCACACCGCCGAACGCAAGTCGCGACCGTGGATATCCACATAGACCCAGCCGGACAGGCGCGCATTTTCGCTGCGCAGCATGGGCGGGCCGTCGCTGATGCGTACCGCCGCCACGTCGCCCAGGCGCAGTTGCGCGCCGCGCTCCGTCAGCAAAGGCAAGGCGCGCAGGCTTTCCAGCGAATCGCGCAGCTCGCGCGGGTAGCGCACATTGATCGGGAAGCGCTGCAGCCCCTCCACGGTTTCGCCCACGTTGTCGCCGCCCACCGCGCTGGCGATAAAGCTTTGCACTTCGTCGATATTCAGACCGTAACGCCCAGCGGCGGCGCGGTCGATCTCGAGGTCGATATAGCGCCCGCCATTCAGGCGCTCGGCCAGGGCCGACGATACACCAGTCACGGGGCGCACCACGCGTTCGATTTCGCCCGCGATGCGGTCGATCTCCTGCAGGCTGGCGCCGGACACCTTGATACCGACCGGGCTCTTGATGCCAGTGGCCAGCATGTCGATACGGTTGCGGATGGGCGGGACCCAGATATTCGCCAGCCCCGGCACTTTCACCACCCGGTCCAGCTCCGCCACCAGCTTGTCCGGCGTCATGCCGGGCCGCCATTGCTCACGCGGCTTGAACTGGATGGTGGTCTCGAACATTTCCAGCGGCGCCGGGTCGGTCGCCGATTCGGCGCGGCCGGCCTTGCCGAACACGCTCTGCACTTCGGGTACGGTCTTGATCATGCGGTCGGTCTGCTGCAGCAGTTGCTGCACCTTGCCGGCACCCAGGCCGGGCAAGGCGGACGGCATATACAGCAGATCGCCCTCGTCCAGCGGCGGCATGAACTCGCCGCCCAGGCGGGTCAGCGGCCAGAGCGAAAGCAGCGCCACGGCAGCTGCCAGCAGCAGGGTGGCGCGCGGCCAGCGCAACACGCGTTCGAGCAAGGGACGGTAGAGCGCAATCAGCCAGCGGTTGAGCGGATTGGCTGTTTCGTCGGGAATGCGGCCGCGGATCATATAGCCCATCAGGACCGGCACCAGGGTCACGGCCAGCGCCGCCGCAGCGGCCATGGCGTAGGTTTTGGTGAAGGCCAGCGGCGCAAACAGGCGCCCTTCCTGCGCTTCCAGCGTGAACACCGGGATGAAGGACAGCACGATGATCAGCAGCGAGAAGAACAGCGCCGGCCCCACTTCCGCCGCCGCAGTGCCGATCACCTGCCAGTGTTCCTCGCCTTCCAGCTTGCGCCCGGGATGCCGGTGGCGCCAGGCCTCGATATGCTTGTGCGCGTTCTCGATCATGACCACCGCCGCATCGACCATGGCGCCGATGGCGATGGCGATACCGCCCAGTGACATGATGTTGGCGTTGACGCCCTGGTAGTACATCACCAGGTAGGCGGCCAGTATGCCAAGGGGCAGCGACACAATGGCCACCAGGGCGGAGCGCAGGTGGAACAGGAAGATGGCGCACACCACCGCCACCACGATGAACTCCTCCACCAGCTTTTGCTCCAGGTTGCCCACCGCGCGGCGGATCAGGTTGGAGCGATCGTACACCGGCACGATCTCCACGCCACGCGGCAGGCTGGCTTTCAGCGCCGCCAGACGCGCCTTGACGGCGTCGATGGTTTGCAGCGCGTTCTTCCCGGAGCGCATGACGATCACGCCGCCCGCCACCTCGCCTTCGCCATTCAGCTCCGCAATGCCGCGCCGCATTTCGGGCCCGAGCTGGATGTTGGCAACGTCGCCCAACCTGACCGCCACGCCACCGGCGCTGGCCGTGAGCGGAATCTGGCGGAAGTCTTCCAGCGTGCGCAAGTAGCCGGAGGCGCGCACCATGTATTCCGCTTCCGCCAGCTCCAGCACGGAGCCGCCGGCCTCCTGGTTGGCGCGCTTGATGGCGTCGATGGCCTTGCCGTGGGTGATGTTGTAAGCGCGCAGGCGGGCCGGATCGAGCACCACCTGGTACTGCTTGACCATGCCGCCCAGGCTGGCCACTTCGGCCACATTCGGCACCGCCTTCAGCTCGTACTTCAGGAACCAGTCCTGCAGGGCGCGCAACTGCGCCAGGTCGTGCTTGCCGCTGCGGTCCACCAGGGCGTACTCGAACACCCAGCCCACGCCGGTGGCATCCGGGCCGAGCGCGGCGCGCGCCTGGGCCGGCAGGCGTGACTGCACCTGGTTCAGGTATTCCAGCACGCGCGAGCGGGCCCAATAGGGGTCGGTGCCGTCCTCGAACAGCACGTAGACGAAGGAATCGCCAAAGAAGGAGTAGCCGCGCACCGTGCGCGCGCCCGGCACCGACAGCATCTGCGTGGTGAGCGGATAGGTGACCTGGTTCTCCACGATCTGCGGCGCCTGGCCCGGGTAGCTGGTGCGGATAATCACCTGCACGTCGGACAAGTCGGGAATCGCGTCCAGCGGTGTGCGCAGCAATGCCCAGGCGCCCCACCCTGCCAGCAGCAAGGAAGCCATCAACACCAGGAAGCGGTTGCGGATGGACCAAAGAATCAGCCGAGCGATCATCGGTGGCCTCCATGCTGCTCCGCTGGCGCGGCCGATGTGGCTGGCGTGGCCGGCATGGCCGGCGCGATGGCGGTCACGCGGAACTCGCCCTCGCCCTGCTGCACGAATTCGAAGCGGACGCGCGAGCCCACCTTCACACTCGCCGGCAGGCCACCCGGCGGCAGCTTGAACGCCATGGTCATGGCGGGCCACTTGATGCTGGCGATCGGGCCATGCGAGAGCGTGACCTCGTCGCCGTCCAGCGCCTCCACCACGGCCTCCCCGCGATGCACGGCGGCCGCCGCGCCCTCCATGCGCTGCGCGCTGGCTTTCAGGCTGGCTTCGGAATCGACCAGGAACTGGCCGGAGACAGCCACCTTCTGCCCGGCCTGCACGCCGGAGCGGATCTCAATCTGGCCGCCGGCCTCCTGCCCGACTTCCACCGGCACCGGCACGAACTTGCCCGGCCCCTGCTCCAGCATCACCACGCTGCGCGTGCCGGTGCGCACCAGCGCCTCGGACGGCACCAGCAAGGCCGGCGCGCGCTGCGGCGCGGCGAACGACAGGTTGACGAACATGCCCGGCGCCAGGCGGCCACCAGGATTGGCAAGTTCCACCCGCGCCCGCACGGTGCGCGTCGTGGCATTCACTTCGGGCAGGATAGCGGATACCTTGCCCCGCAATTCCAGCTCCGGCAGCGCCGCTGCGCGCGCCAGCACCGCATTGCCGGGCGCCACCTGGGTCGCCACGCTTTCCGGCAGCTCCGCCATAACCCACACTTTGTCCAGGCCATTGATGCGGTACAGGGGCGTGCCCGCCGCCAGCGCCATGCCTTCGCGCGCCGCCAGTTCGGTCACCACACCGGCCACCGGTGCCACCAGCACCTGGCGCGCGGCCACGCGGCCGCCCGCTTCCAGTTGGCGCACCTGCTGCTCGCTCATGCCGGCCAGCAGCATGCGCTGGCGCGCCGCCTGCAGCAGGCCGCTGGCAGCGCCGCCCGGCATGCTGCGCACGGCCAGAAATTCCTCCTGCGCCGCCACCCAGTCCGGCATGGTGACTTCCACCAGCGGCTGGCCGCGCCGCACCGGTTCCAGCGTGGTGCGCACCAGCACGCGCTCGACGAAACCGCTGGCGCGCGCCTGCACCACGGCGACGTCGCCCTCGTTGAAGGCGACATTGCCGACTGCCGTCACAGCCAACTGCAACGGCGCACTAGTTACCAGCGCGGTGCGCACGCCGAGGTTTTGCTGCACGCGCGGGCTGATATGCACCGTGCCGCTGTCGGCGCCCGCGTCGGCATACACCGGCACCAGTTGCATGTCCATATAGGGCGACTTGCCCGGCTTGTCGAATTTTTGGCCCGGCATCATGGGGTCGTGCCAGTACAAGGGCTGGCGCGCGGGCGTGGCCGGCGTGACAGGTGTGGCTGATGCAGAGTGCTGCAAGCCAGCCTGGTAGCCGCCATAGGCAGCCAACGCGCCAAGCGCACCCGCCGCCACCAGGGCTGCAATCATTACGTTCTTCTTCATGGGTGTTCCTTCACCGGCTGGATATAGTTCAACTGCGCCCAGGCACGGGCATTCTCGCGTTCCAACTGCAATGCCTGCAGCCGCAGGTCGCCCTCGGCCCGGCGCGCAGCCAGCACCTCGGCCAGCGCCGCCTTGCCGCCACCATAGGCGGCCTGGAGCGCCGCCGTGCGCGCCGCTGCCAACGGCAGCACTTGCTCCTGGTAGCGGGTGATGCGCTCGCGCCCGGCCTGCCATTCCGCCACCTGGCCACGCACTTCGGCCACGTGCTCGCGCAAAACCTCGTCACGTTCGGCCAGCGCCTGCTCGGCGGCGGCCAGGCGCGCGCCTAGCTCCCGGTCCTGGCGCCGTGCGCGGTCCCATTGCAGCGGCACGGAGACGCCGAAGGACACCATGCTGGGATAGCCAGGGCCGCGCTGCTGCAACGCCACTTCCACGCTCCAGTCCTTGCTGCGGCTGGCGCGCGCCAGCCCGGCCTCGGCCTGTGCCAGCTCGGCCTGGCGCGTCAGCACCGTGACTTGGGGATGGTGTTCAAGCAATGCCTCCAGCGCTGCCGGGTCGATGCCCAGGGCGGAGGTGTCGGGCGCAGCGGCCAACGGCGTCGTTGCGGCCAGTCCGGTCCAGCGTTCGAGGGCTATGCCGGCGCTGCGGCTTTGCAGTCCAAGCTCGCTGCTGCGGTCTTGCAATGCCAGCAAAGTGGCGCGCGCCTCCAGCACGGCGGCCTGGCTGGCGCGGCCGCCACGATAGGCCGCTTCCACGGCGCTGATTTCAGCGCGCGCCACTTCGTCCTGCGCGGCCAGCACGGCGGCCATACGCTCCAGGTAATGGCGCTCCAGCCAGGCGATGGCGGTGTCGCGCCGGATGGTAGCGGCCAGCGCTTCGCCGGCGGCGCGGTTGCGGTCGGCCTCTCGCTCGAAGCGCGTGGCGCGCCAGCGCCGCTTGTCGCTGCTGGTCAGCTCCTGCATCACGCCGATGCGGCGCATGGTCATGGAGTCGGCGCCAATGCGGTAGCGCTCCGCTCCGCTGAGTGGCAGGTTATCGACGCCGGCTTTCAGCACCGGATCGGGCAATTGGGCCGCCGCGACGGCCATGGCGCGGGCGGCGCTAACGGCATGCTCTTGCGCCGCTAACTGGCGCGAACGTTCAGTCGCGCGCTGGACAGCTTCGGGCAGCGTCAGCGGCGCCGCGACAGTCACGCCGCCGGCCAGCGCCAGCGCAAAGGCGAGCGCACAGGCAGGCGCAGTGCGCCGCCAGGATATAGGGGAAAACATGGTACCTCCGGATTGCGTAAGAAACAGCGCGCGTGCCGGGCGGGCAGGCGCGATGCAGCATCAGGCAAAGCGGGGGATCAAATGCGGAAACAGCAATGTTCTATGGCGATCGGCGGCGCCGTGCCGCGCGCCAGCGAGGGCGGCGTCGTGACAGCGCTGGCGGGCAAGGGCGTCCAGTCGAACGCCAGCACCAGCCCGGCCAGGTCGGAAGGAATGAAGGGCAATACCGGCGGCAGCGGAGGCTTGTCCAGCGACTGCTTGGCCACCAGGTCGGTGGACTTGGCTTTGCACAGGCTAGGCTGGCCGGGGTCCATGGACTCGCAGGGCGTTTCCAGCGCGGCGGCAATGTCGTCCACCGGGCAGCGATAGGAGGCCACAGCAAGCTGCATAAACAGCATGCTGACCAGCGCTATCAAAGCAGCAACAATCCGGGATGAACGACGGAGCCTCATGCCTGCATGGTAGCCGGGTTCGGCCAGCGCCACAAGCGGCCCAGCCTTAAGCGAAGATTAATCCGCCGCGCAGACCGCGTTGCGGCCACCCCGTTTGGCGCGGTACAGGGCCTGGTCGGCGCGGCTGTAGGCTTGCTCGAAATTGCTGCCGCGCGCGCTCCAGCTCACGCCCACGCTGACCGTCACCGGCCGCGTGAGCGGCGGCGGGCAGTCCCCGGCAGCGATGGCGGCGCGGATCTTCTCGCCCAGCTGCATGCCCTGGTGCAGGTCCAGGCCCGGCCAGACCACGGAAAATTCCTCGCCGCCGACGCGGCCGATAATCGCCTGCGGTCCCAGCAGCTGGCGCAGGCAATGCACCACGGACTGGATCACGGCGTCCCCGGCCGGGTGGCCGAAGCTGTCGTTGACTTGCTTGAAATGGTCGATGTCGAGCACCACCAGCACCGTGTCCTGCTTGCCCAGGCAGCGGTTGGCCTGCTCGATCACGGCGGCGCGGTTCAGCGCTCCGGTCAAGGCGTCGTGGCTGGCGCGGTAGGCCAGTTGGCTGGCCAACTGGTTCATGCTGCGTTCCGCGCGGTCGCTGCGTTGCACCAGGCGGCGCGATTCGCGCAACAGGCGCTCAAAGTGCCCGGCCAGTTCGCCCAGGGCGCGCTGGTGGTCGCCAGCGCCAGCCAGCACAGCGCGCGCCGCCGCCAGTGCCGCCTGCTCGCTGCCAAACAGATCGGGCGCTTCGGCCATGGCGATTTTGGGTAAGGCACTCATACGGGGCGGTCGTGGAACTGCAGCGCCGGAAAATCGTCGCGCAGCTCCGCGCCGAATTCCTCGATGGTGTCGTCTTCCTCGTCGCGGTACCAGTTCAGTTGCACGCTGTTGCCGGCTTTGGCGGCATCGTTCAGGGCTTCGAACAGGGTGAACAGCATCTTGGTGCTGGAGCTGTTGAAATACGCCAGCGAGACGTTGACGGTGATGGCCGCGCCATCGCAGGCGGCCAGGTAGGCGCGCAGGCGCTCGATAAGCGGGCCGTAAAAGGCGGCGGCATTCTCGGGATAGGATTCGCCCTTGAGCGACAAGGCATGCTCGCCGAAGCGGAAATCGACTTCCGGCGACGTGGGCGAGGCGGCGATGAACAGAGGTTCCATAAGGTTCAGATAATCGCTTTGATGCAGAAGATGGTGGTGTCGGGTTTATTGGGCGCCGCGACAAATTCGAATTCCAACGGTTCGCTGGCTTCGCGCGCCATGGTCAGGAAGCCCAGGCCGGCGCCCTTGCTATCCTCCGGCACGGCCTCGCGCAGCGCCTTCTTGTAGGCGCTCTTGATCTCTTCGACCGTCATGCTGCGCAGCGGGTCCAGGCGCGCCTTGATGGCGTCCACCTTGGCGCTTTCCACCGGATTGGCCGACAGCAGGTAAAAGCTCTCGCCCCGGGTGCCGATGCAGAACGAGCCGCGCCGGATCTGCTGGTCGCGCTGCGCGTCCGGCGTCAGCGTCTCGGACGAGTAATGCATGATGTTCTGCGACATTTCGACAAAGGCCGAGAAAATACGGCGCCGGGTCGGGCCGGCCGCGCCGGCGGTATCCAGCCGGGCGCGGATGGTTTCCGAAATGGCGGCGACCACGTGCTGCGAGATATACCCGGCATAGAAAAAGATCACATTGCGCTTTTGCGCAAGCAGCCAGAAATCCTCGAACTCTTCGTACAGCAAAGGCATGCTCCTCATGGGCGGAAACAGAAAAACGTCAGGTCGTCGCGGCGCGGCTGGGTGCCTTGCCAGTCGGCCAGGTCGTCCAGCAGGCGCGATGCCAGCAGCACGGCCGGTTCGGCGGCATGTTCCTGCAACTGGGCGCGCAGGCGGCGCTTGCCGTAGGCGATGGATTTGGGGCCGCCTATCTGGTCGGTCAGGCCGTCGCTGGCGACAAACAGCAAGGCGCCGGGCGCCAGCTGCATGCTGTGGTTGGGCCACGTTTGGCCAAGCGGGGTGTCGACATAACCCAAGCCGGCGCGTTCGCCTTCGCACAATTGCAGGCCGCCCTGCCCTGGCAGGACCAGGTGCAGCGTCATGCGCGCGCCGGCAAAGCGCAAGTGCCGTTCGCGCGCGTCGTACCACAGGAAGGCGGCATCCAGGCCGTCGTCCGATTCGGCCTGGGCGCGCGCATCCTGGCTCTGGCCCAGCATGGCTTTCACGCCCCGGCTTACCTCGCCCATCAAGGCGCCCGGATCGCGCGGACCCAGTCGCTGCAGGGCTTGCGTCAACACGGAGGATGCGATCAGGGTCATGAAAGCGCCCGGCACGCCGTGCCCGGTGCAGTCGGCGATGGCGGCGAACCAGCCTTCCGGATAGCGCTCCACGTGGAAGAAATCACCGCCCACCATGTCGCGCGGCTGCCATTCCAGGTGCGCGTCGTCCATCGCTTCCAGCAGCGCCGCGCGCGAGCCGCGCAGCAAGGCGCGCTGGATCACGCTGGCGTATTCGATGCTGTGCATGATCTGGCGATTGCGTTCGGCCTGCATATTGGCCACCACGTTCATCAGCTGCAGGCCGAAACCAACGCCGGCCAGCACGCCGTCGCGCGTGATGATGAAGCCGTCGGCCAAGGCCTTCTCGCCCGATTCCACGGCGCGGAAAGTCAGGTCTTCGATGCTGATGCCGGCTTCCACGATCAACGGGTCCTTGTCCATGAAGGCGATGCAGCTCTTCTTGCCGTACAACTCGTTGTAGTAAGGCTTGGACATTTGCGACATGAAGATATTGCGGCTGATCAGGCCAATCGGGCGCCCGTCCTCCAGCACGGGAAGGCTCATCAAATCGCGCCGCTCGGTGAACAGTTGCAGCACGGCGGCGTTGCTGGCGTCCGACGGCACGGCGGCCGACGCCACGCACAGGTCGGCGGCGGTCGATTGGCGATAGCGCGGCAGGTGGTGGCGCGAGGCGTTGAATTCCACGATGGACACGGGGTTTGTTTGGGCGCTGGTGATACTAGCGGTCCAATATGACGGCCCCGTGACCTGGTGGTGTTTTTATTAATCGAGTAGCGTTTTTACCATCACTTTGCCATCCGGCCCGGCCGCTTCCTGGCGCACCAGCAGCTGCGTCGCTTTCGCCAGCCAGAACTTGGCCACGGTGCCGGGACGGTTGTAATCGGTGGTCAGCAACCAGCACTCCACCGCGCCTTGCGGGCCCTGGATGGTTTCGCTGCCGGCCACCTTCCAGGTGAAGCGCGCGGGCGGCGGGCCGCCGGGGTGGTAGAACATGATGCTGGCTTCATAGCCCTCGGCCAGCGGCAAGGCTTGCAGGAATTCGATATCGGTTTCGAAATTGAAGGTCGGCTCGGAGAAGACATAGTCCTCCACCGTGCGCTTGCCGTCCTTTTCGCGGATGCGCTGGTGGGTGCGCGGCTTGAAGGTGCCCTTGTCGAACCACGAGTCGAGCAGCACCACGCTGTTGGCGGCGCCGTCCCAACGCTGGCGAATCTGCATGCCGTCTGGCGTAAAGCGTACTTCGCGCGTCCAGATGTCGAGCGGCGTATTCACCTCGCCATTACGCACATAGCGCAGCCAATGGTGGCTGCCTTCCTTCACCATGGCAAAGCGCGGCAGCTCCGCGCCCACCTTGATTTCCACCGCCATCGCCGACATGCAGCATAGCGCCAGCATGCCCACCAAAATATTTCGCATACGACTTCTCCTTGAAATTTAAGCAATTATGCCTGAGTGCTAAAAATTTGCGCAGCAAGATTTTTATTTGCGAAATCAGTCACTTAAGGAGAACGCATGAGCCTTGTTAACAGAGTTTTCCACAGAAACAGTTAACAACTATCTGCATAAAAGCAAGATTGCCAGAATAATAATTAACCAGTAGTATCAGCGCCCGATCCCCTTACCTTCCACCACAAGGAGTCCACATGCAATTTGTTCGTCACCTCATCACCTGCGGCCTGCTGGCCGCCACCGCCCCAGCATTCGCGCAAGGCGTCTACCTGTCCACCGACGTGGGCCGCGCTTCGGTATCGTCGAAGTACGCCGACAACGGCAACGACGCCAGCCTGAGCCTCGCCGTGGGCTACCAGTACAAGCCGAACCTGGGCTTCGAACTTTACACGCGCGGCCTGAGCCTGAATCCGTTCCGCGGCGCCTTCGCCGAAGCCGGTTACTATCCGGACAGCCACGTCGGCATCGCCGCCATTGCCGGCGCCAACCTCACCGAGTCCCTGTCCCTGTTCGGCCGCGCCGGCGTGGGCCGCACCACCATGAAGCCCAACCGCGTCAATATCGGCGACAAGCACGAAACCGATCCAGTCCTCGGCGCGGGCGTCAGCTACGCCCTTAACCGCAACTGGTCGCTCAACCTGGAAGCGAGCTACCTGACCAAAAGCGAAGTAAGCCTGGTCACGATGGGCGCGCGCGTCCAGTTCTGATATGGCGGGCGGCGGCCCGCGCGGTAAGGATGCAGCCTGGCAGGAAAGTGCCTTCCAGGGAGCGTTTGCCGCAGGCGCCGCCGCCGCCAAATCCCGCCGCCTCGCCTACCGAATACAGGCCGGGCAGCGGCGCGCCGCTCGCATCCAGCACGCGGCTTTGCATGTCCGTCACCAGGCCGCCCAGGCTCTTGCGTGTTACCAGTTGCATCTGGATTGCGATATAGGGACCGGCGCCGCGTTGTTGCAGCGGCGCGGGCTTGCAGGTGCGCAGGCGGTCCGGCCCCCACTGGCGCGCATGCAGGATGCGCCGGATCTGGTCGTCGTTATGCAGCTTGTCGCCGTTGGCGAAATTGGCGTCGAAGGCGTCCGCCGTGGCTTGCAGCACTTCGGGCCGCACATGGTCGCCGCCGGCCAGCGCGTTCATTTTCGCGGCCAGTCCGGCCAGCGTATCGTCCACCAGGAAGTGGCGGCTCTCCGCGCTCAACTGGCGCACCAGGCGGTGGTTACCAAGCAGCGTCTCGCGCAGGAAGTGCAGCAACTGGCGGTCGCGGATGCGCTGGTTATGCTCGGCGCCGGAAATTGCCAGCTCTTTTGCAGCGATGCGCCAGTTCAGCAAATGCCAGGTCCACGGCTGTTCCAGCCCCGCCACGCGCTGGCACAGGTGGTGCGTATCGAAACCCGTCACCAGCGGTTGCGGCCCGATGCGGCGGCCGCTGTGGTCCAGCCACAGCGCCGATTTGCAGGGAATCGAGGACAGGCCGTGGCCCTCGAAATGCGGCTGCGGGTGCGGGAAGCCGGCGGCATAATTCCACATCTCCCCGGCCGCCTGGATACGGCCGCCCAGGCCAGCCACCAGGCGGTGCAGCTTGCCGTCCGCGTAAGGGTGGGCGCCATTCAGCATGCTGGCCGGCTGCGGCGTGCCGGCCGGCCAGTTGGCGCGCACCTCCTCGTGCCCGCCATTGATGCCGCCCATGGCCAGCACCACCAACGGCGCCGCGAAGCGCAGCTCCTCGCCGGTTTCTTCATTCACGCCGCTGGCGCCACACAACACACCGCCCAAGTATTCGAGGCCGGTGATGCGGGTGCGGCTTAGCAGGGTCAGCTTGCCGCCCTCCCCGGCGCGCTGCACGGCATCGATCATGGTGGTGGCCAGCAGGCGCGAGGTGCCCCACAGCACGTGGTAGCGCGGCAGCGAATTGCCTTCGCCATGCAGGCCGCGCTCGACCCAGTTCACGGCTGGCAGGAATTTGAGCCCAAAGCCGACCAGCCAGTCATACACTTCGCTGCGCGAGTGCTCCACATAGTGGCGCGCCCACGCCAGCGGCAAGGCATCGGATTCATCCAGTTCGCCAAAACGCACCCAGTCGGCCAGCGCGCGTTGCGGCGTGTCCGGGATCTTCATGCGCGCCTGCAGCGGCGTGCCCACCAGCGCCATGCCGCCGAAAGCCCAGCGCGCCAGGCCGCCCAGGCGCTCGCGGGTGTCGCGGTCCACCACGGTCACGCGCTGGCCCGCCTGCAGGCACTCCAGCGCGGCGACCAGGCCGGCCAGGCCGCCGCCCACCACCAGCACATCGGACTGCAGCACCTGGCTCATGGCGCGACCTTGCGCTTGAGCGCACGGGCCACCGGCTGCGGCAGGTTCTCCAGCGAGCGCAGTAAGTAAGGCAGCACGCGCAGCTTGAGGCCGGAGAACACACTCGGCACCATTGCCTCGATCAGGTGCGGGCCGGGCGTGGCAAAGGCGCGCTCCAGCGCCGCCGTGAATTCCTCCGCCGTCTGGGCGCGCGTGGCGGGCACGCCCATGCCTTGCGCCAGCTGCACGAAATCCAGGCCGGGGCTGTTCAGGTCCAGTTGCGACCTGGCCTTGGGGCCGGCCTTTTCCGCGCCCACGCGTTCCAGCTCGATGTTCAGGATGCCGTAGGAATGGTTGTTGAAGATGACCGACACCACGTTCAGCTTTTCACGCGCCATGGTCCACAGCGCCTGGATGGTGTACATCGACGAGCCGTCGCCGACCAGGGCCAGCACCGGGCGCTCCGGGCAGGCTACCGCGGCGCCCACCGCCGCCGGCAGCCCCTGGCCGATGGCGCCGCCGGTCAGGGCTAGTACATCGTGGCGTGGCGCGCCGGCGGTGAACATGGGCAGCATGGTGCCGGAGGTCTGCGCCTCGTCCACAATGATGGCGTTATCCGGCAGCAGGTGGCCGACCGCCTTGCACACCTTTTCCGCCGTGAGCTTGCCGCGCGGGCGGCCCGGGCGTTTTTCCGGCTGCAGCAGTGGCGTGGCCTGCGCCGCGCCGACCGCCTGGCACAGGCGCTGCAGGCTGCCCACCGCGTCCTGCGCCGGCAAGGCCAGGTCGTGCACGGTGCAGCCATCCGGCACCAGGTAGCTCTTCTTGCCGGGGTAAGCGAAGAAGGAAACCGGCGCCCGGGCATCCACCAGCACCAGGTTTTCCAGCCCGGCCAGCTGCACCGAGGCCATCTCCGCCAGGTAGGCGATGCGCTCCGCATGCGGCAAGCCGGCGCCGCGCTCAAAGCGGGTCGGGAAGACTTCCGCATACAGCTTCACGCCGCATTGGGCCGCGATGCGCGCCGCCGCCAACAGGCCCGGTTCGCGCAGCGCGCGCCCGCCCAGCAGGATGGCCGTCTTGCCGCCCTTTTTCAGCACGCTGGCGATGCGTTCGATCAGCGCGTCGTCCGCCAGCGGCGGCTGCACCGGCGCCGGCGCGGCCAGCGCTTCGGCGCCCTCGCCCCAGGACACGTCGGCCGGCAGGATCAAGGTCGCCACCTGGCCCTGCGGCCCCTTGGCCGCCGCCACCGCCTCCACCACGTCGCGGCACAGCTGCTGCGTGCTTTGCGAGGTGCGCACCCAGGTCGAGACATTACGCGCCGCCGTCTCGATATCCGATTGCAGCTGGGCGTCGAACTTGGTGTGGTGGGTGGCGTGGTCGCCCACGATATTCACCACCGGCACCCGGCCCTTGCGCGCGTTGTGCAGGTTGGCCAGGCCATTCCCCAGGCCGCAGCCCAGGTGCAGCAAGGTGGACGCGGGCTTGTCCGCCATGCGCGCATAGCCGTCCGCCGCGCCGGTGGCCACCCCCTCGAACAGGGTCAGCACCGCACGCATTTCGGGCGCGCTATCGAGCGCCGCCACGAAGTGCATCTCCGAGGTGCCGGGATTGGTGAAGCAGACTTCCACGCCTGCGTTGATCAGGGTGCGCAGCATTGCCTGGGCGCCGTTTGCCATCGGGGGTCTCCTTTATTGGTATAGGCAGATCATGATCCCGCCCGGCCGCCCTGTATTGACATTTGACGACAATAAGTTAACACTTGGCGACACCATCCACCTACCCGCCCATCCGCGTCCCCATGACGGTCCTGGTCCGCTCCGCCACCCTGTCCACTTTCGAAGTCCTGGCCAAGGGCCTTGGGCTGGACGTGCCCACCCTGCTGGGGCGCTTCGGCATTCCGCAACAGGCGCTGCACGACCCCGACCTGCTGATCCCCTACCAGTCCTTCATCAACCTGCTGGAGCACTCCGCCGCGCTGGGCCGCTGCCCCGACCTGGGCCTGCGCCTGGCGCAGGCGCGCGGCATCAGCATGCTCGGGCCGGTGGCGGTGCTGCTGCGCCATGCCGACACGGTAGGCGATGCGCTGGCCCTGGCTTCGCGCTACATCTTCGTGCATAGCCCGGCCCTGAAGCTGGAGGCGCAGCTGGTGCCCGGCAGCCCGGAGCTGGTGGATGTGGTGTTCAATATCGCGCACGCCAGCCTGACCGCGCGGCCGCAGGTCATCAGCCTGGCGCTGGGCATCGTGTGCCAGGGTTTGCAGCTGCTGACGGGCGGCCGCATCCAGCCGCAGCGCGTCACGCTGCCGCATGCGCCGGTGGCGCCGCAGCAAGCCTACCGCCAGGCCTACCTGTGCCCGGTGTCTTTCCAGGCGCCGGCGGCCACGGTGCGCCTGCGCGTGAGCGACCTGCAAGTGGCGGTGGCACAGAACGATCCACACATGAAGGAACTGGCGCTGGGTTTTCTCGAACAGTTGGACAACAAGCGGCACGCCCTGCTGGCGGACCGGGTGCGGCGCCTGGTGCGCAACTTCCTCAGCGCCGGCCACGCGCGCCATACCGAGATTGCGCGCGCCCTGTCGGTGCATCCGCGTACCCTGCAGCGGCGCCTGGCGGCGGAAGGCGTGACGTTCGAAGAGTTGGTGGACGACGTGCGCAAGGAGCAGTTCCTGCAACTGGTCGCGCTGCCGATGGGGCCCGGCATGACGCAGATCGCCCACATCCTCGGTTATGCCGAGGTCTCGGTGCTTACTCGCAGTTGCAAGCGCTGGTTTGGGCGGACGCCGCGCCAGATGCGGGCAGGATCTTAGATTCGCCCTCACGCATGCGGTACTTGCGCAAAATGCCGTCCTGGTCGAACAACAGCACCAGCTCCCGTTCGCGCGCCAGCGCATCGACCAAGGTGGATAGCTCGCCCAGCACCGGCACGAACTGCGCGAACACCGGCATGCCGGCTTTGTAGTTATAGGTCCAGACCTCGTAACCATTGCTGAAAGTTTTGACCGACGCGCTGCCGATCGCCTCTTTCACAACGGCCTTGGTGCTGGCACCGATTGCCAGCGCCGTGCGCGTGGTCTCCGCCGTCAACGGTTTCGGCGCGGCGCAGCCGGCGAGGATGGCGCAGGCCAAGGCCAGGATTGCGTGTTTCATTTTGCGTCCTCCATGTATTCCAACTCAAGCAGGGTATCGTCCGGCCAGCTCTTGTCCGACAGGTTGACGATGTAGGTACGGTCCACCAGCAGCGGATGGAAATCGTAAAACAACTGGAACGGCAGGGGGATCGGGCTGCCGTACATATAGCGCGAGAACAAAGGTTGCCGGCGCGCGCCGTCGACCAGGGTTACATTGAACAGGGGCCGCTCGGCGTAGAACAGCCAATTGCCACCTTTGTTGCAAACGTCGATGATGGCTTCGATCAGCAGGTAGGACGGCGGCTTGTAGCCGACCAGCAGCGATGCCTCGCGGTCGATCTGGCATTCCAGCCGCAAGTCGCCCAGGCGCCGCGTGTTGGGCGGCAGGCCCGGCGTGCTCACGTACGGCACCCAGGCAAAACTGCGCGATTTGCGGTTGGTGCTCACTGTGGCGCGCTCCTGCCAGAGGCCCTGGTCGCGCGGCAGCTCGAAACCCAGGTGCTCGTCAAGCGCCAGCGCCTGCTTGCCGCCCGCGCCGCGCAGCGCCACTTCCAGGCCGGCCAGCTTCACGCCCTCCACCCGCGGCACCAGGCGATAACGCAAGGTCGCCTGCGGCGCGAGGTGATGGTTCTTTTCGAAAGCATCCATGCCCTTTACCAGCCGGCGGTAGGTGTGCTCGTCCGGGTCCGCCAGTCCATCGACCTGCACCACCGGCATGGTCTCCTCCGGCGGTCCGGCCAATGCTGTCCCGCATGCTGACCAAGCTGCCGCCAACCAGAAAATTCCTGCTACCACTGCTCGCATTTGCACCTCCTTGTAAGAGGATCGCATTGTAGGGGCGCCGACCTTTGGCTTAGCTTAAGGTTGGCCGCGCTATACTCCGGCCATGCATATCCTGCTCATAGAAGACGATATCGACCTGGGCTTCGCCCTGCAGCAATCCCTCAAGCTGGAGGGAGTCAGCAGCCAATGGCTGCGCAAGGCGTCGGACGCGCCGCCGCCGGCGACACTGGAAGCCGATTGCGTGCTGCTCGACCTTTCGCTGCCGGACGGCTCCGGCCTCGACCTGCTGCTGCGCTGGCGCCGCGCCGGGGTCGCAATCCCGATCATTATCATCACGGCCCGCTCTGCCCTGTCCGACCGCCTGGCCGGGCTGGATGGCGGCGCCGACGACTTCGTGCTGAAGCCCTTTGAAACAGCGGAACTGGTGTCGCGCATTCGCGCCGTGCTGCGCCGCTATGCGCGCCAGGCCAGCGAAGTGTGGACCCTGGGCGATTTGCAGATCGAGCCGCGCGCCTATGTCGCCAGGCTGAATGGCATGCCGCTCGAGCTGTCGCCGCGCGAATTCCACCTGATGCTGGAGCTGGCGCGCGAACCCGGCGTGGTGGTGCCGAAAGGCGCGCTGGCGCAACGCCTGGAGCCGCTGGGCGACGCGCTCGATTTCGGCGCGGTGGAAGTGCATATCTCCAACCTGCGGCGCAAGATCGGTGCGGAACGCATCCGCACCGTGCGCGGCATCGGCTACCAGTTCGCCGCATGAAGGCCGCGCTACGCCCGACCCTGGCCCGGCGCCTGTTACTGGCCCTCCTGCTGGCCTTCGGCCTGGTCTGGCTGGCCCTGATGGCGCGCCAATTCCTGGCCGCCACCGACCAGCAAGACTTTGACCGCAATCTGCAGTCGCTGGCCGACAACATGCTGGCCTCGATCGCCACCATCGACAACGCCGCCGAAGCGCGCGCCGTGGTGGCAGCCACCTCCACCTTGGTAAACAAGGGCTACCGCAGCAACAATGCCCAAGGCGCGGTGCTGATGGAACTGCGCGACCGCGACAGCCGCCGCATCTTCCTCTCGCCCGAGGGCGCCAACACCCGGCTGCAAGGCTACACCGGCCTGGTGCGCGACGGTAGCGTGCAGGGCCGCCGCTACCGTATCTACCAGGGCCAGGACAAGCAGTGGACCTTGCTGGTCGCGGCGCCGCTGCAAGACGCCTGGTGGATCGTGAAAGCCATGAGCGCCGGCCTGACCGTGGACATGCTGGTCGCCTTCCCCTTCGTCCTGCTGCCAGTCTGGCTGGCGGTGCGTGGCGGCCTGCGCCCGCTGCACAAGCTCTCCCGCCTGATTGCGGCGCGCACCCCGGGTGACCTGGCGCCGCTCAACTTCGAGGCGCGCCACGCCGAACTACAGCCGCTGGCTGGCGCCCTGGAGCACATGCTGGGCCAGGTGCGCGTGAAGCTGGAGCGCGAGCATGGATTTGTGCAGGACGCCGCGCACGAACTGCGCACGCCCATGGCGGTCATCTCGACCCAGGCCCACGTGCTGGCGCAATCGGCCGACGCCGCCCAGCGCGCCCTGGCGGCGCAGCGCATGCAGCACGCCATTGCGCGCGCCTCGCACCTGGTGGGGCAGTTGCTGGACCTGGCCGATATCGACAACCGGCAGGCCGCCGCCAGCGAAATCGACCTGGCGCAATTCCTGCGCGGCGAACTGGCCACCATGGTGCCCGCCGCCGCCGCGCGCAATATCGACATCTCGCTCGAGGCGCCCGACGTGGCGCATGCCCGGCTCGACCTGCGCGCCTTCCAGAGCATCCTGCACAACCTGGTCAACAACGCGCTAGCCTATGTGCACGAGCATGGCCAGGTGCGCGTCGAGCTGCAAATGCAGGCCGACGCGCTACAGCTATCGGTGGCCGACGACGGCCCCGGCATCCCGCCCGAACAGCGCGAGCTGGTGTTCGAACGCTTCTATCGCGGCCAGACGCACGACAAACCGGGCGCCGGCCTGGGCCTGGCCATCGTGCGCCAGGCCGCCGCCCGCCTGCGCGGCAAGGTGGCGCTGGGCGCGGGCATCGACGGCAAGGGCTGCCGCTTCGACGTGACGCTGGCGCGTTAGCCGGCGCCTACTGCGGGCGCCAGCTGCAACCGCAGGCGCATGCTACCCTGCTGCGCCGACTGGCCGACCTCAAAGCCCAGCTGGTGCGCCAGTTGCAGCATGCGGCTGTTCTCCGGCAGCGCCTCGCCCAGCACTTCCTGCAAGCCACGCGCGCGGCAATAGCGCAGCAGCTTTTCCAGCAGCAGCGCGCCCAGGCCGCGCCCCTTCAGGTCGGAGCGCACGACGATGGCGAATTCCGCACCGATGTTATCCGGGTCGGCCACGGCGCGCGCCACACCCAGCGTCTCCGGCCCATTCGGCCCGATACGGGTGGCGATGAAGGCCATCTCGCGCTCGTAGTCGATCTGGGTCCAGCGCGCCAGTTGCGCCGGCGGCAGCGACGGCATGTGTTCGAACAGGCGGAAACGCACATCCTCCGGCGTCAGCGCGGCGAAGAAGGCGGCGTGCTGCGGCGCGTCTTCCGGGCGGATCGGCCGCAGCAGCACGCTGCCGCCGTCCCACTGCGCGCTCTCCTCCAGTTCCTCCGGATACGGGCGGATGGCGAAACGCGCGGCGCCGGCTGCGGCGGCGGGCGCCACGCTCATGCGTGCATCGAGTGCCAGCACGCCCTGCGCGTCGGCCAGCAGCGGATTGATATCGAGCTCCTGCACTTCCGGCAAATCGGCCAGCAGCGCCGAAATGCGCAGCAGCACCTGCGCCACCGCCGCCACGTCGGCCGCCGGCCGCCCGCGATAGCCGGCCAGCAGGCGCGCCACCCGCGTGCGCCCGATCAGGTCGCGCGCCAGCACCATGTTCAGCGGCGGCAGCGCCAGTGCCCGGTCGGCCACGGTTTCCACCGCCACCCCGCCCTGTCCGAACAGGATGACCGGACCGAATACCGGGTCGCTGCTGGCGCCCACGATCAGTTCATGCGCGCCCGGCCGGCGCGCCATGGCCTGCACCGTGAAGCCACGCAGGTGCGCCTGCGGCAGCAAGGCATGCAGGCGGTCGCGCATGGCCAGCGCCGCCGTCCGCACCGCCTGCGCCGATTCCAGGTCGAGCACCACGCCGCCCACATCGCTCTTGTGGTTGATGTCGGGCGACAGGATCTTCAGCGCCACCGGGAAACCGATGCGCTCGGCCAGCAGCACCGCTGCTTCCACCCGGTCGGCGATGGCGGTTTCCACCACCGGCACGCCGTAGCAGGCCAGCACTTCCTTGGCCTCGGCCTCGCCCAGCAGGCCGCCACCGCGCTGCAGCGCGTCGCCGATGATGGCGCGCGCCCGCTCCTTGTCGCGCCGCCATTCGCCGCTGCTGGCGGCCGGCACCTCCATCAGCGCCTGCTGCGCGCGGCGGTAGTTCACCATCTGCATGAAGCCGGCCACCGCCTCCTCCGGTGTGGCGTAATTGGCGATGCCGGCCGCGCCCAGCACGCCGCGCGCCGGCACCATGCTGTCGCCGCCCAGCCAGCAGGCCAGCACATTGCGCGCCGCGCCGCGCGCAGTCTCGGCCACCGCCTGCGCCGCTTCCAGCGGCGGCACGATGGCGGTCGGCGCGTGCAGCACCAGCACCGCGTCCACGCCCTCGTCCTGCAACAGTGCCTGCAAGGCCTGGCTGTAGCGCGTGCCCGGAGCGTCGCCGATGATGTCGACCGGATTGCCGCGCGACCAGGTGGCCGGCAGCACTTCCTCCAGGCGGCGCATGGTGTGCGGCGCCAGGCTGGCCAGCGTGCCGCCGGCGCCCACCAGGGCATCGGTGGCCAGCACGCCCGGCCCGCCGCCATTGGTCAGGATCGCCATGCGCTCGCCCGCCAGCGGCTTGCCGCCAGCCAGCGTTGCCACCGCAGCGAACAACTCCTCTGTGGTCAGCACGCGCAGCATGCCGGCGCGGCGGAAGGCGGCGTCGTACACCGCGTCCGAGCCGGCCAGCGCGCCGGTATGCGAGGCAGCGGCGCGCGCCCCTTCGGCGAAGCGGCCCGCTTTGACCACCAGCACCGGCTTGCCGCGCGCTGCGGCGCGCGCCGCCGACATGAATTTGCGCGCCGCGCGCACGTCTTCAACATACAGCAGGATGGCCTGGGTCGCCGCATCATCCGCCAGGTAGTCGAGCACGTCGCCGAAATCGACATCGCTGCTGTCGCCCATCGAGATGAAGCGCGAAAAACCGATGCCGCGCGAACGCGCCCAATCCAGCACGCCGGTCACCATGGCGCCCGATTGCGAAACGAAGGCCAGCTTGCCCGGCAAGGCCGGCAAGTGGGCGAAGCTGGCGTTCAGGCCGATGCCCGGCACCAGCAGCCCGACACAATTGGGTCCGAGGATGCGCACCATATGGCGCCGCGCCGCCGCCAGCATGGCCTGCTTGAGCGCCGCGTCCAGCCCGGCCGTGATGACGACCACGGCGCGGCAACCGAACTCGCCCAGTTCCGCCACCAGGCCCGGCACCGTGTCAGGCGGGGTGCAGATCACAGCCAGGTCGGGCACCTGCGGCAGATCGCGCACGCGCGGCGCCACCGGGCGTCCGCCCAGCGTCTGGTACTTGGGGTTGACCGGCATGATGGCGCCGGCAAAACCGCCCTGCAGCAGGTTGGCCAGCACGGTGGCGCCCACGCTGTGCGGGCGCTCCGAGGCGCCGATCAGCGCCACGGAACGCGGCTGGAACAGGTATTCAAGATTGCGGATGCTCATACTTCCCTTTCACTTCTTGCCGCTGCACCAGCGCAGCGGCACGGTTGATTGCTTCACTGCCGGCCAGGCATAGCGCGCCACAGCCCAGCACCACGCCCAGTTCGCGCAGCCCCAGCGCGCCGAACTGGAAGGCGCCCGCCACCGGCGGCAGGTACAGCGCCAGCAGCAAGGTGGCCAGCGCCACGCCGGCCACCAGCAGCGGCGCGCGGTTGCTGGCCGCCAGTTGCGCCAGCACGCTGCGGCGCCGCGCCAGGCTGGTGAAAATCAGGGACAGGTTGGCCAGCACCAGCACGGCAAAGCCGGTGGCGCGCGCCGCCGGTTCGGGCAAGGCGGCCTGCGCCCAGGCATAGGCCAGCGCCGCCGCCAACAGTGCCACAGCGCCCTGTAACAGGGCGCGCAGCACGGTCGGCCATGCCAGCAGGGGGGCGCCGGCGCGGCGCGGCGGCTGGCGCATGGCTTCAGCGTCCGACGCCTCGTTCTCGAAGGCGAGCGAACAGGCCGGATCGATGATCAGTTCCAGGAAGGCGATGTGCATCGGGTACAGCAGCACCGGCCACCCCAGCAGCGCCGGAAGCAAGGCCATGCCGGCGATCGGCACGTGGATCGCGAGCACGTAGCACATGGCGCTGCGCATATTGGCGAAAATGCGCCGTCCCAGGCGGATGCCGCGCACGATGGAGGCGAAATTATCGTCCAGCAGCACCAGGGCCGCCGCCTCGCGCGCCACGTCGGTGCCGCGCTGGCCCATGGCGATGCCGACATGGGCCGCCTTCAGCGCCGGCGCGTCGTTCACGCCGTCGCCGGTCATGGCCACCACCTCGCCGTTGGCTTTCAGCGCCTCCACGATGCGCAGCTTTTGCAGGGGGCTGATGCGGGCGCACACGCTGGCCGTCGCCAGCTCGCGCCGCAGCGACGCCTCATCCAGCGCATCGAGCGTGTCGCCGTTCAGCACCGGCTGCCCCGGCAAGCCGGCCTGGCGCGCGATGCTGGCGGCGGTGACCGGGTAGTCGCCGGTAATCATCAGCACGCGGATGCCGGCCGCATGGCATTGGCCGATCGCTTCCGGCACCTCGGCGCGCAGCGGATCGGCCAGGCCCACCAGGCCCAGCCAGGTATAGGCGAAACCCTCTTGTGACGCCGGCAGCGCAGCGGCTGCATGCGCGGCGCGCGCCACGGCCAGCACGCGCAAGCCCTGCGCGGCCATCTGGTCGGCGGCGGCGCGCAGTTGCCCCATGTCGGCCGGCGCCAGGCGGCACAAGGCGGCAATGGCTTCCGGCGCGCCTTTGGCGGCCACCGTGGCGCTGGCGCCGCCCTCGTCCCACACCAGGGTCATGGCGCGCAGGCCTGGTGCCAGCGGGTATTCGCGTAATGGGCTGTCCTGGCGCGCCGCACCGGCCAAGGCATGGAAGGCGAGCTCCATCGGGTCGCTCGGGCGCTGTTTGCTGGCCAGCGCGGCAAAGCGCGCCAGCTCGCTGAAGGCGCCGGCCGGCAGCGCCGCGCCATCTTCCACCTCCAGGAAGGCGCCGTCGGCATACAACTGGCCGACCCGCATGCGGTTCTGCGTCAGGGTGCCGGTCTTGTCGGTGCACAGCACCGTGATCGCACCCAGCGCCTCGATGGCCGCCAGGCGCCGTGTCAGCACCTGGGCCCGCGCCAGGCGCCAGGCGCCGATGGCCGGGAACACGGTCAGGATGACGGGGAATTCTTCCGGCAGCAACGACATGGACAATGCAATACCGGCCAGGATGGCCGGCATCCAGGCCCCGGTGCGCCAGCCGTACAGCAGGCCCACCAGCACGCTGATGGCGATGCCGCACACGGCCAGCAGGCGGATCATGCGGCCCGATGCGCGCTGCAGCGGCGACAGCTCGGCGCCGATGCCCTGCAGGCTGCGCCCGATCTTGCCCAGCTCCGTGCGGACGCCGGTGGCCGTCACGCGCGCCATCCCATCCCCCTCCAGCACCATGGTGCCGGACCACAGGTAAGGCGTGCCGTCGCCGCCGGGCGTCGCCGGCCCCGCTGAACCCGCGCCTGCCTGCTTGCCCACGGCCCAAGCCTCGCCGGTCAACAGCGATTCATCGACCCGCAGGTTGTTCGCGCGCAGCAGCACCGCGTCGGCCGCGATGCGGTCGCCTTCGGCCAGCAGCAGCAAGTCGCCGCGCACCAGCTCACTGCCGGCGATGCGCTGCGCACGGCCGTCGCGCCAGACCAGGGCGCGCGGGCTACCCAGGTCGCGCAGCGCCTGCAACGCGCGCTCCGTCTTCCCTTCCTGGAACAGGGTGAGGCCGATGGTCAGGCCCACCATCCCCAATAGCACCAGCCCTTCCAGCCAGTCGCCCAGCGCCAGGTACAGGCCGGCCGCGCACAACAGCAAGAGGAACATCGGTTCGCTGGCGGTGCGCCATAGCAGCTGCGGCAAGCGGCGCACCGGCGCCGGCAAGCTGTTGGGGCCCTCCTCGTCCAGGCGCTGGCGCGCTTGCGCGCTGCTCAAGCCTTGCAAATCCTCATTTGCCATCCGCTCCCCCTTTCCGCATGCGACCACCTTAGCGGCCGGGTTGCCAATCGAACATGACCGCGATCAAGTTTTTCCGCTTAATCCCGGGATAATGTTCCTTGCATACAGTCATCCCAACCGATGTTAAAGCCGAGGGATGCCATGCTGAGCGCCAATGCCGATTTACCCGCCACCCACGCCCCTGCGGCGGGCCGCACCGAGCTGTTCCCGCGCGGCGCACCGGGGCGGGCCACGCTGGAAGCGTTTATCGCCGACTCCTTCCGCGCCAGCTACGGGGCGGAAGTCAAGCACTTCAGCGAAATGCTGCTCGGCGTGCGCGCCAGCGACGGGCGCTGGATCGCCGGCTTGGGCTACACGCCCGCCGCGCTCGGGCCGCTGTTCCTGGAACACTATCTCGACGCCCCGGTGGAAACGGCCATCAGCACCCACGCCCGCAAGCCGGTCGAGCGCAGCGCCATTGTCGAAGTGGGCAACCTGGCCGCCACCCACCCCGGCGCGGCGCGCGCCCTGATCATCAGCACCACCCAACTGCTCAACACCCTGGGCCTGCGCTGGGTGGTGTTTACCGCCACCGTCAGCCTGCTCAACTCCTTCAGCCGCCTGCGCCTGCAACCGCATGTGCTGGCGCCGGCCGATCCGGCGCGCCTGCCCGATGGCGGCCAGCACTGGGGCAGCTATTACGACACCCAACCCAAAGTCATGTTTGGCGATATCCACTATGGTTACACACAACTTTCCTGAGACTTTCCCCGCCGGCCGCGCCGTGCTGGACGACGGCAGCAGCAACCTGGATGCGGGCGCCCTGGCGGCACGCATCGCCCGCCTGTGCCAGGTGCTGCAAGCGCGCCGCGCGCCGCAAGCGCCGCTCGCCATCCTGGCCGACAACAGCCCTGAATGGCTGGCCGCCGACCTGGCCACCCAGCAGCTCGGCCTGACCCTGGTGCCGCTGCCGCTCTTCTTCACGCCGCCGCAATGGGCCCACGTGCTGAAGGAAAGCGGCGCCAGCGCCGTACTGGCGCCGCCCGGTGCCAGCGCCGCCCTGGCGGCCTTCGGTTTCGGCGACCCGCTCGACAGCGGCGGCCCCCTGCAGCTTTACCAGGCCGCCACCGCCAGCGAGCAGCCCGTGCCGGCCGCGGCGCAGAAGATCACCTTCACCTCCGGCACCACGGCGGCGCCGAAAGGGGTATGCCTGTCCACCGCGCAGCAATGGGAAGTGGCGCGCGCCCTGCAGCAAGGCGTGGCGCCGCTACACCTGGAACGCCACCTGTGCCTGTTGCCGTTCGCCGTGCTGTTGGAAAATATCGCTGGCCCCTATACCGCCATGCTGAGCGGCGCCACCACGATTTGCCCGCCGCTGGCCGAAGTCGGCCTGGCCGGCGCCAGCCAGTTCGACCCGCAGCGCTGCCTGGACGCCATTGCGCGCTACGCAGCCCACAGCATCATCGTGCTGCCGCAAATGCTGCAAGCCCTGCTGGCCGCCCTGGCGCCGGGCGACCAGCGCGCCGCCAGCTTGCGCTTTATCGCCGTGGGCGGCGCCAAAGTCCCGGCGCGCCTGCTGGCCGCCGCCCGCGCGCGCGGCCTGCCAGTGTTTGAAGGCTACGGCCTGTCGGAATGCTGCTCGGTGGTGGCGCTCAACCTGCCCGGCGCCGAACGCGCCGGCAGCGTCGGCAAACCGCTGCCGCACCGTCCGGTGCGCATCGCCGCCGACGGCGAGATCGAGGTGGGCGGCGCCCTGGCGCACTACCTGGGACAAGCGCCGGCCGCCGACACCTGGCTGGCGACCGGCGACCTGGGCCACCTGGACCCGGACGGCTACCTGTACATCGACGGCCGCAAGAAGGACATCCTGATCACCGGCTTTGGCCGCAACGTCTCGCCCGAATGGCCGGAGGCGGCCCTGATGGGCAGCGGCCTGCTGGCGCAGGCGCTGGTGGTGGGCGACGGCCAGCCCTGGCTGGCGGCCCTGCTGGTGCCGGCCGCGCCGCATATCACGCTGGCGCAAATGCAGCAGGCGGTGGACCTGGCCAACCAGGACCTGCCCGACTACGCCCAGGTGCGCCGCTGGACCCTGGTGCCGCCCTTCTCCCCGGCCAACGGCCTGGCCACCGCCAACGGCCGCCCGCGCCGCAATGCGATCGTGCAGCAGCATGCCGCGCTGATCGCCTCACTGTACGACCAAACGGAGCAAACCGCATGAGCTTTTTCGAGACCCTGAAGGCTGGCAGCGACACCGAGCGCCAGCACATGTTCGCCATCCCCATCATCCAGGACGCACTGCGCGGCCAGGCCAGCACGGCGCAATACATCGCCTTCCTGGGCCAGGCCTACCACCACGTGCGCCACACCGTGCCGCTGCTGATGGCCTGCGGCAGCCGCCTCGGCCCCGACTACGAATGGCTGCGCGAAGCCATTGCCGAATACATCGAGGAAGAAGTCGGGCATCAGGAATGGATCCTGAACGACATCGCTGCCTGCGGCGGTGACGCCGAAGCGGTGCGCCGCAGCCAGCCGCACGCCAGCACCGAACTGATGGTGGCCTACGCCTACCACCAGATCGACCGCGGCAACCCGGTCGGCTTCTTCGGCATGGTGCATGTGCTGGAAGGCACCAGCATCGCCCTGGCCACGCATGCCGCCGAGACCCTGCGCGGCGCCCTGGGCCTGCCGCCGGAGGCTTTCAGCTACCTGAACTCGCACGGCAGCCTGGATATCGGCCACGTCGCCTTCTTCGAAGGCCTGGTCAACCGCCTGCAGCGCGCCGAAGACCAGCAAGCCGTGCTGCACGTGGCGCGCATGATGTACAAGCTATATGGCGACGTGTTCCGCAGCCTGCCGCACGGCAGCGCCCTGTTTGAACAGGCGGCGTGATATGGGCCGTCGCACTGCGCAACCATACCGCGTCGTACTGACTGGCGCCGGCGGCGGCATCGGCTCGGCCATCGCGCGCCGCCTGGCGCCTCAGGCCGATGCCATGCTGCTGGTGGGGCGCCAGCCGGCGCCGCTGGCCGCCCTGCGCGCCGAACTTGGCGCGCATCTTGCCGACAGGGTGCAGGTGGTATGCGGCGACCTGACCGCGCCCACCACGCTGGACGCCATCGAACAGGCGGCGCACGCCATGGGCGGCGTCAACCTGCTGGTCAACAACGCCGGCATCAGCCAGTTCCACAGCTTCGAAACGCAAGCACCGGAAGCCATGCGCGCCATGCTCGATACCAACCTGCTGGCGCCCATGCTGCTGACGCGCCGCCTGCTGCCGCTGCTGCACCAGGCGCCGGCGGCGCAAGTGGTGAATATCGGCTCCGTGTTCGGCTTGCTCGGTTACCCCGGCTTCGCCGCCTATGGCGCCAGCAAGGCCGGCCTGAAAGGCTTTTCCCAGGCACTGCGGCGCGAGCTGTCCGACAGCGCGATCGAGGTGCGCTACTTCGCCCCGCGCGCCACCCGCACCAGCATCAATAGTTCGGCGGTAAACGCCATGAACAGCGCGCTTGGCACCGCCGAAGACAGCCCGGAAACCGTGGCCGCCGCCTTTATCGACTTCCTCGACGGCACCGCATGGCAAGCCACCATGGGCCGCAAGGAGAGCTTCTTCGTCCTGCTGAACCGCCTGCTGCCTTCCCTGCCGGACGACGCCATCCGCAAGCAGTTGGCCGTGATCCGCCAACACCTGCCCAAATAACATCAAGGAGAAAACCCCCATGAAAACCCTCGCCAAACTCGCCGCCCTGCTTCTGCTGCCCGTCTCCATCGCCTTTGCCGGGGTGCCGGAGGACGTCAGCAACCTGCAGCAAAAGTGGGAACAGATCCGCTACAAGACGCCCGCCGCAGCGCAGGAAGCGCAGTACGAACAACTGGTGGCCGAGGCGCAAAAAACCGCCGCCGCCAATTCCGGCAGCGCCGATGTGCTGATCTGGTACGCTATCATTGAATCGACGTATGCCGGCGCCAAGGGCGGACTGGGTGCGCTGTCGCATGTGAAAAGCGCCAAGAAGACGCTGGAACAAGCGCTTGCCATCAATCCGGACGCGCTGAACGGCTCCGCCTACACCAGCCTGGGCTCCCTGTACTACCAGGTGCCGGGCTGGCCGATTGGTTTTGGCGACGACAAGAAAGCACTGGAATACCTGAAGAAAGGCCTGGCGATCAACCCGGACGGCATCGACCCCAACTACTTCTACGGCGACTTCCTGTTCCGCAAGGGCGACTATGCCGAAGCGGAGCGCGCCCTGAACAAAGCGCTGCAAGCGGCGCCGCGTGCGGGACGCAAAGTGGCGGACGAAGGACGGCGCGGGGAAATCGAACAACTGCTGGCGAAGATTGCCGCGAAACGCAAATAACCGGAGCTGAAGTCCTTGAAAATACTGCTGGTTGAAGACGATCCCTCGCTGGCCAGCGGCCTGCAAGTCGCATTGCGCCGCGCCAGTTACACGGTGGAGCATGTGGGCGACGGCCCGGCCGCCATCCAGGCGCTGGAACTGACCCCGTTCGACCTGATGGTGCTGGACCTGGGACTGCCCACGCTGGACGGCACGGCGGTGCTGCAAGCCCTGCGCGCGCGCGGCAACCCGATTCCGGTGCTGGTGCTATCGGCGCGCGATGCCACGCGCGACCGGGTGCAAGGCCTGGACCTGGGCGCCGACGACTACCTGACCAAGCCCTTTGAGCTGGATGAATTGCTGGCGCGCCTGCGCGTGCTGCTGCGCCGCCGCAGCGGGCGCCAGGTCAACCAGTTGAACCTGGGCGAACTGTCGCTCAATCCGGAAAGCCTGAGCGCCACCTGGCAAGGCCGCCCGATCGAGCTGCAACGCCTGGAATTCATGCTCCTCTTGCAGTTGGCGGAAAACCCGCAGCGCGTGTTCAACCGCGCCCAGCTCGAAGAATCGCTGTATGGCTGGGGCGAAGGGGCGGAAAGCAATACCATCGACGTGCACGTGCATCACCTGCGGCGCAAGATCACGCCGACCGTTATCAAGACCATTCGCGGCGTCGGCTACCGCATAGGCGACCTGGCCGCATGAGCACCCATTTGTACTCGGCCCGCCGGCGCCTGGTGGCCGCCACCTTGCTGTGCATGCTGCTCATCTTCCTCGGTATCGGCATCGGCGCGCGCGGCGTGGCGCGGCACGAATCCGATGAGCTGTTCAGCGCGCGCCTGGCTACGTCGGCGCGCGTGCTGGAGGCGCTGGTGGCGCGCCAGTTGGAGCATGCAACGGTCAACCAGCCCATCATCATTGCCCTGCCCCACGAACTGGAAACCATCAACAGCGACGAGCCGGAAATTTTCGGTCATCGCTACGAAACCAAGATCGCCTTCCAGGTCTGGCGCAATGACGGCGTACTACTGGCCAAATCCGCCTCCGCCCCGTCGCAGGCGCTGGCGCCGCTACGCGCCGGCTACTCCGAGAACAAGTCCGACGGCGCCGACTGGCAGGTGTTCGCCCTGCGCTCGGGGGCGGTCTGGGTGCTGGCCGCCGAGAAAGACGAGGTGCGGCAGGAGATGTCGGACGATATCGGCAAGAGCATCCTGGTGCCGCTGGCCATCGGCGGGCTGCTGATGCTGGCCGCCGTCAATGTGCTGATCCTGCACAATATGCGCCCCCTGTCCGAACTGGCGTCCCGCATCGCCGCGCGCGAGCCGGAATCGCTGGAGCCGCTCACGCTGCCGGAAACCCCGCTCGAAATGGCGCCCATTGTCACCGAGTTGAACCACCTGCTGGACCGCATCCGCGCCGCCTTCGAGCGCGAGCAGCGCTTCCTGAACGCTGCCGCGCACGAAATCCGCACCCCGATCGCCGCCTTGCAACTGCACCTGGAGAACGCCCTGCGCGCCGCCACGTCCGAGCAGCGCGACGCCTCGCTGGAGCAGGCCATGGCCGGCGCGCGCCGCACCAGCAAACTGGCGGAGCAGTTGCTGACCCTGAGCCGGATCGCCGCCGGCGGCGACCAGGTGCAGATGCAAAGCCTGTCCCTGCAGGCCCTGTGCTGCGACGTGATCGGCGCCATGGAACCGCTGCTGGACCGGCGCGGCCAGGCAATCTGGCTGGATGCCGGGCAGGATAGCGCGGTGTGGGCTGAGCCAACCCAGTTGCGCCGCCTGCTGCAAAACCTGATCGACAACGCCTCCCAGCATGGCGCGCCGCAGGGCGAAATCCAGGTGCGCCTGTCGCGCTGGGACAACAGCGCCGTGCTGGAGGTGGCCAACGACGGCGCGCCGATTCCGGAGCAGGAAATCGACAAGCTGTTCACGCCCTACTACCGGCTGCCGGGAGCGGCGCCGGGCGGCCACGGGCTGGGACTGGCCATCGTGCAGGAGATCGTCGACCTGCACCACGGCAAAATAGACATCACACGCAAGCCCGACGGCCAGGGCACCCTGGTGCGCGTGCGGCTGCCACTGGCCAAGGCCTGATCTGGCAGTCCCTTGATCCAGGTCATGGAGCGTGCGCCTGCGCCGGGCGCAGACTCGGGATGGACTCCCCACGCGAAGGAAAACCACATGTGCCCCACCCACCCCTCAAGCACCACCCAGGACTGCGGGGCGGCGCTGGACCAGCTACACGACCGGCTGCTGGACATGGCCGTGCGCGCGCTGGCACTACCGCCCGAGCAGTTCACGGCCGCCTTTACGCAGTTGGTGGCCAATATCGAACTCGACTTCCGCTTCGAGGAACAACTGATGGAGCGTTTCGACTGCGCCGATGCCCATCTGCACCGCGAGCAGCACGCCCGCATGCTGGCCGGCCTGCACCACGCCGCCGCCACGCTGGAACAGGGCGACCCGCTGCCGGCGCAGCGCGCCTTGTCGGCCCTGCGCGAATGGCTGCCCTTTCACATCGACACCCAGGACCGCCACCTGTTGCGCGCGTGGCAGCGCACAGCAAACACGTAAAGGCCGAACGACGCCAGCGACAACAGGAAGAGCCCTGCCAATAACCCGTCGTAGGCGCCGCCTTCGAGCAACAGGGCCAGCAACAGGGGCGCCGCCGCCTTGGCGATGAGCGAAGGCGCGGCCAGGGCACCGGCGATGGCGCCGTAGTGCGCATGGCCGAATACCGCCTGCGGCAAGGTGCCACGCAGGATGGTCAGCACGCCGTTGGCCATGCCGTACAGGACGCAGAACAAGGCCACCGCCCAGGCGCTGGTGCCCTGCAGGTACAGAACCAGCAGCGCCAGCGGCAAACCAGCGAAGGTGGCCACGCCCACCACTTGCGGCGTGGCGCGCCCCACCAGGAAACGCTCGATCAGCCGGCCCGCTACTTGCATCGGCCCGATCAGCGCCGCCAGCATCACCGCCAACCGTTCAGCGTGACCGATCTTGCCGATCAAGGGCACCAGGTGCACCGACAGCGCCGAGAAGACGAAGGCGTGGGCCGCGAACACGCAGGCTAACAGCCAGAACACCGGCTGTGCGAGCGCTTGCCGCAAGGAGTAATGCTGCGCAGCGTCCTTGCCCTGCGGCGCAGGCACGGGCGCCGCGCCATCCTCCAGCAGCAAGTGCATGGGCAGGCAGGCCAGCAGCAATGCCAGCGCAAACATCATGCACACGTGGCGCCAGTCCCGCCGCCCCAGCAGCCAAGCAGTCAAGGGCCAGAACACGGTGCTGGCTAGTCCGCCCAGCAGCGTGACGTTGGAAATCGCCTTGCGCGAAGCTTCGCGCAGGCTGCGGTTCAGGGTGGCGAAGGCGGCCTCGTACAAGGTCATCGCCATGCCCAGCCCCATGATGGTCCAAGCGGCGAAGTAGCCCGCCAGCCCGCTGCTCCAGGCCAGCGCCAGCAGGCCGCTGCCGGACACCAGGGAGCCCGCCGCCATGACGCGCCGGCCGCCGATACGGTCGATGACGATGCCGACCGGTAGCGAAGCCAGCCCGGCCACCAGCACCGCCCAGGAAAAGGCGCCGTACAACTGGGCCGGCGACAAACGCAGGTCGGCCTGGATGGCAGGCGCCATGACACCGAAGGCGTAGTACAGGATGCCCCAGGAAAGCACCTGCGTGAGGCCCAGCACCACGACCTGCAAGGTCGCGCGCCTCACCGGCAGCACCCTGGCGTGAACATCGAGAACAACTGCCCGCCAAACGATGCGCGCGCTGGATACCGACTGCCGCCGTAAAGGCCGACGCGCGCGGGGTCATTGCCCTGCGCCTGGTAGCGGAAGGTGCCGAACACCTGGTCCCAGAGCACCAGCGCGCGACCAAAGTTGCTGTCGCCCTCCCCGCTCCTGGCGGAATGGTGCCAGCGGTGCACTTCATTGGTGCTGAAGACGTAGTTCAGCCAGCCGCTCTGCAGCGGCAGGTTGGCGTGCTGTGTCATCAGCACAGGTAAGGTCAGCGCAAAGTAGGCCAGCACCACATCCTGCGGCGCGCCGATCGCGAACAGCGGCGCGATGCCCAGCAAATAATTAAGCGCATAGTTCAGCGGATGGATGTGGAAGTTATTCAGGGCATACAGCCTTGCGCTGCCATGGTGCAGGGCGTGCAGCCACCACAGGGCCGGCCGCGCATGGTGCAGGCGGTGCGACCAGTAGTTGCCGAATTCCGCCAGCAGCGTGGCCAGCGCCACTTGCAAGGCGAAGGGCCATTGCACCGGGAACAGCTCGACGACAACAGCCATGGGCGCCAGCCACTTCAGCAGCGGGTCGACCAGGGCGAACAGGAGCAGCGCGCTGGCCAGGTCGGTGCCGCTGTCGCCCATGGAGCGCGTCCACTGCGCACGGTAAGGCATGACGCGCTCGGCCAGCAGCGCCAGCAGCAAGGTCGCCACCGAGGGGACGACGGCGGCCAGCGCCACGTTACCTCCGGTCGCGCGCGCAAAGGCGAACGTGGCCACGCTGGCCAGGACCGCCAGCGGCAGGAAGCCGCGCCGGAACGCATTGCGCAGCGCCGCCTTCATGCGCAGCACCCTGGCGCGGCAACTTGGCTTGGCCGGCACGAGGGCGAACCGCCGCAGCCAGCGGCGCCGCCGGCCTTTTCCGCCGCGTCCAGCGCGCAGCATGCGCCGTCAGCGTCTGGCGCCGGCCCGCCGCAACAGCCCTCGGCGACGCGGGTGTTGCAAACGCCGGTTTCCGGCAGTTCCAACTGCACATCATTGGCCGCCGCCAGGTCGCCGGCCAGCGCTGCCACCACGGAACGCACTTGCTCGTAGCCGGTCGCCATCAGGAAGTTGGGCGCGCGGCCGTAACTCTTGGCGCCCACCGCGTAGTAGCCCGGCTCCGGGTGCGCCAGTTCACGGTGGCCATGCGGGCGCACCGTGCCGCAGCTGTGCTCATTCGGGTCGATCAGGGGCGCCAGGGCATCCGTGCTTTCCAGCCAGGGATCGTGGCGCACGCGCAGTTCGCGCGTCAGGTGCAGGTCGGGCCGCGCGCCGGTGGCCGCGATGATGCGCTCGATGCCCTCGATGCTGCGGGTTCCGCCCGCCGCATCCGCTCCCACAACGCGCAGCGCAGCGCCCTCGGGCGCAATGGCCTGGATATGGAAACCCGTATGCAATTCGAGCCGGCCCGATTCCTTCAGCGCGCGCAGGCGCAGGCCAAGCCGGCCGCGCGCCGGCAGGCCATCGGCTTCGCCGCCGCCGAACACTTTGGCCGGCTGCTCGCCGCGCATGGCCCAGACCACCTGGGTGCCGGGAGCTTGTTCCGCCAGTTGCGCCAGCGCCAGCAGGCTGCCCGCCGCCGAATGGCCGGCGCCAACCACCAGCACACGCTTTCCGGCAAAGTCGGTGCGCGCCGCGCCCAGCACATCGGGCATGCCGTAATCAATACGGCCGCGTGCAGCCGCCTCGCCCAGCGCCGGCAAGCCATTGGCGCCGAGGGGATTTGGCTGCGACCAGGTGCCGCTGGCATCGATCACCGCCTGCACCAGGAATTCCTGCTCGCCCTGCACGCTTTCAGTGCGCACGCTAAACGGCGCCGCCCCGCGCCCGTGGCTCTTGACCTTGTCGAAGCCGGCGCGCGCCAACTGCAGCACCCGCTGTCCGGTGCGGATGTGCGGCGCCAGCGCCGGCAACTGTGCCAGCGGTTTCAGGTAGCGCTCGACCATCTCGCCTGCAGTCGGCAGCTCGCCGTCCGGCGGCGCGCTCCAACCATGCGCCTGCAGCAGGCGGCGCGCCGCATGGTCGATGTTGTACTGCCACGGCGAAAACAGGCGCACATGGCGATAGTCCCCGAGGTTCGCGCCCACATCGGCGCCTGCTTCCAGCACCAGCGGCGTGAAGCCGCGCGCCAGCAGGTGGGCCGCCGCCGCCAGCCCGACCGGCCCGGCCCCGATGACGGCCACCGGCAGCGCCGCCGGCGCGCCGGCCACTTCGGCCTTCATCAGCATGGCCGACGCCGGGCACACGCCCTGCAACTCTCGCGAGGCCTGCAAGGCCGCCGGCGCCATGGCGCGCTCGATGCGCTGGAAACCATGCTTGCCGAAAAAGCCGGCCGCCGTGGTGGTCAGCAGGTACATGGCCTGTACGCCTTCCGCCAGCGCACGGCCACGCAATGCGTCCAGCAATTGCGCGCCCACGCCCTGCCCGCGCAGCCGGTCGGCCACGACGAAGGAGCGCAGCAGCGCCGCCCGGCCATAGTGCTCAAAGCCGCCCGCCGCCAGCACCGTGCCGCCAGCCTCGCCGACCAGGAAATGCGCCAGGTGCTCGCGCGCCCCATCCAGCGGCAAGCGCGCTGCCAGCAACAACTCTTCAATCGCGGGCCAGTCGGCCGGGGCCGTAGCCCGGTATGTCAGGACTTCAGTCATTTGCAAGCTCCTTTGTTATTCGTCGAATGACGAATAAATAGGTTCAAAAAAATGCCCTTCACAGGGCATTGATCAAGTGTTTGAGCTGCCCGATCCGCTCTGGGTTGATGCAATAGCAAACCCGCTGCGCGTCGGACGAGCCCAGGATCAGCCCGGCCTCCTTCAAGACGGTGACGTGCTGGGAAATGGTGGACGGCGACAACGGCAGGATGTCGGCCAGATTGCCGAAGTAGCAGGCGCCATACGCCGCCAGGTAACACAGCAACTGCACGCGCGCCGGGTGCGCCAGCGCCTTGCACAACTGGGCCACCTCCTCGGCATCCACGGCGGGCAGGCCGGCGCCCGGTTTGACTTCACAACAACTGCCCATACATCCCTCATTCGTTCATCGACGAATTAAGAATAATTCCAGTGTCGTCGAACTGTCAATATATTTCGATATTATTCGAAATGAGGTGCAGTACTGGCCCATCTTGCGGTGCTTTGCCGGGCGGCGCTAACGTCGGCCAGCACAGGGTTTTGTGCTAAATTCACTGGGCATGACCCAGGTCATTGACCGGCGCCCACCGCCGCCACCAAACTAGGGGCCATCCAGACTGCTGGAGCCTATCCATGCCCGAACCTGTCCGACCTTCCCGGCGCTGGCGCCTGGCCGCTGCCCTGGCGCTGCTGGCCGCGCTGGCGGCTTTCGCCTGGTGGCAACGGGGGCCGCTGCCCGTCAGCATCGCGCGCATCGAGCGCGGGCCGGCGGTGGACGCCATCTACGCCACCGGCACCGTGGAGCCGACCGTCATGCTGCCGCTGGCGCCGCGCGTCGGCGGCCGCCTGGCTGAACGCACTGTCGACGAAGGCGCCACCGTGCGCAAAGGGCAACTGCTGGCGCGCCTGGATGATGCCGACCTGGCCGGCAGCGTGGATGAACAACGCGCCCGCCTCGATTACAGCCGCAGCCAGCACGCGCGCGCCGCCACGCTGGCCGAACGCGGCTTTCTCTCCAGCGTAGAAGCCGAACGCACCAAGGCTGAATTGCTGGCGGCGGAAGCGGCGCTGCGCCGGGTGCGCGCCCAGCGCGACTACATGGCCCTGGTGGCGCCCGCCGACGGCACCATCATCCGCCGCGACGGCGAGGTGGGGCAATACATCAGCCCCGGCCAGGCGGTCTTCGTGCTGGCCTGCTGCGCGCCCCTGCGTGTCACGGCCGAAATCGACGAGGAGGACATCAGCCGCGTGCGCGTGGGCCAGCCGGTGGTGCTGAAAGCCGACGCCCTGCCCGGCAAAGTATTCGATGGCAGCGTCGCTGAAATCACGCCCAAAGGCGATCCGGTGGCGCGTAGCTACCGCGTGCGCATTGCACTGGCCGCGCCGGGCGCCCTGCAAACCGGCATGACGGTCGATGCCAACCTGCTGGTCGGGCGGCGCGAGAATGCCATCCTGCTGCCGGCCAGCGCCGTGCAAGGCAATACAGTCTGGCTGGTGGAAGGCGAGCGCCTGCGCCGGCGCGCCATTGTGGCCGGCATCCGCAGTCCGCAACGCATCGAGGTGCTGCAAGGCCTGGATGGCAGCGAACGCGTGGTGGCGCAACCTGGCCCCGACCTGGCCGAAGGACGCCGGGTGCGGTTGCAGTCTGCGCCGCGCTAGGGCTGCGGCATGCGCGTCCAGTTTTCCATCGCCCTCGCGCACCTGCTGCGGCGCCGCCGTTCCACCCTGGTGTCGCTGCTGGGCATCGCGCTCGGGGTCGCCTTCTTTCTCGCCGTGTCGGCGCTGATGCGCGGCTCGGAGCGCGACTTCCTGAAACGCCTGGTCGACAACAGCCCCCACATCACGGTGCTTGACCAGTACCGCAGCGCGCGCGTGCAGCCGGCCGAGCTGCGCTGGCCGGATGCCGCCGTGGCCATCAGCAACGTCAAGCCGCCGGTCGAAACGCGCGGCATCCGCAGCCATCGCAGCAAACTGGAAAGCATCGAGGGCTGGCCCGGCTTGCGCGTGGCGCCGGTGCTGCGCGGATCGGCCGTGCTGACTTTCGCCGGCCAGCAGCAAGGCGTCAGCCTGTCGGGCATTGTGCCGGCGCGCATGAAGGACGTGTCCACCATCGACGAGCAAATGGTGGCCGGAACCCTGGACAACCTGGCCGCCACGCCCAACGGGGTGGTGATCGGCCAGGGCCTGGCAGAGAAATTCCAGCTTGGCCTGGACAGCACGGTCAGCATGGTCACCGCCAGCGGCGGCGCGCGCGTCATGAAAGTGGTGGGCATTTTCCGCACCGGGAACGCGGCCTACGACGAGGGCGAAACTTTCACCCTGCTCAAACGGGCGCAGGTGATCCTGGCGCGGCCCAACCGCGTCAACCGCTTCATCATCCAGCTTAGCGACCCGCAGCAGGCGCGCACGGTAGCAGCCAGCATCGAGCAGGCCGTCGGCTACAAATCCGTCTCCTGGATCGAAGCCTCGGAAGACTTGCTCAGCCTCCTCCTGGTGCGCAATATCATCATGTACAGCGTGGTCACTGCCATCCTGGTGGTGGCATCGTTCGGCATCTACAACACCATCTCGACCATCGTGGTCGACAAGCGGCGCGATATCGCCATCCTGAAAGCGATGGGATTTAGCGCCGCCGATATCCGCCATATCTTTCTTTACCAGGGCGCGGTGATTGGCCTGCTGGGGAGTTGCGCGGGACTGCTGCTCGGCTTCGGCATGATGCACGTGCTGGCCAGCATCGAACTGAAGCCACCCGGCGTCAGCGACGTAGTGCACCTGCCGGTCTGGTGGGGCGCGGAGCAGTACCTGCTGGCACTCGCCTTCGCCATGGGGGCCTGCCTGTGCGCGGCTTACCTGCCCGCCAACAAGGCCGGCAAGCTGCAGCCGGTGGAAACCTTGCGGGGCGCCATATGAGCAGCGTGCTGCGCGCCGAACATCTATTGCGCCGCCTGACGGGCGATGTGCCGGTCACGCTGGTCAACGACGTGTCGCTCGACATCCAGCGTGGCGAATTCATTTGCATCATGGGGCCATCCGGCTCCGGCAAATCGTCCCTGCTTTACCTGCTTGGCCTGCTCGACCGGCCGGATAGCGGCCAGCTCTGGCTGGAGGGTGAAGACATCACCCGCTACAACGAGGAGCAATTGGCCGCGCTGCGCCTGGCCAAGCTGGGTTTCGTCTTCCAGTTCCACTTCCTGTTGGCCGAATTCACCGTGCTGCAAAACGTGATGCTGCCCATGCAGCGCCTGGGCCGACGCGATGACAGCGCCGCGCGCACCTATGGCCTACACTTGCTGGAGCGGCTTGGTATCGCTGATCAGGCGGCGAAATTCCCCTCGCAGCTATCCGGCGGCCAGCGCCAGCGCGCCGCACTGGCACGTGCGCTCGCCAACGACCCGGTACTGATACTGGCCGACGAACCAACCGGCAACCTGGATTCCGCCTCCACCTTGAACGTTCGCCAGATCCTGCGCAGCCTGGCCGACGCCGGCCAGACGGTGGTGGCGGTCACCCACGACGCCGGCTTCGCCAGCGCCGCCGACCGCTGCATAGGCCTGGTCGATGGCCGCATCGATCCGCACTGGCGGCCCGGCCAGTCGCCCTAGGCCTGCCTATGCCAGCGCCGCCTTCGCCTCCAGGACATTTGCCAACGCATGTTCGATTGCCGCGCCGGACATCAGCAGCGCCACTAGCTCCTCCCGGTCATAAGTGTCGAGCGGGGTGTAGGCGACGCGGTTCTCCTTGAAATGCGCGAACAGGGCGTCGCGCGCATCGGCTTCCCTGACGCGACGCAGGGGCGTGGCCGCGACCAACGCAAGCTTCACGTATTCAGTCAATACTGGCTGCACCGCAGCCCAGTCAAAGGCCGCCACTTCAGCCTTCTCGCGCTCCCAGTCACCTGGGTAAGCAACGCCCGGAATGCCGACGGGCACTGCGCGCTGGACTTCCTGGTCCTCGCGGAAATCGGCACGTGCCTGCGCCAGCAGATCGCCGTAGTAGAGTCTCAAACAGCTTACTGCCAACCCGGATGTCCAGTCCCGCGCACGTGACAGTGCGAGGCCGGGTTAACTACTTCCTCGGTATTGCCGCTTGAGGCTTAATTCCGGAAGCCTTCGAAGGAAACCTTCAGCATGTGGCGCACGATGTCGTCGTCGCTCATCTTGCTGAATTTTTGCAGGTACTCCACCGCCGGGTCGCAGGTGCGGGCGTAATAGCTGTAGAGGATGACATCGCTCGGTAAGGCCGCATTCAACAGGCCGTCCTTCTGCGCCTGTTTGACCATGCCTTCCAGCAGGCGGTTCAACTTCAACACGCGCGTCATGTATTTGAAGTTCCGCATCAGCATATCGCGCACGTGCGGACTGGTGGACGGCAGGAACGGCAAACCGCCGCCGAGGCGCACGCGCATGGCCCACTCCAGCAAGGCTTGCAGCTTCTCGACCGGATTCAGCGCGGCGGGCAGCTTATCGACTTCCTCGATTGCGCCTTCCAGCAGGCGCACCATCGCCTCCCCCACCAGCTCCTCCTTCGATTTGAAGTGTTTGTAGAGGCTGGGTTTCGAGATGCCGACCGCTCCCGCGACGTCGTCCATCGTCATCAAATCATAGCCTTTGCTGCTCAACACAACCGTCGTGACGTCCAGGATTGCGTTCTCGCGAAGCTTAAATGCCTGATTTTTAAAGCTAAACTTGGGAAGAATACTCATGAGTTAAATTTTGCTACTAATCAGTAGCTTTTGTAAGTTGTTGGTAGTAATATTAGCACGCCGGTAGAGTCCGGCAGAAAAATCCGACAAAAGACCATGACACAGACACGCCAACGCATCGCCGTGATCGGCGCCGGAATCTCCGGCCTGGCCAGCGCCTACTTCCTCAACCGCCGCCACGACGTGGTGTTGTACGAGGCGGGCAATTATCTGGGCGGCCATAGCAACACGGTCGATGTGACGCTGGAGGGACGGACCCACGGCGTCGATACCGGCTTCCTGGTCTATAACGAACGCACCTACCCAAACCTGATCGCGCTGCTGGACGAACTGGGCGTGGGCAGCATCGCCAGCGATATGTCGTTCGCCGTGTCGATGGACGACGGCGCGCTGGAATGGGCCGGCACCAGCCTGGATACCTTGTTCGCACAACGACTGCGCCTGCTGTCGCCGTCCTTCCTGCGCATGGTGATGGATATCCTGCACTTCAACCGCCACTCGCAGCGCTATCTTGGCCAGGTGGGCGGCAGCGCGGTCACGCTTGACCAACTGCTGCAACAGAACGCCTACGGCGCCCTGTTCCGCGAAGCCTACCTGCTGCCGATGGCGGCCTCGATCTGGTCCAGCACTCCGGCCGATATCCTGAAATTCCCGGCCGCGACCTTCCTGCGTTTCTGCCTGAACCACGCGCTGTTGCAGGTCAACGACCGCCCGCAATGGCGCACGGTGCAAGGCGGCGCGCGCGAATATGTGCGCAAGATTGCCGCCACCCTGCCCGACTGCCGCCTGTCCACGCCGGTGCTGGCCGTTACGCGCAATGCCGGCGGCGTGTCGCTGCTGACCGCCCATGGCACCGAGCAGTACGATGCCGTGGTACTGGCCACCCACGCACCAAGCTCGCTGGCCATGCTGACCGACGCCAGCGCGCAAGAACAGGCCGTGCTGGGCGGCGTGCGCTACCAGCCCAACACCGCGTGGCTGCACACCGACCGCCGCCTGTTGCCGCGCCAGCGCAAACTGTGGTCGGCCTGGAACTACCTGTCCGGCGCCAGCGTCGATGGCGCGCGCCCGGTATGCGTCAGCTACTGGCTGAACCAACTGCAAAGCCTGCCCTTCGAAACGCCGGTGCTGGTCACGCTCAATCCGCAACAGCCGCCGGAAGCCGCGTCGGTGCTGGCGCGCTTTGAATACGAACACCCGATCATGGACCAGGCCACCATCGATGCGCAGCAGCAGCTGCACACCATCCAGGGTGCCGGCCAAGTATGGCACGCAGGAGCATGGAGCGGCTACGGCTTCCATGAAGATGGATTGAAATCGGCCCTGCGCGTGGCGCAAGCCTTCGACTGCGCGCCGCAATGGACGCACCTGCCATGAACAGCAAGCCGCTATACGGGCAGCTGCTGCATGGCCAGGTCATGCACGATCGCGTGCGGCCGCAGCGCAACCGCTTCACCTACCCGGTGTTCTACCTGCGCCTCGACCTGGACCGCCTGCAGGACTGCAACAGCTTCTGGTTCGGCGTCGACCGCCGCCGCCTGCTGTCGCTGCGCACGCGCGACTACGGCCCGCGCGACGGCAGCAGCCTGGCAGGCTGGATGCGCGTCCTGCTGCGTGAAGAAGGCATCGTCGCGGACGGCCAGATCTGGCTGCAAACCTTCCCCCGCATCGCCGGCTTCGCCTTCAACCCGGTCAGCTTCTGGCACTGCCACGACGCGCAGGGCAAGCTGTGCGCGGTTCTGGCAGAGGTCAACAACACCTTCGGCGCCAGCCACTGCTACCTGCTGCGCGTGAACCCGGAAGATGGGCGCGCCGAAAGCAGCAAGCAGCTACATGTTTCGCCCTTCTGCCGCGTGGAAGGACACTACCGTTTCCGCTTCCGCCTCGGCGCCGACAGCCACGCCACCAGCATCGACTACCACGATGCGGATGGGCTGCTGATCAAGACCGCCATCGCCGGCAAACCGCAGCCGCTGTGCGACGCAGCCTTGCTGCGCGCCCTGCTGCGCCAACCCTTGCTGTGCGTCGGCATTGTGGCGCGCATTCACTGGCAGGCCCTGCGCCTGTGGTTGAAAGGCGTGCCTTTCCTTGGTAAGCGGCCGGCAGCGGCCAAGAATATTTCCCTGCAAGAGGACCTTCCGTGATCAATCCTACCCTCGCCATACGGCAGCTCTCCGCCCCGGCCGGCGCCAAACTGTTCCTGTCGCTACTGGGCCGCCTGCGGCACGGCCACCTGACCCTTGTCACGCCGGACGGCACGCACATGGTTTTCGGCGACGCCCACATGGCATACGGCGCCACGCTGAAGATCAGCGACTGGCGCGCCTGCAGCCGCATCCTGCGCGCCGGCGACATCGGCTTTGCGGAAGCCTACGCCGAGGGCTGGATCGACACGCCCGACCTGGCCGCCCTGCTGCGCCTGGCCCTGCGCAACGAGCAGCAACTGGAACGCGCGGTGTTCGGCGGCGCGCTGGCGCGTTGCTGGTACCGCCTGCGCCACCTGCTGCGCCCCAACACGCGCAAGGGCAGCCAGCGCAATATCCACGCCCACTACGACCTGGGCAACCCGTTCTACGCCCTGTGGCTGGACCCTAGCTGGACCTACTCCAGCGCGCTGTTCGAGGGCGACCACAGCCTGCCATTGCAGGAAGCGCAGCGCCGCAAATACCAGCGCATCATCGATACGCTTGGCCTGCGCGCCGGCGACCGCGTGTTGGAAGTCGGTTGCGGCTGGGGCGGATTCGCCGAGCAGGCCGCGCGCCAGGGCATTCATGTGCACGGCCTGACCATTTCGCACGCCCAGCTCGCGCATGCCCAGCAACGTATCGCCAGCCAGGGGCTGGAGCCGCTGGTGCAGCTTGAGCTGCGCGACTATCGCGATATCGACGGCCAGTACGATGCCGTGGTGTCGATTGAAATGTTCGAGGCGGTCGGCGAGAAGTACTGGCCGGGCTACTTCCGCACGCTGGCGCAGCGCCTGCGTCCGGGTGGCAAAGCCATGGTGCAGTCGATCACCATCGGCGAGCGCTATTTCCCGCGCTATCGCAGCAGCACCGATTTCATCCAGGAGTACATTTTCCCGGGCGGTATGCTACCCAGTGTGGAGCGCTTCATGCAGCAGGCGGCAAGCGCCGGGTTGGCCACGCAGGATATCCACGCTTTCGGCCCCGACTACGCGGAAACGCTGCGGCGCTGGGACCAGCAGTGCAACGCGCAGCGCGCAGAGATTGCGGCGCTCGGCTTCGATGAGCGTTTCCAGCGCATCTGGCATATGTATTTCGCCTACTGCGAGGCGGCGTTTGATGAGGGGCGCACCAATGTTGTCCAGTTCCTGCTTGCCAAGCCCACGCTGGCCTAAGCTGGCGTTCGCTGCGGCGCTGTGCCTGGCGCTGGCGGGTGTCGCCCTGCCTGGCGCGGCGCAAGGCCAGTGGCGCGATGAGCTGCCGCAGGCGCGCGCCGTGGGCGGCGGAGATCTGCGCTGGTTCGGCTTGCGCATTTATCACGCCACGCTATGGAGCGAGAAGCAGCCCTTCGATCCGGCCGGCCGGTTTGCGCTGCAACTACGCTATCACCGCAGTATCAGCCGCGATCGGCTGGTGCAGACCAGCATGGAGGAGATCCGCCGCCTCGGCAATGCGCCGCGCGATACGGCGACCCTGCAGCGCTGGGAGGCCCAGTTGCGCGAGGCCTTCGTCGACGTCGCCGACGGCGACCAACTGGTCGGCCTGAACCTGCCGGGCCAGGGGTTGCGCCTGTACGACCAACATAAATTGCGCGCCGAGATCAGCGATCCTCAGCTGGCCCAGGCGTTCTTCGGCATCTGGCTGCACGCGGACAGCCGCGACCAGAACCTGCGTCGGCAGTTGCTGGGAGGGCAGCCGTGAGCGCGCGCTGGCTGCGGCTGGACTATGCCGCCTATGGCTTGCTTGGCCTGCCGCTGGCCATGGCGGCGCTGCCGGTGTACGTGCACTTGCCAGCCTTTTATGCCTTACAGCTCGAAGTCAGCCTGGTGCAGTTGGGATGGGTACTGTTCGCGGCACGCCTGTTCGACACGCTGCAAGACCCGGCGCTTGGCCTGCTGGTGGACCGGCTTGGGCATCGTGTTGCGCCCTGGCTGGGCGCAGCCGCTGCGCTGTTCGGGCTGGCTTTTGCCGGTATGTGGTTTCCGCCGGCCGGCGCCGCTGCGGCCGTGGTGTGGCTGGCGGCCATGCTGGTACTGGCCTATTGCGCGCATAGTTTCCTGAACATCGCCTATCTGGCTTGGGGCGCGAGCCTGGATGGCGGAGCGACGCGCGCTCAAGCGTTGCTCGGCCCCGCCGCGTGGCGCGAAGGCGCCGGGTTGGCCGGCATCATGCTGGCCAGCGCCATCCCCGCCGCCATCATGGCGGGCGATGCCGGACGCGTACCGGAAGGCATGGCGTGGTACAGCGCGGGCTTCGCCCTCATTCTGGCCTTGGCGCTGTGCGCGTTGCTGCAATGGGCGCCCGCATGGCAGCGCAATGACAGCATCCACGCAGTCAGCGGCCGCACTGACTTCGGCACTGGCCACAGCATCGGCGGCATCGACACTCGCATTGGCGGCGGCATTCGCGGTGGCGCCCCGCGCGGCGATAGCGATGGTCGTGGCGGCGAAGGCGAAGGCCGAGGCGGAAGCGGCGCTGCTTGGGCTGGCGTTCGCGGTGCGCCGCACTGGCGGCAGGCATTGCGGGCCGTGCGCTGCAACGAGCGCTTCATGCGGCTGCTGGCGCCGTTCTTCCTGAACGCGTTGTCGGTGGCGCTGCCGGCTACGCTAGCCCTGTTCTTCATCCGCGACCAACTGCAAGCGCCGGAGCAGGCGGCCGGATTCCTGCTAGCCTACTTCGCGGCTGCGGTGTGCGGGCTGCCGTTGTGGGTGCGCCTTGCCGCCCGCATCGGCACGGCGCGCGCCTGGCGCATCGGCATGCTGCTGGCGGTCGCCGCCTTTGCGGGCACCAGCCTGCTCGGCCCCGGCGACCAACTGCCCTACCTGCTGGTGTGCATCGGCGCCGGCGCCGCGCTGGGCGCCGACCTGGCCCTGCCGCCGGTGCTGTTCGCGCAGACGGTGCGGCCCGGCGCCGGCATGGGCGTCCACTACAGCATCTACACCCTGCTGGGAAAACTGGCGCTGGCATGCAGCGGCCTGACGCTGCCGCTGCTGGCAGTCCTCGGCTACCGCCCCGGCGAAGGCCCCAGCGCAGCGCTGCCGGCCCTGTACGCCGGCCTGCCCTGCCTCTTCAAACTCTGCGCCCTGTACGCAATCTGGAGCCTTGATGAAAAAGACCATTCTTAGCGCAGCCCTGCTCCTCAGCGCCTGCGCCGGCCGCGACGTGCAGCACTACGCACCCGCACAGCCCAAGCTCGACGTCGCCGCATTTTTCAGCGGCACGACCGACGCCTGGGGCATGTTCCAGAAACGCGGCGGCGAAGTGGTGAAGCGCTTCCACGTCACCATCGAAGGCAAGGTCGATACGGGCACACTGGAGCTGGACGAAAAATTCCGCTACGACGACGGTAGCACCCAGCGCCGCGTGTGGCGCCTGGTCGCCCAGCCCGACGGACGCTGGCAAGGCACCGCCGACGATGTGCTGGGCAAGGCGCACGGCGAAGTCGCCGGCAACGCCCTGCGCTGGCAATACACCCTGCTGCTGCCAGTCGACGGCAGCACCTACGAAATGCAATTCGACGACTGGATGTTCCTGATCGACGAATGCACCATGATCAACCGCGCCAGCATGCGCAAGTTCGGCATTGAGCTGGGCCAGGTCACGCTAATGTTCAGGAAACGCTCATGCGCCCTTTGAACCGCCGCATTGAAAACTGGGAAGGCAAGCGTGTCTGGCTGGTCGGCGCCTCCAGTGGCATCGGCGCCGCCCTGGCAGCAGAAGCCCTGGCCGCCGGCGCGCGCGTCGCGCTATCGGCCCGGCGCGTCGAACAGCTGCAAGCCGTCGCCGCCGGCCACCCGCACGCCCTGATTTTGCCCTTCGACGCGCTCGACCAGGCAGCCTGGCCCGTCGCCTACCGCAACGCATGCCAGCAATTCGGCGGCATTGACCTGGTGGTCTTCTGCGCCGCCGAATACCGCCCCGAACGCAGCTGGGAAGTGACGCCAGCCGGCGCCGCCCGCACTCTCGGCATCAACCTGGGCAGCGTGTACAGCGGCCTGGCCACCGTGCTGCCGGAGATGCTGGCGCGCGGCAGCGGCGGCATTGCCATTGTCGCCAGCGTGGCCGGCTACCTGGGACTGCCCAAGGCCAGCGTCTATGGCCCCAGCAAGGCCGCCCTGATCAACCTGGCGGAACTGCTCTACACCGACCTGCACCCGCGCGGGCTGGACGTGTACCTGATCAACCCCGGCTTCGTCCGCACCCAGCTCACCGCCCGCAACGACTTCAGCATGCCAGCCCTGCAAACGCCGGAAGCGGCGGCGCGCGCGATCCGGCGCGGCATGGCAGCCGGGCGTTTTGAAATACACTTCCCCTGGCGCTTCACAATGCTGGTTAAACTGGTGCGCCTGCTGCCCTACCGGCTGCGCTTCGCCCTGCTCGCCCAACTCGCTAAAACATGACTACACCCCTCGACAAGCTGCTGGACTGGTACACCACGCTGGCGCCCGACACCGTGCGGCGTGCCGGCCAGCACTACGCCGCCGATGCGCATTTCCGCGACCCGTTCAACGACGTGCGCGGCATCGCCGCCATCGAAGGCATCTTCCACCACATGTTTGAAAACACCGACAACCCGCGTTTCATCATCCGCGAACGCGTGATGCAGGGCGAGCAAGCCTTCGTCACCTGGTTGTTCGAGTTCGGCCTGCGCGGCCAGCACTACACGGTGGAAGGCGCATCGCACCTGCGCTTCACGGCGGATGGCCTGGTGGCAGCGCACCGCGACTACTGGGACGCGGCCGAAGAACTGCTGCAAAAGCTGCCCATCGTCGGCCTGCCGATCCGATGGCTGCGCCGCCGCTTGGCTACGCCGGCTGCACGCCCTGCGGCATATTGAACACCCGCTCCGGGTCGTACTGCTTCTTTACGCGGGCCAGGCGCGCGTAGTTCGCCCCGTAATAAGCGGACTGCCAGTCGCCCAGCAGCGGATCGAGATAATTCACATACGCGCCGCCGCTGCTCCACGCCTTCATCTTGCCGCGCATACGATTCGGGAAAGCGGTGTCATACACCCCGCGATAAGGCCGGGTCGCGTACTCCAGGCTGAACAAAGCCTTACGGTGGACGAAGGCCGTCGCATCCGGCGCAACGCGGCTGATCGCGCCGCCCATATGGTCGAAGATATACGACCCGGCGATGCCGGCCGCCATGGCGTCCGTCACTGCCTGGCTCAAGGCCGCAATGCCGGCGGCAGGCAGCAGCTCGTTGAAAAAGTCCGAGCTTAGTAGCTCGTCGTAGCGCGTGGTGCGGCCCTCCGGCGAATAGCCGCTCAAGCTGCACTGGCTCAGCGTATTCCCCGCGCACATGCTCCAGGCCACATCGCGATACGGCAACTGATTGATGGCCGTGTTCAGGTTGGCGCGCGCAACGCCGGTCGCGGCCAGGAAGGCATCCCAATGCGGCTGCATGATCCCGATGCTGCCAAGGCAATAGGCCGTCACCGTGCAGCCAACGCCGCCCGGCGCGAACTGCATATAAACCTGGCCCCAGATATTGTCCGGCAGCGTTTGCGGCCAGCGCTGCCAGGCATCGAACACCGCTGCGAAATCCTGGAAACGAAAATCCGCGCGCGCCACGGTAATGTCCTGGATCGGATGCGTCTTGAAGGTGAAGGAGGTGGCAACGCCGAAATTGCCTCCGCCACCGCCGCGCAGGGCCCAAAACAATTCCGGTTCAGTCGTGGCGTCGCAGGTCAGCAAGCGGCCATCGGCCGTCACCACCTCCGCCGCCAGCAAGTTATCGCAAGTCAGGCCGAACTGGCGGTCCAGGATGCCGATGCCGCCGCCGAGCGTAATGCCCGCAATGCCCACCGTCAGGCAGGTGCCGGAAGGGATGCAGACGCCTTTGGCGATCAAGGCGTCATACACCTCCGCCAGGCGCGCGCCCGCCCCAATCTTCGCCGTGCCGTTGGCATTGACCTGGATCGTATTCATCTGGGTCACGTTCAGCACCACGCCGGTAGTGGTCGACGTGCCCGCCCAGCTATGCCCGCCGCAGCGCGGCGTCACGGCCAGCTTGTTGTTGCGCACAAAAGCCAGGCCAGCCTGGATGTCCTGCACCGAATTGCACTTGATGATGGCCGCCGGTTTAATGCTGTCGAAGCGCATATTCGCCAGCAGGCTGGCAGCGGCGTAGCCGGAGTCCGCAGGACGCAGCAATTGCCCATTTAGCGACGACGCCAGTCCAGGCCAGTTCAAGCCAGGCTCGCCCGGCGTCACCGGTGGCGGCGCAGTGCCGGAAGAACCGCCCCCGCCACAACCCGCCAGCAATGCGACAGCGGATGCGCCACTCAACTCCAGAAAACGCCTGCGATCCATATGCTCCCCTTGGTGTCGGGCCAAATCGGCTCTGGAGCTGGATATTAGCACCAATTTAACTAATTGGTATGCAATTGGTATATTAATTGAATGCCAGCGCCAGCGCCAGGCCGATGAACAGCAGCCCCGTGCCGCGCTGCAAAAGCGCCATGCGCCGGCCCGACAAAATCCGCGCGCCGGCGCTGGCCGCCAGCAGCACATAGCTCAAATGGGCCACCAGCGTACAAGCCACAAAGGTCAGGCTAAGCAGCAGGAAGCGCGCGATGTCGATCCGTCCCGGCGGCATAAACTGCGGGAACACCGCCGCGAAAAACAGGATCGCTTTCGGATTGCTGCAAGCGACCAGCATGCCGCGCCGGAACACCGCCGCGCGGCTGCTCCCCTCCGGCGCGCTGGCCTGGCCGCCTTGGCCACCCTGCCCCGACTGGCCCGCGTGGCAGGCCTGGCGCCACTGCTTCACGCCCAGCCAGGCCAGATAGGCAGCGCCGGCCAGCTTCAAAACCGTGAAGGCCGGCGGCCATGCCTTGAACAGCAAGCCCACGCCGCCCACCGCCACGCAGGCAACCAGGAACACGCCGACAGCATTGCCCGCCGAACTGTAAGCCGTGCGGCGCGGGCCCAGGGTCAGCGTGGTGGAAACGGCCAATAGCACAGCCGGGCCGGGACTAAAGGTAGCGGCCAGGGCCATCGCAAGGAAAGCCAGCCAGAGGGAAAGGGTCAGGGTTGTCATGCCCGCCAGTATCCTGCCCAGTGCGGCAATTAAAAATACCTTAGAATTAACAACATCTTTAACCCACACTTAATAATCCATGGACAAGATGCGCAGCATGGAAGTTTTTGTGCGCGTGGTGGACGCCGGCAGCTTCAGCGCCGCCGCGCGCACGCTCGACATGTCCACGGTGATGGTCAGCAAACACATCGCCGCCCTTGAACAACTGGTCGGCGCACGCCTGCTGCACCGGACCACGCGCAGCCAAAGCCTGAGCGAAATCGGCCAGCAATATGCCGAACAATGCCGCCACATCCTGCAATTGGTGCAAGCGGCGGAAAGCGGCGCGCTGGCCATGCGCACAATCCCGCGCGGCACCTTAAAGGTCAGCGCCCCCGCCGCTTTCGGCAGCCACTGCCTGGCGCCCGCCATGGCCGAATATCTGGAACTGCACCCGGAAGTGAACCTGGAGCTGGACCTCTCCAACCGCCTGTCCGACCTGGTGGAAGAAGGCCTGGACGCCGCAATCCGCATTGGCCCGCTGCCCGACTCCACACTGGTGGCGCGCCCGCTCACAGCCTTGCAGATGATGGTGTGCGCCGCCCCCGCCTACCTCGCGCGGCACGGCACCCCGCGCACGCCGGACGAACTGGCGCAGCACCGCTGCCTGGATTTTTCCCATTGGCGCCACAACGCGCGCTGGCAGTTCGGCACGAAGGAAGGTTCAACGCCCCGCTGCCGCATGCGCTCCAACAGCGGCGAAGCGCTGCGCCTGGCCGCAGTGGCCGGCCTGGGCCTGGTGATGCAAGCCGACGCCGTGCTGGCCGACGAAATCGCCGCCGGCCGCCTGGTGCCCGTGCTGCGCGAGCACTGGCCGCAGCCGCGTCCCATGCACCTGATCTATCCGCGCGACCGGCAATCCACGCCAAAGCTGGCCAGCTTCGTCGAGTTTGTGGTGCAGCGATTTGGAACCTGAACGCCTAGCGACCGTACTTCTTTAACAGCGCGTTCAAGCGCGTGCGGCTATGCGCGCCGTACCAATCCCAGATCGCCTCCGACGCGGCGCGGTTGTTCTCGTAGTAGCTGCGATTCATCGCCAGCCAGGAATTGATGACGAGGATAGGCTTGCGCAGCCGCACAAACTGCTTGCCATAGCGCTTGGCCACCGACGCATCCATATCCTCCGGGGTGGAAAGCGAAATGGCAAAGCCGTCGATGCGGCCCAGCTTCAGCTTCTCGAAATTGCGGTCCGGATTGGCCGCTCCGGCATCCACCTCCACACCCACCTTGCGCAAAGACTTGATGTGCGGCGCCCCTTGCGACACGCCGATCACCTTGCCACGCAAAGCCTGGCCCGGATCCGCATCAAGCGCAATGCCATCGCGCGCGCGCACAAAAACCACCGCGTAGAGCGGTAAAGCCCGCGTCATATCAAGATTGCCCTGCTTATCGCGCGGATAGACCACGTTCGGCATTTCGCCCACCACGTCCGGCGCGAAGAGCGACATGGCATCGATCACGCCCTCGTCCAGGCTTTTCTGCAAGCGCGCCGGCGGCATGCGCACGAATTGCACCGGACAGTGCGCGCTGACGGTCGCCTCGCGCGCCAGTTCAGCCAGCGCCCCCGGCGGCTCAGGCGCCTTCGGCCCCGCCCCCATGTAATACGGCGGCACCGCCTTGTCCGTATAGCCATAGCGCAGCGGCGGGCAAGAGGCCGCCGCATGCCCGGCCAGGAGCAGGCTGAATATGAGGGAAAAGCACGGCAAAACGCGCATTGATTCGAATAGAGGGCTGATGGCCTTGCCAGTATAAAGAGCGCCCTTCCGCCCGTCTATGCGCGCCGCAGGCATTGAAATGTAAATGATTCTCATTTACTATAGTTTACTAATCTTCAACTTTACATCACCCTCCCAACCCGCTACATGCTGTTATGAATCCATCACACTCCACCCCGCCCAACCTCCGCCCCACCCCGCTGAACGCCGCCCTGCGCCTGGCATTGCTCGGGCTCGCCATATCCAGCGCCGCCGCCCGCGCGCAAGAACAAGCCACCACCATGCCGACCGTTGTCGTCCAGGCAGCCGCTGAAGACGGTTCCGCTGACAGTGGCTACCGCGCCAGGAACGCCAGCGTCGGCGTATTGGGCGACAAAGCGCTGCAAGACACCCCGTTCAGCGTCGGCGTCTACTCGCGCGAACTAATGGAAAACAAACAAGCCCGCTCGCTGGCCGACCTGACCAAAGGCGACGCCTCCTTCAGCCCGATGGTCGACCAGACCGTGGCCGAAAGCTGGGTCAGCATCCGCGGCATCGCCACCGACCAATACAGCGGCAGCAAGCTCGATGGCCTGAGCTACGGCATGCTGTACAACGAGCTGCCGCTGGAACACATGGAACGCGTGGAAGTGCTGAAAGGCGCCGGCGGCTTCCTGTACGGCTTCTCCGCCCCCGGCGGCACCGTCAACTACGTACTGAAACGCGCCGGCGGCCAAGCGGTGCGCAGCGCCTCCACCCAAGTGCTGGATAGCGGCATGGTGCTCGTACATGGCGACCTGGGCGGCCGCTTCGGCGAAGGCGACGCCTTCGGCTACCGCGTCAACCTCGTGCGCGAAAACGGCGACACCGTTGTGGATGGCGGCAAACAGCGCCGCACCTCCGGCTCTGTCGCCCTGGACTGGCGCATCACCCCCGACCTGGTATGGCAAGTCGACGCCATCAGCGGCGAGCAACTGCGCCGCGGCGCCAACGCCTGGATCACCCCAAGCACCACCGGTACCCGCGCCGGCGGCTGGTCCGGCAACGCCGCAGCGCCAGCCCCGATCGACGGCAGCAAACGCATCGCACCAAAGTTTGGCCGCATCTACACCGAGTTCGACACCTACGGCAGCGACCTGGCCTGGCAATTCGCTCCCGACTGGAAATTCGCCCTCGCCTACCGCACCACGGAATTCGGCCGTGAACTGATGAACGGCACCGACGTCCTGGCCAAAGCCAACGGCGACTACACCGTGCTGGCGCAAAACTTCTCCGGCCGTTTCCAAAGCCGCCACGCCCAAGCCATGGTCACCGGCAAACTGTCGACAGGCCCCGTGCGCCATGAAGTCGCCCTCGGCATGTCGCGCAGCGCCTCCGACGAAGCCGCCTCCTGGGTCGGCGGCGGCAAATACGAAAGCGCCTACCTCGGCCCGGCCAACCTCGCCAATCCGGAGGACTTCGCCAACCCCTTCACCAGCCCCGCCAAGATCTCCGACGCCAAAGCCGAATTCGACCTGGTACGCCGCCGCGAAGTATTCGCCTCCGACACGCTACACCTGGGCGCCGACTGGGATTTGGTAATCGGCCTGCGCCACGGCCGCCTGCAGGTAAAAGACGCCGGCTACAACAAGACCAAGACCACCCCGACCGTCGCCGCCGTGTACCGCCCGCTCGCCGGCCTTTCACTGTACGGCAGCTACGTGGAAGCATTGGAGCAAGGCGAAACCGCCCCCCTCACCGCAGCCAATCGCGGCGAAGTATTCGAACCGATGGTGAGCAAGCAAATCGAAATCGGCGCCAAAGCCGAAGGCAAAGACTGGGGTGCCACCGCCGCCTTGTTCCAGCTAAAGAAAGGCCTCAGCTACACCACCCCCGCCAACGTCTTCACGCAAGACGGCGAAGCGCGCTACCAAGGTCTGGAACTGTCCGGCAACGTACGCCTGGCATCGCAATGGCTGCTCACCGCCAGCACGTTGTGGCTCGACGCCAGCAACGAAAAAACTGACGGCGGCGCATTGGACGGTCAGCGCATTCGCGGCGTAGCGCGCCACCAAACCAGCGTGTACAGCGAATACCGCGTCAACGGATTGCCCCTGACCCTATCCGCCGGTGCCCGCCACTACGGCAAGCGACCGGTAGACGCGCTGGGGCAATGGCAAGTCGGCGCCATCGCCCTGCTCGACATTGGCGCCCGCTACGAAACCCAGCTCTTCGGTAAAGGCCTAACCCTCCGCGTCAACATCGACAATTTGGCCGACAAAGCCTACTGGGCCATGCGCGCCGGCGGCGCCACGATGATGCAAGGCGCCCCCCGCACAGCCAAGCTCAGCGCCCAATTCCACTTCTAAATTCGGGGTCAGGTCTGACAATCGGACACGCAGCTCGCACTTTTGAGATTTCTCAATACGGTTTATGAAAGCCGGCTATTTGTATCCGGCTTTCATACCCATACCACCTGACAAGCGCCTACCAAATTTCCGCAACTTGGCTTTTGAGAAAAATCAAATGTGCGTAGCGGCTGTCCGAATGTCAGACCTGACCCCGAATTTTGTTGCGGGCGGCGGCGAGTGCGGGGAGCTTGACGTGGCCGAAGCCGCGTACGGTTTCGGGGAGTTGGGCCAGGCGCAGGGCGCTGTCTTTGCTGGCGGCGCTCAGGGTCTGCGTGAGCTGGCCCACCGCTGCCATGTATTCGTCGCGCCAGGCGCGCTCTTGGCGTCGTTCGGAGGTGTAGCCGAATACGTCGAGCGGGGTGCCGCGTAGGCGCTTCATCCGGGCCAGGGCGCGGAAGCCGGTCTGTATCCACGCTCCGTACACCTGCTTGCGTGGCAGGCCGTTGCTGCCCTTGCGTGCCAGCAGCGGGGGTGCGAGGTGGAATTGCAGCGCGTAGTCGCCTTCAAATTGGGCGGCGATTTGCGCGGCGAATGCGGGGTCGCTGTGCAGGCGGGCTACTTCGTATTCGTCTTTGTAGGCCATGGCGCGGTACAGGTTGCGCGCGACAGCGCGGGCGAGTACCAGTTTGGATTGCTCGCCTTCGATGGTGCGCTCTTTTTGCTCCACGGCGCGCACCAGTGCTTCGTAGCGGGCGGCGTAGGCTTCGTCCTGGTAGGCGACCAGCAGACCGCGGCGGTGCTCGATGAGTTGCTCGAGCCCTTGCGGGGCTGCAAATTGCACGACCTGCGCTTTGGCGCCGGTCATCTGCTGCAATGCGGCTGGGTTGGCGGCGGCCAAACGGCCTAGCAGGAAGGCGCGTTTGTTCATGTCGACGGCGACATTGTTCAATTCGATGGCGCGCATCATGGCGCTGTTCGATACCGGCACCAGCCCTTTCTGCCATGCGTAGCCGAGCAGGACGATGTTGGCGGTGATCGGCTCTCCCAGCGCGCGCGTGGCGAGGTCGGTGGGGTCGAGGCTGACGACTTGCTCGTTGCCGGCGGCTTGCTGCAACTTGGAGATCAGGGCGTCTTTGCTGACCACGGCGTCGGGGTTGCGCGTAAATTCGGCGGTCGGTGTCTCGCGGCTGTTGGCGACCACTTGGGTGTGCCATTGTCCGATCACGGCCAGGGCGTCGGGCATGGCGCCGACCACCAGGTCGCAGGCGATCAGGGCGTCGGCCTGGCGCAGGTCGATGCGGACCTGGTTCAACTTTTCCGGGGAGGCGGCGACGCGTACGTGGGACATGACGGCGCCGCCCTTTTGCGCGAAGCCCATGAAGTCGAGCGTGGAGGCGCCTTTGCCTTCCAGGTGCGCGGCCATCGTGACCAGGGCGCCGAGCGTGACGACGCCGGTGCCGCCGATGCCGGCCACCAGTACCTCGAACGGCTGCGCGAAGTCGTGTTGCTTTTGCTGGGGGTGGCCGACCAGCGCCAGCTCCAGTTGGGCCAGCGTAACGCGGGCGGCTTCGGGCCTTTTCAGCGTGCCGCCAATGACGGAGACGAAGCTTGGGCAGAAGCCTTCGACACAAGAGTAGTCTTTGTTGCAGGAGGATTGCTCGATCTGGCGTTTGCGTCCAAGCTGGGTTTCCAGCGGCAGGATGGAGAGGCAGTTCGATTGCACGCCGCAGTCGCCGCAGCCTTCGCACACGGCGGGATTGATCATCATGCGGCGCTGCGGGTCGGGGAAGACTTCGCGGTCGGGGCGGTTCTTTTTGCGGCGGCGGCGCTTTTCGGCGGCGCAGGTCTGGTCGTAGATCAGCACCGAAACGCCTTTGATTTCGCGCAGCATGCGCTGGATGGCGTCGAGGTCCTTGCGGTCTTCCACCGCTACGCCTTGCGGCAGCACGATGTTTTGATAGCGGGCCGTGTCGTCGGTGACAACGACCACTTTGACGGCGCCTTCGCTCAACACCTGTTGCGCGATCTGCGGCACGCTCAGGCCGCCGTCCACCGGCTGGCCGCCGGTCATGGCGACGGCGTCGTTGTACAGGATCTTGTAGGTGATGTTGGCCTTGGCGGCAATCGCCTGCCGCACGGCGAGGTAGCCGGAGTGGTAGTAGGTGCCGTCGCCGAGGTTCTGGAACACGTGCGGTTCAGAGACGAAGCGCGAGGCGGCCACCCATGGCACGCCTTCGCCGCCCATCTGGGTCAGGGTGACGGTGTCGCGGTCCATCCATGTCGCCATGAAGTGGCAGCCAATGCCGGCCAGGGCGCGGCTGCCTTCGGGAACTTTGGTGGAGGTATTGTGCGGGCAGCCGGAGCAGAAGAACGGGGTGCGGCGCACGGCGTCTTGCGATAGTCCGCTCGATGCGCAAAAGTCGGGCAACTGCGCGGACAAGCCAGCCTGCGGCAGCAAGGGGGCGAGCCAGCGTACCAGCACTGGGGCAATGCGCGAAGGCCGCAGCTCGCCCAGGGCGGACAGCAGCGGCGCGCCGCTCGCGTCGGTCTTGCCGAGGACGATGGGGCGTGCCGGCAGGTTATACAGCATTTGCTTGACCTGCTCTTCCACCACGGCGCCCTTTTCTTCGATCACCAGGATCTGCTCCAGCCCCTGCGCGAAGGCCAGCAGGCCGTTCGCTTCCAGCGGATAGGTCAGGCCCGGCTTGTACAGGCGGATGCCCAACTGTTCCAGCTTGTCGAAGCCGAGGCCCAGGCGCTGCAGGGCCTCCACCAGGTCGAGGTAGGCTTTGCCTGCGCTGATAATGCCGAGGGTCGCCGCCGGCGCGCGCACCACCAGTTTGTCGATCGGGTTGGCGCGGGCGAACGCCAGCACGGCTTTCAACTTTTCGTGCACGCGCACTTCAATGCCCAGGCCCGGCAGGTCGGGCCAGCGGTAATGCAAGCCGTCGGCGGGCGGCTGGTAGTCGGTGGGGGCGAGGAAGTCCGGCGCCGGCGGAATATTGACGACGGCGCCGCCTTCCACCGTTTCCGAAATCGCTTTGAAGCCTACCCAGGCGCCGGAATAGCGTGAGAGCGCCCACGCATACAGGCCGAATTCCTGGTATTCCTCGATATTGGCGGGATTCAGGACCGGCATCGACCAGGCCATCAACGCCTGTTCGCTCTGGTGCGGCATGGAGGAGGAAACGCAACCATGGTCGTCACCCAGCACCACCACCACGCCGCCGCGCGGGGAAGAGCCGTAGGCGTTGCCATGCTTGATCGCGTCGCCGGCGCGGTCGACGCCGGGGCCTTTTCCGTACCACAGCGCGAACACGCCATCGACCAGGCGCGTCGGGTCGTTTTCGACTTGTTGCGTGCCCAGCACGGCGGTTGCGCCCAGCTCTTCGTTAATCGCCGGCAGGAATTCGATCTGGTGCGCCTTCAGCAGCCCGGCCGCACGCCAGACTTCCTGGTCCACTGCACCGAGCGGGGAGCCGCGATAGCCGCTAATGAAACCGGCGGTTTTCAGGCCGCGCGCTGCGTCGAGGCGTTTTTGCACCAGCATCATGCGCAGCAGCGCCTGGGTTCCCGTGACGAAGATCCGGCCGCTTTCGCGCTGCAGGTTGTCGTCCAGGCGATACTCCGGGTCCGCCAGCTGCACGCCGCCCTCATAGCCCTGCTCCTGCGGATTTGCCAGCGCCGCGCCCTCTTCCATCGAACCCATCACGTCTCCTTTTATACCTTGTAATTGGCGGTGATCCGCCTGTACTATCGTGGGCTCTATGGTAGGTTTCGGGGGCCAGAATAATATTCCTCAATCAGCACGGGAATCGGGCCGAAAGAAATCTCATTTCTCTTTTCAGGCTGTAAATGGAAAATTCCACTTTTGATGCGGCTTCCCGCAAAATCCTTGCTGAGCTGCAGAAAGACAGCGCAATCTCCACCAATGAACTGGCCGAGCGCGTCGGCATGTCCGCCACACCCTGCTGGCGGCGGCAGAAGGAGTTGGAGGAGAAGAATGTCATCACCCGCTACGCGGCGATTGTGGATCGCAACAAGCTGGGGTTACGCCAGGTTTGCCTCCTGCATATCTCGCTGGCGCGGCACGACACGGGCGTGGTGGAGAGTTTTGAGAATGCCATGCGCGTCCGGACGGAGGTCATGGAGTGCTACGAGGTGACCGGCACGTCGGACTACCTGGTCAAGCTGGTGGTGGCGGACATGAACACATACCACGACTTCCTGCACAACGTGCTGCTGAAACTGCCGGGCGTGTCGCAGGTGAACACCAGCGTCGCCCTGCGCGAAGTCAAATACGAGACCGCGCTGCCGGTCTGAATGGTTGGGCTAAGGCCATGTGGCGCCTGGCCGCGTTTCAATCGCGTGCCTTTCCTGCGCCAGCCTGATTATGATGGGCACTCTCGTCTACAAGGAGGCAATCATGAGCAAGCCAACCCAGGCCGGCAAGAATGGCCGCAACAGCAAACTGGAAGAGACGCAGAACAGCAAAAACACCGGCAACAAGCAGTCTGCCGAGCCAGCAAGTAAAGGCGGCCAGACGGGCAAGAGCCAGCCTGCTCAATCCGGCAAGAAGTCGAAATAGAAAAAGGGCCGTGCCTGGCAACAGGCATGGCCCTTTTTGTGTAGTCCAGGTCAGGCGGCCTGGCTTACCTTCTCTTCAGGCGCGGCGTCCGCGATGGTCGCTTCGGTCGTCAGCAGCAGGCCGGCGATGGAGGCGGCGTTCTGCAGCGCGGTGCGGGTGACCTTGGTCGGGTCGATTACGCCGCTTTCCACCATGTCGACATACTCGCCGGTGGCGGCGTTGTAGCCGAAGTTGCCCTTGCCCTCGGCCACCTTGGCCACCACCACGGACGGTTCCTCACCTGCGTTGGAAACGATCACGCGCAGTGGCGCCTCCAGTGCGCGCAGCACGATCTGCACGCCTGCGTGCTGGTCGGCGTTGGCGGCTTTTAGCTGGGTGATCGCGGCACGCGCACGCAACAACGCCACGCCGCCGCCCGGGACAATACCCTCCTCCACCGCCGCGCGGGTGGCGTGCAGCGCATCGTCCACGCGGTCGCGCTTTTCCTTCATCTCCACTTCGGTGGCTGCGCCAACCTTGATCACGGCCACGCCGCCCGCCAGTTTGGCGACACGCTCTTGCAGCTTCTCCTTGTCGTAGTCGCTGGTGGCCTGCTCGATCTGGGCCTGGATGGTGGCCACCCGCGCATCGATGCGCTGCTGCTCGCCGGCGCCGTCGATGATGGTGGTGGCGTCCTTTTGCACCTCGATGCGCTTGGCGCTGCCCAGGTGTTCCAGGGTGACTTTTTCCAGCGTGTGGCCGGTCTCCTCCGCAATGACGGTGGCGCCGGTCAGCACGGCGATATCCTCCAGCATGGCCTTGCGGCGATCGCCGAAGCCCGGCGCCTTCACGGCGGCTACTTTCAGGATGCCGCGCACCGAGTTCACCACCAGGGTCGCCAGCGCTTCGCCTTCCACGTCTTCCGCCACGATGAACAGCGGCTTGCCGGCCTTGGCCGACTGCTCCAGCACCGGCAGCAGCTCGCGGATATTGCTGATCTTTTTGTCGTACAGCAGGACCAGCGGATCATCCAGGCGCGCCAGCTGCTTGTCCGGGTCGTTGATGAAGTATGGGCTCAGGTAGCCCCGGTCGAACTGCATGCCTTCCACCACATCCAGTTCGTTGTCCAGCGACTTGCCGTCTTCCACCGTGATGACGCCTTCCTTGCCGACCTTCTCCATGGCCTGGGCGATGATGTCGCCGATGGCGCTGTCGGAGTTGGCCGAAATGGCGCCGACCTGCGCGATCTCCTTGCTGGTGGCAATCGGGCGCGAGATCGCCTTCAGCTCCGTGATCGCCGCGGCAACTGCCTGGTCGATGCCGCGCTTGAGGTCCATCGGATTCATGCCGGCCGCCACGTACTTCATGCCTTCCTGGACGATGGCCTGGGCCAGCACCGTGGCGGTGGTGGTGCCGTCGCCCGCCACATCAGCGGTCTTGGAGGCGACCTGCTTGACCACTTGCGCGCCCATGTTTTCCAGGCGGTCCTTCAATTCGATTTCCTTGGCGACCGAGACGCCGTCCTTGGTAATCGTCGGCGCGCCGAAGCTGCGCTCGATCACCACATTGCGGCCTTTCGGGCCCAGCGTAACTTTAACGGCGTTGGCCAGCACATTCACGCCCTTGACGATGCGGGTGCGGGCGTCCTCGTTGAATTGAACGTCTTTTGCAGTCATGTTCTTTCTCCCTAAATAGCGTTGGACTCAGGCGGCTTTGGCGTTGGCTGCGGCGTGCTCGATCACGCCGAGGATGTCTTCCTCGCGCAGCACCAGCAATTCTTCGCCGTCTAGCTTGACGGCCTGGCCGGCGTATTTGCCGAACAGGACCGAGTCGCCGACCTTGACAGCCAGCGGGCGCAGGCCGCCGTCAGGCAAGGCGCGGCCTTGGCCGACCGCCAGCACCTCGCCCTGCTCGGGCTTCTCGGTGGCGGCATCAGGGATCACGATGCCGGAGGCAGTTTGGCGTTGTTTTTCAATTCGCTTCACAATAACCCGGTCATAGAGGGGACGAATATTCATCGCTTCAATCTCCAAATAGTGGTCAGATCATCTAAAAAGTGAATCGGTCCAGACAATGCTAGAGCCAGACTTCAGCGTTTTCGGAAATATGTTTTCAGGTTTCTATTTTCAAGACGGCTGCCGCGAGCAGTTTGTAACAAAATATTTCACGGCATGGTCAGCTGCTGGTGGTGCCCAAGCCGGTACACCACGCGCTGTCCCGGCGCTGGCGGCGACGGCCGCACCGGGCAGTCCGACTGCCGCCCGCCATCCGCGCCGAGGCTGTCGTCGGGCGGGCCGACACCAGCCCACACGCCGCCTTTAACCGGCTGGAACAACCACTGCTGATAACCGCACTGCGCCGCCAGCACCATCTGCGCCAGGCGCACTTCCGCGTCGCCGCCCAGCACGGCTTCGTCAGGGTAGCCGGCCGCGTTGTCGCCGAAGGCAAGGCGGCAGGCAAAGGCTTCGCTATCGGGCGCGCCGGCGGAGTTGCAGGCCCGCAGCTGCTGGTGCTCCAACTGCCAGGCACCCAGTCGCCAAGCCACTTCCAGCAAGGCCTCCTCCGCCGCCGTGGTGCTCAAGCCGGGGCCTTCGAACTGCAAGGCCGAACTGGGTACTGCGCGTGCCGGCATCCGCACCCCATCCAACTGCAACGGCGTCGCGCGGCGGAAACCATGCCAGTGGAGGAAAAGCAGCAAGGGGGTATCGGGCCACTCCGCGCGCGTGGCACTGACAGCAAAGAGCGGTAAGCCCATGGCGGAAATTTGCGCAGACACCGCATCGAAAATTCGCATGGCAAAGTCCTCCCGCCATCGAATTAATGCACGCTGGGCCTGTTGCCTGCCGCTGCGTCGGGCATAGCGCTGGACGGGCCACCCAGCAACAGTTCCTCGCAATGGACCGCCTGCCGCTGCGCCTGGGCCAGCGCTTGCGCATAGTTTTGCAACTGGACCAACGACGGTAAACTGCCGCGACCTTTTAATGCCCGCGCCCCGAGGGCGGCGATTTCCGCCATCAGCCGGTTGGCCTTGTCGTGCGCCGCCCGCAGCGCGGCCAGACTTTCAAGTAATGCCTCATCATGTTCCATAGTCGTTCCTCATGAATACATAACAGGGCAATTTATCTAGGGACCGTGCGCGCGAAAATCAAGTCCACGCGCATCGGTCCCGGCGCGCTCAGACCTGCGCCTGGCCACCGTCCACGAACAGTTCAATGCCATTGATGAAAGTGCTGTCATCGGATGCCAGGAAGGTCACCGCCTTCGCCACTTCAGCCGGCTGGCCGATACGGCCGATCGGCACCAAGGTGGCCAGGTGGCCCAGCAGGCCGAATTGATGCTCCTCCGGCACCAGCCCGGTCAGGCCCGGGGTATGGATCGGGCCAGGGCTGATGGCATTCACGCGAATATTGCGCGGCTTCAGGTCCAGCAACCAGTTGCGGGCGAAATTGCGCACAGCGGCCTTGCTTGCGCTGTAGACGCTGAAATTCTCCGTTCCCTTCACCGACGTCGTGGACGCGGTCAGGATGATCGAGCTGCCGTCTTTCAGCAGGCCCAGGGATTTCTGTACCGTGAAAAGTGTGCCTTTTACATTGGTGTCGAAAACGCGGTCGAAGTGTTCTTCGCTGATGTCCGCCAGCGGCATCATGTCGCCGCCGCCAGCGTTGGCGAACAGCACATCCAGGTGACCCGAACGCTCCTTGATCTCGGCGAAGATGCGGTCCAGGTCCGCCAGCTTGGCGACATCGCCCTGGATGCCGTAAGCCTTCGCGCCGGTTGCAGTGATGGTCGCGACGGCCGCTTCCAGCTCCGCCGGGCGGCGGCCCGTAATGTACACAGTCGCGCCTTGCGCTGCGAAATCCTGCGCCGACGCCAGGCCGATACCGGTAGTGCCGCCGGTGACTAAAGCTATCTTGCCTGCCAGTTTATGTCCGTTGCTCATTTTGCTTCTCCTTGAATTGGGATGTAAGTGACTACGGAAGCCACTTTACGCCCCGAAGATTATTGAATAAAGTAGACATTAACGAATACATTATTCCCATCTATAAATAATCAAGGAAGTTCGATGGACCAGCTACTCGCAATCCGCGCCTTTGCCCGCGTGGTGGAAGCCGGCAGCTTCACCAAGGCGGCGGACACCTTGGGCATGCCCAACGCATCGCTCACCAAGGCGATCCAGGCGCTGGAAGCACACCTGCGCGTCAAGCTCCTGCAGCGCACCACACGCCGCGTATCGGTGACGCAGGAAGGCGCGCAGTACTACGAAAAGACCCAGCGCCTGCTAAAAGAACTGGATGATGTGGACGCCAGCTTCAGCGCGGCGCAATCGAAGCCGCGCGGCCACCTGCGGGTGGACATGGGCAGCTCCGTGGCGAATTTGATCCTGCTACCGGCGCTGCCCGCTTTCCTCGAACGCTATCCCGATATCCGGATTGACCTGGGCGTCTCCGACAAACATGTCAACCTGATTGGGGATAACGTGGATTGCGTGATTCGCGGCGGCGAGCTGACCGACCTGTCACTGGTAGGCCGCCAGGTCGGCAGCGCGTCGTGGGTGACCTGCGCAACGCCGGCCTATCTGCAAAAGCACGGCATCCCACAGCACCCGTCGCAGCTGGAGGAAGGGCACAGCATCGTGCAATACCTGTCGACCCGCACGGGGCGCGGCTTGCCGCTGCATTTCGAAAAGAACGGGCAAAAGGTGGAAGTGGCAGGCGGACGCGCGGTCGGCATCAATGAGAGCAACGCCCACGTGGCAGCCGGCGTCGCCGGCCTGGGTGTGATCCAGACATTCCGGTACGCGGCGGCGCCGCATTTGGCCAGCGGCGCCCTGGTGCCGATACTGGAAAAGTGGCAGCCGGCGCCCTACCCGTTCTACGTCGTCTACCCATCCAACCGCTACGTGAGCAACCGCCTGCGCATATTCATCGACTGGACCGCCGATTTGTTTTCGGCGCTGGATTGAGCTCAGGCCCGCTCGCCTTACAGGAATGGCCAGCTAAGGATGCCCTTGGCATGCAGCACCGGGCGTAGTACCAGGTAGCCTACGGCGAAGCCGAGCAGCAATACGCTACGCGCATCGCCCATGGCCGCCAGAAAAACGCTGCCAACCGTCGCGCCAGCGACAACGACCATCAGCCACACTTCAACGCTGGTGAGGAAGCCAGCCGAGCGGCGCCAGGTATTGGCAATCAGCTTGAGCGCTTCGCGCGGAGTTTTAACTGGCTTTTCCATGAATAATTCACCAACTGTGCTGTTTAAATAAAACCGAGACCGGAAATGAAAAATCCCCGCCGAAGCAGGGATCGATCTTTACTTTAGTCGGCGGAACTCGCCGCATCCGGCTGAGATTATAGCAGAGGGCGGTGGTGCAGCCCGGTTTCGCGATCGGAGTACTGTCCTTGGAACCGTAGGTTCTGCGGCAATGGCCTACTGCCATCTGCCGGCGCCACCTAGGCTGCCGTCAACGTATTACCCCAGGTGCGGTAGTCGGCCTGTCGCGCCCCCTCGCCCAAAGCCGCCGTTAATTCTTCCGACATACCCGAAAATATCGTTGTAGAAATAATAGACCGGGACGCTTGGTGCTTGAAAGGGCAAATGAGCTTGGCGATTGGAGTGGGCGGCGCTGTGCCTGTAACGCAAAGAAGCCGGGAATTTCTCGGCTTTTTGCAAGCGAGCAGCTAAACGGTATCGGAAGCATTTAAGACACAGCCACCACCATGCTGTCGTCCTTAAATTGGCTACCGGACTGGTTGACTATTATGGTGGAGACTGATACTCCAAGGGCCTTTGTTTGGCAAGCGATATTACTTCCTCCACGCAGCGATCCACGCCAACGCTGTCTATCCCGTATTTTTCGAATATGCATTTAATTCCAGCCCCCACGTGGTCAATTACGAATTCAATGCGCTCACTGAAGTCGGCAATCTCCCGGTAAGGAACAAAAATCACGAACTCCACGCAGCTACGCTTGCGCGAGAAAGTCGGTCCCTTAGTGTACATATTGTCAGTTTTTCGAGTCGCCGAAATGATGTAAGTAATTTCGAAGTCAATCACTTTCAGCTTTTCAGCAAGAAACGGTATGTTCTTCCCTAGCGCATTTAATCTCTGGAGCAAGGGCTTAAGAAGCTTGTGCGACAAGTCGTAGGAAGCACCAACTTCTGCGTAGATTTGCATAAATCTGCATTTCATCATTCAAGTTTGCTCCATTTACTATCTGCCAGGTCGCGCTGGCGGTTTGTAACTCTTTTCGCTAAGGGGACAAACCTCCCGGTCTTATCATAATTATCATCTAAACGCTTGATTTCTGATCGCTTGGTAACTCATGTTTCAGTACTGTATCGCAGGCATCTAAATCGGTAGTTCCGATCGGTTGCGAACAACCGTGAAATTGGTTGGGTTTCATTATTTATTTCGCTCTAACGACAGCCACTCCCGTCGCCTCACTGCCGTTATTGACAGCTATTCGGCATCCTTAAAGGTATCAAATTCATCGTAATAGAAGACTGCGTCAACGATATCAGTGATAGGTGCATTCGCATCACGCTCTATTCGATCAAGGAGTATTTCCCGCAACAACGGCGCTTCAAGCCACTCGTGATAACTCTTGCCCGCCAACACATTGGGAATTCGCCCACCTTTCTCGTCGGTATATCCGTCCACTTCGCGGCTTGGTATGACGACAAATTCTGCATCCATAATGCTCTTCTTGTCGATCTTTGGTTTTGTGAAAATTCGTCCGGCCGGCGGGAACTCTTCAATCGCGTTTCGCAGTTTGATGAATCCCTGGAAGGTTCGTATCATGTTAATTCCTTTGCTCAGTAATTGTGTGTGATTCTCGCAGCTATTTCCTACAGCCAGTTCCGCCGCCCCACTTGTTGCGTCCCCCAGTCCCGTCAGGATGGTAAATCTTCGCAAACTTTCGATGGTCGCGCATGTCAGCCAACACCAGTGATCCCGGCTTGTCTGCATGATGCCAAGTCATCCCTGGAGGAGAGTCACCGCTAAACGATCCGTTGGTCAGCGGCTGAACGTGCTCCATGACGCCAGGATACTTGGTTTGCAGAGTGCGCCGGAATTCTGGATCAGTTTTGAGCCGCTGATAGACGGACTCATTAGCCTTGCTGAAGTGATATGCATCCGTTAACTTGTACTCGCCAGGCTGAAGGACATGCTCATGGAACGTGTGGTACTTGCCCAAGCCGCGCACACCTTCGCCGTTATACCACCCCAGCGGATCCGCCCACCGAATTGGGTTTTTGGCATATTGCTGCAGATTGTTGCCGCCCAGGAGCCCGATCGGGTCCGGCGAAATGAATGCCCCGGTATCGGGGTCGTAGAAACGGAACGTGTTGTAGTGCAGCCCGGTTTCGCGATCGGAGTACTGTCCTTGGAACCGCAGGTTCTGCGGCAGCGGCCTACTGCCGTCATCTGCCGGCGCCACCCAGGCTTCTGTCAACGTATTGCCCCAGGCGCGGTAGTCGGCCTGCCACGCCACCTCGCCAGAAGCCGCCGTTAATTCTTCCGGCATACCCGAAACATCGGTGTGGAAATAATAGACCGTGACACTTGATCCTGGGGAATCGACGCCGATGACTGGATCGTTGGCCGCCGCGTCTCGGCCACCTTCCACCCGGGTGTCGAAGCGCGCCAGTGGGACATGGCTGTCCGGCTCGTACACGTAGGTTACCCGGTCATTGCCGCGCTGCTCCTGCAACAAATGAATGCCATCCCACAGGAAGTGCGTAGTACCAAAAGCATCATGCTTCCTGATCCGGCGCCCCAGCGGATCGTAATCGAAATGCACCACCTGGCGCACGCCCTTTCGCACCGTCTCTACCTGGAGCAGGCGATGCTCGCCGTCATAGCTAAACCGCTGCACGGTATGGCGTCCAATGCGTTTGCTTTCGAGTCGACCGTGTGCGTCATACTCAAAGCGCTTGTCTTCCAACACCTCAATCCTGTTGTGCCGCACGTAGCCGCCAGCCTGGCTGCGGTCGACCATATTGGCAGCGGCGTCCCAGCGGAACAGCTCGCGCTGCGCATCGTGTGTAGCAGAAGTGATGCGACCCAGCGGATCGTATGCGTAGGTATTGATCCCCTGCCGCGAATGGTGCTTTTCGGTCAATTCTCCAGCCACGTCGTATGTCCACTCTTTACGCAGCGTCGGCTCCAGTCCTGCGAAATCGCCGAACTGCTCCCAGCGCTTGCGGCCCATGCCGTCGTATCCATAGCGCGACACCATAGCGCCCTGGCTGCGCAAGACTTCACGATGCAGGTCATCGCGCTCAAAGTCGCTAATGACCTCTCCGTCAATGTTCAATTGATGCAAATGGCCGGAGCCGTAATGCAGGCGCCCGATTGTACGCCCATCCGGCAGCACAGTCGCACAACGATTACCAAGCACATCGTACTGGTGGGACAATTCACCCATATGGCCAGTTTCAGCCGTCAGCTCCCCCCTTTTGCCGTATGCGAAGCTTACACTCTCGTGGACTACACGCTGCAGTCCATTATCTGTAAACGATTGAGCATGCACGACACGACCCAACTGACCATATCTAAACGCGTAGGTCCTTCCGCGCGCATGCTTCGCCGTTACCCGGCCCAGCGCATCCCGTTCTAATCGGAGGGTAAGTGCATCCGGCGCACCGACTGCATCCGTTATCGCGCAAATGTTGCCGCACAAATCGTGGTCAATTCGCCTGGAGCTGCCATCCAGGCCGGTTTCGCCGGTACGGTTGTCGTTGCCGTCATAGGTAAAGCGATAGGATTCGCCATTCTCATTGACCAGCGCAGCCAAGCGAAAAGCAGGATCGTAATTGAATTGCACACTACGACCCATCGCATCGACGCGACGCAGCAGCATTCCGCGCGCGTTGCGGTGATACTCGGTAATATGGCCGGCAGCGTCGATGCGTGCACAGATCCTGCCAAGACTGTCGTAGCGAAAGCGCTGGGTACTGCCATCAGGCATGGTGGCCGAGACGGTGCGTCCCACCGCGTCGGTCTCATAGCGCGTCACCCCTCCCATTGCGTCCATCACGCTGGCTAGGTTTCCCCACGCGTCGTACGTAAAGCTGGTGCGCTTTCCGGAGCAATCTGTGTAAGCAAGCACCTGCGCGCGCGCGCTCCACTCCAGGTGCTTGTAGCCACCTCGCGCATCACATATCGTATGTGGAAGACCTCGCTCGTTATAGGTATGTGTTGTTTCATATCCCTCCGGATCGGTGACGAGGACCAGGTTTCCACGCTGGTCGTATTCATACCCCCAGCGGTTCCCGGCGGCATCCCACTCCGCCCGTGGGACGTCGAATCGTTCGTGCCATTGCGTGCGCTCGATCTGATCCAATGCATTGATGACGGCGACCTCGCGTCCGCGCTCATCGTATTCATAGCGCGTGCAGTTGCCGGCCGGGTCGGTGAATGCGACCAGTTGGCGATTCTGGTCCCAAGAGTAGCGCCAGGTGTGGCCTTCGGCATCAGTGTAGGAGGTCGGCTGGAAGTCCACACTCCATTCCCACTGGTATAACCGATCGAGCTGATCGCGCACCAGGGTGCGACCTTGCGCAATGTCGTATTGCAAGGTGTAGCACTCGCCGTCATCGGTCCAGTGACGCGCTACGCGCGCTCCGGCACCAGTGCCCTCCCACGCATAATGGCAACGCAAACCGCCAGGCACGCTGTGCTCGACCATCATCGTGTTCTCATACGCAAAGCGGCGCACTGGCTGGCCGGTCTTGTCGATCACCGCAGACAGCTGTCCCTCAAGCGTGTATTGGTATTGCACAAGCACTTCCGTTGTTCCAAAGCCGGCCAGGCAAATCGCGGACACGCGACGCGGATCGGTTCCGCCATACTGGAGTTCAAGCCGATGCCCACAACCGTCGCGCAGGACCTCCAGCCTTCCGTCGGCAGCATAGTCGAGGGCATGCCAGTTTCCATTGCGGTCTTCGATGCGCTGCAACGGCAATGCCCCCACAAACCCTTCGGCAGGAACGCCGAAATCACGGTAGATGCCATCTACGCTTTCGACCAGATACTGCCCAAACTCGGTGCAAATGAGGTAATAGCCTTCCGCGGTACTGAGATGGCTCTTTCCAGGCATCACTGCAGGGAAACGCATTTGCCGGCCCTGCGCATCACAGTAGACCAGCGCCGCAAGTGTTCCATCCTGTTCTCTCTCCAGTGTCAGAGAGACCTCGAACGACACGCTCCAGCCAGGACCCAACAGTCCGCCGGCGCGCATGTCATGGCTGCTGTAGAAGCGGCTCCACAACAGTGGTATGGGGCCCGGCAGCGCGACGTCTGGCGCCTCCCGCAGCACTTTGCCGCCAGTGATCACGTTCACCGGATTGCCAATCGTAGTACGAATCTTGCTGCCGACGTAAGTACCGGCGATTGATGCGCCCATATTCATCAATAGGCAGGGTAGCGCAGCTTTCAGCGAAGACAGATTCAGCTTTCCGCGTCCGCATAAGGCCAGTGCTACGCCAATCGCCACCCCAAGCGCCGTAATCCACCACGGCCGTTCATCCTTGATCTCGCGCACCGTCAACGTGCCACCGCCGACGAACACATTCTCTGAACCTTCGGCGATGGTGCCGCCGCAGGTCGTCATGTCGCCTTTGCGCGCCGCCGGCTGGTCATTGATGAAGACGTTATCGGAACCTTGTGCCAGCATGGGAGGCGGCCCCGACGAATGCTTACCGCATGCCACAGTATCGAGTTCTCCAGGCGCGGCGGCACGCGCGGCGGGCAACGAATTGAACTTAACGTCCGGCGACCCGCTGACGATCTTGCCCTCAATGGAAGGCGGTATAAATTTGTCGACTGCCCGATTGACTTGATTATCTATAAATCCATTTAATCCACTGGCCTCCATTGCGATGCTGACACCGAAGCCGATTGCCAGCACCGCCGCTAACCCCAGGCCGCCAGTAGCAACGGTCGCTACGACGGCCGCCACCACCAGCGCCGTGATGGCGGCGCCAACCAGCGCCCCGACGAGCAAAGAACCGCCCATCTTGGCAAGCATGCCCATGGTGGATGTATGGGCGATCGGGTCGTTAAGACGCGCAGCGGCCGGACACATGGTCGATCAGGCCTTGATGGATGGGGTGAAGCTGTCCAGCATCTGCTGGGCATAGGCCGTCTGTTCCGGCGTCAGTGGCGCGGCGCACGTCAGAGTGAACACCAGCACCGCCTTATCCTGCAAGGCGACCATGGTCTGCAACTGATGCACGGTGGCGTTGTTTTGCTTGAACGAGGTCGACACCTGCAACGCAGGCAAGCGTGCCTGTCCGATCTGTAATGCGGTGGGTTCGCTCTGCTTGAAATTCTTTACCTGGCTACCCAGGGTGCGTAGCTGGCGGCGCAACATGGCCTCCAACTCTTCACCCTCTTGCGCCAGGTCGCGCGACACGACCAGCGTCAGTCCGCCGGGGCCGAGATTCAGGACAAGCATATTCACGCTACGGTCTTGCGCTTGTGCCGGCAGCGCGAAGCTGCCCTCATTAATTTGGTAACTCATAGGAGTGTCAGGATTGATTGTTCGGGAACTGCGCATCGACGTCGGCAATGATGGCGCCGCCGCCCTTCGGGCTTGGCACCACAGCCGCCGCACCGCCACTAGAGTTCAGGTCAATCATCTTGCCGTTAACCTGTACCGGACCATCGGAAGTGATGTTGATGCTCTTGCCGGTAATCGCCACATTGCCGCTTTTATCCATATAAAACTTGGCTTGCCCACAGGTGATCTCGAAGGACTCGCCTGCCTCCACCTTGTAGTGCTTACCGACCAGCGTGTTCTTCTCGCCACCGATTTGTTGCAGGGCGTCGACCTTGATAGTCTCCATCAGGCTGTTCTTGATCCGCCGGCTGTGGTTATTCCCGACAAAGGCGCTTTCATCCTGGCCCACAACCTTGCTGCGGTTGTTTCCCACTGTAAGCGACTGGTCATTGCCCACATCGGAATCGAAATTGCGTTCGGCCTTAATCCAGACTTGTTCGGAGCCCTTCTTGTCTTCGAATCGCAGGGCATTTGCGTTCTGCGTGCCGCCGCCGGGACTGGAGCGCGACAGGATGCCGCTCTGGGTCTTGCTAGCAGGCAGGCTCCAGGCGGGCATCGTATCGATGTTCGGCACCATGCCGGTAATGATCGGCCGGTCGGGGTCGCCGCCGATGAAAGCAATAATCACCTCGGTTCCGACGCGCGGAATCGAAGTCATACCGAAGTTCGAGCCGGCCCAAGGCGTCGCGACACGAATCCAGGTGGAGCTGTTCTCATCGCGTTCACCGACACGGTCCCAATGGAATTGCACACGCACACGGCCATATTCATCGGTATGGATCTCTTCACCGGCCGGGCCGGTGATGGTGGCCGTCTGCAATCCGTATATCTTCGTCTCCACGCAGTTAAACGCTCGTCCCGGGCGCCACGGAATAGCTTTACGCAGGCAGGTTACCTGATTCTCGTAGTGCGACGGCTGATTAGTCTTGACTTGATAATTATTTGAGGCGAGGTGGCGCGCTTCTATGACAAGGAATTCGTTGGCCGATCCACTGGCGCCGCCAGACGCTCCATCAAAATGCCCGGTCAGTCGGAACCAGCGCCCTGGCGCTAGCTGGCGATTGTTCCCTGCGCCATGGAACTGCTTGCCTGCCGCCTCCAGCTCCTCCATGCGCAGCCTGGCCAGAGCTTCGCCACTCGCCCCGTCGCTAAATCCAAGTGCACCGGTGTATTCATACGATTCAATGAGCGGAACGTTGCCCTGCTTGTTCATGGTCGGCATCGAGCTGACAATCGGCTTCCCGCTCTTGAAATCGTAGCTGGCAACCGCCACGCTGGCCTGCATCAAGTGGCGAACCGGCGACCATTCACCGATACCTTCCTCTTCCACGGCGCCCCCATGGCGCTGGAACGGCACATCTTCGACTCCATCGATAGGCAAGGCCGTCAAGGTGTCGTCGGAGATAACCAATTTGTGGCCATCGGCACTATGCTCGAACCAATATGCCAGCCCCGCTGCATTCCAGCGCCGCTGTAGATAGTTGCTATCGGTTTCGTCGAACTGGCACGCATCGTTCATCACCCGCTGATGGCCCGACACGCGCCAATCCCATAGTGATAGTCCGTCGTAATCAGAAAAGACGCTCGACGTTTGGTCATACAATGTCGCGCTATGGAATAAGTAGTTATCCTTCCGCAGGCTCAAAAATCTTAACCAGGGCCCCAGAGTGGCCTCGTAATACGCCACACCGCCATCCACCTTGGTCAATCCAAAGCTAAAGACGTATCCCGTAAAGTAGCGCAGGCTGCCGTCTCCACGCACAAGCTGGACCGATAGCAGTTTCCCCTGCATGTCTTTAAGCGCGATATGCGCGGAATCGGAGATGAGTTCGACCTTGTATTCAAAGAAGCGAGACAGCCCCTCGTCGGCGTCCAGCCGATTGACCAGCAAGCTTCCAGGCGCATCCTGATTGGGAAATTCCAGGCGCAGCAGCCGATTATGTTGACCATCCGCGAACGCAGCCAGAGCCTGTAAAACCTCGTCGCGCATAAATTATGCCCTTTTGGTTAATGTGCTTCGGTCATCCTTGCCGGCGCCGAACCAAATTATTGCCATTTAATAAAGAATAAACTAATTGTACTTTTATTGTAGAGCTGGCGCTTTTTCAATCGTGCGCAGGAGCACGACAGGCGCCACGGCCGGGCGCAAACAAATATGAGGGGCAATTGAACTTAGCCATTGGAGTGGCACTGGGCGGCGCCGGGCCTGAAACGCAAAAAAGCCCGGAATTTCCGGGCTTTTCGCAAGCTAAGCGCTTTATTTTTGGAGGCGAGGGCCGGAATCGAACCGGCGTACACGGCTTTGCAGGCCGCTGCATAACCATTTTGCTACCCCGCCGAAGGGGTCACACAGAGCCGCGGCAGGTCGCGTGTCTCTTTGAATTCTGGAGCGGGAAAAGAGTCTCGAACTCTCGACCTCAACCTTGGCAAGGTTGCGCTCTACCAACTGAGCTATTCCCGCATTGGGTGGAAAACTTGGAGCGGGAGAAGAGTCTCGAACTCTCGACCTCAACCTTGGCAAGGTTGCGCTCTACCAACTGAGCTACTCCCGCTTGGAGTGTTTTCACAACTTTTACTACTTTACTGCTGCTCCAGTGAACTGGAGCGGGAGAAGAGTCTCGAACTCTCGACCTCAACCTTGGCAAGGTTGCGCTCTACCAACTGAGCTACTCCCGCATTTCAGAGGAACCGTATTATCGCAGAAACATTCTCATATTTCCAGTGCGATTATTACCGCTCTTTACTACCGTTTGTTGCCGATGACATTTTGGAGCGGGAGAAGAGTCTCGAACTCTCGACCTCAACCTTGGCAAGGTTGCGCTCTACCAACTGAGCTACTCCCGCTTTGCATCGCTGCGTTGTCATCAACAGCAGGCCAGCATTATAGATGATCTAAGCGCTGTGTCAAGGGGCAACATTGGTATTTACGTTAATGAGCCGGAACGTTCCTTGATCATAGGCCATGCTTTCTTGAGATAGTAGAACATGGACCACACCGTCAGTACGCTGGCCAGCCACAGCAGCATGTGGCCGATCACGCGTGTATCGACGGCGCCAAACAGCACGTCCTGGTACAGCAGCAGCGGAATCGCGGTCATCTGGGCGGCGGTTTTGATTTTGCCGATCGAGTGCACGGCGACCGATTTCGAGGCGCCGATTTGCGCCATCCACTCGCGCAGGGCGGAGATGGTGATTTCGCGGCCAATGATAACCAGGGCCAGGATCGGGTGCCACGGGTCTTGGCGCAGGTTGACGATCACCAGCAGCGCTGCGGCGACCATCAGCTTGTCGGCTACCGGGTCGAGGAAGGCGCCGAAGGCCGAGGTCTGATTCCAGCGCCGCGCCAGGAAACCGTCGAACCAGTCGGTGACGGCGGCGACGATGAAGATGGCGGTGGCAGTGGCGTTGCGCTCGTGGGCGGAGAGCCAGGTGTCGGGGAAGTAGAACACGCCTACGACCAGGGGAATCAGCGCTACGCGCAACCAGGTCAGCAGGATGGGGAAATTGAAGGGCATATGCGGTGTATAAGAATTGTAATGACGCGCCGCTAGTGTATAACGGCGGGGCGCGTTAGGCCAGTTTGGCTTGAAAACCGTTAAACCAGAAAACCAGGGTACGGCCCAAAGGGCCGGACCCTGGCTAGCAGCAGCCGCGTGCGGGGTCCGGCCCTGCGGGCCGTACCCCGGTTTCCCGGTTTCCCGGTTCTCAGTGCAGCTGCCGATAAATCTCTTCCGCCAACGTGTCGGAAATGCCCTCAACCGACTTCAAGTCTTCGACACTGGCGTTGGTCACGCCTTTCAAACCGCCGAAGCGCGCCAGCAGCTTCTGGCGCCGTTTCGCGCCGATGCCTTCAATCTCCTCCAGGCGCGAAGTCTGGCGCGTTTTGGCGCGTTTGGCGCGCATGCCGGTAATGGCGAAACGGTGCGCTTCATCGCGGATCATGGCCACCAGCATCAAGGCCGCCGACTCCTTTCCCAGCTCCTGCACTTCGCGGCCGTCGACGAAGACCAGCGTTTCCAGGCCAACCCGCCTGCCCTCGCCTTTCGCCACGCCGACGATCAGGCTGATGTCCAGGCCCAGTTCCACAAACACCTGGCGCGCCATTTCAACCTGGCCTTTGCCGCCATCGATCAGCACCACGTCGGGCATCACACCGTCACCGCCTGCCACTTTTTCGTAGCGGCGCGTCAGCACCTGGCGCATGGCGGCGTAATCGTCGCCGGGGGTAATGTCGTTGATGTTGTAGCGGCGGTATTCGCCGTTCTGCATCTGGTGGTGATGGAACACCACGCAGGAGGCTTGCGTCGCCTCGCCGGCGGTGTGCGAAATATCGAAGCACTCCACGCGCAGTGTCTCCAGGTCCTCGTTCTCCAGGCCCAGCACCTCGGCCAGCGCGCGCGTACGCGCTTGCTGCGAGCCTTGTTCGGACAGCAGGCGCGCCAACGAAATCTCGGCCCCCTTCTGCGCCAGCTCCTGCCATTGGCGGCGCTGGCCTTGCGGCTGGAATACCAGGTGGATGCGGTGGCCGCACTGCTCCTGCAGCGCCAGGATCAGCTCCGGCTGGTCGAATTCAATATTCAGGATCAGCGTCCCCGGAATCGATTTATCCGGATAGTGCTGGACCAGGAAGGCGGACAGCACCTCCTCCTCAATCGGGCGCTCGGCCACGATTTCGGCATCCATCACATGGGTCGGAAAATAGGCGCGGTCACCCAGGTGGCGCCCGCCGCGCACCATGGCCAGGTTGACGCAGGCGCGTCCACCCTGCACCACCACGGCCAGGATATCGACATCCTGGTCGCCGGTGGTCTCCATCGATTGCTGGTGCAGCACCTTGGACAGCGACTGGATCTGGTTGCGCACCGCCGCCGCCTGTTCGAATTTCAATTCGCCGGCGTAGGCGAGCATCTTGCGCTCCAGGTCCTCCATTACTTCCGACTGGCGCCCACGCAGGAAGCGCGCAGCGTTGTCCACATCATTGCGATAGTCTTCCGGCGCGATCAGGCCCACGCAAGGGCCGCTGCAACGGCCGATCTGGTGCAGCAGGCAGGGGCGCGTACGGTTCATGTACACGCTGTCCTCGCAGGTGCGCAGCATGAAGACCTTCTGCAGGATCTGCATCGATTCGCGCACCGCCCACGACGAGGGGAAAGGCCCGAAATACTGGTGCTTGCGGTCCACCGCGCCGCGGTAGTAGACCATGCGCGGCACATCATCGCCCGTCAGCTTCAGGTAGGGGTAGCTCTTATCGTCGCGGAACAGGATGTTGTAGCGCGGCTGCAGGGCCTTGATCAGGTTGTTTTCCAGGATCAGGGCCTCGGCCTCGCTGCGCGTGACGCTGGTTTCCAGGCGCGCGATGCGCTCCACCATCAGCGCGATGCGCGGGCTCGATAAATTCTTCTGGAAGTAGCTCGACACGCGCTTTTTCAGGTCGCGCGCCTTGCCCACGTAGAGCACCTTGTCTTCGGCGTCGAAGTAGCGGTACACGCCCGGCAGGTTGGGCAGCTTGGCGACGGTGGCCAGCACCTGTTCGCGTGGGTCTTGGGTTTCTTCAGTCATTCGCTCGCTCGACGATCGCATAGGCGACCGCGTATTCCTCTTCATCGCTGACGGAGATATGGGCGACCAGGCCATTCTGCAACATGAACTCGCCCAGCGCGCCGCTGCAGGCGATGTAAGGCTTGCCTAAATCATCATTGAGAAGCTGCGCCGTATGCCAGGTCATGGGCGCGCGCAAGCCCAGGCCCAGCGCCTTGGAGAAGGCCTCCTTGGCGGCGAAGCGGGTGGCCGCGTAGCGCACGCCGCGCACGGCACTGCGCTCGCAGCGCTGCTGGTAGGCAGCAAATTCATCGGGACCGAGGATGCGCCGCGCGAAGCGCTCACCGCTGCGCTCCAGCGCGGCGGCGATGCGTGGCACTTTGCAAATATCAGTGCCGATGCCGTAGATCATTTTGCTGCCAGGCGGGTCGAAACCATGATGGCCTTCATCTCGCGCACGGCGTTCTCCCAACCGGCGAAGATGGAATGGGCCACGATGGCGTGGCCGATATTCAGTTCCGCGATATCCGGAATGGCGGCAATCGCCTGCACGTTGGTGTAATGCAGGCCGTGGCCGGCGTTGACCTTCAGGCCGTTCTGCACGCCCCAGCGCACGCCATCCTTGATGCGCTGCAGTTCGCGCGCCTGGGCTTCGCCTTCCGCATCGGCATAGGCGCCGGTGTGCAGCTCGATGACCGGCGCGCCGACGGCGGCAGCGGCCTTGATCTGCTCTTCATCGGCATCGATGAACAGCGAGACGCGGATGCCCTGCCCTTGCAGTTGCTTGACGGCCGCCTCCACTTCCTTATGGAAGCGCACCACATCCAGGCCGCCCTCGGTGGTGATCTCGGTGCGCTTTTCCGGCACCAGGCACACGTCGGCCGGATTGATGCGGCAAGCGAAGTCGATCATCTCCTGCGTCACCGCCGCTTCCAGGTTCATGCGGGTCGCCAGTTGCGGCGCCAGCGCGATCACATCGGCATCCTTGATATGGCGACGGTCCTCGCGCAGGTGCAAGGTAATGCAGTCGGCGCCCGCCTGCTCGGCCAGCAGTGCCGCGCGGATCGGGTCGGGATACACGGTGCCGCGCGCGTTGCGCAGGGTGGCGACGTGGTCGATGTTCACGCCGAGGTCAATGACGGTGCCGGAAGGAGACAGGAAGCTCATATTCTTTTCTTAAAGTTGCAGCAAATCGATCAGTATCTGGCGCGTGTTCAAGGGCGCGCCGCCAAGATGCCAGGACAGCAGGTAGCGCATCAGCTGCTTGCTTTGCGCCTGCGTGGCCGGGTCGGCGTAATCCTCGCGCTCCATATCCAGCAGCGTCTTGCCGGCGACGCGCGGCGCGCTATCGTCGACACGCTCCGGACGCGGGCCGCGTTCGGGATCCACCACATAATGTACATCGGCCTCGACTTTTGTGCGCGTGGCCGTGCAGCGCACCAGGTCGGCCGCCACCCCGGTCTCGCGCAGCAAGGCCATTTCGAACTTGCGCAGCACGATTGGAGCCGGCTCATTGTGCGCCAGCTGGTTCAGGGTCGAGACGTAATGGTCGAACAGCTTGGGATGCGCATCATCGCGCGCGGTCAGCTTGACCAGCAGTTCGTTCAGGTAGAAGCCGCACAGCAGCGCGGTCTTTTCCAGCGGACGCATGCCGCCCACCCAATCCGCGTCGGTCAGGGTGCGCAATTCATTCTTGCCGGTCCAGCCGGTAGTGAGCGGCTGGAAGGTTTGCAGCACCCCGCGCAGTTGCGAATGCGGACGCTTGGCGCCCTTCGCAATCAACGCCACGCGCCCAAAGTCGCGCGTGAACAGCTCGATGATGAGCGAGGTTTCCTTATAGGGATAGCTATGCAGCACAAAGGCCGGCTGCCCCGCCACGCGGGTCCCGACCGTACGCTGCTGCCCCACCGCCCGCCGCTTCTGCGCCGGAATGTCCGTTTTGGGGTCAGGAACAAATGTGGACATTTCTTCCGCCACAGCAAATTTTGTCCACTTTTCTTCCTGACCCCGAGACGGACAATTACTCGTAGCCGTAGGCGCGCAGGCCGGCTTCGTTGTCGGCCCAGCCGGATTTTACTTTGACCCAGATCTCCAGATACACGGGGCCTCCGAACAGCTTTTCCATGTCGAGGCGGGCTTGGGTGCTGACCTCTTTCAGGCGGGCGCCCTTGTTGCCGATGATCATGGACTTGTGGCCGTCGCGCTCAACCAGGATGGCGGCAAAAATGCGGCGCAGGTTGCCTTCCTGTTCGAACTTTTCAATCAGCACGGTGCTGGTGTACGGCAGTTCGTCGCCGACAAAGCGGAACAGCTTTTCACGCACGATTTCCGACGCCAGGAATTTCTCGCTGCGGTCGGTGATGTCGTCTTCGCCGAACACCGGCTCGTTTTCCGGCAGGTGCTTCTTGATCTCGTTTTGCAGGCCGTCCAGCTGGAAGCGCAGCTTGGCGCTGACCGGCACGATGGCGGCGAAATTGAAACGCGCGGCGATCTGTTGCGCGAACGGCATCAGCACAGCCTTGTCTTTGACGCGGTCCGACTTGTTGATCACCAGCAGCACCGGCACATTCTTCGGCAGCAGCTTCATCACTTGCTCGTCGGCCGGGCCGAAGGTGCCCGCTTCCACGATGAACAGGATCACGTCCGACGATTCCAGGGTGTTGGTCACCGTCTTGTTCAGGGTCTTGTTCAGCGCATTGGAGTGGCGCGTCTGGAAGCCCGGGGTGTCGACGTAGATGTACTGGGCGTCGATCACGGTCTGGATGCCGGTGATGCGGTGGCGCGTGGTCTGGGCTTTGCGCGAGGTAATGCTGACCTTGGCGCCGATCAGCGTGTTCATCAGGGTCGACTTGCCCACGTTCGGGCGGCCGACAATGGCAATATAACCGCAGCGGAAGCCGGCGGGAGTGGGAGCGGTAGTCATATTCAACTCGATTGGTTTATTGTTTGGCGAGCTTCTTGTCGGCGGCTGCGTCGCCCTGGACCGTGGCAATGCCGGCCAGCTTGAGCTGGGCGGAACGCTGGCGCGGCTTGCGGCCGGCGGCCGGGGCCTTCTTCAGCGCCTCTTCCGCCACGTCCAGCGCCAGCTTGGCGGCCGCCTGTTCGCCGGCGCGGCGGCTGCCGCCGCGTCCGTAGACCTGGATGCCCAGCTTGGGCACCAGGCATTCAATCTCGAATTCCTGGCTGTGCGCAGCGCCGTGGGTGGCCACCACATTGTACTGCGGCAGCGAAATCTTCTTCGCTTGCAGGAACTCCTGCAGCAGGGTTTTGGCGTCCTTGCCCAGGGTTTGCGGATCGACCGAATCCAGGATCGGGATGTAGAAGGCCCGCACCACGTCCGCCGCGCGGTCGAAACCGCCATCCATATAAATCGCGCCCAGCAGCGCTTCCAGCGTGTCGGCCAGGATCGAGGGGCGGCGAAAACCGCCCGACTTCAGTTCGCCTTCGCCCAGGCGCAGGAACTGCGACAGCTCCAGCTTTTGCGCGATTTCGAACAGCGATTGCTGTTTGACCAGGTTGGCCCGCACGCGCGACAAGTCGCCCTCGTCGAGCGAGTTGAAGCGTTCGTACAAAATCGAGGCGACCACACAATTGAGGATGGAGTCGCCGAGGAATTCCAGACGTTCGTTATGCAAACTGCTGTGGCTACGGTGTGTCAGGGCCTGCTGGAGCAATCCAGCATCCTGGAACGTGTAGCCTAATCTGCTTTGCAATAACTGTAAATTCATCACTTCTTATTCAGCCTTTTTCTTCACGCCACTCTTGGCTGTCGTGCCCTCGTACTCCATCAGGAGACTGGCCGGGCCGACCAGGGGGATCTTTTTTTCGTAGGCGAAACTGATCTCGAGTTCGCCCCCCTGGCGCTCGATCAGCAGGTCGCGGCCGCTAATGGCCGAGATATAACCGACTTCGGCACTCTTATTGAAGGAGTCCTGGATATCCTTGGCCGAGCTGGCGCCATCTTTCTTGGCGCGCTCGATCGCGCCCTGGATGGCGCGGTACTCCAGATAAGTAGGAACCACTTGCATGCCCAGCAGGCCAATCGCGCCCAGGATGGCGATAACGAAAATCAGACCGACCAGGCTGATGCCACGTTGACGCTGCTTTTGCATAAAACTGTTCCCCTTGTCTGCTTAGCGGATACCGCCAAGGCGCTCAAAATTGAAATTACCCAGGTTCATCCAGACGAAGAAGGCTTTGCCTACGATATTCTTGTCCGGTACGAAACCCCAGATGCGGCTGTCGGCACTATTGTCCCGATTGTCGCCCATCATAAAGTAATTTCCTTCAGGCACTACACACGCAAAGCCTTCGTAATTGAAAGTGCAGGCTTCGCGGTGCGGATAATTCTCTTCTACCTGCCCGATCTGAACCGCCGGCGCCTTCTCATTATTGAGGATGCGGTGCTCGACATTGCCCAGTTGCTCGGTGAATTGCTTCTGGTAGGTCAGCGTCCCCTCTTCCAGGTAGTCTTCCATCGCGGTGTAGCCGACAGTCTGGCCGTTTACCATTAAGCGCTTGTTTTGATACACAATTTTATCACCGGGCACGCCGATCACACGCTTGATGTAATCCTGGCTCATGTCCTTGGGATATTTAAACACCATCACGTCGCCGCGCTGCGGGTCGTTCAGTTGCACCACCTTCTTGTTCAGGATCGGCAGGCGGATGCCATAGGTGTACTTGTTCACCAGGATCAGGTCGCCCACCAGCAGGGTTGGCACCATCGAGGACGACGGGATCTTGAACGGCTCCCACAGGAAAGAGCGCAGGAAGAACACCAGCGCGATCACCGGGAAGAAACTGCCCGAGTACTCGATCCAGGTCGGCTGGCGCAGGATGTCCGCTTCCAGTTTGGAACGAGCGTTGCCCTGCTCATCCATGCGGATGCCGTTGGCCGCCGAGCGCGCCAGGCGCGCGTCGTACTCGGCCAGCGCTTCGTCGGCGGCTGCGCGGCGCTGCTTGGCAAACACCATTAAATCGAGGATCCAGATGATCCCCGTCACCACCATCAGGACGAACAGGATTAATGCGAAATTGCCCAGGATGGATTGCAGTGTCATTTCTCGTCCACTTGAAGGATTGCCAGGAATGCCTCTTGCGGGATCTCCACGGAGCCCACTTGTTTCATACGTCGCTTACCAGCTTTCTGCTTCTCCAGCAGTTTCTTCTTACGGCTGATGTCGCCGCCGTAGCACTTGGCCAGCACGTTCTTGCGCATCGCCTTCACGTTTTCACGCGAGATGATGTTGGAACCGATGGCGGCCTGGATCGCCACGTCGAACATCTGGCGTGGGATCAGTTCGCGCATCTTGGCCGCCACGGCGCGGCCGCGGTATGGCGCGTTGGCGCGGTGCACGATAATCGCCAGCGCGTCGACCTTCTCGCTGTTGATCAGCATGTCGACCTTGACCACGTCGGCCGCACGGTATTCCTTGAACTCGTAGTCCATCGAGGCGTAGCCGCGCGAGGTCGATTTCAGCTTGTCGAAGAAGTCCAGCACGATCTCGGCCATCGGCATTTCGTAGATCAGCTTGACCTGGCGGCCATGGTAGGCCATGTCCATCTGGATGCCGCGTTTGCCGATACACAGGGTGATCACCGAGCCAACATACTCTTGCGGCATGTACAGGTTGACGGTGACGATCGGTTCGCGCACTTCGTTGTACTGGGTCGGCTCCGGCATACGGGACGGGTTGTCCACGTTGAGAATGCTCCCGTCGCGCATTTCTACCTCATACACCACGGTCGGCGCCGTGGTGATCAGGTCCATGTCGAATTCGCGTTCCAGGCGCTCTTGCACGATTTCCATGTGCAGCAGGCCGAGGAAGCCGCAGCGGAAGCCGAAGCCCAGCGCTTGCGACACTTCCGGCTCGTACATCAGGGCGGCATCGTTCAGTTTCAGCTTTTCCAGCGAGTCGCGCAGCGCGTCGTACTGGTTGGCTTCGACCGGGAACAGGCCGGCGAACACCTGCGGCTGCACTTCCTTGAAGCCTGGCAGCGGCGCCGGGGCGCCGTTCTTTTCGTGGGTGATGGTGTCACCCACGCGGGCTGCTTTCAGTTCCTTGATACCGGCGATCACAAAGCCTACCTGGCCTGCGCTCAGGGTCGGCAGCGAAACGGAGCGCGGCGCGAAGATACCAATATCTTCCACCAGTTGCACCGAGTCGGTCGCCATCAGGCGGATCTTTTCCTTCGGACGCATGGTGCCGTTGACGACGCGCACCAGCATCACCACGCCCACGTACGAGTCGTACCAGGAGTCAATGATCAGGGCTTGCAGCGGCCCTTGCGGGTCGCCCTTTGGCGGCGGCACTTTGGCAATGATGGATTCCAGCACGTCTTCCACGCCCAGGCCGGTCTTGGCCGAGCAGTGCACGGCGTCGCCCGCTTCAATGCCGATCACGTCTTCGATTTCGGCGATGGCGCTTGGCGGGTCGGCGTTCGGCAGGTCGATCTTGTTCAGCACCGGCACCACTTCCACGCCCAGGTCGAGCGCGGTGTAGCAGTTGGCCACGGTTTGCGCTTCCACACCCTGCGAGGCGTCAACCACCAGCAGCGCGCCTTCGCAGGCGGACAGGGAACGGCTGACTTCATAGGAGAAGTCGACGTGGCCCGGGGTGTCGATCAGGTTCAGGTTGTAGATCTCGCCGTTGCGCGCCTTGTATTTCAGGGCGGCGGTCTGGGCTTTGATGGTGATGCCGCGTTCACGTTCCAGGTCCATGGAGTCGAGGACCTGCGCTTCCATCTCGCGGTCGGACAGGCCGCCGCACAGCTGGATGATGCGGTCTGCCAGCGTGGACTTGCCGTGGTCGATGTGGGCGATGATGGAGAAGTTGCGAATGTTATTCATTAAAAATCGAAGCGAGCTATAACAAAAAGGCGCTTGAGCGCCTTTTTATGGAAATCAATGCAAGGGTAACCCCCGGCATTTTACCGGATTTCAGAGGGGAAAGCCGGTTTTATAGAGAACAATATCAGACTTGCAATTATTTCGACAACATGGCCCGTACTTTGGCCTCGTCCAGGAAGTAATGGCACAGTTCCGGCTCGTCCAGGCGGGCGAACAGCACCGGCACCAGCTCATCAAAGCGCGCCACCAGGGCCTCGTCGGCATCAACGTCGATCACCTCGACGGTGAAGGGTTTCTCCGGGGTCTGCAGGGCGTTCAGGGCGGCCAACATGTCTTCGCACAGGTGGCAGTAGGAGCGGGAATAAAGGGTGAAGTGCATTCAGGGCTGGCGTGGGTTGGTCGGCGCCTCGGGCGCGGGCTGCCATTGTAGCGCGCCGGGCGGGATGTTGATAATGATGGCCGGCGGTTGGGCAGCGGCCTGGGGTGGTGGCGCCAGGACAATCGGCTCCGGCTTGGCGAAACGCCCTTGCGGTGGCGCCGCGAAGTTCAGCACAAACGTCATCACCATGATCGTCATGGTCGTGAATCCGAACATCAGGCCAATCATCCACTTGACCAGTGTCGACCCCATGCGCTCGACATCCTCCCTGGTCGCAGTCTGCTCCAGCCGCGTTTCAATCCGTATCAGGCGCTCCCTGACTTCCACGACATCAGCCTCCAGCTTTGTCACACGAACCTCAATGCGACCATCATCTTCTCGTGGCGCAGGGCTGTCAAACTCATGCGGCATGATTTTCTCCGTGCGATAACGGGACATGCCAAATGTAACGCCGCCGCGTGCCTGCCGCCTTGAGGGGCGACAAACACGCGGCGGCGTCGGGTGCTGCGGTTTACTTGGCTGCGGCGGGGGCCGGGCGCAACGAGAAGTGCTGCGTCTGGTTACCACGGCGCACCAGCACGGCGGCCGCGCGCTTCGGATCGAGCTTGGCCACGGCGGCGTTGAATTGCTTGGCGTCCGTGATGTCCTGGTTGTTCAGCATCAGCAGGATATCGCCCTGGCGCAAGCCGGCGGCCTCCGCCACGCCTTCGGTGTCCTCGACGATCACGCCGCCAGTCACGCCCAGCTCGCGCTTTTGCGCCGCCGTCAGGTCACCCACCACAAAGCCCAGCGCATTGGCCGCCGAGGCCGGCACGGCGCCGCCCTTCTGCTCGCCGCGCTTACCGCCGGAGCGGCCGGCAACCTTGTTGTCCGGATCAGCCTCGCCCACGGTGACCAGCACATCGGTCGGCGCCCCCTTGCGCCACACGGTCAGCGTGGCCTTGCTGCCCGGCGTTGTGCCCAGCACCATGCGGGTCAGGTCGGCGAAGCGGTCCACTTCCTTGCCGTTGTACTTCAGGACCACGTCGCCCACGCGCAGGCCACCCTTGTCGGCCGGGCTGCCCGGCTCGATCAGGGTCACTTCCGCGCCCTTGTTGTTCTTCAGGCCCAGCGACTCGGCCACGTCCTTGTTCAGCTCACCAATCTGCACGCCCAGGCGACCACGGGTCACCTTGCCGGATTTCTTCAACTGGTCGGCCACACGCATCGCCTCGTCAATCGGGATGGCGAAGGAAATGCCGTTATAGCCGCCCGACAAAGTGGCGATTTGCGAGTTGATGCCGATGACCTCGCCCTTCAGGTTGATCAGCGGGCCGCCCGAGTTGCCCGGGTTGACCGCCACATCGCTCTGGATCAGGGGCAGCAGGTCGCCGGTATCGCGCGCCTTGGCCGAGATAATGCCGGAGGTTACGGTGCTCTCCAGGTTGAAGGGCGAGCCAATCGCAATCACCCACTCGCCGACCCGGCTCTTGTTCGGGTCGCCCACCGTCAGGTAAGGCAACTTGCTGCCATCAATCTTCAGAACGGCCACGTCGGCGCGCGCGTCGGCGCCCAGTACCTTGGCCTTGAACTCGCGCTTGTCGGTCATGGTCACGTACACCTCGTCCGCGCCATCCACCACGTGGGCGTTGGTCAGCACATAACCGTCGGCCGACACCACGAAGCCGGAGCCGATGCCTCGTTGCACTTCCTGGCCCGGGCTGGGCAGGTTGCGGCGGCGCGGGGTCTGGCCGCGTGGGACCTGCCCGCCAAAGAAGCGGCGCAGGAATTCCTGCATTTCATCGGCCTGGCCGGCCGCGTCCACGTCGCGCTGGGTAATGCGCTCGGTGGTACGGATATTGACGACCGCCGGGCCGACCCGTTCAACGAGGTCGGCAAAGTCCGGCAAACCGGCCACGGCGGGAGCCGCCGCATGCGCGGGCGCGAAACCAGCAACGGCTGGCAGGCCGAGGGAGGCTGCGCTCAGGACCAGCGCAGAAATCATGGTTTTTTTCATGGTTGCGTTTCGTGAAAGTAGGTGAAGAATAGGCAATATAAATCAGCTTGGCGTTAAACGGGCGCTTGATTTTGTGACGATATGTTGCGACCACCCTGTTAGCTTTCAAGAGGTCGATGCCATGACCTTCACGTGCCCCGCCGCCCCACTCTCCGCCTGCACCATGCCGCCCTCCGCTTCCGCCTCAGCGGCAGCCGCCCCGGCCGCCCCTGCCAGTGGGCCACCGCCCGCCGCGTCGAGCGCCGCCGCCAGCCGCGCGGTGAAGTCCGCACTGGGCTCGGCGTCGGCCACGCTTTGACGCAGCGCCTCCCCGATCAGGGCATTGACCTGGGCCCCGACCGTCGGCTCGTCATCATCCGGCAGCACGATCATGCTCCCTCCCCTCACCAGCGTTGATCGACCGGCAAATCCAGCAAAGGCCGCAGGCGCCGTGCGATGGCCTCGCGCGCCCGGAAAATACGGCTGCGCACGGTTCCCAACGGACACTCCATGATTTGCGCAATTTCCTCATAACTCAAGCCCTCAATTTCCCGCAGCACAATGGCCGTGCGCAACTCCAGCGGCAAAGCCTCCAGCGCCGCATCGATGGCCTGCATCACCTGCTTACTCAGCAGCATCGATTCCGGCGTCCCGATCTCAGGCGGCGGCGCTGGCACTTGGGACGGCGCAATCGGCTGCGGCCCGCTACGCTGCCGGCGGCGCAGGATGGCGTTGCGCGCGCCGTTGACGGCGATGCGGTACAGCCAGGTGTAAAACGCCGCATCGCCGCGAAAGCGCGGCAAGGCGCGGTAGGCCTTGAGGAAAGTCTCCTGCACCACGTCCTCCGCCTCCGCCGGGTCGCGCAGCAGGCGCAGCACCAGGCGCAGCAAACGCCGCTGGTAGCGCTCCACCAGTTGGTCGAACGCCGCCCGTTCCCCGGCCCGGGCGCGCTCCACCAGCTCACGATCTGGGTCCACCTTCATAAGAGCAGCCCACCGAAGATTGGTTCAAATTTTCTGCAGCTGCGCCCGCACTGCCGCCTGCAGCAGCCGCCATTGCCCGCCCGGCAGGCTGTCCGCCAGCAGGACCAGCCAGAAACAGCGGCCATCCTCCAGCTCCGCGTGCAGCAGCAAAGCGCCCGGCCACAGGGTGCAGTCGCCCAACAGACGCGCCCGGTACTGTTGCTGGTATACCGTCAGCAGCAAATCCCCGACACCGGAAATATCAATGCGGCTGCATTTGACCTCGCGCCGCAGCCCCGCCAGTAGCGCCACCGCCACCAGCAACAGCCCGCACCAGGCGCCCACGGCCAGCACGGACGCGACCAGTCCTGCCCGCAAAACGCACAGGCATGGCGAGGGACGAACAGCGACGGAGGCCGCGATCGACATAAGGAATTTCGGTTTGGGGGTACAGCAGAAGCGCTCGCCCCGGTGCTAAGACCGGGGCGAGGCTGGGAAGTTCCGTTTAAACTTTAGCGAACAGCAGACTGCCGTTGGTGCCGCCAAAGCCGAAGGAGTTCTTCAGCGCATAGTTGATCGTGGCGTTACGCGCGGTATTGGCGCAGAAGTCCAGATCACATGCCGGATCCTGGTTGAACAGGTTGATGGTCGGCGGGATCACTTGATTGTGAATCGCCAGCACCGTGAACACTGATTCCAGGCCGCCAGCACCGCCCAGCAAGTGGCCGGTAGCCGACTTGGTGGAGCTGACAACCAGGTTCTTGGCGTGCTCGCCGAAAGTGCGCTTGATGCCCTGCACTTCCGCCACGTCGCCCTGCGGGGTCGAGGTACCGTGCGCGTTCACATAATCCACCTGGTCAGGGTTGATGCCAGCGTTGCGCAGCGCGTTTTGCGCCGACTTGCTGCCACCAGCGCCGTCTTCCAGAGGCGAGGTCATGTGATACGCATCGGCGCTCATGCCAAAGCCCAGCAATTCTGCATAGATCTTGGCGCCGCGCGCTTTCGCGTGTTCGTATTCTTCCAGCACCATGACACCGGCACCCTCGCCCAGCACGAAGCCGTCGCGGTCCTTGTCCCATGGGCGGGACGCGGTAGCAGGGTCATCGTTGCGTGCGGACAGTGCGCGCGCCGAGGCGAAGCCGCCCAGGCCCAGTGGCGACACGGTCGATTCCGAACCGCCGGCGACCATGACATCGGCATCGCCGTATTCAATCAAGCGCGCCGCCGCGCCGATCGAATGCAGGCCGGTGGTGCAAGCCGTCACGATGGACAGATTGGGACCGCGCATGCCGTATTTGATCGACAGGTTGCCGGAAATCATATTGATAATCGAGGCCGGCACGAAGAACGGAGAGATACGGCGCGGACCGCGCTTGTCGTAATCTTCCTTCTGCGATTCGATCATCGGCAAGCCGCCGATGCCAGACCCAATGATGACACCGATGCGGTCGGCGTTTTCTTCAGACACGGTAATGCCGGAATCCTGGATAGCCTGGATGCCTGCTGCCATGCCGAAATGGATAAATTTATCCATGTGACGCGCTTCTTTGGCGTCGAGGTATTCCTCAACGTTGAAGCCCTTCACTTCGCCCGCGAAGCGGGTGGAGAAGGCCGACGCGTCAAAACTGGTAATGTTAGCGATCCCGGATTTGCTCTCGGTAATAGCTTTCCACGCGTCGGCAACCGTGTTGCCGACGGGGGAAATTACACCAAGACCGGTTACCACTACACGACGGTTTTTAGAACTCAAGCGAGTCTCCCGGAGTGGATCGGAGCGTCAGGCGAGCTTAGGCCTTGACGTGTGCAGTTGCGTAGTCGATCGCTTGCTGCACGGTGGTGATTTTTTCAGCTTGTTCGTCTGGGATTTCCATTTCGAACTCATCTTCCAGTGCCATTACCAGCTCAACGGTGTCGAGGGAATCGGCGCCCAGGTCATCCACGAAGGACGATTCGTTCTTGATGTCTGCATCAGCGACGCCCAGTTGTTCAGCGACGATTTTCTTAACGCGTTGTTCGATATCCGACATGTTATGGCTCCAATATGTTGTTACGGAAAGCGCGCATTTTAGCAGGTTTGCGCGCCGATAAACTAATTTCAGCGTTTGATTTGATCTACGTTGAAATCACTATTAAATGATGCGATCGTGCGGCATTATGCCGCACTTTCGTATCAATTCATATACATCCCACCATTCACGTGCAGGGTGGTGCCGGTAATATACGCGGCGGCCGGCGACGCCAGGAAAGCGACGGCGGCGGCAATATCTTCCGGCTGGCCCAAACGGCCCAGTGGGATCTGGGTCAGCAGGGCGGTATGCTGGTCTTCGCCCAGCGCCTTGGTCATATCGGTATCGATAAAACCAGGGGCGACGCTGTTGACGGTAATGTTGCGGCTGCCGATTTCACGGGCCAGGGCGCGGGTCATACCCTCGACACCGGCCTTGGCGGCAGCGTAATTCATCTGGCCCGGATTGCCGGACGAGGCGACCACGGACGTAATGTTAATAATACGCCCAGTTTTCGCTTTCATCATGCCGCGCAAGACGGCGCGCGACAAGCGGCCCACCGACGACAGGTTGGTGGCGATCACGCTGTCCCACTCCTCGTCCTTCATGCGCATAGCCAGGTTGTCCTGGGTAATGCCGGCGTTGTTGACCAAAATGCCAACGGCGCCATAGGTTTTCGCGATATCGTCGATGATGGCGGCACACTGTTCGGCGTTGGTGACGTTCAGCACCATGCCTTTGCCCGCTTCCGCGCCCACTTCTGCCAGGTAAGCCGAGATCGCCTGTGCACCGGCTTCGCTGGTGGCGGTGCCGATTACGATTGCGCCCTGGCGCGCCAGCTCTTGTGCAATTGCCTTACCGATGCCGCGCGATGCGCCAGTCACCAGTGCTACTTGTTTAGCGAGGGTCATTTTTATCCTTACTTGAGAGTTTCCAGCATGCGTTCGAGCGTGGCCTGGTCGTAAATGGCTTCGCCCACCAGGTTGCTGTCGATGCGCTTGGCCAGGCCCATCAGGACCTTGCCCGGACCGCACTCCACCACATTGGTGATGCCGTCGGCTGCGACTTTCTGCATGGTTTCCACCCAGCGCACCGGCGATGCCGCCTGGCGCACCAGCGCATCCTTGATCGACGCCGGGTCGTTCAGCACGGCCACGTCGACGTTATTGATCAGCGGGATTTGCGGCGCATTGAAATGGATCGAGGCCATATAGTCGCGCAGGCGGTCCGAAGCCGGCTTGAGCAGCGAGCTGTGGAATGGCGCCGACACCGGCAGGCGCATGGCGCGCTTGGCGCCCTTGGCCTTGGCGATTTCGCAAGCCTTGTCGACGGCGGCGCTGTGACCAGCCACGACTACCTGCGCTGGCGCATTGTAGTTGACTGCTTCCACGACCTGGCCCGGCAAGGCAGCCACGGCTTCGGCGCAGGCGGCGCGCACGTCCTCATCGGACAGGCCCAGCATCACCGCCATGGTACCCTGCCCTACCGGCACGGCTTCCTGCATGGCTTGCGCGCGGAAGCGCACCAGCGGCACCGCATCCTTGAACGAGATCACGCCCGCCGCCACCAGGGCCGAGTATTCGCCCAGCGAGTGGCCGGCGACGACGCTCGGCAGCGGGCCGCCAGCGGCGATCCAGGCGCGGTAAGCCGCCACCGCAGCGGTCAGCATGACCGGCTGGGTATTGGTGGTCAGGTCCAGCTCTTCTTTTGGACCTTCGGCGATCAGCTTCGCCAAGTCAAACTGCAATGCATCGGAAGCTTCGGCGAGAGTCTGTGCGACTACCGGATTGCCGGCAAAGCCTTCCAGCATGCCCACGGCCTGGGAACCCTGGCCTGGGAACACGAAAGCAAATTTATTCATCTTTCAACCTTTAGACTTCTTATTCTAAAAAGGACTGCATTTTATTACATCCGTGCGAGTCCTGGCACGGTAGCAAGGCTCATCACATGCGTGCCAGGACAGCACCCCATGTAAATCCGCCGCCCACGCCCTCCATCATCACCGCATCGCCCTTCTTCACGCGGCCATCGCGCACCGCGACGTCCAGCGCCAGCGGGATCGACGCGGCGGAAGTATTGCCGTGCTGGTCCACCGTGACCACCATCTTTTGCGGGTCCATGCCCAGCTTCTTCGCCGTGCCGTTCATGATGCGGATATTGGCCTGGTGCGGGATCAGCCAATCGATCTGGTCGGCCGTCATATTCGCCGCTTCCAGCGCCTCGTAAGCCACCTTCTCCAGCACCGACACCGCCAGCTTGAACACCGCCTGGCCATCCATGTACAGGAAAGCGCTGCCGGCGATCGCGCCGTTCGACAGGCTGCCCGGCACGCGCAGCACATCCGAATGACGACCATCCGCATGCAGCTTGCACGCCAGGATGCCTGGCTCTTGCGACGCGCTCATGACAATCGCGCCGGCGCCATCGCCAAACAGCACGCAGGTGGTGCGGTCTTCGAAATTCAGGATACGGGAAAATACTTCGGCGCCAATCACCAGCACGTTCTTGTGCATGCCGGACTTGATGAAGCTGTCTGCCGTCGCCACCGCGTACACAAAGCCGCTGCACACAGCCTGCACGTCGACCGCCGCGCAGTTATTGCTCATGCCCAGCTTCTTCTGCACGATGCAGGCGGTGCTGGGGAAGCTGCCATAGAAATCCGGCGTGGAACTGGCAACGATGATCAGGTCGATATCGTCCGGCTGCAGGCCGGCCATTTCCAGCGCACGACGGGAGGCGATCACGCCCAGGTCGGACGAAGCCTGTTCCGGCTCCGCATAGTGGCGAGCGGAAATGCCGCTGCGCGACACAATCCACTCGTCCGAGGTCTCGATGCCCTTGGCCGCCAGCTGGGCGGCCAGTTCATCGTTGGTGACGCGTTTCTCAGGCAGGTAGCTGCCCGTGCCTACGATCTTGCTGTACAGGGTCATGCGTGTCTCTCGTTTCGGTTGGCGGCTCTTCTTGTGGCATCAGTTCGGCGATCATGGCCGACAGGTGCTCTTGTACATCGTTTTTCGCCGCATCATAAGCCCGACGGATCGCCCATTCATAAGCTTCCGCCTCCGCACCGCCGTGACTCTTGAACACCAGACCGCGCAGGCCGAGCAGGCCGGCGCCGTTATAGCGTGCAGGATTCAGGCGGTTCGCGATCATGCGCAGTGCGCCGCGCGCGATCAGCGCACCCAGCATCGTAATCGGGGTGCGTTTGAATTCCGTGGTCAGCACCGTTTTCATGAAACGGGCCAGCCCCTCCACTGCTTTCAGCGTGACGTTGCCGACAAAACCGTCGCACACCACCACATCCACAGTGCCTTTGAAAATATCATTGCCTTCCACATTGCCGTGGAAATTCAGCTTGCCCAGCGCATGGTCGGCCTTCAACAGCTCGGCCGTGGCCTTGACCACCTCGTTGCCCTTGATGTCCTCGGTGCCCACGTTCAGCAGGCCGATGGTCGGGCGCTCAATGCCTTCGGACGCCTGGCACAGCACGGAACCCATGATGGCGAACTGGTGCAGGTGGTGCGGTTCGCAATCCACGTTGGCGCCCAGGTCCAGCACATAGGTCGGGCCGTCTTTTTGATTGGGGAGGATGCTGCAGATGGCGGGACGGTCAACGCCCGGCATGGTCTTCAGCACATAGCGCGAGACCGCCATCAGGGCGCCGGTATTGCCGGCCGAGACGCAGGCCGCGGCATTGCCGGATTTGACTTGTTCGATCGCCACGCGCATCGACGAATCCTTCTTGCGGCGCAAGGCGACCTCAAGCGGGTCATCCATGGTGACCTGTTCGGAAGCGTGAAGGATGGTGAGACGCGGCTCGGCGTCGGCATGGCGCTTCTTCAGTTCAGCGCGAAGAACGTCTTCCAGGCCAACAAGGATCAGCTCGGCGTTCGGTTCGTGCTTGAGGAAGGAAAGTGCTGCGGGAATCGTGACTGAGGGGCCGTGATCGCCACCCATGCAGTCGATAGAGATTTTGATTGTCATTGTATAACTCAAAGAAAAAGCGGCGCGACGTCAGGGGACCTGCGTAGCACCGCTTTGTCTTGTAGCCGAAGCAGAAAACGTCGATTACTCGTCGTTCTTGGTCTTCAGCACTTTGCGACCACGATAGAAGCCGTTAGGCGAAATGTGGTGACGCAGGTGGGTTTCGCCGGTGGTTGGCTCAACTGCCAGGTTAGGTGCAACCAGGAAGTCGTGCGAACGGTGCATACCGCGCTTCGAAGGGGATTTCTTGTTCTGTTGAACAGCCATGATGACTCCTAATACTAAAGTTCTAAGATTTTAACACATCCGATGCACAAAAACATGCGAATCGAGCTTCTACATCCATGTCAAACTCGATTACTGCACGCGTTTTGACACGTTCTTTACTACTACAAAACCGGTACTTAATTTGTTTTCAAGCCCTTCAGGCTCGCGAACGGCGAGGGCTTCTCACTTTTCACAGAGTCCAGCAGCGAGGTGTCGGGACACGTCTCGTGCTTCGGATCTTGCGGCAAGGCCAGCAGGGCCTCGTCTTCCACCAGGTCCATGAGATTCATGGAGCGGTCACCGACGATCACGTCGATGTTTTCATCATCAATGATTTCTTCGATTTCATCCGCGTCAGCGTCGTCTTTGCCGAGCAGCAGGACTGTGGACGAATCGATCTGGTAGCCAAACGGGGTCAGGCAGCGCTGGCACACCAGTTGCACGTTGCCGGCAACGGTCAGGCGCAGCTGCGGGTAGCCCTGCTTGCTGGAACCGCCCTCCACCTTCCAGGTCACTTCACCGGAGGCGTCTGCGCATTCCTTGCCCAGTCGGGTCATTTCAGCGACAGGAGTGACTCCTTCACGGCTGCTGTTGGTCCGACAGAATTCAAAAGCGTCGATCTCAAAAGCATTCATTGCTAAAATTTCCCTCGAAAACCTGCGATAATAACAGGATTTTCGGCGCCGCGTCAAAGACTTGCGCGTTTTTCGCGCTTTTCGACAGGCGCAGAGAGCATATAACATTTCCCTGATGAAAACAACTGACATCGTACTTGCTTCCAGCTCGGCCTACCGCCGCGAGCTGCTGTCCCGGCTGCAATTGCCGTTCAGCGTGGATGTGCCGGATATCGACGAAAGCCCGCAAGCCGGCGAAACACCCGCCGCCACCGCCCTGCGCCTGGCGCGCGAGAAGGCCGCCGCCGTGGCTGCGCGCCATCCGGACGCCCTTGTGATCGGCTCAGACCAGGTGGCGACGCTGGATGATGAGCAGATCGGCAAACCTGGCAACCATGCCAATGCGCTGGCCCAATTGCAGAAAATGCGCGGGCGCGAGGTGGTGTTCCATACCGCCTTGTGCCTGTGGGATGGGCGCAACAATACGCACCAGCTGGAGGATGTGCAAACCGTGGTCAAGTTCCGCGATTTGCCGGATGCGGAACTGGATGCCTATTTGCGCATTGAGCAGCCTTATGATTGCGCTGGCAGCGCCAAGAATGAGGCGCTGGGGATTGCGATCCTGGAACGGATTGATTCCAGCGACCCGACGGCGCTCACCGGACTGCCGCTGATTGCGCTGACCGGGATGCTGCGCGCGGCTGGGGTTGGATTCTTTCGCTAAAACCTGAAAACCGGGAAACCAGGGTACGGCCCAAAGGGCCGGACCCTGGAGCCCGGACCCCAGGGTCCGGCCCTTCGGGCCGTACCCTGGTTTCCCGGTTTCACGGTTCAACACTCAAACAAGCAAAAAAAATGAACGGCACCCTCTACCTCATCCCCAACACCCTCGGCCCCACCGAATCCCTGAACCAGGTCATCCCCCAGCACGTCCAGCAACTGACCTCGGAGCTAACCCACTTCGTCGCCGAAAACGCGAAAACCGCGCGCGCCTTCCTGAAACAAGTCGGCACCACCACGCCCATCCAGGAAATCGCCATCAGCGAGCTCAACATCAACACCCCGGCCCAGGCCCTGCAAGCCCTGCTGGCCCCGCTGCAAGCCGGCCACGACGTCGGCCTGCTGTCCGAAGCGGGCGTGCCCGCCGTCGCCGACCCCGGTGCCGACCTGGTGCGCCTGGCCCACGCCCACCATATCCCGGTGCGGCCCCTGGTCGGCCCCTCCTCCATCCTGATGTCCGTCATGGCCAGCGGCCTGAGCGGCCAAAGCTTCGCCTTCAACGGCTACCTGCCGACCGACGCCGCGCTGCGCGCCAAGCGCCTGAAGGAGCTGGAAGCACGTTCGCGCCAGGAAAAACAGACGCAGCTATTCATTGAAACGCCCTACCGCAACGCCGCCATGCTGGAAGCGCTGGTCGGCACGTGCAACGGCACCACGCTGATTTGCGTGGCCACCGACATCAGCCTGCCAACGGAAACGATCCGCACCCAGACGGGCGCGCAATGGAAAAGCCAGCTCAGCGCCGGCAAGGCGCCGGACTTCCACAAGAAACCAACCGTCTTCCTGCTGCTGGCCCAGTAACTAGCCCACGTGGTGGGCGTACTCGTTCACCCACTCGAACGCCTCGCGCTGCAGCGCATACAGCGCCGACGGCGCCAGCTCCAGCTTATGCAGGATGCCGGTCAGCTCCTGCCCCTCCTGCGCCCGTTCGATCAGCTCGATCAGGTGCAGGGCATCGCCGTAATCGCCCTCACGATGCAGCAAGGCATCGCGCACCTCGTCCAGCACATTGACGCTATCGAGGATCTCCCCCATGCGTACCGAGAACAGCGCATCCATGAGCGACATGATGCCGACCGTGAAGCCGATATCCGCCGCCACCTTTTCCGACGGCCGCACATGGCCCATCACCAACTCCATGGTCTTGCCGCGCGTGGTGGCCATCTGCAGTAAAGGCGAATCGAACTCCGAGCCTTTCACATACAGCAGGATCTGCAGCCAGCGCTGCAACTGCCGCCGTCCCAGCACGATCAGCGCATGGCCGACCGAATTGATGCGGAAACGCGCGCCCACCGCCGGTGTATTCACCAGGCGCAGCAGGTTCAGGGAAATCAGGGGATCATGCTTGACGCTGCGTTCCACTTCGCGCTGGTCGGCGTCGCGGTTCAGCAAATCGAGCAGCTTCATGATGGAGAGCTGGGACGGCGCAATCTTCTTGCCGCTTAAAATGACCGGCCGCGCAAAGTAATAGCCCTGGAAATACTCGAAGCCCAGGTCCATGCATTCCCGGAACTCCTCCAGCGTCTCCACCTTCTCCGCCAGCAGCTTCTGGTTCGGATTGCGCAGGTTGCGCGCCAGTGCCGGCAGGCTGCCCGGCTCAATCTGCTTCAGGTCAACCTTGATCACATCCATCAGCGGCCGCAGCGCCTCCACCGCAGCGCTCTCGCCGGCCACATCATCCAGCGCAAATTTGTAGCCGGCCTGCTTCAACTCGCGCAAGCGGTCCAGCACCTCCGGCGTCGGCTCGACGGATTCGAGCACCTCCAGGATCACCTTGTCGTTGGGCAGGAAATGGATGAAATCGCTCATCAACCCCGTGGCGTCGACGTTGACGAAGGCCAGTTGATCACCCACCACCTGCTCCATACCCAGTTCGGAGGCATGGGCAATCACGGAAGCGGTGGCATGGGCGCCGTCGGTCACACGCGCTTCGTGGACCTCGGCATTTCGGTAAAGCAGCTCGTAGGCCACGAGCCGCTGGGAACGATTGAGGATAGGTTGCCGTGCCAGGAAGAACTGGTTCTCATACGGCAGGGGAAGCTGCACTTCTGTTTGCACCAAGGCTGTCATGGGTTTCCCCATTGCTAAACTCATAGATACGAGACTATACCCATTTGTGCAGTCCTGACAACATTTTTACGCGGTTTTAGAACCGCCCTTCTTCGCTGTGGTGGCCTCGCCACTTTCAAGCGTAAACTGCGCACCCGAATCGCGGCCCAGCACTTGCACCAGATAAGGCATGACCTGCTTCAGCATCGGCTCCAGCGTGTACGGCGGGTTCAGCAGGAACATGCCGCTGGTGTGCAGTGCAATACCGTCCGGCGTCGGGGTGCTGATGCACAGCGTCACATTCAGCCAGCTCTTGGCCGGCAGGTTCTTCAAGCGCTCGGAGAAGTTGCGCGCTTCGATGCGCTGCAGCACCGGGTACCACACGGCATAAGTACCGGTCGGGAAGCGGGCCAGCGCGTCTTTCAGCATGTCGCTGACTTTTTTATAGTCCTGCTTGTCCTCGTACGGCGGATCGCACAGCACCACACCACGGCGCGACGGCGGCGGCAGCAGGGACTTCACGCCCAGGAAACCGTCCGCCTTGTTGACGATCACGCGCTTGCCGCGCGCCGACGAGCGGCGGCCATTCGCGGCCTGGTGCTGCTCCAGCTTGTGGAAGTTTTCGTCCAGGATGCGCACATCCGCCGGATGCAGCTCGAACAGGCGCAGGCGATCCTCTTCGCGCGCCACGATCTCGGCGCAATACGGCGAGCCAGGGTAGAAGCGCAGCTTGCCGCTCGGGTTCATATCCTTTACCAGCTGCACATACTCCGCCAGCGGCGCCGGCAGGTCGTCGCGCTCCCACAAGGGGCCGATACCGGTTTCGAACTCACCGGTCTTGGTGGCCTGGGCGCTATCGAGCGTGTAGACGCCGGCGCCTGCATGGGTGTCGATATAGGTGTAGGCGACATCCTTCTGGTTCATGTATTCAAGGACCTGGACCAGGACAAAGTGCTTCAGGACGTCGGCATGGTTGCCGGCATGGTACGCGTGGCGATAACTAAACATAGGGGATGCGCTAAAAGATGATTAACCCGCATTATCTCATGCGCACACCCCGCCGCGTTACACTAGCCCGATGCTGACCCTGATGCCCGCCACGCCCGCCGACATTCCCGCCCTGTGGGCGTTGCGCACGCGCGCCCTGCAAACCCAGTGCGCCGGCCACTACGCCCCCGCCATCCTGGACGCCTGGGCCGCCTCACCCGCGCCGGCCCACTACCCCACCTTGCTGCTGCAAGGCGGCGGCATCAAAGCCTGCGTGCACGGCGCGCTGGCCGGCTACGCCATCCTCGACCAGGCCAACAACGAGGTGGACGCCGTCTTCGTCAATCCCCTGCATGGCGGGCAAGGCGTCGGCAAAGCCCTGCTGCACGCGCTCGAACAGATGGCGGCGCAGCCCGCAAAGCTGCATCTATACGCCTCCCTGAACGCCGTGCCGTTCTACCGCGCCGCTGGCTACGACGCCGGGCAAAGCATGCAATACCCGCACCCAAGCGGCGTTTTGCTCGACTGCGTCCACATGCTCAGGCTACCTTCTTTGGCTCGATGAGCGGCGCTTCCCGCGCCGCGATGGCCTGGCGCACCGCGTCGAAATAGTCGGCATCCACCGCGCGCTGCTGCTTCAGCGCCGCAAAGCCTTGCTCCGCCGCAGCAAACTCCGCCTCCTGCAATTCCACGAACGCGGGCATCTGGCGCCGCGCATAGCCATGGGCCAGTTTGAACATCCCGTAATCCTGCGAATGGGAGCCGGCCTGCGGGACCAACTGGAGTTTATAGCCCATCGCCCCCAGCTCCTTCTGGAAGCGGGCGATGCTCGCATCATCCAGGTGCTTCTTCCAATTGAAGGACGGCGAGCAGTTATAGGCCAGCATCTTGCCTGGAAACTGTTCGTGCACCGCCTCCGCCAAGGCCTTGGCGAACGCCAGGTCCGGCCTGCTGGTCTCGCACCATAGCAAGTCGGCGTACGGCGCATAGGCCAGCGCACGCGCGATGGCCTGCTCCAGCCCATTGCGCACCTGGTAATAGCCCTCCACCGTGCGCCCACCGGTGCAGAACGGCCTGTCGTTATCATCGATGTCCGTGGCCAGCAAATCCGCTGCCTCGGCATCGGTGCGCGCGATGACCAGGGTCGGCGTCCCCATCACATCGGCCGCCAGCCGCGCCGCGACCAGCATGCCGATGGCCTCACGGGTTGGCAGCAGCACCCTGGCGCCAGGATGGCCGCCATGCGCGCCGGACGGCCGCTGATCGCCAAAATGCACGCCCGCCGCGCCGGCCCCGATCATCGCCTTCATCTGCTCGAAGGCATCGAGCGCACCGCCGCAGCCCGCCTCACCGTCCGCCACCAGCGGCGCAACGAAATCGAAGTCTTCGCGCCCCTCCGACCACTGGATCTGGTCCGCCCGCAGCAAAATAGTGTTCACGCTGCGCACCGCCATCGGCCCCGAATCTTCCGCCGCCGACACGTAGAGCGCGCGCAAGCCCGCCATCACCTGCTGCACGGCCTGGTGGCCGTTCAGTGCCCCCAGCGCCCCCACGAACGGTTGCTGGCGCAGGAGCTCCCACAGCCTTTCCGCCCCGCGCCGGGCGAGGGTGTGCTCGACCTGCAGCGAACCGCGCAGGCGCACCACCTCCGCCGCCGAATAGGCCCGGGCCACGCCCTGCCAGCGCGGATTGCACTCCCAGTCAGTTTGCAAGGCCGCGATGTGTTCGGCACGAGTCGCCATGATGAATCCCCTAAAAGCATTTGATAACTTGTCAGGGATATCTTAGGCGCAATTGTTCAGTGCAATATATGTCCTCTATAAGACATAGGGGCGGAATTTAGCCGCACGGAATCAGTCACTTAAGGAACATATTGCATGATGCGGAAAGCTGTTTCTCATTTTGAGAGAAACAGCCCCGTGTGAAATGCTGCACTTTTCAAGGCATGAAACTGGCGTTTCACATCATGGGAAGGTCATCCCAGTTTTTGCCGCGATACCAGGATGCCGTCGGCATCGGCGTAGATCCAGTCGCCCGGCGCAATCCGCACGCCGGCAAAATTCACCACGATGTCGCGCTGGCCGATGCCCTCGCGCGCGCTGCGTTGCGGATGGGTCGCCAGCGCCATGATGCCGACATCGCACTGTGCCAGCTCCGCGCTGTCGCGCACGCAACCGTCCACGATCACGCCGGCCCAGCCATTGTTTTGCGCCAGCAGGCCCAGTTGGCCGCCGACCAGCGCGCGGCGCAGGCTGCTGCCGCCATCCACCACCAGCACCCGGCCCTGGCCCGGCGTCTCCAGGGTGGCGCGCACCAGCGCATTGTCTTCGTGCACCTTCAGGGTCAGCGCCGGCCCGGCAAAGCTGGCGCGCCGGCCGAAATGGTGGAACACCGGTGGCAGCACGGACAGGGTGCCATCCTCCAGCAGTCCAGGGTTCTCGTCGCAAAGGTCGGTGGTCGCAAACGTCATGGCATCACTCACGGTGGTGGAAGATGCCACCGATTCTAGCTCAGTGGCGCAGCTTGAAGATGCTGACCGCACCCGCCAGCGCGCTGGCCTGCTCCTGCATCGACTGCGCGGCAGCCGCCGCCTGCTCCACCAGCGCCGCATTCTGCTGCGTCACCTGGTCCATCTGCACGATCGCATCGTTGATATGGTCGATGCCGGAAGTCTGCTCCTCGCTGGCGGCGGCAATCTCGCTCATGATGGAGCTGACGCGCCCCACGCTGGCGACAATTTCGTCCATCGTCGCGCCGGCCTGCTCCACCAGGCGCGCGCCCTGCTCCACGCTCTGCACCGACTCTCCGATCAGCTCCTTGATCTCCTTGGCCGCCGTGGCCGAGCGCTGCGCCAGGTTGCGCACCTCCGACGCCACCACCGCGAAGCCGCGCCCCTGCTCGCCAGCCCGCGCCGCTTCCACCGCCGCGTTCAACGCCAGGATATTGGTCTGGAACGCAATGCCGTCGATCACGCCGATAATGTCGACGATACGGCGCGAGGATTGGTTGATGGCGCCCATGGTGGTCACCACCTCCGACACCACCGAGCCGCCCTTCACCGCCACTTCGGAGGTGGCGGCCACCAGGGTGCTGGCCTGGCGCGCGCTGCCGGCATTCTGCTTGACGGTGGTGGTGAGCTGGTCCATCGCGCTCGCGGTTTGCCCCAGCGAGTTGGCTTGCTCCTCGGTGCGGCTGGACAGGTCCAGGTTGCCGTCCGCGATCTCGTTGGAAGCGGTGGAAATGGTGTCGGCGCCGCTGCGAATCTGCGCCACGATGCGCGCCAGGCTTTGCTGCATGGTCTTCATCGCCGCCAGCAGGCTGTCGCGGTCGCCGTGCGAGGTGGCGATGTCTTCGGTAAAGTCACCGGCCGAAATGCGCTGCGCAATGCCGGCCGCGTAGCCCGGCTCGCCCCCCAGCTGCCGCATCACGCTCGACGACAGCATATAGGTCGCCCCGCCGGCCGCCAGCAGCGCCGCCGCCGCCAGCCCCACGCTGATCCACAGCATGCGCTGGGTGGAGGCGATCACCTCCGCCTCCGTCACCTTCACGTCTTCCTTCTTGGCCTTGATGAAATCGAGCAGGCGCGTGCGCATCTCGCGCCATACCGGCGTTTCTTCCTTGTTCAGCACCACCACCGCCGCCGGCTGGTCTTCCTTCACCAGCGACAGCACTTTGCCATGCAGGCCGGCTTGCTTCTCGCGCAAGCGCGCCACATCGGCGAAGACTTTGCCGGCCTCGCTGTCCGGCGGCGCCAGCTCCTTGCCCGCCTGGACATAATCCTGGAACGATTTCCCGGCGTCTTCCAGATTCTTGTGGCCGGTTTTATTGTTCGGGTCGATCACCACATTGCGCAAGGCCTGGCCCATTTGCAGGCCCTGGGCATACAAATTGGTGGAGGTTTGCAACAGGGCCTGGTCAACCTCCAGGAAACGCTGGAACTGGTTGCGGGCACTCTGCATGCCCGTCAGCGCCACCACCAACGCGCTCAGGAAAGCAAAACAAACAACAGCCATGCACAGCACCATCTTGTCGCGCAATTTCATTATGGTCTCCCCCATGTTTTTATTGCCTTGCGCAAATAATTCTAGAGCAAAGTGCGCGGCCCCGACCCATCGCACACGCTATTTGGCGGCGGCCAACAACACAACCGGAAAACGCTTGCGTCACGGAACTTTTGAAGGCAAGCTTGCCAGCACAAAAAAGAACCAGGAGACACGCAGTGACGGACCTGAGCCGAACCATCGGAAGGCTGCTGCACGCCCGTGAAAATTTCCTCAGCGACCAACAACTGGAGCAGGCGCGCGTGGCACGCCGCAGCTTCATGGGCAAGGCGCTGGCCATGGGCGCCGGCGTGGCCGCCAGCGCTACTGCCACCGCCCAGGCGCTGGCCGGCGACGACGCCATCCTGACGCTTCCCGAACACAGCAAAACGCTGGGCCAGCCGGTCGCCGCGACACCCTACGGCCTGCCATCGAAATGGGAAGGCAACCTGCAGCGCCGTGAAAGCCCCGGGCTGACACGGGTGCGGCAAGCCTCGGTCAGCTTCACACCCTTGCAAGGTCTTTTTGGCATTATTACCCCAAGCGGCTTGCATTTCGAACGCCACCATCAGGGCTGGCATGACATCGACCCGGCCCGACATCGCCTGATGATCAATGGCCTGGTGCGCGAGGCACGCGTCTTCACCATGGACGACTTGATGCGCCTGCCGTCGGTGTCGCGCATCCACTTCATTGAATGCGGCGCCAATACCGGCGCCGAATGGGGCAACGTGGCCTTGCCAACCGTGCAGTACACGCACGGCATGCTGGCCTGCTCGGAATACACCGGGGTGCTGCTATCGACACTGCTGGACCTGTGCGGCATCGACCGCAAGCGCGCCAAGTACATCCTGGCGGAAGGCGCCGACGGCTCCAGCATGACGCGCACCATCGCCATCGAACGCGCGCTCGACGACGTGATGGTGGCCTGGGGCCAGAACGGCGAAATGCTGCGCCCGGAAAATGGCTACCCGCTGCGCCTGGTGGTGCCCGGCGTGCAAGGCGTGAGCTGGGTCAAGTACCTGCGCCGCATTGAAGCCGGCGACCAGCCCTACGACAGCAAGGATGAAACCATCCACTATGTCGACCTGATGCCGGACGGGCGGCATCGGCAATACACCTCGGTGCAGGAATGCAAAAGCGTGATCACCACGCCGTCCGGCGGCCAGGCGCTGCTCGATCGCGGCTACTACAACATCAGCGGCCTGGCGTGGTCGGGGCGCGGGCGCATCAAGCGCGTCGATGTCAGCACCGACGGCGGCCGCAACTGGCGCAGCGCACACCTGCAAGGGCCAGTGCAGAACAAGGCGCTGACGCGCTTCAATATCGACTGGGTATGGGACGGCGCCCCCGCCATCCTGCAAAGCCGGGCGATCGACGACACTGGCTATGTACAGCCCCAGATCAACCAGTTGCGCGCCGTGCGCGGGACACGCTCGATCTATCACAACAACGCCATCCAGTCATGGCAGGTGGCGCCGAACGGCGAAGTCTCCAACGTGCAGGTGAGCTAATGAAAACATGGATTGCCGCCGCATTATTGGGTAGTTGCGCCCTCGCCTGCGCCGCCGATGCCGCGCCGCCCTGGCAAAACATCGGCCGTGCCGCCACCCCGGCCGAAATCAAGGCTTGGGACATCGACGTGCGCGCCGACTTCACGGGTTTGCCGAAAGGGCGCGGCTCGGTGGCGCTGGGCGAACAGGTGTGGGAAAGCCGCTGCGCCAGCTGCCATGGCAGCTTCGGCGAATCCAATGAAGTCTTCACGCCCATCGTTGGCGGCACCAGCGAGGCCGACATCAAGAGCGGCCGCGTGGCGGCGCTGGCCAACGGCAGCGTGCCGCACCGCACCACGCTGATGAAGGCCGCGCACCTTTCGACCCTGTGGGATTACATCAACCGCGCCATGCCATGGAATGCGCCCAAGACACTGACGCCGGACGAGGTGTACGCCGTCACCGCGCACATCCTCAACCTGGGCGGCGTGGTGCCGGCCGACTTTGTGCTGAGCGACGAGAATATCGCGCAGGTGCAGCAGCGCCTGCCCAACCGCCATGGCCTGGTGCGCCAGCCCGGCATGTGGGACACCAAAGGCAAGGCGGACGTGGCGAACAGCGCCTGCATGAAGGACTGCCCGGTGGGTGGAAAAGTGACCTCGTCGCTGCCGGAATTCGCGCGCAATGCACACGGCAACCTGGCCGAGCAGAACCGCCCGCTGGGCGGCCTGCGCGGCGCCGATACCAGCCGCCCGGCGCCCACCGCGCTGGCGTTGGCGGCCAACGCGCCCACGCCCACGCCTACACCTCCCCCCATACCCGCCAAGGCGCGCCTGCCCGGCGCCGACGCGCAAGCCCTGCTGAACAAGAACGGCTGCACCGGCTGCCACGCCATGGCCAGCAAGGTCCTGGGCCCGGCCTTCCGCGAGATCGCCGCCAAATACAGTGAGCGCGCCGACCGGGAAAGCTACCTGGCCGCCAGGATACGTGCCGGCGGCACTGGCGCCTGGGGCAGCGTGCCCATGCCGCCGCAAACCCATTTGAAGGAAGCCGACGCCAAAACCATTGCCCAATGGCTGGCCAACGGCGCGCAATAGCGGGACCGCCCCGCGCACATCACCAGGAGACTGCATGAACCGCACCCGACGTTCCGTACTCAAATCCACATCGGCGCTTGGCCTGCTGGTGGCCAGCGGCCTGCTGACCACGCGGCAGGCGCTGGCGGCGGGCGGCCGCGAAGCCTTCAGCGCCAAAAGCCTGGCCGACGCGCTGGCGGCGGTGGGCGGCACGCCCGCCGACAACAAGGAGATCGCCATCATCTCGCCCGACATCGCCGAAAACGGAGCGGTGGTGCCGGTCGGGGTCACCTCCGCCATTCCCGGCACCAGCGAGATCTACATCCTGGTGGAGAAGAACCCCAACCCGCTGGCGGCCATTTTCAAGATCCCGGACGACACCAACGCCGCCGTGCAGGCCCGCCTCAAGCTGGGCCAGAGCACCAATATCGTGGCCGTGGTGAAAACCGCCGACGGCAAGCTGTATTCGGCCACCAAGGAAACCAAGGTCACGCTGGGCGGCTGCGGCGGCTAAGCACCAAACGACAAGGACACAGGAGCAGAGATGGCAGATCCAATGAAAATCCGCGCCAATGCCGCCAACGGCGTCACGGAAGTCAAAGTACTGATGGCGCACCCGATGGAAACCGGCGTGCGCAAAGACTCCGCCGGCAACCTGGTACCGGCGCACTACATCACCGACGTCACCGTCAAGCATGGCGAGCGCGTGGTCCTGCAATGCATGTGGGGCCAGTCGGTATCGCAGAACCCCTACCTCGCCTTCAAGTTCAAGGGCGGCGCCAAAGGCGAGAAGGTGTCCGTCAACTGGCAGGACAACAAAGGCGATTCACGTACCGACGAAGCCACCATTGCCTGAAAGGGCCACCCCATGCATCCATCCCGTACCATCCGCGCCGGCCTGCTTGGGCTGGCCATCACAGGCAGTGCGGCGGCGCAAACCACCGCCGACGAAATCGCCAAGTACCGCGCCATGCTGGCCGACGGCAATCCCGCCGAACTGGTGGAAGCCCAGGGCGAGGCGCTATGGGCCGCCAAGCGCGGCCCGCGCCAGGCCAGCCTGGAAGGCTGCGACCTGGGCAAGGGTCCCGGCGTGGTGGCCGGCGCCTACGCCGAGCTGCCGCGCTACTTCAAGGATGCCGGCAAGGTGATGGACACCGAAGCGCGCCTGGTGCATTGCATCGTGACCTTGCAAGGCCTGGAGCGCGCCGACGTGGTGAAAAAGCCGTTCTCCGAACAGGGCGAGCGCGCCACCGATATGGAAGCCCTGGTGGCCTATGTCTCGGCCGCGTCGCGCGGCGCCAAAATCATGGTGCCGCAAAAGCACGCCGAGGAAAAGGCCGCCTACGCGCGCGGCAAGCAAGCCTTCTTCTACCGCGCCGGTCCCTACGACTTCGCCTGCGCCTCCTGCCACAGCAAGGACAACCAGCGCATCCGCCTGCAAGACCTGCCCAACCTGCAGCAGGCCGCAGCGGCGCAAGGCGCATTCGCCAGTTGGCCGGCCTATCGGGTCAGCCAGGGCGCGCTGCGCACCATGCAGTGGCGCATGGCGGACTGCTTCCGCCAGCAGCGCTTCCCGCAACTTGACTATAACTCGCAGGCCGCGATTGATCTGATCACCTACCTTGGCGTCAATGCCAAGGGCGGCACGATGGCCGCGCCCGGCCTGAAACGCTGATCCAGGAGAACCTATGCACAGCAAGCTTGTCACCGCCGCCCTGCTGGGCGCACTGGCCGCCAGTCCTGCGCTGGCGGCACCGAAAGACGACGCCGCGACCGCCGGCTTCAAGGCCTCGTTCCGCGACAAGAACGAGGCCACGGTGGAACGCCTGGAGCAAAGCGAGGCGCAGCGCCTGTGCACCCAGGACGGCCAGCGCCCGCTCAAAGCCGCCGCGCGCAAGAAGATCGAAGCACAGGCTGCGGCCGGCGTGGCCTATCCGGCCGACGGCAATTACCTGGGCGACTGGAAGGAAGGCGAGAAGATCGCGCAAAGCGGGCGCGGCATGCAGTCCTCCGACCCCAAGGGCACGGCGGCCGGCGGCAATTGCTACGCCTGCCACCAGCTCGATAAGAAGGAAATCGCCTTCGGCAATATCGGCCCCAGCCTGCACAACTACGGCAAGCTGCGCGGCGGCCCCACCCCGGAAATGCTGAAGTACACCTGGGCCAAGGTCTACAACTCACACGCCTTCCAGGCCTGCTCCGTCATGCCGCGCTTCGGCGCCGCCGGCATCCTCACCGAAAAACAGCTCAAGGACGTGATGTCGCTGCTGCTGGCGCCTGAATCGCCCGTCAACCAGTAAAGCCTATGCAACGTCGCGACTTCCTGCAAATGCTGGCCATCGCCAGCGCCGGCGGCCTGGACCTGGCTGGCAAGGACGCCCTGGCCGCCGCTCCGGGCGCCGCCGAACAGCTGTACGGCGTCCCGCGCTTCGGCAATGTCAGCCTGCTGCACATGACCGACTGCCACGCGCAGTTGCAGCCACTGTACTTCCGCGAGCCGAGTGTCAACCTGGGTATCGGCGCGGCGGCCGGCAAGGCGCCGCACCTGGTGGGCGAGCACCTGCTCAAGCACTTCAAGATTGCGCCGCGCACGGCGCGCGCGCACGCCTTCACCCACCTCGACTTCCAGGCGGCGGCCAAGACCTACGGCAAAGTTGGCGGCTTCGCCCACCTGGCAACGCTGGTGCGGCAATTGCGCGCCAGCCGCCCGCACGCGCTCCTGTGCGATGGCGGCGATACCTGGCAGGGCTCTGCCACCGCACTCTGGACCAACGGCCAGGACATGGTCGATGCCGCCAAGCTGCTGGGGGTGGACATCATGGCCCCGCACTGGGAATTCACGCTGGGCATGCAGCGGGTGCAGGAAATCGTGCAGAAGGACTTCAAGGGCAAGGTCGACTTCGTGGCGCAGAACGTGGTGACCAGCGATTTCGGCGACCCCGTGTTCGCGCCCTATAGCTGGCGTGAGATGAACGGCGTGCCCATTGCCGTCATCGGCCAGGCCTTCCCTTACACGCCGATTGCCAACCCGCGCCATATGGTGGCCGACTGGAGCTTCGGCATCCAGGAGGAACGCCTGCAGGCGCTGGTGCAGGAAGTGCGCGGCAAGGGCGCCAAAGTGGTGGTCCTGCTCTCGCACAACGGCATGGATGTCGACCTGAAGCTGGCCGGCCGCGTGAGCGGTATCGACGCCATCCTCGGCGGCCACACGCACGACGGCATACCGGCGCCGGTGGTGGTCGCCAACAAGGGCGGCCAGACGCTGGTGACCAATGCCGGCTCCAACGGAAAATTCCTCGGCGTGCTTGATTTCGATGTGCGCCAGGGCCACATCCAGGGCTACCAATACCGCCTGTTGCCGGTGTTCTCCAACCTGCTGCCGGCGGACCGCGCCATGCAGGCGCATATCGACGCCGTGCGCGCCCCGTTCCGCGCCAAGCTGGATGAAAAGCTCGCCGTCACCGAAGGCCTGCTGTACCGCCGCGGCAATTTCAACGGCAGCTGGGACCAGTTGATTGTCGACGCCTTGATGGAGGTGAAAGGCGCCGACCTGGCCTTTTCGCCCGGCTTCCGCTGGGGCACCTCGCTGCTGCCGGGCGACACCATTACGCGCGGCGTCCTGATGGACCAACTGGCGATCACCTACCCCGCCACCACCCTGACCGAAATGACGGGCGCCACCATCAAGACCATTATGGAAGACGTGTGCGACAACCTGTTCCACCCGGACCCCTACTACCAACAAGGCGGCGACATGGTGCGCGTGGGCGGCATGAGCTACACATGCACGCCGGCAGCCCCCAGCGGCCAGCGCATCAGCGATATGCGGCTGGACGGCAAATTACTGGAAGCCGGGAAGAACTACAAGGTGGCCGGCTGGGCGCCGGTTGCCGAAGGCGCCAGCGGCGCCCCGATCTGGGACGTGATGGAGAGCTACCTGCGCGCCCATCCTGTGGTCCGCGCGCGTAAGCCGAACCAGCCGACATTGATTGGCGCCGCAGGCAATCCGGGCCTGGCCGCCTGAACGCCGGCTACGCCAAGACGATCCCCCGGCCCGCCATGCCAGCCCCCGCCAACGCAACGCTGCCACTGCTGCCCCCGCTGCGCAACCTGCGCCACGAGCTGGCCGCGCTGGCGCCGCAGCGCGCCGTGCTGGTGCTGCTGGTCTCGCGCCACGATTGCCCCTACTGCCTGGAAGTGCGGCGCAACTACCTGGCGCCGCTGCAGCGCGCCGGCGCACCCGGGCTGCATTTACGTGAACTGGAAAGCGACACTGTCAGCGAACTGGCCGATGCCAGCGGCCAGCGCCAGCCCATCGCCGCGCTGCTACGCCAGCTCAACGTCCGCTTCTTCCCGACCGTGCTGTTTCTCGGGCCGGACGGCCGCGCGCTGGCCGAACCGCTGCTTGGCGCCGACCAATCGGGCTTTTACGGCGCCTACCTCGACGCCCGCCTGCAACAGGCGCAAGCCGCCGCCCTCGCCCAATACAAGGAAGCCCCATGAACCCGACCCGCCGCCTGCTGATGCTGGCCACCCTGCTGCCGGCCCTGCCCGTGCTGGCCGCGCCGGAAGCGGCGCAGATCGAACTGAAGCCGATCCAGGTCAGCGCCCACGCCTACTACTTCCAGGGCGAGGCGGGCATGGCCAGCGCCGCCAATAAAGGCTTCATGTCGAACGCCGGCTTCGTGGTCACGCGCGAAGGCGTGGTCGTGTACGACGCGCTCGCCACGCCGGCCCTGGGGCAAGCCATGCTGCGCGCCATCCGCAAGGTCACCGCCGCTCCGGTAAAGATGGTCATCGTCGGCCACTACCACGCCGACCATATCTACGGACTGCAAGCGCTGCGCCGGCCCGGCGTCGTCATCGCCGCCCACCGCAACGGCCGCGAATACCTGGCATCGGACGCGGCGCGCGAACGCCTGGCCCAGCGTCGCGCCGAACTGGCGCCTTGGGTCGACGCGCGCACCGAACTGGTGGCCGCCACCCGCTGGCTCGACTTCAACGACGGCCAGCCCTGGCAATTCGAGCTGGGAGGACTGCACTTCCGCGTGATCGACAGCAGCGGCGCCCACTCGCCGGAAGACCTGCTGTTATTGGTGGAAGAAGACAAGGTCTTGTTCGCCGGCGACCTGTTTTTCAGCGGCCGCCTGCCCTACGTCGGCAACGCCAACAGCAAACGTTGGCTGCAAGCGCTGGAGCGCATGCTGGATGCGCAGCCCAGCATCGTCATCCCCGGCCACGGCCCCGCCTCGCGCCAGCCGCGCGAGGACATGCTGCTGACGCAGCGCTACTTGCGCCACCTGCGCGAACAGATGGGCAATGCGGTGCAGGAACTGCTACCATTCGACGAAGCCTACGCGCGCACCGACTGGTCCGCATTCAAAGACTATCCCGCCTTCAGCCAGGCCAACCGGCTCAACGCGTATGGGACCTACCTGCTGATGGAGCAGGAATCACTCGAATCTGGCAAGGAGTCCAAAGAATGAAACTGATCCGCATCCTGCTGCTGCCCTTGCTCCTGCTGTTCGGCGCCGGCGCCGCCCAGGCCGAAGCCCCGCGCATCGAAAAAGTCGTTTACCACTTCAGCGACAGCAGCAACGCCATGGGCGGCTTGCGCAATATCCGCAACCACCTGAACGCCAGCCCCAAGGCGCAGATTGTCGTCGTGGCCCTCGGGGGCGGTGTCGATTTCCTGCTGGACGGCGCCAAGGACAAGAACGGCAACCCCTACGACATCGTGGTGCAGGAGCTGGCGGCACGCAATGTGCAATTCCGGGTCTGCAACAACACCCTGACGGGACTCGGCATCAGCAAGGACAAAGTGCTGCCGGAAGCGAGCATCGTCCCTTCCGGCGTCGCCGAAATCGGCCGCCTGCAAGCGCTCGAAGGCTACGCTTACATCAAACCCTGAGCCGGAACGCTGGCACGGGTGCGGCTACCAACGCCGGTGGCGGTGGCAATGGCCAGCATCAGGAAGAAGGCGATGGTGGCGAACACCAGCGACGGCTTGCCGGCGTCCATCATGAGGCCAAACATCAGGGGGCCGACGGCTAAGCCGCTGTCGAGGCCTGAGTAGACCACGCCATACACGCGGCCGGTGGCGTTCTTGGGGGCGGCGGCGCGGATCATCAGGTCGCGCGATGGGCCGGCTATGCCGGAGAAGAAGCCTACCAGGGCCATCATCACTACAGCGCCCCAAGCGGGCACGATCACCAGTCCCAACATCAGCGCCAGTACGGCGGCCAAGGCGAAGGCGGCGGCAATCGTGCGGTCATGCTCCTTGCGGCCTGAAGCGAGAAAACCGCCCAACAGCATGCCCAGCGCGGACGCCAGCATATATGCGGTGAAGGCGCTGGTGGCCATGGCCAGCGACATGCCGTACAACGCCATCAATCCGCTCGATGCGAAGCTCTGGATGCCGCCCAGCGCCAGCGCGGTCAGGAAGAAGAAACCGAAGCACATCCACACCGACGGCAGGCGCAGGAAGTCGAACGAGCCCTCCTGCGCAGCGCCGCCGGCGTGGCGCACGATCGGGTCAGGCCGCAGTGCGGCGCGGTTCAGCCACAGGATCAGCAGCACGACGGCAGGCAGCGCGGCGGCCGACAGCAAAGCGGTGCGCCAGTCGCTGGCGGTGGCGATGGCGGTCATGAAGACCGGTGCGGCGGCCCAGCCGATGCTGCCGCTCAAGCCGTGTACGGAAAAGCCGTGCGCCACCCGTTCGCGCGAGACGCGCTGATTGAGGATGGTGTAGTCGGCGGGGTGGAAAATGCTGTTGCCCATGCCGGCCAACAGCGCGCCCACCATCAGCCCGGCGTAGTTTTGCGCGTTCGACAGCACCACGGCGGAAATGCCCAGCATGGCCATGCCCGAAAACAGGACGCGCCGCGCACCGACGCGGTCGACCACGAAGCCGGCCAGCGCCTGGCCGATGCCGGAGACCACGAAGAACACCGTCATCAGCAGCGCCAGCTCGGAGTAGCTGAGCGCAAAGGCGGTTTTCAGCCAGGGGAACAGCGCCGCCAGGATCAGGTGGTAAAAGTGCGAGACGCCGTGCGCCAGGCCGATCAGGCCGATCACGCGGGCATCGTTGCGTAGGGTTTGTTGGTCCATTCCTTGCTCCAGACGTTTAAAGAATGAAAACATTGTAGAAAAACCCGGCGCGTCTGTTTTGAGCTAGGATGACATCATTTGTCGCAAAACCGCCATCCCATGCCAGTCACCATCGTCACCCACACCGAGCCCCACGAAAGCCGCCGCGAACCGACCGAGGTGCAGCCGGTGACCATGATCGCGCGCGACCTGGTCAGCGCGCGCTCCCTGCAGCCGCACAGCCACGACTGCGCCCAGTTGACGCTTGCGCTGGAGGGGGTGATCCGGCTCAACGCACTCGATAGCAGCTGGATCGTGCCGCCGCAGCGTGCCATCTGGACCGCCCCCAACGTCGAGCATTCGCTGACCGTGATCGAAACGGCGCGCTTGCGGCCGGTGTATGTGGTGTCGTCTTACGATCCCTTCCCCGGCGAGCCCTGTAAGGTGCTGACCGTCTCGCCGCTCTTGCGCGAGCTGGTCATGGCGCTGGAACAGGAGGACCCGGCGGCGCCGAGCCATCGCTCGCAGTTGATCAGCAATTTGATCCTGGACGAGCTGCCCAAGCTGGCCACGCGCCCGATCCGGGTACCGATGCCGCGCGATAAGCGCTTGAAGACCTTGTGCGATAGCCTGCTGGCGGAGCCGGGGTCAACGCAAACCCTGGAGCAGTGGGCGCACGATGCGGGGGCGTCAGAACGCACGCTGGCGCGCCTGTTCGAGAAAGAGCTGGGTATGAGTTTTGGCCAGTGGCGCCAGCAAGCCAGGCTGGCGCATGCGGCGCCGCTGATCGCCAGCGGCATGCCCTTGGCGCAGGTGGCCGATGCGCTGGGCTATTCCAGCCAGTCAGCCTTTACGGCCATGTTCCGCAAGACCTTCGGCGTGCCGCCCACCGAGTTCTTCGCGCGCTAGTTGCGCGGCGGCGGCGCGCGCAATCGTGTCGGCGTCGAGCATGGCGCGCAGCTCGGCGAACAGGGGCTCGCCGGCGGTGTGCCGGCGGCCGTAATCGAGGTTGAAGGCGTAGTCGAAATCGGGCGGATTGTCGCCCTGGTTGTGCTGCAGGATGGTTTCCAGCTTGTCGAAGGCTTTCACGGCCTTGGCTTCGGGCGTGGCGGCGGCCTCGTATTCGTCCCACAGGGCGATGATCTCGGCGCGCAGGGGCGGATCGAGGTCGCGCGTGAGCGTGTGCAGGTCGGCCCGTTCCTGGGCAGACTTGCCGGGATGGGCGTGCTGCTGGGTGGCGGGGATGTCGCCGTGGATCGCTTCGCCCAGGTCGTGCACCACGCACAGCTTGAGCATGCGCGCGATGTCGAGGCCGGGCAACTGGTCGGCAAAGACCAGCGCCATCAGCGTCAGGCGCCAGCTATGTTCGGCCGTGCTTTCGGCACGGCCGGTGGAGGTGAAGCCGCTGCGCAGGACGCTCTTCAGCCGTTCCGCCTCGCGCAGGAACGCGAGGCGGCCGGCCAGGCACGCCAGCTCAGGCCCCAGTGCAGGCCCCAGCACGGGCGCCATCCTCAGGCCTTGCTGAAGGCAAGCTCGCTGCCGTCGGCGTCGATGCGGATGGTATCTTTCGGGCCGAAGCGGCCTTCCAGGATCAGCTTCGACAGCGGGTTCTCGATCTGCTGCTGCACCGCGCGCTTGAGCGGGCGGGCGCCGTAGACCGGGTCGTAGCCTGCTTCCGCAATTTTCTGCAGGGCGGCGTCGCTCACGATCATGCCCATGTCCATGCGCTTCAGGCGCTGTTCCAGGATCTGCAACTGGATGCGGGCGATCGAGCCGATATGCTTGTCGTCCAGGCCATGGAACACCACGATCTCGTCGATCCGGTTGATGAACTCGGGACGGAAGTGGCCCCGTACTTCGGCCATCACCGCCAGCTTCACCAGTGCCGGGTCGGATTCCTCCATTGCCTGGATCTTCTGCGAGCCGAGGTTAGAGGTCATGATCACCACCGTGTTCTTGAAGTCCACGGTGCGGCCCTGCCCGTCCGTCATGCGGCCGTCGTCCAGCACTTGCAGCAGCACGTTGAACACGTCCGGGTGCGCTTTCTCAATCTCGTCCAGCAGGATCACGCTGTACGGCTTGCGGCGCACGGCTTCGGTCAGGTAGCCGCCCTCGTCGTAGCCCACATAGCCGGGCGGCGCGCCGATCAGGCGGGCCACCGAGTGCTTCTCCATGAATTCACTCATGTCGATGCGGATCAGGGACTCCTCCGAGTCGAACAGGAAGTTGGCCAGCGCCTTGGTCAGCTCGGTCTTGCCGACGCCGGTCGGTCCCAGGAACATGAAGGAGCCGTACGGACGATTCGGGTCCGACAGGCCGGCGCGCGAGCGGCGGATGGCGTCGGCCACGGCGTTGATCGCCTCGTCCTGCCCCACCACGCGCTCGTGCAGCTTTTCCTCGATGTGCAACAGCTTGTCGCGCTCGCCCTGCATCATGCGCGAGACCGGGATACCGGTGGCGCGCGACACGACTTCGGCGATTTCCTCGGCGCCAACCTGGGTCCGCAGCAGCTTGGGCTTGTCGCCCGCTTGCTCACCGGCGCCCGCCGACTCGGCGTGTTTCAGTTGCGCTTCCAGCTCCGGCAGCGTGCCGTACTGGAGTTCGGACACGCGCTGCCAGTTGGAGGCGCGCGTGGCCTCCTCCATCTGCTGCTTGATACGCTCGATTTCTTCCTTGATGTGGGTGGTGCCCTGCACATTGGCCTTTTCGGCCTTCAGTACTTCCTCGTAGTCGTTGTACTCGCGCTGCAGCTTGGCGATTTCATCGTCCAGCAGTTGCAGGCGCGCGCGCGAGGCTTCGTCCTTCTCGCGCTTGACGGCTTCCTTCTCGATCTTGAGCTGGATCAGGCGCCGCTCCAGCTTGTCCATCACCTCCGGCTTGGAGTCGATCTCGATCTTGATCTTGGATGCCGCTTCGTCGATCAGGTCGATCGCCTTGTCGGGCAGGAAGCGGTCGGTGATGTAGCGGTGCGACAGCTCCGCCGCCGCGATGATGGCGGGGTCGGTGATCTCGACTTTATGGTGCAACTCATACTTGTCCTGCAGGCCGCGCAGGATAGCGATGGTGGCTTCCACGCTGGGTTCGTCAACCAGGATCTTCTGGAAGCGGCGCTCCAGCGCGGCGTCCTTCTCGATGTACTTGCGGTATTCATCGAGCGTGGTCGCGCCCAGGCAATGCAGTTCGCCGCGCGCCAGCGCAGGCTTCAGCATATTGCCGGCGTCCATCGCGCCTTCGGCTTTGCCGGCGCCCACCATAGTGTGCAGCTCATCGATGAAGACGATGGTCTGGCCTTCGTCCTGCGCCAGCTCCTTCAGCACGGATTTCAGGCGTTCCTCGAATTCGCCGCGGTATTTGGCGCCCGCCAGCAGGGCCGCCATATCGAGCGAGAGCACGCGCTTGCCGCGCAGGGAATCGGGCACCTCGTTGTTGACGATGCGCTGCGCCAGGCCTTCCACGATGGCGGTTTTACCGACACCAGGTTCGCCGATCAGCACGGGGTTGTTCTTGGTACGGCGCTGCAGCACCTGGATGGCGCGGCGGATTTCGTCGTCGCGGCCGATCACCGGGTCCAGCTTGCCCATGCGGGCGCGCTCGGTCAGGTCCATGGTGTATTTTTTCAGCGCTTCACGCTGGCCTTCGGCTTCCTGCGAGTCGACCTTGGCGCCGCCGCGCACGGCGTCGATGGCGGTTTCCAGCGCCTTGCGCTGCAGGCCGTTCTCGCGCGCCAGCTTGCCGGCGTCGGATTTGTCGTCGGCAAGCGCCAGCAACACCATTTCGCTGGAGACGAACTGGTCGCCGCGTTTCTGCGTTTCGCGGTCGGCCTGGTTCAGCATATTGACGAATTCGCGGCTGACGGTGACGTCGCCGCCGGTAACCTTGGGCATGCGTTCCAGCGCGTGCTTCAACGCCTGCGCCAGGCCGCCGACGTTGACGCCGGCGCGCTGCAGCAGGGAGCGCGCGCCGCCATCTTCCTGGTTCAGCAGGGCCAGCAGCAGGTGGGCCGGTTCGATGTATTGGTTGTCGCTCCCGACGGCCAGGCTTTGGGCGTCGGCGAGGGCTTCTTGCAGTTTGGTGGTAAGTTTATCTTGGCGCATTTCTAACGCTCCTAAATCATTGTCAACAACAATTTAGGGTTGCGTTGACGTTTTTCAAGACCACTTTTTGAGCGCTTCGTCGTCGCTGCTGCGGGCATCGACCCAGCGCGCGCCCTCCGGCGTTTGCTCCTTCTTCCAGAACGGCGCCTCGGTCTTCAGGTAATCGATGATGAATTCACACGCCGCGAACGCTTCGCCCCGGTGCGGCGAGGTCACCGCCACCAGCACGATCTGGTCCATGGGCTTGAGCGGCCCGACGCGGTGGATGACCAGCGCGCCGAAAATCGGCCAGCGCGCCTTGGCTTGCTCGATAATGGCCTGGATCGCCTGTTCGGTCATGCCGGGGTAGTGTTCCAGCTCCATCTCCGCCACGGCGGCGCCCTCGTTCAGGTCGCGCACGGTGCCAACAAAGCTGACGATAGCGCCAACCCGCGCCTTGCCGGCGCGCAGTTGCGCCATTTCTTGGGACAGGTCGAAGTCTTCCGTTTGAATCCTTACTTCGCTCATTTACCCTCCGCGCCAGTCTTGCGGTACAGCTGCTCGATGCGGCTGGCTGTGCGGGCATCCGCCAGGGCGGGCATGGCGCACAGGGCAAGGAACTGGGCGGCGTGGCTGGCCGGCTTTTGGCCGGATTTGAGGGACGATTGCAATACTTCCACCTGCATTTTGAGTCGGTCTTTCGCAAATTCCGCGCCACTGTCGATGCCGGCCATGATTTCCAGGCGCAGCACTTCGGACAGCAGGCGCTGTCGGTTGTTTTCCAGTTGGGCGGCGTAGGCGGCGCGCGCGCCCTGCCCTGCGCCTTGCCCGTCACCCTCTGCGGCGGCTTTCAGGGCGGCGTCCAGGCGTCCGCGCAGGGTGCGTTCCTGCTCGGGCGGCAGCGCCGGCAAGGCTTGCCAGCGGCTGGTCCAGTCGGCGCTGTCGATGGCCTCCGTTCCGGCCAGGCCGTTTTCCAGCGCCTGCACCAGGCGCAGTTTTTCGCGCAGGGCATTGGCCTGTGCCGCGCCGGCGCGCTTGCGGATGGTGTCGGCCTGCGCTTGCAGTGCGCCCACCGCCGCGCGATAGCGCTGGTCGATCTTCTGTTCGCTGGCGCGCGGCACCACGCCGGAGGCGTGCCAGGCGCTGGCCGCGTCCTTCAAGGCTTTGCCGATGGCGGCCAGCACGGCCTTGTCGTCGCCGTCGCATGCGACCGCTTCCAGGCCGGCGCAAATGGCTTCGCGCGTGTGCAGGTGGGCCTTGCGTTCATGGTCGGCGGCGTGGGCGTGCTCCTTGCGCTTGGCAAAGACCTGGTCGCAGGCGGCGCGGAACTTCTGCCACAGCGCTTGCTCGGTCTTGCGCTCCAGCGGTAAGGCGCGCGCGTGGCCCTGCCACGATTCCTGCAGGCCGCGCAGGGTGTCGATGGTGTGGCGCTCGAGCGGATTCAGTTTGCCGACTTCCTCGATCAATTGCTCGCGCCGCGCCACTTCGATTTTGCGCTGCGCATCGAGCGGCGCCATCAGGGCGTCCATCGCCGTGGCAAAGGCGCTGTCCAGGCGCTTCTTGTCCTTGCGGTCGATGGTGCCGAGGCGGCTCCAGGCCTGGCGCAGGCGCTGGGTGGAGGATGCCAGGGTGCGCCAGTCGTGCGTGTGCGGCAGGTTGCCGGAGGCGGACTCCTCGCGGTCGGCCTGGGCGCCGCCGGCCGCTTCCAGCTGGGCGGCGTCCTTTTCAAGCAGGGCGTTCGCTTCATCCACCAGTTGCTGCGCCTTGTCAGCGTTGGAGTGGCGTTCGTCGGCCAGGTGCTTGAAGTGGGCGGCGGCGGGGGCGTAGGCGGCGCTGCAGGCGGCGTCGAATTTTTCCCACAGCGACTTGGGGGCGGCGCCGGACACGCCGTCCAGCGCTTTCCAGCGTTCGCGCATGCTGCCGACTTTTTTCGCCAGTTCGCTCATACCCAGGCCTTCGGCCGGCAATTGCTCGACGGCGTGCACCAGCTCTTCGCGCGACACATTGCCGCCCCAGCGCGCCCAGTCGCCCAGGCGTTTGAGGTCGGCCCGCGCATGGGCCAGGCGCTCGGACTGGGCCGGGGTCAGGCGGCCGGTCTTACTGTCTTTCAACGTTTTGTCGTGCTCGGCGGCGATGTGCAACTGGCCCTGGGCCAGGGCGGCCTCCATCGCTTGCACCAGGTCCATGAAGTGGCGGTTGGCTTCCTGTTCGGCGGGGCTGGGCTTGTGCTTGTCCCGGGCCGGGTGCGGCGCGCGCGCGTCGGAGCCGTCATCGTCGCCGTTACCCTGGCCCGCCGGGCGAGCGGCGCCGGCGGGCGCGGCAGGCGGCGCCGCCTCGGCGGGGGCGGCGCTCCCGTCGCCATTGCCGGCGCTGGCGCCCGGGCCGGCAGCGGCAGCGGGCTGGGCGCGCGCGGCACGTTCGGCGGCCAGCGCGGCGTCGAAATCGTTCAGCAAATGGCGCGGCAGCGATCCACGCTCGGGCGCCGCCAAATGGGCGGCATGCTCGGCGGCCAGGCGCTCGAATTCAGCGCCGTCGGGATGCTGGCGCAACGCGGCCAGCGCATCGATCATGGCGCGCTGGAGGGCCACCTGGGCTTCCAGCCGCTCGCCCAGCGCGTTGCGCACATGGGCAAACTCAGCGGCGGCACCAGGCGCGGCATCGATCACCTTCCACTGCCGGTCCAGGTCGGCCGCCTGATTCGGGGTCAACTTTTCATCAGCCAACAATCGCTGCGCAATGGCAATGCACGCGGCGGCCTGCTTCTGCTCAGCTTGCGTATGGCGGAGGGCGTCCAGGCGCCCCTGCATCAGCTTGGCCACGCGCCGGTCGGAATTGCGCACCGCGTGCAGGACTTTCTCCAGGGCCTCGTGCGACACGACATGCTCGGCCGCAGCCAGGCGCACATCGGCAAATTCGCTATTGAGGATGAGCTCGACCGCAGAGGCCTCGTCGCCCGCCATATTGCGGGCCAGCTCGGCTTGCGCCGCGCGGCGTTCTGCGGGAGTGCCAAGCGGTGCCTGCGGTCCGCCGGCACTCGACTGGCCGGCAACGCTGGCCTGGCTGGCCTGTTGCTTGAAAAGGAACTCAAACATAGTTGGGCTATGAATGGATCAAAACCACCATCATAGCGCAGCGCCGCCCACAAGGGGCGGCGATTGCAGCCACGGCATGTCAGGCCGTGCCCGCAGCGGCGCGCTGGGCCGAACGCGGGCGCCGGTGGTAGCGCTGCTTCGGCACAGGAACTGCTGCCTCCTCTTCGTCCCGCAGGGAGGCATGCACCTGGCGGGCCTGGGACAAGGCTTTCCTGTCTTTCTCGGCGCAAGCGGGCGTGCGGCGCGCTTCCACCACCTGGGCGTCGTGCGCCAGGAATTGATTCGCAATAGCAAACCAGGCCTCGCCGCCAATGGTGCTGCGGGCGATGGCGAACAGCTCTTTTTCTTCCTTTTCCAGGCGCTGCAGCAGCACCGTGCAAAAAGTTTCGATCGAAGCGCAGATATCGGCCACCTGGCGCTCGCTGGTGTCATTGGCCTGGTCCAGTTCGCTTTGCAGGCGGCGGATCACGGCCAGCGCGGCCTGGTTCAAACGGCTCAGTTCGTCGAGCAACTGGTTGGCTTGCTCGGTGGCGTTTTGCAGGGCGGGAATCAGGTACAACTCGATCTTGCGCCAGTGGCAGGCCTGGTACAGGCGTTCCAGGGTTTCGCAAGCGTATTCGAGCTGGGACAGGGTCAGGCGCTGCTGGCGCAGCAGCGTCGATTGCACGTATTTTTGAAACGACAGCAGGCTAAGGCGCACGTTAGCCTGTTCAACGGATAGCGCAACTAATGTGTATGTGGCCGTTAACATTCTTGCTCCCAAAGTTCGCTACGCGGAAACGGAAGTACAAGTGTAAATAAGCCCTACCGGAACGCCTTGACATTCATCAATGAAACGTCACTTCGAATGCAGGGCAAGGCGAAAGTCTACCATACCAGCTTCCCGCGACGGCGTCACTGTTCCACCAAATCTGCGCATCAGTTGTTGCATTCCGATATTCTCGGACAAGGCCTCGCCTGTGATTTCACGCGTGCCGCGGCTGCGGAAATAGTCAAGTAATTTCTGGAACAGGATATTTCCCAGTCCTTTGCCTTTCAAATCCGAACGCACGATGATCGCGAACTCGGCTTTTTGGTTGTCCGGGTCGGCCACCGCCCGTACCACGCCCAGCGTTTCCGGCAGCCCATCGGCGCCTTGGCGGGTGGCGATGAAGGCCATCGCGCGGTCGTAGTCGATCTGGGTCAGGCGTGCCAACTGGGTCGGCGGCAATTCCTTCATGGCTGAAAAGAAGCGCAGGCGCACGTCGTCCGGCGCCAGCCGGCTGAAGAAGCGCACATGGGCCGGCGCGTCTTCCGGGCGGATCGGGCGCAGCACCAGCGGCCCGCCCTGCCACTCGATTTCCTGTTCCAGCTCCTGCGGATAGGGACGAATCGCCATGCTGCTTTCCGGCCGGCGGGCACTGAGCGTGGCGCGCGCGCCGTGTACCCGCAGCACGCCGTCGAGCACGGTGACGGGGTCGATTTCCAGCGCGGCGATTTCACCGATATCGGCCACCAGTTCGGCCACGTGTACCAGGGCGCCGCACAGGATGTCGCGTTCGGCAACCAGTGCGCGGCCCACGCCGGTGCGCCGCAGCATGTCGCGTGCCAGCACAGTGTTCAGCGGCGGCAGCCCGACCGCACGGTCGTCCACCACGTGCCCGGCGCTGCCGCCCAGCCCAACGCTGATGGCGGGGCCGAACACCGGGTCCAGTTGCATGCCAATGCGCAGCTGCTGCGTTTCCGGACGCACCTCAGCGGCAGCACTGGCGGCCCCCAACGGCAAGCCATAGGCCGCCAGCACGGCGGCCAGGTCGGCCGCCGGCAGCTCGGCGTGGCCGGCGGCACGCGCCGCTTCCACCAGGTTGCGCGCGGCCTGGCGCTCAGGCACCGAATGGGCCGGCACCTGGCCCGGCACCTCGATCAGCAAGGCCTGGTTTCGCGCGTATTGCACCACCTGGCTGTAGGCGCGCACCGCTTTTTCCGGCGTGTCGTAAGTGGGCAAACCCGCGTCGGCAAAGACCTGGCGCGCGCCCGCTACCGCCGCGCCGCCCAGCCAGCAGGACAGCACGCTGCGCCCGCTTTGCCGCAGCAGCGGGGCCAGCGCCTGCGCCACGCCCAGGCTGGCCGCCGCCGACGATGGCGCGTGCACCAGCAGCAGCGCGTCGGCGTCCGGGTCGGCCAGCAAGGCGCTGGCCACGGCGGCATGCCGCTCGGCGCTGGCTTCACCGCCAATGTCGATCGGATTGGCCGGCACCAGGCCGGGCGGCAGCTCGCCGCGCAGACGCTTGACGGTATCGGGCGAAAACTGCGCCAGCTTGCCGTGCACATATTGCAGCGCGTCCGCCGCCAGTTGGCCGGTACCGCTGCCGTTGCTCATGATGGCCAGGCGCGTGCCGCGCGTGGGGCGCGCGCGCGCCACCGTTTCCACCGCGTCGAACAGGTCGGACGAGGAGTACACGCGCAGCATGCCGGCGCGCCGGATCACGGCGTCGTACACCTTGTCGTCGCCGCTGCGGCCGGCTTTCAGCACCACCACCGGCTTGCTGCGCGCAGCCAGGCGCGCCGCCGAAATGAATTTGCGGGCGCAGTTCACCGTTTCAATGTGCATGACGATGGCCGCCGTGTCGTCGTCGGCGGCCAGGTAGTCCAGCATGTCGCCCAGGTCGATATCGCCGCCCTCCACCAGCGACACCACGCGCGAAAAGCCGATACCGTGCTGGCGCGCCCAGTCCAGCACCGCCGTCATCACGGCGGACGACTGCGAGATGAAGGCGGTCTTGCCCGGTTTGGCGCCGGCATGGGCGGCGCTGGCATTCAAGCCGGCCAGCGGCGCCACCAGGCCGATGCCGCCCGGGCCCAGGATGCGCAACAGGTGCGGCCGCGCGGCGCGCATGATTTGCTGGCGGATGCTGTCGCTGACCGGGGTCAGGATGATGGCGCCGCGCGTGCCGCGCGCGCCCAGGTCGGCGATCAGCGCCGGCACCGTGTCGGGCGGGGTGCAGATGATGGCCAGGTCCGGCACGCGCGGCAAGGCCGACAGGCGCGCGTAGCAGGGAATGCCGAGCAGTTTTTCGTACTTGGGATTGACCGGCCAGATGGCGCCAGCAAAGCCGCTTTCGGCCATATTGTTCAGGACCTGGGTGCCCATGCGGTCGGGCCGCAGCGAGGCGCCGAAAATGGCCACCGAGCCAGGGTTGAACAGGCTGTCCATATTCCGGATGCTCATCGGCCTTCCTCCTTACCAGCGCGAATAATGGTCTTCCGTCACGCCCGGCAATTGCGTGACGATGCGTTTCGGCGCGTCTGGCGCGCTCCGCACCCAGCCGCTGAAGTAACCAACCGGCTGGATGTAGCGGCTGGCGGCCACCAGCAGCTTGCGGTCCTGTTTGCGCGCGCCGTCCGGCGTGAAGAACAGCTCCAACTGGTCATCCTCGGTGAAGATATGCCAGCGCTGCATCGGGTCCTTCGGGTCGAACACGAAGCGCGCCGGCCCTAACGGTATCACTTCGCCGTCGATCCAGAGCGCATTCTCGTTGCTGCCGAAATAGCCCGCCTGCAGGTTGAAGCCCAGCTCCAGGCTGTGCGCCGAGGCCCAGCGCCACGCTGTCTCGCGCGCCAGCAGGCCGTTCGAATAGTCAAAACTAGCCACGCCGCCGTCCAGCGCGTAGGCGTCGCGGAAGGTGCGCACTTCGCCGCTGAGCGGCATGCCCGGCGACTTTTGCGTGCCGTGCAGCGCCCCGCCCTGCACCGTCCCGGTGGCCAGCAGCAGCGGCGCGGCGGGCGGGCCGAACTCGGCGTCGATTTCCATATACGGGCAGCGCAGCGTGAGCTGGTAGCGCTTGCCGGGCAGCGGCTCGATGCGGATCTGCGTGCTGCGCGTGCGGAACCAGCTCGCCGCACCGGCATGCTCGCCAACGCCGACCGAGAGCCGGCCGGGCAAGCCGTCCTGCGAGAAGTTGGCCATCATGTCGCTGTCGTTGCGGTCGAAGACGTAGGCAAAGCAGGTGCTGGTCCAGCCCAGGTCGACGATGGCGACCGCCGCCATCACCTGCTCGGACACCAGCGACACGTAGTGCCATTTTTTGTGGTGGAAGCGGCGCCACAAGGCGCTGCGTGCGTGCTCACCGGCCAGCAGGTGCCAGTCGAAAGCTTGCGCGGCGCCGGCAAAGCGGCCCAGTAGCGGCGTGCCGTCGCTGCCGACGACGCGGGCGGGTGCGCCTGGCAATGTCATTGTTCTACTCCTTGTTCATCCAGGACGGCTTGCAGCGTGGCGGCAAAGCCTGGCGGTTCGCTGGCGGCGGCCTGCACGCGCGGGCAGCCATGCCAGTTGGCCAGGCGCTGGATGGCGCCGGCCACGTCGCGCACGAAACGGTCCGTGGCGCGCACGCCCGGCTCCAGCGCCACGTTTTTCAGTTCAAATATGCCGCCGGAGCGGTGCGCCTTGGCGTCGATGCGGCCCACCAGCGCGCCCCGGCGCAGGATGGGCAGGGTGAAATAGCCGTAGCGGCGTTTTTCGGCCGGCGTGTAGCACTCCAGCCGGTAGTCGAAATCGAACAGCTCCAGTGCGCGCCGCCGGTCCCATACCACCGGGTCGAACGGCGACAGGATGGTGGTCGCGGTGGGCGTCAGGGCGCCGTCGGCGGCGGCCCGCGCCAGTTCGGCCAGGTCGGGATGGATGTAGACGGCGTCCTTCCAGCCCTGCACGCGGGCGCGCAGCAGCAAGCCCTGCCCGGCCAGTTCTTCCAGGTCCGGGCGCGGCGGCCTGCTGCGGTAATAGTCGGCCACCCAGGCGCTGCGCGCCAGGCCCAGGGCGCGCACGGTTTTCAGCGCCAGCTCGCGCCGCGTGTCCTCCATGGCCGGCATCTGGCTGTCGTGCCAGTCCGGCAGCACGCGCTCGGCCAGGTCGTACACGCGCTGGAAGTTGTGGCGACGCGCGATCATCAACTGGCCGGCGGTGAACAGGACTTCCAGCGAGCGCTTCTCCGGCTTCCATTCCCACCAGCCGCCGCCCTTGCCGTCGGTGCGTTCGAAATCGGCGGAGCGCACCGGTCCATTGCTGCGGATATGTTGCAGCACGCGATCGACATCGGCGCGCCGTTCGCGCATCCATTTCTCGGAATACTTCCAGCCCATGGCGCCGGGATCGACCATGCGGTGGCGCAGCAAGCGGTAATCCTCGACCGGCACGAAGCAGGCCTCGTGCGCCCAGTACTCGAACAGCGCGCCTTCGGCCAGGTGCTCCTCCAGCCAGGGCTGGGGATAGTCGCCCAGCCGGCTCCACAGCACCAGGTAGGGACTGCGCGCCACCACATGGATGGTGTCGATCTGCAGCACGCCCATGCAGCGGATGGCGTCCAGCACATCCACCTTCTGCGCCTTGCGCCGGCGCGGCTGCAGCAGGCCCTGGGCCGCAAGGTGCAGCGCGCGTGCTGCGGCCAGGCTGAAGGTCAATTCGGACAAGACTTGCTTTCCTGAGACGGGGAACGGCTATTCTAATAGCTTATTGTCAGTATTTCTTGGCATTTTGCGAATGACGGTGGCCGCAAAGCAGCATACGCCAGATTTTTTTGCCCGGCCTACCGTGATTGAGTGCAGAATACGCAGGTGCCCCCTTACTCGGACCAGGACAATTGACGACCCCCGCTTCCCCTGCCCGCCAGGTCATGCGCAGGTTGTATCGCATGATACTGCTGCCATCTTTCACCCTGGTCTTATTGGTGATCATGTGGGCCGACGTTTTCTATCAATTAAAGGCGGAAGCGGAAAGCGCGCACTACGACGCCGTGCAGCATAGCCATTCGCTGGCGCGCACGCTGGCCGAGCATTCCGGCCACCTGCTGCGCCAGGCCGACCACGCGACCCAACTGTTCAAGCTCAAATTCGAAGAAACCGACGGCGCGCTGCGGCTGCCGGAATTCGTCAAGCGCGGCGGCTTGCTCGATTCTGTCATGCCTTCGCGCCTGCAACTGCCGATCGGCCTGATCGACGCCAACGGCAAGCTGGTCGACAGCCTGCATGGCCTGTTCCCCGCCAGCTCCGCCAACCAGGCCTATTTCAAAACCCTGGCCACCACAGCGGGCGACGCGGCCCTTGTAACCAACCCTATGGTTGACCCGATAACCAAGAAGTGGCAAATCCAGATCGCGCGCCGGTTGGACGACAAAGCCGGCAAGTTCGCCGGCGCCATTGTGCTGATGATCGACCCGGCCTATTTCGTCGAAGACTACGACCGCATGCACGTCAAGGAAGGCGGCCTGGTCATGCTGATCAGCCGCGACACCGCGCTTGTCACGGGCCGCATTGACGAAAAGCTGTTCATCAGCGACAGCATCGACTATGTGGCGCCGGCCGATCCGATCAACATGCCCGAGGAGCTGGTCCTCAAGACGCCGGTGGACAAGGTCGACCGCATTTACGGCTTCCGCGACATGCCGCGCTATTCGCTGACGGCGGTGGTGGGCGACGCCAAGGAGCACGCGCTGGCCAAGTTCTATACCCAGCGCCGCCTGTACTACGTGGTGACAGCCCTTGTTTCCATCGTGGTGCTGGCGTTCTCCTTCCTGCTCACGCGCCAGGCGCGGCGCCTGCGCGAAAGCATACGCGAATCGACCGAGGCGCGCGAAAAGCTGCATGCGGCGGTGGACGCCAGCCTGGATGCCCTGTTCCTCATCAAAGCCTGCCGCAAGGGCGGCAGCGGTGGCGCCAACGGCGAGATCATGGATTTCACGCTGATGGACGTAAACGAGCGTGGCGCGCGCATCCTGGGCTACGCCTCCGATGACGCACTGGGCAAACGCTTGGGCGACATGCTGCCGCAATGGCATAGCGAGGGCCTGTTCGACAAATGCCTGGGGGTGCTGCGCACCGGCGAACCGCTGGAGGAGGAGTTTGAGTCCACCGTGTTCGGCGAGCATATGTGGCTGCGCCACCAGATCGTGGCGATCGAGGACGGCGTGGCCGTCACCGCGCGCAACATCACGGAACGCAAACGCTCGGAGCTGGCGGTGCGACAGAACCAGGCCGAACTCCAGGCCGTCAACGACGCCTCGCCGCTTGGCCTGGTGCGCGCCGACGCGGACGGCAAGTGCACCTACGTCAACCGCACCTTCGAAGCCATCACCGGCATGCCGCGCGAGCAAGCCCTGGGCGACGGCTGGCTGCAGGCGGTGCACCCGAACGACCGCGACATGCTGCTCGCATCGCTGCGCCACCTGAATCAAACGCAGCAAGCGTTCCAGGAAACCCTGCGCTGCGTGCACCCGGACGGCAAGATCGTCTGGACCTCGATCAAGGTGGCGCCAATCGTGATCGACAGCACGGTGAGCGGCTATGTTGGCACGCTGGACGACATTACGCTGGTGCGCAAGTCCGTCATGGCGCTGCGTGAAAGCGAATCGCGCCTGCGCACCATTGCCGACACCCTGCCGGCCATGATCGCCTACATCGATTTCGAGGAAATCTACCGCTTCCACAACCTGGCCTATGAACGCGAGTTCAGCAAAACCGGCTTGCACGTGACTGGCCGCACCGTGCTGGAGACGGTGGGCGAGAAGCGCTATGCGGTGCTGCAACCCTATATTTCACGCGCCCTGGGCGGCGAAACCCTGACCTTCGAGGAGGAAGACGAAAGCGGCGACTATCCGCGCACCTTCGACGTGGTCTACATCCCCCAACTGGACGAAGACGGCATCACCGTGGTCGGCTTCCACGTGATGCGGCAGGACGTGACGGCGCAAAAGCGCGAGAAGCAACGGCTGCTGCGCCTGTCCCAGATCGATGCGCTGACCGGGCTGACCAACCGCGCCGGCTTCCTGCAGAAGCTGAACGAAAGCATGACCGCCTGCCGCGAAAGCGGCGGCCTGATGGCCGTGATGTACCTCGACATCGACCGCTTCAAGCCGGTCAACGACACCTATGGCCACGCTGTGGGCGACGCCTTGCTCAAGGCCTTCTCGGCGCGCCTGTCGAACACCGTGCGCGCCAGCGATACGGTGGCGCGACTGGGCGGCGACGAATTCACCATCATCATGGACCGCATCTCCAAGCCGGAAGACGCGGCCACCACCGCCACCAAGATCGTGCACGCGATGCAGCAGACGTTTGAACTGGATGGCGTGCTGGCTAATGTCTCCACCAGTATCGGCCTGACCTACTACCGGGCGGAGGATGTGAGCCCGGCGGAATTGCTGAAGCGGGCCGACCTGCTGCTGTATGAAGCCAAACAGGCTGGCCGCAACACCTTCCGCAGCGGCGCACCGATGCCGGAGCTGCGTTCGCCGAGCGCGGCCTGACGCAGATCAAGACAGGGGCGTGTTGTTTGCGCTATATTTGCGCTTCCCACGCCTAGCCTTACATTCCATGCGCCTGCTGCACACTTCCGACTGGCACCTTGGCCAGTCGCTGCATAATTTTGACCGCCAATATGAGCACCAGTGCTTCCTCGACTGGCTGCTGGAGACCATTGTCTCCGAGCAGGCCGACGCCTTGCTGGTGGCGGGAGATATTTTTGATAACGCCAATCCGTCGGCGGCCTCGCAGCGCCAGTTATATACCTTCCTGCAGCAGGCACGCGCGCGCGCGCCGCAGCTCAATATCGTCGTCATCGCCGGCAACCACGACTCGCCGGGCCGGCTGGAGGCGCCCGGCCCGCTGCTGGAAGCGCACGGCACCACCGTCATCGGCTACCCGCACCGCGACGCCGACGGCGCCATCGCGATGGAACGCATGCTGGTGCCGCTGACCGGCAAGGATGGCCAGGTCGCAGCCTGGGTGCTGGCCGTGCCCTTCCTGCGCCACGGTGACGTGCCGCGCCCAGCCGCAGCCACGCCCACGCCCGCGCCAGCCGCCGATGCCGATGCCGATACCGGCGCCGAACTGCAGGCGGCCGACGACGCCCCAGCCGCAGCAGCATCGCCCGCCGCCGCCGCTGCGCCGGCCAATCCTGCCGAACCTGCCGAACCTGCCAACACCGCGCCGGCCGACGACGCCAGCCCGCCCGCGCCGCAACCCGACCCCTACCTGGCCGGCATCGCCGAGCTATACCGCCAGGCGATCGAGCTGGCCGCCGCGCGCGCCGCCGAGGGCCAGGCCATCGTCGCCATGGGCCACTGCCACATGGTGGACGGCACCATGTCCGCCGACTCCGAACGCCGCATCGTCATCGGCGGCACCGAAATGCTCCCCGCCGGCATCTTCCCCGCCCCGATCGCCTACGCCGCCCTGGGCCACCTGCACCTGGCGCAGCAAGTCGGCCCGCACGCCCACATCCGCTACTGCGGCAGCCCGATCCCGCTCTCGTTCGCCGAGACCAGCTACCCGCACCAGGTCCTGCGCATCGACTTCGAAGGCGCCCGGCTCAACGCCGTCACCCCGCTGCCGATCCCGCGCGCCGTCCAACTGCTGCGCATCCCGGCCAAACCCGCGCCACTGGAGGAAGTGACCGCCGCCCTGGCCGCCCTCGACCTGCCCGATGCCCCGCTGGAGCAGCAACCCTTGCTGGAAGTGCGCATCCTGCTCAACGCCCCCGAACCGGGCCTGCGCAGCAGTATCGAGAAAGCCCTGGAAGGCAAGCCGGTGCGCCTGGCCAAGATCGAAACCAGCAGCGCCGCCCGCGCCTCCTTCGAGGAAGCCGCCATCTCGCTCGACCAGCTGGCCACCTTGCAGCCCGACGACATCTTCAAACGCCTGTACCAGCAGCGCTACGGCAGCGACGCCCCGCCCGAGCAACTGGCCGCCTTTGCCGAATTGGTGCAGCCATGAAGGTCCTGCGCATCGCCGGCAAGAACCTGGCCTCGCTGGCCGACGAGTTCTCGGTCGACTTCACCGCCCAGCCGCTGTCGGACGCTGGCCTGTTCGCCATCAGCGGCCCCACGGGCGCCGGCAAGAGCACCCTGCTGGACGCCCTCTGCCTGGCCCTGTACGACGACACACCGCGCCTGCACAAGGCCGTCGGCAAGACGCCCGACGTCGGTGACCCGGTCTCCTCGCAAGACCCGCGCACCCTGCTGCGGCGCGGCGCGGCCGAAGGCTGGGCCGAAGTCGATTTCGTCGGCAACGACGGCCATTCCTACCGCGCCCGCTGGAAAGTCTGGCGCGCCCGCAGCAAAGCCGCCGGCGCCCTGCAACCAAGCGCCATGTCGCTGCAAAAGCTGCCCGGCCTGCAGCCGCTGGGCCACACCAAGACCGAAGTCATGGCCGAAATCGCGCAGCGCATTGGCCTTAGCTTCGAACAGTTCACGCGCGCCGTGTTGCTGGCGCAGAACGAGTTCTCCGCCTTCCTCAAGGCCCCCGACGATGAACGCGGCACCCTGCTCGAAACCCTGACCGGCAGCGGCATCTACAGCGACATCTCCAAGCGCGCCTTCGAACGCTGGCGCGCCGAAGAACTGGCGCTGAAAACACTGACCGCCGGGCTGGCCAACCAGCAGCCGCTGGCGCCAGAACAGCGCGCCGAAGTCGCGGCCCAGGCGCAAGCGGCCGACGCCGCCCTGGAAGCCAGCGCCCAGCGCGTCGCCGCACTGGAAGCCGACCTGCGCTGGCACCAGCAAGCCGCCCGCCTGGCCGACGCCGCGCGGCAAGCGCAGGAAGCCTGCCAGCAAAAGCAAGCCGAATCCGACGCCGCCGAAACGCGCCGCGCCACGCTGGCGCAGCTCGACGCCGTGCAGCCCGCGCGCGCGCTGGATGACGAAGTGGTGCGCCTGGCCGCCGAACGCAGCGCGACCCAATCCGCGCTGGCCGTGGCCTCGCAAGAAGCCGAACGTACCCGAATGGCGCTCGCAGTGCTGAGCGGCGACGTGCAGCAAGCCAGCGCCGCCGCCAGCGCGGCGGAAAGCGCGCAGCAGGCCGCCGCGCCCCAGCTCGACCAGGCCAAGGCGCTCGACACCCGCCTGGAATCGCTGCGAACCGCCTTCCACCAGGCAGCCGCCGCGCGCGACAGCGCCGCCCACGCCGATGCCGCCGCCCTGGCCGCCCTGCGCGCCCGCGAAGCGCAGCAGCAAGCGCTGGCCAGCGAACAGGGGACCGGCCAGCAATGGCTCACCGCCCACGAACACTGGGCCGCCCTGGCCCGCGACTGGCCACGTTGCGACGTCCTGTTCACCCAGGCGCGCGAGCAGGCCGCGCGCGCCGAGCAGCAATCGCAATCCCTGGCCGCCGTGCAGGAAGCCGCCGCGCGCCAGCGCCAGGACGAAGCCCACGCCCGCAGCGGCCTGGAAACCGCCACCGAGCGCCTGCGCCAGGCGGAAGCCCAGCGCGCGCAGGCCGCCGCCGCGCTGGCCGGCATCGACGCCGAAGCCTTGGCAACCCAGCGCCAGCAGCTCGACCAGCGCCGCGCGCAGTTGGCCGACGCCGGCGCCGCCTGGCACGAACTGGCGCACCTCAGCCAGCGCCAGCGAACACTGGCCGCGCGCAGCGCCGCCCAACAGGCCGCGCGCGACAGCGCCGAGCAGGAAGTCGCCACCGCGCGCCAGGCCAACCTGGCCCTGGTCGCCGCCTCCACCCAGGCCGAACGTTCGCTGAAACTGGCCGAAGCGGCCACCGGCGAAAGCGTGGAAAAGCTGCGCGCCGCGCTGCAGGACGACGCGCCCTGCCCGGTGTGCGGCGCCACCGAGCACCCCTACCGCCACGAAGACGGCCCGCTGCAAGCCATGCTGGCCCAGCTCCAGGCCGAAGTACACGACTGCCGCGACAAGCTGCAGCGCAATATGAAGTACGAAGCCGAGCAGCAGGCCCGCTGGCAATCAAGCGTCGAACAGCTCACCGCCCTCACCGCCGAGCAGCACGGCATCGCCACCGCCCTCGCCAGCGCCCAACCCCGCTGGCATACCAGCAGCAACGCCCTCGCCAGCACCGGCGCTGCCGCCCCCGCTCCTGCTGCCGCCCGTGAGCCTGCCGCCGCCGGCCTGCACGGCGAGAGCCGCGAATACGCCCCCGGCACCGACAGCCCGCTCCTCAGCCGCGGCGGCGCCGCCGACAGCGACGCCAGCGACGACATCCCCACTTGGCTGGCAGCGCAAGAAGCCGCCCTGCAAACCGCCCTGCGCGCGCTGGAAGCCCAGGAGCAAACCCAGCGCCGCGCCAGCCGCGCCCGCGAAGTCGCGCAAACCGCCTGCGAGCAGGCCGCCGCCGAATGCCAGCGCCAGCAGCAAGCGCTGGCCGCCGCGCAAACCGCCCTGGCGCAATCCACCGCCCAGCACCAGGCCCTGGAAGCGCAACGCATCGACACCGCCCTGCAAATCGCCTCCCTGCTCGACCAGCTAGACGCGCCGCAAGGCCGCCCCGGCTGGCAGGACGAATGGAAAGAAGGCCCGGCCCGATTCCACGAGCAGCGCAGCCGCGAAAGCAAGCAATGGCTGGCGCAGCGCCAGGCCAGCGACGAACGGGCAAGCGTCCTAGCCACCCTCGCCATCGAACTGCAAACCCTGCACGCCGCCCAGGAACGTAGCAACGCCGACGCGCGCACCGCACAAGCGGCAGCCGAAGCCGCGCAAACCGCGCTGGCCGCCGCCCAAGCCGAACGCCAGACTCTATGGCAGGGCCGCCCGGTGCGCGAAGTGGAAGCCAGCCTGCGCAGCGCCGTTGACCAAGCCCGCAGCACGCTGCAGGCACGCCAGGAATCGGCCCAGCAAGCGGCCCAGCAACGCACCCGCGCCGACGAAGCCCTGGCGCAAGGCCGCCAGCGCCTGGCCGCGCTGCAAACCGCCGCCGAACAAGCCGACGCGCGCCTGCAAGCCTGGCTCGCCGCAGGCCATGCCGCCGGCATCGACAATATAGAAGCCTTGCGCGCCCTGCTGGCCCACCCGCAGCAAGCCATCCGCGAAGAGCGCACAGCGCTGCAAGCGATCGCGCAAGCGCTGGCCTCCGCCAAAGCCGTACAAGCCGAACGCGCAGCGCAACACGCGCAGCACCTGGCCAGCGCCGCCCCCGACGACCAGCGCAGCGCCGCCGATATCGCGCAGGCGCTGGAAGCCGCGCACCAGGAACGCAAGCAAGCGCACGACCAGGCCGCCGCCCTCAAGCTGCAACTGGCGCAGGACGATGCCCGCCGCAAGGCCGCCGCAAGCCTGTTGGCCGACATCGCCAGCCAGCAAGAAACGGAACGCCGCTGGGCCCAACTTAGTGAGTTGATCGGCTCCGCCGACGGCAAGAAATTCCGCAACTACGCCCAGCAATTCACCTTGGACGTGCTGCTTGGTTACGCCAACGCCCACCTGGCGCAACTGGCGCCGCGCTACCAGCTCGAACGCATCGCCAACCCGCTCCAGCCTTCGCTCGGGCTGCTGGTGCGCGACCTGCACATGGGCGACGAAAAGCGCTCGGTGCATTCGCTCTCCGGTGGCGAATCCTTCCTGGTGTCGCTGGCCATGGCGCTGGGCCTGGCCTCGCTCTCCTCCAACCGGGTACGCGTGGAGTCGCTATTCATCGACGAAGGATTCGGCAGCCTGGATGCGGAAACCCTGCGCGTCGCCATGGACGCGCTGGACGGTTTACAGGCAATGGGCAGGAAAGTGGGCGTCATCTCCCACGTGCAGGAAATGACCGAACGCATCGCCACCCGCATCGTGGTGCAGCCCGCAAGCAACGGCAGCAGCGCAGTCTCGGTCAGTTGAACGCCAACTGGTGGCCGGCTAAACACCAGCCAAGCGCCAGGTGCGCTCGTCCTGCTCGGCGCGCACCATTTCCCAACCCAGCTCGCGGCGGATCTGCTGCGGGTCGGGCAAAGGGCGGCGCTCCACCTGGCGCGACTGCATCCAGTGGCGCACTGCTTCCTTGCTTGGTTGCTTGGGCTGTTCCATCGTAAACCTCCTACGGGGTGACGGTCATCCCTTCAACGCCGGGGCGGCCCGCGCGTTGACCGGCAATTTGTTATGATGTGTAAATGGGCATCGGTGCCATTTCATCGTCGACCAGCTACGCGCAGCAGGCCAGCGCGCCTGCCCGGCAACGCACGCCTGCCGAACCCGAACTCTCCCCCGAGGACCAGGCCAAAGTCGAGCAGCTCAAAGCGCGCGACCTGGAAGTGCGCCAGCACGAACAAGCCCATTTGGCCGCCGCCGGTGGCCTGGCCACCTCCGGCGCCAGCTACACCTACCAGCGCGGCCCGAACGGCGTGAATTACGCCATCGGCGGCGAAGTCAATATCGACACCTCGCCCGGCCGCACGCCGGAAGAAACCGTGGAAAAAGCGCGCCAGGTGCAAGCCGCCGCCCTGGCCCCGGCCGAACCGTCCAGCCAGGACCGCAGCGTGGCCGCCCGCGCCGCCCAACTACAGCAGCAAGCCCAGGCGGAGATTTCCAGCAAGCAGCAAGAGCTGGCCCGGACCTACGGGCTTTCCGGCACGCAATCCACGATTGACGTCTTTGCCTGATAAAATCGACCTTTTGCCCGGAGTCTGGCCCATGTTGCTGAAAGCCCCACGCACCCTGACCTTCAAATGCGTTAAATGTTCTAAAGCAGTAAAAGTTGCATTACAGAAAACCTCAGCTTGCTCCCACATCACGCCTTATTACGGCGTTTGCGCGTGCGGCGAAGTCAAACTGCACGCCACCGGCGCACCGGATGCGGTGAAGTCTTATCTGGAATCCAACGGTCTTTGGTCCCACCACCATTGATCTGCCTCAAGAAATCCGGAAATTTGCCGTATCAGGGGTAGCACCTTAAAGGTTTCCTATCATGAACTCTCTGAACTCCATTGGCCCACGCTCGCTCCAGAACAACTCGCTGACCCCGGCTTTGCAGCCGCAGGACGGCAAGACTTCGCGCGCCAACGCGCTGCAGGAGCTCAGTCCAGACACCCCGGTTTCGCTGTCCAGCGGCGCCATTGACCTGCAAAAGCGGGTCGACCGCCTTGGCAATAAAACCGTGGACATGGCACAGAACCTGATCGGCAGCTTCGCCCAGAAACTGCTGGGCGATGATGCCAAAGGTGCAACAATCGACTTCGATTCGGTGGAACTGGAGGCCAGCTCCAGCTTCGCCGCCGGCGCCCTGCGCAGCGAAGGCGCGGACGGCATCACCCAGGCCCTGGGCTTCAGCCTGAACGAAGATTCGCACTTCATCGGCAAAGGCACCATCACCACCGCCGACGGCCGCAAACTGTCCTTCGAAGTCGAGATCCAGTACGAAACCAGCATGACCGCCACTGCCGCCAGCAGCGTGCCGTCGCGCCGCCAGGACATGGCCGAGCAGAATCCCGCCATGCCGCTGCCGGAAGTGGAGTTCCCGGACATCGACTTCCCGGGCAGCCTGGCCGACCTGTTCCGCCTGATGGACCGCAATATCAGCGCCGCCATCAAGCAACTGGGCGACGACGGCCAGGAGCAGGAAGCCGGCAACCTGAGCATGCGCCTGCTGAAAATGGTCGATGCGGAGACCCCGCTCGACACCTACCTGCCGCCAAACGCCAGCGACAAGGCCAAGGCCTACGGCCGCCTGCAATCCGCGCCAGGCCAGGCCGCCGAGCTGGCGCACGCCGCCAAGGCCGCGCGCGATGCCACCCAGGGCGACGCGATCGACCCGCCGGCGCAGCCAAGCGCCGCGCCAGCGCCGGGCGCCGCACCGATTGACCCGCCTGCCGCGACGAGCGAAGCCGCCGCCCCGGCATTAGAGGAGCCGCCGGCCGCATAAGGCCGCGTATAATGACGCATCCTGACGAAACCGCCTTTCCAGGCGGTTTCGCCGTTTACACCCGGGCAAAATAAATGCAAGAAATCCACTGGACAGAACAAGGCGAGCCGCGCTCCGCGCGCTGGCATTCCGAATCGGGCAATCCGCCGCCAAAGCGCGTGCAGGTCGCCGACGACACCATGAACGCCGACGTCGCCTATCGCCTCGCCTGCGAAGGCACGGCCCTGCTATGGCGCGGCGACTTCCAGAACGCGCGCCAACTGCTGCAAGCGCTGGCGCGCCGCGCCGACCATAAAAAGGCCAAGGGCGGCAAAGGCAGCAAGGCACGCGCCGACAAAGCCCCGGCCGACGCCACGGAAGCCTTCCACCTGCATCGCCAGGCGCAGTCGCAGCGCGCCCGCACCCTGGCCATGCTGCTGATCCACTTCGAACCGGGCTACCGCATTCCGCTGCGGCGCGCGCCGGACGTGACGCTGGCCTGCAACGAAGCCTACGGCCGTGGCGAGGACGCCTTCGTCATCTCCCTGCGCGAACTGCAAGGCCTGATTGGCGCCCACGAATGGCGCAAGGCCGGCGTCGTCGTGCCTGCGTTGGGCGAACGCATCCACCCGCACTACGGCGTATTCTCGCCCGTGCGCGGCGAATACGTGCAACTGGTGGCCGACGCCCCGCTGCCGCGCGGCGCCAATGATCTGGCTTTCGATATCGGCGCCGGCACCGGCGTGCTGTCCGCTGTGCTGGCCAAACGCGGCGTGAAGCGCGTGGTCGCCACCGATATGGACAAGCGCGCCCTGAGTTGCGCCCGCGACAATATTTCCCGCCTGCTGCTGGAAGGCCCGGTGCAACTGCTGGAAGCCGACCTGTTCCCGCCCGGCCAAGCGCCTTTGGTGGTCTGCAATCCGCCGTGGGTGCCTGCGCGCCCGAATTCCTCGGTGGAAGCGGCGGTGTACGACCCCGACAGCCGCATGCTGCGCGGCTTCCTGTCCGGCCTGAAGGCCCACCTCACGCCTGGCGGCGAAGGCTGGCTGATCATGTCCGACCTGGCCGAGCACCTGGGCCTGCGCCCGCGCGCCCAGTTGGAGCAATGGATTGCCGACGGCGGCCTGAAGGTGCTGGGCCGCCTGGAGGCGCGCCCGGTCCACCCCAAGGCCAGCGACGCCAGCGATCCCTTGCACGCCGCCCGGGCCGCCGAGGTCACTTCCCTGTGGCGTTTAGGCATCGCATAAATCATCCTTGCGGATCCGGACAAGGCGAGCTATAATGCTTGCCTCAGACGCGGGGTGGAGCAGTCTGGCAGCTCGTCGGGCTCATAACCCGAAGGTCACAGGTTCAAATCCTGTCCCCGCAACCAGATTCAAAAAGCCGTTGATTCCGAAAGGATCAACGGCTTTTTTCATTCCATCAGCGCGCGCCGGCGTTTTACCTCGTTCATCGCCTCGCGCGCCTGCCGCGCATAGGCCTGCGACAGCTCCTTGCACGCCTCCAGCGCGGCGGGCAGCACATCGGGTGACGTCTCTGCCGCCCCGCTGCTCACGGCGCGCTCCACAATCGCCGCATGCGAGGACTGCATGCGCTCCATCAGCAGCGCGGCACGCTCCCTATCACCTTCCGGCGCGGTCAGGCTGCGCGGCATTTGCGGATTCTTCAACTCCGCCACCATCCCCTCGGCCAGCGCGCGCCACGCATCGCGGTCCGCCCCGCGCGCCACCGATTGCACCGCGTTGGCAACCAGCGCCTTACGCACTTGCGCCAATTCGCGCTCCAGCGCGGCAATGCGATCTTCCATGGATCCTCCTTGCAAAAGTTGCATGATAGCCCAATGAGCAAGGGCCGGGTTACCGGCTTCCGCTGGAGGGTTGCCCGTGTTACAATCCGCCGGTTTGACAAGTGAAGCCCGACTGATTCAGCCGGGCTTTTGTTTTCTGCGGCTGATCATGAGAGATAAAAAAGACAACGCGACGATCGACCTGCCCGGCTTCGAGCCTGCAGCGCCGATGGAAACGGAAGCCAAGCTTCCGCCGCCGCCGCGTGTCCGCCGCACGCCCCGCAAGCAGGAGCAAATGAATTTGCTCGGCGAGCTAGGCCCCACCGATGCCAGCGGCCTGCCGATCTGGCAAAATGATCCCAACCTCGATTTGAGCGGCCTGCCAATCTGGCGCCGAGACTAATATGACCTCCTTCGCTACCCTGCCGCTGTCCGAAGCTTTTCTCGCCAACCTGGACTCGCTGGGCTACCGCGAAATGACGGACATCCAGGCCCAGGCCCTGCCCTCCGTGATGGAAGGCCGCGACCTGATTGCCCAGGCCAAAACCGGCAGCGGCAAGACCGCCGCTTTTGGCATCGGCATGCTGTGCGGCCTGAATACCGCCTGGTTCGCCGTGCAAGGCCTGGTGCTCTGCCCTACCCGCGAACTGGCCGACCAGGTGGCAGGCGAGCTGCGCCGCCTGGCGCGCTGCGTGCCGAACGTGAAAATCGTGGTGCTGACCGGCGGCACGCCGATGCGCCCGCAAATCGCTTCGCTGGAATTCGGCGCCCACATTATTGTCGGCACCCCGGGCCGCGTGCGCGATCACCTGTCGCGCGAAACGCTCGACCTGTCCACCGTGCGCACCCTGGTGCTGGACGAAGCCGACCGCATGACCGACATGGGCTTCTACGACGAGATCGCCGGCATTGTGAAGACCTGCCCGAAACGCCGCCAGACCCTGCTGTTCTCCGCCACCTACCCGGATGATATGCGCCAGGCCACGGAAGCCTTCCTGGCCGACCCGCTGGAAATCATGGTGGAAGCGCAGCACTCCAGCAGCAAGATCGAACAGCGCTTCTACGAAATCGGCTTCGATGAGCGCGACCGCGCTGTCGGCAAATTGCTGCGCGTTTACCAGCCAGCCTCCGCCATCATCTTCTGCAACACCAAGGTGCACTGCAAGGAGCTACTGGACGAGCTGCGCGCCGAAGGCTTCTCCGCCCTCGCCCTGTACGGCGAGCTGGAACAGCGTGAACGCGACGAGGTGCTGGTGCTGTTCGCCAACCGCAGCTGCTCGATCCTGATCGCCACCGACGTCGCCGCGCGCGGCCTCGATATCGCCAATCTGGAAGCGGTGATCAACGCCGACGTATCGCGCGACACCGAAGTGCACATCCATCGCATCGGCCGCACCGGCCGCGGCGGTGAAAAAGGCCTGTCGCTGACGCTGTGCGCGCCGAACGAGAAGAAGTGGGTCAAGCTGATCGAGGAGTACCAGAAGGCGCCGGCCGAATGGCACGACCTGAAAGCGCTGGGCGAAGACGAATACTCCAACGCCGAACCGGCGCCGATGCTGACCCTGTGCATCTCCGGCGGCAAGAAAGAAAAGCTGCGCGCCGGCGACGTGCTGGGCGCCCTGTGCGGCGACGGCGGCCTGGTGAAAGAGCAGGTCGGCAAGATCGCCGTGACCGAATTCCAGACCTACGTCGCGCTCGACCGCCGCATCGCCCACGCCGCCTTCGACCGCCTGAAAGCCGCCAGCACCGTCAAAGGTGGCGACTTCGGCAGCTTCAAAGGCCGCAACTTCAAAATGCGCTTCATCGAAGTCTAACGTCTAAAAAATGTCCGTCCTGGGGTCAGGAAGAAAAGTGGACATTTCTTTGGGAAATGTCCACTTTTCTTCCTGACCCCAGGACGGACATTTTCTCTATGGGCGGATGGAGACGCTGGCGGGGAATTGGGGGGCGCGGCGGATTTTCGTGGCTTGCTCGAAGGCGTAGGCCATGCCAATCAGCATCGCTTCGCTGTAGGCTGTGCCGACGAAAGAGAGGCCGACCGGTAGGCCGCGCACATAACCTGCGGGCACCGTGACGTGCGGGTAACCGGCGACCGCTGCGGGGGATGAGAAACTCTTCGGGTAGTGGTCGCCGTTGATGAAGTCGGTCAGCCAGGCGGTGCCGTCGGTCGGCGCGACCAGTGCGTCCAGCGCGTGCGCTTTCAATACCAGGTCGATCCCTTCTTCACGCGAGTAGCGGTGGTTGTTGGCCAGCGCCTCCTGGTACACCTTGCTGTCCAGGCCGGTTTTGGCTTCGGCCCGCTCCAGGTATTCCTGGCCGAAGTATGGCAACTCCAACTGCGCGTTCTGCTTGTTGAAGGCGATCAGGTCGGCCATGTTCTTGACCTTGGCATCCGGCGCGTAGTCGCGCAGGTAGGCGGCCAGGTCGACTTTAAACTCGTGCAACAGCACTTCGGTTTCGCTGTCGCCGTATTTTTCGGTGTTGGGCACCTGCACATCGACCAGGATCGCACCCTGCGCGACCAGGGCTTCCAGCGCTTTCTCCACTTCCGCATCCACGCCGTCGCTGCCGCCGAAGAAGTTGCGGGCGACGCCGAGGCGCTTGCCGCGCAGGCTGTCATGCTTCAGCGCGCCGGCGTAGTCGGCGGCTTTACCGGCGCTATCCTGCGTGATGGGATCGTTGGGGTCGACGCCGGCCATCGCGGCCAGCATCAGGGCGGCGTCGGAGACGCTGCGCGCCATCGGGCCGGCCGTGTCCTGCGAGTGGGCGATGGGGATGATGCCGCTGCGGCTGACCAGGCCAAGCGTCGGTTTGATGCCGACCAGGCCGCAAATCGATGCGGGCGAAACGATGGAGCCGTCGGTTTCGGTGCCGACCGCCAGCGTCGCCAGTCCGGCCGCAATGGCGGCGCCGGAGCCGGAACTGGAGCCGCTGCAATTGCGGTCCAATGAATAGGGATTGCGCGTCAGCCCGCCGCGCGCGCTCCATCCGCTGACGGAGTGGCTGGAGCGCATATTGGCCCACTCACTCAGATTGGTCTTGCCGATGATGACGGCGCCCGCTTCACGCAGCTTGGCAGCGACGTGCGAATCGCGCGCGGCGCGCACGCCTGCCAGCGCCAGCGAGCCGGCCGTGGTGCTCATGCGGTCGGCGGTGGCGATATTGTCCTTCAACAGCACCGGGATGCCGTGTAGCGGGCCGCGCAGCTTGCGCTGCAGGCGTTCGCGGTCCATCTCGCGCGCGATCTTCAGCGCTTCCGGATTGATTTCGATGATGGAGTTGATGCGCGGGCCGGCTTTGTCGATGGCGTTGATGCGGGCCAGGTACTGCGAGGTCAGCGAGTGCGAGGTCAGCTTGTTGGCCGCCATCAGTTCCTGCTGCAGCTGGACGCCTGCATCCAGCACGGACGGCACCGCCGCCTGCGTGCGCGGTACGGTCGCCGCGCCGCCGGCAACCAAACCCAACTTCACGAATCCCCGTCGATCCATCTGCTACGCCCTCTTTTGTTTAAAGAACAGCACGAAACCAAAAGAATACCAGCAGTTTGCAAGTAAATAATACTGTCAGAAAGTAAAAAAGCCCGCAAAAGCGGGCTTTTCATTGCGAGTTTGCAACAGATCTTGCGATTATTAACCGCGAACGACCTTTTTGAACTCGTGGGTACGGGTGTCGATCTCGACCACGTCGTCCTGGGACACGAACAGTGGCACCTGGATCGAGAAGTTACGGCCTTCGATGGCGTTTTCCAGTTTCGCTTCTTTGGTCACGTTGCCGGAGGTGTTGCCTTTAACAGCTGGCTCCGAGTAAATGATCTGGCGCGCGATGGTGGTTGGCAGTTCTACCGAGATGGCTTTGCCGTCGTAGAAGACCGCTTCGCATTCCATACCGTCTTTCAGGTAGTGGACGGCGTCGCCCATGTTTTCTTCTTCGATTTCGAACTGGTTGTACTCTTCGTCCATGAAGACGAACAGTGGATCAGCGAAGTACGAGTAGGTCACTGGCTTCTTGTCCAGAACGATCACGTCGAACTTGTCATCGCCGCGGAACACGTTTTCCAGCGGAGCGCCGGTCAGCAGGTTCTTCATCTTCCATTTGTAGGTGAAGCCAGTGCGGGACGAGCCGTTGACGTCGGAACGCAGAACGATGAATGGCTTGTCTTCAACCATGATGATGTTGCCGACACGAATCTCTTTTGCGAATTTCATAGCGAATATATACCGGTTAAGGGGAGTTGCAGTAACCGCGCATTATAGCACGGGGTTGAAATGTGTTACTTCAGCGATGCACAAAATTTAGTCAAATTCGTAGCCAAATCGCCGTTGGCCAGGATTTTTTGTTGCCATTGTGCCGACTTTGCCGAAATATCAGGCATCGCCGCCAGCAGGCCTTTCCACAGGTCGGGCCAGTCGCCTTGCTGGGCGCCGTTCCAGCACAGAGAAAACGCATCGAGCGTGTCGCCGCCGGAATAGCGCTGCAGGAAGGCGCGCAGTTTTTTATGGTGCAGGTTTTCTTCTTGCGCGTAAATGTGCCAGATGAAGGAATTTCCAGCCCATTGCGCGCGCACCCAGGAATCTTCGCCGCGCACGAAGTTCAGGTCGCAGGACCAGAGCAGTTTGTCGTAGTCCTGCTGCGGCACGAACGGCAGCACGCGCACGGTCAGCGCGCCGTCGTTGCGCACCGCGCCCGGCACGGCTGGCTCGCCGAGGAACGCTTGCACCGATTCCGTAGCGACACCCTGCGGCACTAGGCAAGTCACGGGCTGGCCGCCATCGCGCCAAGCCGCAAACATTTCGGAGACCGGGGCGTAGGGGTAACAGAACAGCGACACCTTCAGGCCCGCCGCCTCGGCAGCGGTGACGCCCAGCGATGCCAGGAAGTCCGGCGCGGCGGCCGGGTCGGCGGCAAATGCTGTGCGTTCAGCTTCCAGGCCGGACTCGCACAGCAAGCCGCCAGTCTTTTCGGTGAAGCCGGGGAAGAAGAAGTATTTGGTCAACGGCAGGCGCGGATGCCTGGACGGCAGGCTGTGGCAGCCCTCCACCCACTCTTCCGCAGTCAAGCCCTCCAGATTCAGCCACACCGGCTTGATTGGGCGCTGCGCCATCGCGGCGATATAGCCGGGCGGGATGTCGCAGGCGAAGAATTCAATCACGATATCGGCCACGTCGGCCGGCGTGTACTCGCCGTCCTGGCTGGCCCAATGGCGCACGGCGACGTTTTCGATCACTTGCAGCGCGGCGCTGCTATCGACTTGCGGGCAAATATGGTGGAAGGCACGCAGGTCGTCGACCCACAGGCGCACGGCGATGCCGTGTTCGCGCTCAAGCTGGCGCGCCAGGCGCCAGCAAATGCCGATGTCGCCGAAGTTATCGACAACTTTGCAAAACAGATCGAGGGACAAGCTGGCCATAGCGTCAGAAATGCGCGGAAAATGAAAAAGCCGCACAAGGCGGCTTCATTCTAATCTTTGGCGTCCCCACGGGGATTCGAACCCCGGTACTCACCGTGAAAGGGTGATGTCCTAGGCCTCTAGACGATGGGGACCCTGGACTTGCACTACGCAATTAAACAACTTGGCGTCCCCACGGGGATTCGAACCCCGGTACTCACCGTGAAAGGGTGATGTCCTAGGCCTCTAGACGATGGGGACGTCGTAAAAGCGTGCGCGAATTATAGCAGCGTGCAAGCGTCATTTCAAGGGCGCAACGGAGAAGTGTTCGATACGATTCTCGTGCACATATCCGGATTCGGCGCTCATCATCGCCACCAGCACCAGTATTGCCAGCGGCGGCAAAATAATCGCAAAAATCAGCGCCAGCCTTTCCCACTTCATATGCATGAAGACCGCTACGATAAAGCCCGCCTTCAATACCATCAAGGTCAGGATCAGGCCCCAGCGCAGCACGCCTTGCAGGTGGAAGAAATCGACCAGGTAGGAGAAGAAGCTCAGCACAAACAGCAGGATCCAGACCTTGACGTATGTGCCTATCGGATGCTGCTGGTGCGCGCTGCCGGTATCGGTGCGGGTGTCGGACATGATCGCCTCCTACCAGAGATAGAACAATGCAAAGATAAACACCCAGACAAGATCGACAAAGTGCCAATACAAGCCGGTGATTTCCACGATGCCGTAACCCTTCTTCTCATAATGCCCATTCAGCACGCGCCGCGCGATGATCGCCAGGTAAATCACGCCGGCGGAAACGTGCAGGCCATGGAAGCCGGTAATCATGAAGAAGCAGGAACCGAATTGCGCCGCGCCCATCGGGTTGCCCCAGGGCCGCACGCCCTCGTGTATCAGCTTGGTCCACTCGAAGGCTTGCATGCCGACGAACAGCACGCCAAAGGCGGCGGTCACCAGCATCAGTATCGCCGCCATCTTGCGGTTGCGCTGGTAGCCGTAGTTGACCGCCATCGCCATGGTGCCGCTGCTGGTGATCAGCACGAAGGTCATGATCGCGATCAGGATCAGCGGGTAGTTGGTGCCCATGATCGTCAGCGAGAACACTTCGCTGGGATTGGGCCAGGCCGTGGTGGTGGCCGTGCGCACCGACATATAGCCGGTGAGGAAAGTGCCGAAGATGAAGGTGTCGCTGAGCAGGAAGATCCACATCATCGCCTTGCCCCACGGCACCCTGAAAGCCTCGCGATCGCCCGCCCAATCGGAGACAAAGCCTTTCATATCATTGGTGCCGGTATCCATAAGCTCACCTCACGGGAATGCCTATCGTTGTGCAGAATGCGCGGACAAACTCGGGCGTCACCAGATAGATCATGCTGAACACGGCGAGCCAGAGCACGAACAGGAAGTGCCAGTACTGCGCGCACAGGCCAATCGCCTCCCCTGCCCTGCGCACGGCAAACGCGCCCGCCACCATACCGCCCAGCACGTGCGCCGCGTGCAGTCCGGTGATCAGGTAGAAGAAGCTGTTGGCGGGATTGGCGGCCACGCTGTAATCCGCCGCCGACAGCGCCTGCCAGGCATACAACTGCGACAGCACGAATGCCGCCGACAACACCAGCGCGCCAATCGTCGTGCTGCGCGCCGCCGCCGCGCGCCCTGCGGCGACATGGCTTCGCGCCAGCTCCCACGCCAGGCTGCACAGCACCAGCAGGCCGGTGCTGCAATACAGCTGCCAGGGGATGTAGGCGATGGGCCGCCAGTCCTCATACGCCGCGCGCATCATATAGGCCACGCCGAACAGGCCGAACAACATGCAGACCACCGCCATGAAGACCCACAGCCCGATGCGGCGCGCGCCCTGCGGCCAGCCCGCGCCTTCGCTTGCGCCCCAGCTTGCGCCGGCACTCATTTCACCACCCCGGCAGCGGAGCCCACAGGCGCTGTCGCGGGCGGCGGGGCATGCGGATCCGGGCCGTACTCCGGCCCTGCGTTCTGCGGAATGTAGTCGCCGCCGGGACCATCGACGCCATACTCATACGCGCCGCGATGCACCGACGGCAGCTCCGCACCCCAGTTGCCGTGGCCCGGCGGAGTCTCCGGTGTAAACCACTCAAGGCTGGCCGCGCGCCATGGGTTGCCGCCGGACGCGACACCCTTGCGCGCACTCCAGAAGATGTTGAACAGGAACAGCAACTGCGCCACGCCGACCACCAGCGCCGCCACCGTGATGAAAGCATTCAGGCTGTGCGCCGACTCGGGGATGAAGGCGTAGTTCTCGTAAGCGTAATAACGGCGCGGCATGCCGAGGATGCCGAGATAATGCATCGGGAAGAAAATGGCATAGGCGCCGATGAAGGTGATCCAGAAATGCGCCTGCCCCAGCGCCTCGTTATACATGCGGCCAGTCACCTTCGGGTACCAGTGATACAGGCCGCCGAATACTGCCATCACCGGCGACACGCCCATCACCATATGGAAATGCGCCACCACAAAATAGGTATTCGAGAGCGGGATATCGACGCTGACATTGCCGAGGAACAGCCCGGTCAGCCCGCCGATCAGGAAGGTGCTGATAAAGCCCAGCGCAAACAGCATCGGCACGGTCATGTGGATGTCGCCGCGCCACAGGGTCAGCGTCCAGTTATACACCTTCAACGCGGTCGGCACCGCGATGATCAGCGTCGTTGTGGCGAAGAAGAAACCGAACCACGGATGCATGCCGCTCACATACATATGGTGCGCCCACACGACAAAGCTCAAGCCGCCGATGATCACAATTGCCCACACCATCATGCGGTAGCCAAAGATGCACTTGCGTGCATGCACGCTGATCAAATCCGAAATCACGCCGAACGCCGGCAGCGCAACGATGTACACCTCCGGGTGGCCGAAGAACCAGAACAGGTGCTGGAACAGCAGCGGGCTACCGCCCTTGTAATCGAGCTGCTGCCCCATCGACACCAGGGCCGGCATGAAGAAACTGGTGCCGAGCAGCTTATCGAATAACATCATCACCGCACTGACGAACAAGGCAGGAAAAGCCAGCAGCGCCAGGATGGTCGCCACGAAAATGCCCCACACCGACAAGGGCATGCGCATCAGCGTCATGCCGCGCGTGCGCGCCTGCAGCACCGTGGTCACATAATTCAGGCCGCCCATGGTGGCCGCCACGATGAACACCGCCAGCGATATCAGCATCACCACGATGCCCCACTCCACACCTGGCGTACCGGGCAGGATGGCCTGCGGCGGATACAGCGTCCACCCCGCCCCGGTCGGGCCGCCCGGCACGAAGAAGCTCACGCACAGGATCACCACCGCCAGCAGGTAGAACCAGTAGGACAGCATGTTCAGGAAGGGGAACACCATATCGCGCGCGCCCACCATGAGCGGAATCAGGTAATTGCCAAAGCCGCCCAGGAACAGCGCCGTCAGCAAGTACACCACCATGATCATGCCGTGCATGGTGATGAACTGGTAGTAGCTACTGGGATCGATGAACTTGAACCTGCCCGGGAAACCAAGCTGCAGGCGCATCAAGTCCGACAGGATCAGGCCGACCAGGCCGATGAACAGCGCTGTGATCGTGTACTGGATTGCGATCACCTTGTGGTCCTGGCTCCAGACATACTTGGTCCAGAAGCTTTGCGGGCCGTGGTGGCCCTCACCATCATGGCCGTGCTGTTCACCGTAAGACATGCGAGGTCTCCTCAGCGTACCGTCTTGATGTAGTCGATCACTGCCGCCATTTCCTCATCGCTCAGCTGATTCGGCGGCATGATGTTCGGGAAGCCCTTGACCAGGGTGGCCTTGGGGTCACTAATCGCCTGCTTCAGATAGGCCTCATCCACCACCACGGTGGCGCCGCCCTCCAGCGACTCCTGCTTGCCATACAAACCCTTCCAGCCCGGACCCACGCCGGGTGCGCCATCCACACTGTGGCAGGCCACGCAACCCTTGGCCTGGGCGATCAACCTGCCCTGCTTGCCCGGTTCCGGCGGCCCGCCTACGCCACCCGCCGCCCCCTTGCCACTGAAGGTCGGCTGCTTTGCCAGCCATGCTTCGTACGCGGCCTGCTCCTCCACCACCACGGCGCTGCGCATATTCGAATGCCCTACGCCGCATAGCTGCGCGCACAGCACTTCGAAGCGCCCGACTTGCGTCGGCGTCAGCCAGAAATGCGTTACCAGTCCCGGCACCATATTCATGCGGGTGCGGAATTGCGGCACGTAGTAGTCATGCAGTACGTCCTGCGCGCGCAGCAGCACCTTGACCGGCTGGTTGAGCGGGATATGCATCTCGTTGCCATCGACCAGCACATCATCCTGCCCCGCCGGGTCTGCCGGATTGATGCCAAAGGGGTTGGTGGGATTGATAAAACTCACATCGGTCGCGCCCAGCCGGCTGTCTTTGCCCGGCAGGCGGTAATGCCAGTCCCACTGCTTGCCCATCACCTCGAACACGCTGGCATTGGGCGGCGGATCGATCAGCTTCGCGTACACATGCAAACCCGGCGCCAGCATCGCCACGATGCCGACCGAGGTGGCGCCGATCAGCCACCACTCCAGCTTGCGGTTATGCGACTCCGCCGCCGCGCGATGCCCTTCGCGGTGGCGAAACTTGACCAGGGCATAGGCGACAAACAAGTGGATGATGATGAAGAGGATGGCGCAGATCACGAGGGTGATCGTGAAGGCATCGTCCATCGCCTGCCAGTTGGAGGCAATGGGAGTCAGCCACCACGGGCTGAGCCAATGAAAAATTATTGCGCCAAGTACAATCAGGATAAGTGCGATTGCCAACGCCATAATATTCAGCCCGGTTAGTTATGAGGAACTACACACGGCTACGCCCCGCGTGGGCGGGGCGGTTTTGCAAAGGCTTGCTTACTCGCGTTTTTCGGGCCGTTCCAACATGCGGTAGAACAGCGCGCAGCTAGCGCCGAAGATCACGTGCGCGAGCAAAGTGGTCCAGCCGCGCAGTTGGGCGAACCAGGTGAAGGCTTCCGACATGCCGTAAAAATTCAACACATACAGCAGTACGCCGAAGGCGGCGCCGACCAGCGTAACCAATCCCAGGCTGGAATCGAGCTGGAAGGGAGCGATGATCGCTGCCAGCATAAGGGCGAAGGTAATACCGAGGATATAGTGAACGGCGAGCGCAGCAATCACGACAGTGAGGTCGTAGCCAGAGGTTTGCAGAACTTCCCACCCCATGACCATCGCTGCCACCATGCGCGTTACCAGCCATCTGTCTTGCCCCAGCATGGTGGCCCATATGAGCTCCACCAACATCAGGATGCCGCCGGCGCCGAAGCCGGCAATGGCCGCAGCGGTCCAGTCAGCCTGGCGCGCTACCCAACGGTGCGATTGCAGCGAACGAAGTTCCATGACGTCCTCCAGTGCAGGGTACGTAACTAATCTTAGTACGCAAACACCTTGGATGCAAAGGAGTTAAACTTGCAGGCTTTTTATTTGATGGCGTCCCCACGGGGATTCGAACCCCGGTACTCACCGTGAAAGGGTGATGTCCTAGGCCTCTAGACGATGGGGACCTGTTGGACTGTAACTACGTTGTGCCATTAATGGTGGAGGTAAGCGGGATCGAACCGCTGACCTCTTGCATGCCATGCAAGCGCTCTCCCAGCTGAGCTATACCCCCCGGGCACAACATATTACGAAAAGCTGGCGTCCCCACGGGGATTCGAACCCCGGTACTCACCGTGAAAGGGTGATGTCCTAGGCCTCTAGACGATGGGGACCTGTTGGACTTTCCGTTACTACTAACTACGCAATCTGTGCTTAGTGGTGGAGGTAAGCGGGATCGAACCGCTGACCTCTTGCATGCCATGCAAGCGCTCTCCCAGCTGAGCTATACCCCCAAACTGGCACAAATTGTTACTGCTCTTGGCGTCCCCACGGGGATTCGAACCCCGGTACTCACCGTGAAAGGGTGATGTCCTAGGCCTCTAGACGATGGGGACCCTGGACTTCCGATACTACATTTCCTTCGCAAAACTGGTGGAGGTAAGCGGGATCGAACCGCTGACCTCTTGCATGCCATGCAAGCGCTCTCCCAGCTGAGCTATACCCCCGTTTTGCAAGGAGACAGAAGTATAGCAGCCCTTCCGTAAATTGCAAATGCTAATTTGCAAGATTGTCGAAAATAATTAGGCGAACTGCGCCAGGCGGGCTGCCACGGTGTCGCGGCCGAACAATTGCAGCACCGCATCGATGGCCGGCGTCTGCAGCTGGCCGGCTACCATGAGGCGCAGCGGCATGGCCAGTTGCGGCATCTTCAGGCCGTGCGCAGCCAGCACTTCCTTGATCATGGCCGCGATGGCTTCCTTGCTCCACTCAACGGTCGCGATGCGGGCGGCGAAGTCGGCCACGGCCGGCTTCACGGCATCGGTGTAGTGCTGGGTCATCAGGGCCGCGTCCGGATTGGGCGCGCGGTAGAACAGCATGGCGGCGTCCGCCAGCTCGTTGATGGTGTTGCTGCGGTCCTTCAGCAGCGCCAGCACCAGCGCCAGCTCAGGCGCGCCTTCCAGCTTGCCGCCTTCGGCCAGCAGCTTCGGCGCCACCAGCTCGGCCAGGCGCGCGTTATCCGACTGCTTGATCCAGTGGTTATTGACCCAGGCCAGCTTGTCGTAGTTGAACTGGGCTGGCGACGCGGTCAGGCTCTCCAGGTTGAACCACTGGCAGAACTGCTCCATCGAGAACAGCTCATCGTCGCCGTGCGACCAGCCCAGGCGGGCCAGGTAGTTCAGCATGGCTTCCGGCAGGTAACCCTGGGCCGGGTATTCCATCACGCTCACCGCGCCGTGGCGCTTGGACAGCTTGGCGCCGTCCGAACCGAGGATCATCGGCAGGTGGCCGTACTGCGGCAGCTCGGCGCCGATGGCGCGCAGGATGTTGATCTGGCGCGGCGTGTTGTTCACGTGGTCGTCACCGCGCAGCACGTGGGTGATCTTCATATCCCAATCATCAACCGCTACGCAGAAGTTATAGGTCGGGGTGCCGTCGGGACGCGCGATGACCAGGTCATCCAGTTCCTTGTTAGCGATGGTGATCGGGCCCTTGACCACGTCAGTCCAGGTCACATCGCCATCCAGCGGGTTCTTGAAGCGCACCACAGGCTTGCGGTCAGCCGGGATAGCCGGCAGGGTCTTGCCCTCTTCCGGGCGCCAGGTGCCGTCATAGCGCGGCTTTTCGCCGGCTGCGGTGGCCTTGTCGCGCATGGCCTGCACTTCGTCCGGCGAGGAGTAGCAATGGTAGGCGGTACCGGCGGCCAGCATCTGCGCCACGACTTCGCGGTAGCGGTCCATGCGCTGCATCTGGTAGAACGGGCCTTCATCGTGGTCCAGGCCGAGCCATTGCATGCCGTCCAGGATGGCCTGCACCGCTTCCGGCGTCGAACGTTCCAGGTCGGTATCCTCGATACGCAGCACGAAGGTGCCGCCGAAGTGGCGGGCGAAGGCCCAGGAATACAGCGCAGTGCGGGCGCCGCCGACGTGCAGGAAACCGGTCGGGCTAGGTGCGAAACGGGTACGGACTTGAGTCATTTCGGATGGAATGCGAAAAAGTGTAAAGGCGTTATTTTACCTGCAAAGGACGGCAAGACCACTTCCCCGCTGGTATGCAGCACAGGCCCCGTCGTCACTGGCGAACCGGGCAAGTGGACTGCCCGCCAGCCGAAACCAGTTGACCACCCGGCCCGTCGGCCCGATGCTGGGCGCCATGGATACTGCAAAAAAGCTAACACGCACCACGATCATCCTGCACTGGCTGATCGCCCTCACCATCCTCGGCCTGTGCGCGGTCGGCATCTATATGGTGCGCACCGAGTCCTGGGGCCTGTTCCACTGGCATAAATCGATTGGGCTATTGCTGTTCACCCTGATCCTCGCGCGTCTTGCCTGGCGCCTGAAACAAGGTTTGCCGCCACCGGTGCGGGAAAGTAGCCGCTGGGAGCAGCTCGCCAGCCACGGCGCGCACTGGCTGCTGCTGGCCGCGACGGTAGCGTTGCCGCTGACGGGCATGATGTACTCCGGCCTGGGCGGCCACGGCTTCGGGATTTTCGGACTGGAGTTTGTGGCAAGCCACTACGCAGGTGGCCAGGCGGTGCCGCTGAATGCCGGCCTGTCCGGACTGGGACAGGCCCTGCATAGCTGGATAGGCTACGGGCTGCTGGCCCTGGTAGCGCTGCACATCGCGGCCGCGCTGAAGCATCACTTCATCGACCGCGACGGCACCCTCCGCCGCATGCTCGGCAAGCGCCTTTAACGGCCGATCCCTGCTTATTTAACGGTGACGGTGATGCTCTTGGACAGGCCAGGGCCGTAGCTCTGGTGGGCGCCGTTGGCGAACTGCATGGTCAGCTTGTAGGTGCCGGGCGGCAGGGTGACGTCGGTTTCAGTCTGGCCTTTGCCGAAATGCAGGTGCTTTTCGTCGAAAGGGATCGATTCGCCGGCTTTCAGGCTGTCGCCGTTGATGATCAGGTGGTGGTGGCCGGTGCTGCTGGTCATGTCGCCGGCTGGCTTGACTTCCATGCCGGTCACGGCGAATTTGACCTTGAACGGGCTGCTGACCACGGCGCCGCTCTTCGGCTCGCTGAAGTCGACCGATTGCGCTGCGACGCCGCCTGCTGCCATGACCATTGCGATGGCTGCCAGAATCTTCTTCATATTATTTCTCCTGTGTGAGTGGTGTACCTGCATATTTCACGATCAGACCTTTCGGACCGACCGCCCATCCAGCGCCGGTGCCGGCAAAGCCAACGGCGTTCAGCTTTGTTTCCTGTTCAATGACTACCCAGCTCTTGCCACCATCGCGGGTGTAGCCGGAGCCGGCCAGGCCGACGGCGACGAATGTATCGCGCGCGCCGGGCACCGGGACGACTGCGGACATAAAGCCCGTCGGCAGGATCGGCGCTGGCATCCAGCCCTCGCCACCATCCGTGCTGGCGGCGCCATTCAGCGTGCCCAGCGTCGTTTCCTTGTAGTCGCCGCCGACCGCGAAGCCGCGTCCGCCCGGCGCGAAACCGACTGAGAAGGCGCCTTTGGTGGCGGCTGCGGCGGGAATTGGCAGTGTGGCGGCCTTCCAGCTACGGCCGCGATCCTTTGAGTGGAAGGCGCGCGCCTGCGCGGCGCCGCCGGTGACGAACCAGGCATCGCTGCTGCCGGCCACACTCAGGCAAGTGCCGCTGGCGGCAAATGCGCCCTCCTGTGGCAAGGCAGCCAGGCCTTGCGGGTCTTCCACCAGTTGCCAGCTGTCGCCACCATCCTTAGTGACCAGCACCTGGAAAGCGCCGCGCACCGGGTCGCCGAAGACAATGCCGTTCTTCGCATCCCAGAACGCCATGGCATCCCAGAAGCCTTCCGGCTCTTTGTTCACGACCAGCAGTTGCCAGCTGGCGCCACCGTCGCGCGTGCGGTACATGCGGGATGCGGCACCAGGGCCGGCGCCCATGACGATGGCGGTGTTGGCGTCGAAAGCTTCGATATCGCGGAAGTCGTAGCCTTCCGCATCCGGCACGCTCAGGCGGGTCCAGCGTTCGCCGTCGGTTGTGCGCAGCACGGTTCCCTTGGCGCCACTGGCCCATGCGATCTTGCCGCTGACGACGGACAGGCCGCGCAACTCAGTATCGGCTGCACTGGCCTGGCGCTGCCAGGCGGCTTTGGCCGCAGGTGCCGGTTCGATGGCCCGCGCCGGCAGCGCCGCTAGCGCCATCGCCGTCACCGCTGCACGGAACAGGATGCGTTTCATCAGTCGTGCTTGATGACGATGCTTGGGAACTTGCTACTCATATCCTTGGCCTTCTCGGCGACCTTGATGGCCACCTTGCGCGCGATCGCCTTGTAAATCAAGGCTTCCGGGCCATCCGGCGCGGCCACCACGGTCGGCTTGCCGGCATCGGTCTGCTCGCGGATCGCCAGCTTCAACGGCAGCGCGCCGAGGAAGTCGACGCCAAAGTCAGCACACATCTTCTCGCCGCCGCCGTGACCGAAGATTTCTTCGTTGTGGCCGCAGTTGGAGCAGATATGGGTGCTCATATTCTCCACCACGCCCAGGATCGGGATGCCGACCTTCTCGAACATCTTCAAGCCCTTGCGCGCGTCCAGCAAGGCGATGTCCTGCGGCGTGGTCACGATCACCGCGCCGGTCACGGGCACCTTCTGCGACAGGGTCAGCTGGATATCGCCGGTACCCGGCGGCATATCGACAATCAGGTAATCCAGGTCGCGCCAGTTGGTCTGTTCCAACAACTGCTGCAAGGCCTGGGTGACCATCGGGCCGCGCCATACCATCGGCTCATCCGGATCGATCAGGAAGCCGATCGAGGATACCTGCACGCCATGGCCTTCCATCGGGTCCATGGTCTTACCATCGGACGTGGTCGGACGGCCGGAAACGCCCAGCATCATCGGCTGCGACGGGCCGTAGATATCGGCATCCAGCACGCCGACGGAGGCGCCTTCGGCAGCCAGCGCCAGCGCCAGGTTCACGGCGGTGGTGGACTTGCCCACGCCGCCCTTGCCCGACGCCACAGCGATGATATTCTTCACGTTCGGCATCAGCTTCAGGCCGCGCTGCACGGAGTGGGAAATGATCTTGCTATAGACGTTCAGGGTGACTTTGGCGCCCAGCGGCTGCAGGGCAGCCAGCACATTGGCGCGGATCGCGTCAATTTGCGATTTGGCTGGGTAACCCAGCTCGATTTCGAGGCTGATTTCGCCGCCCTCAACCTTCAGGTTGCGGACCGATTTGGAGGAGACGAAATCTTTTGTTGTATTCGGGTCAATTACGTTAGACAGTGCAGATTTAACGTCTTCTACGGTGATACTCATGCAATTCTCCATTGGTGATGGCGCAGTCTAGCGCATCCGCTGGTAAAATGCTCTTTTTATCCACCTTAATAGCGCATCAATTATGACTCGCAAGCTGTTCGTCACCACTGCCCTGCCATACGCAAACGCTGCCTTCCACATCGGCCATATGATGGAGTACATCCAGGCCGACATCTGGGTCCGTTTCCAGCGAATGCAGGCCGAGGGCAATGGCTTGCGCGAAGTCCACTTCGTGGGCGCCGATGACACCCACGGCACCCCGATCATGATCGCCGCTGAAAAGGAAGGCATCACCCCGCAGGAATTCGTGGCTAAGATCGCCGCCGGCCGCGCCCAGTACCTGGATGGTTTCCATATCGCTTTTGACAACTGGTACTCGACCGATTCGCCGGAAAACGTCGAACTGTCGCAAGGCATTTACGTCAAACTGCGCGAAGCAGGCCTGATCCAGACCAAGACCGTTGACCGCTTCTTCGATCCGGTCAAAGGCATGTTCCTGGCCGACCGCAACATCAAAGGCGAATGCCCCAAGTGCCACGCCAAAGACCAATACGGCGACAACTGCGAAGTGTGCGGCGCGGCTTACCAGCCGACCGAACTGGTGAACCCGTTCTCGGTCTTCACCAACGCCACCCCGATCCTCAAGCCTTCGGAACAGTACTTCTTCAAACTGTCCGACCCGCGCTGCTTCGAATTCCTGCGCGACTGGCTGAACACCCCGGGCCGTTTGCAGCCGGAGATGGTGAACAAAGTGTCCGAGTGGCTGGGCGATGCCGGCGAAAAGCTGGCCGACTGGGATATCTCGCGTGATGCGCCCTACTTCGGCATCCCGATCCCGGATGCGCCGGGCAAGTACTTCTACGTCTGGTTGGACGCGCCAGTAGGCTACCTGGCCTCGCTGAAAAATTACTGCGGCAAGAACGGCATCGATTACGACGCGCTGCTGGCCGACGAAGGCACGGAACAGATCCACTTCATCGGCAAGGACATCGTCTCCTTCCACCTGCTGTTCTGGCCAGCGATGCTGCAATTCGCCAAGCACCCGACCATCGACCGCATGAAGGTCGCGGTGCACGGCCACCTGACCGTGAACAATGAGAAGATGTCCAAGTCGCGCGGCACCGGCATTTCGCCACTGCGCTACCTGAACCTGGGCATGAATCCGGAGTGGCTGCGCTACTACCTGGCCTACAAGCTGAACTCCCGCGTCGAAGACCTGGACTTCACCGGCGACGACTTCGTGGCGCGCGTGAACTCGGACCTGATCGGCAAATTCGTCAACATCGCTTCCCGTTGCGCAGGCTTCATCGCCAAGAAGTTCGACGGCAAGCTGGCGTCCGAACTGTCTGCCTCCTCGCAGGAGTGGATCAAGAAGGCCCTGGTGGCGGAAGACGGCACCGAGCGCCAGGCTTCCATCGCCGCCAACTTCGACTCGCGCGAATTCGGCAAGGCCCTGCGTGAAATCATGGAAATCGCCGACGTGGCCAACCGCTTCGTGGACGAAAACAAGCCGTGGGTGCTGGCCAAGGACGCGACCAAAGTGGCCGAGCTGCACGACGTCTGCACCACCGCGCTGATCCTGTTCCGGCAGTTGACCATCCTGCTGTCGCCAGTGCTGCCGGGCGTTGCCACCAACGTGCGCAGCTTCCTGAACGACGCGGCCTACACCTGGGCCGACACCTCTATCGCCTCCGGCGCCGCCTACCAGCCGCTGCTGGGCCGCACCATCGGCGCCTACAGCCACCTGATGACCCGCGTCGATGCCAAGATGATCGAAGACCTGTTCGACGCCCCGGCGCAGCAAGCCGCTGCCGCCGCGCCAGCCGCCGTCGCCGATGCAGCGCCAGCCGCACTCGATGCGCCAGCCGCTGGCGATATCGAAGAACTCGCGCCGGAAATCTCGATCGACGATTTCTCGAAAATCGACCTGCGTATCGCGCGCATCGTCAACTGCGAACACGTGGAAGGCGCCGGCAAGCTGCTGCGCCTGACCCTGGACGTGGGCGAAGGCCGCTACCGCAACGTCTTCTCCGGCATCAAGTCGATGTACAAGCCGGAAGACCTGGTCGGTAAACTGACCGTCATGGTGGCCAACCTGGCGCCGCGCAAGATGAAGTTCGGCATCTCCGAAGGTATGGTGTTGGCCGCCTCCGCCAAGGACGAAAAAGCCAATCCAGGCATCTACGTCCTGAACCCATGGCCGGGCGCCGAGCCAGGCATGCGCGTGCGCTAAGCAATGGACATAATCGTTCGCGAAGCGACCGCTGAAGATGCCTCACTGATCGCCGAGCTCACGCGCAAAGCGTGGGCCGGCAAGGTGCATGTCACCTCCAGCGGACACCGTGAAACCGCCGTCAACGTCGCCGACAACCTGCGCGACGGCGGCGGTTTTATTTTGCTCGATGGTGAAACGCCGGTCGGCTCCGTACGCTGGCTGCCGCTCGATGGTTATCCGGATGTGTGGGAAATCCTGCGTATGGGCGTGCTGGCCAGCTATCGCGGCACCAACCTCTCGCAGCACTTGCTGGAAGCCGTCATCCACCACGCGCTCGCCATCGGCATCGAAGAACTGCGCCTGGCCGTGCGCAACGACCAGCCCAAGCTGATCGACTTCTACACCGCCTACGAATTCACGCTCGCCGAAGAACTCGAATACTCCCACGCCAACCCGCTGGAGCCAGCGCCGCTGGTCATGCGGCGCATGCTGAAGTACTGATCCACGTCAAAGCTATACACCAAACGCCGCCTATGATGGGCTGATGAAACTCACAACGAGTAAATGGCTCGCCTATACCTTCATCGTTGGCCTCATGCCAATGTCGATGAGGCTGCTTTCTTGGACCGTGACAACAACAGGTCAGTTAGCGCCGTTTGCTACACAGGACATCATGGCGTTCGGTTTAGTGATCCATGTCTCAATCATTAACGAGCTGGAACATATTCGGCGGCGGGATAAGGGCTGGAAAACCATACAGAACGGAACAACGGTTCTCTTTGTTTCTTTGTATGGCGCGCTCTATACTTTGTCTATAGTTGGCGAAAGGATTGGTGGATTCGTCAACACAGACAACATTCTCTACATCAGCAGCGTTCTGGCCGCCACATCCGCCCTGCTTTGTCAGGCAACATTTCACCATCTATCGAGGTAGGAATGCGATGTTCGATTACTTGGTATATGCAATTGGAGTCATTGGCGTCACGGTAGGTGTATCCGTGTCGATTTGGTCATTTATGTACACGCGCCGAAAATATCCGCCTGCCCGCAAGAGCAGGCAGGAGTGAGCGGTCGGGCGATCAGAACTTGGCGTTCAATGTCAGCTTATAGCTACGTGGGGTACCCGGCATGATGTTATTGTCGCCGTGGGCGGAGGCGTAGTATTTCTTGTCGAGCATATTCTCCACGTTCAGCTGCACGCGGTAGTCCTTGCCGATGTTGTAGTACAGTGCGCCATCGACGCGGGTGTAGGACGGCAACTGCACCGTGTTGCTGGTGGAGGTGAAGATGCTGTCGCGGTACACCAGCCCCAGCGCAGCACCCAACTGCGCATTCACATCAACCCGATTCCACAGCGAGAAAGTATGGCGCGGCACCTGCGCGACGCGGGCGCCGGCTTTCACGGTGGCCGACTGGTCGGCGGTCAGTTCGGCGTCCTGGTAGGCGTAACCACCCGCCACGCTCCACGCGCGCGTAACCTGGCCGCTCAGGCCCAGCTCAACGCCTTTGCTGGTCTGTCCATCCACCAGGATGCTGGTGCCCGCCACGGGACCCGGCACGATCACATTGCTGCGATCAAGCTTGTACACCGCCGCCGTCGCCGCCAGGCTTGGCGTCACATCCCACTTGATGCCCGCTTCGTAGTTGCTGAACTGCTCGGGGTCGAAGGTCTTGTTGGTGACACTCAGGGAGGTCAACTGGTCGCCGCTGCGCGGTGCGAAGGCGCGGCTGTAGCTGGTGTAGATCGACATGGCCGGTACTGGCTTGTAAATCAGGCCAGCGCGCGGCGACACCGGGGTATCCGTGATGTCAATTTCGCCAGCCGTCAGGCGGTTGGTATGGTCAACGCTGAAACGGTCGTAACGCACGCCCAGCACGGCCTGCCATTGCGGCGACAGTTCAAGCTGGTCCTGCAGGTAGGCGGAAGCCACATTGGCGATGCTGGAGCTATTGCTGCTGATAGTCGCGAAGCTCACGCCGCCGGTATACACCGGATTGGTGGCAGGAACCGTCGGCGCGGCGCCGGGGAAGACGCCGTTGCGGCGCAGGCCATCAGTCTCCTGGCGGCCGAATTCCAGGCCGAACGCCAGCTTGTGGCGCACCGCGCCGGTGGCCAGCGTGTATTGCAGGTCGGTCTGGTTGAAGCGGTTTTCTCGCTTCGTCTCATCACGGTAGGCGCCAACGGCCAGGCGGCCGGTGGTGGCCGAAACAGCGCCGCCAGCGAACACGTTCTGGTAGTACTTGTCGTAGTCGGCAAAGCGGGTGCGGTTGCGCAGCAGCAAGCCGTTGCCAAAATCATGCTCGACCAAGGCGGTAAAGGCGTTCAGGCGCACGGCGTTGGGGCTCAAGTCCGCGTTGCCGAAGAAAGTGCCCACGTCGGTTTCGTAAGGACGGCCGTTAAACGAAGGCACGCCACGATCACCCACGCGCTCATCCTGGAAATGCTCGTACGCCACACTGACAACCGTGTTGCGGCCAGCGCGCAAAGTGGCGGTCGGGTTGATACCTTTGCGCTCCAGGTGCATGCCGTTGCGGAAGCTGTCGGAGTTTTCCATCATGGCGTTGACGCGCAGCGCCAGCTCAGGGTTCACGGCATCGCCCACGTCAATCGCCGCGCGCTTCTGGCTATTGGAGCCGTAACTCAGCACCGCCTCGCGCACCGGCTGGTAGCGCGCCTGCTTGGTGGCGCGGTTGATCACGCCGCCCGAGCCGCCGCGACCAAAGATCATGGCGTTGGAGCCTTTCAGTGCCTCCACCCGTTCGATATTGTAGAAATCGCGGTAGTACATCACGTCGTCACGCACGCCGTCCACGTAGAAGTCGCCGGTCGAGCTGTTGCCACGGAAGATGGCGGCATCGCGATTGCCCTCGCCCTGCGAGGTGACGATGCCGGGAACGTAACGAATGGCGTCCGCCATGCTGGTCATGGCCTGGTCGTTGATCAGTTCACGCGTGATCACGGTAATCGACTGCGGCGTGTCACGCAGCAGCGTATCGGTCTTGGTGGCGGTCGAAGACGAAGCTTGGGCATAGCCCTGCTCCGCAGCGCCCAGCACATTCACTTGCGGCAGGGTTTGTGGTTCGTTAGCGAATGCAGCACCAGCGGAAAGACTTGCGGCAACGGCGAGGGCGATCTTGTTCAGGCTAAGGCGGGTCATGGAAAATCTAGTAAATGAGAATGAATCTCATTTTAGTTTTTCCACCCCCTGGGACGGATTAAGACAGGTCAAGAAAATTCAAGCGCGGCGCCAGCCGTACCACATCCCCACCGCCACCGGTGCGCCCAGCGTCAGTGCGGAGACAGCATCCCACCAGCCGTCGCCCACCAGCGCGGAAACCAGGCCAATGGCCGTCGAGATGCCCAACGCGATGGGCACGCCCCACAGTTTCCAGTTCATCGTGCGGCCCCTTCGCTTGCGGCCGCGCCCAGCGCTGGAGCCGCCTCGGCCTCGGCCTCGCCTGGCGCTGGCGTTGCCGCTGCGGCAGGCGCGCTCACACCGCGTTTAATCCACAAATACAGTCCGCTACCGAGCACGATAATGGTCGCAATATCCAGCAAGGCCCATAGCAGCTTCATGGCCTGGCCGCCGTAATCGCCAAAGTGCAGCGGCTGCGAAATCAGCAGCGCCGTCAGGTACCACGGCAGCTCACGGTTATCCGTTACCTGCGCCGTCTGCGCATCCACCAGCACCGGTTTGTACAAGCGCGAAGTCAGCGCCTGGTCGCCGCGCATGAAGATGCCGTAGTGGTGGGCACTGGTGAACGGCGTGCCCGGGAAGGCGACAAAGCCAATCTTCATGCCCGGTTCCGCCGCCAAGGCGCGCTGCATCGAATCATCCATGGACGCCAACGACGTTGGCGGCGGCAGGTTCTTATACGGTGCCACCATTTCCGCCATCTCGGTGAACTGCCAGTATTTGAGCAACAGGTCGGCCCAGGTATTGATCATGCCGGTCGCGCCGACCACCAGCGCCCACACCAGCGTAACGATGCCCAGCAGGTTATGCATGTCCAGCCATTTCAGGCGTGGCGCACGGTCGCGGCGCACCGTGCCGAACTCCAGCTTGCGCATGAACGGCGCGTACAACACCACGCCCGACACGATCGCCACGATCAGCAGCAGCCCCATGAAACCGAGGAACAGCTTGCCCCATAAGCCAGCATACAAGTCCACGTGCAGGTGGAACATCACGCCGAGGAAAGTGTCTTCAAAATTATGCTGCGCCAGCACCTTGGCGGTACGCGCATCAATCGCCACCGGTTTGAAATTTTCGTCGGTCGGATGGTCGCCCAGGGTCAAGTTCCAGATATTGGGCTCGTCCGCTTCCTGCGACATATACATCATGATCTTGCCGGGATAGAGAGCCTTGGCCACTTCGATCACGTCATCAATTTTGGCGCGCGGCGTATTGGCCGGCATTTCGGGCGCTTCCGTCTCATAGCCCATCACATGGCTGATCTCGTGGTGGTAAATCAGCGGCAGGCCGGTCAGGCACAACAACAGCATGAAGACGGTGCAGACCAGGCTGCTCCACTTATGTATCCATGCCCAGCGGCGGGTAGTTTGGGGACTCATTTGGCGGAAAAGGTAAACTAGGTTAATGCGAATAGTTCGCATTTAGACTACCATATTACATTCCGCAACTAATTTTGGCTAGTCACCCATGCTCCAACTTACTCCCCTCGCCTTCGCCGCCGCAATCATGGCCAGTGGTTCTGTTATCGCCCAGGAAATTCAGACCGTAGTAGTCAGCGCCTCCGCCGACGCTTCTGCCGAAGGCCTGCCCAAAGCTTACGCCGGTGGCCAGGTCGCGCGCGGTGGCCGTCTCGGCCTGCTGGGCAATATGGACATGATGGACACGCCCTTCAACACCACCAACTACACCCAGGCCCTGATCCAGGACCAGCAGGCCCGCTCGGTGGCCGATGTGTTGCAAAACGACCCATCGGTGCGGGTTGCACGCGGCTTTGGCAACTACCAGGAGCTCTACGTCATCCGTGGGTTCGCCGTCAATTCCGACGACCTGGCCTACAACGGCCTGTACGGCTTGCTGCCGCGCCAGTTTGTCGCCTCCGAACTGCTGGAACGCGTGGAAGTCTTCCGTGGCGCCAATACCTTCATCAACGGCGCCCAGCCGGGCGGCGGCGGCATCGGCGGCACCATCAACCTGCTGCCAAAACGCGCCGGCAGCCGCGACCTGACCGCACTCACCCTCGGCACCGAGACCGGCGGCCAAGGCTATGCCGCGCTCGACCTGGGTCGCCGCTTCGGCCCCGACCAGCGCGCCGGCCTGCGCGTCAATGCCGTACGCCGAGATGGCGATACCGCGATCGACCGCGAAAGCCGCGAACTGAGCGTGCTGTCGCTGGGCGCCGACTACCGTGGCAACGGCTTCCGCCTGTCCGCCGATATCGGCCACCAGGACCACAAGCTGCGCGGCGCGCGCCCGAGTGTAACGGCAGCAGGCGGCATCACCCTGCCCGCCGCACCCGATTCTTCGTCCAACTTCTCGCAAAAGTGGACAACCTCCAATGAACGCGACACCTTCGGCACCCTGCGTGGGGAGATCGACCTGGCGCGCGGCGCAGTGGCCTGGGCCGCACTGGGCGCCCGTAGCGGCAACGAATTTAATATCCTGGCCGCGCCGACCGTGACCGCGACGGACGGCAGCGCCACCATGTATCGTTTTGACAATGCACGCGAAGACAGCGTGCGTACTGGCGAAGCTGGCGTGCGCGGCAAGCTGCAGACCGGCAGCATCAACCACAGCCTGGCCCTGACCGCCTCCAGCTACTGGCAGGAATCGAAGAATGCTTACGCAATGAGCAACTTCTTCCCTGGCTTCGCCACTAATATCTACCGCCCGGTCGATGTGGATGCACCAGCGGCGAACTACTTCACCGGCGGCAAGATGGACAATCCGCTGCGCACGGCCAAAGTCATGCTGTCCAGCTACGCGATTGCCGACACCATTTCGCTGGATGACGGCCGCTGGCTGCTGACCGGCGGCCTGCGCCACCAGTCGATGAAGATCTATGGCTACGACTACAACACCGGCGCCGAGAATGCTGCTTATGAAGAAAGCGCCAACTCCCCAGTCGCGGGCATCGTATTCAAGCCAGCCAAAGGCATCTCGCTTTACGCTAACTATATTGAAGGCCTGCAGCAAGGTCCGACTGCTTCCGGCACCGCCATTACCAACCAAGGCGCGATTTTCGCGCCATATACTTCGCGCCAAAAAGAACTGGGCGTGAAATTTGATACCGGCGCCCTGGCATTCAGTGCTGCAGCATTCTCGACCGGCATGCCGTCGGCGTATGTTCAGAATAATCTGTTCGGCGTGTTCGGCGAACAGCGCAATCGCGGCCTGGAATTCACGGTATTCGGCAATCCAATGCGCGGCGTGCGTTTGTTGGGCGGTTTAACTTTGCTCGATACAAAACAGCGCCGTACCGCTGAACCGATTAATCAAGGTAAAGACGTGATCGGTGTACCGGAAACCCAGCTTAATATCGGCGGCGAATGGGATATTAAAGCCGTACCAGGCTTGACCCTGAATGCCCGCACTGTTTATACATCTAAACAATTTGCCGATGGCGCCAATACCCAGCAATTGCCTTCCTGGAATCGCATTGACTTCGGTCTGAATTATTCGGCCCGAATCGCCGAGCGTAATGTGACTTTCCGTGCACGCCTCGATAACGCCTTCGACCGCAATTACTGGGCCTCGGCCGGCGGTTATCCAGGCTCGGGCTACCTGGTCGCTGGCGCACCGCGCACGGCAACCATCTCGGCCACCGTCGAGTTCTGATTCGCGCCAACTATTGGCGCGTTCAGGCCAGTAGTTGGCTCAGCGCAGCGATGGGCTGTGGCGGTTTAGGTGGCGGCTTCTGGCAAGCTGTCAGCACGACGGCCGCAGTCAACGCGGCAAGGACGAGGGAACGCATGGCAACCTCCGGCGGAACTGTGGAATGAATTTGAAATTATCAGATTCAGCGACGCGCTGTCGCACGACCGGAGGAAATAATAATGCCGCCGACAATCAGCATAAATGCGATGCCGTGATAAAAATGCGGAGCCTCACCGAGAATCAGCGAGGAAAGAAGCGCAGTAAATAAAGGCGTGAGATTCACGAAGAACGCCGCAACCGCGGGCCCGGCTTGTTGTACGCCGGCGCCCCAGCAGCGGAATGCAATAATCGCCGGCCCCACGGCGACATAAGCCAAGGCCGCTACAAGCGTCCAGCTCCAATTAATTGATGCTGGCGATATGACCGCTTCCCCGGCGGCGAATACGCCGGACCAAACGACGCCAAATGCCACTTGCGCAGCCAGGAAACTGGCCCAATTCGCGCGAATATCGGCGGGTCCGGTGGTACGGATTAATAACCAGCTATATAAAGACCAGGCGATGGTGGCCAGGATCATAAACAGATCGCCTGCCACCAAATGCATTTCCAGTAAATGCGCCCATTCTCCACGCGCCAGCACTAATAAAACCCCGACAATCGACAGCACAGCACCGGCAATTTGGCGGCGCGACACCCCAACGCCAAAAAACAACCAGCCGGTGAGCATCATCCAGACCGGCATGCCCGACGCCACCAGGGTCACATTAATAGGCGTTGAACTTTGCAGCGCAAGGTATTGCAGGGCGTTATAAAGACCGATGCCGAGCAGCCCCAGCACAGCGAAACGTTGCCAGTTCGGCCAGACTCCGCTATCGCGGCGGAAAATCGGCCCGGCAAGCGGCAGCAACAACACCAGCGCGATGGCCCAGCGCAGGAAGTTCAGCATGATCGGCGGAACGTCATGCGCAACCATCCGCCCGACGATGGCATTGCCCGCCCACAGCATGGGTGGAATCGTCAGCAGGATGGCGGTGCGGGTCTTCATGTTGCCCGCTAGCATACGCTAAGCGGGCCAACCCTGCCCGGCACTAGCCGCGCTTGGCCTTCTGCTTCGCCCCGCCGCCCGCGCCGACGTCCTTGCCGGCCTTGGTGCGCGACTGCTCGTTCTTGGTATTGCCCTTGCCCGTGTCCTTGTTTTCCGTATGGTCGGATTCAACGTTCTGCACCGATTGACGGTTCTGGTTGCCTTGCTGTTTGTTCTGCGCCATGACTGCCTCCTTGAATGGGGTGGAGTAGTCACTGTGCCGTGCCTGGCACCGCTGGTCTGTGCGCTGTCAAACCAGCGTGGCGGCTTGCCCACGGCGGGGGAAGTTTTGCTTGTCGGCAGAACGGGCAACAGAGACAATGGGCCGCAGCAGGAGGCCGAAACAACAATATTAAGAAGGTACCTATGAAAAGACTGCTCCCAGCACTTGCTCTCACCCTCCCCTTCGCCGCTTCGGCGCAAACCCAGGTTTCCATTTACGGCGTACTGGACGCCTTTGCTGGCCGCACCGCGACCGCCAGCGCACCGGTTGCCATCAACGCCGTCAATAGCGGCGGCATGATCACCTCATACTATGGTTTCTCCGGCACGGAATCGCTGGGCGGCGGCATGAAGGCGCAGTTCCAGCTCGAAGGCTTCTTCCGTGGCGATACCGGCGAATCCGGCCGCTTCAACGGCGAACCCATGTTTGCGCGCAACGCCAACGTCGGCCTGGCCGGCAGTTTCGGCACCGTGCGCCTGGGCCGCATCGGCAATCCCCTGTTCATTGCCGCCGGCCAGATCAACCCATTCGGGCCGTCGACCCGCTTCTCGCCCCTGATTAACCAGGTTTTCACTGCTGCGGGCGGCAATGGCACCCTGGGCGATACCGGCTGGAGCAACTCGATCCAGTACGCCTCCAACCCGGTCAATGACACCACCTTCATCGCCCAATACTCCCTGGGCGAGCAAACCGGAGTGCACAACAATAACTGGGCCGGCGTCGCCAAATATGCAGGCAAGGAGCTGGCCGTCACGCTGGGCGCGCAGAACGCCCGCTTCGGCCCCGGCATCGCTGCCGCCACGCCAGCGCAGCGCACCTATTTGGCCGCCGCATCCTACGACCTGAAAGCGGTCAAGCTGTTCGCCTCCTATACCGACCACGAAACCAAGGTCAGCGAGCGCGACGGGCACTCGGTACAGGCCGGCTTCACCGTCCCTACCCATGGTCGCCTGGGGCGCTGGATGGTGGCTTGGTCGCGCATGACGGAAGACGCCAAGGGCGTGCCCGAGTTCCACCGCGACACCGGCGCGCTGGGCTACGACTACAACCTGTCGCCCCGCACCGATGTGTACGCGGTCGTGATGTACGACAAGATTAGCAACGCCAGCAAGGGAAATACTTATATTGCAGGCGTTCGCCATCGTTTCTGACGAGAAAAGGCGTTAAAATGTCCGTTGCTGAACCTAGTTACTTTCACGATATGAAATTTCTCAAGCAGAATCACAAATACGAATCCGACCACTCCTTGTTCATCAAGGAACTGAAGGCAAAGAACCCTGAGATCGAAGCAGGCCAGCAAACCGGCCGCTCCCTCCTGTGGGACAAGCCGGTGACTTCGCTGGACGAGCAAGCCCGTAGCAAAGCTTCCGCCGTCAAGCAACAACCTTACGTGTACCAGAACAAGGTATAAACGCCGGGACGGCACACAGCATGTCGCCAAACGACGCGGTGGACGAACAGGCCGAGCAGGCTGAACTGACGGTCGCCGCGGATTTGCCGCCTGACGCGGGCGAATCAGATAGCGGCGCCCCGGCTACGGCCGACGGCGCCGCTTTCGCTCGCCTGTACGGCGAGCCGGTGCTGAAGCTGCCGAACGACCTCTACATCCCGCCGGATGCGCTGGAAATCTTCCTGGATGCCTTTGAAGGCCCGCTGGACCTGCTGCTGTACCTGATCCGCAAGCAGAACTTCAACATCCTCGACATCCCCATGGCCCAGGTGACGCTGCAATACCTGAGCTATGTCGAAGAGATCCGCAAAACCAACCTGGAGCTGGCAGCGGAATACCTGCTGATGGCCGCGATGCTGATCGAGATCAAATCGCGCATGCTGCTGCCGCAGCGCCAGCACGACCTGGAAGTGGATGCGGAAGACCCGCGTGCCGAGCTGGTGCGCCGCCTGCTGGAATACGAGCAGATCAAGCTGGCCGCCTACGAGCTGAACACCCTGCCCGTGGTCGGCCGCGACTTCCTGCGCACCCAGATCTTCATCGAGCAAAGCCTGGTGCCCACCTGGCCGGAAGTCGAGGTGGTGGATTTGCAGGACGCCTGGCGCTCGCTGATGAAGCGCGCCACGCTCAAGCAGCACCACAAAATCACGCGCGAAGAGCTGTCCGTGCGCGAGCATATGACCACCATCCTGCGCAAGCTGCAATCGAGCCGCTTCATCGAGTTCACCGAGCTATTCAACCCGGAATCGCCACCGCCGGTGGTGGTGGTGAACTTTGTTGCGATGCTGGAGCTGGCCAAGGAAACCCTGATTGAAATCACCCAGGCGGAACCGTTCGCACCGATTTACGTGCGCCTCGCGTATTCGCCCGCTTAAAAACTAACAACATGAAAATCATCTCCAATATCGAAGAACTGCGCGACCAGCTCAGCGGCCAGTTGCGCACCGCATTCGTGCCAACCATGGGCAACCTGCACGAAGGCCACCTGTCGCTGATGCGCCTGGCGCGCAAGCATGGTGACCCGGTGGTGGCATCCATCTTCGTCAACCGCCTGCAGTTCGGCCCGAACGAGGACTTCGACAAGTACCCGCGCACCTTCCAGGCCGACGTGGAGAAGCTGGAGAAGGAAGGCGTGTACGTGCTGTTCGCGCCGACCGAAAAGGATATGTACCCGGAGCCACAGGAATACCGCGTGCAGCCGCCGGATGGCCTGGGCAATACACTGGAGGGTGAATTCCGCCCTGGTTTCTTCGGCGGCGTGTGCACCGTGGTGACCAAGCTGTTCTCCTGCGTGCAACCGAAGGTGGCCGTGTTCGGCAAGAAGGATTACCAGCAGCTGATGATTGTGCGCAATATGGCGCGCCAGTTGGGGATGCCGACCGAAATCATCGCGGCCGAGACCTACCGCGCGGATGATGGCCTGGCGCTGTCGTCGCGCAATATGTATTTGTCGGCGGATGAGCGCACCGAAGCGCCGGCGCTGTACCGCGTGCTGAACCAGGTAGCCGACGAAGTGCGCTCCGGCCACCTCGACGTATTCCAGCTCGAACACAAAGCCATGGACGAACTGGCCGCGCGCGGCTGGAAGCCGGATTACATCTCGATCCGCAAGCGCAACGACCTGCAACCGCCGAATGCTGGCGATATCGCGCAAGGCGAAAAGCTGGTCGTACTGGCCGCCGCCAAGCTCGGCACCACCCGCCTGATCGACAACCTCGAAATCTAATTTGTCCGTCCTGGGGTCAGGAAGAAAAGTGGACAATGTCCACTTTTCTTCCTGACCCCAGGACGGACATTTTTTCTTAGGTGGTGACGCTTTGGGTCCAGGCTAACGCGGAGAGGTGGGCTTTGTTGACGTCTTCGGGCGTTAGCGACAGGGTGCCGGCCAGGCTGCTGACCAGGTTGCTGTTCAGCTCGCAGGCTTCGGCCAAGGCGAGGAAGGGGCCGTATTTGCCGCCGCGTGTCAGCAGGGCTTTCACCACTTCTTCGTTCAGCTGGATGGTTTCCAGCACCTCTTTCATCGGTATGCCCAGCAGACGGTCGAGCAGCGAGAACATGCCGGCCACGAAAATATTCTCGGCGTCGGCTTTGCCCAGGGCTTTTTGGCCCAGCAGCTCGGCTAAGCGGCCGCGTACCACGGCGGTTTCCAACAGCACCGGCGAGAAGCCGGAAGTCGAAGCCGTCGCCAGCAACAAGGTCAGCCAGCGGTACATCGGCTGGTAACCTAGCAACTGGATGGCCTGCTTCAACGATTGCACTTCGCGCCCCGCGCCGAAACCGGCGGAGTTGATATAGCGCAGCAGCTTGTACGACAGCGCGGCGTCGCGCTTCAGCACGTTCTCGATCTGCACCACCTCGGCATTGGCGTTCACCATCTGCATCAGCTGCAGGATGATGGTTTGCGAGGGGTTCAGGCCGGCGCCTTCCGAACCGGGGCGCGGCGTCAGGTGCAGCTTGCCGACGAAGGCGTCCAGCCCGAGCGCGGCGCAGGCGTCGAAATCGGCCCAGGTGGTGACCGGACGGCCCACCATGCGGATATTCGAGGTCTTCAATTGCGAATAAGTGCGCGCCTGCGTTGCCACATCGGCGCCGGTAAAGCGCACTTCGACATACGAGCAAATCGTGCCCAGGCGGCTGCCCACGCGCGCCAGGTCGGCTTCGCGCAGCAAAATACCAACACCGCCCGCGCGCAAGCCTTGCACGGCAGCCAGCGTAGTGGGATTGGCGAGTTCGGAAGTCTTGATCGACAGCACCGTGTGCTCCGGCGGCATATCGAACAGGGAATCGGTGGACAGCATGCCCGGCACAGCCTGCAGGAACAGGGTCTTTTGCTTGAGCAGCCAGCCGTGGTCGGGATGGTTCACTTGTCCGGCGACAAAGCCGACCAGGTCTTCCAGCTCCGCCTGCGAAGGGATATGGGTGGCAGTTTCCTGCTGCCAGGTGAGTTCGTAACCTACCACGCTCTGCTCGGGGTCGAGCAAGGGTTCGCGAACCAGGAAGTGTGTCTGATGCATACGTGGTCTTATGCGTGGCTCAGGATAGAGCAGCGGCGGTCATGGCTGCCGCCGGTGAGTGCAAACGGGCCAGCCGCCAAAGCGGCCAGCCCGACAGGATGATGCGGCCGGATCAAGCCCCGAGTTTCTCGAAGATCTTGTTCAGCTTTTCGTCCAGGGTGGCGGCGGTGAACGGTTTCACCACATAGCCATTGGCGCCTGCTTGCGCAGCCGCGATGATGTTTTCCTTTTTCGCCTCGGCGGTCACCATCAGCACCGGCAGCTTGGCCAGTGCGGGGTCGGCACGAATGTTCTGCAGCATGGTCAGACCATCCATATTCGGCATGTTCCAGTCGGAGACCACGAAGTCGAATTGCTCCGCGCGCAGTTTAGCCAGCGCCATCACGCCGTCTTCTGCCTCGTCCACGTTGGCATAACCCAGTTCCTTCAAGAGATTTCGTACGATGCGACGCATCGTCGAAAAATCGTCAACAACCAAAAATTTCATCTTTGGATCAGCCATGAATTGCTCCGTTGTTTCTACTTACGCGGTTATTAATTAAAGTGGTGTTCCCAGCAAGTTGTAGGATAGCATTTTCGTTGCTCCAAGGCGAACAAACTACCCCAAAACCGTATCAATCCCGTCAAACACGCAGTGCGCGCGAGCCATGCTGGGCCAAATAGCCCAGAACCATGGCCGGCAAGGCCTGCAATGCTCCAACTTCGTGCGTGGCGCCGACGGCAATTGCCTCGCGTGGCATGCCGAACACCACACAGCTGGCTTCGTCCTGCGCGAAATTATACGCTCCGGCGTTCTTCATCTCCAGCATGCCGACCGCGCCATCCTTGCCCATGCCGGTCAGGATAACCCCAACCGCGTTCTTACCGGCGTTTTGTGCAGCGGAACGGAACAGCACATCGACCGAGGGGCGATGCCGGTTGACCGGCTCGCCCTGGTCCAGTTTGGTCATATAGTTGGCGCCGGAACGCGCCAGCAGCAGGTGCGAATGGCCAGGGGCGATGTAGGCGTGGCCCGGCAGCACACGCTCGTTGCCCTGCGATTCGACTACGGAGATCTTGCACAGCGAGTCCAGGCGCTTGGCGAAGGACTTGGTGAAGCCTTCCGGCATGTGTTGCGTAATCAGGATGCCGGGGCAGTCCGACGGCATTTGCATCAGGAATTCGCGGATGGCTTCCGTGCCGCCCGTCGAGGCCCCGACAATAATCAGTTTTTCCGAAGACATCAGGGGATTCCGTAATTGCGGCAGCGCCACACTACCCTCGCCGGCGGCACCGGCGGCCGGCAGGGTGCGCGCCCGCACCTTGGCCTTGGCGGCGGCGCGGATCTTGTCGGCGATCAGGTCGGTGTATTCGCGCATCCCGCTCTGGATCGAAATCTTGGGCTTGGTGACGAAATCGACCGCGCCCAGCTCCAGCGCGCGCAAGGTGATTTCGGAGCCGCGCTCGGTCAGCGAGGACACCATCACCACCGGCATCGGGCGCAGGCGCATCAGGCGCTCAAGGAAATCGAGGCCGTCCATCTTCGGCATCTCGACGTCCAGCGTCAGCACGTCGGGATTGGTTTGCTTGATCAGGTCGCGCGCCACCAGCGGGTCGGGCGCCACGCCCACTACTTCCATGTCGGGCTGGCTCTTGATGATCTCGCTCATCACGCTGCGGATCAGCGCCGAATCGTCGCAAATCAGGACTTTAATCTTGTTCATTTTTCGTACCTAGTTTCTCAGAACAGCTCGACTTCGCCCGCCACCGGTTTCGCTTTCAGGCGGGTGGCGTACTCGTTTTCACGTTGCGCCAAGGTGTCGTTATGGGTTTGCATCAGTTTTTTCACCAGCACCTTGCCGGTGCGCGGAAAGTAGTACACCTTGCGCGGGTAAATATCATTCAGGTCTTCGGCCACGATGCGGATCTTCTCGTTCTTGAGGAAGGTCTGCACGAAGGCCGCATTGCGCTCGCCGACGTTGATGGCGGTGAAGCCCTTCAGCACGGCGCCGCCGCCGAACACCTTGGCTTCCAGGTTGTCGCGCCGGGCGCCGGCTTTCAGCAAATCGTTGATCAGCACTTCCATGGCGTAGGTGCCGTAGCGGGCCGAAGCCGACACCGGACTGCCGGCGTCCGAGCCGCCGTCCGGCAGCATGAAGTGATTCATGCCGCCCACCCCCGTCACGCGGTCGCGGATGCAGGCCGAGACGCAGGACCCCAGCACGGTGACAATCAGCATCTCCTTGTGGGTGTAGTAGTACTCACCCGGCAGGATCTTGGCCGCGTCGCAGTCGAACGTCCTGTCGTAGTAGACGTTGGTGGCGAAATGTTCTTTGTCCATGTCATGCTCACTATCGTTGTGCTGCTGCGTGGCCGGCACCAAGCTTACGCTCGTCCAGCTCATAAACGGTCTTGCCACGCAACTTCAAAGCGTCGGACACGTAAAGGAAGTTTTCCGAATGCCCGGCAAACAGCAGGGCGTCCGGCTTCATCAGGGGCACGAAGCGCTTGAGAATCTTGCGCTGCGTGTCCTTGTCGAAATAGATCATCACATTGCGGCAGAAGATAACGTCAAAGCCGGGGCGGATGTCCCATTTCTCGTCCAGCAGGTTGAGCTGCCGGTAAGTGATCAGCTGGCGCAGTTCCTGCCGCACGCGCGCCATGCCTTCGTTGGCGCCGCGCCCCTTCATGAAGAAGCGGCGTTGCTGTTCGGCCGACAGTTTCTCGATGCGCTCCATCGGGTAGACCCCTTGCGCGGCCGTGGCCAGCACATTGGTGTCGATGTCTGTCGCCAGGATATGCACCGGCGGTGTCAGCGTATTGAACGCTTCGCAGCAGGTGATGGCAATCGAATACGGTTCTTCGCCAGTGGAACTGGCGGAGCACCAGATGTTGATCGGCTCCCCACGCCGCGCCTTGATATGCTCGGCCAGCAGGGGGAAGTGGTGCGATTCGCGGAAGAACGACGTCAGGTTGGTCGTCAGTGCGTTGGTGAACGCCTCCCATTCGCCGTTGCCCATGCGCCCTGCTTCCAGGTCGTCCAGGTAACGTACGAAGGAGTTGATGCCGGTGGCGCGCAAGCGTCGCGCCAGTCGGCTGTAAACCATTTCCTGCTTGCTATCGGCCAGCGCAATGCCGGCCCGCTTGTATATCATCGCGCGGACCCGTTCAAAATCCTTGCCGTTGAAATCAAACTCTTTCACGGTCTCTCTGGTCAGCGCCATATGTGTGGCCTCCGCTATGAACTACATTAAAACTCTTCCCAGTCGTCGCCGGATGGCGCGGCTGTCGCCAGCTTCTTCGGCGGCTGTTTGGGTTCTGCCGCTGGTGCCGGCACCACGGCGGTGCTGCGTGCCGGCGCGGCTGCTTTCGGCTTGCGCAGCGGCGCTGCGGCACGCTGGGCAAATTCGTCACCGGCCAGCTTGAAGATCGATACGGCATGCGCCAGGCTGGTGGCCTGCTCCTGCATCGATTCAGCGGCGGCGGCGGCTTCTTCCACCAGGGCGGCATTCTGCTGCGTCATTTCGTCCATCTGGCCGATGGCGGCATTCACTTCCTCAATGCCGTGGCTCTGCTCCAGGGTGGCGGCGGTGATTTCGCCCATGATGTCGGCCACCTGCTTGATCGAGGTCACGATCAGGCCCATGGTCTGGCCGGCTTCGTCGACCAGGCGGCCACCGTTGTCGACCTTGGTCACCGAATCGTCGATCAGGTGTTTGATTTCCTTGGCTGCCGCAGCGGAGCGCTGCGCCAGGTTGCGCACTTCCGACGCCACCACGGCAAAGCCACGGCCTTGCTCGCCGGCGCGCGCCGCTTCCACCGCCGCATTCAGCGCCAGGATATTGGTCTGGAAGGCGATGCCGTCGATCACGCCGATGATGTCCACGATCTTGCTGGACGATTCCTTGATCGAGCCCATGGTGTCAACCACCTGCGCCACCACCGTGCCGCCCTTCACCGCCACCGAGGAGGCGGACACCGCCAGTTGGTTGGCCTGGCGCGCGTTGTCGGCGTTCTGCTTCACGGTAGAAGTCAGGTTTTCCATCGAGGACGCGGTTTCCTCCAGCGAGGATGCCTGCGATTCGGTGCGGGCCGACAGGTCGGCATTACCGGTCGCGATTTCCTGCGAAGCAGTGGTGATGGTGTCGGTGGCGGTGCGCACCTGGCCCACGGTCTTCACCAGGCTGTCGTTCATGTCTTTCAGCGCCTGCAGCAGCTCCGAAGTTTCATCCTTGCCTTCCACCGTCACTTGCGAGGTCAGCTCGCCGGCCGCCACTTTCTGCGCCACCTCCACCGCGCCCGACAGCGGGCCGGTGATGGAGCGGGTGATGACCAGGGCGCACAGCACGCCCACGCCGACCGCCACGGCAGCCAACACCACCATCCACATGGTCAGGGTGCGGTCGGCCTTATTGGAGTCTTCCTTGAATTTGGCGATGGCCTGCTCCTGCATTTCCACCAGCTTGTTCAGCGCCGTCAGCGCCTGCTGGTTGAGCGGGTCGATGCGGCCGGCAATCACCTTGGCCGCGCCCTCGGCGTTGAAGGCCATGATCTGGCCCATCGCCTCCTTGAAGGCGGCGTCCACGTCGTTTTGCAGCGCGGCGATGTCGCTCAAGGCCTTCTTCTCGGCGTCGTTCAGGCCCAGGCCCTGCAGCTTGGTGCGCGCCGCGTCGTAGCGGGTGCGGTTGGCCTTGACCTTCTCTTCTTCCTTCTGCATCAGGCTCACGTCCGACTGCAGGCCGATATTGCGCATGGCGATACCGGTTTCCAGCATGGCGCTCTTCATGCCCTGCGCCTGCAGTTCCTTGGCGCCCGCCAGGTCCAGGCCGGTCATCAAGGCTGATTTATTGCGATAGTTCAGCACGTTGGTCAGCAATACCGTGCCGACCAAAATCAGCAGGATCACCCCAAAACCGAAACCAAGCCGCGTGCCTATCTTGAATTCGCGCACGTTCATTTTATGTTATCTCCCTATTTGTAACCTGTGATTGCTGACTATATTTATAACCGGTGCGCGGGGTGCACCCCGGGGTGCGGATCAAGCCGCGAGTTTTTCGCTCAAGCCCATTTCCGGGCTGGACATCAGGCGCTGGATATCCACCAGGATCAGCATACGCTCATCGATGGTGCCGAGGCCGATCATGTACTCCGCGCTGAAGGCGGTGCCCATGTCCGGCGTCGCCTTGATCTGGTCTGGCGTCAGCGTCGTCACATCCGACACCGAGTCCACCACCATGCCGACCACGCGGCCGCTGATGTTCAGGATAATCACCACGGTGAACTGGTCGTACACCGGCTCGCCGAGGTTGAATTTGATGCGCATGTCCACCACCGGGATGATGATGCCGCGCAGGTTGATCACGCCTTTGATGAACTCCGGCGCGTTGGCGATGCGGGTCACCGCCTCGTAGCCGCGGATTTCCTGCACTTTCAGGATGTCGATGCCGTATTCCTCGGCACCCAGCTTGAACGCCAGGTACTCCTGGGAGGCAGCGCCTGCGTTTTCTGCTTCGCTCATGGTTCTTCCTTCACTAAGTTTGATTCGTCAACCAGCTGGCGCGAGGAGCGCACCAGCGCCGTCACGTCCAGGATCAGCGACACGCCGCCGTCGCCCAGGATGGTGGCGCCGGAAATGCCGGTCACCTTGCGGTAATTCGATTCCAGGTTCTTCACCACCACCTGCTGCTGGCCCACCAGTTCGTCCACGAACAGGCAGGCTTTCTTGCCTTCGGTTTCAACGATCACCAGGATGCCCTGGCACGGGTCGGTGTAGCGCGGCTCGATGTCGAAAATCTGGTACAGCGGCACCAGCGGCAGGTATTCGCCGCGCACCTTGACCACGCGGCCCTTGCCGCTGATTTCCTTCACGTCCGCCGGCGCCGGCTGCAAAGACTCCAGCACGTAACCGAGCGGCAGGATGTACACCTCCTCGCCGGTCTGGATCAGCATGCCGTCCAGGATCGCCAGGGTCAAGGGCAGCGAAATCGACATGGTGGTGCCAAAGCCCTTGGCGGAACGGATATCAACCGTGCCGCCCATGGCGCTGATATTGCGCTTGACCACGTCCATGCCGACGCCACGGCCCGAAACGTCGGTCACCTGCTCCGCCGTCGAGAAGCCCGGCGCGAAGATCAGCTGCCAGACCTCGGCATCGCTCATATTATCGGTAAGCGGCAGACCGCTCTGGCGCGCTTTCGCCAAAATCTTATCGCGGTTCAAGCCACCGCCATCGTCCGACACCTCGATGATGATGCTGCCGCCCTGGTGCGAGGCGGACAGGAACAGGCGACCGGACTCGGTCTTGCCGGCGGCGCGCCGCACGTCCGGCATTTCAATGCCGTGGTCGATCGAATTGCGCACCAGGTGGGTCAGCGGATCGACAATACGCTCGATCAGGCCCTTGTCCAGTTCCGTGGCGGCGCCGCTGGTGACGAAATCGACCTTCTTGCCCAGTTTGGTGGCCAGGTCGCGCACCATGCGCGGGAAGCGCGAGAACACGAAGTCCATCGGCATCATGCGGATCGACATCACCGATTCCTGCAGGTCGCGCGTATTGCGCGTGAGCTGGGAAATGCCGCTCAGGAGCTTTTCGTGCAGCACCGGGTCGATGGTGCTGGCGCGCTGCTCGATCATGGCTTGCGTGATCACCAGCTCGCCCACCAGGTTGATCAGCTGGTCGACCTTCTCGATCGACACGCGGATCGAGGACGACTCGGCGCCGGCCGGCGCGTGGGCCTGCTTTTCCGCTTCCTTGCGGGCCGCTTTCTTCTCCTGCTCCTCGCTCGGCTTGGCCACTTCCGGTGGCGCGTCCTTGATGCCGGCCTTGGCGCGGATCACGTCGAGCGGCTCGAAGAAGCCGTAGCCGCGCGCGTCCTCGGTGGCACCGGCCGCGTTGGAGCGGATTTCGTCCAGCGGCTGGAAGAAGCCGTAGCCTTCGCCGTCGCTCGGCACGGCCGCCGGCGCGGCGGCCGTCGGCGCTGCGCCGCCCGGTGGCAGCGGGTCGAAGAAGCCGTAGCCCATGTCCGCTTCCTTGCGCGCGCGCTCGGCGTTCTCGCGCGCGGCCTGGGTCGGGCTCAGGGCCGGCAGTTCGCTCACCTGCATCTGGTCGGCCTCGATCACGAAGGAGCAGATCGCCACGATATCGTCCAGCGACTCGTGGGTGGTGACCACCATCGCGTGGCGCTCGGCGTCCAGCGGCATCAGCTCGACGTGGCCCATCAGGCCCAGTTCGGCCGCCAGTGCCTCCACCTCGCGGTGCACCATGGGCGGCAGCTCCAGGCGGTAACGCTTGCCGCCGCTGTGGTCCACCGCGTGCACTTCCGGCGTGCTGAAGCCCGACGCCACCGGCGCCATCGCTTCAATATGCACGTCTTGCGCCAGCTCCTGCAGCATCATGCGCACGTCGCCCACGGCCTCCTGGTCGACGGCGCTGCCCAGGCGGTGCCCGTCCAGCTGCATCTTCAGGATGTCCTTGGCCGCCAGGAAGGCGTCCACGTGGGTCGAGGTCAGGGCCATTTCGCCCTTGCGGATGCGGTCCAGCAGCGTCTCCAGCACGTGCGTGATTTCGCTCATGTCGGTTACGCCGAACGTGGACGCGCCGCCCTTCACCGAGTGCGCGGTACGGAAAATTGCATTCAAGTCTTCGTCGCTGGGAGACGCTACATCGACGCCAAGCAGCAGACGCTCCATTTCAGCCAGCAGTTCTTCCGCTTCATCGAAGAAGACCTGGTAGAACTGGCTAATATCGATGGTCATGCCATACCCCTTAATCAGCCAATGACCTTCTTCACTACCTCAATCAGACGTTGCGGGTCGAACGGCTTGACCAGCCAGCCATTGGCGCCGGCAGCGCGGCCCTTGGCTTTCATCTCATCGGACGACTCGGTGGTCAGCATCAGGATCGGCACCTTGGCGTAGGCCGGCTGTTCGCGCAGCAGCTTGATCAGCTGCAGGCCGTCCATGCGCGGCATGTTCTGGTCGGTCAGCACCAGGTCCACGGTTTGCAGCTTGGCCTTTTCCAGGCCGTCCTGTCCGTCGACCGCTTCCACCACCTGGTAGCCAGCGGCCTTCAGGCTGAATGCCACCATCTGGCGCAGCGAGCTGGAATCGTCGACTGCAAGAATTGTTTTAGCCATCTCTTTATCTCACTAAGTAAAATTTTTATCGTATTCAGAACAGTTCGATGTCGCCGCTTTCCAGGTGCTTCTGGCTGACCGCCTTGCGCAGCACGCTGCGCAGCTCCAGGCTTTGGATCGCCAGCGCCATGCTCACCTTGCTGAGCAGCTCGACAATCTCGTCGCTACCCGATTCCGGCACCACTTCGGCGCCGTGCGCCCCCAGCGTGCCCAGGAATTCGCGCAGGCCGGTCACGCGCTTCAGCGTGCGATCGATCAACTGGCTGGTCATGTCCTGGAACTGCATGCTGGTGATGGCGGCATTCACATAGCCGCTCACCTGTTCATTCATCTCTTGCAAGCGCGCCTTGTCCTCGGGCGCAGGCTCGCCGCCCTGCAGCAACAGCTCGATGGTCGCCTGCTGCGCGCTGACCGCCTCATGGATCGCCATGAAGTTGCGGGTCAATTTCTCGATTGCCTCTTCCAGCAGCAGATTGGTCTGCAGCAGGTCGGTCTCGACTTCCGTCAGGTGGCGCCGGCCATGGTCCGACACGCCGGACAGCAGCCGTTTCACATGGGAGCCAAGGATTTTCTTTCTCGTCATAACTGTCTCTATTATTTCTTCCCGGCGGGGGCCGGGGCCGCAACGGGCGCCGCCTCCGCTTCGCCGCCGATCTGCAGCTTGCCGCCGTCACGCAGCACGTTTTCTTCCGTCTTCTTGTTCATCACGATGATGCTGATGCGGCGGTTGATCGGGTTGAACGGATCCTGGCGGTCCAGGTGGGCGGCACCGGCCAGGCCCACCACGCGCAGCATCTTGTTATCGGCCAGGCCGCCATGCACCAGGGCGCGGCGCGAGGCATTGGCGCGGTCGGCCGACAACTCCCAGTTACTGTACCCCGTTTCCGTGAAATATGGGGTGGAGTCGGTGTGGCCGGACAGGCCGATCTTGTTCGGCACATCGTTCAGCGCCGGGGCGATAGCCTCCAGGATTTCACGCGCATACGGTTGCAGGTCGGCCTTGCCGCCGCTGAACATGGGGCGGTTCTGCAAGTCTACGATCTGGATCCGCAAGCCTTCGCTGGTGAAGTCCAGCAGCAGCTGCTCCTTGAATTTTTTCAGCTCGGCGCTGGTGTCGATGGTCATCTCGATGCGCGTGCGCAGGGCTTGCAAGCGCGACTTCTCTTCCGCCTCCATCGCCTTCTTCGCCGCATCCAGGTTGTACGTCTTGCTCTGTTGCGGGTCTTCCGCCATCTTCACCTGGCCGGTCTTGCGCGACAGGTCCTGGCCGCCGCCCTGGATCACCGAAGAACTGTCGCCGCTGCCCGAGCCGCCCTGCATGGCCACTTTCAGCGGCGTCTTGAAGTACTCGGAAATCCCGTTCAGATCACCCTTGGTGGTGGAGCCCAAAAGCCACATCAGCAGGAAGAACGCCATCATCGCCGTCACAAAGTCGGCGTAAGCGATCTTCCAGGCGCCGCCGTGATGGCCGCCTCCGCCCTTTTTGATCTTTTTGACGACAATGGGCCGCAGGCCTTCTTCAGCCATGACTGGTCCTCGCTTCCATTACTTCGACTTTGATTTCTTGATGTGCTCTTCCAGCTCGGCAAAGCTCGGGCGCTCGGTCGAGTACAGCACCTTGCGGCCAAACTCCACTGCCAGGGCTGGGGCGTAGCCATTCAGGCTGGCCAGCAGCGTCACTTTTACGCATTGGAACATCTTGGTCGACTCTTCCAGCTTCTGCTCCAGCAGGCTGGCCAGCGGGCCAACGAAACCATACGCCAGCAAAATACCGAGGAAGGTACCGACCAGCGCTTTCGCAATCAGGATGCCCAGCTCGGACGGCGGGATACCCACCGACTCCATGGTGTGCACCACGCCCATCACCGCCGCCACGATACCGAAGGCCGGCAAGCCATCGCCCAGCTTGGCGATGCAATGGGCCGGCACGTGGCCTTCCTGGTGGTGGGTGTCAATTTCGTTGTCCATCAGGTTTTCGATCTGGAAGGCATCCATATTGCCCGACACCATAAGGCGCAGGTAGTCGGTCATGAACTCGACGATATGGTGGTCTTCCAGCACCGAAGGGTATTTGCTGAACAGCGGGCTGTCTTCCGGCTTTTCGATATCGCCTTCGATCGACATCAGGCCTTCCTTGCGGACCTTGGACAGGACGTCGAACAGCAGCGACATCAATTCCATGTACAGGTCCTTGGTGTAGCGCGAACCCTTGAACAGGCCGGGGATGGCGCCCAGGGTGGCCTTGATCGCCTTGCCGTTGTTACCGACAAAGAAGGCGCCCGCCGCCGCACCGCCAATCATCAGCAGTTCGAGCGGCTGGAACAGGGAGGCAAGGTGGCCGCCACTAAGCGCGAAGCCGCCGAAAACCGATGCGACGACAATGACGTATCCAATGATGACTAACAAGCGCGCCGACTCCTCGAAAGCTAGTTAAAAGCAATAATATTCCACAGTGGAACTACAATAACGTGAAGACGCCTCTGCGGCAAGGAAAACTGCCTCTAAATCTCTCTTATATAGAGTGGCGGCCCACCCTCTGTGGTAAGGATGGTCTTGACGCCGTTTGGCGCTGGAATCTCAAATTCGTAACTGGCCAGCAAAGTACCGGGCCGCATCTCGCGCTGCGCCTTGCGCCACAGGGCGGGCATGGCGGCCGGCGAGAGATAAGCAAAGACCAGGTCGTACTGCGCGAAGTCGAGCTGCTCATAATCGCCGCGTTCAAAGCGCGCGCGGCTGCCGGAGAGCCTGGCGCGCAGGCGCGACACCAGCCATGGCACTGGGGCCAGTTCAATACCAGTTACTTCTGAGTCGGTGCGCGCGGCAGCCAGGTGCAGGGTGAACCCACCCAGGCCGCTGCCGATATCAATCACGCGCAAGGCCCTGCCCTGCGGCAGTTGCGCCAGCACGGCTTGCCAGACCTCGCGGTTGGAGGGGTAGTAGGGAACTTGGGTGCGATAGGTAGACCAGTACCAGCCCAGCAGGATGAGGAAGGCAACGCCCGCCAGCCAAGGCGGCAAGTGCAGGGCCAGGCCGGCCAGCAAGGCGATGGGGAACAAGAGCTGGATCGGCAACCACCAGCGGGCCAGGCCCAGCTTCCAGCTGAGCGTTGCCGCCAGCAGGCCTTGCAACAGTGCGCCGTGCAGCAGGGTCAGGCTAATGCCGGCCACGTCAGCGCCAACCGTCAGCGCGGCGCATGGCAGCAGCGCGCCGGCCTGAACCAGCAGCGCCTGGAGGGCGGGAATTTTAAGCAGCGAGCGCTTCGAGGGCGGCGGCATCCTTGGCCTTGCGGGTTTTGCCGGCGCGCGAAGGCATGTGGCACAGGCCGCACTTGTAGTCGCGGTTCAGGTCCATGGCATCGACCACGAACTTGCCCTTGCAGCAGGTGCAAGGCTTGAGCTGCAGCATATTGCTGCCGGCGAATTTGACCAGGGTCCAGGCGCGGGTCAGCGAGAGCAGTGGCTCCTCGCCCGGCGCCGGCGGCATTTGTTCCAGGTAGAGCTGGTAGGCCTTCATCACGGCATGGATGCCGTTGGCGCCCGCGTGCTCGACCAGGAAATTATGGATATTCATGAACAGCGACGAGTGGATGTTCGGCTGCCAGGTCAGGAACCAGTCGGTCGAGAAAGGCAGCATGCCTTTCGGTGGCGACACGCCGCGCAGCTCCTTGTACAGCTTGAGCAGGCGCTCGCGCGACAGCGAGACTTCGGTTTCCAGTAACTGCAGGCGGGCGCCCAGGTTGATCAGCTCGATGGCCAGCTGGATTTCCTGCGCCTCGGACACCACACTCTTCTTGGTCATGATCCGCTCCTTAAGCGATTTCTTCGACAGCCTGGCCGGCCATCAGGATGGCGGCGTGGGACTGGGCCAGGGAACGGTCTTTATTGTAATTGGTCAGCATGCCGAGGATGGCGCTGTCGTCGAAGCGGAAACGCGCCAGCATCATATTGCCGCCAGCCAGTTTCAGGATCTGGGCATTGCTCATGCCTTCGATCAGGTCGGCGATGTCAGCCGAGATACCCAGGCGGAAGATGGCGGTGACTTTGTCGGCGCGGATCATCTGCTGAGCCAGCATCAGGTAGCTCAGGTTCGCATCGCGGATTTCAGCCATCATATCGTTTGCAGTCATGTCCATCTCCTGTCGGTTTCAGCTTGCAACGCAAAGGTTCGTTGCCGTTGAGACACATTCTGCTGGACAGGCTTAAAACCACAAAGAGGCGGGAATCCGTATTTTCGGTCGGGAATAGGCGAAGGGACCCCGTAGGATTTTGTCCTACAGAGCGCTGCCCATAGAGGGACAACACCAGTATTGGCGCGGGTTTGCGGGGTGTTTCAGCTCGCCAAAATTCAGGAGCCGAGGGTAAAAATGCGATGGCGCGGAGAGGCTTTTTTGCGACATCTAAACTGGTAACGGCAGGGTTTTGAGGAACTTTAGGGTTTTCAGCAAAAAATTTTAAGTTTTTTTCGCCTAACTCAAACTGCCGAACAGCAAGCCTTTTACCGGGCTTCTAAGATTGGTAACGGCGGGGGTTGGGGGAACTTTAGGGTTTTTTGAAAAAATATTTGAAAAAATTTTTAATCCTTATAAATCAATGACTTAAACCGCCAAACCAACAAACCAGGGTACGGCCCGAAAGGGCCGGACCCTGCCGGTCGCGGCGAACAGCAGGGTCCGGCCCTTTGGGCCACGCGGCCGGCTAGGCCCTGGTTTCCCGGTTTTAAACAAGCAAACGTTGCTACAATCTCACTTTCTTTAAGCCTCAAGGAAACCCCGATGATTTCCCGCCCCGACTGCCTGGCCCGCGATGCCGTGGACACCCTGGCGCCGCTGCGCGAGCAGTTCGACCTGCCCGCCGGTGTTATTTACCTGGATGGCAACTCTTTAGGCGCCCGTCCCAAAGCCGCCCTCACCCGCGCCACCGACGTCATCGCCAGGGAATGGGGTAAAGACCTGATCACCAGCTGGAACAGCGCCGGCTGGTTCGAAATGCCCAAACGCCTAGGCAACAAGCTGGCTCCCCTGCTCGGCGCAAAAAGCGGCGAAGTGGTCGTCACCGACACCACCTCCATCAACCTGTTCAAAGCCCTGGCCGCCGCCCTGCACGACCAGGCCAGCGCCGCGCCAGGCCGCAAAATCATCATCACCGAGCGCTCCAACTTCCCGACCGACATCTATATGGCCCAAGGCCTGACCAGTTGGCTCGATCGCGGCTACGAAGTGCGCCTGGTCGACAGCCCCGAGCAACTGGCCGGCGCCATCAACGGCGAGACAGCCGTCGTCATGCTGACCCACGTCAACTACCGCACCGGCTACCAGCACGACATGGCCGCCATGAGCGCCCTCGCCCACCAGCACGGCGCCCTCATCGTCTGGGACCTGGCGCATTCCGCCGGCGCCGTCCCGCTCGACCTGCACGGCGACGGCGCCGACTATGCCGTCGGCTGCACTTATAAATACCTGAACGGCGGCCCCGGTGCGCCGGCCTTCATCTGGGTCCCGCAACGCCGCCAGGAAAAATTCAGCCAGCCGCTATCCGGCTGGTGGGGCCACGCCAACCCGTTCGCCATGGCGCCCGACTTCGCCCCGACCAGCGGCATCGGCCGCGCCCTGTGCGGCACCCAGCCCATCACCTCCCTGGCGATGGTGGAATGTGGCCTGGACCTGTTCGCGCAAACCGATATGGCCACCATCCGCGCCAAGTCGCTGGCCCTGACCGACCTCTTCATCGACCTGGTGGAACAGCGCTGCGCCAGTCACCCACTGGGCCTGGTGACCCCGCGCGAGCACGCACGGCGCGGCTCGCAAGTGAGCTTCACCCACCCGCACGGCTACGCCGTGATGCAAGCCCTGATCGCGCGCGGCGTGATCGGCGATTACCGCGAGCCGGAGATCATGCGCTTTGGCTTCACCCCGCTCTACACCAGCTTTGCCGACGTGTGGGACGCCGTGGAAATCCTCAAGCAGATCCTGGACGATAAAACCTACGACATCAGCGCCGCCCGTGGCGCCGTGACCTGAATACCATGACCGAACAAAAGAAACCCGGCGCCGAATGGCATGGCGCACAGATGGACTTCTCCAAGTCCATGAGCTACGGCGATTACCTGGGCCTGGAGAAGATCCTCAGTGCCCAGCACCCGCTCTCGCCCAACCACAACGAGATGCTGTTCATCGTGCAGCACCAGACCAGCGAACTGTGGATGAAACTCATGCTGCACGAGTTGCACGCCGTGTGCGAGCATATCCGCAGCAATGACCTGCCGCCCGCCTTCAAGATGCTGGCCCGCGTGGCGCGTATCATGGACCAGCTGGTGCACGCCTGGGACGTGCTGGCGACCATGACGCCGCCCGAATACACCGCCATCCGTCCTTACCTGGCCTCCTCCTCCGGCTTCCAGTCGCACCAGTACCGCGAGATCGAGTTCATCCTCGGTAACAAGAACGCCAATATGCTGGCCGTGCACGAGCAGGCGCCCGAAGCGCACGCCCGCCTCGATACCGCCCTGCGCTCGCCGTCCCTGTACGACGAAGCGATCCGCCTGCTGGCGCGCAACGGCCTGACGATTGACGCCGCGCGCCTGGATGGCGACTGGACCCAGGCAACGGTCGCCAACGAATCCGTCCAGAACGCCTGGCTTGAGGTCTACCGCGACACCAGCCGCCACTGGGCCCTGTACGAGCTGGCCGAAAAACTGGTCGACATGGAAACCGCGTTCCGCTTCTGGCGCTTCCGCCACGTCACCACGGTCGAGCGCGTGATCGGATTCAAGACCGGCACCGGCGGCACCGCCGGCGTTTCCTACCTGCGCAAAATGCTCGACGTCGTCCTCTTCCCCGAACTCTTCGCCCTCAGGACCGCCCTATGACCGCCACCGTAAAGACCCAATCCTTGTCCACCGCACGGCGTGCGCTGGCCTTGGCCCTGCTTGCCGCAGCAGCCATTTTCGGGACCGCACCGGCGCAGGCGCGCGGTGGCGACCAGCCTGGTGTGTTTGACTACTACGTGCTGTCGCTGTCATGGTCGCCAGAGTATTGCGCCGGGCGCGGCGGAAACGATCCGGTGCAATGCGCCACCGGACGCCAACTGGGCTTCGTGCTGCACGGGCTGTGGCCGCAGCACGAGCGCGGTTATCCGGCGAGCTGTGGCCGCGTCAATATGCCGGCTGCGCTGCGCGACAAGTATGAAGGTATTTATCCGGCGCCCAAGTTGCTCCATCACGAGTGGAACAAGCACGGCACCTGCTCCGGCCTGGCGCCGCAGGACTACCTGTCCCTGAGCGCGAAGCTGAAGGATGGCCTGAAGATCCCGGCCGCCTTCGCCCGCCCGCAACAACCGGTGCGCGTCTCGCCCGGCCAGTTCGAGGCGGAGTTCCACAAGGCCAATCCATGGCTGGCGAAAGATTCAGTGCTGCCGGTGTGCGGTTCCGGCGGTCGCTTCCTGCGCGAAGCGCGCGTCTGCTACGCCAAGGATGGCAAATCCCGCAGTTGTTCGACCGAAGCCATCGCGTATTCGCAAAAGAGCTGCGGCCAATCCACTTTCCTGATGAAGAATGTGAAATGAGTGTCCTTACCCTGGCGGGCCTGTGGAATTCCGGCCCGCAGCACTGGCAAACCCACTGGGAACAAAAACACGGCTGGCAACGCGCCCCGCACCGCGACTGGGAAACACCCGACCGCGAGGAATGGGTGCGCGAGCTCGATGCCGCCATCACCGCCTGCGAGCGCCCGCCGGTGCTGGCGGCGCACAGCCTGTCCTGCACCCTGGTGACCTGGTGGGCCGCCCAACACGCACAGACGCCGGAAGGCGCGCAACGCATCGCCGGCGCTTTCCTGGTGGCGCCAAGCGATGTGGATGCGCCGTCCTACCCGGATTGCACCAGCGGCTTCCAACCGATGCAGCTGGCACGCCTGCCCTTCCCGTCCATCGTGGTGGCCAGCAGCAACGACATCTACGTCAGCACCGAGCGCGCGCGCCAGTTCGCGCAAGCCTGGGGCAGCGCGCTGCATCTGCTCGGCGATGCTGGCCATATCAATGGCGACGCGGGCTACGGCCCCTGGCCGGAAGGCGAGGAGTTGCTGCTCGGATTCGTGCGCCGCACCAGCGAGCGATAGGCGGACAATTGGCTCGCAGGACTACCAGGAGCCAATATGAACAACCACCTGAGCCAAGGGCTGCTTACGGCAGCCCTATTGATTGGCGGCGCCGCCGCGCAGGCCGATCCAGCCACCTACACCGCCAGCCTGAGCGGCGCAGCGGAAGCCCCGCCCAATGCTTCGCCGGGCAGCGGCAGCATCACCGTCATCTTCGACATTTCAGCCCATTACCTGAGCATTGACACCAGCTTCAGCGGCCTGCTCGGCGGGACCACTGCCGCGCACATCCACTGCTGCAGCGCCCTGCCGGGTGTCGGCAATGCCGGCGTGGCCACCATGCTACCGACCTTCCCCGGTTTTCCGGCCGGCGCCACGAGCGGCAGCTACGCCGCCGTCTTCGACACCTCGCTCGACTCGTTCTGGAACGCAGCCTTCATTACCAACAACGGCGGCACCAGCGCCGGGGCGGAAGCGGCCCTGCTGGCAGCGCTGGGCGCCGGCACGTCCTACTTCAACATCCATTCGACCGAGTACCCGGGCGGGGAAATCCGCGGCTTCCTGGCGCCCATTCCTGAACCGGGGCAAGCTGTGCTACTGCTGGCCGGCCTGCCCCTGCTCCTGCTGCGCCGGCGGCGTGCGCCCGGTGAATGAGGCTTAGCGCGGGATCGGGTTGCGCGAGGCCACGTTCAGCATGTTCCAGGAACGGATGACCGCCACCACAAAGCCCAGCTCCGAAATCTCTTCATCGGAGAAATGCTGTTGCAGGCGGGCAAAGGCCGCGTCGTCCGGATCGCGCACGGGAATCGCGTTGATCAGTTCCGCCCACTCCAGGGCCGCGCGCTCGCGTTCGGAGAAGAACGGCGCCTCGCGCCAGCCCGCCACCGCATTCACGTGGCGCGGGTCGACGTCAATCTTCAGCAGGTCCTGGTAATGCATGTCGATGCAGAAGCCGCAGCCATTGATCTGTGAAACACGCAACAGCAGCAGGTCCACCAGCTTGCGCCCCAAGAGTTCGCGGTTCAGTCCATCCGACAGGGCCAGCAGCTTCTGGAACGATTGCGGGGAAAGTTTGTAGAAGTTGTAACGCAGGGTGCTCATGGCAAGTCCTTTTCAGTCTATGGCGAAGACCGCACCTTGCGGCCTTCTTATCCATTAGACGGAACAGCCCCGCCGTTTGTGACAGCTTAGTGCAATACCCCTGCCAATTTATCGGGATTACGCACCACATAGATGCCGGTGATGCGCTGGCCGTCGCTCAGGAAGCCCTGGGCCGACTCCAACTGGCCGTCGACAAAGCGCAGCAAACCCGGCTCGCCGTTGACCATGGCCGGGCGGTACTCGATGGCGCCCAGCTTGTGCATGCCAGCATACAAAGCGGCAATCTTGTCCGGATCGGTAATCACGATGCCGAAGGACTTGACCTTGCCGCCGCCATCGCCCACCAGCTCCAGGTCCTCCGCCAGCAAGGCGCGCACGGCGGCCTTCTCGCCCGTGGCGGCGGCTGCCACGAAACGCTGCAGTAGTTGGCGATGGGTGTCCGGCGCCACGTCGAAACGCGATTGCGGCTTTTGCACGCGTTCGCCGGCCCGGCTCACCATCTGGCGGCAGGCCGCCTCCGACTTGCCGAGCTGTTCAGCCACTTCCGCGTAGTCGTAATCGAACACCTGGCGCAGCAGGAAGGCGGCGCGCTCCTCGGGGCCCAGGCGCTCCAGCATCCACATATAGGCCAGGGACAGGTCGCTGGCGCGCTCCGCCTGGACTTCCGGCGTTTCCTGGTCGATGGCCACCAGGGGTTCGGGCAGCCACAGTCCCTCATAGGCTTCGCGCTCGGCGATAGCGGCGCGCAGGCGGTCGATGGCGAGGCGGGTCACCACCGTCACCAGCCAGGCTTCCGCCGATTGCACGCCGCGCGTGTCGGCGCCCTGCCAGCGCAGCCAGGCATCCTGCACCACGTCCTCGGCATCGGCGCGGATGCCGAGCATGCGGTAGGCGATGGCGAACAGCCGCGCGCGCTGCGCGGCGAAAGCGATTTCGTCAGTCATGCACGGGACTATACCCGACCTTGAGCACTTTCAGCAGGACCTCGCGCAGTTCGCGCACGCGCGGCGGCTTGCTCAGCACCTCGTCCACGCTGGCCGGTTTGGCGTCCACATCGCCCTCGGGAATCAGGCGCTGGCCCCAGCCCGTGACCAGGATCACCGGCGTGGCCGGCGACATTTCCTTGATGCTGGCCGCCACCTTGCGGCCGTCGACATGCGGCATGCCCAGGTCGCTAAACACCACGTCGAACGGCCGGCTGGCCGCTTGCGCCAAGCGGAATTGTTCGATGCCGGCGGCGCCGCCGTCGGCCGCCACCACCTCGTGCCCGTCGCGCTGCAAGATAGCGCGCATGGAGGCCAGCACTGCCGGATCATCATCGATCACCAGCAAGCGCATGGACTCGGCAATCGGCACGCTGGCGGCCGGGGTTTCCAGCGGCGGCATGACGGGATGCGCCTGCAGCAGTGGGAAGACCAGCGACACCGTGGTGCCCACGCCCAGCGCCGATTCCACCTGCACCACGGCGCTATGCCGCTCTGCCATCGAGTTGACGGTGGCCAGCCCCAGGCCGCTGCCGCGCTCCCCTTTGGTGGTGAAGAAGGGATCAAGGCAATGGCGGCGCGTCGCTTCGTCCATGCCGATGCCGCTGTCCGCCACCTCCACCAGCACATGCTCGCCGGTGCTGCGCGTGCGCAGGGTCAGGGTGCCGCCCTCCGGCATGGCGTCCACCGCATTGAACACCAGGTTGGTGAGCGCCTCGCGGATCTCGCTGTCGGCGCCCATGATGGTAGGCAGGCCGGGCGCCAGCTCCAGCTTCATATTGATGAAGACCCCACGCTGCTGCGGCATATCGCTCCAGCGCGCGCGCGTCAGGTCAGCCACCTGCTGCGCCAGCACGTTCAGGCTCACAGCCCCCAGCTCCACCTGCGGTTCGCGCCGGCGATACAGCTCGCGCATGCGCGCCACGGTGGCCGCCACATCGTCGATGGCGCGCGCAATCACCTGCAGGTTGTTGCGACCGGAGGCGCTCAGCCCCGTCTCGGTTTCCAGCAAGGCCTCGGTGTACAGGGCCACCGGCGAAATGGCGTTATTGATATCGTGCGCAATGCCACTGGCCATCTGCCCCAGCGCGCGCAGGCGCTCCTCGCGCGTGACCGACTGCTGTGTGGCGTGCAGCGTATGATAGGCCTGCTGCAGCGCGCCGTACAACTGCGCCTGGCGCGCCGCCAGCGCCGCATGCTCACTGAGCTGGCGCAGGAATTCGCACTCGCCGCTGGCAAAGGCATTGGACGCCTCCCGCGCCACCGCCAGCACCCCGAACACCACGCTTTCCGCTTGCAGCGGCGCCAGCACCAGGGACGCCAGCCCGCCGCGCGCCATGCGCTGCGGGAAGGGATAGGCAGAGTCGCTGATGTCCGGTTCATACACCAGCTGCCCTTTCACGCAGCGCGACAGGCCGTTGTTGTCGATCGAGACCTGGGCCCCCTCCTTCAGCGCCGCATCGTCCGGCAGCAGGGCATTGCCCATGCCGACGCAACTGGCTTCCAGCACGCCATCCTGCAGCAGGAAAACACAGGCAAAGTCCACCGGCAGTTGGTCTTCCAGATTGCGCACCAGGACCTGCAGGATGCTGCGCAAATCCTGCCGCTCGCCGATCGAGCGCGTCATCTGGTGCAGCAGGCTGAGACGGGCCAACTGCGCCTGCACTTTCAGTTCAGCGGCCTGGCGCACTTCCATTTCGTCGTGCAGAGCCGCATTGGCATGCACCAGTTCATCGCGCGAGACGGTGGTGTTGCGCAAGCGCTCGGTCATGGTGTCGAAGGCGCGCGCCAGGTCGCCCACCTCATCCACCGCCTTCCAGTTCATGCGGAAGTCCAGTTTGCCCGCCCCCACCTGCTCGGCCCCGTGCCGCAGACGCTCCAATGGGTGGGCCACGCTGCGGATCGTCATGGCCAGCGCACCCAGCACCGTCAGCGCCAATAGCAGGCCAAGGCTCGCCGCCACCATGGACGCATTCTGCTGCGCCTCCAGCACGCCTTGCCGGCTGCGCCGCGCCAGCTCCTCGGCATCACTGATCATCACCTGCGTGCGCGACATCAGTTGCCCGAACAGGCGCGCCTCAAGCTGGCGCAGCACTTCCACTTTCTCCGGATCGCCACGCAGCTCCTGCCGCACCAGCACCAGCTCGGTGAAATGGCGCGCCAGCAGCGGCAAGTTGCGCTGCAGATCCTGCAACAGCCGCTCCTCGTCGCGGTCGCGGAACACGCCGCCGCGCAGGATCAAGCCTTGCAACGACTCCTTGCGCAACTGCCACTGCACGTGGGCGCGCCTTTCCTGAGTCTGCGCGAATTCAAGCGACAGGTAGCGCAGCGACACCACGCCGGAAACGATTTCGCCGGCGCGTTCATTGCGCTGCAACTCCTGCCGCACCTGGCGCGTAGCGCCCAGCATCAGCAGCACCGCAATCGCGACACCGGCCAGGCACAGCCACTGGGCCCACTTAAGGCGGGTAATGATTTTCATAGGCGGCTAATGGATCACCGTGACGGCCGCCGGCCGCACCTGACCCAGCCCCTCCAGGTACATATTATCAAGAAAATTGGGCATGTCGCGCGAACCGGCCAGGCGGTTGCGGATGGCCCAACGCGCGCGGTCCTCCAGCGCCAGCAACAGCGACTGGTCCAGCTCCAGGCCGAAGTGGTAGGCCGGCCACGCCGCCAGCACTTCGTCGCGCTCCAGGCGCGCGATGGCCGGCAGGATGCCGTGCACTTCCTGCGGCGAGCGCTCGCAGTAGGATGACGCATCGTCCAGCGCCTGCAGCGCGCGCCGGATCAGGGCTGGCTTCTCCGTGGTATAGCGCCGCAGCGCGACCAGGTTGTAGATGCTTTCGTACGCCTGGTCGCCGGAGAAGCTGACCGCCGCATCGCCCAACTGCTTGCGCGTCGCCCCCAGGAACGGTTCCCAGCCCGAAATCGCATCGACATCGCCGCGCTGCAAGGCCGGCCCCAGCTCCTCCGGTTTGTAGTTCACCATGGTGACATCGCGCCCTTCCATGCGCTGCCAGTTCAGGAACACATCGAGCGTGAAATGACCCGAGGTACCTTGCGTCACACCGATACGCTTGCCCTTCAGGCTGGCCGGCGTCACCACCCCGTGGTCGCGCCGGCCGAGAATGCCGTGGTCCGTGCCGGAACGGAACAGGGTGGCCAGCACCTTGACCGGCAAACCATCCATGGCCGCATACACGATGGGGATATCCGCCACTGTCGCCAAGTCGGCTTTGCCATCCAGGACCGCCTGCAGCGACGCTTTGCCGCTCGAAAAAGGCAGTACCTGCACCTGTAAGCCCTGCGCCGCAAAGAAGCCGCGCTCCTGCGCCACCACCACGGCACACACGCCCACATATTCCGTATTGGCGGCGATCACCAGCTTCTCCGCCGCCATGGCAGGCAGGCGGCGCTGCTGCCACAACCAGGCCACACCCAGCGCCAGCAGCAGGAACAACACCGCCAGCACCTGCATGCTGCGGCTACGCATGCTGCACCTGTTGCGACGTTTCCTGCGCCAAGGGCAGCTCGACCCAGAAGGTACTGCCCTGGCCAGGCGTGCTATCGACCCCGATATCGCCCTGCATGGCCTCCACCACGCGCCGCGTCAGGGCCAGGCCAAGGCCGCTGCCCTCCACTTCCTCGTCGCGCCCCAAGCGGCTGAATGGCTGGAAAATATGCAATACCTGGTCCGGTTCCAGCCCCGGCCCGGTGTCGGTGACAGAGATACGCAAGCGCTTGCCCTCCGTTTCAATGCAGACCACCGCAACCTTGCCCTGCTCGCGGTTGTACTTGATGGCGTTGGATAAAAGATTAATCAGCACCTGCACCAGGCGTGTGCGGTCGGCGCGCAGGCGCTGCTGCGGCACCGCGCCGAACCCCAGGCTGATATCGCGCTTGGCGGCCAGCGGCGTCACCATCATGCGGCACTCCTGCAGCACGGTGGGCAGGTCGACCGCCTCCAAAGCCAGCGGCACTTTACCCGCCTCGATGCGCGCCAGGTCGAGGATTTCATTGACCAGCTTAAGCAGGTGCTGGCCCGACTGCACGATATTGCGCGCGAAACGCTGTTTCTCCAGCTGGGTGGCGGGCAGCTTGTCCGCCGCCAGGATTTGCGCAAAACCGAGGATGCCGTTCAGCGGCGTGCGCAGCTCGTGACTCATATTCGACAGGAAGCGCGACTTCTCCGTACTCGCATGTTCGGCAGCGGTGCGCGCCTGTTCCAGCCGGTAGTTGGCCTCCGCCAGCTCGATCACGTTCAGGCGCAGCTGGCGCTCCAGCTCCGCGTTGGCGATGCGCAGGGCGCGCGTAGCCTGGGCGCGCGCCAGCACCGGCAGCAGCGAGGACGCCTTAAAGGGTTTGACAATGTAATCGAGGGCGCCGGCCTGCATGGCGCGCACGGCGGAGGCGATGCTGCCCTCGCCGGTCATGATGATACAAGCCAGGTCGGGGTCGCGCTGCAGCGCCGCCTTCACCAGGCTGATACCGTCCAGCCCCGGCATGTTCAGGTCGGACAGCATCAAGTCATAGCTGTGCGTCTGCAGGCGCTGCTGCGCCGCCTCGGCACTCGCGCATCCCTCCGCCTCGTACTGGTACTGGCGCAGCACATCGCACAGCGCGCCGGTCTGGGCGCTCTGGTCGTCGACAATCAGGATACGCAGCTTGCGAACGTCCGTCATGCAATCCTCGCAGGTGCGGGTGTGCTTTGATTATGACTTCTGAAACTACTTAAAGTCTCACCAAATCTCACGCGGCGCCGCCAATACCATGAAGCGCGGCGTACGACGTACCAGCCGATACTGTTGCAGCTCTGGCACATCGCGCCCGAAATAGGCGACAAAATCGACAATCGGCCGGCCATCCTCCCGGGTTTCGATCAAGAGCAGGCGCGGCGGCTTGCGGTAGAAGTCCTCCGCAAAAGTGCGCCGCACCCAGGCGATGGACGCCGCGTTGCCACCCTGCTCCATGGCGCCGACGATGGTCATGGTCGGGAACCGCGTGGACGAGCCAATGCCCCGCTCCGTCACCAAAGGGAAGGACGCCTCGAAATTGGAGAACACAATCACCGGCCCACCTCCCAGCTCGCGGATGAGGGGTGCCAGCTGGCTTGGATTCGGGTTCGACACACGCCCCTTGCTGACCGCCACCGCCAACGCCAGCAACGACGCCAGCGCCACCGCCGTGCTGACAATCAGCGGCGCCAGGGCATGCCCCTGCCAGTGGCGCTGGCGCGTCGCCTGCGCGATGCCCAGCGCGAAAGCCAGCCAGGCCAGCGACAAGGCCGGCAACCAGTGGTAAGGCCAGCCCTTGTGCTGGATCAGTGCCGCCGCCGCAAATCCCGCACTGGCCAGCAGCAGCACGCGCGGCAGTGTGCGCGCATCAACCCGCGACGCGGCGGCCAGTCCAAGCAAAACCAGCGTCGCATAAAAATAGGGCTGGCGCAGGAAAACCAGCCAGCCGGAATTCGCCCAATAGCCGCCCGCCAGGAGCCGCAGCATGTCGCGATAGCCCGGCGCGAACAGCAGCACCGCGCCCAGGTAGGCCAGCAACAGCGCCGCCGCCAGCAAGCAGCCCGGCGCCAGCCGGCGCTGACGCCACCAGGCAAAGGCCTCCACCAGCAAGGCTGCCAGCAGGAAATGCGGCTTGATCGCCATGCCAAGGCTGGCCAGCGCCGCCACGCCAAAATGCATGGCGCGCCCGACGGGCTGGCCGTCAACGCGGCGCGCCGCCTCCCCCATGTAGGGCAAAGCGCACATCAAAGCAATGTGCTCGCGCTGACCGAAGGCATAACCCGGCAACAGCATCACCACATACAGCGCCGCCACCAACCACGCCACCAGCATCGGACGCGCCAGCCAGCCGCGCAGGATAGCGCCGGACCACGCCACCACCGCGCAACCCAGCGCCAGCAGCAGCACCCGCAGCACCTGCGGATCAGGCACGCCCAAAGCCTGTGCCAGCCAGGCCACCGGCATATTAAGCCAGACGATCAGGGGCGGGTTGATCTCCGGCAGGTCCACATACAGGGTCGCCCCCTGCAAGATCCGCCCCGCGATGTACAGCAGATAGGACACATCGTGGTTCAAGACATAGAAAAAGTTCGCCGCCAGCCCGCAAGCCAAAGTCAGCGCCCCCAATGCCCAGGGCCCCAGCCGCAGCCAACGCGGAGCCGAGTCGTCGTGGCCGGCGCGCGCCGCCAACTCCTCCGGCATCGCGCTCATACCTGCTTCTCCACGATGTAGCGCGGGCGCCGTTTGCTCTCCAGGTAGATCTTCGCCACATACTCGCCCAGCACACCGATACTCAGCAACTGCGCCCCGCCCAGGAAGTAAATCGGAATCACCGACGACGCCCAACCAGGAATCACATTGCCGTGCATGAGTTTCCCGTACAGCACCCAGAACACCATGACAAAGCTGAACATGAAGGTCAGGAAGCCCAGCAAAGTGATGAAGCGCAGCGGCGCCACGCTGAACGACGTGACACCCGTGATGGCAAAGGCCAGCATCTTGCGCAGCGGGTACTTGGAAATGCCTGCAAAGCGCGGCGCCCGCTCGTAATAGACGATATCGCTGCGAAAGCCAAGCAGCGGGATCACCGCGCGCAGGAACATATTCACCTCCGCATACTCCTGCAGGTGCACCACCACGCGTTTGCTCAAAAGACGGAAGTCCGCATGGTCGTACACGATCTCCACCCCGAACAGCTGCATGGTGCGGTAATAGCCGCGCGCCGTCACGCGCTTGAAGGCGCTATCCGAAGCGCGCGAATTGCGCACGCCGTACACCACCTCACAGCCTTCATGGTACTTCGCGACCATGGCCGTGATCACTTCCGGATCATCCTGCAGGTCGGCATCGATCGACACCAGGGCATCCGCATCCGCCAGCGCCAGCCCGGCCAGCAAAGCGTTCTGGTGACCGCAATTGCGCGACAGCTTCAGGCCATGCACCCGACGATCGCGCGCCGTATGCTCCTCGATCAGCGCCCACGTGCCGTCACGGCTACCGTCATCCACAAACAGCAGAAAGCTATCCGGCGCCACCGCACCGCGCGCCTGCAAACCATCGAGCAGCGCCAACAAACGCGCCACGGTGGTCGGGAAAACCTCCTCCTCGTTATAGCAAGGAACGACGATTGCCAATTTTGCGCTCATGCCTGGTCTCCAAACACAAACCGCTTCTGAACGAAGTAAGACAGCAACGCCATCGGCGGGATCGCCACAGCGCCGGCCCAATACGCATCCAGTCCCAGGCGCATAAAGCCGCCGATCAGCAGGACATTCACGCCATACAACACCACCCAGCCAGCCAGGTAGCGAGGAAAGCGCCGCGCGCCCGACTGCCCGAACACCAGGGCCGAATGCATGCGAAAGCTGAACACGATACCGAACACCAGTCCGCCGAGATTTGCCAGCGCATACGGCAGCCCCGCAAACAGCAGCGCCGCATAGACCGCATAGCTCGCCAACGTATTAACGCCACCCACCAGCAGGAACCGCAGCCAGCGCCGTTGCCACAGCGCCCACGCCGCGTTCATGCCCGCACGCCGAAGCGGTAAAACGCCATCCGCAGCAGGTTATTCACCCGCGCCATCACGCTCCCCGCCAGCAGATCGAAACCGCGCGCCCCCACCTTGCGCAGGAAGCGGCGGAAAGCCTCGCCCTGGCTACGCCCGATCTGCGCGCTCCACGAACCAGCGGTAACCCGGAAGCACGCCAAGGGCGCCGCGCAATACCAGGCATCCCCATGCTGCAGAAGGCGGAACCAATAATCCAGATCGATCACATAGCCGATTTCGCCATCAAAGCCCCCCACCTTCTGCGCCAGCGAACGGCGAAACAGCACCGCCCCCGGCTCGCCCAGCAGGTTGGTACCACGGCGCAGGCACTGGCGGCGCAGGACAGCAGCCGGCACCTGCCCATCGCCAGCGCGCCCGTAGCCGCGCTGCATTAGCGGCCGCCCCGCCCCATCCAAGACCGTGCGCGCGCAAAAAGCCAGCGCCAGGCGCGGGTCTCGTTCCAGCGCAGCCACTTGCTGCCGCAGGCAATCCGGCGCCAGCAAATCATCGTGTGGAAGGAGCTTGACATAGGTCCCGCGCGCCTCGGCAAGGCAGCGATTCCAATTGGCCTCCGCCCCCAGGTTGCGCTCGTTGCGCAAGAAGCGGATACGCGGATCGGAGTAAACGGCGACCAATTCCTCGGTGCCATCGGTGGAATGGTTATCGACGATGAGCAGCTCAAAATCGCCCTGGGTCTGGGTCAGTACCGAATCGATAGCCTGCCCTAAGTAGGCAGCGCCCTGATAAGTGGGGATGCAGACGGAGACAAGCATGCCCCGATAGTAGCAACAAACAACAATAAAAAAAGGAGCCGCAGCCCCTTTTGTTGCATTACATCGACAGGCGCTAAAACCGGTGCCAAAACCGGTGCCAGGTCTGTCATTCGGACACTCAAGCAGTTTCTTTGACTTTTCTCAAAGCGCAAAAACCGCAGTTTTTGCGCTTTGAGATTTATCAATCATTCGGTTCGGATGTCCGAATGACAGACCTGGCACCGGTTTTTGCTCGTCGCCGGCTTACTTTGACAGCAGCATTTCGTTCATGCGTTTGACGAAGGAGGCGGGGTCGGTCAAGGTGCCGCCTTCGGCCAGCAACGCTTGGTCGAACAGGATATGGGCCCAGTCTTTGAACTTGTCGCCGGCGCTGTCTTCGTATTTCAAGCGCGTCACCAGGGGATGCTGCGGGTTGATTTCGAGGATGGGCTTGGACTCGGGTGCGCTCTGGCCGGCTGCCTTCAACATGCGCAGCAGGTTGCCGGACAATTCGTGCTCGTCGGCCACCAGGCAGGCTGGGGAGTCGGTCAGGCGGAAGGTGACGCGCACTTCCTTGGCTTTGTCGGCCAGTGCTTCCGTCATCTTGCCTACCAGTTCCTGGTACTGGGTCTCGGTCTCGGCGTGTTCCTTCTTCTCAGCTTCGTCTTCCATGCCGCCCAGGTCGAGGCCGCCCTTGGCGACGGAGTGCAGTTCCTTGCCTTCAAAGTCGTTCAGGAAGGACAGCATCCATTCGTCCACGCGGTCGGTCAGCAGCAGTACTTCGACACCCTTCTTGCGGAAGATCTCCAGGTGCGGCGAGTTCTTGGCGGCGGCAAAGCTGTCGGCGGTGACGTAGAAGATCTTGTCCTGGCCTTCCTTCATGCGGCCGATGTAGGCTTCCAGCGAGACGGTCTGCTCGTCGCCTTCGTTCGCCGTGGACGCGAAGCGCAGCAGCTTGGCCAGGCGGTCCTTGTTGGCGAAGTCTTCGCCGATGCCTTCTTTCAGCACCTGGCCGAATTCATTCCAGAAGGTGGCGTATTTGTCCTTCTTCTCTTGCTCGTCGGCGTTCGCCAGTTCTTCCAGCATGCCGAGCACGCGTTTGGTGGAGCCTTCGCGAATCGCTTTCACGTCGCGCGATTCCTGCAAAATCTCGCGCGAGACGTTCAGCGGCAGGTCGGCCGAGTCGATCACGCCTTTCACAAAGCGCAGGTAGGTCGGCATCAGTTGCTCGGCGTCGTCCATGATGAAGACGCGCTTGACGTACAGCTTGATGCCGCCGCGCTTGTTGCGGTCCCACAGGTCGAACGGGGCTTTGGCGGGGATGTACAGCAGCTGGGTGTATTCGCTGCGGCCTTCCACCCGGTTGTGGGTGTGCGTCAGCGGGGCGCCGAAATCGTGCGAGACGTGTTTGTAGAACTCGTCGTACTGCTCCTGGGTGATCTCGCTCTTGCTGCGGGCCCACAGGGCGCTGGCCTGGTTGATGGCGGCCGGCGCGTCGGCGCCTTCCTTCTTCATCAGGATAGGCAGGGAAATGTGGTCGGAGTACTTGCGGATGATCGATTCGAGCTTCCATTCGTTCAGCAGCTCGTCTTCGCCTTCGCGCAGGTGCAGGATGATGTCGGTGCCGCGGCCGGCTTTTTCGATCTGCTCGATCGAGTAGTCGCCCTCGCCCGCCGATTCCCAACGCACGCCTTCGGCAGCGTCCAGGCCGGCGCGGCGCGATTCGACGGTGATCTTGTCGGCCACGATGAAGCCGGAGTAGAAGCCGACGCCGAACTGGCCGATCAGGGCGGCGTCCTTCTGCTGGTCGCCGGACAGGCGGCCGAAGAACTCTTTGGTGCCCGACTTGGCGATGGTGCCGAGGTGGGAAATCGCCTCGTCGCGGCTCATGCCGATGCCGTTGTCGGAAATGGTGATGGTGCGGGCTTCTTTATCGAAGCTGATCTGGATCTTCAGTTCATGCTCGTCGCCATACAGGGCGTCGTTATTGATCGCTTCAAACCGCAGCTTGTCGGCGGCGTCGGAGGCGTTCGAGACCAGCTCGCGCAGGAAGATTTCTTTGTTCGAATACAGGGAGTGAATCATCAGCTGCAACAGCTGCTTGACTTCTGCCTGGAACCCCATGGTTTGTTTATTTTCTGACATTTTTACCTCAGTAGTCTTGTGGATATGTTTCCAAGGGCAGCACATGGGGCCGCCATGGCCGATTTCAAGGGTGGGCAACGTTTCAAAAAAACAACCGGAAATACATGCTGATGATGGACAAGGTTGGGCGCTTCTCTTAGCATGGAATCAACAGAAGCGCCGGAGACACTGTGATCAACCAGGGCCCGCAGCAGTCCAACCTGCCGAAAGACACTTCGGATGCTTCCATGGTGCGCTGGATGCGCCTGGTGCTTGCCGTGGCTTGCCTGTTTACCCTGCTGGTGGAGCCGGCCGGTCGGGCCGATGCCCTGTCCCTGGGCGTCTTTCTCGCCTACTTCCTGCAAAGCGTGACCCTGCTGCTGCTGGCCAGCCGCGCCATCCTGATCCGCAGCAAGGTGGTGTACTGGCTGGACGTGGGCTGGTTCACCCTGATGGTGTACGTGACCGGCGGCGATTCCAGCTTCTATTTCCTGTTGTTCTTCTTCGCGATCCTGACCTCGGCTTTCAGCCACGGCTTCGAGGAAGGCGCCCGCATCACCATGGTGGCTTCGCTGGCCTTCGCCTTCACGTCGCTCTACACGCATAGCGAGGCGGAGATGGCGCTGGTGATGCTGCGCGCCACCTTCCTGCTGGCCCTGGGCTATATGATCGCGCACTGGGGCGGCATGGCCACCATCCAGCGCCAGCGCATGGCGCTGATGCATGCCGTCAGCCAGATGTCGAACCCGCGCTTTGGCGTGGACCGCACCATCAGCTCCGTGCTGGAACAGACGCGCCAGTTCTACCATGCCCATAGCTGCATCCTGCTGATGCACGATCACAGCGCGGCGATCTGGACCTTGCGCGCGTCCAATCCGGCCAATGCCGGGCGCCCGATCCACGCCAGCACCCTGGCGCAGGATGCGGCGGCGCCGCTGTTGGTGTGCGGCGTGGACGCGATCTTGCTGCTGCGCCAGCCACGCGGGCGCTGGCTGCGGCGCGCCATGCAGCTCAAAAGCTACGATGTGGGACGCCAGCGCTGGGTGCCGGAGCAAGCGGAGGACGGCGAAACCCTGGCGGAATTGCTCGATGCCCTGTCGCTGATCGTGGTGCCGGTGCCGCTGCGGCGCGGTTCGGGGCGGCTGATCGTGGTGTCTCAGCGCCACCACTTTTCCAAGTCGGATGCGCTGTTCCTGCTGCAGATCGCGGCCCAGGCCTTCCCGGTCATCGAGAATATCGAACTGCTGGACCGCATGGCGTCGGAGGCGGTGCTGCGGGAGCGCGAGCGTATCGCGCGCGATTTACACGACACCACCATCCAGCCGTATATCGGCTTGCGCCATGGGGTCTCGGGCATCCGCCTGAAGGCCGATCCCGGTAATCCGCTGGTGCCGGACCTGGATAACCTGCTGGATATGACGTCGCAAGTGATCCGCGATTTGCGCAACTATGCCAAGAGCCTGCGCGGCGGCCTTGAAATGAAGGAGCCGGAACTGCTGATCGCGCTGCGCCGCCAGGCGACCCAGGTGCGCCAGTTTTACGATGTCCACATCAATGTGGAAACCAAGGGCGAGTTGCATATGAGCGATCGCCTGGCGGCCGAGGTGTTCCAGATCGTAAACGAGGGCATGAGCAATATCTGCAAGCATACGACGGCGCGCAATGGCTATATCGAACTGGCCTGCACGGCGGGCCAACTGACCGTGCGGATTGAAAATGAATGTTCGGGCCAGCCGGTGCTAGACTTTACTCCTAGCTCGATCGCGGAACGCGCCGCAGCCCTGGGGGGTGTGGCGCGCGTGCAGCGCGGGCGCCAGAACAATACTGCAGTCCAAATCGTCATTCCGGTGTGAGGTGCATATGGGACAGGCAGATAAGCGAATCCGCATCATGCTGGTCGACGACCACAAGACCCTGCTCTGGGGCCTTGGCAAGCTGATTGAAAGCGAGGCCACGCATATGATCGTGGTCGGCACGGCGCGCGATTGCGACAGCGCGCTGGCCATGGCAGCCGAGGTGGTGCCGGATGTGATCCTGCTCGATATCGACCTGGGCGGCACCTGCTCGCTGGACATCATGCCGCGCCTGCTGGCCGGCTGCATTGGCGCGCGCGTGCTGGTGTTGTCGGGCACGCGCGACCGCGAATTGCTGGACAAGGCCGTCATGCTGGGCGCGCGCGGCGTGGTCAGCAAGGACGAACCGGCGGAAACCGTGCTCAAGGCCATCGAGAAAGTCCAGGAAGGTGAGCTGTGGCTGGACGGCCCCATGCTGAGCCGCGTGTTCGAAGCCATGCGCAATCCACAAACATCGCGGCGCCAGGACCCGGATATGGACAAGATTGCCCAGCTCACCGCCAAGGAAAGGCGTATTTGCAGCCTGATTGCAACAGGTGGGGGGGCCGTAAACAAGGCTTTGGCGCAACAGTTGTTTATCTCCGAGCACACTTTGCGCAACCATTTGACCACGATTTATCACAAGCTGGGTGTGTCGAATCGCCTGGACCTGTACGTGTTCGCCACCAAGCATCGCCTCGATCAGGCCGACCTGTAGTAGTCCCCTCGCCTGCTGCCCACTACGGACAGTAGCGCCCAAAATATTTCTCTCCACACATCTTCGTTGAACCGGGACAAATGTCCCGAATTGTCACCAAAAAAAGTGACAGCTGTCCTGCCAACAAAAGGACAGATGTTTGATGGAAGTCAAAGTCCCCACGCCTAAAGTGAACTCATCAGCACGGCAGACATGTCGGCTGAGACTAGAACCAGGCAAGGCCAACACAACCATGTCCGGAGTACAGAATGCGTGAGCCATTACCGCCAACTGAAATCGCAAGCTTCATCACCGATGAACGGGGCGGCATGTTTTACGAATATGTACTTGTAGCCTCACTGACAGTTGTCGTCGGCATCATTGTGCTTCTAGCGCTTGGAAAGGGCAGGTAACGCGGGCTTTGTTCCGTGGAGCTGCAAACACTTTGGTGCAATTAATCTAAAAAACCTCGAAAGGAATCATCATGAAAACCATCCAAAACTTCATCCGCGATGAACAAGGTGTAACCGCTATCGAATACGGCCTGATCGCCGCCCTGATCGCCGTCGTGATCATCGCCGCCGTAAAACTGGTCGGCACCGAGCTGGACAAAACCTTCGACAAGATCGGCACCAAGCTGCAAACCGCCAATAGCTAAGCAAAACGTGCCTGTGCCCGGGGAAGTATCCCCCACTTTCCCGGGTGTTTTTTCCCCTTGTTCGGGAGGATGATCGTGAAGAACCCCATCCAACGCTTCATCCGGAACGACAGCGCTGTCACCGCCATCGAGTACGCCTTGCTGGCCGGCCTGATCACGGTAGTCATCGTCGTGAGCATCACCTTTGTCGGCACCCAGGTGCAAGCCCTCTTCAATTATGTCTCCTCCAAAGTCGACCAGGCCATCTCATGAGCGCCGTCCTCACCACGCCCATCGCGGCCCGCAGCCTGCTGCTGCGCAAACTGTTCGGCGAGCACGCCGTGCTGCTGGCGGTGGTCGCCGTCCACTTCTGTGCAGCGCTTGCCCTGTGCTGGGCTTTTCCGGATAAATACCGCCAGAACCTGCAACTGCCTGGCTACCTTGGCAGCCTTGCCATGGGCCTGGTGTTCGCCCTGTGCGGCTATACGATTTACGTCATGGTCATCAAGCGCCCGGTGCAACTGGTGCGCTACCTGCGCCAGCACCTGGCCGCCTACCTGACCATGGAGCGCCTGCTGTTCGCTGTGCCGGTGCTGACCATCATTCCCTTGTTCGCCGCCAGCTTCACCGTGGTGAAAGCCGCCGTGCCCATGTTCCAGCCTTTCGCCTGGGATGCGCGCCTGGCCGCCGCCGACGCCTGGCTGCACTTCGGCCGCCAGCCATGGGAGTGGCTGCAACCGGTCTTCGGCTCGCCGCTGATGACGGCCATCGTCAACTACAACTACCACCTGTGGTTCTTCATCATGTTCGCCACCATTTACTGGCTGGCCTTCAATATGGAGCGGCGCGCCCTGCGCATGCAGTTCATGCTGAGCTTTGTGCTGAGCTGGATCGTGCTGGGGAATGTCCTGGCGCTGTTCTTCTCCTCGGTCGGTCCCTGCTTCTACGGCAATGTGGTGGCCGGCGCCGATCCCTTCGCCGCGCAAATGGCGTTGCTGCGCGATGCGGACAAGACCATCCCGGTGCTGGCCCTGCAAGTACAGGACATGCTGTGGACCGACTACACCACCAACTCCGGCCACAATGCCTTGAGCATTGCCGCCATGCCCAGCATGCACGTCGGCACGGCCGTGCTGCTGGCCCTGCTGGGATGGCGCCTGAACCGCGCTGCCGGCATCGCCCTCACCATTTTTGCCGCGCTGGTCATGATCGGTTCGGTGCACCTGGCCTGGCACTACGCCTTGGACGGCTATGTCGGCGGCCTGGGCGCCTGGATCATCTGGCATATCAGCGGCCGCATTGTGCAACGGAGCGCGCCATGATGGATCTGCGCAGCGCCGTGCCCGCCCTGCTGCTGGCGCTCCTGCTGGCGTGGGCGGTGGCGACCGATGTCCGCAGCCGCCGCATCCCCAACCAACTGGTGCTGGCGGGTTTGCTGGCCGGCCTGGCGCTGCAGGCCACAGTGACGCCGGGCGCGGGCCTGTTCAGCGAGCCGTTCGGCGCGTTGGGCATCCTGAAAGGCCTGGCCGGCATGGCGCTCGGCCTGGTGCTGCTGCTGCCGATGTATGCGCTGGGCGCGATGGGCGCCGGCGACGTCAAGCTGATGGCCGCCATCGGCGCCTTCCTTGGTCCGCTCGACACCCTGGGCGCCGGCCTTGCCAGCGTGATTGCGGGTGGTGTGCTGGCCCTGCTGGTGGCGCTGTTCCAGGGCAGCCTGCGCAAGGTCACTGGCAACGTCAAGGTGATGGTGCTGGGCAGCGTGCTGCGCGGCCTGTCGGGCGGCAGCGCCCGCATCGAGGCGCCGGTCACCGCCACCGGCCAGTTGCCCTACGCGGTCGCGATTGCCACTGGCACCGTGGCCTACCTGTTGCTGACACGTTTCTTTGGCTGGAGTATGTTATGAGCACCTCCCCTATCCTCGGCTCGCGCGCCGTCAATATGCTGGCCACCACCGCGCTGGCCTGCATCTGGCTGCTGTTCTCGGTGGCCCACTGGCGCGCCTTCCAGGCCAGCGGCGACTGGAGCTACCTGCTGTTCGTGGCGTCGGAAACCCTGGTGGCGCTGCTCTTCGTGCTGCGCTCGGAACCGGCGGCCGTGTCGCATTCGCCGCTGGACTGGACCCTGGCCATCGCGTCCACCGGCGCCCCCTTCCTCTTCATCCCGGCCGCCGAACAGGCCTTGCTGCCGGCGGCGCGCGTGCTGATGGTGGCCGCTATCGTCATCCAGATCGCCGGCCTGCTGTCGCTCAACCGCAGCTTTGGCCTGGTGGCGGCGCGCCGCGTGATCAAGACCAGCGGCATGTACCGCGTGATCCGCCATCCGCTGTATGCCAGCTACCTGCTGGGCTATGCGGGCTATGTTTTGTCCAACACCAGCACCGGCAACATCCTGGCCTGCCTGGCCGCCGCCGCCCTGCTGGTGGCGCGCCTGTACCGCGAAGAGCGTTTCCTGTCGCGCGACAGCGATTACGTGCTGTATATGCGCCGCGTGAAGTATCGCGTCCTGCCACTGGTTTATTGAGAGGGGTCCGCCATGCCTGCCGACTTTGAAGAACCAAGCAAGCGCCCCTGGGCCGACGACCCGCTGCGCGTGCCCGCCCCGCGCACGGTGGAGGAAACCGGCCTGCCCTTCCTGCTGCTGGTGGAGCTGACCTGCAAAATCCTGTACCAGCGCGGCCAGATCAAGCTGAACGAACTGGCCAGCCACCTTAAACTGCCGTTGTCGGTGCTGGACCCGGTGATCGCCTTCATGCGTACCGAGAAGCTGATCGAGATGATGCGCAAGGGGATCAGCAACACCGATGCCGACATCGTCTACAACCTGACCGACACCGGGCGTGCGCGTGCCGCCGACTTCGTGCGGCGCGATGCCTATGCCGGCGCGGCGCCAGTCACCTTCGCCGACTATGCGGAGCGCGTGCGGGGCCATAGCATCGGACAAATGCGCATCAAGCGCGACGACATCCGTCGCGTGTTCGACGGCATCGTGGCCAGCGCCGCCGTGCTGGACCAGTTGGGCGCCGCCATGAACTCTGGCCGCGCCGTCTTCGTGCATGGCCCGGCCGGCAGCGGCAAGACCTACCTGGCGGAACGCCTGAACGGACTGCTGAACGGCCAGATCGCGGTGCCGCACGCCTTGCTGGTGGACGGCGACATCATCCCCGTCTTCGACCCGGTGGTGCACACCGCCGTGCAGGACGCGGCGCCGCCCGGCATGCTGTTCGACCGCCGCACGCCGCGCGACCAGCGTTGGGTGCGCAGCCAGCGCCCGGCCGTGATCTGCGGCGGCGAGCTGACGCTGGACATGCTGGACCTGCGCTTCGATTCGACCACCCGCCTGTACCAGGCGCCGCCGCACCTGAAGGCCAACGGCGGCATCTTCATCATCGACGACCTGGGCCGCCAGCGCTGCTCGCCGGTGGAGCTGATGAACCGCTGGATCGTGCCGATGGACCGCCAGGTGGATTACCTGTCGCTGCAAAACGGCTACAAGTTCCCGGTGCCATTCGACGTGGTGGTGATCTTCTCTTCCAACCTGCCGCCCGAAGCGCTGGCCGACGGCTCCTTCCTGCGCCGCCTGGGCTACAAAATCCACGTCGGCCCGCTGCAGCCGGAGCAGTATGAAACCGTGTTCCGCCAGGTATGCCAGCGCTACTCGGTGCAGTTCGACGCCGAAACCTTTGCCTGGCTGATGCGCCACCACCAGTTGCAGGAACGGCCGCTGATGGCCTGCTACCCACGCGACCTGATCTCGCAACTGCGCGACCTGGCCGCCTATGAAGGACGCCTGCCCTCGCTCGACATCGGATCGCTCGAGTGGGCCTGGAATAACTACTTTGCGGCTTAGGGGAATACCATGAGGAACACGCGAGCAATGATCATGATGGTGGTTGCCATTGGACTGGCCTTCGTGGCCGTGGTGGTGGCGGCGCGCTGGATCAACGCGCAGGCCACCGGCAATACCGCCAAGGTGGCGGTGGCGCAGGTCGATATCAGCCTGGGCGCGCGCATCACGCCCGATATGGTGCGCCTGGTGGACTGGCCGGCTTCGGTGCTGCCGCCCGGCGCCATCAAGGACGACAAGCAGCTTGAATCGCGCGTCGCCAAAAGCAGCATCACACGCGGCGAACCGATCCTGGAAGCGAAGCTGGCGCCGCCCGGCACCCAGGGCGGCCTGTCGGCGGTGGTGGCCGAGGGCAAGCGCGCCATGACCGTGCGCGTGAACGACGTGGTGGGTGTGGCCGGCTTCGCCCTGCCCGGCAACTACGTCGATATCCTGGTCAACACACAGGAAGAAGGCCCGCGCGTCAACAAGGATCCGACCATCTCCAAGATCGTCCTGGAACGCATTCTGGTGCTGGCGGTGGCGCAGGAATCCTCGCGCGACGACACCAAGCCGAAGGTGGTGAATGCCGTCACGCTGGAACTGACGCCGGAGCAAGTGGAAAAGCTGGACCTGGCGCGCAGCGTGGGCGCCCTGTCGCTGGTGCTGCGCAACCAGGTCGACCCGAACCCGGCCCTGACCACCGGCGCCACCAAGACTAGCTTGCTGGGCCCGCAAGTGGCCGCCGCACCCGCCGCCAAGCCTGCCGCAGCGGCCCCGCCACCCAAGCCGGCGCCGGTACGCAAGGTGGCCACCGTGCCGCCGCCTGGAGTAAAAGTTGAAGTCATCAAAGGACTGGATCGCAGCAGCCAACAATTCTGAACGGAGCCTCCCCATGAAACGGATTCGCACCGCAGTACCGGCCCTCTTGGGCGTAATGCTTGGCATGCCCGCCCTATGCACGCCCGCCGCCGCCCAGGTGGCAGCCGAAGCGGCCGTGGTGACCCAGCAGCCCAAGGCCAAAGCCCGGGCCAAGCCGGCGCTGGAAGCCAAGGCGCCGGGCACGCTGCCGGTCAGCGAGGGCCGCACCGAGCTGGCGCCGGCCATGCAACTGGCCGAAGGCAAGTCCAGCATCGTGCGCCTGCAGCACGCGGCTGCACGGGTGGCGGTGGGCGATGCCCGCATTGCCGACGTGATCCTGCTCAATCCGAAAGAACTGTATATGCTGGGCCGCACCGTCGGCACCACCAACCTGATCCTGTGGCAAAGGACCGGCGACACCATCATCGCCGACCTCACCGTGAGCACCGACGTGGTGACGCTGCAAGAGGGCATCGACAAGCTGACCGGCCAGAAAGGCATGGTCAAGGTGACGCCGGCGGCCGACTCCATCATGCTGAGCGGCGTGGTGCCGGACGTGGTAATGGCCGACCACGTGCTGCAACTGGCCAATGCCTTCGTCTCGCGCGCGCGCCCATCCGGCGGCGGCCCCGGCGCGGCCAGCGCCGGCAGCTCCAGCGGCGGCGGCGGCAACGTCCAGGGTGAGGGTGGCATCTCGACCAAGATCATCAACATGATGACGGTGGCGGCGCCGCAGCAGGTGATGCTGGAAGTGAAAGTGGCCGAGGTGTCGAAGTCGCTGGTCGACCAGTTGGGGGCCAGCCTCGGCGCCAGCCACGCCATCGGCAACTGGACCTATACCCTGCTGTCCAACCTGTTGACCGGCAATCCGGGTTTGCTGGACGCCTTCAATAAGCGCAACGGCAACTTCCTCACCATCGACGCGCAAAAACGCGACGGCCTGGTGAAGATGCTGGCCGAACCGAATGTGATGGCGATCAGCGGGCAGGAAGCATCCTTCCTGGCCGGTGGCCGCATCTACATCCCGGTCTCCTCCACGCCGGAAGGCGGCTTCACCCGCGTCACGCTGGAGGAGAAAGAGTTCGGCGTGGCCGTCAAGTTCACGCCGACCGTGCTGGCCGACGGCCGCATCAACCTGAAAGTGGCGCCGGAAGTGTCGGAACTGAACAAGGAAGGCGTGGGCATTTCGGCCAGCGGCGTGAATGGCATCGCCATCCTGCCCTCCTTCACCACCCGCCGCGCCTCCACCGTGGTGCAGTTGTACGACGGCCAGAGCTTCGCCATTGGTGGCCTGATCAAAAACAGCACCACCACCAATATCAAAGCCTTGCCGGTGCTGGGCGAAGTGCCGGTGCTGGGTGCCCTGTTCCGCTCCAACGATTTCCAGAACGACCGCTCGGAACTGGTGTTCGTGATCACGCCGCGCCTGGTCAAGCCGCTGCCGCCTGACTTCGCCGATCGCCTGCCGACCGCCCAGGTGACCGACCCGGGCCGCGTCTCGCGCATCATGAACGGCAAGCTGGAAGGCCCGCCGCCGCAAGAGAACAAAGCACAACCCCAGCCCGCCAAGCCAGCCGGCAGCGGCGGCTTCGATGTGAACTAGGAGTCCACCATGAACCGATCTTTCCTGCGCGCCGCTGGCACCGCCCTGCTGCCCCTGACCCTGGCCGCCTGCAGCGTGCCGGCGCCGCATGCCGACAAGGTACTGGGCCAGTCGCTGACCGACATGAAAAATGCCCAGGTCATCAACCCCGCTGCCGACCGCAATATGGCGACGGCGGCCGGCATGCCCGCCGCCGAGGCCAAACTGGGCTACGACCAGTATGTGAAGTCCTACAAGGCGCCCGAGAAAACCAACGGCTTCACCATCGGACTGGGTAAATAGGAGACCGCCATGCGCAAGCCCGTCCTGAATCGCATTGATCGCACGTATCGCAAGCAGCAACGCGGCGCCATCGCGGTGATGACGGGCTTGCTCATGCTGCTGGTGCTGATCCCGGTGGCCGGGCTGGTGTTGGACCTGGGCCACTTGTACATCGTCAAATCCGAGCTGCAGAACATGGCGGACGCCTCCGCGCTGGCATCGGCCAAGGACCTGGACAACAGCACGGCGGGCGTCAACAAGGCGGTCGCCACCGGCAAGGCGCTGGCCCTGAAAAACCGCTACGACTTCGGCAGCACCATGACGCTACTGGACGCCAATTTCCGCTTCGGTCCCACGCCCGACGGCCCGTGGTACACGGTGGCGGATACGCAAGCCAATCCGAATGGCCGCAGCTTCGTCGAAGTCGATACCCGCACCGGCGGCTACGGCGGCACCTCCACCAGCATCAATACCTACCTGATGCGCGTGGCCGGCCGCAACACTACCCAGACCTACGGTTCCGCCGTGGCGGGCCGCTACACCAACACCGTGACGCCGATCGGTATTTGCGCGGTCGACCCGACCACCCGCAACGCCAGCTATAACTACGGCAGCTTTACCGAACTGGTGGAATACGGCTTCCGCCGTGGTGTCACCTACAATGTATTCGAACTGGGCTCGCTGGGCGGCGCCACCTCCGATCCCTACCAGATCAACCCGATCAACTCACCACCTGGCGCCTGCAATGCCGCCAACAGCTCCGCCAACGTGACCGCGCCCTTCATGTGCGTCGGCAATAGCGCCGTGCTGCCCACCGGCGTCGGCCAGGTCTACACCAATACCGGCATGACCGCCTCGCTGGACAAGGCGCTCAACTCGCGCTTCAACGACTACAGCGGCGGTTCGCAATGCGACCCGGCCTCCGCCCCACCGGACGTCAATATCCGGGAATACCCATGCAAGGGCGGCGGCACCGAATGCGTGAATAACAACAGCAACGTCATCGCCACCACCCCGCCGATCGACTGGATGGAGACCGGAGCAAATAGCCTGCCCAGCCAGATGGGCATCTCGACGCTCACCAGCAGCTCTCTATCGACGCCACGCTATGCCACCCCGGCCGAAGCCAACACCGCCAGTGCCGGCGCCAAGATCTGGCCCACGCTGCAGGTGCCGCGCATGACCAGCGGCGGCAGTACGCCGGCCCCATTCGCCAACTATGGCCCGCTGTGGTCCTACGGCCGCCCGGTGCAAAGCAATGGCAGCACCCTGATCACACCTGCGCAAGCCAATAGCACGATTGGCACCGTGGTCGGCACCGACAAGCTGATGTACGGCCAGGCTGCTGCCGGCCTGACCGAATACCTGACCGACGCCAACTACCCTACCGCCGTCGGCAACGGCTTCAGCGCCAGCGACCCGCCCGCGCCCTACAACCAGACCGGCAACAGCAACTATTTCCTGTCGCCGAGCGGACGTCCCGGCGTGGCCGACCGCCGCATCCTGAACATCGTGCTGATCGACTGCCGCACGCCGCCTGTCGGCAGTGGCGCCTGCGGCCGGATGAACGTGGTCGGCATCGGCAAGTTCTTCATGCAGAAAAAGGCCGACTTCAGCGGCTCGCCAAAGAAATTGTTCGTTGAGTTCACCGGCCTGGTGGAACCAGTGCCTTCGTCCGAAGTCAAACTGTACAAGTGAATGCCATGGCCCACCGTCCAACAAACAAGCAATCCGGCGTCGCGCTGATCGAGTTTGCGCTGGTGGCCGTCATCCTGGTCGTGCTGCTGGCCGGGATCTTTGAACTCGGGCGCGCCTTCTGGTTCTACGACGCCCTGAGCAAGGCCACGCGCGACGGCGCGCGCGCCATGAGCGTGGCCAAGGTCGCCACCGTCAACTCGGTCGGCGTACCGGCCGCCAAGGCCGTGGTGGCCAATGCCGCCGTCGCCGCCGGCATGAACACCTTCAATTCCACCTATGTCACGGTGACCTGCCTGGATGCCAGCTACAACGACATCACCTGCACCGATGGCATGACTACCCTGGGCGGCGTGCGGGTGGAGATCACCGGCTACTCGGTCAGCATCGGCCAGACCGTACCCCTGATCGGCAACGCCGTGCGCGTCATCAACCTGACCCCGCGCACCACCATGCGCCACATGCTGTGAGGCCCGCCATGCAACGCCCACATCGTCCACACCTTCCGCCCCCCTTGGCCCACCAGCGCGGCGCCGCGATTATCGAGTTCGCGCTGATCAGCATGTTGTTCTTCACCCTGGTGCTGGGCATCGTCGAACTGGGCCGCATGATGTACCTGTACAACACCATGCAGGAAGTCACCCGCCGCGGCGCGCGCGAAGCGGTGATCCGCTGGGTCGACCAGACCGCCGCCATCAAGACCATTGCCCTGTTTGGCGGCAGCAGCGTGCCCGCCGCGCCCGAAGTCGGTACCAGCAACATCACCATCAAGTACCTGAACGCGGCCGGCAATGAAGTCACCAACACGCCGCTGGACGCGGGCGACAATATGTCGGCCTGCAACGACGCCCTGCGCGTCAACGACTGCATCTACAGCGTCAGTGTGTCGCTGGACAACGTCACCTTCGTACCCGTGGTCAGCCTGTTCGGCGTGCTGAATATCGCCATGCCGTCCACCAAGGTTGTCATGTATGCCGAGAGTCTCGGCTTTACCAACTGAGTCCCGCCATGAAGATCACCGCCATCTCCAGCAACGACAAGCAACTGTTCGAGATTGCCCGCATCCTGCGCGAGCGCAGCCAGTCCGACCAGGTGGATGTGTTGCCCGGCCTGCTGGACAAGCTGCCCCGCTTCGAAGGCGACGGGCCGGACTTGCTGCTGGTTGCGCAGCCGCTGCTGAATGGCGATGACCTGGACCGGTTGGAAACGCTCAGCGTGCAACACCCCGACATGTCCATCATCCTGGCCTGCCAGCAGCAGACCCCCGATTTTCTGATGCAAGCAATGCGTGCCGGCGTGCGCGAAGTAATCCCGCTGCCAATTGAAAGCAGCGCCCTGCAATCGGCCGTACGCCGCATCGACGAAAAGCGCAACTTCAGCGCCCGTTCACTGGGCAAGGTGCTGGCCTTCATCTCCTGCAAAGGCGGCAGCGGCGCTACCTTCCTGGCCGCCAACCTGGGTTACGCCCTGGCCGCTGCGGAAGGCAAGAAAGTGGCCCTGTTCGACTTCAACCTGCAGTTCGGCGACGCCTCGCTGTTCGTCTCCGACCAGCGCCCGGCCGCCAGCGTCGCCAGCGTGGCGCAGCAGATGCATCGCCTGGACGCCTCGCTGCTGTTTTCCAGCATGGTGCAGGTGACGCCCAACTTCCACGTGCTGGCGGCGCCGGACGACCCGACCCAGGCCAACGACGTGCATCCCGAGCACGTGGACGCCCTGCTGCGCCTGGCGCGCCAGCACTACGACTTCGTGCTGCTCGATATCGGCCGCAGCCTGGACGCCGTCTCGGTGCGCGCGCTGGACCAGGCCGACATGATCTTCCCCATCCTGCAGGCCACGCTGCCGTATATCCGCGACGGCAAACGCCTGCTGCAGGTGTTCCGCTCACTTGACTATCGCAAGGACAAAATCCACCTGATCGTCAACCGCCATTCGAACAACGGCGACATCCGCCTGCGCGATTGCGAACAAGCCTACGGCATGGAGATGTTCCGCACCATCCCGAACCATTACGAAGCAGCCGCCGCCTCGGTCAACCAGGGCGTGCCGATCCTGCAGCTGCAGCGCACCAGTCCCATCTCCAAGGCCCTACAGGACCTGGCGCGTACCCTGGCCGGCGAAAGCAACACCGAATCGCGCGGCTGGCTTTCCCGAATCCTCCAGCGCGCCTAGCCCCGCGCCCCAGCCCAGCCCATGGAGCAGACCATGCAGATCCCAGCCCAGACCCTCCGCAACCGCCTTGGCGCCACGCCACCCGTCAACGGCAACGTCGCCACACTGCGCAACGCGGAAGCGATCGACAATCGCGCCTATCAGCAGCTGAAGCACCGCATCCACCAGACCCTGCTCGACCGGGTCGACCTGGAGAGCATGCAGCGCCTGACCCAGGACCAGATCCGCGACGAGCTGAAGATCCTGGTTGAGCGCCTGCTGGAAGAGAACATGGTGGTGATCAACGACAGCGAGCGGCGCACGCTGACGCGCGACATCCAGTACGAGGTGCTGGGCTTCGGGCCGCTGGAACCGCTGCTGGCCGATCCCAATGTGTCCGACATCCTGGTCAACGGCGCGCGCCAGGTGTATGTCGAGCGCAAAGGCTGCCTGGAACTGACCGCCGTCACCTTCAACGACGACGCCCACCTGATGAAGATCATCGACAAGATCGTCTCGCGCGTAGGGCGCCGCATCGACGAGTCGAGCCCGATGGTCGATGCGCGCCTGCCGGACGGCTCGCGCGTCAACGCCATCATCCCACCGCTGGCGATCGACGGCCCGGTGCTCTCGATCCGCCGCTTCTCGGCCGATCCGCTGGGCCTGACGGAGCTGATCAGCTTTAACTCGATGACCGAAGCCATGGCCACCATCCTGCAGGCGCTGGGCAAGAGCAAGGTCAATATCCTGATCTCGGGCGGCACCGGCTCCGGCAAGACCACCATGCTGAACGCCATTTCCGGCTACATCAACCACAGCGAGCGCATCGTCACCATCGAAGACGCGGCCGAACTGCAGCTGCAACAACCGCATATCGTGCGCCTGGAAACCCGCCCGCCGAACATCGAAGGCAAGGGCGAGGTGACGCAGCGCTCCCTGGTGCGCAATGCGCTGCGCATGCGCCCCGACCGCATCATCCTGGGCGAGGTGCGCGGCGCCGAGGCGCTGGACATGCTGCAGGCCATGAACACCGGCCACGAAGGCTCGATGGCCACCATCCACGCCAACACCCCGCGCGACGCCCTGACCCGCCTGGAAAACATGATCAGCATGGGCGCCGCCGGCCTGCCGGTGAAGGCCATGCGCCAGCAGATTTCCTCGGCCATCGGCGTGGTGGTGCAGGTGGCGCGCCTGACCGACGGCAAGCGCAAGCTGATGTCGATCCAGGAAATCACCGGCATGGAAGGCGAAATGATCACCATGCAGGAAATCTTCTGCTTCAAGCAAACCAGCGTCGGCGAGGACGGTTCGGTACAGGGCTACTTCAGCGCCACCGGCGTGCGGCCGCGTTTCGGCGAGCGCCTGCGCACCTTCGGCGTCACCATGGCCGACAATATTTTCGACCCCACCGTGCAAAAGAGGATGTAAGCCATGGACTACCTCTACTACGCGACCGGCATCCTGGTGTTCGTGGCCGTGGTGCTGCTGATCGAAGGCATGTACCTGACCTGGAATTCGGCCAAGGGGCCGGAAGCCGAGCGCATCGCGCGCCGCCTGCGCATGATGTCGGCCGGCGGCCATGTCAGCGGCGAGAGCCAGTCGATGATCAAGAAGCGCCTGCTCAGCGAATCGCCGGCCTTCCAGCGCCTGCTGCTGCAGATGCCGCGCGTGAGCCAGGTGGACCGGCTGCTGGAGCAGTCCGGCCTGACCTGGACCGTGTCCGACATGATCGTGCTGTCCATGATCTGCCCGGTCCTGGTGGGCGGCCTGACGCTGTACCTGCGCCTGCCGGTGCTGGCCGTGCTGGGACTGATGGCCTTCTCCATCAGCTTCCCGCTGCTGTGGGTGATCAACGCCAAGAGGGCGCGCCTGGCTAAAGTGGACCTGCAACTGCCCGACGCGCTGGACCTGATTGGCCGCGCCCTGCGCGCCGGCCACGCCTTCCCCACCGCCATGAAAATGGTGGGCGACGAGATGAACGACCCGATCGCCGCCGAATTCCGCGCCACCTTCGACGAGGTGAACTTCGGCATCTCGATGCACGACGCGCTGATGAATATGGCGACCCGCGTGCCCAGCACCGATTTGCGCTACTTCGTGATCGCGGTGCTGATCCAGCGCGAGACCGGCGGCAACCTGGCCGAGCTGCTCGACAACATCAGCCGCATCGTGCGCGAGCGCATCAAGCTGCTGGGGCAGATCCGCGTGCTGTCGGCGGAAGGCAAGATGTCGGCCTGGGTCCTGGGCCTGCTGCCCTTTGCCGCCGGCTTCATGATCCAGGTCACCAACCCTGGCTTCCTGTCGGTGCTGTACACCGACCCGGCCGGCCGCAAGATGGTGGGCACCGCCATCGTCATGATGATCCTGGGCGTGTTCGCCATGCGCAAGATCATCCGCATTCGCGTGTAACCGGAGAGCGCTATGAGCATCATCCAAATGGCCTTCCTGGCCCTGGTCTTCCTGCTGGTGTTCGGCTCGGCCTACCTGATCATGGTGCGCTTCAGCGCCGACCCGGTGCAAGGCCGCCTGCAGCAGGTGACCGAACGGCCCACCAGCGCGCGCCGCCGCGAACGCATCAGCCCCAACCTGCTGGCGCGCCTGGCCGCCTGGCTGGCGCCGGTCGCCAAGCTGTCCGGCGCGGAGAACGAGGAGTGGGAAAAGTCCACGCTGCGCACGCGCTTCATGAATGCCGGCTTGCGCCACTCCTCGATGGGCGTGCTGTACTTCGCCGCCAAGACCTCGCTGGCCATCATCCTTCCGCTGTCGCTGTATGCCGCGCTGGTGCTGATGAACTCGCGCCTGACCGGCAATAGCCTGATGTTCTACCTGCTGTTGGCCGCCGGCGCCGGCTACTACCTGCCCAACTACCTGCTGCGCTGGGCCATCAAGCGCCGCCAACTGGAGATTTTCGAATCCTTCCCCGACGCGCTGGACCTGATGACGGTGTGCGTCGAGGCCGGCCTGGCCATGGATGCCGCGCTGCTGCGCGTGGCCGACGAAATCGGCATCAAGAGCCCGATCCTGGCCGATGAACTGAACCTGGTCACGCTGGAGCTGCGCGCTGGCCTGGCCAAGGAGCGCGCCCTGCGCAACCTGGCGCTGCGCACCGGGGTGGAGGATGTGGACGCGCTGGTGGCCATGCTGATCCAGGCCGAGCGCTTCGGCACCAGCATCGCCGATTCGCTGCGCGTGCAGTCCGACCAGTTGCGCACCCGGCGCCGCCAGCGTGCCGAGGAAGCCGCCGCCAAGATTTCGCTGAAACTGCTGTTCCCTTTGATTTTCTTCATCTTCCCATCGTTGCTGGTGGTGCTGATGGGGCCCGCCTTCATTTCCATTTACCGCGTGCTGCTGCCAACCATGGCCGGCAACGGCTAAGAAAGGATTCGCCATGATCAAGCTCAAGCCAATCGCCTTGGCCGTAGTGGGTTGCGGCCTTCTGCAAGGATGCAATGCGCCGACCGCGCAGCGGCCGCTGGCCGTGTCGCCAGTGGTGCGCGGCGACCAGCCGGGCAACCAGGCCGCCAGTTGGAACCGGCTGGCGCGCTTCCACCACGAACGCGGGCAACTGGCCCTGGCGCTCGGCGCCTATGCCCAATCGCTGGCTCTGGACGTGCACCAGCTGGAAGCGCGCAATGCGGTGGCGGTGATCGAGGCGCAGCAAGGCAACCTGGAGTCGGCGCGGCGCGCCCTGGTGGCGCTGGTCAACGACTATCCGGCCGAGGCCCAGCCGCACACCAACCTGGGCTACGTCCAGCACCTGATGGGCGACCATGCCGGCGCCGCGCAAACCCTGCGCCGCGCCATGGCGCTGGGCGCTGGGCCGAAAGCCTTCCAGAACCTGCAAATGGCCGAAGCTTCGCTGCGCGGCAGCCCGCTGCCCGCCGCCGACGCGCCGCAAATCGCCGAAGTTGCGGCGGCCGCCAGCGCGCCCAGCGTGATTGCCCCGCCGACGCCTGCGATCGCCGCCGCCATCGCCGCCGCCGCCGCCCCGGGCAGCGCCGCAGCACGGGCACCCATCCTGCCGCTGCCACCGGCACCCGCCAACACCACAGCGGCAGCACCCGCTACCGCCGTTGCCCCGGCCGCGCAAACCGCCGCCCCGGCCGCCGTTGCCCCCTTGGTGGCATCGGCCGCGCCGGCGGCGGATGCGCGGACCACGGCCGCACCACTGACCATGCTGCCCACCGCCTCGCGCGAGATCCGCAGCCACATGGAACTGGTCCAAATCGCCAGCAACATCTACGAACTGAAGACCCGCGTCGCCAGCGAACCGGCGCCGGCGCCGGCAGTCCCGGCCCGCGTTGCCGCGGTCGCCGCCGTCGTCAAACCCGCCGCACAAGCCGTGCCGCAGGAAGCCAGGCTGCGCATGGCCCGCCTGGAAGTTGCCAACGGCAACGGCGTCACCGGCATGGCGCGCCGTTTCCGCCATCTGCTGGGCGCCATGGGCATCCCGGTCGACCGCCTGAGCAACGACAAGCCCTACACGCAAATATCGACCACCATCCAGTACAGCCCCGGCTTCGAAAAACAGGCCACCAGCCTGCAAAAAGCCCTGCAAGGCAAAGCCCAGTTAAGCAGCAAGCAGCTGGCCGCCGCCGACGTGCGCCTGGTGCTGGGCAGGGACGCCAGCCAAAGCCTGGCCGCCGCCACCGAAGCCGCCGGCCTGTCGCTGGTCGCCATGCACGACGACGACAGCAACTGAACCAAGCCAAACCCGATTCAAACTCTACAAGGGGTCGCACATGTTGACGCAATTGAGGTTGAACAGCTTAGTGAACTTCCTGGTGGCCTGCCTGCTGGCGGGCTTGATGGCAGCCTGCGGCGGCGGCGGGAGCGTCAATGACGGCTGCGTGAACGTCGACCCAAGCCGCCCAAGCACCCTGCCCGGCTGCGGCACCAGCACCAATCCTGGCACCGGTACATCCAACAACAGCACGATCACCCTCGCCCTGGTCGACAGCGCGGGCGCCCCGCTGCTCAACCTGATGCCCGACTCGCCCGGCATCGTGAAAGTGGTGTTGAAGGACGCGCGCTCGGTCGCCGTGCCCGATGCAGTGGTTTCCTTCACCACTACCGACATCACTGCCGTCCTTTCGCCATCCAGCGGCACCGCCCTGACCGACGCCACCGGCGCCGCCAGCATCAAGCTCGCACCGGGCACCCAGGCCGGCGCCTTCACGCTGACGACCACCGCCACGGTAGCCGGCGTTGCTGTCAAAGCCAGCAAAACTTACACCGTCAGCTTCCCGGCCCTGACCTTGAGCGACATGGTGATCACGCCCAGCACCCTCTCTGCCGGCGGCAATGCCAGCGTGACGATCTCCGTCAAGAGCGGCACCGCCAACTACACCCAGCCAGTATCCGTGGCATTCACCTCCGCCTGCGTGGCAACCGGCAAAGCCACCCTCGGCACCCCAGTCGTCACGCAGAACGGCACTGCCATCGCCAGCTACACCGACAAAGGCTGCGGCACGGCAGACACGCTGACGGCCACCGTGGTGGTTCCCAACGCCACGCTGACCAAGTCCGGCACCATCAATGTGCTGCCCGCCATTGCCGGCTCGATCAAATTCCTCAGCGTCGACACCACCAATATCGCCCTGAAAGGAACCGGCGGACTCGGTCGCCCGGAGCACGCCACCCTGACTTACCAGGTGTTCGACAAGAATGGCAGCCCGGTGGCGGGCAAACTGGTCACCTTCCAGTTTGCGGACACCGGCACCACCACGGCCACCGGCGGGCTCACGCTCAATCCGGTTTCCGCCACCACTGGCGCCGATGGCACCGTCACCACCTCCGTGGCAGGCGGCACGATCCCGACCTCGATCCGCGCCACCGCGACCGTCGACGGGTCTTCGCCTGTGCTGACCACCGTATCCAGCCACCTGGTCGTCTCCAGCGGCGTGCCCGACATCGGCCACCTCACCATGGGCATCACCATCGGCAACTGCGAGGGCTGGGACTATAACCAGGAATGCGGCAAGATCGAAGTGCTGGCGGGCGACCATTTCAGCAACCTGGTGCCCGACGGCACCGTGGTCAACTTCAGCACCGAGGGCGGCGTGATCGAGGATTCCTGCAAGACCGTGAAGGGACGCTGCCAGGTCAGCCTGTTCGCTGCCAATCCGCGCCCAGCCAACGGCCAGCTCACTGTGCTGGCCTATATGACCGGCGAAGAATCGTTCACGGATTCGAACGGCAACAACGTCTACGATGCGGGCGAGCCGTTCACCGACCTGCGTCCAGACGTTTTCCGCGACGATAATGAGGACGGCAGTTGGTCTGCCGGCGAGCCTTGCATCTCCAGCGTCCCCAACTCCACTTGCAGCGCGGCCGGCGACGGCGTCTACAACGGCGTGCTGCGCGTGCCCCAGATAAAGAGCGCGCAGGTGCAGTACATCGCCAAGCAATTTGTGGCTCAGTTCTCCACCAGCAAAGCCAACATCACCTTCGGCGCGGGCGCGATTACCTGCTCCAACGGCGGCACGACCGATGTACAAGTCACCGTCGCCGACCTGAATGGTAACTGGATGCCGTTCAACACCGTGATCTCCTTCAGCACCTTGTTCGGCACCGTATCGACCATCGTCATACCTGCGTCCACCAAAGTGCCCAACGTCGTGCTGGGGGTCGGCGAGGCGGTGAACCTGAAAACCTACACCGCCACCATCGCCTGCCCAACGCCTGCAGGAACCGGGCAATTCATCGTCAAGGTCACCACCCCGCTCGGCGAAGAAACCATCGCCAAGAAGCAGATCAACTGACCACCGCAACGCCTCGCGCTGCAGGAACCGCTAGATTAGCGGAGCCTGCAGCATGACGCGTCTTTCCAGCACTTCAAACCTGCCAACTACGCATCTTTCGTCATCGCGCCATCAAAACACTGAACATTGTGAAGCGCGACAGGTATTCCCAACTGAGGAGATCTTGATGCATGCTCAAGGCTTTGCCATCTTCTTTTTGCTATGTTTGACTGGATGTTCTGCGACACCCAACAAAGTACGCGAGAGTCCACCTCGGCTCTTCGAAACTACAAAATCCTCCGAGTCTGTGGTTAGCTGCATCATCGAGAAGTATGATGGAATGGGAATGCAGAAGGTCCTAGAAATCACCCCGAGAGGGGACGGAGGCAAGAGTGTCAAAGTCATGGTGGATGGCGTCCCCAGAAGTGGTGTATGGGATGTGATTCTCAAGGGGCTGGGTCCCCGACTAGTTGATCACGGCGGAGAGCCGTGCGGACTGATTGTCGCTCAAGCTCTGCAATCCTTCAAGCTGCATGTAACGCCGTTGCAGCGACCACTCGTCGTTCTGCTCCAGCATCATGGCTCCTACCAGGCGCACAACGGCGCGGTCGTTGGGAAAAATGCCGACCACGTTGGTGCGCCGCTTGATTTCGGCATTCAGGCGCTCTAAAGGATTGGTGCTATGTATCTGTGTTCGATGTGCGCGAGGGAAGCTCATGAAGGTCAGAACCTCGCTTTCTGCGTCATCCATCATGGCAGCCAGCTTCGGAAACTTGGCGCGTAGCTGGTCTGCGACGGTGCGCCACTGGCTTCCTGCTGCCTCCGCCGTCTCCTGCACAAATATCGTGTTGATCATCGCCAGCACTGCCTGGCGCTGACCTTTGCCGGTATGGGCCAGGGCATTGCGAATGAAGTGGACGCGGCAACGCTGCCAGCTTGTCTTTAGAACTTTGCTGGCAGCCGCCTTGAGCCCTTCATGGGCATCTGAAATGACCAGCTTCACACCACGCAGCCCACGGCGAGTCAGACTTCGTAGGAAATTGGTCCAGAAGGTTTCCGCTTCAGAGGCCCCGGTGGCAACACCGAGAATCTCCCGTACGCCGTCTGTGTTGACCGCAACGGCGATTATCACGGCCACGGAAACGACACGCCCGCCTTCGCGGGATTTGACGTAGGTGGCATCGATCCAGAGATAAGGCCAGTCGCCCTCGATGGGGCGATTCAGGAAGGCGTGAACGCGCTCATCGATCTCTTCGCACAGTCGTGAAACCTGACTTTTAGATACGCCGCTCATGCCCATGGCCTTCACCAGTTCATCGACCGAGCGGGTGGAAATGCCCTGGATGTAGGCTTCCTGGATCACGGCCGTCAGGGCCTTCTCGGCGGTACGGCGAGGCTCCAGGAACCCCGGATAGTAGCTGCCGCTGCGCAGCTTGGGGATCTTGAGGTCTAACTTGCCAGCACGGGTTTCATACACCCGGTCGCGGTAACCATTGCGGCTATTGATACGGTCATCGGTGCGCTCGCCGTAAGCGGCCCGGCATAGTGCCTCGGCATCCATTTCCATGAGGCGCTGCAAGGCATGCTGCAGCGTCTGACGAATGAAATCTGCATCTGCTCCCTTTTCGGCAAGCTCAGAAAGTGCGATAGTGGCGGTGGTCATTGTGGCCTCCTAATGGTTGAGTTGAGTCTTCGCAAACCCAAATTTACCTTAAGAGTCACAATGGCCGCCCTTCAGGCAGCCTTCCTAAACGCCAATTCCGGCGCAGTCTTCATACACCACTTCGTGGGACACCATCTCATGGTGAATCCTTCGACGCCAACAATCAGATTGCTGATCGATGTGGCTGCTGTGCCGGGTGGTGCTTTTACCCGTGCATACGAAAATTTTGCGGTAGCCCCATTTGATCGCGAAATCGTTCAAGTCTGCGGAACGGGTAAATACTAAAGCCTGACGCCCAGCCAATATGTAGGCACATTCCAACGGCAAATCCGATGCCGACGATACGCGTAATCCATTTCGCAATTGCCAGGACCGCGAGTTCGCCGGCACCAGTTCTGCCGGCCTACATTCTACTGAGTAAAAAAGAAGTAGAATTAAGTTATCGAAAACTTAAGGCCGTCCATGAAAAAATTCAGCATAGCCGCATTCCTGTTTGCGATCGTCATTCCGTTTTATGCCTGCCATGCTCAAGGTACCTCCGAGCCAGCTTCGATGAAAGCATCTACAGTCCTCACCCCCGAAATCGGCGGCATCAAGCAAGTGGTGGAGATCAAGACAGATGACCCGTCCAAGCCGGTTCTCCTGTTTTTGTCCGGTGGCCCTGGCAGCTCAATGATGAACAACGCGGCGGCCTTCACGGATATTTTGAAAGACCGATTCACCATCGTTCAATGGGACCAGCGGGATGCCGGCAAGACCTTGAAGCTGAACCCATCCCCCACCCAGCCAACGGTTGCGCAGATGGAGCGTGACACCCATGAAGTGGTCGAATTTATCAGGAAAGAACTGAAGCAGGAAAAGATTTATCTGCTAGGTAGTTCCTGGGGCAACGTCTTGGGGTTCCACATGGTTAGAAACCATCCCAATCTGTTGCACGCCTATTTTGCGGTGAATCCCGTTGTAAGCCAGCTGGCAAGCGAAAAAGAGCTGCTGCAAATCTTAAAGACGCATTTCAAGGACGATGCTGTCGCCAGCGGAGAATTGGCAAGCGTAGAAATTCCCTTCAAGACCGATGAGGACATGTTCTACGTGAGGAAATGGCTGTTCTTTAAAGATGGTAAGAAATTCGTTACCAGTAATGAATTCAAGAACGGGTTTCTTCAGTGGTCTAAAACCTGGTCACCTGTTTGGAAAGAAGTGACGACCATCGATTTGCCAAAGACCCTACGCCGTGTCGATTGCCCAATCTACTTCTTCGTTGGAAAAAACGACATTCAGACGTCCACCAGGATTACGAAGGCGTACTACGAGGGCCTGCAAGCGCCGAAGAAGGGCTTGTGGGAATTCGAAAACTCCGGCCATCAGATCCATCATGACGAACCTCAAAAATTTCAGACCGCCATTCTCCAGCTAGTGGACCAGCCGGCGAAATAACGGTTAGCGATTGGCTTTCTACCCTAACTCACGCTGCAGGAAACGCCAGATCTCCGGCGCCTGCAGCGCAAAACAGAAGATCACTGCCCATGCCGATTCAACGACTGAGCTTACTGCTCCTTTTCTGCCTGTGCCACCTTGCCGCTAGTGCTGGCAACGCGCTCCCGCCAAATTTGACAGGCACCTGGGCCACAGGCGCATCGCTGTACGAGGGCGCTACAAGTCAGGGCGAGCTGCATCTCTTCAGCGATGGATTCGGGTTGATGGTCGGCTCATCCCCGCCACCGAAGCGGACGGATGGCGTCGATGACGGCAAGCCGGGGCCGCGCGTCATCATGGGTTTTCCCGTCCGTGTGACACAGGAAAAAGATGTGCTGCTGGCTCGCCCTTTTCAGCCAGGCGGGAAAGAGGATCGAGAATTGGCGAAGATAACCATCTACTGTCACCACGATGCGTCAGCGGCAAGCCTGACTTGCAAAACACCTGACGGCGTCGCTCTGCCGATGAAACGCCGCAGTGAAACAGTGCCGGATGACGTGGCCAAAACGATGGACACTTTGCGCTGAGCCCGGATCAGCGTGGTGCTTGGAGAGATCCCAGCACAAGGTTCAGCAAGACATCGGCGCGCTCCCTGAACGCCTTGTGAGGGCTCCGTTCCACTATAGCGACGGCCATCAATCCCTCCAGCGACGCAAAGATAAGTTCTGCCAGGTTTCGCTCCTTGGCGCCCTGCGGAGAACCCGTTTCCTTGCGTAGAACTTGCTCCAACCAGTCGACGTTTTGCAGCGAAAACTGCCTCAACTCTTCAACGCACGCGCTCTCTTGCAACGACGGCTCCCGCACCATCGTCAAATACAAACACGGGCGCCTCTCGTCCTCCAGCATGAGCGCGAAGAGCTCCGTATACTCGCGCAGCTGCTCGGTCAGCGCCAAATTCGCCATCCCCGAAATCGCAAGCAGCCGCACTGCCTGCTCGTCGCGATACTGTTGCATGGCCTGCTTGGCCAAATCTTCTTTGGACGCGAAATGATGGTAAAGGCTGGGCGCCTTTATCTGTAACTTCTCCGCGATTTGCCGCATCCCCAGCGTGCTGAATCCGAACTGCTGGAACAGGCGGATCGCTGCGCTCAAAATGGTTTCCCGCGTGAGTGAAGCTTGATTGGTTTTGCCAGGCGCCATGCGATTACTACTCCAAAATATCAATGCCACCGTGGTGGGCGACGAACAGCAGCGTCTCTTCCAATGCCTGGGCCTCATGCTCATCGCTGCCTTCAACTTGAAGAATATCGCCTGCCCGCAGGTCGACATCGTTAAAGCGGATAGCGCCTTCTACGACGTAGATTTGCTCCCAGCCCTGATGCGCATGCTTCGGAAAACGCGCACCGGCCTGAAACCGGGCGAAGTAACCACCATCGCCGCCGGCACCGTTCCATGTCGGACAAATTTCAATCCCGGGGATACCAGAATTGCGCCATTCACGATTTACTTGCCGGACTAAGTTCATTTGCGGGTTTCCACGTTGAGAAAGAGTCGCCACTCTACCTAACGTTCGTTAGGCTGTCAAACAATGGGGCCGGCGCGGTGCATCCACCCACTCGCAAATGCCTACCCAAGCTCTCGTTGCAGGAAGCGCCAGATCTCCGGCGCCTGCAGCGCGGCGATGTTGAGCCGCATATAGCTGGACGGCAGTTGGCTGGGCGAGAACAGGCTGCCCGGCGCCAGCAACAAGCCCTGTGCCATGGCCTTTTCGGTCAGCACATTGGTATCGCGCCCCGCATCAACCCACACGAACATGCCCGCCGGCGGCGCGCTCGCGATGCGCATGCCGGTTTTCTCAAGCTGCCGCACGGTGCGCGAACGCAGGCTATCGAGCCGGGCCCGCATGCGCTCCGTGTGCTTGCGGTAGCTGCCCTCCGACAGCACCTTGTGCACCACCCTTTCACCGATGTCACTGGTGGTTAGCGTCTGCAGCATCTTGCGGTCGGCCAGGCGCAGCGCCATCTCCTCCGAGGTGGCGATAAAGCCGACGCGCAGGTTGGCCGCCATGGTCTTGGAGAAGCCACCCAGGTAGATCACGCGCTTCAACTGGTCCAGCGCCGCCATGCGCGTCGCGGGCTGCACGCTGCTGCCCGGGTGCAGGTCGCAGTAAATATCGTCTTCCACGATGGTGATGTCGTGCTCCTCTGCGATGCGCAGGATCTGGAACGCCTTGGCGGCCGACAGCGATGTGGAACTGGGGTTATGCAGCACCGAGTTGATGACGTACAGCTTGGGCTTGTGGATCGCCGCCAGCTCGGCCAACTGGGCGATGTCCGGCCCGTCGGCCAGGCGCGGAATACCGACCACGCGCGCCCCCAGCGCGGCGAAGGAGCCGAACATAAGGAACCAGGCCGGGTCGTCCACAAACACCGTATCGCCGGGCCGCGTGAACTCGCGCGCCACCATGTCCAGTCCCTGCGTCACGCCGGCCGTGGTCACGATCTGCTCCGGCGTGGCGCCGATTTCCAGCTCCGCCAGCTTGTGCTGCAAGTGCTGGCGCAGCGGCAGGTAACCCTGCGGCACGCCGTAATTCAGCAGGATGCTGCTGTGCTGACGGCTGATCGCACGCAGGGCATTGCCGATCGCCACGCCATCCAGCCAGTCCGCCGGCAGTACGCCTGTACCGGGCATGTACTGGTGCGGCGCCGCGCGGAACATATTCCGCACCAGCCACACTACGTCCAGCGCATGCGCGTTATCGGGCGGCGCCAGGGCCGCCGCCGGCTGCGGAGCTTGCATCGGCGCGCGGTCGCGGATGAAGAAGCCGGCCCCGCGCCGCGACTCAAGATAGCCGCGCGCCACCAGCTTGTCGTAGGCGCCGACCACGGTGAAAGGCGACACGCTATGGCTGCTGGCGAACTGGCGGATGGACGGCATGCGCGTGCCGGCGCGCAGCACGCGGTCGTCGATGCGGGCCGCGACGCTGCGCACGATCTGGTCGCTGAGCGACTCCCCGCCTTCGCGGGACAGGAGGATTGTATTGGTCATATCACCATCACAGTGCGTGAAATTATCCGCGTAAGTGTATTGGTACTGTACTGGTTACTTATTCTACGATACACCCATCCCCCACCAATTACCAGCGAGACCGATATGACCCTTCTGCCATCCCGCTCCGACCTCGACGCCGCCGCTACCATCGTCTACGGCGCCATGCCACCCACCCCGCAGTTTTCCTGGCCGCTGCTGAACGAAGCGCTCGGCACGCAAGCCTGGGTCAAGCACGAGAACCACACCCCGACCGGCGCCTTCAAGGTGCGCGGCGGCCTCGTCTACCTGGACGGCCTGGCGCGGCGCGAGCCGGGCGTGAGCGGCATCATCTCCGCCACGCGCGGCAACCATGGCCAGTCGCTGGCCTTTGCCGCGCGCCGCCACGGGGTGCAGGCCACCATCGTGGTCCCGCAGGGGAACAGCGCCGAGAAAAATGCCGCCATGCGCAGCCTGGGCGCGCAGTTGGTCGAGTACGGCGACGACTTCCAGGCCAGCCGCGAGTACGCGCTGTCGCTCGCGCGCAAGCGGGGCTTGCACATGGTGCCGTCCTGCCATCCGGACCTGGTGGCGGGCGTGGCGAGTTATTGGATGGAGCTTTTCCATGCGCAGCCGGAGCTGGACACCGTGTTCGTACCGATCGGCCAGGGCTCGGGTTTCTGCGCGGCGGTTGCGGCGCGCGAGGCGCTGGGGCTGCGGACCCGCGTGATTGGCGTGGTGTCCTCGCATGCCACGGCGTATATGGACTCCTTCCGCAGCGGCACGCTGCAGGAGGCACCGGTCAGCACCGAGCTGGCTGATGGCATGGCTTGCCGCACGCCGGATGCGGGCTCGTTGGAGATTGTCCGGCGCTACGCGGATGATGTGGTGGCGGTCAGCGATGAGGAGGTGGCGCGGGCGATTCGCCTTTACTACCGGGCCACGCACAACCTGGCCGAGGGCGCGGGGGCGGCGGCGCTGGCGGCGGCCATGCGCCTCAAGCACGACCCGCGCGTGGCGGGGTGCAAGGTGGGGCTGCCGCTGACCGGCGCCAATGTGGATGCGGAGAAGATCATGCGCGTGTTGTCGGAGGTGCTGCCATGACGCCGTATTCGCATGATGGGGAGGGGTGGGTGGTTGAGGATCAAACCGGGAAACCAGGGTCCGGCCCTTGGGCCGTACCCTGGTTTCCCGGTTCCAACGGTTTCAAAGCAAACGGAAACCCAAGGCATGCTGCTTGGCCTGGTAGGCGTCACCATCTTCAGCCTCACCCTGCCCTTCACCCGCCTGGCTGTGGCCAGCCTCGACCCATTGTTTGTCGCCATGGGACGCGCCTGCGCCGCCGCCCTGCTCGCCCTATGCTGGCTAGCCTGGAAACGCGCGCCCCGGCCCACCCGCGCCCAGTTGCCAACCCTGCTGGCCGTCAGCATCGGCTGCGTGATCGGCTTCCCCCTGCTCACCTCCATCGCCATGCGCACCCTGCCCGCCTCGCACGGCGCCGTGCTGGTTGGCGTACTGCCGCTGGCCACCGCCCTGTTCTCCGCCCTGCGCGGCCACGAACGCCCCTCGCAAGGCTTCTGGGCCATGGCCGCCCTGGGCAGCAGCCTGGTGATCGGCTTCGCCCTGCGCCAGGGGAATGGCGGCCTGCACGGCGCCGACCTGGCCGTCTTCGGCGCCGTGCTGCTGGCCGCCATGGGCTACGCCGAAGGCGGCCGCCTGTCGCAAACCATGGGCGGTGAACAAGTCATCGGCTGGGCGCTGGTGCTCTCGCTGCCCCTGGCCGCACCAGCCACCGCCTGGCTGCTCTGGCGCGACTGGGCACAATATGCTGCCGCACCAGCCAGTAGCTGGCTGGGTTTCAGCTACGTCTCCGTGTTCTCCATGTTCATCGGCTTTTTCTTCTGGTACCGCGGCATGGCCGTCGGCGGCGTGGCGCGGGTCGGCCAGGTGCAGTTGCTACAGCCCGGAATGACCTTGCTGGGCGCCGCCGTGATCCTGAATGAAACTTTGCAAATTGAGCATATTCTGTTCACTTTTGCCGTAATCGCCGTTGTCGGCGCAGGAAAACGCATGAAAGTGGGCCGCTCACCGTGACGAATTTGGCAAGGCGCAGAGTACAATACTGAATTCACAGAACCATTTTCTTGGAAATCCCATGTCTGTCTACGAAAAACTGAAGTCGCTCGATATCACCCTGACCGCGCCCGCCGCGCCGGTCGCTGCCTACGTCATGCACGTACAGAGCGGCAACCAGGTCTTCCTCTCCGGCCACATCGCCAAAAAAGCCGATGGCAGCCCATGGGTGGGCCAACTGGGTAAAAATATCTCGACCGAAGAAGGTAAACAGGCAGCGCGCTCGATCGCCATTGCCATGCTGGGCACCCTGCAGGAAGCCTGCGGCGGCGACCTGACCCGCGTCAAGCGCATCGTCAAGGTCATGAGCCTGGTGAATTCCACCCCTGATTACACCGAACAGCACCTGGTCACCAACGGCTGCTCCGAGCTGCTGGGCGAAGTATTCGGCGACGCCGGCAAGCACGCCCGCTCCGCCTTTGGCGTGGCGCAGATCCCGCTGGGCGCCTGCGTAGAAATTGAAATGATCGCCGAAATCGCTTAAACACAGAGACATCACTATGAAAATCGAGAACCCGAACCCGCTGCAGTGGAATTTTTCCGAGCGTGCCAAAGGCATGCAGGCCTCCTTCATCCGCGAGATCCTGAAGGTCACCCAGCAACCGGAAATCACCTCCTTCGCCGGCGGCCTGCCATCGCCAGCCACCTTCCCGGTGGAGATCATGAAGGCAGCCTACGACAAGGTGCTGTCGACCAACGGCAAAGTGGCCCTGCAATACGGCCCGACCGACGGCTACATGCCGCTGCGCCAGTGGATCGCTGATTCGCTGTCCGAAAACGGCGCCAAAATCCTGCCGGAGCAGGTGTTGATGGTCTCCGGCTCGCAGCAAGCGCTGGACCTGATCGGCAAAGTGCTGATCGACGAAGGCAGCAAAGTTCTGGTCGAGACCCCGTCCTACCTGGGCGCGCTGCAAGCGTTCTCGGTGTACCGCCCTGAATTCCACTCCGTCGCCACCGACGAACACGGCCTGGTGCCGTCCTCGCTGGACGCCATCGCCGAAGGCGCGCGCCTGCTGTACGCGCTGCCGAACTTCCAGAACCCGACCGGCCGCTCGCTGTCCGTGGCACGGCGCCTGGAGCTGGTGGAAACCTGCGCCCGCCTGAACCTGCCGCTGATCGAAGATGATCCATACGGTTCGCTGTCCTACACCGGCCAGCCAAGCCCGAAGATGATCGCCATGAACCCGGAAGGCGTGATCTACATGGGTTCCTTCTCCAAGGTGCTGACCCCTGGCATCCGCCTGGGCTACGTGGTTGCCCCGCTGCCGATGGTGCGCCGCCTCGAGCTGGCCAAGCAAGCGGCCGACCTGCACACCGCGCAGCTGACCCAGATGGTGGTGCACGAGGTGGTGAAAGACGGCTTCCTCGACCAGCACATCCCGACCATCCGCAAGCTGTACGGCGACCAGTGCCAGGCCATGCTGAAAGCCATGGATGAGCACTTCCCGAAAGAAGCCACCTGGACCAAGCCGGACGGCGGCATGTTCATCTGGGTTGACCTGCCACAGCACATCAACGCCATGGAACTGCTGGACGAAGCGATCAAGCACAAGATCGCCTTCGTGCCGGGCGCCCCGTTCTATGCCAACGAACCGGCCACCAACACGCTGCGCCTGTCCTTCGTGACCGTGCCGCCAGAGCGCATCCACGCCGGCATCGAAATCCTGGGCAAGCTGATTAAAGCCCGCATGTAACACCGCACAAGCCATCAGATGCCGTAGCGCTGGCTCGCTGCGGCATCCGATTGGCTCCAAAAGCACGGTCGCCATGCTTCCGTGCGCTCCCCTCCTTGTGATGAAATGCGTTCATGAAAACGCTCACCTCCATCGCCCTGGCCGCCTTGCTGGCCGCTTCCCCTGTGCATGCCGCGAACAACGATCCCGTTGTGCTGGTGCATGGCTTCCTTGGTTTTGGCCCCGATACGTTTGCATCCACCGGATTTAAATACTGGGGCGGTTTTAACGATATCGCGGCGCATATGCGCGCCGGCAGCAGGCCGGTGTTCACGGCCGCCGTGGGGCCGGTCAGTTCCAACTGGGACCGGGCCGTGGAGCTGTACTACCAGGTCAAAGGTGGCTGCGCCGACTACGGGGCACGCCACGCGGCGGACCACGCGGCGGCGGGGCATATCCAGAAACCGGCCGGCAAGTGCTGGGCGGCCGATCCGGCCAATAATCCCAACAACTATCCGCTTGCGCTGTATCCGCAGTGGGATGCGCAGCATCCGGTCCATTTCGTGTCGCACAGCCAGGGTGGGCAGACCATCCGCACCCTGCTGCAGTTGATGGAGAACGGGCCGCCCCATGGCGCGGGCAGCGAGGGCGAGGGCGCACTGTACGCCGGCGACAAGGTTGGCTGGGTCACGAGCGCGACGACGATTTCCTCGCCCCACAACGGCACCACGCTGCGCGATGTGGTGGTGGATTTTGTGCCCAAGGTGTCGGAACTGGCGGGCAGCTTTGTCCAGGTGGCGGGATTGGGCGGCTCCGGCGGCACGGGCTACAAGTTCCGCCTGGAGCAGTACGGCCTGGCCCAGGGCCCGGTCGAGTCGATCGGCGATTTTGTCACGCGCACGCGCGGCGCGCCGTTCTGGCAACTGGCCAACCATGATGCGGCGCAGTGGGACCTGGGACCGGATGGCGCCTCCCAGCTCAATGACTGGGTGAAGACGTCGCCCAATGTCTACTACTTCTCCATCGGCTCGCGCGCGACGGAACAAGGCAGCTGGTGCTGCAATAACACGGACCGCGTGATCGCGCCCTTCCAGGACCGCGCTTACCAGTATCCCCGCAACGATATGATCTTCTTCCTGAAGAATGCGGCGGGCGAGTGGGTGGTGCCGTCGGTCCTGCAGCGCGGCATGGGTTCTTATCGCGGCGCCGATTGGTACGCCAACGATGGCGTGGTCAACACCAACAGCATGCAAGGCCCGGCCGGACAGCCGCAGCGCCAGTTCAACGGCACGGCGCAGAAAGGCAACTGGAACTATCTTGGCTACTACGACCAGCATGACCACTTCGACGTGATCGGCTGGGACGCGCCGCCGTCCATGGTTTATCCCATCTACGACAAGCTGCTCGGCATCCTTTCAGGGCTCTGACCATGCGGCTCGTGCTCGCAATCGCGGCACTGGCCGCGTTCCTGGTCGCCATGTTCGGCTCGACCCAGGCGCCTGCCGCGCCACCTGCAGCCTTGCGCGCCAGCGCCAGCGCGATCGCGCCCCCGCCCCAGCCACAGCCCTTGCCGATGACGCCAACGCCATATGCCGCAACGCCGGCAGCGGTGCTGAGCACGGTGGAGATATCGGTGCAGGCAGCCCGTCTGCGCGGCGCCGGCGAGAATGAAATCCACCAGTTGCGCGCCAGCCGGTTGACTGCGGCGCAAATGGAAGCGCTGCTGGCGATGGAATCCGCCGAAGCGCACTGGCGGCGGCAAGTGCTGGATCTGCGTGCACGCTGCGGCAACAGCGAGGCATGCGCCGCGCACCTCACGCCGCAAGACCAGGCCCACTGGCGCAGCTACGCGGCACCGGCGCTGCGCCAATAGCTGTCGCCGTGGCCGCGCCAACGCGAAAACCACGCCTCAAGTCCAGCATACCGCCTTCCGCAGGCGCAGAGCGCTGGACTCGATGATGAGAGGCTTACTTGCTGGTGATGTTGACCATGCCCTTGAAGTCATACGGAACCACCACCGTCTGCACCTTGCCGGCCGCAATACCCTCGGCGATTTTCATCTGGGCCTGGGCCTGCATGTAAGAGATGGCGCCGGCGTTGGCATTCAGGGCCGCGATACGCTCAGCCTCTTTGCGCGCAATCTGCACCTCCACTTCCTTGGTCTTCTCCTCGTTCTTGGCGCGCACCAGGTTGTCGGCGCTCTGCTTCACCGCGTCGCTCGGCACCATGCTGCCCACGCGCACCTGGGAAACAGTAATACCGTTTAGCTTTTCATCGTTCAGGGTGGCGGTCATGATGGCCTGGATTTCCTGCTCGATCTGGGTCCGGTTGTCGTTCATGTTCAGCGCCTCGTACTTGCGCGCCACCTTGTACACCGCGTTGCGCGCCGTTTGCGAGATATAGGCGTGCATCAGGTAGATATCGCCGCTCGCATCCTGGGTGTGGAAGGCGCGGCTCTTGTTGATGTACAGGTCGGACACGGCCGACGGCGTGATGTTATAGATCACCGCCAGGTCAAAATCTTTCATGGTGGAGTTGTCGGCCGCCAGCGGCATCAGGTCGCGCACGTCGACGCTGACATCCTTGATCGGAAAGGTCAGGATGGTACCGACCATCACCTGGTTGAAACTGCCTGCCACGCGCTCCTCGGCTTCGACCGTCTTGTCGAAGTTCACGCGCAGCCCCACTTCGCCGGTGTCGATCACCTTGCAGCCGGTCAGGGCAAAGGCCGACAGCAGGACAGGAACCAGGAGCGAATGTTTTTTCATGATGTACTCGAAAAGTGAAAGAAACCTGATTCTATTGCCTTTCGAACACAAAAAAATCATATAAAACGCGCCGGGATTACCGTTGAGCAAAAGCCAACAAATGTGTTCCGATATACACCAAATGTCACAATTTCTCTTGACACGTCAGAAACTTTAGATAACTAACGTCAACATAGCGTCTTTTTTCGGCAAAACCAACCTTGAATTTCTACAATTCCACTTGGCAACACGGTATCATCATCCGCACATCCTACTCACCCCTAGCCAGCATGAATCAAGGCGGTACCAGCTTTGCCCCACGGCGGGACGCCGTGATATTGATTGTTGATGATGCGCCGGACAACCTCTCCGTTTTGCGCAAGTTGATGGTCGAGCAGGGCTACCAGACCTACGTCGCGAACTCCGGCGAGCGCGCGCTCGACATCGCACGCCGCGTGCACCCGCACCTGATTCTGCTGGACGTGATCATGCCCGGCATGGACGGCTTTGAAACCTGCCGCCAGCTCAAATCCCACCCCGCCACCGAAGACATTCCGGTGCTCTTCATGAGCGCCCGCAACGAGCAGGAAGACGTGGTGACCGGCTTCGAGCTGGGCGCGGTCGATTACATCGGCAAGCCACTGCGCATGGCCGAAGTGTGCGCCCGCGTACGCACGCAATTGCAAATCCGTTTCGCCACCGAGACGCAGCAGGAACAAGCGGAACGCCTGCGCACCATCGTCAACAATATGGCCGAAGGCCTGTTGATTATCGAAGCCGACGGACGCATCCAGTTCACCAACCCGGCCTGCGACCAGCACCTGGGCTTTATGGCGCACGAGCTGGCCGGCAAGTCGATTTCCGACCTGCTGAACCCACTGGTGGCCGACGAATACCTGGAGTACTTCGCGCGTTACGCCGCCAACCCGGAAACGGCGCACAGCCACGGCACGCGCGAAGTGATCATCCGCCACCGCACCGGCAAATCGGTGTGCATGGATTTGACCTTGACGCCGATGTTCCTGCGCCAGCCGCTGTTCATCGGCCTGCTGCACGACATCACCCACCACAAGCTGTCGGAAGACGCGCTGCAGCGCGCCGCCATGATCGACCCGCTGACCAAGATCGCCAACCGGCGCCACTTCGACTCCTTCCTGGAGAAGGAATGGCAGCGCGCCATGCGCACCGGCGCACCGCTGTCGCTGGTGGTGCTGGACGTGGACCATTTCAAGCTGTACAACGACACGCTGGGCCACGCCCAGGGCGACGTCTGCCTGCAGCAGGTGGCGCAAGCGATCGGTGGCCACGCCCTGCGCGTGACCGACCTGGCCGCGCGCTATGGCGGCGAAGAATTCGTGTTGTTGTTCGCCGAGACCGATGCCGACGCCGCCTTCCAGATGGCCGAATCGATCCGCACTCACGTGGAGTCGCTGCGCATCCCGCACCCGCGCTCCGCCACCTCGCCCTTCATCACGGTCAGCATCGGCGCGGCCACCCTATGCCCAAGCCCGAGCGACAATATCGAATCCCTGTTCGTCGCCGCCGACCGCGCCATGTACGTCGCCAAGGAGCAAGGCCGCAACCAGGTGCGCGCCACCCGCCCCCCCACCACCGCCATCGAAGCAGCCCGGGCAATTCGGGGTCAGGTCTGACAATCGGACAAACGTTGCGCTGCGCGCAACGTTTGTCCGATTGTCAGACCTGACCCCGAATCTTCATCGCACATCTCACAAGGTATCGGGATAGCCCGTAATAGCGGCGATTTCGGCGTACATCGGTTGCAGGCGCTTGTACATTTTCAGGTAGACGCGGTGGTAGAGCTGGTCGTAAGTCTTGCGGTGCGCCGGGTCGGGCTGGAACACGCGGCCAGGGCGCGTCATGGCGTTGATGGCGGTGGCGAAATCCTTGTGCAGGCCGAGGCCGGCCGCGATGGCGATGGCGGCACCCAGGCCACTGGTTTCATAGACATGTGCGCGCGCTGCCGGCAGGCCGAAGATGTCGGCCGTCAGCTGCATGGCGGCGTCGCTTTGCGAGCCGCCGCCGGCCACGCGCAACTCCGTGATCTTGGTGCCGCTGCGCTTCTCAATCCGTTCGCGCCCTTCACGCAATGCATACGCCAGGCCTTCCAGGATGGCGCGGTACATGTGGGCGCGCGTGTGCACGTCGCCGAAGCCGATCATGGCGCCCTTCGCTTCCGGGCCCGGCACCTTGATGCCGGGGCTCCAGTAAGGCTGCAGCATCAATCCCATGGAGCCTGGCGGCACATCGTTCACCAAGCGGTCGAACAACGCTTCCGGCGGCATGCCCTGCTCCACCGCAGCCGATTGCTCCAGGTGGCCGAACTGCTCTTTGAACCAGTTGACCATCCAGTAGCCGCGGAAGATCTGCACCTCGGTGCTATAGGCGCCGGGAATCGCCGCCGGATACGGCGGGATGAAGGGTGTGACTTCCACGTACTTGCTGGTGGTGGTGTTGATGGTGGCCGTGGTGCCGTAACTCAGGCAACCGATGTGCGGCTCCAGCCCGCCGGCGCCGATCACTTCGCAGGCCTTGTCGGCGGCGGCAGCCACCAGCGGCACGCCTTCGGGAATCCCGGTCGCCAGCGCGGCGGCGGCGCTGATGGCGCCGATCACGGCGCCCGGCTGCACCAGCTCGGGCAACTGGTCGGGGCGCACGGCCAGCGCCTGCCATTTCCAGTCGCGCGCCCCGGCCCAGGCGTGGCGCTTGTAGTCAAACGGCATATACGCGACCTGGGAGCCGGTGGAGTCGGCATAGCGGCCGCTCAGGCAGAAATTCAGGTAGCCCGATAGCAGCAGGAATTTATGCGTGCGTTCCCACAGGAAGGGCTGGTGGGCTTTGATCCAGTTGACCTCCGCTTCGCGCCGGAAGTAGTCGATGGTGCCGTCGACGCCGGCCAGCTTGAAGGCGGCTTTCCACAACGGGCCAATCGGCGGCACCTGCTCGGTGCGGCGCTGGTCCAGCCAGGTGATGGCAGCGCGCAGCGGCTTGCCGTCGCTGTCGACGCTGACCACGGTGCCCCGCTGGGTGGTGACGGCCACGCCGGCAATCGCGCTGCGCGGTATGTCGGTGACGGTCCACAGGCGCTGGCAGGCGGCGCAGACGGCATCCCAATAGCCTTCGGTCTTGTGCTCGGCCCAGCCGGGCTGCTCGGAGTAGTAGGCGGGCTGCAGGTGGACCTGGGTCTTGGCCACCAGGTTACCGTGCAGGTCGAACAGCAGCGCGCGCACGCTCTGCGTGCCGTTGTCGATGGAGAGGAGGTATTGGGTCATGCGCGTGCTTTCGGCAGGCTGTAGTTTGCTCGGCATAATGCCAGATATGCCGCCTCTTCGGCAGCCCAGCGCTGGTCGTCCCAGCCCAGTTCCGCCTGGCAGATGGCGCGGATGCGCGGCAGCACGGCGGCGCCGCCATGCGCCAACTGAATGCCAAGTCGGCTGCGGCGCAGCATCAGGTCTTCCAGCTTTTGCACCGATTCGTGGCGCGCCGCCCAGCGCAACTGCGCCCACAGGGTTTGCGTGCCGGGGATGCAGGCCAGTTCGCCTTCCTGCGCGGCGGCGACCAGTTGCGCGGCCAGAGCGCCGTAGCGGCCTTGCAGGCGCTGCGCCTGGCCGGCCGGCAGTGATTGCAGCAGGCACGTTTGCGCGCCTGTGGCGGGTGTCGGCGCGAAGATGGGGCGCGGGCCGAGGTCGGCCTGCCAGCCGGGCAGTTGCGGCGCGGCGTGGCGCAGCACGTCCAGCGCGATGGCGCGGAAGGTGGTGAGCTTGCCGCCGGTGACGGTCAGCAGGCCTGCTTGCTGCCACAGCACGTGGTCGCGCGCCTCTTTCGAGGGGTCGGCCTTGCCGGTGTCGATGACGGGACGCACGCCGGCGTAGGTGGCCAGCACGTCGTCTTCCGCCAACGCGAGCGTCGGGAACTGTTCGTGCAGGGCTGCCATCAGGTAGTCGGTTTCTTCCTGCGTGATGGCGGCTTCCTGCTGCAGGTCGGCACGGTGGTCGACATCGGTGGTGCCGACGATGCTCACGCCCTCCCAAGGGAAGGCAAACACGGGACGGCCGTCACGCGGGTGCATCAGGCTGATCGCCTGCGCCAGCGGCAGGCGCCATGCCGGCAGCACCAGGTGGCTGCCGCGCAGCGGCCGCAGGCGCGCAGCGGGCTGCTGGTGCAGGCGGTCGGCCCAGGCGCCAGTGGCGTTCACCACCAGCCGCGCGCGCACTTCATGCTTGGCACCGCTCACGGCGCAGCGCACCAGCGCACCATTCACGCGCCCCGCCTCGTCCGGCATGGCGCCGGCGGCCAGCGCACCAACGCCGGCGCCTCCGGCTGCCGCCGTGGCAGCCGTGGCGGCAGCGGCGTCCGCGCGCAGCAGCGCTTGGACGGCGCAGTAGTTCAGCGCCGCCGCGCCCAGCGACTGGGCTTCCTGCAGCACGCGCAGCACCAGGCGCGCGTCATCGGTCTTGGCATCCTGGTAGCAGATGCCGCCCTGCAGGCCCTCGGTGCGGATGCGCGGCGCCATCTGCAGGAACTCCTGCGCGCCGAAGTAATGGCGCGCACGCTGTCCCGCCATGCGGTCATAGATCGCCAGCCCAAGCAGGAAGGCACGCCGTCCCGGCTTGCGGCCAACATAGTCACCGAAGGCAAAACTTTGCGGCTCCACCAGGCCCGGCGCGTCGCGCAGCAGCGCATCGCGTTCGTGCACGGATTCGCGCGTCAGGGCAAACTGCCCTTCCTTCAGGTAGCGCAGGCCGCCATGCACCAGCTTGGACGAGCGGCTCGACGTGCCCCAGGCAAAGTCGCGCTGCTCCACCAGCAATGCGCGCAAGCCGCGCCGCGCCGCCTCCAGCAGGATGCCGGCGCCGGTAATGCCGCCCCCCACTACCAGCACATCCCACTCCTGCGCCAGCAAGCCAGGGAGCTGGGCGCGCCCGCCAGGGGACCAGTGCGCGGCGCAGGTCATGTGCCCTGCCCGCCCGGCAGCAGCTTGCCCGGATTCATAATGCCCTGCGGGTCGAAATGCGTGAACAGCGCCTGCATGGCGGCGATGCCCGCCGCGCCCTTCTCCGCCGCCAGGTAGGGTGCATGGTCGCTGCCCACGCCATGCTGGTGGCTGATGGTGCCGCCGTTATCGACAATCGCCATGCTGACCGCGTGCTTGAGCGCGCGCCAGCGCGCCATGTCCGTCTCGAAGTCGCCCGCCAGGCGGTACACGAAGGTGGTGTACACGCTGGCGCCCTGCGCATACAGGTGCGACAGGTGGGTGTAAGTGTGGACCTTTTCGCCCATGCCGCCCAGGACTCCGGTGGCGGCAGCTTCCACCGCGCCCATCATCAGGCTCACACGCGGCCAATCCACGGCGGTTTCCACGGTGTCGATCACATAACCCTGCTTCCACGCGGCGTTGCGCAGGTAGACGTTGCGGAAGCGGCCTTCCTTCCATTTATCGCCCATGCGCCGCCCCACGTGCACGCCGTTGTGGGCGGCGCAGGTGGACAAGGCCAGCGCCAGCGCCACGCGCGCCTGCCGGCGCGCGCCGCTGACGCCAATCATCAGCATGCATTTGCCCTCCCCGCAGCCACGCAAACGCAGCCAGCCTTCCAGCAGGCCAATCAGGCGTTTGTGGCCGGCCAGCGCCAGCATGGTCACCGTCTCCAGTGGGTTCGACAGGCGCAGCATCGACATGCCGCCGCGCGACTGCGCCAACTCGCGCACCGCCGCTTCCGCACGCTCCCAGTCCGGGAAGAACACGGCGTGGAAGGCTTCGTACTCCGGCAGCGGGCTGACGCGCACCGTGGCTTCGGTCAAAATGCCCATGCGGCCTTCGGAACCGAGCACGATTTCGCGCAGGTCGGTGCCGGCGGCGGACGCCGGGAAAGTCGGGATATCCAGCCGCCCTTGCGGCGTTTCCATCACGCCGCCCGCAAACATCTGTTCAATGCGGCCGTAGCGCAGCGATTGCTGGCCGGAGGAGCGCGTCACCACCCAGCCACCCAGGGTCGAATATTCAAACGATTGCGGGAAATGCCCCAGCATATAGCCGTGGGCGCGCAGTTGCGCCTCCAGGTCCGGCCCCAGCACCCCGGCGCCAAAAGTCGCGAGCTGCGATTGCGGGTCCAGGTGGTGCATGCGCGCCATGCGGGTCATGTTCACCGCCAGCACCGGGCGCTCGCCGGCGGGCGCGGTCAGGTGGCCGGCCACGCTGGTGCCGCCGCCTTGCGGGATCAGGGACACGCCATGCTGCTGGGCGAAGGCGATCAGCTCGCGCACTTGTTCGGCGCTCTCCGGGTAGGCCACGCCGTCCGGCGCGCTGCCGATGCGGCCGTAGCGCAGCTTGAGCCAGTCCGGCAGGCTTTGGCCGAGGGCGTTGCGCAGGCGCGTGGCCGGGGTCTTGTCGATCAGCGCGTGGTCCGGCAGGCGCGAGGCGGCCAGCGCGGCGCAGGCGGCCTCGAAACTGGCGTCCTGCAGCGCTTTGCCGTCACCGATGCGGCTGGCCAGGAAGGCCAGCGCGTCCTCGTGCAGCGGATATTCGAATGTCTCCTCGCCCCAACCATTCCAACGTTTCATGTGCAATCCCTTGTTATACTTTGCTCAAGAAAGATTAACCCATTGAACCCCGCCAGTCTTGCGTATTCATGCCAGCCATGCCAGCCGTTTTGTTCAATCATGCCAAGCCGCCCCGCGTTGCGGGCTCCTACCTGCAGCCTTTGCTGGAGGCGGCAGCCGCGCGTGGCGTGACGCCGCAGGCGCTTGAGCAGGCGGCAGGACTTCCGGCCGGAGCGCTCGACCCGCTGCCGGAGTCGCTGGCGGCCGATACCTACGTCAAGCTGCTCGATGTGGGCGCCAAACTGGCACGCGACCCGCACTTCGGCCTGCACGTGGGCGAGCGGGTCAAACTTGGCACGTACACCGTGTATGGGCTGATCCTCCTTAGCTGCCACGACTTCGGCCAGGCCCTGGAGCAGACCATGCGCTACGAACAACTGGCGCATGACCTTGGCCGCTCGACCTTGCTGGCCGACGGCCCGCTGGCCTCTTACACCTGGCACTCCAACTATCCGGCCCATTGCCGCCACCTGGCGGACAGCGTATTCGCCGGCATCCGCGTGTTTGGCAACTGGCTGGCCGGCATGCCGCTGCCGCCGGCCGAACTGGCGCTGATGCACGACGGCGGCGATCCTGCCGGCCATGCGGAATACCTGCGCGTATTCGGCGCCCTGCCGCGCTTCAACGCGGCGGCGAATATGGCGCAGTTCGATGCCGCCATGCTGGCCTGGCCGGTGCCGAATGCGGACGTCAGCCTGTATCCGGTATTGAAGCAGCATGCGGAGCATTTGCTGAGCAAGCGCGCCCCCACGCCCGCGCCGACGATCGTGCAGCAGGTGGACGCCGTCATCGTGCGCCGCTTGGCGCATGGCCAGGTGCGCGTGGCCACCGTGGCGGAGGAACTGGGCCTGTCCGCCCGCACCCTGCAGCGCAAACTGGCCGACGCCGGCTCCAGCTTCCAGCAAGTGCTGGACGAAGCGCGCTTCGCCCTGGCGCGCGACTACCTGCGCCAGCCCGGCCTGAGCCTGGTGGACATCGCCTTCCTGCTTGGCTACCAGGAGCAAAGCGCCTTCACGCACGCCTTCCGCGACTGGTCCGGCATGAACCCGGGCGCCTGGCGCGCGGCTGAACGCTAAATCTCGGTACCGCGCACGCGCACAAAGGGGCCGATGCAACTGCCCATATCGCGCCGCTGGCACATCAGGAACATATTCTTAGACGGGTGGAACAGGATAAAGGCTTTGATCACATGGCCAACCTGGGTGATCTCGCCGGTGCAGTCCTTCTTGCCGTTGTCTTTGACGATTTTGTCGTTGGAGCCGTAAAAGCCGTCGTCATCCGGCTGGTCGTCGATGTCGAACTCGGTCTCCGCCACTTCGGCTGCACTGGTAATCAGGGCCGTGCCGTCGGCGCGCACGCGGTACATCTCGTGGCAGGAACCGTCCGGCAGTTCGAAGCGCCAGGTGCCGACGATGGGATGGTCAGGCCTGAGGGGAGCAGCCAGCGCACATTGGGCAGCCAGCAAGGCTGCGGCGAGCAACAAAGAGCATTTCATGGCGACTCCCGGGGAGTGGTTAGCGCCAGTATATCCCTGTTGGCCTACTTGCACTTACCAGTTGCCGCAGCATAGGCCCAGCTGGGCAGGTTGAGTATGCCGCCAAGCCTGATCGGCACATGTTTGGTGGCATCCGTATCCAGGCAATCGGGTACTGCCGCCGCCTCGAAAGCGCGGTCAATCTTCTGCCGCGCGCCTTTGTCCAGGGTGCCGCCGGAACTGAAATCGGCGGCCGCCGGCAAGCCTTCCAGCTTTGGCATTTCCGCCACAGTGGCGCGCACCGCTTCCTTGATCACCTTCTCATCGATGCGCAAAGGCGTCTGCGCCCCGGCCGACGCTAGGCCAGCCGCCAGCAAAGAACCCACCAAGGCGCGACGCAACATCATTTTTCCGCCACTTCCTTCAACTGTGACAGGCCCTTTTCAAAGTCCCTGCCGATCATTTTATCCATGCTCGTGAACACGCTCATCAACTTGGTGGCGAACAGGCTCTTGCCCTTCATGGTCCACATGATCACGGTGCCGTCGCCATCCGGCTGCAGGACGAATTCGGTCTGGTTGGACGAGGCAAACGGCTTGATGAAATCGAGCTTGATCGCCAGGCTCGATGGCACGTTGCTGTCGATAATCTCCATCCGTCCCTGCCCCACTTCGCTATTGCCGCTCCAGGCATACACCGCGCCTTTGCCGCTGGCAGCCCCCTCAAAGGTGCGCTGCATGTTCGGGTCCTTCTTCTCCCACGGCGACCAGGCCGGCCACTGGTGGAAATCGTTCAGGTAGCCCATGACTTTCGCCGGCGGCGCCTTGATGGTGGCGCTGCGCTGCACGGAAAAGCTGTCCGGTTGCGTCAAGGCCAGCCCGAGCACGACCACCGCCACCAGAATCAAGCCCATCGAGATATTTTTCAGCATAGTCCACTCTTCGCATTGGTACGAGTACAAGCCTAACACAGGGTGCGCGCGCGCAAAACCAGGGGCAGCGCGCTGGGCGTCATGGTGAAGCTGAATACTTCCTCCACCGGCGGCGCGCCCGGCAGCAGCTCAATGGTGAAACTGCGCGCCAGCATCGACACCACCATGCGGATTTCGCACATGGCCAGGTAGCGCCCCGGGCAGAAACGCGGCCCGCCGCCGAAGGGCACCATCTTGCGGCCCGGGTCATCGAGCTTTTCCTTCATGCCCGGCTCCAGCCAGCGCTCCGGCCGGAATTCAGCGCCATCCGCCAGCGGTACCTGCAGCGCAAAGGCGTGCCGCAGCAGCATGAAGACCACCACGCCGGACGGCACCTGCACCCCGTCCAGCGCCACGTCCTGCACTGATTCCGAGCCCAGCACCGGCGCCACAGGCTTCATGCGCATCGCCTCCTGCACGCAGGCGTCCAGGTAGGGCATGTGCTCCAGGCCGGGCGCCGCGTCGGCCTCCTGTGCCAGGCGGGCGGCGGCCTGCGGCGCCTGCGCCAGCAGGTATAGCAGCCAGGCGATGGTGTTGGCGGTCGTGTCCTCGCCCGCAAAGACCATATTGATGGCATTGGCCTGCACCATCTTGTCGTCAAAGCCGGAGCCGGGCTTGTCGGCCGCCACCAGCATCGCCTCCAGCAGGTTGCCGGGTTTGTCGTACAAGACCGGGTTGGCCGCCATGCGGGCGCGCGCATCGGCGATAAAGCTGTCCACGGCGGCGTGGATGCGCCGGCCCGCCGCGTCGGCCTCGCGATCAACCGGCAGCTTGAAAGCGCGCCAGTAAGGGATCGGCGCCAGCAGGCGGCGCGCCACTTGCGTGAAGAGGAATTCAATATCGCGCTGCAGCGGGTGGTCCTCATGCTGCAGCATGTCCTGGTCCTGCCCCATGGCCATGCCGATCGTGACATCGAGCGCGAAAGCCTTCAGGTCGCGCAACAGGCGTTGCGGCCGGCCCGCTGCGGCCTGGATTTGCCAGCGCCGCTGCAAGCGCTCGGTCATCGCGACCAGGGTGGGATGGAAACGGTTGATCACCTCCGGCGTCAGCGCGTGCATCACCAGCTTGCGCTGGCGGCGCCACTCTTCGCCTTCGGCCGAGAACACGCCGGCCGCCGCCGCTTCATCGATCACGCTGGCCACGCGCTGCGAGCGTCGCCACTGGTCGGGGCGGTCGTGCAGGATTTGCGCGATATCGGCGCGCCGGCTGGTGACGATGATGCGCCGGTCGGCCAGGCGCATGCGGTAGATGGGGCCGAATTCGCGCGCCCAGCTTTCCAGCTGCTGGTGGAAGCGGGCGGCATTGATTCCAACATTCCCCAGCAGCGGCACGCCGCTGGGGCCAGGCAGGTGATCCATGCTGCACCTCCTCTTTTGCGGAACCCCTACTTTAACACTGGGGGTGGCTCCGGCTCCATTCGCACCAGCCGCCGTCGTACACGCTGATGCGTTCCCAGTCCATCAGCCAGGCGTAGAAGAAGGCCAGCGAGGCGCGCCAGCCGGTGCCGCAATAGAAGGCGGTGCGCTGGCCGGGCTCGATGCCGGCCGCGCGCCACAGCGCGCTGATCTCGGCCGGCGCCTTCATGGTGCCGTCGGCGTGCTGGTACTCGCTCATGCTATGCACGTCGCCATCGCGCCCGGCGCGGCCCCAGCGCGCGCCGGGAATGTCGCCGCGCGCTGCGATGTAGTCGTAGCCGGAAGTGGCGCCCACATGCTCCTGCCAGGTGCGGATGCTGACCAGCGCGCCGTCCGGCTGCTGCAGCAGTTCGCGCGCCTGGGCGGTGTCGATCAGGAAGTCGGGACGCGCCGGGAAGGCGGCGCCAAAGCTGGTTGCCGGCTGCACGGCGGGAGCGGCGCCGCGCTGCACGGCATGGCCGGCGCGCAGCCAGCCATCCAGGCCGCCGTCCAGCAGGCGCACGTCGGCCACGCCGGCATACAGCATCAGGTGGGCGGCGCGGGCGGCGGCCAGCGAATTGCGTCCGTACAGGATCACGGTGGTGTCGTAGCATATGCCGTGGCCCAGCAACAGCGCCAGCAAGGCCTGGTCGGACACCTTATTCCACAACGGCTGCCGTTCCAGGCGATTGGTATCGAGATAGCCGGCACCGGGGATATGGCCGCCCTGGTAGGCGGCCAGGCTGTCGCAGCCTACCTCGATCAGGCGCCACGCCCCGGCCGGCGCGGCCTGCACAGGCGCGCCGTCCAGCAAGCGCGCCAGCCAGGCTGGCGAAGGCAGCTGGCGCCAGCGCGCCAGGTCGGGACGAAAATGCATTTATTGCAACTCAAAATCAATTACCAGCCGGGAGTTTAGCAGCTTCCGGTTTGGCTTCCGGCGTTGCGGCCGGCTTGGCCTCCACCTTTTCGGCCGGGTGCAGCACCACCTGCACATAGTTATTGAAGTCGAAATAGCGCTTGGCGGCAGCCTGTACATCGGCCACGGTGAGGCTGGCGATCATCTCGTTGTGGCGCAGGATGGCCTTGGGATCTGTCTTGTTGACCAGGGCCGCCTGCAACTGGCCCGCCCACCAGCCGTTCTCGCGGATCGCACGGCGGTAATTGCTGCTCCAGTTTTCCTTGATCTTGACCAGGTCGGCCGCCTCCGGCCCCTGTTCCTGCAGCTTGCGCGCCTCGGCAAAGGTGATCTCGATCGCCTTGTCGACATTCTCCGGCGCCGTCGGCAAGCCAAGGTTGATCGTGTAGTTCGCATACGGGTTGCGCGCCAGGCCGCCCTGGATGCTGGCGGTGTACACCAGGCCATGCTTTTCGCGCAGCGCCTCGGTCATCTTGATCTGCATGATCTCGACCAGCGCGCGCAAGCGCATCTGCTCGACTTCGTTGAAGGTCGCCTCGCCGGTAAAGGAGATGCTGACCTGGCTTTTCTGTTCGCGGCCACGGCGCACTTCCTTCTTGATCACGCCGCGCACCGGGCGCACGCCACGGTCCTTATACATGTCCACGATGCGCTGCGCAGGCAGGCCACCCAGGTAGGTCGCCAGCAGCGGCTTGACGCGCGCCAGGTCGATGCTGCCGACCATGAAGAAGGTCATGCCGTAAGCGCTGGACATGCGCTCCTTGTGCAGCGCCATCACGCGCTCCAGGCGGATGCCGTCGAATTCCTCGGGGCGCGGCGTCAACCCCACGCGCGGGTGGTTGCCGAACAAGGTGGTGCGCATGGTGTCGTTCAGCACCACGTCCGGACGCGCCTGCGCATTGCGCGCCTGCTCCTGCTGCTTGTCGATGAAGATATCGAACAGCGCCTGGTCGCGGCGCGGTGCGGTCATTTGCAGGAACACCAGTTGCAGCATGGTTTCCAAGTCGGCGCTGGTGGACGCGCCGCCAAACGCTTCATTGATACCGCCCAGGACGTAGGCCGAGCCGACGCTGCGCCCGGCCAGCATTTTTTGCAACTCGAACGGGCTGTAATCCTTCACCCCCATCGCCGCCAGGATGCCGCTGGCATAGCGCGCATTGGTGATATCGGCTTCCTCGACCAGCGAGCTGCCGCCAAAGCGGGTGGACGTCATCACCACCTGGTCGTTTTTGAAATCGGTCGGCTTCAACACCACCCGCACGCCGTTCGACAGCAGCAGCTCGGTCGTGCCCAGCGCCTTGTCGCTGCTCTCCTTGACGATGCGGCCGCCCTTGGGCGGCTGCGCCATCAGGCTCGCGGCCAGGACCTTTTCCTCGCGCGCAGCCATGGTCGCCTTCTCCGCCGCCTCCACGGTCGCCAGCATCTGCGGCGCCTGCGGCACCACGGTGCCCGACTTGTCGTTGCCCATGAAGATGACCAGCTTCTTCTGCCCCAGCGGAATCGCGCTGCGCACCTGGGCATTGACCTCCTCCAGCGTCACGCCGGGCAGCAAGTCCTTGTAGTAGCCATATTCGGCTGCAATACCCGGCATGGACTCGCCGTCCAGGAAATGGCGCTGGATCTCGGCCACATGCACGCCGGAGTCGGTCTTATCACGCTCGTTGTACAGGTTTTCCATGAAGCGCATCATGTTCTTCTTGGCGCGCTCCAGTTCCGCCGCGCTGAAACCCTGCTGGCGCGCACGCTCGCCCTCCTCCACCACCGCACGGATGGCCGGCAGCGTGCCGGCCTTGCCCACCACGGCGCTGGAAACGAAGGCACGGTAGCCGTGCACCGCCTTGGCCATGCTGCTCGATCCTTGCAGGAAGGGCGGGTTCGGTTGCTGCGTCAGTTCCGCAATGCGCTGGCTCAGCATCGACGCCGACAACTGCTCCACCATCTTGCTGCGGTACTCGCCCACGGTGCGCGCTTCTTCCCGCTTCAGGAAGGGATAGCGGATCGCCACCACGTTGGACGGCGACTCGCGGTCGGTCACCACCAGCGCCTCCGACTCGGCGCGTTCGGGAATGGTGGCGTAGTTGCGCGGACGCGGGTTGGCCGGGTTCACCAGCTTGGCGAAATGGCTGGTCACCAGGCGTTCGGCATGTTCCGGGTCGACATCGCCCACCACGATCACCGCCATCAGGTCCGGCCGGTACCAATCCTTGTAGAAGCGGCGGATCGCCTCCGGCTTGAAGGTCTTCAGCACCTCCGCCTTGCCGATCGGCAGGCGGCGCGCGTACAGGGAACCGTTGAAAATCTTCGGCAGCAGCACCTTGTTCATGCGGTCGGAAGCCCCCTTACCCAGGCGCAGTTCTTCCAGCACGATACCGCGCTCGCTCTCGATGTCGGCATCGTTGAAGGTTACGCCCTGTGCCCAGTCTTCCAGCACCAGCAGGCCCTTGTCCAGGTTCTCCGCCTTATCGAGCGGCAGCGGCAGCATGTACACCGTTTCATCGAAGCCGGTATAGGCATTCAGGTCGGCGCCGAACTTCACGCCCACCGACTGCAGCCAGGACACCAGTTCATGGCGCTTGAAATTGGCCGAGCCGTTAAAGGCCATATGCTCGGTGAAGTGGGCCAGGCCAAGCTGGTCCTCGTCCTCCAGCACCGAACCGGCGCGCACCACCAGGCGCAGCTCGACCCGTTTTTCCGGGCGGCGGTTCTGCTGGATATAGTAGGTCAGGCCGTTTGGCAGCTTGCCCATTTTGACTTGCGGGCCGATCGGCAATACAGTGGAAGGTTCGGGCGCCGCAGCCGCCACGAAGGAGCAGCACAGCAAAGTGGCCGCCAGGAGCAGTTTTAGTAGTTTCATAACGATGTACGATACACCATTGCCCTTCCTTAGTGCTAGTATCGCCCCTATGAACGCCCACCGCACCGCAATCAATTGGCTGGCAAGCTGGTGGCGGCTGCTGCAGTTTGCCGCCCTGCTGCTGACGCGCGCCATGGCGCCATCCAGCTACCGGCGCGACAACCGGCGCATGCTGTCCGAACAGATCGTTATTGCCACCACCGCCAACCTGGTCTGGTTCAGCGTACTGTGTGCCCTGATCAGCCTTGTCATCATCCGCATTGTGGTCGTCACCTCGACCAGCTACGGCCTGTCGCGCTATGCGCTGGAAATGGTGGTGCGCGTGCTGGTGCTGGAACTGGTGCCGCTGACCGCCGCCCTGTTCGTCGCCCTGCGCACCACCCTGCCCGCCGGCGTCGAATTCGCCCAACAAAGGCTGGCGGGCACCGCGCCCGATCCGCGCGCCGCCCTACGCACCCAGTTCTACCCGCGCGCCGCCGCCGGCGTGTTTGCGGTGTGGATGCTGGCTGCGGTCAGCTGCGCCATCACGCTGGTGCTGACCTACCTGGTGATGTACGGCTTCACGCCGTGGGCGCTGCCCGGCTACACGCGCGTGGTGGGCCAGATCTTCAACCCCGCCGTCGGCCTGATCCTGGTGCTGAAAGTGGTATTTTTCAGCCTGGCGGTGGCGGTGATTCCGCTCGCTTCCTCCTACTACGGCGCCGCCCCCCGGCTGCGACGCACCGGCGCGGCACACGGACTGGCCGACATGGTGCGCATGTTCTCCGTGATCCTGCTGGTGGAAGCCGCTTCCCTGATGGGCAATTACTACTGACGCTATGAACGACACGAACAACACGCCCGAGCCGGCAGCCGGACCGGCCCCGATCCACAACGCCGAAGCCAAGGCCGTCGCCCTGCTGGTGCTGCTGGTGGCGCTGGTGCTGGGCGCCATCATGTACCTGATGTACGCGCGCGGCGCCTTCGAACCGACGCAGCGCCTGGTGCTGACCGCCGACGATTCGGAAGGCGTCAGCGTCGGCATGGACGTCACCTTCGCCGGTTTCCCGATCGGGCGCGTACAGCGCATTGAGCTGGCGCAGGATGGCAAAGCCCGCATCCTGGTCGACGTGCCGACGAAAGACGCGCACTGGCTGCGTACCTCCAGCATCTTCACGCTGGAAAAGAGCCTGGTGGGCGGCGCCAAGCTGCGCGCCTTCACCGGCATCCCCGCCGACCCGCCGTTGCAGGAAGGCGCCGAGCGCGCCCTGCTGGTGGGCGATATGGCCGCCGAAATTCCGCGCCTGCTACAAACGGCCAAAGACCTGCTGAACAACCTGGCCGCGCTCACGGCCGAAGAATCCGCCCTCGGCACCAGCCTGCGCAACGTGCAAGGCGTCACAGAGAAACTGAACGGCCCGGGCGGCGCCCTGGGCGTGCTGGCCGGCGAAGACCAGAAAGCGCGCGAACTGCTGCGCAATGCCAATTCCCTGGTGCTGAAAGCCGACAGCCTGGTAGGCAACGCCGACAAGCGCGTGTTCGGCGACAAGGGCCTCGCCAACGAGACCCAGGCCGCCGTGCAGCAGCTCAACGCCCTGCTGGCCGACGCCCGCAATAGCCTGAAAAAACTCGACGCCGTGCTGGTCGAAGCGCAAGCGGTCGGCGCCAACACGCGCGCCGCCACCGAAGACCTGGGCGCGCTGCGCGCCGAAGTCGACGCCAACCTGCGCAAGATCGAGCAGATGATCAATGAATTGAACCGCAAATGGCCATTCAAGCGCAACGAACCGGAGATCCGGCTGCCATGAAGACGAACCGTCCCATCCCGTCCGTGCTGGCCGCGCTGCTCACCGCCTCGCTGGCAGCCTGCGGTAGCGGCCCGCGCGTGCCCGACTGGCAACTGAACGCCGCCAGCGCCACCGAACGCGCCACCTCTGCCTACCTGGAAGGCCGCAGCGCGGTGGCCGAGCACGAATTCAACATCGCAAGAAAACAAGTCGGCAGCACCGGCCAGCCCGGGCAAGCCATCCGCGTCGAGCTGCTGCGCTGCGCCGTGCAGGTGGCGGCTCTGGCGTATGACGACTGCCCCGGTCTCACGCCGCTGCAACCCGACGCCAGCGCCGCCGACCTGGCCTATTCCCGCTATCTGGCAGGCAGCGCCAGCGCCGCCGATGCCAGCCTGCTGCCCGAAGCGCAACGCCCAATCGCCGCAGCAGCGGACGACCGCGCCGCCGCCACGGCCGCTGCAGCGATCGCCGATCCCCTCTCGCGCCTGGTGGCCGCCGGCGCCCTGCTGCGCGCCAAGCGCGCCACGCCCGAGCTGATCGTCACGGCCATCAACACCGCCTCAAGCCAGGGATGGCGCCGCCCGCTGCTGGCCTGGATGCAAATCCAGCTGCAGCGCGCCGAACAAGCCGGCGACCAGCTCGAAGTCGAGCGCATCCGCCGCCGCATCGCCCTCGCCACCCGCTAAACATCCGGCAGGTTCGTTTGGCGTTAGCCAGCGCTCTTGGCGGCGGCTTCGCGCAGTTTGTCTTTTTTGCTCTTGCGTTTGCCTTTGATGCCGCCGGTGCCGTCGTTGGCGCCGGGCGCAAGGGGCTGGGCAATCGCAGTCGGTTCGAAACCGGGCAGGCGTTCGCGTTCGACGCGGATGTTCTGGCGCTTTTCAATCAGGCGGAAATGCTGCTCGGCGTCCGGGGTGATGAAGCTGACCGCAAGGCCGGAGGCGCCGGCACGGCCGGTACGGCCGATACGGTGCGTGTAGTCGGCCGGGGCGCGCGGCAAGTCATAGTTGACCACCACCGGCAACTGGGCGATGTCGATGCCGCGCGCGGCGACGTCGGTTGCGACCAGCACTTTCAGTTTGCCTTCGCGGAAGTCGTTCAGCACCGAAGTGCGGGCGCCCTGGCTGAAATCACCGTGGAAGGCTTCCGCCGCCACGCCGCCGCGCCGCAGCTTGTCGGCCACATGCTCGGAGGCGTACTTGGTGGCGACAAACACCAGCACCTGGCGCCAGCCCTCTTTCTTCAGCAGCGTGCGCAGCAGCGCGTTGCGCTGCAACTGGTCGACTTCGATCGCGCGCTGGGTGATGTCGGGCGCTTGCGTTGCATCGCTTTCCGTAGCGACGCGCACCGGCTCGTGCAGCAGTTTGTCGGCCAGGGTTTGCACCGCCGGCGGGAAGGTGGCGGAGAAGAACAGGTTCTGGCGCCGCGCCGGCAACAGCGCCATGATGCGCGCCAGTTCGTCGGCAAAGCCCATATCCAGCAACTTGTCGGCTTCGTCCAGCACCAGCACCGACGTGTCGTCCAGCTTCAGCGCATTGTGTTCGACCAGGTCCAGCAGGCGGCCCGGGGTCGCCACCATGATGTCGGTGCCGCCGCGCAGCGCCATCATCTGGGGATTGATCGAGATCCCGCCAAAGGCAACCGACACCTTGACCGGCTGCGGCAAATGCGAGGCCAGTCCGCGCAGCACCTCGCCCACCTGGGCCGCCAGTTCGCGCGTCGGCGCCAGCACCAGGCCATGCAGTTTGCGCGGCGCGTTGCCGGCTGCGGCGCGCGCCGCCAGCAGGCCATGCAGCAAGGGCAGCGCGAAGGCGACCGTCTTGCCGGAGCCGGTTTGCGCCTGCCCCAGCACGTCAGCGCCGCCCAAGGCGGGCGGAATGGCGGCGGACTGGATGGCGGTCGGCGTGCTAAAGCCGCTTTCCGTAATGGCGTTAAGCAGGGGGGCTGCGAGGCCCAGGCTGGAGAAATTCATGGTGTGCTTGGTGTGGACAAGCTGCCAGTATACCTCGCGCGGGGTTTCATGCGACTATACGCACGCTATCCAACCTCCAACAGCCGTAGAAGTATGATTAATTGGGATGCCCACTTCTGCCTGCCGCAACATGCGCAGGCCGATTTCTCACCGCTTCGCCAACTGCATGCAGCGGGCGTGAATTACGTTTCGATCAATGTGGGCGCGGACATGAACCCTGTTTCGCAGGTAATGTCCGTGATCGCCGGCTACCGCGCCACCATCGCCGCCAATCCGGCGCGCTATCGCCTGGTGTCGGGCGTGGATGAAATCATCCAGGCGGCGGCCGATGGCGTGCTGGCCATCGGCTTCGACCTGGAAGGCTCGATGCCGCTGATGGATCAGCCGGAGATGGCCGCCGTCTATGCGCAGCTTGGCGTGCGCCAGATGCACTTTGCCTACAACCGCAACAACAGCGTAGCGGACGGCTGCCACGATACGGCGCGCGGCCTGACGCCGCTCGGCCTGCGCATGCTGGAGGCGGTCAACGAGGCCGGCATCATCGTCGATTGCTCGCACACGGGCCGCCTGTGCAGCCTGGAGATCATGGCGGCATCCAGCAAACCGGTGGTGTTCAGCCACGCCAATCCTTTCGCGCTGGTGCCGCACGGGCGCAACGTGACCGATGAACAGATCCACGCCTGCGCCGCAACCGGCGGCGTGGTGTGCGTGTCGGGCTTGTCCTGGTTCCTCGGCAGCGAGCAGCCGACGGCGGCCGATGTGGCGCGCCATGTGGGCTATGTGGCAGACCTGGTGGGCGTGGCCCACGTCGGCATCGGCCTGGATATCTGCATCAGCCAGAAAGACCTGGACGACACGCCGCCCGGCGCTTTCGATCCCGCCTGGTGGTGGCCGGAAGCCGCCGGCTACCGCGCCGGCCGTGCGCCCTCCTTCGTGCCGCCGGAGGCGTGGAAGGCGCTGCCGCTCGAACTGCGCAAGCTGGGCATGGCGCCCAGCGAGATCGAGCAGGTCCTGGGCCGCAATATGCTGCGGGTGGCGCGCGCCACCTGGCGCTAACTACATGCCGACGTCGCCGTAAGGCCCGGCCAGCACCACCACATAGCCTTCCGGATCGCGCAGCCACAGCTCCCTGTGCTGCGCGTTGCTGTTTTCCTTCGGCCCTTCCAATACGGTCGCACCGGCCGCGCTGGCGCGCTCCACCGCGTCGTCGAAATCATCGGTCCAGAACCAGAGCAGCGCGCCATTGCCGTAGGGGCGCTGCTCGGGATTGCCGATATGCGGATGGTGGTGGGCATCCCAGCGATGCAACTGCAGCACCATGCGTCCCTCGTGCAGCAATTGCTCGTAGTCGTTGCCACCGTGGCCGCTCTTCAGCCCCAGGGTTTTCTGGTACCAGCGGCTGGCCGCTTCAACATTGCTGACCGCGATCAAAGGTTGCGCTTGCATGGGACCCTCCCTTTTTGCTCAACGGAGGAACAGCATACCATTGCACGACACCCCACACGAACTCGGGCACGATAAAGAGCCAGACCAACGGCAGGCTGCCCTGCGCTGTCGCCAGCGTCCAGGCAAACCAGGCGCTGAACAGGAAGCGCGCCGCGCCGTCGTAAGTGGCGAATTGGGGCTGCGGGTCGCGCAGGCGCAGCCAGGACCACACCACCACGATGCTGCCCAGCAGGCCGGCAAACAGCGCGTGGATGGCGCCGAAATCGGGCAGCGCCGCGCCGCCCAGCGCCTGGTTGAGCGCTGAGAGGTGGCCGTGGGCGATGGCAAAGGTCCAAGGGGTGGCGAAAGGAGCTGTCAGCAGCAAGTCGTAGGCGGCGCTGGCCCGCACAAGTTTTGTCGTATTCATGGAACCCAGCTTAAACCTTGGAGTACACTCCAGGGTCAAGCACTTTTTCGGAGGCGACATGCAGATTGGCGATCTGGCGCAAGCGACGGGCATCAGCCGCGATACCTTGCGCTATTACGAAAAGCGCGGCTTGCTGCAAGCGCGCCGCAGCGACAACGGCTACCGCGACTATCCGCAGGAGGCGGCGGACTGGTTGCGCTACATCCGCACGGCGCAGGCGCTGGGCTTTACCTTGCAGGAGATCGAGGCCGACTTGCCGCTGCTGACGGCGACCAATGGCGACCCGGCCAGCACAGCGGCGGCCCTGCGCGGCGCGTTGCAGGCCAAACTGGCCGAAATCGACCGCCGCATCGACGGCTTGCAAGCCCTGCGCGGAGAGCTGGCGCGGCGCCTTGGCGCGCCGCTGGCCGAGTGCCCGCTGCAGACGGCGGCGCCAGGCTAAGCGCGGCCATGCCCAGCGCCACTTTCCGCTGGGCGGCGCATGGCATCCAGGCCCGCTAAGGGCTGCAGTCAAGGCTGCGCGGCGCGACCGGCGTGAAGGCGATGCGCTTGCCGCCGACCTCAATCTCACGCAGGCGCGGCGCCGCCAGCGTGAAGTCGCCGGCGCGCAGGCGCTCCTGCCAGGCCTTGCAGCCCGCCAACTGGGTGTTTAGCGGCGTGCGCGCCACCACTTGCCAGGCGCCGTCGCGCTCCGCCAGCAAGCCTTCGCCGTCGCGTGCCGTCTCCCCCACCAGCAGCACCTCATCCTTGCCATCGCCGTCCGCATCCATCAGGAAGGCGTCGCAGCGGCTGGCGGCGTGCCGCAGGCAACCCGGCAAGGGGCGCGCCTGATAGGCGCGCCAGTCTTGCCGCAGCCAGCTATCCGGCAGCCGGGAGCCTTGCGGCCAGACCCGCAAATTGGCGCCGACATCGACCGCAGCCGGGCGCCCATGCGGATCTTCGTACTTCAGGCTAAGCGTCGCCGCCGCGTGCCGCCGCACTACGGCCGCCTGCGGCCCGGCGCCCTGCGCAGCCAGCGCCTGCAAAGCCTGCGCGCCATAGCGCGCGCCATGAAAGCGTAGGAAGCCGTAATCGAAGCGCTCCGCCGGTATCGCCCCGCGCGCCAGGCGCGCCATCTGGTCTGAAACGGCGATGCGCGCCGGGTCGGCCACCGGCGTGAACAAGGCCAGGGCCAGCGCCAGCACAACGAAGGCGGCGGCCAGGTTCACATAACGCAGCCCCTCAAGCCAGGTTGCGCCACGGCGCACGGCGGCCCAGCCATAGCCGCCGGCATAAAACAGGGCCGCCGCCAGGCAGGCGGCGGCGATCACGCGGTCAGTGGTCCAGCCGTAATCGCCCACCCGCAGCCCCAGCGCATACACGCCCAGCAACGCGAGCGGCAGCAACAGCAGGCAGGCGATGCGCGCGGCAATGCGCACGCCGCCCGCCAGCCTGGCCCCGGCATCGCCAGCCTGGAAAGCGGCATTGACCAGCACCACCAGCACGGCGCAGGCGGCCATCAGCACGGCGGTGGCGTGGCGCGTCTGCCATAGCACCTGCAGGCCGGTGAAAGGCAGCGCGGCCAGGAAAGCGCCAATCAGCAGCACTGCGATCGGCACAATCCAGGCCATCAGCACCAGCAACAAACTGCGCACGCCACGCACAATCGCCGGACGCACGTCGGTGGTATGCATGGCGCTGGAGAAGGCCAGGCACACCAACGGTACCGAGAACCAGGATTGGCGCAGCAGCTCCTCCACGAAATTCAGCTTGAGCAGGTCGAACAGGGAATCGCCCAGCCACATCACCAGCCACACCGCCAGCACGAACATGGCGGAAAACAGTAGCTGGATGGCGAGCTTCCAGGCGCTGTCAAAGCAGGTGGCGTAGCGCACCCGGCGCCGCCCATCGTGCGCCACGGCCAGCACCAGGCTATGGGCGATAAAGAAGAAGCCAAGGCAGAACGGCAGTACCAGGAAGGAGGGATGCTTGAGCGGCGCCGGATCGAGGGCGCTGCGCCACGCATCGTGCAGCCCGACCACCGCCAACACCACGGCGGCCCCGCCCAGCCACCAGGCCAGCGCCCGGCGCCGCAGGTGGCCCAGGCTGGAAATCAGCAGCACCGGCAACACGATCGCCGCCAGCACCAGAGGGAAAAATACGCCGCTGCGGGTAGCCGGCCAGGCCCCCGCCTGCTGCGCGTGGTACAAGAGATACAACAAGCCACCCTGCGCCAGCCCGACGATCAGCCGCAACTGGCCGACACGCTGCGTCACAGCGGCATTGCGCACGGTTTCATGGGGCGTCGCTTCCATCGAAAGATGATATATCGTTGCCAATTTTGCAGCAACGCCACTGTTGCGCGGTGTCGCTATATAATCAATAGCTCAACCAGTCGCAAGCGCCATGAATCCACACTTAGACAAGCTGCAGTCCTACCCGTTTGAAAAGCTGCGCCAGCTCTTCGCTGGCAGCGTCCCCAACCCGGCTTTCAAGGCCATCAGCCTGGGCATGGGCGAGCCGAAACACCCTACCCCGGACTTCATCCGCCAGGCGCTGGTGGACAACCTGGACGGGCTGGCCAGCTACCCGGTTACGGCCGGCACGGAAGCGCTGCGCAACGCGATCGCCAACTGGCTGGAGCGCCGCTACAACTTGCCGGCACTGGACCGCGCCACCCAGGTGCTGCCGGTGAACGGCTCGCGCGAAGCGCTGTTCTCCTTCGCGCAGACGGTGATCGCGCCCGATACCGGCGCGCTGGTGATGTGCCCCAACCCCTTCTACCAGATTTACGAAGGCGCGGCTTTCCTGGCCGGCGCCGAACCGTATTTCGTGAATTCCGACGCGGCGCGCAATTTCGCGCCCGACTACGACAGCGTGCCGGAAGAAGTCTGGCAGCGCGTGCGCCTGCTGTTCATCTGCTCCCCGGGCAACCCGACCGGCGCCGTGCTGACCCTGACCGACTGGGAGCACCTGTTCGCCCTGTCCGAGCGCTACAACTTCATCATCGCCGCCGACGAGTGCTACTCGGAGATCTACCACGGCGACGAGCCGCCGCTGGGCGCCATGCAGGCCGCCAATATCCTCGGCCTGACCAGCGTCGGCGAGCCGTATGCCCGCCTGGTGGTGTTTTCCAGCCTGTCCAAGCGCTCCAACGTGCCGGGCATGCGCTCCGGCTTCGTGGCCGGCGACGCTCAAGTGCTGAAGAAATTCCTGCTGTACCGCACCTACCACGGTAGCGCCATGGGCCCGCACGTGCAGGCCGCCTCTGTCGCCGCCTGGGACGACGAGACCCACGTCGAGCAAAACCGCGCGCAATACCGCGCCAAATTCGCCGCCATCACGCCCCTTATCCAGGAAGTGCTGGACGTGCAAATGCCGGACGCCGGCTTCTACCTGTGGGCCGATGTGTCCCGCACTGGCCTGTCCGACACTGAATTCGCCCGCCGCCTGCACGCCGAGTACAATGTTACCGTCCTGCCGGGTAGCTACCTGGCGCGCGACGCCCATGGCTCCAACCCGGGCCGCAACCGCATCCGCATGGCGCTGGTTGCCGAAACCGGGGAAGGACTGGAAGCGGCGCGCCGTATCGTTCAATTCTGCCAACAACTAGCTAAATCATGAGCATCCAGCAAATCATCGACACCGCGTGGGAAAACCGCGCCGAAATCAACCCGTCCAACGCCACCGCCGAAGTGCGCGACGCCGTCAACCACGTGCTGGCCGGCCTGGACAACGGTTCCCTGCGCGTAGCGCACAAAGAGAACGGCGCCTGGGTGGTGAACCAGTGGATCAAGAAGGCCGTGCTGCTGTCCTTCCGCCTGGAGAACAATGTGGTGCTGCCGTCCGACGGCACCATGCAGTTCTACGACAAGGTTCCGACCAAGTTCGCCAACTACAGCGCCGAAGATTTCGCCAAGGGCGGCTTCCGCGTGGTGCCGCCGGCTGTGGCGCGCCGTGGCTCCTTCATCGGCAAGAACGTGGTGCTGATGCCTTCCTACGTGAACATCGGCGCCTACGTCGATGAAGGCGCGATGGTCGATACCTGGGCCACCGTCGGTTCCTGCGCGCAGATCGGCAAGAACGTCCACCTGTCCGGCGGCGTCGGCATCGGCGGCGTGCTGGAACCAATGCAGGCCAACCCGACCATCATCGAAGACAACTGCTTCATCGGCGCCCGTTCCGAGATCGTGGAAGGCGTGATCGTGGAAGAGAACTCGGTGATTTCGATGGGCGTGTACATCGGCCAGTCGACCAAGATCTACGACCGCACCACCGGCGAAATCCACTACGGCCGCGTGCCGTCGGGTTCCGTGGTGGTATCGGGCTCGCTGCCGTCGGAAGATGGCAAGTACAGCCTGTACTGCGCCGTGATCGTCAAGCGCGTGGATGCACAGACCCGCGCCAAGACCGGCATCAACGAACTGCTGCGCGGCGTTTAACCCTGCAAAACCGCGAAAACCAGAAAACCAGGGTACGACCCTGAGGGTCGTACCCTGGTTTCCCGGTTTCCCGGTTCCCAAAAAGAGGAGATACCCCAAAAATGGCAATGGACCGCCTGTTCCAGCTGATGAAGGAAAAGAACGCCTCGGACATGTTCTTTGCCGTAGGCTCGCCTGTGCACCTGAAGATCAACGGCATCCTGATCCCCATCAACCAGCAAAAGCTCGACCCCGACAACCTGCGCGGCCTGCTGGCCGAGGTATGCTCGCCCGAGCAGTTGAAAGAGCTGGACGAGAGCAATGAGCTGAACATGGGTATCTCCATGCCCAACCTGGGCCGCTTCCGCCTGTCGGCCTTCCGCCAGCGCGGCAGCATTTCCGCCGTATTCCGCTTCGTCCCCGCCAACATCCCGCCGCTGGGCGAACTGGGCCTGCCGCCCGTGCTGGCCGACCTGATCATGGAAAAACGCGGCCTGGTGCTGCTGGTCGGCGCCACCGGCTCCGGCAAGTCCACCACCATCGCCTCCATGCTGGACCACCGCAACGAGCTGCGCTCGGGCCACATCCTGACCCTGGAAGACCCGATCGAATACCTGTTCCGCAACAAGAAATCGATCGTCAACCAGCGCGAAATCGGCAGCGACGCCAAAGACTTCTACACCGCCCTGCGCAACTCCATGCGCCAGGCGCCGGACTGCATCCTGATCGGCGAGATCCGCGACCGCGAAACCATGGCCGCCGCCATGGCCTACGCGCAGTCGGGCCACCTGGTGCTGGCCACCCTGCACGCGAACAACTCATACAACGCGCTGAACCGCATCATCTCCTTCTACCCGATCGAGAACCGCCCGGCGCTGCTGCAGGACTTGTCCTCCACCATCAAGGCCATTGTCTCGCAGCGCCTGATCCGCTCCGCCGGCGGCGGCACCCGCACCCCGGCAGTCGAGGTCATGGTGAATACCCGCTACATCTCCGACCTGATCGAAAAAGGCGAGATCGGTGCCATCAAGGAAGCGCTCGAAAAGTCGCTCTCGCCCGGCTCGCAATCGTTCGAACAGGCGCTGTACAAGCTGGTCATGGAAGGCACCATCACCAAGGATGAAGCCCTGGCCAATGCAGACTCGGCCACCAACCTGCTGTGGCTGCTGAACCACGGCATGGAAGCGCCACCGCCGTCCGACGAAGAAGAACTGAAATCCGTCGGCGACACCTCCTTCACCGAGTTCACCCTGAACTCCTGATCCCCCGCAAGGCCGGCACGGCCGCCCCGTAGAACAACAAGGCTTCGGCCTTGACTACGGAGCGCGCCATACCGGCTGATCTTCTCTTCCAGATTTCCTCCTGGGCATCGATCGCCTCACTGGTCGTAGCCATCATCTCACTGTTGCTGGTACGCAGCATTAAAGCCAACATCATTCGTTTTCGCCGTAAGCAACGCCTCAAAGAGCTAACTTCAACATTCTTTGGCATCGGAGCTGACGCTGTTCCTTCCGATGAGTTCGACTGCATTTTTGACGCATTACGCAGGAACTTTCCGGTCTTACCCTGGTCGAAACTTACCAAAAGAGGGCGCCTCGTCATCGCACTCCATCAAAGGATCGACTCACGCGACTTACTGGGCATTAGCGAAGTTCTTAAAGACATCAAATCGTACTCGGAGGACATATGAAATCATCTTTGGAACTGATGGACGATATTTTTGTCGCGACCCACAAAGGAGCCCTGGCATGGCACCGGGTCGCAAACGAAAAGCATGCACAGCAAATTTATGAGCCTTGGAATGTAATGCGGCAATTTGAAACTGCTTTCACCTTCAATGGCAACGCAGCAACCCTGATTTGCGTCGAAAAACGTGTCTACATCTACGAGTATCTATTTCCACACGAAGACCGCATGTGCGAACTGCTGATCCTTGTAGACGGCGAAGTTGTCAGGAAAATCGGGCCGCCGTTTCTGCCTTGGTATTGGCTAAGCAAGTTTGGCGACCGCATCGCCAAAGCTTGCGACAAACCAGTTCAGCCCAGTCACGTCTGATGACACCCTTTGGTGGCTTGTGAATCGCATTTGATGATGTATGATCAGAATTTCATCTCAACAAGAAATTCTGCCCCCCATGAGCACCGCCCTGCCCATCGCCAAAACCGCCGACCAAACCCTCGACATGCTGTCCAGCCTGGTCAACCGCCACGGCTGCATCACCGGCGCCACCGGCACCGGCAAAACCGTCACCTTGCAGCGCATCGCACAATCCCTGTCCGAGATCGGCGTGCCGGTCTTCATGGCCGACATCAAGGGCGACTTGTCCGGCATGGCCAAGCCGGGCGTACTGGGCGAGAAAATGGCCAAGCGCCTGGAGGCGCTCAAGCTGGAAGCGCCGCAATGGGCCGGCTGCCCCGTCACCTTCTGGGACGTGTTCGGCGAACAGGGCCACCCGGTGCGCGCCACCATCTCCGACCTCGGCCCCACCCTGCTGTCGCGCATGCTGAACCTGAACGATACGCAGGAAGGCGTGCTGCAGCTAGTGTTCAAGATCGCCGACGACAACGGCATGCTGCTGCTCGACACCAAGGACCTGCGCGCCATGCTGCAGCACGTGGGCGACAACGCGGCCGATTACAAGACCAGCTACGGCAACGTCAGCGCGGCCAGCATCGGCGCCATCCAGCGCGGCCTGCTGACGATTGAGGAGCAAGGCGGCGAGCAGTTCTTCGGCGAACCGATGCTGAACATCGACGACCTGCTGCAAACCGACGCGGCGGGCAAAGGCGTGGTCAATATTCTGTCGGCGGACAAGCTGATGAACGCGCCGCGCATCTACGCCGTGTTCCTGCTGTGGATGCTGTCCGAATTGTTCGAAAACCTGCCGGAAGTGGGCGACCTGGATAAGCCGAAGCTGGTGTTCTTCTTCGACGAGGCCCACCTGCTGTTTGCCGAGGCGCCGAAAGCCCTGCTGCAAAAGATCGAGCAGGTGGTGCGCCTGATCCGCTCCAAAGGCGTGGGCGTGTTCTTCATCACCCAGAACCCGCTCGACATCCCGGAAACCGTGCTGGGCCAGCTTGGCAACCGCGTGCAGCACGCACTGCGCGCCTACACCCCGCGTGACCAGAAGGCCGTGAAGTCCGCCGCCGAGACCTTCCGCCCCAACCCGGCACTCGACGTGGCGCAGGTCATCACGGAGCTGGGCGTGGGCGAGGCGCTGGTGTCCTTCCTCGATGAGAAAGGCACGCCACAGATCGTGCAGCGCGCCTTCGTCCTGCCGCCAGCCTCGCAACTGGGCCCGATCTCGCCCGCCGAACGCCAAGCCGCGCGCAACACCTCGGTCGTCGCCGGCGTCTACGAGCAAACAGTCGACCGCGAATCCGCTTACGAAAAATTGAATGACCGCGTCGGCAACGGCAAATCCGCCAACACCCCAGCAGCAGGCGGCCGCGCCCCGGCCGGCCGGGCACCAGCGCCCACCCCGGCCGAAGCGCCAGCCGACAGCGGCGGCTCCATCTTCGGCGACGTGCTGGGCGGCCTGTTCGGCGGCACCAGCAAGCGCGACACCGCCGTGCAGGCGATGGTGAAATCCGCCGCCCGCAGCATCGGCTCCCAGGTCGGCCGCGAAATCATCCGCGGTGTGCTCGGCTCGATCCTGAAAAAGCGTTAATTTGGGCTGAATGGAATTCGAAAACTATAAGCAGCAGCTGGCTGCATGGCCTCACGAGGGCAAGCACATCCTCGCGCAGTTCGACGAATCAAGTGTAGTGGTCTACCAGGCTTACCGCACTTCGATCGCGCAATATGCAGTAGAGCACCAGCGCTTCGGCGGTGATTTCAGCTTTACCCGTATGAGCTGGATAAAGCCGAACTTCCTTTGGATGATGTATCGCTCCGGATGGGCAGGAAAATCTGACCAAGAGCATATTCTCGCCGTCAGGCTGAAGCGCGCCTTCTTCGATAGAATTCTCGAACACGCCGTCGCCTCGTCCTTCCCTGCATCGCATATGACAGACCGCGAGCAATGGCAGGCTGCTGTCAGCACTTCTGATGCCAGGCTACAATGGGACCCTGACCACGACCCATTCGGCACAACCGTCCCACGGCGCGCCATGCAGCTTGGGCTGCGCGGCAATGCGCTGGATGAGTATGCAACTAGCGCCATTATTTCAGTTGAAGACATCACACAGTTCGTTCATGACCAACGACCGAACGTCGTCGGAGACTGCAATAGGCTGATGTTGCCGACTGAGCGTCTCTATACGCCGTCCGCCAAGGCTGCCAATAATATTGGTCTCGACACACAATCTTGAAAGCATGAGCTCCTACCGACAACAAAATCGCGAACGCCTGATTAAGCTTCTCGCAAATATCCCCACCAAAGACAGCCCCGATGGATGGCAATGTTTGGGGCGGATAGCCATCGGTGGCTTACGCGAGGTGGGCTTTTCGCGATCAGCTGAGTATCTTTTAGTCGTATCAAGTACTGGCCGTGGCGTCATCGACTGCGATAGCGGAGAAAAGGTCGCACGGGACTACGACGAATTTGGCGCCTGGTATGTCCCCGAGGCGCTTACATGTGAAGGGATCGGCCCCATTGAAGGCGAACAGGTCCAAACCGCAGGCATGAGCGGCGGTGGTTTGCGAACGCAGTCCAGCCGAGGAGACATGCTGGAGATTTGTAGCCCCGAGTGGCCGTACACAGACCTTTACTTTTGTCCGAAAGGCAAAATCGCCTTGGCCGACGGATTCCAGGACGGCTGTGTCCAGATTGCATCGGACGACTTCCTTGCGTACGGATTCTCCTGGTCCGGGAATACATTCGTCTATGCTACGAGCAGCGACGTGACAATATTCAAGCGCAGCTGACCACATCATGGCTACTATGAGCTGGCAATGGGACCGGCCTAACCCGTTCATCCTGCCGGTCACGCCACAAGCGGCCGATATCGACGGTCTGGACCACACCAACAACGCCGTCTACGTGCGCTGGTGCGAAGAAGCCGGTTGGGCGCATTCGACTGCGCTGGGGCTGACACTGGCCGACTACAAGCGGCTCGATCGCGGCATGGCGATCCGCCGCAGCGAGTTCGATTACATCTACGCGACCAATGTGGGTGAAGAGTTGATGCTGGGTACCTGGCTGCTGCCCGGCGATAGCCCGCTGTCGATGCAGCGCTGCTTCCAGCTGGTGCGCCAGCGCGACAACACGACTGTGCTGCGCGCGCGCTGGGACCTGGTGTGTATTGAGCTTTCGAGCGGCCGGCCGAAACGCCTGCCGCCCGAGTTCACGGAGATCTACGTGCCAGCCTTCGCAGGCTGACGCGAAATCAGATCAAGGCGTGATCCATATCGTGCATCAGGTGGCCGCGCTGCCCGACCAGTTGCACGTGATGATCGTTGTCCGCGACTTCAACCATCTTCGACAAGGTTGATCCCGACACCGTGGAGCCGCTTGCGGTGGTCGCGGTGGCGATTGCCGCGCTGGTGGCGGCGGCGATGGTTGCGTTGGCGGTCAGCGCGATGCTGCGGTCGGTGAACTGCAGCACTTCGATATTGCTCAACAAATCCACGCCTTCCAGGCCGGAGACCTGCCAACTGCTGGTGCCGGTGCGCAGCACGCTATAGGCCGTGCTTGCGCCATTGAAGACGGCGATATCGTTGCCGGCGCCGCCGTTCAATATGTCGTTACCCAGTCCACCTTCCAGCTTGTCGTTGGCAGCGGTGCCGGTCAGCGTGTTGGCCGCGCTGGTACCGGCGAAATAGCGGCCACCCGTGACGGAATTCACGCCCAGCGTGCCGGCCAGGCCATCGCCACCGTACAGCCACTTCAGCGCCGCGACGTCAAACTCTTTGAACGTGGAATAGAAACCGCCCACGTGGGTGTACGACATCAATGTGTTGGAAGTATTGTCCTGCGCCGCCGGCAGCTTGACCGTGCCGTCGAAGGAATGCTTCAGGCCCAGCATGTGGCCGATTTCGTGCAGCAGCGTCTCATAGCCCTGCGTCCCCTTGGCCAGGTTGGCGTTCTTCGTTGCCCACTCCGCGTTATCCAGGTAGACATAGGACTGCGCCGCAAACTTGGTCACGGTGCCGTCGCTCATATACGAGTAGCTGTACTTGTTGCTGGCCAGGCCGGTCGTATTGCTGCCACTGATGTTGGCGTTGGCAAAATGCACCTGCGCCGCAGCGCCGTTGCTGGTCTCAATGAAATTGATACCGGTCAGCTTGGCGGCATACGCCATCGCCTCGCGCGTCGCCGTTTGCTGCGCCACCGAGAACGCCTTGGGAGCGCTCAGGATCGCGCTATTGCCCGTTTCCACGCCGCTGGCAACGGAAAAAGTGTAGTACAAGGCATTGCCGCCCGTCGTCTGGTAATTCCAATTGGGCAGGTTGCCCAGCAGGGAATCGATGTAATTCAGGCCGGAAAGTGTGGTGCTGCGGACTTGGGTAACGGTTGCCATGGCGTGCTCACGAAGCTAGTGAATCGAAAGCCCAGTATTCCGCGCTAGTTTCCATGCGTCAATAAAAATTCAACTGTGCGAAGGTCAGTGTGCACTCCGGGTCGAAATGCCAATTGCCAGGAAAGCACCGCCGCTGCGGGATATAATGTCGTCCTTCGGCCGCCAGGCCTCCCCCGCACAACAATATTTACCGAATGATCACTCTCTACGGCATCCCGAACTGCGACACCGTCAAGAAGGCCCGCGTATGGCTGGCCGGCCAACAGCACGACTTCACCTTCCACGATTTCAAGAAACAGGGGCTGGACGAAGCCACCGTGCGCGGCTGGCTGAACACCCTGGAGTGGGAAGTGCTGGTCAATAAGAAAGGCACCACCTGGCGCGCCCTGCCCGACGAGCGCAAAGCCGCCGTCACCAGCGCCGATGCCGCCGTCGCCCTGATGCTGGAAAACCCGTCCGTGATCAAGCGCCCGGTGCTGGTCGGCGCCGGCACTAAAGCCCATGTCGGCTTCAACGACGCCATGTACCAGGAAATCTTCGCAGCATGAGCGACTCACGTACCCTCGACCTGACCGAAAAGCTGCTGGGCCGCGAATCCGTCACGCCGGACGACAAGGGCTGCCAGGACCACCTGAAATCCTGGCTGGAGCCACTTGGTTTCCACTGCGAGACCATCATCTCCGGCGACGTCACCAACCTGTGGGCGCGCAAGGGAACGGCAAGCCCGGTGCTGGTGTTTGCCGGCCATACCGATGTGGTGCCGACCGGCCCGCGCGAGAAGTGGTCCTCCGAACCGTTCTACCCTACCCACCGCGACGGCAAGCTGTATGGCCGTGGCGCGGCGGACATGAAGACCTCGATCGCCGCCATGGTGGTGGCCTGCGAAGAATTCCTGGCCGCGCACTCGGGCCATAAGGGTTCGATCGCCTTCCTCATCACCTCCGACGAGGAAGGCCCGGCGGTGGACGGCACCATCAAGGTGGTGGAAAAACTGCGCGCGCGCGGCGAAGCCATCGACTATTGCATCGTCGGCGAGCCGACCTCCGACAAGACCTTGGGCGACGTGATCAAGAACGGGCGCCGTGGTTCGCTGTCCGGCATCCTGACCATCAAGGGCGTGCAGGGCCACATCGCCTACCCGCAACTGGCGAAGAACCCGATCCACCTGGCCGCGCCTGCGCTGGCCGACCTGGTGGCGGAAATCTGGGACCATGGCAACGAGTACTACTTGCCAACGTCCTGGCAGATGTCGAACATCAAGGGCGGCACCGGCGCCAACAACGTGATTCCGGGCGATCTGCATATCGATTTCAACTTCCGCTTCTCGACCGCCTCCACGCACGAAGGCCTGCGCGAACGCGTGCACGCCATTCTCGATAAGCATGAACTGGATTACCACATCGACTGGACGTTGTCCGGCCTGCCCTTCCTGACCCCGCGCGGCACGCTGTCCGAAGCGCTGTGCCACGCCATCAAGGATGAAACAGGCATCGACACCGAACTATCCACCACCGGCGGCACCTCCGACGGGCGCTTCATCGCCCAGATCTGCCCCCAGGTGATAGAATTTGGCCCCCCGAATGCCAGCATCCACAAGATCGACGAGCACATTGAAGTGCGTTTCATCGACCCGCTGAAGAACATTTACCGCCGCACCCTGGAAAACCTCCTGGCCTGAGAAGAACACTATGGATACCACCCTGTACACGACCCCGCGCGACCTGATTCGCCACGCTGTCACCCGTTTCAACAAAGCCAAGCTGTTCTTCGGCCACGGCAGCGCCGAGGCTTACGACGAAGCGGCCTACCTGACCCTGCACACCCTGTCCCTGCCGCTGGACCGCCTGGAGCCGTTCATGGACGCGCGCCTGCAGCCGGAGGAAGTGGCCGAAGTGCTGGCCGTGATCGAGCGCCGCGCCAGCGAGCGCGTGCCGGCCGCCTATATCACCAAGGAAGCGTGGCTGGGCACGTACAACTTCTACGTCGATGAGCGCACCATCGTGCCGCGCTCGTTTATCGCGGAACTGATCCCGAACTACTTCGCGCCGTGGGTAAACGATGCGGAAAACGTGTCGAACATCCTGGAACTATGCACCGGCTCCGGCTGCCTGTCGATCATGATGGCGGATGCGTTCCCGGACGCGGAAGTCGATGCGGTGGATATTTCCGGCGATGCGCTGGAAGTGGCGCGCAAGAACGTCGATACCTACAAGCTGAATGAGCGCGTGAACCTGATCCAGTCGGATTTGTACGCGAACGTCCCGGCTGGTAAGAAGTATGACCTGATCATCACCAACCCGCCGTATGTGAACTCGTCGTCCATGTCCAAGCTGCCGCAGGAATACCTGCACGAGCCGCAAATCGCGCTGGACGGCGGTGCGGACGGCATGGACCTGGTGCGCAAGATCATCGAGGGCGCGGCTGAACGATTGACCGATGACGGCTTGCTGATCGTTGAAATCGGCAATGAGAAGGAATTTGCGGAAGCGGCGTTCGGGCACCTGGGGCTGACCTGGCTGACCACCAGCCAGGGCGATGATATGGTGTTCCTGCTGACTGCTGAACAATTGAAACTGTAAAACCACAAAACCGGGAAACCGGGAAACCAGGGTACGGCCCAAGGGCCGGACCCTGCCAACGGCTGCCGCGTAGCGGGGTCCGGCCCTTTCGGGCCGGACCCTGGTTTCCCGGTTCCCACGGTTTAAAGAAAAACGACCAAAAAATGATCCGCCTCACCAACGTCAGCCTGATGCGCGGCCTGAAGCCGCTGCTGGAATCCGCCGACCTGACCCTGAACCCGGGCGATAAAATCGGCCTGATCGGCGCCAATGGCGCCGGTAAATCCAGCCTGTTCGGCATGCTGCGCAACGAGCTGCACCCGGACCTGGGCGACATCGACTTCCCGAAAAGCTGGCGCATGGCCTATGTGGCGCAGGAAACCCCTGCCCTGCCGCGCACCGCCATCGATTACGCTATCGACGGCGACGCCCACCTGCGCCAACTCGAGGACAACCTGGCGCGCCTGGAAGCCCTGCCCGACGCGCAGGAACACGGCATCGAAATCGCCCACCTCCACGCAGAGCTGGCCGACGCCGACGCCTACACCGTGCAGTCGCGCGCCGAACAACTGCTGCTCGGCCTGGGCTTCTCGCTGGACCAGATGCAGCAGCCGGTAGCCAGCTTCTCCGGCGGCTGGCGTATGCGCCTGAACCTGGCGCAAGCGCTGATGTGCCCATCCGACCTGCTGCTGCTCGATGAACCGACCAACCACCTGGACCTGGACGCGATCATCTGGCTGGAGGACTGGCTGAAACGCTACCCCGGCACCCTGATCATCATTTCCCACGATCGCGATTTCCTCGACGAGATCGTGAACGTGATCGTCCACATCGACGAACGCAAGCTGAAACGCTACTCGGGCAACTACTCCAGCTTCGAGCGCCAGCGCGCCGCGCATCTGGTGTTGCAGGCTTCCGCTATTGAGAAGCAGCAGCGTGCCCGCGCCCACCTGCAATCCTTCATTGACCGCTTCAAGGCCAAGGCCACCAAGGCGCGCCAGGCGCAGTCGCGCATGAAGCAGCTCGCCAGGATGGAAGAACTGGCCCCATTGCGTGCCGCCGCCGAATTCACCTTCGAATTCCGCGAACCGGTCAGCGCGCCGAACCCGCTGCTGGTGATGGAAGACGTGAACTGCGGCTACCACACCGAGCAAGGCGACAAAACCATCGTGCGCGGCGTCACCTTCTCGCTCGTGCAAGGCCAGCGTATCGGCCTGCTGGGTGTGAACGGCGCCGGTAAATCGACGCTGATCAAAACCATCGCCGGCGACATCGACCCGCTGACCGGCACCGCCACCACCGGCAAAGGCCTGGTCATCGGCTACTTCGCCCAGCACCAGGTGGAGATGCTGCGCCACGACGAATCGCCGTTGTGGCACTTGCAGAAAATGGCGCCGACCGTGCGCGAGCAAGAACTGCGCAACTTCCTGGGCAGCTTCAACTTCCCGGGTGAGATGGTGAGCAGCAAGATCGCCCCATTCTCCGGCGGCGAGAAAGCGCGCCTGGCGCTGGCCCTGATCGTGTGGCAGCGCCCCAACCTGCTGCTGCTGGATGAACCGACCAACCACCTGGACCTGGAAACCCGCGAAGCGCTGACCGACGCGCTGGCGCAGTTCGAAGGCACCCTGCTGGTGGTGTCCCACGATCGCCACCTGCTGCGCGCCACCACCGAGGAATTCATCATCGTCGAGAACGGCCGCCTGCGCCCGTTCGACGGCGACCTGGATGAATACAAGGACTGGCTGCTGCAAACCAAGCTGGCCAAGCCTGCCGCCGCAGCCGCCGCTGCCGCTGCCGCGCAGACTGGTGGCGCCACCCCGGCCGCCGCAGAGGAAGTCCCGCTGTCCGCCGCCGACCGCAAGGAACAAAAACGCCTGGAAGCCGAGCAGCGCCAGCGCATGTCGGCCCAGCGCAAGCCGCTGGAAAACCGCCTGAAGAAGGTGGAAACCGCCATGGCCCAGCGCAGCGAGCAGAAAGCCGCGATCGACGCCGCCCTGGCCGATCCCGCCATCTACGAAGCGGACAACAAGCCCAAGCTGAAAACCCTGCTGTCCGACCAGGTCGAATGCACCAAGGAGCTGGAACAGCTGGAAGGCGAATGGCTCGAGCTTCAGGAGCAGCTCGAGGCGCTGGCCGCCTGACGCGGACGCATCGAATTGCGCACCGCCATCAGGCGGTCGATATCGAGCACGATCAGGCGCCGCTCGCCAAAGCAGCCCATGCCCAACAGGTAATCCACCTCCTCGCCCACATACGGCAGGGGGTGGATGGCCGCTGCGGGCAAGGTAATCAGATCGGTCACGCCATCGGTCACCATGCCCATGATGCACGTGGAAAGCTGCAGGATGATCACATCCGTGCACGGATCATGCGCCGGCGGACGCGGCCCGAAGGCCACGCGCATATCCACGATCGGCATGATCACCCCGCGCGACAAAGCCACGCCCTCTACAATCTCGCCGCCGGAAGCCACCCGCTCCAGCGCGCTCAATGGACGCAGCTCCTGCACGCGGCGATAGTCCAGCGCATACTCAAGGCCGCCCAGGCGGAAGGTCAGGTACTGTCGCAGGTCGGCTTCCATAATGCTCCTCTGATTCCGGCAAACTCCGGCCAACGTCGGCTGATGCGCCGATACGCTGTTCCATCGTACCGTTACGCAACAGCAAGCAGTTTGAGCATCCTCAAAGGTTGCCGCGTGGGCTACAATGCTTTCACAACAATTGCCAGGGAAAGCACCCATGTATCAATGGCTGAAGCGACTGCTCGCCAAACCTGAAGGCGTCCCGCCGCCGGACGCACCGAGCGCACACCAGCCCGCAGTCCCGGAAATCGTCGCAGCGCCCGCCCCCATCCTGTCGCCTGCGGTGGAAGGCGGCCCCGATTTCGAGCAGAAGGACCTGGTCAACTCCGCCTACCAGCACTGGCTGTTCGCCCTGCCCGCCGGCGACTCGCTCGACACCACGCCGCCCGAAGGCCGTGTGCTGCACGAATTGATCATGGCAGCCCAGTCCGGCCACAGCGCCGCCGACATGCTGCGCCGCATGCCGGGCGTAATCCCGCAGTTGTTGCAAAGCCTGCGCAGCGAAAACTTCGCCGGCGCCGACATCGCGCGCAAGATTTCCAATGACCTGGTGCTGGTCGGCTCCGTGCTGCGCCTGGCCAATGCCGCCATTCAGAACAGTGGCGAAACCACCACCATCAACAGTGTGGAACACGCGGTGATCGTGGTCGGACAGGAAGGCTTGCGCCAGTTGATCACTACGGTCGCCTTCCGCCCCATCATCGACCTGAACTCCGGCTACCACACCAAGCTGATGGCGCCGCGCATTTGGGAGCAATCGGAAAAGAGCGCGGTTGCCTGCCGTATGCTGGCGCCGGAATTCGGGGTGGATCCGTTTGAGGCTTTCCTGGCGGGGTTGGTGCAGAATGCGGGACTGCTGACGGCGCTGCGGGTGATGGATGGCAGTACCAATGTGCCGGGCGCGTTGGGGTCGACTATGTTCCGTGCGCGCTTGATGCAGGAGGCGCGTGCCATTTCGGCCGGTATTGCGGAGGCTTGGCGCTTTCCGCCTGCGATTACGCTGGCGATTCGTGAGCAGGGTGATGTGCGGAAGGGGGGCGCGTTGTCACCCATGGCGCGGGTGCTGGCCTTGGGGGATTACCTGGCCAAGATCCGGTTGCTGACGGCGAATGGGAAGCTGAATGATTCGGAGAATAACCTGTTCCATGGGCTGCCGCTGGGGGCGATGCCTTGTTATGCGGCGCTTGTCTGACGTTTTTTAAATTCGGGGTCAGGTCTGACAATCGGACATTTTGCGGGCTGTGTCCTTCTTAAATTCGGGGTCAGGTCTGACAATCGGACATTTTGCGGGCTGTGTCCTTCTTGCTCGGTGCTGTCTCGGGCCGCAAAATGACCGATTGACAGACCTGACCCCTATGCGCTCCAGTCGAAGGCGCCGTTGGGGGCGGTGTGCAGGACTTGCTGGCTGCCTAGGGCGCTGCGGAGGCGGGCTTTGACTTCTTTGGGGGGCAGCAGGTAGGCGGGGCCGAGGTCGGGGTTGAAGACCATCTTGCGCACCGTGGTGTCGCCGAAGATCTGGCGTAGCGTGCAACGGGCGCTGCCCATGACCATCAACTTCTGCTGCTGTACTTGCTCGCTGAGGATCAGCTCTTTCTGCTGCGCGACTTGCGCTTCTTTCATCTGTACCTGCAGGCGGGCGATCATCTTTAGCGAGGGGCCGGCTTTGAGCGCCATTTTCTGGAACAGCACTAGCTGCTCCTGGTTCAGCGTGACTTCCTGCTTGCGCACTTTGCTGGCCAGTTGCATGTAGTTGCGCAGCTCTTGCTCGGCCATGATGGCGTCCATCTGCTCCTTGCAGCGCGCGGCCTGCTGCTCCTGGCGCTCGGCGCGGGCGGCGCATTCGGCCAGCTTTTCGTCGTATTTGGTGGTGTCGGGCACCATCACGTGCAACTGCATCTCGGCCTGCTTGCGCGGACCGGCGGCGTCGATCTCGATGCGGCGCGCGGCGATCGCACAGCCGGCGGCCAGCTTGATCAGTACTTCGTCGGCGATGATTTCGCAGTTGAGCGCTTCGGTGATGATGACGCGCGAGCCGGTGATCACGCAGTTCTGCGCTTTGCCCAGCACCACTTCGCCCTTCTTGGCCTGCAGCACGGCGCCGGAGGCGACGCCGGCCACGCGGATATTGCCGTTGGCGTTGGTGGCGCTGCCGCCCATCAGGTTCTTCAGCAGCGCGATGGTGCCGCCGCGCGAGCTGATGTTGCCGAAGACGTCACCGTGCACGGTGATATTGCCGCCCTCCACCACGCGCTGCTCCTGCACTTCGCCGAATTCCTCGTAGTCGCCTTCCAGCTGCAGGTTGCCGGTGGTGCGCACCGACACGCCTTCGCGGCTGATGATCTTGGGGCCGATGGAAATGCGCTTGCTCTTGCTGTCGACATTGAGGAAGCCTTCCACCGACGCCACCAGGTAGTCGACGTCGTCGATATGCAACACCAGCGTACCCTCGCCGGCCACGCTGGTCAGTTCAGCGTCGCGCTGCGGCGGCGGGTCCAGCACAATGCCGGACAATTCGAAGCCGCGCGTGCCCGGCACCGACGGCTCCTTGCGCAGCAGGCGCGCCTGCGCTTTCACTTGCGGGAAGCGGTTCTGGAAGGTGTGCAGGTCGAAACGGCCATTGGCCAGCAGGCGCGGCGCGTTGGAGCGGTGGATGCTTTCCGAGACTTCGACGATGGCGGCATCGCGCCCCGGCGCCGCCGGCAGCTTGCGCGCCACGATCACACGCGCCACGCGGCCGCTGGCGATGGCTTCGCGCACCACGGGGGCGTCGATGCCGAAGCGTATGCCTTTGCTCCACATATCGGCCACGAATTCGCCGAAATCAAGCTGGGCCGGCGTCGGCGCGCTGCCGTCGATTTCAATGAAAACCGGTTCGAAATAGTATTCGGCCTCGCCGCCGACAATACGCACCGACTTGTAGAGCTCGCGCCGGCCGCTGGGGAATGGCAGCATCTCATCGGCAATACGCCACAGCGGCTGGCCCTTCATGCCCTCCGGCAGTTCGGGACCCACGCCGTACAAGGCGCGGATGAACACGCCGTAATCGATGCCACGGAAATACGCGCCGGAGAGAAAAACCTGGTTGACGGCCGCCTGCAACAAGGCCGGTGCAACTTCCGCCTTGAAATAGACGCCATCGGCACGCTGCACCAGGGCCGATGGCAGATCGCCAGCCTCTGGTGCGGCTGCGGCAGCATCTGCAGGCACATTGTCTCCCGGGAGATGGTCTTGCGCCATTGTACGGCTAGCCCAGCGCCGCCTCAACCGGCGCGCTGCCGTGCCAGGATACCGAGCCGCTGGCACCGGTGAAGATGGTCATGCTGTCGAGCCGTGGCCCGCGCAGCATGGCTTTGTAATCCTTGCACTGTGCCATGAAATTGGCGGCCGTGGCGTCGCCCAGCGGCAGCGTGCGCACCAGCACTTCGCCGTCGACCATCATGACCCGCACCGAGGAGCGTGCCGCCGCGTCGCGCTTGAGCGCCTCCAGCTCGTCGCGCCGCGCGCGGGCGCCGGCCATGGCGTCCTCGGTGCTGCGGATCGACTGCAAGAGCTGGCCAATGGCTTTCACCTGTGGCGCCACGGCGGCCGCCACTTTCTTCAATTGGGGCACCTGGGCCGGAGTGAGCTGGATTTCGCCCTTGCGCAGCTTCTCGGCCAGGGTCAGGTAGCTGCGCACTTCGGCCAGCCCGTTCAGGCGGTCCTGCTCGGCGCGCCAGAGCGCGATGTCGGCTTCCTGCTTGGCGGTCTGTTTCTGCAGCGCCTCCAGCTCGGCCTCATGGCCGGCCACATCCTTCACCACCACATAGACGAACATTTCGCTGCTCTTGCGCGGCCCGGCGCTTTCCACCTTGACGCTGCGGCCAGCCACGGCGCAGCCAATGGCCAGCTCGACTTCCACCTCGTCGGCAAAGATCTCGCAGTTGGACGCTTCCACAATCACCACCTTGGGCGCGCTAATCACACAGCTCTCGGCGCGGCCCTTGATGGTGACGGTGCCGCTGGCAGTCTGGATGGTGGCGCCGGACGCCACGCCCACCACCGTGATATCGCCTTTGGCATTGATCGCCTTGCCGCCCACCAGGTTGCGGCCCAGCACAATCGTGCCGCCGCTGGAGTGGATATTGCCGAACACATCGCCATGCACGGTGATGTCGCTGCCGTTGACGTCGCGCAGTTCCTGCACGTCGCCGAACTCTTCGAACGCGCCCATCAGTTCCAGGTTGCCGGTAGTGCGGCCGGACACGCCGTCGCGGCTGATGATCTTGTCGCTCAGCGCCACTTTGCCGCTCTTCGCGTCGACATCCAGGAAACCTTCGCGCGCCGCCACCAGGAACTCGCCCTCGGCATCGCGCGCGATCAGGGTGCCCTCGCCGGCGAAGCGCTGCAAATCCACGTCGTCCGGCTGCATGGCCGGCATCGGCTGGCCGCCAATGGTGCGACCCGGCGCACCCGGCTTGCCGGCCAGCTTTTGCAGCAGGCGCATGCCTTGTTTGATTTGCGGGAAGCGGTTCTGGAAGCTGGTCAGGTCCACCGTGCCGTCGGCGCGCTGGCGCGGAGCGTCGCTGCGGTGCAGCTCGGTCGCCACCTCCACCACTCGCGCGTCTTGCGCCGGAGTCGGTTCCAGGTCGCGCGCAGCAGCCACCCGCTCGCCTTTCGGCGCGGCCAGGGCGGCGCGCACATCGGCCACCTGGATGCCGAAACGCACGTTCTTCAGCCACATATCGGCCACGAACTCGTCGAAGTCGAGCTGGGCCTGGCGCTCAGGCAACAGGGTGCCGTCCGGCAGCTCCTCGGCCGGCAGGTAGATCGGTTCAAAGAAGTATTCGGCTTCGCCGTCGCGCACCTTGACGTTGCGGTACAGCGGCTTATGCAGGGATGGGAACGGCTCCAGCTTGTCGCCGATGCGCGCCAACAGCTCGGCGTTCGGCGCCAGTTCCGGCCCCACGCCATACAGGGCGCGCTGCAGCGCCGGGTAATCCGTGCCGCGCAACACATAGCCGCTGCGAAACAGGGCATCCACCGCCCCGACCAGTTCGGGCGCAAGCCGACGCAGGTCGAGGAAGACCCCGTCGGGCCGCGCGACCACGCCTTCCGGCAGGCTGCCGGGACTATCTTGCTGTTGTATGGTTTGGGACAAAGCTTTCCTCCAGAACCCTATTTTTGGGCGCGCGGGAGCGCGATGTCTTGCGGGCAATCAATATTACACGCAAAACATCAAAATTCGGAGGATTCAGGGGCCAAAAGCTTTCGTAACGTTACGTAAATGTGACATTCCTAGCGCTTGGGCGGCAGGGAATAGACTTGTTGGCCCGCTTCGTTGATCTGGCGCCGCAAGTCGCGGCGCTCGTCGGCCGTCATGCGGCCCATGCGGCGCGACGCTTCGGCGTTGCTATTATTCTCTTCCATGATGCGGCGCTGCTCCTCGGCACGCGCTTCGAAAGAACGGGGATCGCGCGCATCGCCCCAGCGGCTGTCGCGTGACTCGCGCGCATCGCGCAAGTCGCGGAAGTCGCGCCGGCCTTCCTTGCGTTGCGGCTGGTTGTTTTGCTGGTCCGACTGCGCCTGGGCGCTGGCCATGACGGTGCAGCACAGGCCAGCACAGAGCGCTGCTGCCGCCTTGCCCAAACCTGTTTTTGCACCGAATTTCATTGCCGTCCTCGTGGTCCTTGCCGTATCCATGCCCGCAGTGTATGCGCTCCATCTTTCTATAGTAAGAGCGCCGGGGTAAAGTTTGTAAGAATTTGTAATGAGTTTTCACCGGGGTGGCCCCGGCGACGATTATGACGTTACCATAGCGACATGCATCTGACAATTCAACAAGATCAACAAAGCCTATGACTACGACCACTACCCCTCCAGCCGCAACGGGCGGCCAGACCGGCCACCAGGCCAAGATCATGGTGGTGGACGATGACGTCCGCCTGCGCGACCTGCTGCGCCGCTACCTGACCGAGCAAGGCTTCAACGTCGTCACCGCCGAAAACGCCACCGCCATGAACAAGCTGTGGCTGCGCGAGCGCTACGACCTGCTGGTGCTGGACCTGATGCTGCCGGGCGAAGACGGCCTGTCGATCTGCCGCCGCCTGCGCGGCGCCGGCGACCAGACCCCGATCATCATGCTGACCGCCAAGGGCGAGGACGTGGACCGCATCGTGGGCCTGGAAATGGGCGCCGACGATTACCTGCCCAAGCCGTTCAACCCGCGCGAACTGGTGGCCCGTATCGGCGCCGTGCTGCGCCGCAAGCAGCCGGATGAAATCCCGGGCGCGCCGTCGGAACATCCGCAAACCTTCGAATTCGGCCAGTTCGTGCTGGACCTGGGCACGCGCACGCTGAAGAAGAACGGCGAAACCGTGCCCCTGACCACCGGCGAATTCTCGGTGCTGAAAGTGTTTGCACGCCATGCGCGCCAGCCGCTGTCGCGCGAAAAGCTGATGGAACTGGCGCGCGGCCGCGAGTACGAAGTGTTCGACCGCAGCCTGGACGTGCAGATTTCACGCCTGCGCAAGCTGATCGAGCCGGACCCGTCCAGCCCGCTGTACATCCAGACCGTGTGGGGCCTGGGCTACGTCTTCATCCCAGAGGGCCAGCCGCGCTGATCCCGAAGCAGCAATGAAAATCCGCCTGCCGCGCCTGGGGTCGCTGTCCAGCGGCCTGTTCTGGCGCACCTTCTTATTGTTGAGCGTGCTGACCACGCTCTCCATGTCGGCCTGGTACGGCATGATCAACTACGTCCAGCGCGAGCCGCTGGCGCAGCAGACGGCGGCCCAGGTGGTGTCCATCGTCACCATCACCCGCACCGCCCTCACCCACTCCGCCCCCGATTTGCGGCGCGAATTACTGTTCGAACTGGTGTCCAACGAGGGCATCCGCGTCTTCACCATGGAAGACGAGGACCATGTTGAGCCGCCGCCCAGCGGCGCCCTGATGGATGATATCCAGGCCCAGGTGCGCGCCAAGCTGGGCGCCGACACCCGCTTCTCGTCCGAGGTCAACGGCGTGCCGGGCTACTGGGTCAGTTTCAAGATCGCCGACGACCGCTACTGGCTGATGCTGGAGCGCGAACGACTGCAGGAATCGGTTGAATGGCTGGGCTGGGCCGGCGTGGTGTCGGTGGTGTCGCTGCTGGGCGCGGCGCTGATTTCCGGCCTGATCAACCTGCCGCTGAAACGCCTGACCGCCGCCGCGCGCGAAGTCGCCCAGGGCCGCCACCCAGAGCCGCTGCCGGAAGTCGGCCCGCTCGAAGTGCGCCAGGCCAACCGCAGTTTCAACCAGATGGTGGGCGACCTGCAACAAGTCGAGTCCGACCGCGCCGTGATCCTGGCCGGCATTTCGCACGATCTGCGCACGCCGCTGGCGCGCATGCAACTGGAAGTGGAAATGGCCAACCTGTCGACCGAGGCGCGTGAAGGCATGCAGTCGGATATTGCACAGATGGATGCCATCATCGCGCAGTTCCTGGATTACGCGAAGCCGACCGAGGCCGCCAGCTTCATCAATGTGGACATGGCGGCGTTGCTGGCAGAGTGTGCGCATGAGGTGGGGCGCCAGGCGGATGTGCGCATTACGGCTGAGCTGCCGGAGCAGGCGCAGGTGCTGGGCAATGCCACCGACCTCAAGCGCGTGATCGGCAACCTGGTCGAGAATGCGCGGCGCTATGGCAAGACGCCGGGCAAGGATGTGGCAGAGATCGATATCAAGTGCTTCGTGCGCGGGATGCATACGGCCAAGCGGGTCGTGGTCGAGGTGCAGGACCATGGCGTGGGGGTGCCGGAGGGGCAGATCGCGCAGTTGTTGAAACCGTTCACGCGGCTGGATACGGCGCGCGGGCAGGCCAACGGCGCCGGGCTGGGGCTGGCGATTGTGGACCGCGTGTTGTCGCGGCATGATGCGGTGCTGGAGGTGGCGAATCGCGAAGGGGGTGGGTTGAGGTTCACTATCACTTTGCGGGCGCTTTAATCCTGGAAACCCTGAAACCCTGAAACCCTGAAACCGGGAAACCAGGGTACGGCCCATAGGGCCGGACCCTGCATACCGGCAACCCGGCAGGGTCCGGCCCTTCGGGCCGTACCCTGGTTTCCTGGTTCTGCGGTTTCACGCCAAAAAAATCTTTCGCAATCGTGTCGATCTGGCGCAGCGCCGTGCGTCGTGGGAATATGGAGGCCGCAAAACGGTGTCCACACTTCTCAACAACAACGGAGATCCACCATGACTGTCAAAGCTATCCCAGAAGACATGCGCAGCATCACCCCGCACCTTGTCTGCGACGGTGCCGCCGATGCCATCGCTTTCTATACGAAAGCCTTCAACGCCGTGGAAAGCGCCCGTATGCCAGGGCCCGGCGGCAAGATCATGCACGCTCAAATCAAAATCGGCGATTCGCATATTATGTTGGTCGACGAATTCCCCGACATGGGCAGCTTCGGTCCCAAGCACCTGAAAGGATCGCCGGTCACCCTGCACTTGTATGTGGAAGACGTGGATGCCGTCTACCAGCAAGCCGTGCAGGCCGGCGCCACCGCCAGGATGCCGCCGGCCGACATGTTCTGGGGCGACCGTTACGGCGTGCTGGTGGATCCCTTCGGCCACAACTGGTCGATCGCTACGCACAAGCGCGACCTGACGCCGGAGCAGATGCAGGAAGAAATGAAAAAAACCATGCCGGAGTGCGGCAAGCCATAACCCCAGAGGGAGACACCGCGATGCGATTCATGCTGATTGTCAAAGCCACCCCGGAATCCGAAGCGGGCAAGATGCCGCGCACCGAACTGCTGGAAGCCATGGGCAAATTCAACGAGGAACTGGTCAATGCCGGCGTGCTGCTGGCCGGCGAAGGCCTGCACCCAAGCTCGCGCGGCGCCCGCATCCACTTCTCGGGCAACAAGCGCACCGTGATCGACGGTCCGTTCTCGGAAACCAAGGAGCTGATCGCCGGTTTCTGGCTGATCCAGGTCAAGTCGCTGGATGAAGCCATCGAATGGGTCAAGCGCTGCCCGAACCCGATGGAAAGCGACTCGGACATTGAAATCCGCCGCGTCTTCGAAATGGAAGATTTCGGTGCCGAGCTCACACCCGAGCTGCGCGAGCAGGAAGCTCGCATCGCCGGCCAACTGGCCGCCAACGCGTAAAGGAGACTGGCATGCAGTACATGGTAATTCGCAAATCCGACGCCGGGTCGGAACTGGACAGCTTCCCGTCTGCGGAACTGGTCAAGGCCATACCGGGTGCCAAGTGGCTGCGTGCCAGCGCCGACGGCGGCCTGCGCATGCGCCGCCGCGACGGCCAGTGGTTGTACGAAGAGGGCCCGTTCGCCGACGTGAGCGTGGCCGGCTTCACCTTCATCGAAGCGGAAGACGGCCGCGCCGCGCGCGAACAGGCGGCGCGCTGGCCGACTGCCGACGCGGAAGGGTGCGCCGTGGTCGAAGTGCGCGAAGCCGGTTGCCCCGGCGGCTGCTGCGGCTTCGACACCGGCACCGCGCCCAGGCACACCGCCTGGGCCATCCTGCTGCGCTCCGACCCGGTGTTCGAGTCGGACATGGAGCCGCCGGCGCAGGTGATCGACATGATGAACCGCGCCAACCAGGCCGGCATCAAAGCCGGCATCGCGCTGTCGGGCGAAGGCCTCAAGTCCACCGCGCGCGGCGCGCGGGTCAAGTTCAGCGGCGGCAAGCCCTTCATCACCGACGGTCCGTTCACCGAGGTGAAGGAACTGATCGCCGGCTACTGGACCCTGGACGCGGCGTCGCGCGACGATGTCATCGCCTGGGTCAAGGCCTACCCTTACCCGGTGCCGGGCGATATGGAAGTGGAGCTGCGCAAGGTAGCGCTTTAAGTCCGGGAAATGGTGGAGGCGCGCAGCACCAACTGCGCGTCAATCACCGTGAGCGGCTCAACTTCCTGGCCGTCGATACTGGCCAGGAGCTTCTGCATGGCGACAGCGCCCATGCGCTCACTTTGCAGGTCCACGCTGGTCAGCGCCGGCGTGGCGAAGCTGCCGAACTGGATATTGTCGAAGCCCACCACCGAGATATCCTCCGGCACGCGGAAGCCCAGCACCTGCGCCGCTTTCAGGAAGCCAAGCGCCGACAAGTCGTTAAAGCACACCAACGCATCCGGCGGCTGGCGCCCAAGCAGGATGGAAGAACACGCCTTTTCGCCGGCAGCGGCGGTCGGTGCATCCATTTCGAACACCGCCAGCTCCAGGCCTTGCGCCGCCAGCGCCTCGCGCACCCCGGCCATGCGTTCAACATCCCGGCGCGATGACGGAAAACTCAGGTAGGCAACGCGCTTGTGGCCCTGCGTCAGCAGGTGGCGCGTCACCATGAAGGCGCCCAACTGGTCGTCGCTGGACACGGCCGGCACCTTCAGGTGCTCGGGCCGGCCGAAGTACACGGCCGGGCGGTCCAGCGCCAGCAGCCAGTCCATCTCCTCTTCCGCCGTGCGCGAATACACGATCATGCCATCCACCCGGCGGCTCAGTGCCTCCAACAGTTGGCGCTCGCGGCCCTGCGTCTCCTCGGTATCGACCAGCAGCACCGTGTAGCCATGTTCCTGCGCGACGCGGTTGGCGCCTTTCACCACGCTGGTGAAATGGGGGTTGCTAATGTCCAGGACGGACAAGCCGATGGCCTTGGTGCGGCCGGTGATCATGGATTGCGCCAAAGGATTGGAACGGTAGCCCATTTCCGCGATCACGCTGGAGATGCGGGCTTCCACGGCGGGCGAAAAGCGCTGCGTAGCATTGACGAACTTGGAAACCGTGGCGGTGGAAACACCGGCTGCGGCGGCAACATCACGAATGGTCGCTACGCTTTTTTTCATTAGTATATTTAGCTGGAAAAGTTTTCAAGTTTACCATGCTAAAGTGTGCGCATGACCGACAACAGCACCCACCGCGCCATCGTCGCCGTCTGGCGCATTGAAGAAGCCAAGATCATCGCCGTGCTGACCCGCATGCTGCGCGACGTCGCCCTGGCGGAGGAAATGGCGCAGGAAGCCCTGGTGAGCGCGCTGGAAACCTGGCCGGTCAACGGCACGCCGGATCGCCCTGCGGCCTGGTTGATGCAGGCCGCGAAAAACAAGGCGCTCGACTACCTGCGCCACCAAAAGCTGGCGCGGGAAAAAGAACCAGAGCTGACCTACGAAATCGAAGGCTTGCTGCAAGACGCCGCGCCCGACCTGGAACGCGAGCTTGACGACAATATCGGCGACGACCTGCTGCGCCTGATCTTCATATCCTGCCACCCGGTGCTGACCATGGAAGCGCGCGTGGCGCTGACCCTGCGCCTGCTGGGCGGCCTCACCACGGACGAAATCGCACGCGCCTTCCTGGCCGCCGAACCAACCATCGCGCAACGCATCGTGCGCGCCAAACGCACCCTGGGCGACGCCAAAATACCGTTCGAAGTGCCGCGCGGGGCCGAGCTGGAGGAACGTTTAGCGGCCGTGCTGCAGGTGCTTTACCTGGTCTATAACGAAGGCTACTCCGCCAGCGCCGGCAGCGACTGGATGCGCCCTGAACTGTGCAACGAGGCGCTGCGCCTGGGCCGCATCCTGGCCGAGCTGGCGCCGGGCGAGCCGGAAGTGCATGGACTGGTGGCGCTGATGGAAATCCAGTCCTCGCGTGCACGCGCCCGCACTGACGCGCAGGGCAAGCCGGTGCTGCTGCTGGAGCAGGACCGCACCCGCTGGGACCAACTGCTGGTGCGGCGCGGACTGGCGGCGCTGGAGCGCGCGCAGGCGCTGGGGCGGGTGCCGGGGCCCTATGTGCTGCAGGCGGCCATTGCGGCCTGCCACGCGCGCGCAAGGCGGGCGCAGGATACGGATTGGCAAATGATCGCGGACCTCTACCTGGCGCTGGCCACGCGCGCGCCGTCGCCGGTGGTGGAGCTAAACCGGGCGGTGGCGCTGGCCATGGCCTACGGGCCGGAGGTGGGGCTGGAGCTGGTGGATCAGTTGCTGGACGAGCCGGCGCTCAAGCAGTATCACTTGCTGCCCAGCGTGCGAGGGGATTTTCTGTTCAAGCTGGAACGGCTGGCGGAAGCGCGCGCCGAGTTTGAGCGCGCGGCGCGGTTGACGCAGAATGAGCGCGAGCGCGATTTACTGCTCGCACGCGCAGCCGCCTGTTAAAAACCGGGAAACCAGAAAACCAGGGTCCGGCCCTAAGGGCCGTACCCTGGTTTCCCGGTTTCCCGGTTTCCCGGTTCATCCCAAACATCAAGCACTCTCCAGCGCCCCATCCCCCCGCGTACGCAGATAGCGCGGCAGATCATCGCCCACCGCCTCCCAATGCAGCCGGCTCCCGGCAAACGTATGATCCTGCGGCGGCAGCGCATCCGGCTCATCCAGGCTACAGGTGGTCACATCCACCTCCAACGGCGAACGCGCATCAGCAAAGGTCAGCTGCGTCCCGCAAGCGCCACAAAACTCCCGCCTCACCCCCGGGCTGGAATGAAACGAAACAGGCCGCCCCCGCACATAACGCAAGCCCTCCCGCGCCACGCTAAACCAAGCCACACTAGGCGCCCCGCACAAGCGGCGGCACATGGAACAATGGCACCAGGTGCTATTCCGCACCGGCCCCTCCGCCTCATACCGCACCGCCCCGCAAAAACATCCGCCCGTGTGCATAGGGCCTCCCTACTCCAGCAATTTGGTCATGAGCAGCTCCGCCGAACCATAGCCATACAGCGAATCGCTCTCCAACCCCTCCGTATCATACGGAACGGACACCTCGCGCTCCGGCTTGCCCGGATCATCACCATAAGTCGACTGCCAGGCGCGCTTCAGTGCATCGGCACGGCGGATAAACATCGGCACCGGCCAATCCTCGCGCTGGTAGCCCAAGGTATTGCCGAGCACCGGCCAACGCCCGTTCGCCAGCGCCATATCACCGGTGCGTATCACCTTCAACGCATCGGCCGCTGTCAGCCCCTGCACCTCCGCCAGCGTCGGTAAGGTCCAATGGGTAGGCCCGAACAGGTAGGCCAGCATGACCTTCCCCTGCGGCGACAGGCGCGCCACCAAACCCGTGGCATAACCGCCATTCCTGAGCGGGATGGCAAACCAGCTGCCCTCCCGGTACGGCTGAAACTTCATCGACTTCCTTTACTCGTAATGATATTGCGCGGCGATAGGACCCGCTTTGAACAGCGCTTCCTTCATTTCCTTGTCCAGTTTCGGGTCGCGCCGGCGCACCCACTCCAGCAGCATGGCGATTTGCCTGCGCGTGGCATCGCGGTGGCTGGTCATGACCAGCTTCAGCTCGGGGTCGGTGCAGGTTTCGATACGCTGGTTATGCAGATCCAGTGCTTCAATCTTCTCGCCCAGCGACGTCAAGGCGCGGTGCATGTCCAGCACCTGGGCATTGAGGTAGTCGCGCGGCTCGACCACGTGTTCCTGTGTCATCTCATTCTCCTTAGGCTGACGGATACACGCATTGTCAGCCTGCGGAGCGGATTTCTCAAGTGTAGCAAGCCGTTCCGTGCGGTGTCGCACGGCTGGGCGCGAATTGCGCGATAATCCCGCCACTATGCAAAACTTCGAATTCCACAACCCGACCCGCGTCATTTTCGGCACGGGCCAGATCGCCGCCCTGGCGAAATACATTCCTGCTAACGCCCGCGTGCTCATGCTCTACGGCGGCGGCAGCATCAAGAACAACGGCACTTACGACGAAGTGCACGCCGCGCTGGCTGGCCACACTGTGCTGGAATTTGCCGGCATCGAACCGAACCCGCGCTACGAAACCCTGATGCAGGCGGTCGAGCTGATCAAACGCGAAAAGATCGACTTCCTGCTGGCAGTCGGCGGCGGGTCCGTGGTGGACGGCACCAAATTCGTCGCCGCCGCAGCCGTGTACGAAGGCGACGCCTGGGACATCCTGAAAATCGGCGGCAAAGTGGTGAAAGCCGCCCTGCCCTTCGGCGCCGTGTTGACCCTGCCCGCCACCGGCTCAGAGATGAACAGCGCCAGCGTGATCAGCCGCGCCGCCACGCAGGAAAAGCGCGCCTTCATGAGCCCCCACGTCTTCCCGCGCTTCTCCGTACTGGACCCGGCCAAGACCCTGACCCTGCCGCTGCGCCAGGTCGGCAACGGCGTGGTCGACGCCTTCGTCCACACCACCGAGCAATACCTGACCTACCCGGCCAACGCGCCGGTGCAGGACCGCTTCGCCGAAGGCCTGCTGCAAACCCTGCTCGAACTGGGCCCGCAAGTGCTGGCCCGCCCGCACGACGTGGAAGTGCGCGCCAACATCATGTGGACCGCCACCATGGCCCTGAATGGCCTGATCGGCGTCGGCGTGCCGCAAGACTGGGCCACCCATGGCGTCGGCCACGAACTGACCGCCCTGTTCGGCCTGGACCACGCACAAACGCTGGCGATTGTCCTGCCGGGCATCCTGCAGGTGCGGCGCGACGCCAAGCGCGGCAAGCTGCTGCAGTACGCCGAGCGCGTATGGGGCCTGGACGCCAGCCACGGCAGCGAAGATGAACGCATTGACGCCGCCATCGGCAATACGCGCGCCTTCTTCGAACAAATGGGCGTGCCGACCCGCCTCTCCGGCTACGGCCTGGGCGCGGAAGCCATCGACGCCACCGTCGCCGCGCTGGAAGCGGCCGGCATCACCGGCCTGGGCGAACGGCGTGACATCACGCCGGCCGACGTGCGGCGCGCCCTGCAATTGAGCCTGTAGTACAATACCGCCTCGCTAGGGGTCCTCGCGCATTGTGCGCGGGGTGAGAAATACCCTCGGAACCTGATCTGGATAATGCCAGCGAAGGAAAGCGCAGATGGATGAAGGCCCGGGGACCCGGGCTTTCGCGTGCTCTCCTGCTGGCGCATACGCAAAGCAAGAGCACATATATGAATCGCACTCGTCCCACACTGGCCGCACTGGCCATCGCCACCGCCTTCGCCCCTGCCGCCAACGCGCAGGAACAGAAACTGACCGAAGTCGTCATCACCGCCAATCGCATCGTCGCCGACCGCGCTTCCGTCGCCGGCTTCGGCGAGCAGGCATTGCTGCAAACCCCGGCCTCCGTCAGCGTCCTGACGCGCGAACAGTTGCAAGACCTGAACATCCGCAACACCAGCGACGCCGTCAAATTCGACGCCAGCATCGGCGACGCCTACAACGCCGTCGGCTATGCCGAGCAGTTCTCGATCCGCGGCTTCAAGCTGGATAACGCCAGCTCCTACCGCAAGGACGGCCACGCCATTTCGGGCGACACCCAGATCCCGCTGGAAAACAAGGAAAGCATCGAAGTACTGCGCGGCCTGGCCGGCCTGCAGATGGGAGTTGCCGCACCGGGCGGCATCATCAACTACGTGACCAAGCGCCCGACCGAATCGCACCTGCGCTCCGTGCTGCTGGAAGTGAGCGAACGCGGCACCGTGCTCGGCACCGTGGACCTGGGCGGCCGCTTTGAAGACCGCCGCTTCGGCTACCGCATCAACGCCGCAGGCGAGCGCCTGCGCTCCATCGTCAAAGGCGCCGACGGCCGCCGCAGCTTCTTCTCCGCCGCCTTCGACTGGCGCATCAGCCCACAAGCCCTGCTGACCGTGGATGCCGACTACCAGAAGAAATCGCAGAAGACCGCGCCCGGCTTCCAGCTGACCGGCGGCACCCGCCTGCCGGTGGTCGACGCCGACATCTTCCTGAACGACCAGCCGTGGGCCAAGCCGGTCATGACCGAAACCAGCAATATCGGCATCACCTTCCAGTACCAGCTCGCGCCAGAGTGGAAAGCCACCCTGAGCGCCAACCAGCACCGCTTCAAGCGCGACGACTACACCGCCTTCCCGTACGGCTGCTCGAGCGAAGAACTGTGGCCAGGCTACTGCAGCAACGGCGACTACGACGTGTACGACTACCGCAGCCTGGGTGAGGAGAAAAAACCGCTGTCGGCCAAAGCCCACCTGCAAGGCAAGTTCGCCACCGGCAGCATCAAACACGAGCTGACCGCCGGCCTGTCCGTCTTCTCCAACCACGAGCGCTGGGGCGACTACGTGTACGACTACGCGGGCGTGAGCAACATCTTCAAGCCTGTGATCGTGCCGATTTCAAGCGGCATACTGGGCCCGGTTTCCGAACGCCGCGCCGACAATGAACGCGCCGCCTACGTGCAGGACATCATCGGCCTGAACGAGCAACTGGCACTGCACACCGGCGCGCGTTTCGTCTCCGTGCGCCGCGCCCAGGCCAAGGCAGCATCGACCAGCGACAACTTCTGGCTGCCAAATGTGGCGCTGGTGTACAGCCCAGGCGCCAAACTGTCCTACTACGCCTCCTACGCGCAAGGCCTGCAGCACGGCGGCGTGGCACCGATTGAAACCACCAACAAGCAAACCGCGCTGGCACCGGGCAAATCCAAGCAAGTGGAAGTGGGCGCCAAGACTGAGATCAACGGCGTGTCGCTGTCCGCAGCCGTGTACCAGATCGAACAAGGTCTGGAATTCACCAACCCGGCCAACACCTTCGTGCGCCAGGGCGTGGACCGCCACCGCGGCCTGGAACTGAGCGCGCAAGGCAAGCTGTCGCGCGAACTGCTGCTGGGCGCATCGATCGCCGCCATCGACACCGAACAGGAAGGCACCGGCCTGGCGATTTTCGACGGCAAGCGCGTGACCAACGTGCCGAACTTCAAGTCCACCGTATGGGCTGATTACGTGGTGAGCGCCGTACCAGGCCTGAAGCTGACCGCCAACTGGCAGCACGCCGGCCGCAAAGCCTTCGACCAGGAAAACAAGGTCATGGTGCCGTCGTACCACGTGGTGAACCTGGGCGGCTCATACGCCTACCGTGTGGGCGGCGCTTCCGTGATCGTCCGCGCGCAGGTGAAGAACGCATTCGACAAGTTCTACTGGCGCGACGTCACGCCGGACGTCGGCGGCTACCTGTTCCCAGGCGCCCCGCGCACGTTCCAGCTGTCCGCGCAAGTAGACTTCTAAAGCAGGGAACCGGGAAACCGGAAAACCAGGGTCCGGCCCTCAGGGCCGTACCCTGGTTTCCCGGTTTCAAAGGTACTAAAAGAAGTACTGCACCCGCATAGTGAACGAATTCGCCACCCGCCCCGAATTACGCCCAAAGAGATAAGCCGCCTCATACTTCACCCGCCCCACCTCCCCAAAGACCGCCGGCCCCGCGCGATGCGAATGCTGCCGCCGCTCCCCGAACCCCTGCAATCCCGGCGCCAGCCAAGACTTCCAGCGCTGCTTCACCTGCCACTGGTAAGCCAGCTCAGTGTCATTAGACAGCCCGTTATCAAACTCCCGCTGCAAGAACAGGTTAAGGTTCAACTGCGTCCGCCAGATTTGCGTCTGCAGCACCGGCCCGATCTCCACGAAGTACCCACGCTCCCGCCGCCGCGCCCGCTCCAACACGGTATGCAGCGCCACATCCACATCGTACTGCCCCTGCGTCAGCAAGAAATCGTTCTGCCACTCCACGCCCGTGTGGCGCGTCTGCCGCCCGTCAAACTGAATCCACTGCGCCGTCAGCTCCGTGTACCAGCGCGACGTCACCCCATAGCCAATACCGATCTCCGGACTAGCCACGTTGCGCGAGTTCTTATAATGCGCATTCCAATACTTGTAATCGATTGAAGCCTGGCCCTCCACGTCATACGTAGTGACCAAGTAATAGCCCGTCTCCGCGCACGCCGCCAATGGGAACAAGGCAGCAAGTGCGAACAGTCTTTTAATCGGCATCAATCCCCCAGGAGGTGACCTACCTGCAGTAAGCGCTCATCCAGGCTGCCGCAGACGCGCGTGTAAGGCACACCGCGCCGGGCCAGCTCGTCGAGCAAGATGGAATCAATAATACCGCTGACATCCTCCTCTTCATGGTGAAGCCCATCAGGCACCCACGCAAATTCCGGCTTGCAAACCAAAGTAATGTCGTACCCACGCGACGCAGCAAGGCTCTCAAGCTGCACGTCGATACCGCCGAAATAATGGATAGAGTAGACCGCCGTCATCAACGGCGTGGTATCGCAAAACAAGAAACGGCCGCCTTGCGCAGCAAGCGCCTCCTCCCGCGCCACCTGGGTGGACGCGATATGGAACTGGTCAGCCGCCACCGGCACCTCTTGCCGCACATCGCAAAACTCACGCAGGTACTCCGGCACCCACGCCACGCCATAACGCAGCGCCAGCGCCTGCGCCAGCGTCGTCTTGCCGGACGACGCGGCGCCGAGGATGGCGACGCGGTACGGACGCTTCATTTCCAGACCACCACCTGGTCCGGCGCAGCGGTACTGCCCTGCCAGGCACGCAGCCCGGCAAAGGCCATGGCCACAAACATGCCATAGAGCACAGCCGTCGGCAGCAGCCCCTTGTACACGTAAAGCGGAACGTAGAGCACATCCACGATAATCCACACATGCCAGTTCTCGATCTTCTTGCGCGACAAGAGCGCCTGGCCCACCAGGCTGCCAGCGGTCAGGAAAGCATCCGCATGCGGCACATCGCTATCAGTGAACGAGCGCAGGAACCACGCCAGCACCACAAATCCCGCCAGCCACGCCACGCCAGCCAGCACACGGCCGCGCGCCGACAAGCTCGAAACGCCCAGTGCTCCCCCCTGATTCCCCCGCAGCCACTGATACCAGCCCCAGAACGAAACGGTGATGAAGACCCCCTGCAAAGCCATATCCCCATACAGCTTAGCCCCGAAGAAGACCACACCATAGGTCGCAGAAGACAGGATAGCGAACAGCCAAGCCCAATGGTTTTGCCGGATATTCAGCCACACCGTAGTCACCGACAGCACAAAAGACACCAGCTCCAGCGGAGTGACAGTGAACAGGCCAAAAAGGGAAATCGATTCGTTCATAGTTTAAATTCGGGGTCAAGTCTGACATTCGGACAGCCAGCCCACACCATTGAGATATATCAAGCTACCCGTGCGAAATTTGGGGGTGAAATCTGACCTCGGATCAACGCAAATTTGCAAAACCCGCACCGGAAAAACCGGTACGGGTTTTGAGAAAAATCAAAAGTGCGGTGTCGATGTCCGATTGTCAGACCTGACCCCGAATTTGTTTATTTCTTTGGGTACTTGATTTTCATTTCCTGCAGCAGGTTGTCGGCGTGGTCGACTTCTTTCATGACCCACAGCATGTAGCGGGCGTCGAGGTGGATGGCGCGGGTGATTTCGCGGTCGAAGTACCAGTCTTTGGTGATCGATTCGTAGGTGGAGTCGAAATTCAACCCGATCAGCTCGCCACGCTTGTTGACGATGGCGGAACCGGAGTTGCCGCCGGTGGTGTCGGCGGAGGACAGGAAGTTGACCGGTACCGTGCCCAGGATCGGGTCTTTGAATTGGCCGTAGCGCTTGGCTTTGACCGCTTCCAGCAGCGCTTTCGGGGCGTCGAACGGGTCTTTGCCGGTGTGCTTTTCAACAATGCCTTCCACCGTCGTGAACGGGCCTTTGGTGACGCCGTCTTTCGGCGAGTAGGCGGACACGGTGCCGTAGGTGACGCGCAAGGTGGAGTTGGCGTCGGGGTACACCGGCTTGCCTTGCGATTTCTTCCAGCCGATTACGGCGCCCATGTATTGCGGGATGATCTTTTCCAGCGTGCCGTCCACTTCCTTGCGCTGGTCTTCCAGCGCCATCGCGACGTCGTGCATGCGCACGGCGAGCTTGATGAAGGGGTCGTCGGATTGCTGGAATTCGGCCGGGGCTTTGTCCATCCAGGCCAGGCGGGCGGCGGTGTCGGACAGCTTGGTCTGCTGGTACATGGCCGGCACGTCGCTAACCACCGGCAGCAACGGGTCCAGGGTGCGCGCTTTGCCGGAAGCCTTGGCGTAGCGCTGCAGGCCGGAGACGTAACGTGCCTGGTCAACCGCCGGCACCAACGATTGCTCCAGGCGGCTCAGGCGGCCTTTGATGTTGGCGATGTCGCGATCCTGGAAGCCGCCTTCACGTTCGGCGTCGGGCTTTTGCTTCTCCAGCGCCAGGCGGTACAAGGTGCGCGCGCTTTTCAGCAGGTCGCTGTTGGTGGCCATGCCGTAGAAGAAGTCGTCGTTGGTCTGGGCCATGTCGGCGGCAATCGCGGTGTCCAGCTGCGGCAGCAGGTCGCGCGCGGCGTTGGCTTGCTTGCCGTACCAGGCGCGGAATTCGGCGTCCTGCGCGTCCTTGATCGCTGCCAGGTCTTTGCGGGCGAAGCCGTCCAGCAGGCCCTGGGTTTTCTTCATGCGGTTGTTGATCGACTTGACCACACTGGCGTAGCGCACCACGTAGTTGTCGTTGCCTTTGGTGGCGGCGGCGATGGCGTCCAGGTCAGCCTGGTAGTCGGCCACCATGGCTGGATAGTTGACGTCGCGCGCGAAGCGGATTTCGGATGGCAGCTTGTAGCGGCTGGTGCGGCCCGGGTAGCCGGCCAGCAGGATCGGGTCGCCGTTCTTCAGGCCTTCGGCGGAGACCACCAGGAAGTCCTTGGATTTATAAGGTACGTTGTCCGGCGACGGGTCGGCCGGGCGGCCGTCCTTGCCGACGTAGGCGCGCAGGAAGGCGTAGTCGCCGGTGTGGCGCGGCCATTCGTAGTTGTCGATGTCGCCGCCGTAGTTGCCGATCGATTCGGCCGGTGCGTACACTAGGCGCACGTCTTTGATCATCATCTGGCGGATGCGGTAGTACTCGGCGCCGCGGTGGAAGGCGGGCACGGAGCAGCGGTAGATCTTGTCGCTTTCGCATTCGGCCACCAGGGCTTTGATGCGCTTTTTCGCTTCTTCATGGCGCGCTTTGCCGGACAGCTTTTCCAGGCCGTCGTTGACGCGGGCGGTGACGTTTTCCAGCTTGTCGGTCACATACACGCGGGTGGTCGGGCCGCCCGGCAGCTCGGCGGCGCGGGTCTTGGCCAGGAAGCCGTTGGCGATGTAGTTCTTTTCGGCGGTGGAGTTGCGTTGGATGGCGCCGTATGCGCAGTGGTGGTTGGTGACCACCAGGCCTTCAGGGGAGACGAAGGAGGCCGAGCAGCCGTCGAGCGAGACGATGGCGCTCATCGGGTGCTTGGACAGGTCGGCCAGGCGTTCTGCCGGGATGCTGATGCCGATGCGCTTGAGCTCCGCCTTCAGTTGCGGCAGCTGGTGCGGTTGCCATTGGCCTTCGTCGGCCATGGCAGGAACAAAGGCAGCTGCCATGGCAGCCGAAAGTGCGAGTTTTTTGAGCAAGTCAGTCCCCTGATGGTGTAAAAGCACCGGCAGTATACGCGTTGCGGGGCTGTAGGGCTATTGACCGAATTGCAACGGCAGGCGCACCGTCACACGGCAGCCGGCGCCGGCTTCGTATTCACCCAGGGTGAAGCTGCCATGCAGGGCGTCGGCCCGCTCCTGCATGCCGATCAGGCCGAAGGAGCCGGGCCGTTCGCGGCAGGCGGGGGCGATGCCGATGCCGTTGTCTTCCACTTCCAGCAGCACGCCACCCTCGCCCGCTTCCAGCCGCACCGCCACCTGGGTCGCGCGCGCGTGGCGCAGCACGTTGACCAGGGCTTCCTGCACGATGCGGAACAGCACCAGGCTGGTTTCGCTGTCGATGGCGGCCAGCTCGGCTTCGCCGGGCAGCACCAGCGCGTAGTGCAGGTTGCTGCGGTGGCGGAAGTCGTTCACCAGCCATTCCAGCGCGGCCGCCAGGCCCAGGTCCAGCACCGAGGGGCGCAGCTCGTTCATGATGCCGCGCACGCTGCGCAGGGTGGCGTCGATATTGGCCAGCGCCGAGGAGACGCGGCGCGCCAAGCGGTTCTGGCGTCCGCCCATGCGTTCGTTGAGCTGCACGATGTCGAGCTTGAGCGCCAGCAGGTTTTGCCCCAGTTCGTCGTGGATTTCGCGCGCGATGCGCTTGCGCTCTTCTTCCTTGACCGAGGCCATATGGGCCGACAACTGGCGCAACTGGCCATTGGTGTGCAGCAGTTCGGCGGTGCGCTGCAGCACGCGCGATTCGAGGTTGCGGTGCAGGTCCTGCAAGGCGCTTTCGGCCTGCTTGCGGCGGCTGATATCACTCAGCACGGCCACCACGCCGGCCACGCCACCGTCGCTGCCGGCCAGGCTGCGCAGCGACAGGGCGGCCTGGAATTCGCCGCCGTCCGGGCGGCGCCCGACCAGTTCGCCCTGCCAGCCGCCCTCCTCCAGCGCGCTCTGCTCGGCGGCGCTGCCGCTGATGGCGGCCAGCGCGCTGCCGATGGCTTGCGCTTCGCTATAGCCGCTGATGGCGCTGAAGGCGGGGTTGACGGCGACGATGACGCCGTCGGCGTCGGCCACGGCCACGCCCTCGCCCAGGGTGTCCAGCACGGCGAAAGCGCGCCGCAGGGCGGCGCCATCGGCATGCTGCTCACGCGTGCGCAGGTCGCTCAGCACCATGCGGATGGCGCCGCCCGCCGGGTCCAGGTTGGCCTCGATGCGCACGCGGCCGCCGCCCAGGCCTTCGAACAACTGCGCTTCCATGGCGCAGTTGCTGCCGTCGGCGTCCAGGTGCGCCAACAGCGCGCGCAGGGCCGCCTGGCTGGAAGGCGCCAGGAAGCGTTTCACCGGCTGCCCCGCCAACTGCTCAAGCGGCACGCCGAACAAGGCGGCGGCGGCGCGGTTGGCGCCGGCGATGCAGCCGTCGTGCGCCAGCGCCAGGTAGCACACCGGCGCCTGGTCGAACAGGCCGGCATAACGCAGCAGGCCTTGCTCGGCTTCCCGCTTTTGACGCCCCAACTCGGCCAGGGCGGCACTCTGGACTTCCAGTTCCAGCTGGCTGACTTGCAGCTCGTGCCATTGGCGCAGGGCGTCGGTGCGGCTCATGGGATGTTGCCTCCTTCAGGCGTCAGGCGCGCTTCCAGCAGTTTGAGTTCGGTCACGTTGACAAAGGTTAGCACCAAGCCGTCGATCACGTTGTTCACGGTGCGGTAAGGCATGATGCGCACCATGAACCAGCGCCCGTCGCGGGTCGGGATCTGGCGCTCGCAGAACACCAGGCTGCGCAACACTTCGCGCGCGTCGTCTTCCATGGCTGGATAAACCAGATCATTGGCGATGTCGCTCAAGGGGCGATTCAGGTCGGTCGCGATCAGTTTGTAGAGCTGGGTAGCCTGGTTGGTGTAGCGCCGGATGTTCATCTGGCTGTCGAGGAAGATGACGGCGATGTCGGTGCTGTTCAGCAGGTTCTTCATATCGCTGTTGACCAGCGACAGGTCGTCCACCTTCGACTGCAGCTCGGCGTTGACGGTGTACAGTTCCTCGTTCAGCGACTGCATCTCTTCTTTCGAGGTGGTCAGCTCCTCGTTGGTCGATTGCAGCTCCTCATTGGTCGATTGCAGCTCCTCGTTGGCCGCTTTCAGCTCCTCGCGCGAGGTCTGCATCTCCTCGCGCACTTCCTGCAGCTCCAGCCGGGCCACGGCCAGTTGCTGCTCCAGCTGCTGTGGGCGGGTGTCGCTACGGCTGCTGCGCTTGCGGTGCGGCACCGGCGCGGCGTGGAAGGTCACCAGCAGGGCGTGGCCCGAGTGCGCGTCCTCGCGCACCACTTCGGCGCTCATGTCCACCAGCAGCGATTGGACGCCATCCCGGAACAGCAGCTCGCGCACGGTTTCCACGTTTTCACTGCGGGTGGCGCGTTCGATCAGGTCGGCCAGCTCGTAGCGCAGGCCATCGCGCGCCATGGCGTGGATGTTCCAGTTGGCGCGGCCGGCGGCCGGCTCGAGGAAGGTTCCGGTGCGGCCGTGGATGTAGAGGATGTCGCCATCCGTGTTGATCATGACGGCTGCCGGCGTGTGGCTCTTCAGGAGCAGGTGTTCGATTTGATTCTGGATATTGCCATTCATGGTCATGGTAGTCACTTCGACGGAACTGGGTTGCGCGGCCTTGGCAATCTTGGTCGGGAAATAGTTCGCCACGCGTTGCGTGCTGGCGTCCAGGCGGCGGTAAATACGGCCGCAGCCGGGCACCGGCGTAAACAGCTCATTGTAGCTGCCGGGCGTATCGGCACTGCCCAGCACCAGCAGCCCTTCCGGTTTCAAAGCATAGTGGAACAACGGTATCAGCTGTTCCTGCAGCTTGGGGTTGAAATAGATTAGCAGATTGCGGCAGCTAAGAATATCGAGCTTGGTGAAGGGTGGATCGGAGATGATGTTCTGCTGCGCGAAGATGATCATATTGCGCAGCTCCTTGCGGATGCGGTAGGAAGCGCCGTCCACCTGGAAGTAGCGCTGCAGCCGCTCGTGCGAAATCGCATCCTCCACGCCGCGCCCGAACAAACCCTGGCGCGCCTTGTCGATGGCGTCGCCGTGCAGGTCGGTGGCGAAGATCTGCAGCGCGTATTTGCCGCTTTCGCCGGCGTTTTGCACCGCCTCGTCGAACACCATGGCCAGGGTGTAGGCTTCCTCGCCGGTCGAGCAGGCCGGCACCCAGGCCTTAAAGGCGGCGCCGTCCGGATGGGCGGCCAGCAGCGCCGGGATGGTTTCGTCGCGCAGGTGTTCCCAGACTGTCGGGTCGCGGAAGAAGCTGGTCACGCCGATCAGCATTTCACGGAACAGCAGCTGCACCTCGCCCGCGTTGTCGCGCAGGTAGGCGACGTATTCCTCCATCGAATCGTGCTGGTGCAGCTTCATGCGGCGCTCAATGCGGCGCAGCACGGTGCTCATCTTGTACTCGGTGAAGTTGTTGCCGGTATGGCGCTGCAGCAGCGACATCAGCTCGCGCAGGGCCTGGCGCCGCGCGCGCGCCGCGCCGTGGGCGCCGCCATGCGGCACCACGCGCACCTGGCACAGCCACATGGGCATGGCACCCGGTGCGGCGACGAAATCGGCCACGCCGGCGGTGATGGCGCTACGCGGCATGGAGTCGAATTTGGCCGAGTTGGGTTCCTGCGCCAGGGTCACCCCGCCCGCTTCCTGGATCGCACGCAGGCCGGCGGTGCCGTCGGTGCCCATGCCGGAAAAGACCACGCCAGCGGCGGCCTGGCCTTTTTCAGCGGCCAGGTTGCGGAAGAAGGAATCGATCGGGTAGCGGCCATGCACCTCGGCCATCTCCACCGGCATCAGCTTGCCGCCGCCAAAGGCCAGGTCGTGATTGGGCGGCGCCACGTACACGTGGTCCGGGCGCACCTCGGTCGACTCGGCGATCTCCCACACTTCCATGCTGGTAATGCGGCGCAGCAGCTCGGGCAGCAGCCCGCGCCGCGACGGGTCCTGGTGCTGCATGACGATGAATGCCATCCCGCTGCGGGATGGCATGGAGGCGAGGAATTCGGAAATGGCGTCCAGCCCTCCGGCCGAGGCGCCCATGCCGACGATCTGCACCGCCTGGCGTTGGCGCTGCGCAGCGCCCGGCTCGGATTCAGGGGAAACTAATGGGTTAGTCATCCCGTCATCATGCCAGCGCACCTGGGAATTGGCAAACCGACAGTTACATTTCCGCCCTTAGTCGGGCGAGCTGCACAGGCAGTGCGTGAGCGCCATGAAAGGCTTGCGCTGCGCCGTCATGTCGTTCAACCAGCCCAGGTCCTGCACCACTTCCTGCGCCACACCGGCCGGCATCCCCGCCGGCAGCAGCACCGTGCGCGCCTGCTCGCCATACGCTTTGGCCACCGCCTTGGTGGCGGAGGCGCCGAAGAATTCCAGCAGCCTGTCAAAACGCGACACTTCGCGCTCGATGTAGACCACGCGCGGCTCGCCCGCCAGTTTGGCGCGGCGCGCGGCGGCCTTCAGCGCGTCCTTGTAACCGCCCAGGGTATCGACCAGGCCGCGTTCCTGCGCCTGGGCGCCGGTCCAGACCCGGCCCTGGCCCACGGCGTCGATCTTGTCCGGCGTGGTGTTGCGCGCCTTGGCCGCCCTGGCGGTGAATTCGCCGTAGGTGTGGCCGATGGCGCCCTGGATCAGTTGGCCGAAGCGCGGGTCCATCGGGCGCAGCGGGTTGCCGGCGTCGCCCAGCCAGGTGGTGGTCTGGCCGGCGGTGTGGATGCCCAGCTTGTCGATCACTTTATCCACGGTCGGGAACAGCGCGAACACGCCGATCGAACCGGTGATGGTGGCCGGGTCGGCGATCACCTCGTCGGACGCCATCGAGATCCAGTAGCCGCCGGAAGCGGCCACGTTGCCCATCGAGACCACCACCGGCTTGCCGGCGGCGCGCGTCAGTTCCAGTTCGCGCCGGATCAGTTCCGAGCCGAAGGCGCTGCCGCCGGGCGAATCGACGCGCAGCACCACCGCCTTGATCGAACTGTCCTCGCGCGCCATGCGCACCAGGCGCGCGGTGGAGGCGCCGCCGATCTGGCCGGCCGGCGCGTCGCCGTCGCTGATCTCGCCCACCGCCATCACCACGCCGATCGCGTCGCCGGTCAGTTTGGGATAGGTGCGCGCCAGGTAGTCGTTGTAGCTGACCTGGCGGAAGGATTTGGCAGCCGGGTCGTGCACGCCCAGCTTGGTCACCAGCGCGCGCAGTTCGTCCTTGGTTTTCAGGCCGTCCACCAGCTTGGCGTCCAGCGCTACCTTGGCCAGGTTGCCCTTGGCGCTCTCCACCAGTGCCGGCAGGTTATCAATGGCCTTCATCACGGCGCCTTCCGGCAGCTTGCGCGATTGCTCCACCTGGGCCGTGTAGCGCGCCCACAGGTCGTTGTTGAGGAAAGCGTCCGCTTCCGCCGCCGCCTGCGACGGGCCGTTGGCGATGAACGGCTCGGCGAAACTCTTATAGGTGCCCACCTTCATCAGGTTGACGGTCACACCCACCTTGTCCAGCGCGTCGCGGTAGTAGTTGCGGTATTTGCCGAAGCCTTCCAGGAACACCGCGCCCATCGGGTGCAGGTAGACCTCGTCGGCGTGCATGGCCACCTGGTACTGGCGCTGGTTGTAGCTGGAGCCCCATGCCACCACCTTCTTGCCGCTGGCTTTGAAGCGGTCCACGGCGGCGCCGATTTCGCGCAGCATGGCCTGGCCGCCGCCCTGCATATCGTCCAGGATCAGGACCACGCCGGCGATTTGCGGATCCTTGGCGGCGGAATCGAGCACGTTCAGCACATCGCGCAACTGCACCGACTTGCGCACTTCGCCGCCGGCCAGGCCGGCCATCAGCGCGTCGCGGCTGCTGCCGTGCGACTGTTCGACCAGTGCGCCTTCCAGGTTCAGGACCAGCATGGTCTTGCCGCCCAGCGGCTTGACGCCGCCGCCGAACATGGCGGCCAGCAGCAGGATTACGACCAGCAGGAACAGGAAGTTCAGGGTGGCGCGGCGGCTGCTATCGACGGCGCGCCAGAACCAGGCAAAACCGCCGCGGATATACGAGAAAACAGAGCGGGACATCTCTACTCCTAGTGCTAAAAAAGTAACTACTCCACACTATAAGCGACATTCGCCTTAGCCGGGTAGGAAATCAGGTAAAGCCCAGCCATGACCAGCAGGCCGTTCAGCACCAGTAATTCCAGCCCCATGCGGTAGCTGCCGAACAGCAGGTGCTGGTTGTAATCGAGCAGGGCGCACAGCAGCGGCCCGGCCAGCGCCACCCACGGCACCAGCCTGTCGTTCACGGCGCGCTTGCACAGCAGGCCGAAGGCAAACAGGCCAAGCAGCGGGCCGTAGGTATAGCCGGCCAGCTTCAGGATCACGCCGATCATGCTGGCGCTATCGATCCATTTAAATACCATCACCAGCAGCAGGAACAGCGCACAGAAGGACAGGTGCACGCGGTGGCGGACGCGCAGCTGGGCGCCCTCGTCCAGGTCGGCGCGCCGCTTCAGGCCCAGGATATCGATGCAGAAGGAGGATGTCAGGGCCGTGATGGCGCCGTCCGCGCTGGGAAACAAGGCGCTGATCAGGGCAATGATGAAGACCAGCTGCAAGGCGGCCGGCATATGGCCCATGACCACGGCCGGGAACAGCTTGTCGCCGCCGGCCGTCACGCCCACCTGCGGCGCGTACAGGTGCAGCAGGCCGCCCAGCAGCAGGAACAGCGACAGCACCACGAACAGGATGGCGGTCAGCACCAGCATGTTCTTTTGCGAATCGCCCAGGGTGCGCACCGAGATATTCTTCTGCATCATCTCCTGGTCCATGCCGGTCATGGCGATGGTGATGAAGGCGCCCGCCACCACCTGCTTCCAGAAATAGGCCGGACTGTCGACCTCCATGGTGAAGACGCGCGCCAGCCCGCTGGAGCGCATCTGCTCCACACTGTCGACCAGCCCCAGTCCCATCTGGTTCAGCAGGAACACCACGCACGCCACCAGGCCAAACAGCATGCCGGTGGTTTGCAGGGTGTCGGTCCAGACGATGGTCTTGACCCCGCCTTCATAGGTATACAGCAGGATCATGGCCAGGATGATCAGGTTGGTGAGCCAGAACGGCACACCCAGGCTGTCCAGGATGGTGGCCTGCAGGATATTCACCACCAGGTACAGGCGCGCCGTGGCGCCCAGGGTGCGCGACAGGATGAAGAAGGCGGCCCCGCTCTGGTAGGCGCGTCGGCCCAGGCGCAGATCCAGGTAGTGGTAGATGGAGGTCAGTTTCAGTCGGTAGTACAGCGGCAGCAGCACAAAGGCCACGGTGATGTAGCCCAGCGTGTAGCCGAGCATGATCTGCAGGTAGCCAAAGCCGTCGCGCCCGACCGCGCCCGGCACGCTAATGAAGGTGACGCCGCTCAGCGTGGTGCCGACCATGCCGAAGGCCACCAGCATCCAGTTTGAGTTTTTATTCCCGATGAAGAAGCTGTCGTTGTCGGCGTTGCGGGAGGTGGCCCAGGCCACGCCAAGCAGCAGGCCGAAATAGGCCAGCACCACGAGGAAAAGTGCAGCAGGTGACATTTTATTATCCAGCCATGAAACAAATTGGCCTGCAATATACCGTAGAATCGCCACATGTACGATCAAACCACTATTGACTTTGCCCGCGCCCAGGAGGCGCTGGTGCTGCCCCTCGAATACCGCGTCCACAGCCAGGCCGACAGCCGCAGCGAGAGCCGCGAAGAATGCATGCGCGACTACGCGCGCGTGCTGTATTCATCATCCTTCCGCCGCCTGCAGGGCAAGATGCAGCTACTCGGCGTGGACGCCAACCGCTTCAACCGCAACCGCCTGACGCATAGCCTGGAAGTGGCGCAGATCGCCCGCTCCATCGCCGCCGAACTGGGGCTGGAGCGCAGCGTGGTGTCGGAAACCTGCTCGCTGGCGCACGATATCGGCAACCCGCCCTTCGGCCATTACGGCGAAAAAATCCTGGACGAACTGGCGGCCGATGCCGGCGGCTTCGAAGGCAATGCGCAAGCTTTCCGCACCCTGCGCACGCTGGAGAAAAAGCACCACGCCTACGCCGGCCTGAACCTGACCGTGCGCTCGCTGCTGGGCATCACCAAGTACTTCCAGCGCCGCACCGACAATCCGAAGAAGTTCCTGTACGACGAGGACTATGAATTCCTGAGCGGCCAGTTGGCTGCCCACGGCGTTTCCCTGCGCAAGAGCATCGACGCCCAGATCATGGACCTGGCCGACGAAATCGCCTACGCCGCGCACGACGTGGAGGATGCGCTCAGCTTCGGCATCATCACCTGGGGCGAAATCGTGCACGAGTTCAAGATCAGCAAGGACTTCTCCGGCGCCTACGAACAGTTCTCCGCCATCGCCAACCACGCCCACGCAGTGGCGCTGGACTGCGAAATGCAGGAAAGCTCGGAGGAATACTCGATCGTGCTGCGCAAGGAACTGACCTCGCAGATCGTGCATGAACTGTGCCGCGACATCGCCGTGGTGGAAGGCAAGCACGGCCCCGAACTGGGCTACCGCAGCAAGGGCCTGCTGGCGCGCGGCCTGAAAAGCCTGCTGTGGCGCGCCATCCTGCGCAAGAAAGACGTGCAGTTGTACGAAAAGCGCGGCGAGAAGATCATTCGCGGCCTGTTCGAAGTGTTGACCGACCAGAGCTACAACAAGGGCGGCATCCTGCTGCCGCCGGCCATCCGCAGCCTGAAGGACTCGCGCGAACGGCTGGTGGTCGACTACATTTCCGGCATGATGGACTCCTACGCCGCGCGCGAGTACGAAAAATACTTCGGCCCCGGCAGCCTCGATCGCATCTATCCCCTCGCATGAACGACTCCCGCAACGAATACGAGCGCCGCATGAACCGGGTGCTCGACCACATCGACCGCAACCTGGACGCGCAGCTCGACCTGCCGGCCCTGGCCGACATCGCCAACTTCTCGCGCTACCACTTCCATCGCATCTTCGCCGGCTGGATGGGCGAGACCATTGGCGACTACGTGCGGCGGCGCCGGCTGGAAGTGGCGGCGCACAAGCTGGCCGCTGGCGGCGCCGTGCTGGACGTGGCCCTGGCCACCGGCTTCGGCTCCGGCGAGGCTTTCGCGCGCGCGTTCAAAACCCGTTTCGGCAGCACGCCCACCGAGTGGCGCGCCAATACACCAGAGCGCATCGCCGCCTTCCTGGCCGGGCTGCGCGCGCAAAATAGCAATTTCGATCAGGTGAACCGCAAGCACGGTCAGGCCGGCGACGGCGGCAACGGCGAATATGGCGACTCCAACAACCCATACGGAGCAAACACCATGGACGTGAAAATCATCGACCTGCCAGCATCCCGCGTCGCCTACCGCCGCCATATCGGCCCTTACGGCCCGGCCGTCGGCGAATTCTGGGGCCGCACCATGATGCCCTGGATCCTCGGCAACGGCCTGGCCAGCGCCACCTGCTACGGCATCGGCCACGACGACCCGAGCCTGACCCCGGCCGACAAATGCCGCTACGATGCCTGCGTTGAAATCCCGGACGGTTTCGAACCGGGCGGACAATTCAGCGTCGCCAACCTGCCCGGCGGACGTTACGCCGTGACGCGCTACACCGGCACGCCGCGCGATATCGGGCCGGTGTGGAACCGGCTGATGAAGGAATGGCTGCCATCCAGCGGCCTGCAATGCGACGAGCGGCCCTGCTTCGAACGCTATGACAGCCTGGCGACGCAAAGCGACGCCAGCTTCAGCTGCGAAATCTGCATCCCTGTACGAGCACTGTAACGACGATGAGCCCTGAATACCTGGCAATGCTGGTGGCGCGCGATATGCCCTATGGGAAGTACAAAGGCCGCAAGCTGGCAGACTTGCCGGGTCATTACCTGGGCTGGATGGCGCGCGAAGGCTTCCCGAAAGGGGAGCTGGGCGCGCTGCTGGCACTGATGTACGAGATCGACCACAACAACCTGCGCAGCCTGCTCGACCCGCTGCGCGCGCCGAAAGGATACCGATGAAATTTCGCAGTGCCCGCGCCGTTGCAGCCGCCGCCCTCGCCTTCACCCTGCCGTTCGGCGCCGGCGCCGCGCCGGCCGCCGCCAGCAAGCCCACAGCGGACGCCGCCCTGGCCCACGCCCGCGCCCTGCTGGACAAGTCGCCCCTGGTCGACGGCCACAACGACCTGCCGTGGACCATCCGCGAAGACGCGGCGCATCCGATGGACCTGGAACACTACGACCTGCGCCAGCACACCCCGCACGAAACCGACCTGGCGCGCCTTAAGCAAGGCAAGCTCGCCGCCCAGTTCTGGAGCGTCTACGTCCCCGGCGAGCTGAAAAGCGGCTGGGCCGTCGCGCAGCTGGAGCAGATCGACCTGGCGCGCCGCATGATCGCCAAATACCCGGAGCGCTTGGTCCTGGCGACCCGCAGCAGCGACATCGCCAAAGCCAAACGGGAAGGCAAGATCGCCAGCTTCCTCGGCATGGAAGGCGGCCACGTGATCGAGAACAGCCTGGGCGCCCTGCGCGCCTACTATGAACTCGGCGCGCGTTACATGACCCTGACCCACAACAGCACGCTGGACTGGGTCGACGCCGCCATGGGCGAACGCAGGCACGGCGGCCTCACGCCCTTCGGCAAGGAAGTAGTGCGTGAAATGAATCGCCTCGGCATGCTGGTCGACCTGAGCCACGTCAGCCCGGAAGTGATGCAGCAGGCGCTCGACACCAGCGCGGCCCCGGTGATCTTCTCCCATTCCAGCGCGCGCGCCCTGAACGACCACCCGCGCAATGTGCCGGACGATGTGCTGAAGCGCATGGGCCCCAATGGCGGCGTGGTGATGGTGACCTTTGTTCCGGCCTTCGTTTCGCCGCAGGTGGCGCAATGGGGCGAGGGCCTGGTGCGGGCCGTCAAGGAGAGTGGCGTTACGCCGGGCAGCGCCGAGTTCAAAGCGCTGCGCGCCGACTACATCGCCAAGGCCGGGCCGCCGCCGAAAGCCACGCTGGCGCAGGTGGCCGACCACATCGAACACGTGGCGAAAGTAGCGGGCCACGACCACGTCGGCATCGCCGGCGACTACTACGGCGCGGCCAATCCGGAAGGCCTGGAAGACGTCTCCACCTACCCTGCCCTGTTCGCCGAACTGGTACGGCGCGGCTGGAGCGACCAGGACCTGGCCAAGCTGGCCGGCGGCAACCTGGTGCGCGCCTTCGCCCGCGCCGAGCAAGTCGCCGCGCGGCTGCAGAAGGAACGCAAGCCTAGCCTGGCGCGCGTCGAATCGCCAGCTCCGCAAAGCCCGTAAGCGGGTCATGCTCGCGCGCGAAGCTGTGCGCGGGCAGGATCGCCAGCAGCAATTCGGCCGTGGTGCGCACGATGCAGCCACGCCCCACATGGCCGCCGAAGGTGCGGCCGCGCGCGTCGGACAGCATCATATGCAGGTGGGCCCCGTCCGGCGACACCGAGCCGGCCAGCGTCAGGATCTCCAGGTCGCCCAGCAACTCGGTCGGCTGCGCCAGGCCCGCATAGCGGATCTGCGCCACCGACAGGCTGCCTATCCCCTGCAGCAGGTAGCCCGCCGTGGCGCCGGCTTCGCGCAAGGCCTGCTCCACCGCCTCGCGCACATCGTCGCCCGGGTTCAGGCGCAAAGGTAGCGCCTCCATCATCCCTGCAGGCGCGGCGCCACCAGGGAGGTGAACTCGCCCTTCTCGATCAGGCGCTCCAGGTCTTGCGCGCCGCCGATCAGGACACCGTCGATGAAAATCATCGGCAAGGTCGGCCAGCCGCTCCACATCTTCAGCGCCGTGCGGCGGCGCCATTGGCTGAAGTAGCTACCATACTCCAGGTAGGCGTATTTGGTGCCTTGCGCATCAAGCATGCGGCAAGCCTTCTTCGGGAAGGGATTCTGGCGCATGCCGACCACCACCACCCGGTTCGACGCGATCGCCGACTGCACCTCCGCCAGGATATCGGCATGGTTCTTCGCCACGCGCTCACGGATGGCCGGATGCAGGTGGGCGTCGTCGAGGATGGTGCGGGTCATTTCTTCTCCTTAAGCAGTAAGTCAAGCGTGGCCTGGTCGGGCACAGCGCCAAAGTATTTGTCGAGACAGGACTGGAACAGCGCCTCATGTGGCGCCGCCTGTGCAAACAAGGTCATCGACGAATGGAATTTCATATTGTCCGGCGACCCGAAGATACCATGGACTGTGGCGCCCTGGACAGCCAGCACCAGGCCGCCGCATTCGCGCAGCCGCGCACCGAGCAGCGGATGCGCCAGGTAGGCGCGCGCCTCCTCCAGCCCGCTGATGGCATAGCGCTGCGCCATGGCGCTCAAGCCCAGCCCCGCCAGTTGCGGGAAGATGAACCACATCCAATGGGTACGCTTGCGTCCAGCCGAGAGTTCGATAACCACCTGTTGGTATATGGCTTCCTGCGCAGCGACAAAGCGCTCCAACCGGTACATGGCGCCCTCCCAAAAGTTACTTTTCAGTGAGCCATTGTCCTACAAAGTCTAGTCGCGTGTTCTGATTAATAGGCCATGCCGTGCCGCCTAACATGACGACTCCTTCGAACTAAATGGGAGACGATCATGGCATCGAGTAATCAAGACAAAGGTGGCAGCAAACAATCGGGCGGCCAAGGCGGCCAGGGCAACCAGGGCGGCCAGGGTGGCAGCAAGCAAAGCGGCGACACCAGCAACCGTGGTTTCGCTTCGATGGATCCCGAACGCCAGCGTGAAATCGCCAGCGAAGGCGGGAAAGCCGCCCACGCCTCCGGCAATGCGCACGAGTTCACCTCGGAAGAAGCACGCAAAGCCGGCAGCATGAGCCACAAAAACGACGGCAGCCGCCAATCCAGCTCCGACTCCGGCAGCAGCCGCCAAAGCGGCGGTGGCGGTAGCGGTAGCGGCGGCAGTGGCGGCAGTAGTGGCGGCACCCGCGGCGGCACCCCAGAGCAGCACGCCGAAGCAGGTCGTCAAAGCCACAAAAACGACGACAAGCGCTAACCCCACCTAGCGCAAAATGTCCGTCCTGGGGTCAGGAAGAAAAGTGGACATTCCCCAAAATGTCCACTTTTCTTCCTGACCCCAGGGCGGACATTTACAGGCTGAGGGTGGCTTGGCGGCCGGTGACGGCCAGGCGCTTGCCGTCGCGTAGCATGCGTTCGAAGTCAACGGCGGCGACGGGTTGGCTGAACAGGTAACCTTGCAGTTGGTCGCAGCCAAGCTCGCGTAGGAAGCCCATTTGTTCTATCGTTTCCACCCCTTCCGCCACAATTTCCTGCCTTAGCTGCTTGGCCATCGTGACAATGGCGCGCGCAATGGCGCAGTCGTTCTCTTCGAACGGCAGGCCGACCACGAACGCGCGGTCGATCTTTAGGGTGCTGATGGGGAATTTCTTCAGGTAGGCCAGGCTGGAATAGCCGGTGCCGAAATCATCCAGCGCCAGCGACAAGCCCATCGCTACCAGCTCGTTCATGATCGCGATCACATTCTCGGCGCCACGCACCAGCAGGCTTTCCGTGATTTCGAGCATCAATTGCTCGGGGTGCACCTGGTAGCGTGCCATGACTTCGGCCACGCGCTCGGGCAGTTGGCTGTCGAACTGGCGCGCGGACAGGTTGATGGCGATCGGCGGCATCATCAGGTTGGCGTCGCGCCAGGCGGCGATCTGGCGGCAGGATTCTTCCAGCACCCAATTGCCCAGTTCCAGGATCAAGCCCGTTTCCTCGGCCACGGGGATGAACACGCCCGGCGCTACCAGCCCGCGCACGGGATGGCGCCAGCGCAGCAGCGCTTCGGCGCCAACGATGCGTCCACTGCGCAGGCTGACCTTGGGCTGGTAGTACAGCAGCAGCTCCTTATTGGCCAGCGCCAGCCGCAACTCGCTCTCAATGCGCAGGTGTTCTTTGGCGCGCTGGTTCATTTCTTCGCTGTAGAACAGCAGCGCCGGCACCTGGCCCGGCGCCACGCGCGCCATGGCAGCATCCGCGCCGCGCACCAACGCGGCCGCATCCTGCGCGTCTTCGGGATACACGGCCACGCCGACGTGGGCACTCAATTGCAGGCTATGGCTGCCGATCTGCAGCGGGGCGTCGAGCGCCGCCATCAGCTTTTGCGCGACGATGGCAGCGTGTTCGCGCTTTTCGATCTGCGGCAGCGCAGCGGCGAACTTGCCACCGTCCAGACGCGCCAGGATATCCTCGTCGCGTAGCACCAGGCGGAAGATGCGTCCCACCTCCTGCAGCACCGAGTTACCCACCTCATGGCCCAGTGTATCGGCGATCGCACCCAGGCGATTGACCTCGATCACCAGCAGCGCGCCATGCTCCTGCTTGCGGCGCGCCTCGGTCATGGCTTGCCCCAGCAACTGCGACAGCAGGCCAAGATTGGGCAGGCCGGTCAGCGTGTCGTAATTGGCCAGGCGCTGCATGCGCGCTTCCGCGTCCTTGTGCACGCTGATGTCGGAGAACAGGGAGAAGCTGTGGCTGATAGCGCCGCCCTCGTCGCGCACCGCGCTCACGGTGACCGCCTGCGGGAACAACTCGCCGTTCTTGCGGCGGCCCAGGATCTCGCCGCGCCAGGGTCCGACACCCTTCATGGCGGCGCTCACGCGGGCGGGGAAGTCGGCGCCGGGCACGCCGGAGCGCAGCATGTCCGGCGTCTTGCCCAGCACTTCCACCGCGCTGTAGCCGGTGATGCGCGTGAAGGCGCTGTTGATGGAAACGATGCGCTCTTGCGCGTCTGTAATCAGCACGCCCTGGTCGCTGTCTTCGATGATGCGGGCGTGCAGCTTGGTTTTCTCGCGCGCGCTCAAGCCTTCCACCATGGGCGCGATCAGCACGCGCATGCCGCTCGGCTGGCCGGCGCCGTCGCGCAGCAGTGTGATGTTCAACCGCACGCGAATCACTTCACCGGACTTTTTGCGGCGCCGCACGTCGGCCACGGCGTGGTCGGCGTCCACCATTTCGGCGATGTCGCGGTCCTCGTCATCCTCGGCATACAGGAACAGCACATGCTGGCCCAGCGCCTCGCTGGCGCGGTAGCCGAACAGGCGCTCGGCGCCCTCGTTCCACGCGGTCAAGTAGCCGGCGGCATCCAGCATCAGCTCGGCCCCGGCGGGCGTGATCACGGCGGCCGGCTGCAGCGCCTGCAGGGCCGCCTCCAACTCCGCCAGCGTCGCGGCCTGCGCCGCGCCCTGCCCTTGCTGGCTGCGCGCCAACTGGCTCAGGGCAAGGCAGCGTGCAATGCGTTCGTTATCCATGGTTGCCCGCTTCACCCGTCACGTCCAGCATCCACAGGTTCGCCTCCACCAGCAGGCGATTGAAGTCCAGCGGCGGCAGTTGCAGCGCCTCCAGGCCCTGCGCCACGGCCGGCATATCGCAATGCTCGGCCGCCTCGACCAGCGCCAGCAACTCGCCCAGCGCGCCGGATTTGGCGAGCAAGGCTTGCAGCGCGGCGTCGCCCAGGTTAAGGGGCGCCAGCAGCTCGCCCAGGGGCACGCCGAACAACACGCCCAGCAGCGAGAACATGCCGACCATGAAGGCCTGCTCCTGCACCTGCTTGCCCTGCCCGCTTTCGCGCGCCAGCAGCTCCATGCTGCGCGCCCTTACGGCGACGCGCGCCAGCAGCATGGGCGAGCGCACGTCGTCGCTACGGGCGGCAAACAACATCAGGTTCAGCCAGCGCCGCAATTGCTGGCGGCCCAGGATCAGGATGGCCTGGCTGAAACTGGTGACCTTGCGCCCCGCGCCCATGCCGAGCGAATTCACCAGCTTGAGCAAATGGTAGGACAAGGTGGGGTCGCGCCGTAGGAGTTCTTCAATTTCATGCGTGTCAGCGTCGTTGCCGACCAGTTGCACCAGTTGCAAGGCCATGGCGCGCGAGGCTGCCTGCGCGCCGCTGGCGCGCGGCGGGGCTTGCAGCGGCCAGTCGCCTTCGATCCAGTCGACTTTCGGTTCCAGCATCAGTTCGAACTCATGGTCGCTGCGCTGCAAGGCGCCCGATGGCATGGGTTGGAAGCCCGCTTTGCCCAGTTGCGCCGCCAGCGCCGGCGACAGCGCAGCGGCATAGAAGCACGGCAGCTTGTCGGCCAAGCCGGCCAGCTCCGCCGGCAACGCAGACTCGTCGTCGCCGCAAAACAGCAGGCCGCCCGGCCGGCCCTGGCGGTCGGCGAGTAGCTTCAGGAACAAGGGAGTTGCATGACTGGTCATACGGCTGAAAACGCGCTAAGGAGAACGCTTATGGTACCCCTAAACAGTTGGCTCACGTCAACACGAAACACCGCCTCATTTGCTCATTCCTTGATCATGCGCAACAGTTGGCAAGTGCAGGCATAGACGATCGAACAAGCCTGGGGTGGCCATGCGCTCCTGCCACCAGCGCAGCGCAGCGCCGGACTCGCCGCTGCGCCAGGCCAGGTAGAAGGTTTCCTCCGGCTTCGGCTCTTCCACCTCCTTCTCCACCAGCAGGCCGGCGGCAATCGCCTGCCGCGCGCAACGCTCGGGCAGGAAGCCAAAGCCCATGCCCGCCAACTGGTAGTCGAACTTGGCTTGCATGCTTGGCACGGCCAGCGCGTCCTGCCCCAGCACCAGGCCAACGGTGCGCGGCGCCAGCAAGCGTGACGAATCGGCCACCACAATCGCGCGGTGGTGCTGCAAATCGTTGCGCCCCAGCGGCCCCGGCACCTGCGCCAGTGGATGGCTGGGTGCCACCGCGAACACCCATTTCAATTGCCCGATCGCTTGCGAGACATAGCCGCCGCCAGCCGGGCCGTCGCCTGGCGCGCCAACCACCAGGTCCACGCGCCGCTCCAGCAGCGCTTCCCAACTGCCGCCCAGCGCTTCGTGCACCAGGCGCAGGCGGGTTTGCTGCGTGACCTCGTAAAAGGCGCGCACGTCGCCGGCCAGCACCTGGGTGCTGAACATGGAATCCAGGCCGACCGCCAGTTCGGTCTCCCAGCCGGAGGCCACGCGCCGCACGCGCTGCTCCAGGTCGCCCGCCGCCTTGAGCAGGTAGCGCCCTTCTTTCAGCAACTCGCGCCCGGCCGCCGTCAGCTCTACACGCGGGCCGATGCGTTCGAACACTTGCACGCCGAGTTCCTCCTCCAGCTTGCCCACCGTGTAGGAGATGGTGGAGGGTACGCGGAACAATTCCCGCGCCGCAGCGGCGAAGGAGCCGCCACGGTCGATGGCGTCCACAATTTGCAGGGCTTCCAGGCTGAGTCTGAGCATTCGAAATTTTCGATCATAGGAAGGCAAATTATTCGCTTTTTTACACGAAGAACCGGCCATATACTTTGAAACATCTGATCGAAATTATCGCACAAGGAGATAAACATGTTGCAAGTACGTAAATCTGAAGACCGTGGCGTTGCTAACTTTGGCTGGCTGGACTCGCGTCACAGCTTCTCGTTCGGCCACTACCACGACCCGAAACACGTCGGCTTCGGCCCGCTGCTGGTGATTAATGAAGACAAGGTGTCGCCGGGCCAGGGCTTCGGCACCCACGGCCACCGGGATATGGAGATCATCTCCTATGTCCTGAGCGGCGCGCTGGAACATAAGGACAGCATGGGCAACGGTTCGGTGCTGCACTATGGCGATGTGCAGCGCATGACGGCGGGCACCGGCGTGCGGCATAGTGAGTACAACCATTCGGAGCGTGACGGGGTGCATTTCCTGCAGATCTGGATTCAGCCTGCGCAGGGTGGGATTGAGCCGGGATATGAGGAGAAGCACTTTACGCCGGAGAGCAAAACCGGCGTGCTGCGGCTGGTGGCATCGCCGGATGGGCGTGAGGGATCAGTGCTGGTGCACCAGGATGCCTTTATCTATGCCTCGATTTTGAATGAGGGGGGAGTGGAGCATACGCTGGCGGCGGGGCGCCAGGCTTATGTCCATATTATTCGCGGCTCGCTGACGGTGAATGGCGTGGCTTTGAAAGGTGGCGATGCCGCCAAGATTACCGGGGAGGCAAAGGTGGTGCTTTCCGACGCGGATGATGTGGAGGTTTTGCTGTTTGATTTGCCTTGAGACGCCCTGTAAGACTTGGGTAAAACCGGGAAACCGGAAAACCGGGGTCAGACCCTGAGGGTCTGACCCCGGTTTCCCGGTTTTCCGGTTTTCCAGGTTTCGGTTATGATTGCAGGGTTACACAACACAAGATCGAAAGAGCAACATGCAGCCCGTAGCAGAACAACCGGTTAAAGAAGACTTGGACTACGTCACGTCGTGCGCCCTGCCGACCCCGTGGGCCCAGTTTACGCTGCATGCCTTCGTCGAACACGCCACCGGCAAGGAGCACCTGGCCATGGTACTGGGCGACATCGGCGACGGCCAGCCCGTGCTGGCGCGCGTCCACTCCGAATGCCTGACCGGCGACGTCCTCTTCTCGCAGCGCTGCGACTGCGGCGCCCAACTGGAAGGCGCGTTGAAACGCATCGCCCAGGAAGGCCGCGGCGTGCTGCTCTATCTGCGCCAGGAAGGCCGTGGCATTGGCCTGATCAACAAGATGCGCGCCTACCGCCTGCAAGAGCAAGGCGCCGACACCGTGCAGGCCAATGAACAACTGGGCTTCAAGCCCGACCAGCGCAACTACGCCCTGGTCGAACCTATGCTCAAACAGTTCGGCGTGAAGAGCCTGAAGCTGATGACCAACAACCCGCGCAAGATCGCGGCCATGGGTTCGCTGGGCGTGGAAGTCGCCGAGCGCGTGCCCCTGCTGGTCAACCGCAACGCCTTCAACCAGCACTACCTGAATACCAAGGCGCTCAAGCTGGGGCACATGATGACCCCGGCCACCCCGCCCGCCGCCGAAGACGGCGAACTGTAATCCCTGCCCCGCTCCCCCGCACCAGGTTCAAAGGATTAGATGAAATTCACTAAACTGGCTTTACTACTGACTTTGACCTGGGGCTGCGTGGCAGCCAATGCGCAGCAAGCGCCCGCCCCTGCCGCCACGGACGCGGTGGCCCTGCCCACCCCGTCCAGCACCGCGCAAAAACTCTACTCCGCCGCCAAGGCCGACCTCCTGCAAGTGCGCTCGCTGCTGAAAAGCGGCCGCGTCCAGTCCTCGGTCGGTTCCGGTTTCCTGGTCGGCACCTCCAACCTGGTGATGACCAACTACCACGTGGTTTCCGAGTTCGCGCTCGACCCGGACACCTACACCGGCGAATGGGTCGACACTGAAGGCCAGCGCGGCAGCATCGAGTTGCTGGCGGTGGACGTGCTGCACGACCTGGCCGTGGTGCGCGTGAACCGCTACGGCACCGGTTACTTCAAGCTGGGCGACAAGCCGGTCAAACTGACGCAAGGCCAGTACCTCTACTCGCTCGGCAATCCGCTCGACCTGGGCTTCGCCATCTCCGAAGGCGCCTTCAACGGCGTGATCGCGCGCAGCTTCTACGAGCAACTGATGTTCACCGGCCCGATCAACTCCGGCATGAGCGGCGGCCCTAGCGTGACCGTGGATGGCGAAGTGGCCGGCGTCAACGTCGCCAAGCGCCTGGACGGCGAGCTGGTGTCCTTCCTGGTGCCGGCCAAGTACGCCCAGGAGCTGTTGAAGAAAGTGGCGCCGGACGCCAAGCCGCCGAAAGACTTCACCGCCATCGTGGCGCAGCAGTTGCTGGCGCACCAGAAATCCATGGTGGACCAACTGTTGGCCAAGCCGCTGACCATCAAGGGCATGGGCCACTACGCCGTGCCGGTGCGCGAGTCCGAACAGATGCGCTGCTGGGGGCGCTCCACCGACCGCGATTCGTTCTCGGTGGAGCTGACCAACTGCGCGATGGAATCCTCGCTGTTCGTTTCCAGCACGCTGCAGACCGGCCAGGTGCAGATCCAGCACCAGTACATGAAGAGCACCGGCCTGGATGAAGTGCGCTTTGCCGTGCTCTCCAGCGCATCCTTCCGCAACGAATCCTTCGGCAGCCACAAGGACAAGCGCCTGACCGGCCCGATTTGCACCGAACAATTCGTCAAGAACAGCAGCCTGCCGATGCGCGCCGTGATGTGCGTGCGCGCCTACCGCAAGTTCGACGGCCTGTATGACTTCGCCCTGCTCACCTCCAGCACCGACGAAGGCAAAATGAACCTGCAAAGCCGCCTCGATGCGCGCGGCGTCTCTTACGAAAACGGCATGCGTGCCTCGCGCGCCTTCATGGAAGCACTGGGGCGCGGGGGCAAGAAATGAACGGCCCGTTCTTCATTGAGACCCTGGCGCGCAATGGCGACGTGCTGCACCGCCACCGCGTGAACACGCTGCCGATCACCATCGGCCGTGGCTACAACAACGACTTCATCCTGGACGACGCCCACACCGCCGCCACCCACGCCGTGGTGGAACTGGCGGAGGACGGCGGCCTGGTGATGCGCGACCTGGGCAGCCAGAACGGCATCGTGGTGCACGGCAAACGCGAAGGCGCGGTGCCGATCAACGGCACCACCGTGGTCCGCCTCGGCCACACCCGCCTGCGCGTGCGCGACGCCGCCTTTCCGGTCGAAGCGGAAGTCACCGACACCACCATGCACGCCTGGGAGGGCGGCATACCGGCGCTGGCCGGCCTGGCCCTGATCGCCCTCTTCGTCGGCGTGACCGAAGCACTTTCCAGCACCGGCGCCTTCCAGGCCACCCGCTTCCTGCTGATGATCGCCTCCGGCATCGGCTTCGGCCTGGTATGGAGCGGCGTGTGGGCGCTGGCCAACCGCCTGTTCGGCGGCCATGCGCGCCTGGGACGCCACCTGTTCATCCTCGGCACCGGCCTGGTGGCCATGGGCGCGTGGAAGGCTGTCAGCGGCGTGCTGGCTTACGCCTGGTCGGCGGAAGTCTTCACGCGCTATGGCAACCACGTGATCATGCTGATCCTGGTGACCATGATCTACAACCACCTGCGCACCATCAAGCCGCACAAGCCGCGCGCTTTCATTTCGTCCTGTGCAATCTTCCTGGCGCTGGGCTCGGGCCTGATCCTGATGCGCAACTACGAGAACGCCGGCCGCCTGCGCGACGAGCTGTATATGTCCCTGATCCTGCCGCCGTCGCTGCGCCAGAGCCAGGACCACAGTGTGGATGAGTTCATGGGCGAAGCCGCCAAAATGAAGGCCGCTGCGGAGGAAGCACGCAAGGCCTCAAAATTCAATAAGGACGATGAGGGCGAAGATTAAGGTAGATTAATTTTCAATCTATAAAGTCTTTTGCTTTAGAGCAATTTGTGGACTATGATGGGTATACAAACCTACCTTCATGGTTAGCTATATGTTGCTCAACGAGCCCACAGCCGTCCATATTCGCAAGGGACCACCAAGGCTGCAAGACGCGATAGCCCCTTTCCTGGCCACGGCCGGATCGTATGACATGGAGGGGGAAGACGATATCGGCGATGCCCTGACTTTGCTGGCGGAACATGGCGATGCCATTTCGATGTACGCCAGCGGCAGCCGCGAACCGATACTCGGCCGTATCCTCTCGGTCGATCCCGAACAGCCGCACTTTGTGATGGAGCTGAACGACGGGGCGGCCCTGCCACCCGGCAAAATCACCTTTGTGGCGGTCCTGCGTAACGCCAAGCTGCAGTTCAAACTCGGCAAACCCGACTGGGATTCGATCCCCGGCAAGCCGCAACTGATCCCCATGGTGTTCCCGGAAACCTGCCAGGTACTGAACCGGCGCGCGCACGAACGCGCCGAGCCGCCGCTGGGGGCCAACTTCTCAGCAACCTTTGTCCTGAACGGCAATCCGCACGAGGTGGCGGTGTACGACCTGTCGCTGGGCGGTATCGGCCTGCGCGGCGCCAAGAGCGATGTGAAAGGCCTGCTCAAGGGCCGCAAGCTGCTCGAAGTTCAGTTGGAGTTCGGCGAGGATAACGTCTACACCACCGACCTGGAGGTGCGCTTCACCTGCGCCTACCGCTCTTTCCTGATGGGCGAACAGGTGCACGTGGGCTGCAAATTCATGAACCTGGCGCCGGAGCTGGAGGCCGAAATCAAGAGCATCATGGAACAAATCCGCAATGCTCCGCGCTAGTTATGCCGCGAAGGGTGCACCGCGCAGTTCGACGGTGTTCCCTTCCGGGTCGTTGACGTAGATCGACGGCCCCTCGCCTTCGGCGCCGTAACGCGATTCCGCCGGGCCGTTGGCCACGTCGTGCGCGGTGAGGTGGGCGCGGATCGCCGCTTCGTCGAAGGGATCGACGCGGAAGCAGAAGTGGTCGACATTGCGGCCTTCCTTGCCCGGCGCCGCGCCGCCCATCTTGCCCAGTTTTTTATCGATGGGCACCAGGTCCACCAGCGAGCTGCCGGCGCGCAGCTGGATCAGGCCGATTTCGTCCTGCCGGCGCTCAAGCTGGCAACCCAGCACTTCCATGTAAAAGCGGACCATGCGCTCGGCATCGACAACGCGCAATACGATATGGTCAATTTCGCGGATCTTGATCAACGTAGTCTCCTTGTTTATGCGTCTGGAACGGGGTTGCTGCCGGAGACGGGCACGTAACGCCCGCCACGGAATTCGAATTTCATCGACTGGTCGATGCGCTGCGCCGCTTCGTTAGCCTGTTTGCTCGCGCCGCTCAAGGCGCCTGTGAAATGCAGCGTCAGCGCGCCTGGCGTGGCAGCAGCGCTGGTGCCCGTACTGGTGCCAGTAGCCGCTCCTGCGCCGGCTCCAGCAATCTCCCAGCGGCCTTCGATGGCATAGCACTTCCCGGGCGCCACCTGCTCGCCCGCGCCGTCCGGCGCTGCCAGGCCGGGCATCAGGCCACGCAAGCGCTCGACGCAATCGGGGCGCGCATACACATTACTGCCTTTGATTTTCTGCAGCACCAGCGGTTGCGGCTTCACGCCGTCCGCAGCGAGCGCATACAGCGCGAACACCTCGACGCAATGGCCTTGCCAGCAACTACCCCAGCGCACATGCGCCGCTTGCGAGGCTGGCGCGAGCGGCACCACATCCACTTCGGCCCGGCCTTCGAAGCCCTGCAAATCAAAGGGTTCCTGACGGCGCGCCACGGCCCAACCGTCCTTACCCGGTTTGAAGGTGTAGGCGGCGAGTCCGATCGGCGTGCCGTGCGATACCTGCGGGTCGCCACTGTCGCCGACCGGTGTCATGGCCGCCAGCAGCAGCAAGCGCTCCGGCGCCACGCGCACCACCTGGCGCGGCACGACGGCCACCTTGCGCTGCTTGCCTTGCCGTGTATCCCAGCCCCGCGTCAGCGCGCTGGTGGGGATCGAGACCACGCGCCCGCCCTCCTCGTCGCTCCACTTGGGGAAGGCAAGCTGCATCAGTTCTTCCGCTTGCGGCTCGGCGACTTGCGCGCTGGCCAGCAAGGGCAACGACAGCATGGCGGCGATGGCGGCTTTCATAGCGCTCCTCAGATCCGCAAGCGGCGGCGGTCGTTCAGGAATCTCTCCAGCTGCGCCGGCTCAAGCACCTTGACCGGGTCGCCGTGGAAGACGTACAGGTAAGGCTCGCCGCCCTGGCGGTCGGTCATCTTCGCCAGCACCAGGAAGCTGGTACCAAGCGGATAGACGCTGGTGTCGCGCAGTTGCTGCGAGCATTGCACCCGCATCTCCGAGCTGAAGGCCTGCCCGTTCACCGGCCGCACCACTACACGGCCGACCTCTTCCAGCGACTCCACCGCCACTTCGCGGTATTCAAACAGATCTCTTGTCATCCCAGCATGTTACCTGATCCACCTCGATTCATGGGAAGGTCAGGTCCAGGCCCGACGTGCTGAAAAGGACTAAGGTGGCAAGCGCCAGGGCCAGCAGCGCTAGCACCAGGGCCGCCGCGACATTGCCGCGCGCTCGTAACAGCGCCCGCTGCTCGTTCGGCTTGCCGCTCTGCTGCTTTTCTTTATCGTAATGCCATTTGATGGCGTAGAACATGCCCGTGCCAAACACGATGAGCTTGAACGTCACTAAAACTACAGGGACCCAATCCATTTTTTGCGTACTTTCCGGTGATGTGATGTCGCGACCTGATGCATACTACTTCAAAGCAATTTCCATACATCGAATCATTATGCACCGCCAAAAAACCATACAAGATGACTATTCGCCAAGTTGGTTGCCGCGCCTGAGCGCCCACGGCGGGCCGCGCTTCCTGCAGATTGCCGATGCCTTGCAGACGGCGCTGGCCGATGGATCACTGAAGCCGGGCGACCGCCTGCCGCCGCAACGCCAGTTGGCGGCGCAACTGGCGGTGGACCTGACGACAATCACGCGCGCCTACGACGAAGCCCGGCGCCGCAACTTGCTGGAGGGGCGCGGCGCGCGGGGCACCTATGTCGCGGCGCCGAAAGTCGAACTGAGCGCACGCCTCGACCTGGGCATGAATACCCCGCCGCCGCCGGACGGCGTGGATTTCGACGACCTGCTAAAACAAGGATTGGCCCAGGTCCTGCTACGGGCCGATAAGGGCTTGCTGATGACATACCACCTGGCCGGTGGCAGCGACTCCGAACGCAAGGCCGGCGCCAAATGGCTCGAACCGATGTTCGGCCAGGTGGATCCCCGCCAGCTTGTGGTTTGCCCCGGCGCGCAAGCGGCGCTCGCTGCATTGATCCTTGCACTGACCCAGCCTGGCGATACAATCCTGGCGGAGCCCACAACCTATCCCGGCTTGCGTGCTGCGGCCAGCCAGTTCGGCCGCCGCCTTATTGCGGTGCAGGCCGACCAGCACGGCATGCTGCCAGCGCAGCTTGAGCAAGCGTGCCGGCAGCACAAGCCCGGCCTGGTCTACCTCAATCCAACCCTGCAGAATCCGACCGCCAGCACCATGCCGGAGCAGCGGCGCAAGGCGCTGGCCAATATCGCGCAGCACTGCAATGTGCACGTCGTCGAGGATGATCCCTACTGGCTCCTGGCCGACGCCCCGCCAGCGCCGATTGCCACCTTTGCACCGCAACAGGTGAGCTATATCTCAACCCTGTCGAAATGCCTGACGCCCGGCTTGCGTGTCGCCTTCGTGCTGATTCGCGACCCGCACCAACGCGAACGGTTCCTGGCCGCGCTAAGATCGTTCGCCCTGATGGCCACGCCCCTGACTGCTGCCCTAGCCACCCAATGGATACTCGACGGTTCGGCCGTCGAACTGCTGAAAGGCGTGCGCAAGGAAGCGCGACTGCGCCACCGCATGGCCTGGAATATCCTGGCCGGACGCTACAGCGGCGCCGGCGACGGCCTGCACGTATGGCTCGAGTTGCCGGCGTACTGGACTCCCGCGCAGTTGGTGCGCGCCGCCGACAGCGAGGGCATCGCGATCACCCCGGCCGAGGCCTTCGCTACCGGCAGCGGAACCGTGAATGCCATCCGCATTTCCCTCGGGAGCATCAAGGACCGCGCGCGCTTGCAGGCCGGCCTGCAACGGCTGTCCCACCTGCTCGCGCAGCGGCCTGAATCGTACGGCGCCGCCGTGGTTTAGGGTCCGTGCGCGCTGCCGGACAGCGCGAGCGGCACACCGCGCGCCCAGCGATTGGAGGAGAGTGAGAACGTCAGCGCGCGTACCTGGTGGTACCAGCCGGCGGGGATGTACAGCATATCGCCCGGCTCCACCAGCACTTCCAGCATCGTCGCCTGGCGCGCCAGCGGATAGCGCTCGTAGTCCGGCGCTTCCGGGTCGAAGGGGCTGCCGTACAGCACCGGGTTGGCTTCGCGCGTGTAGAGGAATTCGTCGTGGTGCGCGGGCGCGAGGAAGATGCGCTTGCGGCCCCACACCTGGGCGAAGATGTTGTCGTCGAAATCGCTGTGCAGCGGCGTGACCGTGCCCGCGGGCCCGATCCAGAAGCGTGGCGGCCCCATTTTTTCAAAGTACGTGGGCCAGTGGCACAGGCTATTCAGCTCGCGCAATTCCAGGTTGCCCAGGTATGGCGGCAGGCCTTCGGTGGCGTCGGCCAGGTCGAGGTACTCGCGCATGGTCATGTCCTGCATGGCGCGGTCGGCGGCGAAGGCGGTGCCGATATAGTCGCCAACGCGGGCGCGCACCGGCACTGCGCCGAAACGCTCACGCAGCACGTCCGGCTGCAGCGCGCAGATCGGCCAGCGCGCGATCGCGCCGGGGACCAGGAATGGCAAGCCTTGCTGCGCACGCGCGCGGAAGGTGGCGGCGTTCATGCCGCGCACGCGGGGCACGGCGTCGATGGCGGGCAGCACGCGCGACGCGGCGCGGATCGCGGCGCGCATTTCCTGCATCGAGGCGACGCCGCGCACCTCGGCGTCGCGGCGGGCGCGCGCCTGCGCTTTCGCGGCCGCAGCATCGGCGCCGCCGGGCGGCACCACGCGCGACGCTTCCAGCGGCGGCAAGCGCGATGCGCCCGGCTTTCCTGCCGAGGTGGCGTCGGCCATGCCATCGGTCGTGGCGTCAGTCGTGCCGTCGGTCGTGGCGCCGGTGACGCGGGACGAGGCCGTGGACGCGCCGGCGGGCGGCAAAGCCCCCGGCAGCGGGCGGGACGTCATGGCTTACGCCCCCTGGCGCAGCACCAGCAGCGCCACGGCTTCGGCGTTGATGCCTTCCTCGCGCCCCAGGTAGCCGAGCTTTTCATTGGTCTTGGCTTTCACATTCACGTGACCGACCGGCACGCCGAGGTCGGCGGCGATGTTGGCCGCCATGCCGGCAATGTGCGGCGCCATCTTCGGCCGCTGGGCAATGATGGTGCAATCGACATTACCGATATCGTAGCCGGTGGCGCGCACGCGCTTGGCCGCTTCCCGCAGCAACACGCGCGAGTCGGCGCCACGGAATTTCTCGGCGGTGTCGGGGAAATGCTTGCCGATATCGCCCAGCGCCGCCGCGCCCAGAATGGCATCGGTAATCGCATGCAGCAGCGCATCGGCATCCGAATGCCCCAGCAAGCCGCGCTCGTGCGCGATCTCAACGCCGCCGAGAATCAGCTTGCGACCCTCAACCAGCCGGTGCGAGTCGTAGCCCTGGCCGATGCGGAATGGAAGTTGCGTCATTGTGAATCCTGTCCTAAGTACATTTCTGCGATGGCGATATCGCTTGGCAGCGTCACCTTCAGGTTGCGCGGATGGCCTTCCACCAGCTTGGGCGAGAAGCCCAGCATCTCCACCGCGCTGGCATCGTCGGTGATCGCATTCGGGTCCGGCGCCAGCGCCAGGGCGCGTAGCAGCAGCGCGTAGGAAAACATCTGCGGCGTCTGCGCCAGCCACAAGCCGTCGCGCGGCGTGGTTTCCACCGTGCCGGAGCGGGTGGACTTTACCGTGTCCACCACCGGCAGCGCAAGCAGGCCGCCGCCTTCATGCTCGCCCACGGCGGAGATCAGCCTGGCAATCAGGGCCGGCGTCAGGCCGGGACGCGCGGCGTCGTGCACCAGCACCATGTCGTCGTCGCGCACCTGGGCGCGGATAGCGCGCAGGCCGTTCAGGATCGAGTCCATGCGGGTGGCGCCGCCGCAGCGCAGCACCGTCACGCCGCCCTCCGGCGCCACCGCGTCGATATACCCGTCGGCCTCGCTCACTACCACATAGGTGTGGGCAATCAGCGCGCTGTGGCGGAAGGCCTCCAGCGTATGCTGCAGCATGGGCACACCGTTCAGCGCCAGGTATTGCTTGGGGCTGGCGGCCGCCATGCGCGCGCCGACGCCGGCGGCGGGAATCAATGCGAAATAGCGCTTCATTTTTTACTGCGTGACTTTCTTAAAATAGTCTGTATCTCGCCGTTGCAGGCTTTACTCAGGCGGGCGTACTCCGCCGGCGAATCGATCACGGCCTGCTGCACTTCCACCTTGGCCATTTCGGCTTTGATGTAAGGCATCCAGCCGCTGTCGATTTCGTGCGCCAGCGCCGAACGGGCGGTGCCGGCCGGCGCGTACAGCGGCTTGGCCTCAAAACGCCGCGCCAGCGCCGTGCGCACCACCTGCTCAACCTTGGACAAATGGTCCATGTAGGCGTTCATGTGGCGCAGCTCGTGCGACAGGATCTCGGCGTAACCGCAGCTCCCCGGAGAGAACTCGTTGCCGACATAAATGCGCACCGGCGCATACGTCAGCTGCACCCGGATTTGCGGCGCCACGCATTCGTAGCCGCTGGCCGCATCGGTCAGCATCGGTCCGTCCAGGCCGATCTGCACGCGCGATTCGGTGCGGGTCAGGCCCAGCACAAAACCGTTGGACGGCATCTTATCCGTTTTCATGGCCGACAGCTGCTTGTACGACAGCTGGTTGTTCACGCTGTAGCCGCTCTGCCGCGCCGACAGCACGGACACGGTCTTGCTGATCGTGTCCTCACAGCGGATCTGGAAGCGCGTGCGCTTGACCGGTGCCGCCTGCGCCTGGCTCACCCCAAGGGCGAGAACCAGCAGCAGCAGGCGCACGGCGCTCATGGCCTCAGTCCAGCTTCCAGTCGCCGGAGCGCAGTTTATCGAGCCAAAAGGTACCGATCACGGTCTTCACGTCGGTGATCTGGCCACTGCGCACCCAGTCCAGCATCTGGTCGATGCTGGCGGCGAAGGTTTCGATGAACTCACCATCGTCCAGCTTGACTTCGCCGGCGCTCAGGCCGCGCGCCAGGTAGATGTCCAGGTGCTCGTCCGAGTAGGCGATGGCGTTATGGATGGTGGCGAGGAATTGCCAGTCGGTGCCGGTGTAGCCGGTTTCTTCTTCCAATTCGCGGATGGCGCAGGCCAGCGGGTCTTCGCCCGGGTCGATCTTGCCGGCCGGGAGTTCGATGAAGACGCGGTCGTTGGGGTAGCGGTATTGGCGCTCCAGCAGCACCGTGCCGTCGTCCAGCACGGGGATGATCACCACGGCGCCCGGGTGGCGGATGTATTCGCGTTTGGTGTGTTTGCCGTCCGGCAGGGCCACCGTGTCGCGGTGGACTTTGAGGAAGCCGCCGTTGTAGGCGAGTTCGCTGTCGATCTTGGTTTCTTTGAGGTGTTTGTCCATGGCTCTTTTTTTTAAACCAGGAAACCCGGGTACGGCCCAAAGGGCCGGACCCTGGTTTTCCGGTTTTAGTGGTGTTTACGCAGGTAGCGTACCACGAAGCCAGGGAAAGCAAATACCAGGAAGGCGAACGCCGCGACCCAGTAGAACTCCCAGTTCTGTGGAAACACGGTGCCGATGCGGGATTCGAGCGCCATGCCGATGCCGCCGACGGCGACATACAGCACAACCAGTTCCGCCACCCGCACCATAAACGGCTTGCGTGCGGCCTGCAGCGGAACCAGGCCAAATACCTTCTCGTTCAGGAAAGGCAGGTTGGCGGCCACCACTGCAAGCAGGATGACCAGCCAGGATGATGCGTTGACGTCCATCGCTCAGGCGATCAGGAAGCCAGGGTCTTTTCGATCGCCTGGTAGCAGGCGTGCAACAGCGTGTCCGGCATCATGCCCAGTGCCACAACGGCCAAGCCGTTGAGCGCCAGGACAATGCCTTTGTCGGTGTTGACTGCCAGCGGCGCAGTGTCGGTCGGCTCGTCGAACCACATGACCTTCACGATGCGGATGTAGTAGAACGCACCCACCAGCGAGAACATCACGGCGAACACGGTCAGCCACACGGCGCCGGTTTGCAGCACCGACTGCAGCACCGCGAACTTGGCGGCGAAGCCCATCATCGGCGGCACACCGGCCAGCGAGAACAGCAGCACCGACATCAGCGCGGCGTACAGCGGGCTACGCTTGGACAGGCCCTTGAAGTCGTCGATCTCTTCCGCCTCGAAGCCCTGGCGCGCCAGCACCATGATCACGCCGAAGGTGCCGACGGTGGTCAGCACATAGGTGATTGCGTAGTACATGGCAGCCGAGTAAGCGGCGGCGCCGTGGGTTGGTTTCTGGTCCACCACGCCGGCCAGCAGGCCAAGCAGCACGAAGCCCATCTGCGCGATGGTGGAGTAAGCCAGCATGCGTTTCAGGTTGGTCTGCGCGATCGCGGTCAGGTTACCCACCGCCAGCGACAGCACGGCCAGGATCATCAGCATGTTCTGCCAATCGAACGCCAGCGGCAGCATGCCTTCCACCAGCAGGCGCACGCAGATGGCGAAGGTCGCCAGCTTCGGTGCACCGCCCAGCAGCAGGGTCACGCCGGTTGGCGCGCCTTGGTAGACGTCCGGTACCCACATGTGGAACGGCACGGCGCCCAGCTTGAAGGCCAGGCCGGCCACCACGAACACCAGGCCGAAGGTCAGGATCGAGCGGTCAACCGTGCCGGAGCCGATCTTCTTGGCGATCTCGCCGATTTCCAGCGAGCCGGTGGCGCCGTACAGCATGGACATGCCATACAGCAGGAAACCGGAAGCCAGCGCACCCAGGATGAAGTACTTCATCGCTGCTTCGGTCGCTTTCGCGTCGTCGCGGCGCAGGGCCACCAGGGCGTACAGCGACAGCGACATCAGTTCCAGGCCCAGGTAGATGGTCAGGAAGTTGTTGGCCGAGATCATCACCATCTGGCCCAGCATGGAGAACAGCGCCAGGACGTAGAACTCGCCGCCCAGGTTACCGCCCAACATGCCACGGTCAGTCGAGTACTGGCGCGCATACACCAGGGTCATACCCATGGTCAGGTAGGAGAACAGCTTGAGCAGGTTGCCCATCGGGTCGTTGATGAACATGTTCGAGAACGCGTACACCGTGCTGCCCGAGCTGTAGTCGGCGAAGCTGAAGAAGGCTGCGCCCAACAGGGAGGCCATGGTCAGCGCGTACGTGATGGCGCGCTTGCTCTGGTCCAGGAACATGTCGATCAGCAGGATCGCCGAAGCGGCGATCAGCAGAAAGACTTCCGCGTAGATCGGAACCAGGTTAGCGGCTCCTGAGATCATTTGAGTGTTATTCATGAAAACTAGGTCCTATCTGCTATCAAGGGGCCACAAAGGCTGGCAGCTTGCTCTGTTTGACATGCTCCAGCAGGTCGGCCACGGATACTTGCATCACGTCGGTAAACGGTGCCGGATACAGGCCCATAAACAGTACGGCGATTGCCAGGATGCCCAGCATCAGGAACTCGCGGTTGTTAACGTCGGTCAGTTCTTCCACGTGCGGATTGGTGATGGCGCCGAAGATCACGCGCTTGGCCATCCACAGGGAGTAAGCCGCGCCGAAGATCAGGGCGGTCGCCGCCGCGATACCGGTCACGAAGTTGAACTGCACCGCGCCCAGGATCACCATGAACTCGCCGACGAAGCCGGAGGTCGCTGGCAGGCCGCAGTTGGCCATGGAGAACAGGATGAACAGTGCGGCGAACTTAGGCATCTTGTTCACAACGCCACCGTAGTCGGCGATCTGGCGCGAGTGCATGCGGTCGTACAGCACGCCGATGCACAGGAACATGGCGCCGGAGATGAAGCCGTGCGACACCATCTGCACGATACCGCCCTGCACCGACATTTCGTTGAACATGAAGAAGCCCAGGGTCACGAAGCCCATGTGCGCGATGGACGAATACGCCACCAGTTTCTTCATGTCTTTCTGCACCAGGGCCACCAGGCCGATGTAGATTACCGCCACCAGCGACAGGCCGATGATGACCCAGGCGTACTTCTGCGACGCGTCAGGCGCGATCGGCAGCGAGAATCGCAGGAAGCCGTAAGCGCCCAGCTTCAGCATGATCGCGGCCAGCACGGCGGAACCGCCGGTCGGCGCTTCCACGTGGACGTCCGGCAGCCAGGTGTGGACCGGGAACATCGGCACCTTCACGGCGAAAGCCATGAAGAAGGCGAAGAAGATCAGGCCCTGCTCCGTCATGGTCAGCGGCAGCTTGTGCCAGACCAGGATATCGAAGCTCTGCGACTGGTTGTACAGGTAGATGATGGCGACCAGCGTCAGCAGCGACCCGAAGAAGGTGTACAGGAAGAACTTGAACGCGGCGTAGATGCGGTTGGCACCACCCCAGACGCCGATGATGATGTACATCGGGATCAGGGTCGCTTCGAAGAAGAAGTAGAACAGCAGGCCGTCCATGGCGGAGAACACGCCGATCATCAGACCGGACAGGATCAGGAACGCGCCCATGTACTGCGCCACGCGCTCGGTGATCACTTCCCACGCCGAAATCACCACGATGATGGTGATGAAGGCGGTCAGCGGGATGAACCACATCGACATGCCGTCAACACCCAGCGAATAGAAGATGTTGAAGCGTTCGATCCACGGCGCCTTTTCCACGAACTGCATGCCGTGCGCCGCTTTGTCGAACTGCGTGAACAGCGGGATGGTCGGTACCAGCGAAACGATGGCGCCGAGCAGCGACAGCACGCGTACCATGCCGGCGCGCGAATCGCGGCCGATGGCCAGTACGATCAGGCCGAACAGGATCGGCAGCCAGATCGAGAGGCTGAGGTAAGGAGGTAGAGTATTAATCGTTGACTGCATTTGTTATCTCTTTTGCGTCAGCTGTTAAGCGTGCCAAAACGGCAGGAAGTACACCAGGAAGCCCAGGATACCGAGGATCATCACGAAGGCGTAGTGATAGATATAGCCGGTCTGCAGTACGCGGGTCAGGCTGGAGAACCAGCCCACCACTTTGGCCGAACCGTTCACCAGCAGGCCGTCGATGATGGCCTTGTCGCCCACCGCCCACAGGCCCTCGCCCAGCAGGCGCGCGCCGCGGGCAAAGACAGCATCGTTGAACTTGTCCATGTAGTACTTGTTGTCGAGCAGGGTGTGCAGCGGCTTCAGGGCCTTGTAGAAGGCGGCAGGCACCTTCGGGTTGACCATGTAGCAGTAGTACGCCGTTGCCACGCCGGACAGTGCCAGCCAGAACGGCGCGGTCTGCACCGAGTGCAGCGCCATGCCCAGCCAGTCGTGGAAGTGGTGGTGCAGTGCTTCCATCGCGCCGTGGTTCTCGCCGACGTAGATCACGCCTTTGAAGAAGTCGCCGAACAGCATAGGCTTGATCGCGATCGCGCCGATGACGACGGACGGGATGGCCAGCAGGATCAGCGGCAGGGTCACCACCAGGCCCGGCGAATGCGGCTTCTCGCCCGGGGCCAGGCCGTGGTGGCCGTGGTCGTCCTCTTCGCCTTCGACAGCGTGGTGCGAATCGTGGTCGTGGTGGTGTGCCTTGCCGAAGTTTTCCGGGCCATGGAACACCAGGAAGTACATGCGGAAGGAGTAGAACGCGGTCACGAACACGCCTGCCAGCACAGCGAAGTTGGCAAAGCCGGCACCCGGCAGGTTGGTGGCATGCACGGCTTCGATGATCATGTCTTTCGAGTAGAAGCCGGAGAACAGCGGGGTACCGATCAGCGCCAGGGAGCCCAGCAGCGAGGTAATCCAGATGATCTTCAGGTACTTCTTCAGGCCGCCCATATTGCGGATGTCCTGGTCGTGGTGCATCGCCATGATGACGGCGCCGGCGCCCAGGAACAGCAGCGCTTTGAAGAAAGCGTGGGTCATCAGGTGGAACACCGCCACCGAGTAGGCCGAAGCGCCCAGCGCCACGGTCATGTAGCCCAGCTGCGACAGGGTGGAGTAAGCCACCACGCGCTTGATGTCGTTCTGGATGATGCCCATGAAGCCCATGAACAGCGCCGTGATGGAACCGATCACCAGGATCACCGACAGCGCCGCGTCCGACATTTCGAACAGCGGCGACATGCGGGTCACCATGAAGATGCCGGCGGTCACCATGGTCGCCGCGTGGATCAGTGCGGAGATCGGGGTCGGGCCTTCCATCGAGTCAGGCAGCCAGACGTGCAGCGGGAACTGCGCCGACTTACCCATGGCGCCGATGAACAGGCAGATACAGGCCACGGAAATAATGGCCCAGTCGGTGCCCGGCAGCACGCCGTTGATCAGCGCGTCCTTCTTGGCGAACACTTCCTGGTAGTCCATGGAACCGGTGTACGCCAGGATCAGGCCAATGCCCAGGATGAAGCCGAAGTCGCCCACACGGTTGACCAGGAAGGCCTTCATGTTGGCGAAGATGGCGGTCGGGCGCGTGTACCAGAAGCCGATCAGCAGGTAGGACACCAGGCCCACCGCTTCCCAGCCGAAGAACAGCTGCAGGAAGTTGTTCGACATCACCAGCATCAGCATGGAGAAGGTGAACAGCGAGATGTAGGAGAAGAAGCGGTTGTAGCCTTCATCTTCCGCCATATAGCCGATGGTGTAGATGTGCACCATCAGCGAGACGAACGTCACCACGTTCATCATCATCGCCGTCAGCGTGTCGATCTGGAAGCCGACGGCCAGCTTGACGCTGCCCACGGTCATCCAGGTATACAGGTCGCCGTTGTAGGTGGCGCCATCCATCGCCGCGAGCAGCGTCTGGAAGGAGATCAGGAAAGCGATCAGCACGCCCAGGATGGTCGCGGTGTGCGCCACCTTGCGGCCGACAACGTTGCCGAAGAACTTGGTGCCGAACAGGCCCGCGATTGCGGAACCTGCCAATGGCGCCAGCGGTACGGCCAGAAGGAGGGTTGGGTTAAGTTGCCCCGTCATGATTTACCTTATCTATTTTTCGAGGTTGTAACTTAGCCTTTGAGGCTGTCCAGGTCTTCCACATTGATGGTGTCCAGGTTACGGAACATCACCACCAGGATCGCGAGGCCGATTGCCGATTCGGCGGCCGCCACGGTCAGGATGAAGAAGACAAAAATCTGCCCGGCCGCGTCGCCCCAATAGTGCGAGAACGCGATGAAGTTCATGTTCACTGCCAGCAGCATCAGTTCGATGGCCATCAGCAGGACGATGACATTCTTGCGGTTCAGGAAAATACCGACGATCGAGATCGCGAACAGGATCGCGCCCAGGACCAGGTAGTGAGCCAGGGATAAAGTCATGGTGCCTCCTTCGTTTCCGCAGCAGCGACCGGTGCATGGACGGTAGCGTCCATCTTCACGATCTTCAGGCGGTCGTTACGCTTGACGCGGACTGCTTCGGCCGGGTCGAAGTACTTGGTGTCTTTGCGCTTGCGCAGGGTCAGTGCCACGGCAGCCACGATCGCCACCAGCAGCACCACCGCAGCGATTTCAAACGCCAGGATGTACTCGGTGTAGATCAGCAGGCCGAGGGCCTTGGTCTGGCCGATGGTGTTGGCAGCTTCCGGCACCACGGCGCCGATGTTGGTCGGGAAGGCGCGCCAGATCACGGCAGCCATTTCCAGCACGATCACGCCGCCCACAATGGAGGCGATCGGCAGGTAGTTCCAGAAACCGGCGCGCAGCTTGTCGAGATCGATATCGATCATCATCACCACGAACAGGAACAGGACCATGACCGCGCCGACATACACCAGCACCAGCACGATGGACAGGAATTCCGCTTTGAGCAGCATCCAGATGCCGGCCGCCTGGAAGAAGGCCAGCACCAGGAACAGCGCAGCGTGCACCGGGTTGCGCGCGGTAATCACGCGCAGCGATGCCAGCACCAGGATGGTGGCAAACGCGTAGAACAAGAAAGTAGTGAAGTTCATTATCTTTAACCTCGGCGATCAGCGGTACTTGGCGTCGGCTTCGCGGTTGGCCGCGATTTCCGCTTCATAGCGGTCGCCCACGGCCAGCAGCATTTCCTTGGTGTAGTACAGGTCACCGCGTTTTTCGCCGTGGTATTCCAGTACATGCGTCTCGACGATCGAGTCCACCGGGCAGGATTCTTCGCAGAAGCCGCAGAAGATGCACTTGGTCAGGTCGATGTCGTAGCGCGTGGTACGGCGGCTGCCGTCGTCACGCTGCTCCGACTCGATGGTGATCGCCATCGCCGGGCAAACCGCTTCGCACAGTTTGCAGGCGATGCAGCGCTCTTCACCGTTAGGGTAACGGCGCAGGGCGTGCAGGCCGCGGAAACGCGGCGAGATCGGGGTTTTCTCTTCCGGGAATTGGACGGTGATCTTCTTGGCAAACATATATTTGCCGGTCAGCGCCATCCCCTTGAACAGTTCGGTCAGCAAGAAGCTGCCGAAGAAGTCTTTCAATCGGTCCATTTCGTATTCGCTCTCTTACTTCCAAATATTCCAGGAGGTCTGCATCCAGGTTGCCACGAACACCAGGTAGAACAGGGTCAGTGGGATGAATACTTTCCAGCCCAAACGCATGATCTGGTCATAGCGGTAACGCGGGAAGGTGCCGCGCGTCCAGATGAACAGCGATACGATGAAGAAGGTCTTCATGAACAGCCAGAAGAAGCCGCCGAACACGCCGCCGAATTCCAGCGCTGCGATCGGAGCGGACCAGCCACCCAGGAACATGATCGACGCCAGCAGCGAGATCAGGATCATATTGGCGTATTCCGCCAGGAAGAACATGGCGTAAGCCATACCGCCGTATTCGACCATGTGGCCGCCGACGATCTCGGACTCGCCTTCCACCACGTCGAACGGGTGACGGTTACATTCGGCCAGGCCGGACACCAGGTACACCACGAAGATCGGCAGCAGCGGCAGCCAGTTCCACGACAGCAGGTTCAGGCCCATGTCGGCCATCATGCCCTTCTGCTGGCCGGCGACGATTTCCGACAGGTTCAGGGAACCCGCCACCATCAGCACGATCACCAGGCAGAAGCCCATCGCGATTTCGTAGGACACCATCTGTGCCGATGCACGCATCGCGCCCATGAAGGAGTACTTCGAGTTGGCGGACCAGCCGGCGATGATGATGCCGTACACCTCCATCGAGGCGATCGCCATGATCAGCAGCAGGCCGGCGTTGACGTCGGCCAGGGCAGCGCCCGGGCCAAACGGCACCACCACCCAGCACGCCAGCGCCGGCATGATGGTCATCACCGGGCCGATGAAGAACAGGGACTTGTTCGACTTGCTCGGGACGACGATCTCTTTGAACAGCAGTTTCAGCGCGTCGGCGATCGGCTGCAGCAGGCCGTTCGGGCCCACGCGGTTCGGGCCGATACGGATCTGGATCCAGCCCAGCAGCTTGCGCTCCCACAGGGTCAGGTAGGCGACCAGGCCCATCAGCGGCAGGGTCACGCACAGGATCTTGGCCATGGTCCAGATGAACGGCCAGAAAGTGCCGAGGTTGGCCTCGCCCAGTGCTTTAATCGAATCAATCATATCTGGCAGAGCCATTACTTGCCCTCCCCTGCTTTAGCCACGGTGATTTCACCGAACATCGCGCCCAGCATCGAGGTCGATGCATGGGCGGCAGACACGCGCACCACGTTGGCCGGCAGGCCGGCTTCGATGGCGGCTTCCAGGATCGCAAAGCCGGAGCCCTGCTTCACTTCGACCTTGTCGCCAGCCTGCACACCGATCTGCTGCGCGGTGGCGGCGGACAGGTAGGCTTTCGGCGCGGCAGCGTCGACGGTCGCCAGCAGCGGGCCGGAACGGCGCACCAGGGCGTCGGCGAAGTAGATCGGCACGTCGGCCAGGCGTTGCAGCCCAGTCGCGGTGAACGGCACACCGGCCACGGCGGCTTTGCGCGACACATTCGACAGTTTGGCCGACAGGTCGGCGCCTTTTTCGAACAGTTCGTCGCGGATCGATTCCGAGGTTTCGTAGTCGAAGCCGCCCAGGCCCAGGATGTTGCCCAGCACGCGCAGCACTTTCCAGGCCGGACGGGCGTCGCCCGCTGGCTTGACGGTGCCGTTGAAGGACTGCAGGCGGCCTTCGGCATTGACGAAGGAGCCGGAAGTCTCGGCGAACGGCGCAACCGGCAGCAGCACGTCGGCGTAGTCGGCGCCATGCTTGAAGGCGGACAGCACCACCACCATGTCGGCGGCGTGCAGCGCGGCCTTGGCCGCTTGCGGGTTGGCTGCGTCGAGTTCTGGCTCGGCGTTCAGCAGGACGTAGGCTTTCTTCTGTTGCGAGAAGGCAGGCGCTGCGTTCTTGGCGGTGGCGCCGACCAGGTAGCCGCCGACGGTATTGGCAGCTTCGGTCAGGTAGCCCAGCTTGGCGCCGGTCTGTTCCGCGATCCACTGCGCAGCAGCGTGCAGCTTGGACGCTTCCGGATGCGCCACAGCGGCGTTACCCAGGAAGATCGCCTTGCGTTCGCCGCCGATCAGGGATTCAGCAATCGCTTCCGCGTTGGCGGAAGCCACCACGCCTTCGAAGCCGGCCGGAGCGGCCACGCCTTTGGCCTTGGCGACAGCAGCCACCACGCCGGACAGCGCGGCCAGCCAGTCGGATGGCGCAGCGATGATCTTGTTGGCGGTGGTAATCAGGTTTTCAGTGTCGGCTGCGTGCAGCACGGACAGCTTGCCGCCGGCTTTCACGGCCGCGCGGATGCGGGTCGCGAACAGCGGGTGGTCCTTGCGCAGGAAGGAACCGATCACGAACACGCGCTGCAGTTGCGACAGTTCGGCAATCGGCATGCCCAGCCAAGGTTTCACTTCGCCGTCCAGCGCGAAATCGCTCTGGCGCAGGCGGAAGTCGACGTGCTCGGAACCCACGCCGTGCATCAGTTTCTTCAGCAGGGCCAGTTCTTCCACGGTCGAATGCGCGGTCGCGTAAGCGGCCAGCGAATCAGCGCCGTGTTCGTGCTTGATGTTCTTCAGGCCGTGCGCCACGTATTCCAGCGCCACTTGCCAGTCCACTTCCTTCCATTCGCCGCCCTGCTTCAGCATTGGCTTGGTCAGGCGCTCGGCGCTTTCCAGCGCTTCGTAGGAGTAGCGGTCCTTGTCGGAGATCCAGCATTCGTTAACGTCGTCGTTCTCGAATGGCAGCACGCGCTTCACGGAGCCCTGCTTCACTTGCACGATCAGGTTGGCGCCAGTGGAGTCGTGCGGGGACACCGATTTGCGGCGCGACAGTTCCCAGGTACGGGCGCTGTAGCGGAATGGACGCGAGGTCAGCGCGCCGACCGGGCACAGGTCGATCATATTGCCCGACATCTCGGAGCTCACTGCCTCACCGACGAAGGTGGTGATCTCGGAATGCTCGCCGCGGCCCAGCATGCCCAGTTCCATCACGCCGGCCACTTCCTGGCCAAAGCGCACGCAACGGGTGCAGTGGATGCAACGCGACATTTCTTCCATCGCCACCAGCGCGCTGCCGGCCTTCGGCGGCACCACGCGTTTTTCTTCTTCGTAGCGGGATTCCATCTTGCCGTAACCTACGGCCAAATCCTGCAACTGGCACTCACCGCCCTGGTCGCAGATTGGGCAATCCAGCGGGTGGTTAATCAGCAGGAATTCCATCACCGACTTCTGTGCTTGCACAGCCTTGTCGGAGGCGGATTTCACGACCATGCCAGCCGATACCGGCGTGGCGCATGCTGGCAAAGGCTTAGGCGCCTTCTCCACTTCCACCAGGCACATACGGCAGTTCGCAGCGATCGACAATTTCTTGTGATAGCAGAAGTGCGGGATGTAGGTGCCCAGCTTGTTGGCGGCGTCCATCACCATGCTACCCGCAGGGACTTCTACCTTTTTGCCGTCAATTTCGATTTCAACCATGATAATCGCAGCTTAGTAAGCCGAAACAGGCACCAGGCAGTGCTTGTGTTCGACGTGATATTCAAATTCTTCGCGGAACTGCTTGACGAAGGCGCGTACCGGCATAGCGGCAGCATCGCCCAGCGCGCAGATGGTGCGGCCCTGGATGTTGTCGGCGATGGAGTTCAGCATGTCCAGGTCCGTCGGGCGGCCCTGGCCATTCTCGATGCGGTGGATCATGCGGTACATCCAGCCGGTGCCTTCACGGCACGGGGTGCACTGGCCGCACGACTCTTCAAAGTAGAAGTAGGACAGGCGTTCCAGCGCTTTCACCATGCAGCGCGTCTCGTCCATCACGATCACGGCGCCGGAACCGAGCATGGAGCCGGCTTTGGCGATCGAATCGTAATCGAGGTCGGTCTGCATCATGATCTCGCCGCGAATCACCGGAGCGGAGGAACCGCCAGGGATCACAGCCTTGATCTTTTTGCCGCCGCGCATACCGCCGGCCAGCTCCATCAGCTTGGCGAACGGAGTGCCCAGCGGGACTTCGTAGTTGCCTGGACGCTCAACGTCGCCCGAGATCGAGAAGATCTTGGTGCCGCCGTTGTTTGGCTTGCCCAGTGCCAGATAGTTCTCGGCGCCCATGTTCAGGATGAACGGAACGGCCGCGAAGGTTTCGGTGTTGTTGATGGTGGTCGGTTTGCCGTACAGGCCGAACGACGCAGGGAACGGCGGCTTGAAGCGCGGCTGGCCTTTTTTGCCTTCCAGCGATTCCAGCAGCGCGGTTTCTTCGCCGCAGATGTAGGCGCCGTAACCGTGGTGCGCGTGCAACTGGAAGCTGAAGTCCGAACCCATGATCTTGTCGCCCAGGAAGCCGGCGGCGCGCGCCTCTTCCAGCGCTTCTTCAAAGCGCAGGTAGTCCTGGAAGATCTCGCCGTGGATGTAGTTGTAGCCCACGGTGATGCCCATGGCGTAGGCGCCGATGGCCATGCCTTCGATCAGCGAATGCGGATTGTAGCGAATGATGTCGCGGTCTTTGAACGTACCCGGCTCGCCTTCGTCGGTGTTGCAGACGAGGTATTTCTGGCCAGGGAACTGGCGCGGCATGAAGGACCATTTCAGGCCGGTCGGGAAACCCGCACCGCCGCGGCCACGCAGGCCGGAGGTCTTCAGTTCAGCGATGATCTGTTCTTGCGGGATCTTCTCTTCGATGATGCGGCGCAGCGCCGAGTAGCCGCCACGTTTCACGTAGTCGGCCAGGTGCCAGTTGTCGCCGTTCAGATCCTTCAGGATCAGCGGATTGATGTGACGGTCGTGCAGGGAAGTCATTTCTTGAGCTCCTCCACGAGGGCGTCCAGTTTATCGTTGCTCATGTGGGAACACATGCGGTGGTTGTTGACCAGGATGACCGGTGCGTCGCCGCAGGCGCCCATGCACTCGCCTTCCATCAGGGTGAACGCGCCGTCTTCGGTGGTGCCACGGAAGTCGATGCCGAACTTGGCCTTCAGGTGCTCGGCCGCTTTCACGCCGCCGGACAGTGCGCAAGGCAGGTTGGTGCACACGGTTATCTTGTGCTTGCCGACCGGCTTCAGGTTGTACATATTGTAGAAAGTCGCGACTTCCTGCACGGCGATGGCCGGCATGCGGATGTAGTCCGCGATTTCCTTCATGGTTTCTGGCGACAGCCAGCCCAGTTCAACCTGGGCGTGGGCCAGCGAGGCCATCACGGCCGACTGGCGCTGGTCGGCCGGATACTTGGCCAACTCGCGGTCGATTTTTTTATAGCATTCTTGGGATAACAGCATTTCTAGCCCTTAGCGGTCGATTTCACCGAAAACGATGTCCTGGGTACCGATGATGGTCACGGCGTCGGCGATCATGTGGCCGCGCGACATTTCGTCCAGACCCTGCAGGTGGGCAAAGCCCGGTGCGCGGATCTTCATACGGTATGGCTTGTTGGCGCCATCGGAGATCAGGTAGATGCCGAATTCGCCTTTCGGGTGCTCCACCGCGCTGTAAGCCTCGCCTTCCGGTACGTGGAAGCCTTCGGTGAACAGCTTGAAGTGGTGGATCAGCGATTCCATATTGGTCTTCATGTCCACGCGCGACGGCGGCGCCACCTTGCGGTTGCTGGTCATGACAGGACCCGGATTGGCTTTCAGCCAGGCCACGCACTGCTTGATGATCTTGTTCGACTGGCGCATTTCTTCGATACGCACCAGGTAGCGGTCGTAGGAGTCGCCGTTGGTGCCGATCGGGATGTCGAAGTCCATCTTGTCGTAGACTTCATACGGCTGCTTCTTGCGCACGTCCCAGGCGATGCCCGAGCCGCGCAGCATGGCGCCGGTGAAGCCCATGGCCATCGCATCTTCCGGCGACACCACGCCGACGCCGACGGTACGCTGTTTCCAGATACGGTTGTCGGTCAGCAGGGTTTCGTATTCGTCGACATAGGTCGGGAAACGCTTGGTGAAGTCTTCCACGAAGTCCAGCAGGGAACCCTGGCGGTTTTCGTTGCGTTCGGCCAGCGCTTTCGCATTGCGGATCAGCGATGCCTTGTACTGCGGCATCGAGTCCGGCAGGTCGCGGTACACGCCGCCCGGGCGGTAGTACGCCGCGTGCATGCGCGCGCCGGACACCGCTTCGTAGCAGTCCATCAGGTCTTCGCGGTCGCGGAAGGCGTACAGGAACGGGCCCATGGCGCCCACGTCCAGCGCGTGCGCGCCCAGCCACAGCAGGTGGTTCAGCAGGCGGGTGATCTCGTCGAACATGACGCGGATGTACTGCGCGCGGATCGGCACTTCCAGACCCAGCAGCTTTTCAATCGCCATCACGTAGGCGTGCTCGTTGGACATCATGGACACATAGTCCAGGCGGTCCATGTACGGCACCGATTGCAGGTAGGTCTTCTGCTCGGCCAGCTTCTCGGTGGCGCGGTGCAGCAGGCCGATATGCGGGTCGGCGCGCTGGATCACTTCACCGTCCAGCTCCAGCACCAGGCGCAGCACGCCGTGCGCTGCCGGGTGCTGCGGACCAAAGTTCAGGGTGTAATTCTTAATTTCAGCCATTTCTTACTTCCCGTAGTTTTCTTCGCGGATCACGCGCGGCACGTTTTCGCGCGGCTCGATGGTCACAGGCTGGTACACCACGCGCTTCTGTTCCGCGTCGTAGCGCATTTCCACGTAGCCCGACACAGGGAAGTCCTTGCGGAACGGGTGGCCGATGAAACCGTAGTCGGTCAGGATGCGGCGCAGGTCGTTGTGGCCTTCGAAGATGATGCCGTACAGGTCGAACGCTTCGCGCTCGAACCAGTTGGCGGCGCGCCAGATCGGGGTCACGGAGGCCACGATCGGCATTTCGTCGTCGGACGCGAAAACGCGCACGCGCAGGCGCCAGTTCTTCTCGACGGACAGCAGGTGGGTCACGGCGGCGAAGCGCAGGCCGTCCCAGGTACCTTCGCCGTAGCTCAGGTAGTCGACGCCGCACAAGTCGATCAGCGTATCAAAACGCAAAGCTGCGTCGTCGCGCAGCTCTTGCATTACCTGGTAGTAGTCCCCAGATTTGACTGTAATCGTCACTTCGCCCAGCGCGACAACGAGGGAGGCCCGTTCGCCCAGCTTTTGCTCAAGGGCGGTGACCAGTGTTTGCAGATGTGTGTTCATGTGGTCTTAGCGCGCGATCGTGTTGGTCTTCTTGATCTTGTTGTGCAGCTGCAGGATGCCGTACAGCAGTGCTTCTGCGGTCGGCGGGCAGCCTGGGACATACACGTCCACCGGCACGATACGGTCGCAACCACGCACCACGGAGTACGAGTAGTGGTAGTAACCGCCGCCGTTGGCGCAGGAACCCATCGAGATCACCCAGCGTGGATCTGGCATCTGGTCATAGACCTTGCGCAGCGCCGGGGCCATCTTGTTACACAGGGTGCCGGCCACAATCATCACGTCGGATTGACGTGGCGACGGACGGAACATGAAACCGAAACGCTCCAGGTCGTAACGGGCCGCACCAGCATGCATCATCTCCACTGCACAGCAAGCCAGACCGAACGTCATCGGGTACATGGAACCCGTACGCGCCCAGTTGATTACTGTGTCAAAGGTAGTGGTGATGAAGCCTTCGTTAAATACGCCTTCAATAGACATGGCTTATTCCCAATCAAGGGCACCTTTCTTCCAGATATACCAAAAACCGACCACGAATTCGGCGATGAATACCATCATCGTCACGTAACCCTGCCAGCCCAGTTCACGCATGGAGACACCCCATGGGAAGAAGAATGCAGTTTCAAGGTCGAACAGAATGAACAAAATCGCGACGAGGTAGTAACGCACGTCGAATTTCATACGCGCGTCTTCGAAAGCTTCGAAGCCGCACTCGTAAGGGGACAATTTCGCCGCATCGGGCTTATTCGGGCCAAGGATATGGCCCAGCACTTGCGGGACTACGCCGACACCGAGGCCGACGAGCAGGAAAAGAAGAACTGGGAAGTAATTTTCGAGGTTCACGATTGGTAAGCTTTAGTTGAATTACGCTCGACCCCAATCATTTAAAGCTGAGACCAGGATCAAACGACACATCCTCGTAAAAAAACCAGCTAAGCCATGAATTTCACATTCATACGACCTGCTGGCTCTTAGATTTTTTGCTTGGTGCCGACGACGAGACTCGAACTCGTACAGCTTGCGCCACTACCCCCTCAAGATAGCGTGTCTACCAATTTCACCACGTCGGCATTAAGGCCGCTATTCTACACCGTCATCGCGCCTTTGTTAATGCACATTGCGCAGAATCAAGAAGAAAAGCGGCAAAAATTTCAAAATTGCCTGTTTTACTTCGCAGGCGACGCGGCAGGAGCAGCAGCCGCCGGCGCCGAAGCTGCCGGGGAAGCCGCAGGTGCTGCAGCGGCTGGCGCCTCAACGGCGGCAGCAGGCAGCGGATTCGCAGCGGCTGGGGCCGGAGCCGGCGCAGCCGACGGAATGGCGCCAGCGCCTTCCACCACGGCCGGAGCCGGGGCTTTGACGTTATCCATCACGCCAGCACCAGCCGACACATTACCCTTGCTGGCCAGAACCGACAAGCCCAACGTTGCCGCAAAGAAGATGGCGGCCGCAAATGCGGTCGACTTGGACAGGAAATTCGAGGAGCCGGAGGCGCCGAACAGGCTGCCGGAAGCGCCGGAGCCGAAGGCCGCGCCCATGTCGGCGCCTTTGCCGTGCTGCAGCAATACCAGGCCAATGATCGCCACGGCGGAAATGACCTGCACTACGATAACCAGATTGAACAAAGAGTTCATGCTATTCCTTAAGTAATAAAAGTGCCCTGCTTCGCCGGGCGCCACCCGGACTGCGCGGCGCAGGCGCCACGCCGTGTTCTTTATGCCGCGCCGATGATGGCGAGGAAATCCGCCGCCTTCAGTGCCGCACCGCCAATCAGGCCGCCGTCGATATCCGGCTGCGCCAACAGTTCTTTGGCATTGTCCGGCTTCATGCTGCCGCCATACAGGATCTGCATGCCGGCGGCTGCCGCCGCATCTTTCAGCGCCACCCGCGCGCGCAGCAGCGCGTGCACTTCCTGCGCCATGGCAGGGGTGGCGGTTTTGCCGGTGCCAATCGCCCATACGGGCTCATAGGCCAGCACAATCTTAGCCAGTTGCTCGATGCTGAGCACCTCCAGCACCGCGTCCAGTTGCGCGCCAACCACGTCGGCGGTCTTGCCGGCTTCGCGCTCTTGCAGCGTTTCGCCCACGCAAACCACCGGCACCAGGCCGGCATTCACGGCCGCCAGGGCCTTTTGCGCGACCACCGCGCTGCTTTCCTGATGGTAGGAGCGACGCTCCGAGTGGCCGACCAGCGCGAATTTGCTGCCGAAATCGAGCAGCATGGCGGCCGCGACCTCGCCGGTGTAGGCACCCGACGCATGCGCCGACACATCCTGCGCCCCCCAGGCAACAGCGCTGCCGGCGAGTTCAGACTGGCATTGTGCCAGATACGGGGCTGGGACGCAGACCGCGGTATCGGCCTTTGCGTCACCCAGGCCAGCCTTGATACCGGCCAACAGGGTAGTGTTGGCGGCACGGCTGCCGTTCATTTTCCAGTTACCGATTACGAGTTTGCGTCGCATAGTAGCTTAATTTTTAATAACCCGTAATTGTAGCGTGCGCCCCAAAGCCGGGTCAAACGCTAGACTCCACGGCCATGAAAAATAAACTTTCTGACATCTTTTCCGCCTTTGCACTGACCCTGCCGCTGGCCATGCTGGCCGGCGCCCTGTCGCTGGGCGTGGACAGCGGCTCCGCCATCCTGTTCCTGGCCGCCAGCGGCGGCACCCTGCTCCTGGCCTGGCCCGCCCTGGCCCAGCACTGCCAGCAAGGCCGCCAGGTCGGACGCCGCCACACTTTCCGCCTGCACCTGGTCGGCAGCCTGCTGTTGTTGCCGCCCGCCGCCAGCATCATCATGTTCCGCGTGGTGGAGCTACCGGGAGGCTACGCCGGCGGCGTTGTCTTTATGATCATGTGCGCTGCGGGTGCCACCACGGTGCTCCTGGGCTGGCTCGGCGCCGCCCTCACCTGTTTCTTGGGCGGCCGCGAGGTGGTGCTATGAGGACTTTGCTGCGCTTTATCTACGTCTGTGTCGTGGGCTTACTGCAGGCATTCCTGCTGGCCCTCCTGCTCGGATGCGTCGTGCAGAACGCCGAGGTGGGCGCACTCGTTTTCCTGTTCGGCTGGCCAACGCTCACGTGGCGCCGGTGGCGCAAACCCGCGCTGACGCCTGCCGCCAAGGCGATCCGCGCGCGCCGCTCCATCATGCAGACCATCTTGCGCGGCTCAATCCTGACGCTGGTGCTGGCGCCGATCATTCTGGCGATTCCGGTATTCATGCTGGTGTCGGCATTTGATCGCGGTGCCGGCGGCAGCGGCATTGTCGCCATCTTCACCCTGGTCATCATGTCCAGCGTTTTCCTGTTCTGCTGGGGCGCCGCCTTTATGGCCACGCTGGCCCACCTGGGCACCCGCAAGAAAGGGCCTTAAAGCACCTGCAGCATGATCTTGCCGACGTGGGTGCTGCCCTCCATCAGGGCATGCGCCTTGGCCGCCTGCTCCAGCGGGAAGCTCTCGTAGATCACCGGCTTGATATCGCCCGCCTCGATCAGCGGCCACACTTTGGCGCGCAACTGGCGCGCGATGGCGGCCTTGAAGGCCACCGAACGTGGCCGCAGCGTGGAGCCGGTGATGGTCAGGCGCCGGCGCAGTACCTGCCCCATGTCCAGCGTCCCCTTGCTGCCGCCCAGCAGGGCGATGAGCGCGATGCGGCCGTCGTCGGCCAGGCAGCTAATCTCGCGCGGCAAGTAGTCGCCGCCCACCATGTCGAGGATCACATCAACCCCGGTATCGCCAGTCAGCTCGCGCACCACCGCAGCAAAGTCCTCGCTACGGTAATTGATGCCGCGCGCCGCGCCCAGTTTCTCGCAGGCGCGCGCCTTGTCGTCGCTGCCCGCCGTGGCAAACACGCGATGGCCAAGCGCCGTCGCCAATTGGATCGCCGTCACGCCGATGCCGGAAGTGCCGCCCTGCACCAGCAAAGTCTCGCCCCGGCCCAACTGGGCGCGGTCGAACACATTGCTCCACACGGTAAAGAAGGTCTCGGGCAGCGAGGCCGCCTCCAGCGGCGACAGGCCGCGCGGCACCGGCAGGCACTGCTCGACCGGCGCCGTCACGTACTCCGCATAACCGCCGCCCTGCACCAGCGCACACACCATATCGCCCACTTTGAAGCCGCTCGCGGCCAGGTCGCCATCCACGATCTCGCCCGCCACTTCCAGGCCGGGGATATCGGTGGCACCGGGCGGCGGCGCATAGCTGCCCATGCGCTGGAACACGTCCGGCCGGTTGATGCCGGCAGCATGCACGCGGATGCGCAGCTCGCCCTGCCCTGCCACCGGCAGCGGGCGCTCGCACAGGCGCAGCACGTCGGCCGCGCCGGGTTTCGGGATTTCGATTGCACGCATCATGGGCTCACTTCTTGGGGAAAGAGGCGATTGTAGCGCTTACACGCCGAAGCGCGCGCCCATGCCGAGCAGGGTGGCCACGCCCAGCGCCGCAAACATGGCGGCGGCGATGCCGTGCACCAGTTTGAGCGGGATCTTCCCGGCCAGCTTGTCGCCGGCGAAGACCGCCGGCACGTCGGCGATCAGCATGCCCAGCGTGGTGCCGGCCACCACCAGCAGCGGGTCCGGATAGTGGGCGGCCATGGCCACGGTGGCGACCTGGGTCTTGTCGCCCATCTCGGCCAGGAAGAAGGTCACCAGGGTGGCGCCGAACACGCCGAAGCGGGTGGCGATATTGGCTTCGTCATCCTCGATTTTGTCCGGCACCAGGGTCCAGGCGGCCATGCCGAGGAAGGACAGGCCCAGCACCCAGCGCAGCACTTCTGGTGTCAGCAGGGAGGTGATCCAGGCGCCAAGGGCGCCGGCCAGGGCGTGGTTGAAGATGGTGGCAACCAGGATGCCGGCCACGATGGGCAGCGGTTTTTTAAAGCGCGCGGCCAGCAGGAAGGCCAGCAACTGGGTCTTGTCGCCGATTTCGGCCAGGGCGACAACGCCGGTTGATACGAAGAGGGATTCCATGGGGTGTTTCCGGAGAGGGCACGGGTTGGGCGCGCATTTTAACCTCTTTGAACCGGGAAACCGGGAAACCAGGGTACGGCCCGAAGGGCCGGACCCTGCCGGGCAAGGGTCCGGCCCTTCGGGCCGTACCCTGGTTTCCTGGTTTTGAAGGTTTCAGCCGCCCCCAGTCCGCGACGCGCGCGGCAACGGCATGCCCCGCTTCCAGGCCGACGACAGCGCCTGTCCCTCCTCGATCTGCTCCGGCGTCATCCCGCGCGCCACCGCCGAACGCTGCTCAGCAGCATTCGCCGAGCCGCCAGCCGCCGCCAGGTTCCACAACATATACGCAATCACATTATCCTGCGGCATACCGCCAATGTGATACCGGTACATCAGCCCCAGCACCTGCTGCGCATCCGCATGGCCCTGCTCCGCCGCCTTGCGGAACCAGGTCACCGCCTCCTTATGATCCTGGATCACCGCATTGCCCGTGTAGTACATGGCGCCCACCACATACTGCGCATCCGACTTGCCCTTGGTGGCCGCCTTGCGATGCCAGGCCAATGCCTGCTTATAGTCCTGCGGCACGCCCCGGCCCATGTAGTACATCAAGCCGAGCAAATGCTCCGCATCCGTATTGCCCGCCTTGGCCAGCGGCAGGATCTCCTTATAGGCCAGCGCATAGTTCTTGTTGTTATACGCCGTGGCCCCTTCCGCAAAGCCGGCGTGGGCGCTGGCCTGCAGCCCCAGCGCGATGCCGATTGCGAGTAATACGCCTCGTAGTTTTGTCATGGTGCTTTGAATTTATCTGTTTTATGCACTGCAAAATATGCTTTACTTCCAGCTCACCTTACCCAGCCCGTCCACACTCACGTTGCGGTTGGTCGGCTTGCCGTACACGGTCACGGAACCCAGTCCGCTCAAACTCAGGTTGGCATTCACCGAGGCGTTGATGGTGGCGTTACCCAGGCCGCTCAGCTCCAGGTTCACATCCTCCGCCTTGAACTGCTGCGCATTCAGGCCACCCAGGCCGCCCAGCGTGGCGCGCAGGTTCTTGCTGCGGCCGCCGATTGTGATGTAGCCGGCGCCCTGCAGGTCCAGGTCCACGTTCTCATTCTCGGTCACCCACACATGCATGCTGCCCACCCCGCCCAGGTTGGCCTTCAGTTTCTTGTAGTCGCACACCACTTTCATGCTGCCGGCGCCGTCCAGGGTCAGGTCGATGTTGTCGCCGCTAAAACCGCTCACCTCCGAAGTGCCCACCCCGTCCGACACCAGTTCGCGCAAGTGCGGCAGCACCAGCTCCACCTTCACGGCGGACGATTTGATTTTGACGCCACGGCTTTCCGTATCGAGGTAGAGCGTGTCGCCGGTCTGCACCGCCGTCACCTTGCTGACATAGCGCTTGTCGGTGGTGATATTCAGGGCCGGGGTGTCGCCGCGGCGTAGCTTGAGGTCGATTACGCCGTCGAGCTTGACGCGCACCACGCGCGCATCGATGGTCCGCGTTTCCGTGGTCGTGTCCTCGGCGCGGGCCAGGCCCAGACAGAAGCAGAACGCGGTCAGCAGCAGGCCAATCTGGAATGGTTTCTTCATCATGTATCCTTGGGAAGTCATCAGCGCATTATCACAGGTTGGCAGCTACCACGGCAAAGGGCAGCTCAGGGAAGGCGCTGGTCGCCATGCTAATAGCGGCAAGCAGCAACAGGGTGGCGACGAAGATGGCTTCCATGTGTTTAGCGATTTTCATTTTGCGGCTCCCGAAGACAGGTGTTTTTCGATGCTTCCATCTTATCGGCGGCCCCCGCCAGCGTCCCGCCCCGTGCGACGAAATGCAAAAAACAGGGAACAGGCGGATAATTCGCCGGCCTTTTTGTCATTCCAGAGGGAAATACAATGATTAAGAACCCATCACTACTGGCCGCCATGGCTGCCGCCCTGCTGGCGCCGGCCGCCTATTCGGCCCCGGCCACCGTCAGCCCCGCCCACAAGCTATACCTGGCCAACTGTGCCGAATGCCACGGCAAGGAGCTGGAAGGCGCCGCCGGCCCCAGCCTGGCCGATGCCACCTGGCTGCACGGCCAGCCCACCAAAAACAACCTGGTGCGGCTGATCAGCAAGGGCGTGCCGGAGAAAGGCATGCCCGGCTGGGACAAGCAATTGAACGCCACGCAGATCAGCCAGTTAGCCGAGTACCTGATGCCGACCAACGTCGCCGCGCGCAAGGCGGCCAGCACCAGCGCCACCGCGCCGGCCACCCCGGCCGCGCCAGCCGCCCCGTCCCTGGCCGGTCTCAAGCTGCCAAAAGGCTTCCACATCGCCGTTTACGCCGACAAGGTGGAGAGCGCGCGCGAGCTGGCCGTCACCGACAGCGGCCTGACCTTCGTCGGCTCGCGCAAGGCCGGAAAAGTCTACGCCCTGGTCGATGCCGACAAGGACGGCGTGGCCGAGAAAGTGGTGACCGTGGCCGAAGGCCTGAACAAACCAATCGGCGTCACCCTGCTGAACGGCGCCCTGTACGTGGGCGAGATTTCGCGCATCATCAAGTTTGACGATATCGAAAAAACCTACGCCAGCAAGCCCGCCTACAAGGTCATCAAGAACGACCTGCCGACCGACACCTGGCACGGCGAGAAGTACATCAAGGCCGGCCCGGACGGCAAGATCTACGTACCGATCGGCGCCCCCTGCAACGTCTGCGACAAGGACGACGAAGCCTACGCGAAGATCTGGCGCATGAACCCCGACGGCAGCAACTGGGAACTGTTCGCGCGCGGCGTGCGCAACACGGTCGGCTTCACCTGGCACCCGCAAACCAAAGAGATGTGGTTCACCGATAACGGCCGCGATGAGCTGGGCGACAACCTGCCATCGGACGAGCTGAATATCGCGCCGCGCCCCGGCATGCACTTCGGTTTCCCTTACTGCCATGCCGGCGCCCTGCTCGACCCGCAATTCGGCAAAGGCAAGAACTGCGACAGCTACAGCGCCCCCGTGGCCGCGCTCGGCCCGCACGTGGCATCGCTCGGCCTGACCTTCTACACCGGCACCCAGTTCCCCGAGCAGTACCGCAACCAGCTACTGGTGGCGGAACACGGCTCCTGGAACCGCGCCAACAAAATCGGCTACCAGGTGCGCCTGCTGACCCTGCATGGCAACAGAGTGCTGAGCGATACCGCCTTCATCGACGGCTTCCTGCAGAACGAAGAAGTCAGCGGCCGGCCGGTGGACGTGGCCGTGATGCCGGATGGTTCGATACTGGTTTCCGACGACCACGCGCACAAGGTGTATCGCGTTACCTACCGCCCCTGATCGGGCATATGGAAACAGTATCGGCGGCGCGCCTTCAATCAAAATATTGAAATGCCACCCTGCCCTGACCAGCGCTATATTGGAAGTGCCAGACATCAATTAACTACTGGCACGCTTGGTCCAGAACAGGAGGCAGAAATGAAGCATTCCTTAACTGCGGCCGGGCTGTTACTGATCGCTGCCAGCGCAGCGGCACAGAGCAGCACCGGCGCAGACCAATCGGTGGTGGTGCCCGCGCAGAAAGCCAAAGCTGAACATCGGCTCATCTCTCCGCAAGACTTCTACCAATACCAGGGCGCCTACGCCCTGTCCAATGGCCAAACCCTGACGCTGGCACGCGGCGCTGTCCGCCTGTACGCCCAGCTTGGCCAACAAACCCGGCAAGAAATCCACTGGTATGGCGACGGCCGCTTCGCAGCCGCCGACGGCAGCCTGACCATGAACATCGTCTGGCTCAATGACGACACCGCAACGGGTGAATTGAGCTTTACGCCGCGTGTGGCCGGCACTCCTCCCATCACAACACATATCGTATTTGCTGCGCGCTGAGCGCCAGGGGATTTCCCGGTGCTGGATTGTTGATGCGCCGGGGACTATAGTGAAAGAGCCAGGTCATTTTGAGACCCTGGCCACCAAAGCACAATGGAGGCAATCATGAAGCGGCTAGTGGCTGTCAGCAGTTTGTTTGCGCTCGCCTTAACGGCGTTCGCACAAACCAGCGGAGATCAACAAGTGGTGGTTCCCGCCTTGAAAGAGGCACAAATCCAGCGTAGTTATATGTCCCCGGGCGACTTTGCTCGCTACAACGGGTCCTACGAACTTTCCAACGGCAAGACCCTGTACCTCACGCGCAAAGCAACCCGCATGTGGGCGCAGGTCGACGAGCAGACCCCGCATGAAATCACCGGCTCCAGCAGCGGCAAGTTCCAGGCCCTGAACGGCAATATGGCCATGCACCTTGTGTTCGCAGCCGATGATACGGTCAGCGGTGAACTGCACTATATCGATGAAACGCAAAAATCCGTGGCTGGCCTGCCGTTGCAAGCCACCCATGTAACTTTCGCCGCCCGCTAAACAAAGCGGGATTCAGCTCACAGGCATACGCATCGGGATAGACGCGCTAGCCGCGGGCACGTCCGGGTCGCCAGCTTGCAGGTTCGCTGGCGGCCTCTTTTTGTTATTCGCGCAGCGCCGTTTCATCCACGCCCGGTTGGCGCACCAGCAGGCTGCGCACCTTGCCATCCGCACCACGCTGGAACTCCAGGCGTGCCAACGATCCCTCCATGAAGAAGCTGTCGGGCCCGAACGCCCTGATCGGCGCCGCATCGCGCCCATCGCGCTGCAGCGTCAATTGATCGCCCTCGCGCCGCACCACGCGCTTGACCTGGCCCGCGCCGACATAGGTGCCGACAAAGGCATCCAGCACATCCGGCGCCAGCGCGACCGGCACCGGCTCGGTGAATGGCTGGCCGATGGCGATGGCGGCAGCCTTGTAGGCAATCAGTTGGGTGTTGACCGCGCCGCCGTTGCCGTTGGTGAGCACGGCCACGAAGACCTGGTCATCCGGCAGGCGCACAGCCTGCGCCGTGAAGCCGGGAATAGAGCCGCCGTGGTAGATCATCTTGTGTCCGGCCAGCGCGCCGATATTCCAGCCGTAGCCGTAATGGCAGGGCGCGCCCTGCGGCAGGCTGCAAGCGGTAAAAGCCTGGCGCCAGGTGGCGGGCTTGAGCAACTTGCCGCCGCTGACGGCGCCATCCCAGCGCGCCATATCGTCCACCGTGGTCACCAGCGCGCCGGCGGCATAGGCGATCTTCACGTCGATCTCGGCCACCGGCACGATCTCCTTGCCCGACAGGCGGTAGCCCTTGATGCGGCGCTTGCTGCTGCGCTCATTGCCCTCGTGCGCGGTATCGCGCATGCCCAGCGGCTCGAAGATGTTCTGCGCCAGGTATTCATGGTAGGCCTGGCCGGACACCTTCTCGATCACCATGCCAAGCAAAAAGTAGCCGGAGTTGCTGTACTTGTGCTGCGTGCCCGGCGCGAACTCCAGCGCTTCGTCCTTGAACATCTCAAGCACCTGGGTAATCGCCACGTTCTCCTTCGGCAGGTTGCGCATGGCTTTCAGCTCGGTGTAATTGGGAATGCCGGAAGTATGCTGCAGCAGGTGCTCGATGCTGATGCGCCGGCCCTTGTCCGGAAAGTCCGGCAGGTGCTGGCGCACATCGTCCTGCAGCGAGAGCTTGCCCTGCTCCGCCAGTTGCAGGATGGCGACCGCCGTGAACTGCTTGGTGATGGAGCCGATGCGCAGCAGCATATCGGCCTGCATCGGCGTTTTCTCCGGCAGGTTGGCCAGGCCGTACGCCTTGCGGAACAGCGGCTTGCCGTCGCGCGTGACGATCACGGTGGCGCCCGGCCAGTCCGGCTTGAACATGGGCGCCAGGGCGGCGTCGATGCTCCGCTCCAGCGGCGTTTGCGCCGCCGCAAATGGCGCCTGCAGGAGAATGAGTGTCGCAATACCTAGTACTGGTAGTTTCGTCATGGACTGGCCTCCTCGAAAATCCGCATGTTAGCGCCGCCCTGCCGCGCCAGCCACGCCGGGGCGACGAATGGTCGATCCTGGGGGGCGAATGGCGGCCGGCGCCGACCAGGTGAAGTTCAGTTGACGGTCAGTTGCGGGTCAGTTGAGGACGCGCTCGGCGCTTTCGTCGCCGTATATACCGTGCAGGACGAAGCCGGTCACCGCGCCATCCGGCCCGCGCATGAAATCCAGGGTCGACAGCGAACCTTCGACAAAGAATTTGTCCGCCGCATACGGGCGCAGTCCGGCGCCCGGGCGCCCCTTGCGTTCGAAGCGCAGGCCGCCGCCATCGAAGCTGATGGTACGCATGCCGCTGTCCGCCATGCGGTAGCTGCCGGCAAAGGCCGCCAGCGCTATCTTGGCCATGGGGATGGCGCGCTGCGGCGGGAACGGATCGCCGGCCGCCATGGCCGCCGCAGTAAAGGCAGCGCGGTCGATATTCACGATGCCGCGGCTGCCATTCGACAGCACCGCCACAAACACCCTATCGTCCGGCAGGCGGATCGCCTGGCTGTTGAAGCCGGAAATATCGCCGCCGTGCGACACCATGCGGTGCCCGCGCAGTGTGCCGGTAAGCCAGCCATAGCCGTAGTTGCATTTGCCGCCGCCAGGCAGGCTGCAAGGCGTGAAGGCCTGCTGCCAGCTTTCCGGCTTAAGCAGCTGGCCGGCGCTGATCGCCGCATCCCAGCGCGCCAGGTCGTCCACGGTGGAGACCACGGCGCCCGCCGCATACGGCAGCGCCATGCTGATGTGCGCCGCCGCCCGGTAGCCGCCCAGGATGCCGGCGCGATAGCCGCTCACGCGCCGCTTGGCGCTGCGCTCGTGGCCCTCATACGCCGTATCGCGCATGCCGAGCGGCTCGAAGATATTCCGCGCGATGAACTCCGCATACGACAGGCCGGACGCCTTTTCGATGATGGCGCCCAGCAGGACGTAGCCCGAATTGCTGTAGGCCCAGCGCTCGCCCGGCGTAAAGTCCAGTGCATCATCCTTGAAGAAGTCGATCACCTGCTGCACGCTCTTGTCCTGGTCCTCCACCATCGAAAAACTGAACATATTGGTGTAGCTGGGCAGACCCGCAGTGTGCTCCAGCAACTGCGCGATGGTGATGCGCTGGCCCCGCGTCGGATAGTCCGGCAGCAGGCGCGTAACATCATCCTGCAGCGACAGCCTGCCCTGCTCCGCCAGCATCAAAATCGCCACTGCCGTGAACTGCTTGGTGATGGAGCCAAGCCGCAGTTGCATATCCGGCTGCAGCGGAGTTCCCTTATCCACGTCCGCCAGGCCGTAAGCCTTGCGCAGGACCGGCACACCGTCCTTGACCACGATCACCGTGGCGCCCGGCGCATCGGCCTTGAACATCGGTGCCAGCGCCGCATCCAGCCGCTGTGCCAGCGGTGCCTCGGCCCGCACCGGCGCGGACCAGACAGCCGCCAGCGCCAGCGCGGCAACGCTCAGGACCCGCACGTCACGCTCCTTTTCCCTTGGCCGCCTTATGCTCCCAGGCTTCGCGCACAAGCTGCTTGACGGCGGCCGCGTCGGCGCCCGCCAGGCGCAGGCTCACCCCGACCACCTTGCCGCCCCACAGCAGCTTTTCGGCAAAGCCGGAGTGCAGCGCCAGCACCTCTTCGCGCCGGGCCTCGGGGATGAAGACATTGATGAAAGCCTGTTCCGGCGGCACCGTCACAAAGATCTTGCCGCCGACCCGGAACGAGCCATAGTGGTGGTGCGGCGCCTCGCTGGCGCCTGGCAGCGCCAGGGCGAAGGCCCGCACGGTAGCGAACTTCACTTGGCAGCCGGCTTGCTGATTTTGCCGTGCACCTGGTTCACCATCATCAGGCCCGCCGAGCCGAAGTGGGTGTGGTACTCGGCCACCATTTCGCCCTTGCTGATGACAGGATCGGTCACCACCAGGGCCTTGGCCTCGTCGATGCTCTCGACCGCGAAAATGAAGATGCCGCGCGCGCCATCCACGCCATCCAGCGGGCCCGCGTAAGCCAGCTTGCGCTCATTGGCCAGGCGCTGGATATTGGCCATGTGGCCGGCGAACATCTCCGTGCGCTCCGGCCCGGCCGGCACCTTGTTTGGCCCGCTGCGCAGCAGCACGAACACATAGCGGCGCATGCCGTTGTCGTTACCGCCCAGGGACTTGGCCAGCTCCGCATCGTAAGCCGGTGCCGCCTGCGCCTGCGCCGCGCCACCCCACGCCAGCGCCGCCAGCAACACCGCATATGCGAATGGATTCATTCCCGTCTCCCCAGGCTATTTGAATTGCCTAGAGTGTAACGTCAGCGCAAGGCTTGCGCCACCTGCTCCGCGAACGCCATGCCATGCAGGTGGGAGGCCAGTTGCACCGTCAGCATGGCGCACATTGCGGGACTGCCGTGGCGCAGCATGCAACGCTCGGCATGGCGGGTGGCGAAGGCGTCCGCCAGGACCTGGTTAGGGTCGGCGGCAAAGGTATGGGCCGAGGCCAAAGCAGTAAGCAGCACGGCCCCGCTGTAGCGGGCAAAAGACATGGCATCTCCTGAAAGCTTGCTTGAATTCCGATGCTACGCCGGCAATATTTCACCTCCATGACGGAGAATGTTTCCATTTTACAAAGCATCTGTTGCCCTCATTAAACGGAACTTACTAGAAACTTCCCTCCGCGCATCGGTTTACTGTAGGATGCTCCACTTAGTGATGATTCACTTGCGAAAAATCAATGCAATAGGGAAAAAGGATGGAATTTCGGTTGGGCGCTAGCGCCATTGCCAGCTCGCAAAGCGTGCGCTCCTATTCCGGCAAAGCCTCCCTGTTGGCCAAGCTCGCCTGTGCCGCCGCCCTGCTCCTGGCCACCGGCGCCGAGGTCAAACGCTGGTATTACTCGGCCTCGCACCAGGCGCCCGCCGCCATGCTGATCGAACCGGCCCAACGCGGCAAAATCCACTTCGTACCGCGCAGCGCCACCCTGCTCCCCAAACCGCCCAATGCCCCATCGGCCCACGCCAGCGCGATCACGCCCCTGCCCGGCGGCCGCATGGCAGCCTTCTGGTGGGCCGGCAGCCGCGAAAGCGGCCCCGATGTCAAAGTCTACGCCGCCCACTGGATCGATGGCAAATGGTCGAATCCCTGGGAAGTGGCCAGCCGCGACAGCCTGGGCGCCGCCCTCGGTTACGGCGTGCGCCGCATCGGCAACCCGGTAGCGTGGGCCTCGGCCGACGGCCGCATCGACCTGTTCGTGGTGGCCACCGGCCTGGGTGGCTGGGCCGCCTCGCGCATCGTGCAACTGGAGTCGCACGACCAGGGCAAGAACTTCGTCGTCAAACGCCTGCTGCCCTTGTCGCCACTGTTTAACACCAGCACCCTGGTGCGCACCACCCCGGTCGGCCTGGCCGACGGCGGCTGGCTGCTGCCGGCCTATTTTGAAATGGGCATCAAATACCCGCTGATGCTGGCCTTTGACCCGGCCGGCGATCCGCGCTGGATTTCCCGCATCGGCCAACGCACCGCCGCGCTGCAGCCGACCATCGTGCCGGTGTCGCGTTCCGAAGTACACGCCTGGATGCGCGACTCCAGCAGCGAACAAAAAGTCCAGCACGCGCGCAGCAGCGACGGCGGCGTGAATTGGGACGACCTGCCGCCACTCGACCTGCCCAACCAGAGCACCTCGCTCAGCGCCGTGCGCCTGAGCAATGGCAGCATCGCCCTGCTGCACAACCACGTGCTGCCGGGTGGCTCCGACCGCAATGTGCTGCGCCTGTCGGTCACCGACAATGGCCGCAACTGGTCGCGCGTGATCGACATTGCGCAAGGCAGCGCCGGCGAAGAATTCTCCTATCCCGACCTGCACCAGGTTGGCAACGAACTGCACATCACCTACACCTCGCGCCGCGAGGCCATTGCCCACCACGTCATCGACCTCGAATTCGGAGGAAGTCCGGAATGACCCTGCCTGACCTGGTACTGCAAGGTACCTACGGCAGGCTGGCATGGGCGGTAGTATTCGCCGCTGCTTTTGCCGTCCTGCTGCCCGCCTCCCTGCAACGCTCGCGCCGCGCAGTCGCCCTCTTGCTCGCCAGCCTGATGCTGCTGATGATGCTGCCCGGCCAATACTCGCCAGCCTACTGGATCGCCCTGGCGCTGCAATGGCCAAGCGGCCTGCTGGCCGGCCTGTGCCTGGTGCGCCTGGCCCGCCCCTGGCGCGCAGCCGGCGCCGAGGAAGGCATTCCCCTGCTGATGGCAGCCGCCCTGGCCCTGCTCGGCGTGCTGCTGTACCTGGACACCCTGGGCCTGGTGCACCTGGGCCTATACTATTGGGGCTTTGGCCCGCGCGCCGCGCCGTTCCTGGCGCTGGCGATGATGGCGCTGTGCGCGGCCGGCATTGCGCGCGGCATCAAGCAGGCGCACCTGTTCGCCCTGCTCGGCGCCCTGGCCCTGTTTGCCGTGCTGCGCCTGCCCACCGGTAACCTGTGGGACGCGCTGCTTGATCCCCTGCTGTGGATCTGGGCGGTGGTGTCGCTGGCAATCAAAACGATCAAAATCAAACAAGGAGTAGTTCAGTGGTAAATCGCAAATGGTATGCGCACCCGGTGCTGTTGACGGGTATCGCCATCAATGTGTTTGTGCTGTTGTTGGCCGTGGCCGCGCGCGGCTCGAGTGAACAACTGGCGCGCCTGGTCACCGAAGACGGCATGATCGAGTGGATGCAGTTCCTCTCCTTCGCCCTGACCTCCGGCCTGCTGCTGTTCGCCGGCGTGGAGCGCTGGAAGCGCGGCAAGCTCGATCTGACCACCCTCGGCATCCTGGGCCTGGGCCTGGTGGTGGCCGCCGCCGCCATGGAAGAAGTGAGCTGGTTCCAGCGCGTGCTCAACGTGCAGTCCTCCGAATTCTTCGCGCAGAACAACCGCCAGGGCGAAACCAACCTGCACAACCTGGCCATTGGCAGCAGCGGCAGCATCCACAAGACCATCATGCTCAAGATGATCCTGCTGGTCGGCCTGACCCACAACGTGGTACTGCCCCTGCTGGCGCGCAGCCGTCCTGCGGTGCGCAATTTTGTTGAGAAGTTCGGCGTCTACTTGCCGCCGCTGCCGGTGGCGCTGGTCTACCTGGTACTGGTAGCCCTGTCGCACGTGCTGATCGACCACCCGCGCAAAGGCGAACTGGGCGAAATGTTCGGCGCCGTGCACTATATGAGCACCGCCTTCGCCGCCTACTTCCTGGGCCATGGCTACGGCCAGCCGGCAGTCTTCCAGCAGCCGACCGAAAGCCGCCTGCTGGATAAGCTGTTCAGCTGCCTGATGGTCTTCCTGCTGTTGACCGCGTGGCTGCTGGCAGCAGGCACTGGCGCCGAAAAGTACCTGGCATCATGAACCGCGCAGCCGCCCGCATTGCCCGCCTGACCCAATGGGCGGGCCCCTACGCCACGTTGCTGCAGATGCTGGTTGCAGGCCTGCTGCTGCTCTCCATTTCACGCCTTGGCCTGGTGGCCTGGCAATGGGAGCGCGTCAGCGCCACCGGCATTGTCGGTGAGATCCTGGTGCAAGGCGTGCGCGCCGACCTGATCCTGCTCGGCTACCTGCTGGCGCTGCCGCTGCTGCTGGCGCCCGTGCTGGCGCAGCGCTATTCCGAACGCGCCTGGAAAACCTTCAGCGTGGTCTGGGCCAGTCTCGGGCTGCTGTTCATCGTCTTCATGGAACTGTCCACGCCGCAGTTCATCATGCAGTACGACTTCCGCCCGAACCGCCTGTTCGTCGAATACCTGTCCTACCCGAAAGAAGTCGCCGCCACGCTGTGGAACGGCTTCCGCTTTGCCGTCATCGCCGGCATCAGCGGCACCATACTGCTGTCGGTGCTGCTGTACCGCATGCTCAAATCGGCCGCCTCCCACACCGGCATGTGGTCGCCCAAGGTGCTGCTGCTGACATGGCCGCTGCTGGTGCTGATGCTGGCCTTCCAGATCCGCTCCACCACCGCCCACCGCCCGGCCAACCCGGCCACCTTCGCCCTGACCGGCGACGCCATGGTGAACTCCATCATCATCAATTCGCCCTGGTCGGTGATCGACGCCATCGCCTCGATGCGCAAGGAAGCCAATTCCTCCGAGATCTACGGCGATTTCCCGCGTGAGAAAGTATTCCCGACCGTGACCTCCGCGCCGTGGCTGCGCGACTACCAGTTCAACAACCCCGAGCTGCCCACCTTGCATGCGCAGGAAGCCGCCATCAAGCGCGACAAGCCGCTCAACCTGGTGATCGTGCTGGAGGAAAGCCTGGGCGCCACTTTTGTGCAGTCGCTCGGCGGCCTGCCGGTAACGCCGGAGCTGGAAAAGCTGAAAAACGAAGGCTGGTGGTTTGAGCAGCTGTACGCCACCGGCACCCGCTCCGTGCGCGGCATCGAAGCCGTAGTGGCGGGCAATGCGCCAACGCCGGCACGCAGCGTGGTCAAGCTCTCGCTGGCGCAGCAGAATTTCTACACACTGGCCATGGGCCTGGGCAAGCAAGGCTATAACACGGAATTCGTCTACGGCGGCGAAGCGCACTTCGACAATATGCGCAGCTTCTTCACCGGCAACGGCTTCCAGAACGTGGTGGATCGCGGCGATATGCAGCCGAAGTTTGTCGGAAGCTGGGGCGCGTCCGACGAAGACCTGTTCGACAAATCGCTGGAGCGCCTGAAAACGCTGCATGCGCAGGACAAGCCCTTCTTCAGCCTGATTTTCAGCTCGTCCAACCACGAGCCGTTCGAATTCCCGGACGGGAAAATCGCCCTGCACGACCCGGCCAAACAAACGGTCAACAACGCCGTCAAATACGCCGACTACGCGCTGGGCAAATTCATCGCCGCCGCCAAGAAGGAAGCGTACTGGAAGAACACGGTGTTCCTGATCGTGGCCGACCACGACAACCGCGTCTACGGCAATAGCCTGGTGCCGATCAAGAAGTTCCACATCCCCGGCCTGATCCTGGGCGCCGACGTGCAACCGAAGCGCATTACCACCCTGGCCAGCCAGATCGACCTGGGCCCTACCCTGCTCTCCATGATCGGCGTATCGAGCAGCCACCCGATGATTGGCCGCGACTTTGTGAAGGACGGCAGCACCCCGGGCCGCGCGATTATGCAGTTCGATAACTACTTCACCTGGCTGGAAGGGAAGACCGCGACTATCCTGCGTCCCGGCCAGTCGCCGCTGATCGGCAACTACGATTTCGGCAAAGGCGAACTGCAACTGACCGACATCAAGCCCACCGATGCCCAGGTCGAGCAAGCCATGGCGCACGTGATCGCACCATCGCTGCTGTACCGTGAGCAGCGCTATCGGCTGACAAAGTAAAATGGGCGCTTCTGCCTGCAGGAGCGCCCCATGAAGATCACCGCCACGGTCCGTAACTGCGCCCAGGCGCACGAAGTACACGTCGCCACCAACGGCGTCTCACAGCCACTGCCGGTGCCCGCCAAAGGCACCGGCCAAGGCAGCGCCGTCAACGGTGGCGAATTCCTGATGCTGGCCCTGGCCACCTGCTACTGCAACGACGTGTACCGCGAAGCCGAACGGCTGCAAATCCCGGTCGACGCTGTGTACGTCGAAGCCAGCGCCGACTTCCCCGGTCGCGGCCTGGCCGCCACCAATATCCGCTACTTCGCCCGCATCACATCTTCCGCGCCCGACGACGTGATCGCCGACCTGCTGCGCCAAACCGACGCCGTGGCGGAAGTGCAAAGCACGATCCGCAATGGCGCTGCCGTGCGGCTGGAGTAAGGCGTCCGCCTAGTCGCAGGCCTCGCCCGTGGCCACAATCTTCCACTTGCCCTTCACTTCGGCCAGGTCGAAGCTGGCGACGCAGGCCTCATCGCTGTTATAAAGCACACGCACCGCATCATCAGCGAACACCACCGAGGTGTCCCACGCCGCCATCTGCGCCACCTTCAGCGAAGACGCCTTCGCCTTGCGCGCCTTGCCGCCGCCCTCCTCGCCATCGCCATCGCGCACCTTGTACGGGTTCGCAGTGCGATCGACGACATACTTCCGCTCCGCATCCGAGCGGCCGCAGAGCATTTTGCTCGCCAGGGTCCACGCATCCTGCGATGTCGCGCCTCCCGCCAAAGCCAGGACCTCTTTCCGCAAGCGCCCCTGCTCCGCCTTCGAGCACGCATTCTTCATGACCATGTCGCTCTGGTAGAGGCTCGGCCGGTCAGGTAGCTGCGCCATCGCAGCCTGCTGGCAAACGCCCGCCAGCAACAGCAATGCAAGCTTCAAACGCATCACTCGTCCCCACACTGAAGACCGAGCTGCGCCTTGAACTTGCGCGCCTCCTCCGGCGGCTCCTTGGTCAGGAGCGCGCACGCCGTGAAATTGCCGAACGTGCGCCGCTGCGCCGCGTCCCAGTAGGTCCAGTCCACCACCAGCTCGCGCCCAAACTTGATGCGCTGCCCACTGGTGTACTTCTTCACCATACGCGGCTCATTCGCCAGGGTGCCGGTGAACTGCCCATCCGCCCACTGGAAATCGCGCACCCAGAAAAACTCCGTATTCTGCCCCTCGCTAAGGGCAACCTTCAACGCATACTTGGACGTACCCTGCTCCGGCGCCGACGCCTTGCGCAAAAAGCCGTCGAGCGTTGCACGCCCCGTCTCAAAAGCCCGCTTCATCGCCGGCTCCTCGCTGCGCATGAAGACCAGCTTGTCCTCCTTCGCCTTATCAGCGACCGGCGCCGCGTTTGCCGCGAACGCCGCGCACAACATCAATCCCAGCATGCCCTTCTGCATTCGGTTTCTCCAAAATTACTGCGGCACAGCCCACCAATCATCGATGTGCACAACCGCGCAAGGCTTGTTGTGCGGCTTAACGTGCTTGCTACAGGCGGCAACCGCATCCTCCGCCGCCACACGCGGCGAAGTGCGGTCCACCGCCCAGCCCCAACTACCGTCCGGCGCCTGGGCGAAAGCCTTGCTCCCCTTCCCCGGCAAGTACTTCTCAAGGAATACCTGCCTCGCAGTGTTCATCCGCAAGACATCGCCCGCCGCCAATGTCGCAGTAGGCCGCTCGCGCTCACCCACGAAACGCACCCACTCCACATTAAGGGACGACTTAGGAATAACGTGCGCCAACCAGGTCTTGGAACGGTCTTCCGCCCTAAGATAGATAAATTCGTTCACACGATAGAGCGTGGCACGGCGCACGAAATGACCGTGATAAGGAATTATGTCCATCCCTTGCCCCTTACGATCGAGCACCGTAAGAGTCAAGCCATCTGCGTCGCACGACCACTCTCCCTTTCCAAACGTCCGCGAAGAAATGAGCTTCTCACCGATACGATAATTGATCGTTACGCCCTGGTCCGCAGTCAACACCACAGCGAACGTGCGCGGCAACGCATGCCGCACCTCTGGCTGAACCTCCTGGTGCGGCAAACCCAGCGCCCACCAGACGCCATGGTAATGGCCTCCGGACTTCACACCGAGCTGACTCTCCCGAAACTCCTCATAGTCCCAACGTCTTTGGTTAGGATCGATATAGGAGCCCTGAATCTCCGCACAATTCGCAGACATGCCCTTAAGGGCCGGCCACGCAGAGGGAAAAGACTGCACCCGGCCACCCGAAAGAACAACTGCATTGGCCAGCAAGGGGAGGAACAGGCAACCCAGTAACGCAAATCTCATCAGCGCACACATGCCCCAAGCCACACCAGCCTGGCCCCAGCGCACTGAATGAGGGCGAGAACCAAATAATTGCCCAACTCGCGCGCAGCGTAAGTGCCTACCCATCTAACTTCTATCTCCTGAAGAAGCGGCGTCGCGTGGCGTACGCAAAGCCAAGCAAACGCCCCCGACAAACACTGCCCCGAATACTAACAAGCCAACGACTGCCCCCGTGCGCTTTTCGAAAAGCTCCCCGAAAGCGAGATACGGCGCAACAGGCGCCCAAACCAAGAACTCTGGGAATGCACTAAACGGCACATGCGCATGCCCCGCATAGTTCGGCCACGCAAAGTAAAGCAAATAGGCCACCCCCGCCGCCAGGTAGCTGGCAAGGACCTTCACCCCGCAAACAAGGCGACGCTTCATCGGGCTCTTCCCCTATACACGAATTCAAGTCTTCGGCTTTTGAGCCAGCCACATTTAGAACAAGCTACTGCGAACCGCCGTTTGGAGCGCGATCTTAACGTGCAAACCACCAAAGAAAACTCTCCAAAACCCACCACAAAGAACGCTGCCTCAATCGCGCTTGTAAAGTGCCTCGATGGTGGCCGAGCCGAGCGAATTCGCATTGACCATATAGCCCGTCAGCGCGGCGGATGCATTCTCCGGCAGCTCCAGCTTCTTCGACAATGCATGCACGGTAAAGCGGTAGTGGTGTACGCCATGCTTCTGCGGAGGGCACGCGCCGCCAAAGCCTTTGACGCCGTAATCGTTATTCATGGGCAGGCTGCCAGCCGGTGCCGCAGCGCCAGCGGCCAACGATGTCACCCCTTTCGGAATATTTACCAACTGCCAATGCCACCAACCGCTACCCGTCGGCGCATCCGCATCATGCACCATGATCGCGAATGCCACCGTGCCGGCCGGCGCGCCGGACCAGGACAGTTGCGGCGACTGGTTCCCACCCGAGCACCCGAAACCCTGAAACTCCTGGGCCTTGCCCATGAATTGACCGTTCGCGATATCGGTGCTGGAAAGCGTCAGTGAACCCGCCAACGCGGAATTGGATGCCAGCAGTGCTGCAAAAATAAGGTGTCGCACATGTGCTCCTGTAATTGAAAGCACATATGGTAGGCAAAGGACAGCGCCAGGTTTAGCCCCTATTCCTCCAAGTTTTCGCCCGAATCGCGCATTCGTGTTTTCCGCAGCTCGCTTGGCGTCACATCGAACATCTGCTTGAACTTATCGGTAAAGCGCGATTGCGACTGGTAGCCACAGCGCTCCGCCACGCGCCCGATTGGCTCAAAAGTCGTTTGCACCAGATGTAGCCCATAGCCCAACCTAGCCCTATCCTTAATCTCCTGGAGGGTAGTCCCCTCCCCCGCCAGCTTACGCCGCAGCGTCGACTCGCTCATGGCCAGTCGCGACGCCAGCGCGCCCGCATGCACCTCGCTGGCCAGATCGGCATTAAGCATGCCGTGCACCCGGTGGCTCACGCTGGGCGGCTCTACAACCGCACTCACCGCTTCATGGCCAAGGTGATAGAGCATTTGCAGAATTTCCCTCCGACGCATTGCCCACATGGCGTCCGGCGCGAATGCGGACCACTCCACAAACTGCTGCAAGGTTGCCAGGAATGCCGGCGCAATCCCGCCCTGGACGAACGGCTCGGTCCTGCCCTTCCTGGCCGGCAGGCAGTTGAAATCGTCGTACTCGAACTCGATGAGCAGCGCCAGGTATTCCGCATCGCTGGGGATGTTGCGCATGTTGATGCTGGGGCGGTTCGAGAGGATCACAAAGCTGCCGCTTGGGCAATCGATCTCGCCAAGCTTCTTGCTGCCATCGAGCACGCAGATCAGCATAGGCTTAATGATCGGAACGTTGAGGATTCGCTGCTCCCTCAGCGACGAATACACCGAAAACGGCAACGGCTTTCCGGCCGCTTGCACCAGCTTGGCCGTGCTGATTAGCTTCTCCATTGGCGCAGACTCCAAAAAACTATTTGGCATTTACCTTGTCCACGACCAGCTTGTGTTCAGCATCGAACACCCATGCATCTTCATAATCGATTTCAAACAAGTGCCCATCCGGGTCTTTGAAGTAGGCTGCGACACCCCAAGGTGTTTTAGTAACTGGCTTTACAACGGTACCGCCTGCGGACACCGCCCGCGCCAGAATAAGCGGAACTTCATCCGCCGACTTGGCGAGATACGCCAACCCGACCCCGGAGAATCCGCTTCCCCTGGAAGTCGGCGACTGCGCATCTTTAGCGAACGCCTCGCGCGACAACAGGCAAAGCGCATAGCCGCCCATATCGAACTTCACAAAGCCATCGTTCCCGGACGGCGACTTCCTCCAGCCCAGGGCCTCGTAAAATTTAACGGAGCGCGCCACGTCCTCAACGCCCAGCAAGATCAGGTGCAGCCGCTGACTCGGGGGCGTGGCCGAAGTCCTTTCGGAAGGGGACATATTTTCTGCGGCTGGCGCGCTTGCCATGGCTAGGGAAGATGCGAGGGTAAAGAAAGCAAGGGCCAGTCTTTTCATCCGATCCACCCCTTACTTATTCGCCAGCTTGTGGTAAGCGAACGTGCCCGCTATGCCTTGTGCGTAGTAGTAGATGAAGATAACCGCCAACACGGTGCCGCTGACTGAGCCAGTTTCAATGGCGATAATGATCTTGGAGATGATGAAGTAGACCAGCATCAAAACCGCACACGCACGGCTCTTCTTATAGATACCGAACGCCAGGCCAAAGATAAGAACCACGTCGATAAAATTCCATGCATTGAACCCGACTGCCTGGGTTCCACTGACGGCCAGCAGCGTGAATAGCAACGTCATTGAACCCGAGATGGTACCGGCAATCCAGGCTTGCTTGATCTTCTTTTGGATTTCCGCCGGCACCTCTGGTGCCGCGTGCTCAATGGCCACGTCTGCAGCCGGTGGCAAATATGGATTCATTCGTTCTCCGCTAGATGAATTGGTCTTGGACAGCCGGTAATCATACCTCGCACAACACCTGACGAAACTCACCAACGGTAACGTTTTTGCGAGGATGCCGCGCAGAGGGATTCGCCCTAGCCTAAAGCGCTCGCTAACTCCTATGCACTTGTAGACCAGTGGTAGCGAATAAAGACTCTGGTCCGCAGATCACTAGGTGCATCTGGTCCCACGCCGCCGCCATCGAATACTTCGACCATTCCTCGTGCAAAGGCACGTCGATAGGTGCGGAGTGGTTCATGGACTGGCTAACGTTGACGTAACCGGCGGCTGGAGCGCGCAGCGCGAAAGCCGTCCGGATGACGGAATGGTTGGGCAAGAAATTCTGGTTAATCATAAAGGCTTCCTGTTTCTTCCGAAGTCATGCTTTTCGATTCAAACACGACACGAATTCCACGCGCAAACTTGCGATGACCAAGGGGCAAATTCCGCTGAGCCAAGATGCCGATGTGGCGTTCATCACCGAGGTCTCGAACACTCAGCGAAACGTCGATCACTTGCCCGTTAAACGGCACGGACACAACACCCGTAGGAACTTGCATGAGCTCACACGGAGTCAGTCGCAAAAGGCGATCCGCCTCTATGTCAACTGCACCTTGAAAATCTGCATCAGTCATAGCAGTGAAAATTGTGCCCAACGTTCACGCTGACCGGCACGACAAAGCGTAGCTTTGGCGTGTCCAGCGAACGAAATGAGCGAGGTTGAACGAGCAGTTGGGCGACATGAATCCTATTTCGATGCGACTAAAAGAAAGAAACATCCAACGAGAACCCACCCGGCGACATTAAACCAAAAAGTCTTAGGTTGTGCTGCTTGAAGAGCCTCATTGCCACTCTGGCTCGGAGCAACTCCGGACCTCAGACATAAGAAAATGAACCATGCGACAAACGCGGCCGCAGAGTACCAAAAACCTGGCCCCAGCGATGGGTCTTTAAAAAAGCGCCACGAGGCCACCCACAGCCCAAAGACTCCCATTAGGGAAAGGTTTAGGAGCGCCCAGGGGAACCTACCCTTGATGATCTTCATAGTGCGACCCAACGTTGGACGTAACCGGCGACTGAAGCGCGCAGCGCGAAAGCCGTCCGGATGACAGAATGGTCGGGCAAGAAATTCTGGTCAATCATAAAGGCTTCCTGTCTCTTCCGAAGTCATGCTTTCCGATTCAAGCATGACACGAATTCCACGCGCAAACTTGCGATGGCCAAGGGGCAGATCCCGCTGCGCCAAGATTCCGATGTGGCGTTCATCACCGAGGTCTCGAACACTCAGCGAAACATCGATCACTTGCCCGTTAAACGGCACGGACACAACACCCGCAGGAATTTGCATGAGCTCACACGGAGTCAATCGCAAGAGGCGATCCGCCTCTATATCAACTGCACCTTGAAAATCTGCATCAGTCATAGCAGTGAAAATTGAGCCCAACTTTCACGCTGACCGGCACGACAAAGCGCATCTGAATCGCCACCATTCTTCTAGATACCCTGCAGCCGTAAAAAATGCCGCTTTTCGAACTCTATCGGCGACAAGCGTTCGTTGAAACCATGCCGCCGCTTCGGATTGTAAAACATCTCGATATAGTCGAAGACGTCCTGTCTTGCCTCCTCGCGGGTTGCGTAGATCTTGCGCCGTACCCGCTCGCGCTTCAATAGTTGGAAGAAGCTCTCCGCCACAGCGTTGTCGTGGCAGTTTCCCCGTCTACTCATGCTCTGTACCAGGTTGTGCTCCTCAAGGAAATCACGCCAGTCATAGCTGCTGAATTGACTGCCTTGATCTGAATGCACCATCACCTCTTTAGCCGGTTTGCGCCGCCACACTGCCATCAACAAGGCGTTCATTGCTAACTCTTTGTCGATCCGAGAACTCATGGACCAGCCGACTACCTGGCGTGAAAACAGGTCCAGCACCACAGCCAGATAAAGCCATCCCTCGTAAGTGCGCAGATACGTAATATCCGTGACCCAGACTTTATTCGGCTCGGTCACGTCGAACTCGCGCTGCAGATGGTTTGGCGCCACTACTGAGGGTCGCCCACCGTTCTTGCACTTGCGCTTCGCATAGCCTGTTTGAGACCGAATACCATCAGCTCGCATCAGACGATATACCCGATTGATGCCGCATTCCTCGCCAAGCTCTTGCAAGTCGTCGTAGACCTTGCGGTAGCCATAGACGGCGCCGCTTTCCAGCCACGACTGCTTGATGTGACCAAGCAGTCGCCGATTCTCTTTGGCCCGTTCGCTCTCGGGATTGCTGCACCAAGCGTAATAGCCGCTTGGGCGGATCTTGAGCATCTTGCACATGCGCTGAATGGAATACAGCGCCTGGTGCTGACGAATGAAGGCGTACCTTACCCGGACGTCTTGGCAAAGTACGCCGCGGCCTTTCGCAGGATGTCTCGTTCTTCAGTGACGCGTTTGAGTTCCGCCTTCAATTTGCGCATTTCCTCAGCTTGGGCATCGTTAGCTTTGCGTTCAGGCTCGGGAATGCTGTAACGCTTGGTCCACGCGTAGATGCTATGGATGCTGACTCCAAGCCGTTCGGCTACTTCCGCCGCAGGGTGGCCCCGATCAACCACCTGTTTGACTGCCGCGATCTTGAATTCCTCGGTATATCTCTTGCCGCTCATTGACTCTCTCCTTTGCCTTAGAATTATGGCTCAGGAGTATCTAGGATAGTGGTGGCGATTCATCCGCTGCCATGCGCATTGCGCTGAAGTGAACGTATTCATCTGAAAAATTCTGCGCTTTTGCCTCTGGTCCGGCAAGCCACTGATCCAGTTCGTCGTCGTGGGCCCTCACAGCCGTCACCAATTCAGCGCGCTCGCTGTCCGATGCGGTAGCCACCAATTTTTCGCGCGCTGAATCATCCAAGATCCCAAAGCGTTCAACTAACGAGATCAGCGATCGAAGCTGCAAAGGTATCCGTTCGATTTTAAGTGAGATCATTCGCGATCCGCCCAACGTGGAACTAACCGGCGGCGGAAGCGCGCAGCGCTGTAGCCGTCCGGTTGAGTGTAGTGTTGGACACGCGCGTGACCTGGCCGCAAAGGACCAGACGACAGCGTGTCCGCGAATGCGCCCGCACGAACGCTAGCAAACCACGCGTGCAGGCCCCTGCCACCAAATTGAGAACTGCCATCGGCCCAAACGCCAGCAATTGCCGCACTGGCTGATTTGCCAGCGGCCCAAGTGCCAGATGTAAGAGCTGAAGCCTGCATCATGTTCAAAGCGATGACCAACGTCCCTGAATTAACCGGCGCGCTTCAGCGCGTCCGGTTGAATGAATGGTTGGGGTCATTGCGCCTCCCAGTTGAGCAGCGTCGTTCTTGATTGCGACGGAAGCCAAAACTCAAGTGCCTCAATGGCCTGAGACCTTGAAACACCTTGAACGTAGAAACCACGATGTTCGTGCGCCGTGACTGTAGCCAAGGATTGATGATCAAGTTCGATGATGAAATTACCGAAATCCACCCCGTCGCCAAGACATGCAACGAACAGCTCCGAGCTCGGTCGAAGACTAGCCTTCACGAAGTCGAGCACGTCGGCCTCGCTGTTCAAGCGAACAACATCAACGGCAGCGTTGCCACCGCACCCCGCAGTTTCGATTTCAAAGTGCCTCTTTGTTGGCATCAAACTAGCCCCAACGTGGTGCTAACCGGCGGCTGGAGCGCGCAGCGCGTAAGCCGTCCGGTTGAGCTAGATGTTGGACACGCGCGTGAACTGGCCGCGAAGGCACAGCCGACAGCATGTCCGCGAAGGCGCCCGCACGAACGCTAGCAAACCGCGCGTGCAGGCCCCTGCCACCAAACTGCGAACTGCCAGCGGCCCATACGCCAACACTAGCCGCGCTGGCGGATTTGCCAGCGGCCCACGTGCCGAACGAAGTGGTCGAAGTCTGCATCATGTTCAAAGCGATGGCCAACGTTAAGTAGACGTCATATTGACGTTTTCACAAATTTTAACACGACATATAACCACAGTTTGCGCTAGATCTAAACCATAAGTCCCCTTCGCGGCGAACATAAAACCTCCCAACACCCGGAGGAACGCGCTATGTCCGCAGGCCAACCGAAGTTACTAGACCAAGTCCGCGCAACGATCCGCACTTTGCACTACAGCATACGAACAGAGCAGGCCTACGTTGACTGGATCCGTCGCTTCATCCTCTTCCACAAAAAGCGCCACCCCAGCGAAATGGGGAAGGTAGAGGTCGAAGCCTTCCTCACGCACCTGGCTGTTGAAGGTCGCGTGGCGGCCTCCACACAATCACAGGCAAAGGCAGCCCTGCTCTTCCTCTACCAAAAAGTTCTGAAGCAGGATATCGACTGGCTGAAGGATCTCGTGGCAGCCAAGCAGCCCCAGCGCCTGCCTACCGTGTTGACAGTTGAGGAGGTAGCCCTCCTGCTCTCCAAAATGCAAGGCGACACCTGGTTGGTCGCATGCGTCTTGTACGGAAGCGGCTTGCGGCTCATGGAGGCCTGCCGACTGCGCGTACTGGACATCGACTTCGGCCAGCATCAAATCATCGTGCGTAACGGCAAAGGCGCCAAGGACCGCGTCACCATGCTGCCCGAGTCGCTGGTGAAGCCGCTGCAGGCGCAGTTGGAGCTCGCCAAGCTGCAGCATGATCGCGATTGCGCGCAAGGCGGTGGCGAAGTCTATCTTCCATTTGCGCTGGACCGAAAATACCCGGAAGCGGCGAGGGAGTGGAAGTGGCAGTACGTATTCCCCGCCACCAGTCTTTCGCGAGATCCACGTTCAGATGCGGTTCGGCGGCATCACATTGACGAGCAGCGAATCCAGCGGGCCGTCAAGCAGGCGGCCAGGGACGCGAACATTCAAAAGAAGGTCACCCCGCACACCCTGCGGCACAGCTTTGCGACGCATCTGCTATTGAGTGGGTACGACATTCGGACGGTGCAAGAGCTGCTGGGGCATAAGGATGTGCGGACGACCATGATCTACACGCACGTCTTAAACCGTGGTGGACAAGGCGTAGTGAGCCCGCTCGACAGGCATGCAGCGCTCCCTGGCGCGATGGGCGAAACCTCCTTAAGCTAGTCCAAGGCCAGGTCCCGTCGCTGCATGTGCCCTCCTCTATTTTGCCGCGGCCTTGGCTGCTACCTTGGCCTCAAATTTTTCTTTGATGATGACGAAGCGTTCGTGGCGGCCGTGTGAGATGAGATCGACGCCGTCGTGGGCCTGGACCGAGAAGGTGAGCTTGCGGCCTTCTACCGCGAGCAATTCGACAGTGGCGGTAACAACCAGGCCGGCTGGGGTGGCCGCTTCGTGGCTCACATCGATATGGGTGCCGACGCTTTGCTCGCTGGGCCAGTCGAGGTGCGGGTTAATCGCTTTGATGCAGGCCCATTCCAGGAATCCAACCAGGAAGCCGGTGGCGAATACTTCTGGCATGGCGATGAACTCCGGGGCCTCTGGGTACAGGGCCGGTACCATTTTACTGGCGGGGAGCTCGAACCTGTGCTCGTACTTGATGCCAGGCTTGAGGGATTCTTTCATGGTGTCTCCAGGGTGGGCGTCTACAGCGATAATGCCCTATTCCGGCTTGGTATGACAACGCTCGACCTCAATGCCTAATCATCGAAGTCCCCAACGGACAAATCCTCGCCAAGCAATTCAAGTCCGTCGCGAACGCCGTGGGCCCGCGCGTGGTCCCGGAGCACATGCGCCGTCCAAAGAGCGCCCAGAAACGCAAGCGCGCCTATGGAGTAGCACCATACAGCCTCGATACCGTTTGGTGCTCGCAGCAGGTGGTCAAGCAAAGCGCCAGCGAAGATGATTGCGAAGCAAGTGAAGGCAATCTTCCAGCGGCGTTCGAAGCGTTCGACGTTGTCCACCTTACCCCTCGAATTCTTTCTTTAGTTCGAGATAGTCCTGCCACCGCATTTCCTTCAGTTCTTCGTCCGTAAATGGGCTCTCCTGGATGTTGGCATCCGACCTGTAGCGATTGAGCGGAAGGTCTGGACGATCCGTATCGACCACTTTCACTGTGACTTGACTGCCGATTTCGAGCAGGCGCTCTTTCCAGCGTACATGGTGCGCCGCGCCTGCGTCATCCCGTCCTGAAAGGCCGCCAACGGAAAAACGTACTTCGTCCTCGCGGGCGCGCGCAAAAGCTGAAATCGGGTCACCACGACTTGCGTTCACATGGAGCGCGAGGATCGACCAGTCATCGAAGCCGGCAGTTACTACCTCTTCCCCGTCAATTTCAATTTTGAATGCGATCATGCCTTCCCCTATGCTTCTGGCCGCCGGGTGCGTGCCCTTGAAAGAGAGCATCATGCCGTCGAAACGGCGGATTGAATCTCTCGAATCGTCACAAGGGTGCAAAATACCAAGCAGCTTGCCCTGCTTGCAGGCAAGCCAGGACGCTAACATGGTTAGGCAGATTCGACTCTGGCTTGCGGTTGCCGCGATGATTGCCGGCGTGCTCGGCAAGATGTTCAACTTCTACGGGCCGCCGATCCAGCTCCTCGATGGCAGATTGCCGAGCTCAATCCCCGATGCGCTCAGCCACCTGCTCGCCAATGGTCTGCTGCATCAACAGGCTGGCAACTTTGCCGCCGGCGTCGCGCCGGAACTCAATGCTATTCATCGTCCCCTCCATGAAGAAGCTGGTCGCTGCATACGGCTTCAGTTCCGTCGCGGGACGGCCTTCGCGCTGCCAGGTCAGGCTGTCCCCTTTGCGGCGCACTGTGCGTGTGCTGTTATCGGCCAGCTTATAGGTGCCGACGAAGGCGTCCAGTGCCGCAGGTTCCAGAGCGATGGCTTTCCGCTCGGGGAAGGGATCGCCGATGGCGATGGCTGCGGCATGCTGCGCCACCATTTCCGAATTGAGCAAACCGCGTTCGCCATTGCTCAACACTGCCACATAAACTTTATCGTCCGGCAGGCGAATCACGTGGCCATTAAAGCCAGGGATATCGCCACCGTGCGCTATTTCCCGGTGCCCGCGCAGCTTGCCAATAGTCCAGCCGAAGCCATAGTTGCATGCCGCCGCATCAGGCAAGGTGCATGGCGTGAAAGCCTGCTTCCAGCCTTCCGCCGACAGCAGCTTGCCAGCGCCGATGGCGGCATCCCATCGCGCCAGGTCGTCAATGGTGGACACCAGCGCGCCGGCCGCGTAGGGCAAGGACATGCTGATTTGGTCGGCTGCGCTGTAGCCGGAGAAAAAGCCGCTGCGATAGCCTGGAATGCGGTGCTTGGCGCTGCGTTCCAGGCCTTCGTAGGCCGTGTCCGCCATGCCTAAAGGCTCGAAGATGTTCTTGGCAATAAAGTCGGCATAGCGCATGCCGGAGGCTTTCTCAACCACGGCACCAAGCAGGAAGTAGCCGGAGTTGCTGTAGGCCCAGCGCTCGCCAGGGGCGAAGTCGAGCGGTTCGTTCTTGAAGAAGTCGATCATTTGCGCAACGCTCATGTCTTTGCGCGCGACCGACCAGAAGGAGTTCATGGCCGTGTAATTGCGGATGCCGGATTTGTGCTGCAGCAGCTGCTGTATGGTGATGGACTTGCCTTTGGTCGGATAGTCCGGCACAAAGCGGGTGATGTCGTCCTGCAGCGAGAGCTTGCCCTGCTCCGCCAGCATCAGGATCGCCACGGCGGTGAACTGTTTGGTGATCGAGCCCAGTCGCAACTGCATATCGGCCTGCATGGGGATCTTCTTGTCCACATCAGCCAGGCCGTATGCCTTGCGGAAGACTGTCTCGCCATCTCGCATCACAATGACGGCGGCGCCGGGGGCGCCGGGCTTGAACATGGGCGCCAGCTTGGCATCCAGTTGCCCTTCCAGGGCAGTATTGTTCGCGTATGCGAAGCAGGCTTGCAGCAACAGCGCTGTGGCAACGATCGGGCGTAACGACATCAGTGGGCTCCAGGAAAAAGTCGGCACATCATAGCTTACCGGGCACTGGAAAAGGCTCACCAATCTCCACCAGCGTTTACGGGGAGGCATACCGGTCTTCCGGCCTGCACAACACGCAACACGCAAGAGTACGCCTTACGATTCAGGCTCTCCGCCGGGAATCCCGCCAACAACCTTGCCTGTACCTTCTTCCTCGGCCCACAACCGGACCTTATACCCCACGATCTTCCGCTGGATCACATATGTTTTGCCCGCTTCGCAGTCGATCCAGATCTTGCCTTGCGCGGATACACCCGCGTGTGCCCAGCGCAGACTAAAGTAGTGGCGACCAGGTAGCACAGTCACCTTTGTCGCAAAGTTTCCGCCCCAGACAACGGATGTCAGCTTTTTGTCGACTGCGATAATCGCTATCCCGTCATCCAGCCCCTTCAGAATTTTATGGTCATTGGTGGCAGCACCGTAAATGACCGCAACCTCGGATGCCGGCCGCGCAGGTCCTTCGTAGGAGACGAAGTTATCGGTGGCGCAACCGGTCAGGCAGGCAGCGGCGACAAGAATAAGCAGCAAGCGATTCATGACTATTTCTTTCCAACGAGTTTGACGCAGTATTGGGCGGCCGTGCGCGCCTCCGCCGATGGCAAGGCCGCAATCGCCTCATCGAACTGCTTGCGAATTGGCGCTTTCGTGCCCAGGGAAGTAAATACGCTCAGATTGCCCCCGAATTCCGGGTCAAAGAAATTCGAGCATGCAGAGCGGTCCAGCATGGCGGCGCAGCCGGCAATTGCGGCGATGTCGTCCATCGCCTTTTGTTCAATGCGTTTGGCAGGAAGTGTCCGGTACGCCCAGTCCTTGCCCCAGATGGCGCTAAAGCGCTGATCCAGGCTTGCACCGACCTTTTTAACTTCCTCCCCTGGCACACCACTGCGCGTACAGCTCAAGCCAAATGGCGAATAGTTTTCTCCCGCAAATGCGGGCGTCAGTTGGAGCGCTGCCAACAGCATCAGCCCCGCTTTGAAAAACAAATTCGTATTGCGCATGGTCCCCTGCCTTGTTTGAGTACTCATAAAAAAGCCGCCAGGGCTTTCGCGCTGGCGGCTCTTAGAGGGGTGCTACCGCTTACTGTGCGGCGGCTGCAGCTTCTTCAGCGGCAGCTTTCATCGACAGTTTCAGGCGGCCGCGCTCGTCGGTCTCCAGGACCTTCACGCGCACTTGCTGGCCTTCCTTCAGGTAGTCGGCAACGGCGTTCACACGCTCGTTGGCGATCTGCGAGATGTGCAGCAGGCCGTCTTTGCCAGGCATGACTTGGACGATGGCGCCGAAGTCCAGCAGTTTCAGCACGGTACCGTCGTAGGTCTTGCCCACTTCTACGGAAGCGGTCAGTTCTTCGATACGGCGCTTGGCTTCCTGGCCAGCGGATGCATCAACCGAAGCGATGGTGACGATACCGTCGTCGCTGATGTCGATCTGGGTGCCGGTTTCTTCGGTCAGCGCGCGGATCACGGCGCCGCCCTTGCCGATCACGTCACGGATCTTCTCTGGGTTGATCTTGATGGTGATCAGGCGTGGTGCGAAGTCCGACAGTTCGGTCTTCACGTTCGGCATGGCTTTTTGCATTTCGCCCAGGATGTGCTCGCGGCCTTCTTTGGCTTGCGCCAGTGCCACTTGCATGATTTCCTTGGTGATGCCCTGGATCTTGATGTCCATCTGCAGTGCGGTGATACCAGCGGAGGTACCAGCGACCTTGAAGTCCATGTCGCCCAGGTGGTCTTCGTCACCCAGAATGTCGGACAGAACGGCGAAACGGCCGCCTTCCTTGATCAGGCCCATGGCGATACCCGCCACGTGTGCTTTCATCGGCACGCCAGCGTCCATCAGTGCCAGGCAGCCGCCGCAGACGGAAGCCATCGACGAGGAGCCGTTGGACTCGGTGATTTCCGATACCAGGCGCACGGAGTACGAGAAGTCTTCCGGGTTAGGCAGGGCGGCGATCAGTGCGCGCTTGGCCAGGCGGCCGTGGCCGATTTCGCGGCGCTTAGGGGTACCAACACGGCCGGTTTCGCCGGTGGCGAACGGAGGCATGTTGTAGTGCAGCATGAAGTCGTCGGTGTACTCACCCATCAGCGCGTCGATCTTCTGCGAGTCACGGGCGGTGCCCAGGGTCGCTACGACCAGTGCCTGGGTTTCACCACGGGTGAACAGTGCGGAACCGTGGGTACGTGGCAGCACGGACGAACGGATCGAAATTGGACGCACGGTCTTGGTGTCGCGGCCGTCGATACGTGGCTCGCCTTGCAGGATCTGGGAGCGCACTACTTTGGCTTCCATGTCGAACAGGATGTTGCCGACTTCTACCGAGTTCGGAGCGTCGACGCCGTTGGCAGCTGCGTCGGCGGCCAGGTCGGCAGCAACTTCAGCGGACATGGCGCGCAGCTTGTCGGTACGGGCTTGTTTGTCTTTGGTCTGGTAAGCAGAGTTGATCTTCGCTTCTGCGAACTGGGCAACCTTGGAGATCAGGGCTTCGTTCTTGGCAGGGGCGGTCCACACTTGCTCAGGCTTGCCACCGTCGCGCACCAGTTCGTGGATCGCGTCGATAACAGCTTTCATCTGCTCGTGGCCGTAAACAACGGCGCCCAGCATGATTTCTTCGGACAGTTGTTGCGCTTCGGATTCCACCATCAGCACGGCGGATTCGGTACCGGCAACCACCAGGTCCATCTGCGAGTCTTTGAGCTGGGAAGCGGTTGGGTTCAGGATGTACTGGCCATCCTTGTAGCCCACGCGAGCGGCGCCGATTGGGCCGTTGAACGGCACACCGGACACGCACAGGGCGGCGGAAGCACCGATCATCGAGGCGATGTCAGGGTCGATCTCTGGGTTGACCGACAGAACGTGAATGATCACTTGCACTTCATTCATGTAGCCTTCTGGGAACAGAGGGCGGATCGGACGGTCGATCAGACGGGAAGTCAGGGTTTCTTTTTCAGAAGGACGGCCTTCGCGCTTGAAGAAGCCGCCAGGGATTTTACCCGCTGCGTAGGTCTTCTCGAGGTAGTCGACGGTCAATGGGAAGAAGTCCTGGCCTGGTTTTGCGTCTTTACGCGCCACCACGGTTGCCAGTACCACGGTGTCGTCCACCGATACCATTACCGCGCCAGAGGCCTGGCGAGCGATTTCGCCAGTTTCCAGGGTCACGGTATGTTGGCCGTACTGGAAGGTCTTCGTTACTTTGTTAAACATGGGTTTATCCCTCTTTCTCTTTAGCCGACAGATTTTCAGGAGCTGTCGTAGCACCTCACCACGAACGGCCGGAAGGCCGTTTTACTGCTTTACTGCAAGAAAACTACCGGCCCAAAATGTCAAAATGCCTGCGGCAGCGAACTGGCGCAGGCATTTCTCGTTTAAACCGGGATACGCAAGAATTACTTACGCAGGCCGAGTTTAGCGATCAGGTCGCGGTAACGGGTTGCGTCTTTGTTCTTCAGGTAAGCCAGCAGGGACTTACGACGGTTAACCATCATGATCAGGCCACGACGGGAGTGGTGATCTTTGGAGTGTGCTTTGAAGTGGCCGTTCAGTTCGTTGATACGAGCGGTCAGCAGAGCAACTTGCACTTCTGGGGAGCCGGTGTCGTTTTGGCCACGGGCGTTGTCAGCGATGATGGCCGACTTGTTGATGTTTTCAACGGTCATTTTCTTACCTTTCACATGCGATGCACGGAGTCTCACAACCCTGCACATCGTGAACTACTTGTTAAATAAAAATCCAGCCGGAAGGCCGGACACGGGAGTATAACCGAAAAAATGGGGACGTACCCCATTTAATTTGCATCAAAACGCGGTCGTTCTTGTGCGCCCATACTGGGGGTTCCACCACCCCTCCGGGAGCAATCATGCCGCGTCGAGCCCGCTTTGTGATTCCGGATGTACCCGTCCACCTGGTCCAGCGGGGGCACAACAAACGCCCCTGCTTCTTTAACAATGGCGATTGCGAATTCTATTTGCACTGGCTGGAGATTCTGGCCAAAGAGTCATCGTGCCAGGTTCACGCGTTCGTCTTGATGACCAATCATGTCCATTTTGCCATCACACCGCATGAGCATGACGGGCTGCCGCACTTGATGAAGTCCTTGCACCAGCGTTACGCAGGCTATATCAACAAGAAATACGGTCGCAGCGGGACTATCTGGGAAGGCAGATACAGGCTCTGCATTATCTTCGATGGCACCTACTTCCTGACCTGCATGCGCTATATAGAACTGAATCCAGTGCGGGCCGGCATGGTAAACCATCCTCGCGATTATCGCTGGTCAAGTTATCGGACCAACGCAGAAGGCGCGACCTCCAGCTTTATTGATCCGCATCCCCTGTACCTGTCGCTCGGTGAAAGTGAGGTGGATCGCCTGGTGAATTACCGCCGGTTCGTCGCTGCCACACCCGACGACGAAGTTACCGAAACCCTGCGGCGCGCCACCAGGAGCAACTGCATCGTGGGCGATCCCGGCGACGATTCGGCACTTCCTGTCCCGGGCAAAAAGGGGCGCCCCCATAAATAAATGGGGTACGTCCCCATTTTTTTCGCAGCGTCGGGGGCGTCGAACCAGATGCCGTATTTGTCGCCCTGCCAGGTGAGGAAGTGGAACAGGTAAGCGTTAGCGAGCAGGATCAGGCCGCCGGCGAGGGCGGGTGGGCTGGCCAGGCCGGCAAGGCAGCAAAGATAGCCCATGGCGTGGCAGCCGATGATGGCGCGCCGGGCGGCGTGGCGCTGCGGCCGTGGGGCAAGGAAGTTGAACCAGAACCAGCACTTCAGGTACAGCGGCAAGGCGCGCCAGTGGTCAGTGTTTGTGTCGATCATGAATTTCTCCTGTTTCAAGGTGTCGATATCTACTTCGAGCACGGCAGCGAGACACTTCAATGATTCGAGACTGGCGTTCTCCTTGAATATGGCGAAAATCGGGCGCTGGCGGTGACGACAGCGGCCCGACATTAGCCCGACATTGCCTGAAGAGCAAGAGCCCCCGGAAGATCAATCCTTAATTTCAAGCGCCCGGTTGAGGCTGAGCGCCGCCAGCGAACCGGCGGCGCCGGACAGCAGGTACAGGCTCACATAGGCCAGGCCGAAGTTGGCAGACAGGCCGAGCGCGACCAGCGGGGCGAACGCGGCGCCGACCAGCCAGGCCAGGTCGGACGTCAGCGCGGCGCCGCTGTAGCGGAAGCGCGATTCGAAATTGGCGGTCACGGCGCCGGCGGCCTGGCCATACGACAGGCCGAGCAAGGCAAAACCGAGCAGGATGAAGGTGGTCTGGCCGGTGTCGCCTCCTTGCAACAACAAGGGGACGAAGCCGCTGAACACGCCAATCATAATGGCCAGCGTGCCCAGGGTGCGGCGGCGGCCGACGCGGTCGGCAATCCAGCCGGAGGCGACGATGCAAGCGGCGGCGATCACCGCGCCGGCTATCTGGATCAGCAGGAATTCACTGACCGAGCGCTCGGAGTACAGCGAGATCCAGGACAGCGGGAACACCGTCACCAGGTGGAACAGTGCGTAACTGGCCAGCGCGGCCAGGGCGCCGATCACCACGTTGCGGCCCTGGGTCTTGAGCAGCTCACCGACGTCGGTCGGCTGCAGCTCGCGCTCTTCCAGCAGGCGCGCGTACTCTTTAGTGGACACCAGGCGCAGGCGGGCAAACAGGGCCACCACGTTGATCGCGAAGGCGACATAGAACGGATAGCGCCAGCCCCAGGCTAGGAAGTCCTCCTTCGCCAGCGCGGCCAGCAGGAAGGAAAACAGCCCGGCGGCGATGATGAAGCCGGTCGGCGCGCCAAGCTGGCCCAGCATGGCATACCAGCCGCGCTTGTTCTGCGGCGCGCTCAGGGCCAGCAGCGACGGCAGTCCGTCCCAGGAGCCGCCCAGGGCAATGCCCTGGCCAAAGCGCAGCACGGCCAGGAAGGCGATCGCCGCCATGCCCATGTCGCCATAGGTCGGCAGGAAGGCCATGCAGGCGGTCGAGGTACCGAGCAGGAACAGCGCGGCGGTCAGCTTGGCCTCGCGCCCGAAGCGCTGCTGGATGGCCATGAAGGTCACCGTGCCGAGCGGCCTTGCCAAGAACGCAAATGAGAAGATTACGAAGGAGTACAGCATCCCGTCCAGCGCGGAGGCGAAGGGGAAGAACACCTTGGGGAACACCAGCACCGAGGCAATGGCGTACACGAAGAAGTCGAAATATTCGGAAGCGCGGCCAATCACCACCCCGACCGCAATCTCCTCGGGGGCGATGCGTTGGTCGGCCGAATTTGCCTGCGAAGAAAAGCCGTTTGCCGGCACAGTCATGCTTTGCATCTGGTTGTCTCCTATTACGCCGGGCGCAGTCATCACCGGCACTTATAACTGTTATATGTCCTGCTAGTAGGACAATATGTCCAATCGCGGAATCTGTCCAGTTTCAATAGAGTTGCAAGTTTCTTGATCCAGGACATTGATTGTCTCGTATGCCTATCATTCTGCTCATCCTAGCGGCACTTCTCCTGACCGGTTGTGACACCATCGTCATGAACCCGGCGGGCGATATCGCCAAGCAGCAAGCCCAGCTCGTGACCGTTTCCACGTTGCTGATGTTGCTCATCATCGTACCCGTTATCGCCCTGACGATCTTCTTCGCCTGGCGTTACCGTAAAAACAACACCAAGGCCACCTACGCGCCGGATTGGGACCATTCGACCCAGCTCGAGTTCGTGATTTGGGGCGCCCCGCTGCTGATCATCATCGTGCTCGGCCTGCTGACCTGGATCAGCACCCACATGCTGGACCCGTATCGCCCGCTCAGCCGCATCGACGAAAACCGTCCGCTCGCCGCTACCCACAAGCCGATGGTGGTGCAAGTGGTGGCGCTGGACTGGAAATGGCTGTTCATCTACCCGGAGCAAGGCATCGCTACCGTGAATGAGCTGGTGACCCCGGTCGACACCCCGATCCGCTTCAAGATTACCGCATCCACGGTCATGAACTCGTTCTATATCCCTGCCCTGGCCGGCCAGATTTACGCCATGCCGGGTATGGACACCACCCTGAACGCGGTACTGAACAAGCCGGGCGTGTACGAAGGCTTCTCCGCCAACTACAGCGGCGCTGGTTTCTCGCACATGCGCTTCAAGTACCACGGCGTGTCGACTGCGGACTTCGACGCCTGGGTTGCCAAGACCAAGGCCGAAGGCGGCTCCCTGGACCGCTCCGGTTACATGACCCTGGCCAAACCAAGCGAGCGCGAACCCGTGCAACGCTTCGGCGGCGTTGAGGAAGGCCTGTACAGCGCCATCATCAACCGTTGCGTTGAACCTGGTACCACCTGCATGGCCCAGACCATGGCGGAAGACGCCATGCGCGTGCGCAATGCCGTCACGAAGAAGGAAATGGAAGCGCGCATCTGCACGCCGAACGACTCCTACGTCGCCCTCGCATCTACTGCTAGCAAGAACTGATTATGGAAAACCACACCAACGCAGTCCACCCTATCCTGGGGCGACTCAGCTGGGACGCAATCCCTTACCACGAGCCTATCCTGCTCGCCACCTTCGCCATGGTGGTGCTGGGCGGCCTGGCTATGATGGGCGCCATGACCCGCTATCGCCTGTGGGGTCCGCTGTGGCGTGACTGGGTCACCAGTATCGACCACAAGAAGATCGGCATCATGTACATGATCCTCGGTCTCGTCATGCTGCTGCGCGGCTTTGCCGACGCGCTCATGATGCGTATGCAGCAAGCCATGGCCTTCGGCGAAAACATGGGCTACCTGCCGCCGCACCACTACGACCAGATCTTCACCGCCCACGGCGTGATCATGATCTTCTTCGTCGCCATGCCATTCGTCACCGGCCTGATGAACTACATCGTGCCGCTGCAGATCGGCGCGCGCGACGTGGCCTTCCCGTTCCTGAATAACTTCTCCTTCTGGATGACCGCTTTCGGCGCCGGCCTGACCATGGTCTCGCTGTTCGTCGGTGAATACGCGAAAACCGGTTGGCTGGCTTACCCGCCGCTGTCGGGCATCATGGGCAGTCCGGATGTCGGGGTCGATTACTATATCTGGTCACTACAGGTGGCCGGGGTCGGGACATTGCTATCAGGGGTTAACCTGATCGCGACCATCGTCAAGATGCGCGCGCCTGGCATGACCCTGATGAAGATGCCTGTCTTCACCTGGACCTCCCTCTGCACCAACGTGCTGATCGTGGTTTCCTTCCCGGTACTGACCGTGGTACTGGCCATGCTGTCCATGGACCGCATGCTGGGCACCCACTTCTTCACCGCCGATATGGGCGGCGACTCCATGCTGTACGTGAACCTGATCTGGATCTGGGGCCACCCAGAGGTCTACATCCTGATCCTGCCGATCTTCGGTGTATTCTCGGAAGTTGTGTCGACCTTCTCCGGCAAGCGTCTGTTTGGCTACACCTCCATGGTCTATGCGACCGTGGTGATCACCATCCTGTCCTACCTGGTATGGCTGCACCACTTCTTTACCATGGGTTCGGGCGCCAGCGTCAACTCGTTCTTCGGCATCACCACGATGATCATTTCGATCCCGACCGGTGCCAAGATCTTCAACTGGCTGTTCACCATGTACCGTGGCCGCATTCGCTTTGAGCTGCCAATGATGTGGACCATCGCGTTCATGATCACCTTCGTTATCGGTGGCATGACCGGCGTGCTGCTGGCCGTTCCGCCAGCCGACTTCGTGCTGCACAACAGCCTGTTCCTGATTGCTCACTTCCACAACGTGATCATCGGCGGCGTGGTGTTCGGCGTGTTCGCTGCGATTAACTACTGGTTCCCGAAAGCCTTCGGCTACAAGCTGGACGAATTCTGGGGCAAGATCTCCTTCTGGGGTTGGGTGCTTGGTTTCTACCTGGCGTTCATGCCGCTGTACGTGCTGGGCCTGATGGGCGTGACCCGCCGCATGAGCCACTTCGAAGATACTTCGCTGCAGATCTGGTTCCAGGTCGCCGCCTTTGGCGCCGTGCTGATCGCCATCGGTATCTTCGCCATGCTGGTGCAGTTCTACGTCAGCTTCCGTCGTCGCCACCAACTGCGCGACGTGACCGGCGACCCGTGGGATGGCCGTACCCTGGAGTGGTCGACTTCGTCGCCACCGCCTGACTACAACTTCGCCTTCACCCCGCGCGTGCACGACAACGACTCGTGGACCGATATGAAGCGTCGCGGCTACAAGCGCCCTGTGGACGGTTTCATCCCGATCCACATGCCGTCCAACACCGCTGCTGGCTTCATCATCGCCGGCCTGAGCGCGGCGACTGGTTTCGCCCTGGTGTGGCAGATGTGGATCATTGCCGGTATCGCGTTCTTCGCGACCATCGCAGCTTCCGTCATCCACACCTTCAATTACAAGCGCGATTACTACATCCCTGCGGAAGAAGTAATCCGCACCGAAGATGAGCGCACCCGCAATCTGGAGAAACTTGCCAATGTCTGATATCGCCATCAACGCCCACGGCGCTGCGGCGCCCGCGCAGGAAGAGCATCTCTTCCACGTGCGTGACCACCATCCGGAAAACGGCACCCTGCTCGGCTTCTGGCTCTACCTGATGAGCGACTGCCTTCTGTTCGCAGTGCTGTTCATCGCGTACGCGGTCCTGGGCCGCAATTTCGCCGGCGGTCCGTCCGGCGCCGAGCTGTTCGACCTGAAGCTGATCGCCATTAACACCGGCTTCCTGCTGCTGTCGTCGATCACCTACGGCTTCGCCATGCTGGAGTCGCAGCGCAAAAAGCTGAATAGCACCCTGCTGTGGCTGGCCGTCACCGGCCTGTTCGGCCTGGCCTTCCTGGGCCTGGAGATCTATGAGTTCTCGCACCTGATCCACGAAGGCGCCGGCCCGCAGCGCAGCGCCTTCCTGACCTCGTTCTTCGCGCTGGTCGGTACCCACGGCCTGCACGTGACCGTGGGCGTGATCTGGCTGGTGACCCTGATGATCCAGCTGAAAAAGCACGGCCTGAACGAAGCCAATAACCGTCGCCTGATGTGCCTCTCCATGTTCTGGCACTTCCTGGACGTGATCTGGATCGGCGTCTTTACCTTTGTCTACCTGATGGGAGTCCTGCCATGAGCGCACATCACGACCATAGCCACGGCCACGACCACGGCGGCCATGACCACGGCAGCCTGAAAAGCTACGCCATTGGCTTTATCCTGTCGGTGATCCTGACTGCCATTCCATTCTGGCTGGTCATGGGTAACGTGTTCAAGAACTCGAGCACCACCGCCTTCGTCATCCTCGGCTTCGCTGCGGTGCAGATTGTGGTGCACATGATTTACTTCCTGCATATGAGCTCGCGCACGGAAGGCGGCTGGAGCCTGCTGGCCCTGATCTTCACCTTGATCCTGGTGGTGATCGTGCTGGTTGGTTCGATCTGGGTCATGTACCACTTGAACCACAATATGATGCCAGGCATGAACCATGCCGCTGGCGCCGTGGAAGCTGCCGGCGCCGCCGGCGCGGCATCCCACCCAGCTCACCACACGCCATGAGTGCAGCGCGCCCCACCGCCCCACGGGTAGGCCTACTGTGGGCCGTGGGGATCGCGCTCGCCACCGCCCTGTTCTTAGCACTGGGCACCTGGCAGGTCTATCGCATGCAATGGAAGCATGCGCTGATTGCCCGCGTAAACGAGCGGGCACTTGCAGCGCCGGTGGCCGTGCCGCCGCGCGCGGCATGGCCTACCCTCACCGCTGAAAATGCCGAATACCTGCGCGTGCAGGTTGCCGGCACCCTCCTGCTCGATCGCAGCACCCTGGTACAAGCCTCCACCGACCATGGCCTCGGCTACTGGGTCATGACGCCCCTGCGCACTGCGGACGGCGACATCATCCTGGTCAACCAAGGCTACGTCTCCAGCCTCAAATTCAATGCCGGCACCGGCACCCGCGAAGCGTCCCTCACCGGCCTGTTGCGCCTCAACCAGCCCGGCGGCGGCTTCCTGCGTCCCAACGATGCTGCTGCCAACCGCTGGTACTCGCGCGATGTGGCGGCGATTGCCGCTGCGCGCGGCCTGGCGCCTGCCGCCCCCTACTTCATTGATGCCGACGCTGCCCCAGCCTCCGCCGCCGGGGCCGGCCAGCCAATTGGCGGCCTGACGGTCATCAAATTCAATGACCACCACCTGGTCTACGCCTTGACTTGGTATGCTCTTGCCCTGATGATCATCGGACTCACATGGCAAATCAAACGGAAAAATCGGCGGACTGGGGCGGAATGAGGTCGCTGGCCATCGCAACAGGCGTAGGCAGCGCCACCGGCCATAAAAACATGCTTTACCTGATCCGGCTACGCTGGATCGCGGTACTGGGGCAAATCACGACCATCGCCGTGGTCGCCCTGGGCCTGGGCCTCAACCTGCCCATGCCGCAGATGCTGACGGTGCTGGCCTGCCTGATCGCCTTCAACGTCGGCAGCCACCTGCGCTGGCAGGAAAACCCCATCGTCACCAATAGCGAAATGTTCCTGGCCCTGCTGGTCGACGTGGCCACGCTCACCGCGCAGCTGCATTTCTCCGGCGGCACCACCAACCCCTTCGCCTTCCTCTACCTGCTGCAGGTGATCCTGTCGGCCGTGCTGCTGGACGCCTGGGCCACCTGGACTATCGTCGTCATCACCAGTTTCTGCATGGGCGGGCTGGCCCTGTTCTCCAAGCCCTTGCCGGCGTTGCTGGACCGGCAGGCCGACTTCACCCACCTGTACGTGGTGGGCATGCTGATCTGCTTCCTACTGATCGCCGGCCTGCTGGTGATCCTCATCAAGAGCATCACCGGCAACCTGCGCGCCGGCGACGCGCGCCTGGCCCGCCTGCGCCAGCGCGCGGCGGAGGAAGAACATATCGTGCGTATGGGCCTGCTGGCGTCCGGCGCGGCACATGAACTGGGCACGCCCATGGCCACCATGTCCGTCCTGCTGGGCGACTGGCTGCGCATGAAGGAGTTTTCCGGCAATCCCGACCTGCAGGAAGAAATCCGCGAAATGCAAACCCAGCTCCAGCGCTGCAAGACCATTGTCACCGGTATCCTGCTGTCGGCCGGCGAGACGCGCGGCGAGTATTCGTCCAAGACCACCCTGCGCGCCTTTATGAACGGCCTGCTGGAAGAATGGCGCGGCAACCGCCCGGTGGTGGCGTTCGAATACGACGACGAGCGGCTGGAAGATATTCCCGTGGTGTTCGAATCCGCCCTCAAGCAAACCATCTTCAATCTGCTCGACAACGCGCTGGAAGCCTCGCCGTTATGGGTGCGGCTGGACGCCTCGGTCGAAGATGATATTCTCAAGCTGGCGGTCAGCGACCGTGGCCCCGGCTTCGCCCCGGCCATGCTGGCCAAGTTCGGCAAACCGTACCAGTCGAGCAAAGGCCGGCCCGGCAGCGGCCTGGGGTTGTTCCTGGTCGTGAACGTCGCCCGCACCCTGGGCGGCACCGTGGAAGCGCGCAACCTGCAGCAAGGGGCGCTGGTCGAACTGCGCCTGCCGCTGTCGGCCATCGCCCTCGAATAGGAAGTACAGAATGAGCACCGAGCGCCTGTTATTGATCGTCGAAGACGACCCGGCTTTTGCGCGCACCCTTGCGCGCTCCTTCGAACGGCGCGACTACACCGTCCTGCGGGCCGGCAACCTGGAAGAAGTCAACACCCTGCTGCAACAGCACACGCCCACGCATGCCGTGGTCGATCTTAAGCTGGAGGGCAACACCTCCGGCCTGGCCTGCGTGCAGGCGCTCAACACGCATTCGCCGGACATGCTGATCGTGGTGCTGACCGGATTCGCCAGCATCGTCACCGCCGTGGAAGCGATCAAGCTGGGCGCCTGCCAATACCTCGCCAAGCCCTCCAACACCGACGATATCGAAGCCGCCTTCACCCACGTGGCCGGCGTGGCCGAAGTGGAGCTGACCAACCGCTCCACCTCCGTCAAAACGCTGGAGTGGGAGCATATCCACAAAGTGCTGGCCGAAACCGACTTCAACATCTCCGAAACCGCGCGCCGCCTCGGCATGCACCGCCGAACCCTGGCGCGCAAGCTCGAAAAGCAGCGGGTCAAGTAAGGCATGGGAATCGGTCCGGGCCTGCGCAGGTTTTTCATCGGCGAATGCCTGCCCAGCGCCCCAGCCGCGCCGGTGACACGCGTCGGCATCACCCGCCCCGAGGGGCCGCGCCACTACCTGAAGGCCATACCGCGTGGCCGCGCCACCGGGCCGCGCCCGCTGGTCATCGTCCTGCACGGCAGCGGCGCCTCAGCCGAACAGGTGCTGGGCATGGCCTTCCCCTACTCTCCCTTGTCGCTCTGGCTTGGGATTGCGGAACGCGAACAGTTGCTGGTCGTCGCCCCGGACGGCATCAAGCAGCGCGGCAAGCGCGCCTGGAACGACGGCTACGCCGCCATCGCCAGCAACCCGGAGGTGGATGACGTCGGCTTCATCTCCGCCATCATCGACCGCGCCATTGCCGAAGACGGCGCCGACCCGCGCCGCGTGTACGTGGTTGGCGTCTCGAAAGGCGGCATGATGGCCTACCGCCTGGCCGTCGAACTCGCACCACGCTTGGCCGCCTTCTGTGCCGTACTGGCCGGCATGCCGGTCGCGCGCGCCTACCCAGCGCCCTCCATGCAGCTCTCCGCGCTGGTGGTCGCCGGCACCGCCGACCCGTTCATCCCCTACGAAGGCGGCAAGCGCTGGTACACGCTCGGCATGATGGCGCCCATGCTTGGCATCGAAGCCACCGTGGACGTATGGCGCAAGCTCGCCGGCCTGCCGGCGCAGCCCGTCCGCACCAACGCCTTTGCACAGTGCCCCGGCGAACCCACGCAAGCCAGGCTCACGGTCTGGGGCAACGACCCCGCCGCCACCCAGGTCGCGCTGCTGAAGATTGAAGGCGGCGGCCACGCAGAGCCAAGCCGCATGCGCCGTTATCCCGCCATGTTCAACCGCTTCCCCGGCCGCCAGAACGGCGACCTTGAGATCGCCGAGCAAGCCTGGGCCTTCTTCAAAGACAAATCACTGCGCGATTTCAGCCGCGATGCGGTCGGCCAGTTTGGACAGCAGCAAGTGGACATGGAAGCCATCGACGAAGCCGTGATGGGCCTGGATGCAGAACGGCACTGACATCGTGTCCCCCGCCAGGTCGCTATAGCGGCCCCACGCGATCAGGGGAATGTCCGCCGACTTGTACGCATAGATCGGATGCTCGATCGCACGCAGGTCCAGCCACGGCATGCAGGTCGTATAGATATTCTCCTTCTGCTCGCGCGGCGACAAATCACGACCAGTATTGATCAACTCCCGCGTCGTCCGTGCCACCTCGCCCGCCGCCACGCTACGCGCAATGAACTCGGCCCGATCCTCCGAAATATCGAAGTTCGCGTAATTCAGGTTGTTGTCCTGGTTGATGACGGTATAGCCGCCAAAGAAGCGATCAATCTTGATCACCTCCCCCTCGAACTCGCGATACAGGAAATTATCAACCTCCCCCACGCTCATGTAGAAGCAATACAGCAGAAAGTGAAACGGCGGCAGCTGCCGCGCCTTGCAATAAGGCCGAAACTCCGGCAAGCGCGCCACCACGCTCAGGTTGAGCAGCGGATTCTGGTAGTTACGGAACGACTCATAGCGGTCCCGGCGAAATTCAAAGGCATCCATATCAAAAAATAGCTTGGGCTAACCCGGTTCAAAGGTCGCCCTCATCACATCTAAATCGTATTCGAGCAAATAAGCATGGAACTGCCTGTAAAGCTTCGCCAGACGATCATGTGCCGGACCGACTACGTCCATTCCGCGATAATCATACGGCAATACCAAAAGCCGCTCCTTAAAGTCAGCCAAGTAAACCGAACAGCCAGGCCCTGGTTCAATACCAAGCTCCCCGGCAAAGGCGCACCAAAGAAAATTGTCCAGCAACTTCCTGTCCGCTTTGAAGGCGAGGAAAATACGGCTCAAATCATCACCAGGATCCGTCTCCGACCATATCTCCCGCTCGCTGGGGATCGCCACCCCGGCGCCCCGAAGCGCCCGGACCACGTCGCGATACCGATAGCGGCTATCAAATCCATATATCGAAAGGATCACCGTCAGGGATGCCGCATTTGCGAAGACCTCGTCGCAAATCTGTCTGGCCTTCCGCATCGCATCGAGGAAAATGGTCACATTGGAGCCGCCTTCCGACAACTCGAAGCGCAAACCGCCAGGATGTGAATAAAATAGTGGGCGCGCAAACGCCCGTCCTTGAAAGACGTCCTCGATAGATGCTCGCAGATTCATACTTGTGGATTAAGCCTCTCTATTTTCGAATGGAGTTTGTTCAAGCCCGCGAGATAGGCCTTGGCCGATGCGACGACGATATCCGGATCGGCGCCAACGCCGTTCACGATGCGGCCGGAATGGGCCAGGCGCATGGTCACCTCGCCTTGCGACTGGGTGCCGGGGCTGATGCCGTTGATGGCGAACAGCACCAGCTCAGCGCCCGACTGCGCGCGGCTCTCGATGGCGTTGACCATGGCATCCACCGGCCCGTCGCCCGTGCCCTCGGCCGCATGCTCAACACCCTCGATCGAGAACACCACGCGCGCGAACGGCAGCTCGCCCGTCTCTGAGCGCTGTGCCAGCGAAACGAAGCGGTAATGCTCGCCGCCTGCGGCAGCCTCCTCATCGCTCACCAGGGCCATGATGTCCTCGTCGAAGATCTCCGCCTTGCGGTCCGCCAGCTCCTTGAAGCGCGAGAACGCCGCATTCACCTCCGCCTCCGAATCGAGCTCGATACCCAACTCCTGCAAGCGCTGCTTGAACGCGTTGCGGCCGGACAGCTTGCCCAGCACGATCCGGTTGGCCGTCCAGCCCACATCCTCCGCCCGCATGATCTCGTAAGTCTCGCGCGCCTTCAGGATGCCATCCTGGTGGATGCCGGAAGCATGGGCAAAAGCGTTCGCCCCCACCACCGCCTTGTTCGGCTGCACCGCAAAGCCGGTAATCTGTGACACCATCTTCGACGCCGCAACGATCTGCGTCGTATCGATACCGCATTCAAGGTTGTAATACGCCCCGCGCGTGCGCAAAGCCATCACCACCTCCTCCAGTGCCGTATTGCCAGCGCGCTCGCCCAAGCCGTTAATCGTGCACTCGACCTGGCGCGCCCCGCCAATCATCACCCCAGCCAGCGAATTCGCCACCGCCAGCCCAAGGTCGTTATGGCAATGCACCGACCACACCGCCTTGTCGGAATTGGGAATGCGCTCGCGCAGGCGGCGGATCGTCTCGCCATACAGTTCCGGCACCGCATAGCCCACCGTATCGGGGAAATTGATGGTGGTCGCACCCTCGGCGATGACCGACTCGAGCACCCGGCACAGGAAGTCCTCTTCCGAGCGGCTGCCGTCCTCAGGGCTGAATTCGATATCGTCGGTGAATTTGCGCGCGAAACGCAGCGCCAGTTTGGCCTGCTCCAGTACCTGCTCCGGCTCCATGCGCAGCTTCATCTTCATATGCAGCGGCGAAGTAGCGATGAAGGTGTGGATGCGTTTGCGCGCAGCCGGCTCCAATGCTTCGGCAGCGCAGGCCAGATCGCGGTCATTGGCGCGCGCCAGCGAGCAAATCACCGGCTCGCGCACGGCGCTGGCAATGGCCCGGATGGATTCAAAATCGCCCTGTGAAGCAGCGGCGAAACCCGCCTCGATCACATCCACCCGCAGCTTCTCAAGCTGGCGCGCAATGCGGACCTTTTCCTCGCGGGTCATGGAAGCGCCCGGCGATTGCTCGCCGTCGCGCAAGGTGGTATCGAAGATGATGAGGCGGTTATCCATGGAGCAGCTCCTTGAAATTTTCCGCCCCAGGGGGCGTTACGCGTCTTTCTGGTCGCCCGGCTCGCTGCTCTTCTCGATCAGCTTGACTGGATTGCCGCGCACCAGACGCGTCGCATAGATCACGTAGCCCGACAGGCCATACGCCACGAACAGCACGAACAGCACCTTCGGCGGATCAATCGAAATCAACGCGAAGAACATCGCAATCAGGAACACCGCGATAAACGGCACCGACTTGCGGAAATTGATGTCCTTGAAGCTGTAGAACGGCACATTCGACACCATGCTCAGGCCAGCAAACACCGCCAGCACCCAGCCCTGCCACGGATAGATCACAGCTGGCACTTCCAGATCGGTCAGCAGCATAACGAAACCAGCGATCAGCGCCGCAGCAGCCGGCGAAGGCAGGCCCTGGAAGTAGCGCTTATCGACCACCTCGATATTGGTGTTGAAACGCGCCAGGCGCAGCGCCGCGCCAGCGCAATACACAAAAGCCGCGATCCAGCCCAGCTTACCCAGGCCGCGCAGCGAAAACTCATAAATCACCAGCGCCGGCGCAGCGCCGAAAGACACCATGTCCGACAGCGAATCGTACTGCGCCCCGAACTCACTCTGCGTATTGGTCAGGCGCGCCACGCGGCCATCCAGCCCATCCAGCAGCATCGCGACAAAGATTGCCCACGCCGCATGCTCAAAACGCTGGTTCATCGCCATGACAATGGCGAAGAAACCGCAGAACAGCGCACCCGTGGTGAAAGCGTTCGGCAGCAGATAGATGCCACGCGAGCGCGGACGATCACCCGCCTCACCCTTGCGGCGGGCAAAGCGGCTGAACAAGGATTGTTTGCCAGCAGCGTTCTTAGAGCGACGTCGAGGGAATTTGGCCATACCTTTGTAATTTCAATATTAGTCCGGCCCCTATTATAGAGGACACACCGCACGCCGCAATGGGCGAGCCCGTGTCAACCTTGGCCCCTAGGGACGCAGGTTGACACGGGCTCGGCCGTAGGCGGGTGCTACTTGAACTTTACTTTGCCAACTACACGCATTTCCAGCGTGGTTTCACCGGGCTCGAAGCTTGGCTCGGCCACAGCCTGGTCCATCTCAGCGGCTTTGGCGCGCATCATCATCGGCGCCGGCGCGCGCTCGGCGCCGCCACCGGCGTAGTTGCCGGAACCTTCGTAATCAATGGTGTCCAGCACGGCGTCGGTCACCGGGCGGCCCATGGCGGAGGCGATCGAGGAAATGCGCTCGTTCAGGTTCTTGTAAGTGGCGGCGATGCGCGCATCATCCAGCTTGCGCGTGGCGGCCGGGCTCAGGCCGAAGGACAGGCCGTTCAGGGTCAGCACCTTCTGCACCGATGCCACGGTCTTTGGCAGCACCGAGATATTGGTCGTGGTCATCTGCACGTACTGGCCCACGCGCCACGCGGTCGGCAGGCGCGGCTTGGCGGTGGCGCCCGGCGGCAGCGGACGGTCTTCCGGATACACTGGATAGGTGTAGTAGCCCTGGGTTTTCAGCTTGGCCTGCGGGTCTTCCTTCTTCAGGATATCCAGGCCCTGCTTGATCTTCTGGTTGACGCGGGAGGCGGCGGCCGCCTTGTCCTTATCCTGCTCCTCAATCGCCAGCATGGCCACGGCCTGGTCGTTCGGCGCGGTGACTTCACCATAAGCAGGCACGATGACGGTGGCGCCGGCGGTCGGCACGGATTGGGCGAAAGCAGCTTGGGTGCCCAGTACCAGGGCGGCAGCAGCTACGGTTTTCAGGACGGTCATTGTTGTTCTCCTAAATTGCAATGGGGGCACTTTAACTGAATTCCCCCGGCCGGTTAGCACCAGTTGGTGAGCGTTTGTAACACGCCGTTTACTTGAAGCGTACTTTTGCGGTCGCGCGCAATTCCAGTTTCGTTTCCCCTGGCTGCAAGCTTGGCTCCTCCACCTCACCCAGGTCTTCGCGCTTCACATTACTGCCTGTGACATAAACCCTGTCCACCGACGTAGCGCCAAAATCGAGCGATTCCAACTTCGCATCGGCGACCGGGCGCCGCATCGCGCCGGCAATAAAGCCGACTTGCTCTTCCAGGCTGCGGTATGCCGCCTCTACCCGTCTCTGCTCCAGTTTCCTGGTGGTCTCTTCGCTCAGGCCGAAGTTGACGCTCCGGAGCACCAGGACTTTCTGCATCGCCGCCACGGTCGCCTGCAGAACGGCAAAGTCACCGGTGACCATGCGAACCTGCTGGCTGACGCGCCAGCCAACTTGCTGTGCATCGCGCTTCTGGGTGCGGGCAGCGACTTCGTCATAAACAGCGTAGGTCCGATAGCTCTCCAGCGAAAGGCGCGCATTCGGGTCAGCCTTCTTCAAAGCGGCGATGCCTTGCTTTAGGCGTAGATTGACGCTGGATGCCAGCGCTGCCTTATCCTTGCCCTGCTCCTCATAGCCAAACACCAGCTGCGCTTCGTCGTTCGGCGCCCTGACCGTACCAACCGCCGTTACAGTGACGAGCGAATTTTCGGTAGGCAGCGTCTCTGCCATCACCATTTGCGCAGAACCGAACATCGCCAGCAAGACCAGGGACTTGAACATGCAAATTCCTCACGTAGGATTCGTCAAAGCTCGAATGTAACTGAAACTGATACAAATGTGTCGTCTACCTAACACCCGCCTTGTGGCATTATCACGAGTCGTCCACTCCATTCATGAACAAGGAAAATGGCAAAGTACCTGATTCCCGCACTGGCCCTGGCGGCCACGTTCGGCGCCCACGCGGCCCCGGCCAAACAGCCTGCACAACCTAAACTCGTCCTGGTGATGGCCGTTGACGGCCTGCCGCAGGAACAAGTGACCCGCTATCGCCACCAGTTCACGCAGGGCGGCTTCCGTCGACTGCTCGACCAGGGTGCGTGGTTCAGCAATGCGCACCAGGCGCACGGCATCACCGTGACCGCCGTCGGCCACGCCGCCATCCTGAGCGGTGCCTATCCTTACCAGCACGGCATCATCGGCAACAACTGGGTCAACCCGGTCGATGGCGGCAGCATGTACTGCACCGAGGACACCGCGCACAAATACCTGAACAACGAAAAGACCGACCCGCATGACGGCACCTCGCCGGCCAACCTGCGCGTCGACACCCTGGGCGACCAACTGCGCTACGCCACCGGCCAGCAATCCAAGGTGATCACCGTGTCCGGCAAGGATCGCGGCGCGATCCTCCTCGGCGGCAAGACCGGCACCGCCTATATGTATATGGAAGAAAGCGGCAACTTCTCGTCGTCCACCTTTTACATGCAGGAACATCCGAAGTGGGTGCAGAAGTACCAGGAAGGCAAACCGCAAGAGCGCTACTATGGCGTGAAGTGGAAGCCGCTGCTGGCCGATTCCGCCTACGCCGGCGACTATGGCGACGCGCCGAGCCTGCAGCTGGCCAGCGATTCGGGCAAGACCGACGCGGCGTATTACAAGAAGCTGAAGTCCTCGCCATTCCTGGACGAGCTGACCGTCGAATTCGCACAAGCCGCAATCGAAGGCGAAAACCTGGGCAAGAATCCGGCCGGTGTGCCGGATCTGCTGGGCGTCAGCTTCTCCGCGCACGACCTGGCCAACCACGATAGTGGCCCGGAGAGCAAAATCTCGCACGATCACCTGCTGCGCCTGGACCGCATGCTGGCCAACTTCTTCTCCTACCTCGACAAGCGTATCGGCATGGACAATGTGCTGGTGGTGCTGACCGCCGACCACGGTTTCCCGAACACGCCGGAATTCTCCAGCGATGTGCAGAAGACCGGCGCCCAGCGCGTGGATGGTAAGAAGCTGGTGGAAGAACTGAACGCCCACCTGAACGCCAAGTTCGGCTTGGAAAAGGGTTTGAGGGCGCAGTCGATTCCGAACCTGCACCTGGACTACGCGCAGATCGATGCCAAGGGCTTGAAACGTGAGGAAGTGGAAACCGCAGCCGCGCGCTTCATCCTCTCGCAGAACGGCGTGGCGGATGTGTTCACCCGCACGCAGTTGGAAAACGGCGGCAATGGTGGCGGCACCCGCATTTCCATGCTGATGCGCCGCGCCTGGAATCGCCAGATTTCGGGTGACCTGATGGTGGTGCTGAAGCCGCACTGGATCTTTGGTTTCTCCAGCGGCAAAGGCACCACCCACGGCGCACCGTATGCGTACGATACGAATGTGCCGCTGATTGTGATGGGCAAGCCATGGGTCAAGTCTGGCCACTACGGCCAATACGCCGAAGTAGTTGACATTGCCCCCACCCTCGCCTACCTGCTGAACGTCCGCCCACCAGCCGGCGCCGAAGGCCGCGTGCTCACTGAAGCGTTGAAGTAAAGCCTCTTAAAACCGAAGAAACCGGAAAACCAGGGTCCGACCCTAAGGGTCGTACCCTGGTTTTCCGGTTTTCCGGTTTTTCCGCCCCCCAAAAAAAACGGCCCCGAGGGGCCGTTGAACTTGCTTCTAGGGACAATCAGTTCTTGGATTGGTCTACCAGCTTGTTCTTCGCGATCCATGGCATCATGGCGCGCAGCTTGGCACCTACTTCCTCGATCTGGTGTTCGGAGGTCAGGCGGCGGCGGGAGATCAAAGTCGGTGCGCCGGCTTTGTTCTCGAGGATGAAGCTCTTGGCGTATTCGCCGGTCTGGATGTCTTTCAGGCACTGGCGCATCGCATCCTTGGTGGCGGAAGTCACCACTTTCGGGCCGGTCACATACTCGCCGTACTCCGCATTGTTGGAGATCGAGTAATTCATGTTGGCGATGCCGCCTTCATAGATCAGGTCAACGATCAGCTTCAGCTCATGCAGGCATTCGAAGTACGCCATCTCCGGCGCGTAACCGGCTTCCACCAGGGTTTCGAAACCAGCTTTGATCAGTTCCACCGCACCACCGCACAGCACCGCTTGTTCGCCGAACAGGTCGGTCTCGGTCTCTTCACGGAAGTTGGTTTCGATGATGCCGGCCTTGCCGCCGCCATTCGCCGAAGCATACGACAGGGCGATGTCGCGTGCCGAACCGGATTTATCCTGGTACACAGCGATCAGGTGCGGCACGCCGCCACCCTGGCGATAGGTGCCGCGCACGGTGTGGCCAGGGGCCTTCGGCGCGATCATGATCACGTCCAGGTCGGCGCGCGGCACAACCTGGCCGTAATGCACGTTGAAGCCGTGAGCGAAAGCCAGCACACCGCCTTGCTTGATGTTCGGTTCGACGTTTTCGCTGTAAACCTGGGCGATATTCTCGTCCGGCAGCAGGATCATCACGACGTCGGCGTTCTTCACCGCCTCATTCACTTCCGCGACCTTCAGGCCGGCCGCTTCCACCTTTTGCCACGAGGCGCCGCCCTTGCGCAGGCCGACGGTCACGTTCACACCGGATTCGGTCAGGTTCTGCGCGTGCGCGTGACCTTGCGAGCCGTAGCCGATGATAGCAACGTTTTTGCCTTTGATGAGGGAGAGGTCAGCGTCTTTGTCGTAGAAAACTTTCATGGTCATTCCTTGGATGTGAATTCAGTAAATTAAACTTTGAGGATACGTTCGCCGCGGCCGATGCCGGAGCCGCCGGTACGGACGGTCTCAAGAATCGCAGTGCGGTCGATCGAATCGATGAAGGCGTCCAGCTTGCTCTTGGCGCCCGTCAGCTCAATGGTGTAGGTCTTTTCGGTGACATCGATGATGCGGCCGCGGAAAATGTCAGCGGTGCGCTTCATCTCTTCACGCTCCTTGCCGACGGCGCGCACTTTGATCAGCATCAGTTCGCGTTCGATGTGCTGGCCTTCGGTCAGGTCCACCACCTTCACCACCTCGATCAGGCGGTTCAGGTGCTTGGTGATCTGTTCGATGATGTCGTCCGAGCCGGTGGTGACGATGGTCATGCGGGACAGCGTCGCATCTTCGGTCGGCGCCACGGTCAGCGTTTCGATGTTGTAGCCGCGCGCGGAGAACAGGCCCACCACGCGGGACAGCGCGCCCGCTTCGTTTTCAAGCAGTACAGAAATAATGTGTCGCATGATTACAGGTCCTCCGAGCCAAGCAGCATTTCGGAGAGGCCTTTACCGGCTTTCACCATCGGCCACACGTTCTCGCTCTGGTCGGTAATGAAGTTCATGAACACCAGGCGGTCCTTCATGCCGAAGGCTTCCTTCAGCGCGCCTTCCACGTCGCCCGGTTTCTCGATGCGCATGCCGACGTGGCCATAGGCCTCGGCCAGCTTTTCAAAGTCCGGCAACGAATCCATATAGGACTCGGAATAGCGCGAGCCGTAGTCGATCTGCTGCCACTGGCGCACCATGCCCAGGAAGCGGTTGTTCAAGAGGATGATCTTCGGCGTCAGGCGGTACTGTTTGCAGGTCGCCAGTTCCTGGATGTTCATCTGGATCGAGCCTTCGCCGGTGATACAGGCGACAGTCGCATCCGGATTGGCCATCTGCACGCCCATGGCGTACGGCAGGCCGACACCCATGGTGCCCAGGCCGCCGGAATTGATCCAGCGGCGCGGCTTGTCGAAGCGGTAGTACTGCGCTGCCCACATCTGGTGCTGGCCGACGTCGGAGGTGACGAAGGCGTCGCCCTTGGTAATGTCGTACAGCGATTCCACCACTTGCTGCGGCTTGATCACCAGGTCGGAGGTGGCGTAGGCCAGGCACTTACGGCCGCGCCATTCGTTGATCTGCTTCCACCAGTCTTTCAGCGCGGCGCCGTTCGGACGCTGCTCGCTCGCTTCAAGCTGCGACAGCAGTTCGACCAGCACGTCTTTCACGTTGCCGACGATCGGAATGTCCACTTTCACGCGCTTCGAAATCGACGAGGGGTCGATGTCGATGTGGATGATCTTGCGCGGGTTCTGGCTGAAGTGCTTCGGGTTGCCGATTACGCGGTCGTCAAAGCGGGCGCCGATCGCAATCAGCACGTCGCAATTCTGCATCGCGAGGTTGGCCTCATAGGTGCCATGCATGCCGGGCATGCCGACGAAGCAGGCATCGGAAGCGCGCGAGCCGCCCAGACCCATCAGGGTATTGGTGACCGGGAAGCCGAGCTTCTCCACCAGTTTATTCAATTCATTCGATGCATGCGCCAGGATCACGCCGCCGCCGGTGTAGATCATCGGGCGCTCTGCGGTCATCAGCAGTTGCAGCGCTTTGCGGATCTGGCCGGCGTGGCCTTTGTCGACCGGGCGGTAGGAACGCATCTCGATCTCTTTCGGATACGAGTACGTATGCTTGTGCATCGAAATGTCTTTCGGGATATCCACCAGCACAGGGCCTGGACGGCCGGTGCGGGCAATATAGAAAGCTTTCTTGACGGTTTCCGCCAGGTCCTTCACGTCCTTGACCAGGAAGTTGTGCTTGACCACCGGGCGCGTAATGCCGACGGTATCGCATTCCTGGAAGGCGTCCTGGCCAATGGCGTGGCTCGGCACCTGGCCGGAAATCACCACCATCGGAACGGAATCCATGTAGGCCGTGGACAGGCCGGTCACCGCATTGGTCACGCCTGGTCCGGAGGTCACCAGCGCCACGCCTACTTTGTTCGAGCTGCGCGAATACGCGTCGGCGGCATGGATAGCGGCCTGCTCATGGCGAACCAGGATGTGCTGGAATTTGTCTTGCTTGAAGATGGCGTCGTAGATATACAGGACGGCGCCGCCGGGATAGCCAAAGACATGTTCGACGCCTTCTTCTGCGAGGCAACGAACGAGGATCTCGGCGCCCGTGATGGGAGCTTCGGTATTCATGAAACAATCCTTTCAAGGTCCATAGGAGATTGATTGGATGCTCTTGCCTAGCGAAGTGGGCATCACCGTGCACGACTCTCAGCTTCCCTTCTTTCTGCGGTGACACTGACCCTTCCCCCATGCGTAGCTGGAGTACAAGCCGGTGCTAAACGCAACTCGTTTGGCTGGAGTTTTGCAGCGGTTTCTAGCCTACCTCTCGCGCTTGTGGCACGGGTTAGAGCAAACTGCTGACAATAGAAAGCTGGTTTTTCGAAACGGCTTTGTGTGCCTGTCCCGAAGAACCGGGGAGCTTTGTGGTGTGCAAAGCGTCCTTAACGTTACTGCGTTGCACCATAATGGTCAAGCTTATTCTGCAATTTTTGTTAAAATGCCGGATTGTTCAGATAAACAGCAGCGCGCAGCCCTCTTTCCGACGCAATGGCCACAGACAAAGAATTATCGGATTTCCTCGAAAGCGTCGAGCGCCGCGCATTTAAGCAAGCGGTATACGCCGTCCGGAAGGACGAGTCCGCCCTGGACATTGTTCAAGATGCAATGATCAAGCTGGCTGAGAAGTATGGCGACAAGCCGGCGGCCGAACTGCCCGCCCTGTTCCAGCGCATCCTGCAGACCACGATCCTCGACTATTTCCGACGAGAAAAAGTCCGCAACACCTGGGTCAGCCTGTTTTCGGGTCTGGGACCCAGCCAGGAAGAGCATGAGGACTTTGATATACTTGAGTCCTACGAGGCTGAACAGGGTTCCCAGGCGGCCGAGTCGAGTGCAGACCAGGTAGAACGGGCACAGATCTTGCAGATTATTGAAGAAGAAGTGCAAAAACTGCCTACGCGTCAACGAGAAGCCTTCCTCATGCGTTACTGGCAGGACATGGACGTAGCGGAAACTGCCGAAGCGATGGGATGTTCCGAAGGGAGCGTTAAGACGCATTGCTCGCGAGCCACACACACTCTCGCTGAATCGCTCAAAGCCAAGGGAATTAAGTTATGAACACCGAAGATACCAACTTTGCCTACAACGTGCGGCGCGCGCTCAATGAAAAGCTCGACGATCTGCCAGCCTCGACTGCGGATCGCCTTGCTGCGGCGCGACACGCTGCCCTGGCTCGCAAAAAGGCCGATGCGCCGGCGCGCGTGCGCGTGAGCGCAACGGCCCTGGCCGTGGCTGGCGGCGGCGCTTTCTTTGCCAATCCGTTTGCCTGGTTCACCCGCGTCAGCGTGGCCCTGCCCTTGCTGCTGGCAATGGGCGGCCTGGTCGGCGTGTACCAGTACGAACAACAGCAATCGATCGTGGAACTGGCAGAAATGGACGCCGCCGTGCTGTCCGATGAGCTGCCCCTGTCGGCTTACCTTGACCAAGGCTTTGGCGCCTACCTCGAAACTCGCGAGCAATAAGTATGGCGCGTGTCAGCGGTAGGAAAAAATGGATTGCTGGTGCGCTCGCCCTGCTGGGCGCGGCGATTGCTGCCGCCGTCTGGCTGGTGAGCCGTCCTGCGTCGCACGCCACCACCGCGCCATCGACCGCCTCCGCTACCGCCGATGCCGCCAAGCCAGTCGGTGAAAAACCGCACTGGTCCGACCTCAAGCCAGCCCAGCAGCAAGCCCTGGCGCCTTTGCAGGCGACCTGGGAAGAACTGGGCCCGGTGCGCAAGCAAAAATGGATTTCCATCGCCAACCGCCTGGCCAAGATGAAGCCGGCGGATAAGGAGCGCGTGCAGGAACGCATGCACGAGTGGATCGCCCTCACCCCGGCCGAACGCAAGGCGGTGCGCGAGAACTTTGCGCGCGCGCAGAAGAAAGCCACCCCGCCCGGCCAGCGCGCGGCGGAGTGGGAGCAGTACAAGAATTTGCCGGAAGAAACCAAGAAAGCCCTGGCGGAAGCCGGCGCCGCCAAGAAGGCCCAGGTAGCGAAAACGCCAACCCCGGCCCAGGCCGCCGCCAGGACACCAGCCCCGGTCAAGGCGGCCGGCCATGGCCTGGTACCGGCGCCGGGCACCGTGCCGCCGGGCACCGTGCCGCCAGCGCCGATTGGCTTGCCGCAGGGTTCGCCCGCCGTGGTGCCGCCGGGCAGTGCGCAAAGCGCCACCCTGGTCCCGGCCGCCGCCCCGTCCGCCGCTGTGCCGGGCGCCACCGCGCCGTCGACAGCGCCCGCAGCCAGCCCGGCTGCGGCAGGCGACGCCGCGCCGGCCGCCACTCCACCCGCCGCGCCTAGCGCCCCTACCGTGGTCCCGAATGCAAGCAAATAACGCTGTCCCGACCGTCAAGCGCCGCCTGACGTCGATGATCTACGAAATCCTGCTGGCGGTCGCCGCCCTCTTCCTGCCACTGCTGATCGTGGAGTTTGCCACCCAGGCGGCCATTACCCCGTTCGCCTGGCATATCCGCCAGGCCACCGTCTTTGTCGTCTTGGGCATCTATTTTGTACACCAGTGGACGCGCAAGGGCCAGACCCTGGCCATGCAAACCTGGCGCATCAAACTGGTGCGTCCGGGCTTTGCCAGCTTGCCGGTTGGCACCGCCATGTTGCGCTACCTGCTGGCCTGGCTGTGGGTGGTGCCAGCCATCCTGCTCGACTACCTGCTGCACCTGGAGCGCTGGCATGCGCTGTACGCGCTGCTCGGCGGCATACTGGCCTGGTCCCTGACCGCCTTCCTCAACAAGGACCGCCAGTTCCTGCACGACCAGTTGGCCGGCACCCGCCTGGTCCAGCTACCGAAGCCGGAAAAAGCCGGGAAAAAGTGATTTGCTGTTGCATTTGTGTAGAACAAATGCGATTTTTCACCGCCAGCAAAAGCCCTTTCGCCGCCGGCAAAATCACGTCTTTTTCCGTCCAGATATACTCGATTCCAGGCTGCTGTCCCCAACTGAGATACGTGGCCGCCCCCCTTGTTTGGTCCTGGTTCGTGCGCCCCTGAAGCCGCCGTATCAACCGTGACACGCCCCCTTGGCTGGAGGAATCATGTTACGCGTCAAACTGAGCATTGTCGGCATCATTCTTGTCCTGAACACTTTCGTTCCAGGCTTTGCCGCCACGTATAACAACGGCACCGGCACCACCACGTTCGACGTGTCGATGAAGATCATCGCCAATTGCGTGATCTCGGCCTCGGCCCTGGATTTTGGCCAGTCGCAAGGCGTGTTGAACACCGCCGTCAACGTCAATACCTCGCTGAGCGTCACCTGCACCAATACCACGCCGTATAACGTCGGCCTGAGCGCCGGCAGTGGTAGCGGTTCCACCGGCACCACCCGCTATATGAGCGGCACCGGCGGCAACACCGCCACCGTGGCCTTCAACCTGTTCCAGACCGCCGGCGCCACCCTGTGGGGCGATACCCAGGGCACCGACACCGTGGGCGGCACCGGCAACGGCAATGCCCAGCCGCTGACCGTGTACGGCCAGGTACCGGCCCAGACCACGCCGATGCCGGACACCTATCGTTCCACCATCACTGCGACGGTGTATTTCTAAGGCATGCGCAGGCTGGCGCTCCTGCTCCTCCTTGCCATGCTGGCCGCCGCTGCGGGCGCGGCCAGCCTGCAGATTTCCCCGGTTTCCCTGCTGCTGCGCGGCGAGCAAAGCGCCACCGCGCTTCAGTTGCGCAATGCCGGCGAGGCGCCGATCTTCGGCCAGGTGCGCGTGTATAGCTGGGACCAGAAGGGCGGCGAGGATGTGCTGGTGCCAACGCAGGATGTCGCCGCCAGCCCGCCGCTGGTGCAGGTCGCTCCCGGCGAAACGCAATTGATACGCCTGATCCGGCTTGGCCCGGCGGCGCAAGAGGAACGCACCTACCGCGTGCTGATCGACGAAATCACGCGCGAAGGCGAGCCGCAGGCGGCGGGCGTGGATTTCCGCCTGCGCTATTCGATCCCGCTGTTCATGCGGCCGGCCGGCGAGCCGCAGCAGCCGCGCCTGGCCTGGCGCCTGTTCCGCGCCGAGGCCGGGTGGATGCTGTCCATCGCCAACAGCGGCGGCATGCACGCGCAGATCGGCGCCATGAAGCTGGCCGCGCCCGGCGGCGCGGGGCACGAGATCAGTAAAGGCCTGTTCGGCTATGTGCTGCCAGGCCGCACGCGCGAATGGCTGCTGCCTTTGCCCGCCGCCACCGCGCTGGCAGCGGAAGTGCAGGTTGAGGCGCAGGTGAATGGCAAGCCTGCGTCGCTTACGGTGCCTGTGACGCGGTGAGCGCCCGGCATGGCGCCGCCGCTTACGCGCTGCTGACCATGGCCCTGGCCCTGGTTCCGGCGGCAAGGACTGCGGGCGCGCAGGTGCAAACGCCGGGGCGGCAAACCATCGCGCCGGCCACGGTGGATTTATTCCTGGAGGTGAGTGTGAACGGCGAAGCGAGCGGACAGTTGCTGCGGTTCCGGGAGGGCGCGGGCGGCCTGCGCACCAGCACGGCCAACCTGCGCCTGCTCGGCATCGACGTGCGCCGCTTCGGCTTGCGCGGCGAAGAGGAGGAGGTGGAGCTGGGCGCCCTGCCCGGCCTGCGCTACGACTACGACCGCGCGCGCCAGCGCATCGCGCTGCAGTTGGACGACGCATTGCGCGAACCGCTGCGGCTCGACGCGCGCCTGGGCGAAAAGCCGCCGCAGCAGCGCGCCACGCCGGGCTTCGTGCTGAACTACGACATCATCGGCCAGGTCCGTCCGCAGCGCTCGGCGATCGCCTTCAATGAACTGCGCTACTTCAACGACCACGGTGTTTTCTCCAGCACCGGCCTGCTCACCATGACGCGCGAGGGCAACGACTACCTGCGCTATGAAAGCGCGTGGAGCAGCTCCGACCCGGACACCCTGCGCACCGTGAAAGTGGGCGACGCCATCACCTCTTCCCTGCCGTGGAGCCGCGCGCTGCGCTTTGGCGGCATCCAATGGCGCAAGAGCTTCGAGCTGCGGCCCGATTTGCTGACCTATCCGGTGGCCTCGGTGAAAGGCAGCGCGCTCGTGCCCTCGGCGCTGAGCGTGTACGTGAACGGCATCCAGCAATACGGCACCAGTGTGCCGGCCGGGCCCTATGTGGTGAACCGCGTCGCGGGCTTCAGCGGCGCCGGCCAGGCCACCGTCGTCACGCGCGACGAAATGGGGCGCAGCAATGTCATCGACGTGCCGCTCTACGTCGATACCCGCCTGCTGGCGCAAGGCCTGTCCGAATACTCCGTGGAAGCGGGCTTCATGCGGCGCGAATACGGCAGCCGTTCCTTCGCCTATCGCAAAGCGCCGCTGGCCAGCGCGTCGCTACGCTACGGCGCCAGTGACCGCCTGACGTTGGAGGCGCATGCCGAAGGCGCGTCGTCCGGCGCCGTGGCCGGCGGCAGCCTCCTGTGGGGCCTGGGCCAGGCCGGTGTGCTGAGCGCCAACACCGCAGTCAGCAGGCAAGGCGGCAAACAGGCCGGCCTCGGCTACCAGTACATCAGCCGCCGCTTCAGCGTTGACCTGGCCGCGCTGCGCGCCGATGCGCGCTACCAGGACCTGGCCAACGCCGACGGCACGCAGCCGGCGCGCCGCACCGACCGCGCCGCCGTCAGCATGGCGCTGGGCCAGGGCAGCAGCGTCGCCCTCAGCTACATTGCCTTCGACACGCCGCAGGCGGCGCCGGCGCGCATTGGCTCGGTTTCCGTTTCGACCTACCTGGGGCGCAGCCTGTTCCTGACCGTATCGGCCTTCCAGGACTATCGCCAGCGCAGCAACAAGGCGCTCTTTTTCAGCCTGTCCACCACCTTTGGCGAACGCACCTCGGCCAGCGTCAACGCCGGCCGCCAGAACGGCAGCCGGCAACACAATTTCAGCCTGGTGCGCCCGCCCGATTTCGAGGGCGGCACCGGCTGGTCGGTGCAGCAAGGCGCCATCGGCAGCAGCACCTATCGCCAGGCGCAGATGCAGTACCTGGGCCGCTACGGCCAGGCCAGCGCCATCGTGCAGCAAAGCGGCCAATCCGAAAGCGTGGCGCTGGAGCTGGCAGGCGCCGTGGTGCTCATGGACGGCACGCTGGCGGCGGCGCGCAGCGTGGGCAACGGCTTCGCGCTGGTCTCGGCCGCGCTGGAAGGCCTGCCCGTGGTGCACGACAACCGGGTGCTGGGCAAAACCAATAGCGGCGGCTACCTGCTGGTGCCCAACCTGAACCCCTTCACCGCCAACCGCATTGCGCTGGACGTGACCAATGTCGGCGCCGACATCAACGTCGGCACCACCCTTGCCAGCGTGGCGCCGCGCAACTTGAGCGGGCTGCTGCTGCGCTTCCCGATCACGCGCTACCGCGCCGCCAGCATCGTACTGACCGATGCCGCCGGCCTGCACCTGGCGCCCGGCACGCCGGTGCGCCACCGCGAAAGCGGCGTGGAGACGGTGGTCGGCTATGACGGCGTGGTGTTTATCGACGGCTTGCAGGAACAGAACCACCTGCAGGCCGGCAGCGGCGCCAGCGCCTGCAGCGCCAGCTTCCGCTACCAACCGGCGGCCGATAGCGCCGTCACCCGTATCGGCCCCTTGCCCTGCCAGCCCGGCGTGGGGACGCCATGAGGCAGGCACGCCTGCCCGCCCCGCTGGTGCTGCTGGTGCTGCTGGCCGCCGCGCCGGCCGCACGCGCCGATATCTGCAGCGCCTCGCTCAGCAACCTTAGCTTCGGCAGTGTCAGTCCGATCACCGGCAGCGATATCTACGCCACCGCCAGCGGCAACGTTAGCTGCAGTTGGACGTTGCTCAACCCCACGCCGCCATTCCTGCTGCTACTGCCCAAAGTGGTCGTCTGCGTGAATATCGGCCTGGGCAGCAATTCGCTCGCGACCACCACGCGCACCCTGGGCAATGGCAGCAACCGCCTGCAATACAACCTGTACCGCGACGCCACCTACTCCGCCGCCGCCATCTTCGGCGGCGCGGCGACGCCAAGCACGCCCACCCCACTCACCGTCGGCGGCACCTCGCCCAACCTGATCACCGGCGGCACCATCAATCTACCCTTCACGGTGTACGGCAAGATTCCGGCGGGCGCCGCGCTGGCAGCGGTTCCCACCACCAGCGACAGCGACACCGTGTACTCCTCCAGCTTCGCCGGCAATGCCTCGATCAACTACGCCTTTTACAACCTGGTGGCGCCGGCCTGCACTGCGGGCAGCAGTTCCAGCTTCAGTTTTCAGGTGAGCGCTACGGTCATTAACGACTGCACGATTTCTGCCGCGCCGGTGAACTTCGGCAGCAATGGGGTGCTGAATGGCGCGGTGCGCGCCACCGGCTCGCTCTCGGTCCGCTGTACCAATAACAATGCCTACCGCGTGACGTTGAACGGGGGCAGCGTGGCGAACGATGTGGCGGCGCGCAAGATGAAGCCTGCCAGCGGCAGCGCGCGCATCACCTACCAATTGTCGCAAACACTGGATGGGACCATCTGGGGCGATGGTTCAGGCAGCACCGCAGTGCATACCGGCACCGGGACTGGCAGTACAACGGGAGTAACGATTTACGGGATGGTACCGGCCCAGACGACGCCGGCGCCAGGGGACTACAGCGATACGGTGCAGGCCACCATCGCGTTTTAGAAAGTGATGGTGACGAGCTTGGCTTCGGCAGCATTGGCTGCGGCGCTGTCGCTGCTGGTGTGGACTTGCGGGGCGGGCGTGGCGACGGCGGCCGGCTTGCTGATCGCGTAAGGCGTGGCCAGGTCGCACTGGACGGACTGCTGCTGCGCGTTGGCCTGCACCTTGCACGACTCGACGATGGTGAAGCTGACCTGGATGCTGGCGGAGCGGCTTGCAGCATGGGTGTCATGCGCCAGCGCGACAGCAAACACCAACAGCAAAGAATGAACAACTGTTTTCATTTTATTCCTGTTAGCACTGGCTTCTCTGGGAAGGCTTTCGCCTGCAGCCGGCGCGTTGATCGTTGTTTAGGATGATTTCCTACTGGAATGAATAGTAGCATGCCACACGGCAATTATCACCAATAATCACGCAATATCACCAATTCTCACGCTGCGTAGCATCCGGCCAACGACAAAATCGCAAGCTTGTAAGCAAGCCAATGCAAGGGCATGGGCGCGCTATACTGGTAGGTGACAAGGGGGACGACCATGGACAAAGACAGCAGCTTTACCGGGTCGATCCCGGAAACCTATGAGCGCGCCCTGGTGCCGCTCTTCTTTACGCCGTATGCCATCGATATGGCGCGCCGCCTGGGCCAACGGCGGCCGCAGCGCCTGCTGGAGGTCGCGGCCGGCACCGGGGCGGTGACCCGCCACCTGCTGCAGGAGTGCCCGCAGGCCCATATCGTCGCCAGCGACCTGAATGAAGCCATGCTGGAGCAGGCGCGCCGCGCCGTCGCCTCGCCGCGCGTCGAATGGCGCCAGGCCGACGCCCAGCAACTGCCCTTCCCCGACGCCGACTTCGACGCGCTGGCCTGCCAGTTCGGCGTGATGTTCTTCCCCGATAAAGTGCGCGCCTTCAGCGAAGCACGCCGCGTGCTCAGGCCGGGCGGCCTGTATTGTTTCAACGTGTGGGATGGCATCAGTCACAACGAGTTTTCCGCCATCATCAACCACGCGCTGGCCAAAGTCTTTCCCGACGACCCGCCGCGCTTCCTGCCGCGCATGCCCTACGGCTACCACGACATAGATGTGATCCGCAGCGAACTCGCGCGCGCAGGCTTTAGCGGCGCGGTGACGCATGAAGTGGTGACGGCCAGCAGCCGCGCCGAATCGGCCCACAGCACCGCAATGGCGCTATGCCAGGGCTCCCCGCTGCGCGCCGATATCGAAGCGCGCGCGCCGGGCCGCCTGCAGGAGGCGACCGATGCCGCCGCCGCCGCCCTGGCCGAAAAGTTTGGCGCCGGCCCGAGCGAGGGGCGCATGCAGGCCATCGTCTTCACCTGCGAGGCCTGAGCGCGCTTATTCAGGCGGCAAAAATGTGTGCAGCAAGGCGCCCTTGGCATTGAAGACAAATCCCTTGCCGCCCACCAGCCGCGAATCCTGGCACTCCGGGACGGTGCAGCGCCGCACGCAATCCTGGCAGGCTTGCGCCTCCCCGTCCCTGAACGCCAGGCAGGCGTCATAGACGGGCGGCACGACGATGCGGAAGGAGCCCGCACGGAAGTAACCGCATTTGCCTTGCGCGGTGAAACGCCCCACGCCCTGCTCGGCATCGGGATAATCGAAATCGCCGGTATGGGCGATGCCCGGCACCACGACCACGCCGCGCCGGTTGACCGCCACCAGCTCGCGCGGCGTCTCGATCACAATCACCGCCATGCCGGACTTGTTCAACTCAAGGCGGCCCAGGTATTGCCGCTTCACCTGGCGCACCTTGCCTACCACCTCCAGGCAACTGGCCGACCAGTCGCCGTCTTTCGGGCAAGGGTCAACGGCCAGGGCCGGGCCGGCAATGAGGGCAAGCAGGCATGCCAGCAGGAAGGCCCGCATTACGTCAGCCCCTTGGGCGGAAAGTCGTAGACGCGCGCCCCGCCCACATCCTCATCGTCATCCAGGGCCAGTTCGCCGCGCTCGAACGCGTCCAATACTTCCAGCGCCTGTTCCAGTTCGGCCTCCGGCACCATCACGCGCGCGCCGCCAATGGCCGGCGCCAGCAAAAGCGCCGCCTGCACGTGCTGGTCATCCATGACCGTGGCGTGCAAGCCGGCTGCGCGCAGGCAACCGCAAAGGATGAAGGCATCGGCCGGCACCCGGCAGCGCCGTACCAGGCAAAAGTTATTGTTCATGGGCTTATGTTACTACTTAGCAAAGGATGGCGCGCCGTGAACGCCGCCAGGTGTTCCAGCAAGGCGCGCACGCGCGCCGGCAGGTAGCGCTGCTGCGGCCAGACCGCGTACACCGTACGCAACTGCGGGGTCCAGCCGGGCATCACGCGCTCTAACGCCCCGGACTGCAGGCTGGCGTGGCATTGTAGTTCCGGCGCCAGCACTATGCCCAGCCCCGCCTCCGCCATCATGACCGCCAGCCGCACTTCATTGACGCGCACGCGCGGCTCCGGGCGCAGCACGCTCTCCACGCCACTGGCAGGATCGCGCAGGCGCCATTCACGCAGCGGCAAGGTCGCAATCGCAGCGTGCTTTGCCAGTTCCGCCGCAGTGCGCGGCGTGCCGTACCGCGCCAGGTAGGCCGGCGCCGCTGCCAGCACCAGCCGCACCTCGGCCAGTTTGCGCTGGGTGAAAGTGGAGTCGGCCAGGGCGCCGATGCGGATAGCCAGGTCGGCGCCGGTGCCCACCAGGTCCTGCACTTCGTTGGACAGTTCCATCTCCAACTGCACCAGCGGGTGTTGTTCAAGGAAGCTGGCCCAGGCCGGCGCCAGGATTTCGCTGGCAAAGTTTACCGGCGCCAGCACGCGGATCGTGCCCTCAATCGCGCCCAGCGTGGCGTCCAGCCGCATGGTGGCCTGGCGCAGCGCTTGCACCAGCGGGCGGCATTGCTCGTAGTATTGGGCGCCTTCCGCCGTGGGTTGGGTACGGCGCGCGCTGCGATGCAGCAGGCGGTAGCCGAGCGCCGCCTCCAGCCTTTGCAGGCGGCGCGTGACGGTGGCGGTGGGTAAGCCTTCTTTTTCAGCGGCGGCGTTCAGGCTGCCCGCTTCGACGATGGCGACAAACAGGGCGAGGTCGTCCAGCATGATTCCATTTTTGGAATTAGAGATTGAAATTTCATCTCTAGTGTACTTCAACGGAATTGATTACGCTTGAGCCATTGAAAAAGCTCTTTGGAGAAACGCCATGCCTGACCTGCGCACCCGTATGATTTTCGCCGCCCTGATGTCGCTGATGATGTCGGTGATCATGAGCGGCTGGATTACCTGGCTGAACGTCGGCTTTCAGCCCAACTATGCCGACCGCTGGCTGCACGCCTTCCTGGCGGCATGGCCGGCGGCCTTTTTCAGCGTGATGCTGATCGCGCCGACCGTGCAGCGCCTAACGCAGCGCGTTTCCGCCGCGCTGCGCTAACGCCGCGTCGGCTCAAACCCAGGCTTTGAACTCGATGCCGTTCTGCATACTGCCCACCAGCGCGGCATAGTTCTCCTCGCTCTCGCTAAAGCCGACCAGCACGCTCGACAGCGGCGCCTTGTTGTTATCCAGTACGTCGAGCCAGTAGCGGAAGCCGTCGCTGTCCGGCGCGCGGTGCAGCACGTTATGGTAGAGGCGCAGCAGCAGGTCCGCGTTATCGGGATTGGTGCCGTAGGTGTTGCGGAATTCATTGGAGTTGATGAATCCGGCCGCCGCATTGAACAGCGAGTAGCCGCTGTCCAGCGCATTGATCCAGTAGCCCAGGCCTTCCAGGTCGGGCGCGCGGTTGAAGGCGGCCTGGTACAGGCGATAGGCCTGGCCGGCCGCGCCGTTGACGTCGAAGGCCACATCGATATCGGCGAAATCAATACGCTCGATATTCGACAGCAGGTCCTTGCCATCATTGCCCACCAGGTCGGTCACGATGATACGGTCGCCGTCAACCCGCACCGCATACTCGGAACGCTTGCCGTTGTAGTAGGCTTCATCGAGGCCGGTGCCGCCGTCCAGGTAATCGCTGCCCCGGCCGCCCAACAGGGAGTCGCGGCCCTCATAGCCAAAGATATTGTCGTCGCCGGCGGTGCCGTTGATGTTTTCGCCTTTGATGGTGCCGTCGATATTGTTGCCGGTCAGGGTGGCCAGGTCCTCGTAGATGCTGAGCGTCACGGCTTGCTGGCCGGAGCCCGCGCCCTGCCACCAGGAGGCGTCGACATAATAGGTGCCGCTATAAGGCGCGACAAATGTCACGTGGTCGTAGCCCCAGCCGCCGCTAAGGTCATCCTCGGCGATCGCGTTGCCACGGTCGTCGAACACCAGCAGCACGTCCGGGTCCTTATAGCTGGTGGAGCTGAGCGAGTACATGGCGCCGGCAATGGCCTTGAAGCTGAACACCGCCGCGCCAGCCGCGCCAGCGTAGTTGGCCGTGTACTGCACCGCGTTCTCGTAGTTGTGCGCGTTATAGGCCAACATCGAGAGGCGGGGCGCATTGGCCATTTCGTACTGGCTCAGTTTGGTGAAGTACGGAATGGTGGTGTAGCTCATGGCAGTCTCCTGGGTTATCCTGGTTTGAATCTTAGCCACCCCCGCCGCAGGGGAAAGCAAGAATTACAATTTGTTTCGCGGATTACAGGTTCAGCCCCAGGACACTTTGGCTCAGAAGCGCTCGTAGCCTTGCAGGTAGCGCCATTCGCCGGGCTGCAAGCCGGCCATCGAGATGCGGCCGATGCGCTGGCGTTTGACGGCGGTGGCTTTCAAGCCCACGTCGCCGCACAGCTTGGCGACCAGGGCCGGCTTCGGCGGGCGCACCGCGAAGCGCAGGCGGCCTTCGTTTTGCCAGCTAACTTTGCCGTTGCCCTGGTTCAGTAGCGCGAGGCCGTTGTCGGCAATGGCACCGTCAACATCGACGATCAGTTCCTGTTCCACCAGGGCGCCCTCTTCCACCAGCTTGCGGGTGACGCGGTAATCCTGCGTGAAAACAAACAGGCCCGATACGCTGTTTTCCAGCGGCAGGCAGGCGGTCAGGTTGCGCACATGGCGCGACAGGAAGCGGATGCGCTGGGCGTCGGCGCTGCGCGCTTCGGGCGTCAGGCAGGCCAGCGGATCGGCGCCGGCCGGCTTGTTCAGCAGGATGGTGATGGGAGGGATTTCCAACAGCGTGGCGTCCGGCGCCAGCACCACTTGCTGGTGCGGGGCGACGCGCACACCCGGTTCTTCCACGATCTGGCCATCCACGCTGATGTAGGCGCCTTCGATGTAGATTTCGGCTTCGCGGCGCGAGCATGGAACCATGTCCGCCACACGCTTGACGAGGCGGATAGTGTTGTCTTCGTTGTTCATTATTGCTTGAAGTAGTGGGCGAACACGGCGGCGACCTGTTCCAGGTCGGCGCGGGTGACGTCCAGGTGGGTCACGAGGCGCAAGGTCGGCGCCATCGAGACGCGGATGCGTTCTGCTGCCAGCGCGGCGTTCAGGCCTTGGCAGGCGTCGCGCGGCATGGTGACGAACAGGATGTTCGTTTGCGGCGTGCTGACTTGCAGCGCGCCGATCTTGGCCAGTTCGGCGGCCAGCCAGGCGGCGTTGGCGTGATCGTCGGCCAGGCGCTGCACATTGTTCTGCAAGGCGTACAGGCCGGCGGCAGCAATGATGCCGGCCTGGCGCATGCCGCCGCCCAGCATCTTGCGCCAGCGTTTGCCCTCTTCGATCAGTTGCTTGCTACCGCACAGGACGGAGCCGACCGGGGCGCCCAGGCCTTTGCTCAGGCAGACGGAGACGCTGTCGAAGCCTTGTACGGCTTGGCGCAGGGTGATGCCTTGCTTAACGGCGGCGTTGCAGATGCGGGCGCCGTCCAGGTGGGTGGCCAGGCCGCGCTCGTGCGCGAACGCGGTGGCTTGCTGCACGTACGGCTGCGGCAGGACCTTGCCGCCGATGGTATTCTCCAGCGCCAGCAGCTTGCTGCGGGCGAAGTGGATGTCATGCGGCTTGATGGCGGCTTCGATGTCGTGCAGGGCGATGCTGCCGTCCGGCTGGTTGGCGAGCGGTTGCGGCTGGATGCTGCCCAGGACCGCAGCGCCGCCGCCTTCGTACTTGTAGGTGTGGGCATCCTGCCCGACCAGGTACTCGTCGCCACGACCGCAGTGGGCCAGCAAGGCGATCAGGTTGGTTTGCGTGCCGGAGGGTGCGAACAGCGCTGCCTCGTAGCCGAAGGTTTCGGCGGCGTAGGCTTGCAAGGCGTTAACCGTGGGGTCGTCGCCGTACACGTCGTCGCCCACGGCGGCGCTGTGCATGGCGTCGCGCATGGCGGCGCCAGGCTGGGTGACGGTGTCGCTGCGCAGGTCGATCCAGCGTTGGCCGTCAGGCGCGGTGCCGGACTGGCTGCTGGCAGCGACCGGATACGCCGCACTCACGGCGCGACCTCGGCTTCGGCGGACGCGGGGCCAGCGGCGGCGCCGGTGTAGAAGCGCTCGCCCATTTCGTCCAGGCCGACCGTGCTGAGGACTTCCTTCAGGCGTTCGGCCGGGCGGCGGCGCGGCAGGTTCTTGTAGGTGGCGACGATCAGCTCATTTTTCATGGAGTGCTCCCAGCCAACCAGCTCGGTGACGGTGACCTGGTAGCCGTGCGCCTCCAACTGCAGGCAGCGCAGCACATTGGTGATCTGGCTGCCGAACTCGCGGGTGTGGATCGGGTGGCGCCACAATTCGGTCAGCACATTCTTGCCCAGCGCGGAGCCCTTGTTCTTGCGCAGCACGGACGCGACTTCCGCCTGGCAGCACGGCACCAGCACAATGTGCTTGGCCTTCTTCTTCAGTGCGAAGTCGATGGCGTCATCGGTGGCGGTATTGCAGGCGTGCAGCGCGGTGACGATGTCGATCTGCTCCGGCAGCTTGTCCGAGGTGGTCGATTCGGCCACCGACAGCGGCAGGAAGCTCATGCCCGGGAAGTCGAACTTGCGCGCCAGTTCTTCCGAGCGCGCCACCAGCTCTTCGCGGGTTTCGATGCCGTAGATATGCGAATCATCGCCCAGCGCCTTGAAGAACAAGTCGTAGATGATGAAGCCGAGGTAGGACTTGCCTGCGCCGTGGTCGACCAGCGATACCGCGCCTTTCGACGCACGCACGTCGTTCAGCAGCGGTTCGATGAACTGGTACAGGTGGTAGACCTGCTTCAGCTTGCGGCGTGAATCCTGGTTCAGCTTACCGTCGCGGGTCAGGATGTGCAGCTCCTGCAGCAGCGCGACCGACTGGCCGGGCTTTACTTCAGGGATGTCGGTGACGGTGGTCGGCAGCGGTGCCGGCGCGGCTTTGGCGCCGCCGGCGGGCTTATTGCGCTTCATCGATCCACGCCTGCTGGATCGCTTCCAGCACTTTCTCGCCGCCACGCTGATGGTCGTCGTCGAATTCTTCCAGGTCGACGATCCAGTTGTGCAGGTCCGTAAAACGGATGCCCGCTGGATCGATCTCCGGATATTTGTCGTGCAGCGCCTCGGCAATCGCCGTGACATCGGTCCATTTCAGCATGGTGCTCCCTCGGCTCAATGGCCGCCTTCGCTGGCGTGGTTGATGGTGTACTTCGGAATCTCGATGACCAGGTCGGCGTCCGCCACGATGGACTGGCAGGACAGGCGCGAGCACGCCTCCAGGCCCCAGGCCTTGTCCAGCAGGTCTTCTTCGGTTTCGGTCGCCTCGTTCATCGACTCGAAACCTTCACGCACCAGCACGTGGCAAGTGGTGCAGGCGCAGGATTTCTCGCAAGCGTGTTCGATATGGATGTCGTTCTCCAGCAGGACGTCGCACACGGACTTCCCTGCTTCGGTTTCGATCACGGCGCCTTCGGGGCACAGCTTGGCATGCGGCAGGATGACGATTTGTGGCACTTCTATTCCTCGGTCAATTAAACAACCTGGTCCAGCGTCTTGCCGGCCAGTGCGCTGCGCACGCTGCGATCCATGCGGCGCGATGCGAATTCTTCGGTGCCCTGGGCCAGGGCTTCGTATGCGGCTTTCACCGCGTAGTGGTCGGCTTCGCCGCTGCCGGATTTCACCAGCACGTCCATGGTGGCCTGCATCAGCGCCTGGATGGCCGCGCGCTCGTCGTCGGCCAGCAGCGCCGCGTCTTCCTCCAGCGCGGCCTGGGTCGCCAGCATGATGCGCTCGGCTTCCACCTGCTCTTCGCGCAGGGCGCGCGCCTTCATGTCCGCTTCCGCCTCGGTGTGCGATTCGGACAGCATGCGCGCCACGTCGTCGTCCGCCAGGCCGTAGGACGGCTTGACGGTGATCGAGGCTTCCACGTTGGAGCGCAGTTCGCGCGCCGAGACCGACAGCAGGCCGTCCGCGTCCACCTGGTAGGTGATGCGGATGCGCGCCGCGCCGGCCGCCATCGGCGGGATGCCGCGCAGTTCAAAGCGCGCCAGCGAACGGCAATCGCTCACCAGTTCGCGTTCGCCTTGTAGCACGTGCACCGCCAGCGCGGTCTGGCCATCCTTGAAGGTGGTGAACTCCTGCGCGCGGGCGCATGGGATGGTGGAGTTGCGCGGAATGATCTTCTCGACCAGGCCGCCCATGGTTTCAATACCCAGCGACAGCGGGATCACGTCCAGCAGCAGCCACTCGTCGCCGGCGGCGCGGTTGCCGGCCAGCAGGTTGGCCTGGATGGCGGCGCCCAGCGCCACCACTTTGTCCGGGTCGATATTGGCGTGCGGGATGGTGTGGAAGTACTCGCCCACCGCGCGCTGCACGTGCGGCATGCGGGTCGCGCCGCCCACCATCACCACGCCGTCGATATCGTCGGCGTCGATGTTGGCGTCGCGCAGGGCCTTCTTCACCGCGTTCATGGTCTTGCCGACCAGGTGCTTGGTGATGTCGGAGAAAATTTCGGGGGTGACGCGCTGGTGGACTTCCTCGCCCGAGCGCAGCACGGCGTCGATGGTCACTTCCGCCTTGGTCGACAGCAGTTCCTTCGCTTCGCGCGCTTTCACCATCAGGGTCGCGGTGTCCTCGTCGGACAGCGGCGCCAGTTTTTCCTGCTCGTGCACCCAGCAGAACAGGCGGTGGTCGAAGTCGTCGCCGCCCAGCGCGGAGTCGCCGCCGGTGGCCAGCACTTCAAACACGCCCTTGGACAGCTTGAGGATCGAGATGTCGAAGGTGCCGCCGCCCAGGTCGTAGACCGCGAAGATGCCTTCCGAGCCGTTATCCAGGCCGTAGGCGATTGCTGCGGCGGTCGGTTCGGACAGCAGGCGCAGCACGTTGATGCCGGCCAGTTGCGCGGCGTCCTTGGTGGCCTGGCGCTGCGCGTCGTCGAAGTAGGCCGGCACGGTGATCACGGCGCCCACCAGGTCGTCGCCCAGCGCGTCTTCCGCGCGCTGGCGCAGGGTGGCCAGGATTTGCGCCGACACTTCCACCGGCGATTTCACGCCGGCCACGGTCTTCAACTGCACCATGCCGGGCGAATCGACGAAATCGTAAGGCAGGTTTTCCGCGTAGGCGATGTCCTTCAGGCCGCGCCCCATGAAGCGCTTGACCGAAACGATGGTGTTCTTCGGATCGGTGGTCTGGTGGGCTTGCGCCTTGAAGCCGATATTGGCATGGCCGTTCGGCAGGTAACGCACCACGGAAGGCAGCAGCGAGTGGCCCTCCTCGTCGTTCAGCACTTCTGGAATGCTGCTACGGACGGTCGCTACCAGCGAATTGGTGGTGCCGAGGTCGATCCCCACAGCCAGGCGATGCTGGTGCGGGGCGGTCGACATGCCCGGTTCGGAAATCTGCAAAAGAGCCATTGTGAAACCTGTAATTGTTCTTTTACGCCTCGATGGCGTCGTAAGCGAAGCGCACTTCTTCGCCAAATTTTTCGATGAACATCAGCGCGCGCACGCCTTGCGCGGCGGCGTGATAGTCAGCGGCATTGCAATGCTGTTCAATCTCCGCCAGCAGGGCCTTGCGCGCGGCGCGCAGTTGGCCGTCCAGCTTGTCGAGCAGGTCGCCGTCCTTGTTGGCGCGCGCCTCGGCCAGCTCTTCGCGCCACTCCATCTGCTGCATCAGGAATTCCATCGGCATGGCCGTGTTGGATTCCACCTTGAGATCAACGCCATGCAGCTCGCACAGGTACTGCGCGCGCTTTTGCGGATTCTTCAGGGTCTGGTAAGCCTCGTTGGAGCGGGTCGACCATTGCATGGCGACGCGCTTTTCCGCATCGGTGGCGTTGACGAACTTGTCGGGATGGACGCGGCTCTGGACTTCGCGGTAGGCGGCGTCCAGCGCCGCCGCGTCGACCGCGAACTGCTGGGGAAGCTGGAAAAGGTCGAAGTGATTCTGCACGATATTAAATGCGGAAGCTTTCGCCGCAGCCGCACGCATCCTTCTCGTTCGGGTTGTTGAACTTGAAGCCTTCGTTCAAGCCTTCGCGCGCGAAGTCCAGTTCGGTGCCGTCGATGTACGGCAGGCTTTTCGGATCAACAAAGACCTTCACGCCGTGCGATTCGAAGACCGCGTCGTCCGGCGTGACTTCGTCCACATATTCCAGCTTGTAAGCCAGACCGGAGCAGCCGGTCGTGCGTACGCCAAAACGCAGGCCAATGCCCTTGCCGCGACGCTCGATGTAGCGGTTGATATGCTTGGCTGCTTTTTCGGTCAGGGTGACTGCCATAACTTCCTCGCTTATGCGCCGTGCTTGGCCTTGTAGTCGCTCACGGCCGCCTTGATGGCGTCTTCCGCCAGGATCGAGCAGTGGATTTTCACCGGCGGCAGGGCCAGTTCTTCCGCGATCTGGGTGTTCTTGATGGCCAGCGCTTCATCCAGCGACTTGCCCTTCACCCATTCAGTCACCAGCGAGCTGGAGGCGATGGCCGAACCGCAGCCGTAGGTCTTGAATTTCGCGTCTTCGATCTTGCCGTCCGCGCCGACCTTGATCTGCAGCTTCATCACGTCGCCGCAAGCTGGCGCGCCCACCATGCCGGTGCCAACGGTCTCGTCGCCTTTTTCAAAGGAACCGACGTTGCGCGGGTTTTCGTAGTGGTCGAGGACTTTTTCCGAGTATGCCATTTTGATGCTCCTTAAATTCTTTGAATTCAGCTATATGCTTAGTGCGCAGCCCACTGGATGGTGGAGATGTCCACGCCATCCTTGTACATATCCCACAGCGGCGACAGTTCGCGCAGTTTGCCCACTTTGGACTTCAGCAGTTCGACGGCGAAGTCGACATCCTGCTCGGTGGTGAAACGGCCGATGGTGAAACGGATCGAGCTGTGCGCCAGCTCGTCGCTGCGGCCCAGGGCGCGCAGCACGTAGGACGGCTCCAGCGAAGCCGAGGTGCAGGCGGAACCGGACGACACGGCCAGGTCCTTCACGGCCATGATCAGCGACTCGCCTTCCACGTAGTTGAAGCTCACGTTCAGGTTGTGCGGCACGCGGTGCTCCATGTCGCCGTTGACGTAGGTTTCTTCGATTTCCTGCAGGCCGTTGGCCAGGCGGTCGCGCAGCGCGCGGATGCGGGCGATCTCGGACTCCATCTCCACTTTCGCCAGGCGGAAGGCTTCGCCCATGGCCACGATCTGGTGCGTTGGCAGGGTGCCGGAACGCAGGCCGCGCTCATGGCCGCCGCCGTGCATTTGCGCTTCGATACGCACACGCGGCTTGCGGCACACGTACAGGGCGCCCACGCCTTTCGGGCCGTAGGTCTTGTGCGCGGTGAAGGTCATCAGGTCGACTTTCAGGTCTTGCAGGTCGATCGCCACCTTGCCGGTCGCTTGCGCGGCGTCGCAGTGGAAGATGATGCCTTTCTTACGGCAGAAGGCGGCGATTTCCTTGATTGGCTGGATCACGCCGATTTCGTTATTGACCATCATGACCGAGATCAGGATGGTGTCCGGACGCACGGCCGCTTCCAGCTGCTCGATGGTGATCAGGCCGTTGTCCTGGGTGTCCAGGTAGGTGGCGTCGAAGCCCTGGCGCTCCAGTTCACGCACGGTGTCCAGCACGGATTTGTGCTCGGTTTTCACGGTGATGATGTGCTTGCCCTTGGACTTGTAGAAGTTGGCCGCGCCTTTCAGGGCGAGGTTGTTCGATTCGGTGGCGCCGGAGGTCCAGATGATTTCGCGCGAGTCAGCATTGACCAGGGCGGCCACGTGGCCGCGCGCTTCTTCCACCGCTGCTTCCGCCGTCCAGCCATACATATGGCTGCGGGAGGCGGGGTTGCCGAACTGTTCGCGCAGGTAAGGGATCATCTTGTCCGCAACCCGTGGATCGATCGGCGTGGTGGCCGAGTAGTCCATATAAATCGGGAAATGCGGCGCGGTCTTGAATTCTACCGGTGCTACCTGGGCGATGTTCTTTTCGGGGGCGTTCATCTAAATTACTCCAATTCGGTTAACCGAGGGCTGCTTGGTTGCTGTTGCGGTGCACATGCACCGGCTGCTCTGCGGCGGCTTTGGCTTTCTGCTGGTCGACCAGGTCCTGCAGCGATACGGAATCCAGGTAATCGACCATTTTTTCGTTCAGGGTGGCCCACAACTCGTGGGTCATGCAGCGGGTGCCATTCGCATGGTCTGCCCCGTGGCAATTTTCCTTGCCGCCGCACTGGGTTGCATCGAGCGGCTCGTCAACAGCAATAATGATGTCGGCGACCGTCACCTTGTCGGCCTTGCGCGCCAGGCTGTAACCGCCGCCGGGGCCGCGGATCGACTCCACGATTTCATGGCGGCGCAGCTTGCCGAACAATTGTTCGAGATACGACAGGGATATGGACTGGCGCTGGCTGATCCCGGACAGCGTCACCGGACCCTTGCCCTGGCGCATGGCCAGATCAATCATCGCAGTAACGGCAAAACGGCCTTTGGTGGTCAGACGCATCACAACCTCGGTTCAACTCAGTTAAAATACCGCTCTGTCTTGCCGGAAATGCCCGGATTACTTGAACGATTTAGTCAAGTATATCAGACTTGCGCCGACCTTGCCCGGGCCGCCTCAGCGCTTCAGCAGTCCCATCGGCCCGAACAGGGCTTGCATTTCCTTATTGCCAATAAAACTCACGTTATACGGGTGCTCGGCCACAATCTGCGGCAGCGCCTGTACGCTGGCCAGCTTGTTCAGGTCGGCGGCGATCTTTCCCCAGAGTATCAATTTCGGCTGGTGCACGGCCAGGGCCTGCAGCACCGTGTCGAAGAAGGGGCGCCAGGCTTTGGCATCTTTCACCGGCGCCACATGGGCGCGGAACACCAGCGAGGCATTGAGCAGCAGGAAGCCCTGCGCATGCAGCTTGTCCTGGATATGGCCCAGCGTTTCGGCGCAGCCGGCGCCCGCGCGTGCGCGCTGGGCTGCGGCGGCCAGTGCCGGGCCGGTGGTGCCTTCCTCCGCCAGCAGGCCCTCGGCCACCAGCAGCATTTTCATGAAATTGCGCAGCGAGGTGGCTTTATTGACCGGCTTGGACAGGGCGCCGCCCTGCTCGTCCGACCACAGGCTGCCCACCGCGCCGTCCATGAAGCAGACCCCGGTCGCGCTTTCGGCGCGCGGATAGGGGCCTTCGCCCACCAAAACGTATTTCACCCGGTCCAGCGGCTGCGTGAAGGCGGCAAACAAGCGGCCTTCGGTCGGCAGGAACTGGTCGGCTGCCAGCGCCGGCAGGTAGGCCGGGTCGGCCGCGTCCATATTTTCCAGTCCGCGCAGCAGGATCTCGTGCCAGGAAGCGTGGGCCAGGCTGACGGCGCTCAGGATAGGCTTGGCAATGGTCATGGCGGTGAAATCGGGGCGCGAAAAAGGAGAGATTGTAGCGCAAGCACCCCTTCCTTGTCCCTTGCCAGTGACTTAGCTGCCGGACTTCTCCAGCCTGGCGTTGGCGGCGCGCAGCTTACGGAACATATAGGCCACCACCGCCAGTCCGAGCAGGGCCAGCGCGGCGGCGACCGACCAGGCGCGCTGCAGCTTCGACTGGTTGTGCGATTCCTTCAGGTTTTCCTCGGCGCGCCGCAGCAGCTCCTCCTTCTCGTGGCTCTCCTTCTGCTGCTGCGCCTTGGCGGCGCTGGCGGCGCCTGCCTTGCGGGTGGCCCGGGCGTAGACCTTCAAGGCAAACTCCTTCTGGCCCACGTAATCGAGCGCCCGCGCGTATTCGAACAGCGCCTCGGCATCGATGAATTCCTCATTCGAGGCCTCGATGGCGGCGCGGCCCTCCTCCAGTTGTCCCATATAGATCAGGGCGATGCCTTCATTGAACTGGGAGATTTCGGCCGACATGGTGTCGTCGATGGCGCGTGCCGCCACCTTGGATTCCCGGCTGAGCCGCAAAGCTTCCCGGTAGTCCTGGGTGCGCAGGCTCAGGTCGGCCAGCGTCACCTGCAGGTCCGGCACCAGCTCTTCCATGTGCCGCTTCTGCAGCGCAATCACGACATCGGTCAGCGCCTCGCGCGCCCGGGCCAACTGGCCGGCGTCGTCGGCAATCTGGTACTCGGCCAACCGGGCCCGCGTCGCCGGCCCGTCGAAGGGGATGGCGCCGGCCTTGGCTTTCAGCTCGTCGATCGCCTTCAGTGCCTCCGGCCCGCGCCCGGCCAGCCCGCTCAGGGCGTAGGCCCGGGCCCGCAAGGCTGCGAACTGGAGAATGGCCTGGCCGGAGCTATTGGCCAGCGCCACCGCCCGGTCGATATATTCCAGGCCCTTGCGGCCGTTGCCGCGCCGGATCTCGTCCTGGCCGGCGGTAATCGTGGTCTTGACCAGGATCGCCGGGTCGTTGGTCTTGCCGGCCAGCTCGAAGGCGAGCGCCACGTTTTTGCTGACCTCGCCCATGTCGTCCATCGAGGACTGCACATATACCCGGTCCACCAGGCTGCTGGCGACAATGGCGTCATCGCCCAGGGCGCGCCCGATGCGTTCTTCCTCGGCGGCCGCCGCCAGCGCCAGCTTGCTGTCCACCTCGCGCGCGGTATTGCTGACCAGGGAGAAATAGCGGGCCTGCTCGCTTTGCGGCCACTTGGCCACTTGCGGCCTGAGCTTCTGCAGCTCCGCCAGGGTCGCTTTCGGCGCCAGGTAGGAGTGTTCGCGCAACTGGCCAAGCCGGTTGCGCAGGGCGGAAACATCTTGCGCCTGGGCCGCCAGGTGGCATAGCCCGACGGCCAGAATGGACGCACTAAACCAGCGCGTAAGGTTGCGGCACATGCACTACCCTAGCTTAATCTGAAGGAAAAGCATTTTACTGCCCGGCAAACAAATCGTGGGCATTCAGGATGGCAAAGGCGATTTCCGGGTGACGATCGAGGCATTTTCGTATCGCGGCGGGTACAGACTGGCGTGTCTTGCGGCACAGGCCCGGGCGTTGCGACAGCTCGATCTGGAATCCGCGTGCGGTGCGCACCTCATTCGGACCCGGCGCGATCCGGATCCGGACCCCCAACTGCTCTTCCAGGCGCTCCCCAATCCGCATCAGCTCGGTGTAGGTGGCAATACTTTCGATGCGCTCGAGCAGGCGCTTCTCCTCCTCCTTGGTCAGGAGCAGGATGCGCTGGTCGGCTTGCGGGTCCTCCAGCAGCGTCTCGCGCTGGCAGTCGCAAGCGCCGGGAGGGCACTCTTTCCGGAGCGGAATCGGCGGCGTCGTCATCATTCCAGTATCCGTGCCTTGCCAGGCGCTGTCAAACGCGACCACAAGGCAGTACTTGTGTGCGCCACGCAAGTTTCGTACAGTGCAGAATTGCTAAATATTCCAGATAGAGAAACACGTGACTATCAGTTCAAAAGGATGGCAGTTCCTGGTGTCCCCCGGCGCCCTCGGCCAGCAAATCGCCGCCTTTGACTGGGCTGCGACACCGCTGGGGCCGCTTGACGCGTGGCCGCAAAGCCTGCGCACCACGGTCAACCTGATGCTCAACTCCAGCCACCCGATCTGGATCGGCTGGGGCCCGGACGCCACCTTCCTCTACAACGACGCCTATCTGGATGTGCTGGGCGCCGCCAAGCACCCCTGGGCGCTGGGCCGGCCGGCGCAGGAAGTATGGTCAGAAATCTGGCACTACTGCGGCCCGCTGGTGGACAAGGTGTTCCAGCAGGCGCAACCGAGCTACGTGGAGGACGTGCAGCTCTTCATGAGCCGTGGCGACTGGGTGGAGGAGGTCTGGTACTCCTTCTCCTATAGCCCCATCTTCAACGAGGCGGGCGCTGTGGGCGGCCTGTTCTGCCCCTCCACCGACACCACCGCCGCCCGCCTGAATGCGCGCCGCCTGGCTTCGCTCTCGGCGCTGTCGGCGTCGGCCCTGCGCGAGCAGGACGTGGCCAGCGCCTGCGCCACCGCCCTGCACACCATTGCCGAAAACCCGGCCGACATCCCGTTTGCCCTGCTGTTCAAGCGCGCCGGCGAGCGCATACGCCTGCAACAGACGGCGCACGTGGCGGAGGCGGCCTGCGACATGGCGCTGTGGCCGGTGCAGGCGATGCTGGCGAGCGGCGTGGCGCAGGTGGTGCCCACCACCACCCTGCCCGGCCTGCCGCTGGGCCTGGCCGGGCAATCCGTGCGCGAGGCGCTGGCCCTGCCCGTCACCGACGGCGTGCTGGTGCTGGGCCTCAGCCCGGCGCGCCGGCTCGACGCCGAATACCGCACCTTTTGTGACCTGGTGGCCGCCCAGGTCACGGCGGCGGTACAGAACGCCGGCGCCGCCGCTGAACAACGCCAGCGCGCCGAAGCGCTGGCCGAACTGGATCGCGCCAAGACCGCCTTTTTCAGCAATGTCAGCCACGAGTTCCGCACGCCCCTGACCTTGCTGCTCGGGCCCATCGAGGAAGCGCTGGAGGACGCCGCGCATCGCCTGCCCGCCGCCCACCACGCGCGCTTGCAACTGGCGCGCCGCAACGCCTTGCGCCTGCAAAAGCTGGTCAACACCCTGCTCGACTTCTCGCGCGTGCAAGCCGGCCGCATGCAGGCCAGTTTTGCCGAAGTGGACCTGGAGGCGCTGACGCGCGACCTGGCCAGCGGCTTCCGCTCGGTGATCGAGAGCGCCGGGCTACGCCTGAGCGTCGATTGCGCGCCCCTGTCCAGCCATGCCTGGATCGACGTGGCGCTGTTCGAGAAGATCGTGCTCAACCTGCTGTCGAATGCGTTCAAATTCACCTTCGAGGGCAGTATCAGCGTCACCCTGCGCCAGCAAGGCCAGCATGCCGTGCTGGCCGTGAGCGACACCGGCGTCGGCATCGCGCCCAACCAGCAGCAGCACATCTTCGAACGCTTCCACCGCATCGAGGGCGCACGCGCGCGCACCCACGAGGGCTCCGGTATCGGCCTGGCGCTGGTGCGCGACCTGGTGGAGCTGCTGCACGGCAGCATCGCCCTGCACAGCACGCCCGATGTCGGCAGCACCTTCACCATCACCCTGCCGCTGGGCCGCGCCCACCTGCGCGATGAGCAGTTGAGCAGCGCCCCGGGCGGCGGCCTGGGTCACGCGCGCGACGCCTTTTTGATGGAGGCGCAGCGCTGGCTGCCCGAGGCCGACGATGGGGAAGCCTTCCTCGACCTGGCCGACGACAGCGTGCTGACCGTCGGCGCCCATGTGCTGGTGGTGGACGACAACGCCGACATGCGCGACTACCTGGCGCGCCTGCTGCGCCTGCGCTGGCACGTCAGCACCGCCGCCAACGGGCGCGAGGCGCTGCGCCTGATGGAAGGCCAGGTGCCCGACCTGGTGGTGTCGGACGTGATGATGCCCGAGCTGGACGGCTTTGGCCTGATCGCCGCCATGCGCACCACCCATGCCCTGCACGACATTCCCATCCTGCTGCTGTCGGCGCGCGCTGGCGAAGAGGCGCGCATCGAGGGCGTGAATGCCGGCGCCGACGACTACCTGGTCAAGCCCTTCTCGGCGCGCGAACTGGTGACGCGCGTCGATTCGCAATTGATGCGCGCCCGCATCCGCCAGACCGAGCGCGCCCATATGACGCGCATGGCCGAAACCTTCCAGCAGGCGCCGGCTGCCATCGCCATCGTGCGCGGGCGCCAGCTCCATTTCGAGCTGGCCAACGAGCGCTTCGTGGAGCTGAGCGGACACCGCGACCTGGTCGGCTGGCCGCTGCGCAGCGCCTTCCCGGAACTGGAAGGCCAAGGCATGGCGGAGGAGCTGGAACAGGCGCTGTCCAGCGGCCAGCCCTTGATCGGCAAGGCGCGCCTCGTCATGCTGAAACGCGACGGCGAGCTGCAGGAATGCTATTTCGACTATGTGCACCAGCCGGTGCGCAATGCGCGCGGCGAGGTGGACCGGATTGTGATCGTCGCCTTCGAGGTAACGGAACTGGTGCGCGCGCGGCGCGACGCCGAACTGGCCAACCGCACCAAGGACGACTTCCTGGCCATGGTGGGCCATGAGCTGCGCAACCCGCTGTCGCCGATCCTGATCGCGCTGGAGCTGATGCGCCTGAAGGGCCTGGGCGGCCTGGCGCGCGAACACGCGGCGATCGAACGCCAGGCGCACCACCTGGTGCGCCTGGTGGACGACTTGCTGGACGTGGCGCGCATCGCCCAGGGCAAGATCGCCCTGCGTCGCGAGCGCGTGGAGCTTTCCAGGCTGCTGGCGCAGGCGCTGGAGACCGTCAGCGGCCTGCTGGAGGAGCGCCAGCAAGGCCTGGCGCTGGACGTGCCGGAAACCGGCCTGGCCCTGAACGCCGACCCGATGCGCTTTGTGCAGGTGCTGGTCAACCTGCTGACCAACGCCGCCAAATACTCCAACCCGGGCGGCCACATCTCGGTGCGCGCGTGGGCCGAGCAAGGGCGCGCCGTGCTGACGGTGCGCGACACCGGCATCGGCATCGGCGAAGACATGCTGCCCCACCTGTTCGACAAATTCGTGCAAGCGCCGCAATCGCTGGACCGCTCGCGTGGCGGCCTGGGGCTGGGCCTGTCGATCGCGCGCAGCCTGGTGGAGCTGCACGGCGGCGCGATTACCGCCTTCAGCGACGGCACCGGAACCGGCAGCGAGTTCGAAGTGCGCGTACCCCTGGCCGACGAGCAGGCGCAGACATCCATCCTGCCGGCGCTGGGCGCCGCCCCGGAAACACCCGCCGCGACGACACCGATGCAGGTGCTGCTGGTGGACGACAACCAGGACGTGCTGCAAGGCCTGCGCGCCCTGCTCGAAGTGCGCGGGCACGAAGTGCAGGCCGTGGCCGACCCTGCCAGCGCGCTGCGCACCAGCGCCAGCTTCGTGCCCGACCTGGCCATCCTCGACATCGGCCTGCCCGGCATGGATGGCTACGAGCTGGCGGGCGAACTGCGGCGCCAACCTGGCTTTGGCAAGACACGCCTGGTAGCCTTGTCCGGCTACGGCCAGCAAGCCGACCAGGCCCGTTCGCGCGCCGCCGGTTTCGCCGCCCACCTGGTCAAACCCATCACCCCGGCCCAGCTCTACTCGCTACTCTCGAACCCATGAGTTTGTTGCAAATTTTCCACTTGTGTTGCTGATAGGGAAATAAAAACTGCACGGGCGTGCTACACTTTGCAGCCCATGTTTACCCTCGCCCATCGCCGACTTTTGCTGCGCCTGGCCGCCGCCTGCTGGCTCGCCAGCGTGGCCGTCCACGCCGTCGCCGATGACCGCCGCGTGCTGGTGTTGTACTCGCTGGGCGCCGACTCCTCCTCGGCCTGGCAAAGGCTGGTGCACAAGGGCATGTACGAAGAACTGGGGCGCAGCAGCCAGGGCGCCACGCCGGCCATTTTCGAAGAGCGCTTTGACGCCAACCGGGTGGGCGAAGACAAGGCGGTCGAGGGCATGGCCGCCTACCTGGCGACCAAGTATGCCGACGTGCGGTTCGATGCCATCATCACCGAGAATTTCGTCGCCTCCCGCTTCCTGGCCAGCCACCCCGAACTGTTCCCCGGCGTGCCGCGCCACTACGTCAACCACGGCCGCGACCAGTGGCAGCCGCGCGACGGCATGGCCTACGAGGTGACGTCCGATTTCCGGCTTGCGCTTGGCGTGATTCCCATGGTGGCGCCGCATGTGCGCCATGTGGTCGTGGTCGGCGACCACACCGCGCGCGGCCAGCTCTGGCTGGACCGCCTGCGCAGCGCCACCGCGCTTTTCCCCAAAATCCGTTTCGAGATCTGGGACGACGGCAGCATTGGCGAACTGCGCGCGCGTGCCGCCAAGCTGGATGGCAATAGCGCCATCTTCATGCTGGCGTCCTTGCGCAACGATGGCACGGCGCGCGTCCAGCCGCGCGAACTGGCGCTGCAAATCGCCGGCGCGACCCGGGTGCCGATTTTCACCCACTCCGAATCGCTGGTCATGCCCGGCGTGGCGGGCGGCTATGTAGTGAGCGGCGAAGCCGTGGGACGCATGATGGCGCGCCTGCTGCTCGGCCAGCCGGCCATGGCCAGCCAGGTGCAGGGCTATTACTTCGACTACCCGACGGCGCGCCGCGCCGGCTTGCGCAATATTCCACAGGACGCGGTCATGTTGAACCGGCCGCACAGCGTATGGGAGTTGTACCGCTGGCAGATCGTGTCCGTGATTGGCCTGGTGGTATTCCAGGGTGTGCTGATCACGGCCCTGGTGCTGTCGCTGCGTTCGCGCCGCAGCACCATGAAGGAGCTGGCGTCGGAACGCAACAACCTGGAGGACCGCATCCTGCAGCGCACCCTGGAGCTGCTGCAGGCCAACCGCAAGCTGGAGGAGCTGGCCACCACCGATCCCCTGACCGGCATTGCCAACCGGCGCAAAATGACCGAGCAGATCGCGCAGGAACTGGAACGCGCGCGCCGCTTCCATCACCCGCTGTCGCTGCTGATGGTCGATATCGACCATTTCAAGCGTATCAATGACACCTACGGGCATGAAGTCGGCGACCAGGCCATTGTCCACACGGCCACCCTGCTCACGGCGCATTTGCGCGCGGTGGACGCGGTGGCGCGCTTTGGCGGCGAGGAGTTCGTGCTGCTGATGCCGGAAACGCCGATCGCCGTCGCGGCCCATGCGGCGGAACGCTTGCGCGAGAAGGCGACGCAATTGCGCATGCGCGCGGAGGACGGGACGGAGGTGGAACTTACCATCAGCATTGGCGTGTCGGCCGCCGATCTGCACGGTGCGCCGGATACGCCCTCTTCGCTGCTGGTACGGGCTGATAAGGCCTTGTATCGCGCGAAGAAGGAGGGACGGAATCGGGTGGTGCAGTTCTAATATTGGAAAAACCGGCAAAACCGGGAAACCGGGGTCAGACCCTAGGGTCTGACCCCGGTTTCCCGGTTTCCCGGTTTTCCCGTTTTGGGCGACTTACTCGAAATCCGGCTGGGCGGAGGGATGAGCGGCTTTGAAGGCCGGCAGGTCAACGCAATTCTCCGCAATACGCGCCACATTCGTATACGGCGCCAGATCAACCTCAAAGCGGTGCGCATTAAACACATGCGGCACCAGGCAGCAATCCGCAATGGTAGGCGTATCGCCATAGCTGAACCGCCCCATATCGCCATCGCGCTCCAGATGCGCCTCCAGCGTCGCGAAGCCCTCGCGCATCCAATGGCGATACCACTCCATCTTCTGCTCTTCCGACAGCCCCATCGCCCCCTTCAGGTACTTCAGCACGCGCAGGTTGGTAATCGGGTGCGTATCCCCAGCAATAGTCAGCGCCAACGCGCGCACGCGGGCGCGGCCCACCGCATCCTGCGGCAGCAGCGGCACCAGTGGATGCACTTCCTCCAGATACTCAATGATGGCCAGCGACTGCGTCAGCACAATGCCATTATCCTCCAGCGCCGGCACCAACCCGGCCGGGTTCACGGCGCGGTAAGCCGGCGCCAACTGCTCGCCGCCATCGCGCAGCAGGTGGACCGGCAGCGCGTCGTACGCCAGCCCTTTCAGGTTGAGCGCAATGCGGACGCGGTAGGCGGCCGAACTGCGGAAGTAAGTGTAGAGCTTCATGCCCGTTCCTCGTAATTGCGCACCGTCTGGTCGATGGCGCCGAAGATGGTCTTGCCATGCGCGTCGTGCATCTCGATGCGCACGCTGTCGCCGAATTGCAGGAAGCCGGTTTGCGGCTTGCCGCTTTCGATGGTTTCGTACATGCGCACTTCGGCCAGGCAGCAGTAGCCCACGCCGCCGTTGGCGATGCTGGAGCCGTGCAGGTTGCCCTGCTTGTTCGACACGGTGCCGGAGCCGATGATGGTGCCTGCGCACAGCTCGCGCGTCTTGGCGGCGTGCGCCACCAGTTGGGCAAAACTGAACGTCATGTCTTCGCCGGCATTCGGCTTGCCGAACGGCTGGCGGTTGATCTGCACCAGCAGCGGCAGGTGCAGCTTGTTGTCCTGCCAGTCCTTGCCCAGTTCATCCGGGGTCACGGCCACCGGCGAGAAGGCGCTGGCCGGCTTGGAGTTGAAGAAGCCGAAGCCCTTCGCAAGCTCGTTCGGGATCAGGTTGCGCAGCGATACGTCGTTCACCAGCATGACCAGGCGGATCGCATTGCCGGCTTCCTCGTCGCTGGCGCCCATTTTCACGTCGCCGGTAATGACAGCCACTTCCGCTTCCAGGTCGATGCCCCAGGCTTCGTCCAGCGCGTAGATGGCGTCGCGCGGGCCGACGAAGCTGTCCGAGCCGCCCTGGTACATCAGCGGATCGGTGTAGAAGGAGGCCGGCACTTCGGCATTGCGTGCCTTGCGCACCAGTTCCACGTGGTTGATGTAGGCGGAACCGTCGGCCCACTGGTAGGCGCGCGGCAGCGGCGAATGCGCCTGGTTTTCGTCGAACGGCTGGGCGGCCGAGGCACTGCCCTGGTTCAGCAGGGCGTAGATCTGTTTCAGCTGCGGCGCGGCGTGGTCCCAGTTGTCCAGCGCGGCCTGCATGGTGGTGGCGATGGCCGGCACCGGCTGGCAGAATTTCAAGTCGCGGCTGACGACGACCAGGCGGCCGTCGCGGCTACCGTCTTTGAGGGAGGCGAGTTTCATGTGTTTCCTTAATTCTGTGGTGCGTGCATCCAGGCGGCGTGCTTGGGCGCTTTTTTCGTTTTAGACCATTCTTCCAGCATTTCCCACTTCACCTCGTCCAGCTTCTGCATCATTTCCGGGGTGCCGGTGTTGGCGGCCAGCTCCAGGCGGTGACCGTTCGGGTCGAAGAAGTAGATCGACTTGAAGATGGTGTGGTTGACCGGGCCCAGGACCTCGACGCCACCCGCCACCAGGCGCTCTTTGGCGGCCAGCAGCTCGTCCATCGAGCCCACTTCGAGCGCCAGGTGCTGCACCCAGGCCGGGGTGTTTTCGTCGCGACCCATATCCTTCTGGGTCGGCAGTTCGAAGAATGCCAGGATATTGCCCTGGCCGGCGTCCAGGAACACGTGCATATACGGGTCCGGCGCCTTGGTCGACGGCACTTCGTCTTCGGCGATGGCCAGCACGAAGTTCATGTTCAGGTGCTTGACGTACCACTCGACCGTTTCCTTGGCGTCTTTGCAGCGGTAGGCAACGTGGTGGATTTGCTTGATTTTCATGGCGGGGCTCCTTTGCGATTCCGCCATTAAACCCCCGTTTCAGCTATCATACAAACGATATTTTCACGTTGATTTATTAATTTTCCTAATGAATCCCACCATCCGCCAGATGCGCGCCCTAGTCGCCGTCGCCCGCACCGGCAGCTTCACCGCTGCCGCCGACCTGCTGCATGTCACCCAGTCCGCCCTCTCCGGCCAGATCAAGGAACTGGAGCAATTGCTGGGCGTGAAAGTAGTGGAGCGCAATACGCGGCGCGTGCAGTTGTCCGAGGTGGGGCGCGAGCTGTATCCCCTGTTCGACAAGATGCTGCAGGACCTGGACGGGGCGATGGCCGATATCGCCAGCCGCAAGGCTTTGAAAAAGGGCATCGTGCGCGTGGCGGCGCCCCAGATGATGGCCTGCACCCTGCTGCCGCAAGTGATCGGCCAGTTCCGCGCCTCCTACCCGGACGTGCAGGTGCAGCTGGTTGACTGCCCGGTCGACAATGTGGCGGCGCGCGTGGTGAGCGGTGAGGTGGACGTGGGCATCGGCCCCGAGCGCGATGTCACCGCCGAGGTGGATGCGCAACTGCTGTTCGAAATGCCCTTTGTGGTGGTGTTCCCGCCCGGCCATGCGCTGGCGGCGCGGCGGCGCGTGGCCTGGAGCGAGGTGAACCAGCATTCCTTCATCGCGCTGCAAGGCCAGTTCACCGAGCGCCTGCTGCGCGATATGACCACGCTGGCGCCTTACAACGAGGTGACCTTCATGACTACCGCGCTGGCCATGGTGGCGGCGGGGCTCGGCATCACCGCCTGCCTGCCCTACGCTGCGACGATGGTGCGCCTGTACGGGCTGGAAATGCGGCCCTTGGTCGAGCCGGAACTGACGCGCAAATTCTTCATCTACACCAAGACCTCGCGCACGCCGTCCCCAGCGGCGGAACGCTTCATCAGCGTGCTGGGCGACTATTCCTTATAATCTGCGGCATGTCGCACAATACGATTGAAGCCAACCAGGCTATGGACAAATTCGACGGCCATCACCAGGTGTGGCTGTTCGGTTATGGCTCGCTGATTTACAAGGCGGATTTTCCCTTTATCGAGCGCCGCCCGGCACACATTTTTGGCTGGACGCGCCGCTTCTGGCAAGGTTCGCACGACCATCGCGGCACGCCGGAAGCGCCGGGCCGCGTCGCCACCCTGGTGCCGTTGGCGGGCGCCGTATGCCACGGCATGGCCTACCTCGTCACGCCGGAAGAATTCGCCCACCTCGACCACCGCGAAAAGAACGGCTACCTGCGCGTGGCGATCGACATCCACTTCACCGCCGGCGGCACGGAGGAAGGCCTGATCTACATCGCCGCTGAAGACAACGCCGCCTGGCTAGGCGAAGCCCCGGTCGAAGACATCGCCCGCCACATCGCGTCCGCCGCCGGACCTAGCGGCCCCAATGCCGAATACCTGCTGCGCCTGGCCGCCGCGCTGCGCGACATGGGGCACCACGACGAGCACGTGCATGCTATCGAAATATATTTAGCCAAAAAATCCACCGACGAACGGCAATCCGATCAGGAAAATAACGAAGCCAATTAGTGTGCCAATGCCTCCCACCTTGACCAGAAACTTTCCCGTATGCTCGAGGTCTTGAAAGTGATGCTGAAAAAATGCATTAATCATGATTCTCCTCCCTGCATTCACATAGTTCATCATAGACCGAATTGCACCACCACGCGCACAAGGGCCGCCCATACAACCAACACTATTGAGGTGAGCAGTGTCGAATAGTGGCGGGCCCATGGCACGGTTGCCGGCTTCCTTGATTGTGTGCGGAATATAGCCCCGCCTGCTGCTACGATACTTGCCATTGAGAGCAGCAAGACCGCGCAACCTTGTACATACCCAACAAAGACTGCACCAAGCACGCTTCGGCCTGTACCGATTTCATACAGGGCAGATGCGGCGAAAGCAATTGCGGCCCAACACAGTTGGCCATCTTTCACTGGAATCAGAAAACTCAAGGCGTCCCGATTGGCTTGAGGCATAGGCAATACCTTGAGTATCGCGAATACCAACACGGGAGCAATTAACGGCAGCAAAATATTGACGAGAAACCAGCCCATGATGACCTCCTGTGGTCAAAACAAATCCATTTGCCCCGCTTTGGCGGCGGTGCGCGCTTTGGCGCCGGAGGGTGGGATGTGGTCGGGGCGTTTGAACTGCGTGCAGTCGAGGGTGCGGAATTTGCTATGGCGGCTGTGGTAGCCGTAACGGCTGATGCCTTTTTCGATGCGCTGCTGGATCAGGTCGGCCCACACGCCTTCACCGCGCATGCGCGCGCCAAACTCAGCCTCATAATCCTTGCCGCCACGCATATCCCGCACGCGGTTCATCACGCGCTCGGCGCGGTCGGGGAAATGGGCTTCCAGCCATTCCTTGAATAGCGGGCTCACTTCCCACGGCAGGCGCAGCACCACGTAGGTGGCCATGATCGCGCCGGCATCGCGCGCGGCAGCCATGATTTTTTCGATGTCGGGCTCGGTGACGAAGGGAATGATGGGGGCGATTGAGACGCCGACCGGAATGCCGGCCCTGGCCAGCGTCTCGATGGTGCGCAAGCGGCGCGAGGGAGCGGCGGCGCGCGGCTCCAGCGTGCGCGAGATCTTGCTGTCCAGCGTGGTGATGGTGATCGAGGCGGCGGCCAGGTTGCGCTCGGCCATCGGCGCCAGGATGTCGATGTCGCGCTCGATCAGGGACGACTTGGTGATCAAGCCCACCGGGTGGTTGCATTCGGCCAGCACCTGCAACACGCGCCGCGTCAGTTGGTAGTCGCGCTCGCAGGGCTGGTAGGCGTCCGTATTCACGCCCAGGGCCAGCGACTCGACCTCATACCCAGGCCTGGACAACTCGGTGCGCAACAGTTCCGGCGCATTGATCTTGGCGAACAGCTTGGTTTCAAAATCCAGCCCCGGCGACAGGCCGAGATAGCTGTGCGATGGGCGGGCGAAGCAATAAATGCAGCCATGCTCGCAGCCGCGATACGGATTCAGCGAAACGCTGAAGGGAATATCGGGCGACTGGTTGCGCGTGAGGATGGTCTTGGCCGTCTCCTCGGTGACGATGGTGCGCGGCGGCAGCTTTTCCGCATCGGCATCGTCCGGATCGGGCGCCCAGCCGTCATCGAAGGCCTCGCGCCCCTGCAACTCGTACCTGCCTTGCATGTTTGATACCGCGCCGCGCCCTTTCTGGGCCTTGCGCGATTGCGGCGGCAGCATCACCTGCCCCTCTAGGTCGTGGTCCTCCATGCTGCGCCCCAATGCAAACTACTGTGTATTTATACAGTATAATAAACCGCCTGCGCCTCGCCTGCAAGCCAAGCTGGTATCATGCGCACTTCTCCGGGATCCTCCCGACCTTCTAAGAGCAATAAATGAGCAAAACTACCAATCTGCCTTCCTTCGGAAGCAGGATTTCCCTCGCCATTGGCGCCTTCTTCAAGACCCTGGGCGACGCCGAATTCGCCGCGCGCGTGCGCGACGACGGCATCGGCCCGGTGGCCGCACCTGCACCAGCTCCAGCGCCTGCCCCCGTGCCCGCCCCAGCGCCCGCCCCTGCCGCCGCGCCACTGCGCGAAGCCACGCCTGATGCAGCACTGCAGCTGCTGTCGCTGTTCCAACGCGAAGCACGCCTGATCGACTTCACGCAGGAAAACCTGTCCGCCTATTCGGACGCCGATATCGGCGCCGCCGCGCGCGTGGTGCACGAAGGCTGCGCCAAAGTGCTGCGCGAGCACTTCTCCATCGAGGCTATCCGCAGCGAAGCGGAAGGCAGCCGCATCACCCTGCCGGAAGGCTTCGACGCGGCCGCCGTGCGCCTGACCGGCAACGTGGTGGGCAAGGCGCCGTTCAGCGGCACCCTGAGCCACCGTGGCTGGCGCGCCGCCAGCGTGCGCCTGCCGAAGCTGGCCAAAGCGCATGACGCCAAAGTGCTGGCACCAGCCGAGGTGGAACTGTGAGCGAGCCGCGTTACGCCATCGGCATCGACCTTGGCACCACCCATAGCGCCCTGTCCTATGTTGAACTGGCAGGCAGCGACGGCGAAAAGACCAAGCACGGTGTGCTGGGCATCCCGCAACTGACCGCGCCGGGCACGGTGGAAGAACTGCCGCTGCTGCCAAGCTTCCTCTACCTGCCGCACGCCGACGAGCTGGCGCCGGGCGAGCTGACCCTGCCCTGGGCCGCGCCGGAAGGCCAGGCTGCCGTGGCCGGCGAAATGGCGCGCAACCGTGGCGCCACCACGCCGATCCGCCTGGTATCGAGCGCCAAGAGCTGGCTGTGCCACCCGGGCGTGGACCGGCGCGCCGGCATCCTGCCGCACGACGCGCCGGAGGAAGTGACGCGCATCTCGCCGCTGGACGCCTCCACTCGCTACCTGAAGCACCTGCGCGCCGCCTGGGACCACGCCCATCCGGACGCGCCGTTCAATGAGCAGGCGGTGACCGTCACCATTCCGGCCTCCTTCGACCCCGCCGCGCGCGAGCTGACCGCCGAGGCGGCGCGCGCCGCCGGCTACGCCAACATCACCCTGCTGGAAGAGCCGCAATCGGCCCTTTATAGCTGGATCCAGAACAGCGACGGCCGCTGGCGCAAGGAAGTCAAGCCGGGCGACATCATCCTGGTGGTGGACGTGGGCGGCGGCACCAGCGACTTCTCGCTGATCGCCATCCTCGAACGCGACGGCGTGCTGGAACCGCACCGCGTGGCGGTGGGCGACCATATCCTGCTGGGCGGCGACAATATGGACCTGGCGCTGGCCCACCTGGTGGCGCGCAAGCTGGCCACCAACGGCACCCAGCTCGACGCCTGGCAAATGCGCGCGCTCACCTACGGCTGCCGCGCCGCCAAGGAAAACCTGCTGGCCAATGCGCAAGCCGAAACCTGGCCTATCGTGGTGCCTAGCCGTGGCTCGAAACTGATCGGCGGCTCGATCCGCACCGAACTGACGCGCGCCGAAGTCACCACCTTCATCACCGACGGCTTCTTCCCGAAAGTGGAAGCGGCGGCGCGTCCCGCCGTGCGCGCCCGCGCCGGCCTGACCCAGCTTGGCCTGCCCTACGCGCAGGACGCGGCCATCACCAAGCACCTGGCAGCATTCCTGGCGCGCCAGGTGGGCGCCACGTCGGAACTGGAAGGCTTTGCCGGCCGCGTGAAAGCGGAGCACAGCTTCCTGCATCCAAGCGCGGTACTGTTCAATGGCGGCGTGTTCAAGTCGGAGCTGCTGGCCACGCGCGTGATGGAAACCATCAACGACTGGCTTTACATGGAAGGCGCGGAACCGGCACGCATGCTGGGCGGCGCGGACCTGGACCTGGCCGTGGCGCGCGGCGCGGCTTACTACAGCTACGTGCGGCGCGGCACCGGTGTGCGCATTCGCGGCGGCACGGCGCGCTCGTATTACGTTGCGGTGGAATCGTCGATGCCGGCCATCCCGGGCATGGAACCGCCGATCCAGGCGCTGTGCGTGGCACCGTTCGGCATGGAGGAAGGCAGCGAGCTGGAACTGCCGGGCCAGGAGTTCGGCCTGGTGGTGGGCGAGCCGGTGCATTTCCGCTTCTTCGGCTCCTCCGTGCGGCGCCAGGACCAGATCGGCAGCGTGCTCGATTTCTGGGGCCCGGACGAACTGCTTGAGCTGAACGAGATCCAGGCCACGCTGTCGCCGGAAGGCCGCACCGTGGGCGAAGTGGTGCAGGTACGCCTGCATGCTTACGCCAGCGAGGCGGGCACATTGGAACTGCTGGCGGTGGCGCAGGATGGCCAGCGCTGGAAAGTCGAATTCGACGTGCGCAGCGCCGGCGAAGGCCAATGACGCAGTACCTGGTCAGCATCGACCTGGGCACCACCAATTCGGTGCTGGCTTATGCGGCGCCGGGCGGCGCGGTGCAGTTGCTGGAAGTTGAGCAGCTCAGTGCTCCCGGCGAGGTGGCGAGCGCCAAGCTACTGCCCTCTTCCCGCTACCATCCCGCCGCCGGCGAAATCGCTGCCGGCGAGCTGGCCTTGCCGTGGGCGGAACCGGTGGTGCCAGGCGCGCCGCCCGGCGCCGTCATCGGCCGCCTGGCGCGTCAACTGGGCGGGCAGGTGCCGGGGCGGCTGGTCTCCAGCGCCAAAAGCTGGCTGTCGCACACCGGCGTGGACCGCATGGCGCCGATCCTGCCCTGGGGCGCGGCGGACGGTGTGGCGCGGGTGTCGCCGGTGGCGGCCAGTGCCAGCTACCTGGCGCACTTGCGCGCGGCGTGGAACACGCGCTTCCCCGCAGCGCCGCTGGAACACCAGCAGTTGGTCCTGACCATTCCCGCATCGTTCGACGAAGGCGCGCGTGCGCTCACGCTGGAGGCGGCGCGCATGGCGGGCTTGCCGGCGCTGCGGATGCTGGAAGAGCCGCAAGCGGCCTTGTATGACTGGCTGTACCGGCACCGCGCCGCGCTGGCGCAGGAACTGGCCGAGGCACGCCTGGTGCTGGTGGCCGACGTGGGCGGCGGCACCACCGACTTCACGCTGGTCAAAGTGGAAATGGCGGGCGGCGAACCGCAGCTGACACGCATCGGCGTTGGCAACCATCTGATCCTCGGCGGCGACAATATGGACCTGGCGCTGGCCCACCTGGCCGAACAGCGCCTGGCTGTAAGCCAAGCCGCGTCCGGGCAGGCCAGCGGCGCATCCGACTCGGCGGCGGATGCCGGGGTGGCGGCGCCGCAGCGGCTGTCGGCGGCGCGCCTGGCGCAGCTGACGGAACGCTGCCGCGCCGCGAAGGAAGCCTTGCTGGCGCACGACGCGCCAGAGCAGGTCAACGTCACCCTGCTGGGCGCTGGTTCGCGCCTGATCGGCGCCAGCCGTTCCGTCGCGCTGACGCGCGCCGATGTCGAAGAGATTGTGCTGGACGGCTTCTTCCCCTTCAACGAAACGCAGCAACCAGCCCAGGCCAAGCGCGGCGGCATCGTCGAATTCGGCCTGCCCTACGCCAGCGACCCGGCGGTCACGCGCCACCTGGCCAGCTTCCTGCGCCAGCATGCCGCCGCCGCGCGCGAGGCGCTCGGGCTACCCGACGACGGCCGCCTGCCCGTGCCGGACACCCTGCTGCTGAATGGCGGCGTGTTCCGCGCCGCCAAGCTGGCGGAACGCCTGGCCGCAACGCTCGGCGCCTGGCGCGGCCAGCCAGTGCGCGTGCTGCACAACGACGATCCCGATGTTGCCGTGGCGCGCGGCGGCGTGGCCTACGCCCTCGGCAAGCAAGGCCTGGCGCCCACCATTGCCGGCGGCTCGCCGCGCAGTTACTGGCTGCTGCTGGACAACGCGCGCGCGCCCGGCGTCACGCGCCGCGCCGTTTGCCTGCTGCCGCGCGGCGCCGCCAGCGGACAGGAAGTGCGCCTGGCGCAACGCAGCTTCGCCCTGCGCCTGGGCCGCCCGGTGCGCTTCCACATCGCCACCACCCTGGCCGATGCCGTGCCGCCGCAAGCCGGCGACGTGGTCGACCTGGCGCCCGATGAATTGTCCGCCTTGCCCGCCATCGCCACCGTCCTGCGCGACAGCAGCGACGCCGGCGCGCGCAAGGAAATCACCGTGCAACTGGCCGCCTCGCTGACCGAAGTGGGCACGCTGGAAGTGCATTGCGAGGCGGATGGCCAGCGCTGGCAATTGGAGTTCCAGCTACGTGAATATGGCGACGTTGGTGATGTCGGCGATGCCGACGACTCGGCGCAGACCGGCAGCGAAGCGGCACTGCCCGCCCGCCTGCCCGAAGCACTGGACAAGATCGACCGCATCTTCGGCAACCGCGCGCAACAAGTGGACGTGAAGGAAGTGCGCCAGTTGCGCAGCCAGCTCGAACACCTGCTGGCAAGCCGCGAACGCTGGGCCACACCGCTGCTGCGCCGCCTGTTCGACGCGCTGATGGAACGCGCCAAAGGCCGTCGCCGCTCGCCGGAACACGAACGCGCCTGGCTTAACCTGGCCGGCTATTGCCTGCGCCCCGGCTTCGGCCATCCCCTCGACGAATGGCGCATCGAACAGTTATGGGCAATTTTCGACAGCGGCGTGCAAAGCCACAAGGACAGCCAGGTCTGCGCCGAGTGGTGGACCTTGTGGCGCCGCGTCGCGGGCGGCTTGCCGCAGCAAGCGCAACTGCGCCTGCTGGACGATTTCGCCTTTAACCTGCAGGCCGATGCCAGCGAACGCGGACGCCGGCCGGTCACCCTGGTCAACGGCAGCGAGGAAGACATGCTGCGCCTGGGCGCTTCGCTGGAACGCATCCCGTCAGCCTACAAGGCCGAAATCGGCAACTGGATGGTGGGCGAGCTGCCCAAGGCGAAGACTCTGGCCAGCCAGACGCGCTACCTGTGGGCGCTGGGCCGGGTCGGCGCGCGCCGCCCATTCCACGGTAGCGCGCACGATGTGGCGCCGGCCGAAACCGTCGAACAATGGCTGCAGGCCGTCATGCAACTGGACTGGCGCAAGGTGGAGCCGGCCGGCTTTGCCGCCGCCCACCTGGCGCGCATGACCGGCGACCGCTCGCGCGATATCAGCGATGTGCTGCGCGCCGAGGTGGTGCGTCGCCTGGAAGGCGCGGGCGCGCCGCCTGGCTGGCCCGCCATGGTGCGCGAGGTGGTGCAGCTGGACCAGGCCAGCGAACAGCGCATGCTGGGCGAGGCGTTGCCGCCCGGCCTGAAACTCCTCAGCTAGCGCGCCCGCTGTGCGCGGCTTGCGCCTGCTGCTGCGCCACAAAACAATCGAAGGCCGCGATCACGCGGTCGTAGCGGTGCTCGTCCCCTTCCAGCTGCGCCAGCGCATAGCAACTCGCCTCCAGCGTTGAGAGCTGGTCCGGCGCATGCGCTTTGCGGATCAGGTAATGCGAGGGCGGCGTGTCGCGCAGGGGCAGGCGTGGCAAGGCTTGCAGCAACGGATTCAGATACAGCATCTTGCGGCTTTTGCGCCAGGTCGCGTCCAGCACCACCAACTGCACCTGGTCCGGCGCCAGCGCGGCCTGGTAGGCCGGCGGCGGTGCGATGCCGAGCGAACGGTCGCCTGGGGTGTCGGGATACAGCAGCACCGGCTGGCGCCCGTCGCGCCCCAACAGCGCGCCCAGCGCGGCTGCCTCGAATTGTTCGCCGGTTTCCATGCGGCTGCCGGGCAGGCATAGGTGCAGCAAACGCGCGCTGCCCTTGGCATTGGCTACTTCCATCGGGTGCTGCAGGATCAGGACTTGAACTGCGCTGGCCACCGGCGCCGCCCAATGGCAGATGCAGGTGGCGGCGGGGCGCAGGCAGGTGGCGCACATCGGGCGCCGGGGCATGGTGTTCATGCCGCGGATCATACACCAGGCCTCAGGATGGCAGGGGCGCTGCGGCGCCCAGCAGTTCGTCGAACTGCGCCAACTGCGCTGGGTCTTTCACCACGGCGCGCAACCATTCATGCAGCGGCAATTCGCCCCAGTTGGCGGCCTTGTCGGCCAGGTAGGCGACCGGGCTGTGCGGCTCCGTGCGGCGGAAGAAATCGGCCACCAGCCGAAGTTGCGCCAGCGCGTGCTCGCGCGATTGCGGCGCCAGCGGACGCGCCGACGTGCGCGCGCCAGGCGTGTTGGCGGGCGCCGCTTCCGCCGCCGGACCCGCCAGGCCAGCCTCGTTCGCCGTCCACGCACCCGGCCAGCCGGCACGGCACGGATCGCCGCTTGCCGGCTGGCCCGCGCTGGCCTGCGGCGCGTGGCGGCGAGCAGTTTCCAGCGCGCCCTGCAGCGCTTCGCGCGCGGCGCCGAACGAGGGGCCATCCGCGCCCAGGCGCGCATCGACAGCGGCTTGCAGCGCCTGCAAACCGTCGACGCAGTATTGCGTGTCCTGCAACGCGGCGGCGTCGAGCGCGGCGGGCATCGCCGCCACCAGGCCGGGCGTTCGTCCCAGCAGCCAAGCCAGGTTCCCGGTCCGCAGTTCCTGCTCGCCGCCTTCCGGCAAGGGATGCACATGCTCCCAATACCGCTCGCACAGCCGGGCGAGCAGGATGAAGCCGTCGCCCAGACCGCGCAGCTGGTGCGTGTGGGCACGCGCCTCCGCCAGCCAGACGGCCAGCCGCAAATCCTTGCTGCGCGTGCGCAGCAGCTCGGCGCAGCGGCTCGCCACCAGCGGCCAGTCGGCGCTGTGCAGGGGCTTGGCCCACTCGCCCTGCTCCAGCGTGGGATCGTCCTGCCGCCGCGCCGCCGCGATCACGTCCATGCAGGCGTCGAATGAGACATCTTCCCCGCATGGGTAGCTTTCGCCCAGCGGCACCAGCAAATCCTCATTGGTGAACATATGGCCTCCTATTTCGTGGTGATCCGGAATTGCCCCTGGCGCGTGACACCGGCCTTGACCTTGCTGACCGGTGCGCCTTCCGCCATGCGCGCCAGCAGCACATCTGCCACGCTGGGCAACAGGGTGCCGTGCAGGATATTGTCGATATTGCGCGCGCCGGAATCGGTCTCGGTGCAGCGCGCCAGCACCGCCTGCACCAACGCCTCGTCCCAGCAGAATTCCGCGTGGTAGTGCTCGCCGATGCGCTGGCCGATGCGGCCCAGCTTCAGCGCGATGACCTGGGCCAGGGCCTCGTCCGAGATCGGGTAGTACGGCACCACCTGCAAGCGGCCGAGGAAGGCCGGTTTGAAATGGCGCACTAGCTGCGGGCGCAGCAACGCATCCAGCTCCTCCGGTGTCGGCAGCGAGCCACCATCGCGGCTTAGGCAAGCCTGCATAATGGCGCCCGAGCCAAGATTGGAGGTGAGGATAATGACCGTGTTGCTGAAATCGACCTGCTGTCCTTCCGAGTCTTCCAGCATGCCGCGATCAAACACCTGGTAGAACAGCTCCAGCACGTCGGGGTGCGCCTTGTCGGCTTCGTCCAGCAGCACCACGCAATAGGGGCAGCGCCGCACCGCCTCCGTCAGCACCCCGCCCTCGCCGTAACCGACATAGCCCGGCGGCGAACCTTTCAAGCCGGCCACGCTGTGCGGCTCCTGGTACTCGCTCATATCGATGGTGACCAGCTTGCGCTCGCCGCCATACAGCAAATCCGCCAGCGCCAGGGCGGTCTCGGTCTTGCCCACGCCGGAAGGGCCGGTGAGCAGGAACACGCCCTTCGGCTTGCGCGGGTCGTCCAGCCCGGCGCGCGCGGTGCGCATGCGCTGCACGATCGCCTCCACCGCATGCGCCTGGCCCAGCACGCGCGACTCCAGCGCGGGCTTGAGCTGCTGCACGGTGCGGATCTCATCGCGCAGCATGCGGCCGACCGGAATGCCGGTCCATGCCGCCACCACGCCGGCCACCACATGGCGATCCACTTCCAACGGCACCATGGGCGACTCGCGTTGGATCGCTTGTAACTCGATCTGCGCCGCAGCCGCCGCCTCGCCCTCGCCATCGCGCCGCAGCGCCGAGATGCGCCCGCACATTTCGCGTTCACGCTCATAGCGCGCCGCCAGCTCGCCGTGCCAGGCCTGCAGGCTGCCCCGTTCATCGCGCAGGGCCGGCAGCGCGGACGGCGCGTCGCCGCCCGTCTTGGCCGGGCCGCTTGCCGCGTCGCGCTCCAGCGCCGCAATCTGCGCCGACAGGCGCTCAATCTGGCAGGCGGCATCTTCCAGCATGGCCGGCGCCGCGCACTGCCCCAGCGCCACGCGCGCGCAGGCGGTGTCCAGCACGCCGACCGCCTTATCCGGTAGCTGGCGGCTGTTGATGTAGCGGTGCGACAGGCGCACGGCGGCCGTCACCGCATCGTCGCGCACCCGCACGCCGAAATGCGCCTCCATCAGCGGCACCATGGCGCGCAACATGGACGCCGCCGCCTCATCGCCGGGCTCCTCGACCTTGACCACCTGGAAGCGGCGCGCCAGCGCGGCGTCCTTCTCGAAGTAGCGCTTGTACTCGCTCCAGGTGGTGGCGGCGATGGTGCGCAACTCGCCGCGCGCAAGGGCCGGCTTGAGCAGGTTGGCGGCATCGCCCTGCCCGGCCGCGCCACCGGCGCCGATCATGCTGTGCGCCTCGTCGATGAACAAGACAATAGGATGCGGGCTGCGGCGCACCTCGTCGATCACGTTTTTCAGGCGCGCCTCAAACTCACCGCGCACGCTGGCGCCGGCCTGCAACAGCGCCAGGTCGAGCGCGTGGATCGCGACATTGGCCAACGGCGGCGGCACCTCGCCCGCCGCGATACGCAGGGCCAGCCCCTCCACCACGGCGGTCTTGCCGACACCCGCCTCGCCGGTCAGGATCGGGTTGTTCTGGCGCCGGCGCAGCAGGATATCCATCAGCTGCCGCACCTCCGCCGCGCGCCCGATCACCGGGTCCAGCTTGCCGTCGCGCGCCAACTGGCACAGGTTCACCGTGTACTGCGCCAGCGCCGGCGCCGGCGTGGCCGCCGCTGCGGTGGGCGCCGCCCAAGCGGCTGTCGCCGGCGCGGTCTCCGCCGACCCGGCCACGTACTTCTCCATGCGGTGCTTCAGGCCATCCACCGGGAAGCGTGCGAACAGGAGGGAGACGCGGGCCATCTGCTGCGACAGTTCCGTTTCAGTCAGCACCGCCAGCAGCAAGTGGCAGCCGCGCACCTGGTCCGGCTGCGGCAAGGCGAGCGAAGCGATCAGCCAGGCATGCTCCAACATCAGCTGCAGGCGCCGCGCAAATACCGGGACGCGGGTGGCGGCGATACGGACGCTCGCCAGCTCGCGCCGCAGGTCCGCCTCCAGCGCCGTCGGACTCACATCGCAGCGCCGGGCGATGCTGCACAAGTCGCCCTCCTGCTGCTCCAGCATGGCAAGCAGCAGGTGTTCCACATCGACCTCGCCATGGCCCATGCCGATGGCAATGTTGGCAGCGCGGGTGGCGGCACCACGACAGGCGCCGTTAAGTTTTCCGATCAGTGTCTTCAATTGAATGCTCATGCGATGGCTCCGCGCTTGATGGAATATTGCAGCGATGACGGTTGCAGTGCGGCGCTGAAGCTGACCGCTTCCCCTGTCCCATGCCCTTGCAGAACGCCGACGATCACAATGTCGATGCGGTTCACAGTACCAGCCGACGGCGCCAGTGCGACCTGCACGCCGCGCAGGCGCGGCTCATGCCGTTCGACGGCCAGGCGCACGCTGGCGCAAATGCGCGCCCGGTCGTCGCTGCTGCTGTGCGAAAGCCCGGCGAAATCCGCCAGGCCGAAGTTGAGCACCGAGCGCGCGCACTCGGGATAGGCCGCCAGCATCTCCTGCGGCAGCGCCGTGCGCGTGTTCAGTAGCATCTCCAGGTCGCGCGCCACGCTCTCCTTGAGCTGCTCCTGCGACAGGAAACGCGCGCCGCCGTGGGTCCCCAGCAGGCGGTCGAGCAAACCAGGCCGGCATCCGTCCATTTTCCGCACCTCCGAATAAAAAAGCGGCTGCAACGCTCTCACGCCGCAGCCGCAACTCCCTCCAAAATCAGGCGACCCGGTTCGCTGCCAGATCCCAGCCGCCCGACGTGTTGCCGCCGATGCCGCCGGTGATGCGCTGCTGGGTGTATTTCCAGCGCACTTTGGAAAACTTGAAGCCCACCTCCTCGGTCAGGATGTCGCCCTCGTTCACGGCCGGCGACACGGCGCCGATCAGGACGTTATCCAGCTCGATCTCGAAGTACTTGACCCGCTCGCCCTGGGCGTCGGCGCGCATGAACTCCAGCCGGGCCTTGGGGATGGTGCGCCCGGCGGAGCAGGTTTGCAGCAGGATGGGCGAAGCCAGGTCGGCCAGTTTGGTGATCACAATGTCGCGGTGTTCGCAGCGCTCCGCCGTGTGGCCGCCGCCGGTGGAGGATGTGGCGGAACGCGGCTGTTCCACGCCCCAGCTGACCGATTTGCATTCGATCCAGTCCTTGTGGCGGTCGTCGGTCGATTCACCCTTGATCCCGTCGATTTGCAGGTAGACGTCAATAGCCATCGCAATACTCCTTTTCAGTGGTTGGTGGTTTGCGGCAGTTCCGCCACGAGGCGAAGGGAAACAGTCAGCTCGTCGAGCTGGAAATGCGGGCGCAGGAAACTGACCGCGCGGAACACGCCGGGGCGGCCCGGCACTTCGTTCACCTGCACCGAAGCTTCGCGCAGCGGGAACTGCGCTTTCTGCTCCTGGCTGGCGTTATCGTCCAGCAGCACATACTTCATCAGCCAGCGGTTCAGGAAGTCCTCGACATTCGAGGCGGCGGCGAAGCTGCCGATCTTGTCGCGCATCATGGCCTTCATATAGTGGGCGATGCGCGATACGGCGAAGATGTACTGCAACTGCGAGGACAGCACGGCGTTGGCATTGGCCGCCTCCGAGCTGTAGCGGCGCGACTTTTGCGCCGATTGCGCGCCGAAGAAGGCGGCGTAGGCGGTGTTCTTGCAGTGCACCAGGGAGATGAAGCCAAGGTCGCTCAGCTCCTTTTCGCGGCGGTCGGTAATCGCCACTTCGGTCGGACATTTCAACGCCACCTCGCCCTCGTCGGTCTTGAAGGTGTGGGTCGGCAGGTCGTCCACCAGGCCGCCCCCTTCCACGCCGCGAATGGCGGCGCACCAGCCGAATTCCTCGTGCGCCTTGGTCAGGCGTGCGCCGAAGGCGTAGGCGGCATTGCACCACAGGTATTTGTGGTGGTCGCGCCCGTCCACGTCCTCGACAAAATTGAAGCCTTCGACCGTGGTGCCGTCCACTGGGTTGAATGGCAGGCGGCCCAGGAAACGCGGCAAGGTCAACCCCACATAGCGCGCGTCCTCGGACTCGCGGAAAGCCTTCCATTTCGCATATTCGACAGTGTCGAACACCTTGGCCAGGTCGCGCGGCTTACCCAGGTCGCCGTAGCTTTCCAGGCCAAACAGCTCGGGCGAGGCGGCGCTGATAAAGGGCGCATGCGCGGCGGCCGCCACGTGCGACATCTGCTCGATGAAATAGATGTCCTCCGGCTGGCGCGAGATCTCGAAGTCGCCCAGCAAGGCGGCGTAGGGCGAGCCACCAAAGGTGCCGAATTCCTCTTCGTAGACCTTCTTGAACACGGTGCTCTGGTCGAACTCCAGCGCGCTCTGGAAGTCGCGCACCAGCTCGCGTTTGCTGACATTCAGCAGGCGCACCTTCAGGGTGGGTCCGGTGGCGGTGCCGCGCACCAGGTAGTGCAGGCCGGTCCAGCTTTGCTCCAGCTTCTGGAAGGCCGGCGTGTGCATGATGGCGCTGAGCTGCTCGGAGATCACACGGTCCAGCTCCGCCACGCGGGCATCGATGGTGGCCGACAGGTTCGGCGACATTTGCACCGTGCCTTGCATGACCTGGCGCGCCAGCTCGCCGATGATGTCGCGCGCCCGTTCATGCTCGCTGCTCGACTTGGCCACCTTGCTCTCGCCGACGATGCGGTCGAGCAGGTCGCCCTCTTGCGCCACGACCGGCGCCGCCGCCATTGCTTGTGCGCTCATGTCATTCCTCCTTGGGCGCCAGGGCCGCCAGGTTTTCCGTGTTCTGCAGCACCTCGGTCAGCAAGTCCTCCAGGCGGTCGTTGCCGGCCAGCTTGTTGCGCAGGTCGGCCAGTTTGCTGCGCGCCTCCAGCAGCTTTCCCAGCGGCTCCACCTGGCGCACGATGGCTTCCGGACGGAAGTCCTGCATCGACTGGAAGTGCAGCTCGACCGGGAATTCCCCTTCGCCACCCAGGCGGTTGGGGGCCTGGAAACGCAGCACCGGATTGACCCCGGCCAGCACCTCGTCGAAATTGCCGCTGTCGATATTGACGAAGTTGCGCTCTTTCAGGCGCTTTTGCGGCGTATCGGGATTGCCGCCAAAGTCGCCCATGACGCCGACCACGAAGGGCAGCTCCTTGTTTTCCATCGCGTCGCCGACTTCAACGTCGTACGTCATCTGCACGCGCGGCGGACGCACCTTGGTCAGGCGCTTCTGTACGCTGTCATGGTTTGCCATGGACTGCTCCTTACTTGAGTGCGCCGAAGGGATCGGCGGCGGTGGACGGATTCGGCGTGGTACGCGGCAGCGGCAGCTTGATCGCCGGCGCATTCTTGCGCGGAATTTTGGTGGCGCCGGCCACCGGCACCAGGACTTCTTCGCCCAGCGTCTGGCGCAACATGCGCGCCATTTCCTGCGCCTCGCTGCGCACCGAACCAAGATTGCTTTGCTGGCTCAGTTCCGCCAGCGAGCGGGTGGACAGGCGCAGCCCGCTGACTGCGATGATGCTGTGCGCCTGCTTGTCGGCCGGATCGCGCTGCAGCACTTCCTGCGCTTGCGCGATGGCGTCGCTGTAGCTGCCCCGGTCAAAGCGCATCTGGGCCATTTGCAGCCAGGGAGCTTTCTCGGCCGGGTAGTTCGCCGCGGCGGCCTTCAATACGGCGAGCACCTTGTCGTGCTGGCCCGCTACCGCCGCGCGGTCGGCATCGGCCAGCATGCTCTCCAGCGTCTGCAAGCCGCCTCGTTCGCCGCGCAGCATGGGTGAATCGGTCGCGCAGCCGGCCAGCGTGGCCGCGCCAATCAGTACTGCCGTCAGGGATTTGCGCATCACTCTCTCCTTCCGCAAAGTGAAGGCCATTATTGGATCGATTCACAGGCGTGCCATTGCGATCGCTCAAAGCCTGCTCCATTAGCTCCGCTGCTGTTTGCGCGCGCGCAAACGGGGCATGCCGCGCGACGGCTCTAATGGAAGCCTGGACCTAAGGAGAACGGCATGACCTTACCGGCGAAAGTACTTTGGAGCGAACGGTGTTTCCTGCGCCCGCAGCATTTCCAGCAGCAAGACCGCTATCACGAAGCGCGCCTGCACGCGACGGCGCTGGCGAACGGCAAGCTGCGCCTGCTGGCGGGCAGCGATCCCCTGCCGGCCGAGGTGCAGGAGGTGACCTACTACGCAGCCATGCCCGCGCACGATGCCGACCGCTTTGCACAGGCCGAGCGCGAAACCGCCGACCTGTTCAGCGATGCCCTGCCGGCCGGCCTGACCTACCTGCGCAGGCAGGTACGCCTGGTGTCAGACCGGGAGCCGCACGCCGCGTACGACCGCTTCGCCCCGCTGCATCTGCGACGCTTGGTGGTGGGCAGCGTCGAAACCGATCCCCTGTTCATGCCGCCTTCGCGCTCAATCGGCGCCACGCCACTCCTGAAGCTCCTGCTGGAGCAGTTGATAGACGCGCTGCAGGCCAAAGCTGGCGCGCTGCAAGAGGAGCGGCCCTGCTACCACACGGGCAAGCTCGATTCGGGCAAGTTCGGCGCCCCGGACAATGTGGAGCAATGCGTACTGTCCGCCATTCCGGTGCGGCCTGACACCTACTACTTCGCCTTCGAAAACCGGGGCGTGCTGTACCAGCAGATGATCAAGGCGCAGTCCATTTCAATTTACGTGCCGGCAGGGCTCAAAGGACTGCGGCTCGAACTTCTGGTGGTGACAGCATGAACCAATTCGTCGAACGGCGCGCCGCCGCGCCGCAGCAACGCATCCCCAGCCTGGTCGATCTGATGCACGAAGGCTTCCACATGCTGTCGATGCTGCGTCATGGCAGCGCACCGCCGGGCGAGGCCGATTTCGCCGCCGCGATCCGCGACTTCCTCGACACCTTCAGCAACCAGGCACGCACGCTGCGCATCGCCGTGGAGGACATCGAAGACGCCAAATACGCCTTCTGCGCCGCGCTGGACGAAATCCTGCTGGCGTCCACTTTCCCGCTGCGCGACGCGTGGGAGCGCCGGCCGCTGCAACTGCTGCTGTTCGGCGATCAATTGGCGGGCGAGCACTTCTTCGACAAGCTGGAGCAACTGCGTTTGCAGGGCGGCGAACGGCTGCAGGCGCTGCAGGTGTTCCATATGTGCCTGCTGCTGGGCTTCCGTGGCCGCTACGCGCTTGATGGCACCGACCGACTGTCCTACCTGGCGGCGCGGCTGGGCGACGAAATCGCCCACCTGCAAGGCAAGGGCAAGGGCTTTGCGCCGCGCGCCGCGCGGCCGGACAATATCGCCCACAAGCTGCAGTCGAACACGCCCTATTGGATCGCGGCCGGCGTATTCTCGCTGGCCGCGCTGCTGGCGTTCGGCGCGCTACGCCTCGCGCTGAATGGTTCCACCAGCACCACCCTGGCCGCCTACCGCGATGTGGTCAAGCAGCCGGCGCGCCCGGCCACCCTGAGCGTAAGCCTGCCCTAGCCGACGTCAATCGAGCACGCGGAACTCAATGCGGCGGTTGCGCGCCCGTCCTTCCGCGCTGCCATTGTCGGCCACAGGCTGGTCCGGGCCGGCGCCCGCCACGGCAATCGTTGCCGCTGCAATGCCCTTGCCGGCCAGGTAGCTGCGCACGGCACCGGCGCGCGCCAGGCTTAGCGCCAGGTTGGCGTCGCGCGTGCCGGTATTGTCCGTATGGCCGATCACCTCCACCTTGCGCCCGCCGATCTGCGCCATGGCCGCCGCCATCTCATCCAGGATCTGGATGCCGGATGGCCGGATCACCGCCTGCCCGCTTTCAAACTCGATAATGCGCCTGGCCAGCGCCGTATCGAGCAGCTTTTGCGCCGGTGCGTTGACACGCAGTCCATTGCTGATCGTATAGGTCGGATTCAGGCTGGTGGCAAGGTCGCTGGCCACCTGCTGGCGCATCGCCTCGTTTGCCACATCGCCCCGGATGCCCACACGGTTGCCCTCCACCGTCAACTGGCCGTGGTTCACCTGCTTGAGCGCATCGGACAGCAGCTTTTGCATATGGCTGCTCCAGTTGGGTGGCGCCACCACCGTGCCCACCGCAACCTGGTCCACCACCCGCTCGGCGCCGTACAGCGCGCGCAGGCGCTGCAGGATGGCGGCCTTGGTCGCCTCGTCCGGCACCGTGCCGGACGCCACCACCGGCGCCACCTGGGCCACCGCCTGCACGCATGCCAGGCCGAAGATGAATGCAAGCTTGCGCATGCCAGGCTCCTTGTCAGTAAAATGTTTCGCGATACAGTTCGATCGCAGACGGCAGTCCAAGCTGCCCTTGTTCCAGGCAGGCGGACAGGCGCTGCAAGGATGGCTCCTTGTCCAGCGTGCCCTCGACCCAGGCGCAATCGGCCAGCAGCACCATGGCCCCATGTGCCGCCTCGGGATCGATCACGGCTTGCAGGCTGGCTGGATTGGCGCCGTCCAGGCCCAGCACCAGCGCCGGCCGCCCGCCAACCGGGGCGATGAACAACGCAAGTTCCATGTCGTGCCGCATCAGCATCGGCGCCGCAAGCGTCATCCAGAACGCAGCCACCGGCGCGTGCATCGCCACCTCGCGCGGCAGGGGCAAGGCCAGGCAATGCGAAGGCGCCGCTGCCGTCTTGCGCAGCGGCGACAGGAGCAGTCCGAGCGCCAGCAGCAAGCGGCGCACCGGCAAGCCGTCGAGCTGCGCTTCCAGCGAGGCAACCGACGCCACGGCGAAGTACTCGTCCAGCGCCGCGCCAGCGGCGGCCGGGTCGGGCAGCGGCGGCGCCAGCTTACAGTCGCCCGGCTGCCCGGCGCCGGCCACCGCTGCCAGCATGGCCCACGCAGGCGCCAGCGCCAGCGGGCTGCATGGCAGGAAGCCGCGCGGTTCCGCCACCTGGTGCACGGCCATGCAAGCGAAGGGGAAGCGGCGTGCCGACTGGTCGTGGCTGGCCAGCAGGTGGCCGCTCACCACCTGCCGTGTGCGCGTGCCGATAAAGGCGAAGTCCAGCGGCGCGCAGGCGTCGTAATGCTGGCGCCAGCGCGAATTGGCGGACAGGCGCTGCATGACGCTCGCCAGCCACTGGTCCATCAGCTCCACCAGCACCTGGTCGCCCGCCGAGCGCACGAAATCGCCGTGCCCTGGCAGCTTGCCGAAATAGGCGATGCGCTGTGCGCCTGGCATGGCGGCGCTCATGGCATGGCTCCCTTGCCTGCGACGCTTTCCGGCAGGCGCATGCCGTGGAAGCCGCGTTCTTCCGGCTTGCTGCCGGCCGCCCTGGTGATGCGCAGGTCCAGCGTTACCGCAGCGCTGCCGCTGCTCCAGCGTAGTTCGTGCACGCCCTCCTCCTTGCGCTTACGCGCCGCTGAATCGATCATGCGCCGCAAACCCGCCGGCCCCGTTTCGCTGAACAGCTCAAGCATCCTGCCGTCGGGCGTGACGCCGCTGATGCGCACCCCGGTCGTGCCCTGCGGCCCCGGATACACCATATTGGTCCACTGTTGCACGCCGTTGCGGAAGCGCAGCACCTGGCCGTCGATCTCCACCGAGTACTCGGCCAGCCCCGCCGCCGGATACGGCAGCAGTTGGAACACGGTTTGCGTGGTGGCCGCCATGCCCCCTGCGGCTACGGGCGCCATCCAGGCCGGGAAGCGCTGCAGCGTTTGCGGGGCGATGGTAATGCCCATATCGGCCCAGGTGCGCGGCGCCAGCACGTCGCCGCGCCTTACCACCAGGGTGCCCAGCGACGTCGCGACGAACTTGGCGATGGCCCCCTCCGGCCCGAATACCTGGCCGATTTCTGCGCCACTGGCTTCCGCGCTGCCAGCCTGGGCGAACGGGAATTTGCCGGCCAGGGTGCGGTTGAAGGGTTCAAAGACCTGCGCCTGCCAGGTCTTGTTGATCTCGGCCTCCGCCGGGCCCACCAGGCCACCGAACACCTGCATCAGGGGTCGCACCAGCAAGGGGCGCACCGCCTGCTTCTGGGCGTCGCCCAGGCCGGCCATCATCTGCTCGTCCACATGGCGCAGCGCATCGGCCAGTTCGGAGCCGCTGCCCTCCAGCGTCTGCTGCATCAACTGGCGCGCACCGGGACCCGGGTCGCCCAGGTTGCGAATGGCGTTGAGGCGGGCGCGCAGGCGCGAAAGGTTGTCCAGGTAGGTGCGCATCAGCGAGCCGTCCTTGTCGCGGTTGGCCATCAGGGCGGCGATGGGCGCAAAGTCGCGCCCCAGGCTGCCGCTGCCTTGTTGCAGGGCTGCGTTGGCCAGCGCCGCGCTGCCGGTCGGTGCGCGCTCGAACAGGCGCGCCTTGAACCACTGCGCCAGGCCGGGGTCAACCTGCTGCGCGCCGGCGTTGAGCAGCGCCGGATTGTCCCAGGCCGTTTGCGTGCCGACCGTGCTCCAGACTTTCAGCAGCGGCGACATGGCCGGGTCGCCGAGCCGGTTCATGGCATCGACCATGCGCGGAAAATCCGGCATGGCAGCGATCACCACCCCTTGCAGCAAGCGTTGCCACTCCTTGCTGTACTCCATCTTATAGCTTTCCGTGAGCGCTTTCTGCACCTGCTCCGGACTGCCCTCCAATGTCAAATCGTTGCGCTCCGCTGTCTTGAGCACCCAGTCGCTCGACTGCAGCGTGCTGTTGGCGGCATCGCGGATCGCGCCGCGCACGTAACCCTCCCAGGCTTCGCGCGTGAAGGCGCCAGACACCGCGTGGCTGCCCTGCACCAACTCGCGGTCCTGTTCCCCGACCATGCGTGCCACCGTCATCGCCGGATAACGCGTGCTGGCGCGCGCCTTGATTTCGGCATAGACCCTTTCCCGTGCCGTCATCCCGCGCACCACCTGCCGCAATTGCTCGCGCGAAGCGTCGACCAATGCCAGTTTGGCTTCGATGCGCGGCCAGGACGGGTCGCTCACCTGCGACAGGAAGAAGGCCAGCAAGCCCTCGGCCCGCCGCAGCAACTCTTCGCGAGGCATGGCGCCACGATTGGTTTCCAGCCAGCCGCGCCAGTGGCGCGTCAACTGGTCGCCCAGGTGGCCGGTCTCCACATGCGACTTATCGGCCAGCATCAGATAAGCCTTCAGTGCGTTGTACGCGTCCTCCGCGCTGCCCGCCTCGCGCCGGCCCATGGCGTATAGCTGCGACTCAAGGCTGCCCGCCACCGGTTTGAGCAGGATTTCCGCCATGCCCTTGAAATACTCGTCGCGCAGCTTGCGGCCGAGCGCCTCGCCCTGGTACAGCCCCATGCCCAGCAGCCAAGGTGTATCGCGATCCAGCTTGTCCAGTTGCTCGATACGGTCCTGCAGCAGTTGCAGCGCCTCCAGCCGCGATTGCAGGTCCGGCCGTTGCGCCTGCAGTTTGACCGCCTGGTCCAGGTCCGCCACCGTATTCGCCACCAGTTGCGCATTGCCCGAATACGACCAGGTCCACGCCCCCAGCGCCGTCCCCAGGAGCAGGATGGCTGCCGCGAAACCGCCGTTGCGCGCCCAGCGCTGCTTGCGGCTTGCATAGCGCGCCACCAGGTCCTTGTCGGCGAAGATCACCTCGCGAAAAAGCTTGGGCAGGAAGTAGCCCGTCTGGCCGCCCGCACGCGGCTTCTCGCGCGCCGGGAGCGACAGGCTGAAACGCTGCGCCACATGCAGCGACTGGGCGCACGATGGCAGTCCCTCCTGCAGCGCGCTGGTAAAGTAATAGCCCCGGAATACAGGGCGGAACTGAAAAGGATTGTCCTCGAACAGTGTGGCGAGGAAGGCCTTGATCGGTGCGCGCAGCGCCGCAAACTCCAGCGGGAAGGTATGCACGCCGGCCGGCACCAGCTCGCGCCGGCGTTGCGTCATGGTGGCAATGGCCATCTCCTGCAGGCCGGCGCACAACTCGTCGAAGCTCTGCTCGTAGAAGGCGAGTAAGTCGCGGCTACCCGACTTGTGCTTGAAAGGCATGGTGGCGCCCCAGGCGCGTTCGCGCTCGGCGGGCTCGGCGTCGCCAAAGAAGTCGGCGAAGCCCGCTACCAGGTCCGCCTTGGTGAACATGACGTACACTGGCGCAAACACTTCCAGCTTTTCGATCAGGTCCTGCACGCGCTGGCGCAGGCTGCGCGCCAACTGCAGCACCGCCTCCGGATCGTCGCCGCGCAGTTCCGCGATACTGACCGCGATGATGATGCCGTTGACCGGGGCGCGCGGCCGGTGCTTCTTCAGCAGCACCAGGAAGCCCTGCCACTCCGCACGGTCGGCCGCCTCCACCGCGTAGCGGCCGGCGGTATCGAGCAGGATACCCTCGGCCGTGAAGAACCAGTCGCAATGGCGGGTGCCGCCCACGCCCTGGATCGCTTTCGCGCCGGCGACGGGAAACTGCAGGCCCGATTGCGTAATCGCGCTGCTCTTCCCCGCCGATGGATTGCCGATCACCATATACCAGGGCAGCTCGTAGAGCGCCCGCGCACCGGTGCTGCGCCCCAGGCGAGAATTCTTGATCGTTCCCAGCGCCTCCTGCATGGCGCCGCGCACGGCATCAAGGTCCGCCTGGACGCGCGTTTCAAGCGGCGCCGGGGCGGGTTCCTCCTGCCGCCGCCGCGCGCGATAGCGCTTCACGCCCCATACCGCCAGCACTATCAGCGCGACGGCGAGCAGCGCCCCGATAGCCCAGATCAGCGCCAGTTGCAGAAGTTCGGCGCCCAGGAAGAACAAGCCGGCCAGCAGCACGAAGGCCAGTATGTTCAACAGGCGACGGTCGGTGATCGCATACCAGATTCGTTGCAGCATGATGGGCAGGGAAAGGGAGGCAGGTTGGCCGATGTTGCCACCAAGCGGGGCAGCAGCCCTTGAGCCGCCTCAAGCCTTTGCATCGCGCTTGCGCAATTCAGTGTGGCCAAAATCCATCATTGTCCATCGACCGCCCCACACCATGCCGAGCGACTCGGCGACCTCGCCATACAGTTGATAGCCGCGCATGGCCCACGGATCGCGTTCGCTGATCACCAGGCGCCCCTCACGCACGAAGGCGCAATCGGCGGCCAGTCCGAATTGGTGGAAGCTCTGGAAAGCGCGCGCGTTGCTGACATGGCTGCCTGCTGCGGCCAGGCGGTCCTGGCGCTCCGGGCTGCGGTAGCCCTCCAGCAGCGCCATCTCGTAACCGTGGCGTTCGCGCATCAGGTTAAATACCAGCAGCAGCCGGCGCGCAAAATCGTGGTCCAGCCGCTGCCAGTCACGGTCCGCCAGCGACAGCATGGGGCGCAGCAGTTCCACCTCCGCCGTGGAGAAAGCCAGCGGCGGCAAGGCCGGCGGCGCGACTAGCTGCTCACCCTGCAACAACGCTTCGATCTGCGGATCGGCCACACGCGCGCTGGCCTCGAAGGCTGGCAGCATCTGCTGCGGGCGCATGAGCCGCACCAGCAGTGGCGGCAGCCCGGCCAGGGCGAGGATTCCCGCGCCGGCCAGGAAATAGCGCCGCTGGCGCGGGCTTGGCTTGCGTTTGGGCGGAAATAGCAACAGCCAGCCGGAGGCAACGGCGGCAATGAAGATGCCCGCAACGGTAAATAGCAACATGGTGCGTTCCATCAATACGAAAGCGCATGCAGCACGCGACACTTGCATCCTATGCCGGCCCGCGCCCTTGCGGGTCGAGCGAAATCAAGCTTTGGGAGAAGTCATGCAGCCGAATTTGTTTGTGGGACCTGTACAGAGGGATGACAGCTATCGAATCCTGGCGCGCCTTGCGCACGGTGGCAGCGTGCCGACGCGCGCCGCAAGCTGGAGTCTGGGCGCAACGCTGAAGGCGCGGCTGGCAGTGGCCGCGGGACTGCTGTCGCTGGCTGCTGTCGCCTGGACATGGCTGCATAACGCGCAGGCGCCACAGCCGTCAGTTGAACTGACGGCACCGGCGATGCCCCACAATCCGGCGCCGGCAACCGCGCCGCGCAAATTGGTCGATGCCAGCGAGCCGCAAGCGGCGACCATCATCAATCAGGCGCAAGCTCCTGAAGCGCCAGCGAAGGCCACCGCGCCTGCTATTGGCACCGCCGCAGCCAGCGCGGCGCCCGTAGGCAAACCGGCAATTGCGGCCAGGGAGCCGGCCAGGCAAGCCAGGCGCCCGGCGCAGCAGGCGGCCCCGCTGGCGCGCAGCGCGGCGCCTGTGGAGAGTGATGAAGACGTTACCCTGCTGGCCGCAATGCTCAAGCACGCGAAGCCGCAGAAGCCTGCCGTCACTCCGCCGCCAAAGAATTGATGAAAGCCGCCATGGCCTGCGCCGTGGCCTCGGGTTGCTCAAGGTGCGGGCTATGACCACAGCCTGGCAGCAGCAGTTGCCGCGCACCCGGCACGGCGCGCTCGATGGCGTCCAACTGGGCACCGGAGCCATACTGATCGTCGCTGCCCTGCAGCGCCAGCACTGGGCAGGCAATGGCGGGCAGCAGGTACGCGATATTCCAGTGTTTGAATGGTGGCGCCAGCCAGGTGTCGGCCCAGGCAGAAAACACCTGCCCCGCCTTCTCGCCGTGGTAGCGCGCCAGGCCGCGCAGCTTGCCGTCAGCGTGAGCCTGAACCGCTTCGCGGATGCCGTCCAGGGTAATGTCTTCCACGAACACGTGGGCCGCTGCGGTAACCACAGCGCGTAATGCGGCGGGACGGCCAGCGGCGTAAATCAGTGCGATGCTGCCGCCATCCGAGTGGCCAACCACGATATGCTCGCGGCCCGGCGCCACTTGCTGCAGCAACGCCGGCAGTTCCTGCAACGCGGACAGGTGAAGGTAATGAATGCTGCGCGGCGCGCTGGCTGGCGGGGAGAGTCCGTAGCCCTCGCGGTCATACACCAGGCCCGCACAGCCGGTCTCCGCGCACAGGCGCTGCGGAAAGCCCTTCCACATCGCCCCGCAACCCAGCCCCTCATGCAGGAATACCAGCAAAGGCAGGCGCGGATCGCCGTCTATCAGATCATAGTGCAGCGCCACGCAGCCCCCTAGTGCAGCGCGAAATCGACACGGCTTGCCGCACCTGCCTTTGGCGCCACCAGGAAAATACGCTCTGGCGCCACTTGGCCCTGCCCCACCAGCCAATCCTTGGCGGCCTGCGCGCGGCGGTTGGCAAGCGTGATGAAGTCGTCCTGCTCAAATTTGATATTGGCCAGCATCAGCTTTTCCATTTCCTCCGGCGGCAAGGACTTGACCAGGCCCAGCGCATTGCGTGGCTTGGTGAACGTCTCGTCCTTGTAGGCGCGCGCCAGAAAGGCTGGCTGCTCTTCCCTGGCGACGACCACTCCACCTTCCGGCAGCGCGGCGCCACGGGCCTGCAAGTCGCGGGTTTTGAGCTGGCGCAGCTTGCGCTCCAATGCAACGCGCTTGAGTGCTTCGCTTTCCGCCGCTTCATCGAAACGGCCGGTGATATCCAGCTTCAGGCCGGGCCGCTCGGTCAGTGCCTTCGCCAGCGATTTGAGTTTCCCTTCCGACGCCGGCAGCAGGACGGCACGCCCCTTGTCGAATTCCAGCATCGACAATTCCTCGCCGCCACCGAACAGGGCACCGATCAGGGCGAAGGGCGCGGTCACCGTCTTCGTGATCGCATTGCCGATCACCTTGAGGATAATGCCGCCCAGCGAAAATTGCGGGTCGTCCAGCGAACCGCCAATCGGCACATTGATGTCGATCACGCCATTGCGGTCGCTTAGCAGCGCTACGGCCAATTGTACCGGCAGCTTGGTCGCCTCCGGATTGGTGCTCTCCTTGCCGAAGGTAAGCTGGTCGAGCAGGAGGCGATTTTCCGCCTTCAACTGGCGGTTCTCCAGTTGGTAAGCCACTTCAAACGTCATCTTGCCCTTCTCGATGCCGTAGCCCACGTATTTGTCGGAATACGCGGAGAGCTGCGACAACTCCATCCCGCGCACGTCCGCGCGTAGGTCGAGCGAAAGCTCCTGCTTCAAAGGATGCACGCGGCCGGCGATCAACAACGGCGCCCCACTCACCTGGCCGCGCAGGTCAACGCTGGCATCGCGTGCCGGGTCCGACGACAGGCGGGTGACCGTGCCTCCCAGGTCTTTCAGGTTGGCGGTGTAATTCGGCTTGATGAAGTTATCGGTGAAACGCACGCGGCCACCCGATAGCACCAGCTTGCCGATGCGGATCGGCGGCAGCGGTTCGGCGGGCTTGGCCGGCGCCTGCGCAACAGCGCGCTCCGTCACCTTGGCGGCCTTCGCCTCCTGCGCGCGCGTGCCGGCCTCGGTCAGGCTCTTGCCTTCCTCACCTTCCTTGCGCACCACGTCCTGCACATTGATACGGCCATTCGGGTCGATGATCACGCGCGCGAAAAAGTCATCCAGTGCCACGCGCTCGATATTCAGCGTGAACGGTTTGAAGTTCACGTCCATGCCGCCGAACGCCAGCGACTTCCAGCTCAGGAAGTCGTTGGAGCTGGATTTATCGACGGTGGCCAGGCGGTTCACGCTGACATCACCCTTGAAGCCACCGGTCACCGCACCATCCTTGCCGGTGTCCAGTCGCAGCCTGGCCTTGCTGGTCACGGCAGCCTGCACCAGGCGCAGGTTCACATAGTCCGTGACATAAGGCTGTAGCGGCAACAGGTCGAGATTCTTCAACTCCAGCGCCAGGTCGGCCTTGAAGGGAGCCGGCGCCAACTGGCCCTTGATATCCAGCTTCCCCTTGTTGATGCCTGTACTTAATGCCACTTCCGCCGTGGCGCCCGGAACGCTGGAGTAGCCATCCATCGTCAGCGACAAGGGCGACAGCTTGAGCACCGTCGGCTCGTCATGAAAATCCTCACGCACCTTGGCCGACCACTCATTGATCGCCAGCTTGCCCAGCTTGATTTGCAGTGGCCCTTCATCCTTCGCAGGCGCGGAGGTCTTGGCCGGTGCTTTACCGCCGGTCTTGCCCTGATGGACATTGATCTCCGCGCTATCGGAGGTCACCGCAGCGATATCCAGCGTCCGCTTGGCGCCATCAAAAGCGATGTCCTGTACCCGCAGGCCGAACTTCGCCAGGTCCGCACGCAATGCCGCCTGCGGCGTCTCATCGGCATAGCGCAAGGCAGCTCCCGACAGGTTCAGCTCCTTGAGCACAACCACCAGCCCCGATTTCGGGCCTGGCACGGGCGCGGTCGCCGGAGCAGGCGCCTGGGCCGTTGCCCCACCCTTCGGCGCAGCTGGCGCCAGTTGGTCCAGGTTCAGCTTCCCATCCTTGCTGCGCAAGACGTCGAGCTCCAGGCCATCGACCGCCACCTGGGAAATTTCGTAGCGCTGCGCCAGCAAGTCCAGCTTGCCCAGCTTGACCTTCAGCGCATCCAGCTTGCCCACCTGCTTGCCGTCCAGTTGCTGCAACTGCACGCCCGTCAGGCTGGCCTCCCCGCCAAGTGTCAGCGATGCCTGCTTATCCTTCGGCTGCACCACGGCCAGATTCAGCTGCGCATCGAACTGCGCGGATGGCAGGCGGAAGCCCGGCTTGAACGGCAAGTAGCCCAGGTAAGTGGTCAAGTCCACTTTGTCCAGCTTGAGATCCAGCGCATATTCCTTGGGTTCGGAGTACGGCCTTGCCTTGCCCTTCAGGAGCAGCGGCGAACCATTGATGTTCGCGCTAAACAGTGGCTCCACAAAAATCGCCACGTCGGACGGCAGTGAGGACACGAACGGCAAGCCCAGTTTCAGGTCCAGTACCTTATGGGTTACGCCGGCAGGCTTGTCCTCGAACGCCAGGCTGCCCTCTTCCAGCTGGATGTTGTTCACCGAGAAGCGCGCCGGTTCCGGCGACGGCGGCTGGCTGGCCAGCAGTTGCAGGATATCGTCGATATTGTATTGATTCGCCTCGTTGCGCGACAGGTGGACATACGGCTTGGTCAGGCGGACTTCCTGCACCACCGGCGCCAGGCGCGCCACGGATTGCCAGGACAGATCAACGCCCAGCCGGTCAAAGCTGGCAAAGATGGTGCTGCCGTCCGGCTCCATCATCTTCAAGCCGCGCACGGACGCGCTAAGCGTGAACGGGTTGAACGTCACTTCTTCGATGCTGAGCTGGCGATGCAGCTTATCGGCCGCCAGTTGCGCGGCTTGCGACTTCACCAGCGCCGGCACGGCCAGGAAGCCAATGCCGGTATAGGCCAACAACAGTCCCGCGACAGTGCCGGGGACCAGGTATTTCAATGGTGGGATCTTCATAAGCCGTTATTGTAATCGCACACACCCTGCGGGAAAATCCTTGCCAGCCACGCGCGCTGCACTTCGCTAAAGCGTTGCGATGGCCCGTAGGTGCCATCACCGAGCGCTGTCGCCAGCGGCTTCAGCTTGCATTTGAAGGTATCGCCACGGATCGACTCACCCGCCACCATGCGCGGGCTGCTGTAGATCGGGAAAGCCTGCGTGCAAGCGCCAGGCTTGCCGCCGTCCAGGACGCCGCTCCAGGCGCCAGGTCCGGAACCGATCATGGCACCCGCACTATCCACGCAGCGGTCGGCAAATTCCGCCGGGGCGCTGCCGCCGGCCAGGTATTTGTCCAGCACCGACAGGGCACCCATCACCTGTCTCGTCAGGTCAGTATCCGCACGCGCGAACCAGATCACCTGGCGCTTGGCCTCCTCCGGATTGGCAGCCAGCAGTCGCGCGCGGATCGAGAACGGCTGCCGCGCATTGTGCATATCCAGCGTGGCCTCCTGGTACGGCAGCACCGTAATCACCGGAATGCCCAGTCGCTTGCCGGTGAACACGTGGCCGGAATCGAAGGCGGCCCGGATCGCCTTTTGCTCGCCCGCGCGCCTCGGCGCAGGAACCCCGACCGGATCCCGGCAGGTCGCGCTGCGCTGCATATTCGCCGCGTCGAAAGGATCGCTATCCGCCTGCCATGTCACAAAGTCGCGCTGCTCCTTCCAACTGCCCACGCAAGCATTCAGTTGCAGGAACTCGGCGACATCGAGCTTGCCCGCCACCAGCGCGGACAAGCCATACTGCACGCCCACATTATCTATCGGGATCGGCGCGAAACCATCCGCATCCACGCCGTACACGTCTTCCAGGTCGTTCCAGTGCGTCCATTTGACCTTATCCAGCGCATCGGCACGGTAGCCGTAAAATTCAAGCGCCTTGTCGAAACGGGCATCGCGATAGCGCGGGTTCAGCACCGTCGGCATCGCAAAGCGCCAGCCATTGATGCATTCCGTGCTACCCGGCTTGCCCGTAATTGCGTTGCGCGCGGTATCGCTGGCGTGCATACCCTGCACCAGCGACTGCGCGCTCCACACCGCCCAGCGCGAAGCCGGGTTGCGCGTCACCTCGTCGCGGAAGTACTGTCCCAGCAAAGGGCAATCGGCAATTGGAATCGACTGCGTCACCATGTCGGGATACGGCTGCACCGGAATGCCCGCGTCAAATATCCCCGGCCGGTTCTGCGCAAACAGATACTGCTGCACCGCGCCGCCGGAGCCGCCAATAGCCACCGTATATTGTGGTTTCCCGTAAGTGGCGACGAAGTGGGCCTTGGTCTGGGCCGCCGTTTCCTCCGCCAGCCGCATATGGTAATGAACCCCGGTCTGGTTGCCGGTCGAACTGGCCACCGCAAAGCCCTGCGCCAGCAGCTGCGGCATCAGCTTTTTCTCGGAACCGTTCAGGCCATTATTCACCCACATGGCCGTGCCCTGCTGGTGCCCGATGCCGACGCCGCCACGCATCCAGTACACCAGCTTGCGGTTCCAGGCCGCGCGCTCCAGCATGGCGATGGTGTAGATGAAGCGGTTGATGGTGCCGACTTCCACCCGCACCACAAAGGGAACGGTGGCGCCATTGACGACGATCTTCTGCGCATCCGCCGGCAGCGACGCGCCGCCCTCCAGAGGTTTGAATTCGCTTCCCGTGAAATAGAAGTTCTGGATGCGTGTTCGGATGGCGCACTGGCTGCTGTAGCCGATAACCGCGCCGCCCGCATCGCGCACTGGATGACCGATGCCCTGCTGGTTATCCACCAGCGGCTGCCCCAGCCCGGATTCCTCGGTGCGGCAAATGAAGGGCTGCTGCTGCCCCGCCTGCGGCCCCTTCTCGTAGACATGGTTTTCGCCGGGCGGCTGGTGTCGCGGGGCGCTGCATCCCGCCAGGGTAATAGCCGCTAAAACGGCCAGGATCCAAGCTCTCATTGCGCCCTCCTCCTTGCTGCCAGTTTAGCCCGACTGGAGCCGCTTGCGCAGATAATTAGCGCCGGCAGGCTAATCGAACCAAGGAGTCGCAAATTCCCAACTTGTGAGGGGGGGACTACCGCCAGCCGGTTCAGTTTGCCGCCGTTCGAGGAAATACCTTAATCAGTTTGCCGGTGATCTGGTCCGAGCTAACATATCCCCAATACCGACTATCCAAACTGTTATCCCGGTTATCCCCCATAACGAAATACCGCCCGGCCGGCACGACGCACTCCACTTTCTCACCAGAATGTGAGCAGCTTTCCTTCAGCGGAAAGTCCCATGCGCCAGCCTCCGCCACAGTCGCCCTAGCGTCGTTCAGCGTCTCAAACGTGGTGGCGTCGAGCTGATTGAGATAGCGATGGTGGTACACGAGCATCTCAGCATCGAGGTAATCCGCCAATTGCTGCTGGCGGGTCTGCAGCCCGTTCACGACGACACTCTTTTCAACGAATGTGATACGGTCATCTGGCAGACCAACGATACGCATGATGAAGGTTTGGCTTGGATCGCGCGGGAAGTCGAATACGATAATTTCGCCACGCTTCAGCCCTGCAGACTTTGGAAAACGCCCGAGATCAATGCCGAATGTACTCAGGTGTCCATAGCCATGTTTCTGTACGATGATGTTTGCCTCTCGCGGCAATGTAGGCAACATCGCCGATGATGGAATTCTGAAAGGCTCAAACAAGAAAATGCGGAAGATCAGAACCACCGCACTGAAGGCGACAGCGACGGCGAGCAAGCCATACCAGCGTGCATACCAAGGCGGTGCGGAATCGGGGGAAACCTTTGCACACCGATAGGCTACAACACCCCCGCTTAGCAATAGGCCCCAACCAAGCAGACCAACAAGCAAGCCATCGGCAGCGCCAATGAAGTCGGCTATGCCAATCACAAGACTGGCAACGGCAAACAACAACGCAGCAAACGGGCGGCGCACATAGAGCATGGCCAGTGGCGCTGCAATCAAGCCCAGAATCGCGGCTATCCAAGGAACAGGCTTCCGGCTCAAAACAATCTCCTCGTTTTTTCGACTGTGCGAAATACGCCACCTGAAATGCAAAAAGCCCAACTAATATGGCTGGGCTCTCTGCATTGAATTCTGGCTCCCCGACCTGGACTCGAACCAGGGACCTGCGGATTAACAGTCCGTCGCTCTACCGACTGAGCTATCAGGGAAAAGAGGCCGTATTATAGCCACCGATTTTGGGGCTGACAAGGGTCAGCCCCAAAAAAGGCTTAGAACGAACCTTTGAACTGCACGCCAAACTGACGCGGCTCGTTGATGAAGCCAGTCAGGTTGTTGAAGTCGATGGCGCCGGTGATGCGGCGCTGGTCGCCAATGTTACGTGCGAATGCAGCCACTTCATACTTGCCGCCGGCCCAGTTGTAGCCCACGCGCAGGCCGCCTTCGGTCAGCGGAGCGCCGGTGAATTCAACTGCTTCGTACAGGAAGAAGTTGACCTTCGAACGGTAGGACCAGTCGGTCAGCACGAACAGGTTGCCTTCTGCCAGCGGGTAGTTGTAGCGGGCGTTCAGGTTGATGATCCACTTCGGCGCTTGCGGCAGTGCGTTGCCGTCGATGGAAACGCGGCCGGCAGCGTTGATCGGATCCAGGATGGTGCACTGCGCGCACTTGTTCACGGACAGCGAAGGATCGCGAATCTCGGTGAAGTTGTACGACGCGCTGGCGGAAACTTTGAAGTCGTTGGTGACAAAGCCTTCGATCTCGCCTTCGATGCCGCGACCCTTGGTCTTGGCAGCGTTAATCAGCTTGGTGACGTTGGTGTTGCCGCCAACCACGGTCAGCTGCTGGTTCTTCACGTCGAAGTCGTACACGCTCAGGGAAGCGCGTGCGCGGCGGTTCCACAGGTCGGCTTTCACGCCGGCTTCGATCGAGGTGATGGTTTCAGCATCGGCCACGGTGATCGGCACGGAAGTCGAAGGCGCAGCGATGGAAGGCGCGCGGAAGCCGGTCGCGTAACGGGCGTACACGCTGACATCCTTGTTCAGCTTATAGGTGCCGCTCAGGTCCCAGTTGAACTTGTCCTTGGACTGGGAAACCAGCTTCGGACCCACCAGCACGGTGCCGGTGGTTTCCAGGGTTTCGAAGTCCTTCTTGTCTTCGGTGTAACGCAGGCCACCGCGCACGGTGAACAGTTCGTTCACGGCGTAGTTCACGGAGCCGAACAGCGCGTAGGCTTCGTTCTTCTGCTGCGATTTCACGCGCGAAGTGCGGTCGCCGGCAACGTTGAAGTTGTCCTGGCCTGCCACTGCCTTCTCGTCGAAGAAGTAAGCACCTGCCTGCCAGTTCAGCGGGCCGGTGTACTTGGATTCAACGCGGAACTCTTGCGAGTACTGCTTGATGTCCGGTACGAAGGAACCGGTCGCCACCTGGAACGGCACTGCTGGCGCGTTGGTCGGGTTGCCACCGTCGATGTCGCCGCGCGAGTTGTACTTGGCCACGGTCTCGTAACCGGTGATCGAGTACAGCTTGTGCGCGCCCAGGTCCCAGCTCAGCCGCGCGCTTGCGCCCTGGGTTTTCAGTTCCTGGTCTTCACGCGCGTTGATGGCGATCTTGTCTTCATCGAAGCCGTCAACGAAGGTGTTGGAACCCTTCTTGATGATGTTGGCGCGGAACAGGCGCGAGCTGCCGGTGGTGGCGCGCTGGTGCACGTTGAACAGGGCGTTGAACACGCCGTTCGGCTGGTACAGCACCTGTACGCGTTCCGCGTGCTCGTTGTAGCCTTCCAGCGCGTTTTTCTCGCCGGTGAAGGTGTTGTCAACGAAATCATCGCGGTGCTGGCGCAGGGTCGACACGCGCAGGGCCCACTCTTTCGACAGCGGCACGTTGGCGGCTGCTTCCAGGTTGACGGTGGCGTCGCTAGCGTAGGAAACGTTGTAGAAGCCTTCCACGCCGCGCAGGCTTGGCTTGGCCGATTCGAATTTGACCACGCCGGCCGGGGTGTTACGGCCGAACAGGGTGCCTTGCGGGCCGCGCAGCACTTCCACGTTGGCCAGGTCGAACATCGGGTAACCCTTGAGGATAGGGTTCTCTTGCACCACATCGTCGTAAATCAGGGAAACTGGCTGCGACGCGAACACGGCGAAGTCGGCGTTACCGTAGCCGCGAATGTAGAAACGCGGGAATACACGGCCGGTCGACGACTCGACGTTCAGCGATGGGGTCTTGCCCGCCAGGACGCGGATATCCTGGCCGCCGGACAGCAGGATGTCCAGCTTTTCGTCCTTGATCATGGACACGGATACCGGCACTTCGCGGATATTCTCAGCGCGGCGTTGTGCGGTAACGGTCACTACTTCCAGCTGACCTACTGGGGCCTGGGTTGCTTCCTGGGCCAGGGCGGCCATCGGCAAGGTCGCGCCGATTGCCAGAAGACGTTTATGCATCTTGGACAACTTCATCATGTTCTTTCCTTGTGGGTGATGTGATGTAGTCTCCTTATTCCCCCCACAGGTCGTGTTCTATGCCACGAAAATAGCGCGCATTATATACCCACTATAAGATTCCAGCACTATTGCTTAATAGTAAGTGTGCTATTGCTCGCACCAACATAGAACACGACCAGTTTCACCAGCCCGGCGCCCACGTTGCGCCCGTTGTGCATGGTGCCCACCACCTCCGCCAACGCCTGGCCGGCCACAAAGCGCCGCACCGCGCCATCTTTCAGGCTCACTTCCAGCTCGCCTTCCAGCACATAGGCGAAGGATGGCACCGGGTGCATATGCCAGCCCGTTTCCGCACCGGCGGCGATCTCGATCTGCAAAGCCGTGACTTCGGCCTGCCCCGCCGGCCAGGCCAGTTGCGCGCCATTCCAGCTGGTCGTTGATTTCAGGAGCGGATTGACTTTGACGGAAGCAGACTGGTCCAGCGCATAAGCAGACTGGGCGGCAAACATGGCGAACACGGCAAGGGTGGCGGTGAAGGTTTTCATAGGTCTCCTGATAGGTATATGGCGCATGATAGACGCAGGTCAAAACCAGATCAAATAAGCCTCCTAGACTGGCCTGAGCCCCGCCACAAAAAGCGGGATTCCCCACCTAGCCAGGAGACATCATGAAGAACTTTCCGCAAGAAATGAGTCACGCATCCGGCGCCACGCTGGTCCTCGACCACACGCGCCTTTTGCTCGCACTCAAACAGCCGAAGGAGCGCAGCGCAGTCGCAGCTTTCCTGCATGGCCTGGACCTGTTCCTGGAAGACGAAGCCGACGAAGGCATGGTGCCCGGCGAGCGCGTCAACCACACCAGGACACGCTACTTCGTGCAAGCGCGCCGCCCGCTGGACGACGCCCAACTGGCCAAGATCGAAGACGCCGGCGCGGCGCTGGGCCTGGACTGGCTCGGCCCCATCTACCGCATGGCCGGCCAGCGCGGCCGGCGCGCCCTGGCCGCGCCGCTGCCCCACGTGGCCGTGATCAAGCTGCGCCAGTCGCGCGACAACGCCGCCAAGCTGCCCGAGGGCTTGGGCAACAAAGGCGCAGCCGAACCGATGATCCAGGAAGTGACCGAGAAATCGCGCTACCTGAACGGCCATCGCTACTTCCAGATCGCCAACGTGAAGGAGATCAATGCCTACCAGTTGCGCGAACGCCTGCGCCAGCTACCCAACGCGCCGATCGCCGACTTCCAGTTCGAGACCATGCCGCTGCTGACGCCGACCTCGATCGCGCCCAACGATACCCTGTTCCCGCAGCAGTGGGACATGACGCGCATTGAGGCCGGCGGCGCCGGCACCACCGGCTGGGACATCAGCACCGGCATCGCTACCGCCGTGGTCTGCGTGCTGGACGAAGGCTGCGACCTGAGCCACCCCGACCTGCGCTTTTCCGCCAACGGCATCAACCTGGGCAGCATGAGCGGCGACGGCTCCCCCACCGGCAACCACGGCACCGCATGCGCCGGGATTGTGGCCGCCACCTACAACAACGGCACCGGCGTCACTGGCGTGGCGGGCGATGCGCGCATCCTGCCGGTCGCCTTCGACGCCTGGACCGATGTCGAAGTGGCCAACGGTATCAACTACGCCGCCGCCAACGGCGCCAGCGTGATCAGCATGAGCTTCGGCTGGAACGCCTGGAGCCCGGCCATCATCGACCCGGCCATCCAGAACGCCTTCAACAACGACCTGGTGATGTGCGTGGCCACCCACAACTACAACGGCCCTATCACCTACCCCGCCACCAACGCGCTGGTGATCGCCGTCGGCGCCTCGGACGAAGTAGACAACCGCAAGACGCCCCTCAGCCCCGACGGCGAACCATGGGGCTCCAACTTCGGCCCGCAAATCTCGGTGGTCTCGCCGGGTGTACACATTCCGACCACGGACATCCAGGGCGGCGGCGGTTACGTGGCGGGCGACTACGACCTGCTGTTCAACGGCACCTCCTCCGCCACGCCGCATGTGGCCGGCCTGGCGGCGCTGATCCGCAGCGTCTACCCGGCGCTGGACAATGTGCAGGTGCGCGCCCATATCGAACGCACCGCGCAAAAGGTCGGCGCCGTCGCCTATACCGGCACCGCCGGCTACCCGAACGGCAGCTGGAACCAGGAAATGGGCTATGGCCGCATCAACGTCTTCCGCGCCCTGGACGAAGCGGACGTGATGATCAAGGACGCGCCGGCCGATAGCGGCGCCGAGCCTTTCACCGGCGGCAATTTCTGGGACTTCTCCGACATCGTGGTGCGCATCAACGACGACAACGTCTTCATGCCCGGCGACCCGCTGCAGTCGAAAAACGTGGAGCGCGGCCAGGCCAACTATATCTATGTGCGCGTCACCAACAATGGCGCGCGCGAGGCCCGCAACGTCACCGTCAGCACCCGCATCATTCCCTACGTCGGCCTGCAGTTCGTGTATCCGCCCGACTGGACCACGGTGGACGCCACCCACGTCAGCCCCACCGGCATCACCACCAGCTTCGCCAGCGTGCCGGCCGGCGGCACCGCCATGGCCAAATTCCGCATCGAGGCGTCGCAAGTGGAATCGCTTTACGGCTGGCAGGCCGACCACCCGTGGCACCCCTGCCTGCTGGCCGTGGTCAACTCCGACAACGACTACGCCTTCGCCACCGCCACGCTGACGGGCGACCCGATCAGCGCCCGCCTGAACAACCTGGCGCAGCGCAACCTGACGGTGATCGACGTGCTGGCCGGCGCCGGCGCCGCCTTCCCCTTCATCGCCGGCAACCGCTTCAACCGCGAAACGCGCATGACGCTGGTGATCGACCGCAGCCACCTGCCGCACGACATGCCGCTCACCCTGTCGCTGGACGAAGACGGCGCCGCCTTCCCGGCCATCGATTTCGCCAACCAGGTCGACCCCGCGCCCGAACATGAGCACGACCAGGGCGGCGACGAGATGGGCAAGGATTGCGGCCTGGTCTTCCTGGACGACACCAAGGTCAAGACGCGCTTCGCCTGCTGCTGCGGCATTTTGACGCTGTCCAAAGGCTCCCGCTTCGACTGCCTGCCCAAACGCACCCTGGGCAACGTCAGCGTGGAGGGCGGCGACGTGGTCCTGCGCAACGGCAAGCGCTATGTCGAGATCCGCAATCCCGTGGTCAGGGTCAGCATGGAGAAGGAGCCCGCCATGCTGTACCCGCTGGCCCTGCGCAGCACCATTCCGGCCGGCGCTGCCGAGGGCGAACAGTTCACCATCAACGTGGCTGAACTCAATGCCCAGGGCACGCCGGTCGGTGGCGCCGCCATGGTGTACCACGTCGGCTAGCCGTTCACCCAACCCGGTTTCGCGCCGCCGCAACCGGGTTTCGTCGCATCGCGGTGGCGCCGCCGGCGCCCGCTCCGTAGTCTCGCAGCATCAACCACGACTACGGAGCACATATGAAACACGCCATCCTCTCCCTCTCCATTGCCCTCGCCTGCGGCAGCGCCCTCGCCGCGCCGGCGCCTGACAACGGCGCCTTCAACACTGCGCGCCAGCAGTTCACCGCCGGCGCCGGCGGTGACACCGCGGCGCGCGATGCCGCGATCGAGTCCTTTGAAAAGCTGGCCGGCAGCCAGCCCGGCATCCCGGTCTACCTGGCCTACCAGGGCGCCGGCTTCACCTTGCGCGGGCGCGACGCCCTTATGCCCTGGGACAAAATGAAGTTCACCGAAAAGGGCGCCGACATGATCGAGAAGGCCCTGTCGCTGCTAGCGCCGGAACACGACACCCTGCTGCTGGGCGGCACCCCCGTCAGCATCGAAACCCGACTGGTGGCCGCCAACACCCTGCTCGCCCTGCCCGAATTCATGAATCGCCGCAGCGGCGGCAAGCGCGCCCTGCAAGCAGCGCTCGATTCGCAAGCCCTGGTCCAGGCGCCGGCTCCGGTGCGCGCCAACCTGTTCAGCATCGCAGCGCGCGTCGCCGCCGAAGAAAAGCGCAGCAGCGACGAAGTAGGCTATCTGCGCCAAGTCGTGGCGACCCAGGCCACCACGCCCCATGTCGCCAAAGCCGCCACCCGCCTGAAGGAGTTGGGCCAATGAGGGCCGGCGAACCGCTGCTGTCGCTGCACGGCGCCAGCAAATCCTACACCTTGGGCGGCAACGTGATCCAGGCACTCAAGTCGGTTGACCTGGGCCTGGTGCGCGGTGAAATCGCCGCCATCACCGGCCCTTCCGGCAGCGGCAAAAGCACCCTGCTCAACCTGTGCGGCCTGCTGGACAAGGCCGATGGCGGCGAACTCCTGTTCGACGGCGAGCCCCTGCCGGCGGGCGACGAAGTGCGCCGTACAGCATTGCGGCGCCAGGCCATCGGCTTCGTCTTCCAGGGCTTCAACCTGGTGCCCGTCATGACTGCCCACGACAACGTCGACTACCCGCTCTACCTGTTGGGCGTGCCCGCAACGGAACGCCGCATGCGCGTGCAGGAAGCCCTGGCCCGCGTCGGCCTGCAAGGCCTGGGCGGCCACAAGCCGGACCAGCTCTCCGGCGGCCAGCGCCAGCGCGTCGCCATAGCGCGCGCCATCGTCAAACGCCCGCGCCTGGTCATCGCCGACGAACCGACCGCCAACCTGGACGCGCAAACAGCATCCCAGATCATCGCCCTGATGCGCGCCCTGGCCCACAACGACGGCACCAGTTTCCTGGTCGCCACCCACGACGAGCGTATGCTGCCGCATTGCGACCGTTCGCTCATGCTGGACGACGGCGTTTTGCACGGAGGCGTCCATGCGCATTGATGTCAAATGGCTCGTGCTGGCCTGCCGCAACGCCATGCGCAACCGGCGCCGCTCCGTGGTCACGCTGGCCATCGCCGCCACCGGCACCGCAGCGGCCCTGTTGGGCGGCGGCTTTGCGCTGCACACCTATGAATCGCTGGCGCAGGCCAGCGCGCGCGACACCGGCCACCTGGTGCTGGCCGCGCCCGGACAATTCGACGGCATCGACAATATGCCGCTGGAGCACGGCCTGGCCGGCAGCACGGCACTGACGCGCGAGCTGCTGGCCCACCCGCAGGTTAGCCGCGTGCTGCCACGCTTGCAGTTCTCCGGCCTGGTCAGCAATGGCGACAAGAGCGAAATCTTCCTCGGCACCGGCGTCGATGCGCGCCAGGAGTTCCTCGTCAAAGGCCCATTCATGAAGCTCGAACAAGGCGCCCTGCTCGATGACGGCGGCGGCGCCACGGTGGCTGGGCGCGGCCCCGGCATCGTCCTAGGCAAAGGCCTGGCGCGCATCCTCAACGCCAAGCCTGGCAGCGCCCTCACCCTCATGTCCACCACCACCGCCGGTAGCCTGAACGCCATCGACGTCACCGTGACCGGCATCGTCAGCAGCGGCATCGCCGACATCGACAAGCGCCTCGCCATGGTGGACCTGAGCACTGCGCAAGGGCTGCTAGTAACGGACAAAGTCAGCTACCTGAGCGTCTACCTCGACGAACTCGAACACAGCGACGCCGTCGGTCAAGCCTGGCGCGTGCAATACGCCGGCAAGCTGGAGATTCGCTCCTGGCTTGAGCAGGCCGTGTTCTACCAAAGCGTGAAAGGCCTGTACAACCGCATCTTCGGTTTCCTCGGCGTGATCGTACTGGTGATCGTGCTGTTCGCCATCGCCAACACCCTGTCGATGGCCGTGCTGGAACGCACCCGCGAAATCGGCACCCTGCGCGCCATGGGCACCACGCCCGGCGAAATTACCCGCCTGTTCACGCTGGAAGGCATGGTGCTGGGTAGTGGCGGCGCCTTCCTCGGCATGGCGTTGGCGGCTGGCGTGGCGCTTGCGCTGCTCCGCTTCGGCATCCAGATGCCTCCGCCACCGGGCCGCACCACCGGCTATCCCCTGGTCGTCACCGTCTCACCAGCCATGTACGCCGCCGCCGCCCTGGCCGTCACCATCCTCGCTGCACTGGCATCGCTGCTCGTCAGCCGCAAGGCCGCCAAACAACCCGTTGTGGAGGCACTCGCCCATGTTTAAGACCACGATCGCGGCCATGTTGTTGGCCGCCTGCGGCAGCGCCATCGCGCAGGATGTCGAAACGATCCTGCGCAAAGCCGACAACCACCGACTGCGCGAAGGTTCCTCGCAGCTAGAGACCCTGGTGCAAACCTACAAGGACGGCAAGCTGGATAAGGAAAAGCGCTACCAAGTGCTAATCCGCCCCGGCGGCAAATCGCTGGTGCTGTTCCGCTCACCCGGCGAGACCGGGCAGAAGGTGCTGATGTCCGGCGACGACTTCTGGATGCTATTGCCCGGCAGTGCGCGCCCGATCCGCATCACGCCCCTGCAAAAACTGCTGGGCGACGCATCGACCGGCGACATCACCAACATGACCTGGTCCGGCGACTACCACGGCAGTATCACGCGCGAGGTCGAAATCAATGGCGTGCCCTGCCTGGAACTGGAACTGGCCGCCACGCGCAAAAGCCTGAGCTACCAGCGTCTGGTGCTGCATGTGGCCAAGGCCGACTACCGGCCGGTGCATGCCGACCTGTACGCCAGCTCTAACAAGCGCCTCAAGCAAGCGCGCTTCAGCCAGGACCGCATGGTGCTGGTGGACGAAATCCAGACCGGACGCGAAACCGTCATCACAATCTTGTCCAGCAAGCCGCGCCAGTTCGGCGACGAACTGTTCAACCCCATGTTCCTGAGCCGTTCCGATGCCGCGCCATAAGCCCGTCCTGGCCGTCGCGCCGGCCGCAAGCCGGTCGGCTGCAGCTGCGGCTGCGGCTGCGACTGCGGCTGCGGCTGCGGCTACGCTAGTGTGCGCGCTCGCCCCGTCACCAGCCGCCCATGCCGGCGAACTGGCCGCGAACGTGCGCGCCCAAATCGGTAGCCAATCATTGCAAGCCGGCGGGTTGCGCTGGTCCGACGGCCCGTGGCGCAGCGTGCTCACCGCCACCCGCATCGACGGCGGCAAAGTGCGCCCGCGCCTCAACGAACTCAGTTACGACCGCGCCCTGGGCGACACATTCCTCACCGCAGGAAAGAAGGTCATGAGCTGGGACGTCGGCTACGCCTTCCGCCCGCTGGACGTGGTGCAGCGCGAAGACCGCCGCGCCCTCAACCCCTTGGCGCTGGAAGGCATCCCCCTGCTCGCGTGGGAACGCTTCGACGCCGACAGCGCCACCACCGTTGTCTGGGCCAACCCCACCCAAGGCCGCGCCGCCAGCGCCAGCCAGCAACGCGACGACGAAGCCCTCGCCATCCGCCACTACCGCCAGCGCGGCGCGCGCGACGAATACGCCGTGCTGCGCCTGTCGCGCCGCAATGGCATCGAAGCCGGCGCCTCCTTCTCGCAGGTCGCCAGCGACGGCCTCGAACTACATGCCTCCCTGCTATGGCAACAGCGCCCCGCGCACAGCGGCAAGGCAATGGCAGGCTTCACCTGGACCACGGAAGGCAAGCTTTCCATCATCGGCGAAATGTGGACCGACCGCAGCGCCGCACCCGGCCAGCAACGCAACCGCATGCTGTGCGCCGCGCAGTACTTTGATGATGTGGAAATATCCGCCGACCTGCTATGGCAGCCGCAATCGGGCAGCCGCATCGGCACTGTTTCCAGCAGTTGGAAGAACGGCCCCTGGACCCTGTCCGCCAGCTACCGCCGCTACGGCGGCCTGGCCGGACGCTATATGCAAGACACCGCCCTGGCCAGCATCCAGCGCGGCTTCTGACATCACATCTGACGGAACAGGTGCGCGTACAACGGCGACACGCGCAGCTTCTCCGACCGCCCGAGCAAGGCCAGCGACAGCTTGCCGCCCTCCTCCCGCAAAGCACTCTGCACGCAAGAGGAATTCACGATGGTGCCGCGATGCACCTGCCAGAACAGCTGTTCATCCAACTGCGGCAACAACTCCTTAAGGCTCATGCGAATCAACAGCTCGCTATCCGCCGTCACCACATTCACATATTTATCCGCCGCCTCGAAATACACCACGTCCGCCACCGGCACCATGCGTACCTGGTTGCCCACGGCAGCGCGGATCACGGTCAAACGCTGCGCCACCGGCGCCGCCATCGGCACGCCCAGCGCGCGCAACTGCCCCGCCAACGCCTCCAGCGATGCCGCGCCACCGGCCGGCTTGTCCTGCATACGCTGCTGCAAACGCGCCACCGTGCGCGCCAGGCGCTGGTCGCTGACAGGCTTCAGCACATAGTCCGCCGCCTCACGGTCAAAGGCCTGCACCGCGAACTCGTCGTACGCCGTGACAAACACAATCTGCGGAAACGGCGCCGGGCCGGGCCAGGCATCCGCCAGCTCCCCCGCCACGTCCAAGCCCGACTTGCCGGGCATTTTGATATCGAGGAACAGCATCTCCGGCTGCAAGGCTAGCGCCTGCTGGAGCGCATCGATGCCGTTGGCGCAATTGGCCACGATCGTCAGGCCAGGCCACTGGCGCAGCAAAGCCGCCGCCAAGGTGGCAGCGAGGATAGGTTCGTCTTCAGCAATCAGTGCAGTGGTCATGGTCAGGCAGGCAAAATGATTCGGGCCAGCGCGCCCTGTGGCGCGGCATCGAGGGAAAGGGAAGCGCGCTCGCCATACAGGCCGCGCAAGCGCTCACGAACATTAGCCAGGCCGAGCCCTGTGCCCGGCTTGCCCGGACCGGCATCGAGCCCGCGCCCGGTATCGGCCACCAGCAGTTCCAGTCCGCCCTCCGCAGCGCGCGCCGTCACCTGCACATGGCCACCGGCCACGTTCGGCTCCAGGCCATGGGCAATCGCATTCTCCACCAGCGGTTGCAGCAGCATTGGCGGCAATTCCAGGTTGCGCAAAGCATCCGGCAGATCCAGTCCATAGCTCAAACGCGCCCCCATGCGCACCGACATCAAGCCAAGGTAAGCATCGAGCAGCGTGAACTCCTGCCCCAGCGTGGTACGCTCGGCACGCGCCGCACTCAAGGTCGCGCGCAGGTAGGTAATCAACTGATCCAGCATGGCCTGCGCGCGCACCGGATCGAGCGCGATCAGTCCCTGCAGGTTGGCCAGCGTATTGAACAGCATATGCGGTTCGATCTGCGCCTGCAGCAACTGCAACTGCGCCTGCAAGGCCTGGCGCTGAACCACTTCCGCCCGCGCCTTCTCCACCGCCGCCTCGGCACGCGCCTGCGACAGGCGGTCACGGCCGGCAAAGAACACGGTCGCCGCCCCGGTGGCAAAAACAGTGAACAGCAAAGCGCTGATGCCACGCTGGCCGCTGATCGAATTCACGATATTCAGCCGCATGCCAAGCAGCCAACCAGCCAGGTTAGAACCCAGGAACACGCCCGCCACGACGCTAGCCGCCAGGATCGGCAAGAACATCAGCCAATTCGCTTTGCGCTGCTCGCCCCAGATCGACAGGCGCGCCACGTCGATCAGCAACCAGGTGGTGGTACCGATGCACATGGACACAACGAGAGTCACGCCGAACTGCCGCCCACTGCCGAACACATAAGTGATCAGGAGCGCACAGATGACATTGAACAGGGCGACATACAGGCCATCGATGGCCATGCGCCGCAGGGGGAATTGGGAGAATCGGGGGATTATCTGCATGGCAAGCATTTTCGCCTTTTGGGCGCCCGCCATGCAAATGTTTTGCGACGAAACCTTAAGCGAGGGCTTCTTTTGCCGCTTCTTCCGGCGTCAAACCGTCATAGAACAGATCCGTGAACCACTCGATCTGCTCCTCGATATGGTCCTGCGCCTGCTCCACCGTGGCGCCGCCCTGCACCAGGAAGCCCTCCACCTCGATACACCAATGGATCAGCTCCAGGGTTTCCGCGTCCAGCTCTTCTTTCTTCTTTGCCATCATAACTCCTATCAAAGTTCATTTTAGCCAGCCGCGCCCTGCCTTGTCAAAAGCGACGGCGGATATGTCCGCCCGCACGTCCGGTAACGATTGCCCATCGAATAAGAGTTAGTCAACGTTTTGCGTGACTAATTGACCTTCAGTTGGTTCAACGTGGAATCTCTACCTGGTCTTCCAGTCGTCGCGGCACCAGGTACACCCGCTTCCCTTTTACCTCCCAATCCAGCAGAAAAGAGCTGGTCGCAAAAGTCAGAAAGGTCATGCCGCCGCTGTTCAGAATTTCCCGCACAGCGGGAGGCAAAGGCTTGGCAAGGGTAGCGCAATCCGCGCGGTCAATCTCCCCCTGGAACATGAGAGATATGGATGTGCTGCCACCAAGCGACTGCAGCGCCCAGTGCGACCCGCGATAAAATTCGCCTTGCCCGCTGGGGTCGTATTTTTTCGCGAGATCGCAAGCCTTCAGGAAGATGGGAAGGTCGGGCACCGTCCGCCCACGCTGCTCGTCAGAAGCCTTGAGCCCGAGCCAGTTGTATCGCTTGGCGAGCTCTTTCAATTTATAGTCGAAGCCCTCATTCCCCTGCAATACCTGGAGCCGTTTGATACCTTTCAGCAGCACGTCCAGATCTTCCTCATCCTTCAGAACTGCGTGCAGCACACGCGACGCGTCCTCACGCGCAGGCTCATGCCCCAAAGCCAACGCCTGCTCGTAATGCATCACCGCAGACTGCAGCGCATCCCCCCCCATCGCGTTCATCGAGCATACCCAGGTACTGGTGCGCTACCGCATTCTTCCCTTTCGCACCGCGCTCAAGTGCAGCACGTGCGCCGGCAAAGTCCTTCTCCATAAACAGCAGCGCACCGAAATTGGTGGAGGCGTTCGCTGAGCCAAGCGTCATCCCCTTCTCCAGCCATTCGATTGCACGTGCACGAAGCGCCGGCAACTCGCTCTCCTCCAGCTGGCCGGCGGAAACTGCAAATCGCGCGTAATCGAATGCACGCACATACATCCGCCCAGCCAATGCCGCAGTCTCCGCATCACCGGAGATCTCAAAAGCACGTGCAAAGTAGCCAGCCGACTTTTGCGACTGCGCCATCAAGTCGCGCGCCGCATAGATGTTGCCCCCATCTGGCGGCTTGTACGCATGACCGAGATTTAGCAAGGTAGGCATCTGCAAACCTTTTTCCAATGCCAGCTCAAAGCGGCGGATCGCCATCGCATACTGTTTCTCGTCCAAATCCATCACCCCAAGGTTATGGATGGCGCGTACGTAGCCAAGTGCTTCCGCCTTCTCGTAATAGCTGCGTCCCAGGTCCAGATCCTTTTGCACCCCAAGCCCGAGGGCGTAGGCCTTGCCCAGTAAGAAAAGCGCCTCCGCGCTCCCGTTCGCCGCAGAGACCTTGGCCGCACGCTGGAATTGGGCATACTGCTTATCGAGGAGTGATTGCTCCAGGGAAGACACGGATGATTGGGCCGCCTGACTACTCACTAGTGCGGCGCACACCAATATCATAGAGATTAACCTCATCAGTTTTCTAAAAATGGTCAAAAATGCATTGTATTGCATTTAATAACTATTTCTGCACACTGGAAGCAGTGCATGCGCTGCGAGTGCCCTGCTCCCCTGAATTGGTACTTACTTAGCGATTCTGTTCCACATTCGAATTCGGTCGCAAAGCCGAAGTGCCGTTGCATTTAGTTCACTGCCAGGCACAATGTCCTCAATACTTGCCAATTCAGCCATTTGCTCGGCCAAAAGCGGTTTCTTCGAAACGAATCTCGAACCAAGTTCCGCCTTGAGTCGGTTCAGATACTTAAAGAACGACTCGTACTTGTTTTTCTGGACCTTAAACTTAACACCGGGCGGAAGCCATTTTCTAATCAAGGAAGGGGAAATGTAATTCTCAATTTCTCTGCCATCCGTGACCCATACGAAACCATCGAACGCTTCGAACTCTCGAATGATTCTATTTTTGGTGGTGTTTAGCGGTTCTGCAGCATCTCCTTTATCACTGTCAATCAGGATTGCGGCATTTCTGTTGATTCCAAGCAAAGGGATAGCATCACCAACGCTGTCCATATCAACACCCGACAAGTGTGAGAGCAATCGCCCTCCATAGAAGACGCACTGATAATGAACCCCCTCTTTCAGCGAATCGCCGCTCAGCAATTTTATCCAGCTATTCAAATAGATTCTATCTGAAGGGCCTTCGACCCAAATAATCCCATTTGATTGGAGAAGGTCACTGGCTCGAAGATCGAGATCATCAAGAATTCCTCGATGCTCAACGTATGTGGTAGTCTTCGAAACTGACGCCTGCGACCCGTCGTGGGTCACATGCAGGATCTGCGATTCCTTTTGACGGCTGAAAATATCGATTGCAACGCCAGAGTGACTAGTTAAGAAAACAGGGAATCCATTCCGGTTCGACTGTTCAGCAATATAGGCAAGTAAGCGCCGCAACAATGCGGGATGAAGATTATTTTCTAGCTCTTCAAAGGCAAATACATAGTTACTGAGTGGCTTCTTACTGAGTATGGGGAGGAGATGGATATATGACAATACAAGAAGCACCGTCTTTATACCACTTCCGGAACTAGATAATGCAATGCTGCCCTTTTTCGCCTCGTGTAAGTAGACCTCCCATTCGTCATCTTTATGCTGCTGGCACACAATTCTTGTGAACGCAGCATCCGGCGAGAACACGTCATTTAACGCCTTCAGCAGCACATCCTCCACCAACTCGCTTGGAAGGTCAGATTTGTTGATAAAGCGTTGAATGAGATTGGTCGCGCCGTTTCCATTTTCACCAATTCCCACAAAATTATCATTATCCTTTTCAGGTACGACATTGCGCTCAGCAGCAAGTCGATGGAATTGAAGGCCATGCAGCGGGTTTCGATTAGGCGATTTTGCGACCAATGTTTCATAGCCATGCCCAGAGTCCTTGAGGAGGGGGCGAATGCCGTTATCAGTCGATGAAATGAATGTTCCAGGCTGTCCGTTGATAATTTCGACCTCAACTCTTGTCCCAACCAGTCGCTTCCCATAATCATGATGGTTGATGCCAATTACGCCTCCGCTCGAATTGATGGAAAAGAAGTTCGCATCTGCTTCCGAGAGCTCAGTCACCGTAACAAGCCTCGTTCGCCGAACAGCCTGCACCGAGGGCACACTTCCCAAAACAGCATACTGAATCAGGTCGATGAGCGCAGATTTTCCCGCATTATTCCTTCCAACAATCAGATTGACATTCTTCAATTCCTCGAAGCCCTGTCTGTTCGAACCAAAGCTTTTTAAATTTTCCGCAAAAATGGAGAAGCCCTTAAATCTGTCCATTCATTCTTCTCGATATAGACTGACAATAGCGCCATTTATAGCACAGTTGCGTTGCTATCGACCGAGCCTGGCCTAACTATTAGATGTGCACATAAATAATCCAACCGAATCCGCCGTCACACACCATACTTGCGACGTCCAGCTCCGCTCTCTTCACCCTTGGCGGTTTCGCGGTTAGGTCTCATCACAATCGAAAGGACGCCGTTGGAAGCCTAACTCACGGGGTATCAGCGGATTATCGACCTATCGATGCCTGGCGTTCGCAGCAGGCTGGAACAGGGCCATTAGCGGAAATTCAAGCAAGATGGATGGGTGCAGCATGCATAAGCTCAGTAGCCCCGCCCCCGTCCCGCGCTCAGGCATCTAACCGGCGTGCTTAGTACCCATGCAAATTCCCGTTCATTGCTTGGCCGATCACTTCATAGATCTACGCCCCAGGTCCACCACACCTCGTTGAACGCGATGGCAACTGAGCCTGCCGCCGCCCCGCACCACGGCAGCCATGCCCCATGGTCTCCCCCAACCCCACCGCCCAATCGCCTCGCCATGGGCCACTATGCGCAAATAAACTGGCCCTGAAAAGCAAAAACCCAACCGGATTAGGGCTGGGTTCTTAGCATGCTACTGAATTCTGGCTCCCCGACCTGGACTCGAACCAGGGACCTGCGGATTAACAGTCCGTCGCTCTACCGACTGAGCTATCAGGGAAAAGAGGCCGCATTTTATACAGGACTGCGGCTTTTCGCTAGTGCTAATTTACATCCGAATCACTGGCCAACGCAAATGATCTTGGTCACGTACTCGTGGGCCGACGGTTTCTTCTTTTGGGCCCACGCGATTGCTTCTTCGGCCTGGGCCTTGGTCATCACGGTCGCCTTTTCCTTGTTTTTGATGAAGGAGACACCTTCGAACACTCCCTCCTTGCTGCGCATGACACGAGCGAAGACAGGCGGCTTTTCCGCTTCGCTGATTTTGTTCTGTTGAACCATGTAGCGCTGATCGATGTTTTCCATATGCGTGCTCCGAAATGCAAAAAGCCCAACCAATATGGGCTGGGCTTCTCGCTTGAAAATTCTGGCTCCCCGACCTGGACTCGAACCAGGGACCTGCGGATTAACAGTCCGTCGCTCTACCGACTGAGCTATCAGGGAAAAGAGGCAACATTATATCTGCCGCTTTCGAATTTGCAAACCCCTTTTTACTTACATGCCAAGGGACCTCAGCAGCTCATCAGCATCATCCGACCCACTGGATTGGGCCGGCGCCACATCCGGCTTTGCAGCCTGCTCGCGCTCCAGCAAGTCATCCGGGTCGATGTCTTCCGATTTCTCGAAATCATGCAGTTTAATAAACTCGGTGCGATCAATCGCCAGTTCGAGGTAGAAGATGTTGTTCCGCTCGGTGAAGAAAGACACGCGGCGCATTTCCGGGCGGTCGAGCGGCGTATCGACGCTCAGCATCACCTGTTTGTTCAGCACCAGCATTTTCGGCTGGTTCTGGGTGATATTGGTATGCAGCTCGCTGCGCACCTTACCGGTGAAGTCGCCCACGATCTGGTTCATCAGCTCGCCCATGATGTTGGACACTTCGTCCGACGTAAAGGAGCTCGCCAGTTCAGACTTCGGCATACCCATGCTGAGCATGTAGCGCTCGTAGATTTCCATGGCCGCTTCCGCCGAGAAGTTCAGCACCACCAGGCCGGTAAAGCCGCCATCGAACAGCACGAAGCAGCCGATATCCGGTTTCAGGCCAATTTTGGTGATCCGCTGAACCATTGCCGAATAGGTAATCCGGCTTTGCGATGCCACATTCAGCACGCGGGTGACCGAGCTGCACAGGGTCGTCAGCAGGTCCTCGGTACCGTACACCACCTGCTCTTCTTTTGTAATCATTATAAAAATAGCTCCGCAATTGATCGTCCAGGTCGCAAAAACGCCCGAATATCCAAAGAATAACTGATCCCGTCGCAAAAGCAAAAATGTAAAACGGCAATTTGCTATTGTCGCCACAGCATCTTCGCATATCGCCCGGACATTTCGACTCAAGGATAACCCTATGCCTTTTACCATTTCGCGCCCTTGGATGGCGCTGGCCTGCCTGTGGCTGGCCGCCCAGGCCACGGCCGCCGAACCCGCCACAGGCAACGGCCGGGCCGCCAAGCTGGATCGCGTCGCCCAAGCCTATCATGCGATCGGGCAGCTGGATGGCGTGGTCCTGGTCGCCGACCATGGCAAGGTGATCTATCACCGCGCCTTTGGCCTGGCCAATCGCGAGTGGAAGATACGGCACAGCACCGATAGCGCCTTCCGCGTCGCATCGCTGACCAAGCAGTTCACCGCCACCATGGTGCTGCAGTTGGCAGAGCAAGGTAAGCTGCGGCTGGATGATCCCATTGGCCAATACGTGCCTGAGCTTAAGCCGGAGATCGGCCAGCGCGTCACCCTGCACCAGCTACTGAACCATACGTCGGGTATCGTGGATTACGCGAACTTCCCGGGATTCTGGGCCAACCGCCTGGGAGAAAAAGTGCCGAAGGCCGATTTCCTCGCGATCATGAACCGGCCACTCGAATTTGAGCCGGGCAGCCAAGGCCACTACAGCAGCTCGAACTACACCTTGCTTGGCTGGGTAATCGAAAAGCAGGCCGGCCAGCCCTACGGTGCGGCGCTGGAGGACATGATCCTGCGTCCGCTGGGCATGGCGCGCAGCGCCTATGACGCGCCGGACCGCATCATCGCGCGCAAGGCGTCCGGTTATGTGCGGGCGCTGGGCGAGTACCGGCCCGCCGATCCGCTGTGGGTACCCAATGTCGGCGCAGGCGGCGGCGTTGCCAGCACTACCGGCGACTTCTTCAAGCTGGACCGGGCATTGGCCGGCACGGCCCTACTCAAACCTGAATCCAAGCGGCTGATGTTCACCGCGTACATCAAAGACGATGTCTGGGGCGACCTGGGCTACGGCTACGGCTGGCTGGTGGGCACACGCGCAATCGCCGGCAAACAGCGCCTGGTGCATGAGCATGGCGGCAACGCCAATGGCTTCCGCACCCTGGTCACACGCTACCCGGATGAGGGCAAGCTGGTGCTGATCTTCCTGAATGAAGGCAATGGCAACAAAGGCCCGGAGATCTACCGGCTGCGCAGCGATCTTACCGCCGCGCTGTACGGCCAGCCCTTTGCTGCGCCCAAGCCGCCGCTGCACGATGTGCTGGCAGCCGACATCCGCCGCTTGGGGGAAGCGGCCGGACTGGCGCGCTTTAACACCCTGCTGGTGCGCAGCGGCAGGCCGCAGGATGGCAATGGCCTGAACCGCCTGGCCTACCAATATGCCGAGGCCCGGCGCGCTACTACCGGCATTGCCGTCCTCAAGCAGGCATTGACGCTGTTCCCGCAAGACGGCAACTTGTATGACTCGCTGGGCGAGCTGTACCTGCTGTCAGGCGACAAGGCCAGCGCCGCCGCTGCTTACCGGCGCGCGCTGGAGCTGGATCCGTCCAACACCAACGCGCGCGATATGCTGGAGAAGGCGCTTAATTAGCGACGGTTGGCTCGATCGACTTTACGACCTTGCCTTGCTCGTCCAGCATCTGAATCTCCGCCTTGCCCTCGGCCGACACCAGCAACATCATGCGCACGCGGCCTTTGGCATCCTTCAGTTGCAGCGCCGAGCCCTTGTCGCGGGTGTTGCCCAGCCAGATGCGGTTGGCGCTCAGGCGCCCCTCATCCGTCAGCTTTTTGTAGTACGCATCCTGCTCGGCGCGCGGCAGCTTGTTCGCCTCCTCGCTGAAGCGCGACACATCGTCCAGCGAGGTGAGCTTGAAGTGCGGCACATCGTTAATCTTGATGCCGGTCATCTGGTGCGTGGCGCTGTCATTGGTGATCAGCTGCAAGGTCTGGTCCTGGCGGAAGCGGTCAAACGTCAGCGACAGGCCGGACGACACTTTGCCGTCGGCCGCGATACCGCCCTTCTGGATCAGGCCACCATTTTCCGTACCCTCCTCGTTAATAAACAGCATGCCGGCGAAGGAGCGGCGGTCCGGGCGGGCGCCCTCCTTGCCCTCCTTGAAGTCACCCGGGAACTGGGCCTTGTTCGAGATGACGATACGTTTGGTGCCGTCCGGCTCGACGATATTGATGCGCCCCACCGTAATCTCATCGAAGGTTTCCTTCTTTTCAGTCTTGGCGGCGCTCAGCGCGAACACTGCGGCCAGGGCGGCGGCCATGGTGGTGGCGCCGGACAGGAAGGTACGGATCTGCGACATATGAGTCTCCTCTTTATTGTAGTTGGGGGTTAGTTGCGCTTGTTTTTCAGGCGGCGCATGCGCCATTCGGTGAACATGCCGACAAAGCCGCTGGCGAAGATAATCGCGCCGAGGAATTGCAGGATGCGGTTGCCCGGCGCTTGCACGCGGTCGGTGCTGGCAAGGTCAAAGCGGCGCAGGCCGAAATCCGTCTGCTCCATGTAAAAACTGCCGCGATTGTCCGTCGTTTCCATATCCTGCGGCCGCAGGCGCACGGTCTTGAAGTCCGCCAACTGCTTCGCAAACTCTTCGTTGGAGATGATTTTGGCTGCCACCCGCAACACCAGGATGCTCTCGAAAGTCTCGAAGACATTCTCCGGTTCCCCGGCGAGGATCACGCCAGGCGAGGTGTACTTATAAAGCTTGTTCGGGAAGAAAATGCCATCGTTCGCTGCCAGCATCATGGCAAAGCCGAGCACCCAGGCCAGTGCCGAACCATACATCCAGCGCTTGGAATGATCGACCTGCACCGCCACAACCTGGGTGGTGAACTGGCTGACGGCCGGGATATGGCGCAGCGTGGTGTCCAAGGCCTCCCGGTCCAGGTCTTTCAGGAAGCTGGCTGCATCCGTGCCCAGGCCCGACATGATCGTGGCGAACATGTCCGCAGAAGGAACCGACTTATCGTTTTCCAGTTTCGACAGATAGGACTGTTCGATGCCCAGCGCCTCGGCAAACTGGGGTTGGGTCTGCCCGCGCTCGGTACGAACCTGCTTGAGTTTTTCACCGAAATTCATCGCAACCTTTCCAAGAAGTAATTGAATGACCGTATTCTTGGTCATTCATGCAAGACTTGGAAGGGGAATATTAATGAATTTGCATGAATTTAATGTCAATGACCACGATTTCATTGCGATTTTGCAACATTAACCGTTTTATCATGCGGGGCCTACAGGGAACTGAACAGGCGCGGCGGTGGATACCTCATGCCACCTGCAAAGCAGAAAAGCCCATCAGCCTGTACGCGCTCTAGATCGCGTACGGTGCTGATGGGCTTTTCTATGTTCTGGCTCCCCGACCTGGACTCGAACCAGGGACCTGCGGATTAACAGTCCGTCGCTCTACCGACTGAGCTATCAGGGATCACTTCCGACCGCGTTGCGATCAGAGAGCAAGATATTACAGAATCTTGGCGATGGCGTCAACTACCACATCAATATTCTTCGAATTCAGGGCAGCCACGCAGATACGGCCGGTATCCACCGCGTAGATCGACTGCTCGCGCAGCTTGCCTACCTGTTCCTTGGTCAGACCGGAGTACGAGAACATGCCAACCTGCTCACGCACGAAGTCGAAGTCATGGCCCGGGGCCTTGGCTTTCAGCTTCTGCACGAAAGTTTCGCGCATTTCCTTGATGCGCACGCGCATGCCGGCCAGTTCATCTTCCCACATCTGGCGCAGTTCAGGCGTGGACAGCGCGGTTGCGATAACCTTGCCGCCGTGGATCGGTGGGTTGGAGTAGTTGGTGCGCACCACGCGCTTCAGCTGCGACAGCACGCGTGCCGCTTCCTCGGCGGAGGCAGCCACCACGCTCAGCGCGCCCACGCGCTCGCCGTACAGCGAGAAGGACTTGGAGAAGGAGTTCGATACCAGCAGTGCCACGCCGGTAGCAGCGAAGCGGCGCACGACAGCGCCGTCTTCCGCGATGCCAGCGCCGAAGCCCTGGTAAGCCATGTCCAGGAACGGCACCAGGCCGCCCGCGACGACAGCGGCGATCACTTCATCCCACTGGGACTGGGTCAGGTCGGCGCCGGTCGGGTTGTGGCAGCAAGCGTGCAGCACGACGATCGCGCCGCGCGGCATGGCTTTCAGCGCGGCCAGCATGCCGGCGAAATTCACGCCGTGGGTGGTTTCGTCGTAGTAAGCGTAGTTGTTGACCTTGAAGCCGGCGCTTTCGAACAGCGCGCGGTGGTTTTCCCAGCTTGGGTTGCTGATGTAAACTTCGGAATCCGGTGCGAAGCGCTTCAGGAAATCGGCGCCGATTTTCAGTGCGCCGGTGCCGCCCAGTGCCTGCACGGTTACGGCACGTTTCTCTTGAATTACGGCGCTGTCGGCGCCAAATACCAGCTCTTGCACAGCCTTGTCGTATGCTGCCAGGCCTTCGATCGGCAGGTAGGTACGCGGCGCGTGCTGTTCAATCAGGATTGCTTCCGCTTTTTCTACGCACTTGAGCAGCGGCACTTTGCCATTGTCGTCATAATAGACGCCTACGCCCAGGTTAATCTTCGCTGGGTTGGTGTCTGCATTAAAGGCTTCGGTGATGCCGAGGATCGGGTCGCGCGGGGCCATCTCGATGGCGCTGAAAACGGAAGGGTTCGTCATGATTAGATTATTTACGTTTGGGAGCGGGGCGATGCAGAAGCTTGCCGGCACCCGAAGAATATCCGGTCAGGGCCACCGACAATCGCATATTCTATCAAAGGTCTGCATTCATGTCTGATTCGCAAATTTCCGGCGCCCCGGCGCCGACTGTCGTTACGTTCCCCGAGTCCCCATTCCGCCTGCACCAGCCCTTCCCTCCCGCTGGCGACCAGCCCACCGCGATCGACGCGCTGTGCGAGGGAATCGATGACGGCTTGTCCTACCAGACCCTGCTGGGCGTGACCGGCTCGGGCAAGACCTACACCATGGCCAATGTGATCGCCCGCAAGGGTCGCCCGGCCATTGTGTTTGCGCCGAACAAGACCCTGGCGGCGCAGCTGTATTCCGAATTCCGTGAGTTCTTCCCGGAGAACGCGGTCGAGTATTTCGTCTCCTATTACGACTACTACCAGCCGGAAGCCTATGTGCCGCAGCGCGACCTGTTCATTGAAAAGGACTCGTCCATCAATGAACACATCGAGCAGATGCGCCTGTCCTGCACCAAGTCGCTGATGGAACGGCGCGACGTGGTGATCGTGGCCACCGTGTCGGCCATCTACGGTATCGGTAACCCGAACGAATACCACCAGATGATCCTGACCTTGCGCGCCAAGGACCGCGTCTCGCAGCGCGACATCATCGCGCGCCTGATCCAGATGCAGTACACGCGCAACGAAGTGGACTTCGGGCGCGGCACCTTCCGCGTGCGCGGCGACACCATCGACATCTTCCCGGCCGAACACGCCGACCTGGCGGTGCGCCTGGAAATGTTCGACGACGAACTGGAAAGCATCCAGCTGTTCGACCCGCTGACCGGCAAGGTCAAACAGAAGATCCCACGCTTCACCGTCTATCCCGGCTCGCACTACGTGACGCCGCGCGCCACCGTGCTGCGCGCCATCGAGACCATCAAGGACGAGCTGCGCGAGCGCCTGGACTTCTTCCGCCGCGAGAACAAGCTGATTGAGGAGCAGCGCCTGGAGCAGCGCACGCGCTTCGACCTGGAGATGATGGCCGAGGTGGGCTTCACCAAGGGCATCGAGAACTACTCGCGCCACCTATCCGGCGCCAAGGCGGGCGAGCCGCCGCCGACCCTGGTGGATTACCTGCCGCGCGACGCGCTGATGTTCCTGGACGAGTCGCACGTGCTGGTGGGCCAGTTGTCGGCCATGTATAACGGCGACCGCTCGCGCAAGACCAACCTGGTGGACTATGGCTTCCGCCTGCCGTCGGCGCTGGACAACCGGCCGCTGAAGTTCGAGGAATTCGAGGGCAAGATGCGGCAAACGATTTTCGTCTCCGCCACCCCGGCCGACTACGAAAAGAAGCATGCCGACGCCGTGGTCGAGCAGGTGGTGCGCCCGACCGGCCTGGTCGACCCGCAAGTGATGGTGCGCCCTGCCCGCACCCAGGTCGACGACCTGCTGGGCGAGATCAACGACCGTGTCGCGAAGGACGAGCGGGTGCTGGTCACCACGCTGACCAAGCGCATGGCCGAACAATTGACCGAATACCTTGGCGACCACGGCATCAAGGTACGCTACCTGCACAGTGACGTGGACACGGTGGAGCGCGTGGAAATCCTGCGCGACCTGCGCATCGGCACCTTTGACGTGCTGGTGGGGATCAACCTGCTGCGCGAGGGCCTGGACTTGCCGGAAGTGTCGCTGGTGGCGATCCTGGATGCGGACAAGGAAGGCTTCCTGCGTTCCGAGCGCTCACTGATCCAGACTATCGGCCGCGCGGCGCGCAACCTGAACGGTGTGGCGATCCTGTACGCCGACAATATGACGGATTCGATGAAGCGCGCTATCGATGAGACAGAGCGCCGCCGCGCCAAGCAGGTGGCCTTCAATGAGAAGATGGGCATCATCCCGCGTGGCGTGAAGAAGGTCATCAAGGACATGATCGATGGCGTCTACAGCGCCGCTGCGCGCGAACAACTGGAGGTGGCGGAGGAAGCGGCCAAGTATGAGGCCATGAGCGAGAAGCAGATCAGCAAAGAGATCAAGCGGCTGGAGAAGCTCATGCTTGATCATGCGAAGAACCTGGAGTTTGAGAAGGCGGCGCAGGTGCGCGACCAGTTGCACCACCTCAAAGAGCAGCTATTTGGCGCGCCGGGGGCGGATGCGCTCTAACCCCGTGAAACCGGGAAACCGGAAAACCAGGGTCCGGCCCTAAGGGCCGTACCCTGGTTTCCCGGTTTCAAAGGTTTTAAGAAGGCTGCTTAACAATACGCAGATAAGGCTTCGGTGCCTTCCAGCCATTCGGATAAATCGATTTGGCCTCATCATCGCTGACGGAGCCAGCGATAATCACATCATCGCCATCCTTCCAGTTCACCGGCGTCGCTACACGGTGCTTGGCGGTCAGCTGGATCGAATCCAGCACGCGCAGGATCTCATCGAAATTACGGCCGGTGGTCATCGGGTAAGTCAGCATCAGCTTGATCTTCTTGTCCGGGCCGACGATGAACACCGAGCGCACGGTGGCGTTCAGCGCGGCGGTACGGCCTTCCGAGGAACCCGCCTCTTCCGCCGGCAGCATGTTGTACAGCTTAGCAACCTGCAGGTCGGTATCGCCGATCATCGGGTACTTCACGGCAGCGCCCTGGGTTTCCTCGATATCGGCCGCCCACTTGCTGTGGTTCTCGACCGGATCGATCGACAGACCGATGATCTTGGTATTGCGCTTGGTGAATTCCGGCTCGATCTTGGCCATATAGCCCAGCTCAGTGGTGCACACCGGGGTGAAGTCCTTCGGATGGGAGAACAGCACGGCCCACTTGTCGCCAATCCACTCGTGGAAGTCGATCTGGCCCTGGGTCGTCTGGGCTTTAAAATTGGGGGCGGTATCGTTGATACGCAGGGACATAACAGCTCCTTTAATGATTGGCTTGGCGGGATTGGTATCGTGCCACGCCGTCATTGTCAAAGCAATATGTTTCAGCTAAGGAGATCGCCGATGGCCGAGATGCCGTCCCCGATCATGCCAGCCAGGCCGGCAGCCGCGTCGATGCCCTCTATGACGTCGAGCGGCCCAATACCCGTCCCCGCCCCATCCAGCGGCTGCTGTGGCGCTACCTGTGCCAGGCGCGCCCGGGCCGCTTCCGCCCGCGCCAGATTGGCTTCGCGCTGGGCCACAACCTCAGGCGCCAGCCTTACCTCCTCCGGCAAATCCGCACCGCAGTACAGGCAGCGCGCCACCGCGCGGTTCAACACGCCGCGCGCGCAGACGGCGCAGCGGAATTTCGGCGCAACGTCCTTCATGCCGCCGTCCGGTCCTGCACCAGCACCGCGCCCACCAGGTCGCCCTGCGACACCAGCGACGAACGACCCTGCGCATCCAACGCGAACATGCCGCGCCCATTGCTATAGACGATGGTGCCGTTCTGCGTGATGTCGAAGGAGCTGACGTTGCTGGCCACCACCGATTCGCTGCCGCTGCGCGTGCGGCGCACCAGTTGCCATGTCGACGGCACCAGCGACGGCACGCCGCCAATACTGGCTTCCCGGCGCAGCGCGCGCTCGGCGTCGATGCGCCGTCCCTGCAGGACGATGTTTTTCATGTCCGCCTGCGTCGGCATGCCGCCGGCGCCACTCAGGGGTTTGCGCGAGTACATCAGCGAGAAAAAGTTCAGGTAATGGAACACTGCGCGCAACAGGCGGAAGGGGAAGAGGACGGTGTCCAGCACCACGTTGCCGGCGTTGTACTGCGGCGGCTCATAAGGGCGGCGAATAAAGAACAGCGCCCCGTCCGCCGCCACGCGCGGCGACAGGAAGTCATAGCGCGGGTCTTCCAGCACCGGCGTGATGCGGCCGGTCGCGGTGTTCAATTCCTGCAGCGTCACATGGCCGATGCCGGCCCAGCCGCCCTGCTGGTCGCGCCCGATGCCGGCCGACTGGTAGATCAGCACGCCCTCAGCGCCGGGCACTGCGGTCGGCGCGGCGTCGATCGTGTCGCCGCCGGTGAGTTCGCGCAGCCCGTCGCCGCCCGCGCTCAGGCTGGCGATGTGGCTGGCGCCGCCGCGCGACTCCATGGTGCAATAGATCGTTTGGCCGGACGGCGACAAAGCCATGTCCTGCAGGCGCAATTGCTGGCGGTGCAGCAGGCGCTCTTCATGGCCGCTCGCCAGGTCATAGGAAAACAGGCCGCCCATGCCATGGTCGGCCTGGAAGTACAGCAGCTTGCCGTCGGCGCCAAAGCGCGCGGAGGAAATCAGGATCGGATCGGCATCCCGCTCGAAGTCGCGATAATTGCCCTGCGCCGCGACGCCGAAGGCCGTGTCCTTTTTCCACGCATTCTTTTCGCGGCTACGCTCGGCACGGTCGATGGCTTGCTGCGCGTAAGGGCTGCTGATTTCCTGCACCGCGCCGTAGCCGCCCTGCACGAACAGCTTGCCGTTGGAGACCCAGCCAACCTGCACCGGCGGCGCGTTGCCGCCCATGGAAGGCGCCGCAGCGGCCGCGCCGGCCGGCTGCACATATTGGTTGGTGGCCTTGTAGAACACCAGCACCAGCAGCACGACAATTCCCAACACTATCAGGACATGCATAATCACCCTCGTCCAGGCACTGCGGATGCAGCGAATGCCGACGATTATAAAGCCCTTGCCCGACAGGAAAAATCACGGAAAATCACTGCACGCCTTGGCAGCGCGCGCGCCATTACAGCGTCCGCACGAACTCGCGCACGCCGCCCAGCAGCATCTCGACCGCCATCGCCGCCAGGATCAGGCCCATCAAACGCTCGAAGGCCGTCATCACCTGCGGGCCCAGCACCTTTTGCAGGCGCTCGGCGCCCAGGAACACGGCCAGCCACACCACCACCACCGCGCCCAGCGCCGCCATGTGCACCAGCACTTCGCCGGTGGTATCGCGCGAGAACAGCAGCACCGTGGCCAGCGCCGACGGGCCGGCCAGGGCCGGAATCGCCAGCGGCACGATGAACGGCTCGCCGCCCTCCTGCTTACCCAGCACGCCGTCCGGGTGCGGGAACACCATGCGGATCGCGATCAGCATCAGGATCACGCTGCCGGCGATGCGCAGCGACGCCTCCGACAGGCTCAGGGCCTTGAGGAAGTGGCTGCCGAAGAACATGAACACCAGCAGCACGACGAAGGCGATCAGGCATTCGCGCACCACGATCTTGGGGCGCCGCTTGGGCGGCACGGTAGCCAGCGCCGATGCAAAAATTGGAACATTGCCGAATGGGTCAGTGACCAGCATCAGCAGGATAAAGGTTTGGAGGAAGTCTTGGGTCATGAACGAGAGTTTACACCACTGGCTTGCGCAGCAGGCGTTGCTACTGCCGCCCCGCCCTTGCCCAACTTGCGGTCGCAGGCGTCCACGTCCGCCACGTCGGGCCACAACTCGGGCACGATGCGCTCGCCCAGTTCCTGCCGCAGCTTGTGGTAAGTCGCGCGGTCGTTGGCGCGGCAGGCGAAGGAGGCAAACTTGTTGCGGCCACGCAGATCGTTGGGGTTGCGCTGCAACAGGTCTTCAAAGCCGCTCTTTACCATGCGCCATTCCGGCAAGCCGCGCTGCTCGCGGAACTGGATGGCGTCGCTACCATTGCCGTCCTCGCGCCAGTACAGGCGCGCGTACATGGCGCCGCCCTCCACCGCCCTGGTGAAGAACACGGCGCGCCGTGCGAACTGGTCGAACTGCACCAGGCTGCCGCCCCGGCGCGGGCTGTAGGCGTGCGCCATGGCGAAATGAATTTGCGGGTCGTTCGGAAAAACCTGCACCGCGTCCAGGTAGGCGCGCGCCGCACTGCGGTTCGACACCGCACCTTCCAGCTGCAGGCTGATATTCAGGCTATGCCACAGCGGGCAGGCGTTGGCTTGCTCTTTCACTTGCTGCAGGCGTGCCTTGCCGAAGCCCAGCTGCTCCTGGTAGAAGTCCATCGCCTCCTTGGGCATCTGGCCGATCGCGCCCAGGCGCAATTGCGAGGCGTAAGCGCGCCAGTAGATCGCCTCCACCATGGCGCCGGCCAGGGAATCGGGCGCCTGCTGGCGCCACTGGGCCAGGGCGTTGCGGTCGGCGGCCCAGCTTTGGGTGGTGCGGAAATAGCTGTCGAACTGCGCTTCAAAGCCGGCACCGTCGCCCATGCACCATTCGCGCAGGCCGCGTTCGATCGCTTCGAACTTGCGCTCGCTCCACTGCTTTTGCAGCACGGGCGGCTTGACGGCGGCGGCGCCGCCCGGCTCCTGGGCGCCGCTGGCGAGCAACAAGGACAACATCAAGGAAGGAAACATCGACAATCCCGGCAACAGCAAAACAATACCAAGAATTGTAGAGTAATTTCCGTGTGGAAATATCTCAAATTGCCACTATCGGCTATTTTTTTGCCAGCCTGTGGCGGATTCAGTACACCCGGCGCAGGGTGATGGCGCCGGTGATGCCCGAGTCCGGAATGCCGCCGCGCGCGCCGCTTGGCGAAGTGTAAATATTGTGCCGGTCCGCCAGGTTGCGCACCTGGAATGCCACCTCGGTCTGCGGCGACAGGCGCTTACCCACGCCGATATCGGTGCGGGCATAATGCGGCAGGCCCCGCGCCGCGAACACGGCGCCGGCCGACACGTCGTTCACCTTCGACTGCCAATGCTGGTCCAGCGTCAGCTGCCAGCTCGGGTCGGCCAGCGACCAGGCCGCCGCGGCCACCAGCTTGGCGCGCGGGAAGGTGCGGAACTCGCGTCCGCTGGGCTGGTTGCGGCCGCGCGCAAACGAACCATCCAGCTCCAGCAGCAGGCTTCCGGCCCGGTAGCGCAGGCTGGCCCCCAGCCCATACGATTTGTTGCGGTCCGCGTTCACGAACTGCACCAGGCGGTTGGACGGCAGCAACTGCGACACGATGCCGTCGCGCCACAGGCTGCGGAACAGCGTGGCTTGCGCGGTCAGGCTGTCCCCCTGGTGCACCGCCACCAGTTCCAGCGTGTCGATGATTTCCGGCTTCAGGCCGGGGTTGGGCAGGATGCTGTTCGGCGTGCCGGCCTGCTCCTGCGCCGACGGTGCGCGGAAGGCCTGGCCATACAGCAGCTTGAGCGCGTTCTCCGGCGCCGGCTGGAACACCAGGCCAAGGCGCGGCGAGCCATGGCTGCCGAAATCCGAATAGTGGTCCAGGCGGCCGCCGTACACCAGGCGCCAGCGGCCGTCGGCCCAGCGCGTATTGGCTTCCAGCGTGGCCTGACGCACGTTGCGGCGCGCGCCCTCGGTCGGATTGGCGAGGCGGTTCAGGTATTGCCCGCCCAGGCTGCGCAGCTCGGAATACGCTTCGTCCACCGCCAGCCTTTCGAGGCCGGCCGACAGCGCGTACTCGGTGCGTAGCGCCGGCAAGGTGTCACGCCAGGTCGCCTGCAGGCCGGCGCGGTGCTGCCCCGCCAGCAGGTCGCGCAGTTGCGCGCTGGGCGCCGCCGCCACCACGCTGCCGATCGTACTGTCGGCACGCCAGTAATAGCCCTTCAGTTCCAGCGAGCGCGCCACGCTGAAGGAATGGCGCAGGCCCGCCTGCAGCATGGCGAAGCGCGTGCGCGACCAGCCCATATCGTTGCCGCCCGACGCCCGGGTGCCGATGCCGTTGCTGTCCTTGATATAGTAACGGTGCAGGTATAGCCCGGCATGCCAGGTCGTATCCTGTTCCGTGTCGGACAACATGCGCAATGACGCAGTCTGGGCCTGCTGGCGGTTATCTCTTTGCAGCGCCTGGCCCGCCGCTGCGGGCGCTTGCAGGGCCTGCGCCGCCTGCACGTTGGCCGCCGCCGCCAGGCGCAGGCGGGCACCGCCATCGAGGGTGCGGGCGTCCTGCACGTAGGCTTCGCCAAAACCGTCGCTGCGCGCGGCCAGCCCGGCGCGCCCCCCTGCCGCGCCGGACGGCTCGGGGCTGCGCAGGGCCACCAGGCCGTGGAAGGCGTCGCTGCCATAGAGCGCCGAACCGGGTCCCTGGATCACCTGCACCTGCCCCAGCGCGCCCAGGTTCAGGCCCGACATGTATTGGGTGGAGGAGCGCATCAGGTCCGTCAGCGGCGCGTCGTCCCATGTCAGCGCCACGCCGGCCGGCGAACCGCTCGGCACCATGGCGCGCATGACCACCGACTGGCTGCCGGATAAATGCGGCAACACGTTCAGTGCCGGCTGCGTTTCCAGCGCATCGAACAGGCGGCGCGCGCCGCGGCGCTGCCAGTCTTCCTGCGTGATGGGAGCCACGGTGGAGGCCGCGTCGAGCAGGCTGGCAGGCAGCAGCGAGGCGGCGCTGACGTTGATGCGGCCCAGCTCCTCCAGCGACAAGTCACTGAACGAATCGGGCGGCGGCGCGGCGCGGGCAGCGCCGGCACAGGCCAGCATCAGGGGGACGACTACTTGGCGGGGCAAGGTCATGAACCCATTGTAGCCATAAAAACAAGGCGGCGGAAAGGCTTGTCGCCATTCTGCCATTGCTAGCATCGTTCAAGTCGCTTACCCTGCGCCTCGTGCCAACTTTTATCTGAAAGAGATTTATGAAGCGACTGCTTTCCACCTGCATCATCGGCGCCAGCCTGACCCTGTCCCTGGCGGCCTGCAACCGCGCCCAGGCGCCGGCACAGGCCACCGCCCCTGCCTTCCCCCTGCAAAAAATCGATACCGTGACCGGCACTGGCGCGGAGGCCGTCGCCGGCGCGACGGTGGTGGTCAATTACACCGGCTGGATTTACGAACCAAATTCGCCACAGCAGCACGGCGCCCAGTTCGATTCCTCCGTCGGCCGCAGCCCGTTCAACTTCAAACTGGGCGCGGGCCAGGTCATTCCAGGCTGGGATGAAGGCGTGCAGGGCATGAAGGTCGGCGGCAAGCGCACCCTGGTGGTGCCGGCCGCCCTCGGCTACGGCAGCAACGGCATCGGCCCGATCCCGCCGAACTCCAACCTGATCTTCGACGTCGAACTGCTGGAAGTTCGCCCATAAAAAAAGCGGAAGGGCTCGCGCCCTTCCGCTTTTTTGGAGAACCGTCGGCAATTAAGCGGCGGTCTCGCCTTTCTTGATCCATGCCGCCAGCTGGTGCGGGCGCAGGCCGTCGTAATCTTCGAACGGCTGGTGGATCCATGGGTTGTGCGGCAGTTCTTCCATCTGGTAGTCCGGCTTGAACGCGGAGCAGCCCTTGGTCCAGATCACGGCCGATTTCACCTCAGTCACACCTTCGAAGTTGCCCTTCAGGTGCGCCATCACCTTGGTCAGGGTCACGCCGGAATCTGCCAGGTCGTCGACCAGCAGGATCTTGCCGGACAGCGGGCCCTTGGTCATGGTCATGTACTTGGCGATATCCAGGTCGCCCTGCACGGTGCCAGCTTCGGCGCGGTAGGAGCTGGTCGACAGGATCGCCAGCGGCACGTCGAAGATGCGGGAGAACACGTCGCCCGGACGCACGCCGCCGCGCGCCAGGCACAGCACCATGTCGAACTTCCAGCCCGATTCATGGACCTTCAGCGCCAGGCGCTCGATCAGGCGGTGGTACTCGTCCCAGCTAACCCACAGGTGTTTTTGGTCGGATACAGGAGTAGTCATGCTTCTTGGTCTTTCTTATTCAGAATTACTCGAATGGGTGACGCAGGACGATGGTCTCTTCGCGGTCAGGACCGGTCGATACCATGTCGATCGGCACGCCGACCACTTCTTCGATACGCTTGATGTAGGCACGTGCGGCAGCCGGCAGCGCGTCCATCGACTTGGCGCCGACGGTGCTGTCGGTCCAGCCCGGCATTTCTTCGTAGATCGGCTGGCACAGGGCCGCGTCTTCGGCGCCGACCGGGAAGATGTCCACTTGCTTGCCGTTGATGGTGTAGCCGGTGCAAATCTTCAGGGTTTCCAGGCCATCCAGAACGTCCAGCTTGGTCAGGCACATGCCCGACACGCCGTTGATCTGCACCGAGCGGCGCAGCAGCGCAGCATCGAACCAGCCGCAACGACGGGCACGGCCGGTCACGGTGCCGAACTCATGGCCGACGGACGACAGGTGGTGGCCAACGCCAGCATCGGTCGGCAGTTCGGATGGGAACGGGCCGGAACCAACGCGGGTGGTGTAGGCTTTGGTGATGCCCAAGATGTAGTGCAGCATGCCAGGACCAACGCCGGCGCCGGCAGCGGCGTTACCCGCCACGCAGTTGGACGAGGTGACGAACGGGTAGGTGCCGTGGTCAACGTCCAGCAGCGAGCCTTGGGCGCCTTCGAACAGCAGCGAGCCGCCGGCCTTGTGGGTGGCGTACAGGGCGGACGAAACGTCGGTCACCATTGGGCGCAGGCGCGGCACGTAGGCCAGCGCGTCGTCCAGGGTCTTCTGGTAATCGATCTTCGGCGCTTTGAGGTAGGTTTCCAGGACGTGGTTATGGTAGTCCAGGTTCTCTTTCAGCTTTTCGGCGAAGCGCTCTGCGTTCAGCAGGTCGGCCACGCGGATTGCGCGACGGGCGACTTTGTCTTCGTAGGCCGGGCCGATGCCCTTGCCGGTGGTGCCGATCTTGGCGGCGCCGCGCGCGGCTTCACGCGCTGCATCGAGAGCGGTGTGGTAAGGCAGGATGACCGGGCAAGCCTCGGAGATCTTCAGGCGGGAAGACACTTCCACGCCGGCGGCTTCCAGCTTGTCGATTTCGCGCAGCACGTCCGGCACGGACAGCACCACACCGTTACCGATGTAGCAGGCCACGCCTGGACGCATGATGCCCGAAGGGATCAGCTGCAGGGCGGTCTTGACGCCGCCGATCACGAGGGTGTGGCCCGCGTTGTGGCCGCCCTGGAAGCGCACCACGCCTTGGGCGTGTTCGGTCAGCCAGTCGACGATTTTGCCTTTGCCTTCATCGCCCCACTGGGTGCCGATAACAACAACGTTCTTTGCAGTTTTGTTTGACATCACAATTAACCTAAGTTTTTGAGAATCCAGTTACTACCACTTTCGTCGAGCACCAGCGCGCGATCGCACTCGAACTCGTCCTGTTCATTGCTGTGACCCGGCAAGGACTGGATCACAACTTCGCCGCACTTGCGCAGTTCGGCGATTTTTTCTTTCAGCTCCGGCGCATTGCCCCACGGCGCGCGGATCGAATGCTTGCGCTCGGCCGTCGGCAGCAGGCGCGCCAGTTCGCGCAGGTCCAGCGAGAAGCCGGTGGCCGGACGCGCGCGACCGAAGGCTTCGCCCACGTGGTCGTAGCGCCCGCCGCGTGCGACCGCGTTCGGCAGGCCTTGCACGTACAGCGCGAATATCGCGCCGCTCTCGTACTGGTAGCCGCGCAGGTCGGCCAGGTCGATCGCCACGTCGGCGCGGCCAATAGCCGATGCCGCCAGCGCCGCCAGTTCGGCCAGCGCATGGGTGATGCCCGGCAGCGCCGGCAGCGACTCGCGGGCGCGCTTCAGCACGTCCACGTCGCCGTACAGGCCCGGCAGGGCCAGCAGCGCGGCGCGCGTCGTCTCGTTGTACTTGGCGGCCTGCTGCTGCAGGCCAGGCACATCCTTCGCGCGCAATAGCTGCACGATGGTGTCGTAATCCTTTTTCGCCGCCGCATCCTGCTCCAGGATCGCGTGCAGCACGCCGACGTGCGTCAAGTCCAGGCGCACCTCGGTGAAACCGGCCAGGGCCAGCGATCCGAGCGCCAGTTCCTGGATCTCGGCGTCCGCTTCCAGGCCTGCATGGCCGTAGATCTCGGCGCCGATCTGGAACGGCTCGCGCGTGGCGTGCAGACCGGACGGGCGCGTATGCAGTACCGAACCGGCATAGCACAGGCGCGTCACCGTGGCACGATTCAGCAGGTGGGCGTCGATGCGCGCCACTTGCGTCGTCATGTCGGCGCGCAGGCCCAGCATGCGGCCGGAAATCTGGTCCACCAGCTTGAAGGTGCGCAGGTCGGTGTCGGCGCCAGCGCCGGTCATCAAGGACTCCACGTACTCCAGCATCGGAGGCATGACCAGCTCGTAACCGTACAGCCGGAAGTTATCCAGCATCAGGCGGCGCAACTCTTCGATCTTGCGTGCTTCGGACGGCAAGACGTCGGCAATGTATTCAGGCAGAAGCCAATTCGGCATGGTTGGTGCTATTGAAATATAAACAATGCAGGCGCAGCTGCGCGCCCCGAAAAGCGGAGAACCAAACCGCGTATTTTACGCGAATTTGCTGCAATGCAGGTGGAAATTTGAAGGGGCGGGAGCGGTGAACCTTGAAAACCGGAAAACCGGAAAACCAGGGTACGACCCTGAGGGTCGGACCCTGGTTTTCCGGTTTTCCGGTTTTAAGGACTTTACTTGCCCGAACCTGGGTTCTTGAAGTATTTGAAGAAGTCGGACTGCGGATCCACCAGCATCACATCAGCCTTGCTCTTGAAGGAGGAACGATACGCTTCCAGCGAGCGGTAGAACTTGTAGAACTCGGGATTGCGGCCAAACGCCTCGGCGTAGATCTGGGAGGCTTTCGCATCGCCCTCACCTTTGATCTTCTCCGCCTCGCGATAAGCCTCAGCCAGGATCACAGTGCGCTGCTTGTCGGCGTCGGCGCGGATCTGCTCGGATTCGGCGGAGCCGGTCGAACGCGCCTCGTTGGCCACGCGCACGCGCTCGGCCTTCATACGCTCGTACACCGAGTTGTTGATCTGCTCAACGTAGTCCACGCGCTTCAGGCGCACATCGACGATTTCCACGCCGATCTGCTTGGCCTCGTCCACCACCTTGCTGCGGATCGACTCCATCACCTTGCCGCGCTGGCCCGAGATCACTTCTCGCACGGTGCGCTTGGTGATTTCATCGTTCAGCGCCGCCTTGACGATCTGCTGCATACGGTCGCCGGCGCGGTTGTCGTCGCCGCCGAAGGACACGAAGTACAGGCGCGGCTCGGTCACACGCCATTTGACGAAGGCATCCACCAGGATGTTCATCTTTTCGGCGGTGATGAAGCGGTCGGCTTCTTTCGGATCCAGGGTCTGGATGCGTTTGTCCAGGTACACCACGTTCTGGAACGGCGGCGGCAGTTTGAAGTGCAGGCCAGGCTCGGAAATCACCTGCTTCACTTCACCCAGCGCGAACACGATGGCGTACTTGCGCTGGTCCACCACGAACACCGTGGAGGACAGCAGCATCAGGGCGATAAAGCCCGTAATCAGAATGGTTACTAAGCGGTTCATTAACGGCCCTCCCGGTCACGGGACGATTCACGCGAACGGCCATCACGGCGGCTCGTGTCGGTAGTCGGTTCCGGCAACAGCACGGCGGTCGGCGGCTGCGCGGTCACACTGGCGGCGCGGCCTTCGGTCGCGGCCACTTGCGCGATCAGCTTGTCCAGCGGCAGGTACAGCAAGTTGCTGCCGGCCTTGGAATCCACCATCACCTTGCTGGTGCTGGCGAAGATCTGCTGCATGGTGTCGATGTACATGCGGTCGCGCGTCACGCCCGGCGCCTTCTGGTACTCGGCCAACACGGACTTGAAGCGGTCGGCATTACCGGTCGCGTTCTGCACCGACTGGGCACGGTAGGCTTCCGCTTCCTGGATCAGGCGGAATGCCGCACCGCGCGCTTTCGGCACGATGTCGTTGGCGTATGCCTGGCCTTCATTCTTCTGGCGCTCGCGGTCCTGGCCCGCTTTCACCGCGTCGTCGAAGGCGGCTTGCACCTGCTCCGGCGGCTGCACGCCCTGCATCGTCACATTGGTCACTTGCGCGCCCGAGTTGTAGCGATCCAGGATCGACTGCATCAGTGCCTGGGTGTCATTGGCCACCTTCTCGCGGCCTTCGTACAGCACGAAGTCCATCTTGCTGCGGCCCACCACTTCGCGAATGGCCGTCTCGGCCACCTGGCGCACGGTGTCTTCCGCGTCGCGGTTGGCGTACAGCCAGTCGAAGGCCTTCTTCACCTTGTACTGCACGGCGAACTGGATGTCGATGATGTTCTCGTCTTCGGTCAGCATCAGTGCTTCGGAAGCCATCTTGGTTTTCGCGCTGCCGCGATAGCCCACTTCCACCGTGCGCACGGTCGACACGTTGACGGTTTCATTGTTCTGGAACGGGTACGGCCAGCGCCAGTTGAAGCCGGCCGGCGTCTCGTGGCTGAATTTGCCGAAGGTGGTCACCACGCCGGTCTGGCCTTCCTGCACGATGAAGGCGCCCGAGGCCAGCCACACCAGCAGCGCCACCGAAGCCACCGCGCCGAACGTGATGCCCGCGCCCTTCATGTCGCCGCCGCCATTGCCGCCACCGCCGCCGGAATTGCCGCCGCGGTTCTTGCCGCCGCCGAACAGGCCGTTCAGGCGCTGATTGAAATCGCGCCACAGCTGATCGAGGTCCGGCGGGCCTTCGCCGGGCTTTTTGCCTTCCTGGGCCTTGCGGTTATCCTTGTCCTTGTCCTTGTCGTTGCCCCAGTTATGGTCATTCAAGGACAGCTTCAGGCCTAGTCTTTTCTTGAGAGAGGAAAAAGGCATATTTTTCTTAGTGAGATCCTACTTGGGTAAAGGTGAGAATACTGTCTGGCGCCACCTCCTCTTTGGGGTTGGCGAGCGCTTCCTGCTCATCCCGTGCTGCCTCACAGATCGCCTCGCGCAGCAGGTCCAGGCCGGACCCGGTGCGTGCGCTGATGAATACGCGGGAAATCTTATCATACTCATTTCGTTCGATCGCCGGCTCCAGGCCCGCCGCGTCGATCTTGTTCCACACCAGGATCTGGGGGATATGGTCGGCGCCGATTTCGCGCAGCACCAGGTTGACCTGCTCGATCTGTTCCATGCGGCTGGGCGATGCGCCGTCCACCACGTGCAGCAGCAAATCGGCGTGGATGGTCTCCTCCAGCGTGGCGCGGAAAGCGGCCACCAGCTGGTGCGGCAGTTCGCGCACGAAGCCGACCGTGTCCGACAAGACCACGTTGCCGATCTCCTCGCCCATATAGACGCGGCGCGAAGTCGTGTCCAGGGTGGCGAACAACTGGTCCGCCACGTAGACGCCGGCCTTGGTCAGCGAATTGAACAGGGTCGATTTGCCGGCATTGGTATAGCCGACCAGGGACACGGAGAAAGTATGGTTGCGACCGCGCGCGCGGCGCTGCGTCTCATGCTGCTTGCGCAGCTTGGCCAGTTTCGCGCGCAGCATCTTGACCCGTTCGCCGAGCAAGCGGCGGTCGGTTTCAAGCTGGGTTTCACCCGGGCCGCGCAGGCCGATACCGCCTTTTTGCCGTTCCAAGTGGGTCCAGCCGCGCACCAGGCGCGTGGCCAGGTGCTGCAACTGGGCCAGTTCGACCTGCACCTTGCCCTCGTGGCTTTGCGCGCGCTGCGCAAAGATGTCGAGGATCAGGCTGGTGCGGTCGAGCACCCGGACTTGAAGGCGTTTTTCCAGATTGCGCTGCTGGGCTGGGGACAGCGCATGATTGAAGATGACGATTTCGAGCTTGTGGTCCTGCACCGCCAGGCCGATTTCGTCGGCCTTGCCAGTGCCGACGAAATACGCCGCATCTGGAGAAGACCGCTTACCGGTGATGGTGGTGACAGGCTCTGCGCCCGCAGAGCGGGCCAGCAGCATCAACTCCTCGATACTGGCAGCAAAGTCGCCCTGACCGAAATCTACCCCGACTAAAGCTGCACGCATACGATGGGGATTACTCCGCTGCCTCGGAGGAATTGTCGATGTTCAGGTTCACGGCGCGGGCAGGCACCACGGTGGAAATCGCATGTTTGTACACCATCTGGGTGACGGTGTTACGCAGCAGTACCACGTACTGGTCGAAAGACTCGATATGACCCTGCAGCTTGATGCCGTTGACCAGGTAGATCGAGACTGGAACGTGCTCTTTGCGCAGCGCGTTCAGGAATGGGTCTTGTAACAATTGCCCTTTATTGCTCATAACAGCTCCGTTTTATGTTGTTGTGTACGAAATGGAGACGCTGCGCCTAAATTTCAAGTGCTGCTGGGGATGCTCCAAGGACACTGTACCTTGTTTTGTCAATTTTTGCAGAAACTTAAAAGGGGACGTACCCCTTTTTAAGCCTCGCTTAAAGGGAGAGTCCCCCTTTTAGCCTTCGCGCTTGTCGAAAGGATTCTTGCCGTTACGCAATTCAATGCGCAGCGGGGTGCCGACCAGCTTGAAGGTATCGCGGAAATGCTTCTCCAGGTAGCGCTTGTACGGGTCGGAGATCGCATCCAGCGAATTGCCGTGGATAACGATGATCGGCGGGTTCTGGCCGCCCTGGTGCGCATAGCGCATTTTCGGACGGGTACCGGCTTTACGCTTAGGCTCCTGCTTTTCAATGGCTTCCTGCAGGGCGCGCGTCAGTTTCGGCGTCGGCAGGTTGGCCGTGGCGGCCGCGTAGGCGCCGTTCACGGATTTCATCAGCGGGCCGATGCCGGAACCGCGAAGGGCCGAGATGAAGTGGGTGTTGGCGAAGGACAGGAAGTCCAGCTTGCGGTCCATGTCCATCTTCACCTGGTCGCGGTCGTCCGATTGCAGGCCGTCCCACTTGTTGACCGCCACCACCAGGGCGCGACCCGATTCCAGGATGAAGCCGGCGATGTGGGCGTCCTGCTCCGAGATGTCCTGCTGCGCATCGAGCATCAGGACCACCACGTTGGCTTCCGAAATCGACTGCAGCGTCTTCACCACCGAGAATTTCTCGATCGCTTCAAACACCTTGCCGCGGCGGCGAATGCCGGCGGTGTCGATCAGGGTGTACTGGCGGCCATCGCGCTCGAACGGGATCTCGATCGAATCGCGGGTGGTGCCCGGCATGTCGAAGGCGATCACGCGCTCTTCACCCACCAAGGTGTTGATCAGGGTCGATTTGCCCACGTTCGGGCGGCCCACCAGGGCGATCTTCACACCGCGGTCCTGCGGCAGCAGTTCTTCCTCATCGGCCGGACGACCGGCAAAGGCCTTGTCCAGCGCCTCGGCCACCAGGTCGTGCACGCCGTCGCCGTGGGCGCCGGAAATCGCGTACGGGTCGCCCAGGCCGAGTTCATAGAAGTCCGACACGGCGGCGGTATAGCGCATGCCTTCGGCCTTGTTCACCACCAGCAGCACCGGACGACCGGATTTGCGCAGGAAATCGGTAATCGTCTTGTCGTGCGGGGTCATGCCCTGGCGCGCATCCACCAGGAACACCACCACGTCGGCTTCCGCCACGGCCTGCTTGGTCTGCAAGGCCATCTGGAACATGATGCCTTCTTTGGCGACCGGCTCGAAACCACCGGTATCGATGACCAGGAACGGACGATTGCCGACCCGGCCCTCGCCGTAGTGACGATCGCGCGTCAGGCCAGGGAGGTCCGCCACCAGCGCATCGCGCGAGCGGGTCAGTCGATTGAATAAGGTCGATTTCCCGACGTTCGGGCGACCTACGAGTGCAATTACCGGCTTCATATTGTTTTTATTCGACCGCGATAGCGGCCACTGTCCCATTCTGGGTTTGTAAAATCACATTCGAACCAGCCACCACGGGCGGCGCTTTGATGGCGCCGCCGCCGGTGTCGATCCGACCTAATACCGTGCCATCTTCCCGCGACAGGAAGTGCACATAGCCCTCCAGGTCGCCCACGGCCACGAAACGGCCGTAAGAGACAGGAGCGGACAAGCGGCGATAAGCCAGCTTCTCATTTTTCCAGGCCGATGCGCCGCCTTCGCGCGCAAAGGCCTGCACGGCGCCCTTCTCGTCCGAGACGAAGACAAAGCGCTGGTCCACGCCCACGCCCACGTCCGACGAGGCCGGCTTGCTCCAGCGTGCCACGCCGGTGTTCAGGTCCAGGCAGCCCACCTTGCCCTGGTAGCTCACTGCGCACAGGTCGCCCTCGAACACGGCCGGCATGCCGCTGATATCGGACACGCGTTCCAGTTCGGTGGCGCCGCGCGGTTCGGACAGCGGCGCTTCAAAGCGCGGCACGCCGTTGGCCAGTGCCAGCGCCAGGATGCGGCCCGCAGGCTGCGCGGAATACACGTTGCCGTTGGCAATCACCAGGCCTGGCATATTGCGCAGGGTCAGCGGCGGCGTCACGCGCTGGATGAACCAGCGCTTCTTGCCGTCGGCCGCATCGTAGGCGGTAACCTTGTTGTCGCCGGTGCGCACGATCACCACGTCGTTGCCGACTGCCGGCGCCGACAGGATCTCGCTCGATGCCTGGACTTCCCACAGTGCCTTGCCGGTACCGTCGAAGGCCAGCAGCTTGCCTTTTTCGCCGCCCACCGCCACCACCTGGCCGTTCGGGCTGACGCCCACGCCTGCGGTCAGGTCGGTCTTGGTCTTGCTGCGCCATTGCACCTTGCCGCTGGCTGCGTCCAAACGCTCGATATTGCCGTTGGCGTCGGCCACGAATACGCTATTGTCGGCCAGTGCCGGCGAGAACACGTTCACGCCGGCCTTGCCGATGCTGTGCTTCCACACGATACGGGCCGGAACGCCCGGCTTCAGTTGTTCCAGCTTGGCCGGGGCGAACTTGTCTTCCTTGGCGAACGGATTGAGCTTGTTCATGGTGCTGCAGCCGGCAGCCAATGCCAGGACGGCCAGCGCGATGATGGTACGGGTTGCACGCATTGGATTACGCTTTCTCTTCCGGCGCGGTGCCGCCGATGGATTCAAGTTTCAGCTGGATCAGCTGGCGGCCAGGGTTTTTCTTGTCGCCCGATTCCAGCGCGCCCAGATAGGCTTTGCGCGCCTCTTCCAGCTTGTTCTGCGCGGCCAGGATGTCGCCCTTGCGGTCTTCCACGGCGCTCTTGAACTGCGGCAGCGCGGCGCCCGCCAGCGCTTTCAGCGCAGCGTCGTAGGCCTTCTCGTCCAGCAGCACGCCGGCCAGGCGGATCGCGGCCACGTTCTTCTGCTCGTCGTTGCCGTGCGCGACCACCCACTCCAGCTGCGCCTTGGCGGACTTCAGGTCGTTCGCTTCGAACGCCGATTTGGCGGCGCTCAGCGCGCCCAGCGCGGCGTAGGAAGAACTGCCGAACTTGGTCTCGATATCGCTGGCGACGCGCAGCACCTTGGCGTTGTCCTTGGCGTTGACGGCGGTCTGCAGTTCATCGAACAGCACCGACGCTTGCGCCGCCTGGTTGCGCTGGTAGTAACCCCAGCCGTTCCAGCCCGAATAGGCGGCCAGGCCGGCGATCACCACCCAAGTGCTCACGTTGCCGTACTTCGCCCACCACGCCTTGATGGTAGCGAGCTGTTCTTGTTCTTCGAGATCGTATGCCATGTTTCAGTCTTTATTTATCAATGATGGTGGTGGTGGTCGTGGTCACAATCGTCTCCGCATGTGATCTGGTCCACGACGTAGTCGACAACGCCTTCGAAGGCCACGCTTTGCTGCTGGGCTTCGCCCTCCGCAGCGCGCATTGCCTTGACGACGGCGGTGTTGTTGGCCACTTCGTCTTCGCCGATGATGACTGCGAAGGTTGCGCCGGAGCCGTCGGCTTTTTTCATTTGCGACTTGAAGCTGCCGGCGCCGGTCAGCGCGGCGCAATGCAGGATCACGTCCAGGCCGGCGTCGCGCAGGCGCTCACCCAGGATGAAGGCTTGCGCTTGCGCCGCCTCGCCCTGGTGCACCAGGTACACGTCGCACTGGCGCGGCGCGGCGGTGTCGCCGGCGCCTTTCATCAGTTCGATCAGGCGCTCGATGCCCATGGCGAAACCGACCGCCGGGGTTGGCTTGCCGCCGAACATTTCGATCAGCGGGTCATAGCGGCCGCCGGCGCACACGGTGCCTTGTGTGCCCAGTTCGTCGGTGACCCACTCGAACACGGTGCGGTTGTAGTAGTCGATGCCGCGCACCAGGCGGGTGTTGACGGTGTACTGGATCGCGTTGGCGTCCAGGATCTTCTTCACGCCTTCGAAGTGGGCCAGCGATTCCGCGCCCAGGTAGTCCAGCAGCTTCGGCGCGCTATTGACGATGCCTTGCAGGGCCGCGTTCTTGGTGTCCAGGATGCGCAGCGGGTTGGTATGCAGGCGGCGCTTGGCGTCGGCATCCAGGTGCTCTTCGTGCTGTTCCAGGTAGGCGATCAGGTCGACGCGGTGGCGCGCGCGCTCTTCCGCGTCGCCGATGGAGTTGATTTCCAGGCGAATGTTTTCCAGGCCCAGGTCATCCCACAGGCGGCGGCACATGGCGATCATTTCCGCATCCACGTCCGGGCCGGTGAAGCCCACGGCTTCCGCGCCGAACTGGTGGAACTGGCGGTAGCGGCCGCGCTGCGGCTTCTCGTGGCGGAACATCGGACCTTTGTACCACAGGCGTTTCGGGCCTTCGTACACCAGGTTATGTTCCAGCACGGCGCGCACCACGCCTGCGGTGCCTTCTGGACGCAGGGTCAGCTTGTCGCCGTTCATGGAGTCTTCGAAGGAGTACATTTCCTTCTCCACGATGTCGGTCACGGCGCCGATGGCGCGCGAGAACAGGCGGGTTTCTTCCACGATCGGGGTGCGGATCTGCTGGAAGCCGTAGCTCTGCACCACGGACTGCGCGGTGTTCTCGAAGATTTCCCACAGGTGGGCATCCGCCGGCAGGAGATCGTTCATCCCCTTGATGGCTGTGATTTTGTCTGCTTTGTTGGACATATTCTTTATGCGGCTTTGCTATAGTTTTTCTGTACGTAGTCGAGCACGATGGCCTGGAACTCGCCGACGATATTCTCGCCGCGCAGGGTCGCCACCTTCTCGCCATCAACGAACACCGGCGCGGCCGGCGATTCGCCGGTGCCGGGCAGGCTGATGCCGATATTGGCGTGCTTCGATTCGCCCGGGCCGTTGACGATGCAGCCCATCACGGCCACGTTCATCGCCTCCACGCCTGGGTAGGTCCTTTTCCATTCCGGCATCTGCTCGCGCAGGTAGGTCTGGATATCGTCCGCCAGTTCCTGGAACACGGTGGACGTGGTGCGACCGCAACCCGGGCAGGCAATCACCATCGGGGTGAATTTGCGCAGGCCCATGGTTTGCAGGATTTCCTGGCCGACCACCACTTCCTTGGTGCGGTCGCCGCCCGGTTCCGGCGTCAGCGAGATACGGATGGTGTCGCCAATGCCTTCCTGCAGCAGCACCGACAGCGCGGCGGTCGAAGCCACGATGCCCTTGCTGCCCATACCGGCCTCGGTCAGGCCCAGGTGCAGTGGGTAGTCGCAGCGCTTGGACAGTTCGCGGTAGACGGCGATCAGGTCCTGCACGCCGGAGACTTTGCAGGACAGGATGATTTTGTCACGGGCCAGGCCCAGTTCTTCGGCGCGCACCGCGTTTTCAATCGCGGAGGTAATCAGCGCTTCGTACATCACGGCTTGCGCGGTCCATGGATTGGCGCGCGACGCGTTTTCATCCATGATGCGCGCCAGCAGCGCCTGGTCGAGCGAGCCCCAGTTGACGCCGATGCGCACCGGCTTGTCGTGCTTGGCCGCCACTTCGATCATTTGCGCGAATTGCGTATCGCGCTTGGCGCCCTTGCCCACATTGCCCGGGTTGATGCGGTACTTGGACAGCGCGGCGGCGCAGTCCGGGTAGTCGGTCAGCAGGGTGTGGCCGTTGTAGTGGAAGTCGCCCACCAGCGGCACGTCCACGCCCATTTTGTCCAACTGGTCGCGGATATAGGGCACGGCGGCCGCTGCCTCGGGACGGTCCACCGTCAGGCGCACCAGCTCGGAGCCGGCACGTGCCAGGTCCTTGATCTGGATCGCCGTGCCCACCGCGTCGGCGGTGTCGGTATTGGTCATCGACTGCACCACCACCGGCGCATCGCCACCGACCCAGATCTTGCGCTCGCCGTGCTGGATCAGCACGCGGCGGCTGGCGCGCCGCGCCAGTGGTCCGGAAGGGATCGGGTTGTTCGAAGAAGACATGCTGACTCTACTTACTTAATATTAACGCGAGAAATGGTGCCGCCCGGGACAGCAGGCAGCTCCAACTGGGCGCCGGCCAGGTTGGCATTCACGCCGCCTGGCTTGCCGACGATCAGCAAGTCCTTCTCACGCACGTTGAACGTTTCCGTGCTGCCGGCTTTCACCAGGCGGGCGATCAAAGCGGCCTGGCCTGGGCGGCGGATCTCGACCCAGGAATCCTCTTTCACCGTCAGCGTCAGCTTGCCACCAGCCGCGCCCACCGCAGGGCCGCCGGCTGCAGCTACCGGTGCCGGGGCTGCGGTGACAGGAGCTGGCGCCGGAACCGCTGCCGGCGGCACGCCAGCCGTCACCGGCTTGGCGGGCGCCTGGCCCGGGGTAGCGGTCGGCACCGTCGCCGTGGTCGGCGCCGGACGGTTGGCCGGTGCGACTGCGGCACCAGTGGTCGCGCCGGGCGCTTGCGCGGCACCCGCCGGCACGGTGGCCGTGTTCGGGGCCGGACGGTTGGCCGGCGCAACGCCGGCAACCGCCACGTCTGCGCTTGGCACAGCGCCAGCGGATGGCTGCGCGTTCGGACCTGCGCCGCCCGGGACACCGACACCCGGCACCGTGGCCGGCGCACTGCTGCTACCAGGCTGCGGCGGCACCGAAATCAGCGGCACATTCTGCGATTGCAGCGGCGCCTCGGCCGTCTGCGCACCGGACGGCACCACAGTCAGCGAGGCTGCATGTTCGGCGGAGGCCTGAGGCTCCGCCACCGGCTCCACGCCGGCGCGGGTCGCCAGGGTCAGCGGCGCCAGCACGCCCATCTGCCAGGCGGCGGCCACGCCAACCAGCGCCAGCACGGCCGCACCGGCCACGATGGTGCCCAGCGGCTTGCCATTATTGCGTTCCGTCAGCGACGGGAAGCGCGACTCCTGGAACGAGGCCTGCACGCGGGTCGGACGCACGGTCGCCGTGGCATGGCCTTCGGCCGCTTCCACTTCCACCATGGCCACCAGCGGCGCCGGGTCCAGCCGCATCGCCTTCGCGTAGGCGCGAATGAAACCGCGCGTCACCGCGCGGTTCGGCAATGCGTCGAAATTACCTTGTTCAATCGCCAGCACCTGGCGCGGCGCCAGTTTCAGCTGATCGGCTACCTGCTCCACGCTGAGGCCCATGGCCTCACGTGCCGCTACCAGCGCTGCCCCGGGCGTAGAAGCATGCTGCTGGCTGGTCGGCTGTTCCTGCTCAGAATCCATTCGTTCCCCGTTCTCACTCATCAAACGCCCCACGTTGATACGCAGCGTACTCCGGCGACGCGGCGTGGTGACGCCGCAGCTGGGTGGCGAAGCTTTGCTCCGACGCCTGCTCGCCCATCTTATGCTGCACTTTAATCGCCAGCCACAGCACGTCGGCTGGCAAACTGTCCATTTTCGCGACCTTGCCCATGCGCGCGATAAAGAAGCTGGCGCGCGGATAGTCGCGCCGCGCATAGTACACCCTGGCCAGGCCGACACTCGTTTCCGGCACGTCCGGCGCCAGTTGCAAGGCTTGCAGCAGGTATTTTTCCGCCAGGTCGTAATCCTTGATCTTCAGCGCGCAATTGCCGGCATTATTCATGGCACCGGCCGGCGACTGGTACTGGCGGTTCGCCAGCGCCGCATCGAAATGCTTGAACGAATCCTTGACGCGCTCGCCCTGGCACAGGAAAGAGCCGTAATTATTGTTCACGTCCGGGTCCGCCGGCGCCAGTTTCAGGGCCTGCAGGAAGCTGTCGTTGGCCAGCGCCTTCTCGCCCATGCGCATGTAAATCACGGCGCGCAGGCTGTAACCGTTGACGCTTTGCGGATCGGCGACGATCGCCTTTTTCACCTCATCCAGCGCCACGTGGTAATTACCCTGCTCAAAGTAGCCAGCTGCCAGTTGCAAGCGGATTTCGGCGCGCTTTTGCGCTGCCGTCATATCGGACGCGGTTTTCAGGTCTTCCAGGCCGCTGGGGGATTGCCCCGTCGCGCAGCCCGCCAATACACTGGCCAGCGCGACCGCGGCCAGGCACTTGAAGCGGCGCTGGGCGAATTCGATCATCAGGAACGGATCTCCACGATCTTGCCGAAATCGGCGCCAAACTTCTTCTGGTACTCGGCCATCTTCTCCATCCGTTCAGCCACGCGGGTGCGATCTTTCACTTCGCCCGCCAGCTGGCCGCAAGCGGCGTCGATATCATCGCCGCGCGTCTTGCGGATGGTGGTCACGATGCCCGCATTCATCAGAACTTCAGCAAAGGCCTTGATGCGCGGATTCTTGGAGCGCAGCAGGCCCGATTCCGGGAAGGGGTTGAAAGGAATCAGGTTGAACTTGCAGTTAATACCGTACTCCGGATGGGTCACCAGCGCGATCAGTTCGCGCGCGTGTTCGTCCGTGTCGTTGTAGTTATCGAGCATGCAGTACTCGAAGGTGATGAAGTCGCGCGGTGCGAACTCCAGGTAGCGCTTGCACGCCGCCAGCAGTTCCTTCAGCGGGTACTTCTTATTCAGCGGCACCAGCTCGTCGCGCAGCTTGTCGTTCGAGGCGTGCAGCGATACCGCCAGCGCCACCGGAACGTCTTGCGCCAGCTTGTCGATATTCGGCACCACGCCCGAGGTGGACAGGGTCACGCGGCGGCGCGACAGGCCGTAGGCGTTATCGTCCAGCATCAGCTTGAGCGCGGTGGCGGTCGGGCCGTAATTCAGCAGCGGCTCGCCCATGCCCATCATCACCACATTGGTGATCTGGCGCTCGCCTTTCGGACCGGGTTCGATGCCCTTGGTGGCGCGCAGCGCGAATTCCGCCATCCACAACTGGCCGATGATTTCGCCCACGGTCAGGTTGCGGTTGAAGCCCTGCTTGCCGGTCGAGCAGAAACGGCAGTTCACGGCGCAGCCGGCCTGGGTCGAGATGCACAGCGTGCCGCGGTTTTCTTCCGGGATGAACACGGTTTCCACGGCATTGCCATTGCCCACGTCCACCAGCCATTTGCGGGTGCCGTCGGCGGAAGTATTGTCGCTGATGATGGCCGGCGCCACGATGTGGGCGCGCGTCTTCAGCTTCTCGCGCAAGGACTTGGCGAGGTCGGTCATGCTGTCGAAGTCGGACGCACCGAACTGGTGGATCCAACGCTGCAACTGTTTGGCACGGAAAGGCTTCTCCCCCAAGTCGGCGCAGTAGGCGACTAATTGTTCCGGATCGAAATCCAGCAGATTAACGAGGGAAGTTTCCATGCTTTTTACTCAATTTCAAAAATGGCTTTGCCCCGGACCATGGCCCGGGGCAAACGCGCAGATACTACTTTACTACACTACAACCGTTACGAAAAATTAACGGGAGTAAACGTTCAGTGCTGGGAAGTAGTAGGCGATTTCCACAGCAGCGGTTTCAGCGGCGTCGGAGCCGTGCACAGCGTTAGCGTCGATGGAGTCAGCGAAATCAGCACGGATGGTGCCTTTTTCTGCTTTCTTCGGATCGGTAGCGCCCATCAGGTCACGGTTTTTCAGGATCGCGCCTTCGCCTTCCAGAACCTGGATCATCACAGGACCGGAGATCATGAAGTCAACCAGGTCCTTGAAGAAAGGACGTGCAGCGTGCACAGCGTAGAAGCCTTCGGCTTCAGCGCGGGACAACTGGGTCATGCGGGCAGCGATCACTTTCAGGCCTGCGCCTTCGAAACGGCTGTAGATCTGGCCGATCACGTTTTTGGCTACTGCGTCTGGTTTGATGATCGACAGGGTGCGTTCGATTGCCATTATGAAAAACTCCAATAAAAAGAAAGGTTTAAAACAAGAATTTAGATTCCCGATCAACCTTCGATTTTATCATAGTTCACCTTTGACACCCAAGGAAACAAACCAACGCGCCGCCTATGGGCTTCCCTTACGGGATTTTAAGTATATCCTAAGCGAGAAAGACCCCATCCCACCGTCAACATGCTATGCTTTTTAGTAAAGGAGGCATTTAACTATGCAAAACGTACATCATTTCGGTAGCGGCGTCGCAACCGACAACGCTGCGCTCCGCAACCGCGTGTTGCGCAATACTTATTGGCTGCTGTCGCTGTCCATGATCCCGACCGTACTGGGCGCGATCATTGGCGTCATGTTCGCCATCCCGATCCCGCGTGGCTTCATGGGCTTCCTGCTGTTCATGGCAGTGGCCTTCGGCTTCATCTGGGGCATACAGAAGAACAAGGATTCCGGCGTCGGCGTCGCGCTGCTGCTCGGCTTCACCTTCTTCATGGGCCTGTTGCTGACGCCTTTGCTGACCCGCACCCTGGGCTTCGCCAACGGCGGCACCCTGATCATGACCGCGTTCGGCGGCACGGCGGCGATCTTCATGGCGCTGGCCAGCTACGCCACCGTGACCAAGCGCGACTTCTCGATGATGGGCAAATGGCTGTTCGCCGGCGTGATCGTGCTGCTGCTGGCTTCCGTGGCCAACATCTTCCTCGGCATGGGCGCGCTGTCGATTGCCATCTCGGTGCTGGTGATTGCCATCTTCTCCGCCTACATCCTGTACGACGTGCAGCAGATCGTGAACGGCGGCGAGACCAACTACGTGACCGCCACCCTGGCCCTGTACCTGGACGTGTACAACATCTTCAGCAGCCTGCTGTCGCTGCTAGGCCTGGCAGGCGACCGCGAATAAGCCTCACCAAGCACCACCCGCCCCAACAAAAAGCCGGCTTCGCGCCGGCTTTTTTTTATTGCAACTTTTGTCCGTTTTGGGGTCAGGAAGAAAAGTGGACATTTCCCTGGGAAATGTCCACTTTTCTTCCTGACCCCAAAACGGACATTTTTATTCGAGGTCGAAGACGGCCATCGATTCGACGTGGGAGGTGTGGGGGAACATGTTCATCACGCCAGCCTGCGACATGCGGTAGCCGGCGCCGTGCACCAGCACGCCGGCGTCGCGCGCCAGGGTCGACGGGGAACAGGAAACGTACACCAGGCGCTTCGGCAGCAACTCGGGATGCGTTTCCTTCAGCTCGGCCAGCGCCTGCGACAGGGCCATGGCGCCATCGCGCGGCGGGTCGATCAACATGCGGTCGAACTTGCCAAGGGCGATCAGGTCGTCCTTGGTGATCTCGAACAGGTTGCGACACTGGAAAGTGGTGTGGCCGTCCACGCCATTCACCTTGGCGTTCTCCAGCGCGCGTTCGGTCAGCGCGGTCGAGCCTTCAATACCCACCACTTCGCGCGCCTGGGTCGCCAGCGGCAGGGTGAAGTTACCCAGGCCGCAGAACAGGTCGGCCACGCGGTCTTCTTTCTGCACGTCCAGCAGGCGCAGCGCCTTGTGCACCAGCACCCGGTTGATGTGGTGGTTGACCTGGGTGAAGTCGGTCGGCTTGAACGGCATCTTGATGCCGAATTCGGGCAGCGTGTAGTACAGCTCTTTGTCGGCCGGGTAGAACGGGGCGGCGGTGTCCGGGCCCTTCGGCTGCAACCACCATTCAATCTTATATTGGTCGGCGAAGGCTTTCAGCTTCTCTTCGTCACCCGCGCCCAGCGCCACCATATTGCGCATCACCAGCACGGTACTCTCTTCACCCACCGCCAGCTCGAGTTGCGGCACTTTGTCGAAGATGGTCAGCGATTGAATCAGGGCGCGCAGCGGCATCAGCATGTCGGAGACGTGCTTGGGCAGGATCTGGCAGCTCTGGATGTCGGCCACGAAGACCGATTTCTTTTCGTGGAAGCCGACCAGCACCGTGCCCTTCTTGGCCACATAGCGCGCGGACAGTCGCGCGCGGAAACGGTAGCCCCAGGTGGGGCCGAACATCGGGCGCATCATGGTGTCGGATTTGACCTTGGACAGGTGCCACAGGTTGTCTTCCAACACGCGCTGCTTGATCGCCACCTGGGCCGAGGCCTCCAGGTGCTGCATGGAGCAGCCGCCGCAAATCTCGAAGTGCTCGCACTTCGGCTTGACGCGCATGGCCGATTCCTTGTGCAGCACGGTCATGCGACCCTGCTCCCAGTTCTTCTTTTTGCGCTGCAGCTCGAAGCTGACTTTTTCGCCCGGCAGCGCGCCCTCGATGAAGACCACCTTGCCCGGCGAGCCGTCTTCGTTCTCGATGTGGCCAACGCCACGGGCATCCATGTCCAGGGATTTGATCTCGATGATAGTGTCTTGCATAGCGATTATGGTTGCAGCCGGCGCCTTGCGCGCCAAACCCGCTATGATAGCAAAAACCGGGAAACCAGGGTACGGCCCGCAGGGCCGGACCCTGGTTTCCCGGTTTCAGAGCAGCGAATCGCGCACAACACCGCGCGCCGCCATGGCGCGCTTCAGCTTCACCAGCGCCTCTTGCTGGATCTGGCGCACCCGCTCGCGCGTCACGCCCATTTCCTCAGCCAGGGTTTCCAGCGTGGCCGGATCGTCGTTATCCAGCCCAAAGCGGCGCATGATGACGATGCGCTGCTTGTCCGGCAGCTTGGTCAGCCAGTCGCGTACCAACACCGTCATTTCATGGTGTTCGGCGCGCGCATCGGGCGCGTCCTCGGAGTCGCCCGGCAGCATGTCCATCAGCGAGGATTGGGGATCGTTGTCCAGCGGCGCGTCGAGCGAGGTGGCGTGTTCGGACAAGGCCAGGATGTCCTGCACCTCCTCCACCGGCCGTCCCACCAGGTCGGCGATGTCCTCCGCCGTGGCGTCCTTGCCGTTGTGGTGTTGCGCCTCCAGGTGGTACTTCCCGCGCAGGATCTGGTTCAACTCCCGCACCATATGCACCGGCAGGCGCACCGTGCGCGCCTGGTTCATGATGGCGCGCTCGATGCTCTGGCGGATCCACCAGGTAGCGTAGGTCGAAAAACGGAAGCCGCGCTCCGGCTCGAACTTGTCGATAGCGCGCATCAAGCCGATATTGCCCTCCTCGATCATGTCGAGCAGGACCACGCCGCGGTTGATGTAATGCTTGGCGATCGAGACCACGAGGCGCAGGTTATGCTCGATCATGGTCTGGCGCGCCGAGAAGTCGCCCTGCTTGGCCAGGGTGGCGTAATGCACTTCCTGCGGCGCCGTCAACAGGGGCCGCGTGCCGATCTGGTTCAGGTAGTGCTGGGTGGTGTCGGTGGAGAGCTCCGCCGCCAGCACTTTTTTCAGCTCGTCGACCGTTTCCAGGACGGCGCTGCTGCCCTCGGCCGCCGGCTCGCCATCCGACTCGATCGCATCGACGACACTTTCGTCGACCGGCTCGTCCGCAAAGTCCTCCGGAATCGAGTCGTCTTCCAGCTGGTCATTCGGCGAGCGTGTCATGGGTGGTATCTAGCGGTTAGGCAGGAATTTTGATGGATCCACCGGTTTGCCCTGCTGCCTGATTTCAAAGTGCAGCTTGACGGCGTCGGTATCGGAATCCCCCATTTCAGCAATTGCCTGGCCCCGCCGCACATCCTGCCCCTCCTTGACCAGGATGGCGCGGTTGTGGGCATAGGCCGACAACAGGCTGTTACTGTGCTTCACAATGACGAGATTACCATATCCACGGATGCCGCTACCGGCATACATCACTTTTCCTGCGCTGGCAGCCAACACTTGTTGTCCGGCGCGTCCGGCGATATCAATGCCCTTGTTCTTGCCCTCGTCGAACTGGGCCACCACCCGGCCGTCGGACGGCCAGATCCAGCTCACTTCGCGGTCTTCCGCGCTCATTGCCGGCGCCGGGACGGGGGCCGGCGCGGCACTGGCGACCTGCGCCGGCTTCTCCGCCTTATCCCCCTCGGGTTTCTGCAATTCCGCCACGGCAGTCTCGGAATACGGGCGTTTTTCGCCCTTCGGCGTGGATTTGCGCGGCGGCGGCGGCAGTTTTTCGATGGCCGGCGGCGTCGGCACGGCGACCGTTTGCACGCCTTCCGGCGGCGTGGTGCGCAGCACCTGGTCCACTTTGATGTCGTCCGGGTTAGCCAGGTTGTTCCAGGCCGCCAGTTCGCGGTAATTCAGGCCGCGGTCGAAAGCGATGCGGATCAGGGTATCGCCTTTGCGGACGGTGTAATAGCCTTCCTTGTCTTTCGGCTCTTCGACCGGAGCCGCCTTCACCGGTGCCACGGGCAGTGGCACCGAACGGTCTTCCACCGGGACGTTGTTCGGCGGGGTCGAACAGGCGGTCAGCGCGGCCAACGCGGCGGCCGTCAGGAATAGGGAGTAATTCTTCGTCATTCTGTCTGTCAGTGTGTTAAACGGTGCCGGGGCGCAGCGGCACAAAGTGGCAATCTTCCAGCGTCTGGCGCACCCATTCGTTCTTGCTGACGCGGGTGACCAGTTCGAGATGCTGGGTGCGGGCCCCGACCGGGGCGACCAGGCGGCCGCCGATATTCAGTTGTTCCAGCAGTGCCTGCGGCACTTCCAGGCCAGCAGCCGCCAGGATGATGCCGTCGAACGGCGCCGCCTGCGGCAAGCCTAGCATACCATCTCCGTAGTGCAAACGCAGGTTCGGCACCCGCAGCGGGCGCAGGTTGGCCTTGGCCAGTTCGTGCAGCGGCTTGATACGTTCGATCGAATACACCTCTTTCGCCACGCAGGCCAGCACTGCCGCCTGGTAGCCGCAGCCGGTGCCGATTTCCAGCACGCGCTGTAAATCCTGGCCGGCGCGCATCACTTCGATCATGCGCGCCACGATATAGGGCTGGGAGATGGTCTGGTGGTGGCCGATCGGCAGCGAGGCGTCGATATACGCCTGCGGCGCCAGGCCTTCGTCCATGAACATATGGCGCGGCACCGTGTCCAGGGCGCCCAGCACCACCGCATCGCTCACGCCCTGCTTGGCCACGCGCTGCACCATGGCGCGCCGCACGCCGTCCGACACCAGTGCGTGCTGGCGCGGCGCGGCGGCCGGTGCCAGCTGCACCTGGGCGCGCTCCTGGGCGTAGGAGTGGGCGCGCGAGGGCGAAGCGACCGGCTGCGACGGGCGCCAGCCACCAGGGGTGGCGGCGGCCGTGCGGGCGGCGTTCTGGGTGGCGGTTTGTGGTGTGGCCACGGCGTTGTAGACCGGCTTCTTCGTCGGGCTCTTGTCGGTGATGGAAGACAGGGGCAGCGGGAAAGTGCGGGTCTTGTCGCTCATGCGAGGGCCTTTGCCAGGGAAGCGAGTTGTTGGCGGTGCGTCAGGTCGATCTGCAAAGGCGTCAGCGACACGCGCCCGCTGGCCAGCGCGTGGAAATCGGTGCCCTCCCCGGCGTCCTTGCAGGCGCCGGGCGGGCCAATCCAGTAGATTTCGCGGCCGCGCGGGTCGAGCGCCTTGACCACGGGTTCGGCCTGGTGGCGGCGCCCCAGCCGGGTCGGGGTCAGCGGCCCCATTTGCTCATATGGCAGGTTGGGGATGTTCACATTCAGCAGGTAGGGCCGGTCCAGCAGGTCCATATAGCGCTGCACCAGGTCGCGCGCGACGCGGGCGGCGTCGTCGATGTGCGACCAGCCGTAGGAGCCTTGCGAGAAAGCGATAGCCGGGACGCCGAACAGGTAGCCCTCGGTGGCGGCGGCGACGGTGCCGGAATACAGGGTGTCATCGCCCATATTCGGCCCGTTGTTAATACCGGACACCACCAGGTCCGGCAGCGTGTCGAGCAGCCCGGTCAGGGCCACGTGCACGCAGTCGGTCGGCGTTCCATTGACAAAAAAGAAACCATTCGCCGCTTTATGCACCGAGAGCGGGCGGTCCAGCGTGAGGGAATTGGAGGCGCCGGACCGGTTGCTATCGGGCGCCACAACCACGATATCGGCGATAGGCTGCAGGGCTTCCGCCAGCGCATTGATGCCAGGCGCCAGGTAGCCGTCGTCGTTACTGATAAGGATTCTCATACAGGGAATTTTACCTGAAGCAACGCCGGAAAAATCGGGGGCGGAAAAAATGGGGACGTACCCCATTTTTCGCTGCGCGGAAAAATGGGGTACGTCCCCATTTTTTCCGCCCCCATTTTCCCTACATTGCCGCCGGCACCGGCCAATACCCGGCGCGCTCCTGCTCCAGTGGCAAGGCGTGGTGGTGGTTGACGGCAGCCGGCGCAACAGCTGCCGGGCGCTGCCAGGGGCACAGGCCGTCGCGGAACCAGTGCAGGAAGGCTTCGTAGCGCTCCTGCAACGCCATGGCCGGCAGCGGCTCGCCAAACGCCAGGCTGGCGTTGTGGGGCAACTGCACCGCGTCGAAGTACTCGCCCAAGTCCAACTGCGGCAAACCGTAAGCGTCGGCCAGGGCGCCCTCGAACAGGCTCTGGTAGCCCTCCTCGCCATGCCGCCACCACGCGTACTGCGCGCCATCCGCCATATCGAAGCGGGAGGGCAGCGGATACACCAGCAAGGGCCGCTGCTCGTCTTCATGGGAGCTGCGGTAGGCGGTGGCGCGCCATACCAGGTCGCGCAGCCCGTCCAGGTTCTGCCGGTTCGGCGCGAACACCAGCACCAGTTGCGTCGGCAGCAGCGTGGTGCAGATGGCGGCGCTGTCGGCGCGCCCGCTGCGCGCGTCGACCAGCACGTGGCCGAAGTGGCGCGCCAGGCGCGTGGAAAAGGTGCGGAACAGCGCGGGGCAAGCATCGAAGATGCCTTGCCAGTCCAGCATTGCCGCGCGTTCCGCATGGCTGCCATCGCACCGCCCAGCACGCAGCAGCCAGAGAGGCCGGTCATCGCACGCCCGCACCAGGAATTGCTCCCAGCGCACCGCGTCCAGCACCGCTTCGGCCAGCGCCGTGTCGCTGGCGTAGCGCCCGGCACGTTCCTGCAGCTCGTCACGGCAAGCTTCGAAGAGATCGAGCACGCCGGGCGCTTCCGGCGCGGCGGGAAAGTAGTAATGCAGGCCCGGTGCTTCCAGGTCCCAGTCCACCAGCAGCACCGGTGGCGCATGGCGCTTGGCCAGCAGGTGCCCCAGGTTGGCCAGCGCCAGCGTGCGGCCCACGCCGCCCTTGTAGGAGTAGAAAGTCGTAACTTCGCCGGCTGCGGGCAGCAACGGCAGGTGCAGGCGTAGGTGTTCCATGGCGATCCTTGGAGCGTTGAGGTTAGCGTGGAAAATGGGGCGGCGCCGGCGGGCGCCATTCCGGCGGCGCCGGCGGCAGGATGAATTTCCGGCAGTCGTGGTCGGGCGGAATGCTCGCTTTCAGGCAGTGGTAGTGCATCGTGATGCGGTCCACGATGCGCCGGATATCGGGCAGGAAATCGGGGTTGGTCTTCAAGTCCCCGGTCGCCAGCGTGTAACGCGAGAAATCCACATACATGCCCGGCTCGCTGATCTGGCGCGGCAGGCTCAGCGGGTGGCGGGTCATGATCACGGGGATGATCAGGTGCGAGGGCAGCTCGTACCACTGGCTGCGCTCGGCCTCGATCATCTGCATGGCGGCAAATTCGCGCCGGGTATATGGGTGCGCTTCGTACTTGGGCGTGTAGATCACGACCATGGTCGCGCTCTGGCACAGGGCCAGGGCGATGCGGCGGTCGATGTCGTCGCCGCCACCCAGTTGCTCGCTATCGACAAACAATTCGGTCTCGTTGTCGAAATGGGGCTCAAGATAGCACTTCAGGGCATCGACAAAGTCGTCCTTGAAATGGCTCATAAACGCGTGCTGGCCATGCGCGTAACTGAAAAAGCAGCCGTATCGGATACTCATGGCAATCACCTCCCCTGCCAGCCCAATGTAGCGCTGCGGCGCGGATTAAACTTTGTTCCCGCGCAAAGTGTTCCGGGGCATAATCGTACGAGCGTTCGATAAATATGGAGACCAAATGAAAGCGATTGTTTGCAAGGACTGGGGTTTGCCCGACACCCTGGTGCTGGAAGACCTGCCCGACCCGCAGCCCGGGCCGGGCCAGGTGGTGCTGCAGGTGAAGGCGGCCGCCGTCAACTTCCCCGATGTGCTGATCATCCAGGGCAAGTACCAGTACAAGCCGCCCCTGCCCTTCACGCCCGGCAATGAGGTTTCCGGCGTGGTGCGGGCGGTCGGCGACGGCGTGCAGGGTTACAAGGCGGGCGACAAGGTGATCGCGTTTTCCGCACATGGCGGCTTTGCCGAACAACTGCTGGTGCCCGCCGCATCGCTGATGCCGATGCCGCCGGGGATGGATTTCGACACCGCTGCCGCCATCACCCTTACCTACGGCACTTCGCACCACGCGGTGGTGGACCGCGCCCGGTTGAAGGCGGGCGAAACCATGTTGGTGCTGGGCGCTGCCGGCGGCGTCGGCCTGGCCGCGATCGAGATCGGCAAAGCACTCGGCGCGCGCGTGATTGCCGCCGCCTCCAGCGAGGAAAAGCTGGCGGTATGCAAAGACCATGGCGCCGATGTGCTGATTAACTACGCCAGCAGCGACCTGCGCGAGGCAATCAAGGCCGCCACCGACGGCAAGGGGCCCGACGTCATCTACGATCCGGTCGGCGGCGAATACGCGGAGCCAGCCTTCCGTTCCATTGGCTGGCGCGGACGCTACCTGGTGGTGGGCTTTGCCAACGGTGAAATCCCCAAGCTGCCATTGAACCTGACACTGCTCAAGGGCGCCTCCCTGATGGGCGTGTTCTGGGGCGAATTCGTCAAACGCGAACCGAAGGCCAACCTGGCGGGCATGATGCAGCTACTGGGTTGGCTGGGCGAAGGCAAGATCCGCCCGCATATCTCGGCGCGTTACGCGCTGGCCGACACGCCGCGCGCGCTGGAAGCCATGGCCGCGCGCAAGGTGACGGGCAAGGTCATCATCCAGCCCTGAGCGCGCGACTGGCGGCGGCGCGCAGCAGGATGCGCGAGTAGAGTTTGTGGAATCCCTGCAGGGCGCGGAAGGCGCCGCCCTGCCGCTTGCGCACGACGGCGGAGCCGAAATACAGGCGCGTGCCCTGCCCCTGCTCCACCGCCATCAGCCAGGAGCGCGTGCTGCCGGCGAAATCGCACATCAGCAGCTGGCCCGGCGCGCGCGCCTCCACCGACCAGGCGGAGAACTGCTCGCGCTGGCCGGCGGCCAGTTCACGCGCCTCGGCATCGCGCGACGGGCGCGAAACCAGCAACGACAGCAGCGCGCGTTCCAGTTTGAATACCGCTGTCGTATAAAACGCTTCCACAAACGCGGCGTGGCTTACTGACTGCGGCACGTCGATAGCAAAGCAATCGGTATAGTCGCCCTGGGCGTGATAGCGCTGCAACAGCGCGTGTTCGGGTAGCTCGCTGATCATCATGGGACCAGCTTAACACCCCGGCCGTCGATGCGCAGGCGTTCGGGATCGGTGCCCAGCACGATCTTCAGGTTTTCGCGCGCGCTGTTGCGCAAGTTGGCGGCAACCTGCTCCGGTTGCGCCTTTTGTTGCTGCGACTTGTAGGCCAGCGCCATGAAGGCGCCGACCATGGCGCTCTTCTCGTACAGGTTGCGAATGGTTTCCGGGCGCTCCTTCTCGCGCAGCCGGCTGGTGCCGCCCGCCTGGCGCAACTGCCCGGCGACGGCCTTGAATTCGTCGTCCGATACTTCGCGATTGGCGAACACCATGTAGTTGCCGACGATGAAGGCAGCCATCGCCATATCGAGGTTATTGCGCGGCGAGCCCATTTTGGCTTCGATGGTTTGGTAGACATCCATGCTTTGCACGAAGACCTGCTCCATCGACGCCTGGTTTGATGCCGGAAATACCTTGGCCAGTTCCTGCGCATTGCGCTTGACCGCCGGCGGCACATTGGCAATGTCGTGCTCGCGTTTGCGCGCCGGGTTGGCGGCGTTGATCATCGCATTGTTGTTCATGGCCGACATATGCGAAAAATTGATCAGCGGTGCCGCCGTGTAGGGGTAATCCAGCCCCAGCCCGACCAGGCCCTGCGCCCGGCTTGCCGGCGCGGCCAGCAGCAGCGCAGCCGCAGCGGCGGCCGCAAACAATGCGCGCGCCCTCATGCCGAAATCAGCTGGCTTGGCAGCAGGTCGGACAGATTCACCGCCACGGTGCGCGCGTTGAAGCAGCGGAAGCGGAACTCACCGCCATCCTCCAGCTCCACCACCACAATGCCGGTCAGGATGCCGAACACGCGCCGCACGGCGCGCACTTCGGCCAGCGGGATGTGCACCGGTTCCAGGTTGTCGTGCAGGGCTTTGTTCATGCCGTTCGGCACCCAGTCCAGTGCCTCGGCCGACACGGTCACCGTGCCACCCACCCACAGCCCGCCCAGCGCGCTTCCGATGGCATCTACATTGCGCGCCGTTGTGCCGCCCAGGCGGCGACTCACGACAGCGTCCGTGATGAAAGCGTTGCACAGTTTTTTGATATAGATCGTCATTGGAACCTCATGCCGTTCTTGTCGATATTGAGCTTGGCCGGATCGGACTTCAGCACCAGCTGCAGGTTTTCCCGGGCCGCATTGCGCAGGTTGTCGTAAAACGCCGACTCCTGTGGTTTCTGCTGGTGCGCCATGTAGGCCACCGCCATGAACACGCCCACCATGGCGCTTTGCTCGAACACGTCGCGCAGCTTTTCCTGGTCGCTGGCCTGGGTGATCTTCTGGATTTTTTGCTGCGCCCGCATCTGGCTGGCGACGGCGGCATATTCGTCGTCGCTCACGTTCCGGTCGTGCAGCACCATGTAGTTCCCGACCAGGAATGCCGCCAGGCCGCCGGCCATGTCGCGTGGCTCCCAGCCCATTTTCTTTTCCAGCTTGAGGTAGGTCGCCATGCTTTCGATGTAGTACTGCTCCACCTGGACGCGTTGCTCAGGCGGGAAATGCATGGACAGTTTTCGGGCGTTCTCTTTCACCGCAGGCTTGGCTTTGGCCAGCACCGGCTTGGCTTTCTTCGCCTCGTTCACGGTCGGCACTGGCACCCGCAAGTCGGGCTGCGGCCAGACCACGACGTTGTCGTAGCTCATGCCGAATCCGCAGCATTGCGCGTTTGCCGATTGTGCCGCGCCCAGTGCCAGCACGAGCGCCGGCAGGATCAAACGGTACTGCATGGCCACCTCCTGGAAATGTCAAAAGGTTGGCGCAGAATATACAAAAACGGGCCACACTCCAAGCGAATCCAATCGTGTGCAAGTCACTCGATGAGGCTTGTCTCCATGAACGCGCTCAGTTTTTCCTTGTATTGGGCCGGGTCGTAGGCGTGCAGGTCCTGGTGCACGGCGCCCGCCACCAGCCACAGCGTCTTGCGGCCAGGGACGGCGTCGAACAGGCGGCGCGTTTCTTCGGGAGGGGTTTGCAAATCCTGGCTGCCGCCCGCCACGAGAACCGGCACACGCAGCTTGCGCACAGCGTCCAGCGGGCGCAAATCGGCGCTACCGACACCGGCGCGCAGCGGGAGCTGAAGATACAGCAAAGGCGCCGCCAGGCGCCCTGCCATGCCGAAGCGCATGCCAAGACGGTTAGCGACGGCATCTTCAATCGTCGGGTAGACCGATTCGAGCACGAAGGCATCGGCCGCCACCGGCCCGTCGCCCAGCAGCGCTGCGGCGCCGCCCAGCGATTGGCCGATCACCAGCACTTTGCGGCAGCCCTGGCCACGCAGGTACTCGACGCCGTTGCGCGCGTCCTGCGCCTCGCGATGGCCGAAGGTGATCATCTCGCCACCCGTTTCGCCATGGCCTTGCAAGTCGATCGCCAGCGATGTCAGGCCCAGGTCGCGCAGCATCAGCGCGCGCGGCACCATCACGCTGCGGTCGGCACGCACGCCGTGCATCAGCAATGCGCAGCGCGTTGCGCGCGGCACGCGCAACAGGGAGCCGCGCGTGCGCTCAAATTGAACGATGGTGAACTGGTCGCCATCCACCTGAACCGGATGGTTGACCGGCTGCGAGAGCAGCGTGCCGGCTTGCCACAGCGCGGCCACCGCCAGCAGGATGCCGCCGGCAAAGGCCACCAGGCGCGCAGCTCGGGCGCGCATCCGCCTTATGCGACGGCCCGGCGTTCGACCAGCAGGCGCAGGCCGGCCGGCAGCACCCCGCGCAGGGCGGCCCCGATGGCAGCCTCGCGCCGCTGCCAGAACACGCCGGCGGCGATGATGGCGATGCCGATGGCGGTCAAGGCGACCGGGAACATCAGGCTGTCGCGGAACACGGTGTAGGACAGGTGGCCCAGGTAGCCCGCCAGCCCAAAGCCGCCGAACACGGCGAACACGCGGCGCGAGAGCGCGGCCCCGATGCCGATCATCAGCACGTTGATCAGGCAGTAGACCAACTTGCCGAACTCGCTGCCCGAGTCCATGGAAGACAAAGCGCCCCAGAAGGTGATCACGCCCCAGATGTACAGCCAGAAAGCGTAGTCCTTGCTGCTACGGTTGCGCAAGTCGATCCACAGCGCGAGCAGAGTCATGGCAATGCCGAACACCGCCGAAATGGTCTTGCCTTCGTGCGAGAAGAAACCATAGGCGCCCAGCAGCATGGTGGTGACGTCCATGCTCATGTACCACAGGGTCACCGCCACCGGCATCACGGTGAACGGCATGCGGTAGCGCCACAGCACCACGGCGCCGGCGGCCAGGGTGGCCAGCTCCATGAGAACCCAGCGCCAGTCGATGTAGTAGTGGTAGTCGCGATAGGCGCCACCCGGGCCATCGGCGGACCACAGTCCCAGCACATGCTGCAGGCCGTACACCGCCAGCGGCACCAGCACCACCGCAAACGCCGCCAGCACACCGGCCGGCAGTTGCAGGCCGCGCGCGCGCAGCCACTCCACGCCGCCGATAGCCGCCACGATATAGCAGCTTGAAATGAACAGCAGCCCGCTGCCGCCGAAGGTCTCCCAACCCAGGGTCATGAACAGCGACATGGCGCCAATGGCAATCAGGCCGCCCAGGTAGTAGAGGATGTGCGCCGGTTTGAAGCCCGGCGTATGCTGCTCACGCTCCAGCAGGAACTGCCACAAGCGCCCTGCCTGGACCTCATCTAGCAACCCCTTGCTTGCCGCCTCGTCCAACATTGCGCGTGTCAGCTTCATGCTTACAATCCTTTAAAGAATTCCACCACTTCCGCCGCTTCGCGCGTGCGTTTGAACGGCGGCAGGCTTTGCCAGATACGGCGGCCATAGGGTTTGGAAATCACGCGCGGGTCGCACAGCATCAAGACCCCACGGTCGCCTTCATCGCGAATCAGGCGTCCGGCGCCCTGCTTCAGGTTGATGATCGCCTCCGGCAAAGTATGCCCCATAAAACCGTTCAGGCCTTTGCGTTCCATCACTTCGATACGCGCCGCCAGCACCGGATCGTCCGGTGGTGCGAACGGCAGCTTGTCGATGATCACCAACGACAGCGCCTCACCGCGCACGTCCACGCCCTCCCAGAAGCTCTGCGAGCCAATCAGCACGCCGTTGCCGGCCTTGCGGAACTGGTCCAGCAGTTCGGTGCGGCCACGGTCGCCCTGCACGAACAGCGGGAACTTCAGGCCACGCTTCTCGAATTCGTCGCGCAGGCGGTCGGCTGCGCGCTTGACGGCGCGTAGCGTGGTGCACAGCAGGAAGGTGCGGCCGCCGGCGGCCTCGATGATCGGCAGCGCGGCATCCAGCACGGCGTCGGTATAACCCATGGAGTTCGGGTCCGGCAGGCCTTGCGGCACATACAGGATGCCCTGCTGCTCGTAGTTGAACGGGCTTGGCCAGTTGCGCGCGACTTCGTTCTCCAGCCCCATTTGCTCGGCAAAGTGGGTGAAGTCGTTTTTCACCGCCAGCGTGGCGGAGGTGAAAATCCAGCTGCGCGGCACGCCTTCGCGCTGGCCGTTGAAGATCGGCGCGATCGACAGCGGCGTCTTATGCAACTGCAGCGAACTTTGGAAAGCCTCGACCCAATACACGGCTTCCTCGCCCGGCGTGATTTTGGCTCTCGGATCGAACTTCCATGCTTCCAGCTTGGCCGACAGCTCGCTGCCGCGCACGCGGCATTGCTCGATGGTTTCCGCGCGCTCGGCGTTTTTCTCCAGCACGGCGAGCATGTCGATCAACTCGTCCTTCAAGGCCTGCAGCGCGGGGAAGAAATCGCTCGATGGCGCGATCTGCGGCAGCGACATGCGCACGATGTCCTGGGTGAAGGTCAGGCGCAGGTCGCGCGCGGCCTTTTCCACCGGGGTCACCACCTTGGCCCACTCAGCGCCATCGCGCGCGTGCGCCAGGCCCTCGGCCAGCACGTCGCGGCACAGCTCCAGGATGTGCGAGGTGGAGACGGTATCGCCGAAGAACAAGGTGGCGGTGTCGGGCAACTGGTGCGCCTCGTCGAAGATCACGGTGTTGGCGGCGGGCAGCAGCTCGGCCACGCCGGTATCCTTCAGCGCCACGTCGGCGAAGAACAGGTGGTGGTTAACCACCACCACGTCCGCCTGCTGCGCCTCGCGGCGCGCCTTCATCACGAAGCAGTCCTGGTAGTACTGGCACTCCTGCCCCATGCAGTTCTCGCGGGTGGACGTGACCAGGTTCCAGATCAGCGCGTTTTCCGGCACGCGCGCCAGTTCGGCCTTGTCGCCGGTGCTGGTCATTTTCAGGAAGCGCTGGATTTCGCGCAGGTTACCGACATCCTCGCGCGAGGTCATGCGGCCGTTTTGCAGCGTGCGCTCCAGGTGGTAGTGGCACAGGTAATTCGAGCGGCCCTTGAGCAGCGCCACCGAGACCGGCGCCTGCAGCGCGGCGCGGATGGTCGGGATATCGCGCAGGAAAAGCTGGTCCTGCAAGTTCTTGGTGCCGGTGGAGACGATGGTCTTGCCGCCCCACAGCAAGGCCGGCACCAGGTAGGCGAAGGTCTTGCCGGTGCCGGTGCCCGCTTCCGCGATCAGGGTTTGCTGCTTGGCGATGGCGTCGGCAATCGCCTTCGCCATTTCAGTCTGCGATTTACGCGGGCGAAAGCCGCCCACCGCCGGGCCCAGCGGGCCGCCGGGTCCGAACAAGCGTTCGATATCGGCGTCGTGGGCACCCTCGGGGAAAACGGGCTCATTCGGCGCGCCGGGGACGGGCGACGGCTGTTGGGGATCGGTCAAGTTCGTAGTGGTATCAATGGCCCTGCTCAGGCCGGTACGTCGGGCACCAATTGCATTTTCAGCAGGGTGATATAGTCTTTCAGTTGCAATTTGCGCTTCTTGAGGCGGCGCAACTGAAGTTGATCATGGTGACCATCAAGGGTCAGCATTTCGATCACGGCGTCCAGGTCGCGGTGCTCGACATCGAGCTCTATAATGCGGCGCTGGATTTCATCTTTGTTGATCATATGGCGAAAGTCGTCTGCACGATTGCGTTGAGCGTTTACTTACAGTTTCGTTTGGACAACAATCTATACTTGCAACAAAACTGCATACAGGTGCATAGTTTAACTCAGGTGGACATTGGAAAGAAGCTGTCAAAACCCTATGAGCACGTACAAGATCGAGGCCGGAACCGCCCAGCATATCGGCAGCCGGCCCCAACAGAACGACCGCGTAGCGCTGTTTACCGCGCCGAAAGCGCCCGGCTACGTGCTCGCCGTGCTGGCCGACGGCCTGAGCGGCGGCGCTGCCGGTGCGGAACAAGTGCTGCACACAGCCAAACAATTGTTTGATGAATACCGCGCCTCGGAGTCCGTCAGCCTGGCCCGCGTGGAGGAATTCCTGCGCGAAATCGCGCACGATGTGCACCAGATCCTGGTCATGGACCCGCGCACCGGCGCCAGCGAACCGCAGGCGTCCATGGTACTGATGCTGCTGACGCCGCAGCGCCAGGCAGCCTGGGCCGTGGTCGGGGATGCAAGACTGTATCGCTTTGACAACAAGGAATGCGTCGGCCGCAGCAGCGATGCCGAGTATGTGGCCCACCTGATGGAGCAGGAAAAGCTGCCGGAGGACGCGGCCCGCAAGCACCGCCAGGCCAAGCTCTTGAACAATGTGCTGGGGAATAAGCAGAAGGAGCCGTTTGTCGCCTTCGGCCTGCAGGAAAACCTGAAAGCGGGCGACGCCTTCCTGCTGTGTTCGGACGGGCTGTGGTCCTATTTCGCGGATGTGGAACTGGCCGCCGTGGTGGCCAAGAAGTCGCCGCGCGAAGCGGCCGAAATGCTGATCAACAAGGCCCGCGAACGGGCCCAGGGCAAGGGCGACAACTGCTCGATGGCCATCCTGAAACTGGTGGCCCCGCCCAAGGAAGAAGTGAATTACACCGTGCAGAAATTGCGCAAGGCGATTTAGTTACGATTGGGTTCTTTCGGCTGCGCCGCCTCGGCGCGCCGCTTCTTCTCTTCCTTTTCAGCCAGCTTGGCCTTGATTTCCGCCTGCCGCTTTTCAGCGGCGGCTTTCTTGCGCTCGAAGGACTCCGCCTTGGCGGCGCGCTGCGGCGCTTCCTGCGCGGCCTTGGCGGCGCGGGCGCGCTCGCGCGCCTCGTGCTCGGCCTGGCGCTGCGCCAGCGATACGGCGGCCGGCTTGGGCGCCGCCTTGCTGTCCGGGTCCGGCTTGGCCGGCTTGGGGTGGGCCGCGTTGTAGGCCGCTTCCGCCGTGTCCTTCTGGGCGCGATCTTCCAGGTCGCGATCACGCAGCGCCACCGCCAGGCGGCGCTTGTATTGGCTCGCTTCCACCTCCACCGAACGCAGCTCCGCCAGGCGCAGGCGGCGCTGTTCCTTGGCCTGGTCCAGGCAGGCGTTGACGAAGAACTTTTCGCCGCAGCGCTGCTCGTTGGCGGCGTATTCCGCCTCCACCGCCTCGCGGTCCAGCTTCACCTGCGCCAGGCGCGCGTCGGCCTGCTCCACTGAATGGGTTTGCGGAATGCGCGGGGCGCCCGTCGTGGCCGGTCGGCCGATGTCCTGCGCCATGGCAGCGGCAGGCAGCATCACAGCCAGCCAGATCCAGTTCTTCAATTTCTTCTCCTAATTCAGGACAGCTTTTCGGCGACGCCGCGCTGTTCCTTCTCCATATACTCGCGCGATTGCATCTCGACGATGCGCGACACGGTACGGTGGAATTCGTTGGCCAATGCGCCGGTCGTGTACAGCTCTTCCGGCTCCACTTCGGCCGACATGATCAGTTTGACCTTCTGGTCATAGAACACGTCGATCAGCCAGGTGAAGCGGCGCGCTTCGGACGACTGGCCGGCCGACATCATCGGAATACCGGACAATATCACGGTATGGAAGCGGCTGGCGATTTCCAGGTAGTCGTTCTGCGAGCGCGGGCCGCCACACAGGGTGGCGAAGTCGAACCAGACGATGGTACCGGCGCGGCGCAGGGCTTTCAGCTCGCGCCCTTCGACGTGGATGCGCGGGTCTTCGTCGGCCGTTTCGGCGATGCGGGCATAGGCCTCACGCAATTGGTGGTCGGTTTGCGCGTTGAGCGGCGTGTAGTAGGCGTCCACCTGCTCCAGCGCGCGGCCGCGGTAGTCGACACCGGCGTCCACGTTCAGCACGTCCATGCGCTCCTGCAGCAGGGCGATGGTGGGCAGGATGCGGTCGCGGTGCAGGCCGTCCGGGTATAGTGTGGACGGCTCGTAGTTCGAGGTCATGATGAAGGACACGCCGTTGTCGTACAGCGCCTTCATCAGGTTGTACAGAATCATGGCGTCGGCCACGTCCGATACGTGGAATTCATCGAAGCAGATCAGGCGGTACTTCTTGGCGATGCGTTTCGCCACTTCGTCCAGCGGGTCTTCCACGCCGCGCAGTTCGTCCAGCTGCATGTGGACGTCGCGCATGAATTCGTGGAAGTGCAGGCGCGTTTTGCGCACCAGGGGCACCACCGAGTAGAAGGAATCCATCAGGAAGGATTTGCCGCGCCCCACCCCGCCCCACATGTACACGCCGCGCGGGGCCGTGGGTCGGTTGATCAGGCGTTTGAAGCTGTTCGAGCGCTGGGATTTGTACTGCACCCATTCGTCGTAGCACTGCTGCAGGCGGTCGACGGCGCGCTGTTGGGCGGCGTCGGCTTTGAAGTCGCGCTGCGAGAGCGCGTGCTGGTAGAACTCTTGGACGTTCATTTTTTTGAACCGCAAAACCGGGAAACCAGGGCGCGGCCCAAAGGGCCGGACCCTGCGCAGGGTCCGGCCCTTGGGCCGTACCCTGGTTTCCCGGTTCCTCAGGTTTAGAAGTTCAGCGTGCGCTTATCAACAGCCAGCGCTGCTTCCTTGGTCGCTTCCGACAGCGATGGGTGTGCGTGGCAGATGCGCGCGATGTCTTCAGCCGAAGCCTTGAACTCCATCGCCACTACCGCTTCGGAGATCAGCTCGGAAGCCATTGGGCCGACAATATGCACGCCCAGGATCTCGTCGGTGGTTGCATCCGCCAGGAACTTGACCATGCCGCTGGTATCGCCCAACGCACGCGCGCGGCCGTTTGCCAGGAATGGGAAGGTACCGGCCTTGTATGCCACGCCTTCCGCCTTCAACTGCTGCTCGGTCTTGCCCACGGAAGCGATTTCCGGGTGGGTGTAGATCACGGATGGCAGGGTGTTGAAGTTGCAGTGGCCATGTTGGCCGGCGATACGCTCAGCCACGGCAACGCCCTCTTCTTCCGCCTTGTGCGCCAGCATCGGGCCGCGCACCACGTCGCCGATTGCCCACACGTTCGCCAGGTTGGTCTTGCAGTCTTCGTCCACGGTGATCATGCCGCGCTCGTCGACAGCCAGGCCCACTTTGTCGGAGCCCAGGCCGATGGTGTTGGCGGTACGGCCGATCGACACGATCAGCTTGTCGAACACGGCCTTCTGCGCTTCGCCCTTGGCGTCGGCGTATTCAACGGTGACGTTGTCCTTGCCTGCTTCGACCTTGGAGATCTTGCAGCCCAGGTTGATCGACAAGCCTTGCTTGACCAGCAGCTTATGCGCTTCTTTAGCGATCTGTTCGTCGACTGCGCCCAGGAAGGTTGGCAGGCCTTCCAGCACGGTCACTTCCGAACCCAGGCGGCGCCATACGGAGCCCAGTTCCAGGCCGATCACGCCGGCACCGATCACGCCCAGCTTGGCTGGCACGGTTTCGATATTCAGTGCGCCGGTGTTCGACAGGATCAGTTTCTCGTCGAATGGTGCGCCTGGCAGTGCGCGTGGGTTGGAGCCGGTGGCAACGATGATCTGTTTACCGGTGATGGTGTCGGTGGTCGGGCCGGAAATGGCGATCGGGTAGCCTTCAGCGCCGGCGGCGCCGGCGAATGCGCCGCGACCGTGGAAGAAGGTGACCTTGTTCTTTTTGAACAGGAACAGGATGCCGTCGTTGTTTTGCTTAACAACGGTGTTCTTACGCTTCAGCATTTGCGCCACGTCGAAAGACAGGCCTTGCACGTTGATGCCGTGCTCTTTGAAGCCGTGCGATGCGTGGTCGAAGTGCTCGGACGATTGCAGCAGTGCCTTGGATGGGATGCAGCCAACGTTGGTGCAGGTGCCGCCAGGGGCAGGCTTGCCGGCGTCGTTGCTCCATTCGTCGATACAGGCCACGGAGAAGCCCAGTTGCGCTGCGCGGATGGCGGCGATGTAGCCGCCAGGGCCGGCGCCGATAACTACTACGTCAAATTGTTTGTTGCTCATGTTTTAGATCCCAGTCATTTCGTCCTCGGGGACGAATATCCACAAGAGAAGGTAAATCAGCAGGCCGAAGCCGAAGGTGGCGGTGAACAGTGCGAAGACCAGGCGCCAGATCCAGGATTCGACACCGGTGCGGGCACCGATGCCGCCACAGACGCCGCCCAGCCAGCGGTCATTGCGCGCGCGGCGCAGGCTGCTGAATTCGGTGGCGAAATCGCCGGATGCCTGCCCTTGCTGCAGCAGCTTTTCCTTGGCGCGGGCGAATTCTTCATCGCTCAGGGCGCCGGCCTGGTGCAGTTCGTGCAGGCGCTTCAGTTCTTCGGAGACGCTCATTTAACCTCTCTTCAACTTTTTGAACCGGAAAACCAGGGTACGGCCCGGAGGGCCGGACCCTGGTCACGCGGCTGCCGCAGGCCGGGGTCCGGCCCTGTGGGCCGTACCCCGGTTTCCTGGTTTTACAGGTCCAGCAGCAGGCGCGCAGGATCTTCCAGCGCTTCCTTCATTGCCACCAGGCCCAGAACCGCTTCGCGGCCGTCGATGATACGGTGGTCGTAAGACATCGCCAGGTAGTTCATTGGGCGAATCACGATCTGGCCGTCAACGACAACAGCGCGGTCCTTGGTCGCGTGCACGCCCAGGATTGCCGATTGTGGTGGGTTGATGATCGGGGTCGACAGCATGGAGCCGAAGGTACCGCCGTTCGAGATGGAGAAGGTACCGCCGGTCAGGTCTTCCAGGGTCAGCTTGCCTTCCTTGGCTTTCTGGCCGAATTCACCGATCTTCTTCTCGATTTCAGCGATGCTCATCTGGTCCGCGTTGCGCAGGATAGGCACCACCAGGCCGCGTGGCGAACCCACTGCGATACCGATGTCGAAGTAGCCGTGGTAGACGATGTCGTTGCCGTCAACCGAAGCGTTCAGGATCGGGTATTTCTTCAGCGCGTGCACAGCCGCTTTAACGAAGAAGGACATGAAGCCCAGCTTCACGCCGTGCTCTTTCTCGAACTTGTCCTTGTACTTGTTGCGCAGTTCCATCACCGGCTTCATGTCCACTTCATTGAAGGTGGTCAGGATGGCGTTGGTGGACTGGGATTCCAGCAGGCGCTCGGCGATACGTGCGCGCAGGCGGCTCATTGGCACGCGCTCTTCCGGACGGTCGCCCAGGTTGGCGGCGGATGCAGCAGCCACTTTCGGCAGTGCAGGCTTGGCAGCAGCAGGCGCCAGCGGTGCTGGAGCAGCTGGTTTCGGTGCAGCGGCAGCAGCCAGGGCGTCGCCCTTGGTCACGCGGCCATCTTTGCCGGAACCGGCGACGTCGGAAGCGGCGATGCCGGCTTCGGACAGGATCTTGGCGGCAGCAGGCATCGCCACGCCGGACTTGTCGGCGGCGGCAGCAGCGGCTGGAGCGGCAGCAGCTGGCGCAGCGGCAGCAGCAGGAGCCGAAGGCGCGGCACCGGCGGCAGCGTCGGTATCGATAATGGCGATCACTTCGCCGGCAACCACGGTCGCGCCGTTCTCTTTGATGATTTGCACAATAACGCCAGCGCCTGGAGCCGGCAGTTCCAGCACGACCTTGTCGGTCTCGACGTCGATCAGGTTCTCGTCGCGCGCGACAGCTTCGCCGACTTTCTTGTGCCAGGTCAGCAGGGTCGCTTCAGCGACGGATTCGGACAGTTGGGGAACTTTAACTTCGATTTGTGCCATTTTGGTTTTTACTCCGTATCTTGTGTTTTTGTATGCCGCCTGCTCGTGGCAGGCGGCTCACCCGCTAAAAAGCGATTACTTAGTCAAAATGAAGCCCTTCAGCTTCGAGAACGCGGTTTCCAGCAGGTCTTTCTGCTGCGCGTAGTGCTTGTCGTAGTAACCCACGGCAGGCGATGCGGAAGCAGGACGGCCGGCGTATGCCAGCTTCTGGCCCGATTCCATGGCCTCGAAGATGTTGTGCTGGATCTGGAACCAAGGACCTTGGTTCTGCGGCTCGTCCTGGGTCCACACCACTTCGGCCAGGTTCGGGAACTTCTTCAGTTCAGCAGCGAAGGCCTTGTGCGGGAACGGATACAGCTGCTCGACACGGATGATGGCAGTGTCGGTCACGCCGCGCGTCTTGCGGGTGTTGGCGATGTCGTAGTACACCTTGCCCGAGCAGACCACAACGCGCTTGACCTTCTTGGCGTCGATGCTCTCGTCCACTTCGCCGATCACGGTCTGGAACGCGCCCTTGGCCAGTTGATCCAGCGGGGAACCTGCATCCTTGTTACGCAGCAGCGACTTAGGAGTCAGGATCACCAGCGGCTTACGGAACTGGCGCACCATCTGGCGACGCAGCACGTGGAAGATCTGCGATGCGGTGGTCGGTTGCACCACTTGCATATTGTTGTCTGCGCACAGTTGCAAGAAACGCTCTGGGCGGCACGACGAGTGCTCTGGACCCTGGCCTTCATAGCCGTGTGGCAGCATCATGACCAGGCCGGAAGCGCGGCCCCACTTCACTTCGCCGGAGCTGATAAACTGGTCGATCACAACCTGGGCGCCGTTGACGAAGTCGCCGAACTGGGCTTCCCAGATGGTCAGGGTGTTTGGTTCAGCGGTCGAGTAGCCGTATTCGAAGGCCAGCACGGCTTCTTCGGACAGCACGGAGTCGATCACGGTGAACGGCGCCTGGCCTTCGGAGATGTTCTGCAGCGGCACGTAGGAACCTGCGTCCCAACGTTCGCGGTTCTGGTCGTGCAGCACAGCGTGACGGTGTACGAAGGTACCGCGGCCGGCATCCTGGCCGGTCAGGCGCACAGCGTAGCCGGAGGAAACCAGGGACGCGAAGGCCAGGTGTTCACCCATGCCCCAGTCCAGGTTCATCTCGCCCTTGCCCATATTGGCGCGGTCGCCCAGTACTTTCTCTACCAGCGAGTGCACTTTGAAATCGGCTGGCACGGTGGTGATCGCAGTGGCCAGGCGTTTCAGTTCGGTCATCGGCACGGCGGTATCGGCCGCGTCGGTCCACTTGCGGTTCAGGAACGGCAGCCAATCAACGGCGAACTTGTTCTTGAAGTTGGAGATCACCGGGTCAATGGTGTGCTTGCCCTGGTCCATCGCATTGCGGTAAGCAGCAACCATGGCGTCGCCGCCGTCGGCCGGGATCACGCCTTGCGCGATCAGTTTGTCCGCGTACATCTTGCGGGTGCCTGGGTGCTTGGCGATCTTCTTGTACATCAGCGGCTGGGTCAGCGCTGGGGTGTCCTGCTCGTTGTGGCCCAGTTTGCGGTAGCAAATGATGTCGACAACGATGTCTTTCTTGAACTGCTGGCGGTAATCCATCGCGATCTGGGAAGCCAGAACCACGGCTTCAGGATCGTCGGCGTTCACGTGCAGCACAGGCGCTTCGATCATCTTCACGACGTCGGAGCAATAGATGGTGGAACGTGCATCGCGCGGATCGGACGTGGTGAAGCCGATCTGGTTGTTGATCACGATGTGCACAGTACCGCCGGTGCCGTAGCCACGGGTCTGCGCCAGGTTCAGGGTTTCCATCACAACGCCCTGGCCCGCGAATGCCGCGTCGCCGTGCACCAGGATTGGCAGCACTTGCGCGCCATGGGTGTCGCCGCGGCGATCCATACGTGCTTTCACCGAACCTTCAACCACAGGGTTGACGATTTCCAGGTGGGACGGGTTGAACGCCAGCGACAAGTGGACCGGGCCGCCTGCGGTGGAGATGTCGGACGAGAAGCCCTGGTGGTATTTCACGTCGCCGGCCGGCAGGTCGTCGGCGTGCTTGCCTTCGAATTCTTCGAACAGGTCCTTAGGCGCTTTGCCCAGGGTGTTCACCAGCACGTTCAGGCGGCCGCGGTGGGCCATACCGATAACGATTTCCTGCACGCCTTTTTCGCCGGCGCGCTGGATGATCTCATCGATCGAAGCGATGAAGGTCTCGCCGCCTTCCAGCGAGAAGCGCTTCTGGCCGACGTACTTGGTATGGAGGTAGCGTTCCAGGCCTTCTGCAGCGGTCAGGCGCTCCAGGATGTGCTTTTTCTTTTCTGCGGTGAAGTTAGGGGTCGAACGGATCGACTCCAGGCGTTCTTGCAGCCAGCGCTTCTCGGCTGGATCGGAGATGTACATGTACTCCGCGCCGATGGAGCGGGTGTAGGTGTCTTTCAGCAGGTTCGACAGGTCGCGCAGGGTCGCGGTCTCTGGGCCGAAGTAGGTGTTGCTGATGTTGAAAACGGTGTCCTGGTCGGCATCGGTGAAGCCGTAGAAAGTCGGTTCCAGTTCAGGAATGTTCGGACGTTCCTGGCGCTGCAGCGGGTCCAGGTTAGCCCAGCGAGAGCCCAAATAGCGATAGGCTGCGATCAGCTGGGTAGCGGCCACGCGCTTGCGGCCCATTTCAGCGTCGGACGATGCGACGATGGTGCGGATAGGACCCGATTTCGCGCGTTCGGCGAAGGAGGCGATGACGGACGAGTGGATGACGTCTGGTTTAGCGCTGCCGTCGACTGCAGGCACGTTCTGCATGGCGTCGAAATACTGGCGCCAGTTGTCTGGCACGGAGCCAGGATTTTCGAGGTACGCTTCGTACAGTTCTTCTACGTACGGCGCATTCCCACCGAACAGGTAGGACGTGGACGTCTTTTGTTGCATCATTTCTTTGCTCACCTTTCTTCGCGCTTCGCGAGGAATTAGCGGGTTTAATCAACCTTCCGCGACACGGCCTGACCGGTTAGCGGATTGCACATCAAGTTGTGGGGAAGGGCTTTGTGTTTCCAGCATTTCCAAAAACGGTCGCTTAGCATAGCACGTGTCATTGAACTGCAACAACTAAAACTCGGCTCCGCGCCTTGTAAACCAGTCCGCCAGATAGTCCAGCAAAGCCCGCAACGACGGGGGCATATGCTGGCGCGATGTATAAATGGCATGCATGCCGAGCGCCTGTACTTGCCATTCCGGCAAGACCTCCACCAGTTGCCCCGCCGCGACCAGCGGCTGCACCACAAAGCGCGGCTGCAGCGCAATGCCCGCGCCCTGCACCGCCGCCGCCAGCAGCGCCATCGACTCGTTCGAGGTCAGATTGCCGCCCACCGGCACCGCCACTACACCCTCCGGCGCGCGCGCCAGCTCCCACACACTCTTGCCGAAATAGCTATAGGCCAGGCAATTATGCCGAGCCAGGTCCTGCGGCGCAGCGGGCGCCCCATGCGCCGCCAGGTAAGCCGGCGCCGCGCACAGCATCGAGCGGCACTCGCCCAGCTTGCGCGCAATCTGGTTCGGCTCCAGCGCATTGGTGATACGGATCGCCAGGTCGATGCGCTGCTCGACCAGGTTGACCGCCCGGTTATCGACCTGTAAATCGAGCGTTACTCGCGGATAGCGGCGCAGGAAACCCGCCAGCGCCTCCGCCAGCGCCGTCTGCGCCAGGAACTGCGCGCACGCCAGCCGCAGCAAGCCGCGCGGCTCGCCCGCCCCCGCATCCCCCGCCGCCGGAATGGCCCCTGCCAGTGCCAGCAGCTCCCGGCAACGGGCCAAGGTCACCTCCCCGGCCGCTGTCAGCCCCAGGCGGCGCGTGGTCCGGTGCAGCAAACGCGCCCCCGCCCACTCCTCCATCTCCGCCAGGTAGCGCGTCACCATCGCACGCGACATATCCAACGCCTCCGCCGCGCCCGCCAGGCTGCCGCGTTCCGCGATGGTGACAAAGACATTGGCCGAAGTAATCCTATCCATATGAACGATTTAAGCAATAAACCGTTTCAATATACCCTATTTTTCGATCATGTCAGACGCCCTACACTGGCAAGCATCAACCAACACAAAGGAACCGCACCATGATCAAGCTTACCGCCGTAGCCCTCGCCGCCCTGGGCGCAACCGCCAGCGCCAACGCAGCCGCCCCGCTCACGCTGGAAGTCTTCAATCCAGGCGAAGCCGCCATCTTCCCGGTCGCCTCCGTACTGGTGAAAGGCGAGAAAGACGCCGTGCTGGTGGACGCCCAGTTCTCCCGCGCCGAAGCCGAAAAGCTCGCCGCCCAGATCAAAGCCAGCGGCAAGCGCCTGACCACCATCTATATCAGCCACGGCGACCCCGACTTCTACTTCGGCCTGGAGGTACTGAAAGCCGCCTTCCCGCAAGCCCGCATCGTGGCCCGCAGCAGCACCATCGCCGCCATGGAAAAGAAAGGCAAAGCCAAGGTCGCCTACTGGGGTCCGATCCTCGGCGCCAACGCCCCGAGCGGCGTGGTGATGCCCGAGCTGCTGCAAGGTGATATCGAACTGGAAGGTCAGAAGCTGCAGATCCAGGGCCAAGGCGACCGCACCTATGTCTGGATCCCATCGATCAAAGCCGTAGTGGGCGGCGTGGTCCTGTTCAAAGGCCTGCACGTCTGGATCGCCGACACCCAAACGCCCGAATCGCGCGCCCAATGGCTGTCCGTGCTGGACGACATTGCCAAGCTGAAGCCGACCACTGTCGTCCCCGGCCACTTCGCCCCCGGCATCAGCTACACCGCGGACGCCATCAGCTACACCGCCGACTACGTACGCCGCTTCGAAGCCGCCACCCCAGCCGCAGCCGACAGCGCCGCCCTGGTCGCCGCCATGAAGTCCGCCTACCCGACGGCAGGCCTGGAAAGCGCGCTGCAACTCAGCGCCAAGGTCGCCAAAGGCGAAATGAAGTGGTAAGCAGGACGCATTAGAAATACTGGCGCCCTGCGGCCCTTTCGGAAATGTCGTGCATCTCCTTCGAATGGCCGTAGAGCATAAGCTGGCCGGTCTTGTTCCGCACGAAGAGCAAGACCGGCCAGGTGCCGCGCGTACCTTCATTCAATTTTGGCAGCTCCAGCTTCTCAAAAGCCGAATACGCGGCAGCCTTTTTGAACTCAGTCATATCCATCGAACTAAGGTCATGCAGCGCCATATACCAGATTTCGACGGTATAACCATCCTGCTCATACGTTCCACCCAAGCCAACCGGCTTCGCAGACTCGTTCAGCATCATGCGTTTCGCGATGACGCCCGCACTAGTGATGCGAGCATCCCCTGCGAACAGCGATTTCACCAGGAAGGACTTCAAAGAGATCCCCTTCTTGCCCGATTCGATCGAATTGGTGAATAGCCCAGGTGCTTGCTCGATCAATTCATTCTTTTCGCCCGCCTCCGCCCTGCTGAACATCGCATCCCAGACAGCCTGGAAGCGCTTTTGCCAATCGGCGAACTCCCGCGCCGAAGGCTCCGCCTTGAATCCAGCCTGCGTATAAATAGCTGGCGGAACGCCAGAATCCTTCTTGCCTGCATGGGCCATACCCATGACAAGCAAACCAGCCAGCGCAACGGATATGAATCTACGGAAGTGCATCGTGTTTCCTTTTTGATAAAACCGAGAGCCTAACATTCCATTTGCGCCTCATCGCACACGATTGGACATCAGACTTTAGAAGGAATAACCCTGCATATAGTTATCCCACTTCACATCCTTTCGCATGCCCCACCAAGGCAAGTACGTGCTGCCCTCACCGCGCGCGCGGAACCAATCCTTGTCCGGGTTATACAGGCGCGGCTTCGCAGGCGGCGTCACCACCACGGCAGTGGCGCGCTCCGGCTCAGTGGTGCCAGCCACCAGCACCGGCTGCCCCTTCTGATGCGTCCAGGCGATAGCCAGGGCGATATTAGTAAGCGCGCTGCCGGCACGCATGTCACCAAGCAGCTTAGATGTATTAAAGGTCTGCTTCATGAAATCCAGTTCGGGCGCCGTATTGGCTAGCGCCTGTCCCAGCGTGCCAAGGCGCGCCCCGCTAGCCTCACTGCCATGGCCCGCATCGTGAATTACATAGCCCAGCTTCGCCGGCTCGATATCGGCCTGCTCGCTGGCCGTGCGGACCGCAGCTTGCCAAGCCTGCGCAACGCGGCTCTGACCGTCATGCGGTTCAAGCTCCCTAGCTTCCATCACCGCAGGACGACCAATCCAGGCCAGTGGCTCACGCTCAGTGTTATATCTGGGACCTGCAAGGACCAGGAGCGTACTGTTCTCAGACATCTGCTCGTCCTTGGGGAAGTCAGGGCTGTCCCAGCTATACACCCAAACGCTTTTGTCAGGATGCTTCTCCAAGTAATCAATAGCTTTGCTAAGCGAGGTGAATCCGACATTAGCACCACCAACGTTTACATTCACGTCAGCGGGAATATTCGCCGTAGAAAGAGTCGGCGATCCAAACAGGAACTCTTCATCCAACCCCTCGGCTAGCAGCGCAGCTCCACGCTCCGCAGTTAAGCGAGAAGTTTGCGGCAGAGCAAACTCCACATGGATCCCGTGCAGTTCTCGCCAGTTTCGCCGAGCCTCCGGTTGAACAGTGTAAAAGTACTTACTATTCTTCACGTAGCCGCTGCCAATAGGCTTAAATGAAGCGAACATGTATCGCTTAAGGAATCCCTCGAAAGTATTTCGCCCATTTATGTTAAAGGCGATTCCTGCAACGGGTTGGATAGTAGTAAAGGTATTCGGATCCTCCTTCACCATATCGTCAATCTTGTTGGGTTGAACCAGCCCCAACGTCCATAATAATTGTCACTCGGTGGGATAGTCCCTGCGCACAAGTGGATTGAGCCATTGGACTCCCACAACCTGCGCCTTGAAGTGGCTATCAGGCCCTTTGGGCACGGTTGCTTCATATGAAGCAACATCCGACTTCATCGCAATTTGACTGCAGCCTGCCAGCGCAAATACCAGCAGACTGATAAATGCAGAAATTCCCAGCAACTTGGTCAAAAGACCTCCATTGGACATTTGATCGATCAAACCTGGATTGCGTTGGAGCCACAGTAAAGCAGCCGCGCCCAACGCAATGAGCGTACACACGGAGACCACCCACCACCGACTCGACAGCCCCGTAGCGGCCCTAACCCATAGCGCATCAATCGCGTGAGGTAAGTTAAACGCGATGCATCGAACCTTCATCCCCAACTAGCTCGATCCCGACTTCGACGCAGTTGAGATCAGCGAAGCACCGCAACTGGTCTTATGCCCCTCAAAGGCCACGGCAATGCCATCCACCTTGATGTTCGGGTGCCCTTCCACGATTACGCACACGCTGTGACCGGGAATCGGGCAGACGCAAGTGTCACCAACGCGCGCAACCGTGATGCCCAGCACCTTGCTACGCGCATTCGCGCTAATGACCTTCCCGCCGTGGCTCGTCGGATCACCGAGGCGAATGACGCCCTTCATCAGAAGGAGTAGCCCTGCATATAGCTGTCCCACTTCTCGTCCTTGCGCATGCCCCACCATGGCAAGTAAGTGGTACCTTCGCCACGCGCACGGAACCAGTCTTTGTCCGGGTTATACAAACGCGGCTTCGCTGGCGGCGTTACCACCACGACAGTGGCGCGCTCTGGCTCCGTAGTGCCGGCCACCAGCACCGGCTGGCCCTTCTGGTGCGTCCAAGCGATTGCCAAGGCGATGTTGGTAAGCGCGCTGCCGGCGCGCATGTCGCCAAGGAGCTTCGATGTATTGAAGGTCTGCTTCATGAAATCCAGTTCTGGCGCCGTTGTAGCTAGCGCCTGCCCCAGCGTGCCAAGCCGTGCGCCGCTGGCCTCATTGCCATGACCGGCATCGTGGATTACATAACCTAGCTTAGCCGGCTCGATCGTCGCCTGCTCGGTGGCCTTACGGATTGCGGATTGCCACGCCTGCGCGACCCGACTGTGGCCATTGCTAGGCTCAAACTCATTGGTTTCCTGAACTGCAGGGCGGCCAATCCAAGCCAGCGGTTCGCGCTGAGTGTTAAACGTTGGACCTGCAAGGATCAGCAAGGTGCTGTTCTCAGACATTTGCTCATCCTTGGGGAAGTCAGGACTATCCCAGCTGTATACCCAGACACTCTTGTCCGGATGCTTTTCCAGGTAATCCATTGCCTTAGCAAGGGAGGTGAAGCCAACACTGGCGCCGCCCATTGTAGTACTCACGTCAGCAGGAATGTTAGCTGTGGAAAGAGTTTTGGAGCTGAACAAAAATTCTTCATCCAAACCTTCAGCCAACAGCGCAGCACCTTGTTCCGCTGTTAAATGAGGCGTATTCGGCATGGCAAACTCTACGTGAATTCCGTGCAACTCTCGCCAGAGTTGGTGTTTTTCTGGCTGAATCGTGTAGAAGTACTTGCCATTCTTGACGTAACCATTGCCGATTGGTTTGAAGGTATGAACTACATAACGTTCGAGAAAACCGTCAAGAGTATTGCGACCTGTGAAATTGAACGCCACCCCGGCAATCGGCTGGATAGTGGTAAATTTCTCCGGTTTCTCCTTTACCTTCTCGTCGTTCTTGTTTGGCTTTGCCAAGCCAAGCGTCCACAAAAGCTGCCATTCAGTCGGATAGTCTCTACGCGCCAGTGGGTTTAGCCATTGAACCCCCACGACCTGCGCCCTAACGGAAGTAGTGCTGTGACTAGGCAAAGTTGTGCTTTCCTGCACCATAGCCGTTTTCTTTGTTAGTTGACTGCAACCTGCACTCAGTACAATGGCCGTCAACGCGACCAGGGTAGGAATGCCTAATATGCGTGCCATAAGTTCTCCATCAGACAATTTGTTGGCGGTACTAGGCTCAAGATATCGGAGCCAAATTATGATCAGGACGAATGCAAATAGTGCGACCGCCATCGCAACTGCCAATCGTCGTGGCCAACTAAATGCGAACAGATTGAAAATTGCATTCATTTGAAGTCGTGCTGCCTTTGCAATTTGAAAGCGCGCTTATCAACAATGGTTCGCGGCATCGCCGCTTCCTCGTCCTCCTGAGCCCATTCAATCAATTCTTGATTTTTTTTCATGTAGCCCTTCTCAAAGTACTTCGCGAGATAGAAGTGAGGGTGATGCTTATCGAGTCCAGCGGCATACCGCCAATCAGCCTCTACACGCAGGTCTCTCCAGTCTTCATCAGTAAGTCGGCAAACCCCTACGGCAACGTCGTAGGCAGTCGCACGTTCCGCATGCATCGCATTCGTCACAATCGTCGAATGGTCGGTCGCCGGCATATTGATCCCCTCTTTGAGGAAATCGCTGATTCTTCCGCTTCGCCAGTTCGCATAGTCCTCAGTGGCTTCACTTCCATCTGATTCACCAACAACCTCGCTAGTCTCTTTGTCGGCCATATCGGCGCGTCGTGCCTGCATGCGTAGTCTTGCCCGGTCTTCATAACGCTGCCGCTTCTCGCTGCTCTCATCGCCCATAGCACTATCCTTCTGCCCATGCGGTCCAACCTGATCCTGATGCTGATCATATGGGTCGCCTTCGGATTTGGACGTCTTATGCATGTTGCGGGAATTGCCCATCGGATCAAAGCCCTCGTCGAAGTCCTTCGACGATTCTCCGTAGCGTCTTGCCTCGGGCAAGAATGCCAGGGGCAATTTGGGCGCATCAATGGGAATTTCCCAGCCCCCAGCATCACTAGGCGGATCGGCGTTGATGGGCGAATCCGCCACCGCTAGTACCGGCTTCAGCAAGATGGCGCCAATCACGGTAAGCACCTTCGTCAATGGATTTCCTGCCGATTCCCAGCCCTGTTTGATAGAGTACTTTGCGGTTGGCGATGGAGGATACCAGAAGTCCCTTTTATGTTCCCTATCAAGTTTCCCTCCCCCGACCTTAGACTTGCTCGCATTCCAGCGGTCTGTCCAGAAATTGTAAGTCGAAGCTTTCCCCTTACCAGGCTCCTGTCCCACAGCATATTTTGATGCAAACACACGTTGACTGAACACATTGCCAGCAGGATCGATCTTCTTGAGTTCATCCGCACTTACGCCACGCCAGCCAATGCCTTGAATTGGTGATGCAGAAATTACCTGATCGTGCGGATTGCAATACAACGTCACACGACCATGCGTACGCTCACCTTGGTAGCCGTGCAGCGCCCTATCCTCCGCCGCTTTAAAGCTATCGGCCGTTGGTTGGCCGCCGGACATTGCACGATCGACGTCCGAATCCGATTGAATTTTGTCGGCACGTTCACGCAGCATATCCAGGTAGTTCTTCATCGTCGTCACACGTGCCTCACCAGTCTGGCGACCTCGGCTGCCATCGGAACTCTTCATGCCGCGCTGTGCCCAGTTCTCCATGAAGTTATCGGCCATCAAACTAAGTGGTGGATTGCACAGTATGTAGTTATCGGCTTGCACGCCAAGCTTATCGGCGAGAAATGCACCACCAACACCAACGACATTGCCCTGGCTGTGGCAAATAACAGTTATTGGGCAATCTTTCTGCTTGTCCCGGATTGACTTGATGAGTTTCGCCAGACGCAGTGCCGCATGGACGTAATAAGCTCTTGATGGACATTTATAGACATCGCGCCCGATTGCAGGGTTAAGGTGCTGCGCCGTGATCCAAAGGAACAATCGGTCATCAACGCCACTATTCCAAAGGTCAGCAACTGCCGAGCAGCCATTGGCAAATGGCCCACCTCCCCAATAGTCATGCTCATTCAGCCAAACTCGTTCGCCCCAAATCTTCAGCTCTTCCTTGCTGCATTTGTATCCCCAGCGGAAACGGATAACCGGGGAGTAATTAGCTTCCGGAGCAATGAAATTTTTACTCGTGCGCTCTGCGTCAACAAAGCCAGCGGAAGTAAGCTCCGGTGTGTACTGTGCTTTCGTTAAAAGCCCTTCGTGAGTATGGAGCAGCGGCTTCACGCATTGTTCATCCTCAGCTCGCAACGGGCGTCGCTTAAGGCGCGTATTCAATCCATCACAAAGTCCCTCTTCCGCTGCCTCATACCACTCGCCATCTGAGTTCACGCCATGCACAAAAATAACCACGCCTGGCAAAGGCAACTTGCTGGTAAATTTCGCTTCGCTCTTATCTGGCAAAAGCATGCACTTCCCGCCGCCTAACGGTCGTTTGGAATCGCTATTGTTTGGACTTGTATCAGACATATTCAGCTAGTTAAAAATTAATTCTCTACATCGAAGAAGCGCACTTTCATGCCTTCAAAGGCGTCGTGATCGACCTTGGCGGCGCGGCCATCGGCATCGGTAATGCCTTTGAGGATGCTGCCGTCGCTGCGGGTGATTTCGTAGCGCATTCCCGGAATGCCCTTCTTAGTAAGTGGGTTGATCAACTGCGGCACGCGCCCCACGTCGCCTTTATCGAACTTGGGCAGTTCGGCGCTTTCCGTTGCGGGGCTGGTCCAGTGATGCGTGGCTGCGTGGATCGTGGCGGTATCGTTGCAGCCCATGGTGATCTTGCCGCCGCCAAGTTTGATGAAGGTGCCGTCGCTGGTCACCAGCATGATTTCTTCGCTGGCGATCACCTGCACCTTGCCGCCGCTGGCACTGAGCTTGATATTCTTGGCGGCGTCCACCTGCACATCATTGTGCTGGGCCTGAGCGAGCCATTTGCCCTGGTGCGCAATCAGCTTGAAGTCTTCCGATTGGGAGAACATGGAGATGCCCTTGCCTGCGTTGACCACCGTGCGTTCGCCGCTGGCCAGCTGCATGTTCTTGAGCGCGACCTGGTCGATGTTTTCACCTGCATGGGTGACGGCCGCCTTGGGCGTGTTGAACACCAGGCCTGCCGGGGCGGTCATGGCGATCACTGGCTGCCGGCCACCGGCGCCGCCCGGTTCGGTATTGCTGCCCTGCTCCCATTGCTGCAGGTCGGTGTGCAGTTTGGCTTGCGGCTCGTTGTCGGCTGCTTGCCCCTGGTGTTCGGCGGCGTATTTGCCGAGTGCTTTAAACAGGCCGAGGCACTCTTCCATCATGGATAAGGTCTCGCTGCGGTCCAACTGCTTGCCGTTGGCGTTCAAGCGCTCGAAGGCGGTGACCAGCATGCCTTTGGCGGCGCGCAGTGCGCCTGCTGCATCGGTGGCCAGCTCGAAGCCTTCGCCGCGCGGGCTGGACTTGCCTTCGCTGCGCGGCGTACCGAGCCAGCCCTGGTTCAACTGGGTGGCTGCGTGCTCGGACAGGATCTGCGTGCTGATTTGCGCATTGGTGTCGTCGAAGCGCAGCTGGTTGTGGCGCTGGGCTTTCAGCTCTTTCGTGCGCATGCCGTACAGGGCTGCGTTGGCGGGCAGGCTGCCAAAGCCGTTGAAGCGTGGTGTGTCGTGGGTGCCGTCATACAGGCCGCCCAGTGCAATCGGTTTGTCGGGATGGCCCTGGATAAAGCCGACCAGGATTTCGCTGCCTACCCTTGGCCAGAACGCAGTGCCGAATCCTGCATCGGCCCACGGCTGCAATACGCGGATGCGCGCCGAGTCGCGCGGCGTGCCGCTGGCGCCTGCGCCTTTCTCGTGTTCTTCCGGGCGAGCGAACAGGAAGCGCACGGCGATGCGGCCCATCTCATCGACGTCGATCTCACTGCCTTCGGCGCCGACGACGATCGCGCTCAGCATGCCCACCTGCGGCACGCTGGCCGGGTCGTAATGCGGCACGACCGGAATGGAGCGCCGCACGCAATCGAACTGGTTGTAGTACACCGGCGCTTCGTTCGACTGCTGCGCGTCGGCGCCGCGCATGGCTTGCGGCCAACCGCGGAACAGGGATCGGGCCAGCTTGGCATCCAGCCGCATGAGATAGCCCCCTGAATCGCCGGACACAGTCTATGCATTATCCTTACGACTAGGAATAGGACTAGGCATATGACTAAAAGCAGGCAAACAATCGAGGTGGTAACGGTCAGCGACGAGAAGCGTCGCCGGTGGTCCGCAGCTGAAAAGGCAGCGCTGGTGCGTGAAACGTACGAGCCAGGAATGAGCGTTTCGCTCGTGGCGCGCAAGCATGGCATCAGCGCGAGCCAGTTGTTCAACTGGCGGAAGTTGGAGCGAGAAGGCGCGTTGGTAGCCGTCCATGCTGGTGAGTCAGTTGTGCCGGCCAGTGAGCTGGCGGCTGCTCGTGCCCAAATCGCGCAGCTGCAGCGCATGTTGGGCAAGAAGACCATGGAGGCAGAAATCTTGAAAGAAGCCGTGGAATTCGCTCGTGAAAAAAAGTGGATTGCGCGCGCGCCCTTGTTGCCGAAGGACGACCAGTGAAGCCGGTCTGCCAGGCCTTGGGTGTGGCGCGCTCGCACATAATTGACTTGATGGCGCGCTCTCCGGACTGGGTGGATGGCAGAACGGTGCGCCAAACTGACGTTCTTGCCGACCTTGCTCTGGTCGACGCAGTGCGAGCGGAGATTGGTCAACTGCCGACCTACGGGTATCGACGTGCCGGGGCTCTGGTGAATCGGCGACGGATGGCTGCGGGTCTGGCGCTGTTCAATCACAAGCGCTTCTATCGGGTCATGAAAGCTTACCGGCTGCTGCTCCCCAAGGCACCTAAGCGGATTGTGAGCGCACGCGTGCACAACGGTGTGGTGGCCGTACATGAATCGAATCGACGCTGGTGTTCCGATGGCTTTGAGATCGGTTGCGACAATGGTGACGTGGTCACGGGCGTCTTCCTGAAAGACTGTTGCGACCGCGAGATTATCTCGTGGCGCGCCTGGTCTAATCGAGGCCTGCCAGGTGAACCGGTTCGCGACATGCTGGTCGAGGGCGTAGAAGCCCGCTTTGGCGAGGCAAAGGTCCGCAGCGGTACTGAGTTGGAATTCTTGAGTGATAATGGCGGCGCCTTTCGAGCTAAGGACACGCATTCGCTGGCTAAGGAACTGGGCATCAAGCCAGTTCACACACCGGTGTGCAGTCCGCAATCGAACGGTATGGCGGAGAGCTTTGTGAACACATTTAAGCGCGACTACGTCAGCCAGATGGACCGCAGCAGCGCCGACATCGTGCTGCAGCAAATGCCGGCGGCGTTCAAGCATTTCAACGAGATTCATCCGCATTCGTCCTTGGGCTACAAGTCGCCAAGCATGTTTCGGAAAGAGCTAATGCGCCGGGCTCAGATCGGCGCTAACTAAGCGATAGGCTGTGTCCGGAAGTGGCGGGGCAAGATCACGCAGGCCGTTGCGGGCGTACAGCTCCAGGCGGGTCAGGACGAAGGCGCGTTCAGATTCCGGGTGGCTGTCGATCTCCGCATGCTGGCTAAGGCTGAAAACGGTGCCGCTTCGGAACTGGCGCACCACGCCTTCGCCACTGAATCCTTTGGAGAGATACTCGTGGGCCAGCATGCGGCTGCGCGCCTGCTGCTCGTAATGGCCGGAACTTGCGCCGAAGCGCGCTACGTCGTATTGGTAGTCGGTCAGCGTTTCGGACAGGCGGTTGCCCGCATCGCCCTGCTCCAGCATATCCGGTGCCTGGGCTTCGCTGGTGTTGACGCTCTTGTAGTCGAAACTGCTGCGCCGCGCCTCGCCCGGCGCCTGTTCACGCCAGGCCTGCCACGCTACGACTGCATCGCGCTTCTCGGTGGCGTCGGCGCGATGAAAGCGCACGGTGCCGGCCGGGTTGTCTGGGTAAGCTTCTGTGCTGTCAGCCAGGCATAGGCGGTGCAGTGGCCGGCCGTCGTCGAGCTTGTGGTCGAAGTACCAGGCGATGCCTTCCTGGCGCCATAGCCGGGCCAGGAAGTCGGCGTCACTCTCCCCTGCCTGCAAGGTGAAGGAACGCGGCGGATAGGATTTGCTGGCGCCCGACAGCGAGAACTGGAAGGCTGCACCCAGCACCTGGTTGTGCTGGATATGCTCCGACAAGATCTGGTTGCTGATATCAAGCACCGAGGCGTCGCGGAACACGCGCCACGTGCTACGCTGCGCCAGGAAACTAAGGGCGTCGCGCAGCACCAGTTCGTACACTGTTAAGGCACCGTCCGACAGCACGTATTCGGCGCGGGCGACAATGCCGCAAACGGGCCTTGCGTCGCCGCGATCGTCGCCAATGGCAAATGCCAGCGGCAAGCCCAGCATGGTTTTCAGGGGGAGCTGGTCGTCATTACTCAGGCACTGCAGGCGGTACTCAAAGCCGCCACAAACCGCCTCCTGTCCCGCCACCTGGAGTGGGACCAGGCGTTTGACTGCGCCCGGTGCGGACGAAGGGGTGTGAAGCTGGAGGATGCGCTGATTCTGGATGAGTCCTGAAATAAGCCCGGCAAGTTGGTCGCTAGCCATTTAATTGTCACTCGGCAACAGTTGCAAAATCGGCATTTTAGCGAAAATTGCCTTTGCATGTCGTTCGATTAATTTCAATTGAATCCGGTTTTGCTTCCCGTTTGTTTAGCAGTGGGGTCAGGTGTAGACTTTTGTGTCTAGATCATTTATTCTAGTTCCAACGATTTCACCTGGATTGACTATGAGCCTGCCAAAACCGACACCCAGCGAACTGGAGATGCTGCGCCTGCTATTTGCACTGGGGCCGGCGACGGCGCGCCAGGTCCATGAGGCGGCGGTGGAGTCTCGGCCTGACATGCAATATGCAACTGTGCTGCGCCTGCTGCAGGTCATGCATACCAAAGGTTTGCTGAACCGCGACGAGAGCCAGCGCGCGCACGTCTACTCCCCGGTCGCGCAGCAGGATTCGATCCAGACTTCCTTGATGAAAGACCTGATCCATAAAGCGTTTGCCGGCTCCGGCAAGGCACTGGTTCTGGCGGCTTTGAAAGGCGGCAACGTCAGCGCCAAAGAGCGCGCCGAAATCCGCGCCCTGCTGGACGACGAGAAATAAGTCCAGATGCACACCCTTGAACAACTGCGCGCCGGCCAACTGGCCGGCGTGACGCGTCTGCAATTGCGTGCCGGCCTCACCGAGTTCCCGCGCGAAATCTTCGACCTGGCCGATTCGCTGGAAATTCTCGATCTTTCCGGCAACGCCCTTTCCTGTCTGCCGGAAGACTTACCGCGCCTAAAGCACCTGCGCATTATCTTTTGTTCCGATAACCGGTTCACCGAATTGCCAGCGGTACTGGGCAGTTGCCCGAACCTGACCATGATCGGCTTCCGGGCGAACCAAATTGCGTCCGTCCCCGCTGCCGCCCTGCCCTCCGGCCTGCGCTGGCTGGTATTAACCGACAACCACCTCGAGCAATTACCTGAAGAATTGGGCCAATGCATTGACCTGCAAAAGTTAATGCTGTCCGGGAATCGGTTGCGTACGTTGCCGCCGACCCTGGCGAAGTGTGAAAAACTCGAATTACTGCGTATTGCCGCGAATAAGCTTGTTGAATTACCGCAATGGCTGACGGCAATGCCACGCCTTTCGTGGCTGGCATTCGCCGGCAATCCTTTCAGCGCGGCGCATACTGCCGCGCCACCGCCTGTCGCGAACTTTTGCTGGAACGAGTTAACCCTGCAGGAGAAATTGGGGGAAGGTGCTTCCGGCATTATTCACCGCGCCACACTGAATAGCGAATCTGTTGCGGTGAAAGTCTTTAAGGGCGCAATGACCAGCGATGGTTTGCCCGAACATGAAATGGCAGCGTGTATTGGTGCCGGCCGGCATCCGAATTTAATTTCGGTGCTGGGTATTATTTCCGACCACCCGGCACAATTGCCGGCACTGGTAATGGCGCTGGTTCATCCTGGCTTACGTAATCTCGCCGGCCCACCAAGCTTGCAAAGCTGCACACGCGACATTTATTCCGAGGATATTCGGTTCGGCGTCGATGCTATATTAAATATCGCAGCGGGCATTGCATCCGCCGCCGAGCGCTTGCATGCGCAGGGCATTATGCATGGTGACCTATATGCCCACAATATACTTTACTGCGACAAAGGAAACGCTGTATTAGGAGATTTCGGTGCGGCGTCTTTATTCGAGCCGGGAACCCCACTGTCGTCCGTCTTACAGCAACTTGAAGTCAGGGCCTTTGGCTGCCTGCTTGAAGAATTGCTGGAGCGCAGTGATGCGGACATTCCCTGTTTACAGCAATTGATGCGGGATTGCTTGCACCCGCAGCCACAGGCACGACCGGCTTTTGCCGAGATTGTGGCGCGCCTCTCCCACCAGAAAATAGCTTAATTGTGCCAATAGTTGGCACGTCACGACTTTTTCCGGAACACCTGACCCACGCTACTGGCATCGAGGAGGGCCACGCCCCACTCGGTAAGCTTTTCCGGCGATGCCCTTTCCAACCTTTTACGCACGGTTTCAGAGAGCGGCCCAAAACGGCCTACCAATTGCCGCTCCAATAATTCTGCCATTGCAGCTTTGCGCCCCTGCTGAAGTCCCTGCTGAATTCCGCGCTGAATTCCGCGCTCGATTCCTTGTTCGAGCCCTTTGCGAAGCCCTTTCTTTTCTCCGTCTTCGTAAAATATCTTTTCGATCGGACACATCCAGGTCATTTCGCTTGCCCTCCTATTTTTTAGCACTCGCCGCCAAAGCTCACGCTCCATATCTGCCGGCAAAGGCATCATCCAGTTAATCAGCCGGAATACATCTTGAGCCATTCGCCGAGACCACCCTTTAACAGTTATCGCATGCGTCAACCTTACCTTTTCTTTCCGGCGCGCCTCATCATTACCGTGCGTCTTTTTCCCCGAGATATATGCCGCGCTGATCAAGCCAAATGGATTGCTGTGCAGGACCATCTCTTCAACACCAATTGATAATTTCTCAATTGCAACCTGAATTAGATTGAATTCAAACTCATCAATGCGGCATTGTCCTGTGAAATGAATTCCATTGGGTGTAATCAATAAACTGCAAACGGGCAAACCGGTTAACGCATAAATCCTCGCAAAATACGTGAACATGCGGCGCCGCAAAGAGCGGCTTACCTTCTCCTGTACTTCGATATGCAAAAGCGCCTTTTGTTCCCCGTCCAGCAGACTAATTTCCACCAACAGGTCGACAATCAGGAACGAGGGTTTATCGCTGAGTGAAACCTGCTCCAGTTCCTGCTCCTGGAAACGCCATCCGCGTCGCCAATCGATCAGCACATAAAGCGCTGGAAAGAAAAACCGGATGAAATGACGGAAATAGCGCCGGGCGGCGCTTTTCCAAGGGCTGTCGTAATTGGCACGCTCGACATTGGGCATGGCCCTAGTCTAAGCAATACACCAGTCATGAGAGGACGACTAGCGCAAAGGTCAGGCAAATATCTCAGCGGTCTGGGCTGGCTGCCGGTGGGCGGGTCCTGAATTTATCGGCACTTTCCGGGCAGGTCTTCAGCGCGACCTGGACGGAAATGGCAAACTGGTCGTTCCCCTTGTCCAAGCGGTTAATCGAAGCATACGTGCTCGGCCCCTCCCAATAGGAAAATCGTGACATTTTCTCTTCAACCATGTCCGTTTTCACCATCATTTGCTCCGCCAGGCTAGCTTCGATCGCTTGGTTTAGCTTTTCAGTATCCGCGACGGATGTTTTCCAAAATCCAACAGCGGCGGCACATCCCTGCCCTTTTTCGAAGCCACGCAAGTAGCCTCGCACTGGAAAACCCAATTCCCGCTTACTCTCCGGCTCGGGCGCATACATGTACCAGCCATTCTCACCAAGGGCGTTCGGCCTCGCCGTAATGAATGCTGCCTCCGCAATGGTCATCGGGAGATCATCCCAATCCCCGGCCCAAGCCGGAGCGGCGACAAGCGCAGCCGCCAGAACTATTGATTTCAACATGCACTGTTTCCTTTTCTAATATCGGGACGGACATATTGCCATCGCGAAATTTCATAACAAAAAGAAAACAGCACCCGGCTAGAAGCTCAGTACCCGGGGTATCGAAATCCGATACCGAAATAAAAAAAGCGAGCCGAAGCTCGCTTTTTTGAGGCCGTGGCCAGCAAGTATTACTTGCGGTCTTTCAGCGGAGGCACGTCGCGCACTGCCGAGCCGATGAACAGCTGGCGTGGGCGGCCGATCTTCTGCTCTGGGTCGGCGATCATTTCGTTCCACTGGGCGATCCAGCCGATGGTACGAGCCATGGCGAAGATACCGGTGAACAGGGACACTGGGATGCCCAGGGCCGACTGCACGATGCCGGAGTAGAAGTCCACGTTCGGGTACAGCTTGCGGGAAACGAAGTATTCGTCGTTCAGTGCAATCTTTTCCAGTTCCATGGCCAGCTTGAACAGTGGGTCGTCTTGCAGGCCCAGTTCGTTCAGCACTTCGTGGCAGGTTTCGCGCATCAGCTTCGCACGTGGGTCGAAGTTTTTGTAGACGCGGTGACCGAAGCCCATCAGTTTCACGCCGGAGTTCTTGTCCTTCACTTTCTCAATGAAAGATGGGATGTTCTCGACGGAGCCGATTTCTTTCAGCATGGTCAGTGCAGCTTCGTTCGCGCCGCCGTGGGCAGGGCCCCACAGGCAAGCGATACCAGCAGCGATACAGGCGAACGGGTTGGCGCCGGAGGAGCCAGCCAGACGCACGGTCGAAGTGGAAGCGTTCTGCTCGTGGTCCGCGTGCAGGATCAGGATGCGGTCCAGGGCGCGCACCAGCACGTCGTTGACTTTGTACTCTTCGCATGGATTACCGAACATCATGCGCATGAAGTTGGCCGAGTACGACAGGTCGTTGCGTGGGTACACGAACGGCTGGCCGATCGAGTATTTGTACGCCATTGCGACCAGGGTCGGCAGCTTGGCGATCAGGCGGATGGCGGAGATTTCACGCTGCTTGGCATCGTTGATGTCCAGCGAGTCGTGGTAGAACGATGCCAGCGCGCCGACGGTACCAACCAGGACCGACATCGGGTGCGCGTCGCGACGGAAGCCACGGAAGAAGAATTGCATCTGCTCGTGCACCATGGTGTGCTTGGTCACGGTGTCGACGAATTTCTTCTTTTCGACCGCGTTCGGCAGTTCGCCATTCAGCAGCAGGAAGCAGGTTTCCAGGAAGTCGGCGTTCACCGCCAGTTGCTCGATCGGGAAGCCACGGTATTGCAGCTCGCCCTTGTCACCATCAATATAGGTGATCGAGGAGTTGCACGATGCGGTGGACATGAAGCCCGGGTCGTAGGTGAACTTGCCAGTGGCGCCGTACAGTTTGCGGATGTCGATGACGTCCGGGCCCACGGTGCCCTTGTAGATCGGCATTTCAACCGATGGGCTGCCGTCCGAGAACGACAGGGTGGCTTTGGTATCAGAGATGTTCATGGACTCTTCCTTTAGGAGAGATGCAGCAATAAAAAAACCAATTACTCAGGCTTGGCGCAGGCGTGCCAGCAGCGCATGTACATGCGGCAGGTCTATTTCGCCCTCCGGCTCCTTACGGGCCAAGACCAGATCCATCAGTGCATTGTCCGACAAATCGAGGAGCCGCGTGAACGCGTCCACTTCCTCGTCGGTCAATCCTGTCTCGTGCGCGTCGAGAAAACGAGTCAGGATAAGGTCGTTTTCCAACAGGCCCCGGCGTGCGCGCCAACGAAGGCGCGCGCGGTTCGCCGGGTCGGCCTGGTGCGCACGTTTTTCCAATTCCGCCATAGCTTCTTCTTAGATGGCGCGGCGGACCATCAGTTCCTTGATCTTGCCAATCGCCTTGTTAGGGTTCAGGCCTTTCGGGCACACGTCGACGCAGTTCATGATCGAGTGGCAGCGGAACAGACGATAAGGATCTTCCAGGTTATCCAGGCGCGCGCCGGTTGCTTCGTCGCGCGAGTCGGCGATGAAGCGGTAGGCTTGCAGCAGGCCGGCAGGGCCGACGAACTTGTCCGGATTCCACCAGAACGATGGGCAGGAAGTCGAGCAGCAAGCGCACAGGATGCACTCGTACAGGCCATCCAGCTCTTCGCGTTCCGCAGGCGACTGCAGGCGCTCTTTCTCTGGCGGGATCGAGTCGTTGATCAGGAACGGCTTGATCGAGTGGTACTGCTTGAAGAACTGGGTCATGTCGACGATCAGGTCGCGCACCACCGGCAGGCCCGGCAGCGGGCGCAGCACGATCGGCTCGCTCAGCTCGTTCAGGTTGGTGGTGCAGGCCAGGCCGTTCTTGCCGTTGATGTTCATCGCGTCGGAACCGCACACGCCTTCACGGCAGGAGCGGCGCAGCGACAGCGAGTCGTCAACGTCGGACTTGATGCGCTGCAGTGCGTCCAGCAGCATCTTGTCGGTGTCTTTCAGCTCGACCGTCAGGTCTTGCATGTAAGGCTTGGCGTCCTTGTCCGGATCGTAGCGGTAAATCTTGAATTTGAGAGTGCGTGCCATGTTGTGAGGCCCTTGCTTAGAAAGTGCGTGGTTTCGGTTTGAAGGTATCAACCGTCAGCGGTTTGGTGACGACAGCCTTGTATTCCAGGCGGTTGCCTTCCGAGAACCACAGCGTGTGCTTCATCCAGTTATCATCGTCGCGTGCCGGGTGGTCATCCTGGGCGTGCGCGCCACGGGATTCTTTACGCGCATTGGCGGAGACGATGGTCGCTTTCGCAGTTTCGATCAGGTTGTCCAGCTCCAGCGCTTCCACGCGGGCGGTGTTGAACACCTTGGACTTGTCCTGGAACGACACATGCTTGCGGCGCTCGTCCAGCTTCAGGATCTCTTCCACGCCCTTGGCCAGCATTTCGTCGGTACGGAACACGCCGCAGTACTTCTGCATCGCAGCGCGGATGTCGTTGGCGACGTCTTGCACGCGCTCGCCACCGGTGGAATTTTCCAGGGTGTTCAGGCGACCCATGGCGAAGTCGGAGGCATCCTTCGGCAGCGCTTTGTTTTCCTTCTGCTTCAGGTTCTGCGCCACGATGTGGTTGCCGGCAGCGCGGCCGAAGACCACCAGGTCCAGCAGGGAGTTGGTGCCCAGGCGGTTAGCGCCGTGCACGGAGACGCAGGCGCATTCGCCGATGGCGTACAGGCCGTTCACGATCTTCTGGGTGCCGTCGCCGTTTGGCGTGACAACCTGGCCGTGGATATTGGTCGGGATACCGCCCATCTGGTAGTGGATGGTTGGAACGACCGGGATTGGTTCCTTGGTCGCGTCGACGTTGGCGAACTTGTGGCCGATTTCCAGGATCGACGGCAGGCGCTTCTTGATGGTATCTGAGCCGATATGGCGCAGATCCAGCAGCACGTGGTCTTTGTTCGGACCGCAGCCGCGGCCTTCCTTGATTTCCTGGTCCATCGAGCGCGACACGAAGTCGCGCGGCGCCAGGTCTTTCAGGGTCGGAGCGTAACGCTCCATGAAACGCTCGCCGTTCGAGTTGATCAGGATGCCGCCTTCGCCGCGCACGCCTTCGGTGATCAGCACGCCCGCGCCGGCCACGCCGGTCGGGTGGAACTGCCAGAACTCCATATCCTGCAGCGGCAGGCCGGCGCGTGCCGCCATGCCCATGCCGTCGCCGGTGTTGATGAAGGCGTTGGTGGAAGCTGCGAAGATACGGCCAGCGCCGCCGGTTGCGAAGACGGTGGTCTTAGCTTCCAGGATCATGCATTCGCCGGTTTCCATTTCCAGTGCCACTACGCCGACCACGTCGCCGTCCGCATCGCGCACCAGGTCAATCGCCATCCACTCAACGAAGAAGTGGGTACGGGCTTTCACGTTGCGCTGGTACAGGGTGTGCAGCAGTGCGTGGCCGGTACGGTCAGCTGCGGCGCAAGCGCGCTGCACAGCTTTTTCGCCGAAGTTGGCGGTGTGGCCGCCGAACGGACGCTGGTAAATGGTGCCGTCCGGGTTACGGTCGAATGGCATGCCGAAGTGTTCCAGCTCGTAGACGACCTTCGGTGCTTCGCGGCACATGAATTCAATCGCATCCTGGTCGCCCAGGTAGTCGCCACCTTTGACGGTGTCGAACATGTGCCAGTACCAGTTGTCTTCCGACATATTGCCCAGCGAGGCGCCGATGCCGCCCTGCGCCGCCACGGTGTGCGAGCGGGTTGGGAACACCTTGGACAGCACGGCCACATTCAGGCCGGCTTCCGCCAGTTGCAGGGAGGCGCGCATGCCGGAACCGCCGGCGCCAACGATGACCGCGTCAAAGCGACGGGTTGGGATTGCAGATTTGATAGCTGCCACGATTTAAACACTCCACAGAATTTGCAGCGACCAGGCGGCGCAAGCGATCAGCCAGCCAATGGTAGCGATTTGCAGGAACAGACGCAGGCCAACCGGCTTGATGTAGTCCATCCAGATGTCACGCACGCCAACCCAGGCGTGGTAGAACAGGGCCAGCAGGGTCACCGCGCTGAACAGCTTGAACCACTGCTGTGCGAACAGGCCAGCCCAACCTTCGTACGAAGGGTTCGACGAGGTGAAGACCAGGAAGAACAGGACGGCGGTGTAGACCACCATCAGCACGGCGGTCACACGCTGGACCAGCCAATCCTTGACGCCGTAGTGGGCGCCGACAACCAGGCGTTTTGGGCCGATATTATTGTTAGCCATTTAGAACACTCCAAACAATTTCAGTGCGACCAGCGCGGTCACGACCACGGTGATCACCAGCACGACGGTGGCGGATTTGCGCGCGGAGTCCTTGTCCAGGCCCACGTGGGTGTCCATGACCAGGTGGCGTACGCCGGCGCAGAAGTGCTGGGTGTAGCCCCAGATCAGGGCCAGCATGACCAGCTTGGCGATCGGATGGGAGGCAATGATCATGAAGTTGGCGAAGGTGTACTCGGAGCGCAGCGATTCCTGCAGCAGGTAGAGTACGAATGGCAGCAGCAGGAACATCAGCGCGCCGCTGACGCGGTGCAAGATGGACACGATGCCTGCCAGTGGCAGCCGGTAGTTCATCAGATCCGTAACGTGAATGTTACGGAATTCTGGCCGCTCTTTTTTTGCGTTATCCCGCACGGCTTCAGTCATATACAACCTCCCTATGCTTTATTACAAATGATTTGCCAAAGTTGGCGAAACTGCGATTTTCGCCGATTTTTGCTGTTCAGACCAATATCTATTGTTAGATATCACCAAAATTTCTATTGAAATCTGCTGCATCGCACCTAAATAAGGTCATTTTGATAATGATGACGCTCCGTCAAGTACAGGCCGCGGCGTAATTCAACTGGTTTATCGCCGTAGGTGAACGACACGCGCTCGGCGCACAGCAGCGGCGTGCCGGCCGCCACGCGCAGCAATTCGGCGTCGCCGGCTTCGGCACAGACGGCGCGGATCTTCTCCTGCGCGCGGATCATGCGGGTGCCGAATTCGGATTCAAACAGGCCGTACATCGGGCCTTTGTATTCGTTCAGGCGTTCGGCGGTCAGCCCTTTGAAGATCAGGCCCGGCAACCACAGTTCTTCTACGATGGTCGGCACGCCGTCGAAATTTTGCACCCGTTTGATGTACACCACAGCGTCGCCCGATTTCAGGTCCAGCAGGCGCGCCACTTCGGCCGGCGCGCGCAGGCGCTTGACTTCAATAAAGGTCGATTCCGGATAATGCGGCACACCTTCGTCCGGCATTAAACGCAAAAAGCGAAAATGCGCGCGCGCCTCGTGGTGGGTGGAGACGAAGGTGCCCTTCCCCTGCCGGCGCAGCACCAGGTTCTCCGCCGCCAGTTCATCGATCGCCTTGCGCACCGTGCCCTGGCTGACCTTGAAGCGGTTGGCCAGTTCGACTTCGCTCGGGATCATTTCGCCCGGTTTCCATTCGCCGGACTGCAGGCTCTGGGTGATCAAGCCTTTGATTTGCTGGTACAGGGGGGAGAAGGTAGGCGAAGGTGTCGCCACGCCGGTGGCGTCAGAAGTGGTCTGGTTGGGCGTGACGGGATTCATAGCCCGGGATTTCACCACAAATACCCCTGCGCGTCCAGAAAAACCCTTCAGTTATCTGTCTTATATAAGACATAAGATAGGATTGACACGCCGCCGACAGAGGCCTAAACTCGCCGTCGAAGCTGGTCTGCCCCGACTTAAATTGTCGTATCATTACGAGCTTACACCGTTTTCTATCCACCTTGGAGATTCACCATGGCTAAAACCCCAATGCGTGTTGCCGTTACCGGCGCCGCCGGCCAGATCGGCTATTCCCTGTTGTTCCGTATCGCCAACGGCGACATGCTGGGCAAAGACCAGCCAGTCATCCTGCAACTGCTGGAAATCCCAGACGAGAAAGCCCAGAAAGCGCTGAAAGGCGTGATGATGGAGATCGACGACTGCGCGTTCCCGCTGCTGGCCGGCATGACCGCCCACGCCGACCCGATGACTGCATTCAAGGACGCAGACGTAGCCCTGCTGGTTGGCGCCCGCCCACGCGGCCCAGGCATGGAGCGTAAAGACCTGCTGGAAGCAAACGCCCAGATCTTCACCGTGCAAGGCAAGGCACTGGACGCCGTCGCTTCGCGCAACGTAAAAGTACTGGTGGTCGGCAACCCAGCCAACACCAACGCCTACATCGCCATGAAGTCGGCTCCTTCCCTGCCAGCGAAGAACTTCACCGCCATGCTGCGCCTGGACCACAACCGCGCGCTGTCGCAAGTCGCTGCCAAGACCGGCACCGCCGTCAAGGACATCGAAAAGCTGTGCGTATGGGGCAACCACTCGCCAACCATGTACGCTGACTACCGTTTCGCCACCGTAGCTGGCAAATCGGTCAAAGAACTGATCAACGATCAGGAATGGAACGCCAACACCTTCCTGCCAACCGTGGGCAAGCGCGGCGCAGCGATCATCGAAGCGCGCGGCCTGTCTTCGGCAGCGTCGGCAGCTAACGCTGCAATCGACCACGTGCGTGACTGGGTGCTGGGCACCAACGGCAAGTGGACCACCATGGGCATCCCATCGGACGGCTCCTACGGCATCCCTGAAGGCACCATGTTCGGCTACCCAGTGACCTGCGAAAACGGCGAATACAAAATCGTCCAAGGCCTGGAAATCGACGCCTTCTCGCAAGAGCGCATCAACATCACGCTGAAGGAACTGACCGAAGAGCGTGAAGGCGTGAAGCACCTGCTGCCATAATCGTCTTTTACAGTGGAACCGGTTAAACCACCGATCCGCCGTACCCGCCGCGCTGCCGATGGCAGCGCGGCTGTTGTTTCTTCTACAGTACCAATGCACCCAACCGAGGTTTTATTCCAGGGCACACGCCAGCCGCTCCTTCTCCCTTGCTGCGACCACTACGCCGGCAATGAGAAGTTGATGCGCAAATCCATGGCCCTGCAACAAGAGCTTGGTCCCCTGTTCGACATTACTTTCGATTGCGAGGACGGCGCCGCCGCCGGTAACGAAGAATCCCACGCCAAGCTGGTGGCCCTGCTGCTGCTGGACGAAGCCAACCAGTTCAACCGCATCGGCGCCCGCGTGCACGATGTGAACAGCCCGTTCTTTGAGCGCGACGTCGAAATCATCTGCACCGAGGCGGGCCATAAACTGGCCTACATCGTGGTGCCGAAACCGGAAAGCGCACAGGAAGTCGCGCGCGCCATCGAACTGGTGAACAAGCACGCCACCAAATCCGGCCGTACAACGCCGGTGCCGGTGCACGTGCTGATCGAAACCCACGGCGCCCTGCGCGACGTGCACGATATCGCCGCCCTGCCCCAGGTCGAATGCCTGTCCTTCGGCATCATGGACTTTGTCTCGGCCCACTACGGCGCCGTGCCGGGCAGCGCCATGCGCACGCCGGGCCAGTTCACCCACCCGCTGGTGGTGCGCGCCAAGCTGGAAATCGCGGCCGCCTGCCATGCGCACGGCAAGGTGCCGTCGCATAACGTGACCACCGAAATCAAGGATTCCGCCGTGGTAGCCACCGACGCCCAACGCGCGGCCGCCGAATTCGGTTTCACCCGCATGTGGAGCATCCACCCGAACCAGATCAAACCGGTCATCAAGGCGTTTACGCCACGGGTTTCCGAGGTCAACGAGGCCGCCACCATCCTGCATGAGGCGGAGAAGGTACAGTGGGGCCCTATCAGCCAGCACGGGCGCTTGCACGACCGCGCCAGCTATCGCTATTATTGGACGGTTTTGCAGCGTGCCAAGCTCGCAGGCCTGCCGCTGCCTGACACCGTTGCCGCCCTGTTCGGGGCGGGCGAAGCCAAAGGAGCCCAATGATGTCGATTAGCAAACTGTTCACCGCCTGCGCCCTGGCATGCATCGCAGCCATCGCCGCACCGCTCACCCACGCCGCCGAAAGCGCCGCGCCAGCCAAAGCTGCCGCCGCCAAGGCCCCGGCCAAAAAGCCCGCCTCGAAGAAAGCCAAAGCCGCCGGCGCGGCCGCTGCAGCCGGCGCGGGCGCCGCCGCAGTTGCCGGCGCCGAGGGCGAGCCGAGCGTGACCGAGCACAAAGCCACCGACTACGCCTGCGAACTGGGCAACAAGATCACCATTTACAGCCATGCCGACGATAGCAACAGCATCGCGCTGCGCTGGAAAAACCGCCTGCACCGCCTGACTCGCGAAGCCACCACCACCGGTGCGCAGCGCTTCGAGAACAAGCTGGCAGGCCTGATCTGGATCGGCATTCCTGCCAAAGGCATGCTGCTGGATTCCAAGGTGAACCGCCAACTGGCAAACGAATGCAAATCATCTGAACAAGCGCTCGGACTTTAATTACAAGGAGAGGTCATGTCCCGCAACACACTGAATACGCTTAAGGATTTCCCAATCGGGGGCAAAAAGGGTAAGTTCTACTCCCTGCCAGCCCTGGAGAAGGAACTGGGCACCAAAATTTCCCGCCTGCCGGTATCGATCCGCGTCGTACTGGAATCCGTACTGCGTAACTGCGACGGCAAAAAAGTGACCGAAGAGCACGTCAAGCAGCTGGCGAACTGGGGCGCCACCGCGGCCCGTACCGACGAGATCCCATTCGTCGTAGCCCGTGTTGTGCTGCAGGACTTCACCGGCGTGCCACTGCTGGCCGACCTGGCAGCCATGCGTAACGTCGCCTCCAAAATGGGCGTGAACCCGAAGAAAATCGAACCTCTGGTCCCAGTGGACCTGGTGGTTGACCACTCCGTCACCATCGACCACTTCCGCGAGCCTAAGGCCCTGGACCTGAACATGAAGCTGGAATTCTCGCGCAACAACGAGCGCTACCAGTTCATGAAGTGGGGCATGCAAGCCTTCGACACCTTCGGCGTGGTGCCACCAGGCTTCGGTATCGTCCACCAGGTCAACCTGGAATACCTGGCGCGCGGCGTGCACAATGCATCCGGCGTGTACTACCCTGACTCGCTGGTCGGCACCGACTCCCACACCACCATGATCAATGGTATCGGCGTGGTCGGCTGGGGCGTGGGCGGCATCGAGGCGGAAGCCGGCATGCTGGGCCAGCCAGTGTACTTCCTGACCCCGGACGTAATCGGCGTCAACCTGACCGGCGTGCTGCGCGAAGGCTGCACCGCGACCGACCTGGTGCTGACCATCACCGAAATGCTGCGTAAAGAAAAAGTCGTGGGCAAGTTCGTCGAGTTCTTCGGCGAAGGCACCGAGTCCCTGTCCGTGACCGACCGCGCAACCATCGCCAACATGGCGCCGGAATACGGTGCGACCATGGGCTTCTTCCCGGTTGACGACGCGACCATCGAATACTTCGAAGGCACCGGCCGCACCAAGGACGAAATCGCTGCCTTCCAGGCCTACTTCAAGGCGCAAGGCATGTACGGCGTGCCGAAGAAAGGCGAGATCGACTTCACCCGCGAACTGCACCTGGACCTGTCCACCGTGGCACCGTCGCTGGCCGGTCCTAAGCGTCCGCAAGACCGTATCGAAATCGGCAACGTCAAAGCGACCTTCACCGACCTGTTCTCGAAGCCAACCACCGAGAACGGCTTCAACAAGAAGGCCGATGAACTGACCAAGACCTACACCACCAGCAATGGCGTGAACGTGAAGAACGGCGACGTGCTGATCGCTGCGATCACCTCCTGCACCAACACCTCGAACCCGAGCGTGCTGCTGGCTGCCGGCCTGTTGGCGAAGAAAGCTGTGGAAGCCGGCCTGACCGTTGCTCCGCACATCAAATCGTCCCTGGCGCCTGGCTCCCGCGTTGTAACCGAGTACCTGACCGCTGCCGGCCTGCTGCCATACCTGGAAAAACTGGGCTTCGGCGTGACCGCTTACGGCTGCACCACCTGCATCGGTAACGCTGGCGACCTGACCCCGGAACTGAACGCCACCATCACCGGCAACGACATCGTTGCTGCTGCGGTGCTGTCCGGTAACCGTAACTTTGAAGCGCGTATCCACCCGAACATCCGCTCCAACTTCCTGGCATCGCCACCGCTGGTCGTCGCTTACGCGATCGCCGGCAACGTGACCCGCGACCTGATGACCGAACCAGTCGGCCAGGGCAAGGATGGCAAGGACGTGTACCTGGGTGACATCTGGCCGACCTCCGCCGAGATCCAGAAGCTGATGAAGTTCGCGATGAACTCCAAAGTCTTCAAGTCCAACTACGCCGACGTCAAGGGCAACCCAGGCAAGCTGTGGGAAAACGTGTCCTCGACCGAAGGCCAAGTGTACAACTGGCCTGATTCGACCTACATCGCTGAACCGCCGTTCTTCGATGACTTCGCGATGACCCCGAAAGTCGCGGAAGCCGGCATCAAGGGCGCGCGCGCACTGGGCGTGTTCGGTGACTCCATCACCACCGACCACATCTCGCCAGCAGGCTCGATCAAGGAAGACGGCCCTGCAGGCAAGTGGCTGAAAGAAAACGGCGTGATGAAGGCCGATTTCAACTCCTACGGCTCGCGCCGCGGCAACCACGAGATCATGATGCGCGGCACCTTCGCCAACGTGCGTATCAAGAACAAAATGATCCCGGCCAAGGCCGACGGTTCTGCGGTCGAAGGCGGCATCACCATCCACCAGCCATCCGGCCAGCAACTGTCGATTTACGACGCAGCGATGAAGTACGTGGCGGAAGGCACCCCGACCATGATCTTCGGCGGCGAAGAATACGGCACCGGCTCCTCCCGTGACTGGGCGGCCAAAGGCACCCAACTGCTGGGCGTGAAGGCTGTGATCTGCCGCTCCTTCGAGCGCATCCACCGTTCCAACCTGGTGGGCATGGGCGTGCTGCCGCTGCAATTCATCGGCAACGACTCGGTCGAATCGCTGGGCATCACCGGCAAGGAAGTGTATGACCTGAAGGGCCTGGAAGGCGAGATCAAGCCTCAACAGCAAGCCACCCTGGTGATCCACCGCGCCGACGGCTCGAAGAAGGAAGTGCAAGTCCTGCTGCGTATCGACACCCCGATCGAAGTGGACTACTACAAGCACGGCGGCATCCTGCCATTCGTGCTGCGCCAGCTGCTGGCCGCTTAAAAAATGGGGACGTACCCCATTTATTGAGCAACAAAAACGCCACCCTCGGGTGGCGTTTTTTATTGCTCGAAAAATGGGGTACGTCCCCATTTTTTTATTGCACCGCCAATCCTTTCCGAATCCACTACAATAGGCGTAACAAGTTTCCTTTTTGACTAAGAAAAGCGCTATGCGTCGCCCATCCAAAGATTCAACCCATAAATTATCTGCCGACAGCCAGCGCCTTATCTCCCTCGCCCAAGCCCTTGGCCAGGCCGCCAGCCGCATTGAAGAGCGGCACTGGGAACGGGCGCTGGATATCCAGCTGCATAAACTGCTGCGCACCGGCCACCAGGATACGGTCGATTCCGCCCTGAATTCGCTGTTCAGCGTGGATTTGCCCGCCTACGACATCCTGATGGACGGCGTGGAAGCGGTCAGCGAATCCGACACCATCGTGGTGGAGGTCGACGGCGAGTCGCGCGAGTACGATATCCTGCTGGTCGCCGCCCCGGTGCTGGCCTGGACCCGTTTCTCGATCGCCTCCGGCCAGATCCCGTCCGACATCCTGAACACCCTGTCGGCGCACTTCTCCGCCCACCTGCTGGCCGATGGCACGCACATGGCCATGTCGTCCAGCCTGTATTCGATCGACCAGCTGCCGCGCACCCACGCCGAAGCCTATTCGAAGGTGCACAAGCTGGCGCAAGCGGCGCTGAAAGGCCAGGCCATCAAGTCCGACGCCAAACAGGCGGAAACGGCGCCCTTCCTGGCCGACACCCGTTACCTGATGGTGGCCGTGGTCGCCCCGCACAACGGCCCGCTGTTCCGCTGGCAGATGCCGGCGCTGCACGCCTCCCAGGCCGATGCGCGGCGCGATGCGCTGGCTGCGTGGACTGCGCAAGCCACCCCCACCGTGGCACGCCTGCTGCCAGGCTGTGGCATCGAATTGCTGCTGCCGGAAGCCTATTACACCGCCTGCCGCGAAGCCGACAAATCGGTGCGCCCGGTATCGATCCGCGCTGCCGTGCACTACCTGACGCACTCGCTCGATTGCGAAGCTTCCGAACTGCGCGCGGTGATCGCCGGCTTCGGCGACGAAACGGCGCCGGATGGCCAGGTGGACGAATACCGCGTCGCCTTCACCCGCCGCTCCGACAGCGACGTGATGTACGGCGTGGTGTGGCCGCTGTACGGCCAGGAAGACGAAGACGGCACGCCGCCCGAAGGCCTGTCCGGCAGCATGGCCGAGCTGCTCAAGCCGCGCACGCCGGTCGAGGAAATCGTCGAGCACCTGAACACTGCCGGCGTCACGCTGGTGAAAAAGCTGGGTGAAAAGTACATCGCCGAATACTGCGACGACTGCGGCGCCCCACTATTCGCCGACCCAAGCGGAGAACTGGTCCACGCCGAAATGCCCGAAGACGCCGCCACCGGCACCGAGCACTTCCACTAAACAAAAAGCCCGCGATCAACGCGGGCTTTTTCCTTGGGGCTGGGCTACAGCCTTGGGCGGTGCGCACGGCTGGCATTGCGCTACGGGCGCGGCCGCTGCTACTGGTGCTGGAGCCGGACCGCGCGTAAGCGCCACAATCAAGCCGGAAAATCCAATGAACAAGCCAATCACCGTCGCCAGCATCCAGCGCGTGACGTCGGCGCGCATTGCTTCCACGTCTGCCCTCGTTGCCAAAGTTGGCAAGATGGCCTCGACGCGCGCTTTGAACTCAACGAAGTCTTTTTCCATGTCCATAGATCCAGCATACGCCGGACACGGATCACTTCCAAGTGGAATACGGCTGCTTAATCAGGCGTGAATTGAGGTAGCGCAAATCGTGGGTGACTTCATCGACCGCCCAGTCCGGCTTGTCGAAAACGGCATCCTCCGTCGGCAATTCGATCTCCGCCACGACAAGGCCGGCGTTCTCGCCGAGGAACTCATCCACCTCCCACACAAAGCCGCAGAAAGGAATGCGGCGCCGATACTTCTCTATCAGCGGGCGCTCGCACAAGCCATCCAGCAACTCCGCCGCTTCGGCGACAGGAATTTCATACTCCCACTCCCCGCGCGCCGCACCCACATTCTTGCTCTTGATCGTCAAAACCCCACGCCCGCCCTCAATGCGCACGCGCACCGTGCGCTCCGCATGCGAAGACAGATACCCTTGGCGCAGCAGCACCGGCTCGCCTTGCGCCCGCCAGCCCTCTCCCGCAACCAGGAATTTACGTTCGATCTCTACGCCCATAATTGAATCGGATAGCCTACAAATAGGTCAGCACCTCGGTCAAGGACTTCGCAGCGCGCCGGAAACTCTCGCGCACTTGTCGCCGCTTGACTAAAGTCTGGTACAAAAATACGGGAAACAGCCAGAGAACGATCACGCTAAGTTCAATGGCGGCGATCACCCAGCCGAACACCCCCGGGCCTTCCCAGGGGTTGAAGAGCAAGGCCAGCAAGGCTACGTTGAAGAGCAATAGCAGCTTCACCCATGGGAAGCCATCGTCCGACGCAGCCATGGCCAGGGCAGCTTACTCGTCCAGCGACAGCAGGATAGGCTGCAGGATGGAGGCGCCCAGCGCGGCGCTGCGCGCACCGTTCCAGCCCACGGCAGGCACGGGCAGGTCCGCGTTGTCCTTGAACGGCATTTCCAGCGTCAGCGACAGCACCTGGAAGTGGTGGCCGATGTACTTGGAGGCCAGGGTCAGCATGTCTTCCTTGTACTTGGAAGGCGCGTAGCCCACCGCATCCTGGAAGTCCGGCGTCGCGTTTTTGTAGCGGTCGATGAAGTTCTTCTGGCGCGCCATCTGCTCCGGCGTGAAGTTCTCCAGCATCTCGTTGCCGGCCACGAAGTTGTAAGGCAGCGCCTCGTCACCGTGGATGTCGAAGAACATATCGACGCCGGTTTCGTGGATCTTCTCTTTCACGCACAGCACTTCCGGCGAACGCTCCAGGGTCGGGGTCATCCACTCGCGGTTCAGGTTGGCGCCCGCCGCGTTGGTGCGCAGGTTGCCACCGATCGAACCGTCCGGGTTCATGTTCGGCACGATGTAGAAGCAGCAGCGCTGCAGCAGCTTGCGCGCGATCGGGTTGGCATCGTCCAGCAGGGAATCGATCAGGCCTTCGATGAACCACTCGGCCATCGACTCGCCCGGGTGCTGGCGCGCGATGAACCAGATTTTCTTTTCCGCTTCCGGCTCGCCGATCACGACCAGGTTCATGTCGCGGCCTTCGATCGACGAACCGATATCGAGCACGCGCGCGATCGGGTTCTCGGCCACTTCGCCCAGCAGGCGCAGGTGGCGTTCCCACGAATACGGCTCGAAATAGGCGTAGTACACGCTGTCGTTATGCGGCGTGTGCTTGATGGTCATCACCTTGCCATCGAAGGAGGTCGGGACGCGGAACCAGTTTTCGCCGTCGTAGCTGGCGGCAGCGTTGTAGTCTTCGAAGCCTTTGGCATAGGTTGCGTCGCCGGCGTTCAGGAACTTCATCGTCACCGCCTCGCCACGCGCGCCCTGCAGGCGGAAGTGGAACCATTGGTGGATGTCGGCGGCGTTGTCCTTGCGGAGATTCAGTTCGATGTTCGCGGCGTTGTCGGCGCGGACTACTTCGATGGCGCCAGAGTCGAAATTCTGGCTGATTTTGATGGTCATTGCGGTCCCGTTCAGATACTGGGGTTGATCGGAACCGCTATTGTACACATTCAAACCAGGAAACCAGGGTACGGCCCTTAGGGCCGGACCCTGGTTTTCCGGTTTCCCGGTTTTCAGTCGACATTCCGTCCGCGCGCCTTCAAAGCCGCCCGCACGCCCGCCCCGTATGCCGCATCCGCCTTATCGAAATGCCCCAACTGCCGCTGGATAATCTCCTCGCTGACCTGGCTCAACGGCCCGGCAATATTGTCGAACAGGTTCAACTTCTCCTGTGCCGGCAAAAGACGGAACAGATTACCAGCCTGGGTGTAATCATCCTCCTTACCGCGCCCATCGTAACGCCCCGCCTCACCGTTCAGCGCCAGCGCCGGCTCACCATGCCCCATACCCTGCGGATTGCTGCCCGCCGCCTCGGTCGGCGCATAGTTTTGCTGCGCGCCGCCATGGCCCAGCGCCATCGCCCCGTCGCGCTGCTGATTGTGGAACGGGCAACGCGGCGCATTCACCGGCAGGTGCTGATGGTTGGTCCCCACGCGGTAAAGCTGCGCATCGTGATAGGCAAACAAACGCGCTTGCAGCATCTTGTCCGGCGAGTAGCCCATGCCCGGCACCACATTGGCCGGCGACAGCGCCGCCTGCTCCACTTCCGCGTGATAGTTCACCGGATTCCGGTTCAGCTCCAGCAAGCCGACCGAGAGCAGCGGGAAGTCCGCGTGCGGCCACACCTTGGTCAGGTCGAAGGGATTCCAGCCCGTGCGCTGTTCCCACGCCGCCAGTTGCTGCTCGGTGGCCACCTGCACCTTCACCTCCCACTGCGGGAAGTCGCCAGCCGCGATCGCGTTGAACAAGTCGCGCTGCGCGTGGTCCGGGTCTGCCCCCGCCAGGCGCGTCGCCTCCGCCGCGCTCAGGTTCTTGATGCCCTGCAGGGTCTTGAAGTGCCACTTCACATAAACGCGCTCACCCGCCGCGTTGACCAGGCTGAAAGTATGGCTGCCGAAACCGTCCATATGGCGATAACCATCCGGCGTGCCACGGTCGCTGAACAGCATGGTGACCTGGTGCAGCGATTCCGGCGTCTTGCTCCAGAAATCGAACATCATGGTCGGCGATTTGAGGTTGGTCTGCGGATCGCGCTTTTGGGTGTGGATGAAGTCCGGGAATTTGATGCCATCCTTGATGAAGAACATCGGCGTGTTATTGCCCACCAAGTCCCAGTTGCCCTCCTCCGTATAAAAGCGCACCGCGAAGCCGCGCGGATCGCGCTCGGTGTCGGCACTGCCACGCTCGCCGCCCACAGTGGAGAAGCGCACGAAGGTTTCGGTTTGCTTGCCGATGGCCGAAAACAGCCTGGCCTTGGTGTAGTTGCTGATGTCGTGGGTGACGGTGAAGGTGCCGTAAGCGCCGGAGCCCTTGGCGTGCACCACGCGCTCAGGAATGCGCTCGCGGTTGAAATGCTGGAGCTTTTCGATCAGGTGGAAATCCTGCAGCAGGACGGGGCCACGCGGACCGGCAGTCATGGAATTCTGGTTATCGGCGACGGGAATGCCGGAGGCGGTGGTGATAGGGTCTTGGCTCATTACTGGCTCCTTCTGGTGATCGGTGGAATCATTCTAAAGAGACACGAGCGATAAATAAATTTAATTAAACCTATGAAACCGATAGTTAAAATTGCTCGTGTATGGCAATCCCCTCGAACGTGTCGGCCCCGGCATCCCAGGGTTTGGCCGCAAACGCCCGCTGCGCATCCGCGTAGCCGGCCTGCCAGCGCTGGCTGATGCCGGCGCTCGAGAAGTCGATATCCTTGGTGTGGTCCTCGCAGCTCAGGCGCGGCGCCTTGAGCAAGACCACATGCATGGCCGTGCCGCAGCCCCACAGCGCGAGCTCGCGCACCTCCGGCGACTGGCGCGCCGCTTCCGGCAGCTTCAGGGCCAGTTCGCGGATCACGCGCCGCAGGCGATGCAGCTTTTGCTGCTGCTCGATATGGCTGGCGCGGCTGGCGTACTGGATTTCCTTGTCCTTCTCCAGCACGTCCAGGATGCTTTGCGGTTCGCTGCCGTCCGGGTTCCACACCTGCACCGAAAAGATCACCGAATCGCGGCGCGGCTCGTCGTCCAGCACCGCCTCGATCGGCGTGTTCGAATAAATACCGCCATCCCAATACGGCTCGCTGCCGATGCGCACGGCCGGAAAAGCCGGCGGTATCGCGCCGGACGCAATCACATGCGACAGCTCCAGCGCCTCCTTGCGCGAGTCGAAGTAGCGCATCACGCCATTGCGCGCATTCACCGCGCCCACGGTCAGGCGCGTGTGGCGCTCATTCAGGTAATCCAGGTCCACCAGCCCTTCCAAGGTCGCGCGCAAAGCGTTGGTGCGATAGAAGGCGGCATTCTCCACGCCCAGCGGCGCGGCAGGATTCCACCATGCCATGGGATTCGGTTCGAAGAACGCCGGTATGCCCTGCGCCAGCGTGAGCGCATTCGCGAGCGCCGGGACCAGCCCGGCGAAAACATCATGCCGCTCCATGGCTTTCCAGAACGCCTTCAGGCGCGGCAAACGCTGCTCGGGCGGATTGCCGGCGATGATGGCGCCGTTCAGCGCACCGATCGAGGTGCCGATCACCCAGTCCGGCTCCACACCAGCTTCGTGCATGGCCTGATAGACCCCGAGCTGGTATGCGCCCAGCGCACCGCCGCCCTGCAGCACCAGCACCACCTGGCCCGGCATGCCCTTCGTCACAGGCGCACCGAGAGGCCGATAGTCAGCGCGCGGTCCGGCGTGCGGCGGTTCAAACCCAGCATCACGCCGACATCCATGTGCAGGTCGCGCGTCAGCGAATAACCGCCGCCGAAATCGAAACTTGCCATACTGCCGCCATCGCGGCCGCGTGCGATGCGCGGCGTAGCCAGCTCAATGAAGGTGTAGGCGCGCTCGCCAAAGTTCTTCGCCAGCGTAATGCCGAACTGCCCGACCGGCACGTGGCGCCCTTGGTCGTCGCGATCCCGGTAGATGCCCGGCATGACGCCCAGGTTCAGGTCCTGCGGCAAGTCCCATTCCAGCGGCAGCCGCAACGAAGGCCGCGTGCCGTTGCCCTTGAAGCCGCGCGAGCCGGTCGCAAAGTCCGCCTGCGCGACCAGCCCGACCGCCGGCGCGCCGCTGTCACCATCCGCCTCGCGCAAGCGCCACTTCGCGCTCAAGGCTGTATCGCCCCAGCCACGCGCACGGGCCGCGCCGAGGCGATCCCGGTCCCGCTCCATCACGCGACCATCCGACTCTAGCCGCAGTTCCACCGCGTCCGACACGCCGACGCGCAACATCCACGGTGTGCTGCGCGCTTCCGTCGACCGCAGCCAGCCCGTTTCCAACTGCAGCCGCCCCTTGCCGACCACCGCAGGCGCATCCACAAAATCGGGCCGGTCGGTGGCGATCCAGTCATCGGGTTCCCCGGCAGCGCAGCACAGGGGCAACGCTAGCGCGCACAACAGGCGTTTCGGCATGAGACTCTCCTGCATTTCTGGCATAGGATAGAAATATGCCACTAATACCGGACATCAACAATGAGGCTCAACCATATAGATTTGCCCGTCACCGACCTGGAGAGCGCCGCCGACTACTTCCAGCGCGGATTTGGCTTTCAGCGCATCGGCGCGCCGGCCGCCAGCATGGCCATCCTGCGCGGCGAAGACGGCTTCGCGCTCATCCTGCAGCATGTCGAAAAGGCCGACTACCCGCCAGGCTTCCACATCGGCTTCCTGCAAGCATCCGACGAGGCCGTTCACGCCGCCTACCAACGCTTGGCCGACGCCGGCCTCCCCCTGCCCGTCCCACCCGCCGTCAACTACGGCTGCCTCGCCTTCTGGTGCCAGGCCCCCGGCGACATCCAGATCGAAGTCAGCCACCGACCCGGATAAAATTCCCGGAACTTTCCGCCAGCTTTACTGTCCAAGCTCAAAACACCGCCCCCAGTGTTGCGTCAAAGTGGCGCAATCACCAATGGAGGCGGCCATGGCGCACGACGAAAAGATTGCAAAGCTGGAGGTGAATGTGGAATCGCAAAGCATCACGATCGCGGAACTCAGGGGATTTAACGAACGTATCCTCACCGAGTTACACAAGTGCAACATCGAAAACCGCATCCATACCGATCAACAGGTCAAAGCTCTACGCGAACATACTGACGAACAAGTTGAAGGGCTGCGCAAGCATACCGATGCGCAAGTTGAAGGGTTGCGCAAGCATACCGAAAAGCAAGTTGAAAAGCTGAGCAATCATACCGACGCGCAGGTGCAAAAGCTGCAGGAGCAAATCAATACCCAGCGTGAGCATTTTGAGGCGCACACCGCCGATCAGCGCAAGCATTTTGATGGGGAAATCGAAAAACAGCGCGCGCATTTCGACGCGCAGGACGAAAAGCTACGCGCGCACACAGATCACATGGTCGCCGAAATCCGCAAGAGTTCCGAGGAGCAACGCATTCGCGACGAGCAGAAGTTTGCCGATCACCGCAAACACACCGACCAACAATTTGCCGAGCTACGCAAGGACATGAACGCCGGCTTCCGTTGGACCAGCGGCGCCATCCTCACCCTGGCCGGCCTGATCCTCGCCATGTACGCCAAAGTGCTCGCCCTATACTGACATCCGCCCCGTCCGCAGCGCATACGCCCACTCCGGCCGCCCGTTGCACGTGGCCACCAGCGCCGCCGCCTCCCAGTCATACACCACCGCATACTGCTCCACCGCCCAGCCGCCCGACGCCGCACGCTCCACAATCGCATAGCGCGCATGCGGCGTCCCATTCTCCGCCTTATGCGGAAACGGATGCTCATCCGAATACGCCTGCAAGCCGACGCTCCCCGGATTGACCACCAGCCGCCCCTCCCCCAACAGCACTGAACGCGGCACATGGGTATGCCCGCATAGCACCAGCGAAGCCTGCACATCGCCGGCCCGCTGCAGCACCTCGGCATAGGTCGCCGGCCGCTGCCCCGCAGCATCGACCGACTCCATCCAATACACCAGGTCCGAACCCGGCGTGCCATGCACCAGCAGCACATCCTCCGCTAGACGCAAGGACGCCGGCAGCGCAGCAATCCACTCCCGGTGCGCAGGCGCGATATGCTCATGCGCCCAACGGTCGGACGCCCCCATGCGCGCAGGATCGTGTTCCAGGATTTGCCGCTCATGATTGCCACGGATCGTAGGCAAGCTTAGCGCCATCAAGCGCTCAGCAGTTTCCGCAGGGAGTAAAGGGCCCGACAGGATGTCGCCCAGGTTGACCGTTACATCGACATTGCGCCGCGCCAGGTCGGCCAGCACCGCATCCAAAGCCCACAGGTTTCCGTGGATATCCGACAAAACCGCAATACGCATCGTGCCCCGCTAGTTGCCAGCCATGGCATCGGCCACCTTATCCATCTGGGATGCTTTGGCGACCGCATTGGCAGGCTGACGTTCGTTCCTCTGGGGATCACCCGCCTGGCTTGCAGGCGCCGGAACTGGCAATAGAGAAGCCACCCGCACCGTATCCATGGCATACAAGGACGCTGCGAGGCCTATGGTGGCAATCAATAGCCAACGAACCCAGGAAGACAGCACGATGATCTCCGGAAAACTTGCTCACCTACTAGTTTAGCGAGCAAGATCGCCAGGATTCTATTCGATTGTCACCAAGCTGAAGAATTCATTACTTCTGCGGCATTTCCACCATATGGACCAACTCCCAGATGTGGCCGTCCAAGTCTTCGAAGCCGTGGGCGTACATGAAACCGTAATCCTTCGGCTCACGCGGCGTCTTACCGCCGGCCGCCACCGCCTTGCGTACCAACTCATCGACATCTTCGCGGCTTTCGCACGACAGGCAAACCAGCACCTCGGTCGCCTCTTTGGCATTGGCAATCGGCTTTGAGGTAAAGGTGCGGAAAAAGTCCTCCACCAGCAGCATGGCATAGATGCTGCCGTCTTGAATCACCATGCTCGCCGCGTTTTCATCGGTGAACTGCGGGTTGAAGGTGTAGCCCAGGGCGGCGAAGAAGGCTTTGGATTTTTCCAGGTTTTTAACTGGCAGGTTGACGAAGATTTGCTTGTTCATGGTTGACCTCTCTAAGTAGTTGGTAATCACACGACGCGTGAGCTTGCCGCAAATCGACATTGCGGTTCAAGTTTTTCAGTTATTTTTTTGAACGTCGCGCGACATCACACCTGAGTTCAGATGAAAGGCTTCTCGCCCACTTAATCCCCGGCGATCCAGCGGCTGAACGGCGCGGCATCCACGCCCTGCGGAACGTACCACTTCTTGCGAGTGGGGTCCCATCTCGCGCCGAGCCGCTTTGCCTCATCCTTCTCGGCATATGGCACTTTGAGAAAAGTGTTTTTAGGCTTGCTTGAATTGACCGAAGCAGGGGCCGAAGCGGCTGCCGGTTCCATGGAGCTCAATGGCCAAGTCAAAGGCGCATTGCATGGGACCTCCGTGCCGTCCTCGCGTACCTCTACCCAACGCTCGCCTTCTGGGCCGGAGATCTTAATCGTGAACGGTGGATCGAAGGGAACGGAGTCGTACATATTTTTACAGGTGAATGGAGGCAGCGGATTGTAGCATTTGCCCCCCGATCTTCTCGCTGAAGACATCAACTTAGCGGTACATCCGAAAAACAAAAAAGGGCTACAGTCTAAAACTGTAACCCTTTAATTTGTTTGGTCGGGGCGAGAAGATTCGAACTTCCGACCCCCTGCACCCCATGCAGGTACGCTACCAGGCTGCGCTACGCCCCGACTCGAGCTTCGGATTATAGCAGAGCGATTTGAAATTTTGTCAAAGTTACCGCACACTACACAAATGCTGATCGACTCTGACCTGGCGGCGCGTACGGCCGACTTAATTGCGCAATCCGACGGACTGGTGATCGCGGCCGGCGCGGGCATGGGTGTGGACTCCGGCTTGCCGGATTTTCGCGGCAACGAGGGCTTCTGGAAGGCCTACCCTGCCCTGAGCCGGGCGCGGATGGAGTTCACCAGCGTGGCCTCGCCGCGCACCTTCCAGGAGGACCCGGCCCTGGCCTGGGGCTTTTACGGCCACCGCCTTGCACTGTATCGCGCGACCGTGCCGCATGAGGGCTTCGCCTTGCTGCAAGGCTGGGGCGCGGCGCTGGATCATGGCACTTTTGTCTTCACCAGCAATGTGGACGGGCAGTTCCAGAAGGCGGGTTTCGACCAGCGTTCCATCCATGAGTGCCACGGTTCGATCCACCACTTGCAGTGCCTGGAGCCGTGCTGCAGCAAAATCTGGGCGGCGGACGAATTCCTGCCGGACGTGGATGCGGATGCCTGCCGCCTGCGCAATGAGGCGCCGCGCTGTCCGGAGTGCGGTGGACTGGCGCGGCCCAACATCCTGATGTTCGGCGACTGGAACTGGATCGAGCGCCGCAGCGAACTGCAGGCGGCGCGGTTGGAGGCTTGGCTGGAGCGGGTGCGCCGTCCGCTGGTGATCGAACTGGGTGCGGGGACGGCGATTCCTTCGGTGCGCCAGTTCGGCCACAGCGTCGTGCAACGCGGTGGCCGCATGGTGCGCATCAATCCGCGCGAGTTTGCGGTCGGCAGCACTGCCGATGTGGGCATCGCGGCCGGGGCGCTGGATGGATTGCGGGCGATTGCGGCGGCGCTGGCCGCCGCTGGCAATTAAACGAAGCTCACCGACAGGCTGGCCAGGCCTTCAATGCTGCCGGTCAGCGCTTGGCCGCGCGCCACGGCGCCCACGCCTTCCGGGGTGCCGGTGAAAATCAGGTCGCCCGGTTCCAGGCGGAACAGGGTGGACAGGTTGGCGATGGTCTCGGCCACGGACCAGATCATATGGTCGGTGCTGCTGGACTGGCGAATGGCGCCGTCCAGCGCCAGCGCAATGGCGGCGCTTTCAATGCCCTGCACTTCCGCCGCGCGGCGCAATTCGCCGACCGGTGCGGAGTAGTCGAAGGCTTTGCCGATTTCCCACGGGCGGCCGGCATCTTTCATCTTCCCTTGCAGGTCGCGGCGCGTCATGTCCAGGCCCACGGCGTAGCCGAAGATGTGCCGCATGGCGTCGTCCACACTGATATCACGGCCGCCCTGCCCGATCGCCACCACCAGCTCGCACTCGTAGTGGAAATTGCTGGTTTGCGGTGGATACGGCAGCTCTGCCATCGCGCCGCGTGCCACCGGCACCACAGCAGCCGCGTCGCCCGGTTTGCAGAAAAAGAACGGCGGTTCGCGCTCCGGGTCGGAACCCATTTCGCGCGCGTGGCCGGCGTAGTTGCGGCCCACGCAGTACACGCGGCGTACCGGGAAGCGTTCATCCGTGCCGGCGATATGCAATGCCGCGACCAGGTGCGGCGGGAAAACGTAATCGGCCATCTCTTGTCCTCAGGTGAGTAAAAGTGCGCGCAGGGCGATGCGGAACGATTCGGCCAGCGTGGCAACCGGAATATGCGGATTGCACACGCCGCGCAGATGCAGGCCCTGGTACAGCGAAATCACAGCCTCCATACGGCCTTCCACCGTGGCGTCGTCCACGCTCAGGCCGTGCATGGCGCGGCCGGCTTTCAGCACGGCGAGGAAACGGGCTCGCGTGCGGCGGTCGGCGTCGTGGCTCAGCGCGGCGATCACGGGATTCCGCGCGCTTTCGGCGGAAATTTCGAGCGGCAGCGCCCAGTGGTCCGGGTTCAGGTTCTCCGGCACGCTTTGCTCTACATCGTCGAGGATGGCTTGCAGCGGGTCGGCCTGGCTTTCTATCTTGCGGATGATCTCCATCACGCGCGCCACGTTGTCCTCCACGAAGGCGGCGATGATGGCGTCTTTGCTGGCGAAATAGTTGTAGATATGGCCGGCGCTCATGCCGGCTGTTTTGGAAATCTGGGACATGCTGGCGCCATGGAATCCGCTTTGGCGGAAGCAGGTGGCGGCGGCGTCAAGTACCTGGCGGCGGCGGATGGCGGCGCGCTCTGGGTCGTTGTGGCGTTTTTCAGTCATAAGGCGTTACTGTGTCCAAGGGAATGCACTTTGTCAAATTACAACGTGCTATGATTGAAAGGCAGTTACTTCATTCTTCAAGGAAAGAGTGTAACGATATGCCCTCCAAGACCTCCCGCTCGATCGAGATGCGGCCCGCAGAAGCGGGCGATGTGGCGTTCATGCAGCAACTGTACTCCAGCACCCGCAGCACCGATGCCCGCATGGGCGGCTGCGACCATGCTACCGAAACCCTGCTGCAGGCCTTGCAGTTCAAGGCCCAGCAATCCTGGTTCCAGTCCAAGTACCCGAACGCCGACATGGCGCTGATCACGGAGCACGAGCGTCCGGTGGGCCGGCTTTACGTCGATTACGGGCCGGATGAATTGCGCATCCTCGACATTTGCCTGCTGCCGGAGCACCGCAACCGCGGCATCGGCCTTGGCCTGCTGCGCAGCCTTCAGGCGCAGGGCGAGCGACTGCGCTTGCCGGTGCGGCTGAACGTTATGCTGGGCAGCCCGGCGCAGCGACTGCTGCAGCGTTGCGGTTTCGAGATCCTGGGCGTGGACGGCATCTACAACCTCATGGAGTGGATGCCGCCCGCCGGTATCGACTAGCCCTTAAGCCCAGCCCCCGAGCGCTTTGTACAGGGTGACCTGGTTGGTCGCCTTGGCCAGGCGCACGCTGATCAGGCCTTGCTGCGCCGCGTACAGGGCGCGCTGCGACACCAGCGCGTTCAGGTACGATTCCGCCCCTTTCTGATAGCGCGCCTCGTGGATGCGGTGGCTGCGGCTGGCCGCTTCCGCCAACGCGGCCTGCGACGCTACACGTTCGTCCAGCGTGCCGCGCTGGGCCAGTGCATCGGCCACCTCGCGGAAGGCGGACTGGATCGCCTTTTCATAACGCGCCACGGCAATACCGTTTTCGGCCTTGGCGATATCCAGCCTGGCGCTGTTGGCGCCGGCGTCGAACAACGGCAAGGTCAGTTGCGGCAGGAAGGTCCAGGCGCCGCTGCCGGCCTTGAACAAGTCGCCCAGCGCGCCGCTGGCGCTACCGGCGCTGCCGGTCAGCGTGATGCTTGGGAAGAAGGCTGCGCGCGCCACACCGATATTGGCGTTGGCCGCTTTCAGCGCATGCTCCGCTTCCAGCACGTCCGGGCGTTGCAGCAGCACCGAGGACGGCACGCCTTCCGGCAGTTCGGCCAGCGTGCTGACCGCGCTCGGCAATGCTCGCGGCAGCAGTCCTGCCGGTACTTGGGTACCGACCAGCAGGGCCAGCGCGTTCTCGCCGGCCGCTACCTGGGCGGTGTAAAGGGCCATGTCGTTGCGCGCAGCTTCCACACTGGTTTGCGCTTCGTACATGTCGAGACCCGAGGTGGCGCCGGCTTCCAAGCGGCGCTTGCTCAGTTCAAAGGTGATTTGCTGACTTTTCAGCGTATCCTGCGCCAGGCGCAGGCGCTCCTTGTCGGCCGCCAGGCCAAGCCAGGTGCTGGCCACTTCGGCCACCAGGCTAAGGCGCTGGGCGCGCTGCGCCTGCTCGGTGCCGAGGTAGGCTTGCAGCCCGGCGTCCGACATATTGCGCAGTTTGCCGAACAGGTCCAGCTCATAGGCCGGCAAGGCCAGGCCGCCGCTGTATTGGCGGCTGATGTCGCCGCCCGGCGCGCGCGCGGCGTTCTGGCCGACTTGCGCGTTCACCTTGGGCAGTTGGGCGGCACGGTCGATGCCGTACTGCGCGCGCGCCTTCTCGATATTCAAGGCCGACACGCGCAAGTCGCGGTTGTTTTTCAGCGCCAGTTCCACCACTTCGCGCAGTTGCTGGTCGCCGATGAAGTCGCGCCAGGCGATTTCGCTGGCGGGTTTGGCGTCGGCGGCGGTTTGCGCCGGCTTGTAAGCATCGCCCTGCCGCCAGGCTGCGGCCACCGGTGCTGCTGGGCGCTCATACGTCGGCGCCAGGCTGCAGCCGGCCAGCAAGGCTGCCGCTGCAAGGGTAAAGATCGTCTTGTTCATATCATGCCTCCTTGGCGATAGCGGCTGGCGCGGAGCTTGGCGCGGCCTTGCGGGCCACCCATGCGCGCACCAGCACGAAGAACACCGGCACGAAGAAGATGCCGAGGAAGGTCGCGGTCAGCATGCCGCCCAACACGCCCACGCCGATGGCGTTCTGGCTGCCGGAACCGGCGCCGCTCGCCAGCGCCAGCGGCAGCACGCCGAGGCCGAAGGCGATGGATGTCATCAGGATCGGGCGCAGGCGCAGCTTCACCGCCTGCAGCGTGGCTTCGCGCAGCTCAATGCCCTGCTCCGTCAGTTCCTTGGCGAATTCCACGATCAGGATCGCGTTCTTGGCCGACAGGCCGACCACGGTCAGCAAGCCAACCTGGAAGTACACGTCGTTCGCCAGATGGAAGCCCCAGGTCGCGATCACCGTGCCGATAATACCGAGCGGTACCACCAGCAGCACCGAGAACGGCACCGACCAGCTTTCGTACAGTGCGGCCAGGCACAGGAACACGATCAGGATCGAGATGGCGTACAGCACCGTGGTCTGCGAGCCGGAATCGCGCTCCTCCACCGACAGGCCGGTCCACTCGTAGCCGATGCCGGCTGGCAGTTGGGCGACCAGCTTTTCCATTTCAGCCATGGCGACACCCGAGCTGACGCCCGGCGCCGGCATGCCCTGCACGTTCACCGACGGCACGCCGTTATAGCGTTCCAGGCGCGGCGAGGCGTAGATCCAGCGACCGGTGGCGAAGGCGGAGAACGGCACCATCTCGCCGTGGGCATTGCGTACCGACCACTTGTTCAAGTCTTCTGGCGACATGCGCGATTCCGGCGTGCCTTGCAGGTAGACGCGCTTGACGCGGCCGCGATCGACGAAGTCGTTCACGTAGGCCGAACCCCAGCCCACGCTCAGCACCTTGTTCACATCCGCCACGGTCAGGCCGAGCGCGGTGGCTTTTTGCTGGTCGATGTCCAGCTTGAACTGCGGCGTATCTTCCTGGCCGTTTGGACGCACCGCCATCAGCAGCGGGTTCTTGGCGGCCATGCCGAGCAACTGGTTACGGGCGCCCATCAGCGCTTCGTGGCCAAGGCCGCCCTGGTCCTGCAGTTGCAGGTCGAAGCCGCTGGCATTACCCAGTTCCATCACGGCTGGCGGCGCAAAGGCGAACACCATCGCTTCGCGGATCTGCGAGAAGGCGCCCATGGCGCGGCCGGCAATCGCTTTCACCTTCTGCTCCGGGCTTTGGCGTTCGGACCAGTCTTTCAGGCGCACGAAGGCCAGGCCGGCGTTCTGGCCGTTACCGGCAAACGAGAAGCCCGCCACGGTGAAGATGGATGCCACCGATGCTTTTTCATTTTCCATAAAGTGGTGCTCCAGCTTTTCCAGCACCTTCAGCGTACGCTGCTGGGTGGCGCCGGTTGGCAACTGCACCATGGAGAACAGGATGCCCTGGTCTTCTTCCGGCAAGAAGGAAGTCGGCAGGCGCATGAACGACACCGCCAGCACGGCCAGCAAGGCGCCGTACACAACCAGCGAGCGACCGCTGCGCGCGATCATCTTGCCGACCCAGCCCTGGTACTTGGTGCTGCTGCGGTCAAAGCTGCGGTTGAACCAGCCGAAGAAACCCTTCTCCGACACGTGCGAGCCGGGTTTCAGGAAGGTGGCGCACAAGGCCGGGGTGAACACCATGGCCACCAGCACCGACAGCGCCATGGCGGACACGATGGTGACCGAGAACTGACGGTAGATCACGCCGGTAGAGCCGCCGAAGAAGGCCATCGGCACGAATACGGCGGACAGCACCAGGGCGATACCCACCAGGGCGCCGGAGATCTGGCCCATGGATTTGAGGGTCGCCTCTTTCGGCGACAAGCCCTCCTCCGTCATCACGCGCTCAACGTTCTCCACCACCACGATGGCGTCATCCACCAGCAGGCCGATCGCCAGCACCATGGCGAACATGGTCAACGTGTTGATCGAGTAACCGAGCGAGAACAGCACGGCAAAGGTACCCAGCAGCACGACCGGCACCGCCATGGTCGGGATCAGGGTGGCGCGGAAATTCTGCAGGAACAGGTACATCACGATGAACACCAGGATCACCGCTTCGATCAGGGTCTTCACCACTTCTTCAATGGACAGCTTGACGAAAGGCGTGGTGTCGAATGCGACCACGGCCTTCATCCCTTGCGGGAACTGCTTGCCCATCACTTCGACTTTCTTCTTCACCGCATCGGCGGTATCCAGCGCGTTGGCGCCGGTAGCCAGCTTGATCGCCACGCCCACCGCTGGTGCGCCGTTGTAGCGCGCCACGGTGTTGTAGTTCTCATTGCCCAGCTCAATGCGCGCCACGTCGCGCAGGTGCACGGTGGCGCCGCTGGCGGTGGTCTTCAGCAAGATGCCGCCGAACTGCTCCGGCGTCTGCAGGCGGCTTTGCGCCGTCACGGTGGCGTTCAACTGCTGGTCCGGCACGGCGGGCGCGCCGCCCAGTTCACCGGCCGATACTTCGGCATTCTGCGCCTGGATGGCGGCCGTCACGTCGGCTGGCGTCAGCTGGAAGCCTTGCAGCTTTTGCGGGTCGAGCCAGATGCGCATCGCATACTGGGAGCCGAACAGCATCACGTCGCCCACGCCTTGCACGCGGCTCAGCGGGTCGATCACATTGGCGGCCACATAGTCGCCCAGGTCGGACTGCTTCATCTTGCCGTCTTCGGAGACGAAGCCCAGCACCATCAGGAAGTTGCGGGTGGCTTTCGACACCACCAGGCCTTGCTGGGTGACCGCGCTAGGCAGCAGCGGCGTGGCCAGTTGCAGCTTGTTCTGCACCTGCACCTGGGCGATGTCCGGGTTGGTGCCGCTGTTGAAGGTCAGCGTGATATTGATGCCGCCCGAGGAATCGCTGCTGGACGACATATAGCGCAAGCCGTCGATACCCTTCATCTTCTGTTCGATGATCTGGGTCACGGCGTCTTCCACCGTCTTGGCCGATGCGCCGGGATAGGCGCCGGTGATCGAAATCGACGGCGGCGCAATGCTTGGATACTGCGAGATTGGCAGCCCTTTGATCGCCATGACACCCGCCAGCATCACAACGATGGCGAGCACCCAGGCGAAAATGGGCCGATTGATAAAGAAGCGGGACATGATTCAGCCTCCCCGCTTAGCGCGCCGCAGCCTGGCGCTGGGCGTCGCCGCCGCTGGCCGGGGTGGATTTTGCCACGACAGCCGGAGCGCCCGGCTTGACCTTCTGCAGGCCTTCCACGATCACGCGGTCGCCAGCTTCCAGGCCGGACTTGACCAGCCACTTGTCGCCAATGGTGCCGCCGGTTTGCAGCACGCGCTGTTCAACTTTGCCTTCCTTGTTCAGCACCAGCGCGGTGGCCTCGCCTTTCGGGTTGCGGGTCACGCCCATTTGCGGCACGGCGATGGCCTGCTCGCTGACGCCGGTTTCCAGCACGGCGCGCACGAACATGCCCGGCAGCAGGTCATGCTTCGGGTTCGGGAACAGCGCGCGCAGGGTCACGTTGCCGGTGCCCGGGTCAACGCTGACATCGGAGAATTGCAGCTTGCCCGGCAGCGCATACTTGCTGCCGTCCGACAGCAACAGAGTGACCTTGGCCTGGCCGTTGGCTTTCTTGAGCGAACCGCTGTCCATCTCGCGCTTCAGGCGCAGCAGCTCTTCACTGGATTGGGTCACGTCGACGTAGATCGGGTCCAGTTGCTGCACGGTGGTCAGCGCGGTCGCCTGGCCTGCCGTCACCAGCGCGCCCGGCGTCACATTGGAACGGCTGATGCGGCCCGAAATCGGCGCCGCCACTTTGGTGTAGTCCACATTGATACGCGCCGAGTCGACGGCGGCCTGCGCGGCCTCCACTTCGGCCTTGGCTTGCTCGTGGGCGGCGATGGCGTCATCGTAATCCTGGCGGCTCACGCCCTCGATCGCCACCAGCTCTTTATAGCGCGCCACTTTCGGCGCGGCTGCCGCCAGGTTGGCCTTGGCCTTGGCCAGGCTAGCCTTGGCGGAGTTGAACGCAGCCTGGTAAGTGGCAGCATCGATCTGGTACAGCTGGGCTCCGGCCTTGACGTCGGAGCCTTCGGTAAACAGGCGCTTCTGCACCAGGCCACCGACCTGGGGACGCACTTCAGCCACCTGGAAGGCAGCGGTGCGGCCCGGCAGCTCGGTGCTCATGGCCAGCGCTTGCGGCGCCACGGTGTAGACCGCCACTTCCGGCGCCTGCTGGCCGCCCGCGCCTTGCGCTGGGCCGGCTTGTTTGCCGCCGCAACCGGCGAGCACTGCCGTCACTGCGGCAGCAGCCCCCAGCAGTACGAAATTCTTTTGCATGTTTTTCATCTTTTTTTCCGAGAAGAACTAGAATGAACGATCATTCTAACACAACCCGAAATCTGACTGCTGAGTCAGCAACATACCGTTACATTAATGAAGATCCCACGCGATCGCCTCGAACAATGCCTGCAGGCGCCCCGCCCGCAGCGCATTGAGCATGCGCGTGTGAGAGATTTTGCCAGCCAGGTGGGCGCGAAAATCCGCGTGGCCGGCGCGATTCTGCGAGGCCGGCCCGTGACGCACACAGTTGGTCAGCACAGCTTTGAGCCTGTCGTACTCGTCGCGTGCAAGGTTCGGATGCGCGTTGACCACCACGCCGGTGACTTGCTGCCTGGCGCCTGCGCGCATCAGGCGGGTTTTACGGGTATTGACCCGGAAGCCCTCTTCCAACGCAATGGCGGCAACCTGGATGTGGAAACGGGCGGCGGCGCGCGCGAAGTCTTCGCCCCCGGAGAATGCCAGGTCGTCGGCATAGCGGCTGTAGGACGCCCCCAGCGTTTGCGCCAGCGCCGCCAGCCGCATGTCGAGGCGATAAGCGCACAGGTTGGCCAGTGCCGGCGAACTCGGCGCGCCCTGCGGCAAGTGCGGCGTCGTCAAGGCCTGGCGCTCGCTCCACAGCAGCGCGGTGTCGCCCTGCCTGTCGCGCAAGACGCCGTGCGGCGCGCGATTGACGCATAAGCGGGCCAAGGTGCCTGCGACGTTCGGCGGGTAGCCGAGCTTTTCGAATAAGGCGTGAATGCGCGCGGCCTGGACACTGGGGAAAAAGTCCTTCAGGTCCATGCGGATCACGGCGGGCTGGCCGGCGTGCAGCGCTGCATGCGTGAGGCACGAATGCCCGCGCCGGAATCCATGCGCGGCCGGATGCGGTGGCACCAGGTCCAGCAACTGGTGCAGGATCTTTTGCTGGAGACGGCGCAACCGCTGCTTGGGAATTTCAATCAGCCGCCACCCGCCGCTGCGTTTGGGCACCCAGCGATAGTGGTAATGCTGGAGCGGCGTTTGCGCCTTCCCGCCCAGCCGCCATTGGTCGGCAAACCAGTCCAGCGCCCCGACCGGCTCGCCGAGCCATGCCGCCAAGTCGCCAACCGTGGCCAGTTGCGGCAACGCGAGCGCAGCCAGCCAGGCCGGCGCTGCCGGGCGTAGCGGCGGGTCGATGCAGTAGTGTCGCACGGGCGGCAATGCGATGATGGGTGGCGCGGCAAGGGCCGCCAGATCGTCGGCGTCGCCGTCGGTGTCGGTGTCGGTGTCGGTGTCGGCATCGCATGCTGCGCGGCCGAGCAATTGCCAAAGAATGTCGGCCAGCTCGTGCCGGCTGAAGTAGTGGAAGTTCTCGCCTGCGTGCTCGATGAGCGCCGCGCATACCCGGGGCGCCCAGGCCTGCGGGGCGGCGAAGACACGCTGGCAGGCCCCCACCAGCGCGACCATGCTACCGTCGCTCGCCAGCATGGTATCGGCCAGCGCCAGCACGGCAAGTTTATCGATATCCATGCTGGCGGAAAGGGGCGGAAGTCCTTCAACGAGTCTCGTGATGCGTGAGCAAACTTGCGCGGTAGCGCAAGGCCGCTCATGCGGCGTAATGCAGGACCTTCAAAATCCCGCGGGGTAACCCCGCAGAGGCTGTCCATGCACGAGGCAAGAACAGGCCGGCTTGGAGGATCCGCCCCGGCGCTAGCCTATCACAGAGTGGCAGGGACTGCGTCCAGCTCCACGCTTTGCAGGATGATTTCCGAATACGCCTCGAAGCCGGAATCGATGCCGAGCAAAATCCAGATCGCACCGTTGGCGTCAGCGGTCACCTTCAACGGCTTCTCGCTCTTCAGGGTTTTGCTGGCAAACGCCGGGGTGCCGCCGCAAGCCTGGCCGTTGGCGATATTGCCCAGGATATCGCCTTCCTTGCCGCCGCCGCCCTGGTTGCCACGGTCGACATTCATGCGGATATAGCCGCCGTTGGTGGTGATCGCTTTCGGCTCGGTGCCAGTAGCGCCGGCATAAACCCACACCGCCTCGCCCGGCGCGCCGCCCACGCCGAAGCAACCGGATGGCACGCTGCTGGCGAACTTGACGGCAAAGGTGACGTTATAGACACCGTTCTTTTCCATGCCGGTGAATTGCTTTTTCACGAACACGAACAAGTCGTCGCTTTGATTGGTGCCGCCAATGAGATAACCCTTACCGGCCAGGGGAGCCGGCAGCGCCTTCGCTTCGAACTTGACGTTGACCGGCGCCGTCTCCGGCGTATAGTCGGCGGTGCCGCCGGTCCAGCCAGTAACGCCTTTATCGAAATCGACCAGCATGCTCAGACGCTGCGGCTTGTTCTCCTCATTACCGCCGCCGCATGCCGCCAGCAGCGACAGGATAGCCACCGACAGGCCGGTCTTCAGGATGGTTTTCATTGTTTGCCCTTTTCACAAAAGTTTCGAAAGACCCAATTGTAAAAAGGACCAAAGGCGCCTGAACGACGCCTTTGTATGTAGAAGTATGTAGTCCGGATTTACATTTTTCTACTTCCAATTACCACGCAGTTCAGCCACCTGGCTATGCAGCAGTTCCGGGCTCACATCGGCCGGCGCCACCGGCTGCCCCACCGCCAGCGACAGCTGCGAACGGAAGCCTTTGCGGAAGGCGCGCTCCAGCAGGTTGTCCTCGCTGCGGCTCAGCAAATGGCCCCACAGACCGCGCAGCGCCATCGGAATCACCGGCACGTGCGAGCGCTCCACGATCTTCTTGATGCCGCCTTTGAACTCGCTCATTTCGCCATCGCGCGTCAGCTTCCCTTCGGGGAAGATGCATACCAGCTCACCCTCATGCAAAGCCTGCGCGATATCGACAAAGGCCTTCTCCATCAGCCAAGGGTCTTCCTTGGCCGGCGCGATCGGAATCGCCTTGGCCGTGCGGAAGATCCAGCCGACGAACGGCGTCTTGAAAATGCGGTGATCCATCACGAAGCGGATCGGGCGCGGACTGGCCGCCACGATCACCAGCGCGTCCACATAGCTCACATGGTTGCACACCAGGACCGCGCCGCCCTCTTCCGGAATGCGGTCGGCATCAACCGTCTTCACCTTATGCACGGTATGGATCAGGATCCAGGCCAGGAAGCGCAGCAAGAACTCCGGCACCAGCGAGAAGATATACACCGCCACCAAGCCGTTCATGATGGCCGTGGCCAGGAACAGTTCCGGGATGGTGAAGCCCTGCTTCAACAACAGGATGGCCACGCCGGTCGCCACCACCATGAACAGCGCGTTCATGATGTTCATGCCCGCAATGGTGCGCGACAGGTGCTGCGGGTCGGCGCGCAGCTGGATCATCGCGAACAGCGGCACGATGAAGAAGCCGCCGAACACGCCGATCATCACCACATCGAAAATGATGCGCCAGGCGCCAGGCTGCATCACCATCGACGCGAAGTTCACCTGGCCCGGAGTGCTATAGCCCTGGCTCGCCAGGTACAGGTCGATGCCGAATACAGTCAGGCCGATCGAGCCGAACGGCACCAGGCCGATTTCCACCTTGCGGCCGGAGAGCTTCTCGCAAAGCAGCGAGCCGGCGCCGATCCCCAGCGAGAACATGGTCAGCAACAGCACAAAGACGCTGTCGTCGCCCTTCAGGTAATCCTTGGCGTACACCGGGAACTGGGCCAGCACAATCGCGCCGTAGAACCAGAACCAGGAATTGCCCAGCATGGAAAGGAACACGCTGCGATTACCGGCCGAGAAGCGCAGGTTGCGAATCGATTCGGTGAACGGATTCCAGTTGATTTTCAGGCCAGGCTGCGGCGCAGGCGTGTGCGGAATGCCGTACGCGGTGACCAGGCCGAGCACTGCAAAGAACACTGTGGCGGCGGCCAGCCAGGTCACGCCATTCGGCTGCTGCGCAACGATGACGGCGCCGAACACTTGCCCCAACAGGATGCCGACAAAGGTGCCCATTTCCACAATGCCGTTGCCGCCGGTGAGTTCTTCCGGCTTCAGGTGCTGCGGCATGTAGGCGTATTTGACCGGACCAAACATGGTCGAGTGCGTGCCCATGCCCAGGATGGCAAACATCAGCAGCCACAGATTGTGCGTAAACCAGCCCAACGCTGCCACCGCCATGATGCCGATTTCCAGCCACTTGATGATGCGCGCCAGGCTACCCTTCTCCAATTTTTCCGCGATCTGGCCGGCGCTGGCGGAGAAGAACACATACGGCAGGATGAACAAGCCCGGCACCAGGTTGGTCACCAGCGAGGGCGACAGGTCGGTCCAGTTTTTGGCATCGAAGGCCAAGGCCACCACCAGGGCGGTCTTGAACAGGTTATCGTTGAACGCGCCGAGGAATTGCGTCCAGAAAAATGGCGCGAAGCGGCGCTGTTTCAGCAGGTCAAACTGGCTGGGATGGCTCATGTTGCGTCACAGGAATAGTGGAAGTGCTGACAACATACAGGACATTTTCCAGCCGCTCAACCCGGCTTGGCAAAGTATCGCAATTTAATACTTTACAGTGGTAGATCGATGGAAATACGCGTACCGGAAGTGCAGTCCAGGGCAAAACCGCCACCCAGTGCCTGCACCCGCTCCCGCATACCCGCCAGGCCCACCCCGGCTGCGGTGCGCGCCGGGTCGAAACCGGTGCCATCGTCCGCGATATCGAGGTGCAAAACGTCGCCCCGGCGCGACACCTCGACGCTAGCGCGGCTGGCGCGCGCATGCTTGACGATGTTCGACAGCGCCTCCTGCACGATGCGGTAGGCGGAAATGGCGGCATCGCCGGCGACATCGCCGATCTCCCCGTCCACCCGCAGCACGAAGCGGCAAGCGGGATGGCTACTGCCAACCTGGCGCACCATTTCCTCCAGTGCGCCTTGCAGGCCAAGCATGTCCAGCATCTCCGGCCGCAAGCGGCGCACCAGCGAGCGCCCGCTGTTATACAGGCCTAGCGCCAGTTTGGTGATGGCCTGCGCCTTGTCGCGTACCTGATCCGCCTTATCGGGCGGCGCCAGTCCCGCAGCCAGGGCCGCGACCTGCTGCGCCTCCAGCCGCACCGCAATCAGGGTGGCGTTCAATTCGTCATGGATCTCCAGCGCGATCGCCTTGCGCTCATCCTCCACCGCCGACGTGACCCGCTGCAGCAGGCGACGCTTCTCCGCATCCGCCGCGCGCACCGCCGCCATCGAAGCCTGCAGGGAATCGGCAAAGCCGCTCGTCATCCGCCACGCCAAGGCGACACAGGCCAGCAAGCCGGCCAGCGCCACCGCCAGCTCCACCTGCAAACGCTGGCGCGCCTTGTGCAGCATGGTGGTCGGCGTCATGCGCACCTGCACATAGCCCATGGTGCCGACATTGCGATTGCCACCGCCGGTCACGTACAACAGGCGCTTGTGCACGGTCGCTTCGTAATAGCGCGCCTCCGGCCGCGCATCGCCGCGCGCCGCCACATCCAGCAAAGGCTTGCGGTCGGAATCAAGCAGGGTCACACGCTGGATCGCGCTATCCGTTTGCAGCATGCCGTTGATGGTGGCGCGCAGCTCGTCGAACTGGCCGTACATCAGGCTGATCTCGCTGCTCGCCACCAGCGCGGCGGCCAGCAGGCGCCCGCGCTCCGCCAGCTCTGCCTGCACCTCCGCCTGGCGCGCCTGGTAGTGGTACCAGGTCAGCGTGGCACACAGGGCCAGCATCGGCAACAGCGTAATGGCCAACAAGCGGCCGCGCGTGCCAAGCCGCGCGCGTGCAGCGAGCGCGCCGATGGTGGCGTTCACGCCTGCAGCAAGCCGTGGCGCACGGCCAGGCGCGTGATGTCCGCCGCGCGGTCAACGCCCAGCTTGTCCTTGATCGCCTGGCTGGAATTGCTGATGGTTTTGCTGGAGACGCCCAGCCGGTCCGCGATTTCGGCATTGGTCAGCCCCTCCGCCATCATGCGGAAGATGTCCAGCGAACGCTCATCCAACAGCGCCTGCGGCGATTGCTCACCCAGCACCGACAGGCTGGCCAGGCGCTCCGCAATCGCCGGCATGAAATACAGCTCGCCCTGGCGCGCCTTCTGCACAGCGCTCGCCAGTTCGGCCGGATCGCAATCCTTGGTGACGAGTGCGCGCGCGCCGATGCGGTAAGCCTCCTTCACCAGCGCATCCTGGTCGAACTGGGTCAGGAAAATGATGTGCGCCTTGGGGTCGGCCGCCAGGATCTGGCGCGCTACATCCAGCCCCGTCATCTGCTCGCCGAAGCGCATATCGAGGATGGCAACGTCCGGTGCCAGATCCTGGTAAGCCTGCACCGCCTCGGCCGGCGTCCGAGCCTGCCCCACCACATCGATACCGAAACCGGCCAACGCCATTGCAAATCCCCCCATTACAACAGGGTGATCGTCTGCCAGCAGCACTTTAGTCTTATCCATGGAATGATCCGCTTCTAGGGGATAGAAGGATAACACGGATAGGCATAGCAATAAAAATTGCTTGCCAATTTCCATTGGATGGAAGATTATGCTTCCAACACCTAGCAATTAATCATTCCAACAAACGGAAAGGGAGCCTTCCATGAACTTCGAAACCCCACGCAAGAACTACACGGGCATCGCCTTCGTTACGGCCGTGCACCTGTTGGCGGTTTTCATCGCGGTGAAGAATTCCACGATCACCTTCGCACCGGCCGTCCCGCCCGGCATCATCGTGACGCCGGTGCCAGAGAAACCGCAGCCGCCAATACCCAAGGAGGAGCCGAAGCATGAACCGAAATTCAAGGAGCCGCCGATCATCGTGCCCCCTCCGATCATCGAACCCACGACGACCCCGCCCACCGTCACCGCAAAACGCAGGGACGAAGTGATCGAAGGTCCACGCACAACCGGGCCTGGTGAAGGAGATCCGCCCCCGGGCGGCAAAGTGGAAGTAGCGCAGCGCGCGCCGGTACGGGTCGCGCCGGTCATCGACGCCAGGAATTGCGCCAAGCCCGCCTACCCGGCCGCCGCCTTGCGCAACGAAGAATCCGGCACGGTAGCGCTGGCGTTCCTGGTAGGCACGGATGGCAAAGTAGCGAGCGCCAAAGTGGAGCGTTCGAGCGGCTCACGCGACCTGGACCGCGCCGCCGTCAACGGCCTCTCCCTGTGCCGCTTCACACCGGGCACGGTGGACGGCGTGGCGTATGAATCCTGGTTCCGCATGCAATACGTCTGGAACCTGGACTAAAAAATTCGGGGTCAGGTCTGGCAATCGGACAATCTATGCGCGAAGCGCATAGATTGTCCGATTGCCAGACCTGACCCCGAATTTGGTTTTACGCCAGGTTTTCCAGGCGGATTTTGGTGACGTTGCCGACCACGCTGGAGAGTGCTTCGATCTTGTCGATGGCGGCGATGACGTTCTTCTCTTGCGTCAGGTGCGTCAGCAGGATGATGTCGGTGTGGGTCTCGCCGTCCGCCGGTTCCTTCTGCATCATGGCGTCGATCGAGATGCTGCCGTCGGCCAGGATGCGGGTCAGTTCGGCCAGCACGCCCGGGCGGTCGGCCACGGTCATGCGCAGGTAGTAGCAGGTCGTGATGTCGGCCATCGGCAGGATCTTGATGTCGGTCATCGCGTTCGGCTGGAAGGCCAGGTGCGGCACGCGGTGCTCGGGGTCGGCCGTGGCCAGGCGGGTGATGTCCACCAGGTCGGCGATCACGGCGGAGGCGGTCGGCTCGGGGCCGGCGCCTTTGCCGTAGTACATGGTGGCGCCGATGGCGTCGCCCTGTACCAGCACGGCGTTCATGGCGCCTTCCACATTGGCGATCAGGCGCTTGGCCGGGATCAGGGTCGGGTGTACGCGCAACTCGATGCCTTCGCCGCCGTCCACTTTGGCGCGGCGCGCAATGCCCAGCAGCTTGATGCGGTAGCCCAGTTGTTCGGCATACTTGATGTCGATCGCTTGCAGCTTGGTGATGCCTTCAATATGCGCTTTGTCGAACTGCACCGGGATGCCGAAGGCAATCGCGGACAGGATGGTGGCCTTGTGCGCGGCGTCAACGCCTTCGATGTCGAAGGTCGGATCGGCTTCGGCGTAACCCAGGCGCTGCGCTTCCTTCAGCACAGTGGCGAAGTCCAGGCCCTTGTCGCGCATCTCGGACAGGATGAAATTGGTGGTGCCGTTGATGATGCCGGCGATCCATTCGATACGGTTGGCGGTCAGGCCTTCACGCACCGCCTTGATGATCGGGATGCCCCCGGCGACAGCGGCTTCAAAGGCGACCATCACGCCTTTGGCCTGGGCTGCGGCGAAGATCTCGGTGCCATGCAGCGCCAGCAGCGCCTTGTTGGCGGTGACCACGTGCTTGCCGTTGGCGATGGCCTGCATCACCAGTTCCTTGGCGGTGTCGTAGCCGCCGATCAGCTCCACGACGATATCGATTTCCGGATCGTTGACGATCTCGAACGGGTCTGCCACGACTTTGCACTGGCCTTCTGTGCGTTCTTTTGCGCGCTCCAGGTTACGGGCCGATACGGCCACGATCTCAATACCGCGGCCGGCGCGGCGGCGGATCTCTTCCTGGTTGCGGCGCAATACACTGAACGTTCCGGCGCCTACATTGCCTACGCCCAGCAAACCTACTTTAATCGATTTCATCTTTCGTATTCCCTGATTGTGTTAGCCGTGCCCGTGCCGTTTTCGGTAGCCTTCCATGAAGCGCGCGATGCGGCCGAATGCATCTTCCATATCGTCCGAGTTCGGCAGGAACACCACGCGGAAGTGGTCCGGGCTATGCCAGTTGAAGCCCGTGCCCTGCACGATAAGGACTTTGGTTTCTTCCAGCAGTTCGTAAGCGAATTGCTGGTCGTCCGCGATCGGGTAGATCTTCGGATCGAGGCGGGGGAACATATAGAGTGCAGCTTTTGGCTTGACTACGCTGACGCCCGGAATCTCGGACAACAGCTTGTATGCCAGGTCGCGCTGCTTGAGCAGGCGCCCGCCGGGCGCCACCAGGTCGTTGATGCTCTGGTAGCCGCCGAGCGCAGTCTGGATCGCAAACTGGCCCGGCGCATTGGCGCAAAGGCGCATCGAGGCCAGCATGTTCAGGCCCCAGATGTAATCCTTCGCATATTTCTTGTTTTCGCCCGACAGCACCATCCAGCCGGAACGGTAGCCGCAGGAACGGTAGCTTTTGGACAGGCCGTTGAAGGTCACGCAGAACACGTCCTCGCACAGCGCCGCGATGGAGGTGTGGGTGACGCCGTCGTACAGCACTTTGTCGTAGATTTCGTCGGCGTAGATGATCAACTGGTGCTGGCGCGCCAGTTCGATAATCTGCAGCAGCACCTCGTCCGGGTACAGGGCGCCGGTCGGGTTGTTCGGGTTGATCACGACAATCGCCTTGGTGTTCGGCGTGATCTTCTTGCGCATATCGTCGATATCCGGGAACCAGTCCTGCTGCTCGTCACAGACGTAGTGCACCGGTTTGCCGCCGGACAGGCTGACCGCCGCCGTCCACAGCGGGTAGTCCGGCGCCGGCACCAGCACCTCGTCGCCGTTGTTCAGCAGCGCGTTCATCGACATCACGATCAGTTCCGAGGCGCCATTGCCCAGGTAAATATCGTCCATGGTGACGCCGGCGACATTCTTCTGCTGGGCGTAGTGCATGACCGCCTTGCGCGGTGCGAACAAGCCCTTGGAGTCGGTATACCCCGCCGCATTGGGCAGGTTCAGGATCATGTCGTGGACGATTTCATCAGGCGGGTCGAAGCCGAAAGGCTGCATATTGCCGATGTTGAGCTTGATGATCTTGTGGCCTTCTTCTTCCATCAGGCGGGCTTTTTCAGGCACCGGACCGCGGATTTCGTAGCAAATCTCGTTAAGCTTGTTGGATTTCTGAACCGGACGCAAAATCAATCCCTTAGGTATAAATGCTGCATTGCGAAAATACCCATTCTGCCGAATTAAATTGGTTTAATCAACCATCGATATACGCAAAACGTTACAATAAGATCTCTATTGTATTTAAATATAGCGAATCGTCATTATGAAGCTCCACTCCAGCACCACCGGCCAGTACCAGACCGTTTCCGGCTACTTCGAGGGTGGAGTCGAGATCAACGGCCGGCCCTTCGACCACAGCCTGCTGGTGCTGCCGGAAACGGCGCCGCGCGCCTGGCCGGTGGCGAAATTCGAGGAATTGACCGTCGAGCACTTCGAACAGCTACTGGCCGAGCAGCCCGACGTGGTCATCCTCGGCACCGGCGAACGCCAGCGCTTTGTCCATCCGCGCCTGACCGCGCCGCTGCTGTCGCGCCAGATCGGCGTCGAATGCATGGACACCAACGCCGCCTGCCGCACCTACAACATCCTGATGGGTGAAGGCCGCAAAGCCCTGCTGGCCCTGATCATTGAAAAGTAAAACATTGCCTCCACATAAACGCGCATGAGCCAAACCATCCCAGACTTCAGCGCCGCGATGACCAGCGGCCAGACCTTCCAGCTCTCGGGCCGTCCAGCCAAATCCACCGTCCTGTTCTTCTACCCCAAGGACAACACGCCCGGCTGCACCACCGAGAACATGGCCTTCCGCGACCTGCACGAGCAGTTCAGCGCCGCCGGTGCTGAAATTTACGGCATCAGCCGCGACTCGCTGCGCTCGCACGAGAACTTCAAGGCCAAACTTGGCCTGCCGTTCGAGCTGATCTCCGACCCGGACGAAGCGGTGTGCCTGGCCTTCAATGTCATGAAGATGAAAAAAATGTACGGTAAAGATGTACGTGGCGTGGAGCGAAGCACGTTTGTGATTGACGCAAAAGGCCGATTGGTGAAAGAATGGAGAGGCGTGAAAGTACCAGGTCACGTCGATGAAGTGCTGGAATTCGTGGCAACCCTGGGCTGATGGCAAGGCCCCTCGCTGCGAATGTGTTAGCTCAACGGGAGCTTTACATTTGATCGTGTCAGCCAGATTTTGAGTCGAGTAAGTCCTTCTACCCACTGTCCCCGGTGGCACAATGCCCACCGGCTTTCGGGCGACGCAGACGCCCGCCAGGCATCCTTTAGTTTTTCCGATTACCCCACGATGCTCCATGCACCGGCGTTAGCCTTCGCGTGGGCGCATCCTTTTTGAGATTGAGATCCTGATGCCACTGCCAAAACTGCCTAGCAAGCCAGCCACCCTGCTGCTGGCTAAAGACTACCCGAAGGCGAGCGGAGCGAATCCGGTTCCCTTCCCTACCGAAGAAAAGGCAGCACCAGCGCCGAAGAAAGCGGCGACCAAGACTGCTGCCAAAGCAGTAGCCCCGGCACCAGCCGCCAAGACCGCCGCGAAAAAGGGCGAGGCTGCCAAGCCGGGCGCATTGAAGGTCGCCAAGCTGCCGGACGACGTGCCGACCCCGCCGCGCACCAAGGCCGCACCGCAAGCGCGCGCCAAAGTCACCCCGATCAAGGCCGACGCGCCGCACCCGGTCAAGCACAAGGTGCACGAAGTCGTGCTCAAGTCCGCCAGCAGCCGCAAGGCCGATGTGCTGGGCAGCACCAAGCTGTTCGTGCTCGACACCAATGTGCTGATGCACGACCCGTCCTCGCTGTTCCGCTTTGAGGAGCACGATGTCTTCCTGCCGATGATGACGCTGGAAGAATTGGACAACCACAAGAAAGGCATGACCGAAGTCGCGCGCAATGCGCGCCAGGTATCGCGCACCCTCGATGCTCTGGTCAGCAACACCGACGACGACGCCATGGACGCCGGCATCCCGCTGAACAAGCTGGGTAACAAGGACGCCAAGGGCCACCTGTTCTTCCAAACCAAGGTGCAGGTTGCCGACCTGCCGCAAGGCCTGCCGCAGGGTAAAGCCGACAACCAGATCCTTGCCGTGGTGCGTTCGCTGGAAGCGGAGCAGCCTGGCCGCGCCGTGGTGCTGGTGTCGAAAGACATCAATATGCGCATCAAGGCGCGCGCCATGGGCCTGCCGGCGGAAGACTACTTCAACGACCACGTACTGGAAGACACCGACCTGCTGTACTCGGGCATCGTCCAGCTGCCGGACGACTTCTGGAACAAGCATGGCAAGGACATGGAGTCCTGGCAGGAGAACAAGCACGGCCAGTCCAGCACTTTCTACCGCGTGACCGGCCCGTTCATCCCGTCCCTGCTGGTGAACCAGTTCGTGTTCCTGGAACCAAACAGCGGCGAGGCGCCGTTCTACGCGCAAGTGAAGCAGATCAACGGCAAGACCGCTGTCCTGCAAACCCTGCGTGACTACTCGCACAACAAGAACAGCGTGTGGGGCGTCACTGCCCGCAACCGCGAGCAGAACTTCGCGCTGAACCTGTTGATGAATCCGGAGTGCGACTTCATCACCCTGCTGGGCCAGGCCGGTACCGGCAAGACCCTGCTGGCACTGGCCGCCGGCCTGGCGCAGGTACTGGAGACCAAGCTGTATAACGAGATCATCGTCACCCGCGTTACGGTGCCGGTGGGCGAAGATATCGGCTTCCTGCCGGGTACTGAGGAAGAGAAGATGGGTCCTTGGATGGGCGCCTTCGACGACAACCTGGAGGTACTGAACAAGTCCGACGGTGAAGGCGGCGAATGGGGCCGTGCGGCGACGCAGGACCTGATCCGCTCGCGCATCAAGATCAAATCGCTGAACTTCATGCGTGGCCGCACCTTCGTCAACAAGTTCCTGATCATCGACGAGGCGCAGAACTTGACTCCGAAGCAGATGAAGACCCTGGTAACGCGCGCCGGTCCTGGCACCAAGATCCTGTGCCTGGGTAATATCGCGCAGATCGACACGCCTTACCTGACTGAAGGCTCGTCCGGCCTGACGTATGTGGTCGACCGCTTCAAGGGTTGGGCACACAGCGGCCACGTCACCCTGGCACGCGGCGAGCGTTCGCGCCTGGCCGACCACGCGAGCGACGTGCTGTAAGCCCGTCCCCGCGCCACCACCAAGCCCCGCCCAGTGCGGGGCTTTTTTCTTGCGCAAGCGGATAAAGGAATATATGATCCGTATATGAATCATATATTGGAGCAAAAATGGG